>NZ_CP084001.1:0-4662532 GCF_020181675.1 Salmonella sp. A7 | reverse complement strand
GTGTTCATGCCTGACCAGGATCGTTTGAAACGATCAGGACCGCGGATCATAGCCTAAACTGAGCAAGAGATCTTCTGTTTCTCACAGATTCTTCCCGATTTATCCACAGGACTTTCCAGGAAAGGATAAGTGTAATCGATCCAGGGGAACTCCTGTACGCTTTCGCGCGCATATTGAAAAAATTAATAGGTAAAGGTGAGCAGACGCCTAAAAGATCGCATAAAGATCCAGGGCGATCCTTGCGCTTTACCTGGCAGTCCGTATAATTCTCCACCCGTCGCGCAATGCCCGTCATATGGCGTCAACGCTGCTTATTTTCCGCACAAAAAGGCGTGGAAAATCGCGGGAAAATAAGGAAAGAGAATTGACTCCGGAGTGTACAATTATTACAATCCGGCCTCTTTAATCACCCACACTGTGGCGTAAGTCGTTCAAAGTTTGTTCGGGTATACGCAAAAGTCAGTGAATTTATTCAAGTTTAGGTAGAAATCGCCATGAAACGCACTTTTCAACCGTCTGTACTGAAGCGCAACCGTTCTCACGGCTTCCGTGCTCGTATGGCTACTAAAAATGGTCGTCAGGTTCTGGCACGTCGTCGTGCTAAAGGCCGCGCTCGTCTGACCGTTTCCAAGTAATAAAGCTAACCCCTGAGTGGTTAAGCTCGCATTTCCCAGGGAGTTACGTTTGTTAACTCCCGCTCATTTCACATTCGTCTTCCAGCAACCTCAACGGGCTGGCACGCCGCAAATCACCATCCTCGGCCGCCTGAATTCGCTGGGGCATCCCCGTATCGGTCTTACCGTCGCCAAGAAAAATGTTCGACGTGCGCATGAACGCAACCGGATTAAACGTCTGACGCGTGAAAGCTTCCGTCTGCGCCAGCATGAACTTCCTGCAATGGATTTCGTGGTGGTGGCGAAAAAAGGGGTTGCCGACCTCGATAACCGTGCTCTCTCGGAAGCGTTGGAAAAATTATGGCGCCGCCACTGTCGCCTGGCTCGCGGGTCCTGATAGCCCTTATTCGGGTCTATCAACGCCTGATCAGTCCGCTGCTTGGGCCGCATTGTCGTTTCACGCCAACGTGCTCAAGCTACGGAATTGAGGCATTGCGCAGGTTTGGAGTGATAAAAGGCAGTTGGTTGACGGTGAAACGCGTATTAAAATGCCACCCTTTACACCCTGGTGGTGACGATCCCGTCCCGCCCGGACCATTTGATACCAGAGAACACTAACGATGGATTCGCAACGCAATCTTTTAGTCATCGCTTTGCTGTTCGTGTCTTTCATGATCTGGCAAGCCTGGGAGCAGGATAAAAATCCGCAACCTCAGACTCAACAGACCACGCAGACAACGACCACCGCAGCGGGTAGCGCCGCCGACCAGGGCGTACCAGCCAGTGGCCAGGGGAAAATGATTACGGTGAAAACCGATGTGCTTGATTTGACTATCAACACCCGTGGTGGTGATGTCGAGCAGGCCTTGCTCCCGGCTTACCCGAAAGAACTGGGTTCCAACGAACCGTTCCAGCTGCTGGAAACCACCCCGCAGTTTATCTATCAGGCGCAAAGCGGCCTGACAGGCCGCGACGGCCCGGATAACCCGGCGAACGGCCCGCGTCCGCTGTACAACGTCGAGAAAGAGGCGTTTGTGCTGGCCGACGGTCAGAACGAACTGCAGGTTCCGATGACTTATACTGACGCCGCAGGCAACACGTTTACCAAAACGTTTGTCTTTAAGCGTGGCGATTATGCGGTTAACGTGAACTATAGCGTGCAGAACACCGGCGAAAAACCGCTGGAAGTCTCCACCTTTGGTCAGTTAAAACAATCCGTCAACCTGCCTCCTCATCGCGACACCGGCAGCAGCAACTTTGCGCTGCATACGTTCCGCGGCGCAGCGTACTCCACGCCGGATGAGAAGTATGAGAAATACAAATTCGACACCATTGCCGATAACGAAAACCTCAACGTCAGCTCCAAAGGCGGTTGGGTGGCAATGTTGCAGCAGTATTTCGCCACCGCATGGATTCCGCGTAACGACGGCACCAACAATTTCTACACCGCCAATCTGGGTAACGGCATTGTCGCTATCGGCTATAAAGCGCAGCCGGTACTGGTACAGCCAGGCCAGACTGGCGCGATGACCAGCACCCTGTGGGTCGGCCCGGAAATTCAGGATAAAATGGCGGCTGTTGCACCGCACCTGGATTTGACCGTGGACTACGGCTGGTTGTGGTTCATCTCTCAGCCACTGTTCAAGTTGCTGAAGTGGATCCACAGCTTTGTGGGCAACTGGGGCTTCTCCATTATCATCATTACCTTTATCGTTCGCGGTATCATGTACCCGCTGACCAAAGCGCAGTACACATCAATGGCGAAGATGCGTATGCTGCAGCCGAAAATTCAGGCGATGCGCGAACGTCTTGGCGATGATAAACAGCGCCAAAGCCAGGAGATGATGGCCCTGTACAAAGCGGAGAAGGTTAACCCGCTGGGCGGCTGCTTCCCGCTGATCATCCAGATGCCTATCTTCCTGGCGTTGTACTACATGCTGATGGGTTCCATTGAACTGCGTCATGCGCCGTTCGCGCTGTGGATTCATGACCTGTCCGCACAGGACCCGTACTACATTCTGCCGATCCTGATGGGCGTAACGATGTTCTTCATTCAGAAGATGTCGCCGACCACCGTGACCGACCCGATGCAGCAGAAGATCATGACCTTTATGCCGGTCATCTTTACGGTGTTCTTCCTGTGGTTCCCGTCAGGTCTGGTGCTGTACTATATCGTCAGCAACCTGGTCACCATCATTCAGCAGCAGCTGATTTACCGTGGTCTGGAGAAGCGTGGCCTGCATAGCCGCGAGAAGAAAAAATCCTGATTCGGTGTAGGCCGGATAAGGCGAAGCCGCCATCCGGCAAGGCGCGCCGGTCAGCCTGATGGCGCTAACGCTTATCAGGCCTACAATCAAAAGGCGGTCATATGACCGCCTTTTTTTATTGCAACAAAGTTGAGACTAACCATGAGCCATAACGACACTATCGTCGCCCAGGCAACCCCACCGGGACGCGGTGGCGTGGGTATCCTGCGTATCTCTGGTCTGAAGGCGCGCGACGTTGCGCAAGAGGTACTGGGCAAGCTGCCGAAGCCGCGCTATGCCGACTACCTGCCGTTTAAAGACGTTGACGGCAGCGCGCTGGATCAGGGTATTGCGCTGTGGTTCCCCGGCCCGAACTCCTTCACCGGTGAAGATGTGCTGGAGCTACAAGGGCACGGCGGTCCGGTGATCCTGGACCTGCTGTTAAAACGTATCCTGACGCTTCCAGGCGTGCGCATTGCCCGACCGGGCGAGTTCTCCGAGCGAGCGTTCCTCAACGATAAGCTCGATTTAGCCCAGGCGGAAGCCATTGCCGACCTGATCGATGCCAGTTCCGAACAGGCGGCGCGTTCGGCGCTAAACTCGTTACAGGGGGCATTTTCCGCCCGCGTTAACCACCTTGTGGAAGCACTTACTCACCTGCGAATCTACGTCGAAGCGGCTATTGATTTTCCGGATGAGGAGATCGACTTTCTCTCTGACGGCAAAATCGAAGCGCAGCTCAATGGCGTCATCGCCGATCTTGACGCCGTGCGCACCGAAGCGCGCCAGGGTAGCCTGCTGCGCGAAGGGATGAAGGTAGTGATTGCCGGACGCCCGAATGCCGGGAAATCCAGCCTGCTGAATGCGCTGGCAGGCCGTGAAGCGGCCATTGTCACCGATATCGCCGGTACCACGCGCGACGTGTTGCGCGAGCATATTCACATCGACGGGATGCCGCTGCATATCATCGATACCGCCGGACTGCGCGACGCCAGCGACGAAGTTGAGCGTATCGGCATCGAACGCGCCTGGCAGGAGATTGAACAGGCCGATCGCGTGCTGTTTATGGTGGATGGCACCACGACGGACGCCGTGGACCCTGCCGACATCTGGCCGGACTTTATCGCCCGTCTGCCCAAAAATCTACCGATTACCGTGGTACGTAACAAGGCGGATATCACCGGCGAAACGCTGGGTATTAGTGAAGTAAATGGTCACTCACTGGTTCGCCTCTCGGCGCGTACCGGCGAAGGCGTCGACGTGTTGCGTAACCACCTCAAGCAGAGCATGGGTTTTGATACCAATATGGAAGGCGGCTTCCTGGCCCGTCGCCGTCACCTACAGGCGCTGGCGGAAGCCGCTGAACATCTTGAGCAGGGCAAAGCGCAGTTATTAGGCGCATGGGCGGGGGAACTGCTGGCGGAAGAGTTGCGCCTGGCGCAGCAAAGCTTAAGCGAGATTACCGGCGAGTTTACCTCCGACGACCTGCTGGGACGGATTTTCTCCAGCTTCTGTATTGGTAAGTAAGTTTTAGTCCATCCTCGTCCGTGAACGTTCACTAACCCGCATTAACTGCCTGTTAATGCGGGTTTTTACTTTCCATACTCGTCCATAGTCGTGCGGGTTCATCCGCGATTTTTGTGTCCTGAATTGTCCCCATCTTTAAATCCCTCGTGTACCATTGTTTACTTTTTGATCTAAAAATTACATCAAATGAACACCAAAAACGGTATAAAAAACGCTCAAATATCCCTTCTCATGGACACACTATAGAGGTGAGATATGGCACTTTCAGATACCAAATTACGCACACTTGCTCCCAGAAACCGCCCCTGGCAACTTGCCGATCATGACGGGTTGGTGATTGAAGTTCTTCCCACCGGACGAAAAATCTGGCGTTTCCGCTACCGCTTTGACAACAAATCGCAACAGATCACGCTGGGCGAATACCCAGCTTTCTCACTTGCAGAAGCGCGGCTCTGGCGTGAAAAGTGCCGCTCACTGGTTGCCCATGGCATCAATCCCGCGCAGAAAAAGCAGGAAGAAAAGCTTAAACAGAAAGACCCAACGACAGTCAAAACATTCGCCAAACGCTGGCTGACCGATATCGTTGAAAAAAGTAACCGCGATCCGCGCAACATCACTCGCGTTATCGAGAAGGACATCATTCCCATCATCGGGAAGCTGGAACTCGAAGAACTCACTACTGCCCACATTCAGGTCGTGCTCGACCGCATCAAGCAACGAGGTTCGGATCACGTCGCATTACTGACGTGAAACGTGCTTAAACGCATGCTGGCCTATGCAATTTCCAGGGGAATCATCTTCAACAACCCGGCAGCGGCTATCGAGGCTCGTTATATCGCACAAGCAACAAGTCGTGATGTGGCGCTGACCGCAGAAGAGATCGGCATCCTGTTACGGGGGATCTACACCTCTAACATGAACCGACGCCACAAGCTGGCCCTGCACCTGCTGATCATCTGCATGGTGCGTAAATCGGAATTGATTGAAGCAACATGGAATGAAGTTAACTTCAACGCGCTGGAATGGCGTATCCCCGGCGAAAGAATGAAGATGGATAATCCACATATTGTTCCGCTGTCAAAGCAGGCGCTGGCGATGTTCGAAGAGCTAAAATTTCTGGCCGGAGATTCCCCTTACGTCTTCCCCAGCCGAAACGACCACCGACGCCCGATCTCCAAAACAACGCTGAACTGTGCGGTGCGTACGCTGGATCTGAACGTCAGGGATTTTGTTATTCATGACTTCCGGCGTACTGCCAGCACATTGCTACATGAGCAGGGCTACAACTCAGACTGGGTGGAGAAATGCCTGGCGCATAAAATCGGCGGCGTTCGCGGTGTCTACAATCATGCGGAATACCTGAATCAGCGTCGGAAGATGCTTCAGTCCTAGGCTGATTTTGTTGATGCGCAGATTGAGGAGGAGCGGAAGGTGGTTATCGGGAAGTTTGGGAAGGCTTATGAAATCAATACCAATTGACGCATCAAAATCAAATTAACAGCTTAGTAATATATAAAGAATAGTTCCGGCAAATGCCGGAACTATCGATGATATAATCAATACCTACGCAGCGTTCAGTTCATTCAGAATCTCAATGAACTTCTCATCTAGCTCCCTCCACTCTTCATTACTTAACATTTTATCCTTGTAAGCATGATGAGTGAGATACAGTAAGGTTTCGGTGACTCCGCCATGTTTCTTAATTAAGCCATCTAATTTTTTCTGAGCTTTCAAGGCTTCGGTTTTAACCAAGGCTCTCCGCTTCTCCTGAAAAACTGCTTCAGGCTCAGAAACAATCTGAGAGATAGTGTCCTTGTCCATTACATAGAATGTTTGAGTTGTTGCACTCCGCGCTGTAACCGATGTCGTAATGACATTACAGTGCTGAACAGGGATGAAGTATTTCTTCTCAAGAATCTCAATGATCGCAGGGAGCCGAGTTACTTCAAAATCAGCCGTGATATTGTTTCCAGCAGAAGTCAAACGGTCACCCCGAAGAAGTGAACACAAAACAACAATCTGTGAATTCTTCATACGATTGAGCATCACCAAAACTGCTGGATGAGCCGAAAATTTTAACGCAAGCTCATTACGAGCGACTGCTGGAGGAATGGTCAAGTGTTCCATAAAAAGCACCTTATCTATTGATATATAAACAATAAGACGCAGAAGGGAACCACAGGAAACACTATTGGTAGCAGCTACGTTCGGTCAAAAAAACCAAAAAAGCTGGATACGGTGCGCGGATATGCATAATATTATGCACAGCCAATTGCACGCCAAACAGTGCAACACTGGTTACTGTAGGCGGAGATCAGAAAGAGTCGCCAAACTTTAGATCTGATCTTCGCCTTTTCCTTTTGCTGCCTTCCTACTCATCACCCAACTTGAAGATAATTTGTCCTTTCTCCATCTGAGTGTCTGAATCCTGTGAAAACTGTTTCACCGATGCATCATCATCATCAGACAGGCGAGGAAACCCTGGCCGTAGTGTGATTCTGATTGCACAGGATGAATACTCACCTGCTTTATTCTTTTGTCCTGCAACTCCAAAACCACCCTCTGGGATTTTTTTTATCATCCACAATGATGATTCACTGTCGTAAAGGATATCAACACGGTCACCTGTTTCGATACCAGTTGCATCCATAGCAGTGCGACCAATTCTGAATCCCAGTTCCACAGCACCAGTGGCGCGTTTAGTTTGAGTAACAGTAACGTGGTTGCTTTGTACCATACGGCCAGTTTTCGCAGCCATCGTTGATAGAGATACGAAAGCCATAACAACCTCCTGAGATATTCAAGTTATCGCATTGTACGATCGATCAGGTTGCAATCACAATAATTTTTTTATTTGTTTTTGCTCCCTTAAATCACAACCAATAACCAAAAAATTTAGATGACTCAATTATTATTGTTCTTCGTTTCGCGGCATATCATAACACACAGTTTTATGCGTTAGTTTCCTGAATCCGGAAGATACTAAAAATTTTCTCTATCTAGCAAAAAATGATGGAATCCCCTGACGGCAAAATTTTTGTTGAAAGTGAGATAACTTAACTTTTGTTATACACATATTGTAAGTGGACACTTACCAACATTTTTAGTTGGTGGTATCATAAGATTTACTCCAACTTAAAGAAGCATCCCTGTAACCGTTAG
This sequence comes from Salmonella sp. A7, assembly GCF_020181675.1. NCBI lineage: Bacteria > Pseudomonadati > Pseudomonadota > Gammaproteobacteria > Enterobacterales > Enterobacteriaceae > Salmonella > Salmonella sp. A7. The sequence continues at coordinate 4,654,983 of NZ_CP084001.1, read as the reverse complement.
AGTTGAACTTCATTTTCATAACAAAGTTACTTCTTGGCTCAACTAGGAAAAATTTTCAAATCCCACAAACAATTTCCCGCAGCTTTCCCTCCTCCCCCGTTCTATCCTACCCCCAACTCATAGCAGTACCCCTAAAAGCTTCCTGTTCTAAGACGAACTGCAACCTGTAAGAAGCGCCTTTGGCGGTCAGCCCCCGGTCACCCAGGGAACGAAGCGTGGCCCGAAACTGACCTCCTGTCTCGATGCAGGTGACCACACCCTTTATCGCTACCCTGTTGCAAGCGTAGCGGCAGACAGAACGCTGTAGAGAAGTCGGACGGCATTGCCGAAGGTTTTCCGTCCGTACTTCCTGCTGAATGTGCAAAACGCGGCGTCACTTTTAAGAGCGTAAGAGAGTGAAAGTGACGCCAGCGCGCAGATCAGCTTCAACCCGGCTACTGCCTGCAAATCCACTGCAACAAACTGGCTGACACTCAAACAGATGTCAGAAATTCACTTACCAGGGTCAATCTGGCCGGGATCTCAAAAAATGCATGGAACTAAAACGGGTCTATTTACAGTTTCACCAGCTACTTGGTTTTTGTGTCCTTTAATGTGCCCATAGCCATGTTTTCAAGGCAAATTATAGATTATATATCAACGAATTATCTAGATTTTCCAGTTTCTGTATTGGTGACGGCTGACGCCATCCGGCTTACGTCACTGCCGGGGTGATATCTCATTGCCTCATAGGAAATCACTGTTGTCCAAATGGCAACTCGTCTCGCGCAACGTCGCCCCGTATTCTTAGCGCCACACTTTTCGTGAGGCCGTTATGAAACGTTTTCTACTGTGTAGTTTTGCCCTGGTTTTACTCTATCCTGCCGGTATTGATATGTATCTGGTCGGTTTACCGCGTATAGCCGCCGATCTGAACGCCAGCGAGGCGCAGTTGCATATCGCCTTCTCCGTTTACCTGGCCGGAATGGCGACGGCCATGCTGTTTGCCGGGAAGATAGCCGACCAGTCAGGCCGCAAGCCGGTCGCGATCGTCGGCGCGCTCGTCTTTATGATAGCCTCACTGCTTTGTTCACGGGCGTCGGAAGGCTCGCTATTTCTGAGTGGGCGTTTTCTTCAGGGAGTAGGCGCAGGCGGCTGCTATGTGGTGGCGTTCGCCATTCTACGCGACACGCTCAATGAGCATCGCCGGGCGAAAGTGCTGTCATTATTGAATGGGATTACCTGTATTGTGCCGGTACTCGCCCCGGTGATGGGGCATTTGATTATGCTTCGTTTCCCCTGGCAAAGTCTGTTCTATACGATGTCCGCGATGGGCATTATTGTGGGCCTGTTATCACTGTTTATCCTGCGCGAGACGCGCCCGGCAAGGCTGGCTCCACGCGATTTATCACGATCGTCGCCCGCCGCCGAGTCGCTGGTTAACCGTTTTTTCGTCAGTCGACTGGCGATCACCACCCTTAGCGTGTCGGTGATCCTGACCTTCGTCAATGCCTCTCCAGTGCTGCTGATGGAGGTGATGGGATTTAGCCGTGGCGACTATGCCATTACCATGGCGCTCACCGCAGGCGTCAGCATGGTCGTCTCTTTTTCTACCCCTTTTGCGCTTGGGTTATTTAAGCCGCGAACCTTAATGCTCGTCTCACAGGGGCTGTTTTTGACGGCTGGCGTGACGTTAAGCCTTGCTCATACCAATACCGTCACGCTCTTTGGCCTGACGCTTATCTGCGCCGGATTCTCGGTTGGTTTTGGCGTCGCGATGAGCCAAGCGCTGGGGCCGTTTTCGCTGCGCGCCGGTGTGGCCAGTTCCACGCTGGGTATCGCGCAGGTTTGCGGTTCATCACTGTGGATTTGGCTGGCGGCAATACTCGGTATCAGCGCGATGAATATGCTGATCGGGATTCTGATTGGCTGTAGCATAGTGAGTATCATGCTGATTATCATTGTTGCCCCTAACCGGTCCGTGCCAACTCATGAAGAAATCCCTCAGCAGTCTCGATCTTAATTTGTTGCTGTGCCTGCAACTATTGATGCAGGAACGCAGCGTTACCAAAACCGCCAAACGGATGAACGTCACGCCGTCGGCGGTGAGTAAGTCGCTGTCGAAACTGCGGACCTGGTTTGACGACCCGTTGTTTGTAAACACCCCGCTGGGACTTACGCCGACGCCGTTAATGGTCAGTATGGAGCAGAATCTGGCAGAGTGGATGCAGATGAGCAATCAATTGCTGGATAAGCCGCACCATGAGGCTCCGCGCGGGTTGAAGTTTGATCTGGTGGCTGAAACACCGCTGGTCATGATCATGTTTAACGCCCTCTCCCGGCAGATCTATCAGCGTTATCCTCAGGCGACGATCAAAATACGCAACTGGGACTATGATTCGCTGGATGCGATTATTCGCGGCGAGGTGGATATCGGCTTCACCGGACGCGAAAGCCATCCCCGCTCGCGAGAACTGCTGAGCCTACTGCCGTTGTCGATCGACCATGAAGTGTTATTTTCCGATCTCCCTTGCGTCTGGCTACGTGAAGATCATCCGGCATTGCAGGAAGAGTGGAGTCTGGACACATTTCTGCGCTACCCGCATATCAGTATTTGCTGGGAGCAAAGCGATACCTGGGCGCTGGATGATGTCCTGCAAGAAATGGGACGCAAACGCCATATCGCGTTGAGCCTGCCGGGGTTCGAGCAGTCGCTCTTTATGGCCGCCCAGCCGGATCACACCCTGATAGCAACCGCGCCGCGCTATTGCCAGCACTACAATCAGCTCCACCAGCTACCGTTAGTGGCGCGCCCCCTGCCTTTTGATGCGCAACAGCGGGAAAAGCTGATGGTGCCGTTTACCCTATTATGGCACAAACGTAATAGTCATAATCCCAAGATTGTGTGGCTACGACAGGCTATCAACACGCTCTGCCGTCGCCTTATCTGACTACCTGCGTTGATAAATTAACCTTCCTCTTACCAGAAATGTCACCGTCTGATTAAAGAACGTTCTGAAATTGAATTTTTAGCGCGTAAAACCTGTCCATAATTTACGTTAATGTTACTCTCGTCATTATCACGGCCCATTAATCACGGAGCGAAAAATGGCGACTCACTTTGCCAGAGGGATACTTACGGAGGGACAGTTGGTTTCAATTCGTCTCTCTTCGTCTTGCCATATTGAAGCCAGAAACCTGCCTGCTCACCGACGAACGCGTTTTCTCGCCTCCAGAGGCCTTCTTGCCGAACTGATGTTTATGCTGTACGGAATTAGCGAGCTGCCGGAAATCATTATTCAGGCGAAAGGTAAACCCGCGTTTCGTGACAAAAATCTGCCAGGTTTTTCTATCTCCTACGCCGGAAATATGGTTGGCGTGGCGTTGACCACCGAAGGAGAGTGCGGGCTGGATATGGAATTACAGCGCACCTCCCGCGGCTTTCACCATCCGCATTCGCTCGAACGCCACCCTTTCTCCCGTAATGAAAACTTATGGGTATCCAATCAAAACGATCCCAACGAAGCGCGAGCGCAACTCATCACATTGCGCCAGAGCGTGTTAAAACTCACCGGCGATGTCATGAATGACGATCCGCGGGAGCTGCAACTTTTACCCGTTGCCGGACGCCTGAAGTGCGCGCATGTCACGCAGCTTGAAGCCGTGTGCGATGCGGAGGATGTGCTGGTATGGTCCGTAACCGTTACGCCAGCGATAGAAAAATTAAAAGTGTGGGAGTTCGATGGCAAACTGGGCTGGAAAAGCCTGCCCGATATCCAGACGCGCGCCAATGAACCAACCGGGCGTCTGATGCGATTCGCCCAACTCCCCGCCGCCAAATCGTATACGCTTAATCGTTCATAATGAAAAAAGGGGGCACGTATGTCTGAAACGCTGAATGTGGTTACATTGCTGGGAAGTTTACGCAAAGGTTCCTTTAACGGGATGGTGGCGCGTACGCTGCCTAAAGTCGCGCCGGCAGGAATGACGGTATCGCCGCTGCCTTCGATCGGGGATATTCCGTTGTATGACGCCGATATCCAGCAGGAAGAGGGATTTCCAGCCAGCGTAGAGGCGCTGGCGGAGCAGATTCGCAACGCTGACGGCGTCGTCATTGTGACGCCGGAATATAACTATTCCGTTCCCGGCGGCCTGAAGAATGCCATCGACTGGCTATCCCGTCTGCCTGAGCAGCCGCTGGCGGGTAAGCCCGTTCTTATCCAGACCAGTTCAATGGGGGCGATTGGCGGCGCGCGCTGCCAGTATCATCTGCGCCAGATTCTGGTGTTCCTTGATGCGATGGTGATGAATAAACCGGAGTTTATGGGCGGCGTGATTCAGAATAAAGTCGACCCGCAGACTGGAGAAGTGGTGGATCAGGGAACGTTAGATCATTTGACCGGTCAGCTGACCGCATTTGGTGAGTTTATTCAGCGCGTTAAAGCGTAAGCTCGTTAAAAACCCTCACCCCGATGGGGCGAGGGTTCATTTCATCAGTGTGCGTCAATAAACACAATCTTCAGCACGAATAACAGCGCGACAATCACTACGCACGGGCTAAGGTCGCGCAGGCGACCGGTACCAATCTTCATCACGCAGTAAGAGATAAAGCCCAGCGCGATACCTTCGGTGATCGAGAAGCTAAACGGCATCATTACCGCCGTAATAAACGCCGGGACCGATTCGGTTAAATCCTGCCAGTTTACCCGCGCCAGGCTGGAGGTCATCAGCACGCCGACGTAAATCAGCGCGCCCGCCGCCGCGTAAGGCGGCACCATGCCCGCCAGCGGCGACAGGAAGATAACCAGCAGGAACAAAATACCGACCACCACCGCCGTCAAACCGGTGCGACCGCCCACCGAAACGCCGGAAGACGATTCAATATAAGCGGTCACAGAAGAGGTTCCGACAAATGCGCCAGTGACGGAAGAGATACTATCAACAAACAGCGCCTGCTTCATGCGCGGGAATTTGCCTTTCTCATCCGCCAGGCCGGCTTTATCGGTCACGCCAATCAGCGTACCGGAGGAGTCAAACAGGTTTACCAGCATGAAGGAGAAAATAACCCCCGCCAGGCCAAGATTGAACGAGCCTGCCAAATCGACATGCCCGACCACGCTGGTGACGCTTGGCGGCGCGGAGACAATGCCGTTGTAGTGCACATCGCCCATCATCCAGCCAAGCAGCGTCGTGACGATGATGGACACCAGCACCGCCGCATGAATGTTGCGCGAAGCGAGAATCGCAATAATAAAGAATCCGAGAACCCCCAGCAGCACGCTGTGCGAGGTCAGGTTGCCGATGCTGACCAGCGTTTCTGGATTGGCGACAATCACGCCGGCGTTTTTTAGCCCCATCATGCCGATAAACAGGCCGATGCCGCTGGTGATGCCCACGCGCAGGCTGACCGGAATGTTGGCGATCATCCAGTAACGCACGCGGAAGATAGTCAGCAATAAAAGACCAACAGCGCCCCAGAAAATGGCGCCCATGCCTACCTGCCACGGCAGTCCCATTGCCTGAACAACCACGAAGGCAAAGAACGCATTCAGCCCCATCGCGGGCGCCAGCGCCACCGGCAGGTTAGCGAACAGGCCCATCAGAATACTGCCAAAGGCTGCAATCAGACAGGTGGTCACAAAGACGGCGCTGGTGTCCATGCCAGCTACGCCCAGAATTTGCGGGTTAACAAAAACGATATAAACCATCGTCAGGAAAGTGGTAAAACCGGCGATCACTTCGGTTCGTGCCGTCGTGCCATGTTCGCGCAGTTTAAACACGCGTTCCAGCATACCCTGACCAGAAGCCTGGGTGGTGTGTTGTTGACTCATTATCAATTTCCGGAGAAAGGAGGGAAAATTCGCCGTTATCCTATACCAAAATGCGACACCTGGCGCAGTTGTGTGGTAATTTTTTTCACTCAATTTGTTAGTACGGCAACGATTGCGTCCCCTCATTCAGCATTACGTAAACGTTAAACTTGTTAAAATGGAAATGACATGTCCCAAATCGAAGCGGTGTTTTTTGACTGTGACGGCACGCTGGTCGACAGTGAAGTGATTTGCTCGCGCGCCTATGTCACTATGTTCCGGCAGTTCGGCATTACGCTTGAGCTCACAGAAGTATTCAGACGCTTTAAAGGCGTAAAGCTCTACGAAATTATCGATACCATCAGTAAAGAGCATGGCGTTGCGCTGGCAAAGGCGGAGCTGGAACCCGTGTACCGCGCCGAGGTTGCGCGCCTGTTCGATACCGAACTGGAAGCGATCGCGGGCGCAAATACCCTGCTGGAGAGCATTAAGACGCCGATGTGCGTGGTATCCAACGGGCCGGTCAGTAAGATGCAGCATTCGCTGGGTAAACTGGGCATGTTGCATCATTTTCCCGATTTGCTGTTTAGCGGTTACGATATTCAACGCTGGAAGCCCGATCCGGCGCTGATGCTCCATGCGGCGAACGCCATGAAGGTCAATGTTGAGAAGTGTATTCTGGTGGATGATTCCAGCGCAGGCGCGCAGTCAGGAATTGCAGCGGGAATGGAAGTGTTTTATTTCTGCGCCGATCCGCATAACAAGCCGATCGATCACCCTAACGTGACGACGTTTACCGATTTGGCGCAGTTGCCGGGATTGTGGAAAGCGCGCGGGTGGGAGATTACGCGTTAACTGAAATGCCGGATGGCGCTGACGCTTATCCGGCCTACAGCATCTGTACCTGTAGGCCCGGTAAGCGCAGCGCCACCGGGCAAAAGAATGAGATTTACTCTTTCGGATCTTTCCCCGCCAGCAGCTTATCCAGCTCATCTCCGCCCACGTGACGGAAATCCTGCCCCTTCACGAAGTAGAAGATGTATTCGCAAATATTCTGGCAACGGTCACCGATACGCTCGATAGAGCGCGCGCAGAATAACGCGGTCAGCACGCTGGGAATGGTGCGCGAGTCTTCCATCATGTAGGTCATCAGCTGACGCACGATGCCTTCATATTCCTGGTCAACTTTCTTGTCTTCACGGTAGATACGCACCGCTTCGTCGAGATCCATCCGCGCGAACGCATCCAGAACGTCGTGTAGCATCTGCACGGTGTGGCGACCCAGCGACTCCAGGCTGACCAGCAGTGGCTGGTGCTGCTGGGAGAATTTCTCCAGCGCGGTACGGCAGATTTTATCCGCCACGTCGCCAATGCGCTCCAGTTCGGCGATGGTTTTGATAATCGCCATTACCAGACGCAGGTCACTCGCCGTCGGCTGGCGCTTGGCGATAATACGCACACAGGCTTCATCGATGGCGACTTCCATCATATTAACCTGATGATCGCCTTCTACCACGCGCTTCGCCAGCTCGCTGTCCTGGTTGTGCATGGCGGTGATAGCGTCAGAAAGCTGCTGCTCCACCATGCCGCCCATGGTCATTACCTGAGTGCGGATGCTTTCCAGTTCTGCGTTGAACTGGCCGGAAATATGTTTATTAAGGTTCAGACTGTCCATTACGCACTCCTGAATTAACCGTAACGACCGGTGATATAGTCTTCTGTTTGTTTCTTCGCGGGCTTGGTGAACAGATCGTCCGTGTTGCTGAACTCAATCAACTCGCCCAGGTACATAAACGCCGTATGATCGGAGCAACGTGCCGCCTGCTGCATGTTGTGGGTCACGATCACCACGGTGTAATCCTGTTTCAGCTCGGTGATCAGCTCTTCAATACGCCCGGTGGAGATCGGATCCAGAGCTGAACATGGCTCATCCAGCAGCAACACTTCCGGGCGAATAGCGATACCACGCGCAATGCACAGGCGCTGCTGCTGACCACCGGAGAGAGAGTACCCGCTCTGGTGCAATTTATCTTTGGTTTCGTTCCATAATGCGGCTTTGGTCAACGCCCACTGCACGCGCTCGTCCATATCGGCGCGAGACAGCTTCTCAAACAGACGCACGCCAAAGGCGATATTGTCATAGATGGACATCGGGAACGGCGTCGGCTTCTGGAATACCATTCCCACTTTTGCGCGCAGCAGCGCGATATCCTGGGTGTTGGTGAGAATATTGTCGCCATCCAGCAGAATTTCACCTTCCGCGCGCTGCTCCGGATAAAGCGAATACATTTTATTGAAGGTACGCAGTAGCGTTGATTTACCGCAGCCGGATGGCCCGATAAATGCCGTTACCTGATTCTTCGCGATATCCAGATTAATGTTCTTCAGGGCATGGAATTTGCCGTAGTAGAAGTTCAAATCACGAACCTGAATCTTACTCGGGGCAGTTTCAACCATACTCATTTCACTCTTTTCCTCATCATGCCTGATGGCGCTTCGCTTATCAGGCCTACATATATGTCAACCGTAGGCCGGATAAGGCGTTTACGCCGCCATCCGGCAAGGTATTAAACTTAACCGTGTTTCTTCTTGGCGAAAATCACGCGCGCCAGAATATTCAGCAGCAGTACGCACAGGGTAATAATCAGCACGCCCGCCCAGGCTAATTGTTGCCATTCGGCAAACGGGCTCATCGCGAATTTAAAGATGGTCACCGGCAGGTTGGCGATCGGCTGCATCATGTCGGTGCTCCAGAACTGGTTCGAGAGCGCGGTAAACAACAATGGCGCCGTTTCCCCGGCGATACGGGCAATGGCCAGCAGAATACCGGTCATAATGCCGGAGATAGAGGCTTTCAGCGTAATCGCGGAGATCATCTTCCACTTCGGCGTACCCAGCGCGTAGGCGGCTTCACGCAGGCTATCCGGCACCAGCTTGAGCATGTTTTCAGTGGTACGGATAACGATCGGTACCTGCAACAGCGCCAGCGCAATCACCCCTGCCCAACCGGAGAAGTGCTGCATCTGCGCCACCACGATGGTGTAAACAAACAGCCCCACAACAATTGACGGCGCGGAAAGCAGAATGTCGTTAATAAAGCGAATGATTTCCGCCAGCCAGGATTTACGGCCATATTCCGCCAGATAGATCCCGGCCATAATCCCCAGCGGCGTACCCAATACGGTAGCCCAGAGAATCAATAATCCACTCCCTGCCAGGGCGTTCGCCAGCCCGCCGCCCGCCGTGTTCGGCGGCGGCGTCATTTCGGTAAACAGCGCCAGCGACATCCCGTCGATACCACGGGTGATGGTGGACATCAAAATCCAGATCAGCCAGAACAGGCCAAATGCCATTGTCGCCATTGAGAGCGTTAGTGCGATACGGTTCTTCATGCGGCGACGCGCCTGCATCTTGCGACGGGATTCCGCGAGCTGCGCGGTGTTCTGCATATCAAGCGTAGCCATTAACGTGCTCCCTCGTTCTTCGCCAGACGCATAATCATGAACTTAGACGCCGCCAGGACGATAAAGGTGATCACAAACAGGATCAGCCCCAGTTCCATCAACGCTGCCACGTGCAGACCCGATTCCGCCTCAGCGAATTCGTTCGCCAGCGCGGAAGTGATGCTGTTGCCCGGCATATACAGCGACGCGCTGTCGAGCTGGTAAGTGTTGCCGATGATAAAAGTGACCGCCATCGTTTCACCCAGAGCACGGCCCAACCCCAGCATAATGCCGCCGATCACGCCATTTTTGGTGAACGGTAGCACGATGCGCCAGATAACTTCCCAGGTAGTGCAGCCGATACCGTAAGCGGACTCTTTCATCATTACCGGCGTTTGCTCGAAGACGTCGCGCATAACCGCCGCAATGTAGGGGATGATCATGATGGCGAGGATGACGCCCGCCGCCAGAATGCCGATACCAAAGGCCGGGCCGGAGAACAGCGCGCCGACAAAAGGAATGTTGGAAAGAATATTGCCGACCGGCTCCTGGAAGTACGTCGCAAACAGCGGCGCGAAGATAAACAGCCCCCACATGCCGTACACGATACTGGGAATTGCCGCCAGCAGTTCAATGGCGATGCCGAGCGGACGCTTTAGCCAGCCTGGCGCCAGCTCGGTTAAAAACAGGGCAATGCCGAAACTGACCGGAACGGCGATCAGCAGTGCGATAAAGGAGGTCACCAGCGTGCCGTAAATGGGCACCAGTGCGCCGTAGATATCGTTTGGCGCGTCCCATTCCTTAGTCCAAAGAAATGAGAAACCAAATTTCTGAATACTTGGCCAGGAGGAGATGATCAATGAGACGATAATACCGCCCAACATCAATAGCACAATCAGCGCAGCCAGTTTTACCAGCGCGCTGAAAATCATGTCGCCTTTTTTACCCGGCGGGTTAAAAGCAGGCTTGGTTGCAGCCATAAATTACTCTTTCCATTAAACGCGTTTTACGACGTTGCCCCTGCCGGATGGCGCTACGCTTATCCGGCCTACAACGTGGGCCTGCGGTCGAAACCGTAGGGCGGATAAGCGTAGCGCCATCCGCCAATTCGTTAATTAATACAGCGCCTTACCGTTGCTGTCTTTTATACTGGTCTTCCAGGCGGTACGAACCTGCTCAACAACGTTATCCGGCAGGCTGGCGTAGTCCAGATCATTCGCCTGCTTAGCGCCATTTTTGTAGGCCCAGTCGAAGAACTTCAACACTTCAGCACCCTGCTCAGGTTTCTTCTGCGCTTTGTGGACCAGGATAAAGGTGGTGGAGGTGATTGGCCACACATCGTCACCTTTCTGGTTGGTCAGATCCTGCGCGAAGGTTTTGCTCCAGTCTGCGCCTTTCGCCGCATTAGAGAAGCTCTCTTCCGTCGGGCTTACCGGTTTGCCGTCGGCAGAAACCAGTTTGGTGTAGGCCAGGTTGTTCTGCTTGGCATACGCATACTCAACGTAGCCAATAGCGCCTGGCAGACGCTGTACAAATGCCGCGATACCGTCGTTACCTTTACCGCCCAGACCAGTCGGCCAGTTTACGGTAGAGCCCGCACCAATTTTGGATTTCCACTCTTCGTTGACTTTCGCCAGGTAACTGGTGAACACGAAGGAGGTACCGGAACCGTCAGCGCGACGCACCACAGCGATATTCTGAGAAGGCAGCTTCACGCCTGGGTTCAATTTGGTGATGGCTTCATCATCCCACTTCTTGATTTTACCGAGGTAGATGTCACCCAGCGTTTTACCATCCAGCACCAGTTCGCCGGATTTGAGGCCTGGAATATTCACCGCCAGCACCACGCCGCCGATCACAGTCGGAAACTGGAACAGGCCTTCCTGATTCAGTTTTTCGTCAGACAGCGGCGCATCGGAAGCGCCAAAATCAACGGTATTCGCGGTGATTTGTTTCACGCCGCCGGAAGAGCCTATCCCCTGGTAATTGACTTTGTTACCGGTTTCTTTCTGGTAGGTATCCGCCCATTTGGCATACACCGGTGCAGGAAACGTTGCACCGGCACCTGTCAGGCTTGCTGCTGCAAAGGCAGAGAACGCGCTCATCGATAAGGTCGCGGCGACAACAGTTGCGACAGTGGTACGCATAACTTTCATAATGTCTCCTGCACGGTTTCGGTAAATCATTGTTTGAGTTGCTACGATGAGCAAAATAGGACAAATTGATGACAGTTATATGTCTTGATTATGACGGTTTGATGACAATGGAAATAAAAAAGCTGGCCCGGGGAGACACCAGACCAGCCTGCAGGGGGAGATGAATTAAACTGTTTGCGCAACCACAGACGGTTTCAATAGCGCGTACATCAGGCCGCAGACAATCGTGCCCAGGGCAATCGAGAGCAGGTACTGCATCACATGTTCCACCGCATGCGGGATCGCCAGGACAAAGAGGCCGCCGTGTGGCGCCATCAGTGTACAACCGAAATACATGGATAGTCCCCCGGCGATTGCGCCACCGACCATCGTGGAAGGGATGACGCGCATCGGGTCTCGCGCGGCGAAGGGAATCGCCCCTTCAGAGATAAAGCACAGCCCCAGGATAAAAGATGCATTACCCGCTTCATGCTCAGCGGCATTGAATTTCGCTCTGGCCGCCCAGGTTGCGACGCCCATTCCTAATGCCGGTACCATCCCTGCCGCCATAATAGCCGCCATTGGCATATAAGAATGAGAAGCCAGTAAACCGACGCCGAAGGTATACGCAGCTTTATTCACCGGCCCGCCAAGGTCAAAACCTTGCATTGCGCCCAGCAACATTCCCAGCAAGATCGCATTCGTAGAGGTCATATTCCCCAGGAACGTCGTCAGCCCCTCCATCACCGCAGAAACGGGGCCACCCACCACGTAAATCATGATAAGGCCGGTAATCAGCGTAGACAGTAGCGGCAGAACCAGCACAGGTTTAAGCGCTTCCATCGACGCCGGCAGCTTAATATTTTGCGCCAGAAACCGTACGCTGTAACCGGCCAGAAAACCGGCCACAATCCCACCCAGGAAACCAGCGCCGCACAGGCTGGCCAACATCCCGCCAATAAGCCCCGGGGCCAGACCCGGACGATCGGCAATTGAGAAGGCAATAAACCCAGCCAGTACCGGCACCATCAGCGCAAAGGCCGCCTTACCGCCGATTTGAAATAACGCAGCCGCCAGCGTGCCCGGCTCGTTGAAGGCCTGGATACCGAAGACAAAAGAGAGTGCGATACACAATCCTCCCGCCACCACCAAAGGAAGCATATGGGATACGCCGGTCATTAAATGCTTATAAACGCCGGGTAGCTCTGTTTTACCAGCTGAAGAAGAGCGCCCGGCACTCCCCTGATAGACCTCGGCGCTATTGAAAGCATTATCCATTTCCTGCGCACTCTTTTTTAGCGCCGCGCCGGTACTGGTGCGATAGAGTCTTTTGCCAACAAAGCCTGACAGATCCAGCTCAATATCCGCCGCGATAATCACCACATCCGCCTGCGCTATCTCTTCCGCGGTCAGCGTGTTCTTCGCCCCGACGGAACCGCGGGTTTCAACCTTGATCCAGTCACCACGCTTGCGGGCTTCAATTTCCAGCGCTTCTGCCGCCATAAAGGTATGGGCGACGCCCGTCGGACAGGCCGTCACAGCAACAATTTTTTTAGTCATAGTAGGGTACCCTGTTCTTTTAATTTAAAGAAAAAGCGGGAAAAAATGTTACAGGCGTGACCAGGCCGCTGCTTTCTGGAACAGCGCGTCATCCGGGCGAATCCCGGTATAAAGGACAAATTGCTCCACGGCCTGAATAGCAAACACTTCGGAACCGGTAATCACGGTTTTACCGCGTTCACGGGCGTAGCGGATCAGCGGCGTGACGGGCGGTAGCGCCACCACATCAAAGATAACGCTCGCCTTATCCACTTCCTGTTCGGAATAAGAGAGTTTGTCGGCATCATTACCGCCAGCCATTCCGATAGGCGTGGCGTTAATTAACAAATCGGCTTCAATACCGTCGGTATCCGGGCGCCATTCATAGCCATAGAGTTCGGCCAGTTGTTTACCTGACGCTTCATCAATCGCGACAATATAACCACGGGTAAACCCCGCATCCTTCAGCGCGCAGGCCACCGCCTTTGCCATACCACCGCTGCCACGCAAAGCAAACACCAGGTCGGGAGAGACCTTGTAACTCGCCAGCAAGCGAGCTATTGCAATGTAATCGGTGTTGTACGCCTTCAGATGGCCATTGGTATTCACAATGGTATTAACTGAGTGAATGGCCTGAGCGGAAGCATCCAGTTCATCCACCAGCGGAATGCAGGCTTCCTTAAAAGGCATAGAGATCGCGCACCCACGGATCCCCAGACCGCGCACGCCGCTAATGGCCTGCGTAAGATCGGTCGGCGAAAAGGCTTTGTAGAGATAATTGAGATCCAGCGCTTCGTACAGATAGTTGTGAAAGCGTGTACCGAAGTTACTCGGGCGTGCCGCCAGGGACATGCAGACCTGAGTATCTTTATTAATGCGCTTTGTCATGATGAATCCTCATAGAAGTTGCGATAGAGAAAATCATCGGCTAAAAAGGGGATATTAAAAATTGCTCATTCCCGTTCGGGAAATTTCACCTTTTATGACAACCCGGCACACTGAACAAAAATACTTAAAGCTACTCCAGCACTATGGCGACAAGCCTGTTAGCGTGACATTACAGGAGCTGGCGGATGTGTTGTTCTGCACCCGGCGGCATATGCGTAATCTGTTGCTTCAGATGCAGGAGGCAAAGTGGCTCATCTGGCAATCACAGGCCGGACGTGGGCATCGCGCCCGGCTTCACCTGCGCTATAAACCAGAACAGCTGTTAAGCGAAAAGGCGGAGCAGTTACTGGAGTCTGGTCATATTGATCAGGCCATTCAGCTGCTGGGTAAAAATAAGCACCAGGTGGCGCAACTGCTGCGTTCAAAGCTGGGCTATAGCGTGCGGGCAGACTATCAGCGGCTGTGCATCCCCTATTATCGGACAATGCCGTCGCTGTGCCCCGGCATACCGTTGCGTCGCTCTGAGCAGCATCTGGTCAGGCAGATTTTTAGCGGCCTGACGCGCATAAATGAGGAAAAAGGTGAAATCGAAGCCGATCTTGCCCACCACTGGCGGCAGATTGATCCACTGCGCTGGCGTTTTTATCTGCGCCCCGCCGTCCTCTGGCATGATGGTCAGGAGCTGACGATCGACGCGGTTATCGCTTCACTGACCCGCAGCGCTAAGCTGCCGTTGTTCTCGCACTTGCAGACCATTCAGGCCACCGGGCCGCTGAGCCTTGAAATTACGCTGGCGCACCCGGATAACCGACTGCCGCTGCTGCTCAGCCATATTGATGCCATGATCCTACCGCCTGACCATACACAACGCGCTGATTTCCCGGCACATCCTGTGGGGACTGGCCCTTATGAGGTGGTGGAAAACAATGGCTTTCATCTGCAAATGAAGGCCTTTGACCACTACTTTGGTCTGCGCGGGCTGCTGGATGAAGTGGAGGTCTTCATCTGGCCGAATTTAACGGAGACAGACAACCTGGCGGAATCGCTGTCGGATAACGACACGGCAGCCTGGCTCAGCTCCAGCTTGAGCGATGAGGATTACGTTTCCGGACGGCTTAGCCAGGTATCAGGCAAACCATCTGACAGCCTGCGCGAGATGTTTCTTGAGCGTGGAGGATATTTTTTATTATGCGACAGCCGCTCCCCGCACTGGCATACCGCCGAACATCGCCGCTGGCTGCGGGAAACACTCAGCCCTTACGCCTTACTCCAGCATCTGAGTGAGGCAATTCGCCCCTTCTGGGTACCGGGCGGCAGCCTGCTGTCCTCCTGGTTTCATACTATTGAGGCTGGCCCGGCCTGTTCACCTTTTATCTCGTCGTCGCCCTACGCGAAACTGCGTCTGGCCTATCACGATCAGCACCCTGAATTTCCAATGCTTCTGGATATCATGCAAAAGATCATGCGCCAGCAGGGCATTTTACTTGAGGGCGTTGCACTGAATTATGATGACTGGGCAAGCGGCAAGGCCGAGGTTGATCTCTGGCTGGGGACAGTTAATTTCCCCATTCCCGAAGAGTGGAACGTCGGTACATGGCTGCTGGGCTCCCCTTTACTGCGCCACGCCATCAGCGGTGGGGATGATGCGCTGCTGGCCCAATGGGAAACCCAGTGGCATGCCGAAACAATCAGCGCGGAACAACTGGTCAGGGAAACCACCCGTTCAGGCTGGCTACAACCGCTTTTTCACCACTGGATGCGACTCAAAGGCCCCGACCGGGCCAGGGGGATCCACCTGAATAACCTGGGGTGGTTTGATTTCCGATCCACCTGGATTGAGCCAGGGCCTTAAAGAAGAGAATGTGACCGGGTGCCCGTAGCGCAGGCAGGCGTAGCACCTCTTAGTCGCTCTTCAGCCACCATAGAGAAAGAACAGCGCCTGTCACGGCGCACAAAAAAAGGCCGTCTATCGACGGCCTTCTGCCTGGTGCAACATTTGTACTTACTCTACGGTAACCGATTTCGCCAGGTTACGCGGCTGGTCAACGTCGGTGCCTTTAATCAGCGCCACGTGATACGCCAGCAGTTGCAGCGGAACGGTGTAGAAGATAGGCGCAATGACCTCTTCCACATGCGGCATCTCAATGATGTGCATGTTGTCACTGCTGACGAAACCCGCATCCTGATCGGCGAAGACGTACAACTGACCGCCACGCGCGCGAACTTCTTCGATGTTGGATTTCAGTTTCTCCAACAGTTCGTTGTTCGGCGCCACCACAATCACCGGCATATCGGCGTCAATCAGCGCCAACGGCCCGTGTTTCAGCTCGCCTGCAGCATAGGCTTCCGCGTGAATGTAAGAGATCTCTTTCAGCTTCAGCGCGCCTTCGAGCGCAATCGGATATTGATCGCCACGCCCCAGGAACAGCGCATGGTGTTTGTCAGAGAAATCTTCCGCCAGGGCTTCAATACGTTTGTCCTGCGACAGCATCTGCTCAATACGGCTCGGCAGCGCCTGCAGACCATGCACGATATCATGCTCAATGGACGCATCCAGACCTTTCAGGCGAGACAGTTTCGCCACCAGCATCAACAGCACGGTTAACTGGGTGGTGAAGGCTTTGGTAGATGCTACGCCAATTTCCGTACCCGCGTTGGTCATCAGCGCCAGATCGGATTCACGTACCAGCGAAGAGCCGGGCACGTTACAAATGGCGAGCGATCCGAGGTAGCCCAATTCTTTGGATAAACGCAGGCCCGCTAAGGTATCTGCCGTTTCGCCAGACTGGGAGAGTGTGATCATCAGGCTATTACGGCGCACGGCAGATTTGCGATAGCGGAATTCAGAGGCGATTTCAACGTCGCACGGAATACCTGCCAGCGATTCAAACCAGTAACGGGAAACCATACCGGAGTTGTAAGACGTACCGCAGGCGAGGATCTGAATATGCTCAACCTTCGACAGCAGTTCGTCGGCGTTCGGCCCCAGCTCGCTTAAATCCACCTGACCGTGGCTGATGCGCCCGGTAAGGGTGTTTTTGATCGCGTACGGCTGTTCGTAGATTTCTTTCTGCATGTAGTGGCGGTAAATACCTTTATCGCCCGCGTCATATTGCAGATTAGATTCGATATCCTGACGTTTTACTTCCGCGCCGGTGTTATCGAAGATATTTACCGAACGGCGAGTGATTTCAGCGATATCGCCCTCTTCAAGGAAGATAAAGCGACGAGTCACTGGCAACAGCGCCAGCTGGTCAGAAGCGATAAAGTTTTCGCCCATACCCAGGCCAATCACCAGCGGGCTACCAGAACGTGCCGCCAGTAGGGTATCCGGGTGACGGGTATCCATGATCACTGTACCGTACGCACCACGCAGTTGCGGGATAGCACGTAGAACAGCCTCACGCAGAGTACCACCCTGTTTCAGTTCCCAGTTTACCAGGTGTGCAATCACTTCGGTGTCGGTTTCAGAAACGAAGGTATAGCCACGCGCTTTTAACGCTTCACGCAGCGGTTCATGGTTTTCGATGATGCCGTTATGCACCACCACAATGTGTTCAGAAACATGCGGATGCGCGTTAGCTTCTGAAGGTTCACCGTGCGTCGCCCAGCGAGTGTGAGCAATACCTGTGCCGCCATGCAGAGGATGTTCTTCCGCTGCCTGAGCCAGCATCTGGACTTTACCGAGGCGACGCAGGCGGGTCATATGACCTTCTGCATCAACAACGGCCAGACCGGCAGAGTCATATCCGCGGTATTCCAAACGACGTAAACCTTCGAGAAGGATTTCAGCTACATCACGCTGCGCGATAGCGCCAACAATTCCACACATAGTTTTATTTCCTGATTATGGCATTACGCCATGCGTTGTCGCTGACCTGTATGCCCGTCGTTGCGGGCGCCCCGAGCCTTGTAGAGAGTGGGGTTATTTTTATAAGTACTGCTCATGGAGCGGAGGATTATTTTATCCTCTCATCTCCGGTCTGCCGGATGGCGCTGACGCTTATCCGGCTTACAAAATCACTTTTTCTTCACCGGACGCTGCCAGCCTTGCTTATGTACCTGTGGCACGCGGCTTAATACCAGTTCATTGTCGGCTACATTACGAGTGACGGTAGTCCCTGCGGCGATGGTAGCCCCTTTACCAACAGTAACCGGCGCCACCAGTTGGGTATCGGAGCCGACAAACACATCGTCGCCAATAACCGTTTTGAATTTGTTCGCGCCATCATAGTTACAGGTGATGGTCCCCGCGCCGATATTCACGTTGTCGCCAATTTCCGCATCGCCCAGATAGGTCAGATGACCGGCTTTAGAACCTTTACCCAGACGCGCTTTTTTCATTTCAACGAAATTGCCGACATGAGCGCCCGCTAACAGCTCCGCGCCGGGACGCAGGCGAGCAAACGGACCGATGGTGCAGGCCGCTTCCAGATGCGCATCTTCCACCACGCTGTATGGGCTAATTTCGCAGTCATCGCCAATAACGCTGTTTTTAATAATGCACCCCGCGCCGATCTTCACGCGGTGACCGAGCGTCACGTTACCTTCGATGATAACGTTAGCGTCAATTTCCACATCACGCCCGTGAGCCAGATTACCGCGCAGATCAAAACGAGCCGGATCGCGCAACATAACGCCGGATAACAGCAGTTTCTCCGCCTGTTCGGCCTGATAAATACGCTCCAGACGAGAAAGCTGTAGACGGTTATTCACGCCGTCCGTTTCGCTGATGCGAGCCGGATGCACCGCGGCGATTTCCCGTCCTTCCTGATAAGCCAGCGCAATGATATCTGTGATGTAATATTCACCCTGCGCATTATTGTTAGTCAGCTTAGACAACCAGCGTTTCAGGTCCGCGCCGTTGGCGATCAGAATACCGGTATTAATTTCCTGGATCTGACGCTGTTCATCAGTGGCGTCTTTATGTTCAACGATGCCGGTCACTTTACCGTTTTCACGCGTAATACGGCCATAGCCGCTCGGATCGTCCAGCTTCACGGTTAATAACCCAATACCACCCTGCGGTTTGGCATCACACAGGCGCTGTAAGGTTTCAACCGAAATCAGCGGCACGTCGCCGTAAAGCATTAAAATATCTTCATCGTCGCTAAAGAAGGGCGCGGCCTGCTGCATTGCGTGACCTGTTCCCAACTGTTCCGCCTGAAGCACCCAGTTCAGCTTGTCATCTTTCAGGGTCTTTTTTAACAACTCGCCACCGTGGCCATAGACCAGATGAACCTGTGCGGCCCCTAATTTAGTTGCTGCATCAATGACATGCTGCACCATGGGTTTACCCGCCAGCGTGTGCAGCACTTTAGGAATATCGGAATACATGCGCGTGCCTTTACCTGCGGCAAGGATCACTACGCTCATAGCACTATTTAACATACGCGTCCTGACTGTAATTTGAGAACGAATTTATACTGTTTCACGTTGAAAATACTACATTTTTTTCATCGTAAAATGGAAGAAGGATAAAACGCTCACCGGGATAACATCCCCGCCTGCTAATGAATCATTTTCGTTCATTACCGCGCCTCTTGTCTCCTGAAAAGTAAAAATACCCGCGTATTGGCAACGTAGTCCGATGTTTTTGCTGTTTTTTTACTCCATAAATAAAGAAGATAACGTAATAAAGCGCAGGGGAGCCAGAAAAGCAAAAACCAGCGACAGAGGCCGCTGGTTTTCCGTTGCGCGTATTTTTTTACTTAATTACGCGACATAAAAATCCGCAAAATATACCAGAACATGGTCGCGATAGAAGCGAACAGATGTAATGCCGCGCCAGCAGGGCGATCGGTAGGGTAATGGTGAATAATGTTAGAAGTATCGTAAAGTATAAACCCGGCGCACAGCAGTACCATTAGCGCAGAAAACCAGACACCCAGCGAGAAGCCGCAGATGACGCTGGCAATAATCGCGCCAAAAGCAATGAACCCAGCCATAGTCAGAAACGAGCGCAGAAAAGAAAAGTCTTTTTTTATGGAAAAAGCGGTAAACGTCAGACCGCCGACCAGCAACAGAGTCGTTATTGCCGCCGCGCCAATGCTCGACGGGTTAATATACGCCGCCACCGTTAACAGGGGGGCAAAAATCAGGGATTCTGCCAACACATAAATCCCCAGCCCGATAAGTTGCGTTTGATTAGTCCCCGCATTATCCGCCAGACGGGTCGCCAGCATTCCCACCAGCATAAAAGCGCCAAGAACAACCAACCAGCTATATCTTCCACCAGCCAGCAGCACATCAAGCGCATACTCCCCGACCCCTATAAAACTCCACGCTGCGCTCAACACGATAAAACCGACGATGGCGACGGCGAGATGAAGATAAGCGCGACGAATAAAGGTAGTACGATCAATCCTTGAGTCGGGTTGTGGACCCGCAAAGGATGGCTGAAATGACATAGTAATAATCCCTCATTTTATGCAATAAAAACGCATCCATTCCTTCCTTCTTCGCACAATGTGCAGATGCCAATGCCAGAAAGAAGGATTTAATGAAAACAGCGCTGTCGCTGAAAACGCATCGCCTTCAGCCGCTTGTTTTTGTCGTTGCTAGTTTATCGAATAAAAATTGAGAGGATAAAAAAAAACCAGTCCGCAATCAGACTGGTTTTATGCTTTCAAGCCGGTGTTACATCGCTTTTTTGGTCAACTCGATAACGCGCAGTTTAGCGATCGCTTTGGCCAGTTCCGCAGACGCCTGAGCGTAATCCACGTCACCGTGCGAGCTCTTAATGTGCTCTTCGGCTTTACGCTTCGCTTCCAGGGCTCGCGCTTCGTCGAGATCCTGACCGCGAATCGCGGTATCCGCCAGAACGGTCACGCTGCCAGGCTGCACTTCCAGAATGCCGCCGGACAGATAGATAAACTCTTCATGACCGTGCTGCTTAACGATGCGAATCATACCAGGCTTAATGGCGGTGAGCAGCGGCGCGTGCCCCGGGTAAATCCCCAGTTCGCCTTCGCTACCCGTAACCTGGATTTTCTCGACCAGACCGGAGAACATTTGTTGCTCCGCGCTGACGACATCCAGGTGGTAAGTCATTGCCATATCACCCTCCGATTAAGGCGTTAAAGTTTTTTGGCTTTTTCCACGGCTTCGTCGATGGAACCGACCATGTAGAACGCCTGCTCCGGCAGGTGATCGTATTCGCCTTCCATGATGCCTTTAAAGCCACGGATGGTGTCTTTCAGGGAGACGTATTTGCCCGGAGAACCGGTAAATACTTCCGCCACGAAGAACGGCTGGGACAGGAAGCGCTGAATTTTACGCGCGCGAGCTACCACCAGTTTATCTTCTTCAGACAGTTCATCCATACCGAGGATGGCGATGATGTCTTTCAGTTCCTGATAACGCTGCAGGATGGACTGAACGCCACGCGCGGTGTCGTAGTGTTCCTGACCAACAACCAGCGGATCCAGCTGACGGCTGGTGGAGTCCAGCGGGTCAACGGCCGGGTAGATACCCAGAGATGCGATCTGACGGCTCAGTACCACGGTTGCATCTAAGTGCGCAAAGGTGGTGGCTGGAGACGGGTCAGTCAAGTCATCCGCCGGTACGTATACCGCCTGTACGGAGGTGATAGAACCGGTTTTGGTGGAGGTGATACGTTCCTGCAGAACGCCCATCTCTTCCGCCAGAGTCGGCTGGTAACCTACCGCGGAAGGCATACGGCCCAGCAGTGCGGATACTTCCGTACCGGCCAGGGTGTAACGATAGATGTTATCGACGAACAGCAGTACGTCACGACCTTCGTCACGGAATTTCTCCGCCATGGTCAGGCCGGTCAGTGCAACACGCAGACGGTTTCCCGGCGGCTCGTTCATCTGGCCATACACCAGGGATACTTTATCGATAACGTTGGAGTCGGTCATTTCGTGGTAGAAGTCGTTACCCTCACGAGTACGTTCACCTACGCCCGCAAACACAGAGTAACCGGAGTGCTCGATCGCGATGTTACGGATAAGCTCCATCATGTTTACGGTTTTACCTACACCCGCACCACCGAACAGACCGACTTTACCGCCCTTCGCGAACGGACACATCAGGTCGATAACTTTGATACCGGTTTCCAGCAGTTCCTGAGAGTTTGACAACTCTTCGTAGGAAGGCGCTGCGCGGTGAATCGCCCAACGCTCTTCTTCGCCGATCTCGCCTTTCATGTCGACCGGTTCGCCCAGGACGTTCATGATACGACCCAGCGTGGCTTTACCTACCGGGACTTCGATCGGGTGTTCGAGATCTTTTACATCCAGACCGCGACGCAGACCGTCAGAAGACCCCATCGCGATGGTACGCACGATACCGCCGCCAAGCTGCTGCTGAACTTCCAGCACCAGCTTCTCATTACCATTCTGCACCTCAAGGGCATCGTACACGCGTGGTACGGCATCCTGAGGGAACTCGACGTCGACCACGGCGCCGATTACCTGGACAATCTTTCCAGTAGCCATCTTAAATCCTCTACGAAATAACCTGGTTAAACCGCGGCGGCCCCCGAGACGATCTCGGTGAGTTCCTGAGTAATGCTGGCCTGACGAGCTTTGTTGTATACCAACTGCAGCTCTTTAATCAGGCTGCCGCCATTATCGGTTGCGGCTTTCATCGCCACCATTCGTGCGGCCTGCTCGCTGGCCAGGTTTTCTACCACGCCCTGATAAACCTGAGACTCCACATAACGACGCAGGAGAGTATCCAGCAGCGCTTTCGGGTCTGGTTCATACAGGTAATCCCAGGCTTTACGCTTCAGATCATCATCTTCTGACGCCGGCAGCGGCAGCAGTTGAGTGATCGTCGGCACCTGAGACATGGTGTTAATAAATTTGTTGCTGACAATGTAAAGCTTGTCCAGACGGCCTTCGTCGTAGGCCTGCAACATCACTTTAACCGGACCGATCAGTTCGGACAGAGAAGGGTTATCCCCCATACCTGTCACCTGAGCGACAACGTTGCCGCCTACGGAATTAAAGAATGACACGCCCTTAGAGCCGATCATTGCGAGTTCGCACTGAACGCCTTTATCGGACCATGCCTTCATATCCGCCAGCAGCTTTTTGAACAGGTTAATGTTCAAGCCACCGCACAAACCACGGTCGGTCGACACTACCAGGTAGCCCACGCGTTTAACGTCGCGCTCTTCCAGGTAGGGGTGCTTATATTCCAGATTACCGTTCGCAAGGTGACCAATCACTTTGCGCATGGTCTCTGCATAAGGACGGCTGGCCGCCATGCGATCCTGCGATTTACGCATTTTGGAAGCGGCGACCATCTCCATCGCTTTAGTGATCTTTTGCGTGTTCTGGACGCTTGCGATCTTACTACGTATCTCTTTTGCGCCGGCCATGAGCTTCTCCTCAATGCCTTACGGCCTGCCCTAAGGCAAGCCGCCAGACGTTACCAGGACTGGGTTGCTTTGAAGGAATCGAGGATGCCTTTCAGCTTGCCTTCGATTTCGTCGTTATAGCCACCGGACTGGTTGATCTCTTGCATCAGCGGAGCGTGATCACGGTCGACGTAAGCCAGCAGTGCGGCTTCGAAGCTACCGATTTTCGCCAGTTCGACATCCGCCAGATAACCACGTTCTGCTGCGAACAGAACCAGAGACTGCTGCGCGACGGACATCGGCGCATACTGTTTCTGTTTCAGCAGTTCGGTCACTTTCTGACCGTGGTCAAGCTGTTTACGGGTGGCATCGTCAAGGTCGGATGCAAACTGAGAGAACGCCGCCAGTTCACGATACTGCGCCAGCGCGGTACGAATACCACCGGACAGTTTTTTCATGATCTTGGTCTGGGCTGCGCCACCTACACGGGATACCGAGATACCCGGGTTAACCGCAGGACGAATACCGGCGTTAAACAGGTTAGATTCCAGGAAGATCTGACCATCGGTAATGGAAATTACGTTGGTCGGAACGAACGCGGAAACGTCACCTGCCTGCGTTTCGATAATCGGCAGCGCGGTCAGAGAGCCGGTTTTCCCTTTCACTTCACCTTTGGTGAAGGCTTCGACGTAGTCGGCGTTAACACGCGCAGCACGCTCCAGCAGACGAGAGTGGAGGTAGAATACGTCGCCCGGGAATGCTTCACGTCCTGGCGGACGACGGAGCAGCAGGGAGATCTGACGGTAAGCAACAGCCTGTTTAGACAGGTCATCGTAAATGATCAGCGCATCTTCGCCGCGGTCGCGGAAGTATTCGCCCATTGCGCAACCGGCATACGGCGCCAGATATTGCAGCGCAGCGGATTCGGACGCGGTCGCCACCACAACGATGGTGTTAGCCAGCGCGCCGTGTTCTTCCAGTTTACGCACCACGTTAGAGATGGTGGACGCTTTCTGGCCGATTGCAACGTAAATACATTTAATGCCGGAGTCGCGCTGGTTGATGATGGCATCGATAGCCAGCGCGGTTTTACCGGTCTGACGGTCACCGATGATCAGTTCACGCTGACCACGACCGATTGGGATCATGGAGTCAACGGCTTTATAGCCGGTCTGCACCGGCTGATCGACAGACTGACGATCGATAACGCCCGGCGCAATCGCTTCAACGGCAGAGAAGCCGTCATTATCAACCGGACCTTTACCGTCGATTGGCGCACCCAGGGTGTTTACCACACGTCCCAGCAGGCCGCGGCCAACCGGAACTTCCAGAATACGACCCGTACATTTAACCTTCATGCCTTCGGCAAGGTCAGCGTATGGACCCATGACTACCGCACCCACGGAGTCGCGCTCCAGGTTCAGTGCGATAGCGTAACGGTTACCCGGCAGGGAGATCATTTCACCCTGCATACAATCGGCCAGGCCGTGAATGCGGATAACACCGTCACTGACAGAAACAATAGTACCTTCGTTGTGAGCTTCGCTCACCACATTGAACTGAGCAATGCGCTGCTTGATCAGTTCGCTGATTTCGGTGGAATTCAGTTGCATGCTCCAGTCCCCTTAAGACTGCAAGACGTCTGCAAGGCGCTCAAGACGGCCGCGTACGCTGCCATCAATGACCATATCACCCGCCCGGATGATAACGCCTGCCATTACAGACTTATCGATTTTGCAATTCAGCTTCACTTTGCGTGACAGACGTTTTTCCATCGCGGCGCTGATTTTCGAAAGCTGCTCTTCACTCAATGCGGTTGCCGACGTAACTTCTACCTCGGAGGTAGCTTCACTGGCGGCACGCAGATGAATAAACTGCTCCAGAACATCCGGGAGCGCGTTCAGACGATTATTTTCAGCCATCACCCGAATCAGGTTCTGACCGTTTTCGTCTAACTGCTCACCGCAGACTGCGATAAACGACTCAGCGAGCGTTTCCGGCGCCAGCGCGCCAGAGAGAAGCTCTGCCATTTGTTCGTTCTTGGTTACCTCGGCGGCAAACGCCAGCATATCCTGCCAGCGCTCTACACTTTGGTGTTCAACGGCAAAGTCAAAAGCTGCTTTGGCGTAGGGGCGAGCTACCGTAACAAATTCAGACATCAGCCCCTCCCTCCTTACAGTTCAGCGACAAGTTTATCCACGATGTCGCTGTTAGCAGCTTCATCCACGGAACGTTCGATGATCTTCTCGGCGCCAGCAACAGCCAGGATAGCAACTTGCTTACGCAGCTCTTCACGGGCGCGTTTACGCTCGGCTTCAATTTCCGCCTGCGCCTGCGCCACGATTTTAGTACGTTCCTGCTCTGCTTCAGTTTTGGCTTCGTCCAGGATCTGAGCGCGGCGTTTGTTTGCCTGCTCGATGATTACCTGAGCTTCCGCTTTCGCTTTTTTCAGCTGGTCGGTCGCGCTGGCCTTTGCAAGGTCAAGATCCTTATGTGCTCGTTCAGCAGAAGCGAGACCGTCAGCAATTTCTTTCTGACGTTTCTCGATGGCTGCCATTAACGGCGGCCATACGTACTTCATGCAAAACCAGACAAAGAGAATAAACGCGATGGCCTGGCCGAGGATTGTTGCGTTAAGATTCACAGCACAATGCCTCTATCTAGTTAACCTTCTGATATTGCTCTTAATTCAAGCAACGCTTACTACGCGACAGCGAACATCACGTACAGACCCAGACCTACAGCGATCATCGGGATAGCATCCACCAGACCCATAACGATAAAGAACTGAGTACGCAGCAGAGGAATCAGATCAGGTTGACGCGCCGCGCCTTCCAGGAATTTACCCCCGAGGATGCCGATACCGATCGCAGCACCGATTGCCGCCAGACCCATCATCACAGCGGCAGCCATGTACAGCAGATCCATATTCAGGTTTTCCATGACAGTCTCCAGTTTGTTTCAGTTAAAACGTAGTAGTGTTGGTAAATTAATGCTCTTCGGACGCCATCGACAGATAGACAATCGTCAGAACCATGAAAATGAAGGCTTGCAGCGTAATAATCAGGATGTGGAAAATGGCCCACGGCACATTCAGAATCCACTGTGACCACCACGGCAACAGACCAGCAATCAGAATGAAAATCAGCTCACCGGCATACATGTTGCCGAACAGTCGCAGACCGAGAGAAACCGGTTTGGACAGCAGACTTACCCCTTCAAGGATTAAGTTGACAGGAATGAACGCCCAGTGATTGAACGGCTGCAGCGTCAACTCTTTAGCGAAGCCGCCGATGCCTTTCATTTTGATGCTGTAGAACAGAATAAGGATGAATACGCCCAGCGCCATCGACAGGGTGATGTTGACGTCAGCAGACGGCACCACGCGCGTTGCCGGCAGACCCAGCCAATGCTCAGCGATATACGGCAGCAGGTCGATAGGCAGTAAGTCCATCAGGTTCATAAGGAATACCCAGACGAAAATCGTCAGGGCCAGCGGCGCAATCAGCTTGCTTTTGCCATGGTACATGTCTTTGACGCTGCCATGAACGAAGCCGACTATCAGCTCAATCGCGGTCTGAAACTTGCCTGGCACGCCGCTGGTCGCTTTTTTAGCAACGCTACGGAACATCACCAGAAACAACAGACCCAGCACCACCGAGAAGAACATGGAGTCAATATTGAGCGTCCAGAAGGTGGCTGGGGGGTTCTGCGGATCCACCAGCGAGAAAGTACGCAGGTCCAGCTGAAGGTTATTCAGATGGTGTCCTATGTATTCCTGCGGCGTCATATTTTCTGAAGCCATGATGCCTTTTACCCTTTGTTGTTAATTACAGCCGGCGCCAGTATCTGAACCACCAGCACCAAAACCCACGTAACGATCAGCGGCAAAAACACCGCCTTTAAAACCGCCAACGCCACCACCAGTAAAACCAGCATCGCTAACACCTTGAAGGCTTCACCGAAGGCGAAAGTCCAGGACACGCGGCCCTTAGCAGGTGTATGCGCCTGGTGACGCCAGGCAAATATCATAAACAACATATTAGGCAGTGCCACTGCCAATCCCCCACATACTGCGGAGATGCCCCAGAAGGGGTCTTTGAGGCAAAACAGCAATCCACTTGCTATTACCGCCAGAAACTGAATGAACAGAAGCTTACGAGCAACGTTTCGACTCACGAGCGACACAGACATCACGTTTTTACTCCTGCTCACTTCGAGGTATGCCGCGTGTCGTATAAAACGTTCTTTAAGACTTAGAGTCAAGCATCAAAAAGCGGTCAAATTATACGGTGCGCCCCCGTGATTTCAAACAATAAGTAGCCAAAAGGTGAATAAATGTTTAAATATTTTTCTCTGGCCCGCATTTTTAACTTTTAGCCAAAGTGTGAACGATCGTACAAAACTGCAAATAGCGCGAAAACACTGGCGATAAAGCGTGCACCAGATCACACATTAAACATATTCATGCTTACGCAATTCATTTACGTGTCAATTCATGCCTTTTCATCTTTTTGATATTTAAGCGTAAAACCAGGTACTGTTTTAAAAATACCAGCTTACACCTTAAAAACGCCCCATTGACATTTATAATAAAAATTTAACAAGCAAAAGTGATTTTTCGATTCGATTTTTAGCAGACTGATATTTACAAAGTTGATTACTCTCTGTTTTAACAAAAGAAGCGACGTTGTCATGTTGAAACGAAACCGTAAATCCAGAGTTAAATGTAACAACGCTGAAATGCGTTATACCTGTCGATTTTTAACACAAGCCGCGTCGTTTTTTTTCTATTTTTTTTGATAAAAATTAAACTTTGTTTGACTTAATAATCACCAGATGCCGCTCGCCTTCCAGATGCGGAACGCGTAATTTTTCAACAGATTCGACGCTAAAATCGTCAGGTAGTGAGGCAATTTCATCCCCTGGCAATTGCCCTTTTAAGGCATAAAAACGCCCT
The DNA here is from genome assembly GCF_020181675.1 of Salmonella sp. A7. Classification (NCBI taxonomy): domain Bacteria; kingdom Pseudomonadati; phylum Pseudomonadota; class Gammaproteobacteria; order Enterobacterales; family Enterobacteriaceae; genus Salmonella; species Salmonella sp. A7. The sequence continues at coordinate 4,626,898 of NZ_CP084001.1, read as the reverse complement.
TTCTCTCCCGGCAGATGATGACACCAGCTCACCATATCATTCAACGATGCGAAAGCGCGGCTGATAACGCCATCAAACGGCGGTTCGGAGGGATAGGCTTCAACGCGGCTTTGAACCGGCGTGATGTTTTCCAGTTTCAGTTCGTGCTGGACCTGACGCAGAAAACGTACCCGCTTGCCCAGGCTGTCGAGTAAGGTGAAATGCGCGTCAGGGAGAACAATAGCCAGCGGGATGCCCGGCAGCCCCGGTCCTGTTCCTACATCGATAAAACGCTGTCCCTGAAGATACGGCGCAACGACTATGCTGTCGAGAATATGGCGTACCAACATTTCGTTGGGATCCCGCACTGACGTCAGGTTGTATGCTTTGTTCCATTTGTGCAGCATATCAACGTAGGCGACCAGCAGCGTTTTCTGGTGATCGGTAAGAGAAATACCGGCATCAGCCAGCAGACGAGAGAGTTTGTTGAGCACGGTCATTACCTGTTAATAATCAAATGCCCGATGCGCTTTCGCTTATCGGGCCTACAAATTTGTAGGGCGGGCAAGCGAAGCGCCCCCGCCAAATTAGTGTTATCAAGCGCTACGACGCAGCATACCTTGTTTTTTCAGCCATACCAGCAGAATGGAGATTGCCGCTGGCGTAACGCCGGAGATACGCGATGCCTGGCCGATAGACGCCGGTTTATGATCGTTCAGCTTGGCGATAACTTCGTTCGACAGACCGGAAACCTGACGATAATCCAGCGTGGCAGGCAGCAACGTATTCTCGTTACGTAGTTGTTTTTCAATCTCATCCTGCTGGCGAGCGATATACCCTTCGTATTTGACCTGGATTTCCACCTGCTCAGCGGCTTGCTCATCTTCAAGCGCAGGCGCGAATGCGGCAAGCGAAGTGAGCTGCGCGTAGGTCATTTCCGGACGACGCAACAGATCTTCGCCGCTGGCCTCACGGGAGAGAGGCGTGGTCAAATGCGCATTCACTTCATCGGCGGATTCCGCAGACGGCGTTACCCATGTCGATTTCAGCCGCTGACGTTCGCGTTCGATATTTTCCAGCTTCTCGTTGAAGCGCTCCCAGCGTTCATCATCCACCAGACCCAGCTCGCGGCCCATTTCGGTCAAACGCAGATCGGCGTTGTCCTCACGCAGCATCAGGCGATATTCGGCGCGGGAGGTAAACATGCGATACGGCTCTTTGGTGCCCAGCGTACAGAGATCGTCCACCAGCACGCCGAGATAAGCCTGAGAACGCGCAGGCGCCCAGCCCTCTTTGTCGGCGGAAAGACGCGCGGCATTCAGACCAGCGAGCAAGCCCTGCGCCGCAGCCTCTTCATAGCCGGTAGTACCGTTGATTTGACCAGCAAAGAACAGGCCGTGAATAAATTTACTTTCCAGTGTCGGTTTCAGATCGCGCGGGTCGAAGAAATCGTACTCAATCGCGTAACCAGGGCGAACGATCTTCGCGTTCTCCATACCCTGCATGGAACGGACAATCTGCATCTGCACGTCAAACGGCAGGCTGGTGGAGATACCGTTAGGGTAAATCTCGTTAGAGGTCAGTCCTTCCGGCTCAAGAAAGATCTGATGCTGGTTACGATCGGCAAAACGCATCACCTTGTCTTCGATCGAAGGACAGTAGCGTGGGCCGATCCCTTCGATCACGCCAGCGTACATTGGGCTACGATCGAGGTTATTACGAATCACGTCATGGGTTTTCTCATTGGTATGCGTGATGTAACACGGCACCTGTTGCGGATGCTGAGAAGCATTCCCCATAAACGAGAAAACCGGCATCGGGTTATCGCCATGCTGTTGAGCCAACACGCTGAAATCGATAGTACGCGCATCAATACGCGGCGGTGTGCCGGTTTTCAGGCGACTGACGCGTAGCGGAAGCTCACGCAGACGGCGAGATAGCGGGATGGATGGCGGATCGCCAGCACGACCGCCGCTGTAGTTATCCAGACCAATATGAATTTTGCCGTCCAGGAAGGTTCCGACGGTCAGCACCACCGCTTTCGCGCGGAATTTGAGCCCCATTTGGGTCACAGCGCCGACAACGCGATCGTTTTCGACAATCAGATCTTCAACCGCTTGCTGGAAGATCATCAGGTTCGGCTGGTTCTCCAGCGCGGTACGCACCGCCTGGCGATATAAGACTCGATCCGCCTGAGCCCGGGTAGCGCGAACGGCCGGACCTTTGCTGGCGTTTAGTATCCTAAACTGAATACCTGCCTGATCAATCGCTTTCGCCATCAGACCGCCGAGCGCATCCACCTCTTTTACCAGATGTCCCTTTCCAATACCGCCGATCGCCGGGTTGCAGCTCATCTGTCCCAACGTGTCAATATTGTGTGTCAAAAGCAGAGTCTGTTGACCCATACGCGCCGCGGCCATCGCGGCCTCAGTGCCTGCATGACCCCCGCCAATAATAATGACGTCAAAAGGATCCTGATAAAACATGGTAATTGCCTCGCATAACGCGGTGTGAAAATGGATTGAAGCCCGGGCGGTGGATTCTACTCAACTTTAGCCGATGGAGAAAGCCCCGGGATCCGGGCTATTAAAAAGAAGATCTTTTTATTTAGAGATCTGTTCTATTGTGATCTCTTATTAGGATCGCGCCAGGCTGTGGATAACCCGGATCCTGTAATAAAGATCAATGCGTTGGAAAGGATCACTAGCTGTGAATGATCGGTGATCGTGGTCCGTATAAGCTGGGATCAAAACGGGTGCTTATACACAACTCAAAAAGTGAACAACGGTTATTCTTTGGATAACTACCGGTTGATCCAAGCTTTCCACCAGATTTATCCACAATGGATCGCACGATCTTTACACTTATTTGAGTAAATTAATCCAGGATCCGAGCCAAATCTCCGCTGGATCTTCCGGAATCTCATGTTCAAGGATGTTGATCTTCAGTGTTTCCCCAACCTGTTTTGCGCCAGCGTCTTTCAGTTCCGCTTCTATTTTCTCAATCGCGCCGCAAAACGTGTCGTATTCTCGACTACCAATGCCAATTGCGCCGAAACGTACCGCGGAAAGATCGGGTTTCTGCGTCTGAAGGTCTTCATAGAAAGGGGTCAGGTTGTCCGGAATGTCTCCGGCACCGTGCGTTGAGCTGATTATCAGCCAGATCCCGGAAGTTGACAGATCCTCTAATAACGGACCGTGCACCGTTTCGGTTGAAAAACCGGCAGCTTCCAGCTTTTCCGCCAGATGTTCCGCGACGTATTCGGCGCCGCCCAGGGTGCTGCCGCTGATAAGAGTAATGTCTGCCATTGATCGCTCGCTCAGGTAAAGAGGCTGCATTGTACTCTGTGAACGAGCTGGGATCTACCTGTGGAAAAATGTGGGATTAAAAAAGCCGATCATGGCTTGATGGTGCGCATGATCGGGTTCTGCAAGACGATCAGTGTCTCAGTGGACTGAATTTCATCAATTGTTTGGATCTTGTTGATAAGTACGTGCTGAAGCGCGTCGATTGATTTGCACATCACTTTTATAAAGATGCTGTAGTGACCGGTGGTGTAATACGCTTCCGTCACTTCATCCAGGCTTTCCAGCCGGGCCAGTGCGGAGGGATAGTCTTTGGCGCTTTTGAGAATGATGCCAATAAAGCAGCCCACATCGTAGCCCAGCTGTTTGGGGCTGACGTCAATCCGTGCGCCAGTAATAATCCCGGCCTGCTTCATTTTCTCGACGCGAACGTGAATGGTTCCAGGGCTAACGCCAAATTGTTTGGCCAGTTCGGCGTAGGCGGTGCGGGCATTTTCCATTAAGGCGTCAAGTATGCCGCGGTCCAGATTGTCGATCTGATAATTTTCCATCGCTTTTTCTTATGCAGATTAATGATTATCTCTATTTTAGCCATTATTTTTAACGAATCAAAATCGAAGTTAGCTTTTTATCTGTTGATTATTGAATAGTGCTCTCGTTTTGTTGCTTAATCATAGGCAACAGGACGCAGGAGTAAAAAAATGAAAACCGCTTACATTGCCAAACAACGTCAAATTAGCTTCGTGAAATCACATTTCTCTCGCCAGCTGGAGGAGCGTCTGGGTCTGATTGAGGTCCAGGCGCCGATCCTGAGTCGCGTAGGGGATGGTACGCAGGATAATTTGTCCGGCTGTGAAAAAGCGGTGCAGGTAAAAGTGAAAGCGTTGCCTGACGCCCAGTTCGAAGTGGTGCATTCACTGGCGAAGTGGAAACGTCAAACCCTGGGGCAACATGACTTCAGCGCGGGCGAAGGGCTGTACACGCACATGAAAGCCCTTCGCCCCGATGAAGACCGACTCTCTCCGCTCCACTCGGTCTATGTGGATCAGTGGGACTGGGAGCGTGTCATGGGCGATGGCGAGCGCCAATTTTCCACCCTGAAAAGCACAGTAGAGGCTATATGGGCAGGAATTAAAGCTACCGAAGCCGCGGTCAGTAAAGAGTTTGGTCTGGCGCCGTTCCTGCCGGATCAGATCCATTTTGTTCACAGTCAGGAACTGCTGGCGCGTTTCCCGGATCTGGATGCGAAAGGGCGCGAACGCGCGATCGCCAAAGAACTTGGCGCCGTTTTCCTGGTGGGGATCGGCGGTAAACTGAGCGATGGCCACCGCCATGATGTACGCGCGCCGGATTATGATGACTGGAGCTCCGCATCTGAGCTGGGCTACGCCGGTCTGAACGGCGATATCCTGGTGTGGAACCCGGTGCTGGAAGATGCGTTTGAGCTTTCCTCTATGGGTATCCGCGTAGATGCCGATACGCTGATGCGCCAGCTGGCGTTGACCGGTGATGAAGATCGTCTGCAACTGGAGTGGCATCAGGCGCTGCTGCGCGGCGAAATGCCGCAGACCATCGGCGGCGGGATTGGGCAGTCGCGTCTGACGATGTTGCTGCTGCAATTGCCGCATATTGGTCAGGTGCAGTGCGGCGTATGGCCCGCGCAGGTTCGCGAAAGCATTCCTGCTATTTTATAAGCCGTTAGCGCCGCCAGCGTCTCAGCAGGCGGCTTCGCATCCCGGTGTCAAAGCGCCAGATATGATCGAAAATGCGCATGATGCCGGGTTTGCCGTGCGCCGACATCGCCACCGCATGGAATCGATGCTGGTGAAGACGCTGCAACTCTCCTACTTTGCTCACCACGTCATCCGGCAAGCGCTGGGCGATAAAATCTGAAATGACCACCGCATCGGCATCAAACCATTCCCGTCCCTGCATTCTTTCAATAATGGCGCGAAAACAGCTGGCGATATCCGTGCCGCCGCGAAAACGTTGACTTAAAAAGCGGATGGCTTGCTCAATACCTTCCGGGCCGGAGAGTTCATAACGCACAACGTCAGTGGAAAACAGCATAATAAAGCAGCGGCGGTTATCCGCCAGCGCAACGCGCATCAACGCCAGGCAGAACGCTTTTGCGCACTGCTCGTTAAATCCTCCCATCGAGCCTGAAGTATCGACGCAGACAATAAACGGTCCGCGCGGCTGCTCGTCGACATCCTGGTGTACTACCGGCCGTTCGGTCACTTTCTCACGCCACGCTTCGCCATGCAGGCGATAGGTGAGGAGCTGTTTTTCCACTAACCGGCGGTAAAATTCATATTCCAGCTCGGTGATGCCGAGCGTCGCCAGCTCTGGCGGCAACAGGCGCAGAATATCATCGCCTTGCTGAATACCGTCAACCTGCTCCGGCACCGTAGCGGGTTCGCGTACCAGTGTACGAAAGGTTTCCATCGGCGCGTCTTTTTTCGGTACCGATTTGGCTTCCCGCGAACGTCCCAGTTGTTCCGCCAGTTGCATTAGCTCCGGCTGGGCGGCGAGAAATTCGCCGTATTTGACGATCAGTTGATAATCACCACGTTTAAGCTGGCCCGCGCTCATATCCCACAGGCGGCCTGCGGCATTATCATTTTCCGCTAGCGTCGGTTCCAGTTGCCCGCTCAACGTCATCCGTTCCTGAACGTCACTCAGCAACTGCTCGCGCTCTTCTTCCAGTAGTTGCTGGTTTAACGTGGTGGCCTGCACCACCAGACTTAACCGCCAGCGTTGCAAAAAAAGCGTGTGTAGCGCAGGGGTAAAGGTACTGTTGCTCTCCGTCAACTGCTTCGCCTGCGCGGCATACGGTGAATGCAGGCGGTGAAGCAACGCCAGTATTTGCGGCAGTTGCACGATGAACTGTGGTGTAGAGAGAAGCTGGCTTTGCTGATAACACATGACCTCTTCCATGAGTTCCGGCGGAACGTGTGCGTCTTTAAGACGGCTGCGTAGCGCTTCCCGCCAGCGCGGGAGATCGGCGGTCACGGCGTTTTTTAAACGCGGAAACTTTTCAAAGAAAATGACCAGCTGTGGGGAAGCCAGTAGCGCAAGGATCATCTCTTCGACCATTCCCTCTTCGCTGACGGCCAGCATGGTATTTAGCGTATCCAGCGTCAGCATTGTTGCGCCTGGCGGATCTGTTCTCCTACATCCTGCAGGCTGGCCTCAATGCGCCCTAACCAGTCGCTGTGAATAAACAGGCAATGTTGCTGCTCGCTGAAGCGGGTATGCTGCTGGCGCCAGTCGTTTTCTAACGTTTCCAGCTGCTGTTTGATCTCCGCAGGCATACTGTCTTCAGCCGCTCCCGGTAACGCCAGACGGGTACCTTGTAGACTGATGTCGCGCACCACCAAATGTTGAGCGTTATCGACTTCCATATTCAACGTTTGGGCAAAGCCGATCCCGTTCAGTTTGCCGCGGATCTCGCCGCCTTTGGTCAGCCAAAGTTCCAGCGCGCTGCGGTCAAAGGTAATATGGATCACTTCCATATCATGCAGTTTTAGCGGTTTTTGTAGCAATAACGTCAACGTTGACGCGCTGGCTTCCGGCGGTAAAGTGTAATGCGGGCGGCGGCTGAACATACCGCCTTCTTTAATGACGGTGAAGGCGGTTTTATCGCTTTGCTGTTGCTGCAACTGGAGGCGACGCTGGACGATACCGCCGAGGCGAGTCAGCATGGCCTGCTGCTGCCAGGCGTGTCCGGTCATCAATATTTCCAGTTGCTGTTGCATGAGATTCAGACTCTGCGCGTCATACCACAAGCAATCTTTTAGCAGGATAAGGTCAATCGGCGCAACCGCGTCGCGTCCGCTAAAGAAGGCGCTGGCCTGTAACAGGCGGATGGCTTTCTTCCAGCGACGGTCGGAGACATAAGGCGCATTCGGCAAATTATCCAGCTGTTGGCGCAGAGTAAATATCAGCTCAAAGACCGGATCAGGGAGTGAAATCGCGCCGATATCTTTTTGCCACTGTTGATATTCTTCGTCGCTAACCTGTAACGAGGCGGGGACCGGGTTATCGCTCTCATCCTGCTGACTAACCAGCATGGAGCGGAAATTGGCTTTATCCTGAACTTTATCCAGCCACAGGCGAATCAACATTCGGTCGTACAAGGCTTCCAGGCTGCTGTCCGCTTCGGGCAGTTCGTTAGAGGCCGCCACCAGCAGCCGCATCGGAATTTTTTCCTCAAATGCGCCGTTGCGGAAATGGCGTTCGTTAATGGCGGTCAGCAATGTGTTCAGGATAGCGGGCCCGGCTTTCCAGATTTCATCCAGAAAAACGATTTCGGCTTCGGGAAGGTAGCCGGTCGTTAAGCGTTCATAGCGACCTTCATCTTTCAGCGCCTGAATAGAGAGCGGGCCAAAAACCTCTTCCGGCGTGGAAAAGCGTGTCATCAGATATTCAAAAGCGCGGGCGCGCTGGAAAGCAAACTTCAGGCGGCGGGCAATCAGACTCTTGGCGATACCGGGCGGGCCCAACAAAAAGACGCTTTCACCGCTTAACGCCGCCAGTAGGCAAAGGCGTATGGCGTGACTACGTTCATACAGCCCCTTCTCAAGGGCGCTGCTCAGACGGGAAATTCTTTCCGCTAATAAATGTGGGTGAGCCATAATAAAGAGGCGTCCTTTCGACAAATGGATCATGCTAATTGCGAGTATAGACGTTTCACCACCGGGGCTATAATCGTCTGATGCGCTGTTTATTTTTCTTTGAGCCAGGTTAATCTGGCTTCATTTAGGGGTACGATTTTATGATTAATCGTGCATACTGTGCGCTTTTTTGTGGGCCAAGGGACTAAGCACACATTTCATATCTATACACTCATTCATTCAAACTACATCAAGGCGGCAAAGGAGTGAATCCCCTGGCACTAACATTCAACGTGTGACTGGGGTAAGCGAATGCAGCCGACAAGGAGGTAGCGTGAAGGGTGACGTGTATAAACGAAAGATGAGTCTATGAGCACTGATAATAAGCAATCGTTGCCTGCGATTACCCTCGCAGCTATTGGGGTTGTCTACGGTGATATTGGTACCAGCCCGCTTTATACGCTTCGTGAATGTTTGTCCGGTCAGTTTGGTTTTGGCGTTGAACGAGATGCCGTGTTTGGTTTTCTGTCGCTGATCTTCTGGCTACTCATCTTTGTGGTTTCCATCAAATATCTCACCTTCGTGATGCGCGCCGATAACGCGGGTGAAGGTGGAATTTTGACGCTGATGTCGCTTGCCGGGCGTAATACCTCGGCGCGCACTACATCCATGTTAGTTATCATGGGACTGATAGGCGGCAGCTTTTTCTATGGCGAAGTGGTCATTACGCCGGCGATTTCGGTGATGTCGGCGATTGAAGGCCTGGAGATTGTCGCGCCGCAGCTGGATACCTGGATTGTCCCGCTCTCCATTATTGTGCTGACTCTGTTGTTTATGATTCAGAAGCACGGTACGGGAATGGTAGGGAAACTTTTTGCGCCGATTATGCTGACCTGGTTTTTAATCCTGGCGGTACTTGGCCTGCGCAGTATTATCGCCAATCCCGAAGTGTTACATGCGCTGAATCCTGTCTGGGCGGTACGTTTTTTCCTTGAATATAAAACCGTATCATTTATTGCGTTGGGCGCGGTGGTGCTGTCGATTACCGGCGTAGAGGCGTTGTACGCCGATATGGGACACTTCGGTAAGTTCCCGATTCGCCTGGCGTGGTTTACCGTGGTACTGCCGTCGTTAGTACTGAACTACTTTGGTCAGGGCGCATTGCTACTAAAGCATCCGGAAGCGATTAAAAATCCCTTCTTCCTGTTGGCGCCGGACTGGGCGTTAATTCCGCTGCTGATTCTGGCCGCGCTGGCGACGGTGATCGCCTCCCAGGCGGTCATTTCCGGCGTCTTTTCGCTGACGCGTCAGGCCGTGCGTCTTGGCTATTTGTCGCCAATGCGCATTATCCATACCTCCGAGATGGAGTCCGGTCAGATCTATATCCCTTTCGTTAACTGGCTGCTTTATTTCGCGGTCGTGGTTGTTATTGTTAGCTTTGAGCACTCCAGCAACCTGGCGGCGGCCTATGGTATCGCCGTGACCGGCACGATGGTGCTGACGTCTATTCTTTCTACGACCGTGGCGCGTAAGAACTGGCACTGGAACAAATATTTTGTCGCGCTGATCCTCATCGCGTTCCTGTGCGTGGATATCCCGCTGTTCTCGGCTAACCTCGACAAATTGTTGTCCGGCGGTTGGCTGCCGCTGAGCCTGGGTCTGATCATGTTCACGATCATGACCACCTGGAAGAGCGAGCGTTTCCGTCTGTTGCGTCGTATGCATGAACACGGTAATTCGCTGGAAGCGATGATTGCTTCACTGGAGAAGTCACCGCCGGTTCGGGTGCCGGGTACTGCCGTATACATGTCGCGCGCGCTCAGTGTGATCCCTTTTGCTTTATTGCATAACCTGAAGCACAACAAAGTGTTGCATGAGCGCGTAATCTTATTGACGTTGCGTACGGAAGATGCGCCTTATGTGCATAACGTTCGCCGGGTGCAGATTGAGCAGTTGTCTCCGACATTCTGGCGCGTGGTGGCCAGCTACGGCTGGCGCGAAACGCCAAACGTTGAAGAGGTGTTCCACCGCTGCGGTCTGGAAGGGCTTAGCTGTCGGATGATGGAAACGTCGTTCTTTATGTCGCACGAGTCGTTGATTGTCGGCAAACGCCCGTGGTATTTGCGTTTGCGCGGTAAACTGTATTTGTTGCTGCAACGTAACGCTCTGCGCGCGCCGGATCAGTTCGAGATCCCGCCTAACCGCGTGATTGAGTTAGGAACGCAGGTCGAGATTTAACCTCCCATCACCATGCCGGGGGCCGCGTTGGCTTACCCGGCCTGGCCAATCCGTAGATTCCCACACGATAATCGCCTGATTTCCGCTAGCGAAACGTTTCGACGGCGATCACAATTCTGTTACGTCATGATGGTTTTATGAACACATCCAGGGTTACAATGCGGCCAGCGAAACGTTTCGCTAGTGGAGCAGAAAAATGAAGAAAGGCACCGTACTCAACTCTGAAATCTCGTCGGTCATTTCCCGTCTGGGGCATACTGATACTCTGGTGGTCTGTGATGCGGGTTTACCTATCCCGAATAGCACCGCGCGTATCGATATGGCACTAACCCAGGGCGTACCTTCTTTTATGCAGGTGGTGGATGTTGTGACCCGGGAAATGCAGGTTGAGGCGGCGATTCTTGCAACGGAAATCAAACAACAGAATCCGCAGCTCCACGAAACGTTGCTCACTCACCTTGAGCAACTGCAGCAACACCAGGGAAACACCATAAAAATTAGTTATACGACACACGAACAATTCAAAAAATTGACTGCAGACAGTCAGGCGGTGATTCGCAGCGGGGAGTGTTCCCCGTATGCGAACGTCATTCTTTGCGCTGGCGTCACTTTCTGAGGCCGCTATGGACGCATTACTGCAACTCAAAGGGATCGATAAAGCGTTCCCCGGCGTGAAGGCTCTCTCCGGCGCCGCGTTAAACGTTTATCCTGGCCGCGTTATGGCGCTGGTGGGGGAAAACGGCGCCGGAAAATCCACCATGATGAAAGTATTAACCGGCATCTATACGCGAGATGCGGGATCGTTGTTATGGCTGGGTAAAGAGACCACCTTTAACGGGCCTAAATCGTCTCAGGAAGCCGGGATCGGCATTATTCATCAGGAACTGAACCTGATTCCGCAGTTGACCATTGCGGAAAATATCTTCCTGGGCCGTGAATTTGTGAATCGCTTTGGCAAAATCGACTGGAAAAAGATGTATGCCGAAGCCGACCAGCTCTTAGCCAAACTCAATCTGCGCTTTAAGAGCGATAAGCTGGTGGGCGAACTCTCTATCGGCGATCAGCAAATGGTGGAAATCGCCAAAGTGCTGAGCTTCGAATCCAAAGTCATCATTATGGATGAACCGACCGATGCGCTGACCGACACTGAAACCGAATCTCTGTTCCGCGTTATCCGCGAATTAAAATCGCAGGGGCGCGGCATTGTCTATATCTCTCACCGTATGAAAGAGATTTTCGAAATTTGCGATGACGTGACGGTCTTCCGCGATGGGCAATTTATCGCCGAGCGTGAAGTGGCCACGTTGACCGAAGATTCTCTTATCGAAATGATGGTGGGACGTAAGCTGGAAGATCAGTACCCGCATCTGGATAACGCGCCGGGTGAGATTCGCCTCAAGGTCGATAATCTGTGCGGACCGGGCGTGAATGATGTCTCTTTTGTGCTGCGAAAAGGCGAGATTCTTGGCATCTCCGGCCTGATGGGCGCCGGTCGCACCGAGCTGATGAAAGTATTGTACGGCGCGATGCCGCGAACCAGCGGTTACGTGACGCTTGATGGACACGAAGTGGTGACGCGTTCTCCGCAGGACGGACTGGCCAATGGCATCGTTTATATCTCTGAAGACCGTAAGCGCGATGGACTGGTGCTCGGCATGTCAGTTAAAGAGAATATGTCGCTGACGGCGCTGGACTATTTCAGCCGCGCTGGCGGAAGCCTGAAACACAAAGATGAGCAACAGGCGGTGGGGGATTTTATCCGTCTGTTCAACGTCAAGACACCGTCAATGGAACAGGCGATAGGCCTGCTTTCTGGCGGTAATCAGCAAAAAGTGGCGATTGCCCGCGGGTTGATGACGCGCCCGAAAGTGCTCATTCTCGACGAGCCGACCCGCGGTGTGGACGTCGGCGCCAAGAAAGAGATTTATCAGCTTATCAACCAGTTTAAGGCCGACGGCCTGAGCATCATTCTGGTCTCATCTGAGATGCCAGAAGTATTAGGCATGAGCGATCGCATCATCGTCATGCATGAAGGGCATCTCAGCGGTGAATTTACTCGCGAGCAGGCCACCCAGGAAGTGTTAATGGCTGCCGCAGTGGGCAAGCTTAATCGCGTGAATCAGGAGTAAAAAAGATGACAACCCAGGCTGTTTCTGGTCGCCGTTATTTCACTAAAGCGTGGCTTCTTGAGCAGAAGTCGCTCATTGCCCTGCTGGTGTTGATCGCGATTGTTTCGACGTTGAGCCCCAACTTTTTTACCGTTAATAATCTGTTCAATATTCTTCAACAGACCTCCGTCAACGCCATTATGGCGGTAGGGATGACGTTGGTGATTCTGACATCGGGGATCGATCTGTCCGTCGGTTCCCTGCTGGCGCTCACCGGCGCGGTTGCCGCTTCAATCGTCGGCGTTGAAGTGAATGCGCTGGTCGCGGTTGCCGCCGCGCTGGCACTGGGCGCTGCGATTGGCGCCGTTACTGGCGTTATCGTCGCGAAAGGCCGCGTACAGGCGTTTATCGCTACGCTGGTGATGATGCTGCTACTGCGCGGCGTGACGATGGTTTACACAGACGGTAGCCCGGTCAACACCGGCTTTACCGATAACGCCGATCTGTTTGGCTGGTTCGGTATCGGCCGTCCGCTGGGCGTTCCTACGCCAGTCTGGATCATGGCTATCGTCTTTATCGCCGCCTGGTATATGCTGCATCACACCCGTCTGGGACGCTATATCTACGCGCTGGGCGGTAACGAAGCGGCGACGCGCCTGTCTGGCATTAGCGTGAGCAAAGTGAAAATTATCGTCTATTCACTTTGCGGCCTGACAGCGTCGCTGGCGGGCATCATTGAAGTGGCGCGCCTCTCTTCCGCGCAGCCGACGGCGGGTACCGGCTATGAGCTGGATGCTATTGCCGCCGTGGTGCTGGGCGGCACCAGCCTTGCTGGCGGTAAAGGACGCATTGTTGGGACATTGATCGGCGCATTGATTCTCGGCTTCCTTAATAATGGTTTGAATTTGTTAGGTGTTTCCTCCTATTACCAGATGATCGTCAAAGCGGTGGTGATTTTGCTGGCGGTACTGGTAGACAACAAAAAGCAGTAACAACGACTACAGGACATCTGAAATATGAACATGAAAAAACTGGCTACCCTGGTATCTGCTGTTGCGCTGAGCGCCACCGTGAGCGCGAATGCAATGGCGAAAGACACCATTGCGCTGGTGATCTCTACCCTCAATAACCCCTTCTTCGTGTCGTTAAAAGACGGGGCGCAAAAAGAGGCGGATAAACTGGGTTATAACCTGGTGGTGCTGGACTCCCAGAACAACCCTGCCAAAGAGCTGGCGAACGTGCAGGATTTAACCGTTCGCGGGACCAAAATTCTGCTGATCAACCCGACTGACTCCGATGCGGTGGGTAACGCGGTGAAGATGGCGAACCAGGCGAAGATTCCGGTTATCACGCTTGACCGCCAGGCAACCAAAGGCGATGTCGTCAGCCATATCGCGTCTGATAACGTGCTGGGCGGTAAGATCGCTGGCGACTATATCGCGAAAAAAGCTGGCGAAGGCGCTAAAGTGATTGAGTTGCAAGGCATTGCCGGAACATCTGCGGCGCGTGAGCGTGGCGAAGGTTTCCAGCAGGCGGTAGCCGCTCACAAATTTAATGTCCTGGCCAGCCAGCCTGCCGATTTCGACCGTACTAAGGGTCTGAACGTCATGCAGAACCTGTTGACCGCGCATCCGGATGTTCAGGCTGTCTTCGCCCAGAACGATGAAATGGCGCTGGGCGCACTGCGCGCGCTGCAAACTGCCGGTAAAGCAGATGTGATGGTGGTTGGATTTGACGGTACGCCGGATGGCGAAAAGGCCGTAAAAGATGGCAAACTGGCAGCGACTATCGCTCAGTTACCGGATCAAATCGGCGCCAAAGGCGTTGAGGTGGCGGATAAGGTGCTGAAAGGCGAAAAAGTTCAGGCCAAATATCCGGTTGACCTGAAACTGGTCATCAAGCAGTAATAAACGACACGGGTCAACTATGGCCTGATGGCGACAGAAATACGCGAGCCTCCGCTGAGGTGAACGTAAAAAAAAGAAAAGCAGGGCACGCGCCACCCTAACCGGTGGCGCACTTTGACGTGGAACCCCGAATATGAAAACCGCAGGTAATCTCATCGTCCTTGGCAGCATTAATGCCGATCATATCCTTAATCTTGAGTCCTTCCCTACCCCGGGTGAAACGGTAACCGGTAGCCATTATCAGGTCGCGTTTGGCGGGAAAGGCGCGAATCAGGCGGTTGCTGCGGGACGTAGCGGGGCAAATATTGCGTTTATCGCCTGCACGGGCGATGACGATATTGGCGACAGTATTCGTAAACAATTAGTCAGCGATCGTATTGATATCGCGCCAGTTAGCGTCATTAAAGGCGAGTCTACCGGGGTGGCGCTGATTTTCGTTAATGGCGAAGGCGAGAATGTCATCGGTATTCATGCCGGAGCGAATGCCGCGTTATCGCCGGCGTTGGTTGATGCGCAACGTGAACGTATCGCGCAGGCGGATGCGTTACTGATGCAGCTGGAATCGCCGCTGGAAAGCGTACTGGCGGCGGCGAAAATCGCCCATCAACATCATACTACTGTTGCGCTTAACCCGGCGCCTGCCCGTGAGCTACCGGATGAACTGCTGGCGCTGGTGGACATCATCACGCCAAATGAAACGGAAGCTGAAAAGCTGACGGGCGTGCGTGTGGAAAATGACAACGATGCCGCGAAAGCTGCGCAGGTTTTGCATGATAAAGGCATTCGAACCGTATTAATTACCTTAGGAAGCCGTGGCGTCTGGGCCAGCGTAGACGGCGAGGGCCGCCGCGTTCCTGGATTTAGCGTTGAGGCTGTCGATACCATTGCCGCCGGAGATACGTTTAACGGCGCCTTTATCACCGCGATACTGGAGGAGACGCCGTTGCCGGAAGCGATTCGCTTTGCCCATGCCGCCGCCGCGATTGCCGTAACGCGTAAAGGCGCTCAACCTTCCGTTCCGTGGCGCGAAGAGATAGAAGCGTTTTTACATCAGCAGGGGTAACGCTTGGCTACTATGAAAGATGTTGCCCGCCTGGCGGGAGTCTCTACATCGACGGTCTCTCACGTTATTAACAAAGATCGCTTTGTGAGTGAGACGATAACCGAAAAAGTTGAAGCGGCGATTAAATCACTTAACTATGCGCCTTCCGCGCTGGCGCGAAGCCTCAAGTTAAACCAGACCCGCACGATTGGTATGCTAATTACCGCCAGTACCAACCCTTTTTATTCCGAACTGGTGCGCGGCGTTGAGCGAAGCTGTTTTGAGCGCGGTTATAGTCTGGTGCTGTGCAATACCGAAGGCGACGAGCAACGGATGAACCGTAACCTGGAGACGCTGATGCAAAAACGGGTAGACGGTTTACTGCTGCTGTGTACCGAAACGCATCAGCCTTCTCGGGAAATCATGGAGCGTTATCCGTCTATTCCTACCGTCATGATGGACTGGTCGCCGTTTGATGGTGAGGGCGATAGCGATCTCATTCAGGATAATTCGTTGTTAGGCGGCGATCTTGCGACCCAACACCTTATCGATAAAGGATTTACCCGAATAGCCTGTATTACAGGCCCGCTGGACAAAACGCCAGCGCGTTTGCGGCTGGAAGGGTATCGGGCGGCGATGAAACGCGCAGGGCTGGCTATTCCGCAAGGCTATGAGATCACCGGCGATTTTGAATTTGGCGGCGGCTTTGACGCCATGCAGGCGTTACTCGCTCATCAACAGCGACCGCAAGCGGTTTTTACCGGAAACGATGCGATGGCTGTCGGTGCCTATCAGGCGCTATATCAGGCGGGGCTTCGTATTCCGCAGGATATGGCGGTCATTGGCTATGATGATATTGAGCTGGCGCGCTATATGACGCCGCCGCTGACGACTATCCATCAGCCGAAAGATGAATTGGGCGAGCTGGCTATTGATGTGTTGATTCATCGGATGGCGCAGCCCGCCTTGCAACAACAGCGACTTCAGCTTACTCCGGTTTTGACGGTGCGTGGGTCGGTTTAGATTTATGCCGTTCTTTAATCAGATTGTTGCCGTCTTTGGCTCTTAGCAGCATAAACATCAGCGCGGACACGATAGTGATCGCCCCCATCGTGATAAAGGTATAGTGGAACTGTTCTACGGTACTGGTGCCCGCAAAACCTTCATAAATACGTAGCACCGCCGCGCTGATCGCCACGCCTAAACTGATAGACAATTGCTGCGTAACCGCCAGAACGCTGTTGCCGCTGCTGGCATTATCGTCCGTCAGATCCGCAAGAGTAATCGTATTCATTGCCGTAAATTGAGTGGACATCGCCATTCCAAGAATGAATAGCGGCAGCACGAGCATCCAGATCGGCATGGCGGGAGATTGAAACGAAAACTGGGCAATCATCAGACCGATAAATACCGTAATGCCGACCAGAGTCTTCCGGTATCCCAAACGTCGCAAAACCTGCGTTACGGTCGATTTCGCGATAATAGAACCCAAAGCCGTCGGCGCCATCATGCAGCCGGCGATCAGAGCCGGGTAGCCAAAACCAACCTGTAGCATTAACGGCATCAAAAAAGGTACGCAGCCTGTCCCCAGACGCGTGGCGAGGTTGCCGGCAATACCGACGGAAAATGTGCGTGTCTTAAACAGCGATAGTGATATTAACGGTGTCGGATGACGGCGGGCGTGGCGGATATAAGCCAATAGTAGAACGATACTGCAAAAAATAATGGCGGATGCGATCCATGTCGCCACAATCTTTTCGCCAAACAGTTCCATTCCGCTGGAAAATAAAACCAGACTTAACCCAAAAAGAAAGAAGCCGGTCATGTCAAACTTGCGACGCGGCGTGGTGAAGTTGGGCATATATTTGCGGGCATACAGAATGCCTGCAACACCAATGGGAATATTAATCAGGAAGATCCAGTGCCAGCTTGCCCAGGTCACCAGTACGCCGCCTAATACCGGCCCCAGAATCGGACCTACCAGCCCCGGCATAGTGACAAAGTTAAGAACAGGCAGCAGCTCACTACGCGGATAGGCTCGCAATAACGCAAGCCGCGCCACTGGCATCATCATCGCTCCGCCGACGCCTTGTACGACGCGAAAAATAACCAATTCAGATAGTGAACTGGAGAGCGCGCAGGCCAGCGAGCCTAACGTAAACAGACTTACGGCAACCATAAAGACGCGACGCGTACCGAAGCGGTCAGCCAGCCAGCCGCTTACCGGAATTAACATAGCTACTGTCAGGGTATAACTGATAATAGCGGACTGCATGGCGAGTGGTGAACGGTTAAGGCTATGCGCAATAGCCGGTAAAGCGGTATTCAAAATGGTGGCGTCTAGCGCCTGCATAAAGAAGGCCATCGCCGCGATCCACGGCAGGCCAGCCATACTGCGCGCTTTTTTGCTGGTCATTCAATATCCTGTTAATTATCTGGTCTCTCATTAGGCGCTATTAACAACGCCTGGCAGGCCTGGAAAGCGCGTTCGCCGTCGCCATCAGCGATGGCATCAACAATGGCCTGGTGCAAATCCAGCTTTACCACCTCGTTATAGGTGATTGAGGTAAAGTAAGTGTGATAAACCGAATGAAATAGCGTCGCAAAAGAGATTAGAAAGGGATTGGCGCTCATTTCGTAGATATGCTCGTGCCACGCCATATCCACTTCAATCCATCGTTCACGCTTAAAATGCTTTTTCAGCGCGACCATCTCTTCCATTAAGGCATTAAGCCGCGCTTTCTGCTCCGGTGTGCCAAGAGTCGCCGCCAGCAGGCAGGCTTGCGGCTCCAGGCTAATACGCATCACCAGAAAATGATCTACCACCTGATGAAAATTTTCTTCCGTCATCCACCAGGTCAGCAGCTCTTGATCCAGAAAGTTCCAGTTTCCCTGCGGCATCACCCGCGTACCAATGCGCGGACGGGGTAGCACCATACCTTTAGCCGTCAACGTTTTCACCGCTTCGCGAACTGCCGTTCGACTTACGCCGTACTGCTCGCCCAGTTCTATTTCGCCGGGAAGAATCGTACCGGGGGCGTAGTCACCCTTTAATATCCGCTGCGCCAGCTTTTCAGCCAGAACATAGGATAGATTTTTCTGTGCGGCTAATTGTTGTGCGCTTAAAGGCATGAATGTTCTTCCTTTCTCTTTCGTTTGGTTATTAGTATGCCACCTGGAAGTGTGATTGCAGTTGCAATAACGGCAATTTGCTTATTTTATGGCACGTTAAGCACGCCATTGATGAAAAAAGAGACACTCAGAAAATTATTTTAAATTTCCTCTTGTCAGGCAGAAATAAGTCCCTATAATGCGCCACCACTGACACGGAACAACGGCACACAGGCCGCCGGGTCAGCGGGGTTCAGACCAGAACCTCACGGAGAAAAGCGAAAATAAACGCTTGACTCTGAAGCGGGAAAGCGTAATATGCACACCCCGCGCCGCTGAGAAAAAGCGAAGCGGCACTGCTCTTTAACAATTTATCAGACAATCTGTGTGGGCACTCGAAGATACGGATTCTTAACGTCCTAGGACGAAAAATGAATACCAAGTCTCAAGAGTGAACACGTAATTCATTACGAAGTTTAATTCATTGAGCATCAAACTTTTAAATTGAAGAGTTTGATCATGGCTCAGATTGAACGCTGGCGGCAGGCCTAACACATGCAAGTCGAACGGTAACAGGAAGCAGCTTGCTGCTTTGCTGACGAGTGGCGGACGGGTGAGTAATGTCTGGGAAACTGCCTGATGGAGGGGGATAACTACTGGAAACGGTGGCTAATACCGCATAACGTCGCAAGACCAAAGAGGGGGACCTTCGGGCCTCTTGCCATCAGATGTGCCCAGATGGGATTAGCTTGTTGGTGAGGTAACGGCTCACCAAGGCGACGATCCCTAGCTGGTCTGAGAGGATGACCAGCCACACTGGAACTGAGACACGGTCCAGACTCCTACGGGAGGCAGCAGTGGGGAATATTGCACAATGGGCGCAAGCCTGATGCAGCCATGCCGCGTGTATGAAGAAGGCCTTCGGGTTGTAAAGTACTTTCAGCGGGGAGGAAGGTGTTGTGGTTAATAACCGCAGCAATTGACGTTACCCGCAGAAGAAGCACCGGCTAACTCCGTGCCAGCAGCCGCGGTAATACGGAGGGTGCAAGCGTTAATCGGAATTACTGGGCGTAAAGCGCACGCAGGCGGTCTGTCAAGTCGGATGTGAAATCCCCGGGCTCAACCTGGGAACTGCATTCGAAACTGGCAGGCTTGAGTCTTGTAGAGGGGGGTAGAATTCCAGGTGTAGCGGTGAAATGCGTAGAGATCTGGAGGAATACCGGTGGCGAAGGCGGCCCCCTGGACAAAGACTGACGCTCAGGTGCGAAAGCGTGGGGAGCAAACAGGATTAGATACCCTGGTAGTCCACGCCGTAAACGATGTCTACTTGGAGGTTGTGCCCTTGAGGCGTGGCTTCCGGAGCTAACGCGTTAAGTAGACCGCCTGGGGAGTACGGCCGCAAGGTTAAAACTCAAATGAATTGACGGGGGCCCGCACAAGCGGTGGAGCATGTGGTTTAATTCGATGCAACGCGAAGAACCTTACCTGGTCTTGACATCCACAGAACTTTCCAGAGATGGATTGGTGCCTTCGGGAACTGTGAGACAGGTGCTGCATGGCTGTCGTCAGCTCGTGTTGTGAAATGTTGGGTTAAGTCCCGCAACGAGCGCAACCCTTATCCTTTGTTGCCAGCGGTCCGGCCGGGAACTCAAAGGAGACTGCCAGTGATAAACTGGAGGAAGGTGGGGATGACGTCAAGTCATCATGGCCCTTACGACCAGGGCTACACACGTGCTACAATGGCGCATACAAAGAGAAGCGACCTCGCGAGAGCAAGCGGACCTCATAAAGTGCGTCGTAGTCCGGATTGGAGTCTGCAACTCGACTCCATGAAGTCGGAATCGCTAGTAATCGTGGATCAGAATGCCACGGTGAATACGTTCCCGGGCCTTGTACACACCGCCCGTCACACCATGGGAGTGGGTTGCAAAAGAAGTAGGTAGCTTAACCTTCGGGAGGGCGCTTACCACTTTGTGATTCATGACTGGGGTGAAGTCGTAACAAGGTAACCGTAGGGGAACCTGCGGTTGGATCACCTCCTTACCTGAAAGAAGCGTACTTTGCAGTGCTCACACAGATTGTCTGATGAAAAGTGAATAGCAAGGCGTTTACGCGTTGGGAGTGAGGCTGAAGAAATAAGGCCGTTCGCTTTCTATTAATGAAAGCTCACCCTACACGAAAATATCACGCAGCGCGTGATAAGCAATTTTCGTGTCCCCTTCGTCTAGAGGCCCAGGACACCGCCCTTTCACGGCGGTAACAGGGGTTCGAATCCCCTAGGGGACGCCACTTGCTGGTTTGTGAGTGAAAGTCACCTGCCTTAATATCTCAAAACTGACTTACGAGTCATGTTTGAGATATTTGCTCTTTAAAAATCTGGATCAAGCTGAAAATTGAAACACAGAACAACAAAAGTTGTTCGTGAGTCTCTCAAATTTTCGCAACACGATGATGAATCGTAAGAAACATCTTCGGGTTGTGAGGTTAAGCGACTAAGCGTACACGGTGGATGCCCTGGCAGTCAGAGGCGATGAAGGACGTGCTAATCTGCGATAAGCGCCGGTAAGGTGATATGAACCGTTATAACCGGCGATTTCCGAATGGGGAAACCCAGTGTGACTCGTCACACTATCATTAACTGAATCCATAGGTTAATGAGGCGAACCGGGGGAACTGAAACATCTAAGTACCCCGAGGAAAAGAAATCAACCGAGATTCCCCCAGTAGCGGCGAGCGAACGGGGAGGAGCCCAGAGCCTGAATCAGCATGTGTGTTAGTGGAAGCGTCTGGAAAGGCGCGCGATACAGGGTGACAGCCCCGTACACAAAAGCGCATGTGCTGTGAGCTCGATGAGTAGGGCGGGACACGTGGTATCCTGTCTGAATATGGGGGGACCATCCTCCAAGGCTAAATACTCCTGACTGACCGATAGTGAACCAGTACCGTGAGGGAAAGGCGAAAAGAACCCCGGCGAGGGGAGTGAAAAAGAACCTGAAACCGTGTACGTACAAGCAGTGGGAGCCCCACCACTAAGCCAGTGGTGAACTCCACATACGCATCCTTTGCTGAGGATACGGTTAACGGAGCGAAAGCGACGTTCAACCTCAAAAGAAGCAGAGGGGGCTTAGTGGTGGGGTGACTGCGTACCTTTTGTATAATGGGTCAGCGACTTATATTCTGTAGCAAGGTTAACCGAATAGGGGAGCCGGAGGGAAACCGAGTCTTAACCGGGCGTTAAGTTGCAGGGTATAGACCCGAAACCCGGTGATCTAGCCATGGGCAGGTTGAAGGTTGGGTAACACTAACTGGAGGACCGAACCGACTAATGTTGAAAAATTAGCGGATGACCTGTGGCTGGGGGTGAAAGGCCAATCAAACCGGGAGATAGCTGGTTCTCCCCGAAAGCTATTTAGGTAGCGCCTCGTGAATTCATCTCCGGGGGTAGAGCACTGTTTCGGCTAGGGGGCCATCCCGGCTTACCAACCCGATGCAAACTGCGAATACCGGAGAATGTTATCACGGGAGACACACGGCGGGTGCTAACGTCCGTCGTGAAGAGGGAAACAACCCAGACCGCCAGCTAAGGTCCCAAAGTCATGGTTAAGTGGGAAACGATGTGGGAAGGCCCAGACAGCCAGGATGTTGGCTTAGAAGCAGCCATCATTTAAAGAAAGCGTAATAGCTCACTGGTCGAGTCGGCCTGCGCGGAAGATGTAACGGGGCTAAACCATGCACCGAAGCTGCGGCAGCGACACTCAGGTGTTGTTGGGTAGGGGAGCGTTCTGTAAGCCTGCGAAGGTGGCCTGTGAGGGTTGCTGGAGGTATCAGAAGTGCGAATGCTGACATAAGTAACGATAAAGCGGGTGAAAAGCCCGCTCGCCGGAAGACCAAGGGTTCCTGTCCAACGTTAATCGGGGCAGGGTGAGTCGACCCCTAAGGCGAGGCCGAAAGGCGTAGTCGATGGGAAACGGGTTAATATTCCCGTACTTGGTGTTACTGCGAAGGGGGGACGGAGAAGGCTATGTTGGCCGGGCGACGGTTGTCCCGGTTTAAGCGTGTAGGCTGGTTTTCCAGGCAAATCCGGAAAATCAAGGCTGAGGCGTGACGACGAGGCACTACGGTGCTGAAGCAACAAATGCCCTGCTTCCAGGAAAAGCCTCTAAGCATCAGGTAACATCAAATCGTACCCCAAACCGACACAGGTGGTCAGGTAGAGAATACCAAGGCGCTTGAGAGAACTCGGGTGAAGGAACTAGGCAAAATGGTGCCGTAACTTCGGGAGAAGGCACGCTGACACGTAGGTGAAGTGATTTACTCATGGAGCTGAAGTCAGTCGAAGATACCAGCTGGCTGCAACTGTTTATTAAAAACACAGCACTGTGCAAACACGAAAGTGGACGTATACGGTGTGACGCCTGCCCGGTGCCGGAAGGTTAATTGATGGGGTCAGCGCAAGCGAAGCTCCTGATCGAAGCCCCGGTAAACGGCGGCCGTAACTATAACGGTCCTAAGGTAGCGAAATTCCTTGTCGGGTAAGTTCCGACCTGCACGAATGGCGTAATGATGGCCAGGCTGTCTCCACCCGAGACTCAGTGAAATTGAACTCGCTGTGAAGATGCAGTGTACCCGCGGCAAGACGGAAAGACCCCGTGAACCTTTACTATAGCTTGACACTGAACATTGAGCCTTGATGTGTAGGATAGGTGGGAGGCTTTGAAGTGTGGACGCCAGTCTGCATGGAGCCGACCTTGAAATACCACCCTTTAATGTTTGATGTTCTAACGTGGACCCGTGATCCGGGTTGCGGACAGTGTCTGGTGGGTAGTTTGACTGGGGCGGTCTCCTCCTAAAGAGTAACGGAGGAGCACGAAGGTTGGCTAATCCTGGTCGGACATCAGGAGGTTAGTGCAATGGCATAAGCCAGCTTGACTGCGAGCGTGACGGCGCGAGCAGGTGCGAAAGCAGGTCATAGTGATCCGGTGGTTCTGAATGGAAGGGCCATCGCTCAACGGATAAAAGGTACTCCGGGGATAACAGGCTGATACCGCCCAAGAGTTCATATCGACGGCGGTGTTTGGCACCTCGATGTCGGCTCATCACATCCTGGGGCTGAAGTAGGTCCCAAGGGTATGGCTGTTCGCCATTTAAAGTGGTACGCGAGCTGGGTTTAGAACGTCGTGAGACAGTTCGGTCCCTATCTGCCGTGGGCGCTGGAGAACTGAGGGGGGCTGCTCCTAGTACGAGAGGACCGGAGTGGACGCATCACTGGTGTTCGGGTTGTCATGCCAATGGCACTGCCCGGTAGCTAAATGCGGAAGAGATAAGTGCTGAAAGCATCTAAGCACGAAACTTGCCCCGAGATGAGTTCTCCCTGAGACTTAAAGTCTCCTGAAGGAACGTTGAAGACGACGACGTTGATAGGCCGGGTGTGTAAGCGCAGCGATGCGTTGAGCTAACCGGTACTAATGAACCGTGAGGCTTAACCTTACAACGCCGAAGATGTTTTGGCGGTTGAGAGACGATTTTCAGCACTGATTCAGAGTTGAGTACGCAATAATTTGCGCAGCAGCAAGGCGGCAAGCGAAGGAAAGGAAGGAGCATACAGAAGTATGTGACTGACTTTACGAGCGCAGGCAACGCCGCTGATGCGATAAAGAATTGCGTACAGAGCACAAAAGAATTTGCCTGGCGGCAGTAGCGCGGTGGTCCCACCTGACCCCATGCCGAACTCAGAAGTGAAACGCCGTAGCGCCGATGGTAGTGTGGGGTCTCCCCATGCGAGAGTAGGGAACTGCCAGGCATCAAATTAAGCAGTAAGCCGGTCATAAACCGGTGGTTGTAAAAGAATTCGGTGGAGCGGTAGTTCAGTTGGTTAGAATACCTGCCTGTCACGCAGGGGGTCGCGGGTTCGAGTCCCGTCCGTTCCGCCACCCTAATTAGGGGCGTAGTTCAATTGGTAGAGCACCGGTCTCCAAAACCGGGTGTTGGGAGTTCGAGTCTCTCCGCCCCTGCCAGAAATAATCCTTAGCATCTGCTAAGGATTTTTTTTGCCTGAAATTACCTGATTACCTGGTCAGGTAATCGTAAGTTCCCTTCTTTTTCTTTTCATCATTTTCATTGGTCATCCAGCACATCCGTTTTTAACAGATCGCAGATCAGCGAGTATTTATCGCTATTTTGCAGCCAAATGGCGTATAGCGGCCGTGAAAGCGTT
The DNA here is from genome assembly GCF_020181675.1 of Salmonella sp. A7. Classification (NCBI taxonomy): domain Bacteria; kingdom Pseudomonadati; phylum Pseudomonadota; class Gammaproteobacteria; order Enterobacterales; family Enterobacteriaceae; genus Salmonella; species Salmonella sp. A7. The sequence goes on along the minus strand of NZ_CP084001.1, from coordinate 4,602,375 downwards.
GCGCTGTCTGCAACGGTATGTAATCCGCCCTTTTCATTTACCCAGTTTACAGGAAGCCAGCTACAGCCATTTAATGCGCTAAGCTGCTGTCGGGCGAGTTCGGCTGAGCTGGTTGTTAATACCGGCACTTCATCTGCTGCGATCAGCCCTGTTTCATGCTGTTGGAAGTCTGGTCCCCACTCCAGCCGCAGATAATTGAGTTCTGATTTCTTACGGGCAGGGCTGCTGCAATATAACGCCAAAGTGAAGTGCCCTAACAGCTGACTGCTGAACTCATCCATTTTGGGCGCTTCGGTAGTAATGAGGAGATCAAGCTGGCGTTCATGAAGTTGCTTCACAAGCGATTGCCGTTGAGCGATTCTGGCTTCGAACTGCAGGCCGCTTTGCGGCTCCTGTAGTTGGTACAGTCGCCCCAGCCAGGCGTTAAGCATACACTCCCATAAAGACGCGCTGGCGCCGATGGAAAACTCGTTATGGCGTGAGGTATGCGCCACCTCTTTACGTGCCGCCTGCCACGTATTCATCAGCGTTTCCGCATACGGTAAAAGTTTTTCGCCAGCCGTGGTTAAACGGATATTGTTTCTGTGCCGCGTAAAAAGGTTTACGCCCAGTTGATTCTCCAGTTGCCTGATACGAAAGCTCACCGCGGATTGCGTCAGGTAAAGTGCTTCTGCGGCCCGCCCGAAATGGCGTGTCCGGCTAACTTCCAGGAAAGTTTTTAACAATTCCGTATCCACTGTGCTCTCCACAAAATTATTTGTCGTTATGATTTAAATGTTTTGTTTTACACTCTGTCAAGCGTAACTAATACTCCGCGCCATAAATAGCTCAGACAAAGAATTAGGAGCGTGCAGGATGGCGGAAAGCTTTACGACGACTAATCGATATTTTGACAATAAACATTATCCACGTGGATTCTCTCGTCACGGTGATTTCACGATTAAAGAGGCACAACTGCTTGAGCGTCATGGTCATGCCTTTAATGATCTGGATCTTGGCAAGCGTGAGCCTGTGACTGAAGAAGAGAAGCTGTTTGTAGCGGTATGTCGCGGTGAACGCGAGCCGGTAACGGATGCAGAACGCGTCTGGTCCAAGTATATGACGCGTATCAAGCGTCCAAAACGCTTCCACACCTTGTCTGGCGGCAAGCCGCAAGTTGAAGGCGCAGAAGACTACACCGAAGCTGATGATTAATAAAAAGGGCGTAATGCCCTTTTTTTACGCCAGCAGCTTTTGCAAATGAATTAACAACCTGTCTATCGCCCGATAGCTTACCGCCTCCTGCAAATGCTGACGCGAGATCTGGTCAGCCAGTTCTATGTCGGCAATGGTTCTGGCCACTTTTAGTAAACGCTGCCAGGCGCGAATGGATAAACCAAGATGCACCAGCGTGTCTTCAAGCCAGCGGGCGTCATCGTGATGCAAAACACAATATTTTTGGATTTCGCGACCCTCCAGACGCGCATTTAACTTCTTCTGGCGTCGGTACTGCCGTTCATGGGCGGCGATGACCCGCTTTTTTACCGTAGCGCTGCTCTCACCCTTTGAGGCGTGTTGGCTAAGAATCCCGGGCGGAGGAAGCGGTATCTCAAGCGAAAGGTCAAAACGATCAAGAAACGGGCCTGACAACCTATTAAGGTAACGTAGTGTCTGTTCTGGCGTGCAGCGATTATGGTTTCCCTGATAATGTCCGGTCGGGCTGGGATTCATTGCGGCGATTAACTGGAACCTGGCAGGGTACGTTATTTTCGCTCTGGTACGGGATAAATGAATTTGACCGGATTCTATAGGTTCACGTAGCGCATCCAGTGTGCGTCGTTCAAATTCAGGCAATTCATCAAGGAACAAAATTCCGTTGTGCGCCAGCGATATCTCTCCTGGGGCGGGTATTGCGCCGCCGCCGACCATAGCAGTAAGTGAGGCGCTATGATGAGGTGAGCGAAAGGGGCGTTGCTGCCATCGTTTTTGTACCGTATCGGCATTAACCAGACTGAGGATCGCGGCGCTTTCCAACGCCTCTTCATTGCTTAATGGTGGAAGAATCCCGCTCAGTCGACTGGCCAGCATGGTTTTACCCGTACCCGGCGGGCCGATCAATAGCAGATTATGTCCCCCTGCCGCTGTAATCTCCAGGCCGCGTTTACCCTGCTCCTGACCGATCACATCGCGAAGATCGGCAGTTGCGGTAGGCGATGCCATATCCTGAGCTAAAGGTCTTTCCAGGGCGTGTTTCCCTTCCAGAAAGGCGCAGACGGTTTGTAGATGATCGGCGATAAAACAACCTTCTTTGCTGATAAGCCCAACCTCCGCCGCGTTCTCTGTTGCGACGATAATATTTCTGCCGGCCCTGATGGCTTCCGTTGCACTTGATATTGCGCCAGGAACGCCACGTAATGCGCCTGTAAGCGCTAACTCACCCACCAGCTCATATGCCTCAAGATTCGACGCTGTAAGCTGCTCAGACGCGGCCAGAAGCGCAACAGCAATAGGCAGGTCATACCTTCCGCCCTCTTTCGGTAGATCGGCTGGAGCAAGGTTAATGGTTATTTTTTTAGCCGGAAATTCATATCCGCTATTAATGATCGCACTACGTACCCGGTCACGCGCCTCTTTTACCGTGGTTTCCGGTAGGCCAACCATGGTTAATCCCGGTAATCCATTACTGATATGCACCTCTATAGTGATAGGCGGCGCATTGACGCCAAGTGCGGCGCGGGTATGAACAATCGCCAGTGACATAATCCCTCCTGTTACGTGGATTATGCGGAATAAAAGAGAAAATCGAATTACTGATTTTTGGTTTTTTAGCGGCTGATTCCTGAATTTTGGCGTCATTTTCAGGTAAGAAACATCAAACTGGAAGAACGCTCGCAGAAGCGAAAAGAAGGAAAACAGGGTGTAGAGTGCGCCAAAAGGGGGAGGAAAACGTGAAAATTTTTCAGTTGCTAATTTTTCTTATAAAAAACAAAGCACTTTTAGGCATTCACCTGCATTATCTGAAACGTGGTTAAAAAAATATCTTGTGCTATTGGCAAAACCTATGGTAACTCTTTAGGTATTCCTTCGAACAAGATGCAAGAATAGACAAAAATGACAGCCCTTCTACGAGTGATTAGCCTGGTCGTGATTAGCGTGGTGGTTATTATTATCCCACCGTGCGGGGCTGCACTTGGACGAGGAAAGGCTTAGAAATCAAGCCTTAACGAACTAAGACCCCCGCACCGAAAGGTCCGGGGGTTTTTTTTGGCCTGAAAAACTTAAGCGAGGAGCAGAGCGTGAATAACAGCATAAAATTCTGTTTCTCAAGATTTACGACGGGGATGTAACTATGAACGGGGCACAGTGGGTGGTACATGCTTTGCGAGCGCAGGGGGTGAAAACCGTATTTGGTTATCCTGGTGGCGCAATTATGCCGGTTTACGACGCGTTGTATGACGGTGGTGTGGAGCATTTGTTGTGCCGACACGAGCAGGGTGCCGCAATGGCGGCAATCGGTTATGCCCGTTCTACCGGCAAAACCGGTGTTTGTATCGCCACTTCCGGCCCTGGCGCCACTAACCTGATCACTGGCCTGGCGGATGCGTTGTTAGATTCGGTCCCCGTCGTCGCGATCACGGGTCAGGTTTCCGCCCCGTTCATCGGCACCGATGCGTTCCAGGAGGTGGATGTGTTAGGGCTGTCGCTGGCTTGTACCAAACACAGCTTCCTGGTGCAGTCGCTGGCAGAGCTGCCTCGTATCATGGCGGAGGCTTTTGAAGTCGCCAACGCTGGTCGTCCTGGCCCGGTTCTGGTGGATATCCCGAAAGATATCCAGTTAGCCAGCGGAGCGCTGGAGCCCTGGTTCACTACCGTTGCTAACGAAGCGACATTCCCGCAGGCTGATGTGGAACAGGCGCGCCAGATGCTGGAACAGGCGAAAAAACCCATGCTGTACGTCGGCGGTGGAGTTGGTATGGCGCAGGCGGTTCCGGCGCTGCGTAAATTTATCGCGGTAACGCAAATGCCAGTTACCTGCACGCTGAAAGGGCTGGGGGCTGTTGAAGCTGATTATCCGTACTATCTGGGCATGCTGGGAATGCACGGTACTAAAGCGGCTAATTTCGCGGTGCAAGAGTGTGATTTACTGATCGCCGTTGGTGCACGTTTTGATGACCGGGTGACCGGTAAGCTGAATACGTTTGCGCCGAACGCCAGCGTAATCCATATGGATATCGACCCGGCGGAAATGAACAAACTGCGTCAGGCACACGTCGCGTTGCAGGGAGATTTAAATTCGCTGTTGCCGGCATTACAGCAACCGCTGAAGATCGACGCATGGCGTCAGTCCTGTGCAGAGCTGCGCGCAGAACACGCCTGGCGCTATGACCATCCTGGCGAGACTATCTATGCGCCGTTGTTGTTGAAGCAATTGTCGGAACGCAAACCCGCAGACAGCGTGGTGACGACGGATGTGGGGCAGCATCAGATGTGGTCAGCCCAGCATATGACTTACACCCGCCCGGAGAACTTCATCACTTCCAGCGGTCTGGGGACGATGGGATTCGGCTTACCGGCGGCCGTTGGCGCGCAGGTAGCGCGACCGAATGATACCGTTATCTGTATCTCCGGTGACGGCTCCTTCATGATGAATGTTCAGGAGTTGGGCACCGTAAAACGCAAGCAGTTACCGTTGAAGATAGTCTTACTCGACAACCAGCGGTTAGGGATGGTTCGACAATGGCAGCAACTGTTTTTCCAGGAGCGATATAGCGAAACCACCCTGACCGATAACCCCGATTTCCTCATGCTGGCCAGCGCCTTCGGCATTCCAGGCCAGCACATTACTCGTAAAGACCAGGTTGAAGCGGCACTCGACACGATGTTGGCAAGCGAAGGGCCGTACCTGCTTCACGTCTCAATCGACGAACTTGAAAATGTCTGGCCGTTGGTGCCGCCTGGCGCCAGTAACTCTGAAATGCTGGAGAAATTATCATGATGCAACATCAGGTCAATGTATCGGCACGCTTTAATCCAGAAACCTTAGAACGTGTTTTACGCGTGGTGCGCCATCGTGGTTTTCAGGTGTGCTCCATGAATATGGAAGCCGCGACCGATGCGCAGAATATAAATATTGAATTGACCGTTGCCAGTCCCCGGTCGGTCGACTTACTGTTTAGTCAGTTAAGTAAACTGGTAGATGTTGCGCATGTCGCGATCTGCCAGAGCGCTGCCACATCACAACAAATCCGCGCCTGAGCGCAAAAGGAAGAAAAATGACGACGAAAAAAGCTGATTACATTTGGTTCAATGGCGAGATGGTGCGCTGGGAAGACGCGAAGGTTCACGTAATGTCCCACGCGCTGCACTACGGTACGTCGGTATTTGAAGGGATTCGGTGCTACGACTCTCACAAAGGCCCGGTAGTGTTTCGTCATCGTGAACATATGCAGCGTCTGCGCGACTCAGCAAAAATTTATCGTTTTCCGGTTTCCCAGAGTATTGATGAGCTGATGGAAGCCTGCCGCGAAGTGATCCGCAAAAACAACCTGACCAGCGCCTATATCCGTCCGTTGGTATTTGTCGGCGATGTCGGTATGGGCGTTAACCCGCCCCCGGGATACACCACTGACGTCATCATCGCCGCGTTCCCGTGGGGGGCATACCTGGGCGCCGAAGCGCTGGATCAGGGGATCGATGCGATGGTTTCTTCCTGGAATCGCGCTGCGCCGAACACCATTCCAACCGCCGCGAAAGCGGGCGGTAACTATCTTTCCTCACTGCTGGTGGGTAGCGAAGCGCGCCGCCACGGCTATCAGGAAGGCATCGCCCTGGATGTAAACGGCTATATCTCCGAAGGCGCAGGCGAAAACCTGTTTGAGGTAAAAGATGGCGTGCTGTTTACTCCGCCGTTTACCTCTTCCGCGCTGCCAGGCATTACTCGCGACGCGATCATCAAACTGGCGAAAGAGCTGGGTATTGAAGTGCGCGAGCAGGTGCTGTCCCGTGAATCGCTGTATCTGGCCGACGAAGTGTTTATGTCCGGAACCGCGGCAGAAATTACTCCGGTACGCAGCGTTGATGGTATCCAGGTAGGTGAAGGCCGTTGCGGCCCTGTTACCAAGCGTATTCAACAAGCCTTCTTTGGTCTCTTTACTGGAGAAACCGAGGATAAATGGGGCTGGTTGGATCCGGTAAATTCATAATAAATAAAATTAATATTTTCCCAAAATAATTTGCGTCACAGGAAGGCGGTAACGCAGCGAATCCCCAGGACTTACTGTAGTAAGTGACTGGGGTGAGTGAGGCAGCCAACGCACCTGTGGCGTGAAGTATGAAGGGAAAAGATGGGGAGTAAATAAAGCATGCCTAAGTACCGTTCCGCCACCACCACCCATGGTCGTAATATGGCGGGTGCCCGCGCGTTGTGGCGCGCCACCGGAATGACCGACAGTGATTTTGGCAAACCGATTATCGCCGTGGTGAACTCATTCACTCAATTTGTGCCGGGTCACGTTCATCTGCGCGATCTCGGTAAGCTGGTCGCCGAACAGATTGAAGCTTCCGGCGGTGTGGCGAAAGAGTTCAACACTATTGCCGTGGATGACGGGATCGCCATGGGGCACGGGGGTATGCTCTATTCACTGCCGTCGCGCGAGCTGATCGCCGACTCCGTGGAGTACATGGTGAACGCTCACTGCGCTGACGCGATGGTGTGTATCTCTAACTGCGACAAAATCACCCCAGGGATGCTCATGGCCTCGCTGCGCCTGAATATTCCGGTGATCTTTGTTTCCGGCGGACCGATGGAAGCCGGGAAAACCAAACTGTCCGATCAGATCATCAAGCTCGATCTGGTTGATGCCATGATTCAGGGAGCGGACCCGAAAGTCTCTGACGATCAAAGTAACCAGGTGGAGCGCTCCGCCTGTCCAACCTGCGGCTCCTGCTCCGGCATGTTTACCGCTAACTCCATGAATTGCCTGACCGAAGCGCTGGGCCTGTCGCAGCCGGGCAACGGTTCGCTGCTGGCGACCCATGCTGACCGGAAGCAGTTGTTCCTCAATGCCGGTAAGCGGATTGTTGAACTGACTAAACGCTATTACGAGCAGGATGACGAAAGCGCACTGCCACGAAGCATTGCCAACAAGGCGGCGTTTGAGAATGCGATGACGCTGGATATTGCGATGGGCGGTTCGACCAATACCGTTCTGCATCTACTGGCGGCGGCGCAGGAAGCGGAAATCGACTTCACCATGAGTGATATCGACAAGCTGTCCCGCAAGGTGCCGCAGCTGTGTAAAGTGGCGCCAAGTACCCAGAAATACCATATGGAAGACGTTCACCGTGCCGGCGGTGTGCTGGGTATTTTAGGCGAGCTGGATCGCGCCGGGCTGCTGAACCGCAACGTGAAAAACGTATTAGGCCTGACGCTGCCACAAACGCTGGAACAGTACGACATCACGGTTACGCAGGACGAAGCGGTTAAAAAAATGTTCCGTGCTGGCCCTGCCGGTATCCGTACTACCCAGGCATTCTCGCAGGATTGTCGCTGGGATTCGCTGGATGACGACCGCGCAGCGGGTTGCATCCGCTCGCTGGAATATGCCTATAGCAAAGACGGCGGTCTGGCGGTGCTGTATGGCAACTTCGCCGAAAACGGCTGCATCGTTAAAACCGCGGGCGTCGATGACAGCATCCTTAAATTCACCGGCCCGGCGAAAGTTTACGAAAGCCAGGACGACGCGGTAGAGGCGATTCTCGGCGGTAAAGTAGTGGAAGGCGATGTAGTCGTGATCCGCTACGAAGGGCCGAAAGGCGGGCCGGGAATGCAGGAAATGCTCTATCCGACCAGTTTCCTGAAGTCGATGGGGCTGGGCAAAGCCTGCGCGCTCATCACCGATGGGCGATTCTCCGGCGGTACTTCGGGTCTTTCCATCGGCCACGTTTCGCCGGAAGCGGCCAGCGGCGGCACTATTGCGCTGATTGAAGATGGCGACACCATTGCGATTGATATCCCGAACCGCAGCATTCAGTTGCAGTTGAGCGAGGCTGAAATCGCCGCACGCCGCGAGGCGCAGGAAGCTCGCGGCGATAAAGCCTGGACGCCGAAAAATCGTCAGCGTCAGGTTTCGTTTGCCCTGCGTGCCTACGCCAGCCTGGCGACCAGCGCCGATAAAGGCGCGGTGCGCGATAAATCGAAACTGGGAGGTTGATGATGGCGGAATCTCAACCTCTGTCAGTCGCGCCGGAAGGGGCGGAGTATCTGCGCGCGGTGCTACGCGCGCCAGTATACGAAGCGGCGCAGGTGACGCCGCTGCAAAAAATGGAAAAGCTCTCGTCACGTCTGGATAACGTTATTCTCGTCAAACGCGAAGACCGGCAGCCGGTACATAGCTTTAAGCTGCGCGGCGCTTACGCGATGATGGCCGGATTGACCGAAGAACAAAAAGCCCACGGCGTGATTACCGCGTCGGCGGGGAACCATGCACAGGGCGTGGCGTTCTCCTCCGCGCGGCTTGGCGTGAAGTCGCTAATCGTCATGCCAAAAGCAACGGCGGATATTAAAGTCGATGCGGTACGCGGTTTTGGCGGCGAAGTGCTGTTGCACGGCGCTAATTTTGATGAAGCGAAAGCGAAAGCTATTGAACTGGCGCAGCAGCAGGGTTTTACCTGGGTGCCGCCGTTTGATCACCCAATGGTGATCGCCGGGCAGGGCACGCTGGCGCTGGAGCTGCTTCAGCAGGATTCGCATCTCGATCGTGTCTTTGTGCCGGTTGGTGGTGGCGGCCTGGCTGCTGGCGTAGCGGTACTGATCAAACAACTGATGCCGCAAATCAAAGTGATTGCCGTCGAAGCGGAGGATTCCGCCTGCCTGAAAGCGGCGTTGGAAGCCGGTCATCCAGTGGATCTCCCGCGCGTTGGGTTGTTTGCTGAAGGCGTGGCGGTAAAACGCATCGGCGACGAAACCTTCCGCCTGTGCCAGGAATATCTCGACGACATTATTACAGTCGATAGCGACGCGATCTGCGCGGCGATGAAAGATCTGTTTGAAGATGTGCGTGCGGTGGCGGAGCCGTCCGGCGCGCTGGCGCTGGCTGGGATGAAAAAATATATCGCTCAGCACAATATTCGCGGCGAACGCCTGGCGCACGTCCTTTCCGGCGCCAACGTCAACTTCCACGGCTTGCGCTATGTGTCTGAACGCTGCGAGCTGGGGGAACAGCGCGAAGCGTTACTGGCGGTGACCATTCCGGAAGAAAAGGGGAGCTTCCTCAAATTCTGCCAGTTGCTTGGCGGGCGTATGGTCACTGAATTTAACTACCGTTTTGCCGACGCGAAAAATGCCTGTATTTTTGTCGGCGTCCGCGTCAGTCAGGGGCTGGAGGAGCGAAAAGAGATTATCACCCAACTGTGCGACGGCGGTTATAGCGTAGTGGATCTCTCCGACGATGAAATGGCGAAGCTGCATGTGCGCTATATGGTCGGCGGACGCCCCTCCAAGCCATTACAGGAGCGTTTGTTCAGCTTTGAGTTTCCGGAATCGCCCGGTGCCTTGCTGAAGTTCCTGCATACGTTGGGTACCCACTGGAATATTTCGTTATTCCATTACCGCAGCCACGGTACCGATTATGGCCGCGTGCTGGCGGCGTTCGAGTTAGGCGATCATGAGCCGGATTTCGAAACCCGGCTGCATGAGCTGGGCTATGAATGCCATGATGAGAGCAATAACCCGGCGTTCCGGTTCTTTCTGGCGGGGTAGGAATAGTGATGACCGGAAGAAATGTCTCCTTCCGGTCATCTGCATAGACGGCGCGTCAGGGAGTGGGATAATAAACTGACGATCGCTATGAGTAAGGGCAAAAAGATGGCTGGACGCTTTCAGGGATTTGCACAAGAAGGGCTCAATTTTCTTCAGCAGGTTTGTATTGAGAACGACAAAGCCTGGTTCGATGAGCACCGCTTTATCTACGAAAGAAGCCTTCTGACTCCATTCCGCGCGCTGGTGGACGACCTTGCTCCAGCGATGCTGGAAATCGATCCACTGCTGGAAACCCGACCCGCCATCGGTAAAACCCTGTCGCGTATTCACCGCGATACCCGTTTCTCGCACGACAAATCGCTGTACCGCAGCCGGATGTGGCTGACCTTTAAGCGTTCAGCTAAAAACTGGATCGATGCGCCAGCCTACTTTTTTGAAATCAGCCCCGATACTCTACGCTATGGGTTGGGTTACTACAGCGCCAGCAAATCTACGATGGATCTGTTTCGCCATACGTTGAGGAAGCGGCCTGATGCGTTTTTACAGGTTGCCGAATGCTGCAGCCCGCCGTTTGAGCTGGTGGGGGAAAGCTATAAGCGGCTGCTGGCCAAAGATCTCGACCCGGCGATACCCGACTGGTATCAGCGTAAAACGTTTGCCGTGATGGTGACGGATAATGACGTAGAAAAACTCTTCCATGCCGATCTGGTCACACGGCTGGCCGAGAGTTTCCAACAGTTGGAGCCGCTGTACCAGTGGCTGATGACGGTGGAAACCATGAAGCAGGTGAACCCGGCGGATTTATAAAAGATTGCCGTTATGTATTAACATTTTTCGGGATAAAGTGTATTTCCAGGAATCGCCCTTTACCTACCTGGTGAGGCCCTTCCATTATAACAAATAACTGATTTTCCCTGATCTGGAGATAATGCTCATCATTGAATGTGAAAGCCAGGCTAACAATGAAAGGGAAATCAAAAAGTTCAATTTCTCCTTCGACAAAGGTGATGCCCCAATATTCATCCGTGAGGGACGGTATGACAATGTCGGGTCGATACCCTTTTATCGGTAAGAGTTTTCGCTTCGTAGAATCAAATTCTACTTCTGCACGGACATAGTTGCCTGAATTTCCGCCCATAGCAGCATGGGGCTCCTTAAGGATACGCGCAGTCTTACTGTTTTTTGGGAGCATAAGCCGACTCTTGTTATTTCATCACTGTCTCTCGAACGTATTTATCTAATTTGTCCGATTCATAAAATGCCATACACCGCTCCAGCACGTTATTAGCGTCTTTAGCGCTATCGGGGTGGAGCGCCATCGTTAAGCGGTCAAAGCCTTCTGTTTCTTTGGCGACGAATTTAAGGAATGGTTTCCATTTCCCGGCATTATCTAACGCGTAGGTTTTAACTAAAAACGACATATCATGGCCTGGAGCATAAAAAGCATCCGGCGGAATGCGTTTATGATAGTTATCAACAAGGCACTGCTTTAACGCCAGATGCTTTACATCCTGTACGGTAATGCCCGTCGGTTTAGCCTGTACGCTGAAGCATATCGCTACCAGTGCAGATAACAGCATTATTTTTGTGCGCATTTTATTACCTTATCAACCCTGAACAATTTTCCAGAACGCATCAATTAGCGGCTCATGCAGCCGCTTTTTTTGCGCACAGACGCCAAGCTCAAACGGCGTTTTTTCGTCGCTGCGCTCTAAAATCATCACCCGATTGCGCACTGGTTCCGGGCTGTTTTCCAGCACCACTTCCGGCAGCAGCGCCACGCCGCAGCCCAGCGCCACCATTGAGACCATCGCTTCGTGACCGCCGACGGTGGCGTAAATCTGCGGATTGCTGATTTTATGGCGGCGAAACCACAGCTCAATGCGGCGGCGTACCGGCCCCTGATCGGCCATGATAAACGGCACCGTCGACCAGTCGGGCTTATCGACCGACACCTGATTGCGCACTGGGCAGGGCAGCGCCGGGGCGATCAGCACCACCGCCAGATTTTCCAGCATCGAAAACGCCACCGCGCCGGGTAGCGTTTCCGGCTTACCAGCAATCGCCAGATCGGCTTCGCCGGTGACCACTTTGTCCATGGCATCGGCGGCGTCGCCGGTGGTGAGCTTAATTTCCACCGAGGGATGTTCGGCGCGAAAACGGTCGAGGATCGGCGGCAGATGACTGTATGCCGCGGTCACCGAGCAGAAAATATGCAGTTCGCCGGAAAGGGATGGCCCCTGCTGATCGAGGGTATGGCGCAACTGCTGATATTGCAAAAGTGTCTGTTGGGCAAACACTCGCAGCTCTTCACCCGCTTCGGTCAGCGTGACCGTGCGGTTATCACGCACAAACAGCGGCTGGCCGAGATCTTCTTCCAGCCGCTGGATCTGCCGGGAGAGCGTGGAGGGGCTGACGTGCATCGCCCGCGCGCTGCGGCCAAAGTGGCGGCTTTCCGCCAGATGCAGGAAGGTTTTTAGATCGCGTAAATCCACAGACAGACCTCCGGTTTTTGACGTTGCATAAACCGCAACATAACGTTGTGAATATATCAATTTCCGCAATAAATTTCCTGTTGTAATGTGGGTTCATTCGCACAGATAGCAATCTGTAAACCGAACAATAAGCGCGACAACACAACATCACGGAGTACACCATCATGGCTAACTACTTTAATACACTGAATCTGCGCCAGCAGCTGGCGCAGCTGGGTAAATGTCGCTTTATGGGCCGCGACGAATTCGCCGATGGCGCGAGCTACCTGCAGGGTAAAAAAGTGGTCATCGTCGGCTGTGGCGCTCAGGGGCTGAACCAGGGCCTGAACATGCGTGACTCCGGTCTGGATATTTCCTACGCCCTGCGTAAAGAAGCCATTGCTGAGAAGCGTGCTTCCTGGCGTAAAGCGACCGAAAACGGCTTCAAAGTGGGTACCTACGAAGAGCTGATCCCGCAGGCTGACCTGGTGGTTAACCTGACGCCAGACAAACAGCACTCCGACGTGGTGCGCTCCGTACAGCCGCTGATGAAAGACGGCGCGGCGCTGGGCTATTCACACGGCTTCAACATCGTGGAAGTGGGCGAGCAGATCCGTAAAGACATCACCGTGGTGATGGTGGCGCCGAAGTGTCCGGGCACCGAAGTGCGCGAAGAGTACAAACGTGGTTTCGGCGTGCCGACGCTGATCGCCGTTCACCCGGAAAACGACCCGAAAGGCGAAGGCATGGCGATTGCGAAAGCCTGGGCTGCGGCCACCGGCGGTCACCGTGCGGGCGTACTGGAATCTTCTTTCGTTGCGGAAGTGAAATCTGACCTGATGGGCGAGCAGACTATTCTGTGCGGTATGTTGCAGGCCGGTTCTCTGCTGTGCTTCGACAAGCTGGTGGCAGAAGGCACCGACCCGGCATACGCCGAAAAACTGATTCAGTTCGGCTGGGAAACCATCACCGAAGCGCTGAAGCAGGGCGGCATCACTCTGATGATGGACCGTCTGTCTAACCCGGCGAAACTGCGTGCTTACGCGCTGTCCGAGCAATTGAAAGAGATCATGGCACCGCTGTTCCAGAAACACATGGATGACATCATCTCCGGCGAATTCTCTTCCGGCATGATGGCTGACTGGGCTAACGACGATAAGAAACTGCTGACCTGGCGTGAAGAGACCGGCAAAACCGCGTTCGAAACCGCACCGCAGTTTGAAGGTAAAATCGGCGAGCAGGAGTACTTCGATAAAGGCGTGCTGATGATTGCGATGGTGAAAGCGGGCGTTGAGCTGGCGTTCGAAACCATGGTCGATTCCGGCATCATCGAAGAGTCCGCTTACTACGAATCACTGCACGAACTGCCGCTGATCGCCAACACCATCGCCCGTAAGCGTCTGTACGAAATGAACGTGGTTATCTCCGATACCGCAGAATACGGTAACTACCTGTTCTCTTACGCTTGCGTACCGCTGCTGAAACCGTTTATGGCGGAATTGCAACCGGGCGATCTGGGTAGTGCTATCCCGGAAGGCGCGGTAGACAACGCACAGCTTCGCGACGTGAACGATGCGATTCGTAGTCATGCGATTGAGCAGGTAGGTAAGAAACTGCGCGGCTATATGACGGATATGAAGCGTATTGCGGTAGCGGGTTGATATACCTTGTCGGGTGGCGCTAGCGCTTACCCGACCTACAAAATCAAGCAGACGATGTAGGCCGGGTAAGGCGTAGCCGCTACCCGGCTTTTTATTTGCGATACAATACTTTAATGATGTGGTAACCGAACTGGGTATGCAGCGGGCCGGTTGGCTCCAGTACCGGGCAGGAAAATACTACTTTATCGAATGCCGGAACCATCTGGCCCTGACGAAATTCGCCTAAATGACCGCCTTTTTTACCGGATGGGCAGATAGAATGCTTCTTCGCCAGCTTCTCAAAATCGCCGCCGTTTTTAATTTGCTCCAGAAGATCTAAAGCCAGTTTCTCTTCTTTTACAAGAATATGCAGTGCTGCTGCCATTTTTGCCATTATTGAGTTCTCACGTCGCAAAGATTGGCCGTCACTTTATCACTCCTTAGGCCGTCAGACATATACTCTTCGCCATTACAGGACAGATGTCCCGCCTGATTTAATGAACCGGGAGATAAGCGGCATTTTTAGCGGGCGTATTTCGGATGCGCGGGACGGCGGTCCTGTCCTTTCTGACAAGGGGCGAGATACCATGAACATAATGAAAAACGCAGAATTTCCAGACGACTGGCTTTTAGGGCTACGCCAGGTTGTACGCGACCCAGTGCTCTATGAATTACTCAAATACTGCCCGTTGGAAATCATGCAGTGCTGGCGATTTGACGACATTTCCCGCGGCGCGCTTATCTGCCGCCAGGGGGAAATATGCCAGCAATTTTCACTCATTGTGGCCGGCGAAGTGGATGTTTTTTACGAAGCTGAAGATGGACGCCGTTACCGGCAGGCGCGTTATGGCAAAGGAGATATGCTGGGCGAGCTAGAGATATTTGAGTCGCGGCATTACATCTGTTCTGTCGTAGCCGTCGGCAATGTACAGCTACTCAGCCTGCCGCAAGCGCATTTTTGCCGCTGGCTGGCGCTGGATAACCACTTTAACCAGCGAATGCTGCGGTTTTTCAGCCAACAGTATTACCAGTTGTCGAAAAAGGCCAGTAGCGACAATTTGTACTCGCTGCATCAACGCGTATGCCAGGCATTATGGCTGCGTTATCAACAATATGAATCAACCACTATTTTGCTTGATAAGCAGAATCTTGGTCAGGAATTTGCGGCGACGACGCGCAGTATCAACCGGATACTGCACGATCTGAAATCGCTGAACATTATCGATACCGACGGTGAGGGGATCATTTTACTGGCTCCTGAAAAACTCAAACAGGAGGCGGAAATCTGAACCTCTCAGAACAATAAGGAGACGGGAGATGCAACCCCATATTCGGCTTAACACAAGCATGACCCGCGCGAAATATGCGCTTTTGCCCGGCGATCCCGGGCGGGTGGATAGAATCGCCCGTTTTCTTGATAAGGCTGAGATTCTGGGGCAAAACCGGGAGTTTCGCGCGGCGCGCGGTTGGTACCAGGGGGTTGAAATAGTCGTGCTCTCCACGGGAATCGGCGGACCGTCAACCGCTATCGCCATTGAGGAGTTACGCCAGGTTGGCGTCAACACGCTAATCCGTATCGGTAGTTGCGGCGCGTTGCAGGACTCGCTGGCGTTGGGCGATGTGATCATCGCCCACGGCGCGGTGGCTGACGACGGTGCCAGCAAAACCTATGCGCCCGCCAGTTATCCGGCCTGTGCGGACCCGTATCTTACCGCCACGCTGATACAGCAGGCGAAACAGATGAACATCTCTGCCGTTTGCGGGCTGGTGCGCAGCCATGACAGTTTTTATACCGATCGCGAAGCTGAACTGGATGCCGAATGGTCGGCCAGGGGAGTTCTCGGCGCGGATATGGAAACCGCCGCGCTGATGGTGGTGGGGGCGTTACGTGGGCTGCGTACCGCGTCGTTGCTAAACGTGGTCGTCGCGCATAGTGGCTGTCTGGAGAGCAGCATTAACCATTATGTTCAGCAGGAAACCTTGTGCCAGCAAGGTGAAGAGCGCCAGATTTCTTTGGCGCTTCAGGCCATTTATTTCGATAGTTTGCAAGGAGAGCAATGATGGACTTTTTCATCATTAACAATGTAATGGTCAACATTCCTCTCGGCGAGGGAGGGTATGCGCTGTCGTGGATTGAGGCTATCGGCACCGTCTTTGGCTTATTGTGCATCTGGTGCGCCAGCCGGGAAAAAATCATTAATTACCTGTTTGGTTTGATTAACGTCACTCTGTTTGCCGCCATCTTTTTTCAGATTCAACTGTATGCCAGCTTGCTACTTCAGGTGTTTTTCTTTGCGGCGAATATTTACGGCTGGTACGCATGGAGCCGGCAGAATGACGCCCGGGAAGCCGCTCTGAAAGTACGCTGGCTTTCTCGTCAACAAACATGGAGGTTGGGGGGCATATGTATTATCGCCATTCTGCTGATGACGTGGTTTATCGATCCGGTCTTCGCTATGTTGACCCGCGTTATGCTCGCTCTGCTGCAAACGATAGGTATGCAGGTGGCGATGCCTGAACTCCAGCCGGACGCGTTCCCGTTCTGGGATTCCACCATGCTGGTGTTGTCGATTGCGGCGATGGTGCTGATGACCCGCAAGTACGTGGAAAACTGGCTGCTGTGGGTGATTATTGATGTAATTAGCGTCGTGATCTATGCAGTACAGGGCGTTTATGCGATGTCGCTTGAGTATGTTCTGCTGACGGCGATCGCGCTAATGGGTTCTTACAGTTGGATCAAGAGCGCACAGCGTAATGGCTATACGCCGCTTGCCGCCAGAGCCTGCTGATTGACCTTTTCCAGGCTGCCTGAAAAAGCAGCCTGGTCTTCTCTGGGCCTCGCTTTCTGCTACAATCCCTCCCCCGTTCGAAGATTGAGCACTATTCCCATGCGTTTAAATCCCGGCCAACAACACGCTGTCGAATTCGTCACCGGACCCTGCCTGGTGCTGGCAGGAGCGGGTTCTGGTAAAACTCGCGTAATTACCAATAAAATCGCCCACCTGATCCGCGGATGCGGCTATCAGGCCCGGCATATTGCGGCGGTGACGTTTACCAACAAGGCCGCGCGTGAGATGAAAGAACGCGTCGGGCAGACGCTCGGCCGTAAGGAAGCGCGCGGTTTGATGATCTCCACCTTTCATACGCTAGGGCTGGATATTATTAAGCGCGAGTACGCTGCGCTGGGGATGAAATCGAACTTTTCATTGTTTGACGATACCGACCAGGTCGCCTTGCTCAAAGAGCTGACCGAAGGCCTGATCGAAGACGACAAGGTTCTGTTGCAACAGCTGATCTCCACGATCTCCAACTGGAAAAACGATCTCAAAACGCCTGCGCAGGCGGCGGCCGGGGCGAAAGGTGAACGCGATCGTATTTTTGCTCACTGCTACGGGCTTTATGACGCCCATATGAAGGCATGCAACGTTCTCGATTTTGATGATTTGATTTTGCTGCCGACGCTGCTGCTGCAACGCAATGACGAGGTGCGCGAGCGCTGGCAGAATAAAATTCGTTATCTGCTGGTGGATGAATATCAGGATACTAACACCAGCCAGTATGAGTTGGTTAAGCTGTTGGTCGGGCAACGCGCGCGCTTTACGGTCGTAGGCGATGACGATCAGTCTATCTACTCCTGGCGCGGGGCGCGTCCGCAAAACCTGGTGTTACTGAGCCAGGATTTTCCGGCGCTGCAGGTGATTAAGCTGGAGCAAAACTATCGTTCTTCGGGCCGCATCCTGAAAGCGGCGAATATTCTCATCGCCAATAATCCGCACGTCTTTGAAAAGCGCCTCTTTTCCGAGCTCGGTTACGGCGCGGAACTCAAAGTGTTAAGCGCAAACAATGAAGAGCATGAAGCTGAGCGCGTTACCGGCGAACTGATTGCCCATCACTTTGTGAACAAGACCCAGTACAAGGATTACGCCATTCTGTATCGCGGGAATCATCAGTCGCGGGTATTTGAAAAATTCCTCATGCAGAACCGCATTCCGTACAAAATTTCCGGCGGCACCTCATTCTTCTCCCGTCCGGAGATTAAAGACCTGCTGGCCTACCTGCGGGTGTTGACCAACCCGGATGATGACAGCGCTTTCCTGCGCATCGTGAATACGCCAAAACGCGAAATCGGTCCGGCCACTCTGCAAAAACTGGGTGAATGGGCAATGACGCGTAATAAAAGCCTGTTTACCGCCAGCTTTGATATGGGGCTTAGCCAAAAGCTGACCGGACGTGGTTACGATTCATTGACGCGTTTTACCCACTGGCTGGGGGAAATCCAGCGTCTGGCCGAACGCGAGCCTGTCGCCGCCGTGCGCGATCTCATCCACGGTATTGACTATGAATCCTGGTTGTACGAAACCTCGCCGAGCCCCAAAGCGGCGGAAATGCGTATGAAAAACGTTAACCAGCTCTTTAGCTGGATGACTGAGATGCTGGAAGGCAACGAACTCGATGAGCCGATGACGCTGACCCAGGTGGTTACACGCTTTACGCTGCGCGATATGATGGAGCGCGGCGAGAGCGAAGAAGAGCTGGATCAGGTACAGTTGATGACGCTTCATGCATCTAAAGGACTGGAGTTCCCGTATGTCTATATGGTGGGAATGGAAGAAGGATTTTTGCCGCATCAAAGCAGCATTGACGAAGATAACATTGAGGAAGAGCGTCGGCTGGCCTATGTCGGGATCACTCGCGCGCAGAAAGAGCTCACCTTTACATTATGTAAAGAGCGCCGTCAGTATGGGGAACTGGTGCGCCCGGAACCCAGTCGCTTCCTGTTAGAACTGCCGCAGGATGATTTAATCTGGGAGCAGGAGCGCAAAGTGGTAAGCGCTGAGGAGCGAATGCAAAAAGGGCAAAGTCACCTGGCTAATCTGAAAGCCATGATGGCGGCAAAGCGAGCGAAATCGTAGGCCGGATAAGCGAAGCGCCATCCGGCAATCAGACCACGGTTAGCGAACGTCCAGCGGCCAGTGTACATAGCTTTGCCACTGGCTTTCCTGATCAATCAACTCTTTACCCAGCGGGTGATGCGCCAGCCAGTCGCCAGGCAAGGTTAACGTCAGATTTTCATTTAGCGCCTGTAGCGTAATTTCTGGTACCAGATCGTCACGACGGCGACCGGCAAAAAGAATCGCCAGGCGCAGCAAACGGCATAGCTGTTCCGCAACACGGGGCGGTACCGCATTTTGCTGATGAAGCGAAGAGAGATCGACCGGATTGGTCTGATTCAGTAAGAGGGTGGCGAGCAACTTTTTCTGCGCGGGCGTATAGCCAGGCAGATCCAAATGGCGTACTAAATAGGCGGCATGATAGGGCGCCTGTTTAAAATCAACGCTCAGACCGATCTCATGCAACTGGCAAGCGCTAAGCAACAGTTCACGACTGATAGGCTCAATATGCCAGGCATTTTCTACCTGTTTGAGGAAGTTATCTGCCAGCTTCGCTACGCGGTTCGCCTGATCGGTATCGACGATAAACCGACGCTGAATGTTTCGCAGCGTGCGGCTGCGGATATCCTGATCTACCGCCAGATGCAACATCCCATACACCAGCCCTTCGCGTAACGCGCCGCCTGCCAGCGTCATGCTCTGGATGTTCAGCTCGGTAAATATCGCGATCAGAATAGCCAGCCCACTTGGGAAAACCAGCGCGCGTTCCAGCGTCAGGCCTTCGATTTCCAGTTCTTCCAGACGCCCGCACTGTATCGCGCGTTGTTTTAGCTGCTGCAGTTTGGCGAGCGTAATGCGCTCGTCCATCCCCTGCGCCATCATGATTTCCTGCAATGCCTGTACGGTGCCGGAGGCACCCACGCAGACCTTCCAGCCATGAAAACGCAGTTCATCGGCAACCGGACGCAGTACATCGCGCGCGGCCTTCTCCGCATCATCAAAGTTTTCTTGCGCCAGATTACGATCGCTAAAATAGCGTTCAAGCCACGTTACGCAGCCCATCGACAGGCTAAACAGCGACGTGGTTTGCGCGCCAGTGCCGGTAACCAGTTCAGTGCTGGCGCCGCCGATATCCACCACCAGCCGCTGATCTGCGCCGCCGGTGGTATGAGCGACCCCCTGATAAATCAGCCGCGCCTCTTCTTCGCCGCTGATAACCTGCACCGGACAACCAAGGATAGTCTGCGCTTTCGCGATAAATTCACCCGCATTGACGGCGAGACGCAATGTTGCGGTGGCAACCACGCGGATTTGCGGCTGCGGAATATCCTGCAAACGTTCAGCAAACAGGCGCAGACATTGCCAGCCGCGTTCCATCGCTTCAGCTGAAAGGTGGTTGTCGTTGTTCAGACCTGCGGCCAGACGCACCTTGCGTTTTATTCGGGTCAGCGTCTGGATGCTTCCCGCCGCCTCGCGCACGACCAGCATATGAAAACTATTGGAACCGAGATCAATAGCGGCATACAACGAGGTGGAATTCATACACTTCATCCTTCAACCTGTATCCGTGTTGGCTGCGTACTCTTCCTAAGCTCATCGGGATTTGTTTTCTTGCCGCCTTGATACAGGCTAAATGATTTTGTGTATGGCATAACTTTTCTTAACCTGAACGACGACGATTACGCGGAGCGCCAGCGCGGCGCGGACCATTGCCAGGACGCGCACGCGTCAGGCGCAACGGCTTGGGTAGATCGTTCATGAGCGCTTCCGGATTGTATTTGCTGACCGGAATCGAGTGGCCGATATAGCTCTCAATGGCGGGCAGATTCAGCGCATACTCTTCGCAAGCCAGGCTGATGGAATGTCCGCTGGCGCCAGCGCGACCGGTACGACCGATACGGTGAACATAGTCTTCACAATCATCTGGCAGATCGTAGTTAAAGACGTGCGTTACGGCGGGGATATGCAACCCGCGCGCCGCGACATCGGTCGCCACAAGAATATCCAGATCGCCGCGGGTGAACTCATCCAGAATCCGCAGGCGCTTTTTCTGCGCGACGTCACCGGTCAGCAGACCAACACGATGGCCATCTGCCGCCAGATGTCCCCAGATATCTTCGCAACGATGCTTGGTGTTGGCGAAAATAATGGCGCGATCCGGCCACTCTTCTTCGATCAGCGTTTGCAGTAAACGCATTTTCTCTTCATTAGAGGGGTAGAAAAGCTCTTCTTTAATGCGGTGGCCGGTCTTTTGCTCCGGTTCCACTTCAACATATTCGGCGTTGTTCATCTGTTCAAACGCCAGCTCGCGAACCCGATAAGACAGGGTGGCGGAGAACAACATGTTCAGACGCTGCGCAGCCGGCGGCATACGACGGAACAGCCAGCGGATATCTTTAATAAAGCCCAAATCGTACATGCGATCGGCTTCATCGAGTACGACGACCTGAATGGCGCCGAGGTTAATGTGATTTTGTTTGGCGTAGTCGATCAGTCGGCCCGTCGTACCAATAAGAATATCAACGCCGCTTTCCAGCACTTTAAGCTGCTTGTCGTAACCATCGCCGCCGTAAGCCAGGCCTAATTTTAAGCCTGTCGCTTGCGCCAACGGTTCCGCGTCTGCGTGAATTTGTACGGCTAATTCACGCGTCGGCGCCATGATCAGCGCGCGCGGCTGGTTCACCTTGCGATCGTCGATCGCGGGATGAGAAAGTAAATAATGAAACGTTGACGTCAGAAACGCCATCGTTTTCCCGGTACCGGTTTGCGCCTGCCCTGCAACGTCACGACCCGCCAGCGTTAGCGGAAGGGCCAGTGCCTGAATGGGCGTACAATTATAAAACCCTTTTTTTTCAAGGGCTTCAACCACTTGAGGGTGCAGGGCGAAGTCGGAAAACTTCTGTTCTGTTAAATGTGTTTTGCTCATAGTGTGGTAGAATATCAGCTTACTATTGCTTTACGAAAGCGTATCCGGTGAAATAAAGTCAACCTTTGTTGGCGAAGTTAACATCAGCACCTCGTTGGTTAATGCTACACCAACACGCCAGGCTTATTCCTGTGGAGTTATATATGAGCGATAAAATTATTCACCTGACTGACGACAGTTTTGACACGGATGTACTCAAAGCGGACGGGGCTATCCTCGTTGATTTCTGGGCAGAGTGGTGCGGGCCGTGTAAAATGATCGCTCCGATTCTGGATGAAATCGCTGACGAATATCAGGGCAAATTGACCGTTGCCAAACTGAACATTGACCAGAACCCAGGTACTGCACCTAAATATGGCATCCGCGGTATTCCGACTCTGCTGCTGTTTAAAAACGGCGAAGTGGCGGCAACCAAAGTAGGCGCACTGTCTAAAGGTCAGTTGAAAGAGTTTCTCGACGCCAATCTGGCGTAATACCTTTTATACGTCGAATGACAAAGGCGCTGTATGGTCAGGCGTCTGTCATTCGACGAATGATTAAGGTATCAGGCAGTTTCGTGGCGTCTGTTGTCCTTACGTTATTCTTAAATTGTCAGGATCTCTGGACGCCCGGTCTGAGTCGTGCTAAGTTAGTATTGACTTCGAATTAAACATACCTTATTAAGTTTGAATCTGGTTTTATCCGTCACTTCCCGTTTTTTCTCGCACGAGAAGTGGAAAGATTCCTGGCTCTTCGCTCATTCCGTCTTGTCGTTTCAGTTCTGCGTACTTTCCTGTGACCAGACAGCGAACAGACATGAGTTGATAGCCGTAAACAGGCATGGATGACCCTGCCATACCATTCACAACATTAAGTTCGAGATTTACCCCAAGTTTAAGAACTCACACCATTATGAATCTTACCGAATTAAAGAATACGCCGGTTTCTGAGCTGATCACTCTCGGCGAAAGTATGGGGCTGGAAAACCTGGCCCGTATGCGCAAGCAGGACATTATTTTTGCCATCCTGAAGCAGCACGCAAAGAGTGGCGAAGATATCTTTGGCGACGGTGTGCTGGAGATATTGCAGGATGGATTTGGTTTCCTCCGTTCTGCAGACAGTTCCTACCTCGCCGGTCCTGATGATATCTACGTTTCCCCCAGCCAAATCCGCCGTTTCAACCTCCGCACTGGTGATACCATTTCTGGTAAGATTCGCCCGCCGAAAGAAGGTGAACGCTATTTTGCGCTGTTGAAAGTTAACGAAGTTAACTACGACAAACCGGAAAACGCCCGTAACAAAATCCTCTTTGAGAACTTAACCCCGCTGCACGCAAACTCTCGTCTGCGTATGGAGCGTGGTAACGGTTCTACCGAAGACTTAACGGCACGCGTTCTGGATCTGGCTTCGCCGATCGGTCGCGGCCAGCGCGGTCTGATTGTCGCGCCGCCGAAGGCGGGTAAAACCATGCTGCTGCAGAACATCGCGCAGAGCATCGCGTATAACCACCCAGACTGCGTGCTGATGGTGCTGCTGATTGACGAACGTCCGGAAGAAGTAACCGAGATGCAGCGTCTGGTGAAAGGCGAAGTGGTTGCGTCTACCTTTGACGAACCGGCATCCCGCCACGTTCAGGTTGCTGAAATGGTTATCGAGAAGGCGAAACGTCTGGTTGAACACAAGAAAGACGTTATCATCCTGCTCGACTCCATCACCCGTCTGGCGCGTGCCTATAACACCGTGGTGCCGGCTTCCGGTAAAGTACTGACCGGTGGTGTGGACGCTAACGCCCTGCATCGTCCGAAGCGTTTCTTCGGCGCGGCGCGTAACGTGGAAGAGGGCGGTAGCCTGACGATCATCGCGACGGCGCTAATCGATACCGGTTCCAAGATGGACGAAGTTATCTACGAAGAGTTTAAAGGCACCGGTAACATGGAGCTGCATCTCTCGCGTAAGATCGCTGAAAAACGTGTCTTCCCGGCTATCGACTACAACCGTTCCGGTACCCGTAAAGAAGAGCTGCTCACCACTCAGGAAGAGCTGCAGAAAATGTGGATCCTGCGTAAAATCATCCATCCGATGGGTGAAATTGACGCGATGGAATTCCTCATTAACAAACTGGCGATGACCAAAACTAATGACGACTTTTTCGAGATGATGAAGCGCTCATAACCTGGTCTTTACCTGAAAACGCCACGTTTTTACGTGGCGTTTTTGTTTTGCGATTCATCTTAGCGTCATGTCATATAAACTGGTCATCGGGATATGCGCTACAGAGTAACACCATGCACAATACACATTGTTTGCGGTAAAAAGTGTAATGTTCTAACAGGTCTCTTCTAGGAGCTGGCGTAACGCATTATACTTTAAGGAAATGATATATGCTGAGAGCACATACACTGTGAAGTTACTCACCGCTTTATCTGAGCTAATCAGTATTTTTTTATTCACGACCATTTTTATTTTTCTTGCGCGAAAAGTAGCCATAAAAATTGGTTTAGTGGATAAACCAAACTTTCGTAAACGACATCAGGGTGTTATCCCATTAGTCGGCGGGATTTCTGTGTTTGCAGGAATCTGCTTTATGTTTGGCCTCTCGGATTACTACATACCGCACTTATCGCTATATCTTATTTGCGCTGGTGTATTGGTTTTTGTTGGTGCGATGGATGACCGTTTTGATATCAGTGTAAAAATTCGTGCTGTGGTTCAGGCCGTTATTGCGGTTGTAATGATGGTTATCGCAAAACTTCACTTAGGTAGCCTTGGTTACATCTTTGGGCCTTGGGAGTTAGTGCTTGGCCCCTTTGGCTATTTCCTTACCCTGTTTGCGGTATGGGCGGCGATCAACGCTTTCAATATGGTGGACGGTATTGACGGCCTGCTGGGGGGGTTATCCAGCGTCTCATTTGCGGCGATGGGGCTGATTTTATGGTTTGATGGTCAGACTAGCCTGGCAATGTGGTGCTTTGCCATGATCGCCGCGATTCTGCCTTACATTATGCTTAATCTCGGTATTTTGGGGCGGCGTTATAAAGTCTTTATGGGCGATGCCGGTAGTACACTGATTGGCTTTACCGTCATCTGGCTCTTACTGGAAACGACGCAGGGGAAAACTCACTCTATCAGCCCGGTTACTGCGCTATGGATTATCGCTATTCCATTGATGGATATGGTGGCGATTATGTATCGCCGTCTGCGTAAAGGGATGAGCCCCTTTTCCCCTGATCGCCAACATATTCATCATTTGGTTATGCGAGCAGGGTTTACTTCCCGCCAGGCATTTGTTCTTATTACGCTCGCAGCGGCGATTCTGGCGGGAGTAGGCGTAACGGCAGAATACTCTCATTTTGTTCCTGAATGGGTTATGTTGGTGCTCTTTTTGCTAGCATTCTTCCTCTATGGCTACTGCATTAAGCGGGCCTGGAAGGTGGCGAGATTTATTAAGCGTGTGAAGCGTCGCCTGCGCAGGCAACGTGAGAACCGGCCAAACTTAACCAAGTAAATGAGGATACGATGACACAACCATTACCGGGGGCACGCGCGGTGAGCGCTGAAAATGAACTGGATATTCGCGGGTTGTTTCGTACTTTATGGGCTGGCAAATTCTGGATTATCGGCATTGGCCTGCTATTTGCCCTTATCGCGTTAGCCTATACCTTTTTTGCTCGTCAGGAGTGGAGTGCGACGGCGATCACCGATCGCCCAACCGTAAATATGTTGGGCGGTTATTACTCCCAGCAGCAGTTTCTGCGCAACCTGGATATTAAGACCGATCCTGCTTCTTCTGATAAGCCCTCGGTGATGGATGAAGCGTATAAAGAGTTCATCATGCAACTTGCCTCCTGGGATACGCGTCGCGATTTCTGGTTACAGACGGACTATTACAAGCAGCGAATGGTCGGGAATAGCAAAGCTGATGCGGCGATGCTTGATGAACTGATCAATAACATACAGTTTACGCCCGGCGATTTTACACGCGCCATCAACGACAATGTGAAGCTGATTGCTGAAACTGCGCCGGACGCCAATAATCTGCTGCGTCAGTATGTCGCATTCGCCAGCCAGCGGGCGGCGAGCCATCTGAATGATGAATTAAAAGGCGCCTGGGCTGCGCGTACCGTGCAGATGAAAGCGCAGGTCAAACGGCAGGAAGAGGTTGCGAAAGCGATCTATTCACGTCGTGTAAACAGTATTGAGCAGGCGCTCAAAATTGCGGAACAACATAATATTTCTCGTAGCGCGACGGATGTCCCGGCGGATGAATTACCGGACTCAGAGCTTTTTTTACTCGGTCGCCCTATGTTGCAGGCGCGTCTTGAAAATCTGCAAGCGGTTGGCCCTGCGTTCGATTTGGACTACTTTCAAAATCGGGCAATGTTGAATACGCTTAATGTGGGGCCGACCCTGGACCCTCGTTTTCAGACCTATCGTTATTTGCGTACGCCGGAAGAACCGGTAAAACGTGATAGCCCACGCCGAGCCTTCCTGATGATTATGTGGGGTATCGTTGGGGCGCTAATCGGTGCGGGCGTTGCCTTAACCCGTCGCCGCACGATTTAGCAACACCTCTGCAGTAGGGGGCTGGGCCCCTGCTGTCTATTCGAAGAGAATCGATGTGAAAGTACTGACTGTATTTGGTACACGACCGGAGGCCATTAAGATGGCGCCTCTGGTCCATGCGCTGGAAAAAGATCCTCATTTCGAGGCCAAAGTATGCGTTACTGCGCAGCATCGGGAGATGCTTGATCAGGTATTAACTCTTTTTTCTATTGTGCCTGATTACGATCTCAACATTATGCAGCCGGGACAGGGGTTGACGGAAATTACCTGCCGAATTCTGGAGGGATTAAAGCCGATCCTGGCAGATTTTAAACCTGATGTGGTGCTGGTTCATGGCGATACCACCACTACGATTGCTACCAGCCTGGCGGCTTTCTATCAACGAATTCCGGTAGGGCACGTAGAGGCCGGGTTGCGAACCGGCGATCTCTATTCCCCCTGGCCGGAAGAGGCAAACCGCACGCTGACCGGACATCTGGCGATGTACCACTTTGCGCCGACGGAAAACTCGCGGCAGAATCTGTTGCGGGAGAACATTCCGGATGAGCGCATTTTTGTCACTGGCAATACCGTTATCGACGCGCTGATCTGGGTACGCGATCGCGTTCTGACGAGCGATACATTACAGGCTGAACTGGCCGAGCAGTATCCTTTCCTCAACGCGAATAAGAAGATGATTTTAGTGACCGGTCATCGGCGTGAAAGCTTTGGTCAGGGCTTTGAGCATATCTGCCAGGCGCTGGCGGAAATCGCCGCCGCGAACCAGAATGTGCAAATTGTCTATCCGGTGCATCTCAATCCCAACGTCAGCGAACCTGTCAACCGTATCCTCGGCCATGTTGAAAACGTGGTACTGATTGAGCCGCAGGACTACTTACCTTTTGTCTGGCTGATGAATCACGCCTGGCTCATTCTGACCGATTCCGGCGGTATTCAGGAAGAAGCGCCGTCATTAGGTAAGCCGGTATTGGTCATGCGTGAAACCACAGAGCGTCCGGAAGCCATTACCGCTGGTACGGTAAGACTGATCGGCACGGACTCCCGGCGCATTGTGGCGGAAGTTATGCGTCTGCTGCACGACGAAAATGAATATCAAACCATGAGCCGCGCCCATAATCCTTATGGTGACGGGCAATCATGCGCGCGCATTTTACAGGCGTTAAAAAGTTATCGGGTATCGTTATGAGTTTTACGACCATTTCTGTTATTGGGCTGGGGTATATCGGATTACCGACTGCGGCCGCTTTTGCTTCCCGCCAGAAGCAGGTTATCGGCGTGGATATCAACCAACATGCGGTAGACACCATAAATCGCGGTGAAATTCACATCGTGGAGCCGGCGTTGGGCAATGTGGTGAAGATGGCGGTGGAGGGCGGCTTTCTGCGTGCGACGACGACACCTGTCGAGGCCGATGCGTACCTGATTGCCGTGCCGACACCATTCAAAGGCGATCATGACCCTGACATGGCCTATGTGGAAGCCGCGGCGAAATCCATTGCGCCGGTATTAAAAAAAGGGGCACTGGTAATTCTGGAATCAACATCGCCGGTCGGCGCAACGGAGCAAATGGCCGGCTGGCTGGCCGGGATGCGCCCGGATCTGACCTTTCCCCAGCAGGCGGGCGAGCAGGCCGACGTGAATATCGCCTATTGTCCGGAGCGCGTGCTGCCGGGTCAGGTGATGGTGGAACTTATTAAAAATGACCGCGTGATTGGCGGTATGACGCCAGTATGTTCGGCTCGCGCCAGCGCGCTGTACAAAATTTTCCTTGAGGGCGAATGCGTTATCACCAACTCGCGCACCGCAGAGATGTGCAAGCTGACGGAAAATAGCTTCCGTGATGTGAATATCGCATTTGCGAATGAATTGTCGCTGATTTGCGCCGAACAGGGGATTAACGTCTGGGAATTGATCCGTCTGGCGAACCGCCATCCGCGCGTCAATATTTTGCAGCCGGGCCCAGGCGTTGGCGGGCACTGCATTGCGGTCGATCCGTGGTTTATTGTGGCGCAAAATCCGCAGCAGGCGAGACTGATTCGCACCGCGCGTGAAGTGAACGACGGCAAACCGCACTGGGTGGTCGATCAGGTAAAAGCCGCGGTCGCAGATTGCCTGGCGGCCACCGATAAACGCGCCAGCGAAGTGAAAATCGCCTGTTTTGGGCTGGCCTTTAAGCCGAATATCGACGATCTGCGCGAAAGCCCGGCGATGGGGATCGCGCAAAGTATCGCCCGCTGGCACAGCGGCGAAACCCTGGTCGTCGAACCGAATATCCATCAGTTGCCGAAAAAATTGGACGGACTTTGCACGCTGGCGAAACTGGACGCGGCGCTGGCCGCCGCCGATGTGCTGGTGATGCTGGTCGATCATGACGAATTTAAAGCGATTCCCGGCGATGCGGTTAATCAACGTTATGTGGTTGATACTAAAGGAGTCTGGCGCTGATGAAACGGATTCTGGTGACCGGCGGCGCAGGCTTTATCGGATCTGCGGTGGTGCGGCATATCATCCATGAAACGGCAGACGCGGTGGTGGTGGTGGATAAACTCACCTATGCGGGCAACCTGATGTCTCTGGCGTCGGTGGCGCAAAGCGACCGTTTCGCCTTTGAGAAGGTGGATATCTGCGATCGGGCATCACTGGAGCGAGTTTTCCAGCAGTATCAGCCCGATAGCGTGATGCACCTGGCGGCGGAAAGCCATGTAGACCGTTCCATCGACGGCCCCGCGGCGTTTATTGAAACGAATATCGTTGGTACTTACACCTTGCTGGAAGCCGCTCGCGCTTACTGGTCCGCGCTTGACGCGGACGCTAAAGCGGCGTTCCGCTTCCACCATATCTCCACCGATGAAGTGTATGGCGATCTGCATACTGCAGACGATTTCTTCACCGAAACCACGCCATATGCGCCAAGCAGCCCTTATTCCGCCTCCAAAGCCAGCAGCGACCATCTGGTACGCGCCTGGTTACGTACCTACGGTTTGCCTACGGTTGTCACCAACTGCTCTAATAACTACGGGCCCTACCATTTCCCGGAAAAACTGATCCCGCTGATGATTCTGAACGCGCTGGCGGGTAAACCATTGCCGGTCTATGGCAACGGCCAGCAAATTCGCGACTGGCTGTATGTGGAAGATCATGCCCGTGCGTTGTATCACGTGGTGACGAACGGCGCGGTGGGCGAAACGTATAATATCGGCGGTCATAACGAACGTAAAAATCTGGATGTGGTCAGGACGATTTGCGCTCTGCTGGAGGAACTGGCCCCGCAAAAACCGCAGGGTGTGGCGAATTATCACGATCTGATTACCTTCGTCGACGATCGACCCGGCCATGACTTACGTTATGCCATCGACGCGTCGAAAATCGCCCGCGATCTGGGCTGGACGCCGCAGGAAACCTTCGAAAGCGGGATGCGAAAAACCGTTCAGTGGTATCTCGCCAATGAGGCCTGGTGGAAACCCGTGCAGGATGGCAGTTATCAGGGCGAACGCTTAGGACTGAAACGCTAAACGGCAGGTTCTTACTCCTGGAGGAGAAACGAATGAAAGGCATCATTCTGGCGGGAGGTTCCGGTACCCGGTTGCATCCCATTACGCGCGGTGTGTCAAAGCGCCAGGGCTTCAAAATTGCCTGTCTGGAGGAGATTGCCTGGCGCAACGGCTGGCTGGATGATGATGGTTTGAAACGCGCCGCCAGTCAGCTTGAAAAAACCGGCTATGGCCAATATTTACTGGAGTTGCTCCGTGCCCGTCCGCGCCAGTATTGAACCGTTACTCTGGGAAAATACGTTCTTTGGCGTGAATAGCGGCATTGTGCGTATCGATGCCTCAGCGCCCGAATTAACGCCAGAAGCGCTGCAGGCGTGGCAACGCGTGCAGGTAAAAGTGCCGGCTGAAAACATCGCCTGGCTGTCGGCGTTGCAATCGCTGGGATTCTCTTTGGTTGAAGGCGAAGTGGATTTTGCGTTGCCGGTAAAAGGGCATCGCGACCAGCATGGCGCGGAAATTGCACACCTTAAAGACATTCCTGCTTTGCGTCAGTTGGCCGGAGAGGCGTTTACGCAGAGTCGTTTTCGCGCGCCGTGGTATGCGCCCGACGCCAGCGCCCGTTTTTACGCCCAGTGGATTGAGAATGCGGTACGCGGCACGTTTGATCACCAATGCCTGGTGCTTCGCACAGAGACAGGCGCTATCCGCGGTTACGTCTCGCTGCGGGAATTGAATGATACCGACGCGCGCATTGGCCTGTTGGCCGGACGCGGCGCGGGAGCGGAACTTATGCAGGCGGCGATCTGTTGGGCGCAGAGTCGCGGCAAAGCAACATTGCGGGTGGCGACCCAGTTGGGCAACACCGCCGCGCTTAAACGTTACATACAAAGCGGTGCCAACATCGAAAGCACTGCGTACTGGTTATACAGGTGACAACATGATTCCTTTTAATGCGCCGCCGGTGGTGGGAACCGAACTCGAATACATGCAGTCTGCAATGAGCAGCGGCAAACTGTGCGGCGACGGCGGCTTTACGCGTCGTTGCCAGCAGTGGCTGGAGCAACATTTCGGCAGCGCGAAGGTGTTGCTGACGCCTTCCTGTACCGCATCACTCGAGATGGCGGCTCTGTTGTTGGATATTCAGCCCGGCGATGAAGTGATCATGCCGAGCTTTACGTTTGTCTCCACCGCTAACGCTTTTGTCCTGCGCGGCGCGAAAATTGTGTTTGTCGATATTCGTCCGGATACGATGAATATTGACGAAACGCTGATTGAGGCGGCAATTACTGATAAAACCCGCGCTATCGTGCCGGTACACTACGCTGGCGTCGCTTGTGAAATGGATGTCATCATGGCGCTGGCGGATAAGTATAATCTATTCGTTGTCGAGGATGCCGCCCAGGGCGTGATGTCCACGTACAAAGGGCGCGCGTTAGGAACGATCGGTCACATCGGCTGTTTTAGCTTCCATGAAACCAAAAATTACACCGCTGGCGGCGAAGGCGGCGCGACGCTGATCAACGATCGTACGCTGATTGAACGCGCGGAGATCATCCGCGAAAAAGGCACCAACCGCAGCCAGTTCTTCCGTGGTCAGGTGGACAAATACACCTGGCGGGATATCGGCTCCAGTTATTTGATGTCCGATCTGCAGGCTGCCTACCTGTGGGCGCAACTGGAGGCCGCCGATCGTATCAATCAACAGCGTCTGTCGCTGTGGCAGACTTACTACGATGCGTTAACGCCGCTGGCGCGCGCCGGGCGTATCGAGCTGCCTTCTATTCCGGAAAACTGCGGGCATAATGCCCACATGTTTTACATCAAACTGCGGGATATCGCCGATCGCAGCGCGCTGATTAATTTCCTGAAAGAGGCGGAAATCATGGCGGTATTCCATTACATTCCGCTGCATGATTGTCCGGCGGGCGATAAATTCGGCGAGTTTATCGGGGACGATGTCTACACCACAAAAGAGAGCGAACGTTTGTTGCGTCTGCCGCTGTTTTATAACCTTGCGCCCGTCGATCAACGAACGGTGATTACTACCTTGCTAAATTATTTCTCCTGATATGTCGCTTGCTAAAGCCTCCCTGTGGACGGCGGTCAGTACGCTGGTAAAAATTGGCGCCGGACTGCTGGTGGTGAAACTACTGGCCGTCTCTTTTGGTCCGGCGGGCGTCGGACAAGCGAGTAACTTCCGCCAGATGATCACCGTGCTGGGCGTATTGGCTGGCGCCGGGATATTTAACGGCGTTACCAAACTCGTCGCACAACATCATGATAACCCGGCGCAGTTACGTACCGTGGTGGGAACCTCCTCCGCGATGGTATTGGGTTTCTCTACGCTGCTGGCGCTGGTCTTCCTGCTGGCGGCGGCGCCGATTAGCCAGGGACTGTTCGGTCATACGGACTATCAAGGGCTGGTGCGTCTGGTTGCGCTGGTACAAATGGGGATCGCCTGGGCGAACCTGCTGCTGGCGCTAATGAAGGGCT
This sequence comes from Salmonella sp. A7, assembly GCF_020181675.1. Taxonomy (NCBI): domain Bacteria; kingdom Pseudomonadati; phylum Pseudomonadota; class Gammaproteobacteria; order Enterobacterales; family Enterobacteriaceae; genus Salmonella; species Salmonella sp. A7. The sequence goes on along the minus strand of NZ_CP084001.1, from coordinate 4,570,178 downwards.
TTCGTGACGCGTCGGGTAATGCCTTATCGTTAATTGTCGGCAGCTTTTTGGGCGTCGCCGCCTGGTATCTCTGCTACCGTGTCGGCGGCTATGAAGGCGCTCTGCTTGGCCTGGCGCTGGTGCCGGCGCTGGTGGTAGTGCCAGCCGGTATGATACTGATTAAGCGCGGCACCGTCCCGCTACGCTATCTCAAGCCCTCCTGGGACAACGGTCTGGCAGGGCAGCTCAGTAAATTTACCCTGATGGCGCTGATTACCTCCGTTACGATGCCGGTCGCCTATGTGATGATGCGAAACCAACTGGCCGCGCACTATAGCTGGAGCGATGTCGGGATCTGGCAGGGCGTGAGCAGTATTTCTGATGCCTATCTGCAATTTATCACCGCCTCCTTCAGCGTTTACCTGTTACCTACGCTCTCACGCCTGACGGAAAAACAGGACATTACGCGTGAAGTGGTAAAAGCGCTGAAATTTGTTTTACCGGCGGTCGCGGCGGCGAGTTTTACCGTCTGGCTACTGCGCGATTTTGCTATCTGGCTGCTTTTTTCCGCCAAATTCACCGCGATGCGCGATCTGTTCGCCTGGCAGTTAGTGGGCGACGTGCTGAAAGTCGGCGCCTATGTTTTCGGTTATCTGGTGATTGCCAAAGCGTCGTTGCGATTTTACATTCTGGCCGAAATTAGCCAGTTCATTCTGTTAACGGCGTTCGCTCACTGGCTGATTCCCGCTCACGGCGCGCTGGGTGCGGCACAGGCTTATATGGCCACCTATATTGTCTATTTTTCATTTTGTTGTGGCGTATTTTTACTCTGGCGTAGGCGAGCATGACTGTACTGATTCACGTCCTGGGATCGGATATCCCTCACCATAACCACACCGTGTTGCGGTTTTTCAATGATACGCTGGCCGCCACAAGCGAGCACGCGCGTGAATTTATGGTTGCTGGCGAAGATAACGGCTTCACGGAAAGCTGCCCGGCGCTCTCGCTTCGTTTTTATGGCAGTAAGAAAGCGCTGGCGCAGGCGGTCATCGCCAAAGCGAAAGCAAATCGTCGACAGAGATTCTTCTTTCACGGTCAGTTCAACACCAGCCTGTGGCTGGCGCTGTTAAGCGGCGGTATTAAGCCAGCTCAGTTTTACTGGCATATCTGGGGCGCGGATCTCTACGAAGTGTCCCACGGGCTGAAATTCCGCCTTTTCTACCCGCTTCGTCGTATCGCGCAGGGACGAGTAGGGGGCGTATTCGCGACGCGCGGCGATCTCAGCTATTTTGCGCGCCAGCACCCGGGCGTACGCGGCGAGTTGCTCTATTTCCCGACGCGCATGGACCCTTCCCTGAATGCTATGGCAAAAGAGCGCCAACGTGCGGGGAAATTGACCATTTTAGTAGGGAACTCCGGCGATCGCAGTAACCAACATATTGCGGCATTACGGGCGGTGTATCAGCAGTTTGGTGATACGGTAAACGTGGTGGTGCCGATGGGCTATCCGGCCAATAACCAGGCCTATATTGATGAGGTTCGTCAGGCCGGTCTGGCGCTATTTAGTGCCGAAAATCTACAAATTATTAGCGAAAAAATGGAATTTGATGCCTATCTTGCGCTGTTGCGCCAGTGCGACCTCGGTTATTTTATTTTTGCCCGCCAACAGGGGATCGGGACGTTGTGTCTGCTAATTCAGGCCGATATCCCGTGCGTACTGAACCGCGACAATCCTTTCTGGCAGGATATGGCGGAACAGCATCTGCCCGTCCTGTTTACCACGGACGATCTTAATGAGCAGGTCGTGCGCGAGGCGCAGCGTCAGCTCGCATCGGTAGATAAAAGCGGCATCACCTTCTTTAGCCCCAACTACCTGCAACCGTGGCATAATGCGTTGAGAATCGCCGCAGGAGAAGCCGAATGAGTTTAATGCAATTCAGCGGGCTGCTGGTGGTCTGGCTGCTCTCTACGCTGTTTATCGCCACGCTGACCTGGTTTGAATTCCGCCGCGTGCGTTTTAACTTCAACGTTTTCTTTTCGTTGCTGTTTTTGTTGACCTTCTTTTTTGGTTTTCCGCTAACCAGCGTGCTGGTATTTCGTTTCGACGTTGGCGTCGCGCCGCCGGAAATCTTATTGCAGGCTCTATTATCCGCCGCCTGTTTCTACGGCGTGTATTACGTGACCTATAAAACGCGTTTACGCAAACGCGTTGTGGATGTACCACGCAAGCCGCTATTTACCATGAACCGGGTGGAAACCCACCTTACCTGGGTGATCCTGATGGGTATCGCGCTGGTGAGCGTGGCGATTTTCTTTATGCATAACGGCTTTTTGCTGTTCCGGCTGCACTCCTACAGCCAGATCTTTTCCAGCGAAGTCTCCGGCGTGGCGTTAAAACGGTTCTTCTATTTCTTCATTCCGGCGATGCTGGTGGTCTATTTCCTGCGCCAGGACAGCAAAGCGTGGCTGTTCTTTCTGGTGAGCACCGTCGCGTTTGGTCTGTTGACCTACATGATTGTCGGCGGCACGCGCGCTAACATCATTATTGCGTTTGCTATCTTCCTGTTTATCGGCATTATTCGGGGCTGGATCAGCCTGTGGATGCTGGCAGCGGCGGGCGTGCTGGGGATTGTCGGTATGTTCTGGCTGGCGCTCAAACGCTACGGATTAAATGTGAGCGGCGATGAGGCGTTCTATACGTTTCTTTATCTGACGCGCGATACCTTTTCGCCGTGGGAGAATCTGGCGCTGCTGTTGCAAAATTACCACAATATCGATTTTCAGGGGCTGGCCCCTATCGTGCGTGATTTCTACGTCTTTATTCCCACCTGGTTATGGCCGGGACGACCCAGTATCGTGCTGAATTCTGCGAATTACTTCACCTGGGAAGTCCTGAACAACCATTCTGGCCTGGCGATATCGCCAACGCTTATCGGATCGCTGGTGGTCATGGGCGGGGCGCTGTTTATTCCGCTCGGCGCGATCGTCGTCGGGCTGATTATCAAATGGTTCGACTGGCTATATGAACTGGGTAACCGGGAGCCCAATCGCTATAAGGCGGCGATTCTGCACAGTTTCTGCTTTGGCGCCATCTTTAATATGATTGTGCTGGCGCGAGAAGGGCTGGATTCGTTTGTCTCGCGCGTGGTTTTCTTCCTGGTGGTTTTTGGCGCCAGCCTGCTGGTCGCTAAGCTTCTGTTCTGGTTATTTGATAGCGCCGGACTGATTCATAAACGTACAACTTCGCTCCCTCAGGCACAGGTGGAAGGAAAACTATGACTAACAATGCCGCTGCGCCCCTTTACTCGCTGCGAGGATTACCTCTGATTGGCTGGCGCGACATGTCACACGCGCTGAATTATCTGTTTGCCGATGGACAACTGAAGCAAGGTACGTTGGTGGCAATCAACGCCGAAAAGCTGCTGACGGCGGAAGATAATCCGGAAGTCCGCGCGTTGATAGCGGCGGCGGAATTTAAATATGCCGATGGCATCAGCGTGGTGCGTTCAATACGTAAAAAATTTCCGCAGGCGCAGGTTTCTCGTGTGGCTGGCGCTGACCTTTGGGAAGCGTTAATGGCGCGCGCGGGTAAAGAAGGCACGCCGGTATTTCTTGTCGGCGGCAAGCCTGAGGTGCTGGCGCAGACGGAAGCAAAACTGCGGACGCAGTGGAACGTCAATATTGTGGGTAGCCAGGACGGTTACTTTACGCCGGAGCAGCGTCAGGCGCTATTTTCGCGTATCCATGCCAGCGGCGCGAAAATTGTCACCGTCGCGATGGGATCGCCAAAACAGGAATTGCTCATGCGCGATTGTCGGGAAGTGCATCCCCATGCGCTATATATGGGGGTGGGCGGTACCTATGATGTGTTTACCGGTCACGTCAAACGCGCCCCCAAAATATGGCAGAACCTGGGGCTGGAGTGGTTGTATCGTCTGCTTTCTCAACCGAAGCGTATTACCCGCCAGATGCGTCTGCTGCGCTACCTTCGCTGGCACTATACTGGCGATCTCTAATTCTCCCTTCTGATGACTTGAGCAGCGGATTGTGCTTATGGCGCTGCTCATTTACAACACAATCGATGATTTCTTACACAATAAGTGCATTTTTTTAATGCTCCATTTGCCATTTGTCCAAATTTAAGAAAATATTCGCAACAATCGATGTACCCATAACAATAACCGGTACTACCGGAACCGTTGCAAACACGACATGAGGATTTATGGCAGAGAAAAAACCGGAGCTACAGCGTGGGCTGGAAGCTCGTCATATTGAATTGATTGCCCTCGGGGGCACCATCGGCGTCGGACTCTTTATGGGCGCCGCCAGTACGCTGAAATGGGCGGGCCCGTCAGTGCTGCTGGCGTATATCATCGCCGGATTGTTCGTCTTTTTCATCATGCGCTCGATGGGGGAGATGCTCTTTCTGGAACCTGTTACCGGCTCCTTTGCCGTGTACGCCCACCGGTATATGAGTCCTTTTTTTGGCTATCTTACCGCCTGGTCATACTGGTTTATGTGGATGGCGGTCGGGATCTCGGAAATTACTGCCATTGGGGTCTACGTCCAGTTCTGGTTTCCGGAGATGGCGCAGTGGATACCGGCGCTGATTGCCGTCGGACTGGTCGCGTTGGCGAATCTGGCTGCGGTGCGCCTGTATGGTGAAATCGAATTCTGGTTTGCGATGATCAAAGTCACCACGATTATTGTGATGATCATCATCGGTCTGGGGGTGATTTTCTTCGGCTTTGGTAACGGCGGCCAGGCGATTGGCTTTGGTAATCTGACCGAGCATGGCGGCTTTTTTGCCGGCGGCTGGAAAGGCTTTCTGACCGCATTATGTATCGTGGTGGCCTCTTATCAAGGGGTTGAGTTGATCGGTATTACCGCCGGTGAAGCGAAGAATCCGCAGGTGACGTTGCGTAGCGCGGTGGGTAAAGTGCTGTGGCGTATCCTGATTTTTTATGTTGGCGCGATTTTCGTGATCGTCACCATTTTCCCGTGGAATGAGATTGGCAGCAACGGCAGCCCCTTTGTGCTCACCTTCGCGAAAATCGGCATCACCGCCGCGGCAGGCATTATCAACTTTGTCGTGCTGACGGCGGCGCTCTCCGGCTGTAACAGCGGAATGTATAGCTGTGGGCGTATGCTTTACGCGCTGGCGAAAAACCGTCAACTGCCGGCGGCAGTCGCGAAAGTCTCTCGCCACGGCGTGCCGGTCGCGGGCGTGGCGCTCTCTATTTTGATTTTGCTGGTAGGTTCTTGCCTGAACTACATCATCCCCAATCCGCAGCGCGTCTTTGTTTACGTTTATAGCGCCAGCGTACTGCCGGGGATGGTGCCGTGGTTTGTCATTCTGATTAGCCAACTGCGCTTTCGTCGGGCGCATAAAGAAGCGATTGCGGATCATCCTTTTCGTTCCATTATGTTTCCGTGGGCGAACTATTTGACGATGGCGTTTCTGGTTTGCGTTTTAATCGGCATGTACTTTAATGAAGATACGCGCATGTCGCTGTTTGTCGGCGTCATCTTCCTGCTGGCCGTCACGCTGGTCTACAAAGTTTTCGGTCTGAATCGTCACGGAACCGCCCACAAGGTGGGGGAATAAGCGCCAAAATGCGCAAAGCATAACCAAACGCGCATTTTATTTAAAAAGGCACTGGACAGCGGGGTGTGAAGTCCGTATTATCCACCCCCGCAACGGCGCTAAGCGCCCGTAGCTCAGCTGGATAGAGCGCTGCCCTCCGGAGGCAGAGGTCTCAGGTTCGAATCCTGTCGGGCGTACCATTTATTTAGGTGCTTGAGCTGCGGTGGTTTAATACCGCGTAAAAAGTTTCAGTGGTGGCTATAGCTCAGTTGGTAGAGCCCTGGATTGTGATTCCAGTTGTCGTGGGTTCGAATCCCATTAGCCACCCCATTAATATAGAGTTGTGAAACGCGAAGGTGGCGGAATTGGTAGACGCGCTAGCTTCAGGTGTTAGTGTCCTTACGGACGTGGGGGTTCAAGTCCCCCCCCTCGCACCACGACTCAATGAATTGAACTAAAAATTCAAAAAAGCAGTATATCGGCGAGTAGCGCAGCTTGGTAGCGCAACTGGTTTGGGACCAGTGGGTCGGAGGTTCGAATCCTCTCTCGCCGACCAATTTTGAACCCCGCTTCGGCGGGGTTTTTTGTTTTCTGTTTCTTTTCAACCGCTTATCCCGCACGTGTTGCCATTATGGTTTATTGGCGATATCCCAGGCTTTATTTGTCGCTATTCGGTGACGAATAATCTATTGATTTATAATCACTTTATAAAAAACATCCTGTTCTGTCTCCGCCAGGCGACACGCTAAAACCTCGCCAGCGGCGGGGGGATGACAATCGCGTGAATTCTCTACGTTTTTTTAATACCTGCGCCTGTTTTTTAGCGGTGCAAAGATGGCACGTTATGTGCAATAATGTACGGGTAGATGCTCATTCCATCTCTTATGTTCGCCTTCTGGCCTCATAAACTCAGGAATGATGCAGAGCCGTTTACGGTGCTTATCGTCCACTGACAGATGTCGCTTACGCCTCATCAAACACCCTGGACACAACGTTGAGTGAAGCACCCCTTTATGTTGTCATACAGACCTGTTTTGACGCCTGCCCCTTAACCGGGCAGGCGTTTTTTTATGCATCCCGAATGATTTTGTGTAGGCGGTAGGCCCGGTAAGCGAAGCGCCACCGGGCAAGGGGGGATTACTGCGGGGGATTGTTCTGTAATGTCAGCATCAGGCCGTCGCGCCGCATGGCGGCGGCCTCTTCCGGTTGATGCAGTCGATCAAGCGCATCGGCAAGCCAGGCATAATCATACGCGTCCGGGCGTTGTTTCAGCGCGGCGCGGAAAGCCAGAGTCGCCTCCTGCCATTCACCGTGTTTCATTAGCGACTGACCGAGTGTGCTCCATAACAGCGGGCGATCGCCTACAGTCTTAATTTGCTGGCGCAGCACTTTCTCCAGTTGTTCCGGATTATTGGTTCTGAGGCGAGGAATGGGCAGCACCAGTCGATCGTCATACTGGCGTTTCAGACCGTCGATGATAATCTGCTGCGCCATATCATGATCGTCACATTCGATCAGATGCTCGGCCATCGCGACCTGCAGCGCCACCTGATGGCGGGTTTTACGGCTTTGGTTTTTCCACCAGGTGCGTAATCCTTCGCTGCCCTGCTCGGCGCGCGCCTGATCCATGAGTCCTATCCACGCCTGTTGTTCGAGCATGGCGCGATGCGCTTCATCGCCAACGTGCGCTTTCGCCATGGATGGGATGATATCCAGTAAAGAACTCCATGCGCTGGTGCGAATATAGGCCTGCTCCGCCAGACGCAGAACTTCCGGGTGACGCGGCGTGACCTCCAGCAGTTTGTCCACGCCGTGACGCGCCGCGTGATTTTCATTGCGCGCCAGCTGTAAGCGCACGCGTGTGATCTCGACCGGGATGGTGTCGTTCCCCGCCAGCTCTGCCGCACGTTCAAGGTGCTGATTAGCGCGTGCTTCATCGCCGCGCTGCTGCGCCGCTTCTGCCGCCAGCAGATAATTTACCACCGGTTGTTCAGCATGGTCGGCATTTTTTGACATCAGCTTTTCAACCTGCTGATAGTCGCCCTCCGCCAGCTTCAGCAGCGCCTGTTCGGTCTGCTTGCGGGCGCGACGGCGTTTACGGCCGGCAAACCAACCGCGGGTGTGCGCGCCGGTACGAAACAGACGGCGTAGCAACCACTCAATGGCGAATAGCACCACCATAGCGACGATGAGAATGATCGCCAGGCCGGTGACGCTGGTTTCAATGTTGTAGTTATCGGTCTGGATTAACACATAGCCCTGGTGACCGGCTATCATCGGGCCGACCACGATACCCGCGAGCAACAACACAAAGAGCAATAATACTTTTAGCATCATTATTCTCCTTGCGGCGCGGTTGCCGGAGCGTCTGTCTGCGTGGCAGGCGCTGCCGTAGAGACTGTCGGTTGCGCCAGTAGATTACGCACGCGGGTTTGCATCAGTTTTTCAAGAATCGCCTGGCTTTCCAGGGTTTCCGGCAGATCCATCGTGATATTTTGCTGGCTTAATTTATCGACCTCCTCCAGGAAGGCTTTTGTCGCGGCGTCGTCAGTATCGTAATAAGCGCGAACCCAGGTCGAAACGTTATCCAGCGCCTGACGGTATGTTTCTTCCTGATGGCGTGGCACGGCCTGCGCGGCGACTAACAGGCGGGAGCGAATATTTTCGCGTAAATAGACGTCCTGGTTGGGCGCCAACAGCGGTACGGCGGTATCATCGCGGCGACGAATGGTAATAAAGCTGTCCATAAAGTTCTGCCAGCTTTTTTGCAGGTTAACGCGCCATTCGCTTAGCGAGCTGGACAGCTCGCTGCTGTCTGAATCCATCGGCGAACCATCGGTATCGTTATCCGCCAGACGCAGGTTATCGATTTGGTTAGAGAGCTGATTGAGTTTGAGAATAATGCCGTCGTAGTCGATCTGCGCAACGGATGACAGGCTGGCGATATCGTCAGTAATCGCGCGTCGTGCGGTAATGAGGCTGGGGTCATTCATGTCCGCCAGACTGGCGTCAGCGCTTTTGAGCAACGCAGCGGCGGTAGTGACGTCCTGATCGCTCCACAGCTTGCGTCCGGCGAGTTTCACCAGGAAATCAGCCTGCGCCAGCAGCCAGGTTTTAGCATCGCTGCCGGAAATAGTGGCGACTTTTTGTTGTACTTCATCAAGCTGTTTCGCCAGCGCCGCCTGTTGGCGATTCGCGTCATCTAACTGCGCCGCTTGTTTTTTGATAATCCCTTCCAGCTCCGCTTTTTGGCTCTCCTGCGCCTTTTGCAAGGCGGTCAGTTGCGTCGCCAGCGCATCGCTGGTTTCCGTTTGCGCGGTTGCTTGCTGTTTCCCCCAGCCATAAAGCCCAATACCTGCCGCCAGGGCAATCGCGATCGCCACCGCGCTTAATACCAGCGCGGCGCCGTTCTTACTTTTTTTCTCGGTATTAACTGGCTGTGGAGTGGTTTCCACGCTCTCCCTGGTCTCATCAACCACGGCGGAGGATTTTTCTTGTTCCGTCATTATGGCATCCCATTATGAGAGTTATTGTAATGCGCGCAACAGCGCATCGTTGTCGGCGTTATCAGCGACCTTAATATCTTGCCAGCCCAGTTCCCGGGCGAGGTGCGCCAGACGCTCACTGACGACCAATAGCCGACAGCGTAGTAACCAGTGCTCACGATACCACTGGGGAGTCAGCGACCAGAGCCGTTGCAACATCTCGCCGCTGGTAACAACAAGCGTTGTTACGCCGCGAGTATGCCAGCGCATCGCTTCTTCCGCGCCATCGTAATGTTTCGCACATCGTTGATAACATTCACAAAAACTGACTTCGGCTCCGCGAGCTGTCAGGGTTTCGCCCAGCAGTTCGCGGCCGCCATTGCCACGCAAAATCAGCGCGCGTTTGCCCGCAATATTTTGTAATTCAGGTAATTGTAGCAAGGCTTCGCTGATTTCCCGATCCAATGGATAACGAATATCGAACCCGCTAACGGTATGAAGGGCGAGCGCCGTGGTGCGGCCAATCGCGAAATAGCGCGGCGACGCAGGCCAGTTTCGGCCATCCCGCTGGAGCTGGGCGTGAGCAAAGGCGACGGCGTGCTGTGAAAGGGCAAAAACCAGATCGTTTTCCGTCAGCGTCGTCAGGCGGTCGGCCAGGGTGGGTAGCTCCCGACCGGCGACAAATTCAATCAGTGGAAAACTCCAGGCCACCTGCCCCAGTGCGCGCAGACGGCTCACTAACGCTTCCCCTGCGGGAGAGGGGCGGGTGATCAGAATACTCATGCGGGCGTCTCGCCGTTATAAACTTCCGTCAGAATCGCGCGTGCGCCGTTTTCCAGCAGTTCCTCTGCAAGCGAGATGCCCATTTGCTCCGCCTGCTCGGGAGAACCACGACGTTCGCCGCGCACCATCACCGAACCGTCCGGCGCGCCAACCAGCGCGCGTAGCCAAATTTCACCGTTGATGATTTCTGCATAGCTGCCAATCGGCACCTGACAACCGCCTTCCAGGCGGGTGTTCATAGCGCGTTCCGCCGTTACGCGCAGCGCGGTTTGCGAGTGATTCAACGGTGCGAGCAGCGCCTGCGTTCGCGCGTCGTCAAGACGACACTCAATCCCGACGGCGCCCTGGCCTACGGCAGGAAGTGAAACGTCGGGCGGCAAGGCTGTGCGAATGCGCGACTCCAGACCTAAGCGTTTCAGACCGGCCACGGCCAGGATAATGGCGTCATAGTCGCCGTTGTCCAGCTTGCCGAGACGTGTGCCGACGTTGCCGCGCAACGAACGGATAATGAGGTCCGGACGGCGTTCCGCCAGTTGACACTGACGACGCAAACTGGACGTCCCGACGATACTACCCGCGGGCAGATCGTCCAGACTGTGATATTTATTCGAGACAAACGCGTCGCGCGGATCTTCGCGCTCGCAAATGGTCACCAGACCGAGACCGTCCGGGAAGGCCACCGGAACGTCTTTCATAGAGTGCACGGCGATATCAGCGCGCTTTTCCAGCAGCGCGATTTCAAGCTCTTTAACAAACAGTCCCTTACCGCCCACTTTCGCCAGGGGAGTATCGAGAATCACGTCGCCGCGTGTGACCATCGGCACCAGTTCTACCGTCAGTCCCGGATGGGTTGCCATCAATGCGTCTTTGACATAATGTGCCTGCCAAAGCGCAAGGGGACTTTGGCGTGTGGCAATTCTTAAAACATTGTCTAACATGCTTGTTACCGTCATTATCAATCATTGACCATCCTAACATCCTTATAGAGAGTATGTTAGTTTTCCGGTCACCGTGAGTGAGAGGATAAGGCGCAGTGTCGTCAATGACAGTGAATAATGACGAGAAACCGCCAGCCCGTATTTAAGAATTTACACGCAGCGAACGGTGCTACACTTGTATGTAGCGCATCTTTCTTTACGGTCAATGAGCAAGGTGTTAAATTGATCACGTTTTAGACCATTTTTTCGTCGGTATTAGATAAAAATATGCAGGCGAGAAAGGGTAACGGTTATTTTTGACATACGGTTTATCCCGAATGGCGACGGTCAAGTACTGACCTGCACCATGACGGGTAGCAACATCAGGCGATACGTCTTGTACCTCTATATTGAGACTCTGAAACAGAGACTGGATGCCATAAATCAACTGCGTGTGGATCGCGCGCTTGCTGCCATGGGACCCGCTTTTCAGCAGGTTTACAGTCTTCTGCCGACATTATTGCACTATCACCATCCACTGATGCCGGGTTACCTTGATGGTAACGTTCCCAGCGGTATTTGCTTCTACACGCCTGATGAAACCCAACGCCACTATCTGAACGAACTTGAGCTGTACCGCGGTATGACGCCGCAGGACCCGCCGAAGGGCGAGCTGCCGATTACCGGTGTTTACACCATGGGCAGCACCTCCTCGGTCGGGCAGAGCTGCTCGTCCGACCTGGACATCTGGGTGTGCCATCAGTCCTGGCTCGACGGCGAAGAGCGTCAGTTGCTGCAACGTAAGTGTAGCCTGCTGGAAAGCTGGGCCGCCTCGCTTGGCGTTGAGGTGAGCTTCTTCCTGATCGACGAGAACCGTTTCCGCCATAACGAAAGCGGCAGTCTGGGCGGGGAAGACTGTGGTTCTACGCAGCATATCCTGTTGCTTGATGAGTTTTATCGTACCGCTGTGCGCCTGGCCGGGAAGCGTATCCTGTGGAGTATGGTGCCGTGCGACGAAGAAGAGCATTACGACGACTATGTCATGACGCTCTACGCGCAGGGCGTATTAACGCCAAACGAATGGCTGGATCTGGGGGGCTTAAGCTCGCTCTCCGCCGAAGAGTACTTTGGCGCCAGCCTGTGGCAGCTATACAAGAGCATTGACTCGCCGTACAAAGCGGTGCTGAAAACGCTGCTGCTGGAAGCCTACTCATGGGAATATCCCAACCCACGTCTGCTGGCGAAAGATATTAAACAACGTCTGCATGACGGTGAAATCGTATCGTTTGGACTCGATCCCTACTGCATGATGCTGGAACGGGTCACTGAATACCTGACGGCGATTGAAGATCCGACGCGGCTGGATTTAGTCCGCCGCTGCTTTTACCTGAAAGTGTGCGAGAAATTAAGTCGCGAGCGTGCCTGCGTAGGCTGGCGTCGGGAAGTATTAAGCCAGTTAGTCAGCGAGTGGGGATGGGACGACGCGCGTCTGACCATGCTCGATAATCGCGCAAACTGGAAAATCGATCAGGTGCGCGAAGCCCACAACGAATTGCTCGACGCCATGATGCAAAGCTATCGTAATCTGATTCGCTTTGCGCGGCGCAACAACCTCAGCGTGAGTGCCAGCCCGCAGGATATCGGCGTACTGACGCGTAAGCTGTACGCGGCTTTTGAAGCGTTGCCGGGTAAAGTCACGCTGGTGAACCCGCAGATATCGCCGGATCTGTCCGAGCCGAATTTAACCTTTATCCATGTGCCGCCGGGACGCGCCAACCGTTCAGGCTGGTATCTCTACAACCGCGCGCCGAACATGGATTCCATCATCAGCCATCAGCCGCTGGAATATAACCGTTATCTTAATAAGCTGGTCGCGTGGGCGTGGTTCAACGGCCTGCTGACGTCGCGAACGCATCTGTTTATTAAGGGCAACGGTATTGTCGACCTGCCTAAGTTACAGGAGATGGTCGCCGATGTTTCGCACCATTTCCCGCTGCGCTTGCCTGCTCCGACGCCGAAAGCGCTCTACAGCCCCTGTGAAATTCGCCATCTGGCGATTATCGTTAACCTCGAATATGACCCGACGGCGGCGTTTCGCAATAAGGTGGTTCATTTTGACTTCCGTAAGCTGGACGTTTTCAGCTTTGGCGAAGAGCAAAACTGTCTGATAGGCAGTATCGACTTGTTATATCGCAACTCGTGGAACGAAGTGCGTACTCTGCACTTTAACGGCGAGCAGGCGATGATCGAAGCGCTGAAAACGATTCTGGGGAAAATGCACCAGGATGCCGCGCCGCCGGATAGCGTGGAGGTGTTCTGTTACAGTCAGCATCTTCGCGGTCTGATTCGCACCCGCGTGCAGCAACTGGTCTCCGAATGTATCGAGCTACGTCTTTCCAGCACCCGTCAGGAGACCGGTCGCTTCAAGGCGCTGCGGGTTTCCGGGCAGACGTGGGGGCTATTCTTCGAACGCTTGAATGTCTCGGTGCAGAAGCTGGAGAACGCTATCGAATTCTACGGCGCTATTTCGCATAACAAGCTGCACGGGCTGTCGGTACAGGTGGAAACCAACCAGGTGAAATTGCCGTCAGTGGTGGATGGCTTCGCCAGCGAAGGGATTATCCAGTTCTTCTTTGAAGAAACGGGCGATGAGAAAGGCTTTAATATTTATATTCTGGATGAAAGTAACCGGGCGGAAGTGTATCACCACTGCGAGGGTAGCAAGGAAGAACTGGTGCGCGACGTCAGTCGCTTCTATTCGTCATCGCACGATCGCTTCACGTATGGCTCCAGTTTTATCAACTTTAACCTGCCGCAGTTCTACCAGATAGTGAAAACCGATGGCCGCGAGCAGGTGATCCCATTCCGTACGCAGCCTATCAACACCGTGCCGCCAGCAAACCAGGATCATGACGCGCCGCTATTGCAGCAGTATTTTTCCTGAGGATTTTTGCCCGGTGGTGGCTACGCCTTACCGGGCCTACAGTAAGCCGGATAAGCAAAGCGCATCCGGCAAATAAATCAACGGAAGCTCACCTTTTCACCCGCCTGCTGCGTTGCCGCCTGCTCCAGCAGATCCCAGAAGGTTTCGCCGCTGCGATCGCAAATCCACTCGTCGCCTTTCAGGTCAAAGTGATAGCCGCCCTGTTTGGTCGCCAGCCATACCTGATGCAGCGGCTCCTGACGGTTAATAATGATTTTACTGCCGTTCTCAAAGCTGAGGGTCAGCACGCCGCCGTTGATTTCGCAGTCGATATCGCTGTCGCCGTCCCAGCTATCGAGGCGTTCTTCAATGGTGAGCCACAGGGCGTCAGCCAGGCGATGAAATTCACTGTCGTTCATTGTTTTATCCCGCTATTGAGTGATATCGCCAGTATAAGGGGAAGCGTCAGCTTCTGGAACCGATACGAATTACCGTTGTGAGCGGTAAAGGATAAAACCCAGCGGTAGATAAATGACGATAAATAGCGCACTGGTGATAAGTATGACGGACGCGTTAACCGGGAAATGGTTCAGAGCCGACAGCATTGCCACCATCAGCGCGACGCAGCCGCCGCAGAGGAGAAAATGCAACAGGATTAAGGGGGCGCGCGGCTTTGCTTTGATATCCAAAAGAGCGCTAAGCAGACCGAGTACCGCGCTTATCGTCAGAACCCCGGCAGCTTCAACACCGTTTATCGTGCCGTGCATAACGCTTTCAACAATGACGTAAATGCATGAACCGATCCCCACGCCCCGAAGGGCGTTTTTCAGATGTTTATTCAAACGCGCAAAACGGTTTAGCTGCGTCATTTTTGGCATTCCTGCGCCTGCGTTATGATGATGATGTCTTTATTGTTGGTGTACCTGACGTTCCTATTCAGAGTATGCGTCTTATCCGGGCAGGGGGATGCTGTTCGGTAAAGCTGGCTGCCAATCCACGTATAAACGTAGCGGTTGTCATACGCAAAACGCTCGGTGACTTTTAGCGGCCCATTGATGCTAAAGATCTGAATACCCTGACCTTGTTGGCTATCACGCATAAAATAGCCGTGCTCTTTTCCGGCGTTAATTTTCCGGTTCAGGAAGGGGGTTGCGCTATCCAGTTCCAGCGTTTCCAACTGGTCTTCGCCAAAAGGTGAGAGCCTCGCAATGTATAGCCGGTTCTTATATTGCGCGATGCGATCGTTAACCAGATGAAACTGACTCGGGTCAACGTTGGGAATGGTTTGCCAACGGCCCCACTCGCCGTCAGGTGACAGAGACTTGCGCCAGCGAACCGCTGTTTTGCCGATGTCAAAGGTGCCATCGGTTTTAACATAGGCTGTTTTTACGGAAGGATCGCGCGGGATACCCGTGGCGATAAAAGAGCCATCCTCCATGAGAGCGCCATCTAACTGGGCTATGCGGTAATCCACCCAATAGCCGTATCCTGAGTACGTTGTTTGCCATTTCACGCGTAGAGCTTTGGGATTGGGCGTGGGATAGCGCCACAGTTGAGCGCCATCAAACGCGTAAACATAGCGATCGTCGCGCGCGTACCATTTTTTGTAATGTGGGCTGTCGCCCAGATGCGCTTCTGTCTCGCCCGGAACGTGATAGTCCATCAGAATAAGCGGGCCAGCCGACTCGAATACCTGCAATCCGTCTTCTTCCTTAAAGTCGGATCGCGTTTTAGTGAGTAAATAACCGTGATGCCGCCCGGCATTAAAACGCTTGTCTATCACCAGATTTGGGTTATCCAGCGTGACGACATCCAGTTGGTTTTCGCCGAATTCCGTTTTCCTGATGACATAAAGCCGATCCTGATACTGCGCCACCGCATTACTGAGCGGATGAAATTGTTCCGGGTCAAGGCCGGGGATTTCGGCAAATTTACATCCCGGACCTTTACGCCACAGAACGCGTTTTTCCTGCAGGTTGAACGCATCACAGTGTTTTTCAATTTGCATGTCCCAATCCAGGTTGTTCTGGTTGAGAACGTAACGGTGCAAGCCGTTTTTATCGCGCCAGGTCAATAGAGAACCGGGCATCCAGCGCACCACGGAAAAGGTATCCGGATCGGCATCCAATAGTTCGCCATTGAGCATTATTTTTGTACGCGTGCGGGCCAGCGTATCCCAGGGACCAAAGGGGACAGCGACACACGGATTAAATGTGGCGGAAAATTTACCGCGCTGATCCCAGGGCTTTTGCGCCAGAACGGTGAAACTGTCCGGGTCGCTCAGGCGATGCCCTTCGACATAAAGAAAGCGATCGTCGCGC
Organism: Salmonella sp. A7; assembly: GCF_020181675.1. Lineage (NCBI taxonomy): Bacteria > Pseudomonadati > Pseudomonadota > Gammaproteobacteria > Enterobacterales > Enterobacteriaceae > Salmonella > Salmonella sp. A7. Next base: position 4,554,183 of record NZ_CP084001.1, on the reverse strand, counting down.
AGCGTCAAGCCCATCAGGTCTGGTTTCCACTGGCTGCTGAATTCAACTTTGCGCAATGACTGTAAATTAACGCGGTTTTCGCCGCCGTTGTCATCCGTTCGTTTGCCTTCGTAATAGAGACTATTTTTATCAACACCGATTTTGCCAAAGGCGCGAAATGAGGCGACATCTACCGATGGCGTCCCCGGCGGATTACGCATGATTTTTCCACCGTACAGAATAACGCGTCCGTCGCTGTAGTAGGAAAAGTGCGGGAAGATAGCCTGTGCACCGGTATGAACGTGATCGGTCGTCAGGTCGGTGAGCGGTGGTTCCCTGTCCCACTCATCCTGAGTTGCTGGGTTAATCAATGAATTGGGTAACCGACGCAGGCGTTTGAAATTCACCTCCGGCAACGAAAGATTGTTCTCCTCTTCTGGCTGGAGATAAACCACGCCGCTGCCTTGCCGTTGATAAACATTGTGCGGAGATTCACTTAGCCGGCATCCCCAGGCGGGAGGCAGCAGAAGTGAAAGCGAAAAAAGGCAAAACAAATTACGATATTGCATAAGGTCATCCGGACGTGGTACGTAAACCTAAAGTGATTAGCAAAGCATGTTTCCTGATGTAAATGCGCAATAATCATGGCAACGCGCCGCTTTTCAGATTTTATAAAGAGCCCCTAAACGCTTGCTTTTACGCCTTCTCCTGCGATGATAGAAAATAGAAAGCATGAACTTACAGGCAATCCATAATGAAAAACGTGTTTAAGACACTCGCTGTACTTCTGACTCTGTTCAGCCTGACGGGCTGCGGTTTGAAAGGGCCGCTTTATTTCCCGCCAGCCGATAAAAATGCGCCGCCGCCGACGAAAAAAGTCGATTCGCAAACGCAGTCCACGATGCCCGATAAGAACGATCGCGCAACGGGAGATGGCCCGTCCCAGGTCAATTACTGAGGATAGTTTTCTGTCCCCGCGTGAACGGAGTGAATGATGCAATTCTCTAAAATGCATGGCCTTGGCAACGATTTTATGGTCGTCGACGCGGTAACGCAGAATGTCTTTTTTTCGCCGGAACTGATTCGTCGGCTATCCGACAGACACCTGGGCGTAGGGTTCGATCAGCTGCTGGTGGTTGAGCCGCCCTATGATCCTGAGTTGGACTTTCATTACCGCATCTTCAACGCCGACGGCAGTGAAGTCTCGCAGTGCGGCAATGGCGCGCGCTGTTTCGCGCGATTTGTTCGCCTGAAAGGGCTAACCAATAAACGCGATATTCGGGTCAGTACCGCGAATGGCCGGATGGTACTGAGCGTCACGGAAGATGAACTGGTGCGGGTGAATATGGGGGAGCCAAACTTTGAACCCGCGCAGGTGCCTTTTCGCGCCAACAAAGCGGAAAAGACGTATATTATGCGAGCGGCGGAACAGACCATACTGTGCGGCGTGGTTTCAATGGGCAATCCGCACTGTGTCATTCAGGTTGATAACGTCGACACGGCGGCCGTTGAAACACTGGGGCCGGTTCTGGAAAGCCATGAGCGTTTTCCGGAACGCGCCAACATCGGTTTTATGCAGGTTGTAAGACGTGAGCATATCCGGCTGCGAGTCTATGAACGCGGCGCAGGGGAGACCCGTGCGTGCGGCAGCGGCGCGTGCGCTGCCGTTGCCGTGGGGATTCAGCAGGGGCTGCTGGCTGAAGAAGTACGCGTGGAATTACCGGGCGGTCGGCTGGATATCGCCTGGAAAGGTCCGGGTCATCCGTTATACATGACTGGTCCGGCGGCACATATCTACGACGGATTTATCCATTTATGAAGCAACCAGAGGAAGAACTACAGGAAACGCTCACGGAACTGGACGATCGAGCGGTCGTCGATTACCTGCGCCACCACCCTGAGTTTTTTATCCGTAACGCCCATGCCGTGGAAGCGATGCGTGTTCCACATCCCGTGCGGGGAACGGTTTCGCTCGTTGAGTGGCATATGGCCCGCGCGCGTAATCACATCAATGTGCTTGAAGAAAATATGACGCTGCTGATGGAACAGGCTCATGCCAATGAAAGCCTGTTTTATCGCTTGCTGCATCTGCAAAGCCGTCTGGTCGCCGCGGATAGTCTGGATGAGATGCTGATGCGGTTTCACCGCTGGGCGCGCGATTTGGGGCTTGCCGGCGCGACGCTGCGTTTGTTCCCGGATCGGTGGCGTCTTGGCGCGCCATCGCGCTATACGCATCTGGCTTTAAACCGTCAGGCCTTCGAGCCGCTGCGTATTCAACGACTGGGACAGTCGCAGCATTATCTTGGCCCGCTAAACGGCCCGGAACTGCTGGTGGTCTTGCCGGAGGCGAAAGCTGTAGGCTCGGTAGCTATGTCGATGATGGGCAGCGATGGCGACCTCGGGGTGATTCTCTTCAGCAGCCGTGACCCGCACCACTATCAGCCGGGGCAGGGGACGCAGCTTTTACAGGAGATCGCGCTGATGCTGCCGGAGCTGCTGGAACGCTGGATTAAACGCGTATGACGGATGTCGCGCTTTCTCAGGATGTCTCGCGGTTCCTGCGCTATTTAGGCGTGGAGCGCCAGCTTAGCCCCATTACCCTGCTGAACTACCAGCGTCAGCTTGATGCCATTATCGCTTTAGCCGGAGAAGCCGGGCTGAAAAGCTGGCAACAATGTGACGCTGCGATTGTGCGCAGTTTTGCGGTGCGCAGTCGGCGCAAAGGGCTTGGCCCTGCCAGTCTGGCGCTACGTCTCTCGGCATTGCGAAGCTTTTTTGACTGGTTAGTCAGTCAGGGCGAATTGAAAGCTAACCCGGCGAAGGGCGTCTCCGCACCGAAAGCGCCGCGTCATCTGCCGAAAAATATTGATGTCGACGACGTTAACCGCCTGCTGGACATCGATCTTAACGATCCGCTCGCCGTACGTGATCGGGCGATGCTGGAGGTCATGTACGGCGCGGGACTGCGTTTATCCGAACTGGTTGGCCTGGATATAAAGCACCTCGATCTCGATACCGGCGAAGTGTGGGTAATGGGTAAAGGCAGCAAAGAGCGACGCCTGCCGATTGGCCGTAACGCGGTGACATGGATTGAGCACTGGCTGGATCTGCGCGGACTGTTCGCCAGCGATGAAGAGGCGTTATTCCTGTCGAAGCTCGGCAAGCGTATCTCCGCGCGCAATGTCCAAAAACGGTTCGCTGAATGGGGCATAAAGCAGGGGCTAAACAGCCACGTGCATCCACATAAGCTGCGCCATTCGTTTGCGACCCATATGCTGGAATCGAGCGGCGATCTGCGCGGCGTGCAAGAGCTGCTGGGTCATGCCAACCTTTCCACCACCCAAATTTATACTCATCTTGATTTTCAACATCTTGCTTCAGTGTACGACGCGGCGCATCCGCGCGCTAAACGGGGGAAATAATGCGTTTTTACCGGCCTTTGGGGCGTATTGCCGCGCTCACCTTTGACCTGGATGATACCCTTTATGATAACCGTCCGGTGATTTTGCGTACTGAGCAGGAAGCGCTCGCTTTTATGCAGAATTATCACCCGTCGCTACGTTCGTTTCAAAACGTCGATTTACAGCGGATACGGCAGGCGGTGCGTGAAGCGGAGCCGGAAATCTATCATGACGTTACCCGCTGGCGCCATCGCGCGATAGAGCAGGCCATGCGGGATGCGGGATTATCGGCGCAGGAGGCCATTGCCGGCGCGAATGCGGCGATGATGCATTTTGCCAAATGGCGCAGCCAGATTGAGGTTCCGCAGGCTACCCATGAGACGTTACAGCAGCTTGCGAAAAAATGGCCGCTGGTGGCGATCACTAACGGCAACGCCCAGCCGGAACTGTTTGGCCTCGGCGATTACTTTAAGTTTGTACTGCGCGCCGGCCCGGATGGACGTTCCAAGCCGTTTAGCGACATGTATTTCCTGGCGGCGGAAAAACTGCATGTGCCGATCGGCGAGATCCTGCATGTCGGCGACGATCTGACTACCGATGTGGCTGGCGCTATTCGCTGTGGGATGCAGGCCTGCTGGATTAAACCTGAAAATGCCGACCTGATGCGGACGCAGGACAGCCGTTTACTGCCGCATATCGAAATTTCGCGGTTGGCATCTCTCACCTCGCTGATATAATCACCAGTAGTTCTGTATAAATTCCCAGTTATTCTGGCGGATGGCGTTATGCTTATCCGCCCTACGATAAGTAGCCCCGGTAAGCGAAGCGCCACCGGGCGTTTTTAGTTTTCATGTTTTTACGCGGCGGTGCCAATGGACGTTTCTTACCTGCTCGACAGCCTTAATGATAAACAGCGCGAAGCGGTGGCCGCGCCACGTAGCAACATGCTGGTGTTGGCGGGCGCGGGAAGCGGGAAAACCCGCGTGCTGGTGCACCGTATCGCCTGGTTACTGAGCGTAGAAAACAACTCGCCATACTCCATCATGGCGGTGACCTTTACCAACAAAGCGGCGGCGGAAATGCGCCATCGTATTGGCCAGTTGATGGGGACCAGCCAGGGCGGAATGTGGGTAGGGACGTTCCACGGTCTGGCGCACCGCCTGCTGCGCGCGCATCATATGGACGCTAATTTGCCGCAGGATTTCCAGATTCTCGACAGCGAAGATCAGATGCGTTTGCTTAAACGCCTGATTAAGGCGATGAATCTTGATGAGAAGCAGTGGCCGCCGCGTCAGGCGATGTGGTACATCAATAGCCAGAAAGACGAAGGGCTACGCCCGCACCATATTCAAAGCTATGGCAACCCGGTGGAGCAGACCTGGCAGAAGGTGTATCAGGCCTATCAGGAAGCGTGCGATCGCGCTGGTCTGGTGGATTTCGCCGAGCTACTGCTGCGCGCTCATGAACTATGGCTGAACAAGCCGCACATCCTGCAACACTATCGCGAGCGGTTTACTAACATCCTGGTGGACGAATTCCAGGATACCAACAACATTCAGTACGCCTGGGTTCGTCTGCTGGCGGGCGATACCGGTAAAGTGATGATTGTCGGCGACGATGACCAGTCGATCTACGGCTGGCGCGGGGCCCAGGTGGAGAACATCCAGCGTTTCCTCAATGATTTCCCCGGTGCGCAGACCATTCGTCTGGAGCAGAATTACCGCTCGACCAGCAACATTCTTAGCGCGGCGAACGCTCTGATTGAGAATAACAATGGGCGTTTGGGTAAAAAGCTGTGGACTGACGGCGTTGATGGCGAACCGATATCGCTGTACTGCGCTTTCAACGAACTGGATGAAGCGCGCTTTGTGGTTAACCGTATCAAAACCTGGCAGGACAACGGCGGCGCGCTTGCGCAATGCGCCATCCTTTATCGCAGCAACGCCCAGTCGCGCGTGCTGGAAGAAGCGTTATTACAGGCCAGTATGCCGTACCGGATTTACGGCGGTATGCGCTTCTTCGAACGCCAGGAGATCAAAGATGCGCTCTCTTATCTGCGTTTGATTGCCAATCGCAACGATGATGCCGCCTTTGAACGCGTGGTGAACACCCCGACGCGCGGCATCGGCGACCGCACGCTGGACGTGGTGCGCCAGACCTCGCGCGATCGCCAGCTAACATTGTGGCAAGCGTGCCGTGAATTGTTACAGGAAAAAGCCCTGGCCGGGCGTGCGGCCAGCGCGCTACAACGCTTTATGGAACTGATCGATGCCCTGGCGCAGGAAACCGCCGACATGCCGCTGCATGTGCAGACTGACCGGGTGATCAAAGATTCCGGCCTGCGCACCATGTATGAGCAAGAAAAAGGCGAGAAAGGCCAGACGCGCATCGAAAACTTAGAGGAACTGGTGACGGCGACGCGGCAGTTCAGCTACAACGACGAAGATGAAGATTTGATGCCGTTGCAGGCCTTCCTCTCTCACGCGGCGCTGGAAGCGGGCGAGGGGCAGGCGGATACCTGGCAGGATGCGGTACAGCTGATGACGTTGCACTCGGCCAAAGGCCTGGAGTTTCCACAGGTGTTTATCGTCGGCATGGAAGAGGGCATGTTCCCCAGCCAGATGTCGCTGGATGAGGGCGGGCGTTTGGAAGAGGAGCGTCGTCTGGCCTACGTCGGCGTTACCCGTGCCATGCAGAAGCTGACACTAACCTATGCCGAAACTCGCCGTCTGTACGGTAAAGAGGTCTACCATCGCCCGTCGCGTTTTATCGGCGAACTGCCGGAGGAGTGCGTGGAAGAGGTCCGTCTGCGCGCCACCGTCAGTCGTCCGGTGAGCCATCAACGAATGGGAACGCCGCTGGCGGAAAACGACACAGGCTACAAACTCGGCCAACGCGTGCGCCATGCGAAGTTCGGCGAGGGAACTATTGTCAACCTGGAGGGCAGCGGCGAGCATAGCCGGTTGCAGGTGGCTTTTCAGGGGCAAGGGATCAAATGGCTGGTTGCCGCGTATGCGAAGCTGGAAACGGTTTGACCGGCTCTCATATTGCCGGATGGCACCTCTTATCCGGCCTACGCACTGGCTAACATTTTGATTTGTAGGCCGGATAAGGCGAAGCCGCCATCCGGCGATATAGTGATGTTAATATTCTGAAATCATAGATAAATACTCTCACTCTGCTAACCTTTCTGCATAAGGGGAAATTATTGCTTTTTCGCGTTTCGTTGCGTGTTGACGGCAAATTTTTGCTGGCGTAACATGCGCCCACGATTACGCTAAGAGGACATTCGCCTTGGACACACCCAGTAGATACTGGCTCATTATCCTGTTATCCAGGATCAACTCCTAAGGCTATCCCTTTTTGCTGATAGCCTTAGCGGTTGTCAGCGACCTTTCATTTTTTCCCGTCGCGTTGAGTCAGGCTGTTTAATGGTCTGAAACCCAATTTGTTTCTGTGTGCCCATCTGAACTGTCCGATATTTTTACGCATTGGGAGTCCCGGTCATGCTGAGCGCATTTCAACTGGAAAAAAACCGACTGACCCGGCTGGAAGTCGAGGAGTCACAAAGCCTGATTGATGCCGTATGGGTTGATTTGGTCGAACCGGACGACGACGAGCGATTGCGCGTACAATCTGAGCTGGGCCAGAGTCTGGCGACGCGTCCTGAACTGGAAGATATCGAAGCATCCGCGCGCTTCTTTGAAGACGAAGACGGATTACATATCCACTCCTTCTTCTTCTTCGAAGATGCGGAAGATCATGCCGGTAACTCTACGGTGGCATTCACTATTCGCGATGGCCGTCTGTTTACGCTGCGTGAACGCGAACTGCCCGCCTTCCGTCTGTATCGTATGCGCGCCCGCAGCCAGGCGATGGTCGACGGTAATGCATACGAATTACTGCTCGATCTGTTCGAAACCAAAATTGAACAGTTAGCGGATGAAATCGAAAACATCTACAGCGATCTGGAAAAACTGAGCCGCGTCATTATGGAAGGGCATCAGGGCGATGAATACGACGAAGCGCTCTCCACGCTGGCGGAACTGGAAGATATCGGCTGGAAGGTACGCCTGTGTCTGATGGATACCCAGCGCGCGCTGAACTTCCTGGTGCGCAAGGCGCGCTTACCGGGCGGGCAGCTGGAGCAGGCGCGTGAGATCCTGCGCGATATCGAATCTCTGCTGCCGCACAATGAATCGCTGTTCCAGAAGGTGAACTTTCTGATGCAGGCGGCGATGGGTTTTATCAACATCGAGCAGAACCGCATTATCAAAATCTTCTCGGTGGTTTCCGTGGTGTTCCTGCCGCCGACGCTGGTCGCTTCCAGCTATGGGATGAACTTCGAGTTTATGCCGGAACTGAAGTGGAGCTTTGGTTATCCAGGCGCGATTATCTTTATGATTCTGGCGGGGCTTGCGCCGTATTTGTACTTTAAGCGCAAGAACTGGCTGTAAAATCAACGGACTGGCGATTTAACCGCCAGTCCGTTGGAAGTTCTTCATCATGAGGAAAGTTCTTGTTTTGAAGAAGCGATGAAAGATAGCAGTAGTGTTGTGAGTATTACCCAGGCAATATTGAGTTGTATACCAATATTATCGCAATCAGCCCCATTGAGTGCGACACTGACTGTACAGAAGACATTTACACCTATAGACAATGCGATGAAATAAAGTGCCCTGCAACCTGAATCTCTGATTCTCTTCGCGCCAATATTAATATGGATATAGGTATTGACAATAATAAATATTAAATCAAGATATTGGTTTTTAGGCATTATAGTAAATAATATTATCCATGATGATAATGTATAAATAACAAACTTTGCTCGCTTCAATGTATCCTTGGGGGAAGGCTGAAAAATATCTTTAATAATCCTAATCATATTATTTTTTCCATATTGATAACCAACTTCAGGTCTCACATGTAAATATATCACACTGAATTTTCTAATGACAGTAATGGTAAATAATGGCATGATAATTACGTTGCACAGCAATAGATAATAATTAAATATATTATCTGGTAATTAACAATTTCAATGAATGGATTTCATAAAATGCAAGAGAAAAATTTCTGGCAAGTTTATTTTGGTAAAGACCCTTTTTCTAAAGCCGAATTCATTAAAGCCTGGATTGGATGGTGGGTGATTGCTATTGTCCTGCTCGTTGTACTGTCGATTTGTACTTCATTAAATTTGAGGGGGATTGGAATAGCGTTGGGATTCGGCTTTTGCCAGATCCATGCCCGTTATTTAACGTTTGTTGGTTGGAATAAGTTTATTGGTGTGTTGGGCGTGTTTCCAGTAACAAATATTATATTATTTATTGTATTGCTATTTACTAAAAAGAAATAACATAAAATGGCAGCCAGATAATAGCTGCCATTTTATTATTTAATGCTTACGCCGTTGCGTATAAATCGCATCCATCACGAAAATCGCCAGCGCGACCCAGATAAACGCAAATGTCACCATCTTATCCGCGCCCGGCACTTCGCCATAAAACGTCACCGCCAGTAAAAACATCAGCGTTGGGCCGATATACTGAAAGAAGCCCAGTGTAGAAAGACGCAGACGCGTAGCCGCTCCGGTGAAGCACAGCAGCGGAATCGTAGTGACCACACCCGCCGCCATTAACAGCAAGTTCAACGATAGTGCGTTTTGCCCCATATGGCTGGTAGGGCTATCGGCGATGCCAAACAGATAAATTGCCGCGACCGGCAACAGCCATAGCGTTTCGACCAGCATACCCGTCTGCGCTTCAACGGCGATCTTCTTACGCACCAGGCCGTAAAACGCAAAACTAAACGCCAGCCCCAGCGCGATAATCGGCAGCGAGCCAAAGGTCCAGAGTTGCACCAGCACGCCGCACACCGCCAGAATCACCGCCAGCCACTGCATTCGACGGAAGCGTTCGCCAAGAAAAATCATCCCCAGCAAGATGTTAACCAGCGGATTAATGAAATAACCCAGACTGGCCTCCAGCATATGGTGATTATTTACCGCCCAAATGAACAATAGCCAGTTACCGCCGACCAGTACGGCGGACAGGGCCAGCAGAAAAATCTTCTTTGGCGTTTTCAGTAAGCGCTTAACCTGTCGCCACTGCCGGCTGACGCTAAGCAGCGCCACCATAAAGAAAAATGACCAAATCACGCGGTGCGTCAGGATCTCATCTGCGGGAACGTAATAGATCAGCTTGAAATACGCGGGGGCGATCCCCCAAATAAAATAGGCGGCAAGAGCGAGTAATACGCCCTGCCGTGTTTGTTTTGCGTCCATCCGGAAAACTCGTATCTGAAGTGTAACAACAGTTTACCTGCTTTTATCCCACCATATAAGTAGCGGTGGCGCTGGCGATGTACAGCTGATCTTCATTGTGTAATTCCACGCGGGCGACGGCCACTTTATTCCCTGCGCGCAGCAGGCTACTGGTGGCCGTAAAACGGTTGCCTCTGCCCGGACGCAGGTAATCGACGCGCAGGTCAATCGTTCCCATTCGCGACAGGCGCTGGCGTAGTTCATCTTCGCTGATGGTTTCGTGGCGAGTTAGCGTGCTGCCGACGCATACCAGTCCGGCGGCGACATCCAGCGCAGAGGCGATCACGCCGCCGTGTAAAATGCTTTGCGCCCAGTTGCCGACCATCATCGGCTGGTTGTTAAAGGCCAGTTGGGCGAACGCTTTTTCATAGCGTTCCAGCTCCAGCCCTAACGCCCGATTAAACGGCATGTGGTAGACAAACATTTCACCCACTAATCTCAGAGCTTGTTCAGCGGTAAGTACAGCGGACATAGATTCCTGACACCTCATTGGTTAATGAAATGTTGATATTATGCTTCTTAATTGTTGTTTTCTACTTTAAGAAGGGATAACTAACGGCTATGTGTGTAAATATGTAAAAATGGTTGGCAGAGAATGATTCAAGCTGAAAATACTTCGTCAGGAGAACGTCAAGAATGCGGGCGATTTTGAGAGGGTTGTTGCCAGCCACGCTACTGCCATTAGCGGCATATGCACAAGAAGCTACGATAAAAGAGGTTCATGATGCGCCTGCAGTACGGGGAAGTATCATCGCTAACATGCTACAGGAGCATGATAACCCTTTTACGCTTTACCCTTATGACACGAACTACTTGATCTACACGAACACCAGCGATCTGAACAAAGAGGCCATAAGTACCTACAACTGGTCTGAAAACGCACGTAAAGATGAAGTGAAATTTCAGTTGAGCCTGGCGTTTCCGCTGTGGCGCGGAATACTGGGGCCGAACTCGGTACTGGGTGCTTCCTATACGCAGAAATCCTGGTGGCAGCTTTCCAACAGTAAAGAGTCTTCGCCGTTTCGCGAAACCAACTACGAACCGCAGCTTTTTCTTGGTTTTGCTACCGATTATCGCTTTGCCGGCTGGACGTTGCGCGACGTAGAGATGGGCTACAACCATGACTCTAACGGACGTTCGGACCCCACCTCGCGTAGCTGGAACCGTCTGTATACCCGTCTGATGGCCGAAAACGGTAACTGGCTGGTAGAGGTCAAACCGTGGTACGTGATTGGCAGTACCGACGATAATCCGGACATCACCAAATATATGGGTTATTACCAGCTTAAAATCGGTTATCACCTGGGCGAGGCGGTATTAAGCGCCAAAGGCCAGTACAACTGGAATACAGGCTACGGCGGCGCGGAAGTTGGATTAAGCTATCCGGTCACTAAACATGTCCGGCTTTATACTCAGGTGTACAGCGGCTATGGCGAATCGCTGATCGACTATAATTTTAATCAGACACGTGTCGGCGTCGGCGTGATGCTTAACGATATCTTCTGATTGGATTGTGTTTTAAACATTGCAGTTTCTCTCGCAGGCGCTGAAAATAGCGCCTGTTTTGATTTATGGTGAACGGGGTTAATGTGGCGCAGGCGGAAGTGTTGAATCTGGAATTAGGGGCCAAACAGGTTTTGCAGGAAACCTTTGGCTACCAACAGTTTCGCCCGGGCCAGGAAGCGATTATTGATACTGCGCTCTCCGGCCGCGACTGTCTGGTCGTCATGCCCACCGGCGGCGGCAAATCTCTGTGCTATCAAATCCCCGCGTTGTTGCTGGACGGATTGACCGTCGTCGTTTCGCCCCTGATCTCGTTGATGAAAGACCAGGTCGATCAGCTACTGGCGAACGGGGTGGCGGCGGCGTGCCTGAACTCTACTCAAAGCCGCGAGCAGCAGCTTGAGGTGATGGCGGGGTGCCGTACCGGACAGATTCGTCTGCTGTATATTGCGCCGGAACGTCTGATGCTGGACAACTTTCTTGATCATCTGGCGCACTGGAATCCGGTATTGCTGGCGGTGGATGAAGCGCACTGTATCTCGCAATGGGGACATGATTTCCGTCCGGAATATGCGGCTCTCGGTCAGCTTCGCCAGCGTTTTCCCGCTTTGCCGTTTATGGCATTGACCGCCACCGCCGACGACACCACGCGCCAGGATATTATTCGTCTGCTTGGGCTTAACGATCCGTTAATCCAGATCAGTAGCTTTGACCGACCGAATATCCGCTACATGCTGATGGAGAAGTTTAAGCCGCTCGACCAGCTAATGCGCTATGTTCAGGAGCAACGCGGCAAATCGGGTATCATCTACTGCAACAGTCGGGCGAAAGTGGAAGATACCGCCGCGCGCTTGCAAAGTCGTGGCATTAGCGCGGCGGCCTATCATGCGGGGCTGGAAAACGCTATTCGCGCCGATGTGCAGGAAAAATTTCAGCGCGACGATCTGCAAATCGTGGTGGCGACCGTCGCTTTTGGAATGGGCATAAACAAACCTAACGTACGTTTCGTCGTGCATTTCGATATCCCGCGCAATATTGAATCCTACTATCAGGAAACGGGCCGCGCCGGGCGCGACGGACTGCCTGCGGAAGCCATGCTATTTTACGATCCGGCTGACATGGCCTGGCTACGTCGTTGTCTGGAAGAGAAACCAGCCGGACAGCTTCAGGATATTGAACGGCATAAACTGAATGCGATGGGCGCTTTTGCCGAAGCGCAAACCTGCCGCCGCCTGGTATTGCTTAATTACTTTGGCGAAGGCCGACAAGAACCGTGCGGCAACTGCGATATCTGTCTTGATCCGCCCAAACAATATGATGGCTTAAACGATGCCCAGATTGCGCTTTCTACCATTGGTCGGGTTAACCAGCGTTTTGGCATGGGCTACGTTGTCGAGGTGATCCGCGGCGCGAATAACCAACGCATCCGCGATTTCGGTCATGACAAACTCAAGGTTTATGGCATGGGGCGCGAAAAGAGCCATGAGCACTGGGTGAGCGTGATTCGCCAGCTCATTCATCTGGGGCTGGTAATGCAAAATATTGCGCAGCACTCTGCATTACAGTTGACGGATGCCGCGCGTCCGGTACTCCGTGGAGACGTTCCGCTAAAGCTTGCGGTGCCGCGCATTGTCGCCCTCAAACCCCGCGTGATGCAGAAATCGTTCGGCGGTAATTACGATCGCAAATTGTTCGCTAAGTTGCGCAAGCTGCGTAAAGCTATCGCTGATGAAGAGAATATCCCGCCGTATGTGGTCTTTAACGACGCCACGTTGATAGAAATGGCGGAACAGATGCCGGTTTCCGCCAGCGAGATGTTAAGCGTTAACGGGGTTGGGATGCGCAAACTGGAGCGCTTCGGGAAAGAATTCATGGCGCTCATCCGCGCGCATGTCGATGGTGATGACGAAGAGTAGTCAGCCCGGCAAAAAAGTGCCAGGATGGTGACTCACTGAACTATTTCCCCGCGAGCCATTTTTATGATGATGCTATTTTTCACCGTGGCAATGGTGCACATCGTTGCGCTAATGAGCCCCGGCCCCGACTTTTTCTTCGTGTCTCAAACTGCTGTCAGCCGTTCGCGTAAAGAAGCGATGATGGGCGTACTGGGCATTACCTGCGGCGTGATGGTATGGGCGGGCGTGGCGCTGCTTGGCCTGCATCTCATCATCGAAAAAATGGCCTGGCTGCATACGATCATTATGGTAGGCGGCGGCCTGTATCTGTGCTGGATGGGCTATCAGATGCTGCATGGCGCGCTGAAAAAACAGGATGCGGCGGCGTCTTCTCCGCACATTGAACTGGCGCAGAGCGGGCGCAGCTTTCTCAAAGGGCTGTTGACCAATCTGTCGAATCCGAAAGCGATTATCTATTTTGGTTCCGTTTTTTCACTGTTTGTCGGCGATAACGTCGGCGCTGCGGCGCGCTGGGGTATTTTCGCGTTAATTACCCTGGAAACGCTGGCCTGGTTTACCGTAGTCGCCAGCCTGTTCGCGCTGCCGAAAATGCGCCGCGGCTATCAGCGTCTGGCGAAATGGATTGATGGCTTTGCCGGCGCTTTGTTTGCGGGCTTTGGTATTCACCTGATTATTTCGCGCTAATTTACCTCCGGGCCGGATAAACATCATCCGGCACGACTATCACGCGTGTCTTGCCGACGCCAGGAGCGCGCCTACCAGCATAAACAACGAACCAAACGCTTTATTCAGCGCCTTCATCTGCTTTGGTCCTTTAATCCAGGCGGCAATGCGCTGCGCCAGTGTGGCGTAACCGGTCATCACAATCATATCCACCACAATCGTGGTGACGCCGAGAATGAGGTACTGCGCCAGTTGCGGTTGCTGCGGCATGATGAATTGCGGAAACAGGGCGGCAAGAAAGACAATGCTTTTGGGATTGGTTAGATTGACAAATATCGCCCGTTTGAACAGCCGACCCCGCGATTGCGTCTGGGCGAGAGTATGCAGATCGATAGCGCCTGCGGCGCGCCATTGCTGGATACCCAGCCAGATAAGATAAGCCGCGCCAGCCCATTTCAGAATTTCAAAAGCGATGAGCGAGCGCGAAAAGAGCGTACCCAGTCCGACGCCCACCAGTACGATATGTATCCCCAGCCCGGTCTGGAGTCCGGCGATAGAAGCCGCTGCGCCACGATATCCATGGTTGATAGACGTCGTCATGGTATTGATGGCGCCTGAACCCGGAGAAAGACTCAGCAGAGTTGAGGTCAGTAGATAGGCGAACCACCATTCAAAGGTCATGCGAAACTCCCTGGTTGTCTGTTTTTGTGCCACAATACGCTACTGCCGCTGTGTTGTGTCAGGCACGACGCAAAAAACGATTTTACCTGGTAAACGAGGCCGAAAACCCGATGTTTCAGCAGCAAAATGACTGGGAAACAAGAGAAAATGCGTTTGCCGCTTTTGCTATGGGGCCGCTGACCGATTTCTGGCGTCAGCGGGAAGAGGCGGAGTTTATCGGCGTGGGTAACATTCCGGTGCGCTTTGTCCGTTTTCGAAATGATTCCAACGATCGGACGATCGTCATTTGTCCTGGCCGCATTGAGAGTTATGTAAAATACGCTGAACTGGCGTATGACCTTTTTCATCTCGGTTTTGATATCTTCATCATCGACCACCGTGGTCAAGGGCGCTCCGGGCGGATGTTATCGGACCCGCATCGGGGTCATGTCGATCATTTTAACGATTATGTTGAGGACTTAGCGGCGTTCTGGCAGCAGGAAATTGAGCCGGGGCCGTGGCGTAAGCGTTATATCCTGGCGCACTCAATGGGGGGCGCGATAGCCACTCTGTTCCTGCAACGCCATCGTGTGCGGTGCGACGCTATTGCGCTCACCGCGCCGATGTTTGGTATTGTGATACGCTTGCCTTCCTTTATGGTGCGCCATATTCTCGACTGGGCCGAAGGGCACCAGCGTATCCGTGAAGATTACGCTATTGGTACCGGTCAGTGGCGGGCGTTGCCGTTTGGGATGAATGCGCTGACCCACAGCCGCCAGCGTTATCAGCGCAACTTACGATTTTATGCCGACGAGCCGCAGCTGCGCGTTGGCGGCCCCACCTGGCATTGGGTACGCGAAGGCATTCTGGCGGGTGAGCAGGTTCTGGCTGGGGCGAGCGATGACACGACGCCTACGCTACTGATTCAGGCGGAAGAAGAGCGGGTAGTGGATAACCGCACCCACGATCGTTTTTGTGAAATTCGCGCCGCGGCGGGATACCCTTGTGAAGGGGGAAAACCGCTGGTTATCAAAGGCGCGTACCATGAGATCCTTTTTGAAAAGGACGCCATGCGCTCAGTCGCGCTTAACGCCATTGTTGAATTTTTCAACAAGCCTAATTTATCCAGCGGAAATCGCTTTGCTTAGAGGTTAAATTTTATTATGTATCAGGTTGTTGCGTCTGATTTAGATGGCACGCTGCTCTCCCCCGACCATACGTTGTCCCCTTATGCCAAAGAGACTCTGAAGCTGTTGACCGCACGCGGCATCCATTTTGTCTTTGCCACTGGTCGTCATCATGTCGATGTAGGGCAAATCCGCGATAATCTTGAAATCAAGTCTTACATGATCACCTCCAACGGCGCGCGAGTGCACGATACCGACGGGAATTTGGTTTTTACGCATAATCTGGACAGCGACATTGCCAGCGACCTGTTCGGGGTGGTGAATGCGAACCCGGACATCGTGACTAACGTTTATCGCGACGACGAATGGTTTATGAATCGTCATCGCCCCGATGAAATGCGTTTTTTCAAAGAGGCGGTATTTAACTATTCGCTGTTTGAGCCTGCGCTGCTGGAGCCGGAGGGCGTCAGCAAAGTGTTTTTCACCAGCGACACCCATGAAAAGTTGTTGCCGCTGGAGCAGGCGATTAACGCGCGCTGGGGCGATCGGGTAAACGTGAGCTTCTCTACGCTAACCTGTCTGGAAGTGATGGCGGGCGGAGTGTCGAAAGGTCATGCGCTGGAAGCGGTCGCTCATGCGATGGGGTACAGCCTGAAAGAGTGTATCGCCTTTGGCGACGGAATGAACGACGCTGAAATGCTCACGATGGCGGGCAAAGGCTGCATCATGGGCAATGCGCACCAGCGTCTGAAAGACCTGTATCCCGAACTTGAGGTGATCGGCATCAACGCGGATAACGCCGTGCCGCATTACCTGCGCGATCTTTTCTTACGTTGATGTGATTGTTTGTTAGTTGACCAGTTGTCAACTTCACTCTCCGCTACAATGGGTGTTCCCTGTTTTAAGAGACATCCATTGTGGCGCTACTCATCATTACCACTATCCTGTGGGCTTTCTCCTTTAGTCTATTTGGCGAGTATCTTGCCGGGCATGTCGATAGCTATTTCGCGGTGCTGATACGCGTTGGGCTGGCGGCGCTCGTTTTTCTGCCGTTTTTGCGTTCTCGCGGGCACAACTTAAAAACCATCAGCCTGTATATGCTGGTGGGGGCGATGCAGCTTGGCATCATGTATATGTTGAGCTTCCATGCTTACCTCTACCTGACCGTATCCGAACTGCTGCTGTTTACCGTTCTGACGCCGCTCTATATCACGCTGATTTACGATGTGATGAGTCAGCGTCGTTTGCGCTGGGGCTATGCATTTAGCGCGTTGCTGGCGGTGATTGGCGCCGGGATTATTCGCTACGATCGCGTGACCGACCATTTTTGGGTCGGTTTGCTCCTGGTGCAGCTTTCTAATATCAGTTTCGCTATCGGAATGGTGGGGTATAAACGTCTGATGGAGACCCGTCCCATGCCGCAGCACAACGCCTTTGCGTGGTTCTATCTGGGGGCGTTTTTGGTGGCGGCGGTGGCGTGGTCGCTGTTGGGGAACGCGCAAAAGCTGCCGGAAACCACGCTGCAATGGAGCATTCTGGTGTTTCTCGGCGTGGTGGCGTCCGGCATTGGCTACTTTATGTGGAACTATGGCGCTACCCAGGTAGACGCCGGGACGCTGGGCATCATGAATAATATGCATGTTCCCGCAGGACTGCTGGTTAATCTTGCCATCTGGCATCAGCAGCCCCACTGGCCAAGCTTTATTACAGGCGCGGCTGTGATCCTGGCTTCGCTGTGGGTGCATCGAAAATGGGTCGCTCCGCGCTCCGCACAAACGGCAGATGATCGCAGGCGTGATCCCGCGTCGAGCGAATAAACGCCTCGGTCACCGCCTGACGCTGGTCGCCGTCGCGCACGGCGGCATACAGGCGGCTCCACAGACCATCACCCAGGGTTTTGGTCACCACCAGACCCTGGCGCTCAACGCTTTCCACCACCCAGTGCGGCAGGGCGGCAATACCCATTCTGGCCGCCACCATCTGAATCAGCAGTAGCGTATTATCCACGCTTTTCAGCAGCGGACTGATACCCGCCGGTTGCAGGAAATGTCGCCAGACATCCAGTCGGCTGCGATGCACCGGGTAAATCAACAGCGTTTCGCTGGCTAAATCTTCCGGCGTAATCTGCGTTTTGCTGGCCAGCGGATGGTCGGGCGCCAGCACCAGTCGGACTTCAAAATCAAACATCGGCGAATAATGCAGCCCGCTGCGCGGCAAAATATCCGACGTCATCACCAAATCCAGCTCGCCTTGTTGCAAGGCCGGTTGCGGATCAAAAGTGACGCCGGATGTGAAATCCATTTCTACCTGCGGCCAGCTTGCACGGAAGTTTTCCAGCGCCGGGGTCAGCCACTGAATACAGCTATGACATTCAATAGCGATGCGCAGACGAGTTTGCTGCGGTTCGTTGCACGCCTGCAGCGCACGGCTGATTTGCGGCAGCACCTGGTTTGCCAGTTGCAGCAGAACCTCCCCCTGCGGCGTAAAGCGCAGCGGCTGGCTTTTACGCACGAACAGGCGGAAGCCAAGGCGTTGTTCCAGATCGCTGAACTGATGAGACAGAGCGGATTGGGTCTGGTGCAGCACCGCCGCCGCGGCAGCCAGCGATCCACTATTCCGCAATGCCTGGAGTGTTTTCAGATGTTTAATTTCGATCATGAAAGTCCTTCACTTCGCCATGAACAAATTGCGCTTGAGGAATATACAGTACCTTTACATTATGGATGTGTAAACATCCAGACGTCTAAAACTCGTCATGTTTCGACTTGCAGATGCGTTGGCTTCCTTGCTTACCCCAGTCACTTACTTCAGTAAGCTCCTGGGGATGCGCTGTGTCGCCGCCTTCCTGCAAGCCGAACTATTTAGAGTTTTACTTTCAGATTCAATAAAATAAGAGAGTAAGTAAAATGACAATATTGACTCACACCCTCGGTTTTCCTCGCGTTGGCCTGCGTCGCGAGTTGAAAAAAGCGCAAGAGAGCTATTGGGCGGGGAACACAACTCGTGAAGCGTTACTGGCGGTGGGGCGCGAACTGCGCGCGCGTCACTGGGAGCAGCAGAAACAAGCGGGTATTGACCTGTTACCGGTAGGCGACTTTGCCTGGTACGACCATGTTCTGACCACCAGCCTGCTGTTAGGCAATGTGCCGGCTCGTCATCAGAACAACGACGGTTCCGTGGACATCGACACTCTGTTCCGCATTGGCCGCGGTCGCGCGCCAACCGGTGAACCAGCGGCGGCAGCGGAAATGACCAAATGGTTTAATACTAACTATCACTACATAGTACCGGAGTTCAGCAAAGGCCAGCAGTTCAGACTCACCTGGACACAGTTGCTGGAGGAAGTGGACGAAGCGCTGGCGCTGGGGCATAAGATCAAACCCGTACTGCTGGGGCCCGTCACGTATCTGTGGCTGGGTAAAGTGAAAGGCGAGCCGTTTGACCGCCTGACGTTGCTGAAAGACATTTTGCCGGTGTATCAGCACGTGCTGGCTGAACTGGCAAAACGTGGTATAGAGTGGGTCCAAATTGATGAGCCAGCGCTGGTGCTGGAACTGCCGCAGGCGTGGCTGGATGCCTTCAGACCGGCTTACGACGCGCTCGCCGGCCAGGTGAAGCTGTTGCTGACGACCTATTTTGAAGGCGTGACGCCAAACCTTGACACTATTATCGCGCTACCGGTACAGGGGCTGCATGTTGACCTCATTCATGGCAAAGATGATGTAGCGGAACTGCATCAACGTCTGCCGGTCGACTGGCTGCTCTCCGCAGGCTTGATTAACGGGCGTAATGTCTGGCGCGCCGATTTGACCGAAAAATACGCGCAGATTAACGCCATTGTGGGCAAACGCGCGCTGTGGGTAGCATCCTCCTGCTCTTTGCTGCATAGCCCGATCGATCTCAGCGTCGAAACGCGTCTGGATACGGAAGTTAAAAGCTGGTTTGCCTTTGCGCTGCAAAAATGCGGTGAACTGGCGTTGCTGCGCGATGCGCTGAACAGCGGCGAAACGGCGGCGCTTGAGGAATGGAGCGCACCGATTCAGGCTCGTCGTCACTCCCGTCGCGTACATAATGCCGCGGTAGAAAAACGCCTGGCGGCGATCACCGCGCAGGACAGCCAGCGTGAGAATCCGTATGAGGTGCGTGCTGAAGCGCAACGCGCCCGCTTTAAACTTCCCGCCTGGCCGACGACGACTATCGGTTCGTTTCCGCAAACCACGGAAATTCGCGGCCTGCGTCTGGACTTCAAAAAGGGCAACCTCGACGCGAATAACTACCGCACCGGCATCGCCGAACATATCAAACAGGCTATCATCGAGCAGGAGCGTTTAGGGCTGGATGTGCTGGTACACGGCGAAGCCGAGCGAAACGACATGGTGGAATACTTCGGCGAGCATCTGGACGGCTTCGTCTTTACCCAGAATGGTTGGGTGCAAAGCTATGGCTCCCGCTGTGTGAAACCGCCGGTAGTGATTGGCGATATCAGCCGTCCGGCACCGATTACCGTGGAGTGGGCGAAATATGCCCAGTCGCTGACCGACAAGCCGGTAAAAGGGATGTTGACCGGCCCGGTGACTATTCTTTGCTGGTCATTCCCCCGCGAAGACGTGACCCGCGAAACGATTGCGAAACAGATTGCGCTGGCGCTGCGTGATGAAGTCGCGGATCTGGAGGCGGCGGGGATTGGGATTATTCAGATCGACGAACCGGCGCTGCGCGAAGGTCTACCGCTGCGTCGCAGCGACTGGGACGCCTATCTGGAATGGGGTGTGGAAGCCTTCCGCATCAACGCGGCGGTGGCGAAGGATGAAACCCAGATCCACACCCACATGTGTTACTGCGAGTTCAACGACATTATGGATTCGATCGCCGCGCTGGATGCGGATGTGATCACCATTGAGACCTCCCGCTCGGATATGGAGTTGCTGGAGTCGTTCGAAGCGTTCGACTACCCGAACGAAATCGGGCCGGGCGTGTACGATATTCACTCGCCGAACGTGCCGAGCGTCGAGTGGATTGAAGCCCTGCTGAAGAAGGCGGCACAGCGTATTCCGGCACAACGCCTGTGGGTGAATCCGGACTGCGGTCTGAAAACTCGCGGTTGGCCGGAAACCCGCGCGGCGTTAGCGAACATGGTCAAAGCGGCGCACAATCTGCGTCAGGCGAAATAACCCATCCTGGCCGCTGCGTTTATCCGGCAGCAATGCGGCGCTACCCTTTGACGGGTAGCGCCCGTGTCTGACCTGATTAACAGCGCCTCTTTCTTCTCATTTCCCTTTTTCTTATTTTCCGCGCTGTCTTTTTCAGGATCTGGCTATTTGGCGATCTTGATAATAAAAAGGTTCTCCGTATGAATAACAATCAGGCGGATAGCGTCCCCGGAAGCAGCGCGGCGGATTTTATTGCCTCGCAGATCGTTTTTCCTGTCATGATCGCCCAGCGCTCTCATAGCACAAAACGAGGTTTTCCATTCTGTTATGTTCCCTGGCGACGGTAAACGTCGCATTGTCTCATGGCGCTGGTGAACCTTATTTTTTAACGGAGATGTCTGACATGGCGGTAGCAGGTTGTCACGTAATGGCCAAACCCGGCGGCGCGATCTGCAATATTGATTGCACATATTGCTTCTATCTTGAAAAAGAGGCGCTGTACCCGGAACGCAATAAAAACTGGCGGATGTCGGACGAGACGCTGGAACAGTTTATACGCCAGCATATTGCCGCGCAGAGTGGTGACCGCATTGACTTTGCCTGGCAGGGCGGCGAACCGACCATGATGGGGCTACCGTTTTTCCGCCGGGTTGTCGCATTATGTGAAAAGTACGGCGATGGGCGAAAAATCACTCATGCGTTGCAGACGAACGGCATCCTGGTGAATGACGAGTGGGCGCGCTTTTTCGCTGAACAGCATTTTCTCATCGGTCTCTCTATCGACGGCCCGGCGTCGTTACACAACCACTATCGGCTTAATCGCGCTGGAAAAGGAACTCATGAACAGGTCGTCGCAGCAATGGCGCGGCTTAAAGCGCACCATGTCGACTTTAATACCTTAACCGTCGTGGGAAAACATAACGTCGGTCATGCAGCAGACGTCTACGAATTTCTTCTGGCGGCGGGATCGCGTTTTATTCAGTTTATCCCGCTGGTAGAGCGAATGAGCACCGATAACTCATCGGTACTTAATCTGGTGATGCCCGGCGAAAGCGCGGCGACGCTGGCGCCATGGACGGTACCGTCGTGGCAATATGGCGAATTTCTCAACCAGATCTTTGATATCTGGGTTCGTCGCGACGTAGACCGCGTCTATGTGCAGATGTTTGACGTGGCGTTAGCCGCCTGGACGGCGCAGCAGCCGGTACTGTGTGTACATTCCGAGACTTGTGGACATGCCTTCGCGTTGGAGTCGAACGGCGATCTCTACAACTGCGACCACTTTGTCTACCCGGAGCATCTGCTGGGGAATATCCACCAGCACAGCATCAAAACCTTAAATAATAGCGAGCGGGCTATTGCGTTTGGCGAGGCCAAGCGGGAGACCCTGACCGCCGATTGTCGTCGCTGTGACTACCGCTTTGCGTGTCATGGCGGCTGTCCGAAGCATCGCTTTGCCGTCTCGCCGTCCGGTCATCCTGCGCATAATTACTTGTGTGCGGGCTATAAGCATTTTTTCCAGCACGTTACGCCGTATATGAATGCCTGGCGGGAGCTGCTGGCGCAAGGCTATCCGATGGCATCGATCATGCGCTGGCTGGCGCAGGACGCGCGTAAAGACACAGGAGCCGTCAGTCGTAACCATCTCTGTCCCTGCGGCAGCGGCAAAAAATATAAAAAATGCTGTGGTAAAGCATAGCTAACGTGGCGATGACGCTTTGTTGAGCCTACACCGACTCCGGTCTCGTAGGCCCAACAAACATCGTAATGCGCTGTGGTTAGCCTTTTTTCCCACCGTACTGCGCGAACCATTCCAGCATTCTTTGCCAGCCGTCTTTCGCCGAGGCTTCGTGGTATCCCGGACGATAATCGGCATTAAACGCGTGCCCTGCATCGGGATAGACCACGATTTCCGCCTTCGCATTAGCGGCGCGTAGCGCCTGGCGCATGGTTTCCACGCTCTCCTGTGGAATACTGGTATCCTGCCCGCCGTATAAACCCAGTACCGGCGCGTTAAGATCGGTGGCGATGTCAACGGGATGCTTCGGCGAATTGAGTGACGTGTCGCCCACCAGCTTGCCGTACCACGCTACCGCCGCTTTTAACTGTGGGTTGTGCGCGGCGTATAGCCAGGTAATCCGGCCTCCCCAACAAAAACCGGTGATCATTAGCCGATGCGCATCCCCGCCGTTGCGCGAAGCCCAACTGGCGACGTGATCCAGGTCGGCAAGGACTTGCGAATCGGGTACTTTAGCCACCAGCCCGCTCAATAATGTGGGTATATCGGCGAAATCATTGGGGTCGCCTTCGCGGAAATAGAGCTCCGGCGCGATAGCGAGATAGCCTTCCAGCGCCAGTCGTCGGCAAATATCGCGAATGTGTTCATGTACGCCAAAAATTTCCTGTACCACAATGACCACAGGCAATGCGCCGTCGCTCGCTTTTGGTCTGGCGTAATAGGCGGGCATATCGTCGCCCTGAGAGGGGATCGACGTTATCCCCGCGCTAATGGCCCCATCAGGCGTATGAATCATCGTAGGGGCAAGTGGGGAGGCTGCAGGTGCAAAGCCGGATGGATGTGTCGTTGTCATGGTATTCTCCGTACCCTTAAAAAATAGCGCAATCTTAACTATAGACAGTGTGTAACAAACCACATTGCCTTAAAGCGGCTATCTTTTGTGCAATGCCTGGCGATATTGATTATTTATTGTGATGTGCATCACTTTTTAATGGTAAGCGAGTGCAATTGTTTTACGCCATAGTGATGGTTGTCACGAAAATATCTTTATGCCTTAGGTAAAGTGTCTTTTTGCTTCTTCTGACAAACCCGATTCACAGAGGAGTTTTATATGTCCAAGTCTGATGTTTTTCATCTCGGCCTCACCAAAAACGATTTACAAGGGGCCCAGCTCGCCATCGTCCCTGGCGATCCTGAGCGTGTGGAAAAGATCGCCGCGCTGATGGATAAGCCGGTTAAGCTGGCATCTCACCGCGAATTCACCTCCTGGCGCGCTGAGCTGGATGGTAAAGCAGTTATCGTTTGCTCTACCGGTATCGGCGGCCCGTCTACCTCTATTGCCGTGGAAGAACTGGCGCAACTGGGTATTCGTACCTTCTTGCGTATCGGCACCACGGGGGCTATTCAGCCGCACATCAACGTCGGCGACGTTCTGGTAACGACCGCATCCGTACGTCTGGATGGGGCGAGCCTGCATTTTGCGCCGATGGAATTCCCGGCGGTTGCCGACTTTGCCTGCACCACCGCGCTGGTTGAAGCCGCGAAATCGATTGGCGCCACGACTCACGTTGGCGTAACCGCCTCTTCCGACACTTTCTATCCGGGTCAGGAACGTTACGACACCTATTCTGGCCGCGTTGTTCGTCGCTTCAAAGGTTCTATGGAAGAGTGGCAGGCGATGGGCGTGATGAACTACGAAATGGAATCCGCTACGCTGTTAACCATGTGCGCAAGCCAGGGTTTACGCGCAGGTATGGTGGCGGGCGTTATCGTTAACCGTACCCAACAAGAGATTCCGAATGCGGAAACGATGAAACAAACTGAAAGCCACGCGGTGAAAATCGTCGTGGAAGCGGCCCGTCGTCTGCTGTAATTCTCCTCTCTTTTGCAAAGGCCGACGCGTTCGGCCTTTTCTTTTTGCGTGGCGCCTCGCAGGAAATTCCTTTTAAACTGGACGTTTATACAGCACAATTCTATTTTGTGCAGGACAGTGTGGTTCCAGGAGAGGTGTTGTGGATATTACTCTTATGATAAGCGCCGTCGTGGCGCTGGCGGCTGGGGCGGTGATTGGCTGGCTGGCGACGAAAGCGCACGCCGATCAAATCCGCGCCGATCTTATCGAAGAACGGCGTGAGCTGGATATCGAACTTAGCGCGGCCCGGCAGCAATTAGCGCAAGAAGCGCACTGGCGCAGTGAATGCGAGTTACTTAATAACGAACTGCGCAGCCTGCACAGTATTAATACCTCTCTGGAAGCCGATCTGCGTGAAGTCACGACCCGTCTGGAAGCGACTCAACAACACGCGGAAGACAAAATCCGTCAGATGATCAACAGCGAACAGCGTTTAAGCGAGCAGTTTGAAAATCTGGCGAACCGTATCTTTGAACACAGTAATCGTCGCGTAGACGAACAAAACCGACAAAGCCTGAATAGCCTGCTGACGCCGCTGCGTGAGCAACTGGACGGTTTTCGCCGCCAGGTTCAGGAGAGTTTTGGCAAAGAAGCGCAGGAGCGGCATACGCTGGCGCACGAAATTCGTAATTTGCAGCAGCTTAACGCGCAAATGGCGCAGGAAGCGATCAACCTGACGCGCGCTCTGAAAGGGGACAATAAGGCGCAAGGAAACTGGGGCGAAGTTGTGCTGGCGCGGGTGCTGGAGGCATCCGGACTGCGTGAAGGCTACGAATACGAAACCCAGGTCAGTATTGAGAACGATGCGCGCTCGCGGATGCAGCCGGATGTCATCGTCCGCTTGCCGCAGGGCAAAGATGTGGTCATCGACGCTAAAATGACGTTGGTCGCCTACGAGCGTTACTTTAACGCTGAAGATGACTATACGCGCGAGGCCGCTTTACAAGAGCACATCGCCTCGGTGCGCAATCATATTCGCTTACTGGGGCGTAAAGACTACCAGCAGCTTCCCGGCCTCCGCTCGCTGGACTATGTTCTGATGTTTATCCCCGTAGAACCCGCTTTCCTGCTGGCGTTAGATAAACAGCCCGAACTGATAACCGAGGCGCTAAAAAATAACATTATGCTGGTAAGCCCCACGACGCTGCTGGTGGCGTTACGGACAATCGCCAACCTGTGGCGCTATGAACACCAGAGCCGCAATGCGCAGCACATCGCAGACAGAGCCAGTAAGCTCTACGATAAAATGCGGTTGTTCGTTGATGATATGTCAGCGATCGGTCAGAGTCTGGATAAAGCGCAGGATAACTACCGCCAGGCGATGAAAAAACTTGCGTCGGGGCGTGGCAATGTTTTGGCGCAGGCGGAGGCTTTCCGGGGGCTAGGCGTGGAAATCAAACGCGAGATTAATCCGGATTTAGCGGAACAGGCCGTTACGCAAGATGAAGAATATCGTTTACGATCGATCCCTGAAGGGCGGCAGGATGAACATTATCCCAATGATGAACGGGTGAAGCAGCAGTTAAGTTAACCCATACGGAGTAGTTTAGTCCTGGCGCAGAGTAGGGCAAATTGGCCCAATCTGTTACACTTCTTGAACATTTTTATCGATAAGCAGGCACTGAGATGGTGGAAGATTCACAAGAAACGACGCACTTTGGCTTTCAGACCGTCGCTAAAGAGCAGAAAGCTGACATGGTGGCCCACGTTTTTCATTCTGTGGCGTCAAAGTACGATGTGATGAATGACTTAATGTCATTTGGCATTCATCGTTTGTGGAAGCGCTTCACCATTGATTGCAGTGGCGTGCGTCGTGGACAAACCGTTCTCGATTTAGCGGGCGGTACGGGCGATCTTACCGCGAAATTTTCACGTATGGTCGGGGAAACTGGCAAAGTTATCCTGGCGGATATTAATGATTCTATGCTCAAAATGGGGCGTGAGAAGCTGCGTAATATCGGCGTGATCGGCAACGTAGAGTATGTGCAGGCAAATGCCGAAGCTCTGCCTTTCCCTGATAATACGTTTGATTGCATTACCATTTCGTTTGGTTTGCGCAATGTAACGGAAAAAGAAAAAGCGCTGCGGTCAATGTTCCGTGTGTTGAAACCCGGAGGACGTTTACTGGTGCTTGAATTTTCCAAGCCTATTATTGAGCCGCTGAGTAAAGCGTATGACGCTTATTCTTTCCATATTTTACCGCGTATTGGCTCGATGGTCGCGAACGATGCGGATAGCTATCGGTATCTCGCGGAATCCATCCGTATGCATCCCGATCAGGATACCTTAAAAGCCATGATGCAGGACGCCGGATTTGAGAGCGTGGATTATTACAATCTGACGGCGGGCGTTGTGGCATTGCACCGTGGTTATAAATTCTAGGAGGGTGGAATGCCTTTTAAACCCTTAGTGACCGCAGGAATTGAAGGTCTCCTCAATACGTTTCTGTATCGTTCGCCGGCGCTGAAATCAGCCAGAACGCGATTACAGGGAAAAGTACTGTGTGTGAAGCTAAAGGGATTTTCGACGCCATTAGTCCTGGTATTCAGCGAACGCCAGGTTGATGTGCTGGGGGCATGGGAAGGCGAAGCGGACTGTACGGTAATCACTCAAGCTAGCGTTTTGCCAAAACTACGCGATCGTCAGCAGTTGGCCGCGCTTATTCGCAGCGGCGAACTGGAAGTGCAGGGCGATATTCAGGTCGTGCAAAATTTTGTGGCGCTCGCCGATCTCGCCGAATTCGATCCTGCGGAGCTGTTGGCGCCATACACGGGTGATATTGCGGCGGAAAGTATCGGTAAGGTCGTGCGTGGCGGGGCTAAATTCCTGCGCCACGGGTTTCAACGCCAGCAGCGTTATGCCGCTGAAGCGATCACTGAAGAGTGGCGTATGGCGCCTGGCCCGCTGGAAGTCGCATGGTTTGCCGAAGAAACCGCGGCTGTTGAGCGCGCCGTAGATGCTCTGACCACACGGCTGGAAAAACTGGAGGCCAAATGACGCCAGGTGAAGTACGGCGCCTATATTTCATCATCCGCACGTTTTTAAGCTACGGCCTTGATGAACTCATCCCCCGAATGCGTCTTACACTGCCACTCCGATTATGGCGCTATTCGCTGTTCTGGATGCCAAACCGGCATAAAGATAAATTGCTGGGTGAACGATTAAGACTGGCGTTGCAAGAGCTGGGACCGGTCTGGATCAAATTTGGTCAGATGCTCTCCACACGCCGTGACCTGTTCCCGCCGCAAATCGCCGATCAGCTCGCTTTGCTCCAGGATAAAGTCGCGCCATTCGATGGTCGGCTGGCGAAAGCCCAGATTGAAGAGGCGATGGGGGGGCTACCTGTCGAAGCCTGGTTTGACGACTTTGATATCCAGCCTTTAGCGTCGGCGTCAATCGCCCAGGTACATACCGCGCGATTGAAATCAAACGGTAAAGAAGTGGTTATTAAGGTCATTCGCCCGGATATTTTGCCGGTAATTCAGGCAGACCTGAAACTGATTTATCGCCTTGCTCGCTGGGTACCACGCCTGTTGCCGGATGGACGTCGTCTGCGCCCGACGGAAGTGGTGCGTGAGTATGAGAAAACGCTGATCGATGAGCTGAATCTGCTGCGGGAATCGGCCAACGCGATTCAGTTACGCCGCAATTTTGAAAATAGTCCCATGCTGTATATCCCGGAGGTGTACTCCGATTACTGTAGCCAGAACATGATGGTGATGGAGCGGATATACGGCATTCCGGTTTCGGATGTGGCGGCGCTGGAAAAGAACGGCACCAACATGAAACTGCTGGCGGAACGCGGGGTTAAAGTTTTCTTCACCCAGGTTTTCCGCGACAGCTTTTTCCATGCGGACATGCATCCGGGAAATATTTTTGTCAGCCATGAACACCCTGAAAACCCGCAATATATCGGCATTGACTGCGGTATCGTCGGGTCGCTAAACAAAGAAGATAAGCGCTATCTGGCAGAAAACTTTATCGCGTTTTTTAACCGCGATTACCGAAAGGTGGCGGAGCTGCATGTCGATTCAGGTTGGGTTCCGCCAGATACCAACGTTGAAGATTTTGAGTTTGCCATCCGCACCGTCTGTGAACCTATCTTTGAAAAGCCGCTCGCGGAAATCTCGTTTGGTCATGTGTTGTTAAACCTTTTCAATACAGCGCGTCGATTTAACATGGAAGTCCAGCCGCAACTGGTGTTGTTGCAGAAAACATTATTGTATGTTGAAGGGGTTGGGCGGCAACTTTATCCTCAGCTTGATTTGTGGAAAACGGCGAAGCCGTTTCTTGAGTCCTGGATCAAAGATCAGGTGGGTATTCCGGCTCTCACGCGGGCTCTTAAAGAAAAAGCGCCGTTCTGGGTCGAAAAAATGCCAGAAATACCTGAACTGGTGTACGACAGTTTGCGCCAGGGCAAATATTTACAGCACAGTGTTGATAAGATTGCGCGCGAGTTACAGGTAAACCATGTGCGCCAAAGTCAGTCTCGTTATTTATTGGGAATTGGCGCAACGCTGTTACTGAGCGGGTCATTCTTACTCGTCAACCGCCCTGAATGGGGATTGATGCCTGGCTGGCTCATGGTCGGCGGCGTAGTTGTCTGGCTGGTTGGCTGGCGTAAAACTCGTTGAGATTTTTTTATCGCTCAACGCCGGTTGTGTCACGCAGGTACATATTATCACTCGAGGCAGTACTCAGGCCGCAAGTCAATGTCGTCCCGGTCGTATGTAAAAGTATGTGAATAGGGCGGGCGAAAGCGGTTAACAAAGAGGCAGCGCGAAGGATAATGTGTATAATGCGGCCCTAATAATTCATCATCTATCACAGAGGAACATGTATGGGTGGTATCAGTATTTGGCAGTTGTTGATTGTTGCCGTTATCGTCGTACTGCTGTTCGGCACCAAAAAACTCGGTTCCATCGGTTCCGATCTTGGCGCGTCTATCAAAGGCTTTAAAAAGGCCATGAGCGATGATGATGCCAAACAGGATAAAACCAGTCAGGACGCTGATTTTACCGCTAAATCTATCGCGGATAAGCAAGGCGAAGCGAAAAAGGAAGACGCTAAAAGCCAAGATAAAGAGCAGGTATAATCCGTGTTTGATATCGGTTTTAGCGAACTGCTGTTAGTGTTCGTTATCGGCCTCATTGTGTTGGGGCCGCAACGATTGCCAGTAGCGGTAAAAACGGTAGCGGGCTGGATTCGCGCGTTGCGATCCCTTGCGACAACGGTTCAGAATGAACTGACTCAGGAACTGAAACTTCAAGAGTTCCAGGACAGTCTGAAAAAAGTCGAAAAGGCGAGCCTGGAAAATCTGACTCCCGAACTGAAAGCATCTATGGATGAACTGCGTCAGGCGGCGGAGTCGATGAAACGCACCTACAGCGCTAACGATCCCGAACAAGCGAGCGATGAAGCGCATACCATCCATAATCCGGTGGTAAAAGGGAACGAAACGCAGCATGAGGGCGTCACCCCTGCCGCCGCTGAAACACAGGCGAGCGCGCCGGAACAAAAGCCGGAGCCCGTTAAAGCTAACGTGCCTGAGTCGACGGAAACCGCTTCCGTAGCCACGATAGACGCCGAGAAGAAATCCGCTGCGCCTGTTGTCGAATCTTCCCCCTCGTCGAGTGATAAACCGTAAACATGGCTGTAGAAGATACTCAACCGCTTATCACGCATCTGATCGAGTTGCGTAAGCGCCTGCTAAACTGCATCGTCGCAGTACTTCTGATTTTTCTGGCGTTAATTTATTTCGCCAATGATATTTATCATTTAGTCGCCGCACCGCTGATTAAACAGATGCCGCAAGGGGCGACAATGATTGCGACGGATGTGGCGTCGCCGTTTTTTACGCCTATCAAACTCACCTTCATGGTGTCTTTGATCTTATCCGCGCCTGTCATTTTGTACCAGGTTTGGGCCTTTATCGCCCCGGCGCTGTATAAGCATGAGCGTCGTCTGGTCGTACCGCTGCTGGTATCCAGCTCGCTGCTTTTCTACATTGGTATGGCCTTCGCCTATTTTGTCGTATTCCCTTTGGCCTTTGGTTTCCTGACGCATACGGCGCCGGAAGGGGTACAGGTTTCGACAGATATCGCCAGCTATCTTAGCTTTGTTATGGCGCTTTTTATGGCCTTTGGCGTAGCCTTTGAAGTGCCGGTGGCGATTGTGTTGCTGTGCTGGATGGGCATCACCACGCCAGAAGATTTGCGTAAAAAACGGCCTTATATCCTGGTCGGGGCATTCATTGTGGGAATGCTGCTTACGCCGCCAGATGTTTTCTCGCAAACGTTGCTGGCGATACCGATGTACTGCCTGTTTGAAATTGGCGTTTTCTGCTCACGCTTTTATGTCGGTAAGCGACGGACGCGCGACGAAGATAACGAGGCCGAAACCGAAAAGGCCGAGCACACTGAAGACTAAACACAACCGCCCGCCAGGGCGGTTGTCATATGGGGGCAAGCATGTTTGATATTGGCGTTAATTTAACCAGTAGCCAGTTTGCAAAAGATCGTGATGATGTGGTCGCCCGTGCGTTTGCGGCGGGAGTAAAAGGTATGCTACTGACCGGAACGAACATCCATGAAAGTCAGCAGGCGTTAAAACTGGCGCGGCGCTACCCCCATTGTTGGTCGACGGCTGGCGTCCATCCCCATGACAGCAGTCAGTGGTCATCCGCGTCTGAAGACGCCATTATTGCGCTGGCGAACCAGCCGGAAGTCGTCGCTATCGGTGAGTGCGGGCTGGATTTCAATCGCAATTTTTCCACGCCGCAGGAGCAGGAGCGTGCCTTTCAGGCGCAGCTACAAATTGCCGCCGAATTGCAGATGCCAATCTTTATGCACTGCCGGGACGCGCATGAGCGATTTCTGGCATTGCTTGATCCCTGGCTGGATAGTCTTCCTGGTGCAATACTGCACTGCTTTACTGGTTCACGCCAGCAAATGCAGGCCTGTGTGGACAGAGGGCTCTATATCGGTATTACCGGGTGGGTTTGCGACGAACGACGCGGACTTGAGCTACGTGAACTCTTACCGTTTATTCCAGCGGAAAAGCTACTGATAGAAACCGACGCGCCGTATCTGTTGCCTCGCGATCTTACGCCGAAACCAACGTCACGACGCAACGAGCCCGCGTATCTGCCTCACATCCTGGAGCGCATTGCGCTATGGCGTGGTGAAGATCCGCAATGGTTAGCGGCGATGACAGATGCCAACGCCAGAACCTTATTTGAGGTCGTATTCTGAACGATCGCTAAATCTTGCGAAAACCGGTGTTTTTTACGCTCTGCTTCACTTCTTTATTGAGTAAATTAAGCAGTAACATCGAACGCGTTTCGCCATCCGGTTCGGTAAAAATCGCTTTCAGCCCTTCAAATGCGCCTTCCGTGATGATGACGCTATCGCCGGGATAGGGGGTTTCAGGATCGACAACGCCTTCGGGCTTGTAGATAGAAAGCTGATGAATAACGCTGGAAGGCACGATCGCAGGATGCGCGCCAAAGCGCACAAAATGGCTGACGCCGCGCGTGGCGTTGATTGTAGTGGTATGTATCACTTCCGGATCAAATTCAACGAACAGATAATTAGGAAAGAGCGGTTCGCTGACGGAGGTACGTTTTCCGCGTACCATTTTTTCCAGGGTGATCATCGGTGTCAGGCAACTTACCGCTTGTCTTTCGAGGTGTTCCTGAGCACGCTGAAGTTGCCCGCGTTTGCAGTACAGTAAATACCAGGATTGCATAATGACTCTTATCCGCTTGTTCGGGGCGCAAGCATAGCAAAAGCCATGCGCGAAGTTAATTATACACTTCATCCTTTAAGCCGTATCTGGATTAGCGTTGGTTGCCAGAGTTCACGCTAATTTAACAAAAATACAGCATCCCGATGATGAACGCCGTATAATGATGCGCTTACCAAGAGGCTACAATGGACGCCATGAAATATCACGATTTACGCGACTTCCTGACGCTACTTGAGCAGCAGGGGGAACTAAAACGCATCACGCTACCTGTGGATCCTCATCTGGAAATCACGGAAATCGCTGACCGCACGCTGCGTGCCGGTGGACCGGCGTTGCTGTTTGAAAATCCTAAAGGCTACGCCATGCCGGTGCTGTGCAACCTTTTTGGCACGCCAAAACGCGTGGCGATGGGCATGGGGCAGGATGATGTTTCCGCATTACGGGAAGTGGGTAAATTATTAGCGTTTCTGAAAGAACCTGAGCCGCCGAAAGGCTTTCGCGATCTGTTTGACAAGCTGCCGCAGTTTAAGCAAGTGCTGAATATGCCGACGAAACGGTTACGCGGCGCGCCTTGCCAGCAGAAAATCGCGTCTGGCGATGATGTCGATTTAACGCGTCTTCCTGTCATGACCTGTTGGCCGGACGACGCCGCGCCGCTGATTACCTGGGGACTGACGGTAACGCGTGGTCCGCACAAAGAGCGGCAAAACCTGGGCATTTATCGTCAGCAGTTGATAGGTAAAAATAAGCTGATTATGCGCTGGCTGTCTCATCGCGGCGGCGCGCTGGATTTTCAGGAGTGGTTAGCCGCGCGTCCGGGTGAACGTTTCCCGGTCTCCGTCGCATTGGGCGCCGATCCGGCGACGATTCTTGGCGCCGTGACTCCTGTTCCCGATACTCTGTCGGAGTATGCCTTTGCGGGCTTGCTGCGCGGCACGAAAACTGAAGTGGTTAAATGCCTTTCTAACGATCTGGAAGTGCCTGCCAGCGCCGAGATTATCCTTGAAGGTTACATTGAGCCGGGAGAGATGGCGCCGGAAGGACCGTATGGCGATCATACGGGCTATTATAATGAAGTGGATAACTTTCCGGTCTTTACCGTCACGCATATTACGCAGCGTGAGGATGCCATCTATCACTCCACCTATACCGGGCGTCCGCCCGATGAGCCTGCGGTATTAGGGGTGGCGCTCAATGAAGTCTTCGTGCCTATTCTGCAAAAACAGTTTCCGGAAATCGTCGACTTTTATCTGCCGCCGGAAGGGTGTTCTTACCGCCTGGCGGTAGTGACGATGAAAAAGCAGTACGCTGGTCATGCGAAACGCGTCATGATGGGCGTCTGGTCGTTTTTGCGCCAGTTTATGTATACGAAATTTGTTATCGTTTGCGATGATGACGTTAACGCACGCGACTGGAATGATGTGATCTGGGCGATTACCACCCGTATGGACCCTGCGCGGGATACGGTGCTGGTTGAAAATACGCCGATTGACTACCTGGATTTTGCCTCGCCGGTCTCCGGGCTGGGTTCAAAAATGGGGCTGGATGCCACAAACAAATGGCCGGGCGAAACCCAACGCGAGTGGGGTCGTCCTATTGTTAAAGATCCTGAAGTTACCGCGCGTATTGATGCGATTTGGGATGAGCTGGCTATCTTTAAATAACTGAAAGCGGACATCGACATTTCAGGCTGCGGCGACTCGGCTTGAAAAATGTCGGTATTGACCCGACACCCGACAGAGGGAGCGCATGACAACCTTAAGCTGTAAAGTGACCTCGGTAGAAGCTATCACCGATACTGTATATCGGGTTCGTTTAGTGCCGGACGCGGCGTTTTCATTCCGCGCTGGTCAGTATTTGATGGTCGTAATGGACGAGCGTGACAAACGCCCGTTTTCAATGGCCTCAACGCCGGACGAGAAAGGGTTTATTGAATTACACATTGGCGCTTCCGAGCTCAATTTGTATGCGATGGCGGTCATGGATCGGATTCTAAAAGACCGGGAAATCGTCGTCGATATTCCGCATGGCGACGCCTGGCTACGTGATGATGAAGAGCGTCCGTTGATTCTGATCGCGGGCGGTACGGGCTTTTCTTATGTGCGCTCCATCCTGTTGACGGCGTTAGCGCGCAACCCGAACCGCGATGTTACTATTTACTGGGGCGGCCGCGAAGAAAAGCACCTCTATGATCTCTCTGAGCTGGAAGCACTCTCTGTTAACCATCCGAATTTGCGTATTGAACCTGTTGTTGAGCAGCCGGAAGAAGGCTGGCGTGGACGTACAGGAACGGTACTTACGGCGGTATTGCAGGATTATGGTACGCTGGCGGGGCACGATATTTATATTGCCGGACGTTTTGAGATGGCGAAAATCGCCCGCGATCTGTTCTGTCATGAGCGTAACGCGCGGGAAGATCGTCTGTTTGGCGATGCGTTCGCATTTATTTAACTATTCTATGGGACGCAGTAGCGTCCCTTTTTACGTTAGCCTACCTAAAAGTCCTCTTAAATATTAATTAATCGTCAACTATAAAACCTTATGATATTGAATATCTACAGGCTTTGTATTGCGTGTAATAAATTAAGTAATATTATGTCCTGAGGCTATCAATAAAAATAGTTAATTATATATGCTTCATTTATTTTTATAAAAGAAACATAAAATGGAAAGTTAGTTATTTATTTATAAGATGGAGAGTGTTATGAAATTTAAATATGCTTTAACTTCTCTCGCATTATCTGTTGCAATTTTGTCATCAGTACCTTCTACTGCTTTCGCCATCGGCGGCGCCAGCGGCGCTAAAGTGGACTATCAGGTCCAGGGAAAAATTGGCGAAGTTGTTATGAACCCCTATGATATCGCGCCGCTAACCGCCGTTATTCGTAATGGCGGTTACCAGTTACGTGACGTGCATGTACGGATTGTACCCAAAGAAAATGGCCAGGAGATCGCGTATAAAGTTAATAATAAATACCTTTTAACGTATGGCGGTATTCCCGTCTTTGGTCTTTACCCGGATTATGTCAATACCGTTGAAGTTGAATATACAAGAATCCAGGGTAGTAAAACCGAAAATATAAAAGAAAGCTATAAAATGTATGCACCGCCTGCCTATATTGAATCAGCGGGTACAAAAGAAGAACAATCAGCACTCTTTACTATCGATGTTAAAAAGGTTTCCCCAGAATTTAAAGATCGCTTGTATCTTTTGAATAATACGAAAGATAAGTCTGGGAATGGAACGCGTACTGTCTGGAACAACCCTACTGGGGGTGCATTAGAATGGAACTTCACTACAGCTAACGCTATTATCGACACCTCCGGTGATATTCGTTGGTTTATGAATCCAAGTTCAATTTATGATTTAAAGTCAATTTATCGTGCTGGCGTTATGATGGGCTTTAAACAAAACCAGGATGGCGCACTATCGTGGGGCTACGGTCAGCGTTATGTGAAATACGATATCATGGGGCGTGAAATCTTTAACCGCCGCCTGCCGGATAATTATAACGATTTTTCACACTCAATGGATAACGCGGCCAACGGTCACTACTTCCTGCGTGTAGCCAGCTCTAACTATAAACGTCCTGATGGAAAAAATGTTCGTACCGTGCGTGATGTGATTGCCGAAGTTGATCAGAACGGCGTGGTAGTGGATGAATGGCGTCTGTTTGATATCCTCGATCCTTATCGTGATGTGATAATGAAAACCCTCGATCAGGGCGCTGTGTGCCTGAATATCGACGCCAGCCAGTCCGGCCATACGTTGAGCGAAGAAGATCTGGCGGCGCTGGACTCCTCCGACAAATTCGGGGATATCGTGGGTAGTGGGGCTGGCCGCAACTGGGCGCATGTCAACAGCGTCGACTATGACAGTGAAGATGATTCCATCATCATCAGCTCCCGCCACCAGAGTGCGATTATCAAAATCGGCCGCGATAAGAAAGTGAAGTGGATACTGGGTACGCCTGCTGGCTGGAAAGCGCCATTTAATGCCGCAATTCTGACGCCAGTGGATAGCAAAGGCCAAAAAATTGCTTGCCAGGACAGTGGCTGCGAGGGTGACTTCGACTGGACATGGACGCAACATACGGCCTTTAAAATTGATAGTAAGAGTAAAGGCGATATCTTATACCTTTCCGCTTTCGACAATGGCGATGGCCGCGGCTTAGAACAGCCTGCTATGCAGAGTATGAAATACAGCCGCTCCGTGATTTACAAAATCGACCAGAAAAACAAGACAGTCCAACAGATCTGGCAATACGGTAAAGAGCGCGGGAACGAGTGGTTTAGCCCGGTAACCTCTATCACCGAGTACCAGACTGACAAGAATTCTGTGTTCGTGTATTCCGCAACAGCAGGTGGTGCGTTTGATTTGTCGGTAGGCGCATTTACCAGCTTGCCTAATCCGTATCTGGAAGAGTTCAAATGGGGAGAAAAAGAGCCTGTGGTCGAAATGCAAATACATGGTGCGCGTGGATATCAGGCTATGCCATTTAGCCTGACCAAAGCGCTTACTGAGTAGAGCGGGCCATACGGTGAAAAAACCCGCCCCTGACGGGCGGGAAAAACGGCAACTAAACTGTTTCCCGTCATAATTCGCGCAGCCTCTTTGTTGGCTGCCTTTGCTCACCCCGGGCACATAGTTATCTATGTTCCCGGGGATTCGCTCAGTTGCCGCTGCGCTGCAATGCGAGTTATTTAGGGGATATTATCTTTGATTAAACCCGCTCAAACACCGTGGCGATGCCCTGACCCAGACCAATACACATCGTCGCCAGACCAAACTGCGCGTCTTTGCGCTCCATCAGGTTGATAAGCGTGGTGCTGATACGTGCTCCGGAGCAGCCGAGCGGATGACCAAGCGCGATCGCGCCGCCGTTGAGGTTGATCTTCTCGTCTATCTGCTCCATCAATCCCAGATCCTTAATGCATGGCAGGATCTGTGCGGCAAACGCTTCGTTCATCTCAAACACATCGATATCGCTGGCCGACAGTCCCGCTTTTTTCAACGCCAGTTTTGACGCCGGAACCGGCCCGTAACCCATAATTGACGGATCACAACCCACCACTGCCATTGAACGAATACGGGCGCGAGGTTTCAGACCCAGCTCACGGGCACGACTTTCGCTCATTACCAGCATGGCGGCTGCGCCATCGGAAAGCGCGGATGAGGTGCCCGCCGTGACCGTGCCACTAACCGGATCAAATGCCGGACGCAGTGTTGATAGCGCTTCGACCGTGGTTTCCGGGCGGATCACTTCATCGTAGTTAAACTGCTTCAACACGCCGTCTGCATCATGACCGCCAGTCGGGATAATCTCCGTTTTGAATGCGCCAGACTGGGTGGCGGCCCAGGCGCGAGCGTGAGAACGCGCGGCGAACTGGTCCTGCATTTCCCGGCTAATGCCGTGCAGGCGGGAGAGCATTTCCGCCGTTAGCCCCATCATCCCTGCCGCTTTGGCGACGTTGCGACTCAGACCCGGGTGAAAATCCACGCCGTGACTCATCGGCACGTGCCCCATATGCTCCACGCCGCCAACCAGACAAACCTGCGCATCGCCGGTCATGATCATTCGCGCTGCATCGTGTAACGCCTGCATCGAGGAACCACAGAGACGGTTGACGGTGACCGCCGGTACCGAATGGGGAATTTCTGCCAGCAGCGCGGCGTTACGGGCAATGTTGAAGCCTTGCTCCAGCGTTTGTTGTACGCAGCCCCAGTAAATATCATCGAGGGTCGCCGCTGTAAGCGACGGATTACGCGCCAGCAGGCTACGCATTAAGTGGGCGGAGAGATCTTCTGCCCGCACGTTGCGAAACGCGCCGCCCTTCGAACGGCCCATCGGGGTGCGAATAGCATCGACAATGACAACCTGTTCCATTGTGACTCCTTAAGCCGTTTTCAGAGAACCAACCGGACGGGCTGGTTCAACCGGGGGATAATACGGTTCGTTATGGCGCGCTTTATTACGCAGCCCTTCCGGCACTTCATACAGCGGGCCGAGGTGTTGATACTGCTGCGCCATATCAAGATATTTCGCGCTGCCCTGTGTATCCAGCCAGCGGAATGCGCCGCCGTGGAACGGAGGGAAGCCCAGGCCGTAGACCAGCGCCATATCGGCTTCCGCCGGGCTTGCGATAATGCCTTCTTCCAGACAGCGAACCACTTCGTTAATCATCGGGATCATCATACGGGCGATTATCTCGTCGTCGCTGAAGTCGCGTTTCGGCTGGCTGACGCTTGCCAGCAGGTCATCCACCGCGGCATCTTCTTCTTTCTTCGGCTTACCCTTGTTGTCTTCTTTATAGCGCCAGAAGCCCAGACCGTTTTTTTGCCCAAAACGGCTGGCGTCAAACAATGCGTCGATCGCGTCGCGATACTCTTTCTGCATCCGTTGCGGGAAGCCTGCCGCCATTACCGCCTGCGCGTGATGCGCGGTATCAATGCCGACAACATCCAGCAGATAGGCCGGGCCCATCGGCCAGCCGAACTGTTTTTCCATCACTTTATCGACTTTGCGGAAATCCGCGCCGTCGCGCAGCAGTTGACTGAAACCGGCGAAATAGGGGAACAGCACGCGGTTAACAAAGAAGCCGGGGCAGTCGTTGACTACAATCGGCGTCTTGCCCATTTTGCTTGCCCAGGCGACGACTTTGGCAATGGTTTCGTCTGAACTCTTCTCACCGCGGATGATTTCAACCAGCGGCATCCGGTGTACCGGGTTGAAGAAGTGCATTCCGCAAAAGTTTTCCGGACGTTCAAGGGCGCTTGCCAGTTCGCCAATTGGGATGGTGGAGGTATTTGAGGCCAGCACGGTTTCCGGGCGCACTTTCTGCTCGGTTTCCGCCAGTACCGCTTTTTTGACTTTCGGATTTTCGACCACCGCTTCGACAACAACATCTACGCGATCGAAACCGGCATAATCGAGAGTCGGGTGGATGGTCGAAATGACGCCCGCCAGCTTCAGACCGTCGATCTTGCCGCGCTCCAGCTGTTTGTTCAGCAGCTTGGCCGCTTCGGTCATGCCGAGGTTCAACGATTTATCGTTGATATCTTTCATGATGACCGGTACGCCTTTCCAGGCCGACTGGTAAGCGATACCGCCGCCCATAATGCCCGCGCCCAGTACGGCTGCCTGTTTCGGCGTCTCAATATCTTTGGTCAGCTTTTTGGCTTTACCTTTTACATATTGATCGTTGAGGAAGATACCGACCAGCGCACGAGCTTCATTGGTATGCGCCAGCGGAACAAAGCTTTTATTTTCCAGATTCAGCGCTTCTTCACGACCAAAACGCGCGGCGGCTTCAATGGTTTTCACTGCGGTCATCGGCGCCGGATAATGTTTACCCGCCGTTTGTGCGACCATGCCTTTAGCGATGGTAAAGCTCATCGCGGCTTCAATTTTGCTGAGTTTCAACGGTTCCAGTTTCGGCTGGCGTTTAGCTCTCCAGTCGAGATCGCCGGTAATGGCCTGGCGTAACACCGCTATCGCGCCTTCAATTAGCTTCTCTTGTTTGACCACGCCATCGACCAGACCGATTTTCAGCGCGTGTTCAGCACCGACATCCTTACCTGCCGCGATAATCTCCAGCGCGCTGTCCGCGCCCAGCATACGCGGCATTCGCACCGAGCCGCCAAAGCCCGGCATGATGCCCAGTTTAGTTTCCGGCAGACCGATACGGAGGTCTGGCGTCGCCAGACGGTAATCGGTGGCCAGCACGCATTCGCACCCGCCGCCCAGCGCATAGCCGTTTACGGCGGCAAGGGTCGGTACGGGTAAATCTTCCAGACGGTTAAAGACGCTATTAGCGAAATGCAGCCATTGGCTTAACTGCTCTTCGGGGACGAGGAACAGTGAAAGAAATTCGGTGATGTCCGCGCCGACAATAAAGGCCGCTTTATTCGAGCGCAGCAGCAGCCCTTTTAAATCGTGTTGCTTTTCCAGCACCTCAAGCGCCTGGCCGAGGCTGGCGACGGTTGCGGTGTCGAGTTTATTGACCGAGCCTGGAGCATCGAACACCAGTTCGGCGATGCCATCTTCCAGCCAGTCGAGGTACAGGGTGTCGCCTTTATAAAGCATGTCAGTCTCCTGAATCCACAAGGTGATCTGGTCGTACCAGATGAAGCGAAGTGTGTATTTTGTGTTAATAAAATGCAAATAAATGATTAAAGAAATGCCGATGTGATCACGCTCGGCAGAGATCACGCTCTCGTGGGGCGATGTGCTAAGATGCGGGAACTTGAGGTCAAAAAAACAGAAGGGTAAAAAATGGAATCACTGGCCGCGCTCTATAAAAATCATATCGTTACCTTACAAGAACGGACGCGCGATGTTCTGGCGCGCTTTAAGCTGGATGCGTTACTTATTCACTCCGGCGAGCTATTCAACGTCTTTCTCGACGATCACCCTTATCCGTTTAAGGTCAATCCACAGTTTAAAGCGTGGGTGCCGGTAACTCAGGTTCCAAATTGCTGGCTGCTGGTCGATGGCGTCAACAAACCCAAATTGTGGTTTTATCTGCCGGTCGATTACTGGCATAACGTTGAACCGCTGCCAACGTCCTTCTGGACAGAAGAAGTCGAGGTCGTCGCCTTACCGAAAGCGGATGGCATCGGCAGCCAGCTGCCTGCCGCGCGTGGCAATATCGGCTATATCGGCCCGGTTCCTGAGCGCGCGCTACAATTGGATATCGCTGCCAGCAACATCAACCCGAAAGGTGTTATCGACTATCTGCATTACTACCGCGCCTATAAAACGGATTATGAACTGGCCTGTATGCGCGAAGCGCAGAAAATGGCGGTGAGCGGTCATCGGGCGGCGGAAGAGGCCTTCCGTTCCGGCATGAGCGAGTTTGACATCAACCTGGCGTACCTGACCGCCACGGGACATCGCGATACCGATGTTCCGTATAGCAACATTGTGGCGCTGAACGAACATGCTGCCGTGCTGCATTACACGAAACTGGATCATCAGGCACCGTCTGAAATGCGCAGTTTCCTGCTGGATGCGGGCGCGGAATACAACGGCTACGCGGCGGATCTGACGCGGACCTGGTCGGCGAAAAGCGATAACGACTACGCCCACCTGGTGAAAGATGTTAACGACGAACAGTTGGCGCTGATCGCTACCATGAAGGCGGGCGTCAGCTATGTGGATTATCATATTCAGTTCCATCAACGCATCGCGAAGCTGCTGCGTAAACATCAAATCATTACCGACATGAGTGAAGAGGCGATGGTGGAAAATGATCTCACCGGGCCGTTTATGCCGCACGGTATTGGTCATCCGTTGGGTCTGCAGGTACACGATGTGGCCGGGTTTATGCAGGATGATTCCGGTACGCATCTCGCCGCGCCGTCCAAATACCCGTATCTGCGCTGCACGCGTGTGTTACAGCCGCGAATGGTGTTGACCATAGAACCGGGGATTTACTTCATCGAATCGCTGTTAGCGCCGTGGCGCGAAGGGCCGTTCAGCAAGCACTTCAACTGGCAGAAAATTGAAGCGCTCAAGCCTTTCGGCGGTATTCGCATTGAAGATAACGTGGTCATCCACGAAAACAGCGTGGAAAACATGACGCGGGATTTAAAACTGGCGTAATGGACAGTTGGTTAATCCCTGCAGCGCCGGTCACCGTTGTTGAAGAGATCAAAAAAAGCCGCTTTATTACGCTATTGGCGCATACCGATGGCGTAGACGCGGCGAAAGCGTTTGTTGAGTCAGTCAGAGCTGAGCACCCTGATGCGCGCCACCATTGTGTGGCGTGGGTGGCGGGTGCGCCGGACGACTCACAGCAACTGGGCTTTTCAGACGACGGCGAACCGGCGGGAACGGCAGGCAAGCCGATGCTTGCGCAATTGATGGGCAGCGGCGTCGGAGAGATTACTGCCGTCGTCGTGCGCTACTATGGTGGTATTCTGCTGGGTACGGGCGGGCTGGTAAAAGCCTATGGTGGCGGTGTGAATCAGGCATTACGTCAGCTTGCCACACAACGCAAGACGCCATTAACCGAATATACTTTGCAGTGTGAGTACGGTCAGTTGGCCGGAATCGAAGCATTATTAGGACAGTTTGCCGGGAAGATCGTTTCCAGCGATTATCAGGCGTCTGTTCGGCTCAGGGTGGCGCTTCCTTTTGCTCATGTGAATGCATTTTCCACAAAACTGGCGGATTTTAGCCGTGGTTCATTGCAATTGTTAGCGATTGAAGAATAATCCCCACCTCATTTTTAAGAATAAAGGAAGCGGCAGAGATGCATTTTCGCGCCATTACCCGAATCGTTGGACTACTGGTTATCTTATTTTCGGGGACAATGATTCTCCCGGGACTGGTAGCGCTAATATATCGTGATGGCGCAGGAAGAGCGTTCACGCAGACCTTTTTTGTCGCGCTGGCGATCGGTTCCATACTGTGGTGGCCGAACCGTAGGGAAAAGGGCGAGCTGAAATCCCGCGAAGGATTTCTTATCGTGGTGCTGTTCTGGACCGTGCTGGGCAGCGTGGGTGCGCTGCCGTTTATTTTCTCGGAAAGCCCAAACCTCACCATTACCGATGCTTTTTTTGAATCGTTCTCCGGGTTAACCACCACGGGCGCCACTACGCTGGTGGGGCTGGATTCATTACCGCACGCCATTCTCTTTTATCGTCAGATGCTGCAATGGTTTGGCGGTATGGGGATCATTGTGCTGGCGGTAGCGATTCTCCCTATCCTCGGCGTCGGGGGGATGCAGCTCTATCGGGCAGAAATGCCGGGGCCGCTCAAAGATAACAAAATGCGCCCGCGTATTGCCGAGACGGCGAAAACGCTGTGGCTTATCTATGTTTTGCTAACGGTAGCCTGCGCGCTGGCGCTATGGTTTGCAGGGATGCCCGCGTTTGACGCTATCGGACACAGCTTCTCCACTATCGCTATCGGCGGCTTCTCAACGCATGACGCCAGCGTAGGCTATTTTGATAGTCCCACTATTAATACCATCATCGCTATTTTCCTGCTGATC
Source organism: Salmonella sp. A7 (assembly GCF_020181675.1). Classification (NCBI taxonomy): domain Bacteria; kingdom Pseudomonadati; phylum Pseudomonadota; class Gammaproteobacteria; order Enterobacterales; family Enterobacteriaceae; genus Salmonella; species Salmonella sp. A7. Next base: position 4,511,059 of record NZ_CP084001.1, on the reverse strand, counting down.
TCCGGTTGTAACTATGGCCTGCATTTCTCTTTATTAAGCGGGCGTAGCCTGAAAGTATACTGGCGCGATCCGGAATTCCGCATGTTCATCGGCGTACAGTTGACGCTGGTGGTAATCTGCACGCTGGTACTGTGGTTCCATAATATCTACGACTCGGCGCTGACAACGCTAAATCAGGCATTCTTCCAGGTTGTGTCGATGGCGACAACGGCAGGGTTTACCACGGACAGTATTGCGCGCTGGCCGCTGTTTTTGCCCGTCTTGCTGCTATGTTCCGCGTTTATTGGCGGTTGCGCCGGGTCAACGGGCGGGGGGTTAAAGGTCATCCGTATTCTGTTGTTGTTTAAACAGGGGAACCGCGAACTCAAACGTCTGGTGCATCCGAATGCCGTTTACAGTATTAAGCTGGGGAACCGGGCGCTGCCAGAACGCATTCTGGAAGCCGTCTGGGGATTCTTTTCTGCCTACGCGCTGGTATTTATCGTCAGTATGCTGGCTATTATCGCTACAGGCGTAGATGATTTCTCGGCTTTCGCCTCGGTAGTGGCTACGCTTAATAACCTGGGACCGGGGCTGGGGGTGGTTGCTGATAACTTCGCCAGTATGAATCCGGTTGCGAAATGGATACTCATCGCCAACATGCTATTTGGTCGTCTGGAAGTATTCACTTTGCTGGTACTTTTTACCCCGACTTTCTGGCGTGAATAATGGAGTAACACGTGAAAACATTGATTCTTTTCTCTACCCGGGACGGACAAACGCGCGAAATTGCCTCTTATCTGGCTTCTGAACTCAAAGAGATGGGGATCTGGGCCGATGTCGTTAATCTGCATCGCGCAGAAGAGCCGGACTGGGATAGCTATGATCGCGTAGTGATTGGCGCGTCTATTCGTTATGGTCATTACCACAGCGCCTTTCAGGAGTTCGTTAAGAAATACGCCACGCGGTTGAACGGAATGCCGAGTGCCTTTTATTCCGTTAACCTGGTGGCGCGTAAAGCTGAAAAACGGACGCCGCAGACTAACAGCTACGCGCGTAAGTTTTTAATGAGCTCTCCGTGGCGACCTGACTACTGTGCCGTCATTGCAGGCGCGCTTCGCTATCCCCGCTATCGCTGGTATGACCGTCTGATGATCAAGCTTATTATGAAGATGTCGGGCGGCGAAACGGATACCAGTAAAGAGGTGGTGTACACCGACTGGGAGCAGGTTACGCACTTTGCCCGTGAAATAGCCCATTTAACCAACAAATCGTCGGCAAAATAAACGCAAAGAATAAAAAGTGCGCACTCAGAAAATTATTTTAAATTTCCTCTTGTCAGGCAGAAATAACTCCCTATAATGCGCCACCACTGACACGGAACAACGGCACACAGGCCGCCGGGTCAGCGGGGTTCAGACCAGAACCTCACGGAGAAAAGCGAAAATAAACGCTTGACTCTGAAGCGGGAAAGCGTAATATGCACACCCCGCGCCGCTGAGAAAAAGCGAAGCGGCACTGCTCTTTAACAATTTATCAGACAATCTGTGTGGGCACTCGAAGATACGGATTCTTAACGTCCTAGGACGAAAAATGAATACCAAGTCTCAAGAGTGAACACGTAATTCATTACGAAGTTTAATTCATTGAGCATCAAACTTTTAAATTGAAGAGTTTGATCATGGCTCAGATTGAACGCTGGCGGCAGGCCTAACACATGCAAGTCGAACGGTAACAGGAAGCAGCTTGCTGCTTTGCTGACGAGTGGCGGACGGGTGAGTAATGTCTGGGAAACTGCCTGATGGAGGGGGATAACTACTGGAAACGGTGGCTAATACCGCATAACGTCGCAAGACCAAAGAGGGGGACCTTCGGGCCTCTTGCCATCAGATGTGCCCAGATGGGATTAGCTTGTTGGTGAGGTAACGGCTCACCAAGGCGACGATCCCTAGCTGGTCTGAGAGGATGACCAGCCACACTGGAACTGAGACACGGTCCAGACTCCTACGGGAGGCAGCAGTGGGGAATATTGCACAATGGGCGCAAGCCTGATGCAGCCATGCCGCGTGTATGAAGAAGGCCTTCGGGTTGTAAAGTACTTTCAGCGGGGAGGAAGGTGTTGTGGTTAATAACCGCAGCAATTGACGTTACCCGCAGAAGAAGCACCGGCTAACTCCGTGCCAGCAGCCGCGGTAATACGGAGGGTGCAAGCGTTAATCGGAATTACTGGGCGTAAAGCGCACGCAGGCGGTCTGTCAAGTCGGATGTGAAATCCCCGGGCTCAACCTGGGAACTGCATTCGAAACTGGCAGGCTTGAGTCTTGTAGAGGGGGGTAGAATTCCAGGTGTAGCGGTGAAATGCGTAGAGATCTGGAGGAATACCGGTGGCGAAGGCGGCCCCCTGGACAAAGACTGACGCTCAGGTGCGAAAGCGTGGGGAGCAAACAGGATTAGATACCCTGGTAGTCCACGCCGTAAACGATGTCTACTTGGAGGTTGTGCCCTTGAGGCGTGGCTTCCGGAGCTAACGCGTTAAGTAGACCGCCTGGGGAGTACGGCCGCAAGGTTAAAACTCAAATGAATTGACGGGGGCCCGCACAAGCGGTGGAGCATGTGGTTTAATTCGATGCAACGCGAAGAACCTTACCTGGTCTTGACATCCACAGAACTTTCCAGAGATGGATTGGTGCCTTCGGGAACTGTGAGACAGGTGCTGCATGGCTGTCGTCAGCTCGTGTTGTGAAATGTTGGGTTAAGTCCCGCAACGAGCGCAACCCTTATCCTTTGTTGCCAGCGGTCCGGCCGGGAACTCAAAGGAGACTGCCAGTGATAAACTGGAGGAAGGTGGGGATGACGTCAAGTCATCATGGCCCTTACGACCAGGGCTACACACGTGCTACAATGGCGCATACAAAGAGAAGCGACCTCGCGAGAGCAAGCGGACCTCATAAAGTGCGTCGTAGTCCGGATTGGAGTCTGCAACTCGACTCCATGAAGTCGGAATCGCTAGTAATCGTGGATCAGAATGCCACGGTGAATACGTTCCCGGGCCTTGTACACACCGCCCGTCACACCATGGGAGTGGGTTGCAAAAGAAGTAGGTAGCTTAACCTTCGGGAGGGCGCTTACCACTTTGTGATTCATGACTGGGGTGAAGTCGTAACAAGGTAACCGTAGGGGAACCTGCGGTTGGATCACCTCCTTACCTTAAAGAAGCGTACTTTGCAGTGCTCACACAGATTGTCTGATGAAAAACGAGCAGTAAAACCTCTACAGGCTTGTAGCTCAGGTGGTTAGAGCGCACCCCTGATAAGGGTGAGGTCGGTGGTTCAAGTCCACTCAGGCCTACCAGATTTTCCCTGAATACTGCGTTGTGAAATAACTCACATACTGATGTATGCTTCGTTATTCCACGCCTTGTCTCAGGAAAAATTATCGGTAAAGAGGTTCTGACTACACGATGGGGCTATAGCTCAGCTGGGAGAGCGCCTGCTTTGCACGCAGGAGGTCTGCGGTTCGATCCCGCATAGCTCCACCATCTCGTGAGTGTTTACGAAAAAATACTTCAGAGTGTACCTGAAAGGGTTCACTGCGAAGTTTTGCTCTTTAAAAATCTGGATCAAGCTGAAAATTGAAACACAGAACAACGAAAGTTGTTCGTGAGTCTCTCAAATTTTCGCAACACGATGATGAATCGTAAGAAACATCTTCGGGTTGTGAGGTTAAGCGACTAAGCGTACACGGTGGATGCCCTGGCAGTCAGAGGCGATGAAGGACGTGCTAATCTGCGATAAGCGCCGGTAAGGTGATATGAACCGTTATAACCGGCGATTTCCGAATGGGGAAACCCAGTGTGACTCGTCACACTATCATTAACTGAATCCATAGGTTAATGAGGCGAACCGGGGGAACTGAAACATCTAAGTACCCCGAGGAAAAGAAATCAACCGAGATTCCCCCAGTAGCGGCGAGCGAACGGGGAGGAGCCCAGAGCCTGAATCAGCATGTGTGTTAGTGGAAGCGTCTGGAAAGGCGCGCGATACAGGGTGACAGCCCCGTACACAAAAGCGCATGTGCTGTGAGCTCGATGAGTAGGGCGGGACACGTGGTATCCTGTCTGAATATGGGGGGACCATCCTCCAAGGCTAAATACTCCTGACTGACCGATAGTGAACCAGTACCGTGAGGGAAAGGCGAAAAGAACCCCGGCGAGGGGAGTGAAAAAGAACCTGAAACCGTGTACGTACAAGCAGTGGGAGCACCCTTTTGGGTGTGACTGCGTACCTTTTGTATAATGGGTCAGCGACTTATATTCTGTAGCAAGGTTAACCGAATAGGGGAGCCGGAGGGAAACCGAGTCTTAACCGGGCGTTAAGTTGCAGGGTATAGACCCGAAACCCGGTGATCTAGCCATGGGCAGGTTGAAGGTTGGGTAACACTAACTGGAGGACCGAACCGACTAATGTTGAAAAATTAGCGGATGACCTGTGGCTGGGGGTGAAAGGCCAATCAAACCGGGAGATAGCTGGTTCTCCCCGAAAGCTATTTAGGTAGCGCCTCGTGAATTCATCTCCGGGGGTAGAGCACTGTTTCGGCTAGGGGGCCATCCCGGCTTACCAACCCGATGCAAACTGCGAATACCGGAGAATGTTATCACGGGAGACACACGGCGGGTGCTAACGTCCGTCGTGAAGAGGGAAACAACCCAGACCGCCAGCTAAGGTCCCAAAGTCATGGTTAAGTGGGAAACGATGTGGGAAGGCCCAGACAGCCAGGATGTTGGCTTAGAAGCAGCCATCATTTAAAGAAAGCGTAATAGCTCACTGGTCGAGTCGGCCTGCGCGGAAGATGTAACGGGGCTAAACCATGCACCGAAGCTGCGGCAGCGACACTCAGGTGTTGTTGGGTAGGGGAGCGTTCTGTAAGCCTGCGAAGGTGGCCTGTGAGGGTTGCTGGAGGTATCAGAAGTGCGAATGCTGACATAAGTAACGATAAAGCGGGTGAAAAGCCCGCTCGCCGGAAGACCAAGGGTTCCTGTCCAACGTTAATCGGGGCAGGGTGAGTCGACCCCTAAGGCGAGGCCGAAAGGCGTAGTCGATGGGAAACGGGTTAATATTCCCGTACTTGGTGTTACTGCGAAGGGGGGACGGAGAAGGCTATGTTGGCCGGGCGACGGTTGTCCCGGTTTAAGCGTGTAGGTGTGTGTTCCAGGTAAATCCGGTTCACTTTAACACTGAGGCGTGATGACGAGGCACTACGGTGCTGAAGCAACAAATGCCCTGCTTCCAGGAAAAGCCTCTAAGCATCAGGTAACATCAAATCGTACCCCAAACCGACACAGGTGGTCAGGTAGAGAATACCAAGGCGCTTGAGAGAACTCGGGTGAAGGAACTAGGCAAAATGGTGCCGTAACTTCGGGAGAAGGCACGCTGACACGTAGGTGAAGTGATTTACTCATGGAGCTGAAGTCAGTCGAAGATACCAGCTGGCTGCAACTGTTTATTAAAAACACAGCACTGTGCAAACACGAAAGTGGACGTATACGGTGTGACGCCTGCCCGGTGCCGGAAGGTTAATTGATGGGGTCAGCGCAAGCGAAGCTCCTGATCGAAGCCCCGGTAAACGGCGGCCGTAACTATAACGGTCCTAAGGTAGCGAAATTCCTTGTCGGGTAAGTTCCGACCTGCACGAATGGCGTAATGATGGCCAGGCTGTCTCCACCCGAGACTCAGTGAAATTGAACTCGCTGTGAAGATGCAGTGTACCCGCGGCAAGACGGAAAGACCCCGTGAACCTTTACTATAGCTTGACACTGAACATTGAGCCTTGATGTGTAGGATAGGTGGGAGGCTTTGAAGTGTGGACGCCAGTCTGCATGGAGCCGACCTTGAAATACCACCCTTTAATGTTTGATGTTCTAACGTGGACCCGTGATCCGGGTTGCGGACAGTGTCTGGTGGGTAGTTTGACTGGGGCGGTCTCCTCCTAAAGAGTAACGGAGGAGCACGAAGGTTGGCTAATCCTGGTCGGACATCAGGAGGTTAGTGCAATGGCATAAGCCAGCTTGACTGCGAGCGTGACGGCGCGAGCAGGTGCGAAAGCAGGTCATAGTGATCCGGTGGTTCTGAATGGAAGGGCCATCGCTCAACGGATAAAAGGTACTCCGGGGATAACAGGCTGATACCGCCCAAGAGTTCATATCGACGGCGGTGTTTGGCACCTCGATGTCGGCTCATCACATCCTGGGGCTGAAGTAGGTCCCAAGGGTATGGCTGTTCGCCATTTAAAGTGGTACGCGAGCTGGGTTTAGAACGTCGTGAGACAGTTCGGTCCCTATCTGCCGTGGGCGCTGGAGAACTGAGGGGGGCTGCTCCTAGTACGAGAGGACCGGAGTGGACGCATCACTGGTGTTCGGGTTGTCATGCCAATGGCACTGCCCGGTAGCTAAATGCGGAAGAGATAAGTGCTGAAAGCATCTAAGCACGAAACTTGCCCCGAGATGAGTTCTCCCTGAGACTTAAAGTCTCCTGAAGGAACGTTGAAGACGACGACGTTGATAGGCCGGGTGTGTAAGCGCAGCGATGCGTTGAGCTAACCGGTACTAATGAACCGTGAGGCTTAACCTTACAACGCCGAAGATGTTTTGGCGGTTGAGAGACGATTTTCAGCACTGATTCAGAGTTGAGTACGCAATAATTTGCGCAGCAGCAAGGCGGCAAGCGAAGGAAAGGAAGGAGCATACAGAAGTATGTGACTGACTTTACGAGCGCAGGCAACGCCGCTGATGCGATAAAGAATTGCGTACAGAGCACAAAAGAATTTGCCTGGCGGCAGTAGCGCGGTGGTCCCACCTGACCCCATGCCGAACTCAGAAGTGAAACGCCGTAGCGCCGATGGTAGTGTGGGGTCTCCCCATGCGAGAGTAGGGAACTGCCAGGCATCAAATTAAGCGAAGGGCCCTGTCGGAAGACAGGGCCTTTTGTTTTTGTCTGTAATCTGTCGGTGAGCACTCTCCTGAGGAGGACAAATCCGCCGGGAGCGGATTTGAACGTTGCGCAGCAACGGCCCGGAGGGTGGCGGGCAGGACGCCCGCCATAAACTGCCAGGCATCAAATAAGTGAAGAAGCCCATCCTGACGGATGGGCTTTTTTGCGTGTGTGGTAACTGTAAAAATGCAGGCCTGATAAGCGCAGCGCCATCAGGCAACCTGCACCGCCGGATGGCAGCTTCGCCTTATCCGGCCTACAAGGAATGTGCTTTCTCTAACCACCGCAAAATGAAGACAGAAATCTGCGATACATCATTAAGATCCAAAACGGGTACCGCTACGGCAAGTGGAATATCACTGGCAACCGCAATAACATGCTCATCAAGAATTAATTCTTCCTCGTTGTGCCCACATCCCTGACGAAAAAGTAAGATCTTCGCAACTGCTTCGTGTTTAAACCCTTCTACCAGCACCAGATCCAGTTTTGATGCATCCATCCGGCTCACCAGCCATGCCAGATCCAACTCTTCTTGCTCCGGCGTTTCCGTCATTAACGCCCAGCGCTGCTGACTGGCAACCAGCGTCTGTGCCGCCCCGGCTTTACGCAGCTCGTAGCTATCTTTACCCGGCTTATCGACATCCATATCATGATGGGTATGCTTAATCAGCCCTGGCCGAATACCGTGCGCACAAAGTGCTGGGATCAGTTTTTTCAGCAGTGTTGTTTTTCCCGTGCCGCTCCACGCGGCAATGGCGAGTAGCGGTATCATGGTCTCTTTTGCCATTGCGCGAGTTCCTCCGGCGTGTTGACGTTCACAAATGCCTCCTTACAATCGCTGAAATCAACGGCGTGTCCTCCTACCTGGCGCATAAAAATCATTACTCGCCGTTCGCCTGCTTGCAAATAAGCTGTCAACTGGGGCTCAACGGCACGATTAATCAACGCGATCGTTGGATGATCGCGTTCTCCATCATAAACCCAAACCACGGGTGCGCCATGACGCTGCGCTGCTAAACGATCGACCAGGTTGTGGGGGATACAGGGATTGTCACAGGGACAAAACAGAAACCAGTCGCCTGCTACCTGCTGAAAAACGGAAAGCATACCCGCCAGCGGACCGGGAAAGTCAGCGATTGAATCCGGAATGACTTTCAGGCCGCTGGCCTGGTAGATATCCAGATGGCGATTAGCACTAATGACGACCGTAGCAAGTTGTGGCGCGAGCGCGTCGGCAACGTGTCGCCAGAGCGGTTTCCCATCCAGTTCAAGCAGACCTTTATCCGCACCTCCCATCCGCCGGGCTTTACCGCCTGCCAGCACCACGCCGGTTATTACTTCATCCAGATTCACCGATATCGCCTCTTTTATTGTGGGATTGACCCTGCTACCGTGTCTGTATCAAGAATAAGGAGCACAGCTATGAAATGTAAACGCCTGAATGAAGTCATTGAACTCCTCCAGCCAGCCTGGCAGAAAGAGCCTGATCTTAATCTGACGCAATTTTTGCAGAAACTGGCGAAAGAGTCAGGTTTTGACGGCAAACTGGAAGATTTAACTGATGATATCCTGATCTACCATCTGAAAATGCGCGATTCCGCCAAAGACGCCGCCATTCCAGGGATTCAAAAAGACTATGAAGAGGACTTTAAAACGGCGCTTTTACGCGCCCGCGGCGTTATTAAAGAGTAAAACCTTGTAAGCGGCGCCACCGAAATCGTCACGAAATGATATCCTGAATCATTCGTAGTATTTTCCGGATGATGGGATGAACGACAACGCTTTTACTTTCCAGACGCTACACCCGGAAACCATCATGGATGCGCTGTTTGAACAGGGGATCAGGGTGGATTCCGGGCTGACTCCACTAAACAGTTATGAAAACCGCGTCTATCAGTTTCAGGATGAAGACCGTCGACGTTTTGTCGTTAAGTTTTATCGTCCTGAACGCTGGTCTGTTGATCAAATTCGGGAAGAACACCAATTCGCGCTTGAACTGGTGAAGGATGAGGTTCCGGTTGCTGCTCCGCTCGCGTTTAATGGCCAGACGCTGTTAGCGCATCAGGGCTATCATTATGCCATTTTCCCCAGCGTAGGCGGTCGTCAGTTTGAAGCAGACAATATTGATCAGATGGAGGCGGTAGGGCGTTATCTTGGTCGATTGCATCAGACGGGGCGAAAACGTCCTTTCACTTTCCGGCCTGACATTGGGCTTGCAGAGTATCTTTTTGAACCTCGCCAGGTATTCGAAGATGCCGCACTGATTCCCTCCGGGCAAAAAGCGGCTTTCCTGAAAGCCACTGATACTCTACTGTCTGCAGTTACCGAATGCTGGCGCCCCGATTTCGCCACGCTGCGATTGCACGGCGATTGTCATGCCGGCAACATTCTATGGCGTGATGGACCGCTGTTTGTCGATTTAGATGATGCCCGTAACGGCCCGGCGATACAGGATTTATGGATGCTGCTGAACGGCGACAAAGCCGAACAGCGAATGCAGCTTGAAACCATTATTGAAGCTTATGAAGAAGTTAGTGAGTTCGATACGGCTGAAATTGGTCTCATTGAACCTTTACGCGCCATGCGTTTAGTTTATTATCTTGCCTGGTTGATTCGTCGTTGGGGCGATCCTGCGTTTCCAAAAAACTTTCCCTGGTTAACAGGGGAAGATTACTGGCAGCGACAGACAACGACTTTTATTGAGCAGACTAAAATTTTGCACGAACCCCCTTTACAATTAACGCCAATGTATTAATCGGAGAGAGTTGATCATGAAAAAGATTTGGCTGGCGCTGGCTGGTATGGTTTTAGCTTTTAGCGCCTCGGCAGCACAGATCAGCGACGGTAAACAGTATATCACGCTGGATAAACCGGTCGCTGGCGAACCCCAGGTACTGGAGTTTTTCTCCTTCTACTGCCCACATTGTTATCAGTTTGAAGAAGTGCTTCATGTGTCTGACAATGTGAAGAAAAAGCTGCCGGAAGGCACCAAAATGACCAAGTACCACGTTGAGTTCCTGGGGCCGTTGGGCAAGGAGCTCACCCAGGCATGGGCGGTGGCGATGGCGTTGGGTGTAGAAGATAAAGTCACGGTCCCGCTGTTTGAAGCCGTACAGAAAACCCAGACAGTACAATCTGCCGCGGATATCCGTAAAGTGTTCGTTGATGCGGGCGTCAAAGGCGAAGATTACGATGCGGCATGGAACAGCTTCGTGGTGAAATCACTGGTTGCGCAACAGGAGAAAGCCGCGGCTGACCTGCAACTGCAGGGCGTTCCGGCGATGTTCGTCAATGGCAAATACCAGATTAACCCACAAGGCATGGATACCAGCAGCATGGATGTTTTTGTTCAGCAGTATGCTGATACCGTTAAATATTTGGTTGATAAAAAATAAAAAGAACGCCGGTCACTGACCGGCGTTTTTATAAGATGTTTTAATCTCTTCTATCTGTATATCTTTCTTATCCCACAGCGTATTAAGCCAACGTTGAAAACGGCGTTTGAATGTTTTGTCGTTCACGTAATCGCCGTGCAGTTCTTCATTTATGGGTTCCAGTTGCACCCGAACAATAATACGCGTCAGCCTACCGCTTAGCATATCGTAGAAGGGGTGACGATCGTTGTTTGGGTAACACAACGTAATATTAAGCAGCTTATCGAACTGTGAGCCTAAAACATTAATCGCCATTGCAATACCGGCTGCTTTTGGCGGCAACAGATGTTGATAAGGTGAATGCGTTTGCTGACGTTTCTCATGCGTAAATCGCGAGCCTTCAACAAAGTTAACGATAGTGGTGGGATACCGACGAAACTTTTCGCAAGAGCGACGAGTTGTTTCAACATCTTTGCCGCGTCGATCGGGGTGTCGGAGCAGGTAGCTACGGGAGTAGCGTTTCATAAACGGCATATCTAATGCCCAGCACGCCAGGCCGATGAACGGCACCCAGGCCAATTGCTGTTTAAGAAAGTACTTATTCATTGGGATATGCTTGCGGAACAGAACGCAAAGCACAACGATATCGGCCCAGCTGCGATGATTACAAATCAGTAAATACCAATTTTTCTTGCTCAGCCCTTCTAACCCTTCTACATCCCATTGCAAGTGCGGATTAAGGCGTAACAGCGCTGCAAGACCAGCACACCAGCAATACATCATGAAATTGCAGAAAATGGAGACCTTGCGCCAGATACCGGGAACAGGCAAAAGGAGCTTTACCATACCGGCAACGATGATCGGTACTGAGCAAACAATAGTGACCAGGATGGTCAATACGATACTCAATGGGAGCGTGATAGCCGCGAGTATTCTCGTCATAATAAATTATTCAAAAGTTAGCCATAAACGGTGCGCGAAAAGGGCGCAAGAGGCTGATTCTATCAGAAAACGATGCTAATGATGGCGCTAAGTGAAATAGAAACACTCGTAACAACTATCCACATTATGATAACGGCATGAATCAGATAATCAGAAAAACGTGATGTTAACAACTCATTGAAAATAATGGGTAATTATTAAGAGGAGAAGGCTATCGCGCTGATTTTAAAGTAATGGTAAGAATTTACACACAAAGTTATCCACAGGTTTTTTTGCGAGCGATCCTGAAGATCGACAAAACTTTTCCGCAAATGCGGCGAAAAACTCAAGTTTTCCTCCTGTATGTGGCATCCTTTAACCATAATCTGTTAAACAGGCACGGACATTATGGTTCAGATCCCAGAAAACCCACTTATTCTCGTAGATGGCTCATCCTATCTCTATCGCGCCTATCATGCGTTTCCGCCGTTAACCAACAGCGCGGGAGAACCTACGGGCGCAATGTATGGTGTCCTCAACATGTTGCGCAGCCTGATCATGCAGTATCAGCCGACGCATGCTGCGGTGGTGTTTGACGCCAAAGGAAAAACCTTCCGTGATGAGCTCTTTGAACATTACAAATCGCATCGCCCTCCGATGCCGGATGATCTGCGTGCGCAAATAGAGCCGTTACATGCCATGGTTAAAGCCATGGGGTTACCTCTGCTGGCGGTCTCTGGCGTAGAAGCGGATGACGTTATCGGTACACTGGCGCGAGAGGCGGAGAAGGTGGGGCGTCCGGTATTAATCAGCACCGGCGATAAAGATATGGCACAGTTGGTGACGCCGAATATTACGCTGATCAACACCATGACTAACACCATCCTCGGCCCGGATGAAGTCGTTAATAAGTACGGCGTGCCGCCTGAGCTGATTATCGACTTTCTGGCGCTGATGGGGGACTCCTCGGATAATATTCCAGGCGTACCTGGCGTGGGTGAGAAGACGGCGCAAGCTTTGCTTCAGGGATTGGGCGGCCTGGATACGCTGTACGCCGAGCCGGAAAAAATTGCCGGTCTCACTTTCCGCGGCGCCAAAACGATGGCCGCTAAATTAGCGCAGAATAAAGACGTAGCGTACCTGTCTTATAAACTCGCCACCATTAAAACGGATGTTGAACTGGAGCTGACCTGCGAACAGCTTGAAGTACAGCAGCCGATTGCGGATGAACTGCTGGGCCTGTTTAAAAAATATGAGTTTAAGCGCTGGACGGCGGACGTTGAGTCCGGCAAATGGCTACAGGCAAAGGGCGCGAAACCGGCGGCCAAACCGCAGGAAACGGTCGTTATTGATGAATCGCCCAGCGAACCGGCAGCGGCGCTCTCTTATGAAAATTATGTCACTATTCTGGACGACGTTACGCTGGAAAGCTGGATTGAAAAGCTGAAAAAAGCGCCAGTTTTTGCTTTCGACACGGAGACCGACAGCCTGGATAATATCGCCGCCAACCTGGTGGGCCTCTCGTTTGCCATCGAACCTGGCGTTGCCGCGTATGTACCTGTCGCGCATGATTATCTGGACGCTCCGGATCAAATTTCCCGCCAGCGTGCTCTGGAACTGCTGAAGCCGCTGCTGGAAGATGAAAAAGTGCGCAAAGTGGGGCAAAACCTCAAGTACGATCGCGGCGTCTTGCAAAATTACGGTATTGAGCTGCGCGGTATCGCCTTCGATACCATGCTTGAGTCTTACATTCTGAACAGCGTCGCCGGACGCCATGATATGGACAGCTTGTCCGATCGTTGGCTGAAGCACAAAACTATCACCTTTGAAGACATTGCCGGTAAAGGTAAAAACCAGCTCACCTTTAACCAGATCGCACTGGAGGAAGCGGGGCGCTATGCGGCAGAAGATGCGGATGTCACGTTACAGTTGCATCTCAAAATGTGGCCAGAGCTCCAGCAGCACAAAGGCCCGCTGAATGTTTTCGAAAACATCGAAATGCCGCTGGTGCCGGTGCTGTCACGCGTTGAGCGCAATGGCGTAAAAATCGATCCTGCCGTCCTGCACAAACATTCGGAAGAAATCACACTACGTCTGGCGGAACTGGAAAAGAAAGCGCATGACATTGCGGGCGAGGCGTTCAACCTGTCCTCAACGAAGCAGTTGCAGACCATCCTGTTTGAAAAGCAGGGTATTAAGCCGCTGAAGAAAACGCCTGGCGGCGCGCCGTCAACGTCGGAAGAGGTGCTGGAGGAGCTAGCGCTGGACTATCCGCTGCCGAAAGTGATTCTGGAGTATCGTGGTCTGGCGAAGCTAAAATCCACCTATACCGATAAGCTGCCGCTGATGATTAACCCGAAAACCGGGCGCGTCCACACCTCCTATCATCAGGCGGTAACGGCGACGGGACGTTTATCGTCCACCGATCCGAACCTGCAAAATATTCCGGTGCGCAATGAGGAAGGCCGCCGCATTCGTCAGGCATTTATTGCGCCTGAGGATTATCTCATCGTATCTGCGGACTATTCACAGATTGAGCTGCGTATTATGGCGCATCTTTCCCGTGATAAAGGACTGCTTACGGCGTTCGCCGAAGGGAAGGATATTCACCGCGCAACGGCGGCGGAAGTCTTTGGCTTGCCGCTGGATAGCGTGACCGGGGAACAGCGCCGAAGTGCGAAAGCCATTAACTTTGGCCTGATTTACGGGATGAGCGCCTTCGGTCTTTCTCGCCAGCTTAATATTCCGCGTAAAGAGGCGCAGAAGTATATGGATCTCTACTTCGAACGCTACCCTGGCGTGCTGGAATATATGGAGCGCACACGCGCTCAGGCAAAAGAACAAGGTTATGTGGAAACGCTGGAGGGACGCCGCCTTTACCTGCCGGATATTAAATCCAGCAACGCGGCGCGGCGCGCGGGGGCGGAACGCGCGGCGATCAATGCTCCCATGCAAGGAACGGCTGCCGATATCATCAAGCGCGCCATGATTGCCGTCGATGCCTGGCTACAGGCCGAGCAGCCGCGCGTGCGGATGATTATGCAGGTACACGATGAATTAGTGTTCGAGGTGCATAAAGACGACTTAGATGCGGTAGCAAAACGTATCCATCAGTTGATGGAAAACTGCACGCGTATTGATGTGCCGTTGCTGGTGGAAGTCGGTAGCGGAGAAAATTGGGATCAAGCGCACTAAGCATTTAAGGAATAACGCGCTTTTTTCGTAATTAAGCAACATAAGCACGGGGGTTTTGTGATGGGTATTAGAATTCCCTATGTAAAGAATGAAAAAAAATTACGAAAAGGTCTTTCTGTGTTGCTCAAAAAAGAGTAAAGTTATTCACGTAGGGTACAGAGGTAAGATGTTCTATCTTTCAGACCTTTTACTTCACGTAATCGGATTTGGCTGAATATTTTAGCCGCCCCAGTCAGTTATGACTGGGGCGTTTTTTATTGGGCGTAAGAAAAGTTTCGCTCGCACCGTAGGCCGGATAAGACGCGCAGCGGCGCCATCCGGCATAGCGGATGATTATTCCCCGTCCTGAATCTCTTCGACCGGTGCCAGTTCGCTAAACCAGCTATCCAGCTTCTGACGTAACTTATCCACGCCCTGCTTTTTCAGCGAGGAAAACGCTTCTACCTGCACATCGCCATTAAAAGCCAGCACGGCTTCACGTACCATATTCAACTGCGCCTTGCGCGCGCCGCTGGCCAGTTTGTCCGCTTTGGTCAGCAGAACCAGAACCTGGATATTGCTCTCTACAGCCCACTGGATCATCTGCTGGTCGAGGTCTTTCAACGGATGGCGGATATCCATTAAAACGACTAAGCCCTGTAGGCTTTGACGTTTCTCCAGATATTCCCCCAGCGCGCGTTGCCACTTGCGTTTCATCTCTTCCGGGACTTCCGCGTAGCCATAGCCCGGCAGGTCGACCAACCGTTTGCCATCTACGACTTCAAACAGGTTAATCAATTGGGTACGGCCCGGCGTTTTAGAGGTGCGCGCAAGGCTTTTTTGGTTGGTCAACGTGTTCAGGGCGCTGGATTTGCCTGCATTGGAACGGCCAGCAAAAGCCACTTCAATTCCGCAATCGGAAGGTAAATGGCGAATATCAGGCGCACTCATCACAAAATGCGTCTGTTGATAATTCAGGTTAGTCAAAGCGGTCGTCTCCGTCAGTCAAAGCATTGTGGCGATTATACCTGAACGCCAGCAAAAGACGGATTTTTCGGCGCGGCGGTGCTGTAAGTAAAAGCCATACGCTTTGTGAGACATTGTCCATTGCACTTATGCGACATGACAGAGTCGTTGTCAGGCTCAAAGCCAGTTAATATAGTTAAATCATGAATTTATAGAAAGGTAATTGTCTGAAAAAAGGGATTTGCCGTGTCGGTATCTTGTGAGTTTACCCCAAAAGAGTAAAGTAATGCACATAGCGAGGACGCTAACAGGATCAACGACTCAGGATGAGGGTCAGGAGCGCCAGGAGGCGAAGACACAGGATTGTCAGGAAGACAAACGTCCGGAGACGTTAGTAAAAGGAAATGGAAACAACATGGAATGTTCCAGGCTAAGGGAAAAACAGGGCGTGTTGATAGCCAACAGGGATGGTGGAACCCGTTAAGGGTCGTGAGTCAAGAAAAAAGGCGGCAGATTACTCTGTCGCCTTTTTTCTTTGCTTGCTTTCTGCTAGATTCCGCCTCAATTCTATACTGAATAAAACGGCTTAAAGATCTGACATCATGAAAAAACCAACCTCTGCACCGCGCAGTAAAGCCTTTGGCAAACAGCGTCGTAAAACGCGTGAAGAGTTAAACCAGGAGGCGCGCGACCGTAAACGCCTGAAAAAACATCGCGGTCATGCGCCGGGAAGTCGCGCGGCGGGCGGCAATTCCGTTTCGGGCGGCGGCAATCAGAATCAACAAAAAGATCCACGCATTGGCAGTAAAACACCTGTTCCATTGGGCGTGACTGAAAAAGTGACCCAACAGCATAAACCGAAAAGTGAGAAACCTATGCTTTCACCGCAGGCGGAGTTGGATTTACTGGAAACGGATGAGCGCCTGGATGCGCTGTTAGAACGTTTGGAAGCGGGCGAAACCCTGAGTGCGGAAGATCAAGCCTGGGTAGATGCCAAACTGGATCGTATTGATGAACTGATGCAGAAGCTTGGTCTGTCTTACGATGACGACGAAGAAGACGACGAAGAGGACGAGAAGCAGGAAGATATGATGCGCCTGCTAAGAGGCGGCAACTAACGGGTTTACACCGTGGGCTTGCCCGTCCTGCTTATAACCCTTCCGGTTATATGTTATCTGGTGTGGTTATTCGTTAAACTACAGCGATTGTCGCGGCGACAGAAATGGCTGCGCAGCCGGCTTGCCGCCCGTTATGGCGTGAAGCCGGTACGCCGTACCCGCCAGAGACGCCATCGGAAGGAGTGAGCATGTCTGAACAGCAAATAGACTGGGATCTGGCCCTGATCCAGAAATATAACTATTCCGGGCCACGATATACCTCGTACCCAACCGCGCTGGAGTTTTCTGAAGACTTCGAGGACGCCGCATTCTTGCAGGCTGTGGCGCGTTATCCTGAACGTCCGCTCTCGCTGTATGTGCATATCCCGTTTTGTCACAAGTTGTGTTATTTCTGCGGCTGCAACAAGATTGTCACCCGCCAACAGCATAAAGCTGACCAGTACCTTGACGCGCTTGAGCAGGAAATTCGTCATCGCGCGCCGCTGTTTGCAGACCGTCATGTCAGCCAGCTTCACTGGGGCGGCGGTACGCCTACTTACCTGAATAAAGCGCAAATCAGCCGCTTAATGACGCTGTTGCGTGAAAATTTCCACTTTAATACCGACGCGGAAATCTCGATCGAAGTCGATCCCCGTGAAATTGAGCTGGATGTGCTCGATCATTTACGTGCGGAAGGTTTTAACCGCCTGAGTATGGGGGTGCAGGACTTTAATAAAGAGGTGCAGCGCTTGGTTAACCGCGAGCAGGATGAAGAATTCATCTTTGCGTTGCTTAATCACGCCCGCGATATCGGCTTTACCTCGACCAATATCGATTTGATCTACGGTCTACCGAAACAGACGCCGGAAAGCTTCGCTTTCACGCTGAAGCGTGTGACGGAACTGAACCCCGATCGTTTGAGCGTCTTTAACTATGCGCATCTGCCAACGCTTTTTGCCGCCCAGCGTAAAATTAAAGATGCCGATTTACCCAGCGCGCAGCAGAAACTGGATATTTTGCAGGAGACGATCGTATCGCTTACTCAGGCCGGTTATCAGTTTATCGGGATGGACCATTTTGCCCGTCCGGACGACGAACTGGCCGTCGCGCAGCGCGAAGGCGTGCTGCACCGTAATTTTCAGGGCTATACGACCCAGGGCGATACCGATCTGCTGGGGATGGGGGTTTCTGCTATCAGCATGATTGGCGATGGCTACATGCAGAACCAGAAAGAGCTGAAGCGTTATTACCAGCAAGTGGATGAGCGGGGCAATGCGCTATGGCGTGGTATTACGCTGACCCGTGATGATTGCATTCGTCGCGATGTTATCAAAGCGCTGATTTGTAACTTCCGCCTGGATTTTAACGCTGTCGAACAACAGTGGGGTTTGCATTTCGCTGAGTATTTTGCCGAAGATTTGCAGTTACTGTCGCCGCTGGCAAAAGATGGGCTGGTGGATATTAGCGAGAAGGGAATTCAGGTGACGGCGAAAGGTCGTTTGCTGATCCGCAATATCTGCATGTGCTTTGACGCGTATCTGCGCCAGAAAGCGCGGATGCAGCAGTTCTCGCGCGTCATTTAGCCGGGTTGCCCGGTGGCGCTGCGCTTACCGGGCCTACACGTTGCGACAACCTGTAGGCCGGATAAGCATTAGCGCCATCCGGCACATTGTCAGCTGAACAGTCCCACCAGCGCGGCACACAATACGGCGGCTAGCGCAGTTTGTGGCGTGTGGCTGTCGACCGCTCCACTCGATACCAGATTAATAATAGATTCTAACATAATGAATCCCCCCGTTTGCCGGGCATGATCATACTGAACTCATCGGAACAGTAAAGCGCAAAATAGCAGCGTTTTGCGCTCAATTATTAATCTTTACACTCGCGGGTAATGTTTACTCCATTCCCAGCTCTTTCAACTTCCGCGTTAGGGTGTTTCGCCCCCAACCGAGCAGCCTGGCGGCTTCCTGTTTATGACCCTGCGTATGGCGTAACGCCGTGGTCAGTAGCGTTCTCTCCAGTTCTGGCTGCGCTTCAGAAAGCAGGTTTTGATGACCGGATCGCAAGGCGCGGTCCGCCCATTGTGCCAGTAATGTAGCCCAGCTATCCGGTGGCAGGTGGGACGGGCTATCCGGCGCCGAGGCTTCAAACAGGTCGCCAGGTAAATCCTGGATCAATACCTCCTGTCCGGCGGCCATGACGGTGAGCCAGCGGCAGGTATTTTCTAACTGACGCACGTTACCAGGCCATGCCAGGCGCGTTAACGCCGTTTCGGTTTCCGGATGTAATAATTTGGCTTCCACGCCTAATTCACGGGCGGCGACCTGCAAAAAATGGTGCGCCAGGCGCGGAATATCCTCACGGCGCTCGCGCAACGGCGGAAGATGGATACGAATCACGTTCAGGCGGTGGAACAGGTCTTCGCGGAATTTCCCTTCCTGAACGCGTCGTTCGAGGTTCTGGTGGGTGGCGGCGATAATGCGCACATCCACTTTTACCGGCGCGTACCCGCCCACGCGGTAGAACTGTCCGTCAGCCAGCACGCGTAACAGACGAGTCTGGACATCCAGCGGCATATCGCCAATTTCGTCCAGAAACAGCGTGCCGCCGTCAGCCTGCTCGAAACGGCCCTGCCGGATGGTATTCGCCCCGGTAAAAGCGCCTTTCTCATGGCCAAACAGTTCGGATTCAATCAAATCTTTCGGGATGGCCGCCATATTGAGCGCGATAAACGGCGCTTTGGCGCGTGGGCTATGGCGGTGAAGCGCATGGGCGACCAGTTCTTTACCAGTTCCTGATTCGCCGTTAATCAACACGCTAATCGAAGAACGCGACAGCCGACCAATAATGCGAAACACATCCTGCATGGCGGGCGCTTCGCCTATCATGTCTGTTGTCGGGCCGTTAACCTCGATATTACGCGGTTGCTGCTGCTCCTGATAGTGGCTAATCGCGCGCTCGACCAGAGCGACGGCTTCATCAATATCAAACGGTTTAGGCAGATAATCAAACGCCCCCTGCTGATAGGCGCTCACGGCGGCATCTAAATCGGAATGCGCGGTCATAATGATGACCGGAAGCATCGGGTGACGCTGTTTAATCTGCTTTAATAGCGCCAGCCCGTCCATTCCCGGCATTCGGATATCCGACAGCAAGACGTCCGGCGTTTTACTGGCCAGCGCAGCCAGTACTTCATTACCATTCTCAAAGGTGGTACAGGTCAACCCTGCCCCGGCGAGAGCACGTTCAAGCACCCAACGGATGGAACTATCATCATCGACGACCCAGACTATTCCTCGTTGCATAAACACCTCTATTTCCGAATCGGCAGGTAAACCGAAAACTCGGTATGCCCCGGCCAACTGGTAAATTCAATTTTGCCGGCGTGTTGATCGATAAGATTGCGGGCGATAGATAACCCAAGCCCGGTGCCGCCTTCGCGACCGCTGACCATCGGGTAGAACAGCGTATCCTGTAAATGGGGAGGAATGCCCGGCCCATTGTCTTCAACGTCTATACGCGCCGCCAGGCGATAGCGTTCGCCATGCAGCGTTAACTGGAAGGCGGTACGGGTACGCAGCGTAATTTCGCCGCCATCCGGCCCCAGCGCCTGCAAGGCATTGCGGACAATATTCAGCAGTACTTGCTCAATTTGTTCCGGGTCATGCGGCAGTTCTGGCAGACTGGGGTCGTAATCGCGGATAAGCCGGACATTATCCGGCAGTTCCATCGACACCAGCGCCACCACGCGCTCCGCGACTTTATGTATGCTCTCGGTAATGTGCATTCCCGGGTGCTGCGGCCCCAGCAAACGATCGACAAGGTTGCGTAGTCTGTCGGCCTGTTCAATGATGACTTTGGTATATTCCGTTAGCGCCGGGTCGGGCAGCGCCTTGCTGAGTAGCTGCGCCGCGCCGCGCAGGCCGCCGAGCGGATTTTTGATTTCGTGCGCCAGACCGCGCACCAGATCGCGGGCGGCGATTTGCTGCGCGTGCTGCAACTGCTCCTGACTCAGACGACGCTGGTTATCCATCGGTGCCATTTCGAGCAGTATAAAATCGTCGGGCAGACGTTGGGCGGTCAAAGAGAGAATATGCGAGCGACTATCAATCACCAGCGTCACTTCGTTATCGGTAAAGCCTTGCCCTGCCGCTAAACTTTCGCGCATCAGGTCAATGTTTAACGAAAAATAGCTCAACAGTTCAGGTAACGGCGTCCCGAACAGTTTGCGTGAGCTTTGCGCGAGCAACTGCTGCGCGGCAGGGTTGGCGTAATGGATTGCCAGCGCGTCGTCGACCACCAGCACGCTGTTGATTAACGAATTGAGGATCTGCCCAGCATCGGGCTGTATGCCGCTTGCCATTCAGCAGTCTCCTGGAAAAGGTTGCACCATTTTAGTGCATTATAGCTTTTTACCACTAAAAAGCGCGTGAGATCAGATTGTTGGTGGAGAAAAAAGCCCATCCTGGGATGGGCTGAAAGTTTCCACGGCAACTCAAAAACTCCTGACGCCTTTCACGCTGCTGATGCGTTGGCTGCCTTCGCTTACCCCAGTCTCATCGCTATCTATGCTCCTGGGGATGTGCTCAGTTGCCGCCTTGCAGCAACGCGAAATTCGTCGGATCTTTAATATACGATTAAACGCTGTAGTACAGCTCAAACTCTACCGGGTGCGGGGTCATACGCACGCGGTCATCTTCTTCGCGACGCAGCGCAATATACGCATCGATCGCTTCATCCGTGAACACGCCGCCTGCTTTCAGGAACTCGCGGTCCAGGTCCAGCGCGTTCAGCGCTTCTTCCAGAGAACCCGCTACCTGTGGGATCTCTTTCGCTTCTTCCGGCGGCAGGTCATACAGGTTTTTGTCCATGGCTTCGCCCGGGTGAATCTTATTCTTAATCCCGTCCAGACCGGCCATCAGCAGGGCGGCAAAGCACAGATACGGGTTAGCCGCCGGGTCCGGGAAGCGAACTTCGATACGGCGCGCTTTCGGAGACGCCACCACCGGAATACGGATGGAGGCGGAACGGTTACGGGCGGAGTAGGCCAGCATCACCGGCGCTTCGTAACCCGGGACCAGACGCTTGTAGGAGTTGGTGGTCGGGTTCGCCAGGGCGTTGATAGCTTTGGCGTGTTTGATGACGCCGCCGATGTAGTACAGCGCCTGCTCAGATAGACCGGCATATTTGTCGCCAGAGAACAGGTTGGTGCCGTTCTTCGCCAGCGACATGTGGCAGTGCATACCGGAACCGTTATCGCCGAACATCGGTTTTGGCATAAAGGTCGCGGTCTTACCGAAGCGGTGAGCCACGTTATGTACGACATATTTGTAAATCTGAATTTCGTCGGCTTTTTTGGTCATGGTGTTAAAGCGGGTCGCCACTTCGTTCTGACCTGCGGTCGCTACTTCGTGGTGGTGCGCTTCAACGACCAGGCCCATCTGCTCCATGACCAGACACATTTCAGAACGGATATCCTGCGCGGAGTCAACTGGCGGAACCGGGAAATAACCGCCTTTCACGCCCGGACGATGGCCTTTGTTGCCGCCTTCGTACTTGGTAGAGGAGTTCCAGGCGCCTTCAATATCGTCAATCGCCACATGTGAGCCGGAGATAGATGCGCCGAAGCGGATGTCGTCGAACAGGAAGAATTCAGGTTCCGGCCCAAACAGGACGGTATCGGCGATACCGGTCGCGCGCAGGTAGTCTTCCGCACGTTTTGCGATGGAACGTGGGTCACGGTCATAACCTTGCAGAGTGCCAGGCTCCAGGATGTCGCAACGGATAATCAGGGTAGAGTCCGCGAAGAACGGGTCAATCACTGCGGTGGATGCGTCTGGCATCAGCACCATGTCGGATTCGTTAATGCCTTTCCAGCCGCCGATAGAGGAGCCGTCAAACATTTTGCCTTCTTCAAAGAATTCGGCATTTACCTGATGAGCAGGAATCGTGACGTGCTGTTCTTTGCCTTTGGTATCGGTGAAGCGCAGATCGACAAACTTCACTTCGTGCTCGTTCAGCATCGTCAAAACGTGTTCAGCGGACATACTTGTACTCTCCCGGATTGGTCATGGTCGGTCGTCGTGGTAACGAGATCTTCAATTCTGCTGGCCGTGTCGCCGTAAAAATATAAAGCGAAATCTGTGCCAACTTTCACATTGCCCCCAAAAGGCGTTATCATGCGCACCATCGTGCAAAAGGGCTGCACCACGGTGACTATGTTGCACCAAAATAGTGCTTCAATGTGAACATTAAGCACCACATTGGTGCAATAGAACGCAAGCCACCCTTTTAACGCTCCGTGAAAGCGATCACAAAGAGACTCTGCAATACTTGTTTGCGGAGGATGTTTGTGATCCTGTTTTGTAGTGCGATTAATCCGTGTACAATAACGCGCTATTTCTAATGCCTGAGGCAAAGTTGTGATCGAAAATTTGCGTAACATCGCCATCATCGCGCACGTTGACCATGGTAAAACTACCCTGGTTGATAAGCTGCTCCAGCAATCCGGTACGTTCGACGCGCGTGCCGAAACTCAAGAGCGAGTGATGGACTCCAACGATTTGGAGAAAGAGCGTGGTATTACTATCCTCGCTAAAAACACCGCTATTAAATGGAATGATTACCGTATCAACATCGTTGATACTCCCGGGCACGCTGACTTCGGTGGTGAAGTAGAGCGCGTCATGTCCATGGTTGACTCTGTGCTGCTGGTGGTTGACGCATTTGACGGCCCGATGCCGCAAACGCGCTTCGTGACCAAAAAAGCCTTTGCTCATGGCCTGAAACCTATTGTGGTTATCAACAAGGTTGACCGTCCTGGCGCGCGCCCTGACTGGGTTGTTGACCAGGTATTCGACCTGTTTGTTAACCTCGACGCGACCGACGAACAGCTGGACTTCCCGATCATCTACGCTTCGGCGCTGAACGGTATCGCGGGTCTGGACCACGAAGATATGGCGGAAGACATGACCCCGCTGTATCAGGCGATCATTGATCATGTTCCGGCGCCGGACGTTGACCTCGATGGTCCGTTGCAGATGCAGATCTCCCAGCTGGACTACAACAACTACGTTGGCGTTATCGGCATCGGCCGTATCAAACGCGGCAAAGTGAAGCCGAACCAGCAGGTCACTATCATCGATAGTGAAGGGAAAACCCGTAACGCGAAAGTAGGTAAAGTGCTGACGCATCTGGGTCTGGAGCGTATCGACAGCGATATCGCCGAAGCGGGCGATATCATTGCGATCACCGGTCTGGGCGAGCTGAACATTTCCGACACCATCTGCGACCCGCAGAACGTTGAAGCGCTGCCGGCGCTGTCCGTTGATGAGCCGACCGTGTCTATGTTCTTCTGCGTTAACACCTCGCCGTTCTGCGGTAAAGAAGGTAAGTTTGTGACTTCTCGTCAGATTCTTGACCGTCTGAACAAAGAGCTGGTGCATAACGTGGCGCTGCGCGTTGAAGAAACCGAAGATGCGGATGCGTTCCGTGTATCCGGTCGTGGCGAACTGCACCTGTCCGTGCTGATTGAAAATATGCGTCGTGAAGGTTTCGAACTGGCGGTTTCCCGTCCGAAAGTTATCTTCCGTGAAATCGACGGTCGTAAACAAGAGCCGTACGAAAACGTGACGCTGGACGTCGAAGAGCAGCACCAGGGGTCTGTCATGCAGGCGCTGGGCGAGCGTAAAGGCGACCTGAAAAACATGAATCCGGACGGTAAAGGCCGCGTACGTCTCGACTACGTGATCCCAAGCCGTGGGCTGATTGGTTTCCGTTCAGAATTCATGACCATGACTTCCGGTACGGGTCTGCTGTACTCCACCTTCAGCCATTACGACGATATTCGTCCGGGTGAAGTGGGTCAGCGTCAGAACGGCGTACTGATCTCCAACGGTCAGGGTAAAGCGGTGGCGTTTGCGCTGTTCGGTTTGCAGGATCGCGGTAAGCTGTTCCTGGGTCACGGCGCGGAAGTTTACGAAGGCCAGATTATTGGTATTCACAGTCGCTCCAACGACCTGACGGTAAACTGCCTGACCGGTAAGAAGCTGACCAACATGCGTGCGTCTGGTACGGATGAAGCGGTGATTCTGGTTCCGCCAATTAAAATGAGCCTTGAGCAAGCGCTGGAGTTCATTGATGACGACGAACTGGTAGAAGTCACCCCAACCTCTATCCGTATCCGTAAACGTCACCTGACGGAAAACGATCGCCGCCGTGCGAACCGTGGTCAGAAAGAAGAGTAATTAACGTTCTTACGGATAAAAACCCTGCCGAAATGAAAGCTCGGCGGGGTTTTTTTATTCACGTTGAGAAAGGGATAAGGTTGCCAAAAAATCAGCAATCGCTGGCGTATTATGCCGACCAATGACGCTGTCCGCATAAACCTTTGCCCGGGCGCTGGCATTCCCCATCGCTACGCCCAATCCGGCTAAACGTAGCATTTCCGCATCGTTATCATTATCGCCAAACGCCATCACTTCGCGCATTGCGATATGCTGTTGCTGTGCATATCTGGCGAGGCTTTGCCCTTTGCTACACCCCTTCTGGAGAATATCCAGTTGATGATGCCAGGACCAGGTACAGCTTAGCTGTAATTCATGCTGTATAAACTCAGCAATATTTTGTAGTTGTTTTATGTGCCGATGAACGATGCTGATTTGCCAAATATTCTCCCTACTGCTTAGCTCATCAGCCTGAAAGATTATTTTATCATCAGCACGAATTGTCGGTTTAAGCGGATATACCCGCGCCAGTATTTTTTCCGTTTGTAAGTGCGTCAGCGGCAGCGGATCAAGGATCTGCTGTTGAGCCGGTTGATAAATATAGCTTCCGTTACAACAGATCATCGGTTCGGTGAGCGCCAGCGTTTGATAATACGCATAGGCTTCACGATGAGAGCGACCGGTGACAAGCATTATTCGGCAGCCCATGTCCTGAATCTGACGGATAGCGGTTAGCGACTCTGGCAGAATTTGCTTATTACGGTTTAGCAGCGTTCCATCAAGATCAAAAGCGATTAAACGATATCGCATGAGCGTCCGATCCTAAAACAGCGTGAGGCATCCAGGTGATTCAGCAATGGAATATCGAGACGGTGCTGATAAGCGAGAAAACAGTGGCATTGTTTTGCCTGGCAGGCGGGAGAATTAAGCCGTTGCTGATATAAATTACCCATTTTAATTTTGCTGATATGACAAGCAAAAAGATCGCCTTCTGCATTCATAAAAATACTTTTTCTTCCTGCGGTACAGATATCCAGCTGCGCTGGCCACTGCTGCGTTTCAATCACATACAGCGGATCGAGTTCGCCGAAGGCGATGGTTTCCTCAACGGTATGCCGGGTATTGGCACACTCGTTGGCGTTAAACCAAAAATAATTCTGGTCAGGCAACTGCTGGCGTAGCCAACGAAACTGGTCGATATCTTTCATACTGGCGACAGCCCCCGCGCACCAGGTTATTCCGGCGGCAGAGAGCGCTAAACACTGCTGGAGAAAGCGCTCAGCGGTAATTTGTGAGGGATGAAAAGAACACCATAACCGAAGCTTTGAGATATCTCCGCCGCCAGCATGAAATGACTCCAGCAATGACATTAACGAAAAAGAGGCGTTAGTTTGTATGCCGACCGCCTGAACATGAGGATAGCGGCTAATTTCTGCCAGCGCCGCCATGTAATAACGCAAGCGTAGCGCCTCGCCATAAGGCGTAATCATCACATTCAACGGCGTACCTAAAAGAGGCAAATGGTCAACCATACGCCATAGCGCGGCTTCGTCGCGTTTTTTATCGTTACGGGCGTGTTTATGGAACGGGCAATAGCCGCAATGATAATTACACGATTTAAGATAGCCGCGATAAAACAGCGTGTGAATATCGCGCAGGGCGGGGATGCTCATCTCTGCCGATTCTCCCGTAGCATCACCTCAGGCGAAACGAACACAGGAGCAAGGCAATCGGATAATGCCATACCGGTCTCCGTTAGCCGGAGGCGACTGCCATTCTGATAACAGTAGCCCTGCCGTATGAAGAGTTCCAGGTCGGGGAAATCCCTTAGCGCATCGCTGGCAAAATATTGCTGATAATCGCTAAGAGAAAGTCCCTGCCAGAAAAATAGATTTTTAATGATAAAGCGGCGTTTCATTTCATCAGGGGGGAGCAGATAACCGTGATTAATGACGGTTTTATCCGCGCTGTCGATAAACGCCTGAATGATTTTTCGTGATGTTTGCAGGTTCGACGACCACGGCGAACAGTAATGCAGATTGCCAAGATAACTTCTGCCGCCCGCGCCGAGCGCCAGTGAGTTTTCAAATCCGCAGCTTTCCGCCGCAGCGGATGGCGCTGGATTAAGGACGAAACGGCGCATGGACGTTTGGGTGTAGCCCGCGTTGCGTAAAAGATCGCGGGCTACAACGTAGTAGCTATGCATATTTTCCTGGCGAGGCATATTATAAAGCGGATAAAGAAACAGCTCTTCCGGTTGATAAACGAGCGCCTGATGTAACGATTCCGTCAGGCTTGCGTGAGTCTGGCCGGGAATGCCGTAAATAATATCAATATTGAGTGATGGAAAATGACCCGCCTTTAGCCACTCCAGCGCCTGGTGCGCGCTGGCGGCATTGTGGCGGCGATGCAGCGTATGTAACTCGCTATCATGAAAACTTTGTACGCCAATACTGACGCGATTAACGGAAAAGGCGTTTAATAGCGCTACTTTTCTGCTGTGGTATCCGTAGGGGAAGTTTCAATTGTTTTATAAATATTCCAGTCAACATTGAGCACCTCAAAGACGGAAAAAAATAACTTTTCTAATTGCGCAATGTTTAATAGCAGAGGCGTGCCGCCGCCTACGGTAAAGCTTGCCCAGTGGACGGGCGCCAGCGCCATTTGTCGGCCCTGGGTAATAATCGCATCGATATAGCTATCAATGAACGTATTATCTGCGCCTGTGCAGGTAAATAAATTACAGAACCCGCAGCGACTTTGACAAAAGGGCATATGAACATACAGATGTGTGTCGTGCTCGTAAATGCGCGGTTTTACTTCGCTAAAGCTGACGTTCTCCAGCTCCCGATAAGCCGTCTTATGCGGATAACTGTACATATACTGACGATAAATATCATTGTTATTCATATTAATGATTACAGCTCAGCAAGAAATGCATATAGGGAACGGTATTAACGATCGGATGGTTAAAACTATGGAAATATTTCCCGTCTTCGCCATAGCAGGTACCGTGATCGGAACAGACAATAACGAACGTTTCGCCGCCGGTTTGGCGGAAAATGTTCAGTAATCCGTCGATGCGGGCGTCGATATAGCGTAGCGCGGCGGCATGGGTCTCAACGGTATCGCCAGGGGCCGCGCCCTCCACGTAAAAATGGTTAGGATAATGAATCGTATCGATATTGATATACATCATGACCGGTTGGCTGCCAGCACGCTCGGCCATGATTTTCTGGATATAATGGATCTGGTTATCCATACTTTCTTTAACCGTACAGGCAAAGCGTGGATGCCAGTAACTCTCTTTAAACATTGACGGGAACACTTTTCCCATGCCGGAGCGGTTATTAAAGAAAGAGACGCCGCCAATACAGATGGTCTGGTAGCCTTTATTTTCCAGACTTTTTATCCATGTTGCGTCATCAAAGGCAAATGCATTTTCCGGCCCTTTACGACCAAGTCCGATATCTTTTGGGAAAAACAGCATGGTCTGATTAACGGTATCATCAATAGGTTTTGGCATAAAACCTGAAAACATGGCGTGATGCGAAGGCCAGGTAAAATTACCGGCCGCCTCGCATTTCGTCCATTGTCCATAATGATTAAGGTTGGGCGTATTTCCGGCGGTTTGTTCCTGAAGCGCAATATCGTAGCGTAACGAGTCCAGCACAATAAAAAGAATATGAGCGTTATTACTAATTAGCGCATTCATATCGAGTTCGCCATCGCCGGTGTCAATCGACGCGTGCAGCGAGACGGGGACTTCATCCATTGAATTATACATTTTGCTTCCTCATGGCCCGGATTTGCGCCTGATAAATTAGATTGTTCTGCTGCGCATCCTGATAAATCAAATCACCCTGGCCATTAATTTCAATAATATACGGCGTCAGGCTGGTAGTAAGTAAAACATCAATACCCGCTAAGCGAATGTCAGGAAAAAGCCGCATGGCATTTTGACAGAGCGTATCGATCTCAGTCACTTTTGCGGCAGATAACTCCAGACTTTCGAAGCGGTAAGCCTGGTTTTGCAGATGTAAGTTAGTAATGGGCTGCGAGGAGGTTCTGACCACTCGCCAGATAATTTCGCCATCCAGACAGACGATACGTAA
Source organism: Salmonella sp. A7 (assembly GCF_020181675.1). Classification (NCBI taxonomy): domain Bacteria; kingdom Pseudomonadati; phylum Pseudomonadota; class Gammaproteobacteria; order Enterobacterales; family Enterobacteriaceae; genus Salmonella; species Salmonella sp. A7. The sequence goes on along the minus strand of NZ_CP084001.1, from coordinate 4,482,222 downwards.
ATCATAGGTTTTATGCTTTACGCTGGCTTTGGGCAGCCACTGTTCGACGAGGTTTTCCTGCTGAAGAACGCCATCAATAATGAGCTGGATATCTTCTTTTTGACGATACTGTTGGATTTTTTTGCTGTTAAATAGCTGTTGTCCTGATATGGCAATCGCGCTGTAAAGCACCTGCTTTATGCCGTCAGGATGGCGGCGCAAAGCGATAACTCCCGCCGCGCCAGAACCCAGCGAGGGCTTAATGAACACGCTGGCGACCCTTTTTTCCTCCATGATGGCGGTGAGCTGTGCAAAACTTTTTACGTCTTCCGCTACCAACGGCGGCGTGGGGATGCCGTGTTCCAGTAAGCGCCGCTTGCAGCGTTTTTTATCCAACAGGTGAATGAGGCCCGCCGGATGGTTAAGCCAGGTGACGTCAGGACGCGCCGCCATGTTCTGCAAAAAATGGATATAGTCCAGACCGATCGCGTTTATTTTGCGGATGTCAGTTTCACTGTGTACTGGCGGGTCGATTTTAACGATGCCAGAGGTCAGCGAAGCGTCCAGCGCGTGCGGATGAGTCAGCACCGTGACGGATTCCCCAAGTACGGCGGTAGCCTGCATAAAATAATGCGTGCGCTTGCTCTGACGGGGGCCAATGAGCGTAATCACAATAAATCCCTTTATCGGTGAGTAGGGGAATGTGCACATTCCCCAACACAATCACTCGGTGTACATCGCATTCATATAAATATCGCCATCGTAATCTTCAGGCTCCAGAGCTTCTGAAAGATTCAGGTTTATCGGCAGTGTGGCTTTTAGCTTTTCCTGCATCTCCGGCGTCAAATAGTGGTGGTGGAGATCGAGTGTTTCCAGATGCGCAATTCGGTCTTTATGCTCCAGCAGCGCCTCTGCGCCGTTGTCCGTTAAGGTACCGCATGAGAGTTCCAGCACGTTAAGCTGCGGCAGGATATTACTTTCCAGCACCCGGCGGACGATACCATCCTGCTCTTCGCTATTCATCAACCCCAGATGGGTGAGCTGAGGGAAAAGATCTTTGGATGCCAGCGCCATCACGTTATCCAGCGAACCGTCAAAACCGTATTCCTCTACGCCCAGGAAGAGCTTCAGCGTTTTTAATGCAGGGAGCTGCGCATTTTGTAGTTCGGCAAGTACGTTAGAAGGGATGCCGCCGGAAATGATTTCCAGGTGCTCCAGTTTCTCATGATGTATAGCGCCCAGTCGCAGATCCGACGCGCCTTTAATAATCAGTTCTTTCAGATTGGGTAACGCCGCATAGAGCCTGGAATAGTCACCTTGTTTAATCCAGGAGATCTCGCAGTCTTCGCTCTCCATATCACCGATAAACAGTGATTCCAGGTGAGCAAAGCGGGGGGCGTTCTCCACAATCATATCAATAATAGGCTGGCAGGTTTCGTCTTCCCAACAATCACCCCAGTTACCAATGGTCAGCGAGCGAAGCTTTGGCAGATCTTCATCGGTTAAAATCAAATTAATGAGCTGTTCCTGGGTTAATTCATTGTCCCAATCAATATTAAATCGCTTATTCATTTGTTTCCCTTCTCTATAAGCATGAATACGGTAAAACGCTTTGTGAATATTATCATGGCGCTTAGGGGCAGGATATCGGGAGTCTGATTCAGGATGAATGAGCGGGCAGAACAACTACCCGCTGTGATGCAGATTCGGAAAATAGAGGCAATAATATCAGAAGAAATACTTCGCCCCGATACGAATCTGGTTTTGCTCTCTATGGTAGGGGCCCACGTTACGATCTAACCAGCGTAATTCAAAGTAGGGCAACCAGTGTTCATTGATACGATAACGGAAGGTATTAGTGATTTCCCAATGATGCTTCGTACCATTACTACTATTAAAATCATTAACGTTATAAAAATAGTGTGGTTCAAAGGTATAAGAAAATTTATCGGTAATGGTAAAATTCCAATAGTTACCGATTTCATAGCTGTCATTATTATCCAGTTCGCCATTCAAATCGGTTGAACTATAATTATTGTGATTATATCGGTTACGTACCGTAAGATTAAACCACGGGGTAAATTTATAGTTAACATCCAGATAGACGGCGCCGCCGGAACCAATGCTTTTGTCGTTTATTAACCCCCCTGGCTGAATGGTTAATTTATCTGTAGGTTTAAATAACGGATACCAGCCCTCAATCTCATTATAACCGTGCTTTAATTCATCATCACGCTGTAGCGTATAGGTATTGGTCAACATAATTCCGGCCCCCATATCGGAGTTATAGCCGACGCGCAGCATAAACTCCATTTGGTCAGACGCCAGGTTATAGGCCTCACGGTTTTCTACATAAGCGCCAGCAAAAACAGAGGTGGATATTACTGAAGTTAATATCACTAGAGTATTCAGAGATTTCATAATAAATCCATTTTTCAAATATAGGGAAGCCGCCATCCATCGGGATGGATAAAGCGGCAAGCGTCGTTTAATTATTTACAGTAGAAATACTTTGTTTATTATTAGTCGCGACAATTTGATTACCTGTTTTCTTTCGTTGGGCAATTTCCTCGATAATAAAAGCGAAACGTTGTTCATTGAGCTTATAAAAAAAGCCCATCGTTAGTGCTGCGATAATGGCAAGACCGCAAGGCCATAAAAAAATGAGCTGACGCAAACCAAGCAACGTGGTGTCACTTTGAGCTATGTTGGGGATATAACCGATTTGCGTCAGCATAATACCTGGCAAAAAGCCAGCAAGCGCAGCGGAAATTTTGCGGGAAAAGGTATAACCCGTATACACCGAGCCTTCAGCGCGAATACCCGTTTTCCATTCACCGTAGTCAACCGTATCCGGAACCAGCGCCCAGTTCAGGCTGTTGACGAAAGCGGTACCGAAGAAGGCGATACAAGAGAAAATAACAAACAGGAATGACGTTCCACCCCAGATAAAATTCAGGATATCGCCAACGGCCCACAATATCAGACCACCAAGATAAACCTGTTTTTTCCCGAAGCGTTTTACCGCAGCAGGTACTAATAAAACACCAATCAGGATACAGCCCATGCTGAAAAAACCCATCCATGACAACAAATGAATATCGTTCAGCACGTACTGAGTGTAATAAACCTGAATGGCCAGCTTGATATTAAAGGCGGCCAGCGTGCACAAATTGGCGACGCAGAGCACCAGCAGCGGCGGATTACGAAAAATCGCGCAGAAGGATTTCAATATGCTGGGTTTATGCGTGTCAGGCACGGTTTCGATATACCGTTCTTTCACCCCGCTAAAGCACCACCACATGCTGAACAGCCCGCAGACCGAAAAAATGACTGCTGCAATCAGATAACCCAGCGAAGGGGAACGGGTAAACAGCGCCTGAATGGGCATAAAACCTACGGTACAAAGAAGAAGGCCAATGGTAGCACCGCCTTGTCGCCATGCGGCGAGCTGGGCGCGCTCATGCGGATTTTTGGTAATAGCGGGTACCATCGCGCCGTATGAGCAGTTCATCAGGCTGTAGAACAGACCGAACAACATAAACAGCACCGTCGCGAAGGCTGTTTTAACGGGTAAAGTAAAGTGAGTGGCAAAGAATTGCGCAGTAGCAACCAGAGCGACCGGAAATGACGCATACAGAATAAAAGGCCGAAACTTTCCTTTTGCGCCAATATTACGGCGTGAGTCCAGCAATACGCCGGTGAGCATATCGGTAAAAGCGGTGAAGAATTTCGCCACCAGAAAGATAATTCCACCGTAATATGCAGGCATCCCGAGTTCATCGGTATAAAACTTCAGTAGATACAGCGTACCGATACACAGCATCAGATTTGAGCCGAAATCGCCCACGCCATAGGCGCATTTTTCCCGCAGGCTCAACTTTAGCGTTAGCGGATCATGATTAGACATAATCGCCTCTCAAAACGCCCCGCAGGGCGTTATATTTTATTGTTGTTAAACCGTATGTTTCCGGGCCTCAATCTCTTCCACAATTCGCACGTACATCTTCTCGTTGAGGTTGTAGAAACAGCCCATCGCAATAATGGTGATGACCGCCAGCACGCAAGGATAAATAAAGATCAACTGGCGTAGGCCTTCGACGGTGCCTGCCGATTGCACCACATTCGGGATATAACCGATTTGCGTCAGCATCCAGCCGGGGAAGAACCCTGCCAGCGCCTGGGAGACCTTACGGAAGAAGGTGAAGCCGGTGTAAACCGTCCCTTCCGAGCGGACGCCGGTGCGCCATTCACCGTACTCCACCGTGTCGGAAACCAGCGCCCAGTTCAGGCTGTTGACGAAGGCGGAACCGAAGAACGCCAGGCAGGAGAAGGCGACAAAACTGACCGAGCCGCCGCCAAAGAAGTAGTTGAGCAGATCGCCCGCCACCCATATTAACAGCCCGCCGATATAGACTTTCTTCTTGCCAAAACGCCTTACTGCGCCGGGCATCAAAAAGACGCCGATAAAAATACAGCCCATGCTAAAGAAGCCCATCCAGGAGAGGAGGATCGGGTCGTTAAGAACGTACTGTGTGTAATAAACCTGAATCGCCAGTTTGACGTTGAAGGCGCCGAGAGTACAAAGGTTGGCGATACACAGAATAAACAGCGGACGGTTACCGGCGATGGCGCGGAACGACTGCAATAATCCGGGCTTTTGCGCGTTATCGACAGGTTTCACTTCGACGTAGCGCTCTTTAACGCCGGCGTAGCACAGCCACATAAATAGCAGGCCAAACAATGAAAATAGCGTGGCGGCGAAAATATAGCTGAGCTGGGCATTGCCTTCGATCAGGTTCATGACCGGCACAAAGCCAACGGTACACAGCAGCAGGCCGAGAGTGGCGCCGCCCTGACGCCACGCGGCAAGCGAGGCGCGTTCATCCGGGTTCTTGGTAATCGCGGGCACCATCGCGCCATACGAGCAGTTCATCATGCTGAAAACCAGCCCGTACAGCATAAACAGTATCGTTGCGACGACGGTTTTTCCCGTCACCTCAAACGGTGTGCCGACAAAGTTAGCAATCGCCAGTAGCGTTACTGGAAATGCCGCGTAAAGCACGAACGGGCGGAATTTGCCCTTCGGACCAATTTTACGCCGCGAGTCGAGCATAATGCCGGTACCCATATCGGTAAATGCGGTGAAAAATTTGGCGATCAGGAAAATGATCCCGCCGTAAGTCCCTGGTAAACCCAGCACATCGGTATAAAATTTGAGTAAATAGAGGGTCCCGATATCTAACAGGATATTGGAACCTAAATCCCCCAGTCCATAGGCAAGTTTTTCTTTAAACGGCAAGCGTAGGGTTGCCGGATTCGATGATGTTTGACTCATTATTCTTCTCCATCTGCCCGCAGGTTTCCCTGCGGGCGAGCCGTATTAGATATTCCGTAAAGAAGCAAAAAGTAAAGCCCACTCGCTCTTCGCGCGATAGAAGACCGGCGGCTTGCCAATGGGCGCATCCACGGTAATTTCACCGCCGTGGTGAGCTTCGCCGGTCCAGATATTCACCCAGTGATCTTCCGGCAGATACAGCGTCCAGTCGCAACGCCCCTGCTCGTGAACCGGCGCGACCAGCAGATCCTGACCGAGCAGATATTGATATTTCAGGGTGTAGGTTGCGGCATCGTTCTCGTAGTGCAGGAATAGCGGACGCATGACCGGCAGACCGGTAGCCGCGTTTTGCGCCACCGCCTGCTTGAGATACGGTTTCAGCGTGGTAAAGACGGTGGTCATACGGGCAAAGTGGGCAATAGTTTCCGCGTCGCCGTCGAACTGCCAGTTATCGCCGGGGCGGTTGCCTTCATGGGTGCGCATCATCGGCGTAAAGGCGCTGAAATCGCACCAGCGCAGCAGCAACTCTTTGCTGCGTTTCATGTCAAACAGGGTGGTGTAGCCGCCGATATCGCTGTGATGCAGACCGTGGCCGGTCATCGCCAGCGACAATGCCGCAGGCACTACCGAGGCCAGACCATCATCAAGGCTCCAGTCAACGTTCTGGTCGCCTGCCCACATCATGGTGGAATATTTCTGACTGCCGGTGTAACCCGCACGCATAAAGAACAGGATCTCGCCGAGTTTGCCGGTCTCCTGTAGCGCTTCGTAGTTACATTTCGCCCACAGCGCAGGCCAGGCGTTATGCATGATCTCGGCGCTGACGCCGTTGTGCAGATACGTGTCGGTCGGCAGATATTCGCCGAAATCCGCCATCCAGCCGCTGCAGCCGAGCGCGATCATGTTCTTTTTGATGACGTCTTTGAACCAGTCGTAAGCTTCAGGATTGGTCAGATCGACCACGCCGCCATAGAATTCGCCAAACTCGACCAGATAGTCGCCGCCCGTGGCGTTTTTCGCCAGATAGCCGTGTTTCGCCGCCTCAGCGCAGAGGTCTTTATCACTGGCGACGTATGGGTTGATATAAGAGAGGAACTGGACGCCTTCTTCTTTCCACTGTTTGATCCGGCTATCCAGCTGTGGATAGTTGTCGCTATTCCACTTCCAGTTCCACATCACGCGCTTGCCAAAGGAGGTCATGCGGATACCGGACCAGTCCTGCGCCCAAATACCGTTCACTTTTACGCCTGCGTTGCGCATGGTATCCAGTTTTTGCTGGCAAACTTCCGTACCGCCCTGAATGCCTAGCGTGACGCCGTTGTAAACCCAGTCCGGCAGCTCCGGCTGGCGGCCTAACAGCGCAGTCAGTTTTTCCAGCAGGGCGATGTAGGTGTCGGCACACTCAAAACGTAGCGTAGTTTTATCTTCCCACAGCGCCAGTTCGTGATACTCCGGCGCGCTGAAGTCGAAATTCATATAACAGCTATTTTCAACGTGGCAGTAGTATTTTTGCGTGCTGACAAAGGTTGGTTGCGGGAAGAAGGTCCAGTAATAGTCGCCGCCGGCATTCTCTTTACAGTCTGCCTGCCAGGTGACATAGCTGGTTTTATTACGGCCAACGCCCTGTTCGCTGGTCCACAGCGGGAACGGCTTGCCGCGCAAATCGAAATAAGAGAACTGTTCGCCGCAGCCGTAGATATGGTCGTCTGGATTAGCTGCGAGGCGTAACCAGATACGGTTATGGTTCAGGTCGTCGTTTTGCAGATCCAACGTCAGGCGTCCCGCCTCATCGGCGGAGATGCGAAGGGTGGCGCTAATTGTTGCGCCACGGCTGAATTGTACCAGCCAGCCGTCGGGTAGCTCGCTGACCGTGGCCTCCGTTAATGCAATCTTCTCGTTAAGTTTGTCTTTGATGCTGAAGTTGCCGCGAAACATATCAATGTCGGCAACGCCCGCGCCAATCCACAGACAGGGGTTTTCGGCGCTGTGGCGTAAAATCAGGCGCTGCTGCCAGCTAAGCGCAAAACCATCCTGTGATGTTGTCAGTTCAAAATCGGTTGACCGTTGTGGTAGAGAATTCATTGTAATCTCCGTGAATGTAGGGTAATTCGGTAATCCATTTGGGCTAGTCGCAGCCGATGGAAAAATGCAGTTGATGGATCGCTTTTGGGGCAAGATGAATCAGTGCGATCCCGGAATTAAATGCATCGGGCGGGCAGCTCATAGGCTCTACCGCGAGACCTTTTCGGCTGAGTTTTTCGCCGGTATAGATCTGTAGCCAGGGTTGGTTGCTGCGTAAAAATGTAGACATGTTCTGCGTTGGGCTGGTAAGTCTGACCTCCCACTCAGCCGGGGTAGTCGCGGTCTTAACCGCATGATCAAGGCGCGTTTCGCCGAGCAGGCATGATGCGGAAAAATCCCTGCCTGCGGGCAATTCTTCGCTTGCAGGCAGTGTTAATACACAGCTATCGATGCTTTGTAGATTACAAGTCAAATAAGGATGTGCGCCCGCGCCATAAGGGGCTGATTCATCGCCAATGTTTTGCGTACGAATCAATACGCGCAGCCCACTGGCGGCATCTAACCGATAAATTACTTCCGATATCAACGCAAAGGGATAGCCGTAAGAGGGCGGCAGAAAAATCGTTAGCGACGCTTCCGTCGCCGACTGATAATTAATCTGCCAGTCTCGCCAGGCTAACAGACCGTGAATGGCGGTCTGCGAAACCGGGTCGTTAACGGCAAGCTGGAAAACCTTGCCGTTATAGGAGTAGCAGCCATTTGTCACGCGATTGGGCCAGGGAATCAATACTTTCCCCAGATGCGCCATGGGTATTTCTTCCGGTTTATGCGGGATGACCACATGGCGTCCATGATGGGTCAGTTCCGCCAGACCTGCGCCAACCGTGACGATTTTCGCCTGGTAATGGCCCGCATTAAGCTGAATAGTTTTTCCACCGCTGTGCATGGCTGCCATCCTCATGACCTATTTCGCGTTGATATCCAGGAGACCCGCCGCGACCGCTGGAGCCAGGCCTGGCGCCAGTGGCAGACGAGGAATGACCAGGCAGTGCAGCAGATGGTAAATATCTTGCTTGCCGTCCCACACTTTGGTGGTCACTTTGTTATCGGCGTCCAGCTCTTGCCACCAGGAACCATTTTCATAGTCCATCAGGTACTTAATGCAGTAGTCCCACCATTTCTGATACCACTCTTCATACTGGCTATCGCCCGTCAGGGTGTAGAGGGCGTAGGCCGTACCCATCGCTTCCACAATCGGCCAGCGCACGCGTTCACGTACGATAGGTTTACCGTCCCAGTCGACTGAGTAGACAAAGCCGTCTGCGCCATCTGGCGCCCAGGCGTCGCGGATAGTGGCATGGAACAGACCTTTCGCGTCTTCCAGCAGCCAGGCGGGTGGCGTTTCGAAGCGGGCCTCCAGCGCAGCATGGAGATGGAGCATCAGACGGCCCCACTCAATCCAGTGACCTGGCGTACCGCCGTAGGCGCGGAAACGGTGGGCAGGATTATCTTTGTTGTAGTCGCGGATAGGGTTCCACTGTGAATCGAAGTGTTCATTGACGCGGTAATCACCGTTGCGCGCCACATCATGAATAATTACCGACGCGATACGCAGCGCGCGATCCAGCCATTTTTTGTCATGGGTAACGTCATAAACAATCAGGAACGCTTCGACGGCGTGCATATTGGCGTTGCCGCCACGGTAGTCTTCGGTTTTGCTAAAGGCTTCGTCCCAGGACTCCAGGCACATCTGCTCTTCTTCACTCCAGAAGTATTTCTCAATCACTTCTATGGTGTAATCCAGCAATTCTCTGGCTTCAGGATGCCCGGTAGTGACGGCGCTGGCCGCGCCCAGCAGGGCGAAGAAGTGTTGATAACCCTGCTTAGAGGCATCCACCACGCCCTGATCGTTAACGCAGGCATACCAGCCGCCGTATTTTTTATCGCGCAGCGCGCCGTTCATGGCTTTGATACCGTGATCGACCAGATCATAAGCGCCCGGTCGGCCCATCGACGCCGCCACGGAATAAACGTGCAACATACGCGCCGTGATCCAAAGATGGGTGCCCATCTCTTCTTTGATTTGCCCTTTATTTCCCAGCCAGCCGAAGCCTGTCGGCACCACGGCGTTTTTACCGAAATTAAAGATGCGGTCGGTTTCCTGCTCCAGCCAGCGGTTGTGGCTCAACGTGTTAAACCATTTCATTCTTTCATCCTCGTATTAACGACGTTTTGCCATCATTTCATCGACGATCTCGCCCAGACGTTGCAATTTAGGCGCGGAAACATCACGTAGCATCAGCTCGGTATCCGGTAAACCAATCACTGATGACCAGACCGCGCGTCCCGCCAGGAACCCGGATGCGCCAGCTTCCATGGCGACCCTGACCGCGCGAGGGAACAGTTTTTCGTCCACACCGGAAGAGAGGATGACCCACGGCATATTGATATGCCCATTCAGGCGTTGTGAGGCGGTAAGAAGATCGGAACGCGCGCCTTTGCCGTAGAGCGGCATTTCAACTTTGTAAAGATCGGCGCCGCTGTCGCCCAGCTCTTTGGCCGCATCGATAATCGCCTGCTCGCGATCGAACTTGTCGCCGCAGCGCGGCGGGCGTACAACCGGTTCGATAATGCTCAGCAAACCATTGGAGTGACATAATTCATTGAATTCTTTGACCATATCCAGACGCTGCTGCGCGTCTTCGTCGCTGCGCCACAGCACCAACAGTTTTAAGGCTTTCGCGCCATCCCGTTTTACCGCCTGCGCATTAATTTTTTTATCAATGACAACGTTATCAACGGGAATACCGTTGCCCGGGATGAAATCATCCGCCGCGACGATCATGGCGCAGCTTTTAGCGACCGCGTTTTGTTCTACGGCCTGGCGATAACAGAACTGCTGATCCAGCAGAACGGCAGAGGCATACGGGGAAAGAATTTTCGCCGCATTCACTTTGAAATCCGTCAGCACGCTATCGGCAACGGGTGTTTTCGCACCAGCAGCAGCAAACATTAAACGCATCGCCTCGCGCTGATCGACAGCCAGCATGGCAAACCCGCCGGACGCTCGCGTAATGTCTTTGATGGTGTAGTTGTTCATTCAATTTTCCTTTATACAGTCGTTACTTTTTTACGTTGGCGGTCAGCCCGGCGCTGATGCGCACCTGTTCCAGGATGGCGCTCCAGTCTTCCCGACCGCGGCCTGCGGCCCGCGCCAGGTTATAAACTTCCCGGGAGGCGGCACCGAGCGGCATCGGTACGTGCAGTTGATTGGCGACATCCAACGCGATGCCAAGATCTTTGTGCGCCAGATCGATCATGAAGGCGGGAGACAGATCCCCTTTCATCACTTTATTCGGCCAGGTGGTGGTGAAATGCCCTTTGCCTGCGGCAGTGCCGCTCATCACTTTTAAAGCCACGTCGAAGGAAAGCCCCAGCGCTTCACACAGCACGGCGGCTTCGGCGGAGAGCGCATTTAGCGCAATACTCATGTAGTTGTTGATCAGTTTTACGCGAATACCCATTCCCGGGCCGCCGGTGTTGACCAGCTCATTACCCATCGCCATCAGAACAGGGGTAGCGCGCTCTACTTGCTCCGCCGTACCGCCTGCCAGCAGCAACAATGTGCCGGTAATCGCGTTGTCGGATGTCCGGCCTACCGGCACATCCATCATGCTGAACCCTTTGCTCTGCATGTCGGCAATCAGCTTATCGGTTTGCAACGGATGAATAGTGGACATATCAATGACCAGCGCTTCACGGGAAAGGGTTTCACAAACGCCTTGCTCGCCAAACAAAACGGAACGAACCAGATCGCCGTTCGGGAGCATGGTGATAACAAATTCAGCGCCGATGGTTGCCTGAGCCGGGCTGCTTGCAGGTTGCGCGCCTTTGTCTACCAGACGCTGTACGGCGTCGGGATTAACATCGAAGACGCTGAGTTGATGGCCCTGCTTTAGCAGATTGCTCGCCATAGGAGAGCCCATCTGTCCCAACCCGATAAATGCTATAACTGCCATATCGTTCTCCTGAACACGGTGGTGTCATTTTTTGTCATTAATGAGCCTTTTTCTGTCTGTTTGTGATCGTATTTGTAATTTATAGTCAAAAAATTGACAGCCGTCACTTTTTAAACATTTCGTGAAATTAAAATGAGCACATCGAAAATGCTTGAGGAATGACCATGGTTCGTATTGCTTGTGTAGGTATTACCGTGATGGATCGCATCTATTACGTGGAAGGATTACCGACAGAAGGGGGTAAATATGTGGCGAAGCGCTATACGGAAGTGGGCGGCGGGCCTGCGGCGACCGCTGCCGTGGCTGCGGCGAAATTGGGCGCGCAGGTGGACTTTATTGGCCGTGTGGGCGATGACGACACCGGAAACAGCCTGCTGGCGGAACTGGAATCCCTGGGGGTAAATACCCGCTATACCCGCCGCTACACGCAGGCCATGTCGTCGCAGTCAGCGATTATGGTGGATGCCAAAGGAGAGCGGATTATCGTTAATTATCCCAGCCCGGATTTATTGCCTGACGCCGGCTGGCTTAACGACATCGATTTTTCGCAGTGGGATGTGGTGTTGGCGGATGTGCGCTGGCATGACGGCGCAAAACAGGCGTTTACGCTGGCGCGTCAGGCTGGCGTCATGACTGTTCTTGATGGCGATATTACGCCGCAGGATATTAGTGAGCTGGTGGCGTTAAGCGACCACGCCGCCTTCTCCGAGCCAGGGCTGGCACGCCTGACGGGGATGAGCGAAGCCATTGATGCGCTAAAAAAAGCACAAATGCTCACAAATGGACATGTCTATGTCACGCGAGGCAGTGAAGGCTGCAACTGGTTGGAAAAAGCGGCGGTACGCCACCAACCGGGTTTTACCGTGGAGGTGGTGGATACTACCGGCGCGGGCGATGTTTTTCATGGCGCACTGGCATTTGGCCTGGCAAGCGGATACGCCATCGAAGAGGCTGTCAGATTCGCCAGCGGCGTTGCCGCGCTGAAGTGTACGCGCCCAAGTGGCCGGGCGGGTATCCCTGATTGTGAGCAAACCCGATCTTTCTTGTCACTTTTTGTATAATATGAGCAGTAGGAAGCTTTTAGAGGAATGCTCATGAGTCTTACCGAACTGACCGGTAATCCGCGACACGATCGGCTGTTAATGCTTATTGATGAGCGCGGCTATATGAATATCGATGAGTTAGCCAGTTTGTTGGAGGTCTCTACCCAGACGGTTCGCCGCGATATTCGTAAATTAAGCGAGCAGGGGCTGATTACGCGTCATCACGGCGGCGCCGGCAGAGCGTCCAGTGTGGTCAATACCGCCTTTGAGCAGCGAGAGGTCTCCTGGACGCAAGAGAAAAAAGCCATTGCGGAAGCCGTGGCTGACTATATTCCGGATGGCTCCACGATATTTATCACGATTGGAACGACGGTTGAGCAGGTGGCGCGCGCGCTGCTCAACCATAATCATCTGCGCATTATCACCAATAGCCTGCGCGTCGCGCACATTCTTTATAATAACCCTCGTTTTGAAGTGATGGTGCCTGGCGGCACGCTGCGTCCGCATAATAGCGGCATTATCGGGCCATCCGCGGCGGCGTTTGTGGCGGGGTTCCGGGCGGACTATCTCGTCACCAGCGTAGGCGCGATAGAGAGCGATGGCGCGTTACTGGAGTTTGATGTCAACGAAGCCAGCGTAGTGAAAACCATGATGGCCCACTCGCGACATATTCTACTGGCCGCCGATCATACGAAATACCATGCTTCTGCGGCGGTTGAGATCGGCAATGTGTCACAGATTACCGCTCTGTTTACGGACGAGTATCCCGGTCCGGCATTACAGAATTTACTTCAATCCCAGCAAATCGAAGTGGTTCAGGTGAGTCCTTCGCTGGACGACGCCGTTTCAGCGTGACAAGCGCCCTTGCGCCGGATGGTCGCGTCAGCGCTTTATCCGGCCAATAAAACGGCGCTGTGATGCAGGCGATATTGAACATCGTCTACGTTTCTATTGTCTTTTTGTTAATTGATTTATAAAGGGATACATAGTCAAACTTCTCCTTTCCCGCTACAGTTATTCATCCCCGGTTAGCAAGGAGAATGACATGCTCTACATCTTTGATTTAGGTAATGTGATTGTCGACATCGACTTTAACCGCGTATTAGGTGTGTGGAGCGATCTGAGTCGAGTACCGCTGGCTTCGCTGAAGCAAAAATTTACGATGGGCGAGACTTTTCACCAACATGAACGCGGTGAGATAACGGACGAAGCGTTTGCTGAAGCTTTCTGTCATGAAATGGCGTTATCGCTCAGTTATGAACAATTTGCGCACGGCTGGCAGGCGGTATTTGTCGGATTACGGCCCGAAGTGATTGCTATCATGCATAAACTGCGCGAGCAGGGGCATCGCGTGGTGGTGCTATCCAATACTAACCGACTGCATACCCACTTCTGGCCGGAGGAATACCCGGAGGTGCGCGCTGCCGCCGACCATATCTATTTATCGCAGGATTTGGGAATGCGTAAGCCGGAAGCGCGTATTTATCAGCACGTCCTGCAGAAAGAAGGTTTTTCCGCTGCCGATGCGGTCTTTTTCGACGACAATGCCGATAATATAGAAGGGGCCAACCAGTTGGGGATCACCAGCATTCTGGTGAAGGATAAAGCCACCATCCCTGACTACTTCGCGAAGCTGTTATGCTAAAAACCGTTCACCAAAAAGCTGGACGCCATACGCGCCCTGTTCGGGCCTGGCTCAAGCTATTATGGCAGCGTATCGATGAGGATAATATGACGACTCTGGCGGGAAATCTCGCCTATGTCTCATTACTCTCCTTAGTACCGCTTATTGCCGTCGTTTTTGCCCTTTTCGCTGCTTTTCCGATGTTTTCTGATGTCAGCATTCAGTTACGCCATTTTATTTTTGCTAACTTTATGCCAGCCACCGGAGACGTGATTCAGCGCTATATTGAGCAGTTTGTCGCTAACTCCAACAAAATGACGGCGGTGGGCGCCTGTGGACTGATTGTGACGGCATTGCTGTTGATGTACGCCATTGATAGCGCCTTAAACACTATCTGGCGCAGCAAACGCACACGGCCAAAAGTGTACTCTTTTGCGGTGTACTGGATGATCCTCACGCTCGGCCCGCTTCTCGCTGGCGCCAGCCTGGCGATCAGCTCCTACCTGCTTTCTTTACGCTGGGCCAGCGATCTGAATACGGTCATCGACAATGTATTGCGCATCCTTCCGCTGCTGCTCTCGTGGATCTCATTCTGGTTACTTTACAGTATTGTCCCAACAACTCGCGTACCGAACCGTGACGCCCTTGTCGGCGCGTTTGTCGCAGCGTTGCTGTTCGAGGCCGGAAAGAAAGGTTTCGCGCTTTATATCACCATGTTCCCGTCATATCAGCTCATTTATGGCGTACTGGCAGTGATCCCTATCCTGTTTGTCTGGGTATACTGGACCTGGTGTATAGTCTTGCTTGGCGCAGAAATAACTGTCACTCTCGGGGAATACCGAAAACTCAAACAAGCCGCAGAACAAGAAGAAGCTGACCAACCATGATTGCATTAATTCAACGCGTAACCCGTGCCAGCGTCACCGTGGAGGACGAGGTGACGGGTAAAATCGGCCCAGGACTTTTGGTGTTATTGGGTGTCGAAAAAGAAGATGACGAACAAAAAGCGAATCGTCTGTGCGAGCGCGTGCTGGGATACCGTATCTTCAGCGATGCTGACGGCAAGATGAATCTGAATGTACAACAGGCTGGCGGCAGCGTGCTGGTGGTGTCGCAGTTTACGCTGGCGGCAGATACCGAACGCGGTATGCGGCCAAGCTTTTCCGGCGGGGCTGCGCCGGATCGCGCGCAGGCGCTTTATGAATATTTTGTCGAACGCTGCCGCCAGCAGGCGATAAACACGCAAACCGGACGCTTCGCTGCCGATATGCAGGTTGAGCTGGTTAATGACGGTCCCGTGACATTCTGGCTCCAGGTATGAGTCAGCTTCCGGCGTGGCCGCGGATAACAAGAGAGAGTACGGCTATGTATCACCTTCGAGTTCCGCAAACAGAAGAAGAATTAGAACGTTACTACCAGTTTCGCTGGGAGATGCTGCGTAAACCGCTGCACCAGCCGAAAGGGTCGGAACGGGATGGCTGGGATGCGTTGGCGCACCATCAAATGGTGGTGGACGAAGAAGGAAATTTAGTTGCAGTGGGCCGCCTGTATATCAATGCAGATAACGAGGCGTCTATCCGTTTTATGGCTGTACATCCCTCGGTACAGGATAAAGGGCTGGGGACATTAATGGCGATGACTCTGGAGTCTGTCGCCCGCCAGGAAGGCGTTAAGCGCGTCACCTGCAGCGCGCGCGAAGATGCGGTTGAGTTCTTTGCCAAACTCGGATTTGTCAATCAGGGGGAGATTACTACGCCCACAACCACGCCAATCCGCCATTTTCTGATGATTAAACCGGTAGCATCGCTGGATGATATCCTGCATCGCGGTGACTGGTGCGGGCAGCTTCAGCAGGCCTGGTATGAGCACATTCCATTGAGCGAAAAGATGGGGGTGCGCATTCAGCAGTACACCGGGCAAAAATTTATTACCACGATGCCGGAAACCGGTAATCAAAATCCGCATCACACGGTGTTTGCCGGCAGCCTGTTCTCCCTGGCGACGTTGACCGGATGGGGACTTATCTGGCTGATGCTCCGTGAACGTCACCTGGGCGGGACGATTATTCTTGCTGACGCTCATATTCGCTACAGTAAACCCATTAGCGGAAAGCCAAACGCCGTGGCTGATTTGGGGTCGCTAAGCGGTGATTTGGACAGGCTGGCGCGGGGTAAAAAAGCGCGTGTCCAGCTGCAGGTTGAACTGTTGGGCGGCGAGACCGCTGGGGCAATTTTCGAAGGCATTTATATCGTACTACCTGCGAAACCGTTCGGCCCGTATGAAGAGGGCGGCAACGAGGAGGAGTAGCTGGACATATCCAACTACTCGATGAAGGCATCCGCTGGTAGTTTAAAGCGTTGTGTAAGCGCTTTAATATGATTAACCGTTAGTGCTCTGCGGCCATTTAAGATGTTGCTGACGTTCGATTTAGAACCAAGTTCGTTGGCAAGATCTGCTGCTTTGAGACCGTATTGATCCATGAGCGTTCGCAATACTGAAACGCCAGGGGGCGTTTTCTCCAGGTGTTGGTTGAGTGCTTTGAATTCCGGCGCATGTTTTTCGTATTCACTGATTCGGGCACAGAGCAATTCAAATAGTGGGTTTTCAAGATCGTCGTGGTCGACCAGAAACTCCACTAGCGCTAGTGCCCTGCGATACTCATTGTCATTTCGGTCTTCCCCCATCAGTGGGACGCTTTTTACCGCATCGCTGAAGGTATCAACGATCTTTTTTGCGCTGGTTGCATCCATCTGACGATGAGTTCTCATTCTTTATTACCCCGATAATATGCGGTCAGTTTGTCATATTCGGCATGGGAAACGATATGTTTCACAAATATCTTATGTAACCTGAAATCTATGTAGGAAATGAGTCTCAGGCTGTTACCAGAAACATCAATCACCCACCATTTATCTCTGTACTTAAAATTATCCAGTGAAGGAATATACCGCTTCATCTCTTCAGGCTGAGTGAATGTTTTTTTCTCCAGAACATTCAGCAACTCAGTGAGGGCAAGCTCATGGTTTGGATACATGAGCATCGCTTCATTGAACGGTTTTCGGCTGATAACATGCACAATGTAGTTCCATTACAAAGTTTTCAACCTGAAAATAATTTAGCGCAACGTTATCCAGTTTTCAAGTTGAAAACAAAATTGAATTTTAGGTCATTTTGCCTGTTGATGGACTTACAACACGCCAGGCCACATCTCGCATGGCGCTTCGTGCCGCCTGGCTCACGCCTCCGAGCTGGAAAAATCCGTGGATAACGCCGAGATAACGCTGGCAAGTACACGCCACGCCCTGGTCGTTCAGGCGGTGATATAGCGCTTCGCCTTCATCACGCAGTGGGTCGAACTCTGCGGTGAGGATATGCACCGGCGGTAAACCGGCAAAATCTTCACGCCATATCGGACTGGCTTCCGGGTGGCGGAGGTCGGTACCCTGGAGATACATTTCGAAACCCGATAACAGTGTGTCGCGGGTGATGATGTAGTCTTGCCCGTTGCTGGCATAGCTGGGGAAACTGGCAGTAGCGTCAAGCATCGGGTAGATCAACAGCAGCTTCGCCGGAGACCAGTGGGCGGTGGATTTCAGGCGTAGCGCGCTGACCAATGCCAGGTGCCCGCCTGCGCTGTCGCCAGCAAGCGTGATACGTTCACGATCGATGCCTAACTGCTCCGCGTATTGATGGACGATATTGGCCCCGCGTTCAGCGTCGTCATGAGCCGCAGGGAAGGTGTGCTCTGGCGCAAGGCGATACTGAATGGCAATCACCTTACAGCCGCTTTTCCAGGCCAGTTGCCGTAGCTGGGGGTCATGAGTCAGAAAGCCGCCGCTAACAAAACAGCCGCCGTGATAGTAGAGGATACAGGGTAGAGAACCGGATGCGTTTGGCGGCGAAACGACGCGAAATGTCATCCCTTCCAGCACGATATCTTCCGAACTCACCCGAATTTCTTTCTCACCCGCCAGCGTCGTGCTGGCAATATAGCCCGCTCTTCGGTCATCAATATTCTGCTCTCGTGAAGAGGGGCGACCCGCGGCGATAAACCCGGCGACCAGTTCGGCAATTCCTTTTTCCAGTGGCATATAACGCTCTCTTGACTGTATGTATATACAGTTTATAACCTGGTTCGTTGGGGATGGAAAGTGGTGAAACGAGGGGATAATGATTCTGGATAGAGGTTCGCAAAAAATGGAATGCGGTTGGCGCTGGGTTTTTAATTTTTGTACTGTGAAATGATGATGCTATACGCCATTGACGTATAGATTATTTTCACTACTATAAGCCAATGGCGTATGGAATATGCAATTCATAGAAACGGAACTCTTTACTGAAGATGTTAAAAAACTGCTCGATGATGATGAATACCATAAGCTTCAGGTTTTTATGGCTCAGCATCCAGATTGTGGTGATGTCATTCAGGAAACGGGCGGCCTGAGAAAAATGCGCTGGGGAGCGCGAGGCAAAGGAAAGCGCAGTGGCGTACGAATTATCTATTTTCATCGTAGTCAACGGTATGAGGTTCGCTTGCTTCTGATTTATCAAAAAGGCATTAAAGATGATCTCACGCCGCAGGAAAAAGCGGTGCTTCGTATGCTGAATGAGAGGTGGTAGATGGATAAAGTGTTATTTGAGCGATTAACTCAAAGTATGTCTCAAATGAATGAAATCATTGAAGGGACCCGTGAGCCTTCTCGTACCTTTCATATTGATGCAATGAAGATTAAAGAAATACGGCAGGCATCTGGGTTGTCGCAATCTAAGTTTGCAGAACTGATTTCGGTCAACGTGGATACGCTGCGCAACTGGGAGCAAGGAAGACGTTCACCGACAGGGCCAGCCAAAGCGTTACTTCGCGCCATTGCCAACGACCCGAGAAACGTTATACAAGCATTGCGTTATTGAGCAATGATCCGGCTAACGTAGATTGCTAGCCGGTATACCAGAGAACTTATTCCCCTTCGCCAGGGAACAGGAACGGGTTGATGGAACTGCGGGCGAAGCCCTCCTGTTCCATGCGCGCGTCCAGCACCAGCGAGGCGAGGTCGTCGGCCACTGCTTCTACTTTCGGGTCTTTTTCCTGATAGAGAATCTTCAGGTAAGTCCCGCAATCGCCGCAGCTTTCGGCTTTCACCGCAGCCTGCTCATTTTCCAGCGACCAGTAGTGTAAGTCGCGGCTCTGTTCGCAGTTACTGCATTTTACGCGCACGACGTGCCATTCGGTTTCGCACAGGTTACAGTGCAGATAACGCAGCCCCTGCGTGGTGCCGATCTGCACCATGCTGGAGACCGGCATCGAACCGCACACCGGGCAATACTGGCGCGCTTCACCGTATTCCGCGCGGGCTTTGCCTGGAATCAAGCTGGCCATTTGCGCCCAGTAAAGGGAGAGCGCGGCCCAGATAAACGGGGCTTTATCGCTGCTGACGGAGGCAAAATCCGAGGCAAACAGCGCGCTGGCCATCTGCTCCAGCTCCTGCTCTGAGGCTTTCTCCAGGTTCTCAATCACCGCCAGCGCGGGGCCGCTCATCTCGGGTTTTAGCTCGGCAATTAACGAATGCAGCAGTTTTTGCCAGTGCTTATCACGCGGCAGCACGTGGATATCCAGCGGCGGCTTGCCCTGGTCGTTCGCTTCTTTAATACGTGCGGTCAGATCCATCTCCAGCGGATGGTCGTACAGCACCACTTCCTGTGCGTGCGCGATAAGCGCGGCAAAGCGCAGGTAATCGCCCAGCGGGTTATTTTCAGCCAGCTCGCGCAGACGTTCGGCGCGGCGGTTGTAGACGTTTTTGAGTCGGGGGAACAATAACGGCGGAATCATATCCGCCGTACGTTTCTCGCTCGACCCCAGCTCATCTTGCGGGATTATGCGAATACTCATTCAGTTTCTTTTTCCGTTGTCTTGCGGACTTCTCGGTACCAGCGCGGGTGATGTTTCTTCGCCCACGACCGGGTTACCCAGCCTTCCACCATCGCGGTAATGGTGCCTTTCACCCAAAGGGCGGCGTAGATATGCACCATGATAACCACAATTAACGCTACTGCGGCAAAAGAATGCAACATTAACGCGAATCGGATCACCGGGATTGAGAAAGCAGGCGCAAAGTACGGACGCCAGATAATTACCCCGCTCACCAGCAGCAGCACCAGGAAGATAATCGCCGCCCAGAATACGCATTTCTGACCGAAGTTATAACGCCCGGTGTCACCCACTTCCTCGTTGACGACGATCTTACGAATATTCTTCGCCCAAAAGATATCATCCCGATTGATTAGATTGTGGTGCCAATAACGGAAAAACATGATGATGAACGAGGCAAACATAACCACGCCCACAAACGGGTGCAGAATTCGCGCCAGTTGTGGGGTGCCCAGGATATGCATCAACCAGTTGAAGGATGGGAATAAAAAGCCCAGCCCGCTCACCGCCGCCAGCACGAAGCAGAAGGCGACGATCCAGTGGTTGATGCGTTCCGGCGCCGTATAGCGCACGATGGTGTCACGTCGTTTCATTTGCGCACCTCGTCTTTCTCTTCATGCAGGTTGTCATCTTCCTCTTCCGCGCGGTTCGGACCGACGCCGACATAGTGGAAGACGCTGGCGGCAAAGGTCGCGGCAAAACCGAACGCGGCGAGCGGTTTCCAGACGCCTTTCCAGAACTTAACGGTTTCGCTGATTTCCGGGTTTTCCGGCAGGCCGTGATACAGATTCGGCTTGTCGGCATGATGCAGCACGTACATGACATGCGTACCGCCTACGCCCGCCGGATCGTACAGACCCGCGTTGTCATAACCACGGGTTTTGAGTTCCGCCACCCGCTCGCCCGCCAGCGTTTTCATATCCTCTTTCGAGCCAAAATGAATGGCGCCGGTTGGACAGGTCTTCACGCAGGCCGGTTCTTGCCCCACGGTCACGCGGTCGACGCACAGCGTACATTTATAGACGCGGTTGTCTTCCGGGTTAAGGCGCGGCACGTTGAACGGGCAGCCAGCGATACAGTAGCCGCAGCCGATACACTGCTCGGACTGGAAGTCGACAATACCGTTAGCATACTGAATGATCGCCCCTTCCGCCGGACAGGCCTTCAGGCAGCCGGGATCGGCGCAGTGCATACAGCCATCCTTACGGATCAGCCACTCCAGTTTGTCGTTCTGTTCCACTTCCGAGAAGCGCATCACCGTCCAGGATTTCGCGGTTAAGTCCGCCGGGTTGTCATACACCCCGACGTTATTGCCCACTTCATCACGGATGTCGTTCCACTCGGAGCACGCCACCTGACACGCTTTACAGCCGATACAGGTGGTGACGTCGATGAGTTTCGCCACCTCTTCCTGGTGGTCCCGCGCCTGGGGCGCGGGGGTGAAACCGTTAGTGGCGGAACGACGAATGATGTCTTGCGATTGATAAGCCATAGGTCGTCTCCGTTACACCTTTTCCACGTTCACAAGGAAGGATTTAAACTCCGGCGTTTGCGTGTTCGCATCGCCGACGAAAGGCGTTAACGTATTGGCGATAAAACCTTTTTTCGCCACGCCTTCATAGCCCCAGTGAATAGGAATACCGATGGTATCGATATCCTTGCCGTCCGCTTTCAGCGTGCGAATACGCTTGGTCACCACCGCTTTGGCTTTGATATAGCCGCGGTTTGAGGAGACCTTCACGGTATCGCCATGCGCGATGCCGAGCTTATTCGCCAGCTTCTCGCCAATTTCCACAAACTGTTCCGGCTGGGCGATAGCGTTAAGCAACGCGTGCTTGGTCCAGTAGTGGAAGTGCTCGGTCAGACGGTAAGTGGTTCCGACATACGGGAACTTATCCGCTTTACCCAGCGCGTCGGCATCGTCTTTAAAGATACGGGCGGCAGGGTTAGAGATAACGTTCGGGTGCAGCGGGTTAGTGCCCAGCGGCGTTTCAAACGGTTCGTAGTGTTCCGGGAACGGCCCTTCCGCCATCTTATCGATGGCAAACAGGCGACCCATCCCTTCCGGCTGCATGATAAACGGTCCGACGTCGCTGCCGGGCGCGGCGGCGCTGTAGTCCGGAATATCCCATCCGGCCCATTTTCCTCCTTCCCATTTCAGTAGCTGACGTTTCGGGTCCCAGGGGTTACCCTGCGGATCGGCGGAGGCGCGGTTATACAGAATACGGCGGTTAAGCGGCCATGCCCATGCCCAGCCCAGCGTGTTGCCGAGACCAGACGGGTCGGCGTTATCACGACGCGCCATCATGTTGCCTTCCGGCGTCCAGCTACCGGCGAAAATCCAGCAGCCGCTGGACGTCGTACCGTCATCGCGCAGTTGCGCGAACGAACTGAGCTGTTGACCTTTTTTCACCACCACCGCGCCGGTTGCCGGGTCGATAAGATCGGCCAGCGCTTTACCATTACTTTCCATCGCCACTTCTTCAGAGGCGGGTTCGTATGGTTTGGTGTAGTTCCAGGTCATATTCAGCACCTGTTCCGGGTTGGCGCCGCCCTGTTCAGAGTACATCTTACGCAGGCGTAAAAAGATACCGGCGAGGATTTCGCCGTCGGTCATGGCAATTCCCGGGGCGTCCGCGCCCTTCCAGTGCCACTGTAACCAGCGACCGGAGTTAACGATGGAACCATTTTCCTCGGCAAAACAGGTGGAAGGCAGACGGAACACTTCGGTCTGGATTTTCGCGGGATCAACGTCGTTCGACTCACCGTGGTTTTGCCAGAAGGTGGACGTTTCGGTGTTGAGCGGATCGATAGTCACCAGGTACTTCAGTTTGGAAAGCGACGCGACCACTTTGTTTTTGTTCGGGAATGAGGCCACCGGGTTAAAGCCCTGGCAGATATAGCCGTTGACCTTACCCTGTTTCATCATCTCGAAGTACTGCAACACGTCGTAGCCTTTATCCCACTTCGGTAGCCAGTCGAAGCCCCAGCTATTTTCCGCTGTCGCTTTATCACCAAAGAAGGCCTTCATCATTGAGACGAAGAATTTCGGATAGTTGCCCCAGTAGTTGACCTGATCCTTCAACAATGGCTTCGGCGTATTGGCAGCCAGATAGGTTTGCAGGTCGGTCTGTTTTTCGCTCGGCAGCGTCAGGTAGCCCGGCAGACTTTGCGACAGCAGTCCTAAGTCGGTCAGTCCCTGAATATTGGAGTGACCGCGCAGGGCGTTAACGCCGCCGCCCGCCATCCCCATGTTACCGAGCAGAAGCTGGATCATCGCCATAGTACGGATGTTCTGCGCGCCGATGGAATGCTGCGTCCAGCCCAGCGCGTACAGGAACGACGCGGTTTTATCTTTTGCGCTGGTTTCTGCAATGTACTCGCACACTTTCAGGAAGTCCGCTTTCGGCGTACCGCAGATATTTTCTACCACGTCCGGCGTGTAGCGTGAGACATGCTGTTTCAACAGATTCCAGACACAGCGCGGGTGTTGCAGTGTCGTATCGCGTTTGGCAAAACCGTTTTCGTCCAGCTCATAGTGCCAACTGGTTTTATCGTACTGCCGCTTGTCTGCGTCGTAGCCGGTGAACAGACCATCATCGAAGCCAAAATCTTCACGCACGATCAGGCTGGCATTGGTATAGGCCTCGGTGTATTCACGGTTGTATTTTTCGTTGGTCAGCAGATACAGCATCACGCCTGACAAGAAGGCAATGTCAGTACCAGAGCGTATTGGCGCATAGAAATCGGCCACCGACGCGGTACGCGTAAAGCGCGGATCGATCACAATCAGCTTCGCGCCGTTGTGAATTTTGGCTTCCATCGCCCAGCGGAACCCGACCGGGTGAGCTTCTGCGGCGTTACCGCCCATCACCACGACGAGGTTGGCGTTCTTGATGTCGACCCAGTGGTTGGTCATCGCACCGCGACCAAATGTTGGAGCAAGACTTGCTACCGTTGGTCCGTGTCAGACACGCGCCTGGTTGTCGACCGCGAGCATACCCAGCGCGCGGGAGAATTTTTGCGTTAAATAACCCGTCTCGTTACTGGATGCGGAAGCGCACAGCATCCCGGTGGTGAGCCAGCGGTTAACGGTAACGCCTTCGGCGTTCTGCGCCTGATAGTTGGCGTCGCGATCTTCCTTCATCAGTTTAGCGATGCGGTCAAACGCTTCTTCCCAACTGATCTGTTGCCACTTATCTGAACCCGGCGCGCGGTATTGCGGGAATTTCAGGCGGCTTTCAGAGTGGATAAAGTCCACCAGACCGGCCCCTTTCGGGCACAGCGCGCCACGGCTTACCGGATGATCCGGGTCCCCTTCGATATGAAAAATAGATGCTTTGGCGTTTTTCGCACCGTCGCCGAGGCTGTACATCAACAGCCCGCAGCCAACGGAACAGTAGGTGCAGGTGTTACGGGTTTCGCGGGTGCGCAGCAGTTTATATTGCCGTGTTTCCGCTAGCGCTACGCCGGGCGCGAAGCCCAGTGCCGCCGCCGTGGTGCCTGCCATACCGCCAGCGCAGATCTTAAAGAACTGCCTTCTGCTGACCTGCATGGTTTGCTCCTTGTTTCGACATTGTCACTTCTCTTTCACATTTCTCTATCCGAAACGCTCAGGGAGTGGTTGTTATTTTTCTTTGCGGACGGGCCCGCAAAGGTTCAGAATTGGATAAATTTTCCTCCATCCGGGAGGAGTTGTAACAGAATACCATAATGTTGGTGTGTGTGTTCTTATATGGTTAAAAGAAAGTGAACAATATACTGTCTGAAGAAGTCCTAAATGTGACTGATTTCACAACCTCACGCCAGTTGGCTCTCTGGAAACGCGAGGATTTGCAGTCCCCCCAACTTGATGATGTTGCCGAGGAAGTGCCTGTGGCACTGGTGTATAACGGTATTTCGCATGTCGTTATGATGGCCTCTCCAAAAGATCTGACGCATTTTGCAATGGGGTTTTCTCTATCGGAAGGGATCATTGACAGCCCGCGTGAAATCTATGGCATGGACGTTGTGCCGTCCTGTAACGGACTTGAAGTGCAGATTGATCTTTCCAGCCGTCGATTTATGGGGCTGAAAGCGCGTCGTCGCGCGCTGGCCGGACGCACCGGTTGCGGCGTATGTGGCGTGGAACAGCTCAATGACATCGGTAAGCCGGTGCAACCGCTGCCGTTTAGCCAAACGTTTAATCTCGGTAACCTTGATCGCGCGTTAAAACATCTGAATGATTTTCAACCGACGGGTAAGCTGACGGGTTGTACGCACGCTGCGGCGTGGGTCATGCCGTCGGGTGAACTGGCGGGGGGCCATGAAGATGTCGGACGCCACGTTGCGCTGGATAAACTGCTCGGTCGCCGCGCCACAGAGGGTGAGGAATGGCGGCAAGGCGCGGCGCTGGTTTCCAGTCGCGCGAGTTACGAAATGGTGCAGAAGTCGGCGATGTGCGGTGTAGAAATTTTGTTTGCGGTTTCTGCTGCCACCACGCTCGCGGTTGACGTCGCTGAACGGTGTAATCTTACGCTGGTGGGGTTCTGTAAGCCGGGTCGGGCGACGATTTATACCCATCCGCAGCGGTTAATCGCAGACTAAAATAGTACCCTCTACATTTGCGTAAAATATATATTATTAATTTAATATATATTTTATGTAGAATGATGGTGTATGAAATATATATTTTCTGGATTTTACAGCCTCTCTTAATAACGGAATGACGTATAGTGGCGAGGCCATATTTTCGTTAAAATAAGAGAACCCCAATGTAAATATACAAAAGGCAATTAAATGAAAAGGAATTTATTATCCTCAGCAATAATCATTGCGCTAATGACCCTGGGCGCAACAGGATGTGATGACAATAATGTTAAAACCGAGGCGACTCCGGCCGCCAGCGGTCAGCCTGCGACGCCAGCGCCTTCTCAGGCGCCGGAAACGCAATCTGGCGAAAGTCCAGCGCAGCCCCCAGCAGCGAAGCCAGAAACGGCAACTCAGACCCCGGCGGCGAAGCCAGAAACGCCAGCTCAGCCGGAGGTTGACGCTGAAGAAGTTTATAGTGAAAAAATGGATGTCTATATCGATTGTTTTAATAAACTTCAATTGCCCGTTCAGCACAGTCTGGCGCGTTACGCGGATTGGGTGAAAGACTTTAAAAAAGGTCCGACAGGGAAAGAGAGCCTGGTTTATGGCATTGCCGTTAGCTATATTGATAGCGCCGCCGCGCTGGGTAATACCATTAACGAAATGGAAAAATATTATACCCAGGAAAACTATAAAGATGATGCCTTTGCTAAAGGTAAGGCGCTGCATCAGACATTACTGAAGAATATCGAGGATTTTAAACCCGTCTCGGAAAAATATCATGAGGCTATTCAGGAAATAAATGACAAGCGGCAATTGACACAGTTGAAGAAAATAGAAGAATCGGAAGGTAAAACATTTAACTATTATTCTCTGGCTGTCATGATTTCGGCAAAGCAGATCAACAAGGTTATTTCTGCCGATACCTTTGATGCCGAAGCGATGATGAAAAAAGTCGCGGAACTGGAAACAATGATTGCGCAATTGAAACAGTCGGATACTGATGGACGGAATTTTCCTTTCGTTAATTCTGCGGCGGATTATCAGCTAAAAGCTAAAAAATATATTCGTCGCATCAGGGACAATGTTCCGTATTCTGATTTTGAAAAGAAACGGGTGCAGGACCCTGCAACAGGATGGATGGTTGCGGATTCTTATCCGGCGTCGTTGAGAAGTTATAACGAGATGGTGGATGATTATAATCGCCTGCGTTGAGTGACGGCACATTAACTGCGTGCAGGCTGGCGCAAGCGCCTATAAAATTACGCTATAACGCCAATAAAAAGCGCCGATCAGGCGCTTTTTTCGTTCATGTGTTCTTCGTCAGGCAATATCCGTAAAAATAGCCGACGTAAACATTAACTAAAGAGAGTTATTAGAAAAACCAGTAATCTGAAGCTATCACAAGATGTTGACGTCACGTTGGAAGACACTGGTAGTGTAATTGAGGATCGGCATTTATATGGAAAGCATTTATCCCGCCTGATGCGAAAATTCTGAGCCACTTCAGCATAGGGCGGCCCAGCCTTCATCACTTATAGGGTGTCACGTCCAACTGTTCTGTAAGACGTTAATTAATACCCGCCATTCGTAATAACGCGGTCACTACCGCAGCGGCGATAATCACCACAATAAGCGGCATTTTACGCCAGGCTAAAAATACGGCGAAGCCAACCCCAAGAACGCGCGCCATTCCGGCAAAATGTTCGCCTTCGTAAAAGGTGGTCGCCAGCGCGACGGAGAATAGCAGCACCGTTGCCGCATCCGAGAGCAGCGCCTGTGAACGCTCAGACAGCGCCAGACGGCTGCCAAGTTTCGCGCCGCCGAGGCGCATCAAATAGGTTCCCGCAGACAAAAGAGCAATACCGATAATAAATAGCGTCATATTGCCCATTATTTTTTCCTCGCCAGTAGGCCAAGCAGCGAAAGCAACACCGGCAATCCGGCAGCCACAAAGGGAACGGCGGCAAGCGACAGCGCGGCGCCGCTGCAACCACGAATCAATGTGGTGCGGTTTTTAAACGCCGGGATCACCAGCGCCAGTAAGATTGCCGGAAATACGGCATCCAGACCGATGGTTTCTGGGGCAGGGAGCAGTTTGCCGACACCTGCGCCAATCAGTGTGCCAATCGGCCAGAATAGGGCGACGCCCAGACCGCATAGCCAGTAGGCGGCTTTACGTTGTTCGGGTGTTTTTTGCGACAGGCCGAACACCACGCTCTCATCATTCATAATATGGCAGCCGAAAAAGCTGGCGGCGCGGGTGCCAACCAAATCGCGCACCGTTACGCCAAACGGCACGTGGCGCGCATTCACCAGCAGTCCTGCCGCCGCCGCCGCTAACGGATTGCCGCCGCTGGCAACAATGCCGATAAACATAAATTCGGACGCGCCCGCCAGCACAAAAATAGAGAGGACAAACGGCACCCACAGAGGGAAACCGTAGGCCATCGCCAGTGAGCCATAGGACATGCCGACGACGCCCACGGCCAGGCACACTAAAAATATCGCTTTTATCGTGTCTCCCTTGAGACAGGAAAAATAGTGTTTCATCTTCTTTAGTCATATCGAACGAATTTTCATTATAATGAACGGAACAGATTTGCTTTACAAGACGAACATTTCGTTCGTTATAGTGAACGTTGGATGCTTTATGACACAACCTATTAGCGTCATTGCCAGAAGTCTGGTACGCGAACGCCAGCGAACCGGACTGTCGCTGGCGGAGATTGCGCGGCGCGCAGGCATCGCTAAATCTACGCTTTCACAACTGGAAGCAGGGAACGGCAACCCCAGTCTGGAGACGTTATGGTCGCTATGCGTCGCGCTCGACATTCCCTTTGCCAGACTGCTGGAGCCGCAGGTACAAAAAACGCAGGTGATTCGCCGCGGAGAGGGCACCAAAGTCGTGGCGGAGCAGGCGCATTATCAGGCGATATTACTGGCGGCGTGTCCGCCCGGCGCGCGGCGTGATATCTATCTGCTGTTGACGCAGCCGGGGGCCGACCGGATCTCTCACCCGCATCCGCCGGGGTCGGTGGAACATATTATTGTTACGCAGGGAAAAGCCCTCGTCGGCTTAACCGAGGCGCCGGAAGAGCTGGCGGAGGGCGATTACATTTGTTATCCCGGCGACCAGGCGCATATCTTTAAAGCGCTGGAACCGGATACACAGGCTATCCTGGTAGCGGAGCAGAATTGAAATTGCCGGATGGCGGCGTAACCGCCTTATCCGGCCGACAAAAAATAAAACTGTAGGCCCGGTAAGCTTGCGCCACCGGGCACACGACTTACTGCAGATAGAACACCTCTTTTAGCTCTGCGCTGACCGGGCTGTTATCCGGATTCGCGGGCATAACGTCACGCATATGTTTCCACCAACGCTGGCAAACGTCGGTGCTGGCAACGGCGTTCCAGCGTTCCTCGGATTCAATCTCAACGGTGGCGAACAGCAGATTGCGCTCCTGATCGAGATAAATCGCGTAGTGATGCGCGCCGTGAGATTTTAATACGGCTTCCAGCTCCGGCCAGATTGGGTTATGACGACGCTGATACTCCTCGTGCGCGTCGGCATTTACCTGCATCACAAAGGCTTTGCGGATCATAGCGCCTCCAGGTACAGCTCGCGAACTTCATCGCGGCTGGCGGTGCGCGGGTTACACGGCGCGCACGGGTCGGCGAGGGCTTTATCCAGCCAGCCTTCGATATCTTCTTTTGTGACGCCCAGCTTGCTGAAACCTTCTGGAATGCCAACGCGTTTGCTCAGCGTACGGATAGCGTTAATCGCTTCCTGACTTGCGGCCTCGTCAGACATACCGCGCGTCTCCACGCCCATCGCCTGTGCGATGCGGGCAAAACGCGCGACGGCGTTCGGACGGTTAAAGTTCTCGACAATTGGCAGCAGGATAGCGTTGCAGACGCCGTGCGGCAGATTGTGGGTTGCGCCCGGCTGGTGCGCCAGCGCGTGAACCAGCCCCAAACCGGCGCTGTTGAACGCCATACCCGCCAGGTACTGGCCGAATGCCATTTGCTCACGGGCTTCGAGATTATGGCCATCGTCAACCGCTTTCGGTAGCCACACATTGATTAAGCGAATCGCTTCCAGCGCGTTAGCGTCGGTGAGCGGATGCGCGCCAACGGAGACATAGGCTTCCACCGCATGGGTCAGGGCATCCATGCCGGTTGCGGCGGTCACAGACGCCGGGATTTCCAGCATGACGCTGGCGTCATCCACGGCAATATCCGGGATGATATTCGGGTCGATGATCACCTCTTTGACCTTACGGGCAGAGTCGATAATCACCGCGTTGCTGGTCATCTCGGCCGCGGTACCTGCCGTAGTATTAATTGCTACCAGCGGTACGCCGGCGTTTTTCACTTTGCCGACGCCGGAGTAGGCGGTAGATGGACCTGGGTTGGCGGTCAGAATTTTCACCGCTTTAGCGGTATCGATCGGGCTGCCGCCGCCGAAGGCGATAATGTAGTCACATTCTGCGCTCTGATACGCCGCAAAACCTTTCTGCACCAGCTCTTCTGTCGGGTTTGGGAACACCTCATCAAACAGGTGGTAAGACATTTGATGTTCATCCAGTGCGCTAAACAGGCTATCCAGCAGGCCCAGCTTTACCAGTTGACCATCGGTAACGATCAGCGCTTTGCCCCATTGCTTATTCGCCACGAGGTTCACCATATCGGCAATCGCTCCAGCGCCATGCAGGCTAATTTTTGGCAGTGCCAACATAAAGCTCATCACTATTCTCCTTAAAAAGATTCCCTGTTGCCCGATGGCGCTACGCTTATCGGGCCTACGGTAAAATGCGCACCGACCTGTAGGCCGGATAAGGCAAGCTGCATCCGGCGTTGAGTTGGGAGGTATCAGTACAGCGCTACGGCGCTGGCCAGCGGTGTCACGCCAAAACGTTTGCCGAGGGCGACCAGTTCTTCGCGCGTGATGGTCTGCTTCATACCGCCCATCGAATAGATTTTGACTAATACCTCAGCGGATTTCTCTGCGGTATCTATCAAACCGAAGGTTTCATCCAGCGTAGGTCCGCTTCCGAACACGCCGTGGAACGGCCACAGCACCAGCGAATGTTTCTGCATTTCTTGCGCGGTGGCCTGGCCGATTTCATCGGTGCCTGGCACCATCCACGGCAGAATGCCGACACCGTCCGGGAATACCACCAGGCATTCGGTGCTGCCTTCCCACAGTTTGCGGGTGATCAGCGCAGTGTTGTTTTCCAGTACGTAGGTGAGGGCGATCAGGTTAGTCGCATGGCAATGCATAATGACGCGGTCTTTGCCGTGGGTGGCTTTGATGCGTTCGCAGTGGGAGAGGAAATGCGCCGGGAGTTCAGAGGTGGGTACCGCGTCATGGGTTAAGCCCCACAGAATGTGGTAGCCTGCGCCGTCGCTGTCGATTTTGACCACGCCTAAATTGGCTGCCGGATCGAGCTGCACGTTGCGGAAGAATTTGCCGGAACCGGTAACGATAAACGGCGTATTCGCCAGCAGCGGCATGGGTTGACTTAGCGCGATATAGCGCGGTTTTTCGTGGAAATTAGCCGCAAAAGGCGCGATATCGGTTTCATCCAGACGCAGCGTCAGGTTACCGCCATTACGTTCGTCCCACCCTTTCAGCCACGCATCAGACGTGGCTTTAATCATGCCCTGGACAAACCAGGAATCGGTAATATTTTGCATGTTCGTGTTCCCATTCATTGCCCGAAGGTTATTCGGGTCTTACGTAGGCCGGATAAGCGCAGTGCCATCCGGCAATCGTGTTTCATTTATTGCCGGATGGTGACGCGGGCGTCTTATCCGGCCTACAGATCAGGTGTCGCTGTCAGCTACGTTTGCTCAGGATCTCTTTTTCGTAGGCGCGAACGCTGTCCAGCCACTGGCTGCCAGCCGGCGTGCCGTGACGCTGGCAATACATTTCCCAGACGGCCTGCCATGGCAGAGATTTTTGCTCTTCCAGCAGCGCCAGACGCGCGGTGTAATCGCCGCTGGCCTCAAGCTGACGCAGTTGATCTGTGGGTTCCAGCAGAGCGCGCAGTAACGCTTTTTTCATGTTGCGGGTACCGATAACCCACGCGGCGACACGGTTGATAGAGGCGTCGAAGAAATCCAGACCGATATGCACACGGTCGAACAGGTTATGACGGACGATCTCGCTGGCAATTGCCTGGGTTTCATCGTCCAGGAGCACCACGTGGTCGCTATCCCAGCGTACCGGGCGGCTGACGTGCAGCAGCAGCCGTGGCACGTAGAGCATGGCGGCGGAAATTTTGTCGGAAATCACTTCAGTGGGATGGAAGTGGCCCGCATCCAGGCACAGCGCGGTCTGACGGCTGGTGGCGTAGCCCATGTAGAACTCATTGGAGCCGACGGTGTAGCTTTCCGCGCCGATGCCAAACAGTTTGCTTTCGACGGCGTCGATGTGGTGCGCCGGGTCGAATTTCTCGCTAATGACCTCATCCAGCGCTTCCAGCAGGCGCTGGCGCGGGGCTAAACGGTCGACGGTAATGTCTTTCATGCCGTCCGGGATCCAGATGTTCATCACCGACGGCGTACCGAGCTGCTCACCAAAGTATGCCGAGACGCGGCGGCTGGCTTTGCAGTGATCGATCCAGAACTGGCGAATTTTCGCGTCTGGATGAGAGAGGGTAAAACCGTCAGCGCTCAGTGGATGAGAAAAACAGGTGGGGTTGAAATCCAGCCCCAGCCGGTTCGCTTTCGCCCACTCCACCCAGTTTTTAAAATGCTCCGGTTTGATCTGGTCGCGGGCAACCGGCGTATCCGACTCAAGATAAATGGCGTGCAGGTTCAGCCGTTTTGGTCCTGGGATCAGACGCAGCGCCTGTTCCAGATCGGCGCGCAGTTCGGTGGCGTTACGCGCTTTGCCCGGATAGTTGCCGGTTGACTGAATTCCGCCCGTCAACGAACCTTCCGGGTTCTCGAATCCGGCAACATCGTCGCCCTGCCAGCAGTGCATGGAAACCGGCAGGCGATCGAGCTGGCGCAGCGCCTCCTCGACATCAATACCTACTGCGGCGAAACGTTGTTTTGCCAGTTCCCAGGCTTGTTCCAGTTGAGTGGTCATGCGCAAAGCTCCTTTGTCTGTCGTTTGGGTTGAAACTGCGCAACGTGGCGGGCAATTTCACTATCAGGATTAGGGATATAGGTTGTCAGGTCGTAGTTAGCGCTGACGACCTGACGG
Organism: Salmonella sp. A7; assembly: GCF_020181675.1. Classification (NCBI taxonomy): domain Bacteria; kingdom Pseudomonadati; phylum Pseudomonadota; class Gammaproteobacteria; order Enterobacterales; family Enterobacteriaceae; genus Salmonella; species Salmonella sp. A7. Next base: position 4,449,478 of record NZ_CP084001.1, on the reverse strand, counting down.
AAGTCATCGACGTTGTTTAATTCGTCGAGGGTCATAAGCTGAATACCAATATTGCCAAGGGTGGAGGCTTCAACCGGCCCGGCCATCACGCGAATACCACATGCATCGGCGCACAACTGGTTGAGTAGCGCGTTTTGGCATCCGCCGCCGACAATATGCAGTTGGGTAAATTTTTCGCCGCGCAGATTTGCCAGTTCGTGCAGAATGTCGGCATACAACAGCGCCAGACTGTCGAAAATGCAGCGCGCCAGTTCGGCATCGCTGACGGGAACGGGCTGGTCGGTCTCGCGACAGGCGGCCTGGATTTCGGCGCGCATATCGTCAGGATTGATAAAGCGATCGTCATTCGGGTTAATCAGGAAACGGCAGGCCGGCAGCGCTTCTGTTTGGGCGATAAGCGCAGGCAGATCGGTAATGCGCCGTTCTTTCAGCACACGCTGGAGCAGCCACAAACCCATAATGTTTTTCAGTACCCGATAACGCCCTTCCGCGCCGCCTTCGTTGGTGATATTGGCAGCCAGCGCGTTGTCGGTGGTGTAGGGCATTTTGCTTTCAAAACCCATCAACGACCAGGTGCCTGAAGACAGGTAAGCGCTATGTTTATTTGCCAGCGGAGAGGCAATAACGGCGCTGGCGGTATCGTGGCTGGCGACGGCTACCACCGGAATACGGTTGCCCTGCGGGCAAATCCAGTCGCCGATAACATTGCCAGGGTGCGAGGGGCGACCGAACCAGCTCTTTTTCGCGCCAGTCCACGCCAGCAGGGTATCGTCCCAGTCATCGGTATTGATATTGACCAATTGGGTGGTCGTGGCGTTGGTGTATTCCCAGTTCATTTCACCGGTCAGGCGGTAGCTGAAATAATCGGGCATCAGCAGCGCATGAGCGACCTGCGCCGTTAACTCAGGCTGTTGTTTCGTCAGCGCGCGTAGCTGATAGATGGTGTTAAACGGCAGAAACTGAATCCCGCTGCGGCGATAGATTTCGCTTTTGCCGATCTGGACCAGCGCTTGCGGCATGATGCCCGTGGTACGGTTATCGCGGTAGGAGACCGGCAGGCCGACACGCTGACCTTGTTTATCCAGCAGGACATAATCGACGCCCCAGGTGTCGATGCCGATGCTGTCGATAAGAATGCCTTCATTGCAGACTTTCTTCAGACCAAGACGGATATCCTTTTCCAGACTGTCGATGTCCCAGGTGTCAAACCCGTCTGTTTTTTGTAGGCAGTTCACAAAACGGTGAATTTCACGTAGCGTCAGGGTACGGTGTTTGCTGTCGTAACGCGCCAGCATCACGCGCCCGCTGGATGCGCCGAGATCAACCGCGACACAATGGCGAAAAGTCATAATCAGGTCCTTCTTAGAGTCATTGTGCACAGTCTAAAAAAGCCCTCAAAGACCTACCTTCTCGTTACTGACAGGAAAATGAGCCGCTGGCAACAAGGCAAAGATGAACGTGATAGCGTTCACAGTTTCTACTAATAGGCCGATGTGATGTCGTCCGCATTTCCCGCTTTTTCCCGCCTTTTCTTGAAAAAAAGACCATGTTTGCGCGCTTTAGCGTCAAAAATTTAAGGTGAGGCCGATAACCCTTAATTACTATTCGGACATGTTGAATTCAGGAGGAAGCAACCATGACCGTACTGCATAGCGTGGATTTTTTTCCATCAGGTAAAGCGCCCGTGGCGATTGAACCCCGTCTGCCGCAAGCCGCTTTCCCTGAACATCATCATGATTTTCATGAAATCGTGATTGTGGAACACGGTACGGGCATTCATGTATTCAACGGGCAGCCGTATACCATCAGCGGCGGTACCGTGTGTTTTGTTCGCGATCACGACCGGCATTTATATGAACATACCGACAACCTATGCCTGACGAATGTACTGTGGCGTTCGCCGGACGCTTTCCAATTCCTGGCGGGGCTGGATCAATTGCTGCCGCAGGAGCAGGATGGTTACTATCCTTCGCACTGGCGGGTGAATCAGAGTGTGTTGCAGCAGGTGCGCCAGTTGGTCGGTCTGATGGAGCGCGCCGGAGACGGCATGGATGCGCCTGCCGTGGCGAATCGCGAAATTTTGTTTATGCAACTACTGGTGTTGTTACGCCGCAGTAGCCTGATGGAAGGCGCGACCAATAACGACGCCAAACTCAACCAACTGATGGCATGGCTGGAAGACCATTTTGCGGAGGAGGTCTGCTGGGAGGCGGTAGCTGAACAGTTTTCGCTGTCGCTACGCACGCTGCATCGTCAGCTTAAACAGCATACCGGGCTGACGCCGCAACGTTACCTTAATCGCCTGCGTTTGATCAAAGCCCGGCATTTATTACGCCATAGCGATCATAGCGTGACAGAAATCGCGTACCGCTGCGGTTTTGGCGACAGTAACCACTTTTCGACTCTGTTTCGCCGAGAATTTAACTGGTCGCCGCGGGATATCCGTCAGGGACGCGATGCGATAATCCAGTAACGCGAACGCTATCAACGTTTTCGTCGCCAATATGCTGATAATTATACCCTTTAATACCGGATGGCGTCTGCGCCTTACCTGGCCTACGGCGGCGAGCGGTAGACAGAATAAGCGTAGCGCCATCCGGCAAGCATTCAACATGAGGTGCTGCGGTGGCAAATCAGTTAATCCTTTTGAAAAAAGATTTTTTTACTGATGAGCAGCAGGCCGTTACGGTTGCCGATCGCTATCCACAGGATGTTTTTGCGGAACATACGCATGAGTTTTGTGAACTGGTGATGGTCTGGCGGGGCAATGGCCTACACGTTCTTAATGAGCGCCCATACAGAATTACCCGCGGCGATCTGTTTTACATTCGTGCTGAAGACAAACACTCCTATACCTCCGTTAACGATCTGGTGCTGCAAAATATCATTTACTGCCCGGAGCGTTTGAAACTCAATGTAAACTGGCAGGCGATGATTCCCGGCTTTCAGGGAGCGCAGTGGCATCCTCACTGGCGGCTGGGCAGTATGGGAATGAATCAGGCGCGGCAGGTCATTAACCAGCTTGAACATGAGAGTAATGGGCGCGATCCGCTGGCGAATGAGATGGCGGAATTGCTGTTTGGTCAACTGGTGATGACGTTAAAACGGCATCGCTACGCGACCGACGATCTTCCGGCAACCTCCAGAGAAACCCTGTTGGATAAATTAATTACCGCTTTGGCTAATAGCCTTGAGCGTCCCTTTGCGCTGGATGCGTTTTGCCAGCAGGAACAATGCAGCGAACGGGTGCTGCGGCAGCAGTTTCGCGCCCAAACCGGGATGACGATTAATCAATATTTACGCCAGGTCCGTATTTGCCACGCGCAGTATCTGCTTCAGCATAGCCCGCTGATGATTAGCGAGATTTCGATGCAGTGCGGCTTTGAAGATAGTAATTATTTTTCAGTGGTGTTCACGCGGGAAACCGGGATGACGCCGAGCCAATGGCGCCATCTCAGTAATCAAAGCGATTAACTGGCCATGCCTAAACCGACAATATTCGCCGCGATAATAATTACCACGCAGCCGAGGCTTAATACGGCAACGGGACGGCGGCCAGCATTTTTCCACTCTTTTAGCACCAGACCGACAAGCCCCCCGCACAGCACATAGAAGCTCATGTGCAGCATCCAGCTCATGTAGTCATATTGCGCGGGAATGCGCGCGTGACCCCAGGCATAGAAAAAGAACTGTAAATACCACATCAGACCGCCAAGCGCGGACAGCAGAATATTGCTGATAATCAACGGTCTTGCCAGCGAGAAGTCGGCTTTTATCGACAGATTTTGTACTTTTGCCAGGCGGATAAAACAGAAACCGAGGTTAACCAGCGCGCCGCCGCCCATAATCACCACGTAACTCGGCAGCGCGACATAGAGCGGGTCAACGCCAAGCGCGGCAGCAGCTTCATGCATCGGTTTCGCGGCGTTCATGGCAAAAGACATCCCCGCCGAGAAAATACCGCACATCACTGCCAGCAGAAGCCCTTTCTTCAGATTGAACTCCTCCGCTTTAATGCCCATTTTGCGTTCTTTTAACTGTCCGGCGCGCGTCACAATCCCGACGCCGATCAGCGCGACAAAAACGCCAAGTAGCGTCATGCGTCCCCCTTCGGTATGGATTAACACATCGAAGTTACCGTTGATGATAGGCGTCATCAGCGTGCCGACGATAAGCGTAATGCCGATAGCGATGCCGATACCCATCGACATCCCGAGATAACGCATGGTCAGACCGTAATTAATATTGCCGATGCCCCACATGGCGCCGAACAGAAAAACCGGTAAAAGGGTGGAGAGGTTAAACTGCCCATAATAGGCCCAGAAATCAGGCAGTAACAGAGCGCTAATTGTCCACGGCAGAATAAGCCAGGAGACGATGCCGCCCACTGACCACATGGTTTCCCATGACCACTGTTTCACTTGCTTGAACGGAGCATAGAAGCAGGCTGCACTGGCCGCCCCTATCAAATGCCAGAAAATACCCATCGTAATCGCGTTACTCATGACATGTTCCTCATTATTTTTTATGGACGGGATACCCCTTCCGTTTGCATGAGTTTAAAAATTACGCAGCCTGGTAACCTTATAACGATTGCCGCCGTTGGGTGTATTCTGGCAATCAGCACGTTAATGAAGTGATTAACTTCACGTTTTAAAAAAGTCGGAGCGCATCGTGACCGTCTGGATGATTATTTAAATCAGTGGGTAATATTGGTTTTCTAAAATACCTTCATCATAACGACACGAAACGACTTAGCTGGCAGCAATGCAAAGAAAACGCTGCGTGAGCTCACATAATGGGAATAGTCTGACTTACCGTTTGATAAAAGGGTAGTTATACAGTAATTATTTAGTTGTTTTATTTGTATTTACAATTTAAATATATTGAAATTAACGTTAGGAATCAATGAAATATAAATATAGGGGAATCCCTATATTGGCTTTGTTGATGGTGTTTTGATTTTTATGTTATATGGCGAATATAAATTTCATTTATTTTATTTTGCTTTTTGAACATTATCCCAATTTTAAATTAAAGATCTTTGCCTATATTGTCGCCATTCACATTGCGTATTATGGTTGTAACGGCCTGACATAAAACAACGTTTTAATTTTAAATTAAATGGATTCTGTTATGAGAAAATCTCTTTTCTTACTATTACCTCTTGTTGTAACAAATGCGCATGCAGTATATGTTGATGTTCGTCATGAATATCTTGATGATAGTAAAGCTAACTATGACCGTGCGTATATTTCTCATCGGTTTGCGAATGGTGTTGGTTTTGCGATAGAAGCTATCTCAAAATCAGGCGGGGATGACACCAATAAAGCGTTTAATGACCTGGAAACACAGGGCAACGAATATACGATAAGCTACCAATTTAAAACCGGTGATGTCGCCTGGCAACCGGGTTTTGTGCTGGAAACCGGCAACGGTTACTCTACCTATAAGCCTTACTTCCGCGCGACGTGGACATTAAATGAAAGCTGGTGGGTTGGCGCGCGCTATCGTTTTGAATATGTACGCCGTTCTTCTGATATCCGTGATGATGATACCATCAATCGTATGGATGTCTGGGCGGGTTATAAATGGAACAACTTTGACTGGACAATTGAAGGGATTTATAAGAAAGCCGATAAATATGATCTTTACGATGGCGGCAAAGATAATTATGAATATAACTTCAGAACTGCCTATATTATTGACCAATGGTCGCCATTCGTTGAGGTAGGTAATGTTTCCGTCAATAGCAACAGCGATGAAAGACAAACCCGTTTCCGCGTGGGTATAGGCTACACATTCTAATCATTATCCCTGTTTATTATTTATTCCCTTTTCCGGCTACTTTATAGGTAGCCGGTTTTTTTTACCTGGTGATGACCTGCGGATAATTATTATCGTGCGTTGGCCGGATAAGACGCGAATCGCCATCCGGCAACGAGATGTGCAGGAAACTATGCGCTTACATGATGCCCAGTAGACGGGGTAAGAACAGTGTGATTTCCGGAATGTAGGTAATTAATAACAGAACACCGATAATCGCGCCGTAAAAAGGCAGCAACGGTTTAATCACTTCCTCAACTTTGACCTTACCGACGCTCGCCCCGACATATAAACCACTGCCAACTGGCGGCGTAATAGTGCCAATCGCCAGGTTATAGATCATGATAATGCCGAAATGCACCGGATCGACGCCCAGTTTAGCCATGATCGGCAGCAGAATCGGGGTAAAAATCAGAATGGCCGGACCGATATCCATAAATGCGCCGATAATCAACAAAAAGACGGTAATGACTAACAGGATAACCAGTTTATTGGCGGAAATACCGAGGATCATATCGCTCAGCGCCGCAGGAATATTGGTGATCGACATCGAGAAGGACATCGCCGAAGAGGTTGCCAGCAGGAACATGATGACCCCGGTCATTACCACTGTCTGGAGCAAAATCGAAGGCAAATCCTTAATTTTCAGCGTGCGGTAAAACACCATCGTCAGCAATAACGTATACACCACGGCAATCGCGGAGGCTTCAATGGCGGTGAAAATCCCCTGCACAATGCCGCCGACAATAATCACGATCAGCAGCAGGCTGGGAATGGCCTCAACGGCAACTTTTAGCGCCATGCCTTTTTGGACGGTGAAGAAAACCCGATAATTTCGACGCTTAGCGACCACCAGCGTGACCAGCATACAGCCAACGCCCCACAGCACTCCCGCGACCAGACCGCCAGCGAACAGAGCGGCAATCGATGTTCCCCCGCTTGCCAGCGCATAAAGGATAAAAGCCGTGGTGGGTGGAATTAACATTCCCGTCGGCGCGGAGGCGATATTCACCGCGGCCGCAAAGCCGCGATCGTAACCTTCGCGCGCGCTCATCGGCACCATCACGCCGCCGATAGAGGTTGAGGCGGCAATTGCCGATCCGGAAATTGCACCGAACATCATATTGCCGACGATGTTGGTGTAAGAGAGCGAGCCGGGCAGTTTGCCAGTAAACAGTTTGGCAAAATTGACCAGTCGGGCGGCAATTCCCCCGCTATTCATGATCACCCCGGACAAAACGAAGAACGGCACGGCCAGCAAGGCAAAACTGTCCAGGCTGGAGAACATTTTTTGCGCGGTGGCGAACATCGAAATATCGAAAGGCAGTACCAGCATCATGGTGCTGAAAGAGGCGATGACGATGCAGATCCCGATAGGCGCGCCCATGGCCAGTAAAACAACAAAGACGGCAATTAGCGTACAGGACGCAAAAATAGGGTCAATCATGTGATTTCTCCAGAGTGTGCTCAGTGGTATCCGTGGCGGAATGGATAGCTTTCAGGGCGTCAACGATATTCAGCAGCCCATAGAGGATGATCAGTACGCCCGCGCAGGGGAGCGCGTAATAAATTTTCCCCATCGGAATGCCCAGCGCAGGGGAGATTTGCAGCATAGAAATCGCAGAAATCTTTAAGCCGCCGATAATCAATACCCAAATGGAAAACGCGATAAAAATGACCTGCAGAATAATATCCCACCAGCCGCGAATCGTCGGCGACACCTTATCCAGTAAGAGAGTCAGGCTGATATGCTGTTTCTGACCGGCGACAAAAGCCATGCCCAGCATTGATACCCACACCAGGAGAAATCGCAGCATCTCTTCGGTAAGGGTGCTGGGAACGCCCAGAATGTAGCGGCTCACCACCTGCCAGCAGGCGATGCCAACCATTATCGCCAGCACCAGGCAACAGATAGCGCCCAGCAATAAATCAAGTCCTTTTCTGAATGTGTTCATCTTAATTTCCTGATTAGATTAATTTTTTGCTGTCTGGATACGTTGATACAGCCCGTAAAGCCGCGGTTTGTTTTTCAGACCGTCGTAAATAGGCTGTACTGCCTTCTGGAAGGGTTTTTTGTCGATCTCGTAGAATTCAACGTTGAAATCTTTTACCGCCGCCAGCCTGGTTTTCTCTATTTCCTTGTCCCATGCGGCTTTCTCAAATTCGATCGACGCCTTGATGGCGGCTTCGACGATGCGCTGCTGTTCCGGCGTCAGCTTTTCCAGCGTGAGGGTACTCATTAACAGGATATCGGGAATGCGGGTGTGCATATCGTAGGTGTAATAACGGGCGACTTCACCGTGGCGGGCGATGGTGAGAGCGAACTCATTGTTTTCCGCGCCGTCGAGTATGCCTTGTTGTAACGAGGTATAGACCTCCGCCTGGCTCATGGCGATAGGCGAAGCGCCCAGCAGTTTGAGAGTTTGGATCGCCGTCTCACTCTGCATGACGCGGATCTTCTTCCCGCGTAAATCCTCAATGCGTTTAACCGGCGCTTTGCTCATATAAAAATTACGCGCGCCGGAATCATACCAGCCTACGCCGACAAACCCCTGCGCGGCGGTGGACTGATAGACAGGCTCCATCACCTGTGGGTTATCCATTACGCGGTAGTATTCCTCGACGTTGGCAAACAGGTAGGGAAGTGAGAACACGCCGTACTCAGGCGAAAAACTCTCCATCAGCCCGGACGACACTTTAGTGATGTCGACGACGCCGACCTGCGTCAACTCCACCAGTTCGCGTTCGCCGCCAAGCTGTCCGTCCGGGAAGTACTGTACTTTGATATCGCCGCCCGTTTTCTCTTCAACTTGCTGCCCCAGGAAGTGCAACGCATCTTTTACCGGCTGGCTATTTTCAGCGTAGGCCAGGCGCAAAATGATTTCGCCGTGGGAGAAGAAAGAGAGTGTGGAGAGTAAGGCCAACGTAGCCAGACGTATAAAACCAGGTTGCTTCATAATTCCCTCGCAATTGTAATAATTTACCGGGAATGTAATTGCATGGTGAAATTATAACCTTCTTGATTTTGCCACCGATGACAAAATTTGGCACCAAAAGAAAGATTTTGAAACCCTGTTTCACATTTCATGATTTCCAGGAATTCATCAACAGACGGTTTCGGTTGGAGGCGTAAAAAACGGTTTTTTTCAGCGGATGCCGTAACGTTTATAACCATGGAAAAAGTACGGCATTGATAATCATTTTCAATATCATTTAATTAACTATAATGAACCAACTGCTTACGCGGCGTTAACACTGTGCCGCTCGACAATAATGGAGATGATTATGAGTTATACACTGCCATCCCTGCCGTACGCTTATGATGCACTGGAACCGCACTTCGATAAGCAGACGATGGAGATTCACCACACCAAACACCATCAAACCTATGTCAACAACGCTAACGCGGCGCTGGAAAACCTGCCTGAGTTTGCTGACCTGCCGGTTGAAGAACTGATTACTAAACTGGACCAGGTGCCAGCGGACAAAAAAACCGTGCTGCGTAACAACGCCGGCGGCCACGCTAACCACAGCCTGTTCTGGAAAGGGCTGAAAAAAGGCACCACTCTGCAGGGCGACCTGAAAGCGGCTATCGAGCGTGACTTCGGTTCCGTTGACAACTTCAAAGCTGAATTCGAAAAAGCAGCAGCAACCCGTTTCGGCTCCGGCTGGGCGTGGCTGGTGCTGAAAGGCGACAAACTGGCTGTGGTTTCTACCGCAAACCAGGATTCCCCGCTGATGGGTGAAGCCATTTCCGGCGCTTCCGGCTTCCCGATCCTGGGTCTGGACGTGTGGGAACACGCTTACTACCTGAAATTCCAGAACCGCCGCCCGGACTACATCAAAGAGTTCTGGAACGTGGTGAACTGGGACGAAGCAGCAGCGCGTTTCGCCGCTAAAAAATAATTTGCATTGCACGTCTGTAGAAGCGAGTCTGATGACTCGCTTTTTTTGTATCCGCGTAAGGAGCAGCAGATGCATTATCCGGTTGACGTGTTTATTGGCAAAATTCGTGACTATGACGGCAGCCGCCCGAGCGCTATCGCCAAGGTGCAAATCGACGGCGAACTTATGCTGACCGAGCTGGGTCTGGCAGGCGATCAGCAGGCCGAAAAGAAAATCCATGGCGGCCCCGACCGCGCGCTATGCCATTACCCCCGCGAACACTATGCTGATTGGATTCGCCAGTTCCCCGAGCAGGCGACGCTGTTTTGCGCCCCGGCGTTTGGCGAGAATCTGTCGACGGACGGAATGACCGAATACAACGTGTTTATTGGCGACATCTACCGCTGGGGCGAGGCGTTGATCCAGGTCACTCAGCCGCGCTCTCCATGCTTTAAACTTAATTTCCACTTTGCCATCAGCGACATGGCCCTCCTTATGCAGAACAGCGGAAAAACCGGCTGGCTGTATCGGGTCATTGCGCCAGGTAAAGTCTCCAGCGATGCGCCGCTGGAACTGGCGTCGCGTCTGAGCGATGTCTCGGTTCATGAAGCGGGTGTTATCGCCTGGTCTATGCCGTTTGATGACGAACAATATCATCGGCTGCTGAGCGCCGCCGGGCTGTCGGCGAGCTGGAGCCGCACCATGCAGAAGCGTCGTTTGAGCGGCAAAATTGAAGATAGCGCCAGACGGCTGTGGGGTGATAAAACTCCGCCAAAATGAAAGGAAGGGTTATGACTGAAGCTGAAAATGCGGTGGCGATCGTAAAAGAATTTTTGGTGGCCTCGATGATTCCTGATGCTGAACGCGCCGCAACGTATATGCACCCGGAGGTGAAAATTACCTTCACCGGAGGCCGGGCGATGGCGGGCGCGGCAGATATCGCGCAGTTTAACGGCGCTCGCTACAAGTGGGTGAAGAAGGCGCTGGGCGAGTTTGATGCGGTGCAGCATGATGATTACGTTGTGATTTATTCCAACGGTACGTTGTATGGCGAATGGCCCGACGGTCGCCCGTTTGCCGATAACCGCTTTATCGACCGCTTCGAAGTGCGCGATGGCAAAATTACCCGGATGGACGTGTGGAATGACAGCGCCGAGTGGATTTTAGCGCCAGACATTTCCCGGTAAATCTCGACGGCGAGATAAAAAATCGGCCTGCATTCGCAGGCCGATGGTTTTTAGGTTCGCTTGTACAGCGGTAGCCACAGCGTGAGCCGCAACCCACCCAGCGGGCTATCGTCAGCCTTAACCCAGCCGCGGTGCTGCTGCATGGCGCTTTCGACAATCGCCAGACCCAGGCCAGTACCACCGGATTCACGGTCGCGCGCCTCATCAGTGCGATAGAACGGACGGAAGATCTGCTCGCGGTCTTCAGGGCTGACGCCCGGCCCGTCGTCATCGACCGTGATCGTAATACCGTCTTTATCCACCGAGAAGCCGACTTCAATCTTCGTATGTGAATAGCGCAGCGCATTACGAACAATATTTTCCAGCGCGCTTTCCAGCGCGTTTGGGTTGCCATAGAGCGGCCACGGCCCCGGCGGATAATTTACCGTTAACGACTTGCCCATCTGTTCGGCTTCAAAGGCGGCGTTATCCAGCACTTCGCCCCATAGCTGATTGGCTTTCATCGTTTCGCTGACCAGCGCGTTTTTCTGTTGGTTACGCGACATCACCAGCAGGTCATTGATCATGCTGTCCAGACGCTGCGCTTCGGTTTCAATACGCTCCAGCTCTTTGCTTTCGCCGCCACGACGACGCAGCAGCGCGGTACCCAGTTGCAGGCGCGTAAGGGGCGTTCGCAGCTCATGGGAGATGTCTGACAGCAAACGCTGCTGCGAGGTCATCATCCGTTCCAGCGCCGTCACCATCTGGTTAAAACTGGCGCCAGCGGCGAGGAACTCCTGCGGACCCGCCTCCAGTTCCGGATGCTGACGCAGGTTGCCTTGCGCCACTTCATCAGCCGCGTTTTTCAACTTACGCGCCGGTTTCGCCAGACTCCATGCCAGCCATAGCAAGAGCGGCGAACTGACCAGCATCGTGACAATGAGCAACAGAAGCGGGCGGTCAAACAGCAGATTAATAAAATCGGATTGCGAACTGCTGGCCGGTCGAATCAGGTAAAGCTGGTAATTATCCTCTCCGTCGCGAACGGAGAACGGCCCCACCATCTCTACGCGGCCATATTTTTTCTTCTGCGGATGATCGGCGTTATCCGCCTGACCAATGAAGTTACGAATGATCTGCATTTCGCTGCGTTCAGCGCCGATCACGCGTCCTTCAGAGGTCACCAGTAATAACCGCTGTCCAGGCGGCGCCCACTTATCGATCGCGCGGAACAGGCGACGCCACCACATCAGGTCGTTGGGTGGATCGTTCGCAAGTTCAGCTTCTACATGTTGCTCTATCATCAATCCCTGGCGCTGCTCGCTGTCCAGCAGCTCGGTCATCTGGCGTGAATCGAGCTTGGGCAACATCAGTACCAGCATTAGCACCAGCGCCAGCGTCAACCAGAAGATGGCGAAGATGCGCGCGGTTAAACTTCCTATCATGAAGCGGAAACCATCAGATAGCCGCGACCACGCAATGTTTTAAACCACGGGTGACCGTCTTTGCGTTCCGGCAGTTTGCGGCGCAGGTTAGAAATATGCATATCAATAGCGCGATCGAACGGCGTCAGGCGCTTGCCCAGCACTTCCTGACTTAAATGTTCACGGGAAACCACCTGGCCGAGGTGTTGCGCCAGCAAATAGAGCAGGGTGAACTCCGTACCGGTCAGCTCCAGCGTTTGGCCATCGAAACTGGCTTCCTGGCGGCCCGGATTAAGGCTTAGCGCATCGACTTCCAGCGTCGGCGAGCCGTTGTCGCTGCTCTGCTGCTGTTCGCTCCAGTGGGAACGGCGCAAAATAGCCCTGATGCGCGCTACCAGCTCGCGGTCGTTAAACGGTTTGGGCAAATAGTCGTCCGCGCCCAGCTCAAGGCCGAGAACGCGATCCAGCTCGCTGCCGCGCGCGGTCAGCATAATGACAGGCGTCTGGTGTGTCTGGCGAAGCGCTTTCAACGTATCGATACCGTTTTTCTTCGGCATCATGACGTCAAGCAAAAGTAAATCGATGCTGTCATCCAAAAGCTCAAGCGCCTGCTCGCCGTCGTGGGCCACCAGGACATTAAAACCTTCCATTTCGAGGAGCTCTTTTAACAGGGAAGTCAGCTCTCGGTCATCATCAACTAACAGGATTTTATTCATTGTTTACGTACCTCCGAGGCAGAAATTACGTCATCAGGCGTCGCTAATCCATGACTTTACGTTGTTTTACACCCCCTGACGCATGTTTGCAGCCCGAATCGTAAACTGTCTCTCGTTGAATCGCGACAGAAAAGATTTTGGGAGCAAGCGATGCGCAAAGTTACCGCTGCTGTTATGGCCTCAACGCTGGCATTCAGTTTTTTAAGCCACGCAGCTGAAGTTGTTACAAGCGATAACTGGCACCCCGGTGACGGGGCCACGCAGCGTAGCGCGCAAAATCATATGTTTGACGGCATAAGTTTAACCGAACATCAGCGTCAGCAGATGCGAGATCTTATGCAACAGGCAAGGCACGAACAGCCTCCTGTTAATGTTAGCGAAATGGAGACAATGCATCGGCTTGTCACCGCAGAAAAATTTGATGAAAGCGCTGTGCGCGCTCAGGCAGAAAAAATGGCGCAAGAGCAGGTCGCCCGCCAGGTCGAAATGGCCCGCGTGCGTAACCAAATGTATCGCCTGTTAACGCCGGAGCAGCAAGCGGTTTTGAATGAAAAGCATCAGCAACGAATGGAGCAACTGCGCGACGTGGCGCAATGGCAAAAAAGTTCATCGTTGAAATTATTGAGTAGTAGCAACTCACGTTCCCAGTAACAACCCTGTTTTCCTTGCCATAGACACCATCCCTGTCTTCCCCCACATGATGTGGGGGTTTTTTTTATCTCCAGTTTGTCATTCTGTTATTAGCTTACTGTTTTAAACCATCCGTTATACTACCGGCAGAAGATAGCGGGAGTATTTATGAATCAAACCTATGGACGGCTGGTTAGCCGGGCGGCTATCGCGGCAACAGCGATGGCATCAGCGTTACTTTTGATCAAAATTTTTGCGTGGTGGTATACGGGATCGGTGAGTATTCTGGCGGCGTTGGTGGACTCGCTGGTGGATATTGCCGCGTCATTGACGAATTTGTTGGTCGTGCGTTATTCGCTGCAACCCGCAGATGATGAACATACGTTTGGTCACGGTAAAGCGGAGTCGCTGGCGGCACTGGCGCAAAGTATGTTTATTTCCGGTTCGGCGTTGTTTCTGTTTTTGACCAGTATCCAGAATCTGATTAAGCCGACGCCAATGAACGACCCCGGCGTGGGGATTGGCGTTACCGTCATCGCTCTGATATGCACTATTATACTGGTCACGTTTCAGCGCTGGGTGGTACGCAAGACCCAAAGTCAGGCGGTACGGGCGGATATGCTTCATTATCAGTCTGATGTTATGATGAACGGAGCGATTCTTATCGCGCTTGGATTATCCTGGTACGGTTGGCATCGTGCGGATGCTCTGTTTGCGTTAGGTATCGGCATCTATATTTTGTATAGCGCGTTGCGTATGGGGTATGAGGCGGTGCAGTCATTATTGGATCGCGCGCTGCCCGATGCGGAACGACAGGAAATTATTGATATCGTGACGTCATGGCCGGGAGTCAGCGGCGCGCACGATCTCCGCACGCGGCAGTCAGGGCCGACCCGCTTTATTCAGATTCATTTGGAAATGGAAGATAATCTGCCGCTCGTTCAGGCGCATTTTGTGGCTGACCAGGTAGAGCAGGCGATTTTGCGGCGTTTTCCGGGTTCAGATGTCATTATTCATCAGGATCCCTGTTCAGTCGTCCCCAGGGAAGGCAGGAAGTTCGAGCTTGTATAATTGATTGTTAAAAAGTGAGCCAGGCCAGCATTTTGTGTATAAATTACCGCCATTTGGCCTGACCTGAATCAATTCAGCAGGAAGGGATTGTTATACTATCTGTATATTCGTTGGATCGTTTCGAAGTGCGAAATCGGCTTCCGGCAATAGATTTCATTTTGCATTCCAAAGTTCAGAGGTAGTCATGATTAAGAAAATCGGTGTGTTGACAAGCGGCGGTGATGCGCCGGGCATGAACGCGGCAATCCGCGGTGTTGTGCGCGCAGCGTTGACGGAAGGGCTGGAAGTCATGGGCATTTATGACGGCTATCTGGGCCTGTATGAAGATCGTATGGTTCAGCTTGACCGTTACAGCGTATCTGACATGATCAACCGTGGCGGTACTTTCCTCGGTTCCGCCCGTTTCCCGGAATTCCGTGACGAAAATATTCGCGCTGTCGCGATCGAAAACCTGAAAAAACGCGGTATCGATGCGCTGGTAGTTATTGGCGGCGACGGTTCTTATATGGGTGCAAAACGTCTGACTGAAATGGGCTTCCCGTGCATCGGTCTGCCAGGCACTATCGATAACGACATCAAAGGCACCGACTACACTATCGGCTACTTCACTGCTCTCGGCACTGTAGTGGAAGCGATTGACCGTCTGCGTGACACCTCCTCTTCTCACCAGCGTATCTCTATCGTTGAGGTGATGGGCCGTTATTGCGGCGACCTGACGTTGGCGGCGGCTATTGCTGGCGGCTGTGAGTTTATCGTGGTGCCGGAAGTTGAATTTAATCGCGAAGATCTGGTGGCGGAAATCAAAGCCGGGATCGCGAAAGGGAAAAAACACGCTATCGTCGCTATTACTGAGCATATGTGCGATGTTGACGAACTGGCGCACTTTATTGAAAAAGAAACGGGCCGTGAAACGCGTGCGACGGTGCTCGGCCACATTCAGCGCGGTGGTTCCCCGGTACCTTACGATCGCATTCTGGCTTCCCGTATGGGCGCGTATGCTATTGACCTGCTGCTGGAAGGCCATGGCGGTCGTTGTGTTGGTATCCAGAACGAGCAGCTTGTTCATCATGACATCATCGATGCGATTGAAAACATGAAGCGTCCGTTCAAAAGCGACTGGATGGAGTGCGCGAAAAAACTGTACTGATTGTTTTTGCGCGCCTGATGGCGCTACGCTTATCAGGCCTACAGGTTGCAGAAACGTGTAGGCCGGATTAGGCGCTAGCCGCCATTCGGCAATCCCTCAGATTTATTCCTCGAAGTTATAGCCAATCTTTTTTTATTCTTTAATGTTTGGATCTCTTTCTGGCACGCTTTGCTCATCACAACACAACATAAGCGAGTCGGGCGATGAAAAAGTGGGGCGTGGGGTTCACATTATTGCTGGCGTCAACCAGCATTCTGGCAAAGGATATTCAGTTACTTAACGTATCGTACGATCCAACGCGTGAGCTGTACGAGCAGTACAACAAAGCGTTTAGCGCGCACTGGAAGCAGGAAACCGGCGACAACGTCGTGATCCGCCAATCGCACGGCGGTTCGGGTAAACAGGCGACTTCCGTTATTAACGGCATTGAAGCCGATGTCGTGACGCTGGCGCTGGCTTACGATGTGGACGCTATTGCGGAACGTGGTCGTATCGATAAAGACTGGATCAAGCGTTTGCCGGATAACTCAGCACCTTACACCTCCACCATCGTTTTCCTGGTCCGTAAAGGCAATCCAAAACAAATTCATGACTGGAACGATCTGATTAAACCCGGTGTGTCGGTGATTACGCCAAACCCGAAAAGCTCCGGCGGCGCACGCTGGAACTATCTGGCAGCATGGGGCTACGCCCTGCACCACAACAATAACGATCAGGCCAAAGCGCAGGACTTTGTCAAAGCCCTGTTTAAAAACGTTGAAGTGCTGGACTCCGGTGCGCGTGGCTCAACCAATACTTTCGTTGAACGCGGTATCGGTGATGTGCTGATCGCCTGGGAAAACGAAGCGCTACTGGCGACGAATGAACTGGGTAAAGATAAATTCGAGATAGTGACCCCGAGTGAATCTATTCTCGCAGAGCCGACCGTTTCCGTGGTCGACAAAGTGGTGGAAAAGAAAGACACCAAAGCGGTAGCGGAAGCGTATCTCAAGTATCTCTACTCGCCGGAAGGGCAGGAGATAGCAGCGAAAAACTTCTACCGTCCGCGCGATGCTGACGTGGTGAAAAAATACGACGATGCGTTTCCGAAGCTGAAGCTTTTCACCATTGACGAGGTGTTTGGCGGCTGGGCGAAGGCGCAAAAAGATCACTTCGCTAATGGTGGTACGTTCGACCAAATCAGCAAACGCTAAACCGTTTATAAACCCGGTAACGTATTATGTTACCGGGTTTTTTCTTTGCCACAATTTTGCGTTACTCTTCCCCGTCTATGGGTCACAGGGAACGCATAACATGAAAAAAACAGGTTACTTTTTACTGGCGGTGATAGTGATTGTTGCCGCGGCGGGCGTCGGTTACTGGAAATTTTCCGGCAATCCTGATGCATTACGGGAAATCGTGCTTGAACAATGCCTGCCCGATCAGTTACAGCATCAAAATCCAGCGCCTTGCGCGGAAGTCAAACCTCGCGCCGGCTATGTCGTCTTTAAAGATCGTCACGGTCCGTTGCAATATTTATTGATGCCCACCTACCGTATCAACGGTACAGAAAGCCCGCTATTGCTGGAACCCGCTACGCCCAACTTTTTCTGGCTGGCCTGGCAGGCTCGCGGCTATATGAGTAAAAAATACGGGCATGATATTCCGGATAGCGCAGTCTCGCTGGCGATTAATTCGCGGCTTGGTCGTTCACAGGACCATTTGCATATCCATATTTCTTGCATCCGTCCTGACGTTCGGGAACAACTGGATAACGATCTCACGCGCATCAGCACTCGCTGGCTTCCGCTACCGGGCGACCTGATGGGGCATGAATACCTGGCGCGCCGGGTAACCGAGAGCGAACTGGCGCAGCGTAGTCCGTTTATGATGCTGGCGGAAGAGGTGCCGGAAGCGCGCGATCATATGGGACGCTATGGGCTGGCGGTGGTACGCCAAAGCGATGGCTCTTTTGTCCTGCTGGCGACCGAGCGTAATTTACTGACCTTCAACCGCGCATCGGCGGAAGAGATTCAGGACCATAGTTGCGCCATTTTGTCTTCCCGCTGATTTTCGTTCCACCCCCTGCTCATTATCTTATTGATTCTTATCCCGGTTTAAAACTGGGGTAAGATCGTGTCTATAAAAATATGTGAAACCGATCAAAAGATATAAAGGTATACCTTTATATCTTTTTGTGGTTAGTTACACTCTCTTCATAGCCTCCATAGATTGTCTGGTGGATGGCTTATATAAAAACGTTTTTATTTCATGTAGTGACATCATTAATTGTTCACCAGATTTGCGCTGTTAAGCGTAAAGGAATATCAACATGAAACTTTCTATCGTGGAAAAAATCGGCTTCGGCGCGGGAGATATGGCGATAAACGTTGTGATTATCGCCATGCAGCTGCTCCTCGCCTATTTCTATACCGATATCTACGGCCTGAGCGCTGCAGATGTTGGCGTACTGTTTGTGGTTGTGCGGATGATTGATGCCATTATCGATCCGGCCATGGGGGTCCTGACCGATAAACTGAATACGCGCTGGGGACGTTATCGCCCGTGGCTGCTGTGGTTTGCCATTCCTTTTGGCTTCGCCGTTTATTTGATGTTTATCACACCTGATATGGCTTATATGGCCAAGCTGGCGTGGGCCTATGGCACCTATATTCTTATGACTCTGGTCTATACCGCGATCACCATTCCCTATATTTCGATGATTGGCGTGATTACCAGCGACCCCGTCGAACGGTTAAGCGCCAACGGTTATCGTTTTGTGATGACTAAGATTGCCGCTTTCCTGGTGACTATCGTCGTACCGATGCTTGCCGTCTGGCTGGGGCAGGGCAACAAGGCGCTGGGTTACCAGTTTTCGATGGGGCTGATGGGGGCGATGGGCGCCTTGCTGTTTATCTTCTGTTTTCTTACCACGCGTGAACGCAGCGAGCCGGAAATTACCTCGCTATCGGTGGGGAAACAGTTTAAATATCTGTTACGTAACGATCAGTGGATTATTCTCGGCGTTGTTATTCTGCTGCTGATGTGCGGTTATGTTATTCGCGGTTCCGTTGCCGCTTATTACGCTAAGTATTATCTGAACGGCGGAGATAGCCTGATTTCACCCTTCCTGACTACCGGCGTCATCGCTTCAATTTTAGCGATGATCGCCACCACCTGGATAACCAAGTTCTGGGACAAAATTAAGATGTTCCGCTACACCCAGATTATTACCTTTATCCTGAGCGCGCTGATGTATTTCTCCGTCGGGCGTGAAAATCTTATCCTGGCGTTTGCGTTTTATTTTCTTATTAATTTCTTCTGCGATATGCAAATGCCGGTGTTCTGGTCCTCTATCGCCGAAGCGGTGGATTACGGCGAAAAGAAAACCGGTCTGCGCGTTTCCGGGTTGGCGTTTGGCGGCATCCTCTTCTTCCAGAAGTTTGGGATGGGGATCGCGGGCGGGATACTTGGATTCCTGCTGAGCCACTTTGGCTATCAGGCCGATGTTGAACAGAGCGCACGTTCGCTCACCGGTATTGCGCTGATGATGACGCTCATTCCGGCTCTGTTCCACCTTGCGGTTGGACTGCTGATGAAAAAGTATCTGATTAACAACGAATATTATCGTGATATTCAGCTCGCCCTGGCGCAGAAACAGGCATAAGGAGGCGCAAATGAAGGCCATGAATAAGGTTTGGGTTATCGGCGATGCCTCCGTTGACCTGGTACCGGAAAAGCAGAACAGCTATCTGAAATGTCCCGGCGGAGCGTCGGCGAACGTGGGGGTATGCGTTGCCAGGCTGGGCGGAGAGTGCGGTTTTATTGGCTGTCTTGGCGACGATGACGCCGGTCGCTTCCTGCGCCAGGTTTTCCAGGATAACGGCGTGGATGTCTCTTCGCTGCGGCTGGATGCTGACCTGACCAGCGCGGTGCTGATCGTCAACCTGACGGCTGATGGGGAGCGCAGCTTTACCTATCTGGTGCATCCGGGGGCTGATACCTACGTTTCGCCGCAGGACCTGCCGCCGTTCAGGCAGTACGAATGGTTTTACTTCAGTTCAATTGGCCTCACCGACAGTCCCGCTCGCGAAGCATGTCTGGAAGGGGCGAGACGCATGCGAGAAGCCGGTGGCTACGTGTTATTCGACGTCAACTTACGCAGCAAGATGTGGCGCAATACCGATGAAATCCCTGAACTGATCGCCCGGTCCGCCGCACTGGCTTCTATCTGCAAAGTCTCGGCAGATGAGCTGTGCCAGCTCAGCGGGGCCAGCCACTGGCAGGATGCGCGTTATTACCTGCGCGATCTTGGCTGTGACACCACGATCATTTCGCTGGGGGCTGATGGCGCGCTGTTGATTACCGCCGAGGGGGAGTTCCATTTTCCCGCACTACGCGTCGATGTCGTCGATACCACCGGGGCAGGCGATGCCTTTGTCGGCGGCCTGCTGTTCACCCTTTCCCGCGCAAATTGCTGGGATCATGCCCTGCTGGCGGAAGCCATCAGCAATGCCAATGCCTGCGGCGCTATGGCGGTGACGGCAAAAGGCGCAATGACCGCTCTGCCGTTTCCTGAGCAGCTCAACACTTTTCTGTCCAGCCATTCGCTGGCACAAGCCATGACCGTGAAATAAGGAGTCATCATGCACGTTGATCAAAACAAAATACTGGGATGCCTGGTGGGTGCCGCCGCCGCGGACGCGATGGGAGCCGCGACGGAAGTACGCACCCAGCAGCAAATAAAAGACTATTTTGGCGGCTGGGTGACGACCTTTCAAAAACCGCCTGCGGACACGTTTGGCCGCTGCAACGAAGCGGGGATGTGCACGGATGATTTTATTCAGGCGAAGTACATTATGGACGCGCTGCTGCGCCATCAACGCCAGGTCAGCGACGAGGCGATGCGCGAGGCTTTTCAGCAGTGGCTGGATTACCCGTACTACGCCAACTTTACCGGCCCGACGACGCGTGCGGCAATGAAGGCAATATTCAATGATAACCGTGCCTCTTTACAGGGTGAGCTGGAAGGCGAGAAACAGTCGGTACAGATTATTAATAAGGGTAACGCGGAGGCAACGAACGGCGCCGCCATGAAGATTTGGCCAGCGGCGGTGCTGCATCCGGGTGATATTGACGCGGCGATTGACTGCGCGCTGCAGATTTGCCGCTTTACCCATAATAACGTGCTGGCGATGTCCGGCGCAGCGGCGATGGCGGCGGCAACCAGCGAGGCGTTAAGAGCGCAGACCAACGCAGACAGCATTATTGCCGCCGGTATTTACGGTGCGCAAAGAGGCTATCTGCTGGCGCAGGAGCAAGGTGCGATGATGGTGGCAGGTCCTTCCGTTGCCCGACGCATTGAGCTGGCCGTAGATATCGGTAAACGTCATCGCCATTGGGAAACGGCGGTGGTGGAACTTGCTGATATTATTGGCTCCGGGCTGCACGTGAGTGAAGCGGTGCCGGCGGCCTTTGGCCTGTTCGCGTGTTGTCCGAATTCTGCCGTAGATGCTATTATCTCCGGCGTTAATATCGGCAATGATACTGATACTGTCGCCACCATGGTCGGGGCGATTTCCGGCGCATTCCATGGCGTGGAGGCTTTTCCCGCCGATTATTTAACGACTTTGGATCGTATGAATCATTTCGATTTGGCAGAACTGGCCAGGCAAATCGCAGGGTAGCGAATTCACCCTGCCGGGGACGGTAAAACGTCCCCTGCTGGCGAAGACGTGAGGTGCGCAGCTTGCAGGTTGATAAAACGAGCTTTACTCCGCTTTATAAGCAACTATTTTTTATCATCTGTCAGCAGATCCAAAATGGATCCCTGCCTTTAGGTAGTCAACTGCCGACGCAAAAAGAGATCGCCAGAGCCTACAACGTCTCGCTGATTGTGGTTAAACAGGCCTGGAGCGAATTAATCAATGCGGGCATTATTTCGTCGCAGCGCGGGAGTGGTTCGGTGGTGTGCTCGGTGCCGGAAGGCGTGAGCTACGGGCACACGTTTCGCGGTATTACCCGCGATCTCCAGGACGCCAGCGTGGCGATTGAGAACCGTATTCTGGAAATCGCGCCGCGCCGCGCGCGCGACGCTCAGGCAGACGGCTTGAGCCTGCCCGCACAGCATCACTATCTCTATATTTCGCGTATTCGTTGCCTGAATAACCGTCCGTTTAACCATGAAAAGATCTATCTCGATCTTAGCTTCTTTCCCGATCTGCAACTCACACCGCAGGCGCTGGAGCATACGTCGCTTTATTCGTTATTAAACGTCACAAGCGACTCGGCGATAGAAAAAGTTGAGGCGATTTTACCTTCCGCTGACCTGTGCGAAAAATTGCAAATCGCCGCCAATAAACCGCTGTTATCCGTCGCCAGACAGACGTTTCAGGCCGGGAAGGACAGCCCTTTTGAGTATTGCCGCTATTACGTGCTGTCTGAATACTTTGGTGAAATTCATTATCACTGATCTGTCCGCTTAATCCTGCGATAACCCCACTATATCTGGCGTTTACCTGCCTGACTGTCCGT
Source organism: Salmonella sp. A7 (assembly GCF_020181675.1). Lineage (NCBI taxonomy): Bacteria > Pseudomonadati > Pseudomonadota > Gammaproteobacteria > Enterobacterales > Enterobacteriaceae > Salmonella > Salmonella sp. A7. Next base: position 4,427,100 of record NZ_CP084001.1, on the reverse strand, counting down.
CGTATTCTTGCTGAAAAAATCGTCAGGAGACAGGTATGTCGCTCTGGTTGTCCCATCCTCTTTTCCTCCCTTCCATCATCGTTGGCGTTACTATCCTTCTGTGGGCGACTTCGCTACTGCCGGAGTTTATGACCGCACTGCTATTTTTTGCTGTGGCGATGATCGCCAAAATCGCGCCGCCGGAGGTTATCTTCGGCGGCTTTGCTTCATCGGCCTTCTGGCTGGTGTTCAGCGGCTTTGTGCTGGGGATCGCGATTCGCAAAACCGGGCTGGCGGACAGGGCGGCGCGGGTGCTTTCGTCGCGGCTCACCGACTCATGGCCGCTGATGGTTGGTAGCGTGGTGCTGCTCAGCTATGCCCTGGCCTTTGTTATGCCTTCAAATATGGGGCGCATTGCGCTGCTGATGCCGATTGTGGCGGCCATGGCGAAACGCGCGGGGATTGAGGATGGCACACGCGGTTGGTATGGGCTGGCGCTGGCGGTGGGATTCGGTACTTTCCAGCTGTCGGCCACCATTTTGCCTGCTAACGTCCCGAATCTGGTGATGAGCGGCGCGGCGGAAGGTTCATACGGCATCCATCTGAATTATGTACCTTATTTACTTCTGCATACGCCGGTGCTCGGTTGGCTAAAAGGGGCGGTACTGATTGCGCTGATATGCTGGCTGTTTCCCGGTAAACCGCATCCGCCGCGCGACATGACGCCGCTGCCGCCGATGAGCCATGATGAGAAGCGCCTGGCATGGCTGCTGGCGGTGGTGTTGACGCTCTGGGTGACTGAAAGCTGGCACGGCGTGGGGCCAGCCTGGACGGGGCTGGCGGCGGCGGTGATAACGCTTCTGCCGCGCGTTGGTTTTATCAACGGCGACGAGTTTTCCAGCGGCGTGAATATCCGTACCTGTATTTACGTCGCCGGGATTCTGGGGCTGGCGATCACCGTCACTCACACGGGTATTGGCAGCGTCGTGGGAAATGCGCTGCTGCATATTATGCCGCTGGATAAAGAGAGTCCGTTTACCAGCTTCCTCGCGCTGACCGGAATTACCAGCGCGCTGAACTTTATTATGACCGCTAATGGCGTACCGGCGCTGTATACCACCTTCGCGCAGAGCTTTTCCGACGCTACCGGTTTTCCACTATTGAGCGCGATCATGATTCAAGTACTGGGGTATTCCACGCCGCTGCTGCCGTATCAGGCGTCACCGATTGTGGTGGCGATGGGACTAGGGAAAGTTCCTGCGCGGGCGGGAATGCTGTTATGTATCGCGCTAGCGGTGGTGAGCTATTTGATTCTGCTGCCGCTGGACTACCTGTGGTATCAGGCGTTGGGGAAACTGTAGCCTGTTCCGCTTGGGGATTTTCCCGGAGGCGGTGCTACGCTCCTGTCCGGGCTACCAAGCGATAACCCCGGTTGCGAAGCGCGACCGGGGAAAGACCCGCTAAAGCGAATTACGCTTTTTTAGCAGCTTCTGCTGCTTTCACGATCACCGCGAAGGCGTCAGCTTTCAGAGAAGCGCCGCCTACCAGCGCGCCGTCGATGTCCGGCTGCGCGAACAGTTCGGCTGCGTTGGACGCATTAACAGAACCGCCGTACTGGATAATAACCTGTTCAGCGATTTTCGCGTCAGCTTTGGCAATGTGGTCACGGATGAATTTGTGCACTGCCTGCGCCTGCGCAGGAGTTGCAGATTTGCCGGTACCGATCGCCCATACGGGTTCATAAGCGATAACCGTGCCTTCAAAGGCTGCCGCGCCCTGCGTTTTCAGTACCGCGTCGATCTGGCGTGCGCACACTTCTTCTGTTTTGCCCGCTTCGTTTTCCGCTTCGGTTTCACCGATGCACAGTACCGGCGTCAGACCTTGTTCTTTCAGTACGGCGAATTTTTTGGCGATCAGCTCGTCAGATTCTTTGTGATAAGTACGACGCTCGGAGTGGCCGATAATAATGTACTGCGCGCCGATATCTTTCAGCATTTCAGCCGAAGTTTCACCAGTGAATGCGCCAGACAGGTTCAGATCAACGTTCTGCGCGCCCAGCATGATGTGGCTGCCGGCAGCAGCGCGTTTCGCCAGATCGATATACATTTCCGGCGGAGCGATTGCCACGTCGCAGCCTGCTACGCCCGCCAGTTCTTTACGCAGGTTAGCCACCAGTTCGTTTACCATGTGGCGGCTGCCGTTCAGTTTCCAGTTACCCATCACTAAAGGATGTCGCATTTCATTTCTCCACGCTTAGTCAGCGAATTAAGGAAGATGGCCGCTCGTCAGAGCAGCATGGTCTGTGAAACAGTATAGAGATTCATCCCCGGAAAGGCTTTGCTTTTTGTCATCAATTCGCCCCTTCCAGATTTTCAGATAACGCCAGCTTAATCGGTTCAACCGCGAAGGTCAGCCCCTTTTCGCCGTTATCTGCGACAACATAACGTACCGCGCCTTCTGTCTCGGCGTAATAGTGTTTACCTTTACCGGCGATAAGCATCTTTTGCAGTTTTTTCTGGCTTTGCTCTTTTGTCAGCAACGGGGCGACAGTACGAATAATGGCGGCCATATATTCCAGCGCTTTCGCTTTCGCCGCTTTCTGTTCCGGCCCCTGAATGGGCAGCCAGGTAATCTGCATACTTTTCACTTTGAGCGTACCGCGCTCCAGCGCCGTGGAGGCATACAGATTTTCGTTAATCTTACTGGCGGCGCGGGTCAGATTCGCCTTATCGCGGCTATTCTCAATGGCGCGAAATTCATTGAGCGGCAGATCGGGATTCTGACGGTTAAAGTTCTCACGAAACTGGCTAATAGAAAGATCAAAGGTTGGCGAGCCCGCCAGCAAATAGGGCGCTGTCGTGGTCGATGAAGAGAGCTGCGCGTGCGCCGTTATGCTGGCGGTGAGAGCAGAAAACAACAGTAAAAACAGAGTACATCCTGGCTTCATCAATCTTACCTTTCGTTAGGACTGCTCACGATTAAAACGATAACTGTCGGGCTTGTCAAAAGGGTAAACTGTAGCGGAAGGCAAAATATAAGGAACTTACATGACCATACAGCAATGGTTATTCTCATTTAAAGGGCGTATCGGACGCCGTGATTTCTGGATTTGGATCGGCCTCTGGTTTGCCGGGATGCTGGCGCTATTTTCGCTGGCGGGGAAAAACCTGCTTGATATCCAAACGGCGGCATTTTGCCTGGTGTGCCTGCTGTGGCCGACCGCCGCCGTCATGGTCAAACGTCTGCATGACCGGGGACGCTCCGGCGCGTGGGCGTTGCTAATGATTCTGGCGTGGATGCTGCTGGCCGGAAACTGGGTGATGCTGCCGGGGATGTGGCAGTGGGTCGTCGGGCGATTTATTCCGACGCTGATCCTGGTGATGATGCTTATCGATCTGGGCGCGTTTGTCGGTGTTCAGGGGGAAAATAAGTTTGGGAAAGCGACACAGGACGTGAAGTTTAAAGCAGAACCGTAAACGGGCGGTAAACCGTAATTTGCCCGGTGGCGCTGACGCTTACCGGGCCTACAGATTGGTGATGATTTGCAGGCCGGATAAGCCCTAGCCGCCATTCGGTAAAACATCACCAGTAATGTTCAGCCGTCATATGCCCCGGTCGGCGGCGCAGATGTTTAGTCATCTGTCGGGTCTCTTTCAGCAGTTGCTGCGTATCGCGCACCATCTGCGGGTTCCCGCACAGCATAACGTGGCTGGTCTCTTTATCCATCGGCAATCCAACGGCTTTTTCCAGCTCGCCGTTTTCAATGAGCGCTGGCACGCGTCCGGTAAGCGAGCCTGGCACGCTCTCCCGGCTGACCACCGTTTGGATGCGCAGCTTGCCTTCATAACGCTGTTGCAGTTCCAGCATTAGCGGCAGATAGCTTAAATCGGCGGCGAAGCGTGCGGCGTGGACTAAGACCAGATTTTTAAAGCGCGCGACATCCTGGCCATATTGCAGAATAGACAAATACGGGCCAATAGCGGTTCCGGTCGCCAGCATCCATAGCGTCTCGCAGTCAGGCACTTCATCCAGTACAAAGAAACCCGACGCGTCGCTGACCACTTGCACCTCATCGCCAGGTTTTAGCGCCGCCAGCCGCGGGCTGAGCTTTCCTTGCGGCACCGTCACCAGATAAAACTCTAAATTCGGATTGTCAGGCGCATTGACATAGGAATACGCGCGCTGAACGCGCTCGCCATCGATCTCCAGTCCGAGTTTGGTAAATTGGCCTGCAGTAAAAGGATTAATGGGGGCGTGAACGGTCAGGCTGAACAGTGCGTCAGTCCAGTTTTGCACCTTAGTGACTTTACCTGTTACCCAATCGGCCATGGTTTTCTCCTGTTCTGAATCGCTAACCTTATCTTCGTTCGTCAGGAGAAAGATTTCCAGCCCCGCGAGGCTGGAAGGCTCTAACTAACAAATGCGCTAGAGGATATGCGCCTGCACATCCGGATCTTTACGATCAAGATAGTGGATCGACTGAATGCGGCGGATGGTGCGTGATTTGCCGCGGATCAGCAGTGTTTCCGTCGTGGCAATATGGCCTTTTCGGCTAATTCCTTCCAGCAGATCGCCTTTCGTGATGCCGGTCGCGGAGAAAATAACGTTATCGCTACGCGCCATATCGCCCAGGCATAACGCCTTGCCCGCTTCAATGCCCATTGCTTTGCAGCGCGCCAGTTCCTGTTCGCCAATGCGGCGGTTTTCTTCGCTGTCGCCTTTCACGTCATGGCGCGCCAGCAGACGCCCCTGCATATCGCCGTCCAGCGCGCGGATCACCGCTGCGGATACCACGCCTTCTGGTGCGCCGCCAATCCCGTACAGCACGTCGACTTCGCTATCCGGCATACAGGTCAGAATTGAGGCCGCGACGTCGCCGTCAGGAATGGCAAACACGCGTACGCCCAGTTTAGCCATCTCTGCGATAACCTCGTCATGACGCGGTTTTGCCAGAATGGTCACGGTCAGATCGCCAAGCGGTTTACCCAGCGCATCCGCGATGTTGTGCAAATTATCCGCCAGCGGCAGATTGAGATCGATCGCCCCTTTGGCGCCCGGACCGACAATCAGTTTTTCCATATACATATCGGGCGCATTCAGGAAACAGCCTTTATCGCCGACCGCCAGCACCGCCAGCGCGTTCGCCTGACCCATCGCCGTCATGCGCGTGCCCTCAATCGGATCGACGGCGATATCTACCGCATCGCCGTGGCCGGTACCGACTTTTTCGCCGATATAGAGCATCGGGGCTTCGTCGATTTCGCCTTCGCCAATCACGATGGTGCCGTCAATGTTGACCTGGTTGAGCATGATACGCATGGCGTTGACCGCCGCGCCGTCCGCGGTATTTTTATCGCCGCGTCCCAGCCATTTGTAGCCAGCCAGCGCCGCCGCTTCGGTCACACGGGAAAATTCGATGGCAAGTTCTCGTCTCATAACAAACTCGTAGCAAAAAGGAGTGGCGCGCAGTGTAGCACAGGGGAAGGAGGGAATAATTGATGTGTGTGCGGAGTTGCCCCCGCACAAAGATTTTGCCGGATGGCGACCTTACTTGTCGTGTTCTTCCCACGCCATTGCGCGTTTAACCGCTTTCTTCCAGCCGCTGTAACGGTAGTTACGCTCGGTGGTTTCAATGCCGGGGCGGAATTCTCGCTCAATGACGGCTTTTTCCTGCAGCTCGTCCAGGTTCTGCCAGTAACCGACGGCCAGACCAGCCAGATAGGCGGCGCCCAGCGCGGTCACTTCGCGCACTTCCGGGCGTTCCACCCGCGTGCCGAGAATATCTGACTGGAACTGCATCAGGAAGTTGTTGGCCACTGCGCCGCCGTCCACACGCAAAGCATGCAGGCGGATACCGGAGTCGGCCTGCATCGCTTCCAGTACGTCGCGGGTCTGGTAAGCGATAGATTCGAGCGTCGCGCGGATAATGTGATTAGAGTTCACGCCGCGGGTCAGGCCAAAAATGGCGCCGCGGGCATACGGGTCCCAGTACGGCGCGCCCAGACCGGTGAAGGCCGGAACCACGTAGACGCCGTTGGTATCTTTCACTTTCGTGGCGAAATATTCGGAGTCGAACGCGTCGCTGATGAGCTTCATTTCATCACGCAGCCATTGAATGGACGCTCCCGCCATAAACACCGCGCCTTCCAGCGCATAGTTGACTTCGCCGCTTGGGCCGCAGGCGATGGTGGTCAGCAGGCCGTTTTCCGATTTTACCGCTTTCTCGCCGGTGTTCATCAGCATAAAGCAGCCGGTGCCGTAGGTGTTCTTTGCCATTCCTTCCTTTACGCACAGTTGGCCGAATAGCGCGGCCTGCTGATCCCCGGCAATCCCGGCGATAGGAATACGTGTACCGCCTTTACCGCCAATATTGGTCTGGCCGTAGACTTCGGAGGACTTACGTACCTGGGGCAGCATCGCGCGTGGGATATCCAGCACGTCCAGCATCTTATCGTCCCAGTCCAAATCATGGATGTTGAACAGCATGGTTCGTGAGGCGTTGGTGTAATCCGTAACGTGGACGCGGCCCTGCGTCATCTTCCAGATAAGCCAGGTATCCACCGTACCGAACAGCAGCTCGCCACGCTTCGCGCGTTCGCGCGAACCTTCCACATGGTCAAGGATCCATTTCACTTTAGTGCCAGAGAAGTACGGGTCGACGACCAGACCGGTATTGTCGCGGATGTAATCTTCCATGCCGTCGCGTTTAAGCTGTTCGCAAATATCGGCGGTACGACGGCACTGCCAGACAATAGCGTTGTATATCGGTTTGCCGGTTTCACGTTCCCAGACGATCGCGGTTTCACGTTGGTTGGTGATACCGATAGCGGCAATCTGATCGGAACTGATATCGGCCTTGGCCAGCACTTCTACCAGCGTTGAGCTTTGGGACGCCCAAATTTCCATCGGGTCGTGTTCTACCCAGCCTGGCTTAGGATAAATTTGCTCAAATTCGCGCTGTGATACGCTGACGATATTCGCGTCATGATCCATAACGACCGCGCGGGAGCTGGTGGTGCCCTGGTCGAGCGCAACGATATATTTTTTTTCAGTCATAATTTTGTCCCGTAATCAGATTACAGCGAAGCATTTTGTTGTGTGGTCGCGGTGGAGTCCTTCTCTTCCACGACGCAGGTATCGCACGGCAAATGACGGCCAATAAATTTGCGATAAGCAAACGCGCCCAGAATGGCGCCGACGATGGGGCCAAACAGCGGCACCAGGAAGTAAGGAATGTCTCTACCGCCGGTAAACGCAATTTCACCCCAGCCGGCAAGCCCGGCGAACATTTTGGGGCCAAAGTCACGCGCCGGATTCATCGCAAACCCGGTCAACGGCCCCATAGAGGCACCGATAACGGCGATCAGTAAACCAATGAGCAGTGGCGCAAGCGGACCGCGAGGTACGCCGTTGCCGTCGTCGGTCAGCGCCAGAATCAGCCCCATCAGAATAGCGGTAATCACCATTTCAACCGCGAAGGCCTGCACAAAATTGATATGAGGATTCGGGTAAGTTGAGAAAATGCCTGCGAGATCGAGACTTTCAACGCTGCCACGGACGATATGGTGGGTTTGTTCGAAGTCCACAAAAAGATTGTAATAAAGCCCGTAAACTAACGCCGCTGCGCAAAAGGCGCCGGCAACTTGAGAAATAATAAAAGGAACAACTTTACGTTTGTCGAAACAGGCAAATAGCCAGAGTGCGATGGTCACTGCCGGGTTCAGGTGTGCGCCAGAAACACCTGCCGTCAGGTAGATAGCCATCGCCACCCCCAGACCCCAGATGACGCTGATTTCCCACTGTCCAAAAGTAGCTCCGGCAACTTTAAGCGCAGCGACACAACCCACACCGAAAAAAATCAACAACCCGGTACCGAGGAATTCAGCAATGCACTGGCCTTTTAAGGTTGATGTTTGACTCATAATCGGATCCTGAAGAGTATGTAATGATTATTGGTATGCGAGGAGGTCATGGACATCCACGATGCCCTGTAGGCACACTGTTAATTTATCGTTAACGAGCAAAAACGAGAAATATCGAAATCAAAATGTGTGTACTGCGTCAATAAAATGAGCGTTATCGCGCCATGAGGCGCATTTTGAGACAGCAGAAGAGAGTGAATTGAATCATTTCATTAACCAATATGTTAACACTTTTAAGTTATTGAATGAATGTTACCAGGAGATGGATGAAAATTGCTGCAAACCGCGATCTACGCGGTATGTCGCTGGACAGCGAGAGCGGGGCTTCATACAATCGACACTATATATTGTGCGCGTTTACGTGAAGCGTCGCCTTGCAATTCAGGAGAGGTAAGATCATGTCTTTAGAAGTGTTTGAGAAACTGGAAGCAAAAGTACAGCAGGCGATTGACACCATCACCCTGTTACAGATGGAAATTGAAGAGCTGAAAGAAAAGAACAACAGCCTGACGCAGGAAGTGCAGTCTGCACAGCATCAGCGTGAAGAACTCGAGCGTGAAAATAATTCTCTGAAGGAACAGCAGAGCGGCTGGCAGGAACGTTTGCAGGCGCTGCTTGGTCGTATGGAAGAAGTCTAATCCTCGTCATATTTCACGTTATGGCGGCGTTGGCTGCGTGCGTTCACCCCAGTCACATAGTGGCTTATGCTCCTGGGGATTCACTTACTTGCCGCCTTGCCCTGACGCGAAATCTATAGAGGATTTAGAATGCGGATACCGGTGGGTCGGATAAGGCGTAAGCTGCCATCCGGCAATCAGCGACAACGCATAAAAAAGGCGCCTTACGGCGCCTTTTTTGATCACTCGATATCAAGCGGGTCTTCGGAAAGGATAATCCCGGTGTTGTCGGCATAGAGATGATCGCCGGAGAAGAACGTCACGCCGCCGAAATTGACGCGCACATCGCTTTCCCCAATGCCTTCACCTGCGGCGCCAACCGGAATGGCGGCGATCGCCTGAATGCCGATATCCAGCTCTTCCAGATCGTCCACCTGACGCACCGCGCCATAGATAACCAGCCCTTCCCATTCATTTTGCGTAGCCAGACGCGCCAGCTCCGCATCGACTAATGCACGACGGACAGAACCGCCGCCATCGACCAGCAGAACCCGACCACGGCCATTTTGTTCGAGCAGATCGTACAGCAACCCGTTGTCCTCGAAACATTTTACCGTGATGATTTGTCCGCCAAACGACGACCGTCCTCCAAAATTGGAGAACAGCGGTTCCACGACGTTGACATCTTCCTGATAGATGTCACAAAGCTCGGAAGTATCGTATTTCATAGGCTTAACGTTCAGTTGCTGCGAGAATTTTTAGTATATCGCGCTAAGTATACTGTTGGCAAAATCATCAATTGTTAATTGATATTTGTCAGTTAAATGGCCCACTGACTTAAGAGTATCCCAATCACAAATAACAGGTTGGTTAACAACGCGCCTTTAACGGTACGTTCAAGCATTGGGCGCATTGCCGCAGGCTCCCTTTCGCGCATTACGTAGCGCGCTTGTTTAATGAGCAATGGCGCGGCCAGAATAAACAACCATCCCCACGGACTGTGTAGCGAGAGCAGATTAAACAGCGCCAGACAGAGCAGCGCGCCTAGCAACAGGCAGGCGTGATAACGACGCGCGTTGACATCGCCGAGTCGTACCACAAGGGTGTTTTTGCCGTTCTCTCTGTCGCTATTAATATCGCGCAGGTTATTAATATTCAGCACCGCCGTCGCCAGTAAACCGCAGGCGGTGGCCGGGAGAATTAGCGCCGGAATCAACGTATGCGCCTGGAGATACCAGCTCCCCATGACACTTAGCCAGCCAAAGAATACCAGAACAGAGATATCACCCAGCCCGATATAACCGTAGGGCCGATTACCCACGGTGTAGGTGATGGCGGCGATAATCGACAGCCCGCCCAAAATCAGGAAGCCGACAAAATCGGTTAACGTATGGCACGCGACCGCCACCAGCGCCAGTCCGGAGATACAGATCAGCACGACGGTAATGATTAACGCCCGCTTCATCTCCTGCCGGGTGATGACGCCTTTTTGCATCCCCCGCAGCGGCCCGATGCGATCCGGTTTATCACTGCCTTTGACAGCGTCGCCGTAATCATTGGCGAGGTTGGATAAAATTTGCAGCAGCCCGGCGGTGATAAGGGCCAGCAGTGCGACCAGAGGATCGAAATAGCCTTGCCACCATGCCAGGGCCGTACCGACGATAATCGCCGCAAAGGCGAGGGGTAAGGTTTTGGGTCGTAAGCTTTCCAGCCAGGCCTGGGTGCGGCTAATTTGTTGTTGTTCAGTCATATTTAGCGCCAATAAAAATGGGGCTTTTCAGCCCCATCAACAGTGATGAAAATGCATTGGACGCGATTATAAGATAAAACGGCTTAGATCTTCATCTGCGACCAGCGCATCCAGATGTTTGCTCACATATTCCGCATCAATTGTGATGTTTTGGCCGTGCAGATCGCTGGCGTTATAGGAAATCTCTTCCATCAGACGCTCCAGTACGGTATGCAGACGGCGCGCGCCGATGTTTTCGGTGGTTTCGTTAACCTGCCAGGCGGCTTCGGCAATACGTTTAATACCGGAATCGGTGAACTCGATATTGACGCCTTCAGTTGCCATCAGCGCTTTATACTGCACGGTGACGGAGGCGTTTGGCTCGGTCAAAATGCGTTCGAAATCGCTGGTGGTCAGCGCCTGAAGTTCAACGCGAATCGGCAGACGGCCCTGCAGTTCCGGGATCAGATCAGACGGCTTCGCCACCTGGAACGCGCCAGAGGCGATAAACAGAATATGATCCGTTTTGACCATCCCGTGTTTGGTCGAAACCGTGCAGCCTTCTACCAGCGGCAGTAAGTCGCGCTGTACGCCTTCGCGTGAAACATCCGGGCCGGAGGTTTCGCCACGCTTACAAATTTTGTCAATTTCATCGATAAACACGATGCCGTGCTGTTCAACCGCGTCGATAGCGTCCTGTTTCAGCTCTTCCGGGTTGACCAGCTTAGCAGCCTCTTCTTCAACCAACAGTTTCATCGCGTCTTTAATTTTCAGCTTACGCGGTTTCTGTTTCTGACCGCCCAGGTTCTGGAACATAGACTGCAACTGGCTGGTCATCTCTTCCATGCCCGGAGGTGCCATAATCTCTACGCCCATCGGCGCGGCGGCGAGGTTAATCTCGATCTCTTTATCGTCGAGCTGGCCTTCGCGCAGTTTTTTGCGGAACGTTTGACGGGCGGCAGAAGGCTCCTGCTGCTGTTCGGCCTGGCCCCAGTTATTTTTTGCGGGTGGGATCAGTACGTCGAGAATACGTTCTTCCGCCAACTCTTCCGCACGATAGCGGTTTTTCTCGATAGCCTGTACGCGAACCATTTTCACAGCGGCATCGGTCAGATCGCGGATGATAGAGTCCACTTCTTTCCCGACGTAGCCCACTTCGGTGAATTTGGTGGCTTCAACTTTAATGAACGGCGCGTTGGCGAGTTTTGCCAGACGACGGGCGATTTCGGTTTTACCGACGCCGGTTGGGCCAATCATCAGAATATTTTTCGGCGTTACTTCGTGGCGCAGCTCTTCATCAAGCTGCATACGACGCCAGCGGTTACGCAATGCAATCGCCACGGAACGCTTTGCGTTATCCTGGCCGATAATGTGTTTGTTCAGTTCGCTGACAATTTCGCGTGGGGTCATTTCAGACATGAGAGGTCCTTACGCTTTGGCGGTCAATTCTTCAATGGTGTGGAAATGGTTGGTGTAAATGCAGATATCGCCTGCAATATCCAACGCCTTTTCAGCAATTTCGCGCGCGCCGAGCTCGGTATTTTCCAACAGAGCGCGAGCGGCAGCCTGGGCATAAGGACCGCCGGAGCCGATAGCAATTAAATCGTTTTCAGGTTGCACGACATCGCCGTTACCCGTGATGATGAGCGAGGCGGTTTCATCCGCGACGGCCAGCAACGCTTCCAGTTTGCGTAGCATACGGTCGGTACGCCAGTCTTTCGCCAGTTCAACGGCGGCTTTGACCAGGTGCCCCTGATGCATTTCCAGTTTACGTTCAAACAGCTCGAACAGCGTGAATGCATCCGCAGTACCGCCCGCAAAGCCCGCAATGACCTTGTCGTTGTAGAGGCGGCGGACTTTCTTCACGTTGCCTTTCATTACTGTGTTACCCAGTGTGGCCTGACCATCACCGGCGATTACCACGTGGCCGTTACGGCGTACGCTTACTATTGTTGTCACGAGCAGACCCCTTGGTTACTAATGCTGAATTGCGGCCCCGTACTGCGTACGGGGCATAATGCAAGTATAGATGGGGGAGATTTTGAGGGTTTCAACCCCCGGTGGCGAGTCGAATGCAGTTTGTATGGCCCGCCATCTTCAGACGGTTAATGGTGCTGTCGGCATTTTCTTTACCTTTCACCGGCCCGATAACCACGCGATTCCAGCCGTTATTGGTGGTAATTTTGGAGTCAAAGCCTTCAAACGCCAGCTGAGCGCGGACGCTTTCTGCCTGCTCGGCGCCTTTGAATGAACCACATTGCACCATCCAGCGACGCTCATCTTTTTTCTCTGCTGTCGCCTTCGGCGCTTCAGGCGCGCGCGTAATTGGCGCGGCTTTCGGCGCTGCCGCGCTGGTATGCGCCGGCGTTTGCAGCAAATCCTGATAAGGTTGCTGCGAGGCCGTCTGCTTCGGCGGCTGACTTTGGCGCGCGGGTTGCGCCGGGGCGGACTGTACCGTGCGTGTTTGCGGCTGCTCGTTTACCCGCGGCTGCGTACGTGGTTGCTGAACAGGCTGCGTTTGAGCCCACTGCTGCTGCGCCTGACGCTGGCGCTGTAGCGTTTGCTGGCGTTGTTCTGGCGTCTGCTCGTTCCACGGCACTTCGTTAAGTTGCGTCGGCTGCTGACGCATATCCGCCTGCATCTGCTCCAGGAGTTGACGCTGTTCGCTGGTGAGCTGATTCGGATTCATGACTTCGCCGCCGGCGGACGGTTCCGTTGGCGTACGCACGCCCGGCTGGCGACTTTCCAGCTCTTTGATGTAACGCCAGCGCTCTTCCGGTTTTGGCGGAAGCCCATTGCCGGTGACTTTCTGGTTTTGTAGCGTTTCGGACTCTTCTTTCTTATGGTGAGTAATGAAGTACAGACCGCCGATAAAGGTCACAAGGACGGCTGCCGCAATCGCGACCATTGCCGGCGAGACGGCAGGCATGTTGCTTTGCTTTTTCCGTGAGTTCCGTGAGGTGCTCTTTTTGCGCCGCGAAGGAGCCGGTTGGCCGCGACGTACATAATCTCGTTGTGCCACTATCGTTTCGCTGTATTTATTCGTTCGTCAGCCCGTCATGTTACTGAAGCGGCGGGCCTTTGACCAGACAGGTGAGTCTTAAAGCTATTTACTTTAGGGTAAAGCGCGCGTAGAACCGCGAATAATCAGCTCGCAATCCATTAAACGCGAGCCGCTGCTCACATTTTGCCCCTGCATCTGATCGAGCAACAACAGCATCGCCTCGCGACCAATGTCAAAACGCGGCTGCGCCACGGTTGTCAACGGAGGGTCGCAAAACTCGGCCAGCGCGATATTGTCAAAGCCGATAATCGACAGATCGTCAGGCACTTTCAGACCCTGGCGCTTGGCCCAGGAGAGGGCGCCCAGCGCCATTACGTCGCTATGACAAAAGACGGCGGTAGGCGGCAACGGTTGCTCAAGCAACTGCTTTAATGCGTTTGCCCCGGCTTCAAAGGTAAAGTCGCCACGGGCGATGTAATGCGGATCGACCACAATGCCACTGCGCCTTAATGCCTGTACGTAACCTTGTAAGCGATAGTGACAGAGCGGCATATCTTCCGGCCCCGCAATACAACCAATCCGCTTGTGGCCCAAATCCAACAGGTAGTTCATGGCATTGAACGCGGCGGTCAGGTTATCAATATGTACCGTCGGCAGTTCAAGCTCCGGCGCGAACTCATTCGACATCACCATCGGAGGCAAATTGCGCTGCTCCTCAACGCTGGCGTCAAAGGGCAGTCGGGAACTGAGAAGTACCATGCCGTCGATCTGTTTGGTGATGATGAGATTAAGAAAGGTTTTTTCTTTCTGGTTTTGATGGGCGCAATCGCCAATCAGCACCAGATACCCCTGTTCTGCCGCGGTCACTTCGATACCGCGGATAATTTCACTGAAGAAGGGATCGCAAATATCCGGGACAATCACCAGAATCGTACGGGATTCATTGCGTTTTACATTTCGCCCCATCGACTGCGGGAAATAACCCACTTCAAGCGCGGCCTGTTCAACCCGGCTACGGGTCGACTGGGAGACTTTATCGGGGTTCATTAACGCGCGGGATACGGTTGCCGTAGAGACTTTCGCCTTCAACGCAACATCCTTCATCGTAGCGGCAGTAACCTGCTTGTTCGATTTCACTCTTTCTCCTCGCCTGGGAACTGCTGGCGCAGATCTATCCCTGGTAACACTCATCGAAAACATTTTTATCAGATAGTGCGTGGAAGCGGTTACAGAATTTTCATAAAAAGTGTGATGGATCTTTAATTTTACGATCCGCCTCGCATCGTGAGGACTATCCTTCAATCGGATCGACGTCCAGAACCCATTTAACTTTCCGCGCTTCAGGGAGCGTATTGATCAACGCCAGCGTGCCGCTGATGATGTGTTGCAGGCGAATCCGTGAAGGATGCTGAAGTAAAATTTGCCAGCGATAGCGGCCGCCGCGTTTTGGCGCGAGGGCCGGAACCGGACCTAAGATCCACAGCTTATCGTCTGATAGCGGGCTGGCCTGAATCAGATTACGCAACTGCTGGAGAAAGACGGGCGCCTGCTGATTGTTGTGATCCTCTGCGCGAATAATGACGTGGCTGGTCCACGGCGGAAGCTGGAGCGTTTGCCGTTCCGCCAGCGCCTGCTCCGCAAACGCATCATAGCCTTTATACAGTAACGTTTGCAGCAGGGGATGCTCAGGATGGTGCGTTTGGAGCACCACTTCGCCCTGTTTACCCGCGCGTCCGGCGCGGCCGGAAACCTGAGTGTAGAGCTGGGCGAAGCGTTCCGCCGAACGAAAATCTGCGGAAAAAAGCGCGCCATCGACGTCCAGCAACGCCACCAGCGTGACGTCCGGAAAGTGATGGCCTTTCGCCAGCATTTGTGTGCCTATCAGAATGCGCGCTCCGCCGCGGTGAACTTCCGCCAGATGCTGCTCCAGCGCGCCTTTACGACTGGTGGTATCACGGTCGATTCGTGAGATCGGCACGCCGGGGAAGAAGGGCGCCAGCACCTGTTCCAGCTGTTCGGTCCCTAACCCAACCGGTAGCATATGTGTGGAGCCGCAGGAGGGGCACTGACGCGGTACCGGACGCTGGCTGTCGCAGTGATGACAGCGTAAATGATGCTGCGCCTGGTGCAGCGTGTAGTAGTGATCGCAACGCGGGCACTCCGCAATCCAGCCGCAGTCGTGGCAAAGCAGCGCGGGTGCGAATCCCCGGCGGTTAAGAAATAAAATTACCTGATTGTCGGCCTGGAGATGTTGGCGCATACGGGCGATAAGGGCGGGCGCCAGTCCCGCCTGAAGACGCTGGCCTTTTAAATCCAGCACATGCTGCAGGGCTGGGCGGGCGTTGCCTGCGCGCCGCGTCAGACGCAGCATCCGGTATTTTTTCTGCCGCACGTTGCATAGCGTTTCCAGGGCTGGGGTGGCGGAGCCGAGAATAATCGGGATTTGCTCGCTATGGGCGCGATACACAGCCAAATCGCGGGCATGGTAGCGCCACCCTTCCTGCTGTTTATAAGAGCTGTCGTGCTCTTCGTCGATGACAATCACGCCAAGATTTTTAAACGGCGTAAACAGCGAGGAGCGCGTGCCGATGACAATCGCCGCTTCGCCGTTTTTCGCTTTCAGCCATGCCGAAAGACGCTCGCTGTCGTTTAGCCCGGAATGCAGCACTTCCACCGGCGCGTTAAAACGTTCGCGAAAACGGGCGATCGTTTGCGGCGTCAGGCCGATTTCCGGCACCATCACCAGCGCCTGTTTGCCTTGGGCGAGGACGTTTTCCAGTACGCTCAGATACACTTCGGTCTTGCCGGAACCGGTTACGCCTGCCAGCAACCAGGCGGAGAAACCGTCCGACGCGCTGTGAATCGCGCCGACTGCTGTCGCCTGTTCGGTATTCAGCCGCAGGCGCTCTCCTGCGACGGCATAACGCTCCCGCCAGTCGGTAAACGCGGGCGTTTCACTGGCAAGCTCACAAAGCCCCTTACGCCGCAGCGTTTGCAGCGTGGCGTCAGTAAAATCAAGCTCGGCTACCTGATAGCGCCAGATCTTTCCTTGCCGCAGCGCCGCCAACGCCTGTTGTTGTTTGGCGGAGCGTTTCAGGCTGTTGATGTCGACGGCTTGCCCCTCTTCGGTGGCGAACCAATACCATAGGGGCGCGTTGCTGGCTGGTTTTCCCTGACGCAATAAAACCGGCAGAGCGTGAAACAGAACGTCGCCGAGGGGATGGTGGTAGTAATCCGCCGCCCAGAGGAGTAAGCGCCAGATGGAGGGAGAAAAGATTGGCTCGTTATCCAGGATTTCAATGACCGATTTTAATTCATCGAGCGGCAATTCGCTGTGGTCGCTAACCGAGACGACAATGCCTACGCGCTCTTGCTGCTTGCCGAACGGCACGCGCACGCGGCACCCGGCTTTGGCGACCTCGCCTTCCGGCAGCAGGTAATCAAAGGTTCGGGGAAGCGGAACGGGCAAGGCAACGTGCGCGACGGACATAGCATCTTCCTGACTTGAAATTTCGTCGGGTAGTATACACATTACGATAAGGGAGCGCGGATCAGTTTGCATACGGTGGTCAAATTCTGTATGATTCGCCGCCTTTGGTGCGTGTTGTGAGCATCAAACCCTTTACTATTAACTTCGCGTGGTGTCTGGCGTTAGGGCTGGAAGAGCGACGCGGCCTTACACTGAGGTTCCCCATGAAAAAAGGTATTCACCCGAATTACGTAGAAATTACTGCAACCTGTTCTTGCGGTAATGTTATCAAAACCCACTCTACCGTGGGTCACGACCTGAACCTGGACGTGTGCGGCAAATGCCACCCGTTCTTCACTGGTAAGCAGCGTGTTGTTGATACCGGTGGTCGTGTTGAGCGCTTCAACAAGCGCTTCAGCATCCCTGGCAGCAAATAAGTTACCGCCAGAAAAAAAGCGCCGCAGGGCGCTTTTTTTGTTTTCTAGGGATAACAGTATTTGTTCAGACACATTCTGTGATCCGTAATCGCTTTCATTACGCTTCCTGCCGTGAGTTTTAACGAAGGATTTATAGTCAGTCCCGCGCTTTCCAGCCCCTTCGCTGTCCATTTATTGCAGGTATTGAGTATGCCGTAGCGGCCATTCGCGGCGTAAAACTGGCTATCGCCGTAAATTCCTTGTTTTAACGGAATCAGATTACCCTCTGCGTCACGCGCAAAGCTGCGGCCCAGATAACGCATCAGACTGTTACGCTGGTTTGTGTGCAGGAGCAGTGATTTTATCTCGCTACCGGCGAAATAGCGTTCTGGTTTACCGGAAAAGGCGACGATGTGCATAACCGCGCCGGATGACCAGAACATGGCCTGGAGCGTAAGCGCGGTGGTTATTTCTTGTGACTGATAAAAGCCCTTATCTCCCCAGCCGATTTCATACCACTGCGTCTCCTGAGCGAACCGTTTTTTAAGCTGTGGCAGAACGGTATTAACATCATGGGCCGGCGCAATAATTCCCGTGTGCCAGCCATGACTGACGATATAGATTTCCGTCGGGGAGGGATGTCCGCCTGTCGTAGGTTTTACGGCTTGTGGAAAGGTTGTGCAGCCATATAGCAATAAACTTAACCAGGCGATAAAGAGATTTTTCATGACATATCACCAGTAAAGGCGCGGTATGTTGTGGCGTTTGTCTAATGACGCAGCGCTTATCGGGTCGGTACCGGATTGGTAATCCATTGATATTTTTACATTCCTCTTCGAGGGCAATAAGGTGGATGTCGTAACTACAATACGTTTTAACCATTCAGGCGGAAGTTGGCTTCCGCCTGTTTTACTTTTACTATCTCGCTTTATTTTTTAAACATCTGCTCTGGATCGATAATCAGCGCCCGATAACCCAGCATACCGGCACGGTTACTGTGTACTTTTAGCTCCAGCATCACATCCTGAGTACCGTCTTTGACTTCATCCAGAACGGAAACGATCGGTTTTGTACCGCTCATTCCCGCTGTAGCTGAGTACATGAACATCGTTTTGGTTTCCGGGCGATATTCCGTGACGGAAGTAATGGCGCTGTACCAGTCAAAACCGCGCTCTTTACCATATTCCCACATTTGGGAAACCGTCATATTTTTTTCGTCAATCTGATATTCCACGCCGCGGGAATATTTCATTGACGGCATGGCCGGTTGTTCCATGCCGCGCGCATCGCCGTTATCAAAGGCGGTCACGACGGTTTTACCTCCGGTGCTTTTGGATGGCACTAACCAACCGGTATGTTGTGTCCATGTCCAGTCAAATCCACCGTCGCAGTGGTGCGCTTCGCAGGTTAGTGGTTTACCGTTGCTGTCTACGGGTTTCAGCACTTTTTTCGCCAGTTCGCCTTTCCAGCCGGATGGATCGGAAAGTATCCATTTCACTTTTTTATCGCGGCCAATTTTGATGATGGCAGACTGGTGGCGCGAGCTAATGATAATGCTGTCGTCGCGAGGATCGTAGCTGACGGAGTTAACATGCGCCCAGTTGCGGCCCGGGCCGGAGCCCGCGATATCGCCGAAGGGTTGTTTTGCAAGCTGCTCTTTGGTCATGACCTGACCGGAATGTTCGGCATCGACGCTCAAACATACCGCTCCCTGATCCATCGCCAGAATAACGTCGTCACGATAGGGGTCGAGGATTTTTGGCAGATCCCAGTAATCGACGGTATCGCCGTTCTGGTCAACTTCAAGAATATGATCACGCACCGTATTGATGGTGTATTTACCATTTAATGGATAATTTTCTTTTGCGACACGCAGCAGGTAGGTGCCTTTCGGCGTTTCGGTAATGGCGTGCGAAAAATCAATAAATCCTTTTGGCAGTCGTTTATCGGAAATAACGCGGCCTAAGAAATCATATTTAAAGTAACGTTGACCCTGGCCAAAAATAAGATTGCCATCGTTAACCTGATGGAAGCTCATCATGGAACCAAAGCGCGTTATATCATCCTGGTTACGGAATTTATCAATATTCATATAGCCGCGAACATCGCCATTCGTATCGCTAATCCAGTTGATACCGGTATAATCCCAGTTCGCCGCGCCGCCTGCGACATGCATAATGTGGCCGGCTCTTGGCATCCCTGTTATATGGTTAAAAAGATATAAGCGATTTTTAAGCGAGCTATCGACTTTAACCGGTTCTACTGTAGGAAGAACGGCAGTTTGCCCGGTAGTAGAGGGTAATGATACCGGTGCGGCGTAAATGGACCACGTATAAGTTTGTTTTTTACCTTCTTCAGTCCAGTCAACTTTAACCTTATTGACATAATCTGGATACAAGCCAAATACAGGTATGCCGTCATGGGTATTTATAGCCTGCGGGCCGACATCATAACTGATCGGGATACCTTTTTCCCCTTTCCCTAAAACGGTAACCTTCACGTCCTGTACATTATGATTGGCTTTATTAATGATTGCTGTTAATGGGAAAACGCCGCCGTAGGGTGCGACATCGACCATACCTAATGGCCCTTCATGTACTGGAATGACATCTGCTGATGCGACCATTGGCCTGTTTGGGTCTAAAACGCCTGAGGCCAAAACGCTGCCGCTCAAACACAGGCAGCATAATACAGGTAAGACTTTCCTTGTAAATAACATATTTATTTCCCCATTCGATATTATCGATAAGTTGAATGTATATTAACTTTCTTATTTGTTGGAGATGAAAAAACATTTAAAAAAGTAAAACAATCCGCGGAGGGGAATAATGATGTTGGTCACAAATATGAGGTGTTCATGGTCTTTTTAACAATACTCATCGTTATGCTATTTATTCAGTAAATATATGGCGGTGTATTATTATTTATGTACGCTTTGCTACGTGAAACATTAAACAAATATTGGAAGTTTAAATATAATAAAATTATATCGGTTATGGCATGTCGGGAATTTTTTTCAGGAAAATAACGAAGAGAAACTTATCATGTCTGACAAATTTATCTATCGAGGGCTATTCGGGAAGATGAACGTTTAGAAAAATGTCGGAGATAGCCGTGTATAGGGGGAATCGTTAAAAAAGCGCGGCCAGAGGCGTTCTGACCGCATGCTTTGCTATCAGTATTCCCACGTTTCCGGGTCAATCCCCATCTCACGCATGATCTCTTTTGCCGCTTCCGGGATTTCATCGCTGCGCTCTTTTCGCAGATCGGCATCATCCGGCAAGGGTTGCCCGGTAAAGGCGTGCAGAAATGCTTCACACAACAGCTCGCTGTTGGTGGCGTGGCGCAGGTTGTTCACCTGACGACGCGTACGTTCATCGGTGAGGATTTTTAACACCTTCAGAGGAATGGAAACCGTAATTTTTTTGACTTGCTCACTCTTCTTACCGTGCTCAGCGTATGGGCTGATATATTCGCCGCTCCATTCAGCCATGAGATACTTAATCCTCTTCGTCATTAATATTGAGGTCTGAACCTGAGCCCGGACCATAATCGCGCGTAGTTTACCGTAGTGGCGCGGCCCTGACACGAAGTTAGCGGTCGCAGATGTGCGCTAATGCATATAATTTTAACGGCTATTTGCGGTTTGCTCAATCTATACGCAAAGAAGTTTAGATGTCCAGATGTATTGACGTCTATTGTGGTAGTGGTTAATCTGTGGCCTGACTTTCACCGACTCAGCCAGGAATATCTTCATATGACGCGTAAACAGGCCACTATCGCAGTGCGTAGCGGATTAAACGACGACGAGCAATACGGCTGCGTTGTGCCGCCAATCCATCTCTCCAGTACCTATAACTTTACCGGTTTCAATGAGCCGCGCGCGCATGATTATTCCCGCCGCGGTAATCCCACGCGTGATGTGGTTCAGCGCGCATTAGCGGAACTGGAAGGCGGCGCGGGCGCGGTATTGACGAATACCGGCATGTCGGCGATTCATCTGGTCACCACCGTTTTCCTCAAGCCGGGCGATCTGCTGGTCGCGCCGCATGATTGCTACGGCGGCAGTTATCGTCTGTTTGACAGTCTGGCGACACGCGGCTGTTATCGTGTGCGGTTTGTCGATCAGGGCGATGAACGCGCCTTACAGGCGGCGCTGGAAGAAAAACCGAAGCTGGTACTGGTAGAAAGTCCAAGTAATCCATTGTTACGCGTGGTGGATATTGCGAAAATCTGTCGGCTGGCGCGCGAGGCGGGCGCAGTGAGCGTCGTTGATAACACGTTTTTAAGCCCGGCGCTGCAAAATCCGCTGGCGTTGGGTGCCGATCTGGTGTTGCATTCATGCACGAAATATCTCAACGGTCATTCGGATGTCGTGGCCGGCGTGGTGATTGCTAAAGATCCGGAAATGGTCACTGAACTGGCGTGGTGGGCGAATAATATTGGCGTGACGGGCGGGGCGTTTGATAGTTATCTGCTGCTGCGTGGTTTGCGAACTCTGGTGCCGCGTATGGAGCTGGCGCAGCGCAACGCGCAGGCGATTGTGAAATATCTGCAAACCCAGCCGTTGGTGAAAAAACTGTATCATCCGTCGCTGCCGGATAATCAGGGACATGAGATTGCCGCGCGTCAGCAAAAAGGCTTTGGCGCAATGTTGAGTTTTGAACTGGATGGGGATGAGGAGACGCTGCGTCGTTTTCTGGGCGGGCTGTCTTTGTTTACGCTGGCGGAATCTTTAGGGGGAGTGGAAAGTTTGATCTCTCACGCCGCCACCATGACGCATGCCGGTATGTCGCCGCAGGCGCGTGCCGCCGCCGGGATCTCCGAAACGCTACTGCGTATCTCCACCGGTATTGAAGATGGCGAAGATTTAATTGCCGACCTGGAAAATGGCTTCCGGGCTGCAAACAAGGGGTAAACATGAGTGTGATTGCGCAGGCAGGGGCGAAAGGTCGTCAACTGCATAAATTTGGCGGCAGTAGTCTGGCGGATGTGAAGTGTTACCTGCGTGTCGCAGGCATTATGGCGGAGTATTCGCAGCCTGACGATATGATGGTAGTGTCCGCCGCAGGCAGTACCACCAACCAGTTGATTAGCTGGCTCAAGTTAAGCCAGACCGATCGCCTTTCTGCGCATCAGGTATTACAGACGTTACGCCGCTACCAGTGCGATCTGATTAGCGGTCTGCTTCCCGCCGACGCGGCAGATGATTTAACCAGCGCTTTTATTAGCGATCTGGAACGTCTTGCCGCCTTGCTCGACGGCGGCATAACGGATGCCGTCTATGCCGAGATTGTCGGACACGGCGAAATTTGGTCGGCGAGATTGATGTCCGCCGTCCTGAATCAGCAGGGGCTGGATGCCGCCTGGCTGGACGCGCGCGCATTTTTACGCGCCGAACGCGCCGCACAGCCGCAGGTTGATGAAGGGCTATCTTATCCTTTATTGCAACAGCTACTGGCGCAGCATCCTGGCAAACGTCTGGTCGTGACCGGGTTTATCAGCCGCAATCACGACGGCGAAACAGTCCTGTTAGGCCGGAACGGTTCCGACTATTCCGCCACGCAAATCGGCGCGCTGGCGGGCGTTTCCCGCGTGACCATCTGGAGCGATGTCGCGGGCGTTTATAGCGCCGACCCGCGCAAAGTGAAAGATGCCTGCCTGCTGCCGTTGCTGCGTCTGGACGAAGCCAGCGAGCTGGCGCGTCTGGCGGCGCCTGTTCTGCACGCCCGCACGCTACAGCCAGTGTCCGGCAGCGATATCGATTTGCAGTTGCGCTGTAGCTACACGCCGGATCAAGGGTCAACCCGAATTGAACGGGTGCTGGCTTCCGGGACGGGCGCGCGTATCGTGACCAGTCACGATGATATCTGTCTGATTGAGTTTCAGGTGCCCGCCAGCCAGGATTTCAGGCTGGCGCATAAAGAGCTCGACCAAATTTTAAAACGGGCGCAGGCGCGTCCGTTGGCGGTGGGCGTGCATCGCGATCGCCAGCTATTGCAGTTCTGCTATACCGCCGAGGTAGCGGATAGCGTACTGAAACTCCTCGACGATGTCGGGCTGCCGGGGGAATTGCGCCTGCGGCAGGGGCTGGCGCTGGTGGCGATGGTCGGTGCGGGCGTCACTCGCAATCCGCTACACTGCCATCGCTTCTGGCAGCAGCTTAAAGGTCAGCCAGTGGAATTTACCTGGCAGTCGGAGGAGGGCATCAGTCTGGTGGCGGTGCTGCGTACCGGCCCGACTGAGAGCCTGATTCAGGGGCTGCATCAGTCGGTTTTCCGCGCCGAAAAACGCATTGGCCTGATGCTGTTCGGTAAGGGGAACATCGGCTCCCGTTGGCTGGAACTGTTTGCCCGTGAACAAAGCACGCTTTCCGCGCGTACTGGTTTTGAATTTGTGCTGGCGGGCGTGGTGGATAGCCGCCGTAGCCTGCTGAATTATGAAGGGCTGGACGCCAGCCGCGCGCTGGCATTCTTTGATGATGAAGCCGTTGAGCAGGACGAAGAGTCGCTATTCCTGTGGATGCGTGCGCATCCGTATGATGATTTAGTGGTGCTGGATGTGACAGCAAGCGAGCAACTGGCCGATCAGTATCTGGATTTCGCCAGCCACGGTTTTCATGTGATTAGCGCCAATAAACTGGCGGGCGCAAGCGCCAGCGATAAGTATCGCCAGATTCATGACGCGTTTGAAAAAACCGGGCGTTACTGGCTGTATAACGCCACCGTGGGCGCGGGATTGCCGATCAACCACACGGTGCGGGATCTGATTGACAGCGGCGATACGATTCTCTCGATCAGCGGGATCTTCTCTGGGACGCTATCCTGGCTGTTCCTGCAATTTGACGGCACGGTGCCGTTTACCGATCTGGTGGATCAGGCCTGGCAGCAGGGGCTGACCGAACCCGATCCGCGCGTCGATCTTTCCGGAAAAGATGTCATGCGTAAGCTGGTGATTCTGGCGCGCGAGGCGGGATACGACATCGAGCCGGATCAGGTGCGTGTAGAATCGTTGGTGCCGGCGCATTGTGAAGAAGGGTCTATCGATCACTTTTTCGAAAACGGCGACGCGCTGAATGAACAGATGGTACAGCGTCTGGAAGCAGCCCGCGAACTGGGGCTGGTGTTGCGTTATGTGGCGCGTTTCGACGCCAATGGCAAAGCGCGCGTCGGCGTTGAAGCGGTGCGTCCGGAGCATCCGCTGGCGGCGCTGCTGCCGTGCGATAATGTCTTTGCTATTGAAAGCCGCTGGTATCGCGATAACCCGCTGGTGATCCGTGGGCCGGGCGCGGGTCGCGATGTGACCGCCGGGGCGATTCAGTCTGACATCAACCGCCTGGCGCAGTTGCTGTAATAAAGGCAAGTTCGTGAGCGAAGCGCCGGGTTGCGCTTCGCTCCCTCATCAATACGTTTCAATACGTTTCAATACGTTATGCAGTCATTCTGTAGATACTGATATACGAAGCGCTATCCGATTGCTGACGAAACATTATGGCGTGATGCTTTTTACATTCTCAACCCGGACATCCATCCGGGGGTAAGGAATATTGATGCCGTTTTCATCCATTGCTTCCTTGATATTTTCCAGAAGATCGTAGTAAGTACTCCAGTACTGAGCGTTGGGCACCCATACGCGAACATAGAAATTCAGGCTAGAGGGCGCAAGTTCGCCCAGGCGGACCGTAATATCGCGGGTTTTATCAATGCGATGATCTTGCTCAATAATACGATGTATCACGTTTTTTACGTCAGCAATACGGCTTTGGTAATCCACGCCAATAATCAGATCAATACGTCGATAGGGGTGTCGTGAATAGTTGATGATATTATCAGCAATAATTTTACCATTCGGGATGACAACTTCTTTGCTATCCGCAGTGAGCAGAGTGGTGGAGAAAATATGGACCTTTTCTACTGTGCCGATAACCAGGCCAATTTGTACAATTTCCCCGGCGCGGAAAGGGCGCAGGGAGACAAGCAGTACGCCTGCGGCAAAGTTGGAAAGTGACCCTTGCAACGCCAGGCCAATGGCTAAACCCGCCGCGCCGATAACGGCAATAATTGAGGAGGTTTCTATACCGATACGGCCAAGAGCGGCTACTGCCGTGAAAGCTATCGTGATGTAGCGAACCAGCGCGGAGAAAAAGTGGACAATAGTGGCATCCACTTGCCGCCTGAGAAGTAATTTTTCCAGCCCCCTCGATAGTAAGCGAGCTATTAACTTACCGATGAAAAGTAGAATGATGGCGGCAACAACATTCCAGCCAAAATGAATTACCGAGTCACTGTGCTCGGCCATCCATTTGATCGCGCCTTTAATTTTTGGAAATAACTCAAAACCTTCCATGTTTATCCTCTGTCAGCAGTATCCGCGGTATTAGCGGTAATAAAACGGTTCATTTTTGCCTGGATAATCGCCGCGCCGACGGGTGGCAGCAGTAACGCCCAGAATAGTGTCCAGCCGGTTCGTATTCCGCCATCTTCGTTTTTATTCGCCAGCAGAGCGCGGATTTCATCGCTAAGCGTCAGACACAATATGGCTGTGCCAAACGGCATAATTGCTGACAGCCATCCCGCGCCACATGCGGTCATGAGTCGGGGCGAAGGCGCCACAAATTGCATTTCCCGGTGAATTCTGAAGAACCAATAAATAATATAAAATGGAATGAAAAAGGCCAATAATGCGACGACAACGGGTTCTGTGCACTCAGGTCGCTGGGTTGATGAGAACCTTTTGGGTGGAGCAATATAGAAAAGTTCTTTTTTGAGCGGTAATAGTAGCAAAAATGCGATAACCGCTAAAGTAATCGCGATTATTCCTATATAAGGAATTGAGTATATAAATATAGACAGACAGCTAGCGATGATAAATTTGAACAGTAAGCAGAGGCTAAATAAAATAACAAATGTCTGTGTACTGCCGATAGCGCTGAAAAGCAGCATGGGGACTAACAGCGTTACGATCCCCACACCCAGACTAATTAAAAACTGCGCTATGATAAGCCTGACTACGTCAGACGGGCCATTTACGCAGAAGGAACAGACCACGCTAATGATTAACAGGAGCGCAACAAAGTAGAAGGGGTAACAATTTTTTATACGGCAGACAAACCAGCTGGCAACCATACCCAGGAGGTATCCCAGTTGGCCGCAAACGAGAATGGCGCCAATACGATCGGCTGGAATAGACAGTGATTTACTCCAAAAATAAACACCATACGACGATCCCAGCGAACTGATAAAAGAGAGCACCAAAAAGAAAAAAGTGATCCCCCAGAATTGATAGCTACTCAGGAGATCGGCGCAGGTCCATTTTTTATCTGACATTGACGGTAAAGTAATTTCCATATTTATCCCTTGTTTTCCATAGAAAATAAGAATGTATAGAGCTATTTAAATTGATAATAAATATTGATTATGTGAATAACGTTTATAGCCGATTTTAACTTAAAACGAAGGGCCATTTTATCAAATAGTTCTATTCTTTTTCAGCGTATAAAAGCAGGATGTGAGGTGATTAAATCTATAGCGCCTTCTGAATGATAATCTGTGATTTTTTATGCGTGGCATTACATCATTGGGTTAAATGTGATTCCATTGTGAGTTATATTTTTCCGTCAGCAAATACAGAATTTGCGTGACGCGTTTGGCGGAATAGTGGGCGCTTTGCTGGAATTCAGGTTGTTGCCATAGCCAGGTAACAAAGCGGCGACTGGCCGCCAGATTAACGGCGACACCTTGTTCTAAGTGGGAACCAGTTAACGAACAGACCATTTTGCGGTTGTGACCTTGCCCCCAGAGTTGCCACTGATTTTGCCACCATCCCTGCCATGTTTTGCCTAACAGTTGCCACTCTGCGCGGCAATCGTCATCGTTTATCTCTTCCTCAACGAACCACAGCGAGGAGAGACGCTGGCGAAACCGCTCCGCCCATGCCGTAATGACCGCGCCGCGCAAAAAACACTCATGGGCAATGATGTGTGTCGTGACATCAGGAAAGCGGTTTTTCAGCACCCGAAAATGACCATGCGCCGTAATGACCGGGCGAAGTATTGTCCCTTGCGCGTTACGTTTAAGCGCCGCCGGGCCATACTGAATCTCATCGAACTGGCTGCGCTGTAAAAATTGCCGTTCTTTAGTGGCGATACGGTGAATAATATCGCCATTCTCACCCTCGGGCGGCGCAATTCCTTTCCAGTGGTAATGCAAACTCTTTCCGGCAGAAAGTAACGTGAAATTGCTGGAAAGGTGAAGAATATTGCCGCGAACAGCGTCAAAACTGAATAAAAAATACAATTGCTGGAAGGCATTCGCTCCCTGAAACGGTACGAGCAGCGGAATACTGCAAATCTGTTCCGGCGTTTCGGCGACATTCAGCGCGTGCTGTTTTGGCGTCCAGACCTTCTTACAGTACTGGCACTGAAGTCGCTGCGTTCCGCCGGGATTACGTCCATAGCGAATCCATGTTTTTTGATAGCAGTCGGGACAAAAGTGACCATGCTCTTTGGCATACTGCGCGATATAAGCAGACGCCCAGCGGCGAAATTCCACCTCGTTGAAGAGCGGCGGATAACTGCCGCAGGCTCGACAATGCAATGCCGGATAACCCAGGCGATAGTCCGGCCACACATAATCCGGCGAGTCAGGCAGCCCAAGATTGCGACAACCAGCGCTTTTGCAGGCATTAATGGTGAACAGAGGCGGCATACATTTTACCAACGATTTTGGCAGGTCGTTGATTCTGCCTTCATAAAACGGTACGCGGGTGTGAGGACTCTCACATAAAAAAACCTTTCAGAACGTAACGTAGCGAATCTTTATATGACTGAAAGGGACTTATTTATGAAAGTAAAACTGCTTGCTGCCGGTATTTTGTTCACGCTGCCGTTCTGGGCCTGCGCCAAAGATGTCACCATTATTTACACCAACGATCTTCATGCTCACGTAGAGCCTTATAAAGTGCCGTGGATTGCTGACGGTAAACGCGATATTGGCGGCTGGGCCAATATCACTACGCTTGTGAAGCAGGAAAAAGCCAAAAATAAGGCGACGTGGTTTTTTGATGCCGGAGATTACTTTACCGGACCGTATATCAGCAGCCTGACGAAGGGTAAAGCGATTATCGATATTTTGAATACCATGCAGTATGACGCTGCCACTATCGGTAATCATGAGTTCGATCATGGCTGGGACAATACATTGTTGCAACTGAGCCGGGCAAAATTCCCTATCGTGCAGGGCAATATTTTTTATGAGGACAGCAGTAAATCCTTCTGGGATAAGCCGTACACCATTGTTGAAAAAGATGGCGTCAAGATTGGCGTAATCGGCTTACACGGTGTCTTTGCTTTTAATGATACGGTATCCGCCGCGACGCGCGTGGGCATTGAGGCACGCGATGAAATTAAGTGGCTGCAACGTTACATTGATGAACTTAAAGGTAAAGTCGATCTGACCGTCGCGCTGATTCACGAAGGCACCCCGGCCCGCCAGTCCAGCATGGGGAATACCGATGTGCGACGCGCGCTGGATAAAGATATTCAGACCGCAAGTCAGGTAAAAGGGCTGGATATTTTGATTACCGGCCACGCGCATGTCGGTACGCCGGAACCGATTAAAGTCGGTAATACGCTGATCCTCTCAACGGACAGCGGCGGTATTGATGTGGGTAAACTGGTGCTGGATTACAAAGAGAAACCACACCACTTTACGGTGAAGAACTTCGAGCTGAAGACCATTTTTGCTGATGAGTGGAAGCCCGATCCGCAAACGAAACAGGTGATCGACGGCTGGAACAAAAAGCTCGATAAAGTCGTGCAGCAGACGGTGGCGCAGTCGCCGGTTGAGCTGACCCGCGCGTATGGCGAATCGTCGTCGCTGGGGAACCTGGCGGCGGATGCGCTGCTTTTTACGGCGGGGAAAGACACCCAGTTAGCGCTTACTAACTCTGGCGGTATCCGCAACGAAATCCCGGCTGGCGCGGTGACGATGGGGGCGGTAATCAGTACCTTCCCGTTCCCTAATGAACTGGTCACGATGGATTTAACCGGTAAACAATTGCGCAGCCTGATGGAGCATGGCGCCGGATTAAGCAACGGCGTATTGCAGGTGTCTAAAGGGCTGGAGATGAAGTATGACAGCAGCAAACCTCTCGGCCAGCGGGTTACCGTGCTGACGCTCAATGGCAAACCGATTGACGATGCGGCGGTTTATCACATCGCCACCAACAGCTTCCTTGCCGACGGCGGCGATGGTTTTGCGGCGTTCACGGAAGGCCAGGCGCGGAATACCTCCGGCGGCTACTATGTGTCGAATGCGATAGTTGATTACTTTAAGGCGGGCAACACCATCACGGATGAGCAGCTCAAAGGGATGCGCGTTGCGGATGTGAAGAAGTAATTTCCCCTGCCGCGGCGCGTTCAGTGTCGCGGCGTGACATGAAGAAAATTCAACTTTGCTGAATATTCCTCATTCTTTGGCGTGATTTTTCAGTTGACGTCCTTCTGCTTTTCCGTCATTTTTACATCTGGACGTCTAAACGGATAGATGTTTACAACACAACAAATAATAACATGCGATTGATGAGGTAAGGTATGAGCTTTTTTCACGCCAACCAGCGGGAAGCCCTGAATCAGAGCCTGGCGGAAGTACAGGGTCAGATTAACGTTTCGTTTGAATTTTTCCCGCCGCGCACCAGTGAAATGGAGCAAACCCTGTGGAACTCCATCGATCGCCTGAGCAGTCTGAAACCGAAGTTTGTTTCGGTAACGTATGGCGCCAACTCTGGAGAACGTGACCGCACTCATAGCGTTATTAAAGGCATTAAAGAGCGTACTGGGCTTGAGGCCGCGCCGCACCTTACCTGTATTGACGCCACGCGCGATGAGCTGCGCACCATCGCCCGCGACTACTGGAATAACGGTATCCGCCACATTGTTGCTTTGCGCGGCGATTTGCCGCCGGGCAGCGGTAAGCCGGAGATGTACGCCGCCGATCTGGTTGGTTTGCTCAAAGAGGTGGCCGATTTCGATATTTCAGTAGCGGCCTATCCGGAGGTACATCCGGAAGCGAAAAGCGCGCAGGCCGATCTGCTTAATCTGAAGCGTAAAGTGGATGCTGGCGCTAACCGCGCGATAACCCAATTTTTCTTCGATGTGGAAAGCTATCTGCGTTTTCGTGACCGCTGTGTTTCCGCCGGTATCGACGTAGAAATTATTCCCGGCATTTTACCGGTGTCTAATTTTAAACAGGCGAAAAAATTTGCCGATATGACCAATGTCCGCATTCCGTCCTGGATGTCACTGATGTTTGAGGGGCTGGATGATGACGCAGAAACCCGCAAGCTGGTGGGCGCTAACATTGCGATGGACATGGTGAAAATTTTAAGCCGCGAAGGAGTGAAGGATTTCCACTTCTACACGTTGAATCGTGCGGAAATGAGTTATGCCATTTGCCACACGCTGGGCGTAAGACCCGGTTTATAATCTCCAGCTCCCTGCCGGGAGCTTTATTACACCTCATATTGATCTACATCTCTGTAACTAAAAATATAAAAGGTATTAGCTATCGAATCTGTGGATTAATTCAACTATATCTATTTGCTCCTGGTGTATATCGTAACGGTAACACTTTAAAAGGGAGCTGAGATATGAGCACGACCGACGATACCCATAACACGTTATCCACTGGAAAATGTCCTTTCCATCAGGGGGGGCATGACCGAAGCGCAGGCGCAGGGACAGCCAGCCGCGACTGGTGGCCGAACCAGCTTCGTGTGGATCTTTTGAATCAACATTCCAACCGTTCTAACCCGTTGGGTGAAGACTTTGACTACCGCAAAGAGTTTAGCAAGTTAGACTACTCCGCCCTGAAAGGGGATCTCAAGGCGCTGCTGACCGATTCACAACCGTGGTGGCCCGCCGACTGGGGCAGCTATGTCGGTTTGTTTATTCGTATGGCCTGGCATGGCGCTGGCACCTACCGTTCTATTGATGGTCGTGGCGGCGCGGGTCGTGGTCAACAGCGTTTTGCGCCGCTTAACTCCTGGCCGGATAACGTCAGCCTGGATAAGGCGCGTCGTTTGTTGTGGCCGATTAAGCAGAAATATGGCCAGAAAATTTCCTGGGCCGACCTGTTTATTCTGGCGGGTAACGTGGCGCTGGAAAACTCCGGCTTCCGTACCTTCGGTTTCGGCGCCGGGCGTGAAGATGTCTGGGAACCGGATCTGGATGTGAACTGGGGCGATGAAAAAGCCTGGTTGACTCACCGACACCCTGAAGCGCTGGCAAAAGCGCCGCTGGGCGCGACCGAGATGGGCCTTATCTACGTTAACCCGGAAGGGCCGGATCACAGCGGCGAACCACTTTCTGCCGCCGCCGCTATTCGCGCTACCTTTGGCAATATGGGGATGAACGACGAAGAGACCGTGGCGTTGATCGCTGGCGGGCATACCCTCGGTAAAACCCACGGCGCGGCAGCGGCATCCCATGTAGGGGCCGATCCGGAAGCCGCGCCGATTGAAGCGCAGGGCTTAGGTTGGGCCAGCAGCTATGGTAGCGGCGTTGGCGCGGATGCTATCACCTCCGGGCTGGAAGTGGTCTGGACGCAGACGCCGACCCAGTGGAGCAACTATTTCTTCGAGAACCTGTTCAAATATGAGTGGGTACAAACCCGTAGTCCGGCTGGCGCTATCCAGTTTGAAGCGGTAGACGCGCCGGACATCATCCCGGACCCGTTCGATCCGTCGAAAAAACGTAAGCCAACCATGCTGGTCACCGACCTGACGCTGCGTTTTGATCCGGAGTTCGAGAAGATTTCCCGTCGTTTCCTTAACGATCCGCAGGCCTTTAATGAAGCCTTTGCTCGTGCCTGGTTCAAACTGACGCACAGAGATATGGGACCAAAAGCGCGTTACATCGGACCGGAAGTGCCGAAAGAAGATCTGATCTGGCAGGACCCGTTGCCGCAACCGCTCTATCAGCCAACGCAGGAAGACATTATCAACCTGAAAGCGGCGATCGCTGCATCCGGGCTTTCTATTAGCGAGATGGTTTCGGTTGCCTGGGCATCCGCGTCTACTTTCCGCGGCGGCGATAAGCGTGGCGGCGCTAACGGCGCGCGTCTGGCATTAGCGCCTCAGCGCGACTGGGAGGTCAACGCCGTTGCGGCTCGCGTTCTGCCGGTATTAGAAGAGATCCAGAAAACGACGAATAAAGCTTCGCTGGCCGATATTATTGTGCTGGCGGGCGTGGTCGGTATCGAGCAGGCGGCCGCTGCTGCGGGTGTCAGCATCAGCGTACCTTTTGCACCGGGCCGGGTGGATGCGCGTCAGGATCAGACCGACATCGAGATGTTCTCGCTGCTTGAACCGATTGCCGATGGATTCCGTAACTATCGTGCGCGTCTGGATGTGTCGACGACCGAATCGCTGTTGATTGATAAAGCGCAGCAGTTAACGTTGACCGCGCCGGAAATGACGGTACTGGTTGGCGGGATGCGTGTGCTGGGAACCAACTTTGACGGCAGCCAGAACGGTGCCTTTACCGACAGACCGGGCGTGCTCAGCACAGACTTCTTCGCTAATCTGCTGGATATGCGTTACGAGTGGAAACCGACCGACGAATCTAATGAGCTGTTCGAAGGCCGGGATCGTCTGACTGGCGAGGTGAAATACACGGCTACCCGCGCCGATCTGGTGTTTGGTTCCAACTCCGTACTGCGCGCGCTGGCGGAAGTTTACGCGTGTAGCGATGCGCACGAGAAGTTTGTGAAGGACTTCGTCGCGGCATGGGTGAAAGTGATGAACCTGGACCGTTTCGATCTGTTGTAAATCTTATGCCGGATGACGCTAACGCTTATCCGGCCTACCGTCTCATATGCCCACCGGGCAAAAAAATCCCCGCGCAATTGCGGGGATTTTTCATTGCAAGCCGACCTTATTCCCATTCCTGCAAGAAGCGTTGACCGTACTGGTCGGCGACCAGCAGCGCGGCGTACACTTCATCCGGCGTTGCGCCGCCAGGCATGTTATGAATAGTTTCACCTTCTGCGCAGGAGGCTTCCGCGACGGTGCGCATTTTGGCCGGGATATCCTGTTTAATATCCAGTTGCGCCAGCGTAATCGGCAGGCCAACGGAATGGCACAGCGCCGCAACGGTTTCGATTTCTTCGACCGGCGCGTTTTCCAGCACCAGTTGCGTCAGCGTACCGAAAGCGACCTTCTCACCGTGATAATAGTGGTGCGCATCCGGAATCGCCGTTAAACCGTTATGAATCGCGTGCGCTGCGGCCAGACCGCCGCTTTCAAAACCGACCCCGCTCAGGTAGGTGTTGGCTTCGATGACGCGTTCCAGCGCTGGCGTGACGACGTGCTGTTCGGCGGCCAACATGGCTTTTTCACCTTCTTCGATCAGCGTGTTATAGCATAGCTCCGCCAGCGCCAGCGCGGCCTGTGTACACTTGCCGCCCGCCATTGTGGTGGCGCCGCTGCGTGAGCAGGCGCGCGCTTCAAACCAGGTCGCCAGCGCATCGCCGATACCGGCTGCCAGCAGACGCGCCGGCGCGCCCGCTACTATCTGCGTATCGACAATGACCATATTCGGGTTATGCGGCAGCAACAGATAACGGTCAAACTCACCGGCATCGGTATAAATAACCGAGAGCGCGCTGCACGGTGCGTCGGTAGAGGCGATGGTCGGCGCGATAGCGACCGGGACGTTCATAAAATGCGCCAGCGCTTTGGCGGTATCCAGCGTTTTACCGCCGCCGATACCCAGTACGGCGCCACACTGACTTTTTTCGGCGACGGCGCGCAGCCTGTCGATCTCATTTTGCGAACATTCGCCGCCAAACGGGGCGATTTCTACTGACAAACCGGCATCCGTCAGGCTTTTGCGCAGCGTCTCTTCGGCAAATCCCAGCACGAATTTATCGCCCACAACCAGCCAGTTGTTCGCCATTGGTTTTAAATAATCGCCAAGACGCGCGATGACGTTTGCACCCTGAATATACTTACCTGGTGACTGAATAATGCGATCCATACATTTCTCCCCTACAGGTTCAGATTACCAAAAGCGTTTTTCCAGTCTTGCTCAAACTTCTCTATTGCTGACTCTACCGCAGGCGTATTGAGCATTTGTTGCGCTACATCTAAAGGAAGGGTAATCGCCTGGCAACCTGCCAGTAAGCAATCCAGCGCCTGCCGCGGTGTTTTAAAGCTGGCCGCCAGCACCATGCTGTCGGGAGCGTGATGTTCCAGTAGCGTTTGCAGCTCCTGAACCATACGAATGCCATCGCCGCCCTGCGCATCAACGCGGTTGACGTAGGGAGCGACATATTTTGCGCCCGCCAGCGCCGCCAGCAGGCCCTGCGATGCGCTGTAGACGGCGGTGCCCAGCGTCACGATGCCTTCTTTTTTCAGCAATTTAATCGCTGCAAGACCTTCGGCGGTCACCGGAATTTTAACCACAATGCCGGGGATGGCGTTATTCAGCCGTTTGGCTTCTTCCACCATCCCTTTCGCGTCGCGGCTCATGGTCTGCGCAAATAAAGTGCCTTCTTCGCCGATGGCGTTTTGCAGCCTGGGCAGCACATCCCAGATAGATTCTTTGCTGGCTGCCACAATGCTTGGATTGGTGGTGACGCCGGCAATCGGGAAAATGCGCGCCAGACGTTCAACTTCCGCTACGTTAGCGGTATCCAGATAGAGTTCCATAGTCTTTCTCTTCGTGAGTTTTCGTTATGGACAGGATAAAGGAGCGTGTCCCGGATGCGCTATGTGACAAATCTGCCAAAAACTGGACAAATGTGATGCTCTTGGTAAAGTGTGATTTACTTCACAAGTTGGTGATGATTAACGTATAACGTGCTGTTGTATGCCATGTGGGGGAGTGAGGTTTTTGCATTGATATTACAATAATCCAGTAAATGCGCGTTTTATCTACTGTATTCTCTTTATTGGCGTGTGGATTATTTCTCCGTTAGCTGGCTGTGATACTGGCGGCGATACTCCGACGGCGAGCGTTCCGTATTTTTGCGAAACAGGCGGCAGAAATAGTTACTGTCGACAAAGCCGCAGCGGTGCGCCACCTCTTTCACTTTCAGGTCATAGCCCTTCAGCAACGTTTTGGCGTGTTCCAGTCGCGTATGGTTCAGGTATTCGTTAAAGCCGATGGCCCCCGTTTTCTGGAACAGGTGCGAGAGGTAATTTGGCGAGATATAAAACGCCTGTGCTACCGATTCGCGCGTCAACGGCGCGGCGTAGCGTTCATCAATATACTCCCGAATGGCTTCAAAAAGCGCGCGGCTGCGGGAGGCGGTCTGGATTTGGCTGCCGAGCAGATCGCGGCAATGGCTTAGTAGGCTGGCGACAATCAATCTGGCCGTTTGCTGCTCTTGCGGCTGCATCTGCATCTCATTAAGCGTTTGTAACAGGAACGAGCCTATACGCGGGCCGCGGCGCGCAACGTGCTGTTTCGTGAGGTTTTGATGCTGCTGACCATCCCAGTGGACTACGCTGAAACCTAACTGCTGTTTGCCAAACAGAATGCTCAGGGTGGTGACGGGCGTTTGCCACTGCGGGATGTTCCAGCCGCCAGCCGGAACGTAGAGAACATCGCAAGGAATGAGCGGGGCGGTAATGCTCATGTCAGTAAGCTCGCCCTCCAGCACAATCTCCAGCCGCGGAAAATCCACCTGGTACGCCAGTTCCGGCGCTGGGCCGCTGGCGCTGGCAAAATAAATCTGGCGCAGCGGCAGCGGGCCGTTGATGAGACGGGAGAGAAGGTGGCTGACGTCGTGATACATGATAATCCCCTGCCGATCGCAAACAGAGGAAACAGTAACGTCGAAAACCGATGTCCTCAAGCAATTATTGCCGGATAGCGGCGCTTTGCGCCTTATCCGGACTACGGGAGAGAAGCACGCCAGGCCCGATAAGCGTTAGCGTTATCGGGCAACATACAGGCTATTGATTACCGACCTGATCGCCATACGGCAAAGTATCATAATCAATCAGCGCGTTTTTCTTATACGGGTTGCCAATCCAGCGCGTGGTCTCTTTGAACTGCGGGTTGGTGATGGAGCGCGTCGGGTCGTAGCCATCATAGGTCAGGCCCGCTAAGTCCGACCAGGTATGGATAAGCTCGGAACTGCTGTACTTACGATCGACATCCTGTGAGAAGTCGCGCGGATGCGCTGCCTGCCATTTCTCTGAGGTCCACAGCAGGAACGGCACCGTATACATATGACGGGTTGGCGAATCTTCGTTTCGTCCCTGCGTCTTATGCGGCGGCGTGTCATACACTTCTTCACCGTGATCGGAGAAGTAGAGCAGGAAACCGTTCGGATCGGTCGCTTTATAGTCCTTAATCAGGCTGGCGACAACATAGTCGTTATACAGATTCGCGTTGTCGTAATCGTTATACGACTCCAGTTCGTCGCTGCTTAATCCCGGCGGAACATGGTCGGTTTTACCATCAAACTTGCCCTGGTTTTCTGGATAGCGGAACTTGTATTTAATGTGCGTTCCCAGCAGATGCACAATAATGAATTTTTTCGGCGCCGGGTCGGCTAACACCGCTTTAAACGGCGCCAGCACGTTGCTGTCATATTCGCGTGCGCTTTGAGTGCGCTGCTGGTTCATATAGAACTGCTTATCAGTCTGCTTAGAGAACACGGTCAGCATGGTATTACGCGCCGTCATCGTCTGCTGGTTAGTGATCCAGAAGGTTTTATACCCGGCCTGTTTCATCATATTCATCAGCGATGGCTTCGTCAGATACCAGTCCGGGTTCTTTTCGTCCGCGAACGTTAGCGCCTGTTGCAGAATCTCAATGGTGTACGGTCGCGAAGTTACCACATTATTAAACACGGTCAGCCCGGGGTCGGTTTTATGCAGTGCGTCCAGTTCCGGCGTGGTTTCGCGCGGATAACCGTACAGACTCATACGGCCACGCTGGGTCGATTCGCCAATCACCAGTACCAGCGTGCGCGGCGCATCGCCGGAGTGGTCCTGGAAGTTAGCCAGCGGCGGCAGGGCATCGTTTTCATTCAGCAGTTTATTCAGCGAAGCGAGCTGTAAACGGTACTGATAGTAGCCAGTAATAAATTGCCACGGCGCGGCGGGTTCCATTCGTGACGCCAGGCTATCCAGCGTTTTCTCCATCGACTTATGCTTGATAAAGGTATTCATCGCGATGGGATGGAGGATCAGCCCGTACAGCAGGGCAAACGACACCAGATAGCGCCAGGGGGATGGAATATAAACCGGGCGCAGACGTGTCCACAGCAGAATCGCCGCTACCGTATAAGCCAGGGCGACAAGAACAATTTTCAGACTGAAATATTGGCTTAAATATTCGCTGGCTTCGTTGGCGTTGGTTTCAAACATCACAAACAGCACGCTTTGCGAGAACTCCTGCCCGTAGATTACGTAATAGCTCAGCGCCGCCAGCGAGGCGGCCCAGAGTACGACGCCAATAACGGCAGCAATAACCCGGATGCGGCCTGGAAACAGAAAGACCGGGATCAGCCACAGTGAGCTGTACAGTAGCGAATCCCGCAGACCGTTTGTCCCACTGTATCCGGTGAGATAAATAATGGCCTGCAGGAGGGTGGAAAAGAACCAAAAGTAGAGCAGTGCCCAGCCCAGGGCTTTCCAGCTAAACGCGGGTTTAGTCTGGAGTAATGTGGATTGCATCATGAGAGCCTGTCTTTAATCGTAGCGCCAAACGTAACGCCTGAACCTTAAAAGAATCTGAAGCAAACCTGCTTTATGCCGCACGTTTTGCTAAGAAAGATTTACAAATGCATAAAATGCAGACAGGAATATATTGAAAAAATGACGAGGATGACAGCAGTATTTCATGCCGCCCCCACATAACTGCGTGAGGGCGGCTTTCTTTTGGCGTTAGCCGGTGTTGCGCATACCGGCGGCGACGCCCGCAATCGTGACCATCAACGCCTGTTCGACGCGAGGATCGGGCGATTTGCCCTGTTCTTCAGTCAGACGGGAACGATACAGCAACTCGGCCTGCAACACGTTTAATGGATCGGTATAAACGTTTCTTAACTGAATGGACTCCGCAATCCACGGTAAGTCGGCCATCAGGTGCGAATCGTTGGCAATCGCCAGCACCACTTTAATGTCTTCTTCCAGCAGGTCTCGTAGCTCTTTGCCCAGCGGCCATAGCGTTTTCGCAACCAGACGCTGATCGTAATAGTCGGCCAGCCACAGGTCGGCTTTCGAGAATACCATTTCCAGCATTCCAAGACGCGTGGAGAAGAACGGCCAGTCGCGGCACATGGCTTCCAGTTCGCTTTGTTTACCGTCTTCCACCACTTTTTGCAGCGCAGTACCCGCGCCCAGCCAGGCTGGCAGCATCAGGCGGTTTTGCGTCCAGGCGAAGATCCACGGAATCGCGCGCAGCGATTCGACGCCGCCAGTTGGACGACGTTTCGCCGGACGTGAGCCGAGCGGCAATTTGCCCAGCTCTTGCTCCGGCGTCGCGGAGCGGAAGTACGGTACAAAGTCTTTATTTTCGCGCACGTAGCCGCGGTAGGTTTCACAGGAGATGACGGAAAGCTCATCCATAATATGACGCCAGCTGTCTTTCGGTTCCGGCGGCGGCAGCAGGTTTGCTTCCAGAATTGCGCTGGTGTAAAGCGAGAGGCTGCTGACGGTGACTTCCGGCAGGCCGTATTTGAAGCGGATCATCTCGCCCTGCTCGGTCACGCGCAGACCGCCTTTCAGACTGCCTGGCGGTTGCGAAAGCAGCGCCGCGTGGGCTGGCGCGCCGCCACGGCCAATAGAGCCGCCGCGGCCGTGGAAGAGGGTGAGCTCGATGCCGGCTTTTTCACAAGTTTTGATCAGGGCGTCCTGCGCCTGATACTGCGCCCATGACGCGGCCATAACGCCGGCGTCTTTCGCCGAGTCGGAGTAGCCGATCATGACCATCTGCTTACCCTGAATCAGCCCGCGATACCAGTCGATATTCAACAACTGGGTCATCACGTCGTCGGCGTTGTTCAGGTCGTCGAGGGTTTCAAACAGCGGCGCGACCGGCATGGCAAAGCCGATACCTGCCTCTTTCAGCAGCAGATGCACAGCCAGCACATCAGACGGCGTTTTCGCCATTGAAATCACGTAGGCGGCGATCGACCCTTTTGGCGCTTCGGCAATAACCTTGCAGGTTTCAAGCACTTCGCGGGTATCGTTGCTCGGCTCCCAATTACGCGGCAGCAGCGGACGTTTGGAGTTCAGCTCGCGGATCAGGAAGGCCTGCTTGTCGGCTTCCGACCAGCTTTCGTAGTCGCCAATACCAAGGTAGCGGGTAATTTCGCCCAGCGCTTCGGTATGGCGGGTGCTCTCCTGACGGATATCAATACGCACCAGCGGTACGCCGAAACACTTCACGCGGCGGAGCGTGTCGAGTAACTCGCCGTTGGCGATAATGCCCATGCCGCAGGCCTGTAACGACTGGTAGCAGGCGTACAGAGGTTCCCAGAGCTGCTCGTTTTGCGTCAGCAGGCCATCCGGTTTGGGCAGTTTCTCGCCTTTCAGACGCGCTTCCAGCCAGGACTGGGTCGCCATCAGACGGGCGCGCAATTTTTTCATCAGGTAGCGATACGGTTCAGACGCGCCTTCTTCGCCCACTAACGCCAGCAGCTCCGGCGTGGCGTCGACCATCGACAGTTCTGATACCAGAACATGAATGTCTTTCAGGAACAGATCGGTGGCTTTCCAGCGGCTTAACAGGAGCACGTGGCGGGTGATATCCGCCGTCACGTTCGGGTTGCCGTCACGGTCGCCGCCCATCCAGGAGGTAAAACGTACCGGCACAAAATCCACCGGCAATTTGTAGCCGAGATTTTCTTCCAGCTGTTCGTTCAGTTCACGCAGATAGTTAGGTACGCCCTGCCACAGGCTGTTCTCAACCACGGCGAAGCCCCATTTGGCTTCATCCACCGGGCTTGGGCGCTGCTTGCGGATCTCATCCGTATGCCAGGATTGGGCAATCAACTGGCGCAGGCGACGCATTACCTGGTGGCGTTCGTAGTCGGCGATATCGGTATTATCAAGCTGTTTCAGACAGTTATTGATTTCACCCATCTTGTGAATAAGCGTACGGCGGGTAATTTCTGTCGGATGGGCGGTTAACACCAACTCCAGAGACAGCGACTCTACCGCTTTTTTGATGGTTGCGTCGTTGAGGTCCGGTTGGTTTTTCAGTTTGCGCAGAGTGCGGGCAATCACTTCCGGGTTGCTGGCGGCTTCGCCTTTTGGCGAAATGCTGTGGTATTGCTCGGCAGTATTGGCCAGGTTCAGGAACTGACTAAACGCGCGCGCAACTGGCAGCAGCTCGTCATTAGACAAGTTTTGTAGCGTGGTGAGCAGCTCCTGGCGATTAGCTTCATTGCCGGCGCGTGAAGATTTGGATAGCTTACGGATTGTTTCTACGCGATCAAGAATGTGTTCTCCCAGCGCATCCTTGATGGTTTCTCCCAGCACCTTGCCGAGCATACTGACATTACTACGCAACGCGGAATATTGTTCGTTCATATGATCCCAGACACCCCATCTCTGTTGTAATTGTCCTGCATCTTTCACGCTGCGGCGGCGTTGGCTGCGCTCTCCCACCCAGGTCACTTACTTATGTAAGCCCCCTGGGATGTGCTCGTTTGCCGTCTTGCCGCAACGCGAAATCTTTCGGACCAAGCTTTTTCACATCACTTCTCATCTTTATAAAGCCACGTAAAACCCGTGGCGTCAATTACTGCGAAATCGGTTCAGCAAACGAAAAAATGGCGGTAATTTATTAAAGTTAATTCGCATCGTGCCAAATAAGAAATGCTTATGAACATGTGGCGTAGAGATGCCGGATGGCGCTGCGCTTATCCGGCCTACAAGACGGGGGAGGCCCGGTAAACATCGTGTCACCGGGCAATATGCATTAATGCCAGCAAAAATGGTGTACTACCTGGGTAATCAATTCCCGGGTTGGCTTAATAAAACGCGTTTCGAGATATTCATCCGGCTGATGCGCCTGATTAATTGAGCCCGGACCAAGCACCAGCGTTGGGCATAATGTCTGCATAAACGGCGCTTCAGTACAGTAGTTCACCACGTCGGTTTTTGTTCCCAACAGTTTTTCTACTACTTCAACCAGTTGGTGGTCCGGTGGACACTCGTAACCTGGAATCGGCGGATGTAATTCCGCCACCGTCAGGCGGCCCGGCCAGCGTTCGCTTACCGGGGCCAGCGCGTCGTTAAGCAGTCCATTAAGGTCGTTTAACGTCATGCCCGGCAGTGGACGAATATCCATATGCAATTCGCAGCAGGCGCAGATACGGTTTGAGGCATCGCCGCCGTGGATATGGCCCAGATTCAGCGTTGGATACGGAACGGTAAACGCCTCGTAGTGATACCGCGCTTTCAGCGAGTCACGCAGTTGCATGATATGGCCAATCGCATCGTGCATCAGTTCAATGGCGTTAACCCCACGCGCCGGGTCGCTGGAATGACCGGACTGCCCCAGGACGCGAACGACATTAGAGATATGCCCTTTGTGCGCGCGTATCGGTTGCAACGACGTCGGTTCGCCAATGATCGCGCAGTCCGGACGTAATGCCGTGGTTTCGGAAAAATAACGCGCCCCCGCCATGCTGGTCTCTTCATCGGCGGTCGCCAGAATGTAGAGCGGCTTTTTCAACTTTGTGACGTCAACGTCACGTAGCGCGTCCAGAATAAAAGCGAAGAAGCCTTTCATATCCGCAGTGCCCAGACCATAGAGCTTATTGTCGTGCTCGGTCAGCGTGAACGGGTCGCGCGTCCAGCGTCCGTCATCAAAGGGAACCGTGTCGGTATGGCCGGTCAGCAGCAAACCGCCCGCGCCATGTCCGGTGCTGGCGAGCATATTAAATTTGTTTCGCGTCCCTGGAACCGGTTGAACCTCTACGTTGAAACCAAGATCGCTGAACCAGCCTGCAAGCAAAGTGATTAAAGACGCATTACTTTGATCCAGGGATTCTTCGGTTGCGCTTATCGACGGTGTGGCAATCAAAGCGCGGTAAATCTCGATAAATGGCGGTAAAACGTTTTTCATTGTTGACACACCTCAGGTCATGATAGTATCAATATTCATGCATTAATTATGAATAAAAATACATTAACGTTGAGCATAA
Source organism: Salmonella sp. A7 (assembly GCF_020181675.1). Classification (NCBI taxonomy): domain Bacteria; kingdom Pseudomonadati; phylum Pseudomonadota; class Gammaproteobacteria; order Enterobacterales; family Enterobacteriaceae; genus Salmonella; species Salmonella sp. A7. The sequence goes on along the minus strand of NZ_CP084001.1, from coordinate 4,384,783 downwards.
AGGAACCCGATGTTGAATACGCTGATTGTAGGCGCTAGCGGTTATGCGGGCGCAGAGCTTGTAAGCTACGTAAATCGCCACCCACATATGACCATAACCGCTTTGACCGTCTCAGCGCAAAGCAATGATGCAGGAAAGTTAATTTCTGATTTACATCCGCAGTTAAAAGGGATTGTCGACCTGCCATTGCAACCGATGTCGGATGTACGTGACTTTAGCGCAGATGTTGATGTGGTGTTCCTGGCGACAGCGCATGAAGTGAGCCACGATCTGGCGCCGCAATTTTTACAGGCCGGATGCGTCGTATTCGATCTTTCCGGCGCGTTTCGGGTAAACGATCGCGCCTTCTATGAAAAGTACTACGGATTTACTCATCAGTATCCTGAGCTGCTGGAGCAGGCGGTGTACGGTCTGGCGGAGTGGAATGCCGATAAACTGAACACGGCGAATCTGATTGCGGTTCCTGGTTGCTATCCAACCGCAGCGCAGTTGTCGCTAAAACCGCTGATTGACGGCGGGCTTCTGGATCTGACGCAGTGGCCGGTAATTAATGCCACCAGCGGGGTGAGCGGCGCGGGGCGCAAAGCGGCAATATCGAACAGTTTCTGTGAAGTGAGTTTGCAACCGTATGGCGTGTTTACGCATCGTCATCAGCCGGAAATCGCCGCCCATCTGGGCGCGGAGGTCATCTTCACCCCGCATCTGGGGAATTTCCCGCGCGGGATTCTGGAAACCATTACCTGCCGCCTGAAATCGGGAGTAACCCATGCGCAGGTCGCCGACGTGTTGCAAAAAGCCTATGGCGACAAACCGCTGGTGCGCCTGTATGACAAAGGCGTTCCGGCGTTAAAGAACGTCGTCGGGCTGCCGTTCTGCGATATTGGTTTTGCCGTCCAGGGCGAACATCTGATTGTGGTGGCAACCGAAGACAACTTGTTGAAAGGCGCAGCGGCGCAGGCGGTGCAGTGCGCTAATATTCGTTTTGGCTTCGCTGAAACGCAGTCTCTTATTTAAGGGTGAAATGATGAATCCATTAATTATCAAGCTGGGTGGCGTATTACTGGATAGCGAAGAGGCTCTGGAACGTCTTTTTACCGCGCTGGTCAACTATCGTGAGTCCCATCAGCGTTCGCTGGTGATTGTTCATGGCGGCGGTTGCGTGGTGGATGAGCTGATGAAAGGGCTGAATTTGCCAGTGAAAAAGAAAGACGGCCTGCGCGTGACGCCTGCCGATCAGATTGGCATCATTACCGGCGCGCTGGCGGGAACCGCTAACAAGACTCTGCTGGCCTGGGCGAAGAAACACCATATCGCCTCTGTTGGTCTGTTTCTGGGCGACGGCGACAGCGTAAACGTGACCCAACTCGATGAAGCGTTAGGCCACGTCGGGCTGGCGCAGCCGGGGTCGCCGAAGCTGATTAACATGCTGCTGGAAAACGGCTTTCTGCCGGTGGTCAGCTCCATTGGCGTAACAGACGACGGCCAACTGATGAACGTCAACGCCGATCAGGCGGCAACCGCGCTGGCGGCGACGCTGGGGGCCGATCTGATCCTGCTTTCCGACGTGAGCGGTATTCTGGACGGCAAAGGCCAGCGTATCGCCGAAATGACGGCGTCCAAAGCCGAGCAGCTTATCGACCAGGGCATTATTACCGACGGGATGATTGTGAAAGTGAATGCGGCTCTCGATGCTGCGCGGGCGCTGGGTCGCCCGGTGGATATCGCTTCCTGGCGTCATGCGGAGCAATTGCCTGCACTGTTTAACGGCACGCCGATTGGCACGCGTATTCTGGCTTAAGTATTTGTTCGCCCGATGGCGGCTGCGCCTTATCGGGCCTACGTGATCAGAAATTGTAGGCCGGATAAGCGTAGCGCCATCCGGCAGTGAAATTCGAAGAATTTAAGGAAGTCTATTATGGCACTTTGGGGTGGGCGTTTTACACAGGCGGCAGACCAGCGGTTTAAACAATTCAATGATTCGTTGCGCTTCGATTACCGTCTGGCGGAGCAGGATATTGTCGGTTCTGTGGCCTGGTCCAAAGCATTGGTCACGGTAGGCGTACTGACTGCCGATGAGCAACGACAGTTGGAAGAAGCGCTGAACGTGCTGCTGGAAGAGGTTCGCGCGAATCCGCAGCAAATCCTGCAAAGCGATGCGGAAGATATCCATAGCTGGGTGGAAGGTAAGCTCATCGACAAAGTGGGTCAGTTGGGTAAAAAGCTGCACACCGGACGCAGCCGTAACGATCAGGTGGCGACGGACCTGAAACTGTGGTGCAAAGAGACGGTGAGGGAACTGCTTACCGCTAACCGCCAGCTACAGAGCGCGCTGGTGGAAACCGCGCAGGCGAACCAGGACGCGGTAATGCCGGGATATACCCATCTGCAACGCGCGCAGCCGGTGACTTTCGCCCACTGGTGTCTCGCGTATGTCGAAATGCTGGCGCGCGATGAAAGCCGCCTGCAGGACACGCTTAAACGTCTGGACGTGAGTCCGCTAGGTTGCGGCGCGTTGGCGGGAACGGCCTATGAAATTGACCGTGAACAATTGGCAGGCTGGCTGGGCTTTGCGTCTGCGACCCGCAACAGCCTGGACAGCGTGTCCGATCGTGACCACGTACTGGAACTGCTTTCTGATGCGGCTATCGGCATGGTGCATCTGTCACGCTTCGCGGAAGATCTGATTTTCTTTAATTCTGGTGAAGCGGGTTTTGTAGAGCTTTCTGACCGCGTGACTTCCGGTTCATCGTTAATGCCGCAGAAGAAAAACCCGGACGCGCTGGAGCTGATTCGCGGTAAGTGCGGTCGCGTACAAGGGGCACTAACCGGCATGATGATGACCTTAAAAGGTCTGCCGCTGGCGTATAACAAAGATATGCAGGAAGACAAAGAAGGGCTGTTCGATGCGCTCGATACCTGGCTTGACTGCCTGCATATGGCGGCGTTGGTGCTGGACGGTATTCAGGTGAAACGCCTACGTTGTCAGGACGCGGCGCAACAGGGGTATGCCAACGCCACGGAGCTGGCGGATTACCTGGTCGCGAAAGGCGTGCCGTTCCGCGAAGCGCACCATATTGTCGGCGAAGCGGTGGTAGAAGCTATTCGCCAGGGTAAGCCGCTGGAAGCGTTGCCGCTGGCCGATTTACAGAAATTCAGCCGCGTGATTGGCGACGATGTGTATCCGGTATTGTCTTTGCAGTCGTGTCTGGATAAACGGGCGGCAAAAGGCGGTGTTTCTCCGCAGCAGGTGGCGCAGGCCATCGACGATGCCAGGGCGCGCCTCGCGTTATAAGCCTTATAAGCGTAGCGCCATCAGGCAATACTGCCCGGCTGAGCATCAGCGACGCCGGGCTTTTTTACGCAAAAAAAAGCGGACCAGAGGTCCGCAAAAGTTCACGTTGGCTTTAGTTATTTCGGGTTCGAGAGATACCCTCTGAACGGGCGGTGTCTTCAAGGGTTAAACGAGAAACCGCTCCGTTCTGTGATGTATTATTAATCAGAAAGGTTGATAGGGATAATCGTTCGTTGCTATGCTACCTATCGCCATGAACTATCGTGGCGACGGAGGATGAATAATGAATATTCGTGATCTTGAATATCTGGTGGCGTTAGCCGAACATCGCCATTTCCGGCGAGCGGCGGACTCCTGTCACGTCAGCCAGCCAACCCTTAGCGGGCAAATACGTAAGCTGGAAGATGAGCTGGGCGTTATGCTGCTGGAGCGTACGAGCCGTAAGGTGCTGTTTACCCAGGCGGGCTTACTGCTGGTGGATCAGGCGCGTACCGTACTGCGTGAGGTCAAGGTGCTCAAGGAGATGGCAAGCCAACAAGGCGAGACGATGTCCGGCCCGCTGCATATTGGTTTAATCCCAACAATTGGTCCCTATTTGCTGCCGCTTATCATTCCAATGTTGCACCAGACTTTCCCGAAGCTGGAAATGTATCTGCATGAGGCGCAAACGCATCAGTTGTTAGCGCAACTCGATAGCGGCAAGCTTGACTGCGCTATTCTGGCGCTGGTGAAAGAGAGCGAGGCGTTCATCGAAGTGCCGCTGTTTGATGAGCCCATGATGCTGGCTATTTATGAGGATCATCCGTGGGCGAATCGCGATCGCGTGCCGATGTCCGACCTGGCGGGCGAGAAATTGCTAATGCTGGAAGATGGCCACTGTCTGCGCGATCAGGCGATGGGGTTCTGTTTTGAAGCGGGAGCGGATGAAGATACCCATTTCCGGGCGACCAGTCTGGAAACGCTGCGCAACATGGTGGCGGCGGGCAGTGGTATTACACTACTCCCCGCGCTGGCCGTACCACAGGAGCGTAAGCGCGACGGCGTGGTTTATCTGCCATGCATTAAGCCGGAGCCGCGTCGTACCGTGGGGCTGGTTTATCGCCCGGGATCGCCGCTGCGTAGCCGTTATGAGCAACTGGCTGAGGCCATCCGTGGCGCAATGGATGGCCATTTCGACAAGGCGTTAAAACAGGCGGTTTAAGCCGTTCAACGCCGCAACCCGATAAGCTTCCGCCATGGTTGGGTAGTTAAAGGTGGTGTTAACGAAGTATTCGATGGTGTTACCGCCACCTTTCTGCTCCATGATCGCCTGGCCGATATGAATAATTTCGGCGGCGCGTTCGCCAAAGCAGTGAATCCCCAGAATTTCTTTGGTTTCGCGGTGGAAGAGAATTTTTAGCGTGCCGACGTTCATGCCGACGATTTGCGCTCGCGCCAGATGCTTAAACTGCGCGCGGCCCACTTCGTAAGGCACTTTCATTGCCGTTAACTGCTGCTCGGTTTTGCCGACAGAACTGATTTCCGGAATGGTATAAATCCCGGTGGGGATATCTTCGATAAGATGCGCGGTCGCTTCGCCTTTCACCAGCGCCTGCGCTGCAATACGCCCCTGATCGTAGGCGGCGGAGGCCAGACTGGGATAGCCAATCACGTCGCCCACCGCATAGACGTGCGGCAGGGCGGTCTGGTACATACTGTTGACTTTGAGCTGTCCACGGCTGTCTGTTTCCAGACCAATATTCTCCAGCGCCAGCGAATCGGTGTTACCGGTACGGCCATTAGCATAGAGCAGGCAGTCAGCCTTCAGTTTTTTACCGGATTTCAGGTGCATGATGACGCCATCATCGCAGCCTTCGATTTTCTCATACTCTTCATTGTGGCGAATAACCACGCCGCTATTCCAGAAATGGTAAGAGAGAGAGTCGGACATCTCCTGATCGAGAAAGGCCAGCAGGCGATCGCGGGTGTTGATCAGATCCACTTTCACATCCATACCGCGGAAGATGGACGCATATTCGCAGCCGATAACGCCGGCGCCGTAAATAATAACGTGGCGCGGTTCATGGTGGAGACTCAGGATTGAGTCGCTGTCATAAATGCGCGGATGCGAGAAATCCACATCATTGGGATGGTAAGGACGCGAACCACAGGCAATAACAAATTTTTCTGCCGTCAGGGTTTCAACCGTGCCGTCATGGCATTCCAGCGCCAGGGTATGTTCGTCAATAAAATGGGCGTTGCCCTGCAAGATTTCACAGTGGTTACGCTCATAAAACCCCTGACGCATACGCGTTTGTTGATTAATCACGTTATCGGCATGATTAAGGATATCGGCGAATGAAGAACGAAGAAGACGGGAGTGGTCGCTATAGAGCGGGTTTTGATTAAATTCAATAATGCGGCTGACGGCGTGGCGAAGGGCTTTGGATGGAATGGTGCCCCAGTGGGTACATCCGCCGCCAACGTTATGATAACGCTCAATCACCGCGACGCGTGCTCCTTGCTTAACCAGACCCATTGCAGCGCCTTCACCGCCGGGGCCTGACCCTATGACGACTGCATCATAATCCCAGGAATGTGGCATGGTATTACTCACCTGTTTTTATACATAAAATAAACACGATGATAACATTTGCCCAGCTTTAACCCAATTATCGTTGTGCTTTTTTGCGAAGCCGGAGCACAAACTGTCTGTAAACAATCATTCACAATCCAGTGTGAACCCGTTACTTTTATTCTCTGGTATAGTGCCGAATAAGGCATATGGAAGGATTCAGACATTGTGATGGGTGTTAGAGCGCAACAAAAAGAAAAAACCCGGCGTTCGCTGGTGGAAGCCGCATTCAGCCAACTGAGCGCTGAGCGGAGTTTCGCCAGCCTGAGTTTGCGTGAGGTGGCGCGTGAAGCGGGCATTGCGCCAACGTCGTTTTACCGTCATTTTCGCGATGTCGATGAACTCGGTCTGACGATGGTGGATGAAAGCGGTCTGATGCTGCGTCAGTTGATGCGTCAGGCGCGGCAGCGCATCGCGAAAGGCGGCAGCGTCATTCGCACGTCGGTCTCCACATTTATGGAGTTTATCGGCAACAATCCCAACGCCTTCCGTCTGTTGTTGCGCGAACGTTCCGGCACTTCAGCGGCGTTTCGTGCCGCCGTCGCGCGGGAGATTCAGCATTTTATTGCGGAACTTGCCGACTATCTGGAACTCGAAAACCATATGCCGCGCGCGTTTACTGAAGCCCAGGCCGAAGCGATGGTGACTATTGTCTTTAGCGCGGGCGCAGAGGCGTTGGACATCGGCGCTGAACAGCGTCGGCAATTAGAAGAGCGGCTGGTATTGCAACTGCGCATGATTGCGAAAGGGGCGTATTACTGGTATCGCCGTGAGCAAGAGAAAATAGCACATCATTCCGAATAACGTGAAGGACGAGTAATGAAACAGTCAGGTCAAGATAAAGGTACGCTGTTGCTGGCGCTCATCGCTGGCTTATCGATTAACGGCACATTCGCGGCGCTGTTTAGCGCTATTGTGCCGTTCTCCGTATTCCCGGTTATCTCGCTGGTGCTGACGGTATATTGCCTGCATCAGCGCTACCAAAATCGTACTATGCCGGTAGGTTTGCCGGGGTTGGCCGCCGCCTGTTTCATTCTTGGCGTTTTACTGTATAGCACCGTCGTGCGTGCAGAATATCCGGATATTGGCTCTAATTTCTTCCCGGCGGTGCTGTCGGTGATTCTGGTATTCTGGATTGGCTTTAAGCTGCGTAACCGCAAGCAGGACACCGCGGAATAGCGTGCGAATGCCGTATGGCGGTATAACCGGCCATCCGACGTACATTTTACCTTGCGGTGAGTAATACCCCGCATTCCATATGATGTGTATACGGGAACTGATCGAATAGCGCCAGGCGAGACACCGTGTGCGTCTGGCTTAATGTTTCCAGGTTTTTGCACAACGTTTCCGGATTGCAGGAAATGTACAGAATACGTGGATAAGCCTGCACCATTTTCTCCGTTTCGCTGTCCAGACCGCTGCGCGGCGGATCGACAAAAATGGTTTCGCACTGATAGCGCTTCAGATCGATCCCCTGCAGGCGGTTAAACTCACGAACGCCATTCATCGCCTGGGTAAACTCTTCCGCCGCCATGCGAATAATTTGCACATTATCAATATGATTAGCGGTAATATTGTACTGTGCGGCAGCGACGGACGGTTTGGCGATTTCGGTTGCCAGCACGCGGTCAAAATTGCGCGCCAGCGCTAAAGAAAAATTGCCGTTGCCGCAATACAACTCAAGCAGATCGCCTTTTGAGTCTTTCGTCACCTCCAGCGCCCACTCTAACATCTGAATATTCATGGCGGCGTTTGGCTGCGTAAAGCTGTTTTCGACCTGGCGGTAGATCATCTCTTTACCTGCCACAGGCAGACGCTCATCAATATAATCCTGATCCAATTCGATTTTAGTTTTAGTGGCCCGGCCAATCAGGTGTACGTTCAGACCTTGCGCGCGTAAAGCATCGCGTAACGCAGTGGCGGCTTTACGCCACTCTTCGTCCAGCTTCTTATGGTACAGCAACGACACTACCGCCTGGTTGCTCAAGGTCGTGAGATAATCGATCTGGAACAGCTTATGCCGCAGTGCATGATTATCGCGCACGCCGGCAATCATCGCCTTCATTAAGGTATTAATCAGTTGGCTGGCCGCCGGGAAGGTGTCAACGCGAATGCGGCTTTTGGTCTGCTGATCAAACATAATGTGGTACAGGTCATCGCCGTCATGCCACAGGCGAAATTCCGCACGCATACGATAGTGACTGACCGGCGAGCGAAATACTTCCGGAACCAGGTCAGAAAACGGCGCCATCATACTCTGCAAGCGCGCCACTTTTTCGGCCAGCTGCGCCTCATACTGTTCTGTCGGAAGATGTTCGGGGGTCATATCGCATCCTGAATAATAAAAGTACGCGGGGATTGTAGGGATTGCTCAGTGGATGTCCAGCTATTGATGATTTCTGATTTGTGATGCGCGGTCTGGACAGGGTGTTGTGACAGACGGTAGCATCCGTGGGCCGGTCCTGTGAGTTAATAGGGAATCCAGTGAAAATCTGGAGCTGACGCGCAGCGGTAAGGAAAGGTGAGATGAGAGCGTAAGCAGACACTGCCTCCGGCGGGAAGTCATCATTTCTGCTATCCAGCCAACGGATAACCCTCCAAGCCCGAAGACCTGCCGGCTAACGTCGCATCTGGTTTTTCATCATCGCGTACTATCGATGAAGCCTGCGGCATCCTTCTTATATTGTGGATGCTTTACAATGATTAAAAAAGCTACGCTGCTGACGGCGTTCTCCGTCACGGCCTTTTCCGCTTGGGCGCAGGACACTAGCCCGGATACCCTGGTTGTCACCGCCAACCGTTTTCAGCAGCCGCGCAGCGCGGTTCTGGCGCCCGTTACCATCGTGACGCGTCAGGATATTGAACGCTGGCAATCGACCTCCGTAAATGATGTTCTGCGCCGTTTGCCTGGCGTCGATATTGCGCAGAGCGGCGGCGCTGGACAAAACTCCTCCATTTTCATTCGCGGCACCAACTCCAGCCATGTACTGGTATTGATTGACGGCGTGCGTCTGAATTTAGCAGGCGTGAGCGGGTCCGCCGATCTCAGCCAGTTCCCGGTGTCGCTGGTACAGCGCATTGAATATATTCGTGGTCCGCGCTCCGCTATTTATGGTTCCGATGCTATCGGCGGCGTAGTGAATATCATTACGACGCGCGATAACCCAGGCACAGAATTAACCGCTGGATGGGGAAGCAATAGCTACCAGAATTACGACATCTCGACGCAACAGCAACTTGGCGAAAACACGCGGGCGACGTTGATCGGCGATTACGAATACACCAAAGGGTTTGACGTGGTAGCGAAAGGCGGTACCGGGATGCAGGCGCAGCCTGACCGGGACGGCTTTTTGAGTAAAACGCTTTATGGCGCGTTAGAGCATACCTTTTCTGATCGCTGGAGCGGATTCGTGCGTGGTTATGGCTACGATAACCGTACCGATTACGACGCCTATTACTCGCCGGGCTCGCCGTTGATTGATACACGCAAACTTTATAGCCAAAGCTGGGACGCCGGGCTGCGCTTTAATGGCGAACGTATTCAGTCTCAGCTGGTTTCAAGCTATAGCCACAGTAAAGATTACAACTATGATCCGCACTATGGCCGGTATGATACCTCCGCCACGCTGGATGAGATGAAACAGTACAATGTTCAATGGACCAACAGTGTGGTCGTGGGGCACGGTAATGTTGGGGCGGGCGTAGACTGGCAGAAACAGACTACCACGCCAGGTACCGGCTATGTGCCCGAGGGATATGACCAGCGTAATACCGGGGTTTACCTGACAGGATTACAACAGTTGGGTGACTTCACTCTGGAAGCGGCGGCGCGCAGTGATGACAACTCCCAGTTTGGTCGTCATGGTACATGGCAAACCAGCGCGGGATGGGAGTTTATAGAAGGTTATCGCTTTATTGCCTCCTACGGAACCTCCTACAAAGCGCCTAATTTGGGCCAACTGTATGGTTATTACGGTAATCCGAACCTGAATCCTGAAAAGAGTAAACAGTGGGAAGGCGCATTTGAAGGGCTAACCGCTGGCGTCAGCTGGCGTATTTCAGGTTATCGTAACGATATTAATGACATGATCGATTATGACGATCATCTGCAAAAATATTACAACGAAGGTAAGGCGCGCATTAAAGGTATTGAGGCGACGGCGAATTTCGATACCGGACCGTTAACGCATACGGTCAGTTACGATTACGTTGATGCGCGTAATGCGATTACCGATACGCCATTACCCCGGCGTTCCAAACAGATGGCAAAATATCAACTTGACTGGGACGTTTACGATTTTGACTGGGGGGTGACATATCAATACCTTGGTTCCCGCTATGATTCGGACTACTCCGCTTACCCATACCGGACAGTAAAAATGGGCGGCGTCAGTTTATGGGATCTTACGGTTGCATATCCGGTCACCTCACACCTTACAGTTCGTGGTAAAATAGCCAACCTGTTCGACAAAGATTACGAGACAGTTTATGGCTACCAAACTGCAGGACGAGAATACATCTTGTCTGGCAGCTACACCTTCTGAACCACGTCCCACCGTGCTGGTATTTGATTCCGGCGTCGGTGGATTGTCGGTCTATGATGAGATTCGGCGGCTCCTGCCGGATCTCCACTATATATATGCTTTCGATAACGTGGCTTTCCCCTACGGGGAAAAGAGCGAAACGTTTATCGTCGAGCGCGTTGTCGAGATTGTGACTGCGGTACAGCAGCGCTATCCCCTTTCACTGGCGGTGATTGCCTGCAATACCGCCAGTACGGTCTCACTTCCCGCATTACGTGAAAAGTTTGCCTTCCCGGTGGTGGGCGTTGTGCCTGCAATTAAACCAGCGGCGCGGCTGACCGCCAATGGCGTCGTCGGGCTACTGGCGACGAGAGCGACGGTCAAACGTCCTTATACTCACGAGCTGATTGCGCGCTTCGCCAATGAATGTCAGATAGCGATGTTGGGGTCGGCAGAACTGGTGGAACTGGCGGAAGCTAAATTACATGGCGATTCGGTATCGCTGGAAGAGCTGCGCCGCATATTACGCCCATGGCTACGAATGCCGGAGCCGCCTGACACGGTCGTTCTGGGGTGTACGCATTTCCCTCTATTACGGGACGAGCTTTTGCAAGTCCTGCCCGAAGGGACGCGGTTAGTGGATTCCGGCGCGGCGATAGCGCGTCGTACAGCCTGGCTGTTGGAACATGAAGCGCCGGATGCGAAATCAACCGATGCCAATATTGCTTATTGCATGGCAATGACGCCAGGAGCTGAACAATTATTACCCGTTTTACAGCGTTATGGCTTTGAAACGCTCGAAAAACTGGCGGTTTAATGGCGTTTTGGGTAAATACCAGGCACTTGAGAAATTATTTTAAATTTCCTCTTGTCAGGCAGAAATAACTCCCTATAATGCGCCACCACTGACACGGAACAACGGCATACAGGCCGCCGGGTCAGCGGGGTTCAGACCAGAACCTCACGGAGAAAAGCGAAAATAAACGCTTGACTCTGAAGCGGGAAAGCGTAGTATGCACACCCCGCGCCGCTGAGAAAAAGCGAAGCGGCACTGCTCTTTAACAATTTATCAGACAATCTGTGTGGGCACTCGAAGATACGGATTCTTAACGTCCTCGGACGAAAAATGAATACCAAGTCTCAAGAGTGAACACGTAATTCATTACGAAGTTTAATTCTTTGAGCATCAAACTTTTAAATTGAAGAGTTTGATCATGGCTCAGATTGAACGCTGGCGGCAGGCCTAACACATGCAAGTCGAACGGTAACAGGAAGCAGCTTGCTGCTTTGCTGACGAGTGGCGGACGGGTGAGTAATGTCTGGGAAACTGCCTGATGGAGGGGGATAACTACTGGAAACGGTGGCTAATACCGCATAACGTCGCAAGACCAAAGAGGGGGACCTTCGGGCCTCTTGCCATCAGATGTGCCCAGATGGGATTAGCTTGTTGGTGAGGTAACGGCTCACCAAGGCGACGATCCCTAGCTGGTCTGAGAGGATGACCAGCCACACTGGAACTGAGACACGGTCCAGACTCCTACGGGAGGCAGCAGTGGGGAATATTGCACAATGGGCGCAAGCCTGATGCAGCCATGCCGCGTGTATGAAGAAGGCCTTCGGGTTGTAAAGTACTTTCAGCGGGGAGGAAGGTGTTGTGGTTAATAACCGCAGCAATTGACGTTACCCGCAGAAGAAGCACCGGCTAACTCCGTGCCAGCAGCCGCGGTAATACGGAGGGTGCAAGCGTTAATCGGAATTACTGGGCGTAAAGCGCACGCAGGCGGTCTGTCAAGTCGGATGTGAAATCCCCGGGCTCAACCTGGGAACTGCATTCGAAACTGGCAGGCTTGAGTCTTGTAGAGGGGGGTAGAATTCCAGGTGTAGCGGTGAAATGCGTAGAGATCTGGAGGAATACCGGTGGCGAAGGCGGCCCCCTGGACAAAGACTGACGCTCAGGTGCGAAAGCGTGGGGAGCAAACAGGATTAGATACCCTGGTAGTCCACGCCGTAAACGATGTCTACTTGGAGGTTGTGCCCTTGAGGCGTGGCTTCCGGAGCTAACGCGTTAAGTAGACCGCCTGGGGAGTACGGCCGCAAGGTTAAAACTCAAATGAATTGACGGGGGCCCGCACAAGCGGTGGAGCATGTGGTTTAATTCGATGCAACGCGAAGAACCTTACCTGGTCTTGACATCCACAGAACTTTCCAGAGATGGATTGGTGCCTTCGGGAACTGTGAGACAGGTGCTGCATGGCTGTCGTCAGCTCGTGTTGTGAAATGTTGGGTTAAGTCCCGCAACGAGCGCAACCCTTATCCTTTGTTGCCAGCGGTCCGGCCGGGAACTCAAAGGAGACTGCCAGTGATAAACTGGAGGAAGGTGGGGATGACGTCAAGTCATCATGGCCCTTACGACCAGGGCTACACACGTGCTACAATGGCGCATACAAAGAGAAGCGACCTCGCGAGAGCAAGCGGACCTCATAAAGTGCGTCGTAGTCCGGATTGGAGTCTGCAACTCGACTCCATGAAGTCGGAATCGCTAGTAATCGTGGATCAGAATGCCACGGTGAATACGTTCCCGGGCCTTGTACACACCGCCCGTCACACCATGGGAGTGGGTTGCAAAAGAAGTAGGTAGCTTAACCTTCGGGAGGGCGCTTACCACTTTGTGATTCATGACTGGGGTGAAGTCGTAACAAGGTAACCGTAGGGGAACCTGCGGTTGGATCACCTCCTTACCTTAAAGAAACGTACTTTGCAGTGCTCACACAGATTGTCTGATGAAAAACGAGCAGTAAAACCTCTACAGGCTTGTAGCTCAGGTGGTTAGAGCGCACCCCTGATAAGGGTGAGGTCGGTGGTTCAAGTCCACTCAGGCCTACCAGATTTTCCCTGAATACTGCGTTGTGAAATAACTCACATACTGATGTATGCTTCGTTATTCCACGCCTTGTCTCAGGAAAAATTATCGGTAAAGAGGTTCTGACTACACGATGGGGCTATAGCTCAGCTGGGAGAGCGCCTGCTTTGCACGCAGGAGGTCTGCGGTTCGATCCCGCATAGCTCCACCATCTCGTGAGTGTTTACGAAAAAATACTTCAGAGTGTACCTGAAAGGGTTCACTGCGAAGTTTTGCTCTTTAAAAATCTGGATCAAGCTGAAAATTGAAACACAGAACAACGAAAGTTGTTCGTGAGTCTCTCAAATTTTCGCAACACGATGATGAATCGTAAGAAACATCTTCGGGTTGTGAGGTTAAGCGACTAAGCGTACACGGTGGATGCCCTGGCAGTCAGAGGCGATGAAGGACGTGCTAATCTGCGATAAGCGCCGGTAAGGTGATATGAACCGTTATAACCGGCGATTTCCGAATGGGGAAACCCAGTGTGACTCGTCACACTATCATTAACTGAATCCATAGGTTAATGAGGCGAACCGGGGGAACTGAAACATCTAAGTACCCCGAGGAAAAGAAATCAACCGAGATTCCCCCAGTAGCGGCGAGCGAACGGGGAGGAGCCCAGAGCCTGAATCAGCATGTGTGTTAGTGGAAGCGTCTGGAAAGGCGCGCGATACAGGGTGACAGCCCCGTACACAAAAGCGCATGTGCTGTGAGCTCGATGAGTAGGGCGGGACACGTGGTATCCTGTCTGAATATGGGGGGACCATCCTCCAAGGCTAAATACTCCTGACTGACCGATAGTGAACCAGTACCGTGAGGGAAAGGCGAAAAGAACCCCGGCGAGGGGAGTGAAAAAGAACCTGAAACCGTGTACGTACAAGCAGTGGGAGCACCCTTTTGGGTGTGACTGCGTACCTTTTGTATAATGGGTCAGCGACTTATATTCTGTAGCAAGGTTAACCGAATAGGGGAGCCGGAGGGAAACCGAGTCTTAACCGGGCGTTAAGTTGCAGGGTATAGACCCGAAACCCGGTGATCTAGCCATGGGCAGGTTGAAGGTTGGGTAACACTAACTGGAGGACCGAACCGACTAATGTTGAAAAATTAGCGGATGACCTGTGGCTGGGGGTGAAAGGCCAATCAAACCGGGAGATAGCTGGTTCTCCCCGAAAGCTATTTAGGTAGCGCCTCGTGAATTCATCTCCGGGGGTAGAGCACTGTTTCGGCTAGGGGGCCATCCCGGCTTACCAACCCGATGCAAACTGCGAATACCGGAGAATGTTATCACGGGAGACACACGGCGGGTGCTAACGTCCGTCGTGAAGAGGGAAACAACCCAGACCGCCAGCTAAGGTCCCAAAGTCATGGTTAAGTGGGAAACGATGTGGGAAGGCCCAGACAGCCAGGATGTTGGCTTAGAAGCAGCCATCATTTAAAGAAAGCGTAATAGCTCACTGGTCGAGTCGGCCTGCGCGGAAGATGTAACGGGGCTAAACCATGCACCGAAGCTGCGGCAGCGACACTCAGGTGTTGTTGGGTAGGGGAGCGTTCTGTAAGCCTGCGAAGGTGGCCTGTGAGGGTTGCTGGAGGTATCAGAAGTGCGAATGCTGACATAAGTAACGATAAAGCGGGTGAAAAGCCCGCTCGCCGGAAGACCAAGGGTTCCTGTCCAACGTTAATCGGGGCAGGGTGAGTCGACCCCTAAGGCGAGGCCGAAAGGCGTAGTCGATGGGAAACGGGTTAATATTCCCGTACTTGGTGTTACTGCGAAGGGGGGACGGAGAAGGCTATGTTGGCCGGGCGACGGTTGTCCCGGTTTAAGCGTGTAGGTGTGTGTTCCAGGTAAATCCGGTTCACTTTAACACTGAGGCGTGATGACGAGGCACTACGGTGCTGAAGCAACAAATGCCCTGCTTCCAGGAAAAGCCTCTAAGCATCAGGTAACATCAAATCGTACCCCAAACCGACACAGGTGGTCAGGTAGAGAATACCAAGGCGCTTGAGAGAACTCGGGTGAAGGAACTAGGCAAAATGGTGCCGTAACTTCGGGAGAAGGCACGCTGACACGTAGGTGAAGTGATTTACTCATGGAGCTGAAGTCAGTCGAAGATACCAGCTGGCTGCAACTGTTTATTAAAAACACAGCACTGTGCAAACACGAAAGTGGACGTATACGGTGTGACGCCTGCCCGGTGCCGGAAGGTTAATTGATGGGGTCAGCGCAAGCGAAGCTCCTGATCGAAGCCCCGGTAAACGGCGGCCGTAACTATAACGGTCCTAAGGTAGCGAAATTCCTTGTCGGGTAAGTTCCGACCTGCACGAATGGCGTAATGATGGCCAGGCTGTCTCCACCCGAGACTCAGTGAAATTGAACTCGCTGTGAAGATGCAGTGTACCCGCGGCAAGACGGAAAGACCCCGTGAACCTTTACTATAGCTTGACACTGAACATTGAGCCTTGATGTGTAGGATAGGTGGGAGGCTTTGAAGTGTGGACGCCAGTCTGCATGGAGCCGACCTTGAAATACCACCCTTTAATGTTTGATGTTCTAACGTGGACCCGTGATCCGGGTTGCGGACAGTGTCTGGTGGGTAGTTTGACTGGGGCGGTCTCCTCCTAAAGAGTAACGGAGGAGCACGAAGGTTGGCTAATCCTGGTCGGACATCAGGAGGTTAGTGCAATGGCATAAGCCAGCTTGACTGCGAGCGTGACGGCGCGAGCAGGTGCGAAAGCAGGTCATAGTGATCCGGTGGTTCTGAATGGAAGGGCCATCGCTCAACGGATAAAAGGTACTCCGGGGATAACAGGCTGATACCGCCCAAGAGTTCATATCGACGGCGGTGTTTGGCACCTCGATGTCGGCTCATCACATCCTGGGGCTGAAGTAGGTCCCAAGGGTATGGCTGTTCGCCATTTAAAGTGGTACGCGAGCTGGGTTTAGAACGTCGTGAGACAGTTCGGTCCCTATCTGCCGTGGGCGCTGGAGAACTGAGGGGGGCTGCTCCTAGTACGAGAGGACCGGAGTGGACGCATCACTGGTGTTCGGGTTGTCATGCCAATGGCACTGCCCGGTAGCTAAATGCGGAAGAGATAAGTGCTGAAAGCATCTAAGCACGAAACTTGCCCCGAGATGAGTTCTCCCTGAGACTTAAAGTCTCCTGAAGGAACGTTGAAGACGACGACGTTGATAGGCCGGGTGTGTAAGCGCAGCGATGCGTTGAGCTAACCGGTACTAATGAACCGTGAGGCTTAACCTTACAACGCCGAAGATGTTTTGGCGGTTGAGAGATGATTTTCAGCACTGATTCAGATTACATCAGAACGTAAAAACGGTCTGATAACAGAATTTGCCTGGCGGCACTAGCGCGGTGGTCCCACCTGACCCCATGCCGAACTCAGAAGTGAAACGCCGTAGCGCCGATGGTAGTGTGGGGTCTCCCCATGCGAGAGTAGGGAACCGCCAGGCATCAAATAAAACGAAAGGCTCAGTCGAAAGACTGGGCCTTTTGTTTTATCTGTTGTTTGTCGGTGAGCGCTCTCCGGAGGAGGACAAATCCGCCGGGAGCGGATTTGAACGTTGCGCAGCAACGGCCCGGAGGGTGGCGGGCAGGACGCCCGCCATAAACTGCCAGGCATCAGACAAGTGAAGAAGCCCATCCAGACGGACGGGCTTTTTTGCGTGTGTGGTAACTGTAAAAATGTAGGCCTGATAAGCGCAGCGCCATCAGGCAACCTGCACCGCCGGATGGCAGCTTCGCCTTATCCGGCCTACGGCATCGACATAATGCCTGTGTATACCGCCTTATTCCGTCGACATAACCGCAAGCCTTCCCTACATAGATGCGGTAAACTAAGCCTGATTTTGCATCAGGAAAGCGTCTATGAATCACTCCCTAAAACCCTGGAATACCTTCGGCATTGATCATTGTGCAAAGCACATCGTATGCGCTGAAAACGAACAACAACTACTGAGCGCCTGGCAGCAAGCAACTCGTGAGGGACTGCCGGTTATGATCCTGGGTGAAGGAAGCAATGTCCTGTTTCTGGAAAATTACGCCGGCACCGTGATCCTTAACCGCCTGAAAGGCATTGAGGTCAATGAAACCGCGGACGCCTGGCACCTACACGTCGGCGCAGGCGAAAACTGGCATCAGCTGGTTCGCTACGCGCTGGACAACAACATGCCCGGCCTGGAGAATCTGGCGCTCATCCCTGGCTGCGTTGGTTCCTCACCTATACAGAATATTGGCGCGTATGGCGTAGAACTACAACGCGTCTGCGACTACGTTGACTGCGTTGAACTGGAAACGGGAAAACGTCTGCGTTTGTCTGCGGCGGAATGCCGTTTCGGCTATCGTGACAGTATCTTCAAAAATGAATATCAGGATCGCGTTGCGATCGTCGCGGTGGGACTGCGTTTGTCAAAGCAATGGCAGCCGGTGTTGACCTATGGCGATCTTACTCGTCTGGACCCGAAAACGGTCACCGCACAACAGGTATTTGATGCTGTATGCCATATGCGCACCACAAAATTGCCGGATCCTAAAGTGAATGGCAATGCGGGCAGCTTTTTTAAAAATCCCGTTGTCGCAGCCGATATCGCTATGGAACTGTTAGAACGATTTCCCAACGCGCCGCATTACCCTCAGGCAGACGGCTCAGTGAAGCTGGCGGCAGGCTGGCTGATTGACCAATGTCAGTTGAAAGGCGTCACCATTGGCGGCGCTGCGGTGCATCGCCAACAGGCGCTGGTATTGATTAATGCGAATGATGCGACAAGTAAAGATGTGGTGGCGCTGGCGCATCATGTCCGGCAAAAAGTGGGTGAAAAATTTAATGTCTGGCTGGAGCCTGAGGTTCGCTTTATTGGTCAGCTCGGAGAGGTGAACGCTGTGGAGAGCATTGCATGAAAGATACTACCGTTCCCCTGACGCTGATCTCACTACTTGCCGACGGAGAGTTTCACTCAGGCGAGCAGTTGGGTGAACGGCTGGGAATGAGCCGCGCGGCGATTAATAAACATATCCAGACATTACGCGACTGGGGAGTAGATGTATTTACCGTTCCCGGGAAAGGATATAGCTTACCGGAACCCATCCAGTTACTGGATGCTGACCGTATACATAGCCAACTGGATAGCGGAAACGTGGCGGTATTGCCCGTTATCGATTCAACCAATCAGTATTTACTTGATCGAATTGGTGAGCTGCGCTCAGGCGATGCCTGTGTAGCAGAATACCAACAGGCAGGGCGTGGTCGTCGCGGGCGTAAATGGTTCTCACCGTTTGGCGCGAATCTATATCTTTCAATGTACTGGCGTCTGGAGCAGGGGCCTGCGGCGGCAATAGGCTTGAGTCTGGTCATTGGAATTGTGATGGCGGAAGTGCTGCGTGAACTGGGCGCAGATAAAGTTCGCGTGAAGTGGCCTAACGACCTCTACCTACTGGATCGCAAGCTGGCGGGTATTCTGGTCGAGTTAACCGGTAAAACGGGCGATGCCGCACAAATAGTGATTGGCGCTGGTATTAACATGGCAATGCGTCGTGTAGAAGAGGACGTGATAAATCAGGGATGGATCACGTTGCAGGAGGCCGGAATTACGCTCGACCGCAATATGCTGGCCGCAAAGCTGATTTATAAGCTACGTGCTGCGCTTGAGCTTTTTGAGCAAGAAGGTCTTTCTCCTTATCTTTCGCGCTGGAAAAAACTGGATAATTTTATTGGTCGTCCGGTAAAACTGATTATTGGCGACAAAGAAATATTTGGTATTTCTCGCGGCATTGATACTCAGGGCGCATTATTGCTTGAACAGGATGGCGTGATTAAACCCTGGATGGGTGGAGAAATATCGCTGCGAAGCGCCGAATAGTAAAAAAGGGGAGTCGGTACTCCCCTTTTTTCTGTTATTTCCGCAATCTTACCTGTTCCACCGCATGGTTAGCGCTCTTGGTCATAATAAGGCTGGCACGTTCTCGCGTGGGTAAAATATTTTGTTTTAAATTCAACCAGTTAATTTCTTTCCAAAGCGAAGCTGCTGTATTAACAGCTTCTTCTTTAGATAATTTCGCATAATTGTGGAAATAAGAGTCAGGATCGGTAAACGCCCCTTCGCGGAATTTCAGGAAGCGGTTGATATACCATGTCTGAAGAAGTTCTTCTGGCGCATCAACGTAAATAGAGAAATCAACGAAATCAGAGACAAATACATGGTGCGGATCGTGAGGATAATCCATGCCGCTTTGTAAAACATTCAAACCTTCAAGAATCAATATATCAGGCTGAGCGACGGTTTTATCCCCTTCAGGAATAACATCGTAAATCAAATGAGAATAGACTGGCGCCGTCACGTTCGGTACGCCCGACTTGAGGTCAGAAACGAATTTCACCAGTCGGTGCATATCATACGATTCGGGGAAGCCCTTTTTCTTCATTAACCCGCGTTCTTTCAACACATGGTTTGGGTGGAGGAAGCCGTCTGTGGTAATCAATTCAACACGGCGGTGTTCCGGCCAGCGACTCAGCAACGCTTGCAGAACGCGTGCTGTCGTGCTTTTACCCACTGCGACGCTGCCCGCGATACTGATGATATAAGGGATTCGCTGGCCGTTAGTGCCCAGAAACTGTTCCAGGACAGCCTGACGACGCAGATTTGAACTGATATAGAAATTTAGCAAACGGGAGAGAGGTAAATATATTTCTGCAACTTCTTCCAGCGATAAATCTTCATTAATGCCTTTTAACTGCGCGATCTCATCCTCGGTCAGGGTCATCGGCACAGAATCGCGAAGCGCAGCCCACTGGCTGCGATCAAACTGTAGGTAAGGCGTCATTAACGATTGCTCTTTTATACTCATAAGCATGTTTCTGGCTGCTATTGCTACATCAGTTCAGCGATGAACGAGGGCCATCCCTGACATGCAACGGCACGTCACATTTAAGTTAATTTGGACAATGGGCAGGAGGGTAACACCAGATGGGGAGGAATAATAAGAAAAAATCTCGCTGTGAAAGCTATCCCTGAGAAGCAATGTGACGAATATACCAGATACAGAAGATTGCTTTCTATCGACGGAACGTTGAAATGCCGCGTCGTATCCTGGTCAGACGGTCGGTAAAACGCCGAAAATTTATGCTCTCTTGTTTGAAATTAGAGCATTTTTGTCTCTTATAGCGCAAAATGTGAGCGATAGAACATTTTATGCAATTTTTTAGTTGCATGAGCACGCAGGTCTCCATAGAATGCGCGCTACTTGATGCCGACTTAGCTCAGTAGGTAGAGCAACTGACTTGTAATCAGTAGGTCACCAGTTCGATTCCGGTAGTCGGCACCATCAAGTCCGGTGGGGTTCCCGAGCGGCCAAAGGGAGCAGACTGTAAATCTGCCGTCACAGACTTCGAAGGTTCGAATCCTTCCCCCACCACCATTTTCGGCCGCGCGATGGCGCAGCCCGAGACGATAAGTTCGCTTACCGGCTCGAATAAAGAGAGTTTCTCTCGATATTCAGTGCAGAATGAAAATCAGGTAGCCGAGTTCCAGGATGCGGGCATCGTATAATGGCTATTACCTCAGCCTTCCAAGCTGATGATGCGGGTTCGATTCCCGCTGCCCGCTCCAAGATGTGCTGATATAGCTCAGTTGGTAGAGCGCACCCTTGGTAAGGGTGAGGTCGGCAGTTCGAATCTGCCTATCAGCACCACTTCTTTTCTCCTTCCTGTTTTTCTCTTCTGTTTATTAGCATTCAACAAGTCGGGCGTGTTGCCTGGTTGATGTGGTGATATCACCGATTTATCCGTGTCTTAGAGGGACAATCGATGTCTAAAGAAAAGTTTGAACGTACAAAACCGCACGTTAACGTCGGTACTATCGGCCACGTTGACCATGGTAAAACAACGCTGACCGCTGCCATTACTACCGTACTGGCTAAAACCTACGGCGGTGCCGCCCGCGCATTCGACCAGATCGATAACGCGCCGGAAGAAAAAGCGCGTGGTATCACCATCAACACTTCTCACGTTGAATACGATACCCCGACCCGCCACTACGCACACGTAGACTGCCCGGGGCACGCCGACTATGTTAAAAACATGATCACCGGTGCTGCTCAGATGGACGGCGCGATCCTGGTTGTTGCTGCGACTGACGGCCCGATGCCGCAGACCCGTGAGCACATCCTGCTGGGTCGTCAGGTAGGCGTTCCGTACATCATCGTGTTCCTGAACAAATGCGACATGGTTGATGACGAAGAGCTGCTGGAACTGGTTGAAATGGAAGTTCGTGAACTTCTGTCTCAGTACGACTTCCCGGGCGACGACACTCCGATCGTTCGTGGTTCTGCTCTGAAAGCGCTGGAAGGCGACGCAGAGTGGGAAGCGAAAATTATCGAACTGGCTGGCTTCCTGGATTCTTACATTCCGGAACCAGAGCGTGCGATTGACAAGCCGTTCCTGCTGCCGATCGAAGACGTATTCTCCATCTCCGGTCGTGGTACCGTTGTTACCGGTCGTGTAGAACGCGGTATCATCAAAGTGGGCGAAGAAGTTGAAATCGTTGGTATCAAAGAGACTCAGAAGTCTACCTGTACTGGCGTTGAAATGTTCCGCAAACTGCTGGACGAAGGCCGTGCCGGTGAGAACGTAGGTGTTCTGCTGCGTGGTATCAAACGTGAAGAAATCGAACGTGGTCAGGTACTGGCTAAGCCGGGCACCATCAAGCCGCACACCAAGTTCGAATCTGAAGTGTACATTCTGTCCAAAGATGAAGGCGGCCGTCATACTCCGTTCTTCAAAGGCTACCGTCCGCAGTTCTACTTCCGTACTACTGACGTGACTGGTACCATCGAACTGCCGGAAGGCGTAGAGATGGTAATGCCGGGCGACAACATCAAAATGGTTGTTACCCTGATCCACCCGATCGCAATGGACGACGGTCTGCGTTTCGCAATCCGTGAAGGCGGCCGTACCGTTGGCGCGGGCGTTGTTGCTAAAGTTCTCGGCTAATCGCTGATAACATTTGACGCAATGCGCAATAAAAGGGCATCATTTGATGCCCTTTTTGCACGCTTTCACACCAGAACCTGGCTCATCAGTGATTTTATTTGTCATAATCATTGCTGAGACAGGCTCTGTAGAGGGCGTATAATCCGAAAGGCGAATAAGCGTTTCGATTTGGATTGCCTCGCGATTGCGGGGTGAAAATGTTTGTAGAATACTTCTGACAGGTTGGTTTATGAGTGCGAATACCGAAGCTCAAGGGAGCGGGCGCGGCCTGGAAGCGATGAAGTGGATAGTTGTTGCCATATTGCTGATCGTCGCAATCGTCGGCAACTACCTCTATCGCGACATGATGCTGCCGCTGCGTGCGCTGGCCGTAGTAATTCTGATTGCTGCAGCGGGTGGTGTCGCGCTGTTGACGACAAAAGGTAAAGCAACCGTTGCTTTTGCCCGTGAAGCGAGAACCGAAGTCCGTAAGGTCATTTGGCCGACTCGCCAGGAAACGCTGCACACCACGCTGATCGTCGCTGCGGTTACCGCAGTTATGTCACTGATCCTGTGGGGACTGGATGGTATTCTGGTTCGCCTGGTATCCTTTATCACTGGCCTGAGGTTCTGAGATGTCTGAAGCACCTAAAAAGCGCTGGTACGTCGTTCAGGCGTTTTCCGGTTTTGAAGGCCGCGTAGCCACATCGCTGCGCGAGCATATCAAATTACACAATATGGAAGAGCTGTTTGGCGAAGTCATGGTGCCGACTGAAGAAGTCGTTGAGATCCGTGGCGGCCAGCGTCGCAAAAGCGAACGCAAATTCTTCCCGGGTTACGTTCTGGTCCAGATGGTCATGAACGACGCAAGCTGGCACCTGGTGCGCAGCGTGCCGCGTGTGATGGGCTTTATCGGCGGTACGTCAGACCGTCCGGCGCCGATCAGCGACAAAGAAGTCGATGCGATCATGAACCGCCTGCAGCAGGTTGGCGATAAGCCGCGGCCGAAAACTCTGTTTGAACCGGGTGAAATGGTTCGTGTTAACGACGGTCCGTTCGCAGACTTTAACGGCGTTGTCGAAGAAGTCGATTATGAGAAGTCTCGCCTGAAAGTGTCTGTTTCTATCTTCGGTCGTGCGACCCCGGTAGAGCTGGACTTCAGCCAGGTTGAGAAAGCGTAAGGCTGCGATCAAAAAAGCAGCGATCTAATCGTTGCATAGGGCGCGAAATTGACATACAATTTCGCGCCTTTTGTTTTTATGGGCCTTATGCCCATAAAGCGATATTTATCACGGGGAGCTTCTTTGAAGCGATACTACCCAATTCGAGGAATTTAGAATGGCTAAGAAAGTACAAGCCTACGTCAAGCTGCAGGTTGCAGCTGGTATGGCGAACCCGAGTCCGCCGGTTGGTCCAGCACTGGGTCAGCAGGGTGTGAACATCATGGAATTCTGCAAAGCGTTCAACGCAAAAACGGATTCCATCGAAAAAGGTCTGCCGATTCCGGTTGTTATTACCGTTTACGCTGACCGTTCTTTCACCTTCGTTACCAAAACGCCTCCGGCAGCTGTTCTGCTGAAAAAAGCGGCTGGTATCAAGTCTGGTTCCGGCAAGCCGAACAAAGACAAAGTAGGTAAAATTTCCCGCGCTCAGCTGCAGGAAATCGCGCAGACCAAAGCTGCCGACATGACTGGTGCCGACATTGAAGCGATGATTCGCTCCATCGAAGGTACTGCACGTTCCATGGGCCTGGTAGTGGAGGACTAAGAAATGGCTAAACTGACCAAGCGTATGCGCGTGATCCGTGAAAAAGTTGATGCGACCAAACAGTACGACATCAACGAAGCTATTGCCCTGCTGAAAGAGCTGGCCACTGCTAAATTCAACGAAAGCGTTGACGTTGCCGTTAACCTCGGCATCGATGCTCGTAAATCTGACCAGAACGTTCGTGGCGCGACTGTACTGCCGCACGGTACTGGCCGTTCTGTTCGTGTTGCCGTATTTACCCAGGGCCCGAACGCTGAAGCAGCTAAAGCTGCTGGCGCTGAGCTGGTAGGTATGGAAGATCTGGCTGACCAGATCAAGAAAGGCGAAATGAACTTCGACGTTGTTATCGCATCCCCGGATGCAATGCGCGTTGTTGGCCAACTGGGCCAGGTTCTGGGTCCGCGCGGCCTGATGCCAAACCCGAAAGTCGGTACCGTAACGCCGAACGTTGCTGAAGCGGTTAAGAACGCTAAAGCAGGTCAGGTTCGTTACCGTAACGACAAAAACGGCATCATCCACACCACCATCGGTAAAGTGGACTTTGACGCTGACAAACTGAAAGAAAACCTGGAAGCTCTGCTGGTTGCGCTGAAAAAAGCAAAACCGAGCCAGGCGAAAGGCGTGTACATCAAGAAAGTTAGCATCTCCACCACCATGGGTGCTGGCGTTGCCGTTGATCAGGCTGGTCTGAGCGCATCTGCGAACTAAGATTAGTCTTTACGTGGGCGGTGATTTTGTCTACAATCTTACCCCCACGTATTCTGCTAGTTGCAGACGTATATCCGAGATATTCGGGTTGTGGTAAGGCGGCAACTGAGTGAGTCGCCAGGAGCATAGCTAACTATGTGACTGGTGCGAACGAAGGAAGCCAACGCCGCCACAAGCTGAATAGCGACGGATAGAAAAGATTTGTTCGTTGGAGCCTGGCCTATCCAGGCCTCCGTCGAAGACCGCAGGCGTCTCGCAAGAGGCTTAATCCCCTGCGTAGACGGTGACAGAACGCTAAGATTATTTTTGATACTCTGGCTTGTTTCTGCTCACCGTATTAAGACGCTCTTCTCGTTGAGATGAGTGAAGTGAGTTCCGGAACATGAGTTCCGGCAAACATCCAGGAGCAAAGCTAATGGCTTTAAATCTTCAAGACAAACAAGCGATTGTTGCTGAAGTCAGCGAAGTAGCCAAAGGCGCGCTGTCTGCAGTAGTTGCGGATTCCCGTGGCGTAACTGTAGATAAAATGACTGAACTGCGTAAAGCAGGTCGTGAAGCTGGCGTATACATGCGTGTTGTTCGTAACACCCTGCTGCGTCGCGTCGTTGAAGGTACTCAGTTCGAGTGCCTGAAAGACACGTTTGTTGGTCCGACCCTGATTGCATACTCTATGGAACACCCGGGCGCTGCTGCTCGTCTGTTCAAAGAGTTCGCGAAAGCGAATGCAAAATTTGAGGTCAAAGCTGCAGCCTTTGAAGGTGAGCTGATCCCGGCGTCTCAGATCGACCGCCTGGCAACTCTGCCGACCTACGAAGAAGCAATTGCACGCCTGATGGCAACCATGAAAGAAGCTTCGGCTGGCAAACTGGTTCGCACACTGGCTGCTGTACGCGATGCAAAAGAAGCTGCGTAATCGCAGTTGTCTTTATCAAGCATTTGCTTACGTATAAACTTATTCTGATATTCAGGAACAATTTAAATGTCTATCACTAAAGATCAAATCATTGAAGCAGTATCCGCTATGTCCGTAATGGACGTTGTAGAACTGATTTCTGCAATGGAAGAAAAATTCGGTGTTTCCGCTGCTGCTGCTGTAGCTGTAGCTGCTGGCCCGGCTGAAGCTGCTGAAGAAAAAACTGAATTCGACGTAATTCTGAAAGCTGCTGGCGCTAACAAAGTTGCTGTTATCAAAGCAGTACGTGGCGCAACTGGCCTGGGTCTGAAAGAAGCTAAAGACCTGGTAGAATCTGCTCCGGCCGCTCTGAAAGAAGGCGTGAGCAAAGATGACGCTGAAGCACTGAAAAAATCTCTGGAAGAAGCTGGCGCTGAAGTTGAAGTTAAATAAGCCAACCCTTCCGGTTGCAGCCTGAGAAATCAGGCTGATGGCTGGTGACTTTTTAGTCACCAGCCTTTTTGCGCTGTAAGGCGCCAGTAGCGTTTCACACTGTTTGACTACTGCTGTGCCTTTCAATGCTTGTTTCTATCGACGACTTAATATACTGCGACAGAGCGTACGTTCTGTGTAAATCGCAATGAAATGGTTTAAGCGTGATAGCAACAGGCATTGCGGAAAGTATCCATTTTCCGGTCAACAAAATAGTGTTGCACAAACTGTCCCCCGCAGGACAGATGGGTCGACTTGTCAGCGAGCTGAGGAACCCTATGGTTTACTCCTATACCGAGAAAAAACGTATTCGTAAGGATTTTGGTAAACGTCCACAAGTTCTGGATGTACCTTATCTCCTTTCTATCCAGCTTGACTCGTTTCAGAAGTTTATCGAGCAAGATCCTGAAGGGCAGTACGGCCTGGAAGCAGCCTTCCGTTCCGTGTTCCCGATTCAGAGCTACAGCGGTAATTCCGAGCTGCAGTACGTCAGCTACCGCCTTGGCGAACCGGTGTTTGACGTTCAGGAATGTCAGATCCGTGGCGTGACCTATTCCGCACCGCTGCGCGTAAAACTGCGTCTGGTGATCTACGAGCGCGAAGCGCCGGAAGGCACCGTTAAAGACATTAAAGAACAAGAAGTCTACATGGGCGAAATCCCGCTCATGACCGACAACGGTACCTTTGTTATCAACGGTACTGAGCGTGTTATCGTTTCTCAGCTGCACCGTAGTCCGGGCGTCTTCTTTGACTCCGACAAAGGTAAAACCCACTCTTCGGGTAAAGTGCTGTATAACGCGCGCATCATTCCTTACCGTGGTTCCTGGCTGGACTTCGAATTCGATCCGAAGGACAACCTGTTCGTGCGTATTGACCGTCGCCGTAAACTGCCTGCGACCATCATCCTGCGTGCGCTGAACTACACCACTGAGCAGATCCTTGACCTGTTCTTTGAGAAAGTTGTCTTCGAAATTCGCGACAACAAGCTGCAGATGGAGCTGATTCCAGAACGTCTGCGCGGCGAAACCGCGTCGTTCGATATCGAAGCTAACGGCAAAGTGTACGTTGAAAAAGGCCGTCGCATTACCGCGCGTCACATCCGTCAGCTGGAAAAAGACGATATCAAGCATATCGAAGTTCCGGTTGAGTACATCGCAGGTAAAGTCGTCTCTAAAGACTACGTTGACGAATCCACTGGCGAGCTGATCTGCGCGGCGAACATGGAGCTGAGCCTGGATCTGCTGGCTAAGCTGAGCCAGTCCGGCCACAAACGTATCGAAACGCTGTTTACCAACGATCTGGACCACGGCCCGTACATTTCTGAAACGGTACGCGTCGACCCAACTAACGATCGTCTGAGCGCGCTGGTAGAAATCTACCGCATGATGCGCCCTGGTGAGCCGCCGACTCGTGAAGCGGCTGAAAGCCTGTTTGAGAACCTGTTCTTCTCCGAAGACCGCTATGACCTGTCTGCGGTGGGTCGTATGAAGTTCAACCGTTCTCTGCTGCGCGACGAAATCGAAGGTTCCGGTATCCTGAGCAAAGACGACATCATTGATGTCATGAAGAAGCTCATCGATATCCGTAACGGTAAAGGCGAAGTGGATGATATCGACCACCTCGGCAACCGTCGTATCCGTTCCGTCGGCGAAATGGCAGAAAACCAGTTCCGCGTTGGCCTGGTGCGTGTAGAGCGTGCGGTGAAAGAGCGTCTGTCTCTGGGCGATCTGGATACCCTGATGCCTCAGGATATGATCAACGCCAAGCCGATTTCCGCCGCAGTGAAAGAGTTCTTTGGTTCCAGCCAGCTGTCTCAGTTTATGGACCAGAACAACCCACTGTCTGAGATTACGCACAAACGCCGTATCTCCGCACTCGGCCCAGGTGGTCTGACCCGTGAACGCGCAGGCTTCGAAGTTCGAGACGTACACCCGACGCACTACGGTCGCGTGTGTCCTATCGAAACGCCGGAAGGTCCGAACATCGGTCTGATCAACTCCCTGTCCGTGTACGCACAGACTAACGAATATGGCTTCCTTGAGACGCCGTACCGTCGTGTGGTTGATGGCGTGGTCACTGACGAAATTCATTACCTGTCTGCTATCGAAGAAGGCAACTACGTTATCGCTCAGGCGAACTCCAACCTGGATGACGAAGGCCACTTTGTAGAAGATCTGGTTACCTGCCGTAGCAAAGGCGAATCCAGCTTGTTCAGCCGTGACCAGGTTGACTACATGGACGTATCCACCCAGCAGGTGGTCTCCGTCGGTGCGTCCCTGATCCCGTTCCTGGAACACGATGACGCCAACCGTGCATTGATGGGTGCGAACATGCAACGTCAGGCGGTTCCGACTCTGCGTGCTGATAAGCCGCTGGTGGGTACCGGTATGGAACGTGCTGTCGCCGTCGACTCCGGTGTTACTGCAGTAGCTAAACGTGGCGGTACTGTTCAGTACGTGGATGCATCCCGTATCGTTATCAAAGTTAACGAAGACGAGATGTACCCGGGCGAAGCGGGTATCGACATCTATAACCTGACCAAATACACCCGCTCTAACCAGAACACCTGTATCAACCAGATGCCATGTGTGTCTCTGGGCGAGCCGGTTGAACGCGGCGACGTGCTGGCAGACGGTCCGTCCACCGACCTCGGTGAACTGGCGCTCGGTCAGAACATGCGCGTGGCGTTCATGCCGTGGAACGGCTACAACTTCGAAGACTCCATCCTCGTATCCGAGCGTGTTGTCCAGGAAGACCGTTTCACCACCATCCACATTCAGGAACTGGCGTGCGTGTCCCGTGACACCAAGCTGGGGCCGGAAGAGATCACCGCTGATATCCCGAACGTGGGTGAAGCTGCGCTCTCCAAACTGGATGAATCCGGTATCGTTTACATCGGCGCGGAAGTGACCGGCGGTGACATTCTGGTCGGTAAGGTGACGCCGAAAGGTGAAACCCAGCTGACGCCGGAAGAGAAACTGCTGCGTGCGATCTTCGGTGAGAAAGCGTCTGACGTTAAAGACTCTTCTCTGCGCGTACCTAACGGTGTCTCCGGTACGGTTATCGACGTTCAGGTCTTTACTCGCGATGGCGTAGAAAAAGACAAACGTGCTCTGGAAATCGAAGAGATGCAGCTCAAGCAGGCGAAAAAAGACCTGTCTGAAGAACTGCAGATCCTCGAAGCGGGCCTGTTTAGCCGTATCCGTGCGGTGCTGGTGTCCGGCGGCGTTGAAGCTGAGAAGCTCGACAAACTGCCGCGCGACCGCTGGCTGGAACTCGGTCTGACCGACGAAGAGAAACAAAATCAGCTGGAACAACTGGCTGAGCAGTATGACGAACTGAAACACGAGTTCGAGAAAAAACTTGAAGCGAAGCGCCGTAAAATCACCCAGGGCGACGATCTGGCGCCGGGCGTGCTGAAGATCGTGAAGGTCTATCTGGCCGTTAAACGCCGTATCCAGCCGGGTGATAAGATGGCAGGTCGTCACGGTAACAAGGGTGTTATCTCTAAGATCAACCCGATCGAAGACATGCCTTACGATGAAAACGGCACGCCGGTAGACATCGTACTGAACCCGCTGGGCGTACCGTCTCGTATGAACATCGGTCAGATTCTGGAAACCCACCTGGGTATGGCTGCGAAAGGTATCGGCGATAAGATCAACGCCATGCTGAAACAGCAGCAGGAAGTCGCGAAACTGCGCGAATTCATCCAGCGTGCCTACGATCTGGGCGCCGACGTTCGTCAGAAAGTCGACCTGAGCACCTTCAGCGATGATGAAGTGCTGCGTCTGGCAGAAAACCTGCGTAAAGGTATGCCGATTGCCACACCAGTGTTTGACGGTGCGAAAGAAGCGGAAATCAAAGAGCTGCTGAAACTGGGCGACCTGCCGACCTCCGGTCAGATCACCCTGTTCGATGGCCGTACGGGTGAACAGTTCGAACGTCCGGTAACCGTCGGTTACATGTACATGCTGAAACTGAACCACCTGGTTGATGACAAGATGCATGCGCGTTCTACCGGTTCTTACAGCCTGGTTACTCAGCAGCCGCTGGGTGGTAAGGCGCAGTTCGGTGGTCAGCGCTTCGGGGAGATGGAAGTGTGGGCGCTGGAAGCTTACGGCGCCGCCTATACCCTGCAGGAAATGCTCACCGTTAAGTCTGATGACGTGAACGGCCGTACTAAGATGTATAAGAACATCGTGGACGGCAACCATCAGATGGAACCGGGTATGCCGGAATCCTTCAACGTTCTGTTGAAAGAGATCCGCTCGCTGGGCATCAACATCGAACTGGAAGACGAGTAATTCTCGCTCAAACAGGTCACTGGTGTCGGGGTAAAACCCGACACCAGATTGTGCTAACTCCGACGGGAGCAAATCCGTGAAAGATTTATTAAAGTTTCTGAAAGCGCAGACTAAAACCGAAGAGTTTGATGCGATCAAAATTGCTCTGGCTTCGCCAGACATGATCCGTTCATGGTCTTTCGGTGAAGTTAAAAAGCCGGAAACCATCAACTACCGTACGTTCAAACCTGAGCGTGACGGCCTTTTCTGCGCCCGTATCTTTGGGCCGGTAAAAGACTACGAGTGCCTGTGCGGTAAGTACAAGCGCCTGAAACACCGTGGTGTTATTTGTGAGAAGTGCGGCGTTGAAGTGACCCAGACCAAAGTACGCCGTGAGCGTATGGGCCACATTGAGCTGGCGTCTCCGACTGCTCACATCTGGTTCCTGAAATCGCTGCCGTCCCGTATCGGTCTGCTGCTCGATATGCCGTTGCGTGATATCGAACGCGTACTGTACTTCGAATCTTATGTGGTTATCGAAGGCGGTATGACCAACCTGGAACGTCAACAGATCCTGACTGAAGAGCAGTATCTGGACGCGCTGGAAGAGTTCGGTGACGAATTCGACGCGAAGATGGGTGCGGAAGCTATCCAGGCCCTGCTGAAGAGCATGGATCTGGAGCAAGAGTGTGAAACTCTGCGCGAAGAGCTGAACGAAACCAACTCCGAAACCAAGCGTAAGAAGCTGACCAAGCGTATCAAACTGCTGGAAGCCTTCGTACAGTCTGGCAACAAGCCAGAGTGGATGATCCTGACCGTTCTGCCGGTTCTGCCGCCAGATCTGCGTCCGCTGGTTCCGCTGGATGGTGGTCGTTTCGCCACGTCAGATCTGAACGATCTGTATCGTCGCGTCATTAACCGTAACAACCGTCTGAAGCGTCTGCTGGATCTGGCTGCGCCGGACATCATCGTACGCAACGAAAAACGTATGCTGCAGGAAGCGGTTGACGCCCTGCTGGATAACGGTCGTCGCGGTCGTGCGATCACCGGTTCTAACAAGCGTCCTCTGAAATCTTTGGCCGACATGATCAAAGGTAAACAGGGTCGTTTCCGTCAGAACCTGCTCGGTAAGCGTGTTGACTACTCCGGTCGTTCTGTAATCACCGTAGGTCCATACCTGCGTCTGCATCAGTGCGGTCTGCCGAAGAAAATGGCGCTGGAGCTGTTCAAACCGTTCATCTACGGCAAGCTGGAACTGCGTGGTCTGGCCACCACCATCAAAGCCGCGAAGAAAATGGTTGAGCGTGAAGAAGCTGTCGTTTGGGATATCCTGGACGAAGTTATCCGCGAACACCCGGTACTGCTGAACCGTGCGCCGACTCTGCACCGTCTGGGTATCCAGGCCTTTGAACCGGTTCTGATCGAAGGTAAAGCTATCCAGCTGCACCCGCTGGTCTGTGCGGCCTATAACGCCGACTTCGATGGTGACCAGATGGCTGTTCACGTACCGCTGACGCTGGAAGCCCAGCTGGAAGCGCGTGCGCTGATGATGTCTACCAACAACATCCTGTCTCCGGCGAACGGCGAACCTATCATCGTTCCGTCTCAGGACGTGGTACTGGGTCTGTACTACATGACCCGTGACTGTGTTAACGCCAAAGGCGAAGGCATGGTGCTGACTGGCCCGAAAGAAGCTGAGCGTATCTATCGCGCAGGTCTGGCCTCTCTGCATGCGCGCGTTAAAGTGCGTATCACTGAATATGAAAAAGATGAAAACGGCGAATTCGTTGCGCACACCAGCCTGAAAGACACGACCGTTGGTCGCGCCATTCTGTGGATGATCGTACCGAAAGGTCTGCCTTTCTCCATCGTCAACCAGGCGCTGGGCAAGAAAGCGATCTCCAAAATGCTGAACACTTGCTACCGTATTCTGGGTCTGAAACCGACCGTTATTTTTGCGGACCAGACGATGTACACCGGCTTTGCTTATGCAGCGCGTTCAGGTGCGTCCGTTGGTATTGATGACATGGTCATCCCGGAGAAAAAACACGAGATCATCTCTGAGGCGGAAGCTGAAGTTGCTGAGATCCAGGAGCAGTTCCAGTCCGGTCTGGTAACCGCTGGCGAACGCTATAACAAAGTTATCGATATCTGGGCTGCGGCGAACGATCGTGTATCCAAAGCGATGATGGATAACCTGCAAACCGAAACTGTGATTAACCGTGACGGCCAGGAAGAGCAGCAGGTTTCCTTCAACAGCATCTACATGATGGCCGACTCTGGTGCGCGTGGTTCTGCGGCACAGATTCGTCAGCTGGCCGGTATGCGTGGTCTGATGGCGAAGCCAGATGGCTCCATCATCGAAACGCCAATCACCGCGAACTTCCGTGAAGGTCTGAACGTACTCCAGTACTTCATCTCCACGCACGGTGCGCGTAAAGGTCTGGCGGATACCGCACTGAAAACAGCGAACTCCGGTTATCTGACCCGTCGTCTGGTTGACGTCGCGCAGGATCTGGTGGTGACCGAAGATGACTGTGGTACGCACGAAGGTATCCTGATGACCCCGGTTATCGAGGGTGGCGACGTGAAAGAGCCGCTGCGTGACCGCGTTCTGGGTCGTGTGACGGCGGAAGATGTGCTGAAACCGGGTACCGCGGACATTCTGGTTCCACGCAACACGTTGCTGCACGAACAGTGGTGTGACCTGCTGGAAGCAAACTCCGTTGACGCCGTTAAAGTGCGTTCCGTTGTATCCTGCGACACCGACTTTGGTGTATGTGCGCACTGCTATGGTCGTGACCTGGCGCGTGGCCACATCATCAACAAAGGTGAAGCTATCGGCGTTATCGCGGCACAGTCCATCGGTGAACCGGGTACACAGCTGACGATGCGTACGTTCCACATCGGTGGTGCGGCATCGCGTGCGGCTGCTGAATCCAGCATTCAGGTGAAAAACAAAGGTAGCATCAAGCTCAGCAACGTGAAGTCGGTTGTGAACTCCAGCGGTAAACTGGTTATCACTTCCCGTAACACCGAACTGAAGCTGATCGACGAATTCGGTCGTACCAAAGAGAGCTATAAAGTGCCTTATGGCGCTGTCATGGCGAAAGGTGATGGCGAGCAGGTTGCCGGCGGCGAAACCGTGGCAAACTGGGACCCGCACACCATGCCGGTTATCACCGAAGTGAGTGGTTTCATCCGCTTCACTGACATGATCGACGGTCAGACCATTACGCGTCAGACCGACGAGCTGACCGGTTTGTCTTCGCTGGTGGTTCTGGATTCGGCTGAACGTACTACTGGTGGTAAGGATCTGCGTCCGGCGCTGAAAATCGTTGATGCTCAGGGTAATGACGTTCTGATCCCGGGTACCGATATGCCTGCGCAGTACTTCCTGCCGGGTAAAGCGATTGTACAGCTGGAAGATGGCGTACAGATCAGTTCTGGTGACACCCTGGCGCGTATTCCGCAGGAATCCGGCGGTACCAAGGATATCACCGGTGGTCTGCCGCGCGTTGCGGATCTGTTCGAAGCGCGTCGTCCGAAAGAGCCGGCAATCCTTGCTGAAATCGCAGGTATCGTTTCCTTCGGTAAAGAAACCAAAGGCAAACGTCGTCTGGTGATTACGCCGGTTGATGGTAGTGACCCGTACGAAGAGATGATTCCGAAATGGCGTCAGCTCAACGTGTTCGAAGGGGAGCGTGTAGAACGTGGTGATGTGATTTCCGATGGTCCGGAAGCGCCGCACGACATTCTGCGTCTGCGTGGTGTTCATGCTGTGACGCGTTACATTGTTAACGAAGTCCAGGATGTATACCGTCTGCAGGGCGTTAAGATTAACGATAAACACATCGAAGTTATCGTTCGTCAGATGCTGCGTAAAGCGACCATCGAAAGCGCCGGTAGTTCCGACTTCCTGGAAGGCGAACAGGTTGAATACTCTCGCGTCAAGATCGCTAATCGCGAGCTGGAAGCGAACGGCAAAGTGGGGGCTACCTTCTCCCGCGATCTGCTGGGTATCACCAAAGCGTCTCTGGCAACCGAATCGTTCATCTCTGCCGCATCGTTCCAGGAGACCACGCGTGTCCTGACCGAAGCAGCCGTTGCGGGCAAACGCGACGAACTGCGCGGCCTGAAAGAGAACGTTATCGTGGGTCGTCTGATTCCGGCCGGTACCGGTTATGCGTACCACCAGGATCGTATGCGCCGTCGCGCCGCAGGCGAGCAGCCAGCAGCACCGCAGGTCACTGCGGAAGATGCATCTGCCAGCCTGGCAGAACTGCTGAACGCAGGTCTGGGCGGTTCTGATAACGAGTAATCGTTAAATGGTGGAGGGGTATTTGTCCCTCCACCAGCATTGTGCTGGGGCTTGTACATCAAGTTGTTACAGGGAAGGGGAAATGCCAGCAATCATTTCATTATTTTATTTAGTGTTTGGTTTTTTTTATTTACAAGAAAAATTAGGATCTCAAAACTTCTCTCTGGGTTTTTATTGTTTTTGTCATTGAATATATTGCAACATAACCCTCTGCTGATATTTATCTATTGTCTTTTTATTATCATTGCCACTATTATTATTGGCAGAATAAATACCAGCAAAGCCAAAAAAGAAGTTTTTTATTTTTCAATGCCATGCTGGCTTTTAATTTTATCTGTAATTATAAATTTAATGAATAAATGAATTATTTTTTCATGACTCTTGCTTCTCGCATTATTTGTGAAAACTCATTGTCACTGGTTATATGAATAAATTGTCCAGTTTTTGCATTATATTTTGCCATCGCACAGGGAAGACTATTACCGCCGTTAGCCATAACAAATTTTGCTTTTGTATTACGATAAAGATTGACGCCAGGAATGGGGTCCTGACCGAATGTATAAGGCGTTGGGACAATTACATTATGTTTGTTTGAGAACCACTTTGCTAAAATCCCGTCAACGCCATCAACTGGCGTAATAAAAGTAGAGAATCCACAATACTCAAAATTGAATTTTTTACCATTGGGTTTGTTTTTTTCTGTAACATTAAATCCAAATGTGACTTTAAATTTATCCCATAAATCTAAGTTATTAAAGTCTATTGGCTCGTCATTATAAAATGCCTGCTGTTCATACATTAAATGATAAACCTGTTTTATTGGTTGTTTACGCGGGAAATTTTAAATCATTAAATGAAGCATTTAATTCCATTAAGGTCTTTGTTTGCCCTTATTACAGGAATTATAAATATGATGCCATTTCTGGAATAAAAATAAAGTTAACAAGTTATTTATTTAACTGCTCACTAGTAGGGTATTTATGTATCCACCGGTTAATGCTTAGTTTAACATCTTTTAGCTGACAGCGATTGCAACGCTAAAAAACATGTGCTAATAATCATCATGTAAAATATGTAATGAAGTAAGCATGGAGCATTTAATTGTTATGATTCCACCATTAAATAGATATGTTCCCGCGCTTTCAAAAAATGAATTGGCTAAAACTGTTACCAACAGGGACATTCAGTTTACAAGTTTTAATGGAAAAGATTATCCCTTGTGCTTTTTAGATGAGAAAACCCCTCTTCTTTTCCAGTGGTTTGAGCGGAATCCTGCTCGCTTTGGGAAAAATGATATACCTATAATTAACACAGAGAAAAACCCCTACCTTAACAATATCATTAAAGCAGCAACAATTGAAAAAGAACGTCTTATAGGTATTTTTGTAGATGGTGATTTTTTTCCGGGACAAAAGGATGCTTTTTCAAAACTTGAGTATGACTATGAAAACATAAAAATCATATATAGAAATGATATTGACTTTAGCATGTACGATAAAAAATTATCAGAAATTTATATGGAAAATATTTCTAAGCAAGAGTCCATGCCAGAAGAAAAAAGGGATTATCATTTACTGCAGCTATTGAAGAAAGAATTGAGTGATATTCAAGAGGGTAATGATTCATTAATTAAATCTTACTTACTGGATAAAGGCCATGGATGGTTTGATTTTTACAGGAATATGGCTATGTTAAAGGCTGGTCAGTTATTTTTGGAGGCGGATAAGGTTGGGCGTTATGATTTATCAACAAATAGTGGGTGTATATATCTCGATGCTGATATGATTATCACGGAAAAACTGGGGGGTATATATATTCCGGATGGAATCGCTGTTCATGTAGAAAGGATAGATGGCCGTGCTTCTATGGAAAACGGGATAATAGCTGTTGATCGCAATAACCACCCGGCTTTACTTGCTGGATTGGAAATAATGCATACTAAATTTGATGCTGATCCCTATTCTGATGGTGTATGTAATGGAATTAGAAAACATTTTAATTATTCTTTAAATGAAAATTATAATTCTTTTTGCGATTTTATTGAGTTTAAGCATGATAACATTATAATGAATACCAGTCAGTTTACGCAAAGTTCATGGGCGAGGCATGTGTCGTAGTGGAAATGGCAATAATCATGCTATTGAATACATAAAATATTGGCATAAACTATCAAGTTTCGGCGAAAAAATATTTGATGCTCAGTTTTCTCTACTACAACGCCACTTTAAAATCGCAGTGCTGTTCAGAACGGAGATAGACGGCATTCCTTGTGAAATATGGGAGTAAGAAGAGCTTAAATAATTTAATTGGTTATTAAATAACAATTTTATTTATACAGATATCTGTCAGATTACATCTGGCTTAAATTTTTCTCAGCCCAGATGCGTTTTCCATCAAGTAACGTTACCATCGGCGTCCGGCCGCAACACATTTTTCCCTGATGGGTTCGCCCCTGATTCCCGTTGTTCTGGGGCATCATTTTATGGACAAAAACGATCAGCAGACACGGTTGGAAGAGGGCCGCCAGAGAAATTACAGTCAGGAACGCTGCCCAAAAACTTCAAGTTCACCGCTATTTCGATAATCCAGTGGCCAGCCCTCGGTCGTCAATTACTGATGAAGGGGAGAAGGCTGGGCAAAAATGAGGAAGGGATACTTTGCCCTGGTCAGCTTCCGTTGCTGACGATGACAAAATAAAAAAACGGGAGGTCGATAACAATCTCCCGTTTTTCACATTACGTACTCGCTTGTGAAATACTAATGCGTTTACATACGGGTTCACCGCATTTGCGAAGCGCGCCCCAGCCAACTGTCCCAGTCTTTCCAGACGGGCTGTAACCCTTGCGCGCTTAACGCGCTTGCTACGGCTTCAGGCCGACGGGCATCGTGGGGAGAAAACTGCTCCAGTTCCGGATGATCGTCAGCGTAGCCACCGGGCTGGGTTTTCGAGAAGGCGCTAACGTTGTTGATCGCCAACGGGATCACGTTATCGCGAAACCACGGCGATTCGCGGGTGGAGAGTGATAATTCAATTTCCGGCGCCAATAACCGGAAAGCGCAAATCGTTTGCACCAGTTGCTTTTCATCCATCACAGATGCGGGTTCCACACCGCCAGTACACGGACGCAGACGCGGGAAGGAAACAGAATAGCGACTCTGCCAGTAGTGTTTCTGCATCCACAACAGATGCTCCGCCACCATATAGCAATCCACCCGCCAGTTGTCCGACAGACCAATTAGCGCGCCAAGACCGATTTTGTCGATACCTGCCCGACCTAACCGATCCGGCGTTTCCAGCCGCCAGAAAAAGTCCTGTTTCTTTCCCTTCAGGTGATGCTGTGCATAGATTGCCTCATGGTAAGTTTCCTGATAAACCATCACGCCATCGATCCCCAGCGTTTTGAGCTCCGCATAGTTTTCTTGCGACAAGGGCTGGACTTCCATCTGTAATGATGAAAATTGGCGGCGAATAGCCGGTAAATGACGACGGAAATAGTCCATGCCCACTTTGCTCTGGTGTTCGCCGGTGACCAACAGCAGATGCTCAAAGCCCAGTTTACGGATAGCATCGCACTCCCTTTGAATATCCACCTCATCCAGCGTTTTACGCTTAATACGGTTGCTCATCGAGAAACCGCAGTAGGTACAGTCGTTGGCGCACAGGTTTGAGAGATAAAGCGGCACGTAGAAACTGACGGTGTTGCCAAAGCGTTGTCGGGTCAGCCTTTGTGCCCGCTGCGCCATCGGTTCCAGATAATCGGCGGCGGCGGGGGAGAGTAATGCCATCAGATCGTCCCGGCTAAGCTGTGGAGTGTTAAGCGCACATTCCACGTCAGTGGCGGTTTTACCGTTGATGCGCAGGCGAATATCGTCCCACTCCAGTTGCCGCCAGCGGTCGGTGAAGGTTTTCATGCCAGGGCCTCCAGAAATCCGGTGAGCGGGCTGGTGGCGCTGGCGTAGGTGCTACGATTACCCGGCACCGCCTGGCGCGCCAGTAATCCGGCTTCCACCGCCAGACGGAAAGCGGTTGCCATCATCACCGGATCGTCCGCCACGGCAATCGCGGTGTTAACCAGCACCGCATCAGCGCCCATTTCCAGCGCTTGAGCGGCATGGCTGGGCACACCGATGCCCGCATCAACCACCACCGGCACGGTGGCCTGCTGGATAATAATCTCCAGCATCGCTTTGGTTTCCAGCCCCTGATTCGAACCGATAGGCGCGCCAAGCGGCATCACCGCCGCGCAGCCGACCTCTTCCAGCCGCTTGCACAACACCGGATCCGCGCCGCAGTAGGGCAGCACCACAAAACCCTGCTTCACCAGCGCCTCGGCGGCTTTTAGCGTTTCAATCGGGTCCGGCAATAGCCAGCGGGCGTCCGGGTGGATTTCTAATTTCAGCCAGTGGGTACCCAGCGCTTCACGCGCCAGTTGGGCGGCGAAGATCGCCTCTTCAGCGGTTTTCGCCCCTGAAGTATTGGGTAACAGCGTGACGCCCGCTTCAATCAGCGGTGCCAGAATAGCGTCGTTGTGCTGGCGCAGGTCCACGCGCTTCATCGCCAGCGTCACCAACTGGCTGCCGGAGGCGCGAATCGCCTCGACCATCAGCTGCGACGAAGCAAATTTTCCGGTGCCGGTGAACAGATGTGAATTAAACGTTTTGTCGGCAATACGTAACATCTCAACCTCCTGCTATAACGTGAAAAAGCAGGATCTGGTCGCCTTCCTGCACGATATGTTGCCGCCATTGCTCGCGTGGCAGGATCTGCTGATTGAGCGCCAGCGCCGCGCCCGGTTTAAGCTGATTAAGCGCAGCAAGCAGCTCATTGACGGTTTGCCCTTCGGCGCACTGCATCGGTTCATCATTGAACTGAATCTGCATGTTGCCCTCCGCAGACCGGACAGCCGCTGGCGCGATGCAGCGCCAGGCTGCGCCACTGGCTGGTTTTACCGTCAAAGAGGCGTAGCTCTCCACTGGGCGTCTCAATACCGCTGAGTAATTTGATTGCCTCCAGCGCCTGCAAAGTGCCCATCACGCCAACAACCGGTCCGACGATACCGGCGGTATGGCAGTTGCGTTCAGGCTCGACATCGTCCGGCCACAGGCAGCGGTAACAGCCTTGTTCCCACGGTGGTGTGAGGACCATTAGCTGGCCGCCAAAGCCGACGGCGCTGGCGGAAATTAACGGAGTGTTGAGCGCCACGCAGGCGGCGTTAATTTCCTGGCGCGTGGTCATGTTGTCGGTACAGTCGAGCACTACGTCGACGCGTGCTACCGCGTTTTTAAGCACATCGCCAGTCAGACGCTGTTGCAATACGATCAGCTTGCTACCGGGGTTGAGCTGCGCCAGCCGTAGCTTTGCCGCCTGCGCCTTCGGGTGGGCGATATCGTCGGTGGTGAACAGAATTTGCCGCTGGAGATTGCTCAGATGAACATCGTCATCATCCGCCAGCGTCAGTTTGCCGATGCCTGCTCCCGCCAGATAGAGCGCGGCAGGCGAACCCAATCCGCCTAAGCCGACAATCAATACATGGCTATTGAGCAACTTTTGCTGGCCTTCAATGGCTATATCGCCGAGCAGGATCTGGCGGCTATAACGCATAAAGTCACGGTCATTCATCGCCAACTCCCGCAATATCCAGTAACTGCGCGGTAGCGGCGCGCCAGTCGGCGGCCTGAGTAATGGCGCTGACCACGGCAATACTGCCGACGCCGGTCGCCAGCACCGACGGGGCGCGTTCCACACTGATGCCGCCAATTGCCACGGTCGGGTAATTTGCCAGACGCTCAATATGCCGCGCCAGCTGCGCCAGCCCCTGCGGGGCGGAAGGCATCTGCTTGGTTTGCGTGGGGAAGACGTGGCCGAGTGCGATATAAGAAGGCTTAGCGGCCAGCGCGACGTCTATCTCCATATCATCGTGGGTCGATACGCCCAGGCGTAAGCCCGCCGCCTGAATCGCTTTCAGGTCGGTGGTTTCAAGGTCTTCCTGGCCCAGATGCACGCCGTAAGCGCGGTGCTTAATTGCCAGACGCCAGTAATCATTGATGAACAGGCGGGCGTCATAACGACGCCCCAGTGCGATGGCGGCGATAACATCCGCTTCCACCTCTTCATCGCGTTTATCTTTGATACGCAACTGGATCGTGCGCACGCCCGCCTCCAGTAGACGCTCAATCCATGCAACGCTGTCCACCACCGGGTAAAGCCCGAGACGGAACGGTACGGTCGGGAAATCAGGCTGATACATCAGGCTTTCTCCCGTTTGAGATAAATTTCGCCGCCTTTGGCGCGGAAGTTTTCCGACATATCCGCCATGCCGACTTCAATGGCTTGTGCGGCTGCGTAATCGCGGACTTCCTGGCTGATTTTCATCGAGCAGAATTTTGGCCCGCACATCGAGCAAAAGTGCGCCACTTTGCCGGACTCTTGCGGCAGGGTTTCATCGTGCCAGGCGCGGGCGGTGAACGGGTCGAGCGCGAGGTTAAACTGGTCTTCCCAGCGGAATTCAAAGCGCGCTTTCGACATCGCGTTATCGCGAATCTGCGCGCCCGGATGCCCTTTGGCTAAGTCAGCGGCGTGGGCGGCGATCTTGTAGGTGATCAGCCCCTGCTTCACATCTTCTTTGTTTGGCAGGCCGAGATGCTCTTTCGGCGTGACGTAACACAGCATCGCACAGCCGAACCAGCCGATCATCGCCGCGCCAATGCCGGAGGTGAAGTGGTCATAGCCCGGCGCGATATCGGTAGTCAGCGGCCCTAAGGTGTAGAACGGCGCTTCATGGCAGTGCTCCAGCTCTTCGGTCATGTTGCGCTGAATCATATGCATCGGCACGTGGCCCGGGCCTTCAATCATCACCTGCACGTCGTATTCCCAGGCGATTTTGGTCAGCTCGCCCAGCGTATGCAGCTCGGAGAACTGCGCTTCGTCGTTGGCGTCCTGAATCGATCCCGGTCGCAGGCCGTCGCCCAGCGACAGGGAAACGTCGTAGGCGGCGCAGATTTCACAAATCTCGCGGAAATGTTCGAACAGGAAGTTCTCTTTGTGATGCGAGAGGCACCACTTCGCCATGATTGAACCGCCGCGCGAGACAATGCCGGTCAGGCGCTTGGCGGTCATCGGCACGTAACGCAGCAGCACGCCCGCGTGAATAGTGAAATAGTCGACGCCCTGTTCGGCCTGCTCCAGCAGCGTGTCGCGGAAGGCTTCCCAGGTAAGATCCTCGGCGATCCCGTTGACCTTTTCCAGCGCCTGGTAGATCGGCACCGTGCCGATTGGTACTGGGCTATTACGCAGGATCCACTCACGGGTTTCGTGAATATAGCGCCCGGTGGAAAGGTCCATTACCGTATCCGCCCCCCAGCGCGTCGCCCACACCAGTTTTTCCACCTCTTCTTCGATAGAGGAGGTCACCGCCGAGTTGCCGATATTGGCGTTGACCTTCACCAGGAAGTTGCGGCCAATAATCATCGGCTCCGATTCCGGGTGGTTGATGTTGGCGGGAATAATCGCGCGGCCCGCGGCGACTTCATCACGCACGAATTCCGGGGTGATGTTCTCCGGCAGGCGCGCGCCGAAGCTTTCTCCGGGATGCTGGTGGCGCAGTACTTCACTGCGAATGCGCTCGCGGCCCATGTTTTCACGGATGGCGATGAATTCCATTTCGGGAGTGATGATCCCCTGGCGGGCATAATGAAGTTGCGTCACGCAGTGTCCGGCTTTGGCGCGTTTTGGCGTTAACAGACCGGTAAAGCGTAATGCGTCAAGTCCTTCATCTGTCAGGCGTTCGCGGGTATAGGCAGAACTGCGGTCAGAAAGCGTTTCTACATCAGCCCGTGCTTCAATCCACGGCTGGCGTAGTTTCGCCAGCCCCTGCTGGACGTTAATCGCCACATCAGGATCACCGTATGGGCCGGAGGTGTCATATACCGGAATCGCTTCATTTTCTTCATACTGCGGATGGTCTTTCGTTCCGCTGATCAATGTCGGGCTAAGTTGAATTTCGCGCATCGGTACGCGAATATTATGCTGCGAACCGGTCACGTAGATGCGTTTCGAGTTGGGAAAGGCAGTCCCTTCCAGCGTATCGATAAAATGCTGGGCTTTAGCGCGCTGCTCGCGGCGGGTTAACGTTGTTGTAGACATAGCTCATTCCAAAAAATTAAGGACGTGGCTTGTCAGACGACGGATGGAGTAATGGATGTGCGCCGCCCGTAAAGGCAGCAGCATAAAGCAGAATTACTCTTGTTCCCTTCGCAGGTATTAACCTGATCAGGTTCCGCGGATCCCGAATTAACGGTCTCAGCCTTTTCCACTTCATCCTTCGCGCTGCCTCTTCGTTGGCTTCGTCCGCTCACTCCAGTCACTTACTTATGTAAGCTCCTGGAGATTCACCGACTTGCCGCCTTGACGCATCACGAACGCTTTTGTGGAAAATTAGCACTCCGACAAGATAACCGCCCCTCCGAAGAGGGGGCTGAAGTAAACTACCCGTTACTCGCGCAGAACTCAAGCGGGACGTTTGACTCTGGCGCCGTCGTGCATCGCGTCAAACACCAGCATAATCAGCTTGTCTTCCAGCACAAAGCGGGCTTCCAGCGCTTCGCCGATATCTGACAGAGCTTGTTGAAATTCGAGACAATTATCGTGATCGATGGCAGTTTCCAGGCTGGTGTCGTAATAATCCATAATGCGCTGCGTATTATCTTCCAGCAGCGGCCAGATTTTTGCCGCATGTAAAAGCTGACCGTTTCCTTCCAATTTATGGAGAATACGTTCATAAATACTGAAGTGCCCGGCGGAAAGGTAATCGACCAGGCTCTGACAAAAATCATCCAGCGCTTTTTCATTCAGCCGCATGTACGATTCTTTGCCAGGCTTAATGCCAACCAGATTGTAGTAAGCCACGAGCAGGTGCTTACGTACATCCAGCCAGCGATCGACCAGTTTGTTGCTTCCGCCAACGCGCTCCGTCAGGTTTTCCAGCTGGTTTAGCATGATTGTCTCCGCAAGTTATATAAAGGCTGCTCGCCATGAATGTAAAAATAATGTTAACAACATGCCAGTGAAGCAAAGGTAGTGCAAGAGCTATGGA
Organism: Salmonella sp. A7; assembly: GCF_020181675.1. NCBI lineage: Bacteria > Pseudomonadati > Pseudomonadota > Gammaproteobacteria > Enterobacterales > Enterobacteriaceae > Salmonella > Salmonella sp. A7. The sequence goes on along the minus strand of NZ_CP084001.1, from coordinate 4,340,918 downwards.
TCGTATAATTGAAAAATTAGAGAGTGGCTGGTGGATCGTCAGCCATGAACAAAAATTATGGTTGCCGTATGGGGAATTACCACACGGGCTGGCGGCAAATTTCGATCTTGTGGGGCAGCGCGCACTCCGGATAGGTGAATGGCAAGGCGAGCCCGTCTGGCTGGTGTTACAGCATCGACGCCATGATATGGGATCGGTTCGCCAGGTTATCGATCAGGATGCCGGGTTGTTCCAACTGGCGGGACGTGGCGTACAGTTGGCGGAGTTTTATCGGTCGCATAAATTTTGCGGCTATTGCGGGCACCCTATGCACCCGAGTAAAACCGAATGGGCGATGCTGTGCAGCCATTGCCGCGAGCGTTACTACCCGCAAATCGCCCCCTGCATTATTGTTGCGATCCGCCGTGAGGATTCTATTCTACTTGCCCGGCACGTTCGCCACCGCAACGGCGTGCATACGGTACTGGCCGGGTTTGTTGAAGTCGGCGAAACCTTAGAACAGGCGGTCGCGCGAGAGGTAATGGAGGAGAGCGGCATTAAGGTGAAAAATCTGCGCTATGTGACTTCCCAGCCGTGGCCTTTCCCGCAGTCGTTGATGACCGCTTTTATGGCGGAGTATGACAGCGGCGAGATTGTCATCGACCCGAAAGAGCTGCTTAACGCTAACTGGTATCGCTATGACGATCTGCCGCTACTGCCGCCGCCGGGCACCGTCGCGCGCCGTTTGATCGAAGATACGGTGGCAATGTGTCGGGCTGAATATGATTGACATGTTACACTGGGCGCATCAACGCTAAAGGAATGTAAAAATGACCGAACTCAAAAACGATCGTTATCTACGTGCGCTGCTGCGCCAGCCCGTTGATGTTACGCCAGTGTGGATGATGCGCCAGGCGGGCCGTTATCTACCGGAGTACAAAGCCACTCGCGCTCAGGCGGGCGATTTTATGTCGCTGTGCAAAAATGCCGAACTGGCCTGCGAGGTCACTTTACAGCCGCTGCGCCGTTATCCGCTTGATGCGGCGATCCTTTTCTCGGATATCCTGACGATTCCGGACGCGATGGGCCTGGGGCTCTATTTTGAAGCCGGGGAAGGCCCGCGCTTTACGGCTCCTGTCACCTGCAAAGCCGATGTCGATAAGCTGCCCATTCCCGATCCGGAAGATGAACTGGGTTATGTGATGAATGCAGTGCGTACGATTCGCCGCGAACTAAAAGGCGAGGTTCCTCTGATCGGCTTCTCCGGCAGCCCGTGGACGCTGGCGACTTACATGGTGGAAGGCGGCAGTAGCAAAGCCTTCACGGTGATTAAAAAGATGATGTACGCTGACCCGCAGGCGTTGTATCTGCTGCTGGATAAGTTGGCGAAAAGCGTCACGCTGTACCTCAACGCGCAAATCAAAGCGGGCGCGCAGTCGGTGATGATTTTCGACACTTGGGGCGGCGTGCTGACTGGCCGCGATTACCAGCAGTTCTCCCTCTACTACATGCATAAAATCGTCGATGGCCTGCTGCGTGAAAACGACGGTCGCCGCGTGCCGGTAACGCTGTTCACTAAAGGTGGCGGTCAGTGGCTGGAGGCGATGGCGGAAACCGGCTGCGACGCGCTGGGTCTCGACTGGACGACAGATATCGCCGATGCGCGCCGTCGCGTTGGCCATAAAGTGGCGCTGCAGGGCAATATGGACCCCTCGATGCTGTATGCGCCGCCGGCACGGATCGAAGACGAGGTAGCGACTATACTTGCTGGTTTCGGTCAGGGAGAAGGGCACGTCTTTAACCTTGGACATGGCATCCATCAGGATGTGCCGCCAGAACATGCTGGCGCATTTGTGGAGGCAGTGCACCGACTTTCTGCGCAGTATCACAGCTAAGGAGTTAGTATGGATCTCGCGTCGTTACGCGCTCAACAGATAGAACTTGCTTCATCGGTTTGCCGCGAAGATCGGTTGGACAAAGATCCGCCAGCGTTTATCGGCGGGGCGGACGTCGGTTTTGAGCAGGGCGGCGAGGTGACGCGGGCGGCGATGGTATTGCTGAAATATCCGTCGCTTGAACTGGTAGAGTACAAGGTGGCGCGTATTGCCACCACCATGCCATATATCCCCGGCTTTCTCTCTTTTCGTGAATATCCTGCGCTGCTGGCGGCGTGGGAACAGCTCTCGCAAAAGCCCAATTTGCTGTTTGTAGACGGTCACGGTATTTCGCATCCGCGTCGGCTTGGCGTCGCCAGTCATTTTGGACTGTTGGTGGACGTGCCGACCATCGGCGTGGCGAAAAAACGGCTATGCGGTAAATTTGAACCACTTTCCGCCGAACCTGGCGCACTTAGCCCCTTAATGGATAAAGGCGAGCAACTGGCATGGGTATGGCGCAGCAAGGCGCGCTGTAATCCGCTGTTTATCGCGACAGGGCACCGGGTCAGTACTGACAGCGCGCTGGCGTGGGTACAGCGCTGTATGAAAGGGTATCGCCTGCCGGAGCCGACGCGCTGGGCGGATGCCGTCGCTTCCGGGCGTCCGGCGTTTGTTCGTTGGCAAGAAATTCAGCGCTGATTCAGGTAAACTGCCGCTAATTTCCGATTCGAGATTCCATCATGTTACAAAACCCGATTCATTTGCGTCTGGAGCGGCTGGAAAGCTGGCAGCACGTTACCTTTATGGCCTGCTTGTGCGAGCGCATGTACCCGAACTACGCCATGTTTTGCAAGCAGACGGAATTCGGCGACGGACAGATCTACCGTCGCATTCTGGATCTGATCTGGGAAACCCTGACGGTGAAAGATGCAAAGGTCAATTTCGATAGCCAACTGGAGAAGTTTGAAGAGGCAATTCCGGCAGCTGACGACTATGATCTGTACGGCGTTTACCCGGCGATTGACGCCTGCGTCGCATTAAGCGAATTAATGCATTCTCGTCTTAGCGGCGAAACGCTGGAACACGCTATTGAGGTTAGTAAGACTTCTATTACTACGGTGGCGATGTTGGAAATGACTCAGGCTGGTCGGGAAATGACCGATGAGGAGCTCAAAACGAACCCTGCCGTTGAACAGGAATGGGATATTCAGTGGGAAATATTCCGACTTTTAGCCGACTGCGAAGAACGCGATATTGAACTGATAAAAGGGCTCAGGGCAGACCTGCGCGAGGCTGGTGAGAGCAATATCGGTATAAATTTTCAGCAATGACACCAGAAAACGTGATTTAACGTCTGATTTGTCGTGCCATAAGGCTTCCCTTATGCCCCCCGTCTGGTCTACATTTGGGAGGCGAAAAAAAGTGGCTATCGGTGCGTGTATGCAGGAGAGTGCTTTTCTGGCATTTCCGTCGCACTCGATGCTTAGCAAGCGATAAACACATTGTAAGGATAACTTATGAACAAGACTCAACTGATTGATGTAATTGCAGACAAAGCAGAACTGTCCAAAACCCAGGCTAAAGCTGCTCTGGAATCCACTCTGGCTGCTATTACTGAGTCTCTGAAAGAAGGCGATGCTGTACAACTGGTTGGTTTCGGTACCTTCAAAGTGAACCACCGTGCTGAGCGCACTGGCCGTAACCCACAGACCGGTAAAGAAATCAAAATCGCCGCCGCTAACGTACCGGCGTTTGTTTCTGGTAAAGCGCTGAAAGACGCAGTTAAGTAAGACGCGTAGCTGTGAACAGTTTTATCGAAGGGGCTCGTCAGCCCCTTTTGTCTGTCTGGCGTCGCGCGTTTCTATTTTCTGGCGCGCTGTTGCTGACTGCCTGCAGTCATAACGCTTCACCGCCTCCGTTTACTGCCAGCGGCTTTGCCGGCGATCACGGCGCGGTGCGTATCTGGCGTAAAGATACGAACGATGAAGTCCATCTGCTTTCTGTTTTTAGCCCGTGGCATAGCGGCAGCACGACGACCAGCGAATATCGTTGGCAGGGTGATACGCTTTCGCTTATTGAACTCAATATTTACAGCAAACCGCCAGAACATATTCGCGCGCGTTTCGACGCTCATGGCGAACTCAGTTTTATGCAGCGTGAAGTCGGGGGGCAGAAGCAGCAGCTTTCCAACGATCAGATTGCCTTGTATCGCTATCGCGCCGAACAAATCCGTCAGACCAGCGACGCCTTGCGCCTGGGGCGGGTCATACTACGCCAGGGACGCTGGCACGCCGACCATACGGTAACCACCTGTGAAGGTGAAACGCTGAAACCGGATCTGGATTCCTGGGCAATAAGCCACATTGAGCGCCGCCAGAACCGCTCATCGGTAGAGGTGAGCGTAGCATGGCTGGAGGCGCCGGAAGGATCGCAACTTTTGCTGGTGGCGAATTCAGATTTCTGTCACTGGCAGCCGCAAGCGAAAACCTTTTGATGGAATACCGAATGGCGAAGCCGCCATTCGGCAAACATGCTTTACCAGTTTCCCATACCCATATGACCGCCGCCGCGATGATAACCGCCGCCATAGCCGCCGCAACCGCCATAGCCCATTCCTGCGCCGCGTGGTATGCCAGCCTGCGCCATCGCGACATCCCGTTTCACGCGTTGCTCATCTAACTTCTGGCCTAATGACTCCATCTCTTTGGCAACCGCATTAATTTTCGCAGTATCCGGCGAACTGGCGGTCAGTAGCGCGTTGTATTCATAACGTTTGGATATCAGTTGCTGGCGCAGCGCGCTGGTCTGCGTATAGTAATCATCATAAATCTTCTGCGCCGTCGCCTGCTGTTCCGTGGTCAACGGGCTACCTCCCTGTTGCCACATACCGTCATTGTTGCCCCAGTGATGTCCGGCGAAGGCGGCGCCGGAGCTCAGGGCCAAAAGAGAGAGGGCGATTAGCGCGATAGCTGATTTATTGTTCCGTTTCATTTTGCGTTCTCCTGTTGCTCATCTTATCCTCTCTCTTGCATCTTCCGTGCCAGGTAACTATTCCTTGTCGGGCAGCGAGTTAACCCGCTTCAGGCGGCAAAAAGCGAGTAAAAATGACTCGCATGACCCGCCTGGCGAGTCATTTTTACCCACCCGTATCCGAAAGGGTGTGCGACAACGCGCGGTTATGCGGAGCGAAGAATGGCATGATCTCTGCTTAAGTAAGGAAAATAAAAACGAGCCGGGGAAGCCTGTGAGTTTTATACGATTACATAAAGATGCCGCTGCAACGTGGTTGAGTCGGCTGTTACCTGCGGCGATCTTCATTCTGGTGGGGCTATTTTCCATTATGGTCATTCGCGACTATGGCCGTGAGAGCGCTGCCGCCAGGCAGACGCTGCTGGAAAAGGGAAATGTACTCATTCGCGCTCTGGAGTCCGGCACGCGAGTAGGTATGGGAATGCGGATGCATCACGCGCAGCAGCAGACATTGCTGGAAGAGATGGCGGGTCAGCCAGGCGTGTTGTGGTTCGCCGTAACGGATGCGCAGGGGGTAATCATCACTCATAGCAACCCTGGCATGGTGGGCAAATCGCTCTATTCCCCATCTGAAATGCATCAACTAAACCCCGGGCCGCAGGAGCGTTGGCGGCGTGTCGACGTTGCTGCTAACGGCGAGACGGTGCCTGCGCTGGAAATTTACCGTCAGTTCCAGCCGCTTTTCGGTATGAGAGGTCACGGTATGAGGGGGCACGGCATGGCGCGTAGCGCCAATGATGACGAACCAGCGAAACAAACTATTTTTATTGCCTTTGACGCCAGCGAGCTGGCCGCGACACAGGCAAGGGAGTGGCGTAATACGCTGATTGTTTTGTCTGCGTTAGCGGCGGTGCTGTTGGCAACGTTACTGGCGTTTTTTTGGCATCAGCGTTATCAGCGCTCGCACAGAGAACTGCTTGATGCAATGAAGCGTAAAGAAAAGCTGGTGGCGATGGGGCATCTGGCGGCGGGCGTCGCGCACGAAATTCGTAACCCGCTCTCGTCCATCAAAGGGCTGGCGAAATACTTTGCCGAGCGCACGCCAGCCGGCGGCGAGTCGCATGAACTGGCGCAGGTGATGGCCAAAGAGGCCGACCGTTTGAACCGGGTGGTAAGCGAATTGCTCGAACTGGTAAAGCCCGCGCATCTGACGCTCCAGACGGTTAACCTCAATGATATTATTACTCACTCCCTGAATCTGGTCAGCCAGGATGCCCAAAGCAGAGAGATTCAGTTGAGATTCACGGCGAATGAGACGCTTAAGCGTATTCAGGCTGACCCGGACAGGCTGACTCAGGTGCTGTTGAATTTGTACCTGAACGCTATTCATGCGATTGGCCGCCAGGGAACGATTACCGTAGAGGCAAAAGACAGTGGGACCGACCGCGTTATCATCACTGTTACCGATAGCGGGAAAGGGATCGCCCCGGATCAGTTGGAGGCGATTTTTACACCTTATTTTACGACCAAAGCTGACGGGACAGGCCTGGGGCTGGCGGTGGTGCAAAATATCATCGAACAGCATGGCGGCGCGATTAAGGTGAAAAGTATTGAGGGTAAAGGCGCGGTCTTTACTATCTGGTTGCCAGTGATAGCGAGACAACAGGATTAACAAGGGTGATACGCGGAAAAATCGATATTCTGGTTGTGGATGATGATGTAAGCCACTGCACGATTTTACAGGCTCTGCTTCGGGGTTGGGGCTATAACGTCGCTCTGGCCTACAGTGGGCATGATGCGTTGGCTCAGGTGCGTGAGAAAGTCTTTGATCTGGTACTGTGCGATGTGCGTATGGCGGAGATGGACGGTATCGCCACGCTGAAGGAGATTAAAGCGCTCAACCCCGCCATTCCGATTTTGATTATGACGGCATTCTCCAGCGTGGAAACGGCGGTAGAGGCGTTGAAAGCCGGCGCGCTCGACTATTTAATTAAACCGCTGGATTTTGACCGTCTGCAGGAGACGCTGGAAAAGGCGTTGGCGCATACGCGGGAAACGGGCGCTGAATTGCCATCGGCGTCGGCTGCGCAGTTTGGCATGATTGGCAGCAGTCCGGCGATGCAACATTTACTGAATGAAATCGCGATGGTCGCACCATCAGACGCCACGGTATTGATTCACGGAGACTCCGGCACGGGTAAAGAGCTGGTGGCGCGGGCGCTACACGCCTGTAGCGCCAGGAGCGATAGACCGCTGGTCACGCTCAACTGCGCCGCGCTTAATGAATCGCTGCTGGAGTCTGAGCTGTTCGGACACGAAAAAGGCGCGTTTACCGGCGCGGATAAACGTCGGGAGGGACGCTTTGTCGAAGCTGACGGCGGGACATTGTTTCTTGATGAAATCGGCGATATCTCGCCGTTAATGCAGGTACGTTTGCTGCGGGCGATTCAGGAGCGCGAAGTGCAACGCGTGGGAAGTAACCAGACGATATCTGTGGATGTTCGGTTAATTGCCGCTACCCACCGCGATCTGGCGGAAGAGGTGAGTGCCGGTCGCTTTCGCCAGGATCTCTATTACCGCCTGAATGTGGTGGCGATTGAAATGCCTTCTTTGCGCCAGCGTCGGGAAGATATTCCGCTACTGGCAGACCATTTTCTGCGGCGTTTTGCCGAACGTAACCGCAAAGCGGTGAAGGGGTTTACGCCGCAGGCGATGGATCTGCTGATCCACTACGACTGGCCGGGCAATATCCGTGAGCTGGAAAACGCTATCGAGCGGGCGGTGGTGTTGCTAACGGGAGAATACATTTCTGAACGCGAATTGCCTCTCGCTATTGCCGCGACGCCGATAAAAACGGAATACAGTGATGAGATCCAACTGTTGGTCGATGTGGAAAAAGAGATCATTCTGGCGGCGCTGGAAAAAACGGGCGGCAACAAAACGGAAGCCGCCCGCCAATTGGGCATTACGCGCAAAACGCTGCTGGCTAAACTCAGCCGTTAGTTTTGCTCACGCTCGATGGCGCGCCAGCCGATGTCGTTACGGCTGAAGCTGCCGTCCCAGTGGATGTCGGTCATCAGGGCGTAAGCGCGTTTCTGCGCCTCAGCCACGGTGTGGCCCAGCGCGGTGGCGCACAGGACGCGTCCGCCGCTGGTCAACACGCGGTCGTCATCGGCAAGTTTGGTTCCAGCATGGAAGACCTTACCGTCAGCCACTTCTTCCAGCGGCAGACCGTGGATCTCGTCGCCGGTGTTGTAGCTGCCCGGATAACCGCCCGCAGCGATCACCACGCCTAATGAAGCGCGCTCGTCCCACTCGGAAGTTTTCTCATCCAGCTTGCCGTCACAGGCGGCGAGGCAAAGATCCACCAGATCCGACTTCATGCGCAGCATGATCGGCTGGGTTTCCGGATCGCCGAAGCGGCAGTTGAACTCGATAACTTTCGGGTTGCCCTGCTTGTCGATCATCAGACCCGCATACAGGAAGCCGGTATAGGTGTTACCTTCCGCGGCCATGCCTTTCACGGTTGGCCAAATGATGCGTTCCATGGTGCGCTGATGCACTTCATCAGTTACCACCGGCGCTGGTGAGTAGGCCCCCATACCGCCGGTGTTCGGGCCGGTATCGCCGTTACCGACGCGTTTGTGGTCCTGGCTGGTGGCCATCGGCAGCACGTGCTCGCCGTCGACCATCACGATAAAGCTCGCTTCTTCGCCGTCGAGGAACTCTTCAATCACGATACGGTGGCCCGCGTCGCCAAAGGCGTTGCCTGCCAGCATGTCATGGACGGCGGCTTCGGCTTCTTCAAGCGTCATCGCCACGATAACGCCTTTGCCCGCAGCCAGACCATCGGCCTTGATGACGATCGGCGCGCCTTTCTCGCGCAGATACGCCAGGGCAGGCTCAATCTCGGTGAAATTCTGGTATTCCGCCGTCGGAATCTGGTGACGGGCGAGGAAATCTTTGGTGAAGGCTTTGGAGCCTTCCAGTTGGGCGGCCCCTTCGGTTGGGCCGAAGATCTTCAGGCCCGCCGCGCGGAACGCATCGACCACGCCAATCACCAGCGGCGCTTCCGGGCCGACGATGGTCAGATCAATCTTCTCGTCCCGGGCAAAGCTCAGCAGCGCCGGAATATCGGTGACGCCGATAGCCACGTTCTGCAACGCGGGCTCCAGCGCGGTACCGGCGTTACCCGGTGCGACAAAAACGGTATCAACCAGCGGCGACTGTGCGGCTTTCCAGGCCAGCGCGTGTTCGCGCCCGCCGTTACCAATGACTAAAACTTTCATCGTCTGCTCCCTGAATTAATGGCGGAAGTGGCGCATGTCGGTGAAGATCATCGCAATACCGTGTTCATCGGCAGCGGCAATGACTTCATCATCACGGATAGAACCGCCTGGCTGGATAACGCAGCTCACGCCGACAGCGGCAGCGGCATCAATACCATCGCGGAACGGGAAGAACGCGTCGGAAGCCATGGCTGAGCCTTTCACTTCCAGACCTTCATCAGCGGCTTTAATCCCGGCGATTTTGGCGGAGTACACGCGGCTCATCTGGCCTGCGCCTATACCGATGGTCATGTTCTCTTTGGCATACACAATAGCGTTGGATTTCACGAACTTGGCTACCTTCCAGCAGAACAGCGCGTCACGCAGCTCCTGCTCGGTCGGCTGGCGTTTGGACACCACGCGCAGTTCAGCTTCACTCACCATACCCAGATCCCTGTCCTGAACCAGCAGGCCACCGTTAACGCGTTTGAAATCCAGGCCCGGAACGCGGCTTGCCCATTGGCCGCAGGTCAGAACACGGACGTTCTGCTTGGCAGCGGTGATTTTCAGCGCTTCTTCGCTTGCGGATGGGGCGATGATCACTTCGACAAACTGACGAGAAATGATGGCCTGTGCGGTTTCCGCATCCAGCTCACGGTTAAAGGCGATAATGCCGCCGAACGCGGAGGTCGGGTCGGTTTTATAGGCGCGATCGTAAGCGTCGAGAATAGAGGTACTTACCGCCACGCCGCACGGGTTAGCGTGCTTGACGATTACGCAGGCTGGCTCGTTGAACTCTTTCACACACTCCAGCGCCGCGTCGGTATCAGCGATGTTGTTATAAGAGAGCGCTTTGCCCTGCACCTGTTGTGCGGTGGCAACGGACGCTTCTTTCACATTCTCTTCTATATAGAAGGCAGCTTGCTGGTGGCTGTTCTCGCCGTAGCGCATATCCTGCTTCTTAATGAAGTTCAGGTTCAGCGTACGCGGGAAGCGACCGGCGGCTTCTTTGCTTTCACCGTGGTAGGCCGGAACCATGCTGCCGAAGTAGTTAGCGATCATGCTGTCGTAGGCGGCGGTGTGTTCGAAGGCTTTAATCGCGAGATCGAAACGGGTGTCGAGGGTCAAAGAACCTTCGTTAGCGTCCATCTCTTTAATAATGGCGTCGTAGTCGCTGCTCTTCACCACGATGGCCACGTCTTTATGGTTCTTCGCGGCGGAGCGCACCATGGTCGGGCCGCCGATATCGATGTTCTCTACTGCATCTTCCAGCGAGCAACCAACGCGTGCAACGGTTTCGGCGAACGGATACAGGTTAACGACAACCATATCGATAGGGGCGATGTGGTGCTGTTCCATAATGGCATCGTCCTGGCCGCGACGGCCGAGGATGCCGCCGTGTACTTTTGGATGCAGGGTCTTTACGCGTCCATCCATCATTTCCGGGAAACCGGTGTAATCGGAAACTTCGGTCACCGGCAGGCCTTTTTCTGCTAACAGGCGGGCGGTGCCCCCCGTAGACAGCAGTTCCACACCGCGTGCGGAAAGAGCCTGGGCGAATTCGATGATACCGGCCTTGTCAGAAACACTGAGCAGAGCGCGGCGGACTGGACGACGTTGTTGCATGGTAAATCCCCTGGATTTGACGATTACAGAGAGCGTTAGCTGAATTTTTCGTAAAAAACTCAGCTAACGCCCCTTATGGGGCATTCTCATTTTGCGGCGACATTGTAACGAAAACGTTTGCGCAACGCTCGCGAATTTTTCTTTTTAAATTCTGGCCCCGCTTTTATCCCTGAAAGATCGTTTGCAGAGTGAGAAGATCCAGGAAATGAACGCGCATTTTGTGGATAAGTCTGTGCGTAAATGGGTATAACCAGGGGTTTTGCTGGGGAATGCAGCAAACAGTCATTTTTCTGCAATTTTTCTATTGCGGTCAGCAGAGAACTCCCTATAATGCGCCTCCATCGACACGGCGGATGTGAATCACTTCACACAAACAGCCGGTCGGTTGAAGAGAAAAATCCTGAAATTCAGGGTTGACTCTGAAAGAGGAAAGCGTAATATACGCCACCTCGCGACGGTGAGCTGAAAGCCGCGTCGCACCTGCTCTTTAACAATTTATCAGACAATCTGTGTGGGCACTCGAAGATACGGATTCTTAACGTCCTCGGACGAAAAATGAATACCAAGTCTCAAGAGTGAACACGTAATTCATTACGAAGTTTAATTCATTGAGCATCAAACTTTTAAATTGAAGAGTTTGATCATGGCTCAGATTGAACGCTGGCGGCAGGCCTAACACATGCAAGTCGAACGGTAACAGGAAGCAGCTTGCTGCTTTGCTGACGAGTGGCGGACGGGTGAGTAATGTCTGGGAAACTGCCTGATGGAGGGGGATAACTACTGGAAACGGTGGCTAATACCGCATAACGTCGCAAGACCAAAGAGGGGGACCTTCGGGCCTCTTGCCATCAGATGTGCCCAGATGGGATTAGCTTGTTGGTGAGGTAACGGCTCACCAAGGCGACGATCCCTAGCTGGTCTGAGAGGATGACCAGCCACACTGGAACTGAGACACGGTCCAGACTCCTACGGGAGGCAGCAGTGGGGAATATTGCACAATGGGCGCAAGCCTGATGCAGCCATGCCGCGTGTATGAAGAAGGCCTTCGGGTTGTAAAGTACTTTCAGCGGGGAGGAAGGTGTTGTGGTTAATAACCGCAGCAATTGACGTTACCCGCAGAAGAAGCACCGGCTAACTCCGTGCCAGCAGCCGCGGTAATACGGAGGGTGCAAGCGTTAATCGGAATTACTGGGCGTAAAGCGCACGCAGGCGGTCTGTCAAGTCGGATGTGAAATCCCCGGGCTCAACCTGGGAACTGCATTCGAAACTGGCAGGCTTGAGTCTTGTAGAGGGGGGTAGAATTCCAGGTGTAGCGGTGAAATGCGTAGAGATCTGGAGGAATACCGGTGGCGAAGGCGGCCCCCTGGACAAAGACTGACGCTCAGGTGCGAAAGCGTGGGGAGCAAACAGGATTAGATACCCTGGTAGTCCACGCCGTAAACGATGTCTACTTGGAGGTTGTGCCCTTGAGGCGTGGCTTCCGGAGCTAACGCGTTAAGTAGACCGCCTGGGGAGTACGGCCGCAAGGTTAAAACTCAAATGAATTGACGGGGGCCCGCACAAGCGGTGGAGCATGTGGTTTAATTCGATGCAACGCGAAGAACCTTACCTGGTCTTGACATCCACAGAACTTTCCAGAGATGGATTGGTGCCTTCGGGAACTGTGAGACAGGTGCTGCATGGCTGTCGTCAGCTCGTGTTGTGAAATGTTGGGTTAAGTCCCGCAACGAGCGCAACCCTTATCCTTTGTTGCCAGCGGTCCGGCCGGGAACTCAAAGGAGACTGCCAGTGATAAACTGGAGGAAGGTGGGGATGACGTCAAGTCATCATGGCCCTTACGACCAGGGCTACACACGTGCTACAATGGCGCATACAAAGAGAAGCGACCTCGCGAGAGCAAGCGGACCTCATAAAGTGCGTCGTAGTCCGGATTGGAGTCTGCAACTCGACTCCATGAAGTCGGAATCGCTAGTAATCGTGGATCAGAATGCCACGGTGAATACGTTCCCGGGCCTTGTACACACCGCCCGTCACACCATGGGAGTGGGTTGCAAAAGAAGTAGGTAGCTTAACCTTCGGGAGGGCGCTTACCACTTTGTGATTCATGACTGGGGTGAAGTCGTAACAAGGTAACCGTAGGGGAACCTGCGGTTGGATCACCTCCTTACCTGAAAGAAGCGTACTTTGCAGTGCTCACACAGATTGTCTGATGAAAAGTGAATAGCAAGGCGTCTTGCGAAGCAGACTGATACGTCCCCTTCGTCTAGAGGCCCAGGACACCGCCCTTTCACGGCGGTAACAGGGGTTCGAATCCCCTAGGGGACGCCACTTGCTGGTTTGTGAGTGAAAGTCACCTGCCTTAATATCTCAAAACTGACTTACGAGTCATGTTTGAGATATTTGCTCTTTAAAAATCTGGATCAAGCTGAAAATTGAAACACAGAACAACGAAGGTTGTTCGTGAGTCTCTCAAATTTTCGCAACACGATGATGAATCGCAAGAAACATCTTCGGGTTGTGAGGTTAAGCGACTAAGCGTACACGGTGGATGCCCTGGCAGTCAGAGGCGATGAAGGACGTGCTAATCTGCGATAAGCGCCGGTAAGGTGATATGAACCGTTATAACCGGCGATTTCCGAATGGGGAAACCCAGTGTGACTCGTCACACTATCATTAACTGAATCCATAGGTTAATGAGGCGAACCGGGGGAACTGAAACATCTAAGTACCCCGAGGAAAAGAAATCAACCGAGATTCCCCCAGTAGCGGCGAGCGAACGGGGAGGAGCCCAGAGCCTGAATCAGCATGTGTGTTAGTGGAAGCGTCTGGAAAGGCGCGCGATACAGGGTGACAGCCCCGTACACAAAAGCGCATGTGCTGTGAGCTCGATGAGTAGGGCGGGACACGTGGTATCCTGTCTGAATATGGGGGGACCATCCTCCAAGGCTAAATACTCCTGACTGACCGATAGTGAACCAGTACCGTGAGGGAAAGGCGAAAAGAACCCCGGCGAGGGGAGTGAAAAAGAACCTGAAACCGTGTACGTACAAGCAGTGGGAGCCCCACCACTAAGCCAGTGGTGAACTCCACATACGCATCCTTTGCTGAGGATACGGTTAACGGAGCGAAAGCGACGTTCAACCTCAAAAGAAGCAGAGGGGGCTTAGTGGTGGGGTGACTGCGTACCTTTTGTATAATGGGTCAGCGACTTATATTCTGTAGCAAGGTTAACCGAATAGGGGAGCCGGAGGGAAACCGAGTCTTAATTGGGCGTTAAGTTGCAGGGTATAGACCCGAAACCCGGTGATCTAGCCATGGGCAGGTTGAAGGTTGGGTAACACTAACTGGAGGACCGAACCGACTAATGTTGAAAAATTAGCGGATGACCTGTGGCTGGGGGTGAAAGGCCAATCAAACCGGGAGATAGCTGGTTCTCCCCGAAAGCTATTTAGGTAGCGCCTCGTGAATTCATCTCCGGGGGTAGAGCACTGTTTCGGCTAGGGGGCCATCCCGGCTTACCAACCCGATGCAAACTGCGAATACCGGAGAATGTTATCACGGGAGACACACGGCGGGTGCTAACGTCCGTCGTGAAGAGGGAAACAACCCAGACCGCCAGCTAAGGTCCCAAAGTCATGGTTAAGTGGGAAACGATGTGGGAAGGCCCAGACAGCCAGGATGTTGGCTTAGAAGCAGCCATCATTTAAAGAAAGCGTAATAGCTCACTGGTCGAGTCGGCCTGCGCGGAAGATGTAACGGGGCTAAACCATGCACCGAAGCTGCGGCAGCGACACTCAGGTGTTGTTGGGTAGGGGAGCGTTCTGTAAGCCTGCGAAGGTGGCCTGTGAGGGTTGCTGGAGGTATCAGAAGTGCGAATGCTGACATAAGTAACGATAAAGCGGGTGAAAAGCCCGCTCGCCGGAAGACCAAGGGTTCCTGTCCAACGTTAATCGGGGCAGGGTGAGTCGACCCCTAAGGCGAGGCCGAAAGGCGTAGTCGATGGGAAACGGGTTAATATTCCCGTACTTGGTGTTACTGCGAAGGGGGGACGGAGAAGGCTATGTTGGCCGGGCGACGGTTGTCCCGGTTTAAGCGTGTAGGCTGGTTTTCCAGGCAAATCCGGAAAATCAAGGCTGAGGCGTGATGACGAGGCACTACGGTGCTGAAGCAACAAATGCCCTGCTTCCAGGAAAAGCCTCTAAGCATCAGGTAACATCAAATCGTACCCCAAACCGACACAGGTGGTCAGGTAGAGAATACCAAGGCGCTTGAGAGAACTCGGGTGAAGGAACTAGGCAAAATGGTGCCGTAACTTCGGGAGAAGGCACGCTGACACGTAGGTGAAGTGATTTACTCATGGAGCTGAAGTCAGTCGAAGATACCAGCTGGCTGCAACTGTTTATTAAAAACACAGCACTGTGCAAACACGAAAGTGGACGTATACGGTGTGACGCCTGCCCGGTGCCGGAAGGTTAATTGATGGGGTCAGCGCAAGCGAAGCTCCTGATCGAAGCCCCGGTAAACGGCGGCCGTAACTATAACGGTCCTAAGGTAGCGAAATTCCTTGTCGGGTAAGTTCCGACCTGCACGAATGGCGTAATGATGGCCAGGCTGTCTCCACCCGAGACTCAGTGAAATTGAACTCGCTGTGAAGATGCAGTGTACCCGCGGCAAGACGGAAAGACCCCGTGAACCTTTACTATAGCTTGACACTGAACATTGAGCCTTGATGTGTAGGATAGGTGGGAGGCTTTGAAGTGTGGACGCCAGTCTGCATGGAGCCGACCTTGAAATACCACCCTTTAATGTTTGATGTTCTAACGTGGACCCGTGATCCGGGTTGCGGACAGTGTCTGGTGGGTAGTTTGACTGGGGCGGTCTCCTCCTAAAGAGTAACGGAGGAGCACGAAGGTTGGCTAATCCTGGTCGGACATCAGGAGGTTAGTGCAATGGCATAAGCCAGCTTGACTGCGAGCGTGACGGCGCGAGCAGGTGCGAAAGCAGGTCATAGTGATCCGGTGGTTCTGAATGGAAGGGCCATCGCTCAACGGATAAAAGGTACTCCGGGGATAACAGGCTGATACCGCCCAAGAGTTCATATCGACGGCGGTGTTTGGCACCTCGATGTCGGCTCATCACATCCTGGGGCTGAAGTAGGTCCCAAGGGTATGGCTGTTCGCCATTTAAAGTGGTACGCGAGCTGGGTTTAGAACGTCGTGAGACAGTTCGGTCCCTATCTGCCGTGGGCGCTGGAGAACTGAGGGGGGCTGCTCCTAGTACGAGAGGACCGGAGTGGACGCATCACTGGTGTTCGGGTTGTCATGCCAATGGCACTGCCCGGTAGCTAAATGCGGAAGAGATAAGTGCTGAAAGCATCTAAGCACGAAACTTGCCCCGAGATGAGTTCTCCCTGAGACTTAAAGTCTCCTGAAGGAACGTTGAAGACGACGACGTTGATAGGCCGGGTGTGTAAGCGCAGCGATGCGTTGAGCTAACCGGTACTAATGAACCGTGAGGCTTAACCTTACAACGCCGAAGATGTTTTGGCGGTTGAGAGATGATTTTCAGCACTGATTCAGATTACATCAGAACGTAAAAACGGTCTGATAACAGAATTTGCCTGGCGGCACTAGCGCGGTGGTCCCACCTGACCCCATGCCGAACTCAGAAGTGAAACGCCGTAGCGCCGATGGTAGTGTGGGGTCTCCCCATGCGAGAGTAGGGAACCGCCAGGCATCAAATAAAACGAAAGGCTCAGTCGAAAGACTGGGCCTTTTGTTTTATCTGTTGTTTGTCGGTGAGCGCTCTCCGGAGGAGGACAAATCCGCCGGGAGCGGATTTGAACGTTGCGCAGCAACGGCCCGGAGGGGGGCGGGCAGGACGCCCGCCATAAACTGCCAGGCATCAGACAAGTGAAGAAGCCCGTCCGTCTGGACGGGCTTCTTTGCGTGTGTGGTAACTGTAAAAATGTAGGCCTGATAAGCGCAGCGCCATCAGGCAACCGGCACCGCCGGATGCCAGTTTCGCCTTATCCGGCCTGTATGCACTTATCAGGCAGCACCACTACTCACGGATAAATTAAATTCAACAATGGATACGGTTTCCCAAGATCGTCAACCTCCGAACGTCCCGTCACCTTAAATCCCATTTTCTTATAAAATCCAACAGCTTGTGTATTCTGCTCGTTAACATTGGTTGTCAACCCCGGCGCCAGTGTTAACGCATGTTCAACTAATCTCTTACCGATACCCTGACCACGCACGTCCGGATCGACAAACAGCGCATCCATATGTTCGCCGGTAAGCAGCATAAATCCTACCGGCTCATCCTGATCGGTCACGGCAACCCATAGTGGCGCTTCTGGCAGAAAATCGCTCACCAGTTCTTCCAGTTCGGCCCGATAAGCGTTTGACAGAAAATCGTGCGTGGCATCGACTGAGCGACGCCAGATCGCAATCAGTTTTTCCCCTTCCTCATGCCTTGAACGGCGAATGTTAATCATCATCTTCACTCCTTTTTTGCTTACTTCTATTCTAATGCAAATGCTGTCGTGAAACTTTCTCACCTTGAACTTGCAGACTCGACATTCGCCTGATTTCTGAGTATCTTCAGCTATCTGGATGTCTAAACGTTTAAACGTATGTCGTGAGGTTATCAGGTTATGCCGATTCGCGTGCTGGACGAGCTACCCGCCGTCAATTTTTTACGTGAGGAGAATGTCTTCGTCATGACGACTTCTCGCGCATCAGGTCAGGAAATTCGCCCGCTAAAGGTACTTATCCTTAACCTGATGCCGAAGAAGATTGAAACGGAAAATCAGTTTCTGCGTTTGCTATCGAACTCGCCATTACAGGTCGATATTCAACTACTGCGGATAGATGCCCGCGAGTCGAGGAACACGCCAGCCGAGCATCTGAACAACTTTTACTGTAACTTCGACGATATCTGCGATCAGAACTTTGATGGGCTTATCGTGACCGGAGCGCCGCTGGGTCTGGTGGAGTTTAATGACGTGGCTTACTGGCCGCAGATTAGACAGGTGCTGGAATGGGCGAAAGATCACGTTACTTCGACGCTATTTGTCTGTTGGGCCGTTCAGGCCGCACTCAATATTCTTTATGGTATCCCTAAGCAGACCCGTACAGATAAACTTTCCGGCGTCTATGAACATCACATCCTTCATCCTCATGCTCTGTTGACGCGTGGTTTTGATGATTCGTTTCTTGCGCCACACTCACGCTATGCCGATTTCCCGGCGGCGCTAATACGGGATTATACGGATCTTGAAATTCTGGCCGAAACAGAAGAGGGGGATGCGTACCTGTTTGCCAGCAAAGATAAACGTATTGCGTTTGTCACCGGTCATCCTGAATATGACGCCCATACGTTAGCGGGTGAATATTTTCGTGACGTTGAGGCCGGGTTAAATCCGGAGGTTCCGTACAACTATTTCCCAAAAAACGATCCGCAAAACATACCGCGCGCAACCTGGCGCAGCCACGGTAATTTACTGTTTACTAACTGGCTCAACTATTATGTCTACCAGATTACGCCATATGATCTGCGTCACATGAATCCAACCCTGGATTAATCTTCTGCTCCTGACGATCCTAAAGCGTTTCAGCATGTTGAATCAGGCACCTTTGGGTGCCTTTTTTATTTCCGAAACGCACCTCATCATGTAATTAAATTTAATTTATATTGTTATCAATAGGTTAATGTATAATTAAATTAAAAATGGAAATTGTTTTTGATTTTGAAATTTAATTGAGTAGTCTTAGTTGTGTTGAACGAAAAGCGCACAGTGATCCTTCGTTCGCATTGGGGATGTATCTGGATCAACAACGAGGAGCTGCATGATGAATCCACAGGCAACCACAACTGATGAATTAACCTTTACCAGGCCGCAAGGCGAGCTGGAAAAGCAAGTCCTGACCGCTGAGGCAGTCGAGTTTTTGACGGAGTTAGTCACCCGTTTTACGCCAAAACGCAATAAACTCCTGGCTGCACGTATTCAGCAACAGCAGGATATTGATAACGGTAAGTTGCCTGATTTTATTTCGGAAACCACTTCCATTAGAGAAAGTAATTGGCAGATTCGTGGTATTCCGGCGGATTTACAGGATCGCCGAGTAGAAATTACCGGGCCGGTTGAACGTAAAATGGTGATTAATGCCCTGAACGCAAATGTGAAAGTGTTTATGGCGGACTTTGAAGACTCGCTGGCGCCGGACTGGAATAAAGTTATTGATGGTCAAATCAACCTGCGTGATGCGGTGAACGGCACCATTAGCTATACCAACGAAGCCGGAAAAATCTATCAGCTCAAGCCCGATCCGGCCGTATTGATTTGTCGTGTACGTGGTCTACATCTGCCAGAAAAACATGTTACCTGGCGGGGGGAAGCCATTCCCGGCAGCCTGTTTGATTTTGCTCTGTACTTTTTCCACAACTATAAAGCGCTGCTCGCTAAAGGTAGCGGCCCGTATTTTTACCTGCCGAAAACGCAAGCCTGGCAGGAGGCCGCCTGGTGGAGTGAAGTTTTCAGCTACGCCGAAGACCGCTTTAACCTGCCGCGCGGTACGATCAAAGCGACCCTGTTGATTGAAACGCTGCCTGCTGTTTTCCAGATGGATGAGATTCTTCATGCGCTGCGTGATCATATCGTCGGTCTCAACTGTGGTCGCTGGGATTATATTTTCAGCTATATCAAAACGTTGAAAAATCACCCGGATCGCGTCTTGCCGGACAGGCAGGTGGTAACGATGGACAAACCGTTTCTGAGCGCCTACTCGCGCCTGCTGATCAAAACCTGTCACAAGCGCGGCGCGTTCGCGATGGGCGGTATGGCGGCGTTTATCCCGAGCAAAGACGTTGAACGCAACAATCAGGTCCTTGCCAAAGTGAAAGCGGATAAAGCGCTGGAAGCGAACAACGGCCACGACGGCACGTGGATTGCGCATCCCGGGTTGGCGGATACCGCAATGGCCGTCTTTAACGAGGTACTGGGCGAGCACAAAAATCAGCTGTTCATTACCCGTGATGAAGATGCGCCGATTACTGCCGAGCAGTTACTGGAGCCATGTGAAGGCGAACGTACAGAAGCGGGAATGCGCGCCAATATTCGCGTGGCAGTGCAGTACATTGAAGCGTGGATCTCCGGTAATGGCTGTGTACCGATTTACGGTCTGATGGAGGATGCCGCGACGGCGGAAATCTCACGAACCTCTATCTGGCAGTGGATTCACCATGAGAAAACACTGAGCAATGGAAAACCCGTAACGAAAGCGCTTTTCCGCGAAATGTTGGCGGAAGAGATGCGGGTAATCCAGGACGAACTGGGCGAGCACCGCTACAGCAGCGGGCGCTTCGACGATGCCGCACGTCTGATGGAGCAAATCACCACCTCAGATGACTTAATCGACTTCCTCACCCTGCCGGGCTATCGCTTACTGGCTTAATTCACCACATAACAATATGGAGCATCTGCACATGAAAACCCGTACTCAACAAATCGAAGAATTACAGAAAGAGTGGACACAACCGCGCTGGGAAGGCATCACCCGCCCGTACAGCGCGGAGGAGGTGGTGAAATTACGCGGCTCGGTTAACCCGGAATGCACGCTGGCGCAGCTCGGCGCCGCGAAAATGTGGCGGCTGTTGCACGGTGAAGCGAAAAAAGGCTATATCAACAGCCTTGGCGCGCTGACTGGCGGTCAGGCGTTGCAGCAGGCGAAAGCCGGTATTGAGGCGATTTATCTTTCAGGCTGGCAGGTGGCGGCAGATGCCAACCTTGCATCCAGCATGTATCCGGATCAATCGTTGTACCCGGCAAACTCTGTTCCGGCGGTAGTGGATCGGATCAACAACACTTTCCGTCGTGCAGATCAGATCCAGTGGGCATCCGGTATTGAACCCAACGATCCGCGCTATGTGGATTACTTTCTGCCGATCGTTGCTGATGCGGAAGCCGGTTTTGGCGGCGTTCTGAATGCCTTCGAACTGATGAAATCGATGATTGAAGCCGGTGCAGCGGCCGTTCACTTCGAAGATCAGCTGGCGTCGGTGAAGAAATGCGGCCATATGGGCGGCAAGGTGCTGGTCCCCACGCAGGAGGCGATTCAGAAACTGATTGCTGCGCGTCTGGCCGCTGATGTGATGGGCGTCCCGACGCTGGTGATTGCGCGTACCGATGCGGATGCGGCAGATCTGATCACCTCCGACTGCGATCCCTATGACAGCGGTTTTATTACCGGCGAACGCACCAGCGAAGGTTTTTACCGCACCCATGCGGGCATTGAGCAGGCGATCAGCCGCGGTCTGGCGTATGCCCCGTATGCCGATCTGGTGTGGTGCGAAACCTCTACGCCGGATCTCGAACTGGCGCGTCGTTTTGCCGATGCTATCCACGCGAAGTATCCGGGCAAACTGCTGGCCTATAACTGTTCGCCATCCTTCAACTGGCAGAAGAATCTGGACGACAAGACCATTGCCAGCTTCCAGCAGCAGTTGTCGGACATGGGTTACAAATACCAGTTTATTACCCTGGCGGGCATCCACAGCATGTGGTTCAACATGTTCGACCTGGCGCATGCATACGCTCAGGGCGAGGGCATGAAACACTATGTTGAGAAGGTTCAACAACCCGAGTTCGCCGCGGCGAAAGATGGCTACACCTTTGTTTCCCACCAGCAGGAAGTGGGCACAGGTTACTTCGACAAAGTCACCACCATTATTCAGGGCGGCGCGTCATCCGTTACCGCATTAACGGGTTCTACCGAAGAATCGCAGTTTTGATTGATGCCCGGTGGCGCTGCGCTTACCGGGCCTACAGATAGCGTAGGCCGGATAAGCGAACGCGCCATCCGGCATGACGTGGTGCCGGATGAGGGAAAAAAATGCCGCGTGGCCTGGAATTACTGATTGCTCAAACCATCCTGCAAGGCTTTGACGCGCAGTATGGTCGATTTCTGGAAGTGACTTCCGGCGCGCAGCAGCGTTTTGAACAGGCCGACTGGCACGCCGTTCAACAGGCGATGAAAAGCCGTATCCACCTCTATGATCATCATGTGGGCTTGGTGGTGGAGCAACTGCGCTGTATTACCGATGGCAAAAGTACCGACGCGGATTTCCTTTTACGCGTTAAAGAGCATTACACCCGGCTGTTACCGGATTACCCGCGCTTCGAGATTGCGGAGAGCTTTTTCAACTCCGTTTATTGTCGGTTATTTGACCACCGCTCGTTAACACCCGAGCGGTTGTTTATTTTCAGTTCGCAACCGGAGCGCCGCTTTCGTACTATCCCGCGCCCGCTGGCCAAAGACTTCTTTCCCGATCACGGTTGGGAGACTCTGTTGATGCGCATACTCAGTGACTTACCGCTGCGTTTGCCCTGGCAGAATAAAAGCCGGGATATCCGCTATATTATCGCGCACCTGACTGAAACACTGGGCGAGGACGCGCTACCTCGCTGCCATGTCCAGGTGGCGAATGAGTTGTTTTACCGTAATAAAGCGGCCTGGCTGGTAGGTAAATTAACCACACCTGACGGTACGCTGCCGTTTTTGTTGCCGATTCATCGCACTGATGAGGGTGAACTGTTTATCGATACCTGCCTGACCACCACGGCAGAAGCGAGCATTGTGTTTGGTTTTGCCCGCTCTTATTTTATGGTGTATGCGCCGCTGCCTGCCGCGCTGGTTGAGTGGTTGCGTGAAATCCTGCCGGGTAAAACCACTGCCGAACTGTATATGGCGATTGGCTGCCAGAAACATGCGAAAACCGAAAGCTACCGCGAATATTTGTGTTATCTGGCTGAAAGTGATGAGAAATTCATTGAGGCGCCTGGTATCCGCGGCATGGTGATGCTGGTGTTTACCCTGCCAGGTTTCGACCGCGTATTTAAAATCATTAAAGACAAATTCGCCCCGCAGAAAGAGATGTCTGCCGCCCATGTGCGTGCCTGTTATCAACTGGTAAAAGAGCATGATCGCGTCGGTCGTATGGCGGATACCCAGGAGTTTGAGAATTTCGTACTGGATAAACGGCAAATCGATCCGGCGCTGATGGCGCTGTTACGACAAGAAGCGCCAGAGAAGATTACCGATCTTGGGGAACATATCGTCATTCGCCATCTCTATATTGAACGTCGCATGGTGCCGCTCAATATCTGGCTGGAACAGGTAGAAGGTCAGCAGTTGCGCGATGCGATAGAAGAATATGGTAATGCGATTCGCCAGCTTGCCGCCGCTAATATTTTCCCCGGCGATATGTTGTTTAAAAACTTTGGCGTTACCCGTCATGGTCGCGTGGTGTTCTATGACTACGATGAAATTTGCTACATGACGGAAGTGAATTTCCGCGATATTCCGCCAGCGCGTTATCCGGAAGACGAACTGGCCAGCGAACCCTGGTATAGCGTCTCGCCGGGTGATGTTTTCCCGGAGGAGTTTCGCCACTGGCTGTGTGCCGATCCGCGTATCGGGCCATTGTTTGAAGAGATGCATGCCGACCTGTTTCGCGCCGATTACTGGCGCGCGCTACAGACGCGTATTAAAGAAGGGCATGTAGAAGATGTGTATGCCTATCGTCGTCGCCAGCGCTTTAGCGTGCGTTACGGCGCGATCTCAAGTACGGCGAACTCTTCGTAAACCAGTTCCATCTCCGGCGACCAATTACCCTCGCGCTCAAAAAAGGCCCGGTGTGCCGCTTGCCAGTACGCCAGGCTAAGATCGCCTTCGCCTTCCAGTGCGGCGAGATCGGCGCTCATCTCGTTAAAACGGATCAGCCTGAGCGCCAGCGTGCGTATGACGCACACGGCGTCGCCTGTGCCGTTGAGCACAATGTGATATGACCCGGGCGTGACAGGGGGCTGCTCTTTCTGATAGCTAACCAGCGAGCTACAGGTGCCACGCTTTTTACCGGCGACCACTAGCGCCGCCAGCTCGTCGGCCAGCGTCGGCGAATCACCGAAAGACCAACAGAAGGCCTGTGGGTACTTCTCCTGCCAGTATAATTTCAGGCTGCTCATTTCAGCGAGTTCCACCATAGGCCAGCGTCACCTCTTTCGCCGCTTTAATCACCATGGCGCCAAGTTCGGTGACGCGATCATCAGTAATGCGTGAGCAGGGGCCGGAAATAGAGAGGGCCGCAAACGGTTCGCGGTGTTCGTCATAAATACACGAGGCCACGCAGCGCAGACCGAGCGCATGTTCTTCATCGTCAAACGAATAGCCGCGCTTGCGCGTCTGGGCCAAATCGTCTTTCAGATGCAGCGGCGACACCAGCGTCGCATGGGTATAAGCGTGCAACCCCTTGCGGTGCAGCAGACTGGTAACCTGTTCCTCACTGAGCTGTGATAAAAACGCCTTGCCCGCGCCAGAGGCGTGCATGGGCAGCTTGCCGCCAATAGGCGCGGACATACGCATCAGCTGCGTACACTGCACCTGGTCGATAATAATGGCCTGATGGTCGCTCTGGTCGAGTACGGCAAGGTTTACCGTTTCGCCGGAGTCCTCCATCAGTTTGCGCAAAATCGGATGGACAATCGCCAGCAGATTACGGCTCTGTAAGAAGCTGCTGCCGACGATAAACGCATGTGCGCCTACGGCCCAGTGGCCCAGCTCACCGACCTGGCGGACAAAACCCTGCTGCTGCATGGTGGTGAGTAGACGGTGAGTCGTGGAATTAGGCAAACCCGCCTGTTGCGCCAGTTCGGTCAGCGCGACGCTGCCGTTGGACTCGGCAATCCACTCCAGCAGCTTCAGACCGCGAGTTAAAGACTGAACCTGCCCGGTTACGGGTGCAGTGGTAGCGGCAGGTTTTCTCCCGCGTTTCGCGGGAACAGGGGCAACCATGGCAGACTCCTTTTTCTGTATCGTGGAAATCATTTTCGTTTTATTCAATTATAATGCAAGAGTTCCTGAACTGATCGGATGAGTGACATCACAGGATGCCCGATGGCGCTGCGCTTATCAGGCCTACGCTTTGGGAGCCGCCAAAGTAATTTGTAGACTGATAAGGCGCTTGCGCCGCCATCCGGCAAAGCGACAGAAGTGGGTGGCAAGCTGAACATGTCTCATGTTGCCCGTTGTTCTCTTTTCCGCCAGCACGCTTTGTGCCAGTATGGCTCGTTACGTGGAGCGTTGTCGGGAGCGAGTGTGAGCAGCAAAGTTGAACAACTGCGTGCGCAGTTAAATGAACGTATTCTGGTGCTGGACGGCGGTATGGGCACCATGATCCAGAGCTATCGTCTACATGAAGAAGATTTCCGCGGGGAGCGCTTTGCCGACTGGCCCTGCGACCTGAAAGGCAACAATGACCTGCTGGTACTCAGCAAGCCGGAGGTGATCGCCGCTATCCACAACGCCTACTTTGAGGCTGGCGCGGATATCATCGAAACCAACACCTTTAACTCGACAACCATTGCGATGGCGGATTACCGGATGGAATCCCTGTCGGCGGAAATTAACTATGAGGCGGCCAAACTGGCGCGCGCCTGCGCCGATGAATGGACGGCGCGAACACCAGAAAAACCACGCTTTGTTGCGGGCGTGCTTGGTCCAACTAACCGCACGGCCTCCATTTCGCCGGACGTCAACGACCCGGCGTTTCGTAATATCACCTTCGATCAGCTGGTGGCGGCCTACCGTGAATCCACCAAAGCGCTGGTGGAAGGTGGCGCAGATCTGATTCTGATTGAGACCGTATTTGACACCCTGAATGCGAAAGCGGCGGTGTTTGCGGTGAAAGAAGAGTTTGAAGCGCTGGGCGTTGATCTGCCGATCATGATTTCCGGCACCATCACCGACGCCTCTGGTCGCACCCTCTCCGGCCAGACTACCGAAGCCTTTTATAACTCGCTGCGCCACGCCGAGGCGCTCACTTTTGGCCTTAACTGCGCGCTGGGGCCAGATGAACTGCGCCAGTACGTCCAGGAACTGTCGCGGATTGCCGAATGCTACGTCACCGCGCACCCGAACGCCGGCCTGCCGAACGCTTTCGGCGAGTACGACCTCGACGCCGACACCATGGCGAAACAGATTCGCGAATGGGCGGAAGCGGGCTTCCTGAATATCGTTGGCGGCTGCTGCGGCACCACGCCGGAGCATATTGCGGCGATGAGCCGCGCCGTTGCCGGTTTGCCGCCGCGCCAGCTGCCGGATATCCCGGTTGCCTGCCGCCTTTCCGGCCTGGAGCCGCTGAACATTGGCGACGATAGCCTGTTTGTCAACGTCGGCGAACGTACCAACGTCACCGGTTCGGCCAAATTTAAACGGCTGATCAAAGAAGAGAAATACAGCGAAGCGCTGGATGTTGCCCGTCAGCAGGTAGAAAGCGGCGCGCAGATTATTGATATCAACATGGATGAGGGGATGCTCGACGCCGAAGCGGCGATGGTGCGTTTCCTCAGCCTGATTGCCGGTGAGCCGGACATTGCCCGTGTACCAATCATGATCGACTCCTCCAAATGGGAGGTTATCGAAAAAGGGCTGAAGTGCATTCAGGGTAAAGGCATCGTCAACTCTATTTCGATGAAAGAGGGCGTGGAAGCCTTTATTCATCATGCGAAGTTGCTACGTCGCTACGGCGCGGCAGTGGTGGTGATGGCCTTTGATGAGCAGGGCCAGGCCGACACCCGCGAGCGTAAAATCGAAATTTGCCGCCGCGCTTACAAAATTCTCACCGAAGAGGTGGGCTTCCCGCCGGAAGACATCATCTTCGACCCCAATATCTTCGCCGTGGCGACCGGTATTGAAGAGCACAACAACTACGCGCAGGACTTTATCGGCGCTTGCGAAGATATTAAACGTGAGTTGCCGCATGCGCTGATCTCCGGCGGTGTGTCTAACGTGTCCTTCTCGTTCCGCGGCAACGACCCGGTACGTGAAGCTATCCACGCGGTATTCCTCTACTACGCCATCCGCAACGGCATGGACATGGGCATCGTCAACGCCGGGCAACTGGCGATTTATGACGACCTGCCCGCCGAGCTGCGCGATGCGGTTGAAGATGTCATTCTTAACCGTCGCGATGACGGCACTGAGCGTTTGCTGGATTTGGCGGAGAAATACCGCGGCAGCAAAACCGACGAAGCTGCCAACGCCCAGCAGGCGGAATGGCGTAGCTGGGACGTGAAAAAGCGTCTCGAATACTCGCTGGTGAAAGGCATTACCGAATTTATCGAACAGGATACCGAAGAAGCCCGCCAGCAGGCCTCCCGCCCGATTGAGGTGATTGAAGGCCCGCTGATGGACGGCATGAATGTGGTCGGCGACCTGTTCGGCGAAGGGAAAATGTTCCTGCCGCAGGTGGTGAAATCCGCTCGCGTGATGAAACAAGCGGTGGCTTACCTGGAGCCGTTTATTGAAGCCAGCAAAGAAAAAGGCTCCAGCAACGGCAAGATGGTCATCGCCACCGTGAAGGGCGATGTGCACGACATTGGCAAGAACATTGTTGGCGTGGTGCTGCAATGCAACAACTACGAAATCGTCGATCTTGGCGTGATGGTGCCAGCGGAGAAAATCCTCAGAACGGCGCGTGAAGTGAATGCCGATCTGATCGGTCTTTCCGGGCTTATCACCCCGTCGCTGGACGAGATGGTCAACGTGGCGAAAGAGATGGAGCGTCAGGGCTTTACTATCCCGCTACTGATCGGCGGCGCAACCACTTCGAAAGCGCATACGGCGGTGAAAATCGAGCAGAACTACAGCGGTCCGACGGTCTACGTGCAGAATGCTTCGCGTACCGTGGGCGTGGTGGCGGCGCTACTCTCCGACACCCAGCGCGATGACTTTGTCGCCCGTACCCGCAAAGAGTACGAAACCGTGCGTATTCAGCACGCCCGCAAAAAACCGCGCACGCCGCCGGTCACGCTGGAAGCGGCGCGCGATAACGATCTGGCATTCGATTGGGAACGCTACACCCCGCCGGTAGCCCACCGTCTGGGCGTGCAGGAGGTGGAAGCCAGCATCGAAACTCTGCGCAACTACATCGACTGGACGCCGTTCTTTATGACCTGGTCGCTGGCCGGCAAATACCCGCGCATTCTGGAAGATGAGGTGGTGGGCGTTGAGGCGCAGCGTCTGTTTAAAGACGCCAATGATATGCTGGATAAACTGAGCGCCGAGAAACTGTTGAATCCGCGTGGCGTGGTGGGCCTGTTCCCGGCGAACCGTGTGGGTGACGACATCGAAATTTATCGCGACGAAACCCGTACTCATGTTCTGACGGTCAGCCACCACCTGCGCCAGCAGACTGAGAAAGTCGGTTTTGCCAACTACTGTCTGGCGGATTTTGTCGCGCCGAAATTGTCCGGAAAAGCGGACTACATCGGCGCGTTTGCCGTCACCGGCGGTCTTGAAGAAGACGCCCTGGCTGATGCTTACGAAGCGCAACACGACGACTATAACAAGATCATGGTGAAAGCGATTGCCGACCGTCTGGCGGAAGCGTTTGCCGAGTACCTGCATGAGCGTGTACGTAAGGTTTACTGGGGATATGCGCCGAACGAGAGCCTGAGTAACGACGAATTAATCCGCGAAAACTACCAGGGGATTCGCCCGGCGCCGGGTTATCCTGCCTGCCCGGAACATACCGAAAAAGGCACTATTTGGCAGCTACTGGATGTCGAAAAACACACCGGGATGAAGCTCACCGAATCTTTCGCCATGTGGCCTGGCGCGTCGGTCTCCGGCTGGTACTTCAGCCATCCTGAGAGCAAATACTTCGCGGTAGCGCAGATTCAACGCGATCAGGTGACAGATTATGCTTTCCGTAAAGGAATGAGCGTTGAGAACGTTGAGCGGTGGCTGGCGCCGAACCTGGGTTACGATGCGGACTGATTCATAAAATCGTCACTTTTCCTTACAACATACAAGGCGCTCATTGGGTGCCTTGTCTCTTTCTTACAATTAAACCCTTATACTGAAGGAAGGCTCTACGCTGAATTTGCCGGATGGCGGCGTAAACGCCTTATCCAGCATACCGTATTACGTATGGTAAGCCCGGTGGCGTGCAACGCCAGCAGGCCTTAACGCTGTGCGCCATCAGGCAATTTATCGCAAGTGAGCTTCAGGAAAACGTATAACGATAAGGAGAACCTGACGCCGTGTTAACTTTGCTCCATCTACTTTCTGCCGTTGCGCTGTTGGTATGGGGAACACATATCGTTCGTACTGGCGTAATGCGCGTGTTTGGCGCGCGTCTACGCACTGTCCTCAGCCGCAGCGTGGAAAAGAAACCGCTCGCCTTTTGTGCGGGTATCGGTGTTACCGCGCTGGTACAAAGCAGTAACGCCACCACTTTATTGGTAACGTCGTTTGTCGCCCAGGATCTTGTCGCCCTGACGCCAGCTCTGGTGATTGTGCTGGGCGCTGATGTGGGTACTGCGCTAATGGCGCGTATTCTCACCTTTGATTTGTCGTGGCTATCGCCGCTGCTGATTTTTATTGGCGTGATTTTCTTTTTGGGACGTAAGCAGTCCCGCGCCGGGCAGCTGGGTCGCGTCGGTATCGGGCTTGGCCTGATTCTACTGGCGCTGGAGCTGATTGTGCAGGCAGTGACGCCGATCACTCAGGCTAATGGCGTGCAGGTCATTTTCGCGTCGCTGACGGGCGACATTATGCTGGATGCGCTGATTGGCGCGATGTTCGCTATTATCAGTTATTCCAGCCTGGCGGCGGTGTTGCTGACGGCGACCCTGACGGCGGCGGGGATTATATCGTTCCCGGTGGCGTTGTGCCTGGTCATCGGCGCCAATCTGGGATCGGGGCTGCTGGCGATGCTCAATAACAGCGCCGCCAATGCTGCCGCGCGTCGCGTAGCGCTCGGCAGCCTATTGTTCAAATTGATCGGCAGCCTGGTCATTCTGCCGTTTGTCCATCCGCTGGCGAATCTGATGGATGAGCTATCGCTACCGAAGTCAGAGCTGGTGATCTATTTCCACGTTTTCTATAACCTGGTGCGCTGCCTGGCGATGGTGCCATTTGCCGAGCTGATGGCGCGTTTTTGTAAACGAATTATTCGTGATGAGCCTGAACTGGATACCCATCTGAAGCCGAAACATCTGGATGTCAGCGCGCTGGATACGCCAACGCTGGCGCTGGCTAATGCTGCCCGCGAGGTGTTGCGCATTGGCGATGCGATGGAACAGATGATGGAAGGGCTAAAAAAGGTCATGCACGGCGAGCCGCGTGAAGAGAAAGCGCTGCGCAAGCTGGCGGATGACGTTAACGTGCTCTACACCGCGATTAAGCTTTATCTGGCGCGAATGCCGAAAGACGAGCTGGCGGCGGAGGAGTCCCGTCGGTGGGCGGAGATTATTGAGATGGCCCTGAACCTCGAACAGGCGTCGGATATTATCGAGCGAATGGGCAGCGAGATTGCCGACAAGTCGCTGGCGGCGCGTCGGGCATTTTCAGAAGAAGGATTGAAAGAGCTGGATGCGCTTTACGATCAACTGCTCAGTAATCTGCAACTGGCGATGTCGGTCTTTTTCTCCGGCGATGTCACCAGCGCCCGTCGGTTGCGCCGCAGTAAACATCGCTTCCGTATACTTAATCGCCGATACTCACATGCGCATGTCGACCGCCTGCACCAGCAGAACGTGCAAAGCATTGAAACCAGCTCGCTCCATTTAGGGCTGCTGGGCGATATGAAGCGTCTTAACTCACTGTTCTGTTCGGTCGCCTATAGCGTACTGGAACAGCCGGATCAGGACGAGGAACGGGGCGAGTATTAAGTGAAATGCCGGATGGCGGGGCCTACGGAGAACATGCGTGTAGGCCCGCCATTCGGCATTCAATGTGGCCAGGGATTAAAAGCGATGACCCGCTTCCAGCGCCACGGCCTCTTCGCCCGCTTTAAACACCCAGGTGGTATTCGGGCCGCCGAGAACCGCCTGGCCGTTGCTCACCTGAATCCAGTTACCTTCCGGCAAACCAATCACTGTCAGTTCCGGCGCGACCACCAACAGTTCGCGAATACGCTGCTCGCGGGTCTCGCCCTTATGACCTTCCGGCAAGGCGTTAGTGAAGTGAGGATTAATTTGCAGCGGGAACAGATCCAGCGCGTCGAAACCGTTTGGATCGACGATCGGCATATCGTTGGTCGTGCGGATAGTCGGGCAGGCAAGGTTGGCGCCTGCGCTCCAGCCGATATACAGCGCGCCGCGTTTTACCCTGTCCGCCATCGGCGCCAGCAGCCCGCGTTCACGCGATTCTTTCAGTAGCTGAAAGGTATTTCCGCCACCGACAATAATGATTTCCGCTTTCTCAATCGCCGCAAGCGGATCGGCGACACGATGAATCCCTGTGACGTTTATCCCTAATGGCGCAAGCACCTCTGCGGTTTTATCCGTGTACTCGTCCCATGTTTGCGTGACGCCGGCAAACGGAATAAACACGGCTGAACGTCGACCGTTCAATTGATTCGCTATCAGCGGCAGAGCGTGTTCCAGCCAGGCTTTACCCGGCAGCGTCGAGTTACTTAATAAAAGCAGTTCCATTACTTCTCCACCTCATCAGGAAATGTCAAAACGTAATAATGCTACCATTATCCATTTAATGTCTTACTGATATGGCTCATGATGTTACGCGTGTTACAGGCAAAGCGCGGTCGCTAAAAGTGACGACAGGCCAGATCTGCCATCTGGTATCGCCTGAAAAATTACAGGTATAATCCGCAAAATTATTTAACACGTTTAGAGACGAAAATGGCAAAACTGACCTTACAAGAGCAACTGCTACAAGCGGGATTAGTGACCAGCAAAAAAATGGCCAAAGTCCAACGCACGGCTAAAAAATCACGCGTTCAGGCTCGTGAGGCCAGAGAAGCGGTGGAAGAAAATAAAAAGGCGCAACTTGAGCGTGATAAACAACTCAGTGAGCAGCAAAAACAAGCGGTTTTAGCGAAAGAGTTTAAAGCTCAGGTTAAGCAACTTATTGAAATGAATAGAATCAATGTATCTAAAGGCGATATTGGTTTTAACTTCACCGATAATAACGTCATCAAAAAAATAGACGTGGATAAGCTCACTCAGACGCAACTGATTAATGGGCGTCTCGCGATTGCGCGTTTGGTTATCAATAACAGCGGTGAATGTGAATATGCGATTATTCCCGCGAGCGTCGCCGATAAAATCGCACAACGAGATGCGGACAGTATTGTCGTAAACAGTGCGCTGAGTCAGGAAGAGCAGGACGAAGATGATCCGTATGCCGATTTTAAAGTTCCTGACGATTTGATGTGGTAAGTCACATTCCCGACGTTTATGTAGAAAAATTTCTCAGAGAGTAAATATGCTGACTGACACATCTACCCGGCTTAATAAATATATCAGTGAAAGCGGCATCTGTTCGCGTCGCGAGGCGGACCGTTTTATCGAACAGGGCAATGTTTTTATCAACGGCAAACGCGCCGCCATTGGCGATCAGGTGGTCGCCGGGGATGTTGTTAAAGTAAATGGTCGGTTGATTGAGCCGCGAGAAGCGGATGATTTAGTGCTGATTGCGCTGAATAAACCGGTTGGCATTGTCAGTACCACTGAAGACGGCGAACGCGACAATATTGTTGATTTTGTGAACCACAGCAAACGTATCTTCCCGATTGGTCGTCTGGATAAAGACTCGCAGGGGCTGATATTTCTGACTAACCACGGCGATCTGGTCAATAAGATTCTGCGTGCCGGTAACGATCACGAAAAAGAGTATCTGGTGACGGTGGATAAACCGATTACCGACGAGTTTATTCGCGGTATGGGCGCTGGCGTGCCGATTCTGGGTACCGTCACCAAAAAATGTAAGGTGAAAAAAGAGGCGCCGTTTGTCTTTCGCATCACCCTGGTGCAGGGATTAAACCGTCAGATCCGTCGTATGTGTGAATACTTTGGTTATGAAGTGACGAAACTGGAGCGTACGCGCATTATGAACGTCAGCCTGAGCGGGATTCCGCTGGGCGAGTGGCGCGATCTGACGGACGATGAGCTGATCGATCTGTTTAAATTGATTGAGCGTTCCTCTTCCGAAGCCAAACCAAAGGCCAAAGCGAAGCCGAAGACCGCGGGTATTAAGCGACCGGTCGTTGCGATCGAAAAAAGCAATGAGAAAGCGCGCCCGGCATCAAGCGGTAAGCGCTTTACCTCGCCGGGACGAAAGAAGAAAGGACGTTAACGTCTGCCGCGCGTCGGCGTATTCGCCGACCAGGAGAATGACGCTTCCGTATCGGGTTTATACGCCTGCTTTTTCTTCAACTGGCGGGCTTTTTTCGCTTCAGCTTCACGCAGCGCCATCAGCTTATCGATGTACTCCTTTTTTACGCTGTTGGTCTCAGAATTGGTCAGTGGACGCCCGTGCGCAATACGGGCGCGGTCCAGCAACGTTTTCAGTTCGCGCTGTTCGCGCTCGGTCATCTCTTTTTGAGTAATGCGGGGGAGTGCCATACGGGTGCCCTCAGTTAGCCGATGCATTTAGAGCCTATCCCATTAGGGCTATTTTACTTGCCATTTTAGACCTGGGCAGTGCTCAAAATCCTCACGTACTACGTGTACGCTCCGGTTTTTGCGCGCTGTCCGTGTCCAAACTGGCTGCGCCAATAACGCCTGGTGGGATAGGCTCTTAGTCTACGGCAATACGCAACGGGCGGATAGCGCTCAGTCAGCAATCCGCAGCTTTCCGGCGAAATCCTGTGGCGTATAACCCGTTGACGTAAATCCTTTATCCGTGATGATGTTATCGATTTCTTTTACGCTTGCGATGCACATCACACCGTCCTGACCAAATTTGGTATGGTCGGCAAGAATCACTGATTTTTTGCTCATCGCAATCATGGCTTTGGCAACGTAGGCTTCTTCAAAGCTCTTCACCAACACGCCATGCTGGGGAGAAATGCCGCCAGCGCCAATAAAACAGATATCCGCGTGAATCGCGTTAATCTGCTGACAAACCGAGACGCCGAGGTTGGCGCGAAAATGGTAATCATATTCGCCGCCTAATACATACACGCGGGCCTGCAGGTTATGCTCTTTAATTTTATCGGCAATCAGGGCTGAATTGGTAATCACGGAAAAAGCGAGAGGCGGTAATTGCTCGGCCAGAATAAGGTTAGTTGTACAGGAATCAATAAACAATGTATCCCGTTCACTGACCATTTCGGCGGCAAGTTTGCCAATCGCTATTTTCTCTTCGCGATGCGCCTCTATTCTTGCGCTAAACGCATCCTCCTGGACAACTTGCTTTTTGACTGCGCCCCCATGAATCTTAGTGATTTTGCCTTCAGACTCCAGTAAGGAGAGATCGCGACGAATGGTTTCCGAGGTGACGTTGAGCATTTCCGATAATTTAATAACGGTGACTTCACCGAATTTGTTTAATTCATCAAGAATATGTTTTCGTCTTTTAATTGGATTCATTATCTTTCGCCGCCGTCAACCTTTGGCGCATGGTAACTGGATGCGTCAGGCAACGCAACCACTCCAATGCATGGACGATACCCTCCTCATCATTCGTGGCAGTCACATAGCCGGCCTGCCGCTTTACTGCATCCGGCGCGTTGCCCATTGCGATGCTGATTCCGGCGGCGGCAAACATGCTGACATCATTCTGCTGATCGCCAATCGCGACCACCTTGTCAGAAGATATATTTAAATAATGAATTAATTGTTCTATTATGCACCCTTTATTTACATCGGATCTTTGAATATCAATATAATTTTCTCCCGTGACAACCGCATAATATCCACAAGGCAGGTGATTATTCACTTCTGTACACAGAGTATCTATCTCCGAAGATGCGGCAACAAGTGTAATTTTATATATATTGCGACGATTAAAGATATTTTCTGCAGTTTCAGTTATAAGCGGTAACTCAAATAAGCGGGCTTCATATGTTGTCCAGGGTGCAATTAGTCTATCGTCACGATGGTGAATTGCTTCGGCGCTAAAAAAGTGGTGGTGATAGCGGGAAAGAGAAATATGTTGGTCAATATTCCATAGATCTGTGGCGGTCAGCGGGGCAGCATGAATAATGCGCGGCCCCGCCATCTCCAGCAGGCGTCCGCAGTTAAAACCGGCGCACCAGCTAAACAACGTATCAACCTGTTGCTGGCGTAGCAGGCGTACCATTGAGGAGACCGGTCTGGCGGAACATGCCGCCAGCAGACCACCGTCCTGGCGGAACGCAATCAGCGCCTGACGCGTGCGCGGGCTGATTGTTTTCTGCGAGGTGAGTAATGTTCCATCCAGATCGGTGATCAACAACATCTCTCGTTCCCTGATATCAATGAACAATAAACGGCGTAACGGCTTCTTTGGCGGCGTTGCACACCATGTTGTCGATAGCCGTACCGACCACCAGAATATTGACCCCGGTATCTTTAAACGCTTTCGCGTTGGCGAGGTTAATCCCGCCTTCCGCCAGCGTCGGAACATCCACCGCGCCGACCAACGCCCGCAGGCGATCTTTAATCATCTGCGGGATATCGCCTGCCGCTACGCCTTCATAGCTCATGCCTGTCATCAGACCAATCATATCCACGCCGATATCCTGCATTCGCTTCGCCACGCTGGCGACCTCTTCCGGCGTGCGTGCAGGAATACCGAAAGTATGCAGATCGTCAGGATGGCCAATGTAGGCATCGACAGTCAGACCATACTGATGGGCGAGATTAACGATGTCCTGCAGATCGTCCCAGTCGGATTTATGCGTATGTAAACCGTCGGCCCCAGCGCGGGCAATCTCCAGAATTTCCGTTTCGCTGAGCGGCACCGGTAAGGTTTCGGTAAAACCGCCGGCGATACCAACGGTGATAAAAATATCGTCCGGGACCACATTACGCACACCGTGTACGGCCTCAGCCATCTGGCTATTGGTGATTTCGTGACGAATCTGCTCCGCCGCGTGCATGTTGTTCACGCCTTTGTGTCCACGCGCCAGCGCCAACGCAGGGTGGTTCGGCTCCAGTAGCTTAACGCCAGCCTCACACACGGCTTTCGCCAGGCGCGCATCGTCGCCGGTTATTCCTGTGCTGAGGATGGTTTGCCCGCCGTGAAGTGTGATGGCTTCTTTCACTTTCTGTAACGCTTTGGCGCGTTTTTTATTCATATCGCCTTTAAACATGGTGTACCTCTGGTGTTGGTGCATTAATTAACGGCTGTCGTTGTTGATTCGCTCTGTACGACAGGTTTGAAACGGTTAGCAATAATGGTGGTAAGGCAGGTCATCGCCATTGTGGCAATCATTACGATGGCCATCTGGAGCGCATTGTTGGATAAGAACGGTGAGGCGAAAGCCGGAACATAGGCCACCCCTTTGACGTTAAAAAAGCCCAGCATCATGCCGCCCATTCCGGCCCAAAAAATGGCGGAGCCAAAAACAATTTTGTTGGCGAACATGAAGGGATAGGCGGATTCAACAAAGGTGCCAAAGCCCAGGTTAATGAGCAGGCCCGGCGTAGCAACGGCAGCTTCGCTTTTTTCACGCGGGGCGATCACATTGGCAAGGTTAATACCTGCGGCCACCATCACCAGACCGACCATATCGACCGCGCCGAGGAAGCTGACGCCGGATTTTTCCATCTCCAGCAGCACCAACGGCAGGATCACCGCGTGATAGACGCCGCCGAGAATGGCAGGCCAGATAACCAGACCAGCCAGCAGCCCGGCAAGAATTGGGCTGAATGCCAGCGTGCTTTCGATAGCCAGTTTGATGTAATTACCCGCAGATAGCGCCAGCGGACTCAGCAGATAGTGCATGATTAACCCAGCGGCAAGGCCCGATATCCCACCGGCGACGATGTTGACGGTAGTCATTGGGAAGCGCCAGTTCAGGCACAGCTCGAACAGCCAACGGACGAAAATCCCCGCCATTACACCGCCGATAATGCCGCCGATAAGACCGCCCTCTACGGAAAGCACGCCAGCGACGACTCCGGCCACAATTGAAACTTCATCCAGTTCGGAAATCTGTTTTGCCGCCAGTACCGCGACTAACACCGGCAGACCTTTTAGTAATATTTCAAAGATATCGTTAAGTTTTTCCAGTCCTGGTATGTGGCTCAGGGCGAGTACAATCGCCATGGCGATAAAGCCTGGTAGCGCAGGGATCATGATGCTACGAATGTTAAAACGTTTGAGCAGGCTTTTTCCGGAACCGCTCTGCGAGGGCGAAGCGCTACCCAACTGTGGTTTGTACTTGATACCCCAATGTTTACACAGTGACGCCACGAAGGAGACGGCGCGGGTACGGCTGGTGGTGCCGGTTGTTCCGGAGGTCGCGACCACATTCGCCCCCTTTGCCGCCACCAGCGCCATGGAGGTTCCCCCGGTGCCGACAATCGGTGTTTTCATCTCAACGGCGGCGGCAAAAACGGCCTGGTTCGCCTTTACCGGATCGGCGCTCATTACCACGATCCCATCGATCTCACCGCAGCGGATCATCTCAGCGATTTGGCGATCGCTTTCTACTACCGAGGTGTTTACCTCCGAAAGTTTGCCCTGAAATATGCGCTGTGGTTTTTGTTGGTTTTCTGTGGTTAATGCATAAACCGATGCCGGGGTATCCGGTTTGGCGACGTCCATCGAGGCTTCTGCCGCGATAAACTGTACGGCGGCCACATTCACGCCCGCAGCCTCACACTGCTGATAAATCTCCTGGAGTAACTTCTCTGGCTCGGCGCCACCCAGGTTGTAGAGGTTGCCTCCACTGCTTCCAATAATCGCAATTTTTTTCATAGCGGCCTCAAATAGGGTAAGGGGGTTATCTGTGTTGTAGTGCAATCATAATTCCAACTAAAACAAAATAAAGCAACAATGAAAAAGTGGCCTTATACCAAACGATCTCAATTTTTAAAGGTAACGCATTAAAATATAATGATTAATTTATGTTTTTGCTTTGTGTTGTTTTATGTGGTTTTGTGACGAAGTTCAAAATGAGGAGGGCATAAATAGGGGAAAGCTGCCCATGTTGATGGGACGAGTAGGGTGTTGCGGATTCCTGAGCAGTATTCCGCCGGCAGCGCCTGGCGCGGGAACCGCCGGATGACGTGCTTGCGTCGCCATCCGGCAGCGTATTGCCTGATAGCGCTCACCCGCTGCCGTGTCAGGGCGATTATTCAAATAAGTTCTGATGCAGCTTTTGCACCACTTTCTCGGCATCGTCTCCCGGCACGAGGAAGCACAGATTGTGGCTGGAGGCGCCGTAACAAATCATGCGAATGTTGAACGGTTCCAGGACGCCAAACACTTCTTTACCAACGCCGCAGGCTTTTGACAGGTTGTTGCCAATCAGCGCGACCAGCGCCAGTCCTTCTTCGACTTCTACCCGACACAGCGCGGAAAGCTCCATCAATAAGGATTGGGTCAGTAACGTATCGCCCGTGGAGGTGGAGCCGGTAGTATCCAGCGTCAGCGCGACGCTCACCTCCGAAGTGGTAATCAGATCTACCGAAATATTATGCCGCGCCAGAATGCCGAACACCTCTGCCAGGAAACCTCGCGAGTGCAGCATATTCAGGCTGTGCAGCGTCAATAGCGTTTGATTGCGGCG
Organism: Salmonella sp. A7; assembly: GCF_020181675.1. Taxonomy (NCBI): domain Bacteria; kingdom Pseudomonadati; phylum Pseudomonadota; class Gammaproteobacteria; order Enterobacterales; family Enterobacteriaceae; genus Salmonella; species Salmonella sp. A7. The sequence continues at coordinate 4,302,658 of NZ_CP084001.1, read as the reverse complement.
CAGCGCCAGCGCACGGAACAGCGGCGGGTTTTGGGTTTTATTGCACACCAGCGTACCGCCCGCTTGCGGATCTTTACTGGATCCAACGAAGACCGGGATATCGCTACGCACGGCCGGGAGTAAGGTGGCTGGATGCAGTACTTTTGCGCCGAAGGTTGCCATCTCCGCCGCTTCTTCAAAGTCGATTTCATCAATTCGCTGCGCGACGGGCACCACGCGCGGGTCGGTGGTGTAAATACCGGGCACATCTGTCCAGATATCAACCCGCGCGGCGTGGAGCGCTTCAGCCAGCAACGCTGCCGTATAGTCGCTGCCGCCGCGGCCTAACGTCGTGGTGCGGCCTTTGCTTTCACTGCCGATAAAGCCCTGAGTAATGACCAAAGTTTCGTTCAGGCGCGGGAGCAACTGCTGCGCGGCCAGTTCCGCAAGCGCTGCGACGTCCGGTTCCGCACGACCAAAGCGATCGCTGGTACGCATCACTTTGCGCACGTCGAACCAGTGGGCCTGTACGTCGCGTTCACGCAGGATCTCAACAAATAGCAGGGTAGACATCAGCTCGCCGTGACTGACCAGTTCATCGGTCAGGGCTGCCGATGTCGCCAGCGATGCCGCCTCCGCCAGAATAGTGATGTTTTCCAGCAGGCGTTCAATCTCTTCGCGAATGACATTCGGATGACGCAGACGATCAAGGATATCGAACTGGATTTTACGGATGGCGTCGAGCGTAGCGAAACGTTCGCCAGGCTCCATCCCTTCGGCCAGCGCCACCAGCAGATTAGTGATGCCGGCAGACGCGGAAAGCACGACTAAACGAACATTGGCGTCGGAAAGTACGATATCCGCGCTACGGTTCATGGCGTCAAAATCAGCGACGCTGGTACCGCCAAATTTGGAAACAACGATCTCTGTCATATCAACCTCGTGTCAGGAAATGAAAAACGCGACCATGGCACAAGGGCAGAACAGAAACCGGTGCAGGCGCAAATGCAAGTAACGTATTTATAAATAAAAGTTGTGGCCTGGACTGTCAACGTTGGGATTATGCGGATTTTTTATGCTGAGTTTAGGCTCAGTAACAGCGCTTATAACCCCGATACCCGTTTGTAGTATGTTGGCTTATCTATGCGCCCGGCGACTCACCCACTTGCTGCCTTTCTGCACCTCGAATTATTTAGGGTATATACTTTTTATCCTCATTCGACAGTGCCTGGGGCAACGGCACTAAAACAATCACACTTTTCTGTGACTGGCGTTACAATCGATCCCAGTCACAATTCTCAAATCAGAAGAGTATTGCTAATGAAAAACATCAATCCAACGCAGACTTCTGCCTGGCAGGCGCTCCAGAAACACTACGATGAAATGAAAGACGTTACGATCGCTGAGCTTTTCGCGAACGATAGCGACCGTTTCGCTAAATTTTCCGCGACGTTTGACGATCTGATGCTGGTGGATTTCTCCAAAAACCGCATCACCGAAGAGACGCTGGCAAAATTACAGGATCTGGCGAAAGAGACCGATCTGGCCGGCGCGATTAAATCCATGTTCTCCGGCGAGAAGATCAACCGCACTGAAGACCGCGCCGTGCTGCACGTGGCGCTGCGTAACCGTAGCAATACGCCGATCATCGTGGACGGCAAAGATGTGATGCCGGAAGTGAACGCCGTGCTTGAGAAGATGAAAACTTTCTCGCAAGCGATTATCTCCGGTCAGTGGAAAGGCTACACCGGTAAGGCCATCACCGACGTGGTGAACATCGGTATCGGCGGTTCCGACCTCGGCCCGTTCATGGTGACCGAAGCGCTGCGTCCGTATAAAAATCATCTGACTATGCACTTCGTCTCTAACGTTGATGGTACCCACATCGCTGAAGTGCTGAAAAAAGTGAACCCGGAAACGACTCTGTTCCTGGTGGCGTCGAAAACCTTCACCACGCAGGAAACCATGACCAACGCCCACAGCGCGCGCGACTGGTTCCTGAAAACTGCAGGCGATGAAAAACACGTGGCGAAACACTTTGCTGCGCTCTCCACCAACGCCAAAGCGGTCGGCGAATTTGGTATCGACACGGCCAATATGTTCGAGTTCTGGGACTGGGTCGGCGGTCGTTACTCGCTGTGGTCTGCCATCGGGCTGTCCATTATTCTGTCCGTCGGTTTCGACAACTTTGTCGAGCTGCTTTCCGGCGCGCACGCGATGGACAAGCATTTCTCCAACACTCCGGCGGAGAAAAACCTACCCGTTCTGCTGGCGTTGATTGGCATCTGGTACAACAATTTCTTCGGCGCGGAAACCGAAGCCATTCTGCCGTACGACCAGTATATGCACCGTTTCGCCGCCTACTTCCAGCAGGGCAACATGGAATCCAACGGTAAATACGTTGACCGTAACGGCAACGCCGTGGATTACCAGACAGGCCCAATTATCTGGGGCGAACCAGGCACCAACGGTCAGCACGCGTTTTATCAATTGATTCACCAGGGTACTAAAATGGTGCCGTGTGACTTTATCGCCCCGGCTATCACCCATAACCCGCTATCCGATCATCATCAGAAGCTGCTGTCTAACTTCTTCGCGCAGACCGAAGCGCTGGCGTTTGGTAAATCCCGCGAGGTGGTTGAGCAGGAATATCGCGATCAGGGTAAAGATCCGGCGCAGCTCGAACACGTTGTGCCATTCAAAGTGTTTGAAGGCAACCGCCCGACCAACTCTATCCTGCTGCGTGAAATTACGCCGTTCAGCCTGGGTGCGCTGATTGCGTTGTATGAGCATAAAATCTTTACGCAGGGCGTCATCCTGAACATCTTTACTTTCGACCAGTGGGGCGTTGAGTTGGGTAAACAGTTGGCTAACCGTATTCTGCCGGAGCTGGGCGATGATAAAGCTATTTCGTCCCATGATAGCTCTACCAACGGTCTGATTAACCGTTATAAAGCCTGGCGCGCCTGATGGCGCTGCGCTTATCCGGTCTACGTAATGCATAGCGTCTGTAGGCCGGATAAAGCGTTTCGCCGCCATCCGGCAAAAAGAGAATAAGTGACTAGTCCTGATATAGGTTGACAGTTTTTTGTCTGTAAAACGCCTGATGAACATCATCGGGCGTTTTGTATTTCAGGGCCAGGTGTGGCCGTTCATGGTTATAAATTGCCACGGACTCTTTTACTATTTCCCGCGCTTGCGCCAGGTCTGCAGGACGCGAGAGTAAAAACTCATTTTTCAGTATCCCGTTTATTCTCTCAGCCAGCGCATTCTGGTAGCAGTCGTAACCATCGGTCATTGAACAGGTTATTCCGTTTCGCTCATGAACTGACTGATAAAGTACCGAACAGTATTGCAGTCCTCTGTCAGAGTGATGTACCAGCGGACCTGTCGTTTTTCTCCGCCTCAGAGCCTGCCTGAACGCCTTTACCACATTTTCTGTCTGCAGGTTTTCCCCGACATGGTAACCCACGATTTTTCTGGAGCAGGCATCGGTGACCAGACTCAGATAGGCCGTGCCGCTGCGTAGTGGAAGGTAAGTAATATCGGCGACCCAGACCTGCTCTGGCTCAAGGGCGGTAACCTGTTCAGGGCCGGGTTTCAGCAGATTAGGATGCCGGTAAAAGCGATGATGGCTGTTGGTGGTTTTGTGATATGCCCGTTTCACGGGTACCAGGAGCCGGTATTCACCCAGCAGATTAAACAGACGGTCCCGTCCGATATTCAGCGTGTTATCAGTCTGCATGTTCAGCAGATAGTGCAGTTTACGCGTACCGATTCGCGGCTGACGGCACCGGGTACGGGCAACAAAATCAAGAACCTGAGCATGATGCTCCTGCCGTTTATTACATCTTGTATTGTACTGGTACCACGCCTGTCTGCTGTGCCCCAGGAACTGGCATGCACGCGTAACTGTTATTTTGGGGGCCTGACTTTGCGTGAGGACTTGCCGGGCCGCTTTTTTACAACACTTACCCCGTAATCATTTTTCAGGACGTTGATAACGCACTCAAAAAACTCAGCTTTCTGGTTTGCCAGCTCAAGCTGTTCTTCAAGTTCCCTGATTCTTTGCTCGGGTGTCAGCGGGATAGTTGTCTGAGCCACAGGCAGTTTCCTCTTCACCGGGTCAGGAAGTCCGGGTCTCCAGTCAAGCCGGCCATATTTACGCAGCCAGACAAGTACGGTGGAGCGCCCCTGAATGCCATATCGCTGCTGGGCTTGTTTATAGGTCATCTCGCCTTTTTCGACCTGCTCAACGACGGCTATTTTAAAGGATAGAGGATAATCGCGTTGGGTGCGTTTGAACTCAGTCATCATCACGTTCTCCGGATTTAAGTCTGGAACGTGTCAACGCTATTCAGGACGGGTCAAAGATAATAAAAAGGCCGATATTCACATCGGCTTTTTTTATAAGATAATTCCGCTTGTCCGTCTTTATCCCCACGATTTTATATTGAGCTTAATCCTAAAATAAGCAATAACCAGAAAATCACTCTACGTTATTTTCAGATTATACGGATGCCAATGTCTTTTGGTTTAATTTTAACTTATTGATTTTATTTGTTTGTTAATTAAATAATGTAGGCGTTACTTCTTTAAAGTTTAATTATCCTAAAACCTCGCTGTTATTTCTCCCGGACATAATCCGCCTGCTTTGGTTGTGTATACTCGGTAGCGCCCGAAATTCTTTTGGGTAAATCTCCATTCATTCAATGAAGGGAAATTATGATGAAAAAAGTACTGTATGGCATTTTTGCCATAACCGCGCTTGCGGCGACACCTGTCTCGGCAGCCCCCGTTCAGGTGGGTGAAGCGGCAGGGTCGGCAGCGACGTCGGTATCGGCGGGAAGCTCCTCCGCTACCAGCGTTAGCACCGTAAGTTCGGCGGTGGGCGTCGCGTTAGCGGCAACCGGCGGCGGCGATGGTTCCAATACCGGAACCACGACCACCACGACCACCAGTACCCAGTAGTATCGGTACGTTTAACCATAACCACACTCCGGTGTGGTTATTTTGCCCCTCTGGAGAAGCGTCGTGAAGCGACTCGCACTTATCCTGATTTGCCTGCTATTACAGGCGTGTTCGGCCACTACTAAAGGCCTGGGCGATTCACTGTGGGACAGTTTGTTCGGTACGCCAGGCGTACAGCTAACGGATGACGATATTCAAAACATGCCGTATGCCAGCCAGTACATGCAGCTTAACGGCGGTCCTCAACTGTTTGTGGTGCTCGCTTTCTCGGAAAACGGGCAGCAGAAATGGGTGACGCAGGATGGCGCGACGATCGTGACGCAGCATGGCCGTCTGGTCAAAACGCTGCTCAGCGGCGACAACCTGATCGATGTGAATAATCTGGCGGCCGACCCGCTGGCGAAACCAGGACAGATTATCGATGGCGCGACCTGGACTCGCACCCTGGGCTGGACCGAACATCGCCAGGTGCGTTACGCCACCGCCCGTTCCGTTTTTACATGGCGAGGGACCGATAGCGTTAGCGTCGGCAGTGAAGAGACCGCCGTGCGGGTGCTGGATGAAGAAGTGACGACCGATCAAACGCGTTGGCGTAATCGCTACTGGGTTGATAGCGAAGGCCAAATTCGCCAGACGGAACAGTATCTGGGCGCGAATTACTTTCCGGTGAAAACCACGCTGATTAAGGCGGCAAAATCATGATGAAAAGGACGATAAGCGCGCTGGCGCTGGCCTTTGTCGCGTCATCCGCCTTTGCCAGCGGCACTGTTACCGTTTTTACCCAAGGTAATAGCGAGCCTAAAACGCTGACAGACGCTGAGCGTCTGCTCGATTTAGTCGGACAGCCGCGCCTGGCAACGAGCTGGTGGCCTGCGGCGGTGATAGGCGAAGAACAGGCGACCGTGACGGCGCGTCAGCAGCAGCAGGAACTTCTCGGGCGACTGGCGGCGCTCAGCGCTGAGGAAGACGGTGATGCGGCGGCGGCGATAAATACACTGCGCCGACAGATTCAGGCGGTGAAGGTGACGGGCAGACAATTCGTGAATCTTGATCCTGACGTGGTGCGGGTGAGCGAACGAGGTAACCCGCCGCTGCAAGGTCACTACACGCTCTGGGTCGGGCCGCAACCCACGCAGGTGACGCTCTTTGGCTTGATTAGCCAGCCGGGCAGCCAGCCGTTCGTCCCTGGGCGGGACGTCGCCAGTTATCTCGAGGGTCAGCGCTTACTCAGCGGCGCGGATCGTAGCTATGCCTGGGTGGTTTACCCTGATGGACGCAGCCAAAAAGCGCCGGTGGCTTACTGGAATAAACGTCATATCGAGCCAATGCCCGGCAGCATTATTTTTGTCGGTTTTGCCGATTCCCTTTGGCGCGGCACGCCGGAGGCGATAAATGCCGACATTCTTCATACCCTGACGCAGCGGATACCGGAATAATGAAAAAAACACATCTGCTCAGCGTGCTGGCGCTGGGTATTAGCGCGGCCTGCCATGCCGAAACATATCTAGCCCCTGTTGGGCCTTCACAATCTGACTTTGGCGGCGTGGGCCTGCTGCAAACGCCGACAGCGCGTATGGCGCGTGAAGGGGAGATGAGCCTGAACTATCGCGATAACGATCAGTACCGCTACTACTCGGCTTCGGTTCAGCTTTTCCCGTGGCTGGAAACCACGTTGCGCTATACCGATGTCCGTACGAAAAAGTACAGCAGCGTGGAATCATTCTCCGGCGACCAGACTTACAAAGATAAAGCGTTTGATGTGAAACTGCGGTTGTGGGAAGAGAGTTACTGGATGCCGCAGGTGGCGGTTGGCGCGCGCGATATCGGCGGGACGGGGCTGTTTGATGCGGAATATATTGTAGCGAGTAAGGCCTGGGGGCCGTTTGATTTTTCATTAGGTCTCGGCTGGGGCTATCTTGGCACCAGCGGCAATGTGTCTAATCCTTTCTGTTCGTATAGTGATAAATTCTGTTCGCGTGATAACAGCTATAAAGAGGCAGGTTCCGTTGACGGTAGCGATATGTTTCACGGCCCGGCCTCGCTGTTTGGCGGCGTGGAATACCAGACCCCGTGGCAACCGCTACGCCTGAAGCTGGAGTATGAAGGCAATAACTATCAGCAGGATTTTGCGGGTAAACTGGAACAGAAGAGCAAGTTTAACGTCGGCGCCATTTACCGCGTCACCGATTGGGCCGACGTTAACCTCAGCTACGAGCGCGGCAACACCTTTATGTTTGGCGTTACGCTGCGCACCAATTTCAACGATTTACGTCCCGCGTATCATGACAATTCACGCCCGCAATACCGACCACAGCCGCAGGATGCCATCCTGCAACATTCGGTAGTGGCTAATCAATTAACGTTATTGAAATATAATGCTGGTCTGGCGGACCCGAAGATCCAGGTCAAAGGCGATACGCTGTACGTTACCGGTGAACAGGTGAAGTACCGCGACTCCCGTGAAGGGATCGTGCGCGCTAACCGGATCGTCATGAACGATCTGCCGGAGGGGATCCGCACGATCCGCGTGACGGAAAACCGCCTTAATCTGCCGCAGGTCACCACTGAAACCGATGTCGCCAGCCTGAAACGCCATCTGGAAGGCGAACCGCTGGGACATGAAACCCCGCTGGCGCAAAAACGCGTAGAGCCGATCGTGCCAGAGAGTACTGAACAGGGCTGGTATATCGACAAGTCGCGCATTGATTTTCATCTTGATCCCGTGCTGAATCAGTCGGTAGGCGGCCCGGAAAACTTCTATATGTATCAGTTGGGCGTAATGGGAACTGCGGATCTGTGGGTCACGGATCATCTGCTCACCACGGGCAGCGTGTTTGCCAATATCGCCAACAACTACGACAAATTTAACTACACTAATCCGCCGAAGGATTCGCATCTGCCGCGGGTGCGTACGCATGTCCGTGAGTATGTGCAGAATGATGTTTATGTGAATAACCTACAGGCCAACTACTTCCAGTATTTTGGCAATGGTTTCTATGGGCAGGTCTACGGTGGTTATCTGGAGACCATGTTTGGCGGTGCCGGGGCGGAAGTCCTGTATCGCCCGATAGACAGCAATTGGGCGTTTGGTCTGGATGCCAACTACGTGAAACAGCGTGACTGGCGTAGCGCGCAGGATATGATGAAGTTTACCGATTACAGCGTGAAGACCGGACATTTGACCGCATACTGGACGCCGTCGTTCGCCCAGGATGTGCTGGTGAAAGCCAGCGTTGGTCAGTATCTGGCGGGCGATAAAGGCGGTACGCTGGAGATCGCCAAACGCTTCGATAGCGGCGTCGTTGTCGGCGGTTACGCGACGATTACCGATGCGTCGCCGGATGAATATGGGGAAGGGGATTTTACCAAAGGTGTATATGTTTCCGTGCCGCTGGATCTCTTCTCGTCCGGCCCAACCCGAAGTCGTGCGGCAATTGGCTGGACGCCGCTGACGCGTGACGGTGGTCAACAGCTTGGGCGTAAGTTTGGCCTGTATGATATGACCAGTGACAGGAGCGTAAATTTCCGTTAATACTCAGGCCGGATAAGGCGTTCAAAGCGCTATCCGGCAAATTATCTTATTGAACAAAATATAAACATAAATAAAAAATATAGATGCTCGTCACATTTGTGCGTTATACAGAAACCTCGCCGCAGAGAAAGAGGGGGCTGTTATGATGCCATTATCGCGCTCACGTCTTGAGTTTATCGCCACGATTTTACAAAACGTACTAAATTTGGGGCTGCTTACCCTCGGTCTGATTCTGGTCGTTTTTCTCGGTAAAGAGACGGTGCATCTGGCGGATGCATTATTCGTGCCTGAGCAAGCCAGCAAATATGAACTGGTGGAAGGGCTGGTGATCTACTTTCTTTATTTCGAATTTATTGCGCTGATTGTGAAGTACTTTAAGTCTGGCCTTCACTTTCCGCTGCGCTATTTCGTGTACATTGGGATCACGGCGATTGTGCGCCTGATCATTGTCGATCATAAAACGCCAATGGATGTATTACTCTATTCGGCGGCGATCCTCCTGTTGGTTATCACGTTGTGGTTATGTAATTCGAACCGACTACGGCGAGAATAGGCGTCGCCACACCGTAACGGACGTACGGCGTGGCGATAAATCAGCTTATTGTATGGCGGCTTTCGGCGTTTTCTCTTCTGCTGGCGTCCATAACTTCTCAAGTTCTTCCAGCGTTTTGCCTTTGGTTTCCGGCACGAACTTCCACATAAACAGCGCCGCCAGAATACCCATACAACCGTAAATCCAGTAGGAGAAACCGTTGTGGAAATGGGAAACCAGCCACGAATTTTTGTCCATCATCGGGAAGGTCCAGGAGACGAAGTAGTTCGCCAGCCACTGCGCGGCGACGGCAATGGCGAGCGCTTTGCCACGAATCGCGTTCGGGAAGATTTCTGCCAGCAGCACCCAACAAACCGGTCCCCAGGACATGGCAAATGCGGCGACGTAAAACAGCATCGACAGCAGCGCTATCAGCCCGGAAGCCTGGGTGTAAAACGCGGTGCCAAGGCTGAACATCCCAAGAGCCATACCCAATGCGCCAATAATTTGCAGCGGTTTGCGACCAAATTTATCTACCGTCATGATGGCCAGCACGGTGAAGCTCAGGTTGATTACGCCGACAATAATGGTCTGCAAGAGCGCCACGTCGGTGCTGGCCCCTAACGTTTTAAACACTTCCGGCGCGTAGTAGAGCACGACGTTAATGCCGACAAACTGCTGGAAGACGGACAGCATCACGCCAATGACTATCACGCCCACGCCAAACATCAACAGGCGTCCGCCGGTTTTACGACCATGCTCCAGAGACTGGTTGATCTCCTGCATGGCCTGGGTAGTGAGGCTGCTACCCATAATTTTGCGCAGAATGCCCTCCGCCTGTTCGTGTTTGCCACGTGCCATCAGCCAGCGCGGGCTTTCCGGTACGGTATACAGCAGCAGTAAAAACAGCAGGGCGGGAATACTTTCTGAAGCAAACATATATCGCCAGCCATCGGTATTCAGCCAGTTAGCGTCACCAGAGCGGGCAATGAAATAGTTAACGCAATACACCAACAGTTGACCAAAAATAATGGCGAACTGGTTAAAGGAAACCAGTTTCCCACGAATATGCGCTGGAGCCAGTTCAGCAATATACATCGGTGAGAGCATTGAGGCTAAACCAACGCCAATACCACCAATGATGCGATAAATAACAAATTCGGGGACATATCCGGCCAAATAAACAGGTACGGCATTATCTGGGTTAATCGTGGTAAATCCTAATTCTGGCCATGCGGAGCCAATACCGGAAATAAAGAACAGCAGAGCGGCGATTTTCAGCGAGTCCCGACGACCAAAGCGGTTACTGCAATAACCGCCCAGCGCACCGCCGATGATGCAGCCAATCAACGCACTGGCGACGCAGAAGCCCAATAGCGAGTTGGCGGCGGATTCACTTAAATGTTGCGGAGCGACAAACACGGTATTTAAGGATTCTACCGTTCCGGATATGACGGCAGTGTCATAGCCGAATAATAACCCTCCTAATGTTGCGACTAAGGTAATGGAAAAAATATAGCGGGAATTATAGTGGGTGTTCATTCAGACCTGCCTTAGAGGATACAGCTCTTTTGATCAGTGTCGTGATGGTGAATTTAACAGGCAGGGAAAACAATTATCATTTTTTACATTGCAATTATGTTTTGTCTTTTCTGTGATCTTAATTCTGTTTAATTTGTCTGTTTTCAGGCGGTAAATATAATTGCAGTGATGGGGGCCACGAAAGGAAATAATCGTAACAGCAATGCAAAATAACATAAAAAAAGCGCTCCGAAGAGCGCCAAAATACGACCATAAGTGGGGATAACATAAGTTGAGGGCAGTGGCATTGCCCGTTGCCGGGCAGGTACTTCGATAAGACTTAACCTTTCACACCCCCTGCCGTCAGGCCGTTGACCAGCCAACGCTGCGCCAACAGGAACACCAGGGTGATAGGAATAGCGGAAAGGACGGCGGCGGCGGCAAAGTCGCCCCACAAATAGTTTTGCGGGTTGAGATATTGCTGCATACCCACGGCCAGCGTATAGCTGTCCACATCGCGCAGTAACAACGAGGCGACCGGAACTTCGGTAATCGCCGCGATGAACGACAGAATAAACACCACCGCCAGAATCGGTACGGAAAGCGGCAGCAGCACCAGGCGAAATGCCTGCCACGGGGTTGCGCCATCTAGCGCGGCGGCCTCTTCCAGCGAGCTGTCGATAGTTTCGAAGTAGCCTTTAATCGTCCAGACATGCAGCGCAATGCCGCCAAGATAGGCGAAGATCACGCCGCCATGCGTATTCAGACCGATAAATGGAATGTATTGTCCCAGGCGGTCAAATAACGCATACAGCGCCACCAGAGACAAAACCGCCGGAAACATCTGGAAAATCAGCATCCCCTTGAGCAGTGTTGCTTTACCTGGAAAACGCATTCGTGCGAAAGCGTAGGCGCAGGTGGTGGAGAGCGCCACGATGCCGATGGCGGTAATACCGGCGATTTTCACCGAGTTCCACAGCCACAGCAGGACCGGGAAGGGAGGCGGCGTTACCCGACCATCCGCATGTTCCACGCTGAAACCCAGCGCCAGCCGCCAGTGTTCCCAGGAGATTTTATCCGGGATCAGGCTTCCGGTGGCGAAGTTCCCCTCACGTAGCGAGATAGCGATGACCATCAGCAGCGGGAACATGATCGCCGCGATGAAAATCAGCAGCCCCAGGTGCGTGATGAAGAGACGTAATTTTTGAGATTTGGGTTGGACCATAGCCATTGTTATTATCTCCCTTAATCAAACTTCATACGCGTGGCTTTCAGGTTCACGATGGCCAGCGCGCCTACCAGCAGGAAGATCAGCGTGGCAATGGCCGCCGCCAGACCGAAGTCCTGACCGCCGCCGCCTTCAAAGGCGATACGGTAGGTGTAGCTGACGAGCAGATCGGTATAACCGGCAGGCGTGGTGGTGCCGAGACGGTCTGGCCCGCCGTTGGTCAATAACTGAATCAGGACAAAGTTATTAAAGTTAAAAGCGAAGCTGGCGATCATCAGCGGCGTTAGCGGCTTAATCAGCAGCGGTAAGGTGATCTTAAAGAAATTCTGAAATGGACCGGCGCCGTCCATTGCGGAGGCTTCGTACAGGTCATCCGGAATCGCTTTCAGCAGTCCCATGCACAGGATCATCATGTAGGGATAGCCCAGCCAGGTATTCACGATAATCACCATTGCCCGCGCGGTGTTGGGGTCGCTGAACCAGGCAGGTTTAATGCCAAACAGCGCGCTCAGCATCATATTGATTTCGCCAAAGCTTTGGTTGAATAACCCTTTGAAAATCAAAATTGAAATAAACGACGGTACGGCGTAGGGCAGAATCAGCAGGACGCGGTAGATAGCTTTACCTTTCAGCGCTTCCCACTGTACGAGGCAGGCCAATACCATCCCAACCGCCACGGTTAACACCACAGTGAGAACCGAAAAGACCACGGTCCAGACGAAGATAGCGAAAAAAGGCTTCTGGATCCCTTCGTCGGTAAAGACGCGCGTAAAGTTTTTCGCGCCGATAGTAACGGTATAACCAGGACTGAGTTTTTCATCACCCCAGCTTCCGTCGGCGTTGATCGACTGATAATAACCGCTATCGTTGTTTGGCCGGTATTTTACGCCGCTCTGGTTATTGGTAAGCAGGCCATCATCAGCCAGTGTGTACAGCGGACGGGTACCGGAAAACTGACGTAGCGAGCTCATAATCACTTTACTTTCATCCGGCAGGACGGCGGTTATCTGGTTCAACGCCAGACGGTTCTGGGTGATTATTCGCAGATTGGCGCGTTCGCCGCCCGGCAGGGCATCAGTCTCTTTCAGCTGTAATTTTTGTTCGCCGCCGAAGGAAAATGCGTCAGACAGGTAATGTTTGCCCGTTTCTCCGTCGGTGAGGGCCAGTTGCCACTCGTTGCCGGCCGGGTAAAGACCGAAGTTATAGGTTTTTCCCGCCTGATAAGAACGGTCCATCAGCACTTGCTGGGCGCGTTCAAAGGTGAGCTGGTTGGTGCTGCTGTAGTTAGTAAAGGCGATGGCGATGGTGCACACCAGCGGGAATAGCACAAACAGCCCCATGCCGGCGAGGCCAGGGTAAACGTAGCGCCAGGCGTAGGTTTTACGATTTGCGAAAATATACAGGCCAGCAGAGCTTAAAATCAGCGTCATGATGGCGAACAGATACTCCCCTTGTACGTACATTAAAACTACAAGGTAACCCACCAGCAGGCCCAGCAGACCAATTACTGACCATTTAAGCTGGTCGCTTTGCCACCAGTGTTTCTTTTTAATGACATCCATGGGGGTTTTCCTCTACAGCGTTGAAACTTCCTGGCCGGAGATGTGCCTGATGGCGCTGCGCTTATCAGGCCTACGGTGTGTTGTAGGCCGGATAAGGCATTTATGCCGCCATCCGGCACAGGCTCGCGGCATTACTTAGTGATACGGCTTTGTGCATCTTTCAGCGCGGCATCCACGGTTTGACGGCCGCTGGCGGCGTTGATCACAGCCGTACGTACCGCATACCAGAAGGCGGACATCTGCGGAATATTCGGCATGATCTCGCCTTTCTGGGCGTTATCCATGGTGGCGGCGATACGGGGGTCTTTCGCTAACTGCTCCTGGAAAGATTTCAGCGCCACGGCGCCCAGCGGTTTATCTTTGTTCACCGCTTCCAGACCCTGATCGGTCAGCAGGTAGTTTTCGAGGAACTCTTTCGCCAGCTCTTTATTCGGGCTGGCAGCGTTAATCCCCGCGCTCAGCACGCCGACGAACGGTTTCGAGGGTTTGCCTTTGAAGGTCGGCAGCAGGGTGACACCGTAGTTGACTTTGCTCTTGTCGATGTTCGACCATGCCCACGGGCCGTTGATGGTCATTGCCGTTTCGCCTTTATTGAAGGCTGCTTCGGCGATGGAGTAATCGGTATCGGCGCTCATATTTTTGTTCTTGATCATATCGATCAGGAAAGTCAGACCCGCTTTCGCGCCGGCGTTGTCGACGCCAACGTCTTTCACGTCATACTTGCCGTTTTCAAATTTGAACGCGTAACCGCCGTCAGCGGCGATCAAAGGCCAGGTGAAATACGGCTCTTGCAGGTTGAACATTATCGCCGACTTCCCTTTCGCTTTTAGTTCTTTATCCAGCGCCGGGATCTCTTCCCAGGTTTTCGGCGGGTTCGGGACGAGGTCTTTGTTATAAATCAGGGAGAGGGCTTCAACGGCGATGGGGTAGGCGATCAGCTTGCCGTTATAACGTACCGCATCCCAGGTGAACGGATAGAGTTTGTCCTGAAACGCTTTATCCGGAGTGACCTCCGCCAGCAGACCAGACTGCGCGTAGCCGCCAAAACGGTCGTGCGCCCAGAAGATAATGTCAGGACCGTCGCCGGTGGCAGCCACCTGCGGGAATTTCTCTTCCAGCTTATCCGGGTGCTCAACGGTCACTTTAATGCCGGTGTCTTGCTCAAATTTTTTACCGACCTCGGCCAGACCGTTATAGCCCTTGTCGCCGTTGATCCAGATAACCAGTTTACCTTCTTCAATTTTGGCGAGAGCCGGGGCGGAAATCATCATCGTCGTAAGTGCGGATAATGCGAGGATGCCTACGCCAGTTTTAATCTTCATATCTCCCATCCTTTTTGGTGATGTACACAGAGGTGGTTTAACGGTCTCTAGTTTCTTTATACGACAACCTCTTTCCATCCTCCCCGCCCCTACGCCCCACCCCGGCTTTATGTGATCTGTGTTACATAAATGTGAGTAATGCGTGCTGGCGCACATAAAAACACGCCGATTTTTGCGGGCGGCATCACGAAATTCCTTTTCTGCCCGCGCCCGTGGTCTCAGGCGCTGTGCCCTCATCCTCCCGCCTCCTCCCCCATAAAAAAGCCGGGGGGTGGAGGATTTACCCCAGTCAGGGATCGCGCATAGTCAGGCCATCATGAATGTTGCTGTCAATGACAGGTTGTAACGAAGGGAGAAGGGCATGGCGAGCGTACAGCTACGAAATGTAACGAAAGCCTGGGGTGACGTGGTGGTATCGAAAGATATTAACCTCGATATCCATGACGGGGAGTTCGTGGTGTTTGTCGGACCGTCAGGCTGTGGTAAATCGACCTTGCTGCGTATGATCGCCGGGCTTGAAACCATCACCAGTGGCGACCTGTTTATCGGGGAAACCCGTATGAATGATATTCCGCCTGCCGAGCGCGGCGTGGGCATGGTATTCCAGTCTTATGCGCTCTATCCCCATCTCTCCGTTGCAGAAAACATGTCTTTCGGCCTCAAGCTGGCGGGCGCCAAAAAAGAGGTTATGAATCAACGCGTCAACCAGGTGGCGGAAGTGCTGCAACTGGCGCATCTGCTGGAACGTAAGCCAAAAGCGCTTTCCGGCGGTCAGCGTCAGCGCGTAGCGATTGGCCGCACGCTGGTAGCGGAGCCGCGTGTGTTTTTGCTGGACGAACCGCTCTCTAACCTGGACGCCGCGCTACGCGTGCAGATGCGCATTGAAATTTCTCGCCTGCATAAACGTCTGGGCCGCACGATGATTTACGTCACCCACGATCAGGTCGAGGCGATGACGCTGGCCGACAAAATCGTGGTGCTGGACGCCGGTCGCGTCGCGCAGGTCGGTAAGCCGCTGGAGCTGTACCACTATCCGGCGGACCGCTTTGTCGCGGGCTTCATCGGCTCGCCGAAGATGAACTTCCTGCCGGTGAAAGTGACCGCCACCGCGATTGAACAAGTCCAAGTCGAACTGCCGAATCGCCAGCAAATCTGGCTGCCGGTCGAAAGTCGCGGCGTGCAGGTCGGCGCCAATATGTCTTTAGGCATTCGGCCGGAACACCTGCTGCCGAGCGATATCGCCGATGTCACCCTGGAAGGTGAAGTCCAGGTGGTCGAGCAGTTAGGGCACGAAACACAAATTCATATCCAGATCCCCGCCATCCGTCAAAACCTGGTTTATCGCCAGAATGACGTGGTGCTGGTAGAAGAGGGCGCCACATTCGCTATCGGCCTGCCGCCAGAGCGCTGTCATCTGTTCCGCGAGGATGGCAGCGCATGTCGTCGTCTGCATCAAGAGCCGGGTGTTTAAGGCCTCCATAAAAAAACGAAACGCAAAACCATTCGCAGTTTTAGAAGGTGGCAGCGTTTAAAGAAAAGCAATGATCTCAGGAGATAGAATGATGATTACTCTGCGCAAACTCCCTCTGGCGGTTGCTGTCGCAGCGGGCGTAATGTCCGCTCAGGCAATGGCTGTCGATTTCCACGGTTACGCCCGTTCCGGTATTGGCTGGACGGGAAGCGGCGGCGAACAACAATGTTTCCAGGTGACCGGTGCACAAAGTAAATACCGTCTCGGTAACGAATGTGAAACCTATGCGGAACTGAAACTGGGCCAGGAAGTGTGGAAAGAGGGCGATAAGAGCTTCTATTTCGACACCAACGTCGCCTATTCGGTTAACCAGCAGAACGACTGGGAGTCGACCGATCCCGCCTTCCGCGAAGCGAACGTGCAGGGTAAAAACCTGATTGAATGGCTGCCGGGCTCTACCATCTGGGCCGGTAAGCGCTTCTATCAGCGTCATGACGTACACATGATCGACTTCTACTACTGGGATATTTCAGGTCCTGGCGCGGGTATCGAAAATATCGATCTGGGCTTCGGTAAGCTTTCACTGGCGGCGACCCGCTCTACTGAAGCGGGCGGCTCTTACACCTTCAGCAGCCAGAATATTTATGATGAAGTGAAAGATACCGCTAACGACGTCTTTGACGTACGTCTGGCTGGTCTGCAAACGAACCCGGACGGCGTACTGGAGCTGGGCGTTGATTACGGCCGCGCCAATACGACCGATGGTTATAAGCTGGCTGATGGGGCATCGAAAGACGGCTGGATGTTCACCGCCGAACACACGCAAAGCATGTTGAAAGGCTATAACAAGTTTGTCGTGCAATATGCCACCGATGCCATGACCACGCAGGGTAAAGGCCAGGCGCGTGGTTCCGACGGTTCTTCATCTTTCACTGAAGAATTGCCTGATGGAACCAAAATTAATTATGCCAATAAGGTCATCAATAATAATGGCGATATGTGGCGTATTTTGGATCATGGCGCCATCTCGCTTGGTGATAAATGGGATTTGATGTACGTCGGTATGTACCAGAATATCGATTGGGATAATAACCTGGGTACTGAGTGGTGGACCGTGGGCGTACGTCCAATGTACAAGTGGACGCCAATCATGAGTACCCTGCTGGAAGTCGGCTACGACAACGTGAAATCTCAGCAGACCGGCGATCGTAACAATCAATATAAAATCACCCTGGCGCAACAGTGGCAGGCGGGCGACAGCATCTGGTCGCGTCCGGCTATCCGTATTTTCGCCACCTACGCGAAATGGGATGAGAAATGGGGCTATATCAAAGACGGCGATAACATTTCCCGTTATGCCGCAGCGACTAACTCCGGCATTTCCACCAACAGCCGTGGCGATAGCGATGAGTGGACCTTCGGCGCCCAGATGGAAATCTGGTGGTAATACGATGGTCATCTGACGTAACGAGGGGCGCAAGCCCCTCTGAAACATCAGGTCTGATGATGCTTGTAAGCCGAATAAGGCGCCAGCCGCCATTCGGCGATATGTTTGGGTTGGCGCGCTATTGCCTGGCTACCGCTGAACCCGCCTTATTGAGGTGAGAATAATGAAAATGAAGAAAAGTCTCGTCGCCCTCTGTTTAACCGCAGGGCTGTTCGCCAGCGTGCCGGGTATCAGCCTGGCGGAAGTGAACTATGTACCGCAAAATACCAGCGCCGCGCCCGCTATTCCTGCTGCTGCGCTACAGCAATTAACCTGGACGCCTGTAGATCAGTCAAAAACGCAGTCTACCCAACTGGCGACGGGCGGCCAGCGCCTTGACGTCGCCGGCATTACCGGCCCGGTCGCCGCTTATAGCGTTCCGGCGAATATCGGCGAGCTGACATTAACTCTGACCAGCGAGGTCAATAAGCAAGCCAGCGTTTTTGCGCCAAACGTGTTGATTCTTGACCAAAATATGACGCCTTCGGCGTTCTTCCCCAGCAGTTACTTTACTTATCAGCAGCCGGGCGTCATGAGCGCAGACCGGCTGGAAGGCGTGATGCGCCTGACGCCTGCGTTGGGGCAGCAGAAACTCTATGTTCTGGTGTTTACGACCGAAAAAGATCTTCAGCAAACTACTACGCTGCTCGATCCGGCAAAAGCCTATGCCAAAGGCGTCGGTAACTCTATCCCGGATATTCCCGATCCAGTTGCTCGCCATACCACTGACGGCGTGGTGAAACTGAAGGTGAAAACCAACAGTAGCTCCAGCGTATTGGTCGGGCCGTTGTTTGGCTCGTCCGGTACCGGGCCGGTAACGGTAGGCAATACCGCCGCGCCGGTCGCTGCGCCAGCGCCAGTCGCGCCGAAGAAAAGCGAACCGATGTTGAACGATACGGAAAGCTACTTTAATAAAGCGATTAAGGATGCCGTAGCGAAAGGCGACGTCGATAAAGCGCTGAAACTGCTTGATGAGGCCGAACGTCTGGGATCGACATCTGCCCGTTCCACCTTTATCAGCAGTGTAAAAGGCAAGGGGTAATTGTTTCCCCACAGTGCTGATTTTGCAGCAACTGGTGCGTCTCCTGGCGCACCTTTTTTTTGTCATTTCATGCGAATTGTTATTTTTTTGTTGCGCAACAGATCACTTAATTGTGATTGCGCCCCCCGTAATGTCTTTTCTGAGATACAATGACTTTAGGTTATGAATCGGAGAGTAAGGCATGTCACACCCTGCGTTAACGCAACTGCGTGCGCTGCGCTATTTTGATGCGATTCCTGCGCTTGAACCCCATTTGCTGGACTGGCTGTTGCTGGAAGATTCTATGACTAAACGTTTTGAGCAACTGGGAAAGCGGGTAAGCGTGACGCTGATTCGGGAAGCGTTTGTCGACCAAAGCGAGGTCGAGGAAGCATCAGGTTTACTGCCATCCGAATCCCGCTACTGGTTACGTGAGATACTGCTTTGCGCTGACGGCGAGCCCTGGCTTGCCGGACGTACCGTGGTACCGGAATCCACGCTGTGCGGACCTGAACAGGTCTTACAACATCTGGGTAAAACCCCGCTTGGACGTTATCTATTTACATCATCGACACTGACCCGCGATTTTATTGAAATTGGACGCGATGCAACGCTGTGGGGGCGCCGCTCTCGACTGCGGTTGAGCGGAAAACCGCTGTTGCTTACCGAGCTTTTTTTACCTGCATCGCCGCTGTACTGAGAGGAAGATAAAGATGGAGTGGAGTCTGACGCAGAGTAAGCTGCTGGCGTTTCACCGTTTGATGCGTACAGATAAGCCTATTGGCGCGTTGCTGCTGCTCTGGCCGACGCTTTGGGCGCTATGGGTGGCGACACCGGGTATGCCTCAGCTGTGGATTTTGGCGGTTTTTGTCGCTGGCGTGTGGTTAATGCGCGCGGCGGGCTGCGTGGTAAATGATTACGCCGATCGTAAATTTGACGGACATGTAAAACGTACGGTCAACCGGCCTTTACCCAGCGGCGCCGTGACAGAGAAAGAAGCGCGCAACCTGTTTGTGGTGCTGGTGCTGCTGGCGTTTCTGTTGGTGCTGACGCTGAACGCCATGACGATTCTGCTTTCCGTGGCGGCGTTGGCGTTGGCCTGGGTTTATCCCTTTATGAAACGCTACACCCACCTGCCGCAGGTCGTGCTGGGGGCCGCTTTCGGCTGGTCAATCCCCATGGCGTTCGCCGCGGTGAGCGAATCCCTGCCGTTGAGCTGCTGGCTGATGTTCCTCGCCAATATTCTCTGGGCGGTGGCTTACGATACGCAATATGCGATGGTCGACAGAGATGATGATATCAAGATAGGCATTAAATCGACGGCGATCCTGTTTGGTCGTTATGACACATTGATTATCGGGATTCTGCAGCTTGGCGTCATGGCGTTAATGGCGCTGATCGGCTGGTTGAATGGTCTGGGATGGGGATATTACTGGTCTGTGCTGGTGGCGGGCGCGCTGTTTGTCTACCAGCAAAAACTGATTGCGAACCGTGAACGTGAAGCCTGCTTTAAAGCCTTTATGAACAATAACTACGTTGGCCTGGTGCTATTTTTAGGGCTGGCGATGAGTTACTGGCACTTCTGATGTCATGCCGGGCGGACCCGGCCTACAAAGCCAAAATTTTCAATACGTCATATCAGTTGCCCGATAAGCTTACGCCATCGGGCATTTCAGGCACTGGCTTACTCGCCCTGCGTCGCGCTTTCAATCGTCAGACGGACATCAGAGGTAATCAGATCGGCAAGCATCTGATATATCTTCATCGTTTCTGCCGGTTCGGCATCGCCCGTATCACTGATATAACCCTCATCCCGTAGCGTCAACACGAGTGAACTGAACACCGCTTTGTCGAAAAACTCCGGCGCGTTAATACCGTGCAGGACAGACAGACGTTGCGCCACGGTACGGCTTTCTTTCTCCAGCGTACTGCGGTTGATGGACGGATTGGCGCTCAACAGCCAGAACGTAATGGCATAACGCTGTAGCGTTTCGCGCGCGCCTGCCGCCAGCAGTTGCAGCGTACGGGAATGCGCCGGGTTGATATGCAGTTCATCATCCTGCAGGGTAATTAGCCCCTGACGCTGCATTTCACTGGCCAGCGCGTCAATGACCGAGGCTAACTCCTCGCGCTCCCAGCGCAGGAACAGCTCCGCTTTTAACATCGGATAGAGCGCTTCAACATGCTGCTGCAACGCATCACGCGAAATGCGACGATGCTGGGTGATAATCGCCGCCATCAGCGAAGGCATAATCAACATATGCGCGATATTGTTACGATAGTAGGTCATCAACACCGCCTGCTCGCGCGGCAGAATGATGATATCGCCAATGGTGTCTTTCTCGACCTCAAACTTATTCATCTGCAGCGCGTGAGCGATGAGCTCACCAGCGTTGGCGGCAGGAACGGTTGAGTCTGTGGAATAAGGGACATTGCGCATCAGATCGAGATAGCAATCAAGCTGTTCGGTGAGCTGCTCGCGGGTGAGCGAGCGCTGACGCGACGCCAACAGCGCGGTACAACACAGGTTCATCGCGTTTGCCGCGCCAGCGTTGTTAATACGCACCATCAGATCGGCGGCGATACTATTTACCGTCGGCGTCAGCCAGGCTGGGCGTATGGCCTCTATAGGGTCGATAGATTCGCGCCACTCCGGCACATGCTGGTTCAGGTACGTCATGAGCGGCATCGGTTCGCCAAAGTTAACGTAGCCCTGACCCAGATTGCGCAGCTTGCTCAAGCCTTTCAGCATTTGCGGCAGGCTCTCTTTCTCTTTTGTCGCGCCGCGCAGC
Organism: Salmonella sp. A7; assembly: GCF_020181675.1. Taxonomy (NCBI): domain Bacteria; kingdom Pseudomonadati; phylum Pseudomonadota; class Gammaproteobacteria; order Enterobacterales; family Enterobacteriaceae; genus Salmonella; species Salmonella sp. A7. Next base: position 4,281,241 of record NZ_CP084001.1, on the reverse strand, counting down.
TCTTTCGCATAGGTTCCCACTTCCATGACGTGCTCATAGCCGATGTAAATAGGCACTAACGTAATTGGACGGGTACCGCCGCGCAGCATCGCCTGTATAGTCATCGACAGGGTGCCGGTTTTCGGGTCTAACAAACGTCCGGTACGCGAACGTCCTCCTTCGACAAAATACTCAACCGAGTAGCCGCGGCTGAACAGCTCGCCCAGGTATTCGCGAAAGACGGTGGAATAGAGTTTATTCCCCTTAAAGGTGCGACGAATAAAGAACGCGCCCAGACGACGGAAAATCGGGCCAGCGGGCCAGAAATTAAGGTTAATACCGGCGGCAATGTGCGGCGGAACCAGTCCCTGGTGATACAGCACATAAGAAAGGAGCAAGTAGTCCATATGGCTGCGATGACAGGGCACATAGACGATTTCATGCCCGTCGTGCGCCAGTTGGCGTACGCGCTCGGCGTTATGCACGTTAATCCCCTGGTACAGTCGGTTCCAGGTAAACCCCAAAATCCTGTCGGTCAAACGAATCATCTCGTAAGAGAAGTTCGCCGCGATCTCTTCCATCAGCGCAATGGCGTTTTGCTGCGCTTTTTCATGAGAGATTTTCTTACTGCGCGCTTCGTCTTCTACCGCGCGAGCGATCGCTTTCGAGGCCAGCAGTTTGTTAAACAGATCCTGACGGGCGGGCAGGCGTGGGCCAACCGCCGCCAGGCGCTGGCGAGCAAAGTGCATACGCGCCACGCGAGCCAGCTTCTGCGCGATGATTTTATCGGTGCCGTGTTCATCAGCCATACGACGCAATGAGACGGACGGCGAGAATCGGACAAAGCTATCGCGACCTAGCCAGGAGATGGCAAAGAATTTCTGTACGCCGTTCAGCATACGTAAAGGCGGGTTATCTTCTCCCTTTTCACGACCCGGCGCGCGGCCAAACATCACGGAAACGGGCACCATCTGCACGTCCAAAGCCGGATTACTCCGATGCAGATCGAGATAATCGTGAAAAAGTTTCACCGACTCTTCTTTTGGCGTGTAATAGGTAAAGACACGCGGTCCGCCGTGAATAAATACATAGCGTGGCAGCAGCGCGCCGTCGATCTCCAGCGGCTCCAGCGGATCCGGAAGATCGTGCGCCAGACATTGAGCCCGCAGCGTCAGTAAGTCCGCTTTTGAGTTGTATGGCAAGACATACATAATGGGGCGAGAAGTATCGAGCCCCAATTCCTGGGCGGGTTCCGCCGGAATAGACTTGCTTTTTACCAGTATGCTTAATGGTAAATTCAGTAATTTGTAGTAAATTCGTGGCCAGCCGGACATAAACGATGTAAAGCCTCTGGTTAATAATGCAAATGCGGTGCAAGGATATCAGAAAGTTTAGCGAATTTCTGTTGTATCCCGTCATACTTCGCGCTGCGTTACGGCAGTCCGAATCGTGCAGGGCAACCGTATAATGTCATTGACGTTAATAATGTAAAAAGGTTCTTTTGATGGCCAATAATACCACTGGATTCACCAGAATTATCAAAGCGGCAGGATATTCCTGGAAAGGATTTCGCGCCGCATGGACTCACGAAGCGGCGTTTCGCCAGGAAAGTATCGCGGTATTGCTGGGCGTCATCATCGCCTGCTGGCTGGATGTGGATGCGATTACCCGTGTGTTATTGATAGGTTCCGTTTTACTTATCATGATTGTTGAAATCCTCAACAGTGCTATTGAAGCGGTCGTGGACCGCATCGGTTCTGAATACCATGAGCTTTCCGGCCGTGCGAAAGATATGGGATCGGCCGCGGTGCTACTGTCTATTTTCGTTGCCCTGATGACCTGGGGCATCCTGTTATGGTCACATTTTCGATAAAGGTTCCAAATTTTATAAATCTCTTGTTTTTTGCGCCGTTTGTGGTTCCAAAATCACCTTTAACTGTATATACTCACAGCATGACTGTATATACACCCAGGGGGCGGAATGAAAGCGTTAACGGCCAGGCAACAAGAGGTGTTTGATCTCATCCGGGATCACATCAGCCAGACAGGTATGCCACCGACGCGTGCGGAAATCGCGCAGCGTTTGGGGTTCCGTTCCCCAAACGCTGCGGAAGAACACCTTAAAGCGCTGGCGCGCAAAGGGGTGCTTGAAATCGTTTCCGGCGCATCGCGAGGTATCCGTCTGTTACAGGAAGAAGAGGACGGATTACCGCTTGTCGGGCGTGTCGCGGCGGGTGAACCGCTTCTGGCGCAGCAGCATATTGAAGGCCATTACCAGGTCGATCCTTCACTGTTCAAACCCAGCGCCGATTTCCTGCTGCGCGTGAGCGGAATGTCGATGAAAGACATCGGTATTATGGATGGGGATTTGCTGGCGGTACATAAAACGCAGGACGTCCGTAATGGCCAGGTGGTTGTCGCTCGCATTGACGATGAAGTGACAGTAAAACGCCTGAAAAAGCAGGGCAATAAAGTGGAGCTGCTGCCGGAAAACAGCGAGTTTACACCGATAGTGGTGGATCTGCGCGAACAAAGCTTTACGATTGAAGGGCTGGCGGTAGGCGTCATTCGCAACGGGGAATGGTTGTAATCTCTTTTTGATCTCCTTGTAAGCCGTCATCCGGCAATCGTGCAGCCTGATGGCGCTGCGCTTATCAGGCCTACGGGAATGCAGTTCCTGAGATGATTAATTTGTAGGCCGGATAAGGCGTTACGTCGCCATCCGGCAATGCGCTCGTTTCGTTTAACTCCTTGTCAGGCTTTTCTCCATGCCGCTTTTTACCTCCTCTGATAAAGCTCTCTGGCGTCTCGCGCTGCCGATGATTTTTTCTAACATCACCGTCCCCTTACTGGGGCTGGTCGATACGGCGGTGATTGGTCATCTGGACAGCCCGGTTTTCCTGGGCGGCGTGGCGGTGGGCGCGACTGCCACCAGCTTTCTTTTCATGCTGCTGCTATTTCTACGTATGAGCACCACCGGCCTAACGGCGCAGGCATTTGGCGCCAAAAATCCGCAGGCGTTAGCCCGGACGCTCATTCAACCGTTATTGCTGGCACTGGGCGCAGGCGTGATGATTGTGCTATTTCGCACGCCGCTTATCGAGCTGGCTTTACATATTGTCGGCGGGAACGACGCTGTCCTGGTGCAGGCGAGACGCTTCCTTGAAATTCGTTGGCTAAGCGCTCCTGCGTCACTGGCGAATCTGGTACTGCTCGGTTGGCTGTTAGGCGTTCAGTATGCGCGGGCGCCGGTTATCTTGTTGGTCGTGGGCAATATCCTCAACATCGCGCTCGACCTGTGGCTGGTAATGGGGCTTCATATGAACGTGCAGGGCGCCGCCCTGGCGACGGTCATCGCAGAATATGCCACATTACTGATCGGCCTCATGATGGTACGTAAAGTTCTCCATCTCCGCGGTGTGTCGCTGGATATGCTAAAACAGGCCTGGCGCGGCAACGTGCGCCGCCTTTTGGCGCTCAATCGCGATATCATGCTGCGCTCATTGCTCCTTCAGCTTTGTTTTGGCGCCATTACGGTGTCAGGCGCGCGGCTGGGCAGCGATATTATCGCGGTAAATGCAGTCCTGATGACCTTACTCACCTTTACGGCCTATGCGCTGGACGGTTTTGCTTATGCGGTGGAGGCGCACTCCGGTCAGGCTTACGGCGCGCGTGACGGTAGCAAGCTACTGGACGTCTGGCGAGCGGCGTGTCGTCAGTCAGGAATTGTGGCCTTGTTGTTTTCCACGGTCTATGCCCTGGCAGGCGAACATATTGTCGCGTTACTGACCTCATTGCCGCAAATACAGCTACTGGCGGATCGGTATCTTATCTGGCAGGTGGTATTACCGCTGGTGGGCGTATGGTGCTATCTGCTCGACGGTATGTTTATTGGCGCGACGCGCGCCGCCGAAATGCGCAATAGCATGGCAGTCGCCGCGGGAGGATTTGCGCTGACGCTCTTCGCCCTGCCGGTATTAGGAAATCATGGTTTATGGCTGGCATTAACCGTGTTCCTGGCGCTTCGCGGTCTGTCGTTGAGCCTTATCTGGCGTCGTCACTGGCGCGAGGGTACATGGTTTGCCAGATCGTGACGGTTAAAAATTCTGAATATAAAACCGAAGGCCGAATTCCTGCCTACAATTATTATCACGTCCAGCAGAAATTGCAGTGCATTTGGGCGAATAACACCTGCTATTCCTAACCGAATGATGAGGACAAGATGATGAATAAAGACGAAGCCGGCGGTAACTGGAAACAGTTTAAAGGTAAAATGAAAGAACAATGGGGCAAACTGACCGATGACGATATGACCGTTATCGAAGGTAAACGCGACCAATTGGTAGGTAAAATCCAGGAGCGTTACGGTTACCAAAAAGATCAGGCGGAAAAAGAGGTTGTTGACTGGGAAACCCGTAACAACTATCGCTGGTAATATGTTTTCCCCTACCAGGAGTACATGGATGTGCTTCCCACTGTTTGCTTATGAATGCGGGCGTGCCCCTCTCTACTGCCGCCCGTTTTTCCGTTCAGGCTAACGCGGTTTTTTCTTCACCAGCACCGAGTGATCGTGACCACAGTCGCCCGGATGGCGACACGCTTCCACTTCTACGCACGCAGGGCACAGACCGTGCGCCTCAATAACGTTATGTCGTAGCGCAAAGCCCATTTTAGCCGCCAGCATATGCATGATGTCTTCCACGCCCTCGGCACACTCTTCCTTCACCACGCCGCAACGATCGCAGATAAACATGGCCGAGCTGTGCGTCGGCTGGTCGAACAGGTGGCAAACCACATAACTATTGGTGGATTCCACTTTATGGACAAAACCCTGTTCGAGCAAAAAATCCAGCGCGCGGTAAATGGTGGGCGGTTTGGCCTGTGGTTCCGTTTCGCGCAGCAAATCGAGCAAATCGTATGCGCTGATGGCACCCTGTTGCAGACTCATCAGGCGCAGCACTTCGAGGCGCTGAGGCGTCAGGCGCACGTTGCGCTGCGCGCAGAGTTTTTCAGCTTGCGCCAGTAACTCTTGCGTTGTGGTCTTTTCCATGTAGCACCTCGAATGGCATGAAAGTCTAATCCGTTACTTTACCACGAGCTGCTTAAAACTCTGAAATTACCCCGCGACAATATATCGCCTGCTAAGCTTTTCCGCGCCAGTATTCTCATCTATACCTAATGAGGGTCGATATTATAACAACAGGATTTAACATCACTATTTCACAGCAATAGTTCGCCTCTGTCCGGTAAAGCGTGGCGGAGGGATTACTTCACCTGATAATAAGATGGGCTAACTGTGAACAAAAACGTCAAACTTTCACTGATTGCTATCGCGGTCTCGCTTTTTATGGCAAAGCAGGCGAGCGCCGCCAATACCTGGACGGAAGCGCGTAATGACGCAATGGGCGGGACGGGCGTTGCGTCCGCGAATTATGGCAGCGGAGTACTATTAAATCCGGCGTTACTGGCAAAAGCCAAACCGGAAGACAATATCACTGTTGTCCTTCCTGCGGTCGGCGTCCAGATTACGGATAAAGACAATCTCCAGGATGAAATTGACGATATCAGCGATAAAGTGGATTACTACGATGAGGTCGTCGATAACCTTACGCTGGGGCAAATTCTGCTCAATCCGCGAGGCGTGCTGAATCAATTTCAGGGCGCCGCGCGCGACCTGGCCGATGAGCTGGAATATCTCAACGGAAAAACCGCTCGCGCCAATGCCGGCGCCGGGTTGGCGGTAAGTATTCCAGGGCAAACGCTTTCCGTGGCGTTTATCGCCAAAGGTTATGCGCATGGGCGCGTGAGTTCGTCCATTGATCAGAACGATATTCAGTATCTGCGCGATATCCAGCATGATGAACGTGTTGCGCTTCGTGAAGCAGGACGCGCTGCTTTATTGGGGTCTGACGAAATTACAAAGCATTTAAACTCTACCGCGTCGGGGCGGGTAGCGATTGTATCTGACTACGGTATTGCGCTGGCGAAGCAGTTTGTGGTGGGCGAGGTGCCTGTTTCCATTGGCGTTACGCCAAAACTGCAAAAAACCTGGCTCTATAACTACACCACCTCAATTTATAACTACGACAGTAGCGACTGGAATAGCAGCCGTTATCGCAATGATGATACGGGTTTTAACATTGATGCGGGGCTTGCTGCCGATATCGGTGAAAACTGGACGCTGGGGCTGAGCGGGCAAAATCTGGTATCTCGCGATATCGATACGAAAGATATTTACATCACTAATGGTATGACGGGAGAAACCACCAACTACAAAGATACATACCAAATCCGCCCCCTGGTTACCGCGGGCATCGCATGGCATAACGATTTGCTGACCGTAAGCGCCGATGGCGATCTGACGGAAACGAAAGGCTTTAAGAGCGAAGACAATTCACAGTACGTGGGTGTCGGCGCTGAAGTTCGACCGTTGTCATGGCTGGCGGTGCGCGCAGGGTATCGTGCGGATGTGAAAAATAACGATAGCAATGTGGTTACCGGCGGTCTTGGCTTTGCGCCCTTTAACCGCGTGCATCTCGACTTAATGGGACTGTACGGCGAAGATGAAACCTGGGGGGCAGGCGCGCAGCTTACAATGACATTCTGAGGTGCTTTCACCGGAGGCGCTACGCCTCCGGTTTAGCGTTATGCTATAGTAACGCCCCTTTTTTAACCGGATGCTTATTTATTCGCCATGCAGCCTGAAACCCAGTCCTCCGCTTTTCCTGCTTATCGCTTCTCCATCGCGCCTATGCTCGACTGGACGGACAGACATTGCCGCTATTTCCTGCGTTTGCTGTCTCGCCAGACGCTGCTCTACACCGAAATGGTGACCACGGGCGCGATTATTCACGGTAAGGGTGACTATCTGGCTTACAGCGAAGAAGAGCATCCGGTCGCTCTACAGCTTGGTGGAAGCGATCCGGCTCAGCTTGCGCATTGTGCAAAGCTGGCGGAAGCGCGTGGCTACGATGAAATTAACCTCAACGTGGGGTGCCCCTCCGATCGCGTGCAAAATGGTATGTTTGGCGCCTGTTTGATGGGCAATGCGCAACTGGTCGCCGATTGTGTTAAAGCCATGCGTGATGTCGTCTCGATTCCGGTGACGGTAAAAACCCGCATTGGTATTGACGATCAGGACAGTTATGCGTTTCTGTGTGATTTCATCGATACGGTTTCCGGTCAGGGCGAATGCGAGATGTTTATTATCCATGCGCGCAAAGCCTGGCTTTCTGGCTTAAGCCCGAAAGAAAATCGTGAGATCCCGCCGCTGGATTACCCGCGCGTCTATCAGCTAAAGCGGGATTTTCCGCACCTGACCATGTCCATTAACGGCGGCATCAAATCGCTGGAAGAGGCGAAGGAGCATCTGCGCCATATGGATGGCGTCATGGTTGGCCGCGAAGCTTATCAGAATCCGGGTATACTGGCCGCGGTGGATCGGGAGATCTTTGGCGCCGATACCACCGATGCCGACCCGGTTGCGGTGGTTCGCGCGATGTATCCCTATATTGAGCGTGAGTTGAGCCAGGGAGCGTATCTGGGGCATATCACTCGCCATATGCTGGGGTTGTTCCAGGGCATCCCCGGCGCGCGGCAGTGGCGTCGCTATCTGAGCGAAAACGCCCATAAAGCTGGCGCGGATGTTGCTGTACTGGAGCAGGCGCTAAAACTGGTAGCAGACAAGCGTTAAAAGTTCGCCAAAAATTAGTCAATCTCACCACGCTCTGTGCAGTCTTGCAGGGTATTTTCTTTATATATCAAAAACATAAATATTGGCATGATTTTTGTAATAGCTTACCTGACCAAACCCGGTAAGCGCCGTGCCGCCGGGCAATGCCATCTTTATGGGGAGCGACTATGCTGGAACTACTTTTTGTGCTTGGCTTTTTTCTGATGTTAATGGTGACGGGCGTCTCCTTGCTGGGCATTCTGGCCGCGCTGGTTGTAGCGACTGCCGTCATGTTCCTGGGCGGAATGTTCGCCCTGATGATCAAGCTGTTACCGTGGCTACTGCTGGCGGTGGCTGTGGTGTGGGTGATCAAAGCAGTAAAAACGCCAAAAATCCCACAGTATCAGCGCAATAACCGTCGGTTTTACTAAGGTATTGAGCGGTTCGTCACAACCTGGAACTTTGCCCTCACAGGCAAATAGGAATCGATTATTAAATCTGTCATGATTGCGCAGGTAACGAATTCATCGCGCTGTACCCTACATACAGCCGAACAAAAAAAGAAAGGGCTTCCCGGGTGGAAGCCCAATTTCTTTGCAGAGCTATTACGGAATCAGCAGGCTTGAGCCCTGTGTGGCCCGGCTTTCCAGCACTTCATGCGCGCGACGGGCATCTTTTAACGCATAGCGTTGATTTTCAGCCACATCAACTTTAATCACGCCGCTGGCGATCAATGAGAATAATTCATTGCTGGCTTCGGTTAGTTCTTCACGCGTCGTAATATACCCCTGTAGTGAAGGTCGCGTGGCATACAGGGAACCTTTCTGATTCAGAATACCTAAATTCACGCCGGTGACGGGGCCGGACGCATTGCCGAAACTGACCATCAGTCCCCGACGTTGCAGGCAGTCCAGTGAGGCTTCCCAGGTATCTTTCCCCACGGAGTCATAGACCACGCGGACTTTTTTGCCGCCGGTGATCTCTTTTACCCGTTCTACAATGCTCTCCTCACGGTAATTAATTACCTGCCAGGCGCCGGCGTCCAGCGCCCGCTGCGCTTTTTGCGCGCTACCGACGGTACCGATAAGCTTCGCGCCCAGCGCTTTCGCCCATTGGCAGGCGATCAGACCGACGCCGCCCGCAGCGGCATGAAACAGGAAGGGTTCATCGGGTTTCACTTCATAGGTTTTGCGCAACAGGTAAAAAACGGTCAATCCCTTGAGAAAAGAGGCTGCCGCCTGTTCGAAGGAAATGGCGTCAGGTAAAATCGCGGCTTTATCTGCGGGGACGTTATGGACGGAACTGTAAGCGCCGAGCGTTGACTGCGCGTAGACGACGCGATCGCCGACGCGAATGTGCTCCACGCCGTTGCCGACTTTACTGACCACACCCGCAGCTTCGGTTCCCAGGCCCGCAGGCAACGACGGGGGCGGATAGAGTCCGCTACGGATATAGGTGTCGATGAAGTTGATACCAATGGCTTTGTTCTCAACCTGGATTTCGTGTTCCGCCGGTTCCGTTGGCGTAAACTCCACGGTCTGAAGCACTTCCGGACCACCATGCTTGTGAAATTCAATACGCGTTGCCATGCTTCCTCCAAAAGAAATGTGGTAATCTTTCGACCCAATCACTATCTCGGTAACTCCATTCACTATGGCAGGAAATAAACCCTTCAACAAACCACAGACTGATGCCCGCGACCGCGATCCGCAGGTTGCCGGGATAAAAGTACCGCCGCACTCGATTGAAGCGGAACAGTCGGTGTTGGGCGGTTTAATGCTGGATAACGAGCGCTGGGACGATGTGGCCGAGCGCGTGGTGGCGGAAGATTTCTATACCCGCCCGCATCGCCATATCTTTACGGAGATGGGGCGCTTGCAGGAAAGCGGCAGTCCTATCGACCTGATTACGCTCGCGGAATCGCTGGAGCGGCAGGGCCAACTGGACAGCGTCGGCGGTTTCGCCTATCTGGCGGAGCTGTCTAAAAACACGCCAAGCGCGGCGAATATCAGTGCTTATGCGGACATTGTGCGCGAACGCGCCGTGGTCCGCGATATGATCGCGGTGGCGCATGAAATTGCGGACGCTGGTTACGATCCACAGGGGCGCAATAGCGACGAACTGCTGGATCTGGCGGAGTCGCGCGTCTTCCAGATCGCGGAAAACCGGGCCAACAAAGACGAAGGTCCGAAAAGCATCGACCAGATTCTCGACGCTACCGTGGCGCGTATTGAGCAGTTGTTCCAGCAACCGCACGATGGCGTTACAGGCGTGGATACCGGCTATCAGGATCTCAATAAAAAGACGGCAGGGTTACAGCGTTCGGATTTGATTATCGTCGCGGCGCGTCCCTCCATGGGTAAAACCACTTTTGCGATGAACCTCTGCGAAAACGCGGCGATGTTGCAGGATAAACCGGTACTGATCTTTAGTCTGGAGATGCCCGGTGAACAGATCATGATGCGTATGCTGGCCTCGCTGTCCCGCGTCGATCAGACACGTATTCGTACCGGTCAACTCGATGATGAAGACTGGGCGCGAATCTCCGGCACGATGGGCATTCTGCTGGAGAAACGCAATATGTATATTGACGACTCCTCAGGTCTTACGCCGACAGAAGTCCGTTCGCGCGCACGGCGTATTTTCCGCGAACATGGCGGGTTAAGTCTGATTATGATCGACTACCTGCAATTGATGCGCGTGCCGTCGCTTTCTGATAACCGTACTCTGGAAATCGCCGAAATTTCCCGCTCGTTGAAAGCGCTGGCGAAGGAACTCCAGGTGCCGGTCGTGGCGCTATCGCAGCTTAACCGCTCTCTGGAACAACGCGCGGATAAACGTCCGGTGAACTCCGACCTGCGTGAATCCGGCTCTATTGAACAGGATGCCGACTTAATTATGTTTATCTACCGTGATGAGGTTTATCACGAGAACAGCGACTTAAAAGGCATTGCTGAAATTATTATTGGTAAGCAACGTAACGGTCCTATCGGTACGGTTCGTCTGACGTTCAATGGTCAGTGGTCGCGCTTCGATAACTATGCGGGACCGCAATACGATGATGAGTAACTCTCCGTCATTCTGTTAACAAGGAATTCAAATGCAAGCGGCAACAGTCGTCATTAACCGCCGCGCTCTGCGACACAACCTGCAACGTCTGCGTGAACTGGCGCCTGCCAGTAAGCTGGTTGCGGTGGTGAAAGCGAACGCTTATGGACACGGTCTTCTGGAGACCGCGCGAACGCTCCCTGATGCTGACGCTTTTGGCGTGGCGCGTCTTGAAGAGGCTCTACGTCTGCGAGCGGGCGGGATCACGCAGCCTATCCTGCTGCTGGAGGGTTTTTTCGACGCCGCCGATCTGCCGACCATTTCCGCGCAATGTCTGCATACCGCCGTACATAATCAGGAGCAGCTTGCCGCCCTGGAGGCGGTGGAGCTGGCGGAGCCAGTAACGGTCTGGATGAAACTGGATACCGGTATGCATCGTCTCGGCGTGCGTCCCGAAGAGGCGGAGGCGTTCTACCAGCGTCTGACGCACTGTAAAAATGTACGCCAGCCGGTGAATATCGTCAGCCATTTTGCCCGTGCGGATGAGCCGGAATGCGGCGCTACCGAACATCAGCTCGACATTTTTAATGCCTTCTGTCAGGGTAAACCCGGTCAGCGCTCTATTGCCGCGTCTGGCGGTATTCTGCTGTGGCCGCAGTCTCACTTTGACTGGGCGCGTCCGGGCATCATTTTGTATGGCGTATCGCCGCTGGAACACAAACCCTGGGGGCCTGATTTTGGTTTTCAGCCGGTGATGTCCTTAACCTCCAGTTTGATCGCGGTGCGTGACCACAAAGCGGGCGAACCGGTGGGCTACGGCGGGACATGGGTGAGTGAGCGCGACACGCGCCTGGGCGTGGTGGCGATGGGTTATGGCGATGGCTACCCACGAGCGGCGCCTTCCGGTACGCCAGTACTGGTCAATGGTCGTGAAGTCCCGATTGTCGGGCGGGTGGCGATGGATATGATTTGCGTGGATTTGGGGCCAAACGCGCAGGATAACGCGGGCGATCCGGTGGTCTTATGGGGCGAAGGTCTGCCGGTTGAACGTATCGCTGAAATGACAAAAGTAAGTGCTTACGAACTTATCACGCGCCTGACTTCAAGGGTGGCGATGAAGTATATTGATTAAATACGCGGCAGGCCGGGTGGCGCTTGCGCTTATCCGGCTTGTCTCGCGCATTGGCTGTAGGCCGGATAAGACGTTCACGCCGCCATCCGGCAATATGCGCATCCACCACAACATCCTCTCGATCTTCTCGTCCTTCCGGTTTATTGTGTTATTTCCTGCCCTCTGTAAACCTGGAGAACCATCGCGTGTTTCAAAAAGTTGACGCCTATGCCGGCGATCCGATTCTTTCACTGATGGAGCGTTTTAAAGACGACTCCCGTCACGACAAAGTAAATCTGAGCATTGGCCTGTATTACAACGAAGACGGGATTATCCCACAGCTCAAAACGGTGGCCGAAGCCGAAGCCCGGCTTAACGCGCAGCCGCATGGCGCTTCGCTGTACCTGCCGATGGAAGGACTCAATACTTATCGCCATACTATCGCGCCTTTGCTCTTTGGCGCCGATCACCCGGTTCTTCAGCAACAGCGCGTGGCTACTATCCAGACATTAGGCGGTTCCGGCGCGCTGAAAGTGGGCGCGGATTTCCTGAAGCGTTATTTCCCCGACGCAGGCGTATGGGTGAGCGACCCCACCTGGGAAAACCATATTGCGATATTTGCCGGGGCAGGATTCGAAGTGAGTACTTACCCCTGGTATGACGACGCGACTAACGGCATCCGTTTTAACGATCTGCTGACCACGCTGAATACGTTACCTGCGCGCAGTATCGTGCTGCTGCACCCCTGTTGTCACAACCCGACCGGGGCGGATTTAACGCCTTCGCAATGGGATGCGGTGATTGAGATAGTGAAAGCGCGCGATCTGATTCCGTTCCTTGATATTGCCTATCAGGGGTTTGGCGCAGGCATGGACGAGGATGCTTACGCTATTCGCGCCATTGCCAGCGCCGGGTTACCTGCGTTAGTCAGTAATTCTTTTTCGAAGATTTTCTCGCTGTACGGCGAGCGCGTCGGCGGCCTGTCCGTGGTGTGTGAAGATGCTGAAATTGCCGCGCGGGTTCTGGGACAGCTAAAAGCGACGGTGCGCCGAATTTACTCCAGTCCGCCGTGTTTCGGCGCTCAGGTGGTCGCTACGGTCCTGGGCGATGAGGCGTTAAAAGCGGGCTGGCTGGCGGAAGTCGACGCGATGCGTAACCGCATTATATCGATGCGCCAGACGCTGGTGAAGGAGCTGAAGGCGGAGATGCCTGACCGCAACTTTGATTACTTGTTACAGCAGCGCGGTATGTTCAGCTATACCGGGTTAAGCGAGGAGCAGGTCGAGCGGTTGCGCGATGAGTTTGGCGTTTACCTGATTGCCAGTGGCCGCATGTGTGTCGCCGGGCTTAATGCTTCAAATGTACACCGCGTGGCGAAGGCATTTGCCGCTGTCATGTAATATTCAGGCCGGACGGCGATAACAGTGCCCTCCGGTCTGACAATAGCTGTTGTGATCATCCTCTTTTTTCGTAACAAAACCGCAGATAATCCTTCCTTTTGACCGTTACTGGCGTTATGGTCAGATAGTTTTTTGAGCAAAGACTCATCTTAATAATTATAATATTTTGAATTTTAAGGGAAAAGTATGAAAAAAATAACCCTGGCGCTAAGTGCCGTCTGTTTGTTGTTTACGCTAAACCATTCCGCGAATGCGTTAGTATCTTCCCCTTCGACGCTCAATCCGGGCACTAACGTTGCAAAACTCGCGGAACAAGCGCCTGTCCATTGGGTCTCTGTCGCCCAGATTGAAAACAGCCTCACCGGACGCCCGCCGATGGCGGTCGGCTTTGATATTGACGACACCGTGTTATTTTCCAGCCCCGGATTCTGGCGCGGAAAGAAAACCTACTCCCCGGACAGCGACGATTATCTGAAAAATCCGGCCTTTTGGGAAAAAATGAACAACGGCTGGGATGAGTTCAGTATTCCAAAAGAAGTGGCCCGACAGCTCATTGATATGCATGTTCGCCGTGGCGACAGTATTTACTTTGTCACTGGTCGTAGTCAGACGAAAACGGAAACCGTGTCGAAAACGCTGGCGGATAACTTCCATATTCCGGCGGCGAATATGAATCCGGTGATTTTCGCCGGCGATAAACCGGAACAAAATACGAAAGTACAGTGGCTGCAGGAGAAGAACATGCGTATCTTCTACGGCGATTCGGATAACGATATTACCGCGGCTCGTGATTGTGGTATCCGCGGTATTCGCATCCTGCGCGCGGCTAACTCCACCTACAAACCGCTGCCGCAGGCAGGAGCGTTTGGCGAGGAAGTCATTGTCAACTCGGAGTACTAAAAATCAGGAGAGCGACAGGCTCTCCTTTTTTGCATGATTTTTGCACAAACTTGCCCCGCTGGCTTTTACCTTTTCCAGACTTGCTGCACACTATTCAGGAGACGTTTGTTTTTAGGAAGGAGCAGCCTATGTGGTATCAGCGCACCATTACACTGAGCGAGAAGCCGCGCGGGTTTCATCTGATAACAGATGAAATTATCGATAAATTGTCTGGCTTACCGCCTGTCGAAACGGGTTTGCTGCATCTGTTGTTACTACATACCTCGGCCTCGCTGACGTTAAACGAAAACTGCGATCCCACCGTGCGCGCTGATATGGAGCGCCATTTCCTGAAAACCGTTCCCGATAATGCGGCGTATGAACATGATTACGAAGGCGCAGATGACATGCCTTCGCATATTAAGTCGTCAGTATTGGGCGTCTCGTTGCTGCTGCCTGTACGCCAGGGGCGTTTACAGTTAGGAACATGGCAAGGTATCTGGTTGGGAGAGCACCGTATTCACGGCGGTCCACGTAAAATCATCGCGACACTACAAGGGGAATGATAATGACCATTTCGGAATTACTGCAATACTGCATGGCAAAACCTGGCGCAGAGCAGAGCGTCCACAGCGACTGGAAAGCGACGCAAATTAAAGTGGAAGATGTACTTTTCGCGATGGTAAAAGAAGTTGAAGGACGCCCGGCAGCCTCTCTCAAAACCAGCCCGGAACTGGCAGAGTTGTTACGTCAGCAGCACAGCGATGTACGACCGAGTCGGCACCTTAATAAAGCGCACTGGAGCACGGTCTATCTGGACGGATCGCTGCCGGATTCACAACTCTATTATCTGGTCGATGCCTCTTATCAACAGGCGGTAAATGCGCTGCCGGAAGATAAACGCAAGCAGTTGCCGCAGTCCTGATTATAGCGCGCCGACCAACAACGCCAGGGCGATATCAATGAGGCGGATGACCGTAGACCGGATACGGCTGCCGAGGGCGATTTGCGCATTATTGGCGCGTAGCCTGGCGAGGTCCCGCTGTCCTTCCAGCAGAATAATCATATCATCGTCGTCCAGCCAGCCGCGAGCATGTTCCTGAAGCGCGCGGGCGATAAACGCGGCGGACTCGCGGATACCGTCGTCGCTGTCTTCTCTTGCCTGCTTATACGCCTGGATAAACTCGGCAATCGCCGAGGAGGCTACAGGATGTTCGGCCCGGGCGGTGGTCATCAGGTAATGTATTTCGTTAATAGACGCCATTTTCTTCTCCCTGAGTACAGCGGGCGCCCCAATGCAGACACTCACCCTGTATGGCTAATTTCCAGACCTGATTATTTTGCTGTTGGTATCTCTCAGCCTGGATGTAAGTAAGTGGTTGCTTACGTTGTATAACCCGCGCATAAAGACGCAAATAGTGATTTTTCAGCAGCGCCAGATTATCGAGTCGGTGTTTATCCCCACCTTGACGGGCGACCCGCTCAGCCTGAAAAAATGTCTGGCGGATATCGCGGTCATCCTTGAGCAGTGTCTCTTTTTGCCACGGTATTTGCGCCGCGTCCTGCAGGAAGCGGGTTGAGCGCGCTTGTAATAGCGTCAGTTGTTGAAAAGCCACGGCGCTAAAGCGGTCAGGCAGTATACAGGCGGATAAAAACAGGCACAGCAGTAGTGTGATTGCGTAGGGCAACTTCATGGTGTTTTCCATAACAGACCGTTTGCGCTATCACATGTCAGAGCGAGGCGGCACGCAAATCACAAATGCTCAACACGGATACAATGAGGTGGGATGAGGAAAAATGATGCCGCTTCCCGGCGAATCGGAAAGCGGCGTGAAGGTTATTTGAGCATAGGTTTAAGGAAGCGGGCGGTATGCGACGCCTCGCACTCCGCCACGGTTTCCGGCGTACCGGAGACGAGAATTTCGCCGCCGCCGCTGCCGCCTTCCGGGCCGAGGTCGACAATCCAGTCCGCCGTTTTAATGACGTCCAGGTTGTGTTCGATCACCACGATGGTGTTGCCCTGATCGCGCAACTGATGCAGAACGTCAAGCAACTGCTGAATATCAGCAAAGTGCAGGCCGGTGGTCGGCTCGTCGAGAATATACAGCGTCTGCCCGGTGCCGCGCTTCGACAGTTCGCGCGCCAGCTTCACGCGCTGGGCCTCGCCGCCGGAAAGCGTCGTCGCCGACTGACCAAGACGGATATAGGTCAGCCCCACGTCCATCAGCGTCTGCAGCTTACGCGCCAGCGCCGGAACCGCATCAAAGAACTCACGCGCTTCTTCAATGGTCATATCCAGCACTTCGTGGATGGTCTTGCCTTTGTACTTAATCTCCAGCGTTTCCCGGTTATAGCGCTTGCCTTTGCACTGGTCGCACGGCACGT
This sequence comes from Salmonella sp. A7, assembly GCF_020181675.1. Classification (NCBI taxonomy): domain Bacteria; kingdom Pseudomonadati; phylum Pseudomonadota; class Gammaproteobacteria; order Enterobacterales; family Enterobacteriaceae; genus Salmonella; species Salmonella sp. A7. Next base: position 4,264,767 of record NZ_CP084001.1, on the reverse strand, counting down.
AAATATCCGGCAGAAAGTGCATTTCGACTTTAATGACGCCATCGCCCTGGCACGCTTCGCAGCGACCGCCGCGCACGTTGAAGCTGAATCGCCCTGGCGTATAGCCGCGCGCGCGAGACTCCGGCACGCCAGCAAAAAGCTCGCGAACCGGGGTAAAGACGCCCGTATAGGTCGCCGGGTTGGAACGCGGGGTGCGCCCGATCGGGCTCTGGTCGATATCGATCACTTTATCGAAATGTTCCAGCCCCTGAATATCCCGATACGGCGCCGGTTCGGCGATAGTCGCCCCGTTTAACTGACGCTGGGCGATGGGGAACAGCGTGTCGTTAATCAGCGTCGATTTACCGGAACCCGAGACGCCGGTGATACAGGTAAACAGCCCTACCGGTAGCGTAAGGGTCACATCTTTCAGGTTGTTGCCGCGCGCGCCGGTGAGTTTGAGCACTTTTTCTGGATTTGCCGGCACGCGTTGTTTCGGCACTTCAATTTTGCGTTTACCGCTCATGTACTGGCCGGTCAGCGATTCCGGTACCGCCATAATGGCTTCCAGCGGGCCTTCCGCCACCACCTCGCCGCCGTGAACGCCCGCGCCGGGGCCAATATCAATCACATGGTCGGCGGCGCGGATGGCGTCTTCATCGTGTTCCACCACAATCACGGTATTGCCAAGATTGCGCAGATGAATCAACGTACCCAGCAGCCGTTCGTTATCGCGCTGGTGCAGACCGATGGACGGTTCATCCAGCACATACATCACGCCGACTAACCCGGCGCCTATCTGGCTCGCCAGACGAATACGCTGGGCTTCGCCGCCGGAAAGCGTCTCTGCCGAGCGGGAGAGCGTGAGATAGTTCAGGCCGACGTTCACCAGAAACTTGAGGCGATCGCCGATCTCTTTTAGCACTTTTTCGGCGATTTTCGCCCGTTGCCCGGAAAGCTTGAGATTAGTGAAAAAATCCATCGCATGGCCAATGCTCATATCGGAAATAGCAGGCAGCGGCGTATTTTCCACAAATACATGGCGCGCTTCGCGATTCAGTCGCGTTCCTTCACAGCTGGCGCAGGGGCGATTACTGATGAATTTCGCCAGCTCTTCGCGCACCGCGCTGGATTCCGTTTCTTTATAACGGCGCTCCATATTATGTAGCACGCCTTCGAACGGATGGCGGCGCACGGAGGTATCGCCGCGATCGTTCATATATTTAAATTCGATGTTCTCTTTGCCGGAACCGTACAGCACGACTTTGTGTACGTTGGCGCTGAGGCTTGCCCACGGCGCATCCACGTCGAACTTATAGTGTTCCGCCAGCGACTTGAGCATTTGAAAGTAGTAAAAATTGCGACGATCCCAACCACGAATCGCGCCGCCTGCCAGCGACAGGTCGGGATTCTGGATCACGCGGTCCGGATCGAAATATTGCTGAACGCCGAGGCCGTCACAGGTCGGGCAGGCGCCTGCCGGGTTGTTGAACGAGAACAGACGCGGTTCCAGCTCGCGCATACTGTAGCCGCAAATCGGACAGGCAAAATTGGCGGAGAACAGAAGCTCCTCCGCTTTCTCATCGTCCATATCGGCAACAACCGCCGTGCCGCCGGATAATTCCAGCGCCGTTTCGAACGACTCCGCCAGGCGTTGGGAAAGATCGTTGCGAACTTTGAAGCGATCGATCACCACCTCAATGGTATGTTTCTTTTGCAGCTCCAGCTTCGGCGGATCGGAGAGATCGCAGACTTCGCTGTCAATACGGGCGCGAATGTAACCCTGGCTTGCCAGATTTTCCAGCGTTTTGGTGTGTTCGCCTTTACGCTCTTTAATAATCGGCGCCAGCAGCATCAGACGTTTGCCTTCCGGCTGTGACAGCACGTTATCGACCATCTGGCTAACGGTTTGCGCCGCCAGCGGCACGTCATGATCCGGACAACGCGGTTCGCCCACGCGGGCAAACAGCAGGCGCAGGTAGTCGTGGATCTCGGTAATAGTACCCACCGTAGAGCGCGGGTTGTGCGATGTCGATTTCTGTTCAATTGAGATCGCGGGCGATAGCCCCTCAATATGGTCGACATCCGGTTTTTCCATGAGCGACAAAAACTGCCGCGCGTAAGCGGAGAGCGATTCAACGTAACGACGCTGCCCTTCGGCATACAGAGTGTCGAAAGCCAGTGAGGATTTGCCTGAACCCGAAAGCCCGGTCACGACAATCAGTTTGTCGCGTGGGATGACGAGGTTAATATTTTTGAGATTATGGGTGCGGGCGCCCCGAACTTCGATCTTATCCATTCACCTTTCCCGGTAGAGACTCGGATGCCTGGTTTGTTTGAAGGACAAACGGCAGAAACGGCTAATTATGACACAATTTAACCTGTTTGAATATACAGTATTGGAATGCATCTTCAGCTAAAGTATGCAACAATATGAGGTTCGCGCGAGTGACCTGGAACCTGCATCGCAGCTATTAAAATGCTACGTGGAAATGGTACACTCACGCGTTTACACTATTTATGAAACGTATTCAGGAGACTCAATTATGGCCAGCAGAGGCGTAAACAAGGTGATTCTCGTTGGTAATCTGGGCCAGGACCCGGAAGTACGCTATATGCCGAGTGGCGGCGCTGTCGCCAACTTAACGCTGGCTACTTCTGAATCCTGGCGCGATAAGCAGACCGGCGAAATGAAAGAGCAGACTGAATGGCACCGGGTGGTGATGTTCGGCAAACTGGCGGAAGTGGCCGGCGAATATCTGCGTAAAGGTTCTCAGGTGTATATCGAAGGTCAATTGCGTACCCGCAAGTGGACCGATCAGAGTGGCCAGGAACGCTATACGACTGAAATTAACGTTCCGCAGATCGGCGGCGTGATGCAGATGCTGGGTGGTCGTCAGGGCGGCGGCGCACCGGCAGGCGGTCAGCAGCAGGGGGGTTGGGGTCAACCGCAACAACCTCAGCAGCCACAGGGCGGCAACCAGTTCAGCGGCGGCGCGCAGTCGCGTCCACAGCAATCCGCGCCAGCGCCGTCTAACGAACCGCCAATGGATTTTGACGACGACATTCCGTTCTGATTTTTGGTAAAAAACTCAAAGCGTTATTTGCATTTTCGCTATAGTTCTCGTCTGCTGAAATGCCTGGTGTAAACCAGGCATTTTCTTACCTGGTATTATTGTCTTTGTCTCCCTTTCAAAAAAGAGAAGCGCATATCTTACGGAAAAATGTCGCTTATCGCCTCTGGCCGACTCGCCTCGGCACATCATTATCCAGCCGAAGTTCATAAATGTACTGCAATAACCCGGATTGTCTTAAATATGAAAGAGAAATCTCATCTGCAAAATATATAATTTATAGCCATTTTTTGACAACAAAAAGATATTATAAAATAACGTTAGAGAATGGTCGGTATTATCAATAGTTAATTAAATGTTTGCTTTAGCTTGTGATGAGGTCAAATATGATATGTTCATCTTGCTTTATTTTTAATTGCTGAAGATAAACTTGTTACTTATAGCTGGCTTTATATAAAAAATGGTTTTATTTATGTATTTTTTTTACGCAATTCTGATTTTTTACTCCCCGCTTATTATATTTTTAATGATTTAAGTTATATTGAAGTCCCTATGACCCTATGTTTTAATTGTGAAAATTCATTTTATCCTCTGGAGGCAAATTTATTAAATACGTATGATTATAACGCGTATTAAAAAGAAATATGTCCTTAAAATGATTTAGAGTTTCAATGATTAGCTAACAAATCTATTTATCGGCGAGTGGTTTTAATTTGCTGATGACTATTTTTTATTTATGAGCTGAGAGCTTATGCGATACCTATTATTGGGGAAGATATAGTTAGTGCAATAATTGATGTCTACCTAATTAAAAAATAAAGAGTGTTTTTAATTAAAGCACTCATCTTTGTTGTGGGCGCATAAAAATGGCGTCATTGTTTTTATTTTTCTGATTACGAGATGTAGGAAAACTGAAATCTATAAAGCGTATTGGTAGCAGGAAGCCAAGGGCGGTAGCGTTCACTTTCTGAATAAGTTGAGCATCCTTTATCCTTTCTAATCCACAAAAACATTTTATTCACAATGTAATATCAGGAGACAACATGGAAGACGAAAGTAATCCGTGGCCTAGTTTTGTTGATACATTCTCTACGGTATTGTGCATTTTTATATTTCTTATGTTGGTGTTTGCACTTAATAATATGATTATTATGTATGACAACTCAATTAAAGTTTATAAAGCAAATATAGAGAATAAGACTAAATCTACTGCTCAAAATAGCGGAGCCAATGACAATTCAAATCCTAATGAAATAGTTAATAAGGAAGTGAATACTCAAGATGTGTCGGACGGAATGACTACAATGTCAGGTAAGGAGGTTGGAGTATACGATATCGCCGATGGTCAGAAAATTGATATAACATCTACAAAAAATGAGCTTGTTATTACGTATCATGGCAGGCTGAGAAGCTTTTCAGAAGAGGACACTCATAAAATAAAGGCTTGGTTAGAAGACAAAATCAATAGTAATTTATTGATAGAAATGGTTATTCCTCAGGCAGACATCTCTTTCTCTGACTCTTTACGACTGGGATATGAACGGGGAATTATTTTAATGAAAGAGATTAAGAAGATATATCCTGATGTAGTTATTGACATGAGTGTTAACTCCGCAGCATCAAGTACAATGAGTAAAGCTATTATCACGACTATTAATAAAAAGGTGTCAGAGTGAAATATATAAATCATTACCGCTATTTGTTTGTCTGTTTTTTCCTTGCCATACTCCCTTTTTCCGCTTTATCTTTTCCCGGTATAAGAGAGTATGTTTTTGATAACTTTATGGTTTCTGCAATTTACAATGGAGTCATTATTGCCATTTATATTACAGGCTCTTTGTGTGCATTATTCACTATTTTTAAAAATATTTCAGCAAAAGACATATTAATAGCTCAGGACGCCAGCAGAAAAAATAGTATTCTTTCTAACCTCAATCAGATTTTGTTTTCCGGAGAACCCAAACAGTGTGATTTCAATTTGCTGATGGAATTAGATGACAATGTGTCTACCGCCCGTAACCAACGATTGTCATTTATTATGAGTTGTAGCAATGTGTCGACGCTTGTTGGCCTGTTGGGGACGTTTGCGGGTCTGTCTATTACGATTGGTTCAATCGGGAATTTATTGAGCTCGCCATCAGATGTTGGCGGTGATAATGCAAGTAATACACTCAATATGATCGTGACAATGGTAGCGTCGCTTTCTGAACCATTGAAAGGGATGAATACCGCATTTGTATCTTCTATCTATGGTGTTGTTTGCGCCATACTCCTGACCTCACAAAGTGTTTTTGTTCGCAGCTCCTATTCCCTTGTTTCTACGGAAATCAAAAAATTAAAAATCATAAGCAACAGATCCAATAATAAACAACGAAGCCTGCGGGTTGAATCAGAGACGCTTGTAGAATTTAAAGAGTTGTTTAAAGCGTTTTTTGATAACTACCTGACAGTTGAAAACTTACGGACGCAGGATGAAGAAAAGAAACGAGTGATGCTATCAGATAGCTTTGTCACTTTGCAAAACCGACTATTGGATAACTCAGCAAAACTGGAACAACTTTCTACGCTGATTGATGGTTATCTGGTAAGCAGTAACGAAAATCTCAAAAAATTATCTGACGGTGTAATAACAATTACCTCTCGTTTATCTGAAGGTAATATCCTGCTTGCTGATAATAATGCACGACTGGAGGCAATGAGTACAATACAAAATATTATAGACAAAAAGAATGATTCAATAATAGCATCAGTTGATAAATGTTATCAGGAATCTCTTTCACATGGTAAGACCATAAACGATATTGCCGCTGGCAGTGCCGATATTTCTCATACTCTCGATGGGCTGAGAACAGAAATGGATGAGGATATGAACAATGTTCATTTAGCGCTATCCGATCTATCGGCTACTGATAAAAAGATTATTGCCAATACTAAAGAGATTAGTGCTGAAATGGTTAGCTACCGTGATACCTATATGCCATTAATGGAAAAAATAACATCTATGCACCAGGAAATAGTAAAGCAACGTTTGTTAAACAAGGAGGAAAAAAATGAAGATTAAGATGTTTTTTCTGACGACTGCTTTTATTACACAAAGTACATACGCCAGCGAGCTTCCGGTCATTCCTCTAAGAGATTTAGTTAATGCCGCATTAACGCATCAGCCCTCTGTTGCTGTTTCATATTATGAGACTGAAAAGAAAAACAGTGACTTAGATCTTTCACGGGCAGCACTTTATCCTACCCTGGATCTAACATCTGGCCTTAATAATAACAGGAAGGAGTCGTCAGGTACCGAGAGAAACGTTGAAAATAAGGTGTCCTTATCATACCGAATAACGGATTTTGGAGTGAGGGGGGCTAATATCAGGAAATCTGAATATGAAAGAGATAATAGTAAAACTGACTATGAAAAAACAAAGAATATAGTGTCTCAGGAGGTTGTGACAACCTATTACAACATCAGTAAATATCGTGAAATGATTGATGGCGTAAATCTGGAGAAAGAGTTTTATAAAAAGATGCTGGAAACTTTTTCGCTGCTGGTATCTTCCGGTGTAGCTATGCAATCTGATATGCGTAAAGTACAAGTATCTATCGATGCATTAAATACCAGAAGCATTATGTATCAGTCGATGTTGGATGATGAAATGTATAAAATGCAGAATATGACTGGTCTGAATTTGTCACCAGATCAGATTCAAAGCGATGAAAAATTCAACCTCTTCAAAAAATATATCTTTGTCGAAAGTCCTGAAAAACTTATGGACATGGTGATGAAATACAACGATGACTATAAGATGCTTGTCAATACCCGAAAAGCCGCGACCGAAGATATTAATGCCGCAAAATCATCCTATTTTCCGACTGTAGATCTCGTTTCCAGCTATGTACAGAATAACCCGAGCGGTAGTGCCAAAAAAAGTGATTATGAAGATGAATTTAAAACAGGTATCAATGTCAGTTTCAACATTTTTAATGGGTTCAGAAATTCAGCCCAGGAAAGAAAAATGGTGGCAAGTTACTCGCAGGCTAAGCTGCAAATTGACGATTTTTTGATTAAAACGCGTTATAACATTGATTCACAACTTTCAAGATACGCCGCTGCAAAAGAGACTTACTCAGTGGCGGAACGTTCACATACAAACGCGTTACAGCTTACTGAATTATATGAGCAGGAGTTTCAGTTAGGGCAAAAAAGTTTGCTTGATTTAATTTCAAGCCGTAATGAAGCATTTCAGGCATATGTAAGCATGATCGACAGCAAATATAGCCTGTATATTTTAAAGTTACAGCAACTCTCATTGATTTTTCATTTAATGGATTATTTAAAAGGAAATACTGAAAGTGAGTTAAATGTAATGAAATGAATAGAAGACAAAGCGATCATCTCATGATGATAATTATTTCTTTGACGATCTTAATTATTATCCTTACCTACTTTATAGAAATTAATTCAGTGGTTCATGGTCAGGGCGTTATCACCACTAAAGATAATGCTCAGTTAATATCTCTTTCTAAAGGAGGGACGATACAAGATATTTATGTGGCCGAGGGTGATACTGTAAAAAAAGGAGAACTCCTTGCAAAGGTCGTTAACCTTGATCTGCAAAAAGAATATCAAAGGTATAGAACTCAAAAAGGGTATCTGGATAAAGATGTTAACGAAATATCTTTCATTCTTGATAAAGAAAATGAGAGTGGATTGATTACCCTGGATGGCACCCGTTCTTTAAGTAATAAAGAGGTAAAAGCGAATATTGAATTAGTGCATAGTCAGATAAGAGCTAAAGAGTTAAAAAAAACCTCTCTTGATTCTGAGATTAGCGGATTACAAGAGAAGCTGAGTTCGAAAGAAAAAGAACTCGCATTGCTTGCCGAAGAAATAAATATTCTTTCCCCACTGGTAAAAAAAGGAATTAGCCCATATACCAATTTTCTTAACAAGAAACAGGCGTATATAAAAGTTAAGTCTGAAATTAATGATATTGAAAGTAGCATCACTTTAAAAAAAGATGATATTGAGTTGGTTGTTAATGATATTGAGGCGCTTAATAATGAATTGCGACTATCTTTATCTAAAATAATATCTAAAAATCTTCAGGAACTTGAGGTTGTTAACTCTACATTAAAAGTAATAGAGAAGCAGATAAATGAGGAGGATATCTATTCACCGGTTGACGGTGTAATTTATAAAATCAATAAAAGTGCCACTACTCATGGTGGTGTGATTCAGGCGGCGGACTTACTTTTTGAAATAAAACCAAAAGTAAGGACTATGCTGGCCGATGTGAAAATATTACCCAAATACCGTGACCAAATATATGTAGATGAAGCCGTTAAACTGGATGTGCAGTCAATTATCCAACCAAAGATAAAATCGTATAATGCGACTATCGATAATATTAGCCCTGATTCCTATGAGGAAAATACCGGAGGAACAATTCAGCGTTATTATAAAGTAATTATTGCATTCGATGTTAATGAAGATGATTTACGGTGGTTAAAACCAGGTATGACTGTTGACGCCAGTGTAATTACCGGAAAACACAGCATTATGGAATACCTGTTATCTCCCTTGATGAAAGGCGTGGACAAAGCCTTTTCAGAACCAGTTAATACTAAACGATTAGATACACCTTGAGAGTGAATATAATATTATGGGAAATAAAAGCATACAAAAGTTTTTTGCCGATCAAAATTCTGTAATTGATTTATCTTCTTTGGGTAATGCCAAAGGCGCAAAAGTTTCTCTTTCCGGGCCAGACATGAACATTACCACGCCGCATGGGTCAGTGATCATTGTCAATGGCGCTCTTTATTCAAGTATCAAAGGCAATAACCTCGCTGTTAAATTTAAAGATAAGACTATTACTGGCGCTAAAATTCTGGGCAGCGTAGATTTAAAAGATATTCAACTAGAGAGAATTGACAGCTCATTGGTTGATTCTGCTCAGGTAGAAAAGAAAGGTAATGGCAAACGACGAAATAAGAAGGAAGAAGAGGAATTAAAAAAGCAGCTTGACGAGGCTGAAAACGCAAAGAAAGAAGCTGATAAGGCGAAGGAAGAAGCTGAGAAAGCTAAGGAGGCTGCAGAAAAAGCGCTCAATGAAGCGTTTGAAGTACAGAACTCGTCAAAGCAAATTGAAGAAATGCTGCAGAACTTTTTGGCTGACAATGTAGCAAAAGACAATCTGGCTCAGCAAAGCGATGCTTCCCAGCAAAATACACAGGCTAAAGCAACGCAGGCTTCTAAACAGAACGATGCTGAAAAAGTTCTTCCTCAACCTATTAATAAAAATACCAGCACTGGCAAAAGTAATAGCAGTAAAAATGAGGAAAATAAGCTCGATGCCGAGTCTGTTAAAGAGCCGCTTAAAGTCACATTAGCGCTTGCGGCCGAGAGTAACAGCGGTAGCAAAGATGATAGTATAACTAATTTTACCAAACCTCAGTTTGTAGGTAGCACTGCTCCCAATGCCACGGTCATTATTAAAATTAATGGTATTGCTGTCGGTCAGGCTGTAGCGGATAGTTTGGGTAACTTCACCTTCACTGCGCCTGAAACATTGACTGATGGAACATACAATCTGGAGGCAGAGGCCAAGACTGCTGATGGGAGCGGTAGCGCCAAACTTGTCATTACTATCGATTCCGTTACCGATAAGCCAACATTTGAACTTTCGCCTGAAAGTAGTGTGTCTGGTCATAAGGGCTTAACGCCGACCTTGACGCCTTCAATTGTTGGTACGGCGGAAGAGAATGCCAAGGTTGACATTTATGTAGATAATAAACTGGTTGCCAGCGTTGATGTCGATAAAGATGGAAACTGGAGTTATGAATTTAAAGATAATGAATTATCTGAGGGCGAAAATAGTATAAAAGTCGTTGCCGTAGATAAAGCAGGTAATAAAAACGAAACGACGGATAGTATCATAACCGACACCATTGCTCCGGAAAAGCCGACGATTGAGCTGGATGATAGTAGTGATTCCGGCATTAAAAATGACAGCATTACAAATAGCACCCTGCCAACATTTATTGGTGTGGCGGAACCCGGTTCTACAGTCTCTATTTATCTTGGACTTAAACATCTTGGTGAGGTCATTGTTGCTAAAGATGGGACATGGAGCTATACGCTTACTACGCCGCTCAAGGATGGCGAATACAATATAACAGCAACAGCTACTGATATTGCCGGACATACCTCAGCGACGGCAAATCTGCCTTTTACTATTGATACACGTATCAGCTATTTCAGCGCTGAGATTGAAACGACGAATGATAGCGGTATTGTCGGAGATAACGTTACTAACAATACTCGCCCAACCTTTACAGGTAAAACTGAGCCAAATGCTATTATCAGTGTCATAAATAGTGAGACTGGCGAAGAGGTTATTTTTAAAGCGAATGACAAGGGCGAATGGACGTTCAATTTCACTTCCGACTCAGTGGAAGGGATTAACAATCTTACGTTCACTGTTGAAGATGTCGCTGGCAACAAAAAGGATTTTTCCTTTAGTTACGTTATCGATACTGTTGCCCCTGTACCTCCGACGGTTTCTTTGGAGGATTTTGTTGTTTTACCGAATGGTATAATTTTATCAGGGAATGATTTACCGGCTTTAGTCGGTACGGCAGAGCCAAAGTCTACCATCTTATTGATGCGAGATGGCAAATTATATGACAGCATTGAGGTTGACTCAAACGGGACCTGGAATTATCAGTTTAGTAATAAATTTCTTCAGGGCGCCTATGATATTGAAATCATTTCTCAGGATGCCGCCGGTAATAAATCCTCTACTGTTAAATATTCTTTTACTATTCAAACTGAAGTTGTACCTCCAAAAGCGGAACTCGATGCCAGTGATGATTCCGGTGCAAAAGGCGACTGGATTACCAATAAACATAATGCTCTGACATTACTGGGAACAGCGGATAGGTTTGCTACCGTAAATATCCTTATCGATGGTAAAACGATAGGCGTGACGACTGCGGATGCAGACGGTAACTGGAATTTTGATATTTCCCGAAATCTGTCTGACAATGTTTATAAGATTACGGTTGAATCCATCGATCCTTTAGGAAGAACGTCATCTGTAGATTATCAGCTTACCATTGATAGCTTTACGCCGATCCCTACTGTTATGTTGCATGATAGCGCTGATTCTGGCGTTAAAGGCGATATGATTACTAAAATTAATACGCCGTTGTTTACCGGGATGGCTGAAGCTAATGCTAAGGTTTCCATCTATGTCGACGGTGTGTTAAGTGGCGAGGCTATTGCTGGCGATGATGGTGTATGGAATTTTCAATTTACCACAGCGTTATCCGATGGCTCGCATGACGTAACGGTAAAGGTAGAAGATATTGCCGGTAATACTGCCTCCTCATCAGCGTATAATTTCCAAATCGTAACGCAAACGCAAAAACCAACAATAGAGTTGGTCAACGATACGGGGGTTGATAATACAGACCATATTATTAATGAAAAGAATCCTGCACTGACAGGAACCGCTGCACCCTATTCAACGGTTAAACTCTATATTGATGGTGCACTGATCGCTGAGGTCAGAACAAATAAAGATGGCAGATGGGAGTATACTCTGAAAGCCGATCAAGGTTTGGTTGATGGCGATCATAGAATAACTGCTTCAGTTGAAGATATCGCTGGCAACATTGCCCATTCGGATCCTTTCTTAATTAGCGTCGATACTGCTATTTCAATACCGATAGTTTCATTGAGCCCGGATTCAGATTCGGGAATTTCAGATGATAATTTAACGAATATCGTTAAACCTACCTTGCACCTAAAAGATATTGATCCGGACATTATCAGTGTTCAGGTATGGGATGCCGCGTCTGATACGCAGATCGGTGTTGCCACGCAACAACCTGATGGTTCATGGGCCTATACCTTTACTTCAGATTTAACGGAAGGCTTGCATCAGGTTTATGTCAAGGTTGAGGACATTGCGGGTAATAAAGCGAACAGCGCGGTATTCGATTTTACTATCGATACCACAGTATCAACGCCGGTGATTTCCCTGCTTTCTAAGGATGATACGGGGGTTACAGGCGATAACCTGACCAACATCAATAAGCCAGGTTTTGCTATTTCCGGTGTTGATGCCGATGCGCATCGGGTCGTCGTACAGGTGATGCACAATGGCGTGAGCGAAGAGATCGAACTTTCTCACCTCAATGGTAGTTGGTTATTTACACCAGGGAATACGTGGGCGGATGGCAGCTACACGTTAACGGTGAAAGTAGAAGATAAGGCAGGAAATACCAACTACTCAGCACCGCTGACGGTCGTTATCGATACCCAAATCGCCATTGATGGGGTGGAACTGGTCAACGATAGCGGCGTGAAAGGCGATAATATGACCAACGACGACCGTCCCCACTTTCGTGTGACGGTACCGACGGATGTCAATGAAGTCCGTCTGAGCATTGACGGTGGTAATTCGTGGGTTCAGGCAACTCCGGGCGTGGCAGGAAGCTGGGAGTATATCTGGCCGACAGACCTGGCAGATGGTCAATACACGCTAACGGTGGAAGCGACTGATAAAGCAGGCAATACAGTGACGAAGACCATCGATTTCGCGGTGGATACCACGCTGTCAGTGCCGGTCATCGTACTGAATAGCGCGGACGATACCGGTGTCCAGGGCGATAACATGACGAATAGCACCCAGCCGACATTTGCCCTGCAGCATATTGATGATGATGCCGTTCGCGTTACGGTCAGCGTGGAGCATGGCGGCGTCACCACCACATTTGACGCCACGAAAGGCACAGGCGGATGGAGCTTTACGCCGACAGGGGCGTGGGCGGATGGTGATTATACCCTGAGTGTGTCAGTCGAAGATAAAGCGGGGAACACCAGCCATTCGTCATCGCTGACGGTGACGGTGGACACGCAAATCGCCATTAATAACATTGAACTGGTCAATGACAGCGGTATTCCCAACGATAATCTGACTAATAACGTGCGTCCGCACTTCCAGGTGACGGTACCGACGGATGTCAACGTGGTGCGCCTGAGCATTGACGGCGGCAAGACGTGGTTCAACGCTACCCAGAACGCGACGCCGGGCGTCTGGGATTATATCTGGCCGGATGATGTGGCCGACGGAGGCTATACCCTGACGGTAGAAGCGACCGATGAGGCGGGAAATAAGACAACACAGACGCTCGATTTCACCATCGATACCACTCTGTCTGTGCCGACCCTCTCGCTGGACAGCGCAGATGACAGCGGCATCGCGGGCGATAATATCACCAATGTTAAAACGCCGGGCTTTACCCTCAACAATATTGATACCGATGTCAGCCGGGTAACAGTGGAGGTAATGCACAATGGCATTAAACAGGAGGTGCCACTGGTTCAGACCGGCGGACAGTGGCGCTTTGCGCCGACCAGCGACTGGGCGGACGGCGACTATATCCTGACGGTGAAGGTAGAAGATAGGGCCGGAAATGTGAAGCAGTCCGCGCCGTTGACGGTGACAGTGGACACGCATATCGCCATTGACCGTATTGAACTGGTTAACGACAGCGGTATCCCCGGCGATAATCTGACCAATGAAGCGCGCCCGCACTTTCAGGTGACAGTACCGGCGGATGTTAACGGTGTAAGACTGAGTATTGATGGCGGCAAAACGTGGTTTGACGCCACGCAGAGCGCGACGTCGGGCGTCTGGGATTATACCTGGCTGACGAATGTGGCTAACGGCCCTCACACCCTGATGGTGGAAGCGTCCGACAAGGCGGGAAACAAAACGACGCAGAAACTGGACTTCATCATCGATACCATGCTGTCAGAACCGACGATTACCCTGGACAGTGCGGATGACAGCGCCGCTGGCGATAACATCACCAACGTTAAGATGCCAGGCTTTACCCTCGGTAATATCGACGCCGACGTGACCAAAGTGGTGGTGACGGTGGCGCATGATGGTAAGAACCAACAGATAGAGTTGATTAAGAACGGCGGTGTGTGGCGCTTTACGCCGGGCGCAGCCTGGACCGATGGCGACTATACGCTGACGGTAAAGGTAGAAGATAAGGCGGGTAATACAAATTATTCTGCGCCGCTGACGGTGACTATCGATACGCAAACGTCTATTGATCGCATTGAACTTCTTAATGACACGGGTATTGTCGGGGATAACCTGACCAATGAAGCACGTCCACAGTTTCATATTACGGTACCGACGGACGTGAACTCTGTGCAACTGAGTCTTGATGGCGGCATCAACTGGGTTAACGCAACGCTGACGCCCGACGGCGTTTGGGAGTATATATGGCCGACAGATCTGGTCGAAAATACGTATACCCTGACAGTGAAAGCAACCGATGTTGCAGGCAACACGGCGACGGAAACGCTCAATTTTATCATTGATACCACATTGTCGACACCGACCATCACGCTGGATAGCGCAGATGATAGCGGCACCGCCAACGATAATAAGACTAACGTTAAAACACCGGGTTTTATTATCGGCGGTATTGATTCTGACGTGACTCAGGTCGTCGTGCAGGTGATGCGCGATGGTCACAGCGAGGAGGTGGAGCTGACGCAGACTAACGGGCAGTGGCGTTTTGTACCCGGCAGCGCGTGGACTGATGGCGACTATACGCTGACGGTAACGGTGAAAGATGAGGCGGGTAATATTCGCCACTCAGCGCCGTTGACGGTTACCATCGATACGCAAATCGCCATTGACCATATTGAACTGGTCAATGACAGCGGTATTCCCGACGATAATCTGACTAATAACGTGCGTCCGCACTTCCAGGTGACGGTACCGACGGATGTCAACGTGGTGCGTCTGAGCATTGACGGCGGCAAGACGTGGTTCAACGCTACCCAGAGCGCGACGCCGGGCGTCTGGGATTATACCTGGCTGGCTGATGTGGGTGAGGGGAAGCATACCCTGACAGTGGAGGCGACCGACAAGGCGGGAAACAAAACGACGCAGCAACTGGACTTCATCATCGATACCCTACTGTCAGAACCGACTATCGTGCTGGACAACACGGACGACAGCGGAACAAAAGGCGATAACCTGACCAACGTAAATAAGCCGACGTTTTTACTGGGCAATATTGACGCAGACGCGCGGTATGTCACGGTTGAGGTGCAGCATGGCGGCACGAAAGAAGTGCTGACGGCCACCAAAGACGCGACCGGCAACTGGAGCGTAACACCGACCGGCACATGGGCAGATGGCGACTATACGCTGACGGTGAGGGTGGAAGATGAGGCGGGGAACGAAAAACACTCAGCGTCGCTGACGGTCACTGTTGATACCCAAATCACCATTGATGCTATTGAACTGGTTAATGATAACGGTATTCCCGGCGACAATATGACTAACGACGCCCATCCGCAGTTCCGCGTGACGGTACCGGGGGACGTTAACGAAGTCAGTCTGAGCATTGACGGTGGCGTGACCTGGGTTAAGGCGACACAGAGCGCGACGCCGGGCGTCTGGAATTATACCTGGCCGGGCACCGTGCCGGATGGCGACTATACGCTGAATGTGAAAGCGACTGACAATGCGGGTAATACGGTGACGGAGACACTCCACTTCACTATTGATACCACGCTGTC
Source organism: Salmonella sp. A7 (assembly GCF_020181675.1). Taxonomy (NCBI): domain Bacteria; kingdom Pseudomonadati; phylum Pseudomonadota; class Gammaproteobacteria; order Enterobacterales; family Enterobacteriaceae; genus Salmonella; species Salmonella sp. A7. The sequence goes on along the minus strand of NZ_CP084001.1, from coordinate 4,249,089 downwards.
GACGCCGGTCATCGTACTGGATAGCGCGGACGACACCGGCATCCAGGGCGATAACATGACTAATCGCACCCAGCCGACATTTAACCTGCAACATATTGATGATGATGCCGTTCGCGTTACGGTCAGCGTGGAGCATGGCGGCGTCACCACCACATTTGACGCCACGAAAGGTGTAGGCGGATGGACCTTTACGCCGCCGACATCATGGGGGGCGGGCGATTATACCCTGAGTGTGTCAGTCGAAGATAAAGCGGGGAACACCAGCCATTCTGCATCGCTGACGGTGACGGTGGACACGCAAATCGCCATTAATAACATTGAACTGGTCAATGACAGCGGTATTCCCGACGATAATCTGACTAATAACGTGCGTCCGCAGTTCCAGGTGAAGGTACCGACGGATGTTAACGAGGTGCGCCTGAGCATTGACGGCGGCAAGACATGGTTCAACGCTACCCAGAGCGCGACGCCGGGCGTCTGGGATTATACCTGGCTGGTTGATGTGGGAGAGGGGAAGCATACCCTGACAGTGGAGGCGACCGACAAGGCGGGAAACCAGACGACGCAGAAACTGGACTTCATCATCGATACCCTACTGTCAGAACCGACTATCGTGCTGGACAGCACGGACGACAGCGGAACAAAAGGCGATAACCTGACCAACGCGAATAAGCCGACGTTTTTACTGGGTAATATTGACGCAGACGCGCGGTATGTCACGGTTGAGGTGCAGCATGGCAGCACGAAAGAAGTGCTGACGGCCACCAAAGGCGCGACCGGCATCTGGAGCGTGACACCGACCGGCACATGGGCAGATGGCGACTATACGCTGACGGTGAGGGTGGAGGATGAAGCGGGTAACGTAAAATACTCGGCGCCGCTGACGGTCACGGTTGATACCCAAATCACCATCGATGTTATTGAACTGGTTAATGATAACGGTATTCCCGGCGACAACCTGACCAATGACGTTCGTCCACACTTCCGCGTCACGGTGCCAGGGGATGTCAACGAGGTACGTCTGAGTATCGACGGCGGTAATACGTGGGTTCGTGCAACACAGGGCACGGCAGGGATCTGGGATTACACCTGGCCGAAAGATGTGACCGACGGGCTACATACCCTGACGGTAGAAGCGACCGATAAGGCGGGAAATAAGACGACGCAGACGCTCGATTTTACCATTGATACCCGGCTGTCAACGCCTACCATCACTATGGATAGCAGGGACGATACAGGTGCCATTGGCGATCATATTACGAGCGTCAAAAGACCGGGCTTTACCATTGGCAATATTGACGCCGATGCGCACTCGGTCATTTTGCGGATCACACAGGGCGGCAATAGCCAGGAAGTGACACTAACCCAGGTTGGAGGACAGTGGCGCTTTACGCCAGATGCTGACTGGGCGGACGGTAGCTATACGCTAACGGTAGAAGTCCAGGATAACGCGGGGAATGTCCGCCAGTCCACGCCGCTGATAGTGACGGTAGATACGCAAACCAGTATTACCGATATTACATTGGTCAATGATCATGGCGTGCCTGATGACAATCTAACTAACAGTACCCGTCCGCAGTTTGAGATCACGGTGCCGGCGGATGTGAATTCTGTGCAACTGAGCATTGATGGCGGCGCAAACTGGGTGAGCGCGGCGCAGGGTATCGAAGGCGTCTGGGGCTATACCTGGCCAACGGATATGGGCGATGGAAAACACACCCTAACCGTCATGGTCACCGACAGAGCGGGCAATACGGCGACGCAAACGCTTGAATTTTTCATCGACACCCGGTTGTCGACGCCGACCATTGCGCTGGATAGCACGGATGATACCGGTACGCCTGGCGATGATATGACCAATCGCACCCGACCGACCTTTATTCTGCAGAATATCGATTCGGATGTTATCAACGTTACAGTCAGCGTCACGCATAATGGAACGACAACCTCGTTTACTGCGACACAGGGGGCTGGAGGATGGAGCTTTACACCGCCAGCACCGTGGGGCGACGGTGATTATACGCTGACGGTGACAGTGGAGGATCGGGCGGGAAATACGCGTCCGTCTACGCCGCTGACGGTGACAGTGGATACGCAAATAGCCATTGATCATATTGAATTAGTCAACGATAGCGGCGTCCCTAGCGATAATATCACAAAACATGTGCGTCCGCAGTTCCAGATCTCGGTACCGGATGATGTGGAAAAGGTTCTTCTGAGTATTGACGGCGGCACGACCTGGGTTACTGCAATCAAGAGTTCGACGGCTGGCATTTGGGATTACACCTGGCCGACGGATATGCCAGAGGGACAGCATACCCTGATCGTGGAAGTGACTGACGGTGCGGGTAATAAGATGACGGGGACGCTCGATTTCACTATCGACATCACGTTGTTGACGCCAACCATTGAGCTAGCGCCCGATCAGGATACCGGACAGAATAAGAACGATAATCTGACCAGTGTCACTCAGCCGATATTTGTGTTGGGGAGTATCGATAAAGATGTTCGACACGTGGAATTGAGTATTGAGCATAACGGCACGTTTAAAACGGTGGTACTCACCGAATCAGCCGACGGCTGGCGTTATCGACCGGATTCTGCTTTGGCGGACGGTAGCTACACATTCACCGTGACGGTAACAGATGTGGCAGGCAACCAGCAAACATCCGCGCCTTTAAAGGTGACGATAGACGGTACGTTGACTACGCCGGTGATTGAACTGGCAGCTGGCGAAGATAGCGGTACTGTTGGCGATCGCCTCACCAATCACGATCGGCCGGTGTTCGACATACGCCAGGTTGATTCTGACGTTACGCGCGTGATGGTCAAAGTAACTTACAACGGTAAAACGCACGAGGAAGCGGCGGTATTCACCAATGGTCAATGGCGCTTTACGCCTTCTGCGAGCTGGGCTGATGGCTCATATCAGTTAGCCGTTGTGGTGGAAGATCTGGCGGGGAATGTAAAAGAATCTGCGCCGTTAGAGGTGCGTATTGATACCACGACAACCATTAACAATATCGTATTGCTTAATGATACTGGCGTGCAGAATGATCAATTAACGAATGTTGCCAAACCGTCATTCAGAATTGACGTTCCCGGTGATGTCATCCAGGTACGCGTAACCCTGGATGGTGGCGCTAACTGGAATGTGATACGCAAAAATGCCGACGGACAGTGGATTTTTGACAGCCCGAATACTCTGGTTGACGGCACATATACCCTTCGCGTAGAGGCCACGGATGAGGCAGGTAATATTGCGAATAAAGATTTAGTATTTAATATCGATACTAATATACAGGTTCCGACTATTGCTTTAGACGCAGGACAAGATACCGGAGCGAATACAGCCGATAATATCACTAATATTTCACGACCCACCTTTACGATTGGTAATGTTGACCCCGATGTTATTAAAGTCGTGGTGACGATTGATGGTCATGATTATAACGCGACTAAGGTTGGGGCTGGTTGGCAATTTACACCAGGCAATGCCATTCCGGATGGTTCTTATAATATTACCGTTACGGTTGAAGATAAGGCCGGAAATACCGCGACATCGAAACCATTACCTGTTGTGATAGATACGACGGCTGAAATTGAAAGCGTCACGTTGGTTACAGATAGCGGTGATAGCGATGTAGATAACATTACCAAAGTCGACAAGCCGCAGTTTAGTATTGTTACCGCTGATGATATTACCCATGTGCGCGTTAAAATCGATAACGCCGCTAATTGGATTGAACTCACAAAAGGAGGGGATGGCCGCTGGATATTTAATGTCGGTTCGGCATTACCTGATGGGAAACACACTCTCTTGGTTGATGTGACTGATATCGCTGGCAACGTTGCGCAAGAAACGCTGCAGTTTACGATTGATACGACTCTGCGAGAGCCGACAATTGTACTCGATCCCACCCATGATACTGGTGATGATACTAATGATAATCTTACCAGGATTAACAAACCGGTGTTTATTATCGGTAATGTCGATAATGATGTATCACACATTGTGGTTCATATTGATGGTCGGGATTACACCATTGAAAACACAGGGGGGAATTTAACCTTTACGCCGGATCAACCGCTGTCTGACGGTCAGCATACGATCTCTGTTACCGTAACGGATATTGCTGGTAATACCAAAACATCGGCCGAACTGCAGATTGAAATCGACACGCAGGTTCAGATTGACAGTGTTACGTTAACAACAGATAGCGGCGTCAACGATCACGATAATGTCACCAATGCTACCCGTCCCTCTTTTGAAATTGCAACGCCTGATGATGTGACATCGGTGCTGGTTTCTTTCGATGGCGTAAACTGGACGCCTATCAGTAAAAATGCGGCCGGGCAGTGGGAATTTACTGCAGGTAGCGCATTGCCTGATGGTCATTATACTCTCCATGTCCAGGCGACGGATCGGGCAGGAAATACGGCAAATTCCACGCTGGGCTTCACCGTGGATACGCAGATTGACGGCCTGAGCGTCGTGATGCTGGACGACGCCGGAAAGGATTCTACGGATGGTATTACGAATATTACCTCTCCACGTTTTGAAATTTCAGCCAGAGAACCGCTGCAGAGCGTGACGGTAATTTTAAACGGGAAATCCAGCACACTGACTCAGGGGGCAGGTAATAAATGGCTGTTTACCCCTGATACACCGTTAGTGGATGGAACTTACAAAATAGAAATAGTGGCTGAAGATATCGCAGGTAATAAAATTAGCAAAGAGGTATCATTCACAATAGACACTATTGTTTCTGATCCCAGTATTGATTTGCTGGATGCGGATGATACTGGCGAAAGCGCTGTTGATAATATTACGAGTGTCACTAAACCACGTTTCGTTATTGGCAATGTACCCGCCGATATTGATACTGTTGTAATCAGAATTAACGGCGTTTCTTATCCGGTTACGGCAAATGGCAATAACCTCTGGGAATTTCAGGTTCCCGTTGCGTTAAACGATGGCGTATATGAAGCCGTTGTTGTCTTCAGAGATATTGCCGGAAATACTTCTGAAACTAAGCTGCCCTTTACCATTGATACCACGACAAGCGTCAGTGTCAGAATGGAGCCAGCGTCTGATACCGGCAGCTCCAATAGCGATAACCTTACGAATAAGCAAAATCCCAAATTCGAAGGTACTGCGGAGCCTAATGCGAAACTGGTGATTACCATTGTTGATGATAAGTCAGGTCGGGAGGTTCTAAAACACACGATTACGGTTGGCGCCGATGGCAACTGGAGTGTGACGCCGAATATACTGCCGGATGGCATGTATACCATCAACGTCGTCGCAACAGATGTCGCGGGAAATACTGCGCAAACGCAGGAAAGATTCACTATCGATACGGTTACGATCGATCCTACCATTCGCCTTTCGGATCCATCTATTGATGATCAGTATGAAGCAACCAGCCTGCGTCCTGAGTTCAAAGGGCTAGCCGAAGCGTTCTCGACGATTATGATTCAGTGGGATGGGAAAGTGGTCGGCTCGGCAAACGCCAATGCGAATGGCGAATGGAGTTGGACGCCGCCATCAGTATTAGCGCCAGGCTCCTATGTTGTGAGCATTGTTGCCAAAGATAAAGCGGGTAATGAATCGTCGCAGGTCGACTTTCCTGTCGTAATACCTGTTATTGATGTCACGCCTCCAACCATAAAGCTCAGCGAGGAGAGCGATAGTGGTGCCTTAGGAGACTTTACCACGAATAATAAAACGCCGACCCTGGTTGGGAACACGTTACCTAATGCGATTGTGAGTATTTATGTGGATGGCGTGAAGGTCGGCGAGGCGACAGCGGATACAGCGGGTCGATATACTTTCCAGTTATCGGAAATGAAAGATGGCCATTATGTCGTCCAGGTGGGTATCGTCAACCCTCGCGATAATAGCGAACTGCGTTCCACCGCCGTTGATGTCACTATCGATACCGAGGTTGCTGAACTGGTATGGAATATATCTGGAATGCATGAGGGCGGATATATCAATACGGTGACGCCGGAGATTGGCGGCACCAGTGAGCCAAACAGCAAAATCACTATCTTTGTGAATGGCGTTGAAAAAGCGATTGCTTATACGACAGGCGCAGGACACTGGGGCGTAGTATTACCTGCTTTGGGTAATGACGGTAATTATGTATTAACGTTTAAAGTTGAAGATGTTGCCGGCAATATCAGAGAGTTTGGTCCGCAGAATGTGATACTGGATACGGTAATTTCGCCGTTAACCGTGGTATTACGCGAAGCTGATGACAGTGGCAAAGTTGGCGACTGGATCACCAATAAATCTCATGTCACCATCGATGGTACTGCCGAAGCCGGAAGTACTTTAACCATCAGGAATCCACAGGGGGTGGTTATTGCTACCCTGGTGGTAGGCAATGATGGTCGATGGAGCGCAGAATTAGATCTGCGTGAAGGTAGTAATGCCTTTGTCGTGGTATCGGAAGATAAAGCGGGCAACAGCCAACAAAAAGATATCCTGATAGAACATGATACGCAGATTGAAATCAGCGATATTTCATTAAGTCGGGATACTAATAGCGGTGATAAATATGATCTGATTACCAATAATAAGTCTCCGGTACTGGTTGCCATGACCGATCCCGGCGCGACGGTACAGGTTTATATTAATGGTGTGTTACAAGGCACAGTAGAGGCGAGTTCGTCAGGTAATATTAGCTATACCATGCCGGCAAATAGCGCCGACGGCGAGTATCAGGTGCAATTTGTTGCTACGGATACTGCTGGTAACCGGGTTGAGTCTGCGATTACAACCGTGACAATCGATTCTCAAATTGCTGTCTTTGACATTGATGAAGATTCATTACCGGCCCTCTCTAATAACCGGGCGTTGTCAGTCTCAGGTGTCGGGGAGGCAGGTTCTCAGGTCAGCATCTTTGTCGATGGTAAATTAGTCAACGTTGTTATGGTTGAGGCTGATGGCACATGGCGCGCGCCGATACTGCTGCAAGATGATGGTACGTTTAATATTCATTTCAGCATTACTGACGTTGCTGGCAACACTGAAGTGAGCAAGGATTATAGCGTGGATGTCGATTCATCAACCGACTTCCCAACGCTCAACCTTGAAGATGCGAGCAACTCTGGTTCACTTGACGATCTGATTACTAGTCACAACAAGCCTGTGTTAGTTGGCACCGCAGAAGCGGGAGCCACAATCCATATTTATGTGGATGAAAAGATCGTGGCAAATGTTCTTGTGCTTGAAGATGGAACCTGGTCCTATCAGTTTGATAATGCGTTAAAAGATGGTGAATATTCTATCCGAGTGGTTGCCGAAGACCCGGCAGGTAATACGGCAGAATCGCCTCGCTTACTCGTCACGATAGATACCAGTACGTTTATCGATAATCCTGTTATGATGGCAGGTTCTGATAACGGTATTTTCAGTAATGATAGTATAACGAGTCAAACCCGGCCTGCGTTTAGTATTTATGGAGAAATGAACCAGAGTGTTCAGATTTTCATTGATGGGGTGTTAGTCGATACGATCACGGTGACGGACAGAAATCAAGTTTATCGACCTGAGTCACCGTTGGGCGATGGTTCCCATAGCATTTATTATGTTATCACCGATAAAGCAGGCAACACGGCTACCTCGAAAACGCTAAACTTTACTATCGATACCTTTAATACGACGCCTGTCGCCATTGATTCTATCGGTGGACAAACGTTAGCAGAGATGACCGGTAGTGATGGCAAAATATATATAACGGACACGACACGTAACTTATTGTTTAGTGGCAGTGCCGAGCCCAATAGCAAAATAGAAATCATCATTAATGGCTTAAATGTGGGGGAAGTTTGGGTTAATGACAAAGGCCACTGGCAGATGCCGGTGAACCCGCTTTATTTCACAGAAGGCCAGCTGGATATCACTGTTAAATCTACGGACCGTGCTGGTAACGTAAATCAGGAAAAGTATTCCATTTGGGTCGATACGCATATCCAGGTATTTACTAGCGAGCTTGATGACAATAAATCATCATCGAAAACGGACTGGTGGAGTAATAGCTCCACTATTACCATGAGAGGTATGGGGGAAATTGGCGCTACGGTATCATTAATCGTGGCAGGGGTCACGCTGGCAACCGCTGTCGTTGCGGCTAATGGGCAGTGGGAGTTATCGACCGATCAACTTCCGGAAGGGAAATACGATATCACTTTGAGTATTGAGGATAACGCAGGCAACCGTAAGGAAGAAGTACATGAAATATTTATTGATCGAACGCCGCCAAACGCTCCGGTCGTAACTTATTCAGATATTGTCAACGATCTAATTATTATGCAGGGAACGGCGGAAGCCAAATCTCAGCTAATAATAACCGATAGTAATGGGAATACTTATACGTTAACCGTTCCTGATAATGGTAAATGGAGTATGGCGATCCCGTATCCATCGGAAGGGAAGTTTACCATTACGAGTGTGGATGCGATTGGTAACCGGAGTGATGATGTCCCTCTCGATATCATGAAAGAGACTCCTGTTATTTCATTATCTCCAGACTCAGACAGTGGTACGGTGGGCGATAATATTACGCGAGATAATCAGCCTACCTTTATTATCGGGAATCTGGAAAGCGATGTTGTGGTCGTTCAGGTCGATATCAATGGGACCGTATATAATGCTGAAAAAAATGCCGATGGCGTTTGGTTCTTTACGCCAGGTACACCGTTAGCTGATGGTTCCTATACGGTATCGGTAATCGCAAGCGATGCCGCGGGTAATCAGAAAAACTCGTTACCCATTACCGTTACGATCGACAGTACGCTGACCGTGCCGGAGATTGCGCTGGCAGCAGGTGAAGGCAATGGCGCTTCAGACAGCGATAACGTGACGAATCACAATCACACCCAGCCTAAGTTCACGCTGCAGCATATTGATGCTGACGTGACCGGGGTGACCGTAAACGTGACGCATAATGGCGTGACAGACATCTATCAGGCGACGCAAGGCGCGGATGGCTGGACCTTCACGCCGCCAGCCGCCTGGAATGATGGTACCTACACGCTGAGCGTGACGGTGGTGGATCGCGCGGGGAACTCACTGCAATCTGCTTCGCTGGAGGTGACGGTTGACTCAACGGTGACGGTAACAGCGGATAGCCAGCATGACGATGCGAGCGATGACGCCACGGCAACAGCGGTTACTCCACCGGAGTCTGAAACAGTGAATGCCGAAAGCGCTACGCATCTTCGTACAGTGCCGTCTGCGGCGGAAGAAAGCGTGGTGAAGGAGACAGCCTATAGTATTACATTGTTAAACGCTGACTCTGGGGATGAAATAGATCGTTCAATTAGTCAGACACCTTCTTTTGAAATATCAGTACCTGAGAATATTGTTAATGTCAGTGTTATGTTTGAAGGAGAAGAGTTTACTCTGCCGATAACTAACCAGAAAGCAATATTCGAAGTTCCGCTATCTTTGGAAGATGGTGAATATACTATGGACGTGAAATTCCTTGATAAGGACGATGATTTCCTGATTAAGGAGAAAACATTCTCAGTCGATCACTCCTCGGCGGATATTGTGAACGCAATGAATGCAAGAGGAAAGACCGAGGATGATATTAATGATTCCCCTTCAACGAGTTCTGTAGGGCACAACAATAACGGCGCTATTGAAGTTTTCGCCGTTAATGAAGTTACGTTACCTGTAGATAATCAAGAAGAACACGCATAATAACGGAGACCCCTCACCTTTGGGTGAGGGGGTTTACTTATGGATAAAAAACTAGAACCTTATTATTTAAGTGCGGAAACGGCATTATCTATAGTGTCTAAAAAATTCAACATAAAAATTGACATCAAAGAAGATGATATAAATTTAAGATTTAAAAAGTACGACAGAAATAACACTGACGACTCTATACAAATGAAGAATTTCTTTTTGTCGTTAGGGCTTTCTCTACAGGATATATTATTTAATAATGGTGAGGATTTACTAAATGAGCCTATGCCGATTTTACTATTAACACCAGAAATGAAGTGGATGGTGTGTGTGAGTGGCGGGCAAAAAATAAAGTTGGTAAACGCGCGCGGTGAACTCTGTTATGTTGAAATTGAAGATGAATATTTAAAAGAGTTATCTGCATTTAGTATACTACCTTTAAATAAAGTTGTTGATAGTATAAGAGTAAAAAATATCATAAAAAACTCTTTATCGATGAACAAGATTTTTTATACTAAATACTTCTTTTCATCTCTTTTTATGGCAATTTTTGCGTTAACTATTCCAGTATTTAGTAATCTGTTCTATGATAAGCTTGTTCCAAGTGCTTCGGTTTCATCTTTATTTGGCGTGGCTATAATTGTTGCTGTATTTATTGTTTTTGAGTTTATCCTTCGTACTTCGAAAGATATTTATCAGTCTATCACAGCAAGGCAGGATGACGTCGATATTGATATCGCATTTCTTGAAGCGGTACTTTATAGTAAAAAGAAAAATGGCAGATCCATGTCATCAGCATTTGTGCTATGGAATGAGTTTCAGAAAATTAAACCCGTTTTATTAAACTCGATCTTTCAACGTATAGCCGATATTCCAATATTTATTATATTTCTCATTGTTATATATGTAAATTTAGGTCTGGTCGTTATTGTCCCTGTTACCATGTTTATCGTCTCTATTATTATTTCCCTCGTTAACCACCATTATACTAATGAGTTAATGAACAAACAAAAAGAAGGACAGAAGAACAGAAATATCTTCATCTCAGAGGTTTTCTTATCTATTAAAATGATCCATACCTTAAATAATCAAGGTTTACTTTTTGATTGGGTCAACACATCAAATGAACAGTCGTATCTTAACCTGAAGATAAGGAAATTAAATCTTATCTATCAATCTATATTGGGGAGTATGTCATCTATTACCCAAATAACTATTATGGTAATAGCCTTTTTTATGGTAATCAAGGGTGATGTTACTACTGGCGCAATTGTTTCATCTGTCATTGTCTCTGGTCGTATTTCCGGGATCATTTCGAATTTTTCTTCTACATTAATCTCTATTTTATCAGCAGAAAAAACCGGTAAGGATCTGCTTTCTTTTTTTGATGAAGATCAGGCAGAAAAAACACCGGCATTACAGTCCATATCAAAGTGCAATGGCGATATCTCTATTCGGGGTGTGAGTTATCAGTATGACGCTCAATCTCCGATGATTATTAACCGACTGTCTATAGACATACCTGCGGGGCAGCGTGTCGCAGTGATAGGCGAATGCGGTGCAGGAAAAAGCTCATTACTGGGAATGCTATCTGGCTACCTTTCGCCAACAGACGGCGCCATCTTATATGATGGATATAACTTAGGGCATTTATCGCAGAACTTTTTTTCTCAGCATTTAAGCGTGGTGACGACACATGATGTTTTATTCACCGGAACCATTGAAAGTAATTTCGCGTTAAAACCGCAAAACGACAGGGGCCGGGTACTCAAGGCGCTCCATCTGGCGAACTGTGGTTTTATCTTGCAACATCCTATGGGGCTGAAGTTTCCGGTGAATTTTATGGCTAAAAACCTGTCATCCGGACAGCAACAGCAGTTATTATTAGCACGTAGTCTGAGCAGTAACGCCAGCGTCTTTTTATGGGATGAACCAACATCAAATCTGGATGAAAATACCGAGAAGCAAATTTTTGATAACTTAGATGAGTTTATTCATGGGAAAACGTTGATCATGGTGACGCATCGTCGATATCTGATAAAGTATTTTGACCGGGTTCTGGTAATGAAAGGTGGAAAAATAATCCGTGATTGTTCTCCGGATAAATTATTAATGTAAAATAAGCAGCGCTTGTCGCTGTTATCAGGTGGTACTGCTTAATAAAAAAGACCCGTTGCACAAACGGGTCTTTTTTGTCATTTAACGAGTCGGCAATGTCTTCAATAAGTTTAGCTCGATTCTGTTAGGGCTATTCCACTTGCCATTTTTGGATAACCACACCTGGCGGCCCTCATCAACGGCAATGCGAGGGACGTGATGGTTCGCAAGGCTACTCCTGGCGCGCGATTCCGCGTTGAGATAACCGGTGGGCGGCTTCATCGGCAGCGATAGCGTATCAGGTCAGCACCATCGGCCATTCTGGCGGGGTCTGGCTCATCGTTTCGACCATTACGGCTTCAATGTTATGCCAGATCGCAGCGAGATCCATCATGGTAATACCGAGTAAACCGGTGGCAAACCAGCAGGCGGATACCACGCCCAGACCGCTACTGATCACCGCCAGACCAATATAATCTGATTTACGGAAACGGATATTGAGCGTGCTGGCTAAAAACATGAGCACGGCGCTCAACAGTTGCCAGCGGAGAAGAACGACACCAGTGGTTATGGCAGCCATGAAACATTTCCTCTGAATAGACCTTTGTCCAGGACAGCACGGCGTTGTTCCCGGGAAACGTGGGACATTCTGGCTATCAACGGACGTCACATCAACATCGAATGAAACATTGTTTCTGTTTCATTGTTTTTGTGAACTATATCACAAAAACAGGCTTGTTCGCCAGATCGGCAATGTATTTTTTGTGCGTTTTATAACCTTATTTTTTGTGTGACTTCTGCGCGTCCGTAGAGAAACAGCCGGAAAGCAAAGATGTATTATTACTACTCTTTTATTTCTTTTTCGTGAAATTCAGACCTGATAAAAATATCAAGTTATTTATCAAAAGAAAGGAGTAAAGATGTATACCCCATCGTTTACTTAGGTATAAATCTGATGTTATCAAAAATATTTAGCGTCCTGCCTGGTATGCGAGAGAGATTGCGCTTAGTTATTAATGGTAAATGTTGATCGGTAAAAGTCTGTTGCTAATATTGATAAATTCATGCACCGTAAACCTCCGTTTGGTTCACGTCTTATTTTGCCAACAATAGTCACAAATAATGCAGGGAAATAGGCTGAAAATGAGTCAAAGCACACGACGCAAGGTGTTGAGATTTCTCGGAACGATCATTGTGGTGTTACTTCCTGTATTGCTGGCGATCTGGTTTGCTCATATCCGGGCAGTCTCTGAAACCAGAAATCAGTTACATTCATTTGCGCAGTTGGTATTAGATAAAACGGAGCGGGTTATCCTGCAAGCGAATTTAGCCCGCGATGCCGCTGAACAATATCAGGGGCAAGCCTGTACGCCAGCCCATCAACAGCGAATGCTGAATATTATCCGCGGTCGTTTGTACATTAATGAGTTGATTTATGCTAAGGGCCAGCGTTTTCTATGCTCTACGGTTATGACGCCAACAAGTCCTTATTTTATTCCCCGCGCTGACTATAAACGAAAGCCTGACATCGCTATTTATTACTATCGTGATACGCCTTTTTTCAACGGTTATAAAATGACATATATGCAGCGGGGAAACTATGTCGCGGTTATCAATCCCTTATCTTATAGCGAGGTGATGTCAGACGATCCGGCGTTGGCCTGGGGAATGTATGATACGGTGACCAACACCTTTTTCTCTCTGAGTGAACAGGCGCAGGCTGATCACCTATTACCTTTGGTACGACGGAGTGAACCTGTGTTCCAACAGGGTGAGCGTTTTTATACTCTGGTTAAATCAGCAAAACGACCGGTTGCCGCGATTGTTTCAACCTCAAAGCAACGCTTTTACCAGAACCTCTTTCATCAGCTTACGTTAACGCTACCGTTAGGGATCATCTGTAGCATTATCGTCTTATTTATGTGGTCACGATCCCGGCAGGCATATTACTCACCGCGTCGATTGCTGCAACGGGCCATTACCAGGCACCAGCTTTGCCTTCATTATCAGCCGATCATTGATATCCGAAACGGGACATGTGTAGGTGCCGAAGCGCTATTGCGTTGGCCGGGCTATCACGGTCCGGTGATGAGCCCGTGCGAATTTATTCCGCTGGCGGAAAAAGAGGGGATGATTGAGCAGATCACCGATTATGTCGTCGAAGAGGTATTTAATGATTTAGGTGGTTTTCTGGCCGCGCACCCGCATCTTTATGTCTCTATCAATCTCTCTGCCGCCGATTTTCTCTCTTCCCGACTAATTGTGATGATTCATGAAAAAACGCGTCAGCATTCAGTGCTTGCGCAACAGATAAAGGTTGAAGTGACCGAGCGCGGATTTATTGATGTGCCTAAAATGACGCCGATTATTCAGGCGTTTCGCCAGGCGGGATACGAGGTGGCAATTGATGACTTTGGTACCGGCTATTCGAACTTGCATAACCTGTACTCATTAAATGTCGACCTTTTAAAAATTGATAAATCTTTTGTCGACACGCTAACCACTAATAGCGCCAGCCATTTGATTGTGGAACATATTATTGAAATGGCGCAAAGTTTGCGGCTAAAAATCATTGCGGAGGGGGTTGAAACGGCTGAACAGGTTAGCTGGTTGCTAAAACGCGGCGTTCAGTATTGTCAGGGATGGCACTTTGCGAAAGCGTTACCACCGCAGGAATTCATCTCCTGGCTACAACAAACGCCCGCGCCTCTGACGATACGCGGGCAGACGCCCTACAGGCGGTGACGGTAATCGCTGGGAGTGCGATCGAACTCGCGGCGGAATACACGCGAGAAGGTTTGCTGCGATACATAGCCCAGGTCCATCGCGATATCAAAAATCGGGCGCTCGGTCGTTCGTAGCTCAACAGCCGCCAACAGGAGACGGCGCTGGCGAATATACTCGCCTAATGTTTGATGCGTTACCGTACGAAACATCCGCTGTAAATACCACTTGGAGTAGCCCGATTTTTTTGCCACCACATCAATGTTTAGCGGTTGGTCGATATGTTCATCAATCCATTCGATAAGGGTCTGAATTATCTGCTGATGCGACATATTGTTGCCTCTTAAACAGTATTCGATTCGTCGTTTTGTCTGCGGGCGAGTATAATTCCTCAAGTTAACTTGAGGTAAAGCGATTTATGGAAAAAAAATCTCCCCGTTTAAAAGCCTTACTGACGCCGGGGGAAGTTGCGAAACGTAGCGGTGTTGCTGTGTCCGCCCTGCACTTCTATGAAAGCAAAGGGCTAATTACCAGTATCCGTAATAGCGGT
This sequence comes from Salmonella sp. A7, assembly GCF_020181675.1. Lineage (NCBI taxonomy): Bacteria > Pseudomonadati > Pseudomonadota > Gammaproteobacteria > Enterobacterales > Enterobacteriaceae > Salmonella > Salmonella sp. A7. The sequence continues at coordinate 4,234,009 of NZ_CP084001.1, read as the reverse complement.
AACCAACGGCGATACAAGCGTGACGTGTTGCGTTATGTCGCGATTATCAAGATCGCCCAGCGTATCGGCATCCCGCTGGCAACTATCGGCGACGCGTTTGGTATCTTGCCGGAAGGGCATACGTTAAGCGCGAAAGAGTGGAAGCAGCTCTCCTCGCAGTGGCGCGAAGAGTTAGACCGACGTATTCATACGCTGGTGGCGTTGCGCGATGAGCTGGACGGTTGTATCGGCTGCGGCTGTTTATCGCGTAGCGACTGTCCGCTGCGAAATCCAGGCGACAGGCTTGGCGAACACGGGACGGGTGCCCGGCTGCTTGAAGATGATTAACATGCACTCGGCCATCGGGCTGAGTTCACCTAAAACTAAAGCGCCGCTAAGGGCGCTTTAGTTTGTTTCCGGTCTTTGTCTTTCGCTCTATCCCGCTGATTACAGGAGGGTTTCCCCCGACGTCAACACCCCTCATATCGAGCACGTGGTGGAGGTTCCGGTTTGTGTTGATACTGTAAGTGTAAGCGACGACGCCCTGTTCGCCAGCGAAATGCTGATTTTTTAGCCGAAATTTTTACGGCAACTGCCATAATTTTCTATAGTTAGTTGGCATACCTTACAGGAGACAGCCATGCTGACGGTGCACCATTTAAATCAGTCTCGTTCGCAGCGCATCCTCTGGGCGCTGGAAGAGCTGGCGTTGCCTTACCAGATTGTGCGTTACCAGCGTGAAAAGACCATGCTGGCGCCGCCGGCATTGAAAAAAGTGCATCCACTGGGCAAGTCTCCGGTTATTGAAGATCACGGTATGGTTATTGCGGAATCGGGCGCCATCCTGGAATATTTGCAGGACACTTACGACAGTATCGGACGCTTTAAACCTGCGGATGCGCAGGGGAAACAACACTATCGATTCTGGCTACATTACGCTGAAGGTTCGCTCATGCCCTTACTATTGATGAGACTGCTCTTTACCTCTCTGGGTAAACCGCCGGTACCATTGGGCCTGCGAACGTTGGGCGGCGTTATCGGTAAGGGCGCGCAAAAAGCGTACCTCAATCCGCAACTGGAAACCCATGCGCGCTTTATTGACGGGCATCTGGCAAATCACCCCTGGTTTGCCGGAGAGCAGTTAAGTATGGCGGATATCCAGATGAGCTTCCCGCTATTTGCGCTGCTTGCCCGAGGCGGGATCGCTCATCTCGACCATATCAACGCATGGAAAGCGCGGGTAGAAATGCGTCCAGCCTGGCAACGAGCGATTCAGCAGGGCGGTCCGTTTACCATTCCTGGCGGATAATGGCGTTTTTGTGAGCAGATTGCGCAACGTATTTGCTAACAGCGATGCGAAAAATTGTTGCTGGATTGCGCAGGGACGATAACGTTTGCGCATCGTCTGGCGATTTATTGAGCATACTAAGCAGAAAAGCATAAAAAGCGGCAAAGTTCAGTTGAAAAAGCGTTGATGATCGCTGGATAATCGTTTGCTTTTTTTTGCCACCCGTTTTGTATACGTGGAGCTAAACGTTTGCTTTTTTGCGGCGCCCCGGTTGTCGTAAATGTAGCACAAGGAGATAACGTTGCGCTGTTAGTGGATTACCTCCCGCGTATACCGACGAATAATAAATTCTCAGGGGATGTTTTCTATGTCTACGCCTTCAGCGCGTACCGGCGGTTCACTCGACGCCTGGTTTAAAATTTCACAACGCGGGAGCACCGTTCGCCAGGAAGTCGTTGCTGGCTTAACCACGTTTCTTGCGATGGTTTACTCCGTCATCGTGGTGCCAGGGATGCTGGGTAAAGCCGGGTTCCCGCCTGCCGCCGTCTTTGTAGCGACCTGCCTGGTCGCAGGCGTCGGCTCTATCGTTATGGGGCTTTGGGCGAATCTGCCGCTGGCTATCGGTTGCGCTATCTCGTTGACGGCGTTTACCGCGTTTAGCCTGGTCCTGGGGCAGCATATTAGCGTACCGGTCGCGCTTGGCGCCGTATTCCTGATGGGCGTACTGTTTACCGTTATCTCCGCCACCGGCATTCGTAGCTGGATTTTGCGTAACTTGCCACAGGGCGTGGCCCACGGAACCGGTATCGGTATTGGCCTGTTTTTGTTGCTGATTGCCGCCAACGGCGTCGGCCTGGTCATTAAAAACCCGCTGGATGGCCTGCCGGTCGCGCTGGGCGATTTCGACACCTTCCCGGTGATTATGTCGCTTGTGGGGCTGGCTGTTATTCTCGGTCTGGAAAAGCTGAAAGTCCCCGGCGGCATTCTGTTGACCATTATTGGCATTTCTATTGTGGGTTTGCTCTTCGATCCTAACGTCCATTTTTCCGGCATTTTCGCCATGCCTTCGTTGAGCGATGAAAACGGCAACTCGCTGATCGGCAGCCTGGATATTATGGGCGCGTTAAACCCTGTCGTTCTGCCAAGCGTACTGGCGCTGGTGATGACGGCGGTGTTTGATGCGACCGGAACGATCCGTGCGGTCGCAGGGCAGGCTAATCTGCTGGACAAAGATGGACAAATTATTGATGGCGGCAAAGCGCTAACCACCGACTCCCTGAGTAGCGTTTTCTCCGGCCTGGTCGGGGCAGCGCCAGCCGCGGTGTATATCGAGTCTGCGGCCGGTACGGCGGCGGGCGGTAAAACGGGCCTGACGGCGATTACCGTGGGCGTGCTGTTTTTGCTGATCCTGTTTCTTTCGCCGCTCTCTTATCTCGTTCCCGTCTACGCAACCGCCCCGGCGCTCATGTATGTCGGTCTGCTGATGCTGAGTAACGTGGCGAAAATCGATTTTGCTGATTTCGTCGATGCGATGGCGGGGCTGGTAACGGCCGTATTTATTGTACTGACCTGTAACATTGTCACCGGGATTATGATCGGCTTTGCCACGCTGGTCGTCGGGCGTCTGGTTTCCGGCGAATGGCGTAAGCTGAATATCGGAACTGTCGTCATTGCGGTCGCGCTGGTCGCTTTTTATGCCGGCGGCTGGGCTATCTAGTTCTGCCTTCATTCTGAAAAACGGGCGGCGTTGGTCGCCCGTTTTCATTTTCAGGACACATCACGTTACCTTTTGCGTTAATCTGAAGAAGGTGAAACCGAGGCATGATGCCTTTCTCCATCATAAAAAACATCGCAAACAGGGAACGCATGGAAATTTTCTTCACAATACTCATCATGACCCTTGTGGTCTCGCTGTCGGGGGTATTTACGCGTGTATTACCCTTCCAGCTTCCTTTACCCCTTATGCAGATCGCCATTGGCGCGCTGTTGGCGTGGCCGACGTTTGGTTTGCATGTGGAATTCGACCCGGAACTCTTCCTGGTGCTGTTTATTCCGCCGCTGCTGTTTGCGGATGGCTGGAAGACGCCGACCCGTGAATTTCTTGAGCATGGACGAGAGATTTTCGGGCTGGCGCTGGCGCTGGTCCTGGTAACGGTTGTGGGAATCGGCTTCCTGATTTATTGGCTGGTGCCCGGCATTCCGCTGATCCCCGCCTTTGCGCTGGCCGCTGTGCTGTCGCCGACCGATGCGGTAGCGCTCTCCGGAATTGTGGGCGAGGGGCGCATCCCGAAAAAAATCATGGGCATTCTGCAGGGAGAGGCGTTAATGAACGACGCCTCCGGTCTGGTATCGCTGAAATTCGCCGTCGCGGTGGCGATGGGGACGATGGTCTTTACCGTCGGCGGCGCGACGCTGGAATTTTTTAAGGTCGCTATCGGCGGTATTCTGGCGGGTTTTGTGGTCAGTTGGCTGTATGGCCGCTCGCTGCGTTTTTTGAGCCGCTGGGGCGGCGATGAACCCGCGACGCAAATTGTCCTGCTGTTTCTGCTGCCCTTCGCGTCTTACCTGATTGCCGAGCATATTGGCGTCTCAGGCATCCTGGCCGCGGTTGCCGCCGGGATGACCATCACCCGTTCTGGCGTAATGCGCCGCGCGCCGCTGGCAATGCGTTTGCGCGCGAACAGTACCTGGGCGATGCTGGAATTTGTCTTTAACGGTATGGTCTTTCTGCTGTTGGGACTGCAATTGCCGGGTATTCTGGAATCTTCGCTGGCGGCGGCGGAAGCTGACCCGAATGTCGAAACCTGGATGCTCTTTACCGATATCGTGCTGATTTATGCGGCATTGATGCTGGTTCGCTTCGGCTGGCTATGGGCCATGAAAAAGTTCAGCCTGCGTTTTTTGAAGAAGAAACCGATGGAGTTCGCCAGCTGGACGTCGCGTGAAATTCTGATTGCTTCCTTCGCTGGCGTTCGTGGGGCGATCACCCTGGCTGGTGTGCTCTCTATACCGTTACTTTTGCCGGATGGCAGCGGATTTCCGGCGCGTTATGAACTGGTATTCCTGGCGGCTGGCGTCATTCTGTTCTCGTTATTTGTCGGCGTGATCATGCTGCCGCTGCTGTTGCAACATCTGGAAGTCGCCGATCATGCGCAACAGTTGAAAGAGGAGCGTATCGCCCGTGCGGCGACGGCGGAGGTGGCAATTGTCGCCATTCAGAAAATGGAAGAGCGTTTGGCGGCGGATACCGAAGAAAACATCGATAATCAGTTGCTTACTGAAGTAAGCTCGCGTGTCATTGGTAACTTGCGTCGCCGTGCCGATGGGCGAAACGATGTCGAAAGCTCCATACAGGAAGAAAACCTGGAGCGACGTTTCCGTCTTGCCGCGCTGCGTTCCGAACGCGCCGAGTTGTATCATCTGCGCGCCACACGAGAAATCAGCAATGAAACATTGCAAAAGCTGCTGCACGACCTGGATTTGATGGAGGCGTTACTGATAGAAAATCAGTAGTCCTTGTGGCCCGGTGGCGCCATGCTTACCGGGCCTACAAGTAGGCCGGATAAGGTGCTTGCGCCGCCATCCGGCAAGGGTTTTAACCCATGGCTTACGGTTGTTTCAGCCAAAACCCTTCGCAACAGGTTAACCATGCCCGGGCGCTGTGCGACAGATACACGCCCTCTCGCCAAATCATGCCCAACTGCCAGCGGAGATCGCTTTCCAGCGGCAGCCAGCGCAGCGTGGCCTTATCCAGACGCTGACAAATCGGCTCCGGTAAAATGGCGATGCCGACGCCCGCTTGCACCATGGCGGCGAGAAAATCCCATTGCCCGCTGCGCACGGCAATCCGTGGTTTTACGTCATGCTGGCTAAATAAGGTCATCAACTGGCGGCTCAGGGCAAAGTCTTCGTTATAGATAAGAAGAGGATGCTCCGCCAGTGCTTCAGGCGCGATGGAGTCGCAGGTTGTCCACTGACCTGAACGGGGAACCAGCACGCACAGCGGATGACTGAACAGCGATAATGTCGTCAGCCCGCTCGCTTCTTCCACCGGGAGCGCGGTCATCGCAACATCCAGCTCGCCATTCATTACCGCCTGCTGTACCGTCAGGCCGCCAAACTCCGAAATTTTGAGTTCAACGCCAGGGTAGCGTTGTCGAAACAAACTGATTGGCCCGGCCATCAACATGCCGACCATCGGGGGAATACCCAGCCGCAGCACGCCCTTGTTGAGATGGTTAATATCGCTCAACTCGGCCTCTAACTGGCGAAACTCAGCGAGGATCGCCAGACCGCGTTCAAACACCACGCGTCCGGTATCGGTCAGCAATAACTTACGTCCGTCGCGGATCAGTAGCGTACAGTTAAGCTCATCTTCAAGATTTTTCAGCATCTTGCTAATGGTGGGCTGGGTGACAAATAACTTCTCCGCTGCGCGGGTGAAACTTTGCTGGCGCACCACCTCGACAAAATAACGCAGCGTTCTGATATCCATGATTATTCCTTCCGACTATGCCTGCAATGATTTTAATTCATTTCTGCCCGTGACGGAGGTTCTCTATACTGGCGCTCCGTATTATTTTTCAGGACATTCCCTCATGGCTGTGGCGATAAGCCGCGTTACGCCTGCCGTTGTGCAACGACTCCAGGTACCGGTTCAGGTACTGCTCTATGCAGGTTTATTCATTTTTTCCCAATATCTTGTCTCCTGGCTGCACCTGCCGTTGCCCGCGAATCTGGTCGGCATGGTACTTATGTTGGCGCTGATCGTTTGCCGGATTATTCCGCTTAGCTGGGTACGCGCAGGCGCACGCTGGCTGCTGGCGGAGATGCTGTTATTCTTTGTTCCCGCCGTCGTGGCGGTAGTGAACTATGCCCATCTGTTACTGGTGGACGGCTGGCGCATCTTCTCGGTGATAGCGATCAGTACCTTAATGGTACTCGGTGCGACGGCGTGGGTGGTGGATAAAGTGTATCGCTATGAGATGAGCAGGCTAAACCGTGAATAACGTTCAGTTAAGCGTACTGTGCCTGGTGATTACGCTGGGGATTTACTTCGCCAATAAGCGTCTGTATCGCCGTTTTCGCAAACTGCCGTTGATGCCATTAGTGTTGACGCCAGCACTGCTGGTGTTAATGCTGGTGTTCGGTCATATCTCCTGGCAAAACTATATTGGTGAATCGCACTGGCTATTGTGGCTGCTCGGCCCGGCGACCATTGCCTTTGCGGTGCCGGTGTACGATAACCTCGCGATTATCAAACGTCACTGGATGTCGCTCACTGCGGGCGTAGTGACGGCGACGGTGGTGGCGGTCACCAGTTCCGTTTGGCTGGCGCGTCTGTTCACGTTATCGGATGAGATTCAGCGTAGTCTGGCGGTACGTTCCGTTACTACGCCGTTTGCGCTGGCGGCGGCAGAACCCCTGGGCGGGCAGCCAGATCTGGTGGCGCTGTTCGTGGTCGTCACTGGCGTGTTTGGCATGGCGGTCGGCGACGCGCTATTTTTGCGTCTCTCTATCCGGGAAGGCATGGCAAAAGGGGCAGGATTCGGCGCGGCGTCACATGGGGCGGGCACGGCGCGTTCCTATGAACTTGGTCAGCAGGAGGGTGTCGTCGCCAGTCTGGTAATGATGCTGTCCGGCGTGGTGATGGTGCTGGCAGCCCCGCTGGTGGCGAGGGTAATGTTCTGATTTTCCTCCGACCCACAGGGCCGGAGGAAACGGTAAGATTAATGCGCACGCCCTTGTTGTACGCCGAATCCCGTTTGGGAGCGGATAAACTGAGCGCGGAACTGCTCACGTTCACGGTTGCCTTCTGCCGAGTTATCGGTGGCCGAGAAAAACCAGATCCCCAGGAACGCCACGCTGATAGAGAACAGCGCCGGATACTCATACGGGAAGATCGCTTTTTCGTGGCCGAGGATCTGCACCCAAATGGTAGGGCCAAGAATCATCAGCACCACCGCTGTCAGTAAACCTAACCAGCCGCCCAGCATAGCGCCGCGCGTGGTCAGTTTTGACCAGTACATGGAAAGCAGAATGATGGGGAAGTTGCAGCTCGCGGCGATAGCAAACGCCAGGCCCACCATAAAGGCGATGTTCTGATTTTCAAACAGGACGCCGAGGATAATGGCGATCACGCCCAGCACCAGGACGGTGATTTTCGACACCTTCAGCTCTTCACGTTCGGTTGCGCCTTTGCGGAACACGTTGGCGTACAAGTCATGCGACACCGCCGATGCGCCCGCCAGCGTCAGACCGGCAACCACCGCCAGAATGGTGGCAAACGCCACTGCCGAAATAAAGCCGAGGAACAGGTTGCCGCCTACCGCGTTGGCCAGATGCACCGCCGCCATGTTATTGCCGCCAATCAGCGCGCCCGCGGCATCTTTATAGGCTGGATTCGCCCCCACCAGCATGATAGCGCCGAAGCCGATAATAAAGGTCAGAATGTAGAAATAGCCCATAAAACCGGTGGCGTAGAACACGCTCTTGCGCGCTTCGCGGGCATCGCTGACCGTAAAGAAACGCATCAGAATATGCGGCAAGCCGGCGGTGCCGAACATCAACCCCAGACCCAACGACAACGCCGAAATCGGATCTTGCACCAATCCTCCAGGGCTCATAATCGCCGTGCCTTTCGGGTGTACCGCCATGGCTTCGGTAAACAGATTATTGAAGCTAAAGCCGACGTGTTTCATCACCATAAAGGCCATAAAACTGGCACCAAACAGCAACAGGACGGCTTTGATAATTTGCACCCACGTTGTCGCCAGCATCCCGCCGAACAGCACGTACATCATCATCAGCACGCCGACCAGCACCACGGCGATGTGATAGTTGAGGCCGAACAGCAGTTCAATCAGTTTACCGGCGCCGACCATTTGGGCGATGAGATAAAGCGCTACCACTACCAGGGAGCCACAGGCCGAAAGAATACGGATTGGCCCCTGTTTCAGGCGATAAGAGGCAACGTCAGCAAAAGTATAACGTCCCAGATTACGCAGGCGCTCGGCAATCAAAAACAGGATGATTGGCCAGCCGACAAGGAAGCCCAGCGAATAGATCAGCCCGTCATAACCGGAGGTAAACACCAGCGCGGAAATGCCGAGAAATGACGCGGCAGACATATAGTCGCCGGCAATCGCCAGGCCGTTCTGGAACCCGGTGATATTGCCGCCTGCGGTGTAGTAGTCGCTACGGGAACGTACGCGTTTAGAGGCCCAGTAGGTAATACCGAGCGTAAACACGACGAAAATCAAAAACATGATAATCGCCTGCCAGTTGGTGGGCTGGCGTTCAACCGCGCCGCTAATGGCATCCGCCGCATGAGCGGCGAAGGGGAGTGCGGCGGCAAGCGCCGTCAGAACTCTCTTCATAATGCTTTCACCTCATGCAGTACGGCGTTATTAAGACGATCGAATTCGCCATTCGCCCGCCAGATATAAATTCCGGTCAACACAAAAGAAATCACAATCACCCCGACGCCAATGGGAATTCCTCGGGTGACGCTGGTTCCCGCATGTAGAGGCGTGCCCAGCCAGCCAGGCGCGAAGGCGATCAGTAAAATAAAGCTGATATAAACCGCCAGCATGATAACCGACAGAATCGTGGCAAACCGTTGCCGTTTTTCGACTAATTCCCTGAAACGCGCACTGTCTTCTATCCGCTGATAAATTTGGTCATTCATCACAGAGCTCTCCAGAGGTCCCCCTGCGTCTTTCGCGCTACAGGCGCGTTGGCCGCACTCGCGCGCCCCAGCCACATAGTGAACTATGCTGCTGAGGATGTGCTCGCTTGCCGCCTTCCTGTAACACGAAATCCTTTGGGGGAGGTTTTTTTATATTTCCCTCTCCCGGTTTGAGAGAGGGCAGGGGTAGGGTCGTAGGCCGGATAAAACGCATTCGCGTTGCCATCCGGCATTTATGGTTATGACGGCATCGCGATGGCCTGCTTCTCTTCGAGCAGTTTCTCCACCACGCCAGGATCGGCGAGAGTCGAGGTATCGCCCAGATTGCTGGTATCGCCCGCCGCGATTTTGCGCAAAATGCGGCGCATAATTTTGCCGGAACGGGTTTTTGGCAGTGAGTCGGTCCAGTGCAGCACGTCCGGCGTCGCCAGTGGGCCAATCTCTTTACGTACCCAGTTGCGCACCTCCGCGTACAGTTCTGGCGACGGCTCCTCGCCGTGGTTGAGCGTCACATAAGCGTAAATCGCCTGGCCTTTGATAGCGTGTGGAATACCCACCACCGCCGCTTCGGCGATCTTCGGATGCGCCACCAGCGCTGACTCGATTTCCGCCGTACCCAGACGGTGGCCGGAGACGTTTAACACGTCATCCACGCGACCGGTGATCCAGTAATAGCCGTCTTCATCGCGACGCGCGCCGTCGCCGCTGAAATACATATTCTTAAAGGTAGAGAAATAGGTCTGCTCAAAACGTTCATGATCGCCGAACAGAGTACGCGCCTGGCCCGGCCAGGAATCGGTGATGACCAGATTGCCTTCCGTCGCGCCTTCTTGCGGATGGCCTTCGTTATCCACCAGCGCAGGCTGTACGCCAAAGAAAGGACGGGTGGCGGAACCGGCTTTCAGTTCGATAGCGCCTGGTAGCGGCGTGATCATAAAACCGCCTGTTTCAGTCTGCCACCAGGTGTCGACGACCGGACATTTTTCCTTGCCGATCTTCTTCCAGTACCATTCCCACGCTTCGGGATTGATCGGCTCGCCGACGGAACCCAGAATGCGCAGTGAAGAACGGTCGGTGCCTTCAATGGCTTTATCGCCTTCCGCCATCAGCGCGCGGATGGCCGTTGGGGCGGTATAGAGAATGTTGACCTGGTGTTTGTCGACCACCTGGCACATGCGAGCGGGCGTTGGCCAATTCGGCACGCCTTCAAACATTAAGGTGGTCGCGCCGCAGGCCAGCGGGCCATACAACAGATAGCTGTGCCCCGTCACCCAACCCACATCGGCGGTACACCAGTAAATATCGCCAGGGTGATAATCAAAGACATACTTAAAGGTGGTCGCGGCGTAGACCAGATAGCCGCCGGTGGTGTGCAGCACGCCTTTCGGCTTGCCGGTGGAGCCGGAGGTATAAAGGATAAACAGCGGATCTTCGGCATTCATCGCTTCAGGCTGGTGCTCAGGGCTGGCTTTTTCAATCAAATCGCGCCACCACAGGTCGCGGTCTTCTTGCCAGTCAATGTCGCTGCCGGTGCGCTTCAGGACGATCACATGCTCAACGCTAGTGACATTCGGGTTTTTCAGCGCGTCATCGACATTCTTTTTCAGCGGGATACTGCGTCCGGCACGTACACCTTCGTCAGCGGTGATCACCAGCCGCGAGCTGGAGTCGATAATGCGTCCGGCGACGGCTTCCGGCGAGAACCCCCCGAAGATCACCGAATGCACCGCACCGATGCGGGCGCAGGCCAACATTGCCACCGCCGCTTCCGGCACCATCGGCATATAAATCGCTACCACATCGCCTTTTTTAATGCCCAGATCCAGCAGTGTATTCGCGAAACGGCAGACATCGCGATGCAGTTCGCGATAAGAGATATGTTTACTCTGCGACGCGTCATCGCCTTCCCAGATAATGGCGGTGCGATCGCCATTTTCCTGCAAATGGCGGTCAAGACAGTTCGCCGCCAGATTCAGCGTGCCGTCCTCGTACCATTTAATCGACACATTGCCTGGCGCAAAGGAGGTGTTTTTCACTTTTTGGTACGGCGTGATCCAATCGAGAATTTTTCCCTGTTCGCCCCAAAACGTATCGGGGTCGTTAATAGACTGTTTATATTTAGTCTCATACTGCTCTGGATTTATCAGGCAACGATCCGCAATGTTGGCGGGAATGGCGTGTTTATGTGTTTGGCTCATGCTGTTATTCTCCTTGTAGGATGTTAATAATATGTCGCATAAACGTTAAATGTAGGGTCTTAATAAGTTTTGTTTAGTATTTGGGCGACAGATCACGCAAAAAGGGAACTGTGCAAATAAGCAGCAATCTATTTTTTGATTGTGTCCCGCAAAATTAGATAAATTTTCGGGATAACATGACGTTATATGAAATTTTTTAAAAAAGTGATCCGTGTCCGGAAATCAGAAAAGAGAGGGAGTTTTGTCCAGGTTACTAACTCTAAAGTGGTATTTTACATACACTTACAATTGATTAAAGACAACATTTTAAGTGTGGTTATTTGTTACACATAGAGGAGATCAATGTAATAACAGTATTTGTGCGGTTGCTGTTATGGAAAACGATAAAAAATCGCCATTAAAGATAATGGCGCAATCTGGATGAGACCTCTATGGCAAGGAAAACACTACGCGCACGCCGTTTCTTCAGCCTTATATTTCCTTTTTTCTTCATTACCTCTGTTTACGCTGAGCAAACGCCTGTATCCGCAAAAACCGTTACTGTTGAAGCGAAAAATGAAACGTTCGCGCCTCAACACCCCGACCAATATCAGTCATGGAAAGCGACGTCAGAACAGTCTGCCCGTGAAGATGCGCTGGCGGAAGACCCTCGTCTGGTGATCCTGTGGGCGGGCTATCCCTTCTCCCGTGATTACAACAAACCACGCGGCCACGCGTATGCGGTAACTGACGTGCGCGAAACGCTGCGTACCGGCGCGCCAAAAACGGCGGAAGACGGCCCGCTGCCGATGGCCTGCTGGAGCTGTAAAAGCCCTGATGTCGCGCGCCTTATCCAACAAGAAGGCGAAGACGGCTACTTCCATGGCAAATGGGCGCGCGGCGGCCCGGAAATTGTCAACGATTTGGGCTGTGCCGACTGTCATAACACCGCGTCGGACGATTTCGCCCAGGGGAAGCCAGCGTTAACGTTGTCGCGCCCCTATGCCGAACGGGCGATGGAGGCTATCGGCAAACCGTTTGATAAAGCGGGACGATTTGATCAGCAATCGATGGTCTGCGGCCAGTGCCACGTGGAGTACTACTTTGACGGTAAAAACAAAGCCGTTAAGTTCCCGTGGGATGAGGGCATGAAGGTCGAAAATATGGAGCAATACTACGACGCCATCGCCTTCTCTGACTGGACTAACTCGCTGTCGAAAACCCCAATGCTCAAAGCGCAGCACCCGGAATATGAAACCTGGAGCGCGGGCATTCACGGTAAGAACAACGTGACCTGTATCGACTGCCACATGCCGAAAGTACAGAACGCCGAAGGCAAGCTCTACACCGACCATAAAATCGGCAACCCGTTCGACAATTTCGCGCAAACCTGCGCCAACTGCCACACCCAGGATAAAGCGTCCCTGCAAAAAGTGGTCGCCGAGCGTAAACAGGCGATTCATGACCTGAAAATCAAGGTTGAAGATCAGCTGGTACATGCGCACTTCGAAGCGAAAGCCGCATGGGATGCGGGGGCGACAGACGCGGAAATGAAACCGATTCTGAACGATATTCGCCACGCGCAGTGGCGTTGGGATCTGGCGATTGCGTCACACGGTATTCATATGCATGCCCCGGAAGAAGGTCTACGGATGTTAGGCAGTGCGATGGATAAAGCCGCGGATGCCCGAACTAAACTGGCGCGACTGCTGGCGACCAAAGGCATTACCCATGAAATTCCGCTGCCGGATATTTCGACGAAAGAGAAGGCGCAGAAAGCAATTGGTTTGAATATGCAACAAATCAACGCGGAGAAGCAAGACTTCCTGAAAACGGTCGTACCGCAGTGGGAAGATCAGGCGCGTAAAAACGGTCTGTTAAGCCAATAACCCCATTCCGCCCCGTAAGGGGTGGATAACTCAACGGAGTGAATATGAGCGTATTACGTTCGTTATTAACTGCTGGGGTGCTGGCGTCAGGCCTGTTCTGGAGCCTGAGTGGAATCACTGCCACGCCAACGTCGCAGGAGTCGGATCAACGCTGGACGGTCACCCAGCAGCGTAATCCGGATGCTGCCTGTCTGGACTGTCACAAGCCGGACACCGAAGGTATGCACGGTAAACATACGGGCGCTATCAACCCGAACAATAAATTGCCGATAACCTGTACCAACTGCCACGGTCAACCGTCGCTTCACCACCGTGAAGGGGTGAAAGATGTGATGCGTTTTAACGATCCGATGTATACGGTAGAGCAGCAGAACAGCGTCTGTATGTCCTGCCACTTGCCTGAACAACTGCAAAAAGCGTTCTGGCCGCACGATGTTCATGTTACTAAAGTGACCTGCGCCAGTTGCCATTCCCTGCATCCGCAGCAAGACACGATGCAGACGCTAAACGATAAAGGGCGGATCAAAATATGCGTGGATTGCCACAGCGATCAGCGTACTAACCCGCACTTTAACCCGGCGTCCGTTCCGTTGCTTAAGGAGCAGCCATGAGTTGCACCCGACGTCAATTTATTACCCGCGTCGGCGCGCTGGCGGCGGTCAGTGGGATGGCAGGACGCGTCGTAGCGAACACGTTGAATATTAACGGCGTGCGTTATGGCATGGTACACGATGAGTCATTATGCATCGGCTGCACGGCCTGCATGGATGCCTGTCGGGAAGTCAACACCGTGCCGGAAGGCGTATCGCGCCTGACGATTATTCGCAGCGAGCCGCAGGGGACGTTTCCGGAGGTGAAATATCGCTTCTTCCGCCACTCGTGCCAGCATTGCGACCATGCCCCCTGCGTTGACGTCTGCCCGACGGGGGCATCATTCCGCGATGCCGCCAGTGGTATTGTCGACGTGAACCCGGACCTTTGCGTCGGCTGCCAGTACTGCATTGCCGCGTGTCCCTACCGCGTGCGCTTTATCCATCCGGTCAGTAAGACGGCGGATAAATGCGATTTCTGCCGGAAAACCAACCTGAAAGCGGGCAAACAGCCTGCCTGCGTTGAGTCATGCCCGACGAAGGCGCTGACGTTTGGTAATCTGGACGATCCCAACAGCGATATCTCCCGTTTGTTGCGGCAAAAAACTACCTATCGTTACAAGCTGGCGCTGGGCACAAAACCGAAGGTCTACCGCGTTCCCTTTAACTATGGGGAGGTGAGCCAATGACATCCGCTTCTGCATTTCATTTTGCATCACTGGTGTGGGACTGGCCCATCGCCATCTATCTGTTCCTGATTGGCATCTCTGCCGGACTGGTTACGGTGGCGATTCTGCTGCGCCGCTTCCATCCTGAGGCGGGCGGTTCGGACAGCACGCTGCTGCGCACCACGCTGGTGTTAGGGCCGGGGGCGATTATTCTTGGTCTGCTGATTCTGGTCTTTCACCTGACGCGCCCGTGGACCTTCTGGAAGCTGATGTTCCACTACAGCTTTACCTCGGTGATGTCGATGGGGGTGATGCTGTTCCAGTTGTACATGGTAGTGCTGGTGCTGTGGCTGGCGAAAATCTTTGAAAAAGAGGTGATTGCCCTGCAGCAGCGTTGGCTGCCGCGGTTAGAGATCGTGCAGAAAGTGTTGGCGCTAATAACGCCGTTTCATCGCGCGCTGGAGACGTTAATGCTGGTGCTGGCGGTCCTGCTCGGGGCGTACACCGGCTTTCTGCTGTCGGCGCTGAAATCCTATCCGTTCCTGAATAACCCGATCCTGCCGGTGCTGTTCCTGTTCTCCGGCATCTCCTCCGGCGCGGCGGTGGCGCTGATCGCTATGGCGTTACGCCATCGTAGCAACCCGCACAGCACCGAGGCGCGCTTTGTGCATCGCATGGAGGTTCCGGTGGTATGGCTGGAAATTTTCCTGCTGGCGGCGTTCTTCGTCGGTCTGGCGCTGGGCGATGACGGCAAAATGCGCGCGCTGGCGGCGGCGCTGGGCGGCGGATTCTGGAGCTGGTGGTTCTGGCTTGGCGTCGTAGGGCTGGGATTGATTATCCCGCTGCTGCTGAAACCCTGGGCAAATCGTAGCGTCACGTTTCACGGCGTGCTGGCCGTTTGCGGCGCCAGTTTGACCGGCGTGCTGCTGCTGCGCTTTTTCATTCTTTATGCGGGACAGCTAACGGTTGCATAATCTGGACATCTTCCTTCCTGAAGCCGGATTTCTGGCGCTGTTGTTGAGTCTCGGGGTCAACGTGCTGACCCCGCTGGCGACGTGGTGCGGGATGGGGCTGCACTGGCGCGGCGTCATGCGCCTGACGACCTGCGGCGCGTGGACGGCGTTCACGCTGCTGCTACTGGCGTTTGCGATTCTGGTTAGCTGTTTTCTGACCAGCGATTTTTCGGTCGTTTATGTTGCGCAGCATAGCCATAGTCAGTTGTCATGGGGACTGAAACTGGCGGCGGTATGGGGCGGTCATGAAGGCTCGCTCCTGCTGTGGGCGCTGCTTCTTTCGGGGTGGACGGCGCTATTCGCCTGGCGCTCCCGGCATGAATCTGACGCGCTTTTTCCGCTGACCCTGAGCATCTTGTCCCTCATTATGGCTTCGCTGCTGCTATTTATTGTGCTGTGGTCCGATCCGTTCCTGCGTATTTTCCCTCCCGCCATGGAAGGGCGCGACCTTAATCCCATGCTGCAACATCTGGGGCTGATCTTACATCCGCCTCTGCTCTATCTGGGTTACGGCGGCCTGATGACCGCGGCGAGCGTAGCGCTGGCTTCGCTACTGTGCGGCGGCTTTAACGCGGCAACCGCCTGGGTGTGCTGGCGCTGGGCGTTACCCGGCTGGTGCGCTCTGACGCTGGGGATCATTCTCGGATCGTGGTGGGCGTATTGCGAACTGGGCTGGGGCGGCTGGTGGTTCTGGGACCCGGTGGAAAATGCCTCGTTGTTGCCGTGGCTTGCCGCCAGCGCCTTGCTGCACAGTCTGTATGTCAGCCGCCAGCGCGGGAGCTTCCGTCACTGGTCGTTGCTGCTGGCGATACTGACGCTGATCCTCTCGTTGCTGGGAACGCTGATTGTGCGTTCCGGCATTCTTGTTTCGGTACATGCCTTTGCGCTGGATAACGTGCGCGCGGTGCCGCTGTTTATCCTTTTTGCCGCGTTAAGTCTGGCATCGCTTGCTCTGTACGGCTGGCGGGCGCGGGAGCCGTATCCGGCGACGCGTTTGGACGGCGGAAAGTGCGAAACGCTCATTCTGGCGACGTTGCTGCTCTTTAGCGCCGTCTTGTTGATCGTGCTGGTCGGGACGCTCTACCCCATGATTTATGGTTTGATGGGCTGGGGAAGGCTTTCGGTGGGCGCGCCCTATTTTAATCGCGTCACGCTGCCGTTTGGCCTGCTGATGCTGGTAGTTATCGTGCTGG
This sequence comes from Salmonella sp. A7, assembly GCF_020181675.1. NCBI lineage: Bacteria > Pseudomonadati > Pseudomonadota > Gammaproteobacteria > Enterobacterales > Enterobacteriaceae > Salmonella > Salmonella sp. A7. Next base: position 4,217,522 of record NZ_CP084001.1, on the reverse strand, counting down.
CGACAATCAGAAGCCGCAAACTCTCTGTGCATCGTCAGCTTCCGGCATTGCTGGCGCATACGGGCGTATTTATCTTCGCCGCTGGGATCATGGTTTCCAGCGGCAGTCGGCATGAAATCAGTCTTAACCTCAGCCCCAGTCAGCAGGTGGTACTGGCGGGCTATACCTTTCGTTTCGAGCGTCTGGATCTGGAGGCCAAAGGCAACTACACCAGTGAAAAAGCGCGGATCACGTTGTGGCGGAATGAAAAACGCATTGGCAGCCTGCAGCCTGAAAGGCGCTTCTATGCCGCGCGTCGTCAACAGATGATGGAGCCGGGGATTCACTGGAACCTGCTACATGACTGGTACGCGGTGATGGGCGAAAAAACCGGACCGGATCGTTACGCCATGCGCTTATACGTGCAGACCGGCGTGCGCTGGATCTGGGGTGGGGGATTGTTGATGGTGTGTGGCGCGCTGCTGAGCGGATGGCGGGGGAGGAAGCGTGATGCGTAAATTACTCACAGCGTTGCCGGATGGCGGCGTAAACGCCTTATCCGGCCTACAGGATGCGCAAACCGTAGGTCGGATAAGCGTAGCGCCATCCGGCAGAAAGTTTTTACTCTTAACGATCGTCCTGTTTTTAATCACCTTCGCCACCCACGCCCAGGTGGTGGATACCTGGCGCTTTGACAATCCGCAACAGCAGGAAAAAGCGCTGTCTATTGCCAGTCAACTGCGTTGTCCGCAGTGTCAGAACCAGAATTTGCTGGAATCCAATGCGCCCGTGGCGGTCAGTATGCGCCATCAGGTTTACAGTATGGTGGCCGAAGGTAAAAGCGAAGCGGAAATCACCGCCTGGATGACCGACCGTTATGGTGATTTCGTACGCTACAACCCGCCGTTGAATGAGCAAACGCTGCTGTTGTGGACGCTGCCGTACCTGCTGTTATTGCTGGTGGGTGTGGTGGCCTGGCGGGTGAGAAAGCGTCAGCACGCAGAAAAGGGGGAACAATGAGCCAGTCTGAACACTCCACTGCGCCGTTACGTCCCATGCCCGTAAAGCGTCTGGCGGCTGCGGCGGTGTTGATGGTGGCTGCCTGTGTCGGCGGCTATCTGTTGACGCCGAAATGGCAGGCTGTGCGTAGCGAGCAACAGCGTCTGGCCGATCCGCTACGTGACTTTACGAACCCGCAAACGCCAGAGGCGCAGCTTTCCAGGCTGCAAGAAAAAATCCGCGCCAATCCGCAGGATAGCGAGCAATGGGCGCGGCTGGGCGAGTATTATCTCTATCGCAATGCGTATGACAATGCGCTGCTGGCATATCGTCAGGCGTTGCGTCTGCGAGGCGATAACGCGCAGCTTTTCGCCGCGCTGGCAACGGTGCTGTATTACCAGGCCGGACAACATATGACGCCTGCGACGCGTGAAATGATTAATAAAGCGTTAGCGCTGGATGCGACAGAAGTGACCGCGCAGATGCTGCTGGCGGCGGATGCGTTTATGCAGGCGGATTATGCGCAAGCCGTGTCGCTGTGGCAAACCTTACTGGATGCTAACTCGCCGCGAGTGAATCGCACGCAGCTGGTAGAGGCCATTAATTTGGCTAAATTGTTACAAAATCGGCAGAAATAATTTTTTCTTTTTTGTGACTTTTGTCATGTGAGCTGTTTAAAAAAACGGCGAATGAGACACAAGTAAAAATTAATTACCTCAGTGTATTATTCGTTTTTGACGAAGTAAAAAACTTTCCATAACAAATAGTTATTCATCATTAACACCATAAACTCGCGTTATTATGCATAAAAACAGCCAAAAGCCCTGTTATGAAAGGGTTGCGCAAGACGCTATGCAAATGATACTGATTATGCGCGTTAAAAAACTCTACAAACCAACGCAACACAAATCATACCCTTTCAGTATGTATTGCTCTCATGCTTTCGGCGGAGAGCAACGCTTCATCGAGGAAGTCTGTTGTTATGAAAAATTTGAAAGTCAGCCTGGCCTGGCAAATTTTGCTGGCTATGGTGCTGGGCATTCTGTTGGGCAGCTATCTGCATTATCACAGTGACAGTCGTGAATGGCTGATTGCCAACCTGCTGTCGCCTGCTGGCGATATCTTTATCCATCTGATTAAAATGATCGTCGTGCCGATCGTGATCTCGACTCTGATTGTCGGCATCGCCGGCGTTGGCGATGCGAAACAGCTAGGCCGTATCGGCGCCAAAACCATTCTCTATTTTGAACTGATCACTACGGTGGCGATTATCCTCGGCATTACGCTGGCGAATGTCTTTCAGCCAGGCTCAGGCATTGATATGTCGCAACTGGCGACCGTCGATATTTCGAAATACCAGAACACCACGGCGGAAGTACAAAGTCATGCGCATGGGCTGATGGGGACGATACTGTCGCTGGTGCCGACCAATATCATCGCATCGATGGCCAAAGGGGATATGCTGCCAATTATCTTTTTCTCGGTCCTGTTTGGGCTGGGGTTGTCGTCCCTGCCGGCAACGCACCGCGAACCGCTGGTGACGGTATTTCGTTCCATCTCTGAAACCATGTTTAAAGTCACCCATATGGTGATGCGCTATGCGCCAGTGGGCGTTTTTGCGCTGATCGCCGTCACGGTGGCGAATTTTGGTTTCGCGTCGCTGTGGCCGCTGGCGAAACTGGTGCTGCTGGTACACTTTGCCATTATCTTCTTTGCGCTTGTAGTGCTGGGCATCGTGGCGCGCCTGTGCGGGTTAAGTATCTGGATTCTGATTCGCATTCTGAAAGATGAATTGATTCTGGCGTACTCGACCGCCAGCTCCGAGAGCGTGCTGCCGCGCATTATCGAGAAGATGGAAGCTTACGGCGCACCAGCCTCTATCACCAGTTTCGTGGTACCGACCGGTTACTCATTTAACCTCGACGGCTCCACGTTATACCAGAGCATCGCCGCCATTTTTATCGCGCAGCTATACGGTATCGACCTGTCGCTGTGGCAGGAAATTGTACTGGTGCTGACGCTGATGGTGACGTCGAAAGGGATTGCCGGCGTGCCAGGCGTTTCCTTCGTGGTGTTACTGGCGACGCTGGGCAGCGTGGGCATTCCGCTGGAAGGTCTGGCGTTTATCGCCGGTGTCGACCGTATCCTCGACATGGCGCGTACTGCGCTAAATGTGGTGGGGAATGCGCTGGCGGTGCTGGTGATCGCCAAGTGGGAACACAAGTTTGACCGCAAAAAAGCGCTGGCCTACGAGCGCGACGTGCTGGGCAAATTTGATAAGACCGCCCAATAACGGATTGCCGGATGGCGCTTTGCTTATCCGGCCTACAGAGAAAGAAAATGTAGGCCGGATAAGGCGTTCACGCCGCCATCCGACAACCTGCTCCGGGTTGCCTGATGGCGCTACGCTTATCAGGCCTACAACGACTACGTTCATCAGGCAATAAACATCAGCCATTTGTTAGCGTTTCGAACTCTTCGCAACCGGTATCAAACCCTTCCAGACAGCTTAGATTCAACCAGTGCAACGCCTTCTGCTTGTTCTTTTCAATAAAGCCCGGTTCACCGTTTAAAAACATCATTCCCGCCCAGTATTCTGAATAGCCGGTACGGGAAATGGCGGAACTGCGTTTGAAATACCAGGCGGCTTTTTCATCATCGGCGGCAATGCCCACGCCGTTGGCGTAAATCAGGCCAAGCAACATTTGCGCATCCACCGCGGAGTCGTTATCCAGATCTTCAGAGGCCTTTTGCAGCAGCGAGATGGCTTTTGGGTAGTCCGGACGCCCGGCCTGGGTGTTGACCAGGATCCGCGCCAGCGTAATTTCGCCCGCTTTACTGCCCGCGTTAGCCGCCTTTTCAGCCAGCTTTTTCGCGTCGGGATAATCCAGGCTTACAGGATTAGTGATTTTGATTTGCGCCAGTAGCGCGCAGGCGTCGGCGTCGCCATTGTCGGCGGCTTTTTGCGCCCAGTATTCAGCTTTGTTCAAATCGCCATAGCTCAACCAACTGTCGGCCAGAAAATATTGCGCGCGTCTGTCACCTGCCTCTGCTGCCTGCAAATACTGGCTACCCGGCTCAGGATCTGCGGCATGGGCAAAGAATGTCATAAACAACATCAATGCAAGAAGTGGTTTCATTTTGAATTTTATTTAGGGTACGGAAAAGACAGTATAAAGAGATCGTATGGATAAAAAAACAGCCTCCGGGCGGAGGCTGTTATAGGGAAAATGCCTGATGGCGATGCTAATGCATCTAATCAGGCCTACAGTAGACGCAGGCCGAATAAAGCATTCTGATGCCGCCATCCGGCAGATCAACCCATTGCGCTTTCGCGCAGGCGGGTTTTCAGCTTGTTGTACTCATCAATCACATACTGCTCGGCGGCTCGCTGATCGGCGATCGGCTCAACGCGTACGGCGCAGTATTTGTACTCCGGCGTTTTGGTAATCGGGCTGAGGTTTTCAGTCACCAGCTCGTTACAGGCGCCAATCCACCACTGGTAGGTCATGTAAATCGCCCCTTTGTTCGGGCGATCGCTGACCTGCGCGCGGGTGATGATTTTGCCTTTGCGCGAATGAACCCACACCAGCGCTTCATCTTCAATGCCCAGACGCGCGGCGTCGGCGGTATTGATTTGCGCATAGCCCGGTTCATCGGCCAGCGCGGCCAGCGCCGCACAGTTACCGGTCATTGAGCGGCAGGAGTAGTGGCCGACTTCGCGCACCGTCGACAGTACCATCGGGTACTCTTCGGTGAGTTTATCGATAGGCGCTACCCAGTCGCAGGTGAAGAACTGCGCCAGACCGTTGGGGGTATCGAACTTCTCTTTAAAGAGGTACGAGGTTCCCTGATCGGCATCCGACGTGTCGCGACACGGCCACTGGATATAGCCCAGCTCGCCCATTTTCTCGTAAGTGGCACCGTAGAAATCCGGGCACAGATGACGCAACTCATCCCAGATTTCCTGGGTATTGTTGTAGTGCATCGGATAGCCCATCCGGGTGGCGATTTCACTGATAATCTGCCAGTCGGTTTTCAGGTCCCACTTCGGCTCAACGGCTTTAAAGAAGCGCTGGAAGCCACGGTCAGCCGCAGAGAAGACGCCTTCATGCTCGCCCCACGAGGTGGAGGGTAAAATCACATCCGCCGCCGACGCGGTTTTGGTCATGAAGATATCCTGCACGATGACCAGTTCCAGATCCTCAAACGCTTTACGTACTGCAGAGAGTTCCGCATCGGTTTGCAGCGGATCTTCACCCATAATGTACGCCGCGCGCACTTCGCCATGCGCCGCACGGTGCGGCAGCTCGCTGATGCGATAGCCGGTATGCGCAGGCAGACTTTCTACGCCCCAGGCTTTAGCGAACTTCTCGCGGTTTTCCGGGAACTTAACGTACTGGTAGCCCGGATAAGTATCCGGCAGCGCGCCCATATCGCACGCACCCTGAACGTTGTTTTGGCCGCGAACCGGGTTAACGCCCGCGCTTGGCTTGCCGAGGTTGCCGGTCAGCATCGCGAGGCTGGTCAGTGAACGCACGGTTTCCACACCCTGATAGAACTGGGTGACGCCCATCCCCCACAAGATCGCTGCGCTTTTCGCGCTGGCATACATCCGCGCCGCCTGACGAATCTCCTGTGCGCTCACGCCAGTGATCTCTTCGACGGACTCCGGCGTATAGCCTTCGACAATCTTGCTGTACTCTTCAAAACCTTCGGTACGGCTGGCGACAAACGCTTTGTCGTACAGGTTTTCTTCAATAATGACATGCCCCATGGCGTTGAGCAGCGCGATATTCGAGCCGTTTTTCAACGCGATATGCATGTCGGCAATGCGCGCGGTTTCAATTTTGCGCGGATCGCAGACGATAATTTTCGCCCCGTTGCGTTTAGCGTTAATCACATGATTCGCCACGATAGGGTGGGAATCCGCCGGGTTATACCCGAAGACGAACACTAAATCAGTGTTATCAATTTCGTTAATCGCATTACTCATTGCGCCGTTACCGACCGATTGGTGCAGACCTGCAACCGATGGGCCGTGTCAGACGCGAGCGCAGCAGTCAACGTTATTGGTACCAATAACGGCGCGTGCGAATTTTTGCATTACATAGTTGGTTTCATTTCCGGTACCGCGAGAGGAGCCGGTTGTCTGGATTGCATCCGGACCGTACTTCGCTTTGATGGCGCTCAAACGTTCAGCGACGTAATTGAGCGCTTCATCCCAGGAAACAGATTCCAGTTTGCCGCCACGCTGGCGACGGATCATTGGGGTTTTCAGGCGCGGGGTCAGGATCTGGGTATCATTAATAAAATCCCAGCCGTAGTAGCCCTTCAGACACAGGGTACCCTGGTTGGTTTTCCCCTGCGCCGCCTCAGCCCGGACGATTTTGCCGTTATCGACCACCAGATTGATTTTGCAACCTGATGCGCAATACGGGCAAACCGTGACGACTTTTTTCATCGGTTTCGCTCCAGTTAATCAAATCGCGCATACGCGCTGTCGCCCTCAGTATGCATGTTTTATGCCACTTTTTTAGTATGGGCTTTCCCTGATATTACGGGCGAATTTTGCTCAAAACCCTGACGAAAAACAGGCTATCGTCAGTTTTGACGTGTCGAAAGAAAATGCCACATGACATTTATTATGGGGAGAAACGCTGAGCGCAGGCCAGATAGGGCGGAGCCGCCATCCGGCAATCTGCTCTGCCTGAAGTGGGGTTTTTAATAAATTGTCCGGATGGGGATGGATAGACTCAAGGCCAGGAAACGCGTTGAGACTAACGCCAGGATAGAACGGGCCGCGGCAGGCAGTTCCATACCGCGGCCCGGCTTCAGAGGAGGCTGAAAAGGATTATCGCGGCAAAAATAGCGGCAATAACGAGATATTTCAGCGCGTAATAGAGAGTGCGGTTTTTCTTTTTCAGCCGTTGCCCGGCATCGCGTGCTGCGTGAACGTATTTAAAGATGCGATTAATCGCACCGGTGCGATCGTTCTCGTCGTTTGGCGAACTGGCGGCGGACATCAACGATGCGCCGACCCAATGGTTTACGCTCTGCGCCCAGCGCCATTTCATTGGGCGCTCAATATCGCAAAAGAGGATAATACGTGTCTGCTCAGTTTTATTTTCCGCCCAATGAACGTAGGTTTCGTCGAAGATGACGGCTTCGCCGTCGCGCCAGCTATGGCGCTGTCGATCAACTTCAATAAAACAGCGGTCGTCATTCGGTGTGCTTAATCCAAGATGGTAACGTACTGAACCGGCATAGGGGTCGCGATGTTTTCCCAGATAGGCTCCGGGAGGCAACTCGGCGAACATCGCCGCTTTAATAGAGGGGACGCTGTTGACCAGCTTTGTCGTTATCGGGCATAACGTTTCCGCCGACGGGTGGGCATCGGAATACCATTTAAGGTAAAACCGTTTCCAGCCGCGCTTGAAAAAGGTGTTGAATCCGGCGTCGTTATTGGCCTGCGCGGCTTTTATGTGATGCTGAAGCCGTAGCGCCTCTTCACGAATCACCTGCCAGTTTTCCGTCAGCTTCTGCAGCTCTGGAAATGCCGTGGTATCAAAGTACGGCTGCTTTGCCGGTAACGTTGAGAAGCGAGTCATGAACATATTGATCGGCGCCATAAACGTCGAGTGGTCAAAGAGTTGACGGGAAAGTTTTTGTTTTTCCACCCCGCGTGAATGCGCATAAATGACGCTGATAATAAAAATACCGATAATGATTGCTGCGAACATAACGTCACTGTCCTTCTAAGAAAACCTCATCCCGGGATTTTCAGGCAACCCTCCCGGTGATGCCAAAGAGAAAAGTGTAGTTCGTTGACAATAAATTTACATTTCTACAACTTAAAAGGGCCATTTTTGTTAAAGAAGCGAGTCAGCCCGTTTAATCTTTATCCAGGCTTGCCGACAGTAGAATTAAGATGGCTCCGCTACTTCACCCGGTGACGGTTGATTACGTTATGTCTTATCTCCCGATGACGGCTGCCAGATCACAATGCTTTCGTAAACCGGAAATGACTTTGCTTGTAACCTTCGCGAAGATAAAAACGGTGTGCATCGCGGCGCTTAATATTTGTGGAAAGCTCCGTTAGCTCGGCGCCCGCCTGACGTGCTTCTTCTTCTGCCCAGGCCAGAAGCTGACTGCCAACTTTTTGTCCCCGCATCTGCGGTAATACCACCAGCTCCTGAATTTCGCCAATCCAGTTGGCATGATGGAGATGAAACTGCATATGCAGGCTGATCATGCCGACTACCTCTCCGTTGCGCAGCGCTAAACGATAATGAAAGTTGGGGTCCAGTAAATTAGCGGCGAACCCATCCCTGAAAGCCTGATAATCAAGCTCATCTTTAAGTAACTCACAGATAAGCGCGTAAACAGAATCGGTATCCTCTGTTGTCGCGTGGCGTAATTCACAGACTGGCATAATGTCCTCCCGATGCTTCATCAGGATCAACCATCTTTCGGCAGACTGTAGCAAACTACCGTCATTATTTATTCTATGACAGTTAAACGGCGGATAACGTGCAGCCAAAGATCACTCTGATGGCAAGGGGGAGGGCGAGCCTCCCGGGGAGTTAGGTGGCAGGCTGATGTTTAACCACGTTAATCATCCACGGCACACCGAAACGATCGCTGACCTTGCCGAAACCCTGCGCCCAGAAGGTCTCCTGCCAGTCCATTTCGATTTGCCCTTGTGCGGCAAGGTTATCAAACCAGCGCTTCCCTTCTGCTACATCCTGGGTATCAAGCACCAGCGTAAAGCCGGAATAATGCGCCGTTCCCGACGCGCTGGCATCACTCATCATGATATCGCTGCCGGCAATGCGCATGTTGGCGTGGGCGATAGCAGTATCGGGAAAGCGTATTCCTGACGGGCAGCCCTCTTCGTTATCCGCCGCCGAGGGGGGCATTTCACCGAAGCTGAGTTTATAAAGCAGTTCTGCGCCTAACGTTTGTTGATAATACGCGATGGCGTCGGCACAGTTGCCGGCAAAAGAGAGATAGGGACTTAACGGCATGATGGTTACCTCAGGTAAGAGATGCTCGTTAAGTGTAGTTCGAAATTGGCACAATATTGTCGGTGGCAGGGCCGCTCAGGCCCGGTAAGCGAGGCGCTACCGGGCAATGACACGGTAAATCAGTTCTTTTTCACGAACTCGGATTTCAGTTTCATCGGGCCAAAACCATCGATTTTGCAGTCGATGTTATGGTCGCCTTCAACCAGACGAATATTCTTCACTTTGGTGCCGATTTTCAGCATGGAAGAGCTGCCTTTTACTTTCAGATCTTTCACGATGGTGACGCTATCGCCGTCCGCCAGCAGGTTGCCGTTGGCGTCTTTGACAATCAGCTCATCGCTCTCCTGAGCGGGTTCCGCATCGTTCCATTCGTGAGCGCATTCCGGGCAGATGAACATGCCGTTATCTTCGTAGGTATATTCGGAGTTACATTGCGGGCAGTGGGGTAATGACATGTTGGTATCCTCAAAAAGTCAGCGGGGGCAAACGCGCCCAAAAATGGCAGATCGCCGAAAAAGGCCGCAATTATACACAAAATCCTTAGCGTTGTCGGGACTATTGCCGCTTTTATAAAAGGGACTGCGCCACGCCAGTCAGCAATGGTTTACACTCAAATAACCGCTTTTTTACTGTCACCACAGCGCATTAGGGCGTCCTTATTTACACCTTTTGACCGAATTGACATATATGTGTGAAGTTGATCACATATTTAAACCCTGTTAGGGTAAAAAGGTCATTAACTGCCCATTCAGGCGTCAACAGGTTCGGTTGTACAGTCCGTAACCGGACAGTGTAAGTAAACCTGCTACGCTTGTATGAGGGAGAGCGTTCGCGCCCCTCCCTCCGCTCGACGGCGACGCTGGCGCGGTATGCCAGTGCCCGCCGTATATAGCGCTACAGGGCTTAGCCTATGAGGACAGCTATGCTGAAAAGGAAAAAAATAAAACCGATTACACTGGGCGATGTGACCATCATTGATGATGGTAAACTTCGCAAAGCGATTACCGCCGCCTCGCTGGGCAACGCGATGGAGTGGTTTGATTTTGGTGTTTATGGATTTGTTGCCTACGCGTTGGGTAAAGTCTTTTTCCCCGGTGCCGATCCCAGCGTCCAGATGATTGCCGCGCTGGCCACGTTTTCCGTTCCCTTCCTGATTCGTCCGCTCGGCGGGTTATTCTTTGGTATGCTCGGCGATAAATACGGGCGCCAGAAGATCCTGGCGATCACGATTGTGATTATGTCGATCAGTACCTTCTGTATCGGGTTAATCCCCTCTTACGCGACGATCGGTATCTGGGCGCCAATACTGTTGTTGCTGTGTAAAATGGCGCAGGGCTTCTCGGTTGGCGGGGAATATACCGGCGCGTCGATCTTTGTCGCGGAATATTCGCCGGATCGTAAACGCGGATTTATGGGAAGCTGGCTGGATTTTGGTTCCATCGCCGGGTTCGTGCTGGGCGCGGGCGTGGTGGTCTTAATCTCAACGATTGTCGGCGAGGAGAATTTCCTGGAGTGGGGCTGGCGTATTCCGTTCTTTATCGCTCTGCCATTGGGAATTATTGGTCTCTACTTACGCCATGCGCTGGAGGAGACGCCAGCGTTTCAGCAGCACGTGGATAAACTGGAGCAGGGCGACCGCGAAGGGTTGCAGGATGGGCCGAAAGTCTCCTTTAAAGAGATTGCCACCAAACACTGGCGGAGCCTGTTGTCATGTATCGGTCTGGTGATTGCCACCAACGTGACCTACTACATGCTGCTCACCTACATGCCGAGCTACCTGTCGCATAACCTGCACTATTCTGAAGATCACGGCGTGTTGATTATCATCGCCATTATGATCGGGATGCTGTTTGTGCAGCCGGTGATGGGGCTGCTGAGCGACCGTTTCGGTCGACGTCCATTTGTGATTATGGGCAGCATTGCGCTGTTCGCGCTGGCGATCCCGGCCTTCATCCTGATTAACAGTAACGTTATTGGCCTGATTTTTGCCGGTTTGTTGATGCTGGCGGTGATTCTGAACTGCTTTACCGGGGTGATGGCCTCGACATTGCCGGCGATGTTTCCGACGCATATTCGTTACAGCGCGCTGGCGGCGGCTTTTAATATCTCTGTATTGATTGCCGGTTTGACGCCAACGCTGGCGGCCTGGCTGGTGGAAAGCTCGCAGGATCTGATGATGCCGGCGTATTATTTGATGGTCATCGCGGTGATAGGCTTGATTACCGGTATTTCCATGAAAGAGACGGCCAATCGTCCGTTAAAAGGCGCAACGCCAGCGGCGTCGGACATCCAGGAAGCGAAGGAAATTCTGGGCGAGCATTACGATAATATTGAGCAGAAAATCGACGACATCGATCAGGAAATCGCGGAGCTGCAGGTCAAACGTTCGCGTCTGGTACAGCAACATCCGCGCATCGATGAATAAATTTCGCGCTTAAGGTTCGCTTAATCTCTCGTGGGCATACTCTCCTCCATACCTTTGGAGGAGAGCGTCATGAAAAGCTATATTTATAAAAGTTTGACGACCCTGTGTAGTGTGCTGATTGTCAGCAGTTTTATCTATGTGTGGGTCACGACGTATTAAACGCCTGTTATGCCTTTTTCAACAGCACCCAGGCACGGGTGCCTGTTCTTTCTGTACGGTTTTGCAGGAAAAACTGTCCCTGATGTAGCTGGGTGATGCGGCTGACGATACTCAGCCCCAGGCCAATTCCGCCATAACGGCTGTCCATCCGCACGAACGCTTCGCTTAGCTTCCCGCATTTGCTTTCATCAATACCCGGCCCCTCGTCTTCGACCGCCATAATAGCGTCGGGGTCGGCGCTAATGTGGATAGTGATATGGGTTCCTTCAGGGCTATAGCGATGCGCGTTTTCCACCAGATTTCGCAGCAGCATACGCAGTAACGTCGCGTCACCGCGCACCACCACGTCCGCCGCGCTTTCCGGCAGCAACAGAGTTTGCTGACGCGTTTCCAGCATGGTGTTCAGCTCATCGTAGGAGGGGAGGATCACATCTTCCAGCAGTTTTACTTCCTGATAATTCCCGGAAGAGAATGACTGGCCCACGCGCGCCAGTTGCAGAAGCTGGGAGACGCTATCCATCATCTGGTCAAGACGGGCGATAAGCGGCGCGACATCAACATTGTGGGTTTTTGACAATAATTCCAGATGCAAACGCACCCCCGACAGCGGCGTGCGTAGCTCATGCGCCACATCGGCGGTAAAAAGGCGTTCATTGTCGAGCGTGGTGGTCAAACGCGTAACCAGTTGATTGATCGCCGAGACGACGGACTCAATCTCAAGCGTGGAGCTGTGAATGGCGATCGGCGCCAGATTATCCGCCGTCCGTGCTTCCAGCTCTTTTTGCAGTTCGGCGAGCGGACGGGTAATACGCCGTACCGCCTGGTAACAAATTAGCAGAGTCAGGCTAACCATAAATACGCCGGGGACGATCAGGCTGGCGACCGCCTCGCGAATTTCGTGCATGATATGGCGATCGTTGTTGCGATTATCCCGCAGCGCCTGCTCGAACAATTGAATTTGCTCAGTGCTTTCATGCCATAACCAGAAGGTACTGATTAACTGGAACACCAGCAGAATAAGACCAATTGTCAGCATTAAACGCTGGCGAAGGGTCATCGCTCTTCGCTGAAAACGCATCAGGCTCACTTAGCTTTCCTCAGTGGCAACCAGCATGTAGCCAAACCCGCGAACCGTGCGAATGCGCGACTTGCCGACTTTGTCGCGCAAATTATGTATATGCACTTCCAGAGTGTTGGTCGAGGGTTCGTTATCCCAGTTGTAGATATCGTTATAAAGAATTTCCCGGTGCACCGGACTGCCTGCCTTGAGCATCAACCGTGAGAGCAGCGCGTACTCCTTAGGCGTCAGGGTCAGTTCCTGTCCATCCCTCCATGCCTGATGGCGACCTATATTGAGCGTCAGATTGCCAACCGTCAGTTCACTTTCACCCTGATTATTATGGCGGCGCAGCAGCGCGCGGATGCGGGCGTGCAATTCCTCCAGGGCGAAGGGTTTTACCAGATAATCATCTGCGCCGACATCCAGCCCGGTAATGCGGTCATTGAGCGTATCGCGGGCGGTCAGAATGAGTACCGGGAGGGTATATTTTTTCTGTCGGATTCGCGTCAGGAAATGCAGGCCATCCTCATCGGGAAGCCCTAAATCCAGCACCATCAGACTGTAATGACCAGACTCCAGACTATGCTCGGCGGCACGCGCTGTCGAAACGCCATCACACGCATAGCCTTCGGTTTGCGCGGCGAGTATTAACCCCTGTAATAATAGCGTGTCGTCTTCAACAATCAGTATCTTCATTCGCTTAGTCTCCTGCACGGTTGCAGAATATCATCTGCGGCCTGGTAATACGTCGTTTGTACGCCGGTTAATCCCAGCATGGTTGAGAAAAGATTGTCCTGTGAATAATCCAGCGTGCTCGCCCGTTTTTGCAGGCAGGCCTGATCCACCTGATAACGCTGTTGATAATCTTTAGAAAGCCAAATGAGCATCGGGACATGTTTTTGCGTATCCGGCGCAATAGAATACGGCAGACCGTGTAAATAAACGCCATTTTCACCCAATGATTCGCCGTGATCGGAAAGATAGACCAGGCTGGTTGTGAATTTATCCTGATGAGATTTCAGCAGATTAATGGCTTTATCTACAATATAGTCCACGTACAGCACGGTATTATCATAGGTGTTGATCAACTGCTGTTGGGAACAGTTCTGAATTTCGTTAGTGTCACAGGTTGGGGTAAATTTTTTAAACTGCGGTGGATAACGGTTGTAATAGGTTGGGCCGTGGCTGCCGATGGTATGCAGTACAATAACGCCATCGCCTTTCAAATGGTCGATATAGTCTTCCAGACCGTGAAATAACACCTCATCGTAGCACTCGCCGTCGATACATTGTCCGGGCAGGTTTAGCTCGGTGACATTTTGATGCGGAACGCGATCGCATGCGCCTTTACAGCCGCCGTCATTATCATTCCACAGTACGTTAATCCCCGCGCGCTGGATAATATCCAGCAGCCCTTCCTGGTGATGCGCCAGCTCTTCGTCATAATGTTTGCGCGGCATATCAGAAAACATGCAGGGAACGGAGATCGCGGTCGCCGTACCGCAAGAGGTGGTATGCGGGAAATAGATCACATCGTCTTTCGCCAGCCGCGGATTGGTGTCGCGCGGATAGCCGCCAAGAGAGAAATCATCGCCGCGCGAGGTTTCGCCAACGATAAGAATCGTCAGGTTTTTGCGATCGCCTTTCAGCATTAATGGATTGCGATGGGCATCCTCGCCAATGCGTACCAGCGGCAAATTCGCCAGCCGTTGATGCGAATACCATGACCAACTGGCGACAATACTGTTCGATGGGCTTAACGCTTTGATCAACTGTTTATTATTTCGAAATAGCGAGGCGTAATCTTTGTAGAAAAAGGCGGCGACCAGAATAACTAATAAAATAGAGATCAGGACGCTGGCCAGGCGGTAAAGCCCGCTACGTAAGCGCGGCGTCGCCGGGCGGATTTTGACCCAGAAGGCAATCACGACGGCCAGAACGCCGCTTAATCCCAGCGTCAGCACCATTTGCGGCGTCATCAGCGCAAAGGTTTCCGCAGGCGTGGTATCCATCATATTGGCGATCATGGAACGATCGATGATGATGCCGTAAGTCAAAATAAAATACTGCGCGGCAGCGCCGACCAGAATAAAAACGCAGGCCAGCAGTCGGTTTAGCCAAATAAATGAGGCCAGCGTCAGCACACTATTGACCACGCTAAACGCGACGACCGGCATGGAAATAAACACCAGCACATTGCGTAGCGAGTTTAACGGTAGGTCTTGTAGTACCTGCTTGTAGAACGCAATGTTCAGGCAGACGGCAATATAAAAGGAAAAAAGCAGAAGCCAGGCGATTTGCCCAAGAACAGGTCTTTTAAGAAAGCGCTTTAACATGTTGATGCGTCCATCGATTCGGTGACGCTAATCGTGACAAAGAAAAATTAAGTGAACCTTAAGAACTTAATGTTGGTGGCGGCCGGATAACCTGCGCTATCCGGCCTGTTGCGATAACATTAACTACACGTGGTCAATCCTGTTTAACCGGCGCATCCAGCGGATACGGGTTTTTGTGAATGCGGTTGTAATTCAACGCATACAGCGCGGTGATCACCATCAACGTGACGAACGACCACATCACTTCTTTGGCGCCGGAACCGATGACCGCCCAGATGCAATACACAAACGCGACGAAGGTAATCAGCAGATACAGCGGGCGCGCTTTACCAAAGTGACCGTGGCCCAATAGCAACAGCGCGGCACAGGTGTAAAGATAAGGCACCAGGGTGAAGATAACCGACACGGAGGAGACCAGACCAAACTCTTTCGCGGCGTTCGGCGACATACTGCTGAACTGGAAGATAGTCATCAGCACGCCGACGATAAGCAACCCAGCCACTGGCGTACCGGCTTTATTAACCCGTGCGAAGATTGGCGGGAAGAGACCATCGTCCGCCGCCGCTTTTGCGGTTTGACCGGCAAGCAGCGTCCAGCCGCCGAGAGAGCCCAGGCAACCCGCTGCCGCACAGAAGGAAACAATAGCCCCTGCGGTATCGCCCAGCGCCATACGCGCCGCGTCACCGAAAGGCGATGCCGACACACGCAGCGCTGCGTTGGGGATCATCCCCATAATCGCCGTTGTGGAGAGTACATAGCAGACGGCGGCGATCAGTACCCCGCCGATGGTGGCGATAGGCACGTTGCGTTTCGGGTTTTTGACCACACCGGCCGCAACGGAGGCGCTTTCTACCCCGATGAATGACCACAGCGTAACGTTCAACGTGCTTTGAATCGCGCCGAAGGTATTCATGCCGCTCACGTTCCAGGCCGCCATATAGGTTTCGCCTTTAAACCAGAACCAGCCGAAGACCGCAATCCCTACGATAGGCACCAGCGCCAGTACGGTGGCGACGGCCTGTACGCGGGTAATCATTTTCGGCCCGACGATGTTCAGCAGAACAAAAATCCACAGCACCGCGACGCAGGTAAGCGTTAATACCAGCGGATCTTTCAGAATCGGGAAGAAATAGCTCAGATAGCCGACGCCGATAACGACCATCGCGATATTACCGATCCAGCATGCCAGCCAGTACAGCACGTTCGTTTGATAGCCCAAAAACGGCCCGAAGCAGCGACGTGCGTAGGCATAGGAACCGCCGGGACTGGGATCTAAGGACGACATTTTGGCATAAACCATCGACAGCGCCAGGGCGCCGATGATAGTGACCAGCCATCCGTAGATTGCAATCCCGCCAGTGGCCGCCAGGTTGGCAGGGAGTAAGAATACCCCTGAACCCATAATATTCCCCGATACCATTAAGGTGACGGGGATTAGGCCCACTTTGTGAGCATCAGCATCCGAAGACATAATTTGGACTCCTGAAAAGGTGACTTCGTTACGATAAATTACGTCGTATCATACCCCCTCAGAATGCCGCTGAATTATGTCGGAGACGGGTTATCGCCAATGCTGTTATTATCGTGTCTTATCGTTGAGTGTAGAAAAATTAGGCAGCCGATCGTTCCCGATGTTGGCTAACATAATGCAGGGGGGTCATACCATAAAACTCTTTAAACACGGAAATAAAGTACGATGTGCTGTTATACCCACACAGCTGTGAGACTTGAGAGATATTCTTTCCGTCCATTAATAATTGGTTTACGGCATAACGCATTCGGCAGGTCGTGATTATTTGGCTATAACTGGTATTCTCGTTTTTGAGCTTTTTCTTTAACAAGCTTGGACTCAGGCACAGGCAGCTGGCAACGGCGCTCAGATTCCAGTCTTTATGAATATCGCTCTGAATGATGTGGTAAACGCTGTCACTGATGCGGCTGCGCAGCATGTGCATTAACAAAGAAATAAATTTTTTGTGGTCAAGAAAGCGGGATAAAACGGTGAAAAGGAGCGCACGGGTACGTTCACTAACAATTTCATCCGGTGCTTCCATCGCGCTGTAGCGGGCGGCGACCCTGAAGATATCCGGCGTCAGACAGTTGGCGGTCAATAAGGGATCGGCGTTGCGTTGCCAGACGGGAAGGTGTGAGAGATCTTTATTCAGGAATTGTAAATAGTCTTTAATATTATTGCGACTCACTTGTATTACTAGCACGCTATTTAATGATGAAATGTCAATAACGTTATTTTCACAAGCCAGAATGGCCATATGATTCGCTTTTAAACTGATTGGCTCCTTACCATTTACTCGTAACCATGTATCTTTTTCGGTTAATAACACTATGCAAGGTTCGTTGCTGCAAATCCTCATACCCGAACTCCTGGAATATGAACATAAAATACCGGATCTCGCCAAACGGGAGAGATAACGGGGACTGAGTCAATTGTGTGATGAATTGAAACTGCACTAAAATAACTTTCCTGAATAATATTACAATATTTGTACGATGAATTAGGGTGTACAAAAAGTTGTACGCGAGTGGCAACTTGTCATTTTTGTATAAAAAAAGCGCGGGATGGGGCCCGCGCAAAAAGGTATGACAGTATTATTGTTTTGCAGCAATACTCAGGGAATACATGCCATCCTCAAAAAAAAGACTCTTTGTGATTAGGCTTTCACGCACATAACGTGATATACGCCATCAATAATTTCCGTGCCTTCGGTTTCATGCTCAAAGCCAGGGAAGTGATGATCCCAGGATTGCAGTGAGCGTAAGTAACCCACCTGCGGACTGTTTTCATCGCCAAAGTTTTCGCCGGAGAGCAGCATCGGGATGCCTGGCGGGTAAGGAATAACGGAGTTCGCCGCGATGCGACCCGGTAGATTTTCAATCGCCACCATTTCAATATTGTTGTTCACAATCGCGTTGTAGGCGTCGCGCGGGGTAATCTCCGCAACCGGCAGGGTGGAATAGGCGGCGTTGAGACGGGCGCCCGGGTTATTTTCACGTAGCCAGGCAAACATTTTATCGCCCAGGTCATGAATACCCATGTTCGCGTAAGTGTCAGGATAATCCTGCACCAGTTCCGGCATCACCTGCGCCAGCGGCGTATTCGCGTCGTAATGATGTTTGAAGGAGCACAGCGTGTTGATCAGCGTTCCCCATTTCCCGCGAGTTACCCCCATGGAGAACAGGAACATAATCTGAAAGTCGGTGGTGCGGGTCGGCACGATACCGTGGCGGCCAAGCCATGCTGTGACCAGCGCAGCAGGTACGCCGGATGCTTCCAGTTCGCCATCGTCGCCCATACCCGGCGCCAGAATACTGACTTTAATCGGGTCCAGCATACTCCAGTTATCCGGCAGGTCTTTAAAGCCGTGCCAGGTTTCTCCGGGGCGCATGACCCAGCAGTTCTGGTCGGTGGCCAGCAGTTTTGCCGGCGCGTCGGCGAAGTCATACGTTTTACCGGTTTGTGGATCGGTGACGACGTCTTTATTCCACGGTTTAAAGAACCAGTCGCCTTCATCGGTAAACTCTTTATAAAGACGCGCCATCGCCTGACGGAAATCAACCGCTTCGTCAATCACCTCTTGAGTCAGGGACAGGCCGCTGTTACCGTCCATCATCGATACCGCCACATCGTTGGATGCGCAGATGGCATATAACGGAGAGGTGGTGGCATGCATCATATATGCTTGGTTGAAGCGGGAGAAATTCACCGCGCCACGGCCTTCACGGACATGAATGTAGGAAGCTTGTGAAAGCGCATTCAATAATTTGTGCGTGGAGTGGGTGGCAAACACGGTCGGACCGTTATGGTCGCCTGGCTCGCCGCGCATCGCGTAGTGATCGCAATAAATCGGGTTGAAGCGCGCATAGCCGTACCATGCTTCGTCGAAGTGAATGCGATCGCTGGTTTTTGCCAGCAGATCCTGCGCCTCTTTGGCGTTATAGCATACGCCGTCATAGGTACAGTTGGTCACCACGCTGTAAGACGGTTTCTGTCCGGCTTTGGTTTTGGTCAGCGGGCTGGCGCTGATTTTTTTCTGCAAGGTTTCAGGCTGCATTTCCTGCGGGTAGATTGGCCCGATAATGCCGTAACGGTTACGGCTTGGCACCATATATACCGGTTTGGCCCCAGTGAGGATCAGCCCCTGCTCGATGGATTTATGGCAGTTACGATCCAGTACAACGACATCATTATCCGTCATACAGGCCTGCATAATAGTACGGTTAGAACCGGAGGTCCCGACAACCACGGACCAGGAGCGGTCAGCACCGAATACGCGGGCGGCGTTTTTCTCGCTTTCGCCAAACGCGCCGGTATGGTCGAGGAGTGAACCGAGCGTGGTACGCTCAATCCCCATATCGCTGCGGAACAGGTTTTCGCCATAATAATCGTGATAAAAGCGACCGGCAGGCGTTTTAGTGAAACCGACGCCGCCCTGGTGTCCCGGCGCCGCCCATGAATATTCATGAATGTCGCTGTATTTCATCAACGCGTTAAACAGCGGCGGTAACAGTTGCTGGCGATACCGGGTCATGGCGGCAACAGCGCGTCCGGCGATAAAGTCAGCGGTGTCTTCCAGAATCCAGGCGAATTCATCGACAAGCTCCAGCAGGTCGCGGTCCAGCGATGCCGTCGCTTTTTCCCTGTCGCCTAACAGGAAAACGGGCACGTTTTGCTGACGCTCGTGAAGCTTACCGATCAATTGCCTGACGCTCAGGTGCTCATCCGGTTGTTCCATTTGGTAGCTAAACATCAGACAGTCAATGGCTTCGTTCGCGGACAAGATGGCATAGCCGTCATCGAAGGATGTCGATTTAATGACGGTAACATTTTGTTGGCTCAAGGCATCCGCCAGACGCTCAACCGCGTTGCCAACCCAGGTGTCCTGATGCAGAAACTCACTTTCAACAATTAATACTTTCATCATCTTTTACCCGGTTGTGGAGGCCGTGCAATTTACGCCTTGCCGACCCGCCGTATGAATGTGACGTGGGCAAGTATTACCCCGTCAAATAGGGGGTGTAAAGTGATGGAATAATGGTCAGTTATTGATATTATTGTTTAATAAACAATGGGTTAATTATTGATATCGAGCGATTTCACCTGCCGTTTATCGACAGGTGAATTATTTTTTTGGCTGATAGTGGTATCCGGCTTTAGCCGGGCATCGTCTGGCGTCGTTGCTGGCTTAGCTTGCGGTATTGTTGCGGAGACATGCCGACAAATTTGCTAAAAGTACTGTAAAAACGGCTGCTGGATCGGAACCCGGCAGTCAGAGCGACATCGAGGATCGTTTTGTCAGTATCGCTCAATAAGGCACGTACGTGATTGATGCGCATCGCCGTGATGTACTGCTTCATCGTCAATTGCATAACCCGCTGGAATATTCCCATCGCGTAATTAGCATTGAGTTTGACATGCTCCGCGACGTCGTTAATGGTGAGCGCCTGATCGTAGTTATCGGCAATAAATCCCAGCATCTGGCTTACGTAAAACTGCGCATGGCGTGAGACGCTATTCTTGTGGGTGCGTGATGTTTTATTGAGCAAAATAGGCTGCCAGCCGGAAAGGCTAAAGCGTTTAAGCATCAGGCCGATTTCATCGATCGCCAACTGGCGAATTTGCTCATTCGGGCTGCTTGTTTCCTGCTGCCAGCGCAACACTTCAAAGGTGCTAAGCTGCTGGGTCGCCAGTGATTTAACCACCATCCCGTGCGTGACGTGGTTGATAAGATCGCGATCCAGCGGCCAGGAGAGAAACAGGTGCATCGGCAAACTGAAAATCGCCATCTGGCGGCAGTTGCCGGGGCGGGTAAGCTGGTGTGGCGTACAGGCCCAAAACAGGGTGATATGTCCCTGCTTTATCTGCACGACTTCATTGTTGATTAAATACTCCACATCGCCGTCAAACGGAACATTCACTTCTACTTGCCCATGCCAGTGACTGCTGGCCATTCTGTGCGGTGGCCTCAGCTCAACGTCCAGTCGTTGATATTCGGAATAGAGCGACAGCGGGCTACGGGTTTGCTTTTCATCGCCGTTGCACATGTGCGGGTCGGGCGGGAGGAGGGATATTGCTTGCGTACTCATCGTCACTCCATTTCCTGAATTATCAGAATTATGCCCCTTTAGCCGGGAGGAAACCGGGAATCCGGACACAGAATCCGTCGATATTGTAGAGCGTAGCCTGACTTTCAGGCCGAATACTCTGCTTTTTACGCCATTTTGTCCCAAAAACTCAGATCTCCCGCGCGTCAGCATACGATCTGAGTTTTCGGGAATGCTCATCGGGGAAGACGGAGGTTTTCACCGGGAACGCGTGCCACCATGAAGGTGTTCACTACTGTTCTGGAGAGTCATGATGACGGCACCCAAAATTACCTTTATCGGCGCAGGTTCTACGATTTTCGTCAAAAATATCCTCGGCGATGTGTTTCACCGCGAGGCGCTAAAATCAGCGCATGTCGCCCTGATGGATATTGACGAAACCCGGCTGGAAGAGTCGCACATTGTGGTACGGAAACTGATGGACTCAGCGGGCGCTTCTGGCCGGATTACCTGCCATACCCACCAGAAAGCGGCGCTACAGGATGCGGATTTTGTGGTGGTCGCCTTTCAGATTGGCGGCTATGAACCCTGCACCGTGACCGATTTTGAAGTTTGTAAGCGTCATGGCCTGGAACAGACGATCGCCGATACGCTGGGGCCGGGCGGCATTATGCGCGCGCTGCGGACCATCCCGCATCTGTGGCGGATTTGCGAAGACATGACGGAAGTCTGTCCGAAAGCCACCA
This sequence comes from Salmonella sp. A7, assembly GCF_020181675.1. NCBI lineage: Bacteria > Pseudomonadati > Pseudomonadota > Gammaproteobacteria > Enterobacterales > Enterobacteriaceae > Salmonella > Salmonella sp. A7. The sequence goes on along the minus strand of NZ_CP084001.1, from coordinate 4,195,728 downwards.
TGCTCAATTACGTCAACCCGATGGCGATGAATACCTGGGCGATGTATGCCCGCTATCCGCATATCAAACAGGTCGGCCTGTGCCATTCGGTACAGGGAACGGCGGAAGAACTGGCGCGCGACCTGAATATCGATCCCGCCTCGCTGCGCTATCGCTGCGCCGGCATTAACCACATGGCGTTTTACCTCGAACTGGAGCGCAAAACGGCTGACGGGACTTATGTCGATCTCTATCCTGAATTGCTGGCAGCCTATGACGCCGGACAGGCGCCGAAGCCCAATATTCACGGCAATGAACGCTGCCAGAACATTGTGCGCTATGAGATGTTCAAAAAGTTGGGCTACTTCGTCACCGAATCATCAGAGCATTTTGCCGAGTACACGCCGTGGTTTATTAAACCGGGACGCGAGGATCTGATTGCGCGCTACAAGGTGCCACTGGATGAATATCCGAAACGCTGCGTAGAACAACTGGCGAACTGGCATAAAGAGCTGGAGGAGTATAAAACCGCCGAGCGTATCGACATCAAACCGTCCCGCGAGTACGCCAGCACCATTATGAACGCTCTGTGGACCGGCGAGCCGAGCGTGATTTACGGCAATGTGCGTAATGAGGGGCTGATTGATAACCTGCCGCAGGGAAGCTGCGTGGAAGTGGCTTGTCTGGTGGATGCCAACGGCATTCAACCGACGAAGGTGGGGACGATCCCTTCTCATCTGGCGGCGATGATGCAGACCAACATCAACGTGCAAACGCTGTTGACCGAAGCCATCCTCACGGAAAACAGCGATCGCGTGTATCACGCGGCGATGATGGACCCTCATACCGCGGCGGTGCTGGGTATCGAAGAGATCTATGCGTTGGTTGACGATCTGATCGCCGCGCATGGCGACTGGCTTCCGGCCTGGTTACGCCGTTAATCTCCAGCCGCGCTGGACGGCAGATCCGGCGTTTAACCTCTACTAACAGAAGGCGGGCGCTGGTAACAGCGACCCGGTACCCTATGAGCATCTCTCTGACAACAAAGCTGAGTTACGGGTTCGGTGCGTTTGGTAAGGATTTCGCCATCGGCATTGTGTATATGTACCTGATGTATTACTACACCGATGTGGTGGGACTCTCGGTCGGCCTCGTCGGCACCCTCTTTCTGGTCGCGCGAATCTGGGATGCTATAAACGATCCCATCATGGGCTGGATTGTCAACGCCACGCGTTCGCGGTGGGGGAAATTTAAGCCGTGGATATTGATCGGCACCTTAACCAATTCGCTGGTGCTTTTCCTGCTGTTCAGCGCCCATCTTTTTGAGGGAACCGCGCAGGTTGTATTTGTCTGCGTAACCTACATCCTGTGGGGCATGACGTATACCATTATGGATATCCCATTTTGGTCGCTGGTGCCGACCATTACGCTTGATAAGCGAGAACGCGAACAACTGGTGCCGTTCCCGCGTTTCTTCGCCAGTCTGGCTGGCTTCGTCACTGCCGGTATAACGCTGCCGTTTGTGAACTACGTTGGCGGAGCGGATCGTGGGTTCGGCTTTCAGATGTTTACGCTGGTACTGATTGCGTTTTTTATCGCCTCGACTATCGTGACATTACGCAACGTACATGAGGTGTACTCCTCCGACAACGGTGTAACGGCGGGCCGCCCACATCTGACGTTAAAAACGATCGTTGGATTGATATACAAAAACGATCAGCTCTCTTGCCTGTTGGGAATGGCGCTGGCGTATAACATTGCCTCCAATATTATCAATGGCTTTGCGATCTACTACTTCACCTATGTGATTGGCGATGCCGATCTTTTTCCCTATTACCTTTCTTACGCCGGCGCGGCGAATCTGCTGACGCTGATTGTCTTCCCCCGGCTGGTGAAAATGTTATCGCGACGGATATTGTGGGCGGGCGCCTCCGTGATGCCCGTTCTGAGTTGCGCAGGGCTCTTCGCGATGGCGTTGGCGGATGTCCATAATGCCGCTTTAATCGTGGCGGCGGGTATTTTCCTGAATATCGGGACCGCGCTCTTTTGGGTGCTTCAGGTGATCATGGTGGCGGATACGGTCGATTATGGGGAATTTAAGCTCAATATTCGCTGCGAGAGTATCGCTTATTCCGTACAGACGATGGTCGTGAAGGGCGGCTCGGCGTTTGCGGCGTTCTTTATCGCTCTGGTGCTGGGGCTGATTGGCTACACGCCGAACGTGGCGCAGTCTGCGCAAACCCTGCAGGGGATGCAGTTTATTATGATTGTCCTGCCGGTACTGTTTTTCATGATGACGCTGGTTCTCTACTTCCGCTACTACCGTTTGAACGGCGATATGCTGCGCAAGATTCAGATCCACCTGCTGGATAAATACCGGAAAACGCCGCCATTCGTCGAACAGCCGGATAGCCCGGCGATTTCTGTGGTAGCGACCAGCGATGTAAAAGCGTGAGCATGGTCTCTCGTGCAGGCCGGATAAGCGTAGCGCCATCCGGCAATTAACCGATAACGCGGCCCGGGTGAACGCCGGGCCTGCCAGGTTATTTCGCGCAGTTAGCGCACTGTTTGCTGACAATCTGCTGGAAGAAATCGTTGCCTTTGTCATCCACCAGGATAAAGGCCGGGAAATCTTCTACTTCAATTTTCCAGATAGCTTCCATGCCGAGTTCCGGATACTCGACGCACTCCAGATGCTTAATGCTCTGCTGTGCCAGTACCGCCGCCGGGCCGCCGATACTGCCCAAATAAAAGCCGCCATGTTTTTTACAGGCATCCGTGACCTGCTGACTACGGTTGCCTTTCGCCAGCATGATCATACTGCCGCCGTGGGATTGCAGTAGATCGACATAAGAGTCCATTCGGCCTGCGGTGGTGGGGCCTAATGAGCCAGATGGATAACCTGCCGGGGTTTTTGCCGGACCTGCGTAATAGATGGGATGGTCTTTAATATACTGCGGCAGGTCTTCGCCGGATTCAATACGCTCTTTTAGCTTCGCGTGGGCGATATCGCGACCTACGATAATGGTGCCCGTCAGCGACAGGCGAGTCGAGACCGGGTACTGCGATAGCTGGGCGAGGATCTCTTTCATCGGACGGTTGAGATCGACTTTCACCGCGTCGCCTTCGCCCGCCTGACGCAGCGCTGGCGGAATATACTGGCCCGGATTGTGTTCCAGTTTTTCGATCCAGATGCCTTCGCGGTTGATTTTCGCTTTGATGTTACGGTCGGCCGAGCAGGAGACGCCCATCCCCACCGGACAGGAAGCGCCGTGACGCGGCAGGCGAATTACGCGAATATCGTGGGCGAAATATTTCCCGCCGAACTGGGCGCCGAGGCCAAGTTTATGCGCTTCTTCCAGCAGTTCCTGTTCCAGGCGGAGATCGCGGAATGCCTGGCCGTGCTCGTTACCTTCCGTCGGCAGCGCGTCGTAATAGTGGGTGCTGGCGAGTTTAACGGTTTTCAGCGTGCTTTCCGCCGAGGTGCCGCCAATGACAAAGGCGATATGGTATGGCGGACAGGCTGCGGTGCCCAGCGTGCGCATTTTCTCAACGAGGAAGTTTTTCAGCTTGCCTGGGGTGAGCAGCGCTTTGGTCTCCTGATAGAGATACGTTTTGTTTGCTGAACCGCCGCCTTTCGCCACGCAAAGGAACTTGTACTCGTCGCCGTCGACAGCATAGAGATCGATTTGCGCTGGCAGGTTGCTGCCGGTATTGACCTCTTTGTACATATCCAGCGGCGCGTTCTGCGAGTAGCGCAGGTTATCTTCGATATAGGTATTAAACACGCCTTTGGAGAGCGCGGCTTCATCGCCGCCGCCCGTCCAGACGCGTTGGCCTTTTTTACCCACGATAATCGCCGTGCCGGTATCCTGGCAGGTCGGCAGAATGCCTTTGGCGGCGATTTCGGAGTTTCTCAGGAATTGCAACGCCACATATTTGTCGTTTTCGCTGGCTTCGGGGTCATGGAGAATGGCGGCGACTTGCTGCTGGTGTTCAGGACGGAGCATAAAAGACGCATCATGGAAGGCCTGCTGAGCCAGCAACGTTAACGCCTGCGGCTCAACGTTGAGGATAGATTCTCCATTGAATTCACTGACGCTGACATAATCGGAGGTGAGCAGATAATACTCTGTTTTGTCCTCTCCCATCGGGAAAGGCGCCTGATAGATAAACTCTTTTTTCGACATGTGCTTCCAGCCTAATAGTAAGAAAATGTATTAAGAGCCTCATGGGCCAGGCTCTAAGTCGCGCGCCGCGCATAGCCGGGCGGCGCGCGCGGCCATTACAGGAATCCGTACATTGCGGCAAAGATCCAGCCAAAGACGCAGGAGACGCTCACGCCAATCAAACCCGGCAGAATGAAGCTGTGGTTAATGACGAAGCGGCCAATACGGGTTGTGCCGGAACGGTCAAACTGAATCGCCGCCAGATCGCTTGGGTAGGTCGGCAGGATATAGTAGCCATAACATGCCGGCGCAGAGGCCACGATATACGCCGGATCGACACCGATAGCCAGCGCGACGGGAACAATCGCCGCCAGCGCCGCGGCCTGGGAGTTAACAAACTTGGAGACCAGCAGCAGAACGATGGCGTAGGCCCACGGATACTCTTTGACCATTTCGCCCAGCACGCCCTGAATTTCCGACATATGCGCGCCGAACATGGTTTCCGCCATCCAGGCGATCCCGTATACCGCGACAATCGCAATCATACCGGAACGAAAAACTTCGTTTTTTGAGATAGACGCAGGATTGGTTTTGGTCAGAATGATAATGAGCGCCCCGGTCAGCAGCATGAACATCTGAATGACCAGCACCATCGACAACGGTTTGCCGCCGAAGGTTGGACGTAAGTCGGAGTCCGCGCCCAGGAGAGCGACCACGGCAATCGCCGCCAGGAAGATCCACATCGCCAGCCAGTTGCTTTTCGGCAGTTTTTTATCCAGCAGCGTCGCGGTATCGCCGTACACGTACTGACGGTTTTCCGGTACGGAGATAAATTTCTGAAACGCTTCGTCTTTATCCAGATCTTTACCGCGGAACCAACTAAAAATACCGATTGCCAGGATACCGAGCAGGGTAGACGGGATGGTGATCGACAGCAGATCGAGGAACTCCAGATGTTTTCCGTCAAATGTCACGTTGCCCAGCATCGCTACCAGAGAAACCACGGCGACGGAAACCGGACTGGCGATGATGCCCATTTGCGCGCCGATAGAACTGGCCGCCATTGGACGTTCCGGACGGATATTATTCTTGATCGCCACGTCATAGATAATCGGCAAAATGGTGTAGACCACGTGGCCTGTCCCACACAGAATCGTCAGGGTACAGGTGACGAACGGCGCCACAATAGAGACGTATTTGGGGTTGCGACGCAGCAGCTTTTCGGCAATCTGCAGCATCACATCCAGCCCGCCTGACGCCTGCAACGTTGCCGACGCGGCGACTACCGCGATAATGACCAGCATTACGTCAACGGGCGGTTTACCTGGCTGGAGATGGAAAACAAACACCAGAATGACCAGACCAATACCGCCCAACAACCCGAGCGCGATCCCGCCCTTTCGGGCGCCATAAAACAGACATATTAATATTATGAGAAGCTGTATACTAAATAACATTTTTATTTATCCTCGCGATAAACCCAGTCAATTTTGATAAATGGATCACAGCCATCCTCTGATTTGTGTGAATGAGCATCAGGAAATGGCGAATATTCAATGCGCCAGTGGCGACGATTAACGATTAAGCTTTTTACAGAGTTGCTTTAAGTAATTATTTTCTTGCGATGGTGATGTTCAGAGGGGAGTACCCTCTGGCGATGGGCAGGTGGAGTCAGCGAGAGCAGTAAATTATGATTTGTCTGTTTTAAAAACAGGCGTTTATTATTTAATTTTTGTGTCTCGCCATCAGGTAAATCACGAGATAAATCCAACAGAATGTGACTTATGTGATCATTGTCACGCCATTTTTTTAAATTATTAGTATGGCGTGTGGAGACGCGTATCTGCTCACCAATATACGTATTGTCCATAGGCGTAGCACAAGCTCCATTGCTACAAACATAATTTTATTTAAGTGTCAGGAAAATTCCGGACAAATCCCTTTTTTAATAAAAATACACACTCTCGGCATGGGATAATACTTAATTAACTTTTGTTAGCGTTTTGAAACTAAAAACAGCGCAGAGCGCTGTAATAATAGAAAATAACGTTAACAGGCCTGGGTTGAGTATATTTGATCTGACACAATTTCCCAGATTTGTTATTAATGTGATAGCGTTTTTATTGGCATTGTTATAATAAATGTTACCAGGATATAACGCTTCGCGTCGGCTTTATGCGGTATCCTTACTGACAATATTGTTTCAGTAAAGAGTAATGTTCCGGCTGAACGCGGTAGCGGTAAACCGGCCTGCCGGTCACGCCGTAATGAATACTGGTAAACAAGATATGGCAATTCACCAGCCAGATGAGATATTTACGGCAGGAGACGCGCGAGATATTCACTTCGTTGGCCAACTCGTCGGTAGAAAATTCCTGCTCCTGATGCGCATCAATCCACTGGCATAAGGTGCGTAGCGTTTGCTGCGTCAGCCCTTTTGGCAGCCGGCGAGGCTCCTGCTCGCTGGATGAATTACCGTGAATGAGCAGGTCAAGCTCAGACTGTTCGTAATACTGGCGTTTTTCCATCGCCGTTTTCTTACGTAGCCAGCCGGTCAGCGCTTCTTCAAAGCGCGTGGCCTGAAAAGGCTTGATCAGATAATCCACCACGCCGTAGTGAAGCGAATCTTTAATGGTGGCGGCGTCAGCGGCAGAAGAAATGACAATAACGTCGCTTTTGCAGCCTGCGCTGTGCAGGACAGGCAGCAGATCCAATCCGTTTTCCTGCTGCATGTAGATATCCAGCAGGATTAGGTCAATGTGATTTTCACTGTTGAAGATAAACTCTTTCGCTTTTTCCAGCGTCGAAGCGGTTCCACAACAATGAAAACCGGAGATTTGCGCGACATAGCGGCGATTTAACTCCGCGACCATCGCATCGTCATCGACAATTAATACATTGATCATAGGCTGGTCCTTTTTCCATCCCAGGGTAACTGTACAAAAAATTGTGTGAAGATCCCAGGCTCGGACTCCACGGAAATTACGCCGCCAAGCGCTTCAACCTGCTGTTTAACCAGCGCTAAACCGACGCCGCGTTCGGCGCCTTTCGACGAGACGCCTTTTTCAAAAATCGCCTCGATGCGCTCAGGTTCGATACCCGGACCGTCATCGCTCACTTCGCAATGCAGCCAGCCATGGCGGTAGTGTAACGAGACGCTGATTTCGCCGCCGGATTCCTGGCTCAATGCTTCCAGCGCGTTTTCAATCAAATTACCCAGCGCCGTAATCAGCACCGTAACCTGATCTTCATTGTTATTATCCGGTAACTGGCTGTCGCTGCTTATCACCAGGCTGTGCCCGAAATCAGAGGCGCGAGTAATTTTACTGAGCAAAAAGCCAGCGATAATCGGCGACTTTATTTTACCCAGCAGCAAACCGATCTCTTCCTGATAGTTATTGGCCGTCTTGATAATATACGCTTCAAGCTGCTTATAACTCTTCAGGTGCAATAATCCCAGAATCACATGTAATTTGTTCATGAATTCGTGGGATCGTTCACGGAGCGCATCCGCGTAGTTCACCATCCCGTCCAACCGCTGCATCAGTTGGCGAACTTCTGTTTTATCCCTGAAGGTGGATATCGCGCCGATAATTTCGCCGTTGCTGCGCACCGGAACGGTATTCACCAGCAGCAGGCGGCCTTTGACGATAATCTCTTCATCGCGGCGCGGCGTACCGTCACGCAACACTTCGCTAATGTCCACCACCTGCGACCAGGCATGACTCAGGGTGGATAATCTGGCGTCATCCTGCGTTTTTCGATAATCGAGCAGCGCCTGCGCCGCATGGTTAATCAACGTGACTTCGCCGCTACCATCCACGGCGATAACGCCCTCTTTGATTGACTGCAGCATCGCCTGGCGTTGTTCAAACAGGGTTGAGATCTCATAGGGTTCTAGGCCAAACAGGATACGTTTTAGCACCTTGACCAGCGCATACGTGCCTACTAACCCCACCAGAGCGCCGAACAGAATGGACCAGATAATACTGCCGCGGCTATTGTTGATCTGCTGCGTAACGTGACTGAGTTCCAGGCCGATCGCTACCACACCGATCTGCCGGTGGCGTTCATCATAAACCGGTGTGAAAACGCGCAGCGCTTTGGCAAGAAAGCCGCGATTAATGGCAACGTTTTCCTTTCCCTGCAGCGCGAGCAGAATGTCATCGCCTTTGAACGGTTGGCCGATTCGCTGCGTTTCTGGGTGTGAATAACGGATGCCCTGCATGTTGGTCACCACAATAAACAAAAAGCCATTATGCTGGCTCACCGCTTCGGCGAGCGTCTGAATGCCGCTTTCCGCAGGCGGTTTTTTCAGCCCCTCGCGAATTGCCGGAGAGTCCGCCAGCGAGCGCGCCACCGCCAGCGCTTTATCTGCCAGCGCGTCGCGCGTCATGCTGCTGATTTGCGAAAAATAGATCAGATGGACCACAACGAGCACCGAAAACAAAACGGCGCTGACCATCAGAATGACGGTAGTGCCGAGTTTCATGGGGCGTTTGCGTAACGCCCGGCATGGCAGGGAGTGTTTCATAGTGGACCTGAGCGGACGAATCGTAAGGTTATTATCCCTGATGAGGCGTCTAATTCAAAGGCATAGGCGATGTTGCTCCAGTGTTGAAAAGCCCGTCTTACCTTGTAGGGGGCGCTACCTGCTCATGTCGACTGGCAAACGTCATGTCGTTAATTAATATCGCCGGATACCGTGATGGGTAATTTATTTTCATCAGAATTGCATAAAATAATTTTTCATTAATTTTTATAATAACGTATGCGGTGTCACGTTTTATTTTTACTGACGTTCAGAATGCGTTTGATCACAATCAATCAGCGCTAATGTTTAATCTATTATGATTAGTTTTCATTACATATTATTAATAATTATGGAAGCAATGTGAGAAATAAAAAATGGAAATAAAAAAATGGCTGAACACAACCATAACCCGACGTGATGCTATTGTCGCTACTGCAAAAGTAGGGGCGGCGGTGACGCTAAGTCAGGCGATTACGCTGCCTTTTGCTACCACTGCCCAGGCGCAGAATATCCCGATACCGAAGGATGCCAACGACGAAACCGTCAGGCACAGCGCCTGTCTGGTCAACTGTGGCAGCCGATGCCCGCTTAAGGTTATCGTGAAAAATGATCGCATCGTGCGCATTGAGCCGGAAGACGCGAAAGATGACGCGGTATTCGGCGAGCATCAGATTCGTCCCTGCCTGCGTGGGCGTTCCAGTCGCTGGCGCGTCTATAGCCCGGATCGCATTAAGTATCCGATGAAAAGAGTGGGAAAACGCGGTGAAGGAAAATTTAAACGTATTTCATGGGATGAGGCCACGGCCTTTATTGCAGCGGAATTAACGCGCGTTAGCGAACAATATGGCCGGGAAGCTATTTATTATAATTATCAATCCGGGGCATATTATCATACACAGGGCAGGCCCGCCTGGATAAGATTATTAAATCTCACCGGCGGTTATTTAAATTATCACAACACCTATTCCACGGCGCAAATCGCCACCGCCACGCCCTATACCCACGGCGATTATGTCGGTAGCCATTTTACGCAGATCGCGCATTCCGATCTGGTGGTGCTATTTGGTCTGAATCTCTCAGAAACGCGGATGTCCGGCGGCGGTCAGGTTGAAGAGCTGCGCCGGGCGCTGGAGACCTCGAAAGCCCGAGTCATTATTATCGATCCACGCTATACCGATTCGGTGATTACCGAACACGCCGAATGGCTACCGATTCGCCCAACCACGGACGCTGCGTTAGTCGCCGGCATCGCGCATACGCTGATTACCGAACAGCTTCTCGACGAGGCGCTGGTAAACCGCTATTGCGTCGGCTACGACCGTAGCACCTTGCCGGACACGGCTGCGCCTAACGCCAGCTATAAAGATTATGTTCTTGGCACGGGCGATGACGGTATCGCGAAAACCCCGGAATGGGCGGCGGATATCACCGGTATTCCGGCAACGCGTATTCGCCAACTGGCGCGCGAAATCGCCTCGGCGCGTGCCTGCTATATTTGCCAGGGCTGGGGTCCGCAGCGTCATGCCAACGGCGAACAAACCGTGCGTGCTATTCAGACGCTGCCAGCGTTAACCGGCCACTTCGGGCGGCCCGGCACCAACAATGGCAACTGGCCTTACGGTACGCCGTATGGCGTGCCATTGTTGCCTGTCGGTAAGAATCCGATCAAAACCTCTATTCCTTGCTATTTATGGACGGACGCCATTCAGCATCCGGAGAAAATGACCGCGACGACAATGGGCGTGAAAGGCGCGGACAGGCTAAAAACCGGGATTAAGCTGTTTTTCAACCAGGCCGGTAATACCTTGCTGAATCAGCACGGCGAAACGAACCGCACCCGTCAAATTCTCGCGGATGAATCGCTGTGTGAAACCATTATCGTGATTGAAAACCATATGACGCCCAGCGCGATGTATGCGGATCTGCTGTTGCCGGAGACCAGCTATCTTGAGGCGGAAGACCTGGTGGACAGCTCCTATGCGGCGGGATCGCATAACTATATGATTGCGATTCAGAAAACCGTTAAACCGATGTGGGAAGTGCGCAGCACGTATGACATCTGCGCGGATATCGCCGGGCATCTTGGACTGCGCGAGCAATATACCGAGGGCCGAACTCAGGCGCAGTGGGCGGAGATGCACTATCAGCAGATCCGTGAAAAACGACCATACCTGCCGGAGTGGAGCGTGGCGAAAGAGATGGGCGTGATTGACCAGCGTATCGCGACCGAGCAGCAGAGCCTTGCGTTTGCCGATTTCCGCGCCGACGCCGAGGCTAATCCACTCTCCACGCCGTCGGGCAAAATTGAAATTTACTCCCAGGCGCTGGCGGATCTGGCGCAAACGTGGACTTTGCCAGAAGGCGAGCGAATTCCCGCATTGCCGGAATTTTGCCCGGCGAAAGAGTCGCACCTTAACAAAACGCTGACGGCGAAGTATCCGTTGCAGTTAAGCGGCTTCCATACCAAAGGGCATACCCACTCGACCTACAGCAATGTGCTGATGCTGCATGAGGCGGTGCCGGATGAAGTCTGGATTAACCCGATTGACGCCAGCGCCCGCCAATTGAAGTCCGGCGATCGGGTGCATGTATTCAATGACCGCGGCGTGGTGGAGCTTCCCTGTAAAGTGACCCAGCGCATTTTACCCGGCGTGGCGGCGATGCCGCAGGGCGCGTGGACGCGGCTTGACGGCAACGGCGTTGATGTCGGCGGCTGTATCAATACGCTGACCAGCCACCATCCTTCGCCGCTGGCGAAAGGCAATCCGCAGCATACCAATCTGGTTGAAATTAAACGCGCTTAAGGAGTGATGTACGATGAAACAGTATGGCTTTTATGTTGACTCCTCGCGCTGTTCAGGCTGTAAAACCTGCCAGGTAAGCTGCAAGGATAATAAAGATCTGGATGTCGGTCCGAAACTGCGCCGCGTCTATGAATATGGCGGCGGAAGCTGGGTGAAAGAGGGGGAAAGCTGGCATCACGACACCTTTACCTACTACCTCTCTATTGCTTGTAACCATTGCGATGAGCCGGTATGTGTCTCTGGCTGTCCGACCGGGGCGATGCATAAACGCAAAGAAGATGGTCTGGTCGTGGTGGATGACAGCGTATGCGTCGGCTGTCGCTATTGTGAAATGCGCTGCCCCTACGGCGCGCCGCAGTTTGATACGCAGGCGAACGTGATGCGTAAATGCGACGGTTGTCTTGACCGACTGGAGAACAATCTGCGCCCTATTTGTGTGGATTCTTGCCCGCAGCGAGCGCTGGATTTCGGCCCTGTCGATGAATTACGGGCAAAATATGGCACGGAGAATCAAATCGCGCCGCTGCCTTCAGCGTCGTTCACCCATCCTAACCTCATTATTAAACCGCATCCGAAAGCGAGACCCACGGGCGATACGGAAGGCGCAATCATGAACATTCGGGAGGTGCGCCATGCATGAGTTACCGCTGGTCTTTTTTACGGTCTTTACCCAGAGCGCGGTCGGCGCGTTTATTCTGCTGCTGATTGGCGGCGCAATGGGGCTGGTCGCGCCGCGGCGCAAGGCTATTGGTCTGTTCTCGGTGATGTGCCTGTTTGGGCTGGGCGTCATTGTCGGCACCTTCCACGTCGGGCAACCGCTGCGCGCGTTGAATATGCTGCTGCGCGTCGGACATTCGCCGATGAGTAACGAGATTGTCTTGTCGGCGGCTTTTGCGGCGCTCGGCGGTCTGGGGGCGCTCGGTTTGTTGCTGAACCGGGCGACGCCGCTGTGTAACGCGTTGGTATGGTTGGCGGCGATAGTCGGGGTGGTCTTCTTATACGCCGTTCCGCAGATTTACCAACTGCCGACGGTGGCGACCTGGCGTTCATCTTACACCACGGCAATGATGATATTGACGCCGTTGATTGGCGGCGGCGCGTTGGCGGCATTGTTTGGCGTGCGCCGTCTGGGGCTACTGGTCAGCGTGTTGGCGATTTTGGTGAGCTTTTGTCTGCGCCCGGGCTATATGGCGACGCTGATGAGCGCCGATAGCGCTCTGACCGCCGCGCAGCATAGCTGGTTTACCGCCCAGGCGATATTGCTGGCGGCGGGCGTGGTCGGGGTGGTGGCCTGCGCGCGCCTGAAATCGAGCGCTGCGGTGCTGGCCATGACGGCAGTGGTGGTTATCGCGGCGGAGTTGGCGGGTAGGATTGCGTTTTACAATCTGTGGACGCTGCCAATGTAGTTTTTTGCCCGGTTTATGCCATGTAAGCCTGATAAGCGTAGCGTCATCAGGCGAAATATTTCAGGAGCTATTGCTATGCCTTCCCGTGCTGTTTTGCCGCGTATCCTCGGCGCACTGTTTTACTTCTCCCCTGAGAGGCCGGAGGTGAAAGCGTTGTTCGACTGTTTGCCAACGTTGCCTGAGCTTTACCCCTGGCGCGATCGCGGACATATTGAATCACTGTGTGCGTCATGGTCGCTACCGGATGATGATGCGCTTACATGGCAATTTTCCGTGTTGTTTGAAGGCCAGGGAAAGATGCCCGTCCCGCCCTGGGGATCGGTCTATCTGGAAAAAGATAATTTGCTGATGGGGGAAACCACCGCCGATTATCGAGCTTTTTTACAGGCGCAGGGCATGGTATTCACTGACCGTGAACGCGAGCCGGAAGATCAGTTTGGCCTGATGCTATTAGCCTGTAGCGATCTGCTGGCTCGAGGCGACAACGTGGCGGCCAACCGGTTACTGGAGGCGCATCTGCTGCCCTGGGGATTCCGCTATCTGGAATTGCTGCAACGCAATACCGTTAGCGCCTTCTATGCCCGGCTTGCCATCGTAGCGACCTGTTATCTGCAGGATGTTCAGCAGCAACAGGGACTACAGCCTGAGAATAAACGGTTGTTTTTCTGAGGTATTGGTCAGGTTTTGATGGCGTGCCATAATGCTTGTGCCGCCATCGTGCCCGCTGTTGCGTCAGCGGGCACAGTTTACTATTACAGCTCCGGCGTCTTTTTGAAACCGGTCAGCATCAGCACCAGGCTCTGTTTTGAGTCCGCTGGCGTGAAATCGTAGTGATTTCCCTGACGGTCGCCGCCGATATACCAGGATATTTCCGTTTTCCCTTCCGCCAGCGCTTTGCGCACCGCTTTATCGACATCAACCATGCGATACTCATGTGAATGGTTTAGATATAACACGGCATCGGAACGGTAGTTGATCGCCGGTTTATTGTTCCAGGACACGGTACTGACGTGCCAGTCACTGCTGGTCGGGTAAAAGAAAATTTGATCGGCGCCGTTCGTTTCCGTTTTGCCGCCAAAAAGGCGAATACGGTATTTGAATAGCGAAGCGTCCATATTGGCAGGCAGGGGCGGGATCTTAAATTTCACCAGCGTGAGCGTTTCCGGGTGCTGCGTGCGTCCGCCATTTGTCCAGTCATCCTGTACGTACAAGGTATCGACGCTGGCATGAGGCTTGTCGTCTTCGCTGCTTACCCAGGTATTTTCTTCCGCTTTACTGTAGGCGTAAGGAACCGTAGTGCCGCAATCCAGTCCCTGATTCATACACAGATCCGTCATAAACTGCGCGCCATCTTCCGTCCAGCCATTCATAAAATCGGCATGGGCGGTATAAAGACTTCCCCAGCGATCTGCCCGGGTTTCGCCATGCATTACCGGGTCCATCGACAATTCCACTTTAGACGTATCCAGCGAGGAGATCTGCGGGAGTACCCAGGCGATGTTCATATTCACCGTCGGGATTTTTACCGGATAGTCTGCGGAACATTTCCCGTGGTCGGCATAGATAGCGTTATTGTGAGTATGGGTCGGTTTCAGGTTGACGCCATCCCAACAGTTGGGGAAAGCGATCCCGATATTAAACTGGACGGCATCGCCCGCTTTACGCAGGCCGCATATTTCGCCTACCTTGTTGGTGTAACCCTTGCCGTTGGCACATAAAAAGGTGATTGCGGAACTGGGGCCAGTACCGTGATGATCGCCTGCCAGTAACTCCAGCCCTGCCGGGAATGGATGGAGCGGATATTGCGCAACATTTGTAGATTGATAATAGGTCTTTTGGTAGGCCGGATTTACGATTTCACCATCGGGTAATTTCATGGACGGCGCCCAGTAAGCGGAGCTGTCGGCTTTATTATCACAGGTGGTATCTGGTTGCGCGCGCAACGTCTGGTAGGTAGAGACCGCGTCGGTGTGGGTGTTGCCAAAAAAGTCATGCCACATCGCCTGATTCGCTTTACCAAACATCATAATCGCGTCATCGCCCAGCGTGTGGTGATAGCCGCACACGACATGCGCCTGAGGACCGGCATGGGCCGGGAATGCGCCAGCGGCAACGAGCGTAGCCAGGCTGACGGTAATAAGGTTGAGTTTCATTTTTTTGCTGCCCGGTTGAATAGAAGTGGGAGCAGCAATAGCAGATCAGATTGCGGTGTTACATCTCATTAATTATCACTTTTTGTCATTCGCCCTGCATACAGGGGCGAATTTGCAGACGTACTATTTAAATAATTAGCCGAAACTACCCTCCTCTTGATTATGTCAATTTACAAAAAGGGTACGTTAGTGATTAAAATCGGGCTTTTTGTGATAACCCTCACTATTTCATTTTGCCTATGCTAATGGCGCTCGCCATAACCGAATAACGATTCTATCGGACATCGGCTTTATTTTTAAGAAATGCGTTACGACATCAGTCGTGGCGCGATCTGCTATGGATTTTTTATGAGATTACTAAAACGCGTTATTGTGGTTGTACTCTTGGGCGTGATTTTATTTATGGTCAGGGACGATATACGCTATGTTTATCAACTGATCCTCAAATATGGTGATAAACCCTCGGCGCTAGCACTGAGTAGCTATAAAGCGGTTATTCAGCAAAAACCAGTCGCAGGAGTTAAGAGTAACCTTTCAGGTTTGACCTACTCTGCCGAAGACAGGATGCTTTTCGCCGTTATTAATAATCCCCCTGAACTGGTCTGGTTAACGACAGAAGGGCAGCTGGTAGGGCGGATGCCGCTCCAGGGCATCCACGACCCGGAGTCTATTGCATGGAGTGGGGGCAACCAGTTCCAGATAGGCAGTGAGAAAGATGGCGCGGTCTATAAAACACAGGTGGATATTCAGCGCGGCACCATGCAGATAATCTCCATGGTGAAGCTTGAGGGCTATGACAAAGCAAAAAATAAAGGGCTGGAAGGTACGGCATGGGATGCGAAAAATGAGAGATTATATGTCGCAAAAGAAAGAAAACCCATTATGATCAAAGAAGTAGAGATGAGCAAAAATGGTATCACCAGAGCGTTGCCTTCTGCCATCACTGCAAGTGTGAGCGATGTCTCCGGACTTGAATACCATGCCCCAACGGATTCGCTGCTGGTGTTGTCGGACGAGTCAAAAATGATTCTGGAGGTCAGTTCCGAGTGGCGGGTGCGCGATCGATTGTTCCTGACGGCGGAGTGGTCAGGGCTCAGAGACGATATTCCCCAACCAGAAGGGATTGCCATGGATAATGAAAATAATTTGTATATTGTGAGTGAACCAAATCTGTTTTATAAATTTTCGTGTGATATACAGAATGACTAAAATCTATTTTTACTGTCACAGTATGCTAAAACAGAACAAGGTTATTAATACCATGATTTGACGATTGTTTGATTCGTTGATTCATTGTTGGGGATATTTATGTTTTACTTACCTCAGTAACGGATTACTTTGTGGTGTAGCGTAACGGTAATTGTCCTCCTCATATTTGCGGCAGCGTAGTCTGCCGCTTTTTTTTATAAATTAACTCTCTCTGTAATAATTAACAGACAATAAATATTATGCTGTTTTTTTCAGGAGGCCTTCGAAGAGACCTCGCATGGTGATGTTTAGTTATCAGGCATAATATTCTTCATCAACACTTACCGAATGCCATGTCGCCTCGCTAAGCGAAATCATTTCATCTACGCCGGAACTCTTGTTAACCGGGTTTTACGTCGGCGATGTGCCTGTAAATGTTCCATTGGCGGTGGCGCTATTCCCGGCGGGATCGGTGGCCGTAATGATGTACTGATTCTCCCCCCCGACAGAATAGCGGATTGCGGAACAGAAACATGCCAGTTACCGGTATCGTTATCAACACTGGCGGAGTAGAGTCGATCGTCAGCCAGCCGATAGACAGCGAAGAATTACCCCATAGCGTTTGCGGAACGAACACTGATTGAACAGCTTTCATTCACTGCTGTTCCCGGAGATTTTATGGGTATTATCGGTACATCAGGTTCAGGTAAATCTTCTTTAATCAAAGCACTATCAAATTCCAGTCATTGCTATACGGGAACAGTTAAATTAAACAACGTAGATATCACACCGATCTCTGAAGATGATATCCAGAATTGCCTTGCCTACCACTTTGGCAACATTTTAGAAAAAATTACGTAATATCGACTGATATGTAAAACTCATTCAGCATCAAATGGATTAATTCAACATCAGTAGTAATATCCATTTTTTTATAGGCTGATCTCTTTTGTGTTGAAATCGTTTTTATATTTCGATCTAATAAATTTGAGCAACTTTTAACAGATAATCCTGCTGCCACGTAATAAATGACTTTTTTCTCGCTCAATGTTAGGTCGAATTTTTTAGCGAGTAACAGAATCCCATCTCTTATATTAATATGTTTTGCTTTGTTCTTATACTGCATTGTCAGATATCTCAATTAACATATTGATGACGAGAGGAAGATAAAAACGCTAAAAATTCCGATGGTGTAGTTTTGAAGTGTTTTTTAAAAACGCATGTAAAATAAGAAGCACTATCATAACCACACATATAAGCCACTCGGGTAATATTATATTCACTATTGCGTAGAAGTTTTGTCGCTTTATTCATTCGCGCATTAAGGTAAACTTCGCTGAATGAGGTGTTCTCTTGTTTCAATTTCCTCTTTAATGTGGAACAACTCATATAGAGTGAGTCAGAAATATCCTTGAGTGCCCATTTTCGACTTATGTCGCTTATAATAATATTATAAATGTTTTCGGCTAATGTATTTTGCGATAGTTCTCTGAAGAGAGCAAATGCTTCGGGTTCATAGATGAACTCTGAAAGTAGAAATCTTATTAAATATTCCTTTTTATCTTGGGATAGTTTTTGGCTTTTATTTGAAGAGTGTAAGAGGTTGAATACTCTTGCTACGCCTGTTTCTATTGGCGCTAACAGATGTTTTGTCGTCGGTTTTGTTAATGGGGCCGAAAAGTCTGCATGTTCATACAGAAAAAAATTATAAGCATTTTTTATTGACGCTGAATCTAATTCAATTAAATTATAATTTAACTGTTCATGAGTCTCTTCCATTGTGATATGAATGGTTTGATCTTTAGCTAAAAATATTAACATTGGCCCTGATGCCGTAATATACTCCCCGGACGATGTCGTAATTGAAATTTTACCCGTGGTGAGCTTGATGAGCACGGACTGCAGTAAATTTAATCCCTGAAGTGATAAGGATTTCCTCTGCCAGTTTTGCGCTGATTGTAAACATTCAATGCTCCCCACCTGGACAGGTGAGGGATTAAATACTTTTAGCATGATAATTTCCTTTTATTAAATGTGCGTGTAAATCAAAAATTATTCTGAAAAATATTTCAAAAAAACTAATATATAGCTATATAATTATTTGCGAACTTAAGGTATCAGGTGGCGATCTTTTCATTTTCTATGGAAAATGCTATTTTATATTGCATTTCTACATATTATAGTATCGTTAAAAAACTATGTCGCGTATAAAAAAAAGATGGAAATTTACAAGAATTGGCTCATGTTATTATCAAATTATCTCTTTAAAATTTGAATTAAGTAATAATTTCCTTTAATCTTTTAGAGAATAGCTCTTTAATTTCATGGAGGTAGTTAGCATGAGGTATAAGATCTGATTTTAATTTGTGATAAGGTTTATCCTGGAGGTAAATATTAACGTTCTCGGTTAGGAAAGGCATACAACGCGGTAAATATATACTGCGGCGGATAGATGGCGTAGCGATATCCGGAAGTTTGAGGGGGAGGGGACGCATTCAATCGTATGGTTGGCTTTATGAAAAACGGTGTAACACGTTATTGGGGTTCTTACTGTGCGTATCCGTTAGGTTTATGCTTTCTGATTATATAATGTTGCGTGTTTTGGCGCGGCAGTATTGAATCTTTTGCTGCGTCGGCCCCGAGGAGGAATCACTCACAGCGAATGCCAGCGCACAGCCTGGTACTGAATCTCTAAATGAGTAGAAAACCTTTCGGTTCGATACTCCGGTTCTATTCCTTCTAAATTTATCGTAATGACATCTGCGTTACGCGTGTTGTATACTTAATATCCACAGAAGTACAAGAGGACAACACTATGCCAGCCGCAAACAGTATGGCGATGAAACGCGAAACCCTGAACCTGCGTATCAAACCCGCCGAGCGCGATCTTATTGATCGAGCGGCGAAAGCCAGAGGGAAAAACCGCACTGACTTTGTGCTGGAAGCTGCCCGTGCTGCCGCCGAGGAAGCGCTGATCGAACAACGCATCATTATGGCCGATCCACAGGCTTATCAGGAATTTCTGGCTCGTTTGGATCAAACACCTTCACCTAATGCCGCACTGCGTAAAACCATGCAGACCCCTGCGCCGTGGGAGCAGGAAAAATGATCTCCTCCCCTGAGCCGCTTCATGCCGGACATATTCTTACTCCGTTTTGCTGCGGTGTGGATTCTATGGATAACTGGCTGAAACAGCGGGCGATGAAAAATCAGACCACTGGTGCGTCCCGTACCTTTGTGTGTTGTGGCAGCGATTCGAGCGTACTGGCCTATTACTCGCTGGCGTCCAGCGCGGTCACGACGAATACCGCCCCCGGTCGCTTTCGTCGCAATATGCCTGACCCGATTCCGATTGTGGTATTGGGGCGTCTGGCGGTGGATAAATCGCTTCATGGGCAGGGCGTTGGTCGGGCGCTGGTACGCGACGCAGGGCTGCGGGTTATTCAAGTGGCGGAGACTATCGGCATTCGCGGGATGCTGGTTCACGCCCTGTCGGATGAAGCGCGGGAATTTTACCAGCGGGTGGGGTTTGTACCGTCGCCGATGGATCCGATGATGTTGATGGTGACGTTGGGGGATTTGGTGGAGAGTGTTTAAACTCCAGAACGTATCCATTAACCTCACAGATACTTCAAGTTACGGATGAACATTGCCCCTGAAATAAAAAATGAATTCAGTTTTGAACATTTTCCATCAAATTAAGTGGGTTTTCGTCGATATGCAGCGTCAAGTTGTACAAAAAATAGTTACGAAACACACCCTGGTCCTACGTTACTTATAAGAGTTATCGCTTGTTATTATGCAGCAGCGAGGTCAGCACAGAACCAGTAATGAGTTACGTAAACAGAGAGTCTTTATCTCCGGAAGCGGTGTCCGTTCTGTTTGGTTTCGCCATAACCTTGAGAACTTCAAAAAGCGCCTGAAAGCGCTGGAGCGTAGAGCCAGTGACGACGAGGCGTGTGGAGAAATCGAAACGGCGCATCCCGGTTATCTGGGTTCACAGGACATATTCTATGTTGGCAACCTGAAAGGCGTTGGGCGTATTTACCAGCAGACATTCTCGGGCCAGACTGTGTGTTCTGTTCTTTTTGACGATCGGATGTCCGAAGATGATGGCTGCCGCCAGACTGACGATGTCTGTCCTGCTGCTCAATATCCCGTCCGGGGGCGTGATGATGCTGTCAGGTCTGCTGCCCGGTGGCCGCTGGTTTGCGCAACTTTGTGTCCTGCACCTGACCGTTATCAGAGCCGTGTTATATCTCCCCTGATCATTCCTTTCCTGTCGAAAATTACACTGTCTGTTGTTTAATTATGTATTAACCCGGAGAGACTCTTTTAGCTCCAGCAGTCAGGCATTGCGGGTTGTTTATCTGCTGACTGAACGTTTTCTCTGTGTGTAAACACCTTCCCTTCTTCCACCTGATCCATGTTTAAGAATGGAACGGATGTTATTTTATTACGGCAACCATGTCCGTTTTTTTTATTTATTTCCCTTTTTTTAATATCTGAACATAATTTAATACTCTCCCAGCCTGTTTTCTGAACGTTGTTTTTATCCGGCATTAATGGTTCTGTATTTTATATACCCTGTTCACCGGGCCCTTTAATTCTCGGTTACTGTTTTGCGTTTTGTTGAAAAACAGGAAGATACTTGCGTGGTGAATAATATCCTGCGGTACTTGTTCGGGGCTGGGAAACCTCTTTGTTTGCGGTCGATTCCGGCTTAACTATAAATCAACGTCTTTTTTAAGTGCTGCGAGGTTGCTGTGTATCCATTTGATTTAAATGTATTTTATATCGTGATATTCAGTTTTATTACATGAAGTTCTGTCTTTTTCGTTATTATTTTCTGTTTTTGATTCTGGTTAATTAATTCTTTATTTTTTAATGGAGTGGAATGCATGGTGGACTGGTTATTTGGCGATCTTTTGTATTGGCTTAATGCTATTTTATGGTGTATTAATCTATTATTTGTTTGTTTTTTGGTTTTTAGTGTTACATATTGGCTTTGCTATGGATTAAAAGATCGTTAAAAATGGCCTTTTCAGCATTAATCTCTTAAATATAATAAGCGAAAAGATTAGTTATCTTCCCTTTACATGTTTTCCTTGCCGGGAAGGTTAAGGAAAAGTTAAGGAAGGAAGTTCCGTTGAAACTGAATAAAAAATCATTTTCCGGCGTCAGGATAGTGAGGGCCGGGGAACTCGAACCGGGGGCAGTGTCCGAAGAGCAGTTCTGGCTACTTGTTGATATATCCCCGATACACAGTGAAAAGATTATTCTGGCCCTGAAAGATTATTTCGTTTCCGGGTATTCCAGAAAGGTTGTGTGCGAACGCCACGGTATGAGTGGCGGGTATCTCAGCACCAGTGTTAACCGGCTGAATTTTATCAGCAGGAATGTGCATAAACTGGCGGGTTATTACAGCCATCATGAATGATAAAGCAGACTGAACCGTCTGCTCCGGATTTGCGATGAAAAAAATAAAGATACTTTTCCTTCTGCTGCTGGCAGGGGGCGGGCTTTCTCACGCTTCCGTTCAGAAAACCCTGTTCAGTGCTGATGTGGTGGCCTCTGCCTGTCATGTGGTGGTGGATGCTGACGGTACCGGCAGCAGCCGTCTGACGTTCGGGACATACCGTAAGTCGTCCGCTGCACCCGTGCCGCCGCGTGATTTCACCGTGCGTCTGTATGAGACCGGCGCCACCGTTCAGGGCTGTTCGGCCTTTCTGGCCGGGCAGATCGCCACCCTGAATTTCGGCAACCCGGGCCAGCTGGACGGACAGGGTGTGGTCACCCGTGGCGCCGGCGACGGTATCCGTATCGATGTGCGGGCCGCGGATACGCAGGCGGACTTCCGGGGGCGCATCACGCAGGCAAATCATGAGGTGAAGTACCCGGTGGATTTTGCCGCGAAGGGGCAGTTCCGGTTTCGTGCGCAGCCGGTGTTTCCGGCGGACGTGAAGGCGGGTGAGTACAACGGCGCCCTGACCTTTGTGGTCACCTACCAGTAAGGAATGCTGATGAACGGGAATAACGTAAGACAGCCAGCCTGCCAGATGTCTTTTCGCCATGCCGTGCTGGCATTTGCGATAGCGGTTGCCCTGGGCAGCGGTACCGCAAGTGCCGGAGAGAAACTGGACATGTCCTTTATTCAGGGCGGGGCGGGGATTAACCCTGAGGTCTGGGCGGCGCTGAACGGAGATTATGCGCCGGGGCGCTACCTGGTGGACCTGTCCCTGAACGGGAAGGATATCGGGAAGCGGATCCTGGACGTAACACCACAGGACAGCGAAGCGCTGTGTCTGTCAGAAGCGTGGCTGGCAAAGGCCGGGATTTATGTCAGCGCGGAGTACTTCCGTAAGGGATATGACGCCACGCGGCAGTGCTGGGTGCTGGCGAAAGCGCCGGCGGTGAAGGTGGACTTTGATGTCGCCACCCAGAGCCTGTCGCTGGCCATTCCGCAGAAAGGACTGGTGAAAATGCCGGAGAACGTGGAGTGGGACTACGGCACGGAGGCGTTCCGGATGAACTACAACGCGAACGCCAACAGCGGGCGGTACAACACGTCGGCGTTCGGCTCAGCAGACCTGAAGGCCAACATCGGTCGCTGGGTGGTGAGCTCGTCAGCCACGGCCAGCACCGGGGATGGCGGGAGCAACGAGGCCACGATAAACATGTTCACGGCCACCCGGGCCATCCGCTCCCTGAGTGCGGACCTGGCGGTCGGGAAGACCTCGACCGGTGACAGCCTGCTGGGCAGTACCGGCACGTACGGGGTGTCCCTGTCGCGGAACAACAGCATGAAGCCGGGCAACCTGGGGTATACCCCGGTGTTCAGCGGCATTGCGAACGGTCCCTCAAGGGTGACCCTGACCCAGAACGGCAGGATGCTGTACTCGGGGATGATGCCGTCCGGGCCGTTCTCCGTCACGGATGTGCCGCTGTACAGCAGCGGGGACGTGACGATGACCGTCACCGGGGATGACGGGCGGGTGCAGACGCAGGTCTTCCCGCTGTCGGTAATGGCCGGGCAGCTGAGTCCGGGGCAGCACGAGTTCAGCGTGGCGGCCGGGATACCGGACGACGACAGCGACCTGGAGGGCGGGGTGTTTGCCGCGTCATACGGGTATGGTCTGGACGGGCTGACACTGCGCACGGGAGGCGTGTTCAACCAGGACTGGCAGGGCGCCAGTGCCGGTGCGGTACTGGGGCTCGGTTATCTGGGGGCGGTGTCTGCTGACGGCGCTTATGCCACGGCGAAGTACCGGGACGGCAGCCGCAGCGGGAATAAGGTGAAACTGGCCTGGAGCAAACAGCTGGCGCTGACGAACACCGGACTGCGGGTGAGCTGGTCACATCAGAGTGAGGAATATGAGGACATGTCCTCCTTTAACCCGGCTGAAACATGGCTGCAGCAGAACCAGGGGCGCCGGACCCGGGATGAGTGGAATGCGGGCATCAGCCAGCCGGTGGGAGGGCTGTTCAGCCTGTCGGCGTCGGGATGGCAGCGGAGCTATTACCCGGCCTCCACGACCGGCAGTTACCGGTACGCTGATGACAACGGTAAGGAGACAGGAATTACCGGTACCCTGAGCACACAGATAAAAAGCGTCAGCCT
Source organism: Salmonella sp. A7 (assembly GCF_020181675.1). NCBI lineage: Bacteria > Pseudomonadati > Pseudomonadota > Gammaproteobacteria > Enterobacterales > Enterobacteriaceae > Salmonella > Salmonella sp. A7. The sequence continues at coordinate 4,171,874 of NZ_CP084001.1, read as the reverse complement.
GAATCTGGGCTGGTCCGGGTCCCGGAACATGAACGGGGAGAACACCTGGTCGGCCTCCGCGTCGGTGTCTGTGCCGTTCACCCTGTTTGAGCGGAAGTACAGCAGCAGCACCACGGTGAGCACCGGTAAAGATGGCGGCACCGGCGTCAGTACCGGTATCTCCGGGGCCCTGAACGACCGGTTCAGCTACGGTCTGGGCGGCGGCCGTGACAGTGACGGCGGTATCAGCAGTTACCTGAACGCCGCCTACAGCGGCGACCGGGCGAACCTGAACGGCACGGTGAACCACTCGTCCGGTTCGGGCACCAGTGGTTCGGTGTCAGCCAGCGGTTCGGTACTGGCGGTGCCGGCGGCGCGGGACATCATGTTCAGCCGGACCACCGGGGACACGGTGGCGGTGGTGAGCGTGAAGGACACGCCGGGGGTGAAGGTGATGTCCGGCAATGAAACGTCGGACAGTGACGGAAACCTGGTAGTACCGCTGAACAGCTATGACTGGAATACGGTGACCATAGATGCGGGCACGCTGCCGCTGGACACGGAGCTGTCCACGACCAGCCGGAAGGTGGTGCCGACGGACAGCGCGGTGGTGTGGATGCCGTTTGATGCTCTGAAGGTGCACCGTTACCTGCTGCAGGTGAGGATGCCGGACGGGGCCTTTGTGCCGGGTGGCACATGGGCACGGGACAGCAATAACACGCCGCTGGGCTTTGTGGCGAACAACGGCGTGCTGATGATTAACGCGGTGGACCGCCCCGGCGATATCACGCTGGGACAGTGCCGGATACCTGCGGCGAAACTGCAGGAGACGGCGAAACTACAGGAAATTACGTGCGAATAAGCATAACCGGACAATGATGACGATGAAACAGACCCAGAAAATGCGTTCTTTTTTCCGTAACAGAGTGACGAAGGCGCTGGGAATGACCCTGGCCCTGATGATGGCGAGCCAGAGTGCGCTGGCTTCCCTGGCGGCGGACCAGACCCGCTATATTTTTCGCGGCGACAAGGACGCGCTGACCATCACGGTGACCAACAATGACAAGGAGCGTACTTTCGGCGGCCAGGCGTGGGTGGACAATATTGTGGAGAAAGACACCCGCCCGACGTTTGTGGTGACGCCCTCCTTCTTTAAGGTGAAACCGCAGGGGCAGCAGACGCTGCGTATCATCATGGCCTCTGACCACCTGCCGAAGGATAAAGAGTCAGTGTACTGGCTGAACCTGCAGGATATTCCGCCGGCGCTGAAGGGAAGCGGGATTGCCATTGCCCTGCGCACGAAGCTGAAGCTGTTCTACCGCCCGGAGGCGCTGCTGAAGGACCGTAAAGGCGCCGAGGAAGGCATCAGCCTGCAGGTCCGTCCGGACGGGCGGACGATGCTGGTCAACACCACGCCGTATATCTACGCCATCGGCAGCCTGCTGGATGCGAACGGTAAAAAGGTTGCGGTAGACAACGACACCGCCCAGAAACTGTTGATGTTTATGCCGGGGGATGAGGTGCAGGTGAAGGGGAATGTGGTGAAGGTGGATTCCCTGAACGATTACGGCGAGCTGCAGACCTGGACCATCAACCAGAAAAAAACGGCGACTTCTCCCAGGCAGAAGACATCTGATACGGCGGTTAATTCGTCTGATAAAGCAGGTAAAAAATAACCCTTTCCGGTCCTGCGGAATAGAGAGAAACCATGATGAAAAAAGCACTGATGGCGGTGGCCCTCTTCAGCGCCCTGCCGGTCCTGGCGGCGGATTACAGCGAGAAGACGCAGTACCTGGGCGTGGTGAACGGTCAGGTGGTGGGCAACAGCGTGGTGAAGGTGACGCGCACCCCGGCGGACCCGGTGCTGTACCGGACGGAGAGCAACGGTCCGCTTCCGGAGACGCTGGTCATCCGCAATGCCGAAAGTCGTCCGGCATCCGGAAACATGGCGTATATCACGGTGAAACGGACCCTGGGAGACGGCCGGGACGCACGGCTCACGCTGAAGACCACCCTGATGGTGGACGGGCAGCGGGCGGCCATTACGGCCGGCCAGCGGGGAGAGGATGTGGTTATCACGGTGCCGGCGGCAATCCGGCAGGTGGAGCTGAGAAGTGACGCGCCGGCGGAGCTGGAGGTGCCGGCGAACTACCGGGGGAATGTGCAGGTGCCGGTGGAAGTGGAAGGTATCAGCGCCGGTTAAAAAGAACGGCAGGGCACCACGAATTACCTGAGTGAATGACGCCCAGTTATTTACGGCAATAACGTAAAGCCATTCTGTATTACAGGGATAAATATCTCAGTGATGCCACATAAATAAGGTGGCAGGGGATGGCTTTGCGGTAAGACCGGGTAACAGACGGAATTACTATTTAATAACAAAATAGTTCTTTAATTGTTTTATAAAACTGAAAGGAATAAATTCATGAAAAAAACACTGATTGCACTGGCAGTGGCTGCATCTGCAGTGGTATCCGGCTCGGCTATGGCTGCGTGGACAGCAAACGGCGGCGGTGGTCAGGTTGAGATTGGCGGGTCACTGACACCAGTGACGAAAGCGACTCCGTGGGAAACTGCAATCGGCACTGCTGTCACAGACCTTAACGCTCAAATTCAGAAAAATGACACAAAAGTTGAAGTTAATGTTCCAAAAACCCTCCCTATCCTGGCCATTCGCTCTACTGCGCAGTTTACAGGCCGGGCAGGCATTGCTCCAGCCATTAATTATGGGTGGATTGGCAATGTCTGGAAGAATAGTTCAACACAAGCTTCAGCAGAAGTACGGAACGAAGCGGGAGTGGTTGTAGGTGGTGCTCATTTCCCTTTAACTGTTCAAGGAGCCATGGCTGCATCCAAAGTTGATGGTAGCACTCCTCACCAGAAATTGATGTTTGCAAATAAGAAGGGGCAGGCGTACGTTGGTGGTCTTCCAACATCTGCTAACGATGTTTTGGATGTTAGAAATATCATTCTTCAGGGGTGGCCTGATATTGCAGATAAATTTGTCCTCCCAAGCGGGGCGGCATGGGAACCTAATTTTTACGAGACATTTACTGACTCAGGCTGGAAATACTCTTCCTATTATGGTTCTGTAATTGCCAAAAATAGTAAAATTAATATAACCATGAATGCTCCAGTTAAGGCCGATGCTCCATTTAAATGGAAAATTAGTTTGCCTGCTACGGTTACCTATCAATAATAGATCAGATTACCAGACATAACAGAATGTAATATGCCTGGTTATTAAAAACGGCGAACTGTTTTTGGGTCGTTTGCCGGTAATAAACCCGGCATTCCGGTATGGTTATTTCCTGCTTCTCTGTCAGTCAGGGAATGTCCGTATGCGCCGGTGTCGGGTTTATTTTTCAGCTTATCTGAGCGCACGTTGTTTATTAATACTGATTAACGGATAAAACAGAGTGAATAACGATGAAAATAACACATCATTATAAATCTATTATTTCCACCCTGGTCGCAATGGCCCTGTTTTATTCCGCAGCACCCCGGGCCGAAATTCTTGACGGCGGGGAAATACAGTTTCACGGTCTGGTCACTGACGAGGCCCCGAAATGGACCTGGCAGGTGGGGGCTCCTGACCAGACATGGGCGGTGGACACCGCTGATGCCCGTAATGAAAACGGCTTTCTTGTTTTTAATCTGCGCAGTAAGGGCACCCTGCCGTTTCTGGAAGGCCATCTGTATGAGGTGGCTGAGCGCGGTGGGCCCGGCTTCACCCCTTTTATCTCTTTCAGCAGTAACGGGCAGCCGTTTTCCGTGACGGATGGCGGCAGCACGACGGCGCAACACTTCCGCGCCTCTGTCCCGGTACGTAACCCGGAGAACGGTCACGTGGCGGGACAGCTTTCTTTCATCCTTGACCAGGGAATGGCCGTCAGCGCCGGTACCCCGGAGGACGGCATCACACTACCGGCAGGCATGTCGCTCGTAAACGGGCAGAGCGTGAGCGGTGTGCAGGCCGGCACCCTGCCGCAGTGGCTTAAAAGCCGCCTGTCCGCCCTGCTGCTGATGAACCGGGGCTTCGGTAACGGAATGAGCACGGCAGATAACGGTCAGGTTATCAGTCAGGGCGTGCTGGCTGACGGCCGGGTGACCCGGCTGGCGGCGGCCTATGCGTCCGCCGTCTCGGATTTTGAGCTGCGCCTGCCGGCAGAAAACACGCCGGCGCAGTGGCAGGCCGGGCTGAGTGTGACGGTGACGGTCCAGTAAAGAACGGGCAGGGAGAGGAAGAACACAATGAAACGAATGACGATTTTACTGCTGGCCGCCAGTCTGCTGCCGTCCTGTGTGCTGGCGTGGAACACGCCGGGGGAAGACTTCAGCGGAGAGCTGAAGCTGGGCGGGCCGGTGACCAGCACCCGTAATCCCTGGGTCTGGAAGGTCGGGGAAGGGAACACACAGATAAACACGAAAGCTGTCTCTGTCCTGCGCAGTGGGGAGCAGGTAATACCGGTTCCCCTGCCGGCCATGACGGTCCTGCTGGGAAAAACTATCCTGACCACCCCGGCCGGCCGGGAGGGGCTTGCGCCGCAGGTGACGTACGGTAAGGAAACCGAGGGTTTTGCACTGGCGTGGACGGCGCCGGGTACGGCATCGGTGACACTGCCGGTGACGGGGGAGGGAAATGTCCGTACCGGGACATTCACCTTCCGGATGCAGGCGGCGGGTGTGCTGCGCCATGTCCTGGGGGACCGGGCGGAGTATGCCGGGCTGTATGGCGACCTGCAGGGCAACGGCTTGCCGCCACAGACGCAGGTGATGCCGGCAGGGCAGACGCCGGGTGTGCTGCAGACCCTGTTTGACAGTGAAGGCCCGGTCTGGCTCCGGGAGATGACGGTCAGCAGCGTGTCCGGACTGAGCCGGTTCAGTGACGCCGCCCTGCGCCAGGTTGACGGGGTATACGGCGCACAGACGGTGGCGGACAGCGGTGAGCTGCGTTTTAAGGGGGCGGTACCGTCCCGCTGGCATACCTCCCTGGCGGTGAGCATTGAATACCGGTAAGGCTGCAGGCCCCCGGTCACCCGTTCCGGACCCCGCCGTTTTTATGGGGCTGGAGCGGGCCGACGGCGTGTTTTTCTTTGTGAGTGTCCGGGATATCCGGCAGGCGCAGGAACATAACGGCCGGGTCAGGCTGGTATTCGGGGAAGGCACGACATTCATGACCAGAATGTCGCTGTCTGAGTTTTCTGCTGCCTTACATGAAGCCGGTGGCTGTTATCTGTCGGTTGTTGATGCAGGTACTGTGTTATGTCAACCACTTGCAGGGAAACCTGATGCCGGTAGTGAACTATTTCTGAGCAGGGATCGTAATGAAAATATCTGTACGTGTACTGGTCACGGTTTATCTGCTGGTTCTTGTGGGACTGGCAGCCATGCTGGCAGGGCTGATAAGCCCGGCGTTAAGTTAGCGGGGGCAGGATAAATGGAAAATGCCATGTCCCGTCGGAAACGCGTACTGCTGACGGGGAACTGTGAATATGAACTGCTGGGGCTGTCACATCTGCTTGCCGGTATGGGGTATGCCGTGATGCGACCGGAGATGTCACCTCCCGGGGCATATGACCTGGCCCTGGTGGCACTGAGTGCGGAGCCGCTGGCCGGCTGGGGGCGGCATCTGCAGGACATCAGAATGCTGCACGCGGCCAGTCCGGTTCCCATGGTTGTTCTGGTACCTTCGCGGCTGCAGGAAATGCGGCTCCTGAGAGGAACTGCGCAGGTTATCAGTGGCCGGGACAGCCTCCTCCGGCTGCGTGACATGCTGCGTCAGGCGTTTGAGGGAAGAGCCGGGCCGGAAAGCTCAGGTGAACTGACTGAGTTGCGAAAGCGGACTTTGATATCCCTGTGTACGGCCATAACCAGGAATGCCTCACTGAAGGCGGCATCACGCAAGGATTATTACCTCCGGGCCTGCCTGGTGGAGTATGCAGGGGTGGAGAACCTGCATGTACTGTGCACGAGCGGCCTGTTACCCGGGGTGATTACAGATGAAACCGGACAACGCTTCTGATATGTGAAGACCCGGGGCAGGTATTTCAGCTTCCGGGACACCATTGCTTCCCCGTAGTCACAGGAGAACAAAATGAGTAATGACGCTTGCGACAAAATTCTGTCTTTTATGCAGTCACAGGCAAACGGCAGGATAAATATACCGGTCAGGACCCGGAGTATTGCGGATGCGGCCGGGCTGACAATATACCAGGCCAGGGCTTATCTGGTTACGCTTGAGGACGCTGGCGTGGTGGAGAAAATGAATGCAGGTAAAGGCGTGTCCGGCCGATGGCTGCTGGTCTGACGGATATCCGGTAAAACAGGGGCATGGAGAGAACAAGTGGCCGGAACAGATATTGCGGTAACTGACTGATGAACTTTCTGAAGATGATTTATTACATCTGTATTTCTTTTGTCGTCATGATGTCACTGGTGTTTTTTGTATCAGTATTTCTGTTACTGAATATTGAATGAATATAATCCGGGGCTGCATGACAGGCCTTACGGGAATAAAGCTCTTTTTATCCGGACATCTCCATACCGGTAATTCCCCGGAGAATTTTTTTTGCAGAAGGACAACATGCCGGATGACGAAAGACGCGCCGGGTATGGCGGGGGACGCTTTTCGCTCCGGGCGCTGATTTTACTGCTGCTGACCAGCGCTTTTATCTCCGGCTTCCTGACCGGAGCCCTGGCCATGCTCTGGTTTGTCATTGACTGCATGTAATGCGATGAACTGAACATCCGGAACCATGACTCTGAGACGTTTACTTAAACAAAAACCGGCACTGCTGGCTGGCGCTCTTCTGATGGTGGCCGGTGCTGCCACACTGTATTTTCCGGAAACCTGGTACCCGGAGGAAACGCAGTGGCAGCTTGCGACAGAAAAAGACATTCCCGGTATACAGGGCGGTCTCTCCGGCCTGACGTGGAACCCGGACAGCGGAACGCTGTTTGCCGTGACCGACCATCCGTCGTCGGTGGTGGAGCTGGACACGGACGGGAACGTGCTGCGGGTGATACCATCGGATGGCGACCATGATTTTGAGGCCATTGAGTATCTCGGCCGGAACCGCTATGTCCTGTCCCGGGAACGGGAGCGGATACTCACCACCCACCACATTGACAGGAATACGTCTGTCCTGCCGCCGACGTCATACACCCTGACCCTGGATGTGGACAGAAAAAGCGACAATGCCGGTTTTGAAGGCCTTGCCCGTGGACGGGGAGAGAATGCCCTGATAGTGGCGCAGGAAAAGAAACCGCTTCGTTTTTTAGAAACGGACCACAGCCATGACTCTCTGTCGGTCAGTGATTCACTGACGCACCGGTTGTCCCTGCCGTGGTTCCTGAAGGATATCTCCGGCCTGCATTACGACAGGAAAAACAGGCGGCTGTATGTGCTTTCCCATGAATCAGCCCTGGTACTGGTGTCAGACCCCGAGGGCGGCTGGTGGGTGATGCCGCTGCGCCGGGGACACAGTGGTCTGGAGCGGGACATTCCGCAGGCGGAAGGGATAGCTTCTGATGGCCGGAATTCGCTGTGGATAGTCAGTGAGCCAGACCGGTTTTACCGCTTCAGCCGGACAACGACGTCATGACGGTCTGGACGGACTGCAAACGGGTGGTTTGCGAATCGGGGAAACCAAAGGCGTTCTCCACGCCCGGTCGCCCCTACGCAGTTGCACTTCCTTTCATTTACTGTGGCCAGTTTGCGGGAAGACTTTCACCTTCAGTAATTAAGTTTGGGGTGATCTTCTTTACTCAATAAATTATTTTTGTCGTTCAGCTCCTCACGGACTTTTGCCAGTGACTTCTGAAAAGCCGGGATTGTTTGCAGCCTTGCAAACTCTACTGCTCCCACATAACGGCCAGCATCAACATCGCTTTGCCAGTGAGCACCGCATATCACTCTGCTTTGCCCGAACTCCCATCCTCGTCTGGCGAGCTCCTGCGCGCGTTCCGGTCTGGCCTGGGATAATACTAATGCCAGAAGTGTACCATAAGCAGTATGCCCGGAAGGGTAAGAGCCATCTTTTCTCAAAGTATCCTCATCTTCAGGACGGCAGGTAGAATGATTAAATAAGACAAAGGGACGAGTACGCATATAATATTTTTTTGCCGAAGCAGTAGCGTAGTAGCCGCCCATTTTCAGAAGATTCTGTAACATATTCCAGGTTTCTGGCGTATCTTTGGGATTAATTTTAGCACCCACTACTGGCGAGAATATTCTGGCTATATTTTCCACGCTTACATCTGCATCCTCAGCAGCTTGTTTCCATCGTGGGGAACCTTTTATCGCATAGCCCTTAAAATAAGCCTCCTTATCATAGCGGAAAGCCGGATCATCATTACCTGGCGGTGGTGGTAAGTAGAACTGACTGTTCACTGATTCTTCAGGAGAATGAAAGGGTTGCACTGTTTCTGCTGATGTATATTTAGCTACGATCAGTGGTAGAAAAAATAGTAAATAACGACTTTTCATAAAGACTCACTCCGGATCAGGAAATAATAAACAGATGTAATCCTATAATGATTTATTGCAATGGTTATTCAACATACAGGTAAAAAAGCAGGACGCTGCACTGGCATTATCGTCTGCCCATACCGGACTGACTGCAGCGGACAACAGAACAATACTGATATTTCCGGCTAACAGCATTTTGTTTAACTTTTGTCTCCGGTTATTTTTTATCTGCGTGCCTGACTGACATGCATTAGGTTAAAATGTTTACGTAATAACAAAGTATGAATAAGTATTTTAAAATATGTGCCCTGTTACCCCGACAGTTACCACCAGTTATGATGTGCTGAGTATTAATTTATGATTATGAACAAGAGTCGGAAACAGTATTTAAGAATAAAGAAGCCGACAAAGAAAAAATGCCAAAATTGGCGAAGGGATTATTGTTTTCAGTGATGAAAAAGCTCATGGCGGAGATATTGGATTCACTTGTCGGGGTTAGCGAACCGTCAGATGAAGTGATAGGCGTTATTACTGGTAATAATCTCCCTGTAGCTAAGTAAGCTTTTGACCCTGGCCCAAAGGGGAAAAGCTGATCGACGAAGCGCTGGGCGTTGCGCCAGAGAAAATCTGGCCTTCTCGTTATAGCTAGTCAGGCCGGAGATGGGGGCTACGGATTTCCATTCCCAGAAAAGCAAAAACCCAGCCATAGGCTGGGTTTTCTGAATAAGTGGTGCCCGGACTCGGAATCGAACCAAGGACACGGGGATTTTCAATCCCCTGCTCTACCGACTGAGCTATCCGGGCAACGGGGCGCATTAAACCGTAAAGGGGCGCGGTCGTCAACGGCTTTACACGAAAAAAGTGATAAAAGCGCGCTGACTGCCTGCTTTTCAGGCAAAATGCATAAAATCAGTACCCGTCAGGTGAGCGCTCCACCCTGACGGCACTGTGCAAAACGCAGAATATCTTCCGCCAACCGCTGAGCGGTATCTACATCAGCCTGACTGCGGTTGACCAGCATTCGGCTGAGACAACCTTCCAGCACCAGCTCCATCTGCCTTGCGACCATCGCCGGATCGTCAATTTCCAGCGTGGTCAGTAGCTCATGGGTAAAATCATGTGCCGCGCGTTTTTGTTGATTGGCCAGTTGGTGAATAGGATGGGTTGGGTCGGGATAAAACGTACAGGCGGCAATGAACAGGCAACCAGGATAACGGTTATTACTGACACATTCCGAGAGCGCGCTGTAGCGTGCCAGTAGCTTTTGTTCAGCAGAAAGCGTCTCATCAAGAAGAAGCTGGCGTCGCCAGATATCTACCTGCTGACTCAGGTAACGTAGCGCGTCATATAAAATGGCTTCTTTATCTGGCCAGAAACGCTGTAATGTGTCGAGTGGGCGATTTACGCGCTCCGCCACCATTTCCAGCGTAGTATCGGCTATCCCTTGCGTCTCCAGTAATTTCAGGGCTTCTCCCAGAATATCTTCACGTTGCACGGTATTCTCCTCCGTCTTTGCTTTTGCAAGTGTCGCTCACGGTTGGCGATCGTGCAAATGCGCGCTAAAGGTGGCGGCGTCCATAAAGCCGGTGACTCGCGATTGCGGCTGTTCCTGGCCTTGGGCATTAAAGAACAGAATGGTGGGCAGCCCGAGGACTTGCAGATGCTTTAACAGCGCGACATCCTGCGCATTGTTAGCGGTGACGTTAGCCTGCAAGAGCACCGTGTCGCCGAGCGCCTGCTGGACCCGCGGATCGCTGAAGGTATACTTTTCAAACTCTTTACAGGCCACGCACCAGTCGGCGTAGAAATCCAGCATAACGGGTTTGCCTTTGGCCTGCGCCAGCGCCTGATTGAGTTCGTCCACGGTAGAAATAGCCGTGAAATTGAGGTGCGCTGGAGCTTGCGCGGATGGCGATCCGAACGCCCAATCCTGTAGAGGCCGCACGCTAATGAGCGCTGCCGCCAGCAGGATAATCTGTACGATACGCATCCACGCTCGTCTGGCCTGAAGGCTGGTGATAAAGGCCCAACCAAAGAAAGCGACGCCCAGCAGCGACCACAGACGTAAACCCCAAGCCTCGCCAATAATCCGCTCCAGTAAAAAGACCGGTAACGCGAGGATCACGAAACCAAAAGCGGTTTTGACATGCGCCATCCACGGGCCGCTTTTCGGTAGCAGGCGGTTGCCAAACACGGTGACCAGCATTAGCGGCAGACCCATACCTAATGCATACAAATACAGCGTACCGCCGCCCAGCCACATGTTGCCGCTCTGAGCGATATAAAGCAGGATCGCGCTTAACGGCGCTGTAGTGCAGGGCGAGCAAATTAATCCGGCAATCGCCCCCATAACAAAAACGCCGCCGGGCGAGCCGCCTTGCTGACGATTACTCATTAATGTCAGCCGGGTTTGCAGTGAGGAGGGGAGCTGTAGTGTGAACAGGCCAAACATCGACAACGCAAGCAGGGTGAACACGGTGGCAAGGCCGATTAACACATAAGGGTGCTGCAGCGCCGCCTGAAACTGTAATCCCGCCGCGGCGACGACCAGACCCAGTGCGGTATAGGTCAGCGCCATCCCTTGTACATAGATAAAGGCCAGCAGCAGTGCGCGCCCCGTCGACAAACGTTGCCTTCCCCCCAGGACAATACCGGAAATCAGCGGATACATGGGTAAAACGCAGGGCGTAAAGGCGATGCCGATGCCGATCAGCAGCGCCCAGATCGCGGAAAAAGGTAGCTGGGCGGCGGGTTTTGACGTCTCACCCGTCTGGGTGACAGCAGGCGTCGGCGTGGCGTCTATTGCCGCGGCGACTTCACTTAGCGGCACCGTTTTCGTTTCCGGCGGATAACAGAATCCCGCATCGGCGCACCCCTGGTACGTTACCGTTAATGTCGCGCCAGCCGCCGCCTGGTTAACCGTTACCGGAACGTTTAGCCGCTTACGGTAGATTTCGCTTTTTCCGTAGAACTCATCTTCATGCCAGACGCCTGCCGGGAGTTGGACTGCGGCGATATCCGCTTTCGTCGGCGTGATACTAATTTGTTTACGGTAAAGGTAGTAACCCTCTTTTACCTGCCAGGAGAGGGTAAGATCGTGTTGATTTTGCTGAAAATCAAAAACAAACGCCCGGTCGGCAGGGACGAACTGCGAGCGACCCGGCGCGTCGAATAATCCGGCGAAGGCGGATGTGCTGCACAGCAGCAGGATCAGCGTAAAGATGCGTTGAGCCATGAGAGGTAATCAGTATCTCCGTGAGTAACAGGTAAAACCAGAAGTTCAGGCGTTTGATACGGGTGATGAGACTTCAGGCAGTCGATAAGCGCTTGCTGATGTGAAACGGTGGTCTTTAAGATCATTTGAACTTCATACTCCTGCTCCAGTTTGCCTTCCCAGTAGTACAGCGATGTCGCGCCGGGGAGGAGGGTGGCGCAGGCGGCCAGTTTTTCCGCCAGCACTTTGGCGGCCAGATCCTGGGCGGTAGCTTCATCCGGGGCGGTACAAAGCACCACAACGGCCTCGGGGATGGAAATATCCTGACTCTTAACATCAAGCATAAACACCTCGAAAGAACAAAAAGACCCGCAAGTGAACGGTCACTATACAACGGACGAGGGCAGGATGTTAGTCAAAGGGCGGGAGAATGCGGGGCGTGATACGCCCCGCGGGTGAAACACTTACAGCATAAAGCTGCCCAGCAGGAAGCCGAAGCAGACAGCCAGAACGACGCCCAGGGTGCCTGGGATGAAGAACGGGTGGTTAAAGACGAATTTACCGATACGGGTTGTACCGGTGTCATCCATCTGTACCGCCGCAACCAGAGTCGGGTAGGTCGGCAGAATGAACAGGCCGGAAACGGCGGCGAAGGAGGCGACTGCCGTCAGCGGAGAGACGTTCAGCGCTAGCGCCATCGGCATCAGCGCTTTCGCCGTTGCCGCCTGAGAGTAGAGCAGCGCGGAAGCAAAGAAGAAAATGACGGCCAGCAGCCACGGATGACCCTGGATGACGCTACCCGCAGTGTCTTTGATCCAGTCGATGTTAGCGGATACGAAGGTATCGCCCAGCCACGCCACGCCCAGAATACAGATACAGGCGCTCATCCCTGCTTTAAAGGTGCTGGAGTTGAGGATGGCGTCAGTTTCCACTTTACACAGGATGGTGGTCAGCGTTGCGACGCTCAACATGATGATCAAAATAGCGTTGGTGGTGTTCATCAGCGGTTTCTCAACCAGGCCGAGGCTCGGACTGTTGACAATCGCATAAACAACCACGCAGATAACGCCCAGCAGGAACAGCCAGACGGAATTTTTTGCCATCGGTTTGATTTCAATCTGCTTTTCACCACGCAGTTCAATCAGCCCTTCTTCCAGACGCTTGCGGTAAATCGGGTCGTCCGACAGTTTGGAGTTGAACAGCATCGTGACCAGGAAGGACATCACTAGCACCGCCAGCAGCGTAGAGGGGATAACTACGGACAGCAGGTGAATGTAGCTAATGCCATGACCTTCCATAACAGAAGACATATACACCACGGCCGCAGAAATCGGCGAGGCGGTAATCGCAATCTGCGCGGATACCACGGCGGTCGAGAGCGGACGGCAAGGTTTGATTCCCTGCTCCTTCGCGACTTCAGCAATAACCGGCAGCGTTGCCAGGGAAATGTTCCCGGTACCAGCAAAAATAGTCAGGAAATAGGTCACAATCGGTGCGAGGATAGTGATGTATTTCGGGTTCTTACGCAGCAGTTTTTCCGTCTGGTTTACCAAATAATCCAGACCGCCCGCGACCTGCATAGCAGAGATCGCGGCGATAACCGCCATGATGATGGAAATGACATCGAATGGAATTGTCCCTGGCTTCACGCCGATGGCGGCAAGTACCAGAACACCCAGCCCACCTGCGAATCCAATACCGATGCCCCCAAGTCTGGCGCCCAAAAAGATTGCCAGCAAAACAATGATAAGTTCGACAACTATCATATTAGCCTTCCTTGTTGTTTAACAAGTTGATATTAAATTGTTGTTATTTGGTAACTTCTTGTAAGAAAAAAGGCACGTCATCGTGACGTGCCTCTTTGGTACTACCCTGTACGATTACTGTTCGCTTTCATCAGTATAACGTTTAGCTTTATAAGCCGGGTGCATCAAGTTCTGTACGGAGAAAATATCGTCCAGCTCGGCTTCCGTTAACAGGCCGCGCTCCAGCACAACTTCACGTACGCTCTTACCGGTTTCAGCACAGATTTTACCGACGATGTCGCCGTTGTGGTGGCCGATGAACGGGTTGAGGTAAGTGACGATACCGATGGAGTTATAAACGTACCCTTCGCACACTTCTTTATTCGCGGTAATGCCGTTAACGCATTTTTCCAGCAGGTTGTAGCACGCGTTGCTCAGAATGTGGATGGATTCGAACATCGCCTGACCGATAACCGGCTCCATAACGTTCAACTGCAACTGACCGGCTTCCGCCGCCATCGTAACGGTGGTGTCGTTACCGATGACTTTAAAGCATACCTGGTTTACGACTTCCGGTACTACCGGGTTCACTTTGGCTGGCATGATGGAAGAGCCCGCCTGCAGTTCCGGCAGGTTGATCTCGTTCAGGCCGGCACGAGGACCAGAAGAGAGCAAGCGCAGGTCGTTACAGATTTTGGACATCTTCACTGCCAGACGTTTCAGCGCGCTGTGAACCATAACATACGCGCCACAGTCAGATGTCGCCTCAATCAGATCTTCCGCCGGAACACAGGCGAAACCAGTGACTTCAGCCAGTTTTTTCACCGCCAGCGGAGAGTATTCTTTCGGCGTGTTCAGACCGGTACCGATTGCCGTTGCGCCAAGGTTGACTTCCAGCAGCAGCTCAGCAGTACGCTCGATGCTTTTCACTTCTTCTTTCAGCAGGATGCTGAACGCACGGAATTCTTGACCAAGCGTCATCGGTACGGCGTCCTGCAACTGGGTACGACCCATTTTCAGGATGTCCTGGAATTCAACCGCTTTACGTTCGAAACCTTCACGCAACTGGTTGATGGCATCGATCAGTTTGACGATAGAGGCGTAAACCGCTACACGGAAGCCTGTCGGATAGGCATCGTTAGTGGATTGACATTTATTCACGTGGTCGTTCGGGTTCAGGTACTGATATTCACCTTTCTGATGACCCATCAGTTCCAGCCCGATGTTGGCCAGCACTTCGTTGGTATTCATGTTGACGGAAGTGCCCGCGCCGCCCTGGTAGACATCTACCGGGAACTGATCCATGCACTTACCGTTGTTAAGGACTTCATCACATGCGGCAATGATGGCGTTCGCCACACTCTTAGGAATGGTTTGCAGCTCTTTGTTGGCCAGCGCCGCCGCTTTTTTTACCATAACCATGCCACGCACAAATTCAGGGATGTCGCTGATTTTGTTATTGCTAATGTAGAAGTTTTCAATCGCTCTCAGAGTGTGAACACCATAGTAGGCTTCAGCTGGAACTTCCCTGGTACCCAACAGATCTTCTTCGATACGAATGTTGTTTGACATGTGAACCTTCTTTTTCAAGCTGCCAATGATTTTTACTTTAAAACACACAGGATATATGTGATTTCGAATGTTTTCTGACCGACGATTATCCCCTCCATCGGCCTGATAAACGAGATCATATGCTGGTTCAGAATTCCTACCGTAATCTGGATCACTTAAAGTGTGGGAATTTACCCCTTATTTATTATTTTGTGAAATAGGTCACCGCTTTAGTATTACTACCTAAAATAGGTGTACAAACCACTTGAAATTTTGCTACGCACCACCATATCGGATCGATGCGAATCGCAACCCCATTCAAATGGTCGTCGCAGACGGCCATGACTTACAGGAGAGTCCTTTGCGCTGGATACCCTTTTTAGCTGTCTTTCTCTATGTTTACATTGAGATTTCTATCTTTATCCAGGTCGCCCATGTGCTTGGCGTCCTGATGACGCTAATCCTGGTGATTTTTACGTCTGTTATCGGTATGTCGCTGGTACGTAACCAGGGTTTTAAAAACTTTTTGCTGATGCAACAAAAAATGGCGGCCGGTGAGAGCCCGGCGGCAGAAATGATTAAGAGTGTATCGCTGATCATCGCTGGCTTACTGCTCCTGTTGCCGGGATTTTTCACCGATTTTCTCGGCCTTCTCCTTTTGTTACCACCAGTGCAAAAACATTTGACGCTGAAGTTGCTGCCGCATTTACGTTTTTCCCGGATGCCGGGCGGCGGGTTTAGCGCGGGTACTGGCGGTGGCGAAACATTTGACGGCGAGTATCAGCGTAAAGATGACGATCGCGATCGTATTGAACATAAAGACGATCGTCGGGATTAAAGGTAGAAATGTTGGTCGGATAAGTCGCGCGAGGCGTTATCCGGCCAGCGGATGCGTCTTACGCCATGCGTTTTCGCTTCGGTAAAAACAGCCATAATGCAGCCAGCATGATAATGGCATATAAGCTTTTCCACCCCAGCATTGCCAGCAATAACAGGCACAGTAGACAACCCGTCACCGCCAGTGCATAGCAACGCCCTTTCAACAGTCGACAGCCCGCCAGCATACAAAGCAGATAGAGCATAATAAAAATACCGTTAGCATAGACGATCAGCGCATTGAGGTTAATCTTCAGGGCATAGACGACCAGGGAACTCACGCAACAACAGGCCAGAATAACGTTTAACGCGTGCAAGGGAAGGCGCCCGGGAGAGAGTTGAGCCAGATAGTGATCGGGCTGATATTGCATTTGCGTCCATATCAGACGCGCAAAACTCTGAGCATACACATTCAGGCTGGCAAAGCAGGTGAGATAACCAATAATGCAGGCTACCCACAACGCCTGGATACCGAAGAGATGAACAATAATAAGCGGTAGCGATGCTGTTGCCGCTATCTTGTCGCTATAGACGCCAAAATGCAGCACCACGGCGGTACAGGCCCAATAAATGGCGCCGGCCAGCATCAGGCCAATGATCAATGCGCGCGGAAAATCACGTTCAGGATTTTTAAATTCAGATGACAAATGCGTAAACGCCTCAATTCCCACAAATCCCCAGAACATGATCGCCAGGGCGGTACACAGGCGGGAAAAGGTGATTTCGTTTGCGGCTGGGAAGGTGATATCTGCAGGTTTAATTGCGCCTTTCCACAGAATGGCGGCAATAAGCGCGATAATTAATCCAGCGATAATGGCTTGCAGGTTGGCGCTGGAGCTGGCGCCGCGCGATCCCATAAACCATAGCAAACCTAGAGTACCCAGCTCCCCAAATAAGAGCTGTTCGCTTTGCCAGCCAAACAGCGCCTGGCCGAAACCCACCGCAATATGCAAGGCTGCGGGAAAACTAACAGGAATGACTGATAAAAACAGCCAACTGATCACTCGTTGCAGACGCGGGCCAAATGCCATCCCGACAAAATGCGCTACGCCGCCAGCGTGTGGAAAATGACGCCCCAGCACAGCAAAGACAATCGCAATAGGGAAAATCAAAATAATGAGTAGCGGCCATGCCCAAAGGCTGATGTTGCCTGCCGCCAGCGCAGCCAGCTCTGGAAGCGCAAAAACGCCAGTCCCTAATAATGATGTGGTTAACAAGATAACGCCCTGAACCAACCCAAGCTCTTTTTTTAGTTCATTCATCAGCTCATTATCCGGCGGCATTGTAACGTCAGGTGACGACAGACATTTTTAAGCGTATCACACACGCCTTTTCTTATAGCAGGATGTTCTAAACCTTGGGTAAACGTGAGATAAGTAGCGTTTTTACCGCTTTTTTCGCTCAGAAGAATTTTTTTTCATCTCCCCCCTTGAAGGGGCAAAACCCCATCCCCATCTCTCTGGTCACCAGCCGGGAAACCGTTTACGGGCCGGCGTCACCCATAACTGATAATGACTTTCTCAAAGGAGAGCTATCAATGAGTATTCGTCCGTTACATGATCGTGTGATCGTCAAACGTAAAGAAGTTGAGTCCAAATCTGCTGGCGGCATCGTACTGACCGGTTCCGCAGCGGGTAAATCAACTCGTGGCGAAATCATCGCTGTCGGTAAGGGTCGCATCCTGGACAACGGTACTGTACAGCCGCTGGACGTGAAAGTTGGCGACATCGTTATTTTTAACGATGGCTACGGTGTGAAATCTGAAAAGATCGACAATGAAGAAGTGTTGATCATGTCTGAAAGCGACATTCTGGCAATTGTTGAAGCGTAATCCGCGAACGACACTGAACATACGAATTTAAGGGAAAGAGAAAATGGCAGCTAAAGACGTAAAATTCGGTAACGACGCTCGTGTGAAAATGCTGCGCGGCGTAAACGTACTGGCAGATGCAGTGAAAGTAACCCTCGGTCCGAAAGGCCGTAACGTGGTTCTGGATAAATCTTTCGGTGCGCCGACTATCACTAAAGATGGTGTTTCCGTAGCGCGTGAAATCGAACTGGAAGACAAGTTTGAAAACATGGGCGCGCAGATGGTGAAAGAAGTTGCCTCTAAAGCGAACGACGCTGCAGGCGACGGCACCACCACCGCGACCGTACTGGCGCAGTCCATCATTACCGAAGGCCTGAAAGCCGTTGCTGCGGGCATGAACCCGATGGACCTGAAACGTGGTATCGACAAAGCGGTTGCTGCTGCGGTTGAAGAGCTGAAAGCCCTGTCCGTACCGTGCTCCGACTCTAAAGCGATTGCTCAGGTAGGTACTATCTCCGCTAACTCCGACGAAACCGTAGGTAAACTGATCGCGGAAGCGATGGATAAAGTCGGTAAAGAAGGCGTCATCACCGTTGAAGACGGTACCGGTCTGCAGGACGAACTGGACGTGGTTGAAGGTATGCAGTTTGACCGCGGCTACCTGTCTCCTTACTTCATCAACAAGCCGGAAACTGGCGCAGTAGAACTGGAAAGCCCGTTCATCCTGCTGGCTGATAAGAAAATCTCCAACATCCGCGAAATGCTGCCGGTTCTGGAAGCCGTTGCAAAAGCAGGCAAACCGCTGCTGATCATCGCTGAAGATGTTGAAGGCGAAGCGCTGGCTACCTTGGTTGTTAACACCATGCGTGGCATCGTGAAAGTGGCTGCTGTTAAGGCACCGGGCTTCGGCGATCGTCGTAAGGCGATGCTGCAGGATATCGCTACCCTGACCGGCGGTACCGTAATCTCTGAAGAGATCGGTATGGAGCTGGAAAAAGCAACCCTGGAAGACCTGGGTCAGGCGAAACGCGTTGTGATCAACAAAGACACCACCACCATCATCGATGGCGTGGGTGAAGAAGCTGCAATCCAGGGCCGTGTTGCTCAGATCCGTCAGCAGATTGAAGAAGCGACCTCCGACTACGATCGTGAAAAACTGCAGGAGCGCGTAGCGAAACTGGCAGGCGGCGTTGCGGTAATCAAAGTTGGCGCTGCGACCGAAGTTGAAATGAAAGAGAAGAAAGCCCGCGTTGAAGATGCCCTGCACGCGACCCGTGCTGCGGTAGAAGAAGGCGTGGTTGCCGGTGGTGGCGTTGCGCTGATCCGCGTTGCTTCTAAAATTGCTGACCTGAAAGGCCAGAACGAAGACCAGAACGTGGGTATCAAAGTTGCGCTGCGCGCAATGGAAGCTCCGCTGCGTCAGATCGTGCTGAACTGCGGCGAAGAGCCGTCTGTTGTCGCTAACACCGTTAAAGGCGGCGACGGTAACTACGGTTACAACGCAGCAACTGAAGAATACGGCAACATGATCGATATGGGTATCCTGGACCCAACCAAAGTTACCCGTTCTGCGCTGCAGTACGCGGCTTCTGTGGCTGGTCTGATGATCACTACCGAGTGCATGGTGACCGACCTGCCGAAAAGCGATGCTCCTGATTTAGGCGCTGCTGGCGGCATGGGTGGTATGGGTGGTATGGGCGGCATGATGTAATTGCCCACACCCTGCATCCTTCAGGCTGCAGATGCGTTGGCTAACCCCAGTCACTTACTTGAATAAGTGACTGGGGATTAACAAACTGGCCGCCTTCCTGCAACCAGAATGATTTGGGTGCTTATCTCCCAGAATTGAGAAACCCCCGGGCAGAAATGACCGGGGGTTTTTCTTTTAGTCATCTTTTTAGTATAAGATTCAGATACGGACAAAACGTCCAGCTCATTGATTATGGGGAATAACATGCACGTGAAATATTTAGCAGGGATCGTTGGCGCCGCGCTGCTGATGGCGGGTTGTAGCTCCAGCAACGAACTTACCGCTGCCGGCCAAAATGTACGCTTTGTCGAAGATAAGCCAGGCGCGGAATGCCAGCTTATTGGTACGGCAACCGGTAAACAGAGTAACTGGTTTTCAGGCCAGCACGGCGAAGAGGGTGGCTCAATGCGTGGCGCAGCGAACGATCTGCGTAATCAGGCGGCCGCGATGGGTGGAAACGTGCTGTATGGCGTAAGTAGTCCGTCGCAGGGCATGTTGTCCAGTTTTGTCCCGACGGCCAGCGAGATGAACGGCCAGGTTTATAAATGTCCGAACTGATATGTCTGAATCGTAACGCCCTCTGAAAGATTCAGAGGGCAATATGGTTAGCGTTTTTCCTGCGATGATGCCATGCGTAGATTATGCAACGCGCGCATGCATTGATCTTGCGTCAGACGCGCTGCTTTACCGGTTCTAAGCGTTCTGACAAAAACCTTACACGGTTTTCCTTCCAGCTTTTTAAGACGCGGGCTGAAATTCAGTAAGCGGCGTGATATCGCTTCAGCTTCTTTAGAGCCTGACTGACTGCGGGTCTTAATGATGGTGCCGCAATCATGCGATTGTCCTGCCTCATCCGTATAACGATAAACGAGCGCTAAATAATGGTTATACAGATTATGTTTCCAGTCAGGCTGGTTATAGGTATCGAATTCGATATTACCGTTTTCCAGACAGTCAGCATCGTATAATGGTAAAAAGTCCAGCATTGAAGAAATACGCAATGCGAGCTCACGCATTTCGGCATTATTAATGGCGTGAATAATAGCCATCACCAGAACTTCAACCTGCCACTCACCGACCTGTAAATCAAGATGGCTACCATTGTGCAGCTTTAACGTAAAGGTTAATACTTTTTCTGTATTATCGCTCAACGCTAAAGATTCAACTCGCTGATTAACATCGGCATTTTCCAGCTCTTCACGGAGTATTGCCGGAATATTCTCATGCATTTTAAGCACATGACTGCTTTTAGCTTTCTGGCGTTTTTCCTGCTCTTGTTCCGGAAGCGAGTGTTGTAAATAAAGCCGGTGTTCAAGGCCGATCAACAAGTCTCGCAGCGCGAGCACAGGAAAGAAAAGCAGTGTTTCTTTATTTCTCAGTGACTTCACCTTAAGCGCCAGCGCGATAAACTTATCATTGTGACGAATAACGCCGGTATTTAGTCCCTTAATCGTTAAGGCCATGTCAATTCTCCACAAATATAAAATAATTAAATGTTTTACTGCAATGTATTTGATATATAAATTGTTTATGCCGTCCTATAAAAAGGAGAACCAGTATAATTCGAAAATGCAGTACACGCTAAGCGAGTCCTAAAACGGACTTTATTGAAAAGAGAGGACCGGAAAGGTGTATTTAACGAAGGTTAGTTTATCCTCGCCAGAGGGTGAGGAGAATCGTGGGGGAATCTCCTCGTAATATTGCGCGGTAATATTTTTCGTCGTCCCTGACGTGCCCGCGAGGATTAGCACTGCCGAAGCTGTAAATCCAGCGGTGTTTTGCTCGGTTCGCCGCCGATTTCACGCGCCAGTCTTGGCACCATATAGCCGGATACCAGCGTGAGCAGTTCGCGCATGATTTGCCGGGCTTCGTCATCGGTGACCATAAAATGCGCGGCGCCCTGCACTTTATCCAGCACATGCAGGTAATAGGGCATCACGCCGGCGTCAAATAGCGCGTTGCTCAGATTCGCCAGCGTTTGCGCGTTATCATTCACGCCACGCAGCAGGACGCTCTGGTTGAGAAGCGTGACGCCCACGTGGCGCAGTTTCTTCATCGCCAGGCAGAACGCCTCGTCCACTTCATTAGCGTGGTTGATATGGTTCACCAACAAAATTTGCAGACGTGACTGGTCAAAGCGGGCGACCAGTTCGTTAGTAATGCGTGCCGGGATGACGATAGGCAACCGGCTGTGGATGCGTAGCCGCTTGACGTGCTTTATGGCTTCCAGTTGCGTGAGCAGCCAGTCCAGCTCATGATCTTTCGCCATCAGCGGATCGCCGCCGGAAAAGATGATCTCATCCAGTTCCGGGTGTGCGGCGATATACTCCAGCGCGACTGTCCAGTTACGCTTATTGCCTTGATTCTCCGCATACGGGAAGTGACGACGGAAACAGTAGCGGCAATTTACCGCACATCCGCCTTTTACCAGCAATAGCGCCCGGTTTTGGTATTTATGCAATAATCCTGGCACCACGCTGTGTTGCTCTTCCAGCGGGTCGGTGGAGAAACCGGGGGCGACAATAAATTCATCCCGGGACGTCAGCACTTGACGTAACAGAGGATCGTCAGGGTTGCCCTTCTCCATGCGCGCAATAAAAGCGCGCGGCACGCGGAGGGCAAACAAGCGCCTGGCGTCCTGTCCTGCCCGGAGGTTTTCATCAGCTTCAATCTGTAAAAGATGCAGCAGTTCGTCGGGATTGGTCACAACATCGGCAAGTTGCGCTAACCAATCTTCTCGCAATGGGGTATTTAGGGTTACAATATGCGCCATTTTGTGGCTTAGCTACCAGTTAACAATTTCAGAGGGCCTTATGGCGACTTACTATAGCAACGATTTTCGTTCCGGTCTTAAAATCATGTTGGATGGCGAACCTTATGCGGTTGAATCCAGTGAATTCGTGAAACCGGGTAAAGGCCAGGCGTTTGCCCGCGTTAAGCTGCGCCGTCTGCTGACCGGCACGCGCGTTGAGAAAACCTTCAAATCGACCGATTCCGCTGAAGGCGCGGATGTAGTCGATATGAACCTGACTTACCTGTACAACGACGGTGAGTTCTGGCATTTCATGAACAACGAAACCTTCGAACAGCTGTCTGCAGATGCCAAGGCTATCGGCGACAACGCAAAATGGCTGTTGGATCAGGCGGAATGCATCGTAACCCTGTGGAACGGTCAGCCTATCTCTGTCACTCCGCCGAACTTTGTTGAACTGGAAATTGTTGATACCGACCCAGGTCTGAAGGGCGATACCGCAGGTACTGGCGGCAAACCAGCCACGCTGTCTACTGGCGCAGTGGTTAAAGTTCCGCTGTTCGTGCAGATTGGCGAAGTGATCAAAGTCGATACCCGTTCCGGCGAATACGTATCCCGCGTAAAATAATTTACGTTATCGGGAAAAATGGTGCAGCGTATGCTGCGCCATCCTATTTTTCGCGCCTCAATGATGAAACGCTTTATCTGCCTTGTCGCGCTGGTTCTTCTTACCGGCACATTATTAACGGCATGTAATACCGCCCGCGGCTTCGGCGAAGATATTCAGCATCTTTGCCACGCCATCTCCCGTGCAGCCAGCTAATCGCTTCTCGTCTTCCTAAAATTAGTCGATCGCCCATCATTTTCTGGGATGTTGTCTATTATTAAGTTGCTATACACAAACAACATTGGCTAGAAAAGGAAGACATTATGGTTAAAAAGACAATTGCAGCGATCTTTTCTGTTTTGGTACTTTCCACTGTATTAACTGCTTGTAATACCACGCGCGGCGTGGGCGAGGACATCTCGGACGGTGGTAGTGCGATCTCTGGCGCTGCAACCAGAGCTCAGCAGTAATCATCAACGGTACGGCATGGCGTCGTACCGTTAATCGATTTTCTCCGGAAGCATAAGAAAGGGAGAATACCGATTATCCATATGAAGTTTCATACGGATATTACGCTTATAGGTGTAAACCGTTTTCCCGTGAATACCAAGCGCATACGCAATCTCTTTATTGCTGGTGCCTTCCGTCCACATCGCGAGTACCTTTTCCTCCTGCGGAGAGAGCAATGGAGTGGCGCTTTCCGGCGCTTCCTGCAGTGGATGAGTATATAGCGCTCCTTTAATTCGTTGTGCAAGCTCATGTAAAGGCGTGTGTTTAGATAACACCGCATGACTGGCATATTGCGGTCTGTACGGCATATTCCCTGACTGTAATAATACCAACGGCGTCATCCTGCAGGCGGCAAAAAATGCATTGATAGGCTGTTCGGGTAAGGCATCGTTGAGAAAACCATATAAATCAGCGATAACCAGATGGGGCTTCCATTGCAGAATATGTTCTTTCGCCAGTATAAGGTTATTCATCCCGGATACCAGCAGTGAAGAACTGAGCACATCAGTGTGATTAAGCCAGGCCTCCATGCCCGTACGGGTAAAGTGGCATCGGTCTATCACTAAAATTTTCAACATAGTTTTTTGCACCCGGAAGTAGATAAAGCACTTTCTTTCCCAGAAGGCGTTCCATCATAGAGAACTCCTGTGGGCGCTAAATGCGAAAACTACGCGGCTTAAAAGGGCCAATTCCCGCCTTTAGACGGAAAAAAATAAAAAGGTTGAAATTCATTTTCTCTCAGGCAAAAATGGCTTTTCATCCGTATACGTTACAGGACGACCTGTAAACGCTATTCTCACCGGGGACGGCCCCATTAATTATCTGGAGCCTGCTATGTCCTGGATCATTCTATTAATCGCTGGTTTACTTGAAGTGGTATGGGCTGTCGGCCTGAAGTATACCCACGGTTTTTCTCGTCTGACCCCCAGTATTATCACCATTACGGCCATGGTTATCAGTATGGCGTTACTTTCCTGGGCAATGAAAACGCTGCCCGTTGGAACAGCGTACGCCATCTGGACCGGCATCGGCGCCGTCGGGGCGGCAATCACCGGTATCCTTCTGCTGGGCGAGTCTGCCTCACCGGCGCGTTTGCTCAGTCTTGGCTTGATCGTCGCGGGTATCATTGGGCTAAAACTCAGTGCGCATTAATTCGTCGCTGACATTGCTACGAACCTGATTGTTTTACCCAAATTAATTTATTGACGTCAAACCCCTCCCGGGTCGCGACGGCCAGCATTTGCTGTTTTATTTCCTCAGAAAGCGTTGGCGTGCGAGAGAGTATCCACAGATAGTCGCGATCCGGGCCGCACACCAACGCATGACGGTATTCCCGGTCAAGCGCAATCACGTTATAGCCGCCGTAGAACGGGCCGAAAAAAGAGACCTTGAGCGCGGCGCGGTTTGGACTACCGGTAAAATACGCTTTGCCTTCTGTTTTTTGCCACATTCCCCGATCCGGGTTATAGCCTTTATTGATGACATTAATCCCGCCATCGTCACGCAGACCATAGGTGGCCGTGACTTGTTCCAGTCCACGTTCAAATCGATGATCGAGGCGTGCGATCTCATACCAGGTGCCGAGGTAACGTTTGGCATCAAAGTTATTTACCACGGTAACGCCTTTAGGCGGAGTAGGTGAACTACAGGCGACAACCAGAAATGCAGCCGTAACTGCAGCAACGACGGGCAGAATGCGCATAAAATTTTCCTTCCAGTGTTTTTTCTAAGTGTAGAACCTGGCGGGAAAATGAGAGGCAGGAAAAGAAAAAACGCCCTCTTATCGGGTAGATAAGAGGGCGTCGTGGCAACTTAGAGAGTGATAACGCCAATCGCCGTCACAACGGTCAGGATTGCCGCCAGACCGTAGAAGACCCATTTGCCCGCAGGCACGTGGATTTTCAGGTCATGCATCGCGTGGTGCATACGGTGTAGGCCACACCATAGCGGCAGCACGATCATCAGGAACAGAAAAACGCGACCAATAAAGCTTTGAGCGAACGTCAGTACGCGCTCAAAACTCAGGGCATCGCCCGGAAATAGCCCCAGCGGCAGCATGATGCCAACCAGTAGCACGATCACCGGCGCGATGATCGCGCCCCACATACCGCCTGCGCCAAACAGTCCCCAGAATACGGGTTCATCAGAACGTTTTGGGTTTGGATTAATCATCCGGGACTCCTTACCAGAACAGGGCAACATACAGAATGACTACGGTGACTACCGCAGTGACCACCCAAAGCCCTTTGATGATTGGCTCTGGCCCCATTTTTTCGTCTTTTACAATGATATTGGCCGCCTTCGGCGCCAGTTCAAACCAGGTTTTGGTGTGCAGCAGCGCGGCCGCCAGGGTGATCAGGTTTAAGATCACCACCACCGGGTTTTGTAAAAAGCCGACGAATCCCATCCAGGATTCCGCGCCGTGTTTGAGCGCAAACAGACCGAAAATCAGTTCAATACTGAACCAGACTGCCGGCACTGCTGTGCCTTCGCGCAGCATATAAAAGCGATAAAACGGCAGTTTTTTCCACCAGGTGGACGTCATCGGCCGCACATAGGGTTTGCGTTTAGTCGTCATGTTGCACTCCTTAGCGTGGTTTCAGGGTGGCGATAAGAAAGTCTTTCGAGCTTTCCACTTTACCCTGCTGAATGGCCGCAGCCGGATCGACATGTTTTGGACAGACTTCGGAGCAGTAGCCCACGAAAGTACAGGTCCATACGCCGTTCGGACTGTTCAACTGCGCCATACGCTCCTTCTTACCGTGATCGCGGCTATCTTCGTTATAGCGATGCGCCAGCGTAATCGCAGCCGGTCCGATAAACTCAGGATTCAGACCGAACTGCGGGCACGCGGCGTAGCACAGACCACAGTTGATGCAACCGGAGAACTGGTGATACTTCGCCATTTGCGCCGGGGTCTGGACATTCGGCCCCTGATCTGGCGTGCGAGAGTTGCCAATAATGTACGGTTTGATCGCTTCCAGGCTTTCGATAAAGTGCGTCATATCGACAACCAGATCGCGCTCAATCGGGAAGTTCGCCAGCGCTTCCACCTTCATACCGTTGGTGTAATCGCGCAGGAAGGTTTTACACGCCAGTTTAGGGACGTTGTTGACCATCATGCCGCAAGAGCCGCAGATCGCCATACGGCAGGACCAGCGGTAGCTCAGGTCTGGCGACAGGTTATCTTTGATGTAGCCCAACGCGTCCAGTAGCGATGTTGTTTCATCATAAGGAACTTCATAGAAAGCACTGTGCGGCGCGGTATCGGTTTCCGGGTTATAGCGCACCACCTCAACTTTCAGGTTTTTCATCTCAGCCATTCGCCTTCTCCTTCTTATCGGCTGCTTCCGCTTCACCGCCGTAAACACGTTTGGCTGGCGGCAGGGTGGTGATTTTCACGTCGCTGTATTCCAGACGGGTCGTGCCATCAGCATCGCGGAAGGCGAGGGTGTGCTTGAGGAAGTTCACATCGTCGCGCTCGGTACAGCCTTCATCCAGACGCTGATGCGCGCCGCGGGACTCTTTACGCGCCAGCGCAGAGTGCGCCATACATTCCGCCACGTTCAGACCATGACCCAGTTCGATGGTATACAGCAGGTCAGTGTTGAACACGCTGGAGGTATCGGAGATACGTACGCGCTTGAAACGTTCCTGAAGCTCGGCCAGTTTATCAATGGTTTTCTGCATCAGTTCCGGGGTACGGTAAATACCGCAACCTTCTTCCATAGACAGACCCATCTCATCGCGGATCTTCGACCAGTTTTCGTTGCCTTCCTGGTTCACCAGATTTTTCAGACGTTGTTCAATATCGGCAACCTGGGCGTCGAGCGCGGCGCTATTTGCGGCGCCTGCCGTCGCAGCGCGTTCCATTGCTTGTTCGCCAGCCAGACGACCAAATACCACCAGTTCCGCCAGTGAGTTGGAACCGAGGCGGTTCGCGCCATGCAGGCCAACAGAGGAGCATTCGCCAACGGCAAACAGCCCTTTGACACGGCTTTCACAGTTCTGGTCGGTTTCAATGCCGCCCATGGTGTAGTGCGCGGTCGGACGTACTGGAATCGGTTCTTTAACCGGATCGACGCCGACATAGGCTTTCGCCAGTTCGCAAATGAACGGCAGACGTTCATGCAGTTTCTTCTCGCCGAGATGACGCAGGTCGAGGTGAACCACATCGCCGCGCGGCGTGGAGATGGTGTTGCCTTTACGCCATTCGTGCCAGAAAGCCTGGGATACTTTGTCGCGCGGCCCCAGTTCCATATATTTGTTTTTCGGCTCGCCCAGCGGCGTTTCGGGGCCCATGCCGTAGTCTTGCAGATAACGGTAGCCATTTTTATTGACCAGAATACCGCCTTCACCGCGGCAACCTTCGGTCATCAGGATACCGGAACCTGGCAGGCCGGTCGGGTGATACTGAACGAATTCCATATCACGCAGCGGAACGCCGTGGCTCAGCGCCATGCCCATCCCGTCGCCGGTGACGATGCCGCCGTTGGTGTTATAGCGGTATACGCGGCCTGCGCCGCCTGTCGCCATTACCACGGCGTTGGCACGGATTTGCACCAGCGTGCCTTCCATCATATTCATTGCCACCAGGCCGCGCGCATGGTTGTCATCAACCAGAATATCCAGCACAAAATGTTCGTCAAAGCGCTGGATTTGCGGGAACTGCAGGGAAGTCTGGAACAGGGTATGCAGCATATGGAAGCCGGTTTTATCCGCGGCGAACCAGGTACGCTCGATTTTCATACCACCGAAGCGACGCACGTTAACGCTACCGTCCGGACGGCGGCTCCACGGGCAGCCCCATTGCTCCAGCTGCGTCATCTCAGTGGGACAATGGTGGACAAAGTAATCCACGACATCCTGCTCACACAGCCAGTCTCCGCCTGCTACCGTATCGTGAAAATGGTAGTCAAAGCTGTCATGATCCTGGGCGACAGCGGCTGAACCCCCTTCGGCAGCGACGGTGTGGCTGCGCATCGGGTACACTTTTGAGATCAGTGCGATTTTAGCATTGGGATTCGCCTGTGCGGCAGCAATTGCAGCACGTAATCCCGCGCCACCGGCGCCTATAATGGCAAGATCGGCTTGAAAGGTTTGCACGACATTCCTCCAGATTATTGTAATTTCACCCTCGCGCAGCCAGATAAAGCCTCTGGGTTCTGCGAAGTATGAATGCGTTTCCACTGCTCCTTTATGGGTACAACAGTATAGTCTCAGGGATGTCAGGGAAATTTGACGTGTTCGATTTTTTTAGCGTATCAGAGGGATGAATTATCATTGATTTTGATTAATTTAATTACTAAACCATCTGAAATCACTTTTTTTACCCTCCAGAAGGCACCCGATACGCCTGCGCAAAATTTGTTTCGCCCGCGCGTTGCGAGTAGACTTCGTGACCTTGTCTTAAACTGGAGAAAGAATCATGAGCGAAACGGCAACCTGGCAGCCGAGCGCGTCCATCCCCAATTTATTAAAACGTGCGGCGATTATGGCGGAAATCCGTCGTTTCTTTGCCGATCGTGGAGTGCTTGAGGTTGAGACGCCCTGCATGAGTCAGGCGACGGTCACAGACATTCATCTGTTCCCGTTCGAAACGCGTTTCGTCGGACCTGGCCATTCCCAGGGGATGAACCTCTATTTAATGACCAGTCCGGAATACCATATGAAACGCCTGCTGGCGGCAGGGTGCGGTCCGGTTTTCCAGCTATGCCGCAGTTTCCGTAATGAAGAGATGGGACGACATCATAATCCGGAATTCACCATGCTGGAGTGGTATCGCCCGCATTACGATATGTACCGCCTGATGAATGAAGTGGATGATTTGCTTCAGCAAGTGCTGGATTGTCAACCTGCGGAAAGTCTCTCCTATCAACAGGCGTTTCAGCGCCATCTGGAGATTGACCCGTTATCAGCAGATAAAACGCAACTGCGTGAGGCGGCGGCAAAGCTTGATTTAAGCAATATCGCTGATACGGAAGAAGACCGTGATACGTTGCTGCAACTGCTGTTCACGATGGGGGTTGAGCCGCATATAGGTAAAGAAAAGCCGACCTTTATTTATCACTTTCCGGCAAGTCAGGCATCGCTGGCACAAATCAGTACCGAGGATCATCGCGTCGCCGAGCGCTTTGAGGTGTACTACAAAGGTATTGAGCTGGCGAATGGTTTCCACGAACTGACGGACGCACGTGAGCAACAACAGCGCTTTGAACAGGACAATCGTAAGCGCGCCGCGCGCGGTCTGCCGCAGCAGCCGATTGACCAAAATCTATTGGATGCGCTGGCCGCCGGTCTACCGGATTGTTCCGGCGTGGCGCTGGGTGTTGATCGTCTGGTGATGCTGGCGCTGGGAGCAGAAAGCCTGGCGGACGTGATTGCTTTTACGGTCGATCGGGCGTAAATCTGAAATTCACTCTTTGGCGAGATAAAATGGCGCAATAAGCGCCATTTTGTAGCATATTTTTTCAATTATCCTCTGTTTGCCACAACATAAGGCTGGAACTTTGATGCCATTTAGGTATCAATCCTGTGTTGATTTTTTTATCGCTGACCTTTGTAAAAAAGAAGGCGGCGTCAATCGGTGAGCGGCGTCTGGCAAACGCGCTCGAGCGTAAGGGATGGTTGAATGACCCACACGATAAAAAAGATGAGCCTTATTGGGCTTATCCTGATGATTTTTACTTCTGTTTTTGGTTTTGCGAATAGCCCGTCGGCGTTTTATTTAATGGGGTATAGCGCAATCCCGTGGTATATATTTTCTGCCTTGCTGTTTTTTATTCCATTCGCCTTAATGATGGCTGAAATGGGTTCCGCTTATCGCAAAGAAGAGGGCGGGATCTATTCGTGGATGAATAATAGCGTGGGGCCACGTTACGCGTTTATCGGCACGTTTATGTGGTTTTCATCGTATGTCATATGGATGGTAAGTACGGCGGCAAAAATTTGGGTACCGTTTTCTACTTTTGTTTTTGGCGCCGATATGACGCAGCACTGGCGTATTGCGGGGCTTGAGCCTACGCAGGTTGTCGGGCTGCTCGCCGTCGGCTGGATGATTCTGGTGACGTGTGTCGCCGCCAGAGGGATCAATAAAATTGCGCGAATTACGGCGGTCGGAGGTATTGCCGTAATGTGCCTTAATTTAGTTTTATTGTTAGTGAGTGTCGCTATTTTGTTATTAAATGGTGGGCATTTTGCACAAGAAATTAATTTTACCTCGTCACCGAATCCGGGTTATCACTCCGGCCTGGCAATGTTGTCATTTGTGGTATTTGCTATTTTTGCTTACGGCGGTATTGAGGCTGTCGGCGGACTGGTGGATAAAACCGAGAAACCGGAAAAGAATTTTGCGAAAGGTATTGTTTTCGCGGCTATTGTGATTTCAATTGGTTATTCTTTGGCGATCTTTTTATGGGGCGTCAGCACTAACTGGCAACAGATATTAAGTAATAGCGCCGTTAACTTAGGGAATATCACCTACATTCTGATGTCGAGTTTAGGCACGACATTAGGTAACGCGTTAAACCTTTCTCCGGACGCAGCGATGACGGTGGGCGTCTGGTTTGCGCGTATCACCGGCCTTTCTATGTTTCTGGCTTATACCGGCGCGTTTTTTACGTTGAGCTATTCACCGCTGAAAGCCATTATTCAGGGGACGCCAAAAGCGTTGTGGCCCACGCCGATGACGACACTGAACGCTAACGGTATGCCGGCGACCGCTATGTGGCTACAGTGCGTGCTGGTGAGTCTGTTTATTTTGCTGGTCTCTTTTGGCGGTGACACCGCATCGGCGTTTTATAACAAACTCACGCTGATGGCGAACGTCTCAATGACCTTGCCATACCTGTTCCTTGCGCTGGCATTTCCCTTCTTTAAAGCGCGTCAGGATCTGGAGCGGCCATTTGTTCTCTTTAAAACCAAAGCCTCTACCCTGGTCGCGACGGGTGTTGTGGTGCTGGTGGTGACGTTTGCCAACGTCTTTACCATCATCCAGCCGGTGATTGAAGCTGGGGACTGGGACAGCGCCTTGTGGATGATCGGCGGCCCGATCTTTTTCTCGCTGCTGGCGATGGCGATTTATCAGAATTACAGCAGCCGCATGAGTGCCGATCCGGAGTGGGCGGCGGAGTAAAGGCCGTATGCCGGATAAGACCCCACGGGTCGCATCCGGCATTTCTTGCCTGGATCATGCGCTACAAACTCCCCGCCGGGCGGCTGGTTTTACCCGCTGACGTTAACGTTCTCCCCGTTTGTTTACCGCCGAGACTCTCCAGACGCATCTGGAACGGCGGGAACGGCATATCAATACCGTGCTCGCGGAAGCCAGCCAGAATCAATTGGTGGATCTCATGGCGTAATGGCATACGGTGTCCCATTTCCGCGGCATAAATACGCAGTTCGAAAATTTGAATACCCTGCTGGAGATCCACCAGAAAGATTTCAGGCGGTGGGTTATCCAGCACCAAAGAACAGCGCTGCGCCGCCGTCAGCAGAATTTGCGTCACCTCTTCGCTATTGGCATCCGCCGGTGCCGGGATGGTTAACACCACGCGCGTAACGGAGTCAGACAGCGACCAGTTGATAAACTGTTCGGTGATAAAGGCTTTATTCGGCACGATAATCTCTTTACGATCCCAGTCGCTGATAGTGGTGGCGCGGGTATTGATTTTGGTCACGCTGCCGGTGAGATCGCGAATGGTCACCGTATCGCCGATACGAATCGGCTTTTCAAACAAAATAATCAGGCCGGAGATAAAGTTAGCGAAAATTTCTTGCAGGCCAAAACCAAGCCCAACGCCGAGCGCGGCAACCAGCCATTGTAGCTTCGACCACTCAATGCCGATCATCGAGAAACCGACCAGCCCGCCAATCAGCATTAATAGATATTTGGTGATGGTCGTGATGGCGTAACCGGTACCAGGCGTTAAATCGAGATGCTGTAATAACGCCAGTTCCAGCAGCGCAGGCAGATTACGCACCAACTGCGTGGTGATGATAAAGACCAGAATCGCAATGAGCACCGCCCCGAGGGTAATCGGCTCCAGGCTTTCCACTCCTTGCACCGTAGAGGTGACATCCCACAGCGAAATATTCTCCAGGAAGCCGAATGCCGAGTGGATTTCCGACCACAGTACAATTACCGATAGCAGGGCGATAAGCATCAGAATTGAGCGGACCAGACGCAGCGACTGAGCGCTAATAGCGTCAAGATCGATTTCACTTTCATCGATGTCGACCGCGCCTTCCAGGCTGGAGGAGTGCGCCGGTTCTTCTTCGCCGCGCGCGCGCTGCGCCAGCATTTCCGCCCGACGATGTTTGGCGCGGTCAAAAGCCAGTCGGCGTCGTTGGATCAGCATCCAGCGGCGAATGACGTGATAGATGACCAGCAACAGGAACCAGATGGCGACCGAGGTTTCCAGTCTCGCCAGTAGCGCCTGCGCCGTGGCCAGATAACCCACCGCCGCCGCCAGAATCGCGATAAGCGGCGCGCCCATCAACATATTCCACAGCAGGCTGTTGACCATGTTGTCGCCGTTGCCTTCTTTATCAAGATAGAGCGGGATGCCCGCTTTTTTCAGACTCAGCGTGACCAGCGCCAGCGCGCCGCATATCAGGATGAAGCAAAGGCGGCCCAACGAGCCGGAAAACTCCCGATCGTTAAGATTATCAAACATGATCACTGCCATGATGAGCGGCACGATCAGCCCAATGCTCATCAGGTAGTAGCGCATCGCTTTCGCTACCCGGTTTCGCGGCCAGCCAAAATGCGCCACAAACAGGCCATTAGGGCGGGCAAACGCGGCGCAAATCATGACTACCCACAACAGCGGTACTGTCGCCGTCACGCCATCGCCGATGGCGACGGCCAGCGGATACGGCCAGGCTTCCTGTAGACCATAGCCGAGCGTCGCCCACAAGACCGGCAGCGGCGAGGCCACCAGAATCGACCAGAACACCGTTCGCAGCGTCAGCGAGAAGTGATCCTGGGTGACTTTCCCGACGCGCGAGGCCGAGCGCTCAAGGAACCGGTTGAAGTGTTGGCGTGAATAGAGGCTAAACCCGACCAGCGCCAGCGCGCCGAATAACGGCAGTAGCGTCTCTTTGCTGGTCAGCATCATGATGCTGGCTTTACCTAACTGATTAAACGTATCTAATGAGATAAGCCGGCGTAAATCCTGAACCAAATCAACAGGCCAGGAGAGCGATAGCGGGCTAACGTCAGCGGTCCAGAACAGATAACGGTGGGTCGCTTCATTAACCTCTTTAAGCGCATCCTCCAGTTGGCTGTTGGAGACTTTCAGTTTGGTCAGCTCCAGGATCAGCGTATCGCCGCCCTGTAACAAAGAGTTGAGCAGCTCGCGCTGAGTGCGAAGCTGGGCGTCAAGGATCTGGTTTTGCTCGGCGGTCAGCGGCTGTCCATTGGCCTGACGTATTTGCCGTAGCTGCGGCTGCTTATTGAGTAACTCTTCATAGCGCATACGGTGGACGCGTAGCTGCGCCATTTCCGTATCAAGCTGCTGCGGCTTAGGCATCTCTGGCAGACGGGCGACCTGCGCGCGCAGCGCTTCGCCAAGCATGTTGGACACGCCAAGCCATTGCGACTGCTCCCGCAGCGTATTGAGCGCCTGGCGCACCTGTAACGTTTGGCTGGTGGCCTGTCGCTGCTGCGAGGCGACCAGATCCATCCGCTGCGCTTGTTGATTGAGTGCCTGTGACAGCTCGCGGTTGACTTTAAATTGTTCGACGATGCCTTCCGGCAAACCGGCGCTGTTTTCCGCCAGCAGCTCAGTGCTTTCCAGCGCGCGTTCCGCTTCACGTTGACGCAGGCTATTGAGCTGATTGCGCAGCGCCTGAAGATACGCATCCAATTGCTGACTCTGTTTTTCCGCCAGCTCGGAACGCAGACGAGCCAGTTCCTGCCGGTTGTTGGCGGACAGTTGCGCCAACTCCAGTTCGTCGACTAACGCTTTTAGTTTGGCGGACTCCGCCTGCATACTGAGACTTTGCGCCTGGCTAAGCGCGGCACTTCCGCCTGCGGCGCCGAGCCGTCGCTCAATCTCATTAAGCTGGCGGCGGGCATCGTTTTGCTGTTGGGGAAGCTGGCTGAGCGAGTCGGCGATCTCCCTGACGCGCTCCTGCTCCTGTTGCGCCTCGCGGGTTTTATCCAGTAGCTGGCTGCTAACCTGCAAGATCTCCTGATTTAACGCTTCGGTGGACATCTCTGGCGGTACGCTGCGAGGCTCATCGCGCAGATTATTCAACTGGGCGCGCAAGGTGGCGGATAGCTTAGGGAAATTATCAATAACGTGTTGATATTGTTTCGCGCGCTCAAGCGAGCCTTTTCGCTCTTCAAGCGCGTTTAAAGCAGTCTGGAGCGCCTCAACGGCTTCCGGCTGAGCGGGCTTCGCCGCTTTTGCCTGCTCCAGTTCCTGCGTGATTTGTTTGGCGTCGGGGGCCGTTGCGGCGAACGCCCCCGTGCTGAGGCACCAGGCCATCAGAAAAGCGATAATCAGGCGCACGTCAGCATTCTCTCTTGATTAGGTGTCGTCTTTTTTATTGTCAACCAGCGGGCTGGCGTCGTGTTCGGCTTTAATTTCTTCTGCCGGCAGCGGAGCAGGTTCTACCTCCGGCGCGACGAATGTTTCGGTCGACGTCGCCAGCGGTTGGCCAATTTTGGTAACGGACAGGCTTGCCAGCGACGCGATCAGATTCACTTTCCCCGGCGCAAATAAGTTGATGACCGTGGAACCCAGTTTAAAGCGCCCCATCTCCTGGCCTTTCAACAAGGCGACAGACCCTTCATGTTCGCCTTCTGGCCAGGTCCAGCGCTTGATGATGCCTTCGCGCGGCGGGGTAATGGTTCCCGCCCAGACGGTTTCGATACTGCCGACAATAGTTGCGCCGACCAGAATCTGCGCCATAGGACCGAACTCGGTATCAAACAGACAGATAACGCGCTCGTTGCGGGCAAACAGGTTGGGGACGTTTTGCGCGGTCAGATGGTTAACGGAGAACAGATCGCCCGGTACGTAGATCATTTCACGCAGGATGCCGTTGCATGGCATGTGCACGCGATGGTAGTCGCGAGGGGAGAGGTAAGTGGTCACAAACGTGCCGTTGCGGAACTTATCCGCCATCAGGTAGTTACCCGCCAGCAACGCCTCAAGGCTGTAATTATGGCCTTTGGCCTGCAAAATTTTATCTTCTTCGATACGACCTAACTGGCTTATCACGCCGTCGGCAGGCATAACCAGGATGTTAGGATCGGTATTGAGCGGACGCACGTCATCACGCAGCGGACGAACAAAGAAATCATTGAACGTACGATAGCTGGCGGTATCCGGTTTTTGCGCCTCGGTCATATCAACTTTGTAATACTTTACGAAGAGATCGATAACCAGTTTTGTCAGCCATCCTGCTCGTTTGCTTGCGCCCCAGCCCGCCAGGCGAGTGAGCCATAGTTTCGGCAGAATGTATTGTAGCGAAAGTTTAAATGAGTTTAACAAGGTAGCCTCCAGGCCATTGTTGTTCCTGAACCGGCAGTTATACCGGTATCCTGAAAAAAGGGGACGATTCTAACGACGCCTAGCGTATCTGTCAGTCGTCCGTATCAGAAAAGTTTTTACGCGTTTTTACCTGCGCCATACTTTCAAGAATTC
Source organism: Salmonella sp. A7 (assembly GCF_020181675.1). NCBI lineage: Bacteria > Pseudomonadati > Pseudomonadota > Gammaproteobacteria > Enterobacterales > Enterobacteriaceae > Salmonella > Salmonella sp. A7. The sequence continues at coordinate 4,135,945 of NZ_CP084001.1, read as the reverse complement.
GGTGATAATTTTCGAAACGGGTTTCCGCAATAGCGCCGTTCTCTACCGCTTCGCGAATGGCGCAGCCTGGATCGGCGTCATGCTTGCAGTCCCGGTATTTGCAATGTCCCAAATAGTCATGAAATTCGACAAAGCCCTGGGTGATTTGTTCCGGCTCCAGATGCCATAAGCCGAACTCGCGCACGCCGGGGGAATCAATGACATCGCCGCCATGCGGGAAATGATACAGACGAGCAGCGGTAGTGGTATGTTGACCCAGACCGGAGACATTCGACACATCGTTCGTCAGAATCTCGTTCTGTAAGCCGAGCAGAGCGTTTAGCAGACTGGATTTTCCGACGCCGGACTGCCCGGCAAAAATACTGATGCGACCGGTTAACGCCTCTTCCAGCGGTTTCAGACCATCCTGCGTATGGCTGGAGACCATCAGCACGCGATAGCCGATATTGCGGTAGATATCCATCTGCTCATTAACGAAGTCCATACCTTCGTCGTCCAGCAGATCAATTTTATTGAGTACGATAAGCGGCTCAACCTGTAGGGTTTCACAGCCGACCAGATAGCGATCGATGATATTCAGCGACAGCTCCGGCAAAATCGCGGAGACGATAACGATTTGGTCAATGTTGGCGGCAATAGGCTTCACGCCGTCGTAGAAGTCCGGGCGCGTCAATACCGAGGTGCGCTCATGCACCGCTTCAACGATGCCTTTTACGTTGACGCCCTCTGCGGCGGCTTTGCCCGGACGCCAGACGACGCGATCGCCCGTCACCAGCGAACGGATAGTGCGGCGGATATTGCAGCGGTGAACCTCGCCGTCAGCAGACTCCACATCGGCATGCATACCAAAACGGCTAATGACGATACCTTCTGCAGGCTCGCCAAACAGGTTGTCATCGTAGTCGGCTTTCTCCGCGGACGTTTTTAAACGACGCTGGTGATTGGCGTTCACACGGCGCTGCTGGCCTTTGGAGAGTTTATTTTTGCTCAATCGTACTGGCTCCTGGTCGCCCATAGTGGGCAAAACATCTATGATACACGCAATTGTAGATGAATATAGTCACAGTGAATGTGACCTCTGAACGGTGGAAAATAGCATGAGTGCCGATGAAAACAACCTGATTTGGATCGATCTGGAGATGACAGGTCTGGACCCCGAGCGCGATCGCATTATTGAGATAGCCACGCTGGTGACGGATGCCAGCCTGAACATTCTGGCAGAAGGGCCGACGATTGCGGTACATCAATCCGATGCGCAACTGGCGTTAATGGATGACTGGAACGTGCGCACCCATACCGGCAGCGGCCTGGTAGATCGCGTTAAGGCAAGTACGATGGGCGAACGAGACGCTGAACTGGCGACGATTGAATTTCTGAAAACGTGGGTGCCTGCGGGTAAGTCGCCGATTTGCGGTAACAGTATCGGTCAGGATCGTCGTTTTCTGTTTAAATATATGCCGGAACTGGAGGCTTACTTCCACTATCGCTATCTGGATGTCAGTACGCTCAAGGAACTGGCGCGCCGCTGGAAGCCGGAGATTCTGGCCGGCTTTACCAAGCAGGGCACGCACCAGGCGATGGATGATATTCGCGAGTCGGTGGCGGAGCTGGCTTACTACCGCGAGCATTTCATTAAGCTGTGAGGCGTAACATGCCGGATGGCAACGCCAGAGCGTCTCATCCGGCAGCTCTCCCGCCACTGAATTACTGCGTAAACCATTTCTCTTGCATTTGCGCATATTCCGGCGACGCTTTCACCTTGTCGAGCGCGGCATTAATTTCTTGCAATAGCGCGTCGTTGCCTTTGCGTACCGCAATGCCTAACCCTTTTCCGTAGTAGTCAGGATCGTTGGCGCGTTCATCCATGATGGCATAATCCGGATTGTTTTTTAGCCACTTACCAATCGCGGCGACATCGCCAAACACGCCCTCAAGACGGTTGTTTTTCAGATCGGTAAAGGCGTTTAGATAGCTGTCATAGGCGACAGGCGTGATGGCTTGTTGTTTATCCTGCAAATAGCGCTGATGCGTTGTACCGTTTTCCAGACCGACTTTTTTGCCTTTCAGATCGGCAAAAGTGTGATAAGCCCCTTTACGCGTGACGACTACCGCCGATAAACCTTCGTAATAGGGTCGGCTAAAGGAGACCTGCTGCTCACGTTTGGGCGTCATATCCATACCGGCGATCACCGCATCAAACTTTTTGAAGCGTAGGCCGGGGATCAGACTATCAAAGCTCTGGTTAGTGAATGAGCACTCCGCTTGCATCTCTTTGCAGACCGCGTTGGCGACATCAATATCGAAACCAACAATTTTATTATCGGCATCGACAAACTCATAGGGCGCATAGGTGGCGGAGGTGCCAAAATGTAATGTTCTGGCGGAAACGGAAGCGGCGTGAACGGAGAGGCTGGCTAACAGCATGACAATAAGTTTTTTTTTCATCTTGATCCCTGATATCAATTGGATGTTGTGGTCACCGTGCTATTCTTTTTTTGGCGCAGGGTGCTATTCTGATTCTGTGCCTTTAGGCGTGGCGTGAAAAGTTTTTTGTTGCATAGCGCACGCTTTGCTCGTTTTTTGTCTTGTTTGGTGATTTAATCAGCATTCAAACAAAAATCGCGAAAAAATGCGTTCAGGGGCTTGCAGCTAAATGGATTTCTCGTATAATGCGCCTCCCGTAACGACGCAGAAATGCGAATTACGACAGCAACAAATTTGCGGGAATAGCTCAGTTGGTAGAGCACGACCTTGCCAAGGTCGGGGTCGCGAGTTCGAGTCTCGTTTCCCGCTCCAAAATTTGAAAGTACTTGTTAAGTACAAGCGCACCCAAGCGGGAATAGCTCAGTTGGTAGAGCACGACCTTGCCAAGGTCGGGGTCGCGAGTTCGAGTCTCGTTTCCCGCTCCAAATTTGAAAGTACTTGTTAAGTACAGACCACCAATCGCAGGATTTCGAATTGCGACAAGGCGGCAACTGAATGAGTCCTCAGGAGCTTACTGAAGTAAGTGACTCAGGCGAGTGAAGGCAGCCAACGCAGTAGCGGTTCGAAAGACGAAGATTATGCGGGAATAGCTCAGTTGGTAGAGCACGACCTTGCCAAGGTCGGGGTCGCGAGTTCGAGTCTCGTTTCCCGCTCCAATTCTTATCTACAGTAAAATTATCCACAACGAATATCGCGTTGGGGCACGTTTTGTTCCGCTTTCGTCAGATCCTTGTAAACAGACTTATCCACAGGGCGGCCCATTACTCCTGGAATGCAAAAAATTATACCTGACGCGTAGAATTTTTATAATTTACTGAAAAATATAGAAAAAATAAGATTTCAAAACGTTAGCGTTATTGACTATTCCTTTTTTCCCTCTTGAATCGCAATGTGTTTTTATTTTTATACACAGCCTGTGAATAATTCAGGCATCGCGCACCAGCCCTTTTTCAATCACCCTGACCAGACGCTGTTTTTTCGGTAGCTGCACTTCAATGATGCAGGCGTTGCGCTTTTCAATTTGTTGCGCAATCGCCCATTCGATATGCTCATCAAGAAGTGGATGCTCACCCTTGCGGCTTTCCAGCGCCGTAATGACGGCATTACTCCACGGCGCATTCCCCAGCGCGACGGCAACATTGCGCAGCCAGCGTAAATGACCAATGCGCCGAATCGCAGAACCTTCAGTGACTTTCAGAAACTGCGCTTCGCTCCAGCTAAACAACTCAACCAAATCTGGGTTATGCAGCGCCTTGCGTGGGCTAAAATCTGCTTCGTCGGTCAACTGAGAGTAACGATTCCACGGACAGATAAGCTGGCAGTCATCGCAGCCGTAAATACGGTTGCCTATCAGTGGGCGAAATGCTTCCGGAATAGCGCCTTCCAGCTCAATGGTGAGATAAGAAATACAGCGCCGCGCGTCCACCGTATACGGTTCGACAATCGCCCCGGTCGGGCAAATGGTCATACAGGCGACGCATTTTCCGCAACCTTCCTCGACCGGCTGGTCGACCGGAAGCGGTAAATCAATCAGCAGTTCCCCCAGGAAAAAGAATGAGCCCGCCTCCCGATTAAGGATAAGTGAGTGCTTACCCGTCCAGCCAAGTCCGGCTTTTTCCGCTAATGGGCGTTCAAGAATAGGCGCAGAGTCGACAAACGGTCTAAAATTCAGCGAACCGCAGTACTGCTGGATCTGCTCGCCCAGTTTTTTAAGGCGGCTGCGTAATAGCTTGTGATAATCACGCCCCAGCGCATATCGGCTAACGTAGCCCAGCGTGGGATCCTTCAACGTACTGGCAAACGCGGCGTTGGCGGGCAGATAGTTCATGCGCACGCTGATGACACGTAGCGTACCGGGTAAGAGTTCATGAGGCCGGGCGCGCATCATACCGTGGCGCGCCATCCATGCCATCTCGCCGTGGTATTGTTTGTCCAGCCACGCCTGCAGCGCAGGTTCGGATGCGCGCAGATCGGTATCAGTAATACCGACCTGCTGAAAGCCCAGCTCCAGCCCCCACTGCTTAATATTTTGCGCTAACTGATTGAGATCGAGGGGCTTTGACATGATGGACCATAACATGAAGAAAAACCCTGTAAGTATACCACACTCCATTTGGCCCGCCGATGACATCAAACGGCTGGAACGCGATGCGGCGGATGCCTTCGGACTCACACTCTATGAATTGATGCTGCGCGCTGGCGACGCGGCATTTCGGGTAGCCCGTGACAGTTATCCTGACACCCGACACTGGCTGGTGTTGTGTGGTCATGGCAACAACGGCGGCGATGGTTACGTCGTGGCGCGACTAGCGCAAGCGGCGGGCATTAGCGTAACGTTGCTGGCGCAGGAGAGCGACAAACCGTTGCCTGAAGAAGCGGCGCAGGCGCGCGATGCCTGGCTGAATGCCGGCGGCATTATCCATGCTGCCGATATTATCTGGCCGGAAGCGACGGATCTGATTATCGACGCGCTGCTTGGCACCGGCATAGCCCAGGCGCCGCGCGACCCGGTAGCCGGTCTGATTGAACAGGCGAACGCTCATCCTGCGCCGGTTGTCGCCGTCGATATCCCGTCAGGTCTGCTGGCGCAAACGGGCGCCACGCCTGGCGCGGTGATAAGCGCCGCGCATACGGTCACGTTTATCGCCCTGAAACCAGGCCTGCTGACCGGCAAAGCGCGTGACGTTACCGGCATACTGCATTATGACGCGTTGGGACTGGAAGGCTGGCTGGCAAGCCAGACGCCGCCGCTCCGGCGTTTTGACGCGACGCAGTTGGGGCAATGGTTAACGCCGCGTCGACCGACCTCGCATAAGGGCGATCATGGTCGTCTGGCGATTATCGGCGGCGACCAGGGAACAGCGGGCGCAATTCGGATGGCTGGCGAGGCGGCGCTGCGTACGGGGGCTGGGTTGGTCAGAGTACTGACTCGCGGTGAAAACATCGCGCCGTTGCTGACGGCCCGCCCGGAACTGATGGTACATGAACTCACGCCTCAGTCGCTGGAAGAGAGCCTGACCTGGGCTGACGTTGTAGTGATCGGCCCGGGGCTTGGGCAGCAGGAATGGGGCAAAAAAGCCTTACAGAAAGTAGAAAACGTCCGTAAACCTATGCTGTGGGATGCGGATGCGTTGAACCTACTGGCAATCAATCCTGATAAACGTCACAATCGCGTGATTACGCCGCATCCGGGAGAGGCTGCCCGCCTGTTAGGATGTTCTGTGGCAGAAATTGAAAGTGATCGCTTACTTTCAGCACAGCGTCTGGTAAAACGGTACGGAGGCGTGGTCGTGTTAAAAGGCGCAGGAACGATTATCGCCGCTGAACACCACCCTCTGGCTATCATTGACGCTGGTAATGCGGGGATGGCGAGCGGCGGGATGGGCGATGTCCTGTCCGGCATCATCGGCGCATTGCTCGGACAGAAGTTTACCCCGTATGATGCGGCATGTGTGGGATGTGTGGCTCACGGCGCGGCGGCGGACTTACTGGCAGCGCGTTATGGCGCTCGCGGCATGTTGGCGACCGATCTTTTTACTACGCTGCGGCGTATTGTTAACCCTGATGTGATTGACGTAAACCATGATGAATCGAGTAATTCCGCTACCTGACGAACAGGCGACGCTAGACCTGGGGCAACGGGTAGCCAACGCCTGCGATGGCGCGACCGTTATTTATCTGTATGGCGATTTAGGTGCCGGTAAAACGACGTTTAGCCGGGGATTTTTACAGGCGTTAGGCCATAACGGTAATGTAAAAAGCCCCACCTATACGCTGGTAGAGCCTTATGCGCTTGATAACATGATGGTATATCACTTCGACTTGTACCGTCTTGCGGACCCGGAGGAGCTGGAGTTTATGGGCATTCGCGATTATTTCGCCAACGACGCCATTTGTCTGGTGGAGTGGCCGCAACAAGGTAAAGGCGTTCTCCCCGACCCGGACGTCGAAATCCATATTGATTACCAGGCGCAGGGGCGTGAGGCTCGCGTAAGCGCGGTATCCTCATCGGGTCATTCGTTACTGGCGCGTTTAGCCGATTAGCTATAAAGGTGGCGGGATGATTTATCGCATCAAAAATGCCGTAATAGCAGCCTTAATCCTGCTGTGCGCGCAGGCGGGCGCCGCCAGTCTCTCTGATATTCAGGTGTCCAACGGCGAGCAGCAGGCGCGCATTACGCTGAGTTTTATCGGCGAGCCGGAATATGCTTACTCACAGGACGGTAAACGTACCGTGGCGCTGGATATCAGGCAGACCGGCGTGATTCAGGGGCTGCCGCTTCAGTTTAGCGGTAACAATCTGGTGAAAACGATCCGTGCCGGAACGCCGAAAGATGCGCAATCTTTACGGTTGCTTGTCGATCTGACGGAAAATGGTAAAACCGAGGCTGTGAAGCGGCAAAACGGCGGCAACTATACGGTCATTTTCACCATTAATGCCGATGTTCCGCCGCCACCGCCGCCTGTCGTCGCGAAACGGGTTGAAAGCGCGCCCCGCCCGACGGAGCCGGCCCGTAATCCGTTTAAATCTTCTGATGATCGCCTGACTGGCGTAACCAGCAGCAATACCGTTACGCGGCCTGCGGCGCGCGCGTCGGCAGGCGCTGGCGATAAAGTGGTGATTGCTATTGATGCCGGACATGGAGGCCAGGACCCCGGTGCGATAGGCCCGGGCGGTACGCGCGAGAAAAATGTCACCATCGCCATCGCGCGTAAGTTACGCACATTGCTGAATAACGATCCGATGTTTAAAGGCGTGCTGACGCGTGACGGCGACTATTTTATTTCGGTGATGGGGCGGTCTGACGTGGCGCGTAAGCAAAACGCCAACTTCCTTGTCTCTATTCATGCGGATGCCGCGCCAAATCGCGACGCCACCGGCGCCTCCGTCTGGGTATTGTCCAATCGTCGCGCGAATAGCGAAATGGCAAACTGGCTTGAGCAGCATGAGAAGCAATCCGAACTGTTAGGCGGCGCTGGCGATGTGCTGGCGAACAGTCAGTCAGACCCTTACCTGAGCCAGGCGGTACTGGATTTGCAATTCGGTCATTCGCAGCGGGTAGGGTATGATGTGGCGACGAACGTGCTAAGCCAACTGGATGGTGTGGGGTCGCTGCATAAACGTCGCCCGGAACACGCGAGCCTGGGCGTGTTGCGTTCGCCGGATATCCCGTCCATTTTGGTGGAGACGGGCTTTATCAGTAATCACGGCGAAGAGCGATTGCTGGCGAGCGACCGCTATCAGCAGCAGATTGCTGACGCTATATACCGGGGGTTGCGTAAGTACTTTGCAGCGCATCCGATCCAGTCTGCGCCGCAGGGCGGCCCAGGCCAGACGGCCAGTACCAACCAGCCTGGCGCCATAACCGCCGCGAATTAAGGAGATTTCATGCCGATTCAGGTTCTGCCGCCGCAGCTTGCGAACCAAATCGCCGCTGGCGAAGTGGTGGAACGCCCTGCGTCGGTTGTTAAAGAGCTGGTAGAGAATAGTCTGGATGCAGGCGCCACCCGCGTTGATATCGACATCGAGCGTGGCGGCGCGAAGCTTATTCGTATTCGCGACAATGGCTGCGGCATTAAAAAAGAGGAGCTGGCGCTGGCGCTGGCCCGTCATGCCACCAGTAAAATCGCCTCGCTTGACGATCTGGAAGCGATTATCAGTCTGGGATTTCGCGGCGAAGCGCTGGCCAGTATCAGTTCGGTCTCGCGTTTGACGCTAACGTCGCGCACGGCGGAGCAGGCGGAAGCCTGGCAGGCGTATGCGGAAGGGCGTGACATGGACGTAACGGTAAAACCCGCCGCGCACCCGGTCGGCACCACCCTGGAAGTTCTGGATCTCTTTTATAATACGCCCGCCCGGCGCAAATTCATGCGTACCGAAAAAACGGAATTTAATCACATTGATGAGATCATCCGTCGTATTGCATTGGCCCGTTTTGACGTCACGCTTAACCTGTCGCACAACGGCAAATTGGTACGGCAGTATCGCGCTGTCGCAAAGGACGGGCAAAAAGAGCGCCGGTTAGGCGCCATCTGCGGGACGCCGTTTCTCGAACAGGCACTGGCGATCGAGTGGCAGCATGGCGATCTGACCCTGCGCGGCTGGGTCGCCGATCCGAATCACACCACCACGGCGTTAACGGAGATCCAGTACTGCTATGTGAATGGCCGCATGATGCGCGACCGCTTGATCAACCATGCCATTCGCCAGGCCTGTGAAGATAAACTGGGCGCGGACCAACAGCCTGCGTTTGTGCTGTATCTGGAGATTGACCCGCATCAGGTGGATGTCAATGTTCATCCCGCCAAGCACGAAGTGCGTTTTCATCAATCCCGGCTGGTGCACGACTTCATCTATCAAGGGGTGCTGAGCGTTCTGCAACAGCAGACGGAAACGACGCTGCCGCTGGAGGAGATTGCGCCAGCGCCGCGGCATGTCCCGGAAAACCGTATCGCCGCCGGGCGCAACCATTTTGCTGTACCCGCCGAGCCAACTGCGGCGCGCGAGCCCGCGACACCGCGTTATTCCGGCGGCGCATCGGGCGGTAATGGCGGGCGTCAGTCCGCAGGTGGTTGGCCGCACGCGCAGCCAGGTTATCAGAAGCCGCAGGGCGAGGTTTATCGCGCGCTTTTACAGACGCCGGCGACGAGCCCCGCGCCGGAGCCGGTTGCGCCTGCGCTTGACGGACATAGCCAGAGTTTTGGTCGCGTACTAACGATAGTCGGCGGTGACTGCGCGTTGCTGGAACACGCGGGGACTATCCAGCTCTTGTCGCTGCCGGTTGCGGAGCGTTGGCTGCGTCAGGCGCAGCTTACACCGGGTCAAAGTCCGGTTTGCGCGCAGCCGTTGCTGATTCCGCTGCGTTTAAAAGTGAGCGCCGATGAAAAAGTCGCGCTGCAAAAAGCCCAATCTTTGTTGGGAGAATTGGGTATTGAATTTCAGTCAGATGCGCAGCATGTGACCATTCGGGCGGTGCCTTTACCCTTACGACAACAAAATTTACAAATCTTGATTCCTGAACTGATAGGCTACCTGGCGCAACAGACCACATTTGCAACGGTCAATATTGCACAATGGATAGCGCGTAATGTGCAGAGCGAACATCCGCAGTGGTCGATGGCGCAGGCCATATCGCTGCTGGCGGATGTTGAGCGGCTATGTCCGCAGCTGGTAAAAGCGCCGCCGGGTGGCCTGTTACAACCTGTTGATTTACATTCGGCGATGAACGCCCTGAAGCATGAATGATGTAAGCAAGGCGAGCCTGCCTAAGGCGATATTTTTGATGGGGCCGACGGCCTCCGGCAAAACGGCGCTGGCGATAGAACTGCGTAAAGTTTTGCCAGTAGAGTTGATAAGCGTTGATTCCGCCCTCATTTATCGGGGAATGGATATTGGCACGGCTAAGCCGAATGTCGATGAGCTGAAAGCGGCGCCGCATCGACTGTTAGATATACGCGACCCGTCGCAGGCGTATTCGGCGGCGGATTTTCGCCGCGACGCGTTAGCGCAAATGGCGGAGATCACCGCTGCGGGGCGTATCCCGCTGTTAGTGGGCGGTACCATGCTGTATTTTAAGGCATTGCTGGAAGGCTTATCGCCGCTGCCTTCAGCAGATCCGGAAGTCAGATCCCGGATAGAGCAGCAAGCAGCGGAGCTTGGATGGGAGGCGTTGCATCAGCAACTTCAGGAGATAGATCCGGTTGCCGCCGCGCGAATTCATCCAAATGATCCGCAAAGACTTTCCCGGGCACTGGAAGTTTTTTTCATTTCGGGTAAAACTTTAACGGAGCTAACGCAAACGTCAGGAGACGCGCTACCGTACCAGGTGCATCAGTTCGCTATCGCCCCGGCGAGCCGTGAACTGCTCCATCAGCGCATTGAACTGCGTTTTCATCAGATGTTGGCTTCAGGTTTTGAAGCAGAAGTCCGGGCGCTTTTTGCCCGAGGAGATTTGCATACGGACTTGCCTTCCATCCGTTGTGTGGGATACCGCCAGATGTGGTCATACATTGAGGGCGAAATCTCATATGATGAAATGGTTTATAGAGGTGTTTGCGCCACGAGACAGTTGGCGAAGCGCCAGATGACCTGGTTGCGCGGTTGGGAAGGGGTGCGCTGGCTTGACAGTGAGAATCCCGATCGGGCGCGAAAAGAAGTATTACAGGTTGTTGGTGCTATCGCAGACTGAATGTGTACAATTGAGACGTATCGTGCGCAATTTTTCAGAATCGAAAGGTTCAAAGTACAAATAAGCATATAAGGAAAAGAGAATGGCTAAGGGGCAATCTTTACAAGATCCGTTCCTGAACGCATTGCGTCGGGAACGTGTTCCAGTTTCTATTTATTTGGTGAATGGTATTAAGCTGCAAGGTCAAATCGAGTCCTTTGATCAGTTCGTGATCCTGTTGAAGAACACGGTCAGCCAGATGGTTTATAAGCACGCGATTTCTACTGTTGTCCCGTCTCGCCCGGTTTCCCATCACAGCAACAATGCCGGTGGCGGCGCCAGCAATAACTACCATCACGGTAGCAACGCGCAGGGTTCTACTGCGCAACAGGACAGCGAAGAGACTGAATAAGTTCACGCGCTGTTTATCCATGTCGGGGGCGTCGGATAATCGCCCCCGCTGGTTATTAAGAGGGTTTACGCTTGTTTGACCGTTATGATGCCGGTGAGCAGGCGGTACTGGTACACATCTATTTTTCGCAAGACAAAGATATGGAAGACCTCCAGGAGTTTGAATCTCTGGTCTCTTCCGCCGGTGTCGAAGCAATGCAGGTGATTACCGGTAGCCGTAAAGCACCGCACCCGAAGTACTTTGTAGGTGAAGGTAAGGCAGTTGAAATTGCGGAAGCCGTGAAAGCGACTGGCGCAGCGGTCGTATTGTTTGATCATGCATTGAGTCCAGCCCAGGAGCGAAACCTGGAGCGTTTGTGCGAGTGCCGGGTTATCGATCGCACCGGTCTTATCTTAGATATTTTTGCCCAGCGTGCGCGTACCCATGAAGGTAAGTTGCAGGTTGAGCTGGCGCAGCTACGCCATCTGGCTACGCGTCTGGTGCGTGGCTGGACCCACCTTGAACGTCAGAAAGGCGGGATTGGTTTGCGCGGTCCGGGTGAAACCCAACTCGAAACCGACCGTCGTTTACTGCGTAATCGCATTGTGCAGATTCAGTCGCGCCTGGAGAAAGTTGAGAAGCAACGTGAGCAGGGGCGGCAGTCGCGCATCAAGGCCGACGTTCCGACGGTATCGCTGGTGGGCTATACCAACGCCGGAAAATCCACCCTTTTTAATCAGATCACTGAAGCGCGGGTCTATGCGGCAGATCAGCTATTTGCGACGCTGGACCCCACGTTACGTCGTATTGATGTAGCGGATGTCGGTGAAACCGTTCTGGCGGATACGGTAGGCTTTATCCGCCATTTACCGCACGATCTGGTGGCTGCCTTTAAAGCTACCCTGCAGGAGACGCGTCAGGCGACGCTGCTGCTGCATGTGGTCGATGCGGCGGATGTTCGTGTGCAGGAAAACATCGAGGCGGTAAACACCGTTCTTGAAGAGATTGACGCTCACGAAATCCCCACCTTAATGGTGATGAACAAAATCGATATGCTGGACGACTTTGAACCGCGTATCGACAGAGATGAAGAGAATAAACCCATCCGCGTTTGGCTTTCAGCGCAAAGCGGCGTGGGAATACCACAGCTTTTTCAGGCTTTGACGGAGCGTCTTTCCGGCGAGGTGGCGCAGCATACGCTGCGTTTGCCGCCGCAGGAAGGGCGTCTGAGAAGCCGGTTTTATCAGCTTCAGGCAATAGAAAAAGAGTGGATGGAGGAAGACGGTAGCGTCAGTCTGCAGGTACGAATGCCGATTGTCGACTGGCGTCGCCTCTGTAAACAAGAACCGGCGTTGATCGAATACGTGATCTAGACGCGAAGTCATTCAGGTCGTATTGAGGCGGTAGCTGAGAGAATCTCAGGAGCTCACAACGAAGTGACCTGGGGTAAAAAAGCCGCCACTCAAGACGCAGCCTGAAAGATGATGTCTGTAACGGCGGTTCGTCTGAAGCATGGAGTAATTTCGCCTTATCCTCTGAGGTCGAAAGACAACGGGGATCACCGCATAACAAATATGGAGCACAAACATGGCGTGGAATCAGCCCGGTAATAACGGACAGGACCGCGACCCGTGGGGAAGCAGCAAACCTGGCAGCAACTCTGGGGGAAATGGAAACAAAGGTGGCCGCGATCAGGGACCTCCCGATCTGGATGATATCTTCCGTAAGCTGAGTAAAAAACTCGGTGGTTTTGGGGGCGGTAAAGGCACCGGTTCCGGCGGCGGTAGCTCATCGCAAGGCCCGCGTCCGCAACTGGGAGGCCGTATTGTCGCCATCGCCGCGGCGGCAGTAGTCATTATCTGGGCGGCCAGCGGTTTTTATACCATTAAAGAAGCCGAGCGCGGCGTTGTGACGCGTTTTGGTAAATTCAGCCATCTGGTAGAGCCAGGTCTGAACTGGAAGCCGACATTTATTGACGACGTCACGCCGGTGAACGTTGAAGCGGTGCGCGAACTGGCGGCGTCAGGCGTGATGCTGACGTCTGATGAAAACGTCGTGCGCGTTGAAATGAACGTGCAATACCGCGTCACCGATCCGCAGAAATATCTGTTTAGCGTGACCAGCCCGGACGATAGCCTGCGTCAGGCCACTGACAGCGCGCTGCGTGGCGTCATTGGTAAATACACGATGGATCGCATCCTGACCGAAGGCCGTACCGTTATTCGTAGCGATACCCAACGCGAGCTGGAAGAGACTATCAAACCGTACAACATGGGGATTACCCTGCTGGACGTGAACTTCCAGGCTGCGCGTCCGCCGGAAGAGGTGAAAGCCGCCTTTGACGACGCGATTGCCGCACGTGAAAACGAGCAGCAGTACATTCGTGAAGCGGAAGCGTATACCAACGAAGTTCAGCCGCGCGCCAACGGTCAGGCGCAGCGTATTCTGGAAGAGGCACGCGCCTATAAAACCCAGACTATCCTGGAAGCGCAGGGTGAAGTCGCCCGGTTTGCGAAGATTTTGCCGGAATATAAAGCCGCGCCGCAGATTACACGCGAGCGTCTGTATATTGAAACGATGGAAAAAGTGCTGAGCCATACCCGTAAAGTACTGGTTAACGACAAGAGCGGTAATTTAATGGTGCTGCCGTTAGATCAGATGCTGAAAGGCGGGAATGCGCCGGCGGCAAAGAGCGACAATAGCGCCAGCAACCTGCTGCGCCTGCCGCCGTCCACAAAGTCAAACGCCAGCGGAGCAAGCAACACGTCGTCCTCAAATCAGGGCGATATTATGGACCAACGCCGCGCGAATGCGCAGCGTAACGACTACCAGCGTCAGGGGGAATAACGATGCGTAAGTCAGTTATTGCGATTATCATCATCGTGCTGGTAGTGCTCTACATGTCCGTCTTTGTGGTCAAAGAGGGCGAGCGTGGCATTACGCTGCGTTTTGGTAAAGTTCTGCGTGACGATGAGAACAAACCGCTGGTTTACGCGCCGGGTCTGCACTTTAAGATCCCGTTTATTGAATCAGTGAAAATGCTTGATGCGCGTATCCAGACGATGGATAACCAGGCCGATCGCTTTGTGACTAAAGAGAAGAAAGACCTGATTGTCGACTCCTACATCAAATGGCGTATCAGCGACTTTAGCCGTTACTATCTGGCGACCGGCGGCGGCGATATTTCGCAAGCCGAAGTGCTGTTAAAACGTAAATTCTCGGACCGTTTGCGTTCTGAGATTGGTCGCCTGGACGTAAAAGACATCGTGACAGATTCTCGTGGTCGTCTGACTCTGGAAGTGCGCGACGCGCTGAACTCCGGTTCAGCCGGTACCGATGATGAAGTAGCGACCCCGGCGGCGGATGACGCGATTGCCGAAGCGGCGGAACGCGTCACGGCGGAAACCAAAGGTAAAGTACCGGTCATCAACCCGAACAGTATGGCGGCGTTGGGTATCGAAGTGGTCGATGTGCGTATTAAGCAGATCAACCTGCCGACCGAGGTTTCTGAGGCGATTTACAACCGTATGCGTGCCGAGCGTGAAGCGGTCGCGCGTCGTCATCGTTCACAAGGTCAGGAAGAAGCGGAAAAACTGCGTGCGGCTGCTGACTATGAGGTGACGAAAACTCTGGCGGAAGCCGAGCGTCAGGGGCGTATCATGCGTGGTGAAGGTGATGCTGAGGCCGCGAAGCTGTTTGCCGATGCGTTCAGCCAGGACCCTGATTTCTACGCGTTCATTCGTAGTCTGCGCGCTTACGAGAAGAGCTTCGAAGGTAATCAGGACGTGATGGTACTGAGCCCGGACAGCGATTTCTTCCGCTACATGAAGACACCGAGTTCGACGACACGTTAAAATAGCGTCAGCGGTTTTAGACCAGCAAAACCACCGCATCCAAAGGATGCCGGTGGTTTTCTTTTATAAGGGCGATAAATGAATTCAACAATCTGGTTGGCGCTTGCTCTGGTATTAGTCCTCGAAGGGCTGGGACCGATGCTGTATCCCGGCGCATGGAAAAAAATGGTTTCGGCACTGGCGCAACTGCCGGAAAATGTTTTACGACGTTTTGGCGGCGGACTTGTGGTTGCGGGAGTTGTGGTCTACTACATGTTGAGGAAAACGATTGGCTGAGCAAAAAGTGGTCGGATTTGCCGCAGATTGAGTGCAAAAAGTGCTGTATATCTGAAAAAGCGATGGTAGAATCCATTTTTAAGCAAACGGTGATTTTGAAAAATGGGTAACAACGTCGTCGTACTGGGCACCCAATGGGGTGACGAAGGTAAAGGAAAGATCGTCGATCTTCTGACTGAACGGGCTAAATATGTTGTACGCTACCAGGGCGGTCACAACGCAGGCCATACTCTCGTAATCAACGGTGAAAAAACCGTTCTCCATCTTATTCCATCAGGTATTCTTCGCGAGAATGTAACCAGCATCATCGGTAACGGTGTTGTGCTGTCTCCGGCCGCGCTGATGAAAGAGATGAAAGAACTGGAAGACCGTGGCATCCCCGTTCGTGAGCGTCTGCTGCTGTCTGAAGCTTGTCCGCTGATCCTTGATTATCACGTTGCGCTGGATAACGCGCGTGAGAAAGCGCGTGGCGCGAAAGCGATCGGCACCACCGGTCGTGGAATCGGGCCTGCTTATGAAGATAAAGTGGCACGTCGCGGTCTGCGTGTTGGTGACCTTTTCGACAAAGAAACCTTCGCTGAAAAACTGAAAGAAGTGATGGAATATCACAACTTCCAGTTGGTTAACTACTACAAAGTTGAAGCGGTTGATTACCAGAAAGTTCTGGATGATACGATGGCTGTTGCCGACATCCTGACTTCTATGGTTGTTGACGTTTCGGACCTGCTCGACCAGGCGCGTCAGCGTGGCGATTTCGTCATGTTTGAAGGTGCGCAGGGTACGCTGCTGGATATCGACCACGGTACTTATCCGTATGTAACTTCTTCTAACACCACTGCAGGTGGCGTGGCGACCGGTTCCGGCCTGGGCCCGCGTTATGTTGATTACGTTCTGGGTATCCTCAAAGCTTACTCCACTCGTGTAGGTGCAGGTCCGTTCCCGACTGAGCTGTTTGATGAAACCGGCGAGTTCCTCTGCAAGCAGGGTAACGAATACGGCGCCACTACCGGCCGTCGTCGTCGTACCGGCTGGCTGGACACCGTTGCCGTTCGTCGTGCGGTACAGCTGAACTCCCTGTCTGGCTTCTGCCTGACCAAACTGGACGTGCTGGATGGCCTGAAAGAGGTGAAACTCTGCGTGGCTTACCGTATGCCGGATGGTCGCGAAGTGACTACCACTCCGCTGGCAGCTGACGACTGGAAAGGTGTAGAGCCGATTTACGAAACCATGCCGGGCTGGTCTGAATCCACCTTCGGCGTGAAAGATCGTAGCGGTCTGCCGCAGGCGGCACTGAACTACATCAAGCGTATTGAAGAACTGACCGGCGTGCCGATTGATATTATTTCTACCGGCCCCGATCGTACTGAGACGATGATTCTGCGCGACCCGTTCGACGCGTAATTGATGGATGATGCCCGGTAACGCTACGCTTACCGGGTCTATGATGAGTACGCATTTGTTGGCCGGATAAGATGCTTTGCATCACCCTTCGGCTCAAATGCGTCATTGTTCCCCGCTTTTTTCCTTCCTGAACCGAAATAAATTAGCAGCCTGACAGGTGGCTGGTTTATCATCAATACAGATAAGTTATATCCCGTTTTCCCTTTTCCTGAGGTTGATGTGCAGTTAACGAGTTTCACCGATTACGGCTTACGTGCGCTAATCTATATGGCGTCGTTACCAGATGGACGAATGACCAGCATTTCTGAGGTGACAGAAGTCTACGGCGTGTCCCGTAATCATATGGTCAAAATTATCAATCAGCTTAGCCGGGCGGGCTTTGTCACCGCCGTTCGGGGAAAAAATGGCGGTATCCGCCTGGGTAAACCGGCTAATACTATTTGTATTGGCGATGTGGTGCGTGAGCTGGAACCCTTATCACTGGTCAACTGTAGCAGCGAATTTTGCCACATCACCCCTGCCTGTCGTCTGAAACAGGCGCTTTCTAAGGCCGTGCAGAGTTTTCTCAAGGAGCTGGATAACTACACGCTTGCCGATTTGGTTGAAGAGAATCAACCGCTTTATAAATTATTACTGGTGGAGTGAAGTAAACTTCATTAGAGATGACAATGGAGGAACCTCAATGTCACAAGATCCTTTCCAGGAACGCGAAGCAGAAAAATACGCGAATCCTATCCCGAGCCGGGAATTTATCCTCGAACATTTAACGAAACGTGAAAAACCGGCCAGTCGCGAAGAACTGGCCGTAGAACTGAATATTGAAGGCGAAGAGCAGCTTGAAGCCTTGCGTCGCCGCCTGCGCGCGATGGAGCGCGACGGACAACTGGTCTTTACCCGCCGCCAGTGCTATGCGCTGCCGGAACGCCTCGACCTGCTGAAAGGCACCGTGATCGGTCATCGTGATGGTTACGGTTTCTTACGTGTCGAAGGCCGCAAAGACGATCTGTATCTTTCCAGCGAGCAGATGAAAACCTGTATTCATGGCGATCAGGTGCTGGCGCAGCCGCTGGGCGCCGATCGTAAAGGTCGCCGCGAAGCGCGTATCGTCCGTGTACTGGTACCGAAAACCAGTCAGATAGTCGGGCGTTATTTCACCGATGCGGGCGTCGGCTTTGTAGTGCCGGACGACAGCCGCCTAAGCTTCGACATTCTTATCCCGCCAGAAGACGTCATGGGCGCGCGGATGGGGTTCGTGGTCGTGGTTGAACTGACCCAACGTCCAACTCGCCGTACTAAAGCGGTAGGGAAAATCGTCGAAGTGCTGGGCGACAATATGGGCACCGGTATGGCGGTTGATATGGCGCTGCGTACCCATGAAATACCCTACATCTGGCCGCAGGCGGTAGAGCAGCAGGTTGCCGGGCTGAAAGAAGAGGTGCCGGAAGAGGCGAAAGCCGGTCGTGTCGATCTGCGCGATTTGCCGCTGGTCACTATTGATGGCGAAGATGCCCGTGACTTTGACGACGCGGTTTACTGTGAGAAAAAACGCGGCGGCGGCTGGCGTTTGTGGGTCGCTATTGCTGACGTGAGCTATTATGTACGGCCGCCAACGCCGTTGGATCGCGAGGCGCGCAATCGCGGCACGTCGGTTTACTTCCCGTCACAGGTTGTCCCAATGTTGCCGGAGGTGCTCTCCAACGGCCTGTGTTCGCTAAACCCGCAGGTTGACAGGCTGTGTATGGTCTGTGAAATGACCATCTCGGCGAAAGGTCGGCTGACCGGCTACAAATTCTATGAAGCGGTGATGAGCTCCCATGCGCGTCTGACCTATACCAAAGTCTGGCATATGCTGCAGGGCGATCAGGATCTGCGTGAACAATATGCGCCGCTGGTGAAGCATATTGAAGAGCTGCACAACCTCTACAAAGTGCTGGATAAAGCGCGTGAAGAGCGCGGGGGGATCTCGTTTGAGAGCGAAGAGGCGAAGTTTATCTTTAACGCCGATCGTCGCATTGAGCGTATCGAACAGACCCAGCGTAATGACGCGCATAAGCTTATCGAAGAGTGCATGATCATGGCGAATATCTCGGCGGCGCGCTTTGTCGAAAAAGCTAAAGAGCCGGCGTTATTCCGTATTCATGATAAGCCCACCACCGAAGCGATCACCTCATTCCGCTCCGTACTGGCGGAGCTGGGGTTGGAGCTGCCGGGCGGAAATAAACCGGAACCGCGCGATTATGCCGAACTGCTTGAATCGATTGCCGACCGGCCGGACGCCGAAATGCTGCAAACTATGCTGCTGCGTTCAATGAAGCAAGCGATTTACGATCCGGAAAACCGCGGGCACTTTGGCCTGGCGTTGCAGTCTTATGCGCACTTTACCTCGCCGATTCGCCGCTATCCGGATCTTTCTTTGCACCGCGCCATTAAGTACCTGCTGGCGAAAGAGCAAGGGAACAAGGGCAACACCACAGAAACGGGCGGTTATCACTACTCGATGGAAGAGATGTTGCAGCTCGGCCAGCACTGTTCGATGGCGGAACGCCGCGCTGATGAAGCGACGCGTGATGTCTCCGACTGGCTGAAATGTGACTTTATGCTGGATCAGGTAGGCAACGTCTTTAAGGGCGTGATTGCCAGCGTCACCGGTTTCGGCTTCTTTGTCCGTCTTGATGAACTGTTTATCGATGGGCTGGTACACGTTTCCTCACTGGATAACGATTACTATCGCTTCGATCAGGTAGGGCAACGTCTGATTGGCGAGTCCGGCGGGCAGACATATCGCCTGGGCGACCGGGTCGAGGTACGCGTCGAAGCGGTGAATATGGACGAACGGAAAATTGACTTTAGCTTGATTTCCAGCGAGCGCGCACCGCGTAACGTCGGCAAAACGGCGCGTGAAAAAGCGAAAAAAGGTGAAAGTAAAAACGCCGGTAAACGTCGTCAGGTAGGTAAAAAAGTTAACTTCGAGCCTGATAGCGCCTTCCGCGGCGAGAAAAAAGCGAAGCCGAAAGCAGCGAAAAAAGACGCGAGAAAAGCAAAAAAGCCATCGGCTAAAACGCAGAAAATAGCCGCAGCGACCAAAGCGAAGCGTGCGGCGAAGAAAAAAGCGGCAGAGTGAGCAATACCCTCTTCAAACAGAAGAGGGTGAATTATCTGTAGGCCGGGCAAGCGTAGCGCCCCCGGCAAAACGTAAACAACGAGTACATTAATGAGCGAAATGATTTACGGCATCCACGCAGTGCAGGCCCTGCTGGAGCGCGCCCCTGAACGTTTTCAGGAAGTCTTTATTTTAAAAGGCCGTGAAGATAAACGTCTGTTGCCGCTGATTCACGCCCTTGAGTCCCAGGGCGTGGTTATCCAGCTGGCAAACCGCCAATATCTCGACGAGAAAAGCGACGGTGCCGTGCATCAGGGTATTATCGCTCGCGTGAAACCAGGCCGGCAGTATCAGGAAAACGATCTGCCGGATCTGATCGCATTACACGATCGCCCCTTTTTGTTGATCCTCGATGGCGTCACCGATCCGCATAATCTTGGCGCCTGTCTGCGCAGCGCCGATGCCGCTGGCGTACATGCGGTAATCGTGCCGAAAGACCGCTCCGCGCAACTTAACGCGACGGCGAAGAAAGTCGCCTGCGGCGCAGCGGAAAGCGTGCCGTTGATCCGCGTCACCAACCTGGCGCGCACGATGCGCATGTTGCAGGAAGAGAATATCTGGATTGTCGGAACGGCGGGCGAGGCTGACCATACGCTGTATCAGAGCAAAATGCCTGGCCGCATGGCGCTGGTCATGGGCGCAGAAGGTGAAGGTATGCGTCGTCTGACCCGTGAGCACTGCGATGAGCTGATCAGCATTCCTATGGCCGGTAGCGTGTCGTCGCTGAATGTCTCTGTTGCGACCGGGATTTGTCTGTTTGAAGCCGTTCGCCAGCGAACCTGACGCTAATAGTATTTTTTAAGAAAAAACCATCCGATTATGGATGGTTTTTTTTTATCTCTGGCTGGTAATATAAAAAGAAAAACCTACCCTGTAATTTCTTTTATTTATAAAAAATGAGATAGAGATAAAAATATGGCATGGACTCCACGGACGCTGACGGATGCGTTAAACAACATCGCCGAATTAGATATTGATATAGAAAATAATGAATCATCATTAATAATAAAAATGAATGATTATGGCGATTTACCACTGGCGGTTTTATTTACCTCGCAACAAATAGTTATCGAGACTTATATCTGTCCGGTAAATACGATTAGAGATACCGCGGAATTTAATCTTTTCTTGCTGAGAAATCAGAAGATTTTACCGCTGTCTTCGGTCGGTATTACCCAGGTAAAACAGGAGGAATATTATGTCGCTTTTGGCGCGTTGTCGTTAAATTCGTCGCTTGCCGACGTGACGCTGGAAATCACCACGCTTGTAGAAAATGCGTTGGATATCGCTGAAATAACACAAGTCTATTCACAGGAATAATACAGGCGGCTTACATGGGAATTTTAAAAAGTTTGTTCACGTTAGGTAAATCATTCGTTGCTCAGGCAGAAGAGGCCATTGATGAAGCACAGGGTGTACGTATGCTGGAGCAGCATATTCGCGACGCAAAAGCCGAGCTGGATAAAGCGGGTAAATCCAGAGTGGATTTATTGGCGCGGGTGAAACTAAGCCATGACAAGCTGAATGATTTACGTGAGCGTAAAGCAAGCCTTGAAACGCGGGCGTTGGCGGCAATGAGTAAGAATGTCGACGCCGCTTTACTCAACGAAGTGGCGGAAGAAATAGCCCGTCTGGAAAATGCCATTCTTGCCGAAGAACAGGTGCTGACTAATCTGGAAGCCTCTCGTGATGCGGTAGAGAAGGCCGTAACGGCGACAGGCCAGCGGATTGCGCAGTTTGAGCAGCAACTTGAAGTGGTTAAGGCGACAGAAGCCATGCAGCGCGCCCAGCAGGCGGTGACGACTTCGACCGTCGGAGCCGCGTCGAATGTGTCTACGGCGGCGGAGTCGCTTAAACGTTTACAAACGCGTCAGGCTGAACGCCAGGCCCGGCTGGATGCCGCCGCGCAGCTGGAAAAAGTCGCCGATGGACGCGACCTGGACGAAAAACTGGCGCAGGCCGGTATTGGCGCAACCAATAAAAGCAATGCTCAGGATGTGTTGGCGCGTTTACAGCGTCAACAAGGCGAATAATGCTCTTTACATGGATTGTCAAAACCTGCCAGCGTCATTTGTCCAGACTGACCTGGCCCGCTTTGCTGGGCCTGTTTATCGGGCAGTATCTGCTTTGCTATCGGTAGCGCGAAAGCGCGCTACCGTGCTGGGTTTCGTCGCTTTCATACGAGACGGCACATGAATGCGCGATCTCAAATGGCATTATGCCCAACGACAATCGCATTCTGGCTGAAGAGGTCGCATGGCAAGAGATAGAGGTTCCCCTATGATGCAATTTTTTCAGCGTTTGCTCGGTAAAACAAGCGCGCCAGCGCCGATTCGCGGACCATTAGGATTACATCTTAACGCCGGTTTCACGCTGGATACGCTGGCATTTCGGCTACTGGAGTCGTCGTTGCTGGTGGCGCTACCGGGTGAAAAATACACTGTCGCGGCAGTGAGTCGCATAGATTTAGGCGGCGGCAGTCAGATTTTTCGCTACTACACCTCTGGCGATGAGTTTCTACAAATTAACACCACTGGCGGCACGGGTGTTGACGACATTGATGACATCAAACTTTTTGTATATGAGGAAAGTTTCGGTATTAACGAGGAACGCCACTGGCGTTCAGCCATTGCGCCAGCGGCAATAGGGCCGATGACGCTCAACTGGCAAGAACGGCGCTGGCAACGCTTTTTTAACCATGAAGAGCCGGGCAATATTGAACCTGTCTACATGCTGGAAAAGGTTGAAAATCAGCAGGCAGAGAAATGGGACGTTCACAATTTTACGATGGGCTTCCAGCGCCAGGTGACGGACGACGCCTGGGAGTATCTTCTATTGAACGGGGAAGAATCATTTAACGAACGCGGTGAGCCTGAATGGGTGTTTTCGCGCGCGCTCGGCGTGGATATCCCGCTCACCTCACTGACGGTTATTGGTTAAGCACAAACAG
Source organism: Salmonella sp. A7 (assembly GCF_020181675.1). NCBI lineage: Bacteria > Pseudomonadati > Pseudomonadota > Gammaproteobacteria > Enterobacterales > Enterobacteriaceae > Salmonella > Salmonella sp. A7. The sequence goes on along the minus strand of NZ_CP084001.1, from coordinate 4,113,261 downwards.
GACAATTATGCATATACTGGACGCATTACTGGCTTTCTGCGCCTATTTTTTTATTGGCGCGGCAATGGTCATCGCATTTCTTTTTATTTACTCAAAGATAACGCCGCATAATGAATGGCAGTTGATAAAAAATAACAATACTGCGGCATCGCTGGCCTTTAGCGGTACGTTGCTGGGCTATGTCATCCCCTTATCCAGCGCGGCGATAAACTCGGTCAGCATCCCGGACTATTTTGCCTGGGGCGGCATTGCGCTGGTGATTCAACTGCTGATTTATGGCTGCGTAAGGTTATACATGCCTACGCTGAGCGAAAAAATTATTCATCACAACGTGGCGGCGGGGCTATTTATGGGAACCGCAGCGCTGGCTGGCGGTATTTTTAACGCTGCCTGTATGACATGGTAACGGAAGATCATGGCAAAAAAACGAAAATCCAGAAGCACATCCGGCGTAGGCCATTCGGCAATAAGACGGATAGCCGAACCGGTTAATCCCTTTGAGCGGCAACGAAATCGCTACACGCCAAAATGCCTGACGCTGGTGATTATGGGCGGAGCGGCCTTTTTTCTCCTGAAAGGGTGCGGTGATGGCGGCAATACTGACAACGACGGCGATGGGACATTTTACACCACGGTGAACGACTGTATTGACGATGGCAATAGCGCCAGCGTTTGCGCTGACGGCTGGAATAATGCGAAAACAGAATTTTACGCGAATGTGCCTAAGCAATTGACGCAGGAGAGCTGTCAGTCGCAGTTTGGCGATTGCTACTTTGATAGCACCGATCGGAGTTGGGTTCCGGTATTAAGCGGCTTTTTGCTCAGCCGCGCGATTCGTCAAAACCGTGACGAACAATACATCTATAGCAGCGGTGGTTCATCCTACGCCTCCCGTCCCGTCTGGCGCACCACGTCCGGCGATTATGCGTGGCGCAGCGGTACAGGGAAAAGCGATACCGCGACCAGCCTTGGTTATACGACACGGAAAGCGTCCACCGTCTCCCGCGGCGGCTATGGCCGTTCTTCCAGCGCCCGCGGGCACTGGGGAGGCTAACCATGTTACGACATAACGTACCGGTACGCCGGGATCTGGATAAGATCGCCTGCGATCACGGTTTTGACTTTCATGTTATCGATAACGAAATTTACTGGGATGAAAGCCGGGCCTACCGTTTTACATTACGGCAAATTGAAGAACAGATCGAAAAACCGACCGCAGAGCTTCATCAGATGTGTCTGGAGGTTGTCGAGCGGGCCGTCCGGGATGAGCAGATCATGCAGCAGTTGGCGATCCCGCCATTGTACTGGGATGTCATCGCCGAAAGTTGGCGCAGCCGCGATCCTTCGCTTTACGGACGGATGGATTTCGTCTGGTGCGGCAAAGATCCGGTTAAATTGCTGGAATACAACGCGGATACGCCGACATCGCTCTATGAATCCTCCTACTTTCAATGGCTATGGCTGGAGGATGCTCGTCGTAGCGGCGCCATTCCGCGTGATGCCGATCAATACAACGCGATACAGGAGCGGCTGATCGCCCGCTTCAGCGAGCTGTACAGTCGGGAACCGCTCTACTTTTGCTGTTGTGAAGATACCGACGAAGATCGCACGACGGTGCTGTACCTTCAGGATTGCGCGCAGCAGGCGGGCCAGGAAACGCGATTTATCTATATTGAAGAACTGGGGCTTGGTGTAGGCGGCGTGCTGACCGATCTGGACGATAATGTGATTCGCCGCGCCTTTAAGCTCTACCCGCTGGAGTGGATGATGCGCGATGACAACGGCCCGCTGTTGCGAAAACGGCGTGAGCAATGGATTGAGCCATTGTGGAAAAGTATTCTGAGTAACAAAGGGCTGTTGCCGTTATTGTGGCGCTTTTTCCCTGGCCATCCGAATCTGCTACCGGCCTGGTTTGAGGGCGAAAAATCGCTCGCAGCGCCAGGCGAAAGCAGCGTACGGAAGCCGATTTATTCACGTGAAGGCGGCAACGTCACGATTTTCGACGAGCGGCAAAATGTTATCGATCATGCCGACGGCGACTACGCTGACGAGCCGATGATTTACCAGGCGTTTCAGCCTTTGCCGCGCTTTGGCGATAGCTATACGCTGATTGGCAGTTGGATCATTGACGATGAAGCCTCCGGGATGGGGATTCGCGAGGACAATACGCTGATTACCAAAGACACTTCCCGTTTCGTCCCACATTATATTGCCGGTTAATCATACTTTTGTGATCTTGCTCCGGCGTCAATGGCGCAGTCATGACCATACTTGACTTCAGCGCCATTGAAGGAGGGAGACACCATGTCCTGGCAAACACATACCGTTTTTAATCAACCAGCTCCGCTCAATAACAGTAACTTATTCCTGTCTGATGGCGCGCTGTGTGAAGCGGTTTCCCGGGAAGGAGCGGGATGGGATAGCGATCTTCTCGCCAGCATTGGCCAACAACTGGGAACGGCGGAATCACTGGAACTGGGTCGTCTGGCGAACGCGCATCCTCCTGAGTTGCTGCGTTACGATCCCCAGGGACAGCGCCTGGATGACGTTCGCTTTCATCCCGCCTGGCACCTGTTGATGCAGGGGCTTTGCGCTAATCGGGTACATAACCTGGCCTGGGAGGAGGAGGCAAGGGCGGGAAGTTTTGTCGCCCGGGCGGCGCGTTTTGTATTACATGCTCAGGTAGAAGCGGGAACACTCTGTCCTGTCACGATGACCTTTGCCGCGACACCGTTGCTATTGCAGATGCTTCCCGCCACTTTCCATGACTGGCTGGTGCCGCTGCGCAGCGATCGCTACGATTCGCATTTGCTGCCGGGCGGGCAAAAACGGGGCCTGCTTATCGGCATGGGAATGACGGAAAAGCAGGGCGGATCGGACGTACTCAGTAATACGACCCACGCGGAGCGGCTGGCGGATGATTCATATCGGCTGGTGGGACATAAATGGTTTTTCTCTGTGCCGCAAAGTGATGCGCACCTCGTGCTGGCGCAGGCAAAAGGAGGGCTATCCTGTTTCTTTGTGCCGCGTTTCCTGCCAGACGGGCAACGGAACTCTGTTCGTCTTGAACGCCTGAAAGATAAACTCGGTAATCGATCTAATGCCAGCGCCGAAGTCGAGTTTCAGGATGCCGTCGGCTGGCGGCTGGGAGAAGAGGGCGAAGGAATTCGGCATATCTTAAAGATGGGCGGTATGACGCGTCTTGACTGCGCGCTCGGGAGTCATGGTTTAATGCGGCGCGCGTTTTCAGTCGCGATTTACCATGCTCATCAGCGTCAGGCTTTTGGTAAAACGCTGATCGAACAACCGTTGATGCGACAAACCTTAAGTCGTATGGCGCTATGCCTGGAAGGGCAGACGGCGCTTTTGTTTCGGCTGGCGCGCGCCTGGGAGCAACGTCGCGAGGCGAAAGAGGCATTATGGGCGCGATTATTCACGCCAGCGGCGAAATTCGCCATCTGTAAGCAGGGAATCCCTTTTGTGGCTGAGGCGATGGAGGTTCTCGGCGGGATGGGGTATTGCGAAGAGAGCGAACTCCCGCGCCTGTACCGTGAAATGCCGGTGAACAGTATCTGGGAAGGTTCCGGTAATATCATGTGTCTGGATGTACTGCGGGTGCTGACAAAACAACACGGCGTCTATGACGTATTGAGTGAAGCTTTTGCGGAAGTCAAAGGTCAGGATCGCCATTACGACCGCGCGGTACGCCAGCTACAGCAACGTTTACGCAAACCGGACGAAGCAATGGGCAGAGAGATTACGCAGCAGCTTTTCTTGCTGGGATGCGGAGCGGAAATGCTGCGTCATGCCTCGCCGCCGCTGGCGCAAGCGTGGTGTCAGATGATGCTGGATACACGCGGCGAAATGCCGCTGCCTGCCCAGGTGCAAAATGATTTACTGTTAAGGGCGACCGGGGGACTGCGGTAACGTTTGACCTGTAGTACATGCCATCCGGCGCGAGCCACGCGGCATCAGGCATAGAGTATCGCCTGTACGCGCCAGTTATCCGACTGTTGTTCTTCATACATTTGAATAATTCTGTACCAGGACGCACCCTGTTCGTCGGCTTTCAGGGCGATAATCCGCTCCACATCCTGTGGGTTTCCTGCAATATTACTGACCGAGATCAGGCCGATTTCATTCAGACCCGTTACGCAGTCAGCACTGGCGAATTCGGCAGACTGTGCCGTCGTACTCACCAGTCCGGCAGAAAGCAGCAGTGAGGATAAGGCAAGTTCTTGTTTCATCGTCAGCTCCTTATTACATACCCCGCATTTAACAGGACGCTCCATCACGGTAAACCTGTTTGTGTATTGTGCACAGGTAAACGCATAGGGGCGCAAAGCAATGTAAAACTGACTAAAAATCAATCTACTGTTATTGACGATACAAAATGGCTTGTGAATACCACTGGCCGGTTACAACCGTTTCATCAACCATTAAGATAACGTAATAATCGGCTTTCGCAGCGACGGCTTTCGCTCTGATTTCATCTATTGCATCATCCGGGGAGCCCCGAACCAGCGCGCTTACGGTCCCCATCCGCTGTAGTCCTTGCGTTTGATCGCGACGGATTTCCTGCGGGTGATCGGCGACAGGCGGCGCAGGTTGCGGCGTACCCTGCAGCACGCTACACGCGCTTAATAACAGTGCTGCTATCAATGAAGCAAACCGACGCATAACTCTATCTCGTTTCCTGATAATCATAGTGTAATGCCTTATTGATTTCCCTTTAGGGGGAATGTTCCCGAAGTGTTACCTGTCACGCGATTTTCGAATGAAAACGTTGCGAAAGCGTAACCCAGTTCTCAAACATTATGAATTATTGCGCTATCCATAAACTTGCGTTAAGTATTTCTCCGTGGCATACCGGATAAAAAGGAGAGAATAATGATAGCGATTGAAACACGACAATTAGCCGGAGGCGTCGTATTACATGCCTTCCCGGAAGGGAAACGCGCCGTGCCGCTTCCCTGTGTGGTGTTCTATCATGGCTTCACCTCCTCCAGCCTGGTTTATAGTTATTTTGCCGTTGCCCTGGCACAGGCAGGATTGCGGGTAGTCATGCCGGATGCGCCGGAGCATGGCGCTCGCTTCGGCGGCGACTCACAGGGACGGATACAGCGATTCTGGCAGATTCTGCACCAAAACATGCAGGAATTTACGACGTTACGTGCGGCGATTCAGGCGGAAAATTGGCTACTTGACGGGCGGTTAGCGGTGGGCGGCGCATCCATGGGCGGTATGACGGCGCTGGGCATTATGACGCGTCACCAAGAGGTAAAATGCGGGGCCAGTTTAATGGGGTCGGGCTATTTTACCGGGCTCGCCCGGACGCTTTTCCCGCCGTTATCCCCGCAGAACCCGGTACAGCAGGCGGAATTCGACAATATCATCGCGCCGCTACGTGAATGGGAAGTCACACACCAGTTAGAGCGACTGGCCGACAGGCCGCTTCTGTTGTGGCATGGTCAGGAGGATGACGTGGTGCCTGCTATCGAAACCTTCCGGCTCCAGCAGGCACTCGCCGGGGCGAAGCTGGATAAGCATGTGACCTGTTTATGGGCCGCAGGCGTGCGGCATCGCATTACGCCAGAAGCGTTGTCGGCGACGGTAGCGTTTTTCCGACAGCATCTTTAAACGCGGAGTATGCTTACACCCTGGGCTTCAAGCTGTTGCAAAACTTGCGGATTGGCATTTTTGCCGGTAATCAGCATAGCGATCTGATCGGCGCGGCTGAACAGCATTCCCGCGCGCTCGCCAATTTTACTGCTATCGACCAGCGCGACCAGTTTCCCGACGACGCTGAGCATTTTTTGTTCCGCCATGGCGGTTAGCATATCGGTCTTGTACAGGCCATCCGCGGTTAAGCCCTTTCCGCTGGTAAACATCCAGTGGCCAGCATAGAGACTGTTTTCACTTCCCTGCGGGCTCAGGGTAATCGACTGGCTTTTATTATACTGACCCCCCATGATAATCACGCTTTCATGCTCTTGATCGATCAGATAATTCGCCAGCGGCAGATAGTTGGTAATGATCTGTACTGGCTTCCCGCACATTTCGCGCCCCAGCAGGAAAGCGGTGGAGCCGCAGTTAATCACTACGCTTTCACCCGGGTTCACCAGCTGCGACGCCGCTTTCGCGATGCGTACTTTTTCATCGTGGTTTTGCGCCTGGTGCAGATTCATCGGCGTCCAGCGGGGCCGCTGTTGGGTAATGGCCTCTGCGCCGTTGCGCACTTTTTTAAGTTTCCCGCTTTCGTCGAGCTTGTTGATGTCGCGGCGCGCTGTCGCCGGGGAGATCCCCAGACGCTCAATCACGTTTTCGACGGTAACAAAGCCCAACTGTGCCAGCATATCCAGCAGTATTTGATGTCTTTGTGCTTCAGTCATGAGCTATTCCGATACAAATTGATTTGAAAAGATGATATTTGAAATAGCCTGGAAATACTAAAGTAAATGGAAAAAATGCCGGGTAATCCCGGCATGATATCGACTCACAGGAAGGATTTGAACGGTAGATCGGGTTCAATGGTAAAGCAATCGTCAAACCCACGCGGATAGTGGTATTCGAAATTGTCTTTATCCAGCGGCCAGGTAAACTTGCCGCCAACCTGCCAGATAAACGGTTTAAAACCATACTTCAGGCGATCTTTCTTCATTTCCCATAGCACGCGGATCTCTTGCGGATCGGCCTGGAAGTTCGACCAGATATCGTGATGGAACGGGATCACCACTTTGGTATTCAGCGATTCCGCCATGCGTAAAATATCCGCGCTGGTCATTTTGTCCGTAATACCGCGCGGGTTTTCACCGTAAGAACCGAGCGCGACATCAATTTGATGTTCGTTGCCGTGTTTCGCGTAGTAGTTGGAATAGTGAGAATCGCCGCTGTGATAGAGATTGCCGCCCGGCGTTTTAAACAGATAGTTAACCGCGCGTACATCCATGCCGTCTGGCAGTACGCCAGCGGCTTTCTGATCGGCGGGCAGGGTGATTAATGCGGTGCGGTCAAAGGCATCAAGCGCATGAATTTCAATATCTTTCACTTTCACGACATCGCCCGGTTTTACCACGATGCAGCGTTCTTTCGGCACGCCCCAGCCAACCCATAAATCCACGCAGGTCTGCGGGCCGATAAACGGAACATCATCGGCGCAATTCTGCATTACGGCAGCCGCGACATTGACGTCAATGTGATCGTTATGGTCGTGGGTCGCCAGTACGGCGTCAATTTGACGGATAGCGAAAGGATCGAGAACAAACGGCGTGGTGCGCAGGTTAGGCTGTAATTTTTTGACGCCAGCCATACGCTGCATCTGATGGCCGGTTTTCATCAACGGATTACCGTGGCTCTGTTTACCGGTACCGCACCAGAAATCGACGCATACGTTAGTGCCGCCTTCAGATTTTAGCCAGATACCGGTACAGCCCAGCCACCACATAGCGAACGTACCCGGCGCGACCTGCTCTTGCTCAATCTCTTCGTTCAGCCAGCTTCCCCACTCCGGAAACGTGCTCAGAATCCATGATTCACGCGTGATGCTTTGTACTTTACTCATCGCATTTACCTTCATGTTTGTTCAAAATGGTTCAAAACGTGATTTGTTTTGATTAATCCTGACACTATTTTCTCAAGAAGGCAATGGGCTATTTTTTGACTTTTGGGTAGAGGAGAACGCAGCCAGAAGAAAATTTAATCTTTTCTGGCGTCATGGGGATGTATTCATCTTTATGATTTTACTTATTTTAATGAAGAAATGAGTTATTTATAAGTAAACCATGTATTAAGTGTGCTAATTATTTGCGCGCTACGTCACATTTAATCAAATTCAATCTTGTTGTGATTACTTTTGAAAATTACAGTGGAGGGACATTATTCTGAGCGCCTGTGACTCAGCAACCTTGTCTACCGGAGATCGTTATGGAGATCCTCTACAACATCTTTACCATTTTTTTTAATCAGGTAATGACCAATGCCCCGCTATTACTGGGTATTGTGACCTGCCTGGGCTATATCCTGCTGCGTAAAAGCGTCAGCGTGATCATCAAAGGGACGATCAAAACCATCATTGGCTTCATGCTGCTACAGGCCGGGTCCGGCATTCTGACCAGCACCTTTAAACCGGTGGTGGCGAAAATGTCTGAGGTCTACGGCATCAACGGCGCGATTTCCGATACCTATGCTTCGATGATGGCAACGATCGAACGGATGGGTGATGCGTATAGTTGGGTAGGCTACGCGGTGTTGCTCGCGCTGGCGCTGAATATTTGTTACGTCTTGTTGCGACGCATTACCGGTATTCGCACCATCATGTTGACCGGGCACATCATGTTCCAGCAGGCGGGGCTGATTGCGGTCTCTTTCTATATCTTCGGCTATTCCATGTGGACCACCATTATCTGCACGGCGATACTGGTTTCCCTGTACTGGGGTATTACCTCCAACATGATGTATAAGCCGACTCAGGAAGTGACCGATGGCTGTGGTTTCTCCATCGGTCACCAGCAGCAGTTTGCTTCCTGGATTGCCTATAAAGTCGCGCCGTTCCTGGGCAAAAAAGAGGAAAGCGTTGAAGACCTCAAACTGCCGGGCTGGCTGAACATTTTCCACGACAACATCGTCTCCACGGCGATTGTAATGACCATCTTCTTTGGTGCCATTCTGCTCTCCTTCGGTATCGACACCGTGCAGGCGATGGCGGGCAAAGTGCACTGGACGGTCTACATCCTGCAAACCGGTTTCTCCTTTGCGGTGGCGATCTTCATCATCACTCAGGGCGTGCGCATGTTTGTGGCAGAACTCTCTGAGGCCTTTAACGGTATCTCCCAGCGTCTGATTCCGGGCGCAGTACTGGCGATTGACTGTGCGGCTATTTATAGCTTCGCGCCGAACGCGGTGGTCTGGGGCTTTATGTGGGGCACCATTGGTCAGCTGATTGCGGTTGGCATCCTGGTTGCCTGCGGCTCCTCGATCCTGATTATTCCTGGCTTTATCCCGATGTTCTTCTCCAACGCCACTATCGGCGTGTTCGCTAACCACTTCGGCGGCTGGCGTGCGGCGCTGAAAATTTGTCTGGTGATGGGGATGATTGAAATCTTTGGTTGCGTCTGGGCGGTGAAACTCACCGGTATGAGTGCCTGGATGGGTATGGCGGACTGGTCGATTCTGGCACCGCCGATGATGCAGGGCTTCTTCTCCCTCGGTATCGCCTTTATGGCCGTCATCATTGTAATTGCACTGGCTTATATGTTCTTCGCTGGCCGCGCACTGCGCGCAGAAGAAGATGCAGAAAAACAACTGGCAGAACAGTCTGCTTAATAAGGAGTTTTGATTATGACCGTACGTATTCTGGCTGTGTGTGGCAACGGACAAGGCAGTTCCATGATCATGAAAATGAAAGTGGACCAGTTTTTAACCCAATCAAACATTGACCACACGGTAAACAGCTGCGCGGTTGGCGAGTACAAAAGCGAGTTGAGCGGCGCGGATATCATCATCGCTTCTACCCATATTGCAGGCGAAATCAGCGTGACCGGCAACAAATATGTGGTTGGCGTGCGCAACATGCTCTCTCCAGCTGACTTCGGCCCGAAACTGCTGGAAGTGATCAAAGAACATTTCCCGCAAGACGTGAAGTAAGGATGCAACATGAAATTACGTGATTCACTGGCGGAGAATAATTCTATCCGCCTGCAGGCTGAAGCGAATACCTGGCAGGAAGCCGTCAAGATCGGCGTCGATTTACTGGTGGCTGCCGACGTGGTGGAGCCGCGCTATTACCAGGCCATTCTCGATGGCGTTGAGCAGTTTGGCCCCTATTTTGTGATTGCCCCCGGCCTGGCGATGCCGCATGGCCGCCCGGAAGAAGGGGTCAAGAAAACCGGTTTTTCTCTGGTGACGCTGAAAAAGCCGCTGGAGTTCAACCACGAAGATAACGACCCGGTGGATATTCTGATCACCATGGCGGCAGTAGACGCCAATACCCATCAGGAAGTAGGCATCATGCAGATCGTTAATCTGTTTGAAGACGAAGCCAATTTTGACCGTTTACGCGCCTGCCGTACCGCGCAGGAAGTCCTGGATCTCATTGACCGCACCAACGCGGCAGCTTAAGAAGGAATTGAACATGTCATTACCAATGTTGCAGGTCGCGCTGGACAACCAGACTATGGATAGCGCCTATGAAACCACCCGCCTGATTGCCGAAGAAGTCGATATCATTGAAGTGGGCACCATTCTGTGCGTGGGCGAAGGCGTGCGCGCCGTTCGCGACCTGAAAGCGCTCTATCCGCACAAAATTGTGCTGGCGGACGCCAAAATTGCCGATGCCGGCAAAATCCTTTCTCGTATGTGCTTCGAAGCCAACGCAGATTGGGTGACCGTGATTTGCTGTGCGGATATCAACACTGCGAAAGGCGCGCTGGATGTGGCAAAAGAGTTCAACGGCGATGTGCAAATCGAGCTGACCGGTTACTGGACCTGGGAACAGGCGCAGCAGTGGCGCGATGCGGGCATTCAGCAAGTGGTTTACCACCGCAGCCGCGACGCGCAGGCCGCAGGCGTGGCGTGGGGTGAAGCGGATATTACTGCGATTAAGCGGCTGTCCGATATGGGCTTTAAAGTGACCGTGACCGGCGGGCTGGCGCTGGAAGACCTGCCGCTGTTCAAAGGCATTCCGATCCATGTCTTTATCGCGGGCCGCAGCATCCGTGATGCCGCTTCTCCGGTAGAAGCCGCGCGTCAGTTTAAACGTTCCATCGCTCAACTGTGGGGCTAAGGAGCGGCTATGTTGTCGAAACAAATCCCGCTTGGCATCTATGAAAAAGCGCTCCCCGCCGGGGAGTGCTGGCTGGAGCGCCTGACGCTGGCAAAAGAACTGGGTTTCGATTTCGTCGAGATGTCGGTCGATGAAACCGATGAACGTCTTTCGCGGCTTGACTGGAGTCGCGAGCAGCGCCTGGCGCTGGTGAGCGCGGTTGCTGAAACCGGCGTGCGCGTGCCGTCCATGTGTCTGAGCGCGCATCGTCGTTTTCCACTCGGTAGCGAAGATGACGCGGTACGGGCGCAGGGGCTGGAGATTATGCGTAAAGCGATTCAGTTTGCGCAGGACGTCGGGATTCGCGTCATTCAACTGGCGGGGTACGACGTTTACTATCAGCAGGCCAACGACGAAACGCGTTGCCGCTTCCGCGATGGGTTAAAAGAGAGCGTTGATATGGCCAGCCGCGCCCAGGTGACGCTGGCGATGGAGATCATGGACTACCCGCTGATGAATTCCATCAGTAAAGCGCTGGGCTATGCTCACTACCTCAATAACCCGTGGTTCCAGCTCTATCCGGATATCGGCAATCTGTCTGCCTGGGATAACGACGTACAGATGGAGCTACAGGCGGGAATCGGGCATATCGTCGCGGTACACGTCAAAGATACTAAACCCGGCGTGTTCAAAAATGTGCCGTTTGGCGAAGGCGTTGTCGATTTCGAACGCTGCTTCGAAACGCTCAAACAGAGTGGCTATTGCGGGCCCTATCTGATTGAGATGTGGAGCGAAACAGCAGAGAACCCGGCGGCAGAGGTAGCGAAAGCGCGTGACTGGGTGAAAGCGCGCATGGCCAGCGCCGGTCTGGTGGAGGCAGCCTAATGCAAAAACTCAAGCAGCAGGTATTTGACGCTAACATGGATTTGCCCCGTTATGGACTGGTGACGTTTACCTGGGGCAACGTCAGCGCTATCGATCGCGAACGCGGGCTGGTGGTAATTAAGCCAAGCGGTGTCGCCTATGAAACCATGAAGGTAGATGACATGGTGGTGGTGGATATGGATGGCAAAGTGGTGGAGGGAGGTTATCGTCCTTCTTCCGATACCGCTACCCATCTGGCGCTGTATCAACGCTATCCGTCGCTTGGCGGCGTCGTTCATACCCACTCCACCCACGCCACGGCATGGGCGCAGGCGGGGATGGCTATTCCAGCGCTCGGCACCACGCACGCGGACTATTTCTTTGGCGATATTCCTTGTACCAGAGCGTTAAGCGAAGAAGAAGTGCAGGGCGAGTACGAGCTGAACACCGGTAAGGTGATCATCGAAACGCTGGGCGAGGTGGAACCGCTGCATACGCCAGGCATTGTCGTGTATCAACACGGGCCGTTCGCCTGGGGGAAAGATGCGCACGATGCGGTACATAACGCGGTCGTCATGGAGGAAGTGGCGCGAATGGCGTGGATTGCGCGCGGCATTAACCCTGGCCTCAACCCCATCGACGATTATCTGATGAATAAACACTTCATGCGTAAGCATGGCCCGAATGCGTATTACGGGCAGAAGTAAAACAACGCTCCGGGATCCTATCCCTCAGGGATGTAATTGGTCAGATTCCGGAGCTTCTTTCATAACACTCTATAGAATCATACTATTGTGTCTATCAACGGATTGTTTGTTAAAACTGACCCACAGCGGCGTCGGTATGGAGTAGCTGCGTTAATTGGTTTTGCAGCGGGTATTATTTCAGCATTTGTAAAATGGGGCGCGGAAGTTCCTTTACCGCCGCGAACGTTTTCCGGCGGGCGCGATGAGTTTAATCCACCGTATATTTTTTTGCGGGATTATTTAGGCATTGACCCAACACAAACGGTTTATACCTTTTCTGAGCATGTTATTAACCCTGTGATGGTAACTCACATTATCTTTTCGCTGGTATTCGCAATAGGTTACTGCGTCGTCGCGGAAATTTTCCCGAAAGTTAAATTATGGCAGGGGATACTGGCGGGGCTGATTGTTACGGTTGTCGTGCATGGCATATTCTGCCCGGCGCTGAACTTAACGCCTCCGCTTACACAACTTCCTTTTGACGAGTACGCTTCTGAAATTCTGGGACATGTATTTTGGTTTTGGGTGATTGAATTAATGCGCCGCGATCTGCGAAACCGCATAACGCATGAGCCGGATGCCGAAGTGCCATTAACAACCCGATAAGCGAAAAAAATGCCCCCTGACCAGGGGGCAAAACTATGGCATTTTCCTGATACTAGCGATAAATCTCCGCGCTGGCATGCATGTTGCCGTTACTACTGGGCTCCCGTAACAAAATCGGGTGGTAGTACGTTGCGCCTCGCGCATCAGTTTCTTCTTTCAGCGCCTGGCGGGCCTCGCTTTCAGTCGCGAAATTATGGTTTATGTAAATCACGCCTAAGCTCTGTATATCGTCCATATTTCTGGCCTGACGATTATCAATTTCAATGGCTGCCATTGTATTTACGCTGAGCAAAAATCCAGCCAGAAGGGGGAAAATACGGAAGAACATAGTGGCCTCCTCGGCGGCGGTTGCTGACCTGGCCCTGCCTCCTTTTTTGTGAACCTCTGATGTTATTTTAATCGCTACCAGCAGGAGCGATAGCGACCATTTCTGATGCAGTTGTTCAAAAAATTACCGCATTTCCCGCTTCTGCCTGATAAATCGTCAACTCGCTAGCTGTTATGGTGGTTAACAGGTCGGTATCTCAGCCTTAATCTTTTACATTTCAGAACTGATCGGCAGGCACATAAATAATCGAACTATTGCCTTGAGTTTCGCCGGACGTGTCAGTATTATAACGCGTCATTTTTCAGCCGACCTTTAACACGTTCCTTGCCTCCATGGGCCGCGGCTGACCCAGACAGGAGGCTGAATAATCCGTAAGGAGCAATTCGATGCGTCATTACGAAATCGTTTTTATGGTCCATCCTGACCAGAGCGAACAGGTTCCGGGTATGATCGAGCGTTACTCTGCCGCCATCACTGGCGCAGAAGGCAAGATCCACCGTCTGGAAGACTGGGGCCGCCGTCAGCTGGCTTACCCGATCAACAAACTGCACAAAGCGCACTATGTTCTGATGAACGTTGAAGCGCCGCAGGAAGTGATCGATGAGCTGGAAACTACCTTCCGCTTCAACGATGCCGTTATCCGCAGCATGGTTATGCGTACTAAGCACGCTGTTACCGAAGCTTCTCCGATGGTTAAAGCGAAAGACGAGCGCCGTGAGCGTCGCGATGATTTCGCTAACGAAACCGCAGATGATGCTGAAGCTGGGGATTCTGAAGAGTAATTTCTGATGACCAACCGTCTGGCGTTGTCCGGCACCGTGTGCAGGGCCCCCCTTCGAAAGGTCAGTCCATCAGGAATTCCGCATTGCCAGTTCGTGCTTGAGCATCGTTCTGTGCAAGAGGAAGCCGGCTTTCACCGGCAGGCGTGGTGCCAAATGCCCGTTATTGTTAGCGGACACGAAAACCAGGCCATTACTCACAGTATAACGGTCGGCAGCCGCATAACCGTTCAGGGGTTTATCTCTTGCCACAAGGCAAAGAACGGTCTGAGCAAAATGGTTCTGCATGCCGAGCAGATTGAATTGATAGATTCTGGAGACTAGCCATATGGCACGTTATTTCCGTCGTCGCAAGTTCTGCCGTTTCACCGCGGAAGGCGTTCAAGAGATCGACTATAAAGATATCGCTACGCTGAAAAACTACATCACCGAAAGCGGTAAGATTGTCCCAAGCCGTATCACCGGTACCCGTGCAAAATACCAGCGTCAGCTGGCTCGCGCTATCAAACGCGCTCGCTACCTGTCTCTGCTGCCGTACACTGATCGCCATCAGTAATCGGTCACGGTCCATTAATACGACTTTGAGAGGATAAGGTAATGCAAGTTATTCTGCTTGATAAAGTAGCAAACCTGGGTAGCCTGGGTGATCAGGTTAACGTTAAAGCGGGCTATGCTCGTAACTTCCTGGTACCACAGGGTAAAGCTGTTCCGGCTACCAAGAAAAACGTTGAATACTTCGAAGCACGTCGCGCTGAACTGGAAGCTAAACTGGCTGACGTTCTGGCTGCTGCAAATGCACGCGCAGAGAAAATCAACGCCCTGGAAACCGTTACTATCGCGTCTAAAGCAGGCGACGAAGGTAAACTGTTCGGTTCCATCGGTACTCGCGACATCGCTGACGCTGTGACTGCAGCTGGCGTTGACGTGGCTAAGAGCGAAGTTCGTCTGCCGAACGGCGTTCTGCGTACCACTGGCGAACACGAAGTGAACTTCCAGGTTCACAGCGAAGTATTCGCAAAAGTTATCATCAACGTGGTTGCTGAGTAATCAGGCATTCTCGTTTTTGCTAGCAACGAAACGTCGGCCCAGCGCCGACGTTTTGCTTTTTAACCCCATCGCTTTTCGACTGGTTATCTCCCCCTCTTTTCGCGATAATCAAAAATAAAACATTATTTTAATTTCTTGGTGAAAGAATGGATACCCAACGCCAGGCCTCCCCGTTTGCCCGCAAAAACGTCGTTTATGTGTGTGCCGCATTTTGTTGCCTGCTATGGGGCAGCGCTTATCCAGCCATCAAAAGCGGTTATGACCTCTTTCAGATAGCCACCGACGATATCCCTTCTAAAATTGTTTTTGCTGGTTATCGTTTTTTGTTTGCGGGTGGGTTGCTGCTACTGTTCGCGCTGCTTCAGCGTAAACCGATTGGTCGGTTTCGTCCGCGCCAGTTTGCTCAGTTAACGTTACTGGGGCTGACTCAGACGTCGCTACAATATCTCTTTTTCTATATCGGCCTTGCGTTCACCTCCGGCGTGAAAGGCTCAATCATGAACGCGACAGGCACATTCTTCAGCGTATTGCTGGCGCACTTTATTTATCAGAACGACCGATTGAGCTACAACAAAACGCTCGGCTGTATTCTGGGCTTTGCGGGCGTCATGGTGGTGAACGTCAGCAACGGCCTGGATTTCAGCTTTAATCTGCCGGGAGAAGGCTCCGTGGTGCTGGCGGCGTTTATTCTTTCTGCGGCCACGTTGTATGGCAAACGTCTCTCGCAGACGGTCGATCCGATGGTCATGACTGGCTATCAATTGGGGATTGGCGGTCTGGTACTGGTCATTGGCGGCTACGTTTTTGGCGGTACGCTGACGATACATGGCTTCTCGTCGGTGGCGATTTTAGTCTACCTGACGTTGCTCTCGTCGGTCGCTTTTGCGCTATGGAGCATTTTACTCAAATATAATCGCGTGGGGATGATTGCGCCGTTTAACTTTCTGATCCCGGTTTCCGGCGCTGCTCTTTCGGCTATTTTCCTCGGCGAGAATATTCTGGAGTGGAAATACATGATTGCGCTGGTGCTGGTGTGTTCGGGGATTTGGTGGGTGAATAAGGTGAAGCGGTAATGCTTCACCTGAACGAATAGGGTATAGGCGGGGTAAGGCGTAGCCGGCGTTACTGTGCGCGAATAAAACTGCCGTCAGGCTGACGCGTAAACAGCACCTGTTGGCCGTTATCGCCATCTATCGTTAAACCTGTCACCACCCCGCTGGCATTCTGGCGAATTTTAATCATTTGACCATTTTTGAGATTACTCAGCGGCTTGCCAGCGCCTTCTACCTGCGCCATTGCATAAACGTCTGTTGGGGGAAGTCCGTGGTCACGGAACAGTTGCGCCAGAGTTTTACCAGGCTCTACCCGGTACGAGCGCCACTGTTGACCGATGCCGCTATCCTGCTGGAAAGGCTGCGTTTGCGGCTGGTTTTGTTCTTCCGGCTGGCCTTCCTGGATAGGTTCCGGCGCAACGGGCGCCACCTGATCCGGATCGTTTTGCGGCGCGACCAGCTGCGCCTGAAGCTGGGCCTCTGTCGGCGGCTGTGATTGCGATTGCAGATCCAATTGCGCTTCCCGCGTGACGACGGGCGAGTCGCTGGTCTCGCTGGCGGGCAGCAGGAAACCGATCACCAGCACGATAGCGGCAATGATAATGCCACGACGATGCATAGGCGGCAGCGGCTCCATGATGCGAAAATTATCCGGCGCGTGCCAGATTTTCGCCAGGGTTGGTTTTAATTCAAAGCGCCCGGGCATGGTTTACCTCCTGCTCCGCATCTTGTTCCTTAATCATAGAGTATAGATGGCTAACGCTATGATACTGGTAGTGCTATCCGCTTTCGTGACATCAATACGGATAATCTATTGTTTCTTTTTCCCTGCGATTTGTCATCCTCCCTGAGACAAAGTTTTACCAGAAGAAGCGTGGCTGTTATGCTGCCCGCTACTTTTTTGATATCCGATGAAGGAAAAATAATGGCCACCCCGACTTTTGACACTATTGAAGCGCAAGCGAGCTACGGCATTGGTTTGCAGGTAGGGCAGCAGCTCAGCGAATCCGGTCTTGAAGGGCTGTTGCCTGAAGCGCTGGTTGCAGGCATTGCTGATGCGCTGGAAGGTAAACACCCGGCGGTTCCTGTTGATGTGGTGCATCGTGCGCTGCGTGAAATTCATGAGCGTGCGGACGCGGTGCGTCGTGAGCGTTTCAAAGCGATGGCGGCCGAAGGCGTGAAATACCTGGAAGAAAACCGCGAAAAAGACGGTGTGAACAGTACTGAATCTGGTTTACAGTTCCGCGTTCTGACGCAGGGCGAAGGCGCGATTCCGGCGCGTACCGACCGCGTACGCGTGCATTACACCGGTAAGCTTATTGATGGCACCGTATTTGACAGCTCCGTCGCGCGCGGCGAACCGGCTGAATTCCCGGTAAATGGCGTGATCGCCGGCTGGATTGAAGCGCTGACTCTGATGCCGGTAGGTTCCAAATGGGAACTGACTATCCCACAGGAGCTGGCCTATGGCGAGCGTGGGGCCGGGGCATCTATTCCGCCATTCAGCACCCTGGTGTTTGAGGTGGAACTGCTGGAAATTCTGTAAGCGCCCCGGGTTTGCCGGATGACGGCGTAAACGCCTTATCCGGCAACCCTGACTTCAGCAGATGCCAATATTTTATTTTGCAAATGGCGTCGTTACGTGTATTTTTGTGAGCTAATTCGCATTATCAAAGTGATATAACACTCATTTTAAACATAAAATTAACATTGTATTTGAATCTTAGTATTCATCCCGCCGATTCTTACCTAATATCGATGAGTCCTGATAACAGGATCGTCGTATCATAGACCAAAGGCCGTAGAGCCCGCACAACACAGACAGGTACAGGAAGAAAAACATGGTAGATCAGGTAAAAGTCGCAGCCGACGAACAGGCTCCGGCTGAACAGTCGCTACGGCGCAATCTTACAAACCGTCATATACAGCTTATCGCTATTGGCGGCGCTATTGGTACCGGTCTGTTTATGGGATCGGGTAAAACGATCAGTCTCGCCGGACCGTCGATCATTTTTGTGTATATGATCATCGGTTTTATGCTTTTTTTCGTGATGCGCGCCATGGGGGAATTGCTGCTCTCGAATCTGGAATATAAATCGTTTAGCGATTTTGCTTCCGACCTGCTTGGCCCCTGGGCGGGATATTTCACCGGCTGGACGTACTGGTTTTGCTGGGTAGTGACCGGTATGGCTGACGTGGTGGCGATTACCGCCTACGCGCAGTTCTGGTTTCCCGGCCTTTCCGATTGGGTCGCCTCGCTGGCGGTAGTGATCCTGCTGCTAAGCCTCAACCTCGCCACCGTTAAAATGTTTGGTGAAATGGAATTTTGGTTTGCTATGGTCAAAATCGTCGCCATCGTGGCGTTGATTGTGGTCGGGCTGGTCATGATTGCGATGCACTTTAAATCGCCGACAGGCGTTGAAGCGTCTTTTGCGCATCTGTGGAATGACGGCGGCTGGTTCCCGAAAGGTATTAGCGGGTTCTTTGCCGGTTTCCAGATTGCGGTGTTCGCCTTCGTGGGCATTGAGCTGGTCGGTACTACCGCCGCAGAAACTAAAGATCCGGAAAAATCGCTGCCGCGCGCGATTAACTCAATACCGATCCGTATCATCATGTTCTACGTCTTTGCGCTGATTGTCATTATGTCGGTGACGCCGTGGAGTTCCGTGGTGCCGGATAAGAGCCCGTTTGTTGAGCTGTTTGTACTGGTGGGTCTGCCTGCCGCCGCTAGCGTGATCAACTTTGTTGTGCTGACCTCGGCGGCGTCTTCCGCCAACAGCGGCGTCTTCTCGACCAGCCGTATGCTGTTTGGCCTGGCGCAAGAAGGCGTGGCGCCAAAAGCGTTCGCTAAGCTATCGAAACGCGCGGTACCGGCGAAAGGCCTGACCTTCTCCTGTATCTGCCTGCTGGGCGGCGTGGTTATGCTGATGGTCAACCCGAGCGTGATTGGCGCATTCACCATGATCACTACGGTTTCGGCTATCCTGTTTATGTTTGTCTGGACCATCATTCTGTGTTCATACCTGGTGTACCGCAAAAAGCGTCCCCACTTGCATGAAAAATCCATCTATAAGATGCCGCTCGGTAAGCTGATGTGCTGGGTCTGTATGGCGTTCTTTGCGTTCGTGCTGGTATTACTGACGCTGGAAGACGATACGCGCCAGGCGCTGATCGTGACGCCGCTGTGGTTTATCGCGTTGGGTCTGGGCTGGCTGTTGATAGGTAAGAAACGGATGGCGGGAATGCGTTAATTGTTTTGCCCGGTAGCGCTGGCGCTTACCGGGCTTACAGCGTAGCGTTGATTTGTAGGCCGGATAAGGCGCGGTTTACAGCCGCCACCCGGCAAAATGCCTGGCTGGCGATTATTCCCCGGCCAGCGCGCGTGGGAACAGCACGTTATTCTCCAGGCTGATGTGCTCCATCAGATCATCAATCATCTCATTAATGCCGTTATACATCGCTTTCCAGGTGGTGCAGGCTTCTGGCGGCGGCGTTACATTTTGGGTGACGTGTTTGATGACGTCTACCAGCTCTCCCGCCTCGTCATGCTCGATTTCCATTACGCTTATCGGGCCCGTTGCCTGGCGACCCATACCCTGTTTGATCATGGGGAACAGGATCTGTTCTTCTTTCATCATATGGCTGGAAAGCTCTTCATGCAGCGCGGTGAGATATTTTGTCAGGCCGCGTGGGACGTTTGGCTTATCCGCGTGAACGCGTTCCACTTTGGTTGCCTGCAGGATAAGCTCCGGCAGTTGTTCGCGGTGTCGATCATGATAGCGCACCACGATATGGTCAATAATGTCCGCCAGCGGAACGGCGCGCCAGTCTTTTTCGATGGGCTGTTCAGCCAACTGCGCGAGTTGCGCTTCAATGATGTCAATATCGACGTCGTGACGCGCGGCGGCGCGCGCCAGCGTCTGTTTTCCGCCGCAGCAGTAATCCATATCGTACTGGCGAAACAGCGCCGATGCGCGGGGAATAGAGAGCGCCAGTTCGCCTAAAGGTTGATCGCGATAAGCCATTGCCGTTACCTCATTTGCAATAATATAAGTTGTATTTTAAATGCATCTTTAAGGCGAGGCTATAACTCTTTCGGGGTGCGTATAATTTAAGCCAGGATGAGATTAGCGTTCCGTGACCGGAACGACGGTCGCTTTTTCCGGTTTCGCTCTCACGGCAATGACCACGCCCGCCACCAGGAGCGCAATGCCGCTTAACGTCAGGAATGGCGGGATTTCCTGGCGCAGAATGAAGGTATAGAGCAGTCCCGCCAACGTCTCAAAAACAATGAGCGGCCCTAAAATAACGGTTGGCAATTTTTGGCTGGCGATATTCCAGCACAGCGCGCCCACCCAGGAACACAGCACCGCGATGGCGATCATCAGACCGATAAATAGCGCGGGATGCGGGCCAAAGGGCAGGGTAAACAGCGGTTTCTGGATACTCAGCCACAGACAGACCGCCGCGTAGCCGATTAACGAGACCGGCAGCGTAACCAGCGCCTGCGCCGTTGCCCACATCATGGGATGTTTGTCGGGATTTTCCCGCAGCCAGCGGGCGTTGCGCAGCGCATACCATGCCCAGCACGCTACGGAAATCAGCGCCAGCACAATGCCTGAACCATAGCGCCAGCCGCTAACATCGGATAATCCCTGACTAAGTTCAGCAATATTGACGCACAGCAGGCCAAAACCGATAAGCGCCAGCGCGGGCGCTAAACGCCGCCAGGATAATCTGCCGTCTCGTTGGCTATAGAGAACGTTAGCGAAAAGCGGAATGACGACCGGCAATGTCCCGATGATCATCGTCGACACCGGCGCGCCGGTTCGCTGAATGGCGCTGGCGAGGCAGGCGTAATAGATTACATTGCCCATCAGGGTCAGCGACAGGGCGGTGGACCAATCTTTGCGCGTCAACTGGCGTAACCGCGTGCGGCCTAACCAGGCAATCGGCAGGGCAATCAGCCCCAGCGCCAGATAGCGTCCCATTGACTGTAAGAGGGCCGGGTAATCCGGCACGATTAACGGGCCGACGAAAATCAATCCCCACATTAGCCCTGCCAGCAGGGCGTATAGCACGCCGCTAATCATCAGATTCTCCTCATAAACCGTTCTGTCATTATCAGAGAAGGTCTATGAGGATGCCACATAAATTAACTAAATTTTAACACTTACAGTACGGAGCGAAGGCTTTCTGTGAGCGTCGTCGTCGGGCGACCGATGAGTTTACGCAGCGTATGGCTGTCATCAAACAAGCCGCCTTTCGCCGCGCCAGCGTCAGAATTGGCTAACATATCCGCCAGTCCGTCAGGCAGGCCTGCGCCTTTCAGCGCGGCGGCAAAATCGACTTCACTCAGGTTCTGGTAGACGATTTTTTTTCCGCTCTGATGAGTAAGTTCATCCGCCAACTGGCTTAATGTCCAGGCGTCATCACCCGCCAGCTCGTAGACATTCCCGGCGTGACCCTCTTCACGGATGACGCGCGCGGCGGCGGCGGCATAGTCAGCGCGCATTGCGGAGGCGATTTTCCCTTCTCCCGCTGCACCAATAAAGACGCCATGTTTCAGCGCGGCAGGGACGCTCGCCAGGTAGTTTTCCGTATACCAGCCGTTACGTAATAGTGTGTGAGGAATACCTGACTCAGCCAGCATTTTTTCCGTTTCAATATGTTCATCGGCGAGCGCCAGCGGCGATTTATCCGCATGTAGCAGACTGGTATAGGCGATGAATTTCACCTTCGCGGCAATGGCGGCCTGAATGACGTTGCGGTGCTGCGCGGTGCGTTGTCCCACTTCGCTGGATGATATAAGCAGCAGTTTATCAACACCCTGTAAGGCGGTGGTCAGCGCGGCTTCGTTAGCGTAATCCGCCTGGCGAACGGCAATCCCGCGCTGACTGAGCGGGGCAGCTTTTTTCGGGTTACGGACGATCGCGACGAGGTGACTGGCGGGCGTCGTTTTTAGCAGGTTTTCAATAACGTGTTGGCCCAGTTGGCCTGTTGCGCCAGTGATAGCAATCATGGTGAACTCCTCAGTGTTGGTCTTGTGTTTTATTACGCTACCACCTAAACTTACTTTTAGTAAGTACGTACAAAAAGGTAAGTATCAATGCGCGCTCATACTCTTTCCCGGCAGTTGCGTGAAGGCAATCTCTTTGCTGAACAGTGCCCGTCCCGTGAGGTGTTAAAACATGTCACCAGTCGCTGGGGCGTACTGATTCTGGTCGCGTTACGCGACGGTACACACCGTTTTAGCGACCTGCGTCGCAAGATGGGAGGCGTGAGTGAAAAGATGCTGGCGCAGTCGCTACAGGCGCTTGAACAGGACGGATTTCTCAACCGGGTGTCATATCCAGTTGTTCCGCCGCATGTGGAGTACAGCCTGACGCCGCTTGGCGAGCAGGTGAGCGATAAAGTCGCCGCGCTGGCGGACTGGATAGAACTGAATTTGCCCCAGGTATTGGCGCAGCGGGAGCGTTTATCAGATGGCGGCTAGCGCTTTATTCGGCCTGCCAGTCAGGCCGAATAAACGCAGCGCCATACGGGACTCACGTTACTTGCTCAAATCCACCTGATAAATGGCAAAACCAATATCATCGACGGCAACCTTCTTCATCGGATACTGCCCTTTCGCTTTAATGAAGGCAGCGGCTTTATCGCCTGGCGATGTTTCAAAGCGGATATCCAGCGCCGTATCGCTGTGGATTGGCGCCAGACGCCAGTTATTATCCGCCGCCGGATGGATTTCGCCCGCGCGTTTTGACTCTGCGCCAATCCATGCCGCCAGCACGGCGCGATTTTCATCCGGAGACGCAAAGGCGATATGGCTGTCGCCCGTGCCGGCAAACTTGCCGCCGTAAGCGCGATAGTTATTCGTGGCGACCAGGAACGTAGCGTTCGGGTCGACAGGCTTACCGTTAAAGGTCAGGTTTTTAATACGTTCCGCCTGCGGATTCACCATCTGACATTCGCCATCATAGCGGGCGGGCTGTGACACATCGATTTGATAATTCACGCCGTCAATGACATCGAAATTATAGGTGCGAAAGCCATCCCAATTGATCAACGATTGCGGTTTGTTGCTATGAATATCAATCTGATTAAATTGTCCGGCAGAACATTCCAGCCACTCTTTTACCTCCTTGCCGCTGGCTTTCACCACCACCAGCGTATTCGGATAGAGATAAAGATCGGCGGCGTTACGGAAGGTCAACTGGCCTTTTTCCACTTCGACAAAACTGGCAGGATCGTTCTTACGCCCGCCAACTTTAAACGGCGCGGCGGCGGACAGCACCGGCAGTTTCGCCAGATCCGGATCGCCCTGAATAAAGTGTTCCACATACGCTTTTTGCGCGTTATTCACCACCTGTACGGTAGGATCGTCCTGCACCAGAGCAAGATAACTGTACATATTATCGGCGGATTTACCGATGGGCTTGCTGACAAACTCGCGGGTGGCATCGTGATCGGCTTTCAGAATATCGACCAGCTTACTGTCTTCCGCTGCCAGCGACTTTTTAGCGGCGGCGTCATAGATAGGCCGCGCTTGTGCTTTCGCCTGCGTAACCTGCCATTTGCCGCTGTCGTTATTGAGCACCAGATCGACCACTCCCAGATGGTCGCCCCACATGCCAGGCATTACCGCAGGAATGCCGTTAAGCGTACCTTTGGCGATATCCGCGCCTTTGATGTCGGCAAAATCTTTACCGGGGAAGACGGCGTGGGCGTGGCCAAACATAATCGCGTCGACGCCGGGAACTTCGCTGAGGTAATAAACCGAGTTTTCCTCCATGCTGTGGTACGGATCGGCAGAAAGGCCTGAGTGAGCAATGACTACCACGATATCAGCGCCTTTCTCGCGCATTTCGGGCACATATTTCCGGGCGGTTTCCGTAATGTCATTGACGGTAACTTTGCCGCTCAGATTCGCTTTATCCCAAATCATGATTTGCGGCGGAACAAAGCCGATATAGCCGATTTTCAGAGTTTGCGGGTTGCCGTCTTTATCAATAACGCTCGTCTCTTTAATCAGATAAGGCATAAAGAGCGGCTTTTGGGTTTTAACGTCGATAATATTGGCGTTAACATAAGGGAATTTCGCGCCGGCCAGCGCGTTATGCAGATAGTCCAGACCATAATTAAACTCATGGTTGCCGAGGTTTCCAACCGCGTAATCCAGAGTGTTGAGCGCTTTATAGACCGGGTGAATATCACCGTCTTTGAGCCCTTTTGCCGCCATATAATCGCCCAGAGGGCTCCCCTGAATCAGGTCGCCGTTATCCACCAGCACGCTGTTTTTGACTTCATTTCGGGCGGCATAAATCAAACTTGCGGTACGTACCAATCCGAATTTTTCGGTTGCGGTATCCTTGTAATAATCGAAATCCATCATGTTGCTATGTAAATCAGTAGTTTCCATGATACGGAGATCGACGGTGGCCGCATTCACGCTGGCGGCGATCAGCGTAGCCAGAAGCGTTGCACTAAACTTAATCATCAGAGGCACCTTTTAAGAACGCAATAGAAAAGCCGGATAGTGAAAAATAGCGATGATAAACAGTGAAACCCGATATCGTTCCGACCGTCGCCAGAAGAAGGCGAAACCGCCCCATCCGGCCGATTTTTTGCGAGTGTTCACAGAAGGGTGAATCATGCCATGAAAGGTATTATCAAAACCGCAGACGGTATCACAGTTGGCGGAACCCTTAACGATCGGGTATAAGTAAAACAACGAGTTAACGCCCCCGTCATAAAGAGGTGGAGAATGTTAGAACAAGTATGCCAGCTTGCACGGAACGCGGGCGATGCCATTATGCAGGTTTATGATGGAGCCAAACCGATGGAGTACGCCCGCAAGCAGGACGATTCTCCAGTCACTGCGGCGGATATCGCCGCACATACCGTGATTCTCGAAGGGTTACGCACGCTCACGCCGGATATTCCGGTGCTTTCAGAAGAAGATCCGCCTGCCTGGGAAGTGCGCCAGCACTGGCAGCGCTACTGGCTGGTCGATCCGCTCGACGGCACCAAAGAGTTCATCAAGCGCAATGGCGAATTCACGGTCAATATCGCGCTGATTGAGCAGGGCAAGCCGGTGTTGGGCGTGGTCTATGCGCCGGTGCTGAAAGTGATGTACTACGCGGCGGAAGGTAAGGCCTGGAAAGAGGAGTGCGGGGTGCGTAAGCAGATTCAGGTCCGGGATGCCCGCCCGCCGCTGGTGGTGATTAGCCGTTCGCATACGGATGATGAACTCACCGAATATCTCCAACAGCTTGGCGAACATCAGACAACTTCTATTGGTTCCTCGCTGAAATTCTGTCTTGTGGCGGAAGGCCAGGCGCAGCTTTACCCCAGATTTGGGCCGACCAGCGTCTGGGACACTGCCGCAGGTCATGCCATTGCCGTTGCAGCCGGGGCGCACGTTCACGACTGGCAGGGAAAAACGCTGGACTATACCCCTCGTGAATCGTTCCTTAACCCCGGCTTCCGGGTGACTATTTACTGAGGAGCTTATGCAGCAGGCCGACCACCTGCTGTACCTCTTGCTGGGTTAACGCGCCATCTTTCACCCATTGAACCCGACCGTCTTTGTCAAGCACAATGACGGCGGACCCCTCTTCTTTTAATTGCCAGGCGTTACGCGCCACGCCATTGCTGTCGACAATAAATTGCGACCACGGATAGAGCTTTTTATTACTTTCTATACTGCTACGCACGAACATACCGGAGCCTGGGATCGCATCATCAGTGTTCACAATTGTGGTCGTCTGGTATTTGTCATGCGGGAGCTTGGCTGATTTAATCGCTTCAATCAGCGTGGCGTTTTTTTCCTTCGCTGACGTTCGACCCGCAATGTGCAGCAGGACGCGCACTTTTCCCGCCAGCTGCGCGCTATTCCAGTTTTTATAACTAAACTCATCTTTATTCAACGTCAGTTCGCCACGATCGGCAATGCCTACCGGCGGCACCCGTTGGTTAACTTCAAGGTTATGCGCACAAGCCATTATGGGGAGTAGCAGACACGACATCGCCAGAATTTTACGTAGGGTCATGGTCATTCCTTCTTTATTTTTTTGCAGGTGATCCGACCACTTTGGGCCGATAGTTAATCATATGTGCGATTGATGCTTTTTCCCGCAAAGGGGATGCCAGTTTGCGGGCGGGCGCACACTTCCTGTGAAAAATGAAGGCATATACTGAGAAAAATGAGCTGATGTTTAGATAATTCTGAATAACTGTAATCAAAAGGTAAATATACTTATGCACACTGGAAACGACGTAGATATGGTCTATAGTCATATGGCATTAAAATTTGCGCCTTAAAACTGTTGGGCCGATTGTGGCACCGCAAGGGCGTAATACTCTGCAGGAGACAACAATGAAAATTTTCCAACGCTACAACCCGCTACAGGTGGCGAAGTACGTGAAGATCCTGTTCCGTGGACGGTTATATATCAAGGATGTTGGCGCTTTTGAGTTCGATAAGGGTAAGATTCTTATCCCAAAAGTGAGAGACAAGCAGCACTTGTCTGTGATGTCTGAAGTTAACCGTCAGGTTATGCGTCTGCAAACTGAGATGGCGTAACCAAAAGTGCTATGCAGTAGGTTAAAAAAGTAAAAAAAACGGCTCCTGAATCAGGAGCCGTTGATGTTTCTGGCAAACGGATTTCAGGCCGCGCTGTCTTCTTTACCTTGCGCATCGGGCAGTTTCGGTGCCGGTACGTTGCTTTTATTGTCGAGACGCGTCACCAGCAACTGATCGATACGGTAGTTGTCGATATCCACCACTTCAAATTTGTAGCCGGAAAACTTCACCGAATCAGTACGTTTTGGAATCTTGCGCAGCATAAACATCATAAAGCCGCCAATGGTTTCATAGTTGCCGGATTGCGGAAACTCATCGATATCCAGCACGCGCATGACGTCGTCAATCGGCGTGCCGCCGTCAACCAGCCAGGAATTTTCATCGCGTGCCACAATTTGCTCTTCCAGTCCCTGGCCGACCAGGTCACCCATTAGCGTGGTCATCACATCGTTCAGCGTAATGATACCGACGACCAGTGCGTATTCATTCATAATGACCGCGAAATCCTCGCCCGCCGTTTTGAAACTTTCCAGCGCCTCAGAAAGGGTCAGCGTATCCGGCACAATCAAGGTATTGCGAATTTGCACGCCGCCATTCAGCGCCATACTTTGGTTCGCCAGCACGCGGTTCAGCAGATCTTTGGAGTCTACATAGCCGATGATGTGGTCGATATCTTCATTACACACCAAAAATTTTGAGTGCGGATGTTCGGCGACCTTTTTCTTCAGGCTTTGCTCGTCTTCGTGCAGATCAAACCAGATGATACTTTCGCGCGGCGTCATGGAAGACGGTACGGTGCGGGATTCAAGTTCAAACACATTTTCAATCAGTTCGTGCTCTTGCTTGCGCAAGACGCCCGCCAGCGCGCCGGCTTCCACCACTGCGTAAATATCATCAGAAGTAATGTCGTCTTTCCGCACCATTGGAATTTTGAACAGGCGGAAGATGTTGTTTGCCATGCCGTTAAACAGCCACACCAGCGGGCGAAAAACGAACAGGCAGAAGCGCATCGGGTTGATGATACGCAAAGCCACAGCTTCTGGCGCAATCATACCGATGCGTTTCGGGGTTAAATCCGCGAACAGGATAAACAGCCCCGTCACCAGCGAGAAAGAGAGAATAAAGCTCAGCTGCTCGGAGAGTTCTGGCGACATATAGTGCGAGAAAAGGGCGGAAAAGGCGGGCGAAAATGCCGCATCGCCGACGATACCGCCAAGAATAGCGACGGCGTTCAGGCCAATTTGCACAACGGTGAAAAACATGCCGGGATTTTCCTGCATTTTCAATACGCGTTGTGCGTTGATACTGCCTTCATCAGCTAATAACTTAAGTTTAATCTTACGTGATGCGGCAAGCGAGATCTCGGAGATGGAGAAGAACGCACTTACAGCGATCAGGCAGAATATAATGAATATACTGTTTAACATATCTTATCCGGCGAAACGCCAGATCCTCGGAAGGGAAGTTTATAAATCCGTGTGGTAACGTTTAATGAAAACCGGCTCGTAGCAGTGAGCCGATAAGTTCAGGGCTAGTATAGCGTAAGCTACTGTAAAGTCGCCAGAGGGTTCATTTTCAACTCCGACAAGTTCCCCCTACGCCAGCGTCGTCACGCGTCAGGCGGCAGGCAAACGCCGATCCCGCCAATCCCACAGTAACCGTATGGATTTTTGTGCAGATACTGTTGGTGTTCATCTTCGGCGTAGTAAAACGGCGTCGCATGGGTGATTTCCGTGGTAATAGGGCGATGGTTTCCGGCGGCGGCCATTGCCGACTGAAAGCGCTCGCGACTGGCGTGAGCAGCGGCACTCTGTTCCGGCGTTAAGGGATAAATCGCAGAACGGTATTGCGTACCGTGATCGTTACCCTGTTGCATCCCCTGCGTTGGATCGTGATTTTCCCAGAAAATCTGTAAAAGCTGCTCATAACGGATAACGGCAGGATCGTACACTATCCGTACCGCTTCGGCATGACCGGTCTGCCCGGAGCAGACTTCCCGGTAGGTTGGATTAGGCGTGTAACCGCCCGCATACCCTGCCGCGGTGCTATATACGCCGGGCAATTGCCAGAATAAACGTTCTACGCCCCAGAAACAGCCCATAGCGAAGTAGGCGATCTCCATCCCGGCAGGGACATTGGTCATAGAGTGTTCATTTACCGCATGCAGAGTGGCGATCGGCATCGGGGTGTTGCGTCCTGGTAACGCATCTGCTTGAGTAACCAGATGTTTTTTATCAAATAAACTCATGAGCTATTCTCCCGAAAGCGTTAATTGGCGTTAAGGTTGTAACGAGACGCATCTTTGCACACAATAACAACATTAATGTATCTGGATTTAACCATAAGAAATATTTGGGCAGTCGTCTGCTTTTCAATCGAAATTGTTGATTTTATGTTAAGCCGCGGAGCGGTAGTGTGATTTTTTCCAGGGGTGGGAATAGGGGATATTCAGGAGAAAATGTGCCACATATCCGTCAGTTATGTTGGGTTAGCTTACTGTGCCTGAGCAGTTCTGCGGTAGCCGCAAATGTTCGTCTGAAAGTCGAAGGGCTATCCGGAGAGCTGGAAAAAAACGTTCGCGCACAGCTCTCTACGATTCAGAGCGATGAGGTGACGCCGGATCGGCGCTTTCGCGCCCGAGTTGATGATGCGATTCGCGAAGGGCTTAAAGCGTTAGGCTATTACGAACCCACTATCAAATTCGACCTGCTTCCACCGCCTGCGAAAGGACGGCAGGTATTAATCGCCAGGGTTACGCCCGGCCAGCCGGTGTTGATTGGCGGTACAGAAGTCATTTTACGCGGCGGCGCGCGCACGGACAAAGATTATCTGGCCTTACTGAAAACGCGTCCGGCAATCGGCACGGTGCTGAACCAGGGAGACTATGACAATTTTAAGAAGTCGTTAACCAGCGTGTCGCTACGTAAAGGCTATTTCGACAGCGAATTCGTTAAAAGTCAGTTGGGAATTGCTCTGGGCCGTCATCAGGCGTTTTGGGATATTGATTATGATAGCGGTGAGCGCTATCGCTTCGGACCTGTCACCTTCGAAGGTTCGCAGATTCGTGATGAATATTTACAAAATCTGTTGCCGTTTAAAGAGGGCGATGAGTACGAGTCGAAAGATTTGGCGGAACTAAACCGCCGACTTTCCGCTACCGGATGGTTTAATTCTGTCGTGGTGGCGCCGGAATTTGAGAAATCGCGTAAAACAAAAATTCTGCCGTTAAAAGGCGTGGTATCGCCGCGAACCGAAAACACGATTGAAACTGGGGTGGGGTACTCCACCGACGTCGGGCCGCGCGTGAAAGCGTCGTGGAAAAAACCGTGGATGAACTCCTACGGTCATAGCCTGACCACCAGCACCAGTATTTCTGCGCCGGAACAGGTGCTGGATTTTAGTTATAAAATGCCGCTGCTGAAAAACCCGCTGGAGCAATACTATCTGGTACAGGGCGGTTTTAAACGTACCGATTTGAATGATACGGAGCAGGACTCGACCACGCTTGCCGTGTCGCGTTACTGGGACCTTTCCAGCGGTTGGCAGCGGGCGATTAACCTGCGCTGGAGTTTCGACCACTTTACCCAGGGGAACGTCACCAATACCACCATGCTGTTCTACCCGGGCGTGATGATCAGCCGAACCCGCTCGCGAGGGGGACTGATGCCAACCTGGGGCGATTCGCAGCGCTATTCAGTAGACTATTCGAATACGGCCTGGGGCTCCGACGTGGATTTCTCCGTGCTGCAGGCGCAAAACGTCTGGATTCGGACTTTGTACGATCGCCACCGTTTTGTGATGCGCGCCAATTTGGGCTGGATAGAAACCGGTGATTTCGACAAAGTTCCGCCGGATTTACGTTTCTTCGCCGGGGGCGACCGCAGTATTCGCGGCTATAAATACAAATCTATTTCGCCTAAAGATAGCGACGGCAATCTTAAAGGCGCCTCAAAACTGGCAACCGGATCGCTGGAGTACCAGTATAACGTCACCGGCAAATGGTGGGGGGCAGTGTTTGTCGATAGCGGCGAGGCGGTGAGTGATATTCGCCGTAGCGATTTTAAAACCGGGACCGGGGTCGGCGTGCGCTGGGCGTCGCCGGTTGGGCCTGTCAAACTCGATTTTGCCGTACCGGTCGGCGACAAAGACGAACACGGTTTACAGTTTTATATCGGTCTGGGGCCTGAATTATGAGTTTATGGAAGAAAATAAGCCTCGGCGTGTTGATTTTCATTGTGGTGTTACTGGCGAGCGTTGCGTTTCTGGTCGGGACGACGACGGGGCTGCATCTGGTATTCAGTGCGGCGAACCGCTGGGTGCCGGGGCTGGAGATTGGGCAGGTCACCGGCGGCTGGCGGGACTTATCATTAAAAAATATCCGCTATGAGCAGCCGGGCGTTGCGGTGAATGCGGGCGAAATTCATCTGGCCGTCGGGCTTGATTGCCTGTGGCGCAGTAGCCTGTGCGTCAATGATCTGGCGCTAAAAGACATCAATGTCGCTATCGACAGCAAAAAAATGTCGCCTTCCGAACCGGCGCAAGAAGAGGAAGAAAGCGGACCGCTGAACCTCTCCACCCCCTGGCCCATCACGCTGTCGCGCGTGGCGTTGAATAACATCAATATCAAGATTGATGACACTACCGTTTCGGTGTTGGATTTTACCTCCGGGCTGGCATGGCAGGAGAAGAACCTGACCCTGAAACCGACGCGGCTTCAGGGACTGCTGATTGCGCTGCCGAAGGTCGCTGACGTGGCGCAGGAAGAGGTGGTTGAACCCAAAATCGAGAAACCTCAACCGGATGAAAAGCCGCTTGGCGAAACGCTAAAAGATCTGTTTGCAAAACCGGTAATGCCGGAGATGACTGATGTTCACCTGCCGCTCAATCTGAATATCGAGTCATTTCGCGGCGAGCAGCTACGCATCACCGGCGATACCGATCTGACGGTGCGCACGATGCTGCTTAAAGTCAGCAGTATCGACGGTAATATGAAGCTGGATACTCTGGATATCGACGCCAACCAGGGCACGGTGAAGGCCTCCGGTACGGCGCAGCTCGCCAATAACTGGCCGGTTGATATTACGCTCAACAGTACGCTGAATATCGATCCGCTAAAGGGTGAAAAGATAAAACTCAAGGTCGGCGGCGCGTTACGCGAACAACTGGAGGTCGGGGTGAACCTTTCCGGGCCGATGGATGTCGCGCTTCGCGCCCAGACGCGGCTGGCGGAGGCCGGTTTACCGCTCAATCTTGAAGTCGTCAGCCAACGCATTGCCTGGCCATTGACGGGTGATACCCAGTTTCAGGCTGACGATCTGAAGCTCAAACTGAGCGGTAAGATGACCGACTATACGTTGTCGATGCGAACCGCCGTGAAAGGACAAGATATTCCGCAGGCGACCATCACGCTGGATGCCAAAGGGAATGAGCGGCAGATTAATCTCGATAAACTCACCGTCGCCGCTCTGGAGGGAAAAACCGAACTGAAAGCGCTGGTGGACTGGCAGCAGGCGATTAGCTGGCGTGGCGAACTGACGCTGAATGGCATCAATACCGCTAAAGAGATCCCGGACTGGCCCGCGAAGCTTAACGGCGTCATGAAAACCAAAGGCAGCCTCTACGGCGGCACCTGGCAGATGGATGTCCCGGAGCTCAAGCTGACCGGCAATGTGAAGCAGAACAGTGTTAACGTCAACGGGACGCTAAAGGGCAACAGCTACATGCAGTGGACGATCCCGGGGCTGCACCTTGCGCTGGGCCCAAACAGCGCCGATATAAAAGGCGAGCTTGGCGTTAAGGAGCTGAATCTTGACGCCGCCATCGATGCGCCGGGGCTGGATAATGCGCTGCCAGGACTGGGCGGCATGGCAAAAGGAATCGTTAAAGTCCGCGGTACGGTAGAAGCGCCGCAGCTGTTGGCGGATATCACCGCCCGCGGTCTGCGCTGGCAGGAGCTGTCTGTCGCCCAGGCGCGCATTGAAGGCGATATTAAATCCACCGATCAGATAGCGGGCCATCTCAACGTTCGCGTAGAGCGGATTTCGCAGCCCGACGTTAACATCAATCTGGTGACGCTTGACGCCAAAGGCAGCGAGAAGCAGCATCAGCTACAGCTCCGTGTTCAGGGAGAACCGGTATCCGGTCAACTCTCCCTGACAGGCAGTTTTGATCGCGAGGCGGCGCGCTGGAAAGGGACGTTAAGCGACACCCGTTTCCAGACGCCAGTGGGGCCATGGTCGTTGACCCGCGCGATTGCGCTGGACTACCGTAATAAAGAACAGAAAATCAGTATCGGGCCGCATTGTTGGCTGAACCCGAACGCCGAGCTGTGCATCCCGCAAACCATTGATGCGGGCGCCGCAGGACGGGCGGTGGTCAATCTCAACCGCTTTGATCTGGCGATGCTGAAGCCATTTATGCCTGATACCACTCAGGCCAGCGGGGTCTTTAGCGGGAAAGCGGACGTGTCGTGGGATACCACCCAGGAGGGATTGCCGCAGGGGAAGGTCACGCTTTCCGGTCGTAACGTGAAGGTCACGCAGACCGTCAATGACGCGCCGTTACCGGTCGCGTTTGAGACGCTGAACCTCAGCGCCGAACTGCATAATAATCGCGCCGAGCTGGGATGGCTGATTCGCCTGACGAACAATGGTCAATTCGATGGCCAGGTGCAGGTAACCGATCCTCAGGGGCGGCGCAATCTCGGCGGTAACGTCAACATGCGCAATCTCAATCTGGCGATGGTCAACCCTGTCTTTTCGCGCGGCGAAAAAGCGGCGGGAATGTTAAACGCCAGGCTACGTCTGGGCGGCGATGTGCAAAGCCCGCAGTTGTTTGGTCAGTTGCAGCTTAGCGCGCTGGATATTGACGGTAATTTTATGCCGTTTGAGATGCAGCCGAGCCAGCTCACCATGAACTTTAGCGGTACGCGTTCGACGCTCGCCGGTATCGTGCGAACACAACAAGGGCAAATTAACCTGAACGGTAACGCCGACTGGAGCCAGATTGACAACTGGCGCGCGCGGGTGACGGCGAAAGGCAGCCGGGTGCGGATTACCGTTCCGCCGATGGTGCGCCTGGATGTCTCGCCGGATGTGGTCTTTGACGCGACGCCTTCGCTGTTCACGTTGGATGGGCGTGTGGACGTTCCGTGGGCGCGAATTGTGGTGCACGACCTGCCGGAGAGCGCGGTTGGCGTCTCCAGCGATGTGGTTATGCTCAATAATGACCTGCAACCAGAAACGCCGCAGACAGCGTCTATTCCCATCAACAGTAATCTGACGGTCCACGTCGGCAACAACGTGCGCATCGACGCCTTCGGGCTTAAAGCGCGTTTGACCGGCGATTTGAAAGTCGCGCAGGATAAGCAGGGACTGGGGCTGAATGGTCAAATCAATATTCCTGACGGCCGATTCCGCGCCTACGGCCAGGACCTGCTTGTCCGTAAAGGCGAGCTGCTGTTCTCCGGCCCGCCGGATCAGCCGCTGCTCAATATCGAAGCGATCCGTAACCCTGACGCCACCGAAGACGATGTCATTGCGGGCGTGCGTGTCACAGGCACTGCTGATGAACCCAAAGCGGAAATCTTCTCCGATCCGGCGATGCCGCAGGCTGAAGCGCTTTCTTATCTGCTGCGTGGGCAGGGGTTGGACAGCAATCAGAGTGATAGCGCAGCAATGACTTCCATGCTTATTGGCCTGGGGGTTGCGCAAAGTGGTCAGGTTGTGGGTAAAATCGGAGAGACATTCGGTGTAAGTAATCTGGCGCTGGACACGCAAGGGGTGGGCGATTCGTCTCAGGTCGTGGTCAGCGGCTATGTACTGCCGGGTCTACAGGTGAAGTATGGTGTAGGGATATTTGACTCTCTGGCGACGCTCACGTTACGTTATCGCCTGATGCCTAAGCTATATCTGGAAGCAGTGTCTGGCGTAGATCAGGCACTTGATTTGCTCTATCAGTTTGAGTTTTAGCAATGCGAATATTTGTCTATGGCAGTTTACGACAGAAACAAGGCAACAGTCACTGGATGACCAATGCCCAATTGCTTGGCGATTACCGTATCGATAACTACCAGTTGTATAGTCTGGGCCACTATCCAGGCGCAGTTCCGGGAAACGGAGCGGTATACGGTGAAGTTTATCGAATTGATAACGCCACGCTGGCCGAACTTGATGCTTTGCGCACCAGGGGCGGTGAATACGCACGCCAGTTAATCCAGACGCCTTACGGCAGCGCATGGATGTATGTATATCAACGTCCTGTTGATGGGTTAACTCTGATTGAAAGCGGTGACTGGTTAGACAGAAACCAGCCCTGAACTGAACACGCCACCCTCGGGTGGCGTTGTTTTTTTACATTCTGGCTGATGGCGCTAGCGCCGGGCATGGTGAGCTCTTATTCTGCCGTAGATCAATAATGACGCGCCGCCCAGGATAACAATGCATCCGAGAACCATAAATCCCTGCATGTAGCTGCCGGTTGTCCGGTAAAAATAGCCGACCATTAGGCCTGCCAACGTACCGCCGCCGCCAGCGCCGATGCCATTAATAATACCGGAGGCTGGGCCAATCGCATGGGGTTTAACGTTCGACTGGATAATCGACCAGATATTGGGGGTAAAGCTGGCGGCATAATAACCCATCGCCAGGGTAATGAGCGTGATTTTAAAGC
This sequence comes from Salmonella sp. A7, assembly GCF_020181675.1. Classification (NCBI taxonomy): domain Bacteria; kingdom Pseudomonadati; phylum Pseudomonadota; class Gammaproteobacteria; order Enterobacterales; family Enterobacteriaceae; genus Salmonella; species Salmonella sp. A7. The sequence goes on along the minus strand of NZ_CP084001.1, from coordinate 4,077,825 downwards.
CCGGCGCATCGACAAATGGCAAGAGAAATAACATTACGCCGGGGATTAGTAGGCCCAGTGAAGCAATAAGTACACGCTTTTGTGTCTTATCACTGATCCATGAGATAGGGATTGCCAGTATAACCGCAGTCAGATAAGGCAGAGAACTGACCAATGCTTTACTGAATCCGGTATAGCCGAGAGAATTGACAACCATGGGGATCCATAACGTAATTCCCCAGAACAACATCCCTTGAGTGATGTAGGTAAAAATAAGGAGTAGGAAGGGGGTTCCGCCCAGCGATTCCAGGGTAAGTTTAGTTTTCTCTGTTGGCGTCGGCGCACGATAATAAGGCGCTTCTTCCTGTTTTTTCAGCATTGTTATATAAAGTGGAACTACAACAACAATGCCGATCACACCAGTGATAATAAAAACATTTCGCCAACCGAAGGCAGCATCCAGCGGGGACAAAATCATAAACCCCAGGCCTAATGCCAGGAACTGTCCATAATACTGGATAATGCTGTTCGCCTGCGTCCGTTCTTTGTCTGAAAACCAGTCGCTGGCGAAGCGGGACTGCTGCGGCCAATAAATGCCTTCGGTAATGCCAAGCACCAGCCGGCAAATCAAAATAACGTACACTGACGAGGTAAATCCGACAAAAACGGTCGCAATCGACCAGATTAGCACCATCAGAATGACTATTTTTTTCGGATCGTATCGCTGGGTAAATACGCCGCCAAAAATATTTGAAAAGGCATAGCCAATAAGAAATATGGTTAATACAATGCTGGCCGTTGCGCCATCAATATTCAGGTCGTGTGTAATCGTAGGTAACGTAACGGAAAGATTAGAACGGTCAAGATAAGCAACAAAAAGGCCGAACATTAATGTCGCGCCGATCCGTAGCCATTTTTGCATTGAGGTCATTTTTCAACTCCGTTTGGCCGCGCGCCAAAATCAATTTGACGAAATAATATCTCACCGGATTTTATGGTCATTTGTGGTACCAGCACATGCGTCCCCGTGAGCGTTTCACCATGAATATCGGCAAATTCAACATGCCTGTTTTTTAATTTAAAGATGGCGATATCGGCAAATGCCCCAGGGGCCAGCGTACCAATTTCTGCTGCCATGCCCAATAAAACTGCTGGGGTATGGGTACAGGCGTTAATGACATCGGTAAGCGCGACGCCGAGTGCTAAATATTTCGATAAAATCCATGGTAAGGCGTAAACAGGCCAGGCGAGTTTAGTGATGGTTGAGAGATCGCTACTGATGATATCCGGAAGAAAGCCATTGGCGATGGCCCGGCGTGCCGTGTTCATTGAAAAATGGCTGCGACCATTGGCGGCATCAAATATAACGCCTCTTTCCCTTGCCTGACGGACTTCGGCTAAGACAGCGCCTTCATCAGTAAGAATGGTGCTACCTTTGCCGTGAAACGCATGAGCGATAATATCGCCGTGGCGTAGCAAGGAGACAAGTTCTTTCATGGGAACGACGGGATGAGTCGAGTGTATTGCCACGGGGCACCTTAAATCGTTGGCAATACGAAGGGATTCAGTCAGCGGTTTTAAGCCATATTCAGCAATGTCCTCAGTCTGAACCTTGAGTTTTAATCCCTGAAGAACGTTGCGATACTGGCGAAACAGCGCGTGGATCTTATTTTCATCAATATTGTCAGGATCATAATTTTCTTGTGACCAGGTTTGGCCCGGCGGCGACACGGTCAGAAACGCTTTGATTCGAACTTTGCTGGCGCAAATCACCGTTCGGTAGAAGGCATCAAAGTTTGCCGTACCGGCAGAACCTGCATCCACGACGGTGGTGACACCATTCGGCGGCATGTACATATCAGGCCTGACGCCGCCTTCCGTCGCGTCATAAAAAACATGCGCGTGATAATCGATAAGACCGGGAGTGACGATCATGCCGTCGGCATGGATAATCCGGGTCTCCGAAGTTACAGGATATTTATCGGCATCAACGATAATATCGTTGATGATGCGTAACTTGTTAATCTCATTAATATTACGAGCGGGATCGATGATATGTCCACCGGTAATTAATATATCATTTTTCATCATAATCTCTTAAAATAGTAAATAATTATGGCAGCCCTTAAAAATATATTAAAAAGTGTGTTTTGAGCGGATGTTATGTTGGATTAAAAATACGGTTATTGGTAGGGAGAGCTTAGGATACCTTATTAAAAAGGTAATCGGGCCTATGCACTAAATAAGAATTTAGCGCTTGCTAATATTTAGGGCGTAAGTCCAGGGGAGTCTGGGGGCATTCACAAAACAATTATTATCTTAAGCTTTTTAGAGAAACCGTGAGCGTATTCAACCCTTTTTAATAAAAAATCAGGTAAAGTCTTATTCATTCCGTGAATGTTAAATTAATAATGATAAAAATTGTGTTCTATTCATTAGCCAATAAAAAGGCCCTCATTACTATGAGAGCCTTTATCTTGACGCTTATGTAAAAGCGAACTTATTTCTTCGCTGCGCGCTCGAAGGAGGCAACGATTTCCGCTTTAGCCGCTTCGGCGTTGTCCCAACCGTCAACTTTCACCCATTTGCCTTTTTCGAGATCTTTATAATGCTCGAAGAAATGAGTGATCTGCGCTTTCAGCAGTTCCGGCAGATCGTTCACATCTTTAATGTGATCGTACTCTTTGCTCAGTTTGGTGTGCGGTACGGCAACCAGTTTCGCATCTTCACCGGATTCGTCGGTCATTTTCAGTACGCCAACCGGACGGCAACGGATGACGGCGCCTGGCTGCAGCGGGTACGGCGTCGGGACCAGAACGTCTACCGGGTCGCCGTCCAGAGACAGGGTATGGTTGATGTAACCGTAGTTGCACGGATAGAACATCGCGGTGGACATGAAGCGGTCAACGAACAGCGCGCCGCTCTCTTTGTCAACTTCGTATTTGATCGGATCTGCGTTAGCCGGGATCTCGATAACGACGTAGATATCTTCCGGCAGTTCTTTACCCGCCGGGACGTTGAGTAAGCTCATGTCTGTTTCCTTTGAATTTATGACAAACAAGTGGCGAGTATTATAGCCAACTCACGCCGAAAGTCTTCGCTTGTTTTCGTTTCCGCCTCATCTGGCGCGTCGTTGCGGAGCATAAACGACAAAGGTTAAGAACCGGAAAAATCACGGGCCTGATAAGGCAACGCCGCCATCGGACATGTTATTGCCCAATGGCGGCTTCATGCGTTATTCCGCATGGTGGTAAAAATTACGCGTCCGGGTATTCGCGGATAAAGCGTTCCACATCGTCAACCATATGGCGGTTGCCGACGAAGAACGAGCGGCGCTGGTGAAGGCTTTCCGGAATGATATCCAGAATACGTTCTTTACCATCGCTTGCTTTGCCGCCGGCCTGTTCCGCGAGGAACGCCATCGGGTTGCATTCATACAGCAGACGCAGTTTTCCCTGCGGATGGCTGGCGGTGCTGGGGTAGAGATAGATGCCGCCTTTCAGCAGGTTGCGGTGGAAATCGGCCACCAGAGAGCCAATGTAACGTGAGGTATAAGGGCGACTTGTTGAACTATCCTCTTCCTGGCAGAATTTGATGTACTTCTTCACGCCATTCGGGAATTTAATGTAGTTGCCTTCGTTAATGGAGTAGGTTTTACCCTTTTCCGGGAAACGCATACGTTCCTGGCACAGACAGAACACGCCCAACGACGGATCGTAGGTGAAAGCATGTACGCCGCAGCCAGTGGTGTAAACCAGCATGGTGGACGAGCCATACACGACATATCCCGCAGCGACCTGTTTGTTGCCGGGTTGCAGGAAATCTTCTTCGGTGACCGGCGTGCCGACGGGCGTCACGCGGCGATAAATCGAGAAAATCGTACCGACAGAGACGTTAACGTCGATGTTAGAAGAGCCATCCAGAGGGTCCATCAGCACCACATATTTCGCGTGTTCGCAGCCTTCAAAGACGACGATTTCGTCCTCTTCTTCCGATGCGATGCCCGCTACAATATCGCGCGCTTTTAGTGCAGCTTTCAGTTTCTCGTTCGCGAACAGATCGAGTTTCTGCTGAACCTCGCCCTGTACGTTCTCAGCACCGCTGGCACCCAGGATATCGACCAGACCGGCCTTGTTGATATCGCGGTGGATGATCTTGGCGCCCAATTTTATTGCCGACAGCAAAGCAGTGAGCTCACCGGTAGCCTGAGAGAACTCGTGCTGCTTTTCGACAATAAATTCACCTAACGTTTTCATAACACTTTCCCTGCAATTGATTGGAGTAAAGCGACCGTAACAATCTTAACAAACATTTCAGATGATGCGCTCAGGTGAATCGCGCCAGCAAAGTACAGATTTACCTGAAATGCGTTTCTCACTTGCCAGACATGTGCGTAAAATGGCTCGCAGATAAAAAAAGGATAGTGACGTATGCGCATTCATATTTTGGGAATTTGTGGCACTTTCATGGGGGGGCTGGCGATGCTGGCTCGCTCGCTTGGTCATGAAGTAACGGGTTCGGACGCCAATGTGTATCCGCCGATGAGTACCTTACTTGAGAAGCAAGGCATTGATCTGATCCAGGGTTATGACGCCAGCCAGCTCGATCCGCAGCCGGATCTGGTGATTATCGGTAATGCGATGACGCGCGGGAATCCGTGCGTGGAAGCGGTGCTGGAAAAAAACATTCCCTTTATGTCTGGTCCACAGTGGCTGCATGACTTTGTGTTGCGCGACCGCTGGGTACTGGCGGTCGCCGGTACCCACGGCAAAACCACGACCGCAGGCATGGCGACCTGGATACTGGAAGCTTGCGGGTACAAACCGGGCTTCGTGATCGGCGGCGTACCGGGTAACTTTGAGGTTTCCGCGCGCCTGGGCGAGAGCCCGTTCTTTGTTATCGAAGCGGATGAGTACGACTGCGCGTTCTTTGATAAACGTTCTAAATTTGTGCATTACTGCCCGCGGACACTGATCCTCAACAACCTTGAGTTTGATCATGCCGACATCTTCGACGATCTGAAAGCGATCCAGAAGCAGTTTCACCATCTGGTGCGCATCGTGCCGGGGCAGGGGCGCATCATCTGGCCGGAAAACGACATCAACCTGAAACAGACCATGGCGCTGGGCTGCTGGAGCGAGCAGGAGCTGGTGGGCGAGCAGGGACACTGGCAGGCGAAGAAGCTGACTACGGATGCTTCCGAGTGGGAAGTGTGGCTGGACGGCGAAAAAGTCGGCGATGTGAAATGGGGCCTGGTCGGCGAACATAACATGCACAACGGTCTGATGGCGATTGCCGCCGCGCGCCACGTGGGCGTCGCGCCCGCTGAAGCGGCCAGCGCGCTGGGGTCATTTATTAACGCCCGCCGCCGTCTGGAACTGCGCGGCGAAGCGAACGGCGTGACGGTGTATGACGATTTTGCTCATCACCCGACGGCAATTCTGGCCACGCTGGCGGCGCTGCGCGGTAAAGTGGGCGGCACCGCGCGCATTATCGCAGTGCTGGAGCCGCGTTCTAACACGATGAAGATGGGGTTATGCAAGGATGACCTGGCACCGTCGTTAGGGCGTGCGGATGAAGTGTTCCTGCTGCAGCCGCCGCATATTCCGTGGCAAGTGGCGGAAGTCGCTGAAGCCTGCGTACAGCCTGCTCACTGGAGTGGCGATGTCGATACGCTGGCGGAAATGGTGGTGAAAACCGCACAGCCTGGCGATCACATCCTGGTGATGAGCAACGGCGGTTTCGGCGGCATCCATCAGAAATTGCTGGATGGGCTGGCGAAAAAAGCTCAGAACGTAACAGCGTATTAAATGACTATGCGGTCAGCCAGCTTTGTGGCTGGCTGTTTTATATGGGGCATCTTGCCATCGAAAGCGCATTCCGCTCGCCGGGAGACGTTAAAGCAATACTGAAAAATCATTTGCCGCTCAGTATTGAAAAAGAGTAGACGCATATCCTTAAAGTAATCAGTGTAATACACTAAGAGTGTTCCGCCGGTTGCCGTATGCGGGACGAAAAGAGCCAGTTCGCAATAACAGATGAAGGTTTCGTGATTTATAAACGTCATCTTCTGCCTTTCAACGTTTGCGATGCCGCCTGGCTGCGGGCATCGTCCAGTCATAACAATGCTGATCCTGTCGCATTTATGCGGTCAGATTCAGATTGCTCAGAACCCAGCCCGCCAGCAAATTCTGTACTGAAGGTAACCACAGCGCAATTTGAATGTTGTTAACTGTATGTTCAGTTCATTTGTGCTAATATTGTTATTTACGAAATTTTCGTTCTTTTAGAGTATCATGCATGTCTAAACATCAAACTCAACTTTCCTTACTGCAGGATGATATCCGCAGTCGCTATGACAGCCTTAGCAAACGTCTTAAACAAGTTGCTCAGTATATTCTGGATAACAGTAATAGCGTTGCTTTTGACACGGTCGCTTCCATCGCGCAACATGCCGATGTTCCCCCTTCGACACTGATTCGTTTTGCTAATGCGTTTGGTTTTAGCGGATTTAATGAAATGAAACAGGTATTTCGCCAGCACCTGATGGAGGAAACAGTAAGCTATACCGAGCGGGCGCGTCTGTTCAGACAGAAAAATGCGGATGAAGGGGAACCTACCCCGGAAAAGCCGGGTGAAATTCTGAAGCTATTTTCAATGGTGAATGCACAGGTATTACAACAATTACCGGTGCAGATTAAAAATGAGCAGTTGGATGCGGCGGTCAATCTGTTAGCGAAAGCCGACAATATTTATGTGATTGGATTACGTCGTTCGTTTAGCGTGGCCAGTTATTTAACCTACGCATTGCGTCATCTGGAGAGACGGGCATTTTTAATTGACGGTATTGGCGGAATGTTCTCTGAACAGCTAAGTATGGTCAGCCCTGACGATGTTGTTATTGCCATCAGCTACTCGCCTTACGCGCAGGAAGTGGTGGAATTAGTCGAGCTTGGCGCGAAACGCGGTGCGCACCATATTGCGATAACCGATAGCCAGGTCAGCCCGCTGGCAGCGTTCAGTGAAGTCTGTTTTGTGGTACGTGAAGCGCAGGTCGATGGTTTCCGTTCTCAGGTCGCGTCCATGTGTCTGGCGCAAACGTTAGCGGTTTCACTGGCGCTGGCGACGGAGTAAAAAAACAAGCCGATGATCGTATTTAGCGATCATCGGCATTGTGGTGAAACTTAATCAGAATAACGTTCGGTTTGAATTGGCTGCAGTTTTTTTCTGCGTTTTGCTAACACTACGCTCTCCATTTTCTCCAGCGAAATGCCTTTTGTTTCCGGCAGGTAACGGCAGATAAAGAAGTAACTGAAGATGCAGCAGATGGCAAATATCCACATTGGAAATGCGCCGTGGAAATGCGAAAGTAAATACGGGTTTTCATTAATCATCGGGAAGAATTGCGAAACTAAAAAGTTTGCCATCCACATAAATCCGACCGAAATACTCATTCCCTGCGACCTCATCCGGTTAGGGAATATTTCAGAAATAAGCACCCATGCGCCCACGCCCCAGGAAAGCGCGTAGAAAATCATAAAGAACAGCATACCGAATAGCGCGAAATAACCGGTTGCCTGGCTGTACAGCGCCCATGAGGTGAGCAACAAGCCGATGATGCTGCCAATAGTGCCTTTACGCATCAGCGACAAACGCCCCATCTTATCCATAATCATTGCGCCAATAATGGAACCGATAAGCTGAATCACGCCGATCCAGATTGTCTGGAACAGGGCCTCCTGGGCGCTACCGGTCACATCCTTAAGGACGATTGGCGCGTAATACATCATGACGTTAACCCCTGTTACCTGTTGCAGCATAGCGATCATGCAGCCCAGAATCAGGATGAAACGCACGTTCCCGTCGCGGTAATTGAGTTTTTGATGGGCGTTTAGTTGGTCGTTTTGCAGTGAGGTTTTTATATCGGCAAGAAGATGTCTGGCATGTTCTTCGTTGGATATTTTGGTCAGTATTTTTAGCGTCTCCTCCTCGCGACCAATCATCATCATCCAGCGGGGAGATTCCGGGATTAAAAAGACTAAAATACAGAACAAAATGCAGGGAATAATACCCGCAGCAAACATATAGCGCCAGCCAAGTTCAATGAGCCAGGTATCCGCTGCAATCGATGCTATTTTGTAGTTAACGTAGAAGATCAGAATCTGACCGAAAACGATAGCGAACTGCTGCATACTTAATGCTCTGCCGCGCATGTTTTTCGGTGAGACTTCAGACATATACATCGGTGATACTGTTGCCGCCAGGCCGACTGCCAGTCCACCGATAATGCGATAAATCACAAAATGGGTGAACGTGTAGGAGAGGGAGGTGCCCACTGCGGAAATAGTGAATAACAGCGCTGAAACCATCAATGATTTCTTGCGTCCAAAACGTTTGGATAAATATCCGGCGCTAAACGAACCAATAACGCACCCCACCACAACGCAGGAAACCGCCCAGCCGGTCTCAGCAGGAGATAGATGAAAGTAGCTGGTCAGTGAACCAATCGCACCTGAAATAACAGCAGTATCGTAGCCAAATAATATTCCGCCCAATGCGGCAATCGCGCAGATGCGTAATATGTAACCCGTATTATAACAACTATCTGATGTGGACATAGGTAGATTATCTCCAGAATAAACTTCATCTATCTGTTTGAATTTAGTGAACAAATAGACAAATTCATCTTATGTCGGTCATTGCCGTAGCTCTGCCGACGATCTTATAGCTATTGAGAACTCTCGTTTCACAACCTATGTTTTAATTTCAAAGCGATCAATAATGAAACTTATGTTTTGTTATGAGTATCACATTTCGAATTTCATAATCCTGGCGTTTTTTATCGTTAAGATGCTGCGTTTTGCGCAGTGCTCTCATCTATATTGATGAATTTACTTGGTTTTATTGCTTTCGTGACAATGCCTGAACTCAATTTGTCAGGGGCCGTACTTTTTGTTCTTTCCTGGAATATCTCCATTTCGTGATCTTTTGCATGGAATTTTTCTTCTAATGAATGCAAAAATAAAATGAAAAATTTCATTGGTGTGTTGTTTCCTCAACAGGCAAGGGAGGGATTATGTCTCAGAGAAGTAAGTACAATTCGGCCTATGTGTACGTCCTGTGTTGTATTGCGGCGCTGGCTGGATTGATGTTTGGTTATTCAACGGCGGTGATTACCGGGGTGGTATTGCCTTTACAGCAGTATTACCAACTGACGCCAACCGAGACCGGATGGGCCGTTTCCAGTATCGTGATTGGTTGTATCATCGGCGCGCTGGTCGGTGGAAAAATTGCCGATAGACTGGGGCGTAAACCTGCGCTTCTGATCATTGCGATCATTTTTATCGCTTCTTCCTTAGGGGCGGCGATGAGTGAATCGTTCATGATCTTCTCCCTTTCCCGCATTGTGTGTGGTTTTGCGGTTGGGATGGCCGGAACGGCATCCACCATGTATATGTCTGAACTGGCGCCTGCTGAAATTCGCGGCAAAGCGCTGGGCATTTACAATATCTCCGTGGTATCTGGCCAGGTTATCGTGTTTATAGTCAACTATCTGATAGCAAAAGGAATGCCTGCTGATGTGCTGGTTTCCCAGGGCTGGAAGACTATGCTTTTTGCCCAAGTGGTACCCTCCATTGCGATGTTAGCGATTACGCTTTTCCTACCCGAATCACCGGCATGGTGCGCCCGTAACAACCGCAGCGAAGCTCGTTCGATAAAGGTGCTTACCCGGATCTACAGTGGATTAACGGCCACAGATGTGGCCGCTATTTTTGACAGCATGAAAGAAACCGTACGTCCACAGGACAACGTCGCCGGGGGAGAACGCACCAACCTGAAAAGCTCGCCGGTGCTCCGCTATATTCTGTTGGTTGGATGCTGTATCGCCGTTTTGCAACAGTTCACAGGCGTTAACGTAATGAACTATTATGCGCCGTTGGTGTTGCAGAACAGCAGTACCGAAGTGGTTATGTTCCAGACCATTTTTATCGCGGTATGTAATGTGGTGGGCAGTTTTATCGGCATGATCCTGTTCGACCGCTATGGCCGTATACCGATTATGAAAATTGGTACCATCGGCTCAATTGTCGGCCTGTTGATCGCGTCATACGGTTTGTACACCCACGATACAGGCTACATTACCATCTTTGGCATCCTGTTTTTTATGCTGCTGTTTGCCGTCAGCTGGAGCGTTGGCGCATGGGTACTGATTTCTGAGGTTTTCCCTGAAAAGATAAAAGGTTTTGGGATGGGGCTGGCGGTGAGTCTGATGTGGATAGCCAACTTCCTCATCTCACTGTTGTTCCCGGTCATAAATGATAACGCCTGGCTGCAGGAGACCTTCGGCGGCGCTTTTTCGATGTGGATTTTTGTCGTCTTTAATTTGGTCTGCTATGTCTTTATTTCTCGTTATGTGCCGGAAACAAAAGGGGTGCCGCTAACAGAAATTGAACAGCTGGCCGAGAACAAGCTGCGTGAAATTCAGGGGAAACGTCGCGATGTAATAGCCTGATACCTCTCCAATATTAGCGGAGAATATCCAGAGATATTCTCCGCTGGTTACACAACCTTTACTCCCTCCGGCGAGTGCGCACAGGATATACCCTGTTGAAACCTCCCCAGTGTTTACCACCTCTACGTAACTACTTGATCCATAATAATATCGGCAAATAGGGTAAGTCTTCTTCTGCATCATTATTTTATTGCGTATTCCTGGTGGGGGCCGTGCCGTAAATACGCTATATACAAAACAGGGAAATAATTTAAGAGAAGGCGGATAGCGATCTTATGAGCGTGTGTGGCGCAGAGTTGAATAAAAAAGCCAGCCGCAGAGGACGGCTGGCAAAGTACCACTCAACGAAGTGTTATCGCGGGTAGTCTGGTGAGTTAATCCACGCGTGGTTCTCTTCCCAGGTGAAACGCCATTTTCGTAGCGGGCCGGCCATCACGTTCAGATAGTAGTTATCGTAACCCGCGATGGTGGCAACCGGGTGGTAGCCCTTAGGTACTTTCACTACATCCCGGTTATAGACCGCCATACATTCATCCAGGCTGCGATCGTCGGTGTAGACGCGCTGTAAGCAGAATCCCTGAGGTGGATTGAAACGGTGATAGTACGTCTCTTCCAGATAGGTCTCCTGGCCTTCAACTGCCGTATCGTGCTTGTGCGCGGGCCAGGAGCTGGTATCGCCTTCATTAGTGTACACTTCAACGACTAGCAGGCTGTCGGCGAGCTGGCTATCAGGAAGGATGTTATGCACCAGGCGCTGATTGCGCCCTTTTCCCCGATGCTCTACCCCGACCTCTTGTGGCGAGATCAGACGTACCGGAAGCTCTCCGAATCCCGGCGCGCTGCATACGGCCAGCTCAAGGTCGGTTTCGGCTGTCACTTTCGCCTCCGTATGATGGGGGAGGTAAACCGAATAAGCCGGAATGCGTTCAAACGGACTCATGCGCTGACCAATCCGATAGAAAAAACTGTCGTCGGCCTTAACGCTGGCCAGCCCGGCAACCAGCACCAGACAGCGTTCACGCTCATCGGACGGCAGGGTTATCGACTCTCCAGCCTTCAACTGCCAGACATCAAAACCGACATACTCCCAGCCTGCATTTTGAGGGGAAATGTGTTGGATATTTCCCGACTCAGAGGTACAGGTACTCAGCAAGTTGGCCATAATCTTCTCCTTCCTGAAAGCGTATTAACCGAGAGTCGGCATACTGAACTCCGATACGATCTGCTGTCCGTTCGGCCAACGCGAGGTAACGGTTTTCATCCGGGTATAGAAGCGCACGCCATCCGGCCCATGGACGTTCAGGGCGCCAAACACCGAGCGCTTCCAGCCGCCAAAAGAGTGAAATGCCATCGGAACCGGAACTGGAATATTAATACCGACCATCCCGGCTTCAACCGACTGGGCGAATTCGCGCGCATAGTGACCGTTGGTGGTGAAAATCACGCTGCCGTTGCCGAATTCATGGGAGTTTACCGTGCTAATGGCGGTGGCATAATCCGGGACGCGCACAATTCCGAGAACCGGGCCAAAAATTTCTTCACGCCAGATGGTCATCTCAGGCGTGACGTTATCAAACAGAGTGCCGCCGACATAAAAGCCTTCAGGATATCCCGCCACGCTATAGTTGCGGCCATCCATGACCAGAGTTGCTCCCTCGCTAACCCCTTTGTCGATGTAACCCAACACTTTCTGTTGATGAGCACGTGAAACAACCGGGCCCATTTCATTTTCATCTTTGCCGCGCAGCTCTCCCGGGCCGATACGTAGCGCCGCAATCAGCGGTTTCAGGCGTTTGATCAGACGGTCCGCCGTTTCATCGCCCACCGCGACTACTATCGGCAGCGCCATACAGCGTTCGCCCGCGGAACCAAATGCTCCGCCCATAATGGCGTTGACGGTGGCGTCCAGGTCTGCATCCGGCATGACGATTGCGTGATTTTTGGCGGCCCCGAAGGCCTGTACGCGTTTGCCATGGGCGCTGGCGGTGGTATAGATATGTTCCGCGACAGCGGAGGAACCGACAAAGCTGACGGCCTGTACGCGAGGGTCGCTGGTCAACAGGCTAGCCGCCTCATTGCCACAGTGAACAACGTTAAACACGCCGTCCGGCAGGCCAGCCTCCTGCAGAAGCTGCGCCATACGTAACGATGCGGACGGCACCAGTGCGGGCGGCTTCAGGACGAAGGTATTGCCGCAAGCCAGAGCAACCGGGAACATCCACATAGGCACCATTGCCGGGAAGTTAAACGGTGTGATGCCTGCCACAACCCCAAGCGGCTGCATTAATGAAAAGCTGTCAACGCCTGAGCCGACGTTAAAGGAGTACTCTCCTTTGCTGAGGTGCGGGATCCCGCAGGCAAATTCGACAACCTCTATGCCGCGCGTCAGTTCGCCAAGCGCATCTGACCAGACCTTGCCATGCTCGCTGACGATCAGCGCCGCCAGTTCGTCCCGATGCTTTTCCAGTAATACTTTGAATTCAAAAAGGATACGTGCCCGGCGTAGCGGAGTCATTTTACTCCATGCCGGAAAAGCCTCATGTGCGCTTTGAATTGCCGCCAGCATCTCCTCTCGGGTGCTCTGGGTGACCTGACGAATTACTTTACCGGTGGCCGGATTAGTCACCGGTAGCGTCTCGCCGCTGCTGCTCAGTGTCGTTTTACCATGAATAAAATTGCCGACTGTTTCCATCTCTTTTTTATCCTCTTAAACCGATGTTGACGACGTTCTGACTGAGCGGTCACAGGAAAGCCTGGTTATCTTCAGCCTAAAACGCATACCGTATTCAATGTAAATTTTAGGATTAAAAATTTCAAATTTATTTTTATGAAATTTTATTTTGAAAATTTGACGACTGATTTTTATACGAGGGTATGTGCAGTAAGAAATCAAAAACCTAATTAACTTATTGATTTTTATTGTTTTTATTTGGTGTGGTATCAATGGTTGTCTGTTGTGATGAGGAAAGATTTGGAAAAAATTATGATCTATATAGCATTTTTGTTTCATTTGGTGTGGTATAAAAATTCAAATTTCAGGGGTGTTTCGGCACCACAGTTTCGGATATTGGAGGGTAAATCATGCGCTTGTGCTTCTGTCCTTCAGAACGAGAGAATAAGGCTCAGCCCCAGTTGGCGTATGTGAGTCAGGTCAGTGAGAGCAATGGTCCGTTTGTCCGGTTCATGCATATGCACCCACAGACCGTTGAACTGATTCTTATCACCGAAGGAGACGGGGAGTATTTCATTGGCGATCGCATCTACCCGGTTCGTAAAGGCGACTTGGTCATTTATAACAGCCAGGTGGTGCATGATGAGTATCTGGAAAGCGGGCGGCCAATTGGCACTATTTGTTGTGGGATTAACAATATTTCGTGTCCGGGTCTACGTGAGAATGCGCTAATACCGGATGATATTGTGCCGGTTATTCCACTGTATCACCATTATGCGACGGTGGAAAAACTGATGAGCTCCGTGTTTACCGTTATTAATCAGCATGCGGTAGAAGGGCCAGCAATGGCGCAGCTATTGACCCAGGTAGTACTCAAATACATTGAGGGAAATGTCTTATTGCGCACAGGTAACGATGCCATACAGCGCCATGAAAATTTACTTGATTCAATAAAATCCTATATTGATCGCAATTTCTATGAGCCAATTCGGCTGGATACACTGGCGACGAAATTTAATGTCAGTCCTTATTATGTTTCCCATGAATTTAAACGCCGCTATGGTTATTCACCGATGGATTACCTGATAAAACGTAGGCTGGGGGAGGCGCAATCGTTACTAACCACGGATGAAGGCGGGCGCGAAAAGATCACCTCTATTGCTTATCGTGTTGGCTTTAGCAACCTTAGTCATTTTCAGAATTACTTCAAAAATAAAGTGGGGAAAACACCCGGTCAATATCGAAAGGACTATCGTAAAGCTAATTATTTATTATTTGAATATTAATGCTTGCTAAAATTTAATCGTCATGAGAATGGTCGCAATACTGCGGCCATTTTTTATTTGTCGGTATATTTTATGCGTTTATCTATAGCGCGAAAAGTCTGGCAATATCATTAAAGAGTGATGATTTTTTTGTGATACCTGACGCATTTATCCCACTTCTTCAACCAGGATAGATAAAGTTTTTCAGGCTACAAAAAGTAATATGTTGTCCATCAAAGGTTAATTTGCATCGCGGTATGCAGTAAAAGCGTTTCATTAAGTGGGAGCCAGCAACATGTACAATGTAAAAAAGAGCATTAAGTTGGGGATTGCGCCTATCGGTTGGCGCAATGATGATATTCCTGAGATTGGTAAAGAAAATACATATAAACAAATACTTAGTGATGCCGCGCTCACCGGTTTTTCCGGGACGGAAGTTGGCGGTTGTTATCCGCAGGATCCTGCTGAGTTAAATAAAGAGTTAATGCTTCGCGGACTGGAAATACCAGGCCAGTGGTTTTCTTCCTTTATTATTCGCGATGGTATTGCATCTGCGATGAATGCTTTTGAACAGCATTGTGCTTATTTGCAGGCAATACATGCATATGTCGCCGTTGTTTCTGAACAAACTTATAGTATTCAAGGTATTATCGATAAGTGTGTTTATACAGAGAAGCCTAACTTCAGCGACAGCGAATGGCAGCTTTTATGCGAAGGACTTAATGCGCTTGGGAAAATTGCCAATGCGCACGGGCTGAAGCTCGCTTTCCATCATCATATGGGCACCGGTGTGCAGACTCTGCCAGAAGTGGATCGACTCATGGAGAATACCGATCCGCAATTTGTACATCTGCTGTTTGATACCGGGCATATATATGTTTCTGACGGCGATGTCATGCCGCTACTGAGTAAACATTTTGATCGTATTAAACACGTTCATTTTAAAGATGTGCGTAATGAAAAACTCAAAGCATGTCGCCTCGCGAAGAAATCATTCCTCAATTCTTTCCTTGATGGTGTGTTTACCGTCCCCGGCGATGGAAATATTGATTTTAAATCCGTATTAGCTTATCTGGTCGGGCATCAATATTCTGGCTGGATTGTTGTTGAGGCCGAGCAGGATCCTAAGAAATATAACCCATTGGAATATGCGCAAAAAGGTAAAAAGCATATTGATGAGTTACTGAAAAATTATCTTTAATTGAAAAGGAAACAGAAAATGACTTTAAAAGCAGGTATTGTAGGTATCGGCATGATCGGCTCCGATCACTTAAGACGTCTGGCCAACACCGTGTCGGGTGTAGAGGTTGTTGCCGTATGTGATATCGTCGCGGGTAGGGCGCAGGCGGCGCTGGATAAGTATGCGATCGAAGCCAAAGATTATAATGACTATCACGATCTGATTAATGATAAAGACGTTGAAGTGGTCATCATTACCGCATCAAATGAGGCGCACGCCGATGTGGCCGTTGCCGCGCTAAATGCTAACAAATATGTTTTCTGCGAAAAACCGTTAGCGGTGACGGCTGCGGATTGTCAGCGTGTGATTGAAGCAGAGCAGAAAAATGGTAAGCGCATGGTGCAGATTGGTTTTATGCGCCGCTACGACAAAGGTTACGTTCAGCTGAAAAATATTATCGACAGCGGCGAAATCGGTCAGCCATTAATGGTTCATGGACGTCATTACAATGCCAGCACGGTGCCAGAATACAAAACGCCACAGGCTATCTATGAAACATTGATTCATGAAATTGACGTTATGCACTGGCTGCTTAACGAAGATTATAAAACCGTTAAGGTTTACTTCCCGCGTCAGTCCAGCCTGGTGACCACTCTGCGTGATCCGCAGCTGGTTGTAATGGAAACCACCTCCGGCATCAATATTGTGGTTGAAGTATTTGTGAACTGCCAGTATGGCTACGACATTCACTGCGATGTTACCGGCGAGAAAGGAATGGCGGAGCTGCCAACCGTCGCCAGCGCCGCGGTACGGAAAGCGGCGAAGTATAGCACCGACATCCTGGTTGACTGGAAACAGCGCTTTATTGATGCCTACGACATTGAGTTCCAGGATTTCTTCGATCGCCTGAACGCAGGATTGCCGCCGGCAGGCCCAACGTCATGGGATGGTTATCTGGCTGCGGTTACCGCTGATGCCTGCGTGAAGTCTCAGGAAACAGGGAATACCGAGATTGTTGAATTACCCTCAAAACCTGATTTCTACAAATAAACCTTCCGCGTATTAAAACCTTCTGCCGGATAGCGATGCTTAAGCGTCCTATCCGGCATATCACAATTTATTATCTTCTTTTATCCGGAACTTCCCTATGAAAGGCAGACTCATCTCTTCCGATCCGTATCGTCAGCAATTCCTTGTTGATCGTGCGGTCTCTTTTTCGCATCGTCAGCGTGATTGCAGTGAATTAATCAGCGTCTTACCGCGCCACACGTTACAGCAGATTGACGGATTCGGCGGCAGCTTTACCGAAGGTGCGGGCGTGGTATTCAACAGCATGAGCGAAAAGACGAAGGCGCAATTTCTTTCCCTTTATTTTTCTGATCAGGAACATAATTACACTCTGGCGCGGATGCCAATTCAGAGCTGTGATTTTTCCCTGGGCAATTACGCGTATGTCGATTCCAGCGCTGACCTGCAGCAGGGACGGCTCTCCTTTTCCCGCGATGAAGCGCATTTAATACCGCTGATTTCCGGGGCGTTGCGGTTAAATCCACACATGAAGCTGATGGCTTCGCCGTGGAGTCCGCCGGCGTTTATGAAAACTAATAACGATATGAACGGTGGCGGCAAGCTGCGGCGCGAATGCTACGCCGACTGGGCCGATATCATTATCAACTACCTGCTGGAATACCGCCGCCACGGCATTAATGTGCAGGCGCTCTCCGTGCAGAATGAGCCGGTGGCGGTAAAAACCTGGGACTCCTGTCTGTATAGCGTGGAAGAGGAGACAGCCTTTGCCGTGCAGTATCTGCGTCCGCGCCTCGCCCGGCAGGGTATGGATGAGATGGAGATCTATATCTGGGATCACGATAAAGATGGCCTGGTAGACTGGGCTGAACGCGCCTTTGCTGACGAAGCTAATTATAAGGGAATTAACGGGCTGGCATTCCACTGGTATACCGGCGACCATTTTTCGCAAATACAGTATCTGGCCCAGTGCCTGCCGGATAAAAAACTCCTGTTTTCCGAAGGCTGTGTGCCAATGGAGAGCGATGCCGGTAGCCAGATTCGCCACTGGCATACCTATCTCCATGACATGATTGGTAATTTCAAATCGGGTTGTAGCGGGTTTATCGACTGGAATCTGCTGTTGAACAGTGAGGGTGGGCCGAATCATCAGGGTAATCTGTGTGAAGCGCCCATTCAATACGATGCGCAAAACGACGTGCTGCGGCGTAACCACTCCTGGTATGGTATTGGCCACTTCTGCCGCTATGTGCGTCCGGGGGCGAGGGTCATGCTTTCTTCAAGTTACGATAATCTTCTGGAAGAGGTGGGATTTGTGAATCCCGACGGCGAGCGTGTGCTGGTGGTGTATAACCGCGATGTCCAGGAAAGGCGTTGCCGGGTGCTGGATGGCGATAAAGAGATCGCGTTAACGCTGCCGCCGTCAGGCGCCAGTACGTTGCTATGGCGGCAGGAGTCGATCTGAATGATGAAGCTGGGATTTAATGAAGCGACCTGTATGCGAAACTCCACGCTGGCACAGGATGTTGTGTTGGCGGAACGTTTTGGCTATGACTACATCGAAATCCGTCTGGATATGTTGCAGGAGTGGTTGCAGAAACATACGTTAAGCGAGCTGGCAGACATTTTCGCCGTCGGCCACCTTAAGCCCTGGGGCTACAATTCGCTGGAAGACATTACGTTTTGTGATAGCGAAAGCTGGGCGGAGAAACGGCGGCAGTTGGCTTTCGCCTGCCATGCTGGCTCAGTGGTGGGGGGGGATTGTCTGGTCGTGGTGCCCACCATTCGTCAGGGGGGAAATTTTCCGCCAGGGGAAACGGTGAAAGATTCAGTGAAGCGTCTGCGCGAGATGGCGGCAGTGGCGGAAGAAAGCCAGATGCGGCTGGCCTTTGAGCCGATCGGTTCCGCAGGATGCTGTGTGCGCAGTCTTGCCATGGCGATGGAGATCGTAGATGCGGTCGATCGCAGTAACGTCGGGCTGGTCGTCGATGCCTTTAATCTTTACCTGCACGATCAATGGCGGGATCTGACCACGCTTCGCCAGATCCCTGTGGAAAAGATCTTCGTTTACCATATTGATGACGCCGATAATCTGCCGCTGGCAACGCTGGAGCATTGCCATCGTCTGTTTCCTGGCAACGGCGTGATCCCACTGCATGAGATCACGCATGAGCTAGTGCAGAAGGGCTATGAGGGGATCTGTTCGCTGGAACTGTTTAACCCTGGCTACTGGCAGATGGCGGCCAGCGAAGTCTTTGCGATAGGGGCGGAAAAGACTCGCCCCTTCTTAACTGCTTAATGTTGCCGCAGCAGGAGATGGACAACCGCCGCGCCCAGCAGCGCGCAGGCCGCGGCCAGAAGAAAGACCTGCTGATAGCCGATAAACGGCGTCAGCAGGCCCGCTATTGGTCCGGTAAATCCGTAGGCCAGATCCTGAAACGCTGACCAGACGCCGAGGGCCGTACCACGAATCTCCGGTGGCACTCTGCGCACAACCTCTACGCCCAGCGATGGGAACATCAGCGAACAGCCGCAGCCGGTAATCGCCGCGCCAATCAGCGCAGCGCCTGCTGACGGAGCGGCCCACATTACCGCCAGTCCGGTCCCCTCTACCAGTAGTGAAAAGGTTGCGACCGTGGCGCCGCCGTAACGGTCGGGAAATTTGGCGCAGAAAAAGCGGACAGCGATAAACGCAATGCCAAATAGCGTCATCGCAAAACCGGTGTTATCCCAGTGACGCTCGTTGAACCAGAGGGCGGTAAACGCGCTTAGGGTGGCAAAACCAATGCCCTGGAGCACAAGCCCTGTTCCGGGCCGCCACACCAGGCCGACTACCCGTAGCACTGGCACGCGGGGACGGGCTGTTGGGATATTCCCCGGAATGCCATAGATGGCTCCGCTGGCGATGATCGGCAACAGCACGACGAGGAGCGCCGGAAGCGCCAGGCCGGCCCTGGCGTAAAGCGACAGCCCCAGCGGCGCGCCGATAGCCAGCGCACCGTAGGTCGCCATGCCGTTCCAGGAAATAACCTGACCCGCGTGGGTCGAGCCCGCCAGCCACATCCCCCAGGTTAAATTACCGGTCAAAATGAAACTTTCACCGATGCCCAGCAGCACACGACCAACAATCAGTATGGCCCATGCGAGCAGCGGAACCGGGTGAGCGATTAGACTGACCAGCATCAGCAGACCTGATGCGGCGCAGTAGAACTGACCGGTGATAACCGTCCGACGTCCGCCTGACGTGTCGGCTTTTCGACCCGCGGCGCCCCGGGTAAGCAAGGTGGCGATAAACTGGCTGCCTACCGCGATACCGATCAACAGATCGCTCAGATGCAACTGCTGCTGAACGTACAGCGGCAGCATGACTAACGGGATGCCAATAGTCAGATAGTTGAGAAACATCGCGGCGCTGATGCGAAACAGCGTGATCGATGTGGAATGTTGTGTGAGAGCTGGCATGGAATCGTCCTTGAACACGCCCCTTGTCCGATGCAGACACGGGGCGTGATGAGGCAGGCATTAACGTGCCGAGCGGTATTCGCGCCAGTAGTCAATAAGCATGCGGTATTTTTGTTTCACCGTTGCGATGAGCTGTTCATCGTTAAGCTGGCCGCCTAACCACTGGCGTGACGGTTCGCCAAAGATGGTCCGGCCGACGGCGAAACCTTTCACCCAGGGCATATCCGCTGCTGCGGCGAATCCTGACTTCAACTCGCTTTCCGGTGCGTCCAGGCCAAGTATCAATATACCGCGACATTCAGGGTCATAATGCTCAATATGCTGGCTGATTTCTCGCCAACGATCTGGGCTTAACGGCGGCAGTTTCCACCAGTCCGGCAGGATCCCCAGTTGATAAAAACGTTCCACAATCTGAGGATAGTATTGCTCATTTTGGTCTGCCGCATCGCGCGGCAAGATGACTTCCAGCAGCAGATCGTGACCAGACTGGCAGCAGGCGCGGTAAACCTCGTCAATGAGCGCCTCTTGTTCAAGACGTACCGACTCTGCATCGAGTGGATGATAGAAGACCAGACATTTCACGACGTGCTCTTGCGGCCAGCTGACAAGCTGAGAGCCAATATCGCCATGTTCCAGCTTCAGCGGATACGAACCGGGCATCTCAACCGGTCGGCCAATCCACCATCCCTGGCCGGTCACGTCGTTAAGCGCCTGCTGACCAAAGGTGGTATCGGCAAGGATGCCGCTATTATTCTGTAAACCGGCCTCAAGCGCCGCCTGACGCGCCCCTTCCAGCAGTAGCATCTTCAGAGGGGGGATCGCGGATTCACTGGCGCCGACTTCATTTGCGATATCCACCAGTTGCTTGCGATGGTCAAAGGCGAATACGCACAGCTCCGGCCAGTGCTGTTTACGGGTTGTGACCCGATGAAGGTGATTCAGCCGCGGGTCTTTGTCTGGCCGGGTGATGGATTGTTCACGCGCGAGGTAGTCGTCCAGCTCTTTTTTGGTTGGCATGGCGGGGGCACAACCGTGGCGCGATACCACTAACGCGCCGCAGGCGTTTGCATAACGGCAGGCTTGCTCCCAGCTTTCATCGTTCAGGTATCCCCGCAGCAGTCCTGACATAAAGGCATCGCCCGCGCCCAGAACGTTCAGAACGTCTACGCGAACGCCGCTATGTATCTTCACCTGCGACCAGTCATCGGCAATGTTGCCTTCAAAGACTGAGCAGCCCAGCGCGCCGCGTTTGCACACCAGTACGGCCTGGGTCAACTGACGGACGCGCCGCAGGGCGGTCAGCGTGTCGGTACTGCCGCCGGCGATATGGAATTCTTCTTCGGTCCCAACGATCAGATCGAAATGGCGCAATACCTGCTGGAGCTGTTCGGTAACCTGTGATGAGGCGATGAAACGCGTTTCACCGTCTCCTAGCGACGTCAGGCCCCACAGTACGGGGCGGTAGTCGATATCCAGCGCCCGCCGCAGCCCGTGTTTTTGCGCATACTCCAGCGCTTTAAGAACGGCGGCGCGCGTATTGGGGTGAGAAAGATGGGTACCAGTGACGGCTAATGCGCGTGAAGAAGCGATGTAATCTTCGCGGATATCCTCGGGTGTTAGCGCCATGTCCGCGCAGTTATCGCGGTAGAAGATCAGAGGAAAGGTGTCCTGATCTTTAATGCCGAGGATCACCAGCGCGGTCAGACGATCGCGATCCGACAGCAGGCACTGCGTATCCACACCAACGCGGTTTAATTCTTCACGAACGAAACGTCCCATATGCTCATCGCCGACGCGGGCCAGCATAGCGGAACGTAATCCCTGAATGGCCGTGCCGTAGGCAACATTGCCTGACGATCCCCCTAAATATTTAGCGAAAGTCGTCATATCCTCCAGCCGCGACCCGATTTGTTGACCATACAAATCAACGGCGACTCGTCCCAGACAGATAACGTCCAGCGGCTTTTGCTCACTACTGACTGCTTTATTCATTGACATATCCCCTAACAGAAGACGGTGTTATTTTTGCCCATACTAAGGTTTGGTGATTTCATTTTCAATAAAAATGGAAATAATGTTTTCATTTATTGTTTGAACAAGATCACAGAAATGGCATTTCCGGGCAACGCGTATGATCGTTTTCTGTTGTGTTTTTTGTGTTAATTAATTGATTATTAATACTTTATTTATTTTAAAAGCGCATGGAAGATAAATTTCATTTTCATGAAAAATACGCCTAAATGGCGAAATTTTTTAACCGTTTTTTGATCTCCTTCCCATAAATGAAATATAAATTCCATATAATTGTGAGAACGGAAATTTTGATCCTATGATAAGTCTCTGTGTTTTTGGGGCTGAAGCGATGCATAAGCAGGCAACGACAGCCGAACGGTTGATAAAAGCAGGTGGGGTACATGAAAACAATCAGGTTGACCATGGCGCAGGCTTTGGTGCGCTTTCTTGATAATCAGTACATCGACGTAGACGGCAGCGAAATCAAATTTGTAAAAGGGATTTTCGCCATTTTTGGCCACGGGAACGTCGTCGGATTGGGGCAAGCGCTGGAAGAGGACTGTGGCCAACTTAGCGTTCATCAAGGGCGTAACGAACAGGGAATGGCGCATATCGCGACGGGATTTGCCCGCCAGATGCGTCGCCATCAGATTTATGCCTGCACCTCCTCAGTGGGGCCAGGGGCCGCCAATATGATCACCGCAGCGGCGACCGCGACGGCTAACCGTATTCCACTGCTTTTGCTGCCGGGCGATGTGTACGCATCTCGTCAACCCGACCCGGTTTTGCAACAGGTTGAACAAGAACACGATCTGACGCTGAGCACCAATGACGCTTTCCGTGCAGTTAGCCGCTACTGGGATCGCATTACGCGTCCGGAACAGCTAATGAGCGCCTGTATCAGCGCGATGCGGGTGTTAACCGATCCGGCGGATACGGGGGCCGTGACGCTTTGCCTGCCACAGGATGTGCAGGGTGAAGCCTGGGATTATCCGGATTATTTTTTCGCTCGCCGGGTCTATCGTCTTGAGCGTCACGCGCCGACGGAGCCGATGCTGAACGAGGCGGTTGCGCTGATTCGCCGCCACCAGCGGCCGCTGATCGTTTGCGGTGGGGGCGTGAAGTATTCGCAGGCTGAAGAGGCGCTGCTGAGATTTGCCGAACGCTGTCATCTGCCGATTGCTGAAACCCAGGCTGGCAAGGGAGCGCTCAGTTCTGCACACCCGTTGAACGTCGGCGGGATTGGCGAAACCGGTTCACTGGCGGCGAATCTGCTGGCGCAGGAAGCCGATCTGATTATCGGTGTGGGGACGCGCTATACCGATTTCACCACCTCCTCAAAGTGGATCTTCCAGAATCCCGACGTGCGCTACTTAAATATCAACGTTAGCCGCTTTGATGTCTTCAAGCTGGATGGCGTACAGATGCAGGGTGACGCTCGCGTCGCCCTGACGCAGCTTAGCGAACGGCTGGCCCAGGAGCATTATGCTTCGCAATGGGGTGAGACTATTCACCGCGTCCGCTCGCAATATATGGCGGAAGTTGAGCGCGTCTATGCTGTGGAATATAGCGGAGAGGGCTTCAAACCTGAAATTGAGGATCATATGGATACTCAAAAGGTGTTTGAAGAGTTTAATGAGATTACGCGGTCGTGGCTGACCCAGACGCGCGTGTTGGGCGTGCTTAACCGGATGTTGCCGGAAAACGCGCTGGTGGTGGCGGCGGCGGGCAGCCTGCCGGGCGACCTCCAGCGTGTCTGGCAAAGCCGCGGCGAGAATGATTACCACGTCGAGTACGGCTACTCCTGTATGGGCTACGAAGTCAATGCCGCATTGGGGGCCAAGCTGGCGCAGCCGGAGCGCGAGGTGTACAGCTTCGTGGGCGACGGTTCGTTCATGATGCTGCACTCTGAGTTGGTCACTTCCGTCCAGATGGGGAAAAAGATTACCGTCATTTTGCTCGATAACATGACCAACGGCTGTATCAATAATCTGCAAATGGAACACGGTATGGACAGTTACTTCACCGAGTTTCGTTTCCATCAGCAGGAGAGCGGTCGTCAGGAAGGCGGGTTTATCCCAGTCGATTTCGCTCGCATCGCTGAAGGATATGGCTGTAAAAGCTATCGCGTCACCACCATTGAACAACTGCATGAAGCGTTGGAAGATGCTCGTAAACAGACCGTGAGCACGCTGATAGACATAAAAGTGCTTCCCAAAACGATGGTGCATAAGTACCTGAGCTGGTGGCGCGTTGGCGGGGCGCAGGTATCCCGTAGCGAACGTATCCAGGCGGTAGCGCGTATGCTTGAGGAACATATCGGACAGGCCCGGCAGTACTGATTAATTTGCCGTCGTTCAGGTTGCAGAAGTGTGGTTATTGTTCTGCAACCTGAACGATACAGCGTCAACGCATTGTTTGCTTTTCAGAACGGCAAAATAAAACGATCCGTTTTTCGCAGAACTACGGATGCTTTTCTTTTGCGGTTTTAAATTTACTATTCATGAGATTAAGAGGTACGAATGAAAAAGCTTCGATGTGGTGTTATTGGCCTTGGTCGGGTAGGTAAAATGCATGTTGAAAATATGTATTTACTGCCTCAATTAGATATTATCTGCGCCGCCGATTATTTTATTGAGGAGATGAGCGATTGGCTTTATTCGGTAAATATAACTTCAGGGTATAAAAATTATCAGGAACTTTTACAGCGTGATGATATAGAGGCAGTTTTTATTTTCACCTCAACGGATATGCACGAAGAGATCGTCACGGCGGCAGCGCAGGCGGGGAAGCACATTTTTTGTGAAAAACCGCTCAGCATGAATGAAGATGAGCAGGCCTCAATGGCGGTGCTGAGAAAAGTGAAAGAGAAGGGGGTGACGCTGCAGGTTGCCTTTAATCGCCGTTTTGATCCTCAGTTTCACGAGGTCTTTGAGCTGGTGCGCAGCGGCAAGATTGGTCGGCCCCAGATGATAAAAATCACCTCCCGCGATCCGGACCTGCTACCCCATGATCTGATCAAACGTATTGGCGGTCTGATTTTTGACTTCACCATGCATGACTTTGATATGGCTCGTTTTATGATGCAGGATGAAGTCAGCGAAGTCTATGTTAAGGGCAATACGCTGATTGATCCCAGCCTGAAAAATATTGATGATGTTGATACGCTTGCGGTGATGCTGACTTTCAGAAACGGCGGCTACGCGCTCATTGATAACAGCCGTCGGGCGGTATATGGCTATGACCAACGGGTGGAGGTTTTTGGCTCAGAAGGGATGGCGTATGCGGATAACGTTAGTGAATCGACGGTGAAAGTTTTCAACAGCCAGCACTGCATAATGAAAAATCCTCTTCCTGATTTCACGGTCCGTTATCGCGAAGCTTACCGAACGGAAATATTACACTTTATTGATTCAGTCCTGCATCATACGCCGGTTGTCTGTACCGGCGAAGACGCATTATTGGCCCAGCGTATCGCTATTGCCGCGCAGCAATCATTAAAAAGCGGGCTGCCGGTGAAAATAACAAGCGATATTTATCTTTAACTGCATCTGTTAATAATGAATAAACTCTCGCACTGAAAAGTGTGAGAGCTTTTCTATACCGAGGGTAATAAAATGAAAGAAATGCAGGCAACGCTGCCCCAGACATTTTATATAAAACCAGGTAAGTTTATCTGGAGCTACCTGGGAACATTTTTATTTATGTTGGGCGGCTGTATTGAGAACAGCTGGTTATCTGCCTGGTTAAATACGCAGGGATTTGATCAGGCGCATATCGGGCAGATTTTTGCCGGGTATGGGATTGTGGTCGCGATCACCTCCTGGCTATCCGGCGTCTGTGTGGACGTTTTTGGTCCTAAAAAGGTGATGGTTACCGGTTTTATCGTCTATCTTCTGGCTTCCGTCGCGTTTCTGAACTTTGCGCTACCCAGCCATGATTTTGGCGCCATTCTCGTGACCTATATGCTGCGTGGCGTGGGGTATCCGCTGGTCTGTTACTCCTTCCTGGTACGCCTGACCATCCAGTTGGATAATCACCAGCAAGGGATCGGCACCTCGCTGTTTTGGGTGGTCTATAACCTTGGTTTTACCATCATTGGGCCGGTGGTGGCGGCGTCGTTAATTCCTGCGTTGGGGCATATCAACGTGATGTGGGCCGGGATGGGCGTTGCGCTGCTGGGGGTTCTCTTCATGCTGGTGCTGGAACGCAATGAATTCATTCTGAAACCGCGAACGACGCCGGTCTTCAAAGAGTTATCTGCGGGTATCTCCATTATGTATGAACGGCCACGGATCGGTCTGGCGGTGATTGTCAAAACTATTAACGGTCTTGGCACCTATGGTTTTGTTGTCGTATTACCTCTGTTTCTGCTGGATAAGCACTTTACGCTTGAGGAATGGGCGAGTATTTGGGGGATTACCTTTATCTCTAACCAGGTCTTCAACATTATCTTTGGCTGGATGGGCGATAAAATTGGTTTTCGCCGAACCATCCAGATTTTTGGCAGCATCCTGACCGGTGTCGCTACGCTGATTGTTTACTGGGTGCCGATGATATGGGGGCATAACTATGTCGCCTTTATGCTGGCGATGTGTTTGTGGGGAGCCGGGCTGGCTGGCTTTGTGCCAATGACGCCGCTGGTGCCGATGATGGCGCCGGATAAGAAGGGGGCGGCGAACTCGGCCGTGAACTTTGGTTCCGGCCTGGGGAATTTCGTTGGGCCAGCGCTGGTCTCTGTTCTGGCAGGATTCGGCACCGGCGTGGTGATGTATACTATGGCGGGGCTCTATTTATTCAGCGGCATTCTGGTGCAGTTTCTTAAAGTGCCTGGCGAAAAATAGCTTCAAATATTCTTCAAAAATCCCTTATAGCCTGTGATGTTCATCACTAAATTAAACCGGTTTTTATCAAGATTGATAAAGCCGGTTTTTTCACCCTACGTTAAATTGTACTAACGGATTACGGTTATTTACCCACCCATATACGTTCAGGGAGAAAATAATGAATATCGAAAAAACACGGTTTTGTATTAACCGGAAAATTGCACCGGGTCTAAGCATAGGAGCATTCTTTCGACTGGTTAAACGTCTTGAGTTTAATAAAGTGGAATTGCGTAATGATATGCCAAGCGGCAGCGTTACTGATGACTTGAATTATAATCAGGTGCGTAACCTGGCAGAAAAGTATGGACTTGAAATTGTCACAATTAATGCGGTCTATCCCTTCAACCAACTGACCGAGGAGGTCGTAAAAAAAACGGAAGGATTATTACGAGACGCGCAGGGAGTCGGCGCGCGGGCATTAGTTCTTTGTCCGCTGAATGATGGAACGATTGTGCCGCCGGAGGTTACGGTTGAGGCAATAAAACGACTGAGCGATCTCTTTGCCCGGTATGATATTCAGGGGCTGGTTGAACCTTTGGGATTCCGCGTAAGTTCGCTGCGTTCTGCCGTCTGGGCTCAGCAACTGATCCGGGAAGCAGGTTCCCCCTTTAAGGTTTTGCTGGATACCTTCCATCATCATCTGTACGAAGAGGCCGAAAAGGAGTTTGCGTCGCGCATTGATATTTCTGCTATCGGGTTGGTGCATTTGTCCGGTGTGGAAGACACCCGACCAACGGAAGCATTGGCTGATGAGCAGCGTATTATGCTGAGTGAAAAGGATGTAATGCAGAATTACCAGCAGGTGCAGCGTCTGGAAAATATGGGATATCGCGGTATTTACGCTTTTGAACCTTTTTCTTCCCAGTTGGCTTCCTGGAGTGAGGCGGAAATAGAGGAACAAATTAATCGCAGTGTGTCATTGCTGTTGCAATGATACAGCTAATTTCCAGGTGACCGTTTTCAGTTTCCGCAGCGTGGTATTTACAATGAAAATTGCTTTTGATGTCGATGTTATTAAACATTTACCCATTACCCAAATGGTACGGCAGGTTTCCGAGTGGGGGTATAAATATATTGAGCAGTCGCCGCACCCGCGTATTAATCCGTTTTATAAACACCCTAAAGCTGGTCGCGATACCATGCAGGAATATAAACGCGCCTTGCAGAACTACGGTGTGGAAATCTCGTCATTTATTGTGGTTTATCGTTGGTCCGGCCCCGATGAAGAGCGTCGGCGCGCCGCGGTAACCAACTGGAAGCGGATGATTGAGATTGCCGTTGATATGGGCGTACAGGTGATTAATACCGAGCTTTCCGGGACGCCGGATGAGCCGGAGATTTGTGAAGAGATGTGGTATCGCTCCATGGAGGAACTGCTGCCGATCGTAGAACGAGAGGGAATTCGAATCGAAATTCAGTCTCACCCCTGGGATTTCTGCGAACTGAACGATGAGACGGTCGACATGGTGCAGTCTTTGCGTAGTGATAACGTGACCTATCTGTACAGCGCACCGCATGGCTTCTTTTACGATAAAGGGCAGGGCGATGTCGCAAGGATGCTGAACTATGCCGGGGCCGATCTTTCGCATGTTCTGCTGGCCGATACGCACAACCACACGCTTCCCTGCCGCTATATCATGAACCCGCCTGGCGTGAATGCGACGATTCATCAGCACATCGGGCTGGGAGAAGGTGAGGTCGATTTTGACGCGCTATTCCAGGCGCTGCGTGAAATGGATTTTGCAAATCGCACGTTTAAGGTGGGCGGTGAGGCAATTATCACCACGTCGCTGTTTGGTTATCCTGAAAAAATGAGTGTTCAGGCGGTGGAAACGCGCGAGCGGATCGAGCGGGAGCTACTCGGACGTTAAAAACGGGTGGATTTGCCTGTACCGCGCCACAGGCTGGCGCGGTCATTTGCGGCAATTACCCTTCGTTTTCCGCTAGCTCGCGCAGATACTGGAAGATCTGACGCGCTGATTTCGGCGGTTTGTTGCCTTCTTTCTCTTTCTTCGCATTGCGGATCAATGAACGAAGCTGTTGACGATCGGCGTGCGGCCACAGGGTCAGTACTTCGGCTACCGCGTCATCGCCTTCGACGATCAGACGATCGCGCAGATGCTCAAGCTTGTGAAACAGCACCACCTGCTGATTATGGCGGTTCTTCAGCTTGTCCAGCGCCTGGCGAATAGGTTCAACGTCGCGTTGGCGCAGCATTTTTCCGATAAGCTGCAACTGGCGGCGGCGTCCTTCCATTTTGATACGCTGGGCCAGTTCAATGGCGTCGCGCAGATCGGCGTCCAGCGGGATCTTATCCAGCGCGTTTTTCCCCAGATCCACCAGTTCCGCGCCCAGGCGTTTTAATTCCTCGGCATCGCGTTTAATTTCACTTTTACTGACCCAGATAATTTCATCGTCTTCGTCTTCGATGTCATCACCGGGAACGTCGTCGAGCCAGTCTTCGGGCTGCTTTGTCATGTCAGGCTCCTTAAAAAAAGAGGCTAATGTTACCAGTTAAGATGCGCACTGAAAAACGGTTCTCTGTTAGACTTCAGAGAAACTCTCTCTACATTATGGCATTTGCAATGAAAGTAATCTCACAAGTTGAAGCGCAGCGTAAGATTCTGGAAGAAGCAGTTTCGACAGCGCTGGAGTTAGCCTCAGGCAAATCGGATGGGGCGGAAGTCGCCGTCAGCAAGACCACCGGCATTAGCGTCAGCACCCGTTATGGTGAAGTAGAGAATGTCGAATTTAATAGCGACGGCGCGCTGGGCATTACGGTGTATCACCAGAACCGCAAAGGCAGCGCCTCTTCGACGGATTTAAGCCCGCAGGCGATTGCCCGTACCGTGCAGGCCGCGCTGGATATCGCGCGTTACACGTCGCCGGACCCGTGCGCAGGCGTGGCGGACAAAGAACTGCTGGCGTTTGACGCGCCGGATCTGGACTTGTTCCACCCGGCAGAGGTTACGCCAGACGAAGCCATTGAACTGGCCGCGCGTGCGGAGCAGGCTTCTCTAAAGGCGGATAAACGCATCACCAATACCGAAGGCGGTAGCTTTAACAGCCATTACGGCATTAAAGTGTTCGGCAACAGCCACGGCATGTTGCAGGGATATTGCTCCACGCGCCATTCGCTCTCAAGCTGCGTCATCGCCGAAGAGAACGGCGATATGGAGCGTGATTACGCTTACACCATCGGTCGGGCAATGGCGGATCTGCAAGCGCCGGAATGGGTCGGGGCCGAGTGCGCGCGCCGTACCTTATCCCGCCTGTCGCCGCGCAAGCTCTCCACCATGAAAGCGCCGGTCATTTTCGCCAATGAAGTGGCGACAGGGCTATTTGGTCATCTGGTTGGGGCGATTGCCGGCGGCGCGGTATACCGTAAATCCACTTTTCTGCTCGACTCGCTGGGCAAACAAATTCTGCCGGAATGGTTAACCATCGAAGAACACCCGCATCTGCTAAAAGGGCTGGCGTCTTCACCGTTCGACAGCGAAGGCGTGCGTACAGAGCGCCGGGACATTGTGAAGGATGGCGTACTGACGCAATGGTTGCTGACCAACTATTCCGCCCGCAAACTGGGGCTGAAAAGTACCGGTCATGCTGGCGGCATTCATAACTGGCGTATCGCCGGGCAGGGGCTGAACTTTGAGCAGTTACTGAAAGAGATGGGCACCGGCCTGGTGGTGACGGAACTGATGGGCCAGGGCGTCAGCGGTATTACCGGCGACTACTCCCGCGGCGCTGCGGGATTCTGGGTTGAAAATGGTGAAATCCAGTACCCGGTAAGTGAAATTACCATTGCCGGTAATTTAAAAGAGATGTGGCGTAATATTGTCACTGTGGGTGATGATATTGAAACGCGCAGTAATATACAGTGTGGTTCGGTATTGTTACCGGAGATGAAAATCGCCGGACAATAATACCCGTCATACTTCAGGCTGCAGGCGCGTTGGCTGCCTGCAACTTGAATTATTCAGGGTATTACACTTATCGTTAATAATAAAAAAGGAAGTGAGCAATGCGTAAAAGCCTGTTAGCTATTCTTGCTGTGTCATCGCTGGTATTCGGTTCGGCTGTTTTTGCTGCCGATCTTGAAGATAATATGGATATTCTCAATGATAACCTGAAAGTTGTTGAGAAAACGGATAGTGCCCCTGAACTGAAAGCGGCATTAACCAAAATGCGCGCGGCCGCGCTGGATGCTCAAAAAGCTACGCCGCCAAAGCTGGAAGATAAAGCGCCGGATAGCCCGGAAATGAAGGATTTTCGTCACGGTTTTGACATTCTGGTCGGCCAAATTGATGGCGCGCTGAAGCTGGCGAACGAAGGTAACGTTAAAGAAGCGAAAGCGGCGGCGGAAGCGCTAAAAACCACCCGCAATACGTATCATAAAAAGTATCGTTAATTTTTGTGGGATGGCGGCTTCGCTTTATCCGCAGGTCGCCATCCGGCAAAATGTAATACCCATCACACTTTCTCACTTTAGACGACAACGTCATTGTTTCGCCATTTCCTCTTTATGCCGCGATAGATCTCACACTTTCCCGGCGATAATTCATTAATGCCGCCTTTTCTGTGGCGCAGATCACCTATCCCACTCGCGTTTCCACTTCGAGGTGGAAAATAACTCGCTACAAACTTTTAACCCTTGCCGCTAGTTTTATCTCATTGCCATTAACGGGGTGAGACGCGTGGATAACGGAGCAGTAAAACACGATGCCGGTGAGCGAATTAACGAACTGGCTGAACAGGTGTTAACGCAGGTAGATAGCCTGCTGGGGCGGCATCACATTGTCCCCAATGCGGTACAGACGCAAATGCTGACCTCGCACGTTCGCGCGATGGCGCACCGGTCAATTACCGGCGAGCCTTTACCGGAAGTCGATGCCAGCTTGTTTGATGAAATCTCAGCCGAATCAATGGCGCTCGCCCGCGAAATCGTGGCGGCGTTTGGCAACCTTCCTGACGAAGAAGCCTGGCTATTATCGGTACATTTTGAAGTCGCGAAAGACAACCTCTAAGGAGCAAAAAATGGAACAGATTACCGTCGTGATTGGCGATCGCCTGGGTAAAGGCCAGAAAGTGGCGGCAGGCGTGGAAAAAGCGGGCGGTCGCGCGGTCGTCGTACCGGGCGTCGCGGCAGACATGAAGCTGGGCGATGTGATGAAAGCGGAAAACGCCACCTTCGGCATTTCATTTTGCGGCAGCGGCGGCGCGGGCGCTATCACCGCGCAAAACAAGCATGGCTACAAAGCCAAATATGGAATGCGGTCAGTGGATGAAGGCGTCACCGCTATCAATGAAGGCTGCAACGTGTTGGGTTTCGGCTTTATGGATAAAGAAGAGCTCGGCGAGCGCCTGGTGCAGGCGTGGCAAAAGAAATACGGCGCCTGATGATGAAAGAGCAATTCACCACCACGGTGAGAGTAAAAGGCAAGGGCGACGCCAAAGCACGCGCCTTTGCCGATGCGCTGAACCATGTTCAGTCGGCGGTGATGAGAGAGTCGCCGTATATCTTACTGCGTATTGAGCCACAGGATGTGCGGATTGTTCAGGCGCATGAGTCGGTGCGTAAAGAGGCCTTTCTGTTTTTCTTTTTGCGCCGGGAACGACGCACTTACAGCGTGGAGCTGGATGTGACCGTCAACGTGACCGCCATCAATCTCGACAGGGTGGATTTCGTCGCGAAACGCTGATTTTTATTAAAAAGGCATAGTTATGTTCCTGATAATACTAATTAAATCGCTCATTATCGGCGCGCTGGTCGGCGTAGGAGTGGGCGCTGGGGCTGCACGCATGTTTCACGCGCCAACCACGCAGGGGATGGGCGCGTTCCGTACGTTGGGCGAACTCAACTCTTGTGAAGGCGACCCGGCATCTCACTTCTCCTTTGGACTGGGTTTCTTCTTTAACGCCTGGGCGTCGTCTGTGGCGGCCGGATCGTTCACCCAGGATGTCGATCACCGCATTATCCCTAACTGGGGCGCGGCGGCGCTCATGATCAAAAACCGTAACGTTGGCGAGACGCTGCACGACCCGAAAAAAATGGCGATCGCCTGCGCCGTCATCGGCATGATCGTCGTGACGTTCCTTAACCTGACCGCCTCATCCGTGCCAGAAGCGCTACAGGTGACGGCGGTTAAGGTGCTGGTACCGGCGGCAAACCTGCTGGTCAACATCGTCATGCCTGTGATCTTCTGGTTAGCGGCGATCGACGCCGGTAAAAAATCGGGCTTCTGGGCCACCGTTTTCGGCGGCGCGGCGCAGCTCATCATGGGGAACGCCGTACCGGGGCTGGTGCTGGGTATTTTGATCGGTAAAGGCGTAGAAGAGAGCGGCTGGAACCATGTCACCAAAGTGATGATGGTCGCCATCGTTTTGCTGTTTGTGTTGAGCGGCTTCTTCCGCGGCTTCGACATGAAAATGATCGAGTCTTTCAACATGACGGTACCTAACTGGCTTGAACTGATCCACAACTCGCTCAGCGGCAAATAACGGAGGCCACAATGGAAGAGAATAAAGGTTTTTGGTATGCCGACTGGTCGTTCCCGATCTTTGTTGGTCTGCTCTCCTCCGGCGTTTTCGCCGGGACGCATATGTACTATCTGTACGGTATCGGCGCATTTAACGAAGTCGCTTTTGTGGCGATGTTGAAAGCGGGGATGGATACCGGCGTCTACGGCGCGGTCGCCGCTTTCGGCGCCAGCTTTTTATTTGCCCGCATTATCGAAGGTTCGCTGGTCGGAATTCTGGATATCGGCGGGGCAATTCAGACTGGCGTGGGCTTAGGGGTTCCGGCGTTACTGCTGGGGGCTGGCTTTGTCTTCCCGGTGGCGAACTTTATCGCTTCGCTGATAACCGGTCTGGTGATTGGCCTGGCGATTGGCTACATCATTATTCTGGCGCGTAAGTTCACCATCAATCAGAGCGACTCCACGTACGGGGCGGACGTCATGATGGGGGCCGGTAACACTTCAGGTCGTTTTCTGGGGCCGTTGATTATCCTCAGCG
Source organism: Salmonella sp. A7 (assembly GCF_020181675.1). NCBI lineage: Bacteria > Pseudomonadati > Pseudomonadota > Gammaproteobacteria > Enterobacterales > Enterobacteriaceae > Salmonella > Salmonella sp. A7. The sequence goes on along the minus strand of NZ_CP084001.1, from coordinate 4,043,813 downwards.
CCATGACGGCATCGATTCCCATTGGTCTGGGCTCTCTGGTGGGCGCGCTGCTGTTTTATATCTGGCAGAAGCCGATTACCGGCGGCGCGATTTTAGGCGCGATGATCCTCGGTTCTATCTTCCCGATTGCGATTAGCTAACTGTTGATTTGTAGGCCGGATAAGGCGGTTGCGCCGCCATCCGGCAAAGGAGAGAACGATGTTTGATTTACTCCTGCGCCATGCGCGTCTGGTCGATGACACGCTGACTAATATTGCCCTGCAAGATGGCAAAATCGCGGCGTTGGGTGACGTTGATGGTCCGGCGCTGAAAACCATTGACCTGCGCGGCGAGTGTTACGTTAGCGCGGGTTGGATTGATTCGCACGTTCACTGCTACCCGACATCGCCGATTTACCACGACGAACCGGATAGCGTGGGTATTGCCACTGGCGTTACCACAGTGGTGGATGCCGGTAGCACTGGCGCAGATGATATTGATGATTTCTATGCTTTGACCCGTCAGGCGACCACCGACGTTTATGCGCTATTGAATATTTCCCGCGTTGGGCTTATTGCCCAAAACGAGCTGGCTAACATGGCCAATATTGACGCCGATGCGGTCCGGCAGGCGGTAAAACGCCACCCGGATTTTATCGTCGGCCTCAAGGCGCGGATGAGCAGCAGCGTGGTAGGCGTTAACGGCATCACACCGCTGGAACGCGCTAAAGCCATGCAGCAAGAAAACGGCAACCTGCCGCTGATGGTGCATATTGGCAATAACCCGCCGGATCTGGACGAAATAGCGGAGCGTCTGACGGCGGGCGATATCATTACCCACTGTTACAACGGTAAGCCGAACCGTATTCTGACGCCGGAAGGCGAGCTGCGCACCTCGGTGACACGAGCGCTGGCGCGCGGCGTGCGTCTGGACGTCGGGCATGGTACCGCCAGCCTGAGCTTTGCGGTGGCGAAACGCGCTATTAGCCTGGGGATTTTACCGCATACCATCAGTTCCGATATCTACTGCCGTAACCGCATCAATGGCCCGGTGCATTCGCTGGCTAATGTGATGTCGAAATTCCTCGCCATCGGCATGTCGCTGCCGCAGGTCATTGCGTGCGTGACGGCCAATGCCGCCGATAGCCTGAATCTGAAAACCAAAGGGCGTCTTCAGCCAGGTCTGGATGCCGACCTGACCCTCTTTACGCTTAAACGCCAGCCCGCCGTGTTGGTAGACGCGGAAAACGACAGCTTACAGGCTGAAGAATTGCTGACGCCGCTTGCCGCGATACGCGCAGGCAAGGGCTATATGACCGAACAAGGGAGCGCGGAACATGCCTTCGATTTTTGAGAAGTATCAATTAAAACAGGTGATTAATGCCTCCGGACGTATGACGGCGCTCGGCGTCTCCACGCCGCGCCCGGAAGTGATAGACGCGGCGATGGCCGGAATGAATCAGTATTTCGAGATGAAAGATCTGGTGAATAAAACTGGCGAGTACATTGCGAAATTGCTGGAGGTGGAAGGGGCGACGGTAGTCTCCTGCGCCAGTGCGGGCCTTGCCCAGTCGGTTGCCGCGGTACTGGTTCAGGACAGCGACTGGCTGCTGGAAAACCTGCACGTTACACCGATTGAAAATAACGAAATCGTCCTGCCAAAGGGCCACAACGTCAACTTTGGCGCGCCGGTGGGAACGATGGTGGCGCTGGGCGGCGGCAAACTGGTGGAAGCCGGTTACGCCAACGAATGTTCCGCCGCGCAGTTGGCGGCGGCCATTACGCCGCGCACGGCGGCTATTCTCTATATCAAATCTCACCACTGCGTACAGAAAAGTATGCTTAGTGTGGAGCAGGCTGCGGTAGTGGCACGCACGCATAATCTCCCGCTGATTGTGGACGCGGCGGCGGAAGAAGATTTGCAGTGCTACTACCGCGTGGGCGCAGATCTCGTTATCTATAGCGGCGCGAAAGCGATTGAAGGGCCGACCAGCGGGCTGGTGATTGGCAAAACGCAGTATGTTGAGTGGGTAAAACGTCAGTCAGCGGGCATTGGCCGGGCGATGAAGGTCGGCAAAGAGGGAATTGTTGGCCTGACCTGCGCTATTGAACTGTACCTCAGTGCGCAGAAAGAGAGCGGTGCGGAAATGGTCGAGAAAATGACGCCGTTTATTAATAACTTGAATCAGCTTCACGGCGTAAGCGCCCGTGTGGTGTGGGACAGCGCCGGACGCGACATCGCGCGCACGGAAATTAAGTTTGATGAAGCCGTTACCGGCATCGCCACAGGCGAACTGGTCGACGCGCTGAAGCAAGGGGAATACGCGATTTACTTTCGCGGATACAAAGCCAACGAAGGAATTATTGAAGCGGATGTCCGCAGCGTCGATCGCGCGCAGTTAGCGATTGTGGCGCGTCGTATTGGCGAGGTGATTAATCAGGAGAAAAAAGCATGAAACTGACCCCTAACTTTTACCGCGATCGCGTTTGCCTGAACGTACTGGCCGGTTCGAAAGATAACGCCCGGGAAATCTACGCGGCGGCGGAAGGTCATGTGCTGGTTGGCGTGCTCTCCAAAAACTATCCGGATGTGGCAAGCGCAGTCGCGGATATGCGTGAATATGCGGCGCTTATCGATAATGCGCTCTCCGTCGGACTGGGGGCAGGCGATCCTAACCAGTCGGCGATGGTGAGCGAAATCTCGCGTCAGGTACAGCCGCAGCATGTCAACCAGGTGTTTACCGGCGTCGGGACCAGCCGGGCGCTGCTGGGGCAAAATGAGACGGTGGTTAACGGTCTTGTCTCGCCGACCGGCACGCCGGGGCTGGTGAAAATTTCCACCGGCCCGCTAAGCAGCCGCGCGCCGGACGGCATCGTACCCATAGAAACGGCGATTGCGCTACTCAAAGACATGGGCGGCAGCTCCGTTAAATACTTTCCGATGGGAGGACTCACCTGTCGCGACGAGTATAAAGCGGTGGCTGAGGCCTGCGCCCGCCATGATTTCTGGCTGGAACCGACGGGCGGCATCGATCTGGAAAACTTCGCCGAGATTCTGCACATCGCCCTTGATGCAGGTGTAAGCAAAATCATTCCTCACATTTATAGTTCGATTATTGATAAGGTGAGCGGCAACACTCGTGCGGACGATGTGCGTCAGTTACTCGCTATCGTCCGGTCGCGTGTCGGCTAATCATGAGGAGAGAGACGTGCGATTCCCCAACCAACGTTTAGCGCAGCTATTTGCGATGCTGCAAAACGAGACGCTGCCGCAGGACGAACTGGCGCAGCGGTTGTCGGTCTCCACGCGTACCGTTCGGGCGGATATCGCCGCGCTGAACATGTTGCTGACGCCGCATGGCGCGCAATTTACTCTCAGCCGCGGCAACGGGTATCAGCTCAAAATTGATGATCCGGCACGTTATCAATCCCTGCAAACGCAGCAATCTCCCGCCCTGGCGCGCGGTCCGCGCACCAGCCAGGAGCGGATACACTATTTGCTGGCGCGTTTTTTAACCTCCGCCTTCTCGCTGAAGCTGGAGGATTTGGCAGATGAATGGTTTGTCAGCCGTGCGACGCTGCAGAACGACATGGCGGACGTGCGCGAGCATTTGCTGCGTTATCATCTGACGCTGGAAACGCGTCCGCGTCATGGCATGAAACTGTTTGGTGGAGAGATGGCGATTCGCGCCTGTCTGACCGACCTTTTATGGACGCTGGCGCAGCAGGAGCCCTCCCATCCGTTAATTGTTAGTACCACGCTGAACACCGAGGTGTCTCAACGGCTGCAGTCTCTTTTGCCGGATATTTTCTCTCATTGTCAAATCCGCCTGACCGATGAGGGCGAGCTGTTTCTGCGTTTATACTGCGCGGTGGCGGTACGGCGTATTCGCGAGGGGTATCCGTTATCGGAATGCGTGGCGGAGGAGGTCGATGAAAAGGTGCGCCATGCGGCGCATGAAATTGCGGAGCTACTACAACAGCTGGCCGACAAGCCGCTGTCGGAGCCGGAAGTAAGCTGGCTGAAGGTGCATATTGCCGCCCGCCAGGTACAGGAGATTGCCCCCAGCGCCATTAATGCCGATGATGAAGAGGCGCTGGTGCGCTATATCCTCAATTTTATTAATACCCAGTACAACTATAACCTATTGAATGATAAACAGCTTCACGCGGACTTGCTGACCCACATCAAAACGATGATCACCCGCGTGCGCTACCAGATCATGATCCCCAACCCACTACTGGAAAATATTAAGCAGCACTATCCGATGGCGTGGGATATGACATTGGCGGCGATATCGAGTTGGGGAAAATACACGCCGTATACCATTAGCGAAAACGAAATCGGTTTTCTGGTGCTGCATATTGGCGTTGGGCTGGAACGTAGTTACAACATTGGCTACCAGCGGCAGCCGCAGGTACTGCTGGTGTGTGATGCTGGTAATGCGATGGTGCGGATGATTGAAGCGGTACTGGCGCGGAAATACCCGCAGATTGAGATAGCCCGCACTTTGACGCTACGCGACTATGAGGCGCGGGACAGTATTGTGGAGGATTTTGTGATTTCCACGGCGCGGATCGGTGAAAAAGATAAACCGGTCATCATGATCGCGCCCTTTCCTACCGACTATCAATTGGAGCAGATCGGTAAGCTGGTGCTGGTGGACAGAACCCGTCCGTGGATGCTGGATAAATATTTCGATGCCTCGCATTTTCGCATTGTGGAAGGGGAAATAGATCAACAGACGCTGTTTAAAACGCTGTGCGATCAGTTGCATGAGGAAGGCTTTGTTGATGCGGCGTTTCTCGATTCGGTTATTGAACGTGAAGCTATCGTCAGTACGTTATTAGGCGACGGGATTGCCTTGCCACACGCGCTGGGGCTGCTGGCGAAGAAAACGGTGGTTTATACGGTGCTCGCGCCACAGGGGATTGCCTGGGGTGATGAAACGGCGCACGTTATTTTTTTACTCGCCATCAGCAAAAGTGAATATGAAGAGGCGATGGCCATCTACGATATTTTCGTCACTTTCCTGCGCGAACGCGCCATGACGCGCCTCTGCGCATGTCAGAATTTTACGCAATTTAAAACGGTCGCGATGGAGTGCGTGAGTCGTTTTTGAGAGGCGTTATCCAGAATTCGATGTAATGCGAATGTAATGCTAAACTGCATTACACATTCGATTTTACTGGAGGCATAATGGCCACGCTGAACGTCCGTCTGGATGACAAACTCAAAAATGAGGCTTATGCCGTGCTGGAAAAACTGAACATTACTCCAACGGAGGCCGTGCGATTACTGTTCCAGTACGTCGCGGAAACGGGGCGCATGCCAGTGAAAACCGTCACTCTTAGCGACAGTGAGGATGCACTGATTCAGACAGTTCGGGAGAGGCTGTCTAGTCCGCAAAAGGGAATCAAGGTTAGTCTGGATGACTTATGAACTGGAATTCGACCCGAGGGCCTTAAAAGAGTGGCATAAGCTGGGCGATACGGTGAAGGCTCAGCTTAAGAAAAAGTTGGCTGATGTGCTATTGAACCCCAGAATTGACTCTGCCCGTTTAAACGGTCTTCCTGACTGCTATAAAATTAAGCTTAAATCGTCCGGTTATCGTCTGGTGTACCAGGTTCGGGATGACGTTGTGATTGTGTTTGTTGTCGCGGTCGGCAAGCGAGAACATTCAGCCGTCTATCACGATGCAAACAAACGGCTTTAGCGATCAACGCAAATGATGCACTACCTGGTTGCTGCTACCGCGCCAGATAAGCGCCGGGTCTTTCAGATCCTGCACAAATTTGCCATCGACCAGCACGTTGATGAGATCGACCACCTGCATCTGTGCGGCGTTAAGTTCATCGAGCTTGTAGCCGGTCCACACCCAGATATCTTTCCCCGGGCACTCCGCGTGGATACGTTGTACCAGTGTCAGGATATCCGGTACGTTTTGCGGATGCAGCGGATCGCCGCCCGACAGCGAGATCCCCTGACGGTGAATGCGCGTGTCGTTCAGATCGGCAATGATCTTATCTTCCATCTCTTTGGTAAACGGCTGGCCGGAGTTCAGCCGCCAGGTGCTTTTGTTATAGCAGCCAGGGCATTCATGCACGCACCCTGACACAAACAGGGTGCAGCGGGTGCCGGGGCCGTTAACGATGTCTACGGGGTAGTATTGGTGAAAGTTCATGTTTCCTCGTTGCATTTGGCGCTGTAGCGGCGTTGGCCGCTCTTACTTACCCAGGTCACTTACTTATGTAAGCTCCCTGGGATTCGTTCGTTTGCCGCCTTGCTACAACACCAACTGCTTAGAGGAAATTCATGAAATTGGAACTATAGCCAGCGGTTGTAGGCCGGATAAGGTGTTTACACCGCCATCCGGCATTTACGCATTGCAAACGGAGGATTAACCTATCTGCCCATTGCCTAAATGCTTCACGCGGCGCTTCACTTCTTCCTGCTTACCGGCGTTAAACGGGCGTGCGTCCGGGCTGCCTAAATAACCGCACACGCGGCGGGTGACCGAGACGCGCGCGGCGTCGTGGTTGCCGCATTTCGGGCAGGTGAAACCTTTACTGGTACATTCGAACTCGCCGGTAAAGCCGCACTCGTAGCATTCATCGATCGGCGTGTTGGTGCCGTAATACGGTACATGCTGATAGCTGTAATCCCAGACATCTTCCAGCGCCTTCAGGTTGTGCTGAATGTTCGGGTATTCGCCGTAGCAAATGAAACCCCCGTTCGCCAGCGGCGGATACGGCGCTTCGAAATCGATTTTGTCGTACGGGTTAACCTTCTTCTCCACGTCGAGGTGGAAGCTGTTGGTGTAGTAACCTTTATCGGTTACGCCCGGCACCACGCCGAACTCGGCGGTATCCAGACGGCAGAAGCGGTCACAGAGGTTTTCACTTGGCGTGCTGTACAGACTAAAGCCGTAGCCAGTCTCTTCTTTCCACTGATCCACGGCCTGGCGCAGACGTTCCACAATGGCGATACCTTTGGCGCGCAGCTGCTCGCTGTCATAGACATGTTTGTCGCCAAACAGCGCGTTGATGGTCTCATGAATGCCGATGTAGCCCAGAGAGATGGACGCACGACCATTTTTAAAGATTTCAGACACGTCGTCGTCCGCTTTCAGCCGCACGCCGCAGGCGCCTTCCATATACAGGATAGGCGCGACACGGGCTTTCACGCCTTCAAGGCGGGCGATACGGGTCATCAGCGCCTTCCGCGCCAGCGCCAGACGTTCATCCAGCAGTTTCCAGAATGCGGTTTCGTCGCCTTTTGCTTCCAGCGCGATGCGCGGCAGGTTAAGGCTAATCACGCCCAGGTTGTTACGCCCGTCGTGGATCTGCTCGCCGTTTTCGTTCTCCCACACGCCGAGGAAGCTGCGGCAGCCCATTGGCGTTTTGAACGAACCGGTGACTTTGACCACCTGATCGTAGTTGAGGATGTCCGGATACATGCGCTTGCTCGCGCACTCCAGCGCCAGTTGTTTAATGTCGTAGTTCGGATCGCCAAACTTGTGGTTCAAACCGTCGCGGATAGCGAAGACCAGTTTCGGGAACACGGCGGTTTTGCGATTTTTACCCAGACCGGCGATACGGTTACGCAAAATAGACGCCTGGATCAGACGCGACTCCCAACTGGTGCCGAGGCCAAAACCAAAGGTCACGAAAGGCGTCTGGCCGTTAGCGGTGTGCAGCGTGTTAACTTCGTATTCCAGCGACTGGAAGGCGTCGTAGCACTCTTTTTCGGTGCGAGAACGCGCATACCCTTCGGCATCCGGGATCTGCCACTCATCGGCGGTTTTGCGGTGCTTGTTGTAGCTTTCGGTGACAAACGGCGCCAGCACTTCGTCGATACGGTTAATGGTGGTGCCGCCATAAATATGGCTGGCGACCTGCGCGATAATCTGCGCGGTAACGGCAGTGGCGGTAGAGATAGATTTCGGCGGTTCGATCTCAGCGTTACCCATCTTAAAGCCCTGGGTCAACATGCCTTTCAGGTCGATCAGCATACAGTTGAACATCGGGAAGAACGGCGAATAGTCGAGATCGTGATAGTGGATATCGCCGCGCTCATGCGCTTGTACTACGTCACGCGGCAACAGGTGCTGGCGGGCATAGTGTTTGGCGACAATCCCGGCCAGCAAATCGCGCTGGGTGGGAATGACTTTACTGTCTTTGTTGGCGTTTTCATTGAGCAACGCGGAGTTAGTTTGCTCTACCAGGCCGCGAATTTCCTGGTTCAGACGACCACGCTTTTCACGCTGAATGTCGCGATCGTGACGGTATTCGATGTAGGCGCGGGCAAGCTGTTTGTACGGGCCGGACATCAGTTGGTTTTCAACCGCAGTCTGGATCTCGTTAATATCCACCTGACTGCGCGCGTTCATTTGGCTGCTAACGACTTCTGCGACGGTGGCACAGTAATCTGCGTCATCGACTCCCGCTGCTTTAGCTGCACGTAGAATGGCTTCCTTAATGCGCTCTGATTTGAATGGCACTTTACAGCCATCTCGTTTCATCACATGCGGTGTCATGATCACTCCATATTTGTAAGAACAGGTTATCCACAGAGGCCGGGGAAGCCATAACAGGTTTATTCATCTCTTTTCCAATGACTTCCCGCAATCCTGACCCAGGTTATCCACAATTCACCTTGTGTCGAGTGAACGGGTGTTGTAGCAATTGTAGTCAATTAATACAACATATTGGGGCGGCGTGCATTTTAAAGTCTATATGTAGTGATTTGCATCAAGGATGTTTGCAATTTTATTGATGTAGAACAAGGTAAAAATCAGAGCGTACAGATGGCGGGCGCTGTAGCGTTTGTAAAAGATAGCAAGAAAAATCTGATTAATTATTCAACAAAAACAGACAGTAACCAGGAGCAACGCCACAGCCCGTGTCAATAGGCCTGTGGCGTTTATCCGTATAAGATACCCTCTTAATTTGCAACCTTCTATTGAGGTCTAAAAGGATTCAATCTAGATGGGGGGGCGTGTGAAGGTCAGCTTTGAGCGAGGAGCGGACGTTCGCTGTTTACTATTACCGGATGTGCTTTGATAATATTTGCGTATTTAATTGACGGCGAGCAGGTCACCCAGCGGAACTTTTCAGGTTGATATGACCGTAAGAAGGAAGAAACACTCTTTCATTTTAGCTTCATCATGTTTTGTGTGATTACCTCGAAAGGTGCAACATCACCAATTGTGTAATTGAGTTGAAAATACTGTCTAAGCTCAACGCCACCCATGATGCGGGGTGAACCAGACTGATTGGCAGTTCGATTAATCATTGCAGTGATGGAAGACATGCCATCACGAAGAATAATCTTGATGTTCTCACCGTCTTTACCAAACTTTTGAGAACTTACTACCGGCACATTGAAGAATCCTCTACGCCAGTACGTATCTGTCATGTTGAAAGTGAATTGTTTAATACTATTGTGTGTGATGATTTCAGCTTCAGTTGATATTACTTCTTCACTCTTCAGTTCTGGCCTCTGAACTCCATTCCATTCAGGACTAATGGCACTAATGATTGAATCCTCAAGACCAGCAGCAAGATTCAAGTGAAATTGCCCGTAGTGCATCAGTCCTGAATCTGGAAGTACTAAGATATCAACGGCAACATTATTAGATAGCATCTCAATGATGTTAGCGTTATTTTTTATATTCGTAGATTGGGAAGGGCCTGGACGTGAATAATGGTACATCCTGTTACGTAGTAGACGAGTGGTTTTACCAACGTATTTTACCTCACCATCACAAACAAATGCATAGAGGTTGTTCTTAACATCAGTGAATCTGTCATCGAGATGGTACTTCAGGCTGCCGTCTATAATTTGCCAGAATCCTACCTTGATAAAACCAATCTCAGTCAAACGATTCATGTTAGGGTTCCATATGGGGAGAGTAAAAGCATTATACATGCTGAACTCCTCACCGTAGCTTAAAAGTTTGATGTCAGTAACGTCCGCTCTTGGCACAAAGCTGCCCGTTGGCCAAATGGAAGTAGGCACATTTGAACCTGTCGAGTATCTGCCAGTTTACTGTGGTCAGCTTGTAACTACAGAATGTACAGCTATGCGTGAACTGAACGCTGTACCTGACTTTAGTACCCCGAATACTATATGGATTAGTTTCCGCATAACGGCTCCAACGACAAGCATTCTCGGTTTGCCTGCAAGCAATAGTCGTTGCCCAAATGCCTTTATATCTGGGTTATATCTCAGGGCGACCAACGCAGGCATATAAAGGGCACTTCTTAGTCGCGTATCACCCATTTTTGACATACGCGTCTTGCCTCTGACAGAACTACCGGATTGATGGTGACGTGGATTTAGCCCCAGGTACGCAGTGACTTCTTTTGCTTTCCTGAATCCTTTACCGGACATGAATGATAAAATCAGATTGCTCGAAACCTCGCCGATACCAGGAACTGACTGTATAAGTGCATCCTGCTTTTTCAGTTCGTCATCACTTCTCACATGATCTTTTATCTCTTGCCGGACAACCTCGATTTCCGTTTTAAGCAGGCTAATGATGCGATCGAGAGAAGCCTGAATGTTTGCTTCAGCATTCTCACGACGGTTGCACTCCATTCTTAACATACCATTGAGCGCGCTGATACGACGGACGAGGGCCTGCAACTTTCTCACTGGTGCTGGCGTTGGTTTCCATCCGTCAGGCACAGCAGCTTTACAGAACCGGGCAATAAGTTTTGAGTCCGCTTTGTCGGTTTTAGTGCGCGAAAGTTCCGATGCACCGAATCCTTTAATACGTGCAGGATTAACAACACTGACTTTTATCTTATTTTCATACAAAAATGTGGCGAGTGAAGTGCCATAGTCACCAGTCGCTTCCAAACATGCGTGAATGTCTGGCATTGTGCTCTGACCAAGCCATTTATAGAGGGCCAAAAATCCAGCGGATGTGTTTTCAAAAGCTTTGCATCGGTAATTTCCGTCACAGAGTTCTGCTACATCAAATTTCTTACTGGCAATATCGATACCAAGATATACCGTCATAACTTTTCCTCATAAAGTTCAGCATTGACCTACCTTGCAAATTCAGGCTCACCGGTGTCCGGGGCCACAGATACCCTTCGGTCATTCACTGAATGAAAGGCAAAGCGGTAGTTATCTTATGCACTGGCTTGTTAGCCACAGGATGTCGCCGTCCTGCTTTGCCCTGAACATGGTCGTTAACCTACAGAATCAACTCATTCTGTATCGCCGATAATACAAGGACGTCGCGTTAGCGTTGTAACCACCAGATGGCTTCAAATGGGCGGAGCGTCATCGCGGCTGGCTGGCTGGCGACCTCGCCATAATTATGCAGTAGCGCCTGCCACTGTCCTTTGATATGCGGTGGATGCCACTCCTGACACTGGTCGCTCAGATTGGCGACAACCAGCAGGGTTTGCCCCTGCCACTGGCGGCGATAACACCATACTGATGGGCTATCCGGGAGGAGATCCTGATAATCGCCCCAGATCAGTACAGGCTGGGTTTTACGTAGCGCAATCAGCTTTTGATAGGTGTAAAACACCGAGTTTTCATCGCGTAATGCCGCCGCGACGTTAACCTCCGTATAGTTATCGCACAGGCTTATCCACGGCTCGCCTTGGGTGAAACCGGCGTTTTTACCGTTGTCCCACTGCATCGGCGTGCGGCTGTTGTCGCGGGATTTACTGGCCAGGATAGCCAGCAGTTCGTCGGGGTCGCGCCCGGCGGCGCGTAGCGCGGCAAACATGTTATGGCTTTCCACGTCGCGATAATCGGTGATGCGGGTAAAGTGTGGGTTGGTCATGCCGATTTCTTCGCCCTGATAGATATAAGGCGTCCCTTGCATACCGTGCAGCGCCATCGCCAGCATTTTCGCGGCTGGAACCCGGTATTCCCCCTCGTCGCCAAAGCGGGAAACGATGCGCGGCTGATCGTGATTACACCAGAATAACGCGTTCCAGGCGACGTTATGCATTCCCTGTTGCCAGTGGCGGAACAACGCTTTCAGCGCCACATAATCAGGTTTTGCCAGCGTCCACTTTTCGCCATTGGGGTAATCCACCTTCAGATGATGAAAATTGAAGGTCATCGAGAGTTCGTCGCCGCTAAGCGCGGCATATTGCTGGCAGTTTTCCAGCGTGGTAGAGGACATTTCGCCTACCGTCATCAGATTACGCGGTGTAAAAACGTCACGGTTCATTTCGCGTAAAAACGTATGCGCGCGCGGTCCGTCGGTATAAAAGCGGCGTCCGTCGCCCGTCGGATCGTCAGGGAAGTCCTGATCTTTGGCGATCAGGTTCACCACGTCCAGACGCAGGCCATCCACGCCGCGATCGGCCCAGAATTCGCAGACCTTTTTCAGCTCGGCGCGCACGGCGGGGTTTTCCCAGTTCAGGTCGGCCTGTTCAGGCGCGAAAAGGTGTAAATAATATTGTTCGCTCTGGCTATGCCAGCGCCAGGCGCTGCCGCCAAATTTGGATTGCCAGTTATTCGGGCAGACATCCGGCGTGCCATCGCGCCAGATATAAAACTGACGGTATGGGCTCTCTTTGTTCAGCGCTTCGCGAAACCAGGCGTGCTGGGTAGAAGTATGGTTAAACACCATATCCAGGATGATGCGAATACCGCGTGCTTTCGCCTGCGCGACCAGCTCGTCAAAATCATCCAGCGTGCCGTAGGTCGGGTCGATAGCCGTATAATTTGCGACGTCATAACCGTTATCCACCTGCGGCGAGATATAAAACGGCGTGAGCCAGATGGCGTCCACGCCGAGTCGCTGTAGATAGTCAAGGCGCTGCGTGACGCCGCGTAAATCGCCTGTGCCGCTGCCGGTCGTGTCCTGAAAACTTTTTGGGTAGATCTGATAGATAACGCCGTTTTGCCACCAGAGGGGAATAGTCATTGTTGTTTCCTGCAAGTGCGTTGGGACGCAACTGCGCCCCGAAGAAGTATTAGACAATTTGTAATGTGCCCTGACGATGCTTACGCTGATAGATAAAGGTGGTCAGAATCACCGGGATAACGATCGCGATAACCATCGCCATGCCGTACACCTGCCAGTAGCGCGGCGGTATAGACAGGATGCCCGGCAGGCCGCCCACGCCGATACCGTTGGCGATGACGCCGTTCAGACCGCAGAGCAGTCCCGCCAGACCAGATCCGATCATCGCGCACAGCATCGGAAAACGATACTTTAGATTGATACCGTACATCGCCGGTTCGGTTACCCCAAGGTAAGCGGAAATGGCGGCAGGAACGGAGATCTCGCGTTCATTGTGTTTACGGCTGGAGATGATGATGCCCACCACGGCGGAGGCCTGCGCGATATTCGACAGCGCAATCAGCGGCCAGACTGGCGTACCGCCCATGCTCTGGATCATCTGCATATCGATAGCGAGCGTTGTCTGGTGGACGCCGGTAATGACCAGCGGGGCATACAGGAAGCCGAACAGCGCCGCGCCTATCGGGGCGAAACTGCCGGTCATCAGATAACGTACCGCAAAGGCCACACCGTCGCCGATCATACGACCAAAGGGGCCGATAAAGGTGTGGGCGAGAAAGACGGCCAGTATCAACGAACACACCGGGACGACGACCAGGTAGAGATAATCCGGCACGATGCGTTTCAACCGCGTTTCAATAAACCCAAGCGCCAGCCCTGCCAGTAGCGCCGGGATAACCTGCGCCTGGTAGCCCACTTTCTCAATGCTAAATAAGCCGAAGTTCCAGACGTCCGGCGTTTGCTGGCCCAGCAGATACGCATTCATCAACTGCGGCGACACCAGCGTCACGCCGAGCACGATACCAAGAATCGGCGTGCCGCCCATTTTTTTCACCGCCGACCAGCAGATCCCCACCGGCAGATAGAAAAAGATCGCTTCGCCGATCAACCATAAAAAATCATAAAGCGTTTTTAGCGCTGGATGCATCTGCGCCAGCGTTTGGCCGTTGCTCATCGGCACATCGCCGATCACGTTACGAAAGCCTAAGATCAAACCGCCGCTGATCAACGCCGGTAGTAGCGGAAAGAAGATCTCCGCAAAGTGGGAAATTAACTGCTCATGCCACTTCATGTTCTGGCGAGCGGCTTTTTTGGCCTGCTCTTTATCAGCATACGCTTTGCCGGTGGTCTCCAGCAGCGCGTTATAGTAATCGCCGACTTCGGTGCCGATCACCACCTGAAACTGCCCGGCGTTGGTGAAACAGCCTTTAACCATCGGTAATTGTTCGATCTCTTTTGGCCTGGCGTTCGCGGGCTGGTGGAGCACAAAGCGCAGGCGAGTAATGCAGTGGCTCACCGTGGCGATGTTGTCACGCCCGCCGACCAGGTCAATCAGCCGGTCGATATCGGCTTGTTTTACTTTGCTCATCGTAAAGCCTCATGGCAGAGGAGGTAAGTTATGGGTTGGCGCAAGAGTAGCTCTTCAACGGTGGTTTAAAAATGGGAACGTTCCCGAAACGCAGCGACGATCACAAATTACTCGTGGTATTCCGTTTAATTAGTCACTCAGGCGAGGGTAGAAGGAATGACGATCCGGCGCGGATCGCAGCGGCCATTGATCTGTTCGATCAGCTGCGAAGCCGCCTGCCGTCCGGCTTCAGCATAGCCAGGATCGACAGTGACGATCTCCGGGTGCAGGAATTTTATCAGCGGCGTGTTCCCGACGCTTGCCAGTTGCAGCGTCTCAATACGTTGCTCCTGTAAATACTTACTGGCGCCCAACGCCAGCGTATCGGTGGCGCAGACTAACGCGGTGGTATCCGGCATGATGACGCTTGCCGTATGCTCATAGCCCTGCTTCATGGCAAGACCGGGCAGGGCGGCGACGGGATGAAGTTTATGTTTTTTGCAAAACGCCAGGTATGCGTCATGCCGACGTTTGCCGGTGGTAATATCGCTATGGGGAACGCCCAGAAAGCTAATGTTGCGGTGTCCCTGCTCATACAGCCGCTGCATAAGGATATGAATCGCGCCCTCGTCGTCGTAACAGACGGAGGCAAAACCTTGCGCATCTCTTGCCAGCAGCACCAGCGAGGCTTTCCAGGGGGCGATCAACTCTTCTGTGATGCCGGTAAAGCCAAACAGCACCACGCCATCAATGTTACGTCGTCTGAGCATGCCCAGATGTTCCATTACCAGCGTCGGCGAGAACTGACTTTCCATCATAATAGGGTCGTAGCCCTGTTCATAAAACGCAGGCAGCATGGTCTGAACCGCGAGATTTTCAGACAACGAATCAAGGCGAGTGACGATAATAGCGACCACTTTATCGCTTTGTCCCCGCATCGCACGGGCGGAGCGGGACGGAGAGAAACCGTGTTGATTCATCACCGCTTCGACACGCTCGCGGGTACGTTCGCTTACGCCGCTTTCATTGTTAAGCACGCGGGAAACGGTTGATTTCCCTACGCCGCTCAGGCGGGCGATGTCTTTGATAGTGAGCCGGTTTTGCATCCTGTTTTCCCGTGGCGTGACGCTGATGGTGATTGGTGATAAAAAGAGTAACTTTACTCAAGCGAAGGGCAATGGGCAAAGTCTGGTTTATCGTTGGTTTAATTACGTAACGGTATGATACCGCCATAATTGCCACAAAACTTATGGATTTATGCGTATAATCCACGGCGCAAATCGTTTACTTACCGGAGGCGACATGGACCCTGAACCCACCCCTCTCCCGCGATGGAGAATTTTCCTTTTCCGGTAAGCCTGCCTCTGCTGTCTTACCGGTGTGTAAGACAGTGACACAATAACGTCCCTGTTTTTATTTAAACATTGCTCATCGGGCAAGGCTTTGCCGCGCCTGAAGAATTTTCTGCGCCTGACTTCGGCGCGGAGGGATTACCTATGCTAAAAACCATTACCCGCCAGCTTTTTGCCCGGCTTAATCGTCATTTGCCTTATCGTCTGGTTCACCGCGATCCGCTGCCCGGGGCGCAGACCGCGGTAAATGCGACTATCCCGCCTTCGCTGAGCGAACGCTGTCTGAAAGTCGCGGCAATGGAGCAGGAGACTCTCTGGCGCGTTTTTGATACGCACCCGGAGGGATTAAACGCCGCCGAGGTAACGCGCGCGCGTGAAAAGCATGGCGAAAACCGCCTTCCGGCACAGAAACCCTCGCCGTGGTGGGTGCATCTGTGGGTATGTTATCGCAATCCTTTCAACATCTTACTCACGATTCTTGGCGGCATTTCTTATGCCACGGAGGATCTGTTTGCCGCAGGCGTTATCGCCCTGATGGTCGGTATCTCAACGCTGCTGAATTTTGTGCAGGAAGCGCGCTCGACGAAAGCAGCGGACGCGCTAAAAGCGATGGTGAGTAATACCGCTACCGTACTGCGGGTTATTAATGAAAATGGCGAAAACGCCTGGCTGGAATTACCCATCGATCAACTGGTGCCCGGCGATATTATTAAGCTGGCGGCGGGGGATATGATCCCGGCGGATTTACGGATTATCCAGGCGCGCGATCTGTTTGTCGCCCAGGCGTCGCTGACCGGCGAATCTCTGCCGGTCGAGAAAGTCGCCGCGACGCGTGAGCCCCGGCAAAATAACCCGCTTGAGTGCGACACGCTGTGCTTTATGGGGACGAACGTCGTGAGCGGAACGGCGCAGGCCGTGGTGATGGCGACCGGCGCCGACACCTGGTTTGGTCAATTGGCGGGGCGCGTGTCGGAACAAGATAACGAGCAGAACGCTTTCCAGAAAGGAATTAGCCGCGTCAGCATGTTGCTGATCCGCTTTATGCTGGTCATGGCGCCGGTAGTACTGATTATTAATGGTTACACGAAAGGTGACTGGTGGGAAGCGGCGTTATTTGCGCTTTCGGTCGCGGTAGGGCTCACCCCGGAAATGTTGCCGATGATCGTCACCTCCACCCTCGCGCGCGGGGCGGTGAAGCTCTCGAAACAGAAAGTTATCGTGAAGCACCTTGATGCGATTCAGAACTTCGGCGCGATGGATATTCTGTGCACCGATAAAACCGGCACTCTGACGCAGGATAAAATTGTGCTGGAGAATCATACGGATATTTCTGGTAAGCCCAGCGAGCATGTACTGCATTGCGCCTGGCTGAACAGCCATTATCAGACCGGTCTAAAAAACTTACTGGATACGGCGGTCCTGGAGGGAGTAGACGAAACCGCCGCGCGTCAGCTCTCCGGACGCTGGCAGAAAATCGATGAGATTCCGTTTGATTTTGAGCGTCGCCGGATGTCGGTGGTGGTGGCCGAAGATTCGAGCGTGCATCAACTGGTCTGCAAAGGCGCGTTACAGGAGATCCTGAACGTGTGTACTCAGGTGCGCCACAACGGCGATATTGTGCCGCTGGACGACAATATGCTGCGCCGGGTGAAACGCGTTACCGACACGCTGAACCGTCAGGGGCTACGCGTGGTCGCCGTCGCGACCAAATACCTGCCTGCACGTGGGGGCGATTACCAGCGTATCGATGAATCTGACCTGATCCTGGAAGGGTATATTGCTTTTCTCGATCCGCCGAAAGAGACCACCGCGCCGGCGCTGAAAGCGCTGAAGGCGAGCGGAATTACGGTGAAAATTCTCACCGGCGACAGCGAGCTGGTAGCGTCGAAAGTTTGCCATGAAGTTGGGCTGGATGCGGGCGATGTCGTTATTGGCAGTGATATTGAAGGGTTAAGCGACGACGCGCTGGCGGCGCTGGCCGCCCATACGACGTTGTTTGCGCGTCTGACGCCGATGCATAAAGAGCGCATCGTCACTTTGCTCAAACGCGAGGGGCATGTGGTCGGTTTTATGGGCGACGGGATTAACGATGCCCCGGCGCTGCGGGCGGCGGATATTGGTATCTCGGTAGATGGCGCGGTGGACATCGCCCGTGAAGCCGCCGATATTATTCTGCTGGAAAAGAGCCTGATGGTGCTGGAAGAAGGCGTCATTGAAGGTCGTCGTACTTTTTCTAATATGTTGAAATATATCAAGATGACGGCCAGCTCAAATTTCGGTAACGTGTTTAGCGTACTGGTGGCGAGCGCCTTTTTGCCGTTCTTGCCAATGCTGCCGCTGCACTTGCTGATTCAAAACCTGCTGTACGATGTATCCCAGGTGGCGATTCCGTTTGATAATGTCGATGAAGAACAAATTCAAAAGCCGCAGCGCTGGAATCCGGCGGATTTGGGGCGCTTTATGGTCTTTTTCGGTCCGATCAGCTCGATTTTCGACATTTTGACCTTTTGTCTGATGTGGTGGGTATTTCATGCGAATACGCCAGAAACGCAAACTTTGTTCCAGTCCGGCTGGTTTGTGGTGGGATTACTGTCGCAAACGCTGATTGTGCATATGATCCGTACCCGTCGTCTGCCGTTTATTCAAAGTCGCGCCGCCTGGCCGCTGATGGCGATGACATTGTTGGTGATGGTCGTGGGAGTTTCGTTGCCGTTTTCGCCGCTGGCGTCTTACCTGCAATTGCAGGCGCTGCCGTTAAGCTATTTCCCGTGGCTGATTGCCATTCTGGCGGGCTATATGACGTTAACTCAGTTGGTGAAAGGGTTTTACAGCCGACGTTATGGCTGGCAGTAAACACTTTCGTCGGGGATTCGCCAGCGTGCTTAATCCCCGATATCGCTAACCAGGTCAGATGCCCGTAAAGCTCGACAAGTTTAACGCGATCGGCTTTATCTTTAAATTTCAGGGCTTATTCAAGCAACTGTAGAATGCTATATGCAGGCATAAAAAAGAGGAATGTCCAGCTAAGTTTGTAAAATGTGTTCTCTGCCCCCAATCCGGAACGAGAGGAGGAGATATCCCACCGCCGGATATGTTTTGCGGATATGCGACGAAAGCGGCGAATATAGCTAACGCAATAAACTAAGTAAGGAGGAATCGCTAAGGCGCCAGTGGGTTTAGGAAACATAAGGGTAAGCAATATGGCTGCGACAATGAAGCATAAAAAGACTATCTTCGCGGTAGATTCTATCTGTTTTAATTCCTGGCGTACGCTTTCAGCATGCTTCTCCTGCCAGCGACGGAGCGTGCTGTTGCTAAATCCATATTCTTCGCACAACGCCTTATTCGGTACGCCGTTTTTCGACTGTTGCAGAAAATCGGCGATTTGTTCCTCGGTAAAACGCGATCTTACCATTGCCGCCTCTCCATGGCTGTTGGTGCCCCGAACCGGGCAAACTTGCGCCGCCCGGCGGGGATGACGTCCGGCGCTTAGCGACGAACAGCGATCGCTTCAATCTCAATTTTCACGTCTTTCGGCAGACGGGCAACTTCCACGCAGGAACGCGCCGGGAAGGTGGCGTTGTGCTCGGTGAAGAAGGCTTCGTAGGTGGCGTTGACGGTCGCGAAATCGTTCAGGTCTTTCACGAATACGGTCGTTTTCACAATGTCGCCTACTTTCAGGCCAGCGGCTTCCACGATAGCTTTAACGTTTTCCAGCGACTGACGTGCCTGAGCGGATACGTCTTCCGCTACGGCACCGGTTTTCGGATCGACCGGGATCTGACCGGAAGTGATTACCATGCTACCCAGGTCAACGCCCTGTACGTATGGGCCGATTGCTGCTGGTGCATTTTCCGTCGCAATAGTTTTGCTCATGATTTCTCCTGAATTACAGCGGTAATAGAATGTCCCCGCTCATTATAGGGAGCCGGGATCTCATAACCAACCCCCATTAGTTGGCCAGCACCACATTATGCGAAAACTCTTTTTCACAGTATTTGCATTTGAGGGCGATATCATTGGCGCGTTTTTTCACTGCAAAGCTGGAGGATACCGGTTCCGCGTGGCTGATGCAGTTGCTGTTCGGGCAAACCAGCACATTATTAATACGCTCCGGCAGGCTGGGACGTGATTTCCCGACTACGTCGTAGTTGTCGATGCGGTTAACGGTGGCCTGCGGCGCGTACAGAGCAAGTTGGTTAACCTGCTCATCGGTGAGGAAGGTGTTTTCTATTTTAATTAAGTCCTTACGCCCCATCTCGCCAGACGGGAGATTCAGACCGATAGTGATTCGCTGATCGGTCTCGGTCAATTTAAACAGACTCAGCAGTTTAAAGCCTACCTGCGCAGGGATATGGTCAATCACGGTGCCGCATTTAATGGCTTCAACCTGCAGTTTGTTATCGTGTGTCATCGTTTTTCTCCCTTACAGACTCAGTTCGCTATTCAGTACCAACGCCAGTAACGCCTGGCGAGCGAAAATACCGTTGCCCGCCTGTTGGAAGTACCAGGCGTGTGGCGTTTTATCCACATCCGTGGTGATTTCATCAATCCGCGGCAGCGGGTGCAGCACTTTCATATTTTCACGCGCGCCGTTCAGGTCGCTGGCGCGCAGAACAAACTGCGCCTTCACATTGGCGTACTCCGACGGGTCGAGACGCTCTTTCTGTACGCGAGTCATATAGAGGATGTCGACGTCGGCCATGACCTCTTCAATAGACCCATGCAGGCTCCAGGCCATTCCTTTTTCATCCAGCATATCCAGAATGTACTGCGGCATCGCCAGCGCGTCCGGCGCGATAAAATAAAAACGGTTGCCGCTAAATTTCGCCAGCGCCTGGGTTAGCGAATGCACGGTGCGGCCATATTTCAGATCGCCGACCATCGCGATATGCAGGTTATCCAGACGGCCCTGTGTTTCCTGGATGGTGAACAGATCCAACAGGGTCTGCGTCGGATGCTGGTTCGAACCGTCGCCCGCATTGAGCACCGGCACCTGACCGGAAAACTCCGTCGCCAGACGTGCCGCGCCTTCTTGCGGATGGCGCATCACAATCGCGTCCACGTAAGTGCTAATCACTGAGATCGTGTCGGCTAACGTTTCTCCTTTTTTCCCCAGCGACGTGTTGGCGCTGTCGGAGAAGCCCACTACGCTGGCGCCCAGGCGATGCATTGAAGTTTCAAACGACAGGCGGGTACGCGTGGAGGCTTCGAAAAAGCAGCTGGCGATCACTTTATGTTTCAATAGCTCCGGCTGCGGGTTGGCTTTTAATTTCGCCGCCGTCGCCAGTACCAGATTAAGATCGTCGCGGCTGAGGTCGTTTATGGAAATGATATGTTTTTGATATAGCGGGTTAGCCATGTTTATCTCCTGACGCCTGGGCAAAAAAAAGCCCCTCAATTGAGGGGCTTGGTATTGGTTTTCAACGGAAAGAAAAACGGCAGGCCTGCGTCCTTTTTCAGACGCGGTAAGACAGAATGTCGTACACACTGAACCATGCTTCCTCCCGGCAAATTGTCCGCGATTATACTCAGCTCTGTTTGGGGATCAAGCAATTAATGCATGATTTACTCATCGCAAACGGTTCTTATGAATTTAAATTCATTTTAAGCAAATAATTAATTTGTTTGTGTACCAGCGCCGTGCGCTGAACGACCCGTGGTGCGACCCAGACAATACTGCTACCGGCAACGACGCCGAGAATTTCCGGCAATGCGTGGTAATCCAGAATTCTCGCGACGGCGCGACCATAACCTGCCGCCGTATGGATAAGGATAAATTCGCTATTATGTTCAACGCTGACGACCATTTCGGCTATTGAACGTCCGGCATCCGGCGAAGGACGCCGCTGGGGATTTACGGAATAAATCTTTTGTCCCTTCGTATTTCTGATTTTTATTGCGCCCAGCAGCTTGAGCAGGCGCGAAACCGTAGACTGACTAATACCTTCAAATCCCTCATTTTGTAAATCGCGGCGAATCTCCTCCTGGGACAGGTAACTTTTTTCACTAATCAGGCGCTGACAAACCGCCAGTTGCTGTTGTTCTTTGGCGGAGTAATCATCGTATTCCTTCATAAATGCACCTTATCTTTATTATTGATATCAACGGACTGGCGAAATTCATCACATTTGTCACATTGATTGCGGATCAATCGGGCGGTTTTGCAGGAAAATGAGAAGCCGATCAAAAAAGGTGACGGCGTGCCTGATGGCGCTGTGCTTATCAGTCCTGTCGGATAAGGCGCGTCGCCATCTGGCTCGTTACATCATCGCTCCGATGCTCAGTACCGCCATATTCAGCAATGTCAGGATCAGCAACAGCGGCGCGACCCATTTCAGATAGCGGACATAGGGAACCCGCGCGATTGCCAGACCGCCCATGACCACGGCGGAGGTGGGAGTAACCAGATTCACAATCCCGGAGGCCGACTGGTAGGCGGTTACGACCAAATCCCGTTGTACGTGGGCAAAATCCGCTAACGGCGCCATAATGGGCATCGTCAATACGGCAAGACCGGAAGAGGAGGGCACCAGGAAGGAGAGCAATACTTCCAGCCAGTAGGTTACGTTTATGAAAATGGTGGTAGAGAGGCCGGAAACCAGACTTTCCGCGCTGTGCAAAATGGTATGGGTAATCATACCGTTATCCATGACCACCACAATGCCGCGCGCGATACCAATAATTAGCGCCACGCCGAGCAAATCCCGCGCGCCGTCGATAAAGGTACTGGTGAACGCTTCCTCACCCATCCGCGTTATCACGCCAACGATAATCGCCGCCGCCAGAAAAACGCCGGAGATTTCCGCCATCCACCAGCCGAGAACCGCCACGCCGTAAATCATCACCGCGAAAGAGGCGGCGAAGATCAGCAGCACCCATTTCCGGGTAGCCGTAAACTCCAGCAGTGTATTGGCGCGATTGCCGAGGAAATGGGCGCGATTTTCCTCCATTTTATCCGCCACGACAGAAAGCTCAGGATGGGCGCGGACTTTGCGCGCATAGCGCATTACCCAAAACACGCACAGTACGTAGCCGACAATTAACAGCAGTACGCGCATCAGCATTCCCTGAGTAAAAGGGATGCCGGCGGCGTTGGCGGCAATGACCGTGGCGAAAGGGTTAATGGTCGAACCGAGCGTGCCTATCCCGGCGCCGAGCAGTACGGTTGCCGCCGCCACTAACGGATCGAAGCGGGCCGCCATCATAACTGGCACCAGCAGCGTGTAGAAGGGCAACGACTCCTCCGCCATGCCATAGATAGTGCCGCCTGCGGCGAACAGCGCCATCAGAATGGGGATCATCCACTCATCTTTGCCGTTGAGTTTGACTGTTACCCGTTCAATACCGGCATCAATCGCCCCCGTTTTATTCACCACCCCCAGAAAGCCGCCGATAATCAAGACAAACAGCGCGACGTCAATGGCGCCGGCGGTGTAGGTTTCGTGGTTATAGAGGCCGTCAATCGGCGCCAGTAAAACAGCGGTAATCCCTTGCGGATGCGCGTCCACGGGGGCATACGTTCCCGCCACCGGCACCTCTTTTCCCAGCGTGGCGTTCATCGCCATTTGGTATTTTCCCGCCGGCACAATCCAGGTCATCACCGCGACCAGGGCAATAAGAATAAACAGGATGGTATAAGCGGTGGGAAATTTAAATTTACCCATGATGTTCTCTCCTGATATCACGGATATGCGCCGCGAGGGCGCATATCCTGTGGGATTAGTCGCCGAGCGTCGCCACCATGACCGCTTTGATGGTGTGCATCCGGTTTTCCGCTTCATCGAAGACTATCGAGCCTGCGGACTCGAACACCTCTTCCGTGACCTCCAGTCCTTTCAGGCCGTAAGCCATTTCGATTTCGCGTCCCACTTTGGTGTGCTCGTTATGGAAGGCGGGCAGGCAGTGCATAAACTTCACATCAGGATTACCGGTAGCGTTTACCACCTGCTGGTTGACCTGATATGGCGTCATCAGACTGACGCGCTCCGCCCAGGCTTCTTTGGGTTCTCCCATCGAGACCCAGACGTCGGTATAGAGGAAATCCACACCGTGAACGCCGTCTTCAACGCTCTCCGTTAAGGTGATACGAGCGCCGGTAACGCTGGCGATTTCCCGGCACTGCGCGACCAGCGCGGCATCAGGCCAGAAGGACTTTGGCGCTATCAGGCGGATATCCATGCCCATCTTCGCCGCGCCCACCATCAGCGAGTTGCCCATGTTGTTGCGCGCGTCGCCCAGGTAGGCGAAGCTCAGTTCCGGCAGCGTTTTACCCGGCGCGTGTTCCAGCATGGTCATCAGATCGGCCAGGATCTGTGTGGGGTGAAATTCATCGGTCAGGCCGTTCCAGACGGGAACGCCCGCGTATTCCCCCAGCTCTTCCACAATGTGTTGACCAAAACCGCGATATTCGATGCCGTCATACATCCGCCCCAGGACGCGAGCAGTATCTTTCATGGACTCTTTATGGCCGATCTGCGAGCCGCTTGGGCCGAGATAAGTCACCTGCGCGCCCTGGTCGAAAGCGGCGACTTCAAACGCGCATCGGGTGCGGGTAGAGGTTTTTTCAAAAATCAGCGCGATGTTTTTGCCGATCAGCGTTTGCTTTTCGCATCCGGCTTTTTTTGCGGCTTTCAGCTCAATAGCCAGATCGATGAGGTGTTGGATTTCCGCCGGGGTGTAGTCAAGCAGCTTCAAAAAGTTACGATTTTTCAGTGAAATAACCATTACAATATCCTTGTTAAAATGAATTGCCTGATGGCGCTGCGCTTATCCGGCCCACGGTTATGCGCGCGCTGTAGGCCGGATAAGGCGGAAGCCGCCATCCGGTAAAAAGCCTTATGCGTCAACGTCGGCGGTTTCACACCGAATCAAAGTACCTTTCTCGCCCGCGAGAATGGCTTGCCCATCCGCCAGCGAGCCGATTCCGGCAATGCCGCGGCAATGGCTGACAAACTCAGCGCAGGCGGTCACTTTCGGGCCCATCGAACCGGCGTCGAACTGCATTTCACGAAGCAGCTCCGGCGTAACCTGCGCCAGCGGGCGTTGGGTGGGCTTGCCCCAGTCGAGATACACCGCGTCGGCATCGGTCAGAATGAGCAGCGCGTCGGCGTGAATTTGGCTGGCAAGCAGGGCGGCGGACAGATCTTTGTCGATCACCGCCTCGATACCGTGGTAGCCATCGGCTTTTTCCACGACCGGCACACCGCCGCCGCCGTTACAGATAACCAGGTGATCGCGGCTAATCAGCGCGCGGATGGCATCGTTTTCCACAATGCGTTTCGGCTGCGGGGAGGGCACAACGCGGCGGAAGGCGTTACCGTCGGCTTTGAATACCCAGCCCTTTTCTGCCTGTAACGCACGGGCCTGCGCTTCGTCGTAAATCGGTCCGATATATTTGGTTGGATTGAGGAATGCCGGGTCGTTGGCATCGACTTCGACCTGGGTGAGCAGGACGCTGATTTCACGCTCCGGCAGATGATTCTTCAGCGCCTGTTGCAGCATGTAGCCAATCATGCCCTGGCTTTCCGCACCGAGAATATCAAGCGGGTAGGGCGTAACGTTAGCGTAGGCGCTATTTTGTAGCGCCAGCAGTCCTACCTGTGGGCCGTTGCCATGCACTAACACCACGCGCCATTGCCGGGTAAGCTGGGCGATGGTTCTGGCCGCCAGTTCGATATTTTTACGCTGAATATCAGCCTCCAGCGGTTCGCCGCGTTTGAGCAGCGCATTGCCGCCCAGCGCGACGACCAGTGTGCGTTTGTTTTCCATAACGTCTCCTTTAAATACCATCGCGTTCCAGTGGACAGCTCATGCAGCGTGCGCCCCCGCGCCCGCGACCCAGTTCATCGCCGGGAATGGGAAGGACGGTAATGCCGGCTTTGTCGTATTTTTCGTTGGTCCAGATGTTGCGCTCATAGCCCACCACCACGCCGGGACGCAGGGTGAGCACGTTATTGGCGTCATTCCACTGTTCGCGCTCAGCTTCAAATGCGTCGCCGCCAGTGGTGATTAAGCGCACCTGATCGATGCCAAGCGCTTTTTCAAGAGCATGAACCAGCGTGCTCTCCTGGGTTCGTTTCAGACCGCCGCGTCCGTCTGGCGTCAGCGTCCAGCACTGAACGTCCGGGCGAACGACTTCCGGATAGACGGAGAAGGTGTCGATATCAATGTGGGTCATGACGGTGTCAAGGTGCATACAGGAGCGATGTTTTGGCAGTTCAACGGCAATGACGCGTTCCGCCTGACGATGTTTAAACAATGCCTGCGCCAGGAACTCGACGCCCTGCGGCGTAGTACGTTCAGACATACCGATCAACACCGCGCCGCGGCCAATCACCAGCACATCGCCGCCCTCTAAAGTGGCGTGGTCGTAATTAATGTCCTCGTCGCCGAAATATTTAATGAAATCACCGTCTGCGAATTGAGGATGCCAGCGATAAATAGCACGTAAATTATTCGTTTCACGTTGGCGTGCAGGTTTCGCCATGGGGTTAATTGAGACGCCGTTATATATCCAGCAGGACGTGTCACGGGTAAATAGGTGATTCGGTAATGGCTTCATAATAAAGTCATTAATATCGTGAGTATCGACCACCATATTTTTTATGGAGGCGGGGATTTCGCCGTAAGTTAAACCGCCGCTTAAATGGCGAGCCAGTTCACGGTGCGGCATATCCGCCAACCAGGCGCGAATATCTGCGGCAAAGGTGGGCCCAAGGCGATAATCGGAAATTTGCGTGTCCAGTAGCCAGGCTTTAGCGTCAGCCACATCCAGCGTTTGGGTGAGCAGGTCGGTTAACAGCAACACTTCTATCCCTTGCTGGCGCAGCGTGTTGGCAAAAATGTCATGCTCTTCGCCAGCGCGCTCTACGGATAATACATCGTCAAAAAGTAATTCCTGACAATTTGAAGGGGTAAGTCTTTTTAGGCTGAGATTGGGCCGATGCAACATTACACTGCGTAATTGACCGATTTCAGAACCGACAAAATGCTTTTCCATCATTATACCTTTTACATAATTTCAAGAATAAAGAAGGAGTGGCTGCAAATATTTAGCGTGCTTGCAGTCGCGGCGTTTCAGTTAAATTCGGGAGCAATGATTGAATTTTATTTGGGTTGTTAATGTGATGAGATTCACATCAATCAAGGAGTGCTATTTTTCTTATTTAATATATGAGCCGGGTCAGAGAAATTCAAAAAACAATAAGGCATTAAATGAATTACTACGCAGCTATATGGTTTGTTATTTTTTTATTGTTAATTATTTGTTTGTTGTATTGAATGATATTTAAATCTTAACTAATTGAAAACAAAGTGATTATTTTTAAGAGTTGCATAACTATGCGTGAGGGGGATTTTATTATCGGGGATATTTAAATAATTTAAAAATAACTATGGATATAGAAGTCATTTATGCAGGGAGAGCGAATTGTGATCGCTAAAACGTTTTTATGTTAACGCCTTTAATATCAAAGGGTTGTTAGTGATGGCGATTTGGCGCCGCTGGGGTTTATGCATAGGTACTGCATAAAGTTGGGCGAACTATTAACAATATATAAACACCGCTGGCGATAAACATGCGCTGGCGCAAAATCGATGAGAGTAAGGGTAGTATGGCAGCCATTTTTCTCGTATAAAGAGAAAAAATAAAATGCTGTTTTAACTAAGGGGATGCGATGATTATTGGCAATATTGAACATCTGGAGGCCTGGCTGCCGACGGCGTTACGGCAGGCGATTGAGCACGTCAATGCGCATGTCACGGCAACGACCGCGCCAGGTAAGTATGACATTGACGGCGACAGGCTGTTTTATATGATTTCTGAAAATATGACGGAGCCGGGCGAATCGCGCAGCGCAGAGTATCACGCCCGTTATCTTGATATTCAGATTGTGCTACAAGGTCAGGAAGGGATGGCATTCAGTACCCGGCCTGCAGGAACGCCGCACACGGACTGGCTGACGGATAAAGACATTGCATTTTTACCGACGAGCGTCGACGAGAAAACCGTCGTCCTGAACGAAGGCGACTTTGTGGTGTTTTATCCCGGCGAAGTGCATAAGCCCCTGTGCGCGGTGGGAGAACCGGCGCGGGTACGTAAAGCGGTGGTGAAAATGCTGATGGCGTAATATTTTGTCCGGATGGCGGCGCCTGCACGTTGCGATTTTGTAGGCCAACCGCCATCCGGCATCATAACGACATTATTTAGACAGCGTCGCTACCATTACTGCTTTGATGGTATGCATTCGGTTTTCCGCTTCATCAAAGACAATGCTGGCCGCAGACTCAAAAACCTCGTCGGTCACTTCCATCCCGCCATGTAAACCGTACTCTTCGGCCATTTTTTTGCCGAGCGTGGTTTCGTCATCATGGAACGCAGGCAGACAATGCAGGAACTTAACCTGCGGATTGCCGGTTAACGCCATCATCTGGCTGTTGACCTGATAATCACGCAGCAGGGCAATACGCTCCGCCCATTTCTCTTTGGGTTCGCCCATAGAGACCCAAACATCGGTATAGATAAAATCCGCGCCTTTTACGCCCGAGGCGATATCTTCGGTCAGGGTGATGGCGCCACCGTTCTTTTTCGCCATGGCGCTGCACTCCGCCACTAACGCGGCTTGCGGCCAGCAGGCTTTTGGCGCGACCAGACGGAGATCCAATCCTGTTAACGCGGCGGCTTCCAGCATGGAGTTACCCATGTTATTACGCGCGTCTCCGGCATAGACCAACGTCATCTCGTTAAAGGCTTTACCCGGCAGATGTTCCTGCATGGTGAGCAGATCCGCCAGTAATTGCGTTGGGTGATACTCATCGGTTAAACCGTTCCATACCGGCACACCGGAATATTCAGCCAGCGTTTCGACGATCTCCTGGCCATATCCTCGATACTGAATACCGTCAAACATCCGGCCCAGGACGCGGGCAGTATCTTTGATGGACTCTTTATGGCCGATCTGGCTCCCGCTGGAGCCCAGGTACGTCACGCGCGCCCCCTGATCGTATGCGGCAACTTCGAAAGAGCATCGTGTCCGGGTCGAGTCTTTTTCGAAGATGAGCGCAATATTTTTACCCACCAGCTTTTGTTCTTCTTTACCGTTTTTCTTATCGGCTTTCAGTTTGGCGGCAAGCTGCAACAGAGCAGTGAGTTCACTGGCGGTGAAATCAAGTAACTTTAAAAAAGGTTTTTGGTAAAACGTAGACATACTTCCCTCACATGGCTTAGGCCTCTCATTGAATTAAAATTCACTTTATATGGATGATTATTCATTTGCAACCCTGTTTGATAAAACTTTTCTCGATAAGGTGGAGGCAACGTCGGCGGTATGTGACAATAAGAGTATCGGCAGGACATCTATGAGGAACGAGCTATGGCAAACCCGGAATTACTGGAAGAGCAGCGTGAAGAAACGCGGTTAATTATTGAAGAGTTACTTGAGGACGGCAGCGATCCGGATGCGCTGTACACTATCGAGCATCACCTTTCCGCTGACGATTTCGAAACGTTGGAAAAAGCCGCGGTAGAAGCCTTTAAACTCGGCTATGAAGTGACGGAGCCGGAAGAGCTGGAAGTGGAAGAGGGCGATACGGTTATTTGTTGCGACATCCTCAGCGAGTGCGCGTTGAACGCCGAACTCATCGACGCTCAGGTTGAGCAACTGATGAACCTGGCGGAAAAATATGATGTTGAATACGACGGCTGGGGAACCTATTTTGAAGACCCTAATGGCGAAGAGGGTGACGACGACGATTATGTCGATGAAGATGACGACGGCGTGCGTCACTAAAGCTGTATAGTATGACGGTACGGCAGCGTCTGCTGTCGTATTTTTTTAACAGGTTACGTATGAATTACCCGCAAATACTCTCTCCGGTGCTTAATTTCCTGCATTGCCCGACGCCGCAGGCGTGGATTGTCCAGGCCCGCGATCCGCAAAATCTTCCTCTTCTGCTTACCGATCACTTGATCTGCGAACTGAAGGCTGCGCAAACCGCGTTGCTGTTGGTGCGTAAATATGTCGCCGATAAATCGGGCGCCGACGCGCTGC
Organism: Salmonella sp. A7; assembly: GCF_020181675.1. Lineage (NCBI taxonomy): Bacteria > Pseudomonadati > Pseudomonadota > Gammaproteobacteria > Enterobacterales > Enterobacteriaceae > Salmonella > Salmonella sp. A7. The sequence continues at coordinate 4,014,071 of NZ_CP084001.1, read as the reverse complement.
TCGCCTGGCTGCAACCTTACGAGGCGTTCGCGTTTCGTCAGGGGCCGGAGCCGGATTTCGTTGCCCTGCATAGACAGATTAGCAAAAGCGCCATGCCGCAAACTGATGACCCCTGGGGTCGTCAGCTGATCGACCGTATGGTGTTATTGATTAAAGAGGAGTTGCACCATTTTTGGCAGGTACGCGAGGTCATGCAGGCCAGAAACATTCCTTATGTGAAAATCACCGCCAGCCGCTACGCGAAAGGAATGTTGAAAGCGGTACGCACGCACGAACCGCTCACCTTAATTGATAAGCTGATTTGTGGGGCGTATATCGAAGCCCGCTCCTGCGAACGTTTTGCCGCTCTGGCGCCCTGGCTGGATGAGGATTTACAGACGTTTTATCTCTCGCTTCTGCGCTCCGAAGCGCGGCATTATCAGGATTACCTGGCGCTGGCGCAGCAGATTTCCGCCGAGGACATTTCTGCGCGCGTGCGCTATTTTGGCGAGGTGGAAGCTGACCTTATCTTGTCGCCAGACCGCGAGTTTCGTTTTCATAGCGGCGTGCCAGCCGCCGGATAAAGGGTAAAATTAAAGATTAGCGTTTTTATCTTTTACGCTGTCGCTGTCTGCAAAATTTGTGGTGGTCATCCGCCCGGCATCAAGCTGCTGGCGAGCAGGAAAGGTCATTTTCATGATATTCTGTTCTGAGTAAAGCCTGCCAGCGGCAGGCAAAAAGAACTCACTCAGTGTTATATTCCCGAAAGGTGACCGTGAACAATGCCATTATTGCATCAATCACTACGGGTTTTTGTGTTGAAATAGTTACTGTTTCACGCCTTTTGACGCTTCAGAGCAGGTCTTGCCAACAAAGGTTTGTTTAATTTTGTTGATGGAGGTTGTTTTATTACCTCCTGCATCGACATCCGATTTCATGGTCATCGCAAATTCTGTATCGCTTATTTTCGTCGTTTCTACAATAGAGTGCGATTTGGCATCAGGATTATTACACACAGTCTCATTGATCAGTTTGGTATCCGTACTTTCTACAAATGTTGTCGTGCAACCGCCTGCACTGGTAGAAAAACCCTTCACCATTTTTTTAGAATCTTCAGACATTTTAGGGGTATAACACATAAGCGTCGCTATGCCCGAATTTTTTTCATCCATTAATACTTCTTTTGTATCTGGATTGATGGTGCGCATTTCTATATTTTCCATTTTCCATTCGCCGGGCTGTATATCTAAAGCATATACATTAGAGATACTAATAAACATAGCGGGGAAAACAATTGCTGATAATAGGTGTTTCATTTATAACTTCCTTGAATAATAAGTGATTCCCGGATAACAGGATGTTTCCGGGATTACTTATATCAGCAAAAATAATACCTGGCGAGGATAAATAAACGCCTGGTTTTCAGAGATCCTTTAACATCCTCACTTCGCAATCGACATGTCCGGTGCAGCCGAGCGGTTCGCTAATATGTTCAAATCCTAAACGTTCGTATAGCGCAATCGCCTCGCGTAAAAAAGCCGTTGTTTCCAGATAGCAGCGTTTAAAACCCTGTTCACGGGCATGATCCAGCGCCATCAGCGCCAGCTTTTTCGCCAGCCCCTGGCCACGAATCACCGGTAAAAAATACATTTTTTGCAGTTCACAAATGTCTGGTTCGCTACAGGATAACGGCGCCACGCCGCCGCCGCCCACCACACAACCGTTTTGCTCTACCACCCAGTAGGCCGCGCCCGGTTGGCTATAAACCTGATACAGTTCATCCAGATTGGGGTCGGCAACGGTATAACCTTTATCGGCGGTAAGTCCGTATTCCGCTGAAACCTGACGGATGACACGGGCAATAGCGGCATTGTCGGCGGTAGTGATTCGGCGCACCGTGAGCGTTGGCGAGGCGACATTATTCATAATATGGCTCAATTTTTAAAATTTATTTATAGATTACTTTAATACCACCGTCTTGAGTCACGCGCAAGGAGATCCTGAATCAGACAAAATAAAAGGCGGAAAAATTAAACAAAAATAGTATCGTAGTCAAATCAGTAACAATTTACTGGTTTTTATTATTAATTCTAATAGATTGTAATTCAGGGATATGATTCATGAATAACGTTATCAGTAGTAAAGATAACCATAATCACACGTTGGTGTTTACAGGCAAGGGCGGAAAGTATTTTGTTATTTGCCTTGTGAATTTCTTGTTGACGTGTATCACGTTGGGAATCTATGCGCCGTGGGCGATGGTGAAATGTCGACGTTATATTTATACTAATATGACGCTAAACAATCAGCCTTTTGCTTACAAAGCCACGGGCGGCGCATTATTTATTAGTGTGTTGTTAGTTTTTATTATTTATATTGTTAGCCTCTCTCTTATTGAACACGGTCATCCCGGTCTCGGTTTTACGCTATTCGGCTTATTAATTGCGATTATTCCTTTTATGGCGGTGAAAGGATTACAGTATCAGGCGATGATGACTTCGCTTAATGGCGTACATTTTGGATTCCAGTGTTCCATGCGGCGCGCCTGGTGGTACATGTTCGCTCTCCCGGTACTCCTGATGGTGGCGCTTTATATTGTTCTTTATATTATCTCACTGGTAACCATCGCCGTCGGCGGTTTAGTGTTCAATATCGTTTTTCTCGGTTTGCTGGCTATTATTGGGATAGGGGTCATTAACGGTATTACCTACAGCAAATGGATGACCTTGTTTGGCAATGGCGCAAACTTTGGCATTCATCGTTTCTCGATTCAGGTTAATGTTAAAACGTGCATCAGAGGGTGCGTGTTGGCAATGTTGACCCTTTTCCCTTTTGCTGTCGTGATTGGTTATCTAATCGCGCCGGTGTTCACCGACATGATTCTTTTGAGTATGATGGGGAATGCGCAGGCAGGAGGGGCGCTTATTCTGCAATATTATGGCCAGATAATGGCATGTTATTTCCTCTATTTTCTCGCGATTATTGTGGTAACCAGTTACTTATATGTGGCGTTACGCAACCTGTTTTTAAACAATTTGTCACTGGCGAACGATTCGATTCGTTTTCATTCCTCTGTCACTGCACACGGTATGCTGTGGCGGTTACTGGTGGTGTTTGTGATTTCCGGCGTGACCTTAGGGCTGGCTTATCCGTGGTTGAAAATTTGGCTGGTGAGCTGGCTGGCGCAGAATACACAGGTCCAGGGCGATCTGGATTCGCTTGAGTTAACCAATGATGAGAAGCCGCTGGAAAACAGCCTGCTAATGTGGATTTCTCGTGGCATTATGCCTTACTTCCCGTTTATCTGATGTAAAAAGGCCGACGTTTACGTCGGCCCATAATTCATGTTGTCGGATGGCGGCGTGAATGCCTTATCCGGCCTACCGATCGCGCCATGTCAATAAGCGAACGTGTAGGCCTGGTAAGCGAAGCGCCATCAGGCTTTCAGATTACAGCGCGCTAATAACCGCCTGCTGCTCAATCAGTTTCGCTTTGGCTTCTGCGTAACCGTCCAGCTTCTCACGCTCTTTGGCAATCACCGCTTCCGGCGCACGGGCGACGAAACCTTCGTTGGACAGTTTGCCTTCGATACGGGCAATCTCGCCTTCGATTTTCGCCACTTCTTTCGCCAGACGCGCCAGCTCATCGTCTTTGTTGATGAGGCCTGCCATCGGGATCAGCAGTTCGGCGCCGTCGATGATTTTGGTCACGGAAACCGGGCCTTTGTCATCGGCTGGCAGCACGGTGATGCTTTCCAGACGCGCCAGGGTTTGCAGGAAGCTACGGTTGTCGTTAACACGACGAACGGCTTCTTCACTACAGCCGCGCAGCAGCAGTTCCAGCGGTTTGCCCGGGGCGATGTTCATTTCCGCACGAATGTTACGTACCGCGACGATCGCCTGCTTCAGCCACTCGGTATCGGCCAACGCGGCTTCATCCACCTGTGCGGCGTTATATTCCGGGAACGGCTGCAGCATGATGGTGTCGGCGGTAATACCGCAAATGACCTTCACGCGCTGCCAGATGGTTTCGGTGATGAACGGAATGATCGGGTGCGCCAGACGCAGCAAACCTTCCAGCACGGTGACCAGCGTATGGCGGGTGCCGCGCAGCTCAGACTCGGAACCCCCGGTCATCACCGGCTTGGTCAGCTCCAGATACCAGTCGCAGAACTGGTTCCAGGTGAACTCGTACAGGATGCCTGCGGCGATATCGAAGCGGAAGCTGTCCAGAGCGTCGCGGTAGGCTTTAACGGTCTGGTTGAATTCCGCCAGGATCCAGCGGTCCGCCAGCGACAGCGTCATTTCGCCGCCGTTGAAGCCGCAATCCTGCTCTTCGGTGTTCATCAGCACAAAGCGGCTGGCGTTCCACAGCTTGTTACAGAAGTTACGGTAACCTTCCAGACGCTTCATATCCCAGTTGATATCGCGGCCGGTCGAGGCCAGCGCCGCCAGGGTAAAGCGCAGGGCGTCGGTGCCGTGCGGCTCGATGCCGTTCGGGAACTGCTTCTCGGTACGCTTGCGAATTTTCTCCGCCATCTGCGGCTGCATCATATTGCCGGTGCGTTTTTCCAGCAGTTCCGGCAGGGAGATGCCGTCCACCATATCCAGCGGGTCGATAACGTTACCCTTGGATTTGGACATCTTCTGGCCTTCGTCGTCGCGAATCAGACCGGTCATATAGACGGTATGGAACGGCACCTGCGGCTTGCCGTTTTCATCTTTGATGAAGTGCATGGTCATCATGATCATGCGGGCAATCCAGAAGAAGATGATATCGAAGCCGGACACCATCACGCTGGTGGGGTGGAACTGACGCAGGGCGTCGGTGTTTTCCGGCCAGCCGAGGGTGGAGAAAGTCCACAGCGCGGAGGAGAACCAGGTATCGAGAACGTCTTCGTCCTGACGCAGCGCAACGTCGGCACCAAGGTTGTTTTCCTGACGCACTTCGTCTTCTGTACGGCCAACGTAGACGTTGCCGTCGTTGTCATACCATGCCGGGATACGGTGACCCCACCACAACTGACGAGAGATACACCAGTCCTGGATATCACGCATCCAGGAGAAGTACATGTTTTCGTACTGCTTCGGCACGAACTGAATGTCGCCGTTTTCAACCGCTTCCACCGCCGGTTTCGCCAGCACGTCGGCACGGACGTACCACTGGTCGGTTAGCATCGGTTCGATAACCACGCCGCCACGGTCGCCGTAAGGGACGGTCAGGTCGTGCGGTTTAATTTCTTCCAGCAGGCCGAGCGCGTCAACGGCAGCAACGATGGCCTTACGGGCAGCAAAGCGTTCCAGCTTCTGGAACTCAGCCGGAATCTCGCTGGAATAAACGTCAGACTCTTCACCTTTGGTATCGAACACTTCCGCGCTTTCGCGAATGTCGCCGTCAAAGGTCAGGATGTTGATCATCGGCAGGGCGTGACGTTTCCCGACTTCATAGTCGTTAAAGTCGTGCGCCGGGGTGATTTTTACGCAGCCGGTGCCTTTTTCCATATCGGCGTGTTCGTCGCCCACAATCGGAATACGGCGGTTAACCAGCGGCAGAATAACGAATTTGCCAATCAGATCTTTATAACGCGGATCTTCCGGGTTCACGGCCACGCCGGTATCGCCCAGTACGGTTTCCGGACGGGTGGTGGCGACGACCAGGTAATCTTTACCGTCTGCGGTTTTCGCGCCGTCGGCAAGCGGATAGCGGATGTGCCACATCGAGCCTTTGGACTCGCGGTTTTCCACTTCCAGGTCAGAGATGGCGGTGCGCAGCTTCGGGTCCCAGTTCACCAGGCGTTTGCCACGGTAAATCAGGTCTTCTTTGTACAGGCGGACAAAGACTTCTTTCACGGCATTGGAAAGACCTTCGTCCATGGTGAAGCGCTCGCGCTCCCAGTCAACGGAGTTGCCGAGACGGCGCATCTGACGGGTAATGGTGCCGCCGGATTCCGCTTTCCACTGCCAGATTTTGTCGATAAACGCATCGCGGCCGTAGTCGTGACGGGTTTTACCTTCTTCAGCGGCAATCTTGCGCTCAACCACCATCTGGGTCGCGATCCCGGCGTGGTCGGTGCCGACCTGCCACAGGGTGTTTTTACCCTGCATACGCTGGTAACGGATCATGGTATCCATGATGGTTTGCTGGAAAGCATGTCCCATATGCAAACTGCCGGTGACGTTCGGCGGCGGGATCATGATGCAGAAGGACTCTTTGCTTTCGTCGCCGTTAGGCTTGAAATAGCCCTGCTTTTCCCAGTGCTCGTAAAGCGGCTGTTCGATATCTTGGGGGTTATATGTCTTTTCCATTATTTCCAGGTTGCCGTATTCAGGTTAAAACCAGCCACGCGGTAGGCTTTGTAGCGTTCGCGCGCCAGTTGTTTCAAAGTTTCTTCGTAAGGGACGAAGTCTACCACTTCTGTGAAAGCGGTGGCAAAATCTGCAAAGCTTGTACGCAGGCTGATTAAAATATCGCGCGGGCTGCTGTTGCGTTTTTGCGGCCAGGCAATTTCAACCGGCGCGCCGCCGCGTGGGCCTTCGCCTGCCAGATTGTGCGGGACAAAACTTTCCGCCGGTCTCGCCCACAGCGCTTCATCCAGCCGAATGGCCTGCTTCTCATCTTCGCAGGCGATCAGCACGCGCTTGCCGGCGCGCCAACGTTCTGCGGCAATTTCACACACCAGTTGTTCAACGGCGCTTAAACCATTGACGGTAGTGTCATTATCCAGAAGATAGAACGTCGCATTTTTCATATATGGGGCTTCTTGTGGTGGATTTAAATGCGTTGCCATGATGCCTCCCGTAGGCCGGATAAGCGCAGCGCCATCCGGCAAAACGCCTGATGGCGCTGCGCTTATACGCCTTATCAGGCCTACGGGGTAATCTCAAACTTACTCTTCGCCGTTAAAGCCCGCGCGATTGAGCAGGAACTGCGACAACAGCGCTACCGGACGCCCCGTCGCGCCTTTCGCTTTGCCGGAGCGCCAGGCGGTGCCGGCGATATCCAGGTGCGCCCAGTTATACTTACGGGTAAAGCGCGACAGGAAGCAGCCCGCGGTGATGGCGCCGCCAGGACGACCACCAATGTTTGCCATATCCGCAAAGTTGGACTCCAGTTGTTCCTGGAACTCATCGCCCAGCGGCAGACGCCACGCGCGGTCGCCAGCCTGCTCGGACGCGCCGATCAGTTCATGCGCCAGCGGGTTATGGTTCGACATCAGACCGGTAATGTGATGGCCCAGCGCAATCACGCAGGCCCCGGTTAGCGTCGCCACGTCGATAACCGCTTCCGGTTCGAAGCGCTCAACGTAGGTCAGCACGTCGCACAAAACCAGACGGCCTTCGGCGTCGGTGTTCAGGACTTCAACGGTTTGACCAGACATGGTGGTCAGCACGTCGCCCGGACGATACGCGCGTCCGCCCGGCATGTTTTCACAGCCCGCCAGCACGCCGATAACGTTAATCGGTAGCTGAAGCTCGGCAACCATACGCATCACGCCGTAAACCGCCGCTGCGCCGCACATGTCGTACTTCATCTCGTCCATCCCTTCAGATGGCTTGATGGAGATGCCGCCGGAGTCGAAGGTCAGGCCTTTACCCACCAGCACGATCGGGCGCGCGTCTTCGGATGGATTGCCCTTGTACTCAATCACCGACATCAGCGATTCATTCTGCGAACCGTGGCCGACCGCCAGATAAGCGTTCATACCCAGTTCGCGCATTTGCTGTTCGCCGATGACGCGGGTGATGACATTTTTGCTGTAGCTGTCGGCCAACTGGCGCGCCTGTGACGCCAGGTAGGCGGCGTTACAGATATTGGGCGGCATGTTGCCGAGATCTTTCGCAGCCTTAATCCCGGCGGCAATGGCCAGACCGTGCTGAATGGCGCGTTCGCCGCTGGTGAGCTCACGGCGGGTCGGCACATTAAAGACCATCTTACGTAGCGGGCGGCGCGGCTCGCTCTTGTTGGTCTTGAGTTGATCAAAGCTATAAAGCGTCTCTTTGGCCGTTTCGACGGCCTGACGCACTTTCCAGTAGTTGTTGCGGCCTTTGACGTGCAGTTCGGTCAGGAAACAGACGGCTTCCATTGAGCCGGTATCATTCAGAGTATTTATCGTTTTCTGAATAACCTGCTTATACTGACGTTCATCAAGCTCGCGCTCTTTGCCGCAACCAATGAGGAGGATTCGCTCGGAAAGAACGTTAGGAACATGGTGCAGCAACAGAGTCTGCCCCGGTTTTCCTTCCAGTTCGCCGCGACGCAGCAATGCGCTGATGTATCCGTCGCTAATTTTGTCGAGCTGTTCTGCAATCGGAGAAAGGCGACGCGGTTCAAAGACGCCCACGACAATGCAGGCACTCCGCTGTTTCTCCGGGCTACCGCTTTTTACACTGAACTCCATGCACTATGCTCCTGAATCTTAAAGACAACAGTGGTGGCTACAGCTATACTCGTCGTCTTTCAAGTTGCAGATGCGTTGGCTGCGCCTGCTCACCCCTGTCGCTTACCTGATGTAAGCTCCGGGGCTCCACAGTCTTGCCGCCTGCCTGCAACTCGAAATCCATTAGAGTATAGAAATTGAAAGCTTTCGTAACTCATATCCGCTGTTGCGGTGACTTCGTGTTAATCTTAACGTTATTACGGCATTGGCACGTCAGAACAAGTTCTGAGAGGTGAATCCGCTGAGTATAATGATCTTAGCGATGATTTCGACGACTCAAGAGAATAAATGACGTTTAAGCCATGAAACAAGCTAAATTCCAGCAAAAAAATGGGTTTTTACGGGCGTATTTAAAGTGATAATCATAAGATATCTGGTGCGGGAGACGCTCAAAAGCCAGCTGGCGATACTCTTCATCTTACTTTTGATCTTCTTTTGTCAAAAGTTAGTGAGGATTCTCGGCGCGGCGGTTGACGGCGATATTCCCGCAAATCTGGTGCTCTCGCTTCTGGGGCTGGGCGTACCGGAAATGGCGCAGCTCATCCTGCCTTTAAGCCTGTTCCTGGGGCTGCTGATGACGCTGGGCAAACTGTATACCGAAAGTGAAATTACGGTCATGCACGCCTGTGGGTTGAGCAAAGCCGTATTGGTAAAGGCTGCTATGGTACTGGCGTTATTTACCGGTATCCTTGCGGCGGTTAACGTGATGTGGGCCGGCCCCTGGTCGTCAAAACACCAGGATGAAGTGCTGGCGGAGGCGAAAGCGAACCCCGGTATGGCGGCGTTGGCGCAGGGGCAATTCCAGCAGGCGACCAACGGCAGCTCGGTGCTGTTTATCGAAAGCGTTGATGGCAGCGACTTCCACGATGTTTTCCTGGCGCAGATTCGCCCTAAGGGCAATGCTCGTCCTTCTGTAGTCGTGGCCGATTCCGGACACCTTACTCAGTTGCGCGATGGTTCCCAGGTTGTCACCTTAAACAAAGGGACGCGTTTTGAAGGGACGGCGTTGCTACGCGATTTTCGCATCACCGACTTCCAGAACTATCAGGCGATTATTGGCCATCAGGCCGTGGCGCTGGACCCGAACGATACCGACCAGATGGACATGCGCACGCTGTGGTATACCGACAACGATCGCGCTCGTGCCGAGCTGCACTGGCGTATCACGTTAGTCTTTACCGTGTTTATGATGGCGCTGATGGTCGTGCCGCTCAGCGTGGTGAATCCACGTCAGGGGCGCGTCTTGTCTATGTTGCCCGCCATGCTGCTTTATCTGCTGTTCTTCCTGATCCAGACCTCCATTAAATCGAATGGCGGTAAAGGCAAACTGGACCCGGTTATCTGGATGTGGGCGGTCAACCTGATCTATCTGGCGTTGGCGATTGGTTTAAACCTGTGGGATACGGTGCCGGTCCGCCGCCTGCGTGCCCGTTTTCTGCGTAAAGGAGCGGTATAATGCAGCCATTTGGTGTACTTGACCGCTATATCGGTAAAACCATTTTTACCACCATCATGATGACGTTGTTCATGCTGGTGTCGCTCTCCGGGATCATCAAGTTTGTCGATCAGCTGAAAAAAGCGGGGCAGGGTAACTACGACGCGCTGGGCGCGGGTATGTACACCCTGCTCAGCGTACCTAAGGATATCCAGATCTTCTTTCCTATGGCGGCGCTGCTTGGCGCGCTGCTGGGACTGGGGATGCTGGCGCAGCGTAGCGAACTGGTGGTGATGCAGGCATCGGGTTTCACCCGTATGCAGGTGGCGCTGTCGGTGATGAAAACGGCTATCCCCCTGGTGCTGTTAACCATGGCGATCGGCGAATGGGTCGCCCCGCAGGGCGAGCAGATGGCGCGTAACTATCGTGCGCAGGCGATGTATGGCGGTTCGCTGCTTTCCACCCAGCAAGGTCTGTGGGCGAAAGACGGGAATAACTTTGTCTATATTGAACGGGTGAAGGGCGACGAGGAGCTGGCCGGCATTAGTATTTACGCTTTCAACGATCAGCGTCGTTTGCAGTCGGTGCGTTACGCCGCTTCGGCAAAATTCGACCCGGAGCATAAGGTCTGGCGTTTGTCGCAGGTGGATGAGTCCGATCTGCAAAACCCGAAACAGATCACCGGTTCGCAGACGGTGAGCGGTACCTGGAAAACGAATCTGACGCCGGATAAGTTAGGTGTGGTGGCGCTGGACCCGGATGCGCTTTCCATCAGCGGTCTGCATAACTACGTTAAATATCTGAAGTCGAGCGGACAGGACGCCGGACGTTATCAGCTCAATATGTGGAGTAAAATCTTCCAGCCGCTCTCCGTGGCGGTGATGATGCTGATGGCGCTGTCGTTTATCTTTGGCCCACTGCGTAGTGTGCCGATGGGCGTGCGCGTGGTGACGGGGATTAGCTTCGGCTTCGTCTTTTACGTTCTCGACCAGATTTTTGGCCCGCTGACGCTGGTATACGGCATTCCGCCGATTGTCGGCGCGCTGCTGCCGAGCGCGTCTTTCTTCCTGATTAGCCTGTGGCTAATGCTGCGTAAGTCGTAATCACAGGCTGCCATCCGGCAATGCAGTAAAGCGCGGTGCCTGATGGCGCTGCGCTTATCAGGCCTACTATGACCCGTAGGCCTGATAAGTCCTTTCCGCCGCCATCCGGCAGACCGCCTGGTATTCCTCGAATGATGTAGCGCGTAACCTGACGCGTGGCGCTTTTGGCTACGCGTTAAGCTCAGGCAAGCTGCGGGAAAAAGTAGTTCAAAAATTTATAATGTGTTGCCGTGATAAATCTGATAACCCAAATCAATCGTATTATGGTTGAGATCGTTATTTTTAATTTTGTTGAGCAACATCTGCGCGGCTCTGCGCCCGATCTCAAAACGAGGGGTAATTACGCTGGCGAGGCTCGGTATCATTTGCCTGCCCATCTCCAGACCGTGGAAGCCGGCGATGGAGATCTGCTCCGGTACGGCCAGTTGACGCTCGCGGCACCACAGTAGAGCGCCCATTGCGATATCGTCATTTGTACAAAAGACGCCATCCACGTCCGGGTGCGCAGTAAGCGCATCACGCATTAGCTGTATCCCCAGATGGATAGAGGAGATAGCGCGGGGATTGATGCGCAACGGCGCCAGCCCCCGGCGCGTCATCGCATCGCAGTAGCCGTGATAACGCTGCTCATCTCGGATATCGTCTTTTGAACCCAGATAGAGGATTTTTCGCCGCTGGCGTTTATCCAGCATGGTGCTGACCATATCAAAGGCGGCCTGACGGTTATCAAACCCCACCTCCATATCTAAGCGATCGCCCTGGATATCCATGAGTTCTACAATCGGAAGGGTAGCTGAGCGCAGGAATTTGACGGTTCTGAGGGTATGATATTTTTCTGAAAGAATAATGCCGTCGATATTGTAAGACAGTAAATTGATAACGGACTCTTCTTCCGAATCGCGATTGTAATTGTAATTCGCAATGAGAGTTTGGTAGTTATGACCCGACGTTACGGATTCAATCCCGGCAAGAATGTCGGCAAACAACTGGTTCTGAAAAGAGGGGATCAGCACGCCCAGAGTGTAACTTTGTGCGTTTAACAGCATAGCTGGCGCGCGATTTGGTATGTAGTTAATTTCCTCCATGATCTGCGCAATACGCTCGCCGGTTTCCCTGGCGACTTTTTTCGGCGAGCGGATGTAACGGCTCACCGTCATTTTTGTCACGCCTGCAAGCGTAGCGATATCCTGCAAAGAAATTCTGTGATTCCTCATGTTTTCTCCAGTACCGGGGGCGGGAACGTCGCCCCCATGGTTAATTGGGCTGCGGATGATGAATTAATGCAGAACCGCATTCAGCGCCAGTACGCCCAGCAACCCCATGACAGAAATCAATGTTTCCATAACGGTCCAGGTGCGTAGGGTTTCCCCGACGCTAAGATTAAAATACCCTTTAAACAGCCAAAAACCGGGATCGTTAACATGTGATGCAATAACGCTTCCCGCGCCTGTCGCCAGTACCATTAACGCCGGATCGGCGTGGGTTACGTTAATAATCGGCAATACGACGCCCGCTGTGGTTATCGCGGCCACGGTCGCGGAACCTAACGCAATACGCAGCACGGCGGCTACCGTCCAGCACATTAATAACGGAGATAGCGAGGTGCCAGTCATTAATTGCGAGATATATTGACCCACGCCGCTATCCACCAGCACTTGCTTAAACGCGCCGCCGCCCGCGATGATAAAAACAATCATCGCAATAGCGCCAATGGACTCGCCGACGATATCCATCACCTGCTCAACCGTACGTCCATTGCGTCGGCCCAGCGTAAAAATGGCGATGATAATGGCAATAAACAACGCCACTGCTGGATTACCAATAAATTCGAAGAAAACCCGCACGGCATTCGTTTTTGGCAGCGTGATTTCACATACCGCTGCGATGGCCATCAGAATGACCGGGATCACGGCGGCAAAAATACTGTTCCAGAATGACGGCATCTCTTCTTCACTGAATAGGTGAGGATTAAATAATCCTTCAGGCGGCGCTTTTTCAAATCGCGCCAGTAATTTTGAAAACAGAGGGCCGGCAACAATCACTGTCGGTATGGTAATGATTAACCCATACAGCAGGGTCGTACCGAGATTTGCCTCAAAAATTGTCGCAATAGCGGTAGGGCCGGGATGCGGCGGCAGGAAGCAGTGCGTAACGGATAAGGCGGCGACCATTGGAACCCCGACATACAGCAAGGGCAGCCCCGATGAGGCCACAATCGTAAAAACGAGCGGCAACAGCAGTACGAATCCGACTTCAAAAAACATTGCCAGGCCGACGATAAGCCCGGTGATCACCAGCGCCCATTGCACGCGTTTTTTGCCGAACGTATTAATGAGCGTCGTCGCAATGCGCTGCGCTGCGCCGGTATCGGAAATTAATCTTCCCAGCATCGCGCCAAAACCGAGGATCATGGCGAGTCCGCCCAGAGTACCGCCAATTCCGTTTTGTATGGAGTGCAGGACGTCTTGCGCGCCCATTCCTTCGGCAAATCCCACCACGGCGGCAACCAGAACAAGGGCGATAAAGCCGTTAACTTTAAAGCCAATCATTAAGACCAACAGCAGCGCAACGCCTGCCGCAATAATTATTAATGGCATATTCGTCTCTCTTATTAGCGCCAAAATAGCAGCGCTTACGCGCTGCATCGTATTTCCCTGGTCAGACGGCAACCAGCATACCGCCATCGACAAACAGCAGATGTCCGTTAACAAAGTCGGAGGCTTTTGACGAGAGAAACACCGCTGCGCCAATAAGCTCCTGGGGATCGCCCCAGCGTGCGGCAGGCGTACGTTTGCATAGCCAGGAGGTGAAGGCTTCATCTTCAACCAGCGCTTTGGTCATCTCCGTTTTGAAGTATCCCGGCGCAATACCGTTGACCTGGATATTATGACGCGCCAGCTCCACGCACATGCCGCGAGTCAGCATCTTCACGGCACCCTTCGACGCGGCGTATGGCGTAATCGTGTCGCGGCCCAGCTCGCTTTGCATCGAACAGATGTTGATCACTTTTCCTGCCTGACGCGCCACCATACGGCGCGTAACGGCCTGAGAGACGAGAAAAACCGCGGTCTGATTTACGGCGATGACGTCATTCCACTCCTGCTCGGGAAACTCAGTAAACGGATGACGGCGCTGGATACCGGCGTTATTTATCAGGACGTCAATGACGCCGATATCTTTTTCGATATGTTCAACCGCAGCCTCAATATCCTGTTTATGGGTGACATTAAAGGGAGCGGCAATAGCCTTTATCCCTTCCTGCTGAAGTTTCGTCACGGCTGTTTCGGCGCGCTCCGGGGTAATATCGTTAACAATAATGCGCGCGCCATAGCGACCAAGACCGGTCGCCAGCAAATAACCAATTCCCTGAGCGGCTCCGGTGATAAGGATATTTTTACCTGCCAGTGAAAAAAGATCGTTCATGATAGTGTCCCTTATTTTACTTTCTCAGAAAACGAGCTGAACTTTTGCCGCCTGTGTTTTGTCTCCGGCAAAGATCAGCGCCGCTTCCAGGTCGGTAAATGGATATTCCGCGCTCAGTAACGGCAGCGGATTGATAACGCGGTTGGCAAGCCAGGAAACCGCAGTATTAAATTCGGTAGTAAAGCGGAAAGAGCCTTTCAGGGAGATCTCTTTGCTTATTAGCATCATCATCGGGAAGTTGGGGACTGCGCCGCCCATGCCAACCTGCACCATCACGCCTTTGGCCCGTGTGACTTCCAGACACGTTGAGATAGAGGAAGGATGCCCAGAGACTTCAAAACTGATATCGAAATACCCTTTTTCTGCTTTCCAGTCATCGAGAGAATCATGCTGTGGGTTCACCAGCGTATCCGCGCCCATCTGCCGGGCCAGCGAGAGAGAACGGGTACTGATATCGGCACATACCACTTCCGCCGCGCCCAGCGTTTTTACCGCGCTAACAATCAGGCAGCCGATAGGGCCAACGCCGGAGATAAAGACGCGTTTGCCTTGCAGATCGCCCGCCTCATGAGCCGCATGAATGGCAACCGCCAGCGGTTCGGCAAAGGCCATGGCTTTTTCGTCTGCCTGTTCCGGCCAGGGAATACACTGAACGGTATCGACAGCTTTAAATCGGGTAAAACCGCCATCGACATGCGGAAAATACATGGCGCTGCCAAAGAAACGTATTTCAGTACAGTGGTTTTCTTCATGCTGCAGACAGTATTTGCAATGACCGCAAGGCTTCGATGGATTAATCGCTACCGGTTGTCCTTCACGTAATAAATCTGAGTCGCTATGAACGATTTTGCCAATCACTTCATGACCTAAAATCATTGGCGCTTTTACTGTAAAATTGCCGACTTTGCCTTCCTGATAATAATGTAAGTCAGACCCACAAATGCCGCCTCGGGTAATTTGTACGAGTGTTCCTTTATTATTCCATTCAATATTTTGTTCCGTAACGGCAACAGCACGCTTACCCGCAACAACGCAGGATTGAGTTTTTACTTCCATAAATTCCTCACTGGTCAGGTAGTTACCCTGAACGCATTTAAGCGGTTTTATTTGTCATTATTTGTGACTTATGTCACGCTGGAAAATTGTTACACTACAATGTTACGCATAACGTGATGTGCCTTAGAGTTCTTCTCTATGGAAATTAAAAAACGTGAAATTGTCGAACGTAGAGGCGTAATATTGTGGAGTGGAATATGACTCAGAGGTATTTAAATGGCCGGGGAAAGCTATATTTTAATGGGTGTTTCAGGTAGTGGTAAGTCTTTAATAGGCAGCAAGATTGCAACATTATTTTCTGCGAAGTTTATTGACGGCGATGATCTCCATCCGGCGAAAAACATTGATAAAATGTCTCAGGGAATACCGTTAACTGATGAAGACCGTTTACCCTGGCTGGAACGATTAAATGACGCTTCATACAGTCTTTATAAAAAAAATGAGACGGGATTTATTGTCTGCTCGTCATTAAAAAAACAGTACCGCGATATTTTACGTAAGAGCAGCCCTAACGTACATTTCCTGTGGCTGGATGGCGATTACGCTACCATTCTGCAGCGAATGCAGCGTCGTGCCGGGCATTTTATGCCGCCAGACCTGCTGCAAAGTCAGTTTGACGCGCTGGAGCGACCCTGTGCCGATGAACATGATATTGCGCGTATCGATGTTAATCATGACATCGAGCACGTGACGGAGCAGTGCCGACAGGCTGTACAGGCTTTTCGTCAGGCACTCAGCGCTTCCTGATCATTGTCAAAGCGCTGAGTCAGGCGGTCAGAAGTCAGCTTTTAGCACTACACGATAGCGGGCTTTGCCGTCGCGAACGTGCTGGATAGCCTCGTTGATTTGTGACATTGCGAACAGTTCCGTGGTGGGCGCGACTTTGCTGCGTCCGGCGAATTTCATCAGTTTGCGAAGTTCATATGGCGTTCCGGTTGCCGAGCCTGAGATACTGCGATCGCCGGCAATTAATGTAAACGCCGGTACGGGCAGCGGCTTCAATACGGCCCCAACGGTATGGAAGTTGCCGCCATACGTCAGCGCTTCGAAGTAGGGCTGCCAGTCGAGATCGACGTTGACCGTGTTAATAATGAGATCGAACTGGCCCGCCAGTGCTTTTAACGCTTCCGGATCGCGGCTGTTCACCACGTTATTGGCCCCCATCGCCAGCACTTCCTGCTCTTTCGATGGATTTGAGCTGAACGCGGTGACTTCGCAGCCCATTGCATGTAACAGCTTTATGGCGATATGCCCAAGCCCGCCAATACCGATGACGCCAACGCGGCTGGTAGCAGTAATATGGTGCATCAGTAGCGGTTTAAAGACCGTAATGCCGCCACATAACAGCGGGCCTGCGGACGCCATATCTATATTCTCCGGAAGAGGAATTACCCACTGCCAGCCCGCGCGAAGCTTCTCGGCAAAACCGCCACGATTGAGGATAGTGGGCACTGCGCCTTCCTGGCAGTTAATTTGATTGCCGCTGATACAGGCATCGCAGTGTCCGCAGCTGCGCGCCGTCCAGCCGATTCCAACGCGCTGGCCGACTTTTAGCCCCTTATCCTGTGCCGCGCTGCCGAGTGCGGCCACCCGACCAATGACCTCATGTCCGGCAACCAGAGGGTATTGAGAGAACCCCCATTCATTGTCGATCATTGACAGATCGGAATGGCAGATCCCGCAGTAGTCGACCCGTACCTCGACATCTTCCGGTTGGAGTTCTCCCGCGTCATATTCATAGAGTTCGAGCTCGCCGCCCGCCTCTTTGGCGGCGTAGCTTTTTATTATCGTCATTGTGTTTCCCTTAATGTGGTGTTGAACTGAAAAGTGTAGAGCATGGAGGCAAGGGACGCCCGGCGTTAATCTGCTGGAGAAGGCGGGAAGTAGCCTGATTATTCTATTTAATACTCAACGCTGCTGAAATTTTCAGCACTTAGCGATACAGGTGTATGCTCGTGCTTGCATGGCGGCGTATGACAGGTATAATCCACAACGTTTTCCGCATACCTCTTCAGTGCCGAAGTGGCGAAATCGGTAGACGCAGTTGATTCAAAATCAACCGTAGAAATACGTGCCGGTTCGAGTCCGGCCTTCGGCACCATCGGAACATCAATAGACGTCAACGGACGTCTTTTTTTGTGCCTGAAATCCCCGTCATACAAGGCTTTCCGCGATTTTTCCTTCAACTGAAGTCAATCTAACTCAACCCACATCAACAAGCTTGTGAGTATACTAATGAGTATATTTTCCGATTCTATATTGCTTGTATACTCACGAGATACCAATCGAAGGAGGTCCATCATGACCTAACGGATACTAAAGTTCGTTCTGCGAAACCTGAGGATAAAGAGTATTCACTTGTTGACGGTGACGGCATGTTCCTTACTTGTAAAACCTAAATAGCTGCGCCAAATAGTAGATCACTTTGAGGGAACTCAGCCCGGATTGTGCGATCTGATCAATCGCCAAAAATCACGAATCACCAACCGGACTGAGCGATGCCGATCATAGCACCAATTCCCCGTGACGAACGACGCCTGATGTAGAAAGCTATCCATAATCTTCCGCTAAACAGACCATCAGCGCTCAGATTCCAGTTGAGTTGGCTCTTGCCGTTGAGAATCTGGCTGTAGAGCTGGATCGTTCAAAGAGCTGGGTCATAAAGGAAGCATTACTCTCCATGCTGGCTGAAAGAGAGCGACGTCACCAGAGCATCCAGGCCGGTCTTGCCGATGTGGATGCCGGTCGTGTGGTGAGTCATTCGGACATGGTGGATTTCGCTAACCGTTTAAAGGAAACCTGACAGGCAAAGATATTGCTATCCGAGATAGTCGCCTCTCATTGCCATTTGCTTAAATACTCCCCATACTAGATACATGTGTTTATTACACGTGTAATTTCAGGAGGCTCTATGTCGGGTATGAGTGTACGACATAAAAAAACAGTCAGTGTCACGCTGGAACCTGCATTGCTTCAGCAAGCCCGTGATGCAGGTATTAATCTGTCTGCGGTGCTTACCGCCGCGCTGAAAGAGGAAATCAGTGCCACAGGCGTTGAACGCTGGAAAGCAGAAAATAGAGCGGGTTTGCAGGAGCTCAATCGTATTACTGATGAGCACGGCCTTTTATCGGACGATTACAGGACGTTTTAATCATGCAATACATGGTTTATCGCAATAAAGGAAACAGCAAGGCTTATCCTTATTTACTTGATGTGCAAAGCGATATTATTGATGAACTGCATACTCGCATGGTTATCCCATTGTTTCCTGTGAGCAGGTTGGTAAATAACCCAGTTAAGCGCCTCACGCCCACTCTGAATGTGGAAGGTAATGACTATCTGGTGATGACTCACGAAATGGCGAGTATCAGGCTTTCGCAGATTGGTGATGAGGTGATGGACGTTCGTTCTCACAGGCAAACCATCAAAAATGCTCTCGATTTTATCTTTGACGGGTTCTGAATGGCTTGTAGGTCAAATGGAGAGTTGTTCACCGTTCTGGAGGGGACTTGACGCGCTTGAACCTGTGGAAGAAGATGAGGCGTGATTTTAAGTTAACTGCGTTTTCAGAGAATCACGCATGAGTATACATGTGAGTATATATAGCGGTTCTCTTGTTTTGTAATCTTATTTACTTCAATGGGTTACGTCGAGGATCGCGGTCCGGCCTTCGCACCAAGTGATGCAATAATTAGCTGCCTAATGGTGGCTTTTTTTGTGTCCATTTCTGTCCAGATTCGTCCATATCTGTCTGTAATTCAAAGATAATTTATTTTTCGCTAATAACCATATTTATTTTATGGCCTTTACGTGTTGGTCATTTTTCATCCATTGACATCCACGCGATCTGGGGGCAAAAAGGGGCAAATCCGGTTCGATAGAGGAGTGACCCCCAAATGGTGCTTACAGATCTCGCAATCCGGCATGCCAGCCGCCTGGCAAGGCATACAGGCTCTTTGACTGCCACGGTCTTTACATTCAGGTGAACCCCAGCGGATCCAAGCTGTGGTATCTGAAATTTCGCTTTGGAAACAAAAAGAACCGTATGGCATTAGGCCCTTATCCGCTCATTTCTCTTGTACTGGCAAGGGAGAAGCAAGCGGATTTAAGTCTGGAACGTGTCAACGCTATTCAGGACGGGTCAGGCATTAATCCGGCGGAAAAACGCAGAGAGGACAAGCGGGGTGGAGAGCCCCTTTATACGTTCGAGTCCGTGGCGCGCGAATGGGGCGCCAGTAACATAATCTGGTCGGCGGAACATTCAACAGCGTTATTTTCTGAGCTTACAGGTTCCAATATTGCACTGAACGCTATCTAGTCGGGCTCACGGGCTTCTGGAACGTGCTACGTAACCGGTAATCCTCTTCTGGTTCAGTTATAACGCTTTTATGTGACATGCAGCATGATATGGTCGTTTTCTGAACTCCGTATAACCTGAGTATTTTTATCGAAGCGTGAACAAAACATTGCAGCCAGCCTTTCAACGTGGACAATAGTTATCCATACGGTGATTTTATATTCGATAAATCAATGGGTTTCATTGAAACATAGGACTGGTAATGGATGACAATGCTTTAGGGTTTGCCTCATACTGGCGCAATTCGCTGGCAGATGCTGAGTCAGGAAAGGGCAGTTTTGAACGCAAAGATGCCAAAAATTTCACTCACTGGCATGGGATAGCGGCGGGACGTCTTGACGAAACGATCGTCGGTAAATTTTTTGAGGGAGAAAAAGACGACGTCGAAACAGTCGATGTCATCTTGCGGCCAAAGGTTTATTTCCGGTTACTGCAGCGTGGAAAGGACCATTCCGCTGGTGCGCCTGATATTGTTACCCCGATAGTGACGCCAGCCCTGTTGAGCCGTGAAGGTTTTTTATATCCGACGCCAGCGACCTCCATTCCCAGAGACCTGCTTGAACCTTTGCCAAAAGGGGCATTTTCAATTGGTGAGATTGGGCAGTATGATAAATATAAAACGACACATACCTCATTCTCTATCGACTTTGATGACGGTGTTGATAAGACCGCCGAAACGGATGAAGAACGAGAAGCACGATATGCAGCCTGGCAGCAGGATTGGCGTCAATATCTGGATGATTCAGAGAGGCTACTGAAGAACGTTGTCGGCGACTGGATTAAAAATCCCGAGCAATATGAACTCGCTGAGCACGGTTATATTGTTAAAACGGCGCAATCTGGCGGCGCCAGTTTCCATATCCTTTCGCTTTATGATCACCTGCTTATTTGCAAAAAGGATGTGCCGCTCTTCAATCGCTTCGCCTCGCGAGAGGTTCATGCTGCAGAGTCATTACTTCCTCCGGAAGCAAAATTCAGCGACAGACTTGGACACTCCGGGGATAAGTTTCCGCTGGCAAAGGCTCAGCGCGATGCCTTAAGCCATTTTCTGGATGCGAGGCATGGCGATATCCTTGCCGTTAATGGTCCCCCGGGAACCGGAAAAACCACGCTGGTGCTTTCTATCATCGCCACGCAGTGGGCCCGAGCGGCTCTCGAAAAAGCGGAACCTCCGGTTATTATCGCGACTTCAACGAATAACCAGGCTGTAACGAACATTATCGAGGCGTTCGGGAAAGATTTTTCCCAGGGCACTGGTGCAATGGCCGGACGATGGTTGCCAGAGCTGAAAAGCTTCGGCGCTTATTTTCCCTCAAGCACTCGTAAAGCCGAGGCCGCCAAAAAATATCAAACTGAAGATTTCTTCAACCAGGTTGAGTCAAAAGAGTATGTAGAGGATGCACTGCTGTTTTATCTGGAGAAAGCTAAGGCAGCCTTTCCTGAAAAAGAGTGTTCATCCCCTGAAAAGGTTATTGAACTCCTGCATGGTCAGTTGGCAGCAAAATCCGAACAACTGGTAAGGCTGAACACAACATGGCAAACGTTAAGCCAGGTTCGGGCAGCGCGTGAGCTTATTGCTAACGACATTAAGCAATATCTCGATAATTTAAATAAATTATTTGTCGGGCAAGAACAAAAAGTCACTCTACTAAAAAGTGCTAAAGCGGAATGGAAAAAATATCGGGCCAGTGAATCACTGATCTATCCATTATTTTCATGGCTACCAGCGGTTCGCAGTAAGCGGCAGTACCAAATACAACTGTTTCTCGAAGATAAATTAGGTGCGCTGATTGCGAGGAATCAATGGTCGGATCCTGAAACTATCGAACGTAATATCGATAGGTTACTTAATTCCGCCGAGCGCGAGCAAACAACCTACCGGCAGCAGATTGACTCCGCGCATGAAATCGTTCTTAAAGAACAGCAGGCGGCTCAGGAATGGCAGAGGCTGGCACTTGATTTAGGGTATGAGGGGGGCGAGGAACTGAGCTTCTCACAGGCAGATGAGCTGGCTGATACGCAGATTCGCTTCCCTGCATTCTTACTGGCGACCCACTACTGGGAAGGTCGTTGGTTGATGGATATGGCCAGCATTGATGATCTGCAGAAAGAAAAGGGCAAGAAAGGTGCTAAAGGAGTAGCCGCTCGCTGGCAACGCCGAATGAAACTTACCCCATGCGTGGTCATGACCTGTTATATGCTGCCCGGCAATATGCAGATAAGTGAACACAAAGGACAACGTAAATTCGAGAAAAGTTATTTATATGATTTTGCCGATTTACTCATTGTCGATGAAGCCGGGCAGGTGCTTCCTGAAGTGGCTGCTGCTTCGTTTGCTCTGGCTAAAAAGGCATTAGTGATTGGTGATACGGAACAGATCCCGCCAATATGGAGTATTACTCCCGCTATTGATATAGGTAACATGCTGGCGGATAAAATTCTGTCAGGCAGTACGCAAGAAGAGATTACTGAGAAATATACGGCAATCGCAGAGCTTGGTAAAAGCGCCGCATCTGGCAGCGTCATGAAAATAGCGCAGTGTGCTTCACGCTATCAATATGATCCCGAACTGGCACGTGGCATGTACTTATATGAACACCGCCGGTGCTTCGATAATATTATTGGATACTGCAATACGCTTTGCTATCACGGTAAGTTGTTGCCTAAAAGAGGATGTGAAGAGAGCAATTTAATGCCCGCAATGGGTTATCTCCATATTGATGGTAAAGGAGAGCTGGCAAGTAGCGGAAGCCGATATAATTTGCTGGAGGCTGAAACGATAGCGGCCTGGCTGACAGATAACCAGCAAAGTATTGAAGCGCATTACGGAAAATCGCTTCATGAAGTTGTCGGTATCGTGACGCCTTTTAGTGCGCAGGTATCGACCATCAAACAGACGCTGGATAAACAAGGCATCAGCGCAGGCGCGAATGAAAAGTCGCTTACAGTAGGCACCGTGCATTCTCTTCAGGGGGCGGAAAGAGCGATTGTTATATTCTCGCCAGTCTATTCAAAGCATGAAGACGGCACGTTTATTGATAGCGATAACAGCATGCTGAACGTTGCTGTCTCCCGAGCTAAGGACAGTTTCCTTGTCTTCGGCGATATGGACCTGTTTGAGATCCAGCCAGCCTCATCTCCGCGGGGATTACTGGCAAAATATCTCTTTGAGTCAGAGAAAAATGCACTCTTTTTTGACTATAAAGAGCGTGAGGATTTAAAAACTTCCGAGACCAAAATCTACACACTCCATGGTGTGGAGCAGCATGATAATTTCCTGAATCAGACGTTTGAAAATACCGGTAAACACATCACGATAGTCTCTCCATGGCTGACCTGGCAAAAGCTGGAGCAAACCGGTTTTCTTGATTCCATGATTGCGGCGTGTTCACGTGGTATTAACGTCACGGTAGTCACTGACAGAAGCTACAACACTGAACATAATGATTTTGAGAAGCGAAAAGAGAAGCAGCAGAACCTCAAAGCGGCGCTGGAGAAACTGAACGCCCTTGGTATTGCGACAAAACTGGTCAATCGTGTTCATAGCAAAATTGTTATTGGTGATGATGGTTTGCTGTGCGTGGGATCATTCAACTGGTTTAGTGCGACACGTGAAGCGCGATATGAACGATACGATACATCGATGGTTTATTGCGGTGATAACCTGAAGGGCGAGATTGAGGCAATTTATAATAGCCTTGAGAGGCGTCAGGTTTAGACAAATTCTTTTATTAAGCCATCTTTTTTCGGATGGCTATTTTTATACTGATTATCGTTGATGTAATATATTCAATATTGAAAGAATATAATGAGTTATGGTATATTCTGTGGACTGTTATTATAAATATGAGTATTATAATGAAATTGCTAAACACTTACGAAGATAAAGATGAAGCAGAGGATGCATTAACAAAAATCTCGGGTGAGAAAAGGCTTGCTAGTGAAAGAGATAGTACGGAAACCATTTATAATCTTTTTGGTCAAGCAACGTGGAGTAATTTTTATAAATTAGAAATGTTCTCTCTCCCGGAGTTGCAAAAACTACTTGAGCTGCGAAAGGCTGGCCAGCCTATAGATCAATCCAGGCATGCTGAAATAATGAACACACTGAATCATGTATCACGAGCTTTCGATTTAGAAGTTCCTGCACATTGGTTGTGATGCTTGCCCCATATCTTAAATAAGAAATGGGGCAAGAAGAATGGTTGTTAAGCAACCATCTTTTTGAAAAGCTTCTCCAGATAAATAGAACCAGTATCCTCTATAAAGAGTACGTTACGTTCTTCAATTTTATCTTTAGGTTCGGATACATTTATTAAATCAACGAAACGAGTTTCAGAAATAATAAACGCACTTAGGCTTAATTTATCATCAGATAATTTCTTCTCAAGCTCTTTTATTTCCTTGTACAAGCCAAATTTAGCATCGTCAAGATTCAGATTTCTAATACCTTTTGGATCAATCAGGCTTAACCATTGCTTCCCACTTTCATCATCAACTAGCCACAATAAAAAGTCAGGATAGAAGTTACCCGCAGTAGCGAAACCTAAGCCTTTAGCTTTGGAATCAGCATTGCGCAACAAGTATAAGCTCTTATTGCCGATGGTTTTTTGACCTTTTGGTGTTTCAATAAATTCTTGTAAATCCTTAATGAAGGTAATTTCGCTCGGTGCATCAAAGGCGGTTGGACGCATTTTTAGCGGTAAATCAGCATTTTTCTCAATTGAAAGAAGAGGATAATATAGATGCTTGTCGAAGGTTACAGCAATCATGCCGGGAGCGTTCCAGGATTTAGCTTTACCAATATCACCTTGAGCGACGATTTGCTGCAATTGCTCAAGTCGCTTTGTATAATCCAGACCGTCATCAGACTCTTCAATTTCAAAGTGATACATTTTGATCATGCATGGATCGTCTTCATTGACTTGAGTTATTTCATAGAATTGACCTTCATAAGCATTCTTTAATGCATTATAAAAGCGGTCGGTATAATCAGTCAGAAGGCGAAGCATAATATCTTCTTGCTTAGCAATATCGGAATACTGCTTAATTTCGAGCTCCGATGCCGGAATCGAAAGCGTGTACCAATTGTTTGCGATATTCGCCTTTCCAAGGCAAAAATCGATCAACCGTTGTTTATCCAGACGTAAATTTGACCATCCACGCTGTAGTTTATAGGCCTGAATAGCGAGATAAAGACGATCAAAATCAAACGCACTGATTACTTTATAATCTAATTTAGCCTCGTTTCTGACATTAACAGGTGTATTGTCACCCTTCCTGCTCGTATCAATCGACTCAAGTTTAGGATATAAATCGAGTTTGATGTGTGGATGCTTTATCTTGCCTTGCAGTTCAGCAGGAACCTCATAAAGCTCAGGAAAGTAAACACGCTTGAAGCCGTTTTTTTGATTATCCTTGTAGCCATCTTTGAGCTTAAGTGTTTTAAGCTTTGTATTAGGCATGTTTGGCCGGGTTTCAAAATTTAGCTCTAAGATCTCATCACTTGGCGTTATTCCTTCGTCTTCGAGATATTGTTTAAATGTTGCCATATAGTCAGCACGAACACCGAAAATATTCAGTGTCTCTAATTTCTCCAGATGCAGTCCTTTAGGACGTTCTCCTGGTGTGCTTCTTTTTAAAGAATAGTTGCGACCTTTCAGGCGTACCCCGCGACCAAAAAGCTGAATAATCTGTGAGCCTTCCCCACGCCCCATATTGAGTAGACCCATAGTTGATACACGCCAACTGCTCCAGCCCTCAGTAAATTTTCGGGACCCAATTAAGATATGCAGTTGGGAATCTTTATCGTTCAACGTATGGAACAGAGACTTGGCAAAATCGTCTCTTTGATAATCGAACGTCGTATCTTCCTCGCACATTTTATAAAGAGAGGGTGAATCGCCAATATTGATCAAACCAAAAGGTTCTGCTTCACCGACCTGTAATGCAAGTTCACCTTTACTTCCGATCAAATTTAATACTCTTAACCGCTGACCAGAATGTGTGGTATTAAACAGGCGAGCAAGGATATCCAAATAGATATCTTCCGGTCCATTTATTAGAGCAGTGAAGCGTTTTTCAAAGATGTTACGATCTTTGGTATCCAGAATTCTGGCTTTATTTTCAACAAGATCCCGAATCCATGATTTTGCTTGTACTTCATTGTTTAAAAACCATGCTAAAAAACGCAGTACTGCGTGAATATCCGAGTCTTCACCACTGACAGTGTTGCCAACAAAGACCCATAATGGTTTTTCAATGTTGAATTCGCCTAACTTATCTTTATTCTTATTGAATAAATATTGTTGCTGGTAAAAACTGAGTAAACAAGCAGTGAAGTATTCGTAGCGACGCTCATCTTTTTTATCTTCATTGGGATTAAGGTTAAGAATCAGAGACTCTTTTCCATAGCCATCTTCATAGAAAAATTTATAGGAATAGTCGAATAGAATTGATTTACCATAAACTTCTCTTGTGGCCTGAATACGCGCATCACGTAATTCCTCTGAGGTCAGCTCTAATTTTTCTAACTGCTCAGCAGACAGTTTCCCTAATGCAGTTGTCTCAAAGAGTAATTTTGCTTTTTTCTTTTTGATTTCGGCTTCGACAGCTTCAACATTATTTCCGCCAGATACTGCTTGTCCAAAAGTAGCCGAGTATTCGAATGCAAAACCGTCTCGTGTTAATTTGTCGCGACGACGCATCCAGGCACCAGCAGCAGTCCCTGTTCCTTTATGACCTTCATCAATTAGAACCAGATTGTTGCCTTCAAATGCCTCAACAGCAACGGTTTTATCACCCATGTCATCAGCAAGTTTATTGATATCAATAACTTCAACGGTACCTTTAAACGGAGCTGATTTGTTCTTATCAAACAACTGAATGTGGGAAAATCCAGAATTATACAACTCATCCAAGTGTTGTTGTGAAAGACGTTCGTCTGGCGTAAGCAGGATGATTTTATCAGGATAATGATGAGTATTACCATTCTGATAGTAATGTAGGTACTGTAAAATATTTACATGTAATAACAATGTTTTACCGGAACCTGTAGCATTCCAGTATGCCAGTTTATTCAAATCATCCAGGATGTATGATTTAAACTGATTAGCTCTATCCTTTGCTGTTTCATTATTTTCAGCATTGTATATATTGAGTTCACTGTTAAGACCATCAAGTAATTCTTGTTTACGATTGAAGTACCAATCGAGATAGATCTCAGTAAACAAAAGAGACAGGTATTGAAAATATTTCATATTCAATACTGTATCTTCTTTAAGATTACGATGCTCTGTTATTTGTTGCCAGTGCTTAACAATATTAAGATCGTAGCGACGTAATTCATCGAGGTCGATGAGATCGACCTCGAATAAGTAGTTACTTAACTCATGGAAGAACAGGCTTTGGCCATCTTCATGAATACCTTCAAATCGGTCTTCACCTAAACGGATTTTCAAACCATGCAGTGTACCGTCTTTAAAAAAACGGAACATAAAGCGATTTAAAACCAGCTGCTTATGAAAACTTAATTTGCTGTTGGTTTGCTTTTTGATGGCTTTTCCGGTAGTAGGTTTTTTAGCCATTCTTAAGCCTCCTCAGCAAACATTAAGTTTAGGAACTCAGGTTCGATCTGGCGAATTTTCAAACTACGGACGATTTCACCGTCTTCTTCATCAACTGTAAATGCAGTTGGTAGGTTATGATCGCCATTGATATAAATAACATCAAATGTTTTTTCTTTTGCATATAAATCAAATCGGTTGGCGTATTTATTCAACTCTTCATAACCGATTTTATCGCAGTCGCGCCACAGGATTAGCGTATGTTCTCCTGTTGGTAGCGTTCCTTCTACTCGGACATAGCCACGATCAACATTGGATTCAATAGAGTTAACATGTAAGCCAATAAGATAATTGAATGTTTCAACAAGATCAATTTTGTGCTCTTCATAGGCCCCTGCTGAATCGACAGCAATTTTCATCATATAATCGAATGGATTTCTAAAATCATCAGTTGAAAGCAATGAGCTACGACTATCAACTTCAAGCATATAATTAAGGAGATAGTCCTCTTTAAACTCTGGGTTATTGTCAAAAAGATCGACCTTTGGCTTCTTTAATTCTAAGTTATTTAGTGTATCTTCATAACTTTCCAGTCGTTGAAATTTTAGGCAAAGTGAAATCCCATCGTTAGATTCTGGTTTACCATTACGCCACTTTGAAGCGAATACAGTCTTTTTAATGCGCGGTAAAATGGTCGAATCAATATAGGTGTTAGTCTCCATTAAAATGAATTTACGATCAAGATTATCTGCCCTGTTACATTCTATTACAGCGCCAGCTGTGCTACCAGAACCACCAAATATATCAAGAACATAGCTTCCTTGGCTGGTCGCTTGGCGAACAAATTTACTCACAAAATTAGTGTGCTTAGGGGCTAAGAATATTCCTTTTACGCCAAAAAGGTTGGTAGTTTCTTTTTCACCATCGGAATAATCAACAATAATGCTTTTTGCTACATTAGTTTCTACTTCATGCAAAAAGCGTTTTTGTTGCGGGACTTTCGTTTCATCAGGTCCACAGGCTAATCTATGATCATTCATCAAAGATTCCCAAGAGTTACGTTTTGGATATTTTGGGTCTATATACTGTGTACCCTTCCAACCACGAGAAGGCATAGCGACAGGCTTACCTGTAACTGGATGATAAGGACGATAATAACGATAATTTGGATGGCTAGGATCCTTGGTCGTTCCCGATTGCTTTTGGTCGGCCTCCATAATTGTCCAATCACTTTCACGGAACACCCATATTTTTGCATTTTTCTCTCGGGCCTTTTCCTCTTCTACATAGGTCCCTTCTTGATCACGATATTCTGCAAACTTATATTGATAGACCCCATTCCAAGGGTCATTTCTTTTCTCTTGTGTATAATCTAAACCTTCAGCCTCAACTCTCTTTTTAAAAGAGTTTTTATTATTTTTATATAACTCTTTTAGCTTATTTTCTATATGGCAAACTGAAGGGAAATCTGGGTTCAATTCAGCTATCAGATGCATAACTTGTTCAAAACCTGGTTTAGGCTCTCTAAATAATGAGTAGTCCTCTTCCGCAGCCTTGATATCTTTGGCATATACTTCAATATATTCATGATTAGTCGAGAAAGTTTTAGCTCGACCATCATTAGTATTTTGAATCCAAATTAACTCTTCAGCCTTATTGTCTTCTCCAAAAACTTGATTCATTACACCTACTAATGAATCTCTTTCATTCTTATCAATACTTATATAGCATGCAGATGCTGGTGTCATTGTTTTTTGGACAAGTGCTAGACGGTCGTTCATCATCGTGGCCCATGACGAATGTCTATAGTTATTTTTGTAAGGAATTGCACTCACATCAGTATTATAAGGAGGATCAAGGTAAACGCACTTTATTTTATTATCGAATTTTTTCTGTATTAAGTTTAGGCCATGGTAATTATCAGTATGCAATAAAAGGCCATTGCATAGATCATCTATTTTTTCCAATGAATTCAGTAGGTTGCGCTTAAACTCATCGTCGAAATTACTTGTGTCGATGACAAGGAATTTATTCTCATGAAGAAAATCAATATTCACGCTCTCACTTTGAATACTATATATTCCCCTCCATTCATTAATTTGTTTTTCATTGTTGAGTATAGACTTATAAAATTTCGCCGGAACCAAATCTAAAGTCAAACAATAATCAGATTGAATAACAAATTTCTTTTTTGTCCAAAGTTTTTTCTGAAAATTTTCTAGCTGAGCTAAGAAAGTGATTAAATCCATTGCAACGTTGCGCAGGCATTGGATCATTCTAAGCTGCCTCTCAATATTTGAAAACACTTCTGCATTTTGCACATTATCGAGATTCATGACTTCATTTTTAATATAGAAATCTAATTCATTTTTTAAAAATACACCAAGATCTTTGTGAATGAAATAATCTGCGGTATTACGTTGAGTATAAGTATTAAGATGACGTTCTAATTCTGTTCGAGAGGGATTTTTTTCAGTTGGTGCTCGTTTAGTCAGTTCTGCCCAATGTTGCTGAACAGTTTTGTTTTCAAGAATAGTGGAAATAGCTGATTGTACTAAAGCATCTTGCTTAGTTCCCTTTGTTACCGCTTTATATTCGAAGTGAATAATCAACTCTGCGGATTCAACAGTCTTCCCATCTACAATCGATGTTGACTTGATCTCTTCAACTGGTTCATAGGATTGCTCGTATTCATCTCCATCTTTATCTAAGATAGTTCGGACGTGTGGTTCTATGAGTTTAAAGCGGCGATCCGTATTATTTTCTTTACGATTGTCTTTAGCTGTGTCTGCTGCTAGCAATCTAAAACTAACCTTTCGGCCATCAGTTAATTTAAATGTATAGTTGGAGAAATTTTCTCCACTTTTTATGTAGTACTGATCCTTATTTGCCCAGTGCAACATGACTTCTTCACCTGCGTAGGGAATGGCATAAGTATTGCCTTTGTAACGGCGCTTGCTGATAAAATCGCCATTGTCGTAATAACGTGAAAAGAAGGTTAGCAGGTGAGAGAAGACGGTATTTTCATGCTCGTTAGCTCCCGTTGCCATAGACATTAACTGTTTTTTAAGTTCTTTGACTTTAGGGCTTTGCGCTGGTTCAAAACCTGCATCTGTCGCTGCTTTGATTGCGAGATGCAACTGTTGTTCTAACTCTGCTTTATTAGCATTGCCAGCATCCATAAGCGATGACTGAATCTTAATCTTCAGTTTATTCTCAAGATAATCATTAATTTCATCCGCGCGGGCATTCAAAATGCGGTAAATGCCGAAATCCAACTCTGGTCGATCAATCTGAAAAATTTCTTTAAGTTTCTTAACTAATTCGTTGTATTTACTCATTGTTTTCTCTTATAAATCAATTAAATAACTTTCCAGCGAATGGTAAACAATTCTGCGATCTCTGTTTTCTGCTTCATTCTCTCTTCAAGGGCGCTGATCAACAGGTCTCGTTTGTTTGATATTTCATCTTCAATATCAAAAATCTCCATTCTCTGGCGCTTCTGTTGTCGCTCCAGTTGTTTTAGTCTTTCCTGGTTTTGTTT
Organism: Salmonella sp. A7; assembly: GCF_020181675.1. Taxonomy (NCBI): domain Bacteria; kingdom Pseudomonadati; phylum Pseudomonadota; class Gammaproteobacteria; order Enterobacterales; family Enterobacteriaceae; genus Salmonella; species Salmonella sp. A7. The sequence continues at coordinate 3,983,172 of NZ_CP084001.1, read as the reverse complement.
TTGTTCTTCAATGGATTGTGCCAGTCTTGCATCTCTCTTCAAAGACTTGATTTGCATTTTCGTATCGCGTAACGCTTCTTCCGCAGCATACATCACATCCTCTGCCCATTTTTCCAGCTTATCTCTTTCTAGTTCAAAGAGGGCATTGTTCTGCTCCATGACTTCAGCAAGTTGGGCATCGATTTGTCTCTTTTTGAGTAAGAGCAGGTCATCGGGCAATGTGTTCGCCTCTGCAGACATACTTTCTCTATCGCCTGGTGTTGCAGCAATCTGAAACAACCGCTTGCATGCTTCACCGTCTATTATTTGCCCGCGATCGGTCTTTGCCGTAAAGACTAAAAACTGCTGTGTGTTAAACGCATCTACAGTAAGCAAGTTCAGCGTCAACCAACCCGCCTGTCCTTTTAGTTGCTCAGCAACGGAAACTTTCGTTGCATGGTCACTGTAATTGAAGATGACTTCTGCCATCTCCGTATCTAGCCTTTTGGCGTTATCAATCACATACTCACCGAGAGGATGGTTGATGCGATACGCAAAACTATGATGTTCTTGCCTTTGTAACTCACTTTTTTGGTTAATACTTCTGCGTAGTAATTGATACTGCCCTACTGGTAACCCGTTGACTGGCTCGCACAATGTGAAACGGTGATGCTCATGATCAAAATTGGCACAATGTTTAAGTTGGTAATGTGTCACCGCCCAAAACCAGCGGCCAACCTTATCTAAGCGCTCTTGTGTTTCATCAAGCCTGATCTTTAGAACATCGTGAATATCTTCATCAAAATGCTCGAGTAGCTGCTCTTGAGTCTTTTGCATCTTGAGGTTAATTTCGTCTTCAAGCTCTTTTCGCAGTTTTTCAAAGGCGGCCTCAATCTCTTCAGGTGTCCGACATGACTCATAAATGGACTGAATTTTTTTTTCAAAGTCTACGCCGTTTTCAATGCTGCCTAAAACACTGTCTGATGCCCCAAACACACCATCGAAAAGATTGAATTTCTCAGTCAACAATTCCAGAACACGTTGATCTGCTTGATTTCTTTGGTTAAGGAAGTTAATAACCACCACATCAAACTCTTGCCCGTAACGATGGCAACGACCAATTCTTTGTTCAATGCGTTGAGGGTTCCATGGCAAATCGTAATTAATCAGCAACGAGCAGAATTGCAGGTTAACCCCTTCCGCTGCTGCTTCAGTAGCGATCATAATTTCAGCATGATCTTTAAAATGGTCGATCAATGCCGAACGTTTATCAATCTGCGCCGAACCTGTGATGCGAGAAGAACCACGATATTCTTCAAGCCATTGCTGATAAATTTGGTTTGTCTGCGGCGTGTTGTTGGTACCACTAAAAGTAACCACTCTACCCAGATAACCATGATTTTCTAAGAAGTGAGCAAGATATTGCTGAGTTCTCATCGATTCTGTAAAGATGATGACTTTTTTTGCTGCCCCCATTTCTGCAAGCTGTGCAAAACCTTGCTCCAGGCCAAGGAGTAACTCCTTTGTTTTAGTATCAACACCAATTTGTTCAGCTTTGAAGATGAGGGTCTCAAGCTCATTGATTTCAGCCTGAAGTGCTACTAGATCGATAATTTTGTGCTCTGTATCAGCGTTGAATATTTCATCACCTTCAACGATGTCATCTTCAAGATCATCATCAACAATAATCTGCTGAATGATATCTAGCTCATCTTCAACGATGCCTTTGTGCTTTAGTTTCTCAAGACGAATCTTAAGTATCTGTAAGTTATTCAAAACTGCTTTCGTACTCGACGAAAGCAGTTTTCTGAGAATAAGCCCTGTCAGATGCCTGTGTCGCTTAGGCAGCGCGTAGCTATCCTCACGTTCCAGCAGATTTTGAACACGCTCATAGAGTTCATGCTCTTGTTCACTTGGATAGAATGGGATTGTGATAGCTTTACGTTCCGTATACTTGACGTACTCGAGTACATTCTTACGTAATGTTCGTTTGATAAAGTGCGCCAGTCTCCCTTTCAGCTCCACCATATCACTGTCTGTCTGCATATATTGCTTTCTGAAAGCCTTAGGGTCGCCGAAAGTATGCTCATCAATAAGTGTCGATATGCCGTACAGTTCCATTAGCGAATTTTGCAAAGGCGTTGCCGTCAATAACAATTTTTTCCGGCCACAAAGCGCGCGTTTTAATGCTTGTCCCATCTTGTTACTGTCGCGGTGTGCATTCCGGAGTTTATGAGCTTCGTCAATTACCACTAGATCCCACATTTCAGCTACCAGCTTCTCTTCTAACCTGGCTGCATAGTGGAAGGACATTATTGTTATCGATTTGTTATTTAGAGGGTTATAGACACCTTCTTTTTGAAGCTGGCTGAAAGTCTTTGCATCCAATACCTGTGAAGGTAAGTTGAATTTCTCAATTAGTTCACTTGCCCACTGGCGACGTAAAGACGCTGGGCAGATGATCAGTAGTTTTCGCTTCCTTTCTGCCCAGTATTGGCAAAGTACTAATCCCGCTTCGATGGTTTTACCCAAGCCGACTTCATCGGCAAGTACCACGCCCTTACTTAAAGGATTCTCTATAGCAAATAACGCCGCCTCAATTTGGTGAGGGTTGAGATCAACGCTGGCATCAAACAATGACTGAGAAAGACGATCCACGCCATTGTTTGAATGGAGGATAGAAAGCTCATGCGCAAAATATTTAGCATGGTAGGGAGTTGTACCGATCATCTAAGCTCGCCCTTGTTTCCTGACGCTGAAATCACTGTGTATGGTCCACGACTTTAGCATGTCACCGTGCCCTCTGAACTGCTAAGTCTTCGATGCCCTCAGGCGAGCACCATGCGGATTAAGCGATGCCGATCTTATCATTTTAACCCTTACAGGCCGATATCTGATACAAAAGTTGATACGTGATAATCCGGTCAATATCTCCTTGCAATTGAAGTGGTTTTACTTTTTCTTCAACGCTAAGATTGCCTTCAAGTTAAGTAATGCTGCACAAGCCTGCCGGGAAGACTATGTATCTGAGCAAACCGGTGAAAATAGAACATTAATGAGATTAAAAATGAATACCGCTGAGGACTTCAACCGGCTTTATGCCGACGTAGGGCGTAACATTGAGCAAACATTAGCTGATATTGCAGGGCTTCATGTTGAAAACGAAGATGGCAAAAAGCAGCTTAATGCTATGACGGCGCAACTACAGATTCTGCAGGATACTTTCAATCAGAAATTGGCTTATCTACAGCAACATGCCGAATGGGACAAGTTTACCCTTGCTTTTTTTGGCGAAACTAACGCTGGAAAAAGTACAATTATTGAGTCTTTGAGAATCTTGTTCGATGAAACCACCCGCCGACAGCTGCTACAAAATAATCAAAATGATCTGCATAAGGCGGAGCAAGAGTTGCGCGAAAACTTAACGCAGTTACGAAAGGACGTTGGACGGGTCTACGGCGATGTGGTCGATAAAATTAGCAGCATCAGCTTTTCCGCCATGCGACTGCAGCAAATTATCGCCAATGAAAGCGCCTTACGGTTAAAAATGGAAGAAGAGGCGAGTAAAGCGCGCCTGCTTATCGAACAAAACGAAAGCCAGTCTCGTCTGAAAATTTTGCAGCGGCAAACGCACGTAAAAGCGCGTTTAACGTTATTGGCGATCGCCATTGTCAGTTTGTTTGTAGGGGCTGGTGGTGCGGTGGTGTTGCTTAATCAGTTGGCGGGTCACTAACAATGAGCAGCACACTGTCTCTAGCAGAGAATGATCCAGAACGGTTGGCCGAGGTGTGCAAACCGGCTATCGATATTCAGCACTTGCTGGATCAAAGCTTGTCGCGTCTTACTCAATCTGTCATCCGAACGGAAAAATTAAAAAATACGTCAAAGCGCGTCGACGGTTTAATCATTGGCACTGGTGAGTCGGATTTTACCAAAGGCAACACCCACTATGACTTACATATCGATGATAAAATCTTCCAGCTGATCGATGTGCCAGGCATTGAAGGTAATGAGTCCCACTATGTACATTTGGTTAAAGAAGCCATTGCGCAAGCGCATCTGGTGGTTTACGTCAACGGTACCAATAAAAAACCCGAAACGACGACTGCCAGGAAGATCAAATCCTATCTGGAATATGGTACTCAGGTTTATCCGCTGATCAACGCGCGCGGTTATGCTGATGACTATGAGTTTGAGGAAGATCGTGAGGATCTTTGCCGTCAGAGCGGCGCTGATAATACGCTTCGCCAGACCGTTGATGTTCTGGCTCCGGTATTAGGGGCGGAGGTACTGCTGGAGGGGCATTGCGTGCAGGGAATGCTGGCATTTTCAGCGCTGGCGTATGACGACAGCACGCAAAGTACGACCATTCATCCCTCCCGGGAGCATAATCTGGCGGTATCGCAGCAGGAGTACTTTTCGGTGTTCCCAGACCCTCTGGAAATGCGGGCATTTAGCCAAATTGATGCCGTAGCCCGGACAATCAGAAATAAGGTTGCCACCTTCCGGGAGGATATTGTCGAAAGCAACAAAGGCAAAGTCCGTGAGATGCTGGGGCAATACTTACAGGTGCTGGAAACACAGTTAGCCGGACACCGTACCTTCCTGAAAGGTGCAGAGCCAGAGTTTGATAAGTGCCGTGCCGCGTTCCGGAATGCGATTGCTGAGTTTGAACGGCGTATTGTGAATAACCGCCGCAACCGATGGAATACTTTTTTTAACGGGTTGAACGAGGCTAGTGACGCTATCGTCGAAGACGATTTCGGCGATAGCGACGCGATTTCGCAACGGATTCAGCGCGAGTTTAAAACGCGACGCACCGGCGTTGAAGCAGACATGCTGAAGGATACGGAACAGGCTGTGGAGGTATTGCAGCAGCAGATGCTGCATGCGGTGGAACGTCTACTGGAAGATATCAAGCATGTGGAATTTCAACAACGGGTCGGTTTTACGTGTAGTGGTGGTCTCGATTTTGGCAAGGATATGGTGTTGGGGTACGACCTGGGGTTAGGCGATTTTGGCTCAATGGCCTTCAAAATTGGCAGCTATGCGATGACGGGTGGCACAATTGGTAGTGCATTCCCAATTGTTGGAACGGCGATTGGTGCCATTGCTGGTGCGCTGGTCGGCGTGGTGATGACGGTGATCGGCTTTTTTACCAGCAAAGCATCAAAAATTCGCAAAGCGCAGGGAAACGTTCGTGACAAGTTGGATGGCGCAAGGGAGAAGGCTCTGGACGGCGTTGCAGATGAAGCCAGCAAGCTGGTGGCGACCATAAATAAGGAACTTGAGATTGGCCTACTGAAGAAAGTGAACGACATGCAGAGTGCCTTGCAGCAGCCAATTACCATTTTTGAAACGCAAATCACGCGAATCACTCGATTAAAAAACCAATTAGAGAAAATGCCTTATGGAACAATTCAAGCAATTCAGTATTGAGAAACAGGCGGCCATTGATTCGCTGTTACAATTGCGCGGTATGTTAGAGGCGCTGGGTGAAATGGAGATAGATATTGGTGATGATCTACAAAAAATATCCTCCGCCATTACCGCCGTTGAATCTGATGTGCTGCGTATAGCGTTGCTTGGCGCGTTTTCAGACGGGAAAACGAGTGTTATCGCCGCTTGGTTGGGTAAGGTTATGGAGGATATGAACATCTCCATGGATGAGTCCTCCGATCGATTAAGCGTTTACAAACCGGAAGGACTGCCGGGGCAATGTGAAATTGTTGATACGCCGGGACTGTTTGGTGATAAAGAGCGCGAACTCGATGGTAAGCAGGTGATGTATGAAGATCTGACCAAACGCTATATTTCTGAAGCGCACCTGATTTTTTACGTGGTGGATGCCACCAACCCGCTCAAAGAGAGCCACAGCGACATCGTTAAATGGGTTTTACGTGACCTGAATAAACTTTCTTCAACCATCTTTGTGATTAACAAAATGGATGAAGTGGCTAACCTGACGAACCAGGTATTGTTTGAAGAGCAGGCGGCGATTAAAAAAGAGAATCTGAAAGGCAAATTACAGCGCGCCGCAAACCTCAACACGGCGGAATGCGAACGGTTGAAGATCGTCTGCATTGCCTCTAACCCAAATGGTCGTGGCCTGCCGTTCTGGTTCGGCAAACCTGAACATTACGAAAGCCGCTCGCGCATTAACGATCTCAAAAAAACTGCTGCTGAAATTCTGAAAGCCAATGTCCCCGAAGTGCTGTTGGCGAAAACCGGCATGGACGTGGTGAAGGATATTGTTAATCAACGCGTTACGCTGGCTCATTTACAGCTCAGTGAACTGAACGCTTTTGTTGAAAAAAACGAAGAGGATACGCGCCGCTTTTGTCACGATATTAGGCAGAGTCGTACCGAGGTTAAACGGCTGGCCGGTGAGCTATTTGAAGAGCTGAACCTGATGGAAAAACAGCTCATGGGCCAGCTGCGACCGCTCAGCCTGGAAGATATCCGCCCGTTTATGGATGATGAGTTGGGATATACGGAAGAGGGGGTTGGTTTTAAACTTCACCTGCGCATTAAGATGTCTGTCGATCGCTTTTTCGATCAGTCATCAATCGTCACGCAGCGCTTATCGGATGACATTACGCGTCAGCTGAACTCCAGCGAAAGCTTTTTAAGCGGCCTGAGTGAAGGTGCATTTCGTTCTTTGGGCGGAGTCTTTAAGGGCGTGTCAAAAATTAACCCGGCAACACTCAAAACAACCATTTTTGCTGCACGCGACACGATTGGCAAATTAACTGGCTATGTTTATAAATTTAAGCCCTGGCAGGCAACAAAACTGGCCGGAAGTATTACTAAATGGGCTGGCCCGGCGGGTGCTGCGTTTACGATAGGCTCCGATCTATGGGATGCCTATAAAGCGCACGAGCGGGAGCGGGAGTTAGAAGAAGTGAAAGCCTCGTTAGCGAAAATCATTAAGGAGCCCTTTAAAGAAATCTATGATGTGCTGAGTTCAGATGAAAAAATGTTCGCTTTTTTTGCGCCACAGATTCAAAACCTGGAACAGGTGGTCACTGAGCTGACCGCGAAAAGCCAGGTTATCCGTGATAACCAGCAAAAACTGACGATTATCCAGTCAAAGCTTGCCCTGCTAACCTCACTCGCGTCGGAATCCCCGTCAGTTTGATGTGAAAGCCACTGTACCGCCCCAGGAATCGGGGGCGGTATCAGTAACCTGGTACATACGCTAAGTAAATATTGGTTTCCTAAGAAACGTTTGTATTGGTCCAGGACTGGTTATTAACGAACTGTTGTTGATGTATTTAAATGAAAATAAAAGATAATAAATATAACCAAGGAAATAGGTATGGTATCCGCGCTAGGTTGGCTTGATCACGATTCAGACGCACGGACTAAAACGTTAAATATTCTTGCGCTCTTTCAACAAAAAGAGAGCCGTGATGAATTAGGTATTGGCTCGATCCGAGATAGTTTTGCTGAACAGTTATTTCCAGGAACCAGCACCATCCAGACCCGTTTACGCTACATGCTTTTTATTCCATGGATCTACCAATACCTCGAGAATCAACGCATACCCGCCGCAAACTTTAGTACTCAGGCCGACCGTGACGAACGCGCCTTAATTATCACTCTCTCCCGGCTCGAAGAAGATTCGGCCGGTACATTTGGTAAAAACTCACGCGAGAAGCTTAAACGCCTGCCCAGCTCCGTTTACTGGTCCGGGCTGCAGCGCTGGGGTATTCGCGAGATTCTGTGGTCGCAGGAGGAATATCATCGGCGTGTGGATGAACTGTATCGTGCACGCACGGAAATCAGCGAGCGAGAATACTATGAAAAAAATCGGTGCGATATGGGCGACACAAGCGCGTATAAACCAGCCCAGAGCTGGCACTCCAGCCTGCCTGCGCCACCGTCCAACTTTCCTGATGAGGCAACATTCGCCCTAACACGGCAGGAAGCCAGTTTTCTTCGCGACCGTATTCAATCGTCATGTAAAGGCAGCCTACTGGCATGGTTAACCCTGCATAGCGAACCAGCAGACGTAAGCGCACCGTGGGAACACCCGGATTACGCGAAATTCCCGGACGCTCTCCAGGAACTGCTGACCCACGCGCGGTTTTTTTCTTATACGATGCACGGCGCAGCATTGCTATATAACTATTTGCTTGCCAAAGAACGAGCAGATAACGACCTTCTGTCTCAACACCGTGACAATTTCGTCGCCTGGTTTGCCGAACCGGTTCGCGAGAAGATCGCTACCTGGCCACTCGACCGCATGTGGGAACTTACTGCCGGGCCTGGCTATAGCATTAGCCTGAAAACTCGCCGCTTTGTGGAGCAGTGGATTGCACTGATCCGACAATCCTCTGGGACATTACTCACCAGTAAAGAAGCCTGTGCACTTATCCGTGCCCGCGAAATAGCCCTCAAAGGTCCGCGTTCGCGCTTTAAAAACAGACGTGCACTGGAGCAATGGAGTGGATATGCGGGAACCCTGCGGCTGGTCTATCGCTGGCATAACGTCCAGATAATACTTAACGATCTGGCGCACGGTCTCAGGAGAGAAGAATGCTAAACCCCAACAATCGCAGTTTATATACTTCGGCATTGACCTCTCCGCCCTGCATGGTGTTTGACGAAGCCATCGCAACCAGCTTTTCACTCGACCCGGTATTTTTATTACAGGCACCGGTCTATTTGGCTTTCACGGCAACCGACAGCAATCGCGCTCAGGATCCGCTATCCATTTTTGAAGCCATTCGTCGTTATTCCGAACGTATCACGGTGTACGTTCAAAAAGGTCGCATTCAAGTTCCCACAAAGCTCAAGCCTAATCCCTTGTTCGGTTTGCTTGAAGATATGATTGTTGAATCAAAAGCCAAAGGCCGCGGGGTCTTTCACCCCAAAATCTGGGCGATTCGTTTTATCAATCCTGAAACAGACGAAGTGATGTACCGGTTGGTAGTACTGAGCCGAAATTTAACCACCGATTCGTCCTGGGACCTCTCGTTGCAGTTGGACGGCTACCCTGTAAAACGTAAGCAAAGTGCCAATAAAGCACTGGTGCATTTATTCTCCGTATTGCCCAAACGGGCGACGGGAAAAATGGCGAAACATCGCCGGAAGCAGGCGCAGCGCTTCGCAGATGAACTGTTGTATGTTGAATGGGAATGTCCCGCTGGTTTTGATAAGGTCGCGTTTTTCCTGCCCGGAGAAGGTTACGACTGGAAGCCACCCGAAGCGGATCGTGCGGTGGTTATATCACCGTTTTGCACCGATGAGGCCCTGTGCCACATCGTGGAACATTGCCAACAAGCTGATGCCCTGATTTCACGTCCTGACACCCTGCTCGCTTTGAGTAAAGAGACGCTCAACCTTTTCACGCACCAGCTTCATCTTGACGACGCAGCAGAAGGGCAGATGCACGACGAGAGCTCACCTGATGAAATCATTGCCTCCGGTCTGCATGCCAAAGCTTATCTGTTTGAAAATGGCCGAGACAGCGAACTGGTTCTGGGCTCAGCGAACGCCACCAGCGCGGCGCTACTGGGGAAAACAAACTGCGAAATTTTAGTCTCGCTCAAGGGTAAGAAAAAGCACACGGGCACTATTGATGACCTCATTGGCAGCGACGGGATGGGAAGCTATCTGCAAGATTTTGACCCTGGCCAGCTGTTTGAGCCCGATGCCCTGCGTATCGAAGCAGAATGCCATCTTGAACAGGCGCGTACGTTGCTTGCTGAAGCTGCATTGAGTCTTCATGGTCACCCCGGTCAAAACGACCAAAGCTGGGCATTGTGGCTTATTGGCGAGATTCCTAAGTTACCGGGAGTTGTTCAGGCAACAGCATGGCCCATAACGGTATCAGAAGTGTTGAGTTGCAATCTACAGGACCCGAATAAGGAGAATAAAAGAGAACTCGGAGAGTTTTCAGTCCAGGCAATTACCGGACTGACAGCGTTTTCCCTTAAAACATCGCACCCGGACGTATCGCTCAGGTTCGTTCTCAATCTGCCAATTGATGCCTTACCCCCCGATCGCAATGCAATAATTTTACAAAACTGCATGCAGAATCAGGATTTTCTACGTTACTTGTTGATGTTGATAGGTGAAACGGGGCATCAATCCTTCTTTGCCGAAAATACCTTCGGTGATGGTCATTTCTTTACAGGGCTAGCCAGTGGAGAGGAATTCAGCGTTCTGGAAGAGCTGACACGTATCTATAGCCGCGAACCCGAGCGTTTAAACGATATCGCCGCGCTGGTGGAAAATATGCGAAAAGGGAAGAACGATATGATTCCGCAAGATTTTCTTGCACTGTGGGCCGTGTTTGAATCAGCCATGGGAGGACGATATGGCCGATAAGCATCCCAGTATTATTGCCCCACTCACGGGCTTGAAAGATTTCCAGCAACGCACCGTAAATTATGTTTTCCAGCAATTTTACGGTGATAAACCGCAAAATCGCTTTCTGGTAGCCGATGAGGTGGGGCTGGGCAAAACAATGGTTGCCCGGGGCATCATCGCCAAAGTTATCGAACATTTGCAGGATAATGTCGATCGTATCGACATCATTTATATCTGCTCAAATGCGGCTATTGCGGCACAGAATATCAAACGCCTGAATGTCAGTAATGAGGCGCAATTTTCACACTCAACGCGCCTGACGTTTCTGCCAAAGCAGGTGCGGTCTCTGCGCCAAAACAGAATAAATTTTATCAGCCTGACACCAAACACTGCTCTCGATCACACCCGAAGCCGTGGAGGTCACAAAGAAGAACGCGCGATCTTATATCGCATTTTGTACGATTTACCGTTAGCAAAAGGCATGCGCCGTGAACGTTTACGCAAGGGAATGCTTAACCTGCTACAGGCAGCAGCAGGCTTTTCTGGCTGGCATTCCACGGTAGACCGGCTATCTGTTGATGACATTGACACGGAACTGGCAAAAGATTTTCGTCGCAAGGTTCTGGACGATACCGAACTGTACGCTCAACTCAAAGAAGGTTGTGAATGCTTTGCCGATGATGACGAGGATAGCGAAATTCACGATTCTGAACTGCGCTACACACTAATCGGAAAACTCAGAAGTAAACTGGCTTCAGTGTGTTTGTCAGCGCTGGAGCCCGATCTGGTTATCCTTGACGAATTTCAGCGGTTTAAAGCTTTACTTGATGGTGACGATGAAGCCGCACTGCTGGCAAAAGCACTCTTTGAACAGCCGGACGTACGCGTGCTATTACTCTCCGCGACTCCGTATAAAATGTTCACTCTCGATCAGGAAAGCGAAGGGGATAATCACTACGCGGACTTTATTCGCACATTGCAGTTTTTGTACAACGATAGCAGTCAAATCAAGGGTATTCAGCAGCACTTACTCGATCACCGTACTGCATTGCACGCTTCCACAAATGCCGCAGAAACGAAAAAAGCACTGGAACACGCTTTATTACAGGTCATGTGCCGTACCGAACGGGTAACGATGACGCAAAAGCTTGATGCGATGACCAAAGAAGTTGCACAACCGGCAATGATTACGCTCTCCGACCTTCATCACGTTGCCGCCGTTGATGCTATCGCAATGGAGGTACAAGCTCGCGATATCATCGAATACTGGAAATCAATGCCTTACCTTCTCAATTTTCTAAAGCATTACGAGCTACGTACTCTTATTGACAAAGCACTGGAATACCCTTCCGATACATTGGGCAAACTCGTCAAATCAATAAAGCCTCAGTTACTGTCGAAGGCGAAATTAGAGCGCTACAAACCCCTTGATGCTGCAAATCCCCGCATGCGAATGCTGTTTGAAGACACGCTGGATAAAGACATGTGGCAACTTTTATGGATGCCACCTTCTCTACCTTACATTACGCCTGGTGGGGTCTATGCCAACAAAGGCAGCTTGACTAAAACGCTGGTATTTTCCGCCTGGAACGCGGTACCTAATGCGATTGCCACTGTTTGTTCTTATGAGGCAGAACGACGGATGATTGGTACTGATCCCCAGATTCTACATAGTCAGTTCAAAAAGAAAGTAAAACCGCTGCTCAATTTTGCAAAATCATCAAAAGATGGTCGTCTCTCCGGGATGCCTGTTATTGCCTGGATGTTGCCATCACCGACACTCGCCCGCCATATTGATCCGCTTGAAATTGCCCTCCAGCATGCCAGCGAGCCGTTGAGTGTAAAGGCCGTAAGGGCGATTGCAACGGCTAAATGTGAAGCACTGCTTGAAACTCTGGATAACGGTGAGCCGGGTACGCGTGTGGACGAGCGCTGGTATTGGGCAGCACCGGCATTACTGGATGCTCGTACCGAAACGCCAGACTGGTGGCAGGGCGAACATTACTGGTACATAGGGTCAACGAAAAATGAGAGTGCCGAAAACTTTCAGGAACATATCGACCTTTTTATCCAAATGGCAAATGGCGAGATCTCCCTCGGCCCACGCCCTGATGACCTGGCTGAAGTGCTCTGTGACTTAGCTCTTGCTAGCCCCGGTACGTGCGCCCTACGGGCGCTCAATCGCATCGACAATGGCCTGGCAGCCGATTCAGCAGAGATGTTATCCGGGGCAGCACAGATCGCTTCTGGATTTCGCTCACTCTACAACCTGGCGGAGAGCATTTCGCTACTACGCGGCACTGGCGATGACACTTACTGGCGGCTAACGCTGCGCTATGGCATCGATGGCAATATACAGGCCATGCTGGATGAGTATGTTCATACACTGTTAGAGTCGATGGGATTACAACATGAATCCGCTGAAGCGCAGTTAGCGGCTATTGCATCACGCATTCAGGCCGTTGTTTCGCTGCGTACCACGCAACTGAATATTGATGAGTTCAAAACGAAAGGGGGCAATTATTCCTGGGGCGATTTGCACACACGATGTCGCTTTGCTTTACGCTACGGCCAGCAGAGGGACGACACAAATCAAGCCGTCGCACATGCGGAGTCGGTGAAAGATGCGTTTAACTCTCCCTTCCACCCCTTTGTATTGGCCTCCACCTCTATCGGGCAAGAAGGACTCGATTTTCATACCTGGTGCCACGCGGTGATGCACTGGAATTTACCGTCAAACCCGGTCGATATGGAGCAACGTGAAGGGCGGGTGCATCGTTATAAGGGCCATGCAGTAAGGAAGAACATTGCTGAGCATTATGGTTTGCGTGCACTTCATTCGTTGGCAGAAAGCTCAGATCCATGGACACAGCTCTTCGCACTTGCGGCAAGTCACCGTAAAGCAGGACAATCGGAGCTGGTTCCCTACTGGATTTTTGAAGAGGGGACATCTTGCGTTGAGCGCCGGGTTCCTATATTGCCGTACAGCAAAGAGAGCATTAAGTTTAAGCGGCTTAAACGAGAACTAGCACTCTATCGTATTGTATTCGGCCAGCCGCGCCAGGAAGATTTATTGTTTGGCCTGAAACAAAGTGGTAATGAGTCTTTAACTGATTTTTCGGAGTGGCTTATTTCTCTTGAACCGCCAAAGATATAATGCTCCTTAGTGTGAGGAGCTTTATCCTGTTATACGATGGTGTGAGTTTGCCAACTAAAATGTAGATAAAATTAAACGAAAATCATAGCAGTATCTACTGTTACCACATGATTAAATTGAGTTAACTTGCTCAATTTCTGGAAAAAAAGGATCTCTGATATAGTAGTGTACTGATTTTTGGCCCGTAACCGAAATCACGTGTGGTGTGGGGAGCTAATGAGGCAATTTAGGGTTAGGATAGGTATTGTTGATGGGTGAAAATCACACAACTTTGTGATCTTCCACCCAGCATTCAATTTTATGTCCCATTCCGGGGCAACCCCCAAAGTAAATTCTAAAAATCCATCAATTTTCAATACATTGAACCTAAAGGCAAGTCCGCCCTTCACACCAAAAGCATATAAATGGACCTCAACTGAGGTCTTTTTTATGCCTGAAATCCAGAAGTTACCTACCTTTCTCGGTTGAGCGCTGTGTTTTTTCCATTGTTATCAGAATGCTAACTGTTAGTACAGAGCCGATAGACAAAAAGTATGTCTGCAATAATGTCTTGAATGTACATATAGTTGCGAGCATCATCGCAACTATGTGCTCATGAATTCTTCAATGTAATGACCTCTGACAAAACCCTAAAGCAAGCGATATCAAATATTACTATTTGGCGCAAAGGCGAACAGCGTGCGCCGCATAAGCCGTTATTGCTGTTATATGTTCTCTCGCACTATCGGCAGGGTCACGATCGCCTGTTTGATTATGGTTCTGAAATTCATGAGCAATTGCTGGATTTGCTGGAGCGCTATGGGCCACAGCGCCGTGAACAGCGCCCGGATATGCCGTTCTGGCGTTTGAAGGGCGATGGTTTCTGGGAATTGCAAAACGCGGACTTCTGCTCAACCAGCGGTAGCCGCCAGCCACCCAAACGTGAACTCATTGAATATAATGTTGCTGGTGGGTTTGATGTCGACAATTTCGCGCTGGTAACAAAAAAACGTAAGCTAATCGACACGCTGGCGCAGCAGATCCTTGAGGCGCATTTTCCGACCAGTATTCAGGAAGACATCGCTGACGAGATGGGTTTTGATATTCGCACCTCTCTCCGTCAACGCGATCCGAAGTTCCGCCAGGCGGTGCTACGAGCTTACAATTATCAATGTGCGGTCTGCGGCTTCAATATGCGCCACGACAACGCCCCTATAGCCCTTGAAGCAGCCCATATCAGATGGAAGCAACATCATGGTCCTTGTGAAGTGCCTAATGGCCTGGCGTTGTGCGCAATCCATCATAAAGCGTTCGATCGTGGTTCGATTGGCCTGGATGAAAATATGCGCGTGGTGGTTTCCGACGCGGTGAATGGTGGCGGAGTGGTACAGCGGCTGTTCTGGGATTTTGCGGGGAAAGAGATCGCGTTGCCGCAGATGAAAGAAAATTATCCGGGTGAACGGTTTGTGGAATGGCACAAGAGGGAGGTGTTCAGAGGAGGACATTGATCTGGGGGGATTTTGAGTGAGGTATACGTTATCTGCTAAAAACAGAATCACATCAAAGGCATCAAAGTAATCGGCCACGGTTCTCGCACTATGGTCTGTAGCGCGCTGGTGGAGTCATACCTGTAGTCAATCGACGCGTAGAGCGCCAGATGAACCATCACGAGCGCAAGCGGGATTCATAAGGTGCGGCACCTTAAAGAGCACGGGGAGATTGTAAGCAACCCGATATTGCTGGCTTTTGCTTAGCTTGCTGACGGGATTCGTCGGATGAAACATGAAAATTACCTCATGTTTTATATAAGGATTCGACACTATATCAAAACCGGTATCTCTCAACCTTTCAAGACTATGTGTCAGATCAGGTCGTGATAAGACACATAAATTTAAAAATCTATATATCTGGCCAGATAGACTTTTTTATAACAGCTTTATAAATTAAACAAATCTGCCATAGAGACAGATTTGTTTAATTTATAATTAGAGGTTTGCAACGTTATGATATACTTTTTGCACATCATCATCATCTTCAAGGGCATCAACAAGTCCTTCAAAGATTTCTAAATCTTCTGGTGAAAGCTCAACTTCTGATTGAGCAATCATTTCTAATTCTGTTGTTGAAAATTCAGTAATTCCAGCTGCTTTTAGCGCTGCAATTCCTTTGTGCAGGTCTGTAGCTTCAGTATAAATAACGATGTTTCCTTCTTCTTCGGTTACATCACGAACATCAACTTCAGCATCAAGCAAAATTTCAAAAATATGGTCAGGGTCTGTTCCTTTAAATACAATCACTCCAGTATTGTCAAACATATAGCTGACAGCACCTGCCGCTCCGATATTCCCGCCTTTTTTATTAAAAATTGTGCGGATATTAGCAATCGTACGGTTAACATTAGACGTCAACGTTTCAGCGATAACCATTGAACCATTTGGTCCAAAGCCTTCATAACGCCCTTGCACGAACGTTTCATCTCCGCCACCTTTGGCTTTATCAATGGCTTTATCAATAACATGTTTTGGAACCTGTGCTTGTTTCGCACGTTCAATAACGAATTTTAAAGCTGAGTTTGATTCCGGATCTGGTTCACCTTGTTTAGCCGCAGCATAGATTTCTACACCAAATTTTGCATATACTTTAGACGTTGCACCGTCTTTAGCCGTTTTTTTAGCAACAATATTTGCCCATTTACGTCCCACTGGAAACATCTCCTCAAAAAATTATTTACATTAATGGCAGGTTAATAACCTGCATGTTTTTCTACCGCATTATATCATAATATATAAATTCTCGTCTATGAGAAATAAAAACATCCGGCCTTTACGGGGGATTACTTTGATTTTAACAATAGCTAATATGGTGGATAAGTCATTTTCTAATTTTCTTCCAGTTCTTTTTTTATTCTTAATAATTGAATTGCAGCAATAACGTCTTATTGATGGTGGTTTCGCTCATCAGGTGAGGTGGAACGCTTGCACGTCTTGCGACATATTGTGGCAGAAACTTAATGGCGAAATTAAGAGCCTATCCCATTAGGGCTATTTTACTTGCCATTTTGGACCTGGGCAGTGCTCAAAATCCTCACGTACTACGTGTACGCTCCGGTTTTTGCGCGCTGTCCGTGTCCAAACTGGCTGCGCCAATAACGCCTGGTGGGATAGTCTCTAAGACGATATATTCCCGCCTTGAGCCGCGTTAATTTGTTGAATACTTTTAAATGGAGGTATACCTCTTGTAGGCTATACCTCCTGCTTCACGTTATCGCGCGATTAACGCAAATACGCCCCAGCCAAAGTATTCTCGCGTCCAGGTGACGTGACGTTTGGGGGCTACCGTCAGTTCTGTTCGAACCTCTTGCGCAAACTCATCGTCAGGGTTTTCCTCCAGCCAGCGGCGCATGGTCATCCACTTCGCGGCTTCATATCTGTCCCAGCCTTGCGGGTCCGCCAGCACCATTTCCACTACGTCATAGCCGAGTTGGTCGAAAAAGGCGACCAGCTCGGGCAGGGGGCGAAAATCGGCGACAGATGAGACGCCACAGGCGTGGGCGATCTCTTCCGTTGCGGGGATCCGACGCCAGTACGGTTCGCCGATGAGAATGAGCCCGCCTGGTTTGAGGCTTTTGGCCAGCAGATCTATTGTCCCCGCGACACCGCCCGCAATCCAGGTAGCGCCTACGCAGGCCGCCACGTCATATTTTTCCTCGTCGATATAACCGGCCGCGTCGTTATGAATAAAATGTACGTATTCACTGACGCCGAGCTCTTCTGCACGTTGTTTTGCCTGTGTGGTGAAGAGCGGGCTTATATCAATGCCAGTACCTGTAACACCGTAATCGCGAGCCCAGGTGCAGAGCATCTCACCCGAGCCGCTACCGAGATCGAGAATCCGCGTGCCTGGCTTCATGCGTAACGCATGGCCCAGTGTGGCGTACTTTTCCGCTGTAAACGGATTATGGATACGGTGTTCGCTTTCGCTAATGGTAAAAATACGTGGGATATCCATTGGGTTATTCCTTTTACTGAGGGCAATATCCTCAGAAGTGGATGCTTTTTCAGCCAGCAGCGCAAACAGCTTGCCTGCAAAAGTCTCGCCGACCGGCCAGGCGTGACTGTCCGGGCGCTGCAACACAGTGAAGCCAGCATCACCAAGCAGGCTGATATATTCATCATCGCGCCAGGCCTTCATTTGACTGCCGAAACGGGTGGTACAGCCGTTTTCCGCTATCGCCCAGAACTGCGTTGAGCTGGTTTGGGCCTCTTCATCCCAGGCATTTTCCGTTAACAGCAGATGAGGCTCGGCAAGAAACAGGCCGTGCGGACAACGCTGCCAGCCTGGCTGCGCCATGCCCTGGCGTTTAACTTCATCGAAGGTATGCACTTCAACAAGCAGTTTGCCGTCCGGTTTCAACCACTGCGCGCAATGACTGATGAGGCTTTGCGCATCCGCAGCGCTAAAGACATTCAGTTCCCCAAACGTCATCATAATGAAATCAAAAGGTTCCGTGGGGTGGTATGTACGAATATCTTGCTGAATGTAGTCAATATTCAGGTTTGCGGCTTGCGCCTGCTGGCGAGCCCATGTGATGGATGCCGGAGAAAAATCTACGCCTGTGCAGTGAAACCCACGCTCCGCTAACAGGCGGGTATAAAAACCGGGTCCACAGCCGAGATCCAGAATGCGGGCGCCAGCGGGTAACTGACGGGTAATCCATGTTACCTGTTGCTCAATCACGGTTAGCCGGCGGCTGGCCCAGTCGTGGTCCTGCGACAGATGATTTTCCAGCATGCGTTGGCTGAAGGCTGGCTCGTCCCAGGGGATTTTGCCTTCATCGGGTAATAGCCGAATGCGATGCGTTGCAAAAATAACGGCGCTGATATCCATCATCATCTCCTTAGCGATTGTCAGGCTGGGCGCGAACGTTGTTCAGCCCGGTTGTATTAATGCGGTAGGGCTGACCATTAACGGATTTGATCAGCTTTTTGGTTTTGAGTTTTTTGAATACAGCGAGCGTGCAATCGGCAAGCAACAGCCCTTCGCGGCTATAGCATTCAACGGCGGTGACGCGGCCTGACGCATCGCGGATGTGCGTAATGCGTCCGCCTTTGGCGAGAACGTGTAAGGTACGTTGTTCCTGACGGGATAAATTCATACTGAAGAACCTGTTTAATCATCATAGGCAAAACGTGCAAACACACTGCGGTGTCCGCATTCGATTTCGGCGCATTGATAATCAGTCCGGCCTGAAAAGGTCGGGGAACTGATTATCAGATGATGACATTCTCCAGCATCAAAGCCTCGGGTTGAGTTGAAAGGTATTTACGTCGTGAATGATAACACCTCTTTTCTGTAAGTGAATAACCGGGAGTGAAAAGTGTGATCTCAAAGGGAGGATCATGCGTTTAGTAAGTCAGTTGAATAGATACCGCCGCTACCATAATGAATATTGATTAAACTCATATACCCGATAATGGCCGCTTTGATAGTCTCGACGTATCTTTTTAGCCATTGACAGGGTTGTTGCGTTGGAAATCTTTTTTTAACCCACTGAAAAATATCACTTAAATATTTTTCATGCATAAACATTTATGGTCCGCTGAGTTCGGATCCGGTTTTGTATGGGTTAAAAAAGGTACGTTATGAAAGTCATATGGACTGTCACTCCTGTGGGGTATCAGCGCATAGCGAAACGTTGCCCTTCATGCAGCGTAAAACGGGATTTCACGCCTTCTGGGGCATTTCGGGTTAATTCGCAAAAGAAGGTACTCGATGTCTGGAGTATCTATAAATGCACACACTGCGATTACACCTGGAATATCTCCCTGTTCTCGCGCCTGCCAGTCAGCAAAATTAACCGCGATCTTTATTGCCGACTGATGGCGAATGATGCTGCCACGGTGCAATATTTTGCTTATGACAACGCGATCCTGAAGCGAAACAATGCTGAATTATCGGGGCAGCCTGATTTTCACATTCAGGAACGGTGGCTGGTCAGTATCGCCTCCCACAAGCAGGTCAGTGTTAGCGTCAGGATTTCCCGTTCTTTTCAGGTCAGCCTGCTGTCGATTTTGAAGAGGCAACTCCTGTTAAGCACAGCCGAAATCAAGAGACGGATTGAAACAGGGCAAATAAGTGGCGTCACGATGAAAATGCTTAAATCGCGAAAACTGAAAAATGCGAAATATGACTTGCAGCTCTCTGTTGAAACACTGTATGACCGGCGAAGAATTGTTCTGACCCGTCGATAAAAACAATAAGCTCACCTTACGTTTAAGTGTGCTGGTATGGCAGTGACGTAACGGAATGAAAGCAGGGCTAAGGGACAGGTGAGCTTTAGTTGAATAACCCTTGTCTGTGGCATTCAGTGAAGACTGAATGCCATGGATAATCCAGATTTTCGCACCAGTGATGATCAGCAGAATGACAAAGGGCGATGGGTTATAATTAACTGTAGAGTAAATAAATATTCACGCAACACCATTAAAAAATAAGAAAAAATGACTCACTGTTGAGCTGATATTAATACCTGAATTACTGAATTAGAGTAATGTGAAGCTATCCATAGCGTAATCTGTTCTGTTGCGGTTAAAGGGGGAGGAATGCACACCTTTAGACCATACTCACTAAGGCATAGCGATCTGTTATATGAAGATATTCCGTTAGAAATACGCGAGCAAATAATATTATTGATTATCAATACGCTAGGAAATTGCTCCTCTTTTTATGATATGACATTATACTGCTATCATAATAGTCATTCTGATGAAGTTTATCGAAGAATATGTAAAACGTTGCGCAAAGAGTATGGCTTATTCACCTTATATGCGCATTCAACGTCATATCTGGATGAAATGAGTAATCTGTTATTAAAAACAGATGATAAAAGAAAGCATATTGATACCATTGAACTTGCTTTTAACTATATAGATACCTACCTTCGGACCTATGAAGTTACGCTTGGGTTAGAACCGGATAAGGCGATTAGTGAATTAAATAATCTATTTCATGAGCATAGTTTAAAATATCGCTATGAAAATGGTAGAATTGTAAGGTTGCGCAGAATAAAACGGCTTAAAAACATATGTTATTATTTGTACTCCCCTGGAGAGTATGGCTTTGTCGAATATGATCTTATGGAAGCGTATAATCGCCTGATGCTTAATGATTTTGCCTGTGTCGTAAAGGAATGTCATGCAGCCTTCAGAAGCGTTCTTCTCAGAATTCATGAGAGAAAAGGTATCGTATATCATGAACAAGATAGTTTAAATACACTAATGGCTAATCTGATGGCGAGAGGCGTTATATCTGCTGAATATGTACATAAATTTCATTTTTTAAGTGACGTGCTGGAATCAGAAATATTTCTGCCGATGGCGCCAGAAAAATCGCATCATCACTACGCAATGATGCTCCGTATCTCTGAAGAGTTGGCCTGTAGTATTTATTATCTTACTGAGCGGAGTATATTTTTTCTTACCCAGCGGGCTGAAGAAGATGGTGCCGCGCCATAATAATGATCGCGCTGTCGCTCAGTCAGACTGCATCATCGTTATTTGAATTTGTTCAGACGTCGGAATTTTTTGTTCTGCCGTCTGTTTTTTTAGTGATGAGCTGTTCAGTGCAATAATAAGGGGTACAGTACGATGACTGATTTTTAAACTGCATATCATCTGTGTCGCATTTACTCATGGGTATTGGGTCAGGGAGAGAGAAGAATGAGTACTATTTTAAAGCCTTTTTTATTGGCGGTAACCCTGATGTTAATCTTAATAAGGCCTGGCTTTGCAACAGAGGATGGAGCGATAACCATGGTTAAAACCTACAGCGCTTATGATTATTTGCAGACCCGAGCGAGGTTGATGCACGCTGTCGCCGATCACGGTCTGGTGTTATTTGGGGAATTTGACCATGCCAGAGCGGCACAGAATGTTAACCTGAAAATGCCGCCGACAACGGTTCTGGTCTTTGGCAATCCTAAAGGCGGAACGCCTCTCATGCTGGCGCATCCCGAACTGGCACTGGATTTACCGTTTCGGGTGCTCATTAGCCAGCAAGCCGATGGGCGAACGTTGGTCAGTTATCATCCCGCTGAAACGCTGCAACGTTATGGTCTTGATGCCGCAGCCATACAGACTTTGAAAAAACTGGAACAGCTCGTTGAAAAAAGTCTCCACTAAAGCTGAAAATCGGGCGATGTGTTTGCACAGGTGATGTCGCGAATAAATGCGCTCACATCGTCCATTACCTGATGCGATAAGGCGGCATCGAAGGTGGCGCTATCAGCATCACAGAACCCGTGCCGCGCATCGTACATTTTACACTGCACCCGGGGTCGCTTTTCCAGCGCCTGTCGCATGGCGAGGGGATCAAACGCCGGCTCATAACGCGCGATAATAACCAGTGCCGGACAGAGAGGCGCAAGATGAAGGTACTGGCGTATACGGGAACCGTAATAGCAAATGACGCCATCGCATAACCCACTGGCTGCACTTAGCCATGCGAGCGTTGCTCCGACGCTATATCCTACGACGATTAACGTCTCATACTGCGTTCTGAGATCGTGGAGTAACGTGGTAACGACGGCGGGATCAAAGCCGACATTTGCTGAAAAGTGACGGTAAGCCTCCTCCTGCTGTTCATAGCGAAAGGGGGTATGGTGAGGAAACAGCGCGGGAATATAGATGTCGAATCCGCGCGTCATCCATTCATGGCCTGCGCGTTGGATATGAGCGTTAATACCATAAATTTCATGCAGAATAATCGCTGCCCGGCGATGGCGGCTCGACAGACTGGAGGCGTTGCTTCCCCCGGATACGCCTGGGGCGAAAAACACGGTGTCTTTTATCATAACGCGTTCTTGATACAAAGAGAGCGGCTGGATTTTCGCCGATCACGCTATGTCAGAGGCGTTGTTCCTGTCAATGTACAGACACATTTTATGGCCTGATTTTTGGTTGATAAATTTTATATTGGTAAACCAATATGCTGTTCATATTCAGGCATCAGGGCTAAAGGTGGAACATCAGTCGTGTATTGTCTATTGCCTTTCCTTTTATCTGGCCTCACTAGCGAAACGGGGCGCATTATTGTTTTGTTGGTTGACCAGTTTCGCGTTTTTGGTGTGCTACGCGTGCTATCCCTCTTTACAAATGCTATAGTCTGATACCGGGAAATCGCATCGGACGGGCACGACCAATATGAAATCAAACACTTCTCAGCAAAGACCTTACCAGGAAGTGGGCGCAATGATACGGGATCTGATTGTTCAGACGCCGTACCGCCCTGGGGAGCGCTTGCCGCCGGAAAGAGAGATCGCTGAGAGGCTCAATGTGACGCGTACCGTCGTGCGTGAAGCGCTGATCATGTTGGAAATTAAAGGTCTGGTTGAAGTCCGCCGCGGCGCCGGGATCTACGTGCTCGACAGCGCGGATAATAACGAGATGGAAGGCGCTGACGTCAATCACTGTAATGACGCCGGGCCGTTTGAACTGTTACAGGCGCGTCAGTTGCTGGAAAGCAATATCGCTGAATTTGCCGCTCTGCAGGCCACCCGCGAGGACATCATTAAAATGCGCCAGGCGTTACAACTGGAAGAGCGAGAGCTCGCCTCCAGCGCGCCGGGCGGCTCAGAAAGCGGCGATATGCAGTTTCATCTGGCCATTGCCGAAGCGACCCATAACAGTATGTTGGTAGAGCTCTTCCGCCAGTCCTGGCAATGGCGTGAAAATAATCCGATGTGGCTCCAGCTTCATAGCCATCTGGGCGATACGCTTTACCGTAAGGAGTGGCTGGTTGATCATAAGCAGATCCTCGCGGCGTTAATTAAGAAAGACGCCCGCGCAGCGAAGCTGGCGATGTGGCAGCACCTGGAAAACGTGAAGCAGCGTCTGCTGGAGTTTTCCAATGTTGATGACATCTACTTTGATGGCTATCTGTTTGAGTCATGGCCGCTGGACAACGTTGATGCCTGATTATACCTGGAATAGCGTGGGCAGACCCAGTCCACGTTTTACTTCCTGTAGCGTCTTTTGAGTGACCTCATGCGCCCGCTCGCTACCTTTTTTCAGCAATTCCATTAGCATTCCCTTATCCGCAATAAAGGTTGCCCGCCGTTCGCGTATTGGCGCGATCAGTTCTTGCAGGCAGGTCTCCAGCTCATTTTTACAGACACGATCGCCTAATCCGCCTTGTTGATAATGTACTTTCATCGCCGCGACTTTGGCTTTATCCGGATGGAACGCATCCAGCCACGTAAAGACGACGTTACCTTCTATTTTTCCCGGATCGCTAATTTTTAAATGATTGGAATCGGTGTACATCGCGCTGACCGCACGGTGGATGGTCTCTTCGCTGGCGGAAAGAAGCAGGGTATTGCCGAGCGATTTCGACATCTTGGCGCTGCCGTCAATGCCTGGCAGACGGCCCGTATCGCTCAGGAGCGCCTGACAGGGGCGCAATACCGGCGAGGAGAAAAGACTATTCATCTTATGAACGATCTCATTCGTTTGCTCAATCATGGGCAATTGGTCGTCGCCAACTGGTACCATTTCGGCCTTAAAGGCGGTGATATCTGCCGCCTGGCTAATGGGATACGCCATGAACCCGACCGGCAGGGAACGGGTAAAGCCTTTTTGGGCAATCTCATTTTTTACCGTAGGATTACGCTCGACTCGGGCGACGGTAACAATATTCATATACAGCACCGTTAATTCAGCGAGGGCGGGTAATGCGGATTGCAGGCAGATCGTCGTCAGCTTGGGATCGATGCCGACGGCCAGATAGTCAGCTAACACTTGCGGAATATTATCGCGGATTTTTTGCGGATTACTGCCGTTATCGGTGAGTCCCTGCAGGTCGGCAATCAGGACATACTGTTGGTGATCCTGCTGTAGCGCGACGCGCTGGCGCAGTGAACCGACATAATGGCCGAGGTGCAACGAGCCGGTGGGGCGATCGCCAGTCAGAATGATGGGAAGGGTGTTCATTAAGGACTCCTTTATGCTTACTGTAAAGCCGAAAGACGTCCCGAAACACAGTAGCCGCCTTTCGGCGGCTACTTAAAGAGGGATAGTGATCCGTGCCGCCTTCAGGAAGGCAGCCACCAGCGGAGATGGCGTTGCGTAGCGTTGGATCGTTTCGTGTTCATGTGATCTAACGTATCACGACTAAACGTAAGGGTAAAGCGGCTGGCGTGTCGTCCGGGCATAAAGTCATATCGCCTGAACAGAGAACATGTTACTGACTTTGAAACGCGATTTTATAATTTGCTGTCCAAAAATACGTGGCGCTGAAAGGCGCATTTTTGATGCAAATCATTTATTACTGTGATAACACTGCGCGCGATAAAAACATTAAATATATTCACATAGTAAATATGTTCTATTGGAATGGTTGTTTTCTATATGACAAAAGTCTAAAAAACCCATTGATGTGAAAAGGAATAAGAATTGTCTATATTCCGATTCTGTGTAATTAAGTAATTTCTCGGATAAAAATAAGAAATGATATTGATATTTCTTTTTTGATATGGTTCTTATAGCGGCTATGGTTATTCAGGAAACGATGCTTGAATGCCAGGCGTAATAGATTTCAGGTCAGTAGCGCTATTGTAAAATGGATTGTTGATGGCAGAAGGTATTTAGCAAGAATCCAGTTATAGCAGATTGTCGGTATTTAATCTGGTATACAGAGACACCAACGAAATGGCTGGAAAATGGAACGTTCTTTCATTGTTGGCGTTCCGTCCTTGTCAGCCTGCTTTGCCGCATGATAATCACGGAGGGGGGATGGACGCCATCTATTTAAAACTGGACGGTATTGAAGGCGAAAGCCGGATCAAAGGTTTTGAAAACCAAATAAAACTTATTGCTTACAACCACAACCCGACGAAACGGGAGTCCGGCGAAGCGAGAGGGACATATATTGGAGGATTGACGCTGACAAAGCCTGTCGATCTTGCTACGCCTGGCCTCTATGAGCACTATTGTAACGGGAAAACGGTGAAAGAAGGCGTGCTGACATTATGCCGTCGTGATAAGGGCGCAATGCTGCCATTTATTATTTATACGCTCACCAATGTGCGGATTTCACGCATGAGCAATCATGGCGACGCCGAAGGCAGCGCCACGGAGACCGTGGATTTGGTTTATAGCCATATTCGCTGGGATATTCCCGCATTAGCGTCGAAAAGCAAAACACGGCGGCCCCTTCACCGACAGGCGCTGTGGCGATGAGGATAAAACAAGCGTGCGGACTCGCAGTGGGCAATGCGGTGTAGCGAAATGGCATTTAGCGGCTTGCGAAGGTCGATGAGCGCTCATGTAACCAATCGATTGCCAGAAAAGGCGATAACGCGTGGCCCTTACACCCGTTATGATTTTTACGCATAGCCGCTAATAAAACGGCATTTTTTATATACACATCAAGTTGATAGTGTGTTTCTGACCTTGACGTAAATAAGCGGGAAAAGCGATGAAACACACCATTGGGATACTGGGGGGGATGGGACCTGCGGCAACGGCGGATATGTTGGAAAAATTTGTTGAATTACGACATGCCAGTTGTGATCAACAACACATCCCGCTCATTGTCAGCTCTATTCCTGATATTCCCGATCGTACAGCATGTCTGTTATCCGGCGGGCCTTCGCCATTCCGTTATCTGGAGCGTTATCTGCATATGCTGGAAGACGCCGGGGCGGAGTGTATCGTTATCCCATGCAACACTGCGCATTATTGGTTTGATGATTTACAGAACGTCGCGAAAGCGCGAATGATCAGCATTCTGGACGCTACTCTGGGGGATATTCCGCCATCGGCGCGGCACGTTGGTCTGCTGGCGACCAATGCGACGCTGGCAACCGGGTTATATCAAAAGAAAGCTCTGGCGCGGGGGCTGACGTTAATTCAGCCAGAAGACGCGGGGCAGGCGTTGGTAATGCAGGCTATTTATACGCTTAAACGTGGCGATAAAACTGCGGCGCAAGCGCTGCTGCTGCCGCAAATCGATAGCCTTATTGCCCGTGGCGCGCAGGCAATTATTATGGGGTGTACCGAAATTCCGCTTATTGTGGCCGGACATGAACGCGCGATAGCGTGCCCGATGATTGATTCCACAGCGTCGCTGGTGCGCGCGGCGATTCGTTGGTATGAGTCCTGGCCGGACACCCGCGCCTCTTTGACCGGGGAACAACGCCTTACCGCCTGATGTGTTTACAGTGCGGCCTGAAGCCCACGCAGGTCGCGCCAAAATGTTTCGGCTACCTGACTCATGCGGGTATTCATGCGATAAGCATAAGCCTGGATCGGGATAACCAGTTCGTCGGCATCAAGCACGATCAGGCGCCCGTCAGTAATCTCCTGACGGATAGCATACTCGGGCAACCAGGCGATTCCGCAGCCGTCCATCGCAACCTGTTTTAACAATTCACTCATCGAAGAGACGAAAAATGTACTGAAACTCAGTTCAGCATGGCGAGTCAGGGTACGATTTATCAGCCGGCCCATATAGGAGTTCTGACTGTAATTAAGCAGGGGAAAGTGCGGCTGCTCAAGCGTATAGCGCGGCTCGCCCCGGCCATTGTTGGCGCAAACCGGAAACAGTCTCGACTCAAACAGGCGGATGTTATCAAACGGCGCTTGTTGCAGGTTTTCATCGTGATAAGAAAAGATAAAATCGCTTTGCCCCTCACGTAACATATCCACCGCCTGGTCGACATCTATCGCCTCAACGGCGTAGGTAAACTGCGTCGGCATCTGCTTAACGATGGTCGGCAACAGGCCGAGGGAGAGCGAGTGGGCGGCGGCAATCTTGATTTTACGCAGCGTATAATCGCTGCCGCCGCGCAGTTCGGTCAGATTACTTTCCAGCTGCTGTAACAGGTGGCGAACCTGGGAGTGAAAGATTTTACCCTGTTCGGAAAGCTGTAGCGGTGAGACCTGTCGATTAAACAGTTCAACGCCCACGGCATGTTCCAGGGCGCGAATCCGCCGGCTAAAAGCGGGTTGCGATACGTTGCGGATAATGGCGGCCTGAGAGAAATTGCGGCACTTTTCCAGCGTCAGAAAATCATATAGCCATTTTGTCTCAATATTGTGCAAACCTGCTCCAGTTACATCCATTTACCGTTATCCTGTCAGCCGCCCGAAAGGGCATTCTACGTCCATTCGGGCGGCTGACAACCGCTTATCCCGTCCTCTTTCAGAATGCCGTGATGGGGCAGCCTGAAACTAGCGGGAATTACGCCGGTTCAAAGGTACCTTTTACGCAGGCTTTCCCCTCATTGACCATGCGTTTGCCGCGCGCATACACCTGCTCAATGCGTAAATCTGCGCTAAAGACGAGCAGATCCGCATCGTTACCGGGACGAATCTCGCCTTTGCCGTCCAGACTGAGGAAGGCGGCTACGCTGGTCGTCAGCGGACGCAGAGCATCGGTCAGGCTGAATCCGTAGTGGTTAACCAGCGTCTGCAACGTCTCCAGCAAACTTTCGAAGCCCGCGACGCCGATGCCCGTCAGATTTCCGGCAGCGTCAAATAGCGGCTGGCTGCCGTTGCCGTCTGAACTGAGCGTCACCCGGGAAAGCGGGACGCCGGCTTTTACCGCTCTGGCAATGCCCTCCGCCGGCGCGACGGGATCCGGAATACTGGAGGTAATGTCGATTACGCCGCCTTTAAGCGCAAACGCCAGTGCCTGCTCGAAAAGAGATTCGCTACGGTTGACGTGGGTAGGCAGCAGTTTACCGATCGGCACGTCGCTGTTTTCCAGGATGTCATACAGCGGCTGTAACCCTTTTTTGCTGCTGCCCATATGAAAAACGCTGACACCGGGTTTGCCGCCCAGCAGGCCGCCAACGCGTGATTCGGCGGCCATGCTGGCGAGTTGATTCCCGCCGGGCGCGGCGGAACGGTGGTCGGAGACTGCGCATTTCACGCCAATGACGCGATCGATCAGCGCGACGTCTTTTTCTACCGAGCCAGTAATGGTCGGCGACGGAACGTGATAAGCGCCCGTGAGCATCCAGGCGGTGATCCCCTCCTCATTTAGCGCTCGCGTTTTGGCTAACAGCGACGCGGGATGACGGCTAACGGAGTCGGTGCCAAGCAGGCCGACGACCGTTGTTATCCCGGCTTCCGTCAGGCGGCTCAGGGAGACTTCCGGCGTCCGCGTCGTCGGCCCCGCTTCGCCGCCGCCGCCGATCAGATGAACGTGTTGGTCGATAAAGCCCGGGCACAGCATACGACCGCTAAGATTAATCACCGCACAGTCCGGTACGATATCGCCGGGGATGTCAGCGCCGACGGCAATAATTTTGCCATTCGCGAGCAGAACATCACAGATGCCCCGGTCTTCTGGCGCAAACAGGTGCGCGCCCTGTAACAAGGTAAACTCCGCGGCGGATAAATCAGGCATGATAACTCCTTATTAAACAATAAGCTGCATGACCCAGATCGACAGCAGCGCATTGATGGCGCAGACTGCGATAATATGCGGGTAATATTTGGCGTTGACTTCGGCAGTACCGAGACAGCGGCCGACATTCTGTACCGGGTTTCCCATCAGGTAAATGGCTGGCAGTAGTACGGTAACATCGTGGCCACTTAGCGCGCCGGCGGTAGCCAGACTGGCCGCCACGCCAACGGCGCCGCCCATACTCATCAGCGAAGCCAGAAGCACCGTAGCCGCTTCGCCGGGAAGCCCCCACAATGCCATCACGGGCTGGCAGATATGGCCTACCCAGTCGAGCAGACCGGTAATTTTCAGCGCCTGAATAATGACAAATGCCATGACCACATTGGGTAACAGGTTGGTCGTGGCGATGGTAAAACCGCGGCGTGCGCCATCGATAAACATATCCATGACATTCTTACGTACCTGAGTCGTCATGATTGGGCTCCTTGCGCAGGGTGACGGCGTTCTTCGATGTTAATCCAGACGCGCAAAAGGTTTGCGCCGATAAATTTGAATAGCAGAATGACCACCAGCGGAATGATGACTGACGTCCCCAGAAAGGCGAATACCGCAACGCCGGAGGAGAAATAGTTGGTGATAATAGCGCTGCCGCTGGTCTGCCAGGCGGCAAAAATCACTTTATCGCGTTCGGTGATTTCGCCTTCCTGCGCCAGCTCTTTGGTCATACCCGCCGCGGCGTCGGTATTTTGCAGGTTGGCGATCAGCGCCAGTGAGCAAATGCCGGGAATGCCAAGCAATGGTTTCAGGATGGGCGTCATCAATTGCTGCGCCGCCCGCAGACCGCCAAGCCCATCCGTAATCGCGATGATACCCAGAGAAAGGATAACCGACGGCGCCAGCTCCAGCGCAAAAAGGAAGCCATCTTTCGCGCCCGTTCCGCCCGCGCCGCGAAAGGTCTGCGTACCGGTCACATGACCGAATGACCCGTTGAGTACGGTAAAATCAAAAACGCGCCACCAGCCTTCGCTTCCGGAAAATACGCCGGAAAAGAAAATAATGGTGAGAAAAAACGCCAGGTATCCCTTTATCCCGACCTTTTCTGTATCAAGCGGCATGGCCGCCCCGTCCACTTGTTGCGCCATAGCGATCCCCGAATTTTTTTGATGATGTGTTGGTTGTAGCCACAGGCCAAAAAGCCCGAAACAGAAAGACCTTATCAGCCATAAGGGTAAGGACAAAATGCAAGTATGTATCGTGCTATGCGTTTCTTGCATAGCAGCGCGAAAAATCACCATCTTCGCTACTGCCGGAGGCGCGGGGAACCGTGGACGGTATAACGCGAGGTAAAAAAGCAAAGAAACAGGTGTTGACGAAGACCGGAGCCGGGAGCAGGAAAAAGAGGAAATAAATTTGACGTTAGTCAATTTCACGCCACTTAATTATCGTTGTTAAAAAATAGGGTTTTTTAACCTAAATTTTACTTTTTACTGTAATTTTTCACGCCTTAAGAGGAATTGTCACGATCAGGTCAGTAGCCGCTGATGGGTCAGTTTGCGCCCTAAGAATCCTACGGGCAGGTAATAAAAAACGAATCATCTAATTAATTTCATGATGTGATTTATTTATAATTGTGATGATTTGAAAGGGCGCGATAATCATCATAATGGGATATACCCAAAATAATTCGAGTTGCTTAAAGGCGGCAAGGGAGTGAGTCCCCAGGAGCATAGATAACGATGTGATTGGGGTGAGCAACGGCCCGTCAGGGCGAGGCCCATGGATGGGCCGGGTAATCCGTAGCCAACACATAATCCACTTGAAGTATGAAGGGTATATAAAATAATAGGCAGATTGATAGCACTAAAAACCATAGAATAAGTATAGTTTTTAGTGGCATCTTTACCCTGAAATAACGTGTTGAGGATGTGCTATTAAAAACAGATCCGCATTGCGCCGCGAATAGCATTAAAGATACAACCTGGTGCGGAGAGCGTGGGTTTACTCTACCGCTTATTCACGTATCACAAACCGTTTTTGTTTTATCTGCTGCGCGGCGCTGATCAGCGCGGCAAAAAAGAGCGCCGCGGCGCCGCAAAGCGTGGCGTTGATAATTGCCGACGCGCCATTGCCTGACAGACTGGCGGCGAGCGGACCGAGAATTTGCCCAATACCATACGTTAGCGTCACCAGGCCTAACAAATTAATATTGCCCGGCACGCTGAGCTGTCGGGCAAGCGGCATCACCAGCGAGGTTGTACCCATAAACGTGGCGCCAAAACCAATACTGCTCAGTATTAACAGCAACAACGAGTCGCTGGCGAGAGACAGCAGCACGCAGGCGCTCTGGATCAACAGATTCGCGGTCAGGCATGGCAGGACGCCCCAATGTTTTGCCGCCCACAGCCAGCCGAAGCAGCCGGGAATGATCGCCAGGCCGACCAACGACCAAAGGTGCGCCGTGAGTAGCGGAGAGCCCGCGCTTTTCGCCATCAGCGGCAAATAGGTAGCGACAATGATGTAGCCGAATCCGGCGAAACCGTACAACAGCGCCAGTTGCCACCAGGGCATAGGCTGATTTTCGATTCTTGCTAAGGGCGCAGGCGGCAGCGCATGAGCGCGGGGGGGAATCAACATTGCCACGATTAATAGCAATATACCGGCGAGCGCTCCGGCCCCCAGCCATAGCGAATGGGCCGAAAGCGCATAATGTAAACCGCCAATGACATATTCGTTGCCCAGTGCAATCCCGGCCCCGACGCCGGAAAAGAGCGCGGCGATAACAAACGGATGGCGGGTATGATGCAACACAATCATTGATCCAAAAATCATCATTCCCGCACTCGCGACGCCTGCCAGGAAGCGCACCAACATGACGATTGCGGGTTGGGTAAATATCGCCATGGCCAGAATAAGAATACCGGTGGCGAACGCCGAAGCCAGCAGCATGGGGCGTAGACGAGAGGGGAGATGAAAAAGGCCAAAGGAAAACAGTAAGCTTCCCGCCAGGTACCCTGCATAATTGGCGCTGGCAATCCACGAGAGTTCGTTAAACGTTAGCTGCTTTTCCGCCAGCATTACCGGCAGCATGGGCGTATACAGAAAGCGGCCAACTCCCATCCCCAGCGTCAATACCATCATACCGAAAAGCGCCGTAAAAATGGGATGGCGAGGTGAAGCGCTCTGAGCATGAACCATGGTTTTTCTCTTTGCTAAAGTAAGGCAGGAATGCCGAATTGTTGTTTTAAATGATAATAAAAAGTAAAATTAATGTTTCAAATTTGCAAGAAAAGAAAGTGAAGCGCAGGCGAATAACGGATTGAGAAGAGGGGCATCGGTGGGAAATGGCATTAAATTAATGCCTCCCACGTGCGGGGTTTGGCAGTTAATCTGAACGAGAACGGCGTTAAATACTGAGCAGTGCCGGTATTTGCGACAGTAAATATAACACCAGACCGATAGCGCCGCCGACCAGCGTGCCGTTCACGCGGATAAACTGCAAATCTTTACCGATATTAAGCTCAATCTGCTGCGACATATCGCGCGCATCCCAGCCTTTTACGGTATCGCTGATGTGGCGCGTCAGGAAGGCGGCGAATTCCGGTGCGACGCGGTGCGCGGCCTGTTCCAGATGACCGTTAAGCGAGGCGCGTAATGCGTCGTCGGCGATCAGCGTCTCGCCAAACCATTGTCCGGCATGAGCGATGCGCTGCTTTACCTTCGAGTCTTCGGCGTTGATATCTGTTTTTAACCACTGGCGTAGATCCGCCCAGATCTCGCCGAGATAACGGTTAAACGCCTCATCTTCCTTCAGGTAACTTTTAATGTTTTCTGCCCGGGCAGCCATTTCCGGATCATGTTTAAGTTTATCGATCAGCTTATACGTCGCGCGATCGAAGGCATGACGAATCTGATGCGCGCGGTCGTGACTGATATCATCCAGCAGAGAATTTACCGCGTCGGAGACCAGTTCAGCGCTGTGTTCTCCCAGCCATTCGGTCGGCAGAATCTTCGCTTTTAACGGATGTTCCGTTTCCAGCCAGCGTATGATCTGTCTGGCGATAAATGTTCGGGAGCTGTCACGCTGTAACAGGGCGATAAGCTGGGCGATCAGCGTATCGAGTAACACCTGGTGACGATCGTTTTTGGTCATGCTTTCCAGCATCAGGGCGCTGGTGCCGGAAAGATCCACTTTATCAATCGCTTTATGTACCGCTCGCTTGAGCAGCCGCTGAATACGGGCGTCATCGGTCAGTTCCAGAAAGCCGCTCATAATTTGCAGCAGATGCTGCCCGACCCGGCTGGCGTTGTCCGGCTGGCTGAACCAGTTTCCGATAAGCAGCGCGGGTTCATGGCGGCGGATTAGCGCGATCAGCGACTGCGTATCAAGGAACTTCTCCTGCACAAATTGCCCAAGATTTTCGCCGATTCGATCTTTATTACGGGGAATAATCGCCGTATGTCGTGAAATAAACGGAATGGGAATACGGCGAAACAGCGCCACCACGGCAAACCAGTCCGCCAGCGCGCCAACCATCGCCGCTTCGGCAATAGCTTTTATGCCCAGCACCCAAAAACTGGGCGGCAGGAAAAGCGTGGTCACAAACGTCGCGGCGGCTATCAGCAACAGTGAGAGCGCCAGGCGTTTGGCGCGTTTGAGTTCGGCGATTTTATTCATAGGGTTAAGGATAGAGCCAGACGGCAGGAACGTGCAAAAAACATCAGATTATCCTGTGCCGGATAAGCCTCTATCCGGCAGAGTAGTTACTTCTCAGCGGCCAGTTCTGCCGCCTCATGCTGGCGCACGCGCTGTAATAATGTCGCCAGGGTGAAGACCACAATCACCCCGGCCACCGCTGCCAGCAGGTGAAACGGCAGTCTCCCGCCGTGAAACCACAGCCAGCGGCCAACTTCGACCGACACCGCCATCACCGTCAGAATCACCATGTTCAGCGAGGCCGAAACCGTCCCTTTTGGCAAGTTGTTGGAGAAAAGCGTGAAGCGAAACAGCGTCGGGAAAATCATTCCAATGCCGAACGCGTACAGGCTGGTGCCCAGCACAGACCAAAGCCAGACGTGCGGCAGAAGAAGATTACCGAGGAGTAATGTCGCCAGCCCGCTTAACTGAATTGGTACGGCGCGCCAGATAAAACGCGGTCGGGTCGGATCTTTCACCAGGCGCACAACGATCATATTGGCCACGATCACCGCGCCGAATACGGGCACCTGCGCCCAGGCGAATTGCGAAGTACTCATCCCGCCGGCATCGATCAGGATCACCGGCGACACCGCCACCCAGCTCATCATCGGGATGTAGCTCAACGACAGCGTCGCCGCCCCGGTGAGAAAAATCGGGTTGCGAAACACATTACGAAAATCGCGCAGTACGCTCACCGCACTGAACGGCACCGCGCCGCGTTGCACCGTTTCTGGCATCGCCAGCAGCAGGCCGCACAACGCCAACAGTCCCATCACCGCAATAATACCGAACAGCACCTTCCAGTGAACGAAGTGCATCAGCGCGGCGCCGGAGAGCGGGCCGATAACCGGAGCGACCAGCACAATGGAGGTAATAATCGCCATCAGCTTAATGGCTTTGGTTTGACCGAAGGCCTCCTGTACCGTGACGTAGCCGACCGTTGCGATAAAGCAAATGCTGGTGCCCTGCACAAAACGGGCAACCAGAAACTGCGTCATTGAGGTCGTCAACAGCGTTGCCGCGCAGGCGAGAGTAAAAATTAATGCCCCTGCGATCAGCACTGGCCGGCGGCCAATCCTGTCGGATAGCGGCCCCAGAAGCCATTGCAACGCCATTCCGCCCGCCAGATAGAGACTGACCGAGGCCGGCGCAAGACTGACGTCAGCATTAAAATCGCGCACGACGTTAATGATGCCAGGCTGAATCAGATCCGTCGTCAGATAGGCGGCAAAATCGTACAAAATCAGCGCCATCGGGAAAAATAACGTTGTGGCGCGTTGGGAGAAAAACTGAATAATCCGTTGCATAAAAAATGCGCTCCATGTCGGAGAACCCCATGATGGGACAGCGAAACTCAATACCGTCATCGTGACGTCAGGCAGGCGATGGAAACAGCGGCTGCGGATGTACTGAATTTCATGTAATCAAAAACGCTGCCGGTGAAAACACAGACAGGAAGAGACGCGTTCTGAATCTCGTCAGAACGTGTGGCGATTACAGATAACAATCAGCACATCACACCTCGGGAAATTTACGTTGCACGGAAAATATACACATTAAGTGTAATTAAATTTTGATGTTAATCAAAAGAGTTTGTCTGGTTAATAAAGATAAAGGCAGGGCGCGCAGGCTGGTATTTTGCGTGTTCAGTTCCGAAAATGCATGTGCATTACAGATAACAGGATTTATCTTCCGTCGCGCCTCGCAATGCTGAAAAGGTACGGATGAGAAAGGAATTTTCAGGAGGTAGAGTCGCAGCATCCCGGTTTGGGGTGACGGAGCGCCATGAAAAAATCGACGACCTCAACACCGCATGATGCGGTGTTTAAAACCTTTTTGCGCCACCCGGAAACCGCCCGCGATTTTATGGAGATTCATCTGCCGGTGTCGTTACGCCAGCTTTGCGACCTACGGACGCTAAAGCTGGAACCCGGCAGTTTTATTGAAAAAAATCTGCGAGCCTATTATTCCGATGTGCTTTGGTCGCTGAAAACGCGCGAGGGCGACGGTTATCTCTACGTCGTGATTGAACATCAGAGCACGCCGGATGCGCATATGGCGTTTCGGCTGATGCGGTATGCGATGGCGGCAATGCAACAGCATCTGGAGGCGGGGCATAAGCATCTTCCGCTGGTGGTGCCGATGCTGTTTTATCACGGTGTTGATAGCCCGTATCCTTTTTCGCTGTGCTGGCTGGATGAGTTTGCGAACCCGGAAGTGGCAAGAAGACTCTATGCCGCTGCCTTTCCGCTGGTCGATATTACGGTGGTATCGGATGATGACATTATGCAGCACCGCCGCATTGCGCTGCTGGAGCTCATCCAAAAACATATCCGCCAGCGGGACCTGCTGGGACTGGTTGAACAGATTGCTTCGCTGTTAGTTACTGGTTGCGCTAATGACAGGCAGCTTAAAGCGCTGTTTAATTATCTTATGATTCAGCACGGACACACGCCTCGTTTCACCACGTTTATTCGTGATGTGGTAGGGCATGTCCCGCACACTAAGGAGAGACTGATGACGCTGATAGAGAGGATCCGCGCAGCGGATCGCAGAAAAGGGGAACGGCAAGGAAGACAGGTCGGTCTGGAGGAAGGATTAGAAAAAGGGCTGGAAAAAGGTCAGCACGTTGCCGCATTGCGTATCGCCAGACAGATGCTGGCGGACGGACTTGACCGCGAGACTGTCCAGCGGTTCACCGGCCTTACGGCTGAAGAGCTTCAGGATGTTAGCCACTAACGCGGTTCCAGTCTGAATGTTGCAGGCCCGGTGATCGCCGGGCAACGCTCTCTATAATTATCGCTGATAACCGCACGAATATACCGAACTTTACCGATAGCGCCAGCCATCTCTACTACCCTTATTGTTCTGAGCGGCATTTACGGCTGCCTTAATGACGATAACAAGGAGACATGTGATATGGCTTACCAGACAGTGAATCCTGCCAATAATCAGCTCATTAAAGAGTACCCCCCGCACACGGACGCGGATATTGAAACCGCGCTGCAAAAAGCTGACGCGCTCTATCACTCCGACTGGTCCAAGGGAGAGATTGACCAACGTCTGCCGGTACTGCATAAGCTGGCTGATTTGATCGACAGCCGTGTTGAAGAACTGGCAAAAATCGCCAGCCAGGAGATGGGTAAGCTCATCGAGCAGAGCCGTGGCGAAGTCAAACTGTGTGCGCAGATCGCTCGCTATTATGCGGATAACGCGAAGCAGTTTCTTGCCCCGGTGCCTTATAAAACCGAGTTTGGCGACGCGTGGGTAGAACATCATCCGATTGGCGTCATCATGGCCGTTGAGCCGTGGAACTTCCCGTACTATCAGTTGATGCGTGTGCTGGCGCCGAACCTGGCCGCGGGTAACCCGGTGCTGGCGAAACATGCCAGCATCGTACCGCACTGTGCCGAGACGTTTGCCCATCTGGTGCGTGAAGCTGGCGCGCCGGACGGCGCATGGACCAACCTGTTTATTTCCTCCGATCAGGTGGCGAACATCATCGCCGACCCGCGCGTGCAGGGCGCGGCGCTGACCGGATCTGAAAAAGCGGGGAGCGCCGTGGCGGCACAGGCGGCGAAGCACATTAAAAAATCGACGCTGGAACTGGGCGGGAACGATGTGTTCGTCGTGCTGGACGATGCCGATCTTGAGAAAGCGGTGAAAATTGGCGTGCAGGCACGACTCACTAATGCAGGGCAGGTATGTACGGCGGCGAAGCGCTTTATCCTGCATGAGAAAATCGCCGATCAATTCCTCAGCCAGTTCACCGAGGCGTTCAGGAAGGTGAAGGTGGGGGATCAGATGGACGCTTCTACCGAACTGGGGCCGCTGTCGTCGAAAGATGCGCTGGAAACATTGACCAGACAGGTCGAGGAAGCGGTGAAAAATGGCGCGACGCTGCACGTTGGCGGCAAGCCGCTGGAAAGCAAAGGCAACTTCTTTGAGCCGACCATTCTGACCCACATTACGCGTGACAACCCGGCGTACTTTGAAGAGTTCTTCGGCCCGGTGGCGCAGATGTATTTGGTGAAAGACGATGACGAGGCGGTAAAACTCGCCAACGATTCCCACTACGGTCTGGGCGGCGCGGTGTTTAGTCAGGATATCGAGCGCGCTAAACGCATGGCCTCCCGGATTGAAACCGGGATGGTTTATATCAACTGGCTGACCGACACCGCAGCGGAGCTGCCGTTCGGCGGCGTTAAGCGTTCGGGCTTCGGACGCGAGCTATCGGATCTGGGGATTAAGGAGTTTGTGAACCAGAAGCTGGTAGTGGTGCGCCGCTAATCCCTGTTGCCCCTCTGAAATCGGGAGGGGCCTGGCTTTTTGCAGCGAAGGACGCGGATCTTAAATCAGAACGAAATAAGCGAACAAAACACCCTAAATCGCCCTCCTTATTTATCCACGTTGCACTAACCGTGTTTTTTATCCCGGTATTGTTTGTACAGACATTCATGATGCCCGCATTTTCTGTTCTATGCGGAGGCCGGTATGGAATTTTACGAGAACCGCCCCAGACAACCATTTATTGGCTTTGTGCAGCTCAGACGGGCGCTAAAAAGGTGGTGGCTGCGTAAGCGGGCCTGTCAGGCGCTGCGGCGAATGAGTGACGAACAGTTAAGGGATATTGGGTTGGAAAAGAAGGATGTGGAATAACAGATAAGAGTCAGTAAAACTGGAAAGGCTGGATAATCTTATCTTAACCTCTCCAGTAGGCGGGTATCCTGGAACGCTAATTTTCCTGCCAGGCTTTCTCGATCAGCAGTTTGGCTTTATCCAGATCGTGTTCGTCACGCACAATCAATTCGACGTCGCCGGTTCCCCAGTGGCCAATATGCGTGACGTCCCGGCTAAATCCTTCTTCAAGCTGGATATGCTGTGGATTGATTTTCAGCCACAGGCGTAGGTGTGGGTCGGTCACGGGATAAACGGCCACGCACAGAAAGTTACGAATGAGGTGGAAGGCGTCATAGAGCTTAAGCTCTTTAAACTGAACCTCATCACTGAGTGAGAGCACATAGCTTTTTAGCTGTTCATATAATGAAAGCAGCGCGGGAGAGGCCGAAGAGAGCTGTTCGCGCTGCGTGCGGGTATGGCGTTTACCGCTGCTGACGGAACCGTTCGCGATGATGTGCTGAGGGCTATTTTCGACCACGGCGTTAACCAGTTCCAGCATTAACAGGTCGTCGGCAAAAAGCTTGTAGCGAATCAGGTTGATATTGCGGTTGATTTGCTGAACGGCATGTTCGTCGTATTTATTAAAATCGGCGGCAATACAGATTAACCGTGTGCCGGACCAGTCAATGGCTTTGGCCGCGGTTTTACTTATTTTCTCCATCACCAGCAACTGAAATTCCGCTTTATGATCGAGCAGCCAGTCGAGATAAAACAGCCCCTGGTTAATGACGTTTTCATTGCTGTGGCGTTTATATTCAATAATCACCGGGCAGTTATTTTCGTCGAGGCCGAGGGAATCAATTCGCCCACGATGGGTTTTACCCGTGCGGTATTCGGTCTCGAGAAAGCGGACGCCAAGGAATGTTTCCATATGGGATTCGATCAGCATTTGCAGATCTTTTTCAATGGCTGCGGCTTTGCCCGGCAGTTCTTGTACTTTCCCGTCACCGAGGCGGAAAAGCTGGATATCGCTCATGGATCCCTCCTGAATTTTCTGCGCACTATCATACGTTATGTGAAAAGAGATAAAAGCGGAAATCGGGCTTTTGGAGGTGAGATATGTTATAAGCCCGACAGCAGGTGGTTACCGGGCAGCGGGCCGTAGGTCGGATAAGCGTTAGCGCCATCCGACGCTGTTACAGCAGTTTGCGCATCTTACAGAAGGAAAGTCCAGCTGAAAATCAATGAAAATAAGCCGCTGGATGAGAGGTGATATTATATTTGGTGATGAGAATAAAGCGGCTATTTAGTCGCTTTATTGGTTTCTGGGGGCAGGTTAATTTATGGCGGCGTCGGCATTATAAGAAGGAAAGGGTTCGAATGATGCAGACCCTATTCATCTGCCCGGGCAACGTTGACCACCGTATAAAGCTGCCCCTCATTGATTTAACTTGTAATGAACTGCCACACAATCCAGCAGCCAAAGGCGATCAGAATGCCGCCGGCGGCGCGTTCAATTTTCCAGACAAGATTACCCAGACGACCTTGAATTTGCGGCAGGGCGATAAGCGTTATCAGCAGCAGATCCCAGAGTAACACTACGCTGGTCATCCAGATTCCACATATGGCCTGCTGTGTAACGGTCACGTTTGGGCCCAGCAGGGCGGTCATTAGCGCCAGATAAAACAGAGCATTTTTCGGATTCAACAGCGATGAACCTAGCCCCAGTAATAGTTGTTTTGCCAGTGATGGACATGCCGATGCGGCGTACCGCCACTCCAGCGGCCCGGCGCGGCTTTTCAACAGTTGACGGCCCACCCATAGCAGGTAGGCGGCACCCAATAGTTCGATGATGGTAAAGAGCAGCGGCGTCTGACGTAGTAGCCCTGACCCAATCACCACCAGCAGAATATAGAGCCCATTTCCCGCCGCAATGCCGAGGCACAGCCCGACGCTACCGCGCAGCCGATAGCGTACGGCGTAACCGACCAGCAAAAAGAAGTCCGGACCCGGGCTGAGCAGCGCCATAAAATGCGCCAGCGCCAGTGCGGGAAACGCCGGAGGAAATAACGTTGTAACCTGTTCCATAGTAACCTCAGTGATGATACTGAGGTCAGCCTATACCTGCGGATGCGCTATTTATTGTCGGATATTGATCTGTTCTGCGCGTACTGACGCGGCGTTGCCGCCGTGTAGCTGACGAAGGTTTTGTGGAAATGACTTTGATCGGCGAAACCGGTCTGATAGGCAACATCGGCAATATCGTCCCCGGCGCGCAATCGGTGCCGGGCATATTCAATGCGGGCCATATTGGTAAAGCTGACAGGAGTCAGGCCTGTATCCTGCTTAAAAGTGCGAATCAGAGTCTCCTTACGGAGCGCAAACTCCTGCGCCAGTGTGTCCAGCGTCGGCGGTTCCTGAAGGTTGCTGACTAAGCGGGCAACCAACTGGCGGCTGATGGCGCATGGCGGTTCGGCGTCGGCGCTTTGTAGCGGCAGGGCGCGCAACAGGTGGATAATAAGCGCCGGAAGTCCGGCGGTTTGTTGCTGAGTAATAGACGTCACAATTTGCTGATAAAGCTGGAAAAGCTGCGGGTCCTGCAACTGTGGCTGCGTGGTATGCAGGCGGCTATTCGCCGGCAAATGGGGGAGCTGCGTCAGGCACCAGTCCGCATCGAGATACAGCATATGATAGCTGCGTGGTCGCTCGTGGAGCGGGTTACAACTGTGTGGAGATTGCGGGGGGATCAGGATCAGCTCGCCGGGGCGTAACAGATACTCTTGTCCGTTACTGATGCAGCGGGTTTCTCCGGCGATGATTGCGCCCAGCGACAGTTGCGGGTGGCTGTGGCGCTTATAGGCCTGACGGCTTTCACTGGTGGTACGTAGCTCCAGCCACGGCAGTTGTGGCAGACGCCAGAAGCGTTGGTGAATATCTCGGATAAGGGGCATACAATCTCCTGTGCGGCCCGGCTTTTCTGCGCCCGTTTACTTCCTTAACCCCGCAAATGCCGCTCTGATCTCGTCTTCCGGCAACTGGATCCCGATAAACACTAGCGTGCTGTGCGGCGTTTCGTCGCCCCACGGTCTGTCCCAGTCGGCGCTGTAGAGACGCTGCACGCCCTGGAACAGCAGACGGTTGGGTTCGCCGTCGATCCACAGCATCCCTTTGTAACGCAGCAGTTTATCCGCTGATTCCAGCAGCAGGTTTTCCATCACTCGCGAAACCTCGCTGATATCCACCGGGTAATCCAGCTCCACCACAATTGACGACACATCGTTCTGTTTATCGGCAATAAAGTGGAAACGCGGTTGGCTTGCCAGCACGTTCTCTTCCAGCATAAAGCCGCTGGTATTAAACAACTGGCTCAGGTCAATATCGCCATGTACCACGGTGTAAACCGGGGCGCGGGCGTTGATACGCGCCAGCCGCTCGCGCAGTTTCTCGCTGTCGCCTGCCACGTCGGTTTTGGTCAGCAGGATACGGTCGGCGTAGCCTATCTGCGACTGGGCGATGGTGAACTGGTTCATCTGCTCGTTAGCGTGCACCGCGTCGACCAGCGCAATCACGCCGTCTAACAGGTAGCGTTCGCATAATACGTCATGGGAGAAAAAGGTCTGAATAATCGGGCCGGGGTCAGCCATGCCGGTGCATTCAATTACCAGGCGGTCGAAAGCAATATCGCCGCGGTCGCGGCTGTCGAGCAGGTCTAATAGCGCATCTTCCAGCTCGTTGGAGCGGGTACAGCAGATGCAGCCGTTAGTCAGGGTTTTGATCTGTGTGGCGCGATCGCCAATCAGTTGATCGTCAACGGAGACTTCGCCAAATTCGTTTTCGATAACGGCGATTTTAAAACCATGTTGTTCGTTGAGGATATGGCGTAGCAGGGTGGTTTTGCCGGCACCAAGAAAACCGGTAAGTAGGGTAACTGCAATCGGGGTCATAGTCTCTCCATTAACAACAGCGCATACCGCCTTTGCCATCGCCGCCGTAACGTGCTTGCTGACGTTCGCGGAAGAACTCTTCATAGGTCATGTACGGCTTGTCGGGATGGTTGGTTTTCATGTGCTCGACATAGTTGTCGTAGTCCGGAATACCAATCAACATTTTTGCCGCCTGGCCGAGATATTTTTTTGCCTGACCTAAAGTATCAAACATTCTGCCGTCCTGTTAATGAATAAAGCCGGATGGCGGCTTGCGCCTTATCCGGCCTACACTAGCCGGGATCGCTGTGCGCTACCCGGCATCAGTTTTAGTGG
Source organism: Salmonella sp. A7 (assembly GCF_020181675.1). Classification (NCBI taxonomy): domain Bacteria; kingdom Pseudomonadati; phylum Pseudomonadota; class Gammaproteobacteria; order Enterobacterales; family Enterobacteriaceae; genus Salmonella; species Salmonella sp. A7. Next base: position 3,940,745 of record NZ_CP084001.1, on the reverse strand, counting down.
TGTGAAGAGATCTTCACGCCGCCTTCCGGCACGGGCACATACGGGGTTTCTTTGTCGGTACGTTTATCGCTGTTGCGTACCTTCATCCAGGTGGTGAAACCGTAGAAGATAATACTGTACACCACCACCAGGAACAGAATACTCAAACCAGCGTTAGTGTAGTTGTTCACCACGATATGGTTCATGTTGGCAATCTGTTGCTCGGTCAGGTTGGTGCCGTTGGCAATCTTCTCTTTATACAGGTTTGCCATATAGAAGAAACCTTCCATCTGTGGGTTGGCGCTGAACAGTTTCAGGCCCAGCGCCCAGGTGGTGCAGATCAGCAGCCATACCGCCGGGATCACCGTTACCCAGATGTACTTGGTGCGCTGCATTTTGATCAGTACCACGGTGCTCAACACTAGCGCCACGGCGGCCAGCATCTGGTTAGAGATACCGAACAGCGGCCACAGGCTCTTCACGCCGCCCAGCGGGTCGACCACGCCCTGATACAGCAGATAGCCCCACAAACCGACGCAGCCTGCGGTACCGATGATACCCGCGACCAGAGAATCGGTTTTTTTCAGGAACGGGACGAAGTTACCCAGCAAATCCTGCAACATAAAGCGGCCGGAACGGGTACCCGCATCCAGTGCGGTCAGGATAAACAGCGCTTCGAACAGAATACCGAAGTGATACCAGAAGCCCATATCCGCCATCGGCAGGACTTTGTGGAACACATGCGCGATACCTACTGCCAGCGTTGGCGCGCCGCCTGCGCGGTTCAATACTGACGGTTCACCGATATCTTTCGCCGTTTGCAGGATTTGTTCCGGGGAAATCACAAAGCCCCAGGAGCTGACGGTCGCCGCTGCATGTGCGGTAACGTCTTTCAACTGCGCCATAATCAGCGGCGCGTTCTCGCCGCCCATCTCGTGCAGGTTTGGCATGGTAATGCCCAGACCTGCCGGCGGGGTGTTCATCGCGAAGTAGAGACCCGGTTCAATGATCGAGGCCGCCACCAGCGCCATCACCGCAACAAAGGACTCCATCAGCATCGCGCCGTAACCGATAAAACGCGCATCGGTCTCACAGGCCAGCAGTTTCGGCGTGGTGCCGGAAGAGATGAGCGCGTGGAAGCCAGAGACGGCGCCACAGGCGATGGTGATGAACAGGAACGGGAACAGAGCGCCTTTCCACAGCGGGCCGGTACCGTCGACGTACTGCGTCAACGCCGGCATTTTCAGTTCCGGGTTGAGGATCACAATCCCCAGCGCCAGACCGACGATCACGCCGATTTTCAGGAAGGTAGCGAGATAGTCGCGCGGGGCGAGGATCAGCCATACCGGCAGCAGCGCGGAAACAAAGGCGTAGCCGATCAGCGCGAAGGTAATGGTGGTGTCTTTAAAGGTCAGCGCCGGGCCCCAGTACGGGTCGTGGGCAATCACGCCGCCGAAGTAAATAGACGCCACCAGCAGCACGATACCAATAACGGAGACTTCGCCTACGCGTCCCGGACGCAGGAAGCGCATGTAGATGCCCATAAACAGCGCAATCGGCACCGTTGAGCAGACGGTGAAGACGCCCCACGGGCTTTCGGCCAGCGCTTTAACCACGATTAATGCCAGCACCGCGAGGATGATGATCATAATTAAGAAGCAGCCGAACAGCGCGATGGTGCCTGGAACGGTACCCATCTCTTCTTTGATCATCTCGCCAAGAGAGGCGCCGTTACGGCGGGAAGAGATGAACAGCACCATAAAGTCCTGCACTGCGCCCGCGAGCACCACGCCCGCCAGCAGCCACAGTGTCCCCGGCAGATAGCCCATCTGCGCGGCCAATACCGGCCCGACCAGCGGACCTGCGCCGGCGATGGCGGCGAAGTGGTGACCAAACAGCACGTAGCGGTTAGTCGGCACGTAGTTCAGGCCGTCGTTATTGATGACCGCCGGCGTCGCGCGCGTCGGGTCGAGCTTCATGACCTTCTGGGCGATATACAGGCTGTAGTAGCGGTAAGCCACCAGATAGACGGAAACGGAAGCGACCACGATCCACAGGGCGCTCACGTGTTCACCCCGACGTAGGGCAACGACCGAGAGGCAGAAAGCACCGATGATTCCGAGAATCACCCAGGGTATGTGCTTGAATATCTTTTTCGTATCCATAGTAAAACCTGGTTGTAAGTTTAATTATCAGCCGAAGCTGGGTGGACATTGAGTTCGTGTTTGAGGAGGTAGATTGACTGCTATGCTGAGAGGATCTTGCCAGATCATCGCGCGCGTAAAGTTAGGTAAATCAGTGAGTGGTTGTATGGCGGTTTAAGCGGTCGGACGTACCGGTAAGCGGTTTCGCGGAGGAGGGCGTGGGCTATTTTATGTGATTGAGATCACGATATAAAATGGGACGATCCTTGTTGCGCGGGGCGTCATAACGACTTAACTGAGCTAATCGTGATATTAATGGCGCGCATCCCATAAAGTTTTCCCTTTCCAGGCCGAAAATTCTGTATCTGTCTAGCGGAAAGAGAAAACATGTTAAAACGAATTAAAATTGTTACCAGCTTACTGCTGGTATTGGCGCTATTTGGCCTTTTACAACTGACATCCGGCGGGCTGTTCTTCAACTCACTGAAGAATGACAAAGAAAACTTCACCGTATTGCAAACCATTCGTCAGCAGCAGTCTGCCCTGAATTCAACCTGGGTGGAGCTGTTGCAAACGCGTAATACCCTGAATCGCGCGGGTATCCGCTGGATGATGGACCAGAGCAATATTGGCAGCGGCGCAACTGTCGCTGAACTGATGCAGGGGGCGACCAATGCGCTGAAGCTCACCGAAAAAAACTGGGCGCAGTATGAGTCATTACCGCGCGATTCACGTCAGAGTGAGGCGGCTTTCCTTGAGATCAAACGAACCTATGATATCTACCACGGCGCATTGGCGGAGCTTATTCAGCTTCTTGGCGCGGGTAAGATTAACGAGTTTTTTGATCAACCGACTCAAAGCTATCAGGACGCTTTTGAGAAGCAGTACATGGCCTATATGCAGCAAAACGATCGTCTGTACGATATTGCTGTTGAGGATAACAACAGTTCCTACAACCAGGCGATGTGGGTACTGGTCAGTGTGCTGATTGCCGTTCTGGTGGTCATTATCGCCGTCTGGTTCGGCATCAAACTGTCGCTTATCGCCCCGATGAATCGTCTGATTGAAAGCATTCGTCATATCGCCAGCGGCGATCTGGTGAAGCGTATCGACGTGGAAGGCTCCAACGAAATGGGGCAGTTGGCTGAAAACCTGCGTCATATGCAAAGTGAACTGATGCGTACTGTTGGCGATGTACGTAACGGCGCGAATGCGATCTATAGCGGCGCCAGCGAGATTGCGATGGGCAACAACGATCTCTCTTCCCGTACTGAGCAGCAGGCAGCGTCTCTGGAAGAGACCGCCGCCAGTATGGAACAACTGACCGCCACCGTGAAACAGAACGCCGAAAACGCCCGTCAGGCCAGTCACCTGGCATTGAGCGCCTCTGAAACAGCGCAAAAAGGCGGCAAAGTGGTGGATAACGTCGTACAAACAATGCGCGATATCGCCTCCAGTTCGCAGAAAATCGCCGATATTATCAGCGTAATCGACGGTATTGCTTTCCAGACCAATATCCTGGCGCTGAATGCGGCGGTAGAAGCGGCGCGCGCAGGCGAGCAGGGACGCGGGTTCGCGGTGGTGGCCGGTGAAGTCCGTAATCTGGCCCAGCGTAGCGCGCAGGCGGCACGGGAGATCAAGAGTCTGATTGAGGATTCCGTGAGCCGTGTTGATGTGGGTTCGACGCTGGTCGAAAGCGCCGGTGAAACCATGGATGAGATCGTCAATGCAGTGACCCGCGTGACCGATATCATGGGCGAGATTGCCTCGGCGTCCGACGAGCAAAGCCGTGGTATCGACCAGGTGGGCCTGGCGGTAGCGGAGATGGATCGCGTAACGCAGCAGAACGCCTCGCTGGTGGAAGAATCCGCCGCCGCGGCTGCGGCGCTGGAAGAGCAAGCCAGCCGTCTGACCCAGGCCGTCGCGGTGTTCCGTATTCAACAGCAACAGCAGCGTGCGCGTGAAGTGGCAGCGGTAAAAACCCCGGCAGCCGTGTCGTCACCAAAGGCCGCTGTGGCCGATGGCAGCGATAATTGGGAAACGTTTTAAGGGCGTATGGTGAACAGTCGGCCTACAGATGACCGTAGGCCGAATGAGATGCTCACACTTTTGCCTGATGGCGCTTCGCTTATCAGGCCTGGCAGTCCGCGCAGGCCGATTTTAAACCAGCATCAGGCGCATGGCGCAGCGTGATTTATACGCCAGGCCGTGCGCCGCTTCCTCCTCTCTTTTCTGATATCGCGCGCTAATCCAACGTTGAGTGAAGGTGTGCGGTGATCCACAAAAAATGAATAAAGCAAGAGATTGCACGACAGGAGAGCCTTGTTTCGCGGCATCATAATTGCTGATGTGATAATCGTGAGAGGATACGATGCGCAAAGATGCCCTGCTTGCTTTCCTGATGAACCAAACGGATTTTTTTGATCCGGAAAATGTCAGTGAGGTGTTTACCGCGCGCTATCTGGCGCAGCGTTTTAATATGCAGCGCAATACCGCCAGCCATTATCTGAACCAACTGGTGGCGCAGGGCGTGCTCTGCAAAATCAATACCCGTCCCGTCTATTTCCTGCATAAGCAGGCATTTAGCCAACAGTTTTTTACCCTTTCGCGTAATGAATACGCCAGCGTCGCGGAGCTGTTAGCGCACGGGGAACAGGAGTGCGCGCCGGACGATCACTTTTCCCTGTTGATTGGCCATAACGAAAGCCTGAAGCGCCCGATTGAGCAACTGAAAACCGCGCTTTTTTATCCCGACGGCGGACTGCCGCTACTGATGACCGGCGAAAGCGGCACCGGGAAAAGTTATCTGGCGCAGCTCATGCACGAATATGCCATCGCCCAGGCGCTTCTGTCGCCGGATGCGCCATTTATCAGTTTTAATTGCGCCCAGTATGCGAGCAATCCCGAACTGCTGGCGGCGAATCTTTTTGGCTATGTGAAGGGCGCGTTTACCGGCGCGCAGAGCGACAGACCGGGCGCGTTCGAGGCGGCTGACGGCGGCATGTTATTTCTGGATGAAGTCCACCGGCTGAGCGCCGAAGGGCAGGAGAAGCTCTTTACCTGGCTCGATCGTGGTGAAATTTATCGGGTAGGCGACACCGCGCAGGGGCATCCGGTTTCGGTACGTTTGGTATTTGCGACGACCGAAGAGATACACAGTACCTTTCTGACGACATTTTTGCGGCGCATCCCGATTCAGGTCAACCTGCCGGATCTCCAGCACCGCAGCCGCCAGGAAAAAGAGGCGCTGATCTTACTGTTTTTCTGGACGGAGGCGAAAAAACTCTCGGCCACGCTTATCCTCAAACCGCGTTTGTTGCAGATCCTCAATCAGTATGTTTATCGCGGCAACGTCGGCGAACTGAAAAATGTGGTGAAGTATGCGGTGGCGACGGCATGGGCGAAAAAGCCTGGGCAGGAAACCGTTACCGTGTCGCTGCACGATCTGCCGGATGCCATGCTGTCGGCATTGCCGTCACTAAATGAATCGCTGGCGGACGACACGCCGGTGAGCATCACGCCCGACACGAACCTGACCTGGCTGCTGCGCGCCCGCGACGAGATGCAGGGCATGATCCATGATACGCAGTGTCATGTGCTGGCGCTGTACGAGCTGGTACGTAGCGGGAAAGAGGGGTGGGAGACGGTACAAAAAAGAATGGGCGATGAAATTGAAGCTCTCTTCGATCGTCTGATTTTTACCGGCGACGATAATGTGCACTCCCAGCGGTTGCTGTTAATTACAAGCCAGGTGCGGGAAGAGTTTTATCGTCTGGAGAAGCGTTTCAATATGCAGCTTAACGGCAACTGTATTTACGCGCTTAGCCACTATTTAATCCATCGTACCGCACTGGCGCCTTCTCGTCTCAACAGCGAGCAGATCCGCCAACTGGACGCCTTCCTCGCCCAGAAATATCCGCTGCTGTACAGCTTCTGTTTACAAATTCTGGAGACGCTGGGCCAGAAGCTGGATCTGGAGCCGAGACGCATTGATATGCTGCTGCTGGCGCTTTGGCTGCATAAACAGGGGGCTAACAACCAAAAACAGGTGACGCATGCGGTGATTCTGGCGCACGGCTATGCCACCGCCAGCAGTATCGCCAACGTCGCCAACCGGTTACTGAAAAATACGATTTTTGAATCGTTCGATATGCCGTTGGACGTCACGCCGGAGGCGATAGCGCAGCAGGTGATGCGCTATCTGGAAGGGCACCCGCTCGCCTCTGGCCTGATGATTCTGGTGGATATGGGATCGCTCAAGGCCATTCATCGTCATTTTGATCGCGCGCTTTCCACGCCGGTGACGATTATCAACAACGTCTCGACCAGCATGGCCCTGTATGTCGGGGAGCGTATTTTACAGGGGCATTTTATTGAAGAGATCGCCCGCGATATCGCCCGGGATGTGCCGGTCGAGTATCAGCTCTACTGGCCGAAAAGCAACAAACCGCGCGCCATACTGACCACCTGCGCGACCGGTATCGGTGTGGCGACGAATCTTTGCGCATTACTGAGCGCCAGTATTCCGCAGGCGCTGGAGATTGACGTCGTCGCCTGCGATTATGCGATGCTGGCGAGCAATAAAACCCAGGAGCCGGTATTTATGCGCTACGACGTACTGGCGATAGTCGGCACTCTGGACCCGCACATCGCCAGCGTGCCGTGGATTTCGCTCGACTCGCTGATCTCCGGCGAGGGGAATCACTACCTGATGCGGCTGTTTGGTTCGCTGACCACGCCGGAGCAGGTGGCGGAGATCAATAACCTGCTGCTGAAAAACTTCTCGCTCCGACGAGTGATCGAATCCGTCACCATCCTCGACACCAGTAAAGTCATCAACCACGTTGAGCAGTTTCTGCTGCGCTATGAGCATCTGGCGGGCGTTACCGTCTCGAATGAAAGAAAGGTGGCGCTCTATGTGCATATTAGTTGCCTGATTGAGCGTCTGATCCGCCATGCGGGCATTACTGCTTATAGTGGACAACAGTGTCCGGAACAGGAACTGAATCGGCTACGGGAAGCGTTTAGTGTCATTGAGAGTAACTACAGTGTCAAAATCCCCACCGCCGAGCTTGGCTATATCCATAATATCCTGACCTTCGAAACAGAACTTATCGAGCAAGATCAACAGTTTTAACGATTCCTCTCTGTTAACCCGCATCTTTTTTCGGCGCGCCACTTTTTCTGGCACGCCGCTTGCTCTCTTTTATCACAGTGGAATGTGTTTTAGAGGTCAGGATGAAGAGACATTATATTTTCGCCAGCCACGGCACGCTGGCCAGCGGGGTTTTAAACTCCGTGGAGCTGATTTTAGGCAAACGGTCAAATGTCTGGACGCTGTGCGCTTACGTTGAAGAGAGCGTGGATTTAAGCCAGCAGGTAGATACGCTAATTGCCCGGATCCCGCCGGAAGATGAAATTATTGCGCTGACCGATATTTTTGCCGGCAGCGTGAATAATGAATTTGTCCGTTATTTATCACGGGAAAATTTTCATCTGCTGGCAGGGATTAACCTGCCGCTGGTTATCGATCTCTTTATGTCGGAAAACGATGGCAATACCACGCATACCATAATGACGGCGTTAGCGGATTCAAAAGAAAATATTCAGTACTGCAATCAAACTATCACCAGCGCCATGCAAAGCGATAAAGATTTTTAAGGGGAGGAAGCGTCATGATTGTTTTTTTACGGGTGGATCATCGTTTATTACATGGACAGGTCGCCTTTTCCTGGACGCAGTACGTTGGCGCCGACTGTATTTTAATTGCCAACGACAGCGTACCTAATGATGACCTGCGTAAAACCACCATTAAAATGGCGAAGCCGCCCGCGGTGAAGCTGGTTATTAAAAATATTGCCGATTCAATTGAAGCGATAAAAAGCGGCGTTACCGATAAATATAAACTTTTTATTGTTGTTGAATCCGTGGCGGATGCGTACCGGCTGGCGCGCGAATTACCCGACATTAAAAGTATTAATTTAGGCGGCACGAAGGTGCGTGAAGGGAGTCAGAATATTGCTAAAGCCATCAATCTGTTAGCGGATGAAATGACTCAACTTCGGGAGCTGGCGGCTGGCGGAGTAGAGATAGAAATTCGGCTGGTGCCTAACGATCGTAAACAACTTTTTGCCTGAGCGGATACCCTCCTGAGGACATATTATGGTAGAGGCGCTTTTACTTGGACTGGTGGCGTTTATCGCCCAGTCTGAATATGCATTAGGGACGTCGCTGATTTCCAGACCTATCGTGACCGGACTGTTAACCGGACTGGTGCTGGGCGACATGGAAACCGGAATTGTGATGGGCGCGACGCTGGAGTTGGCGTTTATCGGTTCCTTTTCGGTGGGTGCGTCGCTGCCGCCGGATGTGGTCACTGGCGGTATTTTAGGTGTGGCCTTTGCGATTAATTCCGGCGCCGGGGCGGAAACCGCGCTGTTATTAGGTTTGCCTATCGCGACACTGGCGTTAATTGTGAAAAATATCTATAACGGAATGTTTATTCCGTTGCTCTGTCATAAAGCCGATGCTTACGCTGAGGTAGGGGATACCCGGGGCATTGAGCGTATGCATTTAATCTCCGGCATTGGGCTGTCGCTGACGTTGGGGATTATCGTCACGGTCTCTTATTTAGCGGGCGTGAATATGGTTAAAGGTTTTCTGGATGCCATTCCAGAGTTTATTAAACATGGATTAAGCGTTGCCACCGGTATTATTCCCGCGCTGGGTTTTGCCATGCTGGCGCGCTTATTAATTAATAAAAAGGTCGCCCCCTATTTTTTCCTCGGTTTTGTTTTAATGGCGTATTTAAAAATTCCGGTGACGGGTATTGCGATTCTCGGCGCGATCGTCGCCGTCGTGATGGTCAATATGCCGAAATTTGCGGCCTCGCAACCGGCACCTGCGCAAGGAGCGTCTCATGACGATGAAGATGATTTCTGATAAAGACCGCCAGCAGGCGGAAACCACTGGTCTGGTCACCGCGCGTGATTTACGCCGCGTCTTCTGGCGGTCATTCCAGATGGAGTTTTCCTGGAACTATGAACGACAAATGAACCTGGCGTTCGTCTATACGCTCATTCCGGTATTAAAGAAACTGTATAGCCGAAAAGAAGATCTTGCCGAAGCGCTAAAACGCCATCTGGCTTTCTTTAATACCACGCCGCACATTGTGACGTTGATCCTCGGTATTACCGTGGCGATGGAGGAGAAAAATAGCCAGCAAAAAGAGATGGACGCCAGTTCTATCGATAACGTCAAAGCGTCGTTAATGGGGCCGCTGGCGGGTATTGGCGACTCTTTTTTCTGGGGAACATTGCGTCTTATCGCCACTGGCATCGGTACCAGTCTGGCGCTGAAAGGCAATATTCTGGGGCCGATTTTATTTCTGCTGGTGTTTAACGTACCGCATATTCTGGCCCGATGGTTCTTTACCCGCTGGGGCTATGTGCTGGGAACCGGCGTACTGCAACGTATTCAGCAAAGCGGAATGATGGAAAGCCTAACCTATGGCGCCTCGATTATCGGTCTGATGGTGGTTGGCGCGATGACGGCCTCCATGATTGATATCACCATTCCCATTACGTTTGGTACGGGAGAGGCGAAAACCCATGTTCAGGACATTATTAACGACATCATGCCTTGTCTGCTGCCGTTAATTAGCTTCGCCATTGTGTACTGGCTGTTAGGGAAAAAAGTGAAACCGTTAACCATCATTGGCGGTATTGCGCTGGTGGGAATTTTCGGTTCTTGGATAGGGTTATTTTAAGAGGGATACACAATGTCACCAACCATGCTGACCTATATTAACGAAGAGTCTGACGTCCTGGCGAATATTATTCTCCGCCATCGCCAGTCGCTGGAAGAAGTATCGCGGTTCGCCAGCCAAAAAACGTTACGACGAATCCTGATATTAGCCACCGGATCGTCATTGAATGCCGCCTTTTGCGCCCGTTATTTCTTTGAGCGCTGCGGTATCTCTATCGATATTAAAGAGCCGTACACCTTTAGCCAGTATGAGAATAGCGATCCGCAAGCCGATATGGTTATTGCTATTTCCCAGAGCGGGAAAAGCGCTTCTACCCTGGAGGCGATGCGTAAAGTTCAGGCGCAGGGACGTCCGGTATTCGCTCTGACCGCCGATCCGCAAAGCCCTTTTGGCAAGGCCAGCGATTATCCACTGGATATTCTGACCGGGATTGAGTCCGTCGGCTTTGTTACCCGTGGATTTAGCGCGACGGTACTGAATCTGTTGCTTATCGCGTTGTTAATTGCCCGTCAGCAGCAGCGACTGACGGAATCGCAGGTCGAGGAGTATGTGGCGCAGCTTCAACGCATCGCGGCAACCCTGCCGTTGGTTATCGTGCGTACGGAAGCGTTTATTCACCAGCACCAGTCCGTTTTACGAAACGGGACGCGTTTTGTGGCGATAGGCTACGGCGCGCTGGTTGGGGTGGCAAAAGAGTTGGAAACTAAATTTACCGAGACGGTGCGTGTTCCCTCAAGCGGGTTTGAGCTGGAAGCCTATATGCACGGCCCGTATCTGGAAGCCAATGCGGAACATGTGATGTTCTTCTTTGAGGACCGGCCCGACGCGCGCTCCAGGGTGCTACGGGAGTATATGACGCCTGCGGTCGCCAAAACCTTTACTCTCACGCTGGCGAAGGCGGCGCAGGATGACCAGACGCTTGCGCTGGATGTAGCGGTTGATCACCATTTCTCGCCATTGCTGTTGATTGTGCCGGTACAACTCATGGCGTTTCATATCGCCTCACTGAAAGGCATCGACCTTTCGGTACGCATTTTTGACGATTTCGATCGCGTTTTAAAAAGTAAAATCTGAACAATCAGGAGAAAAATATGTTGGGTTTTAATCAGGACGAGTACCTGACGAGTGCTCGTGAGATCATCGCTGCGCGCCAGAAGGCAGAACAGGTTGCTGACGAGATTTATCAGGACAGGTTCAGTTCTTTATTTTTCGCCTCTGTTGGCGGTTCACTGGCGCCAATGATGGCAATTAATGAATTTGCCAAAGAATTAACAACGTTGCCGGTTTATGTTGAGCAGGCGGCAGAATTAATTCATAAAGGAAATAAGCGGCTGAATAAAGACTCTGTGGTTGTTACGCTGTCTAAATCCGGTGATACCAAAGAATCGGTGGCGATCGCCGAGTGGTGTAAAGTGCAGGGAATACGCGTAGTCGCCATTACCAAAAATGCGGACTCTCCGCTGGCGCAGGCGGCGACATGGCATATTCCGATGCGTCACAAAAATGGCGTGGAATATGAATATATGCTGCTGTACTGGCTGTTTTTCCGCGTGCTGTCGCGCAATAACGAATTCGCCAGTTACGATCGCTTCGCCAGCCAACTGGAAATTCTGCCGGCGAATCTGCTGAAAGCGAAACAAAAATTTGATCCGCAGGCTGATGCTATCGCCAGCCGTTATCATAACAGCGATTATATGATGTGGGTCGGCGGCGCGGAGATGTGGGGCGAGGTCTATCTGTTCTCCATGTGTATCCTGGAAGAGATGCAGTGGAAGCGCACGCGCCCCGTCAGCTCTGCGGAATTTTTCCACGGCGCTCTGGAGCTGCTGGAAAAAGAGGTGCCGCTCATTCTGGTGAAAGGGGAAGGGAAATGCCGCGCGCTGGATGAACGCGTTGAGCGCTTCGCCAGTCAGATTACCGATAACCTGGTGGTGATTGATCCGAAAGCGTATGCGCTGGACGGTATTGATGATGAGTTCCGCTGGATCATGGCGCCGTGTGTTGTTTCGACATTGTTAGTTGACCGACTGGCGGCGCACTTTGAGAAATATACCGGCCACAGTCTGGATATTCGTCGTTACTACCGTCAGTTCGATTATTAACAGAAAGGGGCGTGTAGCATATACAGTGCCTGATGGCGCTTCGCTTATCAGGCCTGTGCGCCAGTTTATTGATAAAGATGATGTGTAGGCCGGGTAAGGCGCAGCCGCCACCCGGCATATATGACATTCTCTTTTAACCCTCAACATTCACCACTTTGATCTCCACCATGCCAATCCCCAATTTGCGCGGCGAATGGCCCAAAATATTACCTTCGTTGGTGGAGACGGGAGCGGGCGGCGCAATGACTAAGGTATTCGCGTCCGTCGGGTTGTTGAAATGCAGCGTGATAGTGGACACATCGTGACCCAGCACCAGCGTCTGTTCTTCGTTGCCGACGCGTACCGGGATCGGGCGCTCTGCGTTATCGCCGAAGGCTTTGGCGGTAATAATCAGATCGAATTTCTTCGGCAGCGGTTTTTTATATTCAATCTTCACCTCATCGCCCAACTGCGCATTTGACCAGCGGCCCCAGGACTCCGGCCGGGAAATGCCGCTAAACTGCTTCACCTCCTCCGGCGCGCCCGCGACATTAAAGATAAAGCTATCGGCTTTATAACGAATATCGTTATCGACAATCTTTAAGGTATCGACGTTGCCTTTGTAGCGTTCCATATCGATCATCGTGTCTTTAAACGCCGTCTTACCCTGCCACTGCGCTTTATCGACATGCTGTACGGTTTGCTGCCCGCCAAGCTGCCCCTGCGAGACGCACCAGTCGGTGGAGAGCGCCAGCGCCGGCGCCCATAGCTGCGCCATTTTGTAGCAGCGATCGATCCAAACGAAATTATCGCGCGGGGCGAAGTCGGCCAACTGGAACCGTAGCGGAGCGGAGTATTCACTTTCCGGTAACGGCTCGACGCGCTTATCCGATACGCGCAGTAGTAACGGCAGGCGGAAGTGGCTCCCGGAAAACGCGATCATGTTTTTGTCCCGATCGATAGTGAACGCTTTTATCTCTTTTGGAAAATTCCACAGGCGAATAATATCCGGCTTCATCGCCAGCACTTTCTCTTTTACATTCAGGAACACTTCCGACAGCGACTGCCCGGAAAGGCTGCTACGTCCCAGACCGATAAAATTATCGCCGCCGAGAATATCCAGCACCGTTGCGCCGTTGTCCATTGTGTTGCGTTTGACCGCCAGCGTCTCCTGCTGCGGTTTATCGCCGCGCAGAATGAAAAACAGATTGTTGCGATCTTGCTTATTCAGGTACTTCCAGGCCGTATTATTCATCGCCAGATGGTCGGAAGAGACGACGATAACGGTATCTTTAAACCACGGTGACGCTTTGATTTTGTTGATAAACTCGGCGATGTTTTCCTGGCTGCAACTTACGGCGCTAAAGGACTGGTTGGGTTTGCCGTCGTAATCGTAGCGTTTACGGTTGCAGGTGCGTGAGATAAACCCGTCCGGGTGGTGAGTATCTACGGTCAGCGTAAACAGCGAAAACCGCTGGCCTGAGCGGGAAAGCGCTTCAAATTTCTTCCATGCCTCATCAAGCACCGTATCGTCGTAGAAGCCCCAGTCGTTACGATAAGACGGGTCCGCCACCACCGTTTTTAGCTCTTCAGCGCCATACAGATGATCAAATCCGTGTGATTTCAGGAATACGTCTTTCCCGGCAAAACGCAGGTTAGCGCCCTGCACGAAATAGTTCTGGTAGCCGGAGTTTTTCAGAATATCGCCGAGGCAGATATTCTGCGGAAAGAAGCTGGACACCGACGCTGAGGCATTGCCCTCAAACGGCGCAAACAGCGGAATACCACACTGGGAAGCCACCATCCCGGCGATGGTGTAATCCGTTCCCGGCAGTTGCATGGTATGGCTGAAATCCAGCCCCTCATTTTTCAGCGCGCCCAACTCTGGCGTGAGATTGGGGAACGCGTCATTATCAAAATAGGTCCGTTCCAGGCTCTCGCCGTAGATATAGACCAGATTGAGCTTCGGATTAGGAATGGTTTTTGCTGGTTCTTTATAATAAACGGCAAAATCCGGATCGCCATCGCGCATTTGTGATTTTACCAGTTCGGTAATCTGGCGAAACGCCGGGCTGGCGTCGACCGAACCCAACGCCAGCAGTAACGCCAGCAGGCTGTAACCGACATGATGAGGATGGTGACGGCGGCGGCGTAGTACCCATCCCAGCGCGCCGAATACCGCCACTAACGCCAGGGCAATGCCGATTCCCGGCAGAATATATTTGCCGACTCCCGCTCCCGTCAGACTATTCGTGAGCGTATAAAGCACTGCGTCGTTGATCCCGTCGCCGGTAAAATAGTCGCTGGCATACAGGGTAATATTCAGAATGACAAAAAGTCCCAGCACCGTGAGAGTGGCGGCAAACCACCAGGTGTTACGGCCCGCCTTCCAGGCATATATCAGCACAGAGGCGAGAAACAGAGCGACAGAGAGCAACTCGGACAACTGACGATCCTCAATAAACCAGGCTTATCGCTGGCAGGAAAAAATTTCTAACAATGTAATAGCGATGTCACATTGCTGCAATTCTAATGACTTTACACGGCGCTATTATTTAGAATGAGTTTAGAAAGTTGTTTTTTTGATCGTCATCACTTCCTGACATAGCGGTTAATAACAGGAAAAGACGAAAGGAAAAGTCGGGTTAATGCCGTGCTGGCGGGTAAAGGGCCAAAACACGGCTTTTATCAGGACGTCCCAGCGTGGCGCACGGTCAGAAAAACGCAGTCAGGAAAGGAAATTCAGCCCTTGCTGCAACACCAGATCGCAAGCTTTGGTTTTCACCTTTTCCGCCAGCGGCGTACTGCCGATATTATTGAGGTTCAACTGCTGGCCGTCCTTCGTCTTGAGCAACCCTTGCAGGCCGTTCAGGTAGTTAGTGTCCTGCTCCTGCTGTGTAGTATCCAACCCCAACTTGTTCAGAATCTGATTTTTAACGTTTTCCACGTTGGTAGCGGACGCCAGCTTCTGTTTGGCGCAGTACTGCAAAATTCCGGCGGCATTATTCATATTATCAGCGCTGAGCGACTGGGCGCCGTTGCTGAGCAGACCGGTTAGCGCCGAAAGCGACATCCCGCCCTGCTGTGCGTTCGCGCCCTGAGCGCTTAACTGACTGGCGGCGCTGGAAAGCGAATCCTGCCAGGAGGCGGCGATACCGCTGGTGGAAATCAGTACGCAGGCGACCGCCGCGCAGCACAGAACATGTTTCGCTGTATTCATGGTAATCACCTGTGTTATGCCAGCCAGGCGTTGTATCGCCCTGGCGCACGTTGCAATTTAATACTCTTTACCCGTCACCCGGCTGCGGTAACTGTCCCAGGTAAAATTAACCCATAAACTGTTGCCGAGACGCATACGGTCCATGACGCGTTCGCCAAGCATTTTCGTCATCTCTTCCATATTGCTGTTCGTCAACATGCCGGTGGGACGTTTTGACGAGGAACGACGATCGACAATTTGATTGATGATCACTTTTTCATAACGGGATTCGGTCTGCACGCCGATCTCGTCGATCACCAGCAGATCAACGTTACTCAGATCGTTAAGCAACTGCTCTTCGCTGGTTTCCCGATTGCTGAACGTGTCTTTCATCGCTGACATAATATCCGCTACGGTGATAATCAGTACCGACTTTCCGCGCAGCAGCAGCTCATTACAAATAGCCGCGGCGAGATGATTTTTACCGGTTCCCGGCTTGCCGGAAAAGACAAAGCTGGCGATATTGCCGTCAAATTCATCAACGTACTGTCGGGCTTTACTTAACGCGTTCATTTGTCCGTCGCACTCAACCCGATAGTTATCAAACGAGCAGTTCTGATGCAGCGGTCGAATGCCGGAACGGTTAAAGGTGCGCTGCATTTTCATTGCCCGGTTTTCCCGCGCCAGCGCCGCCGCCCGGATCTCGCCTTGCTCTTTCTGCCACGCCAGCAGTTCTTCGCCCGTTTTAAACGCCGGCGTAATATGCGCAGGCATCATTTTTTGTAGACGCTGCATCAGGTCGCCAACATTTTTCATCGTTACCCCCTAAAACCTGGTGGAATATGATTGTCAGGTTCGCTGACGCTATTGATGTCGCGCTGCGGCATTCCGCCATTGCTGGAACGGCTGATTTGCACGCTGCGCGCCAGCTTTTGCTGCCACTGGATATGGTGAAAAACCTTACCTTCCGCCTGCCAGTAGGCGATAAACGCCGCCAGCTCTTCTGCGGTAACCGGCTCCCGAAGCGCCACGCCCCAAAGGGCAGCCTGACGCTGAAAATCCGCATCCGGTTGCCAGGCGGGATACATGGCGAATTTTCCGCAGGGAATCGCAACGGGGGCGGCTTCGGGTTCTTCGTAAAATTGCGCGTCTAACGCCACATCGCTTCCCGGACGTGATAACTTTTCTTCAAGCGCCAGCAGTTCAGCCATGCGTGCAGGCGTCACGGCATAAAAGGCAGGCGCATTATTAGCGAATACCGCCACTGCGCCGCCCGTTGACTTCGCCAGCACAGCATGATGATCGTGTAAAAGGACGTCAATACCGATGACGTCCGACGTTAAAATTCTGGAAGACATAATGTTTCTCAATATGGAACAACAACCGAGAAGGGCGACTGTTTTTATAGTACCACACAGACCCGTAAGAACAGCAGGAGGCGTTCCACCGATCACACGCGGGGGCGTTTGCGGTACAGCCATAATCCCGGTACAGAGAGGCCAATTGAGAGCGCGCCAACAATGGAAGAGGCTTTCAGAAAATTGGTTAGCAGCGTAATCATCATTGGTTCGCTATAGCCCAGATGGCTAATTTTTACTGCGGAAATCATCGCGGTATAGGCGGAAATCCCCGGAAACATCGGGATCACGGCCGCGACGGTAAACACTTTAGGGTGAGCGAGATACCAGCGTGACCACTGAATACCAATACTGCCGACCAGCAGCGAAGCCATAAACGTCGACCATTCGATATTAAAGCCAGCGCTCATCATCAGCATACGCGAGCCATGACCCAGCGCCCCCAGTAGCGCGCACCACGGAAGTGCCCGGTGGGGAACATTAAAGACCATCGCAAACCCGACGGCGGGGATCGCAGACAAGATCATGTCCTGCATTAGCGCCAGTAAAAAGTCGATTATACCCATCCTCGTAGCCCCCATACTGTCATTGACATCACTACGCCCACACAGGTGGCCAGTGTCAACAGGCTGGCGATAGCCCAGCGCGCCAGCCCGGTATTAATATGTCCTTTAAACATATCTGCGACGGAATTAATCAGCGGAAAGCCCGGCACCAGTAGCAGTACGCTCGCCGCCATGGCGATAGTGGGCGTTTGGCTAAAGGCGGGGAGGGTGAGCATCAGCCCGGAAATCGTGGTAGCGACAAAGGCGGTAATGCAAAAATTGATCTGCGGATGTAAATGCCGCTGCGCCAGCATCTGGCGAATATACATGGCTATCATACTGGCGAAAAAGGTGATAACCGCGCCATCCCAGCCGCCATTATTCAACTTACAAAAGCAGGAGCAGGAAAGACCGACCATAAACGCCACCAGCCAGCGCGGATAACGCAGCGGGCGGAGCTGGCTAAAACGTTTTTCCACGCCTTTGCAATCCAGCAGACGATGTTCCGCGAGGATAACGATATGCTGAACCTCCGTGACGACGTGCATATTAATGCCGCGATCCTGGTTTTTACGTGTCGATGTCAGACATTGTCCGTCTTTAATGGTCGTCAGTACAATGGCGTTAGAGGAGATCGCGCTTTCGACGCTATCCATACCGAGCGCCAAACCGAGGCGGGTGGAAAGCTCATCAACCAGTGCGCTTTCCGCCCCGTGCTGCAATAAAAACAGCCCGCATTGAATACATAACCGTGTTACTGCTCGTTGAATTGATTGCTCTTCTTGCATGACTCGTCCTGTCCGAAAAGACATTTTATGCGCCGCCACTATGACAGAGGCTTCCTTTTTAACACGAAGCGCAGGCATGATGGCGTTGGTTAAGATCAATTTCTTGTTGATAAAAACGTCAACCGCCAGGCGCAACGCATAAGTTTCCTGAGACGTGCGCTTCGTCACAGGCAGGATATCCTTATGGGCGACGGTTCTCGTATGTCCGTTTCCAGAATAGAGACATTATGCCAGCCTGGCCGTTCATTTTTGAATCAATGATGTGGTGAATTTTATCAACGACATGCATTAATCGTTTTACAACAATGGCGTGAGCAGCAGGTGTAAAAATAGGCGTGACTTAGTGTAATTTGCAGATATTACATGGATTTTATGGGTGACAGTCAGTATTGTTGGGCTTTTATTTCAGGATTCAGCAATATGAATGAAGGACGAACTCATATTTTAAATTTATTAATATGATGAGTTTCGTTAGAATTACTAATGTGCAAATTTAGTTAATTTAATTGTCTTGCTTCTGGTTTTATGAGTAACTATGCGATAGTGATTTCATGTTTTTGTGCTATGTGGATTGTAGCGCAATCAATGTTATATTTTTAAAAATAAAACAAGGATAATTAATCCACTCGGCTTATATTTCTTTGCGCTCATTGTTAATAGTATTTTTATTAATGGGACAATGAAAAGGGGCGGCGTGGGTGCGGAGGAATTATGCTGCCAGGATGCTGCAAAAATGGACTTATTATCAGTAAAACCCCCCTTATACAGGAAGGCCTTAAAGGGGCTATAACAGGTAATTTCCCCGATTATAAACTGGCGTATTGCCGTACGATAGAAGAGCTAACGCTGCTACAACTACGTCGAAGTAATTTAGTTATTGCTGATTTAGCAGTTAACAATGCCTCTCCCCGTGCTATCTGCGAATATTTTTATAGCTTACTCTCGCAATATCGCGACATACATTGGGTATTTCTGGTTCCTAAATCCAGCTATCCACATGCGGTTGATCTCCTGATGGGCCCCGTCAGCACCTTGCTTTCAGACGAAGAGCCAATCGAGAATCTTATTAGCGTTATCCATGCGGGAAACGCTCGTTCAGAAAGAATAAGCAAAACGTTATTATCGCCTCAGGTACCGTCTGAAATTCAGCAGTCCCACGACAGGCCGATTGTCCTTACGCTGTCTGAACGAAAAGTATTACGCCTTTTAGGAAAAGGGTGGGGCATTAACCAAATTGCGGCATTACTTAAAAAAAGTAATAAAACAATTAGCGCCCAAAAAAATAGCGCCATGCGACGCTTATCAATACACAGTAATGCAGAGATGTATGCATGGATAAACAGTTCTCAGGGAGCCAGAGAATTGAACCTACCTTCGGTATATGGAGAAACCATGGAATGGAAAACAGAATCAGCAAGAGAAATGTTGCGCTCGTAGAAAAATGCGTGATGAGCACCATTGGTATTAAAGGGCTATTTGATGCAATGCCGGATTGCCGACATACGCTTCATATTTTTTCAAAACCATCCGCGTTTTATAAGGCTGCGCTAAAGACGCCGTTTTCTGCCGTTATTTTTTCTCTTTCTGCGTTAAGAACTGAACGCCGGACAGGATTATCCAGCCTGACGGAACTGGCGATAAATTATCCCCATATGCGGCGTCTGGTGATTGCAGATGATGATGCTGAAGCCCGCTTAATCAGCGCGCTATCCCCGCTGCCGCTGGATGGGGTCATCAGCAAAGCGTCGCCGTTGGATGTTTTACAGGATGCCTTATTTACATCGCTTAATAGCGCCCGGCGGACAACGGAGCGTACAGATAATCTTTGGGAGCTTCACCAGAATTGTATGCTTAGTCCAACCGAGCGGGAGATTCTGCGTTTTATGTCGAACGGCTACTCAATGCCGCAAATTGCCGTCCAGTTAGAACGTAACATTAAGACTATCCGGGCGCATAAGTTTAATGTGATGTCCAAGCTGGGCGTGAGTTCTGATGCCGGGTTACTCGATGCAGCGGATATTCTGTTATATCTGCGCGCCGGAGATGCTACCGCGCTCCAGCATCGGGTATAGCCCGTGCCGGATGCGCCGTGCTTGTTCGGGGAGTCCGGGTGTCAGGCACGTTATTGGCACACGTCAACCCAGGTCGCCGATGTCAGTTCAGCCATTCTTTCCGGCGTGATGCGTACCGCGCTGTGCGTGGCGCCTGCGGCAGGCAATACTTCGTTATACCCCTTCAGAGAGATGTCGCAATAAACGGGCAGCGGGTGCTCCAGCCCAAAGGGACATACGCCGCCGACAGGATGTCCGGTTGCATTGACCACTTCATCGCTGCTCAACATACGGGCTTTTGCGCCGAAAGTGCTTTTAAGCTTCTTATTATCCAGGCGGGCATCGCCTTTAGCGACCACCAGGATAATAGTGTCTTTTACTTTAAGCGAGAGCGTTTTAGCTATCTGCCCAGGCTCTACGTTGTGCGCTTTGGCTGCCAGTTCGACAGTCGCTGTACTTTGATTTAATTCGATAATTTCAATATCGGGAGCATGATCGGCCAGAAATTGCCGTACAGATTGCAGACTCATTCTTCTCTCCTGAGACCTTACCAATAGCCACGGTAGACCCAAAAATGGCAAAACGTAATTTGGCATACGGAGAGCGCCGCTGTAAATATAATAATGTGACAGGCCAGCAGCAGTAAGCCGTGACGATAACTGAAGGCAACGTAACGCAGTTTACTTTAGCGTGCAGTCGCCGCACTGCTGTACGTCAGGTAAGCGGTAACGTTGGCAGCAGGTTCTGCGTACCAGAAGACCGTCGCGCATTACGACGGTCCGCCACAGCGGGTTATCCTGACCGTCGGATAGCTGCTTTTCAAAAAAACAGCGCTGGCGTAGCGTTGCCAGCAGGGCTTCGCCAAGCAGCGGTTTCATCTCAGTCAGATACCAGTTGATTAAATAACCGGTATTGCTCCAGATAAGTTTCGCGTTGATGTCGCCAGTCGCCTCCAGCGCCTGAATGACCGGCTGTAGTGCGGAGACTACCAGCGTTTCCATTCGTTCTTCCGGGGAACGCCCCGTTGTCAGGTTATCCTGATGCACATCAAGCCAGAAACATGCGGCGCGCCCGGTTTCATGAAATTCAACGTGAATATGTTCTGCCGAGACATTGATAGCGCGCGCTTGCGTCAGTAATGCCAGCATCAGCGGCGGCGTCATCAGCCCGATATACCATTGCGCCCACAGGGAGAGTAACGGCTTATTTTCACGTGGCAGGCCTGGCGTGTGGCGATAGATGTGATCGGAATAGGCGGCCAGCAATGAACGAAACGTCGCGGGGCGCGTCCACTGGGCAAGAGTCATCGCCGTTGGCGGCGGCGTTTCATCCAGCCGAATGAAGTCCAACAGGTACTCACGGGTAGAGGCGATCGTCTCGCGTACTGCGTCCGCCAGCGAGGCGTCTTCCGGCTGGGGAGCAGCTCGCCAGATAATATCGTCAGCAATCGGTGCGGAACGGTAGGCCATAGCGCAGTTTAATGATGTTAATCTAAATGATAATGATTGCTAATCCTATCGATAGCGATAAACGATGGCAAGCGGTTTATGGTTAACGCTGTTGGCGTAGCACGATTACGCCAGCAGGATTCATAGGGCGCGCATGTCGTCGCTGACCAGAATGTGGTTACGTCCAAGATGCTTGGCTTCGTAGAGCGCTTTATCCGCTTTTTCGATAGCGTCTCCGATATTGCGATCCGTCAGGGGCGCAATGCCGATACTGACAGTGACATTGGTGGCGACGCTTTCGTTAAACATATGCGGGATTTTAAGATCGTATACTTCCTGTCGGATACGTTCTGCGGTAGCGCGGGCTTGCTGTGGTTCGGCGGTGGTCAGCAACACCAGAAATTCTTCCCCGCCAAAACGGCAGACGACATCGCGCGATCGCACGGCGTCCCGAATTGCCGCTGAGACGCGGATTAACGCCTGATCGCCCATCATATGACCGTAGTGATCGTTGTACGCTTTGAAATGATCGATATCCAATAGCAGGACGTAGTGTTCATGGCTGCCCGGCGCCTGTAACGTATCCAGCCGATTTTGCAGGCCACGGCGGTTATATAAGCCGGTTAATGGATCAAGCATACTCAGGCCATTGAGGGTTTCCCGCTCGGCCAGCAGCTTAAACATGAGCTGCTGGGCAAAGTTATCGTAGCGTTTCTGGATAACATGTTGAATAGCGATTCCCACCATTGGCAGGGCCAGCAAATAGAGAATTCGCAAACCTTGTTCATTACCATTCAGCCACAGGCAGACCGCGACTGGCGGTAGCGAATAGAGCGTAAACGCGACGATATTCGCGGCAAAGGCTATCGAGCCGATAAACAGAACGCTAAGCAGGGAAATCAGTAAAAAAGAGAAATCATAATGGCCTAATGCCGGATACTTTAGCGCAATATGCGCCGCCCATATTCCCCCAAAGAGTAGGGAGATAAAGGGGAGATTAATTCTTTTTTGTCCATATTTCCCATGCCATATCAACAGTAATACGCTCAGGACCATTATCCCAATCATTGGCGTGCAAAATACATTGATTTGATAAAGGGGGAAAACGAGAGTAAATAGCGCCGACACGGCGTTGAGAAACAAGAAAAGACGTAAAGAAAACTGATACTTCTTAATACGAAGCGACCGCCAGGATGGTGTTGTCATGGGTAATTGTCGTTATTTATCGGTGATATACACGGAATCGGGCGCCAACATGAAAATAACGTATGAGAAAAGGTCGCCTAAAGCGAGGTGTTGTTGTTTTTACGTTAACAGTCGGACAATTTATCACCTTACTGAATACGTGTCATCAACCGTTAAGTAAAACTCATCTCTTTAGCTTCCTCCCTGGCTGACAAATGAGAAAATATATCATATGATATTGGTTATCATTATCAATTCCAGAGGTGAAACCATGTTGCAGCGAACGTTAGGCAGCGGATGGGGCGTATTATTGCCTGGAGTGATTATCGTTGGACTGGCGTTTATCGGCCTGTCAGCTTATGCGCTGAAGCTGTTGATTGTATCAGGATTGCTACTGTCTGCGCTGATGTTGTATCACAAACAATTACGGCATTTTGTACTGCTGCCATCGTGTATGGCGCTTATTGGCGGCATGATGTTGGCAATGATGAACTGGAATCAGGGATGAAAATGAAGAGACAAAGGAAGGATAAGATAATTGGTGCGAGGGGGGGGACTTGAACCCCCACGTCCGTAAGGACACTAACACCTGAAGCTAGCGCGTCTACCAATTCCGCCACCTTCGCACAGTTATCTTACTTTTTGATATCGCCTCGTTGGTGCGAGGGGGGGGACTTGAACCCCCACGTCCGTAAGAACACTAACACCTGAAGCTAGCGCGTCTACCAATTCCGCCACCTTCGCCCAGTGCGAGCAATATCAACGTGGTTTTGGTGCGAGGGGGGGGACTTGAACCCCCACGTCCGTAAGGACACTAACACCTGAAGCTAGCGCGTCTACCAATTCCGCCACCTTCGCATACCATCGATTCTTGAAAAGAATCACTACCACGGAGGCGCATTCTAGTGGTTTTCAGCTATTCGTCAATAGTTAATTGCATGGGACAGATTGATTGCTGCAAAAATGGGCGCGAGACGTAGGTTGGATAAGACGCCTGGCGCCGCCATCCGGCACATGCAACCAGATGGCGCTGCGCTTATCAGGCCAACTATTTCTTCGCCTGACGGGTCATCACGGTACGATAAACCTTAAAGCGCCCGGTTTGCGCGATGACTTCATGGAAGCCAAAAGTCTCATCCAGAATCTTAGGATAGGGCAGAAAGGCGTTCGCCACGATGCGTAACTCTCCGCCGCTGTTCAGATGGCGCACTGCGCCGCGAATGAGCGTTTGCGCCGCATCGAGGCTGGTTTGCATTCCGTCGTGGAACGGCGGGTTGGAGATGATCATGTCAAAACGTCCTTTGACTTCCGAAAAGACGTTGCTGGCGAATACCTCGCCTTCAAGGCCATTAGCGGCAAGCGTGGCGCGGCTGGCTTCCACCGCCGGAGCGCTGACGTCACACAGCGTCAGGCGCACTTTCGGAGAATGGCTGGCCAGCGCGGCGGAAAGCACGCCAGCGCCGCAGCCGACATCCAGCACTTTACCTTTGGTGTGCGGCGTCAGCGTAGATAGCAGCAGTTGGCTACCAACATCCAGTCCGTCGCGGCTGAATACGCCCGGCAACGTTTTGATGGTCAGCCCGTCGATGTTGTACTCGGCCCACCAGGATTCAAGACTAAACTGCGGCTGCTTTTCCAGACGACCATGGTAAAGGCCGCAACGTCGCGCGCTATCTACTTTGTTCAGCGGAGCATAGTCCGCCAGCATCGGTTCGGCGCTACGCACGCCGCTGCGGTTTTCCCCCACGACGAAAACATCGACGCCCGACGGCATCAGCGACAAAATATTCATCAACTGGAACTGCGCTTCGGGTTTATTTTTCGGCCAGTAGTAGATCAGCGTATCGCAGTCAGCGACATCGCTGGCTTGCGCGACCAGGCTAAAACGGACGTTATCGCCCATCTGGCGGCTTAACGCCTGCCAGTGGTGAAACTGTTGCGTATACGCGCGGCTGGCGGCGCATTCAAAGCGCGCGGGCAGGTCATCCTGCAAATCTCCGGCAAAAAGAATACGGCTTTGTTCGAAATCATCACTGTGGCGCAGCAAGACTTCACTTGCCGGGGTAAAAGCAGACATGGAATGCTCCTTAATTCAGACTGGCGGCGATTATAGTAGTTTGATGGCGGAGATTCGACAGATTTGCTATATTTGCGCCCCTGATTACAGGAGCGTTTCGCTATGACATCCCGACGAGACTGGCAGTTACAGCAACTGGGTATTACGCAGTGGGCGCTGCGACGTTCTGGCGCGCTACAAGGCGAGATTGCGATTTCCCTTCCCGCGCACGTTCGTCTGATCGTGGTTGCAGAGGAATTACCCGCGCTGAACGAGCCGCTAATGCGCGATATTTTACGCGCGTTGACCGTGAGTCCCGATCAGGTTTTATCCCTGGCGCCTGAGCGCGTCGCCATGCTGCCGCAGGGCAGCCGTTGTAATAGCTGGCGGTTAGGAACTGACGCGCCGCTCCAACTCGAAGGCGCTCAGGTCACGACGCCGGCGTTTAATGAACTCCGGGCAAACCCGGCGGCACGCGCCGCACTATGGCAACAAATCTGCGAACATGAACACGATTTCTATCCTCAGCACGACCGATCTCCCCGCAGCCTGGCAGATTGAGCAACGCGCTCATGCGTTTCCGTGGAGCGAAAAAACGTTTTTCGGCAACCAGGGCGAACGGTATCTCAATCTTAAGCTGACCGCTGCTGACAGAATGGCCGCGTTTGCCATTACACAGGTGGTGCTGGACGAAGCGACGCTGTTCAATATTGCCGTCGATCCGGATTTTCAGCGTCGGGGGCTGGGGCGTATGCTGCTTGAGCATCTGATTGATGAACTGGAAAAACGCGGTGTTGTAACGCTATGGCTGGAGGTACGCGCCTCTAACGCTGCCGCCATCGCGCTGTATGAAAGTCTGGGGTTTAACGAGGCGACGATTCGCCGCAATTACTATCCCACGGCACAAGGGCATGAGGACGCCATCATCATGGCGTTACCGATAAGCATGTAATAAAAGAGGCAAGGTGTAATGATGAAGTGGGACTGGATTTTCTTTGATGCCGATGAAACGCTGTTTACGTTTGATTCTTTCACCGGTTTACAGCGGATGTTCCTTGACTATAGCGTCACCTTTACCGCTGAGGATTTCCAGGATTACCAGGCCGTGAATAAGCCGCTATGGGTGGATTATCAGAACGGCGCGATTACCTCATTACAATTGCAGCACGCGCGTTTTCAAAGTTGGGCTGAACGGCTAAACGTTGCGCCGGGGCTGCTGAATGACGCTTTTATTAGTGCGATGGCGGAGATCTGTTCTCCTTTGCCGGGCGCCGTTTCGCTACTTAATGCGATTCGCGGGCAGGCTAAAATCGGTATTATTACTAACGGTTTTACCGCGCTACAACAAACTCGTCTGGAGCGCACCGGGCTGCGCGAGTATTTCGATCTGCTGGTGATTTCCGAGCAGGTTGGCGTCGCGAAGCCCGATCCGAAAATCTTTAACTACGCCCTGGAGCAGGCGGGGAACCCTGACCGCTCGCGCGTATTAATGGTTGGCGATACCGCGGAATCCGATATTCTTGGCGGCATTAACGCCGGACTGTCGACCTGCTGGCTTAACGCGCATCATCGCGAGCAGCCCGCGGGTATTCATCCAACCTGGACTGTGGCGTCATTAAGCGAACTGGAGCAGCTCCTGTGTAAACACTGATTGCCTCCCCCAGGTTGATGGGTAAAATAGCCGCATTTTTCGTATTCAACATGCGTGGTCAAACGCCGCGCTTAATCAAGAAGATTTGACTATGACGTTGTCTCCTTATTTGCAAGAGGTGGCCAAACGCCGCACTTTTGCCATTATTTCTCACCCGGACGCCGGTAAAACCACCATTACCGAAAAAGTGTTGCTGTTCGGACAGGCGATTCAGACCGCCGGTACGGTAAAAGGCCGTGGCTCCAGCCAACATGCAAAATCTGACTGGATGGAGATGGAAAAACAGCGTGGTATCTCTATCACCACCTCGGTGATGCAGTTCCCGTATCACGACTGTCTGGTGAACCTGCTGGACACCCCGGGGCACGAAGACTTCTCCGAAGATACCTACCGTACCCTGACGGCGGTGGACTGCTGTCTGATGGTGATCGACGCCGCAAAAGGCGTTGAGGACAGGACTCGTAAGCTGATGGAAGTTACCCGTCTGCGTGATACGCCAATCCTGACCTTTATGAACAAACTCGACCGTGATATCCGCGACCCGATGGAGCTGCTGGATGAAGTCGAGAATGAGCTGAAAATCGGCTGCGCGCCGATCACCTGGCCGATTGGCTGCGGGAAGCTGTTTAAGGGCGTTTATCACCTTTATAAAGATGAAACTTATCTTTATCAGACCGGTAAGGGCCACACCATTCAGGAAGTGCGCATCGTTAAAGGGCTGAATAACCCGGATCTGGACGCCGCCGTCGGTGAAGACCTGGCGCAGCAGCTGCGCGACGAGCTGGAACTGGTGCAGGGCGCGTCTAACGAGTTTGATGAAGAGCTGTTCCTGGCAGGGGAAATTACCCCGGTATTTTTCGGTACCGCGCTGGGTAACTTTGGCGTTGACCATATGCTGGATGGTTTAGTGGCGTGGGCGCCCGCGCCGATGCCGCGTCAAACCGATACCCGCACAGTGGAAGCCTCGGAAGAGAAGTTCACCGGTTTTGTCTTTAAAATTCAGGCCAATATGGACCCGAAACACCGCGACCGCGTGGCGTTTATGCGCGTGGTTTCCGGTAAGTATGAGAAGGGCATGAAGCTACGCCAGGTCCGTACCGGCAAAGATGTGGTGATTTCCGACGCGTTAACTTTTATGGCGGGCGACCGTTCGCACGTTGAAGAAGCGTACCCGGGCGATATTTTGGGTCTGCATAACCACGGCACCATTCAGATTGGCGATACCTTCACTCAGGGCGAGATGATGAAGTTTACCGGTATCCCGAACTTTGCGCCGGAACTGTTCCGTCGTATTCGCCTGAAAGATCCGCTCAAGCAGAAGCAGCTACTGAAAGGGCTGGTGCAGCTTTCTGAAGAGGGGGCGGTGCAGGTATTCCGTCCCATCTCCAACAACGATCTGATTGTCGGCGCCGTGGGCGTTTTGCAGTTTGACGTTGTTGTCGCGCGCCTGAAAAGCGAATACAACGTTGAGGCGATTTATGAATCCGTCAACGTGGCGACGGCGCGCTGGGTGGAAAGCGCCGATGCGAAGAAATTCGAAGAGTTTAAGCGTAAGAATGAAACGCAGCTGGCGCTGGATGGCGGCGACAACCTCACCTATATCGCCCCCACGATGGTTAACCTGAACCTGACCCAGGAACGTTACCCTGACGTTCAGTTCCGTAAAACGCGCGAACACTGATCCCTTTCCGGGCGCGGCATCCGCCGCGCCTTCGTACTTTCCCTGCCTTTTTAACCGCTTACGGAATGTTCTTAAATCCCGCGTTTTTTCTCCGATCTGCCTGTTTTTTATACGCACCGACAAGCGATTTTAAAATTGTGATCTATATTTAACAAAGTGATGACATAAATGTCGGCTTTAATGCCTGTTCAATGCGTGAATATGAGAGCTTAAAGCTGAGATTTGTTTCAGTCACGATATTAATAACTGAAACGGAAGGGTGGCAGGCGACGCGTCGTTACAAATTCACGAATGTGATGCCAGTCATTGACTTCAGAAACCGGTGAGTTTCACCGCATTCAGCAATGCAACCTCGTGTTGCCTGAGCTCAAATTACGAGCAAACTATACAGGACAAAATCGATGACTATGACAAGACTGAAGATTTCTAAAACTCTGCTGGCCGTAATGTTGACCTCTGCCGTTGCGACAGGTTCTGCCTTTGCAGAAAACGCAACAACGGACAAGGCGCAAAGCGGAACCGAAACCGCAGGGCAAAAAGTCGATAGCTCTATGAATAAAGTCGGTAACTTCATGGATGACAGCGCTATCACTGCGAAAGTAAAAGCTGCGCTGGTAGACCATGACAATATTAAAAGCACCGATATTTCTGTCGAAACCAATCAGAAAGTCGTCACCCTGAGCGGCTTTGTAGAAAGCCAGGCGCAGGCTGAAGCCGCCGTGAAAGTGGCGAAAGGCGTAGAAGGCGTGACCTCCGTTAGCGACAAACTTCACGTTCGCGACAATAAAGAAGGTTCCGTGAAAGGTTATGCCGGCGATACGGCCACGACCAGTGAAGTCAAAGCCAAGTTGCTGGCGGACGATCTCGTCCCTTCCCGTAAAGTAAAAGTGGAAACGACCGATGGCGTCGTACAGCTCTCCGGTACTGTTGAAACTCAGGAACAAAGCGACCGCGCTGAAAGCATCGCGAAAGCCGTTGATGGCGTAAAAAGTGTTAAAAACGATCTGAAAGTTCAGTAATTCGTCGTAATTCGTCCTCCCGACGTTTGTCGGGAGGCGTAATGTGCACCACACTAAAAATATCGCGAATGAGTAGCCTGAGCGCTCATATTTAGCGGTCGACATTAACTATGGTAAAGGAGAGGCTTATGTTTCGTTGGGGCATTATATTTCTGGTTATCGCGTTAATTGCCGCCGCATTGGGTTTTGGTGGACTGGCTGGTACGGCTGCCGGCGCGGCGAAAATCGTCTTCGTCGTCGGGATCGTGCTCTTCCTGGTCAGCCTGTTCATGGGCCGTAAACGACCCTAGCAGGCAGCTGTAAAGATATATTGCTATCAAGCCAGTCCAGCGGACTGGCTTTTACGGTTTTAGCCGTTAACGTTTTGCGTTACCTTGTCAGCCTGGAAAAAAATGAAAAACAGGAAGGCAGAGGTGGGCCAGCGAATACCGGTTACGCTCGGCAATATTGCGCCGTTATCATTAACACCGTTCCGGCCAGGCCGTATGGCGCTGGTCTGCGAGGGCGGGGGGCAGCGGGGCATCTTTACCGCAGGCGTGCTGGATGAGTTTATGCGTGCGCAGTTTAATCCTTTCCATCTCTACTTCGGCACATCAGCCGGTGCGCAAAATCTCTCGGCGTATCTCTGCAACCAGCCCGGCTACGGGCGTAAAGTCATTATGCGCTATACCACCAGGCGCGAATTTTTTGATCCGCTGCGATTTGTACGCGGAGGAAACCTTATTGACCTCGACTGGCTGGTGGAATCCACCGCCGCCCGAATGCCGCTGCAGATGGATACCGCAGCGCGCCTGTTCGACAGCGGAAAATCCTTTTATATGTGCGCCTGCCGGGGGGATGATTACACGCCGGGCTATTTCTCGCCGACAAAACAAAACTGGCTTGATATCATTCGCGCCTCCAGCGCCATACCGGGTTTCTACCGTACCGGTGTTACGTTAGAGGGCATCAACTATCTGGACGGTGGCATTAGCGACGCCATTCCGGTTCAGGAGGCGGCAAAGCGGGGGGCGAAAACCATTGTGGTGATCCGCACCGTACCCTCGCAAATGTATTACACGCCGCAGTGGTTTAAGCGTATGGAGCGCTGGCTGGGGGAGAGCAGTCTACAGCCGTTGGTCAACCTGGTGCAGCATCATGAAACGTCCTACAGCGCGATCCAACAATTTATTGAAAAGCC
Organism: Salmonella sp. A7; assembly: GCF_020181675.1. Taxonomy (NCBI): domain Bacteria; kingdom Pseudomonadati; phylum Pseudomonadota; class Gammaproteobacteria; order Enterobacterales; family Enterobacteriaceae; genus Salmonella; species Salmonella sp. A7. Next base: position 3,910,612 of record NZ_CP084001.1, on the reverse strand, counting down.
GCCGGGTAAGCTGCGGATCATTGAAATTTATCCGCCGAAACCGCTGCACAGCATGGCGCTGGGCAGCCGTATCCCGGCGCTGCGTGAGGATTACAAAACCGGGCAATTATGCGGGCGTTATTTCCTTGCCACCGTTGGTAAATTGCTCGCCGCAACGCCGCCTCTCCTGCGCCATACGTCGCGGATTGCCGTGCCGGAAACGGTGGTCGTGCCTCCGGCGCCGGTGGCCAATGATACGCATGTGGCGGAGGTCATTAGCGCGCCGCAGGCAAACGACACCACATTTACCGACGAGGATCTGGCGTGAGCTGGCGCTTTATCGATACACACTGCCATTTTGATTTCCCGCCCTTTACGGGCGATGAGCGCGCCAGTATTCAGCGTGCCTGTGAGGCGGGCGTTGGAAAAATCATCGTGCCGGCGACCGAGGCGGCGCACTTTCCCCGCGTGCTGGCGCTGGCGGCGCGTTTCCCGTCGCTTTATGCTGCGCTGGGATTGCACCCCATTGTGATTGAGCGTCATGCCGATGACGATCCTGATAGGCTGCAACAGGCGCTGGCGCAACAACAGAACGTCGTGGCGGTAGGCGAGATCGGTCTCGATCTTTATCGCGACGATCCGCAGTTCGCCAGGCAAGAGCGATTTTTAGACGCGCAACTGCAACTGGCAAAACGCTACGATCTGCCGGTGATCCTGCACTCGCGGCGCACGCATGACAAACTGGCGATGCACTTAAAGCGCCAGGATCTGCCGCGAACCGGCGTGGTGCATGGTTTTGCCGGCAGTCTGCAACAGGCCGAACGCTTTGTGCGACTGGGCTATAAAATCGGCGTCGGCGGCACCATCACCTACCCGCGCGCCAGTAAAACCCGTGATGTTATGGCGCGGTTGCCGCTGGACGCGCTGTTGCTGGAGACCGATGCGCCGGATATGCCGCTAAAGGGGTTTCAGGGGCAGCCGAATCGCCCGGAGCAGGCGGCGCGCGTATTTGATGCGCTCTGCGAATTACGTCCGGAGCCCGCAGAGGTGATAGCCGATACGCTGTATCGCAATACCATTACCTTGTTTCGGCTCTGAGGACATCGCAGCCGCCGTCCGGCAGGCGACGCTTACAAATATAGCGCCGGCAAAATCAGCTTCGCCACCCCACGCGCGCGCAATCCGTCTGCCAGCCGTTCCACCTCTTGCGGCGTCGCGCCTGGCCAGGCTTTCGCTTCGCCATAGACGCCATGCGCATGAAAGGCATTCAGGCGCACCGGAACCTCGCCCAGCGAAGTAATAAACGCCGCCAGTGAATCGATATGCGCCGCATAGTCCACCTGACCCGGGATAACCAGTAACCGCAGCTCCGCCAGTTTTCCCCGCGCAGCAAGAAAGCGGATACTGTGCTTAATATGCGTGTTATCACGTCCGGTCAGACGGTGATGACACTCGCTCTTCCAGGCTTTCAGATCGAGCATTACGCCGTCGCAAACCGGCAGTAGTTTTTGCCAGCCGGTCTCGCTTAACTGACCATTACTGTCCACCAGACAGGTCAGCCGTTGTAACTGCGGATCGGCTTTGATCGCCGTAAATAGCGCCACAATAAACGGTAATTGCGTGGTCGCCTCTCCGCCGCTGACGGTAATACCTTCAATAAACAGCGATGCTTTACGAATATGACGCAGCACATCGTCAACGCTCATGGTTTGCGCCATTGGCGTTGCCCGCTGTGGGCACATTTTCAGGCAGGTATCGCACTGCTCGCAGACGTCCGACCGCCATACCACTTTCCCGCCATCAACGCTGAGGGCGTGATGCGGACACTGCGATACGCATTCCCCGCAGTCGTTACAGCGTCCCATCATCCACGGGTTATGGCAATTCTTACAGCGCAAATTGCAGCCCTGTAAGAATAATGCCAGGCGGCTGCCTGGCCCATCGACGCAGGAAAACGCAATGATCTTACTGACTAAAGCGCATCTGTTGTTCATGGCTGACTACGCGTGGCTGTCGTTCCAGGATGCGGGTATTACGTGCGGCTTCTTCTCCCAGCCAGGTGGTATTCGTGCGCGAGCCTTCGGCGCGAAATTTCGCCAGATCCGACAGGCGCACCATATAACCGGTGACGCGCACCAGATCGTTGCCGCTGACATTGGCGGTAAATTCCCGCATCCCGGCTTTGAACGCGCCAAGACAAAGCTGGACCAACGCCTGCGGATTACGCTTGATGGTTTCGTCCAGCGTCAGAATGTCGCTGATCCCGGCATGATAAAAGGCATGGTGCGGTGCGACGGTTTGCAAATGGGTGATAGGGTCCGGTTCATCGCCATACGGCAGACGCGCGCCCGGCGTAGTGCCGATATCGGAACTTATGCCAGACTGGGCATGGAGCAGCGCCCGTTGCTTCCAGCCATACTTCACTGGCGTATTTTCGACGAAATCCGCCAGTTGGGCGCTGATACGGTAGCCCAGCTCGTTCGCCGTTTCATTCTTGCCGTAACGGGCGTTCAGGCCCGCGTTTTCGCACAGCAGATTCACGGCTTCCGCCAGCCCGTACATACCGAACATCGGCGCAAAACGTTCGGGATCGATCAAACCTTCCTGTACAAGAAAGCTATTCTCAAAGAAATGTGACTTTTCATAGAGGAATTCACATCGTGAATTAATGATGGCGATCTGCTGTCGGCAGTAGTGCGGTAGCGTGCGTGAAAAGAAGTCATCGACAGACGTACTGCGTTCTGCCACGGCTTTCAGGTTGAGACGTACCAGCGTACTGCCGCCGCCGCCAAGCGGTAGCGAGTTATAACAACTGACGATGCCATAATGGCCTTTTGTGAAAATTTTATCATTTACAGGGCCGTTGGAAATGTGTGGCTTACTGCATTCGCAAATGTTTTTGGCGACTTCCAGCAGCAGATCGTCCGGCGTAATTTCCGCATCGTAGATAAACGTCAGGTTAGGCGCCACCTGCTTTAGCTCGGCATCAGCGCGCAAAATCGCTCGTGTGACAGGCGTATCGGCAGGGCCAATATTGGCATGCATAAAGGCGTCTGGCAGCGTTCTGTCGAGATAACGCCAGAAACGTTTTATTCGAATATCGATCGCATCTTGTGTTAGAATTCTAACATACGGTTGCAGCAACGCATCAAGCTGGCCGAGATAAACCGGCATGGACGTCACGGAAGGTACGTGATGATACAGAATGGTGAGTAGGGATAACGCATCATCCAGATCTTTCGCGCCTTCCAGTTCCAGCCACTGTGAACCGTTAGCCAGAAATCGGGCGTAATCGGGCAACACGTAGCGCGGTTTGAAGGGGGCGTGCCCCTCAAACATATCGCAAATGACGCCTTCATCCAGCGCCTGGCGGGCATCTTCCGGCAGGGTGGGATAAGGCAGGGCGTTTTCAGCTTCCAGCGCCAGAAAATGGCGTTTTTGTTCAGGCGTGAGCACCGGGCTGGTCACAATTTGCTGGCAACGCTGCTGGAGCGCAGTTTCGCATGAGGCAGGCATCTTCGTTTCCTCTTTATGCCGGGACGATGCGCTATTGTAGAAAATGGCGGCAAACCGACTTTGATCCTGATGCGCTTATCGCTCGAAGAACAGACGGTGACGGCGGGATAATTTGATTCAGATCTCATTACAGTAATGCAAATTTGTACGTAGTTTTCATTAACTGTGATGTATATCGAAGTGTAATCGCGAGTGAATGTTAGAATATTAACAGACTCGCAAGGTGAAATTTTATACGGCAATGCCGTTGGAGAATGTCATGACTGATTTAAAAGCAAGCAGCCTGCGTGCGCTCAAACTGATGGATCTGACCACTCTGAACGATGACGACACCAATGAAAAAGTGATCGCGTTGTGTCATCAGGCAAAAACCCCGGTCGGGAATACGGCGGCGATTTGTATTTACCCGCGTTTTATCCCGATTGCGCGTAAGACTCTGAAAGAACAAGGTACGCCGGACATCCGCATTGCAACGGTGACTAACTTCCCGCATGGCAATGATGACATCGATATTGCGCTGGCGGAAACCCGTGCGGCGATCGCCTACGGCGCTGACGAAGTGGACGTGGTATTCCCGTACCGCGCGTTGATCGCCGGTAACGAGCAGGTGGGTTTTGACCTGGTAAAAGCCTGTAAAGACGCTTGTGCCGCAGCGAACGTATTGCTGAAAGTGATCATCGAAACCGGCGAGCTGAAAGAAGAGGCGCTGATTCGCAAAGCCTCTGAAATCTCCATCAAAGCCGGTGCGGATTTCATCAAAACCTCTACCGGTAAAGTGCCGGTAAACGCTACGCCGGAAAGCGCGCGCATCATGATGGAAGTGATCCGCGACATGGGCGTTTCCAAAACCGTTGGCTTCAAACCGGCGGGCGGCGTACGTACGGCGGAAGACGCGCAGAAATTCCTCGCGATTGCAGATGAACTGTTTGGCGCTGACTGGGCAGATTCTCGTCACTACCGCTTTGGCGCATCCAGCCTGCTGGCAAGCCTGCTGAAAGCGCTGGGTCACGGCGACGGTAAGAGCGCCAGCAGCTACTAAGCTCTGATTTGCCGGATGGCGCTGCGCTTATCCGGCCTACAAATCCAGGCCTGTAGGCCGGATAAGGCGTTAACCGCCATCCGGCGATGTAAGCCTTCTACTCTTTTCCCTCAGGAGGGTACCGTGTTTCTCGCACAAGAAATTATTCGTAAAAAGCGTGATGGTCATGCGTTGAGTGACGAAGAAATTCGTTTCTTTATCAATGGTATTCGTGACAATACTATCTCTGAAGGGCAGATTGCCGCCCTGGCGATGACCATCTTCTTCCACGATATGACCATGCCGGAGCGTGTTTCGCTGACCATGGCGATGCGGGATTCCGGTACTGTCCTTGACTGGAAAAGCCTGAATCTCAATGGCCCGATTGTCGATAAGCATTCGACCGGCGGCGTAGGGGACGTGACGTCTCTGATGCTGGGGCCAATGGTAGCGGCCTGCGGCGGTTATGTGCCGATGATCTCCGGTCGCGGCCTCGGACATACCGGCGGTACGCTCGATAAACTGGAAGCGATCCCGGGCTTCGACATCTTCCCGGACGACAACCGTTTCCGCGAAATTATTCAAGACGTGGGTGTGGCGATTATTGGGCAAACCAGCTCGCTTGCACCGGCGGACAAACGTTTTTACGCCACCCGCGATATTACCGCGACGGTGGACTCTATTCCGCTGATCACTGGTTCCATCCTCGCCAAGAAACTGGCCGAAGGGCTGGATGCGCTGGTAATGGACGTCAAAGTCGGCAGCGGCGCGTTTATGCCAACCTATGAACTTTCTGAAGCCCTTGCTGAAGCGATTGTCGGCGTGGCAAACGGCGCGGGAGTTCGCACTACGGCGTTGTTAACCGATATGAATCAGGTGCTGGCTTCAAGCGCCGGTAACGCGGTGGAAGTGCGTGAAGCCGTGCAGTTCCTGACCGGTGAATACCGCAATCCGCGCTTGTTTGACGTCACTATGGCGCTATGTGTGGAGATGCTGATCTCCGGCCAGCTGGCGAAAGACGACGCCGAAGCGCGTGCCAAACTGCAGGCGGTGCTGGATAACGGTAAAGCGGCAGAAGTCTTTGGTCGTATGGTGGCCGCGCAGAAAGGGCCGAGCGATTTCGTTGAGAACTACGATAAATACCTGCCGACCGCCATGTTGAGCAAAGCGGTATATGCTGATACCGAAGGGTTTATCAGCGCAATGGATACGCGTGCGCTGGGGATGGCGGTCGTCTCGATGGGCGGTGGGCGTCGTCAGGCGTCTGATACCATTGATTACAGCGTTGGCTTTACCGACATGGCCCGTCTGGGCGACAGCATCGACGGGCAGCGCCCGCTGGCGGTGATTCATGCCAAAGACGAAACCAGTTGGCAGGAAGCGGCGAAGGCCGTCAAAGCGGCAATTATCCTTGACGATAAAGCGCCAGCAAGCACACCTTCGGTCTATCGTCGAATTACTGAATAGTTGTATACTGATCTGATCAATTATTTTTGAAGCACTAAGTACGGAGAAGATATGAAACGTGCATTTATTATGGTGCTGGACTCATTCGGCATCGGCGCTACTGAAGACGCGGATCGTTTTGGCGACGTAGGTTCCGACACTCTGGGCCACATCGCAGAAGCTTGCGCCAAAGGCGAAGCTGACAATGGCCGTAAGGGCCCGTTGAATCTGCCTAACCTGACTCGTCTGGGGCTGGTGAAAGCGCATGAAGGCTCTACCGGTAAAATTGCCGCTGGCATGGACGGCAACGCGGACGTTATTGGCGCATACGCATGGGCGCACGAACTGTCCTCCGGCAAAGATACGCCGTCCGGCCACTGGGAAATCGCCGGCGTACCGGTGCTATTCGACTGGGGCTATTTCAGCGATCACGAAAACAGCTTCCCGCAGGAACTGCTGGATAAGCTGGTAAAACGCGCCAACCTGCCGGGCTATCTCGGTAACTGCCACTCTTCCGGCACCGTTATTCTGGACCAGCTCGGCGAAGAGCACATGAAAACCGGCAAGCCGATTTTCTACACCTCCGCTGACTCCGTGTTCCAGATTGCCTGCCACGAAGAGACCTTTGGCCTGGATAAACTCTACGAGCTGTGCGAAATCGCCCGTGAAGAGCTGACCGAAGGCGGCTACAACATTGGCCGCGTGATCGCGCGTCCGTTTATCGGCGACAAGGCCGGTAACTTCCAGCGTACCGGTAACCGTCACGACCTGGCCGTTGAACCGCCAGCGCCGACCGTGCTGCAGAAACTGGTCGATGAAAAACAGGGCCACGTGGTGTCCGTCGGTAAGATTGCCGACATCTACGCCAACTGCGGCATCACTAAGAAAGTGAAAGCGACCGGTCTGGACGCGCTGTTCGACGCGACCCTCAAAGAGATGAAAGAAGCGGGCGATAAGACCATCGTCTTCACTAACTTCGTCGACTTCGACTCTTCCTGGGGCCACCGTCGCGACATCGCGGGCTACGCCGCAGGTCTGGAGCTGTTTGACCGCCGTCTGCCGGAGCTGATGGAGCTGGTGGGTGAAGATGACATTCTGATCCTGACCGCTGACCACGGCTGTGACCCGAGCTGGACCGGTACTGACCATACCCGTGAGCACATTCCGGTGCTGATCTACGGTCCAAAAGTCAAACCGGGCTCTTTAGGTCACCGTGAAACCTTCGCGGATATCGGCCAGACGCTGGCGACCTACTTTGGTACATCGCCAATGGATTACGGTAAAAACATGCTGTGATACCCGTTGTCTTTCGCGCTGTAGATGCGTTGACTTCATTCGCTCACCCCGGTCACATAGTTTATCTATGCTCCCGGGGATTCACGAATTCGTCGCCTTCCTACAACGCGAAATCCTTAGGGTATTTCACTGTTTTTACAGACGTTTTGTAGGCCTGATAAGGCGTAGCCGCCATCAGGCAATAACAACAAATTTAAAGGGAACTGAAGATGGCAACTCCACATATTAATGCAGAAATGGGTGATTTCGCTGACGTCGTATTGATGCCGGGCGACCCGCTGCGCGCGAAGCACATTGCTGAGACTTTCCTCGAAGATGTTCGCGAAGTGAACAACGTTCGCGGCATGTTAGGTTTCACCGGGACTTACAAAGGCCGTAAGATCTCCGTGATGGGTCACGGTATGGGTATCCCGTCCTGCTCCATCTACACCAAAGAGCTGATCACCGATTTCGGCGTGAAGAAAATCATTCGCGTCGGCTCCTGCGGCGCTGTGCGCATGGACGTCAAACTGCGCGACGTGGTGATCGGTATGGGTGCCTGCACCGACTCCAAAGTGAACCGTATCCGTTTTAAAGATCATGACTTCGCGGCTATCGCTGACTTCGACATGGTACGTAACGCAGTTGATGCGGCAAAAGCGCTGGGCGTTGACGCGCGCGTGGGCAACCTGTTCTCTGCAGACCTGTTCTACTCTCCGGACGGCGAAATGTTCGACGTGATGGAAAAATACGGCGTACTGGGCGTAGAGATGGAAGCGGCGGGCATCTACGGCGTTGCGGCTGAGTTTGGCGCGAAAGCGCTGACTATCTGCACCGTGTCCGACCACATCCGTACCCACGAGCAGACCACTGCCGCTGAACGTCAGACGACCTTCAACGACATGATCAAAATCGCACTGGAATCCGTACTGCTGGGCGATAAAGAGTAAGATTGTGCTGTGCCCGGTGGCGCTTCGCTTACCGGGCCTACAACGGCCTGCGGTTGTTACCGGATCGACTTGTAGGCTGGATAAGGCGTAGCCGCCATCCGGCAATCTGCTGTTTATACTGCGGGCCTCATTCCCGAATTACCCTCTCCGCATTGCCTTTTGCTATTAACCCGTTACGTTTGGATTTTGTTTAAGGAATGAACAAAATGTCGAACTATCGTCGTTATTACATTAACGGTGGCACCTGGTTTTTCACGGTTAATCTGAAAAACCGGAAAAGTGATTTACTTGTCCGCCAGATTGCGGAATTACGCTCTGCTATTCGCCGAGTGAAAAATACGAAGCCTTTTCAAATTGATGCTTTTGTCGTGTTGCCTGAGCATCTGCATTGCATCTGGACGCTTCCTGAGAACGATTGTGACTTTTCATCTCGCTGGCGGGAGCTTAAAAAGTTATTTACCAAATCGATAATGCGCCATGACGTGTGGCAGCCACGATTCTGGGAGCACGCGATTCGCGACGAAAAGGATTTTCGCCGACATGCCGATTACCTCTACTTCAACCCCGTGAAGCACGGTTGGGTAAGGCGGGTGCAGGACTGGCCGTTTTCGACCTTTCATCGTGATGTTCGCAATGGCGTTTACCCGGTTTATTGGGCGGGGGAGGTGAGGGATCTTGACGCTGGTGAGTGGCGGTAATGCCGGATGGCGCGTTGCTTATCCGGCCTACAGAAAGCACTCATTTGTAGGCCGGATAAGGCGTAGCTGCCATCCGGCAATTCTTTAACGCACGGCCCCTGCGACCCAACTCGCCAGTTCCCGCAACTCACTCTCCTGTTCCGGAAACGTCGCTATCAGCGCTTCGCACGTTTCCTGTAGTTTATCCGCGCGGTACAAACACCCTTGCAGCCGCTCGGCCAGCGCTTCCAGCGGTGCCGGGTTCAGGCTATCGGTAAACACCTGCGCACGGGTAATCACACCTTTCTCGACGTCAAAATGCAGCTCGACGCCGCCCCAGGTGAAACGTTCGTCCAGCAGATGGCTGAACGCCGGTGCCTGGCCGAAATTCCACTCCCAACTGCTCTGGCGCGCAAAGGTTTCGGCAAAATTCGGCAGATCCGGCGTTTTATCCGGTGAAATCACTTCCGCGTCGACACGTTCGCCGTAATGAGCGAAAAAGGCTTCCGTGACCGCCTGGCAGACCTGTTGATGGGTGATACCCGGTAATAGCTCGGTAAGATTAGCCACGCGGGAGCGAACGGAGGTAATCCCTTTCGCCGCAAGTTTCTTTTTATCGGGATTCAGATAGTTCGCCAGACGGCTGAGGTCGGCGTTCAATAGCAGCGTACCGTGATGGAAACCGCGATCTTTGGTTTCGCGATAGGCTGAACCGGAGACTTTGCGATCGCCGTCCGGCGTTTTTACGACCAGATCGTTGCGTCCCGAAGCATCGGCCATGACCCCCAGTGAATTCAGCGCCGCGAGCACAATATGGGTGGAGATGGTTTTATCGTATTCCGGTTTACCGGCCATAAAGGTAAAACAGGTATTACCGAGGTCATGGAATACCGCGCCGCCGCCGCTGCTACGGCGGGCCAGACGGACGTTATCTTCTTCCATACGCCGCGTATTACACTCTTTCCACGGGTTTTGCGCGCGTCCAATGACCACCGTATCCGCGTTGCGCCACAGGAACAGCACGCGCTGGGTGGCGGGCATCTGGCGGAAAATGCACTCCTCGACCGCCAGGTTAAACCAGGGATCGTAAGAGTCAGAAATAAGCAGGCGTAATGTAGTCATGGTGGTTTTCCTTACCTTTATTAAGCCGTCATTTTACTCTTTTTCCTCACGCTCTTCCTCTTCCGGAACAGGCTTGCTGGCCGTTAACAGGAAGGGCGACTGCTGCCAGCGGGTGCGTTTACCTTGTAGCAAGGTGCGCGTCAGCACCACGCCTATCGCCAGCGAGAGTAGCAGCATCAGGCGTAGAATGTTGGTGGTGTTATCGACCTGCTTTGCTTCGGTGGCCAGCGTGTGGGTATCCAGAGTCAGACGCAGGTAGCCCAATGGGCCGTTTTTGCCCTGGATAGGCTCGACAATTTGTTGGTTAAAATAGCTGCCCGCTTTTTTGCCATCCAGCGCCAGCCTGTCGCGCACGTTGACGCTTTCGCCAGCGCGAGTAATAAGATCGCCCTGTTCATCATAGACGCCGGCATCCAGAATACGGCTCTCTTGCGTGAGCTGACGCAGCACGGCGTTGATGCGATTTTCATCCGGTGTTTCGCTGCGCATCAGCGGGGCGATGTTGAGCGTCACCTGGCGCGCCAGCGTGCGGGCCAGCTCTTCCAGCTGCGGATTGCGCTGTCGCTGGTGGTTTTGACTAAACCAGGACGCGCCCTGCATGAGCGCGACGAGCAGTGTGAGACAGAACAATACAATGACTGCACGATGCAGCCGAAATTTCAGTTTTGCGCGAGCCATATTCCACCTGCTGAAAATTTGAGGCTTAATGTTGCCAGAAGCGATGGTTACAAGGTAGCCTCATGCGTTATTTTCCGCGGGGCGGTTACCGGCCTGAACGATTTACAGGAGCTTTAATGCCTAACATTACTTGGTGCGATCTGCCTGAAGATGTCTCTTTATGGCCTGGTTTGCCTCTTTCTTTAAGCGGCGACGAGGTGATGCCTCTGGATTACCATGCAGGCCGCAGCGGTTGGCTGTTGTATGGGCGCGGGCTGGATAAGCAGCGTTTAACTCAATATCAGACCAAACTGGGCGCCGCAATGGTGATTGTCGCCGCCTGGTGCGTGGAGGATTATCAGGTCATTCGTCTGGCGGGGTCGCTAACGCCGCGTGCGACGCGGCTGGCGCATGAGGCGCAGCTGGATGTCGCGCCGCTGGGTAAAATTCCGCATCTGCGCACGCCGGGGCTGCTGGTCATGGATATGGATTCCACGGCGATCCAGATTGAGTGTATCGATGAAATCGCTAAGCTGGCTGGTACCGGTGAGAAGGTGGCTGAAGTGACGGAGCGCGCGATGCGCGGCGAGCTTGATTTTACCGCCAGCCTGCGTAGCCGCGTGGCGACGCTGAAAGGCGCGGATGCCGATATTTTGCGTCAGGTGCGCGGGAATCTGCCGCTAATGCCAGGATTAACGCAGTTGGTGCTAAAACTGGAAGCGCTTGGCTGGAAAATCGCTATCGCCTCCGGCGGCTTCACTTTCTTTGCCGACTATCTGCGTGACCAGCTACGTCTGACGGCGGCGGTCGCCAATGAGCTGGAGATCATGGACGGTAAATTTACCGGTCACGTTATCGGCGATATTGTGGATGCTGAGTATAAAGCCAATACCTTGCTTCGTCTGGCGCAAGAGCATGACATCCCGCTGGCGCAGACGGTGGCGATTGGCGACGGCGCTAACGATCTGCCCATGATCAAAGCGGCAGGGTTAGGTATTGCCTTCCATGCCAAGCCAAAAGTAAACGAAAAGACGGAGATTACGATCCGCCACGCTGACCTGATGGGCGTGTTTTGCATTCTCTCCGGCAGCATGAACCAGAAATGATTAACCTGCCCAATGGCAAGGCGACCGTAGGCCGGATAAGCGCCAGCGCCATCCGGCAACAGCGTTAACGAAAGAGGTAAAACGTGGCAAAAGCTCCCAAACGCGCCTTTGTTTGTAATGAATGCGGGGCCGATTACCCGCGCTGGCAGGGGCAATGCAGCGCCTGTCATGCCTGGAACACCATTACCGAGGTGCGCCTTGCCGCATCGCCGACGGTGGCGCGTAACGAACGTCTGAGCGGATACGCCGGCAGTGCGGGCGTATCAAAAGTGCAGAAACTGTCTGACATCAGTCTTGAGGAATTGCCGCGCTTTTCTACCGGTTTTAAAGAGTTTGACCGCGTGCTGGGCGGCGGGGTGGTACCCGGCAGCGCCATTTTGATTGGCGGTAACCCCGGCGCGGGCAAATCAACGTTGCTGCTGCAAACGCTGTGCAAGCTCGCCGAGCAGATGAAAACACTGTACGTCACCGGCGAAGAATCGCTACAGCAGGTGGCGATGCGCGCGCACCGTCTCGGCCTGCCGACCGCGAATCTGAATATGCTCTCCGAAACCAGCATCGAGCAGATCTGCCTGATTGCCGAAGAAGAACAGCCGAAGCTAATGGTGATCGACTCTATACAGGTGATGCATATGGCGGACATCCAGTCGTCGCCAGGCAGCGTCGCCCAGGTGCGCGAAACGGCAGCCTACCTGACGCGCTTCGCCAAAACGCGCGGCGTGGCGATCGTGATGGTCGGCCACGTCACCAAAGACGGGTCGCTGGCGGGGCCGAAAGTGCTGGAACACTGTATCGATTGCTCAGTATTGCTCGACGGCGACGCCGATTCTCGTTTCCGCACGCTGCGCAGCCACAAAAACCGCTTTGGCGCAGTCAATGAGCTGGGCGTCTTCGCCATGACCGAACAGGGGTTGCGCGAAGTGAGCAATCCGTCCGCCATCTTTTTAAGCCGCGGCGATGAGGTCACTTCCGGCAGTTCAGTGATGGTCGTCTGGGAAGGCACGCGACCGTTGCTGGTGGAGATTCAGGCGCTGGTCGATCACTCGATGATGGCGAACCCCAGACGCGTGGCGGTCGGTCTGGAACAAAACCGTCTGGCAATCCTGCTGGCGGTGCTGCACCGACACGGCGGTCTGCAAATGTCGGATCAGGATGTCTTCGTCAACGTGGTCGGCGGCGTGAAAGTCACCGAAACCAGCGCGGATCTGGCTTTACTGCTGGCGATGGTCTCCAGCCTGCGTGACAGGCCGTTGCCGCAGGATCTGGTGGTGTTTGGCGAAGTGGGGCTGGCAGGCGAGATTCGTCCGGTGCCGAGCGGGCAGGAGCGTATTTCCGAGGCGGCGAAACACGGTTTTCGTCGGGCGATTGTGCCTGCCGCCAACGTACCGAAAAAGCCGCCGGAAGGAATGCAGGTGTTCGGTGTTAAAAAGCTCGCAGATGCGTTAAGCGTGTTTGACGACTTATAATTCGCTGTATGCAGTGATGTTGTATAATTTGCCGGATGGCGACGCAATGCGTCTTATCCGGCCTACGGATTGATACGGATTGATGTTGTAGGCCTGATAAGCGAAGCGCCATCAGGCAGTGTTATGCGATTTTTCCAGCAGGAGGCTCTTGTGTCATCGTTCGACTATCTCAAAACCGCGATTAAGCAGCAAGGTTGCACTCTGCAACAGGTGGCTGACGCCAGCGGTATGACCAAGGGGTATCTGAGTCAGTTACTTAACGCCAAAATCAAAAGCCCCAGCGCGCAAAAACTGGAGGCGCTACACCGTTTTCTCGGGCTGGAGTTTCCCCGCCGACAGAAAAACATTGGCGTGGTGTTCGGTAAATTTTATCCATTGCATACCGGACACATCTACTTGATCCAGCGGGCCTGTAGCCAGGTGGATGAGCTGCACATCATTATGGGTTATGACGATACGCGCGACCGCGGACTGTTTGAGGATAGCGCCATGTCGCAGCAGCCCACCGTGTCGGATCGCCTGCGCTGGTTGCTGCAAACCTTCAAATACCAAAAAAATATTCGCATCCACGCCTTTAATGAAGAGGGGATGGAGCCTTATCCGCATGGCTGGGACGTCTGGAGCAACGGCATTAAAGCGTTTATGGCAGAGAAGGGAATACAGCCGAGCTGGATCTACACTTCCGAAGAGGCTGATGCGCCGCAGTACCTGGAGCATTTAGGGATTGAGACGGTACTGGTCGATCCTGAACGCACGTTTATGAATATCAGCGGGGCGCAAATCCGCGAAAATCCGTTTCGTTACTGGGAATATATTCCTACCGAAGTGAAGCCGTTTTTCGTGCGTACCGTCGCTATACTGGGCGGGGAATCAAGCGGCAAGTCTACGCTGGTCAATAAGCTCGCCAATATTTTTAATACCACCAGCGCCTGGGAATATGGCCGCGACTATGTCTTTTCGCATCTGGGCGGCGATGAGATGGCGTTACAGTATTCCGATTACGATAAAATCGCGCTGGGTCATGCACAATATATTGATTTTGCAGTGAAATATGCGAATAAAGTGGCGTTTATCGATACCGATTTCGTCACCACCCAGGCATTTTGCAAAAAATACGAAGGGCGCGAGCATCCCTTTGTCCAGGCGCTGATCGACGAGTATCGCTTCGACCTGGTGATTTTGCTGGAGAATAATACGCCGTGGGTAGCTGACGGACTGCGAAGTCTGGGCAGTTCAGTGGATCGCAAAGCGTTCCAGAACCTGCTGGTCGAGATGCTGAAAGAGAACAACATTGAGTTCGTTCACGTTAAAGAGGCTGATTACGATGGCCGCTTTTTGCGCTGTGTGGAACTGGTGAAAGAGATGATGGGCGAGCAGGGATAAGAACCAATGCCTGATGCGACGCTTACCGCGTCTTATCAGGCCTACAGTTTCACAACGTACTGGAATCGCTGGGTTTGTAGGCCGGGTAAGCGCAAGCGCCACCCGGCATTCAGACATTTATTTGGCAATACGCTTGTACTTGATACGCTTCGGCTCCAGCGCCTCGGCGCCCAGCGTGCGTTTCTTGTACTCTTCGTATTCGGTAAAGTTACCTTCGAAGAATTCCACCTTACCTTCATCCTGATAATCCAGAATGTGGGTGGCGATACGGTCAAGGAACCAACGGTCGTGCGAGATAACCATCGCGCAGCCAGGGAACTCCAGCAGGGCGTTTTCCAGCGCGCGCAGGGTTTCGATATCCAGGTCGTTCGTCGGTTCGTCGAGCAGCAGGACGTTGCCGCCCACCTGCAGCAGCTTCGCCAGATGCAAACGACCGCGCTCACCGCCGGACAGTTCGCCAACGCGTTTGCCCTGATCGACGCCTTTGAAGTTGAAGCGGCCTACATAGGCGCGGCTTGGCATTTCAGTGTTGCCGATCTTCATGATATCCAGCCCGCCGGACACTTCTTCCCAGACGGTTTTGCTGTTGTCCATCGCGTCGCGGAACTGATCGACCGAGGCCAGCTTGACGGTTTCACCCAGCGTAATGGTGCCGCTATCAGGCTGCTCCTGACCGGACATCATGCGGAACAGGGTCGATTTACCCGCGCCGTTTGGCCCGATGATCCCGACGATAGCGCCTTTCGGTACCGAGAAGCTCAGGTCGTCGATCAGTACGCGGTCGCCGTAGGATTTACGCAGATTGCTGACTTCAATGACTTTGTCGCCCAGACGCGGTCCTGGTGGAATAAACAGTTCGTTGGTTTCGTTACGTTTCTGATACTCAACGCTGTTCAGTTCTTCAAAGCGAGCCAGACGCGCCTTACCTTTCGACTGACGGCCTTTCGCGCCCTGACGCACCCACTCCAGCTCTTTCTCAATGGATTTACGGCGAGCTGCTTCCTGAGACGCTTCCTGCGCCAGACGCTGATCTTTCTGCTCCAGCCAGGAGGAGTAGTTGCCTTCCCACGGAATACCTTCGCCGCGGTCAAGTTCCAGAATCCAACCGGCGACGTTATCGAGGAAGTAACGGTCGTGGGTAATCGCCACGACGGTGCCTTCGAAGTCGTGCAGGAAACGTTCCAGCCACGCAACAGATTCGGCATCCAGGTGGTTGGTGGGTTCGTCGAGCAGCAGCATATCCGGCTTTTCCAGCAACAGACGGCACAGCGCCACGCGACGGCGCTCGCCGCCGGACAGTTTTTCGACTTTGGCATCCCAGTCCGGCAGACGCAGAGCGTCAGCTGCGCGCTCAAGCTGCACGTTCAGGTTATGACCGTCGTGCGCCTGGATAATCTCTTCAAGCCGGCCCTGCTCTGCGGCCAGCTTGTCGAAGTCGGCATCCGGATCGGCATACAGCGCGTACACTTCATCCAGACGTTTGAGGGCGTTAACCACTTCCGAAACGGCCTCTTCAATCGACTCGCGTACCGTGTGTTCCGGGTTTAGCTGAGGTTCCTGCGGCAGGTAGCCAATCTTAATGCCGGGCTGCGGGCGCGCTTCGCCCTCGATATCTTTATCGAGACCCGCCATGATGCGCAGCAGGGTAGACTTACCGGCGCCGTTAAGGCCCAGCACGCCGATTTTGGCGCCAGGGAAGAAGCTCAGCGAGATGTTTTTCAGAATATGACGTTTCGGCGGAACCACTTTGCCGACACGATGCATGGTATAAACGAATTGAGCCACGTTGGACTTCGCCTCTATGTTTATCGTGATGGTGAATAGATGTCAAAGGCGAAGTGTAGCCTTTTTCCCTGCCTAAGCCCAGCCAGCAGATCGCACTCGCAATAAAAGTAAAAAAGTGTCCGTAACGTGGCGCAAATGGCTATGACTGGTTAGCATAAATTCATTACGCGGCATGATGCTGCATTGGATAACAATTGAGGAAGAGCTTGTGGATAGAGCCAAACCATTTGTCTGGCGTCTCGCCGCCGCCAGCGTATGCCTGCTGACCTTTTGTCACCTCGCGCGGGCCGACTCACTGGAAGAGCAGCGTAACCGCTATGCGCAGATTAAACAGGCCTGGGACAACCGCCAGATGGATGTGGTAGAGCAGATGATGCCGGGTCTGAAAGATTATCCGCTCTACCCGTATCTGGAATACCGTAAGATCACCGACGATTTGATGAACCAACCGGCGATTGCCGTCACGCAGTTTGTGCGCGCCAATCCTACGCTTCCGCCTGCGCGTACGCTGCAATCACGCTTCGTCAATGAGCTGGCGCGTCGTGAAGACTGGCGCGGCTTGCTGGCGTTTAGCCCGGAGAAACCCGGCACCACGGAAGCGCAATGTAACTATTACTACGCGAAATGGAGTACCGGGCAAACGGAAGCGGCCTGGCAGGGCGCGAAAGAGCTTTGGCTGACCGGCAAAAGTCAGCCGAATGCCTGCGATAAACTGTTCAGCGTCTGGCGGGCCTCCGGCAAGCAAGACCCGCTGGCGTACCTGGAACGTATTCGGCTGGCGATGAAAGCCGGGAATACGGGTTTGGTTACGGTGCTGGCCGGACAGATGCCGGCGGAATATCAAACGATCGCCTCAGCGATCATTACCCTCGCTAATGACCCTAATAACGTGTTGACCTTCGCACGCACCACCGGCGCCACCGATTTTACCCGCCAGATGGCGGAAGTCGCGTTTGCCAGCGTCGCCCGCCAGGACGCGGAAAATGCGCGTCTGATGATCCCCTCGCTGGTACAGGCGCAGAAACTTAATGAGGAACAAACGCAGGCGCTGCGCGATATCGTTGCCTGGCGACTGATGGGCAACGATGTGACCGATGCGCAGGCGAAATGGCGCGATGACGCGATTATGCGCTCGCAATCGACGTCGCTTATCGAGCGGCGCGTGCGTATGGCGCTGGGGATGGGCGATCGTCGCGGTCTCAATACCTGGCTTGCCCGCCTGCCGATGGAGGCGAAAGAGAAAGACGAGTGGCGTTACTGGCAGGCGGATTTATTGCTGGAGCGCGGTCGTGACGCCGAAGCGAAAGAGATCCTTCATGCTTTAATGCAGAAGCGCGGTTTTTATCCGATGGTCGCGGCGCAGCGTTTAGGCGAAGAGTACACGCTTAAAATCGATAAAGCGCCCGCCAACGTAAACAGCGCGTTGACGCAGGGGCCGGAGATGGCGCGTGTACGGGAGCTGATGTACTGGAACCTGGATAACACGGCGCGCAGCGAATGGGCGAATCTGGTAAAAAGCCGTAGTAAATCTGAACAGGCGCAGCTGGCGCGCTATGCGTTTAACCAGCACTGGTGGGATCTGAGCGTACAGGCGACGATCGCCGGAAAACTGTGGGATCATCTGGAGGAGCGTTTCCCGCTGGCGTATAACGATCTTTTTACCCGCTATACCCGCGGAAAAGATATCTCACAAAGCTATGCCATGGCGATTGCCCGCCAGGAGAGCGCCTGGAACCCGAAAGTAAAATCGCCGGTAGGGGCCAGCGGCTTAATGCAGATTATGCCGGGCACGGCCACCCATACGGTGAAAATGTTTTCGATTCCGGACTACCGCGGCCCCGGCCAACTGCTGGAGCCGGAGACCAACATCAACATTGGCACCAGCTATTTGCAGTATGTTTATCAGCAGTTTGGCAATAACCGCATTTTCGCCTCGGCGGCGTATAACGCCGGGCCGGGGCGCGTGCGCACCTGGCTTGGCAATAGCGCCGGGCGTATCGATGCCGTAGCGTTTGTCGAAAGCATTCCCTTTTCGGAAACGCGCGGCTACGTGAAAAACGTTCTGGCCTATGACGCTTACTATCGCCACTTTATGGGGCAGAAAGAGGCCTTAATGAGCGACTCTGAGTGGCAGCGACGGTATTAATGCAGACGGGTTATGTTATCATTTGTACTCGTGTAACAGTACAAACGGCGGTATAACATGACCCAGCATTCCCCTTATTCATCGGCTATCGCCGAACAACGTAATCAGGAGTGGCTTCGTTTTGTGGAGTTACTCCGTCAGGCATATGCAGAGGATCTGCATCTGCCTTTATTACAACTGATGCTTACGCCGGACGAGCGTGAAGCGCTGGGAACGCGTGTGCGCATTATTGAGGAGTTGCTGCGTGGCGAAATGAGCCAGCGCGAGTTGAAAACCGAGCTGGGGGCGGGCATCGCCACCATCACGCGCGGGTCAAACAGCCTGAAATCCGCGCCGGTTGAACTGCGTCATTGGCTTGAGCAGATACTGCTGAAAAGCGCCTGATTTGCTCGTAGGCCGGATAAGGCGAAGCGGCCATCCGGCAACATCGCCGCGAAATGCCTGATGGCGCTGTGCTTATCAGGCCTACAACATAGCGCAAATAATTATCGATACACCGCGTTATGAAACGGGCTTAACGCCAGGATCACCGCCTGGTAGTAAACGCTGGAGCGCGTTAATTTTCCGGCGGTAAATACGCCAATGGCGCCCTCTTTGCGGCCAATCTCGTCAATATCTGTGTACTGCGACATCACTGGGCCAAGCGCTTCCCCCTGGCGGACTCTGTCGAGAATGACGGCGGGCAACGGCAGCGTGGCCGATCGCGCTTCACCGCGCTGAACGCCGTTATCAATCACCACCCAACTGAAGGTGGCGTCATCGTCAATTCCGGCTTCAATGGCTACCCAGAAATCAGCTTCTGGATGCAGGCGTCGCGCATTATCCACGCGATTTCGTGCGCCAGCACGCGTTTCCTCGCTTCCAAAGGGCTGCTCCGGTACGCCGCTCTCGACGGCGACGGGCGTAATATGGCACGATCCTTCGCCAAAAATCTCTTCAAATGCCTGTAGAATTGCCTGAATTTTGGCAGGATTGGTGGTCGCAGAGATAACCTGGTGCATAATTAAGCTCAGTTTTAAAAATTTATCGCAGTATAACGGAAAAAAAACATGTTACAGGTATACCTTGTTCGCCACGGTGAAACGCAGTGGAACGCCGAGCGACGTATTCAGGGCCAATCGGACAGTCCCCTGACAGCAAAAGGCGAGCAGCAGGCCATGCAGGTAGGAGAACGCGCCCGCAGCCTCGGCATCACCCATATCATCAGCAGCGATTTAGGCCGCACAAAACGCACGGCGGAGATTATCGCCCAGGCATGCGGGTGTGATATCACCTTTGACTCCCGCCTGCGCGAGCTGGATATGGGCGTGCTGGAAAAGCGCCAGATCGATTCGCTGACGGAAGAAGAAGAGGGCTGGCGTCGTCAGTTAGTCAACGGCACGCAGGATGGCCGCATTCCCGGCGGGGAATCGATGCAGGAGTTGAGCGATCGCGTTCATGCCGCGCTGGCGTCCTGTCTGGAGCTACCGCAGGGCAGCCGACCTTTATTGGTCAGTCACGGTATCGCGTTGGGCTGTCTGGTCAGTACTATACTGGGACTACCCGCCTGGGCGGAACGCCGGTTACGTTTGCGCAACTGCTCTATTTCTCGCATCGATTACCAGGAAAGTCAGTGGCTGGCGTCTGGGTGGGTGGTAGAAACCGCAGGGGACGTTTCGCATCTGGACGCCCCTGCATTGGATGAGCTACAGCGTTAACGGCGAATCGGGATCAGAAATTCGCAGCGCAGGTTGATAGGGCGATCGCCGGTTTTGGTATCTTCTGACGGGTAGTATCGCTCTATATCCTGCCCTTTACGACGGGTCAGATTCAGCATTGGCATACAGGTGCCGTAAACGGTCAGGATAAAATCCTGCACGCCGGTTCCTAACCCTTCATAGGTGAACATGACGTATTCACCGCCCTGCAACAGCACAGGATGCGCCGACTGAACATAGCCATCGGCCTGCTCTTGCGGCAGTGCGGTGGTATAGAATACTTCCTGCTCATCGTCTTTCTCCATGCTGGGGCGCGTTTCATTAAGCCCATAAAGCACTGGCGGAATAGTTGGCGAATGACCGAGGAAATCATGCCAGAATTGTACGCGCATTTCGTGGCGGAAGTCGGAAATCTGTTCCAGCGAGCAGGAATAGCTCTGCGTGACGCCAAGGAGCGGCGTATCTTCCAGCGTAACGAACTGATGTTCCGGCACGGTAAACTCGCCCAGCCGTAATGGCGGACGAATGCCAAAGGCGCTCCATTCCGAGGAGCGACGATACAGCGCTGGCGTCTGGGAAAACTGTTTCTTAAAGGCGCGCGTAAAGGTTTGCTGAGAATCGAAGCGGTACTGAAGAGCAATATCCAGAATTGGACGCGCGGTCAAACGCAGCGCCACTGCTGATTTCGATAAACGACGGGCGCGGATGTAAGCGCCAATGGCGTGGCCCGTCACGTCCTTAAACATTCTCTGCAGGTGCCACTTGGAATAGCCTGCTTTTGCCGCCACATTGTCAAGTGACAGCGGCTGATCCAGATGACCTTCCAGCCAGATTAACAGGTCGCGAATTATGCCAGCCTGATCCATAAAATATCCCCATCCTTTCAACAACGAGCACCCGATATCAGGTAAGAGGATAATAGCATTTTTTGTTCTTTTAGCATTCAGTGTTTTTTTTGAGCTTAAATGCTTTTTTTAGGCAACGTGACAGGTAATTATTCTAATCCTGTGATCTATAACCATTTTATTTTAGAATGTCTAATAATTACGCAATGTAACTTTTATGAATGGTAACAATATGAAATACAAGAGCTTAGTACTTTTCTCAATTTTGTTGCTGCTGGGGCAGAGCGCCCGCGCGGAACAAATTGGTTCAGTCGATACGGTATTTAAAATGTTCGGTCCTGACCATAAAATCGTGGTGGAAGCTTTTGATGATCCTGATGTCAAAAACGTGACGTGCTATGTTAGCCGGGCGAAAACGGGCGGCATAAAAGGCGGATTGGGGCTGGCGGAAGATACGTCTGACGCCGCTATTTCTTGTCAGCAGGTCGGGCCTATTGAACTGAGCGACAGAATTAAGAACGGCAAGGCGCAGGGAGAGGTGGTTTTCAAAAAACGCACCTCATTGATATTTAAGTCATTGCAGGTCGTGCGTTTCTATGATGAGAAACACAACACGCTGGCGTATCTGGCCTACTCCGACAAAGTAGTCGACGGGTCGCCGAAGAACGCCATCAGCGCGGTGCCGGTCATGCCGTGGCGACAATAACAGGGAAAGCGTATGCAGCAACCGCAGGTCTGGTTAGTCGAGGATGAACAGGGAATCGCCGATACGCTCATCTACACCCTGCAACTGGAAGGGTTTACCGTTGAGCTATTCGCTCGCGGGCTGCCCGCGCTGGAAAAAGCGCGTCAGCAACGGCCGGATGCGGTGATTCTCGATGTGGGACTACCGGATATCAGCGGCTTTGAGCTGTGTCGGCAGTTGCTGGAACGCCATCCTGCGCTGCCGATTCTTTTCCTGACTGCCCGTAGCGATGAAGTGGATCGATTGCTTGGTCTGGAGATCGGCGCAGATGATTATGTCGCCAAGCCGTTCTCGCCGCGCGAAGTGAGCGCCCGCGTGCGCACGCTGCTGCGCCGGGTGAAAAAGTTTGCTGCGCCGTCGCCGGTGGTGCGTACCGGACATTTTGAACTCAATGAACCGGCGGCGCAGATCGCCTGGTTTGGTACGCCGCTCTCGCTGACGCGTTATGAGTTTCTGCTCCTTAAAACCCTGCTGCTGTCGCCGGAGCGCGTGTACTCGCGCCAGCAATTGATGGATATTGTTTGGTCTGATGCCCAGGAGACCTTCGATCGGACGGTCGATACACACATCAAAACCCTGCGAGCTAAGCTACGCGCGATCAACCCGGATCTCTCGCCAATTAACACGCATCGTGGGATGGGATACAGCCTGAGGAGCGTCTGATGCGCATCGGAATGCGTTTGCTACTGGGCTACTTTCTTATTGTCGCCGTCGCCGCCGTGTTTGTGCTGTCTATCTTCGTTCAGGAGATAAAGCCGGGCGTCCGCCGCGCGACGGAAGGGACGCTGATTGACACCGCAACGCTGCTGGCGGCGCTGGCCCGCGACGATCTCCTTTCCGGCAACCCGACTCACGGCCAGTTGGCGAAGGCATTCGCCCAACTGCAACATCGCCCGTTTCGCGCCAATATCAGCGGGATCGTCAAAGTGCGCAATGAATACCATGTCTACATGACGGATGCGCAGGGGAAGGTGTTGTTTGATTCGGAAAACAAAGCGGTGGGGCAGGATTATTCTCGCTGGAATGACGTCTGGCTTACGCTGCGCGGACAGTATGGCGCCCGCAGCACGGCAAAAGATGCTGCCGATCCCAATAGCACCGTGATGTACGTAGCCGCGCCGATAATCAGCGATGGACGGATTATCGGCGTCCTGACTGTCGGCAAACCGAATGCGGCAATGGCGCCGGTGATTAAGCGCAGCGAACGGCGCATTCTGTGGGCCAGCGCCGTTTTACTGGGGATTGCGCTGGCGATTGGTGCGGGGATGGTCTGGTGGATTAACCGCTCCATCGCCCGGTTGACGCGCTATGCGGATTCCGTCACCGAAAACCGCCCGCTTGCGTTACCTGCATTAGGCAGCAGCGAGCTGCGTAAACTGGCGCAGGCGCTGGAGAGTATGCGCATTAAGCTGGAAGGCAAGAATGAGATTGAGCAGTACGTGTATGCGTTGACTCATGAGCTGAAAAGTCCGCTGGCGGCGATACGCGGCGCGGCGGAGATTCTGCGTGAAGGACCGCCCGCGGATGTGGTTACCCGCTTTACAGAGAATATACTGGCGCAAAATACGCGAATGCAGGCGCTGGTAGAAACCCTGCTGCGCCAGGCGCGGCTGGAAAACCGACAGGATATCCCTCTCGCGCCGGTTGCTGTTGATGAGCTATTTACGCAGCTTAGCGAGGCGCGCAGTATTCAGTTGGCGGCAAAAAATATCACCCTTACTCTACGGCCTTCCTCGCTGGTTGTCGTCGCCGACTCGGAGCTTCTGGCGCAGGCGCTGGGCAATGTGTTGGACAATGCCATCGACTTTACGCCTGAAAATGGCGTTATCACATTAAGCGCTCAGCCGATGGGGGAGAAAGCGATCCTGCAGGTGACGGATTCCGGCTGTGGTATTCCTGATTTTGCGCTGCCGCGCATTTTCGACCGGTTCTATTCGTTGCCCCGTGAAAATGGACGTAAAAGCAGCGGGCTTGGGCTGGCGTTTGTCAGCGAGGCGGCGCGACTCCTCAACGGTGAGGTGACGTTGTGCAATCGTCCCGAAGGCGGCGTGCTGGCCTCGTTGACACTTCACCGTCACTTCACATAACTTCAAATTCTCCCCACATCGCGTTCTTACACTGCTGGCATTGCAAAGGAGAACGCTATGTTGAAATCCCCCCTGTTGTGGAAAATGATTACGTTAGGCGGCGCCATGATCCTGCTGTTAATTCCCCTGATGATGGTACGGCACACCATCGTGGAACGTGCTGATTATCGAAGCCATGTAGAAGCCGCTATTCGTCAGAGTACCAGCGGCCCGCAAAAGGTTGTCGGCCCGCTGGTGGCGGTTCCGGTGACAGAGCTCTATACCGTGCTGGAAGAGGAGAAAGAGGTCCAGTATAAGCGCAGCTATCTCTATTTTTGGCTGCCGGAGTCGCTATTGGTTGAAGGCAATCAAAACGTTGAAGCGCGAAAAATAGGTATTTATCAGGGGCAGGTGTGGCATACCGATATGGCGATAAAGGCAGAGTTTGATGTGGCCCGTCTGCATGAGCTGAACAGACCGAACATTACCCTTGGAAAGCCCTTTATCGTCGTAGGCGTCGGCGATGCGCGCGGTATCAGCGCAGTAAAAGCGCCGCAGGTGAATGGTGAAACGCTCACTGTAGAACCGGGGACCGGCTTACCGGAAAGTAGAGAGGGCATTCATATCCCGCTGCCGGACAGTCAGTGGGCGACGCGCAACCTGACGTTGGCGATGTCGCTAAATTTAAGCGGAACCGGCAGCTTTTCACTGGTTCCCGTCGGGCGTAGCAGTGAAATGACCCTGACCAGCAACTGGCCGCACCCAAATTTTGTGGGGGATTTTCTTCCCGGTAAACGCGAAATCAGCGGTTCAGGATTTCAGGCCCAGTGGCAAACCAGCCGGTTTGCCACGAATCTCGGCGAACGGTTTGCTGATGTGCAAAAGGTGGATTGGGACAACTTACCGGCGTTTAGCGTCGCTGTATCGACGCCAGCCGATCAGTATCAACTGACGGACAGAGCGACGAAATATGCCATTTTGTTGATTGCGCTAACGTTTATGGCTTTCTTTGTCTTCGAAACCCTGACGGGACAGCGGTTACACCCGATGCAGTATCTGCTGGTGGGGTTATCGCTGGTGATGTTCTACCTGCTGTTGCTGGCACTGTCGGAACATATCGGTTTCACGCCAGCCTGGATCGCCGCAAGCCTGGTGGGCGCGTTGATGAATAGCGTTTATTTGCAGGCGGTGCTGAAAGGATGGCGCAATAGCGTGCTGTTTACGTTAGCGTTATTGGCGCTGGATGGCGTGATGTGGGGATTGCTGCGTTCGGAAGATAGCTCGTTGCTTCTGGGTACCGGCGTTCTGCTACTGGCGCTTGGCGGCGTGATGTTCCTGACGCGCCATCTGGACTGGTATTCGCTCTCTTGTCAGCAACGTAAGTCATTACCGCCAGTAAAAGATGACGAATTACGTTTGTGGAAATAAATCTAACGGGCGCGCGCGTTAACGTTTTCCCGCGCAGCGCCAGAAACTGTGATGCCGTTAGTTATAGGTCAGGTTTAATGTTGCCGTGGCATTCGCTTGCCCGGCCGTTACCGTGGCGGCGGTTTTATAGTAGCGCGCGCTAATTTTCAGGGTGGTCGACATATTCATGGTTCCGCCGCTAACCGTCTGGCTGCCATCGGCATTGGTGGTAATAGCGTGAGTAAAGAGATCAATTTTTTGATTGATTGGCAAACTGTCGGTAAAGAAACCAGCGTCCGGCGCCTGAATACCCAACTGTACGCCAACGCCGGTTGCGCTGGTTGGCGCGCTTGCATTGCTCAACTGGATGACTGAATTATCAGGGTTATTTCCGCTGGCAGGTTGGGCGCTTAACGATGCGGAAATAGCGGTGCCTTGTTCGCAGGTCAATAAGATATCCTGCTCGCCTGTGCCCGCGGTTTGACTATTAGTGAAACTGCCTAAATTGACGCTGCCTAAATCCACGGTGATGGCAGGTGTTTCTACCCGACATCCCATTGCTTTCATAATCAATTGCGTATTCCCCAAATACAGATGGGTCAGGATATCGCCGCCGGAGTCTTCCGTTGCGCTATCGCGAAAAGATACGCGCGCCAGTGGACTTTGGAATGTCGCGGTACCGGAGGTGATCGGACCGCCTAAGGCGACCAGTTCAACATTGTAGGCGGGAGCCATCGCATGGTGTGTTTTATTGCCATCGCCATTATGGTAGGTATTATCGATTGGCATGACATTATCGTAAGGGCCAGCATTCGTTTGGGTTTTAATCGCAATGCCCACGCCGGAAATACCGGTGCTAAATACCGGCGTGTTGTTCCCGTCATTCGCATTGATTGTCGCTGATGCATTTGACTGCGCGCTACCGGGTTCATATAAAAAACCGACCTTATAATCGCGACTACAGCCATCCATTGTGACTTCGGAGGTGGAAAACCAGCCCGATTGCCACAACACCTCGCCTGCGGTATAGGCGTGGCTATCCACCACAAGCTGCGACGGCGGGGTGATAGTGATCGCGCCTTCATTTCCGGAACGTTTACAGGAGGCGTAACCATGACCGGAATACGCGAACAGCAGAATAAGCGCCAGATATAACCTTCTCATGAAAAATTCCTGCTTTTATACCAGGTGAAATAGAAAGATGTTATTGCCATGCGATAGTGATCGTCACAACGGACGTGAAATCCCCTGCCGTGACTTTTCCATACGGGGTATACATCCTTGCGGCGACAGGCAAATTGGCTTCATGGGTATTACTGTTGATATCCACCGTGTAAGTGACGTTGTTGGCCAGATTGACCAGACTTTTACCGTCCAGGTTAAAAAGCTGTAATCCTAAATCCTGCGCCGGATTGGCCGCGCTGTTTGCATAAATTGCAGAAGCATAATTTGGATCGGGATAAGGTACGCCGTTAAATGAAATCGCGGCTTTTGTGGTCGTTGCCGGGCAATTCGTCATTTTTATGGTGAAAGGAATGGTGGCGGTATTGCCACCGGCCACAGCGATATCCGCCCGGGCATATTGCCCAAGAGAGATCGTGTCAGGTACCGTCACGGTACACGGATCGGCATAAATTAATCCCGTAACGTTAATGTCTACGGCATCTGCGGTATTGTATGCCGCGCTGATCGAGGGCGACCATAATGCCAGACCCGTGAACGTTAACAGGGCGGTTAATGCAGCAAATCTGTTCATATTCATCTTTTATCCCACCAGAATCACTGGCATTGCTCGTGTAAGATTTCTACGCCAGAAGCGGAGGGGGAGCTCGGTATACGATAAGAGACCTGACACTGGTCTGCTACTGTTGGCCCCCACTTCACTAATAACCGCCCTTGTTTTTCCAGTCCGGTTAACCAGGCCTGCCCCGCATCACCAACAAAACTGCTGTGATTGTCTGGTTTTGTTAAAGACGAGACGGTCGCGCCAAAAGGAACAGGCAGATTGTTTATGCGGGTTAATACCATCAATGCCTTGTAACCAATATTGGTTTTATATTCAGCCCTGACCACCGCGCCACGGGTAGGCACCAGCGTTTTACTGGTATCAATGAGCTCAATATTTTTTCTAATGCCCGTCGTATCTAAAGACACTTCATTACGATGGTAAGGCGAAGCATAAGGTACGACGGCATAGCCCCGAAAATCGGTGTCCACGCCCGTTTCGTTATTCACGGGGACACCCGCTGCGCCAGGGGCTTTAACCAATATGATGGTGTCGTCCATTGGCTGGGATAGTGTCAGGCCATTTCGATGTAACAGTACGCCGCCCTGAACGCCATAATTCAGGCGACGCATATGATTATCGTAGCTATATCCGCCGTTAATATCCGCATACGTCCCGTTATAGGTTGCGCTCACATTACCGCTGGTGGCTTTCTCTTGAGAGGAATAACCTTCCTGAACGCTCCATGAGAGATTTTTCTGTGCCAGCGCTGTTCCGTTTAAACCGACAGTATGCGTGGTATCGCCGTCTTTCGCGGAGTTCATATTGTAGGTGGCATACGTTGACGGCATAAAAGCATCTAACGGAATACTAATATTGATTGAAATTTGCTGGTCATTACTGTCTTCCGTATCGTCGTCTTCATCCTGAGAATTATCGGCGTTCAGCGTATAAGAATAGTTAATGCCATAGCTTACGTTATGCCATGTGTTGTTATAGCCAATACCTAATGATGTGGTATGAGTGTCATTCCAGTAATCTTCATTATATAAAGTGAGTGAAATGGAACCGTAGATAATGTCTTGCGACAACGACAGGTCGGTGCGATTACGTACATGATCATAGTGACTATTATCGCTATAGGTATCCAGCACATCCTCAAGAGCGTAGTAATCTTTGGTCGAATAACGGTAACCGGCGACAGTGAAATTGGTGCCTGTTGACTGAATATCTTTGCTGTAACGAATACGCCAGGATTGTCCGGTAAGCGTATCGCTAACCACATCGCCTGCTTTAATTTTTGACCATGAGTTGGTGACGTCTAGAGACAATGCGCCCAGATCGCCAAGGTTTAAGCCTGTCCCGATGAGCGCCGCATGATAAATATCATTGCTCAGCGTACTCTCTATTCCGCCATAGGCGGTTATGCCGCCTGCTAATCCGTATAAGGCCGTCAGTTCTGCGAAATTCTGTTGCGCGGAATGCGAATCTGATGAACGCGTGCGGCCTACCGTCAGGTCGTATTTCAGGTGGCCTTCACGCTGTAATACCGGAACGCTGGCGTAGGGCACAATGAAATGCTGTTCAGAACCATCGGATTCTTTGATGGTGACGTACAGGTCGCCCGAACCGCCGGTTGGATAAAGATCGTTGATGGCGAATGGACCCGCCGGAACGTTAGTTTTGTAGATGGTATAACCGTTTTGTTCAACGGTTACCTGCGCGCTGCTTTTGGCCACCCCGCGAATGACCGGGGCGAACCCTTTCATACTGTCCGGCAACATATCGTCATCAGAAGAGATCTGTACGCCCTTAAATGAAATACTGTCAAAGACGTCCGCGGGCGTGTTATTTTCCCCGGCGATCAGCTGTCCTTTTAAAAATTCGATATCGCGAGAAACATAGGTGTAGGCAGAATCCCAGCTATTTTGCCCATCGCTATCATGATTCCAGGTTGAGTAGTTACGAAAACGCCATGCGCCAATGTTAATACCTGGGCGCAGGTTAGCGTATTCGCTATTTTCCGTCCGGTTTTCATCAATATCGTGATCCTGCGATCCGGTAAAACTGTAGTTCAGCAAAAAAGCATTAATGCCTTCATCCCATTCGCTGGTAGGGACGAATTCTCGCGGGTCGGCGATCAACGCGATTTGAGGGATCGCTAAATCCAGCCGGTTACCGATGACATTAAACTTTGCTACAGCGCCAGCCAGCAGACTAAGATCGGTACACCCGTTTGGGTCATTTTTAAGCTCGGGGAAGTTTTCTGTTTTTACGCCCCACTGCTTGAGTTGTTCAACGCTAAGACACGGCTGTAGGGAGAGCTTATTATCTGCTGATTTTTTATTTTTAAAGGCAATATTTTTTGTTTCAACACTGGTGTTATTAATATAAATATCAACGTTATAGGTGCCTTCTGCCTGCCCCCCCCTTTCGAAAACCGATAGATCGACATTCTCCACGCCCGGTTCATCATTTTCCAACGATAATGGATTAAAATGATCATGCGCTAACGCTGGTTTTATGGAACAGCATATAAAGAGAAACGATAACGCTAATTGAGAACGGGGCTCTACTCTGGAGAATTGCACAGTAAAAGTCCTGAAAGGGTAAAAGTAAAGTGAAGTCGTTAATGGCTAGAATGAACCGGAATGCGGCTCTAAACTCATCCCATAATCGCTGATTAATCGCCACGTTACCGTGCCATGAGGGGCGGCAGTAGAACCCAATTTAAATGACGCTGATGATTTTGGCGGAACGAAGGTCGCTGATTTCACTTCATGGCTGTTAAGCGTCACACTGGCAAAGTTCATATAATAGGGAGTGGGGTTATTTACGGTAATAACATCACCTGCCGTCTGCCATTTTAATTGTTGGCTCTGGCTATCAGGCGTTGATTTTGTTAATGCTGGCGGCCGATATATAAGCTTTATTTGGGTATTAATGGAGATTTCCACGCGGTTCGCGGAGGCATTATCATCAATAGAAGGAATACCCTTAATATTGAGCCAGTACATAGACTCCCGATCTGCAGGTAGGGGGGCGCCAGAGCGAATAACCCGAATACTGTTCTTTTGCCCGGCATCAAGGCGAAAAAGAGGCGGGGTGATAATAAACGCCTGCTTATTTGTGACCTGGGGATCGGCAACCGATAACCATGACTGAACAAGATTCGCTTTGCTGTCTTTATTCTCTACATTGATTGACGACTCATCATTATTGCCGTCGAAAACCAGTCGGGTTCCGCCAACAACAATGCTGGCATGGGCAACATGGCTTGTCAGTAATACGACCAACACGGATTTCTTTATGTGTTTCATTTTTTACTCTGTAAAGATGTTTTACGCTATGGACTGGCATCCTGCCTGTCCATATCAGGATGAGAATGCCTTACTGATACGAAACGGTATACGTAACCTGAGTGCTAACATCCCCACCGGTTACGGTTGTGGAACCATCGTTTGCCATGGCGGCGTAATAGGTAAAGTCTGCTTTCGAGCCGTCGGTTGGCAGGTTTACTGCGGCATCATCCGTGTTATCTGTCACATCGCTATGTGAAGCGTTCTGAATAGAAATACCGACACCCGCAGCGCCCGTTTCCGATCCTTCGTCCGCGTTTTTGAAGTACGTTGGGTTGGAATCATCTGTTGCGCCGTGGAAGCGGAACATGGCCTGGGTTGGTACGCCAGTCCCTGCTTCCGGGCAGCTAACCAGGCTTACGGTAAACGGCACGTAATCGGTTGTGGCGCCTTTTTCCGCGATGCGTTCTTTGCTGTAATTACCTAAATCAATGGTGGTATCCGTGGAGCCATTAACCTGAACCGTACACGCCTGATCGTAAATTTTGCCATTGAACGTAATCGTGTTCTGGGCAAATACCGGTGTGGATGCTACGGCAGTTAACATTGCCAGGATGATAATTTTCTTATTAAACATATTAATTGTTGCCTGATTCTATTCGCTGAAAAATAAAGATAGCTATATAAAATAAAATATTATATTTTACTCTGTATGCGCTTCTTTCTGTTCTGTAGATAAGCAGGCGGCTATTCTACGTATATCAACTATGAACTCAATAAAAATTCTGATGCAATATTGAACGGCAGTCCAGTTTCGGACCCGGTAACAAAGTTTAATAAAGTACCACTAAAGAAGTACGGTTGATGACTGGATTTATAGAGCAAGATCTCTTTTTTGATAATAGTTATTATTTCCTGGGGGATTTATTTAACTCTACATGGCTTTATTTTTAAGAATATACGACGCTTGTCCGTTTAAAATGAAACCGGCAGGTTTCGAAGCTCTAACAGTCTTCCATGCAGTATTTTTATATAGTCCCCCGCTTTTAGTTCTGAAAGTACCTGCATGATACGGCTGCGTGAAAGCCCGGTTCTCTGCTGTATGAAGTTCTGGGCGTTGATCTCAAATCGTGAGCTTTCAGGATACGACCACAGTTCAAGTAACAGCGCTTTTATCTGGCTATAGGCGTCCTGCCCGATAAGGTTTCTGTCACGGTTAGTCATGAAAGCAATGCGGTACATCAGGATGTTCGAAATGTCACGCCAGAGATGCTTTTCATCGGCTATTTCCACAAAATCTTTTACTGGGACAGGATAATATTCACAGGTGGTTTCGGCGATAAAAAAGACGTCTGAATTCTCTTCTAACTGGTATAAGTCAGCATAGGCATCTACAAGGCCTAAAATCATTGGTGAGACACCGCAGCCCATTACAATGCTGTCGATACGCCGACATACTTTAATAGCGCCTTTAGTGATTAACAGGATGTGGGATTGATTATCAATCCTGATATCCAGTGTTTTACCGGCCGTAATAGTGACAGGGGAGATGTTTTGAATAACGTGCCGATGAATATTTAAAATGGCTTGCAGGTTTTTTTCTTTCCCTGTGGGACGATACACATTCCCGCCGTTTAACTGCTTCATATCTTCCCCATTATTATGGCTGATAAAGTGGTTGACTATTAAAAGGTAAAGATAAATTTAATATTCACTTAAAATTATAATTAAGTAAATTAAAATAGCCAACAAGAATATTTAAGTCAATGTATTCACCTTATCAATGCATGAGCGACAACGCTGTTTGTAAGGTTAACCATAGTAAATGTGATGATTTTATTTGCAATCATTTTATGACAGCTATCATAGGTACAGTGCTTAACGAGCGCGTAGAGCATACAGGATAGCGAAGCGATGAACATCGCTGTTGGAGGATACGAATGAGAGAAAAGTACAAAATGCAGGCGGGCGGCGTTTTACTGAGCGAAATCGCCGCCTGCCGGAACTCCTCCCGGCGGGAGCCATAAGCGGTTAGCGGTACTGGACGATCAGGCTTTGAATCTCCGGATGATCTTTTAACGACACGTGCCGTACCGTGGCGATTCCATTCATCAACGAAATAGCGTTTCCAGACGGTGTGGCGACTGTCTGCAAATGGGGGATATTATTCCGCAAACATGATACCTCGATATTGCGATCGTGAGGCGCAAGATTACAACCATATTCGACAATCTGACCTTTGAAATGAATAACGCCTGCGGAGACCGGCGCGGTAGCAGCCAGCGCGGCTGATGAAGCTGACATCGCTGCACAAAACAGGTAGCAGCATAATGGTGATTTTTTCATCCTTTGAAACCTCACGTCCTGTGAGCATCCCCTTATTTTTTGGGGACCAACAAATCCCGTGTATTACTCTTTAATGTTAATACACAAACTACCTTAACTTTCGCAAGCTGAGATAAACAGCGCTATATGACAATTTTTATGTAAAAGAGTACGTCATAACGGCAGGTCAGGAGGGAAAGCGGGGCCGCTTAGCGGAAGGGGAGCATAAGAAACAGCCAGTAAGAATAACTTACCGGCTGTTTTTACAGTTTGGCGCCTGGGCCGAATTAATCCTGCAGGTCGCCGCAGAAGCGATAACCTTCGCCGTGAATGGTGGCGATGATTTCCGGCGTATCCGGCGTGGATTCGAAATGCTTACGAATACGACGAATGGTAACGTCAACAGTACGGTCATGCGGCTTCAGCTCGCGCCCGGTCATTTTCTTCAACAGCTCTGCGCGCGACTGAATTTTGCCAGGGTTTTCGCAGAAGTGAAGCATCGCGCGGAACTCGCTGCGCGGTAGTTTATACTGCTCGCCGTCCGGGCCGATCAGTGAACGACTGTTGATATCCAGTTCCCAACCGTTGAACTTGTAGCTTTCAACGCTACGACGCTCTTCGCTGACGGTACCCAGGTTCATGGTACGGGACAGCAGGTTGCGGGCACGGATGGTCAATTCGCGTGGGTTAAACGGTTTGGTGATGTAATCATCCGCGCCGATTTCGAGGCCGAGAATTTTGTCGACTTCGTTATCGCGGCCCGTCAGGAACATCAGCGCAACGTTAGCCTGTTCACGCAGTTCACGCGCTAACAGGAGACCGTTTTTCCCTGGCAGATTGATATCCATGATCACCAGGTTGATGTCATATTCAGAGAGGATCTGATGCATTTCCGCGCCATCTGTCGCTTCGAATACATCATAGCCTTCCGCTTCGAAAATACTTTTCAACGTGTTGCGTGTTACCAACTCGTCTTCAACGATAAGAATGTGCGGGGTCTGCATGTTTGCTACCTAAATTGCCAACTAAATCGAAACAGGAAGTACAAAAGTCCCTGACCTGCCTGATGCATGTCGCAAATTAACATGATCGGCGTAACATGACTAAAGTACGTAATTGCGTTCTTGATGCACTTTCCATCAACGTCAACAACATCATTAGCTTGGTCGTGGGTACTTTCCCTCTGGACCCGACAGTGTCAAAAACGGCTGTCATCCTAACCATTTTAACAGCAACATAACAGGCTAAGACGTACCGGACACCTAATAAAACTACGCTTCGTTGACATATATCAAGTTCAATTGTAGCACGTTAACAGTTTGATGAAATCATCGTAGCTAAATGCTAGCTTTCATCACAAATTTGCAATATTCCAACTAGTTACGTAAGCCAACTAATAAATGCGATGAATCCAAAGAGCAGGATCTATTTTAAATTAAATTATCCTAAATAAACAGCAGGATAACGATGTTCTGTTAACATAAACAGCAATAGTACAGATACGCAATAGTGTAGCGTCTTTTACGAAATCAAAAATGCTTTTTCAGTGATATCCGTTAAAATTTTGTAAATTTGCGAAGCGTAATATGCTTACAAACGCCAGCTAATTTCCTGTAAATTAGTCAAAAAGAGTAATGAAATGCGTGTAACAATCGTTCTTGTCGCTCCCGCCAGAGCGGAAAATATCGGCGCAGCCGCCCGGGCTATGAAGACCATGGGATTTACTGACCTGCGTATTGTCGACAGCCAGGCGCACCTGGAGCCCGCCACCCGTTGGGTCGCACATGGATCTGGAGATATTATTGATAATATTGAGGTTTTCCACACCCTTGCCGACGCACTCCACGATGTGGATTTTACCGTAGCGACGACAGCCCGCAGCCGGGCAAAATTTCATTACTACGCTTCGCCCGCTGAACTGGTTCCCTTATTACAGGAAAAATCACGCTGGATGCGTCATGCCGCGCTGGTTTTTGGCCGTGAGGATTCCGGTCTGACCAATGACGAGCTGGCGCTGGCGGATGTATTGACCGGCGTGCCGATGGCGGCGGATTACCCTTCGCTCAATCTGGGACAGGCAGTCATGGTGTATTGCTATCAATTAGCAGGTTTAATGCAACAGACCACAGAATCCGTTGATATTGCTGATGAATCGCAGTTACAGGCGTTACGCGCGCGCCTTTTACGCCTGCTAACGACTCTGGAGGCGGCCGATGACCACAAATTAACCGACTGGCTACAACAGCGAATTGGCCTGCTGGGACAGCGAGATACGGTAATGTTGCACCGTTTGGTCCATGATATTGAAAAAAAACTAACAAAATAACGTGCTGTAATTTTTAAAATAATAAGAGATTACGTCTGGTTGCAAGAGATCATAACAGGTGGAATTGGTTGAAAATAAATATATCGCCAGCAGCACATGAACAAGTTTCGGAATGTGATCAATTTAAAAATTTATTGACTTAGGCGGGCAGATACTTTAACCAATATAGGAATACAAGACAGACAAATAAAAATGACAGAGTACACAACATCCATGAACCGCATCAGCACCACCACCATTACCACCATCACCATTACCACAGGTAACGGTGCGGGCTGACGCGTACAGGAAACACAGAAAAAAGCCCGCACTGTTCAGGTGCGGGCTTTTTTTTCGACCAGAGATCACGAGGTAACAACCATGCGAGTGTTGAAGTTCGGCGGTACATCAGTGGCAAATGCAGAACGTTTTCTGCGTGTTGCCGATATTCTGGAAAGCAATGCCAGGCAAGGGCAGGTAGCGACCGTACTTTCCGCCCCCGCGAAAATTACCAACCATCTGGTGGCGATGATTGAAAAAACTATCGGCGGCCAGGATGCTTTGCCGAATATCAGCGATGCCGAACGTATTTTTTCTGACCTGCTCGCAGGACTTGCCAGCGCGCAGCCGGGATTCCCGCTTGCACGGTTGAAAATGGTTGTCGAACAAGAATTCGCTCAGATCAAACATGTTCTGCATGGTATCAGCCTGCTGGGTCAGTGCCCGGATAGCATCAACGCCGCGCTGATTTGCCGTGGCGAAAAAATGTCGATCGCGATTATGGCGGGACTCCTGGAGGCGCGTGGACATCGCGTCACGGTGATTGATCCGGTAGAAAAATTGCTGGCGGTGGGCCATTACCTTGAATCTACCGTCGATATCGCGGAATCGACTCGCCGTATCGCCGCCAGCCAGATCCCAGCCGATCACATGATCCTGATGGCGGGCTTTACCGCCGGTAATGAAAAGGGTGAACTGGTGGTGCTGGGCCGTAATGGTTCCGACTATTCCGCCGCCGTGCTGGCCGCCTGTTTACGCGCTGACTGCTGTGAAATCTGGACTGACGTCGATGGCGTGTATACCTGTGACCCACGTCAGGTGCCGGACGCCAGGCTGCTGAAATCGATGTCCTACCAGGAAGCGATGGAACTCTCTTACTTCGGCGCCAAAGTCCTTCACCCTCGCACCATTACGCCTATCGCCCAGTTCCAGATCCCCTGTCTGATTAAAAATACCGGCAATCCGCAGGCGCCAGGAACGCTGATCGGCGCATCCAGCGACGATGATAATCTGCCGGTTAAAGGGATCTCTAACCTTAACAACATGGCGATGTTTAGCGTCTCCGGCCCGGGAATGAAAGGGATGATTGGGATGGCGGCGCGTGTTTTCGCCGCCATGTCTCGCGCCGGGATCTCGGTGGTGCTCATTACCCAGTCCTCCTCTGAGTACAGCATCAGCTTCTGTGTGCCGCAGAGTGACTGCGCGCGTGCCCGACGTGCGATGCAGGATGAGTTCTATCTGGAGCTGAAAGAGGGGCTGCTGGAGCCGCTGGCGGTTACTGAGCGGTTGGCGATTATCTCTGTTGTCGGCGACGGTATGCGCACGCTACGCGGCATTTCAGCGAAATTCTTCGCCGCGCTGGCGCGGGCTAATATCAATATCGTGGCGATCGCTCAGGGATCTTCTGAGCGTTCCATTTCTGTGGTGGTGAATAACGACGATGCCACCACCGGCGTGCGGGTAACGCACCAGATGCTGTTCAATACCGATCAGGTGATTGAAGTGTTTGTCATTGGCGTCGGCGGCGTCGGCGGCGCGCTACTGGAACAGCTTAAACGTCAGCAAACCTGGCTGAAGAACAAGCACATCGATCTACGCGTGTGCGGCGTGGCAAACTCAAAGGCGTTGCTAACCAATGTGCATGGCCTGAATCTTGACAACTGGCAGGCGGAACTGGCGCAAGCGAACGC
The DNA here is from genome assembly GCF_020181675.1 of Salmonella sp. A7. Lineage (NCBI taxonomy): Bacteria > Pseudomonadati > Pseudomonadota > Gammaproteobacteria > Enterobacterales > Enterobacteriaceae > Salmonella > Salmonella sp. A7. The sequence goes on along the minus strand of NZ_CP084001.1, from coordinate 3,873,701 downwards.
GCCGTTCAATCTGGGACGCTTAATTCGCCTGGTGAAAGAATATCATCTACTCAATCCGGTGATTGTTGATTGTACCTCCAGTCAGGCGGTGGCCGACCAGTATGCCGACTTCCTGCGTGAAGGATTCCATGTGGTGACGCCAAACAAGAAAGCGAACACCTCGTCGATGGACTACTACCATCAGCTACGTTTCGCCGCCGCGCAATCACGGCGCAAATTCTTGTATGACACCAACGTCGGTGCCGGTTTGCCGGTGATCGAAAACCTGCAAAATCTGCTGAATGCGGGTGATGAACTGCAAAAATTTTCCGGCATTCTTTCCGGGTCGCTCTCTTTTATTTTCGGTAAACTGGAAGAGGGGATGAGTCTCTCACAGGCGACCGCTCTGGCGCGCGAAATGGGCTATACCGAACCCGATCCGCGCGACGATCTTTCCGGTATGGATGTGGCGCGTAAACTGTTGATCCTCGCCCGCGAGACGGGCCGCGAGCTGGAGCTTTCCGATATTGTGATTGAACCGGTGTTGCCGGACGGGTTTGACGCCTCCGGCGATGTGACCACCTTTATGGCGCATCTGCCGCAGCTTGACGATGCGTTTGCCGCCCGTGTGGCAAAAGCTCGTGATGAAGGTAAGGTATTGCGCTATGTGGGCAATATCGAAGAGGATGGCGTGTGCCGCGTGAAGATTGCCGAAGTTGATGGTAACGATCCGCTCTTCAAAGTGAAAAACGGTGAAAACGCGCTGGCGTTCTACAGCCACTATTATCAGCCCTTGCCGTTGGTGCTGCGCGGCTACGGCGCAGGCAATGATGTGACGGCGGCGGGCGTGTTTGCCGATCTGTTACGGACCCTCTCATGGAAGTTAGGAGTTTAACATGGTGAAAGTGTATGCCCCGGCTTCCAGCGCGAACATGAGCGTCGGTTTCGACGTGTTGGGCGCGGCCGTCACACCCGTTGACGGCACGTTGTTGGGCGATGTGGTATCCGTTGAAGCAGCGGACCATTTCCGTCTGCATAACCTGGGGCGATTTGCCGATAAACTGCCGCCGGAGCCGCGTGAAAATATTGTTTATCAGTGCTGGGAACGTTTTTGCCAGGCATTGGGGAAAACCATCCCGGTGGCGATGACGCTGGAAAAAAATATGCCGATTGGTTCCGGGTTAGGGTCCAGCGCCTGTTCCGTCGTCGCCGCGCTGGTCGCGATGAATGAGCACTGCGGCAAACCGTTAAACGACACGCGTCTGTTGGCGCTGATGGGCGAGCTGGAAGGCCGTATCTCCGGCAGCATCCATTACGATAACGTCGCGCCGTGCTTTCTTGGCGGTATGCAGTTGATGATTGAAGAAAACGGCATTATTAGTCAGCAGGTGCCGGGCTTTGATGAGTGGCTATGGGTACTGGCTTATCCGGGCATTAAAGTTTCCACCGCAGAAGCACGGGCCATTTTGCCTGCGCAGTATCGCCGTCAGGATTGCATTGCGCATGGACGGCATCTGGCCGGTTTTATTCACGCCTGTTACTCGCGGCAGCCGCAGCTTGCCGCCGCGCTGATGAAAGATGTTATTGCCGAACCATACCGCGCGCGTTTACTGCCGGGCTTTAGCCAGGCGCGGCAGGCGGTGTCGGAGATCGGCGCGCTGGCGAGCGGGATTTCCGGGTCGGGGCCGACGCTGTTTGCGCTATGCGATAAACCGGAGACGGCGCAGCGCGTCGCGGACTGGCTGAGCAAACATTATCTGCAAAATCAGGAAGGCTTCGTTCATATTTGCCGGCTGGATACGGCGGGCGCACGAGTAGTGGGATAATCAATGAAACTCTATAATCTGAAAGACCATAATGAGCAGGTCAGCTTTGCGCAGGCCGTCACGCAAGGACTGGGCAAACAGCAGGGACTTTTTTTTCCGCACGATCTGCCGGAGTTTAGCCTGACGGAAATTGATGAGATGCTCAACCAGGACTTTGTCAGCCGTAGCGCAAAGATCCTCTCGGCATTTATTGGCGATGAAATACCGCAGCAAATTCTGGAAGAGCGCGTCCGCGCGGCGTTTGCGTTCCCGGCGCCGGTAGCGCAGGTAGAAAGCGATGTCGGTTGCCTGGAGCTGTTCCATGGTCCGACGCTGGCCTTTAAAGACTTCGGCGGGCGTTTTATGGCGCAAATGCTGACGCATATCAGCGGCGACAAACCGGTGACGATTCTGACCGCAACGTCAGGTGATACCGGCGCGGCGGTGGCTCACGCGTTCTATGGCCTGGAAAATGTGCGGGTCGTCATTCTCTACCCGCGCGGTAAAATCAGTCCGTTGCAGGAAAAACTGTTCTGTACTCTGGGCGGCAACATTGAAACCGTGGCGATCGACGGCGATTTCGACGCTTGCCAGGCGCTGGTGAAACAGGCATTTGATGACGAAGAACTGAAAACGGCGCTGGGGCTGAATTCGGCTAATTCAATTAATATCAGCCGCCTGTTGGCGCAAATTTGCTACTACTTTGAAGCCGTGGCGCAACTGCCGCAGGGGGCGCGTAACCAACTGGTGATCTCCGTCCCCAGCGGCAACTTTGGCGATTTGACGGCAGGACTGCTGGCGAAGTCGTTAGGCCTGCCGGTGAAACGCTTTATCGCCGCTACCAACGTCAACGACACGGTGCCGCGTTTTCTGCATGACGGGAAGTGGGCGCCGAAAGCGACGCAGGCGACCCTGTCGAATGCGATGGATGTCAGCCAGCCGAATAACTGGCCGCGCGTGGAGGAGCTATTCCGCCGTAAAATCTGGCGCCTGACTGAGCTGGGCTATGCGGCGGTGGATGATACTACGACACAGCAGACGATGCGCGAGCTGAAAGCGAAAGGTTATATCTCGGAACCTCATGCGGCGGTAGCGTATCGGGCATTACGCGACCAGTTAAACCCTGGCGAGTATGGCTTGTTTCTCGGAACGGCGCATCCGGCGAAGTTTAAAGAAAGCGTGGAGTCCATTCTGGGAGAAACTCTGGCCTTGCCTGAAGCGCTCGCCGAACGCGCCGACCTGCCGCTGCTTTCACATCATTTGCCTGCGGATTTTGCCGCCCTGCGTAAGCTGATGATGACCCGCCAGTAACCATTGCGCCCGGTGGCGCTGTCGCTTACCGGGCCTATGGGGTGGTGTCGATTTGTAGGCCGGATAAGGCGTAACCGCCATCCGGCGATGCCGTTACTGCTCGTAGCGTTTAAAGACCAGCTCGTCTTGTGTGGAGGTTTCTTCATCAAAGAAATACCCTTCACGGTCAAACGCGGTAAGCTGTTCCGGCTTCGTTAAGCGGTTTTCAATAATAAAACGGCTCATCAGTCCGCGCGCTTTTTTGGCGTAGAAGCTTATCACCTTAAACTTGCCGTTTTTCTCATCAAGGAACACGGGCTTAATCAGTTCGGCATTCAGTTTCTTCGGCTTCACCGATTTAAAATATTCCTCGGAGGCCAGATTCACCACCACCCGATCGCCCTGCGCCTCAAGCGCTTCGTTGAGCTTATCGGTAATGATATCGCCCCAGAATTGATAAAGATCTTTGCCGCGCGGATTCTCCAGGCGAATCCCCATCTCCAGACGATAAGGCTGCATTAAATCCAGCGGGCGCAATACGCCATACAAGCCAGAGAGCATACGCAGATGCTGTTGAGCAAAATCAAAATCCGCGTCGTTGAACGTTTCCGCCTGTAGGCCGGTATAAACATCGCCTTTGAACGCCAGAATCGCCTGGCGTGCATTATCCGGCGTAAAATGAGGCTGCCAGTCATGAAAACGCGTGGCGTTGAGATCCGCCAGTTTGTCGCTAATTCCCATCAGCCTGGAAATTTGCGGCGCCGAAAGCTGGCGGGCCTGTTGAATAAGCTGCTGGCTGTGATCCAACAGCTCCGGCTGGGTATAGCGGGTCGTGGCCAGCGGGCTTTGATAATCAAGCGTTTTTGCAGGTGAAATCAGAATCAGCATATCCAGTCCTTGCAGGGAATTTTCTGCGACTTTAGCAAAAAAACGCCGCAGAGTTGACCGATGGTTGCGATTGTCGGCTTAATCGCGCGATGCCGCATCCCAGGTATCTGGCGCCAGTTGTGGTTCGATATCCGGGAAGCGCCGCGGATCGAACTGCGGTCTTACGCCCAGTTTCCGTTGTCGCAGATAATCGCTGGCGAGGGTATACACCACCGGTGAGAGCAACAAAATCGCCGTCAGATTGGTAATGGCCATACAGGCCATGATCATGTCAGCGAGCTGCCATATCAGCGGAAAACTGATAAGCGTACCGGCGATAACCATGCCAAGCGTCGCAAGGCGTAATAGCCAGATGGCCTTTGCGTTATGTAACCGCAGAAAAAACAGATTGTTTTCAGCGTAAATATAGTTGGCGACGATAGAACTGAACGCGAACAGAATGACGATAAGCGCGACAAAACTGGCGCCCCATTCACCGGTCAACGAAACCATTGCATGTTGGAGAAGCTGAATGCCTTCTGTTGACGAGTGGGACGCGTGATTCCCCGCCAGCAGGATAATCATCGCGCTGGCGGTACAGATGATAATGGTGTCGCTGAATACGCCAATCATTTGCACAATCCCCTGCGCGACTGGGTGAGGGGGATACGACGTTGCCGCCGCGGCCGCATTAGGCGTTGACCCCATACCCGCTTCATTAGAGAACATCCCACGCTGAAAACCGCTGGTAATAGCCTGAGTGAGCGTATATCCGGCTGCGCCTGCCGCGGCTTCCTGCCAGCCAAATGCGCTTTTGACTATCGAGGCGATAACGCCAGGCATTTGCTCAATATGCCAGAAGCAAATGAATACGCTGCCGGCGACCCACAATAACGCGATGAGGGGAATCAGCCATTGCATCAGGCGGGCGACGCCTTTTATGCCGCGAATGATAATTAACAGGGCACAGAACGCCAGAGCAATGCCGGAGATAAGTGGCGGAATGTTGAAGGCGAAATGGAGCGCGCGTGAGACGGCATTCGCCTGCACGCTATTAAAAATCAACCCGTAGGCGACGAGCAGAAAGAGGGCGAAAACCACGCCCATCCAGCGCATTCCCAGCCCGCGCGCCATATACCACGCCGGGCCGCCGCGGAACTGGCCTGTCGGGTCACGTTCTTTATAAAGCTGGGCAAGCGAACACTCGGCGAAGGAGGTCGCCATGCCAATGATGGCCGAGACCCACATCCAGAATACCGCGCCGGGACCGCCTGCGGCGATAGCCAGCGCCACGCCGGCCAGATTACCGCTGCCAATCCGCGCCGCGAGGCTGGTACACAGCGCCTGAAATGACGTCAGGCCGCCTGGCTGCGGGCTAAGGCTGCCTTTCAGACTGCGGCCAAATTGGCGAATATAACGAAACTGAATGAATCCGGTACGCCAGGTAAACCAACATCCTGCGCCGAGCAGCAGGTAAATCATTACCGAGCCCCAGAGTATTTCGTTAATAAAACTGAAAAACTCAGGCATTAACGTCCCTCTTGTTGATGCCGGCACGCTTTGATAATCCTGTATAAGCGTGACCCATGATGTAGATGACCTTGTCAGACTAATATTAACGGCAGTTTACCATAAATACGGCGGTATCCTTTAATTGCGCATCAACCGTCGGCAGATACGCAAACAGTGCACAAGGGCAGCCAGGTGCATGTAGGCGGTTGCGCTGTGAGTGCGTCGTGTTATCATCAGGGTAGACCGGTTACATCCCCTAACAAGCTGTTTAAAGAGAAACTCTATCATGACGGACAAATTGACCTCCCTTCGTCAGTTCACCACCGTAGTGGCTGATACCGGAGATATCGCGGCAATGAAGCTGTACCAGCCGCAGGATGCTACAACTAACCCTTCTCTCATTCTTAACGCAGCGCAAATCCCGGAATATCGTAAGCTGATTGACGATGCTGTCGCCTGGGCGAAACAGCAGAGCAGCAACCGCGCGCAGCAGGTTGTTGACGCGACCGATAAGCTGGCGGTGAATATTGGCCTGGAAATCCTAAAGCTGGTGCCGGGGCGTATTTCTACCGAAGTTGACGCGCGTCTGTCTTATGACACTGAAGCGTCTATCGCCAAAGCAAAACGTATCATTAAACTCTACAATGATGCGGGTATCAGCAACGATCGTATCCTGATCAAGCTGGCGTCCACCTGGCAGGGCATTCGCGCAGCCGAACAGCTGGAAAAAGAAGGCATCAACTGTAACCTGACGCTGCTGTTCTCCTTCGCGCAGGCGCGTGCGTGCGCCGAAGCGGGCGTCTACCTGATCTCGCCGTTCGTAGGTCGTATTCTTGACTGGTATAAAGCCAATACCGACAAGAAAGACTATGCGCCAGCTGAAGATCCGGGCGTGGTTTCCGTAACGGAAATCTACGAGTACTACAAACAGCATGGTTACGAAACCGTCGTTATGGGCGCAAGCTTCCGTAACGTAGGCGAAATTCTGGAGCTGGCGGGCTGCGACCGTCTGACTATCGCGCCGGCATTGCTGAAAGAACTGGCGGAAAGCGAAGGGGCGATTGAGCGTAAGCTCTCTTTCTCCGGCGAAGTCAAAGCGCGTCCGGAACGCATTACCGAAGCCGAGTTCCTGTGGCAGCATCACCAGGATCCGATGGCGGTTGACAAACTGGCGGATGGTATCCGTAAGTTTGCGGTAGACCAGGAAAAACTGGAAAAAATGATCGGCGATCTGCTGTAATCATTAACGCGTGGCCCTGATATGGGTCACGCTACCTCTTCTGAAACCTGTCTGTCCTTCCCTTCGCAGTGTATCATTCTGTTTAACGAGACTGTTTTAACGGAATAATTATGGATACCTTACGTATTGGCTTAGTTTCTATCTCCGACCGCGCTTCAAGCGGCGTTTACCAGGATAAAGGCATTCCTGCGCTTGAGGAGTGGCTCGCTTCTGCACTGACCACGCCTTTCGAGGTCCAACGGCGCTTAATTCCTGATGAACAGGAAATTATCGAGCAAACGTTGTGTGAACTGGTCGATGAGATGAGCTGTCATCTGGTGCTGACCACTGGCGGTACCGGTCCGGCACGTCGCGACGTCACGCCGGACGCGACCCTTGCCATCGCTGACCGTGAAATGCCAGGTTTTGGCGAGCAGATGCGCCAGATCAGCCTGCGCTTTGTGCCGACAGCCATTCTTTCCCGCCAGGTGGGCGTTATCCGTAAACAGGCGTTAATTCTTAATCTGCCTGGACAGCCAAAATCGATCAAAGAAACGCTGGAAGGCGTAAAAGCGGACGATGGCAGCGTTAGCGTGCCGGGCATTTTTGCGAGCGTGCCGTATTGCATACAGCTGCTTGACGGGCCGTATGTCGAAACCGCGCCGGAAGTGGTTGCCGCTTTCCGTCCGAAGAGCGCCAGACGTGAGAATATGTCATCCTGACCGGAAGATACTGATAGTAGGGTTATTCCTCCCGGTGCGGGAGGAATAAAAGAGATTTAGTGCGCTTCGCCGATTGGCAGAATAGTGCGGCCAAATTGCTCGTTTAGCACTTCACCCATCGCCAGATAAATAGCGCTGGCGCCGCAAACCAGACCAACCCAGCCTGCGATATGGATAATGGCTTCGTTACCGGTGATATTGCCGACCGCCAGCAGAGCGAACAGTACGGTCAGGCTCAGGAAAACAAATTGCAGCGCGCGGGCGGCTTTCAGCGTACCGAAGAACATAAACAGCGTGAACACGCCCCACAGACCTAAATAAGCGCCGAGTAGCTGAGCGTCAGGCGCATCCGTCAGGCCCATTTTCGGCATCAGCAGGATAGCGACCAGCGTCAGCCAGAACGAACCGTAAGAGGTAAAGGCCGTTAAACCAAAGGTATTGCCTTTTTTGTACTCCAGCAGACCGGCAAAAATTTGCGCGATACCGCCGTAGAAAATCCCCATCGCCAGAATAATACCGTCCAGGGCGAAAAAACCGGCATTGTGCAGGTTAAGCAGAATGGTGGTCATGCCGAAGCCCATCAGGCCCAGCGGTGCCGGATTAGCCAACTTAGTGTTGCCCATAATTCCTCAAAATCATCATAATTGAATGGTGAAATAGTTTCCCAGAATAACGAGTTCCGTATTCGGGGCGCGGCATAATAATCAGGGGGAAGAGGACTGTCTATGATCTAATAAGGGGGAAAAGAAAATATTTCCCCCTGTGAGGGCATTCACGCCTGAACGGCTGCCATCATTCGTCGCAGGCAGGCTATTTGCAACACCGCCGGAATAGTCACGCGATACGCGCTGCCGCTCATCGCTTTGACGCCGTTTAACGCCGCGCCGACCGGGCCGCCAAGACCTGCGCCGCGCAGTAATCCGTGACCCAGGATGCTCATTGCGGCATGGGTACGCAAAATGCGGGTAAGCTGGGTGGAAAGCAGGTGGGAGACCCCTTTTGCCAGACGGCGATCTTTCATGAGCAGCGGCAGCAGTTCTTCCAGTTCAGAAACTTTGGCGTCTACGGCTTGCAGAAATTCCTGCTTATGCGCCGCGTCCATCTTCTGCCAGGTATGACGTAAAAAATGCTCCAGTAGTTGCTGTTCTATTTCAAACGTCGACATGCTTTTATCTGCTTTGAGTTTTAGCCGTTTTGCGACATCCAGCAGAATCGCGCGGTACTGTTTTCCGTGTCCGCGCAATTTGTTGGCGATACTGTCGCCGCCGTAATGCTGAAACTCGCCGGCAATGAGCTGCCAGTTACGGCGGTGTTGCTCCGGGTGACCTTCCATCGCTTTGAACAGCTCGTTATGACTAAGGACGCTTGACAAGCGAGCCTTGCCCTTTTCGTTATGCGTCAGCAAACGGGCGAAATCGGCGAGTTGTTCTTCGCTACAATGCTGAAGAAAGTCTAAATCCTCGTCGTGTAAATAGGTGACGTTCATTTTCAGTCTGGCTTTTGGAATAGAAATAACAGCGATTAATCGTCGCCAATGACTTTAAGTCTCGCCATATCGGAAGAATTTACCGTATGACCTGAGAAGGTAATCTTTGATACGCAGCGTTTGTTGTCGTTATCGCTATTAATATTGATCCAGCCTGTCGTCTGGCCCTCTTTGATTGAGGAAGGGACGTTCAGGTTTTGGCTGGCGCTACGCGCAGTTTTAAAATAGACGGATGCGCCGCTAAGTTCGATGTCGCCGTGATCCGCCGTGAGTTGAATGCGCTTCACGATGCGGCAGACGGGAATTTTCAGCGCGAGATCGTTCGTTTCATTTCTGGGCATGGCAATAACACCCAGTATTTTATGGTCGTTCGCGTGCGCGACGCTACTTAACGCCAGGCCGAAAAGCAGGCCGGCGGAAATCGTTAACACAGATCGCATGGAATTTCTCTTTGACGGGTTCAATAAGCAATTACCGTCTATCATACTCTGCTCATGGCAACGATTCAGTTTTGTAATCTTTTCTTTTTATTACAATTTTTCCGTGAATGGTATTCGTTGTTTAATTTATTTCATGAATATTTATCTGTCTGGTTTTCCATCGCGCCCTCTCGTCATTAAAAAATTTTTTCATCTCCCCCTTGATGACGTGGGTTACGACCCCATCTTGTAGTCAACCGCAGTGGTGAGTCTGAAAAAAAACGATTCAGGGTAGTTGAAACCGCACGTTTCGCCCTTATTACAGATTCACAACCACATGATGACCGAATTTTTAGTGGAGACGTTTAGATGGGTAAAATTATTGGTATCGACCTGGGTACTACCAACTCTTGTGTAGCGATTATGGATGGAACGCAGGCACGCGTGCTGGAGAACGCCGAGGGCGATCGCACTACGCCTTCTATCATTGCTTATACCCAGGATGGTGAAACTCTGGTTGGTCAGCCGGCTAAACGTCAGGCAGTGACAAACCCGCAAAACACCCTGTTTGCGATTAAACGCCTGATTGGCCGCCGCTTCCAGGACGAAGAAGTTCAACGTGACGTTTCTATCATGCCGTACAAAATCATCGGCGCCGACAACGGCGACGCATGGCTTGATGTGAAAGGTCAGAAAATGGCGCCGCCGCAGATTTCTGCCGAAGTGCTGAAGAAAATGAAGAAAACGGCTGAAGATTATCTGGGCGAACCGGTAACTGAAGCGGTTATCACCGTACCGGCTTACTTTAACGATGCGCAGCGTCAGGCTACCAAAGATGCTGGTCGTATCGCGGGGCTGGAAGTTAAACGTATCATCAACGAACCGACTGCCGCAGCGCTGGCTTACGGTCTGGATAAAGAAGTCGGCAACCGTACTATCGCGGTTTACGACCTCGGTGGTGGTACTTTCGATATCTCTATTATCGAAATCGACGAAGTTGATGGCGAAAAAACCTTTGAAGTTCTGGCAACCAACGGTGATACCCACCTGGGTGGTGAAGACTTCGATACCCGCCTGATCAACTACCTCGTTGACGAGTTTAAGAAAGATCAGGGCATTGACCTGCGTAACGATCCGCTGGCAATGCAGCGCCTGAAAGAAGCCGCAGAAAAAGCCAAAATCGAGCTGTCTTCTGCGCAGCAGACCGACGTGAACCTGCCGTACATTACCGCAGATGCCACCGGTCCGAAACACATGAACATCAAAGTGACTCGTGCGAAACTGGAAAGCCTGGTTGAAGATCTGGTGAACCGTTCTATCGAGCCGCTGAAAGTCGCACTGCAGGACGCTGGCCTGTCCGTGTCTGATATCAACGACGTGATCCTCGTTGGCGGTCAGACTCGTATGCCAATGGTGCAGAAAAAAGTGGCTGAATTCTTTGGTAAAGAGCCGCGTAAAGACGTTAACCCGGACGAAGCTGTGGCTATCGGCGCAGCGGTTCAGGGCGGCGTTCTGACCGGCGACGTGAAAGATGTGCTGCTGCTGGACGTTACCCCGCTGTCTCTGGGTATCGAAACGATGGGTGGCGTGATGACTCCGCTTATCACCAAAAACACCACCATCCCGACCAAGCACAGCCAGGTGTTCTCTACTGCGGAAGACAACCAGTCTGCGGTAACCATCCATGTGCTGCAGGGTGAGCGTAAACGTGCGTCTGATAACAAATCTCTGGGTCAGTTCAACCTGGATGGTATCAACCCGGCGCCGCGCGGTATGCCGCAGATCGAAGTTACCTTCGATATCGATGCTGACGGTATCCTGCACGTTTCCGCGAAAGACAAAAATAGCGGTAAAGAGCAGAAGATCACCATCAAGGCATCTTCTGGTCTGAACGAGGAAGAAATTCAGAAAATGGTTCGCGATGCAGAAGCGAACGCTGAATCCGACCGCAAGTTCGAAGAGCTGGTTCAGACCCGTAACCAGGGCGACCATCTGCTGCACAGCACCCGTAAGCAGGTTGAAGAAGCAGGCGATAAACTGCCGGCTGATGACAAAACCGCTATCGAGTCTGCCCTGAGCGCGCTGGAAACTGCCCTGAAAGGCGAAGATAAAGCCGCTATCGAAGCGAAAATGCAGGAACTGGCGCAGGTTTCCCAGAAACTGATGGAAATCGCTCAGCAGCAACATGCGCAGCAGCAGGCTGGCTCCGCTGACGCTTCTGCAAACAACGCGAAAGATGACGACGTTGTCGACGCTGAGTTTGAAGAAGTAAAAGATAAAAAATAATCGCCCTTTGAACGGGTAATTACTGGCACGGGCGAAGAGGTTTCCTCTCCGCCCGTGTATGCATGTTAAGGGCAGATAAAAAGAGATGGCGAAAAGAGATTACTACGAGATTTTAGGCGTTTCCAAAACAGCGGAAGAGCGTGAAATCAAAAAGGCGTATAAGCGCCTGGCCATGAAATATCATCCGGACCGCAATCAGGGTGATAAAGAGGCCGAAGCTAAATTTAAAGAGATTAAAGAAGCCTATGAAGTGCTGACCGATGCGCAAAAACGCGCAGCCTACGATCAGTATGGTCACGCCGCGTTTGAACAAGGCGGTATGGGCGGCGGATTTGGCGGCGGCTTTAATGGCGGCGCTGATTTCAGTGATATTTTTGGTGACGTTTTTGGCGATATCTTTGGCGGCGGGCGTGGTCGCCAACGTGCGGCGCGTGGGGCTGATTTGCGTTATAACATGGATCTCACCCTGGAAGAAGCGGTGCGTGGCGTGACCAAAGAGATCCGTATTCCGACGCTGGAGGAGTGCGACGTTTGCCACGGCAGCGGCGCGAAAGCTGGTACGCAACCGCAAACCTGTCCGACCTGTCATGGTTCTGGTCAGGTACAGATGCGCCAGGGATTCTTTGCTGTACAGCAGACCTGCCCACACTGTCAGGGACGCGGTACGCTGATCAAAGATCCGTGCCATAAATGCCACGGTCATGGGCGTGTTGAAAAGAGTAAAACTCTGTCCGTTAAAATCCCGGCGGGCGTGGATACCGGCGATCGTATTCGTCTGGCAGGCGAGGGCGAAGCGGGCGAGCATGGCGCACCGGCAGGCGACTTGTACGTTCAGGTCCAGGTGAAACAACACCCTATTTTCGAGCGTGAAGGCAATAATCTTTATTGCGAAGTGCCGATCAACTTTGCGATGGCGGCGCTGGGCGGTGAAATTGAAGTGCCGACGTTAGATGGTCGCGTGATGCTGAAAGTACCGAGCGAAACACAAACGGGCAAGTTGTTCCGTATGCGCGGCAAAGGCGTGAAGTCCGTACGCGGTGGCGCGCAGGGCGATTTGCTGTGCCGTGTGGTGGTTGAAACGCCGGTCGGTCTGAGCGAAAAACAGAAGCAATTGCTAAAAGATCTTCAGGAAAGTTTTGGCGGCCCGACGGGAGAGAAAAACAGCCCGCGTTCAAAAAGCTTCTTTGACGGCGTGAAAAAATTCTTTGACGATTTGACTCGCTAATCTTTTTCCCGTTGTATTTTTCTTCAGCCCGGGTGTTTATCCGGGCTTTTTTCTGCCTGTACGCGCCCAGGCCTCTGTTAAACGCATCGTATCCTCTCATTTGTTGATATTTTGTTTTTACTGATAAACAAATTGATGTTAATCAGCAGTTTTGTATACGCTTATTCTTTAAAAAAACGTGATGTGATGACATTAACGATTGCTTTTTTAGATGCTGTGAATTGATTTATCTTGAGTATTATCTATATTGCTTTTTTTAGTTTCCGGAGGCAGACAGCGAATGGGATCGAAAGGTGCCAACAAGAGCTTTGATTATAATTTAATCAAAATTCTTGACGCTGTTATTTTGTCAGGAAATGCGGCTATGGCGGCAAAAAAGCTAGGCATTACACCGGCTGCCGTCTCTATGGCGTTAAAGCGCCTGCAGAGTTATTACCCGGAAGAACTGTTTAGCAGAGGGAAAGGCGGGCTCATCCCCACAGCTAAGGCTGTCGACATTCACCAAAATTTCAGTCAGGTGATGAAACTGGTGGATGACACATTTCTCTGTAATAGCAAAAAAGATGAAGCGTTCCAGATAACGTTATTAGGCAGTGATATTGTTGAAAGCTATTATCTTTCTCAGCTCTATAACAGCGATATTTTTGACCGTATTTTGATAAATCATTTCTCTGTCAGAAATATGAATCGGGAGCGTATCAGCGAACTTCTGTTTACTGCGCAAGGCGATCTGTTGATTGGTGCCGAACCTTTGCTGGAGTCCGGCATAGAGAATCAAATTATTGATAGTTTTAAATCATTTGTTTGTATCTGTAGCAGTAAACACATGCTGAGTACCCTCTCACAGCTATCGCTACATCATTTTTATTCTTCGCGTCATGCGTTATATCAGCCGGGGATGGGGGCTTCAGTGATATATCATGATAGCGAGTTATTTAAGGATGAGCTTTACTATACTGGCAGGCGTATTGTCGGCTATCGCAGTGATTCGCTTAACGGTTTGATGAGCATGATCGAACGAACCTCATTGATTGCATTGATGCCTTTGAAATTAGCGCTTTTTTATAAAAATCATCGTAAATATGACATTAAATTTATTCAGCCTCCGCCCGAACTGGCTTTGAAGTCAGTTCAGGTCTATGCATCCTGGAATAAAAATAGTAGAAATATATCGACGATTAATGAGATGGTAAGTATGTTACAAACGCTTTCCTCCTTCCGTCGCTAATACACCTCATTTTTACTCTTTGATTTAATATGGTTTTAAATGATGTGCTTTGATTTTTACCCTTCTGACAGGGCGCTTACACTCCTTGTGTTAATTATTCATTTATAATGATTTCGGAGTGTTAAAATGTCTATTCCCAACCATGTGTCGACAACAGAAGTTGTGCTATTGGAGCTAGAGATCTTACTCACTATTATTTCGATTGGCGCGTGGGGAGGCTTTGTCAGCTATCTTTTACGCAAAGATAAGACAGAATATAATAGTTCTCATGAAAGTATAAAATATTGCTTAACGCAGATCGTGATTTCCTGCTTCACCAGTTTCTTGTTAAGCGCGATTGCAATCGAAAAAGAATGCAGTTTCAACATTGTTCTGTTGGCGGCAGGCTTAGGCGGTGTTTTCGCGAGTCCGATCTTAAAAATTCTTGGGCGGCGGATTAAAAAAATTATCGAAGGAAATAATTCAGATTAATTATCATTCGCAGTATCAGGCTCATCCGTGAGCCTTTTACGCGTCTTTTTTCAGCCGGGTCTAGGTCACTCTATTCTTGATCCAGCCATAAATAAATTGTTCGTTATTGTGGTTTTTTTCAGCAACGTTTAAGTAGTACGTGCCCTGACTGCAATTGAGGGCTTTCACCAAAACGGCTTCCCCTTCCTGGCCTCGCCAGGCCAAATAATGTTCGAGAGCGGCAAGCGTCCGCGGGCCAATATTGCCATCCACATGAATATCCGGGTAGCGTTTACCTTCGTGATTAAAGACGTTCAACCAGCGTTGCAGCCACGCGCTGGGGTGGTAAGCGCCTATGTTGACTGCCGCATCGCACAGCTCGAAGGAGACTGGCCACGATAGCGTCGAGATGACATCAAAGCCTGGTTTTATCCAGTAATCCTCTTCGAGAATCGCGTAGGCTTCAGCGCGGGTCAGATCCCGCATATCGCCAGCGTAGCCATGCGCTCGCGCCGTGGCTTCGGTAATGTCCCAATGGGTGGCGCCGCCTTTATCTTTAGGGTTAAATACGTAACCGCCTTCAAGCGCAATAATTCCATCTATAATTGGATTCATCTTCCCTTTCCTTCGCTTAGTGAATATGCAGATACATGAGAGAACCTAACGTTACTGAAAATACGGTCGTCAGGGCAGCGATGGTTTGCCGTACAATCTGTTTTTTTCTTCCCTTTGTTTCGCTATCCGTCGCGATAATGGCGATATCACTATTAACTTTGAGGCCTTGTCTTGGAATGGTAATAAAAAGATCGTTAATACCAAGCGCTTTAAGGTCACGTCTGATTAAATAGAGAATCTGCGTTAGATTTGCATCATTAACATAGTGGCTTCGACTTCCCCATAACGCGGTGGTTATTTTTTGTCGCTCGATAATCTCCAGATGAGCATTCTCGATGATGAAACTGAGACATTTGGCTCTCATCGCAGTCATTTTAATAACCTGTGAATTTGAGACCGTCCTCAGTTCATATTTACCTTCATTGTAAATGCAGTTGCTATTAATGATATAAGTTTTCATAACGTCTTCCTTTAGAAATGTACATCCTGGTTGTCTGTGGTGACTATATTGTATGAGAAATGTCTTAATCCAATAAATGTCACTGGTTTTATTGTATTGTCATTGTCTATAGCGAGTGTAATCACATTATTTCATTGTAATTAAATGATATTTAATTACATGATAAATGATATTTACTATGTTCTCACCAGAACGGACTAAGCGGGCGCTGAGAGGTGTTGTTTTCTCTTCGGTAGACGGTGTTGTTAACCTCATTTTTATGATTTTTATATCATCTAAAAAGATGATGTTTTGTGATTAGCTATTTTTTATGCCTGTAACGATTATGGACCCCGCAGAACGAGCTGCGACAATTTTGAAACGTAAAAGGAAATTTGAAAATGGCTACAAGCAAACTGATTCAAGGCGATACAATTACTGAAACTACCCATGCAGCGAATGGTTTTGACCCTGCAACAAGCGATGATAAAATAAGCTATACTTCCGCTCGTGTTGCGAAACCGGTATACAATAAATATAAAAATTCCACGACTAAACCGAAGGTATTCGGTTATTACACCGACTGGTCACAGTATGACAGCCGTCTGCAAGGCAATATGTCCCAACCGGGCCGTGGTTATGATTTAACCAACGTTTCACCGACGGCTTATGACAAACTGATTTTCGGCTTTGTTGGCATCACCGGTTTCAGAAAAATTGATAAAGAAAACCGCGATGTCGTAGCAGAAGCGGCAGCACAGTGCGGCAAAGTGAAATATGAGCCGACCTTCCTCGATCCGTGGGGCGATTTCCAGTCTTATATCAACCTGGGTTTTGAAACCAGCGGCTGGGATGTTGATCCGAAAACCGTGACCCAGGCTAACGCCAAAGGTATGCTGGGCGCACTGCGTGATATGCAGGCAAAAGCGAAAGCCGCAGGTCACACGCTGGCGCTCTCCATGAGTATCGGCGGCTGGAGCATGAGTAACGGGTTCCACGAAACCGCCGCTTCTGACTCTTCTCGTAAAATCTTCGCCAAAGGCGTGGTGAAACTGTTCAAACAGTTCCCGATGTTCAGCGAAGTGGATATTGACTGGGAATACCCGAACGATGAAGGGGCGGGCAACCCGTTTGGTCCGGAAGATGGCGCTAACTACGCGCTGCTGATTGCCGAACTGCGTAAACAGCTGGATTCCGCTGGTCTGAGCAATGTGAAGATCTCTATCGCTGCTTCCGCAGTGACCACGATTTTTGATCACGCTAAAGTAAAAGATCTGCTGGCTGCCGGCCTGTATGGCATCAACCTGATGACCTATGACTTCTTCGGTACGCCGTGGGCGGAAACGCTGGGCCACCACACCAACCGCAAAGCGCTGGAAGAGGGCGGCTGGGCTGTCGAAACCATCGTTGATCACCTGCTGGCGGAAGGTTTCTCCGCTGACCGTATCAACATCGGTTATGCCGGCTATACCCGTAACGCTCGTCAGGCAGAAATTGAATCCCTGTCGCCGCTGAAAGGTTCTTATAACCCGGGAACAGGTGACACTACAGGTTCTTTCGAATCCGGCACCAGCGAATGGTATGACGTCATTTATAGCTACCTGGATCTGGAAAACCAGAAAGGTCGTAACGGTTTCAACGTTTACACCGACCAGGTCGCTGACGCTGACTACCTGTATAGCCCGGAATCCAAACTGTTTTTATCCCTGGATACGCCGCGTACTGTCAAAGCAAAAGGCGAATATGCAGCGAAACTGGGCCTGGGCGGCGTGTTTACCTGGACTATCGATCAGGACAACGGCGTGCTGGTTAACGCCGTGCGTGAAGGTCTGGGTTATGAAATCGAATCTGAAGTTATTGATATGGAACCGTTCTACTTCGAAGGTATCAATGTAGAAAATGGTGAAGAACAGAGCGATAGCGACGACGCGCAGAAAGTCAACCACGCGCCGAAAGCGGCGATTGAACTGCTGGTCGTAGGCGGATCTACGGTACAGCTGTCTGGCGCAGGTTCTTCTGATGAAGATAGTGATGAATTGTCCTTTAGCTGGGGCGTGCCTTCTCAAATCGCTGTGGCAGACAAAACGGCAGAAATCATTGAGGTTGTGGTACCGGAAGTTAGCGAAAAAACAGCCTTTCAGTTCACCCTGTTTGTACGCGACTGCTACAACGAACCGTCCTCTCAACAGCGCTTTGTTCTGACGGCTGTGCCTGCGCTATCTCAGGTTCAACCGGAACCGGAAGAGGAAGAAGAGATTATCGTTCCTGTACCGGACGAGGAAGAAGATACCACGCCAGCTGAGGATGATACGCCAGCAGATGACAAAACGTCACCTTACGCGCAGTGGGATGCTTTGACCGTTTATGGAGCAAACTGGGGTTCTTTCGAAATCGTTAGCTGGAAAGGCCATAACTATCAGGTGAAATGGTGGTCTATGGGCAACCAGCCTGACCTGAACTGCGGTGTCGGCGGTGCATGGACCGATCTTGGTGCTTACTAATACACGGCATTAAGCACGCTGTATTGGGCTTCATGATTCAAGCCCCGGTTTACCGGGGCTTTTCTCCACCAGGGACAGAGGAAGAGTAGACCATGACCATTTCCATCCATGCCAGCGCATTTGACGTCAACAGCTGGTATCAAAAAATCACCTTAACCTTTATTAATGAGAGCGGTAATGCGGTCGATATGAACCATGCCGCAATATCGTTCACGGCCTCCGGGCACATCGATCCATGGGGAAATAGCGGCGGTACGCTCAAAGGGAATCTGCCGCTTACGCTGAATGAGAGTTCGTATGGCACGCTGGAAACTAACAACATCATCATTAATAACAGCGATGCCTTACTTCTTCAGCCGGGCGAACGCGGGACGCTCTCTTTCAGCCTCGCGGCGACGCAGGTGCCGGTAAAAATGTCCGCCATCACCTTGACGCTGGCGTCATCGTCATCCGAAGACGCAGAGTCTGAAACTCCATCCGATCAGGAGACGCCAGCGATACCCGCCGCAGACGAACAACCCGCCGAACCCGATGTGCCGGAAAAGGACAATGACCTTCAGGGACGCGGCCTTACGCTTAACGTTAGCGAGTTGAATACCGCGAGTTGGTATCAACGCGTCACCTTTACGCTGACCAACCTCTACGCTCAGGCGGTAGATCTCAATCAGCTTCAACTGAATTTTACGGCCAGCGCGCACCCCGATCCCTACAGTCCGTTTCAGGGAACAATGCTGGGGAATCAGGCCGTGACGCTGGCCAGCGATGGGGGATGGCCCATCGAGAAGAATACCATCACCATTAATCATGACGGCGCGCTGATGCTGGCGGCGGGAGATACCGCCGAATTACAGTGCTATCTGGCCGCCACGCAGATGCCAGTTGCCATCAGCGATTTGAGCGTGACGTTGGCCCATGACCCTGCCCGTCAGGGAAAAATTTGCGTTCATTTTCCTGCCATGACGCAGACCGTGGCGCTTAAACCGACGATTGAGCTGCTGTTTCCTGCCGGCGAAACCCGGCGCTTTGTCGGTGAGTGGGGAGAGGTGCTGACAATAGGCGATCTTAGCGCAGGAACGTATCGGCTTACCGTACCGGTACTGGCGAATGATGAGATGCAAATCGCGCCAGTCGAGTCCTCTTTTACCGTTACGCTGCAAACCGGCGATGCCGCCGCGCAGGTCCAGGTATCCTGTCTGCCGATTGTCCGTTATGCCAGCGCGCGTCTGATGATTGACGCCCCTGCGCTTGGTAATGCGAAATTGACCGTTGAGATCGCCGATGCTACGCAAGCGGATGAGCGTACCGTCACGCTTATCGCCAACCAACCGCAGTTAATCACCCGGCTACTGGCGGGGCATCATTATACGGTCAATCTGCAGCCTGCGATGATTAATAACCGCTTTATATCGGCACCCATACAGCTTACGGGTTTTATCCCTGCTGCGGCGCAGGTTGCCGAGGTTGCTGTCGCTTACCAGCAGGCAGCGATCGACACGGCGAGTTTCGTGACGGTGGATGCCACTCTACTGGGCCTGCCTGATGGCGTCGCGCCGCAGCGTTATCTGTTCAGCAGCGGTAAATATCAATACTCATTAATGCTGGAGAGCGGTAGCGATCGGCAGACGTTGGCATTACGCTTTGCGCCCGGGCTGTATGATGTTCAGACGGACGACATTTTCATCGACAGCGTGCCGTGGCGCTGTGAACAGGCCGGGCCGCTACGGTTGTTGCAAAAGGTCAACCATGTGGCGCTGGAGTTTCTGCCCGGCGTGACGCTACAGGTAAAAGGTTGGCCTGATTACCTTGCTCATGGCGGCGTGACGGTTAACGCGCCAGAGACGGTTTCTCTTTATCGTGATATACCGTTTAGCGCGTTGTTTAAATACGATGGTTTTGACGGCGGCGGCGATCCGGTTCCGGCCGCGGAGGTTGACGTGAACGGGGATGGTTTTCTGGATTACGCGACGTTACCGATCCATAAAACCGTTGCGCTGGTGCGCCAGATAGAAAAAGAAGCCGGGCGTAGCGTCATGCCGGTAATGGTTATTTATACCGCGAATGCCAGCGGCGGTAGCGCCCTGGCGGATTTACAGGATGCGCAAAAGCTACGTAACCATTTTGGTAACTTTATTACCCAGTGTCTGGCGGCGCAGTCATACAAAGATGAGACGCATCCTGTCCCGGCCACCTTTGTGCTTAACCCGGATTTTCTGGGGGCGCTACAGCAAGGACCGTATGGCTATACCGTAGTACGGCAAAAAAACAGCGTGCCGGTGAATACCCAACTGGCGGCGGCGATACAAGCATTACCGGCGATGGCTGGCTTTATCGCGCCTTCGTTGCCGACGTTTAGCGACGATCTCTACGGCTATATTCAGGCGGTGAACTATCTTGTTCGTCAGTTTGCCCCGGATGTGGCTTTTGGCTGGCAGACGAATGTCTGGGCGACAGGAACGGCGGACTGGGTGCTGCGCGATACCGCTGATCCGGTAGCTGAAGGGCAGGCGATCGCCGAATTTATTCATGAACTGGGCGTTTATAGCGGAGAATATGCGCCGGACTTTATTGCGTTTGATAAATTTGAGCGTGACTGTTTCAGTCCTGATGCGCTTGCCCACTATGGCTGGAATGCGACATGCTGGCTTAATTACCTGGCGATGGTCAAACAGGTGACTAAAGCGCTGCTGACGCCCGCCATGCTGTGGCAAATCCCTGGCGGCCATATGCCTACAGTAGAAGAGGGCGTCAGTAAAATCAGCGCTGCGCACTTTGCATCCGGCGGAACCTTTTTTATGGGGGACGCCCGCATTGGCAGCGATCCTGACACGCTCTCTTTGCAGCTACTCAATACGGCCTTAAATAGCGCGACTTACGGCGTCCCGACCGTCGGCGACTTTTTACGTAAAGATAAAGGGTATGACTGGGGCCAGATGCAGGCGCTGAACCTACCGGACTTTAACGTCTTTTCGATCTTATGGGGCGGTGGTTCTACTATCAGTATTACGACAATCCATTCTAACGGTGAAGACGGCGGCTGGCTGGCGGATAAAATGGTAGAGTATTATGCTGCTCCACGCTATTTCAGATAATATCACTGCTTATTTGCATTAATCTGGACTATTAGTTTGAGATTCGAAGGCGCGCTCTTTCGAATCTCTTTTCTTGCGCCCCCTGACCTCCCATTCTTTATGCGTAATTCGTTATTAATTTTCTGTAATCATTTTGTATTAAGAATTGTCTTAATCTTAAAAATATTGCGTATTAGTGCCTTGTGAATACAGAAATACTGCATAGCGATGTTATTTATTATTAATTTAAGTACTTTTTGAGAGGTTATACTGTGGCGCTACATTGAGTAGATAACCGTTAATGAAAAAATGATGAACGACGCTTTTGCTAAAGATAATAATGAGAATTCATTACACTCTTTTCTTTTTTCTCAGCAGGCTAAACCTCACGCGGCGATTGATGCCTTATTTTCGGCCTTGTTGCCATTTGGTCAACCGTTTACGCTGGGTATCGGCGATGAGTTTTATTTACAGGCAAATGATGAACACTACATTGTATTACTGGAGTCTGGCGTTGTTTCTTTCTGTCATAATGACAAACGACTCCATATATCTTCATCGTTTGCGCCATCGGTCGTGGGTATGGTTGACAGCTATGGCGCTACCTATAATGTCCCCGCGCGACCGGAACACTTTTTGCTCGCAGAAACGGTTTGTACCGGTAGATTTGTTCGCCTGCCGGATTTTATAAAAATCGCCGATGAATGCGATTTGTGGCACGACGTGGCCCGTTGTCTGGCTTACCGTCTGATGGTGATGAGCGCGCGCGATCGTGAATTAGTCGGCGTCGATTCTTATCTGAAAGTTCGGGCGCTGCTGACTGAAATCTGGGCTTATCCACAGGCCTACCGGGAAAGCATTATCGTGTTGAATTTTATTCAACGGCGTACCGGGATATCGCGCAGTCGGACCATGAAGATTCTGTCTGAACTAAAAAAAGGCGGGTATATCCATATTGATAATGGGCGGCTGACGGCGCTCGGAAAACTGCCAGTGGCGTATTAATGTACTATACGCAACGATATATTTACATATCTCGACTGAATTTGCCTGATATCGTTAATAGAATGTTTTACTGAAGGTTGTTATGAAGGTTATTTTTAAAAAGTCAATATGGCTAAAGGAGATAGGCCGAACGACTGGTGTAAAGTTAATATAAAACAATAAGTTATGCCTGGTCCTATAAAACCAAATGTCGATGATTGCAACTTGCCGTTGGCTTGCTAATAATTAATAACATCGTTATCTCATTATAACGTAAAGATTAACTCACGACGTTGAGTGGCTGTTTTATTGCTTCTGACATTTATATCAGAACAAGAAGACACTTTTTTTCGCATAAGAAAAAGTCGTGATATTGCTGTGAAGAAATATCAGCAGCCGTTTCGTTAAAAAAATCTGATTACCCTCATTTTTATATTTAAAAGGAGCTTGAATGAAAAAGCCTGTACTAGCATTAATGGTCTCTGCAATTGCCTTTGGCGGAATGTTGTCCACCGCGCAAGCGGATACTACAACCGTCACTGGCGGTACGGTAAATTTTGTCGGACAGGTCGTTGACGCTGCCTGTTCTGTTTCCGCTGACTCTGTCGATCAGACCGTGACATTAGGCCAGGTTCGCGCCAGTAAATTAACCGAGGCCGGTATGGTGGCGAATCAAAAAGAAGATTTCACCATTAAACTGGAAGACTGCGATACTCAGACCAGCCAGAATGCGGCGGTGATTTTTAATGGCCAACAGGACGCAAACCAGCCGGGGTCGCTGGCGAATACCGCTGGGGCAGGTTCGGCGACGAATGTGGCATTACAACTTTATGGACCAGATGGCCAGGCGCTGAATATCGGTGAATCGTCCAGTACTGTTACCTTGAACGATGGCGAAAACGTTATTCCGCTTAGCGTGGATTATATCGCTACCGGTACGGCGACTGCTGGTAATGTTACCGCGACGGCGACATTTAGCATGGTTTATTCCTGATTCCTTATCGGGATTTTTTTCTCGTCTGTTGGGAGGCGAGAAAGGGGAGTTACGCGCGTCACTGCGCGTAACAAACCGACGGCATCAGGATATTACGCAGATGAAAAAAAACGTACCGATTTTCCTTCGATTATTGCTACTGCTGTCGGCGGCCGGCCTGTCGTTTGCCGCGCAGGCGGGAGGCATTGCGCTGGGCGCGACCAGGGTGATTTATCCGCAGGGAAGTAAGCAAACCTCCTTGCCGATTATTAATTCTTCTGCCAGCAATGTTTTTTTAATTCAGTCATGGGTCGCCAATGCCGATGGTTCACGCTCGACGGATTTTATCATTACGCCGCCTCTCTTTGTGATCCAGCCTAAAAAAGAAAATATATTACGTATTATGTATGTCGGGCCGTCATTACCGACCGATCGCGAAAGCGTATTTTATTTAAACAGTAAAGCGATACCCTCTGTCGATAAAAATAAATTGACCGGCAACTCCCTGCAAATTGCGACGCAAAGCGTGATTAAGCTATTTATCCGCCCGAAAAATCTGGCGGAGGCGCCAGCTCATGCCCCGTCGACGCTTCGCTGCCGTAACGAGCGCGGCCAGCTAACGATTACTAACCCTTCGCCGTACTACGTTTCGATGGTTGAACTGTACAGCGCGGGGAAAAAACTGCCGAATACTATGGTACCGCCGAAAGGCGCGATCACTCTCCCGGCGACGCCCGGCCAGGTATCTTTGCGCACGGTAAACGATTTTGGCGCAACGACGCCAGCACGCGTTTGTCCAGCTTCATGATGTTATGCGTAATCAGCTTTTCATGACGCGATATTACTCCAGCGTAGCTAAACTCGTATTAACCCCGCTGGCGTTGGCTATCGCATTGGCGCCAGCGCCGGGGTGGGCGGAAAACTATTTCAACCCGGCATTTCTGTCTGACGACCCGTCTGCGGTGGCCGACTTATCGACCTTTTCCCGTAATGCCCAGGCAGCGGGGATGTATCGCGTTGACGTTTACCTGAACAATACGTTTCTCGCGACCAGAGACATTGCCTTCCAGGCGGTGAAGACGACGGGAAAAAGCGCGCCCACCGATGACAGCGGATTACGCGCCTGCCTGACGCCTGAAATGCTTAAAAATATGGGGGTAAACACCGGGGCGTTTCCACTGTTGGCGAAGGCGGCGGCGGGAAGTTGCCCGGATCTCGCCAGTGCGATACCGGCCGCCCGGACCCGCTTTGATTTTGCGCAGCAACGTCTCGACATTAGCATCCCGCAGGCGGCGATGGTTGCCAGCGCCAGAGGCTATATCCCACCGCAATACTGGGATGAAGGTATTAACGCGTTGCTATTGAATTACACCTTTACCGGCGCGAATAGTCAGGATCGGAGCCCAGGCGGCAGTGCGGAGAACAGCTATTTTCTTGGATTGAATAGCGGCCTTAATCTGGGGGCCTGGCGGTTACGCGACTACTCCACATGGAACGCGAATAGCGGCGATCAGAATAGCGACAGCGACTGGCAGCACATCAGTACTTATCTGGAACGTGATGTGGTCTTTTTGCAGGGAGAACTGACGGCAGGCGATAGTTATACCCCCTCCGCATTATTCGACAGCCTTCCTTTTCGCGGGCTACAACTGGCGTCTGACGACAATATGTTGCCAGACAGCATGAAGGGCTTCGCGCCGACCATTCACGGCATTGCCAGAAGCAACGCGCAAGTGACCATTCGGCAAAACGGCTACATCATCAATCAGCGCTATGTGCCGCCCGGGGCATTTACTATTAATGATCTCTATCCTACCGCCGCCAACGGCGATTTGACTGTGGAAGTCAAAGAGTCCGACGGTTCTATTAATCGCTATAACGTGCCCTATTCCGCCGTGCCGATTCTACAACGAGAAGGGCGGCTGAAGTATGCGGCGACGGTGGCGGAGTATCGCAGCGATAGTAGTCAAAAAGAGAAGGTGAAATTCAGTCAGGCGACCTTGATATGGGGGTTACCGCATGGTTTTACGCTGTATGGCGGAACACAACTTTCCAGTCATTATCACGCGCTGGCGATCGGCAGCGGCGCAAATCTGGGCGACTGGGGCGCGGTGTCGCTGGATGTCACCCAGGCTACCAGTACGCTGGCGGATAATAACACCTACCAGGGGCAATCGCTGCGTTTCCTGTATGCCAAATCGCTTGCACAGTCAGGAACCAATTTACAGCTTATGGGCTATCGCTATTCAACCTCGGGCTTTTATACGCTGGATAATACCACGTGGAAACGGATGAGCGGCTATGACGATGACAGTCGGACTGACAGCGATAAAAGCAGGCCGGAATGGGCGGATTATTACAATCTTTATTGTACCAGGAGGGGGAAAGTACAACTCGATATCAATCAACAGCTAGGCGGGTTGGGATCGCTTTTTATTACCGGCAGTCAGCAAAGTTACTGGCACACTGATGAAAAGGATTCTTTGTTGCAGGTGGGATACAGCGATACGCTGGCGGGTATTGCATGGAGTGTTTCTTATAACAATAACAAATCCGCAGGCGATGCGGAGCGCGATCAAATTTTCGCGCTGAATATCTCGGTGCCGCTAAGTCAATGGCTGCAACACGATGATGAGGTTACGCGCCATCACAATGTTTACGCTACCTTTAGCACCAGTACGGATAAACAGCATAACGTTACGCAGAATGCGGGCCTTAGCGGCACACTGCTGGACGAAAACAATCTTAGTTACAACATACAGCAAGGTTATCAGAATCACGGTATTGGCGAAAGCGGCTCCGCCAGCCTGGAATACGATGGGGCGAAAGGCAACGCCAACATTGGCTATAACGTTAGCGATAACGGCGATTACCAGCAGGTGAATTATGGCCTGAGCGGCGGCCTGGTGGCGCACGCGCATGGAGTGACGCTAAGCCAGCCGCTGGGCAATACCAATATTTTGATTGCCGCGCCGGGCGCAGCCAACGTCGGCGTTGTCGACCAGCCGGGTATTCATACGGACGCGCGTGGCTATGCGGTGGTGCCGTATGCGACAACATATCGCCAAAACCGTATGGCGCTGGACGTTAACGCGATGGCTGATGATGTCGATATTGATGACGCGGTGACTCGCGTTGTGCCGACCGAAGGTGCGCTGGTTCTGGCCCGCTTTAAAGCGCGAGTCGGCGCGCGTGCCCTGGTAACGCTGAATCATAACGGTAAGCCTGTCCCCTTTGGCGCAACGGTGACGGTGAATGATCGTCATGCGGAGGCGATTGTTGACGAGGCCGGGGAAGTCTATCTTTCCGGGTTGTCAGCGCAAGGCATTCTGCACGTTCGCTGGGGGAACCTGCCGGATCAACAGTGTGTCGCGTCCTATCATCTCTCTTCCTCCCGTCAGATTCTGAGTCGACAACATGCGGAGTGTCATTAAATGAAAATACCTCTTTTATTTGCTCTGCTGGTGGGAAGTGTCGTATCGCAGTACGCATTCGCAGACGTGTGTAAAAACGTTAACGGTGTACCTTCCAGTATTAATTACGATTTAACGACCACTCTGACGGCAGAACAAAACCAGGTGGGAAAGACGGTTCAACTGGAAAAAAGCCAGGAAGTTAATGTACAGGCGGTGTGTCCCGCCGGCGCGGCGACCAATAGCCAGACTTATCGCTCCTATGTGTCGCCATATCCGATCGTAGAAACGAGCGGTAACTGGAAATATTTAAAGCTGGACCCGGACTATCTTGAAGGCGGAATGCGAATTGAGGATTCTTCGGCGGGCGATATCTATCCGCCAATGAACAATGTCCTGATGGGATATGATGAAAATGTGAAAGCGGGTCAACCGTTTTACGTTCGTGACTCAAATCTGGAGTTTCAGCTCAAAATTGTTAAACCGTTCGTCGGCACGGTGAATATTAGTCCTAAGACTATGTTCAATGTTTATGTCATGACCGCCGCAGGCGATCCGCTGACAGATGTCGTGTACAGCATTCTTTATAGTGGAACGGTGACCGTACCGCAAAGTTGCGAAATCAACGCCGGACAAACGATTCTGGTGAATTTCGGCGCATTGTACAGTGGCAATTTCAACCATGCAGGCCAAAAGCCGGAGGGGGTACGAGCGAAAAAATTTAGCGTACCGGTAAAGTGCAGCGGCCTGGATTCGCAGGTCAATTTAACGATGCGTCTTATCGCTACGCCGGATAGCCACGTTCCCCAGGCTATCGCTTCGGATAATGCGGATGTCGGCGTAGTGGTCGAAACCGATGAAGGAAACGCGCTTATCCCCAATGATGCACAGAGCGTCGCGCCTTTTATCACCGATAGCGCCGGACGCGCTAACATCACATTGCAAGCCTACCCGGTGAGTACAACAGGCGAAACGCCAGCGGAAGGGGCGTTTACCGCGCTGGCCAGCCTGCGAGTGGACTTTGACTAAATGAACAGATCACACTGCGCTCTTTTTGCCATGGGACTGATGCTGTGTCCACAAATCAATGCCAGCGCTGACGACCTCGCTTATAACCTCGAATTTACCGGCACTATTGTGGCGCAAACCTGCGACATAGATATTTCCAGCCTCAGTCAAAGTATTGATTTAGGGCAGTTTGCGGTCGGCGATTTTCCTTCGACAGGAACAACGACAAAATTTAAGCCCTTTAATATCAACCTCAAAAATTGTTCCCGAGGAATTGCCGGGGCGAAGATCTGGTTTACCGGCGAACCCGATCCGGACAATCCCGCGCTACTGGCGATAACCGATACCGGGATGGGAAGCGGAAACATGTTAGCAAGCGGGGTAGGGGTGGAAATTCTGAATGATGATCAGGATACCATCAGTATCAATAATGCCGACTCAGTGGTCTATCCGTTGAAAGCCGGACGCAACACGCTGTCTTTTTATATTCGCTATAAATCGACCCGGCCTACGGTCACGTCCGGGAACGCGACGGCGGTCATGTATTTCGATATGCAGTATGAATGAGGAGCCATCGTAATTATGCGTAACGATATCCTGTACGGCATCGGGATGCTGCTGGCGGCATCCGGCGTCCAGGCGCACGATGGCCGGGTCTATGTCTCCGGAACCATCACGGACAATACGTGTTCGCTCTCTCCAGACTCGGAAAATATTAACGTGGCGATGGGCGCGGTTTCTCAACGGCAGTTTTATCGCGCAGGCGACGGTTCCGCATGGCAACCTTTTGCTATCGATTTACAAAACTGCGGCAGCACTGCCAGCGGCGTAACGGTCAGTTTTAGCGGTGCGGGGGACAGCCGTAATACGGATTTATTGGCGCTTACCGCAGGGGAAAGCGACGCTTCAGGCATTGGGATTGCGCTTTATGATCAAAATAAAACCTTAATCCCACTGGGGCAGGAGAGTGATGTAGTGACGCTCAGTCCGGGCCAGGCGTCGGCGCATCTGCAATTTTACGCGCGTTATCTTGCCGATGGCGGCACGGTAACGCCCGGGGATGCCAATGCCTCCGCAACCTTCATTCTTGCCTATGAATAAGTTCTTTTTACGCTGCGCAATATATTGGTGCTTGCTTCCCATATCATGGGCGCAGGCTGGCGTGGTAATTGGCGGTACTCGCTTTATCTATCATGCGGGCGCCCCGGCATTAAGCGTACCGGTAAGTAACCATTCAGAAGCGTCCTGGTTAATTGATACGCATATTTTACCTGGTGGCCGTTGGCCAGGAACCAAAAACGAAGGGAATATCACGCCCTTCGTGGTCACGCCGCCATTATTTATGCTTTCAGCGCGCCAGGAAAATTCAATGCGGGTGGTTTATACCGGCGAACCGCTACCCGCCGACAGGGAAAGTCTGTTTACCTTGAGTATCGCCGCTATTCCCTCCGGTAAACCGGAAGCGAACCGTGTACAAATGGCGTTTCGTTCGGCTTTAAAATTGCTCTATCGCCCTGAGGGACTCGCCGGCAATCCGCAGCAGGCCTACCGGCATCTGATCTGGTCGCTTACCCCCGATGGCGCGACGGTACGCAATCCGACACCCTATTACGTTACGCTCTTTTTATTACGCGCTAACGAGCGCGCCCAGGACAACGCCGGGGTCGTGGCTCCCTTTGCAACGCGTCAAACGGACTGGTGCCGGCACACGGTTCGCTGCACTGTGCGCTGGCAAAGTATTAATGACTATGGGCGGGTAATGCCAGCGCAAACCGTGGATCTGACGCGTATTCATTAACCTATTTTTCAGGCGTCTCCCGATAGCGGGAGGCTTTCCGATCTTATCGAACGAGACTTTTATTATGTATTATCACGCGTTAAAACTTTCCCGACTGGCGATGTTGACGTTGGCAGGCGTTGCCGTATCCGCCTCGGCAATCGCCGCCGATTCTACCCCGACGTCGCAAATTGGTCCGACGGCGGAAGCCTACATCGTCAGTCATCCGGATAAAGTGGGAGAGGTGGTGGCAACGTATTTGGCCGAACATCCGGAATTTTTGGTTGCCGCCAGCGAGACATTGCATCAGCGTCAGCAGATTGCGCAACAACAGGCATATGTTCAACTGGCATTACAGTATCGTGCTGAGTTGCTCAGTAGCAGCAGTCCTTCCGTTGGGCCCAACGAGGCAAAAGCGGCGGTGGTGATGTTCTTTGATTACCAGTGCTCGTGGTGTAGCAAAATGGCGCCAGTGGTCGAAAACCTGATTAAGGCGAACCCGGATACCCGGTTTATTTTCAAAGAGTTTCCTATTTTTTCCTCCCGCTGGCCGGTATCCGGACTGGCGGCCAGAGTCGGCGAACAGGTATGGCTTACCCAGGGCGGGGCAAAATATCTCGACTGGCATAATGCCCTGTATGCTACCGGCAAAGTGGAAGGCGCGTTAACGGAACACGATGTCTATACCCTGGCGCAACATTATCTAACGCCGACGCAGTTGACCGCCGTAAAAGAAGCGCAAAGCAGCGGTGCAGTACATGATGCGCTCCTCACTAACCAGGCACTGGCGCAGCATATGGATTTTAGCGGCACGCCTGCTTTTGTCGTCATGCCTCAGACGCAAAACGATGATGTAAAACGGGTGACCGTGATCCCGGGAAGCACGACTCAGGATATGTTGCAAATGGCGATTCAGAAAGCGAAGGGATAGTGTTCACTTGTCGGGAAGCGAAAGCTTCTCGTTATTAACCGCCACCAGAAGTGCAGGAAGGCTTATTATGCATGTCAGACACTATGTGGTGCCCGCGTTGTGGTTGCCGCTCATGGTTATCGGTGCGGCGCAGGCGGGAAGCCAGATACGGTTTCAGGGAACGGTTGTTGAAGCAGGATGCTGGAATGAGACGGGGGTACTGGAAGTGCGTTGCCATCGGCAGGACGGTATTGAGCGCCATATTATCGTGGAGAATATGACTACGTCGATCGCTTCACCGTATGCGATGGTGGAACCTCATTACCTGGATGAGGACAAACAGCTGGCGCTGCTGCGGATTATTTATGACTGAACATAGTATGCACATCTGAAGGAGGCATAATAACGGTGGTTAAGTGCTCCGTTGCTTAAAAACAGAGATGATAACCACCGAAAATATCCGCTTAGTGATCGCCTTATCTTCTCGTACAGCGCTAGAGGCGTATTGGAAGATAAAATAAGGCGAGCATCGCCAGAAATATAGAAATGATTACTGCGATGATATTTTTATGTCGGTATGGTTTTTTACAGGTATAGGGCTGGGGAAGGTCGCTTGTATCAATAACGATCTTTTCATTTATTTTTATACCATGCCTCGGTAAGGTCATAAGTAATTCCTGTAAACCTATTTTTAAGATTGGGGCGTAATAGATAAATTGGCTGTGTCAGGTTAGTATCGCTGATAAATTTGCCCCGTTCCCCCCAAACGGCGTACGCAACACCTTCACGGATAATCAATTCATGATGTGCGTTTTCTATTAAATAGCTCAGGCGCCGGGCCCGCATAAATGCTATTTTGAACGCTGCATTACTGCTCAAAGACGTGATTTTTCTTAATCATTTATTGTAAATAAACTCATTATTTATTTTATGCTGTCTCATGATTACTCCATTTGTGCTTTCAGGCCATGATATCCCACTTGTTCCGTATAGTCAGCATCGTTGCAACGTGTCCGCTATGCTATGAGCAAGGATAGGTTGGGGCGACAGGCCTGAGAAATCAACTGTCATTAAATTGGCTAAATTGTTTAAGTGAAATAAATGTTATTGTTTTTGTGTTCTTTTTATAAGCATGTTGATCCTGTTTTATCAATATTTAATGAGGTATGCATATAACGCGTCGTTTAAGGATTCTTAAACCATTTTTTTGAGCGACAAATAATATGTGTGTCATTATTTTTTATTCAATTGATGAGAATTGTCTGTTGTGATTCATTAATTTGAAAATGCGGTTGGTCACAAAAAAGGACATAAAAATAATATTTTGCTGCCGTTTATGTTTAATTTTATTAAGTGTTGCTATGATTTTAGGTTAAGCATTTTTTATGTGCTTGAATGATAATTTATGTTACCTGGTGTAACGTTTATTTCGGCCTATTGGTCGGTCTTATGGATGCTATAGGATATAGGTAAAAAGAACTAAATAAATATTCGATGATGACTTGCTTTCTCAGGGTGAAATTTTATGAGTTAATAGCGGTATAAAATATTTTTATGATTTTTTTGTTATTGTGTTATACGTAGTGACTATGCTGCACATCTTCAGAATATTACGTTGGACGGGCAGAGAAATTGCCTCTGCATTGCAGAAGTCTCATAACGTATAGTCTGGAGATCATTATGTACGTAAATTAACAGTCCTCACTCGTCATGCCTGTACCAAGAGCGCTGATGAATCAGAAAATTGATACCGATAACGCGATGGTGCAAAACCATAACGCCATATACCAACAGCTCCTCGACCAAATTCGTGAGGACAATACATATAAACATGCCGTTATTACCCTTAATCCTTATGGCACCGCGCCGTTAAGCCTTTATCCTGGTGTCTGAGTTGAAAGCAGCGAACCGGGTATCGTGGAGTTTCTGGTTTTTGACAACGGTAATTACCGTTCCCGCGAAGATAATATCAATCTGCCGCCATCGGATAACGACCGCATGAGAGTTGTTTTATTTATTGATGTCGTCAACACGCATGGTGTGATCCGGAACGATATTATTGATATGTTCCATATAATCAGCAATTTCCTGCGAGGTTTACAGCCCTTTAATGCCTTTGACATTTTTACCTTTCGTGAAGTCAAATCCGCCACGGCCTTTACCGATAAAGGAATCCAGTGCGACGGTACTGAATGTACTGTCTGCGACCTGTTTACCTTTGATATCAAATTTGACAATACGCTGTACCAGCGGTTTTGTGTTGTAGTGTTTGAATTTGGCCGTTTTCGATACATGCTGCATGCCGTTCTTTGGATCGGCTGCATGAGACATCATCGCCTTCAGAGCGTTACCGCTAATTTCCACGCTCATTACGTCGTTAGTAAAAGGATACATACTTAGAACATCACCGATCAGGTAATCATCGTCATATCAATAATGGTGTGATGGAGGGCACCGTTGTAGTGATGGCTGAGCTGGCAGGTTTTCAGGTATTGCTTACAGCGATAGAGTTGCACTCCTGAGGGGGAAATGACCGTTTCGGATCCCTCCCTGAGTTACGGAACAGCGGGGCAAATCACATCAATCTTTGTTATCAGTTATCCAAAAGGTAAAGCTTAGTACAACACTAAATCTGCGGTATGACCTAAAAAGATGAAGTGTTGATTTAATAATAAACATTGAGTTATTTTTTATAAAAAAACATTTCTCGACACATTATTTTTAAATACTTTTATCCTGCGTGATGTGAGATTTATATCACTATTCTATAACTAGATTTGGTTAAACTTTGACACCGGAGTAAAACATATTCATTGATGAATAAAATATAACTATGGGAAATATATTCAATGTCTCTGATAAAGCGAACAGTATTATTTAGTCTCTTACTTACAATATCTACTGTTTTTAGCCATTCTGTACATGCACTGGAATATAAGAATTCATTTGGATCAATTAACGCCGGTTATGCTGACTGGAATAGTGGATTCGTCAATGTACATCGTGGGGAGGTGTGGAAAGTAACTGCTGACTTTGGTGTCAACTTCAAAGAGGCAGAATTCTATTCATTTATTGAAAGCAACGTGTTAAATCACGCTGTTGCTGGAAGAAATCATACTGTTTCTGCCATGACTCATGTACGACTCTTTGATTCAGATTATACTTTCTTCGGCAAGATATATGGTCAATGGGATAACTCATGGGGCGATGACCTCGATATGTTTTATGGAGCGGGGTATTTAGGTTGGAGCGGGAGTTGGGGGTTCTTCAAACCCTATATTGGTCTGCATAATCAATCTGGTGATTATGTCTCGCAGAAATATGGGCAGACAAGCGGCTGGAATGGCTATGTTATTGGCTGGACTGCAGCCTATAATTTTAATTTATTTGGTGAAGATTTTGTTTTATCTGACTGGAATGAAATCGAACTAGATAGAAATGACGCTTATACGGAGCAGCAATTCGGTCGAAATGGATTAAATGGTGGATTAACACTGGCATGGAAATTTTATCCCCGCTGGAAAGCTACTGTGACATATCGTTATTTCGCGAACAAACTAGGTTATGACGGATATGGAGACCAGATGATTTATATGGTCGGATATTCATTTTAAATAAAATCAAAGGAGTTGAAATGAAAAAAACAGTCATTGCCAGCATGATTGGACTGGCGCTTTGTGCGACAAGTACGATATCTGTCGTGCACGCGGCTGCCGAAAAACGCCCGAACTTGGTTTTTATTGTGGCAGATGATCTTGGCTATGGTGATTTGGCGACTTACGGTCACCAGATAGTGAAAACCCCGAATATTGACCGCCTGGCGAAAGAAGGGGTCAAATTCACTGAATACTATGCGCCGGCTCCTTTGTGTTCTCCTTCCCGCGCCGGGATGTTAACAGGCCGTATGCCCTTCCGCACCGGTGTACGCTCCTGGATCCCTGAAGGTACTAATGTTTCTATTGGACGTAACGAATTGACCATAGCCAATCTGCTGAAACAGCAGGGTTACGATACCGCGATGATGGGTAAACTGCATCTCAACGCCGGGGGCGATCGTACCGATCAGCCGCAGCCGAAAGAGTTAGGTTTTGATTACTCGCTGGTGAACCCGGCTGGCTTTGTGACCGATGCTACGCTGGATAATGCCAAAGAGCGCCCGCGTTACGGCGTCGTTCACCCAACCGGCTGGATGCGTAACGGCAAACATATTGATCGTGCCGATAGCATCAGCGGCGAATTTGTCAGTTCTGAAGTGGTGAACTGGCTAGATAACAAGAAAGACGACAAACCGTTCTTCTTATACGTTGCCTTTACGGAAGTTCACAGCCCGCTGGCCTCGCCGAAAAAATACCTCGATATGTATTCACAATGCGAATACCAGAAGCAGCATCCCGATCTGTTCTACGGCGACTGGGCGGATAAACCGTGGCGCGGTACCGGTGAATATTACGCCAATATCAGCTATATGGATGCGCAAGTCGGTAAAGTACTGGATAAAATTAAAGCGATGGGGGAAGAAGATAATACCATTGTCATCTTCACCAGTGATAACGGCCCGGTGACGCGTGAAGCGCGTAAAGTCTACGAGCTGAACCTCGCAGGCGAGACTGACGGTCTGCGCGGACGTAAAGATAACCTGTGGGAAGGCGGTATTCGCGTTCCGGCAATTATCAAATACGGTAAACACATTCCACAGGGCGTCGTTACCGATACGCCGGTGTATGGTCTGGACTGGATGCCGACGCTGGCGAACATGATGGATTTCAAACTGCCGACTGATCGTACATACGACGGGCAATCGCTGGTTCCGCTGTTGGAGCAGAAAACGTTAAAACGTAATAAGCCGCTGATCTTCGGTATTGATATGCCGTTCCAGGATGATCCGACCGATGAGTGGGCGATCCGCGACGGTGACTGGAAAATGATCATCGATCGTGAAAATAAACCTAAATACCTCTATAACCTGAAAAAAGATCGGTTCGAAACGCTGAACCAAATTGGCAAACAGCCTGAAATTGAAAAACAGCTGTATGGCAAGTTCCTGAAAATGAAACAGGACATCGATAACGACTCATTAATGAAAGCCCGTGGCGACAAACCAACGCCGGTGACCTGGGGCTAAAAGGATAATTATAAAAAATTAAGTATGCCACTTAGGGCTCTGCCCGCCTGATTCAGCGCCCTCGTGCTGAGTCAGGTTCTTTTATTTTAGGGATACGGAAAATATGCAACGGAAAAGCTGTCAGGTAATGATCAAACCGACCGGGTCGGTGTGTAATCTTGATTGTAAATATTGCTTCTATCTGGAAAAGGAAATGCTCTATCCCGATAGAAAAAACCATTACAAGATGACGGAAGAAACGCTAGCGTTGTTTGTGCAACAGCATATTGCGGCGCAGGACGTAGATGAAGTGATTTTTGCGTGGCAGG
Organism: Salmonella sp. A7; assembly: GCF_020181675.1. Lineage (NCBI taxonomy): Bacteria > Pseudomonadati > Pseudomonadota > Gammaproteobacteria > Enterobacterales > Enterobacteriaceae > Salmonella > Salmonella sp. A7. The sequence goes on along the minus strand of NZ_CP084001.1, from coordinate 3,838,095 downwards.
GTGGGGAACCGACGCTGATGGGGCTGCCATTTTACCGCCAGGCGGTAGCGCTCCAGCAACGTTATGCTAATGGAAAAGCCATCGTTAATACTTTTCAGACCAATGGCATTCTGATTGATGATGAATGGGCAAGATTCTTCAGGGCGCATGACTTTCTGGTTGGTATTTCGATTGATGGCGATGCGGCGCTGCACGACGAATGGCGGGTAACTCGCGCAGGGCAACCTACCCATCATAAAGTTGAACAGGCGATAAAATGCCTGGCGAGTCATGGCGTTGAATTTAATACTCTCACGGTGGTGAGTCAGAGCAATATGCTACACCCGCAGCGGGTTTATGCGTATCTGAAATCTATCGGCAGCCGCTATATGCAGTTTATTCCGCTAGTGGAAAGAGCGGCAAATAAAGACGGAATGCTGGCGCATCCGCAGGACGAGAAAACCGCAGTAACCCCCTGGTCAGTGGACGGATTACAGTTTGGAAAGTTCCTGAATGCCATTTTTGATATCTGGATCCGCGAAGATATTGGTGATATCGGCATTCAACTCTTTGAACAAACGCTGGCGGCATGGTGTGGACTCCCCCCTCAGGTTTGCGTTTTTGCGCCCGTTTGCGGTAGCGCTTTTGCAATGGAAATGAATGGCGATGTGTATAACTGCGATCATTTCGTTTACCCGCAATATAAGCTCGGCAATATTAACGACACGCCGCTGCGTCAGATGAATAATAGCGCGCAAAACCAGCAGTTTGGTCTCGATAAAAGCCGCACGATGGCGCAGGAATGCCATACCTGCCCGTGGCAATTCGCCTGTTATGGCGGTTGCCCTAAACACCGCTTTTTGCCTTCGGCTTGCGGACCGATGAAGCAAAACTATCTTTGTGCCGGCTATCAGTGCTTTTTCTCTCATACCGCACCGATGATGAAAGCGATGAAAACCCTTTACGTAAATAACCTGTCACCGGCGGAGATCCGGTCTGTTTTTTTTAAGTAATGCTCAAGGAGGAACGCATGTTTGCCAATATTAATGTGGACTGCTGTAAAACGCCGGGATGTAAAAATCTGGGCGTGTTGAACAGTCCGGATTATGTCCGCCAGGGAAAAGATGTTCTTTGTCGGGAATGTGGTTTCCTGTTTCCTGTTATTTCCGCTGGGGCGTTAAATCTTTTTCGCCACACGGTAAACCGGGGATGGAAAGGCCTGGTCAAACAGTGTCCTGCCTGCGGCAGCACCTCATTAAAGAAATACGGCTTCTCGACTCAGGGAGAACACCGCATGGCGTGTAGTCAGTGTCGGAAAACGTTCATCGTCCCCGAAAAGGCAAAAAGCGATTGCCGACAGGACGAGCTGGCAACCCTAATTGAGGAAGGAACATCGCTTGCCGGGATCCGCTCACAGCTGAAATTAGACAGCACAGGCCTTAACCGGGCGCTGTTTAAACTATCCCGTAATGCAAACCTTGCGGAGCGATGCCAGCAGTTTCCGGCCTTCGATATCGCACTCAGCACCCGCGCTTTCCGGGTGAACTATAACGGTGGAGACAGCAGCCTGTATGTTCTGGTGACGGCAGAAGAACAAAGCGGAAGGGTGGTGGCGATTTCGTCAAATTATTCAGCACAGCCGCTGGATAAAGCCTGGCAGTATCAGTCGTATTATGAAGAACGGCTACCTCCGGGAACACTGGCGCATATGGTGCAACGTAAGGAAGCGATTACAGCGCGCCGCGAAACTTTATTTGATATCGATTACGGTCCGGCCTCGTTATATAAGAATGACTCCGGAATGATCGTAAAGCCGGTGTTGCCTGCCTACCGCCATTTTGAACTGGTGCGGATGCTGACGGACGAACGCTCCTTAAACGTTCAGCATTACCTCGATCATGAATGCTTTATTCTGGGGGGATGCATGATGGCGAACATGCCGCATGTCCATCAGGGCCGTTGCCATATTTCATTTGTCAAAGAACGCGGTACGACGCCGCTGCAAAAAGATACTCCGCCACGCCTGTTTTTAAGCGGCGGTATCCGTAACAATGTCTGGCGTACTTTTTCTACCCGCGATTATGCTATGGCGGTGTGTAATCTCACCGGTAATAAAAAAATTACCCAGCAACGTTATGCTACGTTACAAGGCGCGACGGCGTTCATTAATTATCTGTATGCGCATCCTTTTTTGGCGCAGCTTAATCGTCTGTCACCGGCAAATGTGACGGCAACGCTGGATTATCTGAAGTATGAATATAATCAATCCCGTAAGGTCGGATAACGCATCGCATGCCGTGTGATAGAGCTGAATCGATGGCTTTTGATTATCAGCCCAACCCTCTCCAGCGTATCTATTTCGTTGTTCCAGCAAGGAACGACAACGATATACTGGAGAGATCATGGGGCCGTTCAAACATCAAAAGAATACGCTTCTTGGCCCGTGTCTTGCCGTCAATCAGAGGATTGATAAGCAAAATGCGATGGTGCTCAACCATACGGCGATTTATGAGCACAGCCTCAGCCAGATTACAGAAAGTAATACAGTACAAAATGCGTTGATTATTCTTAATCCGTTTATGGCCGCGCCATCTCTTGCCAGCCTGGCGAGAGCGATATTATCGATCCGCAGGCGGGCAGCGAGGCGATGGGGCTGCTAATTTTACAGGAGATTGCGCCTACGGAGAAAACCGTGCTTTTTGAAGCGACCATGACGTCAGGTTACTACAAAAACGCGGAAACGAACGGGGAAGGCTATCGCTACGATATTACCAGTTTCCGGGTGTATAAAATGGATCTGTACGCGTAGCGGTCTATCATCAATGACTGACTGCACTAAAAAAGTCCGGCGTAAGTCGGACTTCATTTCGTAAAAAACGAGCTATTCATCATATATAATCTAATTTTAACGATGAGTCAGGCGAGGTAAGATAGTAGATTCGAAGAATTCACCTGATTGAGAGAATAAAAAGTGAAACATCTGCACCGATTTTTTAGCAGCGATGCCTCTGGGGGCATCATTCTCATCATCGCCGCTGCGCTGGCTATGCTGATGGCCAATATGGGCGCGACCAGTGGATGGTATCATGATTTTCTGGAGACGCCGGTTCAGCTACGGGTTGGGGCGCTTGAAATCAACAAAAACATGCTGCTGTGGATCAACGATGCGCTGATGGCTGTGTTTTTCCTGTTGATTGGTCTGGAAGTTAAGCGCGAACTAATGCAAGGCTCGTTAGCCAGTCTGCGCCAGGCTGCTTTTCCGGTGATTGCCGCCATTGGCGGGATGATTGTACCGGCATTGCTCTATCTGGCCTTTAACTACTCCGATCCGGTCACTCGCGAGGGCTGGGCTATTCCTGCCGCGACGGATATCGCCTTTGCGCTGGGCGTGCTGGCGCTGTTGGGCAGCCGGGTTCCGCTGGCGCTGAAAATTTTCCTGATGGCGCTGGCGATCATCGATGATCTCGGCGCCATCGTTATTATCGCACTGTTTTATACCAGCGATCTTTCCATCGTCTCGCTGGGCGTGGCGGCGTTCGCGATTGCCGTGCTGGCGCTGCTGAACCTGTGCGGCGTCAGACGGACTGGGGTATATATTCTGGTCGGGGCAGTGCTGTGGACGGCGGTACTGAAGTCCGGCGTTCACGCGACGCTGGCAGGCGTCATTGTCGGCTTCTTTATTCCGCTGAAAGAAAAACACGGTCGCTCGCCGGCGAAGCGTCTGGAGCATGTTCTGCACCCGTGGGTCGCGTACCTGATCCTGCCGCTCTTCGCTTTTGCGAATGCCGGCGTTTCTCTTCAGGGCGTCACGATTGACGGTCTGACCTCCATGCTGCCGTTGGGAATTATTGCCGGTCTGCTGATTGGTAAGCCGCTGGGGATTAGCCTGTTTTGCTGGCTGGCGCTGCGTTTCAAGCTGGCGCATCTGCCGCAGGGGACCACTTATCAGCAAATCATGGCGGTCGGCATTTTGTGTGGCATTGGCTTTACGATGTCCATCTTTATCGCCAGCCTGGCATTTGGCAATGTCGATCCGGAACTTATTAACTGGGCGAAATTGGGCATTTTGATTGGTTCATTGCTCTCCGCAGTGGTGGGGTATAGCTGGTTGCGCGCGCGTTTGAACGCGCCGGCATAACCAGTACGAAGGAAAGGGGGAGCGATGTATCGCTCCCTTGCGACATTGAACAGGGAGAGGAATGAGCATGTCTCATATTAACTACAACCATCTTTATTACTTCTGGCATGTCTATAAAGAAGGTTCTGTCGTGGGTGCCGCAGAGGCGCTTTTTCTGACGCCGCAAACCATTACTGGTCAAATTAAAGCCCTGGAAGAGCGTTTACAGGGGAAGCTATTTAAACGTAAGGGACGCGGTCTTGAACCCAGCGAACTGGGCGAGCTGGTTTTTCGCTATGCGGACAAAATGTTTACGCTAAGCCAGGAGATGCTGGATATCGTCAATTACCGCAAAGAATCAAACCTGTTGTTTGATGTCGGCGTCGCCGATGCTTTATCCAAGCGTCTGGTCAGCAGCGTTCTGGATGCGGCGGTGGTGGTGGATGAACCCATACATCTGCGTTGCTTTGAGTCGACGCACGAAATGTTGCTCGAACAGCTCAGCCAGCACAAGCTGGATATGATTATCTCCGACTGCCCGATAGATTCCACGCAGCAGGAGGGGCTATTCTCAGTCAAAATCGGCGAATGCAGCGTCAGTTTCTGGTGTACGAATCCGCTTCCTGAAAAAGCGTTCCCTGCCTGCCTGGAAGAGCGACGGTTGCTGGTGCCGGGACGGCGCTCAATGCTGGGGCGTAAGTTGTTGAACTGGTTTAATTCGCAGGGGTTGCAGGTTGAGATCCTCGGCGAATTTGATGACGCGGCCTTAATGAAGGCGTTTGGCGCGACACACGATGCGATTTTTGTGGCGCCGAGCCTTTATTCGCTGGATTTTTATGCCGATGAGTCGGTAATAGAGATTGGACGCGTGGAGAATGTCATGGAAGAATATCATGCGATTTTTGCCGAGAGAATGATCCAGCATCCGGCGGTGCAGCGTATTTGCAATGCGGACTACTCGGCATTGTTTAAGCTTCAGTAGACATACCTACCGTAATACTTCCGGCTGCGGTACTAGCCCGCAGCCGGAGTCATTCTACAAATTCAGTAGGCTGCGGTACTGCCCACCTTCGCGGATAAACACCGGAATTCTGTTCAGTGGCGTAGCGTACTGCAGCGTTTGCCCTCCTGAATAGCTTTCACCGGTCGCAAGATCCGTCCATGTTTCCCCTTCCGGTAGCCAGATATCACGTTCGCGCATACCTTCATGCATGACGGGGGCGATCAGCAGGTCAGGACCAAAACAATACTGGTCGGTGATTGCCCAACTTGTTTCCTGTTCGGGGAATTCAAAGAACAGGGGGCGCATCACTGGCGAATTGTGCTTATGGGTTTCCTCCATCAGCGCTTTGATATAGGGCTTGAGTTTTTCTCGCAACGCCAGGCAACCTGTCAGTACGTCGCATACTTCCTCACCGTAGCTCCAGACCTCGTTCGGCGCACCTGTAGGGCACTGGGCGATACCATCCCGGTACGGTTGCGCGGGTAAAATTTGCGGATCGCGGTTGCCGTGCAGACGCATCACCGGACTAAAGACGCCCCACTGGAACCAGCGAATTAGCAATTCATGGAATTTCGGGTCGTGAATATTACCGCCATGAAAACCGCCGATATCCGTCGTCCACCACGGTATCCCCGCGATTCCCATATTGAGTCCGGCGGCAAACTGGTTGCGCAGCGATCTAAACGAGGAGTGAATATCCCCTGACCAGACCAGCGCGCCGTACTTCTGACTGCCGGCCCAGGCGCAGCGTAGCAGGTTGATAACCTGGTCTTCGCCATCAGCTTTCATGCCGTCAAAAAAGGTTTTAGCGTACATACGTGGGTAGATATTGCCCACTTCCAGTACCGGCCCGGCATGGTAGCGATAGTTGTCGTAGTCGTAAACGCTGAACTCAGGTTCGGCTTCATCTAACCAGAATAGCTTCACGCCTTTATCGTAATAGTTGCGTTTGGCTTTGCCCCAGACGTAGTCGCGCGCGCCCGGATGAGTCGCATCAAAGTAAGTGGTATTGCCGAGGAAATCCATATTGATCGGCAAGCCACGTTCCGTTTGTACCAGCCAGCCGTTTTCGCGCATCTCCCGATAGCTTTCGGTACGGTTATCTACCGTCGGCCAGACGGAGACCATCAGCTCAATTCCCAGCGATTTCAGCTCGGCAATCATGGCATCAGGATCGGGCCAGTCGCGCGCATCGAACATCCAGTCACCCTGATTCGGCCAGTGAAAGAAGTCGATAACGATCACTGAGATAGGCAGATTGCGACGCTTATATTCGCGGGCGACCTCCAGCAGCTCTTCCTGCGTACGATAACGGAGTTTGCACTGCCAGAAGCCCATGGCGTAGTCCGGCATCATCGGCGGTGTGCCGGTAGCCAGCGCGTAAGCCCGGCTAATTTCTGCCGGGGTATCGCCAGCCGTGATCCAGTAGTCCAGCTGTTCGCTGACCTGCGCTTCCCATTCGGTAACGTTTTGGGCAAAGGTTACGCGTCCGACTGCCGGATTGTTCCATAAAAATCCGTAGCCCAGACTGGAGAGCATAAACGGTACTGAGGCCTGGGAGTTACGTTGCGCCAGCTCAAGCACGCATCCTTTGAGATCCAGGTTGGCCTGTTGATACTGCCCCATACCATAAATTTTTTCCCCTTCGGTGGCTTCGAAGCGGGCTTTCAGTGAATATTTCCCACCCTGAATAGGGCGGAACTCGCGTCCCTCAAGGTTGAGTGCGCTGACGTACTGGCCGTGAGATGATTCATCCTCGCCAATTTCGCCCCGCAGGCGCCAGAACTCCTGCAACAGGGGTTTGTGTGGATGGCGGTAAAAGGTAACTTGTCCTTTTTGATTGACGATAGCGATAATTTTGCCGTTGGTCAGCGTTGCCTGGTGGTGCTCATAATCAATGTGGCACTGACTTTCTGCGACTGGCTCAGTCAATGCCCAGTCTTCATTTCTCATTACCGGCAGATGACGGCCGCTGCGTACGCGCAGGCTGTTCTCGCCCCAGGGTTCAATCCATAAATAGCGATCGTTTTGCTGCCAGACCAGACGACGCGGGTCTTGTTGCATAAATGGCATGGTGGTGCCTCCCATATTCGAGGGTGAAGGTAAAGAACGTTATGAGTTGATGGTTTCCAGATCGTGGCGAATCTTCTCTTCCATCGCTTCGTATTTGCGAAAGAAAAGTAGTGGGATCGCTGCGAGCGCGAAGAGTAGGGCGGGTGCCCAGATAAAGGCCCAGATAATTCCCTCCAGACCCGCAGCACTCTGGGCATGGTTGGGGACATAGCCAAAACTGTTCATGATCCAGGCGGCGAAAGCGGTGCCGAGGCCACTACCCATCTTGATGCAGAAGGTGCTGCCGAAGGCGATAAGAATGCCGGTAGCCTTAATACCGGTCTTCCAGGCACCGAAATCGACGGCGAACCCCAGCATGGCAAACGGCATTGAGCAGGCGATACCGCTGCCGATATTGCCGAGTATCCAGGCGGCGATGAGGAAAGTAATGTTGTCCGCTGCCAGCCACATCATGACGCCGCCAAACGTGGCGACCAGCAGACCGCCTACCCATATCCAGGTTTTAGCCAGGTATTTGCTAAAGAAGGGGATAGCGATGATAAACAGGATCTGAATCGTCGCCAGGCTGTTAATCAGCGGTACCAGATCTTTACGGTCGAGGTTGTAGGTCAGATAATAGACAATGGTCGTGTTGCGCTGCTGTAGGGCAATCCAGAAGATCAGATTAGCCAGCACCATCAGGATCCACGGCCAGTTACCTTTCATCGCCGCGAAACTTTTTTTCATCGGCAACTTAGGTTCATGCTGTATTTTATCCGTATCCATTTCACGAATGTTTTTAAACGCAAAGAGCGTTAGCGCGCAGGATATAATGGCAAATGTAATTGCCGTATAAATAAAACCAGCGTGATCATCACCGTTACCTAAAAAAGCGACTAACGGCAAGGCGGTCGCGTTCATTAATAAAACCCCAATTTGCCCACCGGTCATTCGCCAGGAATTTAAAACCAGTCTTTCCTTGGGAGATAAGGTCATCAGGGGTAATATTGCACTGAGTGGTGTATTAAGTCCGGTAAATAGAATGCTGGCAATCATATAAGATATTGCTGCATAGATGGCTTTTCCTGTCATACTGATATCAGGAGACCAAAATGACAGCGCGCTGAATACCGCAAAAGGCAGCGGTAACCATAAAAACCAGGGACGACATTTACCGTAGCGTGAACGCGTTTTATCGATGATGATCCCCCATATGGGGGCGTCTATGCCATCGATAATACGCGCCAGCAGCAGGATAACGCCTGCTACGGCAAGGCTAATGCCCGCAACGTCTGTGTAGAAATATAAAATGTACGTTGAACCGAAGCAGTACAGCAGATTACCCGCCACATCCAAAGAGCCGTAGCTAATACGCTGTAGTAAAGACAATGATGCTGACCCGGAAGGCTGGGTATCCTCAATGACAGAACTCATAATGATAACTCCGATATTGGTACGATACGCCCAGAAAAACAACCTCTACTTTCTAAGCAAGTTTTAAATATTATTTTTATGTCGTTTCTGAATTTAACCTCAGATTAAAATGAGTGAGTAAGGTGTACATGAAAAGTAGTTAACCCGACGGCATCAATCAATTATCAAATCTTACATCAGGATTGCGTTTATTAGTTTTTGAATGAGCGATGTTTCTATTTGCTAAGGTGGTCACAGTTTTTTTAATAATGAAATAAAAAAAGGAAAACAGTGAAAGAAAATAACTTTCAAGTATTACGTGACGTGGCTAAGGGAGGAGTAGCTGAAAAAAGAGGCTGGTTAGTAAGAGCGTTAACGAGTGAGATCGGCGCCAGCGGTTGACGAGAAAAACGGCAGATAGCAGGCATAAAAAAACCCGCTTTACGCGGGTTTTTTTACAAAGCTGATAACAAGCAGGCGATTAAGCCAGTTTGTTGATCTGTGCAGTCAGGTTAGCTTTATGACGTGCAGCTTTGTTTTTGTGGATCAGACCTTTAGCAGCCTGACGGTCCACGATCGGTTGCATTTCGTTAAATGCTTTCAGTGCAGCAGCTTTGTCGCCAGCTTCGATAGCTGCGTATACTTTCTTGATGAAAGTACGCATCATAGAGCGACGGCTTGCGTTGTGCTTACGAGCCTTTTCAGACTGAACGGCGCGCTTCTTAGCTGATTTGATATTAGCCAAGGTCCAACTCCCAAATGTGTTCTATATGGACAATTCAAAGGCCGAGGAATATGCCCTTTTAGCCTTCTTTTGTCAATGGATTTGTGCAAATAAGCGCCGTTTAAATTGCAGCACTCGTTGCGTAGTGATGGCGCAGGATTCTACCAGCTTGCGTGCTGTGAATACAGCCTTTCCATGAGAAAAATTGCATTAAGCGGCGGGTTTTGGGGCGGAGTTTGCCGCATGGCGATGAAAAGCATCTTCTTTATGTTTCCTCAGGGCAATAGTCGGTTAACCTTGACCGCTGTACAAGGTATACTCTTGCGATTTTCACTGTTTTGAGTCAGACATGAAGCTGATACGCGGCATACATAATCTCAGTCAGGCCCCGCATGGGTGTGTGCTGACCATTGGTAATTTCGACGGCGTACATCGAGGGCATCGCGCTCTACTGCAGGGTTTGCAGGAAGAAGGACGCAGACGCGGTCTGCCGGTGGTGGTCATGATTTTCGAACCGCAGCCGCTGGAGCTGTTCGCGACGGATAAAGCGCCCGCTCGCCTGACGCGCCTGCGTGAAAAACTGCATTACCTTGCGCAGTGCGGCGTGGACTATGTGCTGTGCGTGAAATTCGATCGCCGCTTTGCCGCTTTGACGGCGCAAACGTTTATCAGCGAACTGCTGGTGGAGCGACTTGGCGTGCAATTTCTTGCCGTCGGCGATGATTTCCGCTTTGGTGCTAGCCGCGCGGGCGATTTCTTGTTATTACAGAAGGCGGGGGCGGAGTATGGTTTTGCGGTTTCCAGCACCCAAACCTTTTGTGAAGGCGGCGTGCGTATCAGTAGTACCGCAGTGAGACAGGCGCTGGCGGAAGATAACCTGGCGCTTGCCGAAAGCCTGCTGGGACATCCCTTTACTATTTCCGGGCGTGTCGTTCATGGCGACGAGCTGGGACGTACCATTGGCTTCCCGACGGCGAACTTACCGCTGCGCCGTCAGGTCTCCCCGGTAAAAGGGGTCTATGCGGTGGAAGTCACCGGGCTTGGCGATAAGCCGTTACCCGGCGTAGCGAACATTGGCACTCGTCCAACGGTGGCTGGCGTGCGTCAACAACTGGAAGTGCACCTGCTGGACGTTGTAATGGACCTCTACGGTCGCCATATAGATGTAATACTGCGTAAAAAGATACGTAATGAGCAGCGATTTGCGTCGCTTGATGAGCTAAAAGCGCAAATCGCACGCGATGAGTTAACGGCCCGCAAGTTTTTTGGGCTAGCCGGGCAGGTGTAATCCTGACGGTGTTTATCAAACCGAAATACGGAACCGAGAATCTGATGAGTGACTATAAATCGACCCTGAATTTGCCGGAAACAGGGTTCCCGATGCGCGGCGACCTCGCCAAGCGTGAACCGGGAATGCTGGCGCGTTGGACCGATGATGATCTGTACGGCATCATTCGTGCGGCCAAAAAAGGCAAAAAAACCTTCATTCTGCATGATGGCCCTCCATATGCGAATGGCAGCATTCATATTGGTCACTCAGTTAACAAGATTCTGAAAGACATTATCGTGAAGTCCAAAGGACTGTCGGGATTTGACTCGCCTTACGTGCCGGGCTGGGACTGTCACGGTCTGCCTATCGAGCTGAAAGTCGAGCAGGAGTTCGGTAAGCCGGGCGAGAAATTCACTGCCGCTGAATTCCGCGCCAAGTGCCGCGAATATGCCGCTACGCAGGTTGACGGCCAGCGTAAAGACTTCATTCGTCTGGGCGTGTTGGGCGACTGGTCGCATCCGTACCTGACCATGGACTTCAAAACCGAAGCTAACATCATCCGCGCGCTGGGCAGAATTATCAAAAACGGTCATCTGCACAAAGGCGCTAAGCCGGTGCACTGGTGCGTTGACTGCCGTTCCGCGCTGGCGGAAGCGGAAGTTGAATATTACGACAAAACGTCGCCGTCTATCGACGTGGCGTTCCGCGCCGTCGATCAGGATGCGGTGAAAGCGAAGTTTGGTTTGCCGGGCGTGAGCGGCCCGATCTCGTTGGTCATCTGGACCACCACGCCGTGGACTCTGCCGGCTAACCGCGCCATCTCCCTGGCGCCGGACTTTGATTATGCGCTGGTGCAGATTGACGGACAGGCGGTGATTCTGGCGAAAGATCTGGTTGAAAGCGTCATGCAGCGTATTGGCGCGGCTGAATACACCATTCTCGGTACCGTAAAAGGCGCGGAGCTGGAACTGCTGCGCTTTACCCATCCGTTTATGGGCTTTGACGTGCCGGCGATCCTCGGCGATCACGTCACCCTGGACGCAGGTACCGGCGCGGTACATACCGCCCCTGGTCACGGCCCGGATGACTACGTGATCGGTCAAAAGTATGGCCTGGAAACGGCTAACCCGGTTGGGCCGGACGGCGCTTACCTGCCAGGCACATATCCAACGCTTGACGGTGTTAACGTCTTCAAAGCGAACGATATCGTTATTGAACTGCTGAAAGAAAAAGGCGCGCTACTGCATGTCGAAAAAATGCAGCACAGCTATCCGTGCTGTTGGCGTCACAAAACGCCGATCATTTTCCGCGCGACCCCGCAGTGGTTCGTCAGCATGGATAAAGAAGGGCTTCGTCAACAGTCCCTGAAAGAGATCAAAGGCGTTCAGTGGATCCCGGACTGGGGTCAGGCGCGTATTGAATCAATGGTCGCTAACCGTCCTGACTGGTGTATCTCACGTCAGCGTACCTGGGGCGTACCGATGTCGCTGTTCGTGCATAAAGAAACGCAGGAGCTGCTGCCGATTGAGCGTACTCTGGCGGCGATGGAAGAGGTGGCGAAACGCGTCGAAGTTGACGGTATCCAGGCATGGTGGGATCTCGACCCGAAAGAGATCCTCGGCGAAGATGCTGATCAATACGAGAAAGTTCCGGATACGTTGGACGTTTGGTTTGATTCCGGTTCCACCAGTTACTCCGTGGTTGACGCACGTCCGGAATTCGCCGGTCACGCTGCCGATATGTATCTGGAAGGCTCTGACCAGCATCGCGGCTGGTTTATGTCCTCCCTGATGATTAGCGTGGCGATGAAAGGCAAAGCGCCATACCGCCAGGTACTGACTCACGGCTTCACCGTCGATGGTCAGGGGCGCAAAATGTCCAAGTCCATCGGTAACACCGTATCGCCGCAGGATGTGATGAATAAACTGGGCGCGGATATCCTGCGTCTGTGGGTGGCGTCTACTGACTATACCGGCGAAATGGCGGTCTCTGACGAGATCCTCAAACGCGCCGCCGACAGCTATCGTCGTATCCGTAATACCGCGCGCTTCCTGCTGGCGAACCTCAATGGCTTCAATCCGGCCACCGATATGGTCAAACCGGAAGAGATGGTGGTGCTGGACAGGTGGGCGGTGGGCTGCGCGAAAACGGCGCAGCAAGAGATTCTGAAGGCATACGAAGCTTACGACTTCCATGAAGTGGTACAGCGCCTGATGCGCTTCTGCTCCGTTGAAATGGGCTCGTTCTACCTCGACATCATCAAAGACCGCCAGTACACCGCGAAGGCTGATAGCGTCGCGCGTCGTAGCTGCCAGACTGCGCTGTATCATATCGCAGAAGCTCTGGTTCGCTGGATGGCGCCGATCATGTCCTTCACGGCTGATGAAATCTGGGGCTACCTGCCGGGCGAGCGTGAAAAATATGTCTTCACCGGCGAATGGTACGACGGGTTGTTTGGCCTGGAAGAGAATGAAGAATTTAATGACGCATTCTGGGACGATGTCCGCTATATCAAGGACCAGGTCAACAAAGAGCTGGAAAATCAGAAAGCCAATGGCATCAAATCGAACCTGGAAGCAAAAGTGACGCTGAAATATGCTGACGATGCTAACGGTACGATCAAGAAGCTGAAACTGTTGGGTGAAGAGGTCAGATTTATCTTCATTACTTCCCAGTTCGTGATTTCTGAGCAAGCGGGGGGTATTGATGATGAAAATATTCAGTACAATGCTGGTAATACGACAGTTCAGGCAGTGGTAACGCGTGCCGAGGGTGATAAGTGTCCGCGCTGCTGGCACTACACTACTGATGTCGGCAAGGTGGCGGAACATGCAGATATCTGCGGACGCTGTGTCAGCAACATCGCCGGTAATGGCGAACAACGTAAATTTGCCTGATGAGTAAACCACTCTGTTCAACAGGACTACGCTGGCTATGGCTGGTAGTAGTCGTGCTGATTATCGATTTGGGCAGCAAATACCTGATCCTCCAGAATTTCGCTCTGGGGGATACGGTAGGGCTGTTCCCGTCGCTTAATCTGCATTATGCGCGTAACTACGGCGCGGCTTTTAGCTTCCTGGCGGATAGCGGCGGCTGGCAGCGCTGGTTCTTTGCCGGGATTGCGATAGGGATCTGCGTAATTCTTTTGGTGATGATGTATCGCTCGAAAGCGACGCAGAAGCTGAATAACATCGCTTATGCGTTAATCATCGGCGGCGCGCTGGGGAATTTGTTCGATCGTCTGTGGCACGGCTTTGTTGTCGATATGATCGATTTTTACGTCGGCGACTGGCATTTCGCGACGTTCAACCTTGCCGATAGCGCGATCTGTATCGGCGCGGCGCTGATTGTACTGGAAGGCTTTTTGCCGAAGCCGACAGCGAAAGAACAGGCATAAGCGTAAATACCGGGTGGCGCTTATCCGGTTTTGTAGGCCTGATAAGCGCAGCGCCATCAGGCAAACGTGGTGCCGGATGGCGGTGAAAACGCCTTATCCGGCCTACGGTTTTATCGTTCTTTGTGCCTCCGGGCAAAACACGTGAGCAATTTGCATGTCTAAATCCGTACAGAGCAACAGCGCGATCCTCGTTCACTTCACCCTGAAACTGGATGATGGCTCAACGGCGGAATCTACCCGCAATAACGGCAAGCCAGCCCTGTTCCGTCTTGGCGATACCTCGCTTTCCGAAGGTCTGGAGCAGCAGCTTCTGGGGTTGAAAGAAGGGGAAAAGAAAGCGTTTTCGCTGGAGCCTGACGCCGCGTTTGGCGTCCCCAGTCCGGACTTGATCCAGTATTTCTCGCGCCGTGAGTTTATGGCGGCGGGCGAACCGGAAGTCGGGGCGATTATGCTTTTTACCGCAATGGATGGCAGCGAAATGCCTGGCGTGATTCGCGAAATCAACGGCGACTCGATTACCGTTGATTTTAACCATCCGCTGGCCGGGCATACCGTTCACTTTGATATTGAAGTGCTGGAAATCGATCCGGCGCTGGAGGCATAAACATGCAGATCCTGTTGGCCAACCCACGCGGTTTTTGCGCCGGGGTAGACCGCGCTATCAGCATTGTTGAAAATGCGCTCGCCATTTACGGCGCGCCAATTTACGTTCGGCACGAAGTCGTGCATAACCGCTATGTAGTGGACAGCCTGCGCAAGCGCGGGGCGATCTTTATAGAACAAATTAGCGAAGTGCCGGATGGCGCCATTCTGATCTTCTCCGCTCATGGGGTTTCCCAGGCGGTGCGTAACGAGGCGAAAAGCCGCGATCTTACCGTTTTTGACGCCACCTGCCCGCTGGTGACGAAAGTCCATATGGAAGTGGCGCGCGCCAGCCGTCGCGGTGAAGAGTCTATTCTCATCGGCCACGCCGGGCACCCGGAAGTGGAAGGCACCATGGGCCAGTACAGCAACCCGGAAGGGGGGATGTACCTGGTTGAGTCGCCAGAGGACGTCTGGACGCTGAATGTCAAAAATGAAGGCAAGCTCTCCTTCATGACGCAAACCACGCTTTCCGTGGACGATACGTCCGATGTGATTGATGCGTTGCGTAAACGCTTTCCGAAAATCGTCGGCCCGCGCAAAGACGATATTTGCTATGCCACTACTAATCGTCAGGAAGCGGTGCGGGCGCTGGCGGAGCAGGCTGACGTGGTGCTGGTGGTCGGCTCGAAAAACTCTTCTAACTCTAACCGGCTGGCGGAACTGGCCCAACGGATGGGAAGAACCGCGTTTCTTATCGACGATGCGGCGGATATCCAGGAGGCGTGGGTGAAAGAAGCCGCCTGCGTTGGCGTCACCGCTGGCGCTTCCGCGCCGGATATTCTGGTGCAGAATGTTATTGCGCGTCTGCGCGAGTTTGGCGGCGGCGAAGCTGTCACGCTTGAGGGGCGCGAAGAAAATATTGTTTTCGAAGTGCCGAAAGAGCTGCGTGTGGATGTTCGTGAGGTCGAATAAGATTTCATAATTCAGAAATCTGCCTGATGACGTTACGTTGACCAGATCTTAAGAATTTCTTTTGATATTCAATGGGCGACAGGAAGAATAAGGCGTAGTCGTCATCCGTTGCTAATGCCCCACCTTTTTGCTATTCATCTGAAAAACCAGCACAATCGTTGCTGGTTTTTGGGGTGTAATGCCTACAGGGATAAGGGAAATGGGCAAAATAAAATATGGATTGGCAACGTTACTCGCCATCGGCTTTTGGATGGACGCGACAAGCGCCACGGTGCTGGAGCTACCCGCCTGGGAGCGAAACTATACCGGAACTATCGCGGGGAAACCGGTAAACGTTAATATCACGCGATTTGGTAACACGCTTTATGGGTATTACTGCTATGAACCTTGCAATCAGCACAAGGCAGCGATTGCTCTACGCGGCTCACTCCAGGATAAAGAGGTGCATCTTGAAGAACGCGTAAAGGCGCTTTCGGGTTACTGGAATGCGGAAATCTCCAGCAGTGAGATTAAAGGCGAATGGACTTCCGCAGATAAAAAACGACATTTTCCTGTTGCCCTTATCTACCTCAAACCTAAAAACTCCCCTGATATTGTGCTGGTCACGAACACGAATGATGCAGGGGGTTACGACCCTTCCAAAGAGATTGATTGCGGCAATACGCCGGCCATTTCGGCGATAAAATTATACCGTGATGGTAAACTCATACAGACCTTAGATACCGCCTCGGTGGGCACTTGTAGCCCGTTTATGCCTCAATGGGGGGATGTCAATTTTGATGGCTACCCGGATCTGTCGATTGTAACAGAGCTACTTGCAGGGCCGAATGCTCCAGAACAAACATGGCTCTATGACCCCGCCAAACAGCGTTATGTTGATGCGCCAGCGTCTTATCAGGAAATCACTTCACCAGAGATCGATGCTGAACATAAACAGATTGTTAGCTATTGGCGCGGTGGTTGCTGCAGTCATGGCGTCAATGTGTATCGCTGGAAAGGAAAAACGATTGAACTGATCGATCGCGGTGAAAGCTATTTTCAGCCTGTGATCAGTAAAGGCAAAATGTATAACTGCTACATGATACCTTCCTACGCTGATGGGCGTATTATTTATCCGCTAGTACGTAAAAATGGTCATTTGACGCCGCCTTTTAGCCTTGATGAGACGTGTCAACCTTTTTGGCTAACCGGTAATGTTCGTACCGTGATTCAGGCAGAAAAACCCGGCGCTGAGCCCGAATCGCTTGAGATTCAGTGGCAGGAAAACAAAGCATCGCCAGGGCGTTTTTGCCCATTAGTTCCGTTTGTCGAAGGTAATAAGCTAAGTCCGCGTCTGGTGACGGATGACGATGTGCCTGATACCTGTATCAGTCGCGCTGAGTACGAAGATATAAAACAATAGGTCAGGAGAGCGTTAATGGCAGCATCCCTACACATTATTCTTGATACCGATCCAGGCATTGATGACGCCGCCGCGATTGCCGCTGCGCTGTTTGCCCCCGAGCTGGATCTGCAACTGATGACCACCGTTGCCGGCAACGTTTCGGTCGAAAAAACCACCCGTAACGGCTTACAGCTCCTGCATTTCTGGGACGCCGATGTGCCACTTGCCCAGGGGGCCGCGACGCCGCTGCTGCGTCCGTTACGCGATGCGGCATACGTCCACGGCGAATCCGGCATGGAAGGCTATGATTTTGTCGACCATCAGCGCCAACCGTTGGCGAAGCCAGCGTTTATCGCTATCCGGGATGTGCTGATGAACGCCCCGGAGCCCATGACATTGGTGGCGATAGGGCCATTGACCAATATTGCGTTGCTACTGATGCACTATCCGGAGTGCCGCTTCAACATTCACCGGCTGGTGATTATGGGCGGTTCCGCAGGGCGCGGCAATTTTACGCCTAATGCTGAATTTAACATTGCTGTCGATCCGGAAGCCGCCGCCCACGTATTTCGTAGCGGCATTGAGATTGTGATGTGTGGGCTGGACGTCACCAATCAGGCCGTGTTGACGCCGGAGTATCTGGCTACGCTTCCTGCGCTTAATAAAACCGGCGGCATGCTGCATGCATTGTTCAGCCATTACCGCAGCGGCAGTATGCAAAGCGGTCTGCGGATGCACGATCTCTGCGCTATCGCCTGGCTGGTGCGTCCGGAGCTTTTTACCCTGCAATCCTGTTTTGTGGCCGTAGAAACGCAGGGGCAATATACCGCCGGTACCACGGTGGTGGATATTGAAGGGCGTCTGGGGCAGCCCGCCAACGCGCAGGTGGCGCTGGCGCTGGATGTGGACGGTTTTCGTCAGTGGGTGGCTGAGGTGTTTGCCTGTGCGCCGTAATTACATGTTGGCGCCATAATCTCATACTTTGCCGCGATAGAGTCTCTCCGGCCTGCCCACTTTCCCGTAGCTGATCTCCGCTTCGAGAAAGTTATTTTTCACGCCTTGTTCCAGATAGCGTCGGGCAGTGGTTTTACTGCTGCCCAGAATTTGCGCCAGAGTGTCTGCTGTATGTACTGCCTGCGGGTCGGCGAATATTTGTCGTACCCGGTTGAAGGTGTTTTCATCAATTCCCCGCAGTCCGCTATTCGGTTCTGCGGTTTGTTCTTTGGCCTGGATATTAAATAAGGCATCAACGTGCGTCTGGTTTGCCTGCTCACTGGAACGTAACGAACTGCGGTAACGGGTGAACCGCTCCAGGGTATGCTGCAGGCGCTGATAATGTACCGGCTTAATCAGATAATCGAATACGCCCATGCGTAAGGCATCGCTGATGGTATCCATATGATTGTCGGCGGTAATGAAAATAATTCGCCCCGTGTAGTTGGTGCTGATGGTATGACGAATTAAATCGATCCCTTTGCCATCGGGTAAAAAATTATCCAATAGAATTAACTGTGGTTGATAGAGGCGTATTTGCTTCTTTGCACTTTCCAGTTTGTCTGCGATGCCGACGATTGAAAACTGGGGAAAAAGCTTGATGGTGTCCACCAGGATTTCCGCTAGCATCGGTTCGTCTTCAACGATGAGTGTCGTAATGCTATCCATGTTATTCTTCTCTGGTAAAAGGGATATAGAGGGTAAAAATGGTGCCAAAAGGATTATTGTTATCGACGATAATGTCACCATTGGCCTGCTTGACGTAGCTGTGCACCAACCATAATCCAATTCCGTGATCGCCGTTGTTGTGGGTGGTCACTCCACGCTCGAAAATATGCTGGCGGATATTTTCGTCAATACCACATCCCTGATCGGCAACTTCAATAATGACTTCATTACCTTCGCTGTTGATCAGGCACTCAATCTGTCGCGAGCCTTCGCGATTGAGCAGGGTGGCGTTATAGGCGTTGTCCAATAAATTGCCAACAATCGAAATCCATTCATTATGCGAGAGCGATGACGGCAGGTGTTCAACAAAGCTTGAAGGATCGAAAATCAGCTCCAGCCCCAGCTCTTTTGCCCGATAATATTTACCGATTAATAGCCCCGCAAGGTGGTGGTCGCGGAAATTATGGGAAATAAAATCGAGTACTTTCTGGTGGCTTTCCGACTGCTGCTGAATCAGCGCCAGCGCATTATCGTAGCGCTTCAGGAACAGCAGTCCGGCAATGGTGGAAATAAGGTTGCGATGCTCATGCTGCACGGCGCGCAGGTTATCGGCGTATTGCCGCACCTGACTTAACTGCAGGCTGAGTGTATTGATATCGTCTTTGTTGCGAAAGCTAATAACCCAGCCCTGAGGCTGGTTGTCAATAATGACCGCCATGCGACTGGCGATGACTTTCATTTGGTTAAAGGTGACGATCTCATCTTTTTTGTTTTTTTGCGGCGCATCGTAAAAAAAAGCCTCCGGCAACACGATATGGTGGATTGCATAGCCAATGAGTTCAGACTCCGGTTGGCTCAGATTCAGTAAGCGGCGAGCCGTTTGGTTAATGGCGGTAATACGGTGATGGGAGTCAATGGCGATCAACCCTTCAAATACCGACTCAAATAACACGCTTTGCTGAATTAATAGTTGTGAAAGCTGCTGCGGCTCCATGTTAAGCATCTGCTTTTTAATATGCAGCGAGAAGCGGCGGGCGCAGTACAACAGCACCAGCAACAGTATCGCCATCGGGAACAGCAACGAGCTGATTTGTAAGTTAAGCCAGCTCTCCAACTGTTCCAGAGTATAGCCGACGGAAACAATACCGATGACTTTACCGGTACTGTCCTGAATCGGGGATTTACCACGTAAGGAAGAGCCTAATGAACCTTTACGCACCGATACGTAGCTTTTAGCGTTATACAGCGCGTCGTCGCTATCGCCGCCCTCCATATATTTGCCGATCTCATTCGGGTTGACGTGATACAGTCGCTGACCTTTTTCGTTGCCAACGGTAATGTAAGTCGCATCCGAAAACGAGCGCATTGGGTCAATCAGCGCTTTGATGCGTGGCAAATCATGCGCCTCTACGGCTTCAACTAATTCTGGCATAGCGGATATTTGCATTGCCTGAATAAGCGCACGTTGGCCCACCTGATAATGCAGGCGCTCTTTCGTGATATCGGTCAGATACCAGGTGATTGCCAGCATCACGATGGTGGATGTAAACAGGATCAGTAGAAATATCCGGTTTTGAAACGAGCGTCTGGCAAACCAGTGTGTAATTTCCCGTATAAACATATTGGTATTTAGATATTTAATTACGGTATTTTCTTGCATTCGGCATCACCGGAACCTGAACCAGTTCATACTTACTTTTCTTTCAGAAAAAATTTGGATGAAAATGGGATACGACATGCGTATCCCATCCACTATTACATCGCCAGCACGTATTTCAGCATCACGCCCGCCGCAATGGCCGAACCGATAACCCCCGCCACGTTCGGGCCCATCGCATGCATCAGCAGGAAGTTCTGCGGGTCCGACTCCAGGCCCACTTTGTTCGACACCCGTGCCGCCATCGGCACCGCCGACACCCCCGCCGAACCGATAAGCGGGTTGATTTTGTTCTTACTGCACAGGTTCAGCAGCTTCGCCATCAGCACCCCGGCCGCCGTCCCGATACCAAAGGCAATCACCCCCAGCAGCAGAATGCCCAGCGTCTGCGGCTGCAGGAACTTGTCCGCCACCAGCTTGGCGCCCACCGACAGCCCGAGGAAGATGGTCACGATATTAATCAGCCCGTTCTGTACCGTGTCGCTCAGACGCTCCACCACCCCGCTTTCACGCATCAGATTGCCAAAGCAGAACATCCCCAGCAGCGGCGCGGCGTCCGGCAACAGCAGGGCCACCAGCATGAGCAGCACCACCGGGAAGAGGATTTTTTCCCGCTTGCTGACGGTGCGCAGCTGCACCATGCGGATTTTGCGCTCAGTCTCCGTGGTCAGCGCCTTCATAATCGGCGGCTGGATTAACGGCACCAGCGCCATATACGAGTACGCCGCCACCGCGATGGCCCCCAGCAGCTCCGGCGCCAGCTTGCCCGACAGATAAATCGCCGTCGGGCCGTCCGCGCCGCCGATGATGCCGATGGCCGCCGCCTGCGGCAGGGTGAAGGAAATCAGGCCGAAGTAGTTCAGCGTCAGCGCCCCCAGTACCGTAGCGAAGATGCCGAACTGCGCCGCCGCGCCGAGCAGCAGGGTGCGCGGATTCGCCAGCAGCGGGCCGAAGTCGGTCATCGCCCCCACGCCCATAAAGATGACCAGCGGCGCGACGCCGGAGCCAATCGCCACTTTATAGAACAGCGCCAGTACCCCCGGCGTGTAGCCCATGTCCACCGCCAGGTTCTCCATCTGGCTCTGCACCGACGGCAGCGCCAGCGCTAACGCCTCCTTGATGGCATGAACGTCCGGCGCGCAGTTGAGCTTCGCGGCAATCACCGCCAGCTGCCCGGCGTCGTGATGCGCCAGCAGGCTTTCCAGCGCGGTCAGCGCCATGCCCGCTTCCGGGATGTTGGAGAGCAGCCCGCCGAAGCCAATCGGCAGCAACAGCAGCGGCTCGAACTTTTTCGCAATCGCCAGCCACAGCAGCAGCAGGCTGACCAGCAGCATGATGGCCTGGCCTGCGCCAAGGTGCATCAGCCCCATGCCCTGAAGCAGGGCGTTCAGACTTTCCATTTCAGTTCTCCGTTACGCCAGCGTCATCAGGGTGTCGCCCACAGAGACCGCGTCCCCGGACTTCACCGCGATACCGCGTACCGTCCCGGCCTGCGCGGCGCGGATTTCGGTTTCCATCTTCATGGCCTCCAGAATCAGCAGCACATCGCCTTCGGCCACCGTCTGGCCCTCGGTGGCAATCACCTTCCAGATATTCCCCGCCAGCGGGGCGGTGACCGGGGTGCCTGCGCCTGCGGGGGCGGCGGCCTGAACCGGTGCGGAAGAGGCCGCCGGTTCAGCCGCAGTGAGCTGGCTGATATCGCCGCCGTCGCTGACCTTCACCACAAAGGCTTTGCCTTCCACTTCCACGGTGTAGATACCGGAAGCTGCGGCTTTTGCCGGGGCAGCGGCAGGCTGCGCGGCTTCCGCCTGCGGCACCGGCTCAAACGCCGCCGGGTTGTGGCGGTTCTCAAGGAATTTGAGGCCGGGTTGCGGGAACAGCGCCACGGTGAGCACGTCGTCGATGGCGTTTCCCGCAAGCTGGATGCCCTTCTCCTGCGCCTGGCGCCTGACGTCCGCTTCCAGTTCAGCCAGTTCCGGTTTGAGTAAATCCGCCGGACGGCAGGTCACCGGGGCTGCCCCTTCCAGCACGCGGGCCTGTAACGCGGCGTTAACCGGCACCGGGGTGTGGCCGTATTCGCCTTTCAGAATGCCCGCCGTTTCTTTGGCAATGGTTTTGTAGCGTTCGCCGGTCAGGACGTTGAGCACCGCCTGGGTGCCGACAATCTGCGAGGTGGGGGTCACCAGCGGGATAAAACCGAGGTCCTCGCGCACGCGGGGGATTTCCGCCAGCACCTGGTCCAGCTTGTCCGCCGCATTCTGCTGCTTCAGCTGGCTTTCGAGGTTGGTCAGCATCCCGCCCGGTACCTGCGCCACCAGAATGCGGCTGTCGTAGCCTTTCAGCTGGCCTTCAAAGGCGTGATATTTTTTGCGCACCTCGCGGAAGTAGGCGGCGATGCTTTCCAGCTTCAGGATATCCAGCCCGGTGTCATATTTTGTGCCGGCAAGCGTGGCGACCAGCGCCTCGGTGGCCGGGTGGCCGTAGGTGGCGCTCATGGAGGAAATCGCCGTGTCCACGCCGTCAACGCCCGCCTCGATAGCCTTCAGCAGGGCCATCTCCGCCATCCCGGTGGTGGCGTGACAGTGCAGGTGCAGGCGCACCTCAAAACGTTTTTTGATTTCACTGACCAGCTCAAAGGCGGCCATCGGCGTCAGGATGCCGGACATATCCTTGATGGCAATCGAGTCAACGCCGGTTTCCAGCAGCTGTTCGGTCAGGTCCAGCCAGGTCTGCAGGGTGTGCGCCGGGCTGGTGGTGTAAGAGAGCGTGCCCTGGGCGTGTGCGCCGTGGCTGCGCACCGCCTGCAGGGCGGCTTTCATATTGCGCGGGTCGTTCATGGCATCAAACACGCGGAACACGTCCATGCCGTTTTTCACCGCGCGTTCGACAAAACGCTCCACCACGTCATCGGCGTAGTGGCGGTAGCCGAGCAGGTTCTGGCCGCGCAGCAGCATCTGCAGCGGGGTTTTGGGCATGGCTTTTTTGAGTTCACGCAGGCGAACCCACGGGTCTTCGCCGAGGAAACGGATGCAGGCGTCAAAGGTCGCACCGCCCCAGCACTCCAGCGAGCCGTAGCCGACATCGTCAAGCTGAGCGGCAATCGGCAGCATATCGTCAAGGCGCAGGCGGGTGGCGAACAGAGACTGGTGGGCGTCGCGCAGGACGACATCGGTAATGGCAATGGTCATGGATCCCTCCGGGAAATTAAACGTGGTGGCGGTGATGGTGAATGGCGGCGGCAATCACCGGCTTTAAGCGGGTGAAGTCGTCCACGACGGGAACGGCGCGCGGTGCGGGCGCGGCGACGGGTTCCGGGAAGAAGCGAGTAATCACGGCAGACATGCCGCGAATGGCAAAGATGAGCAGGAACAGAAAGCTCAGTACGAACCCCATCCCTAAAAACATCAGGGTGAAACCTTCACCCAGTAGTACAGCTTCATTCATGAATCATTTTCCATAATGAGAGGCACGACGGTGGCCTTGACGACAACCTTCCTGGTGAATCCGGCTAAGGAGTAGAGTGGATTTCCCTTGGCCACCTCTGGCTTTGGCCTCTACTTTTCTCCAGGTCGTTTGCGGCAAAGACACCGCCGTGCGTTTTTTTACACCATCATGCTGAACACGATGCTAGCGATAACCAGCACAATACCGCCGCCCAGACGAGAGGAAATTTGTGCATACGAGATGAGGCTCATACGATTACAGGCGGAAAGCACTTCCAGATCGCCGGAACCGCCGCGGTTGGCCATACAAAGACCCGCAGTAATGGATGATTCAATCGGGTAGAAGCCAATCAACCAGCCCCCGATAGCTGCGCCAACGACAGCGCCGACCACAATGATCGCGGCGATAACGACGTTGGCGAACGTCAGGGCGTCGATGATCTCTTGCAGATCGGTGTAGCAAACACCCACACCTACCATCAACACCCACAGCAGTTGTTTGGAGAAGAAGTCAGAAAGACGTTTTGCCCCGGCTTTAATCTCCGGTGAGCAAAGACCTGATGCGTTCAGCGCAGCAACAATCAGAACCATCCAGGCGAAGTAGTGAATAGAGACGCCGCCGATGCTTGGCAGAATTTTCTTGGCAACAACATAGGCCAGCAGGAAGCAGGTGGTGGATAACACCATGCCAACCGCCGTTTCACGATGGGTAATCTGACCGGCCTTTTCATCATCTTCGGTTTTGAAGGAAGCCTTACGAACCAACTCACCTTCACCGCTAAGCCAGGTGTATTTTTTACCGACCATATCGAGGAGTGCAGCGAAAATAATGGCGAAGATGTTTGCGATGGTCAGAATGGCGATAGCCGTTGAGTAGTACTCTTCGCGAGAACGTCCGGTAACTGAGTGATAAATTTCAGACAGAGGCACGGCGCCCGCGCCGTTACCACCGCCCATAATCGGCAGAACGTACAGCATCATGATACGGTCGACCGGGATACCGAAGCACAGACCAATGACGATACCGAAAAGGGACGCGCCGACGATCCCGGCGAGGATGGTTGGGATATAGCCCAGCAGTGATTTTAATAGCAGCTTACGGTTTACCGACAGGATAGCGCCTGTGATCAACACCGCGATAAACAGGTTAAGGAAGTTGCTTTTATCCATTACGTTGCTGATCGCATCAATTTCTTTCTGCGTAAATATGCCAGCATAGACAAAATAAGCTGCAACCAGAAATATCATAACCGGTGCGCCGCCAATATATTTATTGAAGATCGGTAAACGTTTGCCGATTTCACCAAAAATGGCCCCCATCACAAACATAAGGGCAAAACCACCGACTAAGTCAGTAGGTATAGCATTATAAAAATGAGAAAGTAATAAAGTAATTAATGCAAAAGCATAAAGCGGTAGCGGCATACCAAAGATTTTGAATCTGAGTAAATCGCTAGCCCCCTTTCTCTCCGTAGCCGAAGCCTGGGTCATGTTGGTCATAAACATTTTCCTGTGTATTGATGGGTAACAAGACCTGCGCATACTAATAAATTCAATGAACCGTGAGATGTGACTATCTTCACTGAATGGTTGTGTTTTTAATTAATTTAATTGTTTTTATTAACTCTGATTAATTAAGGAAATAAAAACTATAAAGGTCATAAAGGCAGCGGGGAAAGTGTGATGTCTATTCCAGACGAATAATATAAACACTGGCGAAATATGCGGCGTTATTTGCTGACGGATGCTGAATAGAGTGAATCTGATATTTAAACGCATTTATTTGCAAAAGGATGTATTGCGTCGCGAGTCGGTCGCCATGTTTCTGAAGGGCGAGGGACTCGCCCTGGAAGACGATTGTGAAATCGCGGTATGCGCATATTGGCAGGGTGAGATAGTTGGATGCGGCTCGCTGGCCGGGAACGTACTGAAATGCATCGCTGTTTCCCCAGTTTTACAAGGGGAAGGGCTCAGCCTCAAACTGCTGACTGAGTTGCTTACATTGGCCTACGAGTTAAGCCGCAGCGAGCTTTTCCTGTTCACTAAGCCGCAAAATCGGTTGCTGTTTTCTGGCGCGGGGTTTTGGCCCATTGCGCAGGCAGGTGAGCTGGCGGTGTTAATGGAGAACAGCAGTGAACGGTTAGCGCGCTTTTGTCGCCAACTGGCGCTTTATCGTCAACCGGGAAAAACGATCGGCGCCATCGTCATGAACGCCAATCCGTTTACATTGGGCCACCGTTACCTGGTGGAGCAAGCGGCTGCGGCCTGTGACTGGTTGCATCTGCTTGTGGTCAAAGAAGATGCTTCATTTTTTTCCTATACCGACCGTTGGGCACTGATCGAACAAGGAATCGCGGGCATTGACAACGTCACGTTGCATTCCGGCTCCGCTTATATGATCTCGCGTGCGACGTTTCCCGGCTATTTCCTCAAAGAAAAAGGGGTTGTGGACGACTGCCATTGCCAGATCGATCTGCAACTCTTCCGTGAACATCTGGCTCCAGCGCTGGGGATTACCCATCGTTTTGTCGGCAGTGAACCGTTTTGTCCTCTGACCTGTGCCTATAACCAGCGAATGCACGACATTTTACACGATCCGAAGCGCAGCGGCCCGGTTATTGAGGTCGTCGAGCTGGCGCGGGTGGAGAAAAACGGCACGGCTATTTCCGCCTCTCGCGTCAGAAAACTGTATAGCGAACGTAATTGGCCGGCGCTAAGCGCGCTGGTGCCTGCTGGTACCCTGGCATATCTGCAGCGGCATGCCGCCAGACACACTGAAACCATATGACGTAACACCGTTAACAAGGAACATAACTAATGAAAATCATTAAAGATGCCCTGGCAGGCACGCTGGAATCCAGCGATGTGATGATCAGGATAGGTCCATCCAGCGAGCCAGGAATTCGGCTGGAGCTAGAGAGTCTGGTGAAGCAGCAGTTTGGCGCGGCGATTGAGCAAGTCGTGCGCGAAACGCTGGCGAAGCTGGGCGTTGAACGCGCGCTGGTTAGCGTCGATGACAAAGGCGCGCTGGAGTGTATTTTACGCGCCCGAGTGCAGGCGGCGGCGCTGCGCGCTGCAGAACAAACGGAAATTCAATGGAGTGCGTTATGAGACCACGTCGCAGTATGTTGTTTATCCCCGGCGCAAATGCGGCCATGTTGAGCACCTCGTTTGTCTATGGTGCGGACGCGGTGATGTTCGACTTAGAAGACGCCGTAGCGTTACGTGAGAAAGATACCGCCCGTCTTTTGGTTCATCACGCGCTTCAACATCCGTTCTATCAGGATGTTGAAAAAGTGGTGCGCATTAATCCACTGAACACGCCGTTTGGTCTGGCCGATCTTGAGGCCGTCGTGCGTGGTGGCGCGGATATTGTGCGTCTGCCGAAAACCGACAGCAAAAACGATGTGCTGGAGCTGGAAGCGCAGGTCGAACGGATCGAACGTGAATGCGGACGCGAGGTCGGCAGTACCAGGCTGATGGCGGCGATCGAATCAGCGAAAGGCGTGGTCAATGCCGTCGACATCGCCACCTCCAGCCCGCGCATGGTGGCAATTGCGCTGGCGGCATTTGATTACGTGATGGATATGGGCACCTGCCGGGGCGATGGCACCGAGCTGTTCTACGCCCGCTGCGCAGTGCTGCATGCGGCGCGCGTTGCGGGTATTGCCGCCTATGATGTCGTTTGGTCGGATATCAATAATGAAGAAGGCTTCCTGAAGGAAGTGCAGTTGGCGAAAGGACTTGGTTTTAACGGTAAGTCCTTAGTGAATCCACGTCAGATTGAGCTGTTACATCAGGCTTATTCTCCGACACGTAAAGAAGTTGAGCATGCGTATGAGGTGATTGCCGCCGCTGAAGAGGCTGAGTCTCGCGGTCTGGGCGTCGTTTCACTCAACGGCAAAATGATTGACGGCCCGATTATCGACCACGCGCGCAAAGTGGTGGCGCTGTCGGCTTCCGGTATTCGTGATTAAGGAAGGAACCATGAAAGAGACTGTAACCATGCTCAACCAGCAATATGTCGTACCGGAAGGATTACAGCCCTACCAGGGGGTAACAGCGAACAGCCCGTGGCTTGCCAGCGAAACGGAAAAGCGTCGGCGTAAAATTTGTGACTCGCTTGAAGAGGCTATCCGTCGTTCCGGGCTTAAAAATGGTATGACGATCTCCTTCCACCATGCGTTTCGTGGTGGCGACAAAGTCGTCAATATGGTGATGGCGAAGCTGGCGGAAATGGGATTCCGCGATCTGACGCTTGCCTCCAGCTCATTAATTGATGCCCACTGGCCGCTTATCGAACACATTAAAAATGGCGTGGTGCGGCAGATTTACACCTCCGGGCTGCGCGGCAAGTTAGGGGAAGAGATCTCCGATGGCCTGATGGAAAACCCGGTACAGATCCACTCTCACGGCGGCCGCGTAAAACTGATTCAGAGCGGTGAGCTGAATATTGATGTCGCTTTCCTCGGCGTGCCGTGCTGCGACGAATTTGGTAATGCGAACGGTTTTAGCGGCAAGTCACGCTGCGGCTCTTTAGGGTATGCGCAGGTTGACGCGCAGTACGCTAAATGCGTGGTGCTCCTGACTGAAGAGTGGGTCGAGTTCCCCAATTATCCGGCCAGTATCGCGCAGGATCAGGTTGATTTGATCGTGCAGGTGGATGAGGTAGGGGATCCGGAAAAAATTACCGCGGGCGCGATTCGTCTGTCCAGTAACCCGCGTGAACTGTTGATCGCCCGGCAGGCGGCCAATGTGATCGAACACTCAGGTTATTTTTGTGACGGTTTCTCGCTGCAAACCGGCACCGGTGGCGCTTCTCTGGCGGTCACCCGTTTCCTGGAAGACAAAATGCGTCGCCACAACATTACGGCGAGTTTTGGCCTGGGCGGGATCACCGGCACCATGGTGGATCTGCATGAGAAAGGGTTGATCAAAGCGCTGCTGGATACGCAATCATTCGATGGCGATGCAGCCCGTTCGCTGGCGCAGAATCCACATCATATTGAAATCTCAACCAATCAATACGCGAACCCCGCCTCTAAAGGCGCGGCATGCGAACGCCTGAATGTGGTGATGCTGAGCGCACTGGAAATTGACGTGAATTTCAACGTTAACGTGATGACCGGTTCAAACGGCGTACTGCGTGGCGCATCGGGCGGCCATAGCGATACGGCAGCAGGGGCCGATCTCACCATTATTACCGCACCGCTGGTCCGTGGCCGAATCCCATGCGTGGTGGAAAAAGTGCTGACTACCGTCACGCCTGGGGCAAGTGTTGATGTGCTGGTTACCGACCATGGTATTGCAGTGAACCCTGCGCGTCAGGATCTGCTTGATAACCTGCGTGCTGCGGGCGTGGCGCTGATGACCATCGAACAACTGCAACAGCGCGCTGAGCAACTGACCGGTAAACCGCAGCCGATTGAGTTTACCGATCGGGTGGTGGCTGTGGTGCGTTATCGCGACGGTTCAGTGATTGACGTGATTCGCCAGGTTAAAGGCTGATGAAGGGCACAGACCTGCTGTACCAGGGCCAGGCAGTTACGCTGGAGGAGATGCTACAAGCGCGCGATAAACGTGCCGCCAGGCAGCGTCAGGCGTTGAACTGCTATCGGCTACCGTTGATTTCCCTCACGCTGGTTGCACCGGGCGCCGTTAAAAACTCAGTGGTCTGGCGGCGTGTCGCCGATTACGCAATTGCCGAAATACTGGCGCTTTGCGAACAGAAGGAGTGGGTCAACGTCTGGGAAATTCAGGTGAATGAACGCAGCGGCCCGGAATGGATGGCAGCGGTCTGTGCGCCGGCAATGGCGTTGAAACAGCACATGTCGACACTAGAGATGAGCCATCCGTTAGGGCGGCTTTGGGACATCGACATTATTGATAGCGACGGTAAGTCGCTATCACGCCGTGAACTCGGGCATCCTGCCCGGCCATGTTTGATATGCCAGCAGGATGCTCATCTCTGTGCCCGGGGCAAGCATCACACCCTTGACCTTTTGTTGGATGAAATTGCACGAAGGATTGAATGCTATGAACGTGAGCGTTGTGACTGAACGGCGTACGCCAGCGTACTCATCGCTGGCGGCTGGCGAACTTAATGGGTTGGTTGCAAGAGCGCTGCTGACGGAAGCCAGGCTGACACCAAAACCCGGTCTGGTCGATATTCGTAATTCGGGAGCGCATAGGGATATGGATCTGGCGGCATTTGAACGTAGCACTACCGCCATTGCTCCGTGGATGGAAAAGTTTTTTATCATGGGCAACAACACGGCGGCGCTGGCGGCAGAAAATGTCCTGGTGATGCTGCGTCCGCTGGGGATGGCCTGTGAGAACGATATGCTACAGGCGACCAATGGTGTGAATACCCATCGCGGGGCGATTTTCGCTTTTGGCCTGCTGAGCGCAGCGATTGGCCGACTTCTCGCGCGGGGAGAACCGTTGGAGCAAAATCGTATCTGCGACCAGGTTGCCCGCCTGAGTCGGAATATTGTTGCCCACGAGCTCTCAGCAAAAAAAGCGGGAAAACTGACAAAGAGTGAAACCCATTTCCAGTGCTATGGCCTGTCGGGCGCGCGGGGAGAAGCGGAAAGCGGTTTTCGAACCGTCAGAACGCAGGCTTTGCCGGTGTTTAACCGGGTCGTGCAGGAGCATGACGATACCCATCTTGCCCTGCTGCAAACATTGTTGCATCTGATGGCGTGGAATGATGATACCAATCTGGTGTCACGGGGAGGCCTGGAAGGGCTTTACTACGTGCAGCAGCAGGCACAAAAATTGTTGTGGCAAGGGGGCGTATTGGTTGAGGGGGGCATTGAAGCGATGCAGTCCCTCGATGATGAACTCATCCTGCGTAACTTAAGCCCTGGCGGTAGCGCGGATTTACTGGCAGTGACCTGGTTTTTAAGTCATTTTCCTGCCGGTTCCCTCTATCCTGAGTAAGTTTCTCTTCTTTCATTCTCTCCAGCAATGATTCATCCTGCGGGATGAATCATGTCTTTTACTGATATCGCTCCCTGTTTATCATTAATTTCTAATTATCGGCGATTTTAGATGGCGGCCTCCGGGCGCGCTGGTTACTCTGAAAACGGTTTACGCAATTTTTACAAAAGAGAATAGCTATGCATGAAGCACAGATCCGCGTTGCGATTGTCGGCGCCGGTGGCCGCATGGGACGGCAGTTAATCCAGGCCGCCATGGCGATGGAAGATGTTCAGCTGGGTGCCGCGCTGGAGCGCGAAGGCTCTTCCTTGCTGGGCAGCGATGCTGGCGAACTGGCAGGCGTGGGGAAAACGGGCGTCATCATTCAAAGCGATCTGGCGTCGGTCAAAGATGATTTCGATGTTCTGGTCGATTTTACCCGTCCTGAAGGCACACTGGCGCATCTGGCATTCTGCCGTAAACATGGTAAAGGGATGGTGATTGGTACTACCGGCTTTGACGACGCCGGTAAACAGGCCATTCGCGAGGCGTCGCAAGAGATTGCGATCGTTTTCGCCGCAAACTTTAGCGTCGGCGTTAACGTCATGCTCAAGCTGCTGGAGAAAGCCGCGAAGGTAATGGGCGACTATAGCGATATTGAAATTATTGAAGCGCACCACCGCCATAAAGTGGATGCACCGTCGGGTACGGCGCTGGCAATGGGCGAGGCAATCGCCGGGGCGCTGGATAAAAATCTGAAGGACTGCGCGGTCTACTCGCGTGAAGGTTATACCGGCGAGCGCGTACCGGGCACGATTGGCTTTGCGACCGTACGCGCGGGCGACATCGTCGGCGAACATACCGCGATGTTTGCCGATATTGGCGAGCGCGTAGAGATTACGCATAAAGCTTCCAGCCGCATGACGTTTGCAAATGGCGCGTTGCGATCGGCATTATGGCTAAAAACGAAGAAAAATGGGCTATTTGACATGCGGGATGTGCTGGGACTGGATGTACTATAACGACTAAATACCTTCGTGATGTGGTTGTGGTAATCAAGATTAATTGATTACAAAGGGCAATATATTATTGCCCTTTTGTTTTTTTGCCCCCCGGTTATTCGGTCAGATAAATAACGCCTTTCACCATTCATGTTTCGATAGTTTCTTCGCCCACGACATGTTCTGCCGCTGTTTGCGCGTTAAGAATAGTCAGTTTAAAGATCTCCGGGCCAACGGCATCCATTTGCGTGACGTAATTGCCATTACGATAAATGCGGTTAATTAGCCCTTCAGGCGCATCGGTACGGGCCATTACGTTCAACGGGAAAAATACTGCCTGAACTGATGTTAGTCATATTCAGCCGCAGTGGCTTACCGTATGCAAAAGGCACCTCGACCAGACTGATAAGACTGATATCCATTGGGGGGGAGTGCTGTTCCTCGGGGGGGGGGTTATCTCTTTTGTTTCAATAGGTTAGCTTTTTTATGCTGTAGTGAGGCTGGTTGTGGTTCAATCGTATGCGCTAGTCTTAAAGAAAAAGAAGTTAGACCTTTATATCGAGATTGTGATTCTCATTACATTATCTTAATTTGCTGTTTTTGTCGATTTTTTTGATGTGTTTTGTTTGTTTTTTATTTTAACAAGTGATTGATTTTTAAATTATTTTTATCGTTAATTTGCTTTATTTTGAATTTTTATTCATTTAATGGTATTGGTGGTTATTAAATTAATTTTTATCGTTGTTTTTCGTTGTTTTAATGTGAAATTTGACCATTTGGTCCACTTTTTATCGTTCCAGTCAGCTTTTTTCGAACTCAAGGAAGCGCAAGCGTTTTCTATCGTCACTTAGTTGATCTTTTTGCCTATTAAATAGGATAACTTCCTTATAATGTGCAAAATAACATAAAAAACACCCTCTTTAAGTTGACTTTTATCCGGCTTAACTTCAGAATGCCGCCGTTTGCCAGAAATCCACGGGTAAGCAAATTTGCATTGCTTCATACTGACTGAATGAATTAATATGCAAATAAAGTGAGTGAATATTCTCTGGAGGGTGTTTTGATTAAGTCAGCGCTATTGGTTCTGGAAGACGGAACCCAGTTTCACGGTCGGGCCATTGGGGCAACGGGTTCGGCGGTTGGGGAAGTCGTTTTCAATACTTCAATGACCGGTTATCAAGAAATCCTCACTGATCCTTCCTATTCCCGCCAAATCGTCACTCTTACTTATCCCCATATTGGTAATGTCGGCACCAATGAAGCCGATGAAGAATCTTCTCAGGTACATGCACAAGGTCTGGTAATTCGCGACCTGCCGCTGATTGCCAGCAACTTCCGTAACACCGAAGACCTCTCTTCTTACCTCAAACGGCATAACATTGTGGCGATTGCTGATATCGATACCCGCAAGCTGACGCGTCTGCTGCGTGAGAAAGGTGCACAGAACGGCTGCATCATTGCAGGCGATAGCCCGGATGCGAAGCTGGCGCTGGAAAAAGCGAAAGCATTTCCTGGACTGAACGGTATGGATCTGGCGAAAGAAGTGACCACGGCGGAAACTTACCGCTGGACGCAGGGTAGCTGGACGCTGAAAGACGGTTTACCGGAAGCGAAATCTGAGGATGACCTGCCGTTCCACGTGGTGGCCTACGATTTTGGCGCCAAACGCAACATTCTACGTATGCTGGTGGATCGCGGCTGCCGCCTGACGGTGGTGCCAGCGCAGACCTCTGCTGAAGAGGTGCTGGAAATGAATCCGGACGGCATCTTCCTGTCAAACGGCCCTGGCGACCCGGCCCCGTGCGACTACGCGATTACTGCTATCCAGAAATTCCTCGAAACCGACATTCCTGTGTTCGGCATCTGCCTCGGCCATCAGCTACTGGCGCTGGCGAGCGGTGCGAAGACCGTTAAGATGAAGTTCGGCCATCACGGCGGCAACCATCCGGTAAAAGATATGGACCGAAACGTGGTGATGATCACCGCGCAGAACCACGGCTTTGCGGTGGATGAAGACTCGCTGCCAGCCAACCTGCGCGTGACCCACAAGTCGCTGTTCGACGGCACCCTGCAGGGCATTCACCGTACCGATAAACCGGCGTTCAGCTTCCAGGGCCACCCGGAAGCCAGCCCCGGCCCGCACGATGCTGCACCGCTGTTCGACCACTTTATCGAGCTTATTGAGCAATACCGTCAGTCCGCGAAATAATCAGGAGTAATAAGAGCCATGCCAAAACGTACAGATATAAAAAGCATCCTGATTCTGGGCGCGGGCCCGATTGTTATCGGTCAGGCGTGTGAGTTTGACTACTCCGGCGCTCAGGCGTGTAAAGCGCTGCGCGAAGAGGGTTACCGCGTCATTCTGGTGAACTCCAACCCGGCCACCATCATGACCGACCCGGAAATGGCCGATGCCACCTACATCGAGCCGATTCACTGGGAAGTGGTGCGCAAAATCATTGAAAAAGAGCGTCCGGATGCGGTGCTGCCGACCATGGGCGGCCAGACAGCGCTGAACTGCGCGCTGGAGCTGGAGCGGCAGGGCGTGCTCGAAGAGTTCGGCGTCACCATGATTGGCGCCACCGCCGACGCCATTGATAAAGCCGAAGACCGTCGTCGCTTCGATATCGCGATGAAGAAAATTGGTCTCGACACCGCGCGTTCCGGTATCGCGCACACTATGGAAGAAGCGCTGGCGGTTGCCGCTGACGTGGGCTTCCCGTGCATCATCCGTCCGTCCTTTACCATGGGCGGCACCGGTGGCGGTATCGCTTACAACCGTGAAGAGTTCGAAGAAATCTGCGAACGCGGTCTGGATCTCTCGCCAACCAACGAGCTGCTGATTGATGAATCGCTGATCGGCTGGAAAGAGTACGAGATGGAAGTGGTGCGTGATAAAAACGACAACTGCATCATCGTCTGCTCTATCGAAAACTTCGACGCAATGGGTATCCATACTGGGGACTCGATCACCGTGGCCCCGGCACAGACGCTGACCGACAAAGAATACCAAATCATGCGTAACGCCTCGATGGCGGTACTGCGTGAAATCGGCGTCGAAACCGGCGGTTCTAACGTCCAGTTCGCAGTGAACCCGAAAAACGGTCGTCTGATCGTTATCGAAATGAACCCGCGCGTCTCCCGCTCCTCGGCGCTGGCGTCGAAAGCCACCGGCTTCCCGATTGCCAAAGTGGCCGCCAAACTGGCGGTGGGTTATACCCTCGACGAGCTGATGAACGACATCACCGGTGGCCGTACACCGGCCTCCTTCGAGCCGTCTATTGACTACGTTGTCACCAAAATTCCGCGCTTTAACTTCGAGAAATTCGCCGGTGCCAACGACCGTCTGACCACCCAGATGAAATCGGTCGGGGAAGTGATGGCGATTGGCCGCACGCAGCAGGAATCCCTGCAAAAAGCGCTGCGCGGCCTGGAAGTGGGCGCTACCGGCTTCGACCCGAAAGTCAGCCTCGACGACCCGGAAGCGCTGACTAAAATCCGCCGCGAGCTGAAAGACGCGGGCGCTGATCGTATCTGGTATATCGCCGATGCCTTCCGCGCAGGCTTGTCTGTGGATGGCGTGTTCAACCTAACCAACATCGACCGCTGGTTCCTGGTGCAGATTGAAGAGCTGGTGCGTCTGGAAGAGAAAGTGGCTGAAGTCGGGATTACCGGCCTCAACGCCGACTTCCTGCGTCAGCTCAAGCGCAAAGGTTTTGCCGATGCGCGTCTGGCGAAACTGGCGGGCGTGCGCGAGGCGGAAATCCGCAAGCTACGCGACCAGTATGACCTGCACCCGGTCTACAAGCGTGTGGATACCTGCGCGGCGGAATTCGCCACCGATACCGCCTATATGTACTCCACTTATGAAAATGAGTGCGAAGCGAACCCGTCCGTTGATCGCGATAAAATCATGGTCCTCGGCGGCGGCCCGAACCGTATCGGCCAGGGCATCGAATTTGACTACTGCTGCGTACACGCCTCGCTGGCGCTGCGCGAAGACGGTTACGAAACCATTATGGTCAACTGTAACCCGGAAACCGTCTCCACCGACTACGACACCTCCGACCGCCTGTACTTCGAGCCGGTGACGCTGGAAGACGTGCTGGAAATCGTGCGCATCGAGAAGCCGAAAGGTGTGATCGTACAGTACGGCGGCCAGACCCCACTGAAGTTGGCGCGCGCGCTGGAAGCGGCAGGCGTGCCGGTTATCGGCACCAGCCCGGACGCCATCGACCGCGCGGAAGACCGTGAACGCTTCCAGCATGCGGTTGACCGTCTGAAGCTGAAGCAACCGGCCAACGCCACCGTCACCGCCATTGAACAGGCTGTCGAAAAAGCGAAAGAGATCGGCTACCCGCTGGTAGTACGTCCTTCTTACGTGCTGGGCGGTCGGGCGATGGAAATTGTCTACGACGAAGCCGACCTGCGTCGCTACTTCCAGACCGCAGTCAGCGTCTCTAACGATGCGCCGGTACTGCTGGACCGCTTCCTTGATGATGCGGTTGAAGTGGACGTGGACGCTATCTGCGACGGCGAAATGGTGCTGATTGGCGGCATTATGGAGCACATTGAGCAGGCTGGCGTACACTCCGGCGACTCCGCCTGTTCCCTGCCAGCCTACACGCTGAGCCAGGAAATTCAGGACGTGATGCGCCAGCAGGTGCAGAAGCTGGCTTTCGAGTTGCAGGTGCGCGGCCTGATGAACGTGCAGTTTGCGGTGAAAGACAACGAAGTCTATCTGATTGAAGTCAACCCGCGTGCGGCGCGTACCGTACCGTTCGTCTCCAAAGCCACCGGCGTGCCGCTGGCGAAAGTGGCGGCGCGCGTGATGGCCGGCAAATCGCTGACCGAGCAGGGCGTGACCCAAGAAATTATCCCGCCGTACTACTCGGTGAAAGAAGTGGTGCTGCCGTTCAACAAATTCCCCGGCGTTGACCCGCTGTTAGGGCCAGAAATGCGCTCTACCGGGGAAGTGATGGGCGTCGGTCGTACCTTCGCGGAAGCGTTCGCCAAGGCACAGTTGGGCAGTAACTCCACGATGAAGAAACAGGGCCGTGCGCTGCTCTCGGTTCGCGAAGGCGACAAAGAGCGCGTGGTGGATCTCGCGGCCAAGCTGCTGAAACAGGGCTTTGAGCTGGATGCCACCCACGGTACGGCGATTGTGCTGGGCGAAGCCGGTATCAACCCGCGTCTGGTGAATAAGGTGCATGAAGGTCGTCCGCACATTCAGGACCGCATCAAGAATGGCGAATATACCTATATCATCAATACCACCGCAGGCCGCCGCGCGATTGAAGACTCCAGGGTGATTCGTCGTAGCGCGCTGCAGTATAAAGTGCATTATGACACCACGCTGAACGGCGGTTTTGCAACGACGATGGCGCTCAATGCCGATGCCACCGAGAAGGTAACCTCGGTGCAGGAAATGCACGCGCAGATCAAAAAGTCGTAAATAAAGGGTCCGGTGGATATTGCTCTAACCGGACCTGTAATATAATTCTGAAAGGGTTTCTGTAAAGAAACCCTTTTTTTATCTTGCGTAAGGTCATTCCTGGAGAAGTCCGTTTCCGTAACCACATTTTCTATGTAATAAGCACGATATTGCTCACACTAATCAATATTTAAGTCGCATACTATCTTGCATATCCACAATTTTAATATGGCTTAGTTTTTATTAGTTTGGACAGGCCGTAGCCAGATTTTTAATTTGTGAAATGGTGTGCTTATGTGTGAAAAATATGTTGAAAGACCGCTTTATTTGTTAATTGCTGACTGGATGATGGCAGAGAACCGATGGATCACGGCCAGGGAGATTTCCCGTCAATTTGATATTGAACACTGCAAAGCAATTAATACGCTCTCCTATATTCTGTCAGAAGTGGGGGAAATTGTTTGTGAAGTGAAGATGATCCCTAACCAGATTGCAGGACGGGGCTGCCAGTGCCAGCGTCTGGTGAAAGTCGTGAGTATCGACTCTCAACTCTATCGCCGATTGAATCATAATTTGCAGGAAAGAAAAGTGAGCGTGGCGAAAGCGCCGCGACTGTCTGCCGTTCCTCCCACAGAGCTAAACCGTGAGCAGAAATGGCAGATGATGCTCTCCAAGAGTATGCGTCGATAATTGTCTGTTTACCTGCTGGCGGGGTAAACGGTAATTGACGCGTAGGCCGGATAAGCGTGAGCGCATCCGGCATCAATTACTGTGCTGATTTTGGCTTCACGTCCGTCGTGCCTTTCAGGCGCGGCCGGTTTTCTTCGACCTGCGTTAACGGCTTCGTTTCAGATAACCCCGTTCGACAGCGGATCGCAAGATCCTGATATTCTTTAGTGTTGAGGCGTTTCCAGTGCAGCTCCTGATCCGTAACCTGGCGTAGTACGCGCGCCGGTGAACCCACCAGCAGTTGCCTTGCCTCACCCTGAAATCCGGCTTTGACAAAACTCATGGCGGCGACAATGCTCTCTTCGCCAATCACTGCGCCGTCCATAATGACGCTATTCATGCCGACCAGGGCGTCCCGTCCCACCACGCAGCCATGTAAAATAGCGCCGTGGCCGATATGGCCGTTTTCATGCACGATGGTATCGGTATCGCAGTAGCCATGCATAATGCAGCCATCCTGCAGATTAGATCCTGCCTCCAGGATCAGGCGGCCATAATCCCCACGCAATGACGCGAGTGGGCCAATATAAACGCCGGCGCCCACGATGACATCGCCAATCAGCACGGCGCTGGGATGGACAAACGCGTCCGGGTGTACCACCGGGATCAGTCCTTCAAAGGCGTAATAGCTCATGGTTGTACCTCTGTTTTTTTGCCGGATGGCGGCGTAAACACCTTATCCGGCCTACGGTTGCGCATGTGCTGTAGGCCGGATAAGCGAAACGCCATCCGGCATAGTCACATTAACGACCCTTCCACACCGGATCGCGTTTTTCGGCAAATGCCTGCGGTCCTTCGAGCGCATCTTCTGAATGCAGTACCGACGGATAATGCTTCAGTACGCCGCTGCGGATGTAGCGGTAGCCTTCTTCTACCGGCATTTCGCTGGTCGCGCGATAAATCTCTTTTAGCGCCGCGATAGCCAGCGGGGCGCTATTGACCAGTTGTTGCGCCAGTTCGCGAGCGCTCTCCATCAGTTCGCTCTGGCTGACAACGCGGTTCACGATCCCCCAACGCAGCGCTTCTTCGGCGCTCATTCGTCTGCCGGTCATCACCATTTCGTTGACGATAGCCGGTGGCAGCAGCTTAGGCAGACGCAATACGCCGCCGCTGTCAGGCACGATGCCGAGCTTTGCTTCCGGCAGCGCGAAGCTGGCGTTTTCGGCGCAGACAATAAAGTCCGCCGCCAGCGCCAGCTCAAAACCGCCGCCAAACGCGTAGCCGTTCACCGCGGCGATAACCGGCTTATCGAGGTCAAATATTTCGGTTAAACCGGCAAAGCCGCCGGGACCAAAATCGGCATCCGGCGCTTCACCTTCCGCTGCCGCTTTTAAGTCCCAGCCAGCAGAAAAGAATTTCTCCCCGCCGCCGGTAATGATTGCTACGCGTAATTCCGGATCGTCACGGAAATTAAGAAAAGCTTCACCCATTGCAAAGCTGGTTTTGGCGTCAATGGCATTCGCTTTAGGTCGGTCGAGGGTAATTTCCAGGATCGGGCCGTTACGGGTCAGATGTAATGACTCACTCATAGTTCATCTCCAGATAAATAGTTTCCCGGCGGGAGGGATTCCTGCCGGAAGGTTTATTTCAGATTTTTTTTGATTATTTTTCCTGAACAGTTGCGCGGCAGGTCAGTTCTGATCTCCATAAAAGAGGGAACCTTGAATTTCGCCATATTGTTTTCGCAGAAGCTGAAAAACTCGGCCTCGCTTAATGTTTCACCTTCATTAAGGACGATAAACGCTTTAATGGCTTCATCACGGATCGCATCTTTAATACCGACCACCACAATGTCCTGAATTTTCGGATGCGCAGAAATAATATTTTCCAGCTCGACGCAGGAGACATTTTCCCCGCCGCGTTTAATCATGTTGCAGCGTCTGTCGACAAAATAGAAATAGCCATCCTCATCCTGGTAACCCGAATCACCGGTATGTAACCAGCCCTCTGGTTCCAGCGCCCTGGCGGTTGCCTCCGGCTGCATGTAATACTCTTTGAAGATAGTCTTGCCGGGGATGCCTTTAATACAGATTTCGCCAATTTCTCCGGCGGGCAGCGGGCGATTTTGATCGTCGCGAATTTCAGCTTCATAGCTAAAACCCACGCGACCAATGGAAGGCCAGCGCCGTTTGTCTCCGGGACGGTCGCCAATAATTCCGACAATGGTTTCAGTCATACCATAAGAGGTCAGCAGCCTGACGCCAAAGCGTTCGGTAAAGGCGTCTTTTTCCTGCGCGGATAGATTGAGATAGAACATCACTTCGCGCAGATGATGCTGCCTGTCCGTTGGTGCGGCGGGTTGGACCATCAGCGTGCGGATCATCATCGGGATGCACTCGGTCACCGTCGCCTGATATTTACGTACCTGATCCCAGAAGGCCCTGGCGCTGTACTTTTCCAGGAGCACAAAGGTGCTGCCGGCGGAAAAGGCTGGCATTGCGGCGGTACACTGGCAGTCGATATGAAACGCGGGCATCACCGTCATGTACACGTCATCATCGCGCAGGGCGATTTGCCAGGCAGAGTAGTAGCCTGCAAAACGCAGGTTATAGTGGGTAATCACCACCCCTTTTGGACGCGAGGTGGTACCGGAGGTAAACAGAATTTCCGCCGTATCGTCAGTGGATAACGCGGGCGTATAGCACAGCGTGGCCGACTGGCGTGCTTGTAGTTGGGTAAAGTGGCTCACGCCGTCGTCAGCCGGAAGCTGCTCGCCAATCAGACAGATATGATTAAGCGGAGTGCTATTGTCCTGGCGTATTTCACGGTACATAGGATAAAACTGGGCGCTGGTAACCAGCAGACTCACCTGGCTGTTTTGCAGGATCCAGGCGCTTTCTTCGCCCAGTAAGCGGGCATTAATCGGCACCATAATGGCGCCGATTTTTGCCAGCCCAAACCAGCAAAAGATGAATTCCGGACAGTTATCCAGATGCAGCGCGACCCTATCACCCTTGCGGATCCCTAAGGAGTAAAAAAGGTTCGCCGTGCGGTTAATCTCTTCATTGAGCGAGGCATAGCTAAACTGCCGAACGATTCCCTCACAGGATTCGAAAATTAACGCCGTTTTATCTCCGTACACCCCGGCCAGGTCGTCCCACATCTGACGTAAGTTTTGTCCGCCAACGATATCCATATTGCTTTATCCACTGAAATCAGGCGTGAGCGCTAACCGGAAAACCGATTAGCGCATCGCGTTTAATCCTCAACTTTGGCCAGGCCTTTGCCGACCAGTTCCTTAATATCTGCTTCGCTATAACCAATGTTTTTCAGAATGGCGGCGGTATCCATGCCGTGTGATGGCATGCCACGCCAGATTTTCCCCGGGTTGTTTTTAAATTTCGGCATGATGTTCGGCCCTTTACAGGTGCGACCGTCCATTGTTTGCCACTGAGTAATCGATTCGCGGGCAACGTACTGCGGGTTACCTTCCAGTTCCGGAATGGTGAGCACCTTCGCACAGGCGATATTCAGCTCAGCAAAACGCGCCTGAACGTCGGCGATGGTGTGTGTTGCCAGCCAGGCGTCCAGTTTCTCTTCGACGAGCGGGCCGTAAGGGCATTCCACGCGATGGATGAGCTGCGTGCCTTCCGGAACTTCCGGCGTACCGAGAATATGGGCCAGACCAATATCTTTAAAACACTCGTTGATTTGCGTGATGCCGACCAACTCCATGACGATGTAGCCATCGGCGCATTTATACAGGCCGCAGCCGGCGTAGTAGGGGTCTTTCCCTTTCGTCATACGTGGACAGATTTCGCCGCCGTTGAAGTAGTCCATCATGAAATACTGACCCATGCGCAGCATCACTTCGTACATGGCGATATCGATGCTTTCACCTTTACCCGTTTCGCGTACTTTGTGCAGGGCCGCCAGCGCGGCTGTCGTCGCGGTCATCCCGGAGAAGTAATCGGCGGTATACGGGAAGGCTGGCATCGGCTGATCAACGTCGCCGTTTTGGATCAGATAACCACTGAATGCCTGCGCGATGGTGTTATACGCCGGAAGATTGGTGTACTCCTCGGTACCATACTGGCCGAAGCCGGAAAGGTGGGCAATGACCAGTTTCGGGTTATGTTCCCACAGCACTTCATCAGTAATACCACGGCGGGCAAAGGCCGGGCCTTTACTGGCTTCAATGAAAATATCGGTGGTTTCCATCAGTTTCAGAAACGCTTCCCGACCTTCATCTTTGAAAATATTCAGCGACAGGGCGTGCAGGTTGCGGCGTGAGAGCTGCGGGTAGTTAGGCTGTACGCGGATGGTATCGGCCCATGCGACGTTTTCAATCCAGATAACCTCGGCGCCCCATTCGGCGAACATCTGTCCGGCGAATGGACCGGCGATTTCGATTCCTGAAAAAACAACGCGTACCCCAGCAAGCGGGCCAAAGGTTGGCATTGGTAAATGATTCATCATTTTTCTCCTGGCATTTTTTGTGGTATGTAGGCCGGATAAGCACAGCGCCATCCGGCATGATTGCCTGATGGCGACGCCCCGCGTCTTATCAGGCCTACAAGGGATCGATTAGCGGTATTGCTTAAGTACCGCACGACCCAACGTCAGGATCTGCATTTCATCAGAACCACCAGAAACACGGTCAACGCGCAGGTCACGCCAGAAACGCGTGATGCGGTGGTTGCCCGCGATACCAACACCTCCCAGTACCTGCATGGCGGTGTCTACCACTTCAAACGCGGCGTTGGCGCAGAAGTATTTGCACATTGCCGCGTCGCCGGAGGTAATAGTCCCGTTATCTGCTTTCCACGCGGCTTCCAGCAGCATATTTTTCATGGAGTTCAGTTTGATCGCCATATGCGCAAACTTCTCCTGAATCAGCTGGAAACGGCCAATAGCTTCACCAAACTGCACGCGCTGATTCGCGTAACGCGCAGCGTCTTCAAAAGCGCACATTGCGGTACCGTAGTTGGTCAGCGCGACGAGGAAGCGCTCATGGTCAAACTCTTCTTTCACGCGGTTGAAGCCGTTACCTTCCCGACCGAACATGTCTTTCTCGTCCAGTTCAACGTCGTCAAAGGTGATTTCACAGCAGCTGTCCATGCGCAGACCGAGTTTCTCCAGTTTGTTGACCTTGATACCTGCTTTGCTCATGTCCACAAACCACTCGGTGTAAACCGGTTTATCCGGCGATGCACCGTCTCTCGCCATGACCACGATGTACGGGGTATAGGCGCTACTGGTGATAAAGCACTTACTGCCATTGAGATAAACCTTACCATTTTTGCGTGTATAAGTGGTTTTCAGACTACCAACATCCGATCCCGCTCCCGGTTCGGTGATAGCAGAGTTCCACATCTGCTTACCGGTGCCCCGGAAGGCCATGATTTTATCAATTTGCTCCTGAGTTCCTTCACGCAGGAAAGTGTTAAAACCTCCCGGCAATTGGTACAACACGTAAGTTGGCGCGCCAAGACGTCCCAGCTCCATCCAGACGGCAGCGACGGTAACAAAACCCGCTTCCAGACCGCCGTGTTCTTCCGGGATCAGCAGGCTATCAATACCCATATCCGCCAGTGCTTTTACAAAACGCTCAGGGTAGACGCTGTCACGATCGCACTCGGCAAAATAAGCTTCCCAGTTCTCACTGGCCATCAGTTCGCGAATACCGGCGACAAACAGCTCCTGTTCGTCATTTAAGTTGAAATCCATCTTTCAGCCTCTTGATCAATTGGGTTAATAAGAATTACTTGTCTTTCCAGTGCACTTTGGCGTCTTTAATAAAGGACAGCGTCACCATAATGTTGACGAAGAACAGCGGGCATCCTCCGGCGATAATCGCGGTCTGAATCGGCTTCAACCCACCCAGCGCCAGCAGAACGATACCGATGATGCCGACCAGCACCGACCAGCCGATACGCACTAACAGAGGCGGCTCTTCACCATCGCGAACTTCACGACAGGTCGACATCGCCAGGGTGTAAGAGCAGGCGTTAATCAGCGTGACGGTGGCAATAAAGCAGAGGATGAAGAAGCCCCACATGGTGGCGGTGCTGAGCGGCAAGGCGGCCCAGGTTTCGATAATGGCGCGCGCCACGCCGTGTTGTTCAATCAACTGCGGAATGTTGAGGATGTTTTTATCCATCAGCAGCAGCGTGTTGCTGCCCAGCACTGTCCACAGGATCCAGGTAGACGCGGTCAGACCCATCACCATCCCGAAGCACAGTTCACGTACGGTACGACCACGGGAAATACGGGCCAGGAAGATACTCATCTGGATGGCGTAAATAACCCACCACGCCCAGTAGAAAACAGTCCAGCCCTGTGGGAAGCCG
Organism: Salmonella sp. A7; assembly: GCF_020181675.1. Classification (NCBI taxonomy): domain Bacteria; kingdom Pseudomonadati; phylum Pseudomonadota; class Gammaproteobacteria; order Enterobacterales; family Enterobacteriaceae; genus Salmonella; species Salmonella sp. A7. The sequence continues at coordinate 3,794,056 of NZ_CP084001.1, read as the reverse complement.
CCTTTACCGATGGCGTCGGTATAGAACAGCATCCGTGGCAGGTGCATTAACAGCATCCCGACGGAGTCGGTGAAGTAGTTCATGATGAAGCTGGCGCCGCTGACGATAAACACCCAGCCGAGCATCAGGAAGCTCAGGTAGCTACGCACATCGCTGGCGATTCTGACCCCTTTTTGCAGGCCGCAGGCCACGCAAATCGCGTTCAGAATGATCCAGCAGGTAATGATGATGGCATCCAATTGCAGCGTATGCGGAATACCGAACAGCCATTGCATACACTCGGTGACCAGCGGGGTAGCCAGACCGAGACTGGTGCCCATCGCGAAGATCAGCGCCACCAGGTAGAAGTTATCGACGATGGTACCGAACAACCCTTTCGCATGCTTTTCACCGACGAGCGGTACCAGCGTGGAGCTGGGACGGATGACATCCATCTTGCGTACAAAGAAGAAGTAGGCGAAGGCCACGGAAAGGAAGCTATAGGTTGCCCACGGTAGCGGCCCCCAGTGGAACAGGCTGTACGCCAGACCTATCTCTTTCGCGCCGGTGGAGTTTGGTTCCAGGCCGAACGGCGGGGTGGAGATATAGTAGTAGATCTCAATAGAGCCCCAGAACAGAACCGCAGCTGATGTACAGGAGGCGAACATCATGAAAATCCAGCTGGCGGTGCTAAACTCCGGTTTTTCGTCGCCTAATCTCTTTTTAGCATAGGGGCCAAAAACCAGCCAGAACCAGCCGAAGAGCATGACGACCATATACCATTCAAATGCCCAACCCCAGACGTTGGTGACATAACTGAATACCGCATTAATAACGACGTTAGCGGCATCAAGATCTCTGACTGTTAGCCAGCAAAGTATCCCGACAATTATTAATGGCGGAAAAAAAACCTTCGGTTCAATTCCCGATTTTTTCTTTTCATTTTTCATAAGTGAATTCCAGTGTGAAAACGAAATTTATTTAGCGTGCCAGTCCATGAACGTTTGTTTATTTATTATTAATGATTTGTTGATAAGTTTTTAACCTCTGGGACGCCTCAATGAGTAACTCATGATGGGTATTCACTTCGGGTGATTCTGTTATCTTCGTCACACTTTTTTGCGTTGATTATTTTGTGTCTAAATTTTGATTTTTTCTTTATTTATCAATTTGTTGGTTGTGGTTTTTTAACTTTTTTAAGTATCTGACGTTCAATATTGTTGAGCCAGCAAACAATATTGAAAATTTTCATATTTGGCATATTTCTTTCAATATTGGTGAGGTGCGTAACACTATTGAAAGTTACGAATATCAATGTGTGACATTTTCAATATTGGTGATTAAGGTTTTATTTCCGAATTAAAGAGCGTGATATCTGTATTTAACACCGCCGATATAAATACGTTTCCTTCATGATTTCTGGAGATGCAATGAAGATAATTACTTGCTACAAATGCGTACCTGATGAGCAGGATATTGCGATTAATAATGCTGACGGAACACTCGATTTCAGCAAAGCGGATAGCAAAATCAGCCAATATGATCTGAATGCAATTGAAGCTGCTTGCCAGTTAAAACAGCAGTTGGGAGACGCTCAGGTTGTCGCCATGAGCGTTGGCGGCAAAGCGCTGACTAATGCAAAAGGGCGCAAAGATGTCCTCTCTCGTGGCCCTGATGAACTGATTGTGGTCATTGACGATCAATTTGAGCAGGCGCTGCCGCAACACACCGCTACCGCGCTGGCCGCTGCCGCGCAAAAATCAGGTTTCGATCTGCTTATCTGCGGCGACGGTTCTTCCGATCTTTATGCTCAGCAGGTTGGTTTGCTGGTGGGCGAAGCGTTGAACATTCCGGCGATTAACGGCGTGAGTAAGATCCTCTCTCTTACCGACAGCACATTGACGGTAGAACGCGAACTGGAAGATGAAGTTGAAACGCTGAGCATCCCGCTCCCGGCGGTGATCGCGGTTTCCACCGACATTAACACCCCACAAATCCCTTCGATGAAAGCCATTCTTGGCGCGGCGAAAAAACCGGTTCAGGTCTGGTCGCCTGCGGATATCGGGCTGAACAGCGTACCCGCGTATTCCGCACAACAGGTTGCCGCACCGAAGCAGCGCGAGCGTCAGCGTGTGGTGATTGAAGGTGACGGTGAAGAACAAATCGCCGCGTTTGTCGAGAATCTGCGCAAAATCATTTAATTATCAGGGGATGTTATGAACAAATTTTCCAGTGTCTGGGTATTCAGCGATACCCCTTCTCGTCTGCCCGAACTGATGAGTGGCGCGCAGGCTGTAGGTGAAAAAGTTAACGCGTTCGTACTGAACGAAGCGGATAGCGCGACAGCATGTCACTTAGGCGCGGATCATGTCTGGCTGCTCAGCGGCAAACCAGAAGACCGCATGATCGAAGACTACTCTGCTGCGATGGCTGAGACTATTCGTCAGCATAGCGAGGGCGGCGCGGTGCTGCTGCCGAATACGCGTCGGGGCAAGCTGTTGGCGGCAAAGCTGGGCTATCGCTTGTCGGCTGCGGTTTCCAACGACGCCAGCGACGTCGCCCTGCAGGATGGAAAAGCGGCGGTTAAACATATGGTCTACGGCGGTCTGGCGATAGGGACAGAGACCATCGCTTCGCCGTTTGCCGTGATCACACTCAGCAGCGGAACGTTTGACGCACAACAACCGGATGCTTCCCGCAGCGGCGAGATGCACACCGTGCAGTGGCAGGCTCCGGCCACTGCCGTGACCCGCACCGCAACCCAGGCGCGTCAGAGCAACAGCGTTGACCTCGACAAAGCGCGTCTGGTGGTCAGCGTGGGACGCGGCATCGGCAGCAAAGAGAATATCTCGCTGGCCGAAGCGCTGTGCCAGACGATTGGCGCCGAGCTGGCCTGTTCTCGCCCGGTGGCGGAAAACGAGAAGTGGATGGAGCACGAGCGCTACGTCGGTATCTCCAACCTGATGCTCAAGCCTGAACTGTATCTGGCGGTGGGGATCTCCGGGCAGATCCAACACATGGTCGGCGCCAACGGCGCGCAGACGATTTTCGCCATCAACAAAGATAAAAACGCGCCAATCTTCCAGTATGCGGATTTTGGCATCGTTGGCGATGCGCTGAAGATCCTGCCTGCGCTGACGGCTGCCTTAGCGCGATAAACCATTTCGGGCAGGATGCGAAGGTATCCTGCCGCTGACAGGAGTACGTATGTCCGAAGATATCTTTGATGCCATCATCGTGGGTGCAGGTCTGGCCGGTTCGGTTGCGGCGCTGGTGCTTGCTCGCGAAGGTGCACAGGTGCTGGTTATCGAGCGCGGCAATTCTGCTGGCGCGAAGAATGTCACCGGTGGGCGCTTGTATGCACATAGCCTGGAACGCATCATTCCCGGCTTTGCGGATCAGGCCCCCATTGAACGCATGATCACCCACGAAAAACTCGCCTTTATGACCGACAAAGGGGCGATGACGATGGATTATTGCAACGACGAGGACGCCGCATCGTCGCAAGTTTCTTATTCCGTTTTGCGCAGTAAATTTGACGCCTGGCTGATGGAGCAGGCCGAAGAGGCGGGGGCGCAACTGATCACCGGTATTCGCGTCGATAACGTCGTTCAGCGTGATGGCAACGTCGTGGGCGTGGAAGCCGATGGCGATATTCTGGAAGCCAAAGTCGTAATCCTCGCTGACGGGGTGAATTCTCTGCTGGCTGAAAAGCTGGGCATGGCCAAACGCGTTGAGGCATCGCATGTTGCTGTCGGCGTGAAGGAACTGATCGAACTGCCGAAGTCGGTCATTGAAGATCGTTTCCAGTTACAGGGCAACGAAGGTGCCGCCTGTCTGTTTGCCGGGGCGCCAACCGATGGTCTGATGGGCGGTGGCTTCCTGTATACGAATGAAACAACCCTTTCCCTGGGGCTGGTCTGTGGACTTCATCATCTGAAAGACGCGAAAAAATCGGTCCCGCAAATGCTGGAAGATTTCAAACAGCATCCGGCAGTTGCGCCGCTGATCGCCGGTGGCAAGCTGGTGGAATATGCCGCACACGTTGTACCCGAGGCGGGAATGAATATGCAGCCTGAACTGGTGGGCGATGGCGTACTGATTGCCGGGGATGCTGCCGGCATGTGTATGAACCTCGGCTTTACCATCCGTGGTATGGATCTCGCCATATCCGCAGGCGAAGCGGCGGCGAAGACGGTGCTTTCGGCGATGAAGCGCGACGATTTTAGCAAGCAATCGCTGGGGGAATACCGTCAGCATCTGGACGAAGGTCCGATGCGCGATATGCGTATGTATCAGAAACTGCCGGCTTTTCTTGATAATCCCCGCATGTTTACCGCTTATCCCGAAATGGCGGTCAATATCGCGCGCGACCTGTTCACCGTGGATGGCTCCGCGCCGGTGCCCATGCGTAAAAAAATCCTGCGCCATGCGAAGAAAGTGGGCTTCATCAACCTGATGAAAGATGGCCTGAAAGGAGTGACCGTATTATGACATCTCCCGTTAATGTGGACGTCAAACTGGGCGTCAATAAGTTCAATGTGGATGAAGACAGCCCGCACATCATTCTCAAAACCGATCCTGATAAACAGGCGCTGGAGGTGCTGATTAAGGCCTGTCCGGCGGGACTGTATAAAAAGCAGGACGACGGCAGCGTTCGTTTTGATTACGCCGGGTGCCTGGAGTGCGGAACGTGCCGGATCCTCGGCCTTGATACGGCGCTGGAAAAATGGGAATACCCGCGCGGGACGTTTGGCGTGGAGTTCCGCTACGGCTAATAAGTACGAAGTTGTGCCCCCGTTGGCCGGATAAGATGCGGTAGCGTCGCCATCCGGCAATCATGTGGCGCCAATGCCGGATGGCGGCGGAAACGCCTTATCCGGCCTACAGATGACGCTTTGCCCGTGTTGAAACAGGACATCACCATGCCGCAGCCCAGGAACTTTGACGACCTTAAATTCTCCTCCATCCATCGCAGAATTATGCTGTGGGGAAGCGGCGGCCCGTTCCTTGATGGCTACGTGCTGGTGATCATTGGCGTGGCGCTGGAACAACTGACGCCGCTATTGCACCTTGATGCTGAATGGATTGGCGCGCTCGGCGCGGCTACGCTTGCCGGACTGTTTATCGGCACCTCGTTGTTTGGCTATATTTGCGATAAAGTCGGGCGGCGTAAAATGTTCCTGCTTGATATTATCGCTATCGGCGTTATCTCCGTGGCGACCATGTTTGTTTCCACGCCGCTTGAATTGCTGGTGATGCGCGTTTTAATTGGCATTGTTATCGGCGCGGATTACCCTATCGCCACTTCCATGATTACGGAGTTTTCCAACACCCGCCAGCGTGCGTTCTCCATCGGTTTTATCGCCGCGATGTGGTACGTCGGCGCGACCTGCGCCAACCTGGTGGGTTACTGGCTGTATGACATGGAAGGCGGCTGGCGCTGGATGCTTGGCAGCGCCTTTATCCCGTGCTTAATCATTTTGATTGGCCGCTTTGATCTGCCGGAATCGCCACGCTGGCTATTGCGAAAAGGACGGGTAAAAGAGTGCGAACAAATGATGATCAAACTGTTCGGCGAACCGGTCTGCTTTGACGATGAGCCGCCGCAGGAGACCCGCTTCCTGCAACTGTTTAATCGCCGTCATTTCCCGTTTGTACTGTTCGTTGCGGCTATCTGGACCTGTCAGGTAATCCCGATGTTCGCTATCTATACCTTTGGGCCGCAGATCGTCGGGTTACTCGGCTGGGAGCAGGGGCGCAACGCGGCGCTCGGCAATGTGGTGATTAGCCTCTTTTTTATGCTGGGCTGTATACCGGCGATGTTCTGGCTAAACAGTATTGGCCGTCGCCCTCTGCTTATTGGCAGCTTCGCCATGATGACTATCGCGCTGGCGCTGCTGGGGCTGGTGTCAAATCTGGGCATCATACTGGTCGTGGTGGCGTTTGCGGTATACGCCTTCTTTTCCGGCGGGCCGGGCATACTGCAATGGCTTTATCCTAATGAACTCTTCCCGACGGATATTCGCGCTTCGGCCGTGGGGGTCATCATGTCATTAAGCCGCATCGGAACCATTGTCTCCACCTGGGCATTACCGATTTTTATTACTCGTTACGGCATTAATAACGTCATGCTGATTGGCGCGTTGATTTCGTTAGTCGGGCTTGGCGTATCGGTGATGTTTGCCCCGGAAACTCGCGGCTTGACGCTAACACAGACCGGAAACATGACTTTGCGCGGAACGCCATCGGATAACCCTCGTTAAGAGTGTTCTGCATTTCTCCTTGCTTTTCGCCAATAACGCTACAGTTAACAGTCACATGCTAAAACAACTGAAAAGCAGGGAGAACACCATGCAAAAACGTCTTATGACCGCACTGTTTACCGCAGCAACACTATTCACCGTCGCAGGATGCTCTTCTAACCAGGCGGTTGAAACCACGGATGGCAAAACTATTGTCACCGACGGGAAACCCGAGGTCGATAACGATACCGGTATGGTGTCTTACAAAAACGCCGCCACCGGGAAAACCGAACAGATTAACCGCGATCAGCTGAAAAATATGAGCGAGCTGGATAATTAATTCAATTTTTTCTGATTAGCCGCTCAATAATATTCTCTCTTTATGCGCATCCATTTATTCCCATGCGAATAAACGGATGCCTGAACAGGCAGGGACGCCGGAAAACGTCGAAATACGTTAGACCATTCGCCCGTGTTCCCGCTTTCCCCACCGCGCTGTCCGCTTACATGAGGTTACACTCATCGACATTTCTCTGAACAGCGGCTCAACATTTCCCGGAAAAAAACATATCGCAGGGCATTTATCCTTATGATTAGGTATAAATGACCAGGTATAAGGAACAGGAGTCTGTAATGAAACTGAAACTAATACCTTTTTATTTGCTCGCGCTATTTTCTGCCGCCTCCGGAGCTACGGAGATAAACGCCTGCAAAGACCTGATCGGAACATGGAAAACCACGGCAGATAACCCGCCTTATACCATGACAATATTGCCGCCAGTAGAAGGCTGCGGGGAAAAATGTGTGAAACTGAACGTACAGTATGAACTTGACGTGACTCACCGCAACGCGCTTTATTGCCATGAAGGACAAGAGGGGGTAAAAGGGCAGGGCCCCATGGTGATAGCATTTGAAGGGGCGTATGGTGGACACGCTATTGGAACCTATAACCGACAGCTGCAATTACTTTGGGCTGGCGTAATACCGAAAAATAAAAAGGGGAAATGGATAACGAAAATGGAAAATTACTGGTTCAGGCAGGTAAAAGCGCACTAAATATTACCTTAAAACAGCCCGCAAAACCGTCTTATTCACGAAGGGCTTACTGCCTGCGCGCGCACATTCCAACGGCTTGCCTGCCCCGGATGAACTGTTGATAAAAAAGAGGGCCAGCATCTGTTTCCAGACGGCCCTGAGTGGATTGTGACGGAACATGGCACCTTGCTGGCGCTCTCTTATTATTTCATGCCTGTGCCCTCGTTATGGCGCAATCAGAGCTTTATTTCGTCGCATCGTTATAAACTTCGGCAACGGCTTCAAAATTCGGACCATGCTCACGTGCAGCGATAATATGGTAATATTTTCCGCCTTTCGCATCGGCTAATGCTGACAGTTTTTCGCGTAGATCAGAGGGTGAGGAAATCTGCCCGCCACTCTGGGACACATTTATGGTGCCGACCTTAACCAGTTTGAAGTGGCTGATTTCTTGCTTAGAGACCTGCTCTGCCGCAAGCGTGCTGAATGAAGCAACCGTTGCCAGTAATGCGGCGGCAATAATGCGTTTTTTCATGGTTCTGTTCCTGTTGCATTGATGATAAGGTTTGCGCAATATCAGTAATCCGTAACGAAATTATTTATCCCCTTCATACTTCAGGTTGCTTACGGGTTGGCTACGGATTACTCGGCCCACCTATGGGCCTCGCCCTGACGGGCCGTCGCACGCGACGTTCAAATCTGCTCCCGGCAGATTTGCCGCTCACCCCAGTCACATAATTATCTATGCTCCAGGGGACTCACTCCCTTGCCGCCTTTAAGCAACTCGAATTATTTTGGGTATATAACCTCGGTTGATTATCTGAAAATAGACTTATTTGGTGTGACCGTCTTATATCTTGTTATAGTCACCTCTTTATGTTGTTGTCAATGTAAAATAATGCACTGTCAGTTAAAAAGAAACTTAACCCCCTGTAAATAATAGTTTTTATATTATTTCTTGTAATGACGGAATTTTTATTGAATCACGCGGCAATACGATAGTTTTATTCATAAGCAATATAACAGAATTGAGTTATGTTTTAATTTCCCAGAGTGATATTACCGGTTGTATGTCTATGGTTGCGCGGCCTGTTACTGATAGTGTTTCTTTCGGGGAGATTTTCTTGTAGCGGCATAGGGTAATCACCGTAGCTGAAGGGAAAAGGCACGAACACAGCGCTATAGAGTATGTTTAATAATGTATTTTTTTATGAAGTAATGTCTGCAGTTGTATCTCTAAAATAAAAACAATGAACTTTTCATCTAAATAATTTTTCAGTGAATTATGGTTGTTTATTAATATATTTCTAATTTGAAATACAAATCAATTTATAACACATATTCTTACCCGGAAGGCATTGATACATATCCACGTTTCCTCGTACAGTAATAAATGAATATGTGATAAAGTTACTGACTACAGGTATAATAATATGAGTAATAAAAAAAATCTGTCCGCAGAAGAGACGGATCTTACGCGTAGGAAACTGTTAACCAGTGCCGGTATTCTTGCCGCAGGCGGTATGTTATCCGGCGCGGTAAAGGCTGATGAAAAATGCGCCGTCAAGGCGAAACCGGCGTGGGATAAACCGTTTACCGGCGAAATCCCGGAAAAATTGCCAGAAGGATATAATATTCTGTTAGTCGTGACCGACCAGGAGCGTTTTTTTCCTACGTTTCCTTTCCCGGTACCCGGCAGAGAGCGGCTCATGAAAACGGGGGTGACATTCTGTAATCATCAGAATACCAGTAATGTCTGTACGCCTTCCCGCTCCGTATTGTATACCGGCTTACATATGCCCCAGACAAAGATGTTTGATAATCTGGGATTACCCTGGATGCCTTATGACCTTGACCCCGCTCTTGGAACCACAGGCCATATGATGCGGGAACTGGGATACTATACGGCCTATAAAGGTAAGTGGCATCTTACAGAAAAACTGGAGAAGCCTTTGCCTGACGAAAAAGATGAGGATATTGATGTCGGGGATATTCCTGAACCAGAATTACATAAAATTATGGAAAAATATGGTTTTGCTGACTATCACGGCATCGGCGATATTATTGGCCATAGTAAAGGCGGCTATTTTTATGATTCAACCACCACGGCTCAGACTATAAATTGGTTAAGATGCAAGGGGCAGCCCTTGAATGACCAACACAAGCCCTGGTTCCTGGCCGTTAACCTCGTTAATCCTCATGATGTCATGTTTATTGATACCGATAAAGAGGGAGAAAAGGTACAGTGGCGTGGCGAGTTGGATCAGGATGATAATACCCTGGCGCCCACGCAGCCGCCGGAAAACGAGCTTTATCAGGCAAGCTGGCCGAACTATCCGCTGCCGGCAAACAGGCATCAATCATTCAATGAGCAGGGAAGACCGCCGGCGCATCTTGAATACCAGACGGCGCGCGCTGCGCTGGAAGGGCAGTTTCCTGATGAAGATCGTCGTTGGCGTAAACTGCTTGACTACTATTTCAACTGTATCCGCGATTGTGATACTCACCTTGACCGGATATTAAATGAACTTGATGCCCTCAAGTTAACTGATAAAACGATTGTTGTATTTACTGCCGATCATGGCGAATTAGGCGGAAGCCATCAGATGCACGGTAAAGGCGCTTCCGTTTATAAAGAACAGATCCATGTACCGATGATTATTTCCCACCCGGCGTACCCCGGTAATAAGAAATGTCAGGCGTTGACCTGTCATCTTGATATCGCGCCGACATTAGTTGGGCTGACCGGTTTGCCGGAAGAAAAACAGCACCAGGCGTTAGGCAACCGCAAAGGCGTTAATTTTAGCGGATTGCTAAAAAACCCGGAAGGCGTTGCGGTTAATGCGGTGAGAAATGCCAGCTTATATTGCTATGGCATGATCTTGTATACCGATGCCCATTATCTCCACCGCGTTATCGCGCTACAAAGAGATAAACAAAAAACGGTGGCGCAAATCAAGCAGGAAATATCCCATTTGCATCCTGATTTCAGCCATCGTTCAGGGACGCGGATGATTAACGATGGCCGTTATAAGTTTGCACGCTATTTCTCGCTAAGGGAGCATAATACGCCGGAAACCTGGGAGGATCTTATTAAGTACAACGATCTTGAACTTTACGATCTTAAAAATGATCCCGATGAGAACCATAACCTTGCTGCTGATAAACAGAAATATCAGGATCTCATTCTTACGATGAATGAAAAACTGAATAAAATTATCAAAGACGAAATTGGCGTGGATGACGGCAGTTTTATGCCGGATGCGGCCCATGAGCCGTGGGATCTTACTATTGAGCAGTTTAACCGCATGGCGAAAGATTAAGAGCCTGGCCCATTAGGCTATTTTATTCGCCATTTTGGGACCGGGCAGTGCTCAAAATCCTCACGTACTACGTGTACGCTCCAGTTTCTGCGCGCTGGTCGGCCCCAAACTGGCTTCAACAATTACGCCTGGTGGGCCAGGCTCTAAGTATCTGACCCATTAGGTTAATTTATGCGTCGGCGATCTGGCATCCAGCGTGTCTGGAGGTTCAGATGCTGTTGGCGCTGCGCTTATTGGGCCTGTGTCATCATGTAATGGATTTATATTACAGTCATTACAGGCAAATTTAGCGCAGCGCCGCCCGACAAGAAGGCCTTAAACCGATTTGTCAGCGATTTAAGGCCGCCATCATCACCGACCTTTCCACACCGGATCGCGCTTTTCCGCAAACGCCTGCGGCCCTTCGAGAGCGTCTTCCGGGGGCAGGATGGCGTCAACCCTTGCTGGCGTTAATTCAATTTTTTCTGGTTAGCCGCTCAATAATATTCACTATTAGCCTGGCGAATTTGTCACTACACTTTGTAATAAAAAACAGATCATCACAGGCTAATCATGATCCTCATTATTTATGCGCATCCGTATCCGCATCATTCTCATGCGAATAAACGGATGCTTGAACAGGCAGGGACGCTGGAAAACGTCGAAATACGTTCGCTTTATCACCTCTATCCCGATTTCAATATTGACGTTGCCGCCGAGCAGGAGGCGCTGTCGCGCGCGAGTCTTATCGTCTGGCAGCATCCGATGCAGTGGTACAGCGTCCCTCCTTTACTCAAATTATGGATGGATAAAGTCCTCACCCACGGCTGGGCTTACGGTCATGGCGGTACGGCATTACACGGTAAACATCTGCTGTGGGCGGTAACGACCGGCGGCGGTGAAAACCACTTTGCTATCGGCTCCCATCCCGGATTTGACGTCCTTTCTCAGCCGCTACAGGCGACGGCGCTCTATTGTGGCCTCAAATGGCTGCCGCCGTTTGCCATGCATTGCACGTTCATTTGCGATGACGACACCTTACAGGCGCAGGCGTGTCAGTATAAACAGCGTTTACTGGCATGGCAGGAGGTGAATCATGGATAGCCATACTCTACTGCAGGCGCTGATCTATCTTGGTTCGGCGGCGTTGATTGTGCCGATTGCGGTACGTTTGGGCTTAGGATCGGTGCTGGGGTATCTGATTGCGGGGTGTATTATCGGCCCCTGGGGACTACGGCTGGTGACGGACGCCGAATCTATTCTGCATTTTGCGGAAATCGGCGTCGTGCTGATGTTGTTTGTTATTGGGCTTGAGCTGGACCCGCAACGGTTATGGAAGCTGCGCGCCTCGGTATTTGGCGGCGGCGCGTTACAGATGGTGGTCTGCGGCGGACTGATAGGTCTGTTCTGTATGTTTCTTGGCCTGCGTTGGCAGGTGGCGGAACTGATTGGCATGACGCTGGCGCTTTCGTCCACGGCTATCGCCATGCAGGCAATGAATGAGCGTAACCTGACCGTTTCGCAAGTAGGGCGTAGCGCATTTGCAGTGCTCTTGTTCCAGGATATCGCGGCGATCCCGCTGGTGGCGATGATTCCTCTGCTGGCCGCCAGCGGCGCATCCACCACGCTTGGCGCGTTTGCGCTATCGGCGTTGAAAGTCGCAGGCGCGTTGGCGCTGGTGGTGCTGCTGGGACGCTACGTCACGCGCCCGGCGCTGCGCTTTGTCGCGCGTTCTGGTTTGCGGGAAGTGTTCAGCGCCGTGGCGCTATTTCTGGTGTTTGGTTTCGGCCTGTTGCTGGAAGAAGTTGGGCTGTCAATGGCGATGGGCGCGTTCCTGGCGGGCGTTCTGCTGGCGAGTTCGGAATATCGTCATGCGCTGGAAAGCGATATTGAACCCTTTAAGGGGTTGCTGCTGGGGCTGTTCTTTATTGGCGTCGGCATGTCGATTGATTTCGGCACGCTGGTGGAGAATCCGCTGCGCATTCTGCTGTTGTTGGCCGGTTTTCTGGCAATCAAAATCGTCATGCTGTGGCTGGTCGCGAGGCCGCTGGGCGTACCGGCAAAACAGCGTCGCTGGTTTGCCGTCTTATTAGGCCAGGGAAGTGAGTTTGCGTTTGTGGTTTTTGGCGCGGCGCAAATGGCGGGTGTACTTGAGCCGGAATGGGCAAAAGCGCTGACGCTGGCGGTCGCGCTGTCGATGGCGGCAACGCCGATTTTTCTGGTGCTGCTGACGCGCATGGAGAAGACCGCGACGGGTGAAGCGCGCGAGGCGGATGAAATCGACGAAGAGCAGCCGCGGGTTATTGTGGCCGGGTTTGGACGATTTGGGCAGATAGCCGGGCGTTTGCTGCTGTCGAGCGGGGTGAAGATGGTGGTGCTCGATCACGATCCCGATCATATCGAAACGCTGCGTAAATTCGGCATGAAGGTTTTTTATGGCGACGCGACGCGTATGGATTTGCTGGAATCTGCCGGAGCGGCGAAGGCGGAGGTATTGATTAACGCCATTGACGATCCGCAAACCAATTTGCAACTGAGTGAACTGGTGAGGTCGCATTTCCCGCATCTGCAGATTATCGCCCGCGCCCGTGATGTCGATCATTACATTCGCCTGCGCCAGGCAGGTGTGGCGATGCCCGAACGTGAAACCTTCGAAGGCGCGCTCAAAAGCGGGCGACAGGCGCTGGAAGCGCTGGGGCTGGGGCGTTATGAAGCCCGCGAGCGCGCGGATCTGTTCCGCCATTTTAATACCCGGATGGTGGAAGAGATGGCGAAAGGGGAAAACGATCCGTTATCTCGCGCCGCCGCCTATAAACGTACCAGCGCGATGTTGAGCGAAATTATTACCGAGGACCGGGAGCATCTGTCGTTGATTCAGCGCCACGGCTGGCAGGGAACGGCTGAGGGCAAACATTCCGGGGAGGCCGCTGATGAACCCGAGGTCAAACCGTCAATCTAAAGTAAAAAATGTGATGTTCTGCAAACTTTACTGCTAATTGGCTGTTTTTGAACTACTGTAATGCTGGCGCTCCACATCAAATGAGTGGCGTCGCCAGCAGAACGAAAAATTTTCGTGCTCATCCTCTTTTCGTCAGTCGACGAAAGATTGCGCTTTACGTATAGTGGCGGCAATTTTTTTTGTATCAGGAAATAATTAATGATCAGTCTGATTGCGGCGTTAGCGGTGGATCGCGTCATCGGTATGGAAAACGCCATGCCGTGGAACCTGCCTGCCGATCTCGCCTGGTTTAAACGTAACACGTTAAATAAACCTGTCGTCATGGGACGTCACACCTGGGAGTCCATCGGGCGCCCCTTACCGGGACGTAAAAATATTGTTATCAGCAGCCAGCCGGGCACCGACGATCGCGTGCAGTGGGTGAAGTCTGTCGATGAGGCGATTGCCGCTTGCGGCGACGCGCCGGAAATTATGGTCATTGGCGGCGGGCGCGTGTACGAGCAGTTCCTGCCAAAGGCGCAGAAGCTTTATCTGACGCATATTGATGCGGAAGTCGAAGGCGATACCCATTTTCCGGATTATGAACCGGATGACTGGGAATCGGTATTCAGTGAGTTTCACGATGCCGACGCGCAGAATTCTCACAGCTATTGTTTCGAGATTCTGGAACGTCGTTAACGCTGTAGTGCCGGATGGCGGCGAAACGCCTTACCCGGCCTACTCTTGAGCCAGATGTAGGCCTGATAAGCGTAGCGCCATCAGGCATAAACCTATCAGGCGTTGACCGCTTCGCCTTCGCCCATATCCATCTGGCGGTTTGACGGCTGCACAAAATACTGTTTATCTTCCCAGCGTAAACAGGTTAACTCCCCGCCCCAGCAGCAGCCGGTATCCAGCGCGTAAATACCTTCCGGCGTCCCTTTCCCTTCCAGCGACGCCCAGTGCCCGAACGCAATACTGTAAGCCTCGCTCACCGGCCCCGGAATGGCGAACCACGGCTTCAGCGGCGCAGGGGCATTTTCCGGCGACGCTTTGCTGTACATATCCAGTTGACCGTTAGGAAAGCAGTAACGCATACGGGTAAAGGCATTAGTAATAAAGCGTAGCCGCGCCAGACCGCTTAACTCCGGCGACCAGTTATTTGGCATATCGCCATACATCGCGTCGAGGAAAAAGGGGTACGAGTCGCTCGACAGCACCGCTTCAACATCGCGGGCGCACTCTTTTGCCGTCTGCAAATCCCACTGCGGGGTAATACCCGCATGCGCCATGACCAGCTTTTTCTCTTCATCTACCTGCAACAGCGGCTGACGGCGTAACCAATTCAACAGCTCATCGGCGTCCGGCGCTTCAAGAAGCGGGGTCAGCCGGTCTTTAGGTTTGTTGCGGCTAATCCCGGCGAATACGGCCAACAGGTGTAAATCGTGATTCCCCAGCACCAAACGCACGCTATTGCCAAGCGATTTGACGTAGCGTAACACGTCCAGCGAACCGGGACCGCGGGCGACCAAATCGCCAGTCAGCCACAGAGTGTCTGTGTCTGGCGTAAATTCCACTTGCTGTAATAAGGCGATCAGTTCGTCGTAGCAACCGTGAACGTCGCCGATGAGATAAGTTGCCATTGTTATAATTTTAGTGAATGAGTGTAGGGACGGCGAGTCGAAACACGGGAATGTCGATGGTAAAGGCGTCGCCATTTTCATCGATCATTTCGTAATGACCCTGCATGGTGCCCAGCGGCGTTTCAATTACCGCGCCGCTGGTGTACTGATACTCTTCGCCAGGCGCAATGCGCGGCTGGACGCCAACCACACCTTCGCCCTGGACTTCGGTTTCACGGCCATGACCATTGGTAATCAGCCAGTAGCGGCCCAATAGCTGCACTGGCGCCCGGCCCAGATTGCGGATGGTTACGGTATAGGCAAAAACGTAACGTTCATCGTCAGGTGAGGATTGCGCCTCAATGTAGACGCTTTGCACCTGAATACACACTCTGGGCGAATTGATCATGTTTAACTCTCCTTCAAAGGCGCGTTTTCCGACAGATAATTGGCCATCTGGCAGTACTGCGCGACAGAGATATTTTCCGCGCGCATTGCCGGGTCAATACCCATTTCCGTCAACGTCTCAACGCTAAAAAGATTGCCGAGACTATTACGGATCGTTTTACGGCGCTGGTTAAAGGCCTCGGTGGTAATACGGCTCAACACGCGAATATCTTTAACCGGGTAAGGCATTGTTGCGTGTGGAACCAGACGCACCACGGCGGAGTCCACTTTGGGCGGCGGCGTGAAGGCGGATGGCGGCACTTCAAGCACCGGGATCACCTGACAGTAATATTGCGCCATCACGCTTAAACGACCATACGCTTTGCTGTTCGGCCCTGCAACCAGACGATTTACCACTTCTTTTTGCAACATAAAGTGCATGTCGGCAATGGCATCAGTATAGCTAAAGAGATGGAACATCAGCGGGGTGGAGATATTATAGGGCAGATTGCCGAACACACGCAGCGGTTGGCCCAACTGCGCAGACAGTTCACCAAAGTTCATGGTCATGGCGTCCTGCTGATAAATAGTCAGCTTCGGCCCTAAAAACGGATGGGTTTGCAAACGCGCCGCCAGATCGCGGTCAAGTTCAATGACCGTGAGCTTATCCAGTCGTTCGCCGACCGGCTCCGTCAGCGCCGCCAGACCGGGGCCGATTTCAACCATCGCCTGGCCTTTTTGCGGATTAATAGCAGAAACAATACTGTCGATCACAAACCGATCGTTGAGAAAGTTTTGCCCGAAGCGTTTACGGGCTAAATGGCCCTGATGGACTCGATTATTCATTGGGTATTAACAATCATTTTGATGGCGAGATTAAGCGCCGTAATAAAACTGCCGACATCCGCTTTTCCACGGCCCGCCAGTTCAAGCGCGGTGCCGTGGTCAACGGAGGTTCGAATAAAAGGTAGGCCGAGCGTTATATTCACTCCCCGACCGAATCCCTGGTATTTTAGCACGGGCAGGCCCTGATCGTGGTACATCGCCAGCACCGCGTCGGCATTATCGAGATATTTGGGCTGAAACAGCGTATCAGCAGGTAGCGGCCCGTTGAGTTTCATTCCCTGCGCCCGCAGCTCGTCGAGCACCGGAATGATGGTGTCTATCTCTTCCGTGCCCATATGACCGCCTTCGCCCGCGTGCGGATTCAGGCCACAGACAAGAATGCGCGGTTCGGCAATACCAAATTTGGTCCGCAAATCGTGATGCAAAATAGCAATCACTTCGTGCAAAAGCGCAGGGGTGATGGCGTCTGCAATCGCCCGTAGCGGCAGATGCGTGGTCGCCAGCGCCACGCGAAGTTCTTCGGTTGCCAGCATCATCACGACTTTTTTCGCCTGCGAACGCTCTTCGAAAAACTCGGTATGACCGGTAAACGGAATGCCTGCGTCGTTAATAACGCCTTTGTGCACGGGGCCTGTGATCAGCGCGGCAAATTCACCGTTCAGACAGCCATCACACGCTCGCGCCAGCGTCTCTACCACATAGGGGCCATTTTCTACCGTCAACTGACCGGGGATGGCAGGCGCGTGCAGCGAGACCGGCAATAGGGTCAGCGTTCCCGCGGGCTGCGGCGCAGCGGGGACATCAGGCGAGTAAGGGAGAAGCGAGAGGGGCAGGCCGAGCATGGCGGCCCGCTCCGTCAGGAGCGCGCCGTCCGCACAGACGACCAGTTCAATCGGCCACGCGCGTTGCGCCAGTTGGACAACAAGATCGGGGCCAATCCCGGCGGGTTCGCCGGGAGTGATAACAACGCGTTGCGCACTGCTCATTAGTTACTCAAAATCTTAACGTAAGCGCTGGCGCGCTGTTCTTGCATCCAGGTCGCCGCTTCTTCTGAGAATTTACGGTTCATCAGCATACGATAAGCGCGATCTTTCTGCGCCGCATCGGTTTTGTCTACCTTACGCGTATCCAGCAATTCGATCAGATGCCAGCCGAAAGAGGAGTGTACCGGCGCGCTTATTTGGCCTTTATGCAGCTTCGTCAGCGCGTCGCGGAACGCCGGATCGAAAATATCTGGCGTAGCCCAACCCAAATCACCGCCCTGGTTAGCGGAGCCCGGGTCCTGAGAGTACTCTTTCGCCGCAGCGGCAAAGGTGGTTTTACCACTCTTAATGTCAGCCGCGATTTCTTCCAGCTTCAGGCGCGCCTGCTGATCGTTCATGATCGGCGACGGCTTAAGCAGAATGTGACGAGCGTGAACTTCGGTCACGGAGATACTCTGGCTCTGACCGCGCAGGTCGTTTACTTTCAGAATGTGGAAGCCGACGCCGGAGCGAATCGGGCCGACAATGTCGCCTTTCTTCGCGGTGCTCAGCGCCTGGGCGAAAATCCCCGGCAGCTCCTGGATACGGCCCCAGCCCATCTGACCGCCTTTTAGCGCCTGCTGGTCGGCAGAGTAGGTAATCGCCAGTTTGCCGAAATCTGCGCCGTTACGCGCTTCTTCAACAATGCTTTCCGCCTGGCGCTGCGCGTCGTTAACCTGCTCGGAGGTTGGGTTTTCCGGCAGAGCAATCAGGATATGGCTCAGGTTCAGCTCGGTGCTGGCGTCGTTTTGGGTGCCAATCTGTTTTGCCAGCGCGTCAACTTCTTGCGGCAAAACGGTGATACGGCGACGAACCTCGTTGTTGCGCACTTCAGAGATAATCATCTCTTTACGAATCTGGTTACGGTAGGTTGAATAGTTCAGCCCATCGTAAGCCAGACGGCTGCGCATCTGATCCATCGTCATATTGTTTTGTTTGGCGATGTTGGCGATGGCCTGATCCAACTGCTCATCCGTGATCTTCACTCCCATCTTCTGACCCATCTGCAGGATAATTTGATCCATAATCAAACGTTCCAGGATCTGGTGACGCAGCGTGGCGTCGTCCGGAAGCTGCTGACCTGCCTGACCCGCGTTAAGTTTGACTGATTGCATTAAGCCATCAACGTCGCTTTCCAGCACGACGCCATTATTGACGACGGCTGCGACTTTATCGACTACCTGGGGGGCAGCGAAACTGGTATTCGCGATCATGGCGATACCGAGAAGCAGCGTTTTCCAGTTCTTCATACTTTTTCCATTTCAATTAACCGCAATGCGGATTACGTTGTAAATCAATCAGATTACATAGAGCTTTGGTACGGCAGAATGTTCGAACGCAACATTTCTTGCGTGCCGAGGCCGTAGTTAGAGCTCAAACCGCGCAGCTCAATGTTGAAGCCAATCGCGTTATCATAAATCGCGTGTTGTTTATCGTTATCCCAACCGTTCAGCTTACGTTCGTATCCGACGCGGATCGCATAGCAGCAAGAGTTGTACTGCAAGCCGAGCATCTGGTCTGCAGGTTTGCTCGAATTGGTATCGAAGTAGTACGCGCCGACAATCGACCAGCGATCGGCAATCGGCCAACTTGCCACCGCGCCCACCTGGTTGATGCCGTTTTTATACTGCTCTGCCGTGGAATAATACGAAGGCAACGTAGCCTGAATATATTCCGGGCTGGCATAGCGGTAGTTCAACTGTACCAGACGATCCTGATCCCGACGGTATTCGAGGCTGCTGCTGCTGGTAGCGACGCTATCCAGACGGGTATCGTACTGCACTCCGCTACGCAGCCCCCAGCGTTCTGAAATACGCCAGTAAGTGTCGCCTGCCCAAACCAGCGAACCGGTTTTGTCGTCATTCTCCCATTTAATGTTGTCATCGCCGGTGCGAGACTCCGTGAAATAGTAGATTTGACCAACAGAAACGTTAAAACGTTCAACGGCGGCATCATCATAAACGCGTGTTGTGACGCCGGTCGTGACCTGGTTGGCGGAAGCAATACGGTCGAGACCACCATAAGTGCGGTCGCGGAACAGGCCGTTATAGTCGGATTGCAGCAAAGAAGAATCGTAGTTATAGATGCCGCTCTGGTCGCGGTACGGCACATACAGGTACTGCACGCGTGGTTCCAGCGTCTGGGTATACCCCGGCGCCAGCATCGCCATATCGCGTTCGAAGACGAGCTTACCGTCGACTTTAAACTGTGGCATGACGCGGTTAACCGAATCTTCCAGTTTTTTGCTGTTATTGGCGTTGTACCAGTCCAGATTCGTTTGCTGATAGTGCGTCGCCATCAGCTTCGCTTCGGTGTTCAGGCTGCCCCAGCGGTTGGAGAGCGGCAAATTGATGGTTGGCTCCAGGTGGACGCGGGTCGCTTCCGGCATATTGTCTTTGGTGTTGACGAAATGTACCGCCTGGCCGTAAATCCGGGTATCAAACGGCCCGAGATCGTTATAGTAGTAGTTAACGTCTAACTGCGGCTCCGCAGAGTAGCTGCTGGTGTTTTGATCGTTAAAGACCTGGAATTGCTTGGTCGACACCGTAGCGTCAAAGTTTTGTACGGCGTAGCCGACGCTGAATTTCTGCGTTGCGTAGCCGTCGGTACTGGAACCGTACTTACTGTCGAAATCATTAAAATAGCTGGAGTCGCTGACTTTGGTGTAATCGACGTTAAAACGCCACACCTGATCCATCACGCCTGAGTGCTGCCAGTAGAATAACCAGCGGTGCTTATCGCCCTCTTTGGGATGTTCGTCCTCGTAGACTTTATCAGAAGGCAGATAATCTAATTCCATCAACCCGGCGCCTGCCTGCGTGAGATAACGGAATTCGTTCTCCCACATAATATTGCCGCGGCGGTGCATATAGTGCGGGGTGATGGTGGCGTCCATATTGGGCGCGATGTTCCAGTAATACGGTAAGTAGAACTCGAAATAGTTCTTGGTCGTGTATTTCGCGTTCGGGATCAGGAAACCTGAGCGACGTTTGTCACCGACGGGGAGCTGTAAATAGGGGCTATAAAAGATCGGAACCGGACCTACTTTAAACCGGGCGTTCCAGATCTCCGCAACCTGTTCTTCACGGTCATGGATGACTTCACTCCCCACCACGCTCCAGGTATCGGAGCCAGGCAGACAGGAGGTAAAGCTGCCGTTTTCCAGAATGGTATAGCGGTTTTCGCCGCGCTGCTTCATGAGATCGGCTTTACCGCGTCCCTGACGGCCCACCATCTGGTAATCGCCTTCCCAGACGTTCGTGTCTTTGGTGTTCAGGTTCGCCCAGCCCTTCGGCCCTTTAAGGATGACTTGATTGTCATCATAATGCACATTACCCAGCGCATCGACGGTGCGTACAGGTTCCGGCTGACCTTCCGCCTGCTTCTGATGAAGCTGCACTTCATCCGCTTGCAGGCGGCTATTCCCCTGCATAATGTCCACGTTGCCGGTAAAAACGGCATCGTCCGGGTAGTTACCTTTAGCGTTATCGGCATTGATAGTAACCGGCAGATCGTTGGTATCGCCTTTTACCAGAGGACGATCGTAGCTCGGCACGCCCAACATACACTGTGAGGCGAGATCGGCTGCCAGCCCCTGATGACTATAAAGGGCGCTGGCGATCATGGTGGCCAGAAGAGTGGGAATACGTTTTTTCATACGTTGTATTTATTGTTCCATCATCGGTAGCGTTGCGCGTGACAAACGGTCACAGCCTAACTTACTCATCTTCGCTGCGCCAGTGTTAATCCTGCCGTTTAGCGTCTGTGGTGTTAGGCACGGCATTGAATGACAGGTATGATAATGCAAATTATAGGCGATGTCCCACAATTGACCGTAGCCTTCATTCGCAGAAAAGCACCTTATTTTGTGGGAGATAGCCTCACCGATAGCGTAACGTTTTGGGGAGTCTATGCAGTACTGGGGAAAGATAATTGGCGTCGCCGTAGCCCTGATGATGGGCGGCGGCTTTTGGGGCGTGGTCCTGGGTCTGCTGGTGGGCCATATGTTCGACAAAGCCCGCAGCCGAAAAATGGCGTGGTTTGCCAACCAGCGGGAACGGCAGGCGCTGTTTTTTGCCACCACCTTTGAGGTGATGGGCCACTTAACCAAATCAAAAGGACGGGTGACGGAAGCGGATATTCATATCGCCAGTCAGTTGATGGATCGCATGAATTTACACGGCGATTCACGTACTGCCGCGCAGAACGCCTTTCGGGTCGGAAAAGCGGATAATTACCCATTACGTGAAAAGATGCGGCAGTTTCGTAGCGTCTGCTTCGGGCGTTTTGATCTGATTCGGATGTTTCTGGAAATTCAGATCCAGGCGGCGTTTGCCGATGGCTCGCTGCACCCTAATGAGCGGGAAGTGCTGTATGTGATTGCGGAAGAGTTAGGTATTTCCCGCGTACAGTTCGATCAGTTTCTGCGCATGATGCAGGGCGGCGCGCAGTTTGGCGGTGGTTATCATCAACAGTCCGGCGGCGGCTGGCAGCAGGCGCAGCGCGGCCCGACGCTGGAAGATGCCTGTAATGTGCTGGGGGTTAAAACCACCGACGATGCAACCACCATTAAACGCGCTTATCGCAAACTGATGAGCGAGCATCATCCGGACAAACTGGTCGCGAAAGGTTTGCCGCCGGAAATGATGGAAATGGCGAAGCAAAAAGCGCAGGAAATTCAGAAAGCGTATGAGCTAATCAAAGAACAGAAAGGCTTCAAGTGATTGAATTGCCGGATGCGGCTAGCGCCTTATCCGGCCTACGTTAATGAATGTAGGCCGGGCAAGCGAAGCGCCCCGGCATAAATTGGCTCAGAATTTAAAAATCTGCCGGGACTTTAAACGTCATGCTGTTACCGTAAGCGGGATGGGTAATGGTCAGCATTTCGGCGTGTAACTGCAAACGCGGCGCCAGCGACAACGCTTCCGGCGAGGCGTAAAACCGATCGCCTAAAATCGGGTGGCCTAACGCCAGCATATGCACACGAAGCTGATGCGAACGTCCGGTGATCGGTTTTAGCACCACGCGGGCGGTATTATCCGCCGCAAACTCCACCACGTTATATTCCGTTTGCGCCGGTTTGCCGGTTTCATAACACACTTTCTGCTTTGGCCGGTTCGGCCAGTCGCAGATGAGCGGTAAGTCGACCAGTCCTTCCGCCGGGGAGGGATGCCCCCATACGCGCGCCACATACTGCTTTTTCGGCTCACGTTCGCGGAACTGGCGTTTTAGCTCCCGCTCCGCGGCTTTGGTCAGCGCCACTACAATCACGCCGCTGGTGGCCATATCCAGACGATGCACCGATTCTGCCTGCGGGTAGTCGCGCTGGATACGCGTCATAATGCTGTCTTTGTGCGCTTCCAGACGCCCCGGCACGGACAACAGGCCGCTGGGCTTATTGACCACCATAATGTGCTCATCCTGATACAGGATAACCAGCCAGGGTTCCTGCGGCGGATTGTAGTTTTCCATCCCCATGTACGGCTCCGTTATTGGTGCGTGACGACGATAAGACGCAGCGCGTCCAGACGCCAGCCTGCCTGATTCAGGCTTTCCAGCACCTGCTGACGGTTACTGTCGATAGCGGCAAGTTCGTCGTCGCGAATGTTCGGGTTGACGGCGCGCAGCGCTTCCAGACGCGACAGTTCCCCGGACAGTTTTTCATCCGCCTCGCGACGCGCGTTATCAATCAGCGCTCTGGCGGACTTTTCAATCTGAGTTTCGCCCAGTTGCAAAATGGCGTGGACGTCCTGTTGCACGGCGTTAACCAGTTTGCTACCGGTGTGGCGATTCACGGCGCTGAGCTGGCGGTTGAAGGTTTCAAACTCGACCTGGGCGGCCAGATTGTTGCCGTTTTTATCTAACAGCATACGTACCGGCGTCGGCGGCAGGAAGCGGTTCAGTTGTAGCTGTTTCGGCGCCTGCGCTTCCACGACATAAACCAGTTCGACCAGCAGCGTGCCGACGGGCAGCGC
The DNA here is from genome assembly GCF_020181675.1 of Salmonella sp. A7. Lineage (NCBI taxonomy): Bacteria > Pseudomonadati > Pseudomonadota > Gammaproteobacteria > Enterobacterales > Enterobacteriaceae > Salmonella > Salmonella sp. A7. The sequence goes on along the minus strand of NZ_CP084001.1, from coordinate 3,770,705 downwards.
TTTATTTTTCAACAGCGAAATGGTGCTGCTGCCGGTATCGCCGGAGAGGATCAGATCCAGTCCGTTACGGATGAGCGGATGTTCCCAAGTAATAAACTGCGCATCTTCGCGAGACAGGGCTACGTCACGTTCAAACGTGATAGTACAGCCGTCTTCCGGCAGGCCGGGGAAATCCGGCACCAACATGTGATCGGACGGCGTCAACACGATCAGGTTGTCGCCGCGATCGTCCTGGTTAATGCCGACGATATCGAACAGGTTCATGGCGAACGCGATCAGGTTGGTGTCGTCGTCCTGTTCTTCAATGCTTTGTGCGAGCTGTTGGGCTTTTTCTCCGCCGTTGGAGTGGATCTCCAGCAGGCGGTCGCGGCCCTGTTCTAACTGGGCTTTTAGCGCTTCATGTTGCTCGCGGCAGGATTTGATCAGATCGTCAAACCCGTCGGTTTCTTCAGGCGCGGCCAGATAGTTAATCAGACTGGCGTAGGCTGAATCATAAATCGCGCGACCGGTCGGGCAGGTGTGCTCAAAGGCGTCCAGCCCTTCGTGATACCAGCGAACCAGCACCGACTGGGCGGTTTTTTCCAGGTACGGGACGTGGATCTGGATATCATGCGCCTGGCCGATACGATCCAGACGACCAATACGCTGTTCCAGCAGATCCGGGTTAAACGGCAAGTCGAACATCACCAGATTGCTGGCAAACTGGAAGTTACGTCCTTCGGAGCCGATTTCAGAACATAACAGCACCTGCGCGCCGGTATCTTCTTCGGCGAACCAGGCGGCGGCGCGGTCGCGTTCGATAATCGACATGCCCTCATGGAACACGGCGGCGCGGATGCCTTCGCGTTCGCGCAGCACCTGCTCCAGCTGTAACGCGGTGGTCGCCTTAGCGCAGATCACCAGCACTTTTTGCGAACGATGGCTGGTCAGATAGCCCATTAGCCACTCAACGCGTGGGTCGAAGTTCCACCAGGTGCCGGTATCGCCTTCGAACTCCTGATAAATTTGTTCCGGATAGAGCATATCGCGGGCGCGATCTTCCGCGCTCTTACGCGCGCCCATAATGCCGGAGACCTTAATGGCGGTCTGATACTGGGTCGGCAGCGGTAGTTTTACCGTATGCAGTTCACGTTTCGGGAACCCCTTGACGCCGTTACGGGTGTTGCGGAACAGAACGCGGCTGGTGCCGTGGCGATCCATCAGCATCGACACCAGCTCATCACGGGCGGCCTGCGCGTCGTCGCGATCGCTATTAGCGGCCTGCAATAGCGGTTCAATATCCTGTTCGCCGATCAGATCGCCCAGCCTGTTCAGTTCGTCGTTGCTGAGTTTATTGCCCGCCAGCAGCATGGCCACCGCATCGGCGACAGGGCGGTAGTTTTTCTGTTCTTCGACAAACTGTTCGAAATCGTGGAAACGGTTCGGATCGAGCAGGCGCAGACGGGCGAAATGGCTTTCCATCCCCAGCTGTTCTGGCGTGGCGGTCAGCAGCAGCACGCCCGGTACACGTTCAGCTAATTGTTCGATGGCCATATATTCACGGCTCGGCGCATCGGTGCTCCACACCAGATGATGCGCTTCGTCGACCACCAGCAAATCCCACTCGGCGTCGCACAAATGTTCCAGACGCTGCTTATTACGGCGGGCGAAATCCAGCGAGCAGATCACCAGTTGTTCGGTTTCAAACGGGTTATACGCGTCGTGCTGCGCTTCGGTATAGCGTTCGTCATCGAACAGCGCGAAGCGCAGGTTGAAACGGCGCAGCATTTCTACCAGCCACTGGTGTTGCAGGGTTTCCGGAACGATGATCAATACGCGTTCCGCCGCGCCGGATAATAACTGTTGATGCAGAATCATCCCGGCTTCAATGGTTTTACCTAAGCCCACTTCATCCGCCAGCAGTACGCGCGGCGCATGGCGACGACCCACATCATGAGCGATATTAAGCTGATGCGGGATCAGGTTGGTCCGCTGACCGCGCAGGCCGCTGTATGGCATCCGGTACTGCTCGCTCTGAAATTTACGGGCGCGATAGCGCAGCGCGAACCGATCCATTCGATCGATTTGACCGGCGAACAGACGATCCTGGGGCTTACTGAAAACCAACTTGCTGTCGAGCAGAACTTCGCGCAGCGTCACATTGGTCTCTTCGGTATCCAGGCGGGTGCCGACATAAACAAGCAGGCCATTTTCTTCTTTTACTTCATCGATATGTAGCTGCCAGCCTTCATGGCTTGTAATCGTATCGCCAGGGTTGAACATGACGCGGGTCACGGGAGAATCACTACGCGCATACAGGCGGTTTTCCCCCGTGGACGGGAAAAGTAAGGTGACGGTTCGCGCATCCATCGCAACAACGGTTCCAAGTCCCAGCTCGCTTTCTGTATCGCTGATCCAGCGTTGACCAAGTGTAAAAGGCATATGTGTTCGGCTCTATATCTTTAATTGCAGGCATTACTCGCCATTCCCAGGCGACAGCACTGGATAATTGCGAGTATACGACCCCGCTACCAGGCTAATGTGGTAGTGGCGTTAATTAGGTCCAGGAATGGAAAGGGCGCTATGGTACTGGAAGGCGGCGCTTTCGTCACGCGTCAAAATAGCCCCAGTTGCCCGGTCAGTAGTGTAGCAAAATTATCTTCAACGAAGGGAAGAATTCCTTCCGCCACGGGTTGTAGCTGGCGGGTAAGATAGTGTTCGTAATCCAGCGGCGACTGCTGGTAATCCACGGGCTCGGGGCCGTTAACAGTCCAGACATATTTTATGGCGCCGCGATTCTGATACTGCGCCGGACGACCCCGCTTCAGGTTTTGTTCATCCGCCAACCGGGCGGCGCGAACGTGCGGCGGGATGTTACGTTGGTACTCATGTAAAGGGCGACGCAGACGCTTGCGATAAACCAGCTGCGCGTCCAGCTCGCCCGCCATCAGTTTATCAATAGTCTCGCGCACATAGTCTTGATAAGGTTCATTGCGAAAAACGCGCAGATACAGCTCCTGTTGAAAGCGCTGCGCCAGCGGCGTCCAGTCGGTCCGCACCGTTTCCAGGCCTTTAAATACCATGCGCTGGCTGTCGCCTTCCTGAATCAGGCCCGCGTAGCGTTTTTTACTGCCAGTATCCGCGCCGCGGATGGTCGGCATCAGAAAACGGCAAAAGTGGGTTTCAAACTCCAGCTCCAGCGCGCTGGTCAAATTTTGCTGTTGTAACGTCTGCGCCCACCATTCGTTCACGTGACGCACCAGCCTGTGCCCGATTTCCGCCGCGTCGGCTTCTGAATGCGCGCGCCGGAGCCAGACGAAAGTGGAATCGGTATCGCCATAAATTACGTTATAACCCTGCGCCTCAATCAGCGCTTTGGTCTGGCGCATAATCGCATGGCCGCGCATGGTGATTGACGACGCCAGACGGGGATCGAAAAAGCGACAGGCCGTGGTGCCGAGTACGCCATAAAAGGCGTTCATAATGATTTTAAGCGCCTGCGAGAGCGGTTTATTACCCTGACGTTTGGCTTCATCGCGCCCGTGCCAGATTTGGCTAACAATTTCCGGCAGGCAGTGCTTTTCTCGTGAAAACCAGGCGTCAAGGAAACCTTCGGTACTGTGTTCCGGATCCGGCTGCGCCATGCCTTCGACCAGCCCGACGGGATCAATCAAAAACGTGCGGATAATCGACGGGTACAGGCTTTTATAATCCAGCACCAGTACTGAATCGTATAATCCGGGTTGTGAATCCATTACGTAGCCGCCGGGACTTGCCAGCGGCGGCACTTCGCCGAGATTGGGCGCGACATAGCCGGCGCGGTGCATTCGCGGAAAGTAAAGATGCCCAAATGCGGCGACCGAACCGCCGTGGCGATCGACCGGCAGGCCGTTGATCGTCGCGCGTTCCAGCAAAAACGGCATGATCTCGGTTTTATGGAAAATGCGCGTGACCAGCTCGCAGTCTTTCAGGTTGTAGGTGGCGAGGGCGGGTTTATCCTGGGCAAAGCGGCGATCGATCTCATCCATACGATCCCAGGGATTATCAATGGATTTTCCTTCGCCGAGCAGTTCCTGCGAGACGGCTTCCAGCGAAAAAGACGAAAAATTCCAGAACGCGGATTTAAGCGCGTCGATACCATCGATAATGACTCGCCCTCTGGCCTGGGCGAAAAAAACGCCGTTTTTGAAGCCATGTTCGCGCCACTCCAGTTCGCTATTGTCTCGCCCCAGCCGTAAAGGGATACGGTAGCGTTCGGCATGTTTTTGCAGCATACGCAGGTCGAACTGCACCACGTTCCAGCCGATGATGACGTCAGGATCATGTTCGGCAAACCAGGCGTTGAGTTTTTCCAGCAACTGCGGGCGGCTGGCGACATACACAAGCTCGAAGTCCAGTTGGCGGTCATCGCCATTCGCCGGACCCAGCATATAAACGGTACGCTGGCCGCAGCCTTCCAGACCAATGCAATACAGTTCGCCGTGTCGCGTGGTTTCGATATCCAGCGAGACCCATTTTAGCGGCGGTCGATAGTCGGGGTGGGGTTTAAGACGCGCATTGCGGATAACGCCGTTGCGCATCTCGCCGTCTACCCAAACGGGCGACGTAATAAAACGCTCCATCAGGTAACGTTCCGGCGGGCGTACATCCGCTTCATAAACGGTGACGCCGTTTTCGCGCAGCTGTTTCTCCATCCGCATAAGCTGGCGGTGAGTGCGGCAATACAGACCGGATACCGGCTGACGATGAAAGTCTCGCAGCTGGAGCGGCGTCAGGCGATAGTCTTTTTCCGCCTGTAGCAGCGAGGCGGCGCGGGAGGTCTGGCTGGTCGGAATAAACGCCACGGACTCTTGCGGCGCCAGCGTCGCCTGCACAGGGCCGTTGTCTGTCGCCAGCCAGAAAGAGACCTCCGTTCCTTGCGGCGTATCCCGCCAGTGCCGGGTTAAAATGAAACCTGCCTGCGCCACGATGATTACCTGTCTAAAAAATTCACGCTAATTATAACCTGTTTTAGGGGGTAATACTGTTATTTTGTACAGGCATATAACGTAAAAACCGATATCCGCTGTAATAAAAAGTTTCTCGCAGTAAGAAGCGGGTTTGCGCCCACCAGGATTTATAGCGGGTGGATCGCGTGGGTGATGAGCGGCTATCGATACCATTATCCTGAGCGATAGTTTTCAGACGCAGCATATGCAGCGGATCGCTGACCAGTAACGCTGTGCGCCATTGTTGTTGTCGCAGTATCTGTTTTGCGTAACGAATATTTTCGCGCGTCACGGTAGAGCGCTCTTCAATAAAAATTGCCTTAGCCGGAATGCCTTTTTCCAGAACGTATTGACGGGCTATCGCCGCGTCGGAAACCGTTGCGCCAGCGCCGTAGCCGCCGGTTAATACCAACGCGCGGACAATGTGTTGTTGGTAAAGCCAGATGGCATGATCCAGTCTGGCCTGAAAAACGGGAGAAGGCGTTTTTCCGCTAACGCCTGCTCCTGCGACAATCGCGCAGTCAGCTACGCGCGTCTGGTCTTGCTGACTGAACTGATAAATAGCGATAGCGTTATGGATAAACACCGTGGCCATAATAAGAATTATGCCTGCCGCGATTCTGGTGATGTAGCGATATTTCATGAATGAGTTCGTTCCCCGTGACGGGTGTAATGAATATTTTAACGATAAAAGAACTTTTAGCGTCAGATATTTTTGCTGACGTGTATTTATCAATATAATGATGTCGGTGTAGACAGCTGATATAATTATCCTATAACTGCTAATTTTGAATCATGTTTATTTACAATTTTTATCCATAGGTTGGCTGTTTTGTGTCAAGTCTGTTTCCATACATTAAGTATTTTTCAGAATAGTGCTTGCTCGAATTTGTTACTTATTTCTCGGATTAACAAAAAAGCGATATTTTTTGTTTGTTTTAATTAATGAAAAGTGTAAGAATTTTATTTGAAACATCCGCACCGTCAGGTAGAAATATAATATTCCAATTGGCCGCTATGGTTAAATAAAAATGGATTACAGTGCGAATTCGTCGGGAACTCTCTGCATAATTTAATTTTTATTTTAGAATATAATTTTATTTTGACTTTCAGGTGCGGGTGTTTTTATCAAAATGTGTGGTATTCGGGAATTATCTTTTATGAATGTGAATATGCAGGCGTGTCCGGTAGGGAACGCACGTTATCTTTTCGTCAATACTCAACGCGCTAACCCTTCCATAAAAACCGTGAGTCGATTTTTTGAGTATAAAACATGGACAGATCAGATTTGGCGTACCGAAATTATTGAAAACGGCAATGCTTTTTTTCACTGGCAAGGGCACGACAGAAAAAACGGACATCGGGATACCATTATTAACTATCTGTTAAATGGGCAACGCTGGCAGTCAACAATCGAAGATTATATTTTCTTCCATGCGCTGGAAGGAAAAGTGTTGCAGGGACATTATGATAATATTATTGAATATGTGAGTTCTGATAATTACGTCTATCAAAGCGCATTTGCTGAATATATCACCGACCAGACTCATCAACGCGCCCCCAATGGGACGCGTTTTTAGAGACATTACTGCCCGTAATAGGCTTTTGCGCCGTGTTTGCGTAGATAGTGTTTATCCAGAAGGGATTGCTGCATATCGGGCAACTGCGGCGCCAGCTGGCGGCAGAAGATCCCCATATAGGCCACTTCTTCCAGCACGATGGCGTTATGCACTGCATCCTCGGCATTTTTACCCCAGGCAAACGGGCCGTGCGAATGGACAAGCACGCCGGGCATTTGAGCGGCGTCAATACCTTGTTTTTCAAAGGTTTCAACAATGACATTGCCCGTTTCCCATTCATACTCGCCATTAATTTCCGCTTCGGTCATTTTGCGAGTGCAGGGAATCGTACCGTAGAAATAGTCGGCATGGGTGGTTCCCGTCGCCGGAATCGGCTGACCCGCCTGCGCCCAGATAGTCGCGTGGCGCGAATGGGTGTGTACGATGCCGCCGATAGTCGGAAATGCCTGGTACAACAGACGGTGGGTTGGCGTATCGGACGACGGTTTCTTATGACCTTCAACGACTTCACCGGTCTCCAGGCTGACCACCACCATATCGTCAGCGGTCATGACGCTATAATCGACGCCGGACGGCTTAATCACCAGTACGCCGCGTTCGCGATCGACGGCGCTGACGTTACCCCAGGTAAGGGTGACCAGGTTGTGTTTTGGCAGCGCCAGATTGGCTTCCAGTACCTGGCGTTTGAGATCTTCTAACATTGTTTTCTCCCTGCCGGATGGCGCTTCGCTTATCCGGCCTACGAGCGACGGTGTGCCGGATGGCGACATAAATGCCTTATTCGGCCTACAGGACCGTAGGCCCGGTAAACGCAGTGCCACCGGGCATTCAGACTCCACTTTTAGCGTTTTAAACCGTAATACACCTCGTTCCAGCGCAGCGCGTCCTTAAAGGCTGGCAGACGGGTATCGTTATCAATCACCGCGATTTCGATATCGTGTATTTCTGCGAACTGGCGCATATCGTTCAGATCCAGCGCGTGGCTGAAGACGGTATGGTGCGCGCCGCCAGCCAGAATCCACGCTTCGGAGGCGGTCGGCAGATCCGGCTGCGCCTTCCACAGCGCGTTAGCCACCGGCAGTTTCGGCAGGGAGTGCGGCGTTTTTACGGTGTCAATGCAGTTGACCAGCAGGCGATAACGATCGCCGAGGTCGATCAGGCTGGCGACGATCGCCGGGCCGGTTTGGGTATTGAAAATCAAACGCGCCGGATCTTCCTTGCCGCCAATGCCGAGGTGCTGGACGTCGAGGATCGGTTTCTCTTCCACCGCGATGGACGGACACACCTCCAGCATGTGCGAGCCGAGCACCAGATCGTTGCCTTTCTCGAAGTGGTAGGTGTAATCCTCCATAAATGAGGTGCCGCCCTGCAGACCGGTTGACATCACTTTCATAATGCGAAGCAGAGCGGCGGTTTTCCAGTCGCCTTCGCCCGCAAAGCCGTAGCCCTGTTGCATCAGACGCTGTACGGCCAGACCCGGAAGCTGTTTCAGACCGTGTAAATCTTCAAAGGTAGTAGTGAATGCGTGGAAGCCGCCCTGTTCCAGGAAACGCTTCATACCGAGTTCAATGCGCGCCGCTTCCCGCACGTTCTGGCGTTTATCGCCGTGGATCCGGGTGGCGGGCGTCAGGGTATAGCTGCTTTCATATTCGTCAATCAGAGCGTTGATATCGCCGTCGCTGATGGAGTTCACCACCTGCACCAGATCGCCGACCGCCCAGGTATTGACCGAGAAGCCAAATTTGATTTGCGCGGCCACTTTATCACCGTCAGTCACTGCGACTTCACGCATATTGTCGCCGAAGCGGCAGACTTTTAGCTGGCGGGTATCCTGTTTAGAGACCGCCTGGCGCATCCAGGCGCCGATACGCGTATGGGCCTCTTTATCCTGCCAGTGGCCAGTGACGACCGCGTGCTGCTGGCGCATCCGCGCGCCGATAAAACCGAACTCGCGGCCGCCGTGCGCAGTCTGGTTCAGGTTCATAAAGTCCATATCGATGCTGTCCCACGGCAGGGCGGCGTTAAATTGGGTATGGAATTGCAGTAGTGGTTTGTTAAGGATACTCAGCCCGTTGATCCACATTTTGGCCGGGGAGAAGGTGTGCAGCCAGACCACCAGCCCCGCGCAGCGATCGTCATAATTGGCGTCACGACAAATGGCGGTAATCTCATCCGGCGAGGTGCCCAGCGGTTTTAATACCAGTTTACATGGCAGTTTGGCTTCGGTATTCAGCGCGTTGACCACATGCTCGGCATGTTGAGTGACCTGACGCAGGGTTTCTGCGCCATACAAATGCTGGCTGCCAATCACAAACCATACTTCATAATTATCAAAAATCGTCATTGTCGTGTCCTTAATGAGTCAGGATTGCCTGATTGGCCGGGGTCGTTGGCGCCGGCGCGGCAGTCGGAAGATAATGTTGTTCTGCACTTAGCGCCCACTGCTGGTAGCGGCGGTAAAGCTGTTCGAGGCGTTGCGCTTGTTCAGGGCGGGGACGCAGAGTGCGTTCTACCGCGCTTGCCATGCTTTGCTGGGCGGCAGGAATATCGGCATGGACTTTCGCAGCGACGGCGGCAAAGATAGCGGCGCCTAATGCGCAACACTGGTCGGAAGCGACGATCTGCAACGGACGATTCAGTACGTCGCAGCAGACCTGCATAATGACCTGATTTTTACGGGCGATGCCGCCAAGCGCCATCACGTTATTGACCGCGATACCCTGATCGGTAAAACACTCCTGAATGGCGCGCGCGCCGAAGGCGGTCGAGGCGACCAGACCACCAAACAGCGCTGGCGCGTCGGTGGCGAGATTGAGATCGGTAATGACGCCTTTCAGACGCTGATTAGCGTTTGGCGTGCGGCGACCGTTAAACCAGTCGAGCACCACCGGCAGGTGATCCAGGGACGGATTTTTCGCCCAGGCGTCGGTGAGCGCTGGCAGTAGCTGCTTCTGGCTGGCGTTAATCTGGGTTTTCAGTTCCGGGTGCTGCGCGGCAAGTTGTTCCAGCGGCCAGCTCAACACGCGGCTAAACCAGGCGTAGATGTCGCCGAAAGCGGACTGGCCCGCTTCCAGACCGATAAAGTTCGGCACCACGCTGCCATCAACCTGACCGCAAATGCCTTTCACGGCGCGATCCCCGACGCTCTGTTTATCCGCAATCAGAATGTCGCAGGTAGACGTGCCGATGACTTTTACCAGCGTATTGGGCTGCGCGCCCGCGCCGACCGCGCCCATGTGACAGTCGAACGCGCCGCCGGAAATCACTACGCTTTCCGGCAAGCCGAGGCGCTGCGCCCATTCGGCGCACAGGGTGCCCACGGGCAGATCGGCGGTGAAGGTTTCGCTAAATAACGGGTAGCGCAGATGACGGTTAATGCACGGATCGAGTTCATCAAAGAAGCTCGCGGGTGGCAGGCCGCCCCAGCTTTCATGCCACAGCGTTTTGTGCCCGGCGCTGCAGCGGCCACGGCGGATATCCTGCGGGCGAGTGGTGCCGGAAAGCAGCGCCGGCACCCAGTCACACAGCTCAATCCACGAGACGGCGGCCTGCGCGACGGCGCTATCCTGACGGGTGACGTGCAGAATCTTCGCCCAGAACCATTCGCTGGAGTAAATGCCGCCAATATAGCGGGAGTAGTCGACCTTACCTGGCTTATGGCACAGACGAGTGATTTCGTCGGCCTCTTCCACGGCGGTGTGATCTTTCCACAGCACAAACATCGCATTCGGGTTCTCGGCGAACTCCGGACGCAGCGCCAGGACGTTACCGTCGGCGTCAATCGGCGCTGGCGTAGAACCGGTGCTGTCAACGCCAATGCCAACGACATTTGCGCGTTGCGCGGAGCTTAATTGTGCCAGAACGGCTTTCAGCGCGGCCTCCATTGACTCCATGTAGTCGCGCGGATGATGACGGAACTGGTTGTTCGGGCCGTCGCAATAACGGCCTTCTTGCCAGCGCGGATACCACTCTACGCTGGTGGCGATCTCGTCGCCGGTGGCGCAGTCCACTGCCAGAGCGCGCACTGAATCACTGCCAAAATCGAGGCCAATTGCAATTGCCATCGTCTTACTCCATCCAGAAAAACAGGTATGGAGAAACAGTAGAGAGTCGCGGCAAAAACCGTCAGGCAGGATCCGCTAATCTTATGGACAAAAATGCTAATGCTTTGCAAAGTGTGACGCTGTGCAAATATTCAATGTGGACATTCCAGCCATAGTTATAGACACTTCTGTTACTTAATTTTATCGCCTGAACTGTACGCTTTTGTTACAAAGCGCTTTTCACAAGCGGGGTTGATACGTGCTTTCATTAAGCGCAAGGTCTTGCGGAGACGTAAGCTCTGTCGTCCTGGTCAATATGGACAATTTGTTTCTTCTCTGAACATCGGGGGGTAGAGAAATCATGGCTGAAACGCAAAATGATCCGCTATTGCCGGGATATTCATTTAATGCCCATCTGGTCGCCGGACTGACGCCAATTGAAGCGAATGGATATCTGGATTTTTTTATCGATCGTCCGTTGGGTATGAAGGGATATATTCTTAACCTGACCATCCGCGGAGAGGGCGTCATTAATAATAATGGCGAGCAGTTTGTCTGTCGGCCTGGCGATATATTATTGTTTCCGCCGGGCGAGATTCATCACTATGGACGGCATCCGGACGCCAGCGAGTGGTATCACCAGTGGGTTTACTTCCGACCCCGCGCCTACTGGCAGGAGTGGCTGACCTGGCCGACAATCTTTGCCCAGACAGGATTTTTCCGCCCGGACGAGGCGCGCCAGCCGCATTTCAGCGAACTGTTCGGGCAGATCATCAGCGCCGGGCAAGGGGAAGGTCGCTATTCTGAGCTACTGGCGATCAATCTGCTGGAGCAGTTGTTGCTCAGACGTATGGCGGTAATTAATGAGTCGTTGCATCCGCCGATGGATAGCCGTGTGCGCGATGCCTGCCAGTATATCAGCGACCATCTGGCGGACAGCCATTTTGATATCGCCAGCGTCGCCCAGCATGTCTGCCTGTCGCCCTCCCGGTTATCGCATCTGTTCCGCCAGCAGTTAGGCATTAGCGTATTGAGTTGGCGCGAAGATCAGCGTATCAGCCAGGCGAAACTCCTGCTTAGCACCACGCGAATGCCGATAGCGACCGTTGGGCGCAATGTTGGATTTGACGATCAGCTCTATTTTTCGCGGGTATTTAAAAAATGCACCGGGGCAAGTCCTAGCGAGTTCAGGGCCGGATGTGAATAAAAAGTGAATGATGTGTCCACAAAGATGTCATAAGCCGTAACTATTCGGATAATTGACGGCTTGACGAAGGGGGACGGGGTAAGCAGAATCCCTGCTTCATCACGCTGACGGACACACTATGCAAGCACTGCTGGAACACTTTATCACCCAATCCACTCTGTATTCGCTTATCGCCGTGTTGCTGGTCGCCTTCCTGGAATCGCTGGCGCTGGTGGGGTTGATTTTACCCGGCACGGTACTGATGGCGGGGCTGGGCGCGCTTATCGGCAGCGGCGAGCTCAATTTTTGGCATGCCTGGCTGGTGGGTATTATCGGCTGTCTGATGGGCGACTGGATTTCCTTCTGGCTGGGGTGGCGCTTTAAAAAGCCGCTACACCGCTGGTCTTTTATGAAAAAGAACAAGTCGCTGCTGGATAAAACCGAACATGCGCTGCATCAGCACAGTATGTTCACGATCCTGGTCGGACGTTTTGTCGGTCCGACGAGGCCGCTGGTGCCGATGGTGGCAGGAATGCTGGATCTTCCCGTGGCGAAATTTATTGGGCCGAACTTGATTGGCTGTTTGCTGTGGCCGCCGTTTTATTTCCTGCCGGGCATTCTGGCGGGAGCGGCAATCGATATTCCTTCCGATATGCAGAGCGGAGATTTCAAATGGCTGCTGCTGGCGACGGCGTTGCTGCTGTGGGTCGGAGGCTGGCTATGCTGGCGGCTGTGGCGCAGCGGCAAAGCGGCAGTCGATCGTTTAACCGCGTATTTCCCCCGCAGCCGTTTGCTGTATCTGGCGCCGTTGACGCTCGGGATCGGCGTGGTCGCGCTGGTGGTGCTGGTTCGCCACCCGCTGATGCCGGTATATATCGATATTCTGCGCAAAGTTGTGGGTTACTAACGATTCCTTTGCCGGATGGCGGCTTCGCCTTATCCGGCCTACAAAATATGGGATTTGATGCCCAATAGCGCTGAGGCGCTGGCTTGACCGCTTAGTAGCTCGTCTGTTTTGCCTTGCCACGCAATGCGTCCGTCGGCCACGACGATTGACCGGGGCGCAATTCGCGCCGCATCTTCCACGCTGTGCGAGACCATCAACAGCGTAAGCTGTCGCTCGCGGCAGATATCGCTGACCAACGTCAGCATCTCCTGGCGCAGCGCGGGATCGAGCGCGGAGAACGGTTCATCCAGCAGCAGTACCGGCTGTTCACGTACCAGGCAGCGCGCCAGCGCTACCCGCTGACGCTGGCCGCCGGACAGCTCGCCCGGCAAACGCGCCATCAGACTCTCAATGCCCATCTGACGTGCGATAGCGTCCCGTTTTTCCCGCTGGCTGGCGTTGAGCGTTAACCCGGGGTTTAGCCCCAGACCGATATTTTGCTGCACATTCAGGTGGCTGAATAAATTATTCTCCTGAAACAGCATTGAGACCGGACGGCGTGAGGGCGGCGTAAGCGTATGATCTTCGCCGGCAATCAGTAGCGTACCGCTGGCAGGCGCAAGAAAACCGGCAATTAAATTCAACAACGTGCTTTTCCCCGCGCCGCTGGGGCCAAGAATCGCCACCTGCTCGCCGCGTTCTACCGCCAGCGTAAAACGCATCGGCAAATGATGGTAAAGCCAGGTGATATCAATCAGTTTTAGCATGTCGGCCCGGTAGTTTCTCTATGAGGGTAAATAACGTAAAGCAGAGCAGCAGCAGTATCAGTGCGGTCACCGCGCCGTCCTGGCTGCGGTAGGAGCCGATCTGCTGATACAGATAAAACGGCAGCGTGCGGAAATTGTCATTGCCGAAAAGCGCGACGACGCCAAAATCACCGATAGAAAGTACGCAGGCAAACGCCAGCGCCTGCGCCAGCGGACGTTTCAGCGCCCGCAGTTCCACGACCTTTAACCGCGACCAGCCTTCAATTCCTAATGACTGGCACAGCATTCCATAACGGGCGGTAATATCGCGCATTGGGTTTTCCAGGACTTTTAGCGCGTAGGGGATTGCCATCAGCGCATTGGTGAAAATCACGATGCCGTCGGCGGATTCCGGTAAGCCAACGCTGCTATTGAGCAGTAAAAAGAAGCCTGTCGCCAGCACGATCCCCGGCATCGCGAGGATCAACATCCCGCTGAGTTCCAGCGTTTGTCCGGTGAATAGTTGCTGGCGTTGGCGTAGCTCGCGGCTACTCCACAGCAGCATCATGGTCAGCACCACACACAGAACGCCCGCCGCCAGCGCAATGCGTAGCGATGTCCAGACAGCCTGCCACAGAATGGGTTGCGCCAGCACCTCCGGCAGGCTGCGGTTGACGCCATCGACCACCACGGCGACCAGCGGCGGAAGCAGCAGCAGCAGCGCCAGCACGATTAATAAGGCGTCCGTCAGACGGCTGTGGAGACGATCGTCAGGATCGCGCCAGCCCTGCGTCAGCGTCATCCCCGGCGCAATCGCTTTGCTCAACCGTTGGCTTAGCAGTACCAGCGCCAGGCAGCAGACCATCTGGATTAATGCCAGCATCGCCGCGCGGGCAGGATCGTAGTCATAACTGAGCGCCTGAAAGATAGCCAGTTCGATAGTGGTGGCCTGCGGGCCGCCGCCGAGCGACAGGACCGTGGCGAAACTGGCGAAGCAGAGCATAAAAATCAGCGCCGCGACGGGCGGAATTTGGCGGCGCAGCCACGGCCATTCGACAAAACGGAAAAAATGCCAGCCGCGCATACCGAGCTGGGCGGCGAGCTGGCGCTGCTCGCCGGGAATGCTTTCCAACGATTGCAGCAACAAACGGCTCGCCATTGGCAGGTTAAAAAAGACGTGCGCCAGTAAAATGCCCTGCAAGCCGTAGGGGGAGAATGTCCACTGAAGCCCCAGCATCTGCCACAGCGAGGCCAGCCAGCCCTGACGGCCATACACGCTAAGAATGCCGAACACGGCAACCAGTACCGGCAGAATCAACGTCATGGCGCACAGACGCAGCAGCGCCAGACGTCCAGGAAAACGGCGTCGATAAAGCGCGCGGGCGAGAAAAACCGCCGGGACCACAGACAGCACTGCGGACAGAAACGCCTGCCAGAATGAGAAGCGCACCACATGCCACAGGTAGCTATCCCGCCAGATTGTCGACCACGCGCCCGACGGCGCGTTCAGCCAAAGCGCCAGAAAGGCCGCCAGCGAGACGGTTATCATCAGCGCGGCGGCGCACAGCCCCGGAATCAGCCAGCCGGGAATTAACGGCTGACGGCGCGTTGCCATTCGCTAATCCATGCCTGGCGTTGTGCTGCCACTTGTTGCGGCGTGAATTCCAGCGTTGTGGCGGGTTTTGCCAATGATTCAAACCCTGCTGGTAGGGCGACGTCCGCTACCGGGTACATCCAGTTGCCGGTGGGTATGGCGTTCTGAAACGCCGGAGAAACCATAAATTTGAGGAATTTCTCCGCCAGTTCCGGCTGCTTACTGGCGACGGTACGCGCCGCGACTTCTACCTGTAAGTAATGGCCTTCGCTGAAGTTCGCGGCGGCGTAATTGTCCTTCTTCTCTTCAATAATGTGATACGCTGGAGAGGTGGTGTAACTGAGCACCAAATCGCTTTCACCTTTCAGAAATAAACCGTAGGCCTCGCTCCAGCCTTTCGTCACCGTCACCGTTTTGGCCGCCAGTTTTTGCCAGGCCTGCGGCGCGTTATCGCCATAGACTTTGCGCATCCACAGTAACAGCCCCAGCCCTGGCGTACTGGTACGCGGATCCTGATAAATCACCCGCCATTTTTGATCGCTCTCGACCAGTTCTTTCAGGCTTTTCGGCGGATTTTTCAGCTTGCTTTTATCGTAGACAAAGGCGAAATAGCCGTAATCGAACGGCACAAATGTGTCGTTTTTCCAGCCGCCGGGCACCTTGACCGCCTCATTCGCCACGCCGCTTTTGGCAAAGAGTTTAGTTTGCGTGGCCGCTTCCAGCAGATTGTTGTCCAGCCCCAACACCACATCGGCTTTGCTGTTCTTCCCCTCCATCCGCAGGCGGTTGAGCAGTGAAACGCCATCCTCCAGCGCCACCAGTTTCAGCTCGCAGTTGCAATCGGCTTCAAACGCTTTTTTCACCGCCGGGCCTGGCCCCCAATCGGCGGCGAACGAGTCGTAGGTATAGACGGTGAGAACGGGTTTGGCGAAAGCAGGCGCCGCGCACAGGAGTAAAAGCGGAAGATATTTTTTTAACACTTTGCACCTCAGTTAAAGAGTGGCAAAGGACTTGAGAGGTAGCCTCAAATCCCTTCGCCGGCATTATCCGGATCAGGTTCGACGGGTATTTTCTCAGCGCGCGCATGAGCGCGGCACCCCGTTGAGTTCGGCGTTAGTGTAGTGATTTTGTTGCCGGGCAGCAATTAAGAGCTGGCTTTTAAGGGTCCGGCGGCGCAAACCACGCCGATTTAAAATCAAACCAGCCGAGGGTATTCATGCGCAGCCCGCGCATACTGCGTTGTCCCTGGATAATCAGCCAGTGGTGGATCAACGGCACAATCGCTTTGCTGGCCAGCAGCTGCTGGCACCAGTTCGCCAGGTTCATCTCGCCAGCGCGCCACTGCGCGGCGTCGCCCTGCCAGTCGCGCGGAATGCAGTTCTGCAAGAGCGGTACTTCGCACAGGTGCGCGAACAGCGAGAAATCCAGCGGCAGCGTAAAGTTAGCGCTATTGAGCCAGATATCGCTTTCGATCTCGCCGGCGTGCCATTGATCGTAGTCGATCTCCTGAATATGCAAATGCACCTGATGTTCAGCCAGAAGCGCGCTCATGATACGGGCGATAACCCGGTGCTCAATGTGTTCGCGATAGAAGGTCAGCGTGAGGGTTTCCAGACCGGCGGGTTTTTCGCCCGGGCCTGGACGGGCGTGATGCCAGCGCGGTAAAAGCCCATAGGCCGGGAACCAGAGCTGCTGTAGCGGTTCATCGGCATGATAGAGTAAATTGGTGGGGGAGAGGACGTGGCTTACCCATTCTCTGACCTGCGGATGCGCGCCGCGCGGCGTTCTGGCGTCGAATAGCAGGTAATAGCACCCCTCTTCCAGTCGGCTTTCTATCGCTTTTTCACCGCCTTGTATCGGCCCTTCCAGCATCAATCCGCAGGCCGGTTCTTCACTGATATCCGGCAGTACCCAGACGTTCACTTCGTCTATCAACGCCCGATAGCCGAAGTAGTCATCAAAGGCGAGTATCTTGAGCTGGTTCGGCGTATTACGCCGCACGGCATAAGGCCCGGTGCCGATTGGGTGGCTGGCGAAATTAGCCAGCGTTTCCCACTCCCGCGGCAAAATCATCGCCGGGACCTGGCCCAGCAGCCACGGCAACCAGCGATCCGGCTGGGAAAGATGAATATCCAGCGTCCACGCGGTAGGGGAATCTATTTTTGTGATGTGCGAGTAAAGCGGAAGCGTATTGATACGCGTCAGCGAGGCGATGACATCTTCCATCTCCAGCTCGCGGCCATGATGAAAATGAATGCCGGGGCGCAGGTAGAAGCGCCACAGTAAAGGGGAAATTTGCTGCCAGTGGTGCGCAATGTCCGCTTCCAGTTCCCCGTTTTCCTCATTTACCCGCGTGAGCGAACTGAAAATTTGCCGGGCAATATGAGTTTCCGAGCGACGTAATGCGGTTCCCGGCAGGAGATTGTGCATCGGACGATAGTAAAGAACCCGCAGAATATGCCGCCCCTGGCGGAAGCTGCGTCCCAGATGGGAAATCAGCATTTGCCTGACAGCGCTTTTATCGCCGACCAGTTGTACCAGTTGATCGATTCGATCTTGTTCCAGCAGGTCTTCCGCCCGCTGCTGTTGCAGCGCCAGTCCGGTATACAGGAACGTCAGACGCGAACGCTTTCCGCGTCCAACTTCGGCTTCCCATGTTAGCCAACCGCGCGCCTGCATCGTATTTAGCAGCGTACGCATATGGCGACGCGAACAGTTCAGCAGATCCGCCAGCTCATTAAGCGTGGTGTCTTGCGTTTTACCGTCACAACATTGCCAGAGACGGATAAATTGTTGTTGCAGGCGACCTGAGGGCATAAAAGGGGAACTCCGATGAAAAACTCAGCAATTTTATTATCCCTATATTAGGCCAATAATATCTTTCGATGAAGCAAGAGGAAGAGGTCACTATGCACCAGTTCTGGTTGAGATATTTTGCCGCGACGGAAAAAACGTCCTGGCTGGCTTGCCTGAGCGCGCCGCAGCGCTTAAAAATGCTCGCGGAACTGATGCAGTGGGAGGCGACCGATTGAAGCCAATTGCAGACATCATGTGTGACTGAGTATTGGTGTAGGCGATAGCCTAAAATCACCCGCCAGCAGATAATACCTGCTGGCTTTTTTTATTTCGGCTGTTTCTGTGGTCACGCAGGTGGTGACCGGGCGAGTAAAAATCGTATAAAAAATGCCGGAATATCCCCGGCATGAGCGACTGATGAGTAACCCGGAGCTTGATGGCGCTACGCTTATCAGGCCTACAGAATATAATGGCAACCGGGTGATATTGCATAACCTGTAGGCCCGGTAAGGCGTGAAGGGTTACCGCATAAATGCCGGTTGTTTATTTTCGTAGGCGGCAATCGCGTCTTCGTGCTGCAGCGTCAGCCCAATGCTGTCCAGACCGTTCAACATGCAGTGGCGGCGGAAGTCGTCGATTTTAAAGCTGTAGGTCTTATCGCCTGCTTTCACCACCTGTGCTTCCAGATCCACTTCAAATTTAATGCCCGGATTGGCTTTCACCAGGGCAAACAGCTCATCGACCTGTGCGTCGCTCAGGGTTACCGGCAGCAGTTGATTATTGAAACTGTTGCCGTAGAAGATGTCGGCGAAGCTTGGCGCGATCACCACTTTAAAGCCGTAATCGGTCAACGCCCACGGCGCGTGCTCGCGTGACGAGCCGCAGCCAAAGTTTTCCCGCGCCAGCAGTATCGACGCGCCTTGATATTCCGGAAAGTTCAACACGAATTCCGGATTTGGCTGTTGGCCCTTTTCGTCCAGGAAACGCCAGTCGTTAAACAGATGGGCGCCAAAACCGGTGCGCGTAACCTTTTGCAAAAACTGTTTAGGGATAATTGCATCGGTATCGACGTTGGCGGCATCCAGTGGGACAACCAGGCCGGTATGCTGGGTAAATTTCTCTGCCATGGTAGTTTCCTTATTTGATGCTGCGAATGTCGGCGAAGTGGCCGGTAACGGCGGCAGCGGCGGCCATCGCCGGGCTGACTAAATGCGTGCGACCCCCGCGGCCCTGACGGCCTTCAAAGTTACGGTTGCTGGTGGATGCGCAGCGCTCGCCCGGGTTCAGGCGGTCATTATTCATGGCCAGGCACATGGAACAGCCCGGTAAGCGCCATTCAAATCCTGCTTCGATAAAGATCTTGTCCAGACCTTCCGCTTCCGCCTGCGCTTTCACCGGACCTGAACCCGGCACCACCAGAGCCTGTACGCCAGGCGCGACTTTGCGCCCTTTGGCGACTTCCGCCGCCGCGCGCAAATCTTCAATACGCGAATTGGTACAAGAGCCGATAAAGACTTTATCAATAGCAACGTCCGTTAACGGTACGCCCGGCTGTAAGCCCATATAAGCCAGCGCTTTTTCGGCGCTGGCGCGCTCAACCGGATCGCTAAAAGAGGCGGGATCGGGGATGATGTCGGTGACGGAAATCACCTGGCCCGGATTCGTGCCCCAGGTCACCTGCGGCGCGATCTCTTCTGCTCGCAGGGTGACGACAGTATCAAAGGTCGCGCCGTCATCGGTTTTCAGCGTTTTCCAGTACTCGACGGCTTCGTCAAAATCGCGGCCCTTCGGCGCGTGCAAACGCCCTTTTACGTAGTTGAAAGTGGTTTCATCCGGGGCGACCAGACCGGCTTTGGCACCCATCTCAATCGCCATATTGCACAGCGTCATGCGGCCTTCCATACTCAGCGCGCGGATCGCGTCGCCGCAAAATTCAACCACGTGTCCGGTGCCGCCGGCGCTACCGGTTTTACCGATGATCGCCAGCACGATGTCTTTGGCGGTAATGCCCGGCGCGGCGTTGCCCGTGACTTCAATCTTCATGGTTTTAGCGCGCCCCTGTTTCAGGGTTTGCGTCGCCAGTACATGTTCTACCTCAGAAGTGCCGATGCCGAAGGCCAGCGCGCCAAACGCGCCGTGGGTGGCGGTGTGGGAGTCGCCGCAGACGATGGTCATGCCCGGCAGGGTGACGCCCTGTTCCGGCCCCATCACATGGACGATGCCCTGATATGGGTGATTCAGGTCATACAGCTCGACGCCGAACTCGTTACAGTTCTTAATCAGCTCCTGCATCTGGATACGCGCCATTTCACCGGAAGCATTAATGTCTTTAGTCTGCGTCGAGACGTTGTGATCCATCGTGGCGAAGGTTTTCCCTGGCTGACGTACCGGACGATGGTGCGCGCGCAGACCGTCAAACGCCTGCGGAGAGGTGACTTCATGCACCAGGTGGCGGTCGATGTACAGCAGCGGCGTTTCGTTTGGCGCCTCAAAGACCACGTGGGCATCAAATAATTTTTCGTATAACGTTTTGGCCATGATTACACCCCTTCTGCGACATAGCGGGCGATAATATCGCCCATCTCATCGGTACTGACTGCGGCAGCGCCCCTGGCTAAATCGCCGGTGCGAACGCCCTCTTCTAATGCGCGATTGATCGCCTGTTCAATGGCCGTTGCCGCATCGTTGGCATCCAGGCTGTAGCGCAGCAGCAGCGCCAGCGACAGGATCTGCGCAATTGGATTGGCGATATTTTTCCCGGCGATATCCGGCGCGGAGCCGCCAGCCGGTTCATACAGGCCAAACCCTTGCTCGTTCAGGCTGGCGGAGGGCAACATCCCCATTGAACCGGTGATCATGGCGCATTCGTCGGACAGAATGTCGCCGAACAGGTTAGAGCACAGCAGTACGTCAAACTGCGACGGGTCTTTAATCAACTGCATGGTGGCGTTATCGATATACATGTGCGCGAGTTCCACATCGGGATACGTTTTCGCGACATCATTGACGATCTCACGCCACAGGATAGAGCTTTGCAGTACGTTGGCTTTATCAATAGAGGTGACTTTACGGCGGCGTTTACGCGCCGATTCAAAGGCGATACGGGCAATGCGCTCGATCTCAAAGCGGTGATAAACTTCGGTATCAAAGGCTTTTTCGTACTGACCGCTGCCTTCACGGCCTTTTGGCTGTCCGAAATAGATCCCGCCGGTCAGCTCGCGCACGCACAGGATATCGAAACCGTTAGCGGCGATATCGGCGCGCAACGGGCAAAATGCTTCCAGTCCCTGATACAGTTTCGCCGGACGCAGATTACTGAATAATTTGAAATGTTTGCGCAGCGGCAGCAGGGCGCCGCGCTCCGGCTGGCTTTCCGGGGGCAAATTTTCCCATTTCGGGCCGCCGACGGAGCCAAACAGAATGGCATCCGCCTGCTCGCACCCTTCAACGGTGGCTTTCGGCAGTGGATGACCATGATTGTCGATAGCAATACCGCCGACGTCATAGTGGCTGGTGGTGATACGCATATCAAAACGGCTGCGTACCGCATCCATAACTTTCAGGGCTTGCGCCATGACTTCCGGGCCGATACCGTCGCCCGGCAGTACGGCAATATGATAGTTCTTCGACATTACACGGTTTCCTTGTTGTTCTCTTTATTTTGAGCTTTGCGTTGCAATTCTTTTTCAACTTCGGCTGCGCGCCAGATATTGTTCAGTACGTGCACCATCGCTTTGGCGGAGGATTCGACGATATCCGTCGCCAGCCCGACGCCGTGGAAGCGGCGACCATGATGGTTCACGACGATATCGACCTGACCCAGCGCGTCTTTGCCCTGGCCTTTGGCGTTCAGGTCGTATTTAACCAACTCAACGTCGTAGCCAGTGATGCGGTTAATCGCCTGATAGATGGCGTCGACCGGGCCGTTGCCGTTCGCCGCCTCGGCCTTGATCTCTTCACCACAGGCCAGCTTCACGGAAGCAGTGGCGATATCGCTGGAGCCGGACTGCACGCTGAAGTAATCCAGACGGAAATGCTCTGGTTCTTCTTGCTGTTTATTAATAAACGCCAGCGCTTCCAGGTCATAGTCGAACACCTGGCCTTTTTTGTCCGCCAGCTTCAGGAACGCGTCGTACAGGTGGTCCATGTTGTAGTCTGTGTCCTTGTAACCCATCTCTTCCATGCGATGTTTCACGGCGGCACGGCCAGAGCGGGAGGTCAGGTTCAGCTGTATCTGGTTCAGACCGATGGACTCTGGCGTCATGATTTCATAGTTTTCGCGGTTCTTGAGGACGCCATCCTGGTGGATGCCGGAAGAGTGGGCGAAAGCGCCGCTGCCGACAATCGCTTTGTTGGCCGGGATCGGCATGTTACAGATCTGGCTGACGGTCTGGCTGGTGCGCCAGATTTCGTGGTGATTGATGTTGGTGTGTACGTTCATGATGTCTTTGCGCACTTTAATCGCCATGATCACTTCTTCCAGTGCGCAGTTACCGGCACGTTCTCCGATACCGTTCATCGCGCCTTCAACCTGACGCGCGCCCGCATGTACTGCCGCCAGCGAGTTGCCTACTGCTATCCCTAAATCGTCGTGGGTATGAACGGAGATGATAGCTTTGTCGATATTGGGGACACGTTCATACAGGCCGGAAATGATTCCCGCGAACTCAAACGGCATGGTATAGCCCACGGTATCGGGAATATTAATGGTTCTCGCGCCGGCGTTTATAGCGGCTTCCACCACGCGCGCCAGATCGTCAACAGGCGTCCGGCCAGCATCTTCGCAGGAGAACTCCACGTCATCAGTGTAATTACGCGCCCGCTTAACCATGTATACCGCGCGTTCGATGACCTCATCCAGCGTGCTGCGCAGCTTGGTGGCGATGTGCATTGGCGAGGTGGCGATAAAAGTATGGATGCGAAACGCGTCGGCGACCTTCAGCGCCTGTGCCGCGACGTCGATGTCTTTTTCTACACAACGCGCCAGGGCGCAAACGCGGCTGTTTTTAATGGTGCGGGCGATGGTTTGGACGGATTCAAAATCCCCCGGAGAAGAGACCGGGAAGCCTACTTCCATGACATCAACACCCATGCGCTCAAGGGCCAGGGCAATCTGCAGCTTCTCTTTCGCGCTCAGGCTGGCCTGTAACGCTTGTTCGCCGTCGCGTAAGGTCGTATCAAAAATAATGACTTGCTGGCTCATGATGTGGTCCTTGTCTCCAGGGGCGCCTTGCGTCAGGCATAAAAAAACCCGCGCAACGGCGCGGGTTTTGTTTGACTTCGAGCTGACTTAATGTTGAATGCCGCCCACCGGTCTACCGCGCACAATAAATGCGTTGAGTAGTAGTAGCCCAGTGAAACGAACGATATGTGACATTAATTCAGCTCCAGCGAATGCGATATGCTTTTAGTGGTACTGGATATGCCGTTTAATGTCAACTCTGATTTCTGTCGCCATTGCATTTTGTTGACCATATCCGGATACGTACTTTAGCTAATTGTGCTGGGCTGCGCGTCCAATAAAGGATAAAAGAACGAGTGGACATTCATACTTTTCATTGTTTGAAATATTTAGGCATTTTTGTTTGCAAATTGGTTAGGGGAATGGCCTGTTAAAGGTATGCTAAAGGTTTGGTTTATCTTTTTGATTTATTTTATATTTTAACAAATAACCTTGTTTACTTAATGGATAAGGATAAAGTTATTGATAAATTAATGTTAACTTTTTAGCTATTAATAATATAAACATTTAATTGAAACTTAAATGATCATTCACTTGGTGTATGATTGTGTATTCGCCATAGTTATGGTTATATTGCTTGCGTAATTTAAACATTATGAATCGCAATGGTGTGACTCAGGACACATTACGCTTGCGCTGGCATTCTATTTGTCTCTGTCAGCGTCTTTATGTTTTCCGAATTTTAACGCTTTCCCTTTTTCTTATTTTATATGCATGGTAAATCATATTTTCAGGAATTATTTCTGCCTTCAGCCAGAAAAAGGGAGTTAAGCGTGACAGTGGAGTTAAATATGCCAGAGGTCAAAACCGAAAAGCCGCATCTTTTAGATATGGGCAAACCACAGCTTCGCATGGTTGATTTGAACCTATTGACCGTGTTCGATGCGGTAATGCAAGAGCAGAATATTACGCGCGCCGCCCACACGCTGGGAATGTCGCAGCCTGCGGTCAGTAACGCCGTAGCGCGTCTGAAGGTTATGTTTAATGACGAACTTTTTGTTCGATATGGACGAGGAATTCAGCCGACTGCCCGTGCATTTCAGTTATTTGGTTCAGTCCGTCAGGCGTTGCAATTGGTGCAAAATGAATTGCCGGGATCGGGGTTTGAGCCGACCAGCAGCGAACGTGTATTCAATCTTTGCGTGTGCAGTCCGCTGGATAATATCCTGACGTCACAGATTTATAATCGTGTAGAAAAAATTGCGCCAAATATTCATGTCGTTTTTAAAGCGTCGTTGAATCAGAATACTGAGCATCAGTTACGCTATCAGGAAACCGAATTCGTTATTAGTTATGAAGAATTCCGTCGTCCTGAGTTTACCAGCGTACCGCTATTTAAAGATGAAATGGTTTTAGTCGCCAGCCGAAAACACCCGCGTATTAGCGGCCCGCTACTGGAAGGCGATGTTTATAATGAACAACATGCGGTTGTTTCTCTCGATCGTTATGCGTCATTTAGTCAGCCGTGGTATGACACGGCGGATAAACAGTCGAGCGTGGCTTATCAGGGCATGGCGCTTATCAGCGTTCTGAACGTGGTTTCGCAGACGCATTTGGTCGCTATTGCCCCGCGCTGGCTGGCGGAAGAGTTTGCGGAATCGCTGGATCTGCAAATATTGCCGTTGCCTTTAAAACTGAATAGCCGGACATGCTACCTTTCCTGGCATGAAGCGGCTGGGCGTGATAAAGGGCACCAATGGATGGAAGATTTATTAGTTTCTGTTTGTAAGCGATAAAACCGGGCAGAATAAATCAGAAACAAATTCTGGTTTATTCTGCTTTTTATCGTATATCAAAAATTTTATGCTGAATTAACGGTGAGCGATTCTTTTCGTCGCTGTGAAAAATAGATGAATTGCTGTAAGTCTGCATTTATAAGCGATTATTTATTACCTGGTGTGATTCAGACGGAGTATTTCTCCATTTCTTCTCTTCTTGCCTCCTGATTATTCTAACCTTCCCCATCTTTACGTCATTCCACCCAATTGCCAGGCGTGATAGCGAGCGGTTAAGGTGTCCGTCAAACCGTGATGACAGGTATAAAGTGGAGGCAAGCCGTGGAGATGTTGTCTGGAGCCGAGATGGTCGTCCGATCGCTTATCGATCAAGGCGTAAAGCAGGTGTTCGGCTATCCTGGAGGCGCAGTGCTTGATATTTATGATGCGCTACATACCGTTGGAGGGATCGATCATGTGCTGGTGCGTCATGAGCAGGCTGCGGTGCATATGGCGGATGGCCTGGCGCGAGCCACTGGCGAGGTTGGCGTGGTGCTGGTGACTTCCGGACCGGGAGCGACCAATGCGATTACCGGGATTGCTACGGCCTATATGGATTCCATTCCGCTGGTGATTCTTTCCGGCCAGGTCGCCACCTCATTGATTGGCTATGATGCCTTTCAGGAGTGCGACATGGTGGGGATTTCCCGACCGGTGGTCAAACATAGCTTCCTGGTCAAACAGACGGAAGATATTCCCCAGGTGCTTAAAAAGGCCTTCTGGCTGGCGGCAAGCGGACGTCCTGGGCCGGTGGTCGTGGATTTGCCAAAAGATATTTTGAATCCGGCGAAAAAAATGCCGTATGCCTGGCCGGAAACGGTCAGTATGCGCTCTTACAATCCCACAACATCAGGTCATAAAGGACAAATTAAGCGTGCCTTGCAAACGCTGGCGTCGGCAAAAAAGCCGGTGGTCTATGTTGGGGGAGGGGCGATAAGCGCGGCCTGCTATACGCCGCTGCGCCACATCATTGAAACCTTTAACCTGCCGGTGGTCTCTTCATTAATGGGACTGGGCGCGTTTCCTGCTACTCATCGCCAGTCGTTAGGAATGCTGGGAATGCATGGCACTTATGAAGCCAATATGACCATGCATAACGCCGACGTGATTTTCGCTGTTGGCGTACGATTTGACGACCGCACGACGAATAATCTCGCTAAATATTGTCCGAACGCGACGGTATTACACATCGACATTGACCCGACGTCCATATCCAAAACGGTTAACGCTGATATCCCGGTGGTGGGCGATGCCCGCCTGGTACTGGAACAAATGCTGGAGCTACTGGCGCAGGATGCGCCGTCTCAGCCGCAGGATGATATTCGTGACTGGTGGCAGCAGATAGAGATCTGGCGCGCCCGTCAGTGCCTGAAATATGACGCGGAAAGCGAAAGCATTAAACCCCAGGCGGTGATTGAAACCCTCTGGCGTCTGACGAAGGGCGACGCTTACGTGACGTCCGATGTAGGACAACACCAGATGTTTGCCGCCCTCTACTACCCGTTCGATAAACCACGTCGCTGGATTAATTCCGGCGGGCTCGGCACGATGGGTTTTGGCCTACCGGCTGCGCTGGGCGTTAAAATGGCCCTGCCGAAAGAAATGGTGGTCTGCGTGACCGGCGATGGCAGTATACAGATGAACATTCAGGAGCTATCGACAGCCTTACAGTATGAACTGCCGGTACTGGTTCTGAATCTGAACAACCGTTATCTGGGGATGGTGAAACAGTGGCAGGATATGATCTATTCCGGTCGCCATTCTCAGTCTTATATGCAGTCGTTACCGGATTTTGTGCGCCTGGCGGAAGCATATGGCCATGTTGGGCTGCAGATTAACCGTCCGGATGAGCTGGAAAGTAAACTCAGCGAAGCCCTTGAGCATGTGCGTAATAACCGACTGGTGTTCGTCGATGTCACCGTTGATGGCAGCGAGCATGTCTATCCGATGCAGATTCGCGGGGGCGGGATGGACGAAATGTGGTTAAGCAAAACGGAGAGGACCTGATGATGCGCCGGATTTTATCGGTATTACTGGAAAACGAATCTGGGGCGTTATCGCGGGTTATCGGCCTCTTTTCGCAACGCGGATATAATATTGAAAGCCTGACCGTCGCGCCGACGGACGATCCGACGTTGTCGCGCATGACTATCCAGACGGTAGGCGATGAAAAAGTGCTTGAGCAAATTGAAAAGCAACTGCACAAGCTGGTTGATGTGCTGCGCGTCAGCGAGCTGGGACAGGGAGCGCACGTTGAGCGGGAAATCATGCTGGTGAAAATCCAGGCCAGCGGCTACGGACGGGAAGAGGTGAAGCGTAATACGGAAATTTTCCGTGGTCAGATTATTGACGTTACGCCAACGCTGTATACCGTTCAACTGGCGGGCACCAGCGATAAACTGGATGCTTTTCTGGCCTCGCTGCGCGACGTGGCGAAAATTGTTGAAGTGGCGCGTTCAGGCGTCGTCGGGCTTTCGCGCGGTGATAAGATTATGCGCTGAGCAGATTCGCCGGATGACGACGCGATTGCGTTTTATCCGGCCAACAGGCTGATATCTGGCCCAGGTCCGATAAGCGTAACGCCATCTGGCAGGTTTGCCGGATATCAGCCAACAGGAATTATCGCCCAACCCAATATCACCGGTTGGGCTTTTTTTTGCGAAATCCGTGGTAACCCGGAATAAAAGCGGTTGCCGGAGTGATCAAACTGCGCTTAGATGTTAACGATTTTAACCCATGCCGACATAAAGGTTATGGTTTGTACAATTTACACAAGGGGCAATTGTGAAACTGGATGAAATCGCTCGGCTGGCCGGTGTCTCGCGCACAACTGCAAGCTACGTTATAAACGGTAAAGCAAAGCAATACCGCGTGAGCGACAAAACCGTAGAAAAAGTCATGGCGGTAGTGCGTGAGCACAATTACCATCCTAACGCTGTGGCTGCCGGGCTGCGTGCTGGACGCACACGTTCCATTGGTCTGGTGATCCCGGACCTTGAAAACACGAGCTACACCCGTATCGCAAACTATCTTGAGCGCCAGGCACGCCAGCGTGGCTACCAACTGCTGATCGCCTGTTCTGAAGATCAGCCGGATAACGAAATGCGCTGCATTGAGCACCTTTTGCAACGCCAGGTGGATGCAATCATTGTTTCAACTTCGTTACCGCCGGAGCATCCCTTCTATCAGCGCTGGGCCAACGATCCGTTCCCCATCGTCGCGCTCGACCGCGCGCTGGATCGCGAACATTTCACCAGCGTGGTCGGCGCCGATCAGGATGATGCCGAGATGTTGGCGGAAGAGCTGCGTAAATTCCCGGCGGAAACGGTGCTTTATTTGGGCGCGCTGCCGGAGTTGTCTGTCAGTTTCCTGCGCGAGCAGGGGTTCCGCACCGCATGGAAAGACGATCCGCGGGAGGTGAATTTCTTATATGCCAACAGCTATGAGCGCGAAGCCGCCGCGCAGTTGTTTGAGAAATGGCTAGAAACGCATCCTATGCCGCAGGCGCTCTTTACGACATCGTTCGCGCTATTACAGGGCGTGATGGACGTTACGCTGCGGCGCGATGGAAAACTGCCCTCGGATTTAGCGATTGCGACCTTCGGCGATCATGAGCTGCTGGATTTTCTGCAATGCCCGGTACTGGCGGTGGCGCAGCGTCATCGTGATGTCGCGGAACGCGTGCTGGAGATTGTGCTGGCAAGTCTTGATGAACCGCGTAAACCGAAACCCGGCTTAACGCGTATTCGGCGAAACCTGTATCGTCGCGGCATTCTGAGCCGTAGCTAAAGGACCGGCGGTGAAAGACTCTCTCTTCTGCCGCCGTCAAACAAATGCGTATCAGTAAAAATATCCCTTAAATAATTAAGATTATTCCTTAAAATTATCCGAAAATTCTTTTTTATTACCTTTCTTTTGTCCGAAATCGTCCATATTCCACTAATTAAGACGTAACGAGTCTTTTCCTTTGTCTTGTTTTGTTACAAGCAGGCAAGAAATCGTCGAATTAACAGCCACTTTTTGTCTTTGGCGCGACAGTCGCTCGTAGGCGCTGGTATAGCAGGCGCTGCACACGTTAAACAGGCACTGTTAACACGGTGCAATATGTCCTAAAATGCCGCTCGCGTCGCAAACTGACACTTTATATTTTTCTCGGATTATATTGAGTCCGTTTTAAACGGCGGTGGGTCTTTGGTTTTTTTCTTACAAATATTCATAACGTTAATTTGGCTTGCGCGCTGGACGGAAATTAATCAACGCAGATATTCGCCGTAAACATTGGCTTTTTTACTTCGGTAAGCGTTGTGACTTGCTTGACAAGCTTTTCCTCCGCTCCGTAAACTCCTTCGAGTGGGAATTTGTGGGATAAAGTGGTAAGAAGGGGTGAGACTGGCATGTTCCGGGGGGCAACGTTAGTCAATCTCGACAGTAAAGGGCGCCTGACCGTGCCGACCCGTTATCGGGAGCAACTGATCGAGAGCGCTACCGGTCAAATGGTATGTACCATTGACATCCATCACCCATGCCTGCTGCTTTACCCCCTGCCTGAATGGGAAATTATTGAGCAAAAGTTATCTCGTCTGTCGAGCATGAACCCGGTAGAACGTCGCGTACAGCGTTTACTGTTGGGCCATGCCAGCGAATGTCAGATGGATGGTGCAGGTCGATTACTGATCGCGCCAGTTCTGCGGCAACATGCCGGACTGACGAAAGAAGTGATGCTGGTTGGACAGTTCAACAAATTTGAGCTGTGGGATGAAACGACCTGGTATCAACAGGTCAAGGAAGATATCGACGCTGAACAGTCAGCTACCGAAACGTTATCGGAGCGGCTGCAGGACTTGTCTCTATAAGATGATGGAAAATTTTAAACACACTACGGTACTGTTGGATGAAGCCGTTAATGGGCTGAATATTCGTCCGGATGGTATCTATATTGATGGCACATTTGGTCGCGGCGGCCACTCGCGCCTGATCCTCTCGCAACTGGGCGAAGAGGGGCGCTTGCTGGCGATCGATCGCGATCCGCAGGCGATCGCCGTTGCGCAGACCATTAATGATCCTCGCTTCTCCATCATTCATGGACCTTTTTCCGCGTTGGCTGATTATGTAGCCGAGCGCGAGCTTACCGGCAAGATTGACGGGATCCTTCTCGATCTTGGCGTCTCTTCTCCGCAGCTTGACGATGCGGAGCGCGGTTTTTCATTTATGCGCGACGGTCCGCTGGATATGCGAATGGACCCCACGCGCGGCCAGTCTGCCGCCGAGTGGTTACAAACGGCGGAGGAGGCGGATATCGCCTGGGTGCTGAAAACATTCGGCGAGGAGCGTTTTGCCAAACGTATTGCTCGCGCCATTGTTGAGCGCAATCGCGAACAGCCGATGACCCGCACCAAAGAGCTGGCGGAAGTGGTTGCGGCGGCGACCCCGGTAAAAGACAAATTCAAACATCCCGCGACCCGTACCTTCCAGGCGGTGCGCATCTGGGTAAACAGTGAACTGGAGGAGATAGAGCAGGCGCTAAAAAGCTCGCTCAGCGTACTGGCCCCAGGCGGGCGGCTTTCAATCATCAGTTTCCACTCGCTGGAAGACCGTATTGTGAAACGCTTTATGCGTGAGCAAAGCCGCGGTCCGCAGATACCGGCGGGATTACCGATGACGGAAGCGCAGCTCAAAAAACTGGGCGGTCGTGAGTTACGAGCGTTAGGCAAGTTGATGCCGGGTGAAAAAGAGGTAGCTGAAAATCCTCGGGCCCGTAGTTCAGTTCTGCGTATCGCAGAGAGGACGAACGCATGATCAGCAGAGTGACAGAAGCCCTAAGCAAAGTGAAGGGATCGATAGGAAGCAACGAGCGCCATGCCTTGCCTGGCGTGATCGGTGACGATCTTTTGCGGTTCGGGAAGCTGCCACTCTGCTTGTTCATTTGCATCATTTTAACGGCGGTGACGGTGGTCACGACGGCGCACCATACTCGTTTACTCACCGCGCAGCGTGAACAACTGGTTCTGGAGCGCGATGCATTGGACATTGAATGGCGCAACCTGATCCTTGAAGAAAATGCGCTCGGCGATCACAGCCGGGTGGAGCGGATCGCAACGGAAAAGCTGCAAATGCAGCATGTTGATCCGTCCCAAGAAAATATCGTAGTGCAAAAATAAGGATAAACGCGACGCATGAAAGCAGCGGCAAAAACGCAAAAATCGAAACGCCAGGAAGAACAGACCAACTTCATCAGTTGGCGTTTTGCGTTGCTATGCGGCTGTATTTTACTGGCGCTGGTTTTTTTACTTGGACGCGCGGCGTGGCTACAGATTATCGCCCCGGATATGCTGGTGCGTCAGGGCGATATGCGTTCGCTGCGTGTTCAGGAAGTCTCCACCTCACGCGGTATGATTACCGACCGTTCCGGGCGTCCACTGGCGGTCAGCGTACCGGTTAAGGCGATCTGGGCCGACCCGAAAGAAGTTCATGACGCCGGCGGCATCAGCGTCGGCGATCGCTGGAAAGCGCTTTCTACTGCGCTCAATATTCCGCTCGATCAGCTCTCCGCCCGTATCAACGCCAACCCGAAAGGGCGTTTTATTTATCTGGCGCGCCAGGTAAATCCTGACATGGCGGACTACATCAAAAAACTCAAACTGCCGGGGATTCATTTGCGTGAAGAGTCCCGCCGCTACTACCCGTCAGGAGAAGTAACCGCTCACCTCATCGGTTTTACCAACGTCGACAGTCAGGGGATTGAAGGCGTTGAAAAGAGCTTTGATAAGTGGCTTACCGGTCAGCCTGGCGAGCGAATCGTGCGTAAAGACCGCTATGGTCGCGTGATTGAGGATATCTCCTCCACTGACAGTCAGGCAGCGCACAACCTGGCGTTAAGCATTGATGAACGCTTACAGGCGCTGGTTTACCGCGAACTGAACAACGCGGTGGCGTTTAACAAGGCGGAATCCGGTAGCGCGGTGCTGGTCGATGTCAATACCGGTGAAGTACTGGCGATGGCGAATAGCCCTTCCTATAACCCCAACAACCTTGCCGGTACGCCGAAAGACGCGATGCGTAACCGTACCATCACCGACGTGTTTGAACCGGGTTCTACGGTTAAGCCGATGGTGGTGATGACCGCGCTTCAGCGCGGTATCGTCAACGAAAATACGGTGTTGAATACCGTTCCATACCGAATTAACGGCCACGAAATTAAAGACGTGGCGCGCTACAGCGAATTAACCCTGACCGGGGTTCTACAGAAGTCGAGTAACGTCGGCGTATCCAAACTGGCGTTAGCGATGCCGTCCTCAGCGTTAGTAGATACTTACTCACGTTTTGGGCTAGGAAAGGCGACCAATTTGGGGTTGGTCGGAGAACGCAGTGGCTTATATCCTCAAAAACAACGGTGGTCCGACATAGAGAGGGCCACCTTCTCTTTCGGCTACGGGCTAATGGTAACGCCGTTACAGTTAGCGCGAGTCTATGCAACGATCGGCAGCTATGGCATTTATCGCCCGCTGTCGATTACCAAAGTTGATCCGCCTGTACCCGGCGAACGCATCTTCCCTGAATCCACCGTACGCACCGTGGTGCATATGATGGAAAGCGTGGCGCTGCCGGGCGGCGGCGGCGTGAAGGCGGCAATTAAAGGCTACCGTATCGCGATTAAAACCGGTACGGCGAAAAAAGTGGGGCCGGACGGTCGCTACATCAACAAATACATTGCTTACACCGCAGGCGTCGCGCCTGCGAGTCAGCCGCGCTTCGCGCTGGTGGTTGTCATCAACGATCCGCAGGCGGGTAAATACTACGGCGGCGCCGTTTCCGCGCCGGTATTTGGTGCCATCATGGGCGGCGTTCTGCGCACCATGAACATCGAACCGGACGCGCTGACAACGGGCGAAAAAAATGAATTCGTAATTAATCAAGGCGAGGGAACAGGTGGCAGATCGTAATTTGCGCGACCTTCTTGCTCCGTGGGTGGCTGGACTACCCGCGCGAGAACTGCGAGAGATGACGCTCGACAGCCGTGTGGCTGCGGCGGGCGATCTCTTTGTGGCAGTGGTGGGTCATCAGGCGGACGGGCGTCGATATATCCCGCAGGCGATAGCGCAAGGCGTAGCTGCCATTATTGCAGAGGCGAAAGACGAGGCGAGCGACGGTGAGATTCGCGAAATGCACGGCGTACCGGTCGTCTATCTCAGCCAGCTCAATGAGCGTTTATCTGCGCTGGCGGGCCGCTTTTACCATGAGCCATCTGAAAACATGCGTCTGGTGGCGGTGACCGGCACCAATGGCAAGACCACCACTACTCAACTACTGGCGCAGTGGAGCCAGTTGCTCGGCGAAACCAGCGCAGTGATGGGAACGGTAGGCAACGGACTGTTGGGTAAAGTGATCCCGACGGAGAACACAACCGGTTCCGCTGTGGATGTTCAGCATGTGCTGGCCAGCCTGGTTGCGCAGGGCGCGACCTTCGGCGCGATGGAAGTCTCTTCTCACGGCCTGGTGCAGCATCGCGTGGCGGCGCTGAAATTTGCCGCCTCCGTGTTTACTAATTTGAGCCGCGACCATCTCGACTATCATGGCGATATGGCGCATTACGAGGCGGCAAAATGGATGCTTTATTCCACCCACCATCACGGTCAGGCAATCGTCAACGCCGATGATGAAGTTGGACGCCGCTGGCTGGCGTCGCTACCCGATGCGGTCGCGGTATCAATGGAAGGGCATATCAACCCTAACTGTCACGGTCGTTGGCTGAAAGCGGAGGCGGTGGATTACCACGACCGCGGAGCGACGATTCGTTTTGCTTCAAGCTGGGGTGAAGGCGAAATCGAAAGCCGCCTGATGGGCGCGTTTAACGTCAGCAACTTACTGCTGGCATTGGCGACGCTACTGGCGCTGGGCTATCCGTTAACGGATTTGCTGAAAACCGCCGCGCGTTTGCAGCCGGTTTGCGGACGTATGGAAGTATTCACTGCGCCAGGCAAACCGACGGTGGTGGTGGATTACGCGCACACGCCGGATGCGCTGGAAAAAGCGTTGCAGGCGGCGCGCCTGCACTGCGCCGGAAAATTGTGGTGCGTCTTTGGCTGTGGCGGGGATCGTGACAAAGGTAAGCGCCCACTCATGGGGGCCATTGCCGAAGAATTCGCGGATATCGTCGTGGTGACTGACGATAACCCGCGTACCGAGGAGCCGCGCGCCATTATCAACGATATTCTGGCCGGAATGCTGGACGCCGGGCAGGTCAGGGTAATGGAAGGCCGCGCTGAGGCGGTAACCAATGCCATTATGCAGGCAAAAGACAATGACGTCGTGCTGATTGCAGGTAAAGGGCACGAGGATTACCAGATTGTCGGCACGCAGCGTCTTGATTATTCAGACCGCGTGACCGCAGCGCGTTTGCTGGGGGTGATCGCATGATTAGCGTAACGCTCAGCAAAATTGCCGATGTCCTTGGCGCCGAACACCGCGGGGCGGATCTCACGCTCGATACGGTCATTACCGACACACGGAAAGTGACGCCGGGATGCCTGTTCGTGGCGCTGAAAGGGGAACGCTTTGATGCGCATGATTTTGCTGATAAAGCAAAAGCGAACGGCGCTGGCGCTCTGCTGGTCAGTCGTCCTCTGGATATCGATCTTCCGCAGGTGATTGTAAAAGACACGCGTCAGGCATTTGGCCAACTGGCCGCCTGGGTACGTATGCAGGTACCGGCGCGGGTGGTGGCGTTAACCGGTTCGTCCGGCAAAACCTCGGTCAAAGAGATGACCGCCGCGATTCTTAGCCAGTGCGGAAATACTCTGTATACCGCAGGCAATTTTAACAACGACATCGGCGTGCCGATAACGCTGCTGCGCTTAAACCATGATTATGACTATGCGGTAATCGAGTTAGGCGCTAACCACCAGGGAGAAATCGCCTGGACCGTTAGCCTGACGCGCCCGGAAGCGGCGCTGGTCAATAACCTGGCGGCGGCGCATCTGGAAGGTTTCGGCTCGTTGGCCGGCGTGGCGAAAGCGAAAGGCGAAATCTATACCGGTTTGCCTGAGAACGGTATCGCGATTATGAATGCCGATAATAATGACTGGCTGAACTGGCAAAGCATTATTGGCGATCGTCAGGTGTGGCGCTTTTCGCCGAATGCGGCAAACAGCGACTTTACCGCTGCGAATATCCACGTGACGTCACACGGTACCGAATTTACCCTGCAAACGCCGATGGGCAGCATTGATGTGCTGCTGCCGTTGCCGGGGCGGCACAATATTGCCAACGCGCTGGCGGCCGCTGCTTTATCAATGGCGGTGGGGGCGACGCTGACGGCGGTTAAAGCAGGGCTGGCGGCGTTAAAAGCTGTACCCGGGCGTCTGTTCCCGATTCAGCTAAGTGAAAACCAACTGGTACTGGATGACGCTTATAACGCCAACGTCGGTTCGATGACCGCCGCAGTGCAGGTCCTTTCTGAAATGCCCGGCTACCGCGTGCTGGTGGTAGGCGATATGGCCGAGCTGGGCGCAGAAAGCGAAGCGTGCCACCTCCAGGTTGGCGAGGCCGCAAAAGCGGCGGGTATTGATCGCGTGTTAAGCACCGGAAAACTCAGTCAGGCTATCAGCCACGCCAGCGGCGTCGGCGAACATTTTGCCGATAAAGCCGCGCTCATTGCGCGTTTACACGCTCTGCTTCAGGAGCAACCAATGATGACTATTTTAGTGAAAGGATCACGCAGCGCCGCGATGGAAGATGTGGTTCATGCGTTACAGGAGAAAGGTTCATGTTAGTTTGGCTGGCCGAGCATTTGGTCAAATATTATTCCGGCTTTAACGTCTTTTCTTATCTGACGTTTCGCGCCATCGTCAGCCTGTTGACCGCGCTGTTCATCTCTTTATGGATGGGCCCGCGTATGATCGCTCGTCTGCAAAAACTCTCTTTTGGCCAGGTGGTACGTAACGATGGCCCGGAATCGCACTTCAGTAAACGCGGTACGCCGACGATGGGCGGCATCATGATCCTGACGGCGATTGTGATTTCCGTTCTGTTATGGGCTTACCCGTCTAACCCGTACGTCTGGTGCGTGCTGGTGGTATTGATTGGCTACGGCATTATCGGTTTTGTCGATGACTACCGCAAAGTGGTGCGGAAAGATACCAAAGGGCTGATTGCGCGCTGGAAATATTTCTGGATGTCGGTTATCGCGCTCGGCGTGGCCTTTGCGCTTTATCTCGTCGGGAAAGACACGCCCGCGACCCAACTGGTGGTGCCGTTCTTTAAAGATGTTATGCCGCAATTGGGGCTGTTTTACATTTTGCTGTCCTACTTTGTCATCGTCGGTACGGGTAACGCCGTAAACCTGACCGACGGGCTTGATGGTCTGGCGATTATGCCGACTGTTTTCGTTGCTGCCGGCTTTGCGCTGGTGGCCTGGGCGACCGGGAACATGAACTTCGCCAATTACCTGCATATTCCGTATTTACGCCATGCGGGCGAGCTGGTGATTGTCTGTACGGCGATTGTCGGCGCGGGATTAGGATTTTTGTGGTTTAACACCTATCCGGCGCAGGTTTTTATGGGCGATGTCGGATCGCTGGCGTTGGGCGGCGCGTTGGGCATTATCGCCGTGCTGCTGCGTCAGGAGTTCCTGCTGGTGATCATGGGCGGCGTCTTTGTGGTGGAAACTCTGTCGGTCATCCTGCAGGTGGGTTCCTTTAAACTACGCGGACAGCGTATTTTCCGTATGGCGCCTATCCATCACCACTATGAACTGAAAGGCTGGCCGGAACCGCGCGTGATTGTGCGCTTCTGGATTATTTCGCTGATGCTGGTGCTGATTGGCCTGGCAACGCTGAAGGTACGTTAATCATGGCTGATTACCAGGACAAAAACGTCGTCATTATCGGTCTGGGCTTAACCGGACTCTCTTGCGTGGACTTTTTCCTTGCCCGCGGCGTGACGCCGCGGGTGATGGATACTCGCGTGACGCCGCCGGGTCTGGATAAGCTGCCGCAAGAGGTTGAGCGTCACGTTGGCGGCCTGAACGACGAGTGGCTCTTAGCGGCGGATTTAATCGTCGCCAGCCCTGGCATCGCCCTGGCGCATCCCTCTCTTAGCGCTGCCGCCAGCGCTGGAGTGGAAATTGTCGGCGATATCGAACTGTTTTGCCGCGAAGCGCAAGCGCCGATTGTGGCCATCACCGGCTCGAACGGCAAAAGCACCGTGACCACCTTAGTGGGCGAGATGGCGAAAGCGGCGGGCGTCAATGTCGGCGTTGGCGGCAATATCGGTCTTCCGGCGCTGATGCTGTTGGATGCCGATCGCGAATTGTACGTGCTGGAATTATCCAGTTTCCAACTGGAAACTACCTCAAGTTTGCAAGCGGCGGCGGCAACGGTGCTCAACGTCACTGAAGATCATATGGACCGATATCCGTTTGGTTTGCAACAGTACCGGGCGGCGAAACTGCGCATCTACGAGAAGGCGAAAGTGTGCGTAGTGAATGCCGATGACGCGTTGACGATGCCGGTACGCGGGGCCGATGAACGCTGCGTCAGCTTTGGCGTCAATATGGGTGATTATCACCTTAATCGTCAGCAGGGCGAAACCTGGCTGCGAGTCAAAGGCGAGAAGGTGCTGAACGTGAAAGAGATGAAGCTTTCCGGTCAGCATAACTATACCAATGCGTTAGCGGCGCTGGCGCTGGCGGATGCCGTAGGTTTGCCGCGCGCCAGCAGTTTGAAGGCGTTGACGACATTTACCGGTCTGGCGCATCGCTTCCAGCTGGCGTTGGAGCATAACGGCGTACGTTGGATCAATGACTCGAAAGCGACCAACGTCGGCAGTACCGAAGCGGCGCTAAACGGTTTGCATGTGGACGGTACGTTACATCTGCTGCTGGGCGGCGACGGTAAGTCGGCAGACTTTTCTCCGCTGGCGCGCTATCTGATCGGCGACCGTATCCGCCTGTATTGCTTTGGGCGCGATGGCGCGCAGCTTGCCGCACTGCGTCCGGAAATCGCCCAACAGACTGAGACGATGGAAGAGGCGATGCGTTTGCTGGCGCCGCGCGTTCAGCCGGGTGATATGGTGCTGTTGTCGCCCGCCTGCGCCAGCCTCGATCAGTTTAAAAATTTTGAGCAACGGGGCGATGTCTTTACCCGTCTGGCGAAGGAGTTAGGTTGATGCGTTTATCTCTCCCCCGTCTGAGAATGCCGCGCGTACCAGGCTTTGGCCTCCTGGCCTGGCTGTTTGCGGCGCTTAAAGGCTGGGTGATGGCTTCGCGCGATAAAGACGCCGACAGTCTGATCATGTATGACCGCACGCTGCTATGGCTGACCTTCGGGCTGGCGGCGATTGGTTTTGTCATGGTGACGTCGGCCTCCATGCCAGTCGGGCAGCGCCTGGCGAACGATCCGTTTTTGTTTGCCAAACGTGATGCGCTCTATATCTTCCTGGCATTTTGTCTGGCGATGGTCACGCTACGTTTGCCCATGACCTTCTGGCAAAAATACAGCACGACGATGCTGATTGCGTCGATCATTATGCTGCTTATCGTGCTGGTCGTCGGGAGCTCGGTCAACGGGGCGTCGCGCTGGATTGCGCTGGGGCCGCTGCGTATTCAGCCTGCGGAGTTTACCAAGCTGTCGCTGTTCTGCTACCTCGCGAACTATCTGGTGCGTAAGGTTGATGAGGTGCGAAATAACCTGCGCGGCTTTTTAAAACCAATGGGCGTGATTCTGGTGCTGGCGGTGTTACTGCTGGCGCAACCTGACCTCGGGACGGTGGTCGTACTGTTTGTCACCACGCTGGCGATGCTGTTTCTCGCCGGGGCGAAATTATGGCAGTTCATCGCCATTATCGGGATGGGCATCTCGGCGGTGATTCTGTTAATCCTCGCCGAACCGTATCGTATTCGCCGCGTTACCTCGTTCTGGAACCCCTGGGAAGATCCGTTCGGCAGCGGTTATCAGCTGACGCAGTCGCTGATGGCTTTTGGTCGCGGTGAGATATGGGGGCAAGGGCTGGGGAATTCGGTGCAGAAACTGGAGTATTTGCCGGAGGCGCACACCGATTTCATCTTCGCCATTATTGGGGAAGAACTGGGTTATATCGGTGTGGTATTGGCGCTTTTAATGGTATTCTTCGTCGCTTTTCGCGCGATGTCGATTGGCCGTAAGGCATTGGAGATTGACCACCGTTTTTCCGGATTTTTAGCGTGTTCTATCGGTATTTGGTTTAGTTTCCAGGCGCTGGTAAACGTTGGCGCGGCCGCGGGGATGCTGCCGACCAAAGGTCTTACGCTGCCGCTGATCAGTTATGGCGGGTCGAGTCTGTTGATTATGTCGACGGCCATTATGTTTTTATTACGTATTGATTATGAAACGCGTCTGGAAAAAGCGCAGGCGTTTACACGAGGTTCTCGATGAGTGGTCAACCGAAGCGGTTAATGGTGATGGCGGGCGGTACCGGCGGGCACGTGTTCCCGGGACTGGCCGTTGCGCATCATTTAATGGCCCAGGGCTGGCAGGTTCGCTGGCTGGGTACCGCCGATCGTATGGAAGCGGATTTAGTGCCGAAGCATGGCATCGATATTGACTTTATTCGGATCTCCGGTCTGCGCGGCAAAGGCGTAAAAGCGCTTCTGGCGGCGCCGCTGCGGATTTTTAACGCCTGGCGGCAGGCGCGGGCGATCATGAAGCGGTTTAAGCCGGATGTCGTGCTGGGAATGGGCGGTTATGTTTCCGGCCCCGGCGGTCTTGCCGCCTGGTCATTGGGTATTCCGGTCGTCTTGCATGAGCAAAACGGTATCGCCGGACTAACCAATCAGTGGCTGGCCAAAATCGCGACCACGGTGATGCAGGCGTTTCCCGGTGCGTTCCCGAACGCGGAAGTGGTGGGTAACCCGGTGCGTACCGACGTACTGGCGTTGCCGTTGCCGCAGGTGCGTCTGGCCGGTCGTGACGGTCCGATTCGCGTGTTGGTGGTCGGCGGTTCTCAGGGGGCGCGAGTCCTGAACCAGACGATGCCGCAGGTTGCCGCCAGACTGGGCGATACGGTTACAATCTGGCATCAAAGCGGAAAAGGCGCGCAGCTCACGGTAGAGCAGGCATATGCCGGGGCGGGACAACCGCAACATAAGGTAACGGAATTTATCGATGACATGGCCGCCGCCTATGCGTGGGCGGATGTGGTGGTATGTCGTTCCGGCGCTTTAACGGTGAGCGAGATCGCCGCCGCCGGATTACCGGCGATATTCGTGCCGTTTCAGCATAAAGACAGGCAGCAGTACTGGAATGCGCTGCCGTTAGAAAACGCCGGCGCAGCTAAGATTTTTGAGCAGCCGCAGTTTACTGTAGAGGCTGTCGCCGACACCCTGGCGGGGTGGTCGCGCGAGGCGTTGTTAACCATGGCGGAGCGTGCCCGCGCGGTATCCATTCCGGATGCTACCGAACGCGTCGCCAGTGAAGTCAGCCGGGTTGCCCGGACATAATTTGTGGCGGTGCCTTTTGCATCGCAGGGTTTTTCTACCCTCAATAATTTGGGTTGCAGGCAAGCCAACGCATCTGCAATTTGAAGTATGGCGGGTATTGGAGTTAATGGCGTAAAGAATGAATACACAACAACTGGCAAAACTGCGTTCCATCGTGCCCGAAATGCGTCGCGTTCGGCACATTCACTTTGTCGGCATCGGTGGTGCTGGTATGGGCGGTATTGCCGAAGTTCTGGCCAATGAAGGGTATCAGATCAGTGGTTCCGATTTAGCGCCGAATCCGGTGACCCAGCAGTTGACGAGCCTGGGGGCGACGATTTTCTTTAATCATCGTCCGGAAAATGTGCGTGATGCCAGCGTGGTCGTCGTTTCCAGCGCAATTTCCGCGGATAACCCGGAAATTGTCGCGGCGCATGAAGCGCGTATTCCGGTTATTCGCCGTGCGGAAATGCTGGCGGAACTGATGCGTTTTCGCCACGGCATCGCCATTGCCGGGACGCACGGAAAAACCACAACGACCGCGATGGTGTCCAGTATTTATGCCGAAGCGGGGCTGGACCCGACTTTCGTGAATGGCGGACTGGTGAAAGCCGCAGGCGTTCATGCGCGTCTGGGCCATAGTCGTTACCTGATTGCCGAGGCAGATGAGAGCGACGCGTCCTTCCTGCATTTGCAGCCGATGGTCGCGATCGTCACTAACATCGAAGCCGACCATATGGATACCTATCATGGCGACTTTGAAAATTTAAAGCAGACGTTTATTAACTTCCTGCATAACCTGCCGTTCTACGGTCGCGCGGTAATGTGCGTCGACGATCCGGTCATCCGCGAGTTGCTGCCGCGGGTGGGGCGTCAGATCACGACGTATGGCTTTAGCGAGGATGCTGACGTCCGCGTAGAAGATTATCAGCAGATTGGGCCGCAGGGGCACTTTACGCTGTTGCGCCAGGGAATGCCGGATCTGCATGTCACGTTGAATGCGCCGGGTCGCCACAATGCCCTGAATGCCGCCGCGGCAGTGGCGGTAGCGACCGAAGAAGGCATCGACGATGACGCTATCCTGCGCGCGCTGGAAAGCTTCCAGGGGACCGGGCGTCGTTTTGACTTCCTCGGCGAGTTCCCGCTTGAGCCGGTGAATGGTAAAGCCGGGACGGCGATGCTGGTGGATGACTATGGCCATCATCCGACCGAAGTAGACGCCACCATTAAAGCTGCGCGAGCAGGGTGGCCGGATAAAAACCTGGTGATGCTGTTTCAGCCGCACCGTTACACGCGCACGCGCGATCTGTATGACGATTTCGCCAATGTGCTGACCCAGGTTGATGCGCTGCTGATGCTGGACGTTTACCCGGCGGGCGAAGCGCCGATTCCGGGCGCGGATAGCCGCTCTTTATGTCGCACGATTCGTAATCGGGGAAAAATTGACCCGATTCTGGTTTCCGATCCGGCTCAGGTTGCGACAATGTTAGCGCCGGTGCTGACGGGTAACGACTTGATATTAGTGCAAGGCGCAGGAAATGTTGGCAAAATTGCGCGTTACTTATCTGAAATCAAGCTGAAGCCGCAAATCCAGGAGGAAGAACAACATGGCTGATAAAATCGCGGTCCTGTTGGGCGGAACCTCTGCGGAGCGGGACGTTTCGTTAAATTCCGGCGCGGCAGTGTTGGCCGGGTTACGTGAAGGCGGCATTGATGCGCATCCCGTCGATCCGCAAGAGGTCGATGTCGCGCAGCTTAAAGCAATGGGCTTTCAGAAGGTCTTTATTGCGTTGCATGGCCGCGGCGGTGAAGATGGCACCTTACAGGGAATGCTTGAACTGCTCGGCCTGCCTTATACCGGCAGCGGTGTGATGGCCTCGGCGCTTTCAATGGATAAACTGCGCAGTAAATTGCTGTGGCAGGGCGCAGGCTTACCGGTTGCGCCGTGGGTCGCGCTGACGCGCGCTGAGTTTGAAAAAGGCCTTAGCGAAGAACAAAAAGCGCGAATTTCGGCGCTGGGTTTACCGCTAATTGTCAAACCCAGCCGTGAAGGCTCCAGCGTCGGTATGACGAAAGTAGTAGAAGAAAATGCTTTACAGGGTGCGTTATCATTGGCTTTTCAGCATGATGACGAAGTACTGGTTGAGAAATGGCTGTGCGGTCCGGAATTTACGGTGGCGATAGTTGGCGAAGAAATTTTACCGTCAATTCGTATCCAACCGGCAGGAACCTTCTATGATTATGAGGCGAAGTATCTCTCTGATGAGACTCAGTATTTCTGCCCTGCCGGTTTAGAAGCGTCCCAGGAAGCCGCGCTACAGTCTCTCGTCCTGCAGGCATGGAAA
The DNA here is from genome assembly GCF_020181675.1 of Salmonella sp. A7. Lineage (NCBI taxonomy): Bacteria > Pseudomonadati > Pseudomonadota > Gammaproteobacteria > Enterobacterales > Enterobacteriaceae > Salmonella > Salmonella sp. A7. Next base: position 3,728,094 of record NZ_CP084001.1, on the reverse strand, counting down.
GCTTTAGGCTGCACGGGATGGGGGCGTATTGACGTCATGCTGGACAGCGATGGTCAGTTTTATCTGCTGGAAGCCAATACTTCTCCGGGGATGACCAGCCATAGTCTGGTGCCGATGGCGGCGCGTCAGGCGGGAATGAGCTTCTCGCAGTTAGTGGTACGAATTCTGGAGTTGGCGGACTGATATGTCGCAGGCTGCGCTGAACACGCGAAACAGTGATGAAGAGACGCCTTCTTCACGCCGCAATAATGGAACGCGTCTTGCAGGAATTTTATTCCTGCTGACGGTACTGTGCACCGTGTTTGTTAGCGGGTGGGTCGTGTTAGGGTGGATGGAAGATGCGCAGCGTTTACCGTTATCAAAGCTGGTATTAACCGGCGAGCGTCACTACACGCGTAACGATGATATCCGTCAGGCGATACTGGCTCTGGGCGCGCCGGGAACCTTCATGACGCAGGATGTGAACATTATCCAGAGCCAGATTGAGCGTTTGCCGTGGATTAAACAGGCCAGCGTCAGAAAACAGTGGCCTGATGAATTGAAGATTCATCTGGTTGAATATGTGCCGATTGCGCGTTGGAATGATCAACATATGGTCGATGCTGAAGGGAACACCTTCAGCGTGCCGTCAGACCGCATCGGCAAACAGGTTTTACCCATGTTGTATGGCCCGGAAGGCAGCGCGAGTGAAGTGTTGCAGGGATACCGCGAGATGGGGCAGGTGCTGGCTAAGGATAAATTCACTCTAAAGGAAGCGGCGATGACCGCACGTCGCTCCTGGCAATTGACGCTTAATAACGGCATTAAGCTCAATCTCGGCAGGGGCGATACGATGAAAAGGTTGGCTCGCTTTGTAGAACTCTATCCGGTTTTACAGCAGCAGGCGCAAACCGATGGCAAACGGATTAGCTACGTTGATTTGCGTTATGACTCAGGTGCGGCAGTTGGCTGGGCGCCGCTCCCCCCTGAGGAATCTAATCAGCAACAGAATCAGGCACAGGCAGAACAACAATGATCAAGGCGACGGACAGAAAACTGGTAGTAGGACTGGAGATTGGCACCGCGAAGGTTGCCGCTTTAGTAGGGGAAGTTCTGCCCGACGGTATGGTCAATATCATTGGCGTGGGCAGTTGCCCATCGCGGGGTATGGATAAAGGCGGGGTGAATGACCTTGAGTCAGTGGTGAAATGCGTTCAGCGCGCCATTGACCAGGCGGAATTGATGGCTGATTGCCAGATCTCCTCGGTATATCTGGCGCTTTCCGGCAAACATATTAGCTGTCAGAATGAAATTGGTATGGTGCCCATTTCCGAAGAGGAAGTGACGCAGGAAGATGTGGAAAACGTCGTGCATACTGCGAAGTCAGTGCGCGTGCGCGATGAACATCGCGTGCTGCATGTGATTCCTCAGGAGTACGCCATTGACTACCAGGAAGGCATTAAAAATCCGGTCGGTCTTTCCGGCGTGCGTATGCAGGCGAAAGTACATTTGATTACCTGCCACAACGATATGGCAAAAAACATTGTCAAAGCTGTTGAACGTTGTGGTCTGAAAGTTGACCAACTGATATTTGCCGGACTGGCGGCCAGTTATTCCGTGTTAACGGAAGATGAACGTGAACTGGGCGTCTGTGTCGTGGATATCGGCGGTGGTACAATGGATATCGCCGTTTATACTGGCGGCGCGCTGCGTCATACCAAAGTGATCCCTTACGCGGGGAACGTGGTGACCAGCGATATCGCTTATGCCTTTGGTACGCCGCCGAGCGATGCTGAAGCCATTAAAGTCCGCCACGGTTGCGCGCTGGGTTCCATCGTCGGTAAAGACGAGAGCGTTGAAGTACCGAGCGTAGGCGGGCGTCCGCCGCGCAGCCTGCAACGTCAGACGCTGGCGGAAGTGATTGAGCCGCGTTACACCGAGCTGCTCAATCTGGTCAACGAAGAGATATTGCAATTACAGGAACAGCTTCGCCAACAAGGGGTAAAACATCACCTGGCGGCGGGGATTGTGTTAACCGGCGGAGCGGCGCAAATCGAAGGGCTTGCTGCTTGCGCTCAGCGCGTGTTTCATACGCAGGTGCGTATCGGCGCGCCGCTGAATATCACCGGTCTGACGGATTATGCCCAGGAGCCGTATTACTCAACGGCGGTGGGATTGCTTCACTACGGGAAAGAGTCCCACTTAAACGGTGAAGCAGAAGTGGAAAAACGTGTTACGGCATCAGTTGGCTCGTGGATCAAGCGACTTAATAGCTGGCTGCGAAAAGAGTTTTAATTTTTTATGAGGCCGCCAGATATTACGGCCTCAGGCGACAGGCACATGACGGAGAGAGATTATGTTTGAACCTATGGAACTAACCAACGACGCGGTGATTAAAGTCATCGGCGTCGGTGGTGGCGGCGGTAACGCTGTTGAACACATGGTGCGCGAGCGCATCGAAGGTGTTGAATTCTTCGCGGTGAATACCGACGCTCAGGCGTTGCGTAAAACGGCGGTTGGCCAGACCATTCAAATTGGTAGCGGCATTACCAAAGGTCTGGGCGCCGGCGCTAACCCGGAAGTCGGTCGTAACGCGGCGGACGAAGACCGTGAAGCGCTGCGTGCGGCGCTTGAAGGCGCAGACATGGTATTTATCGCGGCAGGCATGGGCGGCGGTACCGGTACCGGCGCGGCGCCAGTGGTTGCTGAAGTGGCAAAAGATTTAGGTATTCTGACCGTTGCCGTGGTGACTAAGCCTTTCAATTTTGAAGGCAAAAAGCGCATGGCATTTGCGGAGCAGGGTATCACCGAGCTGTCCAAGCATGTGGACTCGTTGATCACCATCCCGAACGACAAGCTGCTGAAAGTGCTGGGCCGTGGTATCTCCCTGCTCGACGCGTTCGGCGCGGCTAACGACGTGCTGAAAGGCGCGGTTCAGGGTATCGCAGAGCTGATCACCCGCCCGGGCCTGATGAACGTCGACTTTGCTGACGTGCGTACTGTGATGTCTGAAATGGGCTACGCAATGATGGGCTCCGGCGTGGCGAGCGGTGAAGACCGTGCGGAAGAAGCGGCTGAAATGGCTATTTCTTCTCCGCTGCTGGAAGATATCGACCTGTCCGGCGCGCGCGGCGTGTTGGTCAACATTACGGCGGGCTTCGACCTGCGTCTGGACGAGTTTGAAACCGTCGGTAACACTATTCGCGCGTTTGCGTCGGATAACGCCACCGTGGTTATCGGTACCTCTCTGGACCCGGATATGAATGATGAACTGCGCGTGACGGTAGTGGCGACCGGTATTGGTATGGACAAACGTCCGGAAATCACCCTGGTCACCAATAAACAGGTGCAGCAGCCGGTGTTGGATCGTTATCAGCAGCACGGTATGGCGCCGCTGACGCAGGAGCAAAAAACGGTCGCGAAAGTGGTTAACGACAATACACCACAGGCGGCGAAAGAGCCGGATTATCTGGATATCCCCGCATTCCTGCGTAAGCAAGCTGATTAAGAATTAGCTGGAATTTGGGATTCTGGGCTCTTTGTGCTAAACTGGCCCGCCGAATGTATAGTACACTTCGGTTGGATAGGTAATTTGGCGAGATTATACGATGATCAAACAAAGGACACTTAAACGTATCGTTCAGGCGACTGGCGTCGGTTTACACACCGGTAAAAAAGTCACCCTGACATTACGCCCTGCGCCGGCCAATACCGGGGTCATCTATCGTCGCACCGACTTGAATCCACCGGTAGATTTCCCGGCCGATGCCAAATCTGTGCGTGATACCATGCTCTGTACGTGTCTGGTGAATGAGCATGATGTACGGATTTCAACCGTTGAGCATCTGAACGCTGCTCTGGCGGGCTTAGGTATCGATAACATCGTTATTGAGGTTAATGCCCCGGAAATCCCGATCATGGATGGCAGTGCCGCTCCGTTTGTCTACCTGCTGCTTGATGCCGGTATTGATGAACTGAACTGCGCCAAAAAATTCGTACGCATCAAAGAGACTGTTCGGGTTGAAGATGGCGATAAATGGGCTGAATTCAGACCGTACAATGGTTTTACGTTGGATTTCACCATCGACTTTAACCATCCGGCGATCGATTCCAGCAGCCAGCGCTACGCGATGAACTTCTCTGCGGATGCGTTCATGCGCCAGATCAGCCGTGCGCGTACCTTCGGTTTTATGCGTGATATCGAATATCTGCAGTCCCGCGGCCTGTGCCTGGGCGGCAGCTTCGATTGTGCCATCGTTGTTGACGATTATCGCGTATTGAACGAAGACGGCCTGCGTTTTGAAGATGAATTCGTTCGTCACAAAATGCTTGACGCGATCGGTGACTTGTTCATGTGTGGTCACAATATTATTGGTGCGTTTACCGCGTATAAATCCGGTCACGCATTGAATAACAAATTGTTACAGGCAGTCCTGGCAAAACAGGAAGCCTGGGAATTTGTGACCTTCCAGGACGACGCAGAACTGCCGTTGGCTTTCAAAGCGCCTTCGACGGTACTGGCATAACGACATACGCTGTCGTATAAAATTCGACTGGTTAACCTGGCACTCTCTCCGGCCAGGTGGGCCAGTCGTTTTTTTTACTATTCTTTATCTGCGCTTTCCTTAATACAGCCATTTTGACAGGGTTAAATGGAAACACGGCGCGTTCGCTGTTTTCTTAGCCGATTTTCACCTTAGCTTCTCGTCATTACTGCTGTAGCGCGTACGCTTTAATGATAAGATTTGTGCGCAAATTGTTTTGATTCCGTAAGCCCATGAGGGGCATATCAGGTGGCAATGACGTGAGTGGAATACTGACGCGCTGGCGACAGTTAGGCAGACGATACTTCTGGCCGCATCTCTTATTAGGGATGGTCGCGGCGAGTTTTGGTTTGCCCGCGCTCAGTAACGCCGCCGAAACCAATACACCTGCAAGGACGACCGCCAGCACCGCGTCTAAAGTTAACTTTAGCCATCTTGCGCTGTTAGAAGCCTCTAACCGTCGTCCCAATTTCACCGTAGATTACTGGCATCAGCACGCTATTCGCACGGTGATTCGCCACCTTTCTTTTGCAATGGTGCCGCAAACGCTGCCCGTTGCCGACGCGCCGTCGCCATTACAGGCGCATCATATCGCCTTACTGAATACGCTCAGCGCGATGCTCACGCAGGAGGGCACGCCGCCGGCGATTGTTCGCCGCCTCTCCCTGGCGTATTTTGCGCCACAAACCGCATTTAGCATCCCGGCCTGGATAAGTCAGGCGCAGGGTATCCGCGCCGGTCCGCAACGTCTCAGCTAACGAAAAAAGACCCTTTTATTTTATTTGTAGCTCCGCGGCGCGGGGCATTTGAGACTTTATTATGCTAATCAAATTATTAACCAAAGTATTCGGTAGCCGTAACGATCGTACGCTGCGTCGTATGCGTAAGGCCGTCAGCCTTATTAATGCGATGGAACCGGAGATGGAAAAACTCTCCGATGACGAACTGAAAGCGAAAACCAACGAATTTCGCGCCCGTATTGAAAAAGGCGAAAGCGTAGAGAGCCTGATTCCGGAAGCGTTCGCGGTGGTGCGTGAAGCCAGTAAACGCGTCTTTGGGATGCGTCACTTCGACGTTCAGCTATTGGGTGGTATGGTGCTCAACGATCGCTGTATCGCCGAAATGCGTACTGGTGAAGGTAAAACGCTGACCGCAACGCTGCCAGCCTACCTGAACGCGCTGTCCGGTAAAGGCGTTCATGTGGTAACCGTGAACGACTATCTGGCGCAGCGTGACGCCGAAAACAACCGTCCGCTATTCGAATTCCTCGGCATGTCCGTTGGTATCAACCTGCCAGGTATGCCTGCGCCAGCCAAACGTGAAGCTTACGCTGCCGACATCACTTACGGCACTAACAACGAATACGGTTTTGACTACCTGCGCGACAACATGGCATTCAGCCCGGAAGAGCGCGTGCAGCGTAAACTGCATTATGCGCTGGTGGATGAGGTCGACTCCATCCTGATCGATGAAGCGCGTACGCCGCTGATTATTTCCGGCCCGGCGGAAGATAGCTCGGAAATGTACAAAAAAGTGAACAAAATCATTCCGCACCTGATTCGTCAGGAGAAAGAAGATTCTGACACTTTCCAGGGCGAAGGCCACTTCTCCGTTGATGAGAAAGCGCGCCAGGTTAACCTGACCGAACGCGGTCTGGTGCTGATCGAAGAGCTACTGGTGCAAGAAGGCATTATGGATGAAGGCGAGTCGCTCTACTCGCCTGGCAATATTATGCTGATGCATCACGTCACCGCCGCGCTGCGCGCGCACGCGCTGTTTACCCGTGACGTGGATTACATTGTGAAAGACGGCGAAGTCATCATTGTTGATGAACATACCGGTCGTACCATGCAGGGGCGTCGCTGGTCTGACGGTCTGCACCAGGCGGTAGAAGCGAAAGAAGGCGTTGAAATTCAGAATGAAAACCAGACGCTGGCGTCTATCACCTTCCAGAACTACTTCCGTCTGTATGAAAAGCTGGCCGGTATGACCGGTACGGCGGATACTGAAGCCTTCGAATTTAGCTCTATCTATAAGCTGGACACCGTCGTTGTTCCGACCAACCGTCCGATGATCCGTAAAGATTTGCCGGATCTGGTGTACATGACCGAAGCGGAAAAAATCCAGGCCATTATCGAAGATATTAAAGAGCGTACCGCGAACGGTCAGCCAGTGCTGGTCGGGACGATTTCTATCGAGAAATCTGAAGTGGTCTCCAGAGAACTGACCAAAGCGGGCATCAAACATAACGTCCTGAACGCAAAATTCCACGCCAACGAAGCAGGCATCGTTGCGCAGGCTGGTTATCCAGCGGCGGTCACTATCGCTACCAACATGGCGGGGCGTGGTACCGATATTATGCTGGGCGGTAGCTGGCAGGCGGAAGTCGCCGCGCTGGAAGCGCCGACGGAAGAACAGATTGCGCAGATTAAAGCGGACTGGCAGGTACGCCATGACGCGGTTCTGGCTGCCGGCGGTCTGCATATCATTGGCACCGAGCGCCATGAATCCCGCCGTATCGACAACCAGCTGCGTGGCCGTTCCGGTCGCCAGGGCGATCCGGGTTCTTCCCGTTTCTACCTGTCGATGGAAGATGCGCTGATGCGTATTTTCGCCTCCGATCGTGTCTCCGGTATGATGCGTAAACTGGGGATGAAGCCGGGCGAAGCGATTGAGCACCCGTGGGTGACGAAAGCTATCGCTAACGCGCAGCGTAAAGTAGAAAGCCGTAACTTCGATATTCGTAAGCAACTGCTGGAATATGATGATGTGGCGAACGATCAGCGTCGTGCAATTTATACCCAGCGTAACGAACTGCTGGATGTGTCTGACGTGAGCGACACCATTAACAGCATTCGCGAAGATGTCTTTAAGGCGACTATCGACGCCTACATTCCGCCGCAGTCGCTGGAAGAGATGTGGGACATCCCGGGTTTGCAGGAACGCCTGAAAAACGACTTCGACCTGGAGCTGCCGATTGCCGAATGGCTGGATAAAGAGCCGGAGCTGCATGAGGAGACGCTGCGTGAGCGCATCCTGGCGCAGTCCATCGAGGTGTATCAGCGTAAAGAAGAGGTGGTTGGCGCTGAAATGATGCGTCATTTCGAAAAAGGCGTGATGCTGCAAACGCTCGATTCCCTGTGGAAAGAGCACCTGGCGGCGATGGATTACCTGCGTCAGGGTATTCATCTGCGCGGCTATGCACAAAAAGATCCGAAGCAGGAATACAAGCGCGAATCCTTCGCTATGTTCGCCGCGATGCTGGAATCGCTGAAATATGAAGTGATCAGCACCCTGAGCAAAGTCCAGGTACGTATGCCGGAAGAGGTCGAAGCGATGGAAATGCAGCGTCGCGAAGAGGCGGAGCGCCTGGCGCAGATGCAGCAGCTAAGCCATCAGGATGACGATACCGCCGTGGCTGCCGATCTGGCCGCCCAAACAGGCGAACGTAAGATTGGACGTAACGATCCTTGCCCTTGCGGTTCCGGTAAGAAATACAAACAGTGTCACGGTCGCCTGAGCTAATGCGATAAACTTACCGGCCTGATAAGACATAATGTGTTGCCATCAGGTCGGTGCTGGCATTATTGCCGAAGGGCGCTACGCTTATTCGGCCTGGCATTGAACACAGATAAAAAGGCGCAGGCGACTGCGCCTTTTTTATGGATGCAACAAGATGAAAAGACTGCAAATCGCGGTTGGGATTATCCGCAACCCGAACGATGAAATTTTTATTACCCGACGCGCCGCGGATGCGCATATGGCGAACAAGCTGGAATTTCCCGGCGGAAAAATTGAAGCCGACGAAACACCAGAGCAGGCGTTGATCCGGGAGCTACAGGAAGAGGTGGGGATTACGCCAACACAGGTGACATTATTCGACACTCTGGAATATCAATTCCCGGACCGACACATTACGCTGTGGTTTTGGCTGGTTGAACGCTGGGAGGGCGAACCGTGGGGGAAAGAAGGACAGCCGGGACGGTGGATCGCGCAAAACGCGTTGAATACGGACGATTTTCCACCGGCCAATGAACCGATTATTCGTAAATTACGCCAATTTGCGCCTTAGTGGGGGATCGCAACACGATCCCCATCGATCTTATTAGCGATTTAATGTCGACATAATTTCCGGCCAGTAGCGGGGGCCGGCCGCGGCGTCGTGAGGAAAAACCGCCTCAATTGCCGTCAGCTCCTGCGGGCTTAGGGTCAGTGATAACGCGCCAGGGTTTTCTGGCGCAGTGGCGGCTACGTTTCTGTTATAGCCTAATCTCGCCGATTTTATTTGTATTATCCCGGCCGCGCGCATATGGCGCCAAAACTACGCGTATTTATTGATTATTTTTGTCATAAGGCGATATTGCCGTCTCAACAGAGCCCTCTCCGTTAGCGCTCTTCGCTCCAGTCGTCGCTATCAGACTGGTCGCCGCTGCTGGCGATTCGTTTCTCTTCGGCGGCCCATTCGCCCAAATCAATTAACTGACAGCGTTTAGAACAAAATGGGCGGAAGGGGCTAATTTCTCCCCAGACGACCGGTTTACCGCAGGTCGGACAGTTTACGACGGTCACGTCAGACATTTTTACTCCTTAGCAACAGGCCAGTTCAAAATCAAGACGCTCCGGCACCAGACCATTTTCACTATCCAGCGGCATAAAGCGAATGGCAAAACGGCTCTTATGGCCGGAAATTTGCGGATAAAGTTGTGAATCGAGCGTCAGCATAAGACGCAGCAAATCGGCGTCGTCCCCGTTATCCTGATAAAAACCGTTCAGGCTGGTTTGCTTACGGAAAGGCGCTGAATTACGGATCAGATCAAGTACCAAAGTCAGCGCCTGGGTGAGGGGATTCAGGCTGGCAAGCCAGCTTTCAATCTGGGCGTCGCGCTGCGCCTGTTGTAGGTGCAACCAGATATGCAGAGTGGGTAAATCGAAACTGCAACAGCCGCCAGGAATACTTAGGCGTTGACGCACAAGGGCAATCAAGCGATCTTCGCGTAGCTGCTGGCCAATCCTCGGGGCGGAGATCAGCACGCTGCCCGCGGATTTTAACTGCTGGCGCAGGGCTTCAATACGGTCTTGATCGACGCCGGGAACCTCAACCCAGGCCTGTAATTTACGCTGCTGGCGCTCCAGTTCTTTCAGCAGTTCGGTACGGACTTCGCCCCGTTCGAACACATCCAGTAGATCGCTGATGTTACGGAAAAAATGCAGTGCGCCAGCATGGTCTGCAATTGGCAGGTTGATGGAGAGCTGTTGGATCAAAAACTCTATGCGCAGCCACGTACGCATCTTCTCATTGAGAGGGTGTTCAAATAGGACCTGGGTGTGCATTACGGTTTTTCCTGTGAGACAAACTGCGACGCGAGCTTAAGATAACTGGCGTGCAGGCGGGCCACATCTGATGCGATAGCATCCGGTGCGCCGTTATTATCAATAACATCGTCCGCCACGGCAAGGCGCGCTTCACGCGTCGCCTGCGCAGCGAGAATGTGTTCAACATGCTCGCGCGTAACATCATCACGCTGCATTGTGCGCATAAGCTGCGTTTCGGGCGTCACGTCAACCACCAGTACGCGGTTGGCTTTTTGATACAACCTGTTTTCAACCAGCAGAGGCACAACCCATAACACATAGGGCGATGTAGCCTGTTGAAACTGTCGTTGGGTTTCCTGCTGAATTAAGGGATGAAGCAGAGCGTTAAGCCAGGCTTTTTCTTCCGGATGCGAAAAAATACGCTCACGCAGCGCCCGGCGACGTAACGTGCCGTCGGCGGCGATAAGTTCAGAACCAAAATGTTCCGCTATTGCGTTCAGGGCGGGCTGCCCTGGCTCAACCATCTGGCGCGCGATAATATCCGCGTCAATGACGGTTATTCCGAGGTCAGCGAAGGCATCAGCGACGGTACTTTTACCGCTGCCAATACCGCCGGTTAAGGCTACGGTATACCTCATATCTCCAGCTTCCGGAATTTTAGTTTGACAATCAAAAGGTTAAATTTTAAGCATACAAAGACGATACGCTCTGAGCATTAACCTACTATTCGCCAGGTAAATTTATGGGATTGTAACGTAAAAAAAGAGAATTTCGCAGTCTTGTACGGCCATGATTAGTGCGTATGATAACGTCACTGGAGTTGTGAGTTTCGATTTTTCGCCATTAACCCCAGGAATCCGTACATGCGTATTGAAGAAGATCTGAAGTTAGGTTTCAAAGACGTTCTTATCCGTCCTAAGCGTTCTACCCTCAAAAGCCGTTCCGATGTCGAACTGGAACGTCAATTCACCTTTAAACACTCAGGTCAGACCTGGTCTGGCGTACCGATTATCGCGGCCAATATGGATACCGTCGGGACGTTTGAAATGGCGCAAGCATTGGCCGGGTTTGATATTCTGACTGCTGTACATAAACATTATACCGTTGAAGAATGGGCAGCTTTTATCAACACGGCTTCGGCTGATGTTCTGAAGCATGTGATGGTTTCCACCGGGACCTCTGATGCTGATTTCGAAAAGACCGTGCAGATTCTGGCGCTGGATCCTGCGCTGAACTTTGTCTGTATTGATGTGGCCAATGGCTATTCAGAACATTTTGTGCAGTTCGTCGCGAAAGCACGTGAAGCATGGCCGACAAAAACAATCTGCGCAGGCAATGTGGTAACGGGCGAGATGTGCGAAGAGCTTATCCTCTCCGGCGCCGATATCGTGAAAGTGGGAATTGGTCCCGGCTCCGTATGCACGACGCGTGTAAAAACTGGCGTTGGTTATCCGCAACTGTCGGCGGTTATCGAATGTGCTGACGCGGCGCATGGCCTGGGCGGCATGATCGTCAGCGATGGCGGCTGCACCATGCCAGGCGACGTAGCAAAAGCCTTCGGCGGCGGCGCGGATTTCGTTATGTTGGGCGGTATGCTGGCGGGTCACGAAGAGAGCGGCGGCAGCGTGGTAGAAGAGAACGGCGAGAAATTTATGCTGTTCTACGGCATGAGTTCGGAATCTGCGATGAACCGTCATGTCGGCGGCGTCGCGAAATACCGCGCGGCAGAAGGTAAAACGGTTAAATTGCCGCTGCGTGGGCCGGTGGGCAATACTGCCCGCGATATCCTGGGTGGTTTGCGCTCAGCCTGCACTTATGTCGGCGCGTCTCGCCTGAAAGAGTTGACCAAACGCACCACCTTTATTCGGGTGCAGGAACAAGAAAACCGCATTTTCAATAGCCTCTAATATTCTGGCTGGCGTAAATGTGCGCCAGCCTTATCCCATCCCGCTCATCGCGTCTCCCAGATGAAAAATCGGCAAATACATCGCCACCACCAGCGTACCGATAATTAAGCCGGTGATGATCAATAACGCCGGTTCCAACAGCGACGCCAGATTATCGGCCAGCGCCAGCGTAGTTTCACTGTGGTGACGGGCAAGGTTATGCAGCATGATATCGAGTGAACCGGACGCTTCGCCCGTTCTGACCAGTTGCAGGCATAGCGGACTAAATTCCTGGGTATTTTTTAGCGCCAACCAGACCGGATTGCCCGCGGCGATCTCCTGATGTACCTGCGTTAAACGCTGTGACCAGTAAGGGCAGCCGAGGCTATCGATAGCGCTTTCCAGTCCCTGAAGAAAAGGAATGCCTGCGCTTTGGGTCAATGCCAGTACGGTGAATATTTGCGCTAGTTTCTGGCCTCTTATCAGGCGACCCATAACGGGAAGCCGTAGCAGAAGACGCTGCCGCTGCGCTTGCCAGGACGGCTTTTGTTTTACCCTGCGGTGAGCGATAGCAACGAGCATCGCCAGGAACAAGATGAGCCAACCCCATGCCGACCCCCATTGCGCTATCGCGATAATACCGCGCGTCAGAAGAGGGAGCGGGGTATTGAAGCTACGGTAAATGGCGGCAAATTCCGGCAGAACAAAGTGCAGCATGGCGAAAACGACCAGAGCGGCCATTGTCAGAATAATGGCGGGATAGCGCAGCGCCTTTTTCACGCTAACCGTAATCTGCCGCTGCGCTTTTTGCTGACGGGCCAGTTCAAAGCAGCATTCGGCCAGTTTGCCGGTCAGTTCTCCGGTGCGGATCATCGTCTGGTAGAGCGGCGGAAATACCTGCGGCCAGGAGACTAATGCGCTGGAAAAAGGGACGCCCTGTTCAAGCTCGTGAGCCAGCGTGCGCAACAGCGCTTGCCATTGTCGGTGGGGATGCTGTTGCGCAAGGAGTTCCAGCCCTTCAGAAAGCGTCAGTCCGGCATGAATGAGCGTGGCCAACTGATGAATAATTTCAGCGCTTTGCTCTTCTTTCCACAGTGCGGCGTTAACGCCCATGCGCTTGATGCGAAGCGGCATAATGCGCTGATGTTGCAGGGTGATGATCAGCGCCAGACGATTGTCCACCCATACAACGTCTTGTTCCAGTTGACCTTTATCGTTAACGCCTTGCCAGCGCCAGAGCTGTTTAACGCTCATGGGGCATTCCCAGAACGCGCAGTATCTCTTCAAAGGACGTCATGCCTTGCTCAACGGCGCGACAGCCATTTTCAAAAAGCGTCCCTGTACCGGTCTGTTGGAGGTGGGCTTCCAGTGCTTGCGCCGATGCGCCGCTCGCAATTAACTGACGTAATGCCGGGGTAACGGTTAACACTTCGAATAACGCGGTTCGGCCATAAAAGCCGTGGTAGCAATGCTGACAGCCGCTTGCCTGCCAGCGCGGTAGCGCGCTGGGCCAAAGATTGGGCGATAGCACCACGGGATCGCTCAGGCGCTCTTTGCAGTGCGGGCAAAGCTTCCTTACCAGGCGTTGCGCTACCACCAGCGTAAGCGCCGATGAGATCATCCAGCGTGCTACGCCCATTTGTTGTAAACGTATCAGGGTTTCGCTGGTGGAGTTCGTATGGAGCGTGGAAAGTACCAGATGGCCCGTTTGTGCCGCCTTAATGGCGATTTCTGCGGTGTCGCCGTCACGAATTTCACCTACCATGATGATGTCAGGATCCTGGCGTAAAAGCGCGCGCAGCACATTTTGAAAGGTGAGCCCGGCGCGGGGATGGATCTGCGTTTGGTTAATCCCATCCAGTGGAATTTCTATCGGATCCTCAACGCTACAGAGGTTGATACCCGGCATATTCCGGGTTTGTAGCGCGCTGTATAGCGTGACTGTTTTTCCGCTACCGGTGGGGCCAGTCACCAGTACCAGCCCCTGAGGTTGCTGTAGGGCTTGTCTAAAAGCGGTAAGTTGTGCCCCGTACATGCCCAGCGTGTCCAGATCCAGCGTTTGTTCAACCTGATGCAACAACCGTAAGACGACTTTTTCGCCTTCTTTACAGGGAAGCGTGGCGATACGAAAAGAGATGCTGTCGCCCGCCAGGTCAACGGTAAATTGCCCGTCCTGCGGCAGCCGATGTTCAGCGATGTCCAAATTTCCCAGGACTTTCAATCTGGCCGTCAGCGCAAGCCCCGTCTCTTTGGCGATGTCCTGCAGAATATGAAGAACGCCGTCGATGCGGAGTCTTATCCGGTAGCGGCTGGCGCCTGGTTCGAGATGGATATCAGAGGCGCGTTTCGCCATCGCCGAGCGTAATGTCTGATTGAGAAGCTGGGCCGCGGTTTCTCCGCCTTTCGCGGCGTTTGCCGAGGGAGCCTGATCCGGCTTATGCCGATGATTTTCCATTTGCTGGCGAGTCCAGCACACAATATCAATCTGTTTTTGCGTGGCGAAATGCAGAGCGTCCAGTAACGCATGAGAGGGCGCGTCGACCACCGCAACAGTGATACTGTTGCTGGCGCTATTGATCAGTACAGCCTGATGACGTTGACACAATGTGTTGAGCTGAGCGTCTTTCATCTTGTCTCCTTAGTTGGCGTCAAAACGGAAGACATCTTCACAAGCCTGTTGTAACGCGCTGTCGCTTTGAATATTGCAGTTACGCGTCCAGCCGGTAATGCCGTTAGCATTGTCCCAGGCGGGCGTCATGATGACGCTAAGCCCGCTCAGACTCTCCTGGCCGGTAAGCGTGATGACGCCTTTTTCCACGCTCATGCCCGAAACATAACGGGTGATGACGGGCGAGGGGATACCGTTGACGCCCGCATCGCATGTGCTCGTCCCACCATGTTCCAGAGCGCAGAGTTCGACGGCGGTACGGTAGGGGACAAACGTTTGCAACATATCCGTCAGCGCCGCTTTACGCAGATAGTTCTGGTAAGCCGGAATGCCGATGGCGCTTAAAATGGCGATGATGCCAATAACGACCATCAGTTCGATAAGCGTGAAACCGCGTTGTTTTTCCATTGTTCGCTCCTTGAGTTAGCTGGCGCTACTGTGGCAAACGCGGGAAGAGCGGGCGAGCGGCAAAAGGTAAAACGGGAAGGCGGATTCTGAAGATTTTCGCTGCGTTACATGACACGGCAACGTTATTGCGAGGCGCTACGAATATTTTACCGAATAATGACGCGGATCTACGGACAGGTGATTTATAGACCCGACGGCGCAGCGCCATCGGGTGGAGAGGATCAGCAAAAACGCATGGAGAGATCGAGCGCGCGTACGTGCTTGGTCAGCGCGCCAACGGAGATGAAATCCACCCCGGTTTCAGCAAATTCGCGTAAGGTTTCCGCGGTGACGTTGCCGGATACTTCCAGCCGCGCCTGGCCGTTGACGCGTTTCACCGCCTCGCGCATCTGGTCGGTGTTGAAATTATCCAGCATGATAATATCCGCGCCTGCTTTCAGCGCATCGTCCAGTTCATTCAGATTTTCGACCTCGACTTCTACCGGCACGTCCGGATGTAGCCAGAACGCTTTTTCCACCGCCTGACGAACAGAACCGGAGGCGATGATATGGTTTTCTTTAATCAGGAACGCGTCAGTGAGGCCCAGACGATGATTGGCGCCGCCGCCACATAAAACCGCATATTTGAGCGCAGTGCGCAGACCCGGCAGCGTTTTACGCGTGTCGAGCAACTGGGTTTGGGTGCCAGCCAGCAGTCCAACGTAGCGGCGTACTTCACTGGCGACGCCGGAAAGGGTCTGGACAAAGTTTAGCGCCGTGCGCTCGCCGGTCAGCAATACGCGAGCGGGGCCGTTCAGTTCAAACACTGTTTGGTTGGCATAAATGGCGTCGCCGTCATCGACATGCCAGGTGAGGCGCACATCATCGCCCGCCAGTTGGATGAAGACCTCTTCAACCCAGCGCTTGCCGCAGAAAACGCCGTCTTCACGAGTGATCACCGTGGCATGGGCTTGCGTATCTGCCGGCAAAAGTTGCGCGGTGATATCGTTGCCAGCATCGACTTCTCCACCTAAATCTTCACGCAGCGCCTGAGCAACGGCAGCAGGGATATCGAGATTAATGCGTTCCAGTAGCGCGTCACGTCGGTCGTCTGGGTTATAACGGCGAGGCGGCATGATAAAACTCCAAATTGCTAACGAATCATAAGGTAGAAACATGCTACTCTGAAGCAGCTATAAGCACCACTCAAAAGGAGACTCTGCATGTTGCCAGATAAGGGTTGGTTGGTAGAGGCGCGACGCGTCCCTTCTCCGCATTATGATTGCCGTCCGGATGACGAAAAACCGTCCTTGCTGGTGGTGCATAATATTAGCCTGCCCCCCGGCGAGTTTGGCGGTCCGTGGATCGATGCATTATTCACCGGAACGATAGATCCAGACGCCCATCCTTTTTTTGCAGAAATCGCTCATCTTCGTGTTTCGGCCCATTGTCTGATTCGTCGCGACGGTGAAATCGTCCAGTATGTGCCTTTTGATAAGCGTGCGTGGCATGCGGGCGTATCAAACTATCAGGGGCGGGAACGTTGTAATGATTTCTCCATTGGTATTGAGCTGGAGGGGACGGATACGCTGGCTTATACCGATGCGCAGTATCAGCAGCTAGCCGCCGTGACGCGCACGCTTATCGCTTGCTATCCGGCGATCGCCGACAATATGACCGGACACTGCAACATTGCGCCTGACCGTAAAACGGACCCTGGCCCTGCCTTTGACTGGCCGCGCTTTCGCGCTTTGGTAGCCCTTTCGTCGCACAAGGAGATGACATGACGCTGTTTACGACATTACTGGTGCTGATTGTCGAGCGCCTGTTTAAGCTGGGCGAGCACTGGCAGCTCGATCATCGGCTGGAGGCGCTATTCCGTCGGATTACGCATTTTTCGATGTTGCGCACGATGGGAATGACGGCGATCGCGATGGTGGTGACTTTTCTACTGCTCCAGGCGTTAAAAGGGCTGCTATTTAACGTGCCGACGCTGGTGGTGTGGATTCTCCTGGGCGTGCTGTGTATCGGCGCGGGCAAAGTGCGAGTACATTATCACGCCTGGCTGAAAGCGGCGTCTCGTAACGATCCGCATCCTTGCGAGGCGATGGCCAGCGAGCTTACGCTGATTCACGGCGTGCCGCCGGATTGTAATGAGCGTGAATTTTTGCGTGAGCTGCAAAATGCGTTGTTATGGATAAATTTCCGTTTTTACCTCGCACCGCTATTTTGGTTTATCGTTGGCGGTCCGTGGGGGCCGGTAACGCTGGTGGGCTATGCGTTTTTACGGGCCTGGCAGACCTGGCTGGCGCGCTATCAGACGCCGCACCAACGTTTGCAATCCGGCATTGACGATATTCTTCATGTGCTGGACTGGATTCCGGTACGTCTGGCGGGCGTAGTGTATGCATTACTGGGGCATGGCGAGAAAGCGTTGCCGGCCTGGTTTGCCTCGCTGGCGGATCTGCATACTTCGCAATATCAGGTGCTCACACGTCTGGCGCAATTCTCACTGGCGCGCGAACCACATACTGACAAAGTAGAAACCCCCAAAGCGGCGGTGTCGATGGCGAAGAAGGCCTCGTTTGTGGTGGTGGTGATTATTGCGTTGCTCACCATTTATGGGGCATTAGTATAGCGTTGTGCCGATGGCGCTAACGCTTATGCTGCCTACAATGGAAAAATCTGTAGGCCCGGTAAGCGTTAGCGCCACCGGGCAGTGCAACGGCTTAGATCGTATCGGCTGGCGGTACGCCAAAATCAGGCATCCCGTTTTCGTCCCAGCGCACCCGTTTCAGACGCGTATGGCGGTTGGGATCGTACAACGGATCGCCTTCAATTTCGGTGTAATTTCTCGCGTGGTACACCAGTACATCTTCACCTTCCGGCGTTTGCGTAAAGCTGTTGTGTCCCGGCCCATACTGGCGATTCTCATAGCTGGTGGTAAAGACCGGGCGCGGTGATTTATGCCAGTTGGCCGGATCGCGCGGATCGTCGTTTACGTTAATCCACAGTAACCCCATACAGTAGTTTTCATCGGTGGCGCTGGCCGAATAGCTGATAAACAGCTTGTCGCCATGCACCACGACGGCCGGACCTTCGTTAACCCAAAAACCCCGACACTCCCAGTCGTACTCTGGCTTACTGAGTCTTACCGGCTCGCCTTTAAGAGTCCACGGGTTTTCCAGTTCAGCCAGATAAATATTTGAGTTACCGGCAATATCCGGCGCTTTTTGCGCCCACAGATACCACTGTTTTCCCTGATGATAAAAAGTGGTGGCATCGAGGGCGAAGGTATCAAACGGTGTTTTAATTTGACCTTTCTCCGTCCACTTGCCGGTGAGTGGGTCGGCATCGGCGCACTCCAGGGCAAACATGCGGTGCTGGAACATTCCCAGCTTATCAAGCGCTTGAGTATGGGTAGCGGCAAAATAGATGTACCACTTACCGTTGATGCGGTGCATTTCCGGTGCCCAGATGAGCTGGCTCATCGGGCCGCTTTCCGGTTTGCGCCAGACGACAACGGGGTCGGCGGCGCGCAACCCTTCCAGCGAATCAGCCCGGCGGATTTCCAGCCTGTCATATTCCGGTACGGAGGCAATAAAGTAGTAATCGCTGCCGTCGCGTAAAATAAACGGATCGGCACGTTGTTCAATAAACGGGTTTGGCCAGTTTGCCATCAGGCTTTCCTTACGCTTTCAGCGGCTTTGAGCTCCTGCAACTCACTCAATTCGCGGTAATTAGTGCGACGTTTTTCCAAATCGTCCTGGATTTTTTTCATCAGTTCACGGTCAACTTTCAGCAGACGTACCACGCCTGCGGTAATCAGATAGCCAACGCCAGGGATAACGGTAAACAACAGCATAATACCGTTCATCGCCGAAGCGCTTTGCGCTTTGGCGCTGGCGTCATAACCGTACCAGGAGAGCAAAAAGCCGACCATCGCCCCGGCAATCGCCAGGCCCAGTTTCAGGAAGAACAGATTACCGGAGAAGCTAATACCGGTAATGCGTTTGCCGGTTTTCCATTCGCCGTAATCATCGACGTCCGCCATCAGCGACCAGTGCAACGGGGAAGGGATCTGATGCAGAATATTGAGCAGGAAGTAGAGCGCCACTATCATCACGGTAGCTTTCGGATCAAAGAAATAGAACGCGCAGGAGAAAATCGCCAGCGCGATATTGGTCCAGAAAAATACCTTCAATTTACACCAGCGATCGGTTAAGACTTTTGCCAGCATACTGCCGATCATCATACCGACCACGCCAAGGCTAATAAAAAGCGTAGCGAAATGGGTGCTTTGTCCCATCACCCAGGTGACGTAATACATGGTCGCCGCCATACGGATAAACCCCGGGCAGACGTTACATAAGGTCAATAGCAGAATGCGTACCCATTGATCGTTTTTCCACACGTCTTTGAAATCATTCTTCATATCATCGTGCGTCGGAATGGCAGGGCGAACGCGTTCGCGGACGCTGGCAAAGCAGAACAGAAACATACCCATGCCGATAATCGCCAGCACGGTCATCGCCAACTGATAGCCTTTGGCTTTGTCGCCGCCGCCAAACCAGTCCACCATCGGCAATAGCGTTAACGATAACAACAGCGTCGCGATGCCGACTAACACGAAGCGATAAGCCTGACAGGCCACGCGCTCTTTTGGATCGTTGGTGATCACGCCGCCCAGTGAGCAATAGGGAATATTGATGGCGGTGTAGGTCACGGAAAGCAGAAAATAGGTGACGAAAGCATAGACAACTTTGCTGTTATAGCCCCAGTCCGGCGTCGTGAACATCAGCACGCTGAACAGCGCGTAGGGAAATGCAATCCACAGTAGCCAGGGGCGGAAACGACCATATTTACTTTGGGTACGATCGGCAAGCGCGCCCATCACCGGATCGGTAACGGCATCGATAACGCGTACTGAAAGGAGTAAAACACCGACTAACGCCGGGGCAAGACCAAAAATATCCGTATAAAAATAATTAACAAACAGCATGATAGCGCCAAAAATAATGTTACATCCGGCGTCACCCATGCCATACCCGATTTTCTCTCTTACCGAAAGTCTGCCCTTATCCATTGAGACTTCTCCCCATCAGATGATGGCGGTAATTATTCGCCTGCGAGCTTTTATTTGCGTAGCAGGATCACGCCGCTGATATGGATAAAATGGTTATACGTGGGAAACTGTGAGACAGATAACACCCTCCCCGGACGGGGAGGGCGGAAAAGTAACGCCACGATCAGTGGGCTTTCACCGTTTTTGCCGTTTTTTCTTTACACAGGTAGCCGACGCCCAGGATGAGCAGCCATACCGGAATCAGCCACACGGAGATCGCCATACCTGGCGTCATCAGCATAATGATCAATACCGCCGCCATAAACAGCAGACAGAGAACGTTGCCGAACGGATAAAACAGGGCCGGGAAGCGGGTTTTCACGCCCTGCTGCTGTTTTGCGCGACGGAACATCATATGGGCAAGGCTAATCATCGCCCAGTTAATGACCAGCGCGGAGACCACCAGCGCCATCAGCAGTCCGAATGCGGACTCTGGGGCCAGGTAGTTGAGCAGCACGCACAACGCCGTCACGACGGCGGAAACCAAAATGGAGCTCACCGGCACGCCGCGTTTGTCGACGTTCAGCAGCGCTTTCGGCGCATTTCCCTGCTGGGCCAGACCGAACAGCATACGGCTGTTGCAGTAAACGCAGCTGTTATAAACCGATAGCGCGGCGGTGAGAACCACGATATTCAGCGCATTGGCGACAAACGTATCGCCCAGCTCATGGAAGATAAGGACAAACGGGCTGGTATCGGCGGTGACGCGAGTCCATGGCAGCAGCGAAAGCAGGACCGCCAGCGAGCCGATATAAAAAATCAGGATGCGATAGATAACCTGATTGGTAGCTTTGGGGATGCTCTGTTCCGGGTTATCGGCTTCAGCGGCGGTGATCCCTACCAGCTCCAGTCCGCCGAACGAAAACATAATAATGGCCATCATCATCACCAGCCCGGTCCAGCCATGCGGCAGAAAGCCGCCCTGTTCCCACAGGTTGCGCACGGTGGCCTGCGGACCAGCGGTATCGCTGAAGAGTAACCACGCGCCGAACAGAATCATAGCGATGACGGCGATCACTTTAATAATGGCGAACCAAAACTCCATCTCACCGAACACTTTAACGTTGGTCAGGTTGATGGCGTTGATAATCACAAAGAAGGCTGCCGCAGAAGCCCAGGTGGGGATCTCCGGATACCAGAACTGGATATATTTACCCACTGCGGTCAGTTCCGCCATGGCAACTAATACGTACAGCACCCAGTAGTTCCAGCCGGAAGCGAATCCGGCAAAGCCGCCCCAGTATTTATAGGCGAAGTGGCTAAAAGAGCCGGCGACCGGTTCTTCAACCACCATCTCCCCCAGCTGGCGCATAATCAGAAAGGCAATAAAGCCTGCAACCGCATAGCCCAGGATAATTCCTGGCCCCGCCGACTGAATAACGGAGGCGCTTCCCAGGAACAAGCCTGTCCCTATCGCGCCGCCCAATGCGATAAGCTGAATATGGCGGTTTTTCAGGCCGCGCTTGAGCTGCTCGCCGTGCTGCTGACTGTCCATCATAAAACCTCGTGTATCGGGCGCGGTTTATTTATAACGCGCTTATTTTGAACGATGCAGTAGTGCGTGTGTAAGTTTGCAATTCCGCTTTTTGTATTGATTTATTTACAGATTCGTTTTTTTAAATGTCACTTCAACTCTTTCGTCTTGATCAGAATAATGGTATGTGTCCGCGAATGCACCTGCTTTGTGCAGGGGTGATGACGAGTTGCGTAAAAAGAAAGCACTTGTAAATACCTCCTTTTATTTTCCCTTACAAAGGTTGATTTGTTTTTATTCATTATTTATGCATAAAAACGCATTTAATCTGCTGTTGAATCGGTTCAGATGAGATTTTTTATCGTTTCAAATACGTTAAATCTACCTCCTGGTGGGTAAATTTAACATTTGTGCACAGTTACAGTTTTGAAACATGATTTCTGTAAAATTGTTAAAATGTGCCTCCTTTACTGATTTCAATCAAAACCTGTATGGACAGAAGGTGAATACTTTGTTACTTTAGCGTCACAGACATGAAATTGGTAAGACCAATTGACTCCGGGCAAATGGCTTAAGACAGGAAATCATGGCCTACAGCAAAATCCGCCAACCAAAACTCTCCGATGTGATCGAGCAGCAGCTGGAGTTTTTAATCCTTGAGGGAACATTGCGTCCCGGAGAAAAACTCCCACCGGAACGTGAACTGGCAAAACAGTTCGACGTCTCCCGTCCCTCCTTGCGCGAGGCGATTCAACGTCTCGAAGCGAAGGGATTGTTGCTTCGTCGCCAGGGCGGCGGAACCTTCGTGCAGAGCAGCCTGTGGCAGAGCTTTAGCGACCCGCTGGTGGAACTGCTCTCCGATCACCCTGAATCCCAGTTTGACCTGCTCGAAACGCGCCATGCGCTGGAAGGCATTGCGGCTTATTACGCGGCGCTGCGCAGCACCGACGAAGATAAAGACCGTATTCGCGAGCTGCACCATGCCATTGAGCTGGCGCAAGAGTCCGGCGATCTGGATGCCGAGTCCGAAGCCGTGCTCCAGTATCAAATCGCCGTCACCGAAGCGGCGCACAACGTGGTATTGCTTCATCTGCTAAGGTGTATGGAGCCGATGCTGGCGCAAAACGTGCGGCAGAACTTCGAATTGCTGTATGCGCGTCGGGAGATGCTGCCGCTGGTGAGTACGCATCGCACCCGTATATTTGAAGCCATTATGGCCGGAAAACCAGAAGAAGCGCGTGAAGCGTCACACCGCCATCTGGCGTTTATCGAAGAGATTATGCTGGACAGAAGCCGTGAGGAGAGCCGTCGTGAACGCGCTTTACGCCGCCTGGAACAGCGCAAGAATTAGTTTTTTCTGGCAGAACGTTAACCAGAAGATGTTGTGAATAAAGCGCAAAAATGTGCGCGGCAACTAAATGCCAGGCCCATAAGGCTATTTTATTTGCCATTTTGGTCCTGGGCAGTGCTCACAATCCTCACGTACTACGTGTACGTTCCGGTTGTTCCGCGCTGTCCGTGACCAAACTGGCTGCAACAATTACACCTTATGGGCCAGGCAATAAACGCAGAACCTGTCTTATTAAGCTTTCTGACGAAAGTTTAATGGGACAGGTTCCAGATAACTCAACGTATTAGATAGATAAGGAATACCCCCATGTCAGAACGTTTCCCAAATGACGTGGATCCGATCGAAACTCGCGACTGGCTACAGGCGATCGAATCGGTCATCCGTGAAGAAGGTGTTGAGCGCGCTCAGTATCTGATTGACCAACTGCTTTCTGAAGCTCGCAAAGGCGGCGTGAAAGTCGCGGCAGGCGCAGGGGCCAGTAATTACATCAACACTATTGCCGTTGAAGACGAACCGGAATACCCGGGCAATCTGGAGCTGGAACGTCGCATTCGTTCTGCGATCCGCTGGAACGCCATCATGACCGTGCTGCGTGCGTCTAAAAAAGACCTTGAGTTGGGCGGCCACATGGCGTCCTTCCAGTCTTCCGCCACGATCTATGATGTCTGTTTCAACCATTTCTTCCGTGCGCGCAACGAACAGGATGGCGGCGACCTGGTTTACTTCCAGGGCCACATCTCTCCGGGCATCTACGCTCGCGCGTTCCTGGAAGGTCGTCTGACCCAGGAACAGATGGATAACTTCCGTCAGGAAGTTCACGGCAATGGCCTCTCTTCCTATCCGCACCCGAAACTGATGCCGGAATTCTGGCAGTTCCCGACCGTCTCTATGGGGCTGGGCCCAATCGGTGCTATCTACCAGGCGAAATTCCTGAAATATCTGGAACACCGTGGCCTGAAAGATACCTCTAAACAGACCGTTTACGCCTTCCTCGGCGACGGCGAGATGGATGAGCCGGAATCCAAAGGCGCGATCACCATCGCCACCCGTGAAAAACTGGACAACCTGGTCTTTGTTATCAACTGTAACCTGCAGCGTCTTGACGGCCCGGTCACCGGTAACGGCAAGATTGTTAACGAACTGGAAGGCATCTTTGCAGGTGCTGGCTGGAACGTTATTAAAGTCATGTGGGGCGGTCGTTGGGATGAGCTGCTGCGTAAAGACACCAGCGGTAAACTGATCCAGCTGATGAACGAAACCGTTGACGGCGACTACCAGACCTTCAAATCCAAAGACGGCGCTTACGTGCGTGAGCACTTCTTCGGTAAATACCCGGAAACCGCAGCGCTGGTGGCCGACTGGACCGATGAGCAGATTTGGGCGCTGAACCGTGGTGGTCACGATCCGAAGAAAGTTTACGCGGCACTGAAAAAAGCGCAGGAAACCAAAGGCAAAGCGACCGTAATCCTGGCCCATACCATTAAAGGTTACGGCATGGGTGACACCGCGGAAGGTAAAAACATCGCTCACCAGGTTAAGAAAATGAACATGGACGGCGTGCGTTACGTCCGCGATCGTTTCAACGTGCCGGTTGCCGATGCTGATCTCGAAAAACTGCCGTACATTACCTTCCCGGAAGGTTCTGAAGAACACAAATACCTGCATGAACGTCGTCAGGCGCTGCATGGCTACCTGCCAAGCCGTCAGCCGAACTTCACCGAGAAGTTAGAGCTGCCTCAACTTTCAGATTTCGGCGCGCTGCTGGAAGAGCAAAGCAAAGAGATTTCCACTACGATCGCTTTCGTGCGTGCCCTGAACGTGATGCTGAAGAACAAGTCGATCAAAGATCGCCTGGTTCCGATCATCGCCGACGAAGCGCGTACTTTCGGTATGGAAGGTCTGTTCCGTCAGATTGGTATCTACAGCCCGAACGGCCAGCAGTACACCCCGCAGGACCGTGAGCAGGTTGCTTACTACAAAGAAGACGAGAAAGGCCAGATTCTGCAGGAAGGTATCAACGAGCTGGGCGCAGGCGCATCCTGGCTGGCTGCGGCGACCTCTTACAGCACCAACGATCTGCCGATGATCCCGTTCTACATCTACTACTCCATGTTCGGGTTCCAGCGTATCGGCGACCTGTGCTGGCAGGCTGGCGACCAGCAGGCTCGCGGCTTCCTGATCGGCGGGACTTCCGGTCGTACAACGCTGAACGGCGAAGGTCTGCAGCACGAAGATGGTCACAGCCATATTCAGTCGCTGACTATCCCGAACTGTATCTCTTACGACCCGGCTTACGCTTACGAAGTGGCTGTCATCATGCATGATGGTCTGGAGCGTATGTACGGTGAGAAACAAGAGAACGTTTACTACTACATCACCACCCTGAACGAAAACTACCACATGCCGGCCATGCCAGCAGGTGCCGAGGAAGGTATCCGTAAAGGTATCTACAAACTCGAAACCCTTGAAGGTAGCAAAGGTAAAGTTCAGCTGCTGGGCTCCGGTTCTATCCTGCGTCATGTGCGTGAAGCAGCACAGATCCTGGCGAAAGACTACGGCGTAGGTTCTGACGTGTACAGCGTAACCTCCTTCACCGAACTGGCGCGTGATGGTCAGGATTGTGAGCGCTGGAACATGCTGCACCCGCTGGAAACCCCGCGCGTTCCGTACATCGCTCAGGTGATGAACGACGCTCCGGCAGTGGCATCTACTGACTATATGAAACTGTTCGCCGAGCAGGTTCGTACTTACGTACCGGCTGACGACTATCGCGTACTGGGTACGGATGGCTTCGGTCGTTCCGACAGCCGTGAGAACCTGCGTCACCACTTCGAAGTTGATGCTTCTTATGTGGTTGTTGCAGCGCTGGGCGAACTGGCTAAACGTGGCGAAATCGACAAGAAAGTGGTAGCGGATGCGATTACCAAATTCAACATCGATGCAGATAAAGTTAACCCGCGTCTGGCGTAAGAGGTAAAAGAATAATGGCTATCGAAATCAAAGTACCGGACATCGGGACAGATGAAGTTGAAATCACCGAGATTCTGGTCAAAGTGGGCGACAAAGTGGAAGCTGAACAGTCGCTGATCACCGTAGAAGGCGACAAAGCCTCTATGGAAGTCCCGTCTCCGCAGGCTGGCGTCGTGAAAGAGATCAAAGTCTCTGTCGGCGACAAAACCGAGACCGGTGCACTTATCATGATTTTCGATTCCGCCGACGGTGCAGCTGACGCTGCACCTGCTAAGGCAGAAGAGAAGAAAGAAGCGGCTCCGGCAGCAGCACCTGCTGCGGCAGCGGCGAAAGACGTTCACGTTCCGGATATCGGCAGTGACGAAGTTGAAGTGACTGAAGTGATGGTGAAAGTGGGCGACACCGTTGAAGCTGAACAGTCGCTGATCACCGTCGAAGGTGACAAGGCCTCTATGGAAGTGCCGGCGCCGTTCGCGGGCACCGTGAAAGAGATCAAAGTGAACACCGGTGATAAAGTGTCTACCGGCTCACTGATTATGGTCTTCGAAGTGGCGGGCGCAGCGCCTGCCGCAGCACCAGCGAAAGCGGAAGCCGCTCCGGCTGCGGCTGCTCCTGCAGCAGCGACGGGCGTGAAAGACGTTAACGTACCGGATATCGGCGGCGACGAAGTTGAAGTCACCGAAGTGATGGTCAAAGTCGGCGATAAAGTTGCCGCTGAACAGTCGCTGATCACCGTGGAAGGCGACAAAGCCTCCATGGAAGTGCCTGCGCCGTTCGCGGGCACCGTGAAAGAAATCAAAATCAGCACCGGCGACAAAGTGAAAACCGGTTCTCTGATTATGGTCTTCGAAGTAGAAGGCGCAGCGCCTGCGGCCGCTCCGGCTAAACAGGAAGCGGCGGCACCGGCTCCGGCGGCGAAAGCTGAGAAGCCTGCTGCCCCGGCTGCCAAAGCGGAAGGCAAGTCTGAGTTCGCTGAAAACGACGCTTACGTTCACGCTACTCCGCTGATTCGCCGCCTGGCGCGTGAGTTTGGCGTCAACCTGGCGAAAGTGAAAGGGACTGGTCGTAAAGGCCGTATTCTGCGCGAAGACGTTCAGGCTTACGTGAAAGATGCTATCAAACGCGCGGAAGCTGCGCCGGCTGCTGCGGGCGGCGGTATCCCGGGTATGCTGCCGTGGCCGAAAGTGGACTTCAGCAAGTTTGGTGAAGTTGAAGAAGTGGAACTGGGCCGTATCCAGAAAATCTCTGGCGCGAACCTGAGCCGTAACTGGGTGATGATCCCGCACGTTACGCACTTCGACAAAACCGATATCACCGATCTGGAAGCGTTCCGTAAACAGCAGAACGCCGAAGCTGAGAAGCGCAAACTGGACGTGAAATACACGCCAGTGGTCTTCATCATGAAAGCGGTTGCCGCTGCTCTGGAACAGATGCCGCGCTTCAACAGCTCTCTGTCCGAAGACGGTCAGCGTCTGACCCTGAAAAAATATATCAACATCGGCGTGGCGGTTGATACCCCGAATGGCCTGGTGGTTCCGGTCTTTAAAGACGTGAATAAGAAGAGCGTGACCGAGCTGTCTCGCGAACTGACCACCATCTCCAAAAAAGCGCGTGATGGTAAGCTGACCGCTGGCGAAATGCAGGGTGGTTGCTTCACTATCTCCAGCATCGGCGGCCTGGGAACTACCCACTTCGCGCCGATTGTTAACGCGCCGGAAGTGGCTATCCTCGGCGTTTCTAAGTCGGCGATGGAACCGGTGTGGAATGGGAAAGAGTTTGTGCCGCGTCTGATGATGCCTATCTCTCTTTCCTTCGACCACCGTGTGATCGATGGTGCTGATGGTGCGCGTTTCATTACCATTATCAACAATATGTTGTCTGACATTCGCCGTCTGGTGATGTAAGCGAAAAAGCCGGCCCGACGGCCGGCTTTTTTTTGATAATCTCATGTATTTTGTGAGGTTATTAGCGAAAGCGATAATTCGTGATCCGTTTGTTGTTTCAAAATTGTTAACAATTTTGTAAGATACGGGCGGATAGAACGACCCGGTGGATGATGGGCGATCAAGTACCCCGGACCGCCGGATACAAATAAAGAGGTCATGATGAGTACTGAAATCAAAACTCAGGTCGTGGTACTTGGGGCGGGCCCGGCAGGCTATTCTGCCGCTTTCCGTTGCGCTGATTTAGGTCTGGAAACCGTAATTGTAGAACGTTACAGCACCCTTGGCGGTGTTTGTCTGAACGTCGGCTGTATCCCTTCTAAAGCGCTGCTGCACGTAGCAAAAGTTATCGAAGAAGCCAAAGCGCTGGCTGAACACGGTATCGTCTTCGGTGAGCCGAAAACCGATATCGACAAGATTCGTACCTGGAAAGAGAAAGTGATCACGCAGCTGACCGGCGGTCTGGCGGGTATGGCCAAAGGCCGTAAAGTGAAAGTGGTCAACGGTCTGGGTAAATTCACCGGGGCGAACACCCTGGAAGTTGAAGGCGAAAACGGCAAAACCGTGATCAACTTCGACAACGCGATCATCGCGGCAGGTTCTCGTCCGATCCAATTACCGTTTATTCCGCATGAAGACCCGCGCGTATGGGATTCTACCGACGCTCTGGAACTGAAAGAAGTGCCGAAGCGTATGCTGGTCATGGGCGGCGGTATCATCGGTCTGGAAATGGGTACCGTATACCACGCGCTGGGTTCAGAGATTGACGTGGTTGAAATGTTCGACCAGGTTATCCCGGCGGCTGATAAAGACATCGTTAAAGTCTTCACCAAGCGCATCAGCAAGAAATTCAACCTGATGCTGGAAACCAAAGTAACTGCCGTTGAAGCGAAAGAAGACGGTATCTACGTTTCGATGGAAGGCAAAAAAGCCCCGGCTGAAGCGCAGCGTTATGATGCGGTTCTGGTGGCGATCGGTCGTGTGCCGAACGGTAAAAACCTCGACGCGGGCAAAGCTGGCGTGGAAGTTGACGACCGTGGCTTTATCCGCGTCGACAAACAGCTGCGCACCAACGTGCCGCACATCTTCGCTATCGGCGATATCGTCGGTCAGCCGATGCTGGCGCATAAAGGCGTTCACGAAGGCCACGTTGCCGCTGAAGTTATCGCCGGGAAGAAACACTACTTCGATCCGAAGGTTATCCCGTCTATCGCGTACACCGAGCCAGAAGTGGCATGGGTTGGCCTGACCGAGAAAGAAGCGAAAGAAAAAGGCATCAGCTATGAAACCGCCACCTTCCCGTGGGCAGCTTCTGGCCGTGCTATCGCTTCTGACTGCGCAGACGGTATGACCAAACTGATTTTCGACAAAGAATCTCACCGCGTGATCGGCGGGGCGATTGTCGGCACCAACGGCGGCGAGCTGCTGGGTGAAATCGGTCTGGCGATCGAAATGGGCTGTGACGCGGAAGACATCGCGCTGACCATTCATGCGCACCCGACTCTGCATGAGTCCGTGGGCCTGGCGGCGGAAATCTTCGAAGGTAGCATTACTGACCTGCCGAACCCGAAAGCGAAGAAGAAATAATCTTCTGTAGGTGGCAATGCGCCATTCGACACAGAAAAGCGGCTTTACAGCCGCTTTTTTTATGCATGGCAAATCAGATGTGTCAAATGATGGCGAAGGATAACGAAACCGCAAAATTTATCTTTTCCGCAGCAGTGCGCTTTTCAAACCTTATGCCGTCGGTAGTGCCTTTGTCAGTCATTTTCGACCAACTAATTGTTTCATAAGAAATACCTCTCCTTACTTTGTCATCACCCTGAAATTAGTAACGCTATAAAATAATAGCGAGCTAATTATGAGGTTTGATATATGAAACTTTTTCTGACAACAGCAGCGCTAACCGCGACGTTGATCTCCGGCATGGCATTTGCCAGCGATCCCGTCATCCCCTGGGCGACTAACAGCGGCGGTACGGAAAGTACGCATATTGCGGCAATGGGCGAGGATTTGAATGCGCAGCATCAGCAGATCACCCACACGCATGAAGGCGTATGGGCGGCCAATTCCGGCAGCATTCAGGCTGATGAAGCCGCGCTGACCAGCAACAAGCCGCCGGTACAAGGCCACCCGGAATTAATGCCGCATCAGGGCTAATGATCATGGCCTGGCGATAACGCCAGGCGCTTACGGGTTATTCGGCGACCTGCCACTGCGCGTCTGGCGCAAAACGCGTGATAGCCTGAACTTTACTCTCCGTCTCTTTGCCTAAATCCGCCTGATAAATACGATCGTCCTGGTTGACCATAAAACTCATCACCCCGGTTTCGCCGTAATGCATCGGCCAGGCCAGAAGCGCCGCGCCGTGACCGTCGTTATCGCTGATAATACGGAAATGGTAGCCGTGGTAACCCTCATCTGGCGCTGCGGGGCTAAAGTTTGGGCCTAAGGGACTGGGGGCGTCGCCTGCTTTGGTTGGCCAGTACAGGCCATCTTTTTGGCCTTCGCTACTGATTATCCTGTGCGCCCAGCGATGGTTTTGTAAGTAATAGTCCTGCTGCGCATCAACGTAAGCATGCATAGCCTGTAAGGTAGAAAGTTCATTTCGCCCAATAGTACGGGTGAGGATCTCATTCCCGGCTGCCGCCATATCAAAGCGCCAGCCGCCAGCCTCTTTCACCATGGGCACCGGGAGCTGCCAGTCTTCTCGTCCGACATTCAGGTGCGCCGTATTGTCTTTTTGTACAATGCGATGGCCTTCGCGCCAGTCACGGTTGAAGCGGGCCACGGCCTCGGGATCGGCGCCTTCCGGCGGCAGAAATTGCCGCCAGTCATCGCCCAGTAGCGCGGTAAGCTGCGTTTCGTTTTTTCCGGCTACCGCCGCGGCGAAGGCACTGGCGGCCGCTTCCGGGGAGGGGAACCGTTCCTGCGCGTAGCCCAGCAAGGGTAACGACAGTAACAGAGCGCTTAACATAACCTTTTTCATTATCTGCTCCGGTTAACGGCGATGAAATTCATGATGTTCAGAAAAATGTTCCCGCGCGGCGGCGTGTTGCTCGGTGTTTAAGTGGCTGCCGCGACGGCTTTCCAGGCCGCGTAGCTGTTGCGATTGCCATGACGGCGATCGACTGTCGTTCCCGCTAAACACATTGGCGTGCATATTCTGGCGAAATGCCTGACGCTGCTGCGGCGTAGAGGATGCGATCCGCTGATGCGCCGCGTTACGCTGTTGCTGCGATAAGGGATGCTGCTGCGTCTGGGATTTCAGCGTCGCGCTATGCTGCTGCGCCGTCTGTCGACGCGCGCTGTCATACTGATTGTCATAACCGCGATAATTATTACGCCGGGCTATCTGATTTAATTGTTGTGAGGCCGCTTTACGCTGGGCATCGCGGGTGCCTGGCGCTGGCAAAGAAGCGTTCGCTGTATGGCTGCGCTGTTGGAATTGCGTCATGGCCGCCTGGCGCTGACTGTCGCGAGACACTGGCGCTTGCTGCGTTGCGCTTAACCCGCCGTTAACATTGGTGGGATGGAACCGTTGCGCAACGGTATTATTCGGATAGGGGACGCCATTGCGCCAGGCGGGATTATGCTGCCAGCCCATCGTTTGGCCCGGCAGGTTTTGCCCGGATATCCGGTTGAAATTATTGACATTGATATTGATATTATCGCCATTGTGTTGATAACCGTTACCACCATGATGGTAATCATCATCATGATGGTCGTCGTCATGGTGGTGATGATCGTCGTCATCCCAGTCTATGCTGCTGAACAACGCATAGGTGGTGGCGACGCCCAGACTATAACCAAAACCTTTAACAAAACTATCGGCAAACTGCTGTCCCGGAGGGGGCGGTAAATACACCGGCGGATAAGCGGTATTGGGCCAGGCGCCATACACCGTCGCGGGGTTATAGTTCGGCACGTACACCACCTGCGGATTCGCGGGTTCAATTTTGATGACGGTCGACGGTGTCGCTGGCGTACTGGCGGATGTGGTGGTTGTCGTCGTGACGGCGGTAGAAGCGCTGGACTTCGGCACGCTGGTGACGGTTTGCTGTGGCGTTGATTTTAGCGAACCGGTTTGTTGAGCGAGTAGACGCAACCTTTGCACCGCATCCATCACATCCTGTGGCTGGGCTAAGAACGCATCGCCCAGGTTTTGCACCCATTGCGGATTCTCGCCCATAAGCGCCATCAACTGGGGAAAGGCGACCAGCGATTTGACGCTGGGATCCCACGGTTGGCTGGCCACCGCCTGAATAGCGGCATCGCCCTGCAGCGTGGGGTTATCTCGCGACCACTGGACGGCCTGAACCACGTTCGCCGGGTAGGTGGAGGCCATGAGCACCTGCGAAAGCAGGGCATCGGGATAAAGCGCGACAGGCGCGACCCATTGATCGATTTGCGCAGTGGTAAAGGTCGTTTTCGCGACAGGCGCGGGCACAGCGGTCTGCGTTGGCTCAGGGGCGGGAGCTGCCGCCTGCGCGGGCGCTTCGGGAGCGCGGCTTTTAACATACAGTACGCCCGAAGCGGCAAATAACCCGGCACTGCAGACAAGGGCAATGAGATGGGGTTTAAAGGGCAACGTCATTTTATCTCTCCCGATTCCAGAGAATCGCTATGGTCATTATGCCTGCCGCCGACGGGGTGCAGTTTCGCGTGAGTATAAAGGGACGATAGTTTAATTTTTAGCTAATGTTGGGATCGATAACGTTACGTGACGATCAAAGCACGAAATGAGGTAAGCATTTATGGCTGTAGCTCCCGTCTCAGTAGAGCATTAGACCATCCTTAACGATTCAGCCACTTTTTTATGTTGCTTTTTTGTAAACAGATTAACACTTAAAGAAAATCCTGTTATTGTGCCGTATGCGGTACCGGGCATTTACCCTACTAACTACTGTCTCACAGGAGCGTGAAGAGAATCGCCCATCAACAAAAGCGCCGCATTATGACAATGAGAGCGAGGAGATATCGTCGTGCTAGAAGAATACCGTAAGCACGTAGCTGAGCGTGCTGCCCAGGGGATTGTGCCGAAACCTTTAGACGCAACCCAAATGGCTGCGCTTGTCGAGCTGCTGAAGACCCCGCCTGTGGGCGAAGAAGAATTCCTGTTAGACCTGTTGATCAACCGCGTTCCTCCTGGCGTAGATGAAGCCGCTTATGTTAAAGCCGGTTTTCTCGCTGCTGTCGCGAAAGGCGACACCACCTCCCCGCTGGTCTCCCCAGAAAAAGCCATTGAACTGCTGGGCACTATGCAGGGTGGTTACAACATTCATCCGCTGATTGATGCGCTGGACGATGCGAAACTGGCGCCGATTGCGGCCAAAGCGCTGTCCCACACCCTGCTGATGTTCGATAACTTCTACGACGTAGAAGAGAAAGCCAAAGCGGGCAATGAATACGCCAAACAGGTGATGCAATCCTGGGCTGACGCCGAATGGTTCCTGAGCCGTCCGCCGCTGGCGGAAAAAATCACCGTCACTGTTTTCAAAGTGACCGGCGAAACGAATACCGACGATCTCTCTCCGGCGCCGGATGCGTGGTCGAGACCGGATATCCCGTTACATGCGCAGGCGATGCTGAAAAACGCCCGTGAAGGCATTGAGCCGGATCAGCCAGGCGTTGTTGGCCCCATCAAACAAATCGAAGCATTGCAGAAAAAAGGCTACCCGCTGGCCTACGTGGGTGACGTGGTGGGCACCGGTTCTTCCCGTAAATCCGCGACCAACTCCGTGCTGTGGTTCATGGGCGATGACATCCCGAACGTGCCGAACAAGCGCGGCGGCGGTCTGTGCCTCGGCGGCAAAATTGCGCCTATCTTCTTTAACACTATGGAAGATGCGGGCGCACTGCCGATTGAAGTTGACGTTTCTAACCTGAATATGGGCGATGTGATTGACGTCTACCCGTACAAAGGCGAAGTGCGCAACCACGAAACCGGCGAGCTACTGGCAACCTTCGAACTGAAAACCGACGTGCTGATCGACGAAGTGCGTGCCGGTGGCCGTATTCCGCTGATCATCGGCCGTGGCCTGACCACCAAAGCGCGTGAAGCGCTGGGTCTGCCGCACTCTGATGTATTCCGTCAGGCAAAAGACGTGGCGGAAAGCAGCCGTGGCTTCTCGCTGGCGCAGAAAATGGTCGGTCGCGCCTGCGGCGTGAAAGGTATCCGTCCGGGCGCATACTGCGAACCGAAAATGACCTCCGTCGGTTCTCAGGATACTACTGGCCCGATGACCCGCGATGAGCTGAAAGACCTGGCCTGTCTGGGATTCTCCGCCGATCTGGTCATGCAGTCGTTCTGTCACACCGCAGCCTATCCGAAGCCGGTTGACGTGACCACGCACCACACGCTGCCGGACTTCATTATGAACCGTGGCGGTGTCTCTCTGCGTCCGGGCGACGGCGTTATCCACTCCTGGCTGAACCGTATGCTGCTGCCGGACACCGTGGGGACCGGCGGCGACTCCCATACCCGTTTCCCGATCGGCATCTCCTTCCCGGCGGGATCTGGCCTGGTGGCATTTGCTGCCGCGACCGGCGTGATGCCGCTGGATATGCCGGAATCCGTTCTGGTGCGCTTCAAAGGCAAAATGCAGCCGGGCATCACCCTGCGCGATCTGGTCCATGCCATTCCGCTGTACGCCATCAAACAGGGCCTGCTGACCGTTGAGAAGAAAGGCAAGAAAAACATCTTCTCTGGCCGCATTCTGGAAATTGAAGGTCTGCCGGATCTGAAAGTTGAGCAGGCATTTGAGCTGACCGATGCGTCCGCCGAGCGTTCCGCGGCAGGCTGTACCATCAAGCTGAACAAAGAGCCGATCATTGAATACCTGACCTCCAACATCGTCCTGCTGAAGTGGATGATTGCGGAAGGCTACGGCGACCGTCGTACGCTGGAACGCCGTATCCAGGGTATGGAAAAATGGCTGGCGGACCCGCAACTGCTGGAAGCCGATGCTGACGCGGAATACGCGGCAGTGATCGACATCGATCTGGCGGATATCAAAGAGCCAATCCTGTGTGCGCCGAACGATCCGGACGACGCGCGTCTGCTGTCTGACGTGCAGGGCGAGAAGATCGACGAAGTGTTCATCGGCTCCTGCATGACCAACATCGGCCACTTCCGTGCCGCCGGTAAGCTGCTGGATAACCATAAAGGCCAGTTGCCAACCCGCCTGTGGGTAGCGCCGCCAACCCGTATGGACGCCGCGCAGCTCACCGAAGAAGGTTACTACAGTGTGTTCGGTAAGAGCGGTGCGCGTATTGAGATCCCTGGTTGTTCCCTGTGTATGGGTAACCAGGCGCGTGTGGCTGACGGTGCGACGGTGGTCTCTACCTCTACCCGTAACTTCCCGAACCGTTTAGGTACCGGTGCGAACGTCTTCCTGGCTTCTGCGGAGCTGGCGGCGGTGGCGGCGCTGATCGGCAAACTGCCGACGCCGGAAGAGTACCAGACCTTTGTGGCGCAGGTGGATAAGACGGCGGTGGATACTTACCGTTACCTGAACTTCGACCAGCTCTCTCAGTACACTGAGAAAGCGGACGGCGTGATTTTCCAGACTGCGGTTTAATTTGCCTGACGGCGTCAGGCTTACCATGCCTACGCCTCTTATTGCCCGGTGGCGGCTACGCTTACCGGGCCTACAACACCCATCGCAACTGCGGTGGGTTTTTATTTTCATTCCGCCTGCTGTTCCCGCTTTTTTTCTTCTCCGCTGCTGCGATAATGACTGTAAGGGCTTTGCAGAGGAAAACAATTATGGATTACGAATTTCTGCGCGACGTTACCGGAGGGGTAAAAGTACGAATGTCGATGGGCCACGAGGTGGTCGGTCACTGGTTTAATGAAGAGGTTAAAGACAACCTCTCGCTACTGGATGAAGTAGAACAAGCCGCGCGTACGGTCAAAGGCAGCGAACGCTCCTGGCAACGAGCAGGGCATGAATACACGATCTGGATGGACGGCGAAGAGGTGATGATTCGCGCCAATCAGCTGGATTTTTCCGGCGATGAGATGGAAGAGGGGATGAGTTATTACGATGAAGAGAGTTTATCCCTGTGCGGCATGGAGGATTTTCTACGGGTCGTCGCCGCGTATCGGGAATTCGTCAGTAAAGCCTGACCCTCTCTTCGTTATTGTCCCGCAACGCCAGTCGACGGACAGTTGGGGGCGGTAGTGGAAACGAAATCACCACACATTCCAGCCGGGAGTATCCCGGCTTTTTTATTGCAGAATGATTTTTTGATTTTTATTAATCATTTTAAAACTGTGATCTGACGCGTTTGTGATCTTAATTTGATTGAATATAATCGTTATGATTTTATTCAATCACAACAAGCAACAGGCGGTAAGACCATGAACATCAAAAAAGCAATAGAGCGCGTACCCGGCGGCATGATGGTCGTACCGCTCGTTATTGGCGCAGTCATTAACACCTTCGCTCCGCAGGCGCTTGAGATTGGCGGTTTTACCACCGCCTTATTTAAAAACGGCGCGGCGCCGCTGATTGGCGCTTTTCTGCTGTGTATGGGAGCCGGTATCAGTGTGAAAGCCGCGCCCCAGGCGCTATTGCAGGGCGGGACGATTACGCTCACTAAGTTGCTTGTCGCCATCGGGATTGGCCTGGGCGTGGAGCATCTTTTCGGCGCGGAGGGTATTTTTGGCCTGAGCGGCGTGGCGATTATCGCGGCGATGAGCAATTCGAATGGCGGACTTTATGCTGCGCTGGTAGGCGAATTCGGCAATGAGCGCGATGTCGGCGCTATCTCTATTTTGTCTCTTAATGATGGCCCTTTCTTTACGATGATTGCGCTGGGCGCGGCAGGGATGGCGAACATTCCCATTATGGCGCTGGTGGCGGTGCTGGTTCCGCTGGTTGTCGGCATGATCCTCGGCAATCTTGATCCTCATATGCGCGATTTTTTGACCAAAGGCGGCCCGCTGCTCATTCCTTTCTTTGCTTTTGCGCTGGGGGCGGGCATCAACCTGGAAATGTTACTGCAAGGCGGACTTGCCGGAATTCTGCTCGGCGTGCTGACAACGTTCGTTGGCGGTTTCTTTAATATCCGCGCAGATCGTCTGGTTGGCGGAACTGGCATTGCCGGGGCGGCGGCCTCCAGCACCGCGGGTAATGCCGTTGCGACGCCGCTGGCTATTGCGCAGGCCGACCCTTCGCTCGCCGAGGTGGCCGCTGCTGCCGCTCCGCTGATTGCCGCCTCGGTGATCACCACGGCAATCCTGACGCCAGTGTTGACCTCCTGGGTTGCGAAAAAACAGGCGCGTCAGGCTTCTTTGGAGAAAAACGCATGAAAATGATAGTCATCGCCGACGATTTTACCGGATCGAATGATACCGGCGTCCAGTTGGCGAAGAAGGGGGCGAGAACGGAAGTCATGTTGAGCGCGTCGCAAAAACCGTCCCGCCGCGCCGATGTGTTAGTCATTAACACCGAAAGCCGGGCGATGCCCGCAGATCAGGCGGCATCTGCCGTTTATGCCGCGCTTTCCCCGTGGTGTGAGACATCGCCAGCGCCGCTGGTGTACAAAAAAATCGACTCTACATTTCGCGGCAATATCGGAGCCGAAGTGACGGCGGCTATGCGCGCCAGTCAGCGAAAACTGGCCGTTATCGCCGCCGCGATCCCTGCGGCTGGACGCACGACGCTTGAAGGAAAATGTCTGGTTAATGGCGTCCCGCTACTGGAAACCGAATTTGCCAGCGATCCGAAAACGCCCATTGTCTCTTCCCGTATTGCCGAGATAGTGGCGTTGCAAAGTGAGATCCCTGTGTATGAAGTCTTTTTGCAGGATGTTCGACGCGGTGGGTTAAGCGCCTTACTTACGGCTTATGCGGCTGAGGGCGAAGGGATTATCGTCGTGGATGCGGTGGAAGAGCGGGACCTGACGTTGATTGCGCAAGCGGCGTGCGAACAACCGTCGATGCCGCTGCTCGTCGGCGCAGCGGGTCTGGCGAATGCGTTGCCGGTTGAACTTTTTATGCAAGACCGGCAGCGGCTGCCGGTGCTGGTGGTGGCCGGTTCGATGAGCGAAGCCACGCGACGTCAGGTGGATAATGCGCTGTGCCGGGGACGTGCGGAGGTCGTGGATATCGATGCCGCGCGCATGGTGTCGGATAGCGCGGAGCAGGAAATCGCGTCTGTCGTAGAGCAGGCCTGCGCGCTGTTAAGTCAGCATCGACATACGATATTACGCACCAGCCGTCGCGCAGAAGATCGACAGTTAATCGACGCGCTGTGCGAAAAATCCGCGATGAGCCGTCAGCAATTGGGCGAGCGACTGAGCCAGCGGCTTGGCGTCGTCACGTTAAACATTATCGAGCAGGCGCGGATTGGCGGGTTGTTTCTGACCGGCGGCGATATCGCTACCGCCGTCGCCGGCGCGCTTGGCGCTGAAGGTTATCGCATTCAGAGCGAGGTGGCGCCCTGTATTCCCTGTGGAACGTTTGTAAACAGCGAAATTGACGATCTGCCGGTCATTACCAAAGCGGGCGGATTCGGTTCAGACAGTACGTTGTGTGACGCGCTTTATTATATTGAGGAGATGTATTGTGGAGACTAAAACCGTTGCCATTACCATGGGCGATCCAGCGGGCATTGGGCCGGAAATTATTGTTAAAGCGCTAAGCGAAGACGGTCTCAACGGCGCGCCGCTGGTGGTTATTGGATGCCTCGCAACGTTGAAACGTTTACAGGCGAAGGGCATTACGCCGAACGTCGAGTTACGGGCCATTGAACGGGTTGCCGAAGCGCGTTTTGCGCCCGGCATCATTCATGTGATTGATGAGCCGCTGGCGCAGCCGGAGGCGCTGGAGGCCGGGAAAGTTCAGGCGCAGGCGGGGGATTTAGCGTATCGCTGCGTGAAGCGCGCCACCGAGTTAGCGTTACGGGGTGACGTACAGGCTATCGCTACCGCGCCGCTGAATAAAGAGGCGCTGCACCTGGCGGGGCACAACTATCCGGGCCATACCGAGCTGCTCGCGACCCTGACCCATAGCCGCGATTACGCGATGGTACTTTACACCGATAAACTAAAAGTGATTCACGTTTCAACGCATATCGCGCTGCGTAAATTCCTTGATACGTTAAGTACCGTGCGTGTCGAAACGGTGATTGGCATTGCTGATACTTTCCTCAAGCGTGTGGGTTACGTTAAACCGCGTATCGCCGTGGCAGGCGTGAATCCTCATGCGGGCGAGAATGGCCTGTTTGGCGATGAA
Source organism: Salmonella sp. A7 (assembly GCF_020181675.1). Classification (NCBI taxonomy): domain Bacteria; kingdom Pseudomonadati; phylum Pseudomonadota; class Gammaproteobacteria; order Enterobacterales; family Enterobacteriaceae; genus Salmonella; species Salmonella sp. A7. Next base: position 3,689,206 of record NZ_CP084001.1, on the reverse strand, counting down.
GAGACGCGTATCCTGACGCCAGCCATTACCGATGCCCGCGCAAAAGGTATGGACGTTTATGGGCCGTGCCCGCCGGATACTGTATTTCTCCAGGCTTATGAGGGACAGTATGATATGGTGGTGGCGATGTATCATGATCAGGGGCATATCCCGTTGAAATTGCTTGGCTTTTATGATGGCGTGAATATCACCGCGGGGCTGCCGTTTATTCGGACCTCTGCCGATCATGGCACCGCATTTGATATCGCCTGGACGGGAAAAGCAAAATCTGAGAGCATGGCCGTATCGATCAAACTGGCAATGCAACTGGCATAATTCCCTGTTATGAAAGGACAACACCGTCTGGATCTCATTGTGGCGTATCTGAAAAACCATACGCTGGTTACGGTAGAACAGCTGGTTGAGGCGGTTGACGCATCGCCAGCCACTATCCGTCGCGATTTGATCAAGCTGGATGAGCAGGGCGTGATCAGCCGTAGTCATGGCGGCGTGGCGCTGCGGCGTTTTGAACCCGCCCAGCCCACCACCAATGAAAAACAACTGCGATCGCCTGCTGAAAAACGGGCGATCGCACGCGTTGCCGCATCGCTGGTGAATGCTGGCGATGCCGTCGTGCTGGATGCCGGTACGACAATGATGGAGCTGGCGAAATGCTTAACCCATCTTCCGCTGCGGGTCATCACCGTCGATCTGCATATTGCGCTGTTTTTAGCTGAGTTCCGGCAAATTGAAGTGACGATTGTCGGCGGTCGTATCGATGACAGCAGTCAGTCCTGTATCGGTGAGCATGGGCGTAAGCTGTTGCGCAGCGTTTATCCGAACATCGCGTTTATGAGCTGTAATTCATGGGGGGTAAAAACGGGCGTGACGACCCCAACGGAAGATAAGGCCGGGCTTAAACAGGAGATTATTGCTAATGCGCAGCGCAAAGTGTTGCTGGCGGACAGCAGTAAGTATGGCGTGCATTCGCTCTTTAATGTGGTGCCGCTTGAGCGCTTTAATGATGTGATTACCGACGTCAATCTGCCGCCGTCAGCGCAGGTTGAACTGAAAGGGCGCGCTTTTGCGCTAACGCTGGTGCAGCCGGAGTGACAGCGCCGTCAGGCGCTGCCAGTGGTGAATCAGACCGCAGAAATATTGCGGCCGTAGTAAATCTCGCGCATCTCTTTCCACAGCGCGGCGGTGATCTCCTGGCGTTCGGTTTCAGTGAGATCTTCCGGTTTGGTGTGAAACATGTAGTGCTTAAGATCGAACTCCTTAAGCAGCATCTTGGTATGGAAAATATTTTCCTGATAGACGTTTACATCCACCATGTCATACAGCGACTTCATATCTTCCGACATAAAATTCTGAATAGAATTAATCTCATGATCGATAAAGTGCTTCATACCGTTGACGTCGCGCGTAAAGCCGCGCACGCGGTAATCGATGGTGACAATATCGGACTCTAGCTGGTGGATCAGGTAATTGAGCGCTTTTAGCGGTGAAATCACCCCGCAGGTTGACACTTCGATGTCGGCGCGAAAGGTGCATAGCCCGCCTTCCGGATGGCTTTCCGGATAGGTATGCACACAGATATGGCTCTTATCGAGGTGCGCCACCACGGTTTCCGGCAGCGGGCCGGGATGTTCGGTTTGATCGATAAGTTTCGGGTCGATCGGCTCTTCGCTCACCAGAATCGTGACGCTGGCGCCCTGGGGTTCATAATCCTGACGGGCGATGTTCAGGATGTTCGCGCCGATAATGGAGCATGTCTCCGACAGGATCTCGGTCAGTCGGTTGGCGTTATAGAGTTCATCGATATAGGCGATATAGCCATCGCGCTCTTCTGCGGTTTTGGCGTAGCAGATATCGTAAATACAAAAACTCAGGCTTTTCGTCAGATTGTTAAAGCCATGCAGTTTCAGCTTTTTCAATTTTTATCACCTCCTTAACGTCACTGTGCGGACAGTGCGTCATGTAGATATTGCGGTAGCGCAAATGCAGCGGCATGAATAGCCGGGTTGTAATAGCGACATTTGAGGCCGGCGGCATGAAAACGCGCCTGAATAATTTCGCTCGACAGGTGACGAAGAGCGTCGTTGTTCGTCGCCCAGGCGAAGGTCATGATGCCGCCGTAATAGGTCGGAATCGCCGCCTGGTAGAAGCCGACATCGCTGAAGTAATGACTCAGTTTGCGGTGGCTGTCGAGCGCTTCATCCTGTTGCAGGAAGCACACGCCGTTCTGGGCGACAAAAATGCCGCCCGGATTCAGGCAACGCTTACAGCCTTCATAAAAGGCGGAGGTAAACAGGCTTTCGCCGGGGCCTATCGGATCGGTACAGTCGGAAATGATCACATCAAAGGTCTGATGGGTCTGATTGACGAAATTCACGCCGTCGTCGATTACCAGCGTAAAGCGCGGATCGTCGTAGCTGCCGGCATTGTGGTTGGGTAAATACTGGCGGCAAAACGAGACTACGCCAGCGTCGATCTCCACCATGGTGATGGTTTCGACATTTTTATGCCGGGTAACTTCACGTAGCATTGCGCCGTCGCCGCCGCCGATAATCAGAACGTGTTTCGCATGACCGTGCGCCAGCAGCGGGACGTGGGTCATCATTTCATGATAAATAAACTCGTCGCGTTCGGTGGTCTGTACCACGCCGTCCAGCGCCATCACGCGGCCAAAAGCGGCGTTTTCAAAGATGATTAAATCCTGGTGATCGGTTTTTTCATGATACAGAACGTTGTCTACGGCAAAGTACTGACCAAACTGGTCGTGTAGCGTTTCATGCCACATCGTATTTTCGGCCATTGGCTGATACCTCCATTGTTAACACCCGTAAAAAAAGGGCGCAACATCATAGCTAACAATGACCGTGGATGCACGGTCATTATTTCAGCAATAGGATCGCGGAGGATTATTTAACGTAGGCTAACAGGCTCAGAGAATCGCGGGCCAGAGCTTTGCATTTTTTAGCGACCGGAATACCGATGCCGCTAAGATCGCGGTAGCTGTCTTCGCCCAACGATTTCATATCGAAGGTGTCGTAGTTACTCAGGTCCCACTGATTTTGCTGGGCAAAAAAGACCAGCGCACGGCGAATCTGACTGTTGGGTAAATTTTGGTAACCACAGTCATTTTTCAGAAAAACGAAAACCGCCGTTAAATCGGCCATATCTTCAGCTTCGGATTCAGTAAGCGCATAGCTATTTGCGCATAAGGCCATCAGGCTGCCAAACAACACGGGTCTGAAAAACGTCTTCATTGCTTCTACCACGGCATCAGGGAAAGTCAACGTTAGCATACTGAGAACGTAGCGACGACTTTTATTATCAGGATTGGTCGCGGCGTTTTCATTCTTATTGTATTGCTGTCAGGAATGGTAAAGACGTGTTGCTGGCTTGACCTTCCCGTTAGGGCAGGGTCTAAGCTTAGACACCCGCCTGTTCATTATAAGGAAATGATTATGTTACGCCGTGATTTCTTAAAATATTCAGTGGCGCTGGGGGTTGCATCAGCGCTGCCGCTGTGGAGCCGCGCCGCTTTTGCCGCCGAACGTCCCGCGTTGCCTATTCCTGACCTGTTAACGGCAGATGCGAGCAACCGTATGCAGTTAATTGTTAAAGCCGGACAGTCGACATTCGCCGGTAAGAACGCGACAACCTGGGGCTACAACGGTAATTTGCTGGGGCCAGCGGTACAGCTTCACAAAGGAAAAAGTGTGACCGTTGATATCCATAACCAACTGGCCGAAGACACGACGCTTCACTGGCATGGTCTGGAGATTCCGGGCATCGTCGACGGCGGCCCGCAGGGGATTATTCCCGCAGGCGGAACCCGCACGGTGACGTTTACGCCGGAGCAACGCGCCGCGACCTGCTGGATTCATCCGCATAAACACGGCAAAACCGGGCGCCAGGTGGCGATGGGCCTTGCCGGACTGGTGCTGATTGAAGATGACGAGATTCGCAAATTGCGCCTGCCGAAACAGTGGGGCATCGATGATGTGCCGGTGATCATTCAGGACAAACGCTTCTCCGCCGATGGTCAGATTGATTATCAACTGGATATTATGACCGCCGCCGTCGGCTGGTTTGGCGATACGCTGCTGACCAATGGCGCTATCTATCCGCAGCATTCCGCGCCGAAAGGCTGGCTACGTCTGCGCTTGCTAAATGGCTGTAATGCGCGTTCGCTGAATATCGCCGCCAGCGATAATCGTCCGCTTTATGTGATTGCCAGCGACGGCGGCCTGCTGGCGGAGCCGGTGAAAGTCACCGAACTGCCGTTATTAATGGGCGAGCGTTTTGAAGTGCTGGTGGATATCAGCGACGGGAAAGCCTTTGATCTGGTGACCCTGCCGGTCAGCCAGATGGGAATGGCGATCGCTCCGTTTGATAAACCGCATCCGGTGATGCGTATCCAGCCGCTGCGGATTACCGCCTCCGGTACGCTGCCGGATACGTTGACGACGATGCCTGCGTTGCCGTCGCTGGAAGGGCTAACGGTGCGCAACCTGAAACTGTCGATGGACCCGCGTCTTGATATGATGGGGATGCAAATGCTGATGAAGAAATATGGCGCTCAGGCGATGAGCGGCATGGATCATGACAGCATGAACGCGCATATGCAGGGCGGCAATATGGGGCATGGCGAGATGGATCATGGCAACATGGATCACAGCGGGATGAATCATGGCGCGATGGGCAATATGAATCACGGCGGAAAATTCGACTTCCATAACGCTAACTTTATTAACGGCCAGGTCTTCGATATGAACAAACCGATGTTCGCGGCGCAAAAAGGCCGACATGAACGTTGGGTGATTTCCGGCGTGGGCGACATGATGCTGCATCCTTTCCATATTCACGGCACGCAGTTCCGTATTCTGTCAGAGAACGGCAAAGCGCCAGCGGCGCACAGAACGGGCTGGAAGGATACGGTACGCGTTGAGGGCGGTATCAGCGAAGTGTTGGTCAAGTTCGATCACGACGCGCCGAAGGAACATGCCTATATGGCGCACTGTCATCTGTTAGAACATGAAGATACGGGAATGATGTTAGGATTTACGGTCTAATCGCTGTCTCCGACGCAGGCCGGGTAAGGCGAAGCCGCCACCCGGCACAATGCCCGGCATACGCCGGGCATTAATGGTTATTTCGCGTCGTCAGGCAAAGCATAGGCGACGATATAGTCGCCCATCTTCGTACCAAACGAACCGTGGCCTCCGGCAGAAACGACCACATACTGCTTACCGTTTACCTCATAGGTCATCGGCGTTGCCTGGCCTCCGGCGGGTAAACGTCCCTGCCACAGTTTTTCTCCGTTGCTCATGTTATAAGCGCGCAGGTAGTTGTCGGCGGTCGCGGCGATAAACAGCACGTTACCGGCGGTTGAGATTGGCCCGCCGAGCATGGGCATCCCCATGTTGAACGGCACCGGAACCGGCATCGGGAACGGCATACTGTCGCGCGGCGTCCCTATACGTTTCTTCCATACGATTTCATTGGTCTTCAGATCCAACGCGGAAATATAGCCCCAGGCCGGTTGTTTACACGGCAGGCCAAACGGCGAAAGGAACGGATTCAGCGTGACGCCGAATGGTACGCCGTACTGTGGCTGAATACCTGCTTCTGTACCGGTACCTTTCGCGTCTTTCGGCGGCTCCATCGGATTACCCGGGCCGCGTGGGATCAGCTTCGAGACAAACGGCAGCGCCATCGGGTTAGCGATAGCGACCTGACGGTCTGGATCGACGGAAATACCGCCCCATTCAAACATCCCCAGGTTGCCAGGGAATACCAATGTCCCCTGCTCGGACGGTGGAGTGAAGATACCTTCATAGCGCAACTGGTGGAACATAACGCGGCACACCAGTTGGTCGAACATGGTCGCGCCCCACATATCCGCGCCGGAGAGATCTTTTTTCGGGCGGAAGGTTAAATCAGAGAACGGCTGAGTTTTGGCGACGTAGTCGCCTTTTGCCGCGCCCTGTGGGACCGGTTTTTCCGGAGCGGGCACGACCAGCTCGCCATTACGTCTGTCGAGCACAAAGATATTACCGGTTTTCGCTGGCGCATAGATAACCGGAACGGTGGTACCGTTAACGGTGATATCCGCCAGCGTCGGCTGTGCCGGCAGGTCCATATCCCACAGATCGTGATGGACGGTCTGATAACTCCAGGCCAGTTTCCCGGTGGTGGCATTCAGCGCCAGGATGGAGCTGGCGTAACGTTCCTGCTCCGGCGTGCGGTTACCGCCCCAGATATCCGGCGTGGTCACGCCCATCGGCAGATAGACCAGATCCAGTTTCGCATCATAGGCGGCAGGCGCCCAGGAGTTCGGCGAGTTAAAGGTAAAAGCGTGCTCATCGGCTGGAATCGCGTTCGGATCTTTCGCCCCCGGATCGAAGGCCCACAGTAGCTTACCGGTATTAACGTCAAAACCACGGATAACGCCGGACGTTTCGCGGGTAGAGAAGTTATCCGTGACCGAACCGGCAATGACGATCGTTTTATCGGTGATAATCGGCGGCGACGTCGGTTCATACAGTCCCGGCGTGGTGTCCGGCATATTGGTTTGCAGATTCAGGATGCCTTTGTTGGCGAAGGTTTCACACAGCTTGCCGGTTTCGGCATTCACCGCGAAAAGGCGACCGTCATTGACCGGGAGGATAATGCGGCGCGGACAGTCGGCGATGACCTCCGGCGAGGCGGTATCCGCTTTGGCCTCATGATAAGAGACGCCGCGGCAGGTCACATGCTGGAAAGACGAATCGGTCTTCAACTGAGGATCAAAATGCCACTTCTCTTTACCGCTGGCGGCGTCCAGCGCGAACAGACGCTGGTGAGCCGTACACAGATAAAGCGTATCGCCGACTTTAATCGGGGTCACTTCGTTGGTGATTTCGCCCGGATCGTTGGGTTGTTTCAGATCGCCGGTGCGGAAGACCCACGCTTCTTTCAGTTGGTGAACGTTATCCGCAGTGATCTGTTTCAGCGGTGAATAGCGTTGGCCTTCCTGATTACGTCCATAGGCCGGCCAGTCTTCGTCGGCGATCGACGAGCTTGTTGCGGCGGGCGTGGCGTCGGCGCGAAGCGTACCGTTGATCTCCTGCGGGTCGTTGAAGCCAGCCCAGGTCAGAATGCCGCCGCTAATCAGCAGCGCCACGACCAGCGCCGCCACAGCGCCGCTGGAAGGAACCACCAGCCGATGCCAGACAAACGGCAATATTAGCCAGATGCCGAAAAACACCAGAATATCGCTACGCGGCGTGAGCGCCCAGAAGTCGAACCCGACTTCCCATACGCCCCAAATCATTGTCGCCAGCAGCAAGGCGGCATACAGCCACAGCGCGGCACGTTTACTGCGCCATAGCAATCCGGCCACAACCAGCATCACGAGGCCCGCGATGGGGTAGTACCAGGAACCGCCAATAGCAACCAGCCAGACACCTCCGATAAGAAGATACAGCCCACAAAGCGCTGCAAAGAGGGCCGTCAGCGTCACGAGTAATCGTGGCGATCGTGCGTTATTTTCTGCCATAAAAAGACACCATCCCAAATTGTTAATTTTTTAGTAGCAATTAAGTATAGGAATTAACATGTGTGATCGTAATCACAAAATGAGCTTTCTTATCAAATGCCGCGAATGAATACGTTTGCTGTTATACTGCGTGCCTTGCGCGTCAATGCGGCGTTATTAGTCACCGGCATTGAGTGATTTGTTTTTAAATCATATGGTTATAAATATGAAACATACTGTTGAAGTCATGATCCCCGAAGCGGAGATCAAAGCACGTATTGCCGAGCTGGGTCGTCAGATTACCGAACGTTATAAAGACAGCGGCAGTGAAATGGTGCTGGTAGGTCTGTTGCGTGGCTCATTTATGTTTATGGCGGACCTGTGCCGTGAAGTCCAGGTTCCTCATGAAGTCGATTTTATGACCGCCTCCAGTTATGGTAGCGGCATGTCCACCACCCGCGACGTGAAAATCCTCAAAGATCTGGATGAGGATATTCGCGGTAAAGACGTGCTGATTGTCGAAGACATTATTGATTCCGGTAATACGCTGTCGAAGGTCCGTGAAATCCTGGGCCTGCGCGAGCCGAAATCGCTGGCGATTTGTACGCTGCTGGATAAACCGTCTCGTCGCGAAGTGGACGTGCCGGTTGAGTTCGTTGGCTTTTCGATTCCGGACGAATTCGTAGTCGGTTACGGTATCGACTACGCCCAGCGTTATCGCCATCTACCGTATGTTGGTAAAGTGGTGCTGCTGGACGAGTAAGAGCAGAAATGCCGGATGGCGTCGCTAAAGCGACTTATCCGGCCTATAGCTAATGGCTTATTGGTGGGGAATGTATTTCAGACTTAGGGCGGAGATACCCTTATGATAGCCGTTCTCCAGCGTTTTTTTGTTGGTGGCGGTGACGTCAAGATCGCGCAGCAGGCCATCATTGATACTGTACGCCCAGCCGTGAATGGTCACATTCTGCCCGCGTTTCCACGCTGACTGCATAATGGTGGAATGCCCCAGGTTATAGACCTGCTCCATGACGTTCAATTCATAGAGCGCGTCCAGACGTTGCTCTTCGGGCATTTTTCCCAACAGCGAGCTATGTTTAAGCCAGATGTCGCGGATATGCAGCAACCAGTTATTAATCAAGCCCAGCTCAGGGTTTTCTACCGCAGCCTTGATACCGCCGCAACCGGAGTGGCCGCAAATGATAATATGCTCAACTTCCAGAACATCTACCGCATACTGAACCACGGAGAGACAGTTCAGATCGGTGTGAATAACCAGGTTAGCCACATTACGGTGAACAAACAATTCGCCCGGTTCAAGCCCGGTTAAACGCTCTGCGGGAACGCGGCTGTCGGAACATCCAATCCATAGAAAGCGCGGTTTTTGCGCTTGCGCCAGTTTCTCAAAAAATCCGGGGTCCTCTTCCACCAGCATTTTTGACCATAGTGCATTGTTGCTGATGAGTGTATCTATGTCTTTCATGGAAGTTAACGACCTGTAACCAAATAAGTGCGTTGGGCTAATATAGGGCAACTCCGTAGTTATTTAAACCATATATAAAGTGTAAGAACGTAAAGTAAGTGAGAATTTATGACCATTGCGCTGGAACTTCAACAACTTAAAAAAACCTATCCCGGCGGCGTTCAGGCGCTGCGCGGCATAGATTTGCAGGTCGAAGCGGGGGATTTTTACGCGCTTCTGGGGCCAAATGGAGCAGGGAAATCGACCACCATCGGTATTATCAGCTCATTGGTTAATAAAACGTCCGGGCGCGTTAATGTTTTTGGTTACGACCTGGAAAAAGACGTGGTTAACGCTAAGCGACAGCTTGGACTGGTGCCACAGGAGTTTAACTTTAACCCGTTTGAAACGGTGCAACAGATCGTAGTGAATCAGGCCGGTTATTACGGCGTGGAACATAAAGAGGCGGTTTTACGTAGCGAAAAGTATTTAAAACAGCTCGATCTGTGGGAAAAACGTCATGAACGCGCGCGGATGCTCTCCGGTGGGATGAAACGCCGCCTGATGATCGCCCGCGCATTGATGCATGAGCCTAAGCTATTGATTCTCGACGAGCCGACGGCGGGCGTCGATATCGAATTGCGTCGCTCGATGTGGGGATTCCTGAAAGACTTAAACGCCAAAGGCACCACGATTATTCTCACCACCCACTATCTGGAAGAGGCGGAAATGCTGTGCCGCAATATCGGTATTATTCAGCACGGCGAGCTGGTGGAAAATACCTCCATGAAAAATCTGCTTTCAAAGCTGAAATCGGAGACGTTTATTCTGGATTTAGCGCCAAAAAGCCCGCTGCCTAAGCTTGCGGGTTATCAATATCGTCTGGTGGATACCTCGACTCTGGAGGTTGAAGTGTTGCGCGAGCAGGGGGTTAACAGCGTTTTTAGCCAACTGAGCGAGCAGGGGGTTCAGGTATTAAGTATGCGTAATAAAGCCAACCGTCTGGAAGAACTGTTTGTGTCGCTGGTGCATGAAAAACAAGGAGATCGCGCATGATGCAGCTTTACTGGGTTGCCCTTAAAAGCATCTGGGCGAAAGAGATCCACCGCTTTATGCGGATCTGGGTGCAAACGCTAGTGCCGCCTGTCATCACGATGACGCTCTATTTTATTATTTTCGGTAACCTGATCGGTTCGCGCATCGGCGAAATGCATGGTTTTAGCTATATGCAATTTATTGTGCCGGGCCTGATTATGATGGCGGTTATTACTAACTCCTACGCGAATGTCGCGTCGTCATTTTTTAGCGCCAAGTTTCAGCGCAATATTGAGGAACTGCTGGTCGCGCCGGTACCAACGCACGTGATTATCGCCGGATTTGTCGGCGGCGGCGTGGCGCGCGGGCTGTGCGTGGGGATTCTGGTGACGGCGATTTCGCTCTTTTTTGTGCCTTTCCAGGTGCATTCCTGGGTATTTGTCGCGCTAACGCTGATTCTGACCGCGATTCTGTTCTCGCTGGCCGGACTGCTGAACGCCGTGTTTGCGAAAACCTTTGACGATATCAGCCTGATCCCGACCTTTGTGCTGACGCCGCTGACCTACCTCGGCGGGGTATTTTACTCGCTGACGCTGCTGCCGCCGTTCTGGCAAGGGTTGTCGCACCTGAACCCGATCGTCTACATGATCAGCGGCTTCCGTTATGGTTTCCTGGGTATCCATGATGTGCCGCTGGTCACCACATTTGGCGTACTGGTGATCTTTATCGCCGCTTTCTACCTGCTGTGCTGGTCGCTGATCCAGCGTGGGCGCGGTTTGCGCAGTTAAGTGTTGACAGGGGAGATGGGGCGTTGGGTTGCACTTCGCTTCACCCCATCTACGGGGCCGTAATATCAATGGGTTACGGGTCTGTAGGGGGAGGCTTGCTGAAACCCAACGCTTCTCTCAGCGAATCTGAATCTCCAGCGTGGCGGTAGCCTGGTATTCTCCGGTGTGGGGAACATGTCCGGTGGTATTGACCGGCGCGGCGGTGAACTCGGTGCTGCCTCTACCGTCGGCGTAATCTTCAATCGGCAATTCGGCGCTGCCGCCGGGAACGATGGTCTTATCGTATTTATCGGAAATCCGTATCCCTAAATTCTCATTGTCGGTTTTCAGGTATTCCGGGTTGTGCGGATCGGTTTCTCCATTCAATGACATTGACAGGTTGGTGCCGTCCGCCACGTTGCTACAGGTAAAGTTTACCTGAGTGGTGACGTGCGAGTTCTGCGGACTATCGCCGAGGTGACGAATATCTTTGCCCTCAATATCCGGCAGCCTGACCTCGATAACCTGCCCGGCGTTGATGGAACAGGACTGCGGCACGGTAATGGTCCCGGACATGGTGACGTGCGCGATAGGGGGAATGGAGGGGGGAATATTATCTCCACTGCTGCCCGGCGTTTTTGATAAATAGAGATTCATGATCGTTGTTTGCGGGATCGAGATTTCTCCGACCAAAGGATGAGTAATATAAATCCTTACCGTGCCTTTATTACCCGCCGTCATTGATTTCATTTCTGCATCGCCACAGCCGCCTGCGGAGGCATCATTATTGCTGATTGAGGAAAACGGGACGGGAATATATTCACCAAGCTTCCCGGCTATATACGCTTCGGTACCAATTTCCAGTTTGCCTGTCACGAGGACATAGTAATCCATATGTCCGTAGTATCGCGTCTCGCTGTGCGTGCCTTTCTGCGTCAGATCGCCGGTGGTCGCGGTGAAATAGTTGTACCCGCGATAATCACTGTTATCGCAGTCGCATTTAGCCGAATATTCTCCGCCTGCTGACCAGTGCTCTTCAACGATGGTTCCCGTCTGGTTCCCATCCGTATCGGTAATGGTTTGATTAAAACTAAAAGGAAAATCATGCGTGCCGCTGGTTGGTTGACACCAGCCGCTTCCGTTGCCCATCGTTCCGTCTGCCAGCGCATGGCCTGAAAATAGCGACAACGCCAGCAGCATCCATAAATTCTTCATTGTGTTCCTCACTGGCAGACGGCGTTCGCCATCACTATGCCGTTCATATTTTTGCTGATATCCAGACGGTAATCCGCGCGGCAAGAGGCGCTTCCCCAGTTCACCAGGAGCAGGCCCTCTTCCGGCAGGCCGCTGAGGAAGACCTGGCCTTTATCGCCGACGATACTGGCCAGGTTCGCATCCTGCCCATCGACGCTTGCCGTCGCGCCAAAGGGCACGGGCTCGCCATTGCTGCGCGTCAGCGTTAACAGCGCGCGATAGCCCTTATGCGTGTCATACGCCGCGCGCACCACCGCATTACGCGTCGGGTAGACGGTCTGGTTGTTGAGCGGAATATCCACGTTGTCGGCAAACGTGCTGCTGTCGAGCGAGATATCGTAGCGATAATACGGAGTGACGTTGGGGATCACCGTATAACCCCGGAAGTCGGTGGCGACGCCGGTCTGGTTTTCAACTGAAACGCCGCTGGCGCCGGGCGCTTTAATTAAAATCGCCGCGCCGGTAATCGGCTGGCTCAGGGTAATACCGTTTTCGTGCGCCAGAATGCCGCCGCTGATGCCGTAGCTGACCTGTTGGCTATCTGGCGACTGATTGTAACCGGCGTTGAGGTTGGCATAAGTGCCTTTGTAGCTGGCGTTTACCCCGCCGGAATCACCGTCTTGTGTGCTGTGGCTCTGCTGTAACGACCAGTTCAGGTTTCTGTCACGCAGCGCGGTGCCGCTAAGGGTGGTGCTGTTCACCGTGGCATCGTGCTTACGCGTGTTCAGCATATAGCTGGCGTATAGCCTGGAATCGAACACCGTAAACGGAACATGCAGCGACAGCGTGAACAGCCGATCGTTCTGGTTATAACGATCGTCGTCGTTATCATCATCGTCATTATCCGATCGGTACTGGTAGGTGTTTTTGTTATAGCTGTAGCTTAACGTATAGCTCACCGGGCCCCAGCTATTGTTGTAGTTGGCGCTCAGAGATTCCATCTGCTGCGCGCTGTGCCAGTAATCTTCTTTTACCCAACTTAGCGTTAAGGAACCGAGCGTATCGCTAATTTGCTGGTTGACTGAAGCTTCGAAACGATTATGGCGCTTGCCGTAGTTATCATAAAAATCGTCGTCCGGGTTGATCACCTCGCTCAGCGAATTGTAGTTTTCGCTGGCGTAACGATAGCCGGCCAGCGAAAACGTGGTGCCCGTACTGACGACGCCCTTGCTGTAGCGGACGCGCCAGGATTGCCCGGCTTCTTTGCGGCCATCGTCAAATTTGGCGTGCGACCAGATACCGTCCAGGGAAATGGCCCCCAGCATCTGCATATTTTGCCCGACGCCGAAGGCGACGGACTGGTATTTATCGCCGGCAATCTGGCTGCCGCCGTACAGCGTGATACCCCACGGCAGGCCGTACAGCAGGGTCGCCTGGCCGAAGTCGTCCAGCGTGTGGTTGTCGTAATCACGATATTTACCCACGGTCACGCTGTATTTTGCCCGTCCGGTGCGCTGCAGAATCGGCAGCGAAGAGTAGGGCACGATAAAATGCTGTTCGCTACCGTCGGCTTCTTTTACCGTCACGTCGTAGTCGCCGTTGCTGCCGGTGGGAAACATATCGTTGATTTCAAATTCGCCCGGCGAAACGGCAGTTTGATAGGCGATATAACCGTTTTGCCGCACGATAACCTGCGCGTTTGAACGGGCGATGCCGCGAATCGTCGGGGCGTAACCACGCTGGCTGTTGGGCTGCATTTGATCGTCAGAGGTGAGCTGGAGGCCGCGAAAAGGTACGCTGTCGAACACGTCGGATGGCGTATTGCTGTCTCCGGCGGTGAACTGGCTTTTCAGCGCGATAATGTCGCGCTGTAAATAGTTATAAACGCTGTTCCAGCTACCGCTCTCGCCGTTATTTGCGCTCCAGTTACTGTAGTTGCGAAAACGCCACGGCCCGAGGTTAAAACCCGGCTGGAGAGCGAGATACTTCGATTCCGCATCGTCGGAATCCTCACTGGAACCGTACTCTTTATAGCCGCTGAAACTGTAGTTCAGCATTAGCGCGGTAATTCCCTCCTGCCACTTTTCCGGCGGCACGTAGCCGCGCGCGTTGTTGGCGATGTAGAGTTGAGGGATGCTTATCGATAATGCCTGTTGCTGAAAATCAAACTGCTGGCTGGCACCGGGGATAGCGCTGAGATCGACGCAGCTTTTTTCACTCTCCAGCGTTGGAAAAAGGTCGGTTTTGACGCCGTTATCTTTTAGTTCCTGAAGCCGTAAACAGCCCTGTAATGCCTGTTGACCGTCACTGAGCGTCGTGAGTTGAAAATCAACGTTTCGCGCGCCGATTTCTGTTTTGTTGATAATGATAGTGACGTAATAGGTGCCAGGAAGTTGGCTTTTGTCGTTATCAAATGTCGACAGATCGACGCTTGTGCGATTCGCCTGCCCATGGTGTTCAATAAATGCCGGATTGAAATAGTCGCGCGCCCATGCAACATGTGCGAACGTGCTGCCCAGCGCGATACACACAGCGCAGCGCGATAAATAAAATCCCCTGTGTTGCCCTTTGCGCATCGGCACTCTCATCCCTGTCACTCTTCTCAAGGCGTTTGTTTATGTTCGGGGCCAGTACCGCCAAAATCGTTGATGATAGACCAGGCGATCGGGCCGCTGGCGGCGGCAGGCAGCGTGTACTGCGCGTTGCCGAAAGGCGCCACATAGCGCGGGGCTTTTACTTTTTGACTGCCAACGGAAAGGGTGGCGAAGTTCATATAATAGGGCGTGGGGTTCTTCACGGTGAGCGTGCGACCCTGACGCGACCACGTTAACCGATCGGCAACCTCTTCTGGCTTTTGGGTTAACGCTTTTGGCCGGTAAATCAGCTTAAATTCCGCTTTAACGGCCAGCATGAGCGTATTGTGCTTATTGTCCGGATTGCTGCTGGGAATCGATTTAATATCCAGCCAGTACAGCGACTCGCGATCTTCCGGCAAATTGCCGCCGGTACGGATAATTCGCAGTACGTTCTTTTGCCCGCCATTAAGGCGAAAAAGCGGCGGGGTGACCATAAACGGCGCATCGCCGCTCGCCCCGGTTTCGCTGATCGATTGCGCCCAGGACTGAATTAAATAGGGAACGTTGTCGCTATTGCTTATCGATATGGATGCATCTTTGGCATCGCCGTGAAAAATAACCCGCGTTGCGCCGATGTTTATCCCTGCGGCATGCGCCAGCGAACCGCACAACAGGCAACAAAGCAACCCTGCTTTAGCCAATGAATTCATTGATGACCTCAATAAACAAATGGGCCAGCCGACGCTGGCCGCCAGGATCAGTTATATTGCAGATAGAATGTTGCGCTTGCATCGACATTTCCCGACCCAACGGGAACCGCGGTGGCGATATAGCGGGCGGTGAAAGGCATTGAGAGTGTCGTCACCCCCTCTTCTGTAGGGAGCGCGACTGCGGAAGACCATGCCTGAAGATCGTTAAAGGTCACTGGCGTACTGTCACCCGTTTTATCAAGAATTTGCACGCCAATATTCTGAGCATCAGCCTCATTTTTCAGGATGGTCGCATCGGTTCCGTCGAGCGTACCTTCAAAGCGTGCCTGTACATTGCTGTAGATGTTTGCGTCGCAGTTTTCGAGATCGATGGTGAAGCCTTTATCCCCTGCCGTTTGCCCTGCGGCAGTAAAAAGAGAGGCAAATTCGTTCTGTAATGTTACCTCTATTAATACTGAATCCGTTTTTACCGTACAGGCGTTTTGCTGAATGAGGCCGGTGATATGTACGGTGCCGTCTTTAGCGGTGTCTGCCAGCGCGGCGGGGGAGAGGGTGATGGCAGCCAGTGCCACAGCGAGTGTTTTTAAGGTGAGTTTCATTATCTTTGATCCTTTAAGATATTATAAATATTGACATAGTAGCAATATTTATTGTGTGGAAAGTTATTGTTCTTTTTATTCCCGAATGAGTAAATATGATGTTCGATGATTTTTGCGGCGCGAAGAAAAATTCAGAATACATAAATATAAAATATTTATAATATATATTTTATTGATTGTTTTGGTGGGTGTTTGTTTAATAATTGCCGTGATTATACTTTCAATGGGCCAGATTCTATGAAGGCTGCGAACATTTTTAAAAATAATGCAAATTTTTTTGAATAAAAAATGATCGTGGTCATAGAGTGTTGTCGGCCAAAAAAACATGCTGACATGCTGGATTGGAGCTCAATGGAGGAGAAGTTATGCTGGGATGGGTGATTACCTGCCATGACGATCGCGCACAGGATATGCTTGATCGCCTGGAGAGAAAAAATGGTCCGCTGGCGCAATGCCGGGCGGTCAATTTTTGGCGCGGCGTGAGCTCAAACATGTTGAGCCGTATGATGTGTGATGCCCTCCATGCCACCGACTCCGGTGAAGGCGTGATATTTTTAACCGACATTTCCGGCGCGGCGCCTTATCGTGTAGCGTCGCTGATGAGCCATAAACATTCTCAATGTGAAGTTATTTCAGGTGTCAGCTATTCATTGATAGAGGAAATGCTTCCTTTGCGAGAGTCGATGAGCAGTTCAGCATTTCGCGACCAGATTGTCGCGCTTGGCGCGCCGGATGTCACCAGTCTCTGGCATCAGCAGCAGAAAAACCCGCCTTTTGTATTGCTACATGATTTGTATGAGTTTTGATCAATACCATTGACGACGCTTTTGCTACAATAACGGCGTTTTTTCGCCTCGGTTATGATATATGGTTATGCGCGTTGTTCTTATCTTGCTGTTCTTTTTCTCCGGTAATGTGTTGGCTGCCTTGCCCGCTCGTTATATGCAAACGACGAAAGACGCCGCCATCTGGTCGCAGATTGGCGATAAAATGGTGACCGTAGGGAATATCCGCGCCGGACAAATTCTTTCCGTAACGCCTGTTGCGGCTGATTATTATGCCTTTAAATTTGGCTTCGGCGAGGGGTTTATCGATAAAGGCCATCTGGAACCTGTGCAGGGAAAACAAAAAGTGGAAGATGGCCTGGGCGATCTTAACAAGCCGCTCAGCAATCAGAATCTGGTGACCTGGAAGGACACGCCGGTGTATAACGCGCCGGACATCAGTAGCGCCCCGTTTGGCGTATTGGTGGATAACTTGCGTTACCCCATTATTAGTAAGCTGAAAGGCAGGCTACATCAAACCTGGTATCAGATCCGTATTGGCGACAGGCTGGCGTATGTCAGCGCCATGGATGCGCAGGAAGACAACGGCATTCCGATTTTGACCTATCATCACATCTTACGTGATGAAGAGAATACCCGTTTTCGCCATACGTCCACCACGACTTCGGTTCGGGCATTCAGCAACCAAATGACCTGGCTTCGCGATCGCGGCTATGCCACGTTGACGATGTACCAACTGGAGGATTACATCCATAACCGCGCGAATTTCCCGGCGCGCGCGGTGGCTATCACCTTTGATGATGGCCTTAAATCGGTGAGTCGCTATGCGTATCCGGTATTAAAGCAGTACGGTATGAAAGCGACGGCATTTATTATTTCATCGCGTATTAAGCGCCATCCGCAAAAATGGAATCCCAGGTCGCTGCAATTTATGAGCGTGTCCGAATTGTGCAAGATAAGCGATGTTTTTGATTTTCAGTCGCATACTCACTTTTTACATCGGGTAGACGGGCATCGTCGTCCGATTTTATATAGCCGCAGCTACCATAATATTCTGTTTGATTTTGAACGTTCGCGGCGGGCGCTCGCACAGTTTACTCCGCACGTATTTTATCTTTCTTATCCCTTTGGCGGCTATAACGCGACCGCGATCAAAGCAGCAAAAGACGCCGGTTTCCATCTGGCGGTCACCACGGTGAGAGGGAAGGTGAAGCCGGGAGATAATCCGATGCTGCTCAAAAGGCTGTATATTTTACGCACGGATTCGCTGGAAACCATGTCGCGGCTGATCAGCAACCAGCCGCAGGGGTAAGGACTATCAGGCAACCTGGACCGGAATGGCTTTCGCGGTACGCTTCATTTCGTTGTCGCCTTCAAAGTAGGCCACTTTCGGCCGCCATGTCCGGGCTTCTTCATCAGACATGGTGACGAAGCTGGCGATAATCACAATGTCGCCAACCTCAGCGCAGTGCGCCGCCGCGCCGTTCACCGAGATGATTCTGGAGCCGCGTTCAGCCGCAATCGCATAGGTTGAGAAACGTTTCCCATTGGTCACGTTCCAGATATCAATCGCTTCGTTTTCCAGAATACCGGAGGCATCGAGGAAATCCTGGTCAATGGCACAGGAACCTTCGTAGTGCAGGTCCGCCTGCGTGACTTTTACGCGGTGGAGCTTGCCTTGCAGCATGGTGCGAATCATAACATCTATACCCTGTCGTTTATCTTGACTAAGCAGGCGCTTGTGGCCTGCTTTGGAAATTCTCAGGCAGTATTGCCCGATTTTTAACCCCTGTCTACTGGGCTAATGTAACGCTTTGATTATCGATCAGACGCGCCTGACCCAGCCAGGCGGCGGCCAGAATCACGGCGCGTTTGCTGGTTTCCGTCAGTTCCAGCAGCGTGTCGGCATCACGGATTTGAATGTCGTCGGCACGGAAGCCTTTTTCATTCAATTCCTGTTCGGCAATGGCAATAATCTCTTGCAGCTCACGATTACCCGCAATCAGTTTTTCAGCGATGCTATTCATCACGTTGTGTAGACCTGGCGCAATTTTGCGCTGCTCTGCGGTCAGATAACTGTTACGTGAGCTGAGCGCCAGACCGTCTTTGGCGCGAATAATCGGCACGCCGACGATCTCAATGTCATAACTCATATCCGCCACCATTTTGCGAATCAGCGCCAGTTGCTGGAAATCTTTCTCGCCAAAGCAGGCGATATCCGGCTGGATCAGGTTGAACAGCTTGCTGACGATGGTCGAGACGCCGCGGAAGTGGCCCGGACGGCTGGCGCCTTCCAGCATGGTGGAGAGGCCGGGAACATCAACGTACGTCTGGCCTTCCATCCCCTGCGGGTAAATTTCCTCAACGGCTGGCGCAAAGACATAATCGACTTTGCGCTTGTTCAGCTTTTCACAGTCTTCCTGCAGCGTGCGTGGATAACGCACTAGATCGTCCGGCCGGTCAAACTGCATCGGATTGACGAAAATGCTGACGAACACCACATCAGCCCGGGCTTTTGCCTCATCGACCAGCTTCATATGACCGTCGTGCAGATTGCCCATGGTGGGAACCAGTGCGACGCGTTTGCCTTCCTGACGCAGACGACGGATATGCTGGCGCAGCAGCGGCAGGGTTTCAATGATTAGCACAACAAGACTCCTTGAGTTGCCTGATGATCCTGCCCGATGGCGCTGCGCTTATCAGGCCTACATCCGTTGAGGATCTGTAGGCCGGATAAGACGCGTCGCGTCGCCATCCGGCACGGTTAGAAAAATTAGTGAAAGCTGTGTTCTTCGCCCGGATAAACGCCGGACTCCACTTCAGCTATATACTGCCGTACAGCCGCGCGCATGTCGCCCGTTTCGGCAAGGAAATTTTTCGCAAATTTAGGGATATGGCCGCCGGTGATGCCGAACGCGTCGTGCATTACCAGGATCTGCCCGTCGGTAACGTTGCCCGCGCCTATGCCGATCACCGGAATCGACAGTGCTTCCGTGACGCGCTTCGCCAGTTCAACCGGCACGCATTCCAGCACCAGCAGCTGTGCGCCCGCCGCTTCTAAGGCCAGCGCGTCATCCAGCAGCACCTGCCCGGCGTCGCCGCGCCCCTGAATTTTATAGCCGCCGAAGATATTCACCGACTGCGGCGTCAGCCCCAGATGGCCGCACACCGGCACGGCGCGTTCAGTGAGCATTTTCACCGTATCAACCAGCCATGCGCCGCCTTCGATCTTGACCATATTGGCCCCGGCGCGCATCACGATGGCCGCGTTTTCAAACGCCTGTTCCGGCGTGGCATAAGCCATAAACGGCAGGTCGGAGAGCAACAGGCAGTTCGGCGCGCCACGGCGAACGGCGCGGGTATGATAGGCGATATCTTCCACGGTGACCGGCAGGGTGGAGTCGTGCCCCTGAATTGTCATGCCCAGGGAATCGCCCACCAGCATCACGTTGATGCCTTCATCGGCGAACAGTTTGGCAAAGCTATAGTCGTAGGCGGTGATTGTCGCGAAGCGCTTCTTTTCCTGTTTGCATTTTTGCAGCAGTGAGATAGTGGTGGGTTTGCTCATAACCTCTCCGGCCATAATATTGATGAATAGAATGGCCGCATTGTAGGGGAATGACCGAAGAAAGTGTTAGCGCTTTGTGGGAAAGGAAAAAACCGGCAGAGGAGGTCTGCCGGAATAAACATCAGGGATAAGTAATGGTGAATTTACCCGTAGCTTTGAATTTTCCTGGGGTTATCGCTTTGTTACCATCCTGTTTCAGGGTCGCCTGGAAATTCATTACCTGCTCAGCATTCCCAATTTCGCTATTTTCGTAAACCGGGGAATTAGTAAAAGAATAAATAGAACTGCTGATGTTTGGCTTAAGTAAGGTCCAGTCAGCAGGGCTATTTGGATTTTTCTCCCCTTCGATCATGACACCGATACCACCAGCCGCCTCACTGCCGGTAAGTGTATTACCGAGCAAGGTGTTATCCTGTCCTCCTACCGTTGCAGAACTTAACGTAACATTCAATTCTTTAACGTAAGCGCAATTACTGAGCTTTATGGAAAATTTGCGGTTAATGGTATTCGCCGAAATGTCTTTGGCATTCTGTTCCCCAAATGGAACCGTTGAATTTGTTACCCCATCGCCTGTGACCGCATTGGCCTGGCAGGTAGGATAGTTAATCGTCAACTGATTTGGTGCTATATTGTAATATACATTATGTGAGCCTGAGAAGGCTGGTGATGAAGCAAATTGATAATCATACGATTGTTCTTTTCGTAGCGAGACAGATAACGAAGTTGCTCCGGCAGGATTAAAAGAGTCATCAATATACAAATGATATTTAACCCACAGAACAATACCGCCTAATCCAAAATAGGTCCAGTTGGTTGGCCTCTGACAGAGTTCGAAACGACCATCCTTTGGCATGATATTTGTTAAATCAAATTTTTTTGCGCCGGACGTTTCTCCGTTGCTCCAGTTTATCCAGAATTTTTCACCCCAGTATTGGCCGCCAAAGTTGATATTGGTGACTTCGATACCCATGTACATACCAGGAGTATTAGTTTCCCATAACATATTACCGTTGTAGGTTTTACCGGAGTTCTTGTAGCCATGATACAGTGTCAGGACATGGTTATCATGATCTTTGTTACAACTTAGCCCAGTAGTGGGGTCGAGCTCTGTCGCATCATTCGATACGGAGATTTCACGCAGTCCTGAGCCGTTATGAATAGCTATTGGATTAAGCATGTTTTTGGGCGCATAGGATTTTGTAAAATCCTGCACCGCTCCCCATACGTTTCCCCCTTCATTCTTTGTATATTGGCCTACATATAGTGACCAGCCATACGAAGGCGTCACAAAAGAAACGAAAGATAACAGTAATAATGATATGATTTTAACGACACTCTTTAGTCTCTGAGTGTTTAATAGCATCAGTCGGTGATCGCATTTTGTTATCATAATAGTTAACTGGTCCTCACGTTATTCGTATTCAACATTTACCAGCACGCGGCTGCTGAGTTTGCCGGGGACGACCACGTCGTTACTGAGGACTTTCTGCATCCGGGCATAAAACGTCCATGAGGTATCGCTGTATGTCGTCGCGGCAAAGGTTGCCCGCGAGGAGCCATCGGTGTTCAGAACGTTATGGCGGGGTGACTCGGTGGTAAAAATCACTACGCCGACGTTGGAGGCACCGTCTGTGCTGGTCGCTAAATCATTGGCAAACACCTGCTTATTACCGGTAACGAACTGCCCGCTCTGTGGTAAGAAGTTAAACGTGACGTTCGTGATTGCGCCGTCGCTAACCGGGCAGCTTATCAACTTAATCAGAAATTCCTTGCCGCCCCCGTAGTCCGTTTCCGCCGTGATGCCATCGGCAAAGTAACTCGGCCCGACGGTCGCTAAACTGACTGTACCATTACCGTCAATTTCAATCTGGCAGGTATCTTTCTGCACGGTGGCGGTAAAATCCACGTTGGTGTCGGCATACAGCGGCGCGATAAACAGGGCTGTTGCCAGCCCTGAAAATAACGTGGCGAGCATGAGTCTGCGCAAACGTCTCATTGGTATCACCATTACTGGTAAGTGATGGTGAAGGTGGTGGGGGAATAGAAGTCACCTGCTGTTAGCGCAGTGATTGCATAACCGGTAACCGGCACCATGCGAGCGCTTAACGGATAATCAACCGGTGTGGTTGAACTTGCACTGCTCAGATCAATCTCTTGCGCATTTTTGTTACGGCAGTGGAACTGGACACTGTTAGAACCTTCCGGGGTAGCTGTTGTCCAGAGTTCAACAGCGGTTCTCTGTGCTTTAGACGTCGCTGTGGAGGCGTTGGCAAATTCTGCGTTAATCGAATCGCTGCCTGCGCAACCTGCATCTCTTGGCGCAATGACCAAAGAGGCTTTTTTATCTTTTAATCCCGCGCAGTCACTGAAGCGCAGTTTAAAGCTTTTGACTTTTGTTTTGGCAAAAACTTCCGAAATGTAGACGTTGCCAAATGCGATAGTATCGGTGGCGGTTTCACCGTCCAGCACCGATGCGGAGCAGGTTCCCGCCGTGATGTTGGCATTTACCGTTAAGTCCAGGCTGGCGGTGCCATCGGCCTGCGCCATTGTTGATACGCCCGCGGTCATGGTCGCCAGTGCGCCTAAGATTACGCCGCGCAATACTTGCTTTTTCATTATCATCGTCCCTGTTATTGATAAGTGAAGTTAAACGTAGCGGTAGAGCTGAAGGCACCCATGGTACCCGCGCCGTCGGTCAGTTCACGCAGCGCAACCGTCATCTCTACTTCGTTTGCTGTGCGCTCGTCGTCAGTCCAGGTAATTGAACCGGAGCCTGGCGTGAAATAGGTTTCATCGGTGGTGCTCTTACGCTTAAAGCCCATACCAATATTGCTGGCCGCATCGGACGCCGCAGACTGGTTTTTAATAAAGTTGCCGCTGGCATCCGCAGAGCTGCCGAGTGCGGTGGTAATTTTCGTCAGGGCGGCACTGCAATCTTTCGCCACAAACTTAAAGTTTTTCTGCGATTCCGCTGATTTTTTTATGATTTTATCCAACCCGACATCGCCGACATTCAGCGTATAGCCGCTGGTAGCATCACCCGATACGTTCGAGCCATCTAACGCCGCAATCGACATGCTGCACGTCGTGGCCAGCACGGTAGCGGTAAAGTCAACGTTGATATCTTCCGCCTGACTGGTCAGTGGAAATATCATCGCGAGCACAGAGGCTGCTAAAAGGTGCTTATTCCTTCTCATTGTCTATTCCATTTGATTTAAGGTTATTAACACGACAGGTTACGTGGTCTAACAGTAAGGTCTGGCTGGACCCTACCGTTTGTTGCGTTGCAGGCAACGCAAAGGTTGCTGAACAAGTTACTGGCTGGTTTTCTTCAAACCAACGTACTGAGAGTTCGCCCGCATCGCTGATACCGCGAACAAAAGCCTGTCCGCCCTGGCCCATGTTGCCGATCTGCACATCGTTCTCGTAGATTTCTGCGCCAAACGGCAGAGCTTTGCCGTCATTGCGGGACATGTTAAGAATGACCGAGCGTCCCTGGTCGGTTTCGAAACTGGCTAAGACCACCGCGCCATCGCGCGGCACCAGAGTTGCGCTGGTGCTCTTAAGCTCAACGTCGTTTTCCAGTGTGTCGATATCGACATTGACCAGGTTTTCTCTGTAGGCGGAAAGCGAGTTTGTCGCGCCGTAGCCCCAGCGATCGATGGTGCTGTTGCCACCATTGATGCGTGCGCCTTTCGCGCCGGGGGCTTTTACCAGCACGATGGCATCGCTATTACCGAAGTTATCGTTAGTGAATGTCAGGCCGCCGCCATGCAGGACAAAGCCCCCGTTTGTCGCGAGCGAATATTGTCGGCTGCTATCGTTATTGGCAGAGGCTGAGGCCGAAATATCTCCCCACGGGGATTGATAGCTGGCATAGCCGCCGATATCAGAGATGCTCTTGCCCTCTTTCTGCATGGTATAACCCGTATTTACGCTATAGTTCAGCATATTGTCTTTGCTGCTACCGCTGCTGTTCATGCTCAGGTTATGGCCACCGTTAAAGTCCGTCCGCATCTGCGTGGAGAGGGTGTTAAAACCGGAACGGCGACTCTCCCCGCCAAGCAGGTTGGCGAGTGGAATACTCAGGTTGATATAGAGCGAATCATCTTTTTTACCGTCTTCATCCCAGGTGCGTTGCAGGTTGACGCTCATGCTGCCCCATGAGAAGCCTTTGCCGTAGCCCAGCGTATAATCGCTGCGGCTGTCGCCCGTCGCCCAGTAATCTGTCCAGGAGCCTGAGAGATAAAAGGAACCGTAATCCGTTTCGCCATACTGTAACGGCTGGCTGATGCTGAGGGTGATCTGGTTTTTCAGGCGCGCAAAGTTATTCATGGTGTTGCGCTGGTCGTCATCCCCATATTTCGCTTCGTCGATCAACTGAAGCGCATCGTTCAGCCCCAGATAATTCTGGGTTGAATAGCGGTAGGCCGCCACGTTAAACGAGGTATCAGTGGCTTCAATCAGCTTGTTCCACGTTAAGCGGTAGCTCTGCCCCTGATAGGTTTTATCGTCAGGGATCTCCGCGCGGGAATGGGTGATGTCCAGCGCGATGGCGCCAAACGGCGTGTTGAGGCCCATGCCGAGCAACCCCGCCAGGTAGTGATTATCGGTAGCCTGAACGCCAGTATAGGCGGTCAGATAGTTGTTCAAACCGTAATAGTAGGTACCCTGCGCGACATACGGATTATCGTGAAGATCGTCGTCATTCACTTCCCCGGCGCTGACATCCCAGCGCCCGACGCCGGGTTTTTGCATCTGCATTACCGAGGAGAAGGGCTGGCTAAAGGTACGCTTGCTGCCGTCGGCCTCTTCGATAGTGACGATGAGGTCGCTCCCGTAGCCAGAAGGGCTGAGATCGTTAATCTCGAACGGACCTGGCGGCACCGTTGATTCATAAATTTTGTAGCCGCCCTGGGTAATGGTGACTTTGGCGTTGGTATTGGCGACACCGCGGATCACAGGGGCGTAGTTGGCAAGCTGTGACGGTAGCATACGGGAGTCACTGTACAGACGCACCCCGCGAATGCTGACCGAGTCGAAAGTCTCGCCGGTGGTGTACGCCTCGCCTAACATCAGTTGCGAGCGCAGCGCAGTGAGATCGCGCTGGATGTAGCGGTTCTGAAAATCGAAGTTACTGCCGCTGTTATTGTTCCAGTTATAGTTACCGTTGGCGCGAAAACGCCATGCTCCGAGGTTAATACCGGTATTGAAAGCGGCGTACATATTGTCGTTATCGACACCGTGATTGGTATTGTGATAGCCGTTAATGTTGTAGGAGAGTAGCGCGGCCGGGATTCCGTTTTCCCATAGCGACGGTTCCACATAGCCGTCATAACTTTTGTTAACCCATGCCTGAGGCACGACGATATCCAGGCGCTGGTCGCCCATATCAAACGTCACGCTGGATTGTTCAATCAGCGCTGGCAGATTTAAGCAATCGCTGCTCTCGTCGTCGCCTTTCTTCAAAATGGCTTTTTCGCCGACGTTTTGCGGCGACTTAATGTGTAGCTGCGCCAGATTTTTCATGGTCAGGCAGGCCTCGGCGCTTTTTTTGCCGATGTCGATAAACGGGATGGTCTGGCTGGCGACGGCCTTCTCATTGACAAACACTCTCACGGTGTACGTTCCCGCTGGCGTGGGGTTGCCATTAGAATAGCGGCTGACATCAATAGACGTAGCGCCATCGCCCATCAGAAATGTGCTGTCGTATTCAACGATGTCCGCAGCCAGGCCGGGCTGACTGTAAAACAACGCACAGCACATCGCGAGCAACGTCTTTTTTGGCATGGTCCTGGTTGTGGAAACGTTTTGCACCGTCTTTTTCATCCTGCTTTGTGATAACGTCATTACAGTGAAGCTGAGCCAGCGATGATGCCGCCGTAGTCATTAATGGACTGGAATTCCAGTTTGCCTGCGCTGGCGTTTTGCAGTCCTTTCACCGTGAAGGCGGCTTTGCCAAAGGGGGCAACCATGGTCGCGTCGACGTCATAGCGTTTTCCGCCGCTGGTGTAGGTGGCAGAGTTAAAGGAGACGTAATACGGAGTCGGGTTATCGGCGCGAAGAACGGCATGGCCCTGTTCGCTGGCGACCTGCCATTTCAGCTGTTTTGCCGCTTCTGCCGGGGCGCCCGGTAAACCCGTCGGGCGATAAAATAGTTTGATGCGGGTGCGAAACGCCAACTGGAGCAAATTCTTATTTTCTTCCTGGTTGGTATTTGCCTTCGGTGGAACTTCCAGCACGTTGAACCAGAAAACGCTTTCGCGATCTTTCGGTAGCGATTCTGTGGCGGTATACATAATTTTTATCGACTGCCCGCGCTTAGGTTCTATTCGTGATACCGGCGGCGTGGCGGCGAAGGGCGCTTTAATACTGCCCGGCTCGGCATTATCATTGCCGAGATCTATCCAGTTCTGAACTAATAATGGGCTTTTACCTTTATTTTCCAGACGTACGCTGACATCTTTTTTATTTGCATCATAAATAATACGCGTGCCAGAAATAATAATATCGGCCTGGCTGGCAGAGCTAAATAATGCCCCGGTCAGAGCGATAGCAGACAAAGTAAACTTTAAAGAGTGAGACATAAGCCGTCCTTGCTGTATTGAATATCCGAAACAGGGTAAGTAGCGCCGAAATTTGCTACTACCCCGCAATGTGCATCGTCTGTAATACTGTCTGTTAAAGACAGCGAGACTGATGACAAACACCGAAGCTGAATAAATGTTGGGTTTTATTTAACCCGTAAAAATTAACTCATTTATATTCATTGAGTTATTGGTTTTATGGGGCAAGACGCAGCCCAACATTAAACAGCACCAATAGCGTTGTCAGCAATCTGAGAGGCGACTATTACTCGTAAGTAAAGGTATAAATCGCATTGGTGGAGACCAGACCGGTTGTCACGCTGGCACCTGCATCAGACGATTTCACGTAAGACGCTTTAAAGTTGTAGGTTGCGATACCGTTGGTAAAGCTTTCTTCCATCGTGTTAGAAGGATCGTTGATTTTCACCAGCGAGAGAGCGTTGGCATCGTCAACATGGTGAACCGCGATATCAACCGCTTTCGCCGCCTCGATACCGCTGCGGGTCAGCGTTTCGTCGTTATCCAGGGTGCCCTTCGTATTGCTAAAAGAGGAGGACATCGTCAGATGTGATTTCATCAGGCCTGCGCCAGCATCGGAGCAGTCAATAATGATGGAGAAATCTTCTGCGTTTACGCCTGCGGTGCTGTTTTGAACTTCTGCGGTGACATCGCTAACGTGTGCGGTTTTCAGAGTAACCGTACCGTCGATATTGCTATTACCAACAGCGGAGCTGACGACTTTTTTACAGGTTTCAGCGCTGACCAGACCTTCAAAATTAATACGACCACCTTCGACAGCCATAACGGAAGAAGAGCCTAAAGCCATAAATACGGCTGTCGCCAGGAGAACTTTTTTCATACTTGCATCCTTACAAAATGAGATAAATGTACCACTTCAATAAGATTAAAGAGGGACGGCACATTCTATGCATATATTTCATTATGTAAAATAACGAAATATTATGTGTTTGTTTAAAGGATATTTGTGGTGAATTTTTTTTCAAAAGCAAAAATGCTGATTAGATTTATATGTTTTTTAATGATGTTTAAAAACAAGATAGTACATTAAATCTGCAAAAAAAGCGGCTTTAGGGGGAGAGGGATGTTAATGAATTCACTGAATCAATTTAATAATTTTACATATAAATGACATTCATTTTTGCTAAACAATCTTTTAAGAGAAAATAACGATTGGATTTATTCCATTAATTAGTGAGCGAAGTAATAATACAGGTTTCTTAAAAATAATATTAATTAAAAATTACCAGTATGCTGGTGCGGGGGTATGTTGATGAACAAGCTGCGTCAGCGCGACGCCATCGTCGGGGAAGCGCAGTTTTGGAGCGATCTCAAACAGCGGCCACAGCATAAAACCGCGGTTTTTCATGTCGTAGTGCGGAACCGTCAGACGGTCGGTGTTAATGACTTCATCGCCAAACAGCATAATGTCGAGATCCAGCGTACGCGGCCCCCAGCGTTCTGCTTTGCGTACCCGACCCTGTTGCAGCTCAATGCGCTGGGTATGGTTAAGCAATTCTTCGGGGGCGAGGGCGGTATCCAGCGCCACCGCGGCGTTCAGGTAATCGGGCTGATCCTGTGGGCCAAGCGGCGGCGTGCGGTAAAACGAAGAAACCGCGACGATACGGCTATCGGGAATGTTGGCGATAGCCTTCAGGGCGGCATTAACCTGCTCCAGAGGAGAGGCCAGATTACTGCCAAGCGCGATATACGCGATCGTCATACGGTGCCCTCGCGGCGCGGCGCGCGTTTGCGCGGACGTGAACGGCGGCGGCGTGGAGCAGGATCGTCGTCCAGCTCGTTGAGCATTCCTTTTTGTTCCGGCGGCGCGGAAGCCTGAAACTCGGCCCACCACTGCGCCAGACGTTGCAGCTCAGTATTATTTTCCACCTGAGCGCGCAGCTCCAGCAAATCAAACGCGGCGCGGAATTTGGGATGTTCCATCAGCTTCCAGGCGCGTTTGCCCTGACGACGGGACATCCGTAACTGAAGCTGCCAAATATCACGGGTAAGCGTGGTAAGGCGTTTCGGGATCGCCAGCGAACGGCAGGCTTCATCCAGCACGTCATTCATGGCCAGCGCGAAAGCGTCGTAATAGGCCAGACCGCTCTCCTGAGCGATTTTTTGCGCCATTTCCAGCAGCGGATACCAGAACATGGCGGCAAACAAAAATGCCGGATTAACGCGCATTTCGTTACGGATGCGGTTATCCGTATTCTTCAACACCAGCGCAATGATGCGTTCCATTGCGCTGTCGCCGTTTTCGGTGAAATAACGCGTAATGGTAGGAAACAACGGCTGGAAGAGGTGGTATTCCCGCAGTTGTTGATAGGTTTCAAAACCGTTCCCCGCCTGCAACAGCTTCAGCGACTCTTCGAACAGGCGCGCGGGAGGAATGTCGTTTAGCAAGGTTGCCAGAGGCGGGATTGGCTCAGCCGTTTCAGGGCTGATACGCATATTGAGCTTCGCAGCGAAACGCACGGCGCGCAGCATTCGAACCGGATCTTCGCGGTAGCGCGTTTCCGGATTGCCGATCAGGCGAATCACGCCTTCTTGCAGATCCTGCATCCCGCCGACGTAATCGCGCACGGTAAAATCCGCCACGCTGTAGTAAAGGCTGTTGATGGTGAAATCGCGGCGCTGGGCATCTTCTTCGATAGAGCCGAAAATATTATCGCGCAGCAGCATACCGTTTTGCCCACGCTGGGAGGTCGTACGGTCGCTTTCACTGCCTTCATGATGACCACGAAACGTTGCCACTTCGATAATTTCCGGGCCAAACATCACGTGAGCCAGGCGGAAACGACGCCCCACCAGACGGCAATTGCGGAATAATTTCCGTACCTGATCCGGTGTTGCGTTGGTGGTCACGTCGAAATCCTTCGGCTTTTTGCCGAGCAGGAGATCGCGGACGCCGCCGCCGACCAGGTAGGCTTCATAGCCCGCTTTGTTCAGCCTGTACAGT
Organism: Salmonella sp. A7; assembly: GCF_020181675.1. Taxonomy (NCBI): domain Bacteria; kingdom Pseudomonadati; phylum Pseudomonadota; class Gammaproteobacteria; order Enterobacterales; family Enterobacteriaceae; genus Salmonella; species Salmonella sp. A7. The sequence continues at coordinate 3,659,430 of NZ_CP084001.1, read as the reverse complement.
ACCTTGAGGGCATTTTCACTGATATCTTTGCGGGAGATAGCGTGCTGTTCACGCGGGATAATCGTCATATGTGGACGGGCGACGGCTTGTTCTGCCTCGCTCTCCTCGCGGCTTAACACCTTACGGCAAAAATTAGCGACTCGGGTAAAAATAGCGCACCTCGGTAGTGTCATACATTAATAAGATCAACTTACTCTATGTCTTTCGCATTACGGCAGACGGGCGTAAGAGAACAACGCGACCTGGGCTGTAAGCATCATTAACGCCGCAGCAATGCGAAAGACGATGAGCAAAAATAGCGGCTAATCATAGCTCAGCGAGACGCATTTGAGAATGCCGGATTTACATTAGCCGATGTGGGTACGGCTGCAAGCCTCCAGTGCTCCACCGCAAAGCGCAGCAACTCCTCAACAGACATCTCCTGCCACGCTACGACGTCGCGTTGGCCTAAAAAGCGCAATGCCTGGACCAGTACCGGGCGCGGATCGCCTGTCGCAAGCGCAGGGGCATGATTTTGCTTGGAAAGTTTAGCGCCTTGTTCGTTGAGCGCCAGCGGAAGGTGCACGTAACCTGGCGCACGCCAGCCAAACTGTTTATACAGCGAAAGTTGTCGGACAGTGGGTTCGATTAAATCTGCGCCGCGGACGATCTCCGTCACCCCCTGAAAATGATCGTCGACCACCACGGCCAGATTATAAGCAAACAGTCCGTCGCGGCGGTGGATAATAAAATCTTCGCTCGCCAGCTGTGGGTCAGCCTGAATATCGCCGCGCAAGGCATCATGGAAACGCATCACCGGATGCTGCTGTTTAATCCTGACGGCGGCATTCTCCGGCCCGTGGTATAACGTCCGGCAATGGCCGTCGTAAATACCGCCCAGACGTTGAATGCGCGAGCGGGGGCAAGTGCAGTAGTAGCTCAGTCCCTGCTCGTGAAGCCAGGCCAGCGCCTCGCGATAAGCCTCATGACGCTGTGATTGCCATAAGACCTCGCCATCCCAGTGCAGGCCGTAATGTTCCAGCTGGCGCAGAATGGTCGCTGCGGCACCGGGAACTTCACGTGGGGGGTCGATATCCTCTATGCGAACGCGCCAAATTCCGCGTTGCGCACGGGCTTGTAGATAGCTGCCGAGGGCGGCGATTAACGAGCCGAAATGCAGTTCGCCGGATGGCGACGGCGCGAAACGGCCAATATAGTGTGAGTCAGTCATGCTGCGGGCAATAAAGAATAAGGCGGGAAAACTCCCGCCTGTCATAAATAGGGTAGAAACGAACGGGATTAACCCGCCATCTGTTTTTCGCGAATTTCAGCCAGCGTTTTGCAGTCGATGCACAGATCGGCTGTTGGACGCGCTTCCAGGCGGCGGATACCAATCTCCACCCCGCAGGACTCGCAATAACCGAAGTCTTCATCTTCCACTTTCTTCAGCGTCTTCTCGATCTTTTTGATCAGTTTGCGCTCACGGTCACGATTACGTAACTCCAGGCTAAACTCCTCTTCCTGCGCGGCGCGATCGACCGGATCGGGGAAGTTGGCGGCTTCGTCCTGCATGTGCGTCACAGTGCGATCGACTTCATCCCGGAGTTGATTACGCCATGCTTCAAGAATACGCTTGAAGTGCGATAGCTGGGCTTCGTTCATATACTCTTCGCCCGGTTTCTCCTGGTACGGCTCCACCCCAGCGATGGCGAGAATACTCAGGGACGATGTTTTACGGTTTTGCCCTTCTTGCATGTTGCTTCTCCTTAACACGCACTATCGATCCCCATGTTCGGGGGAAAATCAGGTCGCTATAAATAGCAGATGCTTTTCCGGATAGCAATTATCTAAACGTAACACTTGACAACCCTGTGAGGAAAAGCGTATTTACGCACGCGGCCAGAATACTTAATAATCAGGCTGTTATTCCACTACAACGTTATGGGTACTGGTTCGTTCAGTTCCATTTTTTGGGCTGAAAGTTCTGCTTTATAAGCTAAAACTTCCACGCCTTTATTCTGAGCCTCGCTCAATAGCTGCGCGTATTTTATATCGATATGACGTGCGGGTGAAAAACGTGTAATGGCGGAGTGCAGCACCGCGAACACCACCACCGCGCGATGACCTGCCGCCGCAACGCCCATCAACTCCCGAAGATGTTTTTGCCCTCGTTCGGTGATGGCGTCGGGAAAATAACCGTTTTCTTTTTCCGCTAACGTGACCGATTTCACTTCAATATAGCAGTCCGGGCGGAAATCTGCCTGTAACATAAAATCTATACGGCTGCGCTCGGCGCCATATTTGACTTCACTTTTCAGAATATTGTACCCCGCCAGCGCCGGCAGGCGATTCTCCTGAATCGCTTCTTTCGTTAGCTGGTTCGCCCGCAGCGTATTCACGCAAATGAATGCGCCGGATTGCGTTTCAGTCAATTCCCAGGTATGCGGATATTTGCGTTTAGTATTTTCTGATGTCGAATACCAGACGGTATCGCCAGGCGTGGCGCAGCCGGTCATCGCGCCGGTATTAGGACAGTGCAGCGTAAGCGTCGTACCGTCAGGGGTGATCACATCGGCTAAAAAACGTTTATAGCGCTGAATCAACGTAGCGCGTTGTAAAGGGGGGGAGAATAGCATCGACATTCCTTCATTATTATTCGCCCAGCGTCCAGCGCTGCAGCTCGGCATAGCGGGTACGGCCTTGCCCATACGAAGAGGCGTAAAGCGCAAATGACGTGACCGGAAATGACCAGCAAAAGCCCGGCGGCGGGATAGCCACCGTATGGCTGGCGTCGCGCAGCAGCGTAATATGCGGGTGAAAAGGCTGCGGGCTTTGGTAACAACCGCTGCGGGCGGCCTGCGCGCGCAGCATATTAGCCAACTGCAACAACCCGCGCGGCGGATGGCGCATCCCCAGCCACACCACGCGTGAACGCAGCCACTGACCGGCGTCATCCAGATGTAGCGTAAAGCCCGGCTGGCGAATTCGTCCGGCCAGTTGCGCAAGCGCGCGCTGCTTATCGTTACTGACGTCGCCTAAAAAGGCCAGCGTCAGGTGCAGGTTCGCCGCTGCGACGGGGCGTCCGTCTTCAGACGCAAAATGAGCGGCGCGCCAGGCGATAATTTGCGTGCGCGCGTCGTCGGGTAAGTCAATCGCAAAAAACAGCCGTTTTGGCTCAGACATAGGGATACTCGGTTATGGATTAACACGATGCTACAATGCGGCGCAAAGAAAGTTAACCCCGTGGAGCCGTTTGTGACGTCATTGCCCGTTGCCGCCGTATTGCCTGAATTGTTGACAGCCCTAAAAACCGCGCCGCAGGTTTTGTTGTCCGCGCCTACCGGGGCGGGGAAATCCACCTGGCTGCCGTTGCAACTCCTGCAACAAGGTCCGGTTGCTGGAAAAATCCTCCTGCTTGAACCGCGTCGTCTGGCGGCGCGTAATGTCGCGCAGCGTCTGGCGGAAGCGTTGAATGAAAAGCCTGGCGAAACGGTAGGTTACCGGATGCGCGCGCAAAGCTGCGTGGGGCCGCGTACCCGGCTGGAAGTAGTGACAGAAGGCGTATTGACCAGAATGATTCAGCGCGATCCCGAATTACGCGGCGTGGGGCTGGTGATACTGGATGAGTTTCATGAGCGCAGTTTACAGGCGGATTTAGCGTTGGCGCTGTTGCTGGATATCCAGCAAGGGCTTCGTGACGATCTCAGGCTGTTAATCATGTCAGCGACGCTGGATAACGACAGGCTCTGTCAGCGACTGCCTGATGCGCCGACGATCGTCTCGGAGGGGCGCGCGTTCCCGGTGGAGCGACGTTATCAACCGCTTGCGGCGCATTTGCGTTTTGATGAAGCCGTCGCGATGGCGACAGCGGAACTGCTGCGCAATGAAAACGGTTCGCTGCTGCTATTTTTACCCGGCGTAGGCGAAATACAGCGCGTTCATGAACATCTGGCGTCGCGGGTAGGGAGTGATGTCCTGCTTTGTCCGCTGTATGGCGCATTGTCTCTGGAGGCGCAACGCAAAGCGATTGTTCCCGCTCCCGCCGGGATGCGTAAAGTGGTGTTGGCGACTAACATTGCCGAAACCAGTTTGACGATTGAAGGGATTCGTCTGGTCGTCGATAGCGCTCAGGAGCGCGTGGCGCGATTCGATGCGCGAACGGGACTGACGCGGCTGGTTACGCAGCGTATCAGTCAGGCGTCAATGACGCAGCGCGCGGGGCGCGCCGGACGACTGGCGCCGGGTATCTGTTTACATCTGCTGGCCAAAGAACAGGCGGAGCGGGCGGCGGCGCAAAGCGATCCGGAAATCTTACACAGCGACCTCTCCGGTTTGTTGATGGAAGTGTTGCAGTGGGGATGTCACGATCCGGCATCGCTTTTCTGGCTGGACAGGCCGCCGGAGGTGAATCTTCAGGCCGCCCGCCGTTTATTATTGATGTTAGGCGCGCTGGAGGGCGAGCGATTAAGCGCGCGGGGGCGGAAAATGGCGGCAATGGGTAACGATCCGCGCCTGGCGGCGATGTTAGTCAACGCCGACGAGGGCGACAGCGCCGCCACCGCCGCCATGCTCGCGGCCATCCTTGAGGACCCGCCGCGCGGCGGCGGTACGGATTTAAGCGTGCTATTTTCGCGGCGACAGCCGGGCTGGCAGCAGCGTAGCCAGCAGCTTTTAAAACGGCTGCAGGTGCGTAATGGCGAGCCGGATAGCGCGCTTATTATGCCGCTGTTGGCCAGAGCATTTAGCGACCGCATCGCGCGGCGTCGTGGTCAGGAAGGGCGCTATCAGTTAGCCAATGGTATGGGCGCGATGCTAGATGCGGATGACGCGTTGGGACGTCATGAATGGCTGATCGCGCCGCTGTTACTGCAAGGTAGCGCCTCGCCGGACGCCCGAATATTGTTGGCGCAGCCGCTGGATATTGCCTCGCTGATTCAGGCGTGTCCTGATTTACTGCGCCAGTCTGACACCGTTGAATGGGACGAGGCGCAGGGAACGTTGAAAGCGTGGCGCAGAATGCGTATTGGACAGTTGACGGTTAACGTTCAGCCACTGGCGAAGCCGTCTGAAGAGGAGCTTCATCAGGCGATGCTGAACGGCATCCGCGATAAAGGTCTGGCCGTCCTTAACTGGACGCCGGAAGCGGAGCAGTTCCGTCTGCGTCTACACTGTGCGGCGAAATGGCTGCCGGAATATGACTGGCCTGCCGTGGATGAGGCGTCGCTGCTGGCGACTCTGGAAAACTGGTTGCTGCCGCACATGACAGGCGTACAGTCGTTACGGAGTCTGAAATCTCTGAATGTGACTCAGGCGTTACGGGGACTGCTTGACTATGCCATGCTGCAACGTCTGGATAGTGAACTGCCTGGGCATTACACTGTGCCGACGGGAAGCCGAATAACGATTCGTTATCATGAAGATAACCCGCCCGCGCTGGCGGTCAGAATGCAGGAAATGTTTGGCGAAGCGAAGACCCCAACCATCGCTCAGGGCCGCGTGCCGCTGGTGCTGGAACTGCTTTCGCCAGCGCAGCGACCGCTACAGATTACGCGCGATTTAAGCGCTTTCTGGCAGGGGGCGTATCGCGAAGTGCAAAAAGAGATGAAGGGCCGTTACCCCAAACATGTCTGGCCGGACGATCCGGCGAATACGGCCCCAACGCGGCGCACGAAGAAGTATTCGTGACGTGTTATACGTTGCCTCCAGGCCGGATAAGGCGTTAATCGCCATCCGGCAAAAGGGTAAATTGAGAGATTTCTTCTTCTGTCGTCTGGCGGAAGAATAGAGAATCGGGCCTTTGCGCCTGTATGTTGCGGAGAAAAAGCATGGCGGGGAATGACCGCGAGCCGATTGGACGTAAGGGGAAACCGTCACGTCCTGTGAAACAAAAGGTGAGCCGTCGTCGGCAGCATGACGACGATTATGATGATGACTATGAGGATGAAGAACCGATGCCGCGTAAAGGTAAGGGCAAAGGGCGTAAGCCTCGTGGCAAGCGCGGCTGGCTGTGGCTATTGCTAAAACTGTTTATCGTTTTTGTGGTGCTGTTCGCCATTTACGGCGTCTATCTGGATCAAAAAATCCGCAGCCGTATTGATGGCAAGGTCTGGCAGCTTCCGGCGGCGGTATATGGCCGGATGGTGAACCTTGAGCCAGACATGCCTGTCAGCAAAAACGAGATGGTGAAATTGCTGGAAGCGACGCAGTATCGTCTGGTGACGAAGATGACCCGTCCCGGCGAATTTACCGTGCAGGCCAATAGCATTGAGATGATCCGTCGTCCGTTTGACTTCCCGGACAGCAAAGAAGGGCAGGTGCGCGCGCGGCTGACGTTCAGTGACGGGCGTCTGGAAACCATCGTCAATCTGGATAACAACCGCCAGTTTGGCTTCTTCCGTCTCGATCCGCGGCTTATCACCATGCTTTCTTCGCCAAATGGCGAGCAGCGTTTATTCGTCCCGCGCAGCGGTTTCCCGGATCTGCTGGTCGATACGCTGTTGGCGACGGAAGATCGTCATTTCTATGAGCATGATGGCATTAGTCTTTACTCTATCGGGCGTGCGGTGCTGGCCAACCTGACGGCGGGACGCACGGTGCAGGGGGCCAGTACGCTGACCCAGCAGCTGGTGAAGAACCTGTTCCTCTCCAGCGAAAGATCATACTGGCGTAAAGCGAATGAAGCCTACATGGCGCTGATCATGGATGCCCGTTACAGTAAAGATCGTATTCTTGAGCTGTACATGAACGAGGTCTACCTCGGTCAAAGCGGGGACAATGAAATTCGCGGTTTTCCGCTGGCGAGCCTGTATTACTTTGGTCGTCCGGTAGAGGAACTGAGCCTCGATCAGCAGGCGTTACTGGTGGGGATGGTAAAAGGGGCGTCGATTTATAACCCGTGGCGCAACCCGAAACTGGCGCTGGAGCGTCGTAACCTGGTGTTACGCCTGTTACAGCAGCAGAAAATCATCGATCAGGAACTCTATGACATGCTGAGCGCGCGTCCGCTTGGCGTACAGCCGCGCGGCGGCGTTATTTCACCGCAGCCAGCGTTTATGCAGATGGTTCGTCAGGAACTGCAGGCGAAGCTAGGGGATAAAATTAAAGATCTCTCCGGCGTGAAGATCTTCACCACCTTTGACTCCGTGGCGCAGGATGCCGCAGAAAAAGCCGTTGTCGAAGGCATTCCGGCGTTGAAGAAGCAGCGTAAATTGAGCGATCTGGAAACCGCGATGGTGGTGGTGGATCGCTTTAGCGGCGAGGTGCGCGCGATGGTTGGCGGGGCGGAGCCGCAGTATGCCGGCTATAACCGTGCCATGCAGGCGCGCCGTTCCATCGGGTCGCTGGCGAAACCGGCGACCTATCTGACCGCGTTAAGTCAGCCGAACTTATACCGTCTGAACACCTGGATTGCCGATGCGCCGATTTCTCTGCGCCAGCCGAATGGTCAGGTCTGGTCGCCGCAGAACGACGATCGTCGCTACAGCGAAAGCGGGAAAGTGATGCTGGTGGATGCGTTAACTCGCTCAATGAACGTACCGACGGTCAATCTGGGGATGGCGTTAGGTTTACCGGCGGTAACCGATACCTGGACGAAGCTCGGCGTGCCGAAAGATCAGCTCAATCCGGTTCCGGCGATGCTGTTAGGGGCGCTGAACCTGACGCCGATCGAAGTGGCGCAAGCGTTCCAGACTATCGCCAGCGGCGGAAATCGCGCGCCGTTATCAGCGCTGCGTTCGGTTATTGCGGAAGATGGTAAGGTGCTGTACCAAAGTTATCCGCAAGCTGAACGCGCCGTACCGGCACAGGCGGCTTACCTGACGCTATGGACAATGCAGCAGGTCGTCCAGCGTGGTACGGGGCGTCAGCTTGGCGCGAAATATCCGGGTCTGCATCTGGCGGGTAAAACCGGGACGACAAACAACAATGTCGATACCTGGTTTGCCGGTATCGACGGCAGCCAGGTGACTATCACCTGGGTAGGCCGTGATAACAACCAGCCGACGAAACTGTACGGTGCCAGCGGCGCGATGGCGATTTACCAGCGCTATCTGGCGAACCAGACGCCGACGCCTTTAGTTCTGACGCCGCCGGAAGATGTGGTGGATATGGGCGTTGATTACGACGGTAATTTTGTCTGTAGCGGCGGTATGCGCACTCTGCCGGTCTGGACGGACGATCCAAATACGCTGTGCCAGCAGGGCGAGATGATGCAGCAACAGCAGCCGTCAGGCAATCCGTTCGATCAGTCGTCTCAGCCGCAACAGCCTGCGCAGCAACAGCCGCCGAAAGAAGAGAAGAGCGACGGCGTTGCCGGCTGGATTAAGGAGATGTTCGGCGGCAATTAATCACGGTAATAGTGCCGGGTGGCGCTGTGGTTACCCGGTCTACACCGTTACGACTCCATTACGCGCGACGTAGGCCGAATAAGATGCTTACGTCGCCATCCGGCAAATCCCCTATAAATAACATTTCAGTCTAATTTATTAACCCTTCCTTTTCATCTGGTTGTTTCTTAACCCCTTAGTTTTCGTAGGGCCGCGTATCGCTTGCCATTGCGACGATATTTCGCCTATCATGCTGCGGTTATAATAATAATTATCGTTTACGTTATCATTCACTTTCATCAGAGATATACCAATGGCGCGTCTTAAAACTGCTCAGCCAAACTCCTCACTGCGTAAAATCGCAGTTGTAGTAGCCACAGCGGTTAGCGGCATGTCTGTCTATGCACAGGCGGCGGTTCAACCGAAAGAAGAAACCATTACCGTAACCGCAGCGCCTGTCGCGCAGGAAAGTGCCTGGGGACCGGCTCCGACCATCGCCGCGAAGCGTTCCGCCACCACCACCAAAACTGATACACCTATCGAAAAAACGCCACAGTCGGTTTCGGTGGTCACTAACGAAGAGATGCAGATGCATCAATTCCAGTCAGTAAAAGAAGCGTTGGGTTACACGCCGGGTGTAACGGTAAGCAGCCGCGGCGCTTCCAATACCTATGACTTCGTGATTATCCGTGGCTTTTCTTCCGTCGGCCTGAGCCAGAATAATTATCTGGATGGCCTGAAATTGCAGGGGAACTTCTACAACGATGCGGTTATTGATCCCTACATGCTTGAGCGTGTTGAGTTGATGCGTGGCCCAACGTCCGTTCTCTACGGTAAGAGCAACCCGGGCGGTATCATTTCGATGGTTAGCAAGCGGCCGACTACTGAGCCGCTGAAAGAAATTCAATTCAAAATGGGGACGGACAATTTGTTCCAGACCGGTTTTGATTTTAGTGATTCCCTGGATGACAACGGTGAGTTCTCATATCGTCTGACGGGACTGGCGCGTTCGACAAATGAGCAGCAAAAGAGTTCTGAGTCGCAGCGCTATGCGATTGCGCCCTCTTTTACCTGGCGTCCGGATGAGAAAACGAATTTTACGTTCCTTTCTTATTTCCAGAACGAACCAGAGACCGGCTACTACGGCTGGCTGCCGAAAGAGGGAACGGTTGAACCATTACCGAATGGTAAACGTCTGCCAACGGATTTCAACGAAGGGGCGTCAAACAACACCTATTCTCGTAACGAGAAAATGGTGGGATACAGTTTCGAGCATGGCTTCAACGACACTTTTACCGTGCGCCAGAATTTACGTTTTGTCGAAATGAAAACTGCGCAAAAAAGCGTCTATGGCACGGGGATTGCGGCGGACGGCCATACGCTTAACCGCGGTACTATCGTTGACAACGAGCGTTTACAGAATTTCAGCGTAGATACACAACTGGAAAGTAAATTCGCGACCGGCGATATTGATCATACGTTGCTGACGGGTGTCGATTTCATGCGTATGCGTAATGATATTAACGCGACGTTTGGTAGCGCGCCGTCAATCGATCTCTATAACAATTACCATCCTGAATACTTTGCTTTCGGCGGCGCTGAGCCGTACCAGATGAACGAAAGTAAACAAACAGGCCTCTATGTTCAGGATCAGGCGGAATGGAATAAGTGGGTATTTACTCTCGGCGGCCGCTATGACTGGTCTAAACAAGCGACAACGGTGCGTCAGAATTCCACTACGCCGACAGAAGGATATATTGAACGTAATGACCACCAGTTCACCTGGCGCGGTGGCGTAAACTACGTATTCGATAATGGAATTTCACCTTACTTCAGCTATAGCCAATCTTTCGAGCCAAGCGCCTTCGATTTGTGGAGCACCCCACGCGTTTCTTACAAGCCGTCAAAAGGCGAGCAATATGAAGCAGGGGTGAAATATGTACCGAAAGACATGCCGGTTGTTGTTACGGGTGCCGTTTATCAGCTGACCAAAACCAATAACCTGACCGCCGATCCAACCAACCCATTAGCGCAGGTGCCGGCAGGCGAAATTCGTGCGCGAGGTGTAGAGCTGGAAGCCAAAGCAGCATTGACGGCTAACATCAATATGACGGCGTCTTACACTTATACTGATGCTGAATACACGAAAGACACTAATCTGAAAGGGAATACGCCAGAGCAGGTGCCTGAACACATGGCGTCGTTGTGGGGCGATTACACCTTCAACGACGGTCCGTTGTCAGGTTTAACGCTGGGAACAGGCGGTCGTTTTATTGGTTCCAGTTACGGCGATCCGGCCAATAGCTTCAAGGTAGGCAGCGCAGCGGTGATGGATGCGGTCGTCAAGTACGATCTGGCGCGTTTTGGTATGGCGGGCTCCAGCATTGCGGTTAACGTTAATAATCTGCTCGACCGCGAATACGTCGCCAGCTGCTTCCAGACCTACGGCTGTTTCTGGGGCGCAGAACGTCAGGTCGTTGCAACGGCAACCTTCCGTTTCTAATTTCTTTTTGGGCACGGCTTGCCGTGCCCGTTTTACAAGTTGGCTGCGATGCAGGAAAACCACATTCATTCCGATACCACCTTTGCGCTGCGAAGCGTCGCCTTTCGTGTGCCGGGCCGCACGCTTTTACACCCTCTCTCGTTAACGTTTCCCGCAGGTCGCGTCACCGGACTTATTGGTCATAATGGTTCCGGTAAATCCACGCTGTTAAAAATGCTGGGCCGCCATCAGCCGCCTTCCGAAGGGGATATTCTGCTCGACAATCAGCCGCTGGCGAGCTGGAGCAGCAAGGCATTTGCCCGCAAAGTTGCCTATCTGCCTCAACAATTGCCGCAGGCGGAAGGAATGACGGTGCGCGAACTGGTGGCGATTGGCCGCTATCCGTGGCACGGCGCGCTGGGACGCTTTGGCGTCGCGGACCGGGAAAAAGTAGAAGAGGCGATTACGCTGGTCGGCTTAAAACCGCTGGCGCATCGTCTGGTAGACAGTCTTTCCGGCGGCGAGCGCCAGCGCGCGTGGATTGCCATGCTGGTCGCGCAGGACAGCCGTTGTCTGCTGCTGGATGAGCCGACGTCAGCGCTGGATATCGCCCATCAGGTTGACGTGCTGGCGCTGGTGCATCGCTTAAGCCAGCAGCGCGGGCTGACGGTGGTTGCGGTGCTGCACGATATCAACATGGCGGCCCGCTACTGTGATTATTTAGTCGCGCTACGCGGCGGTGAAATGATTGCGCAAGGAACGCCTGCGGAACTGATGCGCAGTGACACGCTGGAGCAGATTTACGGTATCCCGATGGGTATCCTTCCGCATCCAGCGGGCGCGGCACCTGTGAGTTTTGTGTATTAATGCGTGATTTATATCCTCTTACTCGCCGCCGTTTATTAACGGCGATGGCGCTCTCGCCGCTGCTGTGGCAAATGAATACGGCGCAGGCTGCCGCTATCGATCCCCGCCGGATTGTGGCGCTGGAGTGGCTGCCGGTTGAGCTGCTGCTGGCGCTCGGTATTACGCCTTATGGCGTGGCGGACGTGCCAAATTATAAGCTGTGGGTTAGCGAACCGCCGTTACCGGATTCGGTGATTGATGTGGGTCTTCGCACTGAACCCAATCTCGAACTGCTGACAGAGATGAAGCCGTCGTTTATGGTCTGGTCGGCAGGTTACGGACCCTCGCCGGAAAAATTGGCGCGGATCGCGCCGGGGCGCGGGTTCGATTTTAGCGACGGCAAAAAGCCGCTGGCGGTGGCCCGACGCTCGCTGGTTGAACTGGCGCAGACGCTGAATCTGGAAGCTGCGGCAGAAAAACATCTGGCGCAATACGATCGCTTCATCGCCAGCCAGAAGCCGCATTTTATCCGCCGCGGGGGGCGTCCGTTACTGATGACGACGCTTATCGATCCGCGGCATATGCTGGTGCTCGGCCCGAATTGCCTGTTCCAGGAGGTGCTGGACGAGTATGGCATCGTCAATGCCTGGCAGGGTGAAACCAACTTTTGGGGCAGTACGGCGGTCAGCATCGATCGGCTGGCGATGTATAAAGAAGCGGATGTGATCTGCTTCGATCACGGGAATAGCACCGATATGAACGCGCTGATGGCAACGCCGCTGTGGCAGGCCATGCCGTTTGTCCGCGCCGGGCGCTTTCACCGGGTGCCCGCCGTTTGGTTCTATGGCGCGACCCTCTCCACGATGCATTTTGTCCGCATCCTGAATAACGTGTTGGGAGGCAAAGCGTGAGCAGAAAACGTGAAATGCCGGATGGCGGCGCGAAAAACGCCTTATCCGACCTACGGTTCGGGTGCTTTGTAGGCCGGATAAGGCGAAGCCGCCATCCGGCGTTGCTGTTATTGGCGCTGTTTGTTGCCGCCTGCTGGCTGACATCGGTTAACTTCTCCGTTGCGCTACCGCGCAGCCAGTGGCAACAGGCTATCTGGTCACCGGATATCGACATCATTGAGCAGATGATTTTTCATTACAGCCTGTTGCCAAGACTGGCGATTTCGCTGCTGGTGGGCGCGGGGCTTGGGCTGGTAGGCGTCCTGTTCCAGCAAGTATTGCGTAACCCGCTGGCGGAACCGACCACGCTGGGCGTGGCGACCGGCGCGCAATTGGGGATCACGGTGACTACGCTATGGGCGATTCCCGGCGCGCTGGCGACGCAGTTTGCCGCCCTGACGGGAGCCTGTATCGTCGGCGCGCTGGTGTTCGGCGTGGCGTGGGGCAAACGTCTGTCGCCAGTGACCCTAATCCTCGCCGGGCTGGTGGTTAGCCTCTATTGTGGCGCAATCAACCAGTTACTGGTGATTTTCCACCACGATCAGTTGCAAAGCATGTTTTTATGGAGCACCGGAACGCTGACGCAAACCGACTGGAGCGGCGTGCAGCGTCTGTGGCCGCAGTTGCTGGGCGGTGTGATGCTCACGTTATTGTTGCTACGTCCGATGACGCTGATGGGGCTGGATGACGGCGTTGCGCGTAATCTGGGGCTGGCGCTGTCGTTAGCGCGTCTGGCGGCGCTGTCGCTGGCGATTGTGTTGAGCGCGCTGCTGGTCAACGCGGTGGGCATTATCGGTTTTATCGGCCTGTTTGCGCCGCTGCTGGCGAAAATGCTTGGCGCAAGACGTCTGCTGGCGCGCCTGATGCTGGCGCCGCTCATTGGGGCGCTTATTTTGTGGCTATCCGATCAGATTATCCTTTGGCTCACCCGCGTATGGATGGAAGTTTCCACCGGTTCAGTGACGGCGCTAATCGGCGCGCCGCTGCTCCTGTGGCTGCTGCCGCGGCTTAAAAGCATGAGCACGCCGGATATGAACGCCAGCGATCGTGTGGCGGCGGAACGTCGGCATGTCCTCGCTTTTGCCGTTGCCGGTGGCGCGCTCCTGCTACTGGCAACATGGGTCTCGCTCTCTTTTGGTCGCGACGCGCACGGCTGGACGTGGGCGAGCGGAACGCTGCTTGAGGAACTGATGCCGTGGCGCTGGCCGCGGATACTGGCGGCGTTAATGGCGGGCGTCATGCTGGCGGTGGCGGGCTGCATTATTCAGCGTCTGACCGGTAATCCAATGGCCAGTCCGGAAGTGCTGGGGATCAGTTCCGGAGCCGCGTTTGGCGTGGTGTTGATGCTGTTTTTGGTGCCGGGGAATGCCTTCGGTTGGCTACTGCCCGCCGGAAGCCTGGGCGCGGCGGCGACACTGCTGATTATTATGTTAGCCGCCGGACGCGGCGGTTTCTCGCCACAACGGATGTTGCTGGCGGGGATGGCGCTCAGCACCGCGTTTACCATGCTGCTAATGATGCTCCAGGCGAGCGGCGACCCGCGGATGGCGGAAGTGTTGACCTGGATCGCAGGATCTACCTATAACGCCACTGGCGGGCAGGTTACGCGAACCGCGATCGTGATGGTAATTTTGCTGGCAATTGTGCCATTGTGTCGCCGCTGGTTAACGATTTTGCCACTGGGCGGCGATGCCGCGCGCGCGGTGGGCATGGCGCTTACGCCGTCGCGTATCGCGCTGCTGGCGCTGGCGGCTTGTTTGACGGCAACTGCGACGATGACCATTGGGCCGCTGAGTTTCGTTGGACTGATGGCGCCGCATATTGCGCGGATGCTCGGTTTTCGCCGGACGATGCCGCATATGGTCATCTCGGCGCTGGCAGGGGGCGTTTTACTGGTCTTTGCCGACTGGTGCGGCAGGATGGCGCTATTTCCGTATCAGATCCCGGCGGGACTGCTTTCAAGCTTTATTGGCGCGCCGTACTTTATCTATTTGCTACGTAAACAGAGCCGCTGAGTTTGCCGGATGGCGGCATAAATGCCTTATCCGGCCTACGGCGTAGAATGTAGGCCGGGTAATCGTCACCCGGCAATTCATCCTTTACAATTTCGCAAACACCCGGCGCGCGGCGTCAATAGTACTATTAATGTCGTCCATGCTGTGTGCGACCGACATAAAACCCGCCTCAAACGCCGATGGCGCCAGATACACGCCTTCCTCCAGCATCAGGTGGAAGAAACGCTTAAAGCGTTCAACGTCGCACGCCATCACGTCCTGATAGCAGGTTACGCTCTCAGCGTCGGTGAAGAAAATCCCGAACATGCCGCCGACGTGGTTGACGACCAGCGGAATATTCGCTTCTTCGGCAGCTTCCAGCAAACCTTCCGCCAGACGGGTGGTGAGCTCATCCAGCGTTTCATGAATGCCGGGCTGGGCGACTTCATTCAGGCAGGCGAAACCGGCCGCCATCGCAATCGGGTTGCCGGAAAGGGTGCCCGCCTGGTAAACCGGGCCCGTCGGCGCCAGCGCATCCATTACATCGCGACGACCGCCAAACGCGCCTACCGGCATCCCGCCGCCGATGATTTTACCCAGACAGGTCAGGTCCGGCACGACGCCGTAGTAATCCTGGGCTCCGGCCAGCGCTACGCGAAAACCGGTCATCACTTCGTCGATAATCAGCAGCGCGCCGAACTCATCGCACAAGGCGCGCAGACCTGGCAGGAATTCCGGCAGCGGCGGGACGCAGTTCATATTGCCCGCCACCGGCTCGACGATGATACAGGCGATTTCCTGCGGATATTGTTCAAACGCCGCGCGCACTGACGCCAGATCGTTATAAGTGCAGGTCAGCGTATGTTTCGCGAAATCTGCCGGCACGCCCGGTGAGTTCGGCTGACCGAGCGTCAGCGCGCCAGAACCGGCTTTGACCAGCAGACAGTCTGCGTGGCCGTGGTAGCAGCCTTCGAATTTGATAATCTTATCGCGGCCAGTAAAACCACGCGCCAGGCGAATAGCGCTCATGGTCGCTTCGGTACCGGAGTTCACCATGCGCACCATGTCCATGGTCGGCACCAGGTTGGTGACCAGTTCCGCCATTTTCACTTCCATTTCGGTTGGCGCGCCGAAGCTTAAACCGCGCTCCGCAGCTTCGATCACCGCATTGCGGATAGCCGGATGGTTATGCCCCAGTACCATTGGCCCCCAGGAACCGACATAGTCGATATACGCTTTGCCATCGACATCGTACAGATACGCGCCGTCCGCTTTTTCGATAAACAGCGGGGTGCCGCCCACGCCAGTGAAGGCGCGAACAGGGGAGTTCACACCGCCGGGGATCAGCTCGCGGGCCGCGCTATAGAGATTTTCAGACTTACTCATGGAAAGATTCCTGGTTCGTAGAAAAAGTGAATACCCGCTATTCTAAGTTATTCAGAGAAGGTTATGAAAGTTTTACGCATTTGAAACAATACGATTTGCAGGGGATTTTCACGGCGTTGGCGAGTAGAATGCCGACTTTAGATTTGTATTACCAATTAATGATCTTCTGATGAAAACAGACACTTCCACCTTTTTAGCTCAGCAAATTGTGCGTTTACGGCGCAGAGATCAGATTCGCCGGTTAATGCAGCGGGATAAAACGCCGCTGGCCATCCTGTTCATGGCGGCCGTTGTCGGCACGCTTACCGGACTGGTTGGCGTCGCCTTTGAAAAGGCGGTTTCCTGGGTACAAAACATGCGCATTGGCGCGCTGGTTCAGGTCGCGGACCATGCGTTTTTGCTTTGGCCGCTGGCCTTTATCCTTTCGGCGTTACTGGCGATGGTCGGCTACTTTTTGGTGCGAAAATTTGCGCCGGAAGCCGGCGGCTCGGGTATCCCGGAAATTGAAGGCGCGCTGGAGGAGTTACGTCCGGTGCGCTGGTGGCGCGTGTTGCCGGTGAAGTTTATCGGCGGGATGGGGACGTTGGGCGCAGGAATGGTATTAGGGCGCGAAGGGCCAACGGTACAAATCGGGGGCAACCTGGGGCGCATGGTGCTGGATGTTTTTCGTATGCGCAGCGCCGAAGCGCGGCATACGTTGCTGGCGACCGGCGCGGCGGCGGGGCTCTCTGCGGCGTTTAACGCGCCGCTGGCGGGTATCCTGTTTATTATTGAAGAGATGCGCCCGCAGTTTCGCTACAACCTGATTTCGATTAAAGCGGTGTTTACCGGCGTCATCATGTCGAGCATTGTGTTCCGCATATTTAACGGCGAAGCGCCGATTATTGAAGTCGGCAAACTGTCTGATGCGCCGGTTAACACGCTGTGGTTATACCTTATCCTCGGTATTATTTTTGGCTGCGTCGGGCCGGTATTTAATTCGTTGGTGCTGCGTACCCAGGATATGTTTCAGCGCTTTCATGGCGGCGAAATTAAAAAATGGGTGCTTATGGGCGGCGCGATCGGCGGCCTGTGCGGTATTCTGGGGTTGATTGAGCCGGAAGCGGCAGGCGGCGGATTTAACCTTATTCCTATCGCCGCGGCAGGTAATTTTAGCGTCGGGCTACTGCTGTTCATCTTTATTACCCGGGTGGTCACGACGCTGCTTTGCTTTTCTTCCGGCGCGCCGGGGGGCATTTTCGCCCCGATGCTGGCGCTGGGAACGCTGCTTGGTACGGCCTTCGGTATGGCGGCGGCAGTGCTTTTCCCGCAGTATCACCTGGAGGCCGGTACCTTTGCGATTGCCGGGATGGGGGCGCTGATGGCGGCGTCGGTGCGCGCCCCGCTGACGGGGATTGTGCTGGTGCTGGAGATGACCGATAACTACCAGCTCATTTTGCCAATGATTATCACCTGTCTTGGCGCGACACTATTAGCCCAGTTTTTGGGCGGGAAACCGTTATACTCAACCATCCTGGCGCGCACTCTGGCGAAGCAGGATGCGGAACAGGCGGCGAAAAACCAGAATGCGCCTGCGGGCGAGAATACTTGAACGAATTACCAGGGTATTAGATAATGACTGCCAATATTGGGTGAAAATTTATCCAATTACCGATGTCGTTTGGAGCAAAATATGAGTGATGACGTAGCGCTGCCGCTGCAGTTTACCGACGCAGCAGCGAATAAAGTAAAAAGTCTTATCGCTGACGAAGATAACCCGAATCTGAAACTGCGCGTGTATATCACCGGCGGTGGTTGCAGCGGCTTCCAGTATGGTTTTACCTTTGACGATCAGGTGAACGAAGGGGATATGACCATCGAAAAACAGGGCGTTGGCCTGGTGGTTGACCCGATGAGTTTGCAGTATCTGGTGGGTGGTTCGGTGGATTATACCGAAGGTCTGGAAGGTTCCCGCTTCATTGTAACCAACCCGAATGCGAAAAGTACCTGCGGGTGTGGCTCTTCCTTCAGCATTTGATTGCTGTTCGTTGTGCCGGATGGCGACGCGAGCGTCTTATCCGGCCTACAACATCTTTCCTGTAGGCCCGATAAGCGTAGCGCCATCGAGCAAAACAATATCAACGTCCGTTTTCATCCAGTGCAAACGTCGGCAATTTCAAATGCCAACGAATGGCCGCCAGCCGAATGAACAGCGTGACGACCATACCCATCATGCTGGCGCTTTCCAGCGGTACTGAAAACGTATAAAACGCGGTGGCGTGAACAATCCCGCCGATAATACAGGCCGTGGCATAGATTTCGGTGCGTAGGATCATGGGAATCTCGCGTGCCAGAACATCGCGAATAATCCCGCCGCCGACGCCGGTAATCACGCCCATACAGACTGCCACTAATGGCCCCGTTTCAGCGAGGAAGGCTTTATTCACCCCAATGCCGACAAACACCGCCAGCCCGACCGCATCCAGTACCGGCAACATCCATTTCGGCAGACGTCTTGGCTGGCGAACCAGCAGGATGGTCAGCATACTGGTGACCATGGCGACGACCAAATCGGTAGGATCTTTAACCCAGAATACCGGGCCGTTATCCAGCGCCATATCGCGGATTGTCCCGCCGCCGACGGCAGTAACGACGCCGAGCACCAGGACGCCGAACGGGTCCATACGTAATTTCCCGGCCAGCAACACGCCAGAGATAGCAAATACAGCCGTGCCTACAATATCCAGCCAATAGACGAGCATTGTCGAATCCCCACTGGGAGCCTGGTAAGACAGGCTCTAATTCACCTGTGAAAGCGCATTACAGAGTTGTTTTGCGGCGAGGATAATACGCGGGCTTGCGCGTTCAAACCAGTCGCTGTTAAGCGGAATAACCGGAATTTTTAGCAGGTTTCCCCAGTATTGTTCAATTTTGAGAATTTCGCCCGCTTTTCCGGCCACGATAATAGCCTGGGGATGCCTTGCCAGCACCTGCTCACGGCTGACTTGCGGCCACGGCACGCGGCTGTCAGCAAAGACGTTTTCTCCGCCGCAGGTCGTCAAAACCTGATGTTGAATAGACCCTTTACCACTGGTAAACAGAGGATTCATGCCAAACTGAAGAAAGACGCGCTTTTTAGCTTTACCGGCATACTCGGCGTTGAGCGCGGCGTACTCGTTTAGCAATGTCTGCGCTGCCTGCTGAGCCTTTTCCGGCTGCGGGCTCCAGGCGGCCAGTTGACGGAGCGTGTCGGCGATCTGTTCGATGGTTACCGCGTCCACCCACATGACCTTAATACCTAATGACGTCAGTTGGTTTACCTGGCGTTCCGCATTACCGCCGCGCCAGGCGACGACCAGATCCGGCTTCAGCGCCACAATGCGTTCCAGATTCATTCCCTGCCAGGTAGAGACCTGTTCTATTTTTTGCGCTTCGGGCGGGTAGTCGGAATAGCTGCTGACGCCAACGGGCGTAATCCCGGCGGCAAAAGCGAGCTCCGTATTGGCGGGAGAGAGGGTAATGACGCGCGGCGTAGCGTAAAGCCACACCGGGAGCGTAAGCAGCAGGGCGACCAGCGCCCTGAACATTTGCTTAGCCATGCGCCAGTTTCTGTACCAGCGTCTCGACCATCAGAGTCGACTGTTTCGCCGCCACCGCGAGGAATTCGTCAAAGCTGAGGTGCGATTGCTGATCGGCCACGTCAGAAATAGCGCGTACCACCACGAACGGCACGTTGAAGTTATAGCAGACGTGTGCGATAGCGGTGGCTTCCATCTCTACGGCGACCGCGTCGGGGAAGTTATGCCGAATTTTTGCCAGCCCGACGGAGCCGTTAATAAACGCGTCGCCGCTAACAATAAGGCCGCGTACCGCGTTCAGATTCAGCTCTCTGATGCAGGATTCTGCGGCGGCGATCAGTTTATCATCGGCCTTAAATCCGGCCGGACAGCCCGGTAATTGCCCGTATTCATAGCCGAAAGCGGTCACATCAGCGTCGTGGTAACGCGCTTCGTCAGAGACGACGATATCGCCGACCTTCAGCGTGGACGCCAGACCGCCTGCGGAACCGGTATTGATGATCACGTCCGGTTTGCAGTGCTCCAGAAGCAACGTTGCGCCCAGCGCCGCCGCGACTTTACCGATACCAGATTTCAGCAACGCCACTTCGGTGCCGTTCAACTGGCCGGTGTAAATTTCGCAGCCGCCCAGCGTAATCGTCTGACGGTTGTCAATTTTGTCACGCAGCAGCGTAACTTCTTCTTCCATTGCGCCAATGATGCCGATTTTCATAGATTTACTCGCGATAAGTCAGTTTTGAGGGCATAGTTTATCATGCGCTTATGGGGAAGCGCATTTCTCAGGCGGGGAGAGGATATGGCATCGATCGATTTCCGAAATAAAATTAACTGGCATCGTCGTTATCGTTCACCGCAGGGCGTAAAGACGGAACATGAGATCCTGCGGATTTTTGAAAGCGATCGCGGGCGGATTATCAACTCTCCGGCTATACGCCGTTTGCAGCAAAAAACGCAGGTTTTCCCGCTGGAGCGCAATGCCGCGGTGCGTACTCGCCTGACGCATTCGATGGAGGTGCAGCAGGTAGGGCGTTATATCGCGAAAGAGATTTTAAGCCGCCTGAAAGAGCAAAACCGACTGGAGGAGTACGGTCTGGATGCGCTGACCGGTCCCTTTGAAAGTATTGTGGAAATGGCCTGCCTGATGCACGACATTGGTAATCCGCCGTTCGGTCATTTTGGCGAGGCGGCGATCAATGACTGGTTTCGTCAGCGGCTGCATCCGGAAGATGCGGAAAGTCAGCCGCTCACGCATGATCGCTGTGTGGTTTCCTCGCTACGGTTACAGGAAGGCGAAGAAAATCTGAACGATATTCGCCGCAAGGTACGTCAGGATATCTGCCATTTTGAAGGCAATGCACAGGGAATTCGTCTGGTACATACGCTCATGCGGATGAATCTTACCTGGGCGCAGGTTGGCGGAATTTTAAAATATACCCGTCCGGCATGGTGGCGAGGGCCGGTGCCGGATTCCCATCGCTATTTAATGAAGAAACCGGGCTATTATCTTTCTGAAGAGAAGTATATTGCGAGGTTACGTAAAGAACTTCAGTTAGCGCCTTACAGTCGCTTTCCATTAACGTGGATTATGGAAGCCGCAGATGATATTTCTTATTGTGTTGCCGATCTTGAAGACGCGGTAGAGAAAAGAATCTTTAGCGTTGAGCAGCTTTATCACCATTTATATCACGCGTGGGGCCACCATGAGAAGGATTCGCTGTTTGAGCTGGTGGTAGGAAATGCGTGGGAAAAATCACGCGCCAATACATTAAGCCGCAGTACCGAAGATCAGTTTTTTATGTATTTACGGGTAAATACATTAAATAAACTGGTGCCCTATGCCGCTCAGCGTTTTATTGATAATTTGCCGCAGATTTTTGCCGGTACCTTCAATCAGGCGTTACTGGAAGATGCCAGCGGTTTTAGCCGCCTGCTTGAACTCTATAAGAATGTGGCGGTTGAACATGTGTTTAGCCATCCGGATGTAGAACAGCTTGAACTACAGGGATACCGGGTGATCAGCGGATTATTAGATATCTATCAGCCGCTATTAAGTTTGTCGCTTAACGACTTTCGCGAGCTGGTGGAAAAGGAACGGTTGAAACGCTTCCCCATAGAATCGCGCTTATTTCAGAAACTTTCTACGCGCCATCGTTTGGCCTACGTGGAAGTCGTCAGTAAATTACCTACGGATTCGGCGGAGTACCCGGTACTGGAATATTATTATCGCTGTCGGTTGATTCAGGATTATATCAGCGGGATGACTGACCTTTACGCATGGGATGAATATCGGCGTTTGATGGCGGTCGAACAGTAAATGGACTTTTGTAAAGATGGACAATAAATTTTTACTTTTTCCAGAAACTTTGTTCCGGAACTTCGCGTTATAAAATGAATCTGACGTACACAGCAATTTTGCGTTACCTGTTAATCGAGATTGAAACACATGAAAAAAACCACATTAGCAATGAGTGCACTGGCTCTGAGTTTAGGTTTGGCATTGTCGCCTCTGTCTGCCACGGCGGCTGAAACGTCCTCTTCAGCAATGACTGCCCAGCAGATGCCAAGCCTGGCACCGATGCTCGAAAAAGTGATGCCATCGGTGGTCAGTATTAATGTAGAAGGTAGCACCACGGTGAATACGCCGCGTATGCCGCGTAATTTCCAGCAGTTCTTTGGCGATGACTCCCCGTTCTGCCAGGACGGTTCTCCGTTCCAGAATTCTCCGTTCTGCCAGGGCGGCGGTAACGGCGGCAACGGCGGTCAACAACAGAAATTCATGGCGCTGGGCTCCGGCGTAATTATTGACGCCGCAAAGGGCTACGTCGTTACCAACAACCACGTGGTTGATAACGCCAGCGTGATTAAAGTACAGCTTAGCGATGGACGTAAATTCGATGCTAAAGTGGTGGGCAAAGATCCACGTTCTGATATCGCGCTGATTCAAATTCAGAATCCGAAGAACCTGACGGCGATTAAGCTGGCGGACTCCGACGCGCTGCGCGTGGGGGATTATACCGTCGCTATTGGTAACCCGTTTGGTCTGGGCGAAACGGTGACGTCAGGTATCGTTTCGGCGCTGGGGCGTAGCGGCCTGAACGTAGAAAATTACGAGAACTTTATTCAGACCGACGCCGCGATTAACCGCGGTAACTCCGGCGGCGCGCTGGTGAACCTGAACGGTGAGCTGATCGGTATTAACACCGCGATTCTGGCGCCGGACGGCGGCAACATCGGTATCGGCTTCGCTATCCCCAGTAACATGGTGAAAAACCTGACGTCGCAGATGGTGGAATACGGCCAGGTGAAACGCGGCGAACTGGGGATCATGGGGACTGAGCTGAATTCCGAATTGGCGAAAGCGATGAAAGTCGACGCCCAGCGTGGCGCGTTCGTCAGCCAGGTGATGCCGAATTCGTCCGCGGCGAAAGCGGGTATCAAAGCCGGGGATGTTATTACCTCGCTGAACGGTAAACCGATCAGCAGCTTTGCGGCGCTGCGCGCTCAGGTCGGCACTATGCCGGTCGGCAGCAAAATCAGCCTCGGTCTGCTGCGTGAGGGTAAAGCGATTACGGTTAATCTGGAACTGCAGCAGAGCAGCCAGAGTCAGGTTGATTCCAGCACCATCTTCAGCGGGATTGAAGGCGCTGAAATGAGCAATAAAGGCCAGGATAAAGGCGTTGTGGTGAGCAGCGTGAAAGCGAATTCACCCGCCGCGCAAATTGGCCTCAAAAAAGGTGATGTGATTATCGGCGCTAACCAGCAGCCGGTGAAAAATATCGCCGAGCTGCGTAAAATTCTCGACAGCAAGCCGTCGGTGCTGGCGCTGAATATTCAGCGTGGTGATAGTTCTATTTATTTGCTGATGCAGTAATCACCTTTGTCCCCCTTCCGCCATGGAAGGGGGCAACACTTTTCTGTGAAACCCCCCACAACTCCATACTTCTTTGCACTGTTTTGTGCATTTGCACAATGTCGAGACCTGTCATCTTCCTTATGCTTGTGCTCTGCTCACAGGAGGGATTTATGGCTGGCTGGCATCTTGATACCAAAATGGCGCAGGATATCGTGGCGCGCACTATGCGCATCATCGATACCAATATCAACGTAATGGATGCCCGCGGGCGCATTATCGGCAGCGGCGATCGGGAACGTATTGGTGAATTGCACGAAGGCGCGCTGTTAGTGCTGTCGCAGGGCCGGGTTGTGGATATCGACGACGCCGTGGCGCGACACCTGCACGGGGTGCGTCAGGGGATTAATCTTCCCTTACGCCTTGAGGGCGAAATTGTCGGCGTGATCGGCCTCACCGGCGAACCAGAGCATCTGCGTAAATATGGCGAACTGGTGTGTATGACTGCCGAAATGATGCTGGAGCAGTCGCGGTTAATGCACCTTTTGGCGCAGGATAGCCGTTTGCGCGAAGAGCTGGTGATGAACCTGATTCAGGCCGAAGAAAATACGCCGGCGCTGGTGGAATGGGCGCAGCGTTTGGGGATCGATTTGAACCAGCCACGTGTGGCGGCGGTGGTGGAAGTCGACAGCGGCCAGCTTGGCGTCGATAGCGCAATGGCGGAACTTCAGCAGTTGCAGAATGCGCTTACCACGCCGGAGCGTAACAACCTGATAGCCATTGTGTCTCTCACCGAGATGGTGGTGCTCAAACCCGCCTTAAACTCGTTTGGTCGTTGGGATGCTGAAGATCATCGTAAGCGCGTAGAGCAGCTTATCTCGCGAATGAAAGAGAATGGTCAGCTACGTTTTCGCGTGGCGCTGGGCAATTACTTTACCGGGCCGGGCAGTATTGCACGCTCATACCGCACGGCGCGCACCACGATGATGGTCGGCAAACAGCGGATGCCAGAAAGCCGCAGCTATTTTTATCAGGATTTGATGCTGCCGGTTCTGTTAGATAGCCTGCGTGGCGGCTGGCAGGCCAATGAGCTGGCGCGCCCGCTGGTAAAACTCAAAGCGATGGATAACAACGGATTATTACGTCGGACGCTGACGGCGTGGTTTCGCCATAATGTCCAGCCGCTGGCGACCTCTAAGGCACTGTTTATTCATCGTAACACGCTGGAATATCGGCTAAATCGTATTTCGGAACTGACCGGGCTGGATTTGGGAAATTTTGACGATCGGCTGTTGCTGTATGTGGCGCTACAGCTGGATGAACAGCGTTAAGTCCGGCAGCGCTTCGCTGACCAGAGCAGGGAACTTGGGCGAAGTGGTAGGCCGGATTAGGCAAAACCGCCATTCGACAACGTAATCTCACAGCGCCCGAAGACGCTGTGATGGGGGGGGTGGTTAATTCGTGGTCAGGCGCTGCAATCCCCGCGCCGTGACCTGCCAGATCACGTGTTGCGGCTGCGGCCAGCTTTCGCCATTGAGCGGGTTGCGGATAACCGACTGGTCTGCGCCCTCGGCATGAAAGACCTCAATCGTATAATCCTCACCCAGCCCGCAGACGTCAGTATAGCCGCCAAGCTGCACCGAACCTTTTATCGACTGACGGTAAACCACCGTACCGCGCGTATTATAAATCGTCACTGCCGCATATTCCGTTGCGAAGTCGCTATGCGGCACAATTGGGTATGCGGTAAAGATAAATTGTTGCGCACGGATGTCTATTTCCATACTGGCAAAACCATTTTCTTCCTTGCCAATAAGCTGCCAGCTGAATTTATCGCCATATAATGCGGCAGCATCGGAGGTATTTTTCTCTTCCGTTTGTTCCGGTGAGTCGACCTCCAGCCCATCGCTCACCACGCGCCAGCGGTTGTGTTTTTTCAGCGTGACGTTTTGCCCGGTCGTTTCATTGATGGCGTTGCAACGGTAAGGTTCGTCATGGAAGAGCTCAATGTACATTCCCGCTTGCAAAACAACCGTATCGCTATCGGCTGAATAGTGGGTGATGCCATCATAATGACGGCTATAGATAACCTCGCCGGACTCCTCCTTCACCGTGAGCGTGCTGTATGTCGCGGTATAGTAGGGATGAGGCTGCCCGGCCAGTGTTTCTATTGTCATGCGCTGTTGCCGATTATCGTAAGCAAGCTGGCAAAACGTTCTGTCGCCTTGTCCGCGTAACTGCAACGTCACGCCTTTACCGATGCCTTCGCCCGGCTCGCTGTTATCCGTCGGCAGCACATCAACGCTGTCGCGCATTAACGCGCTACGGGTCGGCTCTTCAATGTGGGAGAGCATCAGCCAGAGATCGTTTTTGCAAGCGGCATAAGGTTGCGCCATCAATGAAGGGCAGGCGCGGATAGCATCTGCGCGATGGATAAACATAGCCTGGAGATCTGCGGCAGGATCGTTGTTGAGCGAAAAATGATAAAGCCCTTCGCTATCAAGATGCAGTAACTGATATTTCGTCGACGAGACCAATGTCAGATAGCCCGGCGAGGCTTTCAGGCGGCCAGGCTCGGCATGATAAAGATAAAGGTGGTAGTGGTCGCTAAACGGCACCACAATTTTTTCGGTGGCGCAGTTTGTTCCGTTCATCTTACGTTCAAAAACCTTTTCGCCGCTGGCGGTTAACACCGTTATGCTGGCGTATAACGTATTCGCGAAGTAGCTGTGCGGCGTGGCTTTCGTGATGTCCAGAACTAATTGTCTGGCCTCATGATCCACGGCTAAACGGGCGAAGGGCATGTCGCCGTAGCCGAGGAAAATCAACTGCTCGTTATGCGCGGTGCTGTCCTGCAAGGCGGTGAAATTAACGGTAAGCGCGTTTTCCCCTTCGCGGATAACCACATAGTCCGTGTCCGGGCGGTATTTCTGCGATCGCCCTTTGGGCAGGGTGAGATGGTAAATGCCAATGGGCAGGGGAGTTAACGTGAGCGTACTGTCGTTGACGGGCAATGTATATGTGCTGCCGGCGTTGTCGTGTAGCGTTAAGACGCGTCCATAAAGTTGCTCCGGCTGATCGATATTCAGCGTTAGCGTGAGCGTTCCCGTTTTGTTCAGCGCCGCCAGCTCGGCGTTTTCAACCAGCCAGACAAAAGAGTCCAGCCCTAACTGTTGGCGCGCGCTTTCCCATTCGCGCTCCGGCAGCAGATCGTAAAGCGGCCAGACGGGTTTTACCGCCTGTGCGGCGATCTGCTCGCGGGTGAACGCATCGACCGGTAAGCCGCACAGCTGAATAAACGGCGCGACGTCATAACCTGAGGCTGTGGCGATGGCGTCCGCCAGCAGATCGGTCAGGCGATGCTCGCAGGGCAAAAAGTTTTCGTCAGCACCCAGCGCGCGGTAGTTCTGGTTAAACACCCGGAAGGCTTCTGTTCCGCCTTTAAATAACATCAGCATCAGAAATTGCAGGCGGGGGCGGACGCCCCAGGCGCTAACCGGCGTGCGATTCCGCAGATAGGTAATGAATTGCAATTCCTGCTCAGACTGCCGTCCGTAATTGTAGAGCCAGCCGTCGGTATAAAGATGGTTCCCCTGGTTCAGATTAAGCTGCTGGAAAAACGCGGCGTAAATGTTGTTCCACACCTCACCGACTGGCAGGTCGACGTCATTCATAAAGACGCCCTGATAGCCGTGACCGATTTCATGCAGAATCGTCCACTGCGTGGCGACATTATCGATCCACCCCTGGCTTAATGTTGCAGCCGTTTGCGCGCACCACCAGGGGAGATAATAAGCCGCGCCGACGCCGTGTTTATCCGCTTTAATAAAATAGCGGTTAGCGACATTTTGATTAAGCGGCGAAGCAGGGCTATCGCTGAGACCAGTCCAGTCATTATAGGCGTCGATCACTCGCGTATAGTAGGCATCCAGCGCGGTGATACCGGCGTTGATGACATTAGCGCGATCCGCCCAGGGCAGCAGAAAACGCACGCGGTCCAGTTCCAGCAGGGCAAAAGGCGACGCCTGTTCTTCCCAGGTCTGGAAAAAAGCGTCTTCGGATTGCCCCTTACGCCAGTGTGGCAAATTTTTATTGCTGGTTGGCTGTCGGTAGATCACCGAAAACTCGCCGCCCTGCGCAAAAAAGAGGGTATCAATAAAGGGAACGGAATCGACCGTTGTGCTGATCGTTTGCCAGTTGCCGTTCAGCGTAAGCGATTTCTCACACGCTGAGTCATTGCACAGCAGACGGAGTCTGGCGTTACCGGCGTTGTTATTTGGCTGGCGGATTTGCAGCTGCGTATTCGCTGGCAGAATAAATCCCAGCACCTGGCGGTCGTGCTCGCGCCCCTTTTCAAATTTGATGTTATCCAGTCCGGGGGCCGCAGGCAGCGAATAACATGTTAGCGTGATTTCCTGAGTCATATAACCTCCATAAATAGGGAGGATGAACATAGCTTTTTATTTTTATTAATAAATACAGCAGGATAACGAAATGATATGTATTGAGCCGCTGTGAGGCATAGTGATGAAAAATGGTGGTAGCCGTGAGGTGGATGAGAGGGAGCAGCAGAGTGAGAGGGGCCCGAAATGAAGCCCCGGCAGCTTTTTTATTTGCGGGTAAGCTTGTCCAGATCGGCTTCGATTTCACTGATCTTATTCGCGACGACGCTTTCCAGGTGGCGCAAGTCGTCGAGGATCTTACGTTTGAGATCGAGTTCTGAGCGGTCGCGCTGGCAGATTTGGTCCAGCTCGTCAATCACATAGCGTAGGTTAGGGCTAATCTCCTGTACTTCTTTATAACCCTGACCGATGCCATCGGCCACCACCGTTTTACGCTGGCGTGGATACTTAAACTTCACGCTTTTAGCAAAGAATTCACCTCTATCCTTTTGAAAATAGATTTTCAGGATATCGTTATTGGCTTCTTGCCGCAGGCTGTAACGATCGATTTCCTCAGGATTGGTAATGCCCAGACTTTTTAGATTGTCATACATAGCGGTATCCTTCATCACACTATAACTTTTGAATAATTAACGAAAAGTTGGTTTTTCGCCACCAATGGATACAAAAAAAGCGCGGTTGATCGCAGAAGACGTCTCGGCAACGTCATGAGTAAAAGGGCGGTGGTTATTGATAGTTTAAGTAATTCAACGCGATATTCCGTTTATAGAGAAAGCGTTTGAGGTCAGTGTGGAAAATTGACCGGAGGTAGTGGTCGATAACCTTGAGAGGCGGAGTCTATGTCCGGAACGTATAATGCTACTATTCGCCGGGTGGTGATTTCCGCCTGGATAGGAAACTCCATTGAATATTATGATTTTCTATTATACGGCCTGGCAAGCGCGCTGGTATTTGGCCCGCTTTTTTTCCCTGGCGCCAGCCCATTGACTGCAACGTTATCTTCTTTTGCCAGTTTCGGCGTGGGATTTATTTCCCGGCCGCTGGGCGCGCTATTTTTTGGCAACAGGGGAGATACGCTTGGGCGTAAAAACACGTTATTAATCACGTTAGGGGGGATGGGCGCGGTCACGTTTCTCATCGGTTGCCTGCCTTCTTACGCCAGTATTGGCGCGCTGGCGCCTGCCTTACTGGTTATTCTGCGTTTTCTGCAGGGATTTATGGTTGGAGGCGAATGGGGAGGCGCCATGTTAATGGTCGTGGAATATGCTGCTGGAAAGCACCGGGGGCGGTTAAGCGCGCTATCGCAAACAGGAGGACTCACGGGACAATTATTGGCGACAGGCGCATTTATAGTCGTGACCCAATTACCGAAGGAGGCGTTGTTATTGTGGGGATGGCGTATTCCTTTTCTGCTCAGTGCGCTTTTGGTGCTGCCTGGATTATATATGCGTCATCGTCTGGATGAGACGCCTGTCTTCCGTGCGTTTAAAAAGCAGCAGGCCATTAATCATAGGCAGCAAAAAGAAGAAAGGCCGGTGGTCAAAGTGGTACGAGAGCAATGGCGCAGCATTTTGCTGATTATAATTCTACGTTTTGCGGAAAGCGTTCCCTTTTTTCTTGCCACCGTCTTCGCGGTTTCCTGGGCGACGACGCAGCTTGGGATTGCCAGCCTGACTATTCTGTACATTGTAATGTTCACCTGTCTGCTGGCGTATCCCATGCACGTGCTATTTGGCATCATGTCGGATCGGCGTGGCTGCCGTCAGGTGTATATTTTCGGCGCGCTTTTTGTCGCGGCAATGGCTTTTCCCTTTTTCTGGCTGCTGGAAAGCCGTTCGCTCATACTGATGACAATGGGCTACGTTCTGCTTATTAACATTGGTCATAATTCACTGAATGCCGTGCAACCTTCTTTTTTCGCCGGACTGTTTCATCCGCCTGTACGCTACAGCGGTTCATCAATTGGCGCTCAGTTGGGGGCGGTTGTGGCAGGGGGATTCACGCCGTTTATCGCTAAAGCGTTAAGCGCAGTCTATGATAACAGTTGGACTTTGGTTGCCGGTTATGTCGTTTTGACTGCGTTGGCTTCGGCATTTGCGGCAAAGATTGCGCCGGAAACCGTGTTACCGCATTCGCCGTAATGCAAAGGGGGGCTGTCGCCCCCGCTTTTCACTCGCTTAATCAATAGTGCGCAGTAATTCGTTAATGCCCACTTTGCCACGCGTTTTGGCGTCGACTTTTTTCACGATCACCGCGCAGTACAAACTGTACTTACCGTCTTTTGACGGCAGGTTGCCGGAAACGACCACGGAGCCCGCCGGTACGCGGCCATAGTGAACTTCACCGGTTTCGCGATCGTAGATTTTGGTGCTCTGGCCGAGGTATACCCCCATGGAAATGACGGAACCTTCTTCGACAATGACGCCTTCCACGACTTCAGAACGCGCGCCAATAAAGCAGTTGTCTTCAATGATGGTCGGGTTAGCCTGCAGCGGCTCCAGTACGCCGCCGATACCCACGCCGCCGGAAAGGTGAACATTTTTACCAATCTGCGCGCAGGAACCCACCGTCGCCCAGGTATCAACCATGGTGCCTTCGTCAACGTAGGCGCCGATGTTAACGTAAGACGGCATCAGCACGGTGTTGCGGGCGATAAATGCGCCCTGACGAACGGCTGCAGGCGGAACGACGCGGAAGCCTTCTTTCTGAAAACGCGCTTCGTCGTAATCAGCGAATTTCATCGGGACTTTATCGAAGTAGCGGCTTTCCGCACCGTCGATAACCTGGTTATCGTTAATACGGAAAGAGAGCAGAACCGCTTTCTTCAACCACTGGTGAGTGACCCACTGACCGTCGATTTTTTCTGCGACACGCAGCGCGCCGGAATCAAGTAGAGAAATGACCTGGTTTACCGCCTCTCGGGTCACGGTATCTACATTAACCGGCGTAATATCGGCGCGGCGCTCAAAAGCGGTCTCAATAACGTTCTGTAACTGCTGCATTGTTAAACTCTTTCATATAAATAAACACACTACCCTTTATCGTTTGGATTGAGGGCCGCTGTCAACCGTTGTTGCACCTCAAGTTGCAGCACATTATTAAGTGCGCGCCGATCCGCTGTGGCGATTATGAATAAATCTTCTACTCGTTCACCAATGGTTGTAATTCGGGCGCCATGAAGCGAAATTCCCAGATCGGCAAAAATTTGTCCGACCCTGGCCAGCAGACCAGGTTGATCGAGCGCGATCAATTCCATGAATGATTTTCTGTCGGTATGGGTGGGCAAAAAATTGACTTCCGTTTCGACCGTAAAGTGCCGTAACTTTGCCGGTTGCCGACGCGGCTGCGGCGGCTGCCAGCTACGCTGCGTAATGGTCTGTTCAAGACCGGTGCGAATAACGTCATGGCGATCCGCCGCCAGCGGGCTGCCGTCTGGTTCCAGAACGATAAACGTATCCATTGCCATGCCGTCGCGAGTGGTAAAGATCTGCGCGTCATGGACGCTTAAATTACGCCTGTCCAGCTCGGCGCAGACGGCGGCAAACAGATAGGGTCTGTCCGGACTCCAGATAAAAATTTCGGTTCCGCCGCGCGTGGCTTGCGGACTGAGCAACACTAACGGTTGGCTCAGATCGTGCTGCAATAAATGGCGTGCGTGCCAGGCGAGCTGATTTGGACTATGACGAACAAAATAGTTAGCGCGACAGCGGGTCCAGATTTTGTGCAGCGCGGCTTCATCAATATTGTCCATTCGCAGCAGCGCCAGCGCCTGAAGCTGATGGTGACGCACGCGCTCACGCATATCCGGCGTATTTTGCATTCCACGTCTGAGCTGTTTTTCAGTGGCGAAGTACAGCTCGCGCAGCAGGCTCTGTTTCCAGCTATTCCACAAGGTTTCGTTGGTCGCGCAGATGTCCGCGACGGTCAGGCAGACCAGAAAACGCAGCCGTGTTTCGGTTTGCACCTCTTCGGCAAACTGCTTGATGACTTCCGGATCCTGGATGTCGCGGCGCTGGGCGGTGACTGACATCAGCAGGTGTTGGCGCACCAGCCAGGCGACCAGTTGCGTTTCGCGTGAGTTCAAACCGTGCAGTTCGGCGAAGGTGAGTACATCCTGCGCGCCCAGTACCGAATGGTCGCCGCCGCGTCCTTTCGCAATATCGTGGAACAGCGCGGCGATCAGGATCAGTTCCGGATGGGGAAGCCGCGGCCAGAGATCGACGCATAGCGGATGGCGCTGGCGCGTCTCTTCTTTCGCGAAGCTCTCCAGTTTGAGCATTACGCGGATGGTGTGTTCATCCACCGTGTATGCGTGGAACAGGTCAAACTGCATTTGTCCGACGATGTGCGACCACTGCGGCATATAAGCCCACAGTACGCTGTGGCGATGCATAGGCAGCAGGCCGCGGCTGACCGCGCCGGGATGGCGCAGCATACTAAGAAACAGAGTGCGCGCCTCCGGGATGTAACACAGCGGTTGGCTCAGGTGGCGGCGGGCGTGGCGCAAGTGGCGTAACGTCGTAGAGTAGATGCCGGTGATCGCGCTATTGCGCACCATCATATAAAACATGCGCAGGATCGCTTGCGGTTCGCGGATAAACAGCGTGTCGTCACGCAGATCAATGAGCGTGCCGCGCAGTTGAAACTCATCGTCAACAGGACGTGGTTTTTCATCCGCAGGCAGCGCCAGAATCGCCTCGTCAAATAGCTGAAGCAGCATCTGATTAAGTTCGCTCACCCGGCGCGTAACCCGGAAGTAGTCTTTCATCATCCGCTCAACCGGATCATTACCCTCGCCGCTGTAGTTAAGGCGTTGAGCGACGCTTAACTGGCGGTCGAACAGCAGGCGGTTATCGTAGCGGCTGACCACCAGATGTAGCGCAAAGCGAATGCGCCACAGGATATGCAGGCACTCGTTGAGCTCCGCGCGCTCTGCGGGGGTTAAAAAGCCGAATCCCACCATCTCATCGAGCGAGGTAGCGCCGAAGTGACGTCGGGCGACCCACTGTAACGTATGGATATCGCGCAGGCCGCCGGGGCTGCTTTTAATATCCGGCTCCAGATTATAGCTGGTACCGTGATAGCGCTGGTGGCGCTGGTTCTGCTCTTCTACTTTGGCGGCGTAAAATTTGTCGGACGGCCAAAAACCTTCGCTGAAAATATGTTTTTGCAGTGCCAGAAACAGAGCAACATCACCGATCAGCAGGCGCGTTTCGATGAGGTTTGTCGCAACGGTTAAATCAGACAGACCTTCCAGCAGACACTCTTCCAGCGTACGTACGCTATGCCCGACATCCAGCTTGACGTCCCATAATAAAGTCAGCAGCTCGCCGACCTTTTGTGCCTGTTCATCGGGCAGCTTTTTGCGGCTTAAAATGAGCAGATCAATATCGGAAAGCGGATGCAGTTCGCCGCGTCCATAGCCGCCGACGGCGACCAGCGCCAGATCGGCAATCTGACCGAAACCGGCCTCAATCCACAGGCGTTGCAACAACTGGTCGATAAATTCGGTTCGGGCTTCAATAAGCTGTTCAGCACAAATGCCGCTGTCAAATGCCTCGCCCAGCCAGTGTTGAAAGATGTCGATGCGGGCTTTGATACCGGCGACGGTCAGTTCAGCGCGCGGCCAGACGCCAGGGTTTTGCGGCTGGTCAGGGAGGGTGGGGAGTGCGGTATTCGCGTGCTGTTCAGGAAGAGTATTCATATGCGCCACCCATTAAAAAGCCGGATAATGGCGTGAACGCCTTATCCGGCCTACGTATTTACTCTTCATCCTTCAAGTTGCTTCTACGTTGGCTGCGCTCGTTCACTCCAGTCACGTACTTATGTACGCTCCTGAAGATTCACTCTCTTGCCGCCTTGAGGCAACTCGAATGATTTTGAGTAAAGGTGTAATTTGTAGGCCTGATAAGATGCGAAGGCATCGCCATCAGGCAAAACATTATTCGTCGTGTGTGATGATCGCCGGGATGGTGTCATCTTTACGCAGCGTCAGAATTTCACAGCCGTTTTCCGTTACCACAATAGTATGCTCGTACTGAGCAGACAAGCTGCGATCTTTGGTTTTCACCGTCCAGCCGTCTTTCATGGTGCGGATACGGTAATCCCCGGCGTTCAGCATCGGTTCAATGGTAAAGGTCATGCCAGGCTGCAACACGACGCCGCCATCGTCTGCATCATAATGCAGCACCTGCGGTTCTTCATGGAAGCCGCGACCAATACCGTGTCCGCAGTATTCACGTACCACGGAGAAACCTTCGCCTTCGGCATATTTCTGGATGGCGGCGCCAATGGTGCGCAGGCGGATGCCCGGTTTCACCATTTTGATGCCCAGATACAGGCTCTCTTGCGTGACGCGGCACAGACGCTCGCCCAGAATGGTCGGTTTGCCGACGATAAACATCTTCGAGGTATCGCCGTGGAATTCATCTTTAATCACGGTCACGTCGATGTTGACGATATCACCATCTTTCAGATGTTTAGCGTCATCCGGAATGCCGTGGCACACCACTTCATTAATAGAGATACAGACGGATTTCGGATAGCCGTGGTAGCCGAGGCAGGCGGAGATCGCGTGTTGTTCGTTAACGATGTAATCGTTACAGATACGGTCCAGTTCGCCGGTGGTGACGCCCGGTTTGATATACGGTTCGATCATTTCCAGCACTTCGGCTGCCAGACGGCCCGCGACGCGCATTTTTTCGATGTCTTCAGATGTCTTGATAGAGATAGCCATGAATTCTGTCCATCAGTGCCGATGATTTCGGCAATAATTGTGTAAGTGCTGACAATGGTATCAGTCAGGGGTGTACCCTGCCAAATTGAGAATCATTCTGAACTTCGCCTTTCGTGCCACAGGTGCGTTGGCGACATTTTTTCACCCCAGTCACTTATTAGCCGTAAGCTCCAGGGGATGCAAAAATTTGCCGCCTGCTTGTAACACGAAATTCATCGTTCAATTCAGCACTGAGTGCCAACAATTATTGGTGTCGGTGGCGTATTTGTGGTATAAAGCGCGCCGGACTTCCGATCCATTCGAAGACTACACACGATGGACGGGAGCGACAAATCTCACTTTGTGTAACAACACACACGTATCGGCACATATTCCGGGGTGCCCTTTGGGGTCGGTAATATGGGATACGTGGAGGCATAACCCCAACTTAATCTATAGAGGTTTTAAATCATGGCAACTGTTTCCATGCGCGATATGCTCAAGGCTGGTGTTCACTTTGGTCACCAGACCCGTTACTGGAACCCGAAAATGAAGCCGTTCATCTTCGGCGCGCGTAACAAAGTTCACATCATCAACCTTGAGAAAACTGTACCGATGTTCAACGAAGCTCTGGCTGAACTGAACAAGATCTCTGCTCGTAAAGGTAAAATCCTTTTCGTTGGTACTAAACGCGCTGCAAGCGAAGCGGTGAAAGAAGCTGCTAACAGCTGCGACCAGTTCTTCGTGAACCATCGCTGGCTGGGCGGTATGCTGACTAACTGGAAAACAGTTCGTCAGTCCATCAAACGTCTGAAAGACCTGGAAACTCAGTCTCAGGACGGTACTTTCGAAAAGCTGACCAAGAAAGAAGCGCTGATGCGTACTCGTGAGCTTGAGAAACTGGAAAACAGCCTGGGCGGTATCAAAGACATGGGCGGTCTGCCGGACGCTCTGTTCGTTATCGATGCTGACCACGAGCACATTGCTATCAAAGAAGCGAACAACCTGGGTATCCCGGTATTTGCTATCGTTGATACCAACTCTGATCCGGACGGCGTTGACTTCGTTATCCCGGGTAACGATGACGCAATCCGTGCTGTTAGCCTGTACCTGGGCGCTGTCGCTGCAACCGTTCGTGAAGGCCGTTCTCAGGATCTGGCTTCCCAGGCGGAAGAAAGCTTCGTAGAAGCCGAGTAATAAGGCTTGATAACTCCCTAAAATAGTTCGAGTTGCAGGAAGGCGGCAAGCTCGAGAATTCCCGGGAGCTTACATCAGTAAGTGACCGGGATGAGCGAGTGAAGGCAACGCGCCTGCGGCTCGAAATATGAAGGGGAGAGCCCTTATAGACCAGGTAGTATCACGTTTGGTTAGGGGGCCTGTATATGGCCCCCTTTTTCACTTTTATATCTGTGCGGTTTGATGCCGGGCAGATCAAATCTTTCGAGGATTTTAGAATGGCTGAAATTACCGCATCCCTGGTAAAAGAGCTGCGTGAGCGTACCGGCGCAGGCATGATGGATTGCAAAAAAGCGCTGACTGAAGCGAATGGCGACATTGAGCTGGCAATCGAAAACATGCGTAAGTCCGGCGCTATCAAAGCGGCGAAAAAAGCAGGCAACGTGGCTGCTGACGGCGTAATCAAAACCAAAATCGACGGCAACGTCGCTTTCATTCTGGAAGTTAACTGCCAGACTGACTTCGTGGCTAAAGATGCTGGCTTCCAGGCATTTGCTGACAAAGTGCTGGACGCCGCTGTTGCTGGCAAAATCACTGACGTAGAAGTCCTGAAAGCGCAGTTCGAAGAAGAGCGCGTTGCTCTGGTAGCGAAAATTGGCGAGAACATCAACATTCGTCGCGTAGCTTCCCTGGAAGGCGACGTTCTGGGTTCTTACCAGCACGGTGCGCGCATCGGCGTTCTGGTTGCTGCTAAAGGCGCTGACGAAGAGCTGGTTAAACAGCTGGCGATGCACGTTGCGGCAAGCAAGCCGGAATTCGTTAAGCCGGAAGACGTGTCTGCTGACGTGGTAGAGAAAGAGTACCAGGTACAGCTGGACATCGCGATGCAGTCCGGTAAGCCGAAAGAAATCGCAGAGAAAATGGTTGAAGGCCGCATGAAGAAATTCACCGGCGAAGTTTCTCTGACTGGTCAGCCTTTCGTCATGGAACCGAGCAAATCTGTTGGCCAACTGCTGAAAGAGCACAACGCTGACGTGACTGGCTTCATCCGCTTTGAAGTGGGCGAAGGCATTGAGAAAGTCGAGACTGACTTTGCAGCAGAAGTTGCTGCGATGTCTAAGCAGTCCTGATTTTCCTGAGGAGCCGCCTGAGGGCGGCTTCTTTTTGCGCCTCTCTTGTAAAATCAGCCGACGCTTGGCGTCTGCGCTGAAATGCGACGTACAATGTCGCCGGAATTAACTCATATCAATCGTTGACAGTCTCAGGAAAGAAACATGGCTACCAATGCAAAACCCGTCTATAAACGCATTCTGCTTAAATTAAGCGGCGAAGCTCTGCAGGGTACGGAAGGCTTCGGTATTGATGCAAGCATACTGGATCGTATGGCTCAGGAGATCAAAGAACTGGTTGAACTGGGTATTCAGGTTGGTGTGGTGATTGGCGGTGGTAACCTGTTCCGTGGCGCAGGTCTGGCAAAAGCGGGGATGAACCGCGTTGTGGGCGACCACATGGGCATGTTGGCCACCGTCATGAACGGCCTGGCAATGCGTGATGCGCTTCACCGCGCCTATGTGAACGCCCGCCTGATGTCGGCAATTCCTTTAAACGGCGTATGCGACAACTACAGTTGGGCCGAGGCTATTAGCCTGCTGCGTAATAACCGTGTTGTGATTCTGTCTGCAGGTACGGGTAACCCGTTCTTCACTACCGACTCTGCGGCCTGTCTGCGCGGGATCGAAATTGAAGC
Organism: Salmonella sp. A7; assembly: GCF_020181675.1. Classification (NCBI taxonomy): domain Bacteria; kingdom Pseudomonadati; phylum Pseudomonadota; class Gammaproteobacteria; order Enterobacterales; family Enterobacteriaceae; genus Salmonella; species Salmonella sp. A7. The sequence continues at coordinate 3,622,021 of NZ_CP084001.1, read as the reverse complement.
GGATGTCGTACTGAAAGCGACCAAAGTGGATGGCGTATTCACTGCCGATCCGGCAAAAGATCCTTCCGCGACCATGTACGATCAGCTGACCTACAGCGAAGTGCTGGATAAAGAGCTGAAAGTGATGGATCTGGCGGCGTTCACGCTGGCTCGTGACCACAAACTGCCGATTCGTGTTTTCAACATGAACAAACCGGGCGCGCTGCGTCGTGTGGTGATGGGCGAAAAAGAAGGGACGTTAATCACGGAATAATTCCCGTGAGCGCCAAATACGGGTAAGATTCTGTTCTATTGACGGGTCTTATTACCTGGCAGAAATTAAACGAGACTATACTTAGCACATCTTTGTATTGTGTGACCGTCTGGTCTGACTGAGACTAGTTTTCAAGGATTCGTAACGTGATTAGCGATATCAGAAAAGATGCTGAAGTACGCATGGAAAAATGCGTTGAAGCGTTCAAAACCCAAATCAGCAAAGTGCGCACGGGTCGTGCTTCTCCCAGCCTGCTGGATGGTATTGTCGTAGAATACTATGGCACTCCGACCCCGCTGCGCCAGTTGGCAAGCGTAACGGTAGAAGACTCCCGTACCTTAAAAATTAACGTGTTTGACCGTTCTATGGGGCCAGCCGTTGAAAAAGCGATCATGGCGTCAGACCTCGGTTTGAATCCAAGCTCTGCGGGCACCGACATTCGCGTTCCGCTGCCGCCGCTGACCGAAGAACGTCGTAAAGATCTGACGAAAATTGTCCGTGGCGAAGCGGAGCAGGCGCGTGTCGCCGTTCGTAACGTCCGCCGTGATGCGAACGATAAAGTAAAAGCTCTGCTGAAAGATAAAGCGATCAGTGAAGATGACGATCGTCGCTCTCAGGAAGAAGTACAGAAAATGACCGACGCGGCAATTAAGAAAGTGGATGCGGCGTTGGCAGATAAAGAAGCAGAACTGATGCAGTTCTGATTGATCTGTACGCAGATATAAACTCATTCCACCGCTAAACCTGGCGGATGAGTGGTGTACAAAGCGCCGCGCAGAAGACATTATCAGGTCTCCTGTGCGGCGTTTTGCTTTTTATTCCGTTTCAACACTTCTGGACGTTTCATGAAGCAATTAACCATTCTGGGCTCGACCGGCTCTATTGGTTGCAGCACACTGGACGTGGTGCGCCATAATCCTGATAGCTTCCGCGTTATCGCGCTGGTGGCGGGTAAAAATGTCGCCCGCATGGCGGAGCAGTGCCTGGAATTCTCGCCGCGTTATGCCGTGATGGACGATACGTCGAGCGCAGAACAGCTCAAAATAATGCTTCAGCAGCATGGCAGCCGCACCGAGGTTCTGAGCGGTCAGCAGGCTGCCTGTGAGATGGCGGCGCTTGATGAGGTCGGGCATGTGATGGCGGCCATTGTGGGCGCGGCTGGTTTACTGCCGACCCTGGCGGCGATTCGCGCAGGGAAGACGATTCTGCTGGCGAATAAAGAATCGCTGGTGACCTGCGGGCGGCTGTTTATGGACGAAGTAAAACGCAGCAACGCCCGGCTTTTACCCGTCGATAGCGAACATAACGCGATTTTTCAGAGTTTGCCGCAATCTATTCAGCATAATCTGGGATACGCTGACCTTGAGCAAAATGGTGTAACGTCGATTTTGCTTACCGGGTCTGGTGGCCCGTTTCGTGAAACGCCAATGTGCGATCTGGCAGCGATGACGCCGGATCAGGCATGTCGTCATCCGAACTGGTCGATGGGGCGGAAAATCTCCGTCGACTCCGCCACCATGATGAATAAAGGTCTGGAATACATTGAAGCGCGTTGGTTATTTAATGCCAGCGCACGTCAGATGGAAGTGTTGATCCATCCGCAATCGGTCATTCATTCGATGGTGCGTTATCAGGACGGCAGCGTCCTGGCGCAGCTTGGAGAACCTGACATGCGTACGCCTATTGCGCATACGATGGCATGGCCGAATCGCGTCGCGTCCGGCGCGCAGCCGCTCGATTTTTGCAAACTCAGCGCGCTGACGTTTAGCGCGCCAGATTATCAGCGTTATCCATGCCTGAAGCTGGCGATGGAGGCGTTTGAGCAAGGTCAGGCGGCAACGACGGCGCTCAATGCGGCAAACGAAATCACCGTTGCCGCGTTTCTGGCGCAACAGATTCGTTTTACCGATATCGCCGGGCTCAATTTAGCGGTGCTGGAGAGGATGGATTTACAGGAACCGGCAAGCGTTGAGGACGTATTGCAGGTTGACGCCATCGCGCGTGAAGTAGCCAGAAAACAAGTGATACGGCTCTCACGCTGACGATTATCCCGCGACAGAAGATCGTGCTATTTGTTAGCGTTGGGCTTCGGTGATATAGTCTGCGCCACCTGATCGCAGGTTTTTGGCTTTTTTCGGTCAGGTTAGCCGTGGTTTTACACGGCTTTTTTGTGGATACACAAAATCATTCAGGACGCATCGGGACGGCAGGCGAATACGTTCCCGGCGTGCGCAGACAGCGCACGACAGGGGCGATGACGCGCAGCCATCCGCGAAGCGGACCGAAGAGAATGTGTATAAAGGCTTCAGTATTCCTGAGTACCGCTAAATCCTTTCAGGGACAAAAAACGCGTTATGTTGTCTGCAACTCAACCAGTAAGCGAAAATTTGCCAGCGCATGGCTGCCGTCATGTTGCAATAATTATGGATGGCAATGGTCGCTGGGCGAAAAAGCAAGGGAAGATCCGGGCCTTTGGGCATAAAGCCGGGGCGAAGTCCGTCCGGCGAGCGGTCTCTTTTGCTGCCAATAACGGTATTGATGCGTTAACGCTGTATGCCTTTAGTAGTGAAAACTGGAACCGACCGGCGCAGGAAGTGAGCGCGTTAATGGAGCTGTTTGTGTGGGCGCTGGATAGCGAAGTCAAAAGCCTGCACCGCCATAACGTTCGCCTGCGTATTATCGGCGATATCAGCCGATTCAACTCACGTTTACAAGAACGTATTCGCAAATCAGAAGCGCTTACCGCCCATAATACGGGTCTAACGCTGAATATCGCTGCGAATTACGGCGGACGTTGGGATATTGTCCAGGGAGTCCGACAACTGGCGGAACAGGTGCAGGCTGGAGTGCTGCGCCCCGATCAGATTGATGAAGAGAGACTAGGCCAGCAAATCTGTATGCATGAGCTGGCGCCTGTGGATTTAGTAATTAGGACTGGGGGAGAGCATCGCATTAGTAACTTTTTGCTTTGGCAAATTGCCTATGCCGAACTTTACTTTACGGATGTTCTTTGGCCCGATTTCGATGAACAAGACTTTGAAGGTGCGCTGCATGCCTTTGCTAATCGAGAGCGTCGTTTCGGCGGTACCGAGCCTGGTGATGACAAAGCCTGATGGGGGTTGCTTTTGCTGAAGTATCGCCTGATTTCTGCTTTTGTGTTAATACCCGCGGTCATCGCTGCGCTTTTTTTATTGCCGCCGGTGGGGTTCGCCATTATTACGCTGGTTGTCTGTATGCTGGCCGCGTGGGAATGGGGACAGTTAAGCGGTTTCGCCGCGCGTTCACAGCGGGTTTGGCTGGCGGTGCTGTGTGGTCTGTTATTGGCGCTGATGCTATTTTTGTTGCCTGAGTATCATCACAACATTCGTCAACCGCTGGTTGAGATGTCGCTTTGGGCATCGTTAGGATGGTGGGTTGTCGCGCTACTGCTGGTGCTATTTTATCCCGGTTCGGCGGCAATCTGGCGCAACTCAAAAACATTGCGTCTCATTTTCGGTTTGTTAACTATTGTGCCATTTTTCTGGGGCATGCTGGCGCTGCGCGCCTGGCACTATGACGAGAATCATTACAGTGGCGCAATATGGCTACTCTATGTCATGATCCTGGTCTGGGGAGCGGACTCTGGCGCGTATATGTTTGGTAAATTATTTGGCAAACATAAGCTGGCGCCGAAGGTTTCCCCGGGTAAAACCTGGCAAGGGTTTATCGGCGGGCTTGCTACGGCTGCCGTGATCTCATGGGGTTACGGTATGTGGGCGAATCTGAATGTTGCGCCTGTTATCTTGCTGATTTGCTCTGTGGTGGCGGCTCTGGCTTCTGTACTGGGCGACCTCACCGAGAGTATGTTTAAGCGCGAAGCAGGAATTAAGGATAGCGGCCACTTGATTCCAGGCCATGGCGGCATTCTGGACCGAATTGACAGCCTGACGGCTGCCGTACCGGTCTTTGCTTGCCTGTTGTTACTGGTGTTCAGGACGCTCTAACGGAAGGTTTTATGCTGAGTATTCTCTGGAATCTGGCTGCATTCATCATCGCACTGGGCGTGCTGATCACTGTGCATGAATTTGGTCATTTCTGGGTTGCCCGGCGCTGCGGTGTGCGAGTTGAGCGCTTTTCCATCGGCTTTGGCAAAGCGCTTTGGCGTCGTACCGATCGGTACGGCACCGAGTATGTCATCGCCCTGATCCCGCTGGGCGGCTACGTCAAAATGCTGGATGAACGCGCCGAACCGGTAGCGCCGGAATTGCGTCGTCACGCCTTCAATAACAAAACGGTGGGCCAGCGCGCCGCAATTATTGCCGCAGGTCCGGTTGCGAACTTCATTTTTGCTATCTTTGCTTACTGGCTGGTCTTTATCATCGGCGTCCCTGGCGTTCGTCCGGTCATTGGCGAAATAACGCCCAACTCGATTGCTGCGCAGGCGCAAATTGCGCCTGGTACGGAACTTAAAGCCGTTGATGGTATCGAAACCCCTGATTGGGATGCCGTGCGTTTACAACTGGTGTCCAAAATTGGCGATCAGCAGACGACGGTGAGCGTCGCGCCGTTTGGCAGCGACCAGCGGCAGGACAAAACGCTTGATTTACGTCACTGGGCATTTGAGCCTGATAAGCAAGATCCTGTATCTTCTTTAGGGATTCGGCCCCGCGGGCCACAGATTGAACCGGTACTGTCAGAAGTGCAGGCGAATTCCGCAGCCAGTAAAGCGGGTTTGCAAGCGGGCGACAGGATCGTTAAAGTCGATGGTCAGCCGTTAACGCAGTGGATGAAATTCGTGACGTTTGTACGCGATAATCCCGGTAAGCCGTTAGCGTTAGAGATTGAAAGGCAGGGGAGCGCCTTGTCGTTGACGTTAACGCCGGATACGAAATCGGTTAACGGAAAGGCGGAAGGGTTTGCAGGCGTGGTGCCTAAAATTATTCCTCTGCCGGAAGAGTACAAGACTATACGCCAGTATGGGCCTTTTAGCGCCATCCTCGAAGCCACGGATAAGACGTGGCAGTTGATGAAGCTGACGGTCAGTATGCTGGGTAAATTGATAACCGGTGATGTGAAACTGAACAACCTCAGTGGGCCGATTTCTATCGCTCAGGGGGCTGGGATGTCAGCGGAGTTCGGGGTGATTTATTACCTGATGTTCCTTGCGCTAATCAGCGTGAACTTAGGGATAATCAACCTGTTTCCGCTGCCCGTTCTTGACGGGGGTCATCTGCTGTTCCTGGCGATTGAAAAGCTTAAGGGCGGGCCGGTATCCGAGCGGGTTCAAGACTTTAGTTATCGCATTGGCTCGATTTTGCTGGTGTTGTTAATGGGGCTTGCACTTTTCAATGATTTCTCTCGGTTGTAAGAGAGTTAGTTAGGAAGAACGCATAATAACGATGGCGATGAAAAAGTTGCTCATAGCGTCGCTGCTGTTCAGCAGCGCCACCGTATACGGTGCTGAAGGGTTCGTAGTGAAGGACATTCATTTCGAAGGCCTGCAGCGAGTCGCCGTTGGTGCGGCTCTCCTCAGTATGCCGGTGCGCACAGGCGACACGGTTAATGATGAAGATATCAGTAACACCATTCGCGCTCTGTTCGCCACCGGCAACTTTGAGGACGTCCGCGTCCTGCGCGATGGTAATACCCTTCTGGTTCAGGTAAAAGAACGTCCGACCATTGCCAGCATCACTTTCTCCGGGAACAAGTCGGTGAAAGATGACATGCTCAAGCAAAACCTCGAAGCGTCTGGCGTACGTGTTGGCGAGTCTCTGGATCGCACCACGCTGTCTGATATCGAAAAAGGTCTGGAAGACTTTTACTATAGCGTAGGTAAATACAGCGCCAGCGTTAAGGCGGTCGTCACGCCGCTGCCGCGCAACCGTGTTGATCTTAAACTGGTGTTCCAGGAGGGCGTATCGGCGAAGATCCAACAGATCAACATCGTCGGTAACCATGCCTTTAGCACCGAAGAACTCATTTCTCATTTCCAGTTGCGTGACGAAGTGCCGTGGTGGAACGTCGTCGGCGATCGTAAATACCAGAAACAGAAGCTGGCGGGCGACCTTGAAACCTTGCGCAGCTACTATCTGGATCGCGGCTACGCGCGTTTCAATATTGACTCCACGCAAGTGAGTCTGACGCCGGATAAGAAAGGGATCTACATCACCGTCAATATCACCGAAGGCGATCAGTACAAGCTTTCCGGGGTTCAGGTAAGCGGTAACCTGGCCGGACATTCCGCTGAAATTGAGAACCTGACGAAAATTGAACCGGGCGAGCTCTATAACGGCACCAAAGTGACCAAAATGGAAGATGACATCAAAAAGCTTCTGGGTCGCTATGGTTACGCCTATCCGCGCGTGCAGTCACAGCCTGAAATTAACGATGCTGACAAAACCGTAAAACTGCGCGTGAACGTCGATGCGGGCAACCGTTTCTACGTGCGTAAGATCCGCTTTGAAGGCAACGATACCTCAAAAGATTCCGTTCTGCGCCGTGAAATGCGCCAGATGGAAGGGGCGTGGCTGGGCAGCGACCTGGTTGACCAGGGTAAAGAGCGTCTGAACCGTCTCGGCTTCTTTGAAACCGTCGACACCGACACGCAGCGCGTTCCGGGTAGCCCGGATCAGGTTGATGTGGTGTACAAGGTGAAAGAGCGTAATACCGGTAGCTTCAACTTCGGTATCGGTTACGGTACAGAAAGCGGCGTGAGCTTCCAGGCCGGCGTTCAGCAGGACAACTGGTTAGGTACCGGTTATTCCGTGGGGATTAACGGCACCAAAAACGACTACCAGACCTACAGCGAACTGTCCGTTACTAACCCATACTTTACCGTTGACGGCGTGAGCCTCGGTGGTCGTATCTTCTATAACGACTTCCAGGCGGACGATGCGGATCTATCCGACTATACCAACAAGAGTTACGGTACGGATGTGACGCTTGGCTTCCCCATCAACGAGTACAACACGTTGCGTGCTGGTTTAGGGTATGTGCATAACTCCCTGTCCAATATGGAACCGCAGGTTGCAATGTGGCGTTATCTGGCATCAATGGGTCAGTATCCGAGTACTAATGATCAGGATAATAGTTTTAGCACTGATGACTTCACCTTTAACTACGGCTGGACCTACAACAAACTAGACCGTGGTTACTTCCCGACGGAAGGTACGCGTATCAACCTGACGGGTAAGGTGACGATTCCGGGATCGGATAACGAATACTATAAAGCGACGTTGGATACCGCGACCTATGTACCGATCGATAACGATCATAAGTGGGTCATTCTAGGCCGTACCCGCTTTGGTTATGGCGATGGTTTAGGCGGTAAAGAAATGCCGTTCTATGAGAACTTCTATGCCGGTGGTTCCAGTACCGTTCGTGGCTTCCAGTCCAATACCATTGGTCCTAAGGCGGTCTATTATCCCTATAACCCTAAAAATTACGATGCTGATGAAGACTACGATTGCGCGACGCAGGACGGCGCAAAAGATATGTGTAAGTCGGATGATGCGGTAGGGGGGAACGCGATGGCGGTCGCCAGCCTGGAATTTATCACGCCGACGCCGTTTATCAGCGAGAAATATGCTAATTCGGTCCGTACTTCTTTCTTCTGGGATATGGGGACCGTCTGGGATACTAACTGGGATTCCAGCCAGTATTCTGGTTATCCGGACTACAGCGATCCGAGCAACATCCGTATGTCCGCGGGTATCGCATTACAATGGATGTCCCCATTGGGGCCGTTGGTCTTCTCCTACGCCCAGCCGTTTAAAAAGTACGATGGAGACAAAGCCGAGCAGTTCCAGTTTAACATTGGTAAAACCTGGTAATTGTTCACTGCAAAGGAATGCATTGGTAGTGTAGCGATGACTTTTGGCGATGCCCCCAGGGATCGCCAGGCCACGCAAAGAGCTGTACCTTCGGGTGCAAATGGGATGGTAAGGAGTTTATTGTGAAAAAGTGGTTATTAGCTGCAGGTCTTGGTTTGGCGATGGTAACGTCCGCACAGGCTGCTGACAAAATTGCAATCGTCAACATGGGTAATCTGTTCCAACAGGTTGCGCAGAAGACGGGTGTATCCAATACACTGGAAAACGAATTTAAAGGCCGTGCGGCTGAACTGCAAAAAATGGAAACTGATCTGCAATCTAAAATGCAGCGTCTGCAATCCATGAAAGCAGGTAGCGATCGTACTAAGCTGGAAAAAGACGTGATGTCTCAGCGCCAGACTTTCGCGCAAAAAGCGCAGGCTTTTGAGAAAGATCGCGCTCGTCGTTCCAACGAAGAACGCAACAAACTGGTGACTCGTATCCAGACTGCAGTGAAAAAAGTGGCTAACGACCAGAGTATAGATCTGGTGGTAGACGCAAACACCGTTGCTTACAACAGCAGCGATGTGAAAGACATCACCGCTGACGTACTGAAACAGGTTAAATAAGTAATGCCTTCAATTCGACTGGCTGACTTAGCAGAACAGTTGGATGCAGAATTACACGGTGATGGCGATATCGTCATCACCGGCGTTGCGTCCATGCAATCTGCAACAACAGGCCACATTACGTTTATGGTAAATCCTAAGTACCGTGAACACTTAGGTTTATGCCAGGCTTCTGCGGTTGTCATGACGCAGGACGATCTTCCTTTTGCTAAGAGCGCGGCGCTGGTAGTTAAAAATCCCTACCTGACCTACGCGCGCATGGCGCAAATTTTAGATACTACGCCGCAGCCCGCGCAGAATATCGCGCCAAGCGCCGTGATTGATGCGACGGCAACGCTGGGTAGCAATGTTTCAGTCGGCGCGAATGCGGTGATTGAATCTGGCGTACAACTGGGCGATAACGTGGTTATCGGCGCAGGCTGTTTCGTCGGAAAAAATAGCAAAATCGGGGCGGGTTCACGCTTGTGGGCGAACGTAACGATTTACCACGACATTCAGATCGGTGAGAATTGCCTGATCCAGTCCAGTACGGTGATCGGCGCGGACGGTTTTGGCTACGCTAACGATCGTGGCAACTGGGTGAAGATCCCACAACTGGGCCGGGTCATTATTGGCGATCGTGTCGAGATCGGCGCTTGTACCACCATTGACCGTGGCGCGTTGGATGATACTGTTATTGGCAATGGCGTGATTATTGATAATCAGTGCCAGATTGCACATAACGTTGTGATTGGCGACAATACGGCAGTTGCCGGTGGCGTCATTATGGCGGGTAGCCTGAAGATTGGCCGTTACTGCATGATTGGCGGCGCCAGCGTGATCAATGGGCATATGGAAATATGCGACAAAGTCACGGTAACTGGCATGGGTATGGTGATGCGTCCCATCACGGAACCGGGCGTCTACTCCTCAGGCATTCCGCTGCAACCCAACAAAGTATGGCGTAAAACTGCTGCATTGGTGATGAACATTGATGATATGAGCAAGCGTCTCAAAGCGATTGAGCGCAAGGTTAATCAACAAGACTAACGTTCCGCCTTGTAGTTGCCATTCTTTTCCGGCCTGTCACATTCATACGATTGCGGCAGGCCGTGTTATTATTGCCTTTTTGTATATTTGGACAGGAAGAGTATTTTGACTACTAACACTCATACTCTGCAGATTGAAGAGATTTTAGAGCTTCTGCCGCACCGTTTTCCGTTTTTACTGGTCGATCGCGTGCTGGACTTTGAAGAAGGTCGTTTTCTGCGTGCGGTGAAAAATGTCTCCGTCAACGAGCCGTTTTTCCAGGGGCATTTCCCGGGCAAACCGATTTTGCCAGGCGTGTTGATTCTGGAAGCGATGGCGCAGGCAACCGGTATTCTGGCGTTTAAAAGCGTTGGTAAACTGGAACCTGGCGAACTGTATTATTTCGCGGGTATTGATGAAGCGCGCTTTAAGCGTCCGGTGGTGCCAGGCGATCAGATGATCATGGAAGTCACTTTCGAGAAAACGCGCCGTGGCCTGACCCGCTTTAAAGGGGTTGCGCTGGTCGACGGTAAAGTTGTGTGCGAAGCAACCATGATGTGTGCTCGTAGCCGGGAGGCCTGATTCGTGATTGATAAATCCGCCTTTATTCATCCTACCGCCATTGTGGAAGACGGCGCTGTAATTGGCGCTAATGTCCACATTGGTCCCTTTTGTATTGTTGGGCCGCAGGTCGAAATTGGTGAGGGAACCGTACTGAAGTCTCATGTGGTCGTGAATGGTCAAACCAAAATCGGCCGCGACAACGAGATTTATCAGTTTGCCTCCATCGGTGAAGTGAACCAGGATCTGAAATATGCGGGTGAGCCGACCCGTGTGGAAATTGGCGATCGTAACCGCATCCGCGAAAGCGTCACCATTCATCGTGGTACAGTGCAGGGCGGTGGGTTGACGAAGGTGGGTAGCGATAACCTGCTGATGATCAATGCGCATGTCGCACATGATTGTACGGTAGGTAATCGCTGTATCCTCGCCAACAACGCCACGCTGGCGGGGCACGTATCAGTCGATGATTTTGCGATCATCGGCGGTATGACGGCAGTTCATCAATTCTGCATTATCGGTGCGCATGTGATGGTCGGCGGCTGCTCCGGCGTGGCTCAGGATGTCCCTCCGTATGTGATTGCGCAGGGTAACCATGCGACGCCGTTCGGGGTAAATATCGAAGGGCTGAAGCGTCGCGGCTTTAGCCGTGAAGGGCTGGTGGCGATTCGTAATGCCTACAAACTGTTGTACCGCAGTGGTAAAACGCTCGACGAAGCGAAGCTGGAAATCGCTGAACTTGCTGAAAAGCATCCGGAAGTGAAGGCGTTTACCGAGTTCTTTGAGCGTTCAACGCGCGGTCCGATTCGTTAATGGCGGCACAGCGTCCTTTAACGATTGCCCTGGTCGCCGGTGAAACGTCCGGCGATATTCTTGGCGCAGGCTTAATTCGTGCGCTGAAAGCGCGCGTACCCAACGCCCGCTTTGTGGGCGTTGCGGGGCCGCGCATGCAGGCCGAAGGGTGTGAAGCCTGGTACGAAATGGAAGAGCTGGCAGTCATGGGCATTGTTGAAGTGCTCGGACGTTTACGCCGTTTGTTGCATATCCGCGCCGATCTGACCCGTCGTTTTACCGAACTCAAGCCCGATGTCTTTGTCGGGATTGATGCCCCTGATTTCAACATTACCCTCGAAGGTAATCTGAAAAAACAAGGGATTAAGACCATTCATTATGTCAGCCCGTCCGTTTGGGCCTGGCGACAGAAACGCGTTTTCAAAATAGGCAGATCCACTCATATGGTGTTGGCTTTTCTGCCTTTCGAAAAAGCGTTTTACGATAAATTTAACGTCCCGTGCCGCTTTATCGGTCACACCATGGCGGATGCAATGCCGCTGGACCCGGATAAAAATGCGGCGCGCGACGTGCTGGGTATCCCGCATGACGCCCATTGTCTGGCGCTACTGCCAGGCAGCCGTGGCGCGGAAGTGGAAATGCTCAGCGCCGACTTCCTGAAAACCGCACAATTGCTGCGACAGCGCTATCCCGATCTGGAAGTGGTAGTGCCGCTGGTGAACGCGAAACGCCGCGAGCAGTTTGAAAAAATTAAAGCGGAGGTTGCGCCGGATCTCGCCGTTCATTTGCTGGACGGCATGGCGCGCGAGGCGATGATCGCCAGCGACGCGGCTCTGCTGGCCTCGGGTACGGCGGCACTGGAGTGTATGCTGGCAAAATGCCCGATGGTAGTGGGGTATCGTATGAAGCCCTTCACTTTCTGGCTGGCGAAACGTCTGGTAAAAACGGAGTATGTGTCTTTGCCTAACCTGCTGGCGGGAAGAGAATTAGTCAAAGAGCTGTTGCAGGAAGAGTGCGAACCGCAAAAACTCGCCGAAGCGCTGTTGCCGCTACTGGCGAACGGTAAAACCAGCCATGCGATGCACGACACCTTCCGTGAACTGCATCAGCAGATCCGCTGTAATGCCGATGAGCAGGCGGCAAATGCCGTCCTGGAGTTAGCACAATGATCGAATTTGTTTATCCACACACCCATTTAGTGGCGGGTGTGGATGAAGTGGGCCGTGGCCCGCTGGTGGGTGCCGTAGTGACCGCCGCCGTGATCCTCGATCCGGCTCGCCCGATCGTCGGTCTGAATGATTCCAAAAAATTGTCTGAAAAGCGTCGTCTGTCATTGTATGACGAGATTAAAGAAAAGGCGTTAAGCTGGAGTCTGGGACGCGCGGAAGCGCATGAAATTGATGAGCTGAATATTTTGCACGCCACCATGCTCGCCATGCAGCGCGCTGTCGCTGGTCTGCATATTGCGCCAGAATATGTGCTGATCGACGGCAATCGCTGTCCGGCGCTGCCTGTGCCGTCAATGGCCGTGGTGAAAGGCGACAGCCGCGTGGCGGAGATTAGCGCGGCGTCTATTCTGGCGAAAGTCACCCGCGACGCAGAAATGGCGGCGCTGGATATCGTTTTTCCTCAGTATGGCTTTGCGCAGCACAAAGGCTATCCAACCGCTTTTCATCTGGAAAAGTTGGCACAGTATGGCGCGACGGCGCACCACCGACGCAGTTTTGCGCCTGTTAAACGCGCTCTGGGACTTGTGTCCTGATTCTTGTATCGAGAAATCTGAAGATGTCTGAACCACGTTTCGTTCACCTGCGGGTGCACAGCGACTACTCTATGATCGATGGGCTGGCGAAGACCGGGCCGCTGGTGAAAAAGGCGGCCTCATTAGGTATGCCTGCGCTGGCGATCACCGATTTTACCAACCTCTGCGGTCTGGTGAAGTTCTACGGAGCGGGTCATGGCGCGGGCATTAAACCCATCGTCGGGGCGGACTTTAACGTTCACAACGAACTGCTGGGAGATGAGCTGACTCATCTGACGGTACTGGCGGCGAATAATACGGGATACCAGAACCTGACGTTGCTGATCTCGAAAGCGTATCAGCGCGGCTACGGCGCGGCAGGCCCGATTATCGAGCGCGACTGGCTGGTAGAGCTTAAAGAAGGTTTGATCCTGCTTTCCGGCGGGCGCATGGGCGACGTAGGCCGCTGTCTGCTACGCGGCAACCAGGCGCTGGTGGAGGAGTGCGTTGCTTTCTATGAAGCGCATTTTCCCGATCGCTACTTTCTGGAACTGATCCGTACCGGCAGACAGGATGAAGAGACCTATCTCCATGCTGCGGTTGAATTGGCTGAGGCACGTGGTTTGCCGGTTGTCGCGACAAACGATGTCCGTTTTCTTGAAAGCGATGATTTTGACGCCCATGAAATTCGTGTCGCGATCCACGACGGTTTCACGCTTGACGATCCTAAGCGTCCGCGCAATTACTCGCCGCAGCAATATATGCGCAGCATCGATGAGATGTGCGAACTGTTCGCCGATATTCCGGAGGCGCTGGAAAATACGGTGGAGATTGCCAAACGCTGCAACGTAACGGTGCGTCTGGGTGAATATTTCCTGCCGCAGTTCCCGACCGGCGATATGACCACCGAAGATTATCTGGTCAAAAAATCGAAAGAGGGGCTCGAAGAACGTCTGGCTTTCCTGTTTCCGGACGAAGAAGAGCGCAAAAAGCGTCGCCCGGAATATGACGAGCGTCTGGATATTGAACTACAAGTTATCAACCAGATGGGGTTCCCTGGCTACTTCCTCATCGTGATGGAGTTTATCCAGTGGTCAAAAGATAACGGCGTGCCGGTAGGGCCGGGACGTGGCTCCGGGGCCGGTTCGCTGGTGGCCTACGCGCTGAAAATTACCGACCTTGATCCGCTGGAATTTGACCTGCTGTTCGAACGTTTCCTGAACCCGGAACGTGTCTCGATGCCTGACTTCGACGTTGACTTCTGTATGGAGAAACGCGACCAGGTGATTGAGCACGTCGCAGACATGTACGGGCGTGATGCGGTATCGCAAATTATCACCTTCGGTACGATGGCGGCGAAAGCCGTTATCCGCGATGTGGGCCGAGTGCTGGGGCATCCGTACGGTTTTGTCGATCGTATCTCGAAGCTGGTGCCGCCCGATCCGGGCATGACGCTGGCAAAAGCCTTTGAAGCGGAACCGCAACTGCCGGAAATTTACGAGGCGGATGAAGAGGTCAGAGCGCTGATCGATATGGCGCGTAAGCTTGAAGGCGTCACGCGTAACGCCGGTAAACACGCTGGCGGCGTGGTCATCGCGCCGACCAAAATTACCGACTTTGCGCCGCTGTACTGCGATGAAGAGGGCAAGCATCCGGTTACCCAGTTTGATAAAAGCGACGTGGAATATGCCGGGCTGGTGAAGTTCGACTTCCTCGGCTTGCGTACGCTGACTATCATCAACTGGGCGCTGGAGATGATCAACAAGCGGCGGGCGAAGAATGGCGAGCCGCCGCTGGATATCGCCGCCATTCCGCTGGACGATAAAAAAAGCTTCGACATGCTGCAGCGCTCGGAAACCACGGCGGTCTTCCAGCTTGAATCGCGCGGCATGAAAGATCTGATCAAACGTCTGCAGCCGGACTGCTTTGAAGATATGATCGCGCTGGTGGCTCTGTTCCGTCCCGGTCCGTTGCAGTCCGGGATGGTAGATAACTTTATCGACCGTAAGCACGGTCGTGAAGAACTCTCTTACCCGGACGTTCAGTGGCAGCATGAAAGCCTGAAGCCGGTACTGGAGCCGACTTACGGCATCATTCTGTATCAGGAACAGGTGATGCAGATTGCCCAGGTACTTTCCGGGTATACTCTCGGCGGCGCGGATATGCTGCGTCGTGCGATGGGTAAGAAAAAGCCGGAAGAGATGGCCAAACAGCGTTCCGTTTTTGAAGAGGGCGCGAAAAAGAACGGTATCGACGGCGAACTGGCGATGAAAATCTTTGACCTGGTGGAGAAATTCGCCGGTTACGGGTTTAACAAATCGCACTCCGCCGCTTATGCGCTGGTTTCTTATCAGACGCTATGGCTAAAGGCGCACTATCCGGCTGAATTTATGGCGGCGGTGATGACTGCCGATATGGACAACACCGAGAAGGTCGTCGGCCTGGTGGACGAGTGCTGGCGGATGGGACTGAAAATTCTGCCGCCGGATATTAACTCCGGATTGTACCATTTCCACGTTAACGATGAGGGCGAGATCGTCTACGGCATCGGCGCGATCAAAGGCGTCGGCGAAGGGCCGATCGAAGCGATCATCGACGCGCGTAATCAGGGCGGCTATTTCCGCGAACTGTTTGATCTGTGCGCGCGGACCGACACGAAAAAGCTCAACCGCCGGGTGCTGGAAAAGCTGATCATGTCCGGGGCGTTCGACCGCCTGGGGCCGCACCGCGCCGCGCTGATGAACTCATTGGGCGATGCGCTGAAAGCCGCCGACCAGCACGCCAAAGCGGAAGCTATCGGTCAGGCGGATATGTTCGGCGTACTGGCGGAAGAGCCGGAGCAAATCGAGCAATCCTATGCCAGCTGCCAGCCGTGGCCGGAGCAGGTGGTGTTAGATGGGGAACGTGAAACGTTGGGGCTGTACCTGACGGGCCACCCCATCAATCAGTATTTAAAAGAAATTGAGCGCTATGTCGGCGGGGTAAGGCTCAAAGACATGCATCCGACAGAACGTGGTAAAGTCACCACGGCTGCGGGGCTCGTGATTGCCGCAAGGGTTATGGTCACCAAGCGCGGCAATCGTATCGGCATCTGTACGCTGGATGACCGTTCCGGGCGTCTGGAAGTGATGTTATTTACCGACGCGCTGGATAAATACCAGCAGTTGCTGGAAAAAGACCGCATACTTATCGTCAGCGGACAGGTCAGCTTTGATGACTTCAGCGGGGGGCTTAAAATGACCGCCCGCGAAGTGATGGATATTGACGAAGCTCGCGAAAAATACGCTCGCGGGCTTGCTATCTCGCTGACGGACAGGCAAATTGATGACCAGCTTTTAAACCGACTCCGTCAGTCTCTGGAACCCCACCGCTCGGGGACCATTCCAGTACATCTCTACTATCAGAGGGCGGATGCGCGTGCGCGGCTGCGTTTTGGCGCAACGTGGCGTGTCTCTCCGAGCGATCGTTTACTTAACGATCTGCGTGGCCTCATTGGTTCGGAGCAGGTGGAACTGGAGTTTGACTAATACAGGAATACTATGAGTCTGAATTTCCTTGATTTTGAACAGCCGATAGCAGAGCTGGAAGCGAAAATCGATTCTCTGACTGCGGTAAGCCGCCAGGATGAGAAACTGGATATTAATATCGATGAAGAAGTCCATCGCCTGCGCGAAAAAAGCGTAGAACTGACGCGCAAAATCTTCGCCGATCTCGGCGCATGGCAGGTAGCCCAACTGGCGCGCCATCCGCAGCGTCCGTACACCCTGGATTATGTCCGTCTGGCGTTTGATGAGTTTGATGAGCTGGCGGGCGATCGCGCCTATGCGGATGACAAAGCCATCGTCGGCGGTATCGCGCGTCTGGAAGGGCGACCGGTGATGATCATTGGTCATCAGAAGGGTCGTGAAACCAAAGAAAAAATTCGTCGTAACTTTGGCATGCCTGCGCCGGAAGGCTACCGCAAAGCGCTGCGCCTGATGGAAATGGCTGAACGCTTCAACATGCCGATTATCACCTTCATCGACACCCCGGGCGCTTACCCTGGCGTGGGCGCGGAAGAGCGTGGTCAGTCTGAAGCTATCGCCCGCAACCTGCGTGAGATGTCTCGTCTGAACGTACCGGTCATCTGCACCGTGATTGGCGAAGGCGGCTCCGGCGGCGCATTGGCGATTGGCGTGGGTGATAAAGTGAATATGCTGCAATACAGCACCTATTCCGTTATCTCCCCGGAAGGTTGCGCCTCTATTTTGTGGAAGAGCGCCGACAAAGCGCCATTGGCTGCTGAAGCGATGGGCATCATCGCGCCGCGTCTGAAAGAGCTGAAGCTAATCGATTCCATCATTCCGGAGCCGCTGGGCGGCGCGCACCGTAATCCGGAAGCGATGGCGGCGTCGCTAAAAGCGCAACTGCTGGAAGATTTAGCCGATCTCGATGTGTTAAGCACCGATGATTTAAAAAACCGTCGTTACCAGCGTTTGATGAGCTACGGTTACGCCTAATCATTTACCTCATTTTTCCCAGGAGGCCGGATAATCCGGCCTCTTTTTTTTGGACGAGGAAAAATGAGACGCCGATGAGTTGATGTGATTAAACGCAACGGCATGTTCTCCCTGACACTGTAGCAACTGCCAGGCGTGTGGCCAGGGCAGGCAGTGAACTACCCTTCAAGGAGAAAATTATGGGATTGCAAAAAACACTGGCGCTCAGCGCCGTGGCGGCAGGAATCATGTTGAGCTTATCCGGTGCGCAGGCCGCGCCGCTGCTTAGCAGTAGTGAGCCAATGACCATCAACGCCAGCGATCTGGCGGCGAAAGAGAAAGCGCTGACGGATTTTCCGTTAATGGAGGCAGTGAAATCCTCTATCCAGACGTTGGATAACAGCGCGGTCGAACAAATCGAACCGGGGCGCGCCGCTAACCCGGCAAACGTAAAACGCGTTGAAAGTATTCTGAAAGAGGCCGACTGGGATTATCTGTTCCCGATGCGCGCGCCGGAATATACTTACTCTAACTTCCTGAAAGCGATAGGTAAATTCCCGGCGGTTTGTGGTACCTACACCGATGGACGCGATAGCGACGCTATCTGCCGTAAAACCCTGGCTACTATGTTTGCGCATTTTGCCCAGGAGACGGGCGGTCACGAAAGCTGGCGTGACATTCCGGAATGGCGTCAGGCGCTGGTCTATCTGCGCGAAGTCGGCTGGACAGAAGGGCAGAAAGGCGGCTACAACGGCGAATGTAACCCGGATGTATGGCAGGGCCAGACCTGGCCGTGCGGTAAAGATAAGGACGGCGATTTCCTCAGCTATTTTGGTCGCGGGGCAAAACAGCTTTCTTATAACTACAACTATGGGCCTTTCTCTGACGCGATGTATGGTGACGTTCGCCCTCTGCTGGATAAACCCGAGCTGGTGGCGGATACCTGGATGAACCTGGCGAGCGCCGTCTTCTTCTTTGTGTATCCGCAGCCGCCGAAGCCGTCTATGCTACATGTGATTGACGGTACCTGGCAGCCAAACGATCGCGATAAAGCAAACGGCCTGGTATCAGGTTTCGGCGTCACCATTCAGATCATCAATGGCGGCGTGGAGTGCGGCGGCGCAGATGAGAATGCGCAGTCGCTTAACCGTATCGCCTACTACAAAGAGTTTGCCAACTACCTGAAAGTGCCGGTGCCGGCTGACGAAGTGTTGGGCTGTAAAAAGATGAAGCAGTTCGATGAAGGCGGCGCTGGCGCGTTACCGATCTATTGGGAACAAGACTGGGGCTGGAGCGCCGATACTGCGGACGGTAAAACCTATTCCTGCCAGTTAGTGGGATATCAAACGCCGTATACCGCCTTTAAAGAGGGCGACTACACGAAATGTGTACAGCATTATTTCAACGTTAATGTCGTCGATGATAACGGAACCACTGAACCGGATGTCACGCCAACTCCAGCGCCAGTGACGGATGAAAACGTGGCGCCCGTCGCGCGCATTGCCGGGCCGGTCGGGGCGGTGGAAGCCGGTAGCCCGGTTTCACTCAGCGCGGAAGGATCGACCGACGCGAATGGCGACAAGCTCACCTATACCTGGATGTCGCAGGATGGCAAAACGCTGAGCGGCCAGGATAAAGCCGTTGTGATTTTCAACGCGCCGGATGTCACTCAGAACACCCAGTATGTGGTGAATCTGACCGTTAGCGACGGTACGCTCTCCAGCACTGCGGTTTATACGCTGAATGTGAAAGCGAAGGCCGCCGCTGCGGATGACGAAGATAAGACCACCAGCTACCCTGCCTGGAGCAGCAGCCAGAAATGGAATCCGGGCGACATCGTCAACAATAATGGCGCATTGTACCAGTGCAAACCGTTCCCGGAAGGCTCATGGTGTAATGTTGCGCCTGCTTACTATGAGCCCGGCGTAGGGATTGCCTGGGCCGATGCATGGAACGCATTGTAATAAGATAAATCCTGTCGGTGCTTTGCATCGGCAGGATTGTTACTATGCTTATCTCAGGTTTTTTCAGGAGAAAGCATGAACATCATCGCCATTATGGGGCCGCACGGGGTTTATTATAAAGATGAACCCATCAAGGAGCTTGAGCGTGCATTACAATCCCTGGGATTTCAAATTATCTGGCCGCAAAATAGCGTTGACTTGTTGAAGTTTATTGAACATAACCCGCGCATCTGCGGCGTTATTTTTGACTGGGATGAATACAGTCTCGACCTTTGTAGCGAAATCAACCAGCTAAATGAATACCTTCCTCTCTACGCCTTTATCAATACCAACTCCACGCTGGACGTTAGCGTTCACGATATGCGCATGGCGCTGTGGTTTTTTGAGTATGCGTTGGGGCTGGCTGAAGATATCGCGACGCGCATTCATCAATATACAAACGAATATCTCGATAATATTACACCGCCGTTTACCAAAGCGCTGTTTACCTACGCCAAAGAAGGAAAATATACCTTTTGTACGCCGGGTCATATGGCAGGAACGGCGTATCAGAAAAGCCCGCCAGGCTGTCTGTTTTATGATTTTTTTGGCGGCAATACCTTAAAAGCTGACGTGTCGATTTCGGTGACTGAACTGGGATCGCTGCTGGATCACGCCGGACCGCATCTGGAAGCGGAAGAGTATATCGCCCGTACTTTTGGCGCCGAGCAGAGTTATATGGTGACGAACGGTACGTCGACCTCGAATAAAATTGTCGGTATGTATGCCGCGCCTGCGGGAAGTACGCTACTTATTGATCGTAATTGCCATAAATCGCTGGCGCATTTGCTGATGATGAGCGATGTGGTGCCTCTCTGGTTGAAGCCGACGCGCAATGCGCTCGGTATTCTCGGCGGTATTCCTAAGCGTGAATTTACCTGCGACAGCATTGCGCGTAAGGTGGCGGAAACCGCGCAGGCGCAATGGCCGGTTCATGCGGTTATCACCAATTCTACTTACGATGGTCTGCTGTATAACACTAACTGGATCAAGCAGATGCTGGACGTTCCCTCGATCCATTTTGATTCCGCCTGGGTACCCTATACCCATTTCCATCCGATCTACCAGGGGAAAAGCGGGATGAGCGGCGATCGGGTGCCCGGAAAAGTGATTTTCGAAACGCAATCCACCCATAAAATGCTGGCGGCTTTTTCGCAGGCGTCGCTTATTCATATCAAAGGGGAATATGACGAAGAGACGTTTAACGAAGCGTTTATGATGCACACTTCCACATCGCCGAGCTATCCCATTGTCGCCTCTATCGAGACCGCGGCGGCGATGCTGCGCGGCAATCCAGGGAAAAGATTGATTAATCGTTCGGTGGAGCGGGCGCTCCATTTTCGTAAAGAGGTACAGCGGTTACGTGAAGAGTCCGATAGCTGGTTCTTTGATATCTGGCAGCCGGAAGAGGTTGATGAGGCCGAATGCTGGCCGGTCACGCCGGGAGAAACCTGGCATGGCTTCACCGATGCTGATGACGATCATATGTTCCTCGATCCGGTTAAGGTGACAATCCTGACGCCGGGGATGGATGAACAGGGCAACATGAGCGAAGAGGGGATACCCGCCGCGCTGGTGGCGAAGTTCCTCGATGAGCGAGGCGTGGTGGTGGAAAAAACCGGGCCGTATAATTTGCTGTTTTTGTTCAGCATAGGGATTGATAAGACCCGTGCGATGGGGCTGCTGCGCGGGCTGACGGAATTTAAACGGGCCTACGATCTTAACCTGCGCGTCAAAAATATGTTGCCGGATCTGTATGCGGAAGATCCGGATTTTTATCGCAATATGCGCATTCAGGATCTGGCGCAGGGGATCCATAAACTGATCCGCCAGCACGATCTTCCGGGGCTGATGTTGCGGGCGTTCGAGGTTTTACCGGAGATGATCATGACCCCGCACCAGGCCTGGCAGCGTCAGATCAAAGGCGAGGTGGAAACCGTGGCGCTCGATCAACTGCCAGGGCGCGTTTCCGCGAATATGATCCTGCCTTATCCGCCAGGCGTTCCGCTGTTGATGCCCGGCGAGAGGATCACGCAACAGAGTCGGGCCGTGCTCGATTTTCTGCTGATGCTCTGCTCGATTGGCCAGCATTATCCCGGTTTTGAAACGGATATTCACGGCGCGAAACGGAATGAAGACGGGGTGTACCAGGTACGAGTCTTAAAACACGCCTGTTAGCTTGCCTGACGGGAATGTGACGAGTAACGTACTGATAATCAATAAAGGAGACGCTATGCTGGGATTAAAACAGGTTCATCACATCGCGATCATTGCGACAGACTATGCGGTGAGCAAGGCGTTTTACTGCGATATTCTGGGGTTCGATCTGCTAAGCGAAGTCTGGCGGGAAGAGCGTGACTCGTGGAAGGGCGATTTGGCGCTAAACGGGCAGTATGTGATTGAGCTTTTCTCTTTTCCCTTCCCTCCGGCGCGTCCAAGCCGACCTGAAGCCTGCGGCCTGCGCCATCTGGCTTTCAGCGTGGAAAATGTGGAAAACGCCGTTGCGCATCTGGAAAAGCATCAGGTTAAGTGCGAACCGATACGCATCGATCCGTATACCGGGAAGCGCTTTACTTTTTTCAACGATCCGGACGGTTTACCGCTTGAGCTGTATGAGCAGTAAGGCTTGTCATTAAGACGCTCGCCAGGTAACGTTGCCGGGCTAAGTCACTATAAGCATGGATCATGACCACTCTCACGTTGAATACCTCGTTACTCTCTTCTCGCCGTATTCTGGCTGCCTTTAGCGGTGGCCTGGATTCTACGGTGCTTCTGCATCAACTGGTGTTGTGGCGAGAACGCCATCCTGACGTCACGCTGCGTGCTATCCATATTCATCACGGTTTAAGCCCTCATGCTGATAGCTGGGTGCGGCATTGCGAAACCGTATGCGAACGCTGGCAGGTTCCGCTGGTAGTGGAGCGGGTGACGCTGGCGGATAATGGCCTGGGTATCGAGGCCCATGCGCGTGAAGCGCGCTACCGGGCGTTCGCACAGACGCTATTGCCTGGCGAAGTGCTGGCAACCGCGCAGCACCTTGACGATCAGTGTGAAACATTCCTGCTGGCGTTAAAGCGCGGCAGCGGTCCGGCCGGACTTTCCGCGATGGGAGAACACTCGCCTTTTGCCGGAACTCTGCTTCTTCGCCCGCTGTTGAGAGAAACGCGGAAGACGCTGGAACAGTGGGCTGTGCGTCATGGCTTATGCTGGATTGAAGATGAAAGCAATCAGGATGACGCCTACGATCGCAATTTCTTACGCCTGCGCGTGCTTCCGCTCTTGCAGCAGCGCTGGCCGCATTTTCCTGCGGCGGTAGCCCGTAGCGCGACGCTCTGCGCCGAGCAAGAAAGGCTGCTGGACGAGCTTCTGGCCAGCGATCTTACGGACTGTATCACGACGGAGGGAACATTGCGGCTCTCTCCATTAATGTCGATGAGCGATGTACGGCGGGCGGCGATTTTGCGTCGCTGGCTGGCGATGCGTAATGCGCCGATGCCCTCTCGCGACGCGCTGGAACGTATCTGGCAGGAGGTGGCGCTGGCGCGCGACGATGCCTCTCCCTGTTTACGCTTTGGCGATCACGAGATTCGCCGTTATCAGTCGCAACTGTGGTGGATTAAATCCGTGGCCGGACAACACGAAACGACGGTCGCCTGGCCCGTCTGGCAAACACCGCTGGCGCTGCCTGCCGGCTTAGGGACGGTACAGCTCGTTCCTGGGGGCGAACTGCGC
Organism: Salmonella sp. A7; assembly: GCF_020181675.1. Taxonomy (NCBI): domain Bacteria; kingdom Pseudomonadati; phylum Pseudomonadota; class Gammaproteobacteria; order Enterobacterales; family Enterobacteriaceae; genus Salmonella; species Salmonella sp. A7. Next base: position 3,599,034 of record NZ_CP084001.1, on the reverse strand, counting down.
CGACCGCGAGAGGAAGAATCCGTCAGCATTCGGTTTAAGGCGCCAGGGTTGCTACACATTGTGGGACGTCACGGTGGACGTAAATTAAAGAAAATCTGGCAGGAGCAGGGGATCCCGCCCTGGCGACGAGACACCACGCCGCTGTTGTTTTACGGCGAAACGCTGATTGCGGCTGCGGGTGTTTTTGTGACGCGTGAGGGAGCAGCAGAAGATAAAGAAGGGGTGAGTCTGGTTTGGCATGCCTGATGGCGCTGCGCTTATCAGGCCTACGTATCGCATGGAACGTAGGCCGGATAAGGTGCTTGCACCGCCATCCGGCAACAAAATACTCAGGATTCGCTAACTACCACGGTACCAATTTCCGGGTGGCTGAAACTGGCGATTTTATCGAGACGAAGTTCACAAGACTCGCCGGAAATCTCGGCAAGCAGATACTCTACGTTTTTACGTAAGATCAAATCGTTCGCTTTTGCCTGCAAAACCTCGCCATCTTTTAACGTTAGCGTCAGTATTAAATGATGCATGCAGGCAAGCTCAAGACTATCGTAGTCATCGCAATTAATGGGTTGATACGTTTCATTCATTGACATAATCGCTCACCAGTAAGTTCGCGGCAGCATAAGCTGCCTTTTCCCTGACCGACTCTGAAAGGGCGCTATCTGCCGCCACTTCATTAAGCACTTTCAATACACAACCCAGCGCATCCGGGACATACCCTAAGTCTCCGCTGGCGATTTCCGCATACCGCTTGCGTACTAACTCACAATATTTTTCCACATGCCCTCCTGTCAGCATTCTGACTTAACCGTGGATGCAAGTCTAAGCCTACGAAGTTAAATCTTGTTTAGCAAGGTGACTATACCATACTCATTTGCGCAATATCAGCGCCTGACGCGAGTGGGTAAAAGATTCGTTAACAGCCTTTTAGCGCGGTTTTCGCTACAATGGGCGCCTGATTCGAAAGGAGTTTTCTCATGGCGCTTAAAGCGACAATTTATAAAGCCGTCGTCAATGTGGCTGACCTTGATCGCAACCGGTTTCTGGATGCGGCATTGACGCTGGCGCGTCACCCTTCTGAAACGCAGGAGCGCATGATGCTGCGCCTGTTGGCATGGATAAAATATGCTGATGAGCGGTTGCAGTTTACACGCGGGCTCAGCGCGGAAGATGAACCGGAGGTCTGGCTGCGCAACGATCATCTGGGCATCGATCTCTGGATAGAGCTGGGGCTGCCGGATGAGCGCCGTATTAAGAAAGCCTGTACTCAGGCGAGCGACGTCGCGCTCTTTGCTTATAACTCCCGGGCGGCGCAAATCTGGTGGCAGCAGCATCACAGCAAGTGCGCGCAGTTCGCTAACCTGTCCGTCTGGTATCTGGATGACGGGCAACTGGCGCAGCTCAGTGAATTTGCCGATCGTACCATGACGCTACAGGCGACGATTCAGGACGGCGCAATCTGGCTTTCTGATGCTCGGAATAATCTGGAAATACAGCTAACCGCCTGGCAACAGCCCTCATGATTGCCATCTCCCGGACGGTCTCCATAGCCGATAATGAGCTGGAAATTACGGCTATTCGCGCGCAGGGCGCGGGTGGTCAGCACGTAAATAAGACCTCTAGCGCGATTCATTTGCGCTTTGACATTCGGGCCTCTGGCCTGCCAGAGTATTACAAACAGCGTTTGCTGACGGCCAGCCACCATCTGATAAGCGATGATGGCGTCATTATCATTAAGGCGCAGGAGTTCCGGAGCCAGGAGCTCAACCGGGAAGCGGCTATCGCCAGGCTGGTTGCCGTCATAAAAGAATTCACCGCGGAGCAGAAAAAACGTCGCGCAACCCGTCCGACGCGTGCCTCGAAGGAGCGCCGCTTGTCCTCGAAGGCGCAAAAATCTTCTGTAAAGGCGCTTCGCGGCAAAGTTCGTCGTCCACTGGATTGACGGGCAGGAATAGCAATTTCATAAGGATTTTATGGTGAGAACAGCAATATTGTCAGTAGCGGCAGCCTGTACGCTATTTGCATTGATAGGGTGTAATAACCGTGCGGAAGTTGACGCCCTGCAACCTGCGCAGGCGGCGGAATTAAAACCCATGCAGCAAAGCTGGCGCGGCGTGCTGCCCTGTGCGGATTGTGAAGGTATTGAAACGTCACTGTTTCTGGAAAAAGACGGCACATGGGTGATGAACGAGCGCTATCAGGGCGTGCGCGAGGAACCTTCCTCTTTTGCGTCATACGGTACCTGGGCGCGGACGGCGGATAAACTGGTGTTAACCGACAGCAATGGCGAGAAATCGTATTATCGCGCGAAAGGCAATGCGCTGGAGATGCTCGACAGAGAAGGCAATCCGGTGGCTTCGCAGCTTAATTATACGCTTGTGCCTGTTACCGCCAGCCTGCCGGTAACGCCAATGCCGTTGCGTGGTATGTATGTATACAGGGCCGATGCGGCGACCTTTACCGATTGTGCGACCGGAAAACGGCTGCCGGTCGCCAGTAACGCCCAGCTTGAGCGCGGCTATCTGACGGCGAAAGGTGAAGCGGAAAAACCGGTGCTGCTGACGGTAGAAGGGCATTTTGTGTTTGCCGCGAACCCGGACACGGGCGAGCCGGTAAAAATGCTAATAGCCGATAAAAACGCGAAGTTTGCGCCGGGTAAAGATTGCACTCACTAATAAAAGGCCTCGCAGGATGCGAGGCCTTTACATATCTGCCGGGTGGCGCCGGGCAATCCCAACAAAATGTCGTTTAGCCTTTAATCGCCTTGACCAGATAATCAACGATATCGCCGGTTTTAATCAGCGATTTTTCACCGCTGCGACGGTATTTATACTCAATATCGTCGTTATCCAGGTTGCGATCGCCAATCACGATAGTATGTGGAATACCAATCAGCTCCATATCGGCAAACATCACGCCCGGGCGCTCTTTACGGTCGTCCATCAGCACTTCAATGCCCTGCGCGCGCAATTCGCTGTACAGCTTTTCCGCCAGCTCCTGCACACGGAAGGATTTGTGCATATTCATCGGCAGAATAGCGACCTGGAAAGGCGCAATGGCGTCAGGCCATACAATGCCGCGCTCGTCAAAGTTCTGCTCGATAGCCGCGGCAACGACACGTGTTACGCCGATACCATAGCAGCCCATTGTCAGGATCTGGTTACGGCCATCTTCACCCTGAACGGAGGCTTTCAGCGCTTCTGAGTACTTGGTACCTAACTGGAAGATGTGACCCACTTCGATACCGCGTTTGATAAGCAACGTTCCCTGACCATCCGGACTCGGATCGCCGGCGACTACGTTACGGATGTCGGCAACAACAGGCGTCGCCACATCGCGATCCCAGTTAATACCAAAGTAGTGTTTACCGTCGATGTTGGCGCCAGCGGCAAAATCGCTCATGGCGGCAACGGTACGATCGATGATGACCGGAATCGACATATTGACCGGGCCGAGGGAGCCAGGGCCGGCATTAATTACGGCGCGAATCTCTTCTTCGGTAGCGAAGGTCAGCGGGCTGGCAACGTGCGGCAGTTTTTCCGCTTTAACTTCATTCAGTTCATGATCGCCGCGAACCAGCAGAGCCACCAGCGGAGACTTGCTGTCTTTCGCCGCTTTCACCAGCAGCGTTTTTACCGTTTTTTCAATTGGCAGGTTGAACTGTTCCACCAGCTCCGCGATGGTTTTGGCATTTGGCGTATCGACCAGAGTCATTTCCTGCGTCGCCGCTGCGCGCGGCGTTTGCGGCGCGATAGCTTCTGCCAGTTCAATGTTAGCCGCGTAATCAGAAACATCAGAGAAAACGATATCGTCTTCGCCGCTTTGCGCCAGCACCTGGAATTCATGCGAGGCGTTGCCGCCGATAGAACCGGTATCGGCCTGTACCGCGCGGAAATCCAGCCCCATACGGCTGAAGATACGGCTATACGCGGCGTACATGGCGTCATAGGTTTCCTGCAACGACTCCTGAGAGGTGTGGAAAGAGTAAGCATCTTTCATCAGGAATTCGCGCGAACGCATCACGCCAAAGCGCGGACGCACTTCATCACGGAATTTGGTCTGGATTTGGAAGAAGTTCAGCGGCAACTGCTTATAAGAGCTGAGTTCATTACGCACCAGATCGGTGATAACTTCTTCGTGGGTCGGGCCGAGTACGAACGGACGCTCGCCACGGTCGACAAAACGCAGCAGTTCCGGACCGTACTGTTCCCAACGACCACTCTCTTGCCACAGGTCGGCTGGCTGAACGACTGGCATCGACACCTCGATAGCACCGGCGTTGTTCATCTCTTCACGCACGATGTTTTCGACTTTTTTCAGGACGCGCAGGCCGGTCGGCAGCCAGGTATATAACCCGGAGGCGAGCTTGCGGATCATCCCGGCGCGCAGCATCAGCTGGTGGCTGATAACCTCGGCGTCGGCAGGTGTCTCCTTCAGAGTGGAGAGCAGGTATTGGCTAGTACGCATGTTGTTACGGTTCCAGTTGAACGATCGAACAGGCTCAATGTGAGCCTGATACAAAAAAAGTGATTTAGTTTACCAGCGTGCAAGAGATGTCAAAAGAGAAGGGAGTGAAATTACCGTGGTTCCAGCGCAAACACTTCAAATCCAGTGCTAACCACACGCCAGCGCACGTTAAAATCATGCAGCCAGACGGCATAGGTTTTGCCCGTCTCTTCACCCTTACGATAAGCCGGGCGAGGATCTTGCGCCAGCACATCGCAAATAAATGTCCGTAGCTGCGGATAACGCCTTTCCAGCGTCGTAAGCTGTTGAGCCACCTCAGCGGTAAAACTCACGGGCATTTCAGCTATCGGCGCCTGTTGCGCATAGCTGGCGGCGGCGTCCGGTAAGGCCTCGGCAAACGGTAAATACGGTTTGATATCCACCACCGGCGTGCCATCCACCAGATCCAGACTGCCTAATTTCAGAATTACGCTCTCTTTCCGGCACTCGATACCTTTTAGCGCAACGAGCGACATGCCAATCGGATTGGGGCGGAACGTGGAGCGCGTGGCAAAAACGCCCATTCTGGCGTTACCGCCAAGACGGGGCGGACGAACTGTTGGCCGCCAGCCGCCGTCCATCGTCTGATGAAAAACGAAAAGCACCCACAAATGGCTGAACGCCTCCAGGCCGCGAACGGCATCGGCCTGGTTGTAAGGCGCTATCAGATGCAGTTCGCCGCAGGCGCTTTTGACCAGACCGGGCTGGCGCGGAACGGCGAATTTTTCTTTATAGGGGGAGCGAATAACGCCGATTTGTTCAAACTGAAAGCTGCTCATTTCGCCGAAATATTCAGGGCGGACCCGATACAAACCGCCTGACGATAGCAGCCTGGCGTGCCGCTGGTAATTTCACAGCTGTGCAGCAGGACGGCGTTGGCTTTCATTTTAGATGCATTAATCTGCATACGCTTGCGCGCAGTTGGAATGTTAGGCGGAGAGTCTTGATTTGTCGCCTGGCAGGATTCGCCGCTAACCTCGCCAAGATCGCGGAAAGGTTTGCCGACTAAGTCTTCAGCATTGGTGTAAATCCTGACGGGAGCGGCACGCGGCGCTTTAGGTTTCTCCGGCTCCGCTTTTGGCGGGGTTGCGGTGCTTTGAACGGGTTCAACAGGGGATCTGCTTAGCATGGAACAACCGCCCAGCATGAGTGCCAATAAACAGATCGGTAAAGCACGCATAATATTTCCTCAATGAATGTTCTAATTGCCAGATATTGAATCAGGAGCTTGCATAAATGACAAGACGGGCAATAGCCCGTCCTGAATAATATTACAGATTGTGGAATCAGCCTAAAACTTACCAGCCTTTCACCGCGCCGCCATTAAAAACTTTATTTGCGGCTTCGTACACTTCATCAGACTGGTAAGCCTGAACGAATTTTTTCACATTCTCGGCGTCTTTGTTATCTTCACGCGTCACGATAAGGTTAACGTACGGAGAATCTTTATCTTCAACGAAGATACCGTCTTTCGCTGGCGTCAGGCCAATCTGGCTGGCGTAAGTCGTATTGATGACCGCTAACGCGATCTGCGCGTCATCCAGCGAACGCGGCAACTGCGGCGCTTCCAGCTCAACAATTTTCAGATTTTTCGGGTTTTCCACGATATCCAGCGAGGTAGGAAGCAGACCGACGCCGTCTTTCAGTTTAATCAGCCCTACTTTTTGCAGCAGCAACAGGGAACGACCAAGGTTGGTCGGGTCGTTAGGCACAGCGACCTGGGAACCGTCCTTGAGCTCATCCAGAGATTTGATTTTTTTGGAATATCCTGCAATGGGATAGACAAAAGTCTTACCAACGGAAACCAGTTTGTAGCCGCGATCTTTGATTTGCTGATCCAGATACGGTTTGTGCTGGAAGGCATTGGCATCGATATCGCCTTTGCTCAGCGCTTCATTAGGCAGAACATAATCATTAAAGGTCACCAATTCCACGTCCAGGCCGTATTTTTCTTTCGCGACTTTCTGCGCGACTTCGGCAACTTGCTGCTCTGCGCCAACGATTACGCCGACTTTAATATGATTCGGATCTTTTTCATCCTGACCGCAACCCGCAAGTGCCAGAGAACCAATCAGAGCACCCACTGCCGCAAAGGTTTTGAATTTGAACGCCATGCTTATTTCCTTAATGAGTATTTGTGTTGTGTTTAACGTTACTTATGCGTGACAGCCCTGACGATGCGATCGCCGGATAACTGAATTAAATAAACCAGAACGACAAGTAATACCAGCACCGTATTCATCACGGTAGCATTGTATCCAATATAACCGTACTGATAGCCGATTTGACCGAGGCCGCCTGCGCCGACGGCGCCGCCCATTGCGGAGTAACCGACCAGGGTGATCAGTGTAATGGTTGCCGCATTCACCAGACCAGGCAGCGCTTCCGGTAAAAGGATTTTACGTACAATTTGCAGCGGCGTGGCGCCCATCGCTCGCGAGGCTTCAATCAGCCCGGCAGGGATCTCTAACAACGCATTTTCCACCATACGGGCGATAAAAGGCGCGGCGCCGACGGTCAGCGGTACAATTGCGGCCTGCAAACCAATGGAGGTGCCGACAATTATTCGGGTAAAAGGAATCATCCACACCAGCAGGATGATAAAGGGAATCGAGCGGAAAATATTGACCACCGCGGAGAGGGAGCGATACAGCCGGGCGTTCTCCATAATCTGCCCCGGGCGCGTAACATACAGCAATACGCCGACCGGCAGGCCAATCACGAAACCGAAGAAACCGGAGACAAAGGTCATCGCCAGCGTTTCCCAGACGCCACGAACCAGTAACCACATCATTGCCTCAGACATAACCCAGTACCTCAACTTTCACATGGTGATCCTGCAGCCAGGCAATTGCGGCTTGCGTCTCTTCTTGTGTGCCGTGCATTTCCGTTAGCATAATGCCGAACTTCACACCGCCCGCGTAATCCATCTGCGCGCTGATAATATTATTGTTCACGTTGAAACGACGCGCGGTTTCAGAAAGCAGCGGGGCATCCACAGACTGTCCGGTGAACTCCATGCGCAGCATCGGCACGCTGTCAGTTTCCGGCGACGCTTTCAAACGCGCCTGGTAATCTTCCGGAATGTCCAGGTGCAGAGTGGACTGAATAAACTTCTGCGCCAGCGGCGTTTTAGGATGCGAGAAGACTTCGCTGACCGTATCCTGCTCAATAAGCTCGCCATTACTGATGACGGCAACGCAGTCGCAGATACGTTTTACGACATCCATTTCATGAGTGATAAGCAGAATCGTCAACCCCAGACGACGGTTGATATCTTTCAGCAATTCCAGAATCGAACGGGTCGTCGCAGGATCAAGCGCGCTGGTGGCTTCATCGCACAGCAATACTTTTGGATTACTGGCTAACGCGCGGGCAATCGCGACACGCTGTTTCTGACCGCCGGAAAGATTTGCCGGATAGCTGTCGTGCTTGTCGCCAAGACCGACTAAATCCAGCAGCTCTGTGACACGGCGTTTGATCTCTTCCTTTGGTGTGTTATCCAGTTCCAGCGGCAACGCGACGTTGCCAAACACGGTACGGGAAGAGAGCAGGTTAAAATGTTGGAAAATCATGCCGATTTGACGGCGAGCTTTGGTCAACTCAGACTCTGAAAGCGTTGTCAGCTCCTGACCGCCGACCTGAACGCTACCTTCGGTTGGGCGTTCAAGTAAGTTAACGCAGCGGATAAGCGTACTTTTACCGGCGCCGGAGGCGCCAATGACGCCATAAATCTGCCCGGCAGGGACGTGCAGGCTGACATTATTTAGCGCCTGAATGGTGCGCGTCCCCTGCTGGAACACTTTGGTAATATTCGAAAGTTTAATCATTGGTTATTTATTATCGTAATTAAGTTAGCCGTGGCATTTTCGTCTGTCTAATACGGTCAACGCCGTCAACAGAATGGATGTTAAGGCATCCAGACGTCTAAATCAATCAGGCTTTATACGATGAGCACTTTCTTGCCTGCTGAAACATGCGATACTAGCGCCACTTGCTTTACTCAGGAGCTATAAAAGGTGGCAAAGTCTGTACCCGCAATTTTTCTCGACCGTGACGGCACCATTAATGTGGATCACGGCTACGTACATGAAATCGATGCATTTGAGTTTATAGACGGCGTTATTGACGCGATGCGCGAGCTAAAAAAAATGGGCTATGCGTTGGTGGTGGTGACGAACCAGTCCGGAATCGCGCGCGGCAAATTCACCGAGGCGCAGTTTGAAACGTTAACCGAATGGATGGACTGGTCGTTGGCGGATCGCGATGTTGATTTGGACGGCATCTATTATTGTCCTCACCATCCGCAGGGCAGCATAGAAGAGTTCCGTCAGGTATGTGATTGCCGCAAGCCGCATCCAGGAATGCTTATCTCAGCGCGTGATTTCCTGCATATCGATATGGCGGCCTCTTATATGGTGGGAGACAAGCTGGAAGATATGCAGGCGGCTGCGGCGGCAAATGTCGGGACAAAAGTGCTGGTGCGTACGGGCAAACCGGTCACGGCAGAAGCAGAAAACGCGGCGGACTGGGTGTTAAACAGCCTTGCCGACCTGCCATCGGCGATAAAAAAGCAGCAAAAATAAGCGTTATGGATAAAAGATGAGCGGTTAAAACAAAAATGCATTTTTCCGCTTGTCTTCCTGAACCGACTCCCTATAATGCGCCTCCATCGACACGGCGGATGTGAATTACTTCACACAAACAGCCGGTCGGTTGAAGAGAAAAATCCTGAAATTCAGGGTTGACTCTGAAAGAGGAAAGCGTAATATACGCCACCTCGCAACGGTGAGCGAAAGCCGCGTTGCGCTGCTCTTTAACAATTTATCAGACAATCTGTGTGGGCACTCGAAGATACGGATTCTTAACGTCCTCGGACGAAAAATGAATACCAAGTCTCAAGAGTGAACACGTAATTCATTACGAAGTTTAATTCATTGAGCATCAAACTTTTAAATTGAAGAGTTTGATCATGGCTCAGATTGAACGCTGGCGGCAGGCCTAACACATGCAAGTCGAACGGTAGCACAGAGAGCTTGCTCTCGGGTGACGAGTGGCGGACGGGTGAGTAATGTCTGGGAAACTGCCTGATGGAGGGGGATAACTACTGGAAACGGTAGCTAATACCGCATAACGTCGCAAGACCAAAGAGGGGGACCTTCGGGCCTCTTGCCATCAGATGTGCCCAGATGGGATTAGCTTGTTGGTGAGGTAACGGCTCACCAAGGCGACGATCCCTAGCTGGTCTGAGAGGATGACCAGCCACACTGGAACTGAGACACGGTCCAGACTCCTACGGGAGGCAGCAGTGGGGAATATTGCACAATGGGCGCAAGCCTGATGCAGCCATGCCGCGTGTATGAAGAAGGCCTTCGGGTTGTAAAGTACTTTCAGCGGGGAGGAAGGTGTTGTGGTTAATAACCGCAGCAATTGACGTTACCCGCAGAAGAAGCACCGGCTAACTCCGTGCCAGCAGCCGCGGTAATACGGAGGGTGCAAGCGTTAATCGGAATTACTGGGCGTAAAGCGCACGCAGGCGGTCTGTCAAGTCGGATGTGAAATCCCCGGGCTCAACCTGGGAACTGCATTCGAAACTGGCAGGCTTGAGTCTTGTAGAGGGGGGTAGAATTCCAGGTGTAGCGGTGAAATGCGTAGAGATCTGGAGGAATACCGGTGGCGAAGGCGGCCCCCTGGACAAAGACTGACGCTCAGGTGCGAAAGCGTGGGGAGCAAACAGGATTAGATACCCTGGTAGTCCACGCCGTAAACGATGTCTACTTGGAGGTTGTGCCCTTGAGGCGTGGCTTCCGGAGCTAACGCGTTAAGTAGACCGCCTGGGGAGTACGGCCGCAAGGTTAAAACTCAAATGAATTGACGGGGGCCCGCACAAGCGGTGGAGCATGTGGTTTAATTCGATGCAACGCGAAGAACCTTACCTGGTCTTGACATCCACAGAACTTTCCAGAGATGGATTGGTGCCTTCGGGAACTGTGAGACAGGTGCTGCATGGCTGTCGTCAGCTCGTGTTGTGAAATGTTGGGTTAAGTCCCGCAACGAGCGCAACCCTTATCCTTTGTTGCCAGCGGTCCGGCCGGGAACTCAAAGGAGACTGCCAGTGATAAACTGGAGGAAGGTGGGGATGACGTCAAGTCATCATGGCCCTTACGACCAGGGCTACACACGTGCTACAATGGCGCATACAAAGAGAAGCGACCTCGCGAGAGCAAGCGGACCTCATAAAGTGCGTCGTAGTCCGGATTGGAGTCTGCAACTCGACTCCATGAAGTCGGAATCGCTAGTAATCGTGGATCAGAATGCCACGGTGAATACGTTCCCGGGCCTTGTACACACCGCCCGTCACACCATGGGAGTGGGTTGCAAAAGAAGTAGGTAGCTTAACCTTCGGGAGGGCGCTTACCACTTTGTGATTCATGACTGGGGTGAAGTCGTAACAAGGTAACCGTAGGGGAACCTGCGGTTGGATCACCTCCTTACCTTAAAGAAGCGTACTTTGCAGTGCTCACACAGATTGTCTGATGAAAAACGAGCAGTAAAACCTCTACAGGCTTGTAGCTCAGGTGGTTAGAGCGCACCCCTGATAAGGGTGAGGTCGGTGGTTCAAGTCCACTCAGGCCTACCAGATTTTCCCTGAATACTGCGTTGTGAAATAACTCACATACTGATGTATGCTTCGTTATTCCACGCCTTGTCTCAGGAAAAATTATCGGTAAAGAGGTTCTGACTACACGATGGGGCTATAGCTCAGCTGGGAGAGCGCCTGCTTTGCACGCAGGAGGTCTGCGGTTCGATCCCGCATAGCTCCACCATCTCGTGAGTGTTTACGAAAAAATACTTCAGAGTGTACCTGAAAGGGTTCACTGCGAAGTTTTGCTCTTTAAAAATCTGGATCAAGCTGAAAATTGAAACACAGAACAACGAAAGTTGTTCGTGAGTCTCTCAAATTTTCGCAACACGATGATGAATCGTAAGAAACATCTTCGGGTTGTGAGGTTAAGCGACTAAGCGTACACGGTGGATGCCCTGGCAGTCAGAGGCGATGAAGGACGTGCTAATCTGCGATAAGCGCCGGTAAGGTGATATGAACCGTTATAACCGGCGATTTCCGAATGGGGAAACCCAGTGTGACTCGTCACACTATCATTAACTGAATCCATAGGTTAATGAGGCGAACCGGGGGAACTGAAACATCTAAGTACCCCGAGGAAAAGAAATCAACCGAGATTCCCCCAGTAGCGGCGAGCGAACGGGGAGGAGCCCAGAGCCTGAATCAGCATGTGTGTTAGTGGAAGCGTCTGGAAAGGCGCGCGATACAGGGTGACAGCCCCGTACACAAAAGCGCATATGCTGTGAGCTCGATGAGTAGGGCGGGACACGTGGTATCCTGTCTGAATATGGGGGGACCATCCTCCAAGGCTAAATACTCCTGACTGACCGATAGTGAACCAGTACCGTGAGGGAAAGGCGAAAAGAACCCCGGCGAGGGGAGTGAAAAAGAACCTGAAACCGTGTACGTACAAGCAGTGGGAGCACCCTTTGGGGTGTGACTGCGTACCTTTTGTATAATGGGTCAGCGACTTATATTCTGTAGCAAGGTTAACCGAATAGGGGAGCCGGAGGGAAACCGAGTCTTAATTGGGCGTTAAGTTGCAGGGTATAGACCCGAAACCCGGTGATCTAGCCATGGGCAGGTTGAAGGTTGGGTAACACTAACTGGAGGACCGAACCGACTAATGTTGAAAAATTAGCGGATGACCTGTGGCTGGGGGTGAAAGGCCAATCAAACCGGGAGATAGCTGGTTCTCCCCGAAAGCTATTTAGGTAGCGCCTCGTGAATTCATCTCCGGGGGTAGAGCACTGTTTCGGCTAGGGGGCCATCCCGGCTTACCAACCCGATGCAAACTGCGAATACCGGAGAATGTTATCACGGGAGACACACGGCGGGTGCTAACGTCCGTCGTGAAGAGGGAAACAACCCAGACCGCCAGCTAAGGTCCCAAAGTCATGGTTAAGTGGGAAACGATGTGGGAAGGCCCAGACAGCCAGGATGTTGGCTTAGAAGCAGCCATCATTTAAAGAAAGCGTAATAGCTCACTGGTCGAGTCGGCCTGCGCGGAAGATGTAACGGGGCTAAACCATGCACCGAAGCTGCGGCAGCGACACTCAGGTGTTGTTGGGTAGGGGAGCGTTCTGTAAGCCTGCGAAGGTGGCCTGTGAGGGTTGCTGGAGGTATCAGAAGTGCGAATGCTGACATAAGTAACGATAAAGCGGGTGAAAAGCCCGCTCGCCGGAAGACCAAGGGTTCCTGTCCAACGTTAATCGGGGCAGGGTGAGTCGACCCCTAAGGCGAGGCCGAAAGGCGTAGTCGATGGGAAACGGGTTAATATTCCCGTACTTGGTGTTACTGCGAAGGGGGGACGGAGAAGGCTATGTTGGCCGGGCGACGGTTGTCCCGGTTTAAGCGTGTAGGTGTGTGTTCCAGGTAAATCCGGTTCACTTTAACACTGAGGCGTGACGACGAGGCACTACGGTGCTGAAGCAACAAATGCCCTGCTTCCAGGAAAAGCCTCTAAGCATCAGGTAACATCAAATCGTACCCCAAACCGACACAGGTGGTCAGGTAGAGAATACCAAGGCGCTTGAGAGAACTCGGGTGAAGGAACTAGGCAAAATGGTGCCGTAACTTCGGGAGAAGGCACGCTGACACGTAGGTGAAGTGATTTACTCATGGAGCTGAAGTCAGTCGAAGATACCAGCTGGCTGCAACTGTTTATTAAAAACACAGCACTGTGCAAACACGAAAGTGGACGTATACGGTGTGACGCCTGCCCGGTGCCGGAAGGTTAATTGATGGGGTCAGCGCAAGCGAAGCTCCTGATCGAAGCCCCGGTAAACGGCGGCCGTAACTATAACGGTCCTAAGGTAGCGAAATTCCTTGTCGGGTAAGTTCCGACCTGCACGAATGGCGTAATGATGGCCAGGCTGTCTCCACCCGAGACTCAGTGAAATTGAACTCGCTGTGAAGATGCAGTGTACCCGCGGCAAGACGGAAAGACCCCGTGAACCTTTACTATAGCTTGACACTGAACATTGAGCCTTGATGTGTAGGATAGGTGGGAGGCTTTGAAGTGTGGACGCCAGTCTGCATGGAGCCGACCTTGAAATACCACCCTTTAATGTTTGATGTTCTAACGTGGACCCGTGATCCGGGTTGCGGACAGTGTCTGGTGGGTAGTTTGACTGGGGCGGTCTCCTCCTAAAGAGTAACGGAGGAGCACGAAGGTTGGCTAATCCTGGTCGGACATCAGGAGGTTAGTGCAATGGCATAAGCCAGCTTGACTGCGAGCGTGACGGCGCGAGCAGGTGCGAAAGCAGGTCATAGTGATCCGGTGGTTCTGAATGGAAGGGCCATCGCTCAACGGATAAAAGGTACTCCGGGGATAACAGGCTGATACCGCCCAAGAGTTCATATCGACGGCGGTGTTTGGCACCTCGATGTCGGCTCATCACATCCTGGGGCTGAAGTAGGTCCCAAGGGTATGGCTGTTCGCCATTTAAAGTGGTACGCGAGCTGGGTTTAGAACGTCGTGAGACAGTTCGGTCCCTATCTGCCGTGGGCGCTGGAGAACTGAGGGGGGCTGCTCCTAGTACGAGAGGACCGGAGTGGACGCATCACTGGTGTTCGGGTTGTCATGCCAATGGCACTGCCCGGTAGCTAAATGCGGAAGAGATAAGTGCTGAAAGCATCTAAGCACGAAACTTGCCCCGAGATGAGTTCTCCCTGAGACTTAAAGTCTCCTGAAGGAACGTTGAAGACGACGACGTTGATAGGCCGGGTGTGTAAGCGCAGCGATGCGTTGAGCTAACCGGTACTAATGAACCGTGAGGCTTAACCTTACAACGCCGAAGATGTTTTGGCGGTTGAGAAGACAACAATTTTCAGCTCAGATTCAGAGTTGAGTACGCAATAATTTGCGCAGCAGCAAGGCGGCAAGCGAAGGAAAGGAAGGAGCATACAGAAGTATGTGACTGACTTTACGAGCGCAGGCAACGCCGCTGATGCGATAAAGAATTGCGTACTGAGCATAAAAGAATTTGCCTGGCGGCACTAGCGCGGTGGTCCCACCTGACCCCATGCCGAACTCAGAAGTGAAACGCCGTAGCGCCGATGGTAGTGTGGGGTCTCCCCATGCGAGAGTAGGGAACTGCCAGGCATCAATTTAAGCAGTAAACTGATGTAAAAATCAGTGGTTGTAAAAGAATTCGGTGGAGCGGTAGTTCAGTTGGTTAGAATACCTGCCTGTCACGCAGGGGGTCGCGGGTTCGAGTCCCGTCCGTTCCGCCACTTATTAAGAGCCCTGAGCATTAGCTCAGGGCTTTTTCTTTGCCTGTCATTTAATTATTGCTCAATTCGCAAAAATCCTCTGCATTTCTCGCTCTTTTTCTACAAAGCGCTGAAGGTCATAATCCCCTCAGTTAACGAACATAGTGATTAAAAAGAGGAGTTCTATGACTATCCCTGCATTCGGTTTAGGTACTTTTCGCCTGAAAGACGACGTGGTTATCGCTTCTGTGAAAACGGCGCTTGAACTGGGCTACCGTGCTGTCGACACTGCGCAAATCTATGATAATGAAGTTGCTGTTGGACAGGCGATTGCTGAGAGCGGCGTACCGCGTAATGAGCTGTACATCACCACTAAGATCTGGATTGAAAACCTTAGCAAAGACAAGCTGATCCCAAGCCTTAAAGAGAGCCTGAAAAAACTGCGTACCGATTATGTCGATCTGACGCTGATCCACTGGCCATCTCCGGGTGATGCCGTGTCTGTCGAAGAATTTATGCAGGCATTGCTGGAAGCTAAAAAACAAGGGCTGACTCGCGAAATTGGCATTTCAAACTTCACCATTCCGCTGATGGAAAAGGCTATTACCGCGGTGGGCGCAGACCATATCGCCACCAACCAGATTGAGCTGTCTCCGTACCTGCAGAACCATAAAGTGGTTGATTGGGCACGCGAGCACGGTATCCATATCACCTCATACATGACGCTGGCCTATGGTAAGGCGCTGAAAGATGAAGTGATTGCACGTATCGCTGCTAAACATAATGCGACCCCGGCGCAGGTTATTCTGGCATGGGCGATGGGCGAAGGCTATGCGGTTATCCCATCTTCCACCAGGCGTGAAAACCTGGCAAGCAATCTGCTGGCGCAGGACCTGCATCTGGATGCTGAAGATAAAAATGCGATCGCGGCACTGGATTGCAACGACCGCCTGGTTAGTCCGGAAGGTCTGGCTCCTGCCTGGGATTAATTGCCTGACCCTTTGTACCCTTTAACCCTCTTTCACAGCTCCTTCGGGAGCTTTTTTTATATGTTCACTTAAGAAGTCGATAAATGCCCGGATACGTGTACTGACGGCACGATCGCTGTAGTAAACGGCGCTGAAAGGCATTTCTACCGGCAGACGTTTATCGGCCAGCAGTTCCACCAGTTCTCCCCGCGCGATCTCTTTATCAATCATATAATCTGAAAGACATGCAATGCCGTTACCGCTCAGGCAAAGTTGTTTTAACGTTTCCCCGCTGTTGGAAGAAATCCCACATTCGATCTCATGGAGCTGCCCATCGCTACAGGCTATTGGCCAGGTATTGAGCGAGATGGGTTCAGAAAACCCCAGGCACAGATGCCGTTTTAACTCTTCAACGCTCTCAGGCTTGCCAAAGCGGGCAATATAGTCAGGTGAAGCGATAATCTTGCGATAACTGGTAAATAACGGACGCGCGCGCAGACTTGAATCTGTCAACGTGCCTGCGCGTATCGCAACATCCACTTTTCGTTCAATAAGATTGATGAACGTTTCTGAGGAGACAAGAGACAACGTTATTTCCGGATATCGTTCACGAAAAGGTTTAATCAGCGGCATCAGGAAATGCAGCATTACCGGCGTTGCCGCATCGATACGCAGTAAGCCGCGCGGGGTATTACGCGACTCCATGATTTCCGTTTCTGCGGCGGCCATTTCTTGCAGTATCTGCTGCACGCGCCTGAAATATCGCTCTCCTTCTTCAGTCAGGCTCAGCTGTCGTGTCGTACGATTAAGCAGACTGACGCCGAGCTTCATCTCCAGCTTTTTAACTGCCCGGCTGACAGCGGAATTGGCCTGTCCAAGCTGCTCTGCCGCCCGGCTGAAGCTGCCGCTTTCCACGACAGCGACAAAAATTGCGAGTTCTTCGGAGGTGGCTTTCATTTTTGCTCCTGCAGCAAAATTAAATTGATATTTTGGCTATTTTTGTCATTAAAACATCCAGGCATACTGCGTGTCATCTGATTACTGTTGTTATGGAGTTATGTATGCCTCTCGCTTTATTTGCACTGACAATAAGTGCCTTCGCTATCGGTACGACTGAGTTTGTGATTGTCGGCCTGGTGCCGACCATTGCACAACAACTGGCTGTCTCGTTACCTTCCGCCGGAATGCTGGTTTCAATCTATGCGCTGGGGGTGGCTATTGGCGCGCCGGTGCTGACCGCTCTGACCGGACGCCTGCCGCGTAAGCAGTTACTGGTTGCGCTGATGGTCTTGTTTACGGTGGGGAATTTGCTGGCATGGCAGGCGCCGGGCTATATGACATTAATCGCTGCCCGTTTGCTGACGGGCCTGGCGCACGGCGTGTTCTTCTCGATTGGCTCTACCATCGCGACAAGTCTGGTGCCAAAAGAGAAAGCGGCTTCTGCGATCGCTATTATGTTTGGTGGTTTAACGGTCGCGTTGGTCACGGGCGTTCCGCTGGGCACATTTATCGGTCAGCATTTTGGCTGGCGTGAGACCTTCCTTGCGGTATCACTGTTAGGCGTGATTGCGCTGATGAGTAGTCAATTGCTGATCCCGGCCAATATCCCCGGTCGGGCGGCCGCCAGCATTCGTGACCAGGTGAAAGTACTGACTCATCCTCGTCTGTTGCTGATTTACGCTGTTACGGCGCTGGGCTACGGCGGGGTATTCACGGCATTCACCTTTCTGGCGCCGATGATGCAGGATCTGGCGGGATTCTCCCCGGCAGCGGTAAGCTGGATCCTACTGGGGTATGGCGTATCTGTGGCTATCGGCAATATCTGGGGCGGTAAACTGGCGGATAAGCATGGTGCCGTGCCGGCGCTGAAATTCATTTTCGCCGCGCTGTTTGTTCTGCTGATGGTCTTCCAGGTGACCGCGTCTACTCAGTACGCCGCACTGGTCACTATTCTGGTGATGGGGATCTTTGCCTTCGGTAACGTACCGGGGTTACAGGTCTATGTGGTACAGAAAGCGGAACAATTTACGCCCAATGCGGTAGATGTGGCGTCAGGTCTGAACATTGCGGCGTTTAACATTGGTATTGCGCTGGGCTCCGTGATTGGCGGACAAACGGTGGCGCATTACGGTTTGGCGCAGACGCCGTGGATTGGCGCCCTCATTGTTCTGGTGGCTTTCCTGCTGATGGGTGTCAGCGGACGTCTTGATAAACCTGTACGCATTGCTCTGGAGTAAATTATTGATGTAAGCGCCTACTTACAAAACAAACTGCAATTGTTCGTTGAAAGTGAGTGCTAAAATCCCTATAACAGAAGAACCAGTCCGGTTGAGGACTGGTTGACGTTACAGAGGTTTGAAAGTCAAAAGTGCGAAAAAACACCTATGCGATGCGCTATGTTGCCGGACAGCCCGCCGAGCGGATTTTGCCGCCCGGGTCGTTTGCGAGCATCGGCCAGGCATTGCCCGCCGGGGAACCGCTAAGCAGTGAAGAGCGGATCCGTATCCTCGTGTGGAATATATTCAAGCAGCAGCGAGCCGAATGGTTATCGGTGCTGAAGAACTACGGCAAAGATGCGCATCTGGTCCTGTTGCAGGAGGCGCAGACGACGCCTGAACTGGTACAGTTTGCCACCGCTAACTATCTTGCCGCCGATCAGGTTCCCGCTTTTGTATTACCTCAGCATCCGTCTGGCGTCATGACGCTTTCTGCCGCCCATCCTGTTTACTGCTGCCCTTTACGGGAAAGAGAACCGATTTTACGTTTGGCGAAATCAGCCCTGGTGACGGTATATCCCTTGCCGGATACCCGTTTATTAATGGTAGTAAATGTTCATGCGGTAAATTTTAGTCTGGGCGTGGACGTATACAGTAAGCAGTTACTTCCGATCGGCGACCAGATTGCGCACCATAGCGGCCCTGTCATTATGGCGGGTGATTTTAATGCCTGGAGCCGTCCACGTATGAATGCGTTGTACCGCTTTGCACGTGAGATGTCGCTGCGCCAGGTGCGTTTCACTGACGATCAGCGCCGTCGTGCGTTTGGACGACCGCTGGATTTTGTTTTTTATCGTGGGTTAAACGTGAATGAAGCCTCCGTACTGGTGACGCGCGCTTCCGATCACAATCCGCTACTCGTTGAATTCAGTCCCGGCAAACCTGAGCAATAAAGGTGCGTCAGGTCTGCCGTGGGGCAGGCCTCTGCGGGTGCTGCCCTCTATTTTTCTCATAACAGAAGGGCACTACCATGACAACGCATTCCCACCATGACAATGTTGAAAAGCAGTTTGGTTCACAGGCGAACGCCTATTTACATAGCGCCGTTCACGCAGCGGGTCGTGACTTAGCGCGGCTGGCGCAAAGGTTGTCTGATTTTTCCCACGCGAACGTACTGGATATGGGATGTGGGGCTGGACACGCGAGTTTTGTCGCTGCGCAACATGCCAACTCGGTCGTGGCATACGATTTATCCGCCAGCATGCTTGAGGTTGTCGCTGGAGCGGCGGAAGAAAGACATTTAAGTAATATTACTCTCCGGCAAGGCTATGCCGAAAAACTGCCCTTTGAAGATGCATCGTTTGAGGTGGTGATTAGCCGCTATTCCGCGCATCACTGGCACGACGTTGGTCAGGCATTGCGTGAGGGTTATCGTGTATTAAAACCCGGCGGCGTGCTGATTATCATGGATGTCATGTCGCCTGGACATCCTGTACGCGATATCTGGCTGCAAACGGTGGAGGCGTTACGCGACACGTCGCATGTCCGTAACTATTCCAGTGGCGAATGGCTGGCGATGGTCAATAACGCGATGCTGGTAACGAATACCGTGATAACCGATCGTTTATCGCTGGAGTTTCGCTCATGGGTAACGCGGATGCGTACGCCAGCGCCGTTGGTTGAGGCGATTCGATTATATCAGGCGAGCGCCCCGGTAGAGGTGAAGCGTTATTTTGAGTTGCAGGATGACGGCTCGTTTAGCAGCGATACTATCATGCTGGAAGCGCATAAAGCGGTATAGCAATTTAAAAGGCGCCGGGGGAAGCGGCGCCTTTTGGCTTTTTCGTCGGACAATATCAGGAGTCTGGCGTGCTATTGTCCTTCACAAACAACGTAAGCTGATCGCCCGGTTGTAGATTATCCGTATCATGGTTCCAGCGCATCACATCTTTGATATTCACCCCGTGACGTCTGGCGATACTGGAAAGCGAATCGCCTTTACGGACACGATAGGTAATGCTATCGCTATTGTTTGCCAGTCGTTGTGCGCTGCTGCCAGCGCCCACGGTCAGGCTTTGCCCGATTTTCAGGCGCGAACCACGCAGGTTGTTCCACTGCTGCAAGTCCTTCGTGCTTACGCCAAGCCGCGAAGCAATACCGGAAAGCGTATCGCCAGAGCGCACCTTATAGCTACGGCTATTCAACGGCGTATTGTCGGCGATCAGTTGGGACTGAACGGCGTCAATCTCACCGGAAGCCAGCGACTCACGCAACTGCTCGGCATGCTTTTTGGGCACCATAACATATTGCGGACCGCTTACGCCTAAGGTAGACCCTTTTACACCGGCATTAAACGTCTTCAGCTTGCTGATAGACATGCCCGCCATATCCGCAACCTGGGCCATTTCAACTGGACTGTTTAAACGAACTCGTGCCAGCGCTCGGCTTTCATCTGTTGTTGGCAGACGTACGCCGTAGCGTTTGCTGTTTTTGAGAATTTCACTCAATGCCAGCATCTTAGGTACGTAGAGTTTTGTTTCTCTGGGCAAAGAAAGCGACCAGAAATCCGTCGGTTTTCCACGCGCTTTGTTTGCTTTAATTGCCCGCATAACACGGCCTTCGCCGCTGTTATACGCTGCAACGGTTAACAGCCAGTCGCCGTCAAACATTTTGTTCAGACGCTGCATCATGTCTAACGCGGCGGTCGTAGAGGCTACAACATCGCGACGCGCGTCATAATTACGGGTCTGCTTTAAACCATAATTGCGCCCTGTGCTCGGTATGATCTGCCAGATGCCTGCGGCATTGGCGCCAGACGTTGCGTGAGGATCAAAAGCGCTCTCCACTATGGGTAGTAGTACCAGCTCCATAGGCATGTTACGTTTCTTAACCTGCCCCGCTATCCAGTACATATACGGCTCTGCCCGTAAAGTTACATCGTGGAGATAGCTCTTATTGCGTAAATACTTCTGTTTCTGTTCGCGAATCCGGCTGTTTTCCGGAATTCCCATCTTTAGCTCGTCGCCAATGAAAGCCCACAAGTCCTGATCTGGCGCGATAGACGTTCCGTCGTCCATCCATCGTGCCTGACTCGTAAACTTTCCTGCTTCCCCTTGACCAGCTGCAGAAAGGCTCTGTGCGTGCTGTTGGACGTTGCCAGTGTCCTGAGACGTCTGGCACCCCACAAGCAGGACAGAGGCGAGTAATATCGCTTTTGCCTTCATGTGTGTGTCAATAGTTGCTTAAAAGACGACCGATCATAACGGCGAAGTTAGCGAATGACAAGTAAGAATTATCAGAACGTGTCTTTCTTTGACCTTAACCATGCAAAACGCGCTTCTGGTTGTTGCAATATTGTTTCTTTGTTGATTTCGTTAATTAAATCAATATCTTCAGTTCTTAAAAAAAGATTAATCTTACGCTCATTTTTAAGAATAACGGGTAATGTCATTTGTTTTTTTACACGTAACTCTTTAACTTTACGATAATATTCATTTATGAACGAATCGTGCGGAAGTATGCTCAATGCGAACTTAATGTTAGCTAAAGTGTATTCGTGAGCGCAGCAAATGAGCGTGTCGTCAGGCAGAGAATTAATTTTCATAAGTGACTGATACATCTGTGATGGCGTGCCTTCAAACAGTCGACCACAGCCGCCAGAGAACAGCGTGTCGCCGCAGAATAAGTAAGGATGGCTAAAGTAACAGACGTGTCCTAACGTGTGACCCGGCGTGGCAAAAAGAGTAAATTTCTCGCCTAAAACGCGAATAGTATCGCCATCGCCAACAAGATGGGTTGCTCCCTTGTCTTGCGTTTCCGCCGGTCCATAAACCGTCATTTGCGGGAAGTGTTGCAACAGCTCTTTGACTCCGCCAACATGGTCGTGATGGTGATGCGTCAGAAAAATCGCCTCCGGCATCCACTTATGTTCAGCAATGGCCTTTAAGACGGGGGCCGCTTCGCCGGGATCAACAATCACACAGCGGCCTTCATCATTGGTCAGCACCCAGATGTAATTGTCCTGAAACGCGGGAATACTGTTAAGATTCATATATTACCTCTCAAATAATTAGCGGAAGGTTGCGATGAAACCGGCAAGGCTCTCTCAAACTGTCGTTGCGCCCGGATGTTGGGGTGAGTTGCCCTGGGGCAATTACTACCGTGAGGCGCTGGAACAGCAGCTCAATCCGTGGTTTGCAAAAATGTATGGTTTCCATTTGCTTAAAATCGGTAATTTAAGCGCAGAAATCAATTCCGAAGCGTGCGCGGTCTCCCATCAGGTGAATGTTTCATCGCAGGGGGCGCCGATGCAGGTTCTGGCCGATCCGCTACATCTTCCTTTTGCGGATAAATCCGTCGATGTTTGTCTGCTGGCGCATACTTTGCCGTGGTGTACCGACCCGCACCGTTTATTACGGGAAGCCGACCGCGTATTGATTGATGACGGTTGGCTGGTCATCAGTGGATTTAACCCGCTGAGTTTGATGGGGTTACGTAAACTGGTACCCGTTTTACGTAAAACACCGCCCTATAATAGTCGGATGTTTACCCTTATGCGGCAACTGGACTGGCTGTCTTTACTCAATTTTGAAGTGCTACATTATAGCCGTTTTCATGTCTTACCCTGGAAAAAGCAGGGAGGGCGGCTATTAAATACGCATATCCCGGCGCTGGGCTGTTTACAGCTTATTGTGGCCCGTAAGCGGACCATCCCGCTTACGCTTAATCCGCTGCGACATAATAAAAGTAAAACCCCTATCCGCCAGACCGTTGGCGCCACCCGGCAATATCGCAAACCGGATGGCTAAGCTTCCGCCTGGTAGCCACTATCTTCCTGCGTGGGATTCATTGCCGCGGCGCGCGCCAGTTCATCACAACGCTCGTTTTCGGGATGGCCTGCATGGCCTTTGACCCATACCCATTTGATCTGATGCTGACCTAACGCAGCATCGAGACGTTTCCAGAGATCGACATTTTTTACGGGTTTCTTTTCCGCTGTTTTCCAGCCGCGTTTCTTCCAGTTATGAATCCATTGGGTAATTCCTTGCCGCACATATTGGCTGTCGGTGCTCAATGTCACTTCGCAATGTTCTTTTAACGCTTCAAGCGCGACGATCGCCGCCATCAGTTCCATACGGTTATTGGTGGTCAGCGTGTAACCTTCACTAAACGTTTTTTCATGACCGCGATAGCGTAAGATAGCGCCATAACCACCAGGCCCTGGATTCCCCAGGCAAGAGCCATCGGTGAAAATTTCTACCTGTTTAAGCATCTCTGGTAGACTTCCTGTAATTGAAATCGATAACAAAACGCAAGTCTGACATAAATGACCGATATGAGCACTGCAATTACACGACAGATTGTCCTCGATACCGAAACCACCGGTATGAACCAGATAGGCGCGCACTATGAAGGTCACAAGATTATTGAGATCGGTGCGGTTGAGGTGATAAACCGTCGTCTGACCGGTAATAACTTCCACGTTTACCTGAAGCCGGATCGGCTGGTGGATCCGGAAGCGTTTGGCGTACACGGCATCGCCGATGAGTTTCTGCTGGATAAGCCGGTTTTTGCTGATGTGGTCGATGAGTTTCTCGATTATATCCGCGGCGCGGAGCTGGTCATCCATAACGCATCGTTCGATATCGGCTTTATGGATTATGAGTTTGGTCTGCTTAAACGCGATATTCCTAAAACCAATACTTTCTGCAAAGTTACCGACAGCCTGGCGTTGGCGCGGAAAATGTTCCCCGGCAAGCGTAACAGCCTTGATGCGCTGTGTTCGCGTTATGAGATAGATAATAGCAAACGTACTTTGCACGGCGCATTGCTCGATGCCCAGATCCTTGCTGAAGTGTATCTGGCGATGACGGGCGGGCAAACGTCCATGACGTTTGCGATGGAAGGAGAGACGCAACGGCAGCAAGGTGAAGAGACCATTCAGCGAATCGTTCGCCAGGCCAGCCGGTTACGGGTCGTTTTCGCCTCTGATGAAGAGCTGGCTGCGCATGAATCGCGGCTTGATCTGGTGCAGAAAAAGGGCGGAAGTTGCCTTTGGCGGGCGTAATTTATTCCTTTTTAGGCTATAAAAATCATCCTTCGGGCGATTTTTGCAGCAACTGATTCAAAAGGTGAGAAAAAGCGTTGACGGGCGACACCGCAAACCGTAATATTCGCCTCGTTCCCAGCGGGAACATAACGGAGCGGTAGTTCAGTTGGTTAGAATACCTGCCTGTCACGCAGGGGGTCGCGGGTTCGAGTCCCGTCCGTTCCGCCAGATACAAATCTCAGGGTGTTTTTATACATCCTGTGAAGTAAAAAAACCGTATCACTGTAAAAGGGATACGGTTTTTTTTCGTCTTCAAGAAGTTCCTCCGTCTATCGTGGAATCTGACGCAAATGGGCCTACGCCTGGATGACGAACAGGATATTACCGCCACTTCTTTCACTGCCATGGTTATTTTGTCCCACTGACATTTAAGGCGCGGCCTCATGGCGGTGCTTAACCGGGATCGGGACATGTTCAGCGCAGAAGCAGACTGCGTAATGTTGATATCACTCAGATAATCACGGAGAACCGCCAGACATGTGCATCATCATTCCAGGGCATCCCACTTCTCCAGCAACTCCACCGGGATCTCATTGATCACCTCCGAGAACCGTTTTCCCACCAGTCTTTCAGCCTGGCGTAACAGTGGGATGGTCGGGCTACTGGGTTCACTGCTCTCAAACCAGCGACGAATGCACCGCAGGCGTTCCAGCGCATCATTACGATCGCGAATTGGCCCCGGTTCAGCATTGTGTGGGAGGGATATACCGGGGGGCGTGTTGACAGGCGGCACATCCTCTGCCCGTGCCGGAACGGCATTATCCATAACCGTGCCTGCGGGGTCTGGCGCTGGCGACGGAGGGATTTCCGGCGTGGTTGTCTGTACCACGTCAGGCAGCAGCGCCAACAACTGCCGCAGGCGTGAAAAATCTGGAGCCAGATCGCCTAATGTCTCACGCGCCCACACTTGCAGGCGTTCTGCGCTTTCCTGCGCTTCGCGAAACTCCGCCAGCGGTAATGCCCCACGGGCTTCGAGGTCGGCCAGTTGCTGGCGGACGGATTCGGGGGCCAGCGCATCAGCCGGGCGGGGAGCGGATAACGCGCGCTCGACATCCCGTACCTGCAGGCGCAGGGCGGCACTGTTTGACAGCGTGATACCGCGAATGTCTGCCATCACGCCTTCGTGATCCAGCAGCGCCGCCAGGGCATTACTGCGCGCCAGCGCCGCATCTTCAATAGATTCTGCGGATGCGCCTTCGCCGGTAAGCAGCTGTGGATGGAGTGCATCAGACCAGATTACGCTCAGTTCTGCCAGTTGTGTGAGCATTTCCGCCAGTCCCTGTGCACCAGCCTGCTGGATGCGACTGCGCAGCAGCAGGATCAACACCCGGATATCCTTACTGCGCGTGAGCAGACGGCGCGCATCACGCTCAATTTCCGGCCAGTTCACGGCTTCCGGCGTACTGACAAAATCACCATATTGCGCCTCCGCCTGGGGGGCGGCGCGGCTGAACAGCAGCAGGTATTCCGGATCGTACTCCGGATCGGGGCCGCAGGGTTGTTCCGCGCTTACCGGTTTAGTCAGGGACATGTCCATATCATTACTCTCAGTGGGTTAAGCCGTGTTCAGGTTCAAAAATCATGCCGGTCACCGGACGGTCATGCATGGCTTTACCTGCCCAGGCCGTCCAGCCAAGCCGCTGCGCGCCGCCGATCACCGCAGGCGGTGCGGCATGGGGCTTCAACTGCAGCTCAATTTCCCAGCAATATTCAAAACCGATGAACGTACGCACCAGTTCTGTCAGCACGGGCAGATTGTTGCCGCCGGGCAGAAAACGCAGATAATCCTCCAGCGTGAGCGGGCCGATAATTAGCCGGAATTTGTACTGCATATCCGGTACGGCCTGGCCGATAAGCGCCCCGTTGCCCAGCACCGAAGACTGCGCGGGCGTGCCCAGACGGGTGATTTCATCGTTCGCCACCGTTATCCAGTGCAGGGCGAATTCTTTCACCGCAAAAGGTACGCTGAAATAGTGTGCCAGCGTGGCGGCCAGCCCGTCAGGATTACGCGATTCGCGTACCAGATGAGCGGAGGCTGCCAGGCGAACATGATCTGACAGCGGGCTTTCGGCGCTTTCCCGTAGATCCTGCCCGCTGAGACTGGCGATATAAAACGCAAAACGGTCGTGTTCCGGTTTGTCCAGCCCGCCACCAGCGGACTGGGCGCTGCGCCATGCCTGCCAGAACTGCGTCAGCCAGCGGTGGTGAAAAATATTGGAAAAATGAACCAGCGTCGGATCGTGACGACTCTCTGAGCGGTTTAGCGCCAGCTCGGTATAGTGCAGCGGCAACGGGCCGTTTGGCCCCCATAGTCCGAGGCTGTACAGGCTCAGGTGCAGGCGTCCATCCTGCCAGCTGACCTGGGCGATTTCCCGTGGCGCAAAGGTCATCGTCGGCGTCTGTCCCAGACGGAATTTTTCCATCCGTGGCTGCCAGATACTGCCTGCCGGAGTATCACAGAGCTGGGCATCCACGCGCCGCATCAGGTTCAGGAATCCGTAACGCCATGGGGTTTTCTGCGCCTGGTCGAGAGCGCCGGTCATACGCTCCCCCGTTGCCCGGTTCTTACCGGCCAGGTCATGACATGCCCGCGTTGCATCGAGTGCAGCGTCATCTGTGAGAAGGTATTAATGGAAACATGGCGGGCAATATAGTGTTCCAGCACCAGACCGAACAGGTAAGGACTGATACCGGAAAATCCTTCTTCGTCCACGGTCAGTTCGCAACTAACGCCCCGGCCATAGACCAACAGACCGGAGCCGGGCAGGCGGCGGGTTACTGGGGTGGTTTTGCAGCCAATCAGGCTGCGCACCTGGCGCGACTGCGGGCTGTCGTGAGCCAGAATAAACAGATTCAGCAGATCGCGCAGCGCCTGGCCGCCGGTGCGGTGATCCAGATCGGCCAGCGGCAGATAATTAAACGACAACTGCCGGATCAGCCGCCAGGCCATTTCGCGTTCAGCCAGCGGCGGCTGCGGCGGGCGCGGCGGTCTGATAAGACCCACGCCCGCCACCGGGATCGCCGCATCTACGGTCAGATCATCCCGGCCATTACGTGGAATAAGGCAGGGCAGATCGCGGTTAGTCACCATTGCCGTGACGGTGATATGGCGTATATTTTCCGGGTAGGGCGCTTCATGCTGATCAACCAGCGACAGGAAGATTTCCGAGCCGGTATAGGCGGTTCGGGTGCCATAGCGGCGGGCGTTTTCTGACGAGCGGCGCGGTTCACGACGCAGTGAAAAATAACGCCCGTGGTTGCCTTCGTCATTATTACGGGTGTGATACAGCGGACGAAAAATCATCTTCCGTGTGGTTTCCGCTTCCAGGCCTTCGACTTCCTGAACAGAAAACACCTCGTAATCCAGCGGACGGGTACGATCCACTACCAGATGCTGTTCCGTCACGCTGTGAGTGACTTCAATCCGGGTGGTGGTGCGGGGAAACAGGTTGATCACCGGCGTACAGAACAGGCTGAACTGTGCAGCGTCCGTCTGATGAATCAGCCAGTCCGGCGGCAGGCGGTTAAGCAGTATGACAATTTCCGCCACATTGCCCTGCACCTTTTGTAACCCGGCAGACAATCCGGTCGGGGTGAAGAAGTAAAACCGTTCCGGACAGGCGAAAAATTCATGCAGCAGATTATGGCCGTGAAACACGTTCCAGGCGAGCGGCAGCAGCCCCTGCCCTGGCTCCAGCCCTTCGTGCGCCACCGGGTGTTGAAGATTCACATTCAGTTCGCCGTCAAAGTGACCGGGTTCACCGGCCAGTGTGGCGACGGCGCTGGTATGCAGCAGCTCAAACAGGTGTGACGCAATGCGTTCTTCGCCGCAGAGGTAAAAGGGCAGCCGTGCCGGACCGGCCAGCTCGCTGAAAATCAGTTCCCCGAAGGTTCGCAGGGTGATGCGCAATGCCCCGGCGACATGAATATTAGGCGGCAGATAGCGGTGCAGGGCGGGCATATCCGGCGGCGCGGCGGTCAGGCGTACCTCCTCGATGGACAGCGGCCACAGCGTGACGTCCTGGCTGCTGCGAAACTGGCAGGCGGTATTTTCGCCTTCCGGGATGGGGGAAACGAACGCGGTATCGCGCGGCACGGTGACCCCTTTCGCCAGGTCGCCTTCCTGCGTATCGGGATACAGCTTTACCACTGCCATCGATGGCGTGGGGGTGACGTAATTGGGGCTGACGACTTCCAGTAATCGCTGTGTGAAGCGGGGAAACTCGGCGTCAATTTTTAGCTGAGTACGGGCGCTCAGAAAGCTGAACGCCTCGATCATGCGTTCCACATACGGGTCGGCAATATCGGTTCCCTGCATCCCCAGTCGGGCGGCAATTTTGGGATGGAGGGTGGCGAACTCAGCACCGGTCTCCCGCAGGTAGCTCAGTTCGCGGTTGTAATACTCCAGTAGCCGTGGATCCATGAATAATGCCCTGTATTAAAAGAACGTAATGCGGCTCAGCTCCATATCCAGCGCGCTGCGTACCAGAAACTCCGTGGGATACGGCTGCGTCAGAATTTGTCCGCGAATTTCAAACTGTAGCGTGTTATAGCTACCCTGCCGGGTTTTATCGAGCAATGGCGTGACCCTGAGTGTGGCGGCGTTCAGCCGGGGTTCGAAACGAATAATGGCGCGCCGGATCGCCTCGCTGATATCGTCCCACTTATGCTCATACATAAAGCTGCCCGCCAGCGGCGGCAGGCCATAGTTGAGCACTGACGCCGCCGCCTGCGGATAGCGCCGGGCGTCGATGTCACCCTCGTGGCTAATGGTATTGAGCAAAAAGGAGAGATCCCGACGAATGATCTCCTTCAGTTGTACCGGCGTGACGCTGATATCCCGGTCAATTTTCTGATACGGAGCATTGTCACACAGCCGATCAAATAGGGTGGGCAGCAGATGGTTAGCGGGTGTAAAACGAGACGTGCTCATGCGCCATCGTTTTCCTGAGCATGAAAGGTACAATGGGCCATGTCCAGCAGGCTGATATCGCCGTGGCTGGTCAGCCACACTTTCTGCCCCAGCGCCCGCACGGTGGTTTCGCCGGGGCCGTCCTGCCAGGCGGTTTCCCGGCACAAACGCAGGGCGTCGGATGCACTTTCCGAACCGCTGTAACGGGTAAAGAGCCAGGCGCCGTGCGTATCGCCATTCACCAGGGTGATATTAACGGATTTCCACAGCAGATCGGTCAGGCGCGTCGGTTGCGGCGATTCCAGCGAGCGTATTTGCGAAAACGGTAGCCAGATATACACGCCGCCGGTGACCAGCTCAAGTACCGGGCCAAGGCGGGAATCGCTGTCGCTCGCCCAGTCAAATGCGCCGCCGTTCCACTGCCCGCCCGTGTCTGTTATGGCTTCCAGTGCGGTATTACGGTGTTTATCAACCTCACCGGTATCGTCATGACAGGCGAGTGCCGCCAGCAGTGACTCCACCCAAACGGGCTGCGGCAGAAGGAAACCTGGTCGTTGTTCACCCTGAAAAACGGTGCGGCGGAACATTTCGCAGCGAACCAGCTCCCGGTACAGCCGGGCCTCCTGGGTATAATTGGCCTCCATCCTGGCGCATAGCTGAAGCTGGTGTAGCGCCCGCGACCAGTCTCCGGCCACACACAGCAACTGAAACAGGCTGTGGCGGCAGAGCGCCTTCGCCGGATTTTCCCGAACCTGCTGCTCCGCCATCTGAATCCCCTCCGCAATAGAGTATTCCTGTATCAGCGCGGACAGGGTAGCAGGAAGCGTGTCAGTTTTTTTCATGGGCGGTATTTCCATTTTTCTGTGTCGGAGTGATTCGGTAGTGGCTGTCGATGCCAATAATACGATGCTCGCGGCGGGTCAGATCGGGCAGTATCTCGCTATGTGCGGTTTTCCCCGCCTGTTCCGGCGAGAGCAGTTGCAGGATATCGGGCATTGATTCCATCGCCAGCCAGTGCATTTCACCCTCACCGGTCGTGTCCAGCGTATCCAGAATGGCATCAATACCGGGCGCGCCTGCCACCATATCCTGTAACGTGTCGGTGTCGCCCTTTTTATCGTATAACGACGTCAAATCCTGGGTGACAGCGTCTTCATTTCGGAGAAACGGTTTAGGACGGAGGGGCTTTTCCTGCCCGGAGGGCCGCAATGCCTGCTGATATTCCTGGTAAAGCTGGTGTAGCGTGCTATCCGCTTCATGGCCGGTGTAAGAGGACGCGGTTTCCCGGACGGGAATAATATCGAACGGGTTCTGCGGATTGAGCTGTTGTTGTTTAAACCAGTCCAGATCCAGGTACTCAGCAACGGATTCAGATGACTGAACCAACTGAGGAAACGAAACATCGGGACGGGACTCATCATTGGTGCGGGCAAGGCACCAGGATGACAGACCCCATTCAATCGTATCTCCATCATTCAGCCGCATACGGTGATGAGGTTCCATCACCTGCTCATTGACGGCACAGCACAGTTCATCAGAGTGATTAACAATCCACCACGCCTCTTCGTGGCGAACAAGACTGAGCGCGATATCGTCTTTCCCATGTTGCTCAAAAAGCGGAATGTAGGGGGCGGCGGCAGTAAATACGATGTATGTCCCTGCGGGATACTGTACGTTATCCGTTATACCCTGCGACTGTATTTTCCGTAATTCCCACATGTCTTGTTTCATTATGTCCCTTAAATGTATTTATTTTTCTGGAGGAAACGTTTAGGGAGTTTTAATTCATAAATAATTTTAACTAAATTCATAGGGAGTCATTATTGATGACACCCTTTTTATTATTTTCGTTGTGAATGCATTGTTGTATGCATAGATGTCTTTTTTGAAATATTATTTCTTTTAATTCTGCAATTGCGATTTTTATCTTGCTGTTCATTGATTATTTAATATTAACAGCTTGGTTGCTAATTAGTCCCTGATCTGTATCATTGTTTTGTTTCGATATTTTTTCGAGGCTATCAATAAAGAATTGTTTATATATTTATATGCATTGATGCATTATTTTTATGAATTTTTATGTCACAAGGCATAACACATGGAAACTCCTGTTTCACGCAGTGCGTTGTATGGAAAACTGGCCGGCCCACTATTCCGGTCGCTGGAATCGGCAACGGCATTTTGCAAACTACGCTCTAATCCCTGGGTTGAGCTGACTCACTGGCTGCACCAGTTAACACAGCAGCCCGATAACGATATTCTCCACGTTCTTCGGCATTACCAGATCCCTCTTTCTGATGTGGAGAAAGCGTTACTCCGGCAACTGGATATGCTGCCCGCCGGGGCCAGCGCCATTAGTGATTTTTCTCACCATATCGATCTCAGCGTTGAAAAGGCCTGGATGCTGGCGAGCGTCCGTTACGGCGATAACAAAATTCGCAGCGGCTGGTTGCTGCTGGCCTTGTTGACCACGCCAGAACTGCGTCGGGTACTGAGCAGTATCTGCGCGCCGCTGGCCACGCTTCCGGTTGATGAACTGACTGAAATACTGCCCTCGTTGATCGAAACATCGCCGGAAGCGCAGGAGCGCCCTTACGACGGCTCCGGCCTGGCATCAGCCATTCCCGGTGAAAGCAGTCAGGCGATTCCCAACGGCGGGCAGGACGGTAAATCCGCGCTGGCAAAATACTGTCAGGACATGACGGCACAGGCGCGCGACGGCAAAATCGACCCGGTGACGGGGCGTGAGCATGAAATCCGCACCATGACGGATATTCTGCTGCGCCGTCGCCAGAATAATCCACTACTGACTGGTGAGGCGGGCGTCGGGAAAACGGCGGTCGTCGAAGGTTTTGCCCTGGCGATTGCGCAGGGGGAAGTGCCGCCCGCGCTGCGGGAAGTACGGCTGCTGGCGCTGGACGTTGGCGCTCTGTTGGCCGGAGCCAGCATGAAAGGCGAGTTTGAATCGCGTCTGAAAGGGTTACTGGAAGAGGCCGGGCGCTCGCCGCAGCCGGTTATTCTGTTTGTTGATGAAGTTCACACTCTGGTGGGCGCGGGCGGCGCATCCGGCACGGGCGATGCCGCTAACCTGCTGAAACCGGCGCTGGCGCGCGGCACCCTGCGGACTATCGGCGCCACCACCTGGAGCGAATACAAGCGCCATATTGAGAAAGATCCGGCGCTGACCCGGCGTTTTCAGGTGTTGCAGATTGCCGAACCGGAAGAAATCCCCGCAATGGAAATGGTGCGTGGTCTGGTGGATACGCTGGAAAAACACCATAACGTACTGATTCTGGATGAGGCGGTACGTGCGGCGGTACAGCTTTCTCACCGCTATATTCCCGCCCGGCAGTTGCCGGATAAGGCCATCAGCCTGCTGGATACCGCCGCGGCCCGCGTGGCGCTGACGCTGCACACGCCGCCTGCCAGCGTACAGTTCCTGCGCCAGCAGCTAAAAGCGGCGGAAATGGAACGGTCGCTGTTGCAGAAGCAGGAAAAAATGGGGATTCAGTCAGATGAGCGGCGCGATGCGCTGACGGCGCGAATTTTCTCGCTCAACGATGAACTGACTGCATCCGAATCCCGCTGGCAGCGGGAGCTGGAACTGGTACATACGTTGCAGAAACTGCGTCTCGCAGAGTCTGATGCTGATGACAAAACCACGCTGCAACAGGCCGAAACGGCGCTAAGGGAGTGGCAGGGTGACGCGCCGGTGGTGTTCCCGGAAGTCAGCGCGGCGGTGGTCGCGGCGATTGTCGCCGACTGGACCGGTATTCCTGCCGGGCGCATGGTGAAAGATGAGGCCAGCCAGGTGCTGGAACTGCCTGCCCGACTGGCGCAACGCGTTACCGGGCAAGACGGCGCGCTGGCGCAGATTGGTGAACGTATTCAGACCGCCAGGGCGGGACTGGGCGATCCACGCAAACCGGTGGGCGTGTTTATGCTGGCCGGGCCGTCCGGTGTCGGTAAAACCGAAACCGCGCTGGCGCTGGCGGAGGCTATCTACGGCGGTGAGCAAAACCTGGTAACCATCAATATGAGCGAGTTCCAGGAGGCTCACACCGTTTCCACACTGAAAGGCGCGCCGCCCGGCTATGTGGGCTATGGCGAGGGTGGTGTGCTGACGGAAGCGGTGCGTCGCCACCCCTGGAGCGTAGTGCTGCTCGACGAGATCGAAAAAGCGCACCATGACGTCCACGAACTCTTCTATCAGGTGTTTGATAAAGGGGGCATGGAGGACGGTGAGGGAACACATGTCGATTTCAAAAACACCACGCTACTACTCACCACCAACGTGGGTTCCGACCTCATCAGCCAGATGTGTGAAGATCCGGCCTTAATGCCCGATGCTACGGGGCTTAAAGAGGCGCTAATGCCGGAATTGCGCAAGCATTTCCCGGCGGCATTTCTGGGCCGCGTGACGGTGATCCCTTACCTGCCGCTGGATGAAACGTCGCGTGGCGTGATTGCCCGTCTGCACCTTGACCGGCTGGTGG
Source organism: Salmonella sp. A7 (assembly GCF_020181675.1). Lineage (NCBI taxonomy): Bacteria > Pseudomonadati > Pseudomonadota > Gammaproteobacteria > Enterobacterales > Enterobacteriaceae > Salmonella > Salmonella sp. A7. Next base: position 3,565,488 of record NZ_CP084001.1, on the reverse strand, counting down.
CGCGGATGGGTGAACAGCACGGCGTGACGCTGACGTATAGCGAGGAACTGGTCGCACATATTGTGGCGTGCTGTCCAATGCATGAAACGGGCGCGCGGTTGCTGATTGGCTACATCGAACAGCACATCCTGCCACGACTGTCGCGCTACTGGTTGCAGGCCATGACGGAAAAAGCCGCTATCAGGCAGATTGATATCGGCGTTAATGGTGATGAGCAGATTGTTTTTGAGACAACCTCGCAGGAGGGAATATGCCAAAAGAGTTAAGTGGTGCGCAGTGGGTTTATGGCGTGACTAAGTTTGTCGGCGGAAATACAGATAAACCCCACTGGTCAATTGATGGGCATTAAATATGACATTACGTTACCCGGCGTTATTGACTCCTTTGCTAATGATGTTCGCTTTCAGTGTTCATGGCGAACCGCCTTTACCACAGGATGTGCAGCATTTTCTGAGCAATGCAGAGATGTGCCAGCATCTGGCCGGCGAATGGGACAGTTCTTTACCGGAAGAGGATAAAAAAGACATAGAAAAGGGCATTAATACCTGGTGCCCTCCGGCGAAAAAAGCACTTCCTGGGTTACGGGAAAAGTACAAAGAAAACAAAGAGATTATAAAAAAACTCTCTGAGTATGATTTTTAAACTGTGCCGTTGCACCGCTATCCGGGCGGTCGTCGGTAGATTGATAAGGAAATGAAAGAGTATGGCTATCAACAATAGCGCGCAGAAATTCATCGCGCGCAACCGCGCGCCGCGCGTGCAGATTGAATATGACGTAGAGATTTACGGTTCCGAGAAAAAAATCGAGCTGCCGTTCGTGATGGCGGTGCTGGCCGATCTGGCCGGGAAACCGCGTGAAGAACTGCCGCCGGTGACGGATCGCAAATTCCTCGATATTGATATTGATAACTTCAATGAGCGCATGAAAGCCATTGCGCCGCGCGTGGCGTTCGCTGTGCCGAATACGCTGACGGGTGAAGGTCAGTTGATGGTCGATATCACGCTGGAAAATATGGACGACTTTTCGCCGGCACAGATTGCCCGCAAGGTGGACGCCCTGAACCAGTTACTGGAAGCCCGCACTCAACTGGCGAACCTCCAGACCTACATGGATGGCAAGGCCGGGGCGGAAAATCTGGTCAATAAACTGTTGCAGGACCCGACTCTGCTGAAAACGCTGGCGAATGCGCCGAAATCGGCCGCTACCCAGCAAGGTGTGTCAGCGGATAATGAATCAGCGGAATAATGTCGAATTTTTAAGGAATTTTCATGGCAAACAGTAATATGCAGGCAACCGACGCGGTTGCTCAGGATACCGTCTCCGCATCCGGTGAATTTGATGCGTTGCTGAATCAGGCCTTCCGACCCAAGACTACCCAGGCGGCAAAAGCCGTGGAAGCCGCGGTGCAGACGCTGGCGCAACAGGCGCTGGCGAACACGATCACCGTCAGCGATGACGCCTATAAAAGCATCAGCGCTATTATTGCGCAGATCGACTTTAAACTGACCGAACAGATCAAACTGATTCTGCAACATCCCGACTGGCAGAAGCTGGAATCCTCGTGGCGCGGTATGGAGCATCTGGTTTACAACACCGAGACCGACGAAAAGCTGAAAATCCGCTTCATGAATCTGTCAAAAGATGAATTGCGGCGCAACATGAAGCGTTACAAGGGCATCGCCTGGGATCAAAGCCCGATGTTCAAGAAACTGTATGAAGCCGAATACGGCCAGTTAGGCGGCGAACCTTATGGCTGTATCATTGCGGATTACTACTTCGACCATACACCGCCCGATGTGGATCTGCTTGGCTCTATCGCCAAAGTCGCCGCGTCGGCCCATGCGCCGTTTATTGCCGGGGCTTCCCCCTCGGTACTGCAAATGGACTCCTGGCAGGAGCTGGCGAATCCCCGCGACCTGACTAAAATCGTCACTCAGAACCTGGAATATGCGCCGTGGAACTCCCTGCGGGCCAGCGAAGACTCCCGTTATATTGGCCTGACGATGCCGCGTTTTCTTGCCCGCCTGCCGTATGGCGCAAAAACTAACCCGGTAGACGAGTTTGATTTTGAAGAAGATGCGGATGGTTCTGACCATACCAAATACGTCTGGAGCAACGCGGCCTACGCGATGGGCGTAAACATCAACCGTTCTTTCAAACACTACGGCTGGTGTACGTTGATTCGCGGTGTGGAATCAGGCGGTGCGGTGGAAAATCTTCCCTGCCATACCTTCCCGACTGACGATGGCGGCGTGGACATGAAATGCCCGACCGAAATCGCCATCTCTGACCGCCGCGAGGCTGAACTGGCGAAAAACGGTTTTATCCCGTTGATCCACCGTAAAAACTCAGACTATGCCGCCTTTATCGGCGCACAGTCGCTGCAAAAACCACAGGAATACTACGATCCAGACGCGACGGCCAACGCCAACCTGTCCGCCCGTCTGCCGTACCTGTTCGCCTGCTCGCGCTTCGCGCACTTCCTCAAATGTATCGTCCGCGACAAAATCGGTTCCTTTAAAGAGCGTGAGGATATGCAGCGCTGGCTGAACGAGTGGATCATGAATTATGTCGACGCCGATCCGGTGAACTCCTCGCAAGAAACTAAAGCCCGTCGTCCGCTGGCTGCCGCTGAAGTAGTGGTGGAAGAGGTCGAAGGCAATCCAGGTTATTACGACGCGAAATTCTTCCTGCGTCCGCATTTCCAGCTTGAAGGGCTGACGGGATCGCTGCGCCTGGTGACAAAACTGCCGTCAGTGAAGCAGGGCAATGCCTGATGCATTTATTTTGTGAATGTTTAAGCGAGTGAAGTCAGAGAAGATAGAGAATATAAAGAGGGATATGAAGAAAAGAATTTCGTCTCGCCCACGGTCTCGTAAAGGTGGGTACGTAATGATGACACATATCCGAATGCCAGTAACAATGCCGAAGCTTTTTATATCATTGAGTAGGAAATACATATTATGACCATAAGCCCAACTTTTCATCTGTTACCTGGTATTGTTCTGCTCTTTTCACAATATGCTGTAGCCTGGGAAGTCAGTTGCCCGGCTGTTATTGATACTCAGTCTTCTGCTGTGAGCCTGAAGTCTGATGTCCCAGCGGCGTGGCAGCTTTCTCCCCGATATATGTCGCGTTTATGGTTAAGTAGTATTGGGGTAACGCAGGGTAAACCTGAAAACCTGATGGATCTCAAACCAGAGACTAAAAAAGTAAACGGTGAAAATTGGTCTGTATGGGAAACAGAACGTGTTAGCGATAAAGAAACCGATCGCTATTGGGTTTCGTGTATTTATGGTCATGAACAGATATGGTTGACGCAACCAATACCTGCTTCTTCTACTCGCTGTAAGACTCGTAATTTTGAGGGATCGCCAGAAGACCAGTCTGTATCTTTTATCTGTAATTAGCGATTTGAGACGTGAAAATTTCAGTACAGGTTATGGTTTTTATTATCGGAAGTTATGAAGCATTATTTATATGCATTAAATAATGCAAATTCATAAAATAACTAAATACATTATCGGTACCGGAAAAATATACAGTCCTCTGTTCTCCTGAAGTTATTGGAGAAGGATTCTGTACGGCAATGATTTATCTATAAACAAAAAGATATAGATAAAATCAGGTTTATTTTAAGTAAAACTTAATAAGGATATAAAAATGGCTTATGACATTTTTTTGAAAATTGACGGCATTGATGGCGAGTCAATGGATGACAAACACAAAAATGAAATTGAAGTACTGAGCTGGCGCTGGAATATCCATCAGGAATCCACCATGCACGCCGGTAGCGGCCTCGGCTCCGGTAAGGTCTCCGTCACCAACCTGGATTTTGATCACTATATCGACCGCGCCAGCCCGAACCTGTTCAAATACTGCGCCTCCGGCAAGCACATTCCGCAGGCCATTCTGGTTATGCGTAAGGCTGGCGGCAATCCGCTGGAGTACCTCAAGTATACCTTCACCGACCTGATTGTCGCCGTGGTTTCCCCGAGCGGCAGCCACGATGGTGAAATCGCCTCCCGTGAAACGGTCGAGCTTTCTTTCAGCACTGTGAAACAGGAATACGTGGTGCAGAACCAGCAGGGCGGCAGCGGCGGCACTATCACCGCAGGCTACGACTTCAAGGCCAACAAAGAAATTTAACGGCTGTTTTTCCGGCCAGATGTTATGTCTGGCTGGTTTTATTGTTTTGATTTTAAAGGAATTTACAGTGAATAAATGGCGTAACCCCACTCGGTGGTTATGTGCGGTAGCTATGCCTTTTGCACTGCTCCTGCTTTCCGGATGCGGCAGTAGCGATTCGCTACCTGACCCCTAATCGCAGCGGCCTGGCCTGAGCGTGAAAGCGTTTTACAAGGTGAATTCTGACAATCAGAAGAAAGCGGCGTCCGTGAAGATACGTGTTGAGAATTAATGAGCTACACAGAATTTTTAGAGGGTAAGCAAAATGAACAGACCTTCATTCAATGAAGCGTGGCTAGCTTTTAGGAAGGTGAATCATTCCGTCGCTGATGTGGGTAGCATTATTGGTGGAAACGTTGGGAAAAATATAACTGGTGGTTATTTTCAAAATGCCTGTCCTATTCGAATGAGCTATGTTTTGAATGCGACAGGATTCCCAATAGCCCGTAACTCCCCGTATGCAAAGGTTAGTGGTGCCGATAATAAATTCTATATTTATCGTGTGAATGATATGATTGATCATCTTACTCATAATATGGGCAAGCCTGATCTTATTGTTAATAATCCGAAACAGAGTGACTTTATAGGGAAGAAAGGAATTATCGTAGTAAAAGGGCATGGCTGGAGCAATGCCAGAGGACACGTTACATTATGGAATGGCAGTATCTGTTCAGATCAGTGCCACTTATTAAATGACCCAGATAATGGACCATTTGTTCCTGAAGTTGGGACTCTGTGGATACTGCCATGAAATGGTTAATATTAGTTACTTTCAGCATAAGTGGAATGTTGGTATGGCAGCCATCCTTTGCACATGAAGCATTGACCACACAATATTCACAGTCGGAACTCTTAAAAAACTGGGCGCTGAGTCATTGTCTGGCATTAGTATACAAAGATGATGTCGTTAAAAACGATGCCAGAGCTACGGCCAGTGCTTACCTTGAATATGGTAAACAATCTGTGGAGATTTATCATGAAATTGATGAGATTGCGAAAAAATATTCAGGATTGAAATATAATGGCTCGATATCATCAGATTTTAATACCATGAAGTGCATAGATTTTATCCACGACAGTGAATTAAATGAATTAATTAAAAGGCGTGTCGAGAAGTAAAATTCAAAGATATTAAAAGCATATGTTCTCTTGCTCTGATGAATTTATGGGTAATAGAGAGCTGTACAGTAATAGTTAATCTGTTCACCTAATAAAGCAGATAAATCAGGGCTTTATTTAGGTAGTTAAAAGGATAGTAGATATGTCTTATGACATTTTTCTGAAAATTGACGGCATCGACGGTGAGTCGATGGATGACAAACACAAAAATGAAATTGAAGTACTGAGCTGGCGCTGGAATATCCATCAGGAATCCACCATGCACGCCGGTAGCGGCCTCGGCTCCGGTAAGGTCTCCGTCACCAACCTGGATTTTGATCACTATATCGACCGCGCCAGCCCGAACCTGTTCAAATACTGCGCCTCCGGCAAGCACATTCCGCAGGCCATTCTGGTTATGCGTAAGGCTGGCGGCAATCCGCTGGAGTACCTCAAGTATACCTTCACCGACCTGATTGTCGCCGTGGTTTCCCCGAGCGGCAGCCACGATGGTGAAATCGCCTCCCGTGAAACGGTCGAGCTTTCTTTCAGCACTGTGAAGCAGGAATACGTGGTGCAGAACCAGCAGGGCGGCAGCGGCGGCACCATCACCGCAGGCTACGACTTCAAGGCCAACAAAGAAATTTAACGGTTGTTTTTCCGGCCAGATTTATATCTGGCCGGATTTATTGTTTTGATTTTAAAGGAATTTACAGTGAATAAATGGCGTAACCCCACTCGGCGGTTATGTGCGGTAGCTATGCCTTTTGCACTGCTCCTGCTTTCCGGATGCGGCAGTAGCGATGCGTTACCTGACCTCGAATCACAGCGACTCGACCTGAGCGTGAAAGCCTCCGATAAGGTGAATCCTGACAATCAGAAGAAGGCCGCGCCCATTGAGATACGTGTTTATGAACTGAAAAATGACGCCGCTTTCACGACAGCCGATTACTGGTCGCTCCATGACAACGACAAATCCGTCCTTACCGACGATTTAGTGCGTCGCGACAGCTTTATTTTGCGTCCCGGCGAAGAGAAAAAACTGCGTCGCCCGCTGAATGCGCAGACCACGGCAATCGGCGTACTGGCCGGATACCGTAACCTGGCCAAATCGGTCTGGCGGGTAACCTACAAAATCCCGGAAGCCCCGGAAAAAGCCTGGTACAGCAACTTCATACCGGGGAAAGGAAAAGTGCAGTTGGATGCGGAACTGGAACAAAGCGCTATTGTAATTACGGAACGGGATAAATGAATTATGAGCTGGAATGACCGCGTAGTCTGGAGTGAAGGACAATTTTTACTGCCGCAGATGTTTCAGCAGCAAGAGCGTTATCTGGAACACGTCATGCATTACCGCAGCCTGCCGCTGACCCCCTTTTTCTGGGGATTCAGCCACTACAATATTGATGGCGAAGCGCTGAACATCGGTAAACTGATACTGAAAGAGGCATCAGGGATTTTTCCTGACGGTACGCCGTTTAACGCACCGGACCATACCCCGCTGCCGCCGCCGCTGACCATCCTGCCGGAGCACCTGAACCAGCAGATTTGTCTGGCGGTACCGGTACGCGCGCCGAACAGCGAAGAAACTACGTTTGACAATAACCCGGAATCACTGGCGCGTTTCTCGGTACACGAACACGACATCCGCGACGCCAACTCGCTGGGACGTGGCGCGCAGTTATTACAGCTCAGTCACCTGCGCCTGCGGCTGCTGCCGGAAAAGGCGGTGACGGGCGCCTGGATTGGCCTGCCGCTGACCCGCATCATCGGGCTGAATCCTGACGGGCGGATAGATATCGACCACGACCTGATCCCGCCCATCATTAATTATCAGGCCAGTTCACTGATGTGTACCTGGCTGTCGTGGATCAACGATCTCATCCGGATGCGGGCCGATTCGCTGGCGGAACGGCTGACCGGCAGCGACAACCACGGCCATGAAGCAGCGGAGGTCTCCGATTACCTGCTGTTGCAAATTCTCAATCGCTTTGAGCCGCTGTTGACCCACCTGGCGAAAACGCCGCTGGCCCCGGAAGTGTTGTATCGCTACCTGTCCGAACTGGCCGGGGAACTCTCCACCTATGTGCGTCCACAAACGCGACGGCCCGCTGAATACAAAGAGTACAAACACCTGACGCCCTATGCCGGGTTGAAATCGCTGGTTGATGAGGTGCAGTTCCTGCTGAATGCGGTACTGATCCGGGGCGCGCAGCGCATCGAACTGAAAGAGGGGAGTTACGGCATCCTGAATGCGGTGGTGGCTCCTTCCGATCTTGCCGATTTCAGCACGCTGGTACTGGCGATAAAGGCTTCAATGCCGACCGATGTGCTACTGCAACATTTTGCCGCCCAGACCAAAATCGGGCCATCCGATCGCCTGCCGGAACTGATCCGCTCGCATCTGCCGGGGCTGGCTTTGCAGGTTTTGCCTGTACCACCGCGCCAAATCCCGTTTCAGGCCGGATACATCTATTACGACATCCGCCGCGAGGGAGCATTGTGGGAACACATTGCCCGTTACGGCGGGATGGCCATGCATACCGCCGGGGAATTTCCGGGGCTGGAGACAGAACTGTGGGGAGTGCGCGATAAATGACAGACAGTACCCTGACGCCGCCAGCGGCGGACATGATGTCCTTTTTGTCCACCACGCCGGAACATAAGAACAGTGAATATGAAACGCCGGTACACACCAGCCAGCGCACGGAACTCAATGTCATCGTTGAAGACGGTCCGGACAGCAAACTCCGGCTGGCTGAAATCAGCGCGGCGGCTAACCCGTTGCTCGCCGCTGCCCAGCCTTTATTGTGCGCTCTCGCAGCCATGCCCGCTAAGCTGGATGCGGCCCTGGTAGAGCCTTACCGTAATTTGCTGGTACGCGAGATGCATCTGTACCAGACATTATGCGATCAGGCGAACCTGCGGCGCGAGCACGTACTGGCGGTACGTTACTGCCTGTGTACGGCGCTTGATGAAGCCGCCAATAACACAACCTGGGGACGGCGCGGCGTCTGGGCCGGAAAAAGCCTGCTGGTAACATTTCATGGTGAAAGCGAAGGCGGGATAAAACTTTTCCAGATCATCGGGCGTTTGGCGGCCAGCTTCCAGGAGCATGGCAACGTACTGGAGGTTATCTACCACCTGCTAGGGTTGGGATTTGAAGGCCGCTACAGCGTGCAGCCAGACGGGCGTAAGCAACTGGACAATATTCGCCAGCAATTGCTGACACAGCTTTCACAGCGTCGCGATCCGGTCATGCCCGCGCTCTCGCCTGACTTTCAGGGGGCGATAAGCGGACGACTGCGGCGGATGCGCCGGGTGCCGGTCTGGCTGAGCGCCGGGATAGCCCTGTTGGCGATGCTGACGCTGTTTGGCCTTTACAGCCACCGGATGGATGTGCAGACCGTCACCGTACAACAGCATATTGATGCGATTGGTATAAAACTGCCGCCGCCGCCCGTGCCGGTTCATAAGCTGCGGCTGAAAATCCTGCTGGCAAACGAAATCGCCCGTGGCCTGCTGACCGTGGACGAAGATGACCAGCACAGTAGGGTGGTCTTCCGTGGCGACGCCATGTTTGTGCCGGGACAGAAAACGGTGAGTGACGCAATCCGGCCAGTGATTAACAAAGCGGCGCGGGAAATCGCCCGCGTGGGCGGCGCAGTCACTGTAACGGGTCACACTGACAGCCAGCCCATTCATTCGGCTGAATTCCCATCCAACCTGGTGCTGTCGGAAAAACGGGCGGCGGAAGTTGCGGCGTTGCTGACCTCCGGCGGCGTACCTGCCGGACGGGTACATATCGTTGGCAAGGGCGATACGGTGCCGGTGGCGGATAACGACAGTAAAGCCGGGCGGGCGAAAAACCGTCGGGTGGAAATTCTGGTAGTGGAGTGAATGAATGATGAAAAAATCAACCTATGATGTGTCTCATCATTCGGCAGTATGTGGCGTGACGGGGGATTATTATCGGATCTCCGCGACATATCACATAACACGATCTGTTCGTGTTTTTTTGATCATCTTATGTTGCCTGTTATCCGGTGGCGCTTTTGCCGGATCCCCGATTAACGCAGGATTCATTTCCCCCGATAATGTCAACCTCAGTATACGGGATTTTCTGGGATTTTATGCCAGTGATAACTTACAGGAAAAAGATAATACACTGATGTATGTGTTGGGGGTAGCGGATGCCACAGAAGGTAAGACGTGGTGTGGATATGGTCAGGTTGACAGTATAACAATAAACCATACTGTGCTGGCCTGGCTTGATCGGTACTCTGTGAAAAAGCCTGATGCAAGAGCTTCGGTGCTGATAGAGGAAGCATTAGTTAAAAATTTTCCCTGTCAGAGGACAGACTCCTCCATAAAAATTGCTTCCCGGTCATCTCCCATTTTATCCCTGACTCCGGATGCGCTTAATCTTTCAGGTAATGACTTTTTTAAATTTTGGGTGTCTGGTAATCAACGGGATAAACTCAGGGCGGGTATCTATCTGCTTGGCGTGGAGGATGCAACGGAGAAAAAACTATGGTGTGGATACGATTTATTTAAGACGCTAACATTAAATGAAATTGTCTATGTTTCTCTTAAAAATAAAACCAATGAGGAACTGAATTCTCGCGCGGCTGAACTTATCATAAATAAATTAATAGAGTATCCCTGTAATATATAAAATCATTCAAGTTGCATCAAGGCGGCAAGGGAATGAATCCCCAGGAGCGTACATTAGTTCGTGACTGGGGTGAGCGAGTAAAGCCAACGCACATGCAGCCTGAAGTATGACAGGTATACCCTGTAATAATGTTATCGCTGCCAGTTCAGATAAAGTATTGGTGGTAAAGTCTTGGTGGTAAAGGATTGATATGTTTAAGGTGATGGTCTGTCTGTTGGTGGGTATTCCTGCCATTTCTTATGCGCAGGGTTATGGGTGTGCTACGGTTGGAGCATCAATGGAGTCATCGTTATTTGATGCCATAAAAAATGACCTGAATATAGATGTCGCTACTATTATAAAGGATAAAACAAAGTGTATCTAAGGTCTATGCAGAATCTCTGGCCAGGATGGATTATGAAAAAGATAAGGCCAAAAATAAAGTGGCAATATTAGATAAGAAATCCTATTTCGATAGTTACTATGAGAACCAGGTTAAATCTATCGTGGCAAAATATACCTATATTAACAAAGATAAAGAAAAAGATATTTTCATTGCATCCAGCTTCATGAATGCTGATGAGTGTTCTGTAAAATTTAATGGTTATATTACTTTATCCAGGGAATTTTAAAATATTGATTATTGGGTGGCGAGTCGAAACATAATGCAAAAATTTCTTAGTCTGCTTTTTTCCCGGCGCGCGCTGGCGGTTGTGGGCGTTCTGGTTTTGGTGCTGCTGGTCTGGTTTGTCGGGCCGCTGGTATCATTTGATACCCTGCGCCCGCTGGCCTCCGTGGGGAGCCGGGTAGTGACCATTGCCCTGTTGCTGATGTTGCTGGTACTGTGGCTGGTCAACTGGTCAATGAGCATTATCGGCATCAGTGTCCTGTGCCTGGCGATTGGCTTCGTCACACCGCTGCTGGCCCTGGGCGATGTCCATCCGTTTGCGCCGCTGTGGGTCCGCCTGACATTAATTGGTTTCATCCTGCTGATGTACGCGCTGTACGGCCTGTACCGGCTGTGGCGTGCGCTGCGTATGGATGAACAACTGCTGCGTCGCTTCCTGCATCCGCGCGGGGAAGAGGTACCGGTGGCTGGCGAGATCAAAGCCGACCTGCGCACCGTCAACCATATTGTCACGCAGGCCATCCGGCAACTGCGGCAGTTGCGGGTGGACATGCCCGGCTGGCGTAAAATCTTCGAGGGAAAACGCTTTCTGTATGAGCTGCCGTGGTTCATGGTGGTCGGCAGTCCCGGCGATGGCAAAACCACGGCCCTGCTGAACACCGGATTGCAGTTCCCGCTGGCGGAGCAAATGGAGCAGACCTCGCGTATCCTGACAGTGCCGGGTGGCGGCACGCTACACTGCGACTGGTGGTTTACCAACGAAGCAGTGTTGATTGATACGGCCGGACGCTACGCCCGCCACGATGACGGCGGAGAAGCGAGCGCCGCGCAGCGTAACGCCGGAGAGTGGCAGGGCTTTCTCGGTCTGCTGCGTAAACATCGCCCCGGCGCGCCGCTTAACGGCGTGATCCTGACGCTAAACGTGGCGGATTTAACCGCACAGTCACCGGCGGAACGCCTGGCGGCCTGCGCCGCTCTGCGGGCGCGACTGGCAGAACTGCGCGAGACCCTGGGGATTCGCTTTCCGGTCTATCTGGTGGTCACCAAAATGGATTTGTTGCCGGGGTTCAGCGAATATTTTCGCACGCTGACCAGCCATCTTCGTGCACAAATCTGGGGCTTCACGTTGCCGTACAGCCGCAGGCGAAAAGCGGGCGACCCGCAGGCGCTGCACGCCGCCTGCGCGCAGGAGCTGGCGCGCCTGACGCTGCGGCTGGATCAGGGACTGGATACCCGGTTACAGGAAGAGTACGACCTTAAAAGCCGCCAGCGGCTGTATACCTTCCCGCGTGAGTTCGCCGCCCTCGGCGAGCCGTTGCTGGAGGCTATTGAACAGATCTTCCTCGATTCAAAATTCGATGCCACGCAACTGAATAACACGCTGCGCGGGGTGTTTTTCACCAGTGCCGCGCAGGCGCAGGCCGACGCCGTGGCCGACCAGTTGAGTATCTGGCAGCGCTTTGTCCGGGCGATAAAAACCGCCCGTGGCGAATCATCCGCCTCTCTCCCACACGCTCTGCCGGACGGCAACCGCAGCTACTTTCTGCATGATCTGCTAACACAGTTTATTTTCCGTGAAGCGCACCTGGTGGAGCCAAACCTCCAGTGGGCCTGGCGTTACCGCCTGCTGCGCCTCGGCGGGCACCTGCTGGTACTGGTGCTGGCATTCCTGTTGTGGCAGGGGATGCAGACCAGCCAGCAGACCAACGGCGACTATCTGAATGAAATCAGCGCCCGCGCGACCCGGCTGGACGGCGAGGTGAAAGCCTACACCGGTAAACCGGCGATGGCTCCCGTCCCGGCACTGCTGGACAGCGCAAGGGAACTGTCCGCCTGGCCGGAACTGGACCCGGACGCGCCGCCGCTGACCTGGCGCTACGGCCTGTACAGCGTACCGCCGGTAACCGACAGCGTGGCGTCGCTGTACAACCGCCTGCTGGATCAACTGCTGCTGCCGCCGCTGGTGAAACGGATGGAGTATGTGCTGGCGGACGCCATTGCCCGTCAGGATAGTAAAGCGGCCTACGATGCCCTGCGCATCTATCTGCTGCTGAATCTGGATAAAGATCACGAAGATAAATACAACGCGGCGGAGATCCAGTCGTGGGTGATTAACGATCTGGGGAACAGCGACAGCGTGGCCGGGTTCGGCGGGCGCGCCGCCGTGCTGACGCATATCGAAGCGCTGTTTGACGGCAGCCGGGTGGTGCATTCACCGTATGAGAAAGATGAGGCGCTGATCCGCCAGGCGCGGGCATTCCTCGACGGTCACACCAGTACCGAGCGTATCTACGCGCGGGCGCTGGCGGCAATGGAGAGCGAAGCGCCGCAGGAGTTCACGCTGGTACGCGCCGTCGGCGCGGATGCGGGAACGGTGTTTGTGCGTAGCAACGGCGCGCCGCTGGATCGGGGCGTGCCGGGTATTTTTACCCGTGAAGGATACCGGGAGCTGTTCGACAAACGATTACCGGAATTTGTGGCGGCGGCGACGGCGAACGATGGCTGGGTGATGGGCCGGGAGAGTACGCCAAAAAAGCTGACTGACAGCCTGCGCAGCCAGATACCGGGGCAGGAGCAGTCTGTCGCCCGCGAAGTCCGCCGTTTGTACCTGACGGAATATGCCCGCCGCTGGCAGGATTTTCTGGACAGTATCCATAGTATCAACAGTGCCGGGGAAGAGGGCAGTTCCGGCCTGGCCTATGATTTACAGGTGCTGCGCACCCTGGCGTCGCCGGACTCACCGCTGATGCGGCTGGGAAAAGCGGTGGTGGAGCAGACCACGCTGGTGCCGCCGCCGGACCCGCAGGCCAGACAGAAACAACTGGCGCAGCGCGCATCCGGTAACGCGGGGAAAGTGGTACAGACGGCAAAACTGTTCCAGGATATTCACCCGGAAGAACGGCTGGAAAAAACGCTGGTGGATGACCGTTTCGCCGCGCTGCGCGAGGTCATTGCCGGGCGAACGGACGGCGGACAGAGCGGCGGTGGGACGATGCAGATCGCTTCGCTGCTGACCATGCTCAACGAGTATTACACCCAACTGACCATTGCTGATAGCGCGCTGGCGGCGGGGACGTTGCCAGCGCGCATTACTGCCGCAGACAAGTTGCAACTGGAGGCGGCGAAACTGCCTGCGCCGCTGAAAAACATCCTGCTGGATCTGACGAAGCAGGGAACGCGCAAAATCAACGCCGGGACCGGCGACGTGCTGAACACCCAGATGGAGGCGATGATGGGCGACGACTGCCGTGACGCCATCGACGGGCGCTATCCGTTCGCCGACAGTCCGCAGGAGGTCAGCGCCGAGGACTTTAACCGCATCTTCGCCAGCGGTGGCGTACTGGATGCTTTCTGGAGCAAACAACTGGCTCCGCTGGTGGATACCGCCAGCGATCCGTGGCGCTACAAACCGACCGAAGGCAACATGACGTTGCAGGGGCCGGATTTAACGCCGTTTCAGCAGGCGAAGCAGATCCGCAGCGTATTTTTTAACAGCGAGGGCGGGAAAAAATTTTCCTGGTCGATGCAGATTAGCGTGGTGGATATGGACCCGGCCATCACGGAACTGGTGATTGATATCGACGGCCAGGTGCTGCGCTACGCCCATGGTCCGGACCGGCCCCTGAAAGTGACGTGGCCGGGACCGCGCAACGGCTCGATGGCGGAAATCACCGCCAGCCCGCGTATTCGCCAGGACACCTCAACGCTACTGACCGGCGGGCCGTGGGCGCTGTTTCATCTGCTGGACGCCGGAAAGGTACAGGAAACGGCGGTGCGGGGGCGGCAACTGGTGGAATATGATTTTGACGGTCGTCGGGTGGTGCTGGAAATCACCGCCGGGCGGGATTTTAACCCGGTCAGCCGGGAGCTGTTGCAGAACTTCAGTTGCCCGGCGAGGGCGCTGTAATGCGCCGGCCAGCGGCGGTATCAGCCCCGGCGATGTTCGGCAGGCTGCCGGACCAGCGCGACTATGTGCGCTGGCGGGTGGGCGCTGAAGAGGGACGAATATGGCAGGACTGGCTGAACCGCCAGACGTGGGTGGGCAGCGGGCGGCATATCGTGTTGCCGGGAGGCCAGACGACAGATGAAGAGCGTGACGGCTGGATGCACCTGTCGCCGCGTGGCGAACATGATATGCCCGCGCCGGAACACCATCCGCTGCCGTGGAGCTTTGTGATGTCGCCGGGATTTTTGCCGATGGGGGGGACGACTGACTGGCTGACCGGAGTGCTGATGGCGTCACGGGATAGCGTGGGACGCCCGTGGCCGCTGGTGATTTACCAGCGCTGTGGTCGGGAGTGGCTGGACGAGAGTTTGCAGGAGACGCAGGGCTGGCTGTACTGGCTGGCGAGGCTGGCGGCGCAGCATATCACGCCGGACACGATGCGGCGCGGGCGGCTGACGGAGCAGGTGGACCAGCTATGGGCGATGTGGCAGCCGGGGCCGTGGTGGGCGCAGTGGCTGCGTGGGTTACGACGTACATCGCAGCGCAGCCGGGAACTGACCGGGCTGCCGGATGAAGCACCGGTAGTAGAACTGCCGGGCGTGCGTTATCTGCCGTGGCCGGGCTGGCCAGGTAAGACGCTGGGGCAGGCAACACCGGGGCAAGGCTGGTTCTGGCAGCAGAACAGTGAAGGGCGGTATGTGGATGCGCTGCGACTGGCGGAGAATAACAGGAGGGAAGAGTGAAAGACTTATGGCAGACAGCACTGAACACGCAAGAACAAAATAGTTTCGCTGCAACCTGTAAGCCAGAAGATAATTTGTTGTTAAACGGTGTATTTTTGTGGGTTGAAACCACAGGTGCGGGTCATGCTTTTGTCTCTGTACATATGGATAATTCTGTTTATTTGTACACTTACGGGCGGTATGGAAGGACTGGCTCTAGTGCGACTGTCGGAGATGGTATTTTAAACTTCTTTGAAGATGAAGATGCCCGATCTTATTATCGTTATGAGCTATATCAGATGGAAGCACATGTGTTTGAAATAAATGATGCTAATCCGATATTGGTTCGTGAATTTTTTGAAAAATTGTGGAATGCAGCAAAACCACCTGTTCCTACAAAATCAATGACGGACAGGGTAAAGTTGCGGGGGCGTACAATTGATATTTATGATGTAACCGGAAATAATTGTACGACACACTCCGTTGAGGGGATTAAATATTCTGGTTCGAAAATATTTGAGACAAAATATATATTACCTTCTATACAGTCATCATTTGGGGTATCTGCTTCGCCACAGTTAACAGTTGACACAGAGATAGATTTCACGATCCCTTTCTCATTACAACAATACCTTATTGAGAAAAGTTCTGATTTTTCATCAATGTCAGTAATGAATATGACCAGTGAATTCAGGCAACAATATCCTAATATTGGTGATAAAAGTGGAGCAGCACAGGGATTGAGCGCTGTACTGATGGGGGTGGGAGCAAAAAGTTCTGCTTCATCAGGTACCTCGTCGCCATATTCTGGTGGTACATCTGGCGGTTCTCTGGGGAGTTCATACAATGACAAATAAATTCTGGATACGCTGGGGGATTATTTTATTTATCTCTGCCATTTATTATATTGTTGTTTTTTATTTTAATATTATATTTGCAGTGAACTACTCGGAAACGATGAGCATGGGAGGGGATTTTAGTTCGTCCCAGTGTGTCTGGTTTGCCAGACAACTCTTATCGGATCATAATTATGTGTTCATTGTTTCAGTTGTGGGTTTTTTAATTTGTATGCCACTTATTTTGCTGGCTTTCAAAAAAATAAGATAAGCATTGCATTTTTTTTGAAACGTAAGCGCTTTTTTGTGCTTTTTAAAATATGTTTGTGCCAGTGGAATGTTATTTCCGACTGCCAAATACTGCGCTTAAATTTAGTATTAAAGGAGCAAATACCATGAGTTTTGTATCCACAAATAATAAATCCGGTATGGGGGGGCTGACGACAACCACGCCGCCGATAACAGGTGAAAACAGTGGAACTACAGCAGGTTCGGTTGCCGGAAGCGTGGCGGGAGCCGCAGAAGCGGCAGTGGAACAGGCGCTGGGATCTCTGATGGGCGACCTGCCTGAACCGTCGGGGTTGGTGAAAGCAGCGGTGGCTGCGGCGGCACAGGCTGCGGCAGCGGCGGGCGCGGCGCAGGATGTGATATCGGCACTAATTTCTGGTGCAACCAGCGGGCCGGGCGCACATAACGTGACGGTCAGCGGCAGCGCAGTTCCACCGCAGATGCTGCTGTTTTCCAGTCTGAACGGCTCGGAAGCTCTCGGTAGCTTGTTTACCTACATCGTACAGCTAAAAACGCCCGACACCCTGAATCTGGGCTATGTCTCCCCCGCAGCCAACCTGCCGCTTAAAGCCATGGTGGGCAAAGATTTGTGCGTCAACATCGAACTGGATGGCGGCGGCAAACGGCATATCAGCGGGCTGGTCACGGCGGCGCGGGTGGTGGGCCATGAAGGGCGTTCTGTTACCTATGAGCTGCGTATGGAGCCGTGGGTAAAACTGCTGACCCACACCAGCGACTACAAGGCATTCCAGAATAAAACCGTGGTGGACATTCTCGATGAAGTGCTGGCTGAGTATCCGTATCCGGTGGAAAAGCGACTGGTGGAAAGCTACCCGGTACGCACCTGGCAGGTACAGTACGGTGAAACTGATTTTGATTTTCTTCAGCGACTGATGCAGGAGTGGGGCATCTACTGGTGGTTTGAGCACAGCGAGGACAGCCACACGCTGGTGCTGGCGGATGCCATCAGTACACATCACGCCTGCCCGGATTCACCGGAGGTAGAATGGCATCAAAAAGGGTTAAAGCTGGATAAAGCATTTATCCACACCATTATAGCCAATGAAAGTCTGCGTACCGGGCAGTGGGTACTGGATGATTTTGACTTTAAAAAACCGCGCTCGCGGCTGGCGAACACAGTGGCAAACCCGCGTGAAACCGGCCATGCCAGTTACGAACACTACGAATGGCCGGGCGATTATTTCGACAAGGGCGAAGGCGAAATGCTGACGCGCATTCGTATGGAAGCGCAGCGCAGCCCTGGCAGCCGGGTTCACGGTGCCGGGAATATCCGTACGCTGATGACTGGCTACACCTTTGCGTTGATGAATCACCCTACGGCAGAACTCAACCAGGAATATCTGTTGGCGCAGACTACGCTGTTTGTGCAGGACAACGCGCAGCACAGCGGGCAGGACCAGCACTTTACCTTCTCCACCCGTTTTGAACTGCACCCCACCCGCGAGGTGTACCGCCCGCAGCGAACCATCAGCAAACCCCACACCAAAGGACCGCAGAGCGCCATTGTCACCGGCCCGTCGGGCCAGGAAATCTGGACGGATCAGTACGGGCGGGTAAAGGTACAGTTTGGCTGGGATCGCTACGGCAAAATGGATGAAAACAGCTCCTGCTGGATACGCGTCAGCTACCCATGGGCGGGCAAAGGCTTCGGGATGATCCAGATCCCGCGTATCGGCCAGGAAGTGCTGGTGGATTTCAAAAACGGCGATCCGGATCTGCCGATCATCGTGGGGCGTACCTACAACCAGGACACCATGCCGCCGTGGGGACTGCCGGGAATGGCGTCGCAGAGCGGGATCTTCAGCCACTCGCTGTATGGCGGGCCAACGAACGGCAACATGCTGCGTTTTGATGATAAAACCGGCGCGGAGGAAGTGAAGTTCCACGCGGAAAAAGATCTCAACACCACGGTGAAGAATAATGAAACACATACGGTAATGGTGGATCGCACTAAAACCATTATTAAAAATGAAACCAACAGTATTGGTGAGGACAGAAACACCACGGTAACGAAGAATGACGGCCTTTCCGTAAAACTGGCGCAGACGATCAATATCGGCACCACTTATCGTTTAGATGTTGGCGATCAATTCACGCTTCGCTGCGGCAATGCGGCGCTTGTTTTACATAAGGACGGCTCCATTGAGTTTTGTGGCAAGCAACTGATGTTACATACCAGCGATGTCATGCAACTGATTGGTAAAGGTATTGATATGAACCCGGATGGCGGCACAGCCGTAACCGCCGATGATATTGCCCCCCTTCCCACCTCTGAGTGATCCGAATTAAACCTGGAGTTCTCATGGATCGACCATACCGCATACAGGAAGGGTGTTTTGTCCTGCCTGAAACATTTACGGATCGCAGCGTTAATATTTTTATCCTGGAGGGCAATGAACGAACATCGCCCAGCCTGAATATTTCCCGCGATACGCTAAAACCTGATGAAGACCTGCCCGCCTATATTGACCGCCAGATTGCACTGATGAAAAAAAATCTCGGTCAGCACCGGGTATTGTCGCGAGCGCCTGCACAGGCAGGAACGGGCAATGATGCCCTTATGGGGGAACAAATTGCCGCCACCCATAAATCCGGGAAAACGGAAGTGTACCAGCGTCAGGCCGGGTTTATTGCAACCCCTGGCAAGGTACTGGTCTTCACCCTGACCAGTCCCCGTCCTTTTGATGATAAAGCAGACCTGCTCTGGAACACTTGGCTGGCAGGCTTTCAGCCGGATAAAAACGAATAATCACACGGAGGTGTGACCATGTATGAAGCAGCCCGTGTGGATGACCCTATCTACCACACCAGTGCGCTCGCCGGGTTTCTTATCGGCGCTATCATCGGCATCGCCATTATCGCGCTTGCCGCCTTTGCCTTCTTTAGCTGCGGTTTTCTTGCCGGGCTGATTCTGGGTTTTATGGCCGATCAAATAGCCTCCGGGGTATTGCAACTGGGCGAGGCCATCGGGCGCTCCATCCACCACACGGCAGGAAAAATCCTCACCGGTTCGGAGAATGTCAGCACCAACAGTCGCCCGGCGGCGCGCGCGGTACTGAGTACGGTGAAATGCGATAACCATATCGCAGAAAAACGCATCGCCCAGGGGTCGGAAAATATCTACATTAACAGCCAGCCCGCCGCCCGTAAGGATGACCACACCGAATGCGACGCGGTGATTGAAGACGGTTCGCCGAATGTGTTTCTGGGCGGCGGTACGCAGACGGTACTGGAAATCAGTTCTGAAATTCCGGACTGGCTGCGCAAGGTGGTGGATGTATTGTTTGTCGTGGCGAGTCTGCTCGGCGGGCTGGCCGGGGCGTGGCGGCAGGCGGCAAAGCTGGGGACGAAATTTGGCACTAAATGTGCCGCTAAGTTTATCGGCGGGGAGCTTGCCGGGATGGCCGTGGGTGAGGCTATCAGCGGGCTGTTCAGCAATCCGGTGGATGTGACCACCGGGCAGAAAATCCTGCTGCCGGAAACGGACTTCACCCTGCCCGGTCGCCTGCCGGTCACCTGCTCGCGTTTTTACGCCAGCCACCTGGAAACCGTGGGACTGTTGGGACGGGGCTGGCGGCTGAACTGGGAAACCAGCCTGCGCGAGGACGATGAACACATCACGCTGACCGGCGTACAGGGGCGGGAACTGTGTTACCCGAAAACGATGCTGACGCCCGGCCACCAGATATTTGACCCGAAAGAACAGTTATACCTCAGCCGCCTGCATGACGGGCGTTACGTGCTGCATTACACCGATCGCAGCTATTACGTATTTGGTGATTTTGACAGTGACGGCATGGCATACCTGCTGTTTATGGAGACGCCGCACCGCCAGCGCATTGTCTTCGGGCACGAAGGAGGCAGACTGGTACGGATAGCCTCCAGCAGCGGGCATCACCTGTTACTGCACCGCACACAGACCCCGGCAGGGGAGCGGCTGTCGCGAATTGAACTGGTGCAGGGCGGCACCCGTGGCAATCTGGTGGAGTACCGGTATGACGATAACGGTCAACTGACCGGCGTGGTGAACCGGGCGGGAACGCAGGTGCGGCAGTTTGCTTATGAAAACGGGCTGATGACGGCGCACAGCAATGCGGCGGGGTTCACCTGCCGCTACCGCTGGCAGGAACTCGACGGCGCGCCGCGCGTGACGGAGCACGACACCAGTGACGGCGAACATTACCGCTTTGACTATGATTTTGCCGCAGGCACCACCACCGTCACCGGCAGGCAGGGGGAGTCATGGCAGTGGTGGTACGACAGGGAGACGTATATCACCGCGCACCGGACGCCGGGCGGTGGAATGTACCGCTTCACGTACAACGAAGACCACTTCCCTGTCAACATTGAGCTGCCCGGCGGTCGCACGGTGGCGTATGAATATGACATCCAGAACCGGGTGGTGAAGACGACAGATCCGGAAGGCCGGGTGACGCAGACGCAGTGGAACGGCGAGTTCGACGAAATCACGCGCACGGCGCTGGACGATGACGCTGTCTGGAAAACGCAGTACAACGCCCACGGCCAGCCAGTGCAGGAGACGGACCCGGAAGGGCGGGTGACGCAGTACGCTTACGATGAACAGGGGCAGATGTGCAGCCGGACGGATGCGGCGGGCGGCACGGTGGTGACGGCGTTCGACAGCCGGGGGCAGATGACGCGGTACACCGACTGTTCAGGGCGCAGCACCGGATATGACCACGATGAGGACGGCAACCTGACGCGGGTGACGGACGCGGAAGGGAAGGTGGTACGCATCAGCTACAACCGGCTTGGGTTGCCGGAGACGGTGAACTCACCGGGGAAACAGCAGGACAGGTATACCTGGAATGCGCTGGGGCTGATGAGCAGCCACCGGCGCATCACGGGGAGCGTGGAGAGCTGGCGGTATACGCCGCGCGGTCTGCTGGCGGCGCACACGGATGAGGAGAAGCGCGAGACGCGCTGGCAGTACACGCCGGAAGGCCGGGTGGCAGTGCTGACCAACGGCAACGGGGCGCAGTACCGGTTCAGTCACGATGCGGACGGCAGGCTGGTGCGTGAGGTGCGCCCGGACGGGCTGAGCCGTACTTTTATCCTGGACGGCAGCGGTTATCTGACGGCGATACAGACCACGGGCACGCAGGGCGGGGTGCGGCGGGAGACGCAGCAGCGGGATGCGCTGGGCCGCCTGTTACGGACGGAGAATGAACACGGCCAGCGGACGTTCAGCTACAACCGGCTGGACCAGATAACGGCAGTGACGCTCACGCCCACGGAGGCGGGGCAACAGCAGCACCGGATGCAGGCCGACACGGTGCGTTTTGAGTATGACCGCAGCGGCTGGCTGACGGCGGAGCACGCGGGGAACGGCAGCATACGTTATCAGCGCGATGCGCTGGGCAACCCGACGGACATCACGCTGCCGGACGGGCAGCACCTGACGCATCTGTATTACGGGAGCGGGCATCTGTTACAGACGGCGCTGGACGGCCTGACGGTGAGCGAGTATGAGCGCGACAGCCTGCACCGTCAGATAATGCGCACGCAGGGGCAGCTTGCGACGTACAGCGGTTATGACGACGACGGTCTGCTGAGCTGGCAGCGCAGCCTGGCGCCCGGCAGTGCCCCTGTTCTTCCCGGCCAGCGCCCGGCGCAGCAGGGCTGCGTGACGTCGAGGGACTATTACTGGAACAACCACGGCGAGGTGGGCACGATTGACGACAGCCTGCGTGGCAGCGTGGTGTACAGCTATGACAGAAGCGGTTACCTGACCGGGCGCTCAGGTCAGATGTATGACCATGACCGTTATTATTACGATAAGGCGGGCAACCTGCTGGATAACGAAGGGCAGGGTCCGGTGATGAACAACCGGCTGCCGGGCTGTGGTCGTGACCGTTACGGTTATAACGAGTGGGGCGAGCTGACCACGCGGCGCGACCAGCAACTGGAGTGGAACGCGCAGGGGCAGCTGACGCGGGTCATCAGCGGCAACACGGAGACGCACTACGGCTACGATGCGCTGGGGAGGCGAACCCGCAAGGCGACGTACGGGCGGCACACGGGCCATACGGCGCGGAGCCGGACGGACTTTGTGTGGGAGGGGTTCAGGCTGTTGCAGGAGAACGTGCAGCAGCAGGGCTGGCGGACCTATCTGTACGATGCGGAACAGCCGTACACGCCGGTGGCGAGCGTGACGGGAAAGGGAGAAAGCAGGCAGGTGTGGTATTACCACACGGACGTGACGGGCACGCCGCAGGAGGTGACGGCGGCGGACGGAACGCTGGTGTGGGCGGGATATATCAGGGGGTTTGGAGAGAATGCGGCGGACATCAGCAACAGCGGGGCGTACTTTCACCAGCCGCTGCGGCTGCCGGGGCAGTATTTTGACGACGAGACGGGGCTGCATTACAATCTGTTCAGATATTATGCACCGGAGTGTGGACGGTTCGTCAGTCAGGATCCGATAGGGTTAGCGGGGGGAATAAACCTCTACCAATATGCGCCGAATCCGTTAAGTTGGGTTGATCCGCTGGGTTTAAGTGGAGAACCGATAGGCAGTGAGAACAATCCATTTGATTCTTCTCGTGCTGCTCGTCGTGAAGCTATGAGGCAAGCAGGAATACCCACAAGCCAACAACCGATCAGCCAATCACAAAATAGCTCTGGTCGAGAATATTCTTACGAAACACCAAAACCAGGTGGCGGCACTGGTTTATCATCCGTACAAGAGCAAACAATGGATATTAGTCATCCAGATAAGCCACATTGGGAAGCAGGACAAGTTAAAACAGATGATTTTGGAAATCCTCGAATGAATAAGTATGGGCGACCTCAATTACGTAATGGTAAAGGGAAAGCATATTATGGTAAAGGAGGATGCGAATGAGTGTATCTGAATACAAACGAGCATTGCTCTATAGAAAAGCTCAGGCTAATGTATGCAAAAATGATTATTTTAATAAAATACAATCATTTACCAATGATACTGTTGTAGGGGGTAATTTTCTTACCTTAGAAGAAACTGATAATATTATAAATTCTCTTAAAGATAAGAAAATAAATTCAAAAATTAAAGTGGAAATTGATAGCTATCAACAACTTGTTGAATTTATTAAAGAGAAAGTTGCAGGTCTTTCTTCTTATTTATTAATTGATGAAGAATGGAAGTTTTGCGGAATGTATAAGATAAGTAGTGAGTTTTCGAGTGATTATAATTTTGATGAATTACATTCAGACGAGATAAGAATAATATCTTGCGATCTATCTTTTCAGATTCAAATAGACTATAACCACAATAAAATAGAGTGTGAATATATTATGTATAAATAATTTTTGATTGAATAAATATTTTTGAGCGATTATCTCTCACTGAAAGTATTTTGATTTCCCAGCCCAGCCAATCGCCCTTAAGTTGTTGGCTGGGATGGGACTACGCGAATATTGGATAGAAATTTTGGTTTTACGATTGATGTGGGAAATACCGATATAGCCAACTTTAAGACAGCACTGTGTTTTGGATGATTTTTTACTTAACCTGATTATTAAATAGTAAAATAAGTATCGTACAGATAGCTAAACTTATCAGGGGGGGCGGTAGCGTATGAACTATGACGCAATGAGTTTGATGATTTACATACGAAACTGATTGTACGATCCACCTTTCGGTTAGATTGCGTGATCTGACCCAATAGGGCTGAAAGGGGGATGGAGTCGATATCATTCTCCGCTGAATCCTATTACAGATAGTGATCTTCTTGGTCTTATTACTTGTGGCGCTGATAGAGGTGATCCTGGCACGTTATTAAGATGAAAAATGGTTGAAAATAATTGCATTAGTGAATGCTCATTTATGCCTTTACCTACAAAAAGTAACGGATTTGCTTGCTGGAATTGTGTTAACGAATGTAAAGGAAATCAAGGCTATTGATGTTTTTACTACAGGAATAAGTATGGTTAACGATAAGGATACAGCTATATTAATTAGTGATTTAATGTTGAGATTCGGTAAGGAGCTTGATGAATCTGTTGCTGTTGTTCAGTCCCGTTGTGATGAGGATGAATTTAAGGTATATCGAGAAGCGGTTGGTTTTATCATGGGTGAAATGCTTATTAAAATAATGAATCCATTATATGAAAAACATCCAGAAATAAAACCAAAAGGATTGAAATAAAACATCTGGAACCGGATGAATAATGTGTAAAAGCCGGAGGGGTTATCTTTTCCCGGCTTTTTATTATCAATTACTCATTAACTCCTGTTCCGTTCTTTTACGTTTAATCACCGGAATATCTCCGGTATTGTTCAGCGCCCCCAGAAATTTTTTTAACCACTGTTCTGCATTCCGTTTATTAATGCGGGTTACACCCATCCCTTCAATACAGCCAAAGAGTCCGCGGGTATGCTGCGGCGTGATCACGATGCAATCCCTCATTACCCGCACCTTGACGGGCATCCCGTTAATAAACCCCGCCTGCGGCATCCATTCACCGTACAAACGAACTGAAAGTCTCTCAACGCGTGAGTATGTAAGTATCCCGCATAATCGAGCCATTCACATTTAGAGATCATCCGACATAATCAATCTGCCAACGCAGGAGATCGCTGTGCGTAAATCCCGTTTTACTGCGCACCAGATCATCGCTGTGATTAGATCAGTCGAATCCGGACGGACTGTTAAAGATGTCTACCGGGAGGCCGGTATTTCTGAAGCCACCAGGGACAACTGGAGGTCTGGATACGGCGGCAGGGATACGCGTGGAATCACAAAAGGCTCCACCGTATTTACTGTCTGCTCAAGCTGAATTTTCGCCGTAAGGGTAAACAACGGCTGCCGGTACGCAATCCCTCGCCACTGGTCACGCCGGAAGCGCTGAACCAGAGCTGGTCTGTGGGCGTCGTTTTCGCACGTTCAATGTTGTTGATGACTGTAATCGTGAAGCGTTGTCGATAGAAATCGATCTGAATCTGCCAGCTCTGCGAGTGGTCCGTGTACTCGACAGGATTACAGCAACCGCGGTTATCCGGCCATGCTGCGTATGGATAAGGGACCGGAATTTATCTCGCTGGCACTGGCTGAATGGGCAAAGAAACATGTAGTAAAGCTGGCGTTTATCCAGCCGGGTAAGCCGAAGAAAAACGTTTTCATCGAGCGTTTTAACCGGACATACCGTACAGAAATACTCAATTCTTATCTGTTCAGAACGCTGAATGAGGTGCGGTAAATTACGGATAAAGGGTTATCAGAATATAACTGCGAACGTCCACATGAATCGCGGAACAATATGATACCCAAGGAATACCGCCAATAACGTTATCTGGCCGGAATCTTAAAAATGCATGGAACTAAAACGGGTCTATTTACGGGGGCACCTGCGATGAATTTCGCTGCACTGAAAAGCGATACCGGATGAGAGCTGCTTCAAATTAATGTGCCATGTTCACGGGGAGGTGGTGCGACGTTTGCATAATCCAGCAAGAACTGAAAGGAAGGGGAGAGCTTTTTCATGCCTGTATAATCAGTCTGACCTGTGTCAGTCAGCTCTTAGTGTTGAGACTCTCGTTGGAGCGTTATAATTGCTTTTCCGTTTCGGAAAACAAGATTTTCCATTAAAGATCTTCCCTGCGAGGAAAAGTTAACTAATAATCTTACCGTCGAGTTAGGAGATGTATGTTTAAATATAAACAATGTTGCAACGATGCCTGATAATTATCCTCTCTTCGAAGATAAGTTTCCCACACCCAGTGTGGTGGGTGTCATTGTAATGTTATCACTTGAATGTAAATGGAAGGTATAATTGCTTTTTGACTAGTATTCTATTCCACCCTGACAACACGATG
Organism: Salmonella sp. A7; assembly: GCF_020181675.1. Taxonomy (NCBI): domain Bacteria; kingdom Pseudomonadati; phylum Pseudomonadota; class Gammaproteobacteria; order Enterobacterales; family Enterobacteriaceae; genus Salmonella; species Salmonella sp. A7. The sequence goes on along the minus strand of NZ_CP084001.1, from coordinate 3,539,283 downwards.
TTAACATCAACACTGTTTATATTGGCAATAACGCAATTTTTTTCAGATTAAGAGGTGCTCTGATATATAGATTTTTATAACATTACTTATTTGAATTGGTAACAAATACCAATAAGTACAAGCTGTTATTACCAGCCACGGATTTTTCCATACGGTAAGATTTGGTATGGCGTTATGTATTCTGGATGTGCTGGATTATTTTAATTTGGTTTAAAAAAGGTGGTTATTCAAATGAAAAGCATAAAAAAATTGATTATCGCAAGTGCGTTGAGCATGATGGCTGCTAGTTGTTATGCTTCAGTTTTGCCGAACACAGAGCAACAGAAATCAGTGGATATTAGCTTTGCCGCTCCCGAACATTTAACCATATCGTTTGATCAGATGCCAGGCTTAATGGCTGGGAAGAATGCTAAGGATATGGATATTGCGAAGCTTACAGTTGATTCTACTTCTATTAAAGAGTTCGGGGTCAGGGGGATTTCTGGCACGCTAATGAACGATTCTGGCAGTGAATGGAAAATAACTGGTAAAAATGGTGGCAACCCAATCATTGTGCGCTTTTCAGATTATGATCTAAACAAAACTCATGTCCCGGTAATGTGGAATGGGAGAAAATGGCTCACCTTTGATACCAATGTCCCAATTGATATTATTGCAGTAGCGGGTCAGGATATCTCACCTGATACGTACCCACTGACTGTAGACGTAGTGGGATATCAGCCTTAATAGTAAACAACTATTAGTGTATTGCGCCTTGTTTAAGGCGTAATACACATCAAGTTTTTCATTTTTCTTTTACAATTTTTGATATGAAAACAATTAATTTTGTTTTAATGGCGGCAGCTTTGTTCGCCTCTAATTCTATGGTTTCAGTATATGCCGCCAGGCAGCAATTAAATTCAGCCACTAAATCATTCAGCGTGAAGCTGGGAGCTACACGTGTGATTTATCACGCTGGTACACCAAGCGCGACGCTCTCGGTGAGCAACCCGCAGAATTACCCTATTTTGGTTCAGTCTTCAGTCAAAGCAGAAGACAAAAATTCGCCAGCCCCCTTTATGGTGATGCCGCCTCTATTTCGTTTAGAAGCGAACCAGCAGAGTCAACTGCGTATTATCCGTACTGGTGGTGACATGCCAACGGATCGCGAGACTTTACAGTGGGTCTGTATAAAGGCGCTACCACCCGAAAATGAACAGTCGGATACACAGGCTAAGGGCGCGACCCTTGACCTCAATTTGTCCATCAGCACCTGTGACAAGCTGATTTTCCGCCCGGATGCCGTGAAGGGGACGCCGGAAGATGTTGCAGGAAATTTAAGATGGGTGGAGACGGGCAACAAACTTAAGGTAGAGAACCCCACCCCGTTTTACATGAATTTAGCCTCTGTCACAGTAGGGGGAAAGCCCATTACAGGGCTTGAGTATATCCCCCCCTTTGCTGACAAAACACTAAATATGCCAGGTGGCACTCGTGGTGATGTCGAGTGGAAAATTATTACAGACTTAGGTGGTGAAAGTCATCCGTTCCACTACGTTTTTAAATAAATTCAAGGATTTAGCGGCAGAAAATGAAGTTCAAACAACCTGCCTTGCTACTGTTCATCGCGGGAGTGGTTCATTGCGCAAATGCGCACGCTTACACATTCGATGCATCAATGTTGGGCGATGCAGCGAAAGGGGTTGATATGTCGCTCTTTAACCAGGGGGTACAACAGCCAGGGACTTATCGAGTGGACGTGATGGTGAATGGTAAACGTGTCGACACCCGTGATGTGGTGTTCAAATTGGAAAAGGATGGGCAAGGAACGCCTTTTCTGGCTCCTTGTTTGACGGTCAGTCAGCTTTCACGCTACGGCGTAAAAACGGAAGATTACCCTCAGTTGTGGAAAGCAGCAAAGACCCCAGATGAGTGTGCGGATCTGACCGCCATTCCACAGGCTAAAGCGGTACTGGATATCAATAATCAGCAACTGCAACTGAGTATTCCGCAGTTGGCGTTGCGTCCGGAATTTAAGGGGATCGCTCCTGAAGATCTCTGGGATGATGGTATTCCGGCGTTTCTGATGAACTACAGTGCGAGGACAACGCAGACGGATTACAAAATGGATATGGAGAGGCGTGACAACTCTTCCTGGGTACAACTGCAACCGGGAATCAATATAGGTGCGTGGCGTGTCCGCAATGCGACCAGCTGGCAGCGGAGTAGTCAACTGTCGGGGAAGTGGCAGGCAGCATATACCTATGCTGAGCGTGGACTGTACCCACTAAAAAGTCGTCTGACTCTGGGGCAAAAGACTTCGCAGGGGGAGATATTTGATAGTGTGCCATTTACCGGTGTGATGTTGGCATCGGATGACAACATGGTGCCCTACAGTGAGCGGCAGTTTGCTCCAGTAGTGCGTGGGATTGCCCGCACGCAGGCTCGGGTGGAGGTCAAACAGAATGGTTACACCATTTACAACACCACCGTGGCGCCCGGACCGTTTGCACTGCGGGATCTGTCGGTAACAGACAGTAGTGGTGATCTGCATGTCACCGTGTGGGAGGCCGATGGCAGTACACAAATGTTTGTGGTGCCGTATCAGACCCCGGCGATAGCACTGCACCAGGGATATTTGAAGTACAGCCTGTTGGCGGGCCGATACCGATCGTCAGACTCTGCAACGGATAAGGCGCAGATCGCGCAGGCTACGTTGATGTATGGTCTGCCGTGGAATCTCACTGCATACGGCGGTATACAGAGTGCAACGCACTATCAAGCTGCATTGCTTGGTTTGGGGGGATCTCTCGGGCGATGGGGGAGTTTATCTGTCGATGGAAGCGACACACACAGTCAGCGTCAGGGGGAGGCGGTACAGCAAGGAGCCTCCTGGCGACTGCGTTACAGCAACCAGCTGACTGCGACGGGGACAAATTTTTTTCTGACGAGATGGCAGTATGCCTCGCAGGGCTATAACACCTTATCCGATGTGCTCGACAGTTATCGACATGATGGCAACCGTCTATGGTCGTGGCGAGATAATTTGCAGCCGAGCTCGCGTACCACCCTGATGTTGAGTCAGTCATGGGGGAGGCATTTGGGCAATCTGAGTTTAACCGGTTCCCGTACCGACTGGCGTAATCGCCCCGGTCATGATGACAGCTACGGACTGAGTTGGGGAACCTCTATCGGAGGGGGCTCGCTGTCATTGAACTGGAATCAAAACAGAACGCTGTGGCGCAATGGCGCGCACCGTAAAGAGAACATAACCAGCCTGGGGTTCAGTATGCCATTAAGCCGCTGGACGGGGAATAATGTAAGTGCCAGTTGGCAGATGACTTCACCATCACACGGTGGTCAGACGCAACAAGTGGGGGTCAACGGAGAGGCATTCAGTCAGCAACTGGATTGGGAGGTGCGTCAGAGTTACCGTGCCGATGCCCCGCCAGGTGGTGGTAATAACAGCGCATTGCACTTGGCATGGAATGGGGCTTACGGCCTGTTAGGTGGTGACTATAGCTACAGCCGGGCGATGAGCCAGATGGGAGTCAATATCGCGGGAGGTATAGTTATCCACCATCATGGTGTGACGCTGGGGCAACCTTTGCAAGGCTCAGTGGCGCTGGTTGAAGCGCCAGGGGCCTCGGGGGTGCCAGTTGGCGGCTGGCCTGGCGTTAAGACGGATTTTCGTGGCGACACCACAGTGGGCAACCTGAACGTCTATCAGGAGAATACAGTCAGCCTCGATCCGTCGCGACTACCGGATGACGCAGAGGTCACACAAACCGATGTGCGCGTGGTGCCAACCGAAGGGGCGGTGGTGGAAGCGAAGTTTCACACTCGCATCGGGGCCAGGGCACTGATGACGCTGAAACGGGAAGATGGTAGCGCCATTCCTTTCGGGGCGCAGGTTACAGTCAATGGGCAGGATGGCAGTGCTGCTCTGGTGGATACTGATAGCCAGGTTTATCTCACTGGTCTGGCGGATAAGGGCGAACTGACGGTGAAATGGGGAGCACAGCAATGTCGGGTTAACTACCAGCTACCTGCCCACAAGGGAATCGCGGGCTTGTATCAAATGAGCGGTCTCTGCAGATAGCCGATTCTGAAGGAGAGAATAATGTGGATGAAAATACAGCGAGTGAAAACGGTTATCTATAGCGTAAGCTTACTGGTCACTGCCAGTAGCTTGGTGCCGATAGCGAACGCCGCAGAAAAACTTCAGACAACGCTACGTGTAGGTACTTACTTTCGGGCTGGGCACGTGCCAGATGGGATGGTGCTTGCGCAAGGCTGGGTGACTTATCACGGCAGTCACAGCGGGTTTCGGGTATGGAGCGATGAGCAAAAGGCGGGTAACACGCCTACCGTATTGCTGCTGAGCGGGCAACAGGATCCTCGCCATCACATTCAGGTTCGCCTGGAGGGCGAGGGGTGGCAACCAGATACGGTGAGTGGTCGTGGCGCCATTTTAAGAACCGCTGCAGATAACGCCAGTTTCAGTGTGGTCGTTGATGGCAATCAGGAAGTGCCTGCGGACACCTGGACGCTGGATTTTAAGGCCTGTGCATTGGCGCAGGAGGATACGTAGCCGTCTGTTCCACTCATACTTCCTGTATAAGTGAATAAGGCGAATACTGTATATCAGGTTCGAGGATGTATTGAAAATTTACTCAAGGCAAATATGGTTAGCAATCTTCATTGCAGAAAAATCAATTGCTGATTTATTTTAAAATCTGAAATTCATCTTTTTTGTAGGGAGAGGAATATTATGTTTCGTAAAATAATTTAACAGACACTGATGCCTTTATTATTTTCTGTTTTGTGGATTTGTTTGATTCACTCTTTTGTGAACGGGTCTTTATAAGCCCTTAGTATAAGGTTTGTTTATCTGTCAGGTATTCATATGTGATATTTAAGATTTTATGTTTAGGGGGCTTTTTCTTGTCCCCTCAGGCGTAAAAATAATTTATTTTTTACATAAAGGAATAAAGCATATGTCTTATGCACGACATTTACCGGTATTAATGTATCACCATGTCAGTGATAAACCCGGACAGATAACCTTATCTCCCCGTACGTTCCGGGCGCAGATGAAATGGCTGGCTGAATCTGGCTGGAAAACCGTTACCGCAGCAGAGGTGGAAGCTTTTTATCATGGTGCAAGATTGCCTCGTAAAAGCGTCATGCTGACCTTTGATGGCGGCTGGCTGGATAACTGGTTGCAGGTTTTTCCGGTGCTGCAGGAGTTTAATCTGCATGCGCATCTCTTTCTTGTGACCAGTTTGATCAGTGACGGACCGGTCCGTATTCCTGCAGGCGAACCGGTGTACTCTCATGATGAGTGTCAGATGCTGGTTAAACAAGGCCGGGCTGATGAGGTCATGCTGCGCTGGTCAGAGGTCCGGGAGATGCACCTCAGTGGCCTTGTTGAGTTTCACTCGCACACGCACACCCACCGACGCTGGGACCAGAAACCTGTGTCCCGTAATCCGTCGGATTTGCTTCGTGTCGATATTCTTCTTAGTCGTAAGCGGATGAGGGAGATGCTGGGTTACTGCAGTCAGCATCTGTGCTGGCCTGAGGGCTGGTATTGTTCTGACTATATTCATGTGGCTGAAGAGCTGGGGTTCACATACCTGTATACCACAGAAAGGCGTATGAACAATCCAGTCATCGGTTCACAGCGTATTGGTCGTATCAACACAAAGGAGCGAAAGAATGTGGGCTGGCTGAAACGTCGTCTGTTTTATCACACCACGCCCGGATTTTCTTCGCTGCTGGCCCGGCATAAGGGGGCACGTCGGATAGCTGACTGAGCCGGAGACCAGGATGAAAGTGCTGCATACCGAATCCTCCCCCATCATCGGCGGGCAGGGGTTGTAGGCTATATCCCAAATGATGGTGCTGATTTTGAGCAGAAATAAGATAACACCGGAGGCCGTGATAGACCCGGTTGCGCAGAATCTGGAGGCCGCAGGTCACTGGCGCAGGGCTTCTACCCGCTGGCTTTTGGTCATGGGAGATTTTGAATGTACAGAGGCCCAGCGGGAGTGGTTGTTGTTGCGCCGGAATTATTGCCTTGCGCAGATATCTTCCCCTGGCGCCAGTAAAGCTGGATATCAGCGACGTGACGAAATGAGAGGAGCCTGCACATAGGTTTATGTTTTGAGTAAGCGTCTTATTTAAACCGTCTGTTCTTTTTCCTCCACTTTCACAAATAATGTCGAGCCGGGTGGGGGGGACTCAAGTAAGAATAATCTGGCGATGTTTTGCTTGTTTCCACGGGATACTTTGTTAGGTGAACGATACAATTAATGCGTTCCAGACTGCGTCACAGAAAAGGACAATGCCTTTGCAGAACGGGCGCATGACAATGAACCACTTTATTATTGGTATCTGGTTCGGCGACAACCTTGACGATCACTTCTGAGATAGGGTATTTACACTGAGTGGTAAACAGGTTCAATTAGTAACCGGAGATGGATGCAAAATCATGATCGATTCAGATGCTATTTTGCAGCCAATAGATTTTTTATTATGATGATATCAAGGACATTGAGGCACACAATGACGCATCAGTAAGTCGTTGATAGCTCCTTTAATATAAGAATTTCTTTTATCAACGGAAGATAATGATGGAACTGATCAATAATCGTGGTATGCGAGACTGGATGATATTTATTAAAGTGGCGGAAGTAGGGAATCTTTCCCGGGCTGCACGGGAATTAGATATTAGCATTTCTGCTGTCAGTAAATCGCTTAGTCGCCTTGAGAATTCTATTGAGGTTACTTTACTTCGGCGCGATTCACATCACTTAGAACTGACTGGAGCTGGTCAGACAGCCTATGCAAGCATGAAAAGGATAACATCTTCCTTTCAGTCCTTGCTGGATGAATTGCGAAATCCGGATAAAATTATCAGAGGGAGTATAAAATTTTCGGCTCCGGCTATTGTCTGTGAGTTTCTTGCCAATAAGTGGATATGGGAATTTACAGCTAGCTATCCGGATACAAAAATCTACCTGGATTCACGAGAGCGTAGCGATTTTTTTAGTAAATCCCTGGAGTTTGATGAGCTGGTTTTTAAAAGTGGCATAATCGAAAGTGAGGATCTCGTGTATCGAAAGATAAGCCCTTTAAAGTTGGTTCTTTGTGCGAGTCCGAAATATATTAGAAAATATGGCAGGATCTCACATCCTGGCGATTTGGAAAATCACATTATTGTGGGTCTTCACAACCATGGTCTTTCCGGACCTCTTACTCTTTTCCGTCAAGATGAATCATACACTATTAGTGGCGCTGTTAATGTTCATTTATCTTCCAATAATCTTTTGAGTGTTCTTAATTTGGTTTTAGAAGGAAAGGGTATCAACCTCATGACTCCGGCCTGGCTTGCCACCAAATACTTAAAAAATAATGAACTTGAAATTATACTTCCTGAATGGAGGGTCCCAGATCTCCCCATTTATCTTGTATGGCGTCATCGTCAGTATTATTCTCCTTTATTTCAACGCTTTCTGTCTTTTATTGAAGATAAATGGAATAATCGCCCACAAATTGATTTTCTGAATGATGATTAACCCGTTTGGAATGGTTTTGACACGTTCCTGACTTAAACCCACATGATGATGACTGAATTGAGGCATCGAGATATGCGACTGGTCAGCCAGTCGTCTTTTGACGATGCCCAATACAAAACATGATGCCGACTGACGGAAATGATAATACCCGGAAACAGGACGGGGCTGTTTTTGGGCAGCCGGAAGTTAAGCCCATACCAGAAACGTTGCAGTGTACTGAAAAATGGCGCCAGGTTGCACTGTAAGTATCCCGCATAATCGAGCCATTCACATTTAGAGATCATCCGGCATAATCAATCTGCCAACGCAGGAGATCGCTGTGCGTAATGCCCGTATTACTGCGCACCAGATCATCGCTGTGATTAGATCAGTTGAATCCGGACGGACTGTTAAAGATGTCTACCGGGAGGCCGGTATTTCTGAAGCCACCAGGGACAACTGGAAGTCTGGATACGGCGGCATGGAAGCTTCTGATATTAAATCTTGAGGATGTCAACGCCAGGATTTATGGTCGTTTTTCGCTATTTTTAATATCCGCTGTTTGATCACTTCTGCTGTCCGCTTTCCGCCATTTCATCTTCACTGATTGGCGTTGCGCTTTTGGTCAGCGCCCCGACTTTGCGTTTTTCCTTCAGTTGGTAACTTTCTCCTTTGATATTCAGTGTGGTTGAGTGATGCAGCAGCCGATCCAGGATCGCTGTTGCCAGCACGTTATCACCGAACATCTCTCCCCAGTCTGCGAAGCCTTTGTTTGACGTCAGGATAATGCTCGCTTTTTCATACCGTCGGTTCAGCAGTCGGAAGAACAGACTGGCTTCCTCACTGGTCATTGGCAGGTAACCTGTTTCGTCCAGGATCAGCCCCCGCGCATAGCTCAGTTGTTGTAGCTGGCGCTCCAGGCTGTTTTCCATCTTCGCTTTCATCAGCGTCTACCAACCTGTCCTGCGGCATGAACAACACCCGATGGCCCACATCTGCCGCTTTCACACCGGGGGCAGCGGCCAGGTGGGTTTTCTCCACTCCGGGGGCCCCAGCAGGATCACATTCTCGCAGCGCTCCACGAACGCCAGACCGGCCAACTCCCGGACGACCTTACGATCGATGCCTGGCTGGAAGCTGAAGTCGAACTGCTCCAGCGTTTTGACTCATGGCAGACGAGCCTGTTTCAGCCGGGATTCCATTCCGCGCTGATGTCTGCCGTTCTATTCCTGCTGCAGCGCCATGCACAGGAATGTCGACTTATTTTGGGCTGACAGAGGCATTGGTCGTTAAGACTTGTATATTCATGTTGCTTACTCGCACAAAAGGGGGAAAGGAACCGTAAACAACATTGACAGGTAAGGGACTGGCATCAATTTGAATGGTGTTTTTTTATAACACTATGTTTTAAAAGGTGAATTGTATTTTCATGGTGAATTGTTCTGTTTTATATTGTTGTTTATGGAATATTTAACCAATATTTCATCTAAAAATAGTGTATTATATTGATTACACTTTGCTGGAGAGGTGTAAACATCAAGTGTAACCATATGATGTATATAAGTTTTTGTTTGCTGATATCATATTTTTAACAGATATTGAGCAAGTAAATCTGATCTAACTGTAACTTTAGTTTTCTAAATTAATTACTTTGCTTACTTTTTTTTACCTGGTTTTGTAAAACCTCATGATGATCAGTCTATTTGTGGCTTTGTTTAAGGTTTATTTGGTTTTGTAGTCTGAATTGTATCTCCCTCCTGGAGGGCTTTCTTTAGATTCTCTGTCTCCTACGTTGTTATGTTACGTATTTGTTGCTTTGAAGGAGGGGGAAATACAGTTCCATTTATCTGAGTAAGTCAGGTACACAGTAACAACTTTCTTATGAAGAATTTCCAAAATTTTTACTGCGGCGTTATTAATTGTTCAGCGATTCTTACAGATCTGTCGTTCGCTTTTGGTGAATGAAATCCGTGGACTTTTATTTACTAATTTTTCCTTTCCTGAAAAAAACAGAGGTATTGAGCGAAAAATTTTATTCCGTATGATGCCCTCCACACAAAATGTATTAACACTGAATCGTAATTTGCTTCTTTATGCTGATAACTTTCTGTCTATGCTAATACTAAAATTTAGATGACTTTTATACGGTAAAATCTGGTATGAATTTTAAAGATACTCTTCCCGGGGTGTTTCTCTGTGTCGCTATGTTTGCATGTGGTCATGCCAGGGCGAATATGCTCGTTTATCCTATGGCGGCAGAAATTAATAGTAGCCGCGAAGAGGCCACCTCGCTGTTCGTCTATTCTAAATCAGATCATGTGCAATATATTCGAACAAGAATCATGCGTATTGAACATCCTGGTATGCCACAGGAGAAGGAGGTACCAGCAGGGAATGATATAGAGACAGGACTTGTTGTCTCCCCGGAGAAATTTGCCCTTTCCCCGGGAACAAAAAAAACAATACGTGTTATCAGTACTCAGGCACCGGAAAGAGAGGAAGCCTGGCGGGTATACTTCGAGGCTGTTCCTGAACTGGAAGATGATCCACAGGCAGGTGGAAAGCAAAATTCATCCGTAAGTGTGAATCTTGTCTGGGGGGTGTTGCTGCGTGTTTCTCCGTCAGACCCCAGGCCTGCGCTGGTAACGAACGGTCACCACCTGCTGAATACGGGAAATACCCGGCTTTCTCTTATTCGGGCCGGCAACTGCGACACCACATGCCACTGGCAGAATATAGACAAAAGTATTTATCCCGGCGGGAGTGCTGATATTCCGGCCGGAATAAAAAGTAATGCATTTCGTGTGGAATATCGTACGGGTGCAAATTCACCGGTAATCTCTGCTGATTTAACAGCAGCCGGAAAGTAAAAACACACGGAGCGTACGCTATACCCTACATTTATTCTCAGGGGGAGCGGATGTATACCGGGTGTACATATATCACTGTAATAAACAACAAAGCAAGGTTATTTTTTATGAACATGAAAACATCTTTTATTGCCGCGGCTGTGGCATTGGCCACCGTTTATTCTTTTTCTGTTTCTGCGGTTCAGAAGGATATTACCGTCACTGCCAATATTGACAGTACACTTGAACTGCTGCAGGCCGATGGTTCATCCCTCCCGTCGACTATGAAGCTGGATTTCATGCCGGGTAAGGGCCTGGTCCATAAATCACTCCAGACCCGCCTTTACAGCAACGATCAGACCAAGTCGGTTAATGTAAAACTGTTGAATGCTCCACAACTTATCAACGTTCTGGATCCCACCAAAACCATTGATATGGAAGTGACTCTGGGAGGACGGTCACTGACCACCACCAATTCTGTACTGGAAGCTAAAACCCTGTTCCCGGACGGAAAAACTGGCGATGCTTCAGCTCCGCTGAACCTGGATATTGGTCAGAAGGCTGGAGCAGCCTTACAAAACCTGCCTGCCGGTGAATACAGCGGATTGGTCAGTCTGGTGATTTCACAGGCTGTCACTGCCGGCTAATAACCGGTTATTAGCTCTTCATCTGATCCGGTTTTGGGTTGTCACCGTTCGTACCTGAACCGGATCCGGTATTGATCTTATTATTAATTGCAATTCAGGTCTCTTTACGTGAGTCGTTATTTCTGGATGTATTATTTACTGGGATTGTGCAGTTTTACCAGCCAGGCAACTCTTATTCCCCCTCCTGGATTTGAATCTCTGCTGGAAGGACAGACTGAGCAAATTGAAGTGTTGCTACCAGGGCATTCACTGGGATTATTTCCGGTGGTGGTTAAACCGGACACCGTGCAGTTCATGTCCCCATTGATGGTACTTGAAAGCAGTGGGCTTGCCGCGTTGCCGGTCGCAGAACGGCAAAAAGCGCTGGCTGCACTCAGCCGTCCGTTGCTACGTAACAGCAATCTGGTCTGTGGTGTCTCAGAAGCAAAAGACAGCAGCGAGTGTGGTTACGTGGCAACAGATAAAGAGGATGTTGCGGTTATTTTTGATGAGAACAACGGTCAGTTATCTTTGTTTCTTAACCGGGACTGGTTGCCGGATGAAGAACGACGTGATAAACGCTGGCTGACTCCGACCCCGGAGGGTGTCAGCGCATTTATTCACCGCCAGACGCTGTATCTGAGTGATGATCTCCACAGTCGTAATATGACACTGAATGGTAGCGGTGCCCTGGGGCTTGGTGACGGTCGTTATCTGGGAGGCAACTGGGCGGCTATCTGGAATCAGTCAGAACATTACAATAACAGTCAGACCTGGTTTGACAATCTGTTTGTCCGTCAGGATCTCGGCAATCAGTATTATCTCCAGGCTGGTCGGATGGATCAGCGGAATCTGTCCAGCGCCACGGGGGGGGATTTTGGGTTCAGTCTGCTTCCCCTGAGCCGGTTTGATGGATTACGAACCGGGACCACCCAAGCTTATGTTAACCATGAGGTGGACCAGAATGCCACTCCGGTTATGGTTCAGGTTACCCGAAATGCCCGTATTGATATTTATCGTGGCAGCGAGTTGCTGGGGAGTCAGTTCCTGACCCCGGGAATGCATACCCTGGATACTCACTCTCTTCCACCGGGAAGCTATCCTCTGGCGTTGCGGATATATGAGGATGGAATTCTGCGACGAACGGAGAGCCAGCCCTTCAGTAAGGGGGGTAATAGCTTCAGTGCACAGACCCAGTGGTTTATTCAGGGCGGGCAGGAAGATACCGGGGATAAAGCCAGCCATTATGACGGTGAGACTGTCATGGCTGCCGGATTCCGAACTGGGCTGCGGAAAAATATCAGTCTGACCGAAGGTATCTCTCTGGCACATGAGGCCTGGTACAGTGAAACCCGACTGAATTCACAGCATGCAGTGCTGGATGGCACGCTGGACCTTTCTGCCGGGATACTGCATGGGACAGACAGCACGAGCGGTAACACTGAGCAGGTGACATACAACGACGGATTTTCCGCGAGTCTGTGGCGTAACCATACGGAAAGTGATGCCTGTAGTGGTCGTCATCCACAGTCAGTGCATGCCAGTATGACCTGCCAGACTTCGATGAACGCCTCCCTGTCGGTTCCGGTGGGGAACTGGTATGCCCTGCTGGGATACAGTACCAGCAGGACAGAAGGTCGGCCGGTTTACCGGGGATATGATGATAACAGTGACAAAGAAAATGTGTTCTGGCGACAGGCATACATCCCTGCCTCTCACCGCGAATCTGCTCAGGCTAGTGCAACGTACAGCCTTAATATGGCTGGCATGAATATTAATACCCATGGGGGAGTATGGCGAACCCGAAATGACGGAGTGAATGATGATGGCTTGTTTATGAGTGTCAGTGTGTCATATGCCTCTCAACCACCGACAATGACTGGCAGTAATGGGTATACCTCAGCCGGGACCGATATTCACAGTAGCCGGAATCAAAAAACACAGACGTCCTGGAATGTGAACCATGTGAGATCCTGGCAGCAGGATCTGTATCGTGAACTGTCGGTGGGTTTCTCCGGTTATAACGACGACAGCTGGAGCGGGAGTCTCGGCGGACGCATGAGCGGCCGTATGGGTGAACTGAGCGCCACTATCAGTAACTCCCATCAACGTAATGCGGGCAGCGCCAGTTCACTCACCGCTGGCTACAGCTCGTCTCTGGCGTTATCCCGTAATGGACTGTTCTGGGGAGGTGGTCAGGACGGTGAACCGGCCTCTGGCATGGCGGTGAACGTGGAGTCAGAGGGGGACGAGGGCAGTAGCGGGAAAGTAGTCAGCGTTCGTGGCAGCAGCCAGCCGTTCAGTCTCGGTTTTGGTCAGCAGTCGCTGTTGCTGATGGAAGGCTATAACGCCACGGAGGTGACCATTGAGGATGCAGGGGTTAGTTCACAGGGTATGGCAGACGTAAAAGCGGGAGGGGGAAGCAGGCGTTACTTCCTGACACCCGGGCATCTGCTGGTTCACAACATCAGCGCCAGTATGAGCCGACTGTACGTTGGCCGCGTACTGGACAAGGATGGCAGACCGCTGCTGGACGCACAGCCACTGAACCATCCATTTTTGTCGCTGGGACCTTCCGGGCGATTTAGCCTGCAGAGCGAGCATAAAGAATCCAGCCTGTGGCTGCTGTCTAAAAACAGGATCCTGCGTTGTCCGATGTCAGTACATAAACGTCGGGATGTTATGCAGGTAGTGGGTGATGTGCGGTGTGAATTAAGTGACGTGGATGCCCTGCCACAGGCGTTGCAAATATCGCCGCGGGTCATCCGTTTGCTGAACGTGGCAGGTTTGCTGCGCCATTCCGTTCAGGAAGCCTGACGTAGAGATAAAGGCGATTACTATGAAGAATAAAATGAAGTGGACGAGTATGACAGCCTATTGGTCAGCAATTATTAATTTCATCCGAAAACTTGTTCGCTCTGCAAGGATGGTTGCAATTCATCTTCTGGTACTGTGGTTACCTGTTTCAGCTCAGGCTGAAAGGGAGAGCGACTATTCATGGAACCTGCCAGTCTCTGAGAATATAGACCTGAATGCACTCCCTGAACAACAGGATATATGGTCTATTAAGGTAGTCCGAAGGGATTTCGGTCTAGGGTACTTTTCATTAATGTGCCTGTCTGAAAACGATGATGTTTTCGGAAAATGCCGGACAAGGGTTCCAGACGGTGTGTGTGCTCAACCTTTCCAAAACGTGCCATTACGGTTTACGCGGCAGGGTAGTGGTGAGACGATTACCCTGACCGTGGCAGGTAGGTTTGCTAATCATGATGAGGGATTTGCAGGATCGGTGACCTACAGCGAGATGGCGGATCACGTCATTATAAAAACATGGATTCTGCGTGAGGAGTTGAAAAAAATCCCGACTACCGGCATCTGGACTGCGCATCTGCAGATGCGATCTTTGCGATGGTGGAATATTCCAATCGGTAGTTTAGTGTCGGATATCACGCTGAATGTAACAGACCACTTTGCTGAAAATGCGGCTATTTACTTTCCGCAATTTGGTACAGCAACCCCTCGGGTGGATCTGAATCTGCACCGGCTGAATGCCTCACAAATGTCGGGCAGGGCTAATCTGGATATGTGTCTGTATGACGGAGGTGTGAAAGCCCGTTCATTACAGATGAAGATAGAAGGAAGCAATAAGTCAGGTACGGGATTTCAGGTTATAAAGAGCGATTCTGCTGATACGATTGATTATGCGGTCAGTATGAATTATGGGGGACGAAGTATTCCTGTCACCCGTGGCGTGGAGTTCAGTCTGGATAACGTGGATAAAGCAGCAACGCGTCCGGTGCTACTTCCCGGGCAACGGCAGGCGGTACGTTGTGTGCCAGTGCCCCTTACCCTGACAACACAACCCTTTAACATCAGGGAGAAGCGTTCTGGTGAGTATCAGGGAACGCTGACAGTGACAATGCTGATGGGAACACAAACCCCCTGACAGTAATTATTTATTTTATTGATATCTTTCTTATATGGTTTTTTAAATCAGAGTTCTCTTTATATACTTGTTTTATTTAATAAAGAAAATCTATTCACTTATGAAAATCAATGCGTGAGGTTCTGCTTTCCTATGACTGAGTATTTAGATGATAAAGATAAAGAATTATTGAAAGAAATCCAAAAAGATTGTGCGCAAACTTTATGGCAACTTGCATATAAAGTGGGACTTACGCCCACACCATGTTTCAAACGTTTAAAAAAACTTAAAGACAGGGGGGTTATCATTGGTCAGTTCGCTTTATTGGATAAAGAAAAACTAGGTCTTTCACTTAATGTCTTTATTATGATTAACATATCTGAGGAGCAATACGCTAGTATTTCTGAGAAAATAAAGTCAATGCCTGAGGTTATTGCCTTTTATCGAATTTCTGGATCATTTAATTATTTAATGCATACAGTATTTACAGATATGAACGATTACTATAGTTTTTATGAGAAAATAATATTAACTAATTCTTCAATTAGTGGATCTGCATCGAGCTTTGTTCTTGAGCAAATAAAGGAAACAAACGAACTGCCAGTGTGAAAGTGTGATGTGTACTTACTGATTTAATACATTATTATCCTTCTTACGGAACAACAACGGTAGATTGCGGCTGTTGAACAAGGATTTTAATCAGCAGTGGTGAAATTAAGCGGCACAGAATAACACAGCGGAATATCACATGGTTAAATATCACCCCGTGCATGTAACAAAAAACCGCATTAAAACAGATGATGTTACTGATATTTATTTCGTTGAACCCTTCTGGAAAGAAGGCGAAAACCACATAATTGAGTCATTGATGTTTTTTGAAGAGTTACAAAAGTCATTTAATTTATTCAACCATAAATATGGGTTAAATAAATATATACTCAGGATCCCCTGGGAATTTGTGCTCATACATATGGAAAGGATCAGTAAATTAAATAGCGTCGGGTTATTTGCTGTTTCTGTTGACTTTAATAACAACCACAAATTTCTGAGCGAGTACATCAGGAGTCGCAGAGATTATGGTATGGAAGTTTGGTTTGATTTTTGTGGTAAACATTCTTATTCCAGTGAAATTAAAAACCTTGGGTTCTTTTTTCAGGCTTGCGTAGTGCCTCGTGATCCTAATTTTATTAGTAGTGTTTATCATTATCATAAGTTCCAAAAGATTCTTGTCGGGGATATAAATGATGTAGAACAGAGGGCCGTGTACCAGAACGAAGTTGATTACATGTATGGAATGCAATGGCCATCGTCATATGACGGTTTTTTCTTTCGGGATCATAAAAAAAATGAAACTTGGTGTATATAACAGAAGGAGTGAAAATTTGAATCAAAAATATCTTATTTATTTTTTGTTTAATTATTGTTTTGTTTTTTATTACGATTAAATATAAAGAACATCATTGTTCGTGCGGTGGGGAGGCTGGAAGTTTAGGGGATGACCGTTTATCAACAATTTTATTACAGCCACCATACGAATGGTTTATATATGCACTAGATGTATTATTTTAGTTTAATATATCGATGGTTGCTATTTGCATTGATGATGTTCCGTTACATTAAGGAATATACATCTGTATCTCGTTATACGCACACTCACATTACTAATCATTATTAATATGAGTGTGGTTCTTGTTTTACGCATGCATGGTTGCATGTGACGTTAAATTTAAATGAGCTGACTGTATGAATTCTAAATACTTTAGAGAGGTGTTTTTTGTCTCGGTAGTTGTTATATTATTATTTTATTTGGTGTTATTTGCAGCCAGTGCTCATGCTGAAGGCGGTTTCAGCTCTGGAGGCATTGGGTTATTTATGACGGGAACAAGAGAGATGCTACTGTAGAGATAATAAATTCTGCTAAAGATTCCCCAATTCTTGTGCATTGACATCCTCCACGTCCTGAAGGGCGTGGGTTCCTGCTCCAACGGGCTGCCTGACTGCACGCTCCTTCCACAGGCAAGCACGGCGTGTCCCGCTCTAAAATGTTACGCGCGCCGTTTACATCGGCGTTCGCAGTATATCTTCATACCAGACACTTGTAAGTATCTCGCATAATCGTGCCATTCACATTTAGAGATCATACAACAGGACGGGGCTGTTTTTGGGCAGCCGGAAGTTAAGCCCATACCAGAAACGTTGCAGTGTACTGAAAAATGGCGCCAGGTTGCACCTGTTCAACGATTTTCTGAAGGCGCAGGAGTATTCATTACTGATATCCTCCATTGCGCCTTCGGGAACCCACAGGACCAGCTATTTTACTGATAGTGTTTAAAAGGCGTAAGTAATGCCGAGCATGAAGTCATTGGAGGCAGCCTTTGTGTCTGCATCATAAGCGGTATGTTCATCACCAGCATAGTGATTTTTTGAAATGCTTACTTTGCCTGCATTAATGTATTTATAACTGGCGTCAATCATAATATTATCTGTTACAGCATATTTTGCACCGATACCTGCGCCCCAGGCAAAGTTATTTTTTGAAGCAGACAGAGTTTCATTAATACCAAAACCAACAGGAATGGTGTTATTACTTAGCTTCACATGAGCGAGGCCAACGCCTGCGCTGATATAGGGTGTAAACGCCGTACTATTGTGAAAATCATAATAGCCATTAACCATGTAAGTGGTCATTCGGACCTGATTTTTTACATTTATGTGTACTGGCTGACCAAATGCAATAATATCCTGCCCGCCTTTAGCATCCGTCTCACCTCTGAAAGTGGTATCCAGTTCTAAACGTACTGGAAGCTGGAATGGATCATAAAAGTCATAACCGATAGCAACCCCGCCGCCAAAAACGCCTTTGGTACGGTCAGGTAACGTTGCATGACCATTGACTATCTCATCCTGGCTGAAGGTTGAGTTGATTCCATAGACATTTACTACGGATGTCCCCGCTTTCCCGGTGATATAGATCCCTTCTTTTGCTGATGCAGTAGCGGACCAGGCTACCACAAGGGGAATGATGCAGACTGCGAAAAAGTTTTTCATTTCAGAACCTGCCTTAATATTGGGCTAAAAGACAAGTTTCACGGTATAGGGTGTGATATAACGATTACATAAACGAAGCCCAAAAAACGGTCTATTGTAACGCTGGGTTTTCTGTAAGCGGGTAAAAAATGAGATGAAGATTTTAAATAACAATACGATAATCGTCGGTATGGAAATCCATCTCCTCGCCAAATTGCCCAACGTATGCCAGCCCCACGTACGGTTTCACTTCTATGTTATGTAACGGGTAGTGTGAGATGGAGCGATGCTGTAAGAAAAAGATGAAGATGAATTTGTACCCGACCAGAATAAAGCCCGTTATCCAGGAATAACGGGCAAAAATATTTACTCAAGTGCCTGGGCGAGATCTTGTTGTACCTGTTGACGTTGTTCTGGTGTCAAGACTTTGCTTAAATCAAAATAATATTTAACCCGATAATAGCGAGCCTGTTGTTCTATGTTACTGAAGGCTGCAAGCTGCTGTTTTACGGCGGCGTCATCCCATTTACCGGATTTAATCACCTCTATCAGCGCACCGTCTTTAATTCCCTTCATAGAAATCTGACTGACGTCGGTTTCCAGTTGTTGGTGAAGTTTTTTGATCCGGGTAATCTGATCGTTTGTCAGCTTCAGATGCTGGACAATAGGATCCTGGGCGGGCAGGGGAGGATTGGGAACAGCGGTGGCGAAAGCGCCAAAAGAAACGCCCGCCAGAGTCGCTGCCAGTAAAGTTGTGCGTACAAAGTTTTTCATGAAGATATCCTGATAAGGGAGTGATTAACCGTTTTTATTACCCACGAATGGCGAGCAATTATCTTAGAGCCTATCCCAGTAGGCGTTATTGGCGCAGCCAGTTTGGACACGGACAGCGCGCAAAAACCGGAGCGTACACGTAGTACGTGAGGATTTTGAGCACTGCCCAGGTCCAAAATGGCAAGTAAAATAGCCCTAATGGGATAGGCTCTTAGTCAGAATACGTTGCCTGCCACATTACGCCACGCGAATTTGTTTTACGGAGAGTTACGGAGTGAAACAATCCCGCCGCGGTGAGCGGCAGGTTGCTTACAAGGTGAATGGATCGGCATCGCGCCAGGCTGGAAATTTTTCGCGATAGTCCTGCAAGGCGACGAGAGAAAGATCGGCATCGATACGTGTCGCCTGGTGTGGTTCGGCGGTGGCGATAATATCACCCTGGGGATTAATGATCCGGCTATCGCCGCGATAATGTAACCCGTTGCCATCGGTGCCAACCCGGTTGCAGCCTGCGACATAAGCCTGATTTTCAATAGCGCGCGCTGTCAGTAATGTTTGCCAGTGTAGCGAGCGCGGCGCGGGCCAGTTCGCTACATACAACGCCAGATCGTAATCATTGCGGTTGCGCGACCATATCGGAAAGCGCAGATCGTAACAGATCAGCGGTAGAATGCGCCAACCGCGCCACTGCACGATGATGCGTTTATCGCCTGCGGCATAATGTTGATGTTCATCCGCCATACGAAACAGATGGCGCTTATCATAGAGATGAACCTTACCTTCTGGTTCAACCAGTAAGAAGCGATTTACGGCGCCGCGCTCAGTTTGTAGCGCCGCGCTGCCGGCAATCAGAGCGTCAGTTTGTCGGGCTTTGGCCTGCATCCACGTAATCACGCTATCTTGCGAAAGTGAGTTATTAGCGGCCTCCATCGCGAAGCCGGTGGTAAACATTTCAGGCAGAACAATCACATCCCGGCCAGATACGAGCTCTAGCTGTCTGTCAAAATGACGCAGGTTTGCCGGGCCGTCCATCCAGACTAAAGGTTGTTGCAACAGAGTAATTTTCAAACCAGACACGATCGGAGCTCCTCATTGAACAGCGTCTTTACACTGTAGCATGAGCAATAATAAAAAAGCGGCAAGAAAAAGCCCCGCGAAAGCGGGGCAGGAAAGATGCGAGACTGATTATGCGGCTTCGACTTTACGCACTTTCTCCGGCAGCTTTACCGGTTTGGTCGCCAGCGCTTCAGGTTCAAAATCATCAACGTTGATACTGCGCAGGCGGCTCTCTTCCGCTTTCGCCAGGATGGCGGCTTCATCTTTATCTATAAGCCCTTTCGCCAGCGCATTGCGCGCCAGTTCATCCAGACGAGTAAACGGCAGATTTTTACCCAGTTCTTTGCAGATGCGCTGGTGGATAGGGTCGGCAGCGATGACATCACGCAGCGCTTCTTCCAGTAAACCGACCGGATTATGTTCGGCGGGTGTCAGATACTGGCCGCGCCCAATGCGTGAACGTGTGGCGTTCGGCACCTGCAGGATCTTCGCCACGGCGTGATCCAGCTTATCAGACGGCGCCAGATAATGACGGCCAGTCGGGAAGATCATCGCGGTGAGCAATCCGGCCACGACGCGGTTCGGGAAGTTCTGCAGCAGATCGTCCATCGCTTGTTCAGCACGATACAGCGCATCCTGTACGCCCCAGTGCACCAGCGGCAGGTCGGCTTCGTGGCGACCTTCGTCGTCGTAACGCTTCAGTACGGCTGAGGCCAGATAAAGCTGACTCAACACATCGCCCAGACGCGCGGAGATACGCTCGCGGCGTTTCAGGCTGCCGCCCAGTACCGCCATTGACACGTCAGACAGCAGCGCCAGGTTTGCGCTCAGTCGGTTCAGATGCTGGTAATAACGCTTCGTGGCGTCGCCGGTTGGCGTATGGCTCGTTAATCCGCGGGTCAGGCCAAGCCAGAAACTGCGAACGGTATTGCTGCCGACATGACCAATATGTTTAAACAACAGCTTATCAAAGGCATTCACATCATTATTCTGCGCTGCGGCCATCTCTTCCAGTACATAAGGATGGCAGCGAATGGCGCCCTGACCAAAGATCATCATGCTACGGGTCAGGATATTCGCGCCTTCCACGGTGATCGCGATAGGCGCGCCCTGGTAAGCACGCGCCAGGAAGTTGCTCTCGCCCAGCATAATGCCTTTACCCCCTGTGATATCCATCGCGTCGATAATTGACTGCTGGCCGCGGTGGGTGCAGTGGTACTTCACGATAGCCGACAGTACCGCCGGTTTTTCGCCCAGCATAATGCCGTAGGTGATTAACGATGCGGCGGCATCCATCACATAAGCGTTACCTGCAATACGCGCCAGCGGTTCCTCAATACCTTCCATCTTGCCGATAGAAATTTTGAACTGACGACGAATGTGAGCATAGGCGCCGGTTGCCAGCGCGACGGATTTCACCCCGCCAGTGGAGTTGGACGGCAGGGTAATACCGCGTCCTACCGACAAACATTCCACCAGCATACGCCAGCCCTGTCCGGCCATTTTGGGGCCGCCGATAATATAATCAATAGGCACGAAAATATCGTTACCGCGGGTTGGACCATTCTGGAACGGAACGTTAAGCGGGAAGTGGCGACGACCAATTTCCACACCCGGCGTTGAGGTGGGGATCAGGGCGCAGGTAATACCCAGCTCTTCTTCTCCGCCTAACAGTCTATCCGGATCGGAAAGCTTAAACGCCAGACCCAACACGGTAGCTATCGGCGCCAGCGTAATGTAACGCTTGTTCCAGGTCAGGCGCATACCCAGCACCTGCTGGCCCTGCCATTCGCCCATGCAAACCACGCCGGTATCCGGAATGGCGCCTGCATCAGAACCTGCTTCCGGGCTGGTCAGCGCAAAGCAGGGGATCTCCTGGCCGCGCGCCAGTCGCGGCAGATAGTGATTCTTCTGCTCTTCCGTACCATAGTGCTGCAATAACTCGCCAGGGCCGAGTGAGTTTGGAACGCCGACGGTGATAGCCAGAATCCCGGAGACGCCGGACAGTTTTTGCAGTACACGGGACTGCGCATAAGCGGAGAACTCCAGCCCGCCATACTCTTTTTTAATGATCATCGCAAAAAAACGATGCTCTTTCAGGTAAGCCCACAGTTCCGGCGGCAGATCCGCCAGTTCATGGGTAATCTGAAAATCGTTCGCCATCCGGCACGCTTCTTCTACCGGACCGTCGAGAAACGCTTGCTCTTCGGCAGTGAGTTGCGGTTGCGGATAGTTGTGCAGTTTTTTCCAGTCAGGCTTGCCCTGGAACAGATCGCCTTCCCACCAGGTTGTACCGGCATCAATCGCTTCTTTCTCAGTGCGCGACATCGGCGGCATGACCTTACGGAAGCCGCGGAACACCGGTGCGGAAATCATTGATTTTCGCATCGGTGTGAGGTTAAACGGCACGAGGATAATGGCCAGAGGAACCAACAGCCAGATGGACCACAGGCCAGCGACGCCAAGTGCGGCGGTCCAGGCGAGCAGAATCAGGCTGCTGAGAAATAAACTCACGCGGTGATAGAACAATGCGCCGAGCAGAACAACCGTAGCGATAATACTCAAAATCATCATAACGAAAAGCTCCCTTGCTTGTAGGAGGTCTGACCACTTGTGATGATTAGGTTGTAGTAGATGTAAAATTTTTTAGCAATGTGTTTACAAAATAATTACAACAAAGCTCACATTGTTGCCGTTTTTGGGGGCACGAAAAATCAAAAGCGTGAGGCGTTAATTCGGCTTATGCTTCTCGCCTGTACTGCTATCCGGTACACTGCATACTGTCATTTACATTCATGCTGAAGGATATCCTCATGTACCAGGATCTTATTCGTAACGAACTGAACGAAGCGGCGGAAACGCTGGCTAATTTTTTAAAAGATGACGCCAATATTCACGCCATTCAGCGCGCGGCGGTCCTGTTGGCTGACAGTTTTAAAGCGGGTGGTAAGGTACTTTCCTGCGGTAACGGCGGCTCCCATTGCGATGCGATGCACTTTGCTGAAGAGCTGACAGGTCGTTATCGTGAAAATCGTCCGGGCTACCCGGCAATTGCGATTTCTGATGTTAGCCATATATCCTGCGTCAGTAATGATTTTGGCTATGACTATATTTTCTCTCGTTACGTTGAGGCGGTAGGGCGCGAAGGCGATGTCCTGTTAGGGATCTCGACGTCGGGTAACTCTGGTAACGTGATTAAAGCGATTGCCGCGGCCCGTGAAAAAGGCATGAAAGTGATTACGTTGACCGGCAAAGACGGCGGCAAAATGGCGGGAACGGCGGATATTGAAATTCGCGTACCGCACTTCGGTTATGCCGATCGTATTCAGGAAATTCATATCAAAGTAATTCATATTTTGATTCAGTTGATCGAAAAAGAGATGGTTAAATAACTATACCCGTCATACTTCAAGCTGCAGGTGCGTTGGTTGCGCTCAGAAACCCCAGTCACATAGTTATCTATGTTCCTGGGGATTTCCTCCCTTACCGCCTTCCTGCAACTCGAATTATTTAGGGTATAGCATATTGTTTTCTTTGATATTTTGAGTTTTGATTGGCTGTAAAAATTACGCCTTCCCGCTTAAGGCGTTTGTGGAGGTGATGTATGTGCGAACTGCTTGGGATGAGCGCCAATGTGCCGACGGATATCTGCTTTAGCTTCACCGGACTGGTGCAGCGTGGCGGCGGAACCGGGCCGCATAAAGACGGCTGGGGAATTACCTTTTACGAAGGAAAGGGCTGTCGCACGTTTAAAGATCCGCAACCGAGCTACCATTCGCCGATTGCGAAACTGGTACAGAATTACCCGATCAAGTCCTGCTCGGTTATCGCCCATATCCGTCAGGCTAATCGCGGTGAAGTGGCGCTGGAAAATACACACCCTTTTACCCGGGAATTACGGGGACGCAACTGGACTTATGCTCATAACGGTCAGCTCAACGGTTATAAGTCGCTGGAAACCGGTAATTTTCGTCCGGTGGGGGAAACCGACAGCGAAAAAGCGTTTTGCTGGCTATTGCATAAATTAACGCAGCGTTATCCCCGCACGCCGGGCAACATGACAGCGGTATTTAAATATATTGCGACACTGGCGACGGTATTACGTGAAAAAGGCGTTTTTAACATGCTGCTGTCAGATGGGCGATATGTGATGGCGTTTTGCTCAACCCATTTGCACTGGATCACTCGCCGGGCGCCGTTTGGCGTAGCCACGCTGGTGGATCAGGATATGGAAATTGATTTCAGTTCACAGACCACGCCAAATGACGTGGTTACCGTGATTGCTACCCAGCCGCTAACGGGGAATGAAACCTGGCAAAAGATTATGCCAGGCGAATGGGCGTTATTTTGCCTCGGAGAGCGTATAATTTGAGGCCAGCTGTGGCTGAACAACTTCGTGACTCAACGGTTTGCTCACGACGTAACGTCCATCAACGATAGAAACAGTTGGCGGCTTATGCGTCTGTTCAAAATAATCGTAGCCGGGTTTTAGCTGCGCCCAGAAATCTTTGTAATAAGAATATTTATGACGCTGCATATTGGCGTCGGTCATCCGGAACGGATAAATACTCACCTGCACGCTCGGCTGACCAAAGACCAGCGCGGCGGTGACAAACTGGAAAATCTCATCAATGCCGCTGTCGGTCATGGCATAGCAGCCGACGGAAACACAGGCACCGTGAATCATCAGATATTTACCATCATAGCCATGCGCGCGATCGTAGGCATTGGGAAAACCAATGTTGATGGCCTTATAAAAACGGCTGTCTGGCTTGAGTTGATTACGCTGAACGCTGTAAAACCCTTCCGGACTTTTAAAATCGCCCTGACGGCGTTTCGGGCCTAACCCGCCGGAATAGTTGCAAATTTTGTAGCTATCAAGCAACTGGTATTGCTCACCCATTTTGACGTAGAGATCAAGAGTGCGCTCTTCTTTAAAAATCTGAATATAGACCGGTGAGCCCATTAACTGCTGCTTATACTCTTTACTGACCGGCGTGACGGGGCTGCTGCTGCTCAGCAAACCGGCAAATGAGACGCACGGCATCAGAAGCATCGCAAGAAAAAATGCGATTTTACGCATACTGCTTGTTCCTTGATAAAACGGTTACACACGCCAGAACGGCAAAAGAGTCCCCAAATCGGAGTAATCTGGATTTGGAGCGCTCACATTAGCACCACGGCAGTTTTTCGCAAGTCCCCGTGTGTACGTTTACAATTTTCCCGCCGCTTTCGTCGTCATACCTTCGAATATGTCGCATTTTTAACGCGAATGTCTCTTTGCGCGCAATAAAACATACTGTACACTTAAACAGTATTGTGGGGGCGAGCGATGCGCAAAATCATACATGTTGATATGGACTGTTTTTTTGCCGCGGTAGAGATGCGTGATAATCCGGCGTTACGCGATATCCCTATTGCCATTGGCGGGAGTCGTGAGCGAAGAGGCGTTATCAGTACCGCCAACTATCCTGCGCGCCAGTTTGGCGTACGCAGCGCGATGCCGACTGCCATGGCGCTAAAGCTGTGCCCTCATCTCACCTTACTGCCTGGCCGCTTTGACGCCTATAAAGAGGCTTCGCGGCATGTACGTGACATCTTTTCCCGCTACACTTCACTGATTGAACCGCTCTCGCTGGATGAAGCCTGGCTGGATGTGACTGACAGCCCGCACTGTTATGGTTCGGCGACTCTGATCGCCAGGGAGATTCGTCAGACTATTTTCAATGAACTGCAACTCACCGCTTCTGCCGGCGTTGCGCCAGTGAAATTTCTGGCGAAGATCGCCTCCGATCTCAATAAACCGAACGGGCAATATGTTATTACGCCAGCCGATGTACCCGACTTTCTTAAAACGTTGCCGTTAGCCAAAATTCCAGGCGTGGGGAAAGTTTCCGCCGCCAAACTGGAAAATATGGGGTTAAGAACCTGCGGGGATATTCAACAGTGCGATCTGGCGATGCTTCTCAAACGCTTTGGTAAATTTGGCCGGGTATTATGGGAGCGTAGTCAGGGTATTGACGAGCGTGATGTTAACAGCGAAAGGCTGCGTAAATCGGTAGGCGTTGAGCGTACTCTGGCGGAGGATATTCATGAATGGTCGGACTGCGAGGCTATTATTGAGCATTTATATCCGGAGCTGGAGCGTCGTCTGGCTATAGTGAAGCCCGATTTACTGATTGCCCGACAGGGCGTTAAATTAAAATTTAATGATTTTCAGCAAACCACTCAGGAACATGTCTGGCCGCAATTAAATAAAGAAGACTTAATTACCACCGCCCGTAAAACCTGGAACGAGCGTCGCGGCGAGCGCGGCGTACGGCTGGTGGGGCTACACGTAACGCTGCTCGACCCTCAATTGGAACGACAGTTGGTGTTAGGGTTATAAGTCAGGCCATTAAGATTTTATCACTATTACGATTGCGCCATCTAAATTTCAGTATTACTATACCCGCGTTTTCTCATTCTCAATAACTGCAAAGGAGGTTCATCATGACACTTT
Source organism: Salmonella sp. A7 (assembly GCF_020181675.1). Lineage (NCBI taxonomy): Bacteria > Pseudomonadati > Pseudomonadota > Gammaproteobacteria > Enterobacterales > Enterobacteriaceae > Salmonella > Salmonella sp. A7. Next base: position 3,512,980 of record NZ_CP084001.1, on the reverse strand, counting down.
ATTCTCTGAACGCACTTTGCAGACATTTCCAGGATTAATTTTCTCTTATTGCTCTGGATTAGTCTGCCATTTCCTGATTTTTTAATTCATATATGGAATGGTATATGGGCAATTATATTCGTCCTTTATCAGATGTGGTATTTTCTATCGCATCAGATAACCTGTGGATCGAAGATTCCGCGATCCAACAATTATATACGACGGCTAAGTTAACCGGTATGAGACGCGTTATCGGGATGCCAGATCTGCATCCGGGGCGCGGCTACCCTATTGGCGCAGCCTTTTTCTCGCGTGGACGCTTTTATCCGGCGCTGGTCGGCAACGATATCGGCTGCGGCATGGCGTTATGGCAAACGGATATTTTAGGGCGTAAATGTAACGCCGATAAACTGGAGAAGCGGCTGGCGTCGCTGACTGACGTGGCGGACGCGCAGTGGCTGGAGGAGAATGTCCCCGCCGCAATGCAGCATCATTCGTGGCGCTCTGCGCTGGGTTCCATTGGCGGCGGCAATCATTTTGCCGAGCTGCAGCAGGTCGATCGCATCGTCGATGCTGATTCGTTCGCTTTGTCGGGGTTGCAAAAAGCGCAGTTATTACTGTTGGTACACAGTGGTTCACGCGGTCTGGGGCAAGCTATCCTGCGTCGTCATGTGGAGGCGTTTTCGCATAACGGTTTGCCGGAAGATAGCGACGATGCGCGCCGCTACCTTGCAGAACATGACGATGCGCTGGCATTTGCCCGCAGTAATCGCGCGCTGATTGCCCGCCGGATACTGCAACAGCTCAGGGCTGAGGGCGAACCGCGGCTGGATGTGGCGCATAACTTCGTTGAACCCTGTACTGTCGCGGGTGAGGCGGGGTGGCTGCATCGTAAAGGCGCTACGCCAGATGGGCAGGGACTGGTGATTATCCCCGGCTCGCGCGGCGATTATAGCTGGCTGGTGAAACCCGTCGTCAGCGAGGAGAGCCTCTTCTCCCTGGCGCATGGCGCGGGACGCAAATGGATGCGTACTGAGTGTAAAGACCGGTTATCGGCAAAATTTACCCCGCGACAGCTCTGCCGTACCGGGATGGGTAGCCGGGTGATTTGCCGCGATCGCCAGCTCATTTATGAGGAAGCGCCGCAGGCGTATAAATCCATCGATAGCGTGGTGGATTGTCTGGCAGACGCCGGACTGATTACGCCAGTTGCCTGCCTGCGTCCGGTGCTGACGCTGAAAACCTCAGGGGAGAAAAGCGCATGATCTTACTGCAACTTTCTTCCGCACAGGGACCGGACGAGTGTTGTCTGGCGGTAAAAAAAGCGCTGGATTGTCTGACGAAAGAAGCCGCCAGAGAAAAGGTATCGTTGACACGGCTTGAAACAGAGCCGGGACGATTACCAGACACGCTGCGTTCCGCGCTGGTCTCGCTGGACGGCGAAAAAGCTATGGCTTTCAGTGAACGTTGGTGCGGCACGTTACTGTGGATTTGTACCAGCCCGTATCGCCCGCACCATGGGCGAAAAAACTGGTACGTCGGCATTGGGCGCTTTTCCGCCGACGAACACATACAGTCTGATGAGATTCGTTTCGAGACTCTGCGCTCTTCCGGCCCGGGTGGGCAGCACGTTAATAAAACCGACTCGGCAGTGCGGGCCACGCACCTGGTGAGCGGGATTAGCGTGAAGGTTCAGTCGGAGCGCAGTCAACATGCGAATAAGCGTCTGGCCCGGCTGCTGATTGCCTGGCGGCTGGAACAGCAACGGCAAAATGAGTGTGCGGCGTTGAAGTCTGAAAGGCGTCTGTTCCATCATCAGATTGAGCGCGGCAATCCGCTGCGGATATTTAAAGGAATGGCGTTTACGCCACAATAATTCGGTGTTACCGGCGCTGTTATCGGGCTGTCTGGCTATTCGCGTGTAGCCGCAGCGCTATTTCAGCGTATTCAGGAGAGGTTATCTGGCAATGGATACCCGATATTCCATATTGCTAGCCCGTCCAGAAATGGGACGGGCATTTTAGCGCTTTCTTACTTCGCAGGAATCGCTTTCAGCAATTCGGTCAGCAGAGTCCAGTAGTGGCCGACGCTTTCGATATGTACCTGCTCATCCGGAGAGTGAGGTCCGGTAATGGTAGGCCCAATAGAAACCATGTCCATATCCGGATAGGGTTTCTTAAACAGACCGCATTCCAGGCCGGCGTGGATAATCTGGATGTTCGGTGTCTTGTTGAACAGACGCTGATAGGTTTCCCGCACCAGGTGCATGACCGGCGAGTTCGCATCGGGCTGCCAGCCAGGATAGCTGCCTTTTGCTTCGGTTTTCGCGCCAGCCAGCTTGCCCAGCGAATCCAGCATACTCACCACATAATCTTTACCGCTGTCGATAAGAGAGCGAATCAGGCAGTGAATTTCGACATTCGCATCAGACATTGTGACCACGCCAACGTTTAGCGATGTTTCCACTACGCCTTTCGCTACGTCTGAATTGCGGATCACGCCGTTCGGCGTTGCGTTCAGCAGGCGCACAAAGGTATCGCGTGACGGCGCGGTCAATGCGGCTTTATCACTAGCAACCTCATTGAGTTGCAGCGTCAGGTTTTTCTCTTTTTCCGCCAGTTCGTTTTTCAGAATATCCTGGTAAGCGTTCACTAATGTTTTCAGAGCGCCTACGTTGTTTGCGGAAACGGCGAGGGTAGCGAACGCTTCGCGCGGAATCGCGTTACGCAGCGTGCCGCCGTTGAAATCGATCAGACGCAGATCCAGTTCTTCTGCGTGCCCGGCCAGAAAACGCGCCAGCAATTTGTTGGCATTGCCAAGGCCGAGGTGAATTTCACCACCGGAGTGGCCGCCTTTCAGACCTTTCAGGGTTAGCTTAAAGCACGCAAATCCTGCGGGTACAGCTTCACGGGTCAACGGCAGATTAGAGGTAAAATCGATGCCGCCTGCGCAGCCCATATAGATCTCACCTTCTTCTTCAGAGTCGGTGTTGATCAGGATGTCGGCCTGCAACCAGCCGGACTGGAGGCCGAACGCGCCATCCATGCCGGCTTCTTCGGTCATGGTCAGCAGCACTTCCAGCGGGCCATGGACGACATTATCATCAGCCAGTACCGCTAACGCAGAAGCCATTCCAATACCATTGTCGGCGCCGAGCGTAGTACCGCGCGCTTTAACCCATTCGCCATCAATATAAGGCTGGATAGGATCTGTAGTGAAGTCGTGAACGGTGTCGCTATTTTTTTGCGGCACCATATCCAGATGCGCCTGTAAAACGACCGGCTTGCGATTTTCCATACCTGCAGTGGCGGGCTTACGGATCAGAATATTACCGACCTGGTCGCGATCCACGTAAAGGCCTTTCTCTTTGGCCCAACTCACAATATGTTCCGCGAGTTGCTCTTCGTGATAGGACGGGTGAGGAATAGAACAGATTTTGGCAAAAATATCCCACAAAGGTTGTGGTGATAACTGAGACAGTTCAGACACGATAAGTCTCCTTGGCGGTGGTCTGAAAAACGTTCTTACAGGCCACAGGGTTAGCGGAATTGATAACTCTTACGAGATGCGACTGAGAATACCACTTTCTCCGCCTGCGGGTAGTATAAAGCATACAAAAAGAGGCGTGGATTCCGCTAAACACTGGTTTTTAGCGCGTCAGGTCTCTATAATCTCGCGCAACTATTTCCCCCTCGAACACTTTTTAAGCCGTAGATAAACAGGCTGGGACACTTCACATGAGCGAAAAATACGTCGTCACCTGGGACATGTTGCAGATTCACGCACGCAAACTGGCGAGCCGCCTCATGCCTTCAGAACAATGGAAAGGCATTATTGCCGTAAGTCGTGGCGGCCTTGTACCGGGCGCACTACTGGCGCGTGAATTGGGCATTCGTCATGTCGATACCGTATGCATCTCCAGCTACGATCACGATAACCAGCGCGAACTGAAAGTGCTGAAACGTGCAGAAGGCGACGGCGAAGGCTTTATCGTCATCGACGATCTGGTCGATACCGGCGGTACCGCCGTCGCGATTCGCGAAATGTACCCTAAAGCGCATTTCGTCACGATTTTCGCTAAACCGGCGGGCCGTCCGCTGGTTGATGATTATGTTATTGATATTCCTCAGAACACCTGGATTGAGCAGCCCTGGGATATGGGTGTGGTATTTGTACCGCCGATTTCAGGTCGTTAATCAGCAGCTTTTCAGAGCGCCCGGCAATGCCGGGCGCTGTTTTATTGGTTACAATAAGCCTCTATGAGTATCCAAGGAGGCTGCACGAATGACACAGGCTAACCTCAGCGAAACCCTGTTCAAACCCCGCTTTAAACATACTGAAACGTCTACCCTTGTCCGTCGGTTCAATCGTGGGTCGCAGCCGCCCATGCAATCCGCGCTGGACGGTAAGAACGTTCCGCACTGGTATCGCATGATAAACCGCCTGATGTGGATTTGGCGCGGCGTTGACCCACGAGAAATCCTTGATGTGCAGGCGCGCATTGTGATGAGCGACGCAGAGCGAACGGATGATGATTTATACGATACGGTCATCGGTTACCGCGGCGGCAACTGGATTTATGAGTGGGCAAAGCAGGCGATGGACTGGCAGCAGAAAGCCTGTCAGGAACAGGACGCCATGCGCAGCGGACGCTACTGGCTTCATGCCTCAACGCTCTATAACATTGCCGCCTACCCGCATTTGAAGGGCGATGAGCTGGCGGAGCAGGCGCAGGCGCTGGCGAATCGCGCCTATGAAGAGGCCGCGCAGCGGTTGCCCGGCTCGTTACGTGAAATGGAATTTGCCGTTCCTGGCGGTTCGCCTGTCACCGCGTTTTTACATATGCCGAAAGGGGATGGTCCGTTTCCGACGGTGCTCATGTGCGGCGGCCTGGACGCCATGCAAACCGACTATTACACCCTGTATGAACGCTATTTCGCGCCGCGCGGTATCGCGATGTTAACGCTTGATATGCCTTCGGTTGGATTTTCATCAAAGTGGAAATTAACCCAGGATTCCAGCTTGCTCCACCAGCATGTGTTAAAAGCGCTTCCTAATGTCCCCTGGGTAGATCATACCCGTGTTGCGGCGTTTGGTTTCCGTTTTGGCGCCAATGTTGCGGTGCGTCTGGCCTATCTGGAAGCGCCGCGTTTGAAAGCGGTGGCTTGCCTGGGGCCGGTGGTCCATGCGCTACTTAGCGATCCGCAACGACAGAGCACGGTGCCGGAGATGTATCTGGATGTGCTGGCCAGCCGTCTGGGTATGCATGATGCTTCGGATGAGGCGCTACGTGTGGAGCTCAATCGCTATTCGTTGAAAGTACAGGGGCTACTGGGCAGACGTTGTCCTACGCCAATGCTTTCCGGCTTCTGGAAAAACGATCCTTTCAGCCCGGAAGAAGAGTCTCGCTTAATTACAACATCATCTTCAGACGGTAAGCTGATAGAGATCCCTTTTAACCCGGTGTACCGCAATTTTGACCACGCGCTGCAAGAAATTACCGACTGGATTAATCATAGATTGTGTTAATAGATTGATAAATTCTATTGATTTGGTAAAACAGTTGCTTCATTAAAGGAGATCGCAATGACGTTACCGAGTGGACACCCGAAAAGTAGATTGATCAAGAAATTTACCGCGCTTGGCCCCTATATCCGGGAAGGGCAGTGCGAAGACAATCGTTTTTTTTTCGATTGCCTGGCAGTTTGCGTCAACGTGAAGCCCGCGCCAGAGAAGCGTGAATTTTGGGGCTGGTGGATGGAGCTGGAAGCACAAGAGAAACGCTTCACTTATCGTTATCAGTTTGGTTTGTTTGATAAAGAGGGCAACTGGACCGCAGTGCCGATTAACGAAACCGAAGTGGTGGAGCGACTGGAATACACGCTACGCGAGTTTCATGAAAAGCTACGCGACCTGCTGATTTCTATGGAGCTGGCGCTGGAGCCGTCTGACGATTTCAACGACGAGCCGGTAAAACTGTCGGCATAACCCTGCTGCCATGCCTGATGGCGTAGCGCCATCAGGCACAATGCGACTTATCAGAACTGGTAGGTCAACCCTATTGCCACAATATCATCGTCATTAATGCCTAACGTGTTATCGCTATCAAGCTGATTGATTTTGTAATCTACAAACGCGGACATATTTTTGTTGAAGTAATAGGTTGCGCCAACGTCAATGTAATTCACCAAATCCTCACTGCCGACGCCCTCAATATCTTTGCCTTTTGACAGCACATAGCCTAATGACGGACGCAGACCAAAATCAAACTGATACTGGATAACCGCTTCGAAATTTTGGGTTTTATTGGCAAATCCGCCGGAAACTGGCGTCATGTTGCGGGTTTCTGAATAGAAAGTCGCAATATAAATATCATTAGCGTCATACTTTACACCCGTAGCCCAGGCTTCGGCTTTATCGCCCGTACCGCGGCGCTGCAGATTTTGCTCCCTGGTGCGATCGGAGAGAGTATAAGCGCCGCTGACGGCAAAATCGCTGCCGCCGAAATCATAGCTCACGGATGTGCCGAAGCCGTCGCCGTTTTGCTTTTTCACATCGCGATTTTCGTTTTTCCCCTGATACTGTAAGGTAAGATCCAGTCCATCAACGATGCCGAAGAAATCGGTATTGCGGTAAGTCGCCAGCCCGCTGGCGCGTTTAGTCATAAAATTATCGGTCTGGGCGGAAGAGTCGCCGCCGAATTCGGGAAACATATCCGTCCAGGCCTCAACATCGTACAGCGCGCCCAGGTTACGTCCATAGTCAAAAGAACCGATATCTTTTAATTTCAGGCCAGCAAAGGCCAGGCGGGTTTTTTGCTGGGACGAATCACTTTCGGCTTTATTACCGGCAAATTCAGCTTCCCAGCGCCCGTAGCCGGTCAATTGATCGTTAATTTGCGTTTCGCCTTTAAAACCAAAACGAACGTAGCTTTGATCGCCATCTTTGCTGTCATAATCGCTCATATAGTGCATGGCTTTAACTTTTCCATACACATCAAGCTTATTACCGTTTTTATTGTAAACCTCGGCGGCGTGAACAGATGCTGATGCGATGATACTCACCACTATTGCCAGAGTGCTCTTATTCATTTCCATTCCTGTTTTAATTACGCGCTATGATTTGTCGGGAGACCCGGTAAAAAACAGGAAGGTTTTTAACGTTCGGTAATGAAAGATTTATGACAAAGTGAGAATTTTTTTAAAAAAATATGTTTAATTGTTGCGGTAATAAAATGGTCAAATTCTGCCGCTACGCTTGCTGATCCTGCGCAACAAAATTTCACGCTACGCGTACAGGTTGTTGGCAACCGGAGCCAGTCCTGCTAAAACGTTCATTTGGTCTTTATTTCTTATTTTGAACGGCAGAGAATCATGAGTGACAGCCAGACGCTGGTCGTAAAACTCGGCACCAGCGTGCTAACAGGCGGATCGCGCCGCCTGAACCGTGCCCATATCGTAGAACTTGTCCGCCAGTGTGCGCAGCTACACGCCGCGGGACATCGTATTGTTATTGTTACCTCTGGCGCGATTGCCGCCGGACGTGAACATCTCGGCTACCCGGAACTGCCGGCAACGATCGCCTCTAAACAGCTTCTGGCGGCGGTAGGGCAAAGCCGCCTGATTCAACTGTGGGAGCAGTTGTTTTCAATTTACGGTATCCATATCGGGCAGATGCTGTTGACGCGTGCGGATATGGAAGACAGAGAGCGCTTTCTGAACGCCCGCGATACGCTGCGTGCATTACTGGATAACCATATTGTGCCGGTTATCAATGAAAATGATGCCGTTGCGACAGCGGAAATTAAAGTGGGCGATAACGATAACCTCTCCGCGCTGGCTGCGATCCTGGCAGGCGCGGATAAACTGCTGCTGCTGACCGATCAGCAAGGATTATTTACCGCCGATCCGCGTAGCAATCCGCAGGCGGAGCTTATCAAAGATGTGTATGGCGTTGACGATGCGCTGCGCTCTATCGCGGGAGACAGCGTTTCCGGACTGGGGACCGGTGGTATGAGCACTAAGCTTCAGGCGGCAGACGTGGCCTGTCGCGCGGGTATTGATACGATTATTGCCTCAGGCAGTAAACCGGGCGTGATCGGCGATGTGATGGAGGGGATTTCCGTCGGCACCCGTTTTCATGCGCAAGCCTCGCCGCTGGAGAACCGCAAACGTTGGATCTTCGGGGCGCCGCCGGCAGGCGAAATTACGGTTGATGAAGGTGCGACCGCGGCAATGCTGGAACGTGGCAGTTCACTTCTGCCAAAAGGCATCAAAAGCGTGACGGGCAATTTCTCGCGGGGGGAGGTCATCAGAATTTGTAACCTGCAAGGGCGTGATATCGCTCATGGCGTCAGCCGTTATAACAGTGATGCTCTGCGGCGGATAGCCGGCCACCACTCTCAACAAATCGATGCGATTCTGGGCTATGAATATGGCCCGGTCGCTGTTCATCGTGATGACATGATTACTCGATAAGGAACAGGCATATGCTGGAACAAATGGGCATTGCTGCTAAAGCGGCGTCGTATAAGCTGGCGCTGCTCTCCAGCGGCGAAAAAAATCGCGTGCTGGAAAAAATAGCCGATGAACTGGAAGCGCAAATGGAAAGTATCCTCAGCGCGAACGTACAAGATGTTGAGCAGGCGCGAGCCAACGGCCTGAGCGAAGCGATGCTGGACCGCCTGGCGCTGACCCCTGCGCGTCTGAAAGCGATTGCTGACGATGTGCGCCAGGTCTGTAATCTCGCCGACCCGGTCGGGCAGGTGATCGACGGCGGTCTGCTGGACAGCGGGCTACGTCTGGAGCGCCGCCGCGTGCCGTTGGGCGTGGTTGGCGTTATCTATGAGGCGCGTCCGAATGTTACCGTTGATGTGGCTTCTTTGTGTCTGAAAACCGGTAATGCGGTGATTCTACGCGGTGGGAAAGAGACGCATCGCACGAATGCCGCAACCGTTCGTGTCATTCAGAAGGCACTGAAAGCTTGCGGTTTACCGGAGGCAGCGGTTCAGGCAATTGATAATCCGGATCGTTCGCTGGTCAATGAAATGCTGCGTATGGATAAGTACATCGATATGCTGATCCCGCGCGGCGGCGCAGGCTTGCATAAACTGTGCCGCGAGCAATCCACAATCCCAGTGATTACCGGCGGGATTGGCGTGTGCCATATTTTTGTCGATAGCAGCGCAGACATCGCCCCGGCGCTGAAGATTATCGTCAACGCCAAAACCCAGCGCCCGAGCACTTGTAACACGGTGGAAACCTTGCTGGTGCATCAGGACATCGCAGAACGTTTTTTGCCTGCGCTGAGCAAGCAGATGGCGGAGAGTGGCGTGACGCTGCATGGGGATGAAACCGTCATACAGGCACTGCATGGTCCTGCCAAACTGGTGCCGCTGAAACCGGAAGAGCTGGATAACGAGTTTCTGTCTCTGGATCTGAACGTTGTGGTGGTCGAAAATATGGATGGCGCTATCGCCCACATTCGCGAACATGGTACTCAGCACTCCGATGCGATTTTGACGTGTGATATGCATAATGCTGCGCGTTTCGTGAACGAAGTGGATTCCGCTGCGGTTTATGTCAACGCCTCTACCCGTTTTACCGATGGCGGGCAGTTTGGGCTTGGCGCAGAAGTGGCGGTCAGCACGCAGAAATTACATGCCCGCGGTCCGATGGGGCTTGAAGCGCTTACCACCTATAAGTGGATCGGCTTTGGCGATGGTACGATTCGTGCGTAATTAATGTCGAGCGGTGCAAAAATAGCCGGTTGAGTAGCAAGGCTATTGACGCACCGCCCGGTTAGTTTTAACCTTCTATCCCGTGATTCACCCGCGTGAACACACCCTTCTCAGGGCCGATATAGCTCAGTTGGTAGAGCAGCGCATTCGTAATGCGAAGGTCGTAGGTTCGACTCCTATTATCGGCACCATTTTTTCCTCCAGTATCATCCCCAATCGTCTATTTTTCCTTGTTTTTCTTGTAATTGACCGTTCTGTTTGTCCAGTGTTATCCACTTTTTACCGTTGCAATCCAAATTTAAAACGGGTACATAGACGGGTATCTGAGTTTGAGGCGGGTACCTATGAAACTAAATGCGCGACAGGTCGAGACGGCAAAGCCTGGCGAGAAAGACTACAAACTGCCAGACGGTAACGGGCTTATTCTGCTGGTGAAAACCAGTGGAGCGAAATACTGGCGATATCGCTATACCTTCGCCGGTAGAGAAAAGATGCTGGCGCTCGGTGTGTATCCGGCGGTTTCACTGGCCGCGGCTCGCGAAAAGCGAGATGAAGCCCGGCGAAGTGTTGCAGCTGGTGTGGATCCGGTAAAGGTCAAAAGCCACGTTGCAGCTGCCGCAGCAAACTCTATTACCTTTAAAGATATTGCCATCGAGTGGCATGAGTTTAAGAAGCCGCGCTGGTCGCCTGGCTATGCCTCTGACATTCTCGAAGCATTCAATAAGGATATTTTTCCGGCGGTTGGTAAGTTAACGGTTGCTGAGATCGAGCCCGTCCAGATGCTGACGGCGCTGCGTAAAATTGAGAATCGCGGCGCAACTGAGAAAGCAGCTAAAACGCGCCGATGGTGCGGCGAGGTATTCAGTTATGCTGTTGCGACCGGGCGCGCGAAGTACAACCCCGTCAGCGAACTGAATAGCGCAATGACCGGCCATAAAGGTGAATCCTTCCCGTTCCTGACAGCGGAAGAGCTACCCGATTTTCTGGCGGCGCTTGAGGGTTACAAGGGGAGTCCGCTTCCCCGGCTGGGTTTGCAGATCATGATGCTGGCGGGGCTGCGTACCTACGAACTGCGGCACTCAAAATGGGAATGGGTAGATTTCGATAATCGGCTATGGGAGATACCCGCCGAATTTATGAAGATGGATCGCCCGCACCTGGTACCGCTTTCCGACCAGCTTGTTGTCTTGCTGAAAGAGTTGCACGGTCTTACAGGTCGATACGTGAATATGTTCCCCGGCAGGAATGACCCGTCAAAGGTCATGAGCGAGAACACAATAAACAGGATGATCCACACGCTGGGGTATAAGGGAAGGGTTGTAGGGCATGGCTTCCGGCATACGTTCAGCACCATACTGAACGATAGAGGATTCAACTCTGACTGGGTTGAACTCCAGATCGCTCATGTGGACAAGAATAATATTCGCGGGGTTTATAACCATGCCCTCTATATGGAAGGGCGTCGGGAAATGATGCAGTGGTATGCGGATTATATTGACCAGCTGCGTTTGATTTAAAGAAACTGTTTTTTCCACTCTTCTACCTCGCCGCGTACCCAGCGGGAGGTTCGGCTCCCGAGCTTCTTGGGCTTCGGGAATTCGTTATTACTGATGCGCTCATAAATGCTGGATTTTTTCAGGCCAACAGAGCGCTCAACCTCTTTGATGTTAATCAGGTCAGTATCAGAGATAACCGGTGTCATGCTATACCTCTCTTTTTCATGGCATCGAGCAGGATGTCCTGCACTGTTCGTTTTGAGTTACGTCGCTCCATCACCATTTCGTCCATAGTGTCGGCGGTGATAATGTGGTGAATGAACACTGGGCGGTTGTGTCCGGCCTGAATCTGCCGGGTTGGCCCGATGCGTTCGATAATTTGCTGGTACTGCTCCAGATCCCACCAGTGCGAGAAAAACACCAGTATGTTGCCGCCATCCTGCATATTCAGGCCGTGGCCTGCGCTTGCCGGGTGCGCGAACAGGACCGGTATCTTTCCGGCGTTCCAGTCGCGAAGGGTCTGTGGACCCTGGTCGAGGTGGCGGCCGCGAGGGAATGCTTTAAGCAAACGTTCAAGGTCGTGTTTCCAGTGGTAGGCCACCAGCACCGGCGCACCAGCTGCTTCCGTCAGTATGCTGTCCAGCGCCTGCAGCTTCGCGTCATGCAGTTCTGACCAGCTTCCGGCGTCGTCGGTATATACCGCACCGCTGGCAATTTGCAGACACTTCACCGTTTTTGCCGCGGCGTTTGGCGCTTCGATGCCTTCGCCGTTCAGCTCAAGGAACATTTCCTTTTCCATTTCGCGATACTGCTGGCGGGCCTTCGGCGGCATGTCCACGCGGATCACGTTATGGATGGGTTCCTGGATATCAAACCAGTCAGCGGCATCCAGCGATATGGTCACATCGGCTAACGCTCGCTGTATCTCGTCCTGCGAGTGTGCGAACGGCTCCAGCTTCGTCCAGCTTTGCCCCGGAAACTGTATTGAATTGAACCAGCGGGAGGTAAACGCGCCGTAGGTGCGCCCGAGACGCTGGCCCTGATCGACAAACCACGCCTGCCCCCACAAATCCACCAGGCCGTTTGGTGCTGGCGTACCGGTGAGGTTCATCCAGCGCCGGACGTGCTTATGTGCGACTTTACCCAGCGCCGCCGCGCGCTTACCGCCACCGCGCAGCCGGAAGGATTTCAGCCGGGTGCTTTCGTCGGGGATGACGGTACCGAACGGCCAGCGGTCTCCCAGCGTTTCAACCAGCCAGACCAGATTGTCGTAGTTGATGGTAAAAACGCTCGCGTTACTGTTCGCCAGCGCCGCAGCGCGCGCTTTGGCGTTACCAACAATCGGCTGCACTTCGATATTGCGCAGATGCCTCCATTTCACTGCTTCATCCGGCCAGGTGCTGGCGGCCACGCGCAGCGGCGCAAGGACCAGCGCGGGCTGTGTTTCCGCGCCCGCCATGAAGAGATCTTCCAGCGTGGTGAGTGTCGCCACGGTTTTACCCATGCCCATACCCGCCCAGATGTTGCAGCGCAGGATGTCGATTTGGTGGTTAATGATTAGAACTTGATAAGGGTGGGGTAGGAAAGTATGTGGGTTGGACATATAATCGTCTCATTCATATAAACTTGGATATAAATAATGAAAATTTCAGGTCGAGAATTCCTCAAAGATTTTTCGTCAATACCTACTATATCAGCGTTGCTTTATATCTTGACTTATGCCTACTTAGCTGGGGAGAGCTATTATTTTAAATATCCAATAGAGTTTATAGATATAAACATTAACATTATCCTGATAACTTCATTTAAAATATCGACAATATATCTACCTCTCTTTTGCGTTTTTTGGTTTGATTTGCCGAAAAGATCATCGATTTTATGGTTTGTGATTTCTGGTGTTTATTCATTGTGGATTATGAGCGTTTACACCTTTAATATATTAAATCCCATTAAATTGTTTATGTTGATATATAGTGGGAAAGCCATTTTCTTGGTATCACTTGGCATTATTGTTGTGGTTTTTATGATTATGATTGTTATTTGGAATGGTGTTTTTAAATCAAATCCAACAAATAAGATCACATCGGCTGTCTTGGGTACAATGTGTCTTTTGGTGCTGTCATTTCTTGCTGGATTCGTTAACTCAACGTCTAATAAAGTATCGTATCCGGAGTACGATAATGGTGAAAATGGGCTTTCGACAACAACTGACGCACCCTTTATACTATTGTCAAAAAGTAGTAATGGTTTCATCCTCGGGCGTTGTGATGCCTACGATAAAGACTTTGTATTGATTCCCTACGATGACAAAATTAAATTTAGAAGGGTCAAAGACGAAGATAAAATAAATTTTTATAGGCATTGTTTTGATGATACTTGGCATCTGTCTCTTTGAAGAATCTCTTCCAGATTTTTGCTATCCAGTACCACCACGGTAAAGCCCAGCGCACGCAGCCGTTCATGCTCGCGCAGCTGGTCGGCGCGTGGTGGTTTGCCGGGTGCTTTGCATTCGACAAAGACGATGCGACCGCCGGGTAGCAGAACAATGCGATCAGGTACTGAACGGTGACCGGGCGATATAAACTTATAAGCCACACCGCCAGCCTTTTTTACTTCGGCGACGAGGTGCTTTTCGATGAGGTTTTCACGTTCGTAGGCCATGGCGCTATCTCCCGTCAAAGCGGCCGTAGCCTTTGACCATGCAGTGACCGTTTATATACACCGCGGTTGTGCTTAGTTCTTTGGCTATGCGCTCTTCACAGTCATTCCTGTCTGATTCCCCCGCCCATCCCAGCAGCATGATAAAAAGGGCGATACCTCCGCCCCACAGGACTAACCGGAGCAGAATCTTCATACCTCTGCCTCTTTACGCTTCTCGCGGATGTTTTGCATGATGCAGAAATCAGCGCGGTTATCGCTCCACTGCTGGTTAACAGGGTTGCGGGATTCCTGGTTTGCTTTGGCCCATACTTTCGCCGCCCGGTCATATTCGCCAGCCTGCTCAAGGCGCATAGCCTCTCTTGCAGACCGGAAATACAACGGGCTGTCGTGTTTTTCGAATGACATAGGAGATACCTCAGAGTGAGCTGGCAAACTCTCCTGCGTAAAGCTCCGCGCCTTTGGCGTAAGCCTCTGCTGCCTGCTCTTTTGTGGGAAAATACCCGAGGTTTTTAACTCGTCCTCGGATTACGATTTTTGCCTGCCATGGCTTTCGCGGGCAATTAGGGTGAAACACAACGCCTTTGAAACCGGATGTGTTGTGCCTACGCTTTGCAATGTTGTATTGATTCTGGGCGTTATTGCAGACTCGAAGGTTTTCTATCCTGCAATCACGCGGGTCACGGTTTATGTGGTCCAGCATCGGTGGTATGGATCCGTGGTGGTAGAGCCAGACGAGTTGGTGCAAGTAGTAGGTTTTTCTACCGATAGTGGTTGCAAGATACCGCTGATTCTTACCCGTACCGTGCCACGGGTAGGGCTTACGACCACCAACACGACGCAATAACCCCGTCAGTGGTTCGTAGACGAACAGCGCTTTAACTTCATCCTGTGTCATAACTCACTCTTTTCTGTAATGGTACGCCTCGAAGCCGCCAGCGTTCAGCGGGATATCTGGCGCCCATTCGGGGTTAGTGGAGAGCAGCGCAGAAAGCGCTTTATCGTTAAAATCGTCGGTGTCCGGTGCTTCGCAAATAACTTCGTCGTGTACCGTCAGCACAATGCTGTAACCGGCGTCCTCGATCAGCGGCATGTTTCCGGCCAGAACATCACGGGCGGCCGCCTGTGTGACGTTTTCCACCAGCTTTCCACCGTAGGTTTTGAGCCGCTGCCATTTGCGCGAGTAGGAGTTAACGCCCTGATAGGTGATATTCCCCTTCTCGATGGACGGGGACGGGTAACAGAGTGCTCGCCCGGATGGCAGCTGTATGCGCAGCCATGCGCCATCGCGGCGGATTTTCAGATAACTGCAGTACAGCGTTTTTTTCGGTGTGGCTATTGCGGCGCGGACGGTGCGCTCGAGCTCATACCAGAAATCGCAGGTTGCCGGGTGCGCTCTGCGCCAGAGACGTTTAAGCGAGTCACAGGCAATAAATACGCGCTCAGACAGGCCGTAGGTCGCCTTACGTTTTACCGATTCGTCATACCAGCTTTTCGCTTCGCGGATAACGTCGCGAGGGATATTAGGTAGCGCGGCGTTCGCCAGCTTGTCGAGGTCCAGACCATATACAAGGGCAAAGGTAAGAAACGCCGCAACGCCACCGCCAAAGCCGAGGCCGAGCTCCATCACCTTGCCGATCTGACGCTGGTATTTATCAACATCATCCGGCGAGATGTTGAAGGCGCGGGCGTAGGCCAGTTTATAGAGGTCGGGGCCGGTCCCCTCGTCGTACTCCCTGAACGCGTCCAGTTTCCACTGCTCACCGGCAAGCCAGGCCAGCTTGCGCCCTTCGATGTTCGACAGGTCGCTAACCACCAGCTTTTTACCTTCGGGCGCCATAATGCAGCCGCGCAGCGCAGAGCTGGTCAGCTCCATGATGTTATCGAACAGCAGATCGGCGCATCCGGCTTTCAGTGCTTCGATGCCCTCGTCTATCTGCTCCTGCTCAAGAGAAGGGCGGGGCAGGTTCTGCGGCTGGAATAATCGCCCGGCCCAGCGCCCGGTTCGCGATGCACCGCAGAACTGCAGCGTGCCGCGCAGACGACCGTCACTGCTCACGCCTTTCATCAGCGATTTGTACTTACTGGTGCTGGTGGTGCTGGCCTGCAGGCGGATAGCCAGTAGCTCTTTTACCGCCGACGGCAAATCAGGATCTGTGATGCGGCGTTCCAGCGTGCTGCGCTGCATGTCCGGCAGCTCCACGCCGTAGGATTCAACAATGTGCTTAATCAGTGCGTCGCGCTGCGTGGCCGCCTGCACTTCGCCATCGGTCATCACCTGTGTGCGTTTCGCAAGGCGCTTTTGCTCCAGGTCTACAGCCTCGATTGCTGCCTGCGCGAGCTGCACATCCATGCAGACGCCGCGGTCGTTGATATGCTGGTCACGATGCCAGAGCGCCAGCTCTGCACCCTGATAATTCCACTTCGGCAGGCGTTTATACACTTCGCGCATGGCTTCGATATCAAGGCCAGCATAAGCAACAAAGCGCCGCCATTCTTCCGGGTGCGTCTTACTGGTCGCGCGGCGCAGTTTGCTGTTCTTTGGCCGTGGCTTACAAAAAAGCTGTATGAGCGCCTTACCTTCTTTATCCTTCGCCTTGTCCTGCGGAACGCCCAGCACTTCGCAGAGCACCCCCAGTGCGCCGGGGAGTCCGTGCGCCAGCGCCTGTACCATTGTGTCGCGCCAGCGTTCTACTGGCGGTGCCAGCCTCGGCATTGCATAACGCAGGACGGTGCGGTCAAAGTACGAATTATGGAAATAAAGCAGGGTTTCAGGGTCTACGATTGCCTCGTACAAGCCGTGGGGGATACCGCCGCCGGCAGTGACGTCCCAGACGTTAACAGGCCCGTCGTTGATAGCCCAGGCGAATAACATTACTTCGGCGCCCTCGGCATAGGCATGTGTTCCGTTTTTGATGGGTATTTCACAGAAGGTTTCCAGGTCGCCCCAGAGAATGTTTTCAGACATAGATATTCCTCGCGGGTGCTTTGCAAAAAGGGACGCTCTTCGCAAAACACCCGGCGCATGGCCGGGTGAGGTGATTACGCTGCGGCTTCTTCGTCAGAGGGGAGCCCGATCATTTCGTTGAGTGTTTCGCGCCGTATCGCTGGTGGTAGGGGGACGGACGGGGCGTCAGCCGGCAGAAGTTCTTTAGCTTCGGGCCATTCTTCCAGCAGCCTCTTAACCGTGCGCACTTTACTGAGCGCTGCACTGACATTCTGTCGAATGTCCGCTTCATCGCTTTTGATCTGCTTGAGTAGCGCATCGAATCCGTAGAATTCGGTAACAAGAGGATCATCCGCCAGGAGGGTGAACTCATACGGTGATATTTTGCGGATGTGTTCTGGTGCGTTGGGTTCATGTGCCCGATAGTTCCCGTTGAAATAAACGTTTACTCGCGCGCCTGCCAGA
The DNA here is from genome assembly GCF_020181675.1 of Salmonella sp. A7. Taxonomy (NCBI): domain Bacteria; kingdom Pseudomonadati; phylum Pseudomonadota; class Gammaproteobacteria; order Enterobacterales; family Enterobacteriaceae; genus Salmonella; species Salmonella sp. A7. The sequence continues at coordinate 3,495,696 of NZ_CP084001.1, read as the reverse complement.
TTGAGATAAATGTCGCTATCTGTTCTGATAAAAGTGTTGGTAGTTTTCAGTGCTTCGGGGAATTTTGATGCCAGCGTTTCTATTTTTTTGAGATTTTTGATTATCTCGGCCTCAACTTCTTGACCACCAATCGCCGCAAGGCGAACACGCTCAGCCCAGTCCATACGCGCTGCTCGCAGCGCCGCTTTGCGCTTGGGTATTCCCGCTTTTGTCAGCGCGTTACAGATAACTTGTTCTTTAATATGGTTGGTTAATACTGTTTGTGTCATTGTTCTGACCTCGGAAAATAGCCCGGCTATATGCCGGGCGCGGTGGGGAGTTAAATCAGCGCGTCGGCATCGGCGCCTTCGCTGATGTCGTCGAAGTCGTCAGTGCTTGCCACTCCTCCGCCAGCGAAGGCGTCGCCATCGTGCAGGAACTGAACACCGCCCAGCGAAGCGTTGATACGTTTGCCGAAGTTGTTGTCTTGAGCCCAGATGTCGATAACTGCGTTGACATAGCAGCCTGCATAAGGACGACCATCAGCCTGGATTAGCGGAGAACGGTCACGGTCAAGAACTGCCGGACGCGCTTTGTTGGCTGCGTTCAGGAAGAAGTTACCCGGGAAGCCTTCGTATTCAGCTTTCTCGTCACCATCATGCAGGCACAGGTTGAGCTTCTTCTCGAGCTGGCCGTAGATGATTTCCCACTTCTCACCCCATTTCTCTTTGGCCACCTGCTTTAACGCCTTGCGAACCTCTTCCAGTTGTGGGTGGTTCGGAGCCATCAGAAAGACTGCCGAGAAGCGCGGGTCGCCTTCACCGTTTACGGTTTTGGCTTCGAACAGTGCAGGAAAAGCAAGGCGTACGTTATTCAGTTTAATTTTCATGGAGTATTTCCTTAATCAGATGAGGTCTGCGGCGAGCGCGTCGTCGGATACGTCGTCGAAGTCGTTAACAGGGTTGATATTGAGCGCCGGGCGCGGGTCGGATTCGGGGGCTACGGTGGGTTTACCGTCAGTGCGGGTGATCAGCGCTTCGACTTTCGTCCAGCGGCGAGGACTGGCCTTTTTGATAAGCTTCTCGGCTTTGGTTGGGCTAATCAGCTTAAGGTCGAAAACCTCCTCAGTTTTATAACGGAACTGGTCTTTCAGCAGCGCGCGGGCGGCTTCTTCATCGCTCCAGGCGCGATTACCCTGTTTACCAGTAACCAACTTAAAGCCCGGTACCGGATGCCCGGCGTTCAGCTCACTGTTCACCCGGTCGCGCACAGCCTTTAGCCACGATTCGATAGCATCGGCCTGACTGTAAATCTCCGCCAGTTCCTTGATGGTCAGAAGCGGTACGCGCGAGCGGGCACCAGTTATGATTTCACCGACTGGTTTTGTCAGGTCTTCGAAATCGTTGGCAGCAGTTTGCATGTGCTGCATTTTCTGAGCAGTGCAAACGGCTTTTGCCTTACAGAACCGGCACTGTTTTTCGCCAGGGGTGAAGTTTTCCAGCGGCAGGGTTTCGACACCCTCACAATCGGCGATGTTGAACATCACGATCACACTGGCGGCCGCTTCCTGCGCCCGTTCGCCGAATGCCTGGAGCTCTTCCACCGTCAGGGCCCACTCTGAAACGTGGTTAAGCCGCGGCTGGTGGATGAACAGGCGCACCGTCTCGAAGTCGTACAGCATGCTGAACTGCTCGAGCGCGCCCAGGGCATACAGCTGCAGTTGCTCGTTCTGTTCGGCATCGACGCACACACCCTTACCGTATTTCAGGTCGTGGATCTGAAGCTCGTTGCCCGCGATGATTACGCCGTCGGCAGTACCGAATGACTCTTCAACCCCCACAATGTGGGAGAAGTCGACACGTTGCTCGACAAGCAACTCATTGCCCTGTGACAGCGCCCAGACTGTATCGACGTAACGGCCAACGGCTTCGACCATTTCCTCATCTACCTGTGGGCCTGTAGTATCATCAGGATGCTCAGCGAGCGGGTAAGAGCCGAGGAACATAGCGACATTGCAGCCCCCATAGTGTTCCGGGTGGCTTTGGCGGTTGCGCAGTACCTTTTCAGCGAGTGCATGCGCCGTGGTACCTTCAACAGCGAAAGACGTTTCTTTGTCTGGTTGCGTGGCCTCAAGCGCCAGACTGCCGGGGCAGCGCATCCACCGATGCGCGGATGACGGGGAAAGTCTTGCATGAACATCAGGCATTCATGACCTCCTGAATGTGTTTTCGCCGCGCAGCCGCTGCCTCGTTCAAGGAGGCGAAATACCCTAAGTGGGTGTATCGACCGTTATTGCTACCGTAGGCACGCCACGGCTTATGCTTACCTGCGTAGAAGGTGACGCCTACAACATTCGTTTTGCTTTTGCAGGCATGTCTGTTGCTGCAATTCTGATACCGTTTTAACCAACGAAGATTGGTAGCTCGATTGTCAGTGCGGATACCGTTGATATGGTCAACGTCCATTGCGTCAGGGGTATCGCATGAGAGAAATGTTTTGGCGATGAGACGATGGATTGGAACTTGCTTGCGCTGGCCGTTAATACAAATCGATACCGTTAAATATCCACGGCGGTTGATCTGAGGCTTTAATTCGCGGCCTTTAACAGACAATATTTTTCCGTTGTTCTCATCGCGAACCTTGCGATCTGTACTGCGGATTACCCCGTTGGGGTGTGCTTGGTAGAATCCTGCACAACCCGGAATGTCTATCCAGTTCATGGCAGTTACTCCACTGATAACGCTTTTTCAGCCTGGGCGATCACGTCTGCGAGATTCTCGTCGGCGACTTCACCCAACTTTTTCGCCCCCTGTTTTTCCAGAATGGCGACGGCTTCGGCACGGTATCCGCCTTTCGCGAGCTGGAGGATCAACCCTTCGGCCTGTTTACGCAGAGCCGCAAAATCCTGTTGGCTGTCGCCTGTCTCAGTACCGGCTTTTTCTGCTTCCTCTTTTCGTTGCAGATACTCGACTTTGTTGATTTCTGTATAACCCGCATCAAGATGCGCTTTCAGCTCGGCTTCGGTACTGAGTTCGCCGATTTTGCCGTCCTCATGCCGGACGAAGAACGGCCCCTTGCGTTTCTGTGGTTCGCTTTTGCTTCTTCCCTTCTTTGGCTTTACTTCATCGCGTCCGGCTGGCGGAGCATCAAGCAGGCGCTCGGCAAAAGCACGGCGCTCGCCGATGGTCGGCAGGTCGTCCCAGAATTTCAGAATGTTGCGGGACAGGTCGAGCAGGGCGGGTTTAAGCAACTCTTTCGCGCGTTTAACACCCTGCAACGCGCTGTCCAGTGCATCGATTTGCACCACGCGTGCTTCACCGGTTGCGTCGCGGTACGCGACGGCGCGCTGCAACATTTCTTCGGTTATTTGTTGCGGCACCGGATAGAACGCTGCCAGCGCGATAACGTCGCTGAATGTCAGGTCGTCCAGTGTCAGTGCCGCTTTTGTTTTAGCCACTGTTTCATGGTATTCCTGCACCTGCGCTATAGCATCCGGGCGCATGACAACGCCTGATGCCAGCGTGCTGATTAGACGTTCCAGCAGTTCGTTATTACGGGTTACCAGTTGGTTATTAAGCTCCAGGTTTGTTTCTAAGCTCATACTGCAGTCCTCGCTACAAGGAGAATGAAAGTTATGATCAGGCCGAGCGCAGTAGCGAGGGCCAGACCGGTAATTAAGTCGAAAGTTTTGTGGCGGTAACGGAGCACGTCGCGCCCCGTCAGCCGGTGGAGGTGTTCAGGTTTCATCGGTGGTGCTCCTTTTATGTCGGGGAACGCACCCGGTGCCATCGGGCGAGGCGTAACACTTTCATGGATGCGTTTTCAGACAGAAAAAGGCCCGTCGAAGGTGGCGGGCAAGGACTACACACAGCAATAGGTGATTTATTCAGATGGGGACGGCATACGGACTGGCATAATGAGCATATAAGCGTCAGCGCTTAACTGAAGGCGTATCGCGTCAGATACGCCTTGTGTTTCGATAATGGCGTTGGCCTTTTTATCGAAATATTTTGAGCATTTCGCAGCGTCTGCCAGATAGGGCAGATGTATACCAATGGCATCCACTTTTCCGGGTTTAAAGTCAGCCACCCGGCGCCAGTCCGGAAAATGTCCGTCAATAACTTCGACTGGCGATGTCATGACTGTCCGGCCTTCGTTATCGAGAAAAATGGCCGCTTTCAATACCGTATCTATACGGACCTGCTCAAATTTTGTGGGAGGCTTTGCTTTCACGTTGACGATGGCGCTTTCCCCTTCGGTTATGGCCTTACCGCAAAACAGGCGATGCCCGTTTGTGCCCACAACAAAACCCTCAGAGTCAAAGAAAATGCCATTCAGGTAATAGCGGACCTCCTTCACGCCAGCGCATGTCAGCGCAGACAGGTATTCAGCTCTTTTAACAGTGATCATGGTGTGTTCCTGTATAGGTCAGTTCACTTTGGTGGTGCGGTGGCCGGTGCTGATCTTCGGCTTGTCTCGGTGGACTGCAATTCACCGCACCCCAAAGGGAACTTACTGACCCGCATTGCCGACATCCTGTCCCGCCACGGTCCCGACGCATGGTTTAGAGTCGCGCCGTTCGACTTGGGGTTAAATCTACAATTTGAGTTGTATTTTGTAAACCACAAATGTGGTATTTTGTGTTGTGTGAATACCACTTTATTGATATTTAAATGAATTTAGTTTGTAGAATTTTACAAGTAAGAGAAGGGAGGGAGGGTCTTCTGACCCTCCTGAAGGGGTAAATTAACGTTTACGGCGGTAAATGCGGTGCTCAATCATCACTCCGATAATGCGTAATGGCAGCTCCGCGCTACGTAATACTGGATAGTCAGGGTTAAGTGGTACCAGTTCGAAATCGTCAATCCCTATTCCTAACGGGCGGTACTTCTTAAACGTTGCTTCATGCCCGTTGTTTTTGGCGACGACAAATTCACCAGGAGAAGGGCATAGGTCGGGATCTATAATAACAATATCCCCTTCTTTAAATTCAGGTTGCATGCTATCGCCATCTATACGCAGTGCAAAACACGTCTCTGGTACATCGGAATCAGCCAGAATATATTCAAAATCACCTGTCAGGTCGGTTATGTCTCTTGCTTCTGTGAGGCAGCCTGCCTGCACATAGCTCAGTACAGGTATTCTTCTGGTGCTTATTTCGGTAAGCGGCATGATGTTTTTGCCATTCAGGAGCCAGTCCGGGCTGCATTTTAACGCTTTGGCAAGGTCCAAAAGGTTGCGCGGCTTTCGGGTCCGTCCGCTTTCAATAGACTCAATCGATTGTTGACTCACCCCCGCAGAGTTTGCGACTTCTACTTGCGTCATTCCGAGCTCGAGGCGGCGGGCTTTGAAGCGTGCTGCGAGAGACATTTTTAATACCTTTTAAGAGTTGAAATTATGATCCTCTATTATTAAATACAATTTTTGTTGTATTTGACAAACATCATTAGTTGTTGCTAAATACCACTAAAATTGTATGAGGTGATAACTATGACTCTGGCTACCCGAGTAAAAGAGCGACGTAAAGAGCTCAAAATGACACAGGTCACGCTGGCAGAGCTAACAGGGGTTAGTCAGCAGGCGATAAACAGAATTGAAAGCGGTATTATCTCCCGCCCTCGTTATCTTCTTGAAATGTCCGTTGCGCTTGATTGCGATCCTAACTGGTTGCTGCACGGCCCCCAAAACGACAAAAAGGCGTAACCCATGCCAGAAAACAAAAGCTGGGGGGCGACGCCTGATGAATGGTTTCACTTTGATCTGGTGCTGGGGCGTACCGACCAGCTGCTGCCAGTTGTGTGCAACCCGGGTGCGGCCATTTCCCCGAACAGCAAACTCAAAATGCTTGGCAAAACGCCGAGCCTGTATAACCGCGACCGCCTGGCTACCGGGATTAAAGACTGGACCGAGCATGTCGTTACTGAACATGACTTTGCCCGATGGTCTAAAGAGCCCGATTACGGGATCTGCGTGCGTACCGGTCACGGCTGGCTTGCGCTGGACTGTGACAGCGAAGACGAAGACATACAGGCTGATATTCGCAAAACGCTGGTGCAGCTGCTGGGCGATCTGCCGCCACGACGCTGGCGCGCCAACAGCAATAAATGTCTGTACCTACTGGCCGTTGACGGCGATTTCCGTAAGCGCATCCACCGTCTGGCGGGTGATATGGGGATTATCGAGCTACTGGCGAACGGGCAGCAGTTCGTTGCCTGCGGTACGCACAGCAGCGGCGCGCGTATTGAATGGGACGGTGGTCTGCCGGGTGAGCCACCCGTCATTACTGCTGACCAGTTCGAAACGCTGTGGCAGCGCTTGGCGGACCAGTTGCCTGTGTCGGTCACCACTGAAGCGGGCAGCACGAAGATGCGCGACCGCTCAACGTTCACGCCCGGCGCCACGGATGAGACAGCGAATTATCTGGATGCGAACGGTTGGACGCTGCTGGACGGCGCGAACGGCGAGCGCTATATCCGCTGCCCGTTTGAGGATGGTCACAGCACCAGCGGCGACCCGACCAGCACAGTTTACTTCCCGGGTGGTACCGCGGGCTTTGAGCAGGGGCATTTCAAGTGTCTGCACGCCAGCTGTGCGCACCGCGACGACGGCGATTTCCTTAATGCCATTGGGATCCGCAACGACGATTTCGAAGACCTGACCAGCACAGAAGTGGCCGAGCCATTGCCGTTGCCTGCGTTCGAGCGCGATAAGTGGGGCCGCATCGAGGCCACCATCAGCAACGCGGCCAAAGCCGTTGTGCGTCCTGACTTCGTGGACATCGATATTCGCTTCGACCAGTTCCGCGATGAAATCATGTTCGCCCCGGCAGGCTCCGGTCAGTGGCAGGCGTTCACCGATGCGGACTATGCGCGCCTGCGCATCACGATGGAAAAGCGCGGCTTTAAGCCTGTCGGGCGCGAGCTCATCCGCGACGTGGTACTGCTGGCCGCTGACGAACAGCCGTTCGATTCGGCGACCACCTGGCTAAACGGGCTGGAGTGGGACGGCGTGCCACGCATCGAATCTTTCTACCATACGCACTTCGGTACCGCCGACACGCCATATGCCCGCGCGGTGTCCATGTACATGTGGACGGCGCTGGCTGGCAGGGTGCTGGAACCCGGTGTTAAAGCCGATATGGTGCCGATCCTCGTCGGTCCTCAGGGCTGCGGTAAATCCTCCGGCGTGGAGGCGCTGAGCCCCGACCCGGCGTTCTTCACTGAGATCTCTTTCGCAGAGAAAGACGATGACCTCGCACGCAAGATGCGCGGGCGTCTGGTGGCGGAGATTGGCGAGCTGCGCGGCCTCAATACCAAAGAGCTGGAATCCATCAAGGCATTCGTGACACGTACGCATGAGAACTGGATCCCTAAATACCGGGAGTTTGCCACCCAGTTCCCGCGTCGCCTGGTGTTTGTCGGTACCACCAACGAGGACGAATTCCTCGCTGATAAAACCGGTAACCGTCGGTGGCTGCCCGTTGAGGTGTCGAAAGTCGACGTGAAAGCGATAAAAACCGACCTGCTTTTGCTATGGGCTGAGGCTCGCGAGACGTTTAAGCGCCTCGGTGGCATCCAGTTCCGCGATGCTGAACGGCTCGGTGCGAGTGTCCACGAACAGTACACCATCAAGGACGCGTGGCTCGAGACGGTAGAGAAATGGCTCGACACGCCTGACCTGATGACTAACGACACTCCGCGAAACTGCGAATTTTTACGCGCTAGTGACGTTTTGCGTGATGCGATTGGCTTAAATCCCAGCCACATCGGAAAACGCGAAGAAATGCGAATTAGCAATGTTTTGCAAAATTGCGGTTATAAGCGTGAAACACGACGTGTTGAAGGCAAGTTAATGAAGGTTTGGCGGCGGGTGTAACCACCTGTTACCACCTTCAAAGGCGAGGTGGTAACTATTTAACTTATTGAAAGTAAATGGTTGTTACCACTGTTACCACTGTTACCACCTTATTACTAACAACCCCATATATATATATAAGTCGTTCAGGGAAAGGTTAAGAACATGGTGGTAACAGCGGTAACAGGTGGTAACACCGCGAGCTAGTAATTTTTTACACATAACAGCGTGCGATACACAAACCGGGGCTGTGTTACTCATGCCCACGGAGAGGCGGGCGCGGTTCCCTGAAAAATTTTCTGTAGCAAAACGTAGAGGTCAGATCTATGCGTAATATTCAACAGGTTTTAGAGCGCTGGGGCGGCTGGGCTGCCGATAGCAACACCGCAGTAAGCTGGGCTCCGGTCGCTGCCGGGTTTAAAGGACTTGTGGTCAGCAGTTCGTCCAACAGACTGAGTTGCTGCGACGACGACGGACTGGTTATTGATGGCTGTGTCTGCCGTCTGCAGCAGGTGCGCAAGTCCGAAGAGCTGGACGTCATCATGCTGTACTACGTCCACGGGTTGACCAAACGCGAGATAGGGCGAAGGGCTAAAATTTCCGAACGTGAGGTCCGCCGCCTCATGTCTACCGCAGAAGGGTTTATCGAAGGGTGTCTTTGCATGTTGAATGTGCGTTTGCAAATGGATCCTGAGGTTGAAAAACAACGAAGTGAAAAAAGTATTAGTGCGGGCCGCAAAAAGTGCGCTACGCTGGTATGAGTTGAATTTCTGGCCTCAACGAAGAGGCTCCCGTGTGGGGGCTTTTTTTTCTTACCCTGTTCAGGGGAAAAGTTAATAAAACAGGGCTTACGCTGCGAAAAAACGCTATGCATTTTGCACCCTGTTTTATGCACGATTTATTCACCCGCTTTTGTCCGTTTAGAACCACTTAACCCGCGTAAATACGCCTTTCACCGCAAAGCTGTGGCGAGTGCGGATCGAGTGGTGCCGATAACGTACATTATGTTAAATAGAGCTGTTTTTTAACAAATTATGGGGCTCGCTTCGGCGGGCCTTTTCCGTATTCAGGTCTCACTGGCGGACGGCTCATAACCCAATCCGACAGGCGCTTGCGTAGAGCCCGTCCACTATATCAGGCTCCGGGAACCACCCTCGATATTACCGACGTAGCAAACGCAGCCCGTGAAGCCTGACCCTTTGATCACACACTGCGCCATCTGAGCTATCGGTGGTGGGGCTATGACTGGAAAGAGCAGCCTGTACAACAGGATTTGAGTTGTGGCTTCTTGCACCGCGGCATTTTCTGCTTCGCCCTATACTATTTGCTTAGTCTTGCGGAGGTGTGAATGAAAGAAGGGTATTACTGGATTCAGCATAACGGTGTTGTTCAGGTGGCATACTATACGAATGACACAGTTGACGATCTGGAATCAGGACAGCTTATTGTCGGTGTCTGGCATCTGACAAGGGGCGATGATATCTGCCATAACGGCGAAGCAGAAGTACTTTCCGGACCGTTACAATCACCAGTTTAAATGATTTCAACCTTATCAGGGCTGCCATCAGGCAGCCTTTTTTATTTCCCCTCATAACTGAGAGGACCCACACAACCAGAGGGGGATGAATGTCCGAACCTGTATCCAGTGCGACAGTGTTGGCTGGTGGATTAATGGGGGCCAGTGTATTCGGTCTGGCAACCGGAACTGATTATGGTGTGGTATTCGGTGCTTTTGCCGGCGCGGTGTTTTATGTCGCCACGGCAACCAACATCGGACGCATCAGGCTGGTCGCTTATTTTATTACATCATTTATTGTGGGAGTGCTTGGTGCCGGGCTGATAGGTACTAAGCTTGCGGCAATAACGCATTATGAAAAACCACTGGATGCACTTGGCGCAGTAATTATTTCTGCAATGTGTATAAAGTTTCTCACTTTTCTTAACAGTCAGGATCTGAACAGCCTGTTCAGTATTCTTTCTCGTATCAGGGGAGGGGGATCAGATGGTAGCAAATGACCCTTCTGCAGTTCTGAATTCCGTAATTTGTGGGGTGATAGTCATCGTTCTGATGTTTTACCGACGCGGTGATGCGACACACCGCCCCCTGATTTCGTTACTGGCCTATGTCATGGTGCTGGTATATGCCAGCGTCCCTTTCCGGTTTGTTTTTGGTCTATATGAATCATCCCACTGGCTGGTGGTGATGGTGAATATCCTTATCTGCGCCGCTGTGCTGTGGGCTCGCGGTAATGTGGCGCGTCTGGTAGATGCATTGAGGCACTGATGAATCAACAACAATTTCAGCAGGCGGCAGGTATCAGCGCCGAACTGGCTGCGCGCTGGTATCCACATATTACGGCGGCAATGAGCGAATTCGGTATTACTGCTCCACTGGATCAGGCCATGTTTATTTCACAAACAGGGCATGAATCAGCAGGATTTACTGTTCTGAAGGAAAGCTTCAATTATTCGGTGGAGGCGCTGAAAAAGACGTTTGGTAAACGCCTGACGACGTATCAGTGCGAAATGCTGGGGCGTGTCGATGGTAAGCAGGCCGCCCACCAGCCGCAAATAGCCAATCTGGTTTATGGTGGCCGCATGGGTAACAAAGACGCGGGAGATGGCTGGAAGTATCGCGGGCGTGGGCTTATCCAGATTACCGGTCGTGACAATTACCACAAGTGCGGCGATGCGCTGGGTATTGATTTATTGCTGGTGCCACAACTACTGGAGCAGGAAGGATATGCAGCCCGATCCGCAGCGTGGTTTTTCGCCACCAAAGGATGCTTGAAATACTCCGGCGACCTGGTACGTGTTACGCAGGTCATCAACGGAGGGCAGAACGGTATTGGTGATCGGCGGAAGCGCTTTGAAAAAGCAAAATCGGTGCTGGTATGATAGTACTGCTGAAATTGCTTAAAAAATTCTGGAAGCCATTAGCAGAAATACTGCTGGTGGCTTTTTTGTTATGCGCTGGTGCGTACTGGTGTTATTCACGAGGTTATCAGAGAGCGGATACATCCTGGAAATTCCAGTGGGCGCAACGAGACCTTACTGATGCGACCACCGCATTGCAGCGTGAAGTAACCGAAAGAGCGAAAGAGCAGCGTCGCCAGCACGCCGCAGATGAAGAACGGAAAAGAGCTGATGAAGAACTGGCAAAAATACAGGCCGATGCTGATGCTGCTGAGCGTGCTCGCGGTGGGCTGCAACAGCAGCTCGCAGCAGTACAACGGCAACTTGCAGGAAGTGAAACCGGCAGGCTTTCCGCTCTTGCCGCAGCAGGCCAGGCAAAAGCCGAGACCGGAATACTGCTCGCCCAGTTGCTTGGCGAAGCTGACGATCTGGCGGGAAAGTTCGCAAAAGAGGCTGATGAGCGTTATGTCGCCGGAAGCACATGCGAACGTACCTGGGACAAAGTGACCGGGCAGAACTGAAACCTGATAACAAGGAAAATTAATGAAGGCAAAATTATTCGTACTGGCCCTGGTATGTGTGTCCCTCGCCGGTTGTACAACGCTTTATTATCGGTAATGACTATGCGCCGTATATTAGCCACCGCTGCCGCACTTTGTCTTGGCGGCTGCATTACTGTGTATGGTCCGGTTAAAACAGGAGGGCAGCAACAGCAGGACAGCCAGGCCGGGCAGCAGCCAGGGATGAGTGAACAGATATCAACCTCATTCATCGGTAACCGTAAACCGGATGAGTTGCTGAATGCCGTGGCGCTGTATTTCAGGGAGAAGGCCATCACAGCCAGTGTTAACGACCAGACCACAGGTATTATCGCCGGTACAGGGGATGACCCGGAACTGAGTTCGTTGTATCTGGACTGTTCACTGTTACCGCAGACACAAAATATCCAGGAGCATTATCGTATCGTCGCGCAGGTCTGGAGTGCCGGTGAAGGCAGTAATGTTTCGGTAATGGTGACAGGCACTGCCGGACTGGATACTGCCGACGGTAACGATAAGGTGAAGCCGGTTGAGTGTAAAAGTACCGGGATATTTGAGAAGGATTTGCTGGAGCGGCTACGTAAATAAGCATTACAGAAGCTCTTCAACGAGGGGCTTCGATAATGACCTGACATATGGAAAATCAAATGACTAAGAAGCTGAAAGCAAAGCATGAGGTGTTTTGCCGCGAGTTTCTTGTCGATCTGAATGCCACTCAAGCCGCTATCCGTGCAGGATACGCCGCTAAGCGAGCGCATGTTACAGGGGCTGAACTTTATGGCAAACCTGAAATACGCGCCCGCATCAACGAGCTAAAGCAGGAGCGTATCGACCAGTTGGGCATCGACGCGAATTATGTGCTGATGCGGCTGGTGGAGATCGACAAGCTCGATGTGGCCGATATTCTCGAAGACGATTTGAGCGTTAAGCCACTCTCTGAGTGGCCGGAATCGTGGCGTCGGTACCTTAGCGGATTCAACCTGGCCGAAATGTTCGAGGGGCGCGGGGATGACCGCGCAATGGTGGGTATTCTTAAAAAGATTAAGTGGCCCGACAAGGTTAAAAACCTTGAGTTGTTGGGGCGCCATGTCGCTATTCAGGCGTTTAAAGACAACGTGAAAAATGAACTAACTGGCCCGGATGGTACGCCAATCCGAACCGAGGTTACCAATTTAACGCCTGAGCAAGCTGCGGAGGCGTATCAAAAGATGATGGGTTAGCTATGCCTTTACCGTTCCCCTTTGACTTCAAAAATCCTGATTACCAGATGGTTTTTGAATGGCGAATGGAGCGTTTGCTGCGTATTCGCCAGAACCCCGAAATGCTGCCAGCGCTAAAGCAGATTTACCGTACTAACCCGGCACAGTTCATCATCGACTGGGGTATGACGACGGACCCGCGTAATATCGATTATGGCCTGCCGGTCACCATTCCTTTTCTGCTGTTTCCGAAACAGGAAGAGTGGATTCACTGGATTATGGAACGCTGGGGCAAGCGGGAGAACGGTATCACCGAAAAATCCCGTGAAATGGGGCTGAGCTGGACGGCGATCGGGATGGCCTGTTCGCTTTGCCTGTTTAACAAAGAGATGGTCATCGGCTTCGGTTCCCGTAAAGAGGAATATGTCGACAGTACTGGTGACCCTAAGGCGCTGTTCTGGAAGGCGCGCAAGTTTGTAGAGACGCTGCCCGCCGAGTTTCGTGGATCGTGGAGTGAGAAGAAGCATGCACCGTACATGCGTGTTGAATTTCCTGAGACAGGCGCGGTCATCAAGGGCGAAGCTGGTGACAATATTGGTCGTGGTGACCGAACCACACTCTATCTGGTGGATGAGGCTGCATTTCTGCAACGTCCGCTACTGATTGATGCGGCGTTATCGCAAACCACCCGTTGCCGTATTGACCTGAGTTCGGTCAACGGTATGGCGAACCCGTTCGCGCAGAAGCGTCACGGCGGGAAGATACCGGTATTCACATTCCACTGGCGCAGCGACCCCCGTAAGGATGATGAGTGGTATCGCAGGGAATGCGAGAAAATCGACAATCCGGTGGTAGTGGCGCAGGAGCTTGACCTGAACTACAGCGCATCAGCGGAAGGTGTCCTGATCCCCTCAGACTGGGTACAGGCTGCTGTTGATGCACATATCAGGCTGGGCATCCAGCCAACTGGCAAACGACTGGGGGCGATGGACGTCGCCGACGAAGGTCGGGACAAAAACGCCTTTTCAACCCGTCACGGTTTCCTTCTGGAGAATGTGCGGGAATGGTCCGGCGTGGGCAGCGACATTTACCAGTCTGTTGAGAGGGTCTTCGGCTTTTGTGAACAGGATAATCTCGAAGAGTTTCGCTTCGACGAGGACGGTCTGGGGGCTGGCGTTCGCGGCGATGCGCGTGCCATTAACGAGTTACGCAAAGCCGCCCGCAGGCCGCCAATACTTGCCACACCGTTTCGTGGTAGCGGCGCGGTATTCGATCCTGATGACGAAGCCGTACGGGGCGACAATGGGCAGGCCGCACGCCTGAACAAGGATTTCTTCGCCAACGCCAAGGCGCAGAGCTGGTGGTACTTACGCAAGCTCTTCCGGAACACCTACCGCGCCGTTGTTGAGGGTATGGCCTACAACCCGGACGAAATTATCTCCATCAGCAGCACGATGGAGAGCAAAGACAAACTCATCATCGAGCTTTCGCAGCCAACCTACTCCATTAACGGCGTGGGGAAAATCGTTGTGGATAAACAGCCTGACGGCACCAGGTCGCCGAACCTCGCCGACTCGGTGATGATCAGCTACGCGCCAATGAATTCAGCCCTCAACATCTGGGAGCTGCTAGGGAGACAGGCCTGATGGCACGAAACAAACAAGTCTCGCGACGAACGGTGCAGGCCACGGCCGACGGCTACGAGAACTTTGTCGCCCGCGTGGGGATGCAGACGCCTAACCAGCACTCCGCATCGACCTACCGGGCGAACTTCACCAGCCGCAACCGTATGCTGGTGGAATGGTCCTATCGCTCATCCTGGCTCATCGGTGAAGCGGTAGATGCTATCCCCGACGACATGACCCGCAAAGGCATTCGCATCACTTCTGAGATTGACGCAAAAGACCGTGGCACTCTCGAAGCGCAACTGGATCAGTTGCAAATCTGGGATGCGCTGAACGACGTACTGAAATGGTCTCGTCTCTACGGCGGCGCGGTGGGCTTCATCATGATAGAAGGTCAGGCGCCCATGACCCCGCTACGGCTCGAAACCATTGGTGAAGGCAAGTTTAAGGGGATTCTTCCGCTTGACCGCTGGATGATTAACCCGGTACTGACCCGTCGCATTAAAGAAATGGGGCCGAATCTCGGCAAGCCTGAGCTTTATGATGTGGTGACCACCGCAACGGGCATCCCCGCCTGGCGTATTCACCACAGTCGCCTGATTCGCTTCGATGGGGTGACGCTGCCATTCCAGCAGAAGATGACCGAGAACGAATGGGGAATGTCGGTTGTAGAGCGTATCTGGGATCGGCTTACTGCGTTTGACAGCGCCACTGTCGGTGCGGCGCAGCTGGTCTACAAAGCGCATCTGCGGACCTACAAAGTGGAAAAACTCCGTGAGCTTATTGCACTGGGCGGCCCGGCATTCGAGGCGTTGCTGAAAAACATTGATCTGATCCGCCAGTTTCAGAGCAATGAAGGCATGACGCTAATGGATGCCAAGGATACCTTCGAAACCCACCAGTACAGTTTCAGCGGTCTGGATGACATTCTTTCGCAATTCGCCGAGCAGATTAGCGGTGCTGTTGGCATTCCACTGGTGCGCCTGTTCGGGCAGTCCCCTAAAGGTTTCTCAACGGGTGACGCAGACCTTGCCAACTATTATGACCGGGTCAGTTCATTGCAGGAACGTCGCTTACGCCTGCCAGTACGCCGGGTGCTGGACATTATGCATCGCTCGGAGCTCGGTAAGCCGCTGCCGGACGATTTCACGTTTGAGTTTAACCCGCTATGGCAGATGTCAGATGTGGACCGCTCAACGGTGGCTGTGAATACCACCACGGCGATTGTCAATGCGCTGGATGCAGGTCTGATGACAACCAAAGCCGCTATGACCGACCTGCGTGAAAACTCCGATGTTACTGGCATCGGTGCATCCATAACCGACGAGGATATCGAGAATGCCGAAGACGAAGCGCCTCCAGGTATCGGCGAACTTGAAAACCCGAAGCCAGAGCTGGCAGGCGGAGATCCGATATCGAACCAGCCTACGCAAGATAGCGCGGACGGTCGGCGACATCGTAAATGGCCGCTACGATGGTTCAAACGATAGCGTCATCGAAATTATGGACGCCCTGGAACGTTATAGCGAAATCATAACGCCCTGGGCGACCAAAGTTGCGGAGACATTTACCGCTGACCTCGCACGGCAGAACGATAAAGTCTGGCGGCAGCACAGCAAAGACATCAGCCGCGAGTTGCGTAATCTGGTGGAGAACGTCCCGATTGGCCGGGTGATGCAGTCCATCATCGCGGAGCAGGTTAAGTACATTAAATCGCTACCCCTCGAGGCTGCTGACAGGGTATACGACATCCAGTATCGGGCGATTGAAGCTGTTGTGACCGGTGGGAGAGCGGCGCATTTTGCTAAAGAAATTGCAGCATCGGGTGATATAGCAAAGTCCAGAGCTGACCTTATCGCCCGTACCGAGCTTGGACGTGCAACAGGCGCGCTCGATCAGGCGCGAGCGCTGTCAATCGGCTCGAATGGTTATATCTGGCGTACAGCCGAAGATGGCGACGTCCGGCATTCTCATCGGGAGATGGAAGGGAAGTTTGTCGAATGGGGACGACCCCCAACGCTTGACGGCATGACCGGTCACGCTGGCGAGCTCCCGAACTGCCGCTGTTATAAAGAAATCGTCTTCCCCAATCCTCATTCTTATCTCGCCTGAATCGCAGGTAAAACATGAAATATTTTTTCAATACCCGGCTGGGGGAAACCCGATACCGCCTGGCGGATGGCTCATTGCTTTGCAAAGACGTGCCCATAGCGCGAACAGGCAAGCAACTCTACGGCGCAGCCGACCTGCCCAACCTTATTCCTGATGCCTTTGGCGAAATTGTTGTCAGTCGCTCGCCAGAGCATGTCTTTGACCCCGCGACGCTGGCGTCCTTTGAGGGCATGAGTATCACCGTTCTCCACCCGGAGGACGAGAACGGTAATGTTCAGCTAATTAACCCCGCTAACTGGAAAGAGCTGGCGGTGGGGCATCTGCAAAACGTACGGCGCGGAACGGGTGACCAGGCTGACCTGATGATCGCCGACATCATCATCAAAGATGAGTACGCCATCCAGTTGGTTGAAGACGGTCTACGGCAAGTTTCTTGCGGCTATGACGCCGAATATGACCAGACCGAACCGGGTAAGGCCGAGCAGGTAGAAATTACAGGTAACCATGTGGCTCTTGTCCCCAAAGGCAGAGCCGGAAATCGTTGTGCAATTGGAGACAGAGACACAATGGCAAATCAAAAGAAAAGCTGGTGGACCCGCATGCGCACGGCCATCAAAACGGGTGACTCGGACACCATGAACGAACTGCTGGACTCTGCGCCAGCGGCGGTAACGGGTGATGAAGGGGAGCTGCCGAGCGGCGTTAACCTCAACATTAACCTTTCGCCGCAACAACCATTGCCGGACAAAAAGCCGGAAATGGGCGGAGAGCCAACCGGCGACGGCGAGGACGATATCATAACCTTGCTCAAAGCCCTGCTGGCTAAGCTGGAAGGAAATGCGACGGGCGATAACGACGATAAGCCTGACGATAAAGATAAAAAAGATCCGACCGGAGACGGCGAGGACGACGAGGAGGAAACTACGATTACCGGTGACTCTGCCTATCGTGCCGAAGTTATCGTCCCGGGTATCGATCTGAGCCGTAAGGTGAAACCGACCGCGTTCAAACGTGATGTGCTGGCCGCCGCTGATAAAACACTGGTTCGCCAGGTTGTCGGTGATGCTGATATCCGCAAATTGCCTAAGCAATCGGTCGATATGGCATTTAACGCCGTGTCTGAGATTGCCAAAGGGCGAAACACCCGCAGCACCACGGGCGATGCACAACGTCCAAATATGGGCATGACCAGCATCGCTTCCCTGAACAAACAAAACGCCGACTTCTGGTCTAACCGCAAAGGATAATCCAATGACTGCATATCTGTACCGGATGCCTGTTGGCATTGCCGGGGCTATCTCTCGCCCGCAGGACTTAACCGTCGAACCGGTGATCCTTAAATCCGATAACGCCTTCGCAGCGTATGGTCTGGCTGGCAAATACGACGCTGACGGCTTTTTCGTGCCGCTGGCGGAGGGTGACACCGTCGACAAGGTGAAGGGTATCTACGTTCGTCCGTATCCGACCACATCGCAGCCAGACATGGTTCGCCAGGTGGGTACTGATAAGAATTTCCCGGGCGACGCCATGAAGCGTGGGTACATGACGGTAAACGTGGGTGCTGATGCTTCGTCCGTTAAAAAAGGGGGCGTGGTGTACATCGTGGTATCAGCCGATGCTTCTATCCCGGTTCCGCTTGGCGGGATCACGGCGGCAGAGGTGACAGGCAAAACAGCCGCGTTACCTGATGCTTTTTTTACGGGGGCCGGTGACGCTAACGGCAACGCAGAAATCTCCTGGAAGATTTAAGGAACAGACGAATGATTACTTTTGATCAGGCAACCGTTGATAGCTCCGGTGCCTTTCTCATCGGGGAGCTGGAGCGACTCGACCAGGGGCTGAATCTCCCACTGGTGGGTTATACCTGGACACGTGATATCCAGTTGCGCGAAGACGTCTCTATCGCAGATGACATTTCCAGCTGGACGAATACCAGTTTTGGCGTGGCGGGTTCTGGCGCTAATCCGAATGGTAAAAACTGGGTAGGCAAAGATTCAACTGCCATTGCTGGCGTTAATGTTGATATCAGTAAAGACGGCAATCCGCTGAACCTTTGGGGGATGGAGCTGGGCTGGACTGTTGTTGAGCTGGCTGCGGCACAGCAGGTAGGCCGCCCGATCGACACCCAGAAGTACGACGGGATGCAGCTTAAATGGCAGATGGATAACGACGAACAGGTTTACGTCGGAGACGAAGCGCTTGGTTTGAAAGGTCTGACGAATCTCGTTGGTGTGACGCTGAACAACGCGACGAATACCTGGGCTAACTCCACCAACGATGAGATCCTCGACAGCGTGAACAGCATTCTGTCGAATGCCTGGGCAGCATCCGGTTACTCCGTCGTGCCTTCTGATCTGCGGATTCCGCCAGAGCAGTATTCACTGCTGGCGAGCCGTAAGGTTTCCGAAGCGGGTAACCAGTCACTGCTGACCTATCTGGCTGTGAACACTATCGCTTTCCACCAGAACGGCGTTCCGCTGGAAATCAAAGCGGTCAAATGGCTGAAAGGGCGCGGGGTTGGCGGTAAAGACCGTATGGTCGCCTACACCAACGATAAGAAATACGTCCGCTATCCACTGGTTCCGCTGCAAAGCGTTCCTGTTCAGTATCGTGGTCTGTACCAGATTGCGACCTACTACGGCAAGCTCGGTGCGGTTGAGCCAGTGTACAAAGAAACCCTGTCCTACGTGGACGGTATCTGATAACCAGAACGGCCCCGAAAGGGGCCAGAAGGAAACTGAAAATGGCGAAAGAAAAGCTGGTTACCATCCATGTTCACACCCCGTTTACGCTGACTCTCGGCGATCACTCAAAACAGGAGTTTGGCCGGGGACGGCATAACGTACCAGAAGAGGTCGCGTCGCACTGGTTTACCCGGGCGCACGCTGAGTTTTCCGAAAGCGGATCGAATGAAACTGATGACCAGCAACCCATTATCGACAGCCTGCAAGCGCAGATTGCCGACAAAGATAAACTGATTGCCGATCTGAAAGACGATCTGCTCAAGCTACAGGAACAGAACGACAGCCTTCAGGCACAGATTACTTCCGCCCGGACTGGCGGTAATGGGGCGAAAGATGCCAAAGAATCAAAGCCTGCCAACAGTAAGTGATTTTCGCCGCGACTTCCCGCAGTTTGCTGACCCTGCCAGATATCCCGAAGCACAAATCCAGTTTCGTCTGAATATGGCCGATGTACTGCTGAGCGAAAACGTCACCGGCAAAGCGTTGTTTCCGTACTTTGCCGAGTTGTTCGTGGCTCACTATATGACGTTATGGGCGGCAGATAGCCGGGCAACGCTTGTTGGCGGCCCTGGCGGTTCAACCAATGGTGTTCAGTCCTCCAAGTCCGTTGACAAGGTAAGCGTCAGCTATGACACCAGCGCGACACTAAACCCTGACGCGGGTTTCTGGAATAACACTCGCTACGGCGCGGAATTTTACCAGTTGATCACGATGTTCGGCGCCGGGGGACGTCAGCTATGAAAAGCGGTGTAACCATTCGTGCCGATAATGCTCAGTCCATTCTCGATGCGCTCAAATCGTTGACCAAAAAAGATGTTCTGGTCGGCATCCCGGCGGAAGACAGCGATCGGGATGATGTTTCGTTCGGTAATGCCGGGATTGGGTATATCAACGAATACGGCTCACCAGCGCAAAATATCCCACCACGTCCGCATCTTGTACCCGGCGTTAAATCAGTTGAAGACCAGACGATGCCACAGCTTAAAGCTGCGGCGCAAGCCGCGCTTGAAGGGGACGCATCGGGGGCAGAAAGAGCCCTCAATCAGGCGGGGTCGTTGGCAGCTAATGGCGTCAGAGGGTACATGACCACTACCGGCTTTACACCGCTTGCTGACAGCACTGTAAAAGCGCGAGCACGTAGGGGACGTAAAGGGGCAAGTGCGGAGCTAGCCCGGCGTTCTGCCGGTGAGGCACCAGGCACAGATCTGGCGAAACCTTTAATCGATACCGGGCAGTACCGCAGGGCAATCACCTATGTTGTGAGGGATAAAGATGCCGACTCTTGATGTAACTGATGTTCTTTTCGACCCGGATTTTTGCGACTTCAACCTTTGGGTAACGCGTCGGGTACAGACAGTGGACGAAGACGGGATTGGCAGCGACAGCGAAGTTAAAACGCAGTTTGCCGGGGTTGTTACCGTTGACCGTTCACTGGAAAACCGCCGCATGCAGTCCGGGCAGGTTATCAGCGGGGCGATTCTTATCGTGACGACTGAGCGACTCACGCAGGGGCAGACTGGCCGTGATGCCGATATCGTAACGTATCAGAACCGGGATTACCGGGTGACTTTTGTTGACCCGTACACCGCATATGGTGCCGGCTTTGTACAGGCGCATTGCGAGCTGCTGCCGTTCGATGGAGGATTTCCCGTTGAGCAATAATTCCAGTACGGAGCCGGGATGGCTTACACCTGTCAGCGGCGATCCGGATTATGACGAGGCACTCGACAGGCTGTTAAGCCAGTGGGTACGCAACGTTTCCGGTTTGCCGACTGGAATGGTTCGCCCCCGATGGCAGAAAGAGCAGCCGCCACTGCTGCCAGTTGAAACGAACTGGTGCGCGTTCGGCGTTACCGGATGGCCCATAGATAACAGTCCCGCATTCACTAACCAGACTGAAGAGGGCGCTCAGTTCTGGCGACATGAAACTTTTGAGTGCATGGCGTCATTTTATGGCCCGGCGGGCATGACGTTTGCGTCACGTTTTCGCGATGGCATATCTGTCCCGCAAAACAACGCCGAACTGAACGCGCTTGGCCTGTCAATGGGGGACTATACCGGTCTGACCCCTTTCCCTGAACTTATCAACCAGCAGTGGGTTCGCCGTTACGACATTACTGTGCGCCTTCGTCGCAAGGTGATGCGCGAGTACGGCATTAAATCGCTGGTGGATGCACCAGTTTCATTCTTCGGAGACTAAATTATGCCGCAGGGATTACCTGTATCAAACGTCGTTAATGTCGACGTGATCATTGGGCCGCGCGCGGCTACTGGTCGAAATTTTGGTTCACTGCTTATTCTCGGGACATCCACGGTAATTCCGGTGAAAGAGCGTCTTCGCCTCTACTCCTCAAAGGAGGACATCGGATCTGATTTCGGCGTGGACAGCCCCGAATATGAAGCAGCAACAGTCTATTTCTCGCAATCACCACGCCCTAAAGAAGTCTATGTAGGTCGCTGGGCTAAGACACTGGCAACGGGTGAGGCGGGTGCTGCTGAAAAGCTGATGGATGCGGTTAACGCCGTAATGGGCTACACCAACTGGTATGGTCTCGGTATTGCAGACAAAGAGGATATTGCAGATGACGACTGGCTGAAGGTTGCTGCAGCCGTAGAAGCTTCGGGCGTCAGCCGCATTCTGGCAATTACCACCAGCGATCCCGCCACCGTTGACGCCACTTCAACCGGGGATCTGGCCTACAAGCTGAAGGCGGCAAAATACGGGCGCACGTTCGTACAGTATTCTTCCAGCAGCAAGTACGCTGCGCTGTCCGCGTTTGGCCGCGCGTTTACGGTCAATTTCAACGGCAGCAACACCACCATTACTTTGAAATTCAAACAGGAGCCGGGGATCACTTACGAAACCCTGACGACTGATCAGGCGGCGGCGCTGGATGCCAAGAAGTGCAACGTGTTTGTGTACTACCAGAACGATACGGCAATCCTGCAGCAGGGCGTCATGTCCAGCGGAGATTTCTTCGACGAACGCCACGGGCTCGACTGGTTGCAGAACTACGTACAGACCAACCTGTATAACCTGCTGTACACCAGTACAACCAAAGTACCGCAGACCGATGCGGGTGTGACGCGTCTTCTGTCCAATGTTGAGCAGTCTATGGATCAGTCCGTGACGAACGGGCTGGTGGCTGCTGGCGTATGGAACGGTGGCCCGATTGGGCAGCTGGATTCCGGAGACACGCTGACAAAAGGGTATTACGTCTACGCGCAGCCGATTTCCGAACAGGCGCAGGCCGACCGCGAAGCGCGTAAGGCACCGGTTATTCAGGTGGCCTGTAAGCTGGCGGGGGCGGTTCATTTCGCTGATGTGCAGATCAACGTCGTTCGCTAAGGGGAAAATGAATGGCTACTTATTCTTTTACGGACGTCACAGCGTCCATTTCTGGTCCGACTGGTGTAATTGATCTGGGTTACGGCTCCGCCAGCTCCGAGGAAGGGATCACTGTTGCTATGGCCGGTCCTAAAAACACCATGACAATCGGCGCTGACGGCGAAGTGATGAACAGCCTTCACGCAGACAAGAGCGGCACGGTAACCGTCAACCTGCTTAAGACCTCGCCGACAAACAAAAAGCTGTCGCTGGCGTATAACGCCCAGAGCCAGTCCTCAGGCACCTGGGGAAACAACGTCATTGTGATCCGAAATAAGGTGAGCGGAGACATCATCACGGCGCGCAGCGTGGCATTCCAGAAACAGCCGGATAACGCCAATGCTAAAGCCGGTAATACGATGCCCTGGGTGTTTGACTGCGGCAAAATCGACCAGGTACTCGGAGAGTTTTAATAGATGGAATGTTCAGTCAAAGGCCACGATTACCGCGTGGCAAAACTCAGCGTTTTTGACCAGCTGAAAGTGACCCGTAAGCTGCTGCCGGTACTGGCGGGCATGATGTCAGATTTCGGGAGCATTCGTTCCCTTCTGCCTGCGGATGGCAAAATCGACACCGTGAAATTTGATCAACTGAAACCGGTGTTTGAAACCCTGCTGCCGCGTATCGCTGAGGAACTGTCTTCCCTGACCGAAGAAGACACCAACGCGATTATTCATCCGTGTCTGTCTGTGGTTTCACGTAAGCATATGGACGGATGGACGCCAGTATTTAGCAGCGGGCAGTTGATGTTTGACGATATCGATCTGCTGACCATGCTCCAGCTGGTGGCGCGGGTGGTCGCCGATTCGCTGGGAAATTTTTTGCCCGTGAGCCCTACCAGCGCGACGCCGGGCCAGCCTCAGGGCTAACCCTCAACAGCCTGCCTGACGGGCTGTCTTATCTCCTTGACCCGGTTGATGCCGGGTTAATCCCTTATTACGCGCTGAAGGATGGGTCTGTCGATCTGTGCGATATCGCGCTGATGAATGACCATCTGGCCGTTAAGGCTGACAACCAGCGCCGTATTGAGAAATGGAGAGAGGATAATGAACGCTGAGACTATTAAAGATTTTCTCGTCTCCCTTGGCTTTGGTATTGATGAAGCCGGATACGAGAAATTTGAATCTGTTCTTGCTGGCGTCACCGCAAATGCCATAAAAACAGGGCTGGCGGTGGAAGGTGCGGCGCTGTCCGTTGTTGCGTTTACGGCGAAAATTGCCTCCGGTCTGGATAACCTTTACTGGGCATCTCAACGCACCGGCGCGACGGTTCTGGGGATTCAGTCGATTGGCTACGCAGTTTCGCAGGTGGGTGGCAGCGTGGACGCGGCGCGGAGCTCGCTGGAAAGCCTCTCACGATTTGTACGTAACAACCCCGGCGCGGAGGGATTTCTTAACCGCCTGGGTGTACAGACTCGTGACGCCAGCGGGAACATGCGCGACATGGCTGCTATTTTTACGGGCGTCGGCCAGAAGCTCAGCAGCATGCCGTATTACCGCGCTAACCAGTATGCGCAGATGCTGGGCATTGACGAAAATACCCTCATGGCGATGCGTCGGGGTTTGGGGGGATTCTCCGGGCAGTACAGCGCGATGGCGAAGGCCATCGGTTACGACTCTCAACAGGCCGCTGTTTCCTCCAACAAATTCATGACCTCCCTGCGCGAGTTCGGCGCGATGGCAGGCATGGCCCGTGACAAAATCGGCTCGAATCTTGCTGGTGGTCTGGCGGGTTCGCTGGACACGCTGCGCCGCCACATCCTGGATAACTTCCCGCGCATCGAGCAGACCCTGACGAAAGCCATAAAAGGCATTCTGGCGCTCGGGGACATCATCGGGCGGCTTTTCTTCCGGCTTATTGAGGGGACGTCAGACCTTATTACCTGGTGGAAATCACTCGACAAGCAAACGCGGGAGCTGATCTCGCTGTTTGGTGCGCTGACTATTGCGCTGCGCATTCTGAACAGTACGTTCTGGATGTCGCCGATTGGCCTTATTACCGCGCTGGCGGCGGGGATTGCCCTCCTGTGGGAGGACTATCAGACCTGGAAGGAAGGCGGTGACAGCCTGATTGACTGGGAGAAGTGGAAACCGGAGGTCGACGCCGCGCTGAAGATGGTTCGTGACCTGAAAGCGACCGTTAACGACCTGGCTAAAGCGCTGGCAAAGCTACTCAATATCGACCCGAAAGCATGGTCCCTGAAGTGGGATTTCAGCAACTTCATCGATCAGATGGGCGAGTTCAGCAAGATGTTGAACATGATCGCCGACCTGCTTAACGCCATTAAAGATGGCCGCTGGGCTGATGCTGCCAGCATCGGAAAACAGCTTCTTAATCAGGGGAGCGATTCTCCGTCAGCAATGCCGATGGTGACCGACAGTGCCAACGGTGCCGCCGACTGGATTAAAGATAAATTTGGTGTTGATCCCCGTAATGTTGGTCGGTGGATAAAAAGCAAATTTGGCGATGATGAACCATACCAGTACGGACAGTCAGTAAAACGACCACAGCCAACCAAAGCAGGCTCGGAATTGCTTGGCTGGATGCAGCCGATGCTTACCAATCTGGAACAGCTCTACCGGCTTCCGGAAGGTTTGCTGCGCAGTGTGGCCATCACTGAATCAGGCGGAAATCAGTTCGCTGTTTCAGGTGCTGGCGCCAAAGGTCTGTTTCAGTTCATGGACGGCACGGCACGTGACATGGGGCTGCGAGGGAATGATGTTTTCGATCCTGAGAAGGCCGCACGAGCAGCTGCAAAATATCTCTCACAGTTGCTACAGGCTAACGGGGGCGATCTGAGCAAGGCGCTGGCGTCATATAACTGGGGGATCGGGAATGTACAGAAACACGGGATGGCCCTTATGCCGCAGGAAACCCGCAACTACATTCCCAGGGTACTGAGCAATATGCCAGGACGGAGTACGCAGGTTCAGCAGCAGAACACTTACCACATTTATGGTGGTGGTGATCCGCGTCAGGTGGGTTCAGAGGTTGAACGTCGCCAGCAGTCTGCAAACGCCCAGGTTATGCGCGGCAATCAAACGAAGGTGGGCTAATGGACTTTCTCTCTACTCTCTTTCAGCAGCAGACCAGAAAAATCGGGATGATTGTCCCCAGCGTGGTGGTTTCTGAGAAACATACCGATACGCTGGAGATAACAGAGCATCCGGTAGAAGTCGGAGCTGCCGTTGCCGATCATTCCTATAAAAAACCGTCTGAAGTCGTCATGGAGGTCGGGTTCGCTGGTGGCGGAGCGTTGCTGGATTTTGCCAGTAATCTGACTTCCACCAGCTTACTTGGCCTGAGTCCCCGGCAGACGTATCAGGAAATACTCGACCTGCAGGCGAGCCGTATTCCTTTCGATGTGGTTACGGGCAAACGGCTGTACAGCAACATGCTGATCCGCGCGCTGGAAGTGACGACAGACAAGACAACCGAAAACGTCCTGTCTGCCGTCCTCACCCTGAGGGAGGTTCTCATCTCGCAGACGCAGCAGGTAACCGTCGCGGATAAAACCGACATGAAGGACGGGGCCAGCACGTCGCCAGTCCTCAATACCGGAACCAAAACAACTAAACCGCCCAACACTTCTTTATTGCAGAGTGGTGCGGCTTTTCTGGGGCTGGGTTAATGACTATTCAGGAAATTCCGCTGACCGCGGATAACCAGCAGTTCAGCATCATCCTGGCGGGTATCACGTGGCGGATTCGCATCATCTGGCGTGACCTGTACTGGATCATGGACCTGCAGAACGACAGGGGGGAGCCGGTAATCTCCGGCATTCCTTTGGTCACTGGCGCCGACCTGCTGGCACAGTACGCATACATGGGACTGGGTTTTAAGCTGGTGGTGATGTGTGACGACAGTACACAGGATTATCCGACGAAAACCGACCTGGGCGGTCGCAGTCATTTACTGGTATTAACGGAGTAAGCATGTCACAGAACTGGATGAGGCATTTCGAGCTGCAGCTCGTGGGCGAAAACGGACAGGGTATTCAACTCAGCGACTTTAAAGTGACCTTTACGATCGACTGGTTCAACATCAGCAGCGCATCCCGGGTGGGAACGTTCAAAATCTACAACCTGTCAGCTGATACGGTGAACCGCATCACCGGCCAGGAGTTTTCGAAAGTGCGGCTGATTGCCGGTTACGACGGTATCGCGCCGGAGGTGGCAGCCAGTGATGTCGGCATTGCGCGGGAAGTCGACGCCGACACGGTGGGCCAGAGCGACGGGCGCAACTACGGACTGATTTTTAGTGGGGAAATTCGCTACTCGGTCACAGGAAAAGACAGTCCCATTGACTCCTACGTCCTGATTCAGGCCGCCGATACGGATCTGGCATTTGCCACCAGCATTACCAATCAGACGCTGGCAGCGGGTTACACGACAGAAGATATGTTCAGGCTGTTGATGAAGGACTTCGAAGCCAAAGGCGCGACCGTTGGTCGCACTCCGATATTCCCCCCGACTGTTTTCCCGCGGGGACGTGTGTTGTTTGGCATGACACGGCATCTTATGGATAACGTTGCTGCTCAGTGCGGCGCCACCTGGCAGTTCGTGGATGGTCAGCTTAATATGCTGCCCGAAGGTGAATACATGCACGACGCGATTGTGCTCAACAGCGCCACCGGGCTGATCGGCATGCCTCAGCAGACCATCGGTAATGGCGTTAACGTCCGCGCTCTGATTAACCCGAACATCCGGGTTAACGGGCTAATTCAACTGGATCAGGCTTCGGTGTACCGTACTGCATTGTCGAATAACGATATTGCTATGGCTGGTGGCCGTATCACCGACCAGAACACTGACGGTAATATCACGCTAAGCGGCACCACGGCGCAGCCTGCCAGCATTGCAACGGATGGCGTTTATGTTGTGAAAGGCATTATGTATACTGGTGACACAAGGGGCCAGGCGTGGTACATGGATATGATGTGCGAAGCGCGTGGGGCTCAAGATGTGAGAACTCAGGATTCGCTCAATCGGGGGTAAGCGTGAAAGCATTAGCTTTTTGTATTGCTGCTTTAATGTCATTTGGAGCTTCGGCAAGCGGCTATACGGCGTACTGCGGACCATACACCATTGTCGCAAGAGTTGGTGAAATGGACATGATCAATGGCGAACGCGTCACCTCTCAAAAGATTACAAATTTGGGGGCGGACGGTATCAAAATTGATATGGGTCTGATGCCTGCCAAAGATGGCAACAACTATGGTTTTGAGTATATCCATCGCCCTGGTACCGAAACGCGTTTCCTGAACGTCCAACTGCTGCAGAACAGCATGGACGCGCCGAGAATTATCGGTTCATTCCCGTGCAAGAAGGTTGATGATTAGTAAAGTATGTGTAATCAACGGAATGAAGCAGTTGGCCTTGAAATAGATACAATTTTGTCGTACTCAAAAGAGAGGTATGAAGAAGTTAAGGCAACGTACAGACGGTTGGAGGATAAAGCTAATTTTCTTCTTGCTGTGCTCGGTGTTGAGATTTCTGCATTATTAGCCGTTTTTGGGTCCTTTGAGTTGGGGCAACAGTTAAAGACTAGCCTATCAGCAAGATTGTCTCTATTGTGTTTGTGTTCATGCTTTGTATGTTTAATGGTTTGTTTTTATTATCTATGGAAATCTTGGGAACTTAGAAATATTCCTAAAATGCCAGTGTATCGTACAGCTGAACAACATGACTTTCTTCTGAAGGGAGATCGTGATGATACAGTTAGATTTCACTTGATAATGTATCGTAGGGCTATTGATAGTATCGAGAAAATCCATAAAGAAAAATCAGCATTTGTTAATGAGTTATTTCGATGGATGGCAATGTCGTTTGTTTTTTTTATTATTTCCGTAACGTGCATGTTGATAAATAAGGTTTGAAAATGTCCTATCCAGAAGACGAAAATGAGCATCAACCGAAACCCCAAGAGGCTGAAAAAGTTTTCCTTAATAACTATGAGCAAGACATCATAGCGAGAGTTCCTTTTGGGGACCTGGAAGTTATGACAGAAAGCTTTCATCGCAATCCGAATATCTTTCCAAAGAAAGAACGGTAGTAAAACCTAATCTACAAACCCGCCACCCGGCGGGTTTTTTGCTTTCTGGAGCCCTACCAAATGGCAGTATCTGACCAGACTCGCAGCGGCGACCTTGCCGAAACATTCAAATCTGAGCGGGAAACCACTAAAAACCAGATCCGTGTCGCGTTACCTGGCATTATTCAGTCATTCGATCCTGACGCGGTGACGGCGGTTGTGCAGCCTGCTGTCCGTTCGGTTGAAACTGATAACGACGGGAACCGCATTACCAAAAATTACCCGCTGCTGGTGGATGTGCCCGTGGTATTTCCTCGCGGCGGTGGCTGCACGCTAACGTTCCCGGTTAAAGCTGGTGATGAGTGTCTGGTGATTTTTGCCGATCGCTGCATCGATTTCTGGTGGCAGAACGGCGGGGTACAGGAGCCTGTCGACGATCGGGTGCATGATTTATCGGATGCGTTCTGTATCGTCGGGCCGCAGTCGCAGGCGCAGAAAATAAGCGGAATCAGCACCAGCGCCGCACAATTGCGTACCGATGATGGGGCTGCTTTTGTGGAAGTGGCCGCAGGCCATAACGTTACTGTTAAAACCCCCGGCGCGCTGACGGCTACTGCAGAAGGCGGAACTACGATCACATCACCCATCATTACGCTAAACGGTGACGTAACCATTAACGGCAATCTGTCGCAGGGGATGGGTGAGGGCGGCGGTAGCGCAACGATGCTTGGTCCTGTCACGGTGACAAACGATGTAACGGCTGGCGGTAAGAGCCTGATGACGCATACCCACGGCGGGGTACAGACTGGTGGTGGTAATACAGGAGCGCCTAACTAATGCGGTACAGACGTGAAGACGGCGAAGGTGATTACACTTTTGGTAGTGGCGATGATACCTGGCTGATTAACTCGCCAGAAGCTGTCGCGCAGGCGGTAAAAACACGATTTGCATTGTGGTACGGGCAGTGGTTCCTCGATAAGACAGAGGGAACACCGTGGATTCAGTCTGTGCTCGGTAAGCAAAAGCCGGAAACCTACAATCTGGCGATCCGCAAGCGCATCCTCGAAACGCGGGGCGTGAAATCCATCCTCTCTTTCAATACCACAGTGAACACGACGACGCGCCGCGTCCAGTTCTTCGCTGAAATCGACACTATCTACGGAACAACGACAGTAACCAGCGAGGCATAAATGGCCCTCAATTTGGACACACTCGGCTTATCGGCAACGGTAACCGCTGAGGGGATCAGTGCGCCTGATTACCAGACGATACTCGATACCCTGACGAGCTATTTCCAGCAGATTTATGGTAGTGACGCTTATCTGGAGCCGGACAGCAAAGACGGCCAGATGGTGGCGCTGGTGGCGCTTGCTATTCACGATGCCAATAACACAGCCATTTCCGTCTATAACTGCTTCTCACCTGCTACGGGTTACGGCGCAGCGCTGACCAGTAACGTAAAAATTAACGGTATCGCACGCAAAGGTGCAACGAACTCTACCGTGGATTTACTGCTCACTGGCACCGCAGGAACAACCATTACGAACGGCACCGTGAAAGACACCAATAACGTGATCTGGCGTCTTCCGGATTCAGTGGTGATTGGTGTTGATGGCACCGTGACGGCAACTGCAATCTGTTCCAAAAGCGGAGCGGTTGCAGCTCCTGCCGGGACGATTACCACTATCAATACACCGACCCGTGGCTGGACGTCGGTAACCAACCCGGCAGCGGCCACCGTTGGCGCACCTGCAGAAACGGACGCAGAACTGCGCATCAGGCAGGGGCAGAGTGTCGCGATACCATCCATCACACCATTTGAAGGTGTGGACGGGGCGATCGCTAATATTGCTGGTGTGACGCGCCACAAGCTCTATGAAAATGATACAGGAAAGACTGACGGTAACGGGCTTCCTCCGCATTCCATCTCGGCCATTGTTGATGGTGGCGATGTGACCGAAATAGCCAGGACCATCCGGGGAAATAAAGGGCAGGGGGTCCGGACCTGTGGAAAAACATCCGTAACCGTACCGGATAAATATGGCAATCCTCACATAATCAGTTTTTCGCGACCAACTGATGTCCCTGTTTACGGAAAAATCACCTTAACAGTTTTTGCCGGGTACACCTCTCAGATAGGTGTGCAGATTCAGCAGGCTGTTGCGGATTACATTAACAGACTGATGATTGGTGATCAGGTACTGCTGAGCCGGATTTATTCTCCTGCTAACCTTGGGGTCGTCAGTGGTGGAAATGCACGCTATTACGATATTCAGGAGCTACTGATCGGCAAATCTCCGGAAGCTGTTGCTGCGGCGAATATTAATATTGCTTACGACGAATCTGCCTCCTGTAAGCCGGAAAATATTATTATTACGGTGGCAGCATGAGCAAATATACGGACTTAATTACTAACTATCATGCGACAAAACCTAAATTCGTTGAACACATCGATTTAGTGACCAGGCCGTTATCTGAAACCTCAGCCGCAATAAATGGGCTAATAAACGCTTTTGATATTGATCATGCGACAGGAATACAACTCGATATTCTCGGCCAGTGGATAGGGTTAAGCCGGGTTGTAAGCCAGCCAATAAGCGGTGTCTATTTCAGCTGGGACACTGACGGACTCGGATATGACCAGGGCGTCTGGCAGGGGCCATATGATCCGGATTCGGGTTATACCTCGCTGAGCGATGAAACCTATCGCATCGTTCTAAAAACAAAGATAGCAATTAACAACTGGGACGGAAGAAACGACTCTCTGCCTCCCATTCTTGACGCTGCACTGGACGGGTCCGGTCTGAAGATGCAGATCGTCGATAACCAGGATATGACCATAGGTATCTGGGTTTTTCCTGAAACAGATATTTCATCGGTCTCTCTCGAACTTATTGCTGCGATACGACAAGGGTATCTGACGGTAAAGGCCGCTGGTGTATGGGGCGGAAGTATTGAAATTCCTTCGGTGGAAACGCCTTCTGAAGGAAACAGGTTTTTTGGGTTTGATATGGATAACGAATATATCAGCGGGTTTGATGCCGGTTCATGGGGGACATTACTCTGATGGCTAA
Organism: Salmonella sp. A7; assembly: GCF_020181675.1. Lineage (NCBI taxonomy): Bacteria > Pseudomonadati > Pseudomonadota > Gammaproteobacteria > Enterobacterales > Enterobacteriaceae > Salmonella > Salmonella sp. A7. The sequence goes on along the minus strand of NZ_CP084001.1, from coordinate 3,464,233 downwards.
AAATGATTTTAAACCGTTTGCGACGGGCAAGGGGGCTAATGTTACATCGCAGCCTGACTGGGAGGCGCTGCCGGCGCTCCTGTCTGGTTTTACTGCGGGCAAGGCATCAAGTGCACAGGTAAATAAAGCGCTGCGTCAGGCGAGCTTCATCGCTGCAGCACTGGCACAGTACACAGCCAGCAAGAGCGGGCAGGATGTACTCGATGATGGTGACCTGAGCGGCTTTATCGCCAAAATGTCCGCTGCGTTCGGTAAGGATTTTCAGACTCTTGATGCCACGCTGACGGCGCTCGCTGGTCTGGCTACCGGTGCAGATAAACTCCCGTATTTCACGGGGAATGATACCGCCGGACAGACTGATCTTACTTCTGTTGGGCGCGACATCATCGGAAAAACCAGCGTTGCGGATATTCTCACATACCTCGGTTTAGGAGAAACGATAAATCTGGCAAAAAATGCCGTTCCGGCGACGCGCAGGGTTAACAACAAACCGCTGTCCGGTGATATCAACCTGTGGGCGTCAGATGTGAAGGCTATTTCCGCCGATGCTGTTGGAGAAATTACCGATAACGGCACGATGGCATCAGCTAATATACCTGGATGGTGGCGGGTGGCGGTGTCGAATTCTGATACGGTCGCTGATTTTCCGACCTGGCCGGATGGCAGAAAGCTGTACAGCTACGGATATATGTTTGTTGAGAAAATCGGGGAAGTCTGGTTTCAGCACTATTACGCGCATATGGGCGCGAACGCAAAGCGCCAGGACTGGGGAACGGTACCGAATACCAGCCGCCCGTGGGTTATTGACTACAACACCTCAAATAAACCTTCAGCCGGTGATGTGGGTGCATTGCCGATTACCGGAGGACGGCTTAACGGTTCGTTAGGTATTGGTACTGATAATGCGCTGGGCGGTAATTCTATTGTGCTCGGTGATAACGATACCGGGATTAAGTGGCACAGTGACGGCGTTTTAGGCCTTTATGCCAATAATGCCCTGGTCGGTTATATCGACAACTCCGGGCTGCACATGTCAGTTGATGTTCTCACTAATGGTATCTTACGTGCCGGCAACGGAAAAACACTGACGTTATCGAGTGGTAACAACTCCGCGATGAACGCCGGTTTCAGTCTGTGGGGAAATGGCACAGACCGCCCAACGGTCATTGAACTGAGTGACGATCAGGGCTGGCATTTCTACAGCCAGAGACGACAAGACGGCGGTATCGAACTGAGTGTAAACGGCAATATTTACCCTGCTAATTACAGCAATTTTGACGCCCGTTATTTAACATCAGGAAACGTATATACAAAAGGCGAATCAGATAATCGTTATGTCCAGAATATCCAGCGCGGTGCTCCTGTATGGCCTGGCAAAGTAGATGAATATGGACCAGCAGAAGCGCCTGCTGGTTGCTTTTTAACACAGGCCAGACATGACCCAACAACAGCATACGGTGTGACATTTGCGTATAGACCGCTACAAATGTGGGTGGGTAATGGCTGGCGTACAATTAATGGATAATTTAGGTGAATATAATGGAATTAAAAAACGTAACCAGATACATTCCTGACGACCAGGACTACGATAATAACTTTCTGTATTTTCGTAGTGAAGATGGTCAGGACTTTTACGAATCACTGAGTAAATTCACCAAAAAATATAAGCTGTGCATTGACTCCGAAAATATAATACGTTCTGTAGCCGAAGATGTATCGCGCCTTTATCCGGCAGGTTTTTCGGTTGTTGAGGTCAATAAACTACCAGCCGGATTTAATATCTATGGCGACTGGAAATATTCGAACGGCACTGTTCTGGCTGTTCCCGTTGACTATCAGGCTAAGGCCGAAACCACCCGGCAGAAACTACTGGATGGAGCTAACAGCATCATTGCCGACTGGCGAACGGAACTGGCGCTGGGTGAAATCAGTGACGACGATAAGGCCACCCTGACTAAATGGATGTCGTATATCAAGGGACTTAAATCACTGGATTTAACAGGAATTTCAGACGAGGCCACCTTTAATAAAATACAGTGGCCTGCATTACCACAGTAACGACTACTACTGACTTGCTAGTTTTTAGGTGTTAATTCGGCTCAGGTATCTGTACGAAGTCACTAAGATATAAGTAAATTTTCTTTAGAAAAGAAAATTTATTGTACTTATTATTTACTTTTAAAGTAAATATATACTTAACAATCAAGAGATATTCAAGGAAAACTTTCTTTTCTGCTTTATCCTGATAAAAGGATTGCGATAAAAGTTAAGGATGAAGCATAGCTATCAATTATGTGGGTGATTTTATGAATAAACTTAACAGTGTATTGTTAGCGCTGGTTTTTGCTATATCGGCCATAGCATTTTCTTCATCTGCAATGGCCACTGAAAGCGGTAATAAAGGATTTCCTGGCCTTTCGTTTCCGTGGTGTAAAATCTGGCCGGCAGATATAGAAATCCCAGAACTACCATGGGGTAAAATATGCTGGTAAACGAAATAACTTTTATTAACCAAAGGGATTAATTGCCGCGTAAACAAGTAATTTTGTGGTATATGGATAATTCAAGTAACGACTACTGGCTGGTTTATCCGGCCAGTCATATTGCTGTATTTGACGCTGAAACCCAGACGTGGAGTCTGAAAGAAGACCATCGTGGCGAGACGGTTTACGATACAACCACTGGTAATCAGGTTTATATCTCCGAACTCGGCCCGTTGCCCGAAAACGTCACATCAGTTTCACCAGACGGTGAATACCAGAAATGGGATGGTAAGGCGTGGGTGAAGGATGAAGCGGCTGAAAAAGCAGCGCAGCTTCGTCAGGCGGAAGAGACCAAAAGCAGGCTCCTGCAAATGGCATCTGAAAAAATCGCGCCGCTTCAGGATGCGGTTGATCTTGGACTCGCAACAGATGATGAGAAAGCGCAGCTCGACGAATGGAAAAAATACAGGGTGCTGGTAAACCGGGTGGATACCTTAAATCCTGACTGGCCGGAGAAACCATCTCAGTTATAAAAATATAGCTATGTAGTAGAGATTGCTGCTATATAACATATAGCAGCAATGGCGATCAGCATACCATCAATTAACTTATCTTATTGTGAGCAGGCATATATGATGGAACCTGCTCTTTTTTATGCTGTCAGGCTGCTGTAAATGTTTGATACTTTCTTAACATGTAGGTCATTATCAGAATAATTAAAAGTAAGTACACCATCCATATGCTGATGCTTTGCTCAATTAAAAAGCTACCAATTCCGCCGATGACTGAAGGAATAACCAGCGAGGCGGCTCCCATTAACGCAGATGTGGCTCCCAGGCTGGTGCGCTGGCTGGACATAGTCAGGTAGGTATAGAGTGATTCGAACATCCCTCCGGCAAACATCAAAACAATGAAGAAGAATATAAAGACATTGACATGATGACTAAATATTAGTAGTGGGATACACAATACAATAAATGAAGCGATTAGTGTCAGCCACAAACTCAAAATTTGTGGCGCAGACTGTTTCTTTAGCAGTTTACCTGATAATGCTGCTCCAAGCAGAAGGAATCCTCCGATAATCGATGAGAGAACACCAAATTGCGTTGATGAGTATCCAAATTCAACCATCAAGATAAATGGGGCGGCTGTGACATAACAATAAATTAGTGAGAATGACAGTCCAAGAGAAAGGCAGGGTAGATAAAATCTTGGTTGTTTACTTATCTCTTTGTACGTATTAAATGATGATTTCAGTGAATAGGTGACCCGCCTCTCATGACTGAGTGTTTCAGGAAAGTTAAAATAAACGTACATTAGTGTTATAATAGCATACCCCAAGATCATTAGAAAAATTGCACGCCATCCCCATACATCATTAATTACTCCTCCCAGCAGCGGCGAAACAATGGGGACGACACCTTCGATAGTTATGATGATAGCGTACAGCGTAGCGGCCACTGAACCGCGAGTTACATCACGAACTGCACTGATTGCGGTAACCAGCGTTATTGATATAGAAAGACCCTGTATGACGCGTATCGCCAGGAACGTACTCAACCCGGTTGAGAGCGTGAGGCAATATGTTGTCACACCATAAATAACCGTACCTGCAAGCATAATTTTTCGCCGGCCAATAGAATCAGATAATGGGCCAAAAATTAGCTGTCCAAAACCTATGCAAAGGGTATAAACCATAATCGACAACTGCGTGGTTGAGACATTTTTTTCAAATTCTTTTGCGATATCAGGAATTGAAGGCAAATAAGTGTCCACTCCCAGAATGCCCATCATAGTCAACAATGCTAAGCCAACAGTAAAGAAAAGTATATTCTTTCTGTGAATAACAGTTTGCAGCTTCATTACTTATCACCATGAGTAAATTAAAAGCATGAAAAAGTTCACCATTTAAATGGAGGTGTTGTGGATAATTATCGTGTAGGCAATAAAACAGAGTTGAAAAGAACTGTCAAACTTTTGACTAAAAAAAGTGAGATGTGAATCACGGACATAAAACCATAATTTTCGATGTCATGGTTCCAATTAAATTTGATTGTTATCGTATGGAAGCTTGGGGCGGAGTAGGCGTCATCTGGTCGTTCTGGTAGAAGAATTGCGCGAACGCAGCGTTAATTTCCGCAGCCTGACAGATTCCATCGATACCAGTACACCAATGGGACGTTTCTTTTTCCATATCATGGGCGCACTCGCTGAAATGGAACGTGAATTAATTGTGGAAAGAACCCGCGCCGGGCTGGCAGCGGCAAGGGAGCAGGGGCGAATTGGTGGCAGGCGTCCAAAGCTCACCCCGGAACAATGGGCGCAGGCCGGGCGCCTGATTGGGGCGGGAATACCGCGACAGCGTGTGGCGATCATTTATGACGTGGGGCTGTCGACGCTGTACAGAAAATTTCCTGCTACCAATTAATATCATTTTACCTTCTGTTTTGTTCTCTTTCTGGAAGTAAAACTAAAACGGGTACCAATACGGGTACCTGTATGTTTATTTTAAATAAATAATAATAAATACATGTGTTTACATGTTTGGTTTTGCTCCTATTATCGGCACCATCTCAATCAAGTAGTTACAAACTTTTCTTTCATAACAATCTTCTCATTTTCTTTCTCGTGTACTTGTTTTGCATGGTATAGATGTCTATGAGGACGTCAGTCCGGAAAGCATTCGTTCTGCATGGTATGCCTTTCGTTATTCTCAGGGGCTACTAAGCCTGTGACAACGGGCATCGAAAATAATTTTCGCGGTTATATGATGCGTAATAATAATACGTTCTACACATTAATTGAGTCAGATAATGAAAACGTATGGGATATGTCTGTTGAGGAGAAGGGAACTCAACAGAACAAAGATGCCGTGCAAAAAGAAAAATATCAGCTTAATGCTATTTTTGACAATGGTACATGCTGAATTCTGGCTTGTCTCAGGGATACGACCGTATCCCTGAATATTTCCCATCAAAACTCAGGAATAAAATCACTCTTACTAATATATTTTTCCAGTATGGCGGTATATTGTCGCCAGTTCCCGGAGTCATTGATTACTGCATAATTTATCGATGCTCCCGGCGTTGGCGAGCGTGTTAGCGGCACATCAAGTGCTGTTTTCGGCGCAACCATGATATCGCCGATACTTTTCTTGTCATCCGTCGTTAGTGTTAAACTCATATACCACGAGGTGGGGTTAACTATCCGTATAGTATTTTCTTTAGCAATAAAGCGTAATTTTTTCTCCTCCGCTTCCGTTGGCGCTTTTAATCCGGTCGGGCGAATTAAAATTTTTAGCCGCAAACGAAGCGGTAATACCAGTTTTCGCGGGTTGTTTTTAATGTCATGGGGGAGTGGCGGTATCTGATAAATGTTTAGCCAGAAGAGACTCTCCCGGTCCGTTGCAAGCTGCTGGCGGGAACTCAGGAGCAGGCGAAGCGTTCTCAGTTCTCCTGGCTGCATTTTAAATACCGGCGGCAGCGCCACCAGCGGCGTTTTGCTGTTATCCGGAGAGGCGTCAATGTTTCCGGCGTCGGTCCATACCTGTAACAGCATCGGCGTTGTATTATCATTGGATAATGTCAACGATTGAGCGATATCATCTGAAGCAAAAATAATTCGGGTTCTGTCAATATTAACGGCGGCTTGTGCCGGGCCATACCATCCCGTCAACCCAAGTAGCGTTAATATGACTTTACTGAAAACTAACCACTGCCTGTAATTGCGCATTCACGCTTCCTGCCGTTACTGTTTGTCCGCCGATCGCCTCAAGCGAGGCAGTAAAATCACCGCTGTAGGTTTCTACTGAACCGGATGATACCCGTGTAGTTAAATCTTTATAGCCATACCAGCCTCGGGCGTTGCCAGTGCCTGTCTTGATCCGATCGGGTAACAGGTTAATCGGCGTACCGGCATCGTTATAGATGCGGATACCCACTCCGGAAGCTACGCCAGGTTCGCCATAATGGGTGTCCAGTAGCCACGACAGACCGCCTGCGGATGTGGTTAGCCCCAGGCGACGCGCCGCCGCCACGGCGGTGGGTTGATTAACGACAAACCCCATTGCGACATTAGCGGCGCTGGTGGACGGGAGGGCACTGGACACGGCACCGGACTCACATTCCAGGCTGACGTGGAAAGGCGCCTGGCTATTGCCTCCGGCGGCTAATATGCCGACGGCGACAGGGGGAATTTTCACGATCGCAGGATAATCTGTGATTTTACATAACGCGCCGCGAACATAGGTGACGCTATTATATGTACTCCATGCCCCGGGCCAATAGCCGGGCCAGCCATAATAATCGCTGGCATGATCCAGTCCCGCTTGGATCCGCTCGGTAATCAAGCCTGGGCCTTTAAAGGCGATATAACCCCGAGGCTGCGTCCAGGTATCTCGGTCCATTGGATTCTGGTAGGCAAAATATTTTCTTGAGTCAATTTTAAACATCTCATATAACACGTTGCTAAACGCGCTGGCAGGAATATAAATATATTTGTCATCCTGAAACCAACTGTCTGCGGTAAGTTGGCGTTCTTTCCAGAAACGGCTGTAATATTCGCCGGTACTGAGGTTTGTCATACGGACAGCAACATTACGCTCCACATCATAATAAGCGCCTTCTACTTCGGGAGTAAAAAATGCCCCCGCAAAAGCGCTATCGCCATTTGTCGAATACATCTCATAGAGCTTCCCGGCATCGGCGGTATCGCAGCGGTAAAGTACCTGTTTACTGGAATAGGGCGTGCCGGTGGCGGCCGTCAGGAAGTTACCTATCCCACTGGCCAATAGTGTGCCGGAGGGTTGAAATGTTTCACTATTACTGATGCTAATCACCGTTGGCAAACCGATATTACCGGTATTCGTGTCAGTTGCGCCGATCCAGTTTTGCGCCGTGTAGCCCGCTTTTATCGCCGCGTCAGAGAGCGCGCTCTTATCGGTGACTTTGATACATGACGACCATGTTCCGGCGCTGACGAACAGGCTGGTGATAAACAATAGCGTTCGGAAACTAAAAAGCATTGTGCTATTCCTTCTCGCAGATTTTGTTCAGATAGAGAAACGGTTCTTTGGTGTGAAGATCGAGTTGGTAGGCAACCCGGCAACGCTGGTTTGCCCCTGTTCCCCAGCGCACCAGTAGAGAACCCGACGGATGGGCGATACGGGCATAAATCTGCCCACTCTGGCCGACCATGCCGATGTTTGTGCCTTCACCGTTGAAAACATCAGCGCCCATTGGCGGTATGCCGCCATCCGGCATCTTCACGGAGATCAGCACTGCTTTGCCGCTGATAGTGGCGAAATTGACACGCGCGATGGCGCCAGCATAGGGCACAATCTGCTGACTTCCTCCCGTCAGTTCGGCATCGCTGCGCATCTTACGGGTGTCGAGCGTAACGTTATTGACGCGGTAAGGAGATAATGAAGGCAGAATGGCGTAACCAAAGCGATCAACCACAGCGCCCTGGCCATTTTGTACGATCGCGCCCTGCGCGCCATCGGCATGAATAAGCGCAAAGGTATCGCTGGTATAGGGGCCAGCCGTCAGACCTCCAGAGTGAAGTACCAGGGTGCCGGACGCGCCCAGCCCTTCCTGACGATAGTTATCACCCTGGTCATAGTTGGCGCGAAGTGCGCCAAACCGGGTGTTTTGTTGCAGATTACCGCCAAACGTCGTTGGCGCGCTGCTATCGCTATTACTATTGCGATAACGCTCGTAGCCGCCATAAACCGACCATGACAGGTCGCTGTTTTCACCGCTACTGCCGGTCATAGATACGGTTGAGGAACGGCTTTGACTGGACTGGTTATAATTCATGGCGACAGACGTTCTGTTTTCGCCCCAATCCAGCGGTATAGAGACATTAAACGACATTGTGGTTTCGGTATATTTTTGTCGGCTACTCACGTCCAGTGGTTCGTTAACGCCGTGATAAAAGCGATCGTAATCCCAGGTGGTGCGCTGTCGTGCGATATTCACCCCGTAGCTTATATTCCGCCACTGGTTGCTATATCCCATTTGTAGCTGTGTTATACGCGATTGGTTATTGTAGTAGTCTGCGGTGCTGGCGCTGAGGTTAAGCGTGCCAAGCTGTCCTAACGGCTGGCTTACCGTCGCGGACAGGCGATTGCGCTGATGCAGCGTGTCGGAGTAGTAATCAATCCCCGTTTTTGCTTCCCGGCGTACGCCGAGCACGTCCTGAAGATCGCGAAAGCCGTTGGTTGAATAACGATAAGCCGCCAGTACCAGGTTAGTGCCGGTGGTAAACGTTTTGCTGTAACTGAGTTCCGCGCGCCAGCCTTGCTGGCGATCGTTATGCTCTGCGCGCGCATTCGACCAGGTGGCGTTGAGGCCGAATGCGCCCATACCGGTGGCCCAGACGCCGCCCGCCAGCCATGCCTGGTAATGCTGCGCAATTCGTGAACCGAGGTTGAGGGTAATGGTGTTATTAACGCCGTGCTGGAACGTTCCCTCAAAGAAACGATTTTCAATATCGTAGTACTGACGAACCCTGCCGAAGGCCAGCGAATAGTGCCAGTTACCGGGACGTACCGAATCCGGCACGGAAGAATAAGGCACGGTGAAACGTGAGGTTTTACCGCTGGCCTCGATAACCTCTACCTCCAGATCGCCTTGATAACGGGTGTTGTACAGATCGTCAATATAAAATGGGCCCGGCGGAACGTTGGTTTCATAAATCACTTTCCCCAGTTGTTTTACTACCACGTGCGCGCTACTGGCCGCTACGCCCCGAACTTCCGGCGCATAACCGCGTTTGCCCTGCGGGCGCATCCGCTCGTCGGTGACAAGTTTAGCTCCGTTAAAAGACAGACTGCCGAATAAGCTGGAGTCCGTATAGCTATCGCCCAGCGACAGAATACTGTTAATAGACGCGACAGGTCTTTGCACCCAGGTTCGAACGCTATTATAGCGCCAGGCGCTTCCGCTCTGGTTGCTATTGGCATAGCGCAGATTACTTTGATGACGGACCTGCCAAAGTCCGAGGTTAACGCCCATGTTTAAACCGCTCCATAAGTATTGGTAGCGATAATGGCTGTCGGTATTTTCGGTGTGGGTCCAGTTTGTGTTATGGCGTAAAAACAGCGCCAGCGCGCCGCTATCCCACTCTGAAGGGGAGATATAACCGCGCGGTTTGTGCGTAAGTTCGGTCATTGGAATCGTCAGCAACAGGCGAAGCGTGGCGCTATCAAATTGCCAACCGGCATGAGGTACCCACTCCCTGAGCGGGCGACACTCGGTCGCAGCGTCGGTCGCGGGAAGTGATTTTATCTGTGCCGCTTTCATCACCGATAAGGGCAGGCAGGGTTCCGTCTGTTGACCCTCTTTTACAGCATCAAATCGAATATTAGTGCTCGCTGTTACCAGCGTGCCATTAACGTAAACGTCGGCAAGATAGTCTCCGGAAGGCGTTTGCTGTTCATTAAAACGGGCAATATTTTGTCCGTAAGTGGCCCCCTGAAGTAGCGCAGGATCAAAATAATACTCTTCACCCTGCGCGGAGCCTGAGCAAACTATGGCGATCAATAGCGCAAGGCTTTTGCGGTTCAAATTAATGGTGGGGGACATCGTAGCTCTCGCTTATCCTTGCGCCCAGGTCGTTAACCAAAGTAACGGTGACTGTACCGGAGAAGGATTTGAGTGACCGCTTGCCCGGCAGCCACCAGGTTTGACTGGAGAAAGGGGCAATCATGTCAGCATCCAGGTTATACGAAGCGCCGTTCACTTTTACATTCAGGTTACTTAAAGAGGCAAACCAGGGCTGCGGATTAACAATAACAATACCGCTTTTTCCAGAACCTTTATTTACCGTTTTAATCTGTAATTTTTTCGCCAGATTATCAGGTTTACCTAGCCCGTCAGGACGATAGAAAAGTTTTATTCTTGAGCGCAGCATCACCAACATTTTATTTTGCCCGCTGTCGCTGCCAATATTCGTTGGTGGTACCTGTAATACGTTAAACCAGAATACTGACTCACGATCCTGCGGCAATTTTTTCGTGTTGTTATAAATTACGCGTACAACCTGGCCTGCTTTGGGTTGAATACGAAATACCGGCGGCGTGGCAATGAACGGCATCGCGCTGCTATTTTCCGGGCTGGTATTCATATCGCCATCGTCAAACCAGGTTTGTACGATATAAGGTATTGCATCATTATTTTTTAACTGCACATCTACGGAGGAGGCTGTTGATGGGTAAATTATTCGGCTACCCAAAATAGTAACGCTCGCCCACGATGCTGTGGCGGGTAGGGCCAGCAATAGAAAAACTATTAAGTAATATAATGCGGAATGTCGGGTATCCATTTTCATCTCAACAACTCCCTGACGATTGAAAATGGTCTGGCGTTTCAACGCCAGACCGTAGCGACAATTATTTATACGAAACGGCGTATTGTAGGGTGGCAGCGACTGTCCCAGCCTCTGCTTTCCCGGTAGAGTAATACCGCGCGGTATAAGTCGCGCTCGCTTCAGAAGCATTTGGTTCCAGCTGTAGGTCGCCGTCGCCAGTAAAGCCGCCGGTCAGATTGATTGGCTCCCCTGAGGTGTCGAGTAATTGGACTTCAACATTTTTCGCGCTGCCAGTATTACCCAGGTTACCGTTACTGGTGACCTGATTACCGACAAAGACAGTGGAAATTTTTGTTGTTTTGTCCTTAGAGCCGGTACACCCGGACAGCCCAATATCAAACGTTATTGGCCCTGCGGTTTTCCCTTGTTCTGATAAATCTTTAGTACTTACTGTTGGCAATAACACGACGGGTTTAGCCTGATTACCATTAATCACGACAGAGCACGTTTCATCAGAGACTTCCCCTTGAAAGGTGATGGTGTTATCAGAAACAGCCATCGCGCTGCTGGAGACAAGAAGCGAGCCTGTGATCATTGCTAAATATTTTTTCATAGACATATGATAATGTTCCTGTATTAATCTTTACTTTTTCAGGACGAGTGCAATTCGCCCGAATGTTCGTGCTTATGGAGGAGTGGTAAAAATAACGATCATTAACTCTATTTTTGGATGTGAGCTATACCCTCCTGACTATTGATAATGCGATATAAAACAAACAGACTTATTTCTCCTATCATGAAATAGAGCGATAAGCGCTTTCGTCCATACATCTCATTAGTACAACTGATAGTGTTATCATTTGATTTAGTGTAATCCGATAACAATTCTCTCCGCGTCTGAATAGATAGACTATGTTGCAATACAAACCTGCACATTTTTGCTATGTAAAATCCGCATCAGTTAAACCTCCTGATGGATAATACGATGGTGAGATTAAGGTAAATTTTCTGAAATGTGCTTCTGAAACAGTATAATTAGTCTTACTTTTTTCTTACTTTTGGCCTTTCAGAAGTTTCCTGAGTTTGCGTTAAGGTAAAGAAAAGTGTTCAGATTTACCTATAACTGTTTGATTTGTAATGTGCAGGTAATACTTGTGTCAATTATTGTTTACTATAAGTGAGACTTATAAGTTAAACTCAGGTTAATTAGGGGGCTGAATTCTTTTTTGAGCATGATAATATGTCGTCTGAATGATGGATGCAGTTACCTTTAGGATTGTCATGAATGAAAGCATATTTTTACTTGATAAGCGTGTTGTATTTGATAGTACGAAGATGACCTTATCGCATGGTAATGAGATAATCAGAATATCAGAAGCTGAGACCCATCTGCTTCTTGCTTTTTGGCATGGTCTTTACAAAAAAGAAGATATTATTCATTTTGTTTGGGAAAATCGTGGAGGCTGCGTCTCAGAATCAAGTTACTATAAACTCATTAATCAAATGAGAAATGATTTTAGTAGCATCGGTCTACAGCCATCTGATATCGTAACTCGCCCTCGGGTGGGGGTGTCGCTGTCTGTTGCCATTGAACCTATAAAAAAAATCACCTCCCTCAAGGTGAGTGATGAAAACGTTAAAGGCACCCCGACTCGGGAGAAAATATTTTACAAAATTAAACGTCACAGCGTATTTGTGGTGTTAACAGGAGCCATTCTTCTGGCATTGCTCTATGGTGTATTTACTATATATAAAGCGCCTGTTCGTAACAGCTCTGATAGTTTTTTTACATATCTTGGCGAATATAACGATTATGCAATCTATAAAACAAAAGAGGATAAGGTCACATTAAGTGAAGTAGTTTTTGCTTTTAACTCTCTAAAAATTAAAATTTACCGGCAAAATGGACGCCATCTTTATTATATCAGGGAGCCTAACATGAATATTTTTCTGCAATGCTTAAATCCTGTTGAAATGGCGGTGCCAAAATGTATTACAGTAAAAGAACGTTACTGATTATATTTGTAATATTTATCGCCATTGTCGCAATCGGATCGGTAATAGCGCTTGAGTGGGTAAATCGTGACTCTTATAGAACCAATAATCTTATATGCACGACAAAATCAGAAGCGTATATTGCGCCACGAAAATTGTACATGGATGGTGGACTTGTGCTGGATCTTAAATCCGGCAGGATTACCCTACACTACGATGTAACTACCGATACGAAAGAAAAACGGCTTTTTTTTCGTGACATCTGTATCAGCAAACTGCGCAGAACGGGTATGAAAACATTTACTTTTAAAGTCAATTCAGTTAAGACTTTTGAGTCTGATACTGCTGGCGATTTGTTTTCCTGGCTGAGACTGTTACAGCCTGGTACGATTAATGAGTTAAAGATGGTAAAAATTGGGAAAAATACCTACATGTTTTCGCTTAATCGGCATTTGTATAATGTGTGTACCACCAGTAGTAACGTTGAGTTGTAGCCAATAATCCCTGTATTGATGGGAATTCGTTCCGTGATGGTTATGCCTCATCAGGCAGCGAACCTGGTATCAGGCTAACATATTGAATGCGTCTGTATTTTGGATATCTGCTATCGCTTATTTTAACGATAGTATCCTGCACCTGTTGGGTATTGATATTTTCTTGTCTATTTTCGGCACAGGGAGTGCCATCTTGCTATCATTAAGAACGTATAACCTATCTCTCAATATTGCTTTTCTATATTAATGTTACTTTAGTTATCTTATAAAAGCATACAGTGGCAAAAGGAAGGCCGGTAAGAGGGCAATGATTTGAAAGTAAGAAAGCTATTTCTGATGTTGTTTATTGCCGTTCCACTGATCGTCATGATATTGGTGGGGTTACTCGCGGGTATCTTCCAGCTAAAACGAGATATCGCCGTCAGCGCCAATACGCTGCTGCGGTTTAGCGCGGATATATCTGCCGCCTCCTGGCAAGTCGCCGGAAAAGCCACCAGACTGGCTGAGAGTTCCTGTACTGACACGCTGAAAGAACTGTCCAGAACGCGGGCCTTCACTCCTTATGTCCGTGACATTGGGTTTCTGGAAAATGGTGATATCACTTGCTCCTTTGTCACAGGAACCGAACGCTATCATTTTTCCCGGCTGGCAGGGCTTTCTTTACCTGCTTCTTATCCGAAACGGTGGTTGCGATCTATCGGTAGTATGGCCGAAGGACCCAATCGCCTTGTTGTGGTTTATGTGAAAAAAGTAGCAGCGAATAAAGCGGCCTTCGTCATTGTGGACTCGCAGTATGTCCAGGAGCTCATGGAGATATTGGCTGCAGAGAGAGCATCAGCCTTTAGCCTGACATTCGGCGCAGGGGAGGCGATTACCAGCGCTGCGACGTTGCGCGGTAAGGCGTTTTTAACGCAGCGGTTCACCTCAACCGATCACACTATCCAGCTGATGGTGCGAACCCCTTTCTCAACGTTATCGGCATACTGGTTACAAAACCTTTTTATTTTTGTTCCGCTGTCATTGTGTCTTTCTGTAGGGATGATGTTGTTCTACAGGCGCTGGTATTTAAAACGTTTATCTCTGGCCCGGGAGATTGCCAGGGGAATAACGCACAATGAGTTTACGGTACATTATCAGCCTGTTTTTAATGTTAAACACGGTAGTTGCGGCGGCGTGGAGGCGCTAATGCGCTGGCCGCAACCGGATGGCCGTTTTATAACCCCGGATATTTTTATTACCGCCGCAGAAAATGAAGGCATGATTATTCCACTCTCTCGTCATCTGTTCGAACTGATTGCTCATGACGTAATAAACTGGACTGTACCGGATGATTTCTATATCAGCGTAAATATATCGCCTGCGCATCTTATGGATGACGGTTTTATACAAGATATAGAGGCGCTCAGGACTCGTTTGGGAACGATAACGCTTATGTTGGAGCTCACCGAGCGTAGCCTGATTGTAGAACCTTCACAGGTCGCAGAAAAACTTTCAACGCTCCGTGAAAAAGGCGTGTTAATAGCGATTGATGATTTTGGGACCGGCTATTGCTCACTCTCCTATCTCCAGCAATTACCTGTAGACTCTCTTAAAATAGACAGAACGTTTATCGATACCATTGATACCAGCAGCGATGATGTTCCTGTCCTGGATACTATCATTACGCTGAGTCAGCGACTGGGGCTTAATGTGGTTGCCGAAGGGGTCAGTACCCAGCACCAATTGCGTTACATCTTAAGCCACGGGGTAGGATTCGTTCAGGGATTTCTTTATGCCAGGCCGATGGGGGCTAATGACTTTATGAGCTGGCTTGGCAAGTCGGCCCAGAGGCAAAATGGTTTACTCAAGGGGGAAAACGGATCCGCGAGCGGCCTGGTGGCTGAATAATACAGGAGCTCGCTACGGAAAAAAATTCAATAGCGCGATATATCCTGGTAATATGTTTATGCCGTGAAGAAACGTGATAGCACTGGGGCGGATATTTTTATGAGTCAGAACAATTATCTGATTGACAAAAGAGTTATTCTTGATTGTGAACGAATGACGCTTTCCTGCGCCGGAGAGTCGATAACGATATCTGAATCGGAACGCAGTTTGCTTATCGCTTTTCATGAAGGCCTTTTTAAAAAAGATGATTTAATTAACTATGTCTGGGGGCGCAAAGGTGTCGTGGTCTCTGATGCCAGTTATTACAAACTGATTAACCAGCTACGAGGATCATTTGATAAAATTGGTCTTAAGGGGGCGTCTGTTGTGACTCGTCCCCGCGTGGGTGTTTTACTCTCAGTTTCCATTGAACCGTTGAGTGATGAGGCGCAAAATACGCCGTTGCCTGCTGTTGCTGAAACAGAATTATCGACGGTTGAAGTGCGACACGATGACACTATTATTACCCCAATACCGGGCGCTGTGAATAAAAAAGATTGGCTCTACTTTTGCCTGGCCGCGCTTCTGATGTTTTTTATGATGTATAAAGTTAAGGGTGAAAATATTGATTACTTTACCCTCCAGGGTTCGTATGATGGATACACTTTTTATAGTGTCGGGCATGATAAAACCCATCTGACGGATATCGTTGAAGCGTACTCTGAGATGAGTAATGAAATACATAAACAAAACGGCAAAATCATTTATTACATTCGCGTTCCTAATACAAATATTTTTGTCCAGTGTCTTAACCAACTTGATATAGCGGAGCCGAAATGCATTTCCATAAAAGAACGTTATTAAGCGTGGCGACGCTTGGTATGTTGGCTGTTTCAGTCGTACTGATGGTAGTTTGGGTACGAAACAGTAACCATAGTTCTATTAATACTAATGAATTTTTATGTACGACAAGAACGGTAACGACGATACAGCCTAAAGATATCCATGCCGATGGCAGTCTTGTTCTTGATTTTAAGATGAAGAGAATTACGCTTCAATATGAAATAAAAACAAAAGATAACGGTGTAAAAATATTATACCGGGACGTGTATATGAAAAATTTACATCGAACAGCGCCTGGTGTTTATACGTTCGAAGTATCCCAGGTAAAAGTCTTTGCCACGGACACGGCTGGCGATCTGTTATCATATTTACGGGTTCTGCATCCGGAAGCGGCTAATGAGATTCGAATATCTAAAGTGGGTGAGAAAACCTTTTTCTATTCTCTTAATCGGCAGCTTTATAACGTTTGTACCGCGCAGTAGATCTGAATGTTGTCTGAATGCGTCAGAACGCGAGTTGCGAAATTGCCCTCCGCAAGGGTAAAGGTTAACTCAATAATCAATTAAAATGCATGTAAAACAATGATTTATGAATTTCTTATTCTTCAGGGAGGTGACTGATACTCGCTGATAACCTCTCGCAGCCCGCCTGACGGATGAGATGCCAGGATCGGGTCTGAAGCAACTATGAATCCGCTATTAATAAAAAAGTAAGAACTCTGTAAGACTGATTTCATATCCATTATCGAATATATCAGGTTATATTACCTCCGCAGTTGGCATGACTGGTAATAAGCGCATTAGGTACTCTTAATCTAAATGCTATTTGTGTGCCATAAGTTCCGGTACCGCCTTAATTATATATCAAAAATGGAGTGGTTTTAATGAAAAGACGGTCTTCGTTCCTTGTTTTTTTAGGTTTATTATTAGCGTCACCTTTAGCTTTGGCTAACGATCAGCACACCGTATCGTTTGGTTATGCACAAACTCATCTCAGTTCATTGAAAAATAGCGATAGCAAAGATCTGCGAGGCTTTAATTTTAAATATCGTTACGAGTTCAATGAGACCTGGGGGATGTTAGGCTCATTCACCGCGACGCGCAATGAAATGGAGAACTACACCTGGAAAGAGGGGAAGTTGCATAAAAATGGTTCCGATTCTGTAGACTATGGTTCTTTGATGTTTGGACCAACATATCGTTTTAATGACTATGTGAGCCTGTACGGCAATGCGGGTATAGCGACGATGAAATTTAATAAACACTCAAAAGAAGACTCCTTTGCCTACGGTGCTGGCGTAATATTTAATCCAGTTAAGAGTATATCTATCGATGCATCATGGGAAGCCAGTCGTTTCTTCGCTGTGGATACCAATACATTTGGTGTCAGCGTAGGTTATCGCTTCTGATATTAAAAGTATAAGCGTTACGTTTATGGCAAGGAATTAAAAATAATATGGCGCTGCTACAGAATAGGGATGGTTATGAGCGCTCAGGTAATCTTAAGAGGAAGATAAAACACTCACCGTAGCGTTATTCTATTGATGAAATTATGATAAATTCACTATCGGAACAACTTCCGTTAAAAACGATAGGTATAGTTTTAACGGATGATTATTATACTTATTTAGGCATCGCTTCACTCTTTGAGGATGGGAAGTGCTTTATGTTCCCACTCAATGGAGAATATAATTCGTGTCAGATATCAGCTAGCGAAGATATCATAATTATTATTGATGGACGAGTTTTGATTCAGGGGGTCTGGAAAGGTTTTAAGGCGCTCATGCAGCATTATCCACATGCTCGTCGAATCTGGCTCACGCGCAGAGATATTGGAAAACTTTATCCACATGGCTGCGATAGAGATCCTGATATCGATCCCGATTTGGCAAAGCCTGTTTTTATTGAGCATTTCATTAAATACGCTTGTGCAAACGAAGTAGCGGTCGGTGAACTTGCGCCGTTGACAAAAAAGGAGGAGGAGTTGTTATGGCACTTTTTATATAAAAAGTCGATGAGTCAGATCGCCAGTAGCTATGGCATGAGTCGTAAGACTTTGTACATTCATAGATTGCGTATCTGTCGTAAATATGGCTTCAAACGCTTTTTCCATTTGCTATTTATTTACCAAAGAAGTCGCCATATCTTCGCATCTAAAATTTGCCGTGTAGACAAAAACGCCGATCAGGCTTGAAGCAAACAAGATGAAAAAGTTAACGATGAGAGAGTGTGAAAGCATCAATCCTACTTTGCTGCTTGCCATTAAGATACTTATCTCGGCGCTTGACGAAAAAACAAAAATAAGGCTCAGAGAGCATATTGAAAAAACTGAACAAGAAATAGCCTCAAGCATACATGATAGCATCATGACAGAGACTTTTCTTCAGCAAATGAAAGACATTCGTTACATCTTAAATATAGTTCCTTGACGGCGTTCAGAAGCAAGAACGCGTTATTATTTAATGATTAATAGACCAGGTATTAGTATGAAAAAGATCTTAGTATGTTTCGTCGGCTTGGCGTTAACCGCATGTAGTGCTAATTCGTTGAATTATGGCGCTGAACAGGTACGGGTGATGGCCAGCGAGCCAGGTAAGGAATGCAGCTACTTAGGGGATATCACGGGCAGCCAGGGGAATTTCTTTACCGGTGGCTGGACTTCCAACAGTAACCTGGAAACGGGGGCCCGTAACGATCTGAAAAACAAAGCTTATAAAATGGGCGGCAATACGGTAGTCCTGTTAACCCAGCGTGCAGGCCAGACAGGAAGTTCATGGCACGGTTCGGGCTCAAGCAAACAAACGAATGTCACGTTAAGCGGGAACGTTTATCGTTGCCCTCGTTAACCTTATTTTGCAGGTAATATATGCCTGTTTAGCGCGCGCGCCGCACTGGCGACGCGGGCGCTATTTGGGCTAACCTTGTTTTTTCTCGCTGTATTCCCGCCAACCGCCGCCTAATGCTTTATACAGATTAATGATATTCAGCTGTTGCATGAGCCGTGTGCGCACCAGACGCTGTTGCGCGCCATAAAGCATACGATGGGTATCAAGCAGCGTAAGGTAGTCATCGACGCCTTCCTGAAAACGGAGTCCGGCCAGCTCATAGGCGATTTGACTGGCTTCAACCGCGCGTTGTTCTGATTGCACCTGGTCATTCAGCGTACGCTGTCCCGCCAGACCATCCGCCACGTCGCGAAAGGCTTGCTGAATAACGTTTTCATACCTGGCGATTTCAATCTGTTTTTGGACATGCGCCCTATCCAGGTCAGCGCGTAATGCGCCGCCGTGAAAGAGAGGCAAGGTGATTTGCGGTAGAAAACGCCAGCTTCCCGATCCCGGTTCAAAGAGTCCGCTAAGAGACGCGCTGGCCGTTCCCGCCGTGCCTGTCAGGCTGATGGTCGGGAAGAAGGCGGCGCGCGCTGCGCCTATTCTGGCGTTTGCGCCACGCAGCCTGTACTCGGCGGCGCGAATATCCGGGCGGCGTACCAGCAGATCTGACGGTAATCCGCCTGGCAGAGTGGTCGGGATCGCGCCTTCCGTAAGCGTGACCGCTTCGTTTAGTCGACGCGACAGTTCAGGCGTGAGCGGCTGGCCCAACAGCAATTCCAGCGCGTTACGATCCCGCGCCAACTGTCGCGTATACGCCGCGCGATTGATTTCCGCAGAACGCAGCGCGATCTCCGCCATACGCAGATCGAGCTGTGTGGCGTTGCCTGTCCGGGCAAGCTGGGTTGTCAATGTGTATGAACTTTTTTGCGCGGCCAGCGTATTTTCGGTTAAGCGCAGCAGCTCCCGGTCAGCCCGTAGCGTCAGCCAGGCGCTGGCGACTTCGGAAACCAGGCTCATTCGCGCCGCAATGTACGTCTCATCAAGCGCCATATAGGCGGCTAATGCCTGGTCGCTAAGGCTTCGCACTCGCCCCCAGAGATCCAGTTCCCAGGCCGTCGTCGCCCCAGCCATCTCGTAGCGTCGGTTAATCTCAGGCTCGTCCATGACGCTGAGATCGGCGGGAGTGCGACCGGCGTCCATGGCGGTGGCGATGCCGAGCGTCGGCAGCATCTCCGCGCGCTGAATACGGTATAACGCCCGGGCGGCTTCAACATTGAGCCCTGCCTTGCGTAAATCCCGATTATTGCGTAACGCGATCGCGATCAGTTCCTGTAGAAGCGGATCGTGGAAGAAATCACGCCAGCCAATGTCAGCGGCATCCGGCGCGCCAGAAACGGTTGACGTTGCGTAGGGATAGACCATCGCAGTCGGCGATGCGGGGCGTTCGTGCTTCGGCGCCATCGTACAGCCAGCAAGCGTGGTGACGAAAGCAAGCGTCGCCAGCGTGGCGGTCTGCCGATAGCCTGTAAAAGTGATCTTCATTATGCCATTCCCATCATTATGCTTGCTGATCATGTGAATCAACGCGGTTCTCACGCTTTAATGCCATCCTGCGAACCACCACGTAAAATACAGGCGTCAATAACAGGCCAAAGAGCGTGACGCCCAACATTCCGGCAAACACGGCGATGCCCATCGCATGTCGCATTTCCGCGCCGGCACCCGTCGCGAGTACCAGCGGTACTACGCCTGCGATAAAGGCGAAAGAGGTCATCAGGATAGGACGTAGACGCAGGTGTGACGCTTCCAGCACGGCGGTCAGCGGGTCTGCGCCGTCGTGTTCTTTGGCGCGGGCAAACTCGACAATCAAAATGGCGTTCTTGGCCGCCAGGCCGACCAGCACCACGAAACCAATCTGCGTAAAGATATTGTTATCTCCGCCAGATACCCACACGCCGACAATGGCTGAGAGTAATGACATAGGCGCAATAAGCAGGACGGCGAAGGGCAGCGACCAACTGTTATACTGCGCCGCCAGGATCAGGAAGGCCAACAGCACCGCCAGCGCAAAGATAGCAAGCGCGGAGTTGCCGGCCTGTTTTTCCTGATAAACCAGATCGGTCCATTCGAAGACCATCCCTTCCGGCAACGTTTCACGCACGATCTTTTCAATCGCGTCCGTCGCCTGTCCGGAGGAGAAGCCCGGAGCCGGTCCACCACTAATATCTACCGAGGGGAAGCCGTTGTAATGGATGATTCTGTCCGGCCCTGACTGGCGCATAATCGTGACGAAAGCGCTAAGCGGGATCATCTCGCCCTTCGCATTGCGGACTTTAAGCAGGCCGATATCCTCTTGCTGCATACGGAATGGCGCATCGGCCTGCGCCATCACCCGCCAGGTGCGGCCAAATCGGTTGAAATCGTTGACGTAAAGCGAGCCGAGGTTAATTTGCAACGTTTCAAAGATGTCGGTGAGCGATACCCCCATTGATTTCGCCTTTACCCGGTCGATATCCACCTGTAATTGCGGGGCGTTCGTCTGGAAACTGGCCAGCATATTGGCCAGTTCGGGCGTCTGCATCGCCTTAGACATAATCTCGCTTTGCACCTTTGTCATCGCTTCAAATCCCAGTTCCGCACGATCTTCAATCTGCAATTTAAAGCCGCCCGTCGCGCCAAGCCCTGGAACCGGCGGCGGCGGGAAGATGCCAATAAATCCGTCGGGAATGTGGCTAAATTTGTGCATTAGCTTTCCGGCGATAGCGTTAGCGGAAAGTGAAGGATCTTCACGCTCGTCAAAGGGTTTCAGCATGGCGAACATCAGCGCCGAATTTGGCACATTTACCGGGCCGTTAACCGACAGGCCGGGGAAGACGACGACGCTTTCAACGCCGGGTTCCGCCAGCGCGATAGCGGACATCTGTTTCACGACCGCCTCTGTGCGATCCAACGATGCGCCGCTTGGGAGCTGGGCGATGCCGACGAGATAGTATTTATCCTGCGCAGGCACAAACCCGTTCGGTACCTGATGGAAGCCAAGCCAGGTCAGCCCCACAAAGCCAGCATAGAGCACCATCACAATGACGCTGCCGCGCACGGCCCGACGGACGGCGCTAACATAGCGGTTCGACGCGCTGTCGAAGAAACGGTTAAAGCGATGGAAAAAACCGCCAGTGACCGTGCCCATCAACCGCGTTAGCCAGTCAGCCTTCGCAGTATCGTGGTGCGGTCTTAGCAAAATGGCGGCCAGCGCAGGGGAGAGCGTCAGCGAGTTAATGGCCGAAAGGATGGTCGAAATAGCGATGGTCAACGCGAACTGACGATAAAATTCACCCTGCAGGCCCGCCAGGAATGCGGAAGGGATAAAGACCGCCGTTAGCACCGAGGTAATAGAAAGAATGGGACCAGTGACTTCATCCATCGCCTTCTTTGCCGCCTCTCCGGGACTTTTGCCCTGCGAGATATGCCGTTCCACGTTTTCGACCACAACGATGGCGTCATCGACAACGATACCTATCGACAGGACCAAACCAAACAGCGAAAGCGTATTCAGCGAAAAGCCAAACAGGTGCATCAAGGCAAAGGTGCCGACCAGCGAAACGGGAACCGCCACCAGAGGAATAATGGACGCCCGCCAGGTTTGCAGGAACAGCACCACGACAAGGACGACCAGCACGAGGGCTTCCAGCAACGTAATCGCCACCGATTGTAGCGATGCGCGCACGAAGACCGTAGGATCATAGGCAATCCGGTATTCGATATCCTGCGGGAAGTTTTGCTGCAACTCATCCATTTTGCCGCGAATCGCGTTAGAAACGTCAATCGCATTAGCGCCCGGACTTTGAATAATCTGTAACGCTGGCGCCGCTTCGCCATTCAGTAAACTGCGCAGCGTATAGGCATCTGCGCCCAGCGTGACGCGGGCGACATCACGCAGACGCGTCACCTCGCCGTCAGCGCCGATTTTTACCACAATCTCGCCGAACTGTTCTTCGCTGGTCAGGCGGCCCAGCGTGTTTACCGTCATCTGAAAAGCGGCGGAGGCCTCCGGCTGTTGCCCGACGGAACCGGCGGCGACCTGTACGTTTTGTTCCCGCAACGCCGTAACGATATCACTGGCGGTAAGACCGCGGTTGGCGATTTTCGCCGGGTCCAGCCAGACGCGCATGGCGTACTCGCCCGCGCCCCAGACGAGAACATCGCCGACGCCAGGTAAACGGGCCAGTTCGTCGCGAACCTGCCGGATGGCGAAGTTAGACAGGTAAAGCGAGTCATAGCGTTTTTGCGGCGAGACAAGATGGACCACCATCAACATATCGGGGGACGTTTTCTCCGTTACAACGCCAATTCGCTGGACTTCTTCGGGCAGGCGGGGCAGCGCGCGGGATACCCGGTTTTGCACCTGAATTTGCGCCATATCAGGATCGGTTCCCTGTTCGAAGGCGATAGAGATAACCATGCGACCATCAATGGCCATCTGGGTATTCATATACAACATGCCGTCAACGCCGTTGATCACCTGTTCCAGCGGCGCGGCTACCGTATCGGCAATCACTTGCGGGTTAGCGCCGGGGTAGCTGGCGCTAACCTGTACCGTGGGCGGCGTAACGGCCGGATATTCACTCAGCGGCAGTTTTAAAAAGGCGATAGCGCCAGCCAGCAGCATTAACAGCGACAGGACGATGGCGAAGATGGGGCGTGCGATGAAAAAGTGGGTAAATTTCATTGGCGCACCGCCTTCGGCGCACTGTCGCCGTCCGCTTTAGTCAATGTCGCGGTCTGTTTATCGGGCATATTCTGCCGCATCGGCACCAGACGCGGCGCAACGGTCATGCCAGGACGCACCAGCCCCTTGAGGATGATTTTTTCTCCCGGCTGTACTCCCTGTGTAACGACGCGGAGTCCATCGACCATTTGTCCCAACTCAACCGGACGATACTCCACCTGATTCTCCTTGCCGACGATCAGCACATAGTTTTTGCCCTGATCGGCGCTCACCGCCAGATCGTCAATCAGCACGGTTTCCCGCGGCTCGCCGATGGGCAAACTGATTCGGGCAAACAGGCCGGGAGAAAGCATTCCGTCGGGGTCAGGAATCACGGCGCGCGCCCGGATAGTGCCGGTGCTGCGGTTCATCTGATTGCCCATAAAGTCGAGTACGCCCTGATAAGGCAGCCCGTTATCGGTGGTTAACCCCATGTTGACTACCGGTGGATTTTTGTCGGAGCGGGTATGCCGTAACGCCTTCAGCCAGGTGGCTTCGTCAATATCGAAATACACATACATGGGATTGTGAGACACGATAGTCGTCAGAAGCGTGGCGTTACCCGCTACGCCGCCGCTGACCAGATTGCCCCGGGTCACCAGTATGCGGTCAACGCGTCCGGCAATGGGCGCGGTAATACGGGTCCAGGAGAGTTCAAGGCGCGCTGCGGCGACGGCGGCTTTGGCCGATTGCATCTGCGCCTGTCGCGCATTACGCGTGGCGGTGACATCGTCAGCGTTTTTACGTGATACGGCGCCGCTGGCGACCAGTCGTTGAATGCGATCGAAATCCGCCTGCGCCTGGCGGGCCAGTACTTCAGCCTGACGTAATTGCGCGACGGCGGTGTCGAGGGCGACCTCGAACGGGCGCGGATCGATCTGGAACAGCAGTTGTCCGCGGCTTACCAGACGTCCTTCCGGAACGCTGACGGCGTCAAGGGTTCCTCCCACGCGCGAACGCAGCTCCACGGTCTCCGGCGCGGCCAGAAAACCGGTGAATTCCGCCGTAGGCGCGAGTGTGCGGCTAAGGGCTTTAGCAACCGGTACCGACGGTGGAGGCGGCGCGCTGGCCGGGGGGCCGACGGCGTTGCCTTTATCCCATAGTGCTTCGCCGGCCATGTAAATCACGCCCCCGATGGCGGCGATGACGCCGGCTATCAACATAATTTTGAATGTTCTACGCATGTCGTTTCCCTCTTTACCGCAGCGTGTCGGCCATTCCGCAACGCTGCCGCAGAATTTTTGGCAAAGGCTAGGCGTTACAACGAAGGAAAGGTCAAGCGTTCCTGGCGGGTTTTTACGGGACGTAGGTCGGCATCGTGGCGTAAATGTCTCGCATCATCCTCTTTTATGAGCCATCTCACATTCTCGCCGAACCGTGCAGCCTGAATACGCTTGACCTTCCCACAATGGCAAGCTTTAGGCTTTCTGATACCGAATAGTCAGGATGGGGAAGTCGTCATGAGTCAGTCAGAAAATCGTCACGACACGATAAGCTTACTTATTGAAGGTATGACCTGCGCGTCGTGTGTCGCTCGCGTTGAAAAAGGTATTAAGGCTGTGCCTGGCGTAACGGACGCTACGGTGAATCTGGCGACGGAGCGCGCCACCGTTCGCGGGACGGCGTCGGCGGAGGAGGTGATCGCGGCGATTGAAAAAACGGGGTATGAGGCGCGACCGATAAAGACGGCGGGGCAGGGCGAAGACGACTCTGAAGAGAAAAAAGAGGCCGAGCGCGTCAGGCTGAAGCGCGATCTGATTCTCGCCAGCGTGCTGGCGCTCCCCGTTTTTGTGCTTGAAATGGGCTCGCACCTTATTCCTGGTATGCACGAGTGGGTGATAAAAACGATTGGCCTGCAACAAAGCTGGTACTGGCAATTTGCACTGACCCTGTTGGTGCTGACGATCCCCGGTCGCCGTTTTTACCTTAAAGGGTTCCCGGCGCTGGCGCGTCTGGCGCCGGACATGAACTCGCTGGTCGCCGTGGGAACCGCAGCGGCATTCGGCTACTCGCTGGTGGCGACCTTTACGCCCGACCTGTTGCCTGAAGGGACGGTAAACGTCTATTACGAGGCCGCCGCAGTGATTGTCGCGCTTATTCTGCTGGGGCGCTTTCTGGAGGCAAGGGCGAAGGGGCGGACTTCCGAAGCGATTAAACGTCTGGTGGGGCTACAGGCGCGGGTCGCGCATGTGTTACGCGAGGGCCGCATCGTGGATATCCCTGTCGACGAGGTTGTGCTGGGAGACTGTGTGGAGGTTCGGCCAGGCGAGCGGATACCGGTTGACGGCGAAGTGACCGAAGGCCGCAGCTTCGTTGACGAGTCGATGATTACCGGCGAACCGATACCGGTAGAGAAATCCGCAGGAAGCGCGGTGGTGGGCGGTACCGTAAACCAAAAAGGCGCGCTCACGCTGCGGGCGACCGCCGTCGGCGGACAGACCATGCTGGCGCAAATCATTCGTCTGGTGGAACAGGCGCAGGGTTCAAAACTGCCGATTCAGGCCGTCGTGGATAAAGTGACGCTGTGGTTTGTCCCGATGGTGATGCTTATTGCTGCGCTGACCTTTGTGGTATGGCTGGCGTTTGGGCCGTCGCCAGCGCTGACTTTCGCTCTGATCAATGGCGTTGCGGTTCTGATTATCGCCTGTCCTTGCGCGATGGGCCTGGCGACGCCGACCTCCATTATGGTGGGAACCGGTCGTGGGGCTGAAATGGGCGTGCTGTTCCGTAAGGGGGAGGCGTTACAGCTACTCAAAGACGCTAAGGTGGTGGCCGTAGACAAAACCGGGACGCTTACCGAAGGCCGCCCGGTACTGACCGATCTCGACGTGGCCAGTGGCTTTGAACGCCGTGAGGTGCTGGCGAAAGTCGCGGCGGTAGAATCGCGTTCAGAGCATCCGATTGCCCGTGCGATTGTCGTGTCGGCAGAAGAGGAAGGGATCGCGCTACCAGGCATGAGCGGCTTCGAATCGGTGACCGGGATGGGCGTATACGCTACCGTTGCCGGTACACGTGTTGACGTGGGGGCCGATCGCTATATGCGCGAAATTGGCGTGGATATTAGCGGCTTCGCCACCACCGCCGAACGGTTAGGACAGGAAGGGAAATCGCCGCTCTATGCGGCTATTGACGGTCAACTGGCGGCGATTATCGCCGTGGCCGATCCGATCAAACCCAGTACGCCCGCCGCGATTAACGCTTTACATCAACTCGGGATTAAGGTCGCCATGATCACTGGCGATAATGCCCGCACGGCACAGGCTATCGCCAGACAGTTAGGAATTGATGACGTGGTCGCCGAGGTATTGCCGGAAGGGAAAGTCGAGGCGATACGGCGCCTGAAAGCGGCGTATGGGCAGGTGGCGTTTGTCGGCGATGGCATCAACGATGCGCCAGCGCTGGCGGAGTCCGACGTGGGGCTGGCGATTGGCACCGGCACCGATGTGGCGGTGGAATCCGCCGACGTCGTACTAATGTCCGGTAACCTGCAAGGCGTGCCGAATGCTATCGCGCTGTCTAAAGCGACCATCCGCAATATCCACCAGAATCTGTTCTGGGCCTTTGCTTACAATACGGCGCTGATTCCTGTCGCGGCAGGCGCGCTATTTCCGGTCTGGGGCATATTATTGTCCCCGGTATTCGCCGCAGGGGCGATGGCGATGTCGAGCGTGTTCGTGCTGGGCAACGCTTTGCGGCTGCGCCGTTTCCGGGCGCCGATGGCAACCCCATCCGACACATCCACGACCTGAGGAGGAGCGTCATGAACATCGGTAAAGCAGCTAAAGCATCGAAAGTTTCGGCCAAAATGATTCGCTACTATGAACAGATTGGTCTGATTCCCGCGGCAAGTCGGACGGATTCCGGCTATCGGGCCTATACCCAGGCTGATGTTAATCAATTGCATTTTATACGCCGCGCGCGCGACCTCGGATTTTCAGTTGCTGAAATCAGCGACTTACTGAATCTTTGGAATAACCAGTCGCGGCAAAGCGCTGACGTCAAACGCCTGGCGCAGACGCACATTGATGAACTGGACAGACGTATCCAGAACATGCAGCACATGGCGCAAACCCTCAAAGCGCTGATTCACTGCTGCGCCGGCGACGCGCTGCCAGATTGCCCCATTCTGCATACGCTTGGACAACCTGACGATAGCGAGCCGGAGGCGCGTACCGGAGCGGTATTGCGCCGTCCTCGTCGCCACGGACTGGCAAAGCGTCTGTAAGTCCTGAGATTACGCTTGACCTTCCAACACTGGCAAGGCCCAGACTGGCAACAGTTCCCACACAAAAGGAGTTCACCATGCAGTTCCATATTGATGACATGACCTGCGGCGGCTGCGCCAGTACGGTAAAAAAGACGATTCTGACTCTCGATGCTAATGCGACGGTGAGAACCGACCCGGCGACGCGTCTGGTTGACGTTGAAACGTCGCTATCCGCGGAGCAGATTGCCGCCGCCCTGCAAAAGGCCGGTTTCCCGCCGCGCGAAAGGTAATCGGCAATGGCGATCGGTCTGGCGACAGGCCGGTCGCGATACGCTAGCCACGCTTCGCTTTCCTTTGCATGAGAGAATCCCCATAAAAAATGTGACAAATCATGTGCCAGTAAGCTTTGTTAATAATATGTAATGATTTGTCTATTTTTGCTAACATTTTACCTGCTATATACAAAAAGATAACAAATAAGTAGCGCAACGCTACCTTGTTACGTCGCTTTGACGACGGGTGCGCTCCAGCGTTTCGCCGCTTCAAAGCTTGATGTTATTTTTTGATGCAGGACACTACCTATGTACACCCCCCTGAACTGGACGACGACACAACGACATGTGGCGTTTGCCAGCTTTACCAGTTGGATGCTGGATGCGTTTGATTTCTTTATCCTTGTCTTTGTACTTAGCGATCTCGCCGAATGGTTTCACGCTTCCGTATCGGACGTTTCCATTGCGATTATGCTGACCCTGGCGGTACGTCCCATTGGCGCGCTGCTATTTGGCCGAATGGCGGAAAAGTATGGACGTCGACCGATACTGATGCTCAATATTCTGTTCTTTACGGTATTTGAACTGCTTTCCGCCTGGTCGCCCACCTTCATGGCATTTCTGATTTTTCGGGTCATGTACGGCGTGGCGATGGGCGGGATATGGGGCGTCGCGTCATCACTGGCGATGGAAACCATTCCCGATCGTTCGCGTGGCCTGATGTCGGGCATTTTTCAGGCGGGCTATCCCTGCGGCTATCTGTTCGCCTCGGTTATTTTTGGCCTCTTTTACAGTATGGTAGGCTGGCGCGGTATGTTCCTGATTGGCGCCCTGCCTGTTGTCTTGCTGCCTTATATCTGGTTTAAAGTGCCGGAATCCCCCGTCTGGCTGGCGGCCAGAGCGCGTAAAGAGAATACCGCGCTGCTTCCTGTTCTGCGCAAACAGTGGAAGTTGTGTCTGTATCTGGTGCTGGTCATGGCGTTCTTTAACTTTTTCAGTCACGGCACGCAGGATCTCTATCCTACCTTCCTGAAGATGCAGCATGGTTTTGATCCGCATCTGATCAGTATCATTGCGATTTTTTATAACATTGCCGCCATGCTCGGCGGTATTTTCTACGGTACGCTATCGGAACGTATTGGGCGTAAAAAAGCGATCATGATCGCCGCCTTTCTTGCGCTTCCGGTACTCCCGCTATGGGCATTTTCCAGCGGATCATTCACGATTGGCCTGGGCGCGTTCCTGATGCAGTTTATGGTGCAGGGTGCCTGGGGTGTCGTGCCGACCTGGCTGAACGAGCTGGTTCCGGCGAATGCGCGCGCCGTGCTGCCAGGGTTTGTTTACCAACTGGGTAATTTACTGGCGTCGGTTAATGCGACGTTACAGGCCCGCATCGCGGAAACGCATGGTGGCAATTACGGGTTGGCAATGGCGATCGTGGCTGGCGCGGTGGCTATTTTAATCTGTGTATTTGTGGCATTTGGTCGCGAGACCCGGGGAGTCGTCATCTCCGGTACAGATAGCGACGCACTCCCGGAGTCGGCCGTCGGTCATCGCACGTAAACACTACGCTCCTGGCGCATACTGTCGCCGGGAGCACGCCTTCCCCCCGTAGTTTTCACGCCCTTTCAACGAACAACAAAGGTTAATGATGGCATCTGCCTTTCGTGACCATTACAATCATCGCTTACTTTTTTCTTTATAAGAAATTGATTGTTGGACCTTAAAATTGTCAACGGAGCGAAGATATCATGTTGAAAGATAACCAAAAACACAACGAGTCTGTTGCCCCGAATAGCGCCTTTCTGTCTGAGTTACAACGTGCATTACCGGAATTTTTTACCGCCGATCGCTATAACGAGCAGGGCGAACTGATCGCGAAAGGCGGATTTGATCTCGCCAAATTTGAGCGCGCGTTGAAAGCGCGTAATATTGATGAGCTGACTAGCGGTTATCAGATTGATTTTATTGGCAAAGATTACGCAAAAAAACAGGCGGGTGAAAAATCCGTTACCGTTATCGTTCCTGACGTGGAACACAATACTCTGGCAGAAAATAAAAACAGCCATAATCTTTTTCTGACCGGAGATAATCTGGATGTGTTACGCCATCTGCAAAATAATTACGCCGATACCGTCGATATGATCTATATCGATCCCCCTTATAACACCGGGTCGGACGGGTTTGTCTATCCCGATCATTTTGAATATAGCGATCGGGCGTTGCAGGATATGTTTGGTCTTAATGATACTGAACTGGCACGTTTAAAATCCATTCAGGGTAAATCGACGCACTCCGCGTGGTTATCTTTCATGTATCCGCGTCTTTTCCTGGCCAGGAAGCTCCTGAAAGATACCGGGTTTATTTTTATCTCTATCGACGATAATGAGTACGCCAATCTTAAATTAATGATGGATGAGATTTTTGGCGAAGGCGGATTTGTCACCAATGTGATGTGGAAGCGCAAAAAAGAGATTTCTAACGACTCTGATAACGTTTCCATCCAGGGGGAATACATTCTTGTTTACGCCAAAACCGGTCAGGGCGCTTTACGTTTAGAACCGCTTTCTAAAGAGTATATTCAGAAATCCTATAAAGAACCGACCGAACAGTTTCCAGAAGGGAAATGGCGTCCGGTGCCGTTAACGGTGTCAAAAGGGCTGAGCGGCGGCGGCTATACCTATAAAATTACCACGCCGAACGGTACGGTACACGAAAGACTATGGGCTTATCCTGAAGCCAGTTACCAAAAACTGGTGGCCGATAATCTGGTCTATTTTGGCAAAGATAACGGCGGTATTCCCCAGCGAGTCATGTACGCGCACCACAGTAAAGGGCAGCCAACGACCAATTACTGGGATAACGTCGCGTCGAATAAAGAGGGGAAAAAGGAGATTCTGGATCTCTTCGGCGACAACGTTTTTGATACGCCGAAACCGACCGCATTATTGAAGAAAATTATCAAGCTCGCCATCGATAAAGACGGCGTCGTTCTGGACTTTTTTGCCGGTTCCGGCACTACGGCCCATGCGGTAATGGCGCTGAATGAAGAAGATGGGGGGCAGCGCACGTTTATTCTGTGTACTATCGATCAGGCATTAAGCAATAACACTATCGCGAAAAAAGCAGGTTATAACACTATTGATGAAATCAGTCGCGAGCGAATTACACGCGTTGCGGCGAAGATCCGCGCCAACAATCCCACCACCAATAGCGACCTCGGTTTTAAACATTATCGTTTTGCCACTCCGACACAGCAGACGCTGGACGATCTGGATAGCTTCGATATTGCTACCGGCCATTTTATCAATACCAGCGGTCAACTGGCCGCTTTCACCGAGTCAGGATTTACCGACATGATCAATCCTTTTTCCGCCAGAGGATTGGGCGTGCCGGGCGGCGCAAGCGGCGAAGAGACCTTATTAACGACATGGCTGGTCGCCGATGGTTACAAAATGGATATTGACGTACAGACCATTGATTTTTCCGGCTATTGCGCCAGGTATGTTGATAATACGCGCCTGTATCTGATTGATGAACGATGGGGAACCGAGCAGACCCGCGATCTTCTCAACCACATTGGTACGCACCAGCTTCCGGTTCAGACCATTGTCATTTACGGCTACTCTTTCGACCTTGAATCCATTCGTGAACTGGAAATCGGCTTAAAACAGCTTGATCAAAAAGTGAACCTGGTGAAGCGTTATTAAGAGGGGATGATGATGAATATTTTACTGGAAGAACTTCCCCATCAGGAACAGGCGTTAGCGGCGATTCTGGCGAGTTTCACCGGTATCGATCACGCGCAGGCCGATCATAATCACTATGCTAATCCGCTGATTAAGGAACGTTACGACGATAAGGCCAATATTGACGTTAAAATGGAGACCGGGACGGGCAAAACCTATGTCTATACCCGGTTGATGTATGAACTGCATCAGAACTACGGGCTCTTCAAATTTGTGCTGGTGGTGCCGACGCCAGCCATTAAAGAAGGCGCGCGGAACTTTATTACCAGCGATTACGCCAGACAGCATTTTTCACAGTTCTACGAAAATACGCGGATGGAACTTTGCACCATTAACGCCGGTGATTTTAAAGTAAAGTCGGGGCGTAAAAATTTTCCGGCCCAGCTATTAAGTTTTACCGATGCCAGCCGTCGTGATAGCCATACGATTCAGGTTTTGCTGATCAATGCGCAAATGCTCAATTCCGCCAGTATGACGCGAGACGATTACGATCAAACGCTCCTGGGTGGGCTGACGTCGCCTGTTAAAGGGCTGCAAATGACGCGACCGGTGGTCATTATTGATGAACCGCATCGTTTTGCGCGAGATAACAAATTTTATCGAGCGATTCAGGCCATTCAGCCGCAAATGATCGTCCGCTTTGGCGCTACCTTCCCGGATATTGTCGAAGGTAAGGGTAAAAATAAATGTGTACGTAAAGATTACTATCGCCGGCAACCGCAGTTTGATCTCAACGCGGTGGACAGTTTTAACGATGGTTTGGTGAAAGGTATTGATATTTATTACCCGAATCTCCCCGAAGAACAGGCCAACAATCGTTATATCGTTGACAGCGTCACGGCAAAGAAATTAATCCTCCGACGGGGGAGCAAAATTGCCGAGGTTGGCGTGGGCGAAAATCTCGCCGATGTCGATGCAGGATTTGAAGGCAGTATCGAATATGCCGGCAGTAAAATGTTGTCGAACGATCTGGAGTTGGAGGCAGGGATGGCGCTGGTGCCAGGAACCTTTGGCGCGAGCTACCAGGAACTGATTATTCAGGACGCCATTGATAAGCATTTTGATACCGAGCAGGCAAATTTCTTACGCAGCAATGAGCCAGAAAATAATGCCCCGCGTATTAAGACCTTAAGCCTTTTCTTTATTGATAGTATTAAAAGCTATCGTGATGACGAAGGCTGGTTGAAAGTCACTTTTGAGCGTTTGCTGAAAAAGAAACTGACGCAACTGATTGACGATTATCAGCGCAAGACCCTGCCGCGAGAAGTGGAGTATCTGTCGTTTCTGCAGGCCACGCTCGCCAGCCTGCACTCGGATAACCAAAACGTCCACGCTGGTTACTTTGGCGAAGACCGCGGAAGCGGCGATGAGGCGATCCAGGCTGAGGTAGATGATATTCTGAAAAATAAAGAGAAGTTGCTCAGTTTTTCAGACCATCACGGCAACTGGGAAACGCGCCGCTTTCTGTTTTCAAAATGGACGCTTCGCGAAGGCTGGGATAACCCGAATGTTTTTGTCATTGCTAAATTACGTTCTTCCGGTAGCGAGTCGAGCAAAATTCAGGAAGTGGGGCGCGGCCTGCGGCTACCGGTAGATGAAAACGGCCATCGCGTTCATCAGGAAGAGTGGCCGTCCCGGCTGTCGTTTCTGATTGGTTATGATGAAAAAGCGTTTGCCAGTATGCTGGTTGATGAGATTAATCGCGACAGCAAAGTTCAGCTTAACGAGCAGAAACTGGATGAGGCGATGATCACACTCATCGTCACCGAGCGACAAAAAGTCGATCCTGCGTTTACGGAGCTTCGTTTGCTGGAAGATCTGGATGATAAAAAACTGATCAACCGGAGTAATGAGTTTAAACCCAGCGTAACGCTTAACGGGGAAACTAAAAGTGGTTTTGCGTGGCTACTGGAGTTCTATCCTGAGCTGACGCAGGCGCGGGTGCGAGCGGATCGCATTCGTGACAATAAGCCCGCCTCCCGACTGCGAGTCAGGTTACGCAAAGAGAATTGGGAACAACTTAGCAGTATCTGGGAGCAGTTTTCCCGCCGTTATATGCTGCAATTCGAGCGTAGCGGCGCTTCTTTGGAACAGATTGCCGCCGAGGTGCTGCGCGATCCGGCGCTGTATATACGCCAGAAGCCAAGCCAGGTGCAACAACGGCTGGTATCGAATGAAGATAATGGCCGTTTTGAAGTGGCGCAGCGGGAAGGCGAATTAGCCGCCAGCGAATTTATGGCGGGCATGAAATATGGCCATTTTCTTAAGCAACTGGCGTTACGCACCAGTCTGCCGGTTAACGTCCTGCACCCGGTGTTAATGGCGATGCTGCGTGATGTTTTACACGGAGATTCACGCTATTTAAGCGAGATCTCGTTGGACAATATGACCCGCGCGTTACAGACACGGATTAATGCGCATTTTGCGCAGCGCCACGATTATCTGCCTCTCGATTTTCAGGCTTCAACGTCGGTATTTGATTCCACGGCACGGCAGTTCAGAGAGGAGATTAGCGCTGAAATTGTGGGGAAAAATGTGGATGAGAATGCGATAGACGATCCCCGTTCTCTCTATCAAATACCGCCGTTGCGTTATGACAGCGTCGATCCAGAATTGCCGCTATTAAAATACGATTATCCGCAACAGGTTTCTGTGTTTGGCAAACTGCCTAAGCGGGCCATTCAGATCCCCAAATATACGGGGGGCTCTACTACGCCGGATTTTGTGTACCGTATTGAGCGTCAGGACGCCGACAGCGTTTATTTACTGGTTGAAACTAAAGCAGAAAATATGCGCGTAGGCGATCAGGTTATTCTTGATGCGCAACGTAAATTCTTCGATATGCTGCGTCGGCAAAATATCAATGTCGAGTTTGCGGAAGCGACCAGCGCGCCAGCGGTATTTTCTACGATCAATGGCTTGATTGAGGGGAAGGTAAACTAACGGGTTTGAATGGACCTTAACGGTTATCTTTTTGATAGACCATATAAAATGGCCGCCGCGCAGCGAGCGTTGCGGTCATTCTCCCTGTGCTAATCCCCCGTCCCGTAAACCGCGTTGACTTGAAGGTTATCGTTTTACGTCTATTCTTAACTTTCAGCTAAGCGTATTTTGCTGAAATTGCAAATAGTCTTGAGGACGCTGTTTTTTTGTTTTGCCGTTATTTTTATAACGGCCAGGTAGATATTGCCAATTGAATGTAACTAAGGGAGACATGTTATGCTAAATAGATACTACCGTTTCGCTGTCGAAAAAGACGACCCCTCCGAAGCGCCAGAGTCGGGCGATAAGCCTGACAGCCAGCCGCAAAAAAAATCGTAATTTATCTGGATATTCCCCGACGTTTTTACGTTTGGGGAAAATAACCGTTTCGTTTCAACCTGGTTGCGAACAGTGAATATTTTACACGAAGTGACTATATATAAACGGGAGGGAATATGGAGTTTGATGCATTCTTTTTAGCGAGACTCCAGTTTGCCTTTACCGTCTCTTTTCATATTATTTTCCCCGCGATTACGATTGGCTTAGCCAGTTACCTGGTGGTACTGGAGGGTTTATGGCTAAAAACGCGTAATCCTGTCTGGCGCTCGCTCTATCAGTTCTGGCTCAAAATTTTTGCCGTCAACTTCGGGATGGGCGTGGTCTCCGGTCTGGTCATGGCTTACCAGTTCGGAACGAACTGGAGCGGTTTCTCCCAGTTCGCCGGCAGTATCACCGGGCCTTTATTAACCTATGAAGTGCTCACCGCATTCTTCCTGGAAGCGGGATTCTTAGGCGTGATGCTTTTTGGCTGGAACAAAGTCGGGCCGGGCCTGCATTTCTTGTCTACCTGTATGGTGGCGTTGGGCACGTTAATGTCGACGTTCTGGATTCTGGCGTCTAACAGCTGGATGCATACCCCGCAGGGATTTGAAATTCACAACGGTCAGGTGGTCCCGGTGGACTGGTTCGCGGTGATTTTCAACCCGTCGTTCCCGTATCGCCTGTTGCATATGTCCGTTGCGGCGTTTTTAAGTAGCGCGATGTTTGTCGGCGCGTCCGCTGCCTGGCATTTACTGAAAGGTAACGATACGCCGGCTATCCGCCGTATGTTCTCGATGGCGTTATGGATGGCGGTCGTGGTGGCGCCCGTTCAGGCATTGATTGGCGATATGCACGGCCTTAATACCCTGAAGCATCAGCCGGTCAAAATCGCCGCGATTGAGGGGCACTGGGAAAATACGCCCGGCGAGCCAACGCCGCTTACGCTGGTAGGCTGGCCGGATATGGAGGCGGAACGGACCCGCTATGCGCTTGAGATCCCGGCGTTGGGCAGTCTGATCCTGACGCATAGCCTGGACAAACAGGTGCCTGCGCTAAAAGATTATCCCAAAGAGGATCGCCCCAACTCTACCGTGGTGTTCTGGTCTTTCCGTCTGATGGTGGGCATGGGTGTACTGATGATCTTCCTGGGGCTGGCCAGCCTGTGGCTACGCTACCGACGCCGACTGTATCATTCGCGGCCCTTTATGCACTTTGCGCTGTGGATGGGGCCGTCCGGGCTTATCGCCATCCTTGCCGGATGGGTGACGACTGAAGTAGGACGTCAGCCGTGGGTGGTCTATGGCCTGCTGCGAACGCGTGATGCGGTTTCCGCGCACAGCACCTTGC
The DNA here is from genome assembly GCF_020181675.1 of Salmonella sp. A7. Lineage (NCBI taxonomy): Bacteria > Pseudomonadati > Pseudomonadota > Gammaproteobacteria > Enterobacterales > Enterobacteriaceae > Salmonella > Salmonella sp. A7. Next base: position 3,427,766 of record NZ_CP084001.1, on the reverse strand, counting down.
AGATGAGCATCAGTTTGCTGGCCTTCTTTGTGGTCTATTCCCTGGTCTTTGGGGTTGGCTATATTTATATGATTCGCCTTATCCAGAAAGGGCCGCAGCCGGCGGAGACACCGACCGCTGAAACCGATGGCAGACCAGCGCGTCCTATCTCTGCCGTGGGAGAATCGCTTGAGCAGGAGAAACGCGAATGACCATCGATCTTCCGGTTATCTGGTTTGCTATTATCGTGTTCGCCACGCTGATGTATATCGTAATGGATGGGTTCGATCTGGGCGTCGGTATCCTGTTTCCGTTTATTCGCGATAAACACGATCGCGATGTTATGGTGAACTCGGTCGCGCCGGTATGGGACGGGAACGAAACCTGGCTGGTGCTGGGCGGCGCCGGGCTTTTTGGCGCGTTCCCGTTGGCTTATGCCGTCATCACCGACGCGCTGACTATCCCGCTGGTGGTTATGCTGCTTGGTCTTATCTTTCGCGGCGTCGCTTTTGAATTCCGTTTTAAAGCCACCGAGTCGCATCGCGCGTTCTGGGATAAATCCTTTATCGTCGGGTCAATCCTGGCGACCTTTGCCCAGGGGGTTGTGGTGGGGGCGGTGGTGAGCGGTTTTCAGGTGGAAGGGCGAACCTTTAGCGGTTCGCAGCTTGACTGGCTGACACCGTTTAACCTGTTCTGCGGCGTCGGTCTGGTCGTCACCTATGCGCTGCTGGGCGCTACCTGGCTGATTATGAAAAGCGAAGATCCACTGCATAGCCGGATGTGCGCGCTGTCGCGCCCGTTGTTGATCGTCTTGTTGCTGGTGATGGGAGGCGTCAGCGTGTGGACGCCGCTCACCCACGACGACATCGCCGAGCGCTGGTTCACGCTGCCCAATTTATACTACTTCCTGCCGGTGCCTGTGCTGGTGCTGGCTTTTAGCATCTGGCTATGGCGCAGCGTGAAAAAACCAGAATCCCATGCGCGTCCATTTATTCTCACGCTAGGGTTGATTTTTCTGGGGTTCAGCGGGTTAGGCATCAGTATTTGGCCGAATATTATTCCACCGGATATTTCGCTGTATGCCGCCGCCGCGCCGCCGCAAAGTCAAAGCTTTATGCTGGTTGGGGCGCTGATAATCATCCCGATTATTCTGGCTTATACCTTCTGGAGCTACTACGTCTTCCGTGGAAAAGTGCGACATGGTGAGGGATATCACTGATGGTTAAAGTGAAAAAATGGTCGCGGCGAGTCGTATGGATGGTCGCGATATGGTGCGCCAGCGTGCTTCTGCTGGCGGGCGTCGGAATGTTGTTCAGACTGCTCATGACCTCCGCAGGATTTCGCTCCTGACTGATACCCCCCGGACGCGCTTTCGTCGCTGGCGAAAGCGCGTTTTTATCGACAGATCGGCGTTTATCGATCACCTTTGCTCGCCTTATCTCTCCCCTCAATGGCGGTTGATAATTATTCTCATCTTTATTGTCGTTCCCGGGCCGCAGTGATATGGTTACACAGTGGCTAACGCTCTGGTATAACGCAGATAAACGGTATTGATAATGTCTCCGATCTCCTGTCACTCTTCCGTCGCCCCGGCGATGAAAAAGATCTTTTCCGTCAGCGACTTCATCGCGTTTGGCGAGCGTTATGGCATTGATTACCGCTTCCCTGCGTTACCGCAGTATACGCAGAGTAGTCCCGTACTTCATGGCGATATCGAAGAGATAGCGCTTCCCGGCGGGATTTGCATTACACGCTCGGATGTTCACGTGTTACAACCTTATGAAACCACCTCTCGCCATAGCAGTCCGCTGTATATGCTGGTGGTGCTGGAAGGTAACGTCGCGCTGGCTGTCAATGAGCAGACCTTTTTGTTGAGCGCGGGGATGGCGTTTTGCTCGCAACTGAGTGAGCAGCAGACGATACGCGCCCATCACGGCGCAGACAGTAAATTGCGCACCTTATCGCTGGGAATGTACCCGGACGGCGGATGGCGGGAGCGTTTGCCTGTCTCGCTGGCAGACGAGTGGGAACGTAGCGCGGCCTCGGCGAGGGTCTGGCAGGTGCCGGAGTTTCTGCTTTCAGGGCTACGTTATGCGCAGCAGCCCGGACCTCATGCGGCGTCACGCCAGTTAATGCTGGAAGGCATCATGCTGCAATTGCTGGGCTATGCGCTAAATCTATGTCAGCCCGCAACGCAAAAACGCGGGCTTCCCGTCACCGGTGAATACCAGCGGCTGGAGCTCATTCGGCGTTTACTGGAGCAGACGCCGGAAAAAGCCTACACGCTGAACGAACTGGCGCATCGGGCGGCAATGAGTCCAAGTAGCCTACGGTGCAAGTTTCGCCATGCCTATGGGTGTACCGTGTTTGATTATCTGCGCGATTGCCGCCTGGCGCGCGCGCGTCGTTATCTGATGGAGGGATACAGCGTGCAGCAGGCCGCCTGGATGTCAGGCTATCAACATGCCACAAACTTTGCGACGGCATTTCGTCGGCGTTATGGCTGCTCGCCCGGCGAGCTGCGTGACGCGTCTCTGACGGCGTCCCGACACTGTGCGTAACGCGCTCCGCCAGAGCGGTAATATCCGCCGCTAACCCGGTTTTCTGCCGCTTTGGGTGATTTTTTATCATTGCGCATAGGCAATCTGGCGTTACGCATAGTGGTCCGTCATCTCTAAAAGGTAATAATTCTTATTTACAATAAAGATGCCTTTGGAGATGTTCATGTTTGCGACAACGCGTATGGCGCTATTGATAGGCGGAGCTATCGGCGGCGCGACTTTTCCTCTTTTTGCCCAGGAAACCACAAAAAATGATACCGTCATTGTCACCTCGCCCGTTCAGAGTGGCGCGACCAAGCTGGCGACGCCAGATATTGAAACGCCGCAGTCGGTATCCATTATTACCCGCCAGCAGTTTGAAGAGCAGGGCGCAACCAGCGTGCGTCAGGCGGTCAGCTACACCCCAGGCGTATACAGTAATCAGATAGGCGCGTCTAACCGCTTTGATTACATCGTATTGCGTGGTTTTTCGGACGGTAGTCTGGATAACGTCTATCTCGACGGGTTAAAAATGATGGGCGACACCAATTCGCACAGTTCGTTGGTGGTTGACCCCTGGTTTCTGGAAGATATCGAGGTGGTACGCGGCCCGGCGTCCGTTCTGTATGGACGTTCATCGCCAGGCGGCATTGTCGCGCTGACGTCGCGAAAACCGGCGTTTGATGCCGGGGGAGAGGTGAAGCTGTTTGCCGGCAATCACAACCAGCGCGGGGCGGCTTTTGATGTGACCGGCCCACTGGATGACAATGAACGTGTGGCGGCGCGTCTTAGCGGCATGACACGTTACGCCGATTCGCAGTTTACCCCCTTGAAAGAGGAACGTTATGCGCTGATGCCGAGCCTGACCTGGCGAATTACCGATCGGACGCGTCTTGATCTTATGGCCTATCTGCACCGTGATCCGGAAGGCGGTAGCCACTCCGGACTGCCTTATCAAGGCACGGTTGTACCTTATAACGGCGGAAAAATTTCTAACACTTTCTTTGAAGGTGAAGATGACTACGACAAATACGATCGCCGTGAAAATATGGTGGGTTATAACATTGAGCATCTGTTCGATAACGGCTGGTCGGTACGGCAAAAATTGCGCTATTTGCATACCAAAGTGACGTTGAATCAGGTCTATGCCGCAGGTTGGTTGAATGAAACGGCGCTGAATCGCGGCTATTCCGGCTCCGGGGAGAAAATGTCGGCTATCGCGCTGGATAATCAGCTCGACGGCAGCGTGGATACCGGGGCGATTAATCATCGTCTGCTGGTGGGGATCGATTATCAGGATCGCAGTAACCATACTACTGGCTATTATGGCGCGTTTCCGCCGATTGACGCTTTCAACCCTGTTTATGGCGCTCAGCCGGATTACATTACGTTGTATAGCCGTGAAAAACATAAGCTGCGGCAGACCGGATACTATTTACAGGATCAGATGTCATGGGATCGCTGGCGCTTTACGTTGGGCGGTCGTTACGATCGGGTCAGCGTGTCTAACATCGACAAACTTCATGATTCACGCAGCGATCTCGATAAAAACAACGTCAGCACCCGTGCTGCGTTGCTTTATCTGTTCGACAATGGCGTCGCCCCCTATCTCAGTTATTCTACCGCGTTTACGCCGACCAGCTTCGCCGACGAAAACGGCAATGTGCTGGAACCGATGAAAGGCAAGCAGTGGGAGGCGGGGGTAAAATACGAACCGCTGGGGGGGAACAGCCAGTTTAGCGCCGCCGTGTATCGTATTAACCAGACCAATATCGCGACCAAAGAAGAACCTACCGATCCGTACCGCTCGATTGGTGAAATTGAGTCTAAAGGGGTGGAACTGGAGGCCATTAGCCATTTGTCGGATAGCGTCCGTTTGCAGGCGGCGTATACCTATACTGATATCCGTTATAAGAAAAGTAGCCCGCAAGAGCAGGGTAAGCGCGCGGTTTATGCTCCACGGAACCAGGCCAGCGCCTGGCTAAGCTACGATGTGAAAAGCGGTCTGTTAGAGGGGCTGACTTTGGGCTCCGGCATCCGGTACGTCAACGGCGTGACCAGCGATCGCCTGAATACCCACACATTGCCGTCCTATACACTGGTCGATATGGTGGTAGGGTATGATTTATCCAGCATTGGGTTAAATGGCTTGAGCGCCCAGCTCAACGTAAATAACCTGACGGACAAACGCTATGTCGCTGCCTGTAATTCGCTCTCTTATTGTTATTTTGGTGCCGAGCGTAGCATTGTAGGCAGCGTTTCATGGGCGTTTTGATAACGCTTATCGTCCGGTAGCAAAGGCTACCGGGCAAACATTAGCGGTGCGTCACGCCTTCATAGAGAAGTCTGAGCGCAAACATCCCGATAATGGCGCCGATAACACGGCTGGCAATGCGCTGTATTCGTCCATAAGCGCGGCGGACTGCGGGGAGCGAAAAGGCCTGGCTGAGAAAAATACGCCAGATAACGGATGACAGCACAATTCCGGCCCAGGCCATTAACCTTGCCCATGTGGGCGTTTCTGCGCTAAGTGTTACGGAAAAAATACTGATAAAAAACAGTACGGTTTGCGGATTGGATAAATCGGTCATTAATCCCCGGCGAAAGAAAATTGTCCACGGGGCGGCAATCGGCGTCTGGAGCGTGCTCATTTGCGGCGTCGCCTGGTGGCGAATACTGTTCCAGGCGAACCATAATAAATAGGCGCCGCCGACAATTTTGATAAGAGAAAATACCGCTTCGCATTGCGTAATGAGCGTCGCCAGACCGAAAAGCCCCAGCCCGGAATAAAAGGCGTCTCCCGTGGCGACGCCCAGGCCGGTGATGACTCCCGCCCGGCGTCCTGATGCGAGGCTGGTTTGCACCACCACAAACAGATTCGCGCCGGGATTAAAAAAGGTTAACACAAACAGACTGACGGTAAGCACAACGGCATGAAACGGCTCCATAGGCAACTCTTCCCATAGCCTCAAGAAATAACGTTCATCTTATTAATAGTCAAACCAGATGATTGCGAGTGAGATCACAAAGCAGGGGCGTTTTAATCCGCGTTGTTACGCCGACAGAGCGGGGGCTGACTGGATTTTTCCAGCAATCTACACTACTTATTTAATCAGTCCGAACGGCCTTTTTGTTCTGATAAAGCGATGATGGCGTAATAATAAAACGAGGGTTTTGCTATGAAAACTGGCTACAAGGTTATGCTTGGCGCATTAGCGTTTGTCGTGACAAACGTTTATGCCGCAGAAATCATGAAAAAAACAGACTTTGATAAAGTCGCCTCCGAATACACGAAAATTGGCACGATTTCCACCACCGGGGAAATGTCGCCGCTGGATGCCAGAGAAGATTTAATCAAAAAGGCGGATGAAAAAGGGGCGGATGTGGTGGTGCTGACGTCCGGGCAGACAGAAAATAAAATTCATGGTACGGCTGATATTTATAAAAAGAAATAAAAGCGTTGCATCATAAAAATACCCGCCTGGGTTTCCGGCGGGTATTTTTATTCCTGGCAAACGGCATCCGTTTTGCCGGATGACGACCTGCAGTAAACGTAGCGCCATCAGGCATTCAGGACGCTGTCATTTGTCTTAATTACCCTACTGGTCTTTGGCACCTGCTTTTAAACGACGCCACAGAGTGGTGCGGCTAATCCCCAGATAACACGCCGCCGCGGTCTTATCGCCATTAAAGCGCGCCAGTACATCCTGTAACGCGTGCGCATCCACGGTTGAAGGCGTCAGCTCTGCTGTGTTCACCATAAGCTCAGGTAATAACTGCCGCATAAATTGCCTGTCCAGCGTTGGCGCGGGATCGACGCTTAAAAAAAGCGCCAGGCGCTCCATCATATTACGCAGTTCGCGAATATTACCGGGCCAGCGCCAGGCCAGCAAAAGCGGCTGACACTGTGTCAATCCATGACGTATCGATTCGGTAAACGGAATTTCCATCGCCGCCAGCGACTGTTTTAAAAAGTTTTCCGCCAGCGGCAAAATATCAGCCTGCCGCTCGCGCAAAGGAGGAAGCGTCAGACGCAGAATACTCAGGCGATAAAAGAGATCGGGGCGAAAACGTCCTTGCATTATCTCCCGATCCAGATCGCAATGCGTAGCGCTGATCACCCGGACATCCACCGGGATCGGCTGGTGTCCGCCGACGCGAGTGACGGCTTTTTCCTCCAGTACGCGCAAGAGTCGGGTTTGTAACGGCAAGGGCATTTCGCCGATTTCATCCAGAAACAGCGTGCCGCCGTGTGCGATTTCAAACAGCCCCGCCCGGCCTCCTCGTCGTGAACCGGTAAACGCGCCCTCTTCATAACCAAACAGTTCCGCTTCCAGCAACGACTCGGTAATCGCGCCGCAATTGACGGCGACAAAGGGAGGGGATGGCTTATTCTGACGGTGAGGCTGGCGGTGAAAAAACGTCTGGTGAATCGCTTGCGCCGCCAGCTCTTTTCCGGTCCCTGTTTCCCCCTGAATCAGCACTGCCGCACGGGAGCGGGCATAGAGTGTAATCGTCTGGCGGAGCTGCTCCATTTGCGGCGACTGGCCGCGTATATCGCCCAGTTCATACCGGGTTTGTAATCCCTTGCCGGGTGGGTAATCCACGCGCTGTCGCCGTGTCAGACGGGTCATATCCAGCGCATCATGGAAAGCCTGACGAACGGTCGCCGCGGAATAAATAAAGATGGCGGTCATTCCCGCTTCTTCCGCCAGATCGGTAATTAATCCCGCGCCGACGACAGCCTCAATACCGTTGGCCTTAAGTTCGTTAATTTGCCCGCGCGCGTCCTCTTCGGTGACATAGCTTCGCTGTTCAAGACAGAGGTGAAACGTTTTCTGAAAGGCAAGTAAAGCCGGAATGGTCTCCTGATAGGTCACGATACCGATAGACGAGGTGAGCTTTCCCGCTTTCGCCAGTGCCTGTAATACATCGAATCCGCTGGGCTTGATGAGGATCACCGGTATTGACAGGCGACTTTTTAAATAGGCTCCATTCGAACCCGCCGCGATAATCGCGTCGCAGCGCTCGGTCGCCAGTTTTTTGCGAATGTAGGTCACCGCCTTTTCAAAGCCGAGTTGAATAGGCGTGATGGTCGCCAGATGATCGAATTCCAGGCTGATATCCCGAAACAGTTCGAACAGACGCGTTACGGAGACCGTCCAGATCACCGGTTTATCGCTATTATCGCGCGGAGCGCTGTGGGCAGTCGTCATCGCAGTAGGTTCATCTTTAAGGGGCGATTTTTTGTTTTAAACGTGTTTCATAAATGTTGCAATGAAACGGAACGATTCGTTTCATGAAACGTTAGCTGACACGTTTTTCTTTTCCCTTAATCGCGCTTATTCATAACAGAAATGACTGTAATCACCTGTTTTTAAATCTCATTGTATTTAATTTTCTCGCTGCCTCTTTGCCTGGCATAGCCTTTGCTTTGGTGAATACATCTTGAGTAACAATTTACTAACATGAGGACGAGATATGTCTTTACATTCGCCGGGGCAGGCATTTCGCGCCGCGCTCGCTAAAGAGAATCCATTACAAATTGTCGGCGCGATCAATGCTAACCATGCTCTGTTGGCCCAACGGGCCGGGTATCAGGCTATCTATCTTTCTGGCGGCGGCGTAGCGGCAGGCTCGCTTGGACTGCCGGATCTGGGGATTTCTACGCTGGATGATGTGTTAACCGATATCCGTCGCATCACGGATGTTTGCCCGCTGCCGCTGTTGGTGGATGCGGATATTGGCTTTGGCTCCTCCGCCTTTAATGTCGCGCGGACGGTAAAGTCCATAGCCAAAGCGGGCGCCGCCGCGCTGCATATTGAAGACCAGGTTGGCGCTAAGCGCTGTGGACACCGTCCAAACAAAGCGATCGTCTCGAAAGAGGAGATGGTAGACAGAATTCGGGCGGCAGTGGATGCGCGCACCGATCCGAACTTTGTGATCATGGCGCGTACCGATGCGCTGGCGGTGGAAGGGCTGGAGGCGGCTCTCGATCGCGCGCAGGCTTACGTGGACGCGGGGGCTGACATGCTGTTCCCGGAGGCGATCACCGAACTGTCGATGTACCGCCAGTTCGCCGACGTGGCGCAGGTGCCGATCCTCGCCAACATCACTGAGTTTGGCGCGACGCCGCTGTTTACGACCGACGAGTTGCGCAGCGCAAACGTGGCGATGGCGCTCTATCCGCTGTCGGCGTTTCGCGCCATGAACCGCGCCGCAGAAAAAGTCTATACCGTGCTGCGCCAGGAAGGGACGCAAAAGAACGTGATCGACATCATGCAGACCCGCAACGAGCTGTACGAAAGCATCAATTACTACCAGTTCGAAGAGAAGCTGGACGCGCTGTACAGGAATAAAAAATCGTAGCCTGTAGGCCTGATAAGGCGAAGCCGCCATCAGGCAATGCCGGATGGCACTACGTTTATCCGGCTTACACGCCTCAATACCCTACACATTAAAAAAATGACGAGGACACTATGAGCGATACCACGATCCTGCAAAATAATAACCATGTCATTAAGCCCAAAAAATCCGTCGCCTTGTCTGGCGTACCAGCCGGAAATACCGCTCTGTGTACCGTGGGAAAAAGCGGTAACGATCTGCACTATCGCGGTTACGACATTCTCGATCTGGCGGAGCACTGCGAATTTGAAGAAGTCGCGCATTTACTGATCCACGGAAAATTACCGACCCGCGACGAGCTGAACGCTTATAAAAGCAAGTTAAAAGCGCTGCGCGGATTACCCGCCAATGTCCGTACCGTTCTGGAAGCGTTACCGGCGGCCTCGCACCCGATGGACGTGATGCGTACCGGCGTTTCCGCGCTGGGCTGCACCCTGCCGGAAAAAGAGGGACATACCGTCTCCGGCGCGCGCGATATTGCCGATAAGCTGTTGGCCTCGCTCAGCTCTATCCTTCTTTACTGGTATCACTACAGCCACAACGGCGAACGTATTCAGCCGGAAACCGACGATGATTCCATCGGCGGCCATTTCCTGCATCTGCTGCATGGTGAAAAGCCAACCCAAAGCTGGGAAAAGGCGATGCATATTTCGCTGGTGCTGTATGCCGAGCATGAGTTCAACGCCTCGACGTTTACCAGCCGGGTGATTGCCGGGACCGGCTCGGATGTCTACTCCGCGATTATCGGCGCGATTGGCGCGCTGCGGGGCCCGAAACACGGCGGGGCGAATGAGGTGTCGCTGGAAATTCAACAGCGTTATGAAACGCCGGACGAGGCAGAGGCGGATATCCGTAAACGCGTGGAAAACAAAGAGGTGGTGATTGGTTTTGGACATCCGGTTTACACCATCGCCGACCCGCGCCATCTGGTGATCAAACGGGTGGCGAAACAGCTTTCAGAAGAAGGCGGCTCGCTGAAGATGTACCACATCGCCGACCGTCTGGAAACGGTGATGTGGGAGACCAAAAAGATGTTCCCGAATCTCGACTGGTTTTCGGCGGTCTCCTACAACATGATGGGCGTCCCTACCGAAATGTTCACCCCGCTGTTTGTCATCGCCCGCGTTACCGGCTGGGCGGCGCACATTATTGAACAGCGTCAGGACAACAAGATTATTCGCCCCTCTGCCAACTATACCGGGCCGGAAGATCGTCCGTTTGTCTCGATAGACGATCGTTGCTAACTCACTCTTATTAAAAATAAAACGCAGGAAACGTACCCTATGTCTACCCAAGAACTGAACATCCGCCCGGAATTTGACCGCGAAATCGTCGATATCGTGGATTACGTGATGAACTACGACATCACCTCAAAGGTGGCGTACGACACCGCGCATTATTGCCTGCTCGACACGCTCGGCTGTGGTCTGGAAGCGCTGGAATACCCGGCCTGTAAAAAATTGCTTGGGCCGATCGTGCCAGGCACGGCGGTGCCCAACGGCGCACGCGTGCCGGGCACCCAGTTCCAGCTCGATCCGGTACAGGCAGCTTTTAACATTGGCGCGATGATCCGCTGGCTCGATTTTAACGATACCTGGCTTGCCGCCGAGTGGGGCCATCCTTCTGATAACCTCGGCGGTATTCTGGCGATTGCGGATTGGCTGTCACGCAACGCCGTCGCCGCCGGCAAAGCGCCGCTGACCATGAAACAGGTATTGAGCGGGATGATCAAAGCCCATGAAATTCAGGGCTGCATCGCGCTGGAAAACGCCTTCAACCGTGTCGGGCTTGATCATGTGCTGCTGGTCAAAGTAGCCTCGACCGCGGTGGTCGCTGAAATGCTGGGGCTGACGCGCGATGAGATCCTCAACGCGGTATCGTTGGCGTGGGTCGACGGCCAGTCGCTGCGCACTTATCGTCATGCGCCGAATACCGGTACGCGCAAATCCTGGGCGGCGGGCGATGCGACTTCGCGCGCGGTACGTCTGGCGCTGATGGCGAAAACCGGAGAGATGGGCTATCCCTCGGCGCTCACCGCCAAAACCTGGGGCTTCTACGACGTTTCATTCAAAGGTGAAACGTTCCGTTTCCAGCGTCCTTACGGCTCCTACGTGATGGAAAACGTGCTATTCAAAATTTCTTTCCCGGCAGAATTCCACTCGCAAACCGCCGTCGAAGCGGCGATGACGCTGTATGAGCAGATGCAGGCCGCGGGTAAAACGGCAGCGGATATCGAGAAAGTGACCATCCGCACCCACGAAGCCTGTCTCCGCATTATCGATAAAAAAGGCCCGCTCAATAACCCGGCGGACCGCGATCACTGTATCCAGTATATGGTCGCCGTGCCGTTGCTGTTCGGACGGTTAACCGCGGCGGATTATGAAGACGAGGTGGCGCAGGACAAGCGTATTGACGCCCTGCGCGAGAAAATCGTGTGTTATGAGGATCCGGCTTTTACCGCCGACTATCACGACCCGGAAAAACGTGCTATCGGCAATGCGATCACCGTGGAGTTTACTGATGGCTCACGCTTTGGCGAGGTTGTCGTGGAGTATCCGATTGGTCATGCGCGTCGCCGCGCCGACGGTATTCCGAAGCTTATCGAAAAATTTAAAATTAACCTGGCGCGTCAGTTCCCGACTCGCCAGCAGCAACGCATTCTGGATGTCTCCCTGGACAGAGCCCGCCTGGAGCAGATGCCGGTTAACGAATACCTCGATTTATATGTCATCTGAGCCAGCCAGCAGTAAGGCGTAAGTTCAACAGGAGAGCGTGATGTCTTTTAGCGAATTTTATCAGCGTTCCATTAACGAACCGGAGGCGTTCTGGGCCGAGCAGGCCCGGCGTATCGACTGGCGACAGCCGTTTACGCAGACGCTGGATCATAGCCGTCCACCGTTTGCCCGCTGGTTTTGCGGCGGCACCACTAACTTATGTCATAACGCCGTTGACCGCTGGCGGGATAAACAGCCGGAGGCACTGGCGCTGATTGCCGTCTCATCAGAGACCGATGAAGAGCGTACATTTACCTTCAGCCAGTTGCATGATGAAGTCAACGCTGTGGCCGCTATGCTGCTGTCGCTGGGCGTGCAGCGTGGCGATCGCGTATTGGTCTATATGCCGATGATTGCCGAAGCGCAGATAACCCTGCTGGCCTGCGCGCGCATTGGTGCGATCCATTCGGTGGTCTTTGGCGGTTTTGCCTCGCACAGCGTGGCGGCGCGCATTGACGATGCCAGACCGGCGCTGATTGTGTCGGCGGATGCCGGAGCGCGGGGCGGTAAAATCCTGCCGTATAAAAAGCTGCTTGATGACGCTATTGCGCAGGCGCAGCATCAGCCGAAACACGTTCTGCTGGTGGACAGAGGGCTGGCGAAAATGGCGTGGGTGGATGGGCGCGATCTGGATTTTGCCACGTTGCGCCAGCAGCATCTCGGCGCGAGCGTGCCGGTGGCGTGGCTGGAATCCAATGAAACCTCATGCATTCTTTACACCTCCGGCACTACCGGCAAACCGAAAGGCGTCCAGCGCGACGTCGGCGGTTATGCGGTGGCGCTGGCAACCTCGATGGACACCATTTTTGGCGGCAAGGTGGGCGGCGTATTCTTTTGCGCATCGGATATCGGCTGGGTCGTCGGCCACTCCTATATCGTTTACGCGCCGCTGCTGGCAGGCATGGCGACTATTGTTTACGAAGGACTGCCGACGTACCCGGACTGCGGGGTCTGGTGGAAAATTGTCGAGAAATACCAGGTTAACCGGATGTTTTCCGCCCCGACCGCGATTCGCGTGCTGAAAAAATTCCCGACGGCGCAAATCCGCAATCACGATCTCTCCTCGCTGGAGGCGCTTTATCTGGCCGGTGAGCCGCTGGACGAGCCGACGGCCAGTTGGGTGACGGAGACGCTGGGTGTGCCGGTTATCGACAATTATTGGCAGACGGAGTCCGGCTGGCCGATCATGGCGCTGGCCCGCGCGCTGGACGACAGGCCGTCGCGTCTGGGAAGTCCCGGCGTGCCGATGTACGGTTATAACGTCCAGCTACTCAATGAAGTCACCGGCGAACCTTGCGGCATAAATGAAAAAGGCATGCTGGTGATCGAAGGGCCGCTGCCGCCGGGCTGTATTCAGACTATTTGGGGCGACGATGCGCGTTTTGTGAAGACTTACTGGTCGCTGTTTAACCGTCAGGTTTATGCCACCTTCGACTGGGGAATCCGCGATGCCGAGGGGTATTACTTTATTCTGGGCCGTACCGATGATGTGATTAATATTGCGGGTCATCGGCTGGGGACGCGAGAAATAGAAGAAAGTATCTCCAGCTACCCGAACGTAGCGGAAGTGGCGGTGGTGGGGATAAAGGACGCTCTGAAAGGGCAGGTGGCGGTGGCGTTTGTCATTCCGAAGCAGAGCGATACGCTGGCGGATCGCGAGGCGGCGCGCGACGAGGAAAAAGCGATTATGGCGCTGGTGGACAACCAGATCGGTCACTTTGGTCGTCCGGCGCATGTCTGGTTTGTCTCGCAGCTCCCCAAAACGCGTTCCGGAAAGATGCTTCGCCGCACGATCCAGGCAATCTGTGAAGGCCGCGATCCGGGCGATCTGACAACCATTGACGATCCCGCATCGTTGCAGCAAATTCGCCAGGCGATCGAGGAATAGCCGTAAGCCGATAAGCCGCGTCCGGCAACGGGTTAGCGTCAGCGACTGAATAGTGGGGGGGGGGAACGTCGGGAAAGGGCGGCAGCGCGCCGCCCTGTAACAGAATTAACGCAGAATATTTTTCTCAGCCAGATCCAGCGCGAAGTAACTGAAAATCAAATCGGCGCCGGCGCGTTTAATCGAGCCCAGACTTTCCAGCACGACCTTTTCTTCATCAATGGCGCCAGCCATAGCAGCAAATTTAATCATGGCGTATTCACCGCTCACCTGGTAAGCGCCAAGCGGCAACTCTGTGCGTTCGCGGATTTCACGCAGCACGTCCAGATACGCGCCGGCCGGTTTCACCATTAAGCAATCCGCGCCCTGGGCTTCGTCGAGCAGTGATTCGCGAATCGCTTCACGGCGGTTCATCGGATTCATTTGATACGTCTTGCGGTCGCCTTTTAACGCGGTACCCGCTGCTTCACGGAAGGGGCCGTAGAAAGAAGAGGCGAACTTGGTGGAGTAGGACATTATTGCCGTATCGGTAAAACCGGCGGCATCCAGCGCCTGGCGGATAGCCTGGACTTGTCCATCCATGGCCGCGGAGGGCGCAATAAAATCTGCTCCAGCCGCCGCCGCGATAACGGCCTGCTTGCCGAGGTTGGCCAGCGTCGCATCGTTATCCACACCGTGTTCGCACAACACGCCGCAGTGGCCGTGCGAGGTGTATTCGCAGAAGCAGGTGTCGGACATGACGATCATCTCCGGCACGGTTTGCTTACAGATGCGGGACATTCTTGCCACCAGACCGTCTTCTTTCCAGGTATCGCTGCCGGTGTCATCAGTATGGTGGGAAATGCCGAAGGTCATAACGGAACGAATACCAGCATTTGCGATACGTTCAATCTCTCGCGCCAGCTGCTTTTCCGGGATACGCATTACGCCGGGCATGGCATCAATAGCTTTGTAATCGTCGAGTTCTTCTTCAACAAAGATCGGCAACACCAGGTCGTTCAGGCTAAGTGTTGTCTCTTCAAACATAGCGCGCAGCGCAGCGGATTTGCGCAGGCGGCGAGGGCGATGGATAAGGTCTGTCATGGTCTGCCTGATGTTTGTGGAATCGAAGGCCCAGTATACCTGAATCTGCAGGCAGATGTTTTACGAAAACGGTCCTTAACGTAGCAGGCGCAGCCCCAGCGGCGGCAGAACATGGCGCTTCTTTTATATACCGGAGATTAATACCTCAGGTACTATATCATTTTAAATAAGAATTAGTTTTACGTTGTTTTTAGTTTTATTTCATCGTCATTTAAGTAAATGTGGGTTTTAACATTATTCATATTTATTTTATTTTTCTTTAATCCATATTTATCTCATATGTATTTTATTTTTTTATTTTCTTGTAACCTCATGAAAAAGAATGATTTTTAATTATCTATTTTCCTTTTATTACGTCTTTTTAATTCATGTCCGAATCCGGACTGAGGATAAAGAATAATTGAACCTTTTAGCAATGACGCCGCATAATCCTCCTTGCTAAACATCTATATGTTTTTATGCATTGATAATTGATGGATCAACTATATTACGTCCCTGAGGAGGGATGACAAATGCACTCCTGGAAAAAGAAACTTGTAGTCTCACAATTAGCATTGGCTTGCACTCTGGCAATCACTTCTCAGGCGAATGCTACTACTTACGATACCTGGACTTATTACGACAATCCTACCACCGCGCTTGATTGGAATAATATGGATGCCGCAGGCACTGTTGATGGTAACTATGTAAACTATAGCGGTTTCGTTTACTACAACAATGCCAATGGTGATTTCGATCAGACGTTCAACGGTGACACTGTTAACGGTACGATTTCTACCTATTATCTGAACCATGATTATAATGACGCAACCAGTAATGAGCTGAATATTAGTAATTCAGTTATTCATGGCTCGATTACTTCCATGCTGCCGATTGGTTATTACGATCGTTTTGATACGTTGGATCACGATGGGTATTCTGAATATTATCGGTTCAACAACGGTACTGATACTGTTGACGGAAACTGGTATGACGGTGATGTGTTCACGCTGAACATCGCTAATTCCACCATTGATGATGATTATGAAGCGTTTTACTTCACTGATTCCTATAAGGATGGTGATGTAACTAAGTACACAAATGAAACATTCGATGTCAGCGAAGGCGTGGCGGTGAATCTTGATGTAGAAAGTAACATCAATATTTCCAACAATTCCCGTGTTGCAGGTATTGCCTTGTCTCAGGGAAATACTTACAACAACACTTACACGACGGAATCCCATAACTGGGATAACAATATTAATGTATTTGACTCTACTGTAACTTCCGGTTCAGATTATATCCTGGATAGTGCTTATACTACTGACACTGGTACTTTTGGCACAGGTCACTTTGGCAATTCCGATGAGCCGAGCGATTATACTGGTGCTGGCGACGTTGCATTATCTTTCACTGATGACAATGGTGCTTCAGACTATGCAATGAAGAACAATGTGTACTTCAGTAATTCTACGCTGATGGGTGATGTCAAATTTACCAGTAACTGGAACGCCAATTTCGATGCGGATGGTGATGATACTAACGGTGATGGTGTTCCTGATACCAACCATGGCTGGGCTGATGACGGCCTCAACGTCGACGAACTGAACCTTACACTTGATAATGGCAGTAAGTGGGTTGGTCAGGCGACTTATACTGTTGATACAACGTCCCGTATGTATGATGTTGAAACGAACAGCCTTACTCCAGGCGCAACATTGGAAGATAATGCCTGGAATCGTATCGTTGGTAATGAAGTTTTCCAGAGCGGCGTGTTTAACGTGACGCTGAACAATGGTTCTGAATGGGACACCGTTGGGGACTCGACTGTTGATACTCTGGCTGTAAACAATGGTTCTCAGGTTAATGTTTCTAATTCTGATTTAACATCAGACACCATTAATTTGACTAATGGTTCTTCACTGAACATTGGTGAAGATGGTTATGTTGACACCGATCACCTGACAATTGACTCCTATAGTACTGTTGGTTTGACCGAATCTACTGGATGGAGCACTTATTCCAATCTGTATGCCAATACCATCACCGTAACTAACGGTGGTGTGTTGGATGTGAATGTTGGTCAGTTTGATACCGAAGTATTCAGCACTGATAAACTGGAACTGACCAGCGGCAATACTGCTGATCACAACGGTAATGTTGTTTCTGGTGTGTTCAATATCCATAGCAGTGATTATGTTCTGAATGCTGACCTGGTGAACGACCGTACCTGGGATACCACTCAGGCTAACTATGGTTACGGTACTATCGCGATGAACTCTGACGGTCACCTGACCATCAACGGTAATGGCGATATCAACAACGGCGACGAACTGGATAACAGCTCTGTTGATAATGTTGTAGCGGCCACTGGTAACTATAAAGTTCGCATCGACAACGCTACTGGTGCCGGTTCTGTTGCGGATTACAAAGGCAACGAGCTGATTTATGTCAATGACGTAAACACCGATGCGACCTTCTCTGCAGCAAACAAAGCTGACCTGGGTGCTTACACCTATCAGGCTAAGCAGGAAGGCAACACTGTCGTGCTGGAACAGATGGAACTGACCGACTACGCTAACATGGCGCTGAGCATTCCTTCTGCGAACACCAATATCTGGAACCTGGAACAAGACACCGTTGGTACTCGTCTGACCAACGCTCGTCATGGCCTGGCGGATAACGGCGGCGCATGGGTAAGCTACTTCGGCGGTAACTTCAACGGCGACAACGGCACCATTAACTACGATCAGGATGTTAATGGCATCATGGTCGGTGTTGATACCAAAGTTGACGGTAACAACGCTAAGTGGATCGTTGGTGCGGCAGCAGGCTTCGCGAAAGGCGATCTGAGCGATCGTACCGGTCAGGTGGATCAGGACAGCCAGTCTGCCTACATCTACTCTTCCGCTCGTTTCGCAAACAACATCTTTGTTGACGGTAACTTGAGCTACTCTCACTTCAACAACGATTTGTCTGCTAACATGAGCGACGGTACTTACGTTGACGGCAACACCTCTTCTGACGCCTGGGGCTTCGGTCTGAAACTGGGTTACGACTGGAAACTGGGTGATGCAGGCTACGTAACGCCTTACGGCAGCGTATCCGGTCTGTTCCAGTCTGGCGACGACTACCAGCTGAGCAACAACATGAAAGTTGACGGTCAGTCCTACGACAGCATGCGTTATGAAATCGGTGTAGATGCAGGTTATACCTTCACTTACAGCGAAGATCAGGCGCTGACGCCGTACTTCAAACTGGCTTACGTTTACGACGACTCCAACAACGATGCTGACGTAAACGGCGACTCTATCGACAACGGCGTAGAAGGTTCTGCGGTACGTGTTGGTCTGGGTACTCAGTTCAGCTTCACGAAGAACTTCAGCGCCTACACCGATGCTAACTACCTCGGCGGCGGTGATGTTGATCAAGACTGGTCTGCAAACGTTGGTGTTAAATATACCTGGTAATCATTTTCTCTCAGGAGAAATAAAGGTAATTTAAACTGAAAAATGCCCGTCAAGGACTTGACGGGCATTATTGCAAGGAATGCATATGTTATCTTTAAGTAAGCCACTACAGGAATTCAACAGACTCGATAAATGCCTTTCTAAGCATGGTGCGCGTTTCGAGTTTGTTAACGATAAAGAGATTATCTGTTCACCTGATGAAAGTAATACCCATACCTTTGTTATTTTAGAGGGGGTTGTTTCGTTAGTTCGGGGTGATAAAGTTCTTATTGGTATTGTGCAGGCCCCCTTTATTTTCGGTTTAGCCGATGGTGTGGCGAAAAAAGAGGCACAATATAAATTAATTGCGGAGAGCGGTTGCAACGGTTATCGCCTCTCATCATCACAAACTCTCGCCATCATTGAGCAGAACCAACTGTGGCGTGAAGCCTTCTGTTGGATAGTATGGAAAAGCCAGGTACTGGAACTTCGTGACAAGCAGCTCATTGGTAATAATTCTTACGACCAGATTCGTGCGACGTTAATGACAATGATTGAGTGGGATGAAGAACTTCGCTCACGTATTGGTGTTATGAATTATATTCATCAACGAACGCGCGTATCGCGATCGGTGGTGGCGGAAGTTCTCGCGGCCCTGCGTAAGGGTAATTACATTGAAATGAATAAAGGCAAACTGATCAGTATTAACCGTTTGCCCTCCGAATATTAACAAAAATGTTGCGCCTCGTCTGATATAGCGCGAGGCGCGACGACTCAGGATGCAGGAATAGCAATCGGTTTATTGCCGCTTAGCTCAGTAACCAAATCGTTAATCCCGTCGCTCATATTGGTAAAACGAGTGAGGGGGGAACGGGTTACGACCACAAAAGCGCCAATATTATATTGTGGGATCATCGCCATATAGGTAATAAAACCGCCGCCGCCTCCTGTTTTCTGGATAATGCCAGGACGTCCGTCTTTTGGCGCCATATAGACCCAGCCCAGACCGAGCGCGTCGGCTTTACCTGGTACGTCCATCCCGATGATTTTCTTTAACTGTGTGCGCTGATAAATCAACGTTTGCATACGATCGGCCTGATGACTACGGTGATAGAAATCTGACGACAGATACTGTTGCATCCAGCGCATCATATCTCCTGGCGTAGAATAGACCCCGCCGCTGCCAATGGCTGCCAGCGTATTATTACAGGGGCTTGCGCCTTTCTCTGCCACCATCAGACGCTTACACTGATCGGGAGAGGGGGTAAACGTGGTGTCTTTCATTCCCAGCGGGCGGGTAATCTTTTCTTCAAACAGTTGCGTATAAGGTTTGCCGGAGGCGGTCGCCAGCGCGTCGGCTAACAGGTCGAACGCCAGATTGGAATAGGCCGCCTGCGAGCCTGGCGCGACTTTTAACGTTGCTGTGGAGAGCCAGCTCCAGCGTTGTTCGCGGGTTGGCCAGACAAATACCGGACGATGCGCCGCGCCGCCGGGCTGTTCTCGCGGAAGCGCGCTGGTATGGGTCGCTAAGTTGACCAACGTAATCGGCGTGCCTTGATACGTCGGGACATGCGCGCCGGGAGGCGCATATTTGCTGAGCGGATCGTTTAATTTTACCGTTCCCTGATCGAGCAATTTTACCAACATTTCACTGGTCATTAGCTTGGTGAGCGAAGCGATACGAATGACCGAATCAAGCTGTGGACGAACATTATTGCCCGGTCTGGTGTCACCGAAACTACGAAATACGCGTTGATTGCCGTCGATCACCACCAGCGCCATGCCCGTGGCGCCGCTACCATAAAAGATATGCTCGGCATAACGATCAACGATATCAGAGGCAAAAACCGGATCGGCAATCGGCTGAGCCGCCTGGACAGAAGTAAGTGATGCCGCAAACAGCATGGCAGTAAAAAGCAGACTACGTTTCAACGGTGATGTCCATAAGTGAAATAACGGTGGTTATGCGTATTTATACTACCCGGCGGCACATTGCAAAACGTTAAAGAGAAAAAAGTGGGTGAAAAAACGTAACGGCGGGTTTTCGTGATGAAGAATGTTTACTTTTGTGATAGAGCGCTTGTGATAACCTGATAGCGCCAGCCTGCCTGCTTAGAATGAAACTCGTCGAAACAATTCTGTTGAGCAGAAGTGCGAACTAAGCGTCACAACGTAGGTCACAATGCCTGGTTTAGCCCTTTCATTTGCGTGGGCATGGCGTGATATTGCCGCCGTCACAGCAGCCGTAATAAAGAGAAGAAGTTAGCAGGAGAGCATGATGTTTAAATCTTTTTTCCCAAAGCCAGGGCCGTTTTTCATGTCGGCGTTTGTTTGGGCGCTGATCGCCGTCATTTTCTGGCAGGCGGGAGGAGGAGATTGGGTGGCGCGACTTGTAGGGGCATCCGATGAAGTGCCTATCAGCGCAGCGCGCTTCTGGTCGCTGGACTATCTGATTTTTTATGCTTATTACCTGATTTGCGTGGGTTTATTTGCAACGTTCTGGTTCATCTATAGCCCGCACCGCTGGCAGTATTGGTCGATACTTGGCACCTCGCTCATTATTTTTGTCACCTGGTTTTTGGTGGAGGTTGGCGTTGCGGTTAACGCCTGGTACGCGCCGTTCTATGATTTGATTCAAACGGCGCTCAGCTCGCCGCACAAGGTCACTCTTGGTCAATTTTATCATGAAGTGGGGGTGTTTCTCGGTATTGCGCTTATCGCCGTGGTGATCGGTGTGCTGAACAACTTCTTTGTCAGCCACTATGTATTTCGCTGGCGTACCGCAATGAATGAGCACTATATGGCGCACTGGCAGTACCTGCGCCATATCGAAGGGGCCGCCCAGCGTGTGCAGGAGGACACCATGCGTTTTGCCTCTACACTGGAGAATATGGGCGTGAGTTTTATCAATGCCATCATGACGCTCATCGCCTTTCTGCCGGTGTTGGTCACCCTGTCAGCGCATGTGCCGGATTTACCCATCGTAGGGCATATCCCTTACGGCCTGGTCATTGCCGCCATAGTCTGGTCATTAATGGGGACGGGCCTGCTGGCAGTCGTCGGGATCAAATTGCCGGGGCTGGAATTTAAAAATCAGCGAGTGGAAGCCGCTTATCGTAAGGAGCTGGTCTACGGTGAAGATGACGCCAGCCGCGCCACGCCGCCAACCGTCCGTGAACTGTTTAGCGCGGTGCGTCATAACTACTTCCGTCTCTACTTTCACTATATGTATTTCAACATCGCGCGCATTCTCTATTTGCAGGTCGATAACGTTTTCGGTTTGTTCCTGCTGTTTCCTTCCATTGTTGCCGGTACGATTACGCTGGGGCTGATGACGCAAATCACCAACGTGTTTGGTCAGGTGCGCGGTTCGTTCCAGTATTTGATTAACTCCTGGACGACGCTGGTGGAGCTGATGTCTATTTATAAACGTTTACGTAGCTTTGAACGTCAGTTGGATGGTCAGCCAGTTCAGGAAGTGACCCACTCTTTTAGCTAACAGAAGGAAACGTTATGTCGGCGGCGTCCCGTCTTTATCCTCTGCCTTTTCTGGCGGTCGCCATATTGGCTGGCTGTAGTAGTCAATCCGGGCAGCCGGTGAGCAAGGGCGAGAAGCCTGTCGACGTGGCAAGCGTAGTACGTCAGAAAATGCCGGCCAGTTTCAAAGACAGAGAGGCCTGGGCGAAAGACATCGCGACAACGTTTAAGAGCCAGGGGCTGGCGCCGACGGTAGAAAATATCTGTTCGGTGCTGGCTGTCGCCCAGCAGGAGTCCGGTTATCAGGCTGATCCTGTCGTGCCGGGACTAAGTAAAATCGCCTGGCAGGAGATTGATCGCCGCGCTGAACGACTACACATTCCGCTGTTTCTGGTGCACACCGCGCTGAAAATTAACTCCCCCAACGGCAAGAGCTATAGCGAACGCCTGGACACGGTAAAAACCGAAAAACAGCTTAGCGCTATTTTTGACGACTTTATCAATATGGTCCCTATGGGGCAGACGCTATTTGGCTCATATAACCCGGTGCATACGGGCGGCCCGATGCAGGTCAGCATTGCCTTTGCCGAACAGCACGCGAAAGGCTATCCGTGGAAGATGACGGGTACGGTACGTCAGGAGGTCTTTACGCGCCGTGGCGGATTGTGGTTTGGAACCTACCATTTGCTGAATTACCCGGCGAACTACAGCGCGCCTGTTTTCCGCTTCGCCGACTTCAACGCGGGATGGTACGCCAGCCGTAACGCTGCGTTCCAGAATGCCGTCAGTAAAGCCAGTGGGGTAAAACTGGCGCTGGATGGCGATCTGATTCGTTATAACAGCAAGGAACCGGGCAAAACAGAGTTAGCGGTGCGCAAACTGGCAGGGCAGTTGGGAATGAGTGAGCGTGAAATTCGCAGCCAACTGGAGAAAGGCGATAGCCTGGCGTTTGAAAAAACGGCGCTCTACAAGAAAGTCTATAAACTGGCCGAGGCCAAAACGGGTAAGACGCTTGCGCGGGAAATGTTGCCCGGTATTCAACTGGAAAGTCCGAAGATCACGCGTAAGCTGACGACCGCCTGGTTTGCTAAACGAGTTGATGAGCGGCGGGCGCGGTGTATGGGGCGATAAATTTCGCGCTGGGATATTTTCTCCAGCGCGCTAAGGTTTATTGGTGACGGTGACGCCAGCGTAAAAACGCGGCGATAACGGCGAAAATGAGGCAGCCCGTGAGGAAGGGCACCAGGCCAAAAATCGTCCCGACGCCCAGCCCAATCTCTACCCGCGGTCGACCTGTATCCTGTACCTGCATCAGATGCTCATAGATGCCCGGCGCATGAACCAGCAGGTTTAAGAGTTGCGCTCCGGCCCAGAAGCAAAACAGTACAAATATGGCGTAAGCAATATTTCCGGGCGTAGAGGAGGTTTCTCGATGCTTCCCGCTGAACAGCGATTTTGAGAGAGTGAAATCAGCCATAAAGACCTCCAGGATGATCGGCTACGATCTGGCGTTATGCCATCGGCTTACTGTGAAGTCTGACAGGTCATTGTGTTTGTCAATATCAGAATCATGGTAATTTCACATACGGAATGTATCCATCGCGTAAATTTTTGTTAGTTGTCACAAAACGATCACTTTTATCAAAATCAATTAACATTTAAGAAATTCCGTATCCCCCACAGACTCGCTCGCCAGAAGTATGCAAAAATACGTTTTTGTTGCTGTTAATACGTCGGAGTCGTTATGCGTTTGCCTGTAAAAATTCGTCGTGACTGGCACTACTATGCCTTCTCTATTGGCCTTATCTTTATTTTGAATGGCGTCGTAGGATTGCTGGGTTTTGAGGCGAAAGGATGGCAAACCTATGGCGTTGGGCTGGTAACGTGGATTATCAGCTTCTGGCTGGCGGGGTTCATCATTCGCCGGCGCGAAGATGATGAGGTAAAAGACGCCCGATAAACGTTGCGCTATCGGGCGTGCGCTATTACATCGTGGTTTTTAAGGCGTTATTCGCCGTATGGCGTTCCAGCGCCAGCTCAATCAGGCGGCTGATCAAATCGGTATAGCCCAATCCGCTCGCCTGCCAGAGTTTTGGATACATACTGATATTGGTAAAACCTGGCAGCGTATTGATCTCGTTAATCACGACCTCATTGTCTGCCGTTAAGAAGACATCGACACGCGCCATACCCGCGCACCCCAGCGTCTGATAAGCCTGGATCGCGATCGCGCGGATCTTGTCATTCACCTCGGAAGGGATCTGCGCAGGCACGACAACTTGTGCGCCGTTATCATCAATATACTTAGTATCGTAGGCGTAAAATTCGCTATTCAGTACGATTTCGCCGCAGGTACTGGCCTGTGGGTTATCGTTACCTAATACGGCGCATTCGATCTCGCGCCCTTTGATCCCTTGCTCCACCACCACTTTATGATCGAATTCGAAAGCCAGCGCGACCGCCTGCTGATATTGCGCTTCGTTAGCGACTTTACTAACGCCGACCGAAGAGCCCTGATTGGCGGGCTTAACGAACAGCGGCAGTCCCAGACGGGATTCAACCTCGGCAAAACTAAACGCGTGACGATTCGTTCGGGTGAGTGTAATAAACGGGGCGATATTCAGTCCTGCATCGCGTAGCAGTCGTTTGGCGACGTCTTTATCCATGCAGGCTGCGGAGCTCAGCACGTCTGAACCGACAAACGGTAAGTTTGCGACGCGCAGCATCCCCTGCAATGAGCCGTCTTCGCCCAGCGTACCGTGGACGATAGGAAAAATAACATCTACCGTCGGTAGCGGCTGCCCGTTCTGGGCGTTAATCAACTGGTGTTGGTGTTTGCCAGGCACCTGGGCCAGACTGATTGCCGAAGGACGTAGCGCGATATGTGCCGGATCGTCTGCATTCTGCAAATAATTTTCCGCATCGTTAACATGCCATTGTCCTGCCTTATCTATCCCTAACAGCACCACGTCGAAGCGGGTTTTATCGATCGCATCAACGATATTTTTCGCTGATTGCAAAGACACTTCATGTTCCGCCGACTTACCGCCAAATACTATTCCTACCCGCAATTTCGCCATCTTAAAAACCCATTCCATCGAATGCAAAGCGTATACATTACCACGACAAAACGCGGGTTTCGCGGGCTTCTGCCATAATGTTTATGGGATGTGAGAACGGAGGCCGCGTGAGAGGTAAGGGTTTTCTGATTATTGTGCTGTTGGGCGGCATTGGCGGACTGGGATATCGTTATCTTCCCTCTTATTATAATCCTTTTGCTCCGCTACAACTTGCCGATCCGCCAGGCTGGATCACTACCTTCAAACTACAGCGCCTTACGCTGTCGCAGTGCCGGGAGCTTTTGACGGCGGCCAATCAACAGGGATTAATTTCATCACAACCTGTTGCGGATAGCACTGGTGAATGTCCCTTGTCCCATGTTGTGCGCGTCAGAGATTTTGGCCAGGTCAAACTGAGCAGCAGTTTTTTAGCCTCCTGCCCGTTGGCGCTGCGCTCCGCGCTGTTTGTCGAACAGCAGGCAAAACCTTTAACAGAAACGTGGATGAAGCGCCGCCTGACCCGCATCGAACATCTGGGCAGCTATGCCTGCCGTAATATTTATCACCGCCCGGATGCGCGTCGCAGTGAACATGCCAGCGCAGAAGCGCTGGATGTCAGCGGGTTTCAGCTATCGGATGGCCGAAAAATCACTGTTCTGCGCGGCTGGGGGCGTGAGGAGACGGGGCCCTGGTTACGCGCTATGTTAAACGCCAGTTGCCATTATTATGGCAATGGACTCGGGCCTGACTATAACGCTGCTCATGCTAACCATTTTCATCTTGGAATGCGGGGCTACGGCGTGTGTCGTTAAAGCATAAACGTCTGCCTTGCGCGGCTATATAATGTGATATGTTTCACAAAAATGATGAACGGGGAGACAAAATAGCAAAGTGTGACGTATCGCACCTCTGGAACCACCAGGAAAATGAGAGCTTGCTAAGCTAACGCGTATTTTCAGCTACTTACCGTTACGAGTCTTATGGAATCCTGGAAAGTTAATCTAATTTCCGTTTGGTTTGGATGTTTTTTTACCGGGCTGGCAATCAGCCAAATCCTGCCATTCTTACCCCTTTATATTTCCCAGCTTGGCGTCTCTTCCCATGAAGCGTTATCAATGTGGTCCGGGTTAACGTTTAGCATCACGTTTCTTATTTCCGCCATTGTGTCGCCGATGTGGGGCAGTCTCGCCGATCGTAAAGGGCGTAAACTGATGCTATTGCGCGCGTCGCTCGGGATGGCGATAGCTATTCTACTGCAGGCATTTGCGACCCATGTCTGGCAACTTTTCCTGCTGCGCGGAATCATGGGGTTAACGTCAGGCTATATCCCCAATGCCATGGCGCTGGTAGCCTCTCAGGTACCGCGCGAACGTAGCGGCTGGGCGCTCAGTACGCTTTCTACCGCGCAGATCAGCGGCGTTATCGGCGGGCCGTTAATGGGCGGCTTTGTCGCGGATCATATCGGGCTGCGGGCGGTATTTCTGATTACCGCCATGCTGTTGGTGGTGAGCTTTCTGGTCACGCTATTTTTAATTAAAGAAGGCGTACGTCCGGTCATCAGGAAAAGCGAACGCCTGAGCGGTAAAGCCGTTTTTGCGTCGTTACCTTATCCTGCGCTGGTGATCAGTTTGTTTTTTACCACGATGGTCATTCAACTCTGTAATGGTTCCATCAGTCCAATCCTGGCGCTGTTTATCAAATCAATGATGCCGGACAGTAATAACATCGCCTTTCTTAGCGGGTTAATTGCCTCGGTGCCCGGTATCTCCGCGCTTATCTCCGCGCCTCGCCTGGGAAAACTTGGCGACAGAATCGGCACGGAAAGAATTCTGATGGCCACGCTTATCTGCGCAGTGCTGCTTTTCTTCGCGATGTCCTGGGTCACCACGCCGTTCCAGTTGGGGCTGTTGCGTTTCTTGTTAGGCTTTGCCGATGGCGCGATGTTACCCGCCGTACAAACGTTATTGGTGAAATACTCCAGCGATCAAATTACCGGACGTATTTTTGGTTACAACCAGTCATTTATGTACCTGGGCAACGTGGTTGGGCCGTTGATGGGCGCGACGGTATCGGCGATGGCCGGTTTCCGCTGGGTTTTTATCGCTACGGCGGCGATCGTGTTGATCAATATTGGGCAACTGACCCTGGCGTTACGTCGTCGGCGTAACGCGCAAAAAGCGAAAGGCCAATAGCGGTGCATCGTAACGGCGCTTCTGCCGTTACGATATGGTTTAAATTAAAAGATATATTCTTTATCCGTGAAGTTTTTCTATAGATGGCATAACCTTAAATTATGATATAGCGTGATTATTGTTTTTTGATGGTTTATTATCGTCTCGTTTTCGGTCTGAGAAACGTTTCGCTGCGGCGACAGTGATAATTATTTGTGTAAAGTTCTTCCTGTATCATAAAAATAGTACTTTCAGCCTCTAGGCAGTGGTTCTTCATAGTGATAACGTCACCCTGGAACTAATAAGGAAATATGGTCATGAAAAATCTCATAGCAGAGTTGTTGCTTAAGCTAGCCCAAAAAGAAGAAGAGTCGAAAGAACTGGTTGCTCAGGTAGAAGCGTTAGAGATTATCGTCACAGCAATGTTACGTAACATGGCGCAAAACGAGCAGGAGATGTTGATACGTCAGGTAGAGGGGGCACTTGAAGGCGTAAAGCCGGATGCCAGCGTTCCTGATCACGATACGGAATTGCTGCGCCAATATGTAAAAAAGTTGCTGAGACACCCCCGGCACTAATCGTATTTAAAACAACACAGTTGTTATAACGTTACTTTTATAAAATAGCCCTGGCCGCTTCGTTTTTATTTTGCTCTGTATTAACCAGAAGAAAATAAAAACGAAGCGGCTATGGTAATAACAGTGTAACGCTATGCGCTGTTCTTCTGCATCCTGCCAGTGTGACTGTGGATAATCGAATTGCACATTAGCCTACGGTTTGTCAATCAATAAAACATCTATTGCTCACGGTAAGTAATACTTTTACAACCGGGTGGTATTTTTGCCAGTAACAGCCAGACTTATATAAAGTCCCTGGGATATTTCCCAAAGGGACAACGTGTAATGTGTACACTGACAAAAGGATGGTGCTATGAAAATAACATTACTGGTGACTTTACTTTTTGGCCTGGTCTTTTTAACCGCCGTCGGCGCAACCGAGAAACCGTTAACGCCGCAACAGCAGCGCATGACGACCTGTAATCAGCAGGCGACAGCGCAAGCGTTGAAAGGCGATGCGCGTAAAACCTACCTTAGCGACTGCTTGAAAAATAGTAAGTCAGCCCCTGGCGAGAAAAGCCTGACGCCGCAACAGCAGAAAATGCGTGAATGCAATGTTCAGGCGACGGAACAATCCCTGAAAGGCGATGACCGTAGCAAGTTTATGAGCGCCTGCCTGAAAAAAGCGGCGTAGTGCTATCGGGTGAGCCCTGAAAAACACTCACCCGAAATTTCATACTCCCTCCATGCGCTCTGTTTCTATAATTTGGGAAAATTGTTTCTAAATGTTCCCAAAAATAATGAATGATGAAAATTTTTACCGAAAAGCGGTTGAACAGGCGGTAGCGCCGCCTGACTCTCCTGATGATCGTCAGCGCTCCGGGTTGCGCTTCGCCCGGCGCATCAGGCTACCGCGCGCGGTGGGGTTAGGGGGGATGTTTTTACCGGTGGCCGCCGTGTTAGTGACGCAACCTGTCTTTGGCGGCTGGTGGCTGTTGCTGGTCGGCTGGTCTTTTGTCTGGCCGCATCTGGCGTGGCAGTGGTCGGCGAAAGCCCTTGATCCGCTAAGTCAGGAAATTTACAACCTGAAAGTGGATGCGATCCTCTCCGGCATGTGGATCGCGCTGATGGGCGTCAATATGTTGCCTGCCGCCGCGCTGTTTATGATGATGAGCATGAATCTGATGGGGGCTGGCGGGCGGCAGCTATTCACTGCCGGAATGGGGCTTTTGCTGGCGTCATGTCTGGTGACGTTGCAGCTTACCGGGCTACCCGTCGCGATGCGAAGCTCGTCGCTGGAAGTTACGCTCTCTTTGCCCGTCATTATGTTGTATCCGCTTCTGTTCGCCTGGGTAAGTTACCAAACGGCCATTAAATTAGCGGAACATAAGCGACGCTTGCAGGCGATGAGCTCGCGGGATGGCATGACCGGCGTCTATAACCGACGCCACTGGGAAATTTTATTACGTAATGAATTCGATCACAGTCGACGCCACCATCGGGAGGCGACATTGTTGATTATCGACATCGATCATTTTAAGAGCATTAACGACACCTGGGGACATGATGTTGGGGATGAGGCTATTATCGCCCTGACGCGTCAATTACAGATAACGCTACGCGGGAGTGATATTATCGGGCGCTTTGGCGGCGACGAATTTGCGGTGATTATGTGCGGAACGCCGGCAGACAGCGCGATTACCGCCATGTCGAGAGTGCATGAACGGCTAAATACCTTACGCTTGCCAGGCGCGCCGCAGGTCATGTTACGTATCAGCGTGGGCGTGGCGCCGTTAACGCCACAAATCGGTCATTATCGGGAATGGTTAAAGTCTGCGGATATGGCGCTTTATAAAGCAAAGAATGCCGGACGTAACCGCACCGAAGTGGCGGCATGACGTCCAGCCGGGCTTCAGGATTTACTGAGCGCCTCTGATTTTTCCATACACTTCGTCATCGCTTCTATTACCGCAGCGCGGAAGCCACGTTCTTCCAGAACGCGTACGGCTTCAATCGTCGTTCCGCCAGGCGAGCACACCATATCTTTCAGTTCGCCGGGATGCTTTCCGGTTTCGAGTACCATTTTCGCCGATCCCATGACGGCCTGCGCGGCGAATTTATAAGCCTGAGCGCGAGGCATACCGCCCAGAACGGCAGCGTCCGCCATCGCCTCGATAAACATAAAGACATAGGCCGGCGAAGATCCGCTCACGCCAACCACCGGATGGATCATCGGCTCAGCAATCACTTCCGCCTCGCCAAAGCAGCGGAAAATATTCAGGACATCAGCCGTATCTTCCGGTGTGACCAGCGCGTTTGGCGTGACGGAGGTCATTCCTGCGTTGACCAGCGACGGCGTATTCGGCATAGCGCGAATGATTTTACGGTCGTGTCCCAGCGCTCGCGCAAGCTGATCAAGCGTTACGCCTGCGGCGATAGAGACCACCAGCGAGTCTTTGTTCAGGCTGGAGGAGATTTCACTGAGCACTTTCACCATAATGCCCGGTTTTACCGCGCCGAAAACGATATCCGCGACCTGAGCGACCTCCTGCGCGCTTTGCGCCGCATTAATGCCGTACTGGTCATGCAGGGCGGCAACTTTATCGGGGGAGGGGGTGTAGACCCAGATCTGACCGGGAAGTACCTGACCGCTGGCAATCAGTCCGCCAAGAATAGCCTTGCCCATATTACCGCAGCCAATAAAACCGATTTTCTTCTCCATCTCGTCACTCCCTATGTTTGTGTGTTATGGGGAATGGTTAGCTTAACGCGGATTGAAAACGGGCAGAAGGAGAAACAGCACTTTGATGAAAGGCAAAAGCGCGAGACAATAAAAGATTGTATACCGTACGGGAGACATTATGACCATCTGGGTGGATGCGGATGCGTGTCCGAATGTCATTAAAGAAATTTTGTACCGCGCCGCCGAGCGGATGCAGTTGCCGCTTATTCTGGTTGCCAATCAGGCCTTGCGCGTGCCGCCTTCGCGTTTTATCCGCACGCTTCGCGTGGCCGCCGGGTTTGACGTGGCGGACAATGAAATTGTGCGTCAATGCGAAGCGGGCGATCTGGTGATTACCGCGGATATTCCGCTGGCGGCTGAAGTGCTGGAAAAAGGCGCTGCGGCTCTTAATCCCCGGGGAGAACGCTATAGCGACGCCACGATTCGCGAACGTCTGACGATGCGTGACTTTATGGACACGCTACGCGCCAGCGGCGTACAAACGGGGGGACCAAACACACTCTCGCCGCGCGATCGTCAGCATTTTGCCGCCGAGCTGGATAAGTGGTGGCTGGAAAGCCAGCGTAAAAAATAAATCGTGTAATGAAAAATTTACAGTTTATTCATTTCTGATTCTTGCTATAGTACTAATATTGTGACTTTAGTACCTTTGTGTAAATTATTATTTACATTTATGCGTTGTACTAGTTAGATGATATGATTATAACATTGCTGATATCAAATCCTGCGTATGCGCAGTTCCTGGGGGAACGCCTGCTATGATGCAACCTCTTTATCTTGTTGGCCCGCGGGGCTGTGGGAAAACCACCATCGGTATGGCGCTGGCGCAGGCAACCGGTTTTCGGTTTGCAGATACCGACCGCTGGCTGCAATCGCACGTGCAGATGAGCGTCGCTGATATCGTTGAAAAAGAAGGCTGGGGAGGGTTCCGCGCCCGGGAAACCGCGGCCCTGGAAGCGGTAAGCGCGCCTTCGACTGTTGTGGCGACGGGGGGCGGTATTATTCTCACGGAGTATAACCGACGTTATATGCACCGTGTTGGCGTAGTGATTTATCTGTGCGCGCCGGTATCCACGCTGGTTAACCGGCTTGAGGCTGAACCTGAAGCGGATCTGCGCCCGACCCTCACCGGCAAGCCGTTGAGCGAAGAGGTTCGGGAAGTGCTTGAGCAGCGTGACGCGTTGTATCGCGAAACGGCGCATTACATTATTGACGCGACGAAAACGCCGGCCCAGGTCGTTTCTGAAATTATTGCGGCGTTGCCGCCGTCGACGCAACGGTTACAGGGAGATGTCTATACTTAACGCTCACCCAGAATAAAGGAAACGCTATGCCAACCAGACCACCTTATCCGCGGGAAGCTTATATCGTCACCATTGAAAAAGGCACGCCGGGCCAGACGGTGACGTGGTATCAGCTACGGGCTGACCATCCGAAACCTGATTCGCTCATCAGCGAGCATCCGACCGCAGAAGAAGCGATGGATGCGAAAAAACGTTACGAAGATCCGGATAAATCATAGACGCATGAACCACTCGGAAGGGATTCCGGGTACCCCTAAATTGTATCTCCATCACATTCTTGAAATATTTATACTGGCAACTAAAACCGTAAATTAAGCGATAACAATACAATATTGGAATTATTTGGAATCTTTACACAATACGTTGCTCATCTGCTGCTACGCTTTCTGAGATTTGTAGGGCAGGTAGCGCGGTGAGCGTGTGAATATTTGCCCGGGAATTACGACGAAGTAATAAGGTGGAATAAAAATGAGTGCGTCGTTGGCAATCCTCACAATCGGCGTTGTGCCAATGAGCGAAGTGTTACCGCTTCTGACGGAATACATCGACGAACAACACATCACCCATCATAGCCTGCTGGGAAAAATGAGCCGGGAAGACGTTATGGCGGATTACGCTGTAGAGCCTGGCGACGATCCGCTTTTGACGTTGCTGAATGATAACCAGATAGCCCATGTTTCCCGCCAGAAAGTGGAGCGAGATTTACAGAGCGTTGTCGAGGTGCTGGATAACCAGGGTTATGATGTCATTATACTGATGAGCACCGCGGCGATTAAAAGTATGGCAGCCCGTAATTCTATTTTGCTTGAACCGCTGCGTATTATTCCACCGCTTGTCGCCTCTATTGTGGATGGACATCAGGTGGGCGTGATTGTGCCTGTTGCAGAACTTCTGGCGGCCCAGGAGAAAAAATGGCAGGTATTGCAAATGCCGCCGGTGTATTCGCTGGCGAATCCGGTTCACGGTTCTGAGCAACAGTTAATTGATGCCGGACAGGCGCTACTGGATCAAGGCGCGGACGTCATTATGCTGGATTGTCTGGGTTTTCATCAGCGTCATCGGGATATTTTACAGCAGGCGCTGGATGTGCCGGTTTTACTCTCTAATGTTTTGATTGCGCGGTTAGCTTCAGAACTGCTTGTCTAATTTTACGTGACAGGCCGAACGTCAGGACTCTATATTGGGTGTTAATTTAATAATGAGACGGGGCCTGATTATGCTACAAAGCAATGAATACTTTTCCGGGAAAGTGAAGTCTATTGGATTTACCAGCAGTAGCACCGGCCGGGCCAGCGTTGGTGTGATGGCGGAAGGGGAGTATACCTTTGGCACCGCCGAACCCGAAGAGATGACGGTTGTGAGCGGCGCGTTGAAGGTACTGTTGCCGGGAACTGTCGAATGGAAAGTGTATACAGCCGGTGAGGTGTTTAACGTGCCTGGCCACAGCGAGTTTCATCTACAGGTCGCTGAGCCCACCTCGTATCTGTGCCGCTATTTGTAACGGTGAGTCCCCTCTCCGGCGGAGAGGGACCCTCTGGTTAGCGCTGCGCTTCGCCGCCTAATCCTTCCACCAGGCTTTGAATCAGCGCCGCCAGCTCGCCGGTCATCAGGATAAAGTCCGCGTCAAAACGTTGGGCAAAATCTTCCCGGTCGATATCTTCGTTCTGATCGCGCAGCTCATCGCAGAATTTCAGACGCTTAATGGAGCCGTCGTCGCACATGACGAATTGAATACGCTGCTGCCAGTCGAGCGCCAGCTTCGTGACCACTTTACCCGCTTCAATATGAACGGCGATCTCGTCGCTGACCAGATCCTGCTTTTTCGCGCGGATCACGCCGCCATCTTCCAGCATCGCTTTCAATTCGGCTTCGTCCAGCAACTGGAAACCCTGAGCGACCGTACCGGAGCGCACCCACTCTGTGAGCGTCAGCTCAATCGGATTTTCCAGCGCCAGCGGGACGACCGGCAGCGAGCCAAGACTTTTACGCAGTAGCGCCAAAGTATCTTCCGCTTTTTTCGCGCTGGCGCAGTCAACCATAATCAGGCCGTTAACGGTATCAATCCACATCATTGTCTGACTGAAGCGGCTAAACGCGCGCGGCAGCAACGAATGCAACACTTCATCCTTCAGGGAATCTTTTTCCGTCTTCTTCAGCTTGCGTCCCTGATCGGCTTCCAGTTTCTGGATTTTCGCCTCCAGTGCCTGTTTGATCACTGGCGATGGCAGGATTTTCTCTTCTTTGCGCGCGCAAATAATAATTTGGCCATTGGCGGTGTGCGTTAACGCATCGCTGTGAGAGCCCATCGGCGGAACCCAGCCCATTTTGGCCATATCCTGGCTACCGCATGGGGTAAACGTCATTGAGGTGAGCTGTTTCTCCATCTCTTCGGCGCGTAATGTAATATCGCGGCTAAGACGGTAAACCATTAAATTTTTGAACCACAGCATGATAATTTCCACGGCCTTGTCGTTAAATCCAGGCGGTATAGTAACGAATTGTCGGCAGGCTTGCATTGCCAATCAGAACGGTGAATTCTACCCTGTTGATATTCCCAAAAAATGAGGAGCGGTATGTGCGTATTGGTATCGATTTAGGCGGCACAAAAACGGAAGTCATTGCGCTTGATGATGCAGGAGAGCAGCGGTTTCGCCATCGTCTGCCTACGCCGCGGGAGGATTATCAGCAAACGATAGAAACCATCGCTACGCTGGTCGACATGGCGGAACAGGCGACCGGCCAGACCGGTAGCGTCGGCATTGGCATTCCCGGTTCTCTCTCGCCTTACACCGGCGTGGTAAAAAACGCTAACTCTACGTGGCTTAACGGCCAGCCGTTCGATAGCGATGTGAGCCGTCGTCTGAAGCGTGAAGTGCGGTTAGCC
The DNA here is from genome assembly GCF_020181675.1 of Salmonella sp. A7. Taxonomy (NCBI): domain Bacteria; kingdom Pseudomonadati; phylum Pseudomonadota; class Gammaproteobacteria; order Enterobacterales; family Enterobacteriaceae; genus Salmonella; species Salmonella sp. A7. The sequence goes on along the minus strand of NZ_CP084001.1, from coordinate 3,393,477 downwards.
AACGATGCCAATTGCCTGGCGGTATCAGAGGCGGTGGATGGCGCGGCGGCGGGGGCGCAAACGGTATTTGCGGTGATTATCGGTACCGGGTGTGGTGCGGGCGTAGCGCTAAATGGCCGGGCGCACATCGGCAGCAACGGTACGGCAGGTGAATGGGGCCACAATCCGTTGCCGTGGATGGATGACGATGAGTTGCGTTACCGCGAAGAAATTCCCTGTTATTGCGGTAAACAAGGCTGTATCGAAACCTTTATTTCCGGTACGGGATTTGCCACGGATTACCAGCGTTTGAGCGGTAAAGCGCTAAAAGGCGATGAGATTATTCGTCTGGTCGACGCGCAGGACGCCGTGGCGGAACTGGCGTTAAGCCGTTATGAGCTGCGGCTGGCGAAAGCATTATCTCATGTCGTGAATATTCTGGATCCGGATGTCATTGTGCTGGGCGGCGGTATGAGCAATGTTGAGCGCCTGTACAAGACGGTTCCGTCGCTGATGAAATCGTTTGTTTTTGGCGGCGAGTGCGAGACGCCGGTACGTAAGGCGCTGCATGGCGATTCAAGCGGCGTGCGCGGCGCGGCCTGGCTGTGGCCGCTGGCGTAACGTTTCTAGCCGGATGGCGTCATCCGGCAACCGGCGTGACCGATGGCTGCTTGTGTTTTAGACGTCCGTATACCAGCAACGACGACATGGCGGAAAACGAGAGCAGGGCGGCGGGAAGCGCCACATAGTGGTACGCAAAACCTAGCGTCAGCATCAGCCCGCCGCACCAGGCGCCAATCGCGCTACCGAGATTAAAGGCGATTTGCCCTCCCGCCGCGCCCAGCAGTTCGCCGCCTTTGGCGTTTTGCAGCAGCAGGATTTGCAGCGGCGCAGAGAGCGCAAACAGACCAGCGCAGCAGATAAACGCGAAAGTCAGCGATGCTGTTTTGTATCCGCTGAAGAAAAAGAGCGCCATGAGAGAGAGCACGATAATGAGGTCAGTCACTACCGCGATGCGCAGTGGAGTATATCTGCCGGAGAGTTTGCCGCTTAACAGATTGCCTAACACCATCCCCAGCCCGACCAGCATCATAATAAACGTCATGCTCGTCTCCGAAAAACCGGAGATGTACATCATAAATGGCTTGATATAGCTGAACCAGGCAAAAACGCCCGCATTGCCGAACATCGTGGCGGCGAAAATGAGCCACGGCGCGGGGCTACGCAAGAAGTGGAACTGCTCGCGCAGGCTGCCTTGGGCTTTGTCGCGAATATCCGGCACCCAGAAGAAAATCGCGGTGAGCACGGCGATGTTGAAAACCGCGATCAATAAAAAGGTGTAGCGCCAGCTAAATTCCTGGCTCAGGTAAGTGCCGACCGGAATGCCCACCAGATTCGCCACCGTCATCCCTGAAACCATACCCGCGACGGCGGCGGTGACTTTCCCGGGGCGGATAATCTTTGACAGGACAATGGCGCCGACGCCAAAAAAGGCGCCATGCGGAAAGCCGGAAACCAGTCTGCCGACGGCGAGCATCAGATATGACGAGGAAAAGGTAAATATGGCATTGCCCATCACGCACAGCGTGACCAGAAACAGCAGTATATGTTTAAGCGAAAAGCGGCTGGAAAAGAGCGCCATAACAGGCGCGCCCAGCACGACGCCGAAGGCGTAAAACGAGATCATATGCCCGGCGGCGGGAATCGTTATCCCGACATCGCGTGCCAGCTCCGTCAGCACGCCCATAATGCCAAACTCGGCCATCCCCAGTCCGAACGTACCCAGCGCCAAAGAAAAAATAACTTTTTTCATACCACCTGCCGAAAATAAAGGCGCATGTTGCGCGCTGTGGCTGTGAATTGTCACAGCCAATCAACGTATAGCTTGCGGATAAGCGCGAGGTAATACCATTCCTTATCCGTCTTTGTGTATTCATTATTATGCTATGTCATGACGGTATGCTGTGCGCAGGATGACACTCGTGTTACTCCACGGCAAACGCTTTGTCCAGTTTGCTATAACCAAGCCCATTGATTTTTTTCACTTTTATCTGCACGGGGATACGTTCTTTCATGGCTTCCACGTGGCTAATCACACCGATGGTCTTCCCGCTGGCATTCAGCGCGTCGAGCGCATCCAGCGCGGCGTCCAGCGTTTCGCTATCAAGCGTGCCGAAGCCTTCGTCGAGGAACAAAGAATCAATGCGCGTTTTATGGCTGACCAAATCTGATAACGCCAGCGCCAGCGCCAGGCTGACCAGGAAACTTTCGCCGCCTGATAACGTTCGCGTATCGCGCACGGCGTCGGCCTGCCAGGTATCGACAACCTCCAGTTCCAGCGCGTCGCTGGCTTTGCGCTGCAATAAATAACGGCCATGCAGGCGGGTGAGCTGATGATTCGCCAGCCAGACCAGATTATCCAGCGTCAGTCCCTGGGCGAATTTGCGGAACTTATCACCTTCTTTAGAGCCGATCAGCGCATTGAGATAGCCCCAGTCTTCCACTTGCTGAGAGGCTTGCTTCATTTCCGCCATCAGCGCGCGTTGGCGCTGCCGATTATCTGCATCCTGTTTAATTTGCTGGCGGATTTCCCCCTGGCGTGTCGTGTTCTCGCGCAGTTGTTGCGCCAACTGCGCCAGCCGCTGCGCGAGCTGCTCTGCCGTACACGTTGGGTCCAGACCGGCGGGCGGCTGTTGCTGATGGTCAGCCAGCGCCTGCGCGGACTGCGCGCTTAACGCCTTCGCTTGTTGTAGCTGACTTTCCAGCGTTTGTTGTTGTTTTTCCAGACGGGTCACGGTCTCTTCATCCAACAACGCCGCCAGGAACGTTGCCTGGCTGTCAAACGGGCTATTTTTTAACGCCGCATCAAAGTGCGCTATCGCCTCGGCGGCGCGCTGCTGTTCCTGCGTCGTCTGTTCCTGCAGGGTTTGCAACTGGCTTTGTAATGACACGCACTCATCATGCGCCTGCCGCCAGTTATCCAGCGGCACGTCGTCGTCGGAATCCGCGGTATCCGTTTGCGGTAGCGTCTCCAGCAACGGGGCAAGCCTGTCGATCTGCGTTTGCAAATCCGCGAACTCTGTCTGACGCTGTTGCCATATTTTCGCTTCGTCGGCGCGCTCATTCAGCCACGAAGCCTCGTTTTCTGGCGCAGGAAGGGAAAGCGTATACTGCGCCAAATCAGCCGTCAGCGAGGCCTGACGCTGCGCAATCTGCGCGGTAAAGCGCGCTACTTGTTCAGTATGCGCCGCGATTTGCGTTTGTAGAGCATGACGCTGGCTGAGCTGATCCAACTGTTGCTCATGCTCTTCCGCGGCGGTCAACCAGCCCGCGAGGTCTTCTTGCGGCTGGAGCTGAACGCCCAGCGTAGCGCACAGCGTTTGCCATTCCTCAGTAAGCGCTTGCTCCTCCTGCAACAACGACTGCGCCTCGCTTTCATCCCGCTGTAATTGTTGCGTTAAGGCATCTAACTGTCCTCGCAGCGCCGCGCCTTCTTCCGCCAGCGTTTTGACCTCTTTTTCCAGCGCGTCGCGGCGGGTTTGATTCGCGCTCAGCTCCAGCGCCTGATAGGCGGCGATGGCGGGGTGTGTCGTCGAGCCGCAAAGCGGACACGGCTGGCCGGACTGTAAGTGCGCCCGCTGGCTTTCCAGATCTTTGATGCGCGCCTCCTGCTCGCAAATAGTGCGAACGTCCGCAAGCTCCTGCGCTTTAGTCTTATAACTCAGTCGCTTATCCGTCAGACGTTGGGTGTATTGCGTCTGCTCCTGATGATGACGCGCGATAGCTGCCTGTAGCTGCGCCTGACGCTTTTGTTTCGGGATAATTTGCCCCTGAAGCGCGGCGAGACGATGGCGTAGCGGACGCTGCCGGGTATGCAATGCTCTGGCTTCCGCCAGCGCCTGTGGCGTGAGGTCGAGCGTGAGCGGCGGTAGCGCATCACGCTGACGCGTATCGCTCAGCAACTGCTGTTGCCATTGGCTCAGTTGCGCCCGGTCGTGGGATTGTTGTGTTAACAATGCTCGCCAACCCGCCAGTTCGCTGCGCCAGACGCGGATGCCGTCGTGTTCCGCCAGCCATGTCTTCAACCGCTGCCCTGTGGCGTTCAGTTGGGTGAATTGTCGATGCGCGCAGGCGCGGATACGCTGGCGCAGGCGATACGCACTTTGTAAGCGAGCATTCACTTCATCACTGTGTTGGCGAACACGCTCAACGGCGCGGGTTTGTTCCTGAATGCGCTCCCAATGCGGGCGTAACTGGCGGGCAGGTTGCGCCAGCGTCAGCGCCGCGAGCTGCGGCTGCGCTTTTTCTCGCGCCTCTTGCGCCGCGTACAGCGCCTGCTGCCGGGCGTGTAATTCAGTGTGGAGTTCGTTTTTTCGGGTCAGCCAGTGAAGGTGCTGCTGCTGTCCCTGCTGGCTGGCCAGCAGGCGTTTCTCTTCGTCAGTAAGCGCCTGCAAACTGGCTTCCAGTTGCTGTAACTGTTCGTCCGCCAATAGGGCGACGCCGCTGGCCTGCGCTTGTAGCTTTTCCAGTTCGAGACGGGCTGATTTATGTTTTTCAAATACCTGTGCGGAGATCTGCCCGTAAATCTCAGTGCCGGTGAGCTCCTCCAGAAGCTCTGCGCGCTCTTTCGCTTTGGCGTTAAGAAAGGCGGCGAACTGCCCCTGTGATAACAACATCGAACGGGTGAAGCGCCCGTAGTCCAGCCCGGTCAACGTGGCGATCATCTCCAGTTTATCCTTTACCTTATCGGCAAAGATCTTTCCGTCTGAACACCGCGCCAGCTCCACGCGTGGGGCCTGGAGATTGCCGTCAGGCTGATTTCGGGCTCGGTTCTGGCTCCAGAACGCGCGCCAGGCCTCGCCTTTTACCTCAAACTCCACTTCGGCCAGACATTCCGCCGTATCGCGCGTCATCAAATCGTTTTGCGACTGCGATACCGTATTCAGGCGCGGCGTTTCGTGGTATAGCGCCAGACAGATGGCGTCAAGCAAGGTGGTTTTTCCCGCGCCGGTCGGGCCGGTAATGGCGAATAACCCGTTACTGGCAAACGGTTCGGCGGTAAAGTCGACCTTCCATTCACCTTTCAGCGAGTTCAGGTTTTTCAGACGCAAACTGAGAATTTTCATGCCTCATGCTCCTCATTCAACGCGTAGAGCGTGCTGGAAAAGAGCTGATTCAGGCGCTCGCGCTGCGGGGGATCTAACGCTTCCAGCGCCAGACGCCGCGCAAAAACCTCCTCCACGCTAAGCTCGCTTAATGTTTCCCGCCGCTCGTTCGCCAGCGAGCGCTCGCGCTGTTCGCGGCTACGGCGCACCAGTAATACCTCTACGGGTAGCGACTCCGTTAGCGTCTGTATTCTGCGTTGGATATCGTGCAGATAATCATCGGTGGTGATTTCAATATCCAGCCAGACGGGGGGTGATTGCTCCACGCCGCGCCACTGCTCAAGCTGTTCGGTAATTGACGCCAGGTCGCCTTTTAAAACCGCCAGCGGTTGAGTCACGGGGACAGCCAGACTTTCGGTACTTTGCCATTTCCCCTGCTCGAAGGTCACCAGATGCACGCATTTGCTTTTGCCGCACTCATCAAAGCTGAGGGCGATGGGTGAGCCGCAATAGCGGATATGCTCCGTGCCGCCGACACATTGCGCGCGGTGAATGTGTCCCAATGCGATATAATCCGCTGGGGGGAAATGCTGCGCCGGAAAGGCATCCAGCGTACCGATATAAATGTCGCGAACCGCATCGCTTTTGCTGGCGCCGACGGTGGTTAAATGCCCCGTCGCGATAACCGGCAGCTTTCGTTCGCCGCGTAGCTGGCACGCTTCCCGATATTGCTGTTGATAATAATCGGCAATCGCATGAAGAAGTTGCTGCTGTTTCTCGCTGCCGGATAATCCCGCCTGACTGGTAAGAATGTCGCGCGGGCGCAAAAAGGGAATGGGGCACAGTACGGCGCCTGGAGAACCGTCGCGACGATGAAGTAGCTGCGGCGCATAGCCCGCGCTGGCGATCACGGTTGTATTGAGAAACGCCAGAATGTCGCGTGACTCGTTTAGTGTGGCGACGGAATCATGATTACCGGCCAGCACCACCAGATGACAGCCCGTTTGCTGTAAATTAACGACGAAACGGTTATAAAGTTCTCGGGCATAGCTTGGTGGCGAACCGGTATCAAAAATATCGCCAGCGACAATAATGGCATCCACCTGATGGGCCTGCGCGGTCTCCAGCAGCCAGTCCAGAAAAGCCTGATGCTCCGCGGCGCGGCTTTTACTGTAGAAATTTTGTCCCAGATGCCAGTCAGAGGTGTGGAGGATGCGCATAATTGTTCCATGCAAAAAAAGCGTGAACGGGATTATACACGTCATCCCCTCCATTTTTGGGCGCAATTTACCGCCGGTACACGGTAATGCACGGTTTCACCGGTGTCATAAATCATCAACATGCTGTCAATGCCGCCTTTTTTTTCATAAATCTGTCATAAATCTGACGCATAATGGCGCGGCATTGATAACTAACGACTAACAGGGCAAATTATGGCGAGACGTATTCTGGTCGTAGAAGATGAGGCGCCGATCCGTGAAATGGTGTGCTTCGTGCTCGAACAAAATGGCTTTCAGCCCGTAGAAGCCGAAGATTATGACAGTGCGGTGAATAAACTTAATGAACCCTGGCCGGATCTCATCCTTCTTGACTGGATGTTGCCCGGCGGGTCAGGGTTACAGTTTATTAAACATCTCAAACGTGAAGCCATGACCCGGGATATTCCCGTGGTTATGCTGACCGCAAGAGGTGAGGAAGAAGATCGCGTGCGCGGACTGGAAACCGGCGCTGACGATTACATTACCAAGCCGTTTTCCCCCAAGGAGTTGGTGGCGCGCATTAAAGCCGTTATGCGGCGCATCTCGCCGATGGCGGTCGAAGAGGTGATCGAGATGCAGGGACTGAGCCTTGATCCCGGCTCTCACCGCGTGATGACCGGCGACAGCCCGCTGGATATGGGGCCGACCGAATTTAAATTACTCCATTTCTTTATGACGCACCCGGAACGGGTTTACAGTCGCGAGCAGCTACTCAATCATGTCTGGGGCACCAATGTGTACGTTGAAGACCGGACGGTCGACGTGCATATTCGCCGTTTGCGTAAGGCGCTGGAGCACAGCGGCCACGACCGGATGGTGCAAACGGTACGCGGGACAGGGTATCGTTTTTCGACCCGCTTTTAATGCCTTTTCCGCCAGTTGATCACAGGTTTCTGGCGGAGAAGGCTTTCCATTCTTGAGGGAGTATGACGCGTGCTGGAACGGCTGTCATGGAAAAGGCTGGTGCTGGAGCTGGTGCTCTGTTGCATCCCCGCGCTTATCCTTAGCGCTTTTTTTGGTTATCTGCCGTGGTTTTTACTGGCGGCGGTGACGGGACTGCTTGTCTGGCATTTCTGGAATTTATTACGCCTCTCCTGGTGGCTTTGGGTCGACAGAAGTATGACGCCGCCGCCGGGACGGGGAAGTTGGGAACCGCTGTTATACGGTTTACACCAGATGCAGTTGCGAAATAAGAAGCGTCGCCGCGAGCTGGGGAACCTGATTAAACGTTTTCGCAGCGGCGCGGAGTCGCTGCCTGATGCCGTGGTACTGACCACAGAAGAGGGCGGTATTTTTTGGTGTAACGGTTTGGCGCAACAGATACTGGGGCTACGCTGGCCGGATGACAACGGGCAGAATATTCTCAATCTACTGCGTTATCCGGAGTTTACCCAGTATTTAAAAACGCGTGATTTCACCCGTCCGCTTCATTTGGTGCTCAATACCGGGCGGCATCTGGAGATCCGCGTTATGCCTTATACCGATAAACAACTCCTGATGGTGGCGCGCGATGTGACGCAAATGCATCAGCTTGAAGGCGCCAGACGTAACTTTTTCGCCAACGTTAGCCATGAGTTGCGTACGCCCTTGACGGTATTGCAAGGCTATCTGGAAATGATGCAGGAACAGGCGCTGGAAGGGGCGACGAGAGAGAAAGCGCTGCATACGATGCGCGAGCAAACGTATCGTATGGAAGGGCTGGTAAAACAACTGTTTACGCTGTCTAAAATTGAGGCGGCCCCGGCGCTGTTATTAAATGAAAAAGTGGATGTACCGATGATGCTGCGGGTCGTGGAGCGTGAAGCGCAGACGCTCAGCCAGCAGAAACATACCTTTACGTTTGAGGTCGACGATAGTCTTAGCGTTCTGGGCAATGAAGAGCAGCTACGTAGCGCGATCTCAAACCTGGTGTATAACGCGGTAAACCATACGCCGGCGGGAACGCATATTACGGTGAGCTGGCGACGTGCCGCGCATGGCGCTGAATTTTGCATTCAAGATAACGGTCCGGGGATTGCTGCCGAGCATATTCCTCGTCTGACCGAACGCTTCTACCGCGTTGATAAAGCGCGTTCGCGGCAAACGGGCGGCAGCGGCCTGGGATTGGCGATTGTGAAACATGCGTTGAATCACCATGAAAGCCGCCTTGAAATCGACAGTTCGCCTGGCAAAGGAACGCGATTTAGCTTTGTGCTGCCGGAACGTTTAATTGCCAAAAATAGCGATTAATTGCCTTTCGTAAGTATAACTTTCCATAAGCCAGCGGATGCTGGCTTATTTTCTTTGCAGTTAAAACGGGCTCGTTGAAACATTCAACGTTTGGTGATTTTTTGTTCGCATGATTAGCCATAACTTTTTCATGAGAATGGTGTTTTATTCTGGTTGTAAATTTCATATCGCTATATTCATCTGGTTTTTAGATCCCACCTTGCTTTAAAACGTTATAAGCGTTTAAATTGCGCTTCAGGTGCTGTCATTACGACTGCATTTGCGCGGTAAATCGAAAAACAATTCTTCGCCGCATCGGTCCGGGAGCTTTTCCCGCTGAAATTGATAAAAAACGCCGCTTTATAATCCTCCGGGAAAGGCAAAAATTTTAATGTTTACAACATCACCATCCACAGGCAGTAAGACTTTATGACCCATCAGTTAAAATCGCGCGATATCATCGCCCTGGGCTTTATGACATTTGCGCTGTTCGTTGGCGCAGGCAATATTATCTTTCCTCCTATGGTCGGTTTGCAGGCGGGTGAACACGTCTGGACAGCCGCTATTGGCTTTCTGATTACCGCCGTAGGGCTACCGGTTCTTACTGTTGTGGCGCTGGCGAAAGTCGGCGGCGGCGTAGACAGCCTCAGTACGCCGATTGGTAAAGTGGCGGGACTCCTGCTGGCGACCGTTTGCTATCTGGCCGTCGGGCCGTTATTTGCGACGCCGCGTACTGCGACGGTGTCGTTTGAGGTCGGTATCGCTCCGTTGACCGGCGATTCTGCAATGCCGTTGCTGATTTACAGCGTGGTCTATTTCGCTATCGTTATTCTGGTTTCCCTCTATCCGGGTAAGCTGCTGGATACGGTGGGGAATTTCCTGGCGCCGTTGAAAATTATTGCGCTGGTCATCCTTTCCGTCGCGGCTATCGTTTGGCCTGCCGGTCCAATCAGCAACGCCCTGGACGCTTATCAGAATGCGGCCTTTTCTAACGGATTTGTGAACGGCTATCTGACGATGGATACGCTGGGCGCGATGGTGTTTGGTATCGTTATTGTGAACGCGGCGCGTTCTCGCGGCGTGACCGAAGCGCGCCTGTTGACGCGTTACACGGTCTGGGCCGGCCTGATGGCGGGCGTGGGGCTGACGCTGCTTTACCTTGCCTTGTTCCGCTTAGGTTCTGACAGCGCGACGCTGGTCGATCAGTCAGCGAACGGCGCGGCGATTCTTCATGCCTACGTTCAGCATACCTTTGGCGGCGCGGGAAGCTTCCTGCTGGCGGCGCTGATCTTTATCGCGTGTCTGGTGACGGCGGTGGGGCTGACCTGCGCCTGCGCTGAGTTTTTCGCGCAGTATATTCCGCTGTCTTACCGCACGCTGGTCTTTATTCTCGGCGGCTTCTCTATGGTGGTGTCAAACCTCGGACTGAGCCATCTGATTCAAATCTCCATTCCGGTGCTGACGGCTATCTATCCGCCGTGTATCGCACTGGTTGTATTAAGTTTTACCCGCTCATGGTGGCATAATTCCACCCGCATCATCGCGCCGGCCATGTTTATCAGTCTGCTTTTTGGTATCCTTGACGGCATCAAAGCATCTGCCTTTGGCGATATGCTGCCAGCCTGGAGTCAGCGTTTGCCGCTGGCGGAACAGGGACTGGCGTGGTTGATGCCAACGGTGGTGATGGTGATCCTGGCGATTATCTGGGATCGCGCGGCGGGTCGGCAGGTGACCTCCAGCGCTCACTAAAATCGCTGACATATGTGTACACCACGGGGCTTAACGCCCCGTGGTTTTTTATTGTGTTGATAGGTCAGAAATTGATGGAAAGCAATAATAAGCTAAAGCGTGGGCTGAGCACCCGGCACATTCGCTTTATGGCATTAGGTTCGGCAATCGGCACCGGCCTGTTTTACGGCTCGGCGGACGCCATCAAAATGGCGGGGCCGAGCGTGCTGTTGGCCTATATTATTGGCGGGGTCGCGGCATATATCATTATGCGCGCATTGGGGGAAATGTCCGTTCACAACCCTGCCGCCAGCTCATTTTCGCGCTATGCGCAGGAAAACCTCGGCCCGCTTGCGGGCTATATTACCGGCTGGACCTACTGTTTTGAGATCCTGATCGTCGCCATTGCCGACGTGACCGCGTTCGGCATTTACATGGGAGTCTGGTTCCCCGCCGTGCCGCACTGGATTTGGGTGCTTAGCGTGGTGCTGATCATTTGCGCCATCAACCTGATGAGCGTCAAGGTGTTCGGCGAGCTGGAGTTTTGGTTCTCCTTCTTCAAAGTCGCCACCATTATTATCATGATTGTCGCGGGTATCGGCATTATTGTGTGGGGAATTGGCAACGGCGGGCAGCCCACCGGCATTCATAACCTGTGGAGCAACGGCGGCTTCTTCAGCAATGGCTGGCTGGGAATGATCATGTCGCTGCAAATGGTGATGTTCGCTTACGGCGGGATTGAGATTATCGGTATCACCGCCGGGGAAGCGAAAGACCCGGAGAAATCCATTCCGCGCGCTATTAACTCAGTACCGATGCGTATCCTGGTATTTTATGTCGGCACGCTGTTCGTCATTATGTCTATCTATCCGTGGAATCAGGTCGGCACAAACGGCAGTCCATTTGTGCTGACGTTCCAGCATATGGGGATTACCTTTGCCGCCAGCATTCTGAACTTTGTGGTATTGACCGCCTCGCTTTCCGCTATCAACTCCGATGTGTTTGGCGTAGGCCGTATGCTGCATGGTATGGCGGAGCAGGGGAGCGCGCCGAAAATCTTTGCCAAAACGTCACGCCGTGGTATTCCGTGGGTCACTGTACTGGTGATGACGATTGCGCTGCTGTTTGCGGTTTACCTGAACTACATCATGCCGGAAAACGTCTTCCTGGTGATTGCTTCGCTGGCGACGTTTGCGACGGTATGGGTATGGATTATGATTCTGCTGTCGCAAATCGCCTTCCGCCGTCGTTTACCGCCGGAAGAGGTAAAAGCGCTGAAGTTTAAGGTGCCGGGCGGTGTCGTAACGACGATAGCGGGTCTGATTTTCCTGGTCTTCATTATTGCGCTTATCGGCTACCATCCGGATACCCGCATCTCACTGTATGTGGGCTTCGCCTGGATAGTTCTGCTGTTGATTGGCTGGATATTTAAACGCCGTCGCGACCGTCAATTGGCGCAGGCGTAGTCGTTTTTCTCTGCCTTATCCGGTCTGCAGGCAACAGTAGGCCGGATAAGCGGAGCCGCTTCTCCTCCCGGAGTCTCCTCCCCTAATAAACCCCTGGATGATGAGTTATCCTTTAAATCTCTATGGCAAGGTGGCCCCATTTTCAGTAGAGGGGATACGAGATGTTGAATGCCTGGCACTTACCGGTTGCCCCATTTGTGAAGCAACATAACGATAAATTAACCATTACGCTGTGGCTGAGCGGAGAAAATCCGCCGTCTCGCGTGACGTTGCGCTCAGAATTCGATAATGAAGAAATCTCACTGGCGATGCGCAAACAGCGCCGCCAGCCGCAGCCGGGCGTGACGGCGTGGCGAGCGACGCTCAATATCGCGTTAGGGCAACCCCGTCGCCGTTACAGCTTTAAATTGCTTTGGCATGATCGCCAGCTTTGGTTTACGCCACAGGGATTTAGCTGTTTTCCGCCTGCGCGTTTGGAGCAATTTGCCGTTGATGTGCCGGATAGCGGGCCGCAGTGGGTCGCCGATCAAATTTTTTATCAGATCTTCCCGGATCGTTTTGCCCGCAGCCAGTCTCGTGAAGCCGGGCAGGATAAGGTGTATTACCACCATGCTGCCGGTCACGACATCGTGCGTAAAGAGTGGGATGAACCGCTCACCCCCCAGGCGGGCGGTTCCACCTTTTACGGCGGCTGTCTGAATGGCATTTGTGAGAAGCTGCCGTATCTGAAAAAACTGGGCGTCACAGCGCTATATCTGAATCCGGTATTTACCGCGCCGAGCGTCCATAAGTACGACACGGAAGATTATCGACATGTCGATCCGCAATTTGGCGGCGATCGGGCGCTGCTACGCCTGCGGCGTGAAACCCAGGCGCAGGGCATGAGGCTGGTGCTGGATGGCGTGTTTAATCATAGCGGCGACTCGCATGCGTGGTTTGACAGGCATAACCGCAGCACTGGCGGCGCGTGCCATCACCCGGACTCGCCGTGGCGCGACTGGTACTCCTTTTCACCACAAGGCGTGGCGCTGGACTGGCTGGGTTATCCGAGCCTGCCGAAACTCGATTATCAATCAGAAACGCTGGTGGATGAGATCTATCGCGGTGAGGACAGTATCGTTCGTCACTGGCTAAAGGCACCGTGGAATATGGACGGCTGGCGGCTGGATGTCGTACATATGCTGGGTGAGGCGGGCGGGGCGCGCCACAATTTGCAGCACGTCGCCGGCATTACCCGGGCGGCAAAAGAGGCGCAGCCTGAAGCCTATATTGTGGGGGAACATTTCGGCGATGCGCGGCAGTGGCTACAGGCCGATGTGGAAGATGCCGCCATGAATTATCGCGGCTTCACCTTCCCGCTGTGGGGATTTCTCGCCAATACTGATATCGCTTACGAACCACAGCATATCGATGCCCGGACCTGTATCGCGTGGATGGATAACTACCGCGCCGGGCTGTCACATCAGCAACAACTGCGCATGTTTAATCAACTCGACAGTCATGATACTGCGCGCTTTAAAACTCTGCTGGGTAAAGACGCGGCGCGCCTGCCGCTGGCGGTGGTCTGGCTGTTTACCTGGCCCGGCGTGCCATGTATTTATTACGGCGATGAAGTCGGCGTGGACGGTGCAAATGACCCCATGTGCCGCAAACCGTTCCCGTGGGATGAACGCAAGCAGGACGGCAACTTGCTGGCGCTGTACCAGCGTATGGCGAAACTGCGTCAGCGCAGTCTGGCGCTGCGTCGTGGCGGATGCCAGGCGCTGTATGCCGAAGGTGACGTAGTGGTATTCGTGCGAGTTTATCAGCAGCAGCGGGCGCTGGTGGCGATTAACCGGGGCGAGGCCTGTGAAGTAGTGCTGGAAGCGTTGCCGTTGCTGAACGTGGCCGGATGGCAATGTAAAACGGGGAGCGGTGACATCCGCAAGGGAAGACTTAGTTTACCCGCGATTTCCGCGACGGTATGGATGAATCGTTGAGGCGAGGTGGTTCGTAACACCTCACGCATAAAAAAGGCTCGCGATGGCGAGCCTTTTATCAATGCACTGACTTACAGGCTGGAAATGTTCTCAGCCAGGTATTTAGCCACGCCGTCCGGAGAGGCGTTCATGCCTTCTTTGCCTTTTTCCCACTGCGCCGGGCAGACATCGCCGTGCTCTTCGTGGAACTGCAGCGCGTCGACCATACGCAGCATTTCGTCGATGTTACGACCCAGCGGCAGATCGTTTACGACCTGGTGGCGAACAATACCGTTAGCGTCAATCAGGAAAGAGCCGCGCAGCGCAACGCCTTCGTCCGGATGTTCGATACCGTAAGCTTTCTGAATTTCACGCTTCACGTCAGCAACCATTGCGTATTTCACCGGGCCAATGCCGCCTTTATCGACAGGGGTGTTACGCCATGCGTTGTGGACGAACTCAGAGTCGAAAGAAACGCCGACCACTTCAACGCCGCGCTTCTGGAATTCTTCATAACGTTTATCGAAGGCGATCAGCTCAGACGGGCAAACAAAAGTGAAGTCCATCGGCCAGAAGAACAGAACGGTTGTTTTACCATTGGTGTGCTGTTTGAAGTTGAATTTATCAACAATCTCACCGCTACCCAGTACCGCCGCAGCGGTGAAATCCGGGGCCTGACGAGTAACCAGTACCATAATAATTCTCCTGCAATATTAAGGGTTTTAGAACGCAACGCGGGCAGTATAGGGAGGGCGAAGCGACAAAACAATGCGGTCTTGACAATCAATGAGACAGCTTTTGCCTATCGATCGGGTCATTATAAATCGTAATGATGACCCCTTTATGACAGCGAACCATCTTTCTGCCAACGGCGGATCTGACGCACGCCCTCGCTATCAGGCCGTCACAGCGCTTTGCGGGCGGCCTGTGCCATCATACGCGGATAAAAATGCCAGAAGCGCTCTTCTAACGCGTCGTAGTGCGCGTCCAGATCGTACCAGGAATCACGCAAGGCATCCAGCCGGGGACGGCGATTCGCCATGCCATTCAGCACGTTTTGAATGAAATCCATATCGCGATACCGCTCTAACCATTTTTCTGACCAAAGATAATCATTCAGGTTGACAAAGCGCGGCGGGGAGTCGGGCAGAATCGTCGCGACCTGCGCATGGGCGTAGCCGACAAACGCCTGAAGTGGAAAATCAGGAGAGATTTGCGTCCAGTGGCGCGATAAAAAATGATCCCACATGACGTCCAGCGTAATGGGCGCCACGCGCCGCGTTTCATGGCGGAACCACTCTCGCGCCTCACGAACTTCCGGCAGGTTGTCGGTCATGACGTCAATACGCCGATGCATATAAATACCCTCTACGACGTCAGGAGGATAATGCGTTGCCGGGTTACCGCGGACAAAATCGGCCAGCAGATTACCGGAAAGCGAGCTGTCGGCAAGGTGCGCCAGATGCAGGTGAGCAAGAAAATTCATTATTGATTCTCTGTCCAAAAAGCGGGTAACGGTTGCAGCGGGAACGCCCCGGCACTAGACTACCCGCCTCTTATTTTAGTCTGAGTCAGAGTCATGCGCGTTACCGATTTTTCCTTTGAACTACCCGAATCCCTGATTGCCCACTACCCACAGCCGGAACGCAGTCGCTGCCGTTTGCTGTCATTAGAGGGGCCGACGGGCGCGCTGACGCACGGTACTTTCACCGATCTGCTCGATAAGCTCAACCCTGGCGATTTGCTGGTCTTCAATAATACCCGCGTGATCCCGGCGCGGCTGTTTGGCCGTAAAGCCAGCGGCGGCAAGATAGAAGTGCTGGTCGAACGTATGCTCGATGATAAACGCATCCTGGCGCATATTCGCGCTTCTAAAGCGCCAAAACCGGGCACGGAACTGCTACTGGGCGACGACGAAAGTATTCACGCGACCATGACTGCGCGTCATGGCGCTCTGTTTGAAGTTGAGTTTAATGACCCGCGTCCGGTGCTGGATATTCTTAACGCCATCGGCCATATGCCGTTGCCGCCGTATATCGACCGTCCGGACGAGGACGCCGACCGCGAACTGTACCAGACGGTCTACAGTGAAAAACCGGGCGCCGTCGCCGCGCCGACGGCCGGGCTGCACTTTGATGAGCCGCTGCTGGCGGCGCTTCGTGAGAAAGGTATCGAAATGGCGTTTGTTACGCTACACGTAGGCGCGGGCACTTTCCAGCCGGTGCGTGTCGATACCATTGAAGATCACATCATGCACTCCGAATATGCTGAGGTGCCGCAAGAGGTGGTCGACGCGGTGCTGGCGGCGAAAGCGCGCGGCAACCGCGTGATTGCGGTCGGCACCACCTCGGTACGCTCGCTGGAAAGCGCGGCGCAGGCGGCAAAAAGCGATTTGATTGAGCCATTCTTCGGCGATACGCAAATCTTTATTTATCCAGGTTATCAATACAAAGTGATTGATGCGCTGATCACCAACTTCCACCTGCCGGAATCGACGTTGATTATGCTGGTTTCCGCATTTGCCGGTTATCAACACACCATGAATGCCTATAAGACTGCGGTAGAACAAAAATATCGCTTTTTTAGCTACGGGGACGCGATGTTTATCACGTACAATCCGCAGGCTATTTCTGAGCGTCCGTAAGAAGGCTATCTCACTTGCCATTTTGACGCCGGGCAGTGCTCGCCATCCTCACGTACTGCGTGTACGCTCCGGTGGCTGTGCGCTGGCCGACCCCAAACTGGCTGCGCCGATGACGCCTTCGGGAATTTATTAGCTATGGAATCATTCCGTAGCGAGTCGTTAAACGTCGGACTGTTTTTCTGACGCAGGAGTGATAATGAAATTTGAGTTAGATACCACCGATGGTCGCGCGCGTCGCGGTCGTCTGGTGTTTGATCGTGGCGTAGTGGAAACGCCTGCTTTTATGCCTGTGGGTACTTACGGTACCGTGAAAGGCATGACGCCGGAAGAAGTGGAAGCGACCGGCGCGCAGATTATTCTCGGCAACACTTTCCACCTGTGGCTGCGCCCGGGTCAGGAAATCATGAAGCTGCATGGCGATCTGCACGATTTTATGCAGTGGAAAGGGCCGATTCTCACCGATTCCGGCGGCTTCCAGGTTTTCAGCCTCGGCGATATTCGTAAGATTACCGAGCAAGGTGTGCACTTCCGTAACCCGATCAACGGCGATCCGATTTTCCTCGATCCGGAAAAGTCGATGGAGATCCAGTACGATCTCGGTTCCGATATCGTGATGATCTTTGATGAATGTACGCCGTATCCGGCAAACTGGGACTATGCTAAACGCTCGATGGAGATGTCGTTGCGTTGGGCGAAGCGTAGCCGCGACCGTTTTGATAGCCTTGGCAATAAGAATGCGCTTTTTGGCATCATTCAGGGCAGCGTTTACGAAGATTTACGCGATATCTCGGTGAAAGGTCTGGTAGAGATTGGCTTTGATGGCTACGCTGTCGGCGGTTTGGCTGTCGGTGAGCCGAAAGCAGATATGCACCGCATTCTGGAGCACGTTTGCCCGCAGATTCCGGCTGACAAACCGCGTTACCTGATGGGCGTGGGTAAACCGGAAGATCTGGTGGAAGGGGTGCGTCGCGGTATTGATATGTTTGACTGTGTCATGCCAACGCGAAATGCCCGTAATGGTCATCTGTTTGTGACCGACGGCGTGGTGAAGATTCGTAATGCAAAGCATAAGAGCGACACCAGCCCGCTTGACGCCGAGTGCGATTGCTACACTTGTCGCAATTATTCACGCGCTTACTTGCATCATCTCGACCGTTGCAACGAAATATTAGGCGCGCGTCTCAATACCATTCATAACTTGCGTTACTACCAGCGTTTGATGGCGGGTTTACGCAAGGCTATTGAAGAGGGTAAATTAGAGAGCTTCGTAACCGAGTTTTACCAACGTCAGGGGCGACCCGTTCCACCTTTGAACGTTGATTAATTTTAATAATGAGGGAATTTGAATGAGCTTTTTTATTTCTGATGCGGTAGCGGCAACAGGTGCTCCGGCGCAGGGCAGCCCGATGTCTCTGATTTTAATGCTGGTGGTGTTTGGTCTGATTTTCTATTTCATGATCCTGCGCCCGCAGCAGAAGCGCACCAAAGAGCACAAAAAGCTGATGGACTCCATTGCGAAAGGTGATGAAGTTCTGACGAATGGCGGTCTGGTCGGTCGAGTGACCAAAGTAGCGGAAGCCGGCTACATTGCCATCGCGCTGAATGACACCACGGAAGTGGTTATCAAACGTGACTTCGTAGCTGCCGTTCTGCCGAAAGGCACCATGAAGGCGCTGTAATATTTCGTTTTCCCAAAGGGAACTGCCGTGTTAAACCGTTATCCTTTGTGGAAGTACATCATGCTGGTCGTCGTGATTATCGTCGGCCTGCTTTACGCACTTCCCAACCTGTATGGTGAGGATCCGGCTGTTCAAATCACTGGCGTGCGCGGCGTCGCCGCCAGTGAGCAAACGCTGATCCAGGTCCAGAAAACGTTACAAGAAGAAAAAATTCCCGCTAAGTCTGTGGCACTGGAAGAGGGCGCTATTCTTGCGCGCTTCGACACCACCGATACCCAGCTACGCGCCCGTGAAGCGCTGATGAGCGTGCTGGGGGATAAATATGTCGTGGCGCTTAACCTTGCGCCGGCTACGCCGCGCTGGTTGGCGGCTATTCACGCCGATCCGATGAAGCTCGGTCTTGATCTGCGCGGCGGCGTTCACTTCCTGATGGAAGTGGATATGGATACCGCGTTAGGTAAACTCCAGGAACAAAATATCGATAGCCTGCGCAGCGATCTGCGTGAAAAAGGCATTCCTTATACCACCGTTCGTAAAGAAAATAATTATGGGTTGAGCATCACGTTCCGTGACAGCAAAGCGCGTGATGAGGCGATCGCCTATCTGACGCCGCGTCATCGTGACCTGGTGATTTCCAGCCAGAGCGGCAATCAACTTCGCGCGGTAATGACCGATGCGCGCCTGAGCGAAGCGCGTGAATACGCCGTTCAGCAGAACATTAATATTCTGCGTAACCGTGTTAACCAACTGGGCGTCGCGGAGCCTGTCGTACAGCGTCAGGGCGCAGACCGTATTGTGGTTGAGCTGCCGGGTATCCAGGATACCGCTCGTGCGAAAGAAATTCTCGGCGCGACCGCGACGCTGGAATTCCGTCTGGTGAATACCAACGTTGACCAGGCCGCTGCTGCTGCCGGGCGCGTACCGGGTGATTCCGAAGTGAAACAGACCCGCGAAGGCCAGCCGGTGGTATTGTACAAACGCGTGATCCTCACCGGCGACCATATCACCGACTCGACGTCCAGCCAGGATGAATATAACCAACCGCAGGTTAACATCTCGCTGGATAGCGCAGGCGGCAATATCATGTCTAACTTCACTAAGGACAATATCGGCAAACCGATGGCGACCCTGTTTGTGGAGTATAAAGACAGCGGTAAGAAAGACGCTAACGGTCGCGCTGTACTGGTGAAACAGGAAGAGGTGATTAACATTGCCAACATCCAGTCTCGGCTGGGTAACAGCTTCCGTATTACCGGTATCAGCAACCCGAACGAAGCGCGTCAGCTCTCGTTGTTGCTGCGTGCGGGCGCCCTGATCGCGCCGATTCAGATCGTTGAAGAGCGCACCATTGGCCCGACTTTGGGTATGCAGAACATCAAGCAGGGCCTGGAAGCCTGTCTGGCCGGTCTGGTGGTCTCCATCCTGTTCATGATCTTCTTCTATAAGAAGTTTGGTCTGATTGCGACCAGCGCGTTAGTGGCTAACCTGGTGTTGATTGTCGGTATCATGTCGCTGTTGCCGGGGGCAACGCTCAGTATGCCGGGGATTGCGGGTATCGTGTTAACCCTTGCGGTGGCGGTCGACGCCAACGTTCTGATTAACGAACGTATCAAAGAAGAGTTGAGTAATGGCCGCACAGTACAGCAGGCAATAAACGAAGGCTATGCCGGCGCGTTCAGTTCCATCTTCGATGCGAACATCACGACGCTGATTAAAGTCATCATTCTGTATGCTGTCGGTACCGGGGCAATTAAAGGGTTCGCGATTACGACCGGTATCGGTGTGGCGACGTCGATGTTTACCGCGATTATCGGTACGCGTGCTATCGTAAACCTGCTATATGGCGGCAAGCGCGTCACTAAGCTGTCAATCTGAGGAGTGCGATGTGGCACAGGAATACACTGTTGAACAACTAAACCACGGCCGTAAAGTCTATGACTTTATGCGCTGGGACTTCTGGGCATTCGGCATCTCCGGGCTGTTGCTGATCGCGGCCATTGTCATTATGGGCGTACGCGGGTTTAACTGGGGGCTGGATTTCACCGGTGGCACGGTAATTGAAATCACGCTGGAAAAACCGGCTGAAATGGACGTGATGCGCGAAGCGCTGCAAAAAGCGGGCTATGAAGAGCCGCAGTTGCAGAACTTTGGCAGCAGTCACGACATTATGGTGCGTATGCCGCCAACCGAAGGTGAAACCGGCGGTCAGGTACTGGGTAGCAAAGTGGTGACGATCATTAATGAAGCCACCAACCAGAACGCGGCCGTGAAGCGTATTGAATTCGTGGGGCCAAGCGTGGGCGCCGATCTGGCGCAAACCGGCGCTATGGCGCTGCTGGTGGCGTTGATCTCTATCCTCGTTTATGTCGGTTTCCGCTTTGAGTGGCGACTGGCGGCAGGGGTGGTCATCGCGCTGGCGCACGACGTGATCATTACGCTGGGGATACTGTCGCTTTTCCATATCGAGATTGACCTGACCATTGTGGCATCGTTGATGTCGGTGATCGGTTACTCGCTGAACGACAGTATCGTGGTCTCTGACCGTATTCGTGAAAACTTCCGCAAAATCCGTCGCGGGACGCCTTACGAAATCTTTAACGTGTCGCTGACCCAGACGCTACACCGCACGTTGATTACCTCCGGTACGACGTTAGTGGTAATTCTGATGCTGTACCTCTTCGGCGGTCCGGTACTGGAAGGCTTCTCGCTGACGATGCTGATCGGTGTCTCTATTGGTACGGCATCTTCTATCTATGTCGCATCGGCGCTGGCGCTGAAACTCGGTATGAAGCGCGAGCATATGCTGCAGCAGAAAGTCGAAAAAGAAGGGGCGGATCAGCCGTCCATTCTGCCGTAAGCTGGCGTTAACATGACTGAAAAAAGCCGCAACATCGCAGGGTGCTGCGGCTTTTTATTATCCAGAATAAACTCGATTGCATGAGGAACTATCATGGCTATCATCCCAAAAAACTACGTGCGCCTGGAAAGCGGCTATCGTGAAAAAGCGCTGAAGCTGTTTCCGTGGGTGTGCGGACGTTGTTCCCGTGAGTTTGTGTATTCAAATCTGCGTGAGCTGACGGTGCATCATATCGATCATGACCACACCAATAATCCGGAAGACGGCAGCAACTGGGAGCTATTGTGCCTCTACTGCCACGATCACGAGCATTCCAAATATACCGAAGCCGATCAGTATGGTTCGACGGTCATTGCCGGGGAAGATGCGCAAAAAGATGTCGGCGAGGCGACTTATAACCCGTTTGCCGATCTGAAAGCGATGATGAACAAAAAGAAATAAGCAGGCTGCTGACAAAGTTGTTGGTGCTGTTGAATGTTAGGTTACGCTTCGCTCCACCCAACGGAATCCGCAATATAAATGAATTATTGGTTTTCGTAGGTCGGATGCAATCCGACATTTTTTCAGCCCCGGAGTTTGTCGCCAGCCCCAAACGTCCTGTAACGCATACATTGTCACTGGAATCCCGATCGCAAGGTTGGGATTTTTTTGTTTTTAATTCATGCCGATACTGGCGAGCAGAGTAGAATCAGCGGTAAGCCGGGGCAACCCGGTGAGGCGCAATGTTGCGGGGGCTTGATCCCCGGTGGCCTTGTCGCTGGAAAGAGAAAACCCCCGCACATTGTTCGGTATTCACCGGCAACATTACGGGGGCTAACTTGACCCTAGACAAGTTGAGGATAGCCGCGAACCGTTGCCATTGCAACAAAGGCGGCAATATGACGCTCACAGAGTTGAGCATTACTATCTGGCACGATCTGGCGGCACCAACGCTGGTCGGGATTGCGACAGGTCTGTTTTTAGGCTGGTGGCATCGCCGGAAGTAATGTGAAGTGGGCGCGACTCGCCGCCGGATGGCAGCATGCGCCCGAAACGGGCCAGAGGGCGACCTCTGGCCTTTTTTGTCTATGGAAAACCGCCAGCTAGGCTGGGGGTTCCGGAAAGCTTTCAGCTTTAAGTCAGTTATTAAAACCCCTTTTGATTTGTTAAAACATCTTGCGGTCTGGCAACTGCAAAAGTTCAACAAGAAATCAAAAGGGGGTCCCAATGGGGGACGAAAAGAGCTTAGCGCACACCCGATGGAACTGTAAATATCACATAGTTTTCGCGCCCAAATACCGAAGACAAGCGTTCTACGGAGAGAAGCGAAGGGCAGTAGGCAGCATATTAAGAAAATTGTGTGAATGGAAAAACGTACGAATTCTGGAAGCGGAATGTTGTGCAGATCATATTCACATGCTTCTGGAGATCCCGCCGAAGATGAGTGTGTCGAGCTTCATGGGATATCTGAAGGGTAAAAGTAGTCTGATGCTTTACGAGCAGTTTGGGGATCTAAAATTCAAATACAGGAACAGGGAGTTCTGGTGCAGAGGGTACTATGTCGATACGGTGGGTAAGAACACGGCGAAGATACAGGACTACATAAAGCACCAGCTTGAAGAGGATAAAATGGGTGAGCAATTCGGGCAGCCCGTTTACGGGCCGTAAGTAACGAAGTTTGATGCAAATGTCAGATCGTATGCGCCTGTTAGGGCGCGGCTGGTAAGAGAGCCTTACAGGCGCATCAGAAAAACCTCCGGCTATGCCGGAGGATATTTATTGCAGGTTTAGAAGTTGTAACCCACGACCAGGTAGCCGCCCCAGCCGGTAGATTTCGCGCTGAAATCGCCGTCGCCCCAGTTCAGTTTGGCGCCATTCTGCCACTGTCCGCCGTTATGGAAGTAACGCGCAACGACCGAGTAGTGCCAGTGATCGTAGTTCAGCGCCAGGATATGGCTGGAAGCGATGGAGTTGCTGGTACGGTTCGGATCGTCGCCTAAATCAGATCCCCAGTCAAAGTTGGTAAAGCCGATATAGCTCAGTTTACCGCCCCACAGATCGGTGATGGGGACGAAGTATTTCACTTTGAAACGGTAGCCGTCCCATTCGTTTTCATTGGACGCGCCGTAGTTTTGCCACTGATATTTCGCATACACGTTCAGCGACAGGCCCATCGGCAGGCCGGTGTCGATATCAGTCCCCAGACCCATATACCACGTGCTCTGGCGGCTGGCTTTGTTATCGCCCATATCGTAGATGTAGTTGTTGGCGAAATACCACTCTTTAAACGGACCGAAGCTCAGGTCTGCGCCGGTCAGCTTATCAATCGAGAAACGCGGTTCGATTTCCATGAACAGCGGAGAACCGTCGGACCAGATACCTTTATCGTTGCCGTTACCCCAATCAAAGGTTTTGGGAATATCGATATAGCCGTAGAAATCAAACCAGTCTTTTTTGGCAAATGCTTCATATTCCAGATAGACGTCGTTGTTCAATTTCGGCGAGAAACGGGTATGGTAGCTACCTACCACGTTTACGCTCTGGTGCCACCAGTCGGACAAATACTGCGGCTGATCATTTTCTGCTGCGTTAGCAGTAAAAGATGAGGTGAGCGCCAGCGCTGCGCTGACTGCGAGTAAAGTTTTTTTCATATGTATGCCACTGTTTGAAATCCCTTGCGGGAGTGAAAAGAACGCAATTTGCGTTTCTAAATATTTCGTGTTTCTGCGGAGCCTATTATAAAAATCATTGCTCACAAAAATATGTCTTGTTTCACATATCTATCATTTACGTAATCGATTGCGTTCACGTTTGCGCACTTTAGGCGCGGCGACAGTACTATCTTTCATGAATATTACCAATCCATGTCATAAATGACGGAAATGTCAGTAGGGCAACAAAAGTCGCGCGGGGGATGTTGCGGAACGCACAAAACGCTCCGCCAGAACGTTTATTGATTAACAGGCTGAATATCATGGATGCGAATGAAGCCTAACTGCGCCGGTGTGATCCCCTTCAACGGTAACGAAATATTGACATCACTGGGCGCCAGCAAACTGGCAGGGGCATTTACCAGAAGGCTCTGTGCATTTACCTCCTGATAGTTCTCCGTAGTGCCCTGAATTTGCCCGTACTCTACGGTAGCGCTGAATGCCGGCAGCGGATCGCGGGACTCGCCCTGAATGCGTAACGTTGCGTGAGCGCCGTCTGCGACAGGCGTAATCTCCAGCAATGTCATACGTAGCGTACCGATCTGACTCTCCAGCCGGGCAGGCGTATTGGCGCCAGGCAACAAATAGACGCCGCGGGTTGACTCCGCATTCAGCTTATTTTGTTGGGTAATTTTTACCGTTTCCTGATTCAGTTGGGTCATCTCTTTATTCAGGGTGCTAATGCTTTGATGCATCTGGCGAACTTCGCTCTGCGGCGCGCAGGCGGTCAGGCTCAAGAGACTTCCCACCAGGAGAATTCTTAGGTAACGTCTTGTCATGTCGATCATTTCCTTCGTGGTCCGATAGCGTAATGGTAGTGCGCTATACACACAAAGGCACCGATCCTTTATCTCAAAAGCGCTCCGCCTTTGTTGTCGCGCCAGTTCAGGGTAAAATAGCGTTTTCTAAATCATCTGGTCAGGACGCCGTATGCATTGCCCATTTTGTTTCGCCGTAGATACCAAAGTCATTGACTCTCGTCTTGTAGGCGAGGGCTCGTCCGTGCGCCGCCGTCGGCAGTGTCTGGTGTGTAATGAACGCTTTACGACCTTTGAAGTGGCTGAACTGGTCATGCCGCGCGTGATAAAAAGCAACGATGTGCGCGAACCCTTTAATGAGGATAAGCTGCGTAGCGGCATGTTGAGAGCGCTGGAAAAAAGACCCGTCAGCGCAGATGATGTTGAAATGGCATTGAACCATATTAAGTCACAATTACGTGCCACTGGGGAGCGTGAAGTTCCCAGCAAGATGATTGGCAACCTGGTCATGGAGCAGCTGAAAAAACTCGATAAAGTCGCGTATATTCGCTTTGCCTCCGTCTATCGCAGTTTCGAAGATATCAAAGACTTTGGCGAAGAAATCGCTCGCCTACAGGACTAAGCCATGCAGGATGAGTTTTACATGGCGCGAGCGCTCAAACTGGCGCAGCGTGGACGTTTCACCACTCACCCGAACCCTAATGTCGGCTGTGTCATTGTTAACAATGGCGACATCGTCGGCGAAGGTTATCACCATCGCGCCGGAGAGCCGCACGCCGAGGTCCATGCTCTGCGGATGGCGGGCGCAAAAGCCAAAGGCGCAACCGCCTATGTCACGCTTGAACCCTGTAGCCATCATGGGCGAACGCCGCCATGTTGCGATGCGCTGATTGCGGCCGGCGTCGCGCGCGTGGTCGCCGCGATGCAGGACCCAAATCCACAGGTCGCCGGGCGCGGGCTGTATCGCCTGCAACAGGCGGGTATTGCGGTCAGCCACGGGTTAATGATGAGTGAAGCGGAGGCGCTCAATAAAGGCTTCCTCAAGCGGATGCGTACCGGATTCCCTTATCTTCAGCTTAAACTGGGCGCCTCCGTGGATGGACGGACGGCGATGGCCAGCGGCGAAAGCCAGTGGATCACCTCGCCGCAGGCCCGGCGCGACGTACAGCGCTTGCGTGCGCAAAGCCACGCTATTTTAACCAGTAGCGCGACGGTATTGGCTGACGATCCGGCCTTGACGGTGCGTTGGACAGAGTTAGACGCTTCTACGCAGGCGTCTTACCCGCAGGAAAATCTGCGCCAGCCGGTGCGAATTGTTATCGACAGCCAAAACCGGGTAACGCCTGCGCATCGTATTGTGCAGCAGCCTGGCGAAACGTGGATTGCGCGTACCCAGGAAGATAGCCGCACGTGGCCCGATTCGGTTCGTACTATCAGCGTACCAGCGCACAACGGACATTTGGATCTGGTTGTGCTGATGATGCAGTTAGGCAGGCAGCAGATTAATAGCATATGGGTTGAAGCCGGACCGGGACTGGCGGGCGCGTTGCTGCAAGCCGGGCTGGTGGATGAACTGATTGTCTATGTCGCGCCTAAATTGTTGGGAACCCAGGCGCGGGGATTATGCGAATTGCCAGGGCTTGAGAAGCTCGCCGACGCGCCGCAATTTACCTTCAGCGAAATACGACATGTCGGCCCGGATGTTTGCCTGCATATGGTGAGCGTATGAGTTCTCCCGTCGAAAGGGGAGCAGCGCTCAAATTATTATGATAAAATCCGCCCCCCTGCGGGGCCAAATGAACCCTGGAAGAGAGAATATGAACATTATTAAAGCTAACGTTGCAGCCCCTGACGCTCGCGTCGCCATCACTATTGCGCGTTTCAATCAGTTTATCAACGACAGCCTGCTGGATGGCGCGGTTGATGCCCTGACGCGTATTGGTCAGGTAAAAGATGATAATATTACCGTAGTGTGGGTGCCTGGCGCCTATGAACTGCCGCTGGCGACCGATGCGCTGGCGAAAAGCGGTAAATATGACGCTGTGGTTGCGCTGGGAACCGTGATTCGCGGGGGGACTGCGCACTTTGAATATGTGGCAGGCGGCGCCAGCAATGGCCTGGCAAGCGTTGCCCAGGACAGTGGCGTGCCGGTAGCCTTTGGTGTTCTGACCACCGAGAGTATTGAACAAGCCATCGAACGTGCTGGTACAAAAGCCGGTAATAAAGGCGCAGAAGCTGCGCTGACCGCGCTTGAAATGATTAATGTATTGAAAGCCATTAAGGCCTGATTTTTTGTAAGGGGAATTCCGTGAAACCTGCTGCTCGTCGCCGCGCCCGTGAGTGTGCCGTCCAGGCGCTTTACTCCTGGCAGTTGTCCCAGAACGACATCGCTGATGTTGAATACCAGTTCCTGGCGGAACAGGACGTAAAAGACGTCGACGTTCTCTATTTCCGTGAACTGCTATCCGGGGTGGCGACTAACAGCGCGTACCTGGATGGTTTAATGAAACCGTATCTGTCCCGCCTGCTTGAAGAGCTGGGACAGGTTGAAAAAGCCGTGCTGCGTATTGCGTTGTTTGAGCTGTCAAAACGCAGCGATGTGCCTTATAAAGTGGCCATCAACGAAGCGATTGAACTGGCGAAAACCTTTGGCGCTGAAGACAGCCACAAATTCGTCAACGGCGTACTGGATAAAGCAGCTCCGGTGATTCGTCCTAACAAAAAGTGATTCACAGGCCGGAAAGATAGCGGGCGATCGATACCCGCCGTCTCCGGCCTTTTCTTTTTTTCTGCTGAGGCATAACGTATGGCATGTGGCGAGTTTTCCCTGATTGCCCGTTATTTTGACCGTGTAAGAAGCTCTCGTCTTGATGTTGAAACCGGTATTGGCGACGATTGCGCGCTCCTGAATATTCCTGAAAAGCAGACCCTGGCGATCAGTACCGATACGCTGGTGGCGGGCAACCACTTCCTCCCCAATATCGATCCTGCCGATCTGGCTTATAAAGCGTTGGCGGTGAATTTAAGCGATCTGGCCGCGATGGGGGCCGACCCGGCCTGGTTAACGCTGGCGTTAACGTTGCCGGAAGTGGATGAGCCGTGGCTGGAGGCTTTTAGCGACAGTCTGTTTGCGCTATTGAATTACTACGATATGCAGCTCATTGGCGGCGACACCACGCGTGGACCGCTGTCGATGACGCTGGGTATCCACGGTTATATCCCGGCAGGGCGCGCGCTCAAGCGATCTGGCGCGAAGCCGGGCGACTGGATTTATATCACCGGTACGCCGGGCGACAGCGCTGCCGGGCTGGCGGTTTTGCAAAACCGGCTACAGGTGTCGGAGGAGACAGACGCTCACTATTTAATTCAACGGCATTTACGCCCGACGCCGCGTATTTTACACGGCCAGGCGCTGCGTGATATCGCCAGCGCGGCTATCGATCTTTCCGATGGTTTGATTTCCGATCTGGGGCATATCGTCAAGGCCAGCGGCTGTGGGGCAAGAGTAGATGTTGATGCGCTGCCAAAATCCGATGCGATGATGCGCCATGTTGATGACGGGCAGGCGCTGCGTTGGGCGCTTTCCGGCGGCGAAGACTATGAGCTGTGCTTTACGGTGCCGGAACTGAATCGTGGCGCGCTGGATGTCGCCATTGGTCAACTGGGTGTTCCCTTTACCTGCATAGGTCAAATGAGCGCAGATATTGAAGGGCTGAATTTTGTACGTGACGGAATGCCTGTCACCTTTGACTGGAAAGGATATGACCATTTTGCCACGCCATAAAGATGTTGCGAAAAGCCGCCTGAATTTGCGCAATCCGTGGCACCTGCTCGCTACCGGCTTTGGCAGCGGGCTGAGCCCCGTGGTGCCGGGCACGATGGGCTCGCTGGCGGCGATCCCCTTCTGGTATCTGATGACGTTTCTGCCGTGGCAGCTTTATTCGCTGGTCGTGATGTTTGGGATCTGCATTGGCGTTTATCTTTGCCATCAGACGGCGAAAGATATGGGCGTACACGACCACGGCAGTATTGTCTGGGATGAATTTATCGGTATGTGGATAACGCTGATGGCGTTGCCGACGACGGACTGGCAGTGGGTGGCTGCCGGGTTCGTTATTTTCCGCATTCTGGATATGTGGAAACCCTGGCCGATCCGTTGGTTTGATCGCAACGTGCACGGCGGCATGGGGATTATGATCGATGATATCGTCGCCGGGGTGATATCCGCCGGCATACTGTATTTTATCGGTCATCACTGGCCGCTCGGTATTATTTAAAGGGTTTGCCGGATGGCGGCGTAAACACCTTATCCGGCCTAACCCCGAACAATATGTCGATTTCACAGGCCCGATAAGCGTCGCGCCATCGGGCAATGGCGGATTATTTAAATCCCACCACCGGATGCTGTTTGTACGGTGTTTCGAGTTCGGCAATCTGCTCCGGTTTGAGCGTTAAATCAACGGCATTCAGCAACTCATCTAACTGCTCTTCACGCGAAGCGCCGATAATCGGCGCGGCGACGCCTCGTTTGCTGAGTAGCCAGGCCAGCGCGACCTGCGCTCGCGTTGCGCCAAGCGCCTCGCTGACGCCAGCCAGCCGTTCCGCTATTTGCGCATCATTTTTATCGCTTTCAGCGTATAAATTTTTACCCACGTCATCCGAGACCAGCCGGGCCGTGGTTTCTCCCCAGGGGCGAGTTAAGCGCCCGCGCGCCAGCGGACTCCACGGAATCACGGCGACGCCTTCCTGCCAGCACAGCGGTAGCATCTCACGCTCTTCCTCGCGGTAGATCAGGTTATAGTGATCCTGCATGGTGACAAACGGCGCCCAGCCGTGTTGTTTTTGTAGCGCCAGCGCCTGGGCAAATTGTGAGGCGTGCATTGAGGAAGCGCCGATATAGCGGGCTTTACCCGCCTTCACCACGTCGTTTAGCGCTTCCAGAGTTTCTTCTATCGGCGTGGTGTAATCCCAGCGGTGGATTTGCAGGATATCGACATACTCCATTCCCAGACGGGTGAGGCTATCGTCAATAGAGCGCAGGATTTGCGCGCGGGACAATCCTTCCGGCAGATCGCCGACGCGATGGAAGACTTTCGTCGCTACCACCACCTCGTCGCGCCGGGCGAAATCACGCAGCGCGCGACCGACAATCTCTTCGCTGCTGCCGTCGGAGTAGCTGTTGGCGGTATCAAAAAAGTTAATGCCGCCCTCAAGGGCGCGCTTGATGATGGGACGGCTGCTCTCTTCGGGAAGCGTCCAGGCATGATTGCCGCGACTCGGCTCGCCGAATGTCATGCAGCCCAGACAAAGGCGGGACACCTGAAGATCTGTATTTCCTAACGTGTTGTATTGCATGACTCCGCTCCTGTTATACCCGTCACTCTTCAAGCATAGCAGGAGCAAAGAGGGGATTATGCCAGCCAGGCCTTGATTTTGGCTTCAATGCCTGCGGCGTCGAGCCCCAGTTCCGTGCGGGCTTCTTCCTGCGTTCCTTGCGGGATAAAGAAATCCGGAAGACCGATATTCAGCACAGGTACAGGTTTACGATGGGCCATTAGCACTTCGTTTACGCCGCTGCCAGCGCCGCCCATAATGGCGTTTTCTTCCAGCGTCACCAGCGCGTCATGCTGCGCGGCCATCTCCAGAATTAACGTGTCGTCCAGCGGTTTAACAAAGCGCATGTCGACCAGCGTGGCGTTCAGCGCTTCGGCGACTTTCGCCGCCTCAGGCATTAAGGTACCAAAGTTCAGAATCGCCAGTTTTTCGCCATGACGCTTCACAAGGCCTTTACCAATAGGCAGTTTTTCCAGCGGGGTTAGCGCCACGCCCTGCGCATTACCGCGTGGATAACGTACTGCCGTCGGGCCGTCGTTATAGTGATACCCGGTAAATAACATCTGGCGACATTCGTTTTCGTCGCTTGGCGTCATGATCACCATATCCGGGATGCAGCGCAGATAGGAGAGATCGAACGCGCCCTGGTGTGTTTGTCCATCCGCGCCAACGATACCGGCGCGATCGATGGCGAACATGACCGGCAGTTTCTGGATAGCGACGTCATGGATGACCTGATCGTAGGCGCGTTGCAGGAAAGTAGAGTAGATCGCCACGACGGGCTTATAGCCGCCAATCGCCAGACCTGCGGCGAAGGTGACGGCATGCTGCTCGGCGATGGCGACGTCAAAATAGCGATCCGGGAATTTACGTGAAAATTCCACCATGCCGGAACCTTCGCGCATTGCCGGGGTGATCGCCATCAGTTTGCTGTCTTTGGCGGCGGTTTCACACAGCCAGTCACCGAAGATTTTTGAATAACCGGGCAGACCGCCGCTGCTTTTCGGCAAACATCCGCTGGAAGGATCAAATTTAGGCACCGCATGGAAAGTGATCGGATCTTTTTCCGCGGGCTCATAGCCGCGGCCTTTCTTGGTCATGATATGCAGGAACTGCGGGCCTTTCAGGTCGCGCATGTTCTTCAATGTGCTGATAAGCCCCATGACATCGTGACCATCGACCGGCCCGATGTAGTTAAAGCCCAGCTCTTCGAACAGTGTGCCCGGCACAACCATGCCTTTAATATGTTCTTCGGTACGCTTGAGCAGTTCTTTAATTGGCGGTACGCCGGAGAAGACCTTTTTTCCGCCTTCGCGCAGAGAAGAGTAAAGCTTACCGGAAAGTAGCTGCGCCAGATGGTTGTTGAGCGCGCCGACGTTTTCCGAAATCGACATTTCATTGTCGTTCAGAATGACCAGCATGTCGGGCCGGATATCGCCTGCGTGATTCATTGCTTCAAACGCCATACCGGCGGTGATGGCGCCGTCGCCTATCACACAGACGGTGCGGCGATCTTTGCCTTCTTTCTCCGCCGCCACGGCAATGCCGATACCGGCGCTGATGGAGGTGGAGGAATGCCCAACGCTCAGCACATCGTATTCGCTTTCTCCGCGCCACGGGAACGGGTGCAGACCGCCTTTCTGGCGAATGGTGCCGATTTTGTCGCGACGACCGGTAAGGATTTTATGTGGATAAGCCTGGTGTCCAACATCCCAGATTAGCTGGTCAAACGGGGTGTTGTAGACATAATGCAGCGCCACGGTAAGTTCTACCGTGCCCAGCCCGGAAGCGAAGTGCCCGCTGGAACGGCTTACGCTGTCGAGTAAGTAGCGGCGTAGCTCGTCGCAGAGTTTCGGCAGACTCTCTTTCGGTAACAGTCGTAACTCCTGGGTGGAGTCGACCAATGCCAGGGTAGGGTATTTGGCTATATCAAAACTCATCGCAAGCTCATTGGATATGGGGTTTATTTATCACGCTGGATTATGTAGTTCGCTAGCGCTTCCAGTGCCGAGGTGTCCAGTGATTGCGCGGCCAGCTGATGTAACGACTGACGGGCGTCCTCTATCAGGTCCCGGGCTTTATTCCGGGCTTGCTCAAGACCCAGAAGTGCAGGGTAGGTACTTTTGCCAAGCTGCTGGTCTGCGCCCTGACGTTTACCTAACGTTGCAGTATCGCCCACCACATCCAGAATGTCATCCTGAACCTGGAAGGCAAGGCCGATACTCTCTGCATAGCGGTCAAGTATCGGCAGAGTATTCCGTCCTTTATCGCCCGCGCTCAACGCGCCAAGTCTAACGGCGGCGCGAATGAGCGCGCCGGTCTTATGGCGATGAATGCGTTCCAGCGCGTCCAGAGTGATCCGCTGGCCTTCTGCCGCCAGATCCAATGCCTGACCGCCGCACATACCGGCGATGCCGCTGGCGTTCGCCAGTTCGGCGATCATCGCGATACGATCGCGATCGGCGACTTCCGGCATCGGCGCGTCGCTGATAATGGCAAACGCCAGCGTTTGCAACGCGTCTCCCGCCAGGATTGCGTTGGCTTCGCCAAATTTAATATGGCAAGTCGGCAGGCCGCGACGCAAATCGTCATCGTCCATTGCTGGCAGGTCGTCATGGATCAGCGAATAGGCATGAATGCATTCGACCGCCGCAGCTGGCGCATCCAGCGTTGCCGTACTGACGCCAAACATTTGACCGGTGGCGTAAACCAGAAATGGCCGCAGGCGTTTACCGCCTAATAATGCGCCATACTGCATGGCTTCGACCACGGGAGTGTTCTGAAAGGGCAGTGGCGCGATAAAACGGCTCAGCGCCTGATTCGCTTGCGTTACGCAAGCCTGTAGCTGCTGCGTAAAGTCCATTTACTCATTATCCGCGATAAAAGGCTCAGGTGAAGCCTCTTCATTATCAGACAGCAAAATTTGCACGCGCTGTTCCGCCTGCTGCAGTTTTGCCTGCCCCTGACGCGCCAGTTGTACGCCGCGCTCGAATTCATTCAGCGCGTCTTCCAGCGGCAAATCGCCGCTTTCCAGGCGGGTAACAATATGTTCCAGCTCGCTCAGCGCAGTTTCAAAGCTGGCGGGCGCCTCATTTTTCTTCGGCATGATGACTGTTTGACTCTCTGTAATGGCAGCACAAGTCTATGGTAACGGACTCACACTGATAAGCAAATAACGCGCAATGGTAAGGGGAAATGCGCAAGATGTCCGTGATAGTGATATACTTCCGCGCCTGGATGCAGCCGTAGGTATGGGCTGCTGTACTATTTCTCCACGACAAGCCTTAGATAGCTTGCTAAAGAACCATTGCCGCCATGAAGTTTATCATTAAATTGTTCCCGGAAATCACTATCAAAAGCCAATCTGTGCGTTTGCGCTTTATAAAAATTTTAACCGGGAACATCCGTAACGTTTTAAAGCACTACGATGAGACCCTCGCGGTTGTCCGTCACTGGGATAACATTGAAGTTCGCGCCAAAGATGAAAACCAGCGTCTGGCGATTCGCGACGCGCTGACCCGCATTCCGGGGATTCACCATATTCTTGAAGTCGAAGATGTGCCGTTCACCGATATGCACGACATTTTCGAGAAAGCGTTGGCGCAGTATCGCGAGCAGCTTGAAGGCAAAACCTTCTGCGTGCGCGTAAAACGTCGCGGTAAGCATGAGTTTAGCTCCATTGAGGTGGAGCGCTATGTCGGCGGCGGATTAAATCAGCATATTGAATCGGCGCGCGTGAAGCTCACTAACCCGGATGTGACGGTGCATCTGGAAGTGGAAGATGATCGCCTGCTGTTGATCAAAGGGCGTTATGAAGGTATTGGCGGTTTCCCGATTGGCACCCAGGAAGATGTGCTGTCGCTGATCTCCGGCGGTTTTGACTCCGGCGTCTCCAGCTATATGCTGATGCGTCGCGGCTGCCGCGTACACTACTGCTTCTTTAACCTCGGCGGCGCGGCGCATGAAATCGGCGTTCGCCAGGTGGCGCATTACCTGTGGAACCGCTTTGGCAGCTCCCATCGCGTGCGTTTTGTAGCGATTAACTTCGAACCGGTGGTCGGCGAGATTCTGGAGAAAGTTGACGACGGCCAGATGGGCGTGGTGCTCAAACGTATGATGGTACGCGCGGCGTCGAAAGTGGCGGAACGTTACGGCGTACAGGCGCTGGTGACCGGCGAAGCGCTGGGCCAGGTGTCCAGCCAGACGCTAACCAACTTGCGCTTGATCGATAACGTGTCTGACACGCTGATCTTGCGCCCGCTGATCTCTTACGATAAAGAGCACATTATCAACCTGGCGCGCCAGATTGGTACGGAAGATTTTGCCCGTACGATGCCGGAATACTGTGGCGTGATTTCCAAAAGTCCGACGGTGAAAGCCATTAAAGCGAAAATTGAAGCCGAAGAAGAAAATTTCGACTTCAGTATTCTCGATAAGGTGGTAGAAGAAGCGAACAACGTCGATATTCGTGAAATCGCCCAGCAGACCCAGCAGGAGGTGGTGGAAGTAGAAACCGTGAGCGGTTTTGGCGCCAACGATGTGATTCTGGATATCCGTTCTGTCGATGAGCAGGATGACAAGCCGCTGAAAGTGGAAGGCGTCGACGTCGTTTCGCTGCCTTTCTACAAGCTGAGCACTAAATTTGGCGACCTCGATCAGAGCAAAACCTGGCTGCTATGGTGCGAACGCGGCGTAATGAGTCGCCTGCAGGCGCTCTATCTGCGCGAGCAGGGGTTTGCCAATGTGAAGGTGTATCGTCCGTAATTCCTTTGCCGGGTGGCGGCTATGTCCTACCCGGCCTACCGTTTTATTTGTGCCCCAACCGTTTTGCAATGCGCTCCAGCTTCATCATCAGCAGCAGCGTAATGGCCACCAGCACAATGGTCAGCGCCGCGCCGTCGGCGATATTTCCACGGTCGGTCAGGCTAAAGATAGCCACCGGTAGCGTCGTCCAGCCCGGCGGATAAATCATCATCGTCGCGCCCAACTCCCCCATGGAGAGCGATAAACTCAGCGCCAGCGCTGACATCATCCACGGCATCAATAACGGCAACGTCACGTGACGCAGACGATACCAGGGCGATGCCCCCAGACTCGACGCGACGTTTTCAATATCGGCGGAAATTCGCGCCAGTCCGGTCGACACGTTACTGAAGGTAAAGGCGGAAATCAGCACAAAGTGCGCTGTCAGCACAATCCATAGGGTGCCGTTCATTTGCAATGGCCCCTGGCTGAAAGCAACCAGAATGCCCAGGCCCACGGATACTGACGGAATCGCACTCGGCAGATAGAACACCATACTTAACCATTTCTGCGTTTTCACCCCATATTGACGCAGCGCCAGCGCCGCCCAAACGCCGCAAAGCAGCGCAAACAGGCTGGCGCAAAAGCCAATCGTGAGGCTGGCAAGTAGGGCGTCCCATGCCGCACCGTGCAGAGCGTTAACAAAGTGGTTCAGTGTGAAGCCACTCGGCAGAATACCGTTCCACTGCTGGCTAAGGCTGGACATCAGAATCACTGCCAGCGGCAGGAAAAAGAACACGATAAACAGTACGCTAGCCACAACGCCCGCCGCTGCGCGTCCTTTAGGTGACCAAATTAGCATGGCTAGCTCCTTACGCTGGTACGCGATGCCGCCAGGCGATAGAGGGAGAACAGCCCCAGCGACAAGACAATGTTAATCAACGCAATCATGCAGGCGACCGTATAGTCGGACTCCAGAATCGCTTTGCTGTAAACCATCATCGGCAGGGTGTTAACTCCCTTCGCGCCAATAAACAGTACGATGCCAAACTCGTTAGTGGTCAACAGCAGGCACAGGCTGCCACCAGCCATCAGCGCCGGTAGCGCCGCCGGGAAAATCACCTGCCCAATCACCCGTAATGGGTGCGCCCCCAGAATGCTGGCTGCCTCTAGCTGGCTTTTATCAATTTGCCGCAGCGCGGCCATCAGTGGCCGCATCACCAGCGGAGTGAACACCGTGATCTCCGCCAGAATGACGCCCTGCATCGAGTAGAGAAAATCCACCGGCGGTAGCTCAAAGGCAAACAGGCTCATCAGCGTACCGTTGAGCAGACCCGCTGACCCATAAATAAAGGTGAACGCCAGCGTAATCAGGAAGGTCGGCAGCGCAATAAAAGTATCGACGACCCGACCAATCAACTCGCTTCCGGGGAAAGGAATAAACACCAGAATCAGCGACATCACGCTGCCCAGCAGCAGGCAACCGGCGGTGGCGAAAAAGGCGATTTGCAACGTGTTCAGCAACGCGCCGACAAAGCGTTTCGAGTCGACCACCTGGCGGAAGGTCTCGAGCCCGATCTCGCCATTGGCACCGCGTAGCGCCTGTTCAACGATGAGCGACAGAGGCCAGAAAAACAGTGTCGCCAGCACCAGCAACGGGAGCAGCAGCCACAGCAGCGGGCGTAGGTTAAGCGCCGGTTTTTCCAGAGGTAAAATGAGTGACATGGTTATACCTCAATCAGGACCGCATCATCCGGTTCGAACCACAGCGCCAGCTTGTCGCCCACGCGCGGCAGCGGATTGACATGCGTCAACACCATCCGCACCGTTTCGCCAGCAACGTCACACAACAGATGGGTTAAATCGCCCTGCCAGTGCACCGATTGCAGTGTGGCGTTGAAGCGGTTGCTGTAGGCCGAACGCGGCGTCAGGCTGAGGTGCTGAGGACGAATGCACAGCAGTTTGTTGTAACCGTGGTGGCTGCCCCGGCTGAACGCGCGAATCACCGCACCGCCGCAGCTGACGTCCACCAACCCCGGAATCTCCGTTATCCCCAGCGCAATGGCGGAGAGAATATTGGCGCGACCTAAGAATTCGGCGGCAAAACGATTGGGCGGATGCTGATATAGCGCGCGGGTTTCGCCGTGAGCAATCAGCGAGCCATCCTTCATAATGCCGATTTTATCGGCCAGGGTGAGCGCTTCCGTTTGATCGTGGGTGACGTAGAGAATAGTGAGTTCCGGCAGCTCACGGTGAAGACGGGCGATTTCTTCCACCATATTATGACGAATCTGTGCGTCCAGCGCTGACAGTGGTTCATCCAGCAACAGCACGCGCGGGCGCACGGCAATCGCGCGGGCGATGGCCACGCGTTGCTGCTGGCCGCCGGAAAGTTGATGCGGATAACGGGTGGCGTAATCACTCATGCCAACCGTTTTCAGCGCCTGCGTTACACGCTCATTAATTAGCGCCTTTGGCTGCTTCTGCGCACGCAGGCCAAAAGCGACGTTGTCTTCCACTTTCAGATGCGGGAACAAGGCGTAGTTCTGCACCACCATCGCCAACCCGCGTTTATAGGGTGGCAGATGGGTGACGTCCGTATCGCCAATCAGAATACGGCCGCCTGCAGGTTGCACAAAGCCCGCAACCGCACGCAGCACCGTCGTTTTTCCAGATCCTGATGGGCCAATCAGCGCCAGCACTTCGCCAGGTTCAATCGTCAAAGAGAGCGGTTTAAGCACCACGTTGCCGTGATACGCAACGCGCAGTGAGTCGAGGACTATCCCCGATGTCCCCTGCGATGCAGGGGCGTGAACGGCGGTCGTTTTCATCAGCATCAGGCTTACTCGCTTTCGGTCACTTTGTGCCAACGGCTAATATCTGCCGACAGCGAAACGGCTACGTCATCCCAATTTGGCTGCCAGCTCTGCACGCCTTCTAACGCGGCAGTGGCGGCCTTGTAATGTTCGTCGCTCGGCGTCACGTCGCTGCGTACCGGCATTCCCCAGGAGAGTTCGCTGACGCGAGTCTGCGCTTCTTTACTCAGCAGGAAGTTAATCAGCTTTTTACCGTTTTCACTCTGCGGTGCCCCCTGGACCAGGCCAATGACATAAGGGATGGCCAGCGCGCTGCGCTCGCCTTTGTCGTTGGCCGGCCAGAAGATTTTCACGTTCGGGTTACGTTCCATCTGCGCGAGGTTCATTTGCAGGTCGCCGTTAGCGACGTAGATTTCACCTTTATTAACCAGCGCGGTTAGCTTGCCGGTAGAGGCAGATGGCCCGACGTTATTGGCCTGCAGCTTGCCGAGATACGCAAAACCGGCATCTTTACTGCCGAAGCTGTGGAAAGCCTGCAGCATTACCGCCGTGCCGTCAGCGGCCTGACCTGGCGTGGAATACTGGAGTTTATTTTTGAATTTACCGTCAAGCAGATCCTGCCAGCTCGCCGGGGCAGTTTTCAGCAGTTTGCTGTTGTAGATAAAGCTCAGATAGTTCTTTACCAGCGGCGAATAAAGGTTGTTGGCATCGGGGATAGCCGATGCGGCGTCGGTGTTAAAGTTCGCCAGCAGCTTTTCGGCGGCGGCGCGCTGAATGAATGGCGGCGCGGTTACCAGCACGTCGGCTTGCGGATTCGTACGCTCTTTTGCCAGACGTTCCACTACCACGCCACCACCGCCTTCAACATAGCGTACGGTAATGCCGGTCGCTTTAGTGAATGCGTCAAACTGCACCTGGTACCAGCTGTTATCGCCATCGTGCAGCCCGTCGATGGAGTACACTGTGACCACTGATTCCGCCCATGACGGTGCGCTGGCGAGAGCGAAGGCAGACAGCAGAGCAAGTCGGGAAAGTTTCATCGTAATAGCCTCATAGCGTACATTGCATTTTCTGGCCTATACCAGGTTTGCTTTTTACGCTAAACGGCTTATGTGACAAAACGATGAAAAAGAAATAAATCAGTCCACGCTGGATGATGCTGCGCTTATCCGGATAGCCGTGAGACGATACGATTGACAGGCCGGATAAGGCTCGCAGCCAACATCCGGCGCACCCGCTAGTGGGTATCTACCTCAATGCGCAGGCTGTCGTGACGCCAGTATTCGATATCCAGATCCAGCACTCGCCCGTGTTGATCGTAGTTCAGACGGCGCAGCAACAGCGCCGGGCGTCCTTCCATAACTCCCAGCGCATGTGCGGCCTGCGCAGGCATGGCGGTGGGGTAGAACGACAGATGCATGCTGGTATAGGTGAGGTTGTAGTGCGACTCGTATACCTCGGTCAGGCTGCCGTTGAGATCGTACTGCAGCAGCTCAGGCACGCGGGCGGGCAAACAATGGTTTTCGCAGTAGCACACGGCGCGGCCATCGGCGTAACGCAGACGGGTCAGCAGATAGATTTGATCAAACGGCTGGAGCTGGAGGGGCTCCATAACCTCGACAGGCACGGTGGTTAACACGCCGCTCAGTAGCGCGGTTTTTGGCTCCCGCCCCTGCTCGCGACAAAGCTTATGGAAGTTGGTGTTCTGGGTCGGATCCAGCCACAGGCGTTCCGGCGTAACGAACCAACCGCGACGATCGGCGCGCCAGATAAGCCCACTGGACTCCAGCTGCGCCAGACTTTCGCGGATAGTAATGCGCGTGGTGTTGAAGATCGCGCACAGTTCGCGTTCAGACGGCAGTTTATCACCGCTTTTCAACGCACCGCTCTGAATACGCGCCTGAAGCTGCGCCTTGATCAACAGGTACTGCGGGATATCGCCCGGGATAGATTTCATGCTTACTCGCTTCCGTTTTGCCTGCCGCCATTATACAAGCAGAGATGAATTTTTTGTTGCAGCGCGATTTTCTCTTTGACCCGTCGCGGCAAAGATCGTCATGATAAATGCAATCTGGTATAGACCAAAGGTAAATAACATGACTTCGCGTAACTATCTGCTGCTGACTCCTGGCCCGCTCACCACCTCTCGCACCGTGAAAGAAGCGATGTTGTTCGATAGCTGTACCTGGGATGATGATTACAATATCGGCGTGGTAGAACAGATCCGCCAGCAGTTGACCGCACTGGCAACGGCCTCCGAAGGCTACACCTCCGTACTGCTGCAAGGCAGCGGCAGCTATGCTGTGGAAGCCGTACTGGGCAGCGCATTGGGGCCGCAGGATAAGGTGCTGATCGTCAGCAACGGTGCATACGGCGCACGAATGGTCGAGATGGCCGGCCTTATGGGTATCGCCCATCACGCTTACGACTGCGGCGAAGTTGCGCGCCCGGACGTGCAGGCGATCGACGCGATCCTCAACGCCGACCCGACGATCAGCCATATCGCCATGGTGCATAGCGAAACGACCACCGGGATGCTCAACCCCATTGATGAGGTGGGCGCTCTGGCGCATCGCTATGGCAAAACCTACATCGTTGACGCCATGAGCAGCTTCGGCGGCATCCCCATGGATATTGCAGCATTACACATCGATTATCTGATCAGCTCCGCCAATAAATGCATTCAGGGCGTGCCGGGTTTTGCTTTCGTGATTGCCCGCGAGCAAAAACTGGCCGCGTGCAAAGGGCGTTCCCGCTCGCTGTCGTTAGATCTCTACGCCCAGTGGCGCTGCATGGAGGATAACCACGGCAAATGGCGTTTTACTTCGCCCACTCATACCGTCCTGGCGTTTGCCCAGGCGTTGAAAGAGCTGGCGGAAGAAGGTGGCGTGGCGGCACGTCATCAACGCTATCAGCAAAATCAGCGCAGCCTGGTGGCCGGAATGCGGGCGCTGGGCTTTAACACGCTGCTGGATGACGAACTTCATTCGCCCATTATCACCGCCTTTTATTCACCGGAAGACCCGCAGTATCGCTTTAGCGAATTTTATCGCCGCCTCAAAGAGCAGGGCTTTGTTATCTATCCAGGCAAAGTGTCGCAAAGCGACTGCTTTCGCATCGGCAACATTGGTGAAGTATATGCCGCCGATATCACTGCCCTGCTGACCGCCATTCGTACCGCCATGTACTGGACGAAATAAGGAACCATGATGAACCGTATTCACGCTGTTATTCTCGACTGGGCGGGCACCACCGTCGATTTTGGCTCCTTCGCGCCGACGCAAATTTTCGTCGAGGCGTTCCGTCAGGCATTTGATGTGGAGATCACCCTCGCCGAAGCACGCGTGCCAATGGGGCTGGGTAAATGGCAACACATTGAAGCGCTGGGAAAATTACCTGCTGTTGACGCGCGCTGGCAGGCAAAGTTTGGCCGCTCCATGAGCGCAGCAGATATTGATGCCATCTATGCCGCCTTCATGCCGCTACAGATTGCTAAAGTTGTCGATTTTTCTTCTCCTATTGCCGGAGTTATCGACACGATCGCGGCGCTACGAGCCGAGGGTATCAAGATAGGCTCCTGCTCCGGTTACCCACGAGCGGTGATGGAGCGCCTGGTTCCCGCCGCCGCCGAGCATGGCTATCGTCCGGATCATTGGGTGGCAACGGACGACCTGGCCGCGGGTGGTCGCCCGGGGCCGTGGATGGCGCTGCAAAACGTGATTGCGCTGGGCATTGATGCGGTCGCGCACTGCGTGAAGGTAGATGATGCCGCGCCGGGCATTAGCGAGGGGCTTAACGCGGGGATGTGGACGGTGGGGCTGGCGGTATCGGGTAACGAATTCGGCGCAACATGGGACGCCTATCAGACAATGTCGCAAGAGGACGTTGCGACCCGCCGCGAGCACGCGGCCAGCAAGCTGTATGCCGCCGGGGCGCATTACGTGGTGGATTCACTGGCGGATTTACCTGGGGTGATTGCGCATATTAATGCGCGTCTGGCGCAGGGCGAACGCCCGTAAAATAACTGCCGGATGGCGCTGCCGCTTATTCGGCCTACAGACTGTACCGTTTTGTAGGCCGGATAAGGTATTTACGCCGCCATCCGGCAATCATTCTTACTCGTAGTAGTTATAAATCCCCGCCGCCATCACCAGTTGCGAAGCCACTTCATGCGCTTTTTCACGACCAACCAATAGGTCGATGATTTTCAAACCAAAATCGATAGCGGTACCCGGTCCCTGGCTGGTTAATAATTTTACCCGCGCATCCCACACCACACGCTTATCCTGCCACTGTTCGGCGGGGATCTTATCTTTCAGTGCCGGAAAACCGGTCATATTGCCGATAGGGAAGATATCGTGCGGCACGAGCACTGTGGCGGCTGCGGCGCAAATGGCTGCGACAATGCGCCCGGAGCGGTGAAACTGCTTTACGGTTTCGACCAGCAGCGGGCTGTCGCGAAAGCACTCGGCGCCTTTAATTCCGCCGGGCAACACGATGATGTCATAATCGCCGTCGGCAACTTCAACCAGCGGCGCATCCGCCAGTAGCTTTACACCGCGCGAGCAGACAATCGTCAGGCCGCCATCGCTGGCGACGCTGGCGGTAGTGACGTGGATTCCGCCGCGAACCAGCAGATCGATAGTGGTGACCGCTTCGGTCTCTTCACTACCAGGGGCGAGGCATACCAGTGCCTGAGCGCTCATATTCACTCTCCTTTCGCTTTACCATTTCAAACAGGCGGCTATTTTCCGGAACGGCGAGACCGTGCACGCGGGCGCGCTTGAGTAAATAACCGGTGATGTAGTCAATTTCGGTATGGCGCATGGCGCGCACGTCCTGCAACATGGATGAGATGTTTTCTGCCGTACTGTCAATCACTTGCTCAACATAATAGCGTAAATCGTCTGCCGATGTGTGGTAGCCTTCACGTTCAATCACGGCGGCGACCTCTTCGCAAATCGCGTTGATTTCATCAGGATGATGGCGCAGCTCGCCGTTCGGGCAGTTCCAAAGCGCGGTGAGCGGGTTGATAACACAGTTGACGGCCAGTTTGCGCCACATCTCTGCGCGGATATTGTTATGCCAGGCGACATCGGGCAGTACCCCCTGCAGGATATCGGCGAGATAACTGTAATCGCCGTCTTGCTCGCGCGCCGGGCCAATATGCGTAGTACCGTTAGCGACATGAATAATGATATTACCGTCGCGGCGCGCAGCATGGGTGATAGTCCCCATCAACATCGGCTGTTGGATATTTTGCAGTTCTTCTATGGTTCCCATTCCATTATGAATGAGCAGGATAGGCGATGTCACCGGTAGGGTTGACGCCAGGGTTCGTACTGCGTCGGAAACCTGCCACGCTTTCAGCGTGACTAATAACAGTTCGCTCTTCGCCAAAAAATCCGGATCGTTTGCCGTCAGTGATTCGTTGAAAAAGGAACCATCGGTATCGATCAGATTTACGCTGCAATAAGGTTGTGGCACCCGTAGCCAGCCCTGTACGTCATGTCCGTGTTTGCACAGTGCCGAAAGCCAAAGTTGTCCTAAGGCTCCGCATCCCAGTACAGTAATTTTCATTGTTCCTCCTCACCTGCAACAGCGCCAGGTGTTATGGCGCTAATTATAGCGTCATCAGCTAAGCTTCTCGTTAAGCCTCGTTGCAGGTATTATGCAACGCAACGAAAATGAAGGGAGAAGAAAAGATGCCATCTTTCGATATTGTTTCTGAAGTTGATCTGCAGGAAGCGCGTAACGGCGTGGATAACGCGGTTCGCGAGGTTGAGTCTCGTTTTGACTTTCGTGGCGTAGAGGCGACTATTGAACTGAACGATGCCAATAAAACCATCAAGGTGCTGAGCGAGTCCGATTTCCAGGTCAATCAGTTGCTCGATATTCTGCGCGCCAAGCTGCTTAAACGCGGTATTGAAGGCGCTTCGCTGGATGTACCGGACGAGTTCGTGCATAGCGGTAAAACCTGGTATGTGGAAGCGAAGCTGAAGCAGGGCATTGAAAGCGCCGTGCAGAAGAAAATCGTCAAGCTGATTAAAGACAGCAAACTGAAGGTGCAGGCGCAAATTCAGGGGGAAGAGATTCGCGTGACGGGCAAATCACGTGACGATCTGCAATCGGTAATGGCGCTGGTTCGCGGCGGCGATTTGGGCCAGCCGTTCCAGTTCAAAAACTTCCGCGATTAAGTTGTTATGCCGGATAGAGCTTCGTCGCCATCCGGCAATGCTG
The DNA here is from genome assembly GCF_020181675.1 of Salmonella sp. A7. Classification (NCBI taxonomy): domain Bacteria; kingdom Pseudomonadati; phylum Pseudomonadota; class Gammaproteobacteria; order Enterobacterales; family Enterobacteriaceae; genus Salmonella; species Salmonella sp. A7. The sequence goes on along the minus strand of NZ_CP084001.1, from coordinate 3,350,013 downwards.
CATTCATCCTTTGCTGATAAGCTGTTCAACTTCAAAGCGATTGGTCACTTTGCTGTCGATTTTGACGTAAGCGGAATGCTCTTCCGCCACGATCAGCGCTTCGCTTACGCCTTTCATTGCCAACAGTCGCTGTTTTAGCCTGTCGTCAGCAACGATATCCGCTGGAATTTCCACACGCAGGCTGCTGACATAGGGCGGCTCTTTCATGGTACTTGCCACCGCCAGCCATACCATCGCCAGTACGGCCCCGGCAAGAAAAACGGTTTGCCCATCAAACGTGCCGTCTATCCAGCCGCCCAGCGAGCCGCCAAGCGCCACGCCAAGAAACTGACTGGTAGAATAGACGCCCATCGCCGTTCCTTTATACCCCGCGGGCGACTCTTTGCTAATAAGAGAAGGCAGCAGCGCCTCCATCAAATTAAAGGCAAGGAAAAAGAGTTGTACGCCAATCACCAGCTCCCAGAAATGCTGGCCCGCTCCCCACAACACGATTTCCGCGACGATAATGAGCCCCACGCAGAACAGGAATACCTGCTTCATCCGCCGTTTGACTTCAGCATAGATGATAAAAGGCACGACGGCGGCAAAGGCGATCACCATGGTTGCCAGATACACCTTCCAGTGTTCGGCGGCAGGGAAACCGGCATCGGCAAGCTGGCCGGGCAGGGCGACAAAGGTGGACATCAATAAAATATGCAGACACATAATGCCGAAATTGAGCTTGAGCAGCCTCGGCTCCGCCAGCACTTTACTGAAGCTGCCTTTGACCATCCCGGATTCGCGATTCAGCACATGGTTGGTACTGTTGGGAACCACCCAGATCGTCAGAAGAATGCCCAGGGTGGCGAGGGCGGCGATCATCCAGAACAACGCGTTCAATCCCAGACTATGGGTAACAATCGGCCCTAATACCATCGCAATCGCGAAGGTGATACCAAAGCTGACGCCGATAAACGCCATCGCTTTGGTGCGGTTTTGCTCTCGGGTCAGGTCAGACAGGAGCGCCATGACGGCGGCGGCAATAGCGCCGGACCCCTGTAGCGCTCGCCCCAGAATAATGCCCCAGATTGAGTGGGAGAGCGCGGCAATGACGCTGCCCGCGACAAATACCGCCAGTCCGCCGACAATCAGCGGCTTACGGCCAATGCGGTCGGACAGCAGTCCAAAGGGAATTTGAAAGATAGCCTGCGCCAGCCCGTAAATGCCGATCGCAATGCCGATTAATGCTTCGCTGGCGCCCTGTAGCGCCATACCGTATGTGGTCAGTACCGGTAGAACCATAAACATGCCCAGCATACGCAACGAAAAGACGGTCCCTAAACCCCATGTGGCACGCAGCTCCCCTGGCGTCATTTTATAATCGTTCATTGCCACCTCTGTATGAAATTCGCACCTAGTGTAAAGCGCCAGGTTGGTTGGGTAAATATGCGCTTTATTAACAAATGTTGTGGTGGTGAGGGTAGGCCACGAGAGACGAAAAATGCCGGATGGCGATACTCACGTCGCTTATCCGGCCTACAGGTAACGTGCTTTTGTAGGCCGGATAAGGCATAAGCCGCCATCCGGAATAGAAGAGGTGACGATGAACTTACCAGACGTAAGTCAGCAGATTCTGCGAATTCGGCACCATAAAATCAACGGACATCATGATACTCAGCGCGGTAATCGCAATGATAGAGAAGCCGAACAGCTTGCGCGCCCAGACCTTATCATCTTCCACTTTGTAACCGCGTAGCGCCATGCCGAGCCACCAAACGCTGACCGCCGCGGCGACCACCAGGTATTTGTAACCGGCATAACCGCCCAACGTTAGCATTAGCGTTGCAACGGCAAACGCAATGATGTACAGCGTGATGTGGTTTTTAGCGACTGAGATTCCTTTTACCACCGGCAGAACCGGGATATTGGCCGCCTGATAGTCCTTAAAGCGGAAAATGGCGATGGCGTAAGAGTGCGGCATCTGCCAGAGGCTGAAAATAGCCAGCAGGATCGCCGCGCCGCTGTCAAAGTCGCCCGTTACGGCGCAGTAGCCAATCACCGGCGGCGCTGCGCCGGAGAGAGAACCAATCAGCGTTCCGTAGACGGAGTGACGCTTCATGTACAAGCTGTACACGCCAACGTAGACCACAAAGCCCATCACCCCCAGCCAGCAGGCCAGAGGATTAGCGCCAAACCACAGCAGCATAAAGCCAGCAATACCCAGCAGGGTGGCGTATACCAGCGAGACGCCAGGAGAAATCAGGCCTTTGACCAGCACCCGATTCTTGGTCCTTTCCATCTTCCTGTCGATATCCCTGTCGATGTAGTTGTTAAATACACAACCCGACGCCACAACCAGTGACACCCCGACCAGCGTATAAATGAACAGGGGATAGTCAATGCTGCCCTTTGAGGCCAGCAGAAATCCCCCGATCACCGAGATCAGGTTGCCAAAGATGATGCCTGGTTTCGTTACTTGCAGGTATTGCTTAAACATCATACTCGCCGCTCTTAGTGCATCATCATGTTGTAGTTGAGGTTCCACATAATCCAGATGGAGCCCACAACCAGGATGGCGATGATCAGCACGGTAAAGATGAAGGCCGTCATGTTCCAGCCTTCATCAGATTTGGTGTTCATGTGCAGGAAACACACCAGATGCACCAAAATCTGCACCACTGCCATTGCCAGGATAGATCCCAGAATAACGGCCGGAGAGGCAGCGCCGGTCATCACCATCCAGAATGGAATAACCGTCAGGATGACCGACAGGATAAAGCCGGTCATGTACGTTTTTACGCTGCCGTGGGATGCGCCGCCGCTCTCGGTAGAATGACTCATTACATCGCCCCCATCAGATAAACAACAGTGAATACGCAAATCCAAATCACATCCAGGAAGTGCCAGAACAGGCTCAGGCACATGATGCGGGTACGGTTAGTGCTGGTCAGACCGCGACGGGCAACTTGCACCATCAGCACCGCCATCCAGATCAAACCGGAAGTGACGTGCAGACCGTGCGTGCCGACCAGCGCGAAGAACGCAGACAGGAAGCCGCTGCGATCCGGGCCCATACCGTTAACAATCAGGTGATGGAATTCATAGAGTTCCATCCCGATAAATCCGGCGCCAAACAAGAAGGTCAACGCCAACCAGGAGATAACCTGGCTCTTGTTGTTCTTGTGCATGGCGATCGCCGCCATGCCGTAGGTAATGGAGCTAAATAACAGCAGGAAGGTTTCAACCAGAACGAACGGCAGTTCGAAAATGTCCTTACCTGTCGGGCCGCCAGCGGTGCCGTTCACCAGAACGGCATAGGTAGCAAACAGAATAGAGAACAGAATGCAGTCGCTCATCAGGTAGACCCAAAATCCGAAGATTTTGTTCTGGCCTGCGTCATGGTGCCCGTGTTCGTGCGCGTGGGCAGTCGCGTGCGTTAAAGTATCAGTTGCCATTTTTCAGCCCTGCCTTAGTAATCTCATCGAAATGCTGGTTTTCCAGTTTTTCGACTTCCGGGACCGGCACGTAGTAATCCACATCTTCATCAAAGCTTTTTACAATCCAGCTGATGATCATGCCTGCGAAACCCACTATCGCCAGCCACCAGATATGCCAGATCATGGCGAAGCCAAATACCGTCGCGAAGGCGGCGATAACAATACCGGCACCACTATTTTTCGGCATATGAATCTCTTCATACTGTCCAGGCTGTTGGTACGCTTCGCCTTTTTCTTTCATTTCCCAGAAGGCGTCACGTTCGTGAACGTGCGGCACAACGGCAAAGTTATAGAACGGCGGCGGAGACGAGGTTGACCACTCCAGCGTACGGCCACCCCATGGGTCGCCGGTCAGATCGCGGTTCTGATCGCGGTCGCGAATAGAAACGAAGATCTGAATCAGTTGGCACAGGATACCCAGCGCAATCAGCGCGGCACCGGCGGCGGCAACCATCAGCATCGTATGGAACTGCGGATCAATTTGCTGGCTGAGGCGACGGGTCATGCCCATGAAGCCCAGTACGTACAGCGGCATAAAGGCTACAAAGAAACCGATAATCCAGAACCAGAAGGCGCGTTTACCCCAGGTTTCGTTCAGCTTGAAGCCAAACGCCTTCGGCCACCAGTAGGTCATACCCGCGAAGCAGCCAAACACCACGCCGCCGATGATCACGTTATGGAAGTGCGCAATCAGGAACAGACTGTTGTGCAGGACGAAGTCCGCGCCCGGTACCGCCAGCAGAACGCCGGTCATACCGCCGACCGAGAAGGTCACGATAAAGCCGATGGTCCACATCATTGCGGAATGGAAGACGATACGGCCCTGATACATGGTGAACAACCAGTTGAAGATCTTCACCCCGGTCGGGATGGCGATAATCATGGTGGTGATACCGAAGAAGGCGTTAACGTTCGCGCCCGCACCCATCGTGAAGAAGTGGTGCAGCCAAACGATAAACGACAGTACGGTAATACAGACGGTCGCCCAAACCAGCGAGGTATAGCCGAACAGACGTTTACGCGAGAAGGTCGCTGCGATTTCGGAGAATACCCCGAAGACCGGCAGAATCAGAATGTACACTTCCGGATGGCCCCAGGCCCAAATCAGGTTGATGTACATCATCATGTTGCCGCCCATATCGTTGGTAAAGAAATGGGTGCCCAGATAGCGATCCAGGGTCAGCAACGCGACGGTAACCGTCAGAATCGGGAAAGAGGCGATGATCAGTACGTTGGCGCACAAAGAGGCCCAGGTAAAGACCGGCATCTTGAACATTGTCATACCCGGCGCACGCATCTTCAGGATCGTCACGAAGAAGTTGATACCGGTTAACGTCGTACCAATACCCGAGAGTTGCAACGCCCATATCCAGTAATCGACCCCGACGCTGGGACTGTACTCTATTCCCGATAGCGGCGGATAAGCCAGCCACCCTGTCTGCGCGAATTCACCCACGCCCAGTGAGAGGTTAACCAGGATAACGCCGACAACGGTGAACCAGAAGCTCAGGTTGTTCAGGAAAGGGAACGCAACGTCGCGCGCGCCGATCTGCAGCGGAACCACCAGGTTCATCAGACCGATAACGAAGGGCATCGCCACGAAGAAGATCATGATTACGCCGTGAGCGGTAAAGATCTGATCGTAGTGGTGCGGCGGTAGAAAACCCGCTTCGCCTGCGGAGGCAAGCGCCTGCTGGCTACGCATCATGATGGCATCGGCGAAACCACGTAACAGCATCACAATTGCGACGATGATATACATGATGCCGAGGCGTTTATGGTCAACCGACGTTAACCACTCTTTCCATAGGTAGGTCCACTTACCGAAGTAAGTAATCGCTGCCAGTATCGCCAGTCCCCCGACGATAATTGCAGCGATCGTTACCATGACGATAGGTTCATGGAACGGTACTGCATCCAGTGATAATTTTCCGAACATCTTATCTTCCTCAACCCTTGGAGTTGGCGGATTCCGCGTGGCTCATGTCCATACCTTCCATTCCTTCATGCGAGCTGTGCTCACCTTCAGGTTGGGTCATGTCCATGCTCTTACCGTGGTCCATGAATTTGTTAATAACGTCCTTGAACAAATCTGGTTTCACGCTGGAGAAATATTCCACCTTGTTGTACTCGCTTGGCATAGCCACTTTCTCGAACGCCGCCATATCATTCATGGTGTTCGGAGACTGCTTCGCTTTTGCGACCCATTGGTCGAATTCTGCGCGGTCTTTGGTGGCGATAGCTTTAAACTTCATACCAGAGAAGCCCGGGCCGCTATAGCTGGCGGAGATGCCATCGTAGGTTCCGGGTTCGTTGGCGATCAGATGCAAACGTGTTTGCATACCGGCCATGGCATAAATCTGGCTACCCAGACGCGGGATAAAGAAGGAGTTCATCACGGAGTTGGAGGTCACTTTGAAATAAACCGGCGTGTTCGCCGGGAAGGCGATCTCGTTGACGGTGGCGATACCCTGCTCCGGATAGATGAAGAACCATTTCCAGTCCATGGAAACCACTTCGATGGTGATCGGTTTTTCGTCATGCGCCAGCGGCTTGCTTGGTTCAAGCGCGTGCGTGGTTTTCCAGGTCAGTACGGCAAGGAAAATGATGATTAAGATAGGCACCGTCCAGACCACGGCTTCCACTTTATTGGAGTGTGACCAGTTCGGGCTATACTTCGCATCCTTATTACTCGCACGATACTTCCAGGCGAAACCAACAGCCATCAAGATGGCGGGAATAACGACGATCAACATCAGGCCAAATGCCGTCAGTATCAGCGAACGTTGCTCCAGTCCAATCTGTCCTTTGGGATCCAGCAGCGCAGAATTACAGCCACTGAGTAATGCAGTGCCTGCAATTAATGACAACCATCCCAAACTTTTATTGTATTTCCTGAGTCTCATTTAACGACCTCAATTCCACGGGACCTGGTGGCGTTTAAAGTGTAGGGGCATTTTACGGTAAGGTTACATTACTGTAAACATGATTGGTTCTGTGTTACCAAGTTCTGCCGCGCATGTCACATATGTTGCCAAGTATGTCGAAATAACTTTAAGACACTGTTGAAACTTTGCGTTATAACGGATGAGGTCTGTAAGTGTGATGTTGAGGGATAATTGGTATAACCAATGTAAAAATAAAACAATTACTTAACAATTTATTATCAATAAAAGGACAATCAACGGCGGAAATTTAAATTTAATCGGCTGAATCGTGTAAAGAAAATAGGTAGCGTAGAAATTACCAATAATTTCCAAAATTCTGTTGCGCACAAAAAGACAAATATATTTTTTATCAATTGATGGTTATTTAGCCGTTATAATTCCGGGTCGTTATTACAACGGCAAATAATGTTTTAGAGCAGGCGTGTTTTTCGTAGCGCCAGGTAGTCCAGCAACCCGCCAAAGACAATGCCGCACACGGCAACCACTACCGCGGTCTCAAGCAATCCGGGCAGGAATGAGAAGTTGGTGTAATCCACCGCGTTCATGGTCAGCAGGAGTACCCATACCGCCAGCAAAGCGACGCCCGCGAGCAGGATTGAAAGCGCGAAATTGTAGGCGCCACGGTATTGCGTGCGGGGAATGAAACGCTCGCTCTGCCAGCTATATTCCAGCGTTTGCCGACAGACCAGCAACAGTAACAGCCCGGGAACGGCGGCGACAACCGAGAAGAGGTAGAATGTCGGCCAGCCGTGCGCTTCAACGAACCAGCCCGCTACAGGACCAACATAAACGCGGCCTACTGCGGAGAGGGCCGACAGTAGGGCAAACTGTGTTGCGGAAAACGACTTATTACATAGCGTCATTAATAAGGCGACAAAGGCGGCAGTACCCATCCCGCCGCACAGATTTTCGAAAAAGACCGCCGCGCCCATGCTGAACATGTTTTTATCGGTAATGGAGAGCAACCAGTAACCGGCGTTGGACGCGCCTTGCAAAATGCCGAAAATCAGCAGCGCGCGAAACAGCGAAAGACGCTGCATTAATATGCCGCCGTATAACGCGCCGACGATTGTCGCCAACAGGCCCAGCGTTTTATTGACCACGCCGACTTCGCCGGCGTCAAAGCCGACGCCGCGAATCAAAAAGGTGGTGGTCAGGCTCATGGCGAAGGCGTCACCCAGTTTATAAAGCACAATGAGCAGTAAAATCAGCCAGGCGTTATTACGGCCAAAGAAATCGCGTAGCGGCGCGACGACGGCCTGTTCCAGCGATTTCGGGGACGGGATACTATCGGTCGGTTCCGGCGCCAGTAAGGTGGCGATAATGCAGGGGATCAGCAATGCCGCCATCAGCCAGTACATGCCCTGCCAGCCGAGCCAGCGATCGGCCAGCCATAGCGCCAGTCCGCCGGAAACCAGCATCCCCAACCGGTAGCCAAGCACGCTGATTGCCGCGCCAGCGCCGCGTTCTTCTGCGGGTAAAACATCGGTTTTCCAGGCGTCGAACACGATATCCTGCGAGGCGGAGCAAAAAGCAATCACCACCGCCAGCGCCGCCATCCAGCGTAGCTGCGTGCCGGGTTCAAGAAAGCCCATCGCCGCAATCGCCGCCAGTAACAACAGTTGGGTGGCGAGTAACCAACCGCGACGACGACCTAAAAAAGGCGGCGTGTAGCGGTCCATCAGCGGGGACCAGAGAAACTTAAACACATAGGCCTGACCAACCAGCGAGAAGAAGCCAATCGTTTTAAGATCGATATTCTCGACGGTCATCCACGCCTGTAGCGTACCGGAGGTGAGCGCCAGCGGGAGGCCGGAGGCAAAACCCAATATCAGCAGAATGGCTGAACGCGGTTGCTGGAAAATACGTAAATATTGACTTGACATAGGCATCTACAGACCCGGCTTCTGCCGGGTCTTGTTGTTGCTATTAACGGGCGTTTTGCTTGATAAAATCGTGAATACTGGTGTCCTGAGACATATCAGCGATAGTATCGGTCAGAACACTGTTCACCGCGTCGGCAATATTCTGGTTAGAGGCCTGGAATGCCCCTTCAATAGAGTAGTTGGCGCGATAGTTTTTGGTCATCTTGTTGCCATTTGCCGCGGTCGCAATAATCGCGATATCCGCTTTGGTCGCGATGTTGTAGCGCACGCTGCCCTGGGAAACATCAGCATACAGTTGGTTAACAATAATCTGCAGATTAACCGCGCCGTTAGGCCCGATCATATAGCCCCGCGCCGTCATCTGTTTTTCCAGGACTTCTTGTAACAGGAAGCGTAAATCGCGGGAGGCGGTTAACGTTACCAGCTGGTTGTTACGCGTGACTTTCGCTAACGCTTGATCCTGGCGTTGGTCCGCGCCGGTAATGCTAACGGTGACGCCCATCAGGCTCGGATCCTGCTGTGGCAAGGTGATCTTCGGCGCGACGTCAATGGTCGTCGGCGGTGTGGCGCATCCTGCCAGCATAAACAGAGCGACTAACGGAAAGAGAAGTTTTTTTAACATATTCAGGCTCTCAATGACGCTTAAAACGTGATAGGTAAAAATTCCCGCCATCATAACACCGCTAACGGCGAGGGGAAGTGGTCAACGCAGGTAAATTCGTCGTAATGTCCGATTTGGTATTGATAACGGCGCGAGCGGGGATTTTGAGCGCTAAAAGAATGATTAAGGCAGTAAACTTCATACGTTTGGCTGAAATAATCAGACGAAAGCTAAATTTTTGTTGTCATGCTGTAATGGAAACGGTAAAAGCGGCTAGTATTTAAAGGGATGGGTGACATCACAGCGTTGTCGGAGGAGATTTTCATGATGATACGTGAGCAAATAGAAGAAAAATTAAGGACAGCGTTCGACCCCGTGTTTCTCGAAGTTGTGGATGAAAGCTATCGTCACAATGTTCCAGCAGGATCGGAAAGCCATTTTAAGGTCGTGCTGGTGAGCGATCGCTTTACAGGCGAACGTTTTCTTAATCGTCATCGGATGATTTACGGTACGTTAACGGCGGAACTTTCCACAACCGTACATGCGCTGGCACTGCATACTTATACCCTCAAAGAGTGGGAAGGATTGCAGGATACTATCTTCGCGTCGCCTCCTTGTCGCGGCGCGGGAAGCATCGCGTAGCAAAACGGATTTGCAACTACCTCCGCTTTTCCAGTATGTTGCTACAGAATTATGTGAAAACGGCCTGCGGGCCGTTTTGTTTTGTCTGAATTTTGAGCATGTCGTACAGTATTCAGACAAAAATTAGCCGAGAATTGTGAAAACCGCCGCAGCATCGCACAATCACCGTTCTCGACTCACAAAAGTGATGCCGCTATAATGCGCCGTCTTATATATGAACGTCTTCGGGATGATTCTGACGACAGGGAATGTGATTGATTATGAGAACATCCCGGTTCCGCGAAGCAAATAGCACGTGCTTGCGGAGTAGAGTTGACCGAGCACTGTGATTTTTTGAGGTAACAAGATGCAAGTTTCAGTTGAAACCACTCAGGGCCTTGGCCGCCGTGTAACGATTACAATCGCTGCTGACAGCATCGAGACCGCTGTAAAAAGCGAGCTGGTCAACGTAGCGAAAAAAGTACGTATTGACGGCTTCCGTAAAGGCAAAGTACCGATGAATATCGTCGCTCAGCGTTATGGCGCTTCTGTTCGCCAGGACGTGCTGGGCGATCTGATGAGCCGCAACTTCGTTGACGCGATCATCAAAGAAAAAATTAACCCGGCAGGCGCGCCGAACTATGTTCCGGGCGAATACAAAGTGGGTGAAGACTTCACTTACTCCGTCGAGTTTGAAGTCTATCCGGAAGTTGAACTGACCGGCCTCGAGTCCATCGAAGTTGAAAAACCGGTTGTTGAAGTCACCGACGCTGACGTTGATGTGATGCTGGACACCCTGCGTAAGCAGCAGGCGACCTGGAAAGAAAAAGACGGCGCTGCTGATGCGGAAGACCGCGTGACCATCGACTTCACCGGCTCTGTAGACGGCGAAGAGTTCGAAGGCGGCAAAGCGACCGATTTCGTTCTGGCGATGGGCCAGGGGCGTATGATTCCGGGCTTTGAAGACGGCGTTAAAGGCCACAAAGCTGGCGAAGAGTTCACTATCGATGTGACCTTCCCGGAAGAGTACCATGCTGAAAACCTGAAAGGTAAAGCGGCTAAGTTCGTTATCAACCTGAAGAAAGTTGAAGAACGCGAACTGCCGGAACTGACCGAAGAATTCATCAAACGTTTCGGCGTTGAAGATGGTTCCGTAGCCGGTCTGCGCGCTGAAGTGCGTAAAAACATGGAGCGCGAGCTGAAAGGCGCGGTACGTAACCGCGTTAAGTCTCAGGCGATCGAAGGTCTGGTAAAAGCTAACGACATCGACGTACCGTCTGCGCTGATCGACAGCGAAATCGACGTTCTGCGTCGTCAGGCTGCGCAGCGTTTTGGTGGTAACGAGAAACAGGCTCTGGAGCTGCCGCGCGAACTGTTCGAAGAACAGGCTAAGCGTCGTGTAGTTGTAGGTCTGCTGCTCGGCGAAGTCATTCGTACCAACGAGCTGAAAGCGGACGAAGAACGCGTTAAAGGCCTGATCGAAGAGATGGCGTCTGCTTACGAAGATCCGAAAGAAGTGATTGAGTTCTACAGCAAAAATAAAGAGCTGATGGACAATATGCGTAACGTCGCTCTGGAAGAACAGGCTGTTGAAGCGGTTCTGGCAAAAGCGAAAGTGTCTGAAAAAGCCACTTCCTTCAATGAGCTGATGAACCAGCAAGCGTAATTTTTCGCGTTAAAAGCACGAAATTTGCACAAAAACCCGTCACCTTTCAGTGACGGGTTTTTTTTTGTCACGCATTTTGCATGGTAAGGGTGCGAAAACCGCGTTTCAGTGTTAGCGTTAGAGCAAAAGATTGTTATGCTTGAATTATGGCGATGCCGTACCCATTACAGAGGGACTGGCTGATAATCCGTCCATCAGGTTACAATCAGTACAGCAGGTTTTTTCAATTTTTATCCAGGAGACGGAAATGTCATACAGCGGAGAACGAGATAATTTGGCCCCTCATATGGCGCTGGTGCCGATGGTCATTGAACAGACCTCACGCGGTGAGCGCTCTTTTGATATCTATTCTCGTCTACTTAAGGAACGCGTCATATTTCTGACCGGCCAGGTCGAAGACCATATGGCTAACTTGATCGTGGCGCAGATGCTGTTCCTGGAAGCGGAAAACCCGGAAAAAGATATCTATCTGTACATTAATTCTCCTGGCGGCGTAATTACTGCGGGGATGTCCATCTATGACACCATGCAGTTTATTAAGCCAGACGTCAGCACCATTTGTATGGGACAGGCGGCCTCTATGGGGGCGTTTTTGCTGACTGCCGGGGCGAAAGGCAAACGTTTCTGCTTGCCGAACTCTCGCGTCATGATCCACCAGCCGCTGGGCGGCTACCAGGGCCAGGCGACGGATATTGAAATTCACGCCCGCGAAATTTTGAAAGTAAAAGGGCGCATGAATGAACTTATGGCGCATCATACGGGTCAATCTCTTGAGCAGATTGAACGTGATACTGAGCGCGATCGCTTCCTCTCCGCGCCTGAAGCGGTAGAGTACGGTTTGGTTGACTCAATTTTGACCCATCGTAATTGATGCCCTGGACGCAAGTGTGCCGCTATACACTTCATCCTTCACGCTACCTCGGTGTTGGCTGCCAGCGCGCCTCCCGGTGACTTACTTATGTAAGCGCGTGGGGAGTCGCTGAGTTGCCGCCTTGATGTAGCTCGAATGATTTTGTGTATATACTAATGAAGGGCGGCACAACGCTGATTAGCGGCTTGCGCCTGAGAATGGCATTTGCGTCGTCGTGTGCGGCACAAAGAACAAAGAAGAGGTTTTGACTCATGACAGATAAACGCAAAGATGGCTCGGGCAAATTGTTGTACTGCTCTTTTTGCGGCAAAAGCCAGCATGAAGTGCGCAAGCTGATTGCCGGTCCATCCGTGTATATCTGCGACGAATGCGTCGATTTATGTAACGACATTATTCGCGAAGAAATTAAAGAAGTTGCTCCGCACCGTGAACGTAGTGCGCTGCCGACGCCGCATGAAATTCGTACTCACCTGGACGATTACGTTATCGGCCAGGAGCAGGCGAAAAAAGTGCTGGCGGTGGCGGTCTATAACCACTACAAGCGTCTGCGTAACGGCGATACCAGCAATGGCGTCGAGTTAGGCAAAAGCAACATTCTGCTGATTGGACCGACCGGTTCCGGTAAAACGCTGCTGGCGGAAACGCTGGCGCGCTTGCTGGATGTGCCGTTCACTATGGCGGATGCGACCACGCTGACCGAAGCGGGTTACGTGGGTGAAGACGTCGAGAATATCATTCAGAAACTGTTGCAGAAATGCGACTACGACGTGCAAAAAGCGCAGCGTGGGATTGTCTACATTGATGAAATCGATAAGATTTCGCGTAAATCAGACAATCCGTCCATTACCCGCGACGTTTCCGGCGAAGGCGTACAGCAGGCGTTGCTGAAACTGATCGAAGGCACCGTCGCCGCGGTTCCACCGCAGGGCGGTCGCAAACATCCGCAGCAGGAATTCTTACAGGTAGATACCTCTAAGATTCTGTTTATCTGCGGCGGCGCGTTTGCCGGTCTGGATAAAGTGATCGCTAACCGTGTTGAAACCGGCTCCGGCATTGGTTTTGGCGCGACGGTGAAAGCGAAGTCCGACAAAGCCAGCGAAGGCGAGCTGTTGTCGCAGGTTGAACCGGAAGATTTGATCAAATTTGGTCTGATTCCTGAGTTTATCGGTCGTCTGCCAGTGGTGGCGACGCTGAACGAACTCAGCGAAGAAGCGCTGATTCAAATCCTGAAAGAGCCGAAAAATGCGCTGACCAAGCAGTATCAGGCGCTGTTTAACCTGGAAGGCGTCGATCTGGAATTCCGTGACGAAGCGCTGGACGCTATCGCCAGGAAAGCAATGGCGCGTAAAACCGGCGCCCGTGGCCTGCGTTCTATCGTCGAAGCGGCGCTGCTGGATACCATGTACGATTTGCCATCTATGGAAGACGTCGAAAAAGTGGTGATCGACGAGTCCGTTATTGCCGGTCAGAGTAAGCCGTTGCTGATTTACGGCAAACCGGAAGCGCAGGCTTCTGGCGAATAATTAAACATTCATACAATCAGTTAGCCAAAAAAGGGGGGATTTTATCTCCCCTTTCGTTTTTCCTGTAAACACGCCGTTGAATGTGTGGGAAACATCCCCATATACTGACGTACATGTTATAGGTGGTATGGAGCACAGCTATACTATCTGATTACCTGGCGGACACTAAACTAAGAGAGAGCTCTATGAATCCTGAGCGTTCTGAACGCATTGAAATCCCCGTATTGCCCTTGCGCGATGTGGTGGTTTATCCGCACATGGTCATACCCTTATTTGTAGGGCGGGAAAAATCTATCCGTTGTCTGGAAGCGGCTATGGACCATGATAAAAAAATCATGCTGGTCGCCCAGAAGGAAGCATCAACGGATGAGCCGGGTGTAAACGATCTTTTCACCGTCGGGACCGTGGCCTCTATTTTGCAGATGTTGAAACTGCCTGACGGCACCGTAAAAGTGCTGGTCGAGGGGTTACAGCGCGCGCGTATTTCCGCGCTGTCTGACAACGGCGAACATTTCTCCGCGAAGGCGGAGTACCTTGATTCGCCAGCCATTGATGAGCGAGAACAAGAAGTGCTGGTGCGTACCGCTATCAGCCAGTTCGAAGGCTACATCAAGCTGAACAAAAAAATTCCGCCGGAAGTGCTGACGTCACTCAATAGCATTGACGACCCTGCACGTCTGGCTGACACCATCGCCGCGCATATGCCGCTGAAACTGGCGGATAAACAGTCCGTACTGGAGATGTCCGACGTTAACGAACGTCTGGAATATCTGATGGCGATGATGGAATCTGAAATCGATCTGCTGCAGGTTGAGAAACGCATTCGCAACCGCGTGAAAAAGCAGATGGAGAAATCCCAGCGCGAGTACTATCTGAACGAGCAAATGAAAGCGATTCAGAAAGAACTTGGCGAGATGGACGACGCGCCGGACGAAAACGAAGCGCTGAAGCGTAAGATCGACGCGGCGAAAATGCCGAAAGAGGCGAAAGAGAAAGCGGAAGCGGAACTGCAGAAGCTGAAAATGATGTCTCCGATGTCGGCGGAAGCGACCGTGGTGCGCGGCTACATCGACTGGATGGTGCAGGTGCCGTGGAATGCGCGTAGCAAGGTCAAAAAAGACCTGCGTCAGGCGCAGGAAATCCTCGATACTGACCATTATGGTCTGGAGCGCGTGAAAGACCGCATCCTTGAGTATCTCGCGGTTCAAAGCCGTGTAAATAAAATCAAGGGGCCGATCCTGTGTCTGGTGGGGCCGCCGGGGGTAGGTAAAACCTCGTTGGGCCAGTCCATCGCTAAAGCAACAGGGCGTAAATACATCCGTATGGCGCTGGGCGGCGTGCGTGATGAAGCGGAAATCCGCGGTCATCGCCGGACTTACATTGGCTCTATGCCGGGCAAACTGATCCAAAAAATGGCCAAAGTGGGGGTTAAAAACCCACTGTTCCTGCTCGATGAGATCGACAAAATGTCCTCGGACATGCGCGGCGATCCGGCTTCCGCACTGCTGGAAGTGCTGGATCCAGAGCAGAACGTGGCGTTCAGCGATCATTACCTGGAAGTGGATTACGATCTCAGCGATGTGATGTTCGTCGCCACCTCCAACTCCATGAACATTCCGGCGCCGCTGCTGGATCGTATGGAAGTGATCCGTCTGTCCGGTTATACCGAAGACGAGAAGCTGAATATTGCTAAACGTCACCTGCTGCCGAAGCAGATCGAGCGTAACGCGCTGAAGAAAGGCGAACTGACGGTCGACGATAGCGCGATTATCGGTATTATTCGCTATTACACGCGTGAAGCGGGCGTGCGTAGTCTGGAGCGTGAAATCTCCAAACTGTGCCGCAAAGCGGTTAAACAACTGTTGCTCGATAAGTCGTTAAAACATATCGAAATTAACGGCGATAATCTGCACGACTACCTCGGTGTGCAGCGCTTTGATTATGGCCGCGCGGATAGCGAAAACCGCGTAGGTCAGGTGACGGGGTTGGCGTGGACGGAAGTGGGCGGCGATCTGTTGACCATCGAAACCGCCTGCGTACCGGGCAAAGGCAAGCTGACCTACACCGGTTCGCTCGGTGAAGTGATGCAGGAATCCATTCAGGCGGCGCTGACCGTGGTGCGCGCGCGCGCGGAAAAACTGGGTATTAATCCGGACTTTTACGAAAAACGCGATATCCACGTTCACGTGCCGGAAGGCGCAACGCCGAAAGACGGTCCAAGTGCCGGTATCGCGATGTGTACCGCGCTGGTTTCCTGCCTGACCGGTAATCCGGTGCGCGCAGATGTGGCAATGACCGGTGAGATCACGCTGCGCGGTCAGGTGTTGCCGATCGGCGGCCTGAAAGAAAAACTGTTGGCGGCGCATCGCGGCGGGATTAAAACGGTCTTAATTCCATTCGAAAATAAACGTGACCTGGAGGAAATTCCGGACAACGTGATTGCCGATCTGGATATTCACCCGGTTAAGCGTATTGAGGAAGTTCTGACGCTTGCTCTGCAAAACGAACCGTCTGGAATGCAGGTTGTAACCGCAAAATAGTGACCTCGCGCAAATAGCGCTAATAAAAACAGGGCTGGCAGGCTATTTCGGACTTGCCAGCCTTTTTTTGTATAGCTAATTTAGATGGTTGATTGGGTCTGCCACCATTAACGGGTGTTGTAAGGGCGTGGCAGGCCTGATATAACTGCTGCGCGGTCGTACTTCGAAGGATTCAGGTGCGATATAAATTATAAAGAGGAAGAGAAGAGTGAATAAATCTCAACTGATCGAAAAAATTGCTGCAGGGGCTGATATCTCTAAGGCTGCGGCTGGACGTGCGTTAGACGCGATTATTGCTTCTGTTACCGAATCTCTGAAAGAAGGGGATGACGTTGCACTGGTAGGCTTTGGTACTTTTGCTGTTAAAGAGCGTGCTGCCCGTACTGGTCGCAACCCGCAAACAGGTAAAGAGATCACCATCGCCGCAGCCAAAGTGCCGAGTTTCCGTGCAGGTAAAGCGCTGAAAGACGCGGTAAACTAAGCGTGATCCCCTCGGGGGATGTGACAAAGTACAAGGGCGCATCAACTGATGTGCCTTTTTTATTGACGATTCGGGACTTTCTGCGCGTTGCGGGCTGACAATTGCCCTCGTTTCTTGTCACAATAGGCTTTTGCGCGCCGCGTTCAGAAAATGCGATGCGCGTGAAGTCTATATACGCAAATCATTCAGGTTGCGTCGACGCGGCAACTGAGCGAATCACTCGGTAGCCAGCAGAGAAGCCGCCTGAAAGATAAAGTGTAAAGTCACCTACAGCGGAGTGTGGTTACACCATGATGGACAGCTTACGCACGGCTGCAAACAGTCTCGTGCTCAAGATTATTTTCGTTCTCATTATCGTATCGTTCATTTTGACCGGCGTTAGTGGTTACCTGATTGGCGGAAGCAATAACTACGCCGCAAAAGTGAATGGCCAGGAAATCAGCCGGGCACAGTTTGAGAATGCGTTTAATAACGAACGTAACCGTATGCAGCAGCAGTTGGGCGACAGGTATTCTGAACTGGCGGCCAACGAAGGTTATATGAAAAGCCTGCGCCAGCAGGTGCTGAATCGTCTGATAGATGAAGCGCTGTTGGATCAATATTCCCGCGAACTGAAACTGGGCATCAGCGATGAGCAGGTAAAGCAGGCGATTTTCGCCACTCCCGCTTTTCAGGTGGACGGTAAGTTTGACAACAACCGCTATAACGCGATTGTGAATCAGATGGGAATGACGGCCGATCAGTATGCTCAGGCGCTGCGTAACCAGCTTACCACTCAGCAACTGATCAACGGCGTGGCCGGTACTGATTTTATGCTGAAAGGGGAAACCGACGAACTGGCGGCATTAGTCTCTCAACAGCGCGTGGTGCGTGAAGCCGTTATTGATGTCAACGCGCTGGCGGCGAAGCAGCAGGTGACCGATCAGGAAGTGTCCAGCTACTACGATCAGAATAAAGCCCGCTTTATGACGCCGGAACAGTTCCGCGTAAGCTATATCAAACTGGATGCCGCGACGATGCAGGCACCGGTCAGCGATGCGGATATTCAGGCCTATTATGACCAGCATGTAGATCAGTTTACTCAGCCGGAGCGCATTCGTTACAGCATTATTCAGACCAAAACGGAAGATGATGCGAAAGCGGTACTGGATGCGCTGAACAAGGGCGAAGATTTCGCCACGCTGGCGAAAGAGAAATCTACCGATATCATCTCTGCGCGTAATGGTGGCGATATGGGCTGGCTGGAAGAGTCTGCCACGGTGCCGGAACTGAAAAACGCCGGATTAAAAGAAAAAGGCCAGATATCTGGCGTGATTAAGTCGTCTGTCGGTTTTCTGGTGGCGCGTCTGGATGATATTCAGCCTGCCAAAGTGAAACCGTTAAGCGAGGTTCGCGACGACATTGCCGCGAAAGTGAAACAAGAAAAAGCGCTGGATGCTTACTATGCGTTGCAGCAGAAGGTGAGCGATGCGGCAAGCAACGACAATGAGTCGTTAGCAGGCGCTGAACAGGTCGCTGGCGTAAAAGCCGTTGAAACCGGCTGGTTTAGCCGTGACACCTTACCGGAAGAGCTGAACTTCAAACCGGTAGCCGATGCTATCTTTAATGGCGGTCTGGTGGGCGAAAATGGTACGCCGGGGCCGAATTCAGACATTATCACCGTAGATGGCGACCGGGCTTTTGTCGTGCGCGTGAGTGAACATAAACCTGAAGCCGTGAAACCGTTGGCAGAAGTGAAAGAACAGGTCACTGCCCTGGTGAAGCATAACAAAGCGGAACAACAGGCGAAGCTGGATGCGGAAAAACTGCTGGTCGAGCTGAAAGCGGGCAAAGGCGCGGAAGCAATGAAAGCGGCGGGTCTGAGTTTTGGCGAGCCTAAAACGTTAAGTCGTACCAGTCAGGATCCGGTGAGTCAGGCGGCCTTTGCGTTAAGCCTTCCGACGAAAGATAAGCCAGTTTATGGCGTGGCGAACGATATGCAGGGTAACGTCGTTCTGCTGGCGTTTGACGAGGTGAAAGCGGGCGCCATGCCGGAAGCGCAGAAAAAAGCGATGGTGCAGGGCATCACGCAGAACAATGCGCAAATTGTCTTTGAGGCGCTGATGAGCAATCTGCGTAAAGAGGCGAAAATCAAAATCGGCGATGCTCTGGAACAGCAGTAATCGTCGAGGCGCTTCGCAAAAAATTGCAAAATGTTGTATCCCACAAAGGCCGCTTTCGCGGCCTTTTCCATTTCTGAAAATTGCCGTTTGTTCGTTTTTCTCCGTCCCGCTATCGTGGCTGCACTGTTAACAAACAAGGAGAAAACAGTATGAAACACGGAATTAAAGCACTGCTTATTACACTTTCTTTAACCTGCGCGGGCATGGCCCATAGCGCACTGGCGGCGACGCCTGTCGCAAAAAATGCAGCGGTGGAAACAAAAGCGGATACGCCTTCTTCATCCTCCGCCAAAGCGGCATTACCTGCTAAAGCCAGCGATGATGAAGGTACCAGGGTGAGCATTAATACCGCGTCTGCGGAGGATCTGGCGCGGGTGATGAACGGCGTTGGGCTGAAAAAAGCGCAGGCTATTGTGAGCTATCGGGAGGAGTATGGTCCTTTTAAAACGGTGGATGATTTAAAGCAGGTGCCGGGAATGGGAAGCGCGCTGGTGGAGCGTAATCTGGCAGTTTTAACATTGTAATCACTTGCACAGTGGCAAAAATTTGCCAGACTGTAGAGGTCATACCAGTTATGACCTCTGTACTTGTCGTTTACTTATAACAACAACGTAAGGTTATTGCGCTATGCAAACACAAATCAAAGTCCGTGGATATCATCTTGATGTTTATCAACATGTTAATAATGCCCGCTATCTGGAGTTTCTGGAAGAGGCCCGTTGGGATGGGCTGGAAAACAGCGACAGCTTTCAGTGGATGACGGCCCGCAATATTGCTTTTGTGGTGGTAAACATCAACATAAATTACCGTCGCCCGGCGGTATTGAGCGATCTACTGACCGTGACCAGCCAGGTACAACAGCTTAACGGTAAAAGCGGCGTATTAAGCCAGACGATTACGCTGGAACCAGAAGGTCAGGTGGTGGCTGATGCGCTCATCACGTTTGTTTGTATTGATTTAAAAACGCAAAAAGCGCTGCCGCTGGAAGGCGAATTGCGTGAAAAGCTGGAACAGATGGTGCAATAACGCCTCGCTGTCTGATGGCGTTGAACTTGTCCGGCCTGGCGATATTGACCATGGTGAATATCGCCAGGCCGGATAAGGCACGTGCGCCGCCATCCGGCAAAACAATCACCTTAACCCGGTTTTTTGCTTCATTGCCGCCATCACCGCCGCTTTATTCGACAGATAATGATTCAGGCCGTTAGCGCGCAGATTACAGGCCGCGCAATGACCACAGCCATCGCCTCTAATGCCGTTATAGCAGGTCAGCGTGTCTTCGCGAACCAAATCCAGTTGGCCCCAATAATCGGCCAGCGCCCAGGTCTCAGCTTTATCAATCCACATTAAGGGCGTTTCGAAACGGATATCTTTCGCCATGCCCAGATTCACCGCGTGATTCAGCGCTTTGACGAACTCATCGCGACAGTCTGGATAGCCGGAAAAATCGGTCTCGCAAACGCCGGTGATCACCGCCTCGGCTTTGACCTGATAAGCGTAAATCGCCGCCAGCGTCAGAAAGAGAATATTGCGTCCCGGTACGAAAGTATTGGGGATACCGTCAGCGTTCGGTTCATAGTCCGGCACCGGAATGCTATCCCGCGTCAGGCTGCTGACCGCCAGTTCGTTCAGCAAAGTGACATCCAGCACTTTATGCGCGCGTGCGCCAAGTTTTAACGCCAGCGCGCGCGCGACATCAATCTCTGCGCGGTGGCGCTGACCATAATCAAACGTGACACAATGCACTTCATCATACTGATGCCGCGCTTGCGCCAGACAAGTGGTGGAGTCCTGACCTCCACTAAATACAACAACGGCGCGTTTCATAGTTATCCTGATCAATGACGAAAGCCAATATGGTAACGCGTACGGATAATCCCGACCAGCTTCTTCACGGCTAAGGCGGCGGAAGCCAGGCTTCGCTAAATTCAAACCAGCCGCGAGGGGTGAGTCGAACGCCGTTAACGCCCGGTGGGGCGCTGATGCGATAGTGATAATTAAACAGCGGCGTAAGTGTGGCGTCATCCATCAGGTTGGCAAAAACTTGTTGTAGCGCGGCGCGGCGATCTTTTTCATTGGGCTGAATTTGCAGAGCGTCAAGCGTAGCCTGCAGATGGGAAAACGCAGGCGCGTCCAGGACATGTGACCAGATCTGATCGCAACGTAGCCACTGCTCCAGCGTATATTCCGGCGCTTCGCCGATCAGCCTGTCGCCCATCATCAGATCCGCTTGCGCCAACGCAGGGCAGTTATCCCAGTTTTTGGCATTATGAAAAATCAATGTTAACTCACAGCCGAGCGTCGCCAGGTAATGTCGAAGCTGTTCCGCCATCGTATGCAGCTCTACGGGAAGGTGGTACGCCAGGGTAAGTTTTTTCGGCAATGGCGTTTCATCAACGTCCTGCCATTGCGGGATTGTCCAGCCGGGTAGCAGCCCCTGACTTGGCATAATCAAGTTCTCATCTACCGGCAAGGTTTTCAGCAGCGAAGTATGATGGATAATATGTATCAGACGCCGCGCCTGCTGTACGTTGAGCCGTGAGCCCTTTTTGAGGGTTAAATAGCAAAAACCCAGACTAATACCACTACTTACCTGACTCAGCGTCGCCAGCTCTTCCGGTTTGCCGATGGCAATCTGCACCGGATGGCGGCAACTGGTGCCCAGATCTTGGGCAAACAGTTGCGGGGTGATCCAGAATTCAATCGCTTTCAGCAGCGGATGGCTGAGGTGATAATGGTCATGACTTTCCAGACGCACCAGTTCCGGCGTGAACAACGCCAGGCGAAAAGGACCGGTGCCGATAAGCGGCAGGTCAGGATGCGCCAGACCGCTACAATAGCTCGCCAGACGATGCGCCAGCCAGTAATCAGGTCGGTGAAGGAGAAAGGTCAGGCACTGAGGATGCGTTACTTCGATCCGTGCGACGCTAATAAACAATTTGCTTAGCGCGGGTAGGGTAAGCAGTCTTTCCAGGCGTTCGTGTAGCTGCGCGGTATCCACCGCATCGCCATTATGCCAGTGCAGCGTGGAGCGAATATAAAAATCCCAGCGTAAACCGTCGGCGGAAACCTTCCAGTGATGCGCCAGATCCCCGCAAGGATATTGGCTATCGCGGTCGAAGCGCGTTAACCCGGAAAAAACTTGCCCTGTGAGATGCTGTTCCGCGCGTCCTGGCAGGAAACCCGGCTGCAGCGGATCAAGCGGACGATAGTAGGGAATACGCAATGTCGGCGTATCGTTTTGCCATTGGCCGCCCATAAAAGGCTGGAGCATCGCCCGTAACTCGCCAGGCGCCAGCTGCGCCAGTTCCAGTACGTTGAGCTGCTGCCCTTTTTCCAGCGCCTGTTCCATCATGGCGGTGCGGAGCGATTCCGGCGTGACCAGAAACTGGAGCCGTCCACGTTTCCCGCGCCCGGACTGCGCCTCCCATCTTAGCCAACCAGCCTGCTGGGCCTGACGCAGCAGCGTTCGCAGATGGCGCTCGCTACAAAAACAGCGTTCGGCCAGTTCGCTAACGGTGACATGTTGCGTTTCCCCGGCGGAAGGCTGCCAGAGGCGTTGATATTGATTAAGCCGATTCAGTAGCCTCATAAAACCCGGAACACTTCCTTTTATCTGTTCACTATTACTTCCGTATATCTCAGGTAATACTGAACAACAAGTTAACCGCGTCACAGTGTGGAGAAAGAGATGGCCCGTCTGGCAGCATTTGATATGGATGGCACGTTATTAATGCCCGATCACCATTTGGGTAGAGAAACGATCGCCACGCTGGCGCGTCTGCGCGAACGCGATATCACTCTGACATTCGCTACGGGTCGTCATGTGCTGGAAATGCGGCATATTCTGGGGACGCTTTCACTGGACGCTTATCTTATTACCGGTAACGGGACGCGAATTCACTCGCTGGAAGGCGACGTGCTGCATCGTCAGGATCTCGATCCTCAGGTTGCCGATACGGTGATGCACCATGCCTGGGATACCCGAGCCAGTATGCATGTGTTTAATGACAACGGCTGGTTTACAGGCCAGGAGATCCCCGCGCTACTCCAGGCGCACGTCTACAGCGGTTTTCGTTATCAGGTTATCGATATAAAAAGCATTCCGGCCCATCAGGTGACGAAGATCTGTTTTTGCGGCGATCATGACGATCTGATCCGTTTGCGCATTCAGCTCAATGAGGCGCTGGAAGAACGCGCGCACCTCTGTTTCTCTGCCGTCGACTGCCTGGAAGTGCTACCGCTGGGGTGCAATAAAGGATCGGCGCTGGCGGTATTGAGCAATCATTTAGGGCTTTCACTGGCAGATTGCATGGCGTTTGGCGACGCGATGAACGATCGGGAAATGCTGGGCAGCGTCGGGCGGGGGCTCATTATGGGCAATGCCATGCCGCAGCTTATCGCCGCGCTGCCACACCTTTCGGTTATCGGACATTGTGGTAATCAAGCGGTATCACACTTTTTGACGCATTGGCTGGACAATCCGCATCTACCTTATTCCCCCGAATGAGAGATCTCTTCCAGCAAGCCAGACATTCAGTCTGGCTTTTTTTTGTTTCTAGTCGCCGGTAAGTAATTTTGCGATGGCCGCTGACCACGGCGTCAAATCGCCGATATGGTCGCTAACCCAGGACGGATGGTAATAGGTATCCAGATAGCGATCGCCGCTATCGCACAATAACGTCACGATAGCGCCGGTTTCTCCAGCCTCGCGCATCCGGGCCGCAAGCTGCAGCGCTCCCCACATATTCGTGCCGGTAGAGGCGCCGACTTTACGGCCTAGCTGCGTTTCCAGCCAGTGTGCGGTGGCAACGCTGGCGGCGTCCGGCACGCGCAGCATCTCATCTACGACATCCGGAATAAAAGAAGGCTCTACTCGCGGACGACCAATTCCTTCAATTTTACTGCCCACCGGGCTGCGTAATGAAGCGTCGCGATCCTGCCAGTAAGGTAAAAAGACGGAATTTTCCGGATCCACCACCATGAGCTGAGTATCATAGCCCTGGCAGCGAATATAGCGCCCAATCGTCGCAGAGGTTCCGCCCGTTCCGGCGCTCATGACGATAAATCGCGGTACCGGATGGGGTTCGTTGCGCATCTGGCGGAAAATACTGTCGGCAATATTATTGTTGCCCCGCCAGTCGGTAGCTCGTTCTGCGTAGGTAAACTGGTCCATATAGTGACCGTTCAGTTCATGCGCCAGCCGCTCGGAGGCGGCATAAATTTCGCAGGCGCTCTCCACAAAATGACAGTGGCCGCCGTAAAATTGAATCTGTTCGATTTTACGTTTTGCGGTACAGGCGGGCATGACGGCGATGAACGGCAGTCCCAGTAAACGCGCGAACCAGGCTTCGGAAATCGCCGTTGAGCCTGATGATGCTTCAATAATCGGAGTGCCTTCTTTAATCCAGCCATTGCACAGCCCATAAAGGAACAGCGAGCGCGCCAGGCGATGCTTGAGGCTACCGGTGGGATGCGTGCTTTCATCTTTCAGGTAAAGCTGGATACCTGGAAATGCCGACAGGGGCAAACGAATAAGATGCGTATCCGCTGAGCGCTGGTGGTCAGCGTTAATTTCATTAATGGCATTTTTAACCCAATTGCTACTCATCATTAATATCCATTTATCATTTTGTGCCAAGAGTAGCGAAAAGTACGGAAAAAATTGTTGCTATTTGACCTTTAAATTACAATATAAGGAGAAAAATATTCTCTATGGAGTGGGTATGTTAGATAAAATTGACCGTAAACTGCTTTGCTTATTGCAGCAGGACTGTACCCTCTCTTTGCAGGCGCTGGCGGATGCCGTTAATCTGACGACAACGCCTTGCTGGAAGCGGCTTAAACGCCTGGAAGATGACGGTATCCTGCTTGGCAGGGTCGCGCTGCTGGACCCGGAAAAACTGGGGCTGGGGTTAACCGCTTTTGTGTTGATAAAAACGCAGCACCACAGCAGTGAATGGTACTGTCGGTTCGTGACCGTCGTCTCTGAGATGCCGGAAGTGCTTGGCTTCTGGCGGATGGCGGGGGAATACGACTATCTGATGCGAGTTCAGGTGGCCGACATGAAGCGGTATGACGACTTCTATAAACGTCTGGTCAATAGCGTCCCGGGACTGTCAGACGTCACCTCCAGTTTTGCGATGGAACAGATTAAGTACACCACATCTCTGCCCATTGAATAATTCTCCCGGTATTGCCGGAAATCATATCAGGAAATAACGCGTGCGATTATTTGCTCAATTAAGCTGGTACTTTCGCCGGGAATGGCGTCGCTATCTTGGCGCGGTGGCCCTGCTTATGCTTATTGCGATGCTTCAGCTGATCCCGCCCAAAGTGGTGGGGATTGTCGTGGATGGCGTAACCGCACAGCATTTTACTCCAGGCCGAATAGCGATGTGGATTGGCACCATTGCCCTGATCGCCGTAGTGGTCTATTTGTTGCGCTATGTCTGGCGCGTGCTGCTATTTGGCGCTTCTTATCAATTAGCCGTCGAACTGCGTGAAGATTATTATCGCCAGCTGAGCCGTCAGCATCCTGAATTTTATCAGCGCCATCGAACGGGCGATCTTATCGCGCGCGCGACGAATGATGTGGATCGCGTCGTATTTGCGGCGGGTGAGGGCGTTCTGACGCTGGTTGACTCGCTGGTAATGGGCTGCGCGGTACTGATTGTCATGTCGACGCAAATTAGCTGGCAGCTAACGCTATTAGCGCTGTTGCCGATGCCGATTATGGCGCTGATGATCAAACGTTACGGCGATCGGCTGCATGATTATTTCAAACTGGCGCAGGCCGCCTTCTCCAGCCTGAACGACCGCACGCAGGAGAGTCTGACCAGCATCCGCATGATCAAAGCGTTTGGTCTGGAGGACCGCCAGTCTTCGCTGTTTGCGGCGGATGCCGAAGATACCGGCAAGAAAAATATGCGCGTGGCGCGTATTGACGCGCGTTTTGATCCAACCATTTACATCGCCATTGGCATGGCGAACCTGCTCGCGATTAGCGGCGGAAGCTGGATGGTGGTTAACGGCAGCCTGACGCTGGGCGAACTCACCAGCTTTATGATGTATCTGGGGTTGATGATTTGGCCGATGCTGGCGCTGGCCTGGATGTTTAATATCGTGGAGCGGGGTAGCGCCGCATACAGCCGCATCCGCGCCATGCTGGCGGAAGCGCCGGTAGTTAAGGATGGCGAAGAGCCGGTCCCGGCGGGGCGCGGCGAACTGACGGCGGCCATTCGTGAGTTTTGCTATCCGCAAACGACGCATCCGGCGCTGGAGAATGTGAACTTTCGCCTTAAACCGGGTCAGATGCTGGGGATATGCGGTCCGACCGGCGCGGGGAAAAGCACAATATTGTCGCTTATCCAGCGCCATTTTGATGTGACGCAGGGAGAGATCCGTTTCCATGACATGCCGTTGACGCATCTGCAACTGGATAGCTGGCGTAGCCGACTGGCGGTCGTCAGCCAGACGCCGTTTTTGTTCTCGGACTCTATTGCCAATAATATTGCGCTCGGACGCCCGGAGGCGACTCAGGAGGAGATTGAACAGGTGGCGCGTTTAGCCAGCGTACATGAGGATATTCTCCGTTTGCCTCAGGGCTACGACACGCAGGTAGGTGAACGTGGCGTCATGTTATCGGGAGGGCAAAAACAGCGTATCTCGATTGCCAGAGCGCTGCTGTTGAATGCGGAAATTCTGCTTCTTGATGATGCGCTCTCAGCAGTAGATGGTCGCACGGAGCATCAGATTTTGCATAATTTGCGCCAGTGGGGCGAAGGGCGTACGGTCATTATCAGCGCGCATCGTTTATCCGCGCTGACCGACGCCAATGAAATTATCGTTATGCAACATGGTCATGTTGTTCAGCGCGGCGATCACGATCAACTGGCGCAGCAGATTGGCTGGTATCGCGATATGTATCGCTATCAGCAACTGGAGGCCGCGCTGGATGACGCGCCGGAACGCGGCGAGGAGGCGGCGAATGCGTAGTTTTGGACAGCTATGGCCGACGCTGAAACGGTTACTGGCGTATGGCTCGCCATGGCGAAAACCGCTCTCTGTCGCGGTGATGATGCTGTGGATTGCGGCGGCGGCGGAAGTTAGCGGTCCGCTGCTGATCAGCTATTTCATTGATAACATGGTGGCCCGCCACCATTTACCGTTGGGCAAGGTCGCGGGGCTGGCGGCCGCCTATGTGGGGCTACAATTTCTGGCGGCGGGTCTGCATTACGCCCAGTCTTTATTATTTAACCGGGCGGCCGTTGGCGTGGTTCAGTCCTTGCGCACGGACGTCATGGATGCCGCCTTGCGTCAGCCGCTAAGCGCCTTCGACACGCAGCCTGTCGGACAATTAATTTCACGCGTGACCAACGATACGGAAGTCATCCGCGATCTGTACGTCACGGTCGTCGCGACGGTATTACGTAGCGCGGCGTTGATCGGCGCCATGCTGGTCGCCATGTTCAGCCTTGACTGGCGGATGGCGCTGGTGGCGATTTTGATTTTTCCGGCGGTATTGACCGTGATGATCATTTATCAGCGCTACAGCACGCCGATTGTACGCCGCGTGCGGGCATATCTGGCGGATATTAACGACGGCTTTAACGAAATCATCAACGGGATGAGCGTAATCCAGCAGTTTCGCCAGCAGGCGCGCTTCGGCGAACGCATGGGCGAGGCCAGCCGCTCGCACTACATGGCGCGGATGCAGACGCTACGCTTAGACGGCTTTTTATTGCGTCCGCTGCTTAGCCTCTTTTCTGCGCTCATTTTGTGTGGTTTGTTAATGCTTTTCAGCTTTACGTCTGCCGGCACGATTGAGGTCGGGGTGCTGTATGCGTTCATTAGCTATTTGTCACGTCTGAACGAGCCGCTCATTGAACTGACCACCCAGCAATCCATGCTACAGCAGGCGGTTGTGGCGGGAGAGCGTGTTTTTGAACTGATGGATCGCCCGCGCCAGCGCTATGGCAGCGACGACAGGCCGTTACAAAGCGGGGCGATTGATATTGATCATCTGTCGTTTGCTTATCGCGACGATAATCTTGTTTTACAGGACATTACGCTATCAGTACCGTCCCGTAGCTTTGTGGCGCTGGTGGGGCACACCGGCAGCGGGAAGAGCACGCTCGCCAGCTTATTAATGGGGTATTACCCCCTGACACAAGGCGAAATTCGGCTGGATGGGCGAGAAATCGCCTCTCTTAATCATCGCGTTTTACGCCAGGGCGTGGCGATGGTTCAACAGGACCCGGTAGTGATGGCGGATACCTTTCTGGCTAATGTGACGCTGGGGCGCGATGTCTCCGAGGCGCAGGTGTGGCAGGCGCTGGAAACGGTACAACTGGCAGACCTGGCGCGCGGCCTGAGCGACGGGCTGCATACGCATCTCGGCGAGCAGGGAAATACGCTGTCCGTCGGGCAAAAACAGCTACTGGCGCTGGCGCGCGTGCTGGTTGACGCCCCGCAAATATTAATTCTTGATGAAGCGACGGCCAGCATCGATTCCGGCACTGAGCAGGCGATACAGCAGGCGCTGGCGGCGATTCGCGAGCGCACCACGCTGGTGGTTATTGCCCATCGGCTATCGACAATCGTGGAGGCGGATACCATTCTGGTTCTCCATCGCGGCCAGGCGGTGGAGCGCGGGACGCATCAACAATTGCTGGCGGCGCAAGGGCGCTACTGGCAAATGTATCAATTACAGCTAGTTGGCGAGGAGTTAGCCGCCAGCGTACACGAAGAACCCGGCCCTGCGGCGTAAGGTTTTGCGCCACAGGGCAAAACCTCGCCCATTATGCACCGTCGTGGTGCGTTTTTCTTTCCCTGCTTCAATGTTGGGGCGCGTCAATATAAAGACGCGCCGCTAACCGCGCTTTTCCTCGCTCGCCAGCTTCTGGCACATCCTTTGCAATATCCATTCTGAAGAGTCCATGCGCGGCGGCAGCCGTTACCTAATTCTGACTGGAGGGTTCTATGAAGCTGGTTACCGTGATTATCAAACCGTTCAAGCTGGAGGACGTGCGGGAGGCGCTTTCTTCCATTGGCATTCAGGGACTGACCGTCACCGAAGTGAAAGGGTTTGGCCGTCAGAAAGGACACGCCGAACTGTATCGCGGCGCGGAGTACAGCGTGAATTTCCTGCCGAAGGTCAAAATTGATGTGGCTATCGCCGACGACCAACTGGAAGAGGTGATCGATATCATCAGTAAAGCGGCTTACACCGGAAAAATTGGCGACGGCAAAATTTTCGTCGCGGAGCTCATGCGCGTTATTCGGATTCGTACCGGCGAAGCTGACGAAGCAGCGCTGTAAGACCCGCCACACAGCAACAGGAAATGAAAAAATGAAGATAGCGATGATAAAAACCACACTGGCTTCACTGGCGCTGCTGCCTGGGCTAACGATAGCCGCGCCGGCGGTTGCCGATAAAGCGGATAGTGCTTTTATGATGATTTGCACCGCGCTGGTGCTGTTCATGACGATACCGGGTATCGCGCTGTTTTACGGCGGATTAATTCGCGCTAAGAACGTGTTGTCAATGTTAACGCAAGTGACCGTCACCTTTGCGCTGGTCTGTATTTTATGGGTGGTGTACGGCTATTCGCTGGCTTTTGGCGAAGGGAATCATTTCTTCGGTAATGCCGATGGGGCGATGTTGAAGAATATCGCGTTGACGGCGGTAACGGGGACGATTTATCAGTATATTCATGTCGCGTTTCAGGGATCTTTCGCCTGCATTACCGTCGGGCTGATTGTCGGCGCGCTGGCGGAGCGTATTCGTTTTTCGGCGGTACTGATTTTTGTCGTGGTGTGGTTCACGCTCTCTTATATCCCGATTGCGCACATGGTGTGGGGCGGCGGCCTGCTGGCTGCTCACGGCGCGCTGGATTTTGCCGGTGGTACGGTGGTGCATATTAACGCCGCTATCGCCGGGCTGGTAGGGGCTTATTTAATTGGCAAACGCGTCGGCTTTGGGAAAGAAGCATTTAAACCCCATAACCTGCCGATGGTCTTTACCGGTACTGCGATTCTGTATATCGGCTGGTTTGGATTTAACGCGGGTTCTGCGGGGAGCGCAAACGAGATAGCAGCGCTGGCCTTTGTGAACACCGTGGTGGCGACCGCCGCCGCGATTCTGGGGTGGATTATCGGCGAGTGGACGCTACGCGGTAAGCCTTCCCTGCTAGGGGCGTGTTCCGGCGCGATTGCCGGTCTGGTCGGCGTGACGCCAGCCTGTGGCTATGTTGGCGTTGGCGGCGCGCTGGTTATCGGCGTTATTGCGGGTCTGGCGGGATTGTGGGGAGTCACCATGCTTAAACGTCTGTTACGGGTAGATGATCCGTGCGACGTATTTGGCGTTCACGGCGTTTGCGGAATAGTCGGCTGTATCCTGACCGGCGTTTTTGCCGCCAGTTCGCTGGGCGGCGTTGGCTTTGTCGACGGCGTTACGATGGGACATCAGGTGATGGTACAGCTGGAAAGTATTGCTATTACGGTCGTCTGGTCCGGCGTTGTCGCGTTTGTTGGTTACAAACTGGCGGATATCCTTGTTGGACTGCGTGTACCGGAAGAGCAGGAGCGCGAGGGGCTGGATGTGAACAGTCACGGCGAGAATGCGTATAACGCGTGATTGCGCAACATGCCTGATGGCGCTGCGCTTATCCAGTTTACCGTAGGCCGGATAAGCGCAGCGTCATCAGGCCATTAACGCCGCATAGCGGCATGTTTTTTAATTGTGATTACGCATTACCCCTTCCTGCACGGTTGAAGCGACCAACGCGCCATCCTGAGTATAAAACTCGCCGCGAACAAAGCCCCGGGCGCTGGAGGCGGAAGTGCTCTCCACGCTATAAAGTAGCCATTCATTAAAATTGAACGGACGATGGAACCACATAGAGTGATCGATAGTGGCGATCTGAATGCCCTTTTCCAGAAAACCGATGCCGTGAGGCTGAAGCGCGACGGGAAGGAAATTCAGATCCGAGGCGTATCCCAGTAAATATTGATGGACGCGAATGTCATCCGGAACGGTGCCGTTGGCGCGAATCCATACCTGACGCACAGGCGCGGCGACGTGACCTTTCAACGGATTGTGAAATTCGACGGGACGAATTTCCAGCGGGCGATCGCAGAGAAACTTTTCTTTCAGAATCGGCGGCAGTAAATGCGCCAGCGATTGCGCGATTTCCGTTTCTGACGGTAGTCCTTCCGGCCCGACTGCCGTCGGCATGGTTTTTTGATGTTCAAAACCCGGTTCCGGCGCCTGGAATGAGGCGGTCATATAAAAGATGGGTTTCCCGTTCTGAATAGCGGCAACGCGGCGGGCGCTGAAGCTGTTCCCATCGCGCAGCACTTCTACGTCATAGATAATGGGTTTTTGGCTGTCGCCTGGCCGCAGAAAATAACTGTGGAATGAATGCACCAGTCGCGCTTCCGGCACCGTTTCTTTGGCGGCATAGAGCGCCTGGCCCACCACCTGACCGCCAAATACCTGGCGCAGCCCTAAGTCTTCACTTTGGCCCCGAAAGAGTCCTTCTTCAATTTTTTCCAGATTCAATAATGTCAGCAAATTATTCAGTGTCTGACTCATACATACTCTCCAGGTGACAACGATGCCGAAGCGAGGTAGGGCAGAGTATAACGCAATTTTGCAAGTGGTCCGATGGGTACAAAAGTCTGAATAACAGACCAATTCCAGGCAAAAATGAGTGACATGTGCCACACTTAATCACGTTATGTTTCTGTTAACCACTCTTCCGGCGGGGGGAAAGGCCTGCTGGTGCATTGATGATAAGGAGAATTGAATGAAACTCGTGCACATCGTAAGTGGTTTAGCGGTTGCGATATCTCTGGCGGCCTGCGCTGATAAAAGCGCTGATATCCAGACGCCTGCGCCAAACCCTAACATGTCGATTACAGCTAACCAGTCTACTATTCAGCAACCCAATGTTTCCGGTACCGTCTGGATCCGCCAGAAGGTCGCTCTGCCGCCAGATGCGGTGCTGACCGTGACGCTTTCAGATGCTTCGCTGGCTGATGCGCCGTCTAAGGTGCTGTCGCAAAAAGCGGTACGTACCGAAGGTAAACAGGCGCCTTTCAGTTTTGTGTTGCCGTTTAACCCATCAGATATTCAACCTAACGCGCGTATTCTCCTGAGCGCGGCCATCACCGTTGACAATAAGCTGGTATTTATTACCGATAGCGTGAAACCGGTGATTAATAATGGCGGCACTAAAGCGGATCTGACGCTGGTACCGGTACAGCAAACGGCGGTGCCTGTGCAGGCCAGCGGTGGTGCGACGACGACGGTTCCATCGACTTCGCCGACCCAGGTCAATCCGTCTTCTGCCGTTCCTGCGCCTACCCAGTATTAATCCTGCGCCAACCCTCTCCGTTACGGAGAGGGTTAATACACCCAGCGATAGCGTTGTAAATCGATTTGTCCGCTTCCCGACACCACCACGCCTTCCGCCAGTAATGCCTGACGTTGCCGTTGTAGATCCGGCCCGGTAAGTGATATCGCGCCGTGGCGGTTCACCACCCGATGCCATGGTAAAGTGCTGCCTTCCGGCAGACGTTTTAAAACTCCGCCGACCTGACGCGCCGCCCGAGGCGAACCGGCAAGCCGGGCGACATCGCCGTAGGTCGTGACAAACCCTTCCGGGATCGAAGCGACGATTTGCCAGACGCGTTGAGGAAATGTGTCCTGAATATCCATAATAGAATCCTGCGTTAATGCTTCAGGATAATCTGGAATAAGGGGGGAGGAAAGCCCGGATGCGCAAGAAACCAGCATCCGATGCCTGATGGGTTGCAATTGCACGATATAGCAGTGATAATGCGCCTGCGCGTTGGTTCACAACGCTCTCAATGGGGGCTCTGTTGGTTCTCCCGCAACGCTACTCTGTTTACCAGGTCAGGTCCGGAAGGAAGCAGCCAAGGCAGATGACGCGTGTGCCGGGATGTAGCTGGCAGGGCCCCCACCCATTTGTGCCTCTCCACACTGTTCTTTTCTGCTGTGCGACGTTATAGCCGCTGTTCCGCCCAAAGAATAAATGCCGTAGCGGGTAGGGGTTTACTGTATAACCAGCCCTGACCATAATGCACGCCATGCTGGCGTAGCCACTGTTCTTGCCTGATCGTTTCGATGCCTTCTGCGACCATCTTAAGTTTGAGCGTTTTCGCCATTTCAATAATATGCGGCGTGACGTTTTTATATTCCAGCGCATCGACAAAAGATTTATCAATTTTAAGGACATCCACATCCAGATTTTGTAAGTAGCTGAGGCTGGAATAGCCGGTGCCAAAGTCATCAATATAAATGGAATGTCCCGCGTTACGGTATCTGGCGACAATGGGCGCGCTGGTTTTCGGATCGGCGAACTCGCGCTCCGTTAATTCAAGCGCGATTTGCGACGGAGAAATTTGGCTACGGTTCAGCAGCGTGCTTAACAGCGTCGGCAACGTTTCCGACGCCAGATCGGATGCCTCAAGATTGATTGAAATATGTTGTTCGGGATGGGACTTTAACCAACTCCCCATGTCTTCAAAAACGGTGTCGATGATTAGCCGGGTTAGCGGCTCTGTGAGCCCGGTTTGTTCAGCCAGCGCGATAAAAATTTCCGGCGAAAGGAAGGTGCCGTCCGCCTGTTGCCAGCGAGCTAAAGCTTCGGCACCGACAATTTTTCCGCTGTTCAGGGAGACAATAGGCTGATAGTGTACGTTAATTTCGCGATTGTCTATCGCATCCTGGAGACGGTGGCGGGGCGACTGTAGCCGACGCAAAATACGCAGAATAAAGGCCGCAGCCAGCAGACCCGTTACGATGCCCGCCGGTAGCCAGATAAATGCCTGTCGATACCAGCTCCTTTCCAGCGGAGCGGTCGGTGCCCAGCTTACGATAGTAATGCCCATTTCCGGAAAGGGGTGAATAGCATACTGAATGCCTCGGTTTTCCAGCCGCAGGGGCGTCTCATGGTGAATGAGCGGAAGAATAGCGAGGTCAAGGTTACCGCTGCTGGCAACCACAGTATTGCGTTCCCGGCCAATAATAGCGACGTCAATCGGCCATGCGCCAAACGGAATCACATCGATAAAGGACGCCGGGTCGATCATCACGATATAGCTGTCGCTCCCGAGTGCCGCCATATAGCGTTTTATACCCAGATCGTTTTGCGCCGTAAACCAGGCGCGATAACCGTCGCGAGTGATTTTCATGGGCGGAGGGAAAGCGGGAATATGGCTCTCTTTTTCAAGTGAGGAGCAAACGGGAATCGAATTTTTAAGATACAGAACTTCCTGGACATACCGAAAGCTATAAGACACGCGGCGCATGGCGAGTAAATGGGCGCTGCTGCAGGGCTCGCCTTTAAAGGAGGCAATATGCGTTAACGCGGCTTTTGCCTGGTCACTGACCCTTTCTGTACGTAGCGCCACCCGGGACGAGAAGATATCCAGCTCTTCGTTAAACCTTTTTTCAACTTGACGGTGCGCCAGCCACAGACTCAATCCTATCGGGAAAAGGACAGACAGGATAAGCACTCCCGTTACCAGGCTGACCAGATGTCGTGTTGTCACAGTGATGTCCTTATAAACACAGCGTAGAGAAAGTATATCCGATCGTAAATCGCGCCCTCGAATGATAAAGCTATTTTATCGATTTTACAGATATAGGGGCCAGACTAACGCGTTACGCCACATTGCTTTTGCCGCCAGGAAGAGATCGTGAATGTTTACCGGTTGAAAAAGGAGCGTTGATAGCGTATTTTATTGTTATGTTATAACATAATTGAGAGGGCGCAATGAAACCTGATATTCATCCTGTATACCGCACCGTCGTATTTCACGACACCAGCGCAAATGAATATGTGAAAGTGGGATCAACTATCAAAACTGAACGTGAAATCGAACTGGACGGCGTGACATATCCGTATGTCACTATTGATGTGTCATCAAAATCGCATCCTTTTTATACCGGTAGACAGAAAACGTTTGATAGCGAAAGTAGCGCCGCACGCTTCCAGAAACGTTTCGGTCATTTTATCGGCGCTAAAAGGGGGTAAATGAAATGCAGGTGTTAAACTCACTTCGCAATGCAAAACAACGGCATCCGGATTGCCAGATAGTCAAACGCAAAGGACGCTTATACGTGATTTGTAAAACAAATCCGCGTTTTAAGGCGGTTCAGGGGCGTAAAAAAAGACGTTAAAAACCAACAGTTCAGGGAAAGCAGTGCGTACCAGGGAGGGTGCGCACTTTTTTATTACCGGCTGGCTTCTGCGCGGGCCAGCGTAAAAATATCGTAGAAGGAAAGTTCGCCCTTACGGGCAACCATTTTTTGCAGCTGGACTTTATGTTCATTATCCACCTGTGGAGATTGAAGAATCGTCTCAATGAGCGTGGGGGGAACAAAGCGGGTGTTGTACCATTCGCCGTTGTAACAGACCCGGAGGTCCAGCACATCGATGTCGTTATAGTGATAACGCGGGGCGATGTCGAAAAAGAAGAAGCCATTAAATGCGATAAATAACACCACTAACAGCCACACTGACCCCACCAGCGTTTCTGATTGCAGCATGACCGCCAGCGTCGCAAACCAGGCCGCATACATCGCGATAAATAACCCAGGATGCTTGCGGATAAAACTGATACTAAAACGCGGCCTGTTATCGCGTTTTTCACGGACGTTTAAGTCATCAATAGTTTCGCTAAGCAGGCGCTGTATCTCTGTCATCTTTTGCCTTCATGATTTCTGCGACATAGGGGTAGTAACAGCCCATTTTAAAGGGAGGTGTAACGTGAAAAAAGTAACAGATTAACCACGAATTAGCATAACAGTTATCATTTTGACTACAATTTTTTAATGATTCGCGCCGGATTTCCGCCTACCACGACGTCTGGCGGTACGTTTTTTGTCACCACAGCGCCTGAAGCGACGACGACGTTATCGCCGATGGTTACGCCAGGATTAACGACGGCTCGTCCGCCTATCCAGACGTTATTTCCGATAGTGACGGGTTTACCGAATTCTCTGCCGCTGTTGCGTTCGACGGCGTCCAGCGGGTGCGTGGCGGTATAGATATGTACCCCTGGCGCGAGCATACAATTATCGCCAATATGAATTGGGCAAACATCAAGCATGACGCAGTCGAAGTTAGCGTAAAAGGAGTGACCAAGAAAAATATTATAGCCGTAGTCGCAACGGAAGGAAGGTTCAATATAGGCGTCTTCGCATCGACCCAACAGGTCGCGTAAAATCGCCTGACGCTTATTTATTTCATCAGGCGTACTATAATTGTATTGATGGATGAGTTGACGCGCCCGCAGTCGATCCTGGCATAAAGTTTCATCGGTCGGGCAATACAGTGCCCCAGCGATCATTTTTTGTTTTTCGTCACTCATCGCGCGCTCCCCTTGGTGGATATTATCGCAATAGAAGCAATAATAAAGCATTAGAGGGAACGTTCCCTGCTATTGGTATGTGATCTATATCACTGTTCTATAATAGCCCGTTGTGTTATTAGCCAGAACGAGGAGGCAGATAACACCTGCGTGTTCTCTAAAAAGTAATGTAGCGTGATTAACGAATGAATTTCCATACTGAAGAGGGGATCTTGTCGTAGAGTTTGTTCATCGTCAATTCTGCAAGACGGTGATCCGCAGCTGAGTAAAATACAGCCAGCTCATTGTCGGACAATTCATATTTATTTTTCTCAATGACGCGCTCCAGAGTGTCAATTGTCTGACAGCGCCGTAAACGCATCAAATAATCAGTTTTAGTTAATGGTTTATCAGACATAAATTCTACCTATGATTGTAATAATTTTTAACAAGACAAACTAACAGGATTAGCCCTGGTGGCGTTGACGAAACAACGGAACAGGCGGTTGCCCGATTTACGCCATTTTTGCAAATCCTGCGTATTAATACCATAGCTGCTGAACAACATAAAGGTGTCGTCCAGGTATTCATCTATCTGCGCAATCAATTTATTGTCTTCATTGTACTTAATTTTATAATTAAGAGCGAAAGTTGCAATATGCTCTATCAGCTCATTGAGCTGCAGGTTGACTGCTGAGGTCGGGTCATTAACCCAGCCATGGTTGCTTTCTTCAAGGTTTGCAAGACAGTCATGATACAGGGTTTCGCAAAGAAATTTAAGCTGTGCTATATCATGTCTTTTGGGTGAGTATTCGTCCATAATGCATCCCCTTTTTAGTGGCTTAAACTAACCGAACACCTTCGGGATGGATACAACTAACTAACCTGGTACTTCCCACGTCACCTTATGATTTAACTATAATCTACTCTAAAAAACTTTTCATCGTCATATTACGAAAAATTACAATTGCGTGAAAGCCGCGTGTTGCCATACTTTTTCGAATTTTAACAGTGATCGTCGGTCGCCTAAAAAGGAACCAGTTTTATTGTTTGTGTAATCATTGGGTTAACGTTTTTTAGCTTTTCAGGCTAAAACAATAGACTCTGACAGGAGAAAATAGCCAGGAATATTCTTAATATTTCTTAATTAATGGCTGAATTAAGAAATGGCCAACTTTCCTAAGAAAAGCCTTTAACGCAGTAAGGATTATACCTTTTATTAATATGGCAAAAAATAATCAATCTAACAATAAGCGTATTTTATGATTTTTGCGTAAAAAAGGCCGCTTGCGCGGCCTTATCAACAGTGAGCAAATCAGCGATGTTCTGTCGAATGACTATGCTCAATATCTTCGCTTTTACGGCTAAAGCGGCGGCGTACCACCACGAAGAAGACCGGTACGAAGAAAATAGCCAGTACGGTTGCCGTTACCATCCCGCCCAGTACGCCAGTACCTACCGCATTCTGCGCGCCGGAACCCGCGCCGGAACTGATAACCAGCGGCATAACCCCCAGCATGAACGCTAACGAGGTCATCAGAATCGGGCGCAAACGCATCCGAACGGCCTCCAGCGTCGCTTCTACCAGACCTTTCCCTTCTTTATCCATTAAGTCTTTGGCGAATTCGACGATAAGTATCGCGTTCTTCGCCGACAACCCAATGGTTGTGAGCAGGCCCACCTGGAAGTAAACGTCGTTAGTCAGTCCGCGGAAGGTCGCGGCCAGCAGCGCGCCGATAACCCCAAGCGGAACAACCAGCATTACGGAGAACGGGATAGACCAGCTCTCATACAATGCCGCCAGACACAGGAAGACGACGATCAGCGAGATAGCATACAGGGCAGGGGCCTGGTTGCCGGACAACCGCTCCTGGTAGGACATCCCGGTCCAGTCATACCCAATGCCTGACGGCAGCTTGCTGGCCAGTTCCTCCATCATCGCCATCGCTTCACCAGTACTCTTGCCTGGCGCCGCCTGACCCAGAATTTCCATCGAAGGCAGACCGTTATAGCGTTCCAGACGCGGCGAACCATATTCCCAGCGGGAAGAGGAGAATGCGGAGAATGGCACCATCTGACCATCGCTACCACGAACGTACCAGTCGTTAATATCATCCGGCAACATGCGGTATTTCGCTTCGGACATCACGTAAACTTTCTTCACACGACCGCGATCGATAAAGTCGTTTACATAGCTGCCGCCCCATGCTGCGCCCAGCGTGGTATTAATGTCGCTAATAGACACGCCCAGCGCCTGAGCTTTTTCCTGGTCGATATCGATTTTAAACTGCGGCGTATCTTCCAGACCGTTAGGTCGAACGCCGACCAGCAGATCAGGATATTTCGCCACCTCGCCGAACAACTGATTACGTGCCTGGGTGAGTTTTTCATGACCAAGTCCCGCCTGGTCAATCAACTCGAAGTCAAACCCGGTTGCGGTGCCCAGTTCAACAATCGCCGGCAGGTTAAAGGCGAAGACCATCGCATCTTTAATTTGTGAAAACGCTGCGGTTGCCCGCTGGGTAATCGCTTCAACCTTGTTTTTTTCGCCTGGACGATCGGCCCAGTCTTTCAACGACACGAATGCAATACCGGTATTCTGACCGCGCCCTGCAAAACCGAAGCCGTTGACGGCGAATACCGATTCAACGTTGGCTTTCTCTTTGTTCAGATAGTAATCCGTGACCTCATCCAGCACTTTTTGCGTGCGCTCTTGCGTCGCGCCGGCGGGGAGCTGGACCATTGTCAGGAATACGCCCTGGTCTTCATCCGGCAAGAAAGAGCTTGGCAGACGAACGAACAGATAAGCCATACCGACGACGATAATGAGATAGAGCAGCAGATAACGCCCGGTGCTGCGCAGAATATTACCTACGCTATCGGTGTAGTGATGCGTGCTCTTATCGAACAGGCGGTTAAACCAGCCGAAAAAGCCTTTTTTCCCTTCGCCATGATCGCCTTTGGCGACGGGTTTGAGCATCGTCGCGCACAGCGCGGGCGTCAGGATCAGCGCGACCAGCACCGACAGCGCCATCGCCGATACGATGGTGATAGAGAACTGACGATAAATTGCCCCGGTTGAGCCGCCAAAGAAGGCCATCGGAATAAATACCGCCGACAGTACCATCGCGATACCCACCAATGCGCCCTGAATCTGGCCCATGGATTTGCGCGTCGCTTCCTTCGGCGGAAGGCCTTCTTCCGTCATAACACGTTCGACGTTCTCGACCACCACGATGGCGTCATCCACCAGCAAGCCGATGGCGAGCACCATCCCGAACATCGTCAGCGTGTTTATCGAGAAACCGAATGCCGCAAGCACGGCAAAGGTTCCCAACAACACCACCGGAACCGCAATAGTCGGAATCAACGTCGCGCGGAAGTTCTGCAGGAACAGGTACATCACCAGGAACACGAGGATAATCGCTTCGACCAGCGTTTTTACCACTTCATGAATAGAGATCTTCACGAACGGCGTGGTGTCATACGGGTAGACGATTTTCATCCCTGGCGGGAAGAACGGTTCCATTTTTTTCAGTTCGGCGCGAATAGCGGTAGCGGTATCCAGCGCGTTGGCGCCGGTAGCCAGTTTGATGCCAAGACCTGACGCTGGCTGACCGTTAAATTTCGCGATGACGTCGTAGTTTTCGCCGCCAAGCTCAATTTTCGCTACATCCCGCAGACGAACCTGGGAGCCATCCTGATTCACCTTCAGCAGGATTTTGCCAAACTCATCCGTTGAGGTCAGACGCGTTTGGGCAATAATCGATGCGTTAAGCTGCTGGCCTTTTACCGGCGGCGTACCACCGAGCTGACCTGCTGCGACCTGGGCGTTCTGCGCTTTGATCGCGTTAATCACGTCGACCGGCGTCAGTTGGTATTTGGTCAGCTCTGTCGGATTCATCCAGATACGCATCGCATATTGCGAACCAAACAGCTGGACGTCGCCCACCCCAGAGGTACGGCTGATCGGATCTTTCATATTGGCGGCAACGTAATCCGAAATATCCTCCTGGGTCATGGTGCCGTCGGTGTTAATGACGCCCACTACCATCAGGAAGCTACTTGAGGACTTCTCAACGCTTACGCCCTGTTGCTGTACTTCCTGGGGAAGTAACGGCATTGCCAGTTGCAACTTGTTCTGAACCTGAACCTGCGCGATATCCGCATCGGTGCCGGATTCAAAGGTCAGCGTGATCTGCACGGTCCCCGTGGAGTCACTGTTGGAGGACATATACATCAGGTTATCGATACCGTTCATATTCTGTTCGATAACCTGCGTGACGGTATCCTGTACCGTTTTCGCATCAGCGCCAGGGTAGGTTGCGGAGATCGTCACTGCTGGTGGCGCAATCGTCGGATATTGCGCTACCGGCAATTTGAGGATCGCGAGCCCCCCTGCCAACATGATGATGATGGCGATCACCCACGCAAATATAGGGCGATCGATAAAGAAATTAGGCATGTCTTAACGGCTCCTGTTTAAGTTAAGACCTGGGCTGAGCAGGTTGATCACCGCTTGCGGCTTGCTGTTTGTTATCCGCGGTAATTTCCTGCACTTTAACCTGTGCGCCAGGACGTACTTTTTGCAGCCCGCTGACGACTACGCGGTCGCCCGCTTTCAACCCGTCAGTCACCAGCCACTTATCGCCGATCGCCTGGCTTGCGACGATTTGGCGGGTTTCCACTTTGTTATCAGCGCCAACCACCAGCACCGTGGCATCGCCGCGTGGAGTACGGGTAACGCCCTGTTGTGGAACCAGTAATGCCGTCGGTTTTGTCCCTTCCTGCAGACGTGCGCGAACGAACATTCCTGGCAATAAGGTGTGATCCGGGTTAGGGAAGATGGCGCGCAAAGTAATAGATCCGGTGGTTTGGTCAACGGTCACGTCGGAGAACTCAAGCGTACCGGATTGCGGGAATTTGATACCGTCGCTGGTCACCAGATCGACCTTCGCTTTGCCGTTTTCCTGCTTCAGCGAACCATTTGCCAGCTCCTGCTTCAGGCGCAGGAAATCATTGCTGGACTGGGTCACATCGACATAAATAGGGTCCAGCTGCTGCACTGTCGCCAGCGCCGACGCCTGACCGTTCTGTACCAGCGCGCCTTCCGTTACGGATGACTTACCAATACGACCGCTAATCGGTGAGGTGACTTTGGTATACGCCAGGTTGATACGTGCGGTTTCAACGGCGGCTTTTGCTGCGACAACGGCGGCAGTCGCTTGTTGCGCGTCAGCCAGCGCCTGATCGTATTCCTGCTTACTGATGTACTGCGTACCCAGCAGCTTTTGATAACGCTTCACCGTCAGTTCAGCGATATTCGCGGCGGCCTGCGCTTTTGCCAGATCGCCCTTAGCGCTGTCGTAAGTCGCCTGGTAGGTCGCAGGATCAATCTGATAGAGAGAGACTCCCGCTTCGATATCACTTCCCTCAACGAAATTACGCTTCAGGATAATGCCGCTTACCTGCGGGCGAACTTCGGCGATACGGTAAGCAACGGTACGACCCGGAAGTTCAGTTGTGATTTGCAGTGGTTCCGTTTTTAGTGTGACAACTCCAACTTCTGGCATCTGCTGGCCGCCTTGCTGGTCCTGTTTGTCGTCACATCCTGTTAGCGCTAAGCTGCCTGAGAGCATCAGAACGACCGCCAGAGGCGTTAACCCTCTGTTTTTGTTCATATGTAAACCTCGAGTGTCCGATTTCAAATTGGTCAATGGTCAAAGGTCCTTAAACCCATTGCTGCGTTTATATTATCGTCGTGCTATGGTACATACATCCATAAATGTATGTAAATCTAACGCCTGTAAATTCACCGACATATGGCACGAAAAACCAAACAACAAGCGCTGGAGACACGACAACACATCCTGGATGTGGCCCTGCGTTTGTTCTCGCAGCAAGGCGTATCGGCAACCTCGCTGGCGGAGATTGCGAACGCTGCTGGCGTGACGCGCGGCGCAATCTATTGGCATTTCAAAAATAAGTCGGATTTATTCAGTGAGATCTGGGAGCTATCAGAATCCAATATTGGTGAGCTTGAGATTGAGTATCAGGCAAAATTCCCCGACGATCCACTATCTGTATTAAGAGAAATTTTAGTTCATATTCTTGAAGCTACTGTAACAGAAGAACGACGCCGCTTATTGATGGAGATTATATTCCATAAATGTGAGTTTGTCGGAGAAATGGTTGTGGTTCAACAGGCGCAACGTAGCCTTTGTCTGGAAAGTTACGATCGGATTGAACAAACGTTAAAACATTGTATTAATGCTAAAATGCTGCCTGAAAATCTGCTGACCCGTCGTGCGGCGGTACTGATGCGCAGCTTTATTTCAGGGCTCATGGAAAACTGGTTATTTGCTCCGCAATCGTTTGATTTAAAAAAAGAAGCTCGCGCCTACGTCACGATCCTGCTGGAGATGTATCAATTGTGTCCGACGCTGCGCGCGTCGACGGTCACCGGCTCCCCCTGATAATATTCCAGGAAAACTCCTGGACATTTTCTGTGTCGCTATTCTGTTTGTTACAGGCGTGATATTCTTGCGACTCAATTATTTCCGGTCTGCTTGCCGGTTCAGACACTTCATTCTCATGACTATGTTGCAGCTTTATAAACGTTCACAGCATTTTGTTTTTATTACAATTAGCGTCCTTATTATCCTGCTGTCCTGTCAGTCTCTGGCATTTGCCCGGGGGCAAACGAATGGCGACCTGCCGTCAAAAGCGGATGTGCAAAACCAGCTGGATACGCTGAATAAGCAAAAAGATCTCTCCGCCCAGGATAAGCTCGTCCAGCAAGACCTTATTGATACGTTAGCTACGCTGGAGAAAATCGAGCGGGTGAAAGAGGAGACCGTACAGCTACGGCAGAAGGTGGCGCAGGCGCCTGAAAAAATGCGCCAGGCGACGGCTGCGTTGAATGCGCTGAGCGATGTCGATAATGATGCTGAAATGCGAAAAACGCTGAGTGCGCTTTCGTTACGTCAGCTTGAGCTGCGTGTGGCGCAGGTACTGGATGATTTGCAAAATTCGCAAAACGATCTTGCCGCTTATAACAGCCAGCTTGTTTCGCTACAGACCCAGCCTGAGCGCGTGCAAAACGCCATGTATACCGCCTCGCAGCAAATACAGCAAATCCGTAACCGTCTGGACGGCAATAACGTCGGGGAAGCCGCGCTTCGCCCCAGCCAACAGGTGTTATTACAGGCAAAACAGGCGCTGCTTAATGCGCAGATCGACCAGCAACGTAAGAGTCTTGAAGGGAATACCGTTTTGCAGGACACCCTGCAAAAACAGCGGGATTACGTGACGGCCAACAGTAATCGCCTTGAACATCAGCTTCAACTTTTACAGGAGGCGGTCAACAGTAAACGACTTACGCTAACGGAAAAAACGGCCCAGGAGGCCATTTCGCCGGACGAAACGGCGCGTATCCAGGCGAACCCACTGGTAAAACAGGAACTGGATATTAACCATCAACTCAGCCAGCGTCTGATTGTCGCGACCGAAAACGGCAATATGTTGATGCAGCAAAACATTAAAGTAAAAAACTGGCTCGATCGCGCGCTGCAGTCGGAAAGAAATATCAAAGAACAGATTGCCGTCTTAAAAGGCAGCCTGTTGCTGTCGCGTATTCTTTATCAACAGCAGCAAACCCTGCCCTCCGCCGACGAACTCGAAGATATGACCAACCGCATTGCGGATTTGCGTCTGGAGCAGTTTGAAATCAACCAGCAGCGTGATGCCTTATTCCAAAGCGATGCCTTTGTCGACAAGCTGGAGGAGGGGCATACCAGCGAGGTGAATGATGAAGTTCATGATGCGTTGCTTCAGGTGGTGGAGATGCGCCGTGAGCTATTGGATCAGCTAAATAAACAGTTGGGTAACCAGCTGATGATGGCGATTAACCTGCAAGTTAACCAGCAGCAGTTGATGAGCGTCTCGAAAAATCTGAAAGCCATTCTGACGCAGCAGATTTTTTGGGTGAACAGTAACCGCCCTATGGACTGGGACTGGCTTAAAGCGTTCCCCCAAACGTTAAAAGAGCAATTCAGCGCCATGAAAATCACGGTGAATTGGCAAAAAGCCTGGCCCGCGGTATTTATTGCTTTTTTGGCCGGGTTGCCGCTCTTGCTCATCGCCGGTTTAATCCGCTGGCGTCTGAAATGGTTAAAAGCGTATCAACAGAAGCTGGCCGCCGCCGTGGGATCGCTGCGTAACGATAGTCAGCTCAATACGCCAAAAGCTATTCTGATCGATCTGATCCGCGCGCTGCCGGTGTGCCTGATTATCCTCGCGCTTGGACTGATCTTGCTGACCATGCAGCTAAATATCAGCGATCTGCTCTGGGCCTTTAGTAAAAAGCTCGCGATGTTCTGGCTGGTCTTTGGACTGTGCTGGAAGGTGCTGGAAAAAGAGGGCGTGGCGATACGCCATTTTGGTATGCCGGCGCAGTTGACCAGCCACTGGCGTCGCCAGATTGTACGCATTAGCCTCGCATTGCTGCCGCTGCACTTTTGGTCTGTGGTGGCGGAGTTGTCGCCGCTGAATCTGATGGATGACGTGCTGGGGCAGGCGGTTATTTTCCTCAATCTGCTGGTCATA
The DNA here is from genome assembly GCF_020181675.1 of Salmonella sp. A7. Taxonomy (NCBI): domain Bacteria; kingdom Pseudomonadati; phylum Pseudomonadota; class Gammaproteobacteria; order Enterobacterales; family Enterobacteriaceae; genus Salmonella; species Salmonella sp. A7. Next base: position 3,305,240 of record NZ_CP084001.1, on the reverse strand, counting down.
ACATTGCTGGTGTGGCCACTGTGCCGGGAAAGCTGGCGCGATAAAGAATCTCACGGCATTCGACTGGTGACCGTGACGATTCTTTCCATCATTCCGGTGGCGTTAATGGTATTAACGGCGACCGGCTATTTCTATACCACCCTGCGCCTGGCGGGGCGCTGGATTGAAACCGTCTATCTGGTCATTATCTGGAACCTGCTTTATCAAACGGTGCTGCGCGGGTTAAGCGTAGCGGCGCGCCGGATTGCCTGGCGACGCGCGCTGGCTCGTCGTCAGAACCTGGTAAAAGAGGGAGCGGAAGGCGCGGAGCCACAGGAAGAACCCACCATCGCGTTGGAGCAGATTAACCAGCAAACATTACGTATCACGATGCTGCTAATGCTTGCCCTGTTCGGCGTTATGTTCTGGGCGATTTGGTCCGATTTGATCACCGTATTCAGCTACCTTGATAGCATCACGCTGTGGCACTACAACGGCACAGAAGCTGGCGCTGCGGTGGTGAAAAGCGTGACGATGGGCAGCTTGCTATTCGCCATTATTGCCGCGATGGTGGCCTGGGCGCTCATCCGCAACTTACCCGGCCTGTTGGAAGTGCTGGTGCTTTCACGCCTGAATATGCGCCAGGGGGCTTCGTATGCGATCACCACGATCCTTAACTACGTCATTATCGCTGTTGGCGCGATGACAGTATTCGGATCGCTCGGCGTCTCGTGGGATAAACTCCAGTGGCTGGCGGCGGCGTTGTCGGTGGGTCTCGGTTTTGGGCTACAGGAGATCTTCGGTAACTTTGTCTCGGGTTTAATCATCCTCTTCGAACGTCCGGTACGCATTGGCGATACGGTAACGATCGGCACCTATTCCGGCACGGTCAGTAAGATTCGTATTCGCGCCACCACTATTACCGATTTTGATCGTAAAGAAGTGATCATTCCGAACAAAGCGTTCGTAACGGAGCGGCTGATTAACTGGTCCCTCTCCGATACCACGACACGTCTGGTTATCCGGCTTGGCGTGGCTTATGGCTCGGATCTGGAGAAAGTGAAAAGAGTCTTGCTACAGGCGGCGATGGAGCATCCGAAGGTGATGCACGATCCGGAACCTGCCGTATTCTTCACCACCTTTGGCGCCAGCACTCTGGATCATGAACTGCGTCTGTACGTGCGTGAATTGCGCGATCGTAGCCATACGGTGGATGAACTGAACCGCGCGATCGATCGACTGTGCCGTGAAAATGATATCAATATCGCCTTTAACCAGCTTGAGGTACATCTGCATAACGCGAAGGGTGACGAAGTCACTGAAGTGAAGCGCGATCTCAACGGCGGCGATCTGGCGCCGGCGGCAAGCTAAAAGGCGGTGGGCTGCGCGCTTTATGAGTGCGCGCGGCGCCGCTAATGCGAAAGCGTAGAAAGCTCTTCCGGCGTAATGCCGGTGACGCTGGCGATGAGCCCGGGTTCCAGCCCGTTGGCAAGCATTTTGCGGGCAATAGCGCGCGCTTCGGCCTCACGGCCTTGTGCTAACCCTTGCTCAAGGCCTTTTTGCAACCCTTCCGTTCGGCCTTTTTCTTCCAGCCATTCCGCTATTGTCATCAGTTGTTCCTTATACTGCGGCGCGCCCTGCGCCAGTTGACGAATCAGCGCTCCGGGTTCTGCGGCGTTTCCTGCTTTCAACATATAGTTGATTAGTACACTGAGCTGCGTGTCCGTCAAATGATCCTGCGTTAAAAGCGTGATAAGGGGGTCGAGCAGTTCGCTTAAATCGCGTTGACGAATGTGTTTTTGCAGGAGCTCTAACATCGCTATCCGCCGATGCTGCAAAAGCTGATTATCCGGCATTATCGTCAGGTCGACCAGCGCAAATTCGCAGCTGTATAAGGCCTTCGCCATATCCGGTTTCACAAACATATTATGCCAGTTAAGGCTATAGGGCCACGGGCTTTCCGGACCGTGATAAAAGAGGATTGGTACCACCAGCGGCAAGGTATCATGACCGGCATCCAGATGACGCTGCATGGCGGCAATGGCGTACCGCATCAGGCGAAAAGCCATCAGCCGGTCTGATTTGCTCTGATGTTCAATGAGCGCGTAAACATACCCGGGGCCGTGTTGGGTATGCAGAGAGTAGAGAATATCTGAATAGCGGCTGCGTAAATTGTCTTCAACAAAACTCCCTGACTCCAGCTTCAGTGAATCCAGATCGCAGATTGCAAGAAAGTCTTCTGGCAAGTGGATAGCCAGAAAGTCGCGGGCGACCTCTTTTTGCATCAGCATCTGTCGAAATACCGCATCGTGCGGCGTGGTGGGTAGACGTTCCATGACCCGTCCCTTGTTGCCTGACTGTAGCGACCACTCTGTCAGCGACAACGAGGACAAACCAGAGGGCAATTACTCTGTTTGCGAGTCGTCTTCCGTACTTTTTAACTTGTTTTCATAATCTCGCATAACTATTTCCAGCGCGCGTAGCACCGTTCGTGCCGGTAAGCGATTCTCTTCAAGCAGCACAATTAAATCCACGGCCAGTTTGACTTCATCAGGGGCATTTTCAAGCGACATACTTTCTCCAGGGTTAACGGGTTAAACGCGCCAGTACGTTTTCTATTTTCTCCAGCGCATGTCGGCAGCGCGCCAGCCGTCCTTCATAGATCTCGACTTCCTTTTGCAGCGTTTGTTGTTCGACAAGGCCGGTCGCCTGCGCCAGACGAATTTTGCGCTCCTGTGTCATCGCCAGTAGTCGACGTTCAAACTCCTGATGCTGTATTCGTCTGCGCTGCCAACGGCCAAGCCCTGGCGCGGCGGCGTCCCACTGGCGCAGCGACCAGGCGGCGGTTTCACGCGATATCGCCTCCAGTTGCGAAGCCAGATGTTCCGCCAGCCAGGCGACTTGCGGCAGTTGCTCATGTTTTACCGCCTGACGCAACGCGGCGAGATTGGCGTCTGCCTCTTCCAGATATCCCTGCAACAGAGTACTGCGGGTACGGAAAAGGTGTCGGTCAAAGCGCGCGCTTAACGTCGCATGTTGCGCCAGCGGCGCGCAGCGTTGGCGTAGCGTCGCCAGCCTCTCTTCCAGCGTCTGTAACAGCATAGCGGTTTTCAATTCAACACCCCGATGAAAATAAGACAGGCTGTGCTACAGTAGCCTTCTGTTTGATAACGATTCGCATTATGCAACGTACTATTTTAATCATCATTGGCTGGCTGGCGGTAGTATTAGGGACATTGGGCGTGGTTTTGCCCCTGTTGCCGACAACGCCGTTCATTTTACTGGCGGCCTGGTGTTTCGCCCGCTCGTCGCCGCGTTTCCATGCCTGGTTGTTATACCGCTCATGGTTTGGCGGTTATCTGCGCCACTGGCAGCGCTATCGGGCCATGCCGCCGGGAGCGAAACCGCGAGCGATCGCGTTGATATTGCTGACCTTTGGTATCTCGCTGTGGCTGGTGAATATGATGTGGGTGCGGGTGCTGCTGTTGGTTATTTTGGCCTGCCTGCTGATTTTTATGTGGCGGATACCGGTGATTGATGAAAAGCAACAAAAGCGCTGAAGCACACGAATCGCTGTTGCAATTGTCGTTCACAGCCAGTAAATTCGACCGTTTTCGAGCACAGGCGCAGGCGGTCAAAGAGTAACCGAGCGTTACCCCTGACTGAAAAGTATTGCGCCGTGAGTAACACCGTACTTAGCAGGCATATATCCATGACCGCGACTGCACAGCAGCTTGAGTTTCTCAAAAACAGCATCAAAAGCATTCAGGATTACCCGAAACCGGGCATTCTTTTCCGTGATGTCACCAGCTTACTGGAAGACCCGAAAGCCTACGCGCTCAGTATTGAACTGTTGGTTGAGCGTTATAAAAATGCGGGTATCACCAAAGTGGTCGGCACCGAAGCGCGTGGCTTCCTGTTTGGCGCGCCGGTTGCGCTTGGGCTGGGCGTTGGTTTCGTTCCGGTACGTAAACCGCGCAAATTACCGCGTGAAACTATTGCCGAGACCTATGAATTAGAGTACGGCACCGATCAGCTGGAAATCCATGTCGACGCGATTAAACCTGGCGACAACGTGCTGGTCGTGGATGATCTGCTGGCGACTGGCGGCACCATTGAGGCGACCGTGAAGCTGATCCGTCGTCTGGGCGGGAAAGTCACCGATGCGGCGTTCATCATCAATTTGTTCGATCTGGGCGGCGAGCAGCGTCTGGAAAAGCAGGGGATTACCTGTTATAGCCTGGTGCCGTTTCCAGGGCATTGATTCAGGCTATCCGCACTGCTATTTTAGCCAGAGAGACAACCTCGCTGTATCGGCGAGGTTGTGTTAGCATTACCCTTCTATGAATCCACCTTCCAGCGTTTCAGAGCCTGCCAATGAGTTATCAGGTCTTAGCCAGAAAATGGCGCCCACAAACCTTTGCTGACGTCGTCGGCCAGGAACATGTGCTGACCGCACTGGCGAACGGCTTGTCGTTAGGGCGCATTCATCACGCATATCTTTTTTCCGGCACGCGCGGCGTCGGTAAAACCTCTATCGCCCGACTGCTGGCGAAGGGGCTGAACTGCGAAACCGGTATTACCGCGACGCCGTGCGGCGTTTGCGATAATTGTCGGGAAATTGAGCAGGGGCGTTTTGTCGATCTCATTGAGATTGACGCCGCATCGCGTACCAAAGTCGAAGACACCCGCGACCTGCTGGATAACGTCCAGTACGCGCCTGCGCGCGGTCGCTTTAAAGTCTATCTGATCGATGAAGTCCACATGCTGTCGCGCCACAGCTTTAATGCGTTACTTAAAACGCTTGAAGAGCCGCCAGCGCATGTGAAATTTTTACTGGCGACCACCGATCCGCAGAAGCTGCCGGTGACCATTTTGTCGCGCTGCCTACAGTTTCATCTCAAAGCTCTGGATGTTGAACAGATTCGCCATCAGCTTGAGCATATTCTCAATGAGGAACATATCGCTCACGAACCCCGCGCGTTGCAGTTGTTATCACGTGCGGCTGACGGCAGCCTGCGCGATGCATTAAGTCTGACTGACCAGGCGATCGCCAGCGGCGACGGGCAGGTTTCGACGCAGGCGGTAAGCGCCATGCTCGGTACGCTGGACGACGACCAGGCTTTGTCATTAGTCGAGGCAGTGGTTGACGCTAACGGCGAACGCGTCATGTCGCTTATCAACGAGGCGGCGGCGCGCGGTATTGAATGGGAAGCGCTGCTGGTCGAAATGCTTAGCCTGCTGCACCGTATTGCGATGGTGCAACTTTCGCCTGCCGCGTTAGGCAGCGATATGGCGGCTATCGAGCAACGGATGCGCGAACTTGCCCGGACGGTGCCTCCCGGCGACCTTCAGCTCTATTATCAGACGTTGTTGATTGGTCGCAAAGAATTGCCCTGGGCGCCGGACCGGCGGATGGGCGTTGAAATGACGTTACTGCGTGCGCTGGCGTTTCACCCGCGTATGCCCTTGCCGGAGCCTGAAACGCCGCGGCAGTCTTTTGCGGCCGTGGCCCCAACGGCGGTAATGACGCCGCCACAGGTGCAGCAGCAGTCGGCGCCCGCGCCGCAGACATCGCCAGCGCCGCTGCCGGCGTCTACCAGTCAGGTGCTGGCGGCGCGCAATCAGCTACAGCGCGCGCAGGGAGTAACCAAAACAAAAAAGAGTGAACCGGCAGCCGCATCCCGCGCGCGGCCGGTGAATAACTCTGCGCTGGAGCGGCTGGCCTCGGTTTCGGAGCGCGTACAGGCGCGCCCGGCGCCGTCTGCGCTGGAAACGGCGCCAGTAAAGAAAGAGGCTTATCGCTGGAAGGCCACCACGCCGGTAGTACAAACCAAAGAAGTGGTGGCTACGCCAAAAGCGCTTAAGAAAGCTCTGGAGCATGAAAAAACGCCGGAGCTGGCGGCTAAACTGGCGGCGGAAGCGATTGAGCGCGATCCGTGGGCGGCGCAGGTAAGCCAGCTTTCTTTGCCTAAGCTGGTGGAGCAGGTGGCGCTTAATGCCTGGAAGGAGCAGAACGGCAACGCGGTTTGTCTGCATCTGCGCTCGACGCAGCGGCACCTCAATTCCAGCGGCGCGCAGCAAAAGCTGGCGCAAGCGCTCAGCGATCTGACGGGAACGACGGTTGAACTGACCATCGTTGAAGATGATAATCCCGCGGTGCGTACGCCGCTGGAATGGCGTCAGGCTATTTATGAAGAGAAACTCGCGCAAGCGCGTGAGTCAATTATCGCGGATAATAACATTCAGACGCTGCGTCGATTCTTCGACGCCGAGCTGGATGAAGAGAGTATCCGCCCCATTTGATCGTAAGCCTGGCTTGCGATTGTGAACCATCAAGAGAGAGAGCTTATGTTTGGAAAAGGCGGTCTGGGCAATCTGATGAAACAGGCCCAGCAGATGCAGGAAAAAATGCAGAAAATGCAGGAAGAGATTGCGCAGCTGGAAGTGACCGGCGAATCCGGCGCGGGTCTGGTGAAGGTTACCATCAACGGCGCGCATAACTGCCGCCGCGTGGAAATTGACCCAAGCCTGCTGGAAGATGACAAAGAGATGCTGGAAGATCTGGTCGCTGCGGCCTTCAACGATGCGGCGCGCCGCATTGAAGAGACGCAAAAAGAGAAGATGGCCTCCGTCTCTTCCGGTATGCAACTGCCGCCAGGCTTTAAGATGCCATTCTGATGCAAACCAGTCCGCTGTTAACTCAGCTTATGGAAGCGTTGCGCTGCCTTCCGGGCGTCGGCCCTAAGTCGGCGCAGCGGATGGCGTTTACCCTGTTGCAGCGCGATCGCAGCGGCGGAATGCGCCTGGCGCAGGCGCTGACCCGGGCGATGTCGGAAATCGGCCACTGCGCCGACTGCCGCACCTTTACCGAGCAGGATGTTTGTAATATCTGTTCGAACCCGCGGCGTCAGGAAAACGGCCAGATTTGCGTGGTGGAGAGTCCTGCGGATATCTACGCCATTGAGCAGACCGGGCAATTTTCCGGGCGGTATTTCGTGCTGATGGGCCACCTGTCGCCGCTGGACGGCATCGGGCCGGATGATATCGGTCTCGATCGTCTGGAACAGCGGCTGGCGTCAGAAAAAATCAGTGAGCTGATCCTCGCGACCAACCCGACGGTTGAAGGGGAGGCTACCGCGAACTATATTGCCGAGCTGTGCGCGGAGGCCGGCGTCGAAGCCAGTCGTATCGCCCACGGCGTGCCGGTTGGCGGCGAACTGGAGATGGTCGACGGTACGACGCTGTCCCACTCGCTGGCGGGACGCCATAAGATTATTTTCTGAACAAACGGAGGCGGCATTCGCGGCCTCCGCTTGAAATCACACCCGCTTGTCCCCATCTCACCCTCAACGTATTTTTACCATTAAAAATGGCATTGTTGAGGTCTATCCACATGAAAGGACAAGAAACGCGTGGTTTTCAGTCAGAAGTTAAACAGCTTCTGCACCTGATGATCCATTCTCTTTATTCCAATAAAGAAATCTTCCTGCGTGAACTCATCTCTAACGCCTCAGATGCGGCGGACAAGCTGCGTTTCCGCGCTCTGTCAAACCCGGACCTGTATGAAGGAGATGGCGAGCTGCGTGTGCGCGTCTCTTTCGATAAAGATAAGCGTACGTTGACCATTGCCGATAACGGCGTGGGGATGAATCGTGATGAGGTGATTGACCACTTAGGCACCATTGCCAAGTCCGGCACCAAATCTTTCCTCGAATCAATGGGGTCCGATCAGGCGAAAGATAGCCAGCTCATCGGTCAGTTTGGCGTAGGCTTCTACTCAGCGTTTATTGTGGCCGATAAAGTGACCGTACGTACCCGTGCGGCAGGCGACAAGCCGGAAAATGGCGTGTTCTGGGAATCGGCAGGCGAAGGCGAATACACCGTTGCCGATATCACCAAAAATGACCGTGGTACGGAAATCACCTTACACCTGCGTGAAGGCGAAGATGAATTCCTCGATGACTGGCGCGTACGCTCGATTATCAGCAAATATTCCGATCACATCGCATTGCCGGTAGAGATTGAAAAACGGGAAGAAAAAGACGGCGAAACCGTGATTTCCTGGGAGAAAATCAACAAGGCCCAGGCGTTGTGGACCCGCAACAAGTCGGAAATTAAAGACGACGAGTACAACGAGTTTTACAAGCACATCGCGCATGATTTCACCGATCCGCTGACCTGGAGCCACAACCGCGTGGAAGGTAAGCAGGAGTACACCAGCCTGCTGTATATCCCGTCGCAGGCGCCGTGGGATCTGTGGAACCGCGATCACAAACATGGTCTGAAGCTTTACGTACAGCGCGTGTTCATTATGGACGATGCCGAGCAGTTCATGCCGAACTATCTGCGTTTCGTGCGCGGCCTGATTGATTCTAACGACCTGCCGTTGAACGTCTCCCGTGAAATCCTGCAGGACAGCACGGTAACGCGTAATCTGCGCAGCGCCCTGACCAAACGTGTTCTGCAAATGCTGGAAAAACTGGCGAAAGACGACACGGAAAAATATCAAACCTTCTGGAAACAGTTCGGTCTGGTGCTGAAGGAAGGCCCGGCGGAAGATCACGCCAACCAGGAAGCGATCGCCAAACTGTTGCGCTTTGCCTCCACCCATACCGACTCTTCCGCCCAGACCGTGTCGCTGGAAGATTACGTCTCCCGGATGAAAGAAGGGCAGGAAAAAATCTACTACATCACCGCAGACAGCTATGCGGCGGCGAAAAACAGCCCGCACCTGGAACTGCTGCGTAAGAAAGGCATTGAAGTGCTGCTGCTCTCCGATCGCATCGATGAGTGGATGATGAACTACCTGACCGAGTTTGACGGTAAAGCATTCCAGTCGGTCGCTAAAGCCGATGAGTCCATCGAAAAACTGGCAGATGAAGTCGACGAAAACGCGAAAGAAGCGGAAAAGGCGCTTGAGCCGTTCGTGGAGCGTGTCAAAACCCTGCTGGGCGATCGCGTGAAAGAGGTGCGTCTGACGCATCGTTTAACCGACACGCCGGCGATTGTCACCACCGATGCGGATGAAATGAGCACCCAGATGGCGAAACTGTTCGCTGCGGCCGGTCAGTCCGTGCCGGAAGTGAAATACATCTTTGAGCTCAACCCGGATCATGTGCTGGTCAAACGCACTGCCGATACCGAGGATGAAGCGCAGTTTAAAGAGTGGGTCGAGCTGCTGCTGGATCAGGCGCTGTTCGCTGAACGCGGTACGCTGGAAGATCCGAACCAGTTTATCCGCCGTATGAACCAGTTGCTGGTGTCCTGATAACGCTCATCTGATTGCCGGATAGCGACGCGAAGCATCTTATCCGGCCTACGGACGGGTACTGTTTGTAGGCCGGATAAGCGCCAGCGCCATCCGGCATTTTTTATAATACCTTCTCTTTTCTCGATTTCTCTTCGTTAACCGTTTCAGCATCAGGCGGCTTCCTTGAGCGAAATGCGTGATGGTGGTATCGTTTAGCGCTTTTTAAAAAATATCGACAACCTTTGAGGGGATTTTCGTAATGCGTATTATTCTGCTTGGCGCTCCGGGCGCGGGTAAAGGAACTCAGGCTCAGTTCATCATGGAGAAATATGGTATTCCGCAAATCTCCACTGGCGATATGCTGCGCGCCGCAGTGAAATCAGGCTCCGAGTTGGGCAAACAGGCGAAAGATATCATGGACGCCGGTAAACTGGTGACCGATGAACTGGTGATTGCGCTGGTTAAAGAGCGTATCGCCCAGGAAGACTGCCGTAACGGTTTTCTGCTGGACGGTTTCCCGCGCACGATCCCGCAGGCTGACGCGATGAAAGAAGCGGGTATTGTCGTGGATTACGTGCTGGAATTCGACGTACCGGACGAACTGATCGTTGACCGTATTGTGGGTCGCCGCGTACACGCCGCCTCTGGCCGCGTTTACCACGTAAAGTTTAATCCGCCGAAAGTGGAAGGCAAAGATGACGTCACCGGCGAAGATCTGACCACCCGTAAAGACGATCAGGAAGAGACCGTTCGCAAACGTCTGGTGGAATATCATCAGATGACCGCGCCGCTGATTGGCTACTACCAGAAAGAAGCGGAAGCGGGCAACACCAAATACGCTAAAGTTGACGGTACGCAGGCCGTTGCCGACGTGCGTGCAGCGCTGGAAAAAATCCTCGGTTAATTTTTTCGCGTAGTGAACCGCTTATCAGGCCTGCCATTATCCCGCAGGCCTGAACGCCTTATCCGGCCTACTGGCATCGTTAGCGCCATTCGGCAAATTCTCGTCTTACCTCTCGCAGCAATTAGTTCTTCTTTATCACTTTTCCGCTACAATTATCAACAATTTGAATAGATAAGAGGCGGCAATGCGTCAGACGAAAACCGGTATCCTGCTGGCTAACCTTGGCACGCCAGATGCCCCAACTCCCGAAGCGGTAAAGCGCTACCTGAAACAATTTTTAAGCGACAGACGCGTGGTGGATACTCCTCGTCTGCTGTGGTGGCCGCTGCTGCGTGGCGTTATTTTACCGCTGCGTTCGCCGCGCGTCGCGAAACTCTATCAATCTATCTGGATGGATGGCGGTTCGCCGCTCATGGTATATAGCCGCGAACAGCAACAGGCGCTGGCCGCGCGGCTGCCAGACACGCCCGTCGCGCTGGGGATGAGCTACGGCTCGCCCTCGCTGGAAAGCGCTGTCGATGAACTGTTAGCAAGCGACGTCGACCATATCGTCGTGCTGCCGTTGTACCCGCAATACTCTTGCTCAACGGTGGGCGCAGTCTGGGACGAACTGGGGCGGATACTGGCGCGTAAACGCCGTATTCCCGGTATCTCATTTATTCGCGATTACGCGGATGACGGCGCTTATATCGATGCGCTGGCGAAAAGCGCGCGTGAGTCGTTCGCCAGACACGGCGAGCCGGATGTGCTTCTGCTCTCCTATCACGGCATTCCACAACGTTATGCGGATGAAGGCGATGACTACCCGCAGCGCTGTCGCGATACCACGCGCGAACTGGTTTCCGCATTGGGACTGCCGCCGGAAAAGGTAATGATGACGTTCCAGTCGCGCTTTGGCCGTGAACCGTGGCTGACGCCGTACACCGATGAAACGCTAAAAATGTTGGGTGAAAAGGGGACTGGCCATATTCAGGTCATGTGTCCGGGATTTGCCGCGGATTGTCTGGAGACGCTGGAAGAGATAGCGGAACAGAACCGCGAGATTTTCCTTGAAGCGGGCGGTAAAAAATATGCGTACATTCCGGCGCTGAACGCGACGCCGGAACATATTGATATGATGTTAAAACTCACGGCGCCGTACCGTTAACGCGGCGTCTTCATCCTCGCCATAAAGAAGCGCGCGCCGTCCTGCAAGGCATCGTCGGCGATTGTCATCATTCGCGAATAGTGCAGAAAGGCGTGCAGCGTGCCGGGATACATTTTGTATTCGCAGGGCTGCTGGTGCGCCTGTAATGTCTGGTGCAGCAAGCGGCTGTCATCAATGAGCGGATCAAACTCCGCGCTGGCAATAAAGCAGGGCGGCACATCACGCGTGAGATCGTTATTAAACAGACAATACCAGGGCGATTCCCGATCGTCTTCGTTACGCAGATAGGCCTTTTCGTACATGTCCAGATCTTCACGCGTCAGGCCGTCCCACGCGCCGCCGAACAGACGGCGGCTTACCGAATCCTGCAACCCATACAGCCCATACCACAACAGAATCGCGATAACGTTACCGCAGCGAATGTGCTTATCACGTAGCCAGAGCGCGCTGGCAAGCGCCAGCATGGCGCCTGCGGAATCCCCGGCGAAACCGATTTTCTCCACGTTGAGCGAGTATTCATCGGCATGTTGAGAGAAGTAGCTGCATACCGCGACGGTTTCTTCGATGGCCTGCGGATAACGCGCTTGCGGCGACAGCGAATAATCAATACCGATCACGGTGCAGCCGGTATAACGCGCCAGCAGACGCATTATCCGGTCATGCGTATCCAGATTACCGAGGATAAATCCGCCGCCGTGCAGATAGTATAAGGTGGCCTGACTGGTCGGCTGCGGCGAGTAGAGCCGGGTTGTTACATCGCCATAAGGCGTAGGGACGGCGCAGGTGCGGGTGGTCATGGACGGCGCGTCGGCATTCCAGAAACGGCGCTCAAGAAGATAATACTGACGCTGAGTCTCAATATCGCCATCGGCAGGCCAGGGGGGAAGGCCTGGTTGCTGGAAGTTTACGACGGCTGTCATTTCGTCTGACAGTCGGGTGAGTACGGGAATTTTATTTTCCGGCTTCATAAAACGCTCCTTGTGAAAGTGAACCATTGTAAAAAACGCGGCCGGAGAAACTGCGATCTCGTCGTCCGATATTGAAACGCCATCGTCCGTCGCGCGCAGCGGGGGGAATGTGCTACCATGCAGCGCTCCGTTATTCATCCGTAAGCACAATCATGAAATTTCCCGGTAAACGTAAATCCAAACACTATTTTCCCGTCAATGCGCGTGACCCGTTGTTGCAACAAATTCAGCCAGAACAGGAAACCAACGCCTCCTGGGTCGTCGGTATCGACCAGACGTTGGTGGATATTGAGGCGAAAGTGGATGACGATTTTATTACACGCTATGGATTAAGCGCCGGGCATTCTCTGGTGATAGAAGACGAGGTGGCGGAGAAGCTGTATCAGGAACTGACGCGGGAAAATCTGATCACCCATCAGTTTGCTGGCGGCACCATAGGCAATACGATGCATAATTACTCGGTACTGGCGGATGACCGTTCGGTGTTACTGGGCGTGATGTGCAGCAACATTGAGATTGGCAGCTACGCTTATCGTTACCTGTGTAATACTTCCAGCCGTACTGACCTGAATTATTTGCAAGCGGTAGATGGCCCGATTGGCCGCTGTTTCACGCTAATTGGCGAATCCGGCGAGCGTACCTTCGCTATCAGCCCCGGCCATATGAATCAGCTACGGGCGGAAAGTATTCCGGAAGCGGTGATCGCTGGCGCTTCCGCGCTGGTGTTGACCTCATATCTGGTGCGCTGTAAGCCTGGCGAACCTATGCCTGACGCGACGATGAAAGCGATCGAATACGCGAAAAAGCATAACGTGCCGGTTGTCATGACGCTGGGCACCAAATTTGTGATCGCCGATAATCCGCAGTGGTGGCAGGCGTTTCTCAAAGAGAATGTCTCGATTCTGGCAATGAATGAAGAAGAAGCGGAAGCGCTGACCGGCGAAAACGACCCGCTGCTGGCGGCGGATAAGGCGCTGGACTGGGTCGACCTGGTGTTATGCACCGCCGGGCCGATAGGGTTATATATGGCAGGCTTCACCGAAGAGGAAGCAAAACGTAAAACCCAGCATCCTCTGCTGCCGGGGGCTATTGCTGAATTTAACCAGTATGAATTTAGCCGGGCAATGCGCCATAAAGATTGTACTAATCCGCTGCGCGTTTATTCGCATATTGCGCCGTATATGGGCGGGCCGGAAAAAATCATGAACACCAACGGCGCGGGCGATGGCGCGCTGGCGGCGCTGCTGCACGATATTACGGCGAACAGTTACCATCGTAGCAACGTACCGAACTCCAGTAAGCACAAATTCACCTGGCTGACCTATTCGTCGCTGGCGCAGGTGTGTAAATATGCTAACCGTGTCAGTTATCAGGTACTGAACCAGCATTCTCCGCGTCTGACACGCGGGCTGCCGGAGCGTGAGGACAGCCTGGAAGAGTCGTACTGGGATCGCTAATCTGGCTTGCCCGATAGCGCTGCGCGCATCGGGCCGTCCGGCAAACCCTTAACTGGCGACGACTTCACCTGCGGGCGGCGTTTCAAGCAGTTCCAACATCGCCCGGGCAATTTCTCGCTCGCCCATCACTACCTGATTGGCTCCCCGCTCGGTAATATATTTCACTTCATCATCATAGTGCGCGCGGGCGATTATCTCGATATCAGGACTTTTTTCCCGCGCTGAGGCGACAATCTCGCCGGCTTCGTAACCGTTGGGGATGGTCAACAACAGCCAGCGGGCGCAGTCCAGATGCGCCAGATTCATGATTTCTTCGTTAGCGGCGTTGCCCAGCACGGCGCGAATCCCGCGTTCGCGCAGCTCATCCACGCGGGTACGGGACGTTTCGATAACCACCAGCGGAATCCCCGCCGCCAGTAATTTTTCTCCCAGCAGACTGCCTACGCGGCCAAAACCCACCAGCAGGGCATGATTACAGATATCCACCGGAATTTGCTTCTCTTCTTCGATAGCCTCTTCCAGAGTTTGCTCTTCCAGCGTTTCGGTTTTCGCCAGATACTTCTCCAGCAGGGTAAACAGTACGGGATTAAGCATAATCGACAAAATAGCGCCTGCCAGCACCAGGTTCTGTCCCGCTTGCGGCAGCAGGTTGAGCGCCATGCCGAGTCCGGCGAGAATAAAGGCGAACTCGCCGATTTGCGCCAGGCTGGCGGCAATGGTCAGCGCGGTTCGCGGCGAGTGGCCGAACATACGCACCAGGAAAAATGCAGCGATCGATTTGCCAAAGACGATAATAGCAAGCGTCGCCAGCACCGCCAGCGGCTGTTGAATCAAGACTAACGGATCGAACAACATGCCGACGGAAACAAAAAACAGGACGGCAAAGGCGTCGCGCAGCGGCAAAGTATCGTGCGCCGCCCGGTGACTCAGTTCCGACTCATTAAGCACCATTCCAGCGAAGAACGCACCCAGCGCAAAAGAGACGTCAAACAGTTCTACCGCGCCAAACGCAATGCCTAACGCCAGCGCCAGTACGGAAAGGGTAAATAATTCGCGCGAACCGGTGGCGGCGCTGCGGGCCATAATCCACGGCACCAGGCGGCGTCCGACCAGCATCATGATGGCGATAAACGCTACCACTTTACCAATGGTTATCCCCATATCGACCGTCAGCGAGGCTATGCCGACATCGCCTTTTTCCACCATGCCGGCAACGGCGGGCAGCAAGACCAGCGTCAGCACCATCACCAGATCTTCGACAATCAGCCAGCCGATGGCGATTTGTCCGCGCTGGCTATCAAGGAGTTGTCGCTCCTCAAGCGCGCGCAGCAGGACGACGGTACTGGCGGTAGACAGACAGAGCCCAAAAACGATGCCGGTCATTAATGACCATCCCAGCACGGCGGAAAGCGCCATACCCAGCAGCGTCGCCACCGCTATCTGAGCGACAGCGCCGGGAATGGCGATAGACTTTACCGCCATCAAATCCTTCAGCGAAAAATGCAGCCCGACGCCGAACATCAATAGAATCACGCCGAGCTCCGCCAGCTCCGGCGCCAGTTTGGTATCCGCAACAAAACCAGGGGTAAAAGGTCCCGCCAGAACGCCCGCTAACAGATATCCCACCAGTGGAGAAATACGCAATTTGTTGGCAATCATGCCGAGAATAAAAGCGAGCACAAGGCCGCCGACAATGGTGGTGATAAGCGGGGTAGCGTGATGCATTCCGTCTCCTTTGGTTGCTGGACTCCAAAACTCCGGGTAATAGTTTATGACAATTTCAATCAGGATGTTTATAAAAAATGGTTGTGTTTTATAAAAAGATACGATCTGAAGGCAAAAAGAGCACGGAACGTAAAAGTGATAAGTATGGGATGGACAAAGCAAGATGGCATCAGGATGTACAGGCGGTTAAAGCGTACCTTTAACCGCCATAAAATCACGCTTTATGTCGATTATCAGGTAAGAATATGGTCAGTATCCCCAGAAGCGGCAGGAAAGCACAGATTTTATAAACTAAATAGATACTGGTATGGTCGGCAATCAGCCCCAACACCGCTGCGCCCAGGCCTCCCATTCCGAAGGCAAACCCGAAAAACAGGCCGGAAACCATACCGATGCGTCCTGGCAGCAGCTCCTGGGCATACACCAGAATGGCGGAAAACGCCGACGCGAGAATAAAGCCGATAATCACCGTTAAAATCCCCGTCCAGTACAGCGTGGCGTAGGGTAAAACAAGGGTAAACGGCGCGACGCCGAGAATAGAGCCCCATATCACATATTTTCTGCCGATTTTATCGCCCACCGGCCCGCCGATTACCGTCCCGGCAGCCACCGCAAACAGGAAGGCAAACAGATGGAGCTGCGCGTTTTGTATTGATAATCCGAATTTTTGCATCAGATAAAAGGTGTAATAGCTACTGATGCTCGCCATATAAAAATATTTCGAGAAAATGAGTAGCAATAACACGCTGACCGCCAGCACGACTTTATTGCGCGGCAGCGGGTTAGCGATTATCGCTTTTGGCTTGCCTTTCGCTATCCGGTGCTGGGCTGCATACCAGCGGCTGATCTGCGCCAGCACCACGATCGCCAGCAGCGCGGCCAGCACAAACCAGGCGACATTCCCTTTGCCATAGGGCGCGATAATCACGGCGGCCAGCAGCGGGCCCAATGAACTGCCGAAGTTTCCGCCGACCTGGAAGATAGACTGCGCCAGACCATGACGTCCGCCGGAGGCCATGCGCGCCACGCGGGACGATTCCGGGTGAAAAACGGACGAGCCGGTACCCACCAGCGCCGCAGCGAGCAATACGCCGCCAAAACTTCCCGCCATTGCCAGCAGTACCAACCCGCTCAGGGTAAAACACATGCCGACAGGCAGCGACCACGGCATGGGATACTTATCCGTCCAGTAGCCGACGACCGGTTGCAGCAGCGATGAGGCGAGCTGGAACGTCAGGGTGATCAAACCTATCTGGACGAAGGTCAGCGAGAACTCCGCCTGCAACAGGGGATAAATGGCTAAGATTAGCGACTGGATCATATCGTTCAGCAGATGGGAAAGACTGATCGCGCCCAAAATACCAAACGAAGTACGTGCTTTAGCGGCCGCTGCGGGCGCGCCGGCTAACGGCTGGGTTGGTTCACTCATGGCCATAGAAAGTCACTTAAATTTTATGCGATGTTGGAGATAGTAGGATGTGTAATTATTACTTGCCTAACATACCTGTGAAATGTGTTTGAAGGAAGTCTCAATTCTGAAAACATATTTGTCTATTATTGCAAGGAAAGGTAATTTCTGCGGTTGATATTGAGTCAGGGAGAGAAAGATGAAATTTTTGAAACGGGGTGTGGCGCTGGCGTTACTGGCGGCGTTCGCGCTGACGACTCAGCCTGCACAGGCTTACGAAAAAGATAAAACCTATAAAATTACTATCCTGCATACCAACGATCACCACGGTCACTTCTGGCGCAGCGAATATGGCGAATATGGTCTGGCGGCGCAAAAAACGCTGGTGGACAGTATCCGTAAAGAGGTGGCGCAAGAGGGGGGAAGCGTCCTGTTGTTATCCGGCGGCGACATTAATACCGGGGTGCCGGAATCCGATCTCCAGGATGCGGAGCCCGATTTCCGCGGGATGAATCTGATTGGCTACGACGCTATGGCCGTCGGTAATCATGAGTTTGATAACCCGCTCACCGTATTGCGCCAGCAGGAAAAGTGGGCGAAGTTTCCCTTTCTTTCCGCCAATATTTATCAAAAAAGTACCGGCGAGCGTCTGTTTAAGCCGTGGGCTATTTTTACACGCCAGGATATAAAAATCGCGGTAATTGGCTTAACCACCGATGACACGGCGAAAATAGGCAACCCGGAATATTTCACCGATATTGAGTTTCGTAAACCTGCTGAAGAAGCAAACGTGGTGATTCAGGAACTTAATATGAATGAAAAACCGGACGTGATTATCGCGACCACGCATATGGGACATTATGACAACGGCGATCACGGTTCGAACGCGCCGGGCGACGTTGAGATGGCGCGTAGCCTGCCTGCCGGTTCGTTGGCGATGATTGTGGGCGGTCACTCACAAGACCCGGTATGCATGGCGTCGGAAAATAAAAAACAGGTGAATTACGTACCGGGAACGCCCTGCGCGCCGGATAAGCAAAATGGTATCTGGATCGTGCAGGCGCATGAGTGGGGTAAATATGTGGGCCGCGCGGATTTCGAATTCCGTAACGGCGAGATGAAAATGGTTAACTACCAGCTTATTCCGGTAAATCTCAAGAAAAAAGTGACCTGGGATAACGGGAAAAGCGAGCGTGTACTTTACACGCCGGAAATCGCCGAAAATCCGCAAATGCTCTCGTTATTAACGCCGTTCCAGAATAAAGGTAAAGCGCAACTGGAGGTGAAAATTGGTAGCGTGAATGGCCTTCTTGAAGGCGATCGCAGTAAGGTCAGATTTGTCCAGACCAATATGGGACGGGTGATTCTGGCTGCGCAGATCGCGCGCACCGGCGCCGATTTTGGCGTGATGAGCGGCGGCGGTATTCGCGACTCGATTGAGGCGGGAGATATTACCTATAAAAGCGTGCTCAAGGTACAGCCGTTCGGCAACATTGTGGTGTATGCCGATATGAGTGGCAAAGAGGTGGTTGATTATCTCACCGCCGTAGCGCAGATGAAGCCGGACTCCGGCGCCTATCCACAGTTCGCCAATGTGAGCTTTGTCGCCAAAGAGGGCAAGCTCACCGATCTGAAAATCAAAGGCGAGCCTGTTGATCCGGCCAAAACCTATCGCATGGCGACGCTGAGTTTCAACGCCACGGGCGGCGATGGTTATCCGCGCATCGATAACAAACCGGGATACGTGAATACCGGGTTTATTGACGCGGAAGTGCTGAAAGAGTTTATTCAGCAGAATTCACCGCTGGATGCGGCGGCGTTTACGCCAAAGGGTGAGGTGAGCTGGCTGTAGCGGTACGGATAGCCATTTCTGCCTGATGGCGCGCAGCCTTAAGGCCTACGGATTATGTCTGCTGTAGGCCGGATAAGGCGTTTGCGCCGCTATCCGGCAATGTATTTTACGCAGGCTTAATCCCGACGCGCGATATCAGCGAATTTAGCACCCAGTATGGCGGCCAAATCGTCAGCCGCCAGTTCAATATCCAGCCCGCGTTTACCACCGGAAACATAAATAGTGGCAAACGTGCGGGCAGGCGCGTCAATCAGCGTGGGCAGCCGTTTCTTCTGTCCCAGCGGACTGATCCCGCCGACCAGATATCCCGTGGTGCGTTGCGCCACCATCGGGTCGGCCATATCGACCTTTTTCGCGCCCAGAGCTTTGGCGACTTTTTTCAAATCCAGCTGCCCGGCTACAGGCGTTACGGCGACGGCCAGTTGCTTCATATCGCCATTCACGGCAACCAAAAGCGTTTTATACACCTGATCGGCGTTTAGCCCGAGCTTACGCACCACTTCATCGCCAAAGTTAGTTTCATTCGGATCGTGATCGTAGGTGTGAATGTTAAACGGAATCTTGTTTTTTTCGAGTAACTTAACTGCGGGTGTCATAACGTTCCTTCTTACTACAGACGTGATTTGCCATCAGCATACGCCCGAAAGCGGACTAAAAAATAGTATAATCTTGTGCATTAGGTCTTGGCAGTTGCGGCAACTTTGAGCGACAATCTGAAGATCCGAAGCGAAAGCGTCGGGATAATAATAACGATGAAATTCCTCTTTGACGGGCCAATAGCGATATTGGCCATTTTTTTATTTCAATATTTGCGGTAGGTTGCCTTCGCCGTACAGATGTAGCGCCCCTACGGCTACCACGTAGCGTCCCGGCGGCAGTGCCAGCAGCGCGTCGCGCCAGGCTTCATTGCGTTTTACCATCAGTACATCATACAGCGGTTGGCTAAACGTTCTGGGGAGCGAAGCGCCGACGCTGGTCGGCGGCTGTTCAAGCCACCAGCCGATCATCACCTGCAAAAGCCGTGCGTTGGTGTGCCAGTGCGTCAGCGTGTCGTCGAGCAGCGCCATCCCGCCATCGGGCAGATCGCAGAGTAGTTCGAGCTGGTGTTTCGCCCCTTCCAGCTCTTGCACCGGCAGCGACATTTCGCGGGCAGCCTGTAATAGCTGATAATCAATGCCATAGTCCGGGCGCAATCCCAGCCGTTGCGCCTGCGTGGCCTGTAGCACCATAGCTATCTGCCATAAAGGTTGATTATCAAAATGGATCAGCGGCATACCCAACTCGCTGACCCGTTTTTCCAGTGCGCTTAGCTGCCCGGCGCTGAGACGTTCGACCAACGGCGGGTATTTGGGGAGATTGCTGAATGGCGTTTCGTTACCAGAAATATCCGCTTCAACGACCAGCGCGTCGGCCTGGCGTAGCTTTTTCACCAGCTTTGCTGGAAGAGGAGCCATATCGCGCGTCCCCATATGAATACTGCCAACCAGATGCAGATGACGACCGCCGGGCAGGGAGAGATCGATAGCAGGCCAACTATTTGGGGTACCACGCAGCGCGCGCCATAAACGTTTAAGTTGATTTAATAGCTCCATACGCGCTCCCTTTGAAAAAGCTCATGCTAGCGCGTTGGAGAAAAGGGCGCAATGCGCCCTGACGGGACGTCAACGATCGGTCGGGTTATTCGCTGCCGTCGAGATAGGCCGTTCTGGCGATGGTCATTTCAAGCTGGCATTTATAAATACTGATGCGCTTTTCAGCAGGTATGGCCTCGGATTTTGCATCGCTAAGTTTGCCGCACTGCTGCTCTTTTTTTGTCACCCAGACTCGCTGCTCTTGTTTTAATGCCGTTCGGGCAGAGGCGGGTAGTGAATTCCAGACCTGATTAAGCTCGCGATCTCTACTCTCAAATTTCTTTGCTGCGATTTCAATCAGTGAGCTATTTTTTTTCTTTATGAGATTATCACCAGATACCGTCATTCTTGCCATTACATAAATAGACCACGCCAATTTATCGGTTTTTTTCACCGGGGTGACGACAATATCTTTGTTGTTGTCAGCAAGCTGGATATTGTAGTTAACCTCTTTCCAGGTCACCGTATTGTTTATTACCTGTCCATTCCCTTGTGAAATATAGAATAGAGTATCTGGTAAGTATTTAATTACTTTAAACAATGACTGAGGAATACCCATGGCGACGGTAGCCGAGCAAATTCGTAGGTTGGCATTTTCTGATTGAGGATTTTGCGTTATTACATCACTGAATTGAACAGGAATAGCCCGGAGTTGCTGCTCGTACTGAGTCTGGGGGATATCGAAGAAAAGCGTGGAAGGCGCTTTAATATAGTCTTGCTGTAAACGACCTAATGCTTCATTATAGATCCACTCTTTTGCCGCCGTGACTGCATTATCGTTGCCGCATTTTAACTCTGGACTGGAATCAAATAATCCTGCATAACTAACTGCGGGAGAAAGCAGGAAAAGAAGAGTAACTGCTTTTCTAAACATAAATAACACATCCTTATGATTCAAAAAAACATTATAAAATGTTGTTTTTTATTTTTCTACAGGATGTGCGGTTAAATTTTTATATATTGATACGGTAAATTACTGATGGCTTAATAATATATCAGGCAGCTAATGCTGCCTGATAGGACTTTTTACGCTTTCGGTTTAAAGCGCAATAGCCGGTTGGCATTGCTCACGACGGTAATGGAAGACAGCGCCATTGCCGCACCCGCTACTACCGGGTTTAACAAGGTACCGGTAAACGGCCACAGAATACCGGCGGCCACCGGGATACCAATGCTGTTGTAGATAAATGCGCCAAGCAGGTTTTGCTTCATATTGCGCAACGTCGCGCGCGAAATGGCCAGCGCATCCGCCACGCCCATCAGACTATGGCGCATCAGCGTAATCGCCGCGGTTTCAATCGCCACATCACTGCCGCCGCCCATCGCGATACCGACGTCCGCCTGCGCCAGCGCGGGCGCATCGTTGATACCATCGCCGACCATCGCAACCTGACGACCCTGGCTTTGCAGACGTTTAATCGCATCGGCTTTGCCATCCGGCAGAACGCCCGCAATCACTTCATCAATACCCGCTTCTTTGGCAATCGCGTTAGCCGTCGTTGGGTTATCCCCGGTGAGCATCACCAGACGGTATCCGGCGTTGTGCAGGCGTTCAAGCGCGGCAATACTATCGCTGCGCAATGGATCGCGTACCGCCAGTAACGCCGCCGCTTTACCGTCAATCGCCAGCAGGACCGGAGTAGAGCCTTGCGAGGCCTGCGCGGTGATTTCCGCCGTCATATCATCCGTGGCGACGTGCTGTTCGTTCAGCAACGCCTGGTTCCCCAGAAGCAGTTGATGACCTTCCGCTTCACCGCTGACGCCCAGTCCGCGCAGCGTTCTGAAACCGTTCACCTGAGGCAGTTTATCGTCGCCGGCTTTTTCCAGAATCGCATGGGCCAGCGGGTGGCTGGAGCCTTGTTCGAGCGCGGCTGCCAGACGTAATGCCTGAGCTTCCTCAACGCCGTTAAAGGTTTTTACCGCCACCACTTGCGGCTTGCCTTCCGTCAGCGTCCCGGTTTTATCAAAAACGAGGGTATCCAACGTACTGGCGCGTTGCAGGGCATCGGCGTCGCGTACCAGCACGCCGAATTCGGCAGCGCGGCCTACGCCGGAAATAATCGACATTGGCGTCGCCAGGCCTAATGCGCAAGGGCAGGCGATAATCAGTACGGTGGTGGCGATGACCAGCGTATAAACAATTTGCGGCGCCGGTCCGAAGAAATACCAGATAGCGGCGCTGAACAGCGCAATGGCCACGACGACGGGAACGAACACCGCGGAGATTTTATCGGCCAGTTGGCCAATTTCCGGTTTACTGCTTTGCGCCTGGCGTACCATGCGAATAATGCGTGACAGCGTGGTATGACTGCCCACCGCGCTGGCGCGGAACAGGACGCTGCCGTCCTGGACGACGGTGCCGGCATGAACGCTATCGCCTTCGCCTTTTTGCTGTGGAATGGGTTCGCCGGTCAGCATGGCTTCATCAAGCCACGCTTCGCCCTGGGTAATTTCGCCATCCACCGGCACGCGATCGCCGGTAGTGAGCCGCAACAGCATCCCTGGCTGAACGTCCGCCAACGGGACGCTTTTTTCGCCGTCTTCTGTCACGACGCGTGCGGTGGGCGGGGTGAGATCGAGTAATTTTTCCAGCGCTTTTGAGGAACGCTGACGGGCGCGCGCTTCCAGCATGTGTCCGAGATTAATCAGACCGATAATCATCGCGCTGGCTTCGTAATAAAGGTGCCGCGCTTCCATCGGGAACCACTGCGGCCACAGGTTGACGCTCATGGAGTAGAGCCAGGCGACCCCGGTGCCGAGCGCCACCAGCGTATCCATCGTCGCCGTGCCGTTCAGCAGGCTTTTCCACGCGTTACGGTAAAAATGACCGCCCGCAAAGACCATCACCGCAAGCGTGATCAGGCCAATAGCCAGCCACAGGCTGCGGTTGTCGCCGGTCACCATCATGTTATCGCCGATCATCCCCCAGACCATGACCGGTATACCGACCGCCAGAGCGACGATGGCCTGCCAGCGAAAACGTTTCATGGTGGCGATGGCGGTTTCCTGCTGGCGCTCGCGGCGTTTGATGTCATCTTCAATCGCCTCTGCGCCGTAGCCGGCTTTTTCCACCGCCTGCACTAAATCAGCGGCGGACGCGCTGCCCATCACCAGCGCAGTGCGTTCCGCCAGGTTTACCCGTGCCTGCGTGACGCCCGGTACGCTTTGTAGCGCATGTTGTACGCGGGTGACACAACTGGCGCAGCTCATGCCGCTTAACAGCAACTGTTGGCTTTCTTCATCGGCCGTCGCTACCGGAAGCTCATGAGGAACCGCTGCCAGTGCTTCCGACGGGATTGATGACTCCGTCAGCGGTTTAGCCTTTGGGTGGCTTAACGTCGCGCCATACCCGGCTTGTTTGATGGTTTCAATTAACGCGTCCGCACTGGCGGTACCGGTAACGTGCGCTTCGGTTACGGTGACGTCCGCCAGCTCAACATCCGGACGTTGTTCAAGACTTTCTTTCACGCGTTTAACGCAATGACCGCAGGACAAACCGTCCAGGGTCAGGTCGATAGTTTGAGACATAGTAAAAACTCCTTTATGATTGGTCATCAATTCATTGACCTTAGTAATCGTAGTGACTCACTGTGATAAAGGTTAAACCTTCCAGCAAGGTTAAGGTCAAGGGGGAAATATGAATATTAGCGATGTGGCGAAAAAAACCGGTTTAACCAGCAAAGCCATTCGGTTTTATGAAGAGAAAGGTCTGGTGACGCCGCCATTACGTAGCGAAAATGGTTATCGCACCTACACGCAGAAGCATTTAAACGAGCTGACGTTGCTGCGACAGGCGAGGCAGGTGGGGTTTAATCTGGAAGAGTGTGGCGAACTGGTCAATCTGTTTAACGATCCGCGACGCCATAGCGCAGATGTGAAAAAGCGGACGCTGGAAAAGGTCGCGGAGATCGAGCGCCATATCAGCGAGCTGCAATCAATGCGCGATCAATTGCTGGCGCTGGCGGAGAGTTGTCCCGGCGATGACAGCGCCGACTGCCCGATTATTGATAATCTTTCCGGCTGCTGTCATCACAAGGCGCAAAAGCCACGTTGATTAAACGGCGCGAATGCGTAAGGTGATGCCTTCCACGGCGATCACTTCGACATGCGTACCTGCGCGCAGGTCTTCGTCAGCGCATACCGGCCACGAGCTGTCGCCGACACGCATATGACCCCGTCCGTTCACTAACGCGGCATCAAGCATAAACCGGCGGCCTACCAGTTGTTGTCCGCGTTGGTTAAGGCGGCTGTCGGTCGGCTTCTGTTCCCGCACGCGACGCGCCAGCCAGCGCCACCAAAGCCAGGCCGCCAGCAACGTTAAGGCCGCAAACAGCACGCCCTGCCATTCCCAGCCGAGCGGTAAGAGCCAGACGGTTAAGCCGGTAATCACTGCCGCCACGCCGCTCCACAGCAAATAGCCGTTACCGCCGAGCATTTCCGCAGCCAACAACAGGCCGCCGAGGCTAAGCCAGAAGATATGCGGATGTACCAGAATCATCGCTATCATGCTTTTTTCCGTTCGCTGGCGCTGTCCTTAACCAGCTCGCTGATCCCGGCGATAGCGCCCATCAGACTGCTGGCATCCAGCGGCATCATGACCACTTTGCTGTTATTCGCCGAGCCGATTTGCTGTAACGCTTCGGTGTATTTCTGCGCCACGAAGTAGTTTATCGCCTGAATATCCCCGGCGGCGATGGCTTCAGACACCATCTGCGTAGCGCGGGCTTCCGCTTCGGCGGAACGTTCGCGCGCTTCCGCCTGCAGGAAAGCGGACTGACGTTCGCCTTCGGCTTTCAGAATCTGCGACTGTTTTTCCCCCTCGGCTTTCAGGATTTCCGCCTGACGTACCCCTTCGGCCTCAAGGATATAGGCGCGTTTGGTACGTTCCGCTTTCATCTGGGCGTTCATCGAGGAGATCAATTCCGCCGGAGGGCGGACATCGCGAATTTCGATACGGGTAACTTTAATTCCCCACGGGTTGGTGGCTTCATCGACAATATGCAGCAGCCGCGTGTTGATGCTGTCGCGCTGGGAGAGCATTTCATCCAGCTCCATCGAACCGAGCACCGTACGGATATTGGTCATGGTCAGGTTAATGATCGCCAGTTCCAGGTTACTGACTTCATAAGCGGCGCGCGGCGCATCGATAACCTGAATAAAACAGACCGCATCGATAGTGACGTTGGCGTTATCTTTTGAGATCACCTCCTGCGACGGAATATCCAGCACTTGCTCCATCATATTGATCTTGCGGCCAATTCTGTCCATAAACGGTACAACAAGGCTTAATCCCGGCTGCAGGGTTTTGGTGTAACGTCCAAAGCGCTCCACCGTCCACTGGTATCCCTGCGGAACGATTTTGACGCCCGCGCCGACGATCACCAGCGCGACGAAAATGAGAATAGGGATAAGAATGAGCATAGCTAAACCTCCTGTTGCGTTGTCCATAAACCGATTTTGCTGACGAATTAAGCGAATTATACCTGATTCAGTAAAGCATGTTCCCCCCTTATTAATTACAGGGATACACTATCGCTATAAAAATATGAACAACGGATGCGCAATAAATGACAGAACGTAGCATGTTGCTTGAGTTAAAGCAGGTCGGTTACCGGACTGCGACGACAAAAATAGTGAATAACATCAGTTTTACGCTGCAACGCGGCGAATTTAAGTTAATTACCGGTCCTTCTGGCTGCGGAAAAAGTACGTTGTTGAAAATGGTGGCCTCATTAATAAGCCCTGATATCGGCGTGATTCTTTTTGAGGGGCAGGATATTACTACTCTGAGTCCGGAAGCCTATCGCCAGCAGGTTTCTTATTGCGCTCAGACGCCAGCGCTATTTGGTGATACGGTTTACGATAACCTGATTTTTCCCTGGCAAATTCGCCATCAGCGCCCGCAGCCGACAGCCTTCGCAGACGATCTGGCGCGTTTTGAACTGCCGGAGACGATTCTGCAAAAACCGATTACCGCGCTTTCCGGTGGAGAAAAACAGCGTATTGCTCTAATTCGTAATCTACAGTTTCTGCCGAAAATACTGTTACTCGACGAAATAACCAGCGCGCTGGATGAACATAACAAACGGAATGTGAATGATATTATTCATCGCTATGTTCGCGATAAGCAGGTCGCTGTCTTGTGGGTAACGCATGATAAAGATGAAATTCAACACGCGGATAAGGTGATAACGTTAACGCCATCTGCCGGAGAGATGCAGGAGGCGCGTTATGAACGAGCATAATATTACCAATACCTCGCTGGCGTTATCGATGCTGCTGGTGGTGGTCGCGATGCTCATCAGTCACAAGGAAAAGCTGGCGCTGGAAAAAGATATTCTGTGGAGCGTATGCCGGGCGGTGATACAGCTCATTATTGTCGGCTATGTACTGAAATACATCTTTGGCGTTAATCATGCCGCCCTGACGCTGCTGATGGTGCTGTTCATCTGTTTTAACGCCGCATGGAACGCGCAAAAGCGCAGTAAATATATCGATAAGGCATTTCTCTCCTCGTTTATCGCCATCACCGTCGGCGCCGGGCTAACGCTGACGGTACTGGTGCTTACCGGTTCGATTGAATTTGCGCCGATGCAGGTGATTCCCATCGCTGGCATGGTCGCCGGTAATGCGATGGTAGCGGTAGGGCTGTGCTACAACCAACTGGGGCTGCGTTTTCATAGCGAGCAGCAGCAAATCCAGGAAAAGTTAAGTTTGGGCGCAACGCCGAAAATGGCCTCCGCCGGGCTTATCCGCGATAGCATCCGCGCATCGCTTATCCCGACGATCGACTCGGCAAAGACCGTTGGGCTGGTGAGCCTGCCGGGGATGATGTCCGGGCTGATTTTTGCCGGGATCGATCCGGTAAAAGCGATTAAATATCAAATTATGGTAACGTTTATGCTGTTGTCGACAGCCAGCCTGTCTACCATCATTGCCTGCTATTTAACCTACCGGAAGTTCTATAATTCGCGTCATCAGTTGGTAGTGATGCCGCTCAAGAAATCATGATAGTTGCCGGATGATGGCGCAAGCGCCTTATCCGGCCTGAGGACGACAGGTAGGCCAGATAAGCGCGCCATCAGGCAAGAGAGGATTAATACAGTAGCGCGTACAACTGGCGGCGGTATTTCGACGCCAGCGCGTCGCCGGTGCCGAGCGCGGCAAGGATCTCCTGGAAGGTTTTGCGCGTCTGTCCCTCGGCGGCGGCAAGATCTTTTCTCAGATGGCTGAACAGCAATTCCAGCGCTTCTTCATTACGTCCGACCTGGTGCAACTGCAACGCCAGTTGCGTTGCCAAAGCCGCATCCTGCGGATTCTCCGCGACTTGCTGCTGAAGTTGCTGAATTTCCGGCGTATCCGCCGCCTGTTTAAGCAGTTCGATCTGCGCGACCAGCCCCTGATAACGGGTATCCTGATCCTGTAGCGGGATAGTTTTTAACACCGCTCCGGCCTCTTCAGAGCGGTTCAGCGCAATTTGCGCTTCCGCCAGTAACAGGCCAATCTCACTGTTCTGCGAAGAGAGCTGCCAGGCGTCTTTGAGCAACGGCAGCGCGTCAACATAGTTGCCCTCCTGCATTAACTGCATCGCTTGTTGCGCTTTTAGCTCTTCTTCACGCGGCAGTACTTTATCCAGCAGAGCGCGGATCGCCTCTTCCGGCTGCGGTCCCTGGAAACCATCGACCGGTTGGCCATTCTGGAACAGATAGACTGTCGGGATGGCGCGCAGACCAAACTGAGCGGCGATCATCTGTTCGGCGTCGCAGTCCAGCTTTGCCAGAATAAACTGACCGTGGTACTGGGCAGCCAGACTTTCCAGCACTGGCGTTAATTGCAGACAGTGTTGGCTGCGTTCAGACCAGAAATAGAACAGTACCGGCGTGGTCATGGACTGCTCTAAGGTCTGCTGCAGGTTGGATTCATTAATATTGACAATGTTCTGTACGGACATGGCGTCGCTCTCTTTTGTCTGTGTCACGTTTACATGGGGGCTGACGGGCGCGCTTCAACTCAGCTTTGTAAAATTTTATCCAGCATCCGGCCCGGCAATAGGCGTTTCAGCGCCATCACTGCCCAGGTGACCAGCGTAACGGGATAGCGCAGCCTGGGTTTATCGCTTGCAAAAGCATGACGCACTTTCGCTACTACCGCGTCAGGATCGCGGGTGAAACGTGCGGCGATGCCGGGATTTTCTACCGGTTTATCACGCTGCGTCTGGTTAACGTTATCCGTAAAACGGGTACGAATTGGTCCCGGTTCTATCAGACTCACTTTAATGCCTGTGTGCCGTAGCTCCATACGTAGCGCGTCAGACCAGGCTTCGAGCGCATATTTGCTGGCGGCGTAAGCGCCGCGCCCTGGGGTGGAAATCAGCCCCATCACCGATGAGGTCATCACAATGCGTCCTTCGCCATGCGGCAACATGGCGGGAAGTAAGCGCATGGTAAGCTGATGCGCGCCGAAGAAATTACTGGAAAACTGTTGCTCCATCTGCTCACGGCTGATGGTGGAAAGGGGGCCATACACGCCGTAGCCGGCATTGTTAAAGATCCCATACAGACGATTATCGGTCAGGGCGATCACTTCATCGGCGGCACGATCCACGCTTTCAGGGGAGTCGAGATCGATCAACACGCCGGTAAATCCCATACTGTTCATCCGGGCGACATCATCAGGTTTGCGGCAGCCCGCCAGGATTTGAAAGCCCTGGCGTTTAAGTTCAAGCGCGCTGTCCAGACCGATTCCGCTGGAACATCCTGTTATTAAGACCGATTTTTGCATAACTTTACCTGTCAGGATCTCCGTTGATTTAAGAGTCGTGGTTAACTATACCCGTCATACTTCAAGTTGCCTGTGCGTTCGTTTACTCCAGTCACATAGGTATCTATGCTCCTGGACATTCTCTTACGTGCCGCCCTCATGCAACTCGAATTATTCAGGAGAGAAAAGGGGTCAACTGCTTCGCCATCCAGTCGGCAATAAACGGCTGGGCGTCGCGGTTGGGATGAATGCCGTCATCCTGCATCCACTGCGGTTTCAGATATACCTCTTCCATAAAAAACGGTAACAGAGGAATATCGAACTCTTTGGCGAGCTTAGGATAAATGGCGCTAAAGGATTCATTATAACGGCGACCGTAGTTAGCGGGCAGATGAATTTGCATCAGTAACGGTTGGGCATCGGCGGCTTTCACCGTCTGAATGATTTTACGTAGCGTCTGTTCGGTTTGCGCAGGCGCAAAACCGCGTAGGCCATCGTTGCCGCCAAGCTCCACCACTACCCAGCGCGGGTGATGCTGTTGCAACAGTGCCGGCAAACGCGCCAGTCCCTGCTGCGAGGTATCTCCGCTTATACTGGCATTAACGACCGACGTTTTGTTTTGCCATTTATCATTAAGGAGCGACGGCCATGCCGCGCTGGCGGCCATACGGTAACCGGCGCTGAGGCTATCGCCCAGAATTAATAAGGTGTCTGCGGCGGCGGCACGGAAAGTTAACAGGATCAAAAACAGGAAGGGCAAATGCCAGCGGAAAACAGTGTTGAAGTTCATCGTCTCAGGAAGTCCGTCGGTCAGGGTGAGCATGAGCTTTCCATCCTTACCGGAGTTGAACTGGTTGTCAAACGCGGCGAAACCATTGCGCTGATTGGCGAATCAGGATCGGGAAAATCTACGCTGCTGGCGATTCTCGCCGGACTGGATGACGGCAGTAGCGGAGAGGTCAGTCTGGTGGGGAAACCGCTTCACCAGATGGACGAAGAGGCGCGGGCGCAGCTTCGCGCTCAGCATGTCGGTTTTGTTTTTCAATCCTTCATGCTTATTCCTACGCTTAACGCGCTGGAAAACGTTGAGCTACCGGCCCTGCTACGCGGTGAAAACAGCGGTCAGAGTAAGGCGGGGGCGAAAGAGCTGCTCGAACAACTGGGACTGGGAAAACGGCTTGACCACCTTCCGGCACAGCTTTCCGGCGGCGAACAGCAGCGCGTAGCGCTGGCGCGCGCGTTTAACGGGCGTCCTGATGTGCTGTTTGCCGATGAGCCGACGGGCAACCTCGACCGCCAGACCGGAGATAAAATCGCCGACCTGCTATTTTCGCTTAACCGCGAACACGGCACCACGCTGATTCTGGTGACGCACGACCCGGCGCTGGCGGCGCGCTGCGACCGACGGCTGCGGTTGGTCAACGGTCAGTTACAGGAGGAGGCATGATAGCTCGCTGGTTCTGGCGCGAATGGCGTTCGCCGTCGCTGATTATTGTCTGGCTGGCGTTGAGCCTGGCGGTGGCCTGCGTACTGGCGCTCGGCAGTATCAGCGACCGGATGGAAAAAGGGTTAAGTCAGCAAAGCCGTGAGTTTATGGCAGGCGATCGGACGCTGCAAAGTTCGCGAGAGGTACCGAAAGCCTGGCTTGAAGAGGCGCGTAAACGCGGTCTTAACGTGGGCGAGCAGTTAACCTTTGCGACCATGACGTTTGCCGGCGATACGCCGCAACTGGCCAGCGTGAAGGCGGTAGATAGCGTTTATCCGATGTACGGCGAATTGCAAACCCGTCCTGACGGAGTGAAACCGCAGCCGGGTAGCGTACTGCTGGCGCCGCGTCTGATGGCGCTGCTTAATTTGAAAACGGGCGATACCATTGATGTCGGCGACGTGACCTTGCGTATTGCCGGTGAAGTGGTGCAGGAGCCGGATTCCGGGTTTAACCCTTTTCAGATGGCGCCGCGTCTGATGATGAATATGGCCGATGTGGCAAAAACCGGTGCGATACAGCCGGGGAGTCGCGTGATGTGGAGGTATAAATTCGGCGGAACGCCGCAACAGCTTGCTGGCTATGAAAGCTGGCTGTTACCGCAGCTTAAACCGGAACATCGCTGGTACGGACTGGAGCAGGATGACGGGGCATTGGGGAAATCGCTCGAACGTTCGCAGCAGTTTTTGCTGCTTTCGGCGTTATTAACGCTACTGCTGGCGGTAGCTGCCGTCGCGGTGGCGATGAGCCATTACTGCCGTAGCCGCTACGATCTGGTGGCGATTTTAAAAACGTTGGGCGCGGGCCGGGCCCAGTTGCGTAAACTTATCATCGGACAGTGGTTGATGGTGCTGGGGCTTTCCGCCGTCACGGGAGGCGCGATTGGGTTACTGTTTGAAAACATATTGCTGGTGCTGCTAAAACCGGTATTGCCCGCCGATTTGCCGCCCGCCAGCCTGTGGCCCTGGCTGTGGGCGCTGGGTGCGATGACGGTCATCTCTCTGCTGGTCGGTTTACGGCCTTATCGATTGTTGCTGGCGACCCAGCCGCTACGGGTGCTGCGCCGCGATGTTGTCGCTCGCGTCTGGCCGTTAAAAATTTATTTGCCTGTCGCCTGCGCCGTCGTGGTGGCGCTGCTCGCCGGATTGATGGGCGGAAGTATGCTGTTGTGGGCGGTTCTGGCGGGTGCAGTGATACTGGCGCTGCTGTGCGGTCTGGTGGGCTGGATGCTGCTTAACGTGCTGCGCGGCATGACGTTGACGTCGCTACCGCTGCGTCTGGCCGTCAGCCGACTTCTGCGTCAGCCGTGGTCAACGTTGAGCCAGCTTTCGGCGTTTTCGCTTTCGTTTATGCTGCTGGCGCTCTTGCTGGTGCTGCGCGGCGACCTCCTTGATCGCTGGCAACAGCAGCTCCCGCCGGAAAGCCCGAACTATTTCCTTATCAATATTGCTTCAGAGCAGGTCGCGCCGCTGAAAGCCTTTTTGGCGGAACATCAGGTGATTCCGCAGACGTTTTATCCGATTGTGCGGGCGCGGTTAACCAGGATAAATGGTAATCCGACGGAAGGTCAGCAGGATGAGTCGCTCAACCGTGAACTGAATTTGACCTGGCAGGATACGCGCCCGGCGCATAATCCGCTGGTCGCCGGTCACTGGCCGCCAAAACCGGGCGAAGTCTCTATGGAAGAGGGGCTGGCGAAGCGGTTGAACGTCAAACTCGGCGATAGCGTAACCTTTATGGGCGATACCCAGGCATTTAGCGCTAAAGTCACCAGCCTGCGTCAAGTGGACTGGGAAAGCCTGCGTCCCAACTTTTTCTTCATTTTTCCTTCCGGGGCGCTGGACGGGCAACCACAAAGCTGGTTGACCAGTTTTCGCTGGGAGAATGGCAACGGCATGTTAACGCAGCTTAACCGCGAGTTTCCTACCGTCAGCCTGTTAGATATCGGGGCGATCCTGAAACAGGTGGGACAGGTGCTGGAGCAGGTCAGCCGGGCGCTGGAGGTGATGGTTGTGCTAGTCACCCTCTGCGGCATGTTGCTATTACTGGCCCAGGTACAGGTCGGGATGCGTCAGCGCCATCAGGAGCTGGTGGTGTGGCGCACGTTAGGAGCCGGAAAGAAACTGTTGCGTACCACACTCTGGTGCGAATTCGCCATGCTGGGATTAGTTGCCGGGCTGGTCGCCGCGATTGGCGCGGAAACGGCGCTGGCGATCTTACAAATCAACGTTTTTGATTTCCCCTGGGAGCCGGACTGGCGTTTATGGGGCGTACTGCCGTTTTGCGGCGCGCTGCTGCTTTCCGTATGCGGCGGCTGGCTTGGCGTTCGTTTGCTGAAAGGCAAAGCGCTATTCCGCCAGTTTAGCGGATGATTCATGATGTGAATAATTTCGCGCCGGTTTTTAAAACGGCGCGTACTTTTTTAGTCGCACAAATTGATAACTCCTTGATTTTTAGTAGCACAAATCATTAAAAAATACACAACACGTAAGGTTTTATAACAGTTATTATTTGCCTGCTAAATGATTTGGATTGGCTATCTATCAAGGAAAATATAATGACAATTAAAATAACAGCGTTGGCGGCATCGATCGGCGCGGCAGTGGCTTTCATGCCTTTCGCTACTCAGGCGGAAATCACCGTTTTAAAACAAGATCCCCAGGCGGGTAATCCACTCAGCCGACTCAATTTCACCGTCGGCGGGAGTATTCGTCCGCAGTTCCAGAATATGACCGGCAATGACGGCGCGAACGGTTATAAACGTAATGGTTTTGATGGCGGGACGCGTTTCCGCTTCGCCGCGGATTACTATCTGTTTGATGATATCAGTTGGATTAGCTATTACGAGCTGGGCGTCAATATCCCTGCGGTATTTGACTGGGATAACCATTATGCGAAGGGTGCGACTGATACCACTCGCCGTATGCTGTATACCGGCTTCAAGAGCGCGACGTGGGGAACGCTGACCTTCGGTCAACAGAACAGCATTTATTACGATGTGGTGGGCGCAAAAACCGATATCTGGGATTACGACATGATAGGTCAGGCGCCGGGCAACGGGATTAACGGCGACTACGATGGTTCTTATCGCACGCGTAAATCATTGAAGTATAAGAAAAGCATTGGTAATGTCGATCTCTACGCGTCTTATCTGTTCAGCGACGATTATAATGCCAATAACGGCCTGAATTACAAACGTAAAGGCGGCGGTTCTTTAGGCGCGGATTACCATCTCACCGACGATCTGACCTGGGGGACGGCATGGAACTATACCCGTGCGGAGATGCGCGGCAACGGCAATAAAACTTACGATCAAAATATTGTCGGTACCGCGTTAAGCTGGACGCCGGAAAACTGGACTATTGCCGCAGGCGGCGGTTGGTATCAGAACTTTATGACGACCAAAAAAGTGTCTGTGAATGATTACTTTGCCGGCGATGCGTGGGGTCTGGAATATT
The DNA here is from genome assembly GCF_020181675.1 of Salmonella sp. A7. Taxonomy (NCBI): domain Bacteria; kingdom Pseudomonadati; phylum Pseudomonadota; class Gammaproteobacteria; order Enterobacterales; family Enterobacteriaceae; genus Salmonella; species Salmonella sp. A7. The sequence continues at coordinate 3,271,212 of NZ_CP084001.1, read as the reverse complement.
TTGTCGGTTACGCTTTCCCGATTGGTCAGTATGCCGTAAAAGCTATTCAACCGTACTTTATGGGCGACCGCATTGAATATGTGAATGGCCGCGACTATCTGCGTACCGATAACGGCGTGGGGATCACCTTCCAACTGGATTATGGTTTCCGCGTTGATTATGAACATGTTTTCACCTCCAGCACTGATAATCTGGGCGATATGAACCTGGTGCGTCTGCGTTACGATTTCTAAAGCGTTTTCCTCTGCCGGATGTTGGCGTTAAGACCTCTTATCCGGCATTTCCCTTTACGCCATTCCCGCCTGACACACGCCTGAGCGCCTGCCTCGTACATTTAACGACACACCAGGAAACATCATGAAATAATTTCAAGGACAGCAGGCTGTGATCTGTGTCATGTTAAGAAATAGCCTTTCGTTTGGGCCAAAACAGACGATGCCGCATGAACGGCATCCGGCACAGCATCACACTATTTAAAATGGAGAAATTATGGGATTGCGTCAGAGTTTACGCATTGCGGCCAGCACGCTATTACTGGCCTGCGGATTACAGTTTGCCCATGCCGATAGTTCCCCGCAAACGATCGTATTTGGCGTCGCGCCAGGGCCGTATGGCGACATGGTGAAGCAGGCGATTGCGCCGACATTAAAAGAAAAAGGGTATAAGGTCGTGGTGCGCGAGTTTAGCGACTATGTCCAGCCCAATATGGCGTTAGCTAACGGCAGCATTGACGCCAACCTCTTTCAACATACCCTCTATTTTGACAAATTCACCGCTGACAAAGGGTTGAAGCTCAGCAAACTTATTGTGGTACCGACCGCCGGGATGGGCTTCTATTCACGTAAAATCAACAGTCTGGATGCGCTTAAAAAAGGGGACATTATTACCCTCTCCAACGATCCGACCAACCTGGCGCGCGGCCTTCGCTTCCTGCAATCGTTGGGGCTTATCACGATTAAGGACAATATCGATCCGACCAAAGCCTCTGAACGAGATATCGCCAGCAATCCAAAAGGACTGGTTTTCAAACCGCTGGAAGCCGCACAGCTACCGCGCACGCTGGATGGCGTGACCGGCGCGCTGGTTAACGGGAACTTTGCGGTGGCGGCAGGACTGGATCTTTCCAGCGCGATTAAGCAGGAACACCTGGATGAGAATCTGAAAAATATCATTGCGGTACGCAGTGAAGATGCCGATAAGCCGTTTGCCAAAGATATTGTCGAGGCGGTGAAATCGCCGGCTTATCGCGCGGTCATCGACGATCCAAAGAATATTTATAGCGCCTTCCAGAAACCGGAATGGATGACCGCGACACCCTGATCGCAGCGGTAGCCATCCCCAATTTCTGAGGTGAATATGATTGAAATAGAAAAAGTCTGCGTCGATTTTACCGCCGGTCGCGGTACCCCCACGCGCGCGGTGGATGATGTGAGCCTGCATATCGCCGCGGGCGAGATTTTTGGCATTGTTGGTACCAGCGGCGCAGGAAAAAGCACTCTGCTGCGTACCCTGAACGCCTTAACGCGTCCCAGCCAGGGGCGCGTCAACGTCAACGGCGTGGAAATTTCGGCGCTGGACGGAAAAGCGTTACGCCAGGCGCGGCAGCGTATTGGTATGATTTTCCAGCATTTTAACTTAATGCATACCCGGACAGTGGCGCAAAACGTTGCGTTTAGCCTGAAAGCGGCTGGCTGGGAACGCAGCAAAATCGCGCCGCGGGTGGCGGAAATTTTAACGCTGGTGGGCCTTGCCGATAAAGCGAACCGTTTTCCGGTACAGCTCAGCGGCGGGCAAAAACAGCGGGTGGGGATAGCCCGCGCCATCGCTAACCATCCGGATGTGTTGCTATGTGACGAACCGACTTCCGCTTTGGATCTGGAAACTTCCGCCACGATTCTGGCCCTGCTCAGACAGATCAATGCACAGCTCGGGATTACTATTGTGCTGATCACCCATGAAATGAACGTGATCAAATCTATTTGCGATCGCGTGGCGGTGATGTCGGGCGGTAAGGTTGTGGAATCGGGCGAGGTGTTTGATGTGTTTGCCCACCCGCAACACGCTTTCACACAGCAACTGGTGTCTCATACCCTTAATTTGACCCTGCCGGAACGTTTACGGGAACACCTGCCCGGGCAGTTGCTGAAAATTTTGTTTATCGGCGATTCGGCGGAGCAGCCGGTACTGTCAGAGGTGGCGATCAAGTTTGGCGTCGCGGTCAATATCCTGCATGGCAAGATTGAATATATCGGCGAACGCGCGTTGGGCATTCTGGTAGTGCAATTAACCGCGCCGCATAATCCAACGGCGGTGGCCGCCGCCGTGGAGCATATCCGTCAACGTACCGCACAGGTGGAGGTGATCCGTGGATGATTTATTGCCGGATTTAACGCTGGCGTTCAATGAAACTTTCCAGATGTTGAGTATTTCAACGGTGCTGGCGATTCTTGGCGGTCTACCGCTCGGTTTTCTGATTTTTGTCACCGATCGTCATCTGTTCTGGCAGAACCGTTTTATTTATCTCGTCGCCTCGGTTCTGGTGAATATTATCCGCTCGGTGCCATTTGTTATTTTACTGGTGCTGTTACTGCCGCTAACGCAGCTTTTGCTGGGTAATACGATTGGCCCGATTGCAGCCTCCGTCCCGCTGTCGGTGGCCGCAATCGCGTTTTATGCACGCCTGGTAGATAGCGCGCTCCGTGAAGTCGATAAAGGGATTATTGAGGCGGCGCTGGCATTCGGCGCTAGTCCGATGCGTATTATCTGTACCGTACTGTTGCCGGAAGCCAGCGCAGGGCTGCTGCGCGGCCTGACGATTACCTTGGTAAGCTTAATCGGCTACTCGGCGATGGCCGGGATTGTCGGCGGCGGCGGGGTAGGCGACCTGGCGATTCGCTATGGCTACTACCGTTACGAAACCGAAGTGATGGTTGTTACCGTAGTGGCGCTGATTGTGCTGGTTCAGGTCGTTCAGATGCTGGGCGACTGGCTGGCAAAACGTGCCGACAAGCGCGACAGACACTAAGCCGGCTCAATGTAGCGTCAGCCGGCAATAAAAATAAGCTATTGCGCTTTTAGCCAGTTGGCAACGTCTTGCCATGTGCCGCGAAAAACGATATTCGCGGCTTTTTTCTCCAGTTGATAGCGGTACATTGGGTCGTAATATTCGTTAAGTAGCGGAACCAGCCATGACATATGGCCGTCGGTGCTGCCGCTGGATAATTGTTCCGCCAGCGCCCTATCCAGCGTGTCCGTCAGTTCGGCAAAGCGTTGCAACCCCAGACGGCGGCGAATAGCGAACAGTCCATGGTGAAGATATTCACTATACGCCTGCCAACCGGCTTCATCGCCGTAGGCGTGGGTGAAGTCGTGATGCATACGGATGAAATACTCTTCACGCAGTCGTTCCAGACGAAGCGCAAACGGATCTTCCACTACCGCAATGGGGGCCTGCGCCATTCTTTCGCGTAAACACTCAGGCAGATGGTTGGCGCCGATCGTTCGCCCTTCATCTTCCAGTACCCACCTTTTTAGCGTCTGACGCGCGTTAATTTTCAGCAATTCAACGGCAAGTTTGTTTTCAAAACTGGCCTGGCTGAGCTGGGGTTTCAGCGTGCGGCCAAAAGAGGAGCCGCGATGACGCGCGAGACCTTCCAGATCCACGCCGTTGGGCTGTTGTCGCACCAGTTGCGTTTTGCCGCTGCCCGTACAGCCGCCAATTAAAAGTATCGGTTTTTGCGCCAGTTGCCAGGTCGCCTGAATTGCTGTCTGACGCAGCGCTTTATAGCCGCCTTCAATAAGCGGGCAGTCAATCCCTGTTTCTTGCAGCCAACGTTGTACGATATGTGACCGCTGACCGCCGCGCGCGCAGCACAGATACCCATTGGGGAAACGTTGATACGCGGCTTTCCAGGCCTCAAGCCGCTGCTGGCGAATGTCGCCGCAAACCAGCCGATGCCCCAACGCTAACGCCGCATCCGCGCCCTGACGTTTGTAGCAGGTGCCGACGGCGGCTCGCTCGTCGTCCATCATCAATGGCAGGTTGATGGCGCCCGGCATGGCGCCCTGTTCAAACTCAATCGGCGCGCGTACATCAATTAAAGGCGTATCGGCAAGGAGGAGCGCGCGATAGTCCGTTCCATCGTTCATGTGTAATCCCGAAAAACAAAACAGCAATAGCGAGATTTTACGCGCTGAGGGAGGAGCCGGGAAAGGGGAAGATCATTCTCCCGGCATTTTATGTGTTATTTAAGCTTACTTTGCGCCCAGATAATGTCGCTGGCGTATTCGCCCGGCAGGAGCGGAGAGAGCGCTTCCAGGGTGGCGCTAAGACGTGACGTATCGCTGTCGGTCAGATTCAGATGGCCGACTTTTCGCCCTGGACGTACCGCTTTATCATACCAGTGCAGATGTACCAGCGGCAGCTTCAGCCAGTCGTAATTCAGCTCGCTGCCGATCAGGTTGATCATCACCGACGGGGCGTTAATCACTGGCGCGGGCAACGGCAGGCCGGTAATCGCGCGCAAATGCAATTCAAACTGACTGATGCTGGCGCCATTTTGCGTCCAGTGTCCGCTGTTATGCACGCGCGGCGCCAGTTCATTGATTAACAGGCCTTCCGGCGTGATAAAACATTCCATCGCCATTACGCCGACGTAGTTCAGCGCCTGCATAATTGCTGACAGCATCGATTCCGCCTGCTCCTGCTGTTCGGCGTTCGCCTGTGGGAACGCGACGCTGGTCCGCAAGATGCCGTCCTGATGCAAATTGTGCGTCAGCGGGTAAAACACGGTACTGCCGTCATGAGCGCGCGCGCCGACTAACGACACTTCGCCGGAAAAATGGATGCCGCGCTCAACAATACATTCGCCATAGCAGTCATCCGGCAGTTGCCCGGTTTCGTCCGCGCGTAGACGCCACTGCCCGCGACCGTCGTAGCCGCCAACGCGACGCTTAATAATCGCCAGTTCGCCCAGGCGGTCAAAGATGCCGGACCACTCGTCGGCGCTGGTCAGCAGCTGCCACGGCGCGGTCGCGAGTCCCAGTTTATCGAAAAGCTGTTTTTGTGTCAGACGGTCGGCGATGATCGGAAATACATCGCGATTGACGAATGCCGGGTGGCGTGCCAGCTCGCGGGTAAGCGCGGTTTCCGGCCAGCGCTCAATCTCTGCGGTAATGACGCTCTGCTGTACCGGAACAGCAGTAGGCTCTGCATCCAGACCAACCGGCCAGACGGCGATACCCAGCGGTTCGCCCGCCTGGCGCAGCATTCGGCCCAGTTGTCCGTTGCCGAGAACGCAAACTTGCTTCATAGCGTCCCCCGCGGATCGGGGTTTTCCAGAACTTCATCGGTTTGCGCTTTGCGCCAGTCAGCGATGCGCTGATGCAGTTCCGCGTCGTGTTGCGCCAGAATCTGCGCGGCGAGCAGGGCGGCGTTAGCGGCACCGGCTTTACCGATCGCCAGCGTACCCACCGGAATGCCGCGCGGCATCTGCACAATGGAGTAAAGGCTATCCACGCCGCTTAGCGCAGCGCTTTGTACCGGCACGCCGAGCACCGGGACCAGCGTTTTTGCCGCAATCATTCCCGGCAGGTGTGCCGCGCCGCCCGCGCCGGCAATAATCACTTGATATCCGTTCTCTTCCGCCGTTTCGGCGAAGCTGAACAGCTTATCGGGGGTGCGATGAGCGGAAACCACTTCTACATGGTGCGGGACATCCAGAATTTCAAAAATTTCGGCGGCGAATTGCATGGTAGCCCAGTCGCTTTTGGACCCCATCACGATGGCGACACGCGCCGGATTATTGCGGGAAGACATGCGTCTTAAAACTCCTGTGGTGCGGGACACGCTGCTTTTGAGGTGTCAGAGAATAGCATGATAATCAGGCAAGGAAAACGGTTGCGTGTGCGCCGTAACGGACGATTCGACGAACATTTACAGGGGGAAGGCGATTAACTCTACGTTGTCCGGCGTGACTTTTACCATTGAACCTTCATGATGCCATGCGCCTAACACCACGCGGAATGCGGGCTGGTCGTTGGCGGAAAGTTCATGCACTGCCGGGCGGTGGGTGTGACCGTGAACCAGCCACTGTACGCGGTGTTTTTCCATTTCGGCGACGACGGTCTGTGCATTGACGTCCATAATATCCAGCGATTTGCTGCTGTTGGCGGCTTTACTGCCGGCGCGCATTCTGGCGGCGATACGGCGGCGGATAAACAGCGGCAGGGTAAGGAATAGTCGTTGAACCCACGGATTATGGACTTTGGCGCGAAACGCCTGATAACCGGCATCATCGGTACAGAGCGTATCGCCGTGCATAATCAATACATTGCGGCCATACAGGTCGAGCACCTTTTCCTGCGGCAGTAGAATCATGCCGCTTTCGCGGGCAAAGCGTTTGCCAATCAGGAAGTCGCGATTACCATGAATAAAGAAGCAGGGGACGCCGGAATCAACCAGCGATTTAATGGCAACGGCCATTTCACGATGTAGCGGGTTGGGGTCGTCGTCGCCAATCCAGGCCTCGAAGAGATCGCCAAGAATATACAGCGCGTCGGCCTGACGGGCTTCCACGGCTAAAAAACGCAGAAAACCGGCGACGATCGCCGGTTCTTCCGTTTGCAGATGCAAGTCTGCAATAAACAGTGTCGCCACGATTACTCGCTGACGGTCACGTTTTCAATGATGACGTCTTCTTTTGGTACGTCCTGGTGCATACCGCTACGGCCAGTGGCGACGCCTTTGATTTTATCTACCACGTCCATACCTTCTACGACTTCCGCAAAGACGCAGTAGCCCCAGCCCTGCAGACTTTCGCCGGAGAAGTTCAGGAAGTCGTTGTCTGCCACGTTGATGAAGAATTGCGCGGTAGCCGAGTGTGGTGCCTGAGTACGCGCCATCGCCAGCGTACCACGGGTATTTTTCAGACCATTGTTGGCTTCGTTTTTGATCGCCTCTTTGGTGGCTTTCTGTTTCATGCCCGGCTCAAAGCCGCCGCCCTGAATCATAAAACCGTTAATCACACGGTGGAAAATGGTGTTGTTGTAAAAACCTTCGCGGCAGTAGTCCAGGAAGTTTTTAACTGTTTCAGGCGCTTTATCATCAAAGGTTTTGATTACGATATCGCCGTGATTAGTGTGGAAAGTAACCATTTTTGCATCCTGTTCCAAGAGAGTGGTGCTTTAGCCCGCAATGGGGCACATATAGGGGCTTGTTATAGCATAACCGTAAGCTGCGATCACCTTGCAAAGTGTGCTGCTTCGATTACGAATAATATGTATCATACGGAGATTATTACCCACACACGTCTATACGGAATCTTCGATGTTAAAAATTTTTAATACACTGACGCGCCAAAAAGAGGAATTCAAACCCATTCATGCCGGGGAAGTCGGCATGTACGTGTGTGGTATCACCGTTTACGATCTCTGCCACATTGGCCACGGACGCACGTTTGTCGCTTTTGACGTTGTCGCGCGCTATTTGCGTTTTCTCGGTTATAAGCTGAAGTATGTGCGTAACATTACCGATATCGACGATAAAATTATTAAACGCGCCAATGAAAACGGCGAAAGTTTTGTCGCGCTGGTCGACAGAATGATTGCGGAAATGCATCAGGACTTTGACGCGCTGAATATTCTGCGTCCGGACAGCGAGCCGCGTGCGACGCACCATATTCAGGAAATTATCGAGCTCACCCGCACCTTAATCGAGAAAGGGCACGCCTATGTGGCGGATAACGGCGATGTGATGTTCGATGTACCGACCGATCCGACTTATGGGCAGCTTTCCCGTCAGGATCTTGAGCAGCTTCAGGCGGGCGCGCGCGTGGATGTCGTTGACGTGAAGCGTAACCCGATGGACTTCGTGCTGTGGAAAATGTCGAAAGAGGGCGAGCCGAGCTGGCCGTCGCCGTGGGGCGAAGGGCGTCCGGGCTGGCACATTGAATGTTCGGCAATGAACTGTAAGCAGTTGGGCAACCATTTTGATATTCACGGCGGCGGTTCCGATCTGATGTTCCCGCACCATGAAAACGAGATTGCCCAGTCTACCTGCGCCCACGACGGCGAATACGTCAACTACTGGATGCACTCCGGTATGGTGATGGTGGATCGCGAGAAGATGTCCAAATCGCTGGGCAACTTCTTTACCGTGCGCGACGTGCTGAAATACTACGATGCGGAAACCGTGCGCTACTTCCTGATGTCCGGGCATTACCGTAGCCAACTGAACTACAGCGAAGAGAACCTCAAGCAGGCGCGCGCCTCGCTGGAGCGGCTATACACTGCATTGCGTGGAACGGATAAATCAGCGGCCCCGGCGGGCGGCGAGGCGTTTGAAGCGCGTTTCGTCGAGGCGATGAATGACGATTTCAATACGCCGGAAGCCTACTCCGTCCTGTTTGATATGGCGCGTGAAGTCAACCGTCTGAAGGGCGAAGATATGACCGCCGCGAATGCGATGGCGTCTCATCTGCGGAAGATTTCCGGCGTGCTGGGACTGCTGGAGCAGGAGCCGGATGTTTTCCTGCAAAGCGGTGCGCAGGCGGATGACGGTGAAGTTGCGGAAATTGAAGCCTTGATTCAACAGCGTCTGGATGCCCGTAAAGCGAAAGACTGGGCGGCGGCGGACGCGGCGCGCGATCGTCTCACTGAAATGGGCATTATTCTGGAAGATGGCCCGCAGGGCACCACCTGGCGACGTAAGTAAGCGCTTTTACAGGCCGCTCTATTTGGCATAGAACGGCCTGTTTTTTATTTTTTCGCGCCGGGCGAAAGATAAACGCACACCGACTCCCCCAGATTCTGATGTTCACATCCGGATATTGCCCGACTGTAACGGGCAATAAAGCGGATGACGCTGTCGCCGCTGTTTAGCCCCACATCTCCTTTTCGCAGCAATTCTGCTGGCTGATCGTCGGTGAAAACGTTAGGGGTGAACAGTTTTGCGCCTAATCGTTCAAAAGTGCCAGCACTAACGATAGAGGGTTGATAACCCTGAAGCTGCAGCCAGCGGCGGGCATCATTACGTGACCAAACCTGCGCATCGTTTGCTCGCGCAAACACTTCGAGAAGCCAGCCATTCGAATTCTGATAAGGGCCGGAAAAAGGCCACGCAATCAGGTTATAGCGGGGACTGTGGAAGAGATTGAGTTTGATAGCGCTATGTAAGAGCGTTTGTAATGCCGTCGCGATATCTGAACGCGGGCGCAAAACGGCAATGCTCTGATTCACCAGGTCATCAGCCAGAAACTCATACAGACCTTGTATATAGAGCGCTGATTCAGCGGTTCCGCAAGTATTCAGATTATGGTAAACCCGCCAGTCTCCGTTTGGCTGGCGCATGGCATAGCCAGCATGTGACCAGATTAAATGTCGGCTCGACATATCTTGCCCCTGGCGAACCAGAATGACGACCGGATCGGGTTGACTGTTAAGCTGCTGTTTGAGTTGTAACGCCTGATCCATTGTCGCTGCGATGCTCTCCGGCGTGTTTGCTTTTTGGTGACAGTTAGCACTGTCTGCATAAGCGTTGAGCGAGATTGCGCTGAGCCACAGGGCAAACGCGAATCGCTTCATTTGGCCGGTACCGTCTGGTTGCTGGAAAGTCCTGCGTCGTCCTGATTTACCATATGGGCAAGGACTTTGCCCTCTTTTTTCAAATAAGCGCCGGTGCCTTCCTGCGTTTTTTCCAGAGTGACTTTATCACCTGCTTTGAGGTTGCCTTCTTTGACGACATTTAGCGGAACTTGCATTTTAATGTCTTTGTTATCGGGAGACTTAGTGGTTATCAGCGCGGTTTTTTGCTTTTTATTTTCGACAACAGATCCAATGATCAGGTTGAGCGGCAGCAGTACGGGGGAGAGTATAATTCCGCTAACCAGTGCGGAACTGCCCACGCTGACAACCGCAGACGATGCCGCATACCAGCCAGTGGCAGACATTTCTTCGCTATAGCTGGCGTGGGAAAATGAGAAACAGACGACCGCGGCGGCGAATGTCATTTTATTCATATTGATTCCTTTTAATATGCGTTTTAAGTACCCATAGAAATAACACTAAAATACTTCCCGGCAACCACACCCACAGCAATTCTGAGAGAATGACCTGATGTCCATACGGCGTGATGTAGCTTGAAAGCGCGAACGGCGCGACTTTAATCACCTGCCATGGGGCAAAGAAACGTTCATCTGACCACGGCCACAGCCAGCCGACGCCTTTACCACCCGTGGTTATCGAATCCAGCAGGCTGTGCGACAACAATGAAACGGTTAAAAACAGCCAGCAGCGCACCTGCCCCGCTCGAAACCATCGTCGTCCCGCGAGTACGCACAACAGGGGGAGGACGAATGCGAAAAGTAAAGAGTGGGTAAATCCGCGATGGCCGAAAACGTTGCCGTAGGCGATGCCAAATTTAAAGGCCAGCACGTCGGCATCGGGGAGCATCGCCAGCACAACACCGGCAAACAGCAGGCGAGGAGGGATAACTTTCAGGCCTAAGCCTGCGCCAAAACACAGGGGAACGGCGGCGTGGGTGATAACGGTAGGCATAGCGATGGTTCACAGGGAAATAGCCATGCTAGCAGTTGGAACGCAGAGGATTAAGTGGATGATTATCTGAAAAGACAGCGTAATCAGGCCGGATAAGACGCTTTGCGTCGCTATCCGGCACTCTGTATCAGGCCACGACGTTCACACTTTGGCCTTCAAAGCTAACGGTTTGCCCGGCGACAATTTTGCAGCGTTTACGCGTTTCAACCGCGCCATCAACCTTCACCAACCCGTCGGCAATGGCGATTTTCGCCTGTGCGCCGCTTTCGCTCCAGCCTTCCAGCTTGAGCAGATCGCACAGCTCGACGTGCGGGTGCTTGCCTAAAGAGAATGTCGCCATGTTATTTTCCTTGTGGATCGTGATATTCAATGCACGCCTGCAGCGTGTTTTCGATAAGCGTAGCGACCGTCATCGGGCCGACGCCGCCCGGTACTGGCGTGATGTATGACGCGCGCGCCGCGGCTTCGTCAAACACGACGTCGCCAACGACCTTGCCATTTTCCAGACGGTTAATACCGACATCAATCACAATTGCGCCTTCTTTAATCCATTCGCCGGGAATAAAGCCCGGTTTACCTACGGCGACAATGAGCAAATCAGCATGCTCGACATGGTGACGCAGATCTTTGGTAAAGCGGTGCGTAACGGTAGTCGTACAGCCAGCCAGCAGCAGCTCCATGCTCATCGGGCGTCCAACGATATTGGACGCGCCAATGACCACCGCATTCAGGCCGTAGGTATCAATATTGTAACGCTCAAGCAGGGTCACAATACCGCGGGGCGTACAGGGACGCAGGCGCGGCGCACGCTGGCACAGACGACCGACATTATAAGGATGAAAACCGTCTACGTCTTTATCTGGCGCGATACGCTCCAGCACTTTAACGTTGTCGATGCCTGCCGGTAAAGGCAACTGCACCAGAATACCGTCGATCGTGTTATCTGCATTCAGAGTATCGATAAGCGCCAGCAGTTCGGCTTCGCTGGTGGTTTCTGGCAGGTCATAGGAGCGGGAGACGAATCCCACTTCGTCGCACGCTTTACGTTTGCTTGCGACATAAATCTGTGAGGCCGGATTGCTGCCGACCAGCACTACAGCCAGGCCGGGAGCGCGAAGACCTGCTGCGACACGTGCCTGAACTTTTTGAGCAACCTCAGATCGCACCTGCTGCGCAATCGTTTTACCGTCAATAATCTTTGCTGCCATCAGAGAGAAGATTCCATCTGTTACTTCAAGTCAAAGGGGATAACGCTATTTTGTCAGAAGCGGGCCTCGCTGTCAGTTAACGTTTGTGTTTCCGATGCAAACGCGACGTCTCCCCCGTCTGTTGACGATACTGAGACGTGACCAGTAAGCGCGCCATGATTAACCAAAAAGAAACAATTCATCACCCTGGCTATGGTTACCGTAATCCCTCGTCGTTAATAGCATCGGGCGGCATAATGCGACATTTTATACAAAATAAGATTAGACCCTTCTTATATCCCAATAAGAATTAGCTTAGGTCATTAAAAGAGTTTGCGGCTATTTTTTATTTAGCGAAATGTTTAATTTATTACCGTGACGAAATGTCATATTCGCAAAGATTAATTACTGCGTCTGATACTCAGGGGAGAAACAGAAAACTAATTAATCTGCGATATCTATCTTTACAGGATGCAGAGATAACTTTTCTGACATGCTATGTCGATAATAATTCAAACGGAGCCGACAGGATGCCGAAACCGGGTGTGTGTAATTCAAGGGAAATCCATGAAACATAAATTAATGACCTCTACTATTGCGAGTCTGATGTTTGTCGCTGGCGCAGCGGTTGCGGCTGATCCTACTCCGGTGAGCGTGAGTGGCGGTACTATTCATTTCGAAGGTAAACTGGTTAATGCAGCCTGTGCCGTTAGCACTAAATCCGCCGATCAAACGGTGACGCTGGGTCAATACCGTACCGCCAGCTTTACGGCGATTGATGATACGACCGCGCAGGTGCCTTTCTCCATCGTCCTGAATGACTGCGATCCGAAAGTGGCGGCTACCGCTGCCGTGGCTTTCTCTGGTCAGGCAGATAACACCAACCCTAATTTGCTGGCTGTCTCCTCTGCGGACAATAGCACTACCGCAACCGGCGTCGGGATTGAGATTCTTGATAACACCTCCTCACCGTTGAAACCGGACGGCGCGACCTTCTCGGCGAAGCAGGCGCTGGTTGAAGGCACCAATACGCTGCGTTTTACCGCACGCTATAAGGCAACCGCCACCGCCACGACGCCAGGCCAGGCTAATGCCGACGCCACCTTTATCATGAAATACGAATAATCCCGTCTGGGAACGCCAGGGAAGGGAGGCGCCTCAACGGAAGAGGCTATCGGGGATAAAAGAGAACATAGCAGATGATAAGGAAAGGCGCGGCGCTAGTGGGGCTTGTTTTGATGTCGCCCGTTATTGCGCAGCCGGTAATGGTGGAGAGCGGGCGTATTCACCTGCGCGGACAACTGGTCAATGGCGGCTGCGCTGTCGCCACAGAAAGCCAGGATTTGCGCGTACTGATGGGACAGTACCGCACGAATGCGTTTACCGGTCCTGGCAGCTTCGCTCCCGTCAGCGTTCCATTTTCGTTACGGTTAATCTCCTGTAGCGCGGAGGTCTGGCGTCATGTCGGCATTGCGTTTGCCGGCGTTACGCCTGCGGAAGATCCCCATGTTTTTCTGGCCAGCGGCGAGGGTATCGGTAATGCCGGAATCGGCCTGGCATTATTTGATGACCAGCAGCGGCAAATCATACCTAACACGTTACCGCTTCATTACACGCCCATTTTAACGTCAGAAATGACTTTGCATTTTACTGCCCGCTATCGGGCAATTTCAGAAAATATGACGCCGGGACGAATTCATTCAGAAGTGTGGTTTACGCTGGTTTACCCATGAATTTTCTTGCCGACGTGACTCAATGCAAAAGGTATTTTTTACCATGCTGAATAGTATAAAATTAGGCTTTATTGTTCTTCTCACGTTATTTACTTCGCTGAACGTACAGGCGGCGGGGGGGATTGCATTAGGCGCCACGCGCGTTATTTATCCCTCGGCGGCGAAACAGACTTCTCTGGCAATCAGTAATAGCGATACTCAAGAACGTTACCTCGTCAATTCATGGATCGAAAATAGCGCCGGGCAGAAAGAAAAAACGTTTATCGTTACGCCGCCTTTATTCGTCAGCGAACCCAAAAGCGAAAACACGCTGCGTATTATCTACGCCGGGCAACCGCTACCCGGGGATCGGGAGTCGTTATTCTGGATGAACGTGAAAGCCATCCCGTCGGTCGATAAAAGTCATATTGAAGGAAAAAACGTTCTGCAACTGGCGATTCTGTCGCGCATCAAACTGTTCGTGCGTCCGGCGAATTTGCCGCAGACGCCGGAAGACGCGCCGACCTTGCTGAAATTTTCCCGTGTTGGCAACCATCTCAAGATAACCAACCCATCTGCTTATTACCTCACGCTGGTCAATATCAGCGTGGGCGCGAAAAAGATTGATAACGTGATGATCGCGCCAAAAAGCGACATGCAAATTCCCTTACCGACTGGCGCGCAGGGCAGCGTGACATTTCAGACCGTCAATGATTACGGCGCATTGACGTCGGCGACAACGGCCAGTCTCGGTTAAGCAGAGAGCGTGAAGCCACACGAGAACACGATGAAGAAGACAACCTGGTTTGTAGGGCGATTTCCCGGCTATGTATCACCGTTAAGCGGCGTGGCGCTGTCGGTGCTGGCGGCGCTGTGTCCGCTGACGAGCCGCGGCGAAAGTTATTTCAACCCTGCGTTTTTGTCGGCGGATACCGCGTCTGTGGCGGATTTATCTCGCTTTGAAAAAGGTAATCATCAGCCTCCCGGTATTTACCGGGTGGATATCTGGCGTAACGACGAATTCGTAGCGACGCAGGATATCCGTTTTGAGGCGGGCGCCGTGGGCGCCGGCGATAAATCCGGCGGCCTGATGCCTTGTTTTACACCGGAGTGGATTAAACGGCTGGGCGTGAATACCGCGGCGTTCCCTGTCTCAGATAAAGGCGTCGATACCACGTGTATTCACCTTCCTGAGAAAATCCCGGGCGCGGAGGTCGCGTTCGATTTCGCGTCGATGCGCTTAAATATTAGCTTGCCGCAGGCGTCATTGCTCAACAGCGCGCGTGGCTATATCCCGCCGGAGGAGTGGGATGAAGGGATACCCGCCGCACTCATTAATTACAGTTTTACCGGTAGCCGCGGAACAGACAGCGATAGCTATTTTTTGAGTCTGTTGAGTGGTTTGAACTATGGCCCCTGGCGGCTGCGTAATAACGGAGCCTGGAACTATTCGAAGGGGGACGGCTATCATTCGCAACGCTGGAACAACATTGGCACCTGGGTACAGCGCGCCATCATTCCGCTAAAAAGCGAACTGGTCATGGGGGACAGCAATACCGGGAACGATGTTTTCGATAGCGTCGGCTTTCGCGGAGCGCGGCTGTACTCTTCTGACAATATGTATCCCGATAGCCTGCAAGGCTACGCCCCCACGGTCAGAGGGATCGCCCGGACGGCGGCAAAGCTGACGATACGACAGAACGGGTATGTTATCTACCAAAGCTATGTGTCGCCGGGCGCGTTTGCGATTACCGATCTTAATCCTACCTCTTCCAGCGGCGACCTTGAGGTGACGGTAGATGAAAAAGACGGTAGCCAACAACGTTACACGGTGCCTTACTCTACCGTTCCGCTATTGCAGCGTGAGGGCAGGGTGAAGTATGACCTGGTGGCCGGGGATTTTCGCAGCGGCAATAGTCAGCAGTCTTCGCCATTCTTTTTCCAGGGAACGGTGATTGCCGGCCTGCCTGCGGGGCTGACGGCTTACGGCGGTACGCAACTTGCCGATCGTTACCGTGCCGTGGTGGTCGGGGCGGGGCGAAATTTGGGCGACTGGGGAGCCGTGTCGGTCGATGTCACACATGCGCGTAGCCAACTGGCAGATGACAGCACCCATCAGGGGCAATCGTTGCGTTTTCTGTACGCCAAATCGCTGAATAATTACGGGACTAATTTTCAATTGCTGGGTTACCGCTATTCCACGCGCGGATTTTACACCCTGGATGATGTGGCATACCGCAGTATGGAAGGGTACGACTACGAATACGATAGCGACGGACGCCGCCATAAAGTGCCGGTGGCGCAGAGCTACCACAATCTCCGTTACAGCAAAAAAGGCCGCTTTCAGGTCAATATTTCGCAAAACCTGGGGGATTACGGGTCACTGTATCTTTCCGGCAGTCAACAAAATTACTGGAATACGGCGGATACCAATACCTGGTATCAACTGGGATACGCCAGTGGATGGCATGGCATAAGTTATTCGCTGTCATGGTCGTGGAGCGAGTCGGTGGGGATCTCAGGCGCCGACCGCATTCTGGCATTCAATATGTCCGTTCCGTTTAGCATTCTGACCGGACGGCGCTATGCGCGCGACACTATTCTTGATCGTACTTATGCCACGTTTAACGCCAACCGCAACCGCGACGGCGACAATAGCTGGCAGACCGGCGTGGGCGGCACGCTTCTGGAAGGACGTAATCTGAGCTACAGCGTGACGCAGGGGCGTAGCAGTAGCAATGGTTATAGCGGCAGCGCCAGCGCTAGCTGGCAGGCGACGTATGGCACGCTGGGCGTGGGATATAACTACGATCGCGATCAGCATGACTATAACTGGCAACTTTCCGGCGGCGTGGTCGGTCATGCGGATGGTATTACGTTTAGCCAACCGTTGGGCGATACCAATGTCTTGATTAAAGCGCCGGGAGCGAAAGGCGTGCGCATCGAAAACCAGACCGGCGTGAAAACGGACTGGCGGGGCTATGCGGTAATGCCCTACGCCACGGTATATCGCTATAACCGCGTCGCGTTAGATACCAACACGATGGACAACCATACCGATGTCGAGAATAACGTCAGCAGCGTGGTGCCGACAGAGGGCGCGCTGGTGCGGGCCGCTTTTGATACGCGGATAGGCGTAAGGGCCATCATTACCGCGAGGCTTGGCGGACGTCCGTTACCGTTTGGCGCGATAGTACGAGAAACCGCCAGCGGCATTACCAGTATGGTCGGCGATGACGGGCAAATTTATCTGAGCGGCTTGCCGCTAAAAGGTGAACTGTTCATCCAGTGGGGAGAGGGGAAAAACGAGCGTTGTATCGCCCCTTACGCCCTGGCGGAGGATAGTCTGAAGCAGGCGATTACGATAGCCAGCGCGACCTGTATCCGTCCGGCATCATAAAAGGAAAAATAGAGATGAAAATATACTCAGCGCTATTGCTGGCGGTGACCTCGCTCTTTTTCACCCATCCCGCGCTGGCGACGGTTTGCCGCAATTCAAACGGGACGGCGACCGATATCTTTTACGACCTGTCAGATGTTTTCACCAGCGGCAATAATCAGCCGGGACAGGTGGTTACGTTGCCGGAAAAATCAGGTTGGGTCGGCGTAAACGCGACGTGCCCGGCGGGGACAACGGTAAATTATACCTACCGAAGCTATGTATCAGAATTACCGGTACGAAGCACCGAAGGAAATTTTAAATACCTCAAGTTGAATGACTACCTTCTGGGCGCGATGAGCATAACCGATAGTGTCGCTGGCGTATTTTATCCGCCCCGTAACTATATTCGCATGGGCGTCGACTCTAACGTGTCGCAGCAAATGCCGTTTGGCGTGCAGGACTCAAAGCTGGTTTTTAAATTAAAAGTGATACGGCCTTTTATTAATATGGTGACGATCCCTCGCCAGACAATGTTTACCGTCTATGTGACGACCTCTACCGGCGACGCGTTGAGCACGCCGGTGTATACCATTAGCTACAGCGGCAAAGTGGAAGTGCCGCAAAACTGCGAAGTGAATGCCGGACAGGTCGTGGAGTTTGATTTCGGCGATATCGGCGCGTCGTTATTTAGTCAGGCGGGAGCGGGTAATCGTCCGCAAGGCGTCACGCCGCAAACGAAAACCATCGCTATCAAATGTACCAACGTCGCGGCGCAGGCCTATTTATCGATGCGGCTTGAAGCCGAAAAGGCCTCAGGGCAGGCGATGGTGTCCGATAATCCGGATTTAGGTTTTGTAGTTGCTAATAGCAACGGTACACCGCTCACACCCAATAATTTGTCGAGTAAAATTCCGTTTCATCTTGATGATAACGCCGCCGCTCGCGTAGGTATTCGCGCCTGGCCGATCAGCGTGACGGGGAATAAACCGGCGGAAGGGCCGTTTACTGCGCGCGGCTATCTACGAGTCGATTATGATTAAGGAGGCATAATGATCCTTCGGCGCGTTTTCATCGCTATCGGTTGTGTTTTGTTAAGCCCGCTGAGTCAGGCCACCTCATCTCTGGGCGAAGTGAATATTGAACTGCGCGGTAACGTGGTGGATTTTACCTGCGCCGTGGTGGCGGGCGACAGTAACAAGTCGGTTAATCTCGGCACCTGGCCGACAAAACAGCTTCACGCCGTCGGTGACGCCACGCAACCGGTAGCCTTTAGCCTAAAACTTGAAGGTTGCCCGCCGGGGTCGGCGTCTATAACGTTTTCCGGGACGCCAGCGCCTGGCACGGCATTACTGGCGCTTGCTGATACGGCAATGGCGCAAAAACTGGCGATTGAAATTCGCGATGGCGATCAACGTCGATTGCCACTTGAACAGGCCAGCAAGGCCGTCGATATTGACAACAACGGCAATGCTACCCTGAAATTCTATGCGAACTATATCGCCTTAGCCGATGGCGTGCAGCCCGGACTTGCTAACGCGGATGCGACTTTCCTGATCAATTACAATTAATGCCCGTTATTGTGTCTCCCGAACGATAATTCGCCGGGAGTACCTTTACAATAATTCGTGTGATTTGGCGTAATCGATAAGCTCAACGATAGAGTGAAGGCCAAGTTTAGAAAATATATTGGCCTTATGCGCGCTGATAGTCTTGTTACTCAATAAAAGTTGCTCGGCAATTTCTTTGTTAGACATTCCATTGGCCAGATAGCGCAGCACGGTGACTTCGCGGTTAGAAAGTGGCATATCATGGTGCCCGCCTTTGGGGGGACGGGCATTACTGATAAAGTTAAGCGTCTCAGATGGAAAAAAAGAATAGCCGGATAAAATCATTTTTACCGCATTATAAATATCATTGAGGTCTTTGCGTTTACTTACAAATCCGTTTGCGCCCGCTCTTATTGCTCTTCCGGCATAAAAAGCCTCTGATTTTGACGATAAAAAAAGTATCCGGGTATGTTCCTGGATAGATTTGATTCGTTTAAGTAAGGTAAAGCCGTCGGTGCCCGGTAATTCAATATCCAGAATGACAAGGTCAACAGGATAAGTGCGCAGATACTCTATCGCTGTTCGGCTATCATCCGTTTTCAGGACAACCTGAATATTGCTATTTTTACCGAGTAAAACTTCGATCGACATTCTTACAATAGGGTGTTCGTCCATAATGATAACAGATGCAGGTTTCATTGTTGTATGCCTCAGACTGTTATGCGTCCTTCGTTTTAGAATAAGCGTCAGACACCTTAAAGATTGTGAAATAGCCAGATCTACACACCACACAGTGGAGCAATAATAAAGAATGAGACATCCCTGTTGACTGGCTATTTTGCGTAAGAGTAATAAATATGTGGAATATCCATTTCGCACCAACAAAAAAGAAATTTCTGATTAAGTAAAAACAATATGGATTATACCTGGTCTGATTTCTCGGAAAAGTCTTGCGAAATGCGAATTATGGATAGCGGGTAGGATGTTCTGTGGCGTTATAGAAAATTTGTTCGTGGTAGAGCTATTTTCTTTAGAGTTGACATTGAGTAGTTTAAACTGTTGTTTTTAAGTATAAAAATAATATGAAAGACTAATTGTTTAGTATTTGTTATGTAACAACAGAAAGATGTTGACGCTGGAGACCTCAAAAAACGAGGAGGGACAGGGGACGATGTAAGAAAAAAATTTTTATCGCTTACCAGGACGAGTTGTAAATATTAATTTTATGTGAAATATTTACATTTAATGGAAGTGAAAATAAGTAATTTCTTAAAAAATCTTATTCACCAAAACGTTACTCCGTTAAAAAATATCGTGGAAAGTAACGTTTAGCTGCTGGATCAGCCGAAGAAAGCTTTGCCTGTGGGGAAGGTTAAGGAGGGTGATAAGTTGTTTAAGCCGGTAAACTACACGATGATAAGGTACGCTTTGCTGACGTGCTATTTCTTTTAAAGAGGCGCCTTGCGCTAAAGTTTCAATCATCAACCAGTCAGTACGGCTAAAGCTTTCCGATAAGCGAGGTTTAGCGGCTGATAACAAGGCTTCGCGTACTGAAGCCAGATTTTGTCGTCGTGACAGAACAAAAAAACGCCCAGCCATACGGATAAACTGTGTTATAGCGGCGGTTTTATCTGATACCAGCAGGTAAATCTGGATATCGCTTTGTTGCCAACTGAGCGCGCGTAGCTGGTTAAGCGCCTCAATACAGGAGACAGGTAGCGTCTCCATATCTACAATCAGTTGTCTGAGCGACCCCTTTTCAATCCACAAAGAAATGTCATCTAATGAGCGGAATGCTGCGGTACGTTTTCCGGAAAATAAGTAGTGACTCAATGAATAGCCGAGGTAGTTATCAGTTGTAATTATTGCCTGGGAAATGATACCAACCGGCAAGGCATAATTAAGCTGTTGGTCCAGTAACTCAAGGCGATCAAATATCTGCGGCGTTGGAGAGTGATAACGGCAGGCGCAGTCTTTGGCATTTCTTAAACGGCGGTGTCTTTCCCTGCGTGGTACGCTGCGCATCCTGCTTTTTCCATTGCTCTAATATATATCTGGTAATATGGCTGGCCATAAATAACCTTGTCCCATCGTTGCACCAGCGTAAAAAGCAATGCTTCGTTGCTCTGATGTTTCAATGCCTTCCATCAGCATTAACTGCTGAAAAAAAACTTCGCTATCATGTTCTGACGAAAGTTGCGTCAGGACCTCATAGCCGATTAATTGCGCAGTTGAGAGATGAACGATTGGCTCAGATTTTAACAATCCGCTGTTGAGATATGAATGGCGTGTTGGCGAAGATGCCAGGTGTGGGGGATTTATCCTTTCCTTTAATAAAGTACCCTGTGCCACCAAACACTCCTCCAGGCATTTATGATGCAGCCATATATTTTCGACCCCTGAATCTATCAGGATATTATGGGCATCATTGTGGCAGCGTTAAAAAAATGCCTGTAGGTATCGTTACTTAATTATTGGTGAGATATTTCGTAAGCCTTGTAAAAAGTTAAGTGAGTTTACTTACTGAGTAAGAAATGAAGGTTAACTCTAATATACTTTAAAAACTGCTGCTCCGTTTTAACATGTAATTTTCGCATAATGCTCCGGCGGAGTGACTTTGTCTGCTCTTCAGAAAGCGAAAGTAAAGCGGCCGTTTCGCTTAAATGATAACCGCTGGCGATCAGTTTTAATAAGTGACGTTCTGTTACTGAAAAATGACGAGTCGTGCAATAGTGGCAAATGCCAGAAGGGACGCTATGTCGAAGCGCTCGCTTATGTAAGATCAATATCATTTTCCGGGTAATTTCTTCAACATCATCTTCCCGATAAATATGCGGCAGCATATACAGACATGGTCTGAACATGAGCTTTTCTTTATCGCATTTATTACAAATAATTACCCGTAGCTGATGTTGGGTATGCATAGGTATCTGGTAACAGCCTGCGCTGAACCAATCATCATCCAGGGCCAGGAAAGCGATATCGGCATTATCTATCTCTTCTGGCGGCAGAAAGTCAATTTTCTGCTGCCATTGATTCGCCAGACGCGTCATGATGATTTTCAACCCATGCTCAAAGTGACTGTTTTGTTCCTTAATAGCGATACTCAGCATAAAAAATATCCTACACGGCAGGTGAATCATGGTGAAATATTAAAGAAACTGATTGATTATCTAAATACTGGCGGCCTTAATTCCCACTTTATGCGTGCTGAGATGTGTCCAGGCGATTTCCTGGAACCTGGCATTGCGCCAGAAAAGACGATATTCGTACACTTAGTCAGCAACCAGAACAAAAGCCATTGACTCAGGAGTACCTGACCGTATAATTCTCGCGTTTCGTCTACACGAAGTCTTCACTTCACAAGGCGCCCTTAGCTCAGTTGGATAGAGCAACGGCCTTCTAAGCCGTGGGTCGCAGGTTCGAATCCTGCAGGGCGCGCCATTGATAAATCAAGCAGTTACATCAAAAAAACTATCATCTAAAATTATCCTGCAGTGTAAGTATCAGGGTAAGTTTTAAATCATCCCTGTATTTGCGCATTATCTCGCAACAGGTGTCGTTACGGGTGCTGTTTTATTTCCCTCAAATACAACGCTGAACTGTTTGTAATCAAATAAAAATTTATGCTTCTCTAAAAAAGAGTCGGGTCATTGTGATTCCGTCTTGCTGCTTAGTCTGTCAACCGCTGTATTTTTCGGGATTATCGCCTACGTAGAGCGTCTATTAGTGTTGAGACCGCCACGGGGCAGGTTGCAGAGTCGACGTAAGGGAAGCGTTATTGAACATTACCAGCGTTCCCTTTGCGATGATCGGCGGCATGATTACCGCGCCGTTGCTGTCGCTGTTCATCATTCCGGCAGCCTACAAGCTGATGTGGCTGCGCAGGCATCGTCGCCTTGCGGCATAACGTGTGTCGCCCGCCTGCGGCGTCAAACTGCAGGCGGGTTCAGCCTACGTTTATCGTCCGAGCGCGTTGACCCGTTTGCGGTATTCGCCTGGTGTACAACCGAATTCACGGACAAACGCTTTGTGAAAAGAAGATTCGCTCGCATAACCTACCGACTCGGCAATCACCATCACCGGCAGCGCTTCACGCGACAGGGTCTGGGCGGCGATTTGCAGGCGCAGCGTTGTTAACACGGCTAAGGGCGTCGTCGCGGACACGTCGCGAAATAGCTGGGCGAAGCTCGCCCGCGACATGTGTACCCGTTGCGCCAGCGTTTCGACCGTCCAGGGATGCGCCGGTGTTTCCAGCATGTGAAGGATCACGCGGCCCAGCCGGGGATGCAGCAATAAATTGAGCACGCTTTTCGCTGTGCCAGCCTGCGATAGCCAGTCGCGAACGGCGAGGGTAAACAGCGTGGCGCACTGCTGACTGTATAAGACCTCAGTGCCAGGTAAATGGCGTTCTGACTCCTGCTGTAACAGCAAAATGGCGGCGTTAAGCCAGATACTGGCGGGGCTATGCGGCGGCGGGGCAAGACATAACACTTCCGGCAACGCGGTAAGGAAATAACGTGACGTCGTGTGCAGACGTAGACTACCGCACACGATATGTGTCGGTGCTTCGCCAGACTGGCGCAAACGGTGGGCGGAGTTTTGCGGCAGAATCACCACCTTTCCCGGCGTAAGCGTCATGGCGTCGCCGGTAGGCATTTCCAGTTGCGCTTCGCCCTGCGTAACGGTATGCCAGCGAATCACCGATAGTTCGCCAGCGGCGTGCGGCAACTGCCAGTCGCCGCCTAACGGGCAATTCTTGTCGATTGAGCCCTGAGGGGCGTTAAGCGTCAATAGCCGACTAAGCGCATCCATATAGACTCCAGAACAGATTCTTTTTCAAAAATAGGGATAACCATTTCTGTCTATTTTCACTATATTTCGGACTTGATGTCATTTCTACTCTTGTTTTTGCTAACCGCCAATTTAGACGATAAGACAAAAAATGACGCGTTGCAGATAACCCTGTCTTTTTTGACGTTACTTATACTTGTCCTGACAAACAGATGGTGATTTGGCGGAGAAAGAAGATGACACAGTATCAGGCGCTCATTATTGGTTTTGGCAAGGCAGGAAAAACGTTGGCGGCAACTCTGGCGAAGACGGGATGGCGCGTGGCGATTATCGAACAGTCCGCCAGTATGTTCGGCGGAACCTGCATCAACATTGGCTGTATTCCAACGAAAACGCTGGTGCATGATGCGGAACGTGAGGGCGATTTTTCTGTCGCCATGCAACGCAAAGCGGCGGTCGTAAATTTTTTACGCGACAAAAATTTTCATAATCTTGCCGACCTGGACAATGTCGATGTGATTGAGGGAAGGGCAGAGTTTATTGATAACCATACCTTACGGGTATTTCAGGCGGACGGCGAGCGGGTGTTACGGGGAGAAAAGATCTTCATTAATACTGGCGCAGAGTCGGTGATCCCGGCTATTACGGGCTTAACAACGACGGCAGGGGTGTTCGATAGCACCGGGCTACTCAGCCTGAGCCAGCGTCCGGCGCGGCTGGGGATTTTAGGCGGCGGTTATATTGGCCTTGAATTTGCCTCAATGTTCGCCAACTTCGGTACGAAGGTCACTATCTTTGAAGCAGCGCCGCAATTCCTGCCTCGTGAAGATCGGGATATCGCGCAGGCAATTACCCGCATTTTACAGGAAAAGGGCGTCGAGCTGATTTTAAACGCCAACGTACAGGCCGTATCCTCAAGGGAGGGCGCGGTACAAGTAGAAACGCCGGAAGGCGCGCATCTTGTGGATGCCCTGCTGGTGGCGTCGGGGCGAAAACCGGCGACGGCTGGCTTACAGTTGCAGAACGCCGGCGTGGCGGTGAACGAACGCGGCGGGATCATCGTGGATGATTACCTGCGTACCACGGCGGACAATATCTGGGCGACGGGCGACGTTACCGGTGGGTTGCAGTTTACCTATATTTCACTGGATGATTTTCGTATTGTACGCGACGGATTATTAGGAGATGGCAAACGCAGTACCCGCGATCGCCAGAACGTTCCGTATTCCGTCTTTATGACGCCGCCGCTCTCTCGTGTCGGGCTGACGGAAGAACAAGCGCGGGCAAGCGGCGCAACGGTGCAGGTGGTGACATTACCGGTGGCGGCGATCCCTCGCGCCCGTGTTATGAACGATACCCGTGGCGTACTAAAAGCGGTAGTGGACGTGAATACGCAGCGTATTGTAGGGGTGTCATTGTTATGCGTCGATTCTCATGAAATGATTAATATCGTTAAAACCGTTATGGATGCAGATTTACCTTATACGGTGTTACGCGACCAGATATTTACCCATCCTACAATGAGTGAGTCTTTAAACGATCTCTTCTCTCTCATTAAGTAAAACATAAATAACGTAGCCCTGTTAATCAGGGCTTTTTTTTGCCTGTCAGGCTATAAAAATACGCCAGGACAAATATGCTGGCGTCTGAAAGAAAAGGCTTTAGTCAGGCGTAACGTATTATAACACCATTGAAATAACCCACGACTGGAAATCTCGATGTTAAAAGTTACCACACTTATTGCTTCATTATTGGCTGCGCCGCTGGCGTTTTCCGCCTCCGCCCAGCCGCTAACTGACGTTGAATATATCAGCGTTTCTGCGGTGTCAGCAACGCCGTCAATGCTTGAGGACGCTATTGCCAGACTGGCGCAAAGTAAACAGGCGTCGTCATGGAAAATTACGTCCATGCGTATTGATAATACGGGTTACGCCACTGCGATATTATATAAATAAGGAGAGCCTGAGATGGATAAATATCTTCGTCTGTTAAGTCAGGGGGATCGGCTGGGATTAACATTAATTCGCCTGAGTATCGCCATCGTTTTTATCTGGATTGGACTACTAAAATTTGTGCCCTATGAGGCAGACAGTATTACCCCGTTTGTGGCGAACAGCCCGTTTATGTCTTTTTTCTATGAACATCCTGAAGAATATCGTCAGCATCTGACTCATGAGGGCGAACTAAAACCGGAGGAACGCGCCTGGCAAACGGCCAATAATACGTATGCGTTTTCGGATGGTCTGGGCGTGGTGGAATTGATTATCGCGGCGCTGGTACTGGCCAACCCTGTTAGCCGCTGGTTAGGGCTGGCAGGCGGCGTGCTGGCATTCCTGACGCCATTTGTCACGCTGTCGTTTTTAATCACCACGCCGGAGGCCTGGGTTATGCCGCTGGGCGATGCGCATTATGGTTTTCCGTATTTATCGGGCGCCGGACGGCTGGTATTAAAAGATACGTTAATGCTGGCAGGTGCGGTGATGATCATGGCGGACTCCGCCCGTTCGTTACTTTTACAGCGACAGTAGCGACCCTCTTACCCTCTTTATGCCGCGATTCGTCGGATGGCGCTTGCGCCATCCGACAATGTGTTGATGAATGATGGACTACCCTGACAGAAGTTCCTGTTCCACCTGTTGAACCTGCGCCTCCAGCGTATTGCGAATTTCGGTTAGCGCCCGTTCCTGCTCGGAGAAATAGGCTTCCTTATCCGCAACGGAAGAGGCGAGCCGCCAGGCGTTTTCCGTTTCCAGTTGCGTTATCTCTTTCAACAGCGCGTCGATTTGCGTGCGGAGCTGGCGTATTTTATGGCGCAGATGTTCCAGGTTATTTAGCCTGTCGCTTGCCATCATCGGTTCCAGACCGCTTTGCAGCTGCGTCAATAACGCGCGAATTGCCGCCAGATCGGCATTCTGCCGCGCCTGATTAAGCTGTACCATCATCTGGTGCGCTTTTTCTTTTAATTCATCGGCGACCACATCCGGGTGACACAGGCGGCTGGCCTGACGCCACAAACGTTTTAATTCATTGCGTTCGTCAGCCGACAAACGTTGATCGCGGGCGTAGCGGAATTGCGCTTCCTGCTGCTGCTCCCGGTACTGGTGATAGTCCTGTTCCGCATTTTCCTGCGCCTGGCGGAATGCGCTGTCGTCCTGATGGGAAAAATCCGCTTCCAGCTCGCGAATTTCCGCCAGCAACGCGGTAATTAATTCCGTCTGCTGCTGGATTCGCTGACGGATGCCCACCGCTTCGCGCGAGGCGGCATTCAATCCTGTCCACTGCTGTTTTAGCGTTGCCAGTTGATCCACGGCCTGGGAAATAAATTGCAGGCAGGATTGATAATCCTTTTCCCGGCGTTTTATTTCGGCCTCTTGCTTACGCTGCATACTCACCGCGAGCTGTTTACGCAACTCCAGAATACGGCTCATCAACGGCCCGAGACGCAGATGATAGAGGTCGTTGAAATCGTCGAGGATTTGTACCCGCGCATTTCGTTTGTCAATCAGATCGCGAAGCTGGGCTTCAAGCGCTTTCAGCTCCAGTTTACTGGCGGCAATAGAGGGATCTTGCCACGTCGAGAGCGCCCGTTGAGCCTGTAGCCAGGCGGCGATCTCTTGCATGGCGTCACTGAATCGACGAGCTTCAATCGCCTGGGCAATCGCGCTGATTACGGCATCCTGCGGCTCATTTTTCAGGTAGATGAGCTGCTGACGGATAATCTCTTCGTCCTCAAGTTCAATGGCGCTTTTGATGATCTCTAAACGTTTGATGATCTTATTCATGACGTTGATGCCTGGCGTGGCTCAAAAACGGATAACAGATACCAGGTCTGATTCACCTTTTTGAAAATACTGAAAAAATACTAAATGTATTCTGTAGGGTGTCGTACTTTTCGTCCAGAGTTATTCACATGTTTTATACTCGGCGTCTGTCACCCGTAACGTTCTATATCGGCGCGCACTCTTTTCTTTTTACTCCCCGCGACATCTTTTTTTACACGATAACGTTAACGTCCGGAGTTGAGCCTTGACAAACGATTGCGCCTTGCGGCAGCGAGAGCGAAATGTTAAAAGGTGCCCCTCAATAAAAACGATACAGGGGTAGGACGTGAAAAACGCGTCAACTGCATCCGGCGCCAGCGTGTCGGATGCCGCGTCGAAGAATGAACCGACGCTTCAACGGGGGTTGCAAAACCGCCATATTCAGCTAATTGCGCTGGGCGGCGCCATTGGCACCGGACTGTTTCTGGGCATCGGCCCGGCGATTCAAATGGCGGGGCCGGCTGTTTTGTTGGGCTATGGCGTTGCCGGGATTATCGCTTTTCTCATTATGCGCCAGTTGGGTGAAATGGTTGTGGAAGAGCCGGTTTCCGGATCGTTTGCCCACTTCGCCTGGAAATATTGGGGGCCGTTTGCGGGCTTTTTGTCGGGCTGGAACTATTGGGTCATGTTTGTGCTGGTCGGGATGGCGGAGCTGACCGCGGCGGGCATCTATATGCAGTACTGGCTGCCTGACGTACCAACATGGGTATGGGCGGCGGTGTTTTTTATTATCATTAATGCCGTGAATCTGGTGAACGTTCGTCTGTATGGCGAAACGGAATTCTGGTTCGCGCTGATTAAAGTGCTAGCGATTATCGGCATGATAGGTTTTGGTCTGTGGCTGCTGTTCTCCGGCCACGGCGGCGAACATGCCAGCATTGATAACCTCTGGCGTTATAACGGTTTCTTCGCTACCGGTTGGCATGGTTTGCTTCTGTCGCTGGCGGTGATTATGTTTTCTTTTGGCGGACTGGAGCTGATCGGCATTACTGCGGCGGAAGCGCGCGATCCGCAAAAAAGCATCCCGAAAGCGGTGAATCAGGTGGTATACCGTATTTTGCTGTTCTACATCGGTTCGCTGGTGGTGTTGCTGGCGCTCTATCCGTGGGTAGAGGTGAAATCCAATAGCAGCCCTTTTGTAATGATCTTCCATAACCTGGACAGTAATGTGGTGGCTTCGGCGTTGAATTTCGTTATTCTGGTCGCGTCGCTTTCGGTGTATAACAGCGGCGTTTATTCGAATAGCCGAATGCTGTTCGGCCTGTCCGTACAAGGCAACGCGCCGAAATTTTTAACCCGCGTCAGCCATCGCGGCGTGCCGGTGAACTCGCTGATACTTTCCGGAGCGATTACCTCGCTGGTGGTGCTGATCAACTATCTGTTGCCGCAAAAAGCGTTTAGCCTGTTGATGGCGCTGGTTGTCGCGACGCTATTGCTAAACTGGATAATGATCTGTCTCGCGCATTTACGTTTTCGCGCGGCGATGCGTCGTAAAGGGCGCGAGACGCAATTTAAGGCGCTGTTCTATCCCGCCGGAAACTATTTGTGCATTGCGTTTCTGGCGCTGATTCTGGTGTTAATGTGTACGATGGACGATATGCGATTGTCGGCGATTTTGCTGCCGGTATGGATTGTATTCCTGTTTATCGCGTTTACAGTTTTGCGCCGTAAGGCTCATTAACTTTTTTGCCCGATCCCATGCTCATGCGATCGGGCAATCCATTAATGCCGCAATGTCCCTGACAGCGCGCGAATATCGCTGCCGGTCGGCGTCTGATGAATACGCAAGCCGAACTCTTCCACCACCGCAAATATATGGTCGAAAATATCGGCCTGAATGCTCTCATATTCCAGCCACACGACGGTATTGGTAAAGGCGTAGATCTCTATCGGCAAACCATGATCGTCAGGCGCCAGTTGGCGTACCATCAGCGTCATATCTTTACGGATGCGCGGATGGTGGCGTAAATATTCGTTCAGATAGGCGCGAAATGTCCCGATATTAGTCATTCGGCGGTGATTTAAGGCTGATTCCGGCGCATCCAGTTGTTTATTCCATTCATCGATTTCCTGATGACGGCTGGTAAGGTACGGCTTTAACAGTTGCGCGGTTAACAGCCGTTGTTTTTCATCATCATCCAGAAAATGGATACTGGTCGCGTCAATATTAATGCTGCGTTTAATCCGGCGTCCGCCGGACGCAGACATGCCGCTCCAGTTTTTGAACGAGTCGGAAACCAGCGACCAGGTGGGAATGGTGGTGATGGTATTATCCCAGTTGCGTACTTTTACCGTGGTTAAGCCAATATCAATGACCGCGCCATCTGCGCCATATTTCGGCATTTCCAGCCAGTCGCCCAGTTTGAGCATATCGTTGGCGGAAAGCTGGATACCGGCAACCAGGCCAAGAATCGGGTCTTTAAAGACCAGCATTAATACCGCGGCCATCGCGCCCAGCCCGCTGATTAAAATTGCTGGTGACTGGCCAATCAGCAGTGAGATCATCAGAATGCCGACGATAATGGCGCCGATGAGCTTAATACCCTGAAATATTCCTTTTAGCGGTAACTGAGAGGCGGCGGGCCATTTTTGCGATAGATTGAAAATCACGTCCAGCAGAGAAAATAACGACAGCAGGGCGTAGGTCATAATCCATAACTGCGCGCAGGTCGTCAGGATATCCGCAGCCTCACTGCCTTTTTGTAGCCAGAGCGCGGCCTGAATATTGACAATGATGCCTTGCAGCGTAAAAGCCAGACGATGGAATAATTTATTCTGGGTAATAATTTGCAGCCACAGGCGGGAACTGGCGCTGGCACGTTTTTCGAAAGCGCGCAGTACTATCCAGTGCAAAATAATATGCACGACAACTGCCGTCAGAAAAATAATACCAAATATCACCACCAGCGACGTGGTGTGATTCATTTCAATTCCCGCTAAATCTTCTACCTGGGATATCAATTCCTGCATAATCTCTCCTTTATAAACAGCAGCCTATGATGACTGCTGAATGGCATTTATGCAAATCAGGACGCTCGCGCTTCAGGCATAATCAGCAACAGACGGGTAAAAGCGCTTCAGGGGTTATCCATACGCTATATTTTATCCAGCGCCCCATAAACGTCGTTATTTTACGCCACCCCATTTTTTTGAACAGGCGCCAGTTCGTCAACAATGGATGAAAACATTTTAACCAGAATGCTTAAAACGATTGCAATGTTTCTGTCGGATGATGATTAGCACCGTCGTACCTCTCAACAATAACATTAAGGAACATCGGATGACCCAAAAGCGTACCCTGCTAAAATACGGCATACTCTCGCTGGCGCTGGCCGCGCCATTATCTGCCTGTGCGTTTGACTCTCTTACGGTATTTGGCGATAGCCTTAGCGATACCGGGAATAACGGTCGCTGGACCTGGGATAGTGGTCAAAATAAGCTCTACGACGAACAGTTGGCCGAACGATTTGGGCTGGCATTAAGCCCTTCCAACAATGGCGGTTCTAATTATGCCGCCGGCGGCGCGACGGCGACCCCGGAATTAAACCCGCAGGATAATACCGCGGATCAGGTACGGCAGTGGCTTGCCAAAACGGGGGGAAAAGCCGACCACAACGGTTTGTATATTCACTGGGTCGGCGGAAACGATCTGGCGGCGGCCATCGCGCAACCAACCATGGCACAGCAAATAGCCGGGAATAGCGCCACTAACGCGGCGGCGCAGGTAGGACTGTTACTGGATGCCGGCGCCGGGCTGGTTGTGGTGCCAAACGTACCGGATATTAGTGCGACGCCAATGCTTCTGGAGGCGGTAATCACCGCCGGGCTGGGCGCAGCGGCGCCTCCGGCGTTAAAAGCGGCGTTAGACGCGCTGGCGGAGGGTGCTACGCCCGATTTCGCCAGTCGGCAACAGGCGATCCGCAAGGCGTTGCTGGCGGCGGCTGCAACGGTAAGCAGCAATCCGTTTATTCAGCAACTGCTCGTTGAGCAACTGCTGGCGGGCTATGAAACGGCGGCAGAGCAGGCGTCAGCTCTGACCGATTATTATAATCAGATGGAAGAGAAGGGGCTGGAGCAACACGGCGGCAATATAGCCCGTGCCGATATCAACGGCCTCTTTAAGGAAATTCTTGCCAACCCGCAGGCGTTTGGTCTGACAAATACCGTAGGTATGGCCTGCCCGCCGGGCGTATCCGCTTCGGCGTGCTCCTCGGCAATGCCTGGATTTAATGCGTCGCAGGACTATCTGTTTGCCGATCATTTACATCCCGGTCCGCAGGTCCATACCATTATTGCGCAATATATCCAGTCGATCATTGCCGCGCCGGTACAGGCGACATACCTGAACCAAAGCGTTCAGTCGATGGCGCAAGGCAGTCGTACCACGCTTGACAGCCGTTATCAGCAGCTTCGCCAGGGGGAAAATCCTGTTGGTTCACTGGGCATGTTCGGCGGATACAGCGGGGGATATCAACGTTATGATAATAATGAGGCCGACGGGAACGGTAATCATAATAATCTGACGGTTGGCGTCGATTATCAGCTTAACGAGCAGGTACTGCTGGGAGGGCTGATAGCCGGTTCTCTGGATAAGCAACATCCTGACGATAATTATCGTTATGATGCCCGCGGTTTTCAGGCCGCCGTATTCAGCCATTTGCGCGCCGGTCAGGCGTGGCTGGATAGCGATTTACACTATCTGTCCGCTAAATTCAGTAACATTCAGCGCAGTATAACGCTCGGTGCGTTAAGACGGGTGGAAGAGGGCGAAACCAACGGTCGGCTGTGGGGCGCGAGGTTAACCAGTGGTTATGATTTTGTCATGATGCCGTGGTTAACGACCGGACCGATGCTGCAATATGCATGGGATTACAGCCACGTTAATGGTTATAGCGAGAAGCTCAATACCAGTACATCAATGCGTTTTGGCGACCAAAACGCCCATTCGCAGGTGGGTAGCGCTGGTTGGCGTCTGGATCTCCGCCACAGCATCATTCACTCCTGGGCGCAGATTAATTATCGCCGTCAGTTTGGCGATGATACGTATGTGGCGAACGGCGGCCTTAAATCGACCGCGCTGACGTTTAGCCGCGACGGAAAAGCGCAGGATAAAAACTGGGTTGATATCGCGATTGGCGCAGATTTTCCGCTGTCGGCAACGGTGTCCGCTTTCGCCGGGCTGTCGCAAACGGCAGGGTTAAGCGATGGCAATCAAACCCGTTATAACGTTGGGTTTAGCGCCCGATTTTGATGACACGCCAGGGAGGACCAACCCCGTGGTGACAATATCGCCATCGTAGGCGCAAACCGGTGTCACGCCGTGTTCTCCTTCATCCAGATAGGGGGTATCCAGATATAGCAAACGGCGTGCCAGTTTTAAATATTATTTATTTTCAATAGGTTGAAAGAGGAAGTTAACACTAGCGATGTAAAACCTGGCACTTCGCGCCATTGATCATTGAGGAACCTGGCAGAAAGGTGAAAAAAGCCGGACGGGCGTCCGGCTTAGGCAGGGGATTAGACTTCCGTCAGTGTGGTTTCAAGCGGCAGACGTGATTTCGGCAGCCCGGCGTTGAAATCCTCGACGCTATGATGGCCGACCGGCACCACGACCAGACTGGTATAGCCTTTTTCTTTCAGACCAAATTCAGCGTCGAGCACCTCGGCGTCGAAACCTTCAATGGGGACGGCGTCGAGACCCATCGCGGCGACGCCCAGCAGAAAGTTGCCGACGTTCAGATAGACCTGTTTCGCCATCCACTGGTGGTCATCTTTCAGCGAGACGCGGTGCATATCGGCGAAAAAGCGGCGACCTTTATCATTTGCCGCTTTAGCTTCCGGCGTAGCGAAACGGCCATCGGCTTCTTCCTGATCGACGACGCGCTCAAGCCATGCGTCATCCATTGCGGTTTTTGCGCAGAAGACCACCACATGGGAGGCGTCTAACATTTTACGTTCGTTAAACACATAATTGGCGGCGGCGGATTTTGCGACACGCGCTTTGCCCTCTTCCGTACTGGCGACAATAAAGTGCCACGGCTGGGAATTGGTGCTGGAGGGGCTGTACTGTAGTAGTGTTTTTATTTTATCCGCTTCTTCGGCGGTCAGTTTTTTGCTGGGATCGAACGCCTTAGTGGAGTAGCGCTTTAAGGCGACAGAAACGATATCCATAAATGCTCCTGGTTGGTTTAGTACCCTTTTGTATCAGCAGGGTACCGGGTTATCGGTAAAAAGATAAGGGAGGAAAATGCGGAAACGGTTATTGCATCAGCGCGGCCGCAGGCGCAGTTGCTCTCTTTTAGGCAGCCCGTCTACGACCAGATTCCATGAGTCATTTATCAAATCGTTGAGTAGCGAGACGGTGATATCCTCGCCCGCATAGACTGAAATCCAGTGTTTCTTATTCATGTGATAGCCAGGCGCAATGCTGGGGTAAATTTGTTGATTTACCAGGGATTTTTGGGGATCCGACTTCAGGTTCACCACTGGACGGCAGTGATGTTCAGTGAAAAGCATGAATATTTTGCCGCCGACTTTAAACACATCGTACTGTGGGCCGAAAGGCCAGCAGTGTTCGGTAAAAGGCAGTTCCAGCGCAAAGCGTTTTGCACAGGCGTGCAGTGTTTGACCGTCCATTATTGCTCCTCGCGAGTCAGCGCGCGCCACATGGCTTCGAATCCCAGCGCAATATATTCGCCAGCGCGAGCGGGATCGCGCGCGGCGAAATCCATTGTTGTTTCAGCCAGCGCCAGAAAAAGGCCGTCGCCGAAGGCGCGGTACTCATCCGACATAAATACCATCAAAACGGAACGATGACATAAATCGCGCAATTCGGGGAACATATCGTCGGCCCGTTGTTCCGTCTCTTTGGTGAGCTTTTCGCTGACGGCCAGTTGACGGATCGCCCGATGGCGCGCGGGATGGTTCAGACCCCAACTGATGTAACTGTTCCAGATAAAACGGGTCATCATTTTGGCATCGGTAATGGATCGATCCAGCTCCATTATCATTGACTGGCAGAGATCCTGCTTTAAATGCAAATACAACGTGTTAATCAGCTCATCTTTGGTCGCGAAATAGCGAAACAATGTTCCTTCTGCAACACCTGCGTTACGCGCAATCACCGCCGTTGAGGCGGCGATACCGGATTGCGCTATCGCCTGGGTTGCCGCTTCCAGTAATGCTTGTTTTTTGTCTTCACTCTTCGGACGAGCCACTACACGTTACCCTTATGTCTGAAAAAACATGATTGAATCATGCCCGTTGTCGCGTCGCAACGGTGAATGTCAACCTTTGAAAAGTACCTTGACGGCGTATCTTTGCTTTCTATAATGAGTGCTTACTCACTCATAATCAAGGGCTGCCGCATGAAGTGGTAGAAAAGCATATTGCAGGCCATGCGATAAGCTGTCTCACAATTTGTGTGGTTATTACTATGCTTATTGCTGTTGCCGTAAATGTGCGGTGCGGGAGCCGCTGACGAGTTTGATAGAGGGGAGAGCACGATGACCATTTCCGCTCAGGTTATCGACACGATTGTCGAGTGGATTGATGATAATTTGAATCAGCCGTTACGTATTGATGATATTGCCCGTCATGCGGGGTATTCCAAGTGGCACCTGCAGCGCCTTTTTATGCAGTACAAAGGGGAGAGTCTGGGGCGCTACGTGCGTGAACGGAAGCTAAAACTGGCGGCGCGCGACCTGCGCGACACCGACCAGAAGGTGTATGATATTTGTCTAAAGTATGGTTTTGATTCGCAGCAAACCTTTACGCGCATTTTTACCCGCACGTTCAACCTGCCGCCAGGCGCTTATCGTAAAGAAAATCATGGCCGTACGCATTGAAATGTTTAATTGGCCAGCGAAAACCAGCGCCGCCAGATAAAGCGAATAACATAATATTCCAGCGCGCCGAGCAAAAGAAACCATAAACAAAACAACAAAGTATAAAGCTGGTTGAGATCCATAAGATGAAAGATCCCGACCAGTTTTTGCGCCAGCGCAAGGCCGAGCGAAGGGGCGGGCAGCAGCAGGCTGGAGAGCAACGCCATCAGCAAAATACCGGCAGCGGTCATCAATGATTCAAGCGGGTGTTTCATGGCTTTGTTAAACGTAAGTTAAAACGCCATTGTCCGGGATATCGCCTGGTAAGGCAAATATGCTGTCTATTGTCCCGCCCAGATTTCACAATGTTTTTGTACCAGGCCTATCAGCGATCCGCCGTCGGCAATAAACTCCCGCATATATTGCGCTTCGTTACCGCCTTTTTTCACCTGCAGACGTAGCGCGTCAATGGCGCTGTCGGCGCCCAGCTTGCGCGCTGAGGGGGTAACGTTGTCCAGCAGGCGCAGCGTATCATCTGCCAGGCGACGGCGGTCGCCGGTATAGGCATCGGTTAGCACGCCCTCCAGACCATAGCGGCAAGCCTGAAAACGGTTGAATTTATATAACAGATAGTCTTGTTCCTGCGGTTTAAAGGGACGCTCGGTCAGCAGCCAGTGCGCGGTCGCCTGAATCAATCCTGCCATATTGATGGCATGATCAAGGGTGAGCGGCGTATCCATCACCCGAACTTCAACCGTGCCAAAGGCCGGGCTGGGGCGGATATCCCAGTGCAAATCTTTGATGCTGTCGATCATCGTGGTGTAAGACAGACGGCGAAATAGTCCGGCAAACTCTTGCCAGTTACTGACCCACGGCATGGGACCGTTATCGGGAAAAGCGGAAAAAATATTCAGGCGCGCGCAGGCAAAACGGGTGTCAGATCCTTGCATATAGGGAGACGCGGCGGAGAGCGCAATAAAGTGCGGCACAAAATGCGACAGCCCGTGTAAAAGATAAATCGCATCGTCGCCGTTCGCGCAGCCGACGTGGACATGCTGACCGAAAACCGTCGCCTGTTGAATTAAATAGCCGAAATTTTCCAGCGTGCGTTGATAGCGCTCATTATCACAGACCTCCTGACGCTGCCATTTTTGAAAAGGGTGCGTACCGCCGCCGCAAATGCCGAGATGGTGTTCCGACGCCGCCTGTAAAATAACGTGCTGCATGGCAGAAAGTTGGGCCGCCGCCTGGTCAATATCGCGGCAGACGCCCGTGGCCATCTCCAGCATACTTTCGGTAATATCGTGCTTAATTTCTCCCGCAGTAAGTTGGGGCTTAACGGCGTCGATCAGTGTAGAAGAGTCCTGACTTAAATCGTAGCCAGGTGGATTGATCACCTGCATCTCCAGCTCAATACCAAGCGTATAAGGTTCAGAAACGTGAAAATCATTCAGCGTCATAGTGATCTCATTTATCGGGGTATTGCGCTAAGTATAGAAGCGGGAGCGCTCCTGTCGTGGGGAAAGCGCGTTATTGCAGAAACAAGAGTAATAACGCTATTGTCACGTTGAAACCATTCTGTACGGACGGTACGTTCAGCCATCGTGGCGGCAAAGGCTGGCAGCAGATGTAACGAGATGTGCGTGGCGGTAAGCGAGGTAACTTTTGCGCTATCGAATCCCGGGAGCGTGACGCGGTCTGAAAAGGCTTTATAAACGCTCTCTTTGGCGGAGAAGGCCAGCGTCAGGGCAAGCGGAAAAGGGAGCGAGCTCGCCTGGAGAATTTGGTGCTCATCGCTATCGATAATGGACGGCGCCAGCTCTGTCGCCGTGTGCTGACTCATGATTTTTTCTATATCAATGCCGATACGCTGTCGGGATATGACGGCCAGCGCCGTTGACGCACAGTGGCTGATGCTGCCAAATAGGCCGTCCGGCCATAGCGGCTGTCGCTTGTCGCCAATACCGGGCACTGTCCTGACGCCCACCTCGCGTAGCGCATGAACGGCGGCGATGCGGCCTGCCAGATGTTCAGCTTTACGCTTGCGTCCGGCAGACCGGAGCCGATCGTGATGAGGCAGCCATAACAGGTCGTGCTCGTGAAAGCTGCTCGCATCAAAGTCGACGATATGCAGCCTGTGTCCGGCAAAGGGAAGGGGAAAATGAGATGTCCGCATCGTTTTTTGCTAATTCCCTCCCCCGAATGAGGGAGGGAAGGTTGCCATCAGAAATGGGTATTAATGCTCATATACCACGTACGTCCCGGTTCGTTATAGGTGTACGCGCCAGCGCCCGCCATATAAGCGCCAGTTTGAGTATCCCTGACGGTTTGCGCGTTACCTTCACGCCACAGACGTTTGTCAAAGAGGTTATCCACGCCACCGGTCAGGCTGACATTTTTGGTCACGTCCCAGGTCGCGCTCAGGCCAACAATACTGTATGGGCTGACCGCTTGCTTATCTGTTCCGGTAACGGGGTTACCCTGATAATCATATTTCTTCGGCTCTTGTTTGCCGTACCAGGTGAAGGTCGATTGCAGAGAAACGTCCTGACGTACCTGCCAGCTCAGGGTTGAGTTAAGCGTGTACTGTGGAATAATCGACAGGCGTTCGCCGGTCTCTTTGTTTTTACTCTGCAGCATATACGTAACGTTATTCGTCCAGTTGACGGTGTCGCTAACCGGTACGTTTAACGTGCCTTCCAGACCTTCAACGACCGCTTTCGGCACGTTCTCCCACTGATAGACATCCGTTTTGCCGTTGTTGATACGCTGCAACGGCACCGTACCCGCTTCAATCTTATTGCGGTAATCATTGCGGAACCAGGTGATGCCGGCCAGCCAGCCATCGCGTTTAAATTCCAGACCGATCTCTTTATTGATGCTGGTTTCGGCTTTCAGATCATCGTTACCCATCATATAGCAGCCGATGCCGGTACCCGCGCCAGTCGCGTAGCAACCCTGACCTTTACTGTACAAAATATAGTTTGGGTTAGTCTGGTACAGACTCGGGGCTTTATAAGCGCGGGCGATCCCCATTTTCAGGGTAAAGTCATCCCCCAGACCTTGCGACAGGTTCAGCGACGGGCTCCAGTTATCCCCCACAATACTGTGATGATCGAAACGTAGCCCCGGCGTCAGCATGGTGCTGTCGGTCAGTTCCATGTTGTTTTCAGCAAACAGAGAGAAAATTTCCGCTTTTGAATAGGGGCTACGATTGGTACTGCTGTAACCCGGGATATTTCCCCCCATAAAGGTTTGCGAGTTGGAGAGCTCGTCTTTCATACGCTGTTGGGCCCATTCGCTACCCAGCGTCAGGTTTTGATTGACCAGCAGATCGAAAGGAAGGCTCACTTCGCTGTGTAGGGTGACGTCATTCAAATCGGCATCGGCATATTTTTGCGATGCTTTGGGATCGAAAATTCCTTCGGTGCCGCCTGCCAGGCCTTCCGGCATCCGGGAGTTACGGGTATGTTCGTATTGCACCCAGTTACTGGTGGTTACGCCATTATTCCAGCCGCCGTTCCAGGTCAGAGAGTAGTTCTGCCGATAGAGGCGGTTCGTCTCTTTTCCGTAATTATCTTTCACCAGTTGGTTCGTATTGGTGTTCTGAGTATCACCGGCATAGAGGTTGCCCTGGCGACTGTAACCGGCCTCCAGCTCCAGAGACTGAAGCGGAGCAAAATCCCAACGAACCACGCCGTTGATATCTTTGTTAATGACCCCCTCGCGTCCTGCCGGTAGCGTGTCGGCGTAACTCCCGGTACGTTCAGACTGATGCCCCTGGTTAATATTACGCGCATCCGCCTGCGTTTTGTCGAGGTTGCCATACAGACGGAAGCTGAAATCCCCGCCCAGCGGGCCGTTCAGGCTAAAGTTAGTGCGTTTGGTCGCGCCTTCGTCTTTATGTTCCGGCGCGTTGAAATAGGTATTCCAGGAACCGTGCCACTCGCTACCGCCTTTTTTGGTAATGATATTGACCACGCCACCCGCCGCGCCGTTACCGTAGCGTGCGGCGGCAGGGCCACGCAGCACTTCAATGCGTTCGATCATCTCCGGCGGCACCCACGCGGTATCGCCGCGGGTATCGCGTTCGCCGCGCCAGCCCAGGCGCACCGAGTTACGGCTGGTGACGGGTTTACCGTCTATCAGGATGAGGGTGTTTTCCGGCCCCATGCCGCGAATATCGATTTGGCGGTTATTCCCGCGCTGACCGCTGGTGGAGTTGCCGGTCAGGTTTACGCCTGGCATGGTGCGGATGATTTCTGACACGTCGCGCGCGGGCGGATTTTTGCGGATCTCATCGGCGGTGATGGTGGATACGCCTGGCGCCTGTAGGTTTTGCTGGGCAGCGGTCACCACGATGGTGTCTTCATTGGTGAGCGCAGCGCTATCGGTTTTTTCTTCCGCCATCACGGGCAGAGCGGCCCCGTAAATCCCTAAATTGACCAGTAAGGTCAGGGAATGAATCTTCTTGTTCATTGTATATCCTGCTTTTCTTTAGCCACATAAGCCAAAGCGCCCGTCAAAGGCATTGGCCGGGTGGTGAAATTGTGTTCGCGCGTCCCATAGCGCGACAATACGCTATTGCAAATGCAAATAGTTATCAATAATATTATCAATATATTTCACCTTTTATATACAAAATTCATAATAAACACAGGGTTATAATGAAAGAGGCGCTGGCAACGGGAAGTGAGGCCTGGTGGAGGACGAAAACCGGGCCGGAATGGATACGGGAAAAAGACGGAAATTATCGGGTCACTTTTTGGTGGCGCGACCCGCAGGGAAACGAAACACACTCCCCGATACGGCATGTCTGGGTCTACATCACTGGCGTAACCGATCATCATCAAAACGCGCAGCCTCAGACGATGGCGCGTATTGCCGGAACGGATGTCTGGCGCTGGAGCACGGCGCTTAGCGCTAACTGGCGCGGCAGCTACTGTTTTATTCCTACCGAGCGCGATGACGTTTTTGCCGCTTTTGCGCCGGGCGAAACGCCCGATCGGAACGCACTGCGTGAAGGCTGGCGACAGCTATTACCGCAGGCGATTGCCGACCCGCTTAATTCGCAAAGCTGGCGGGGAGGACGTGGTCATGCGGTTTCAGCGCTGGAAATGCCGGATGCGCCCCTTCAGCCGGGATGGGATCGTCCTGAAACGCCGTACTCGCCGCCTTTGATGATGCA
Source organism: Salmonella sp. A7 (assembly GCF_020181675.1). Taxonomy (NCBI): domain Bacteria; kingdom Pseudomonadati; phylum Pseudomonadota; class Gammaproteobacteria; order Enterobacterales; family Enterobacteriaceae; genus Salmonella; species Salmonella sp. A7. Next base: position 3,231,201 of record NZ_CP084001.1, on the reverse strand, counting down.
GTGGCATAGCGCACGTCTGGGCAATTCCCGCCGCGTATGGATATTGACGACCGGAGACGAGGCGCCGGAGGAAAGACCGTTGGCTATTCTGCTGGACGGTCAATTCTGGGCGGAAAATATGCCCGTCTGGCCCGCGCTCGCCTCGCTGACTCATCAACGCCTGCTTCCCGGTGCCGTCTATCTGCTGATTGACGCGATTGATACTCAACACCGCAGCCAGGAGTTGACCTGCAATGCCGACTTCTGGCTGGCGGTGCAGCAGGAACTGTTGCCGCAAGTCAGAGCCGTGACGCCTTTTAGCGATGATGCCGGGCGAACGGTGGTCGCCGGACAGAGTTTTGGCGGCCTGTCGGCGCTGTATGCCGGCCTGAACTGGCCGACGCGTTTTGGCTGTGTACTAAGCCAGTCAGGATCGTTCTGGTGGCCCCATCGCATCACCCCGCCGGAGGGGGAAGTCATTACCCGGCTGAAAACCGGCGCATTATGCGCGCGCGGACTGCGTATCGTACTGGAGGCCGGCGTGCGTGAGCCGATCGTGTTTCAGGCGAATCAGGCGCTTTATGCCCAACTGAATACCTCGCAGCAGTCCATTTTCTGGCGTCAGGTTGACGGCGGACACGATGCGCTTTGCTGGCGCGGCGGGCTAACGCAAGGGCTGATGCTGCTTTGGCAGCCGCTTATCGACACGCTTTAACCGGGCACATGTCCATGACAGGAGTTGAGTATGGAATTCAGTAATCCCTTCGATAATCCGCAGGGACAGTTTTACATCCTGCAAAATACGCAGCGTCAATTCAGCCTTTGGCCAGCGGCGTGCGCGCTTCCCGCAGGCTGGAACGTGGTATGCGAAGCGCAATCGCAGGACGCGTGCCAGCAGTGGCTTAATACGCGCTGGACAACACTGAATCCGGCGCATTATGCCGATAAGCAGGAGGCGAAATGACGCAGCGTTTACCATTAGTCGCCGCTCAGCCGGGGATCTGGATGGCGGAAAAACTCTCTGATTTACCCTCCGCCTGGAGCGTGGCGCACTACGTGGAACTGAATGGCGAGCTGGATGCCCCCTTGCTGGCAAAAGCGGTAGCGGTAGGGATGCAACAGGCGGATACGCTACGGATGCGTTTTACCGAAGAGAACGGCGAGGTCTGGCAATGGATAGATCCTGAGCGCACCTTCGGCGAGCCCCCGATTGCCGATTTACGCGACCAGCCCGATCCGCATCACGCGGCGCTGACGTTAATGCAGGCGGATTTACGGCAAAACCTGCGCGCAGATAGCGGTAAGCCGCTGGCTTTTCACCAGTTAATCCGCATTGATGATACCCGCTGGTATTGGTATCAGTGCTATCACCATTTGCTGGTGGATGGCTTTAGCTTCCCGGCGATAACCCGCCAGATTGCGGCGATTTATCGCGCCTGGCAGAGCGACGCCCCTACGCCGGAGTCGCCTTTTACCCCCTTTGCGGATGTGGTCGAGGAATATCAGCGCTATCGCCAGAGCGAGGCCTGGCAGCGTGACGGCGCCTTCTGGGCGCAGCAGCGACGCGAGCTGCCGCCGCCGGCGTCAATTTCTGCCGCGCCGCTGCCGGGGCGGTCGGCGAGCGCGGATATTCTGCGTATGAAATTGAGCGCGCCGGCGGGGGCGTTTCGCCAACTGGCGGCGCACATGCCTGAGATACCGCGAGCGGATCTTGCCCTGGCGCTGGTGACGTTGTGGCTGGGACGATTATGCGGGCGAATGGATTATGCCGCCGGATTTATCTTTATGCGGCGGATGGGCTCGGCGGCGTTAACGGCGACCGGGCCTGTCCTTAACGTGTTGCCGCTGGCGGTTAACCTTCATGCGACGGAAGATCTGCCAACGCTGGCGAAGCGTCTTGCGGCGCAGTTAAAGAAGATGCGCCGCCACCAGCGTTACGACGCCGAACAGATTGTACGCGATAGCGGGCGAGCCGCAGGGGAGACGCCGCTATTTGGCCCGGTGCTCAATATAAAAGTGTTTGATTATCATCTGGATCTTCCTGGCATACAGGCGCAAACCCATACCCTGGCGACGGGGCCGGTTAACGATCTTGAACTGGCGCTTTTTCCGGATGAAAACGGCGGTCTGGATATTGAATTGCTGGCGAATGCACAGCGTTACGATGACGCCACGCTCTCCCGCCATGCCTTACGATTGATGGCGCTTATCACGCAGTTTGCGGATAACCCGGCGCTGCGCTGCGGCGATGCGCAAATGCTGCTGGCGGAAGAACAAACGCAATTAGCACACCTTAATAATACGGCGGTAACGATTCCCGCCGCCACGCTTAGCGATTTGGTGGCGCAGCAGGCGCAAAAAACGCCAGAGGCTTCCGCGTTGGCAGATGCGCATTATCACTTTACCTACCGTGAAATGCGCGAACAGGTTGTGGCGCTGGCGTACGCGCTGCGGGAACGCGGCGTTCAGCCTGGCGATAGCGTGGCGGTGGCGTTGCCGCGGTCGGTTTTCCTGACCTTAGCGCTGCATGGCATTGTCGAGGCGGGCGCCGCCTGGCTGCCGCTGGATACCGGTTATCCTGACGATCGGCTGCGAATGATGCTGGAAGATGCGCAGCCGAAACTGTTAATTACGACTCAGGCGCAGCTGGCGCGCTTTCACGATATTCCGGGGATGGAATATTTGTGTTATAGCCAACCGCTACCGGTCAGTGACGCCACTCCGCTGGGGCTGTCGTTACCGCATCATACCGCTTACATCATTTTCACCTCTGGTTCGACGGGCAGGCCGAAAGGGGTGATGGTGGGACAAACGGCGATAGTCAACCGGTTGCTGTGGATGCAGGATCACTATCCGTTGACGGCGGATGATGTAGTAGCGCAAAAAACGCCGTGCAGTTTTGACGTCTCAGTATGGGAGTTTTTCTGGCCGTTTATCGCCGGGGCGAAACTGGTGATGGCTGAACCGGAAGCGCACCGCGACCCGCTCGCGATGCAGCGGTTCTTTGCGCAATACGGCGTCACGACCACCCATTTTGTGCCGTCGATGCTGGCGGCCTTTATTGCCTCGCTCACGCCAGCGTCGGCTGGGAAAAGCTGCGCTTCCTTAAAGCGCGTTTTCTGTAGTGGCGAGGCCCTGCCGACGGCGCTGTGCCGCGAATGGGAGACGTTAACCAACGCGCCGCTACACAATCTGTACGGGCCAACGGAGGCCGCGGTGGATGTGAGCTGGTATCCGGCCTGTGGCGATGAGCTGGCGGCTGTTGACGGCAACAGCATCCCGATTGGTTATCCCGTCTGGAATACCGGTTTACGTATTCTCGATGCGCATATGCAGCCAGTGCCGCCGGGCGTGGCTGGCGATCTCTATCTTACCGGTATCCAACTGGCGCAGGGCTATCTGGGGCGTCCGGATCTTACCGCCAGCCGTTTTATCGCCGATCCTTTTGCGCCAGGCGAACGGATGTACCGTACCGGAGATGTGGCGCGCTGGCTGGATTCCGGCGCGGTAGAATACCTGGGGCGCAGCGACGATCAGCTCAAAATTCGGGGTCAACGTATTGAACTGGGCGAGATTGACCGCGTCATGCAAACGCTGCCGGATGTTGAACAGGCGGTAGCACATGCCTGCGTCTTTAATCAGGCGGCGGCGACGGGCGGGGATGCCCGGCAACTGGTCGGCTATCTGGTGTCGCACTCCGGTTTGCCGCTGGATTTACCAGCGCTGCAGGAAAAATTACGCCAAAAACTTCCCGCGCATATGGTGCCGGTTGTGCTGTTGCAACTTGCCAGCTTGCCGCTTAGCGCTAATGGCAAGCTGGATCGTAAAGCCCTGCCGCTGCCGGACCTGACGCCGCGCGTGAAAGGGTGTGCGCCGCAGTCCGCAACGGAGATTGCTGTCGCCGCGGCGTTTTCCCGCCTGCTGGGCTGTGAGATTAACGATGTTGAAAGTGATTTCTTTGCGCTGGGCGGACACTCGCTGCTGGCGATGAAACTGGCCGCGCAGCTAAGCCAGACGTTTAATCGCCAGGTGACGCCGGGGCAGGTGATGGTGGCGTCTGACGTGGCGCAGTTGAGTAAGCTGCTCGATACTGACGATGACGAACGCTCGCGCAATCTGGGGTTCGGGCCGCTGTTGCCGCTGCGTGAAAGCGATGGTCCAACGTTATTTTGTTTCCATCCGGCGTCGGGGTTCGCCTGGCAATTTAGCGTATTATCACGCTATCTCAGCCCGTCGTGGTCGATTATGGGGATTCAGTCGCCGCGCCCCGCTGGCCCTATGCAAACCGCAACCACCCTTGATGAGGTATGTGAACATCATCTGGCGACTTTGCTCGCCCGGCAGCCGCATGGCCCTTATTATTTATTAGGCTATTCGCTGGGCGGGACGCTGGCGCAAGGGATCGCCGCCCGGTTGCGCGCACGCGGCGAAACCGTAGCGTTTTTGGGGTTACTGGACACCTGGCCGCCGGAAACGCAAAACTGGCGGGAAAAAGAGGCGAATGGCCTCAATCCGGACGTATTGGCGGAAATTGAACGTGAACGCGCAGCGTTTGTCGCCGCTCAGCAGGGAAATGCCTCCGAAGCCTTATTTACCGCCATTGAAGGCAATTATGCGGATGCCGTCCGTTTGCTGACGACGGCGCATAGCGTACCGTTTGATGGACATGCTACGCTCTTTGTGGCGGATAAAACGGTGCCGGAAGGCGTATCGCCTGAACAGAGCTGGTCGCCGTGGATAGCGTCTTTGGCTATTTATCACCAGCCGTGCGCGCATGTAGATATTATTTCTCCCTCCGCTTTTGAAACTATCGGGCCCATCATCAGCGAGCTCATTAATAAATAACGGGCGTTGTTTCTGCCTTTAAAAAATTAAATCCTGAAACCCATAATAATTACTAATTATTATGGGTTTTTTATTGCAACGATTAATTCTTTTAACATAAGTGATACATGCTACAGGCAAGTTTAATTCCGAATATTTAGCTTTTCGGGCACTGGCGCGCAAAGAGTGTTTCGGATAATTCTGACTTGCTGTTAGAATCTCTGACAGGAATGTGTTCTTTCATTGGATAAAGTTTTCAGGTCATACGGCATGCCATCTCTTAATGTAAAACAAGAAAAACATCAGTCACTTGCAGGTTACTCACTGCCGCCCGCCAACAGTCATGAAATCGATTTGTTTAGCCTTATAGAGGTGTTATGGCAGGCGAAACGTCGTATTCTTGCTACCGTTTTCGCCTTTGCGTGCGTGGGGTTACTTCTGTCCTTTTTGCTGCCGCAAAAATGGACCAGCCAGGCGATTGTCACACCGGCGGAGTCGGTACAGTGGCAGGGACTGGAGAGAACGTTGACCGCGCTGCGCGTGTTGGATATGGAGGTAAGCGTTGATCGGGCCAGCGTCTTTAATCTGTTTATTAAAAAGTTTAGCTCGCCCTCGCTGCTGGAAGAATATCTTCGTTCTTCTCCGTATGTCATGGATCAATTAAAAGGCGCGCAAATAGACGAGCAGGATCTTCACCGGGCGATTGTCGTGCTGAGCGAAAAAATGAAAGCGGTGGACAGCAATGTCGGCAAGAAAAATGAAACGTCATTATTCACGTCGTGGACGTTGAGTTTTACCGCGCCGACGCGGGAAGAAGCGCAAAAAGTGCTGGCTGGCTATATTCAGTACATCTCTGATATCGTCGTGAAAGAGACGCTGGAAAATATTCGTAACCAACTGGAAATCAAAACCCGCTATGAGCAGGAAAAGCTGGCGATGGATCGAGTGCGTCTCAAAAACCAGCTTGATGCCAATATTCAACGTCTCCATTATTCGCTGGAAATCGCCAACGCCGCTGGCATTAAGAGACCGGTTTACAGTAATGGTCAGGCGGTAAAAGATGATCCGGATTTTTCTATTTCTCTCGGCGCGGATGGTATTTCCCGCAAACTGGAAATTGAAAAAGGGGTAACGGACGTGGCCGAGATCGACGGTGATTTGCGTAACCGTCAATACCATGTTGAACAACTGGCGGCAATGAATGTGAGCGACGTGAAGTTTACCCCGTTTAAATATCAACTGTCGCCGTCTCTGCCAGTGAAAAAAGATGGCCCGGGTAAAGCGATCATTATTATTCTGGCGGCGTTGATTGGCGGTATGATGGCCTGCGGCGGCGTATTACTGCGTCACGCGATGGTCTCGCGTAAAATGGAAAACGCGCTGGCGATAGATGAACGGTTAGTCTGATTTATATGAAAAGCCGGATAGCGATTATCCGGCTTTTTCATCTGTGTGAACGACTATCGCCGCCCCAGCGGTACCACCAGCGGCGTCCCGGCAACCGGATCGTCGATAATCATACAGCGCAGCCCATAGATTTTTTCGATAAGCTCTGCGGTAACAATCTCTTTCGGCGCGCCCTGCGCGACAATGTTACCTTCGCGTAATGCAATCAAATGCGTGGCGTATCGGCAGGCTTGATTCAGGTCGTGCAGGACGGCGGCGAGCGTATAACCTTTTTCGCGGTTGAGATCGCTTAACAATTCCAGCAAATCAATTTGATGGCTAATATCCAGCCACGTTGTCGGCTCATCCAGCAGCATGATGGACGTTTCCTGCGCCAGCACCATGGCTATCCACGCCCGCTGGCGTTGGCCGCCGGACAGAGTATCTACGCTTTGCGTCGCCAGTGAGGTGATACCTGTTGCACGCATGGCACTGGCGACGGCGTCGGCATCTTCCTTGCGCCAGCGGGTAAATAACGGCTGGTGCGGATAACGCCCTCTGGCGACCAGCTCTTGTACGGTGATATCGCCCGGCGTAGTGGCGTTTTGCGCCAGCAATCCGATGCGCCGCGCCACCTCTTTACTGGCGTAACGCTGTATTTGTTCGCCATCCAGCCAGACATGGCCGTCAACAGGCGTCATCAGACGGCTTAGCGTGCGTAGCAACGTTGACTTGCCGCAGCCGTTAGGGCCGATGATGGCGGTAAAATGGCCGTCCGGAATCGAAACATTAAGGTTTTTTGCGACGGTATAGCTGCCATAACCCAGCGTTAACTGGTCGCCGCGCAAACGGGCTACGGATTCGGTCATTTTTTGCGGGACTCCTGAATTAACAAGACGATAAGGTAAATACCGCCGAGGCTGACGGTGACCACGCCTACTGGAAGCTGATAAGGCATAAACAGTTGCTGCGCGCACGCATCGGCGGCCAGTAGTAACAACGCGCCGCACAGCGCCGACTGGGTTAATCCCCAGCGCGCTGTGCCGCTAAGACGGCGGGCGATGTGCGGCGCGACAAGGGCAATAAACGAGATGGGGCCAGCCAGTGCCGTTGCCGCAGCGGTGAGCGACACCGCCACCAGCATCAGCATCAGGCGTGACCGCTCCACGCTAACACCCAGCGCGCAGGCGCTGTCATCGCCCATCTCCAGCAGCCGCATACGACGCACCAGTAGCGCGGCGCCTGTCAGCATCACAATAATCAGCGGCGCCGAAGGCCAGGTTTTTGCCCATGTCAGACCGTTGAGCGACCCGGCGTTCCATAAGCCGGCGGTGAGCGCCGTTTCCAGCGACGCCTGCAACAGAAGCCAGGTATTAAAGGCGACTAACATCGCGCGGATGCCGATACCGATGATAATCAGCCGGAAAGTTTCAATCCCGTTACGCCAGGCGAGCAGCCAGACAAGCAATGACGTGACGATACCGCCCGCCATTGCCGCCAGCGCGATCGCGGTAAGATGCTGGCCAAACAGGACCATTGCGACCAGTACGCCGCTCCAGGCGCCGGTATTAAAGCCCATCACATCAGGGCTGCCTAGCGGGTTACGCATCAGCGACTGAAAAATCGCGCCACTGACGCCAAGCGCAGCGCCAATCAGCAACGCCATTAATACGCGCGGTAGTCGCCATTCGGTTACGACAAGGGTGATGTTACGCGGCGCGTCGCCCAACAGCGCGGCAATAATCTGCCCGGTCTCAAGAGGCACGGCGCCGCTTTGCAGGCTCCATAAACCAATGGCGAAGCAGCCAGCCGCCAGAAGCAGGCAGCTTACGATAAGCCGACGAGAAAGAAACATCACAGGCCGCCTCCGTTCGATTTACGGCGTACCAGAAAAATAAGTACCGGCGCGCCGATAAATGCACTGACAACCGATACGCGGAGTTCGCCCGGCACCAACAGACGACCAATAATATCGGCAAAAAGCAGCAGAGCAGGGGTTGCCAGTAGCGTCACTGGCAGCGACCAGCGGTGGTCTGCGCCCACCAGCCAACGCGCCATATGCGGCATCATCAGACCAATAAAGGCGATAGGGCCAACCAGCGCCGTTGCGCTGCCGCACAAGACGGTAATCGCCAGTAAACCGATAAGTTGGGTGCGCGCCACTTTACTCCCCAGCGCCGTCGCGGTATCGCTGCCGAGGCTCAGGCTGTTCAGCGCTCGGCTCAGAAATAGCGCCACGATCCCAGCGATAACCACGGGCGCAAGCGCGACTTTCAACGTTTGCAGGCTGCGAATGTCCAGCGATCCCGCCTGCCAGAAGCGAAGCTGGTCATAGACCTCTGGATTTAACAGCGCGATGCCGCTGGTCAGCCCTTCCAGTACCGCGCCAAGCGCCACGCCCGCCAGTGTCAGGCGGACCGGGCTTAACTGGCCGCCGCCCTGACTACCGGTGAAGGCGACAATCAGCGATGCGATAAGCGCGCCGCTAAATGCCATGAAAAGCTGTTCCAGCGGCGTGGAGAAACCAAACAGCGCCGCGCCCAGTACAATGGCGAAGCTGGCGCCGTTGTTAACGCCCAGAATCCCCGGGTCGGCGAGCGGGTTGCGAGTAAGTGTTTGCATGAGCGCCCCGGCGAGACCCAACGCGCCGCCTGCCAGTAATCCGGCCAGCGTACGCGGCAAACGCGCATCCAGGACGATGGTGCAATCGGCGCTTTGGCATACGCCGGTGAACGCCTCCAGCACGGCGGCGGCGGGCAGCGGTTTCGCGCCAATGACCAGGCTTAAAACCGCGGCGAGACTCAGTAATAACAACAATCCGGGCACGGCAAACGCGCGCGTCACGGAAAATGAGCATGACATAGTAACTTCCCTGATAATGATAGTAATTATCGTTATCTATCTTATTTGGTTATGTTAGCATGTGCAGCCATTGAATGGATATTTAAAAAAACTCGCATTAAGGCGTTGTAATGAATCGACAATCCTGGCTGCTCAATCTCAGCCTGTTGAAGACGCACCCTGCATTTCGCGCAGTATTTCTGGCCCGTTTTATCTCTATTGTCTCGCTGGGGCTGCTTGGCGTGGCGGTTCCGGTACAGATCCAAATGATGACGCACTCCACCTGGCAGGTAGGGCTGTCGGTAACGTTAACCGGCGGCGCCATGTTTATTGGCTTAATGGTGGGCGGCGTACTGGCCGATCGCTACGAACGTAAAAAGGTGATTCTGCTGGCGCGCGGTACTTGCGGTATTGGCTTTATTGGCCTGTGCGTGAACGCGCTGCTGCCGGAACCATCATTGCTGGCGATATATCTCCTTGGCCTGTGGGACGGCTTTTTCGCGTCTCTGGGCGTGACCGCGTTACTGGCGGCGACGCCAGCGCTGGTCGGAAGAGAAAATCTGATGCAGGCCGGCGCGATTACCATGCTGACGGTACGTCTGGGATCGGTTATTTCGCCGATGTTGGGGGGCATATTGCTTGCCAGCGGCGGTGTAGCCTGGAACTATGGGCTGGCGGCCGCCGGGACGTTTATTACGCTATTGCCGTTACTGACGCTGCCGCGACTGCCTGTCCCTCCGCAGCCGCGGGAAAATCCATTTATCGCGTTACTGGCGGCATTTCGTTTTTTGCTCGCCAGTCCGCTTATCGGCGGTATTGCGCTGCTTGGCGGCCTGGTGACGATGGCAAGCGCGGTACGCGTCCTCTATCCGGCGCTGGCGATGAGCTGGCAGATGTCGGCGGCGCAAATCGGTTTGCTGTATGCGGCAATTCCGCTGGGGGCGGCCATTGGCGCGCTGACCAGCGGACAACTGGCGCATAGCGTTCGTCCGGGGCTCATTATGCTGGTTTCGACAGTGGGTTCTTTTCTGGCTGTGGGGCTGTTCGCCATCATGCCGGTCTGGATCGCAGGTGTTATCTGTCTGGCGCTGTTTGGCTGGCTTAGCGCCATCAGTTCGTTATTACAATATACCCTGCTGCAAACCCAGACGCCGGAAAATATGCTGGGGCGAATGAACGGCCTGTGGACCGCGCAAAACGTCACGGGAGACGCTATCGGCGCGGCGCTGTTAGGCGGTCTTGGCGCAATGATGACGCCGGTCGCTTCCGCAAGCGTGAGTGGATTCGGGCTGGTAATTATTGGTTTGCTGCTGCTGTTAGTGCTGGGCGAGCTACGTCGTTTTCGCCAGACGCCGCCGGTTAGCGATGCTGGCTGATGAAGAGGCGTTTATCCGACTGACAAAATCGGTCTGGTCAGTCGGATAAGACTCCGATAAGGCTAAAACAGGGCGGCCAGCCGGTTAAGCAGCAACGTTGCGCTGTAATAATCCAGACGGAACGTCTCCGTGCCCAGGGCATAGACGCGCTTATTTTGCACCGCTGGCAGGTGCGCCAGCAGCGGATTGGCGTAAAGGGCCGCGACATCTTTGTTGTCGCCGGCAAACAGGAAAAGAGATTGGCCGTTTAACCCGGCGGCCAGATTTTCACCGCCAAGCTGAATGATATCGTGGCGCTTACCCTGGCTTTTGCTGGTTTGCAGCCCTCGGGGCAATGTCGCCAGCGTAAAGCCTAACTGCGTCAATAGCTTGCCTTGTGCTGATTCTGGCGTCCACAAATTGGCGCTATGCGCGGCAGGGGTATACACCAGCGCGCTAACCGGTTGCGGCGGCAGGGCGATTCGCTGTTTAACCGTCGTCAGTTGCGCCTCAAATTCCGCTATTCGCGCGGCGGCCTGTTTCTCCTGACCGGTGATCTCGCCAAGCTGCGTGAGCAAACTCTGCCAGCTTTTATCGTCATAATTGATGACGAGCGTCGGCGCGATAGCGGAGAGCTGATCGTAAAGCGCCAGCGCGGAGTCGCCGCCGGTGGCGCTAATCAAAATGAGATCCGGCATTTGCGCGGCGACCGTTTCGGCATTCGGTTCGCCGATATACAGCCGGGCGACATGGCGAGCCTTTGCTACGTCGCTCCACTGGCGCATAAACCCTTGATCGTCAGCAAAGCGGTTATTCGGCGTAGTGGCCCCGCTGGCGACGACGGGGGCATCAATCGCCAGCAGCGAGCCTGTTAACGTCACGCTGGTAGAGACGATACGCGTGGGTTTGTGGTCCAGAGTATGAACGCCGCGGCTGTCCTGGATTTGCCGGGGCCAACTGGCGTCCTGGGCTAAGGATATTCCTGAAATTGATAAACCAACCACTAAAAGCAGCCAACGATAAAAGGCGGGGAGTCTCACAATAGCGTCCTGTTATTAATAAAGTTAATGCTTCTCATTTTCATGTCAGCGGCAGCGAGATGCAAGCCTTAGTGCCATTTAACTCATGACCAGAGTTGACAGAGCGACGTTTTACTCTTAGGTTAGCGCACTAAAAATAGAAATAATAATCATTATTATACACAAAATCATTCAAGAAGCATCGCAACGGCAAGGGAAGAAATCCCCGCGAGCATAGATAACTGTGTGACCGGGGTTTCTGAGCGCAGCCAACAAAGAGGCAGCTTGAAAGATGAAGTGTATATAAGCCTTTATCATTGGAGGATGATATGGATATGTCACTGGCCGAGGACGCTCAGGAGACAATGGCAACGCTTGCTCCCGATCGCTTTTTCTTCATGTCGCCGTATCGCAGTTTTACCACTTCCGGGTGCTTCGCCCGTTATACCGAGCCTGCGGTTGCCGGAGATTCGCCGGATAGCCCTTTCCAGCAGAAATTGCGCCAGCAGTTTGCCGAGGCCAAATCGCAGGGCATCGCCAACCCTATCCTGGTGGGGGCGATCCCCTTTGATACCCGTCAGCCGTCGTCGCTATTTATCCCGATGGCGTGGCAGTCCTTTTCCCGCCAGCAAAAGCAGCGCACGGCGCGTTATTTTACTGACCATCAGCCACTGACGGTGACGGCGCGAAAGGCGATTCCGGAGCAGGATGCTTTTGAAGCAATGGTCGCACGCGCGGCTATGCTGACCGCCACGCCAGACGTCGATAAAGTGGTGCTTTCCCGGCTAATAGATATCACCACTGATGTGGCGGTGGATAGCGGAGCATTGCTGGAGCGGCTGGTTGCGCAGAATCCAGTTAGTTACAACTTCCATGTGCCACTGGCGGATGGCGGCGTTCTGCTGGGCGCCAGCCCCGAATTGTTGCTACGCAAAGAGGGCGAGCGGTTTAGTTCGCTGCCGTTAGCAGGCTCGGCACGCCGACAGCCGGATGACGTTCTGGATCGCGAGGCGGGAAACCGACTACTGGCTTCACAAAAAGATCGCCATGAACATGAGCTGGTGACGCAGGCGATGAAGCAGATCCTGCGCGATCGCAGCACGGAACTGCAATTACCTTCCTCTCCGCAGTTGATCACCACGCCGACGCTATGGCATCTCGGTACGCCGTTTGAGGGCAAGGCCAACGCCGGAGAAAACGCGCTGACGCTGGCCTGTCTGCTGCATCCGACCCCTGCGTTAAGCGGTTTCCCCCATCAGGTCGCGAAAAAGCTGATTGCTGAACTGGAACCGTTCGATCGTGAACTGTTTGGCGGCATTGTCGGCTGGTGCGACGCCGAAGGAAACGGCGAGTGGGTAGTGACGATTCGTTGTGCGAAATTGCAAGGTAATCAGGTGCGCCTGTTCGCCGGCGCCGGGATTGTCCCTGCCTCTTCGCCAGTCGGCGAGTGGCGGGAAACCGGCGTCAAGCTCTCTACGATGTTGAACGTTTTTGGACTGCATTAAGGAACGATGATGCGTATACCTTTCACCCGTTGGCCGGATGAATTTGCCCGCCGTTATCGTGAAAAAGGCTACTGGCAAGACGTGCCGTTGACCGATATTCTGACCCGCCACGCTGACAGCGATAAGACGGCGGTCATTGAAGGCGAGCGCGCATTCAGCTATCGCCAGCTCAACCAGGCCGTGGATAATCTGGCCTGCAGTTTACGCCGTCAGGGCATCAAACCTGGCGAAACCGCTCTGGTGCAACTGGGGAATGTACCGGAACTGTATATCACCTTTTTCGCCCTGTTGAAGCTTGGCGTAGCGCCCGTTCTGGCGCTGTTTAGCCATCAACGTACCGAACTTAACGCCTATGCGATGCAGATCGCGCCGACGCTGGTGATTGCCGATCGCCAACATACGCTGTTCGCCGGGGAGGACTTTCTCAACACGTTTGTGGCTGAACACCGCTCTGTGCGGGTGGTGTTATTGCGTAACGACGACGGCGATCACAGCCTGGACGCGGCGATGCGGCAGGCGGCGGAAGATTTCACCGCCACGCCATCACCTGCTGACGAAGTGGCCTACTTTCAGCTTTCCGGCGGTACTACCGGCACGCCAAAGCTTATTCCCCGTACCCATAACGACTATTACTACAGCGTGCGCCGCAGCAATGAGATTTGCGGTTTCAACGAGGAGACGCGTTTTCTGTGCGCGATTCCCGCCGCGCATAACTACGCCATGAGTTCGCCGGGCGCGCTGGGCGTTTTTCTCGCCAAAGGAACGGTAGTGCTGGCGACCGATCCCAGCGCCACGCTCTGTTTCCCGCTGATCGAAAAACACCAGATTAATGCCACGGCGCTGGTGCCGCCCGCGGTCAGTCTATGGCTACAGGCTATCCAGGAGTGGGGCGGCAATGCGCCGCTGGCGTCATTAAGGTTATTGCAGGTTGGCGGCGCGCGGCTTTCTGCGACGCTGGCCGCCCGTATTCCGGTTGAAATTGGCTGTCAGTTGCAGCAGGTCTTCGGTATGGCGGAAGGGTTAGTGAACTATACCCGGCTGGACGATAGTCCGGAACGGATTATCAATACCCAGGGAAGACCCATGTGTCCGGACGACGAAGTGTGGGTGGCGGATGCCGACGGGAATCCACTGCCGCCGGGCGAGATTGGTCGTCTGATGACGCGCGGCCCCTATACTTTTCGCGGCTATTTCAACAGTCCGCAACACAATGCCAGCGCCTTTGACGCCAACGGTTTTTACTGCTCCGGCGATCTGATCTCCATTGATCAAGACGGCTACATCACCGTTCACGGGCGTGAAAAAGATCAGATCAATCGGGGCGGCGAGAAGATAGCCGCCGAAGAGATAGAAAACCTGTTACTGCGCCACCCGGCGGTGATCCATGCGGCGCTGGTCAGCATGGAAGATGAACTGCTGGGGGAAAAAAGTTGCGCATATCTGGTGGTAAAAGAGCCGCTGCGAGCGGTACAGGTACGCCGTTTCCTGCGAGAGCAGGGCGTGGCGGAATTTAAATTACCGGATCGCGTGGAGTGCGTTGCGTCACTGCCACTGACGCCGGTTGGTAAAGTCGATAAAAAACAATTACGCCAGCGGTTGGCGTCACGTTCACCGCTCTGAAGGAGAAAGAGAGATGGCCATTCCGAAACTACAGTCTTACGCGCTGCCCACCGCACTGGATATCCCGACCAACAAAGTGAACTGGGCATTTGAGCCGGAGCGCGCGGCGCTGCTCATCCACGATATGCAGGATTACTTTGTCAGCTTTTGGGGCCGCAACTGCCCAATGATGGACCAGGTGATTGCCAATATCGCCGCTCTGCGCCAGTACTGTAAGGAACATCATATCCCGGTCTATTACACCGCTCAGCCGAAAGAGCAAAGCGATGAAGATCGCGCGTTACTCAATGATATGTGGGGACCGGGACTGACGCGCTCTCCGGAACAGCAGAAGGTGGTAGAAGCCTTAACGCCGGATGAGGCGGATACGGTGCTGGTGAAGTGGCGTTATAGCGCGTTTCACCGCTCGCCGCTGGAACAGATGTTAAAAGATACCGGACGCAATCAGCTCATCATTACCGGTGTGTATGCGCATATTGGCTGTATGACCACCGCTACCGATGCGTTTATGCGCGACATTAAGCCGTTTATGGTGGCGGATGCGCTGGCGGATTTCAGCCGGGAAGAGCATCTGATGGCGCTGAACTATGTGGCGGGGCGTTCCGGTCGCGTCGTCATGACTGAATCGCTGCTGCCGACGCCGGTTCCTGCCAGTAAAGCGGCGCTGCGGGCGTTGATTCTGCCGTTGCTGGATGAGACTGACGAGCCGCTGGATGATGAAAACCTGATTGATTATGGCCTGGATTCAGTACGCATGATGGGGCTGGCGGCGCGCTGGCGTAAAGTACATGGCGATATCGACTTCGTGATGCTGGCGAAAAATCCGACCATTGACGCCTGGTGGGCGCTGCTTTCTCGCGGGGTAGAGTAATGGCCAGCTTTGATTTTTCAGACAAAACGGTATGGGTGACCGGGGCGGGGAAAGGAATCGGTTATGCGACGGCGCTGGCGTTTGTTGACGCCGGGGCGCGGGTGATCGGCTTCGATCGCGAATTTACGCAAGAGAATTATCCCTTTGCTACCGAAGTCATGGATGTGGCGGATGCCGCACAGGTTGCGCAGGTGTGTCAGCGTGTGTTGCAAAAAACGCCGCGGCTGGATGTGCTGGTCAACGCCGCCGGTATTTTGCGTATGGGAGCGACCGATGCGCTTAGCGTCGACGACTGGCAGCAGACGTTTGCGGTTAATGTGGGCGGGGCATTTAACCTGTTTTCGCAGACGATGGCGCAGTTTCGCCGTCAGCAGGGAGGGGCGATTGTCACCGTAGCCTCAGATGCGGCGCATACGCCGCGTATCGGTATGAGCGCTTACGGCGCCTCTAAAGCGGCGCTGAAAAGCCTGGCGCTAACCGTAGGGCTGGAGCTGGCGGGCTGCGGGGTACGCTGTAATGTGGTGTCGCCGGGTTCGACTGACACCGATATGCAGCGCACTTTATGGGTGAGTGAAGATGCCGAACAGCAGCGTATCCGCGGTTTCGGCGAACAGTTTAAGCTCGGTATTCCGCTCGGTAAAATCGCCCGTCCGCAGGAGATAGCCAATACCATTTTGTTTCTTGCCTCCGATCTGGCCAGCCACATTACCTTGCAGGATATCGTGGTGGACGGTGGTTCAACATTGGGAGCCTGACGATGATCTGGAAACGGCATTTAACGCTGGATGAATTGAACGCTACCAGTCAGAACACGCTGGTGGCGCATCTGGGCATTGTTTACACCCGTCTGGGCGATGACGTGCTGGAGGCGGAAATGCCCGTCGATGCCCGCACTCATCAACCGTTTGGTCTGCTACACGGCGGCGCATCGGCAGCGCTGGCGGAGACGTTAGGATCAATGGCGGGTTATCTGATGACCCGCGACGGGCAGTGCGTGGTCGGGACCGAGTTAAACGCCACCCACCACCGCGCCGTCTCGCAGGGGAAAGTACGCGGCGTTTGCCTGCCGCTGCATCTGGGGCGGCAGAATCAAAGCTGGGAAATTACGCTCTTTGACGAGCAGGGGAGGCGCTGCTGCACCTGTCGCCTGGGAACGGCGGTAATGGGATAGTTCTGGCAAAGTAAAATGCAATTGCAGCGTTAACGAAGAAAGGAAGTGATCTGGTTAACACTGTAATGTAAAAAATGGGTAACGATCCGGTTTTATCATGTTGTTGTGTTGTTAATTACGGTAAAGGTGTTATAGAAACAAAATGTAACATCTCTCTGGAACACCCAAACGGACAACAACTATGAATAAATCAGGGAAATACCTCGTCTGGACAGCGCTCTCAGTATTGGGTGCGTTTGCCCTGGGCTATATTGCGTTAAATCGTGGGGAACAGATCAACGCGCTATGGATCGTGGTGGCGTCGGTCTGTGTCTATCTTATTGCGTATCGTTTTTATGGGCTCTATATCGCCAAAAAAGTGCTGGCGGTTGACCCAACGCGTATGACGCCCGCGGTACGTCATAATGATGGTCTGGATTATGTCCCGACCGATAAAAAAGTGCTTTTTGGTCACCATTTTGCGGCCATTGCTGGCGCAGGTCCGCTGGTCGGGCCGGTACTGGCCGCGCAGATGGGCTATCTGCCGGGGATGATCTGGCTGCTGGCGGGCGTTGTGCTGGCGGGAGCGGTGCAGGACTTTATGGTGCTGTTCGTCTCGACCCGGCGTGATGGGCGTTCGCTTGGCGAGCTGGTTAAAGAGGAGATGGGCGCGACGGCCGGGGTGATCGCGCTGGTGGCCTGCTTTATGATCATGGTGATCATTCTGGCCGTCCTGGCGATGATCGTGGTGAAAGCGCTGACCCATAGCCCGTGGGGAACGTACACTGTTGCGTTCACCATTCCACTGGCGATTTTTATGGGCATCTACCTGCGTTATCTGCGTCCGGGGCGCATCGGCGAGGTGTCGGTCATTGGGCTGGTATTCCTTATTTTCGCTATTATTTCCGGCGGATGGGTGGCGGCAAGCCCAACCTGGGCGCCGTACTTTGATTTTACTGGCGTGCAGCTTACCTGGATGCTGGTGGGGTATGGTTTTGTCGCGGCGGTACTGCCGGTCTGGCTGCTGCTCGCGCCGCGTGATTACCTCTCTACCTTCCTGAAAATTGGTACGATTGTCGGTCTGGCGGTCGGGATTCTGATCATGCGTCCGACGCTGACTATGCCGGCGCTGACCAAATTTGTTGATGGTACAGGACCGGTCTGGACAGGCGACCTGTTCCCGTTCCTGTTTATCACCATCGCCTGCGGCGCGGTATCCGGTTTCCATGCGCTCATCTCCTCCGGCACGACGCCGAAGATGTTGGCCAACGAAGGCCAGGCCTGCTTTATCGGCTACGGCGGGATGTTAATGGAATCTTTCGTCGCCATTATGGCGCTGGTCTCGGCCTGTATTATCGATCCGGGCGTTTACTTTGCGATGAATAGCCCGATGGCGGTACTGGCGCCAGCGGGGACTGCGGATGTCGTTGCTTCTGCTGCGCAGGTGGTCAGCAGTTGGGGTTTCGCTATCACGCCGGATACGTTACACCAGATTGCCAATGAAGTCGGCGAACAATCCATTATCTCCCGCGCAGGCGGTGCGCCAACTCTGGCGGTAGGGATGGCCTACATTTTACATGGCGCGTTGGGCGGCATGATGGATGTGGCGTTCTGGTATCACTTTGCCATTCTGTTTGAAGCGCTGTTTATTCTGACGGCGGTGGATGCGGGTACCCGTGCGGCGCGCTTTATGTTGCAGGATTTGTTGGGCGTAGTGTCGCCAGGGCTGAAACGTACCGATTCGCTGCCAGCGAACCTGCTTGCTACGGCATTGTGCGTGCTAGCGTGGGGGTATTTCCTCCATCAGGGCGTGGTCGATCCGTTGGGCGGTATTAACACCCTGTGGCCGCTGTTTGGCATCGCTAACCAGATGCTTGCGGGGATGGCGCTGATGCTTTGCGCCGTGGTACTGTTCAAAATGAAGCGTCAGCGTTATGCGTGGGTCGCGCTGGTGCCAACGGCCTGGCTGCTGATTTGTACGCTGACGGCGGGCTGGCAGAAAGCGTTTAGTCCGGATGCGAAAATCGGCTTCCTGGCCATTGCCAATAAGTTCCAGGCGATGATCGACAGCGGCAATATTCCGCCGCAGTACACCGAATCGCAGCTCGCGCAGTTGGTATTCAATAACCGTCTGGATGCCGGGCTAACCATCTTCTTTATGGTGGTGGTCGTGGTGCTGGCGGTCTTCTCTATTAAAACGGCGCTGGCCGCTCTGAAGATTGATAAACCGACGGCGAATGAAACGCCGTATGAGCCGATGCCGGAAAATGTGGATGAGATCGTGACGCAGGCGAAAGGCGCGCACTAATCTTTTTTCATCAATAGCCCTCTCCAGAATAAGGGGAGGGCATTTGAATGACAGGTGACAACGATGTTCGATACGCTTTCAAAAGCCGGAAAATATCTGGGACAGGCCGCAAAAATGATGATTGGCGTGCCAGACTACGACAACTATGTGGAACATATGCGCATAACGCATCCGGATCAGACGCCGATGACCTATGAAGAATTTTTCCGCGAGCGGCAGGATGCGCGCTATGGTGGAAAAGGCGGCGCGCGTTGCTGCTGAGTGTTGCCAGGCCTGATAAGCGCAACGTCACCAGGCTATATTCTGAAAAATTCAACTTTTTCAAACGCCGCACGCAGGGTGTCAGGCGTTAACGTCACCGGTAAATAGTGGATGGATTCGACCGGGCGCAGGGTATGTGCGATTACCCTATCGATCTCGGCGGTGTTATGAATATCCACGTCCAGTTCGCTAAGTCTGGCCGGCAGATGAAATCGCCGGTACGCTGCAATCAATTGCGCCAGCACGTCATCTTGTCCCAGTAGCGCGCTTTGCACCAGAATGCCATAAGCCACTTTCGTTCCGTGCAGGAATTTTTCCGTTTGCGGCAGGACGGTCAGACCGTTGTGTACCGCATGGGCGGCGGCGACACGGGTATAGCGTTCCCCGAGGCCGCCGACCATACCGCCGCCAGCGATAATCGCATCCACCACGTCGCAAAATGCCTGGGTCAGCCGACGCTGCTGTTTATCCGCTAATGCTTGTTCGCTGCTGGTCAGCAGGAGATCGCGAATAGCGTACGCGCTGTTAATGCCCAGTCTTACGGTCAATGGCAACGTTTCAGGCTGCGGCGCAAGCACAACGGCTTCATACCATTTCGCCAGCGTATCGCCAATGCCAGCTAACAGATAGTCATCGGGCGCCTGCAGAATAATGCGCGGTTCGACCAGCACCAGAAAATTGGCATCATCAAAAATTTCGAACTGTAACGCCTGTCCCGCGTCGTTATACCAGACGGAAAGCGGTGTCCAGGCGGCGCAGGTCGCCGCGATGGTCGGGATAGCGACAAACGGCAGCGCCAGACGGCGGGCGAGCGCTTTGGCGGTATCGAGCAGCGCGCCGCCGCCGACGCCTATCACCACCTGACGATCGTCGTTGCAGGCGTGCGCCAGTTGGGCAACATGGCGTTCGCTACAATGGCCGGTAAACGGCAGATGTTTTGCGCCAGCACGTTCAAACGCTTCCGGCAGGTAAGGACGGGCGGCGGCAATCGCGCGTTCGCCGAACACCCAAACGGCGTGGGAAAGCTGTTCCGGCGTGAAAAAGTCTGTCAGTCTTCCGAGGCTTCCAGCATGGGAAAAATAATTCGCCGGGCCGGTAACGACGCGGATTTCAGTGTGGTTCATGTTGTGTTGTCCTTAGGGTCTTCTCACCGTTGTTATTATATTTAGACATCTAAACGTCTTGATTGCCAAATACTAACACCCTGTGATAGTGTGTCAACAACCACATCACTGGCGGGTATGAAGATAATGAGAAATAACCCACTGATTCCAAAAAGCAAATTGCCCAATCTTGGCACCACGATTTTTACGCAAATGAGCGCGCTGGCGCAGAAACATCAGGCAATAAATTTATCGCAGGGCTTCCCTGATTTTGATGGTCCTCGTTATTTGCACGAGCGGTTGGCTTATCATGTCGCGCAGGGCGCGAATCAATATGCGCCGATGACGGGCGCGCAGGCGCTGCGGGAGGCCATTGCCGATAAAACGGCGGAAATATATGGTTATCGACCCGATGACGTCAGTGATATCACCGTCACGGCGGGCGCGACAGAAGCGCTGTATGCGGCGATTACCGCGCTGGTGCGGGCAGGGGATGAGGTTATCTGTTTCGATCCCAGTTATGACAGCTATGCCCCGGCCGTGGCGCTTTCCGGCGGCGTGTTAAAACGCATAGCGCTCACGCCGCCGCATTTTCGCGTCGACTGGCAGGCGTTTTCGGCGTTGCTTAGCGAGCGCACGCGGCTGGTGATCCTCAATACGCCGCATAATCCCACCGCTACCGTCTGGCGTCAGGCGGATATCGAGGCGCTGTGGCAGGCTATCGGCGAGCGGGAAATTTATGTGTTAAGCGATGAAGTGTACGAACATATTTGTTTTGCCGTCGAAGGTCATGCCAGCGTATTGGCGCACCCTCAGTTACGAGAGCGGGCGGTTGCCGTTTCATCGTTTGGTAAAACCTTTCATATGACAGGATGGAAGATTGGTTACTGCGTTGCGCCTGCGGCCATTAGCGCCGAAATACGCAAAGTTCACCAGTACCTGACGTTTTGCGTCAATACGCCGGCGCAACTGGCGCTGGCGGATATGCTGCGCGCCGCGCCGGAACACTATCGCGCGTTACCCGATTTTTATCGGAAAAAACGCGATGTGCTGGTTAACGCGCTGGCGCAAAGCCGATTAAAAGTGCTGCCCTGTGAAGGTACCTATTTTCTGTTAATCGATTACAGCGCAGTGTCGACGCTAAATGACGTTGAGTTTTGTCAGTGGCTAACCGAAGAAGTCGGCGTCGCCGCTATTCCGCTCTCTGTCTTTTGCGCCGCCCCTTTCCCGCATCAGCTTATACGTTTATGTTTCGCTAAACAGGAATCAACGCTGCTGGCCGCCGCAGAGCGCCTGTGTAAACTGTAGTTATTTAACCGTCCACGCTCTGGAGAATCGACGGTCTGCAAAAAGCTCCTGCAGGCCGTTGATCTGTTTCAGGCGCAGGACTTCATCGGCGTCCATACCTAACTCCTGGCCGATTTTGCTTTCGTCCCAGCCTAGCAGAGAAAGTTCGCGCACGATTTCTGACATGGCGTGGATCTGGTGGCGTCCGCGCGCGCGGTTATGCCGAATGGTTGCCGCCATGCGTTCGTGACGTTCTCTGTCCAGACACGTTATCGGCAGGTAGCCTTTCAGACGCCTTTTCAGGACCGTTTTTCCTTTGCCCAGCTCATGACGGTGAAAACCGTCCACAATCTCGTACTCCTCCGCATCGGCCTTTACCACCACTATCGGCTGAGTAAACCCATCTTGTTCAATCGATTTAAGCAGCAGTTTTTTCTCCGGCGGCGCAACGTTATTCGGGTTGTAGTCATTAGGCGAAATATGATCGTTTTTCACCCACAGGACACAATCGACAGGCTCATCGCGAAAAGGACTAACGTTATGTATCGCCATTCTAAATTCATTAATGGCGGCGATTCTCTCTTCTTCAGGCAGTTCAGAGAGAAAGTGAGTTATTTCGGTTGTGAGTCGGTGTTGCATAAGATCCCCCATTCCTGGCGTTTAGCTTTCATACGTTCGTTATAACGCTGGTAATTCTTAGGTTTTGTCGGACTGAATGACAGCGCCCGGCACCAGTAATCATTGTTCAGTAAAACTTTGCAGATCCGTCGCCACGACGGAATATCGCGCGATCCGATATCGCCCTGCTGCGTCTGTGGGATGGTGTTCATGCCTTTTTTCTTATACCACTGCAAATAAACGGCGATTTTATTACGGTAATGTTCGGCAGTGACTTCAGGCATACTGTGTAGCAGGAGCAGCGCGTACTCTTCCCAGTTAAGGTGATCGGGTTTTAAAATTTTCCGGTGGCCATAAAAATGGTTGTCTTGTCCAGCGTAAATACCTCCGCTGAGCACGCCGCTGACTCTGGCGCACATGGCCGCCCAGCGCTCAGGTTCGATAACATGATACAGCCATAACCCCTGTCGTTGTTCCGGGCCGAACGGTTCGCAAATACGCATGTAACGGGGCGGTACGCCAGCCTGATACATCAAATTATACAAAGGGTTACATGGTTTACCTGTTTTGGCGAACCAGGTCCAGATATCTGCGGTTTTCCAGTCATAGATGGGGTAGATATACCAGGTGTGACCCTTAGGGGCTAACGTGGTCCAGGGCTTGTCGTCGGCAAAGCGCAGCTTATGCGAGTTAGCGATAGCGGCAAATCGGTTATAGGATTCGTCGGAACGAATACCGACCAGCATAGCGGCAGGACGCTTTTCTGAAAACCAGTCGGCAAAATCGCGAACGAACTGTTCAAAGGTCATGCCGTGTTGATAAAAGGAAAAAAAGGCCGGATCGGTAATCGCATCTTCTGGCGGTTGTCGTACCCAGTCGGCACCCGGCTGCCAACACTGCCACTCCGGCTGGTATTGTGAAAGGGAATTTTGTGTGGTTAAGGGTAATGCGACCCAATAAAAACGCTCGATAACGTCCGCGTAGTATTCACGTAATGATTCAATATAGGCGATGGTACAGGAGAATTGCGCTTCCCAGTCAATGAAGAGAACGTGGATCTTTTTATTCATTTTGCGCGCCAACGTTGCCGTCAGGTGCAGCATAAGTCCTGAATCTTTACCACCGGAAAATGAGACGCAGACCCGGGGTAAGGTTTCCAGGGTCCACATTATACGCTCTTGAGCCGCTTCCAGAACATTTTGCTCAAGCGGAACTTTATAAACCGACATCTCTGGATAGTCTCCGATGTGTTAACTACAGTATATTCGAAATAATTAACATAAAGGATAAGCAGATTAGATGAACTTGCAATGCTTTATTATATTTACTAAATAAATGCATTCTATAAATATATAGATTGAATTTATGTTAATGCCCGTTACCTGACCTTTTTATTCATGCTTTTTTGTAATGTACTCAATGAGCTCAGTAAATCCGCTATTATTCATCGAAGCTCTATTATACATAAGATAGAGTTGTACAGGAGCAATGGTAAAAGGTATGGAGACTTTTTTAAGTTTGATAGTGGATGAGTAATAGTCAACAAGTGATTGTGGTAAAAAACCAATAAGCTCCGTGGCGCTGATGGCGTTGGCGATGGTTATCAGCGATTTGCTTCTGAAACCAATTATTCTTTCCCCCAGCATATCATGGATAACTGAATGATGCTCTTTTATATCGTTTTTCCGGGCGACGAATTGCGTAAATGACTCTTGTAGAATTTCGTCGATAGTTGCGGTTTCACCTAGCCGGGGATGGTTTTCACTGCAAGCCAGGATACATTCCACCTTATTAAAGTGAGTACAAACAATAGAACGATTATTGAGTGGGGCCATTGAAACCACAATATCTGCTTTGCGGTAGGCAAGAAGATCTTCAGGCTGTTCGTCAGTGGTCAAAATGTCGTGATGTTCAATTTCAACCTGTGAATCTTTGCGAATATATTCAACTAATTTCATCACATATTGGGTGATCAACAGCTGTGGGCTATAGATAATAAACTTTTTCTTCAGACTGGACTGATTCATTATATTAATAGTTTGTTCCAGACTGTTAAGGTTATTTTCTAAATGATAATGTAAATTAATGCCTGTTACGGTAGGCGTAATTCCTTTACCTGAACGAATAAATAAAGGGTCATTGAATTGCGTGCGCAGGCGTTGCAATGACTGGCTTACGGCAGAAGGTGTAATATAGAGAGTTTCTGCCGCTTTGCTAATGCTTAAATGTTGATAAATACATTCAAATATAACCAACAAGTTAAGATCAAATTTTTTAAGGTCGTAAAGATTAGCCATAGTATCTTCCAGGCATAATCATGGTATCTTCCATGATTATGACTTAATCTCAATAATTTACCAGAATTATGTTTATTAAACTTAATGTAGAGTTTATTTAAACTAAAATACCACAGTTATGAATATTTTAGCGAGTAAATAATCACAGTAAAGACGAACATAACTTACACTTTTATAATCACGCCGTTAGTCTAAAAAAGCTGTGCTGGATGATATGCTGGTCTGGCGTCGCGTTAATGCCAGGAGGAGGTTGGCCCGACAAACGCAGCGCTATCGGGCGTGGTACGGTTAAGCTTCTGCCTTGCTAATTTCTGCGTTAAGGCTGCCCCATCATGGCGTCCAGTTGCGCTTTTTCCGGTAAACCCACAACCTGTTGCAACGTCTTATCTTTATTCATGTAATAAATTGCTGGCGTCGCGTTAGCGCCAAGATCGTCCATTAACTGCTGATTCTGATTAATGACTTTCATCTGCGCCGGGGGGATGGACGCCGGAACCTCCAGCTTCATCTTTCCTGCGGAGGCTTCATAGTCATGCCATGTTTTCGCCGGGTCTTTCGCGCCTAAAATCGCTGCGGCTGTGGCCGGGCTTTCCGGTTTAATCACGCCGACCAGTAACGTACGTAATTGTACCTTGCCGGATTCGACCCACGGGCGAGCTTGCTGCCAAAACTGCTTACAATAGGGGCAGAAAGGGTCGGCGAAGACATACAGCACCACCGGCGCGTCTTTTTTACCGTCGAGTATCCATGACGCCTTTTCCATTTTCTGCCACATTTCTCGTCCGGCCGGCGCATAGATCTCTTTTTCTATCAGGGCGTTGCTAAGATTTTCACCTTTTTCATTATACATATAGCCGGAAATCGCGTGTTTGCCGTCCGGCGTCAGGTAAATCGTGACGCCCATATCCTGATACTTTCCGAGATAGCCCTTCATGCCCCCCGGCGCCTCGAAGGATTTCAGGATTGTTATGCCCTGTTTTTCAATGGCTTTAACCGGCGCAGGCAGTTCTTCCGCGTGGGCGAGAATGGGCAGCATAGCAAGCAGCAATGTACGTTTAATCATATTTTTTCCTTTTAAGATCAAAGCGAAAAGAGTATTAATGATGATGCCTATCACAGACATAGGTAAGAGCTGGCGTGCCGGGATTGCCCTTTCTATGCTGGGGTGATGTAATCCTTTTCGCTGTTACAGCCTTTGTTAAGGTAATGTAGAGCGCAACACTTAGCCAGCATATACGCTATGGATTTCGAGTTGCAGACAATACGTCTGTAATTTGCAAGACGAGTCGTACTGGCTCTGAAGTTACCTACGGGTAGTTCAGGTAATGGGGCCGCCTGTCAGGCGGCCTTTTTACTTTAGATGGCTGACAGGGCGCAGTGTTCACAATGTCGCCCGAATCGGGTTGTTAGTTAACGCTTATTGATTTGATAATGGAAACGCATTAGCCGAATCAGCAAAATTTCGTTAACTTACTCCTCAACGAAAACACGGAGGAAGTATAGATGTCCTTAATTAACACCAAAATCAAACCTTTCAAAAACCAGGCGTTCAAAAACGGTGAATTCATTGAAGTCACCGAGAAAGATACCGAAGGCCGCTGGAGCGTCTTCTTCTTCTACCCGGCCGATTTTACCTTTGTTTGCCCGACTGAACTGGGTGACGTTGCCGACCATTACGAAGAACTGCAGAAGCTGGGCGTAGACGTTTATTCCGTCTCAACCGATACTCACTTCACGCACAAAGCATGGCACAGCAGCTCTGAAACTATCGCAAAAATCAAATATGCGATGATCGGCGACCCGACTGGCGCCCTGACCCGTAACTTCGACAACATGCGTGAAGATGAAGGTCTGGCAGACCGTGCGACCTTTGTTGTTGACCCGCAGGGTATCATCCAGGCGATCGAAGTTACCGCTGAAGGTATCGGCCGTGACGCGTCTGACCTGCTGCGTAAAATTAAAGCAGCACAGTATGTTGCCGCTCACCCAGGCGAAGTATGCCCGGCGAAATGGAAAGAAGGTGAAGCGACTCTGGCTCCATCTTTAGACCTGGTCGGTAAAATTTAAATTTCCGTCGTCTTTCACGCCATAGCTGCGTTGGCGTCGCCTGCTCACCCCGGTCACTTACTTCAGTAAGCTCCCGGGGATTCTCAGGCTAGCCGCCTTACTCTGACGTGAAATACTTTGGAAATTGTTTCAGTCATGGGCGCACCCGCGCCCATTTCATTTCAGCACCATGACGCAAGTTGTATTAATGCAGTCCCGCGAAGTCGGCTTGCATGATGATGTTTTCAGAGAGGGAAGAAGAATGCTCGACACAAATATGAAAACCCAGCTCAGGGCTTACCTTGAGAAACTGACCAAACCTGTTGAGCTGATTGCCACGCTGGATGACAGCGCTAAATCGGCGGAAATCAAGGAACTGCTGGCTGAAATCGCCGAGCTGTCCGACAAAGTCACATTTAAAGAAGACAATACTCTGCCGGTGCGCAAGCCGTCTTTCCTGATTACGAATCCAGGTTCTCAGCAGGGGCCGCGCTTTGCCGGTTCTCCGCTGGGCCACGAATTTACCTCGCTGGTTTTGGCGCTGCTGTGGACCGGCGGTCATCCGTCAAAAGAAGCGCAGTCGCTGCTGGAGCAGATTCGCGATATTGATGGCGATTTTGAATTCGAAACTTATTATTCACTCTCCTGCCATAACTGCCCGGATGTCGTGCAGGCGCTGAACCTGATGGCGGTGCTGAACCCGCGTATTAAACATACGGCAATTGATGGCGGCACCTTCCAGAACGAAATTACCGAACGTAACGTGATGGGCGTTCCGGCGGTGTTTGTCAACGGTAAAGAGTTCGGCCAGGGACGTATGACTCTGACCGAGATTGTCGCTAAAGTGGATACTGGCGCAGAAAAACGTGCGGCGGAAGCGCTGAACAAACGCGATGCGTATGACGTGCTGATTGTCGGCTCCGGCCCGGCGGGCGCGGCGGCGGCGGTCTACTCGGCGCGCAAAGGTATCCGTACCGGTCTGATGGGCGAGCGCTTCGGCGGTCAGGTGCTGGATACCGTGGATATCGAAAACTATATCTCGGTGCCGAAAACCGAAGGCCAGAAACTGGCGGGCGCGCTGAAAGCGCATGTCAGCGATTACGACGTTGACGTTATCGACAGCCAGAGCGCAAGTAAACTGGTTCCGGCCGCGACAGAAGGTGGCCTGCATCAGATTGAAACGGCGTCCGGCGCAGTCTTGAAAGCGCGCAGTATCATCATCGCCACCGGCGCGAAATGGCGCAATATGAATGTGCCGGGCGAGGATCAGTATCGCACCAAAGGCGTCACCTATTGTCCGCACTGCGACGGTCCGTTATTTAAAGGGAAGCGTGTGGCGGTCATCGGCGGCGGCAACTCCGGCGTTGAGGCGGCTATCGATCTGGCAGGTATTGTAGAACACGTTACGTTGCTGGAGTTCGCGCCGGAGATGAAGGCGGATCAGGTGCTACAGGACAAAGTGCGTAGCCTGAAAAATGTCGATATCATTTTGAATGCGCAAACGACAGAAGTGAAGGGCGACGGTTCGAAAGTGGTGGGGCTGGAGTATCGTGACCGTGTCAGCGGCGATATTCATAGCGTCGCGCTGGCAGGGATTTTTGTGCAGATTGGTCTGTTGCCGAATACCCACTGGCTGGAAGGCGCGCTTGAGCGTAACCGCATGGGCGAGATCATTATTGACGCCAAATGTGAAACCAGTGTTAAGGGCGTCTTCGCCGCAGGCGATTGTACCACCGTTCCTTACAAACAGATTATCATCGCCACAGGCGAAGGGGCGAAAGCCTCGTTGAGCGCCTTTGATTATCTGATTCGCACCAAAATCGCATAAAAAGAAGTAAGCACACCTGCAAGGTCAGTTAACTGGCCATCGTAAATGGCCCGATAGTGTAAGCTATTCGGGCCTGCGCTGTTTATGCCTGGGGCTCGCCGCCAGCTAAAACACATTCTTCATTATCAATACTCTGAAACCGTCTGTTAATAACAGACGGTTTTTTATTTCAACGGTCTTCTGTTTTTAAAATTTGAAACAATAAAAACCTCTTCTACGGATTTAACGGGAATTTTTCTGTTTTTTTATCAAAGAAAGATTAAGCGCTTCCGTTAACATGCCCATTCTTTTTTCTTGATTTATATTGCATTTGTATGTGAGGTTATTTATTCATGGATTCAATCTATGAATCACTGACGGAATTAGAAAAAACAGGGCTTACATTGCGTGATTTTTTTAATTCTCATGATAGTCGTTCACTGAAATCTGCCTACGTGAGATTAAATCCCACTGCTGCGGTAAACCTTACCGATCGGGCGTGGCTGGAGGCGGAGTATGACTTTAATGCGCTATTCGTCGGTCCTGGCAAGCTGCTGGCTGCGCCTTTCGCTTCAGTGTATCTGGAGGACGATGCGCTGGTGATGGGAAAGGCGACGCTGGAGATACGGGATTTTATGGCAGCGTTGGGATTATCGGTTAATCAGGAGAGCAATATCCCTGACGGTCATATTTCCTGCGTGCTGGAATTGACCACACTATTACTGGCTAATATCCGGCAAACGTCACAATACCGAACTACTCTCACTCAATATATCAATAACTATTTAACAAAGTGGGTGCCATTATATATCGAAAAAATAAAAACTCATGCGCAAACGACCACGTTATATACGGTGGCGGACATCTTATTTTATTGGCTTGATGAATTAAAACGAGAGTATCAATATGAGTAATGAGACAGGACATCTGAACAGACGTTCTTTTTTAAAGGGGATAGTGGCACTGGGCGCCGTTGCGGCTTTACCCGGAGGATTACTGACCTCCCGATGCGCGCTTGCGCAGCCGCCTGTTCCCTTTAACCCTAAAACGTACAAAATTTATCGTAACGCGTGTCCGCGTAACTGCTATGACACCTGTAGCCTCAAGACATGGGTAAAGGACGGGGTCATTACTTTCGTGGAAGGCGCGCCGGAATCAACATTTACTCACGGTACCCCTTGCGTCAAAGGGTTAAGCTATCCGCGCCGGGTTTATAGCCCCGATCGTATTAAATATCCCATGGCGCAGGACGTTCGCGGTAGCGGCAACTGGCGTCGCATCTCATGGGAAGAGGCGATGCAGCGCATTGCCGCCAGGATGCTGGAGATTAAGAAAAAAGACGGTTCTATGCTCGGTCTGGCGCTGACCAAATATTCCGGTAAGTTTGGCGTGCTGAACTATGCCGTTGAAGGGATGATGTCCTCGCTTGGCTACACCACCCGTTTCGCCGGTACGCCGTGCTGGCCTGCCGGTATCGACGCGCAAAACTACGACATGGGCGACATGTGGTGTAACGACCCGGAAGATATGGTGAAAGCGAAATACATCATTATCTGGGGCGCCAACCCGGCCTGGTGCTCAATGCACAGCATGAAGTACATCTATCAGGCGCGCGAGAAAGGGGCGAAGGTCGTGGTTATCGACCCGCTGCTGTCGCAGACTGCCGCCAAAGCCGATCTCTACCTGCGCGTGCGGCCTGGCTCAGACGGCGCGCTGGCGCTGGGAATGGCGCGCCACCTGGTGGATAAAGGGCTGGTGGATCAAGATTTTGTCAACAACGATGCTCACGGCTATCCGGAATTTGAAGCCTATCTGCGTAACCATGTGACCGTGGAGTGGGCATCAGAAATCTGCGGCCTGTCTGCGGATGTCATTCGCCAGCTGGCGGAAGAGTTTACGGCGGTTAAGCCGGCCACGGTCTGGATTGGTTACGGGATGCAGCGTCATGTCAACGGCGGCGCCAACGTTCGCGCTATCGATGCCTTTGTCGCTATGTCCGGCAACATCGGTGTCGAAGGCGGCGGCGCGCGTTATGGTCATCTGCACACCTGGGGCTTTAACTACAACGCCATGCTGCAGAAGCCGCCGGAGGGCGCTATTGGCATACCGGGAGCGGCGGGCACCACCAGTGAATTCGGGGCTTCCGCTGGCAGCGACGCCGTGCAGTACTCCGATCGCTCTCTGAATATCAACCAAACGGCGCAGGGGATTCTGGAGGCCAACGATCCGCCGGTTCGTATGCTGTGGGTCGCCTGTAAAAACCCGTTTGCCCAGGATTTCGATCGCAGCAAGATGAAGAAAGCGTTTGAAAAACTGGAAATGGTGGTCTGCGCCGATCAGTTCTTCAACGAAACGGTGCAACACGCTGATATCGTGCTGCCCGTTACCACCGCGTTTGAAGAGTGGAACGTGGATGCTTCTTACTGGCACTACTGGCTTTCCATTAATCAGCCGGCGATTAAGCCGATGTATGAAGCGAAATGCGACCTTGAAATCGCTACCATGCTGTCGCGCGCCATTAATAAGATGGCGCCGGGTTCCTGTACTTTCCCGCAAGAGTTCGATCATAAGCGCTGGCTGGATCAGGAGTTCAACGACGGTATGGCGAAAATGTTCGGCATCTCTTCCTGGGACGATCTGCTGGACGGGCCGAAAAAAGCGATCCTGCCAAGCTCTGCCGCCTGGTATGACCGCAAGTTCAAAACGCCGTCAGGCAAGTATGAATTTAAATCTGAACTGGCGGAGAAAAACGGCCACACCGCGCTGCCGGAATACAAACCGGAAGCCGAGAGCAAACTGCCGTTCCATCTGTTTACGCCGCACGTGCAGTTTGGTCTGCACTCGCAGTTTATCAACCTGGACTGGATGCAGGTGTTCTACCCGGAACCGTTCGTTTATATCCATCCTTCTTCCGCACAGAAAAAAGGCATCAGCGAGAACGATCTGGTCAAAGTTTTCAATGGCACCGGTGAAGTTGAGCTGCGGGCAAAAGTCACCACCAACGTGCCGGAAGATTTTCTGGTGATGTATGAAGCCTGGTTCCCGAAACGGCAGTACAACGTGCAAAACGTCGTGGCTGATACGCCTGCTGATATGGGGCTGATGAAAACTGGCGCGCCGGGCGCCGCTATCCACAGTCAGTTTGCTGACGTTGTATTGATCGGTAAAGGGGAGTCCGTAGCATGAGACGTGCGTTTTTAGTGAATAGCGATAAGTGCATCGGCTGCCGCGGCTGTGCTATGGCGTGTAAAAGCTTTAACCAACTGGAGCCGGATCGCTTCTGGCGCTACGTTTATCCGTTGGATAAAGACATCTATCCACATGAAGAGCGGGCGTTTTACTCGCTGGCCTGTAACCACTGCGAACATCCGGCCTGTGTCGCCGCCTGTCCGGTCGAAGCCTATACCAAACGTGAAGATGGCGTGGTGGTGCATAACCCTGAGCGCTGCATCGGCTGTAAAAACTGTATTCGTAACTGTCCTTATGGCGCGCCGCGTTTTAATGAAGAGACGCGTAAAGCGGAAAAATGCAGTATGTGCTACGAGCGTCTTGATATCGGTATGAATCCGGCGTGCGTGAACGCCTGTCCGGTGGGCGCCTTGTCGATTATCGATTTGGATGTCGATCCTGTGCCCGATAATGCGGTGCAGTATCCGCCAGGGTTCCCGCATATGCCACAGCTCAATCCAGGAACGCGCTTTATTCTGGCGCGCCAGCCTAAGCAGCCGGAGGACAAGTAATGGAAAAATATGAACTGCCGCTGGTGTTTTTTACGGTATTAAGCCAGATGTCTGTCGGGATGGCTTTGGTACTGACATGGCGTACGCTGCGTGGTGAAGTGGAAGGCCAGCGTTTCTATTGGTTGGTCACTGGGCTGGTGCTGGCACTGGCGTCTATTGCCGCGATTCTGCATCTGGCGCATCCCGATCGCGCTTATAATGCGCTGATTAATCTGCGACATGCTTGGTTAAGTCGGGAAATCCTTGGTGCTACGTTGTTTGGCGCAGCGGTCGGCGTAACGTTCCTGGCAAAGGGACATAAAGCGATGACTCTTATCGCCTCCGTGTTCGGCGTGTTACTGGTGGCGGTGCAGGGGATGACCTACGCCGCGCCAGCGATGGTGGCTATCGCTAATGGATTTACCATGCTGTTATTTTTTATTACGGTATGGGTCATGGGTTGCGCGGCGATTCCGCTGTTAAAACTCAGGCCTGCCGTTCCTGCGTTACGCCAGGGAATTGTGGTGTGTATCGCGGTACTTATCGCGGCGCCGCTGGTGTGGTTAAGCGGGGGAACGGTCATGCAGATGACGGCGCATTCATGGCTGGCTTCACCGTTTTATCTGGCAAGCCTGGTTTGCCTTGCGCTCGCTTTTGTCGCCAGCCGTCACGGTGATTCGCGCCCGAAACTCCTGTTCGTCTTGTTATTCGTTGGTGTATTTCTGAGTCGGCTGGTCTTTTTTGGCGACACGGTGAGTACTATTGTGAATATCGGGCATTTGTACTAACGATGATGCAATAAAAAGCCCTGCCAGGCGCGACCTGGCAGGGCGTGTCAGTTTTTAGCCACCAGAGTTAACGCACAACCAATACCGGCAGCGTCGCATGGCGCACCACGCTTGAGGCGTTAGACCCCAACAGGTGTGTCGTGATGGACGGATTACGCGAACCGATTACCACGACATCCGCATCCAGTTCTTCGCCCATCTCATTGACGACATCGCGCACGCTACCAAAGCGAACATGTGTTTTAATTCGTGAAGGATCGATACTGAAGTGTCCCACCATCGTTTGCAGACGCGTTTCCGCCTCATGCTGTAAATGTTCTTCAAAGCGACGCACGTCGGCGGCAAAACGGTGCAGACTCATGCTCGCGGACCCAGGCAGTACATGCAACAGATGAATGACGCCATCCTGTTGCGCCAGAAACTCAGCGTGGCGAATAGCTTTATCGCTAAGTTCCATTTCAAAAACATCAACCGGCATAATGATTGTCTTATACATACCCGTTACTCCCTGTTAATCAATACTGAATTTATTCAAGCATATAATAATGTTTCTTTCTGCTATTTGTCTGGCAATTTTAAATATTGCGACAACCTGGCGCTAAAAAATCGTATATTTTCCAGGAAAAATCCTAAAGCCGCCTGTTTTGCCGGCAGTCTCTCCGGGATAGCTACCCTTTTATAGTCGAACGCAACATTCACCGTTACCCCGGAGGCTGCATGAAAGCATTGACGTATCACGGTCCACATCACGTAAAGGTTGAAAACGTACCCGATCCCGGCATTGAGCAGCCTGACGATATCATTTTGCGTGTTACCGCCACCGCGATTTGCGGATCTGATTTGCATCTCTATCGCGGCAAGATCCCACAGGTAAAACATGGCGATATTTTCGGCCATGAGTTTATGGGCGAGGTGGTGGAAACCGGACATGATGTAAAGAATATTCGGAAAGGGGATCGGGTCGTTATCCCGTTTGTCATTGCCTGTGGTGACTGCTTTTTCTGTCGGCTACAGCAATATTCAGCGTGTGAAAACACTAACGACGGACACGGCGCGGCGATGAATAAAAAACAGATCCCGCCACCGGCGGCGCTGTTTGGGTATAGCCATCTGTATGGCGGCGTTCCCGGCGGACAGGCCGAATATGTTCGCGTGCCAAAAGGTAATGTTGGTCCATTTAAGGTGCCGCCGCTGTTATCTGACGATAAAGCGCTGTTTCTTTCTGATATTTTGCCTACCGCCTGGCAGGCGGCAAAAAATGCCCAGATTCAGCAAGGTTCCAGCGTGGCGGTTTTTGGCGCAGGGCCGGTAGGATTACTGACTATCGCCTGTGCGCGCCTGCTGGGCGCGGAGCAGATCTTCGTCGTTGATCACCACGCCTGGCGCTTGCGTTTCGCCGAAGAACGCTATGGCGCGATACCGATCAACTTCGATGATGAGAACGATCCGGCGGAAAAAATCATCGAGCAGACGGCAGGACACCGCGGCGTGGACGCGGTAATTGATGCCGTAGGCTTTGAAGCGAAAGGCAGTTTGACGGAGACGGTGCTGACGAACCTTAAACTGGAAGGCAGTAGCGGCAAAGCGCTGCGACAATGTATCGCGGCGGTCAGACGCGGCGGCGTGGTCAGCGTACCCGGCGTGTATGCCGGTTTTATTCACGGCTTTTTATTCGGCGACGCCTTTGATAAGGGGCTAACTTTTAAAATGGGTCAAACCCATGTTCACGCGTGGCTGGGGGAGTTATTACCGCTTATTGAAAAAGGGTTGCTGAAGCCGGAGGAGATTGTCACGCACTATATGCCGTTTGAAGAGGCGGCGCGCGGCTACGAAATTTTCGAAAAACGTGAAGAAGAGTGCCGAAAGGTTATCCTGGTGCCGGGAGCGACGTCGGCACAAGCGGCGCAGAAACAGGCGACGGGAGTAATCAACCCGATGCCAGGCGGCGTTGTCTGAAACAGGCAGAAATGAAAGGGCTAACGGAAAGAGGATGCGTAGGCATCCTCTGTGTAAACGCATTAACGCTTATGCAGATGGGGTTTAACGCAGGAAGTCGCCCGCGGCTTCAGGCTGATATTCGAGTTCCAGCACTTCGAGATGGGTGGAGGCGCCGCCCGGCAGTTCCCAGTGAATGGTGTCGCCGACGCGCAGTCCCAGCAACGCCGCGCCGACGGGCGCCATTACCGAAAGCTGGGTACTGCTGTCCGTCATATTGGCGGGGTACACCAGCGTCCGCACGCGTGTTTCACCATCGCTCAAATTGCGGAATTTAACGCGGCTGTTCATGGTGACGACATCGTTCGGCATCTCTTGTGGCGAACACATTTGCGCGCGATCCAGTTCGGCGTTGAGCGCGTCGGCAATCGGCAGATCCGCATACGCAGGCTGTTCCAGAAGACGATCAATACGTTCGGCGTCAAGGTCGTTAATGATAATAGTGGGTCTGGACATTTCTTACTCCATGTCATCGATACTGCGAGTAGTGCAGGTAAATGGTCCCAAAAGAAAACCCTCACCGTCTGGCGGCGAGGGTTTAACTCTCATGATGATACTGAGACTTCCCCCGTCTTTGAAGTGATTTAGTTCACATTCGGGTAAATCCTCAAACGTCATAGCCTTGAGTGAATTTTAGTCTACATTCGGGCGTGTTCTCAAATGTGGCTACGGTTTTAAACCTCTGCTTCGTCAATAACCGGCTTTATCGATAATAAACTGTTTCCCGCAGTTGCCGGGATGCGGCTGCGGCTGAAATGAGGCAGAGGAGAGCGGGGCGTTAATCATCGACGCCTTTAGTGAAAACTGAATCTCTGTTAAATAGGCGGGGTTGCCATGGCAGTTTACTTTAACGGCTTTGACATTATCCTGGCCCCACATTTGTGCGACGACGCTATCAAACTCAGCGCGGCTAACGGTTTTGCCGTAATTATCCGCCAGAAACTGCCCCAGCGAGCTGTCTTTTATCGCCTTATCCAGCCGTATCATGGTGCCGAAATAGGCATTGGGATCAAACCCGAAACAGGCGCCATGTTTGGCATATTCGTAGCGCTCCAGACAGGAATTCCCCCCCGCGCCGGGCATCACTTCCTTAAGCGCTGCCGCGATGTCAGGCGAAAGTCCGGGGGCGGGGGCGGAGCATTTCCGGCTGGCCTTGACTTCAGGCAGATTCGGGATTGGCCGCGTCGCACAACCAAAGCGCTGCCAGCGTCGCTGGTCAACACCGCGTGCGGCGATAGATTTGGGTAATCCAGGCCACAGGCCGTGGACGGTCAGAAAGTCTGCTTTGTTGGCTGGCTCTTTTTGCAGACGGCACTCATCGGGCTCCCGATGGCGGCGTTCATGCTGGCTTTGACAAAAACCGGTTTGCCAGGAAAGCGCCAGCACATAGTCAGTGAAATCACCGTACTGTTGCGCCTGAAGTTCGTCGGCGTTGGCGGCAAAAATCGGGGTTAAGAGGGCAGCCAGCAGCGGGCTGTAATGCCATATTGTGTTCATGGTGAATTCGATAATTTATACACATTATGAATGTTACCCATTTAATCATAAAAAATGCCGCTCAGGTGAACCTGAACGGCATCATTTTTAACCTACGTTGGCGTAATGTTTAATTCCACATTGCCAGAATCGGCCAGCCCACCAGCAACAGCATCGCGATATAGATAACGCCAAAGATTGCGCCAAGCCGCCAGTAGTCTTTGGATTTCACGTAACCGCAGCCGTAGATAATCACACCAGGGCCGGTGGCATACGGCGTCAGACAGCCCATGATACCGATAGACAGCACCAGCAGAATACACAGTTGTTCCATCGGAACGCCCGGAATGCCTTTACCCACCGCCAGAATGACCGGCAGCATGGTCGCGGTGTGAGCGGAAAGGCTGGCGAACAGGTAGTGCGCGAAATAGAACACCAGTACCAGTACAATGACGGTTGCATCCGGCGAGAAACCTTCCAGATGTGTACTCATGGTATTGGCGAACCAGTCAATAAAGCCGGAGCGGGTTAAGCCATTGGCCATGACCACCAGCGTAGCGAGGTTCACCAGGGTGTTCCAGGCGCTGTTGTAGCGCGTAATGTCTTTCCACGGCACAACATGCAACGCCAGCATCAGCGAGACGGCCAGCAGACCCACGGCAGTGGCGTTGATGATTTTTCCACCAAAAACCCACAATCCTAAGCTAAGCAGCACCAGGCCAATCAGCGTCCACTCTTTGCGGGACAGACGCCCCATGTTTTTTAACTCGCCGCCAGCCCAGGCTGCGACTTCCGCACTGTGGGTCACTTCGGGTTTATAAAGCACATAGGAGAGCCACGGCGCAACGATCAGTAAAATAATCCCTACCGGCAGAAAGCTGAGAAACCACTGCAGCCAGCTAATCTGGACGCCGGCGATCTTGCTGACGAACTCCAGACCTAACACGTTTGGCGCCGCGCCAGTGACAAACATCGAAGAGCTCAGGCTGGTACTGATCACCATCATCCACATCAAATAACCGCCGATGCGGCGTGCGGAAGGATCGTTTGGAAACGATTTAAACAGCGGCGGCAGGTTCTTGATGACCGGGAAGACAGTCCCGCCGGTACGAGCCGTATTGGAGGGAGTAAATGGCGCCAGCAAAATATCGATAATGACAATCGCATAGCCGAGCGTCAGCGTGCGTTTACCCATGAATTTTACCAAAAACAGCGCAATGCGGCGCCCCAGCCCGGTCACTTCGTAGCCCAGCGCGAAAATAAACGCGCCGAAAACCAGCCAGACCGTGGTGCTGGAGAAACCGGCAAGCCCCCATTTCAGCGCCTGTTTACTGGCGTTAAACGCCGGATCGGCCAGTTCTGAAGCGTCAAATAGCAGGTAATTGCTGCCGATAACGCAAATGGTTACGGCGATAAAACTGATCGCTGTCGCCGGGATCGGCTCCAGGATCATACCGACAATCATCGCGACGAAAACCGCAAAATAGTGCCAGGCCTGCGGCGGCATACCATCTGGAACAGGAATTAGCAACATGACGCCCATCACCACTAATGGGGCCAACAACTTCCATATATTATCTTTGGATAAAGACATAAATGACTCTCCGGAAAGGATATTTTCTATAATTGTGTTAATGATTAACTTGCGAAATTTGCGCTAAAAACCAGGTCACGATCAGCAGATCGGCGCTACCGCCTGGGCTGAGATTGCGTTCAATGCATTGCTGATCGAACCGGTGGAGATAAACGAGATCGTCAGGCGTCCGTATGCCGCCCTGATGTAATAAGAAAGCCGCCTGCTGCTGTAACCAGCGCAGACCGTCCGCCCCGCCGCGCGACGCGACGTTGGTATCGCCGTTAAGCGACATCAGCAGCAGTAAGGTATCAAGCAGCGCCAGTTCGGGATCGCGCCCCTGCGCCAGCAATGCGCGGTAGTGCGGCAACGCGTGGCGGATGACCAGCGGATAGCCTGCTTCCGCTTCGCCGCGCGCGCCGGTTAATCCCAGTTGCTGATACAACCGCTGACCTGCGGTGAGCTGTAGGTTGTTCTGGCGCAGTTCGCGCGTGGTCAGGCCGCGGCAAAAATCGGCGGCGGTAGCGCAGAGTGTTTCTGCGGCGATCGGCTGGCGTAGCTGATACAGGCGGCCAATGGCGGCGCACAGTAACCCCAGCGAGAAAATGCTGCCTTTATGGGTATTGACGCCCGCCGTTGCGCGAAACATCGCTGCTTCACAGGCCATCCCCAATGGACGCAGGCCCGCCAGAACTGACTCTGGTGGCAGGCGCGTGCAGCTGGCGCCATATTCCATAAAGCGCGGCAGCCAGTGTCGAATCGCCTCCGCGCTGCGGTGAAAATCCGCCAGCGCCATATCTTTGTGCGCGCCGCAGTTTAGTCGGTCTACCAGACCGGGTTTTGGCGATAAATTTACCTCGGTCAGCATGGCGCGCCAGGCCAAATCGGCCCAGGCGTCATACAGCGACTGAGGCTGAATGGAGGCGTTAGTCGGGTTGACGGGAATCGGCATCATGCAGCAGCGCCTCCATATGAGTCAGTAAATCAGTCAGCGCGTGGGTTTTACCCCGCGCGCATTCAGCCGCGCTTTGCCCGCACAGCAGACAGCGGCGAGCGGGAAGCGCGAAATGGCGGCGAGAGAGTATTTCGCCTTCCGCCGTCAGGACATCGATATCCCACAGGCGCCCCAGTGGATAACGCTGTTCCAGCGCGATGGTCGCCTGTTTGAGCGCCTGAGCGGGCGCGTCAATCGCCAGCAGTCCTTCCGGCCCGCTGGCGGAAGCCAGTGCAGCCTGCTCCCGGATGGTCCAGCCATACTCTTCTGCCAGCGTGTGCAGGGCAGTCACGCCGTGATTAAAGATCCGGCGGGTTAACGCGCTGTCTTTCATCGGGCCTGGCGCCACCACGGTAAAGGAGACCAGCGGAGTAGCGTGGCGCGTTAGCCAGGCGCGCTGTCTTGCTTGTCTCTCATCCCGGCTGGCGAGCAGCTCAGGAATAGAAACGTTGTGACAGGCGGCGAGTTCCGGAAGCAGGCGCATGGCTTATTCCTTCACCTGATGCACCACATCGATCACTGAACCGTCGCGATAACGCACGACAGCAATCACGCGGTCAGTGAATTCGATAGGGCGGGGCTGACCGGTAAGCAGTTGCGCGCGTTCGCGCAGCCACTCAATCGATACCACTTTCATTCCCGCAGCTTTCAGGCGTTCAGCCAGCTCCGGACGCGCCGGATTGACGGCGATACCGTGATCGGTGACCAGAATGTCAACGCTGGAGCCTGGTGTGACGCAGGTGGTGACGTTATCAACCAGCGTTGGGATGCGACCGCGCACCAGCGGCGCGACGATGATGGACAGCGCCGCCGCGACGGCGGTATCGCAGTGACCGCCGGACGCGCCGCGTAGAACGCCGTCGGAGCCGGTCAGCACGTTAACATTGAAGTGGGTGTCTACTTCCAGCGCGCTCAATACCACCACGTCCAGACGGTCGACGGAAGCGCCTTTAGAGCCCCAGTTGGCGTACTGGTTAGCGCTGATTTCGATATGGTTCGGGTTGCGGGCCAAAGATTGCGCAGCGTTACGATCGAAGCTCTGCACGTCAAGCAGTTTGCGGATTAAGCCTTTTTCATGCAGGTCGACCATGGTGGCGGTGATTCCGCCCAGCGCGAAATTAGCCACAATGTTGCGGCTACGCATTTTGTCTTCCAGGAAGCGGGTGACCGCCAGCGATGCGCCGCCAGTGCCGGTTTGCAGGGAGAAACCTTCGTTGAAGTAGCCGGAGTGAGCAATGACTTCCGCCGCGCTGCGGGCGATCAGCAGTTCACGCGGATTAGTGGTCATGCGGGTCGCGCCAGCGCCGATTTTGTTTGCATCACCGACTTCTTCGATTTGCACAATCAGATCAACCTGATCCTGAGCGATGCTTGCCGGGTTATGCGGATACGGCAGCAGTTGCTCCGTCAGCATTACGACCTGTTTCGCGCTGTCGGCATCCACCATCGCGTAGCCCAGTGAACCGCAGCAGGCCTTGCCGGTATAACCGTTAGCATTACCGAATTCATCGCAGGAGGGCACGCCAAGAAACGCAACATCAATATTGAGTTCGCCGCTTTGTACCAGATGTACACGACCGCCGTGGGAGTGAATCTGAACCGGCTCAGCCAGCAGGCCGCGAGAAATTTCTTCCGCCAGCGGGCCGCGCAAGCCTGACGTATAGATGCGACTGACCACCCCGTTACGAATGTGTTCAACCAGCGGCGCATGGCAGTCGCTTAGCGAACTGGAGGCCAGGGTCAGGTTTTTGAAGCCCATCTTCGCGATGGTTTCCATCACCAGGTTAATCGTCAGATCGCCGCCGCGAAACGCGTGGTGAAAAGAGAGCGTCATGCCGTCGCGTAAACCGGAACGGCGGATGGCCTCTTCCAGGCTGGCGCACAGTTTGTGGTCGCGCGGTTTTTGCGCTTGTAGATCCAATTTTGCCGCACTTTGGTAAGCGCTCAGTTCGCTTTCAGCGTGACGGCTCCAGGCTGCTACGCGATCCTGGCGTTGAGATTCATTTTTCTGCGTCATTGTTTTGCCTTATTCTTCGCGAATACCGGAAAGTTCTGCACGGGAGAGCACCAGACGGGCGCGTTCAATCACCGGGCTGTCGACCATCTTGCCGTTAAGGGAAACGACGCCAAGACCTTCGCGGGCGGCGGCTTCTGCGGCTTCAACGACCAGACGCGCATGGGCGACCTCTTTACGCGTCGGCGCATAAAGGTTGTGCAGCAGCTCTATCTGGCGGGGGTTGATCAGTGACTTACCGTCAAAGCCCAACTGTTTAATGTGGGCGGCTTCTTGCAGGAAACCGGCTTCGTTGTTGGCGTCGGAATAGACGGTATCGAAGGCCTGAATGCCGGCGGAACGCGCGGCCTGCAAAATGGAGCAGCGGGCGAACAGCAGTTCGGTGCCTTCCGGAGAGCGTTCGGTGCGCAGGTTGCGAACATAGTCTTCCGCGCCCAGCGCAATCCCGATCAACCGTTCAGAGGCGTGGGCGATTTCTACCGCGCGGGTAATACCCAGCGGCGATTCCACGGCGGCTAACAGGCCGGTACTGCCCGGTTCGCGACCGCAGGCGTTTTCAATGCGCAGAATTTCGTTTTCGATATCAATGACGTCCTGCGCGGTGTCGGTTTTCGGTAAACGCACCACGTCCGCGCCGCCGCGCACGACCGCTTCCAGATCGTTGACGCCCCATTCGGAGTCCAGCGCATTCACGCGGACGATGGTTTCGACGTCACGGTAAAGCGGATGTTGCAGCGCGTGATATACCAGACGGCGCGCCGCGTCTTTTTCGCGTAATGCAACGGAGTCTTCCAGGTCGAACATCAGCGCGTCGGCCGGATAGATAAACGAATTGCTCACCATCGCCGCGTTGGCGCCCGGTACGAATAACATACTGCGGCGGGTGCGGGTTTTACGTTGTTGCAGAGAGGCGGAAATCATTGGCGATCCTCCCAGGGCAGAGCGGCAATACCGCTGGCGCGCGCCAGTAGCGTTTCCAGTCGGGCGCGCAAAATGCAGTCCAGAGCGCCTTTATCATCGACGTTCAGTTGTACGCCGCGCACGTCGTAGCGAGAAAGCACCTCCAGGATGGTGGCGCGAATGGCCTCGCCAAACTGTTTTTCAACGCTACTGCTGATTTGCAGGTCAATATCCTGCGTATCGAGCGGCGCAATGCGTATCATCACATCGCCGGACTCAAGCGTGCCTGCGACGGCTAGCTGGTTTATTTTCATTTTTCACCTGTTGCTAATACGGGGGACTTTTGACGGGCTGCCGCGCTGCCCGGATGGCGTTCGACCATGCCCTGCAAATAGCGCAGGGTGGC
This sequence comes from Salmonella sp. A7, assembly GCF_020181675.1. Classification (NCBI taxonomy): domain Bacteria; kingdom Pseudomonadati; phylum Pseudomonadota; class Gammaproteobacteria; order Enterobacterales; family Enterobacteriaceae; genus Salmonella; species Salmonella sp. A7. Next base: position 3,189,059 of record NZ_CP084001.1, on the reverse strand, counting down.
GTCGGGAACCAGCGGCGCGATAGCCGTGAGATCGTGTTTAACCAGCAGCTTGCGTACCCAGGAGGCGGATATCGGCGTCTCCTGGAAGCAAAGCCGCTCTATTTCCACCAGCGTAATGGGTGGGGCGGGAAGCGTTGGCGTCTCCAGCCAGAAACGCATATCAAGGTTATACTGGGCGGTAACGGTACAAAATGGTTCCGTACCGACAAAGCGGTGTGTGATGCCAAGCGCGGGCGCCAGATACTGGCGGAAAATCTTCAGGTCGATTTCGGTATAACAGTGATTAATAACGCTCTGCTCTTTAATGAAATAGCAGGGGAACGTCGCCCGAGAAATAATGTATTCGGAGCCGCGGTGAACGGTTAAGCGCGGGATATCGGTGGTCCCTTTAAGAACCAGATCGAGTCGGTCTTCATAGGGAAAGCGTGACGTATCTTCTTTGACCAGGAACAGATGCAGCCAGTCGCACTGCGCAGCCGCCTGTTGGATCAGATAGCGATGGCCGTTCGTGAAAGGATTGGCGTTCATCACAATACAGCCAATTTTCTTTCCCTCGTGACGTAATGTCGCCAGCGATTCCGCATACCGTTTCAACCGGGTCGCGCTATTTTCCATTAAGACCATCACGCCGGGGACGCTGGCTATCGTCGAAAAGCTGCACTGTTTAAACAGCGCTTCGTATTCCGTTTTGGTATAAATAAAAAGATGGGTGCAGTGCCGTTCCCAGGCGAGATTAATCAATTCCGTCGCTAGCGTTAACGCTAAGCCTTCGCCGCGTACTGATTCGCTAATGGCCACGCATTTAATGATATTTCCAGCAATACCGCCGCAGGCAATAAGACGGTCATCACGGCTGACGGTAATAAACACCTCTACAGTGGTATCGACGCTTAAATCATTCTCTTTGAGAAAGTGAGCGATCTCCGCCATTTTTTTATTTTCAGAGCGTTTTACCCGAGTGAATACATTATTGCCAAACATAGTAAGAAATATCCTGGTGATATGCTTGTTGCCACTTTTCTGTATATGTTGCGCTGTGTTGCAACTTGATAACTTTTTCTTTTCAGTCAGAGTAGGAGTATTTTTATGACGAGTTATTTATTTTTTCTCACTGACGTATACATCGTAAGGAGTATTTTGGTGGTAAATTTTGATTTATTTCACAAAGCGTTAGATGGTTTTTAAGTGTTTTATGGTTTTAAGTTTTTTAATTAATTTAATCGCCATTCCGGCGATGGGTTTTAGTTGTTTAATTGATTTAATGTGGGGAATCTGTAACGATTGGTTTTTATAGGCTTCAAGATGCTCAAAACATTTTTATTACATTTGCGATAAATCTGCAGAGAAATACCCATAAGGAACCTTAATGTCCTATCAGAAAAATAAAAAGCTGTTTCCTTTTTTTCGGCAACTCGCGTTTCCGTTACGTATTTTTCTGCTCATTCTGGTGGTTTCTGTTTTCATCGTGGCAGCGTTAGCACAATATTTGTCTGCCAGTTTCGAAGATTATCTGGCGTCCCATGTTCGTGATATGGCGATGAATCAGGCAAAAATTATTGCTTCTAACGACAGCATTATCGCCGCCGTAAAAAACCGGGACTATAAACGCCTGGCGATAATTGCGAATAAACTGCAGCGCGGGACGGATTTTGACTATGTGGTGATAGGCGATCGCCACTCGATCCGGCTTTACCATCCGAATCCGGAAAAAATCGGCTATCCCATGCAGTTTACGAAACCCGGCGCGTTGGAAAGAGGAGAAAGTTATTTCATTACCGGTAAGGGCTCAATAGGGATGGCGATGCGCGCCAAAACGCCTATCTTTGACAACGAAGGCAACGTGATCGGCGTTGTTTCAATTGGCTATCTGGTCAGTAAAATCGACTCCTGGCGGCTGGACTTCTTATTACCGATGGCGGGGGTTTTTGTCCTGTTGCTGTTGGTATTAATGCTGCTTTCCTGGTTTTTCGCCGCGCATATCCGCCGACAAATGCTGGGCATGGAGCCGAAACAGATTGCGCGCGTGGTACGCCAGCAGGAGGCGTTGTTTAGCTCGGTTTATGAAGGGCTGATCGCCGTTGATCCGGAGGGACATATCACCGCGATTAACCGCAATGCGAGAAAAATGTTGGGGCTGCCGTCGCCGGGGCGTCAGTGGCTGGGCAAGCTGATAGCGGAAGTCGTCAATCCGGCAGACTTTTTTACCTGCCAGATCGCAGAAAGACGCCAGGACGTGATGGCCAACTTCAATGGCCTGAGCGTCATCGCCAATCGTGAAGCTATCCGTTCCGGCGAGGAGTTGCTGGGCGCTATTATTAGTTTTCGCAGCAAAGATGAAATCGCGACGTTGAACGCGCAGCTAACCCAGATTAAACAGTATGTTGAGAGCCTGCGCACGCTACGCCATGAGCACCTGAACTGGATGTCGACTCTGAACGGCCTGCTGCAAATGAAGGAGTATGATCGGGTCAGAGAGATGGTGCAGGGTGAGTCGCAGGCGCAGCAGCAACTTATTGATAGTTTACGCGGCGCCTTCGCCGATCGTCAGGTGGCCGGTTTGCTGTTTGGCAAAGTTCAGCGCGCGCGTGAACTGGGGCTCAAGATGGTGATTGTTCCCGGCAGCCAGCTACATCAACTGCCGGAGGGGCTGGATAGCACGGAGTTCGCCGCCATCGTCGGGAATCTGCTGGATAACGCGTTTGAAGCGAGTTTGCGTACACAGGAAGGCGACAATACCATCGAACTTTTCCTGAGCGACGAGGGCGACGAGGTGGTGATAGAGGTCGCCGACCAGGGCTGCGGCGTTCCTGAAGCGCTGCGGGAAAAAATTTTTGAACAGGGCGTAAGTACCCGAACCGACGAACCCGGTGAGCATGGTATCGGGTTATATCTGATTGCAAGTTATGTGGGGCGCTGTGGCGGGGTCATTACGCTGGAAGACAATGATCCTTGTGGCACCTTATTTTCTTTATTCCTTCCGAAAGTGAAAAAAAACGATGACAGAACCATTAACCCTATTGATCGTTGAGGATGAAACGCTGCTGGCGGAGATGCACGCAGAATATATCCGCCATATTCCTGGCTTTAAGCAGATATGGCTGGCGGGCAATCTGGCGCAGGCGAGAATGATGATTGACCGGTTCAAACCTGGATTAATTCTGTTGGATAATTATCTGCCGGATGGGAAGGGGATTACGCTGCTGCATGAATTAATGCAGTCGCGCTATCCCGGCGGCGTCGTGTTTACGACCGCCGCCAGTGACATGGAGACGGTAGCGGAAGCGGTACGTAGCGGCGCGTTTGATTATCTGGTCAAACCTATTGCTTATGAACGTTTGGGACAGACGCTGACCCGCTATCAACAGCGCAGACGTATGCTGGCGAGCGCGGATAGCGCAAGCCAGAAGCAGATAGATGAAATGTTCAACGCCTATGCGCGCGGCGAACCGAAAGGGGATTTGCCGACCGGTATTGATGCCTTAACCCTTAATGCGGTGATGAAGCTGTTTGCCGATCCAACCGTACGCCATACGGCTGAAACGGTTGCGCAGGCCTTAACGATAAGCCGCACCACATCCCGACGTTACCTGGAATATTGCGCGAGTCAGCACCTGATTGTCGCAGAGATTATTCATGGCAAAGTGGGCAGGCCGCAGCGTATTTACCACGGCGGCTAAGCTTGGTTTAAGATGCCGGGGCGATGTTTTCCCTCGCCCCGGCTTACCGGCTATCAGCCGCCAGTAACGGCGGAAGAGGCGCCTGGCACCATAATTTCCGTGGCGATAATGACGATCAACAGACCGACGATGACCGGAACGGACGTGCGCTTCACCACTTCAAACGGTGATATTTTAGCCATCCCGGCGACAGCGACCACCACGCCGGAGACCGGCGAAATCGTGCGCCCCAGGTTTGAGGCTTGCAGCATTGGGATGGATAAATAGGCTGGGTTGATGCCGGAGGAGTGCGCCAGTTTAGGGATCATCTCAACAAAGGCGTAAAAAGGCGCATTGCCTGAACCGGTGGTCATCGCGGCCAGCATGGTTAAAATCACTAATACCAGCATCAGAATAATGCTGGCGGAGCCAAAAGAAGTGGCAATCGAGATCAGACTTTGGATAAAGCCAATGGTGCTCAGCCCCTGGGCGAAAACGCCCGCCGCGACCAGCAGCATCACGACGCCGGCAAACGCATCCGCCATGCCGCGATAAGCCACTTCCAGGCCGGAAAACACATTTTGCGTGTTGAAGCCGCGCACGAATTCCAGCACGGCGGCCAGCAGCATACAGATCACCAGGATGGTAATAATGTGCAACTGCGGCCCCCATTTACCGTCAAAAATCAGTACGCCGATAATGGGCGTGAACGGCAAAAGGGCATAAAACGCCGGGGCCGTGGTGGTAATCTCCGCAACGTCCAGCATCTCATGTGAAATGTTCTCTTTTTTATCCAGATAGCGTTGCCAGAAAAAGTGCGCAATCGCCATACCGATAATTGCGGCGATGGAAATCGGCAGCGTGGTTTTGAACGCGAAATCGATTAACGGCATCTCCGCCGCTTTTGCGGCTAAAACCACATCGCCAGACGTTGGCGAGAGGATGATGGCGGCCGGAGAGGCGCAAATAGCCGCCGCCGCGCCGCGGCTAATGCCGACGTTGACCATCACCGGGAAGAGAGTAGCCATGAGCAGTACGCCAAGCCCCGTCGCGGAAGAGACGGCCAGCGACATCAGGCAGGCGACAAAATAGGCGGCAATCATCAACAGGTAGGGCGAGTTTATGTACTGTAAAGGTTTCGACGCCAGCTTCACGACCATATCATTCGCGCCGATATGCGTCATATAAGCGGCAAAGCCGCACAGCATCATGATCATCATGCCAAGATCGCCGCCGCGACTCATGAGCAAAATTTTGATGTATTCAACAATATCTGTTGCGGTATAGCCGGTACTGGTTTCGCTGGCAGGTAATACCTTATGCCCCATCAGTGCGCTGATAATAAGCAGAACCAGACCGCCGACAAATAAAACGCCAGTGGCGGAATATCCCTTAATGATGTAGCGCGCTACACCCACAATAACGACGACTCCGATAAGGAGCTCTATAACTGTTAGCATTGTTTCCCCTGTCTTATCGACACCCAGAGTAAAAATAAGAACCACAAAAGTGGTATAAAAATGTACCGAATAAAGGATGGCGCCTTACTGATTAAAATCACGGCGCGGTTATTTTTTCATGTCATCGCTAAAGATGAAATATGCTTATACGAATTTTCTGTAGCGCTATAAGTATTAATTTATTGTTATTTTATTGTTTTGTTTGTTGTGCTTTGTTTTGTGTTTTTTGTGAAAACTTAGTAAGGAGAGCGCGACGGTTCTGAGTGCTAAATCAAACGCCGTTAACCCGATACTTTCTCAGATTATTCTCTGTTTATAGTTTGTTAAGATTTTATTCAGGTTAATGTTGTTATTATCACGGTCGAATTTTTGAACGGTATGGCTGTTGTGATGATTATCAGAAAGTATTTTCTTATTATTGCTCTCCTTGTTATGCCATGGCTGGCTATTCCTTCAGTCTCTGCGGCGGATAAAGGGTGGTTTAACACGTTTACCGATAACGTCGCAGAAACGTGGCGACAGCCTGAGCATTATGATTTGTATGTCCCCGCCATTACCTGGCATGCGCGCTTTGCCTACGATAAAGAGAAAACGGATCGCTATAACGAGCGGCCGTGGGGCGTTGGTTTTGGTCAGTCGCGCTGGGACGACAAAGGCAACTGGCATGGCCTCTATATGATGGCCTTTAAAGATTCATTTAACAAATGGGAACCCATAGGCGGTTATGGCTGGGAAAAAACCTGGCGACCGCTGGAAGACGATAATTTTCGTCTGGGACTGGGCTTTACCGCAGGCGTTACCGCGCGCGACAACTGGAATTATATTCCCATCCCTGTACTGTTGCCTTTAGCGTCGATAGGCTATGGTCCCGCTACCTTTCAGATGACCTACATTCCGGGTTCGTATAACAACGGAAACGTCTATTTCGCCTGGATGCGTTTCCAGTTTTGACGGGGAAGGACATGCTTCAGTTGTGAATAAAAAAGCCTTAAAAAACAATAAGTAGACAGGGTTAGCTAAAAATTAACGCGATATTTATCACTTTTTCGCAAAGTTCGACTGGACAAAATGCATCACAATTGTTGTACTGGTATCCGACACAGCATTTGTGTCTATTTTTCATGTAAAGGTAATTTTGATGTCTAAGATTAAAGGTAACGTTAAGTGGTTTAATGAATCCAAAGGATTCGGTTTCATTACTCCGGAAGATGGCAGCAAAGACGTGTTCGTACACTTCTCTGCAATCCAGACCAATGGTTTTAAAACTCTGGCTGAAGGTCAGCGCGTAGAGTTCGAAATCACTAACGGTGCCAAAGGCCCTTCCGCTGCAAACGTAACTGCTCTGTAAGCATACGTCCGACAGCAAGATTTCAAAACCCGTCCTTTCGGCGGGTTTTTTTTTTTGCGCTTAACGCGCCGCTGCGGCGGAAAATAGCCAGAATGCCAGCGCTGTCATGGCAAACGAACCCAACAGGTTAATCAGCACATTCAGCAGCGCCCAGCCAAAGCGCCCCTCTTGCAGCAAGAATACCACTTCAGCAGAAAAAGTAGAAAAGGTCGTCAGGCCGCCGCAAAAGCCGGTCGTAATGAGCACTTTCCACATCGGATCGATATGTGTCATGCGGTTAAACCAGGCGAACCCCATGCCGATAATAAACGCGCCAAGCAAATTTGCTGTTAGCGTACCGATGGGAATCGCCTGATGAAGCGGATTAAAACGCATACTTAGCATCCACCGGGCTACGCTCCCCGTTCCACCGCCGATAAAAACTGCTAAAAGAAGCTGTAACACTGCCGAATCCTTTATTTAATTGCTATACAGGAGGAGTGTAACGCCGAACACGCATAATTGGCGAGTCCTGACAGAGGTGTGGGAGGGGATATGTTCGTTGCAGCCGGGCAGTTTGTGGTGAGTTCTGTATGGGAAAAGAATGCGCAAGTTTGCGTTTCGTTAATGGCTCAGGCGGCGGGCCGCGGCGTATCGCTTCTGGTGCTGCCTGAGGGGATATTAGCGCGAGATGACATCGACCTTGACCTGCCGATTCGCGCCGCGCAGCCGCTGGATGGCGCGTTTATGACGCGGCTTCAGGAAGAAAGCGCTCATAATAATATGACGACGATATTCACTATCCTTGTCCCGTCAACGCCTGGACGGGCGGTTAATATGCTGGTGGCGCTACGGGCAGGTCACATTGTCGCGCGTTACGCGAAGCTGCATCTCTATGATGTGTTTTCGATGCAAGAATCCCAAAGTATTGATGCCGGAACCGCTATCGCGCCTGTGCTGGACGTGGAGGGGGTTAAGGTGGGGCTTATGACCTGTTATGACCTGCGCTTTCCTGACATGGCGTTAGCGCTGGCTTTACAGGGGGCTGACGTATTGGCGCTGCCGACGGGCTGGGTTCGCGGCCCGTTGAAAGAGCAGCAGTGGTCGACGCTGCTGGCGGCGAGAGCGCTGGATACCACCTGCTATATGATTGCGGCCGGGGAGTGTGGTAATCGTAATATTGGTCAAAGTCGTATTATCGATCCGTTGGGGGTAACGATAGCCGCAGCAGCCGATCGTCCGGCGCTGATCGTCGCGGAAATATTCAGAGAACGAATAGACCAGGTGCGGGAGCAACTTCCTCTTTTGCAGCAACGACGATTTGCGCCACCGCAATTATTATGATGTTTTTTTACGCAAAGCTTGATTCACCTTGTTACAGATTGCTATTGTGTGCGCGCGTCGAAAGACCGTTAATATTCTCAGGTTAATCCGGCGCGTTACGCAGCCTGTTTTTAGTGAAGAAGGTATCTATGGGTGAGATTAGTATTACCAAACTGCTGGTGGTTGCCGCACTGGTTGTTCTGCTGTTTGGTACCAAGAAGTTACGTACGCTGGGCGGAGACCTGGGCACGGCGATTAAAGGATTCAAGAAAGCAATGAACGATGAAGACGCGGGCGTTAAGAAAGACGTCGACGGTAGCGTTCAGGCTGAAAAACTCTCGCACAAAGAGTAATAGCGCGATGCGCTTGCTCCGCAGAGTAAAAAAACCGGCAAGTTGCCGGTTTTTTTTGCCTGAAATGTAAGCGTCTATTACACGATCATTTCACTTCCATGCCTTTGGCCTGGAGATCAGCATGGTACGAAGAACGTACAAAGGGGCCACAGGCGGCATGGGTAAAGCCCATCGCCAGGGCTTCCGCTTTCATCTCGTCAAACTCTTCCGGGCTGACATAACGCTGTACCGGCAGGTGATGGCGGCTTGGCTGTAGATACTGACCAAGCGTCAGCATGGTGACGCCATGACGGCGTAAGTCGCGCATAACCTCAATGATTTCCGCATTGGTTTCGCCTAAGCCCACCATCAGACCCGATTTTGTCGGAATTTCCGGGTGCGCTTCTTTGAAGCGTTCCAGTAATTTCAGCGACCAGTTGTAATCGGCGCCCGGACGAACCTGGCGGTAAATACGCGGCACGTTTTCCAGGTTGTGGTTAAACACATCCGGCGGCGTCGCGTTAAGAATATCCAGCGCGCGATCCATACGTCCACGGAAGTCTGGCACCAGGGTTTCTATTTTTATCTCCGGGCTTTTGGCACGGATAGCGGTGATGCAGTCAGCAAAATGCTGGGCGCCGCCGTCACGCAGATCGTCACGGTCGACAGAGGTGATGACCACATAGCGTAGCGCCATGTCGGCGATCGTTTGCGCCAGTTTCTGCGGCTCTTCCGCATCCGGCGCAACGGGGCGGCCATGGGCGACATCACAGAACGGACAGCGGCGAGTGCAAATGGCGCCAAGGATCATAAACGTAGCGGTGCCGTGGTTGAAACATTCAGCCAGGTTTGGGCAAGACGCTTCCTCGCAGACAGAATGCAGGCCATTTTTGCGCATTGCGGCTTTGATGCCCTGGATACGGGTAGAATCCGCCGGAAGTTTTATTTTCATCCATTCCGGTTTACGTAGTAGAGCGTCGCGCTCTGTGACCACATTTTTAACCGGGATAAGAGCCATCTTATCGGCATCGCGGTATTTTACACCGCGTTCCATCACAATGGGTTTACTCATAGCGTGCGTGTTCCAGTTGCGAATAACGAAGGAAAGCGTTTCAATTCAAGGGAAAGTTGTATTTATCAACTATTTTTGAATTTGTGACACGCAGTATATCATTGATAAGGGCCATAAAGCAGCCTGACAGCCCGGCAAAATGTAAAATAGTTGTTGTTTTGTGCTGTTTGCCCATATCTTCCGTGACCTGAATGCAACATTTTTGTCAGAACGCCTCACGAATGATATCAATGACGTTCTCCAGCACCGGATCGCGCAGACTCAGTTTATTGTAATGCAGCGAGAACTCGACCTGTTCACTATTCACCGGCGCGTAGGGAAGGCGTTCAAGCGGCCAGCAGCGGCTAAATAAGTCGTAGAAGCGGGTGGGCATCAGTCCCAGCAGATCGCTGCTGGCGATCAGCGAGGCAATGGTAAAAATATTGTAGCTGCTAAAACTGATTTGCTGATCGGGAAATGTCTCCTGCAGTCGCTGGCGCAGTAGGGAAAGATGTTGTCCCTCCAGCATCAGAAAGGTGTGATCCGCGCTGTTCAGTCTCTCTTCAGTAATGGCGTTCGCCAGACATGGGTGATGCTGGCGGCAGACAATCTCAAGCGTATCGCTAAACAGGACGTGATGCTGGATGCTCCGGTTGTTATAGCTATGGGTATTGATAATGAGATCGGTCTGAAACTGACTAAGCTGGCTTTCGGCATCGTCTACCGGAATGTTGCGCAGCAAAAGCTGAGGATAACGCGGCCTGATGGCCTGGTAAATAATCGGCATCACTAGCGCGCCGACCGAAGGCGTCGTGCCAATTGTAATGGTACGCTGCTTATCGTAGCTGCCCGTAAGATCCAGGGCGCCAAGAATAGATTCCAGCCCCTGGCTGATGTATTCGTGCAGATGCGTAGCATACGTCGTGGGCGTTACGCCCTGGCCTTTGCGAATAAACAGCGGATCGGGAAATATAGTCCGTAATTTTTGAATGGACTGGCTGATGGCTGACGGCGTCAGGTTAAGAATTTTCGCGGCATTGACGATCCCTTTATGGACATATACGGCCTCGAAAATCGTCAACAGATTGAGGTCAATATTTCTCAGTGTTCTGAAAATTTGCGGTTTGTCTTGTAGATGTTGATCGGCCGGTTGTCTTTCTGCCTGATTATTATCACTCACGCTCTGGCTCCGAATTCATTCGTATTATGAATAATAGATGAAATAGTATATTTTGCATTTATGAGTTGGTTTTAAAATTACTCTTATGAATGTATTTTAAGTCATTTCAATAAGATAAGTAACAGCAAGGCCGGGATTTTGTTCACGGAAAATTCCTCATCATGAGGACTGAAGAGGCCATGCCGCCTGGCGGCTACAGCAGGGATATAACGAAAATATAGAAAGCGGGGGGAGAAGTAAAGCATTCAAATCATATATGATTAATGACCCATAAATTTCTTGGGCCATTATATTTTACGCATTAAGCAGCAATATATTCATACGATGGATTATTTAGCAGAGCTAAAATATTCGCCAGCAAGCGGGGCGCAATATTATCCGTGGTAGCGTCTTCTTTCCACTGTGTTATTTTGGCCATTTCCATGCCGGCATAACCACACGGGTTGATGCGCAGGAAAGGAGAAAGATCCATGTTAACGTTTAGCGCTAAACCGTGGAATGAGCAGCCGCGACGGATACGTAAACCCAGCGAGCAGATTTTCTTTTCACCCACATAGACGCCCGGCGCATCGGCGCGCGGATGCGCCTCAATACCAATTTCAGCCAGCGTATTCACCACGGTCTGTTCAAGTAGGGTGACTAAATCACGCACGCCCAGTTTACGTCGTTTCAGGTTAAGTAAAACGTACATTACCTGTTGGCCCGGACCATGATAGGTCACCTGTCCTCCACGATCGCTCTGCACAACGGGAATATCGCCAGGCATCAATATATGTTCCGCTTTACCGGCTTGGCCCTGGGTAAACACCGGGTAATGCTCAACCAACCAGATTTCATCATGGCTGTTTTCATCGCGCATATCGGTAAAGTTATGCATGGCCTGAGAGATAGCTTCATAGGGCTGAAGGCCGAGCTGGCGGACAAGGATTTTATCCTGATACAAAACGGCATCTCCGTAGAGAATGAAAAAAGAGAGGAAAGTATATCACAGCGGGGGAGGCGGGGAGTTACCCGGATAAGACCGGGTAACCGTCTGGATGTATTACAATACCATTCGCACGATATCAATATTGCCCAGTTCTTCGTACAGCGTTTCAACCTGTTCAATATGGGTGGCATTAATGGTGATAGAGACCGAGTGGTAGTTGCCTTTGCTGCTCGGTTTTACCGTCGGAGAGTAATCACCAGGCGCATGGCGCTGTACCACTTCAACCACCTGATCAACCAGCTCAGGTAACGCCTGCCCCATTACTTTGTAAGTAAATGGCGTAGGGAATTCAAGCAGTTCGTTAAGTTTGGTTTTCATGTCAGCTCCGGCATTACGTAAAAAAAATAACAACTCCCGCCACAGGGCGGGAGTTTTACTGATGCATAGTATATGGGGACGAAAATCACACTTTCAAGCGTTCAATTTTTATCCAAACCAGTGATGGAACATTAATTTAATGTAATCAATGATTTTACCGAAGAAGTTCCCTTCCGGGATCTCTTGCAGTACGACCAGCGGACGCTGCTCGATGGTTTTACCGTCCAGCTGGAAGTTGATGGTGCCGACCACCTGGTTTTTCTGCAGCGGCGCGTGCAGTTCTGCGGTATTCAGTACATAGCTCGCTTTCAAATCTTTCATGCGACCACGAGGGATCGTCAGGTAAACGTCTTTATCGACGCCCAGCGAGGCGCGATCGGTATTACCAAACCAGGCGGGTTCAGAGGCGAACTCTTTACCAGCCTTCAGCGGATTAACGGTTTCAAAGAAACGGAAGCCCCACGTCAGCAGTTTTTTGCTTTCTGTTTCACGGCCTTTATAGGTCCGTCCGCCCATCACGGCGGAAATCAATCGCATCTGGCCTTCGGTTGCGGAAGCGACCAGATTATAGCCCGCTTTGCTGGTATGGCCGGTTTTGATGCCGTCCACATTCAGGCTGTTATCCCACAGCAGACCGTTACGGTTTAACTGGCGAATGCCGTTAAAGGTGAACTCTTTTTCTTTATAAACGGCATATTCGTTAGGCACATCGCGAATTAACGCCTGACCAATCAGCGCCATATCGCGAGCTGAACTGTATTGTCCGTCGGCGTCCAGGCCGTGTACGGTCTGGAAGTGGGTATTTTTCAGCCCTAACGCGTTCACATAGCTATTCATCAGCCCGACGAAAGCATCCTGGCTACCGGCGGCGAAATCAGCCATTGCCACACAGGCGTCATTGCCGGATTGCAGATTGATGCCGCGTATCAACTGAGAGACCGGTACCTGCATTCCCGGCTTGAGGAACATCAGCGAGGAGCCTTTAAATACCGGATTGCCGGTGGCCCAGGCGTCATTACCGACGGTAACCAGGTCGGTTTCTTTAAATTTACCCGCTTTCATTGCCTGTCCGATGACGTAACTGGTCATCATCTTCGTCAGACTCGCCGGGTCGCGACGTTCGTCGGCGTTTTGTTCCGCCAGAACTTTACCGGAGTTGTAGTCGATCAGGATGTAGGATTCCGCATCGATCTGCGGAACACCCGGGATCATAGTTTTGATATTCAGGTCATCGGCATGTGCGGTTGAGATAAACGCGGCACAAAGCGCCGTGGTGAGCGCCATGCGCTGCATAAAACGAGCGGAAAAAGTGGTCTTCATGGTCTGAACTACGACGTCCGTGATGAAATTAAAAAAAGAGCCCTACTATAGCAAAAGCATAACTGGCAGGCATCTGACTTTCCGCGTGACTTTGTTAATGTCATTTACAGAAATTGACAGTACAGATACCTGCGATCGGTTACTGCGCGCTGGCGATAAAGGACTGTAATTGTGCTTCTGTTTGCAAACGTTGCTGTAACGCGCTGGCTTCGGCTTTACTGGCAAAAGGCCCCAGTTGAATACGCCAGACCGCGCCGTTTTGTATTACGCGTCCTGGTACGCTGAACTGCTGGCTTAAACGCTGTTGGTACTGCTGCGCACGCGTTTGATCGCTGACGGCGCCGACCTGGACGACGAAACGGCCGCTCGCCGCGGCGACAGGCGCGCTCACCGGGGCAGATACCGGGGCCGTGGCGGCAGGCGCGCTAACCGGCGTCGCAGTCGCTGGAGCCGTCACCGGCGCGGAAACCGGCGCTGGCTGTGGCGCTGGCGTCGGTTCATTACCCTCCAGCACGCCAGGCGCCAGCGTGGTCGGCGCGCCGAGGAAGCCGCTGCTGCTCACCGGCGCGCCGGTGGTATCGTCACTTTTCAACGTGGCATTGCTGACCGGAAGCACGTCGCCTTGCGGTTGCGCAGGCGCTGAAGAGGCGCTTCCCATTCCGCCGCTTAAATCAGGGCGCGGGGGCAGAGCGTAGGTCTGTTTCGCCACCGTCGTACAGGCCATCCCCGGGCCGGAGAGCGAACCATCCGGCGCCACGATAATGGGGTCAATCCGTACTTTAGTATTATTCGAGGTATTCAGACGATCCGCCGCTGCGCGGGACAGGGAGATGACCCGATCGGTGCCATAGGGGCCGCGATCGTTAATACGCACGACGATCATGCGACCGTTGGCCAGGTTGGTGATTCGCGCATAGCTGGGGATAGGCAGTGTCGGATGGGCGGCGGTAAGCTGCATCGGATCGAACATCTCCCCGGAGGCGGTTAAATTACTGCCGGGTTCCGCATCATAAATAGCGGCCAGGCCAGCCTGGCTAAAGCGGGACGGGTCCTGAACGATTTTATAACTTTTACCGTCACGCTGATAATCCTGGTTTGCGGTCGGATTCAGAGGTTCATAACGCGGTTCCGCTCCGCTGATTTCCACAGTCGGACCATTACATACCGCAGGTTGCGGCGCGACGGTGGTTTGCTGCTGACCGCCGTCATTAGTACATGCCGCGAGTAGTACTATCCCTGCCGCGACGCAGATTACAGGCAACTGCTTACGCATTGCGCACCCCTTATACGCTTTTCGACAACATTTTTCTGTGGGTGTGGATCGACATCACAATCCCGAACCCGGCCATCAGCACAATCAGTGCGGAGCCCCCGTAGCTGACCAGGGGTAAAGGTACTCCAACCACAGGCAGAATACCGCTCACCATACCAATATTTACGAAGACATAAACGAATAATATTAACATTAATCCGCCAGCCATCACGCGACCAAATGTAGTTTGCGCTCTGGCGGCAATCCACAGACCGCGCATTATCAGCAAAATATAGAGCGCGAGCAGAATCAGGATGCCCACCAGACCGAGCTCTTCCGCCAGTACCGCGAAGATAAAGTCGGTATGGCGTTCGGGTAAAAACTCCAGCTGCGACTGGGTGCCGTGGAGCCAGCCTTTACCGCGCAGGCCGCCTGAGCCAATGGCGATTTTAGACTGAATAATATGATAGCCCGCGCCCAGCGGATCGGTCTCCGGATCAAGGAGCATCATGACGCGCTGGCGTTGGTAATCGTGCATCAGGAAAAACCACAAAATAGGAATAAATGCAGCGATCAATACAATGGCGACCCCAATTAAGCGCCAGCTCAGACCAGACAAAAATAGGACAAAGAGACCGGAAAGGGCGACCAAAATAGACGTCCCGAGGTCCGGCTGGGCGGCAACCAGCAGGGTAGGCATAAAGATTAATACCAGGGCGATGGCGGTATTTTTCAGCGAGGGCGGGCAGACGTCGCGGTTAATAAAGCGGGCGACCATCAGCGGCACGGCGATTTTGGCTATTTCCGAAGGCTGAAAGCGAACGATTCCCAGATCGAGCCAGCGCTGCGCGCCTTTGGATATTGCGCCGAAGGCATCAACGGCGACCAGCAAAATGATACAAATGATATAGAGATAGGGCGCCCAGCCTTCATATACGCGCGGCGGGATCTGCGCCATCACCACCATAACCACCAGCCCCATCGCAATCTGACCGATTTTACGCTCCATCATGCCGATGTCCTGGCCGCTGGCGCTCCAGATGACCAATGCGCTGTAAACCAGTAACGCCAGCAGAATGAGTAGCATCGTGGGATCGATATGAATTTTATCCCAGAAGGTTTTTTTGTTCGGATTATCCGTCATGATTATTGGTCCTCCGCCGCTGCAACCACCGGGTTTTCCGCAGGCAAATGGGTGTTGTTGTCGCCCAGCATGATGTGATCAAGGATTTGGCGCATGATCGTGCCTACTGCCGGGCCTGCGCCGCCGTTTTCAAGGATGATCGCGACGGCGACCTGGGGATTGTTATACGGCGCAAAGGCGGTCATTAATTTATGGTCACGCAGGCGCTCGGCGATTTTATGCGCATTGTACGTTTCGTTGGCCTTCAGGCCAAAGACCTGCGCGGTGCCCGACTTCGCCGCGATTTTATAGGGCGCGCTGGCAAAATATTTATGAGCCGTGCCGTTAGGGCGGTTGGCGACGCCATACATTCCATCTTTCGCAATTTCCCAGTAGCCGGAGTGAATATCGCCCACCGGCGGCTCATGCGGCTGTACCCACGGCACCTGCTTACCGTTTTCCGCGGTGCTCATTAACAGATGCGGGACTTTAACTACACCGTCGTTAATAAGGATCATCAGCGCCTTACTCATCTGAATCGGCGTTGCCGTCCAGTAGCCCTGGCCGATGCCCACCGGAATCGTATCGCCCTGATACCACGGTTTTTTAAAGCGTTTCTGTTTCCACTCGCGGGTCGGCATATTACCAGAGCGCTCTTCTGCGAGATCAATTCCCGTATAGTGCCCATAGCCAAACTTACCCATCCATTCTGACAGGCGGTCGATTCCCATGTCATAGGCCACCTGATAGAAGAAGGTATCCGCCGACTCTTCAAGGGATTTGGTGATATTCAGATGCCCGTGGCCCCATTTTTTCCAGTCGCGGTAGCGTTTCTCAGACCCCGGCAACTGCCACCAGCCAGGGTCGAAAAGACTGGTGTTACGGGTGATGACGCCAGCGCTTAACGCCGATACGGCGACGTAAGGCTTAACGGTAGAAGCGGGTGGGTAGACACCCTGAGTCGCGCGGTTCACTAATGGCGTGTTCGGGTCGTTAAGCAGCCCGGAGTAATCTTTGCTGGAGATGCCATCCACGAAAAGGTTAGGGTCGTAACTTGGCATGGAGACCAGCGACAGCACGCCGCCGGTACGCGGATCGGTGACAATCACCGCCGCGCGACTGCCTGCCAGCAGCGTTTCAATATACTGCTGGAGCTTGAGATCCAGCGTCAGGTAGATATCGTGTCCGGCCTGCGGCGGCACCTCTTTGAGCTGGCGAATGACGCGGCCGCGGTTGTTGACTTCAACCTCTTCATAACCGGTTTGCCCATGCAGAATATCTTCATAGTAGCGCTCAATGCCCAGCTTGCCGATGTCATGGGTGGCGGCGTAGTTTGCCAGTTTGTTTTCTCTGTCGAGACGCTCGACGTCTTTATCATTGATTTTCGATACGTAGCCGATAACGTGGGTCAGCGCCGATCCGTATGGATAATAGCGGCGTTTATAGCCTTTGACTTCAACGCCCGGAAAACGGTACTGGTTGACGGCAAAGCGCGCGACCTGAACTTCCGTCAGGTTTGTTTTCACCGGAATAGAAGTAAAGCGATGGGATCGGGCGCGCTCTTTTTTAAAGGCGGCGATATCGTCGTCGTTTAAATCGACCACACTGCGTAGCGCATCCAGCGTTTGCTGAACGTTATCCACCTTTTCCGGCATCATTTCAATCTGATAGATAGTGCGGTTCAGCGCAAGGGGAATGCCGTTACGGTCGTAGATTATCCCGCGGCTTGGCGCAATTGGCACCAGCTTGATACGGTTTTCGTTCGAGCGGGTCTGGTAATCGGTAAAACGGAGGATTTGCAGATTATACAAATTGGCGATCAGTACGCCGGTCAGCAGCAAAATACCCAAAAAGGCGACCAGCGCCCGACGCACAAACAGTGCGGACTCAGCCGTATAGTCACGAAAAGAATTTTGTCGTTTCATCCGCTGCTTAATCTTCTCAAGACTTCACGATCACTCACGGTGATAAGGGTGGTTGGTTGTGATGCTCCACGCCCGGTACAAACTCTCCGCGACCAGAACCCGAACCAGTGGGTGAGGGAGCGTTAACGCCGAGAGCGACCAGCTCTGTTCCGCTGCCGCTTTGCAGGCGGGAGATAATCCTTCCGGGCCGCCAATCAGCAAACTGACGTCGCGCCCGTCCTGTTTCCAGCGCTCCAGCTCATTGGCTAACTGCGGCGTATCCCACGGCTTGCCTGGAATATCCAGGGTAACAATGCGATTCTTACCGGCGGCGGCCAGCATCTGCTCGCCCTCTTTGTCGAGAATGCGTTTGATATCCGCGTTCTTGCCGCGTTTGCCCGCAGGGATTTCGATCAGCTCAAAGGGCATATCTTTCGGAAAACGACGCAGATATTCCGTAAATCCCGTTTGAACCCAGTCGGGCATCTTCGTGCCGACAGCGACAAGTTGCAGCTTCACGCATTAACTCCAGAGTTTTTCCAGTTCATACAGGCGGCGACTTTCTTCCTGCATGACATGCACAATCACATCGCCCAGATCGACGACAATCCAGTCAGCCGCATTCTCGCCTTCGACGCCTAACGGCAGCATACCGGCCGCGCGCGACGACTGCACCACGTGGTCGGCAATAGACATAACGTGACGGCTGGAGGTGCCGGTACAAATAATCATACAGTCGGTGATACTGGATTTACCCTGAACATCTAAGGCGATGATGTCCTGACCTTTCAGGTCATCAATTTTGTCGATAACAAAATCCTGGAGTGCTTTACCCTGCAAGTTTTCCCCCTGGGTGAATAATTGCGTTATAACGATAGAAAAAGGCCAACAGGCTGGACCGGTAAGGCGTTGCGAGTTAACGCTAACCTTCCGGCGGGACGCCGTGTAGTATACCTGAATCAGCGGCGATACCGGGACTTATGTCGCCGGATCGGCGTTTAAAACCAGATTATCATCCCATCCCACGTCACAGAAAGCATCGCCATTTTTGTAAAACAATTTCTGCAAAGCTCTGCAAGGTGAAAAAAGCCTGGCTGCGGAGAATAACAGCCTGTCGGGGGCTGTCAATGGGCGAAACCGCTGCGGCGAGAAAAAACGGAAAATTCATCACTCAGGCCGCCAGACGGCACGACTATTTAATACTTTCAGGGTGGCGAACCCTTCGCATATGTCGATTGCGCTCCAGCATCCCTGTTCTACCCGGAAATGCCATAGCGAGGCGGCGGGCATTGCGAGCAGACGGGCAATCAACAGGCTGAGTACGCCCTGATGGCTGACGATCAGCAGGTTCTGGCAATCGCTAAACGCGTCGAGTCGCGAGATAAAGCGCTCTACGCGCCGGGTAAAAGCCTGAAAACCCTCGCCATTGGTCGGAACCGCATTCTGCCAGTCCGTACACCAGGCGGCATAGCTTTCGGCATCTTCATGGGTGAGGTCGCGGTGATGGCGCATTTCCCAGTCGCCGAAGTACATCTCATTAAGCTCAGGTAAGATGTGTTGCGGCGTATCCCGGCCCTCCAGTACGAGCCGGGCGGTATGGCGCGCGCGCTCCAGCTCGCTGCATAACACCCGGTCAAATGGCGCGTGGCGCAATAAAGTATGTAGCGTTTTCGCCTGGCCAATCCCTTTTTCCGTTAACGGCGTGGGAGCATGTCCGCTATACAACCCGGCGACATTGGCCTCGGTTTCGCCATGACGCACCAGCCACAATCGCATGGTATTCCTCATGAGGTTAAATGCGCAAAACATGATAATGCCCCTGATTGCGCAACGTTTTTTTCACTAAAATAGCATTTTTTGGCCGGAGGCATAATGGCGTTATTCAACAGCGCGCATGGCGGTAATATTCGGGAAGCCGCGACGGTGTTGGGCATCTCGCCTGACCAGTTACTGGATTTTAGCGCAAACATTAATCCGCTGGGTATGCCTGTCAGCGTGAAACGCGCGCTTATCGACAATCTGGACTGCATTGAGCGCTACCCGGACGCCGATTATTTTCATTTGCACCAGGCGCTGGCGCGTCATCATCAGGTGCCGGCATCGTGGATACTGGCGGGAAATGGCGAGACGGAGTCAATCTTTACCGTGGCGAGCGGTCTTAAACCGCGTCGTGCAATGATTGTCACGCCAGGTTTCGCGGAGTATGGCCGGGCGCTGGCGCAAAGTGGCTGTGAAATTCGTCGTTGGTCTCTACGCGAAGCGGATGGCTGGCAGCTTACCGATGCCATTCTTGAGGCGTTGACGCCCGATCTGGACTGCCTGTTTCTGTGTACGCCCAATAATCCTACCGGCCTGCTGCCGGAGCGGCAGTTATTACAGGCCATTGCCGATCGCTGCAAATCGCTGAACATTAACCTGATCCTGGATGAAGCGTTTATCGATTTTATTCCGCATGAGACGGGCTTTATTCCTGCTCTTAAAGATAATCCGCATATCTGGGTGCTGCGTTCGCTGACCAAATTTTATGCCATTCCCGGCCTGCGGTTGGGATATCTCGTCAACAGCGATGACGCGGCGGTGGCGCGGATGCGTCGCCAACAAATGCCGTGGTCGGTTAACGCGCTGGCGGCGCTTGCCGGTGAGGTAGCGTTACAGGATAGCGCCTGGCAACAGGCGACCTGGCATTGGTTACGGGAGGAGGGCGCCCGGTTTTATCAGGCGCTTTGTCAGCTCCCCCTGCTGACGGTCTATCCCGGGCGGGCAAACTATCTGTTGCTACGCTGTGAGCGAGAGGATATTGACCTGCAGCGACGGTTGCTGACGCAGCGGATTTTAATCCGTAGCTGCGCTAACTACCCGGGGCTGGACAGCCGCTATTATCGTGTGGCGATACGCAGCACTGCGCAAAACGAGCGTCTGCTGTCGGCGCTGCGCAATGTGCTTACTGGTATAACCCCTGCTGATTGATGTAGTTCAGCACGTTTTCCGGCAACAGATCGTCGCAGGATTCGCCTTTTTCCAGACGTTCGCGGATGAGGGTTGCGGAGATATTAAGCCAGGGCGTTTCCGCCAGGTAAATTTTACCGGCTGGCAACTGGTGCAGATCGTCCGGCGTATGGGTCAGATGCTGTTCCAGCCACTGCTGGTGTTGCGCCTGCGTCATTTCAAGGGGATAGCCCGGACGACGACAAACGATCAGGTGAGTGTTATCAAGGATGGTGTCGTAATCATGCCAGGTGGGGAAGTTAAGCAGAGAGTCCTGGCCGATAATAAACGCCAGCGGCGCTTCGGGGCCCTGTTCTTCGCGCCATGCTTTCAACGTTTGCGCAGTGTAAGAGGGCGCGTTTCGCTGTAGCTCGCGTTCATCCAGCGTAAAAAGCGGCTTATCGGCGATAGCCAGCTCCAGCATATATTTACGCTGCGCGCTGGAAGCTTCCGGCTGGGGGCGATGCGGCGGCACATTGTTAGGCATAATAATCACCCGCGATAAGCCGATCAGATTCGCCAGCGTTTCAACAGGTTTAAGATGTCCATAATGCACCGGATCAAAGGTGCCGCCGAATAAAGCCTGTAACGATTTCATATCACCCATCAATAAATACGTCTGCCAGCGCCTTATGGCAGAGCAGGAGCGACAGCCCTTCAAGATCTGCCCATACCGACTGACCATAATCCTGTTTGAGCGTAATTTCTGTACGCGTCAGTAACTGCACGGCCTGGCGAAGCTGTGCAGGATGGAGACGCTGCAACGCGTCGCCGATCATGGGGCGACGGTTTTGCCAGACCCGGTGTTTATCAAACAGCGCGCGTAACGGCGTATGCGCGGACTGACGTTTGAGATTTACCAGCAGCAGCAGCTCTCGCTGGAGGGTCCGCAGCAGAATAACCGGCTCGCTGCCTTCAAGGCGTAGCTGTTGCAGAATATGCAGCGCGCGTTTGCTTTTCCCCATCAGTAACGCATCCACCCAGTGGAAAGGGGTAAAGTGGGCGGCGTCATTGACGGCCTGCTCCACGCGAGGAAGCGTTAACTTACCGTCAGGCCAAAGCAGCGACAGCCGTTCCAGCGCCTGCGCCAGCGCCAACAGATTGCCCTCATAGCAATAGCACAGCAGTTGGTTCGCGGCGTCATCCAGTTGCAAATTCTGTGCTTTCGCTCTGGCGGCCACCCAGCGGGGAAGCTGCGCCTGCTCCGGCGTCTGACAACTGACCTGAACGCTACGGTCTGCCAGCGCGGTATACCAGGCGGCGTTTTCCTGCGCTTTGGTGAGCTTGTTTCCGCGTACTATTAATAACAGGTCGTCATGCAGCAGCTCGCTCAGGGTGGCGAGTTGCTCATTCATTGCCGCGTTAGGCCCGTTTTCCGGTAGTTGCAGCACCAGCGTTTGACGACTGGCGAACAGACTCATCGCCTGGCAGAGTGAGAAAAGCGATCCCCAGTCGGTACTGGGATCGAGAGTAAAAGCGTGGTGCTCTTCGAAGCCTTGCGACGCAGCCGCCAGACGAATAGCGTCCTGACTTTCCTGCAGCAGCAGCGGATCGTTGCCCAATAATAAATATGCCGCACGCAGCCCTTCGTTGAGCTGCGCGCGGAGTTGTTCAGGATACAACCTGATCATTAGTTACTCAGCGTAGTGGAGATGCGTGCTGGCGTAGAGGCGGGCGCCGCCGTCTCATTGTCGGCGGTAGCCTCCTCTTTCGTCGCCTGAATATCCGCCGCGCGGACGCTGGTCAGCTTACGAATCAGCTGTTCAGCGGCTTTGTCGTACATCTCCTGAACGATCATGGCCTGCTCGTTATCCTTCGCCAACGCCATCTGCGGGTTATCGAAGAACGAACGGTACACTTTCGTGCTGATAGGATAGATGTCATGGCCAGGAATCAATACCGAGGCATTGACGGTCATTACCATCTGATATTCCGCCGTCTGGCCATCCTGGAACACTGACGCCGTATCCTGCGAAATAGTCACCGTTCCAAGCCGCAGAGACGGAACGTCTTTGCGCGTTGTGTCTTTATCAAGCAGGTTTACGTTATTCAGCCGTAACTGATTACGTACCGCACGACTTAGCGGACCGTTCGGATCGCCTGAATCGAGGATCATCGTTTTCATTGAAGCCGGAACCTGCGTAGTGCTACGCAGATGCCAACCGCATCCGGCGGTGACCAGCACCGCCAGAGATAACAACAGTGTTACCAGATATCGCACGCTTCCTCCCGCGCTTAGCCAACAACCAGATTGAGGAGTTTACCCGGAACGTAAATCACTTTACGCACGGTAACGCCATCAAGATATTTTGCCACCAGATGTTCCTGGCCTGCACGTTCACGCACCTGTTCTTCAGTGGCATCCACCGCAACGGTGATCTTACCGCGAACTTTACCGTTAACCTGCACGACAACCAGCGTGGTGTTTTCCACCATTGCCTGCTCGTCGGCAACCGGCCACGGCGCGTTGTCGATATCGCCTTCGCCACCCAGTTCCTGCCACAAGGTAAAGCAGACGTGCGGGGTGAACGGGTTAAGCATACGCACGACGGCCTGCAGCGCTTCCTGAAGCAGTGCGCGGTCTTGTTCGCCTTCCTGCGGGGCTTTCGCCAGTTTGTTCATCAACTCCATGATCGCCGCAATGGCGGTGTTGAACGTCTGACGGCGGCCGATATCATCGGTCACTTTGGCAATGGTTTTATGCACATCGCGACGCAGCGCTTTTTGATCTTCGCTCAGCGCATCGACGTTCAGCGCCGCGACAGGACCTTTAGCGGTGTGTTCGTAAACCAGCTTCCAGACGCGTTTAATAAAGCGGTTTGCGCCTTCTACGCCGGACTCCTGCCATTCCAGAGTCATATCCGCCGGAGAAGCGAACATCATAAACAGGCGTACCGTGTCCGCGCCATAACGTTCAACCATTACCTGCGGGTCGATACCGTTATTTTTCGACTTGGACATTTTACTCATGCCAGTGTAGACCAGCTCATGACCCGCTGCGTCTTTTGCTTTGACGATGCGGCCTTTTTCATCGCGCTCGACGATAGCGTCAACTGGCGAAACCCAGTTACGTTCGCCGTTCTCGCCGACATAATAGAACGCATCCGCCAGTACCATGCCCTGGCACAGCAACTGTTTAGCCGGCTCGTCAGAGGTGACCATGCCCGCATCGCGCATCAGCTTATGGAAGAAGCGGAAGTAGAGCAGGTGCATGATGGCATGTTCAATACCGCCGATGTAGATGTCGACTGGCAGCCAGTAGTTTGCCGCTTTCGAATCCAGCATTCCTTCCTGATACTGCGGGCAGGTGTAACGCGCGTAGTACCATGACGATTCCATAAAGGTGTCGAAGGTGTCGGTTTCACGCAGCGCCGGCATACCGTTAACGGTGGTTTTCGCCCACTCAGGATCGGCCTTGATCGGGCTGGTGATGCCGTCCATGACGACATCTTCCGGCAAAATAACCGGCAGTTGATCTTCCGGCGTCGGCAGCACGGTGCCGTCTTCCAGGGTGACCATCGGGATCGGCGCGCCCCAGTAACGCTGACGGGAAACGCCCCAGTCACGCAGACGGTAGTTCACTTTACGCTCGCCGACGCCTTTTTCCGCCAGTTTATCGGCAATGGCGTTAAACGCTGCTTCAAAGGCCAGGCCGTCAAACTCGCCGGAGTTAAACAGCACGCCTTTTTCGGTCAGCGCCTGTTCGGAAAGATCCGGCTCGGAACCGTCGGCGGCCAGAATCACCGGCTTGATGGTCAAACCGTATTTGGAGGCAAATTCGTAGTCGCGCTGATCGTGACCCGGAACGGCCATCACCGCGCCAGTGCCGTACTCCATCAGGACAAAGTTTGCCGCCCAGACCGGGATCTCTTCGCCAGTTAACGGATGAATCGCTTTAAAGCCGGTGTCGACGCCTTTTTTCTCCATGGTCGCCATTTCGGCTTCGGCCACTTTGGTGTTACGGCATTCGTCGATGAACGCCGCCAGCTCGGCGTTGTTCGCCGCCGCTTTTTGCGCCAGCGGATGACCGGCGGCCACCGCCAGGTAAGTGGCGCCCATAAAGGTATCCGGACGGGTGGTATAGACGGTCAGGGTGTTATCGTAACCCTTCACATCGAAGGTGATTTCCACGCCTTCAGAGCGGCCAATCCAGTTGCGCTGCATCGTTTTTACGGTATCAGGCCAGTGGTCCAGCTTATCCAGATCGCGCAACAGCTCGTCTGCGTAAGCGGTGATTTTGATAAACCACTGTGGGATCTCTTTACGCTCAACTTTGGTGTCGCAGCGCCAGCAGCAGCCGTCGATCACCTGTTCGTTGGCGAGAACGGTCTGATCGTTCGGGCACCAGTTAACGGCAGAAGTCTTCTTGTACACCAGGCCTTTTTTATACAGCTCGGTGAAGAATTTCTGTTCCCAGCGGTAGTATTCCGGGGTGCAGGTCGCGATTTCACGGCTCCAGTCATAGCCAAAACCCAGCGTTTTGAGCTGGTTTTTCATGTACGCGATGTTGTCGTACGTCCACGGCGCCGGCGCGGTGTTGTTCTTCACCGCCGCGCCTTCCGCCGGCAGGCCGAAGGCGTCCCAGCCGATTGGCTGCAGCACGTTTTTGCCCAGCATACGCTGGTAGCGGGCAACCACGTCGCCGATGGTGTAGTTACGTACGTGGCCCATGTGTAGTCGGCCAGAAGGATAGGGAAGCATCGACAGGCAGTAATACTTCTCTTTGCTCTCGTCTTCGGTCACTTCAAATGTGCGCTTCTCATCCCAGTGAAGCTGTACTTTGGATTCTATCTCTTCCGGGCGGTATTGCTCTTGCATGGCAGCCAGTAGTCCTGTTTTCGATACAGCTACAAATGTAGCTTTAGAGGTGGTGTTTAGATCCGCATAGCATAGCCCAAACACGCACGTCAAAACAGGGGGTAGAACATTTGTCGCGCCAGGCGTTCATGAGGAGGTGACGCAAAATGCGACACGACTGAGGCAAATTACCGCAGTTCCTGTCACCGCCAGATCGGCCCATAAAAATAAAGTCATATAAACCATGCAGTTAAAAAATGGCACGCCTTTTGATTAGGGAAGACAGGACTAAAGCAAAGGAGTTAATCGTGAAAAAAAATGCAGTGGTGATTCACCCTCAGGATTGCGTCGCGACGGCTATTACGGCGCTCAAGGCCGGCGAAACCGCCACAATGTTCATTGGCGAACGCGAGATAAGCGTTGTGTTACATCAGGATGTGCCATTTGGCCACAAATTCGCCATCTGCGATGTGCCTTTTCATGGCGAAGTTTATAAATATGGCGAATCCATTGGCCGCGCCACTCAGGAAATAAAAAGTGGCGACTATGTGCACGTCCACAATGTGGAAAGCGAACGCGGACGTGGTGACTGGAAATAATATAAAACAAGGGAAAATGATTATGAGCAATGAGACTTTTTTGGGTTTCCGCCGCCCTGACGGCCGTTTTGGCATCCGTAATTATGTACTGATTTTACCTACCAGCGTTTGTGCGAATAAAGTCGCCCAGGATATTGCCCGGCAGGTAAAAGGCGCGACATGGGTGAATAACGATTTTGGCTGCTGCCAGGTGGCAGGCGATGCGCGTCTGACGGAAAAGACATTGATTAATGTGGCGAATAATCCCAACGTCGGCGCTATTGTGGTTGTGGGCTTAGGCTGTGAAGGCGCGGAGCCGCTGCGCATCGCAGAAGAGATTACCGCATTTGGCAAACCGACCTCCTGCATCACCATTCAGGAAGAGGGCGGCACGCTTAAATGTCAGGCCAGGGGGATTTCGCTGGCCCGCGACTATGCGCAACAACTCTCCATGCAAAAACCGCAGCAAGCACCGGTTAGCGAGCTGCTGCTGGCGATGGAGTGCGGCGGGTCAGATACGACATCGGGGCTGGCGTCTAACCCTTCCTGCGGGGTCGCCTCGGATAAGCTGATACGCTGCGGCGGAAGCTCAATTCTTTCTGAAACGACGGAATTTATTGGCGCCGAGCATGTGATGGCGAAACGTGCGGTGACGCCGGAGGTTGGTCAACAGCTCATTGATTTAGTGGTCGGCTGCGAGGCGCGAGCAAAAGCGCTGGGCGAGGATATTCGCGGGGGACAGCCGACGCCGGGCAATATTAAAGGCGGGTTGACTACCATTGAAGAAAAATCGTTAGGCTGTATGCATAAAGCGGGTCATGCGCCACTACAGGGTGTACTGGAATATGCCGATAGTCCAACGCATCCGGGCCTGTGGATTATGGATACCCCGGGGCAGGATATTGAATCTATTTCCGGCATGGTGGCGGGTGGAGCGCAGATCGTTATTTTTACTACCGGTCGCGGAACGCCTGCCGGTAACCCAATAGCGCCGGTAATAAAAATTACGGGTAATAAAGCAACGTGGGAAATGATGCAGGACAATATTGATATTGATGTGTCCGCCATTATGTCTGGCGAGGCTTCTATTACGCAAATGGGCGAGGAAATTTATCAGGAAATTTTACGCGTCGCGAATGGGAAAACGACTAAATCAGAAGATTTAGGTCATAACGAATTCTCTATTTATAAGATCGCGCCGACGTTCTGATACCAAATCGGGCAGCACAAGCTGTCCGGTTATCTCCTGGGAATAAGCTATGAAAATTAAAAAAACACTGGAACGTTTTCCTGGTGGTATGATGGTTGTACCGCTAATCATCGGCGCATTGTTTAAAACCTTTGCGCCGGAGGCGCTGGAAATAGGCGGTTTTGTCACCTCTATTTCGCATGGTGCAATGGCGATTTTAGGCATGTTTTTAGTCTGTATGGGCGCGGATATCCAGTTTAAAGCCGCGCCGAAAGCGCTGAAAAAAGGCGCTGCGATCACCTTTGCGAAATTTGCCAGCGGCGTGATTATTGGCATTCTGGTCGGAAAATTTTGCGGCCCGGATGGGTTATTAGGTCTGTCGGCTTTAGCGATTATTTCGGCGATGACCAACTCGAACAGTGGGTTATATGCCGCGTTGGTTGGGGAGTACGGCGATGAAACTGACGGCGGCGCGATTGCGGTAATATCGTTGAACGATGGTCCCTTTTTCACCATGCTGGCGTTAGGGTCGGCAGGCATGGTGTCGATACCCTTTATGAATCTGGTGGCGGTTATTATTCCCATTATCATTGGCATGATTTTGGGCAATCTGGATGAGGACATGCGCAAGTTTCTTAAACAGGGCAGTGTGGTAACGATTCCCTTTTTTGCCTTTGGGTTAGGATACGGTATTGATTTCGCAAGACTTATCACGGCAGGTTCTTCAGGCATTTTACTGGGACTCATGACGGTGGCGATTGGCGGATTTTTTAATATTTTCGCCGATCGTCTGACGGGAGGTAGCGGCGTGGCAGGCGCGGCGGTCTCCACTACCTCTGGCAACGCCGTCGCGACGCCAGCGGCAATCGCGCTGCTCGATCCGCATTTTACCGACCTGGCGTCGACGGCGGCGGCGCAGGTGGCGGCCTCGACGATTATTACCGCTCTGTGCGCCCCATTCCTGACCGTATGGATAAAAAAACGCTACGATCGTAAACTGAACCCAGCCGCCGCAGGCGGTTAGCGTTTCGGCGGAAAATAAATCACGACGGGCGGTCTCGCCCGTTCATAAACCAACAGGATGGTGAGTGATGAATAAGACGAAAGATATAGCCGCATCTCCTCTCTGTTTTGTCTCTCCTTACCCTCAACTGGCAAAGGCTGCCGAGGCGCTGGTCGCGCGGTTGGATTACGCCGTCACTATTCATCAAACGACGCTTAATCGTATCCTGGATGAGCTACCTTTATTAGAGTCTCGTGGGCACCAGGTACTGATTAGTCGTGGCGGCTGTGCGGAAATATTAAAAAAGCACAGTAAATTACCGGTAGTCGAAATTAAAATGTCCGGCTACGACATTCTTGATGCGCTTATCCCTTTTAAAGGACAAAAAGGCACTGTCGGTATTGTCGGCTTTTCCAGTGTGATCAAAGGATGCGCGCGCGTAGCGGAACAGTTAAATATTAACTATAAAATTTTTACCTTACAGGGAAATGATAAAGAAACGATTTCTTGCCTGAAGCAACAATTAGCGTCCACGCCATTAGATTGCATTGTTGGCGATACCGTTTGTCAGGATTATTTTTCACCGCTGGGCTCGCAATTCCGTTTACTTGATTCCAGCCCCGCCTCAATAACCGAAGCTCTGGAAGAGGCCCGCTCATTATATCTGGCTTTTCGCAGCCAATTACTCGAGCGTCATCATCTGCAGCTGATTCTCGATCAGTTTGATAAAGCTGTTATCACGCTTGATGATACCGGCGCGTTACTGCATTACAATAAATATGCGAGCCAACTTTTTAAAGTTAACGCCTCCGGTGAAATTTATGACGCGTCTTTCCTGAAACAGGTATTGCACCAGGAGCGGCATACATTACGCGAGGGAAAAACCGTCAGCGCGAAAGTCGTCGATACGCCGCAAGGCGCGATGGTGGTTAATCTGTATCCGGTATTTGCGGCCAGACAGTTAAGCCGGGTAGTGTTGACGATGCAAACCGTCTCCAGTTTACAGGGGGCGGAACATCATGTTCGCCGCCAGGAACTGTCTCGCCGCGGCTTGAGCGCCCGCTATCATTTCGACGATCTGCTTACCGAAAACCCGGAAATGCTGCGTCGTCTGGCGATCATTAAAAATTATGCCGGTACGGACGCGACTATCTTAATTAATGGCGAAAGCGGGACGGGAAAAGAGGTGCTGGCGCAAAGTATTCATAATGCCAGCCAACGCGTCAACGGCCCGTTTGTCGCCATTAACTGCGGCGCGATGGCCCCTCAGATTCTGGAGAGCGAACTCTTTGGCTATGTCGCCGGCGCATTTACCGGCGCGTCGCCGAAAGGCAAAATAGGCCTGTTTGAATTAGCGCACCACGGTACCATTTTTTTGGATGAGATTAGCGAACTGGATAAACCGCTACAGACGCGCTTATTACGGGTATTGCAGGAGCGGCAGATTATGCGGCTGGGCTCAGACCAGATGATACCTGTTGATATTCGCGTGATTGCAGCGACCAATCAGACATTAACGAAGCTCATTGCGGACGGGACATTTCGCGAAGATCTTTACTATCGGCTTAACGTATTAAAAGTGACCACCATCCCGCTACGCAAACGTCCGGAGGATATCAAAGCCATCGGCCTGTCGCTGCTTACCAGTTTCAGCCAGCATTATAAACGCCCGGCACTAACGTTAACCCCGGCGCTGTGGCAAGAGCTTCAGCGCTTCGCCTGGCCCGGAAACGTCAGGCAGTTAAGCAATATTATCGAACGGCTGGTGCTCTCTATTGATCACTCCCCGGCAACGCTGGATGAGGGCCGCCTCTTGCTGGACGATCTGGAAGAGGGGAGCCGACGCGAGCCAAGTACCTGCCACGACTGCCAGATGTTGGCTGGCGATTATAAAACGATTCGCCTGCGTATTTTGAGAAAATTATTAGAGGCGGAAAGGGATAATAAATCGTTAGTGGCGAAACGATTAAATGTCGATCGTACCTCGCTGACGCGCTGGATACGCGAGTCGGCCTGACAAGAATTTACAGACTCTGTGGGCAGCCTTGCAAAGCGTAACGCAAATAACGTCTATTATTATAGGCAGTTAACGATCCAAGAGGTGAAGTGATGAACAAGGTTGCTCAATATTACCGTGAACTGGTGGCCTCATTAAGCGAGCGTTTACGCAATGGCGAGCGCGACATTGATGCGCTGGTGGAGCAGGCGCGCCAGCGCGTGATGCAAACAGGGGAGTTAACGCGAACCGAGGTGGACGAACTGACGCGCGCTGTCAGACGCGATCTGGAAGAGTTCGCCATGAGCTACGAAGAGAGCCAGGAAGATAGCGTCTTCTTGCGGGTGATTAAAGAGAGTCTCTGGCAGGAACTGGCGGACATTACCGACAAAACCCAGCTGGAATGGCGCGAGGTATTCCAGGATTTGAATCACCACGGCGTGTATCACAGCGGTGAGGTGGTGGGATTGGGGAATCTGGTGTGCGAGAAGTGCCACTATCATCTGGCGGTTTACACGCCGGATGTGTTGCCGCTGTGCCCGAAGTGTGGGCACGACCAGTTTCAGAGAAGACCGTTTGAGCCGTGAGAGGAAGAGCACCGGTGCGTCTTATCCGGCCTACCAAAAATCGTTCACGTAGGCCGGATATGGCGAAGCTGCCATCCGGCAAATATTACGCGTAAAACTTCAGCCGTTCCGCCAGCAAATCGACAAATCCCTGGCGGTCTACATCGACCATCACCGTTGCATTCGGCTTATTCCCCGTCAGGAAATAATAATCCACCACCGTCATCCCCTGGGTGTATTTCCCCTGGGTTTCCACGCCAACCCAACGCTCAACGGTGGTGAAAATCTCGGGTTTCAGCAGCCAGGCGATGGTGCATGGGTCATGCAGCGGCGCGCCGACAAATCCCCATTTTTCGTCTTTGTGGTACTCCATAAAGAAGTCCA
The DNA here is from genome assembly GCF_020181675.1 of Salmonella sp. A7. NCBI lineage: Bacteria > Pseudomonadati > Pseudomonadota > Gammaproteobacteria > Enterobacterales > Enterobacteriaceae > Salmonella > Salmonella sp. A7. The sequence continues at coordinate 3,158,327 of NZ_CP084001.1, read as the reverse complement.
GCAGTTCGGCAACGATGGTGGAAATCGGGTTGCCAATAGCGCGAAAGCGTTCGATATCGGCGGCGTGAATCTGCGCCTTATGGGTGACGTCCAGCCCGGCCATCACCACCGGAATGCCTGACTGGAAGACAATTTCTGCCGCTTCCGGGTCGACGTAAATATTAAATTCCGCAGCGGGCGTCCAGTTACCCAATCCCATTGCTCCGCCCATGATCACAATGCGGGCGATTTTCGTATGCAGTTCCGGATGGCTATTCAGCAGCAGCGCCACGTTAGTCTGTGGGCCAGTGGAGACGATGGTGACTGGCTGTGAACTCTCACGCAGTGTTTTTGCCATCAGCTCAACGGCAGTGCCGCTTTGCGGGGCGAATGACGGCTCGGGCAGCGCCGGGCCGTCAAGACCACTTTCGCCGTGAACGTTATCGGCGATAATCAGTTCGCGCATGAGAGGTTTCACCGCGCCGCCCGCCACCGGAATATCCGGGCGTTTGAGCAGTGTCAGCATCCGCAGCACGTTGCGCAGGGTCTTATCCGGCGTCTGGTTGCCGGCGGAAGAAGTGATCGCTTTCACTTCCAGTTCAGGGGAGGCGAGGGCGAGAACGAGGGCGATCGCGTCATCATGACCCGGATCGCAATCAATAATAATGGGCAGTGCCATAGCGGTTCCTTGTAAGCGGTACTTTGTGACAAGGTTAACGCCCGGCTGGATACGTTTCGAGAAGCGAAGCGGTAAAGCGTGAGATAGCGCGCACTCTGACGTGCGCGCCGGGAAGATTAGTGCAGGATTTTCGCAAGGAAGTCTTTTGCGCGATCGGAACTGGGGTTAGCGAAGAACTCCTCTTTTGGCGAATCTTCGATGATTTTACCTTCATCCATAAAGATCACCCGGTTAGCCACTTTACGGGCAAAGCCCATTTCGTGCGTCACCACCATCATGGTCATCCCTTCGTTCGCCAGTTCGACCATCACGTCCAGTACCTCGTTGATCATTTCCGGATCGAGTGCGGAAGTCGGTTCATCGAATAACATGGCAATGGGGTCCATACATAGCGCACGGGCGATGGCGACACGCTGCTGCTGACCGCCGGAAAGCTGCGCCGGGAACTTGTTGGCATGTGCAGACAGACCAACGCGCTCCAGCAGCTTCAGGCCTTTATCGCGGGCGGCGGCCTTATCGCGTTTCAGCACTTTCACCTGCGCCAGCGTCAGGTTTTCGATGATCGACAGGTGGGGAAATAGCTCGAAGTGCTGGAATACCATGCCCACGCGGGAACGCAGTTTCGCCAGATCGGTTTTTTTGTCGTTCACAATAATGCCGTTAACGGTAATTTCGCCTTTTTGCACCGGTTCCAGACCGTTGACGGTCTTAATTAGCGTGGATTTACCGGAACCCGATGGCCCGCAGACTACCACCACCTCACCTTTTTTCACTTCTGTTGAACAATCGGTCAGCACCTGAAAGTGACCATACCATTTTGAAACATTTTTCAGGGTAATCATTAAACTGTCCTTTTCTTCAAATAGCTGACCAGCAACGACGCGCTCAGGCTGATAACAAAATAAACGGCGCCGGCGAACAGAATCATTTCGACCTGAGTTCCGTCACGCTCGCCGATAGTCGACGCGGTGCGGAAGAAGTCCGCCAGGCTGAGTACATAAACTAAAGAGGTGTCCTGAAATAGCACGATGCCCTGCGTAAGCAACAGCGGCACCATCGCCCGAAACGCCTGCGGCAGAATAATGAGCTTCATCGACTGCCAGTGGGTCATCCCCAGCGCCAGCGCGGCGCTGGACTGCCCGCGGGAAATACTTTGAATACCGGCGCGAATAATCTCGGAATAGTAGGCCGCTTCAAACATAGAGAATGCCACCATCGCGGAGATCAGGCGGATATCGGTTTTCGGCGATAGTCCCAGCACGTTTTGCAGAAAGCCGGGTACAATCAGATAGAACCACAGCAAGACCATCACCAACGGGATGGAACGGAAAACGTTAACATACGCTTTAGCAAACCAGGCGATAGGGGTAAAGCTTGAGAGGCGCATGACGGCCAGAATGGTTCCCCAGACTATCCCCACGACAACGGCGGTGACGGTGATCTTCAGCGTGATGACCAACCCGGCCAGCAGGTAAGGCAGTGAGGGGATAATCGAACTCCAGTCAAATTCGTACATTATTTGCTCCCCACGTTGCCCGGCAGGCGGACTTTGCGTTCAACCAGGCTCATGACCAGCATGATAACGGCGTTAATCAGCACATAGGCCAGCGTAATGGCGGTGAAGGATTCCCAGGCGTGCGCCGAGTAATCCAACAGTTTGCCTGCCTGCGCCGCCATATCCACCAGGCCGATGGTTGAGGCAATAGCCGAGTTTTTCACCAGGTTCATCATCTCTGACGTCATTGGCGGCACGATAACGCGATAGGCATTCGGCAGCAGGACATAGCGATAAGCCTGCGGCAGCGTTAGCCCCATCGCCAGCGCCGCGTTCTTCTGCCCGCGAGGCAGAGACTGAATCGCGGCGCGCACCTGTTCGCAAACGCGGGCGGCGGTAAACAGTCCCAGACAGATCATTGAGGAGAGGAAAAACTGAATATTGGGATCGAGTTCCGCCTTAAACCACATGCCAAGATCTTCCGGCAACAGTTCAGGCACCACCAGGTACCAGGTGAAGAATTGCACGATCAGCGGCACGTTACGGAACAGTTCTACGTACAATGTGCCCAGTCCGGAGAGGAAACGGTTGGGAACGGTACGTAAAATGCCGAAAATAGATCCTACCAGGAAAGCGATAATCCAGGCGGTAATCGAAAGGGCTACGGTGACCTGAAAACCACTCCATAGCCAGCCGAGATAGGTGGTATTGCCGAAGGGGGCTTCCTGTAAAAAAATACCCCAGTTCCAGTCTATTGACATACATCTACTCCGAAAAAAAAGGGTAGCAGTGCTACCCTCGAAGATTGTTGCCCGGCGATTTGCGGTTTCAGGCCCGAGGGGGAACGACCATCAGGCTTATAGTCTGTCCGTGCTGAGCGACAATCGAGAGGACAGGAGTCCCGTCCCATTTAGTTTTAGTTAGTTAAGCGCTTTATCATTCGGTGCTTTGAACAGGGCTTTCATCTCGTCAGACAACTCGAAATTCATGTTCAGGTTTTTCGGTGGGATCGGATTTTTAAACCACTTATCAAACCACTTTTCCGCTTCGCCGGAGGTTTGCGCCTGAGCGATGGTATCGTCCATCAACTTTTTAAACTCAGGGTCGTTTTTACGCAGCATACAGCCGTAGGCTTCCTGGGACTGCGGTTTACCGACAATCTCCCAGTTATCCGGTTTCTTGGCTTTGGCGCGCTCGCCGGCCAGCAGCGCGTCATCCATCATAAAGGCGACGGCGCGACCGCTTTCCAGGGTGCGGAACGAGTCTCCGTGGTCTTTCGCGCTAATAATACGCATCCCCATCTTTTGCTCTTCGTTAAGCTTATGCAGCAGAATTTCAGAGGTCGTCCCGGAGGTGACGACGACCGCTTTGCCTTTCAGATCCGGGAAATCTTTAATATCGCCGCCTTTTTTAGTCAGCAGTCGCGTCCCGACGACGAAAATCGTATCGGAGAAGGCGGCCTGTTTCTGGCGCTCAAGGTTGTTAGTCGTTGAACCACATTCAAAATCGAAGGTTCCGTTTTGCAACAGCGGAATACGGTTTTGCGAGGTGATCGGAATCAGCTTCACCTGCAGATCCGGCTTGTTAAGTTTCTTTTTTACCGCTTCCACAATGGCGTTGGAGTAGTCCTGGGAATAGCCGACCACTTTCTGCTGGTTGTCGTAATAAGAAAAGGGCACAGAAGATTCGCGATGCCCGACGACGATCACGCCATTTTTAGCGATCTTGTCCAGGGTGCTACCAGCGGCAGGCGCGCCATCTTCTGCGTGCGCAAGGCCCGCAGACAGTCCCATGACCAGCATTGCTGTGGTTAGCTTACGTAATTGCATATCCAACTCCTTTATCATCTGCGCCGTCGACGCATTGATAGCTATTGTGATGTTGTTATTGCCTGCAACTTGCGCGTGCAGTGTTATGTGTGTTTGTTAACATTTAGTGTGGCTTGTTGTAAATATTTTGCTGCGATATTGTTTATTTTTGCGAAGTGCGCCGCACCGTTCAGAGGCAAAAATCCTACATTGCACCGTTCAGGTGCTACCAATGATCGATTTTGGTGCGACCAGGTTGCACAAACAGCCAGAACAGGTTTGCCATGTTTAACAAAGCAATAGACGTGCCAGAATGGGGGAAAAAGGAGGATTTTCAGGCCGGATAAATGAAGCGCTATCCGGCCTGGGGAGATATTATTTCCGTCGTTGTCGCAGACTCATCACTACCGCGCCAAAAGCAAACAGCGCGGTCAGTACCCATAGCGGGCAGTTGCCGGTACGAGCATAGGGAGTTAACCCCGTGGTTGGCGTGACGTGGGTGGTCAGCACCTGGCGTGTGAACTGCGGAATCATCGCCTGGATTTCGCCCTGCGGGCCAATCACCGCCGTAATACCGTTATTAGTACTGCGCAGTAACGGACGCGCCAGCTCCAGCGAACGCATCCGCGCCATCTGGAAATGTTGCCACGGGCCAATGGACTTACCAAACCAGGCGTCGTTAGAAATCGTCAGCAGATAGTCGGTGTCCGGGCGGAAGTTATCCCGCACCTGTTCGCCAAGAATAATTTCATAACAGATTGCCGCCGTCAGCTTATAGTCGTGCGCATGTAACTGCGGCTGGATATAAGGGCCGCGGCTAAAGGAGGACATGGGCAGATCGAAGAACGGCGCCAGCGGACGCAGGATAGACTCCAGCGGAACGAACTCGCCAAAGGGCACAAGGTGATTTTTATTGTAGCGATTGGGCGAATCATAACTGTATGGATTATCTTTGCCCAACGTAATAATCGTATTGTAGGTGTCGTATCGATTCTGTTTATTGAGACGCGCATCGACAATACCGGTGATCAGCGTGCTATTTTTTTCGCGTAACATCTCGTCCAGCGAACGAAGGAAAGGCTGCTGATTGATTTCGAGATCCGGAATCGCCGACTCAGGCCAGATAATAATCTGTGATTTGCCTAACTCTGGGCGAGTTTCGTTGAGATAAATTTTTAGTGTATTCAGTAGCTGGTTTTCGTCCCACTTCAGCGACTGCGGGATATCGCCCTGCACCAGCGATACCTGGGTCGCTTTGGCCGGTTCCAGCGTAAACCACTGGATATAACGTAGCGGAAAGGGCAAAGCAAACAGAATCACGGCGACAGCCAGCGGACGCCAGTTCCGCGTCGCCAGTGCCAGCGCTAACAGGCCGCTGATCATCATCAGCAGAAAGTTGATCGCTTCGACGCCCATTACCGGCGCCAGGCCTTTTAGCGGGCCGTCGACCTGACTATAGCCAAATTGCAGCCAGGGGAAGCCGGTCAGCACCCAGCCGCGTAAAAATTCGGTGATTTGCCATATTGCAGGCGCGGCGATAGCGACGCGCAGCCAGTTGGTTTTTGGCCACAGGCGCGACAAAATCCCGGCAAACAGTCCGGTATACAGCGAGAGATAAGCTGCAAGCAGCACCACCAGAAAAACGTTAACCGGGACCGGCATGCCGCCAAACTGCGCGATACTGACATAAACCCAGTTAATCCCGCTACCGAAAAGTCCGAGTCCCCAGCAATAGCCGATGGCGGCAGACTGGAGCGGGCGGCGATTAAACGTTAAGGCCTGCAGCCCGATAAGCGACACTATCGCTGCGGGCCAGACGTCATACGGAGAGAAAGCCAGTGTTCCGCAGGCGCCGAATAATAACGCCAGCAGCAGGCGAATACGCTGGCGTTCAATTAACGAGGCAAATGCCATTTTTAGTCCACTATTGCTGTTATTCGTCCAGTTTTGGCTGGGGCGAGTCATCCGGGATCCTGACATGCACCTGAATAATACGACGACTATCGGCCATCGCCACTTTGAACTGGTAACCATCAATGTCAATGGTTTCGCCGCGGGCCGGTAAATGGCCGAACGCCTGCATCACCAGCCCGCCGATGGTATCGACTTCTTCATCGCTGAAGTGGGTGCCGAAAGCGTCATTGAAGTCTTCAATCGACGCCAGCGCGCGAATCGTCCAAGTATGGCGGCTAAGCTGACGGAAGTCAATATCGTCTTCTTCGTCATACTCATCTTCAATTTCACCGACAATCAGTTCGAGGATGTCTTCGATAGTCACAAGGCCGGAAACGCCGCCAAACTCATCAATCACGATCGCCATATGGTAGCGCTGGGAGCGGAATTCCTTGAGCATACGGTCAACCCGTTTACTTTCCGGTACGACAACCGCGGTGCGTAACACTTTGTCCATGCTGAAGGCTTCGGCATCGCTGCGCATAAACGGCAGCAAATCTTTGGCCATCAGAATCCCTTCAATGTGATCTTTATCTTCGCTGATCACCGGAAAACGCGAGTGGGCGGACTCGATGATAACATCGAGACATTCGTCCAGCGTCTGGTTGCGTTTCAGGGTAATCATCTGGGAGCGCGGGATCATAATATCGCGAACGCGCTGGTCGGCGATGTCCATTACGCCTTCGAGCATATCGCGCGTATCTTCATCGATAAGCTCGTTCTGCCCGGAATCACGGATCAGCGCCAGCAACTCATCACGGTTTTTAGGTTCACCGTGGAAAAGCTGGCTGAGTAGCAGGGAAAAAAATCCCTTTTTACTGTTTACTGTGTCACTACTGTGTGAATTGTCGTCGCTCATGGCGTCGTATGGGTTCTCATGTTAGTTAATACAAAGCTCGTCATGCGCATACTCAGCTGTGACGGCATGTTTTGCCTGATGGCGCTACGCTTATCAGGGCTACAAAAGGCATGAATGTAGGCCGGATAAGGCGCAAGCGCCGCCATCCGGCAAGCTACTATTCTGCAATCTTCTCGGCAATGTACGGATCCTCATAGCCCATAGCAAGCATAATCTCCGTTTCGAGAGACTCCATCTCTTCCGCTTCGTCATCGTCGATATGATCGTAACCCAGCAAATGCAGGCTACCGTGCACGACCATGTGCGCCCAGTGCGCCTCCAGCGGCTTGCTCTGTTCCTGCGCTTCCTGCTCCACGACCTGACGGCAAATAATCAGATCGCCCAGTAGCGGCATTTCAATGCCGGGGGGCGCTTCAAACGGGAAGGAGAGAACATTAGTGGGTTTATCTTTCCCGCGGTACGTTAAATTAAGGTCGTGGCTTTCGGCCTCATCCACCAGACGGATTGTGACTTCCGCCTCTTCCTGAAACTGCGGAATAACGCCGTCCAGCCAGCGTTGAAACTGAGCTTCATCCGGCAGGCCCGCGTGGTTTTCACAGGCCAACTGTAAATCGAGGATCACCTGGCTCATTTCTGCTCCTGCTCCTGGGCTTCACGCTTACGCTCTGCCGCCAACGCCGCTTTGCGTTTTTGTTCTGCCTCTTCCCAGGCTTCATAGGCGTTAACAATGCGGGCAACGACAGGATGGCGCACCACGTCTTCGCTGTGGAAGAAGTTAAAGCTGATTTCATCGACTTCCGCCAGCACTTCAATGGCATGACGTAAGCCGGATTTGGTGTTGCGTGGCAGGTCAATTTGCGTCACGTCGCCGGTGATCACCGCTTTCGAGTTAAAGCCGATACGCGTCAGGAACATCTTCATCTGTTCGATAGTGGTGTTCTGGCTTTCATCCAGAATGATAAAGGCGTCGTTTAATGTGCGTCCGCGCATATAGGCCAGCGGCGCGACTTCAATTACATTGCGTTCAATCAGCTTCTCGACTTTTTCAAAGCCGAGCATTTCGAACAACGCGTCATACAGCGGACGCAGGTACGGGTCCACTTTCTGACTTAAATCGCCTGGCAGAAAGCCCAGTTTTTCGCCTGCTTCCACCGCCGGACGGGTCAGCAGAATACGGCGAATCTCCTGGCGCTCCAGGGCGTCTACCGCAGCGGCGACCGCAAGATAAGTTTTACCGGTACCCGCCGGGCCGACGCCAAAGGTAATATCGTGATCGAGAATATTGGCGATGTACTGCGCCTGGTTCGGGGTCCGCGGTTTAATCACGCCGCGCTTGGTTTTGATATTAATCGCTTTGCCATAGTCAGGCACGCTTTCCGCGCTCTGTTCCAGCACCCGCGCTTCTTTGATCGCCAGATGAATTTGTTCCGGTTCGATATCCTGAGTCTGGCCGCGCATCGGTGCGGTATCGACATACAGACTTCGCAAAATATCTGTCGCCGCGGTCACGCAAATCGGACGACCGGTCAGTTTAAAGTGATTGTCACGGCGGTTGATTTCAATACCGAGACGACGTTCGAGCTGTTTAATATTGTCATCAAACGGCCCGCAAAGGCTCAACAGACGGGCGTTGTCTGCGGGCTCAAGGGTAATTTCGCGAGTGTCTATATTCAAACTGTTCCTCTTGTGTCTGTATCGCCGGACGCTGAACATTTACCGGCATCTAAGGAAATTATTCACGCCATAGGGAAAAGGCGCAAGCATTGCAATGAAGATGGGGGTGGAGATAGAAAATTGCAAGGCCCGTCGGGCGACAGGCCATGACCAGGAAGCCCGACAGGCGTAGCGCCATCGGGCATTATTGCCTTTCCAGCAGGATTAAGGCTGGTAGAATCCTACCCCCAGCTCATTTTCTTTACGGGTACGGGCAATGACGGACTCCGGCGTTTCGGCGACGCGCAGACCCATTTCATCTTCGGTACGCACCACTTTTCCGCGCAGCGAGTTCGGATAGACGTCAGTAATTTCCACATCGACAAACTTACCAATCATCTCCGGCGTGCCTTCAAAGTTCACCACCCGATTGTTTTCGGTACGGCCAGATAGTTCCATAATGTTTTTACGTGACGTGCCTTCCACCAGAATGCGCTGTGTCGTGCCGAGCATACGGCGGCTCCATGCCATCGCCTGCTGATTGATACGCTCTTGCAGAATATACAGACGCTGCTTTTTCTCTTCTTCCGGTACGTCATCAACCATATCGGCAGCCGGCGTTCCCGGACGCGCAGAGAAGATAAAGCTGTAGCTCATATCAAAGTTGACGTCAGCGATAAGCTTCATGGTTTTTTCGAAATCATCGGTAGTTTCGCCAGGGAAACCGACGATAAAGTCAGAGCTTATCTGAATGTCCGGCCGCGCCGCGCGCAGTTTACGGATGATTGCTTTATATTCCAGCGCAGTGTGGGTGCGCCCCATCAGATTCAACACGCGATCGGAACCGCTCTGTACCGGCAGATGCAGGAAACTGACCAGTTCCGGCGTATCGCGATATACCTCGATAATATCGTCGGTGAACTCAATCGGATGGCTGGTGGTAAAGCGAATACGGTCAATGCCGTCGATGGCGGCAACCAGACGCAGCAGATCGGCAAAGGTGCCGGTGGTGCCGTCGTAGTTTTCTCCGCGCCAGGCGTTAACGTTCTGGCCCAGCAGGTTGACCTCACGCACGCCCTGCGCCGCTAACTGGGCGATTTCGAACAGGATATCGTCTGAGGGACGGCTGACTTCTTCACCGCGGGTATACGGCACCACGCAGTAAGTACAATATTTATTGCAGCCTTCCATGATAGAAACGAAAGCGGTCGGGCCTTCTGCGCGCGGCTCCGGCAAACGATCGAACTTCTCGATTTCCGGGAAGCTGATATCGACCACCGGGCTGCGGTCGCCACGCACGGAGTTAATCATCTCCGGCAGGCGGTGTAAGGTTTGCGGGCCAAAAATAATGTCGACGTAATGGGCGCGTTGACGAATGTGCTCGCCTTCCTGGGAAGCCACGCAGCCGCCGACGCCGATAATCAGATCGGGATTTTTCTCTTTTAACAGTCTCCAGCGACCTAATTGATGGAAGACTTTTTCCTGAGCCTTCTCGCGGATTGAGCAGGTATTCAACAGCAGCACATCCGCCTCTTCCGCCACGTCGGTCAGTTGATAGCCGTGGGTGGCGTCCAGCAGATCGGCCATCTTCGATGAATCGTACTCGTTCATCTGACAGCCCCAGGTTTTAATATGGAGTTTTTTAGTCATCGACTTGCTCTTGCGAAATAGTGGCTGAAAAGCAGGGCGCATAGTGTAATGCTTTGGCGCGGTTGTGACCAGTATGACTGACGTCAGCCCTAATGGGTAAAAAATCCTGTAAACTTGTCTAAAACGTAACAGGATGAATGACCATGACAAATCAACCAACGGAAATTGCCATTGTCGGCGGGGGAATGGTCGGCGGCGCGCTGGCGCTGGGTCTGGCGCAGCAAGGGTTTACGGTGATGGTAATAGATCATGCCGCGCCTGCGCCGTTTGTGGCTAACAGCCAGCCTGACGTGCGGATTTCGGCCATTAGCGCGGCATCCGTGGCGCTGCTCAAGGGACTGGGCGTTTGGGAGGCGGTGCAGGGGATGCGTAGCCATCCTTATCGGCGACTGGAGACCTGGGAGTGGGAAAACGCCCATGTGGTGTTCGACGCCGCTGAACTCAAGCTGCCGCTGTTAGGCTATATGGTGGAGAACAATGTCCTGCAACAGGCGCTATGGCAGGCGCTGGAAGCGCACCCCGGCGTGACGCTGCGCGTTCCGGCTTCACTGTCGGCATTGCACCGCCGCCACGATGGTTATGCGCTGGAACTGGCCGACGGCGAATGGGTAACGCCGAAGTTAGTGATTGGCGCCGACGGCGCGAATTCGCAGGTTCGGCAAATGGCGGGAATTGGCATTCATGCCTGGCAATATGCGCAGTCGTGTATGCTTATCACCGTCAAGTGTGAAAATGCGCCAGGCGACAGCACCTGGCAGCAGTTTACGCCGACGGGGCCGCGCGCCTTTTTGCCGCTGTTCGACGATTGGGCGTCGCTGGTGTGGTATGACGCTCCGGCACGTATTCGCCAGCTACAGAGTTTATCGATGACGCAATTGCAGGTGGAAATTAACCAGCATTTTCCGGCGCGTCTGGGGGCGGTGATGCCGGTCGCGGCGGGCGCGTTTCCGCTAACCCGTCGTCACGCGTTGCAGTATGTACAACCGGGGCTGGCGCTGGTAGGCGACGCGGCGCATACCATTCATCCGCTGGCCGGGCAGGGCGTCAACCTGGGGTATCGGGATGTTGATGCGTTGATTGATGTGCTGGCGAGTGCCCGTAGCTATGGCGAGTCCTGGGTCAGCCATTCGGTGTTGAAACGCTATCAGACGCGGCGCATGGCAGATAATTTTATGATGCAAAGTGGAATGGATCTGTTTTATGCCGGGTTCAGCAATGAATTGCCGCCGCTGCGTATTTTACGCAATATGGGGCTGATGGCGGCGCAGCGCGCAGGCGTGCTAAAACGTCAGGCGCTGAAGTATGCGTTGGGGTTGTAGTTTGTGTTATGCCGGGTGGCGGCAATACCTTACCCGGCCTGTATTCGCCCGTAGGCCTGATAAGCGTAGCGCCATCAGGCAGTCCGAATTACCAGAAAAGCAAAAAGCTCGCCGAAGCGAGCTTTTTAAAGGTGGCTGGGGTACGAGGATTCGAACCTCGGAATGCCGGAATCAGAATCCGGTGCCTTACCGCTTGGCGATACCCCAATTGTCGTACTTCTTGCGCTCATTAGCAGAGCGTCTTTAAAACTGGCTGGGGTACGAGGATTCGAACCTCGGAATGCCGGAATCAGAATCCGGTGCCTTACCGCTTGGCGATACCCCAACAAATTATTTTCGAACCGGTCGAATACCTCGACGCGTTCTGAATATGGTGGCTACGACGGGATTCGAACCTGTGACCCCATCATTATGAGTGATGTGCTCTAACCAACTGAGCTACGTAGCCAGATGATTTCTTCGATGGCTGGGGTACCTGGATTCGAACCAGGGAATGCCGGTATCAAAAACCGGTGCCTTACCGCTTGGCGATACCCCAATACCGTCGCGGTGAACCGCAAACTCGAAGAAATATGGCTGGGGTACCTGGATTCGAACCAGGGAATGCCGGTATCAAAAACCGGTGCCTTACCGCTTGGCGATACCCCATCCGTACAACGCTTATCGGTGAATGGTGCGGGAGGCGAGACTTGAACTCGCACACCTTGCGGCGCCAGAACCTAAATCTGGTGCGTCTACCAATTTCGCCACTCCCGCAAAAAAGATGGTGGCTACGACGGGATTCGAACCTGTGACCCCATCATTATGAGTGATGTGCTCTAACCAACTGAGCTACGTAGCCATCTTTTTTTCGCGTTACCTTATCGGCGTTGCGGGGCGCATTATGCGTATTGAGCCTTGAAGCGTCAACCTCTTTTTCATCGAAAAACGTCGGAAAGTGTCTGTTTGGTTAGGTTGCGAACAGCGTGGCGCAATATTCGGCAATTATTGGTTATTAATCGTTTTTCCGAAAGTGGTTTGCTATAAAAAAAGAGCCCCTAAGGGCTCTTTCGTCATCGTTAATTTACTGGTACGCCGACTGATGCACGCCGACCGCGCGGCCTGATGGGTCATCCATCGTTTTGAATGCTTCATCCCACTCAATGGCTTTGGCGGAAGAACAGGCGACGGACGGGCCGCCGGGTACGCATTCCGCCGCGCTTGGCACCGGGAACAGCTCTTCAAAAATTTCCCGGTACAAGTACGCTTCTTTAGACGACGGCGTGTTGTATGGAAAGCGGAAGCGGGCGGTTTCCAGTTGTTGATCGGAAATCTGTTTCGCCGCCACCTCTTTCAGCGTATCAATCCAGCTGTAGCCTACGCCGTCAGAGAACTGCTCTTTCTGACGCCACGCGACGCTTGCTGGCAGATAAGACTCGAAGCACTCGCGCAGCACGTGTTTTTCCATCTTGCCGTTGCCGCACATTTTATCCTGTGGGTTGATACGCATCGCCACGTCGAGGAATTTTTTATCCAGGAACGGTACGCGCGCTTCCACGCCCCAGGCGGACATCGCTTTGTTGGCGCGGGCGCAGTCATACATATGCAGCGCCTGTAGCTTACGGACCGTCTCTTCATGTAACTCTTTGGCGTTCGGCGCTTTATGGAAGTACAGGTAGCCGCCAAACACCTCATCGGAGCCTTCGCCGGAGAGCACCATTTTGATGCCCATCGCTTTGATCTTACGCGACATCAGATACATCGGCGTTGAGGCGCGGATAGTGGTCACGTCATAGGTTTCGATGTGGTAGATAACATCACGAATGGCATCAAGGCCTTCCTGCACGGTGAAGTGAATTTCATGATGCACGGTGCCGAGGTGGTTAGCCACTTCCTGGGCCGCCTTCAGGTCAGGCGAACCTTCCAGACCGACCGCAAAAGAGTGCAACTGTGGCCACCAGGCTTCGGAGCGCTCCTGATCTTCGACGCGACGGGCGGCGAATTTTTTGGTGATAGCCGAGATAATCGACGAGTCCAGACCGCCGGAGAGCAGCACGCCGTAAGGGACGTCGGACATCAGGTGGCTTTTCACGGATTCTTCCAGCGCCTGGCGCAGCGCGTTTTTGTCGGTAACGTTGTCTTTTACCGCATCGTAATCGAACCAGTCGCGCTGATAGTACTGACGAATTTCGCCGTCTTTGCTCCACAGGTAGCTGCCCGCCGGGAACTCTTTAATGGTGCGGCAGACCGGGGTCAGCGCTTTCATTTCTGACGCTACGTAGAAGTTGCCGAATTCGTCATAGCCCATGTAGAGCGGAATAATACCGATATGGTCACGACCAATCAGATAAGCGTCTTTTTCGCTGTCATACAGGGCGAAGGCGAACATCCCCTGTAAATCGTCAAGGAAATCCGGCCCTTTTTCCTGATATAGCGCGAGGATAACTTCGCAGTCGGAGCCTGTCTGGAACGCGTAACGATCGCCATACTCCGCGCGTAACGTCTGATGGTTATAAATTTCACCGTTCACCGCCAGCACGTGGGTTTTTCTGGCGTTATACAGGGGCTGGGCGCCGGCGTTAACATCAACAATCGACAAGCGTTCATGTGCGAGAATCGCGTTATCGCAAGCGTAGATGCCGGACCAGTCCGGGCCGCGATGGCGCATCAGGCGTGACAGTTCAAGGGCTTTTTTACGCAGTTCCGCTGCATCTGTTTTGATATCGAATACGCCGAAAATAGAACACATAGCCTTCTCCGTTAATCTGTTGCGTCGTACTTTTTGTGTTTGCTTGACTAAAAAATGCCGCAAAGGCGTGGAAGGCGCAAGGGGATTACGGTCTGAAAAATGAAAAATGCAATCGTCATTGTTGATTAGTGAAAAATGATTACGTATTGCGTGGATTTATTGATGGATCTTCAGTTTTATCGTGGTTTAATTGAATTATGTTTTTCCTGATGGCGTTTCGCTTATCAGACCTACAATGTTGTTCGAACCGTAGGCCTGAAAGCGGCGCGTCATCAGGCAGGGGACAGGTTTAGATAACGTCGATCTCAGCGACGGAAGGGTAAATCCAGCTTGGGCGGAACGGCATACTGTCAATATCATTGATTGTTGATACGCCTGAAAGCACCAGAATGGTCTCCAGACCGGCCTGGAATCCCGCCAGAATGTCGGTGCGCAGGTTGTCGCCGACGATAACGGTCTCTTCCGAGTGCGCCTGCATTTTGTTTAACGCCGCGCGGATGATCCACGGGCTGGGTTTGCCGACATAAAACGGCTTCCGGCCGGAAATTTTTTCAATGCCTGCGCACAGCGCGCCGCAGGCCGGATAAAAGCCGCGACCGTGGGTATCCGGATTGGTGGCGATAAAGCGCGCGCCATTGGCGACGAAAAATGCCGCTTTATGCATCATGTCCCAGTTGTAGGAGCGGGTTTCTCCAACGATGACAAAATCAGGGTTCACATCGGTAATGGTAAAACCCGCTTTATAGAGCTCGTGAATAAGCGCGCCTTCGCCCACGACATACGCTTTCTTACCTTCCTGACGGCGCAGAAAATCGGCTGTCGCCATTGCTGAAGTATAAAACACGCTGTCCGGCACGTTAACGCCAGCGGTAGCAAAACGGTTCGCCAGATCCTGGCCGGTTTGCGACGGGTAATTGGTCAGCAGCACCAGCGGCAGACCTTTTTCCAGAATCCCCGTCAGAAATTCCGCCGCACCGGGTACGGCTACGTTGTCGTGCATCAGCACGCCGTCGATATCGCAGATTACATTCTTGATGGTCATGAACTACCCAGGGAATTTGTGAATAATCCGATACTATAAGAGCGCATCAACTTTCCAGCAAACGTTGCAGCAATGTTCCGTTGAGCATGGCGCGTTTAACTAAGGCAAATGCGCCGATAGCAGAACGGTGATCCAGCGTGGAGCGTACCACCGGCAAATTTTTGCGAAATGCCTTTAACGCCTGCGTATTGATACAGCTTTCGATAGCGGGCAACAGGACTTTATCGGCTTCAATGATCTCGCCGGCAATGACGATTTTTTGCGGATTAAACAGGTTGATAGCAATGGCGATCGTTTTGCCCAAATGGCGACCAACATGCTCAATGACTTCCGAGGCCAGGCTGTCGCCCCGGTTTGCCGCCTTACAGATGGTTTTAATCGTGCAGTCGTCAAGCGGAACACGGCTTTGATACCCTTGTTTAAGTAAATTCAGCACCCGTTGTTCAATCGCCACATTGGCGGCAATGGTTTCCAGACAGCCGAAATTACCGCAGTGGCAGCGCTCGCCCAACGGCTCCACCTGAATGTGCCCAATTTCGCCGACGTTGCCGTTACGGCCAATGAAGATGCGCCCGTTGGAGATAATCCCGGCGCCTGTACCACGATGGACGCGCACCAGAATCGAGTCCTCGCAATCCTGACTGGCGCCGAAGTAGTGTTCCGCCAGCGCCAGGCTACGAATATCGTGTCCCACGAAACAGGTAACGTGAAACCGTTTTTCCAGCGCTTCGACCAGTCCCCAGTTTTCAACCTGAATGTGCGGCATGTAACGAATCACGCCGCTTTCCGGATCGACAAGCCCTGGCAGGATCACCGAGATAGCGATCAATTCACGAATTTTACGCTGACAGCTATCAATAAAGACGGCGATGGTGTTGAGCAGCGCATGTTCCAGCGTCTCCTGAGTGCGCTCCGGTAGCGGATAATGCTCCTCAGCGACCACTTTACTGCTCAGATCGTAGAGCGTTAAAGTGGTGTCATGACGCCCCAGGCGAACGCCAATGGCATGGAAGTTACGGGTTTCCGTGACGATAGAGATAGCGCGGCGGCCTCCGGTAGAGGCCTGCTGATCGACTTCTTTGATCAGCCCGCGTTCAATGAGTTGACGCGTAATTTTCGTTACGCTGGCGGGAGCAAGCTGGCTTTGCTCGGCAATTTGTATGCGCGAGATAGGACCATGCTGGTCAATCAGGCGGTAAACGGCCGCGCTGTTAAGCTGTTTTACGAGATCAACGTTACCTATCTGAGCTTGTCCGCCTGGTGTCATATTCTCACTTACTCAAGTCAACGACCTCGTCACCATTAACGATGGTCTTGATAATTTTAAAATCGTGGGTGAACGCGGTCAGGTTGGCGACTTTACCCGGCGCAATGCTACCGAGATGTTTATCAACGCCGATAGCGCGTGCCGGATAGAGCGTTGCCATGCGCAGCACTTCATCCAGCGCGATGCCGCAATGCGCGACCAGGTTACGTACGCCTTCAATCATGGTTAAGGACGAACCGCTCAACGTACCGTTTTCATCCACACACAGTCCATTGCGGTAGTATATTGTTTTACCTGCGAAAATGAACTGCTCAATATTGGCCCCCGCCGGTGCGGTGGCGTCTGTCACCAGACAAAGTTTGTCGCCTTTCAGGCGTTTGGCATTGCGAATGTTGGCGTAGTCGACATGCAGACCATCGGCGATAACGCCGCAATAAATATCCGCTTCGTCCAGAACGGCGCCAGCAAGGCCCGGCTCACGCCCTGTAATGTACGGCATCGCGTTAAACAGGTGAGTCGCAAAGGTAATCCCGGCGCGGAAGCCCGCTTTTGCCTCTTTTAACGTCGCGTTGGAGTGGCCTGCGGAAACCACAATGCCCGCATTCGCCAGTTTAGCGATTACGTCAGCAGGCACCATTTCCGGCGCGAGTGTAACTTTGGTGATGACGTCGGCATTATCGCACAAGAAATCGACCAGCGCAGCGTCTGGTTTACGCACGAAATCAGGATTATGGGTGCCTTTTTTTACCAGATTAAGCCAGGGGCCTTCCAGGTGGAGACCCAGCGCCTGGTGCGGATGTTTTTCCAGGTATTCGCGCATGACGCGAATACCCTGTTTCATCAATTCGTCGCTGGTAGTGATAAGCGTTGGCAGAAAGTTAGTACAGCCCGATTTTTCATTGGCTTTCTGCATAATTTCCAGCGTTTCAACGCTGACGGCTTCTGCGGTATCGTTAAACTGCACGCCGCCGCAGCCGTTTAACTGCACATCAATAAAACCGGGGGAGAGAATGGCCCCATTCAATGAGCGTTGTTCTATTCCCGGCGGCAGTTCGGCCATCGGACAAACGCGGTCAATCAGGCCATTAGCGACAACAAGCGCATGGTCATCAAGAATTTCGTGACCGGTAAAGATCCGGCCCTGGGTTAAAGCATACATTCTGACCCCCGATATCAAAAATTTACCGCCCCGCATTGACTGGCGGGGCGGAGACAACATTACAGACCTTTAATATTTTCTGCTTCTAATTCATTGAAATATTTCAATGTTTTAACTTTAAGTTCCATTGTGGACGGCTCATCGCATACCACAACCGCTTTCGGATGGAGTTGCAGGCAGCTAATAGTCCACATGTGGTTGACGTTGCCTTCAACCGCCGCCTGCAGCGCCTGGGCTTTCTGATGGCCCAGCACCAGAATCATCACTTCTTCCGCATCCAGCAGCGTGCCCACGCCTACCGTCAGCGCGTATTTCGGCACCTGGTTTACGTCGCCGTCAAAGAAGCGGGAGTTCGCTACGCGAGTATCATGGGTTAACGTTTTGATACGGGTACGGGAAGCCAGGGAAGACGCCGGTTCGTTAAAGGCGATGTGACCGTCGTTGCCGACGCCGCCCATAAACAGATGGATTTTACCGTAAGAACGAATTTTTTCTTCATATTGACGGCATTCTGCATCGATATCCGGTGCGTTACCGTTGAGAAGATTGATGTTTTCTGCTGGAATATCAACGTGATCGAAAAAGTTACGATGCATAAAGCTGTGGTAGCTTTCCGGGTGCTCTTTCGGCAGGCCAACATATTCGTCCATATTAAAGGTGACCACATGCTTAAAGCTGACCTCGCCCGCTTTGTGCATCTCAACCAGCGCTTTGTACGCCGTTAGCGGCGTGCCGCCGGTAGGCAGTCCAAGGACAAACGGACGATCGGCGGTCGGTTTGAACGCATTAATACGGTTAACGATATGGCGAGCGGCCCATTTGCCAACCTGTTCTGCGGTACTCAGGGGGATCAGTCTCATTCTTCACCTCAATAATCAATGTCAAAATTTGGCGGATCGTATTAAGCGTAACCTGGATATCCAGGGTTCGTGTTCAATCCGTCCTGATTTTTTGAATCATAAAATAAGTTTTCCGTGTTAGCCAGTGGATGGTGGGGGTGATTACGATATTTAGTGATTATAATCACAAAAAACACCCGTTTAATTTGCGAGGCGAATTAATTTTCCACACACTCTGCAGAAGATGATCTCACCGTTCGATTACAGAACATCACGTTTTTAACGTTTGCAGCACAATAAAAAACGGCTTCAAAGAAGCCATATCGGCGTCTCGTAGGGGGAATAAGATGAATGTTTTAGGTTTTTTCCAGCGGCTGGGTAGGGCGTTGCAGCTCCCTATCGCCGTGTTGCCGGTGGCAGCGTTGTTGCTGCGATTCGGCCAACCAGATTTGCTGAATATGCCGTTTATCGCGCAAGCGGGCGGGTCTATTTTCGATAACCTGGCGCTGGTTTTCGCTATCGGCGTGGCATCCAGTTGGTCTAAAGATAGCGCGGGCGCGGCAGCGCTGGCGGGAGCCGTGGGTTACTTCGTCATGACCAAAGCGATGGTGACGATTAACCCGGAAATCAACATGGGCGTGCTGGCGGGGATTATTACCGGTCTGGTCGGCGGCGCGGTTTATAATCGCTGGTCTGGTATCAAACTGCCTGATTTTCTCAGTTTCTTCGGTGGAAAACGTTTTGTGCCGATCGCAACGGGCTTTTTCTGTCTGGTGCTGGCCGCTATTTTCGGTTACGTCTGGCCGCCGGTACAGCATGGCATCCATGCGGGCGGTGAATGGATCGTTTCCGCAGGCGCGCTGGGTTCCGGTATCTTTGGCTTCATCAACCGTCTGCTGATCCCAACCGGTCTGCATCAGGTACTGAACACCATCGCCTGGTTCCAGATTGGCGAATTCACCAATGCCGCAGGCACTGTATTCCACGGCGACATCAACCGCTTCTATGCTGGCGACGGCACGGCGGGGATGTTTATGTCCGGCTTCTTCCCGATCATGATGTTTGGTCTGCCGGGCGCCGCTCTGGCGATGTATTTCGCCGCGCCGAAAGAACGTCGTCCGATGGTGGGCGGTATGCTGCTGTCTGTCGCGATCACCGCGTTTCTGACCGGCGTAACCGAGCCGCTGGAATTCCTGTTTATGTTCCTGGCGCCGCTGCTGTACCTCCTGCACGCCATTTTGACCGGTATCAGCCTGTTCGTCGCGACGTTGCTGGGTATCCATGCGGGCTTCTCTTTCTCGGCAGGCGCGATCGACTATGTTCTGATGTATAACCTGCCAGCGGCCAGCAATAACGTCTGGATGTTGCTGGTGATGGGCGTTGTATTCTTTATCATCTACTTCCTGCTGTTCAGCGCGGTTATTCGTATGTTTAACCTGAAAACGCCGGGCCGCGAAGATAAAGTTGATGAGATGGTAACGGAAGAAGCCAACAGCAACACCGAAGAAGGGTTAACGCAACTGGCGACCAGCTATATTGCTGCGGTTGGCGGTACGGACAACCTGAAAGCGATCGATGCGTGTATTACCCGTCTGCGCCTGACCGTGAATGACTCTGCTCGTGTCAACGATGCGGCCTGCAAACGCCTCGGCGCTTCCGGCGTGGTGAAACTGAACAAACAGACCATTCAGGTTATTGTCGGCGCGAAAGCGGAATCGATTGGCGATGAAATGAAGAAAGTGGTGGCGCGGGGGCCGGTCGCGGCAGCGTCTGCTGATGCGGCTCACGTTGCAACACCTGCTCCGGCGGCCAAACCCCAGGCGGTGCCGAATGCGGTGACTATCGCTGAACTAGTCTCTCCGATTACCGGTGAGGTAGTGGCGCTGGATCAGGTACCGGATGAAGCTTTCGCCAGCAAAGCGGTCGGCGACGGCGTAGCAGTGAAACCCACCGATAAAACCGTGGTTTCTCCGGCCGCGGGTACTATCGTGAAAATCTTCAACACTAACCACGCGTTCTGTCTGGAAACCGAAAAAGGCGCGGAGATCGTTGTCCATATGGGTATCGATACCGTCGCGCTGAACGGTCAGGGCTTCAAGCGTCTGGTAGAAGAGGGTGCGGAAGTCACGGCGGGTCAGCCGGTTCTGGAACTGGATCTGGACTTCCTGAATGCCAATGCGCGTTCCATGATAAGCCCGGTTGTTTGTAGCAACAGCGATGACTTCAGCGCTCTGGTCATCAAAGCGGATGGTCACGTGGTAGCGGGTCAAACGCCACTGTACGAGATCAAGAGCAAATAATCGCTTCCTGGCCGGATAAGGCGTAAGACGTCATCCGGCGATATCACAGAAAACATAAGCGGCAGAGGGGAACCTTCGCCGCTTTTTTTTACCGCAATTAGCCCCAATATTTTCTGCAAAGCCACTTTTTAAGTAACTAAAGGTTGTCAGTCTGTCCGGCTTATAAGATCATATGCCGTTATACGTTGTTTACGCTTTGAGGAATCCACGATGAGTGAGGCTGAAGCCCGCCCGACTAACTTTATTCGTCAGATTATTGATGAAGATCTGGCGAGTGGTAAACATACCACTGTCCATACCCGTTTTCCGCCGGAGCCGAATGGCTATCTGCACATCGGCCACGCGAAATCTATCTGCCTGAACTTTGGCATCGCGCAAGATTATCAGGGCCAGTGCAACCTGCGTTTCGATGACACCAACCCGGTAAAAGAAGATATCGAGTACGTTGATTCGATCAAAAACGACGTCGAGTGGTTAGGCTTTCACTGGTCTGGCGATATTCGCTACTCCTCCGATTACTTTGACCAACTGCACGCCTATGCGGTCGAGCTGATCAATAAAGGCCTGGCCTACGTTGATGAGCTGACGCCGGAGCAGATCCGCGAATACCGCGGTACGCTGACCGCGCCGGGTAAAAACAGCCCGTTCCGCGATCGCAGCGTGGAAGAAAACCTCGCGCTATTTGAAAAAATGCGTACCGGCGGTTTTGAAGAGGGTAAAGCCTGTCTGCGCGCTAAAATCGACATGGCGTCGCCGTTTATCGTGATGCGCGATCCGGTGCTGTATCGCATTAAATTCGCCGAGCATCATCAGACCGGCACGAAGTGGTGCATCTACCCGATGTACGACTTTACTCACTGCATCAGCGATGCGCTGGAAGGTATTACTCATTCTCTGTGTACGCTGGAGTTCCAGGACAACCGTCGTCTGTACGACTGGGTACTGGACAACATCACCATTCCGGTTCACCCGCGCCAGTACGAATTCTCGCGGCTGAATCTGGAATACACCGTGATGTCCAAGCGTAAGCTGAACCTGCTGGTGACCGACAAACACGTCGAAGGTTGGGACGATCCGCGTATGCCGACTATTTCCGGTCTGCGCCGTCGCGGCTATACCGCGGCTTCTATTCGTGAGTTCTGCAAACGCATCGGCGTCACCAAGCAGGACAACACCATTGAGATGGCGTCGCTGGAATCCTGCATTCGCGAAGATCTGAACGAAAACGCGCCGCGCGCAATGGCGGTAATCGATCCGGTAAAACTGGTTATCGAAAACTACCCGCAGGGTGAGAGCGAAATGGTTACCATGCCTAACCATCCGAATAAACCGGAGATGGGCAGCCGTGAAGTGCCGTTTAGCGGTGAGATCTGGATCGATCGCGCAGATTTCCGCGAAGAAGCGAACAAGCAGTACAAGCGTCTGGTGATGGGCAAAGAAGTGCGTCTGCGTAATGCCTACGTCATTAAAGCGGAGCGCGTAGAGAAGGATGCCGAAGGGAATATCACCACCATCTTCTGTACCTATGATGCCGATACGCTGAGTAAAGATCCGGCTGACGGGCGTAAAGTGAAAGGCGTAATCCACTGGGTTAGCGCAGCACATGCGCTGCCGATTGAAATTCGTCTCTACGACCGTCTGTTCAGCGTGCCGAATCCAGGCGCCGCGGAGGACTTCCTGTCCGTTATCAACCCCGAATCATTAGTGATTAAGCAGGGTTATGGCGAGCCGTCACTGAAAGCGGCGGTAGCAGGGAAAGCTTTCCAGTTTGAACGTGAAGGCTACTTCTGCCTCGACAGCCGCTATGCAACGGCCGATAAGCTGGTCTTTAACCGCACTGTGGGCCTGCGTGATACCTGGGCGAAAGCGGGCGAATAAGCACTGCGCCAACAGGCGAATGCTGTAAAAATACCTTGTCAACGCCGCGTTCTGCGGCGTTTTTTCTCTGCATTTCCAAGAGCCTATCCCATTAGGGCTATTTTACTTGCCATTTTGGACCTGGGCAGTGCTCAAAATCCTCACGTACTACGTGTACGCTCCGGTTTTTGCGCGCTGTCCGTGTCCAAACTGGCTGCGCCAATAACGCCTGGTGGGATAGGCTCTAAGTCGATTCTCTTTTTTGCGAGGCGAATTAATTATTCTCTGAAAATTATTGATCTGATAAATGATTATTAATCTAAATGTTATAAGCGTCAGGTCAACAGGAGACAATTATTTTCATGCCTATGGAAAACAAGTCAATTTTCTTTCTGGCGGTCTGCTTCCCCCACCAGCAGTTGAATGTAACAGAAAGCAATTAAATATGTGCGGTTGCTCATATTATTACATACTGGTTACAGAAAGAGATTGATAATTCGCATCGCGAAAAATAGTCTATTTAACGTAGTAAATGAGGTTTCTCAGCGCTACTTTTTATTTTTATTTTTTCGCTGTTCGCTTTTGTCGGCAGCAATTTATACGTCAAAGAGGATTAACTTATGCGTACGTTTAGTGGCAAACGTAGTACGCTGGCTCTGGCTATCGCCGGTATCACAGCAATGTCGGGGTGGATCGTTGTTCCGCAGGCGCAAGCCTCCGGCTTTTTCGACGACTCCACGTTAACGGGCGGCATCTATTATTGGCAGCGTGAACGCGATCGCAAAGATGTGACCGACGGCGACAAATATAAAACTAACCTTTCTCATGCGACCTGGAACGCTAACCTGGATTTTCAGTCTGGTTACGCTGCGGATATGTTCGGTCTGGATATCGCAGCGTTTACCGCGATTGAAATGGCAGAAAACGGCGACAGCGGTCATCCAAACGAAATTGCCTTCTCGAAAAAGAATAAAGGCTACGACGAAGACTATTCCGGCGATAAGAGTGGTATCAGTCTTTATAAAGCCGCCGCGAAATTTAAATATGGCCCGGTCTGGGCGCGCGCCGGTTATATTCAGCCTACCGGTCAGACGCTGTTAGCGCCGCACTGGAGTTTTATGCCAGGTACCTATCAGGGTGCGGAAGCCGGCGCCAGTTTTGACTATGGCGATGCGGGCGCGTTAAGTTTTTCCTACATGTGGACTAACGAATATAAAGCGCCGTGGCATACCGAAATGGATAAGTTTTATCAGGCGGATAAAAAAACCAATGTGGATTATCTCCACTCCATCGGCGCGAAGTACGACTTCAAAAATGATCTGGTGCTGGAAGCGGCGTTTGGTCAGTCCGAAGGCTATGTCGATCAATATTTCGCGAAGGCCAGCTATAAATTTGATTTAGGCGGCAATCCGTTCACCACCAGTTACCAGTTCTACGGCGCGCGCGACAAAGTAGACGATCGCAGCGTGAATGATATTTACGACGGTACGGCCTGGCTGCAGGCGTTGACCTTCGGCTACAAAGTCGCGGAAGTGGTTGACCTGCGTCTGGAAGGCACCTGGGTGAAAGCGGACGGTCAGCAGGGCTATTTTCTGCAACGTATGACGCCAACCTACGCCTCTTCAAACGGTCGTCTGGATATCTGGTGGGATAACCGCTCCGACTTTAACGCTAACGGTGAAAAGGCGGTTTTCTTCGGCGCGATGTATGACCTGAAAAACTGGAATCTGCCGGGCTGGGCTGTGGGCGCGTCTTATGTTTACGCCTGGGATGCTAAACCGGCAACCTGGCAAAGTAACCCGGATGCTTACTACGACAAAAACCGCACTATCGAAGAGTCCTCATACAGTCTGGATGCGGTTTATACCCTGCAGGAGGGGCGTGCCAAAGGCACCATGTTCAAACTGCACTTCACCGAATATGACAACCACTCCAATATTCCAAGCTGGGGCGGTGGTTACGGCAACATCTTCCAGGATGAGCGTGACGTGAAATTTATTGTTATTGCGCCATTCACTATTTTCTGATGTCAGATGCGGCAGGCTGCCGGTCTGCCGCGCTGTTGAGGAACGACCTATGAAAAAAATTTTACTCATCGCCAGCATGACCGCCGGTTTGACGGCCTGTGCGTCATCACCCGCGCCGGAAGAAGATAGCCGGCTGAAAGAGGCGTACAGCGCCTGTATCAATACCGCACAGGGCTCGCCTGAGAAGATAGAGGCCTGCCAAAGCGTACTGAATGTCCTTAAAAAAGAGCGCAAACATCAGCAATTTGCTAACGAAGAAAGTGTGCGGGTACTGGACTATCAGCAGTGCATTCAGGCGACGCGCACGGGTAACGATCAGGCGGTCAAGGCTGACTGCGATAAGGTCTGGCAGGAAATTCGCAGTCATAATAACGTGCAATAAAACCCTGCTTTGCCACCCACGGGCGAATGTTTTCCGCCCGTGGTTTTTTCAGGCTTTATTTTCTGCCGCGATATAGCCGCGACTCAGACGTACAAACAGCATCGCCGTCGCGGCAAGTCCACATAACGCCGCGCACATCAGCCACCAGCCGGGCGAGCTTTTATCGCCGGTTAACTTTACCAGCGCGGTAGAGATGGCCGGCGTCAGGCCGCCAAAAATCGCTGTCGCCAGGCTAAAGGCCAGTGAGAAACCAACGGTACGCACATAGACTGGCATCACTTCGGTTAACGCCGCGACCATTGCGCCGTTATACATGCCAAAAAAGAAAGAGAACCACAGCAGTACCAGCGTCATGCGGGTAAAGTCGGGCGCGGCGGTCAGCCACTGCATGACTGGCCAGGTGGTGATTAGCGCCAGCAACGTAATGCCCATTAACACGGCGCGACGGCCAATCCGGTCGGAAATCGCGCCGCCAATGGGTAACCAGATAAAATTGGACACCCCCACCAACATGGTAACGATCAAACTGTCCCGCGCGCTGAGATTAAGCACGGTTCTGCCATAGGTCGGCGTATAAACGGTGATAAAATAAAACGTTGTGGTGGTCATCGCCACCAGCAGCGTTCCGGCCGTAATAATGCGCCAGTTTTTGGCGATAGTTGCAAAAATTTCCCTGGTGTCGGGGCGATGCTTGCGTTGTAAAAACGCTTCTGTTTCTTGTAATGAACGACGTAAAACAAATATCAGCGGAATGATCATACAGCCGATAAAGAACGGAATTCGCCAGCCCCACTCCGATATCGCGTCGTGTCCCAGCGTGATATTCAGGCTATAACCAATCAACGCGGCGACAACAATCGCGACCTGCTGACTGGCGGATTGCCAACTGGTATAAAACCCTTTATTGCCTGGCGTTGCGATTTCGGACAGATAGACCGAGACGCCGCCTAACTCAACGCCCGCAGAAAATCCTTGTAATAACCGGCCCAACAGCACCAACGCAGGCGCTGCCAGGCCGATCGTTTGGTAGCCGGGGACGAGGGCGATGAGCAACGTACCGCAGCCCATAATCGCCAGCGTCACCATCAGCCCTTTACGACGTCCGATTCTGTCAATATAGGCGCCAAGCACAATCGCGCCGACGGGGCGCATTAAAAAACCGGAGCCAAAGACGGCAAAGGTCAACATTAATGAGGCAAATTCGCTTTCCGCCGGAAAAAACGTTCTGGCGATATAGGTGGCGTAAAATCCGAACAAGAAAAAATCAAACTGTTCAAGAAAATTGCCGCTTGTCACGCGCAGTATTGCGCCGAACGTGCCGGCGCGCGATGTTGCAGGTGTGTGTTGTGCCATAGGGTTTGCTCTCCACTGTCTTTATTGTTTTATGGGTAAGATGTTGCGGGTCAGTTGCCTGTATCCCCCGCATGTTTTCCGCGTCGCTTCTCAATTGCCCATTTGAGTAAGGCCGCGCAGCGGAAAAATCCGTGGGCGAATTTTCCGTAGGGAAGGGTGAGAAAGAGCGCCATCACCACGCCTAAATGGAGCGCCAGCAGTATGCCCATTCCGCTGGTGTCTCTGCCTGCCAGCAGCGCCAGCCCGGTAAGACTGGTTAAGAACAGCAGCAGAATAAAGCTGCGATCCATGGGTTTCTGGCGCGCATCGCCATGTAACGGCGACCGCCGCAGATTGAGCCACAGTAGCCCGGCCGGGCCGATAAGCAGACCGATACCGCCCAGAGTGCCGAGCATGACCGGCAGGCTAAAAAACGGGTAGGGCGCTTCCCAACCGGCGACATAGTGATAGCCCGTCGCCACGACCGTGGCGGCAAAACAGAGCATAAAACCGTAGAAGGTAAAGTGATGAAAGCGACGGCGCAGCAGCGTGAACGCATCGTCCGCTTCGTTACAACCTTTGCCGTGACCGCCGTCGAGATATTTCAGCGTTAACGCATTGTGCGACGCTTCCGCAATCTCCGCCGAACGCGGTACGCCCGGCGAGATCTCACGCCAGAAGCGAATTACGCCCGCCATAAGCAAACCGATTGCCAGCACAAAAACTGAGCCAAACATCCATGCCAGCAGGCTATGCGGAAAAATTTGATAGAAGTCACCGGCCAGCGGTGGATGAATCAGCGACCCTTTCAGCGCCATCGCCAGTAATAAAAAGAGCGTCAGACCGACTATCAGCGCCAGCGCGACGGTGATCCCCGCCCGGCGGTATAACGCGCCAAAAGCGGCGGGCTGGGCATACTGTTGATACGTCTCCAGGCGGGCTTGCGCCATCGCTTTCGGCACGTTAATGGCAAATTCATGGGGTGGCGCGTACTGGCACGCGTGCAGGCAGGCACCGCAGTTATGACATAAATTCGCCAGATAATGAATATCGGCTTTACCGAATTCGAGCCGCTGGGTCATCGCCGGAAATACCGCGCAAAAACCTTCGCAGTAGCGACATGCGTTACACACTTGCATGACGCGTTCGACCTCGGCTTCCGGTTCGGTAAGCACGGTGGCCTCAATGATTAATTTTTCAAGCTGTTTCATGCTGCGCCTCCTTGTGCGCCGCGCGGGCGGCTTCTATTCCCGCAATGCGGCCAAAGGTTGTGCCGATAGACATGCCTACGCCTGCGGTATACCCCTTGCCCAGAACATTTCCTGCCATCATCTCGCCGGCAACAAACAGGTTGCGGCTTGGATGACCGGCAAAATGCACCGCGGCACGTTCGTTAACTTTCAGGCCCAGGTAGGTAAACGTGATGCCGGGTCGCAGCGCATAACCGTAGTAGGGCGGCGCATCAAGCGGGCGCGCCCAGTGGGTTTTCGCCGGCGTCAGGTTTTTGGTGGCGCAGTCATCAAGCAAGGTATGATCAAAATGACCGGGTTGGCAGGCCTGGTTATACTGCGTGACGGTATGGGTAAATTTTTCCGCGTCCAGCCCCAACTGGCAGGCCAGTTCTGCCAGCGTATTGGCCTGCGCGCCAGGAAAAACCGGCGGCATAAAGTGGCCGATGGCTTTGCTGTCAATAATCGAATAGCCAATTTGTCCTGGCTGTTGAGCCACCAGCCGCCCCCAAATGGCGTAACGCTTCGGCCAGAAATCTTCGCCTTCATCATAAAAACGTTCGGCGTCGCGATTCACGACAATACCCAGCGATACGCAATCCACGCGAGTACAAATACCGCCGTCGTACAGCGGCGCCCTGGCATCAATCGCTACGCAGTGCGACTGGGACGGATCGCCAATGATATCCGCGCCGGCATCCATCATAAATTTGAGTAATACGCCCTGGTTAAAACGCGTGCCGCGAATCAGGAAATTATCCGCGGGCCATTCGCCGCGGGCGTTTTCTCCCCAGGCTTCCCGCAGCCATTCACGGTTTGATTCGAAACCGCCAGCCGCTAATACGCAGGCTTTGGCGGTAATACGTTCGCTACCCGCCAGCGCTGCCACGAATTCGCCGTCATGAAGTTCAAGCGCGTGAACCGGCGTGTTATAGCGAATCTGTACGCCCAGCCGTTCGGCGCTACGGTAATAGGCATTGACGAGCGCTTTCCCGCCGCCCATAAAAAACGCATTGGTGCGCGCAACGTGGAGCGCCCCAGACAGTGGCGGTTGAAAGTTAACGCCATGTTTGCGCATCCAGTCGCGGCATTGCGAAGAGGTGCGAATGACCAGCCGCGCCAGCGCCTCGTTGGTGTTGCCGTCGGTGACTCGCCACAGATCCTGCCAGAATTCCTCTTCAGGATAGCTTTCTACCAGCACATCCTGCGGCGCATCATGCATACAGCGCAGGTTTCGTGTGTGCTGAGAATTTCCGCCGCGCCATTCCCGCGGGGCAGCCTCCAGCAGCAGAACCGATGCGCCCGCTTCCCGTGCGGTCAGGGCGGCGCATAATGCGGCATTGCCTCCGCCTATCACCAGTACATCAACCATCTTATACTCCCGTACCATTTAACTATTTGTTAAATTTGTAATTGAAATGTATACGGATAAATAAGCGGCGCGCTATCAGGTAGCGCTAAACAGGGGTTTAGTAAGCGTAAAGGGTTGCGCCTGGCCATTCACCGGCGTCGACTAACTGACGCATAACTTTGGTAAGGACTACTCTGGCTGCAAGGCCGG
This sequence comes from Salmonella sp. A7, assembly GCF_020181675.1. Classification (NCBI taxonomy): domain Bacteria; kingdom Pseudomonadati; phylum Pseudomonadota; class Gammaproteobacteria; order Enterobacterales; family Enterobacteriaceae; genus Salmonella; species Salmonella sp. A7. The sequence goes on along the minus strand of NZ_CP084001.1, from coordinate 3,129,209 downwards.
CGGGCGTCAGTTCATCATCCGACAGGCTGACTAAAAAATTGGGGCGGCTGAGTACCGGATTATGGACGCCGATCACGCGTAGCGCGTCGTTATCCAGATGAGAAATCGCCGCGCCGGGCTGCAACGTGGCGCCAAGACCGTCGCGCACGGCGCGCATCAACAACGCCAGGCCGTCAATTTCCGCGACGATTTCAACGTTAAGCGCATGTTCCTGGCAGACAGCGTCCAGCCTGCCGCGCAGCCCGTGTCCCTGGCTTGGCATAATGAGCGGAATGCCTGCCAGTTGTTCAGGTGTGATCGGGTTATCAGGAAGCGCCGCCAGCAGGGCATGGGAGCCAATCAGAAAAAGCTGTTCTTCAAGGATCGGTCTGGCGCTCCAGCGCAGGATTTTATCTTTTTGAAAGACAACGGCTAAATCAATCTGGCGGGTATTGATCATTCTTTCCAGATTACCGGACAAGCTTTCCACCACATGCAGTCGGACATCGGCATAGTTTTCCTGCATGGCATGGATAAACGGTATACCCAGTATGGAGGCGGTACTGGGGGCCATTCCTACGCTCACATGACCAGAAAGGCGCGCTTCTCTGGCGGCGAGAATCGCGTCGTCAGCATGACGCAGGGCGAGTTGCGCCTGTGAATAAAAGGCCAGCCCGGCGTTGGTTGGCGTTACGCCGCGCGAGGTGCGCTGCAGCAGACGGATGGCGAGCTCGTTTTCCAGACGGGACATCTGTTGACTTAATGCTGAAACGCCAATATCAAGATCCTGTGCGGCGCTGCCCATACTGCCGGTTTCAATAATACGCACGAAATAGCGTAACTGGCGAAGCTCCATTCCTGCTCTCCTGAGATGCGATAGCGTTTTTTACATTAAATCAACATCAAGCGGCAGGAAAGAGGAGGATATAAAAAAGCCAACCGGGCGGTTGGCTCTTCGAAAGATTTACACTTATTTAGTCGCGTCATCGTGCGCGTGCTCGTCTTCGCGGCAGTCGCCTTCAGCGCAGTGGCCGTAAAGATAGAGGCTGTGATTAGTTAAACGAATACCGTGTTTCGCCGCAATTTCACGCTGGCGCGCTTCAATAGAGTCATCACTAAATTCAATCACTTTTCCGCAGTCAAGGCAGATAAGATGGTCGTGATGATGCTGTTGCGTCAGTTCAAAAACGGATTTACCGCCTTCAAAATTATGGCGGGTCACGATACCGGCATCGTCAAACTGGTTCAGCACACGGTATACGGTTGCCAGACCGATTTCTTCACCCATGTCGATCAGGCGTTTGTATAAATCTTCCGCACTGACGTGATGGTTATCTGGTTCCTGAAGAACTTCCAGAATTTTTAAACGAGGAAGCGTTACTTTCAGGCCAGCCTTCTTTAATGCGGTATTGTTGTCAGTCATGCGGAATCTGTCCTGTTGCTAAACGATTCACTTCATTAGAGAAGTGACAGAAATTGCACTCAAGATAATGCGTATCATTATAGGACTGCCATGCCGAAATGAAAACCGCAAGTCTCTCGCAGATGTTAATAAAACTGTGGTTTTGCCTGCAAATTCTGGCGCCACCTGATTACACCCGGACATTGTACAGGGATGGGTGCGAAAGTTACAAATTTGTAGCAATTATTTTGATTGGTCTTGTCTATTGATGCGGCGCAGATATAACGCTGCGCCGCATAAGATTAGGCGTTGAGGATGTCGTCGAGGTGCAATTCAGCTGAAACTTGCTTAACCCATTTTTCAACACGCTCGGCGGTCAGTTCAGGCTGACGGTCTTCGTCAATCGCCAGGCCGACAAAATGATCGTCGTCAGCCAGACCTTTAGAGGCTTCAAAATGATAGCCTGCGGTTGGCCAGTGACCCACAATCGTGGCGCCGCGCGGCTCAATAATGTCGCGAATCGTGCCCAGCGCATCACAGAAGTATTCCGCGTAGTCTTCCTGATCGCCACAGCCAAACAGCGCCACCAGCTTACCGTTAAAGTCAATCTCTTCGAGAGTCGGGAAGAAGTCATCCCAGTCACATTGCGCTTCGCCATAGTACCAGGTTGGGATGCCCAGCAGCAGAATGTCATACCCTTCCAGGTCTTCTTTACTGCTTTTTGCAATGTCATGCACATCGGCAACGTCTTTACCAAGCTGTTTTTGAATCATTTTTGCGATATTTTCGGTATTACCGGTGTCGCTGCCGAAAAAGATGCCAGTGATTGCCATGAGTAAAATAACCTCTTGAAACTTATTGAAATGGTGGTGGCGAATTGCCCACGGATAAGGGCAATCATAGCAGAACAGGCAGATATGCGGAAACAGCAATCACGCGGGACTGCACGCTCTGCTACACGAAATATGAAACAAAACTTATTTTCAGACTAAACCCTGGCCGCGCAGCGCCATAAGCTGCTTCATTAATATTTCTTCAATGAGCTCGCTGCGGCTAATGTTGCGCGCTTCGGCCAGCTCATTCAGCGCGTCAACCGCTTGTGCGTTGAGTTTTAATTCGACACGCTTGAGGCCACGAACTTTGTCGCGTTTTAACTGGTTGCGCTTGTTGATGCGTAACTGTTCATCGCGCGAAAGCGGATTCGTTTTAGGTCGTCCCGGGCGACGCTCGTGCGCGAACAGATCTAATGTCGTACGGTCCGTTTGTTCTTTGGCCATGATTTTGGTGACTTCGGGGGAAACAATCAGCCAGGCTTATGCCCGGATGGATAGCGCGCCATCATACATCAGCGAGGAAGCGACGCCAACGCCCGCGCGCGTAATCGCGCACAGGCGATGAGTTTTTAATCAGTTAGCGTTTATCGTGCAGATAACGGCGGATGGCGCGCAGAACCGCCTCTGGTTTTTCAGCATGTACCCAGTGGCCCGCGCCGGCGATCACATGCGCGCGCGCCAGAGGGAATTGCGCCAGCAGCGCGTCGCGGTACGCTTCGGTCACGTACGGCGAGTTACCGCCTGGAATAAACAGCGCCGGATATTCCCAGGGCGGAATGGTTTCCCAGCCGACGATATGCGGATACTGCTCCCATAATACCGGAACATTAAAACGCCATTCGCCTTCAGCCCAGGATTTTAACAGAAACTGGATCACGCCTTCTTCGTTGAGGTGCTGGCGCATAATCCCTGCCGCCTGTTGGCGGGATGTCGCGTCGGATTCGCTGACGGCGTTAATGGCCGCGAAAATGCGATCGTGGCGGCGAACGTGATAATCCACGGGGGCGATATCAATCGCGACCAGACGATCGATGCGATCGGGCGCCAGCGCCGTCAGCGCCATTACCGCTTTTCCGCCCATGGAATGACCAATAAACGTCGCTTTTTCAATCTGCTGCGCGTCAAGCGTATCCAGAAGATCCTGGGCCATTGCCGGATAATCCATGACCGGATCGCGCGGCGATAAACCATGATTGCGCATATCGACCTGAATAATGTCGTGATCGGTCACCAGATCGCGCGCCAGTACGCCGAGGTTGTCCAGGCTGCCAAACAGACCATGAACGAGAACGATGGGGGAATTATTGTGCAGGTTTTGTGCAGATTGCGCTCGGATGTTTAATTTCATGGCAAAGTTCTTTTTTTCGCTCTGTCGGGTTAGGGTATTATGTTGACCATTCTGCCACTGGGCTGCAACCTCTAAGGTTTACTCCGAGTTTTTTTGTCAGCCGGGCTTAACGCTATCCGCTGTTGGGATTTGTTCCTATAATCCCAATGACTTGTATTCAGCAAAGACATCGCACTGGATTAAGATGAAAACGATTGAAGTTGATGATGAACTCTATAGCTATATTGCCAGCCACACCAAGCATATCGGCGAGAGCGCATCCGACATTTTACGGCGTATGTTGAAGTTTTCCGCCACGACACAGCCAACGGCTTCAGCGGTGAAGGGGACGCCTGCGGCGCAACCCGTTGCCGAAGCGAAACCGGTCAACCCGGTAAAAGACAAAGTTCGCGCGATGCGTGAGCTGCTGTTGTCTGACGAATATGCCGAGCAGAAAAAAGCGGTCAACCGCTTTATGCTGATTCTGACTACACTCTATTCACTGGATCACCACGCGTTTGCGGAGGCGACGGAGTCGTTGCATGGCCGCACGCGCGTCTATTTTGCGGCGGATGAACAAACGCTGCTGAAAAATGGGAATCAAACTAAACCTAAGCACGTTCCCGGCACGCCGTACTGGGTGATCACCAACACCAACACCGGCCGTAAATGCAGCATGATCGAACACATCATGCAGTCAATGCAATTCCCGGCGGAATTGATTGAAAAGGTTTGCGGAACAATTTAATCCTTGCATTAGAAGGACCAGGCAATGGCAATCCACAACCGCGCAGGACAACCCGCGCAACAGAGTGATTTGATTAACGTCGCCCAACTGACGGCGCAGTATTATGTACTGAAACCGGAGGCAGGGAATGCAGAACATGCCGTGAAATTTGGCACTTCCGGCCATCGCGGTAGCGCAGGTCGTCACAGTTTCAACGAACCGCATATTCTGGCGATCGCCCAGGCGATTGCTGAAGAGCGGGCGAAGAATGGCATTACCGGCCCCTGCTATGTGGGGAAAGACACCCATGCGCTCTCGGAACCGGCCTTCATTTCCGTGCTGGAAGTGCTGGCGGCAAACGGCGTAGACGTTATCGTGCAGGAAAATAATGGCTTCACGCCAACGCCTGCCGTGTCAAATGCTATCCTGGTCCATAACAAAAAAGGCGGCCCGCTGGCTGATGGTATTGTCATTACGCCGTCGCACAACCCGCCGGAAGATGGCGGTATTAAATATAATCCGCCCAATGGCGGCCCGGCGGACACCAACGTCACTAAAGTGGTAGAAGATCGCGCCAATGCGCTGCTGGCGGATGGCCTGCAAGGCGTTAAGCGCATCTCTCTGGATGCGGCAATGGCCTCGGGCCACGTTAAAGCGGTAGATCTGGTACAGCCGTTTGTCGAAGGGCTGGCGGATATCGTTGATATGGCGGCGATTCAGAAAGCCGGTCTGACGCTGGGCGTTGATCCGCTGGGCGGCTCCGGTATTGAATACTGGAAACGTATCGCAGAGCATTACAAGCTTAACCTGACGTTAGTCAACGATCAGGTTGATCAAACCTTCCGCTTTATGCATCTGGATAAAGACGGCGCGATCCGCATGGATTGCTCCTCCGAATGCGCGATGGCGGGTTTGCTGGCGCTGCGTGACAAGTTTGACCTGGCCTTCGCTAACGACCCGGACTACGACCGTCATGGCATTGTGACACCTGCAGGGCTGATGAACCCGAACCATTATCTGGCGGTCGCCATTAACTATCTGTTCCAGCATCGTCCGCTGTGGGGCAAAGACGTGGCTGTCGGTAAAACGCTGGTCTCTTCCGCGATGATTGACCGCGTGGTGAATGATTTGGGACGCAAGCTGGTGGAAGTGCCGGTTGGCTTCAAATGGTTTGTTGACGGTTTGTTCGACGGCAGCTTTGGTTTCGGCGGGGAAGAGAGCGCGGGCGCTTCGTTCCTGCGTTTCGACGGTACGCCGTGGTCTACCGATAAAGACGGTATCATCATGTGCCTGCTGGCGGCGGAAATCACCGCCGTTACCGGGAAAAACCCGCAAGAGCATTACAATGAACTGGCAGCGCGTTTTGGCGCGCCGAGCTATAACCGTCTGCAGGCGGCAGCGACCTCGGCCCAGAAAGCGGCATTGTCTAAACTGTCTCCGGAAATGGTCAGCGCCAGCACGCTGGCAGGCGACCCGATTACCGCGCGTCTTACCGCAGCGCCGGGTAATGGCGCATCGATTGGCGGCCTGAAGGTAATGACCGATAACGGCTGGTTCGCCGCGCGTCCATCCGGTACGGAAGACGCTTACAAGATCTATTGCGAAAGCTTCCTGGGGGAAGAACATCGCAAGCAGATTGAGAAAGAAGCCGTTGAAATCGTTAGCGAAGTATTGAAAAACGCCTGATGGGTGATACGAAAGAAAAAGGAGCCTTACGGCTCCTTTTTTGTATTAACGGCGCTGCGCTTATCAGGCCTGTAAATCGCCTCCAGGCCGGATAAGGCGCGTGTGATATCAGACTTATTCGCTCTGAGTCGCCAGGTGTCGGCGGCAGGTGAGGGTGTCGCATTCGATACGCACCACGCAAACCGCTTTCATCATATCTTCCCGATAACTGAAGGTTTTTCCCGGATCGGTCTGGCGCATAATGACGTCCAGGCCGTAGCGCATCTCCTCGCGTGTTTGCAATATCGATGCCAGTCCGGTGGCGAAAACGCTGGTGTAGGCGTAGCTATAATCACAGGGGTCATCGGCACGTAGTAATGCATGGTCGCCGTCCATTTCAATGCATACTGCCGGGTTCTTACGTAACAGACGCATCTTTTTCCCGGTGCGTGCGCCGTGAAAATAAAATATCCAGCGTCCGTTCTGATACTCGTAGCCAAAATTTACGGGGACAACATACGGGCAGAGATTGTCGTTAAACCCTATCCGACACACTTCGTGTTTACTGAGAATAGCCAGTATTTCTGCTATATCAGTGACTTCCCGTTCTGGATTACTCATTTCTATTATCTTATTCAAAGAGTGAAAATGCCCGGACTACTGTTACCGCAGCCCGGGCGCGCCATCAGCCGTGTTTATTTTTCAATTCAAAACGCGGTGAGACCAGGCCGTATAACGTCCAGCCGAGGAAGGTCACAATTGAGCCGTACAGCATGGCTTCTTCACCGGAGGAATATAGCGCGTAGAAGCTATACATGGCGCCAACGAAGGCCACGAAGTTAGCGACTTTCGCTTTTGATGACGGCACATTCGCCATTTTCTGAATGATAACCAGCGCGGCCATCGACAGAATATACGGAATAATGTTCGTCACCACCGCCAGGTTAACCAGGACGTTAAACTGACTATTCAGCGACGGGCTAATGGTCATCAGCGACAGGCCAGTCTGAATAATCACAATAATCAACATCCCCTGAACCGGCGCGTCGACTTTCGTTACACGAGAGAAGACTTTCGGGAAATAGCCTTCGTCAGCGGAGGATTTAAAGACCTGAGCGATAGTGAACTGCCAGCCCAGCAGCGAGCCGCAGCAGGACATTACCATCAGCGCCATGATCACTTTACCTACCGCAGGCGTGAACATCTGTGCAAACGCCAGACCAAACGGCGCCGTGGAGTTCGCCAGATCCATGTTCGGCACAATCCCGGCAATCACGTTAGTCGAAACGATATAGATGACCGCCGCGCCCAGCGTACCGCCCAGTACCGCAATGGGGACGTTCTTTTCCGGATTCTCGACCACGTCTGCGTTGGCGCAGGCGGATTCCAGTCCAAGAAATGCCCACAACGTCATGGCGATGGAAGAACCGACCGCGCTAAAGAACGGAACATGGTGCGGGTTCCATGACGCTACGTACATGCTGGGGCTAAACCAGAACCAGCCAATGATGCACAGGCCGACAACCGGAATGATGACGCCCCAGACGGTAACGCTACTGATCTGTCCGGTAATACGCGCGCCGCCAAAGTTTGCGATGGTACAAACCCACAATACGGCGATAGTCGCCAGACCGATCTGGAGCGGCGTCAGCGCGGCGCCGAACAGTTCGGTGCCATAGCCGACAGCAGAGATGGCGATAGCCACGTTGGCGATCAGCAGCGAGACGCCGTAGGTATAGTTCGCCATAAAGTTGCCGGATTTACCGAAGGCATATTCGGCGTAACCGCCCATGCCGCCGGATTTACGGCTAAACATACCGCATTTCGCAAACGCCCAGGCCAGCGCCATCGAGCCGACGGCGGTGACCAGCCAGGAGATAATGGATATCGTGCCGACTTCAGACAGTTTGGTCGGTAGCATGATGATCCCGGAGCCCATCATGTTGACCATAGTCAGAATTGTGAGCTGCACGACACCCATTTTATTGGATTTAGGTTTACTCATAATTTTTCCTCCTTCAGCAGGGAGCGTTGCGCGTCACGAGGTTTAATGACGTAGCACCAGACCTGCTTACGGCCGTCGTGTTCTTCGATATAAACGCCCTGCAGTTCAGGCGCAAAGCCCGGCAGCAGGTTGATCCCTTCTTCCAGGGCGCTGAAGTAACGCAGGACAGAACCGCCCCAGATTTCACCCGGAACTACACACAGCACTCCCGGCGGGTAAGGCAGAGCGCCTTCAGCCGCGATACGACCTTCCGCTTCCGGCAGGCGAACCAGTTCGACCTCGCCGCGCAGATAGGCATAGTTGGCCTCTTGCGGATTCATACTGACTTTCGGGAAATGCGATTTACGGAACATCTCTTTTTGCAGTTGTTTCACGTTGTGCCGCGCATAGAGATCGTGCATCTCCTGGCAAAGCTGACGCAGGGTATAGCCGGCATAACGCGCTTCATGCTGTTTGTAGATGGACGGTAATACTTCCGCTAACGGCGCATCAGCTTCCAGCAGTTTTTCGAAACGAGCCAGCAGGGCGACAAGCTGTTGTAACTTCGCCATGTCTTCTGCCGGCGTCAGCAGGAACAGAATGGAGTTGAGGTCGCATTTTTCCGGCACAACGCCGTTCTCGCGCAGGAAGTTGGCGAGAATCGTGGCAGGAACGCCAAAGTCTTCATATTCGCCGCTCGCTGCATTAATGCCCGGTGTGGTGAGCAGCAGTTTGCAAGGGTCGACAAAGTACTGATGTTCGGCATAGCCTTCAAACGCATGCCAGTGTTCTCCCGGAACGAAGTGGAAGAAGCGCAGATCGCTGGCGATCTCTGACGTCGGGTATGACTGCCACGGCTTACCATCAATCAGTTCCGGTACGAACGGACGGATGTGATGACAGTTTTCGAGGATCAATTTACGGGCATCGATGCCGTTAACCACGCAATCCATCCACATATTGCGACCGCTGACGCCTTCGTGCATTTTGGCGTTAACGTCCAGCGCGGCGAACAGCGGATAGAACGGGCTGGTGGAGGCGTGCATCATAAAGGCGTTGTTCATGCGCTTATGCGGAACGTAGCGCGATTGCCCTTTGATATGGCTATCTTTTTTATGGATCTGCGAGGTCTGGGAGAAACCGGCTTGTTGTTTGTGAACGGACTGCGTCACCAGAATACCCGGATCGTTTTCGTTCAGTTCCAGCAGCAGCGGCGAACAATCAGCCATCATCGGAATAAATTGTTCATAGCCGACCCAGGCGGAGTCAAACAGGATGTAGTCGCACAGATGACCAATTTTATCGACGACCTGACGGGCGTTATAAATGGTACCGTCGTAGGTGCCTAACTGGATGACGGCCAGACGGAATGGACGTGCTTCGCGGGCACGCTGCGGCGCGACTTCGCTAATCAGCTCGCGCAGGTAATCTTCTTCGAAGCAGTGAGCGTCGATCCCGCCGATAAAACCATACGGGTTACGCGCGGTTTCCAGATAAACTGGCGTTGCGCCCGCCTGCAATAATGCGCCGTGGTGGTTAGATTTGTGGTTGTTACGGTCAAACAGTACCAGATCGCCCGGCGTTAACAGCGCGTTGAGTACGACTTTGTTAGAGGAGGAGGTCCCGTTCAGCACAAAGTAGGTCTTATCGGCGTTAAAGACTTTCGCCGCATGTTGCTGCGCAATGCAAGGCGCGCCTTCGTGAATCAGCAGATCGCCCATCGCCACGTCCGCGTTGCATAGGTCGGAGCGGAAGAGCGTTTCGCCAAAGTATTCCACGAACTGATTACCGGCAGGATGACGGCGGAAGAATTCGCCGCCCTGATGCCCCGGGCAGTCAAATGCGCTGTTGCCCTGGTTGACATAATCCACCAGCGCGCGGAAAAACGGCGGACGTAACTGCGTTTCGTAGTGGCTTGCTGCGGTTTCCAACTGGCGACCATAGAAGGCAGTACGGGATTCATTATATTCGAATACACCAGAGATACGCGGCAAATACTCAGGCGGTACGCGCCCTTCGTCATGAGTCGCGACAAACACGGGAATACCGTAACCCGTTGCGTCGATTTCATCGAGTTTTCCGTGTTCAATGTCGTCGATGGATAACACGATGGCAGCCACGTCGATGAAACGACTCTCATCAACATTTACAATATTACGGTGTGTAGAAAAACAATCCGGGCAATGACGGCTAACGGCAATTTTTAATTCTGACATTTTTTCATCTCTTTATTTCAGGTAATAGCAAGCCCTCAATTTCTCGCATGAGAAACTGATTCTTCCGGAAAAAATCAAAGCTATCCCGCTGATAAAAAAATCAGTAAATTAGCTTTATTTTAGATGTAATAAATCCCAACCCGTCCGGTTGCAGGAAATTCAGGATTTAAGGAGTTGAGTACTACGATATACAGGCAGAAACCGTGATAACTAAAATTGCGCTGAGTCGGAATTTCTTCTATCAAACCAGATGGTTAGCTGGCTTGGTGTAAAGGAATTACCGTGCTGTCGCTTTTAACAATTCGAGTTATTTAGGCAATAGACCTGAATGACATAAGGGTCGGAAAGACCTGTATGCTGAAGTACCCGTAGCAGAAAAACTACCGGGCATTAAAGAAATGAAAATCGAAACTATTACGGTGGGCAAACATCATAATATGCGTTGTCCGCCTTATATGGGGCATAAAACGATTATTATTTTCCATTTTGAGGTCCTTTCATTGATTTATTGAAAGCATGGATATTTTATCCAGGGAGCGCCAGCGATCTGTGAACCAGATCAACAAAAAACGATCATTTGAAAAATAATTAGTCGGCGATTATGCATATCGTGCTGTGAAATAACGGATTGTTTCTTAAATGTTAATTATATGTTTTTTGTATCCTTCATAAAATATAATATCGCCGCGAAAATAATTATTCGCGACGCCGAAAATAAATGACATAAAAATTAGAAGTTATTTAAAAATAATGAATGGCTATTCACGGCATAAAGCGATAGCCAATTCCGGTTTCGGTAATAAAATGGCGTGGGCGGGTGGGATCTTGTTCCAGTTTCTGGCGTAAATGTCCCATATAGATGCGCAAATAGTGGCTATGCTCCACGGCGTTAGGGCCCCAGACCTGGTTTAATAACTGCCGTTGGGTTAATACCTTGCCGGCATTATTGAGTAATACCGCCAGCAGGCGGAACTCAATCGGCGTCAGATGGATTTCTTCGTCGCCACGGTGGATCAACCGTGCGGCGAGATCGACCGTCACGCCGGAAAAGCGGACGATCGGATCGGCGCAAGGGCTGGCGGCGTGCCGTCGCAGCGCGACACGCAAACGCGCCTGCAACTCGCCAATGCCGAATGGCTTGCTCAGGTAATCATCAGCTCCGGCGTCAAGCGCGGCAATCTTATCGCTTTCTTCGCTGCGGGCGGAAAGGACAATCACCGGTATTGCGCTCCACTGACGCAGGTCGCGAATAAAATCGATTCCGTCGCCGTCCGGCAGGCCGAGATCGAGAATAATCAGATCGGGCTTTCGCGTGGCGGCTTCCAGTAAACCACGTTGTAATGTTTCAGCTTCATACACGCGCAGGCCGTCGCCTTCCAGCGCGGCGCGCAGAAAGCGGCGGATGGCCTGTTCATCTTCAACAATCAGAACGTTTGTCACATATCCTCATGAAAATCATCAAGTTCAGGTGGCTTTCCTTGCGGCAGCGTCACACGGAAACAGGCGCCGCCCTGCGGTCGATTATAGGCGGTAAGCGTGCCGCCGTGTACCTCTACGATAGCATGGCAAATCGCCAGCCCCAGCCCCACGCCGGGGACGGAGGACTCTTTGTTGCCGCGGGCGAACTTATCGAAAATCTTCTGTTCTTGCCCCGCAGGAATACCCGGCCCGTTATCCCAGACATCCAGTTGTAAACGATCGTCCTTAACCGCAGCATCAATGCCGATACTGGCCTGCGGCCCGGCGTACTTAACGGCGTTTTCCAGCAAGTTGATCAGGACACGCTCAAATAAGGGGCCATCGACATGGATAAGCGTTAACTGTTGCGGCAGCGACAATGTAATCGGATGCAATAAACCCGGCTCTAACATCTGTAACGCGCTACCGACGACCTCTTCCAGCGTCAGCCACTCTTTTTTAAGATTAAACCCGCCGGACTGAATACGCGCCATATCCAGCAAATTATTCACCAGCCGGGTGGTGTTGAGAATATGCTGGCGGATTTCACTGGCCTGACGCGCGTGGGGCGATCCTGCGCTGGCTAAATCCAGCGTCAAAATTTCCGCCTGGCCGAACAATACCGTCAGCGGCGTGCGTAAATCATGCGATAGCGCCGCCAGCAGAGCGTTGCGAATACTTTCGCGCTCGCTGGCGAGACGCGCCTGTTCTTCGCTGGCGGTTAGCGTCAGTCGTTCCAGCGCGTTGGCGACAAGCAGAGTAAATGTTTCCAGCAGGCGTTGCTGTTCCGGCACCATTAACTGACGCAAATTACCCGGTTCGACGATAGCCAGACCGTATGTTTTATCGGCGCTTTTCAGCGGCAGGATTTGATAAGGCACGCCTGGGAGGGTATCGGTGCCTGCGCCGGCAGGCTGGCCTTTATCAAAACTCCAGCGCGCAATTGCGTCGTCCCACGGCGTCATGCCTTGCTGGTGGGTGAGAGGCCGCAACTTACCGTTAGCATCAGGTAATAAAATTTGGCTGCGCGCCTGAAACGTCGAGGCGATAAACCGCTCGCTGGTCGCGGCGATATCATGTTCGCTACGCCCGACGGCCAGTGCTTTAGACATTTCATATAAATGGCGGGTACGTTGTTCCCGATAACGGGCGACGCGCGCCTGATAGCGCACCCCGGCAGTAAGATTACCAATTACCAGACCAACCGTCAGCATCACAGCAAAGGTCAGCAAATACTGCACGTCCGAAACGGCGAGCGTACCGCGTGGCGCGATAAAAAAGAGATCGAAACTCGCCACGTTAATCACCGTCGCCACCACCGACGGCCAGCGTCCGTAAAGCAGCGCAATCACCACTACGCCCAGCAAATAGAGCATCACCAGATTGGCGGCGTCGAAGGTGACAAGCCACTGCATAGCGATAAGCGTGGTGATGGCGCAAAGCGCCACGGCGACCAGACAGCCCTGAATCTGCCCACGCCATTTCTCTTTAAAAGGTCGGTTATCAGGCGTTTGCGCCAACGCGCGGGCAGGCGGTTCTTCCAGCGCGACGATCACCTGATCGAGATCCGGCGCGCGCCTGGCAAGACGGTCGGCGAAAGCGTCACGTCGCCACCAGCGTCGCGACGCCGGGCGGCCCATGACGATTTTCCCCAGATTATGCTCGCGGGCATAGCGCACGACCGCTTTCTCTTCGGCGGGATCGGACAGGGTGGCGGTTTCCGCGCCAAGCTCCTGCGCCAGGCGCAGCGCGCTTAAAATGGCCCGTCGTTGCTTTTCCGGTAAGCGGTGTAACGTTGGCGTTTCGACATAGACGGCGTGCCAGACGCTGCCGAGCCGGGAGGCCAGACGCGCCGCGGTACGCACCAGTTTTTCGCTGCCGGTGTTATGCCCGATACACAGTAAAATCGCATCGCGGGTATGCCATACTTTTTCTTCGCCCGGATGCGCGCGCCAGGCGCGCATCTGATCGTCCACGCGATCGGCTGTCCGGCGTAGCGCCAGCTCGCGGAGGGCGATCAGATTGCCCTTGCGGAAAAAATGTTCAATAGCGCGTTCCGCCTGACCGGCGATATACACTTTACCTTCGTTGAGCCGTTGGCGCAGATCGTCGGGCGGCAGATCGACCAGTACGACTTCATCGGCGGCATCAAAAAAGGGATCGGGGACAGTTTCGCGCACCTGAATCCCCGTGACGCCGCTCACCACATCGTTCAGACTTTCCAGATGTTGTACATTCACGGTGGTGAAAACGTCGATTCCCGCTTCCAGCAGCTCTTCAATATCCTGCCAGCGCTTAGGATGGCGTGAGCCAGGCGCGTTACTGTGCGCCAGCTCATCCATTAAAATCAGCGCCGGACGCCGGGCGAGGGCGGCATCCAGGTCAAATTCGCGGATTTGCCGCCCCCGGTGCGAGTGACGTTTTGGCGGCAGAATGGTCAGCCCGTCAAGTAGCGCGGCGGTCTCTTTACGGCCATGTGTTTCTACCACGCCGATCACCACATCCAGCCCCTGCGCTCGCAGCCGCTGCGCTTGCGCCAGCATCGCCCAGGTTTTTCCGACGCCTGCGCAGGCGCCGAAGAAAATTTTCAACTTCCCCCGGTGGGGCGGGGGCGTTTGTTCCAACAAGCGATCCGGATCAGGACGCAAGGGTTCGTCGTTCATTTCGCTCTGTGTCCCTGTAGCGCATCCAGCGCCAGATTAAGCTCAACAATATTCACCACTGGTTGCCCAAGAAAGCTCGCCAGCGGCCTGTGCGTATATTCTGCAACCAGTTGCGCGACCTGTTCAACGGGAAGCTGGCGAGCCGCCGCCACGCGGGGGAGTTGCCATGCCGCGGCGCCGGGCGTCAGATTATTATCCAGCCCGCTTGCCGACGCCGTCGTCAGCTCAACCGGAACCGCGGAACTCGCCTGGGGGTTAGCGGCGCGTAGCGCGGCGACGCGGGCCTGAATTTGCGCATCCAGTTCGGGATTGCTGGCGGCCAGGTTGCTTCCGCCCGACGCCAGTGGATTATAAGGCGTATCGGCGGTGGCGGAGGGCCGGCCATGAAAATAGCCCGCGGCGGTAAACGATTGTCCGATAAGCGCTGAGCCGCGTATCACATTGTCTTTATGAATCAGCGAGCCATTAGCCTGCCAGGGAAACCACCACTGCCCCAGCGCCGTGGTCAGAAGCGGATACACGCCGCCGGTCAATAACAGCAGAAATAACATTGTCGAAAAAGCAGGACGTAAACCGATCATCATACACCTCACGCCAGACCCAGCAGGGTCAGCAGCACATCAATCACTTTGATGCCAATAAACGGCACCACCAGACCACCCAGACCATAGATCCATAAATTACGGCGCAGCATGGCCGATGCGGAAAGCGGCTTATAACTCACGCCTTTTAATGCCAGCGGGATCAGAAAAATAATAATCAGGGCGTTAAAGATCACCGCGCTCAGAATGGCGGAGTTCGGCGAATGCAGCCCCATCACGTTGAGCGTGTTTAGCTGCGGATAGGTAGCGGCAAACGCGGCGGGAATAATGGCGAAATATTTCGCTACATCATTCGCGATACTGAAGGTGGTGAGCGAGCCGCGCGTCATCAGCATCTGCTTACCGATATGCACCACTTCAATCAATTTGGTCGGGTTAGAGTCCAGATCCACCATATTACCGGCTTCTTTTGCCGCCTGGGTGCCGGAGTTCATCGCCACCGCGACGTCAGCCTGCGCCAGCGCCGGGGCATCGTTAGTGCCGTCGCCGGTCATGGCGACCAGCCGTCCTTCCGCCTGATATTGACGGATCAGCGCCAGCTTGGCTTCCGGCGTGGCTTCGGCAAGAAAATCGTCCACACCGGCTTCGGCGGCAATCGCTGCCGCCGTCAGGCGGTTATCGCCAGTGATCATCACCGTTTTAATGCCCATCTTTCGTAGCTGGGCGAAACGTTCTTTAATACCGCCTTTAACGATATCCTTGAGGGCGATAACACCCAGTACGCGCGCGCCTTCCACGACCACCAGCGGCGTCGCGCCAAGACGCGCCACGTTCTCGACGTTTTGCTCGACATCGGCGGGAAAATGGCCGCCATTGCTCTCGACATGACGCCGAATCGCGTCCACCGAGCCTTTACGGATCATCCGGTTATCGATATTAATTCCGCTCATGCGGCTTTGCGCGGTAAACGGAACAAAGGTGGCATGAAGCGACTGCACATCGCGTTCACGCAGGTTAAAGCGCTGTTTGGCGAGGATCACAATGCTGCGGCCTTCCGGCGTTTCGTCGGCCAGCGAAGCGAGCTGCGCGGCGTCAGCCAGCGTGCGTTCGTCCACCCCTCGGGCGGGAATAAAATCGGACGCCTGGCGATTGCCGAGCGTGATAGTGCCGGTTTTATCCAGCAGTAACACGTCGACATCGCCCGCGGCTTCTACGGCGCGGCCGCTGGTGGCGATGACGTTCGCGCCCAACATTCGGCTCATTCCGGCTACGCCAATGGCGGAGAGTAGCCCGCCGATGGTAGTGGGGATCAGGCACACCAGCAACGCCACCAACACGGTGACGCTGACCGCGTTACCGCCCCAGGCGGAGAAGGGCCACAGAGTGGCGGTCGCCAGTAAAAAGACAATGGTCAGGGCAATGAGCAAAATCGTCAGGGCAATCTCGTTAGGTGTTTTCCGCCGCTGTGCGCCTTCCACCATCGCGATCATCCGGTCAAGAAAGGTTTCGCCAGGATTGACGCTACAGGCAATCACCAGCCAGTCGGAAAGAATTCGCGTGCCGCCGGTGACAGAGGCGAAATCGCCGCCGGACTCGCGGATCACGGGGGCGGATTCGCCAGTAATCGCACTTTCATCCACCGACGCGCCGCCTTCGATCACCTCGCCGTCGCAGGGAATAATATCGCCCGCTTTGACCAGGACAATGTCGCCTTTCCGCAGTTCAGCGGCGGGCACGTTATCGGCCTGCGCATCATGGCGCGGGGCGCGCAGGCGGCGAGCGAACGCGGTCTTTTTCACTCCTTTCAGACTGTTTGCCTGAGCTTTGCTGCGGCCTTCCGCCAGCGCTTCGGCAAAATTGGCGAACAGTACGGTGAACCATAACCACAGGCTGATAATCCCTGTAAACAAGGCGCTTCCCGCTATTTGTCCTGTTACCATAGCGAGCGTTAACAGAGTGGTTAGCACGCTGCCGGCCCAGACCACAAACATCACCGGGTTACGCCACTGGGCGCGTGGGCTTAATTTTTTTACGGCATCCGTTAGCGCCTGTACGAGTAAAACAGGCTCAAACAGCGCCAGTTGCTTGCGACTCATATCAATGTACTCCGCATCGCTCAAGGTAAAGAGAAATGTTCCGCTACCGGGCCAAGCGCCAGGGCAGGAATAAACGTCAGCGCGCCGACCAGCAGTACCGTGCCGATGAGCAGTCCAATAAATAGCGCGCCGTGGGTCGCCAGCGTTCCCTGACTGGCCGGCTGTACTTTTTTACTGACCAGCGATCCGGCGATGGCCATGACAGGAATAATCACGCCGAAACGTCCGACGAACATGCAGAACGCCAGCAAACAGTTCCAGAAAGGCGAGTTAGCGCTCAGACCCGCAAAGGCGCTACCGTTGTTGTTGGCGGCAGAGGAGACGGCATATAGCACTTCGCTAAAACCGTGCGGGCCAGGGTTCAGCATTGCGCTGCGTCCGGCATCCGTCATCATCGCCAGCGCCGAACCCAACAAGACCAGCATCGGCGTGACCAGAATCGCCAGCGCGGTCATTTTCATTTCGCGCACGTCGATTTTTTTCCCCAGATATTCCGGTGTGCGACCGATCATCAGCCCCGCGATAAACACCGCCAGCAGGACAAACAGCAACATGCCATACAGGCCTGAACCGACGCCGCCAAAGACCACTTCGCCAATTTGCATCAGCCACATCGGCACCATACCGCCCAGAGCGGTAAACGAGTCGTGCATGGCATTTACCGCCCCGCAGGATGCCGCGGTCGTGACGACGGCAAACAGGCTGCTGGCCAGCACGCCAAAGCGTGTTTCTTTACCCTCCATGTTGACGCTACTGTCCGCGCCTGCCACCAACAGATGTGGATTTCCCTGAACTTCCGCCCACATCACTACCGCTACGCAGACCACAAAAATGAATGACATTGCCCACAGTAGCGCGCGTCCCTGACGGCGATCGCCCGCCGCTTCGCCAAAGGCGAAACAGAGCGCGGCTGGAATCAAAAATATCGCCAGCATCTGCGCCAGATTAGTGAGCGCGGTGGGGTTTTCGAACGGATGCGAAGAGTTGGCGTTAAAGAAACCGCCGCCGTTGGTGCCAAGCATTTTGATCGCCTCCTGCGAAGCAACCGGACCCATCGGCAAGAGTTGTTTAGCGCCTTCAAGAGTGGTGATGGGCTGATAAGCCGACAGGTTTTGCGGTACGCCTTGTTGGATAAAAAACAGCGCGATAATTAACGCGACAGGAAATAATATCCATAGCGTAATGCGTACCAGATCTTGCCAGGCATTACCCAGCGTGTGCACATTCTGGCGCGTAAAGGCGCGGATAAGTGCAAAAACCACCGCAATCCCGGTCGCCGCCGACAGGAAATTTTGCACCGTCAGCCCCGCCATCTGGCTAAAGTAGCTCAGCGTGCTTTCGCCGCTGTAGGCTTGCCAGTTGGTATTGGTGACAAAGCTGACGGCGGTATTCAGCGCCAGATCCCAGGACAGACCCGGTAGCCGCTGCGGATTTAAGGGCAGCCACTCCTGCCAGAACAGCAGGCAAAACAGGATGCCCAGTCCCAGCAGATTGAGCGTCAGTAGCGCCAGTAAATACTGAGGCCAGTTCATTTCGTGGTCGGTAATGCCAAGAGTTCGCCAGAGGATACGCTCAATGCCAGCCACGCCCGGCAACGGAACGGCGGCGATGAGCCTTGCCAGGCCCGAACCCAACGGTTTCGCCAGTACCAATAAAATCAGTAAAAAACTGGCGATCAGTAAAAATCCTTGCGCGGCCATCAGAACGCCTCCGCATTAATCAGGGCATAGACCAGATAACCTAAAAGTAAGAAAACCAGCACGATGCCGGTTATCACGCCTGCACTCACAGAGCACCTCCAGTGGCATTGTTTTACTCCTGAGAAAGGTAATTTTTTGGCTGCAAAGATTTCGCAAAAATTGGCGGGCGGAGTGTAAAAAAAGTATAAAAATGGCAAAGACCATTATTTAACTAATGATTAGTATTAATTTAACCTTTTTGTAACTAATTTACGCTTTGAATGTAAATCTGCTGGAAAAGCGTGAAAATAAGTGGTCGGATGAGTAGTAAAATTACACCGAAAGCGGTACTATTTTAATCAGGTAACGAGGTTCAATTTTTCGGTGCTATTCACCGATTCAATCTATACCGGGGCGGGTAGCGTCGGTATAAAGGGGGAAAACGTATGGAACACTATAAAGACTATCCGGCGCATGTCATTTTTGCCCGTCGTGCTTTCGCGGTGATCGCAGGCGTGCTGGCGCTGCCGGTGATGCTCTTCTGGAAAGACCGCGCGCGTTTTTATAGTTATCTGCACCGTGTCTGGTCGAAAACCAGTGATAAGCCGGTATGGATGGCGCAGGCTGAAAAAGCCACCTGCGACTTTTATTAATCGCGACCAGCCTGAAAAACCGTCAGCCGCCACGCTGGCGGTTTTTTTATGCGCCAGGGTCTACACTGTTTAACGCTATTCGCCGTGACGTTTCATCTTTCAGGAGTTGTATGCCCACCCATTTAGTCTGGTTCAGGCGCGATCTGCGTTTACAGGATAACCTTGCGCTGGCCGCCGCCTGCCGCGATGCATCCGCGCGGGTGCTGGCGCTTTATATTTCCACCCCCGCGCAGTGGCAGGCCCATGATATGGCGCCGCGGCAGGCGGCATTCATCAGCGCGCAGCTCAATGCGCTACAGGCGGCCCTTGCAGAGAAAGGGATTCCGCTGCTGTTTCATGAAGTGGCGGATTTTAGCGCCAGTATTGAAACGGTCAAAAACGTTTGCCGACAGCATGACGTCAGCCATCTGTTTTATAACTATCAGTATGAGTTTAACGAGCGTCAGCGTGATGCGGCGGTGGAAAAAACGCTGCCCTCTGTCATCTGCGAAGGCTTTGACGATAGCGTGATTCTGGCGCCCGGCGCGGTGATGACCGGCAATCATGAAATGTATAAAGTTTTTACGCCGTTTAAAAACGCCTGGTTGAAACGGCTAAAAGAGGATATCCCGCCGTGCGTTCCGGCCCCGAAGATCCGGGTGAGCGGCGCGCTTTCTACACCCTTAACGCCAGTCTCGCTTAACTACCCGCAACAGGCGTTTGACGCCGCGCTTTTCCCGGTGGAAGAAAACGCGGTCATCGCGCAGCTACGTCAGTTTTGCGCGCAGGGCGCAGACGAGTATGAGTCACGGCGGGATTTCCCTGCGGTCGACGGCACCAGTCGGCTTTCCGCCAGCCTGGCGACGGGTGGCCTGTCGCCGCGACAGTGCCTGCACCGATTACTGGCGGAGCAGCCGCAGGCGCTGGACGGCGGGCCGGGAAGCGTCTGGTTGAATGAACTCATCTGGCGGGAATTTTACCGTCATTTAATGACCTGGTATCCGGCATTATGCAAACACCAGCCGTTTATCCGCTGGACAAAACGCGTCGCGTGGCAGGAGAACTCGCACTATTTTCAGGCATGGCAGAAAGGCGAAACCGGTTATCCCATTGTCGATGCGGCGATGCGCCAGCTTAACGCGACGGGCTGGATGCATAACCGTTTACGCATGATTACCGCCAGCTTTCTGGTAAAAGATCTGTTGATTGACTGGCGGTTGGGGGAGCGCTATTTCATGTCGCAGCTTATTGACGGCGATCTTGCCGCCAATAATGGCGGCTGGCAGTGGGCCGCTTCAACCGGTACTGATGCCGCGCCTTATTTTCGTATTTTTAATCCCACGACTCAGGGAGAGAGGTTCGATCGCGACGGCGAATTTATCCGCCAGTGGCTACCGGCATTACGCGATATCCCTGGAAAAGCGATTCACGAGCCGTGGCGGTGGGCGGAAAAAGCGGGAGTCGTGCTTGATTATCCTCGGCCTATTGTGGAGCACAAACAGGCGAGAATCGCGACGCTTTCCGCCTATGAGGCGGCGAGAAAAGGGGCGTGATACAGGCCCGGTAGCGCAAACTACCGGGCCTTCTGCTATCAGGATTCGACGGCCAGCGCGCGGCTTTTGAATTTGAAGGACTGATACAGCCAAATCAGCAGGACAACCCCTACGCAGGCTAACGCGCCCCAGGTGATCTGTTCAAAAACATCCACATAGGCGTTGATGGCGTAATTAACCGCGCCGCTGGCGTCGAAGGCGCTTTGCGAAGTCTGGTCAGCGATGACGCCTGCCAGATAGTTAGCTATCGCGCCGGACAGCAGCATATAAATTCCGGTTAATACGCCGGTGACGCCGGGGATGTCAATGCGCGTAATTTGCGACATGGCGACCGGGTCGATAAACAGCTCGGCAAAGCCCATCACCGCCAGTCCCAGCACCATTAGCGGCATTGAAGAGTGTCCGTAAGCGGCGGACCAGCGTGCGCTCAGGGTCAGAATACAGAATCCGGCGCTCATCAGACCGAGACCCAGCGCGAATTTGCCCCAGATACGCACGGTGCGATTACCGCTTACGCTCTCTTTAACCAGCCAGGCCAGGACGACCCCACACAGCATCACGGCAAAGGCGTTCACCGACTGGAACATGGCGGTAGGAACGGAATAGCCCAGAATATCGCGGTTCACAAAGCGGTCGATATACAGGCTGATAGAACTGCCGCCCTGCTGGGCAAACGCCCAGAACAGCATACTGAACAGGGTCAGGGTGACAATCAGCCCCAGTTCTTTGCGTTGTTTGGCCGTTTGCGCCTGGCGATAAATTTTTGCCAGCACGACCAGGCCGATCGCGGTCGCCACGATTAAGGCATAGACAGACCATTCTTTCCAGAACAGAACGGTAATCAGCAACGGCGCCGCTACCAGCAGAATTAACAGCCAGCCCCAGTTCGGCAGCAGGTAGTTTCTGGCGCACAACACGGCTTTATTCACGCCGGTGGTGTGGGTGAAATGACGATTTCCACACAGGAAGATCACTAACCCCGCCAGCATACCAATGGCGGCGAGCGCAAAGCCCATCGCCCAACTGTACTCCTCTTGCACATAGCCGCAGGCGATAGGCGCCACGATCGAACCAATATTACCCGCTGCGTAAAGCAGCGAGAACCCGCCGTCGCGGCGCGGATCTTCCGGCTGGTACAGTTCGCCCAGCAGGCAGCTAATATTCGATTTAAACAGGCCGTAGCCGCAGACAATGATCGCCAGCGACAGATAAAGGAATGTCGGCGCGATCTCACTGGCGCCCAGCACTAAATGACCTATAGCCATTAAAAATGCGCCCAGCATGACTGCCATTCGGTTGCCAAGCACCTTATCCGCCAGATAGCCGCCAAGAATCGGCGTTACGTAGACCAGCGAACAATAAGCGCTGAATAACTCATAGGCGTGGTTATCGTCGTATTTTAGCTGATTGGTGAGATAAAGAATCAGTAGGGCGCGCATACCATAAAAGCTGAAGTACTCCCAAATTTGCAGGGCGACAACGTAGTAAATAGCGCGGGGTTGAGATGCTTGTTTATTCATCGTATTTCCGGGATAGAGACGCTGCGGCAAGAACGCGGCATTCTCAGATAATGCCTTTCTTTGTGGGCTTATTAAGCCTGCCGTATCGCCGTGTTTCCTTAAAGTTACCAACATGATACAGAACTGATTTTTTCTGCAATATGCGTTCTGATTGCATAAATATACATGAAACCGATCGTGTTTTGCTAAGTAATTTGCGCCAAACCCGGGGGTGATTGTTTCTTGATGTGTCAAACAAATGTTTATCGACGAACGGCTAACGGGAGGCTATGTTAACGGAGACTGAACCCGTAACGGGAAAGTAGAACGTGGGTTAAAGGGAGCGATGATGAAAAACACCGAGCTGGAACAACTGATTAACGACAAGCTGAACAGTGCGGCAATAAGCGATTATGCGCCGAATGGTTTACAGGTCGAAGGAAAAGAGACGGTACAGAAAATCGTTACCGGCGTGACCGCAAGTCAGGCGCTGCTCGATGAGGCGGTGCGTTTGCAGGCCGATGCGGTCATTGTTCATCATGGTTACTTCTGGAAAGGCGAGTCTCCGGTTATTCGCGGCATGAAACGCCGTCGCTTAAAAACGTTACTGGCAAATGATATTAACCTTTACGGTTGGCATCTGCCGCTGGATGCGCACCCTGAGCTGGGCAACAATGCGCAGTTGGCGGCGCTATTGGGCATTACCGTGAAAGGAGAAATTGAGCCGCTGGTGCCGTGGGGAGAGCTCTCAATGCCGGTGCCGGGGCTGGAACTGGCCTCATGGATTGAAGCGCGTCTGGGGCGTAAACCGCTATGGTGCGGCGATACCGGGCCAGAGAATGTGCAGCGTGTCGCCTGGTGTACCGGCGGCGGACAAAGTTTTATTGATAGCGCCGCCCGCTTCGGCGTGGATGCTTTTATTACCGGCGAGGTGTCTGAACAGACCATTCATTCCGCGCGCGAACAGGGGCTGCATTTTTATGCCGCCGGGCACCATGCCACTGAACGCGGCGGTATTCGCGCCCTGAGCGAATGGTTGAACGAAAACACGGCGTTGGATGTGACGTTTATTGATATCCCTAACCCGGCATAACTGAGAGGTAATAAAGTGCAGCGAGCGCGTTGTTATCTGTTAGGCGAAACGGCAGTCGTCCTGGAACTTGAACCGCCGATTACGCTGGCGAGCCAGAAACGCATCTGGCGTCTGACGCAGCGTCTGGTCGATATGCCGAACGTGGTGGAAGCCATTCCCGGGATGAACAATATCACCGTGATCTTGCGGGAACCGCAAACCCTGGCGCTGGATGCGATTGAGCGTCTGCAGCGCTGGTGGGAAGAGAGCGAGGCGCTGGAGCCGGACTCGCGTTCGATTGAGATCCCGGTGATCTATGGCGGCGCAGGCGGGCCGGATCTGGCGGCGGTGGCACGGCACAGCGGTTTGAGTGAAAAGCAGGTCGTGGAGCTACATGCCTCCGTTGAATATGTCGTCTGGTTTTTAGGCTTTCAGCCCGGCTTTCCCTATCTTGGGAATTTACCAGAACCGCTCCATATGCCCAGACGCGCGGAGCCGCGCCTGCAGGTTCCGGCTGGTTCTGTCGGCATCGGCGGCGCGCAGACGGGGATTTATCCATTATCCACGCCGGGCGGCTGGCAGCTGATCGGCCTCACGCCGTTGAAGTTATTCGATCCGATGCGGGAGCCTCCGGTTCTGCTACGCCCTGGCGATAGCGTACGCTTTGTGCCGCAAAAGGAGGGAATATGCTGAATATTATTCGCGCGGGGATTTACACCTCCGTGCAGGATAGCGGACGTCACGGCTTTCGTCAGTCGGGGCTGAGTCACTGCGGTGCGCTGGATAAACCCGCCTTTCAGACCGCTAATCTCCTGGTCGGGAACGATGCGAATGCCCCGGCGCTGGAAATCACTCTCGGTCAACTGGTTGTCGAATTTGAAAATGAGACCTGGTTCGCTCTTACCGGCGCAGGCTGCGAGGCGCAGTTGGATGATCAACCGGTCTGGACAGGCTGGCGATTGCCGGTAAAAGCGGGTCAGCGCCTCACGTTGCATCGACCGCTTCACGGGATGCGTAGCTATCTGGCGGTAGCGGGCGGTATTGCTGTGCCGGAGGTGATGGGATCGTGTAGTACCGATCTGAAGTCCGGTATCGGTGGGCTGGAAGGACGGCTGCTAAAAGATGGCGATCGGCTGGCGACGGGTAAACCATCGCGACAGTTTAGCGGGCCGCAGGGCGTGAAGCAGTTACTGTGGGGGAATCGCATTCGTGCGCTGCCGGGGCCGGAATACCGTGAGTTCGATCGCGCCTCGCAAGAAGCGTTCTGGCGTTCGCCGTGGCAACTCAGTCCACAAAGTAATCGCATGGGCTATCGGTTGCAGGGACAATCGTTAACGCGGACAACGGATCGCGAACTGTTGTCGCACGGTTTGCTGCCCGGTGTCGTACAGGTGCCTTACAACGGTCAACCTATTGTGCTAATGAATGATGCCCAGACAACTGGCGGCTATCCGCGCATTGCCTGCATCATCGAGGCAGATATGTACCATCTGGCGCAGATCCCGCTAGGGCAACCGATCCATTTTGTGCAATGTTCGCTGGAAGAGGCGCTCAACGCGCGCCGCGAGCGTCAGCGCTATCTGGAACAGCTTACCTGGCGACTTCAGCATGAACATTGATTTAAATGCGGATTTGGGCGAAGGTTGCGCCAGCGACAGCGAATTATTAACGCTGGTCTCCTCCGCCAATATCGCCTGTGGTTTTCACGCCGGTGATGCGCAAACCATGCTGACCTGCGTGCGCGAGGCGCTGAAAAACGGCGTGGCGATCGGCGCGCATCCCAGCTTTCCGGATCGGGATAATTTTGGGCGGACGGCGATGGCTTTGCCGCCGGAAACGGTATACGCCCAGACGCTGTACCAAATCGGCGCGCTGGGGGCGATTGTTCAGGCGCAAGGCGGCGTGATGCGCCATGTCAAACCGCACGGTATGCTCTATAACCAGGCGGCGAAAGATCCCCATCTGGCACAGGCGATTGCGAAAGCGGTACACGACTATGATCCGTCACTGATACTGGTTGGACTGGCGGGAAGTGAGCTGATCCGGGCCGGTGAACGCTATCGCCTGGTGACGCGGCAGGAGGTGTTTGCCGATCGCGGCTATCAGGCCGACGGTAGCCTGGTGCCGCGCACGCAACCTGGCGCGCTGATTCACGACGAAGAGCAGGCGCTGGCGCAAACGCTGGATATGGTGCAAGCCGGGAGAGTGAAAAGCGTTACTGGTGTGTGGACGACTGTCACGGCGCAAACGGTGTGCATTCATGGCGACGGCGAATATGCGCTTGCATTCGCACGCAGGCTACGCGCCGCGTTCAATGCGCGTAATATACACGTTATTGTCTGAGAGCCAGACGATTGAAGCTATTATATTACGGCTGCTAAAAATTATCGTGTTCTGTTCTCTTAATGTCAGGAAGAGGGATTTATTCAATACTATATAAATCCCCTTATAATATATTATTTTAAAAATAACCAAGTGATGCTGTAATAGCCAGTATGATGAGCTTATTGCTGTTAGCAGCAGAATTTTTGAAAATCACTATGATATTGTTAGCTATCGCCATCTAATCAAACCTCCGGGGCGGGTAAACTACCTGACTCTCTATTACCCCTTTCTGATTGATTTACCTCACGATAGCCTCATTTTTAGCATTTATATTCCTCGTCATGACAACTTATCAGGAGACTGAAGCCAGATTGATTCGCTGTTTCACTATCACGTCATGGATAGCGTGCCAGATTGTCAGCTATATGGATTTTAAGCTGTTTACGCATAGCAACTTTTTTAGCGAAAATTAAACTCATCTGATCAGTGATTTTTTAGTATATTACTCATTTTGTTATGATGGATTTGTTTTGTGAAAAGAAAATATCTTACGCAAGAAGAGATTGAAAAACTGCTGTCAGCGACCGACAGAATGCCCTTCCCGGAAAGAAACCGCTGCTTAATCCTGATGGCGTTTATTCACGGCTTCCGGGCCAGTGAGCTGCTGGGGCTGCGCTTGTCGGATATTGATCTTGCAGGAAGACAGCTTTATATCCGGCGCCTCAAAAATGGCTTTTCAACGTGTCACCCCCTCCTTCCCGATGAGTATAACGTACTGAAAAGCTGGCTCAGGGCCAGGAAGTATCTTGAGAAAGGGGCTGACGGAGACTGGCTGTTCCTGTCGCTGCGACGGCATCCGCTCAGCCGGCAACAATTTTTTTACATACTTCGTGAGGCAGGGCGGTTAGCCGAATTAACGATAGCGCCACATCCTCATATGCTGCGACATGCCTGCGGCTACGCCCTTGCTGATAAAGGGATTGATACACGGCTCATACAGGACTATCTGGGGCACAGGAATATCCAGCACACCGTAAGATACACCGCAAGTAACGCCGGGCGTTTTCATGGAATATGGCGAAAAAAACGTCGAGTATAACCGTACGTTCTGATTCAAAAAGTTAAGTCCGCTTCGCGCTTTCATCATCCTCTCAGATTTACCCCTTCCACACAAGAGTCATGCAATCGTAATCTCTTGCTTATTAAGAAGTTATCCATATAACAATAAAAAAACTAAGGGAAAATTTACCTGGTCCAACCAGCACTATGCTGTATCCATTTTTGTCCTGCCTGCACAAAATGTTAATTTTAAGTGTTAAAAAAACGTATTAAATAATATTTAATGCTGATTAATCATCATATCAAAGAATTAAATCCTTTATTTAACTTTTTGAATCATATTGTTAAATCACAGAGAAGTCTGTTCAGGGAAAGCTGATTTACATAATAAATATATAAATCAATAGATTACTGTGTTTTTTATTTGTCATTTTGTACTCCGCACAGGGCAGAATTACCCTGCGGCAGGAGCATTTACTACCAGGGGGACTGACGGCCTGTGCAGCCGAAAAGCAGAACCGGACAGGGTGTCAGAGTGCTGTGTTTAGATAGGGCCAGACGTCATTTTTCATACAGACATGGAATGGCTCCCGGTCCACGAAAGGGTGCGGACATGTTGTTTCCACAACACGAAGCTGCCGTTGCTGGCGCAGTGCCGGGTCGGCAATGGCCAGAGGAGAACAATCTGATGACGCAAGAATATGCGGAAATGTCCACCGGAAGGGGGGGCACCAGTAAGTGTCGGTACAGTATGGGCGCGAAAATATTTTTGCTCCTGCTGTCGGTCTCCACCGTCGCAGCGTTGTTCAGCCTGTACCAGGTTCTGACGTACTGATATGCAGACGTTAACCAGAGTACTGCCGCCTCTCCGGCTGATTATGTTTTGTCAGTCAGGCGAAAATCCTGCGCAGTTTCCGGATACCGGTGGCCTTTGCGTGGAGGACTGCGTTCGTCTCAGGACACCAGAAGGGCTGCTGGATCGGTTGCGTCGGTGGCCCGGCGCGATGGTGATATCCGCCGGACGGCCATCAACTCAGCTTCTGCTGTGGCAACAGGTTTTTCAGCGTTATCCGCGGACAGTGGTTTTTTGCAGCAGTAACGCGTTTTTACCGGTTGACGTCAGCGTGGAAGGTTATTTCCGCCATCTGAGGTTGATTAAACGCGCTATGTCGGTAAGGGTTCTGGCCAGAATGGCTGAGCTTGCCATATGGTCATCACTACAGACATCGCCTTACGAGGAGGAGATGAAAAACGCGTTGAGCGTACCGGAGCTGGTGATGGAGATAAACAGCCGCACGCTGGTCAGGTTACTGTCAGAGCGTCTGCCAAAACAGGGACGGCGGGTGCTGGGATTACTGTTGTCAGGCTGTAGCCCGGAAATGACGGCCCGTATGCTGGGAACCGGCGTGAGGCAGGTCTGGCTCGCGGAGCAGACGCTGAAACAACGCTGGGATATCCCGACAGGAGTACCGCTATCTGATGCGGTAAGAATAAGGATACCGGACGTCGGCCCGGACATCAGTCAACAGAGTGCGTTGGTAAAAACTGGGGCCGGTAACGCACCGGATTTATGCTGACAGCATATTTACATCATGCCGCGCGGTATTCAGACCCGTTATGTTGCGTTCTGAATGAGTTATCTTCGCAAAATAAATATGGCAATCATCGTTGTCCGGAAATACCGCATAACGTGTGACATTAATGAATCTGTAATCAGTGCGAGGGTTTACGCGCTGTGGCGGTAGCGTGGAATTATCTGGATGCGTTGAGTAAATTTCACTTTACCCTACTGATATAAATGACAATGATTCTGGATAAACCATCTAATATTATCTGTGTCTGCGAACAGAGTGACAAAAATAATGCAACGTAAAAAGATACTAATTGTAGGTGCGGGCCTTTCAGGCGCAGTAATAGCACGCCAGTTAGCCGAGCAGGGACATGTAGTCAATATTATTGATCAACGTTCGCATATCGGTGGTAACGCTTATGATGCCCGA
The DNA here is from genome assembly GCF_020181675.1 of Salmonella sp. A7. Classification (NCBI taxonomy): domain Bacteria; kingdom Pseudomonadati; phylum Pseudomonadota; class Gammaproteobacteria; order Enterobacterales; family Enterobacteriaceae; genus Salmonella; species Salmonella sp. A7. The sequence goes on along the minus strand of NZ_CP084001.1, from coordinate 3,100,498 downwards.
GATGAGCACACGGGTATTATGGTGCACGTTTATGGTCCTCATATTTTTCATACTGATCATACTGATAATGAAACTGTATGGAATTATGTAAATAAATACGCTGCGATGATGCCTTATATCAATAAGGTTAAGGCCACAGTAAATGGTCAGGTATTTTCTCTACCTATCAATCTTCATACCATTAATCAATTTTTTGGTGTCGCCTGCTCACCTGATGACGCCAGGAAATTACTGCTTCAAAAATGTGATAGCACCATTCTGGAACCACAAAATTTTGAGCAACAGGCCTTGCGTTTCATTGGTGAAGAGTTATATGAAGCCTTTTTTAAAGGTTATACCATTAAACAATGGGGGCTTCATCCTTCTGCGTTACCCGCTTCTGTATTGAAACGTATCCCTGTTCGCTTTAATTATGATGATAACTATTTCAATCATAAGTTTCAGGGAATACCAAAATTTGGTTATACACAAATGGTCAAGTCCATTGTCGAACACGAAAATATCGCTGTTGAACTATGTCGCTCCTTCACTCAGGAAATGCGGACAGATTATGATCATGTTTTTTTCAGTGGCGCGCTGGATGCCTTTTACTCCTGTCAATATGGCCGACTGGAATATCGTACATTAGACTTTAAAAAAATAATTTGTCAGAGTGATTATCAAGGATGCGCAGTAATGAATTATTGTTCAATAGATACTCCTTATACTCGGATTACTGAACACAAATATTTTTCTCCGTGGGAGAGACATGAAGCTTCAATATGTTATCAAGAATATAGTCGGGAATGTGAAGCTGGTGATATACCCTACTATCCTGTTCGCAGGGCAGATAAAATGGATTTACTGAATAAATATCTGTCGCGGGCTAAAAAAGAAAAGAATATTACTTTCATTGGCCGTCTTGGCACTTATCGTTATCTCGATATGGACATCACGATAGCTGAAGCATTACAGACGGCGGACGTATACTTAACGTCGCTATATGAACAAAAAGAAATGCCAGCTTTTACAGTTACCGTTTGATGAAGTGTACAGCGCTAATCGTAACTTTTAACCGTCTTGAAAAATTAAAAAAAAGTGTGCGAGAGACTGTTAAGGCGGGTTTTTCCTCTATTGTTATCGTTAATAATGGCTCAAACGACGGTACCAGGGAATGGCTTTCTTCATTAAGTGAACCTGGCATCACGACACTTAATCTTAAAGATAATCTTGGTGGTGCTGGCGGATTTAAAGTAGGTAGTCAATATATATGCTCATATAGTAATGCCGATTGGGTATTTTTCTATGATGATGATGCTTACCCGGAAATTAATATTTTAAAGCATTTCTCGTTATTAGATACCTCAAGATACCGTATATTTGCGTCGCGAGTTCAGGACACCTATGGACGGTCTTGTCGGATGAATTTGCCTTTCATCAGGGTTCCATCTACGGTGTTTGAGACTATTTATTATGTGATACGCCCAGAGAGGTTTTCTCCAGTAAGAACTCAGGTTACTGATGTTCAAACTGTGTCATTCGTTGGTATGATTATTGATCGAAAGGTATTGAATAACCATCTTAACGATATCCATGATGAACTTTTCCTTTATTATGATGATTTTTTCTTTGGTTATAAGCTAGTATTGTCCGGGCAGAAAATTCGTTACTCCCCAGAAATTAAATTTATTCATGATATCTCTATTCATGGAAGGTGTATCTGCCCCGAATGGAAAGTATATTATCTTTGTAGAAATTTGTTGCTGCTGAGAAAACTTTTACCCGTTCCCAGGATATTCAGTGTTCTTTCTATAGTATTACGCCTCTCTAAATATCTCGCCATATTACCATGGCAGCGTAAGAAATTTCATTATCTATATTTTATCTGGCAGGGAATACTTCATGGACTTAAAGGTATTAGCGGGAAATATCATTAGCAGGACGAAGAGATGAAAAGGTTATGTTATTTTGTAAATTCAGACTGGTACTTTGATTTACATTGGACAGAACGTGCGATAGCGGCAAGGGATGCGGGTTATGAAATTCATATCATAAGTCATTTTATTAGTGAAGAGATTATAAAAAAATTCAAAACGCTTGGTTTTATTTGTCACAATGTGTCTCTTGTTGCTCAGTCATTTAATATGTTTGTTTTTTTTAGAGCATTCCTTAACGCTCGGAAAATTATTAAAGAGATTAATCCTGACTTATTGCATTGTATTACGCTCAAACCTTGCCTGATTGGTGGGGTTAGCGCCAGGAGAAGTAATAGTCCAGTTGTTATCAGCTTTGTCGGACTTGGTCGAATCTTTTTATATAATACCGTGCCAATGAGAATATTGCGTGCGTTAACCGTTTTGGTTTACAAATACATTGCCGGTAATAAGCGTAGCGTTTTTATTTTTGAACATGATAAAGATCGACGAAAAATATCGCGTTTAGTAGGTATTGATTATCATAAAACTATCGTTATCGAAGGTGCTGGAATTAACCCGGATATTTATAAATTCTCTATAGAGAAAAAACATGAGATACCGATAGTCCTTTTTGCAAGCCGAATGTTATGGAGTAAAGGTCTTGGCGATCTCATTGAAGCAAAAAAGATCCTCAGACAAAAAAATATTCATTTTGTTTTAAATGTTGCAGGTATATTGGCCGAGGACGATAAAGATGCTATCCCTTTGGAACTCATTCATCACTGGCATCATGAAGGGCTAATTAACTGGCTGGGACGCTCTTCAAATGTATATGAACTTATTCAGAAATCGAATATCGTTGCATTACCATCTGTTTATCCGGAAGGAGTACCACGGCTTTTATTAGAGGCATCATCTGTAGGACGCGCATGTATTGCTTATGATACCGGCGGATGTGATAGCTTAATTATTCATAACTATAATGGGTTGATCGTAAAAAGTAATTCAGCTCAGGAGTTAGCGGTAGAATTAGAGTATTTGTTAAAAAATCCACAGATTCGCTTAGAGATGGGGGCGAATGGAAGAAAACGTGTAAAGGAATTGTTTTCCAGCATATTAGTCATTAATAAGACATTGCAAATTTATAAAGACACTATTGGTTGCTAACACCATAAAGTGCTTATGAAGTAGGTCAGTGTTTAGATAAATAGTATGTAAATATATAGAAAATAAATAAGTTATATTTTCATATCGTTAAAGAATAAGTTCTTCAGGTAAAGGTGACACGGAAACAATGAATGATTTGAAAGAAGCTCTGGCCAGGCACCAACTTTGGATTTCGCTAGGTTGGAATGATGTCCTGGGGCGATACCGGCGTTCGGTGTTAGGGCCTTTTTGGATAACGATTTCGATGGGGGTCACCATATCAGCGATGGGACCTCTTTACGGTTCGCTGTTCAGTTCTGGTTCTGAAAATTTTATCATGCATCTTACTTTAGGTATGATCTTTTGGGCCTTTCTATCAGCAACTATTAATGAGTCATGCGGAATATTTAATGAGTCCGCATCAATTATTAAACAATCTGACCTTCCGCTATATTTATATATATTACGTGTTTTCTATCGGCAGTTTATGATTATGTTGCATAATTTTATCATTATACCTTTCGTGATTTTTTTTACCAATACATCGGTAAATCTTGATATTCTCCTTTTTATACCTGCAATTATAATAACATCCATCTCATTAATTTCTACAGGTATGATTCTCGCCATTTTTTGCACAAGATATCGTGATATGGGACCGGTTGTTCAAAGTGTAGTAACGTTGTGTTTTTTTATAACTCCCATCATTTGGACATCGGAACAATTACCAAAGGGAAGAAAGGAATTTGTTGATTATAATATTTTTTATTACTTTATGGAGATGCTCAGGAAACCATTAATGGGAACTGTACCAGATGTAACTATATGGTTTTACACAATAATAACTTCTATTATTATGTTGATGGTCTCAACCTTAGTGTTGACTAAATATCGCTCAAGAATCGTATACTGGTTATAATTAATGAAAATCTCTTGCAAAAACGTTGGCGTAATACTCCCCATATTTAACTCCAGCCACCGTTCATTTAAAAAAACTTTTCTACAGGCTGCTTCAGGTGGACGAATTGGCTCATCGAATACCGGGATTATTGAAGTAGGGGCATTAAAAAAAATTGATTTTACGCTTACCGAAGGTAACCGTCTTGCACTTATTGGACACAATGGTTCGGGCAAAACAACTCTTCTGAGAGTACTTGCAGGGGCCTATAAACCAACTTCAGGGAAGTATGAATGTATCGGTCGAGTCACCAGCCTCATTGATCCCATGATGGGAATGGATGGTGAGCTTACCGGCTTGGAAAATATAAAACTGAGGGGACTATTTCTCGGTCTGTCAAAAAATGAAATAAAAAATATTACAGAAGATGTCATCGAGTTCAGCGAGTTAGGTGATTTTATTAAAGTCCCCGTTAGAACGTATTCTAGTGGTATGGTTCTGAGGCTTGGTTTTTCTATTTCCACTGCAATCAATCCTGAAATTTTACTGATGGATGAATGGATGAGCGTGGGTGATAGTGATTTTAAAAGAAAAGCAGAGATGAGATTAAATAGCTTTATCTCTAAAGCGGGCATTATGGTAATGGCCACTCACGATGATGAACTGGCTAAATCTGTATGTAATAAGTTCATCAGGCTTGAGCACGGTGAGATTGTTAGCAAAGGCGGATTTTAATATTCTTATTGCAGTATTTATATCACTACGCGGTGAGTAATTTACTATTTTATAATAGCGTTACCCCGGATAATATAAATTTATAGGTTCGTTATGTATTTTTTACTTCAAAAAGTAATTTTACCAAACATTGATCTATGCACGGAAGAGCAGCTTTATTTCAGAACTCAGGGCGGGAAGTATAACTATACCTCACGTAACTTACTTGTTCCGCGTCATAATGTTGCATGTTTTGATACTTTTTTTAATGCATTCTCAGTTAAGAAATGGAAAAAATATACAACCTTAACATCACTTTTTTTGCGGTTTAATATAATTGGTCGCGGAACTATAAACGTAAGGCACAAAGAGAATGGTGTCATTAGAGTATTAAAGCAAATTGATTTTAAATCGTCATGCAATATTAGTGATGAGATTGAGATTGATATATCAAAAATAAATTTCGGATATATCTATGTGGAGTGGCAATCAGACGAAGACTCTGTTTTAAATGGATTTGAATTTCTGACTAAAGATCATGTTAGTAAATCATCTATGGCTTTAGTTATAACAACTTATAATAGAAAAGAAGCTGTTACTAAAACAATCAATAGAATTAATAAAACACTCTTAACCCAGAGCGAATTTAAAGATCGTTTTAAATTGATTGTCGTTAATAATGGCGAGGCGATTAATCACCCGTCAGGAAACGGCATTATGGTTATCAATAATGAAAACCTCGGTGGATCAGGCGGGTTTATGAGAGGTTTGATAGAGGCAGGGAAAATCAACGATGTTAAACATGTCATATTTATGGATGACGACGGCTCATGTGAAATTGAATCGATTTGTCGAACTCATGCTTTTTTACTGATGGCTAAAGACAAAAATACAGTTGTTACTGGCTGTATGCTTTTTGAGGATAACCCGGCAATCATACATGAATCTGGTGCCATATGGCATAGAGATTTTTTACATTACCCGGATAAACATTATCTGGATGCTCGGGAAATAGATTCTTTAGATAATTTTGATAATGAAAGAAAAATAGGCTACGGTGGATGGTGGTTTTTTGCCTTTAATATTAACGCTATTGAATATTACTCATTTCCTTTCTTTGTTCGTGGAGATGACCTGCTATTTGGATATATGCATAAAAAACATAATATTGTCACACTTAATGGTGTGGCTTCGTGGCAAATGGATTTTGAAAGAAAAATATCGGTTCTAAATAGCTATTTGAACTTCAGGACTGTTGCTGTACCTGCATTAATTAGTAAAAGAAAGTTTGCTGCACTACTGTTAAGTGTTTTCTTTGTGCGGGAAGTCTTTCTTGCGAGTTTTTCATGCCGCTATGAACTTGCCAGAGCAATGATTATGTCATATAACGATTGTCTTTCTGGGCGGAAGTTTTGGGAAGATAATGTAGATCTTCTGGAGATAAGAAAAAGAATTAATGCAATAACTCATAATGAAAAATTCAATGTAGAAGGTATTGATATTGTTAATGGTTGTGTTGATTACCCATGTTCTGGTAAAGAAAAAGCCATCTACAAATTTTTTAGATGCATAACCCTTAATGGACACTTAATTCCAGCTTTCTTTTTAATTAAAAAACCAATCGTGGTTGATTATCGTCATTATCACCCTACTAAGTTTTCATTCCGGAGAATTACTATCTATCATTTAAATATAGAAAATGGTAAATTATTAAAACTTACCCACTCAAAAATGGAGTTTTTTAAAGTTATTATTAATGGTTTGTTTACGGCAGTCAAAAATTTTTATCGGTTTAAATCTGCAAAAAAAGAAATGAAAAATAGTTTGCCCTATCTTACCTCAAAGCTCTTTTGGTATAAAAAATTCAATAAAAAATCTGAAGATAAATATTAAACATGATGTAAGTGGTGTTGATGAGAATTATACCGATTTTTTAATTATATGACTATGATAATCTTAGGTATGGTTCTGTTGCTACACCTTATCTGGTGTCAGTCTAATAAAATATTATAATCCTTACCCAATGTCAGCATTCATTCATAGGGTGTTAATTTTATATATACCGTAAAACGCGAAATCAGAATATGGAAAAGAGTCTTTTAGTTATTGTCCGACATAAACCTGGGCGTACTCGGCTATTAATGCGGGCCTTGCAATCCATTAATGACCAGACGTTCAAAAAAATAAATATCATCATTTTCTGCATGGGGGAAGAATTGAAATGTCACAATGTGGATGATTTTTATCTGAAAGAACTGTCAAATATATATAGTGTTATCTACGACGAAAGCTGTATCTTTAATGCTATTAAGATGTCTGAATCTAATTATTTATGCTTTATGGATGATGACGACTCCTGGGCCCCTGAATATGTGTCAAGGCTACTCAGTGTTTTGGCGAATATACAGTCAACGTATTCATCTGTAAATGCAATAGCATGCCATACAAATAAAGTTGCTGAGATTGCGGAAAATAATAGAATAATTATAAATTCAACGCAACCATGGAACCACTATTTAAATGCTGGCCCTGTTAGTTTTGATGTTATTTATTACAGGAATTCTATTCCACTGTCCTCGTGTTTATTCGATAAAAATTCTGTTATCGATGTGATTGAAAGTCATAAATTATCCTCTCCTGCATTTTTCTGGCCTTTTTTTATTCATTACCTGGCAGAAAATGATGTTTGGATCTTACCTGAAGCACTGGCATTTTATCATTTCAGAGAAAATGATGACTTTGAATTTGGCAATTATACCGTAATTAACAATGAGTTATTTGATATAGAATGCAAAATTGCAGAAAATAAAATGATGAGAAGTATTGATGACTCATCATTACTCAATGTGTTACTTTCAAATATTGCTAACAATAGTCTTTTTCATAAAATTTCTTATATTGAAAATAAGATTAAATAAAATATGGATATGAACTTTAAAAAATACAAGACCGTAAGCTTTGATATCTTTGATACATTGGTTAGCCGGAGGATTTACCGTCCCAGAGATTTGTTTTCATTAATGCAATCAACTTTAGCAACTGAGAAATTTTTTATATCAGCGTACGAGATTGGTATTATTGATAATTTCCCAGAGATAAGAGTTCAGGCGGAAGTAAGTGCCAGAGAGAATAGGGTCAGGCGTTTTGGCGGCGAGCCGGAAATACTTATATCTGAAATATACGATGAAGTTTTAAAAAAGCATCCGCAGCTTTCACCAGCGACAGTAAAAAAGATAATCGATCTGGAAATACAAATGGAGAAGATTGTTTTATATAAAAATGCGCGTGGAAGCTGTTTGTTTGAAAAGGCTATTAGTGATGGTTGCAAAGTCATTTTAATTAGTGATATGTACCTTCCATCAGCAATATTAAAGGAGTTGTTAACATCATGTGGCTATGATATCAGTAACATTCCAGTTTATTCATCTGGCGAAGAGCGGTACTCTAAAAATAGTGGTAAATTATTTTCAATAGTCAAGAAAAATGAAAATGTAGATATTGCATCATGGATGCATGTTGGCGACAATGTTCATGCTGATATTCTGAATGCTAAAAAACTCGGCATAAATACTCTCCATGCTGATTGGTCAGAGTATAATCATGGGGTATCTAATCATTGGAAAACTAAAGATATTATTGGTGAATCTATTTGTAAGACTTTATTACTTAAACAAGTTTCTGCTTTCCATCAAAATGATCCTTTAAATGAGATAGGATTTAAAGTATTTGGTCCGTTATTATTAGGTTATGTATCCTGGTTAGCGAATCAGTTAAAGATTCATAAAATTGATAAAGCGCTTTTTTTAGCACGCGATGCTCACTTAATCTATAAAATTTATAATGAATACTTTTCAGAAGAACATGTAAAATGTGAATATTTATATATATCCCGCGCATCAGCTTATATGGTGGGGATGACTGATTGGCCGATGCACAGGATTTGGCATCTTTTTGGTGGTAAGAATAAGAAAAGTATTAAAAAGATACTTGCTATCGCGGGGTTAGATGCGAGTGAGCATATTTCAGATATACATCATGTTGGCTTTCCTGACGAGGAATATATTCCTGTTTCAGGAGAGGAACATAAGGTTCACTGGCTTATAAATAAATTATTTCCATATATTTTATTAAAAAATACTCAGCACAGGGAAGTTTACGCTGATTACTTTAAGACGGCCTGTGAAGGTTATAAAAATATAGCACTTATCGATGTAGGATGGATGGGTAATATTCAATCAGTATTTGCTCGTTCTTTAGGTGCGCAATGGGCAGAAAAACAAATACATGGGTTTTATTTGGCAACTTTTGCTGGCGCCAATGATAACCGATCTATTTATAATAAGATGTTTGGTTGGCTAACCAACTATGGCCATCCCCACGATAAATGTGATCTTTTCTTATCAGGAGGGGTGGAAATAATGGAGTTCGCTATGGCTGACAATACCGGGTCAACAATTGGTTATAAAAAAACGAATAATGGAATAATTCCTGTACGTGAAGATAGCAGTGGTTCTGAAATTGAGTATTTAAAAAAAGCGGCAAGATTGCAATCAGGGATTATTTCTTTTTTTGAGTACATCAAACCGCTCATACAAAAAGAAAATTATGCAGCACTTAGTAGTGTTGTATTGTCAGAACCTTTTTTTGAATTGATAGCCAGACCCTCAAGCGCTCAACTGGACGCCTTATCTTCCCTCACACATTCAGAGTCCGCGGGATCTAACGCAGAAAGAATCGTGCTAGCCAAAAAACTGCCTTTAAAGGATAAACTTTTTCCCGGAGAAAAGTATATCAAAGAGTTGAATGCCAGTTATTGGAAAGAAGGCTTTAAAAGGATCAACAGAAAAAAATTTTGGGCAAAATATAACTAAGCGTCATTTAATTCCGGTAGGCAGACAATCATTATTGGGCGCTTGCCCGACAAGGGCTGAGTCGATTATGCCCTGGCGCGATCACGTTAACCCTGACGGGGAAGTGGTCTCGTGCTGCGATAATGTTATTATCACTGGATACCACCGCTTGTTTGTCCATCCGCTGTGGATGTTCATTATGGCGTTCGATGTGCATTCCAGACAGTCAGAGGCGGTGTAGTCCATTAATCAACTGTTAACAAAGGATATTATCATGCCTGAAGGCCCGGAAATTCGTCGTGCGGCGGATAATCTGGAGGCGGCAATCAAAGGCAAACCCTTAACCGATGTCTGGTTTGCCTTTGCACAGTTAAAACCGTATGAATCGCAGCTTACCGGTCAAATTGTTACCCGGATAGAGACGCGGGGAAAAGCGTTATTGACCCACTTTTCAAATGGCCTGACGCTCTACAGCCACAACCAACTCTATGGCGTATGGCGGGTGATCGACACTGGTGAAATACCGCAGACCACGCGTATATTGCGCGTCAGGCTACAAACGGCGGATAAAACTATACTGCTTTATAGCGCGTCTGATATCGAAATGCTGACAGCAGAGCAGCTCACGACGCACCCCTTTTTACAGCGAGTCGGTCCGGATGTGCTGGACGCGCGTCTCACTCCGGAAGAGGTTAAAGCTCGATTGCTGTCGCCGCGTTTTCGCAACCGACAATTTTCCGGACTGTTGCTGGATCAGGCCTTTCTGGCGGGATTGGGGAATTATCTGCGCGTTGAAATCCTCTGGCAGGTAGGGTTAACCGGACAGCATAAAGCGAAAGATCTCAACGAGGCGCAACTGAATGCGCTTTCTCACGCGCTGTTGGATATTCCGCGCCTGTCCTACACGACTCGCGGTCAGGCGGATGAAAACAAGCATCATGGCGCACTGTTTCGCTTTAAGGTTTTCCACCGTGACGGCGAAGCGTGCGAGCGGTGTGGCGGCATTATTGAAAAGACAACACTGTCCTCACGCCCGTTTTACTGGTGCCCGCATTGCCAGAAATAGCCGGAACCGCCATCGGCGAGCGGCTATTGCCTGATGGCGCGACGCTTATCAGTCCTACAAAGGTTGTCTGGGCGCATAGGTTGATATAAAACGGGCCACTGCTGGCCCAGTTAACAGAATGCTGAACAGCCGTAGGGTTTGCATTGCCATGATGAGCGCCATATCGGCACTGCTTCCTGCCGCGATCGCGGCAACCGTATCCAGACCCCCGGGACTGGTGGCGAGATAAGCCGTCATAAAATCAATCTGCATGTAGTAAGCCATTCCCCACGCCATCGCGGCGCAAATCGCCATCAGCGCGAAAATTGACAATAAGATTTGCGGCAATGGCCGCAGCGCCATAAAAAACACCTGTCTGTCAAAACCCAGCCCAATACGCCAGCCTATCGCCATATACGCCACGGCCAGCAGCCATTCGGGTAATTCAATCTCAATGATGCCTTGCGAATGGAGAAGCGCGCCTGCCAACATGGGGAGCAGCATCGTGCCGGAAGGGATACGCATCAGGCGACCGGCAATGCCCGCCACGATCGCTAATAGCAGCGTCGTCAATAAATTACCGCTAAGCGGCGGAAACCAGATCACCTGTTGGCTGACCGCTGCCGCGCTGTCGCCGAGTATCAGGCGTGTCACCAGCACCGCCGCGCCAGCCACAAACAGTACCCGTAGATACTGCATAAACGCCACCAGGCGGATATCCGCCCCGTAATCTTGCGCCATCGCTACCATTGCCGCTGCGCCGCCCGGCGATGACCCCCATGCGCCGGTGTTGCCGGGCAGCGAGCTGTAGCGTACCAGCAGCCAGCCGACTATCGCGCTGGAAAGCAGCGTCACCAGCAACACTAAAAGCACGACCGGCCAGTAGAGGGCGAGGGTGGTCAATATCGAACCGGTTAGATTTTGGGCGATCATACAGCCGAGAATCGCCTGTGCGGCGAGAAAAATACCGCGCGGAAGTTGTAGCGTACTACCTCGCAAACTCAACACGATACCCGCAATCATTGGACCGAGCAGCATCGCCGCCGGAAGGTGCAGATAGAGAAAAATAAGGGAAATGAGCAGCGATAACAGGAACAACAAAAACCACTGCAGAATCGGCATTCCATGCTCCCTGAATGATATTTAGCGAAACCTTAATTAATCATAGAGAGTAACGGGGTAAGAATAAAATAATGAGGATAAGAAAAAAGGGAAAATGTAACGGATGGCGAGGGTTGCGTCGCCATCCGGTTGTCAATTAACGCTTCAGCGCCGATTTAAAGTCGCGTTTATCGTAGCCGGTATACAGCTGACGAGGACGGGCGATTTTCATGCCGTCAGTGTGCATTTCATTCCAGTGTGCAATCCAGCCAACGGTACGCGCCATGGCGAAGATCACGGTGAACATGGAGGACGGAATGCCCATCGCTTTCAGAATGATGCCGGAGTAGAAGTCTACGTTCGGGTACAGTTTCTTCTCGATGAAGTACGGGTCGTTGAGCGCAATGTGCTCAAGCTCCATCGCCACTTCCAGCAGATCGTCTTTGGTGCCCAGCTCTTTCAGCACTTCATGGCAGGTTTCACGCATCACGGTGGCGCGCGGATCGTAGTTTTTGTAAACACGGTGACCGAAGCCCATCAGGCGGAAAGAATCATTCTTGTCTTTCGCACGGCGAACAAATTCCGGAATGTGTTTAACAGAGCTGATTTCTTCCAGCATTTTCAGCGCGGCTTCGTTGGCGCCGCCGTGCGCGGGTCCCCACAGGGAGGCGATCCCGGCGGCAATGCAGGCGAACGGGTTGGCGCCGCTTGAACCTGCGGTACGTACCGTTGACGTAGAGGCGTTCTGCTCATGGTCAGCGTGCAGGATCAGAATACGGTCCATCGCGCGCTCCAGTACCGGATTCACTTCATAGGTTTCACACGGCGTGGAGAACATCATGTTCAGGAAGTTACCGGCGTAGGAAAGGTCGTTGCGCGGATAAACAAACGGCTGACCGATGGAATATTTGTAACACATCGCCGCCATGGTCGGCATTTTGGACAGCAGGCGGAACGCCGCGATTTCACGGTGGCGCGGATTGTTCACATCCAGCGAGTCGTGGTAGAACGCCGCCAGCGCGCCAGTGATCCCGCACATTACCGCCATCGGATGTGAGTCGCGACGGAAAGCATGGAACAGGCGAGTGATTTGCTCATGGATCATCGTATGGCGGGTGACTGTCGTTCTGAACTCGTCATACTCTTCCTGCGTCGGTTTTTCGCCGTACAGCAGGATGTAACAGACTTCCAGATAGTTGGAATCGGTAGCAAGCTGGTCAATCGGGAAACCGCGATGCAACAAAATGCCTTCGTCGCCGTCGATGAAGGTGATTTTAGATTCGCAGGATGCGGTAGAGGTGAAACCAGGGTCAAAAGTAAAAACTCCTTTTGAACCGAGACTACGAATATCAATAACATCTTGACCGAGTGTACCTTTTAGCACATCCAGTTCAATAGCAGTGTCACCAGTAAGGGTGATTTTTGCCTTTGTATCAGCCATTTACGGTCTCCTTAGCGCCTTATTGCTTAAGACTGCCGGAACTCAGACTTGCCTTCTCCACGTCATCTTCCTTGTCGTTAGTGCAGGGAAGATTCTGTGTATGCATCAATCAACCGTTACCAGTTTGTTATTTGGCTCGCCGCTCTGTGAAAGAGGGGATGACCTGGGTACAGAGCAATGGGCGCTTGCAGGTAACGGCTTGATTAATTTCGAATTAGCAGCAAATCAGGAACGTAGCAATCCGAGTAATGTAACCTGTCTATCACTAATAACTGTCCTGAAAGAATGGGTCAATATCATTGTACTGTTGCATAACTTATTAACAGGTGAAAGAGTGACCCCATAACTTTTACGCATTATATGCTTTTTCTGGTGTCGTTTGTAACAATTTTGTTTAATGTTTGTCAAATCAGATGATTGAAAATTAAAAAAATGTTGTTATCGTGACCTGTGTCACTGTTCAGGATAAAACCTGACAAACTATATGTAGGTTAATTGTAATGATTTTGTGAACGTCCTATACTGCCGCCAGGTCTCCGGAATACCCTGCAATCCCGAGCCACCCAGCGTTGTAACGTGTCGTTTTAGCTACTGGAAGCAGTGTTTTACATGACGCGCAGTTATAGAAAGGACGCTGTCTGACCCGCACGCAGACCGGAGGAAGGAAATCCCGTCGTCTTTCTGGCTACAGGTAGATTCACCTCTGTAACCGAAGTCTTAAGGGAATAATAAGAACAGCATGTGGGCGTTATTCATGATAAGAAATGTGAAAAAACAAAGACCTGTCAATCTGGATCTACAAACGATTCGGTTCCCCATCACAGCGATAGCGTCCATTCTCCATCGCGTATCCGGTGTGATTACTTTCATCGCAGTCGGCATACTACTGTGGCTACTGGGCACCAGCCTCTCTTCTCCGGAAGGATTCCAGCAGGCCGCCGATATCATGGACGGCTTCATCGTTAAATTTATCATGTGGGGCATCCTTACCGCGCTGGCGTATCACGTCATCGTGGGAATTCGTCACATGTTAATGGATTTTGGCTATCTGGAAGAAACATTCGAAGCGGGTCAACGCTCTGCCAAAATCTCTTTTGTTATCACTGTCGTGCTTTCACTTCTCGCAGGAGTCCTCGTATGGTAAGCAACGCCTCCGCATTAGGACGCAATGGCGTACATGACTTCATCCTGGTCCGTGCTACCGCTATCGTTCTGACGTTATACATCATCTACATGGTGGGTTTTTTCGCCACGAGCGGCGAACTGACCTTTGAAGCCTGGACCGGTTTCTTCTCATCGGCCTTCACCAAAGTCTTCACCCTGCTGGCGCTTTTTTCCATCTTGATTCATGCCTGGATCGGCATGTGGCAGGTGTTAACCGACTACGTTAAACCACTGGCAGTGCGTCTGATACTGCAACTCGTTATTGTTGTTGCGCTGGTGGTTTACGTCATCTATGGATTTGTTGTGGTGTGGGGTGTGTAATGAAACTGCCAGTCAGAGAATTTGATGCTGTTGTGATTGGTGCCGGTGGCGCAGGTATGCGCGCGGCGCTGCAAATTTCCCAAAGCGGCCAAACCTGTGCGCTGCTCTCGAAAGTCTTCCCGACCCGTTCCCATACCGTTTCCGCGCAGGGCGGTATCACCGTGGCGCTCGGCAATACCCATGAAGATAACTGGGAATGGCACATGTACGACACCGTTAAGGGGTCGGACTACATTGGTGACCAGGATGCCATCGAATATATGTGTAAGACCGGACCGGAAGCGATTCTGGAACTGGAGCACATGGGGCTACCGTTCTCCCGTCTTGATGATGGACGTATCTATCAGCGCCCGTTCGGCGGCCAGTCGAAAAACTTTGGCGGCGAGCAGGCGGCACGTACCGCGGCAGCGGCTGACCGTACCGGTCACGCCTTGCTACATACGCTGTATCAACAGAATTTGAAAAACCACACCACGATTTTCTCCGAATGGTATGCGCTGGATCTGGTGAAAAACCAGGATGGCGCGGTGGTAGGGTGTACCGCACTGTGCATCGAAACCGGTGAAGTGGTGTACTTCAAAGCCCGCGCGACGGTGCTGGCGACCGGCGGCGCAGGCCGTATCTACCAGTCCACCACCAACGCTCACATCAACACCGGTGACGGTGTCGGTATGGCGCTGCGTGCCGGTGTCCCGGTGCAGGACATGGAAATGTGGCAGTTCCACCCGACCGGTATCGCCGGGGCGGGCGTACTGGTGACAGAAGGCTGCCGCGGCGAAGGCGGTTACCTGCTGAACAAACACGGCGAGCGCTTTATGGAGCGTTATGCGCCGAACGCCAAAGACCTGGCGGGTCGTGACGTGGTGGCGCGTTCCATCATGATCGAAATCCGTGAAGGTCGCGGCTGCGACGGCCCGTGGGGGCCGCACGCTAAACTGAAACTGGATCACCTGGGTAAAGAGGTGCTGGAATCTCGCCTGCCGGGTATCCTGGAGCTGTCCCGTACTTTCGCCCACGTCGATCCGGTGAAAGAGCCGATTCCGGTTATCCCGACCTGCCACTACATGATGGGCGGTATTCCGACTAAAGTGACCGGTCAGGCGCTGACGGTGAACGAGCAGGGCGAAGACGTGGTGATTCCGGGGCTGTTTGCGGTAGGCGAAATCGCCTGTGTATCGGTTCACGGCGCCAACCGTCTGGGCGGTAACTCACTGCTGGATCTGGTGGTCTTTGGCCGCGCGGCGGGGCTGCATTTACAGGAATCCATCGCCGAGCAGGGCGTGCTGCGCGACGCCAGCGAGTCTGACGTTGAAGGTTCTCTGGAGCGCCTGAATCGCTGGAACAATAACCGCAATGGCGAAGATCCGGTGGCTATCCGCAAAGCGTTGCAGGAGTGTATGCAGCATAACTTCTCCGTATTCCGTGAAGGCGACGCGATGGCGAAAGGGCTTGAGCAGTTGAAAGTGATCCGCGAGCGTCTGAAAAACGCCCGTCTGGATGACACGTCCAGCGAGTTTAATACCCAGCGTGTTGAGTGTCTGGAGCTGGATAACCTGATGGAAACTGCCTACGCCACTGCCGTATCAGCCAACTTCCGAACGGAAAGCCGCGGCGCGCATAGCCGCTTCGATTTCCCGGAGCGTGATGATGCCAACTGGTTGTGTCATACCCTGTATCAGCCGCAAACGGAATCCATGACGCGCCGAAGCGTCAATATGGAACCGAAACTGCGTCCGGCGTTCCCGCCGAAGATTCGTACTTATTAATTGCGGAGACAGGATGATGAAACTCGAATTTTCGATTTATCGTTATAACCCGGATGTCGATAACGCTCCGCGTATGCAGGACTACACCCTGGAAGGCGAAGAAGGGCGTGACATGATGCTGCTGGATGCGTTAATCCAGCTTAAAGAAAAAGATCCAAGCCTTTCTTTCCGCCGTTCCTGCCGCGAAGGCGTGTGTGGTTCTGATGGTTTGAATATGAACGGTAAGAATGGTCTGGCCTGTATTACCCCTATTTCGGCGCTGACTCAGCCGGGTAAGAAGATTGTGATTCGCCCGCTGCCCGGTTTGCCGGTGATCCGCGATTTGGTGGTAGACATGGGGCAATTCTACGCACAATATGAGAAGATTAAGCCTTACTTATTGAATAATGGGCAAAATCCACCGGCTCGTGAGCATCTGCAGATGCCGGAGCAGCGTGAAAAACTCGATGGGCTGTATGAATGTATTCTTTGCGCCTGTTGCTCAACATCCTGCCCGTCATTCTGGTGGAACCCGGATAAGTTTATCGGTCCGGCGGGGCTGCTCGCGGCGTATCGATTCCTGATCGATAGTCGTGATACCGAGACTGACAGTCGTCTGGAAGGGATGAGCGATGCATTCAGCGTATTCCGCTGTCACAGCATTATGAACTGCGTCAGTGTATGTCCTAAGGGACTGAACCCGACGCGCGCTATCGGCCATATTAAGTCGATGCTGTTGCAGCGTAGTGCGTAAGTAGTTGTAGTGGTTGCCGGATGGCGACGTACCGTCTTATCCGGCCTACAGGCGCAATCCCGTAGGCCTGATAAGCGCAGCGCCATCAGGCAATAGAAGTGCAGGAAACCTCTAAAAACTGCCATATGATTAGTAATAATCGAGATGTTCAGAGCGAGACAAGGCGCGGTCTGAACGAATCTTCGGGAGCATAGTTAACTATGTGACCGGAGTGAGCGAAGGCCGCAACGCAGTCGTAGCCTGAACAGCGAAGATTATTAGACAGTTTTTAAAGGTTCCTTAGCGGACGCAGATGACACGACAGTCCGCAACAAGTGAACCCCGGCACGCATACAGCGTATGCGTGGTTAGTATCCACGGCGAAATACTCGTCATAGATCACGTTGCATGTGCGTTGGCTGCACTTGCTCACCCCGGTCACTTACTGGATGTAAGCTCCCAGGGATTCGCAAGCTTGCCGCCTTCCTGAAACGTGACCTATTTAGAGTATTAAATAAGCAGAAAAGATGCTTAAGGGATCACGATGCAGAACAGCGCTTTGAAAGCCTGGTTGGACTCTTCTTACCTCTCTGGTTCGAATCAGAGCTGGATAGAACAGCTCTATGAAGACTTCTTAACCGATCCTGACTCGGTAGACGCTAACTGGCGTTTGACGTTCCAGCAGTTACCTGGTACCGGAGTCAAACCGGATCAACTCCATTCAAAAACACGTGAATATTTCCGGCGGCAGGCGTTGGCTGGCTCACGTCACTCTTCTACGATTTCCGACCCTGACACCAATGTGAAGCAGGTTAAAGTCCTGCAGCTTATCAACGCTTATCGTTTCCGTGGCCATCAGCATGCAAACCTCGATCCGCTGGGTCTTTGGAAACAAGAACGTGTGGCGGATCTGGACCCTTCTTTCCATGATTTGACCGAGGCCGATTTCCAGGAAACCTTCAATGTCGGCTCCTTTGCCAGCGGCAAAGAGACGATGAAGCTGGGCGAGCTGCTCGACGCGCTCAAACAGACCTACTGCGGCCCGATTGGCGCTGAGTATATGCACATCACCAGCACCGAAGAGAAACGCTGGATCCAACAGCGCATCGAATCCGGTCGTGCGGCCTTTAGCGCTGACGAGAAAAAACGCTTCCTGAACGAACTGACCGCCGCTGAAGGGCTGGAACGTTATCTGGGTGCCAAATTCCCCGGTGCGAAACGTTTCTCGCTCGAGGGGGGAGATGCGCTGATACCCATGCTGAAAGAGATGGTTCGCCATGCGGGTAACAGCGGCACTCGCGAAGTGGTGCTGGGGATGGCGCACCGCGGTCGCCTGAACGTGCTGATCAACGTACTGGGTAAAAAACCGCAGGATCTGTTCGACGAATTTGCCGGTAAGCATAAAGAGCATCTGGGTACCGGCGACGTGAAGTATCACATGGGCTTCTCGTCAGATATCGAAACCGAAGGCGGTCTGGTTCACCTGGCGCTGGCGTTTAACCCATCGCATCTGGAAATTGTGAGCCCGGTGGTGATGGGCTCCGTGCGTGCCCGTCTGGACCGACTGGACGAACCGAGCAGCAACAAAGTGTTGCCGATCACTATTCACGGCGACGCCGCGGTGACCGGCCAGGGCGTGGTTCAGGAAACTCTGAACATGTCGAAAGCGCGCGGTTACGAAGTGGGCGGTACGGTACGTATCGTTATCAACAACCAGGTGGGCTTCACCACCTCTAACCCACTGGATGCGCGTTCAACGCCTTACTGCACCGATATCGGTAAAATGGTCCAGGCACCGATTTTCCACGTCAATGCGGACGATCCGGAAGCCGTAGCTTTTGTGACCCGTCTGGCGCTGGACTTCCGTAATACCTTTAAACGCGATGTGTTCATCGATCTGGTGTGCTACCGCCGTCACGGCCACAACGAAGCCGACGAGCCAAGCGCAACCCAGCCGCTGATGTACCAGAAAATCAAAAAGCATCCGACGCCGCGTAAAATCTATGCCGACAAACTGGAAGCTGATAAGGTCGCAACGCTGGAAGATGCCACCGAAATGGTCAACCTCTATCGCGATGCGCTGGATGCAGGCGAATGCGTGGTGAAAGAGTGGCGTCCGATGAATATGCACTCGTTCACCTGGTCGCCGTATCTAAACCACGAATGGGATGAAGCATACCCGAACAAGGTAGAAATGAAGCGCCTGCAGGAGCTGGCAAAACGTATCAGCACCGTGCCGGAAGCCATTGAAATGCAGTCTCGCGTGGCGAAAATTTATGGCGACCGTCAGGCAATGGCGGCAGGCGAGAAATTGTTTGACTGGGGCGGCGCGGAAAATCTGGCTTACGCCACGCTGGTCGATGAAGGCATTCCGGTGCGCCTGTCCGGGGAAGACTCCGGTCGCGGCACCTTCTTCCATCGTCATGCGGTGATCCACAACCAGACGAACGGCTCAACGTATACGCCGTTGCAGCATATTCACAGCGGTCAGGGACAGTTTAAAGTCTGGGACTCCGTGCTGTCTGAAGAAGCGGTACTGGCTTTTGAATACGGTTATGCCACGGCGGAACCACGTACCCTGACTATCTGGGAAGCGCAGTTTGGCGATTTTGCCAACGGCGCGCAGGTAGTGATTGACCAGTTCATCTCCTCCGGCGAGCAGAAATGGGGCCGGATGTGCGGTCTGGTGATGCTGTTGCCGCATGGCTATGAAGGGCAGGGACCGGAGCACTCCTCCGCGCGTCTGGAACGTTATCTGCAACTTTGCGCCGAGCAGAATATGCAGGTTTGCGTGCCGTCCACCCCGGCGCAGGTCTACCATATGCTGCGCCGTCAGGCGCTGCGCGGGATGCGTCGTCCGCTGGTGGTGATGTCGCCGAAATCGCTGCTGCGTCACCCGCTGGCGGTTTCCACGCTTGATGAACTGGCGAACGGTTCCTTCCAGCCGGCCATTGGCGAAATTGACGAGCTGGACCCTAAAGCCGTAAAACGCGTGGTAATGTGTTCTGGTAAGGTTTATTACGACCTGCTGGAACAACGGCGCAAAAACGACCAGAAAGATGTCGCTATCGTGCGCATCGAACAGCTCTATCCGTTCCCGCATAAAGCGGTGCAGGAAGCGCTGCAACCATACGCTCACGTCCATGATTTTGTCTGGTGCCAGGAAGAGCCGCTCAACCAGGGCGCATGGTACTGCAGTCAGCATCATTTCCGTGAAGTGATTCCGTTTGGGGCCGCTCTGCGTTATGCAGGTCGCCCGGCCTCCGCCTCTCCGGCGGTAGGGTATATGTCCGTTCACCAGAAACAGCAACAAGATCTGGTTAATGACGCGCTGAACGTCGATTAAATAAAGGATAAATAATGAGTAGCGTAGATATTCTTGTTCCCGACCTGCCTGAGTCCGTAGCGGACGCGACCGTCGCCACCTGGCATAAAAAACCGGGCGATGCGGTTGTTCGTGACGAAGTGCTGGTAGAAATCGAAACTGACAAAGTGGTACTGGAAGTACCGGCATCAGCGGACGGCATTCTGGATGCGGTTCTGGAAGAGGAGGGGACGACTGTCACCTCTCGCCAGATCCTGGGTCGCCTGCGTGAAGGCAACAGCGCGGGTAAAGAGACCAGCGCGAAATCTGAAGAGAAAGCGTCTACGCCGGCACAGCGCCAGCAGGCGTCGCTGGAAGAACAAAACAACGATGCGCTCAGCCCGGCGATCCGTCGCCTGCTGGCTGAACACAATCTGGAAGCCAGCGCCATTAAAGGCACTGGTGTGGGTGGGCGTCTGACCCGTGAAGATGTGGAAAAACATCTGGCGAAAGGTGAGTCTAAAGCACCCGCTGTTGAACCTGCAGCACAACCCGCTCTGGGCGCGCGCGGCGAAAAACGCGTGCCAATGACCCGCCTGCGTAAGCGCGTGGCCGAGCGTCTGCTGGAAGCGAAAAATTCCACCGCCATGCTGACGACCTTCAATGAAGTCAACATGAAGCCGATTATGGATTTGCGTAAGCAGTATGGCGAAGTGTTTGAAAAACGTCATGGTATCCGCCTGGGCTTTATGTCCTTCTACGTGAAAGCGGTAGTGGAAGCGCTGAAGCGTTATCCGGAAGTGAACGCCTCTATCGACGGCGATGACGTGGTGTATCACAACTACTTTGATGTGAGCATGGCGGTGTCTACGCCGCGCGGCCTGGTCACGCCGGTCCTGCGTGACGTGGATACGCTGGGCATGGCTGACATTGAGAAAAAAATTAAAGAACTGGCTGTCAAAGGCCGCGACGGCAAGCTGACCGTAGAGGACCTGACCGGTGGTAACTTTACCATTACCAACGGCGGCGTATTCGGTTCGCTGATGTCTACCCCGATCATCAACCCGCCGCAGAGCGCGATTCTGGGAATGCATGCTATTAAAGACAGGCCGATGGCGGTGGATGGCAAGGTAGAAATCCTGCCGATGATGTACCTGGCGCTCTCTTACGATCATCGCCTGATCGATGGTCGCGAATCCGTGGGCTTCCTGGTCACCATCAAAGAGTTGCTGGAAGATCCGACCCGTCTGCTGTTGGACGTGTAGTCAGCAAGAGCATCACCTGCTACCTGTAGGCCGGACAAGGCGTTCACGCCGCCATCCGGCGATGGTGTAATGCCTGATGGCGCGCAGCTTTCAGGCCTACAGGTCTAAAGATAACGATTACCTGAAGGATGGACAGAACACATGAACTTACATGAATATCAGGCAAAACAACTTTTTGCCCGCTATGGCTTACCGGCGCCGGTGGGTTATGCCTGTACTACTCCGCGTGAAGCCGAAGAAGCCGCGTCTAAAATCGGTGCCGGCCCGTGGGTAGTGAAATGTCAGGTTCACGCTGGCGGCCGCGGCAAAGCGGGCGGTGTGAAGGTAGTAAAAAGCAAGGAAGAGATTCGCGCCTTTGCGGAAAACTGGCTGGGCAAACGTCTGGTGACCTATCAAACAGACGCTAATGGCCAACCGGTAAACCAGATTCTGGTTGAAGCGGCGACCGACATCGGCAAAGAACTGTACCTCGGCGCGGTGGTTGACCGTAGTTCTCGTCGCGTGGTCTTTATGGCGTCTACCGAAGGCGGCGTAGAGATCGAAAAAGTCGCGGAGGAAACCCCGCATCTGATCCATAAAGTCGCGCTCGATCCGCTGACCGGCCCGATGCCGTATCAGGGGCGTGAACTGGCGTTCAAACTGGGTCTGGAAGGTAAACTGGTGCAGCAGTTCACCAAAATCTTTATGGGCCTGGCAACCATTTTCCTTGAGCGCGACCTGGCGCTAATCGAAATTAATCCGCTGGTGATCACTAAGCAGGGCGATTTGATTTGCCTCGACGGCAAGCTGGGCGCTGACGGCAACGCGCTGTTCCGCCAGCCGGATCTGCGTGAAATGCGTGACCAGTCTCAGGAAGACCCGCGTGAAGCGCAGGCGGCGCAGTGGGAACTGAACTACGTCGCGCTGGACGGCAACATCGGTTGCATGGTGAACGGCGCGGGCCTGGCGATGGGCACTATGGACATCGTTAAGCTGCATGGCGGCGAACCGGCTAACTTCCTTGACGTGGGCGGCGGCGCAACCAAAGAGCGCGTCACCGAAGCGTTTAAAATCATCCTCTCGGATGACAACGTGAAAGCGGTTCTGGTTAACATCTTCGGCGGTATCGTCCGTTGTGACCTGATTGCCGACGGTATCATCGGCGCGGTGGAAGAAGTGGGCGTGAACGTTCCGGTGGTGGTGCGTCTGGAAGGCAACAACGCCGAACTCGGCGCGAAGAAACTGGCTGACAGTGGCCTGAATATTATTGCAGCGAAAAGTCTGACGGATGCAGCTCAGCAGGTTGTTGCCGCAGTGGAGGGGAAATAATGTCCGTTTTAATTAATAAAGATACCAAGGTTATCTGCCAGGGCTTCACCGGTAGCCAGGGGACTTTCCACTCCGAACAGGCGATTGCTTACGGTACGCAAATGGTCGGCGGCGTAACGCCGGGCAAAGGCGGCACCACGCATCTGGGTCTGCCGGTGTTCAACACCGTGCGCGAAGCAGTAGAAGCTACCGGTGCGACCGCATCCGTTATCTACGTCCCGGCGCCGTTCTGCAAAGACTCCATTCTGGAAGCGATCGACGCAGGCATCAAACTGATTATCACCATCACCGAAGGTATTCCGACGCTGGATATGCTGACCGTGAAAGTGAAGCTGGACGAAGCGGGCGTACGCATGATCGGCCCGAACTGCCCAGGTGTGATCACCCCGGGCGAATGCAAAATCGGCATCATGCCGGGTCACATTCATAAGCCGGGTAAAGTGGGTATCGTTTCCCGTTCCGGCACGCTGACCTACGAAGCGGTTAAGCAGACCACCGACTACGGTTTCGGCCAGTCCACCTGCGTGGGTATCGGCGGTGACCCGATTCCGGGCTCTAACTTCATCGACATCCTGAAACTGTTCCAGGAAGATCCGCAGACTGAAGCGATCGTGATGATCGGCGAGATCGGCGGTAGCGCAGAAGAAGAAGCGGCTGCTTATATTAAAGACCACGTGACCAAGCCGGTTGTTGGCTATATCGCGGGCGTTACCGCGCCGAAAGGCAAACGTATGGGCCACGCTGGCGCCATCATTGCCGGTGGTAAAGGTACCGCTGATGAGAAATTCGCTGCTCTGGAAGCGGCTGGCGTGAAGACGGTTCGCAGCCTGGCCGATATCGGCGAAGCGCTGAAAGCAATTATAAAATAAAACTCGCTGTTCCTGCGGGAACAGATAAATGTCCGTTTTCGACATGGTTGGCCACCTTTACGGTGGCCTTTTTTATGGCTTTATTGTTTGTGGCAAAGTGCGGGTGAAGCATCCGGGATATAAAATTATTGGCTTTGTAAATATTGAACTATAGGAAAATAATGCCTCATTAAAAAACATGGTGGAGTCTAAAAATAATTGATAATAACCGTCTGGCAGCGGCAGTAAATTTACTCAGTTTGCCGGTTAACTCTTTTGCAGCAAATACAGATGCTGTCTTAGTGAAAGACCTGCCGACCTCACTGGAGACGGATTATGCGCTTTCCGCCATGAAAAAAACGCATTGCAGCATTACACTATGTTGACGCTAACCTCTATAGTAAATTGACGCTTGACTCTGTGGCCGCGCATGTTTGCCTGAGCGCGAACTACATGTCTCCTCAGATGTATCGCGCTTACACAGACTGCTTGTTTAATGGCAGAATAAAACAGCTATTTTAATCATAAGAGTACCGGCATTATTTCCCTGAAGTATTAAAGATATCGTTTAATAAATTATATGAACTTTTGCTGGTTAAAAGAGGTTAACTTTAAAAATTATTAAGAACTTATTGACACTATTCGTTCGTGATTAATCATGTTTAAAGGGTATTTATGGCTGCGAATAAACAGAATTATCACTATGAGTGACGTAGAAATTGAGGGTAAATCTGTGAAGGTGATAACAGAATCTTCACTATAATAATTATAGAGAGGCAAATACGGTGTTATTGAAATAAAGAAAAATTAGCGAATAAAATGTTTGTTTCTGGCTATCTGGAAAGCTTATTAGCGATAATTAAGGCGATAACCTGGCAAGATGATCCTGGCCGTTAGTCGTCGGGAAAGGGAAGTTGGGGCAGGGTAATCCCGGTGGGATGATGGCGCGTGTGCAATGAGATAGTTTCTTTGCGGTGTTAATTATAAGTAAAATAAAAATAGATTAAATGTATAAAATAATAAGTGTTGATAACCTACAGAAAAAATCTGTGAGCTATTTAGCAATAATTGAACATCAATGTGCAATGTTTTTTACGGGATGCGGGGCAGTAAAAAACGCACAAAATGTTTAGCCTTACCGAATAAGCCTCTTTTTACAGGGAGTTTGAAATTACTCTTTGCAAAAACAAAAAGTTAACAAAAAATTCACCATGCATTCAATGAATAAACATTATTAACATTAACTTCAAAAATTGATTTTAATCAATATTTAAATGTTGGAAAAGAGCATCAAAACTGGTTAAATTGTCCGTGATCAAATTCCCTGAAAAGCGATAGATTAGCCATAAATTGATCGCTGTCGAAAAAAGCAAATCTGACCCACTAAAAACCTGTTTATTGTAAGGGTTTTACGGCGTAATATATTTGCGGGATCAATTTGGGTTTTTTATTAACATGTTTGTAACTTTTCATCATTACTGTTTCCTTCCCGAGGGGATAGTACGATGAGAGGCCGCAAATAAATTTGTATTGGGGCATGCGTGTGACCCTTTCTAACGGGGTTCACTCTCGGAGTCTTCATGCGATGAGCAAGGAGTCATGATGTTAGATATAGTCGAACTGTCGCGCTTACAGTTTGCCTTGACCGCGATGTACCACTTCCTGTTTGTGCCGCTAACGCTCGGTATGGCGTTCCTGCTGGCCATTATGGAAACGGTATACGTCCTTTCCGGCAAACAGATTTATAAAGATATGACCAAGTTCTGGGGCAAGTTGTTTGGTATCAACTTTGCTCTGGGTGTGGCTACCGGTTTGACCATGGAGTTCCAGTTCGGGACAAACTGGTCGTACTACTCCCACTATGTTGGGGATATCTTCGGTGCGCCGCTGGCCATCGAAGGTTTGATGGCCTTCTTCCTCGAATCCACCTTTGTAGGTCTGTTCTTCTTCGGCTGGGATCGTCTGAGTAAAGTTCAGCATATGTGCGTCACCTGGCTGGTGGCTCTGGGGTCCAACCTCTCCGCGTTGTGGATTCTGGTAGCGAACGGCTGGATGCAAAACCCAATCGCTGCGGATTTCAATTTCGAAACCATGCGTATGGAAATGGTGAGCTTCTCTGAACTGGTGCTGAACCCGGTAGCACAGGTGA
Source organism: Salmonella sp. A7 (assembly GCF_020181675.1). Classification (NCBI taxonomy): domain Bacteria; kingdom Pseudomonadati; phylum Pseudomonadota; class Gammaproteobacteria; order Enterobacterales; family Enterobacteriaceae; genus Salmonella; species Salmonella sp. A7. The sequence continues at coordinate 3,074,571 of NZ_CP084001.1, read as the reverse complement.
AATTTGTTCACACTGTGGCGTCCGGCTATGTCACCGGCGCGATGTTCATCCTCGGTATTAGCGCTTACTACATGCTGAAAGGTCGTGACTTCGCCTTTGCTAAACGCTCCTTTGCTATTGCCGCCAGCTTCGGTATGGCTGCCGTACTGTCCGTTATCGTACTCGGTGACGAATCCGGTTACGAAATGGGCGACGTGCAGAAAACCAAGCTCGCTGCGATTGAAGCTGAATGGGAAACGCAACCTGCTCCGGCCTCCTTTACCCTGTTCGGCATTCCTGACCAGGACAAACAGGAAAACCATCTGGCGATTCAGATCCCTTATGCGCTCGGTATTATCGCTACGCGTTCCGTGGACACGCCGGTTATTGGCCTGAAAGATCTCATGGTTCAGCATGAAGAGCGTATCCGTAACGGGATGAAAGCCTATGAACTGCTGGAACAGCTGCGCGCCGGTTCTACCGACCAGACCGTTCGCGACCAGTTCAACAGCATGAAGAAAGATCTCGGTTACGGCCTGCTGCTGAAACGCTATACGCCTAATGTGACTGACGCGACCGAAGCGCAGATCCAGCAAGCGACGAAAGATTCCATTCCTCGCGTTGCGCCGCTGTACTTCGCTTTCCGTATCATGGTGGCGTGCGGCTTCCTGCTGCTGGCGATCATCGCACTTTCCTTCTGGAGCGTGATTCGTAACCGCATCGGTGAGAAAAAATGGCTGTTGCGCGCGGCGCTGTACGGTATTCCACTGCCGTGGATTGCGGTTGAAGCAGGTTGGTTCGTCGCCGAGTATGGTCGTCAGCCGTGGGCGATCGGCGAAGTGTTGCCGACAGCCGTGGCGAACTCATCGCTGACCGTAGGCGATCTGCTGTTCTCCATGTTCCTGATTTGCGGCCTGTATACCCTGTTCCTGGTGGCAGAATTGTTCCTGATGTTCAAATTTGCACGCCTTGGCCCAAGCAGCCTGAAAACCGGTCGCTATCACTTTGAGCAGTCCACCGTGACTTCTCAGCCGGCACGCTAAGACAGGAGTCGTCAAATGATCGATTATGAAGTACTACGTTTTATCTGGTGGCTGCTGGTTGGCATTTTGCTAATTGGTTTCGCTGTCACCGATGGGTTCGACATGGGGGTGGGGATGCTCACCCGTTTCCTCGGTCGTAACGACACCGAACGTCGAATTATGATTAACTCTATCGCCCCGCACTGGGACGGTAACCAGGTGTGGTTGATCACCGCGGGCGGCGCGTTGTTTGCTGCCTGGCCGATGGTTTACGCTGCGGCGTTCTCCGGTTTCTATGTGGCGATGATCCTGGTGCTGGCGTCGTTGTTCTTCCGTCCGGTCGGTTTTGATTACCGTTCCAAGATTGAAGACCCGCGCTGGCGCAACATGTGGGACTGGGGCGTGTTCATCGGTAGCTTTGTGCCGCCGCTGGTGATTGGCGTGGCCTTTGGCAACCTGTTGCAGGGCGTACCGTTCCACGTAGATGAGTATCTGCGTCTGTACTACACCGGTAACTTCTTCCAGTTGCTGAACCCGTTTGGTCTGCTGGCGGGCATCGTAAGCGTAGGGATGATCATCACGCAGGGGGCGACTTACCTGCAAATGCGTACCGTTGGCGAACTGCACCTGCGCGCGCGCGCCACCTCGCAGATTGCGGCGCTGGTGACATTAGTGTGCTTTGCGCTGGCGGGCGTTTGGGTAATGTATGGTATTGATGGTTATGTCGTGACATCCGCGATTGATCATCATGCCGCCTCTAACCCGCTGACTAAAGAAGTGGCGCGTGAAGCTGGCGCCTGGCTGGTGAACTTTAATAATGCTCCGATCCTGTGGTTGGTTCCGGCTCTGGGCGTGGTTCTGCCGCTGCTGACTATCCTGACTTCCCGTATGGAGAAAGGCGCGTGGGCATTCCTGTTCTCTTCGCTGACCCTGGCCTGCATTATTCTGACGGCGGGTATCGCTATGTTCCCATTTGTGATGCCGTCCAGCACGATGATGAATGCCAGCCTGACCATGTGGGATGCGACATCCAGCCAGATGACGCTGAACCTGATGACCTGGGTTGCGGCGGTGTTCGTACCGATCATTCTGATCTACACCAGCTGGTGTTACTGGAAAATGTTCGGTCGTATCACTAAAGAACATATTGAAAGCAACACCCACTCTCTGTACTAAGTAAGGAGCTTAAAATGTGGTATTTCGCATGGATTCTGGGAACGCTTCTTGCCTGTGCATTCGGGATCATTACCGCCCTGGCGCTTGAGCACGTTGAAGCGGGTAAAACCGGTCAAGAAGAAAGCTAATGACCCATATTATCGCAAAACTGTATGCGGTAATGGACAAGCGCCCGTTAAGGGCGCTTTCCTTCGTGATGGCGATAGTGCTGGCAGGATGTATGTTCTGGGACCCGTCACGGTTTGCCGCCAGGACCAGCACGCTTGAAATCTGGCACGGATTATTGCTGATGTGGGCGGTTTGCGCAGGCATAATCCACGGCGTGGGTTTTCGCCCTGAATCCGTACACTGGCAAGGGATTTTTTGTCCGCTCCTTGCGGATATCGTCCTTATCGTCGGCCTGATTTTCTTCTTCTTGTGAATAAGAAACCTCCTTAAAAATATAGGGGCTTGCATAAGCCCATATATTTTTACTCTCCCTTAACTTCCCCCCATTCCCAAGCCTCATTCCCGCGCGTATAGTAGCAACGTTTAAAAGCTCTACTTTTGTTGCATTACCGGGATGTAAAGTGAATACAAGGCGATATACAACGGCATTCTTGAGGCATTACGGCGGCAAGCGGATGACGCCAACAAAGAGGCTGCAGGGATGAATAAGTATATGTTTCGATGGCCAATTCGAGTTTATTACGAAGACACGGACGCCGGCGGTGTGGTTTATCACGCCAGCTATGTCGCTTTTTATGAAAGAGCGCGCACGGAGATGCTGCGTCACCATCACTTCAGCCAACAGGTGCTGCTGGCGGAGCGGGTCGCCTTTGTGGTGCGCAAGATGACGCTGGAATACTATGCGCCTGCGCGGCTCGACGATATGCTTGAAGTTCAAACAGAAATTACGTCAATGCGTGGCACCGCTTTGGTTTTCACGCAACGCATTGTCAACGCAGAGAACACGCTGCTAAATGAAGCAGAGGTTCTGATTGTTTGCGTTGATCCACTCAAAATGAAGCCTCGTGCGCTTCCTAAGTCTATTGTCGCGGAGTTTAAGCAGTGACTGACATGAATATCCTTGATTTGTTCCTGAAGGCAAGCCTTCTGGTTAAACTTATCATGTTGATTTTGATTGGTTTTTCAATAGCATCCTGGGCCATCATTATCCAGCGAACGCGTATCCTGAACGCCGCTGCGCGTGAGGCGGAAGCGTTTGAAGATAAATTCTGGTCCGGAATCGAACTATCGCGTCTGTACCAGGAAAGCCAGGGGAGACGCGATAGTCTGTCGGGCTCGGAACAAATCTTTTATAGCGGGTTCAAAGAGTTTGTCCGGCTCCATCGCGCCAACAGCCATGCGCCGGAGGCAGTGGTAGAGGGGGCGTCGCGTGCGATGCGCATCTCCATGAACCGAGAGCTGGAAACGCTGGAAACGCATATCCCGTTTCTTGGCACGGTAGGCTCTATCAGTCCTTATATCGGTCTGTTTGGCACCGTATGGGGGATTATGCATGCGTTTATCGCCCTGGGCGCGGTAAAACAGGCGACTCTGCAAATGGTTGCGCCGGGTATTGCCGAAGCATTGATTGCCACGGCGATTGGTCTGTTTGCCGCCATCCCTGCGGTTATGGCTTACAACCGACTGAATCAGCGCGTGAACAAGCTGGAACTGAATTACGACAACTTTATGGAAGAGTTCACCGCGATTCTGCACCGCCAGGCGTTTACCGTAAGCGAAAGCAACAAGGGGTAAGCCATGGCCAGAACGCGTGGACGAGGTCGCCGCGAACTTAAGTCCGAAATCAATATTGTACCGCTGCTCGACGTACTGTTGGTGCTGCTGCTGATCTTTATGGCAACCGCGCCGATCATTACCCAGAGCGTGGAAGTCGACTTGCCGGAGGCGAATCAGTCGCAGGCGGTCAGTAGTAACGACGATCCACCGGTCATTATTGAGGTTTCCGGAGTAGGGCAATACAGCGTAGTGGTTGATAAAGATCGAATGGATCAACTGCCGTCTGAACAGGTGATCGCAGAAGTAAAGCGTCATCTGCAGGCTAATCCGAAAACAGTCTTTTTAATCGGCGGCGCGAAAGAGGTGCCGTACGATGAAATAATTAAAGCGCTGAACTTGTTACACAGCGCGGGCGTAAAATCGGTTGGCTTAATGACGCAGCCAATCTGAAGTCTGCGTCCCGTTGGCTTGAAAGACGGCGAGTAACAGGCGAACAGTTTTTTGGGAACCGAGAGTGTCAAAGGCAACCGAACAAAACGACAAGCTCAAACGGGCGATAATTATTTCAGCCGTGCTGCATATCATCTTATTTGCAGTGCTGATCTGGAGTTCGTTTGATGAGCATATAGAGGCTTCTGCCGGCGGCGGCGGTGGTTCCGCTATCGACGCGGTGATGGTCGATCCTGGCGCCGTTGTGCAGCAGTACAACCGTCAGCAGGATCAACAGGCCAGCGCCAGACGCGCGGAAGAAGAGCGTAAAAAGCTGCAACAGCAGCAAGCAGAGGAGCTGCAGCAGAAGCAGGCTGCCGAACAGGAGCGGTTGAAACAACTTGAGAAAGAACGTTTAGCGGCTCAGGAGCAGCAAAAGCAGGCTGAAGAAGCGGCAAAACTGGCGCAACAGCAGCAGCAACAGGCCGAAGAAGCGGCGAAAGCGGCGGCGGACGCGAAGAAAAAAGCGGAGGCCGAGGCGGCGAAAGCGGCGGCGGACGCGAAGAAGAAAGCAGAGGCCGAGGCGGTAAAAGCGGCAGCGGACGCGAAGAAGAAAGCGGAAGCCGAAGCGGCGAAAGCGGCGGCGGACGCGAAGAAGAAAGCAGAGGCCGAAGCGGCGAAAGCTGCGGCGGAGGCGAAGAAGAAAGCGGAGGCCGAGGCGGCGAAAGCGGCGGCGGAGGCGAAGAAGAAAGCGGATGCCGCGGCGGCGAAAGCGGCGGCGGAGGCGAAGAAGAAAGCGGATGCCGCGGCGGCGAAAGCAGCGGCGGACGCTAAGAAGAAAGCGGCTGCCGAAAAAGCGGCCGCCGCAGAAGGCGTCGACGATCTGCTTGGCGATCTCAGCTCGGGTAAGAATGCGCCGAAAACCGGCGGCGGCGCGAAAGGGAATGGCCAGCCATCGAAAGATAGCGGTACATCGGGCGCTAACGGTGGGGCGACAGGCGCTGATATCAGCGCCTACGCGAAACAGATTCAGGTCGCCATTCAGAGCCGCCTGTATGATGCGAGCCTGTATCAGGGCAAACAATGTGTCTTGCATATTAGCCTGGCGCCGGATGGCTCATTAAAAAGCATTACGTCTGAGGGCGGCGATCCGGCGCTTTGTCAGGCGGCGTTAATGGCGGCAAAAACCGCGAAAATTCCTAAACCGCCAAGCCAGGCTGTTTATGAGAAAATAAAGGATGCCAAACTAGACTTTAAACTGTAGATACTTTTCTTTATGGAAGTTGGAGCAGTTGAGTTGTTACTGGTCCTGGTGGTTTTGTGTATTTGAGTTTGTTAACATTCTGCTAAATTATCGTGGGTCGCAGGCCCAGGTATGGGAGATATGATGAAGCAGGCATTACGAGTAGCATTTGGTTTTCTGATGCTGTGGGCGGCGGTGCTGCACGCAGAAGTCCGTATCGAGATCACCCAGGGGGTGGACTCGGCGCGACCGATTGGCGTTGTGCCTTTTAAATGGGCCGGGCCGGGCGCTGCGCCTGAAGATATCGGCGGCATCGTGGCGGCAGATTTACGCAATAGCGGTAAATTTAATCCGTTAGACCGGTCCCGACTGCCGCAGCAGCCAGCCACCGCTCAGGAAGTTCAGCCTACCGCATGGTCTGCGCTGGGTATTGATGCCGTCGTCGTTGGGCAGGTCACGCCGAATCCGGACGGTTCCTACAATGTTGCTTATCAGCTGGTTGACACTGGAGGCGCGCCGGGGACTGTACTGGCGCAAAACTCTTATAAAGTGAACAAGCAGTGGTTGCGTTATGCAGGTCATACCGCCAGTGACGAAGTCTTTGAAAAACTGACGGGCATTAAGGGCGCGTTCCGTACTCGTATCGCCTATGTGGTACAGACTAATGGCGGTCAGTTCCCGTATGAACTGCGTGTGTCGGATTACGATGGTTACAATCAGTTTGTGGTGCACCGTTCTCCGCAGCCGTTGATGTCTCCGGCGTGGTCTCCGGACGGCTCAAAACTGGCTTACGTGACATTTGAAAGCGGTCGCTCCGCGCTGGTTATCCAGACGCTGGCAAACGGCGCAGTGCGTCAGGTTGCGTCCTTCCCGCGTCACAACGGCGCGCCGGCCTTCTCGCCGGATGGGACGAAACTGGCGTTCGCGTTATCGAAAACCGGAAGTCTGAACCTGTACGTTATGGATCTTGCTTCCGGCCAGATTCGTCAGATAACGGACGGGCGTAGCAACAATACGGAGCCGACCTGGTTCCCGGACAGCCAGACTCTGGCCTTTACCTCTGACCAGGCTGGACGTCCGCAAGTGTATAAAATGAACATTAACGGCGGTGCGGCGCAGCGTATTACCTGGGAAGGTTCGCAAAACCAGGATGCGGATGTCAGCAGCGACGGTAAATTTATGGTAATGGTAAGCTCAAATAACGGGCAGCAGCACATTGCCAAACAAGATCTGGTGACGGGTGGCGTACAGGTTCTGTCGTCAACGTTCCTGGATGAAACGCCAAGTCTGGCACCTAACGGCACGATGGTAATCTACAGCTCTTCTCAGGGGATGGGATCTGTGCTGAATTTGGTTTCTACAGATGGGCGTTTCAAAGCGCGTCTTCCGGCAACTGATGGTCAGGTGAAATCGCCTGCCTGGTCGCCGTATCTGTGATAATAATTAATTGATTACTAAAGGAATTAAAGAAATGCAACTGAACAAAGTGCTGAAGGGCCTGATGATTGCCCTGCCTGTTATGGCAATCGCGGCATGTTCTTCCAACAAGAACGCCAGCAATGACGGTAGCGAAGGCGGCATGCTGAACGGCGCCGGCACTGGTATGGACGCTAACGGCAACGGCAACATGTCATCTGAAGAGCAAGCGCGTCTGCAGATGCAGCAGCTGCAGCAGAACAACATCGTTTACTTCGATCTCGACAAGTACGATATCCGTTCTGACTTCGCGGCAATGCTGGATGCGCACGCTAACTTCCTGCGTAGCAACCCGTCTTACAAAGTCACCGTAGAAGGTCACGCGGACGAACGTGGTACGCCTGAATACAACATCTCCCTGGGCGAACGTCGTGCTAACGCCGTTAAAATGTACCTGCAGGGTAAAGGTGTTTCCGCTGACCAGATCTCCATCGTTTCTTACGGTAAAGAAAAACCTGCCGTACTGGGCCACGACGAAGCGGCTTACGCTAAGAACCGTCGCGCTGTACTGGTTTACTAAGAGAATTGCATGAGCAGTAACTTCAGACATCACCTGTTGAGTCTGTCGTTACTGGTTGGCATAGCGGCCCCCTGGGCCGCTTTTGCTCAGGCGCCAATCAGTAGTGTCGGCTCAGGCTCGGTCGAAGACCGCGTCACTCAACTTGAGCGTATCTCTAACGCTCACAGCCAGCTTTTAACCCAACTTCAGCAGCAGCTCTCCGATAATCAGTCCGATATCGATTCTTTGCGCGGCCAAATCCAGGAAAATCAGTATCAACTGAATCAGGTGATGGAACGCCAGAAGCAAATTATGCTGCAGCTGGGGAGCTTAAATAATGGCGGCGCAGCGCAGCCAGCAGCTGGTGACCAGAGTGGGGCGGCAACCGCTGCGACCTCCGCTCCGGATGCCGGTACGGCAACCTCAGGGGCGCCGGTACAAAGTGGCGATGCGAATACCGATTACAATGCGGCAATTGCGCTGGTGCAGGATAAGTCTCGCCAGGATGATGCGATTGTGGCGTTTCAGAACTTCATCAAGAAATACCCTGATTCTACTTATCAGCCGAACGCCAATTACTGGCTGGGCCAGTTGAATTACAACAAGGGTAAAAAAGATGATGCCGCCTATTATTTCGCCTCGGTAGTAAAAAACTATCCTAAGTCGCCGAAGGCTGCGGACGCGATGTACAAAGTTGGCGTTATCATGCAGGACAAAGGTGATACGGCAAAAGCGAAAGCGGTTTATCAGCAGGTGATTAACAAATATCCTGGCACTGATGGCGCGAAACAGGCGCAAAAGCGTCTTAACGCGATGTAATGCGTACCATGCGACCAGAAAACGCCTTTTTTCTGGTCGCGTCGTGCGATTCCTAAGCAGTTGAGCCCCCTGCGTCGAAATTTTTGTTGCGCTCAAATCTGAAATCAGTAATATATGCCGCCGTTGCCACGGGATATTAAACAACTCGAAAGCAACGCAAAAGTGGGTCGTTAGCTCAGTTGGTAGAGCAGTTGACTTTTAATCAATTGGTCGCAGGTTCGAATCCTGCACGACCCACCAATCGTTCGGTGGAAACGAGAATAAAACGTGAAGGATAACGTTGCGTCAGCAACGGCCCGTAGGGCGAGGCGAAGCCGAGTCATCCTGCACGACCCACCGCTAACTTCGGTTAGTCAGTAATATCCAGCGTAGTATTGGGTGATTAGCTCAGCTGGGAGAGCACCTCCCTTACAAGGAGGGGGTCGGCGGTTCGATCCCGTCATCACCCACCACTCGGGTCGTTAGCTCAGTTGGTAGAGCAGTTGACTTTTAATCAATTGGTCGCAGGTTCGAATCCTGCACGACCCACCAATTTTCTAATTGGTGCCGAGTAAAAATATTTCAGGTAGTCCCCACCGTATGGGTCGTTAGCTCAGTTGGTAGAGCAGTTGACTTTTAATCAATTGGTCGCAGGTTCGAATCCTGCACGACCCACCAATATACAAGGTGGTAACTGGTAGAGAACGTGAAGGATAACGTTGCTTTAGCAACGGCCCGAAGGGCGAGGCGAAGCCGAGTCATCCTGCACGACCCACCATCCTGAATGATTGAAGCAGTAACCCTTATCCAAGGGGTCGTTAGCTCAGTTGGTAGAGCAGTTGACTTTTAATCAATTGGTCGCAGGTTCGAATCCTGCACGACCCACCAATGTAAAAAAGCGCCCTAAAGGCGCTTTTTTACTATCTGCAATATGGAAGATTCGAACCTGCCGCAGGTTTGGGTCTCACGCAGTGAGACAACGGAGCCGCTTGCGGCGACGGCCCGAAGGGCGAGCGAAGCGAGTCATCCTGCACGACCCACCAATGTAAAAAAGCGCCCTAAAGGCGCTTTTTTGCTATCTGCGATATGGAAGATTCGAACCTGTCGCAGGTTCGGGTCTTGCCTGATGCGCTGCGCTTATCAGGCCTACAGACGGCACCGCTCACGTAGGCCAGATAAGACGTTACGCCGCCATCAGATACGGGGCTACGTAATTATTGTGACTTTCCTTATTGAATCAGCTATCTTGTTTAGCATATAAAACAAATTAACCGATTGTGGCGTTTATTACGCTTTCATTCGGTTGTTTCGTTAAGTCAGTAAAACGAGAAGCCACGATGAGCGTAATGTTTGACCCACAAGCCGCAATCTACCCGTTCCCGCCGAAACCAACGCCGTTGAACGACGATGAAAAGCAATTTTATCGTGAGAAAATCAAGCGGTTGCTCAAAGAGCGCAATGCCGTCATGGTGGCGCACTACTACACCGATCCGGAAATTCAACAGTTGGCAGAAGAAACCGGCGGCTGTATTTCCGACTCGCTGGAAATGGCCCGTTTCGGCGCGAAGCACGCCGCATCCACGCTGCTGGTAGCGGGCGTACGGTTTATGGGGGAAACCGCCAAAATCCTCAGCCCGGAAAAAACCATTCTTATGCCTACCCTGGCGGCGGAATGTTCGCTGGATTTAGGCTGCCCAATAGACGAATTTAGCGCTTTTTGTGATGCGCATCCTGACAGAACCGTAGTGGTCTATGCTAACACCTCGGCTGCTGTTAAAGCGCGTGCGGACTGGGTTGTGACCTCCAGTATCGCCGTAGAACTGATTGAGCATCTGGATAGTTTGGGGGAAAAAATTATCTGGGCGCCGGACAGACACTTGGGGAATTACGTGCAAAAACAGACCGGGGCCGATGTACTGTGTTGGCAAGGGGCATGTATCGTGCATGACGAGTTTAAAACCCAGGCGTTGACCCGTTTAAAAAAAATCTATCCCGATGCCGCTCTTCTGGTTCACCCTGAATCGCCGCAGTCCATTGTCGAAATGGCCGATGCGGTGGGCTCCACCAGTCAGCTTATTAAGGCGGCAGAAACGCTGCCGCACAGACAGCTTATCGTGGCGACCGATCGCGGCATCTTCTACAAAATGCAGCAGGCGGTGCCTGAAAAAGAGCTGCTTGAAGCGCCCACGGCTGGCGAGGGGGCGACCTGCCGTAGCTGCGCGCACTGTCCGTGGATGGCGATGAATGGCCTGAAAGCCATTGCTGAAGGGCTGGAGCAGGGAGGCGCGGCGCATGAAATACAGGTTGATGCGGCGCTACGCGAGGGCGCATTACTGCCCCTCAACCGGATGCTGGATTTTGCGACTACACTTCGGGCGTAAAGACGGAAATCTTTGGGGGAGAGAATGGATTTTTTTAGTACGCACAACATACTGATTCATATTCCGATTGGCGCTGGCGGGTACGATCTCTCGTGGATTGAGGCGGTAGGAACCATCGCCGGCCTGCTCTGTATTTGGCTTGCCAGTCTGGAGAAGATCAGCAACTACTTTTTTGGGCTGGTTAACGTCACCCTGTTTGCGATTATTTTCTTTCAGATCCAGCTTTATGCCAGCCTGTTGCTGCAACTCTTTTTCTTTGCCGCCAATGTTTATGGCTGGTATGCGTGGTCTCGGCAAACAAATGATAATGAAGCCGAGCTTAAAATCCGCTGGCTGCCGTTGCCAAAAGCAATGGCATGGCTGGCGATATGTGTGATAGCCATTGGTTTGATGACGCGATATATCGATCCCGTATTCGCCGTCCTGACGCGCGTGGCCGTCGCCATTATGCAGATGCTGGGGTTACAGGTGACAATGCCCGTACTGCAACCGGACGCTTTCCCGTTCTGGGACTCTTGCATGATGGTGCTGTCTATCGCGGCGATGATTCTGATGACACGCAAATATGTCGAAAACTGGCTCCTGTGGGTGGTAATCAACGTGATCAGTGTGGTGATTTTTGCTTTGCAGGGCGTCTATGCGATGTCGCTGGAATATCTGATCCTGACATTTATCGCCGTGAACGGTAGCCGCCTGTGGATAAACAGCGCGCGGGAGCGAGGATCGCGCGCGCTTTCCCGTTAATGGTGATGAACATGCCCGGATGGCGTCTGATTCAGATGACAGTCCGGGCCGTGACACACTTGATACTCCATCTGAATCGTAGCGTGCGCAATATGGTATTCGTGCATCAGAAAATCCTGGATACGTTCCAGCAGCGCATCATGGTCGTGTGGCGGAATGACCTGAGCGTGCAACGTCATGACCGGTTTTTCGCCGACCATCCAGACATGCACATGGTGTACGTTGCGGACTTCGGGGATTTCCCGGCTTAAATGGCGCTGTAAGGCATTAATATCCAGCGAAACCGGCGCGCCTTCCAGCAATTCGTTGACGCTATCTTTTAACAAACGCCAGGCGCTGCGTAGCACCAGTACCGAAACCAGAATAGAGAGAATCGGGTCCGCTGGCGTCCAGCCCGTCCAGATAATGATCAACGCGGCGACTATTGCGCCGACGGAACCCAGCAAATCGCCCATCACATGTAGCGCGGCAGCGCGCACGTTCAGATTTTTTTCATCGCTTCCCCGATGGAGAATCCAGAATGCAAACAGGTTCGCCAGCAGACCCGCGACCGCAATCACCATCATCAGATTACCCGCCACCGGACGTGGCGTGTAAAAGCGCTCTATCGCTTCCCAGACAATGAGAAGGGTAATGACCACCAACGCAATGGCATTCACAAAGGCCGCCAGTGTGGTGAGTCTTAGCCAGCCAAAAGTGTGGCGAACAGTCGGGGGGCGACGGGAAAATTGAACCGCCAGCAGCGCAAAGAGAAGGGCCGCCGCGTCGGTGAGCATATGTCCCGCATCCGCCAACAACGCCAGAGAGCCGGAGAGTATCCCGCCCACCACCTCAAGGAGCATAAATCCGGCAGTGACGATAAAGGCGAAAAGCAGGCGACGAGCATTATTATCTTTCGGCAGGTGTGAATCGGCATGAGAGTGTGAGTGCGCCATAACGTCATTCCTTTGTTATTCTCATCAATACTGTAGACATCATACTGATTTTTCGCTGACAAAATAAAAAGGAGAGCGAAAGCTCTCCCGTTATCAGACTTTTTTCTGCATTACTGTGTGGTACCGTCGGTTTTGGTATTCACGTCATTATTGACGCCATTACCGGTTTCCACTTTTTTATTAATATCCGGGCAGCGACCGTCTTTACACATGGTATTTTTATGCTCTTCATCCTTGGTCATTCCATCATGATTCATGGTTGAACCGTCCGGATGCTGCATCGTGCTGTTAGTATTGCCGTTGGTATTGATGTCGTTGTTATTCACATCATTTGGCGCCACATTCTGGCGGGCGTCCGGGGCAACCTGACCGGCATTTGCCGCCGAGTTCGCCTGGCCATTACTGGATTGCGCGTTAGATTCAGCAGCTAACGCTGCGCCGCTGGCAAGGCCGAGGGTAGCGGTGAGTAAAAGCGTAGTCAGTTTTGTCATTTTCATAAGATGCTCCTGTTATGGTGGATATGTCGGATAACCTCTTCCAACAGTGCACGTGTCAGTCAAATCCTCAAATAAGGGATAAAAAGCGTTCGCCGCCGCAGGTTAACGCAGCAGAGAATCTTGCAATAATTCATAAACAGAGTGGTTACAGTTAAAAAGTGTAGGTTAGATCCCATTTTTCGCTACATTTGTGCGTTTTTTTCCTGAATTCCAGGATTATTCCGTTCAAAGTGTAAAAGCCCGTTTACACTATTTAATTGAAGAGATAGATTGGAGGGATTGCATTCATTGGGATAAGTACGGCAACACTGGAATAAACATGAATTATCAGAACGACGATTTACGCATTAAAGAAATCAACGAGTTATTACCTCCGGTCGCGCTGCTGGAAAAGTTTCCCGCCACGGAAAATGCAGCAAATACCGTTGCTCACGCGCGCAAAGCCATCCATAAAATTCTCAAAGGCAATGACGATCGTCTGCTGGTGGTGATCGGTCCTTGTTCAATTCATGATCCGGCAGCGGCGAAAGAGTATGCCGCCCGTTTGCTGGCGCTACGCGATGAGCTTCAAGGCGAGCTTGAAATTGTTATGCGCGTCTATTTTGAGAAACCGCGTACTACCGTCGGCTGGAAAGGGCTGATTAACGATCCGCACATGGATAACAGCTTCCAGATTAACGACGGTCTGCGTATTGCGCGCAAACTGCTGCTGGATATTAACGACAGCGGCCTGCCTGCCGCCGGCGAATTCCTCGATATGATCACGCCGCAATATCTGGCCGATCTGATGAGCTGGGGTGCCATTGGCGCGCGGACTACTGAATCCCAGGTTCATCGCGAACTGGCGTCTGGCCTCTCTTGTCCGGTCGGTTTTAAAAATGGTACTGATGGCACGATTAAAGTCGCCATTGACGCCATCAACGCCGCCGGCGCGCCGCATTGCTTCCTCTCCGTCACTAAATGGGGTCATTCGGCGATTGTGAATACCAGCGGCAACGGCGACTGCCATATCATTCTGCGCGGCGGTAAAGCGCCAAACTATAGTGCGCAACATGTTGCTGAGGTGAAAGAAGGCCTCACCAAAGCGGGACTGACGCCGCAGGTCATGATCGATTTCAGCCATGCCAACTCCTGTAAGCAATTTCAAAAGCAGATGGAGGTTTGCGCCGATGTCTGCCAGCAGATAGCGGGCGGTGAACAAGCGATTATTGGCGTGATGGTAGAGAGTCATCTGGTAGAAGGCAACCAGAGTCTGGAAAGCGGTCAGCCGCTGACCTACGGTAAAAGCATTACTGACGCCTGTATTGGCTGGGAAGATACCGATGCGCTGCTTCGTCAGTTGTCGGCAGCGGTAAAAGCCCGTCGTGGCTAATCTTTATTACGTCTTAAACCGGCCCGTAAGGCCGGTTTTTTATTTGGAAACCGGTGAGATAGGCCACCGTGTCATCAATCGAAATATAAATAAATATATAACGAAATAATTCGGCGCTATAATTCTCCTCTGATTAATAACGTAGCCCGAACCATGACCTGTCAGGACAAATCACTTTTAGCCCCCGGTTTCGCTTCCACGCCCGTCATTCCGCGCTATCGCCAGATCATACGCAAACGGGCTGTGCTCATGTTAGCTATTGCGCTGGCGATGATGGCTTCACTGATGGTGGATGTAACCTGTGGGTCTTCTGGTTTACCGCTCAGTGCGCTGTGGCAGGCCCTTTTCCAGCCGGAAAAGGTGAATGCGGGCATACACGTTATTGTCTGGGATATTCGTTTACCCTATGCCCTGATGGCGCTGCTGGTAGGCATGGCGTTAGGGTTAGCGGGCGCCGAAATGCAAACCATTTTAAATAATCCGCTGGCGACGCCGTTTACCCTTGGCGTATCGTCCGCGGCGGCTTTTGGCGCTGCGCTGGCGATTGTGTTGGGGATCGGTATTCCCGGTATTCCAGCCGCCTGGTTTATCCCGGCCAATGCGTTCATCTTTGCACTTTTATCCGCGTTACTACTGGACGGTATTACCCGTTGGACAGGCGTCGCCGCATCCGGAGTGGTGTTGTTCGGCATTGCGCTGGTATTCACCTTTAACGCGTTGGTCGCCATTATGCAGTTTGTGGCTGATGAAGATACGCTGCAGGGGCTGGTATTCTGGACGATGGGGAGCCTGGTCCGCGCGTCGTGGGAAAAATTGGGCGTACTGGCCGTGGTGTTTATTGCTGTGCTTTTTTGCGCGTTACGAAGCGCCTGGCAACTCACGGCATTACGTCTGGGCGAAGAGAGGGCGATGAGCTTTGGGATTCATGTCCGCCGTTTACGCCTGCTGTCATTGTTGCGTATCAGCTTGTTATCAGCGCTGGCGGTAGCTTTCGTCGGGCCGATTGGTTTTATTGGTCTCGTTGCGCCGCACATTGCGCGAATACTTTTGGGGGAAGATCACCGTTTCTACCTTCCGGGCAGCGTGCTGATAGGCGGGCTGGTGTTATCGCTGGCCTCTATTGCGGCGAAAAATAGTGTTCCGGGCGTCATGGTGCCGGTGGGGATTGTCACCTCGCTGGTCGGGGTTCCGTTCTTTTTAAGCATTGTATTGCGACATCGGGGGAGTCTCTGATGCGCGGGTTAATGCTCCGCTCATTTAGCGCCGGCTATTCCACTCAGCCGGTTATTGCAGATCTCAACGTTCCCTTACTGCCGCGCGGGAAAATTACCATTTTGCTGGGGCCGAACGGCTGTGGTAAATCGACGTTACTACGTTCGCTGGCCGGGCTGAATAACGCCGACGGCGAGGCGCTGCTTGATGGCGAAGATCTCATGTCGTTATCGTTTGCCGAGCGGGCGCAGAAAGTTGTGTTTTTGCCGCAGTCATTACCGCAGGGCGTGCATCTGCATGTACTGGAGTCGATTATCGTGGTACTGCGGGCATCAGGCGGCAGAGACAATGCGCAGGGCAGAGCGCAGATACTGGCTATCCTTGAGCAATTGGGCATAACGCATCTGGCGTTGCAGTATCTCGACCAGCTTTCCGGCGGTCAGCGGCAGTTAGTGGGGCTGGCGCAATCGCTGATTCGTCGCCCTGAACTTCTGTTGCTGGATGAGCCGCTCAGCGCGCTGGATTTAAACTATCAGTTTCACGTAATGGATCTCGTGCGTCGGGATACCCAGGCGCAAAATAGGGTAACGATAGTCGTGGCGCATGACATTAATATTGCACTGCGTCATGGTGACCATGTCCTGATGCTAAAAGACGGCAGGCTGGTCGCCAGCGGCGCGCCGGAGACGGTGATTACTGCGGAGCGTCTGGCTGAAGTGTACCGGGTACGAGGACGCGTGGAGCGCTGTTCGCAGGGGAAATTGCAGGTGGTGCTGGACGGCGTGATCGCTGTTTAAGACATATTGCCTGATGGCGCTGCGCTTATCCGGCCTACCCATTGCTCGTAGGCCGGATAAGGCAGTTATACCGCCATCCGGCAAAGGTGATTACTTCGCTTTACCCTGATTCGCCACGGCAGCCGCTTTCGCAGCGATCTCGTCAGCGTTGCCCAGATAGTAATGTTTGATCGGCTTGAAGTTTTCGTCGAACTCATACACCAGCGGCACGCCGGTCGGGATGTTTAACTCAAGGATCTCATCTTCACTCATGTTATCCAGGTATTTCACCAGCGCACGCAATGAATTACCGTGAGCGGCGATGATCACGCGCTCACCGCTCTTCATACGCGGCAGGATGGTGTCGTTCCAGTAAGGAATAACGCGGTCGATGGTCAGCGCCAGACTTTCGGTCAACGGCAGCTCTTTCTCGCTCAGTTTGGCATAACGTGGATCGTGACCCGGATAACGCTCATCATCTTTGGTCAGTTCCGGCGGCGTCACGGCAAAACCGCGGCGCCACTGTTTAACCTGCTCGTCACCATATTTTTCTGCCGTTTCCGCTTTATTCAGCCCCTGCAACGCGCCATAGTGACGTTCATTGAGTTTCCAGGATTTTTCCACCGGTAGCCACGCCTGATCCAGTTCATCCAGTACGTTCCACAGCGTATGGATAGCGCGTTTCAGTACGGAAGTGTAGGCAAAATCAAAGCTGAAACCTTCTTCTTTTAGCAGTTTACCCGCTGCTTTTGCTTCGCTTACGCCTTTTTCAGACAGGTCAACATCATACCAGCCGGTGAAACGGTTCTCTTTGTTCCATTGACTTTCACCGTGACGTACCAGAACCAGCTTAGTTACAGCCATACTCTCACTCCTATAAATCATATGTAATGATAATAATTCTCATTATATTGCCGCGAGGTGTTGGCGGCAATGCTTACGCATAACCATAGCGAAAATAGTGGCGCAGTGTAAGGTTCTTGTGAACTCAGAGTTGCGATTTTGTCTTTAAGTGGTGGAGGTTTGAGCAGGGCAATGGCGCGTAGGCCCGATAAGCTTGCGCCATCGGGCATGTAGCGGCATATCGTTAGAACGGAATAAACTGATACTCGGTCAGGCTGGCGTACTCCTCGCCAGGGCGAAGGATACAGTCAGGCTGCGGCCATTCAGGATGATTCGGACTGTCCGGCAGCAGTTCGCTTTCCAGCGCCAGCCCTTGCCAGTCGGCATAAGGTTCCGGCCCGCGGGAAGGCGTACCCGCCAGATAATTGCCGGAATAAAACTGTAGCGCCGGGGCGGTGGTGTAAACCATCATTTGTAGCTTTCCATCCTGTGACCACAGACGGGCCGCCGGCTTTTTGCCATCACCCTGCGTCTGTAGCAGGAAAGCATGATCGTAGCCTTTAACCTTGCGCTGATCGTCATCGGCGAGAAACTCGCTGGCAATGACTTTTGGCATCCGGAAGTCAAACGAGGTATTGGCTACCGATTTTAGCCCCTGGCGTGGAATACCGGATTCATCTACCGGCAGATACTCATCCGCCAGAATTTGCAGCTTATGTTGGCGCACGTCAGTCCGATCGCCGTCCAGATTAAAATAGACGTGGTTGGTCAAATTCACCGGACAGGGTTTATCGACCGTTGCCCGGTAAGTGATGGAGATTCTATTGTCATCGGTCAAACGATATTGCGCCGTGGCGCAAAGATGGCCAGGAAAGCCCTGGTCGCCGTCATCAGAGGTGAGCGCGAATAATACCTGGCGATCGTTCTGGTTCACAATTTGCCAGCGGCGCTTGTCAAAGCCTTCCGGTCCGCCGTGTAGCTGGTTCTCGCCCTGGCTTGGGCTTAACTGTACGGTTTCGCCGGCAAACGTATAACGGCTATTGGCGATACGGTTCGCGTAACGGCCAATAGAGGCGCCGAGGAACGACGTCTGTTCAGGGTAGTGTTCCGGGCTGGCGCAGCCCAGCAATGCTTCCCGAACGCTGCCGTCAGACAGCGGAATACGGGCGGAAAGAAGAGTGGCTCCCCAGTCCATCAGCGTTACCACCATCCCTGCGCTGTTGCGCAGGGTTAGCAGGCGGTACGGTTGACCATCGGGGGCCAGTGCGGGCGTTTCATTTAGCACTGTCCTGCTCCTTGTGACGGTTTGCATACATAAAAGGTTTCTTTGATTCCGGTTTTCGCTTCGTACTGTTGCGCAACGGCCTGCTGCACAGCGGGAACCAGATCTTCCGGGATCAGCGCGACAACACAGCCGCCAAAGCCGCCGCCGGTCATGCGCACGCCGCCTCGATCGCCGATGGTCGCTTTGACAATGTCTACCAGCGTGTCTATCTGCGGGACGGTAATTTCGAAATCATCGCGCATTGAGGCATGGGACTCCGCCATCAGTTGGCCCATACGTTGCAAATCACCTTTCTCCAGCGCGCTTGCCGCTTCAACGGTGCGCGCATTTTCGCTCAATACATGGCGAACGCGTTTTGCGACTACCGGGTCCAGTTCGCTGGCAACGGCATTGAACGCCTCAAGGCTGACATCGCGCAGGGCCGGCTGCTGGAAGAAACGGGCGCCGGTTTCGCACTGTTCACGGCGGGTATTATACTCGCTGCCCACCAGAGTGCGCTTAAAGTTACTGTTGATGATCACCACGGCGACACCTTTCGGCATGGAAACCGCTTTGGCGCCGAGCGTACGGCAATCAATCAGCAGCGCATGATCTTTTTTGCCGAGCGCAGAGATGAGCTGATCCATAATGCCGCAGTTACAGCCGACAAACTGGTTCTCGGCCTCTTGTCCGTTGAGCGCAATTTGCGCGCCGTCCAGCGGCAGGTGATAAAGCTGCTGGAAGACGGTGCCCACCGCCACTTCCAGCGAGGCGGAGGAGCTTAACCCGGCCCCCTGCGGCACATTGCCGCTGATGACCATATCCACGCCGCCAAACGCGTTGTTACGCTGCTGCAGGTGTTTCACTACGCCGCGCACATAGTTTGACCACTGCTGGCTATCGTGGGTCACGATCGGCGCATCCAGTGAAAATTCGTCCACCTGATTGTCGTAATCGGCGGCAATCACCCGTACGGTACGATCGTCGCGCGGCGTACAGCTAATTACGGTCTGGTAATCGATAGCGCAGGGCAGAACAAAACCATCATTGTAATCAGTGTGCTCGCCGATCAGATTGACGCGGCCTGGCGCCTGAATCGTGTGGGTGGCAGGGTAGCCGAAAATTTCAGCAAACAGCGCGCGCGTTTTCTCTTTCAGATTCATTTTTATACTCCGGATTCGCGAAAATGGATGTCGCTGACCGCGCGCAGGCGTTCAGCCGCTTGTTCTGCGGTTAAATCACGCTGGGTTTCCGCCAGCATTTCATAGCCGACCATAAATTTACGGACGGTCGCAGAGCGCAGCAGCGGCGGATAAAAGTGCGCGTGCAACTGCCAGTGTGCGTTTTCTTCACCGTTAAACGGCGCGCCGTGCCAGCCCATTGAGTAGGGGAAGGAACACTGAAACAGGTTGTCATAACGACTGGTCAGCTTTTTCAACGCCAGCGCCAGAGAGTCGCGCTGCTCGTCGCTTAAATCGGTAATGCGCAGGACATGCGTTTTGGGTAACAGTAGCGTTTCGAACGGCCACGCTGCCCAGTAAGGCACCACCGCCAGCCAGTGTTCGGTTTCGACCACGGTGCGGCTGCCGTCCGCCAGTTCCCGCTGGACATAATCCACCAGCATTGGCGAGCGCTGCTCGGCGAAGTAGGCTTTTTGTAAACGATCTTCGCGTTCGGCCTCATTCGGCAGGAAGCTGTTGGCCCAGACCTGTCCATGCGGATGCGGGTTCGAACAGCCCATCGCCGCGCCTTTATTTTCAAAGACCTGCACCCACGGATAGGTTTTGCCTAACTCGGCGGTCTGCGTTTGCCAGGTTCTGACGATTTCCGTCAGCGCGGGCAGGCTCAACTCCGGCAGCGTTTTACTGTGATCGGGAGAAAAACAGATCACGCGGCTGGTGCCGCGCGCGCTCTGGCAGCGCATCAGCGGATCGTGGCTGTCCGGCGCATCCGGCGTGTCGGCCATCAGCGCCGCGAAATCGTTAGTAAAGACGTAAGTCCCTTTGTAATCGGGATTTTTATCGCCGGTGACACGCGTATTGCCCGCACACAGGAAGCAGTCCGGATCGTGGGCCGGCAGCATTTGCTGGGACGGCGTTTCCTGCGCCCCCTGCCAGGGGCGTTTTGCGCGATGCGGCGAAACCAGAACCCACTGGCCGGTAAGCGGGTTATAACGGCGATGCGGATGATCGATGGGATTAAATGGGGTCATAACAACGTCCTTAATCTGGGTATCCCTGCGGATGGCGTGACTGCCAGTGCCAGGTGTCCTGCGCCATTTCGTCAAGCGTGCGGGTGACGCGCCAGTTCAGCTCGCGATCGGCTTTGCTGGCATCCGCCCAATACGCCGGGAGATCGCCGTCGCGGCGCGGCGCGAAGTGGTAATTAATGGGTTTACCGCAGGCTTTACTAAAGGCGTTGACCACATCCAGGACGCTACTGCCGACACCCGCGCCGAGGTTATAAATATGTACGCCGGATTTGTCCGCCAGTTTTTCCATCGCCACGACGTGCCCGTCGGCTAAGTCCATAACGTGAATGTAATCGCGTACGCCGGTGCCATCCTCGGTCGGGTAATCGTTGCCGAAAACGGCGAGCGATTCGCGACGACCCACGGCGACCTGGGCGATATAGGGCATCAGGTTATTCGGAATACCTTGCGGATCTTCTCCCATGTCGCCCGACGGGTGCGCGCCGACCGGATTGAAATAACGCAGCAGCGCAATACTCCACTCCGGCTGGGCTTTTTGCAGATCGGTGAGGATCTGTTCTACCATCAATTTACTTTTGCCGTAGGGGCTTTGCGGCGTGCCGGTAGGAAAACTTTCGACGTAAGGAATTTTGGGCTGATCGCCATAAACGGTGGCGGAGGAGCTAAAAATAAGGTTTTTAACGTTGGCCGCACGCATGGCGCTGACCAACCGCAGCGTACCGTTGACGTTGTTGTCATAGTACTCCAGCGGCCTGGCGACCGATTCGCCGACGGCTTTCAGGCCGGCAAAGTGAATCACGGTATCAATCGCGTGATCGTGCAGAATTTCGGTTATAAGCGCTTCGTTGCGAATATCGCCTTCGACAAAGGTCGGGTGCTTACCGCCCAGACGTTCAATAACGGGCAGCACGCTGCGCTTGCTGTTGCAGAGGTTATCGAGGATGACGACGTCATGACCATTTTGCAGCAATTGTACGCAGGTATGACTTCCAATGTAACCGCTACCACCTGTAACCAATACTCTCATAATTCGCTCCGTTAAGCCTATGGTATGGAATAACCATAGCATAACAAAGATGCGAAAAGTGTGACATGTAATAAATTAGTGGAATCGTTTACACGCTGGTGATTTTACGCATTTATATCAATTAAATGATTACAAATCATCTGGCTTGAGAATGCTTCTGCTTTTTATCCGAAAAAAGGCGCGTTACGCGCCTGGGAATGAAACGGACGGGGCAGGAGCTGTCAGTCTTTTTTACGCGAGAGTAGCTTCCTGGCGAGCGCCCCGACAGCGACGACGCCGATGGCGGTCACTTTCCAGAATTTAAGTAACGCGATACCGAGCATAGCAAGCAGACCTACTTTTTTGGCCGCGATACCGCCAATCAGCGCGGCGAGCCCATACTCCGCTATTTTGTCCGTTGATTCGTTGAAGTCAGCGTAGCGTTGTCCAGGGTTGAACTTGACGGAACTGAGAATTCTTTTCGCCAGCGGGATTTCGTGGTCAACAGAACCTCTGTCGGTCACCAGATTTAAAGAAAAATAGCCTTCACGTCCCAGCAGATAGGTGTTGTAGTTCACGCCTTGTTCATTCAGTGGTTCGTTGGTGCCGATATCCTGGATGGCGGCGGACCAGATCAGACGATGATTGGTTGCATCGTAGGTAGGCTTCTCGATCCAGCTAATAATTTCTATCGGCTCAATGCCTTTTGCAATACGATCTTTATTCGCTTCTTTTGTGCCTTTGCGCAGGTTATCCATTAATTCATCGGCATCCCAATTTTTTGCATCATCATCTTTTACATAACCAGAATCATCATATTCGATAGAAATAAATCCATTCATTTCCTTTTTAAATACGAGACCGTAAAAATATTCATCGTCAACATAGTTACCAATTTCACGCATAAATACCGCCGCTTCTTTTGCGGGTATCCAGGTAAATCCTTCCGGCAGATTAAGCGTGGCTTTATCACCTAAACTAATTTTTGTCGGACCCGCAACGGCGGCGCGACTCATGCCTTCAACAGCGACCTCAACGGCGGTTTTACGCGCTTCCTGCGCAGCGGTCGGCTTTTGCTCAGCATAACTGCCGGGGCAAAATAACATGGCTGCCAGTAAAAATAGTATTATTTGTGGAAAACGAAAAGCCATAATAAATCCCTTATATTCACATACGACATCATTGTCGAAAATTTCAGGATTATTATGACAATGAGGCGGTCAGTGATTCAAGAGATAGTAAGCTTATCGACCGTTATTATTATTCATAATAAAAGGAGAGTGGTTCCAGAATGGCGCGCGGCGCCATTCTGATAATACATTTAATTATTGCATCGTCCGGAAACGTACTTATAACGTTCGCCCTCTGGTACAAATTCCAGTCGGTGGGTAATACAGGCAGGCGCATCCTCTGCATGATGGGAAACGAACAGCAGTTGGGTCTCTCCCTGGCGAATTAATACATCTACAAAACGGCGTACCAGTTGGCGGTTCAGCGGATCCAACCCTTGCAGCGGTTCATCCAGAATCAACACTGTCGGATGTTTAACCAGCGCGCGCACGATCAGCGCCAGCCGCTGCTGTCCCCAGGAGAGACTGTGGAAAGGGGCATCCGCCGTGCGCTTATCGATTCCCAGAATATCCAGCCACTGTTGCGCCAGTTTTCGTTGCCTGTCTGAAACGGCCTGGTAAATGCCGATAGAATCGAAATAGCCGGAGAGAATGACATTGCGCACAGTGGTACTTACGCGGTAATCCAGATGTAAACTGCTGCTGACGTAGCCGATATGTTTTTTGATATCCCAGATTGTTTCGCCGCTTCCTCGCCGCCGCCCGAACAGCGTAAGATCGTTGCTGTAGCCTTGCGGATGATCGCCAGTAATAAGGCTAAGCAATGTAGACTTACCCGCTCCGTTAGGACCGACGATCTGCCAGTGTTCGCCCGGATTGACTCGCCAGCTTAGGTGGTGGAGGATAGGGCGATCGTTATACGAGACTACGCCATCGTTAAGTACGATCCGTGGTTCGCCATCGGGTAACGCATGGCGGGCGGAAGGTTGGTCCGGTTCGGGTAATTGTACGTCTGTCAGACGCTCGCTGTGCGCGAGTTGAGCGACCAACGCCCGTTGCAGTAACTCTGTCGTCGTTCCGGTTTCCGCCAGCGTACAGTCGGCAAGCACGCCGGCAAACTGCACGAAGTCCGGGATTTCATCAAAACGGTTGAGTACCAGCGCCAGGGTAATACCCGCCTGGTTCAACGCCGTCAGGCGTTGCGCCAGTTGTTGACGGGCGGTCACGTCAAGCCCGTCGAACGGTTCATCAAGGATCAATAACTCCGGCTCAGACATCAGCGCCTGACACAGCAGCGCTTTTCGCGTCTCGCCGGTAGAAAGGTATTTAAAACGCCTGTTGAGTAAAGCGGAAATGCCGAACTGCTGCGCCAGCATCGCACAGCGGGCAGGATGGTGAACATCATCCTGAATAATTTCCGCGGTAGTGCGCCCGGTATCGTCTTCGCCAGGACTGAGCATATCGGTGTTATTACGTTGCCACTCATCGCTGACCAGCTTTTGCAATTGTTCAAAGGACAGACGAGTAATGCGGGTAAACCGACACTGGCGCTCGCCTGTTAATAACGGCAGTTCGCCCGCCAGCGCGCGGGCGAGCGCCGACTTCCCGCTCCCGTTAGCCCCAACGAATGCCCAGCTATCGCCCGTATTGAGCGTCAGCGAATCCAGATGAAGTGTTTTTGTATCGCTCAGACGAAACGTGCCTTGCGAAATTTGCAACGATGACATTTTGCATCCCATTTTTTGCAGCGATGAATGACAGGGATACGTCTTTCGGCAACGGATGTCAATGTGCTTAGCACAACGTTGCAATAATCACTCTGTCCGCATTAAACCAGGCAATCACGTCATCGCCTTCCTTTAACGTGGCGGCATCCGCAGTCGGTATCGTAGCGCACAGCGTCTGGCCGTCCGGCAGCGCCATCAACACTTCACACTGTTCCGCGCCGCGCTCGATATGGCTGATCGTTCCCGACAACTGATTGTCAGCGGCGCGCGCAACGGCTGCATCCCGGGTAATGCCAACCCACGGCGCTTTTAGCAGGATCAGCACTTCTTTACCTTCCTCCAGGCCGAGACGCTCGCCGCTTTGCGCCGTCAGCGCAACTTTGAGCCGCGTTTTGCCGTCGGCCAGCAGTACGTCGACATGCTGTTGCACCTGATCGCGATCGCGGGCGGTAATGGTGCCGAACCACTGATTTCGGGCGCTGGTTTGCAGTGAAAAGCGGGAAATAGCGGCCAGCAGACTGTCAAGCGGCAGGGCGTCATCGTCGCTTAACACATCGAACGCTTTTTGCTGAATTTGGCCCAGCAAATCGTAAAGCTGGATCAGACGCTGACCATAGCGGGTTAATACCGCGCCGCCGCCGCCTTTGCCGCCCGTTGCGCGTTCAACCAGCATATGTTCACTAAGCTGGTTCATGTCGTTTATCGCATCCCAGGCGCTCTTATAGCTGATTCCCGCGTCTTTCGCGCCCTGACTAATCGAGCCGGAAAGCGCAATGTGTTTCAGCAGAGAGATACGTCGGGGATCGGCAAAAAGCTTTTGCTGAAGTTTCAGGGTAAGAAGGATTTCGGCCTGCATAACCAGCTCCTGGTAAAAAGACTATTGTGACTGAAAAGCGCGTCAGCGCAAAGCCGACCGCACAAAAGGGGAGTGCTTTTCTGTGTGATGCGGTTAAAATACAAAAAGGACTATATCTGGAGTTGCCCATGTTAGAGTTATTAAAAAGTCTGGTATTCGCCGTCATCATGGTACCGGTAGTGATGGCCATCATCCTCGGTCTGATTTACGGTCTGGGTGAGGTGTTCAACATTTTTTCCGGTATCGGTCAGAAAGACCAGTCCAGACAGAACCGCTGATTTCCCCAAACGCCCGCTCAGTCGGGCGTTTTTGTTACTCAAGATCCTGCTTTTCCTGCCGATATTTTCTGTGTTTAATCGTTAATGGGTATGAATAACCGCTGGGAAACCCCTGAGATTATCGTTATATTGTCGTTTACATAACGAAACGCACAAGGAGTTACAGATGGCGCATTCCTGGTTACGCCTGGTCGCAGGGGCGACATTATCTTTCGTCATCGCTGGCCATGCGCTGGCGGATGAAGGCAAGATCACCGTATTCGCCGCCGCGTCGCTAACGAACGCGATGCAAGACATTGCGGCAGAATATAAAAAAGAGAAAAATGTGGATGTGGTCTCCTCATTCGCCTCCTCTTCAACGCTGGCGCGCCAGATAGAAGCGGGCGCGCCGGCGGATCTGTTCATCTCTGCTGACCAGAAATGGATGGATTACGCAGCCGATAAAAAAGCGGTGGATACCACGACGCGCGAAACATTGCTTGGCAATAGCCTGGTGGTGGTGGCGCCGAAAGCCAGCGAGCAAAAACCGTTTACCATCGACAACAAAACGGACTGGATTCGTCTGCTGAACGGCGGGCGTCTGGCGGTGGGCGATCCGCAACACGTACCGGCGGGAATTTATGCCAAAGAAGCGCTGCAAAAGTTGGGCGCATGGCAAACGCTTGAACCGAAACTGGCGCCGGGCGAGGATGTGCGCGGCGCGTTGGCGCTGGTCGAACGTAACGAAGCGCCTTTGGGCATTGTATACGGTTCTGATGCGGTCGCCAGCAAGGGGGTCAACGTGGTGGCGACGTTCCCGGAAGACTCACATAAAAAAGTGGAATACCCCATCGCTATCGTGGAGGGGCATAAAAATGCGACCGTCAGCGCGTTCTATGATTACCTGAAAGGACCGCAGGCCTCGGCAATCTTTAAACGTTATGGATTTACGACGAAGTAATGATACTGACCGATCCAGAATGGCAGGCTGTCCTTCTTAGCCTGAAAGTGTCTTCCCTGGCCGTGCTGTTTAGCCTGCCGTTTGGGATCTTTTTTGCCTGGTTACTGGTGCGATGCCGGTTTCCGGGCAAAGCCTTACTTGATAGCGTCCTGCATCTGCCGCTGGTGCTGCCGCCGGTGGTGGTCGGCTATCTGCTGCTGGTGTCGATGGGGCGACGCGGGTTTATTGGCCAGTGGCTGTATGACTGGTTCGGTCTCACGTTTGCCTTTAGCTGGCGCGGCGCCGTGCTGGCGGCGGCGGTGATGTCCTTCCCGCTGATGGTGCGGGCCATTCGGCTGGCGCTGGAGGGGGTGGATATCAAGCTTGAACAGGCCGCCAGAACGCTGGGCGCCGGGCGCTGGCGCGTTTTCCTGACTATCACCTTACCGCTTACCCTGCCGGGCATTATTGTCGGTACGGTGCTGGCGTTTGCCCGTTCGCTTGGCGAATTTGGCGCAACCATTACCTTTGTTTCCAATATTCCGGGCGAAACCCGCACCATACCTTCCGCCATGTATACCTTGATCCAGACGCCGGGCGGGGAGAGCGCGGCGGCGAGGCTGTGCGTGATTTCGATTGTATTAGCGCTGATTTCGCTGTTGATTTCTGAATGGCTGGCGCGGATTAGCCGTGAACGGACGGGGCGCTAACCATGCTGGAGCTTAATTTTTCCCAGACGCTGGGAACGCACTGTTTAACCCTCAACGAAACGCTGCCAGCCAGTGGGATCACGGCTATCTTTGGCGTCTCCGGCGCGGGAAAAACCTCGCTGATTAATGCCATCAGCGGTTTAACTCGCCCGCAAAAAGGACGCATCGCGCTGAATGGCCGGGTGTTGCATGACGCGGAAAACGGTATCTGTTTAACGCCGGAAAAGCGCCGCATCGGTTATGTTTTCCAGGATGCGCGCCTGTTCCCCCATTACAAAGTACGCGGCAATTTGCGCTAC
Organism: Salmonella sp. A7; assembly: GCF_020181675.1. NCBI lineage: Bacteria > Pseudomonadati > Pseudomonadota > Gammaproteobacteria > Enterobacterales > Enterobacteriaceae > Salmonella > Salmonella sp. A7. Next base: position 3,047,123 of record NZ_CP084001.1, on the reverse strand, counting down.
GGCATGGCGAAAAGCATGACCGGTCAGTTTGATAAGCTGGTGTCGCTGTTGGGAATTGAAGCGTTGCTTGATCGCCTGCCGGGGAGCTTGTCCGGCGGAGAAAAACAGCGCGTAGCGATAGGCCGGGCATTGCTCACTGCCCCGGAGTTGCTGCTGTTGGACGAACCGTTGGCCTCACTGGATATCCCGCGAAAACGCGAATTACTGCCGTACCTGCAACGGCTGGCGCGAGAAATCAATATTCCCATGCTGTATGTCAGCCATTCTCTTGATGAAATTCTCCACCTGGCGGATAAAGTCATGGTGCTGGAGGATGGACAGGTTAAAGCGTTTGGCCCGCTGGAGGAGGTCTGGGGAAGCAGCGTTATGCACCCGTGGCTGCCGAAAGAGCAACAGAGCAGTATTCTGAAAGTCAGCGTGCTGGAGCATCACCCGCATTATGCCATGACCGCTCTGGCGCTTGGCGACCAGCACCTGTGGGTAAATAAACTCAATCAGCCGCTGCAATCCACACTGCGTATTCGTATACAGGCGTCGGATGTCTCGCTGGTACTACAGCCGCCGCAGCAGACCAGTATCCGCAACGTATTGCGGGCAAAAGTGGCAAATTGCTATGACGATAACGGACAGGTGGAAGTCCAGCTTGAGATAGGCGGCAGAACGCTGTGGGCGCGAATAAGCCCGTGGGCCAGGGATGAGCTGAATATCAAGCCTGGCCTGTGGCTTTACGCGCAGGTGAAAAGCGTTTCTATCACCGCCTGACTATAGCAGGTGGGTGTAAATAAATTTGGCGATGCTGTCGGTAGTGTTATCGCCGATCACAACGTCAGCGCGCGCTTTCACCGTCTCATCGGCGTTGCCCATCGCAACGCCGGTGCCTGCCGCCTCCAGCATACTGATGTCGTTGTAGTTATCGCCGCTATAATTAATACTTCAGTATACGGATTTACAATGGCTTCATTAAAGTACTTATCCTTTCTTTTTCTGATGGTTAAGTACTGGAACGGATCGCCTGAATCACGTACTCGCCAATCGCGGGTTTCCATCTGCAAGCCATTAATACCATTAGTTTCTATCCGTACTTCCTCTGTAATATAGAGAAAGTAGTATGTTCCATCATCGTATGTATTAAATTCCATTCTAATCATTCTGTAAATCCCATAGTTGGTTAGTACTGCTAACCATTCTATGTATTTACTAGTAATCATGAAAATATACGCCTAATCATATTACCATTATGATAATAAAAATTCCCAAATAATGGGCGTTTAAAATATAATAAATTTATTCTTCAACTATATAACCAACGTCCAGCTTTAGCACTTTCAACGAGCATACCAACTGTTAGTGGCTTACGCGGATCAGGCTCTTTACTTCCAAAGTACTCTGGATTCAGATAGTTAAGTATGTCAAATCCTTCTGAATCTACATTCCAACGCTTGAAGTACTCTTGTAGAAGTTCTTCACTATCTTCAAAAACGAGTTTAAGATCATCCCTAATACTGGTATCAAGTATGATGGTTCGCTTTGGCCCAAAGAGAAAGTACTTTTTAGTGTTATATTCCTGATCGATAAAATCGATAATTTCTTTCTCAATATCTCTCATTAGAAATACGTCCACTGAATGCGATCTTTAGGAACCGCCACACGATTAAATGTATCTTTAATATCACGCTGGATATCATAAATCGTAGTGAATGTCATAACCCAACCGAGCCAGGGTACATTACGACCAATGAAACGACCTAAATTATTCGTTGAGCTTAGCTGTAATGAGTTGATGGTTTTGCCTGTCAACGTTGGTAATCTGATTCCAGGTGGCAGTTTATAGTTCAACCAATTACTGATGTACTTAGAAGCAATTGATGTTCCTGGAGTTGTCCCACGAGGTTTACCCCTCGTAGGTAGAATTGGTTGCCCTGAGATAACCAGTGCAGCATCAACCGCTGAGATCCCCAGACGATCGCTCACAACGGCGATGGTGATAGCCCACCATAGCTGTTGTGGTGTCAGGTTGGATAACCCGCCGTAGAAGTACGTACCATTCAATGTTTCAGTAGTGTCCATTTACTCATCCCTTCTAGCCATGACCAACAATTATATAACACCCAATCTCTTGTTCTAACTAACAATTACGGGGGTAGTAAGCGATTCAATATGCCTTTTCTGTTCCCTTAGGCACTTGAATTCTTGGTAGTTAGATTACTATTCTTCTTTTAATACTTGGTATCTTTCTTTGTAATGCAAAAACAGTCTTTAATTTTTCAAGTGTTGTTAAGCCATTATTAAATTGAAAACCAAATTGTTCTAACTGTTCATCAATATAAGTTCGCATTCCAATTTCTGGTTTAAATTCTATCATTACACACCTCCCTGTTTCAGTGTCACGCTGTTATTTTCTCTTCTGAAAAGTACTGATTAACTACATCAGCTATACCAGCTTCAGCATTATTACCTATAACCAAATCAGCACAGGCTTTGACTTCATCAACAGCGTTACCCATAGCAACACCCAAACCAGCAGACTTCAACATACTAAGATCGTTGAAATTATCGCCAAAGGCTATAACTTGATCCATTGATAAACCTTGTGATTCTGCCCATTGTGCCAAGCGTTTACCCTTACTGTTTCCGGCTTGTGCTATGTCTACTTGATCGTGCCAGGACCATTCACAGGCAAGGCCAAGCTCACGTTCTACAATTTGACCAAAGCTATGCAGTTTCTCAGTATCAGAGTCAGTAAGGGCGAATTTCCAGATAGCATCAACGTTCTGAGATGCTTCACTAAGAGAGGGTACTTGTTTGAAGATTGGACGTTGTGACTCTGGGAGAGATTTAGCCCAATTTTCTGTACGGATAATATGCCCCGTAGGTTCTTGGTAGAACATGGCATCATCGGCATACATCAGACTATGAACATTGTAACTATCAAGAAGGGAAATTAGTTGTGAAGCTTGTTCTGCTTGCAGGGGATCAGACTCAAGCACCTTCTTTTCTTGGTAATCGTATAATAATGCACCATTGCAACATATTGCAGGAGTATCTAATCTAAGTGATTGATAAAAAGGATGAATTGCAACAAAATGCCTTCCGGTAACAATGACGACTTTTGCACCAGATTTTCGGGCATTTTCTAAGGCAGTGAGTGATTCAGGGAGGATTTTTTTTCCAGGTGTTAATAAAGTACCGTCCAGATCGAGAGCTATTACCTGATAATTCATGCTATTTTCGCTGTGTCCATTTTAGAAGTTGCACTGATAGTACACCGCTCACTTTGTTGATCAATAGTTGTATGTCATGGGATGGGAAGCGAAGCATGAGTAAGATTTTTATTGTAGTAATGCTTCACTTATACAAATAGGTGCCGTTGCAGCAAATAGCAGGTGTTTCCAGCGCCAGCGCCTTGGCGCGTGATAGCGCGTCAAGCGAGGAGGGGAGTAAGGTTTTATGCGGGGTTAATAATGTTCCGTCTAAATCGAGGGCAATCACGCGTGCAGTCATAATTTTTTCCAGATTAAGAGTAATAATTCCGTCTGTCGGCATGGTACACCGGGACGGTAAGCAGACAAAATTCTGCGTCTGAATTCAGCATTCGCCGTCAAAAGCGACTACGTTAAGCTGTGTCCTGTTATTGCAGCTACATGCCATATGCAAAGGAGTATTCATGAAACAAACAGTCTATACCGCCAGCCCTGAGAGTCAGCAAATTCACGTCTGGAGCCTGAACCACGAAGGGACGCTGACGCTGGTGCAGGTCGTGGATGTGCCCGGTCAGGTTCAGCCGATGGTGGTCAGTCCGGATAAACGCTACCTCTATGTCGGCGTGCGCCCGGAGTTTCGTGTCCTGGCGTATCGTATTGCGCCGGATGATGGCGCGCTGACGTTTGCCGCCGAATCCGCCCTGCCGGGTAGCCCGACCCATATTTCTACCGATCATCATGGTCGTTTTGTCTTTGTCGGATCGTATAACGCCGGTAATGTCAGCGTGACGCGCTTACAGGATGGTCTGCCGGTTGAGCTGGTGGATGTGGTGGAAGGGCTGGACGGCTGCCACTCGGCAAATATTACGCCTGATAACCGTACCCTGTGGGTGCCTGCGCTAAAACAGGATCGCATTTGTCTGTTTACGCTAAGCGATGACGGCCATCTGGTGGCCCAGGAGCCGGCGGAAGTAAATACAGTCGAAGGGGCAGGCCCGCGTCATATGGTCTTCCACCCGAATCGACAATATGCGTATTGCGTCAATGAACTGAACAGTTCGGTGGATGTCTGGCAGCTTAAAAATCCGCATGGCGAGATAGAGTGCGTACAAACCCTGGATATGATGCCCGCCGATTTTTCCGATACCCGTTGGGCGGCGGATATCCATATTACGCCGGATGGACGGCATCTGTATGCCTGTGACCGCACCGCCAGTCTGATTACCGTCTTTAGTGTCTCCGAAGACGGCAGCGTACTGAGCGTTGAAGGCTTCCAGCCGACGGAAGCCCAACCGCGCGGCTTTAATATCGACAATAGCGGAAAATACCTGATTGCTGCGGGTCAAAAATCACATCATATCGCGGTCTATGAAATTACGGGCACTCAGGGGTTGCTGACGGAAAAAGGTCGTTATGCCGTCGGCCAGGGGCCAATGTGGGTTGTGGTGAACGCGTACTAAAGCGCTGTGTGCCGGAGGGCGGCGGGATGCCTGATTAATTTCAATAAACATCGCTTGCAGTAAAACCACGGGCCGCCACATCTGCTGCGGCGGCCCGTTTATAAGCCTGAACCGGAACGGCGATTACTGCTTAGGTTCTGCCACCACTTTACTGCCTACACCGCGGTTGTTGTATTCCCACATGCGGTTGTAGTTAGTGTCGTTCAGATTACGCAGCACCTCGCCTTTGTCATCCACGGTTCCCGTATTTCCGGCAAACGGACGTTTCGAGATGACCGCGTCGGCCCACGGTTTGGCAACGTTAAAGCCCTCGTTAATCACGCTGTCGCGGATCACTACCTGACCGTTGGTGTTGGCGTCGACATCCAGCGAGCGGCCAAGCTGCGCAACGCCATCGCCGGAGGCGTTAAAGCGGCTGTTGATCGCCAAAAAGCCATAGTAAATATTGGACAGCGTCGCCGGGGCGAAGACGTAGGCTTCCTGCTGTGTGCGGGAGTTGACGACCTGGAAGTTGGTGTTATCGAACACCACGGCGCCGCGTCCGGAAACCATATCCACATCGCCTTCAATATAGCTGTTCGTCACCAGCGTACGCGGCTGGCGATCGGTTTGCAGACGGTTCTGCACGCCGCTGTTGGTCACAAAGAAGGTGTTCTGGCGGCCAAGGATATTGACCTTGTTAATCTGGACTTTGTCGCCATCGGTACGCAACGCCACCGCCGGATGGTTTCCGGCATCGACACTGTCGCCCAGCGTGTTCTCGATGGTCAGATTTTGTAGCTGCAGACCGTTATTCTGCGACCAGAACGCGGCAGAACACATCACACCGATCGTCGCGGCGTGTTTGCTTTGGCAGTTATCGAACATATACCAGGCGGGTTTACCAGGCATATATTTCCCGCCGGGATTCACCGCGCGGCGCCAGTCAGCGACGCTCATTTCACCATCAATCGCCATCCCTATTTTCACATCGATCGGTTTTTCACCGGTCCCGTACAGGGTCAGACTTCCCGGCGCGGCGGGAACATACACGGTCCCCTGATAGTCGCCCGGCATAATAGCAATGTACTGGCGTTTGTTCGTGCGTTTAACCATTGCCGCATCGACCGCGGCCTGAATCGAAGTGTGCGTAACGCCTGGCGTACCTGCCGGCCCCACCACAAAGTCAGGCTGTGCGGGCAGGGTAATCGGCGACGGCGACCACGGGGTGGTATTCGGCGTCAGGGAGGCAAAATAGTGCGCCGCAACGAAGTTTTTCGCTTCATTTGCCGACAGAATTGGGCGCGAGGCGGTGCCAGGCGCGGTTTGATCGGAAGGGATCTGATCGGGTGGCGTAGAGCTACAGGCGCTCAGCGTCACGCCAAAAGCCAGTGCCAGCGCCAGACGGGAAACCGATAATGTATTCACAGGTTGCTCCGGGCTTGAAAAAGTTAAATGACATCCATTGAAGCCTGCTTTTTTATACTAAGTTGAACGAAACGGGAAGGCGAAAAGGTAAAAAGTTCCTTTTCAGGCTGGAAACACCTGTAGCATCAGATAGTTTTATCACAATTAAGCAACAACTTTCGCGCTTTGAGTTGACAATCCGGAGCAGAAAGAAAATAAATGTCTATACAACTCATGACAGGCAAGAGAGCGACAGGAATGCGGCAACTTTTACCGGGCGATACTGTCTGGCGAAACATCAGGCTGGCGACAATGGACCCGCAGCGGCAAGCCCCGTATGGGCTGGTGGATAACCAGGCGCTGATTGTACGCGAAGGGTATATTTGCGATATCGTGCCAGAGACGCAGCTTCCTGTCAGTGGGGACAATATCCATGATATGCAGGGACGACTGGTAACCCCGGGACTTATCGATTGCCACACGCATCTGGTGTTTGCCGGTAACCGCGCCGCAGAGTGGGAACAGCGGCTTAACGGCGCGTCATACCAGCATATTAGCGCTCAGGGCGGCGGCATTAACGCGACGGTATCAGCAACCCGCGCCTGTGCGGAGGAGACGCTCTACCTGCTGGCGCGCGAACGCATGATGCGCCTTGCCAGCGAAGGCGTTACGCTGCTGGAGATTAAATCCGGCTATGGTCTGGAGCTGGCGACAGAAGAAAAGCTGTTGCGCGTCGCTGCAAAACTTGCCGCCGAAAACGCTATCGACATTAGCCCCACGCTACTTGCCGCTCATGCTACGCCAGCGGAGTATCGTGACGACCCGGACGGCTACATCACTCTGGTCTGCGAGACGATGATTCCGCAGCTCTGGCAAAAAGGGTTATTTGATGCGGTAGACCTCTTTTGCGAGAGCGTCGGCTTTAATGTGGCGCAGAGTGAGCGCGTGTTGCAGACGGCGAAGGCGTTAGGTATTCCCGTTAAAGGCCATGTTGAGCAGCTTTCGCTGTTGGGCGGCGCGCAGTTGGTGAGCCGTTATCAGGGCTTATCGGCGGATCATATCGAATATCTTGATGAAGCGGGCGTCGCGGCGATGCGTGACGGCGGTACTGTCGGCGTATTATTGCCAGGCGCGTTTTATTTTCTGCGCGAGACGCAGCGCCCGCCGGTAGAACTGCTGCGCCGCTATCAGGTGCCTGTCGCCGTCGCCAGCGATTTCAATCCCGGCACCAGCCCGTTTTGCAGTTTGCATCTGGCGATGAATATGGCCTGCGTACAGTTTGGTCTGACGCCGGAAGAGGCATGGGCGGGCGTTACGCGCCATGCCGCTCGTGCGCTGGGAAGACAGGCGACGCATGGGCAGCTCAGGGCCGGCTACCGGGCGGATTTTGTGGTGTGGGATGCTGAACAGCCGGTAGAGGTTGTGTATGAGCCGGGGCGTAATCCTTTATATCAGCGGGTATACAGAGGACAAATCTCATGACGCAATGGTATCCGGCTTCTCCGGCGCTCTGGCAGGGGCGCGATGACAGTATAGAATCGCCGGATGCGCGGCGTCTGTTTCAGACCGTCACGCGCAGCGAGACCTTTTCCCCCGAAAACTGGCAGCAAAAGATCGCGTTAATGGGATTTGCCTGCGACGAGGGGGTAAAACGCAATGCAGGTCGTCCCGGCGCGGCAGGCGCCCCGGACGCGTTGCGTAAAGCGCTGGCGAATATGGCCAGCCATCAGGGACATGAACGGCTGGTGGATTTAGGCAATTGGGTTGCGCCGACGCCCGATCTGGAAGGCGCGCAGCAGGCCTTGCGCGATGCGGTAAGCCGCTGTCTGCGGGCCGGGATGCGCACGCTGGTGCTGGGCGGCGGGCATGAAACCGCGTTTGGACACGGCGCGGGGGTGCTGGACGCGTTTGCGCAGGAAAGCGTAGGGATCATTAATCTTGATGCGCATCTGGATCTCCGTCAGACCGACCGGGCAACATCCGGGACGCCGTTTCGTCAACTGGCGCAGCTATGCGACGCGCAGAGCCGCGCGTTTCATTATGCCTGTTTCGGCGTGAGCCGTGCGGCCAATACGCAGGCGTTGTGGCGGGAAACGCAGTGGCGGAATGTTACCGTGGTGGAGGATCTGGACTGCCATGACGCGCTGGCGCAGATGACGCAGTTTATCGACAAGGTGGATAAAATTTATCTGACTATCGATCTCGACGTATTGCCTGTCTGGGAAATGCCGGCCGTCTCCGCTCCCGCAGCGCTGGGCGTGCCACTGATACAGGTTCTGCGTTTAATTGAGCCGGTTTGCCGCAGCGGAAAATTACAGGCGGCGGATCTGGTTGAATTTAATCCACGCTTTGATGAAGATGGCGCAGCGGCGCGCGTGGCGGCGCGGCTTGGCTGGCAAATCGCGCACTGGTGGCGTTAATCTGTCATCCGGAAAACACTATCCGCATAAGGAAGGCTTCACGCATGTATTCATCCCGCTCCCGTTCTGCACCTGCGCCTTTTTACGAAACGGTGAAACAGGACATCTGTAAAAAAATAGCCGGCGGCGTCTGGCAGCCGCACGATCGCATTCCGTCGGAAGCTGAACTGGTCGCGCAGTATGGCTTTAGCCGAATGACCATCAACCGGGCGCTGCGTGAGCTGACGGATGAAGGGTGGCTGGTGCGTTTACAGGGCGTGGGGACGTTTGTCGCCGAACCAAAAGGCCAGTCCGCGCTGTTTGAAGTCCGCAGTATCGCCGAGGAGATTGCCGCCCGCCGTCATCAGCATCGTTGTGAGGTGCTCACGCTGGAGCGCGTGCGGGCAAACGCCATCCAGGCCAGCGCTCTCAACGTCAATGAGAGCGATGTCATTTTCCATTCCATCATGGTGCATTATGAAAACGATCTGCCGGTACAAATTGAAGATCGCTGCGTGAATGCGGATATTGCCGTGGATTACCTGACGCAGGATTACCGTCAGACCACGCCGCACGCTTATTTGTCGCGGATCGCGCCGCTAACGGAAGGGGAACATATTGTGGAGGCGGTGCGCGCCACGGCGCAAGAGTGCGCGTGGTTAACTATCAAAGAGCATGAGCCTTGTCTGCTCATTCGTCGTACAACCTGGTCCGCGTCGCGGATTGTTTCTCACGCCCGCTTACTTTTCCCCGGGTCGCGCTACCGGCTACAGGGACGATTTATCTCCTGAGCGGACTGCTGCCGGAAAACGTGATTGCTGACACAATATAACAAAATTGTATCATTTTTGTTAATTCTATTCTTGTGCTTACTTGTATAGACAAGTATATGTCTGATTCTTATCTGTGGGTCTGCGGCGGTGCCTGATAGTGGCGTTTTAGCGTTATTTGGCGATGGCAGACCGATAACAATGAGGAGTCATTGCTATGCCTGAAAGCAAGTATCGTCAGCAGACTATCCGCGCGCCCCGAGGCACGGTATTAACGGCGAAAAGCTGGCTGACAGAAGCCCCGCTGCGGATGTTAATGAATAATCTCGATCCTGATGTGGCGGAAAATCCGCATGAGCTGGTGGTCTACGGCGGGATTGGTCGCGCCGCGCGCAACTGGGAATGCTATGACGCTATTGTTGATGCGCTCACCCGGCTGGAGGCGGACGAAACGTTGCTTATTCAGTCTGGCAAACCGGTCGGCGTATTTAAAACGCACGACAACGCGCCGCGGGTATTAATCGCCAACTCCAACCTGGTTCCCCACTGGGCGACATGGGAACACTTTAACGAACTGGATGCGAAAGGGCTGGCGATGTACGGTCAAATGACGGCCGGAAGCTGGATCTATATCGGCAGTCAGGGAATCGTGCAGGGAACATACGAAACCTTTGTGGAGGCGGGGCGTCAGCACTATAACGGCACGCTGGCGGGACGCTGGGTGCTGACCGCCGGGCTGGGCGGCATGGGCGGCGCGCAACCGCTAGCCGCGACGCTGGCCGGAGCGTGTTCGCTGACGATTGAATGCCAGCAAAGCCGTATCGATTTTCGTCTGCGTACTCGTTACGTGGATGAGCAGGCCGCCACGCTGGATGACGCGTTGGCCCGCATTACGCGCTACACCCGCGAGGGGAAAGCCGTGTCCGTCGCCCTGTGCGCGAACGCGGCGGATATCCTGCCGGAACTGGTTAATCGCGGCGTGCGCCCGGACCTGGTGACCGATCAGACCAGCGCCCACGATCCGCTACATGGCTATTTACCCTCCGGCTGGCGCTGGGAGGAGTATCAGAAAAACGCGCAATCCGATCCCCACGGGACGATGCAGGCAGCGAAACGTTCCATGGCGGCGCATGTTCGGGCGATGCTGGCGTTCAGTCAAATGGGCGTGCCGACCTTTGACTATGGCAACAATATTCGCCAGATGGCGAAAGAGATGGGGGTGGAAAACGCCTTTGATTTTCCGGGATTTGTGCCAGCCTATATTCGTCCGCTGTTCTGTCGTGGCATCGGGCCGTTTCGCTGGGTGGCGCTGTCCGGCGATCCGCAGGATATCTATAAAACCGATGCCAAAGTCAAAGAGATAGTGGCTGAGGATAAACATCTGCATCACTGGCTGGATATGGCGCGCGAGCGCATTCATTTTCAGGGGCTACCGGCGCGTATCTGCTGGGTAGGCCTGGAGTGGCGGCAAAAACTGGGGCTGGCGTTCAACGAAATGGTGCGTTGCGGTGAGGTATCCGCGCCTATTGTGATTGGCCGCGATCACCTGGATTCCGGTTCTGTCGCCAGCCCTAACCGTGAAACCGAAGCGATGCGCGACGGTTCCGACGCGGTTTCCGACTGGCCGCTGTTAAATGCGTTGCTGAATACCGCCAGCGGGGCGACATGGGTATCGCTCCATCATGGCGGCGGGGTGGGGATGGGTTTTTCGCAACACGCCGGTATGGTGATTGTCTGTGATGGCACTGACGAGGCCGCCGCGCGTATTCGCCGCGTGTTACACAACGATCCGGCGACGGGCGTCATGCGCCATGCCGATGCCGGATATGATCTCGCGGTGGAATGCGCTGTTGAGCAAGGTCTGAATTTACCGATGGTTGCGGCGACACAGGGGGAAAGGCTGATATGAACACCATGACACTCACTCCGGGGCAGTTAAGCCTCTCTCAACTGTACGATGTCTGGCGTCATCCGGTACAGCTTCGGCTGGACGCCAGCGCCATTGACGGCATTAACGCCAGCGTCGCGTGCGTCAATGATATCGTTGCCGAAGGGCGTACCGCCTACGGCATCAACACCGGTTTCGGTCTGCTGGCGCAGACGCGCATCGCTGATGAAGACTTGCAAAATCTACAGCGATCGTTGGTGCTGTCTCACGCCGCGGGCGTAGGCGACCCACTGGATGACGCGATGGTGCGTCTGATCATGGTATTGAAAATCAATAGCCTGGCGCGCGGGTTTTCCGGGATTCGGTTGAGCGTGATAGAGGCGCTCATCGCTCTGGTTAATGCCGGCGTGTATCCGCTGATTCCGGCAAAAGGCTCGGTTGGCGCGTCGGGCGACTTAGCGCCGCTGGCGCATCTGTCGCTGACGCTGCTTGGCGAAGGAAAAGCGCGCTGGCAGGGTGAATGGCTTCCGGCGCAGACGGCGCTAAAAAAGGCCGGACTGGAGCCTGTCGCGCTGGCGGCCAAAGAGGGGCTGGCGCTGCTTAACGGCACCCAGGCGTCAACGGCCTTTGCGCTGCGCGGTTTGTTTGAGGCACAGGAGTTATTTGCCTCCGCCGTTGTCTGCGGCGCGCTGACTACCGAAGCCGTGCTGGGATCGCGCCGTCCTTTTGATGCGCGCATTCATGCCGCGCGCGGACAAAAGGGGCAAATTGACGTCGCGCGGTTGTTCCGGCATCTGCTGACCGATACCAGCGCCATTGCTGAATCACATCACCACTGTCATAAAGTTCAGGACCCGTATTCCCTTCGCTGCCAGCCACAGGTAATGGGCGCTTGTTTGACCCAGTTACGTCAGACGAAAGAGGTACTGCTGGCTGAGGCCAACGCGGTGTCCGATAATCCGCTGGTCTTTGCCGATGCGGGGGAGGTGATCTCCGGCGGTAACTTCCATGCTGAACCGGTTGCCATGGCGGCGGATAATCTGGCGCTGGCGATAGCGGAAATCGGCGCGCTATCGGAGCGGCGCATCGCGCTGATGATGGATAAACATATGTCGCAGTTACCGCCGTTTCTGGTGAAAAATGGCGGCGTTAATTCCGGTTTTATGATTGCCCAGGTCACCGCCGCAGCGCTCGCCAGCGAGAATAAAGCGCTGGCGCACCCGCACAGCGTGGATAGCCTGCCGACCTCGGCGAATCAGGAAGATCATGTCTCAATGGCCCCGGCGGCAGGACGGCGACTCTGGGAAATGGCGGCGAATACCCGCGGCATCATTGCCGTGGAGTGGCTGGCTGCCTGTCAGGGGATAGATTTACGGGAAGGGTTAACCTCCAGCCCGTTACTGGAACAGGCGCGGCAGACACTGCGCGAGCGGGTGGCGCACTATACGCAGGATCGTTTTTTCGCACCCGATATTGAGTGTGCGACGGCGCTGCTGGCGCAAGGCGCGTTACAGCGTCTGGTGCCGGACTTTATGTGAATGCTGCCGGATGGCGAGGCGCTTATTCGGCTTACCCAACCCGTTGGCAGGGTAAGACGTTTACGCCGCCATCCGGCACAGCGTTTAACTGAACATCGCCGTGATCGAGGCGCTGGCGAGCGAATGGAAATGCACGTTAAAGCCGACCATCGCGCCGCTGGCGTCTTCATCAACGTCAAGACGCTCGACGTCCAGCGCGTGAACCGTAAAGATATAGCGGTGCGTTTCCCCTTTAGGCGGCGCCGCGCCGCCGTAGCCGGCTTTACCGAAATCGGTACGCGTCTGAATGACGCCGTCTGGTACGGCTACCAGGTCTGAGCCGAACCCCTGGGTCAGTACGCGCGTATCCGCCGGGAGGTTCACCACCACCCAGTGCCACCAGCCGGAGCCGGTCGGCGCGTCGGGATCGTAACAGGTCACGACAAAACTTTTGGTGCCCATCGGCACGTCGTCCCAGGCCAGATGCGGCGAAATATTATCGCCATCATAGCCCATACTGTTAAAAACGTGGCGATGAGGAAGTTTATCTCCATCGCGCAAATCGTTGCTGATAAGTTTCATGCGCTCTCCTTTTGACTCACCAGAAGTGTAGCCAGAAGCAGCATCGCTTACCGCTGATTAATGGCTAAAAAATGTTTCATTGTGTACCGCGTCATTGACCGCCTGGGTCAAACAGCGCAGTTGATCCGGACGAATAATGTAGGGCGGCATCAGGTAGATTAGCTTGCCGAACGGCCTGATCCAGACGCCTTGCCCGACGAAGAAGCGTTGAAGCGCCGCCATATTGACCGGATGCGTGGTTTCAACCACCCCAATCGCGCCCAACACCCGCACATCTGCCACCCAGGGAGAACTTTGCGCGGGGGCTAACTCAGCGTGTAACTGAGACTCGATAGACGCCACCTGCTGACGCCATTCGCCGCTTTCCAGCAGCGTCAGGCTGGCGCAAGCGACGGCGCAGGCCAGCGGATTCCCCATAAACGTCGGGCCATGCATAAAACACCCCGCCTCGCCGTTGCTAATAGTCTCTGCAACCTGGCGTGTCGTGAGCGTTGCCGAGAGGGTCATGGTGCCGCCGGTTAAGGCTTTGCCGAGACACAGAATATCCGGCGCGATCCCGGCGTGCTCGCAGGCGAACAGTTTGCCGGTACGGCCAAACCCGGTGGCTATTTCATCGGCAATCAGCAGAATGCCTTCGCGATCGCACATGTTACGAATACGCCTGAGCCATTGTGGATGATATATGCGCATCCCGCCCGCGCCCTGAACGATAGGTTCCAGAATCACTGCGGCGATTTCATGGCGATGCGCGGCCATCAGGCGGGCAAATGGCGCGATGTCGCTTTCATCCCATTCGCCATCCATCCGGCTTTGCGGCGCCGGCGCGAACAGGTTTTCCGGCAGATAGCCTTTCCACAAGCTGTGCATGGAGTTATCCGGATCGCACACCGACATCGCGCCGAACGTGTCGCCATGATAACCGTGGCGAAACGTCAGAAAACGCTGACGCGATTCGCCGCGCGCCTGCCAGTATTGCAGCGCCATCTTCATGGCCACTTCTACCGACACCGAACCAGAGTCGGCCAGAAAGACACACTCCAGCGGCTCAGGCGTTATCGCGACCAGCTTACGGCACAGATTCACCGCAGGTTGATGGGTTATGCCGCCGAACATGACATGCGACATGGCATCAATTTGCGCTTTCATCGCCGCGTTCAATTGCGGGTGGTTATAACCATGAATGGCCGCCCACCACGAGGACATCCCCTCAATCAGGCGTTCGCCCGAGGTGAGAACCAACTCGCAGCCTTCGGCCCGCTCAACGGGATATACCGGCAGCGGCGAGGTCATGGAAGTGTAAGGATGCCAAATATGGCGTTTATCGAAGGCCAGATCGTCCGTTGTCATAATCGACTTGTAAACCAAATTAAAAAGATTTAGGTTTACGAGTCTACACCATATCAAAAACAAACAACATATTTTGGAGAAGCCCGATGGCTCGCCACCCACGCTGGACACTGTCGCAAGTAACCGAATTATTTGAAAAACCACTGCTGGAATTGCTGTTTGAAGCGCAGCAAATTCATCGCCAGCATTTCGATCCGCAGCAGGTACAGGTTAGTACGCTGCTGTCGATCAAAACCGGCGCCTGCCCGGAGGATTGTAAATACTGCCCGCAGAGCTCGCGCTATAAAACCGGGCTGGAAGCCGAGCGTTTAATGGAAGTAGAGCAGGTACTGGACTCCGCCCGTAAAGCGAAAAACGCCGGTTCGACCCGCTTCTGTATGGGGGCGGCCTGGAAGAATCCGCATGAACGCGATATGCCTTATCTGGAGCAGATTGTACAGGGCGTCAAAGCGATGGGGCTGGAAACCTGTATGACGCTCGGTATGTTGAACGAGAGCCAGGCGCAGCGTCTGGCTAACGCCGGGCTGGATTACTACAACCACAACCTCGATACCTCGCCGGAGTTTTACGGCAATATCATCACTACCCGTACCTATCAGGAGCGCCTCGACACGCTGGAAAAAGTCCGTGAAGCAGGGATTAAAGTGTGCTCCGGCGGCATTGTGGGTCTGGGCGAAACGGTTACCGATCGCGCCGGACTGTTGTTGCAGTTGGCGAACCTGCCGACGCCGCCGGAAAGCGTGCCAATCAACATGTTGGTGAAGGTGAAAGGCACACCGCTTGCGGATAACGATGACGTGGATGCGTTTGATTTTATTCGTACTATCGCCGTGGCGCGCATCATGATGCCGACCTCATACGTGCGTCTTTCCGCAGGACGTGAACAGATGAACGAGCAGACCCAGGCGATGTGCTTTATGGCCGGGGCGAACTCGATTTTCTATGGCTGCAAATTGTTAACTACGCCAAATCCGGCAGAGGACAAGGATCTGCAGTTATTCCGTAAGCTGGGGCTGAATCCGCAGCAGACCAGGGTGCTGGCGGGCGATAACGAGCAGCAGCAACGTCTGGAGCAGACGCTGATGACGCCTGACACCGATGATTATTACAACGCGGCAGCCTTATGAGTTGGCAACAACGCGTCGACGATGCGCTGACGGCGCGTCGGGCGACGGATACATTGCGCCGCCGCTATGTGGTGTCGCAGGGCGCCGGACGCTGGCTGGTAGCGAACGGGCGACAGTATCTTAACTTCTCCAGCAATGATTACCTCGGCTTAAGCCAACACCCGCAGATTATTCGCGCCTGGCAACAGGCAGCGACGCGTTTTGGTGTCGGCAGCGGCGGGTCGGGTCATATCAGCGGTTATTCCGTGGCGCACCGGGCGTTAGAGGAGGAACTGGCGCAATGGTTAGGATATCCGCGCGCGCTACTGTTTATCTCTGGCTTTGCGGCGAATCAGGCGGTCATTACCGCCTTAATGAAAAAAAATGACCGGATTGTGGCCGACAGGTTGAGTCATGCTTCCCTGCTGGAGGCCGCCAATCTGAGTCCGGCGCAGCTTCGCCGCTTTATCCATAACGATACGCAGCATCTGTCGCGTTTACTGCAATCGCCCTGCGTGGGCCAGCAACTGGTGGTGACAGAAGGTGTATACAGCATGGACGGCGACAGTGCGCCGCTGGCGGAAATCCAGCACATTGCCCGCAGGCATCATGCCTGGCTGTTGGTTGATGATGCGCACGGCATCGGCGTGACTGGCGATGAGGGGCGGGGCACCTGCTGGCAACGGGGGGTGAAGCCTGAGTTGCTGGTAGTGACTTTCGGTAAGGGGTTTGGCGTCAGCGGCGCAGCGGTGCTCTGCTCGGAAAGCGTCGCGGATTATCTGCTGCAATTCGCCCGCCATCTGGTTTACAGCACCAGTATGCCGCCCGCCCAGGCGCAGGCGTTAAGCGCCTCGCTGGCGGTGATCCGTAGCGATGAAGGTGGTGAACGGCGCGAAAAACTCGCCGCTCTGGTTCAGCGCTTTCGGGCCGGCGTTAACGCGTCCCGATTTACGCTACTGAATGCCCATAGCGCCATCCAGCCGTTAATCGTGGGCGATAACAGCCGTGCATTGCGCCTGGCGGAGGCGCTGCGTCAACAAGGATGCTGGGCGATGGCGATTCGTCCGCCGACGGTGCCTGTCGGTACGGCGCGCCTGCGCTTAACGTTAACGCAGGCGCATGAAGCGTGCGATATAGACCGTCTGCTGGAGGTGCTGCATGGCGCAGGTGAATAAGCAGGCTATTGCGGCGGCGTTTGGCCGGGCCGCATCGCAATATGAACAACACGCCTCTTTGCAGCAACACAGCGCGGATGCGCTGCTGACGCTGTTGACAGGCCGCCAGTTTGCCAGTGTGTTGGACGCAGGCTGCGGCCCCGGACGTATGAGTCGTTACTGGCGAGAGCGGGGGAGCGAAGTGACCGCCCTGGATCTTTCGCTGGCGATGCTGCAACAGGCGCGCGATCGTCAGGCGGCGCATCACTATTTGCTGGCGGATATCGAAGCGATTCCCCATGACGCCGAAGTTTTTGACCTGGCCTGGAGCAACCTGGCGGTTCAGTGGTGCGGCGATTTACGTGATGCGTTGAGCGAGTTGTACCGGGTCGTACGGCCCGGCGGCGTGGTGGCGTTTACCACCTTGTGCCAGGGGTCGTTGCCGGAGCTGCGTCAGGCATGGCAGGCCGTCGATAATCGCGCTCACGCGAATAGCTTTTTGCCGGAAGAGGCAATTGACCACGCGCTGCGCGGCTGGCGGGCGTCTCGTCATACTCAGGCGATGACATTGTGGTTTGAGGATGCCCTGAGTGCGATGCGCTCGCTTAAAGGCATTGGCGCCACCCATCTTCATGAAGGGCGGGAGTCGGATGTATTAACCCGCGCCCGGCTCAGACAGATTCAACTGGCATGGCCGCAGCGGCAGGGGAAATATCCGCTGACGTACCATCTTTTTATGGGAGTGATTGAACGTGACTAAACGCTATTTTGTGACCGGTACTGATACTGAAGTCGGTAAAACGGTTGCCAGTTGCGCCTTATTGCAGGCCGCAACGCAGTTAGGTTATCAAACCGTAGGCTATAAGCCCGTCGCTTCCGGCAGCGAAATGACAACCGACGGGCTACGCAATGGCGATGCCCTGGCCTTGCAGCGTAACAGCAGCCTGCCGCAACCTTATTCCGCTATCAATCCTTATACTTTTGCCGAGCCTACCTCTCCCCACATCGTTAGCGCCGACGAAGGCCGGGCGATAGACGCGGCGGTATTATCACGCGGATTGCGAACGCTGGAGGCGCAGGCAGACTGGGTGTTGACAGAAGGGGCGGGCGGCTGGTTTACACCGCTCTCTGCCACGCTGACGTTTGCCGACTGGGTACAGACGGAGCAGCTGCCGGTGATTCTGGTTGTTGGCGTCAAGCTGGGCTGTATTAATCACGCCATGCTGACGGCGCTGGCGGTAGAACAGGCCGGATTACCGCTTGTCGGATGGATAGCCAACGACATACAGCCGCCGGGCGCGCGTCATGGTGAATATCTCGCGACGCTTCGCCGCGTCATACCGGCCCCGCTGTTAGGAGAAATCCCGTGGCTGGGCGTTTCTCCATCGCAGGCGGCGACAGGACAGTATCTGGACCTTAGCCCCCTGGAACGCGCCTGACCGCGCTTAAAAACCGCCTTCTTGCAGGATCAGACGATCCTGCTGTTCTTTCGCCAGACCCTCCTGACGTCGCCAGGCTAAAAATGTGCAAAATGTGAGCGTCTACGCCTCAATTTTTCCCTTCTCGTTAGCCAATAATCTGCCAAAAATAGCGATAATTTTTTTTTATCGCCCGGCGAAAACGTCAGGGGCTGATTTTGCCAGGCGGCAGGGGATACGGGCTGGAAGCAGTTATCCACTATTCCTGTGGATAACCTTGTGTATTAGAGTTAGAAAACACAACGTAAGCGAGAGGCGACGCGGCCTGCGACTAAATTGGCGCGAAAGACGGCTTGAGAAAATATCCCTTTCTAGACAGTAAGTTATATAAAATCAATGGTTGTAAAGGAAGGGGGATACGTTGACATAAAACTTTCATCATCCGACTTGACAAATGTTAAAAAAGATTCTGGTCTGGGGATAACCAGCACACTGCTGGAATTTTACCCCGCGACTGTCTATGTTTTACCTCTAAATAGCGTGGGGTATCTGCCGATAGCCATTATACACTGGAGTGTTACTGTTTTTTCATCCAGTATTTTTTATTGGCAATATTCACCGTCGAGAGTAAAATTACACCCCTGCCCGCTCACTCCTTCAGGTAGCCGCTCATGAGTAAACCGTTCAAACTGAATTCCGCTTTTAAACCTTCTGGCGATCAGCCGGACGCTATACGTCGTCTGGAAGAAGGGCTGGAGGACGGGCTGGCGCATCAGACGTTATTGGGCGTGACCGGTTCCGGGAAGACATTCACCATTGCCAACGTCATTGCGGACTTGCAGCGGCCAACGATGGTGCTTGCGCCCAATAAAACCCTGGCGGCGCAGCTCTACGGCGAAATGAAAGAGTTTTTCCCGGAAAACGCGGTGGAGTATTTCGTCTCCTACTATGACTACTATCAGCCGGAAGCGTATGTGCCAAGTTCGGATACGTTTATCGAAAAAGACGCTTCGGTAAACGAACATATTGAGCAAATGCGGTTGTCGGCAACGAAAGCGTTGCTTGAGCGACGCGATGTCGTGGTGGTGGCTTCCGTGTCCGCAATTTACGGTCTGGGCGATCCGGATCTCTACCTGAAAATGATGCTGCATCTGACGGTGGGAATGCTGATTGACCAGCGCGCGATTTTGCGTCGGCTGACGGAATTGCAATACACCCGTAACGATCAAGCTTTTCAGCGTGGTACCTTTCGCGTGCGCGGCGAAGTGATCGACATCTTCCCGGCTGAATCTGACGATATCGCGCTACGCGTTGAGCTGTTTGATGAAGAAGTGGAACGCCTGTCGCTGTTCGACCCGTTAACCGGGCAGGTAGAGTCAACGGTGCCACGTTATACCATCTATCCCAAAACGCACTACGTGACGCCGCGCGAGCGTATTCTGCAGGCGATGGAAGAGATAAAAGATGAGCTGGCGGACAGGCGTAAAGTCTTGCTGGCAAATAATAAGCTGCTTGAAGAGCAGCGATTAAGCCAGCGCACGCAGTTCGATTTAGAGATGATGAACGAGCTGGGCTACTGCTCAGGCATTGAAAACTATTCCCGCTTTCTGTCGGGCCGCGGGCCGGGCGAACCGCCGCCAACCTTGTTCGATTATCTGCCCGCCGACGGACTGCTGGTGGTGGATGAGTCTCATGTCACCATCCCGCAGATAGGCGGCATGTATCGCGGCGACCGGGCGCGCAAAGAGACGCTGGTCGAGTATGGCTTCCGTCTGCCTTCGGCGCTGGATAACCGTCCGCTGAAGTTTGAGGAGTTTGAAGCCTTAGCGCCGCAAACTATCTATGTTTCCGCCACGCCCGGCAACTATGAGCTGGAAAAATCTGGTGATGAGGTGGTGGATCAGGTCGTGCGACCGACCGGGCTGCTGGACCCGATTATTGAAGTGCGTCCGGTGGCGACCCAGGTGGACGATCTGCTGTCCGAAATTCGTCAGCGTGCGGCCATTAATGAGCGTGTCCTTGTCACTACGCTCACCAAACGGATGGCGGAAGATTTGACCGAATATCTGGAAGAGCACGGCGAGCGCGTGCGTTACCTGCACTCAGATATTGATACCGTGGAGCGCATGGAAATCATCCGCGATTTGCGTCTGGGCGAGTTTGACGTTCTGGTGGGGATTAACCTGCTGCGCGAAGGGCTGGATATGCCGGAAGTCTCGCTGGTGGCGATTCTGGACGCTGACAAAGAAGGGTTCCTGCGCTCCGAGCGCTCCCTGATTCAGACCATAGGACGCGCGGCGCGTAACGTTAACGGTAAAGCGATTCTGTATGGCGATAAAATCACGCCGTCGATGGCGAAGGCGATTGGCGAAACCGAGCGACGTCGCGAGAAGCAGCAGAAGTACAACGAAGAGCACGGTATCACTCCGCAGGGGCTGAACAAAAAAGTGGTCGACATCCTGGCGCTGGGGCAGAACATTGCGAAAACCAAAGCGAAGGGGAAAGGCAAGGGCCGTTCTACGGCAAAAGCCGGAATTGTCGAACTGGATATGACGCCGAAAGCGTTGCAGCAGAAAATTCATGAACTGGAAGGGCAAATGATGCAGCACGCGCAAAATCTGGAGTTTGAAGAAGCCGCGCAAATTCGCGACCAGTTGCACCAGTTACGCGAGTTGTTTATCGCGGCGTCCTGACAATGTGTCGATCGCCAGCGAGTTATCGTTACCATGGCTCGCTTTTGAGAATTTCAGTGCAATAGTAAGGGCTAAGTCAGTCAGGAATGAAAAACAGTGACAGGCTTTGACTAACGAGATTGTCGAAAAACTCAAAACATCAATGGGGTAGCTAGTTTAATCACCACTGAAGAAAATTAGCGTTGAGGCTGAACCCAACGCTAATTTTCCCTCTCTCCTCGGCTATGAAAAAAACGCCCCGTATTATCGGTATAGCTATCCTTATGATCGTCATTTTAATCTTATGTGAGTTCGTTGAAAGCGTGTCATGGCAACAGATTACATCATTCTACTTAAAAAAGAGGTGATGGAAGCGCGAGCATTTATAAGTCAAGCGCTGCAAATACTGAATGATTTGTCCGAAATAATGATGACTATGACCTCTTGTTTAAAGTTGAGAATATCCTTATCTGTTACTTTAGGTTACGTTCAGATCAGGTAGGGAAAATATGTTTAATATTACTAATATACAATCTACGGCAAGGCATCAAAGTATTAGCAATGAGGCATCAACAGAGGTGCCTTTAAAAGAAGAGATATGGAATAAAATAAGTGCCTTTTTCTCTTCAGAACATCAGGTTGAAGCACAAAGCTGCATCGCTTATCTTTGTCATCCACCTGAAACCGCCTCGCCAGAAGAGATCAAAAGCAAGTTTGAATGTTTGAGGGAGTTAGCCTTCCCGGCGTATGCGGATAATATTCAGAGTAATAGAGGGGGGACAGACCAATACTGTATTTTGAATGAAAATAGTCAGGAAATTCTGTCTATAATTTTTAATACAGAGGGCTATACCGTTGAGGGAGGGGGAAAGTCAGTCACCTATACCCGTGTAACAGAAAGCGAGCAGGCGAGTAGCGCTTCCGGCTCCAAAGTTGCTGTGAATTATGAGTTAATCTGGTCTGAATGGGTAAAAGAGGCACCAGCGGAAGAGGCAGCAAATCGTGAAGAAGCCGTACAACGGATGCGTGACTGCCTGAAAAATAATAAGACGGAACTCCGTCTGAAAATATTAGGACTTACCACTATACCCGCCTGTATTCCTGAGCAGATAACTACTCTGATGCTCGATAACAATGAACTGAAAAGTTTGCCGGAAAATTTACAGGGAAATATAAAGACCCTGTATGCCAGCAGTAATCAGCTAACCAGTATCCCTGCCACGTTACCGGATACCATACAGAAAATGGAGCTGAGCATTAACCGTATTACTGAATTGCCGGAACGTTTGCCTTCAGCGCTTCAATCGCTGGATCTTTTTCATAATAAAATTAGTTCCTTACCTGAAAATCTACCTGAGGAACTTCGGTACCTGAGCGTTTATGACAATAGCATAAGGACACTGCCAGAACATCTTCCGTCAGGGATTACCCATTTGAATGTGCAGAGTAATTCGTTAACCGCTCTGCCTGAAACATTGCCACCGGGCCTGAAGAATCTGGAGGCCGGCGAAAATGTCTTAACCAGTCTGCCCGCATCGTTACCACCAGAATTACAGTTCCTGGATGTAAGTAAAAATCAGATTACTGTTCTGCCTGAAACACTACCTCCCACGATAACAACGCTGGATGTTTCCCATAATGCTTTGATTAATCTACCGGAAAACCTCCCGGCGGCATTACAAATAATGCAGGCCTCTCGCAATCGCCTGGTCCGTCTCCCGGAGTCGTTACCCCATTTTCGTGGTGAAGGACCTCAACCTACAAGAATAATCGTAGAATATAATCCTTTTTCAGAACGAACGATACAGAATATGCAGCGGCTAATGTCCTCTGCGGGTTATCAGGGACCCCGGGTATTGTTTGCCATGGGCGACTTTTCAATTGTTCGGGTAACTCGGCCACTGCATCAAGCTGTCCAGGGGTGGCTAACCAATCTCGAGGAGGAAGACGTCAACCAATGGCGGGCGTTTGAGACGGAAGTAAACGCGGCAGCCTTCAGCATGTTTCTGGATCGTCTTGGCGATACGCAGAACACCCGACATTCGGATTTTAAGGAGCAAGTCTCCGCCTGGCTAATGCGCCTGGCTGATGATAGCACACTAAGAGAAACCGCATTTATTATAGCGATGGATGCAACGATAAGCTGTGAAGATCGGGTCACACTGGCATACCACCAAATGCAGGAAGCGACGTTGGTTCATGATGCTGAAAGAGGCGTCTTTGATAGCCACTTAGCGGAACTGATTATGGCGGGGCGTGAAATCTTTCGGCTGGAGCAAATAGAATCGCTCGCGAGAGAAAAGGTAAAACGGCTGTTTTTTATTGACGAAATCGAAGTATACCTGGGTTTTCAGAATCAGTTACGAGAGTCGCTGTCGCTGACAACAATGACCCAGGATATGCGATTTTATAACGTTTCGGGTATCACTGAGTCTGACCTTGACGAGGCGGAATTAAGGATAAAAATTGCTGAAAATAGGGATTTTCACAAATGGTTTGCGCTGTGGGGGCCGTGGCATAAAGTGCTGGAGCGTATAGCGCCAGAAGAGTGGCGTGAAATGATGGCTAAAAGGGCTGAGTATATTGAAACGGATGAGTATCAGAGCCGGGTCAATGCTGAACTGGAAGCGTTAGGAATAGCGGGTGATCCTGACGCAGAGCGCATGGCTGGGATGCGGATAATGGAAGAGATCAATCAGACCCACTTTACTGGGATCATGGAGAATATATTGCTGAAAAAAGAGGTGAGCTCGCTCATGAGCGCCTACTGGCGATAGCTGAACGCAGTTTATCAGAAGGGGGAGAGAGCCTGTTTACCCTTCGGTGTAAACAGGCATCTGATAAGCGCAGCGTCGTCGGTAAACGGGCTTAACCCAACGCCTGTAGCGCTTTTTCCAGCGCATTGTGTAGTAACTGACGATCGTGGCGATAGGGGATATCGCTGGCCTCCAGCACTTCCTGAATCACCAGCCGATCGTTCACCGCACTGACGTCAACTTGCGGTCCAACCACCACTGCGTCAATGACTTTTTTGCCAATATATTGCTCCATCATCGCCAGCTTATCGACCAGCGTTAAACTGGCGGCGGGCAGACTCAGTTCGCGGCCCAGATTGCCGATATACACCATTGGCGCCGGGGTGCGCCGCAGCGCCTGCGCCAGTTCATCAAGCAGCAGGCAAGGCATCAGGCTGGTATAAAAACTGCCAGGGCCAATCAGAATCAGATCCGCGTCATTAATGGCCTGTACCGCTTCCCGCGTCGCCGGAACGTTTGGCGTTAACATGATCTCCTGCGGCGGCGTCGCTAACTGATCGATATTCACCTCGCCATAAATCTCATGCCCCTGATCGTCAATCGCCATCAGATCTACCGGTAGCTCCGACATCGGGATCAGCTGCGCGTCCACTTTAAGCAGATTACGAATTAAATTAATCGCTTCCAGAGGCCGCACGCTCAGGTGATCTAACGCCTTTAACATCAAATTTCCGAGGTTATGACCAGAAAGTTCGCCATTACCGCCAAAACGATACTCAAACATAGCGGATGCGACGCTGGGTTCGGTTATTAACTGATTCAGACAGTTGCGCATATCGCCCCAGGCGATTCCGCCTTCCGAGCGGCGAATACGGCCAGTTGACCCCCCGTTATCTGTGGTAGTCACAATGCCGGTCAGGCGCGAACCTAATGAAGAAAGCGAGGAGAGGACGCGTCCTAATCCATGCCCTCCGCCGAGGGCAACGACACGATCAAGGTCAGCCAGCGTACGATTGCGCATAAAAATTCCTGAAGTCAAATGAGCAGCGCTACAGTAGCGCAAGTCGCGGGTTTTCAGCAATTAGCCGACCGGCTAAAAGACAATTAATTATTCCCGACTACCCCTTTATAGCGAGGGCGTTACCACGGCTAAATGATATATATCAATGTAAAAGTGTGATTTTCACGTATTCTGTCGCTAAATAGCACGATCATATCGCTATGTATATGTTTATATAGCGAAAGCGTGATGGCGAAATTGTCATTTACACGCTAGTATCGGCGTAACCACAGTAAACACTCTAGCCTCTGCACCTGGGTCATTTTTGATATGGTGCTTTGGCCGTGACAACGTTTAACGTTTGCCACCAGGGCGCAGGAAGAAATGACTCCGCCTCCCGTATTTGGAAAGGTGTACATGGCTTCACAACTTACCGATGCTTTCGCGCGTAAGTTTTACTACTTGCGTTTGTCGATTACCGATGTGTGTAACTTTCGTTGCACCTACTGCCTGCCGGATGGCTACAAACCTGGCGGCGTCACTAACAACGGTTTCCTTACCGTTGATGAAATTCGTCGCGTTACGCGCGCTTTTGCCAGTCTTGGCACGGAGAAGGTGCGTCTTACCGGCGGCGAGCCTTCATTACGCCGCGATTTTACCGACATCATTGCCGCCGTGGGTGAAAATGATGCTATTCGCCAGATCGCGGTGACCACTAACGGTTATCGACTGGCGCGCGATGCCGCGAACTGGCGCGAAGCGGGGCTGACGGGCGTCAATGTTAGCGTGGATAGTCTGGATGCGCGTCAGTTCCATGCGATTACCGGTCAGGACAAATTCCGCCAGGTGATGGCGGGCATCGATGCCGCCTTTGACGCCGGTTTCGAAAAGGTGAAAGTCAACACCGTGCTGATGCGCGACGTGAATCACCATCAGTTGGATACCTTCCTTGCCTGGATTCAGCCTCGCCCCATTCAGCTACGCTTCATTGAACTTATGGAGACGGGCGAGGGGAGCGATCTCTTCCGCAAACATCATATTTCGGGTCAGGTATTACGCGACGAGCTGATTAAGCGCGGTTGGATCCACCAGCTCCGCCAGCGCAGCGATGGCCCGGCGCAGGTTTTTTGTCACCCCGATTACGCCGGTGAGATCGGCCTCATTATGCCGTATGAAAAAGATTTCTGCGCCACCTGTAATCGCCTGCGTGTTTCGTCTGTCGGTAAGCTGCATTTATGTCTGTTTGGCGACGGCGGCGTAAGTTTACGCGACCTGTTACAGGATGATGCGCAGCAATACGCGCTTGAGGAACGTATTTCCGACGCGTTGCGGGAGAAAAAGCAGACCCATTTCCTTCACCAGAGCAATACTGGTATTACGCAAAATTTATCTTACATTGGCGGTTAATCCTTAATAAGGAGATTTCAGATGAGTCAGGTCAGCGCTGAATTTATCCCGACCCGCATCGCTATTCTTACTGTTTCCAGCCGACGCGGCGAAGAAGACGACACCTCCGGTCATTATCTGCGTGATTCGGCGCAGGAGGCCGGGCATGAAGTGGTGGCGAAAGCCATCGTTAAAGAGAACCGTTACGCGATTCGCGCCCAGGTTTCCGCCTGGATCGCCAGTGATGAGGTGCAGGTCGTATTGATAACTGGTGGGACCGGTTTGACCGAAGGCGATCAGGCGCCGGAAGCGCTGTTGCCGCTGTTCGATCGTGAAGTGGAAGGATTTGGCGAAGTGTTTCGCATGCTCTCGTTTGAAGAGATCGGTACCGCAACTCTGCAGTCGCGCGCGGTAGCTGGCGTGGCGAATAACACCTTGATTTTCGCCATGCCGGGCTCCACAAAAGCGTGCAGAACCGCATGGGAGAATATCATTGCGCCGCAGCTGGATGCCCGTACACGCCCATGTAATTTTCACCCTCATTTAAAGAAATAACGATGTCGCAATTAACCCATATAAACGCCGCAGGCGAAGCGCACATGGTGGACGTTTCCGCGAAAGCGGAAACCGTTCGTGAAGCGCGTGCGGAAGCATTCGTTACCATGCGTAGTGAAACGCTGGCGATGATTGTTGATGGCAAACACCACAAGGGCGATGTTTTCGCGACCGCCCGAATTGCCGGTATTCAGGCCGCCAAACGCACCTGGGAGCTGATCCCGCTGTGCCACCCGCTACTGCTAAGTAAAGTGGAGATTCAGCTTCAGGCCGAGCCGGAGCATAACCGTGTACGTATTGAGTCTCTGTGCCGTCTGACCGGTAAAACCGGCGTCGAAATGGAAGCATTAACCGCGGCGTCCGTCGCGGCGTTAACCATCTACGACATGTGCAAAGCGGTACAAAAAGATATGGTAATTGGTCCGGTGCGCCTGCTGGCGAAAAGCGGCGGCAAATCGGGGGATTTTAAGGTGGATGCGCATGATTAAGGTGCTTTTCTTCGCCCAGGTTCGCGAGCTTACAGGAACTGATGCGCTGGATCTTCCAGCAGATTTTTCCACCGTTGAGTCTCTGCGACAGCATCTGGCGACAAAGAGCGATCGTTGGGCGCTGGCGCTGGAAGACGGCAAGCTGTTGGCGGCGGTCAACCAGACGCTGGTAAGTTTTGACCATCCGCTGACGGCGGGCGATGAAGTGGCGTTTTTCCCGCCAGTCACGGGGGGCTAACATGCACGAAACGCGAATTGTAGTCGGCCCCGCGCCGTTTAGCGTCGGGGAAGAATATTCCTGGCTGGCGGCGCGCGACGAAGACGGCGCGGTCGTCACCTTTACCGGAAAAGTGCGCAATCATAACCTGGGCGATAGCGTTAAGGCGCTGACGCTGGAGCATTATCCCGGCATGACTGAGAAAGCTCTGGCGGAGATCGTCGCGAAGGCGCGTTCCCGCTGGCCGCTGGGGCGGGTCACGGTGATTCATCGCGTTGGCGAATTATGGCCGGGCGATGAGATTGTGTTTGTCGGCGTCACCAGCGCGCACCGCAGTAGCGCGTTCGACGCCGGCCAGTTCATTATGGATTATCTGAAAACCCGTGCGCCGTTCTGGAAGCGTGAAGCCACGCCGGAAGGCGATCGCTGGGTCGAAGCGCGCGACAGCGACCAGCAGTCGGCGAAACGTTGGTAGCAGAATGTGATACGCTTTAGGGTATCATTTCCACACAGGAGTTCATCATGGACAGATTTCCACGATCTGATTCAATAGTGCAGGCGCGGTCCGGCCTGCAGACCTATATGGCGCAAGTGTATGGCTGGATGACGGTCGGACTGTTACTGACCGCGTTTATCGCGTGGTATGCGGCTAATACGCCAGCCGTCATGATGTTTGTCTTTTCCAGTAAGATCACCTTCTTTGGCTTAATTATTGCCCAGCTTGCGCTGGTGTTTGTTCTGTCGGGACTGGTGCATAAACTTAGCGCCGGAATGGCGACCACGCTGTTTATGCTCTATTCGGCGCTAACCGGATTGACGTTATCCAGTATTTTTATCGTTTACACCTACTCCTCTATCGCCAGCACCTTTGTGGTGACGGGGGGAATGTTTGGCGCCATGAGCCTGTACGGGTACACCACTAAGCGCGATCTTAGCGGTTTCGGCAATATGCTGTTTATGGCGCTTATTGGTATCGTTCTGGCGTCGCTGGTCAATTTCTGGCTGAAGAGTGAAGCGCTGATGTGGGCGGTAACCTATATCGGGGTGGTGGTGTTTGTCGGTCTGACGGCCTATGACACGCAGAAACTGAAGAATATCGGCGAGCAAATAGATACCCGCGATAGCGCTAATCTGCGTAAATATTCGATTCTCGGCGCGTTAACGCTGTACCTGGACTTTATCAACCTGTTCCTGATGTTACTGCGTATTTTTGGCAATCGCCGCTAATTATATTGATCTCTTAAAATCCTGGCCCTGCGCCAGGATTTTTTTAGGAATATATTTAGGGCGAAACAGCATAAATATCTTAGAAATGTTTTCCTGCGCTTGCCATTCTTATCACCGTGATCATGTGAAGAGTGATAAATGACAAGTGGGCCCTCTGGCTGCAATACGTATACGGCAAATAGCATTTATTCCCGAGACAATGTTATCCCTTACCTATTGGTATACTGCGTTGGGACTATGGTGTACCGCCGGCATTATATGGTTAACGTTGTATACTCATTTTTTGATAACCTACGTTCAACCTGTTGTTGTTTTGTGGGTATCAGCACTTTTGCTTGGCCTGGGGTATGGGGCCGTTACCTGTCTTTCCCGCTTTGGCACTGTTGCCGTAACGTTGATATATATTGCCATCATTACGCTTACCGGCGTGTCATTAGCTTACCTTTTCTCAGGTGGCGCGACCATTTTCGTGATTGTTGGAATCATGTTTAGTCTTAATGCTTTATTTATTTTCTACCTGAATATCAGTTCTCGTCTATTCAGGCCGTTAATTTTTATGGCGGTAAGCGGGATCATCGCTGCGATAGTTGTCAATAGCCTGGTGGCCAGTAGCACTCTGGTCTGGATAGTCAGTGTGGTGACGGTATTGGTGTGGACATTGATTACAGCGCTAGAAAAATCGACACTTCATGGTTATGCCCGCATGTTATACCACAGCGAGTTTTCATCCCTGCCTCGTTGCGCTTTATTTGGCGCGCTGACGCTTTACCTTGGTATTATTAATGCTGTGGTTACGCTGTGTCGTTATATCATTTTGATGATTCTGGAAATACTATTATCTTTCAGGCCGTAGGCGTTGCAGGTTTTTTATTCAGGTTGGTGATGATGGGTATAATGAGTAAATTATGTGGCAAACAATTTTGGTTAGCGTTTTGTGAAGCTAAAGACGTCACTCGCGCCATTAAAAATGGCGGCGAGGATTTTAATAAGAAATGCCCACCAGCGCTGATTTCTCATTTCATTACCGGATTTTCATGGGAATATGAACGGGGTCATTATTTACCGGTATGCGCTATTGCTGGCCATTATTTCCGTTACGTTGGCAACGTTCTGTACCCTGTCATCAGTATTCATGGGCGAGTTTCACGAAGTGCTCCTGCTGCTGTTTAGCTGGTCATTGCTGCTTTTTTCCCGCTTACAGATGAATACGTCTTTTTTCTCAGCATATGTTTATTTTTACCGGATAAAACGCGTTGTGCTGGAAAGCGAAAACGCGTCTGCTTAGATTTATTTCGCCATCGCCCGCTCGTTTTTCGCCCGCAGCTTCTTCGCCCGGCTTTCCAGGATCAGGTAGCACACCAGCGCCAGCAACAGGGGAATAAAATAGTAAAGCACGCGATACGCGAGCAGGGCGGCGATAATCGTGCCTTGCGACGTATGTTCGCCCGCCAGCAACGCGAGGAATACGGCCTCCAGCACGCCGATGCCTGCCGGAATATGCACGATGACGCCCGCGATACTGCTCACCAGCAGTACGCCCAGCACAAAGAAATAGTTCACATCCTGACCCATCAGCAGCCAGATGATGGCGCCCATCGCCATCCAGTTCGCGCTGGAGATCGCCATCTGCGCCAGCGCGAATTTCCATGATGGCAGCACCAGTTTCTGCCCTTTAATCGTCATATGCCGCCGCTTTGCAAAGGCGCAAAACCACAGATAGACCGCGATAATCAACAATAAAACGATACCGAGAATACGTAGCGTGCCTTCATCGATATACCAGTGGTCGGGAAGCTGGACAACGCCGAAGGTAAAAATGATGCCGCCCAGCAGAATATAGCCCAGCCAGTTAGTGGTAATGCTGAGCGAGAAAATGCGCGTGATAGTACTGCCGGGCAACCCGAGGCGAGAGTATAGTCGGTAACGCATCCCGATCCCGCCGACCCAGGTGCTGAGGGTCAGGTTAAAGGCATAGCAGACGAACGATACCAACATCACCTGTCGCTTCGCCAGTTTATGGCCGCAATAAAGCCGTCCAAGCAGGTCGTAGCAGCCGTACAGAAGATAGCTAACGATCACCAGTCCTACAGCGCTTAAAAGCGCCGTGCGGTTATAGTCGCGGATGACGGTCCAGACATCACCCCAGTCGACCTTTTTAGCATAAACCACCAGCAGAACGACGACCGCAATAAAAAACAGCCAGGTCAGCACTTTTTTAGCCAGCCGCCAGCGCGGATGCGATTTAGCCATTAGGGCTTCACTCCTGTATTTTCTGGATCAACGCGATCCTGGGTTTCCATTTCTGGCTGGGCAGGCGGGGGAACCTGCGCCAGATGCGGGGTATGCGCAGGTAGCCAGCCGACCAGCGCCGGGAAATGACGTAAAAAGTGGAACGCCAGCACGCTTTTGGTCAGGTTCCACCAGGTGCGTTTCGGCAGCATAGACTCATCGACCTGCTTACAATCGTTCACGATGATGCCTTGTAAATTATCGCGCAGGGTCTGGTTAAAGGTACGATCGTGAATGATCAGGTTAGCTTCAAGGTTAAGCGACAGGCTGAGCGGATCGAGATTACTCGACCCTACCGTGGCCCAGTGATCGTCCATCAGCGCCACTTTGCCATGCAGCGGACGGCGTCGGTATTCATAAACCTGCACGCCGCCCTTCACCAGATAGTTATAGAGCAACCGCGCGCCGACTTTGACTATCGGCATGTCTGGTTCCCCCTGGACAATCAGTTTTACGCTCACGCCACGGCGGGCGGCTTTACGCATTGCGTGGAGCAAGCGATAGCCGGGGAAAAAATAGGCGTTAGCGATAATCACTTCACGCTTTGCCTGGGTCAGCATTTTCAGATAATGACGTTCGATATCGTCACGGTGCTCTTCGTTATCCCGCCAGACAAACAGCGCCTGCGCTTCGCCGGGGTGACGGTTTTCTTCAGCCTGGTGATGGCGCTTCCACCAGCGGCGCGCGGGGCTTTGCCCCGGCAGATTCTCGACTTCGAATTGCAGGATATCGGCCACAACAGGCCCTTCGACCCGTACCGCGTAGTCTTGTTTCGCCTGCGGGCCGTAATCCGACATATGCTCGGCGGAGTAGTTAATGCCGCCGACAAAGGCAATACGATCATCAATTACCACAATTTTGCGGTGCATTCGGCGGAAGATATTGGTTCGCAACCCCAGTAGACGCGGGCGGGGGTCGTAATAGCGAAAAATCACGCCCGCCGAGGTTAATTCGCCGACAAACGCGTCGCTGAGATCGGGAGAGCCGTAGCCGTCGAGTAATACTTCGGCTTTTACGCCGCGCTGTGCGGCTTTTAGCAGAGCGGCATGGAGTTTTTTACCCACCTCATCTTCAAACAAGATAAAGGTTTCCAGAATGATTTTTTGCTGTGCCTGAGCGATAGCCTCAAACACGGCAGGATAGAACTGGTCGCCGTTTTCCAGTAGCTGAATTTGATTACCTTCACGCCAGCCGCATTTCATAGATGGATCTCCGCGCTAAGGGGGGCATGGTCTGATAAATGTCGCCAGTTCCGCAGCGGTAGCGCCGTAGGAGAACTGGCGTTCGCATTCTTGACGTAAATACGATCGAGTCGCAGCAGCGGCATACTCACCGGGAATGTGCGCGCCGGTCGGCCATGGGCACGGGTGAATATCTCCTCCAGCCCGGCCGCGTTTAACGGCGGGCCGGCCTTTTGCCGCCAGTCATTAAAGTCTCCGGCCACCAGCACCGGTTCTGATTCCGGCAAGGCATTCACCCATCCCGCCAGCATGGTTAGCTGTGCCTGGCGGTGACTCTCCCGCAGGCCGAGATGTACGCACATGACGTGGATAGGGCGGTTGAGCATGGGCGGCGTAATGCGGCAATAGAGCACGCCGCGTTTTTCGCTACCGCCGACCGAGACGTCGCGATTTTCATAATGTTCAATGGGATAGCGAGAAAGAACCGCGTTACCGTGGTGGCCTTCCGGATAGACCGCATTGCGGCCATAGGCGAAATCGCTCCACATGGTGTCGGCCAAAAATTCATAGTGGGTAGTGTCCGGCCAGTTTTCGATATGCAGCGGATGTACTTCATGCGCGCCCATCACTTCTTGCAGACAGACGATATCGGCGCCGACCGTTCTGACGGCGTCGCGCAGCTCCGGCAGGATGAAGCGTTTATTAAAGGCGGTAAAACCTTTGTGCGTATTAATTGTGAGCACTTTGAATGAAAAATTTCGCGTGTGTTGAGTCATTTTCTTCCTGTCCGCGTCACTATCCTGATTGAAATAGTGTAGTCGTCGTCACAAAAAGATGCGGTCTTACGGAATTTTCCGTAAAGTTCGGTACTCTGAATAATGAGAGAAAAATGCTTCAGGAGAAAAGCCATGAAGTGGCAACAACGCGTTCGTGTCGCAACCGGCCTCGGTTGTTGGCAGATTATGTTGCATTTACTGGTAGTGGCGATGCTGGTAATAGGCTGGATGAGCGGCACATTAGTGCGCGTCGGCCTGGGATTATGCGTGCTTTATGGCGTGACGGTACTGCTGATGCTGGCGTTGCAGCGCCATCATGAGCAACGCTGGCGCGATGTGGCGGATGTGCTGGAAGAGCTGACTACCACCTGGTACTTCGGCACCGCGCTGATTGTCCTCTGGCTGCTATCCCGCGTATTGCAAAACAATGTCTTACTGGCTCTGGCGGGGCTGGCTATCCTGGCCGGGCCCGCCGTGGTCTCGCTACTGGCGAAAGATAAAAAGCTACATCACTTTGCGTCTAAACATCGCATACGCCGCTGAACCCGTGGTGGCCGCTATCACCAGTAGCGGCCACAAACTTCCCCAGACAATCCCCAGACTCGCGTCCTTAAGATAAATTTGCTTGGTAATATCAGTAAAGTGGCGGATAGGGTTTATCCACGTCAGGTTTTGCAGCCAGACCGGCATATTTTCCACCGGCGAGACATAACCCGAGAGCAAAATCGCCGGCATCATAAAGACAAAGACGCCGATAAACGCCTGCTGTTGCGTGGCGCAAAGCGATGATATCAGCAAGCCAAAGCCTACCAGCGACAGCCCGTAAATCACCATCGTGAAATAAAACAGCGCTAACGAACCGGCGAAGGGAATTTGGTATGCCCAAATGCCGATAGCCAGCACGATCGTGGCCTGGAAGGTCGCGACAATCAGCGCCGGCACCGCTTTACCAACGAAAATCTGCCAGGTGGTGAGCGGAGAGACCAGTAGCTGATCCAGAGTGCCTTGTTCACGCTCGCGGGCGACGGACAGCGAAGTGACGATCATCACGCCAATAGTGGTGATCATGGCGATCAGCGAGGGCACCACAAACCACTTGTAGTCCAGATTCGGGTTATACCAGTTGCGTACCACCAGTTCGCTATTGTTGGGCTTTGGCTTGCCGTCCATCAATGTCTGCTGATACTCCTTGACGATCTGTTGCAGATAATTGGCGGCGATTTGCGCGCTGTTGGAGTTACGTCCATCAAGAATGAGTTGCATCGGCGCAGGCTGGAAGGTATCCAGATTTCGCGAGAAATCCGCCGGGAAGCGTACCAGCAGCAGCGCTTTTTGCGTATCGATAGTCGGCTGGATCTCCTGCGGACTGTTCAGCAATAGCACATGGGTAAACGCTTTCGCGCGGGCAAAGCGCTGGGTAAGTTCTACCGAATGTTTGCCGTTATCTTCGTTATAGATGGCGATAGTCGCGTTAGTGACTTCAAGCGTTGCGGCGAACGGAAACAGGATGACCTGAATCAGCACCGGCAGAATCAGGATCGCGCGCGTTTGCGGTTCGCGTAAAAGCGATTGCAGTTCTTTGCGAATTAACGTCCATAAACGATGAAACATGTCCGTCCTCTCGGTCCAGTTTGTAGGCCTGATAAGCAAAGCGCATCAGGCATAATGCCGGATGGCGGCGTGAACGCCTTATCCGGCCTACGACGACAATTATCCATACACATATTTAATCCAGCCGTCGTTTGGTTTTTAGCCACGTCAGGCCAATAAACATCACCGCCGAGGCGATTAAAAACAGTACGTTAACGCCTAACACGACCGGAATATTGCCGGCCAGAAACAGACTTTGCAGGGTGCTGACAAAATAGCGCGCCGGAATAATATAGGTCACCGCGCGGATCACCGCAGGCATACTGTCTATCTGGAAGATAAATCCGGACAGCATAATCGAGGGTAAAAACGCGGCGTTCAGCGCCACCTGCGCGGCGTTAAACTGGTTGCGAGTGATGGTGGAAATCAACAGCCCCATCCCCAGCGTACTCAGTAAAAACAGACTGGTGATGATAAACAGAATCACCAGCGAACCGCGATACGGCACGCCGAGAATAAACACCGATACCAGCATACAGAGCAGCATTGCCAGCATACCGAGAAAGTAATAGGGAATAAGCTTACACAGCAGCAGTTCAACACGCGTCACTTCGGTTGAGAGCAGCGCCTCCATCGTGCCGCGCTCCCATTCGCGGGCAACGACCAGCGAGGTGAGGATTGCGCCAATTACCGTCATGATAATGGTCACCGCCCCGGGAATAATAAAATGCTGACTGATCGCCGCCGGGTTAAACCAGTAGCGCGTCTGGACGTCGATGAGCGGTTCAAAGGTGTCGCCGCGATCTTCCGCCCGCTGCTGTTGCCAGATTTGCCAGATGCCTTCAACATAACCCTGAACGAAGTTGGCGGTGTTTGGCTCGCTGCCGTCGGTAATCACCTGAATCGGCGCGCTGTCACCGTCGCGCGCCATTTGCTGCGCGAAATCCACCGGAATCACCACCAGTCCGCGAATGCGTCCGGCCTGCATTTTTTCAATTAATTCATGACGATTATCGCTAATGGTCGCGTCGATATAGGGTGAACCGGTCATCGCATGAGTGAAATCCAGCGCCTCCTGGCTTTGCTGTTCAAGCAGAATCCCCACGCGCAGCTTGCTGGAGTCAAGGTTAATGCCGTAACCAAAAATAAACAGCAACAGCAGCGGGATCACCACCGCAATCAGCCAGCTACTGGGATCGCGCACGATCTGGCGCGTCTCTTTGACGCACAACGCACGCACGCGGCGCCAGGAGAGAGACTTACTCATGCGTATGCTCCTTATCCCAGTCATTGATGAGAGTGATAAAGGCCTGCTCCATCGTCGGATCGGCCTGTTGCTCATCGGCGGCCTGCGCTTTGAGATCGTCCGGCGTACCGCTGGCGATAAGCTTCCCGCGATAAACCAGTCCGATGCGATCGCAATATTCCGCCTCATCCATAAAGTGGGTCGTCACCATTACCGTGACCCCTTTTTCCACCATGCTATTAATGTGCAGCCAAAATTCACGGCGGGTGAGGGGATCAACCCCGGATGTTGGTTCATCAAGGAATAAAATATCCGGTTCGTGCATCAGCGAGCAGGCCAGCGCCAGTCGCTGTTTAAAACCCAGTGGCAGCGCATCGGTGGGATGCGACGCGATGCTTTTCAGACCAAATGCTTCACTCATGCGCTGAATTTTTTCATTTTGCGCGCGGCCCCGCAAACCGTAGACGCCGGAGAAAAAACGCAGGTTCTGCTCAACCGTCAGGTTGCCGTAAAGCGAAAATTTTTGCGCCATATAGCCCAGATGCTGACGGGCTTTGCCGGAGCTGACTTTCAGATCCATATCCAGCACCAGCGCCTTGCCGGATGTCGGCACCAGCAGGCCGCACATCATTTTAAAGGTGGTTGATTTACCCGCGCCGTTCGGGCCGAGCAGGCCAAAAATCTCGCCGCGTTGTACGACGAAATTAACATGGTCCGTGGCCGCGAAATCACCAAATTTTTTTGTCAGTTCCTGCGCTTCAATCACCGTTTCGCCGGCAGTGCCTTCAACCGTATGCAGGATTGAACCCAGCGGAGACTCCGAGGTTCCCGCTCCGCCAAGCAGATCGATAAACGCATCTTCGAAACGCGGCGCGGTCTCATTGAGGGTGATTTCCGGCATCCCTTCGGCCTGACGAATATCTGCTGCGGTCGCCTCTTTTTTCAGGATCAGGCGTACCGAACGTCCCTGAATCATGCCGTCGCTCACCTGCGGCAGTCTGAGCGCTCTCTGTAGTAACTTACGGTTGTTTTCCTGTGGACTGCTCATCAGAAAGCTACGCCCGGCCATCGTTTGCGTCAGCGCTTTAGGTTCGCCCTGATAGAGCAGCTCGCCTTCATTCATCAGCAGTACATCGCAACACTGTTCGGCTTCATCCAGATAGGAGGTGCTCCATAAAATCAGCATCCCGTCGCCCGCCAGTTCGTGGACCATTTGCCACAACTCGCGCCGTGAAATCGGGTCAACGCCAACGCCCGGTTCATCCAACAGCAGCACTTTCGGTTCGCCGACCAGCGTACAGGCCAGCCCCAGTTTTTGCTTCATCCCGCCGGACAATTTCCCCGCCAGACGGCCAGTGAAAGGGCCGAGGGCGGTAAACTCCAACAAACGGGCAAAGGTCTTTTCCCGTATCTCGCCGGTAACGCTGCGCAAATCGGCATAGAGATTAAGGTTCTCCATGACGGTAAGATCTTCATACAGACCGAATTTCTGCGGCATATAGCCCAGAACCGCGTGCAGCTCGCTGTCGTTTTGTATCGGGTCGAAGCCTAATACGGACGCGTTGCCGCCATCGGCTTTGAGCAGGCCCGCCAGCATACGCATCAGCGTGGTTTTTCCTGCGCCGTCCGGCCCTACCAGCCCGGTGACATAACCGGAATGAATGGTACAGTCGAGCGGCGCGACGGCGGGTTTATCCATTCCCGCAAAGCGCTTCGTCAGACCGTGCAGCGTAATAACGGCCTCACTCATGCCGTGCCTCGTCATTAAATTTCACCGTGACTGGCATCCCCTGGCGTAACGCATCGTCCGCATCGGTGACGATAATGCGCAGGCGATAGACAAGATCGGTACGCAGATCCGGCGTTTCGACGGTTTTCGGCGTAAATTCCGCGGTGGGCGAAACGAAACCAATCTTGCCGTGGTAAGGTTTGTCAGGACGACCGTCGGTATACAACAGAATGTCGCGCCCCGGTTGCGTCTGACTGAGGTTGCGTTCATCGACATAGGCGCGCACCCAGACGGGGCGGGTCAGCGAGAGCGTTAATACCGTGCTGCCGGCGTTCAGCATACTGCCAGGCTCGACCGCGCGGGTGAGCAAGGTTCCGTTGGCAGGCGCGATAAGCGTGGTGTCCTGTAAATCAAGCTGCGCCTGCGCCAGTTGGGCCTTTGCCTGTTCCAGGCTGGCTTTCGCCTGGGCGATATCCTGTTCACGATTACCGGTACGGTACTGGCTCAGTTTATCCTGCGCGGACTTCAGAGTCGCCTGCGCCTGATCGCGCGATGAGCGGGCGTTTTCCAGATCGTTAGCGGAAATGGTGCGGCTTTTCCACAATCCTTGCTGACGGTTATAAAAGTTTTGCGCGTAGTCATAGGCGGCTTGTGCCTGTCTGACGGCGGCGGCGGCCTGGGCTATCTCTTCATCGCGATAGCCTGCCAGCATCAAATCATATTGCGCCTGCGCGACCGACACGCCAGCTTTCGCCTGCATCAGCGCGTTTTCGTATGGCGCGTGATCCAGTTCGCCGAGCACCTGTCCGGCTTTGATGGCATCGCCTTCATCAACATTCAGCGACGCCAGCCTGCCGCCGACGCGAAAGCTGATATTGACGGTACGGATATCGACATTACCGTATAGCGTCAGCCCATCGTCCTGCCGACTTTGATACCACCAGGTTCCACCGGCAATCACAGCGACGATCGCTGCGATTGCCAGTCCGATAACGACAGGTTTTTTCATCAGTCCAGACTCCTTTGCGTTAAACCATGCAGAATAAGATCGATGTGGCAGGTTACCGTCTGGTAAATCAGCTCCGCTTTTTCTTCATCAAACTGCGGCCAGCCGGTACGTAACAGAATAGTTTCTTTGCCGAGACGAAACGCCAGCACTTCGCCCAGTAAGGCATGGGTATGCAAAATCATGCGCGTATCATTGGCGTCGCAGCCGGTATAAGCAGCAACCAATCTTGTCAGATGGGTGTGCAACGGATCGATAACCTGTTCATGAACCAATTGATAGGCCGACGTGGGAGAGAGCTGCTCGCGTGAAATGAATTTGCTCAGGTTAACGGTGTCTTCCTGCGTCAGCAGCATAATCATGTTCTTGCAGGCGAGCAGAATAAGCTCGCGTATGGCGTCCCGGTCAGGGACAGGCTGGCTAAACAGACGTTCCGCTTTTTCAGCATGGGGGCGAAATTTTTCGCCAAGAAAATCGGCAATCCACTGGGCGCAGGCGAGGTATAAATCCTCTTTTGAGCCGAAATAGTAAGTAATAGCGGCAATATTTTGCCCCGCCAGCGCGGCGATATCGCGCGTGGTGGCATGGAGGCCATACTCGCCAAACTGCGCCAGCGCGGCGGCAATGAGCTGACTTTTCGCCTGCTCGCCCTTGGTGGTCGTGGTGGGAATATTCATCACACGCCCTAATTTTTAATCAATCGATTGATTAAGATTATGACTCATAATGGCACTTGTCCAGTGTGGTCGATTAATTTGTCTTTGCCACCTTCCGGGATAATTTATGCGCCGCATCACAAAAACTGCTACACTCCGCCCCTTCATGACATTGTGGTTTTTGTCATTCCAAATTTGAGCATCTCCCTGAAAACTACACCGGCAACGGTCGGGGCGGTCCGGAGTAGTTATGTCTTTTGATTCCCTGGGATTAAACCCTGATATCCTGCGCGCCATTGCCGAGCAGGGTTACCGTGAACCTACCCCTATTCAGCAACAGGCGATTCCCGCCGTGCTGGAAGGCCGCGATCTGATGGCCAGCGCCCAGACCGGAACCGGTAAAACGGCGGGTTTTACCCTGCCATTGTTGCAGCATCTGATTACCCATCAGCCGCACGCTAAAGGTCGTCGCCCGGTGCGCGCATTGATCCTCACGCCAACCCGCGAGCTGGCGGCGCAAATTGGCGAAAACGTCAGAGATTACAGTAAATATCTCAACATTCGCTCGCTGGTGGTATTTGGCGGCGTAAGCATCAATCCGCAGATGATGAAACTGCGCGGCGGCGTGGATGTGCTGGTGGCGACGCCGGGACGTCTGCTCGACCTGGAACATCAAAATGCCGTGAAGCTGGATCAGATTGAGATTCTGGTACTGGATGAAGCCGACCGTATGCTGGATATGGGCTTCATTCATGACATTCGTCGCGTGCTGGCGAAACTGCCGGCGAAGCGTCAGAATCTGCTGTTCTCCGCCACGTTCTCCGACGACATCAAAGCGCTCGCCGAAAAGCTGTTGCGCAACCCGCTGGAAATCGAAGTGGCGCGCCGCAACACGGCCTCAGAGCAGGTGACGCAGCACGTGCACTTTGTCGATAAAAAACGTAAGCGCGAACTGCTGTCACAAATGATTGGCCAGGGCAACTGGCAGCAGGTGTTGGTCTTCACCCGCACCAAGCATGGCGCGAACCATTTGGCGGAACAGCTTAACAAAGACGGTATTCGCAGCGCGGCGATCCACGGTAATAAATCGCAGGGCGCACGTACCCGCGCGCTGGCCGATTTTAAATCCGGCGATATTCGCGTGCTGGTGGCGACGGATATTGCGGCGCGTGGTCTGGATATTGAAGAGCTGCCGCACGTGGTCAACTATGAGCTGCCGAACGTGCCGGAAGATTATGTACATCGTATTGGCCGTACCGGTCGCGCGGCGGCAACTGGCGAGGCGCTGTCGCTGGTCTGTGTTGACGAGCATAAACTGTTGCGTGATATCGAAAAGTTGCTGAAAAAAGAGATCCCACGCATTACGACGCCGGGCTATGAGCCGGACCCGTCGATTAAAGCGGAGCCGATTCAGAATGGCCGTCAGCAGCGCGGCGGCGGCGGTCGTGGTCGCGGACAAAATCAGGGGGGAGCGGGGCGCAGTCAGCAGCCGCGACGTCAGGATAGCGGGGCGGCGAAGGCGAAACCAAAACCGCGCACAGGCGAGGGGAAACCCGCTGGCGACAAAGCACGTCCGCCGCGTCGCCCGCGCAGAATCACGCCTGCCCAGTAAATTTTATCCGGCAACATGCCCGGTAGCGCGACGCTTACCGGGCCTACGGACTATGCAAATACGTAGGCCGGATAAGGTGCTTGCACCGTCATCCGGCAAAATACACATCGCGTTGCGAGCCGCCTTCCAGAACCGGTAAAAAAGGTACTTCCCGCCCCTGAAATGTGACACAATAGTGGCTGTTTATACAGTACTTCAGGTTTTCTCATGGCATTGACCGCTGCGCTGAAAGCGCAAATCGCCGCCTGGTATAAGGCGCTTCAGGACCAGATTCCCGACTTTATTCCCCGTGCGCCGCAGCGGCAGATGATTGCTGACGTCGCCAGAACGCTGGCCGGGGAAGAAGGGAGACATCTGGCTATTGAAGCGCCGACCGGCGTCGGGAAAACCCTCTCCTATCTTATTCCCGGTATTGCCATTGCCCGGGAAGAGCAAAAAACACTGGTGGTCAGTACCGCTAACGTGGCGTTACAGGATCAGATCTTTAGCAAAGATTTGCCGCTGCTACGAAAAATCATCCCCGATCTGCGTTTTACCGCCGCCTTTGGCCGCGGGCGCTACGTGTGTCCGCGAAACCTGGCGGCGCTCGCCAGTAGCGAGCCTACGCAGCAGGATCTGCTCGCCTTTCTTGATGACGAACTGACGCCTAACAACCAGGAAGAGCAAAAGCGCTGCGCCAGGCTGAAAGGGGATCTTGACGGTTACAAATGGGATGGTCTGCGGGATCATACCGACATTGCTATTGACGACGATCTGTGGCGGCGATTAAGTACCGATAAAGCCAGTTGTCTGAACCGCAACTGTCACTATTACCGCGAATGTCCATTCTTTGTCGCCCGACGTGAAATACATGAAGCGGAAGTCGTGGTGGCGAATCACGCGCTGGTAATGGCGGCGATGGAAAGTGAAGCCGTACTGCCGGAACCAAAGCATCTGCTGTTGGTACTGGATGAAGGTCATCATCTGCCCGATGTCGCTCGCGATGCGCTGGAGATGAGCGCGGAAATTACCGCCTCCTGGTATCGCTTGCAACTGGATCTGTTCAGCAAACTGGTGGCGACCTGCATGGAGCAATTTCGCCCTAAAACCACGCCGCCGTTAGCGAATCCTGAGCGACTTAACGCCCATTGCGAGGAGGTATACGAACTGATCGCCTCGCTCAATGCCATTCTTAATCTGTATATGCCCGCAGCGCAGGAGGCGGAGCACCGTTTTGCAATGGGCGAGTTGCCTGATGAGGTCATGGAAATCTGTCAGCGACTGGCGAAGCTGACCGAGACGCTGCGTGGGCTGGCGGAATCCTTTCTCAACGATCTCAGCGAAAAAACCGGGTCGCACGATATTGTGCGTTTGCATCGGGTGATTTTACAGATGAACCGGGCGCTGGGAATGTTCGAGGCGCAAAGTAAATTATGGCGGCTGGCTTCGATGGCGCAGTCTTCAGGCGCGCCGGTGTCCAAATGGGCGACGCGTGAAATACGCGAAGGGCAACTCCACGTCTGGTTCCATTGTGTCGGTATCCGCGTCAGCGATCAGCTGGAAAGATTGTTATGGCGCAGCGTACCGCACATTATTGTCACCTCGGCGACACTGCGCTCGCTCAATAGCTTTTCGCGCCTGCAGGAAATGAGCGGCTTAAAAGAAAAAGCCGGCGATCGCTTTGTGGCGCTGGATTCGCCGTTTAATCATGTGGAACAGGGGAAACTGGTGATTCCTCAAATGCGCTACGAACCCACCATTGATAACGAAGAGCAGCATATTGCCGAAATGGCGGCCTATTTTCGTGAGCAACTGGAGAGCAAAAAACATCATGGTATGCTGGTACTGTTCGCCAGCGGGCGGGCGATGCAGCGTTTTCTGGAGCATGTCGCTGATGTGCGCTTACTCCTCCTGGTCCAGGGCGACCAGCCGCGTTACCGGCTGGTGGAGCTGCACCGTAAACGGGTGGAGAGCGGCGAACGCAGCGTGCTGGTTGGGCTTCAGTCTTTTGCCGAAGGGCTGGATCTTAAAGGCGAGCTGCTGACGCAGGTCCATATCCATAAAATTGCCTTCCCGCCGATCGACAGCCCGGTCGTGATCACCGAAGGCGAATGGCTAAAAAGCCTGAATCGTTATCCGTTTGAGGTACAAAGCTTACCAAGCGCGTCTTTTAATTTAATTCAGCAGGTAGGGCGATTGATCCGTAGCCATGCCTGTCGGGGAGAAGTGGTCATTTATGATAAGCGGTTGTTGACCAAAAACTACGGACAGCGTTTACTGAATGCCTTACCTGTTTTTCCGATAGAGCAGCCTGCCGTGCCAGACGTTATAGTAAAACCAAAAGCAAAACCTGCACGCCGCCGACGGCGTTAATGCTGTGAGCACACTTCAAGGAGCTTTCAATGGATTATCGCAAGATCATCAAAGAGATCGGGCGAGGTAAAAATCACGCCCGCGATCTGGATCTGGACACCGCGCGCGGTTTGTATACCCGAATGCTGAATGGCGACATCCCCGACCTGGAAATGGGCAGTATATTGATGGCGCTGCGTATTAAAGGCGAAGGCGAAGCCGAAATGCTGGGCTTTTATGAAGCCATGCAGAATCATACCATCAAACTGACACCGCCCGCAGATAGGCCGTTGCCGGTCGTTATTCCCAGCTATAACGGCGCGCGTAAACAGGCGAATTTAACGCCGCTGCTGGCTATCCTGCTGCATAAA
Source organism: Salmonella sp. A7 (assembly GCF_020181675.1). Lineage (NCBI taxonomy): Bacteria > Pseudomonadati > Pseudomonadota > Gammaproteobacteria > Enterobacterales > Enterobacteriaceae > Salmonella > Salmonella sp. A7. The sequence continues at coordinate 3,003,808 of NZ_CP084001.1, read as the reverse complement.
TTGGGCTTTCCAGTCGTAGTACACGGCGTCAGTGAAGATCCGACCCGTGTACTGACGGAAACAATATTTGAGCTGATGGGGATTGTCCCCACTCTACACGGTGGACAAGCGCAGGCCAAACTGGACGGGCACCAGCCGGTGTTTATCCCGGTGAGCGCGCTCTGCCCGCCGCTGGAAAAACAGCTGGCGATGCGCTGGCGGATGGGCGTGCGCAACAGCGCACATTCACTGGCCAAGCTGGCGACGCCATTTGCTGAGGATGCCGCGCTGCGTTTATCAAGCGTTTCTCACCCTGAATATGTCCCGCGTGTGGCGACCTTTTTTAGCCGCATTGGCGGGCGGGCTTTGCTGATGCATGGTACCGAAGGCGAAGTCTATGCCAACCCGCAACGCTGTCCGCAAATCAGCCTGATTGATAGCCGTGGCGTGCAGGTACTACATGAGCGTCAGAGCGACACGCACGACGAGCCGCTTTTACTGCCTGCGACTAAAGATCCTGAAATCACCGCGCGCTGGATTGAGCGCTGCCTTGCCGGCCACGAGCCGGTGCCGCAATCATTAAAAACGCAAATGGTCTGTTGTCTGGTTGCGACGGGAGAGGCGGCGACGTTAGAAGACGGGATTGCGCGCGTCGAACAGGCTTTTAGCGAATAAAAAAAGCCCGTCCAGTGGCGGACGGGCAAATAAGGGTAACAAACAGGGTTAATGAGGGTTGGAGCAGTGGGTGTCTGTTGGCAAACAGACGAGGGTAATACCCGTCAGAATTCAAACAACAGCGATGTTACAGCCTGAAATCTGGCGGGCAGGTAAATTATTTATAAATCACCGCAGTGCCGCTCATTTTGTCATTACCCACGGCGGAGGTGATGTTATAAGCGCTTGCGCCAGCAGCGGCGGCTTTTTCAGCCAGTTTAGCTTCCAGGCCATCCAGCGTGGTGGCGCCATCGGCAGACACTACGCCGATTTTATGCAGGTTTTGCGTCTGAGACGCGCTAACCGGTTCTGCGGCAAAAGCGCCAAAAGAAAGGGTGGAAAGCGCGATGGCTGCAACAGCATATTTAATGGTTTTCATGATTAATCTCTCGCAGGTTATTCTGTTTATGGGACGATGTTCCGTCGATGTGATGAGTATCACGGTTTTTTGCGAAAGATAAAATCGAATAGAATTGACGGCCTTGCTCAAAATTTTTGAATGACAAATAACCTATTGATTATTAATTAATTCAACGGTGGAATTTACCTTTCTTGTCATCTGGCTTTACAGAGTCGATGTTAACGGCACATTCTGCGACGCAGAACGCTAAAAAGCATGAGCGTAAAGGAATGGGTGATACTGGCGGTTTCGGTAAAGAAAAGTCAGCGTAACTGGCTGTCTTTTGAACCTCTACGATTATATCCTGAAAATGTTGCGTTATGTAAATCTTTCTCCTGTTGACAGGATATGCATAACCGAACGCCCGGTACGGCTTTACGCCGCGCTTCAGGGATAGGATCGCCGCAAGATTCGCATTCATCGCGACTTTCGCCGTGGGGAAGTTCGCCGCGAGCGCGGGCAACAGCATCTTCAATGGTATTGTTGATTTGTTCATTCACTGCGTCGTCATTTGCCCAGCCGGATGCCATCACGCTCTCCTGATTTTAGGGTACCTGAGGTTAAGTGTAGCGCCGTCAGGTGAAAAAATCGCATCGCGCGATCTTTTCAGACCATGAGCAGAACCAATGTCATTCAGATATCCGATCAAACGAGCGAGGCAGGGAATTCGCGGTGGTATATTTACCCCGTGGCGTTATACGGGTATCTTACGCCGCTGCTAAAAGGAGAATGCCATGTCCGCCCAGAAACCGGGGTTACACCCGCGCAACCGCCACCAACACCGTTATGATCTCGCCGCACTGTGTCAGACCACGCCAGAATTGACGTCCTTTCTTATCCGCACGCCCGCCGGTGAACAGAGCGTTGATTTTGCTAATCCGCAAGCGGTAAAAGCGCTCAATAAGGCGTTGCTGGCGCATTTTTATGCCGTTACACACTGGGACATTCCGCCAGGGTTTTTATGTCCGCCGGTGCCTGGTCGTGCGGATTATATCCATCATCTGGCGGATCTGCTTGGCGAAACGACAGGGAGTATTCCGGCGCAGGCAACTATTCTGGACGTGGGGGTGGGCGCCAATTGTATTTATCCGCTTATCGGCGTACATGAATATGGCTGGCGATTTACCGGTAGTGAAGTCAGCGACGCAGCGATGTCCAGCGCGCAGGCTATCATTCAGGCTAATACGGGGTTAAGCCGCGCCATTCGTCTGCGTCGGCAAAAAGATCCGGCGGCCATTTTTACCGGTATTATTCATAAAAATGAATTTTATGACGCAACGCTTTGTAACCCGCCTTTTCACGACTCCGCCGCCGCAGCCCGCGCGGGCAGCGAGCGTAAGCGCCGCAATTTGGGGCAGAATAAAGATGATGCGCTGAACTTTGGCGGTCAACAGCAGGAGCTATGGTGCGAAGGCGGCGAAGTCGCCTTTATTAAAAAAATGATTGCTGAAAGCCAAACCTTCCGCCGTCAGGTGTTGTGGTTTACGACGTTGGTGTCGCGCGGCGAGAATTTACCGCCGCTTTACCGGGCGTTGACGGAGGCTGGCGCGGTGAAAGTGGTGAAAAAAGAGATGGCCCAGGGGCAAAAGCAAAGCCGCTTTATCGCCTGGACCTTTATGGATGACGACCAGCGTCGCCGTTTTATCACCCGTAAACGCTAAATCGTCGGTTCGCGCGGCGGCAGTGAATCAGGCGACGGGCCGCCGGCGGGGGAGGGCAGAACCTGATACGTTTGCACCGGCGCGCGCACATTGGCCAGATCAAAATGCTTTTTCACCTGGCTATCAAGGGCAAAACGCACCGTCCACTGCTTGAGCGGTAGGGTGGTGAACGATACGCGTAAAGTAAACGCCGTGTTCGTTAAACCGACAATACCGGCGAACGTGGGTTCACCGATAATCAGCCCGCGAATATCCTCCGTCTCCATCAGCGCCGTTACCGCGTCTTTCAGCGCCTGATTCGCTTTATCCGCATCCTCATGGCGATCCACGTCATAGTTGGCGACAACTGAGCCGATACCGCGCACAAAGTTGGCGAAAGTGGTGATCGAGGACCACGGGATAATATGGTATGCCCCGGTATCCTGCCGCACGCCGACGGAACGAATCGACATTCTTTCGACCGTCCCCGTCAGCGGGCCTATGGTGACTAAGTCGCCGGTATTCATCCCGTTTTCAAACTGAATAAAGACGCCGGTAATAATATCTTTCACCAGGGTTTGCGAACCGAAAGAGATAGCCAGACCTAACGCCCCCGCGCCAGCCAGCAATGGCGCGATATTGACGCCGATTTCCGATAACACGATCATGATGGTTATGGTACTGATAATCACTGCCAGCGCATTGCGGAACAGCGTCAGCAGCGTGCGCGTGCGGGCGCTGGGTAGCGGGCGGCCATGAATATCGGAGGCCAGGCGATTCTCAATCAGACTGGCGAGAATCGTCCATCCCACGGCGGAGAAGAATAAGATTAACGCGATACGGATGAGGATATCGACCATCTTTTCCCCCGCGCCATAATGTAGCCAGTGCCAGAAATCGAATAATCCCCAGGCGTTGAGCAACAGCATAACGGCGACGCAGACGGTCAAAAAGCGTGCGACTTTTAGCGCCGAGGAGAGCCAGCCGTTAAGCCGCTTTTGTAATTCCGGGTAATTGCGCTGCGTGTGGGGCGACAGGGTGATGGTTTTCGCTATCCAGCGGGTAAACATACCGGAGATAAACGCCGCGATGCCAATAATCGCCAGACTGCGCACGGTCGCGCCCATCATAAACTTCAGACTATTGCCTGGGTCGAATAACGAGAAGAAAAACAGCACGATAAAGTAGGCGCTGGCCAGCCAGTGCCACACCAGCGCAAAGGCGCGGATAAACAGGCTAAAAAAGGCTAATGATCGTTCCGCCAGACTTAATAAATGTTGCGTAATCTCCGCTTTGTTTTTAAAGATCAGGTACAGCGCCCAGATGGTGATGCAGAGCATGATCGCCACATTAGCCATCGCGCCAACCTGAACATTCACCTGGTTGGAAATAATCGGAACGGCAACAATCAGCCCGTAGCCAATCAAACTGCTAAGGGAACTCATACGGCGATTCCAGTAACGCGCTGTCGCATCCTGAATCGCGAATGGGCGTAATTCCGGTACATTAGGGCAAAAAATAAGCCGCAGAATCGCTTTAAAGAACTCTATCAGCGCGAAGGCATTCAGGAACAGGCTTTGCTGAAAAGCGATAGTTCGACTTCCCGCATGGAAATTATCACTGAGCATCTGACCGATAAATAAGGTGAGCGCCAGTAGCAGCAGGTCGATAATAAACGCGCCGACGATCATCGCCGGGAGCTGTAACCAGTTGCTGCGTTCACGGTTTTTCTTGCGCGCCCACAGGCCCATTTTTCGATATAACGGCAGGGCGCAAAGCCGTATCACGCTATAAAAACCAAATACCGCGACGGCCAGAAATAAAAAGTGGGTTAACGCGTTGGTGAAGGTTTGCGAGTTAAACGGCTTGTGCGGCGCATCGGTGATGTTGCGATAAAGCTGGGCGAAACGGGTAGCGAAAGCATCGCCGTACTGACGGGTAACGGTGGTGACGTTCTCCAGTACCGTTTTCTCATCTTTGGCCGCAGGCGGCGCAAGCGCTGGCGACGGCTCGGTCGGCGGCGTGGTTGAGGCTTCGCGGAGTTGCGCTATTAATTCGTTACGTGAAGCCTCGTTCTCCAGTACGTCAGCCAGGGCCGCATAGGCCGCTTTTTTTTGTTCAGGACTGGGCTCTGGCGCTGCTTGCTGGCTGGTTGATGTCCCCGTGGTCACGCCGGGTATGGCGACCGCATGGGCAGGCGCGCCCAGTAGACAAAAAAGGATGAACAGGGTCCACCGCATGACTCCTCCAGTGAGAAAAGAGACGCAAAACACTAAGTATAGATGGCGCAGGGGAGGGAAAATGAAATGGGACTATTCCATGATGCCCTTCCTGCCGCAGGGCAGGAAGGGCGATATCTCAGGAGACGTGCTGTAAAAATTCCTGTAAACGTGGGCTTGGCGGGTTTTCGATCAACGCCTGCGGACTGCCATCTTCGGCAATACGGCCTTTATCGATGAAAATCAGCCGTGAGGCGACTTTTTCGGCAAAGCCTATTTCGTGAGTGACAATGACCATGGTCATGCCTTCTTCCGCCAGATCCTGCATGACTTTCAGCACTTCATGGCGCAGTTCAGGGTCCAGAGCGGAGGTTGGCTCGTCAAAGAGCATCATTTTCGGCTTCACTGCCAGCGCTCGGGCAATGGCGACGCGCTGTTGTTGACCGCCGGAAAGCTCGGAGGGGTAGTGGTGCGCCCGTTCCGCCAGTCCAACTTTCGCTAATAGTGTTTTCGCCTGTTTTTCCGCTTCTTCTTTCTTTACGCCGCGCACGCGCAGAGGACCGAACATCACGTTTTCGAGCGCGGTCAGATGCGGGAACAGATAAAACTGTTGAAACACCATGCCGGCTTCCTGGCGAATCAGCCGTTCGTCTACTTTAGGATCGTTGACTTTCAGACCATCGACAATCAGATCGCCGGAGGTGATCTCTTCCAGTTTATTGATACAGCGTAATAACGTGGATTTACCCGAACCGGAAGGGCCGATAATCACAACCACTTCGCCCTGACGGATGTTTAAATCAATGTTATGCAGCACCTGGGTGGGGCCAAAGTGCTTGGAGACGTTTTTAAATTCAATCACAGGATTTTCATCCTTCTTTCAAGACGACGCAAAATAAAGCTCAGCACCAGCGTAATGATCAAATAGAAGACGGCCACGGCGCTCCAGATTTCCAGGGCGCGAAAGTTACCGGCAATAATTTCCTGGCCCTGACGGGTCAGCTCGGCTACGCCGATAACAATAAACAACGAGGTGTCTTTGATGCTAATGATCCACTGGTTGCCCAGCGGCGGCAGCATACGGCGCAGAGCAAGCGGTAAAATAACATGGCGGATGGTTTCCCGGCGAGAAAGGCCCAGCGCCAGACCCGCTTCGCGAAAACCTTTGTGAATGGATAGTACTGCGCCGCGAGTAATTTCCGCGATATAAGCGCCGGAGTTAATCATAATTGTCACGACCGCTGCGCTGAACGGATCAATACGCAAATCATTAAATGCCATCGGCAGGGCAAAGTAGATAAACATGACCTGGACAACGATGGGCGTGCCGCGAATAATTTCAATGAAAACCAGGGCGATGTGGTTGGCGAACCAGCCGCCAAACGTACGGGCAAAACCTGCCGCCAGTCCAATAACCAGGCCGCCAGCCAGACCGAGGACCGAGATCCACAGGGTCATTTTAGCGCCCTCAAGCAAAAGCGGAATGGCGGGCCAGATGGCGCTCCAGTCAAACTGCATATGTCGTTCCTGTTACCGTGGTGTAAATAGTCAAATGCTCTATCCGGCGCGGAAATGGCGTGAAAGTGTCTTATCCGTCACGAAAAAGAGCTGTAGGCCCGGTGAGCGTCCTCACTACCGGGCCACAAGCCAACATCAGGTCGTTTTATTTAGGTTCTGTACCGAACCATTTTTTGTAGATTTCGTTATAGGTGCCATTCTCACGCAGCGTTTTCAGCGCGCCGTTGACTTTCTCGCGCAGTTCATCGCTGCCTTTCGGGAAGGCAACTCCGTATTGCTGTGCTTCCAGCGATTCGCCTACCGCCTTGAACTGGCCGTTGCCTGCGGTTTTGATAAAGTACAGGATGTTCGGCGTATCGTGCAGAACGGCGTCTGCGCGGTTGGTGCCTAATTCCATGTACGCGTTATCAATGTTCGGGAACTGACGCAGGTCTTTGGTTTTGATATTCGCTTTCGCGTAATCCACCGACCCGGTTCCGCTCTTCACGGCAACGACTTTGCCATCGAGGTCTTTAACGCTTTTAATGTCGTTATTGTTGGCTTTCACCATCACGAGCAGACCGCTTTTGTAATAGCCATCGGAAAAATCGATCGCTTTTTTACGCTCGTCTGTAATCGTAATACCCGCCAGCGCCAGATCGATATTTTTGGTTTGTAATGCCGGAATAATGCCGCTGAAATCCATCGGTTTCAGGGTGTAGTCCAGCTTCAGTTCTTTCGCGATAGCGTCCCACAGATCAACATCAAAACCGACGTATTTGTCGCCCTGTTTAAATTCAAACGGAACGAACGCCGTATCGGTTGCCACAACGAGTTTCTTATCCGCGGCGTGCGAAGACACCGCAAAAGCCAGGGTAAGTGCAGCCAGTGAAACTTTTAATAGAGACTTCATAGCATTTCCTTTTCTATCCACGGGGCGATCCCCTGCGAGAACATGTAGCATAATGAAAAAATCATGCCAATTATGTAACTCATTGTTTTAACAGAAGCGTGAATCATTCCTGTGCACAATAAGTCGGGCAAAACCAGTATGCCGCACCGTTTTGGGGCACTGATTTAGTGCATGAATAACAAAGTAGAGATACAGGGTCTATTTAGCGTAAAAATTGTTGTTAAAACAATCTTTAATTAACGATTGTGTGATGTAATTATTACAAATAATTCACTTTTATTGAGGGGGAGTACAAGACGTGTGCACTATTTAAGTGCAAAACCCCTGTGCCAGGCAGGGGTATAGGGATGACTTATATACCTGTGTACATCAAGTTGCAGGTGCGTTCGCTTCAGTGACCGACGGAAGTCAGGCTCCTGCGGATTCGCTGCGTTTGTACCTTCCTGCAACTCGAAGTATTCAGGGTAGAGATAGATTTATTCGATGTTGGATTCGATAAACCACAGGAATTTATCGAGGTCGCGTGATGCGGCGGTAAAGATATCGGCAGTGTCTTCATCTTTGGCTTCACCGATAGCTTTGCGAACATCATTAGCGACAACAGCGTAGCGATCGGCCAGTTCTTTTAAGTGATCCTGCACGTTATGGATGTCCAGCGGATAGCTTTTCAGCGGAGTTTTGCTGTTGATAACTTGCGTGGTGCCTAACGCCACACCGCCAAGCTGTACGGCGCGCTCGGCCATAGTATCCAGATGATCGGTCAGTGCGGTACGGAAGCCATCCAGCATCTCATGAACGGCAATAAAGTTAGCACCGCGCATGTTCCAGTGGGCCTGTTTCGTGATCAGCGACAGGTCAATGAACTGGATCACCTGACGATTAAGCAACTCAACCGTCGCTTTTTTATCGCTCTCTGATACATCGTTACGGGTATAAAGCAGATTAGACGCTTTTGTTTTTACCAGTTTAGCGGTACTCATAATCTCATATCCTCTTGATGTTTGTGTCCCAGGTAATTAACGAAAATAAGTATAGCACCGGTTTTTAACTTTGCTTTTTTGAATTTACCTATCACTTTAATAGTACAGACAAGATTTAATATTTATTTTGATTGTAAATCAATTAGTTAGGCGAGCTTGTTGTTTGTTGGGTAATAATTCTCATTTTAATGTAAAAAATGAGAAAAAATATGACAAAAAATGACGAAGTAATAGCGCGATAATAAAAGGTGAATAACGAGGTGATATTCTGCATGATTATGCACATCATGCAGAATAAGAAACTATTTTACGTCAACTTGTTTAATTTGCGGTTCGCGGCGAATCGTTAGGGTAGATCCCATTGAGGCGGCAATGATGGCGCACAGGGCCATGATTTGTATGCCCGTAAGCGTTTCGCCCAGAAAAATCATCCCGGAAACGGCGGCCAGCGCGGGTTCCATGCTCATCAGCGTACCGAAGGTGCGGGTTGGTAGACGCGTCAGCGCAATCATTTCCAGTGAATAAGGCAGTGCCGTAGAAAGCACAGCGACCGCTAACCCTAAGGGAAGAATCGACCAGTGCCATAGCGCGTCGCCAGCCTGAACTGCGCCAATCGGCACGAAAATGATGGCGGCAATCAGCGAGCCTACCGCCACCGTGGCCGGACCATGTTCCGCGCCTGCTCGCTGGCCGGTAAGAATATAGACAGCCCAACAGGCGCCAGCGCCGAGCGCCAACGCGGCCCCGGTAAGATCGACGTGAGACATATCTTGCCCTAATGGCAGCAGGAACCAGAGTCCAAGCACAGCCAGTACGACCCAAATAAAATCTACCGGCCGCCGGGATGAAAACAGCGCGACCGCCAGAGGACCGGTAAATTCCAGCGCGACCGCAATACCCAACGGCACCGTCTGAATCGACAGATAGAATAGATAGTTCATCCCGCCCAGCGACAGACCATAAAACAGCAAAGGCAGTCGCTGCTCTTTGGCAAAACGCAAACGCCAGGGTTTGAAAAAGGCGATAAGGATAAGCGTTCCCAACGCCAGACGAAGCGCCGTTACGCCCGGCGCGCCGACAAGAGGAAATAACGATTTCGCCAGTGAAGCGCCACTCTGAATAGAGGACATGGCAATGAGCAAAACCAAAATGGGCAACCAGACTGGTAGTTTACGTGTTGACCCCGGCATCCTTTCTCCTGTCAAAAAATGTCAGTACGAGTAAAGGTGGCAGTGTAATGGAAATTCCCCGTGGCGGTTGAGGATTCGTTGAAAAAAAATTTCCAGGATTCCATAAAATGAACTTAAATTGATGGATAAATAGACTGTTAGTTTAGGAATAATCTGGATGAATGTATCGCGTCGCACGCGCATTATTGGTGCAATCAGCCGGAAAAGTGATGTTAATTGAATAAGATAGCGCGATATGGAAACGTTCTGTTACATGAAAGGCGCCCTTAGACACCGTGAATCGCAAAGAGTTTCCCATTAATTTTTGATATATTTAAAACTTAGGACTTACTTGAAGCACATTTGAGGTGGTTATGAAAAAAATTGCATGTCTTTCAGCACTGGCCGCTGTTCTGGCTTTTTCCGCAGGTACTGCAGTAGCTGCTACTTCTACCGTTACCGGTGGTTACGCTCAGAGCGACGCGCAGGGCGTAGCGAATAAAATGAGCGGTTTCAACCTGAAGTATCGTTACGAGCAGGACGACAACCCGCTGGGCGTAATCGGTTCCTTCACCTACACCGAAAAAGATCGTACTAACGGTGCGGGCGATTACAACAAAGGTCAGTACTACGGCATCACTGCCGGCCCGGCTTACCGTCTGAACGATTGGGCGAGCATCTACGGTGTAGTCGGTGTGGGTTACGGTAAATTCCAGACGACCGATTACCCAACCTACAAGCATGACACCAGCGATTATGGCTTCTCCTATGGCGCTGGTCTGCAATTCAACCCGATGGAAAATGTTGCTCTGGACTTCTCTTACGAGCAGAGCCGTATTCGTAGCGTTGACGTTGGCACCTGGATTGCTGGCGTGGGTTACCGCTTCTAATCACGTCGGTGAAAATGAAAAATCCGCCTTTCGGGGCGGATTTTTTTTGCCTGAAACATGCATTATTTTAGTGAAAAAATATCGCTGCCCAGATGGTTATAGTCCACTTTCTGTAATTTGAAATTGGTGATATAAACGGGCCCGGCTTTCTGTTCCGAAATAAATCGATAGCGATTTTTGATCTCTTTAGCGCTAATTCCTGTCCATTGCGAGAAAAAACTCAGGAAATCGTTCGCGGAACGGCGAGCTTTAATGATCCGATGCGCTTTACTGTCGCTGGATAGCACCATAAACGGCACCTGGAAGTTTTGCTGGAATTTGTCGTCATGCGCCAGGTACTGTACCGCTTTGCCGCGCTCTTTAAACGCCAGCCCGTGATCGGAGAAATACACGAGCGAAAAACTGTCGCCGCTATGACGAAGCTGAGTATAGAGCTGACGGAGCAAATCGTCGGTTTGCGTCATGGTGTATAAATAACAAGACGTCTCTTTCGACTGGACAAACGTCGCGTATTTTCCCTGAGTACGGTCACAGGCCTGGGGATGCGATCCCATTAAATGCAACACAATCAACTGCGGTTGCGTGCGTTCTGTCGCCAATACCTGCGCCGTCATGGTTAACAGCGCGTCGTCGCGAGTATTTTTATCCGCTTCAAAATCGCCGTTTTTCAGGAAATGCGCTTCATCGGCGCGTTTGGCGATACTGGCGATGGCCGTGTCGTATTCACCGATTTGCCCCTGATTGGAAAACCACCATGTCTGAAAACCGGCGCGGTTAGCCAGCGTGACGAAGTTATCCTGATACTGCGGTTTGTTATCCACCACGCGATTGAGCGTTAAACCGAGCGATTTTTGCGTTGAGCCGCTGGCGGCGATGTAATCCATAAAGAAGTCGCCATTCACATGGCTGGCGAAGGGGGTATTATCCCAGTGGCCGCCGAAAGCGCCCATGGCATCCCGTCGCGCGCTTTCACCTATCACCACGACATAGATGTGATATCTGGGTTTCACCGTAGTAACCGTCCAGCTATCTTTTATGCCGGATAGCTGCGCCATACGGTGCTGCTCTTCAATGACTTCGTTGTTATTGACGATAACGTCTTTAGCGAAGCGAAAAACCGGATAGCCGGTATCAATAACCTTAAAAACGCCGCCCCATGCCAGATTTTGTACCGGCGCGACGAAAAATGCCGCGACGCTAATCAGCAGGCACAGGCTGTCGAGGCTATTCCAGCGCGGCCTGACCTCTTCTTTTCGGCGGCGAAGCGCAATAATACCCAGCGCAAAAATAAAAAGTCCGGTCAGGTAGCTATACCACGGGAAGATGGTCAGGATTTCGCTCGACTCTTCCATATTGGTGGAGTGCAGCGCCAGCAGCGTATTAAAGTTCGGGGCGCCGTAAGCCTGGCCAAAGGGAAAATAGCAAGCGGCTACCAGCGAACAAATGCCGAGCAGCGCTTTTTGTCCGCGGGGCAGGTAGCGCCAGAGCAGCAGCAACAGGCAGGTAAACGCCGCGGTATAAAGCAGGCTAAAGGGGTAGCCGAGCGCGAGGTTAATCAGCAGCGACTGTAAAAAGTAGAGGCCCGCCCACGGGCTTACAGCCCGACGACGGGCGAGAAGTGAATCGATAAGGGTTGAATTCATATGCCACTATTGCAAAAACGCCATGTGCTAACCCTGGCGCGAAGGGTCATTACCTGCCTGATTATGCGTAAAAAAGGTATTGGGTTCGCAACGGCGAGTCGCAAAATATTCAGGGCTGCCAGAAGATAGAGCGTGCGGGTAAGAAGGTCAACCGCCGGAAAGAAAATGTTTTGCGAAGAGAATAGCAAAACCACAAAAAAACAGGGGAAATGGGCGCCATTTCCGTTGAGGATGCAAAATAAAGCGGCGTACCGCACCGCCGCGTTATTTCGTGGAAGGGTTATCCTGTTCCGGTTTGCCGTTGATCATATCGCACAACATAGAGAGCAGCATTAACCGGACTTTAAAGGGAGAGTGACTGAACACGCGTATACACCTCTTAAATTCGTTCATATAAACCTCCTGATGTTTCTATCCCATCGATCCGTGAGGGATGTCTGCATTACATACAGATATAGCACAGGCTATGTTTTATAGCTATTGCTAAAACGTTAATTTTTTGTGCCCGGACAACTCTGGTTTACAATGAGCGCTCTGTCAGCTGACGCGTTAACGCGTCACAGAAACGAGGAAGCAAAATGGGTCGTCGCGCAGGTACGCCAACAACAAAAAAAGTGACGCAATTGGTGAACGTAGAAGAACACGTTGAAGGATTTCGTCAGGTCAGAGAGGCGCATCGCCGTGAGTTGATAGACGATTACGTTGAGCTGATTTCCGATTTAATTATTGAGGTAGGGGAAGCGCGTCAGGTGGATATGGCGGCTCGGCTCGGCGTCTCCCAGCCAACTGTGGCCAAAATGCTTAAGCGCCTGGCATCGTTAGGATTTATTCAAATGATCCCCTGGCGCGGCGTTTTTCTGACGCCGGAAGGGGAGAAGCTGGCGCAGGAAAGCCGCGAGCGGCACCAAATTGTCGAAAATTTTTTACTGGTGTTAGGCGTAAGTCCGGAGATCGCGCGTCGTGATGCGGAAGGGATGGAACACCATGTCAGCCAGGAGACATTGGATGCCTTTTTGGCCTTCACGCAACAGCATGGAACATCTGCAGAATGAATCTGGCTTTTTTACGGGCGCTGCGGCGTGACCGTTTTTTTCAGTTGTTGATCATTGTGGGGATGGCGTTAAGCCTGTTTGTTCCTTTTGCGCCTCGCGCCTGGCCTGGCGCGATTGACTGGCACACCATTATTACCCTCAGTGGGTTAATGTTGCTCACTAAAGGCGTTGAGCTGAGCGGCTATTTCGATGTGCTGGGACGCAAGATGACGCGCCGATTTCATACCGAGCGGCAACTGGCGATGTTCCTGGTGCTGGCTGCGGCGGTGCTGTCGACCTTTCTGACAAACGATGTCGCGCTGTTTATCGTTGTGCCGCTGACGATAACGTTGAAAAAACTGTGTGCGATTCCGGTCAACCGATTGATTATTTTTGAGGCGTTGGCGGTGAACGCCGGTTCGCTGCTGACGCCTGTCGGTAATCCGCAAAATATTCTATTGTGGGGACGCTCCGGCTTAACCTTTGCTGAATTTAGCGGGCAAATGGCGCCGCTTGCCGTCATGATGATGCTGACGTTACTGCTCCTGTGCTGGTTTTGTTTTCCGGGTAGGGCGTTACAGTATCATACCGGTACGCGTTCGCCGCAGTGGCAGCCCCGTCTGGTGTGGAGTTGCCTGGGATTATATGTCGTTTTTCTTACCGCGCTGGAGCTCAGGCAAGAGTTATGGGGACTGGTGTTGGTGGCGGCTGGGTTTATTGTGCTGGCGCGCAGGGTGATAGTCAGCGTGGACTGGACGCTGCTGCTGGTATTTATGGCGATGTTTATTGATGTCCATCTGCTAACGCAATTGCCGGCGTTGCAGGGCGTTTTCAACCAGGTTGGCGCACTGTCTCACCTGGGACTTTGGCTAACCGCTATCGGCTTGTCTCAGGTTATCAGTAATGTGCCCAGTACCATTCTCCTGCTGAACTATGTACCGGCCTCGACGCTGCTGGCGTGGGCGGTGAATATCGGCGGGTTTGGTCTGCTGCCGGGGTCGCTGGCAAATCTTATTGCTTTACGGATGGCGAACGATCGCCGAATCTGGTGGCGATTTCATTTCTATTCGCTGCCGATGCTGGCATGGGCGGCGCTGGTGGGATATGGATTATTGCAACTGATGCCGTAAGAGAAGCCCGATAGTGTCTATCGGGCTTCGCAGGCAGAGTCTGTCAGTTCAGACGAACCGGCATCCCGGAACGATCCTGAACCGCCTGTTGTACGACGGCCTGATCAACGTCAGGCTCGTTGGTGACGGCCAGGATACTCTTATTAAGCGTGATCGGCACCGCTTCCTTACCTTCAAACTGCGCTTCCGTCGTTGACAGCGGGTTATGCACCTCAATGTAACGGCTACCGTCCGGCTCGGTGGTGGCTTTTACCGGTTCATCGATAAACTGCACGCGGGTGCCGACCGGCACATTTTCAAACAGGAATTTGATATCGTCGTTGCGCAGACGCACGCAGCCGTGGCTCACGCGAAGCCCGATGCCGAAGTTGGCGTTGGTGCCGTGAATAGCATACAGGCGACCAATGTACAGCGCGTACAGGCCCATCGGGTTATCCGGGCCCGCAGGCACGACGGCAGGCAGCGGCTCGCCGGCGGCGCGATATTCAGCGTGCATTTTTGCCGTAGGCGTCCAGGTCGGACCGGCTTTTTTACGTTCAACTTTGGTCGTCCAGTTGATAGGCGTGTCTTTACCTAACTGACCGATCCCAATCGGCAGGACGATAACGGTGTTTGTGCCTTTCGGGTAGTAATAGAGGCGCATTTCCGCGCTATTAATGATAATGCCTTCGTGTACGGTATCCGGCAGGATCAGCTGCTGCGGAATATTCAGCACGGTACCGCCCTTCGGCAGGAAGGTATCCACGCCAGGGTTGGCTTCCAGCATGTTGGAGAGCCCCATCTGATACTCCGCGGCAAAATACTCCAGCGGCTGGGTATTGCCCTCCGGAACGGTGATGACCTGATTTTGCCCAATTAAACGGCTACCATCGGTAGGCAGCGGGTAAGTGACTGCTGAGGCTGTTTTACAAAAACCAACTACAGCGAAAGCCGCCGCGAAAAGCGTTGTTAATTTCATATTCATGTTATGCGAGATTCTGTGCCAAGCAGGCTAGTAGGTTGAGAATTCTGTCATGTTGGGAGCGCATTATAGGTGCATTCCAGTAAACAGGGAATTCAGATGTGTACGAAATCACGTTTTTTTCCCTTACGGTTCAGTGTAGCCCTTTGTACAGGGCGCGATCTTATTTCAGACTTGTGGCATAATAAGCGGTTTGTCACATCTTTTTTCAGGATAAGCCTGTGTTAGTTTCCAGCAACGTTACCATGCAGTTCGGCAGTAAGCCGCTGTTCGAAAACATTTCCGTCAAATTTGGCGGCGGCAACCGTTACGGCCTGATCGGCGCCAACGGTAGCGGAAAGTCCACTTTTATGAAAATCCTCGGCGGCGACCTGGAGCCGACGCTGGGCAATGTTTCCCTCGATCCGAATGAGCGGATCGGTAAGCTGCGTCAGGACCAGTTCGCTTTTGAAGCATTCACCGTACTTGATACTGTCATTATGGGGCATGGCGAACTGTGGGAAGTCAAGCAGGAGCGCGACCGTATCTATGCCTTGCCGGAAATGAGCGAAGAAGACGGCTATAAAGTCGCCGATCTGGAAGTAAAATACGGCGAGATAGACGGTTATTCCGCTGAGGCGCGCGCGGGCGAACTGCTGTTGGGGGTGGGCATCCCGCTGGAGCAGCATTACGGTCTGATGAGTGAAGTCGCGCCAGGCTGGAAATTGCGTGTGCTGCTGGCGCAGGCGTTATTCTCTAATCCGGACATCCTGTTGCTCGACGAACCGACCAACAACCTGGATATTGATACTATCCGTTGGCTGGAGCAGGTGCTGAACGAGCGCGATAGCACGATGATCATCATTTCGCACGACCGTCACTTCCTGAACATGGTTTGTACGCATATGGCGGATCTGGATTACGGCGACTTGCGCGTCTATCCGGGTAACTATGATGAGTATATGACGGCGGCGACCCAGGCGCGTGAACGTCTGTTGGCCGATAATGCGAAGAAAAAAGCGCAAATTGCCGAGCTGCAATCTTTTGTTAGCCGTTTTAGCGCCAATGCCTCTAAATCGCGTCAGGCAACGTCGCGCGCGCGGCAGATTGATAAAATCAAGCTGGAAGAGGTGAAAGCCTCCAGCCGTCAGAACCCGTTCATCCGTTTTGAGCAGGATAAAAAACTGTTCCGTAACGCTCTGGAAGTGGAGGCGCTGACGAAAGGTTTTGATAACGGTCCGCTGTTTAAAAATGTCAATTTGCTGCTCGAAGTCGGCGAGAAGCTGGCGGTACTCGGCACCAATGGCGTGGGTAAATCTACGCTGCTGAAGACGCTGGTTGGCGATCTGGACGCCGATCATGGCACCGTTAAATGGTCGGAAAACGCGCGTATTGGTTACTACGCGCAGGACCACGAATATGAATTCGAAAATGACCTGACGGTGTTTGAATGGATGAGTCAGTGGAAGCAGGAAGGCGACGACGAGCAGGCAGTGCGCAGTATTCTGGGCCGCCTACTATTTAGCCAGGATGATATCAAAAAGCCTGCGAAAGTCCTTTCCGGTGGCGAGAAGGGCCGTATGCTTTTCGGCAAACTGATGATGCAAAAGCCGAATATCCTGATTATGGACGAACCGACTAACCACCTGGATATGGAGTCGATCGAATCGCTGAATATGGCGCTGGAGCTGTATCAGGGCACGCTGATCTTTGTTTCGCACGACCGTGAGTTCGTCAGCTCGCTGGCAACCCGCGTCATTGAAATTACGCCGGAGCGCGTGGTGGACTTCAGCGGCAACTACGACGATTATTTGCGTAGTAAAGGGATTGAAAGCTAAACACTGACGCCCGGTGGCGTTGTGCTTACCGGGCCTACGTATCCTGGCGCGTAGGTCCGGTAAGACGGGTGCGCCCAGACAAAGGGCGCACCGCAGTTAAGCGGGCAGGGCTGTACGACCATCAAACGTCCATACCTAATGCCCGTTTACCGTGAATATTCAGATCGCGCAGCGTGAAGCGCCCTTCCCAGGTGGTTTCATAGTCCTCGCGCGGGAAATCGCCCGGTGATGCGCCTGTCTCCAGCGCCGCTTTCACCTTACGCGCATAGGCCAGATTTTTCTCACACATTGGCGCGGCAGGAATGTACATCACATTGCCCCAGCCCTGCTGATTTTCTACGGGGGCGACGGAGTGGATGACATCGCAATGCCACCACACGGAATCCCCGGCTTCCAGTGGCGGAATGCTGGTTAACGCCGCCATCAGTAAAGGATGCCACTGTTCAGAAATCGGCAGCACCCGGCCCGGCGCGACGCCGCATAATTCATCTTCCGGGACATCATCCAGCAGCGGGCGCAACAGAATATACGCCATCGCCTCCGGGATAGGGACGACATGAAGCAACCCCTGACCGGGCAGCATATCGGAGAGCGCGGTCCAGCCCTGGAAGGTGCGAAATACCGAGCATTTTGTGGTGTTATCCACCGTATACTCTTCAACTTCGGTACGGTGTGCCGCATTCCACGGATCGTACTGTTCGATGTTGCCGTTAAACACACTGGCGAATACCTGCTGATAGGCTGGCAGCAGCCAGCGTTCCAGCGCGCCGGAGTCGGTATGCGCTCCCAGTCCTTTGGATGTGGTGCCCGGCGGGCGGCGACGGATGCGATCCGGATAAATGATGCTGATATCCGGATTAAACCATCGCTTGCCGTCGTGCTCTACCTGCCACAGACGGTTGAGGAACGACTGCGCCAGCGCCATCTCTTCACTTTGGCGGGCCTGCATTTGCGCCTGCGACCAGTAGACAGGATAGATTTCAGGCCGGGAGGCGCTCAGCGTACCGAAAAAATTATCCCCCGGTCCTTTATACACCTCGTCAAAATGGTTCTTGTCCAGATAGTCGAGCATCGACTGGTCCCACGCCAGCGCCTGTTCGCGTGGAAAATGACCTTTAATCACCGCGCACCCGCGGCGCTTAACCTCGGCGCGGGTGGCATCGCTAATGTTGCCCATCGCCAGTTCGCTAAAAGGGATAATTGGCCATACCGGCTGTCCCTGCGCCTTCAGATCGTTAATTTCCGCCACCCGGGCTGCTATGGTGGCGCTCAAACGGTCGAACACCGCCTGTACGTCGCCGATTTGCGCGCGTAGCGCCTGCTTCATCTGACGAATGGCCGCTTTTGGGTCGGCGGGCAGCGTTTCGTGGGTAAAAGGAGTCGTCATATCAACCTCATCGTCTTTCGTTCGAAAGTAAAATTAGTTACATGTGATACTTTAAGTTAAAATAAGGTTAATGCAAGTTTAAAATATTGCAGGGGAACACAAAGAGGGAAGCGAGAGGAAAACGTAAGGTGGCCAGGACGCCTTAATGTCTTATGCGGCTATTCCTTTCGTTCAGCCACTTTTCATTCGAAATAAATTTGTGGTTCTGCTCACATTGTTATTAAAATGTTTCTGGTCGCAGTTACAGCCAGGAGCTTAAGTATGACCGTTAACGTTGTCGTTACCGATATGGACGGCACTTTTCTCGACGATGCCAAGCAGTACGATCGTGTACGCTTCATGGCGCAATACCAGGAACTGAAAAAACGTAATATCGAATTTGTGGTCGCTAGCGGTAATCAGTACTACCAGTTGATCTCCTTCTTCCCCGAGCTGAAAGACGAAATTTCCTTCGTCGCAGAAAATGGCGCGCTGGTGTATGAACATGGCAAACAGTTGTTTCACGGGGAGCTAACCCGGCATGAATCGCGTATTGTGATTGGCGAACTGCTGAAGGATAAGCAGCTTAATTTTGTCGCCTGCGGTCTGAAAAGCGCTTATGTCAGCAAAAACGCTCCCGAGACTTTCGTGGCGCTGATGGCCAAACATTATCACCGCCTGCAGCCGGTAAACGATTATCACGACATTGACGATATCCTGTTTAAGTTCTCCCTGAATTTGCCTGATGAACAAATTCCGCTGGTTATCGACAAACTGCACGTATCTCTGGATGGCATCATGAAGCCCGTCACCAGCGGCTTCGGTTTTATCGACCTGATTATCCCGGGACTGCATAAAGCGAATGGCATCAGTCGTCTGTTAAAGCGCTGGAACAGGTCGCCACAGAATGTCGTCGCCATTGGCGACAGCGGTAATGATGCGGAAATGTTGAAAATGGCGCATTACTCTTTTGCCATGGGCAATGCTGCAGACAATATCAAAGCGCTTTCACGCTATCACACTGATGATAATAACCATCAAGGCGCGCTCAACGTCATTCAGGCCGTGCTTGACGGCACCGATCCCTTCTGATTAACAGGCCTGCGCAGGCCTGTTAAGCGTAGCGCCATCAGGCAATTCGGACATATTGCCGATGGCGCCAGGGCAAATTACAGCATATGTTCGGTACGGGCGATGATATCGTCCTGCGCATCCGGCGACAGCGCGGTGAAGAAGGCGGAGTAGCCTGCCACACGCACGACCAGATCGCGGTACTGGTCCGGATGTTTTTTCGCATCCAGCAGCGTTTCGCGTGACACGATGTTGTACTGAATATGCCAGCCTTTATGCACCTCAAAGAACGTCCGTAGCAGAACCATCAGTTTCTGTTTGTCGGATTCGTTTTCCAGCGTCGTTGGGTTCAGTTTCTGGTTGAGCAGCACGCCGCCGAGAATGGAACCGGTAGGTAATTTGCCTACGGAACCAATCACCGCCGTCGGGCCGAGATGATCCGTACCTGATGCAGGGCTTGCGCCTTCCGCCAGCGGTGTATGCGCTTTGCGACCGTCCGGGGTAGCCATGGTTGCGGCGCCAAATGGCACGTTTGCTGAGATAGAGGACGTACCGGCGTAATAGTTGCCGCCGACAGGGCCACGACCATAGCGCGGGTTATGATATTGCTTCAGCTCATCAATATAGGTCTGATAAGCGCGCGCCAGCAGGGTATCGACACTGTCATCGTCGTTGCCGTACTTCGGCGCGCCGTTAATCAGACGCTGGCGCAACTGCTCATGGGTCAGGCCGTCAAAGTCATCGGCCAGCGCGGCGGCAAGCTGCTGTTGACCGATAACGCCCTGTTCGAAGACCAGTTTTTTCACGGCGGCGAGGCTGTTGCCCAGGTTGGCGATACCGACCTGGAGACCGGATACCCAGTCATATTTCGCGCCGCCTTGCTTGATACTTTTCGCTCGCTCAATACAGTCATCTACCAGCGCTGAGCAGAGAATATCGTGGACATTCTCTTCCAGCATGGTGTCGACCACATACTCAATTTCGATCGATTTGCGCGTGTAGTAGCGAATTTGGGTATCCCAGGCGGCCATCACTTCGTCAAAATTGTTAAAGTTGCCTGCGGAGAGCGCCTTTTCCTGCGGCAGAAATACTTTGCCGCTGGTGGCGTCGCGACCGCCTTCCAGCGCCGCCAGCATGACGCGGGCGAAGTTAATAAAGCTCATGCCGGTGCAGCGATAACCCCATTTCCCGCCGACGGCGGTTTCGATACAGCCGATCGCCGCGTAATCGTAAGCGTCCTGCGGTTCGATCCCCAACTTGATAAATTCCGGGATGACGATTTCATCATTGTTAAACGCCGGCATCCCAAAGCCGCAGCGGATGACCT
This sequence comes from Salmonella sp. A7, assembly GCF_020181675.1. NCBI lineage: Bacteria > Pseudomonadati > Pseudomonadota > Gammaproteobacteria > Enterobacterales > Enterobacteriaceae > Salmonella > Salmonella sp. A7. Next base: position 2,983,061 of record NZ_CP084001.1, on the reverse strand, counting down.
GGACGCAGGCGTCAAGGAAATCGTTACTCATTCCGGCGTGATAACGCACACTGAGGTTGGGCTGGGTAGAACGCAGACGTCCGCAGGACTCCAGAATGGCGTAAGACAGCGGATTCACTGCGTCCATTGGCTGACCGTTGATGAGATTCTGACCGCCAATGGTGACGTTTTGATACAGCGGGCTGCCCGCGGAAGCTTTAGAGTGCGAACCGGAACGGATCTTGTTTACTTCCAGCAGTTTCAGCCAGCAGCTGTGCAGCAGTTCAATGGCGTGCTCACGATCCAGCGTCTGGTTTAGTTCGACATCGCGACGATAATAGGGGTAAAGATACTGGTCCATACGACCAAATGACACCGAGTGACCGTTAGACTCAATTTGTAGAATCAGTTGAATGAAGTAGCACAATTGCAGTGCTTGCCAGAAGGTCTGCGGCGGTTGGTGGGCGATCACCTCGCAGTTTTCCGCGATGGTAAGTAGCTCTTTACGACGGCTTTCACGGGACTCTTCGCCTGCCATCTGGCGCGCCAGCGCGGCAAAGCGCGTGATGTGCTGGCTTACCGCGTCCAGCACTATATCAATCGCCTTCAGGAACTGCTCGCCATGCAGATCTTCCAGCACGGTCAGGTTGATGCGTGAGCGGCGCTCGGCGACTTTATCGCGCAGGCCATCAAGCCCTTTTTCCAGCAGCAGCGGGAAGTTCACCGCCAGGTGCGCGTCACCGGAAGTCATATTGCCTTCGGCTTTGATAATGCCAGTCGCCAGAAGCCCTTTTTGTTCATCGGTAAACATGCCGTAGCAGCGATCCTGGACGGTTTGACCGCGCCACCACGGACAGATGTCGTGCAGAATACGTTTGTTTTCTTCACTTACGGAAAAACCTGCGCCGGGCCGGTCCGCCAGGTCGTCGATCTCTTTTTCAATCCACGAGACGGTATATTCCGGGAAAATCGGCGCGGCGCGGACTTCACTTGCCTGGTTGCCGACGATCAGTTCATCGTGTTTTATCCAGATAGTGCGTTCCGCCAGGTGATGGGCCAGCGCCAGCGCGCGGCGTACCGGAATCGGTTTATCCAGATGCTGCTGGTACATTTCGGTATAATGCTGTGCGCGTTCGGTACAGACCGGCGGTTTCACGATATGTACCAGCGCGGTTTTGTGCGCCTTAATGCGGTCGCTGAGCGTGTCCAGTTTCAGTTGGGTCATGATAATTATCCTCGTAGGGTCGCGGTTAAACCTTTTTGGCAGGCGTACTTCTGGGCAAAATCAAGTAACGCCGGCGCATCCAGTGGTTTATCCGGGGCATGATAGGGCTGACTGAGTAAGTGGTATTTATTGATGCCCAGCGTGTGGTAGGGCAGAAAATGAATTTCCCCGACGTGCAGTTCGTCGGCGGCAAAGTCGGTAATGGCTTTAATGGCCTCCTCATCGGCATTAAATCCCTGAATCAGCGGGACGCGAATCACCATTTTTTTGCCCGCGGCGGCGAGTTTCCTGAGATTTTCCAGCACCCGCGAGGCGCTGCCATCGGTCCACTGCTTAAACGGCCCGTCGGCGACATGCTTCAAATCAGCCAGAAACAGATCGATATAAGGCAGTGAGGGCGCAATGTATTTCCATGGAACATGCAGACAGGTCTCAACCGCAGTATGAATACCGGCGTCATGGCTGGCTTTAAACAGCTCTGCCGCCAGTTCCGGCTGCATAAACGGTTCGCCGCCGGAAAGCGTAAGACCGCCGCCGCTGCGATCGTAAAAAGGTTTATCGCGCAGTACCGTCGCCATGATCTCATCCACGCTTTTTATTTCGCCGCACACGGTTAACGCCTGTGTGGGGCAGCAATGCGCCAGGATGGAAAAATGGGCGTCGGTCAGTTTCTCGCGATGGATGAGCAGGCCGTTTAGCGCGCGCTCAATGACGTCCGGCGCGGCTTGCGCGCACAGGTCGCATCCTTCGAGACACAGCCGCGCGTCGTATAACAGATCCTGAGCGCGGGCGCGGCTTTCCGGGTTCTGGCACCAGCGACAGCCCAACGAACAGCCTTTGAGAAATACTACGGTACGGATACCGGGGCCATCGTGGGTAGAATAGCGCTGAATATTGAAGATCATAAACGGCCTCTCTTATTTCATATAAAGATTAAATTACTTTCGAATGAAAGTTATCTTGATGTGCGTCAACGAATGGAGAGGTTCTGACAAAGAGGCGTTAAATGAGGTACAACATCACGGTTTGAGGTTGTGGTATGGCGTTTAAGATGATGCCGCGCTGCTTGAGCCGATCGTCAGTCGGAGCTTGGGTAAGCTGGCTTTGCGTCTGATGACAGTAATTATCTGTTGATACAGCACGGCCATAAACCGTGCTTCGGTATGTTTATCTGTAAAGTGACTACTGCCCGCAGACCTCACAGCCGGGGTTGCGCATCAACTTCATTTCGCGGAACTGACAGGTCATCGCATCGTACATGACGATTTTTCCGCTAGCGGGCTGACCGTAATGCGCCAGCAGCTTAATGGCCTCCATTGCCTGTAGCGAACCGATCACGCCAATCAGCGGCGCCATCACCCCTGCCTCTACGCAGGTCAGAGCGTTTTCGCCAAACAGACGGCTCAGGCAGCGGTAACAGGGTTCGTTTTCCTGATATGTAAAGACGGTAACTTGTCCTTCCATACGAATGGCCGCGCCGGAGATTAGCGGCACTTTCGCGGTATAGCACCCGGCGTTAAGTTGATTACGTACGCTAACGTTATCGGTACAGTCCAGTACCAGCGAATGCCCGGCAATCAGGCTGGTCATGGCGTCGTCGTCCAGCCGCGCGTTAACGGGCGTAATGGTAATATGCGGGTTGATTCGCGCCAGCGCGTCGCGGGCGGACTCTACCTTTGGCTGCCCGACCGTGGCGTCGCTGTGCAAGGTTTGACGCTGGAGATTGGAAACGGAAACGGTATCAAAATCGAGTAGCGTCAGTTGCCCGACGCCAGCGCCGGCCAGATACTGCGTTGCCGCGCAGCCGAGTCCGCCCAGCCCGACCACTAATACCCGCGAATCTTTTAACGCTTCCTGCCCTTCAAAATCGAAGCCGCGCAGAATAATTTGTCGGTTATAGCGCAGCATCTCCTGGTCGCTAAGTTCCGCCATTACAGGCCTCCGAACAGAGCATTAAACGGCTCGACTTCCACCCATTCTCCCGGCTCAACATTGCCGCGTTCACGCTCCAGCACAATAAAGCAGTTGCCCAGACTAAACGAGCTGAAAATATGTGAACCCTGGTGCCCGGTGGTCGTGACCTCCAGTTCGCCGTTGGCGCTACGTTGCAGGATGCCGCGCTGGAAATCGAGACGCCCCGGCGTTTTCTTCAGGCGAGATGTTGTGCGTACACGCTGGCGCGGCGGTACAGCGCTTGCCGTGTTGCCGCCAAGCTTCGCCAGTAAAGGCTGAACCAGTTGATAAAAAGTGAGCGCCGCAGAGACTGGATTCCCCGGCAGGCCACAGAACCAGCTATTACTGAGTTTGCCGAAGGCAAACGGTTTGCCTGGCTTGATAGCCAGCTTCCAGAAGGCGATTTCGCCCAACTCCTCAAGGATGGTTTTGGTATAGTCCGCTTCACCAACCGAGACGCCGCCGGAGCTTATCACTACATCGGCCTGGCTGTCGGCGTCGATAAACGCGGCGCGAAGCTTACCGGGATCGTCAGGAATAATGCCTAAATTGATCACTTCGCAGCCAAGCTGTTGCAGCATCAAATGTATAGTTAGACGGTTAGTGTCATAAATTTGTCCCGCCTCTAGCGGCTGGCCCGGAAGCTGGAGCTCGTCGCCGGTCGAGAACAGCGCTACGCGCACTTTACGTACAACCTGCGCATCGGCAATTCCCAGCGACGCCAGCACCGGCAGTTCGGCAGTAGTCAGGCGCGTACCGGCCGGAAAGACCACCGCATCCTGGCGAATATCCTCGCCGCGGCGGCGGATGTTTTGTCCGCAACGAACATCGGCGGTAAAACGCACGCCATCATCGGTTTGTTCCGTCTGCTCTTGCATGACTACCGCCTCGCAACCTGCCGGTACCGGGGCGCCGGTCATAATGCGAATGCAGGTTCCCGCAGGCCACTCTCCCTGGTAAGGCTGACCGGCAAATGCTTTGCCGGCGACGGGCAGCGGCTTATCGGCGGACAAATCCGCCACGCGTACCGCATAACCATCCATAGCTGAATTATCAAAGCCGGGGACATCAAGGGGAGATACGATATCGGTCGCCAGGATGCGGCCAAAGCAGTTCACCAGCGGCAACGTTTCTACGGCGGTGAGCGGGGTAATACGTGAAAGCATCTGGGTCAGCGCCGTTTCAAGCGGCATCAATCCGGCGGAAAATTCCATGAACATACTCCTGCGAGGCAAAATCGAATCCGGCTATTATGTCAGAAAACAGTGGCGGGCAGTATGCTACCTCGGTCTTAGAGACGGCCTTGCGCCTTTACATACCTTACGCATCTTTCTATATTCAAAAATCGAATGAATAACTCACAACAATTCTGATAGTTATAGTAAAAGTTGTGTGCCACCGTTAATGGACCCTAAAAATGAATAAAGCAGTGATTGCGATTCACGGCGGCGCAGGCGCGATTGCTCGCGCGCAAATGAGCCATGAGCAGGAGCTACGCTATATCCAGGCGCTGTCAGAGATTGTCGAAAGCGGGCAAAAGATGCTGGAAGCAGGTGACAGCGCGCTTGATGTAGTGACGGAAGCGGTGCGCCTGCTGGAAGCGTGTCCGCTCTTCAATGCGGGTATCGGCGCGGTCTATACCCGAGACGGAACTCATGAACTGGATGCCTGCGTGATGGACGGCAATACCCTGAAAGCCGGAGCCGTCGCGGGCGTGAGTCATGTTCGCCATCCTGTGCTCGCCGCCAGACTGGTGATGGAGCGCAGCCCGCATGTACTCATGGTGGGGGAAGGGGCGGAAAACTTTGCCTTTTCACAGGGGATGGCGCGCGTTTCGCCGGATATCTTTTCCACCCCGGCGCGTTACGAGCAATTGCTGGCGGCGCGTGCGGCGGGCGAAATGGCGCTCGATCACAGCGGCGCGCCGCTGGACGAAACGAAAAAAATGGGTACAGTCGGCGCGGTGGCGCGGGATAAATTCGGCAATCTGGCGGCGGCAACGTCTACCGGTGGGATGACCAATAAATTGCCCGGGCGCGTCGGCGACAGCCCGCTGGTCGGCGCAGGGTGTTATGCCAACAACGCCAGCGTCGCCGTTTCCTGTACCGGAACGGGAGAGGTCTTTATTCGCACGCTCGCGGCTTACGATATCGCCGCATTGATGGAATATGGCGGACTCAGCCTTGCCGACGCCTGCGAGCGCGTGGTGATGGAAAAATTACCGGCGCTGGGCGGCAGCGGTGGATTAATCGCCGTTGATCACGAAGGTAATGTCGCGTTGCCGTTTAACAGCGAAGGGATGTATCGCGCCTGGGGATATGCCGGGGATACCCCTACCACAGGAATTTACCGGGAATAAGGAGCCGCAGGTGCCGCACAGCGATGAACTGGATAGCCGCGATGTTCTGTCCGTCAGTGGCCTGAATATCGCGTTTCACCACGAAGGGCAACAGATAGACGCCGTGCGTAATGTGTCATTACGCCTGAAGCGTGGAGAGACTCTGGCGATTGTCGGCGAGTCGGGATCGGGAAAATCGGTGACGGCGCTGGCGTTAATGCGGCTGATTGAGCAGTCGGGCGCGAACGTGCGCTGCGGCGAAATGCTGTTGCGTCGGCGTAATCGCCAGGTGATTGAGCTGTCTGAGCAGAGTGACGCGCAGATGCGGCGTGTGCGCGGCGCGGATATCGCCATGATTTTCCAGGAGCCAATGACCTCGCTCAACCCGGTATTTACCGTTGGCGAGCAAATTGCCGAATCTATTCGTTTGCATCAGGGCGCCAGCCACGAAGAGGCGCTGGCGGAAGCGAAACGTATGCTCGATCAGGTACGGATCCCGGAGTCGCAGGCGATTTTATCGCGTTATCCGCATCAGCTTTCCGGCGGGATGCGCCAGCGAGTCATGATCGCGATGGCGCTATCCTGCCGTCCGGCGGTATTGATTGCCGATGAACCCACCACGGCGCTGGATGTCACTATCCAGGCGCAAATTCTGCAACTTATCAAAGTGTTGCAGCAAGAGATGTCGATGGGTGTGATTTTTATCACCCACGACATGGGCGTCGTGGCGGATATTGCCGATCGCGTGCTGGTGATGTATCAGGGCGAGGCCGTGGAAACCGGCAGCGTAGAGCAGATTTTCCATGCGCCGACGCATCCTTATACCCAAACGTTGCTGGCCGCCGTCCCTCAGCTTGGCGCGATGCGCGGCCACTCGCTGCCACGCCGTTTCCCGTTGATTTCCGCTGACGAACCGGCCCTTTATGAATCGCAGATTGAGCAAGACACGGTGGTGGAAGGCGAGCCTATTCTCCAGGTTCGGGGGCTGGTGACGCGATTCCCGCTGCGTAGCGGTCTCTTTAACCGCGTTACGCGTGAAGTTCATGCCGTTGAGAATATCAGTTTCGATCTCTGGCCGGGCGAAACGCTATCGCTGGTGGGCGAGTCCGGTAGCGGAAAATCGACGACCGGACGCGCGCTGCTGCGGTTGGTTGAATCCCGGCAGGGGGAGATTATCTTTAACGGCCAGCGCATTGACACGCTGTCTGCGGGTAAACTCCAGCCGTTGCGCCGCGATATTCAATGTATTTTCCAGGACCCTTACGCCTCGCTCGACCCGCGCCAGACCGTGGGGTATTCCATTATGGAACCTTTACGGATTCATGGCCTGGGGCAGGGGGACGCTGCGGCAAAGCGCGTGGCCTGGTTGCTTGAGCGTGTCGGATTACGTCCTGAACATGCCTGGCGTTATCCGCATGAGTTTTCCGGTGGTCAACGTCAGCGCATCTGCATTGCTCGCGCGCTGGCATTGAATCCTAAAGTGATTATTGCTGATGAGGCGGTCTCCGCGCTGGATGTTTCCGTTCGCGGACAGATCATTAATTTACTGCTCGATTTACAACGGGAAATGGGGATCGCCTACCTGTTTATTTCGCATGATATGGCGGTCGTGGAGCGAATTAGCCATCGCGTAGCGGTGATGTATCTTGGTCAAATTGTTGAGATGGGGCCGCGGCGCGCCGTTTTTGAAAATCCGCAGCATCCTTATACGCGTAAATTGATGGCGGCGGTGCCGGTTGCCGATCCCTCCAGACACCGGCCGCGGCGCGTTCTGCTATCAGATGATATACCCAGCAATATTCATAAACGTGGCGAAGAGACGCCCGCCGTTTCATTACAGTTGGTCGGGCCGGGACATTATGTTGCGCGGCCGCTGCAGGATAATGCGCTCTCGCGCTTATAACATTCAGACAGGCAGGGTTTCAGGAGAACAACATGACGCAATTTATTACGCATAAATGGCTGGCGGCGCTGGGACTGGCCTCATCCATTGCGGCTTTTCCGGCCCTGGCGGCCAAAGATGTGGTGGTGGCGGTAGGGTCTAATTTCACTACGCTCGATCCGTATGACGCCAACGATACGCTCTCGCAGGCGGTGGCGAAGTCATTTTATCAGGGGCTGTTTGGCCTGGATAAAGACATGAAGGTAAAAAACGTCCTGGCGAAAGGCTATACCGTTTCTGATGACGGTCTGACCTACACCATTACCCTACGGCAGGGGGTGAAATTTCAGGACGGCGCGGATTTTGATGCGGCGGCGGTGAAAGCGAATCTCGATCGCGCCAGCAATCCGGATAACCACCTCAAGCGTTATAACCTGTATAAAAATATCGCAAAAACGGAGGTTGTCGACCCGGCAACGGTAAAAATTACCCTGAAACAGCCGTTCTCCGCTTTCATTAATATTCTGGCGCACCCGGCGACGGCGATGATCTCGCCGCAAGCGCTGGAAAAATATGGCAAGGATATTGGTTTTCATCCGGTCGGTACCGGTCCATACCAGCTTGAAACCTGGAATCAGACCGACTTTGTCAAAGTGAAAAAGTTCGCCGGTTACTGGCAGCAGGGCTTACCCAAGCTGGATTCTATTACCTGGCGTCCGGTTACTGACAACAATACCCGCGCGGCGATGCTGCAAACCGGCGAAGCGCAATTTGCTTTTCCTATCCCTTATGAGCAGGCCGCGTTACTGGCGAAAAATAAAAACCTCGAACTGGTCGCCAGCCCGTCCATTATGCAGCGTTACATCAGTATGAATGTGACGCAGAAGCCGTTTGATAATCCTAAAGTGCGTGAGGCGTTGAATTACGCTATCAATCGTCAGGCGCTGGTTAAAGTGGCGTTTGCCGGATACGCCACGCCGGCGACGGGCGTGGTGCCGCCGTCGATAGCCTATGCGCAAAGCTATCAGCCGTGGCCCTATGATCCGGCTAAAGCGCGCGAACTGTTGAAAGAGGCGGGGTATCCAGACGGTTTCAGTACCACGCTGTGGTCATCGCATAACCATAGCACCGCGCAAAAAGTGTTGCAGTTTACCCAACAGCAACTGGCGCAGATTGGCATTAAAGCCCGGATAACCGCGATGGACGCCGGCCAGCGCGCCGCGGAAGTTGAGGGCAAAGGGCAAAAAGAGAGCGGCGTGCGAATGTTCTATACCGGCTGGTCAGCGTCGACGGGCGAAGCTGACTGGGCGTTATCGCCGCTCTTCGCATCACAAAACTGGCCGCCGACGCAGTTTAATACCGCTTTTTACAGCAACAAGCAGGTCGACAGCGATTTGGCGGCGGCCTTAAAGACCAACGATCCGCAGGAGAAAACACGATTGTACAAAGAGGCGCAGGATATTATCTGGAAAGAGTCGCCCTGGATACCGTTGGTGGTGGAGAAATTGGTTTCTGCGCACAGTAAAAATTTGACCGGTTTCTGGATTATGCCGGATACCGGTTTCAGCTTTGACGATGCGGATTTGAAGTAAGTAATGCGATGGGGCTGGATGGCGCGCGCGTTGTCCGCCATCCGGTAAAAGGTTCGTGTGATGCTTAACTATGTTCTCAAGCGCCTGCTGGGATTAATTCCTACGCTGTTGATTGTGGCAGTGCTGGTGTTTTTATTTGTTCATTTGTTGCCCGGCGACCCGGCGCGGCTGATAGCCGGACCGGAAGCCGACGCGCAGGTGATCGCGCTGGTTCGTCAGCAGCTGGGGCTTGATCAGCCGCTTCATGTCCAGTTTTGGCATTACATCACTCATGTTTTACAAGGCGATTTCGGTACGTCAATGGTTTCCCGCCGCCCGGTTTCTGAGGAGATCGCCAGCCGCTTTTTGCCGACGCTGTGGCTGACGATAACCAGTATGATATGGGCGGTTCTGTTTGGCATGGCGATCGGCATCGCCGCCGCCGTGTGGCGTAATCGCTGGCCTGACCGGGTAGGAATGACGCTTGCCGTGACCGGCATTTCTTTCCCGGCTTTTGCGCTGGGAATGTTGTTAATGCAGATTTTTTCCGTGGATCTGGGCTGGCTACCGACCGTGGGGGCGGATAGCTGGCAACATTATATTTTACCCTCCCTGACGCTTGGCGCGGCGGTGGCCTCCGTCATGGCGCGTTTTACGCGCTCCTCGTTTGTCGATGTCCTGAGCGAGGATTACATGAGGACCGCGCGGGCGAAAGGCGTCAGTGAAACGTGGGTGGTGTTAAAACATGGCCTGCGCAATGCGATGATCCCGGTCGTCACCATGATGGGACTGCAATTTGGCTTTTTGCTTGGCGGCTCGATCGTCGTCGAAAAAGTGTTTAACTGGCCGGGGCTTGGGCGATTACTGGTCGACTCCGTCGACATGCGCGACTACCCCGTGATTCAGGCGGAAGTGCTGCTGTTTTCTCTGGAATTTATTCTTATCAACTTAGTGGTGGATGTGCTCTATGCCGCCATTAATCCGGCTATCAGGTATAAGTAAGGATGCGATTATTTAACTGGCGCCGTCAGGCGATTTTACATGCTATGCCGGTGGTAAAACCTGACCAGATACGCACGCCGTGGCGGGAGTTCTGGCGTCGTTTTCGCCGCCAGCATGTCGCGTTGGTCGCCGGGGGATTCGTACTGGCGTTAATTCTGGTGGCGATTTTTGCCCGCTGGCTGACGCCCTACGATGCGGAAAACTATTTTGACTACGATAGCCTGAACAATGGCCCCTCTTTGCAGCACTGGTTTGGCGTTGACTCGCTGGGAAGAGACATCTTTAGCCGGGTTCTCGTTGGGGCGCAGATCTCACTGGCGGCGGGCGTGTTCGCGGTATTTATCGGCGCGATAATCGGCACGGTGTTGGGATTGCTGGCGGGATATTATGAAGGCTGGTGGGATCGTTTCATTATGCGCATTTGCGATGTGCTGTTCGCCTTCCCCGGCATTTTGCTGGCGATTGCCGTTGTGGCGGTGTTAGGCAGCGGTATTGCTAATGTGATCGTTGCGGTGGCGATTTTCTCTATTCCGGCGTTTGCACGTTTGGTGCGCGGAAATACCCTGGTCTTAAAACAGCAGACGTTTATTGAGTCTGCCCGCAGTATCGGCGCCAGCGACACGACGATTTTGTTTAGCCATATCTTGCCGGGAACGGTCTCGTCAATTGTGGTTTTCTTTACGATGCGTATCGGTACGTCAATTATTTCCGCGGCAAGCCTGTCATTTCTCGGATTAGGCGCGCAGCCGCCAACGCCGGAGTGGGGAGCGATGCTCAATGAAGCGCGGGCGGATATGGTCATCGCGCCGCACGTAGCGCTCTTCCCGGCGGTGGCGATTTTCCTGACTGTGCTGGCGTTTAACCTGTTAGGCGACGGGTTGCGCGATGCGCTGGACCCGAAGATTAAGGGGTAAGCCAGCCCGGTGGCGTTGACGCCTGGCGGGCCTGGAACGGGCTCGCCAGGTGGGGTAACACATCCGACACCCGCGCCGGGGGAGGTGGCGTTAAACCCGACTGCCCCACAAATCATATTCGTCGGCGTTTTCCACTTTCACGCGCACGATATCGCCCGGCTTGACGTTGGTTTCGCCGTTCAAATAGACCGCGCCGTCAATTTCCGGCGCATCCGCCATGCTACGCCCGATAGCGCCTTCTTCGTCAACCTCATCGACGATCACCAGAATTTCGCGGCCCACTTTTTCCTGCAAGCGCTCAGCGGAGATTTGCTGTTGCAGTTGCATAAAGCGGTTCCAGCGCTCTTCTTTCACCTCTTCCGGCACCTGATCCGGCAGGTCATTCGCGCCTGCGCCTTCCACCGGGCTGTACTTGAAGCAGCCTACACGATCGAGGCGCGCCTCTTTCAGGAAGTCGAGCAGCATTTGGAAGTCTTCTTCCGTTTCGCCGGGGAAGCCGACAATAAAGGTGGAGCGTAGGGTCAGTTCCGGGCAGATTTCGCGCCACTGCTTAATGCGCGCCAGTTGGCGGTCAACGGAACCGGGACGTTTCATCAGTTTAAGAATCCGCGGGCTGGCATGTTGCAGCGGAATGTCCAGATAGGGCAGGATTTTGCCTTCCGCCATTAGCGGAATCACATCATCAACGTGTGGGTAGGGGTAGACGTAGTGCAGACGTGTCCAGACGCCCAGTTTTGATAACTGTTCGCACAGGCTCACCATACTGGTTTTCACCGGTTCGCCATTATGGAATCCGGTGCGGTGCTTCACATCTACGCCGTAGGCGGAGGTATCTTGCGAAATCACCAGAATCTCTTTGACCCCGGCATCAACCAGACGTTTCGCTTCGCTTAATACGTCGCCAATCGGACGGCTGACCAGATCCCCGCGCATCGACGGGATGATGCAGAACGTGCAGCGGTGATTACAGCCTTCAGAAATTTTCAGATACGCATAATGGCGCGGCGTCAGTTTTACACCCTGTTCCGGTACGAGGCTTAAAAATGGATTGTGCTTCGGCTTCGGTACGTAATGATGTACGTGCTGCAGAACTTGCTCATAGCTATGCGGCCCGGTGATTTCCAGTACTTTCGGATGCACTTCGCGGATCTGATCTTCTTTTGCGCCCAGGCAGCCGGTGACGATTACCTTACCGTTTTCGTTCAGCGCTTCGCCAATGGCTTCCAGCGACTCTTGTACCGCGCTGTCAATAAAGCCACAGGTATTAACGATAACCATATCCGCATCGTCATAGCGTGGCACAACGTCATAGCCTTCGGTACGCAGCTCAGTCAGGATGCGTTCCGAATCAACGAGGTTTTTCGGACAGCCCAGGGAAACGAAGCCGATCTTTGGCTGGTGGGTTACATTACTCATAGCTTAAAAAGTGTTCATTTATTGGAATGGTCAGGGCAGGGATTCTACAGATATCCGAACAAAAATTGTATCGCAATCTCATCAGGAGTGGCGGCATCAACCGTTGTGGTTGTCAGCAAAAGGTGAAAAAGGGCAATTCTAAGAAAATTCTTGATCTCTGACACCCCTTTGTCTAAAAAACGACCATACTATTAAGTTGAACCCTGGTAGAAAAGAGGAGGAAAAAAGGTATGGTCGTTGACAGACTGAGAACCGATCTTCTCAATAAGCTGATAAACGCGCGTATCGATCTTGCCGCTTATCTGCAATTGCGAAAAGCGAAGGGGTATATGTCAGTCAGCGAAAGTGACACTCTGCGTGACAATTTTTTTGAACTGAATCGCGAGCTCCACGATCACGCTTTACGGCAGGGACTGCATCTCGATCAGGAAGAGTGGAACGCGCTGCGCCGTGCCGAAGGCGCGCTTGCAGCCGCCGCCGTTTGTTTAATGAGCGGACACCATGATTGTCCGACCTTTATTGCCGTCAACGCAGATAAACTTGAAAACTGTCTGACAACTTTGACGCTGAGTATTCAGAGTCTGAAAGCACATTCACCGCTTACACAGGTCTGAATAAGGGGGAGGCGACTCCTGAGGAATCCCCAGCAAACCAGGACAGGCATAGTGTTATGTGATCTAATTGATTGCGCTAACACTTTCAAGGAAATCATCACTATGCCTGCTCGTTCATTATGCCAAAAATCCTTTAAAAATATACTGGAGCCTTTGCACCTTTACCGCCGTCAATCTCTGATTGAGGCTACCAGTGTAGTGATTAACGGTGCATCTCTTACACTTATTCAGTATTGGGCGTGATTTGTCAGGAGTAGCATCGGTCAGGCACAAGATAAAACGTATCGATCGACTTCGGGGAAAGTCTCACTTGCAGAATGAAGTTTCAGATACTTTTTCAGCGTGTTACTAAAAAATCACGGAGGGAATGACCCGGGTTGTCATGCTCTCCTATATGCCAGCCTGTTCTCCACCAAAGGTGACTAAATTCGGTTCACCAGACAATCGTTGATGTTCTTAGGGAACGGTATAGTCGAATTCACTCCTGAAACAGGTACGGAATGTCGGCCGTTTACTATTCTGAAACGTTATTTATATCAAATAATTAAATTTTATTTTTATCTTTGTTATTGTAATAATAAATTACATGTTTCTTTCTGTTATCAGCGAACCTGAACCAATTTTAATGGGGGGTTAGATAAAAGCTAATTCAGAAAATTATTTTTTTAAGATATATTGAATTATCAGATGCTCCATTCAAATGAGAGACGAGAATGCAAACGTTAGAACGGTTTTTTCTTTTCGTTACGGGGGACCAACCTGAACGATTTGAAAAAGCAAATAGCAGTTGTGCTGATAGCGTAATCCTTGATTTAGAAAATGCGGTGTCATCTGAGAAAAAAATAATTGCCAGAGAAAATGCTCTGAATTTCATGAGTAATGATGAAAAAGTACTGATTGCTGTACGTGCAAAAATTGTAATAACTTCACGCCTGGCTGGATCATATCCTTCTGTTGACGGTATCACAACTGAATTTATGAAAAACGAGTTGACAATACAAAATGCTATTCACTCCTGTAAAATGGGGTTCAGTGGCAAGGTATGTATTCACCCTCCACAAATTTCACATGTAAACAGAGCATTCAGCTATTTAAAACAAGAAATCGAGTGGGTTCCCCAGATTATGCGACTGGCTCAATATCCCCATGGAGCGTTCAGTCATGAAAGGCAAATGGTGGATAAACCGTTACTGGAAAAAGCAAAAAGGATTTTGGCTCATAGCATTTAGTAAATATATGAAGGAGTCACCAATGAAAGCTTTAGTTTGTGTAAAACAAGTTGTCGATCATAACGTTAGAATTAGAATAAAGCAAGATCATTCTGATGTTGATATTTCTGATTCAAAACTCAGTATCAATCCATTTGATGAAATTGCAGTTGAAGAAGCAGTACGTTTAAAAGAACGGGGATTAATCAGTGAGGTTGTTGTAGTGTCTATAGGAAACACAGGTGTAGGGGATGTATTGCGTACAGCACTGGCAGCAGGGGCAGACAGGGCAATACACATATTAACAAAAAACTCTCTTACACCACTAATTGTGGCCAAAACTATCACCGCTATTACCCGGAATGAAAAACCCGATATTATATTATTAGGCAAGCAAGCTATTGACGATGATTGTAATCAGGTAGGCCAAATGCTGGCAGCATTACTCGATCTTCCCCAAGCCACTAATGTTAGTGAAATTACTATTTCTGATAATTCATTAACTGCTGTTCGTGAGGTTGATGGAGGATTAGAAACGTTAAATTTATCCCTGCCTGCAGTACTCACTACAGATCTACGTCTGAATACACCGAGGAATATCAGCTTGCCGAATGTTATTAAAGCCAAAAAGAAACCTGTTAAGGAGATAGATTTCGATTCACTTGGTATTAACCCGTCATCCAGATTGACTATTATTAAAGTTGATGAGCCAGCAAGAAGGAAAGCAGGCATAATCGTTCCAGATATTAACACGCTGCTAGATAAATTAAAAAACGAAGAAAAAGTAATTTAAGGAGAAAAATATGGCTTCTTTAGTTATTGCTGAACATAACGGCAATACTCTTTTACCTTCAACACTCAGTACTATCACTGCGGCAAAAGCCATTAATAGTGATATAGATATACTTATGTTAGGATATGGTATAGAAAGTATTGCAGTTAAAGCCAGTCATATTCAGGGGATATCCACTGTATTTGTTGCTGACAGCCCACTATTCGAACACCTTCTGGCAGAGAATGTGGAAAAACAGATCAGCTATTTTTTGAATAGTGGGAAAAATCATTATCAGTCCATTCTTTTTCCTGCAAGCTCTTTTGGAAAAAACTGTGCGCCACGCTTAGCAGCAAAACTTGATGTATCTCAGATTAGTGATATTACGCGTGTCATTGATCAACATACCTTTGAACGTCCAATCTATGCGGGTAACGCTATTGCCACAGTACACAGTGATGATGAATATAAAGTGATAACTGTTCGTCCTACCTCATTTGCGGCTGCGGCTGCGGTTGCGGAAGATGAGGGAAAAGCCCCCATTGAATTTACAGAGGTTGTTCTTGGTTCAGATCAGGTAAAATTTATTAGCCAACATGTTAATAAAAGTAACCGTCCAGACTTACAATCCGCCAGAGTTGTAGTATCAGGTGGACGAGGAGTAGGAAGTGCACAGGCATTCAAAGAACTTGTTGATAACCTGGCAGATAAATTAGGCGCTGCCGTGGGGGCAAGCCGGGCTGCTGTAGATGCTGGTTATGCACCAAATGATTATCAGATTGGCCAGACCGGAAAAATCGTTGCGCCTCAACTTTATATTGCTCTGGGAATTTCTGGCGCCATACAACATCTTGCCGGGATGAAAGAGTCAGGCGTCATTGTCGCTATTAATAAGGATCCTGACGCTCCTATCTTTTCTATTGCGGATTATGGTTTGGTAGCTGATATTTTCAAAGCTGTACCTGAACTTATCGATAAATTATAAATCATATTTTTTCCTCCTTAAAGGTAACTTTTATGCAATATACTGATATTCAAATTTGGCAGCCTGGCATTCTGCGCAACACCGATTATCTTAACCCCGGTCCCGCTAAGCTGCTGGCCGCCACTCTGGATAAAGACATCAAAATCTTTAAAGAGGGGGGCGTTCTGCCAGAATTATGGCACTGGCTCTATTTTCTTCCTGTCGACCGCCAGTCAGATCTATCTGCTGATGGTCATCCGATAAAAGGTCATTTTCTACCCCCTGTTGGCGCTGGTTTATTGAGGAAAAAATTATGAAAAGTATTGAAAAGGATAAATATCAGGATATTCGTGATGCGGTTCGTTCATTATGTAGTGAATTTGATGATAAATATCACCGTAAGATAGATGAAGCAAAAGCCTATCCTGAAGAGTTTGTTAATAAACTAACCAAAGCTGGTTGGCTGGCTGCGCTCATCCCGGAGGAATTTGGAGGGTCAGGGCTTGGTTTAACTGAAGCATCTATTATCATGGAAGAGATCAATAGATCGGGTGGAAACTCTGGAGCCTGCCATGGTCAGATGTATAACATGAATACGTTGTTACGTCATGGATCCGATAAACAGAAAGAATTCTGGCTGCCACGGATAGCTACTGGTGAATGGCGCCTGCAGTCGATGGGCGTCACAGAACCCACAGCAGGTACAGATACCACCAGAATTAAAACTACAGCTGTAAAAAGAGAAGACCGGTATGTGATAAACGGACAAAAAGTCTGGATTTCACGTGTTCAACATTCAGACTGGATGATTCTTCTGGTTCGAACTACTCCGCTTGCAAATGTAAAACGTAAATCCGAAGGGATGTCTATTTTCATGGTTGATATTAAAGAAGCTATGAAAAATGGAATGACAGTACGACCTATTCCCAATATGGTCAATCATGAAACCAACGAGCTCTTTTTTGACAACCTGGAAATTCCCGAAGAAAATCTTATTGGTGAAGAGGGTATGGGTTTTCATTACATACTTGATGGTTTAAATGCAGAGCGTACCTTGATTGCGGCAGAATGTATAGGCGATGGATATTGGTTTATGGATCGTGTTACCCGCTATACCTGCGAGCGTGAGGTTTTTGGTCGTCCCATTGGTCAGAACCAGGGGGTGCAGTTTCCTATTGCAGAAGCATTTATTGCAGTGGAAGCGGCTAATCTGATGCGTTTTAAAGCGTGCGAGCTTTTTGATCAGCATCTTGATTGTGGAGCACAGGCTAATATGGCGAAATACCTTGCTGCGAAAGCCAGCTGGGAAGCAGCCAATGCCTGCCTGCAATTTCATGGTGGATATGGTTTTGCCTGTGAGTATGATATCGAACGAAAGTTTAGAGAAACACGTTTATATCAGGTTGCTCCCATATCTACCAACCTGATCCTGAGCTATATCGCTGAGCATGTGCTGGAGATGCCACGTTCATTCTGATGTCAAATCAATTGGAAAAATATTATGAAACAGTTACCTCTGTCCGGAGTCATTATAGTCTCGATTGAACATGTCATTGCCGCTCCCTTCTGTACCCGACAGTTGGCTGATTATTTCTCGCGGGTAACTATAATAGAATGCCAAGAAAATAGGGACTTTTCCTGCAATTATGATGAACGGCTTAAAAATGATTTGTGTATATTATTTTTCATCTGAGGGAGAAAGCTAAATATAAATGTTATGGAATGCTTCATCATCACCGACATTTTTTTAATAGTTGATAACTGGCTATATAGTCTTATAGGCACCTTTTTCTAAGGTTGAACATTCCTATACCATTTCATCTGTTTTATCACTATGATATTTATTTCATTGGTTACAATATGAATGCAATTTTATTTACATAATATAGCTGTTCCTACGGTGCTGAAAAATTAAGGAGTTAATAATGAACGATACACTTTCTAATACCCAGCAATCACGTGAGACAATAGAATGTGATGTTCTTATTGTGGGAGCAGGACCCGCCGGATTATCTGCAGCTCTTAAACTTAAATTACAGGCAAATGACGCAGGAAAAGAACTGTCCATTATCGTCCTTGATAAAGGAGCTGAGCCTGGTTCTCATATTCTCAGTGGGGCAGTCATGGATCCCCGAGCGCTGAATGAACTAATTCCTGATTGGCAGGAAAGAGGCGCACCCATTAAACAGCCTGTTACTCAGGATAAATTACTGTTACTGACGAATGAAAAATGTATTAATTTGCCGGATGCATTGATTCCTGATAATTTTCGCAACCATGGAAACTTTATCGTAAGCCTCGGTAATCTCATTAAATGGCTCGCCGGTCAGGCAGAAACGTCAGGCGTGGATATTTATGCAGGCTTTTCGGCAACTGAGATACTGTATGATCAGGATACTAACATTATCGGTGTAGTAACTGGTGATATGGGACGTCATCGGGATGGCAGCAAGAAAGAGGGGTTCCAGAGTGGAATAGAAATTCTGGCAAAATATACAATTTTTGCCGAAGGGGCCCGCGGTAGTCTGGCTAAAGAACTGATCAAAAAATTTCATCTTGATACAGGCAAAGCACCCCAGAGTTTTAGCATAGGCATAAAAGAGTTGTGGGAGGTTCCATCAGACCAGTCCCATCCGGGGCTTGTAATTCACACCACAGGTTGGCCTCTGGATAAAGAGTCGTTCGGGGGTGGGTTTCTCTATCATCTTAATGATAATAAAATTGCACTAGGTTTGGTTGTGGGACTTGATTATTCAAATCCCTGGTTAAGCCCTTTTCAGGAAATGCAGCGCCTGAAAACACACCCTTCTATACGCAAATACATTGACCGGGGTAAGCGTATTGGTTATGGCGCAAGAGCAATCAATAACGGCGGGATTGCGTCTATGCCTGATCCCTGTTTACCTGGTGGTCTGCTGATTGGTTGTAATGCCGGTACGCTCAATGCAAGTAGAATCAAGGGCATCCATACAGCTATCAAAAGTGGCATGATAGCGGCTGACGCTATATTTAATGCTTTGCTGGACAACAGGAAAAACGACATACTGACAGAATATCAAACATTACTGCGACAGAGCTGGCTTTGGCAGGAACTGGAAAATGGTAGTAATTTCAAACCCTGGTTTAAAAAAGGGCGTGTGATAGGTTTTATCATGACTGGCATTGAGCATTGGCTGCTTCCCCGAATGGGTATAAAAAAAATCCCCTGGCGTGTAAAAAATAACCGACCGGACAATATCACTCTGCAACCGGCCAACAAAAGCCAGAAAAAACTGTACGACAAACCTGACGGTAAACTGACGTTTGATATTTTGTCATCCGTCTATCTCAGTAACACCTGGCATGATGACGACCAGCCAGTACATTTGAAAATCAGTGATCAGAATATCCCTATATCCATTAATCTGGATATTTATGGTGGCCCCGAAGAACGATATTGCCCTGCCGGAGTATATGAATTTTTACAGGATAGTGAAACACAAAACATGCGTCTGCAAATAAATTCACAGAACTGTATTCACTGTAAAGTTTGTGACATTAAAGATCCTAAACAAAATATAACCTGGACTACGCCTGAAGGTGGCAACGGACCAAATTATACAGGGATGTAACGCTATCACTCAGTCTGAGCTGTGAGCATAGTAACCAGTTTTTGTGTGAAGCCGGGTAATTTGTCAAAGCTTCTGGCGCAGATTTGTAATTTTCTTAATGACCAAAATTCATCAAGATCAATAATCGAAAATTCATGCAACTGACGCAAACGGGATGCAGCAGAGTGAGGCATTATACCAATGCCCACTTTTGCTTCAACCATACGGCAAAATGTTTCAAAGTTGCCGACCTGTATTCTAATTTTCAGTTTAGATGGTACTAGTTCTGCCTTTTTTCGGATAAATTCAAACATTCCTGTCCCTTCAGGCAGGCTGATTTGTTCATATTGAATTAATTCATGAAAGGTCACGCTTTTTCTGTCAGCAAAGGGATGGTCTGTCGCGGTGATAAGCACTAGCCTATCAGTACGGAACGGCAGTATTTCAAGATTATCTGTTGTAATATTACCAGCAACAATTCCGAGATCAGTTTTCCCCTCAATAACAGAACGTACAATTTCCGGACTTGGATACTCCCTGAGATCAATATTCACATCGTTATATAGTGTAAGGAAATGGCTCAACAATGGGGGGAGATACTCTGCAATAGCAGTTATACTGGAAAATATTCTGACATGTCCTTTGATGCCTTTAACATGCTCCTGCATATCGCTACGTAACATTTCCATCTGATTCACAATAAGGCTGGCGTGGTGTTTAAATGTTTCACCAGCAGAGGATAACGTTATCCCCTTGCTACTACGATACAGCAATCTCAGATTGATACTCTGTTCAAGATTACGTATACGCACGCTACCAGATGCGGCAGACATGTAAGTTTTTTCCGCTCCACGTGTTAAGCTCCCTTCTTCACTGATAGCAAGGAATAATTTTAAATCTTTTATATCAAAGTGCATCGTTGTGGCTCATAATTAACGTATAATACAGTGTGCTGCTTTTTTATAGACTCAGTCAGACTGAGTATTTCGGCCTATCCGAATTCCTGTCACGTCGAGATAACTACAAAATGTAGGCTGACGGTGTCACCGCCCTACCATGATCCGGGGCGGATCTGGTAGGACGCTGGTGACCGCTGACAGGGGGTCAGGTCAGACATATTGTCGGAACCGTTGTAACGTAGATGCTAATACCTGCTCCCCGTGGTCATCAGGTTAACCCGTTTACAGCGGTTTTTTCAGCCCCGGCAGATTTATCATAAACTGATCACCGTAAATATGTGGAATCAGCCAAGTAAAGAACAGATTGGCAAACGCCACCACAAACAATGATACGCCTCCATAGGTCAATAAAGCGCATACAAGAATAATCATCGGCATGGCTTTGTTCTGGCCCACCATACAGGTCACAGCACTGACAATTGAGTAGTAAAAACCAGCAAATTCAATCAGCTTGCCAAATACTGCACCCAGCAGAAAGACAGGAAAATAAAGTTTTACAAAACCGATCAACTTATCCATAAATATATCACTGAAAACCGGGGCGACCGTCACTGGACGGGTGAACAGAACTGCGCCAAGTGCTACCAGCGGAGCAAAAAGGATCACACTGTAACCACGATAAGCGACCAGCATCAGTAATGAATACATTCATTGTCTTATCTCGCTAGCATGACTACCCATTTTATCCATGTTATGCAACAGCTTGTGTCATATTTTTCTGATCTCCATTTTAGATCAGACAGGCTATTACTCAGGGATTCCGGCGCGAAGAATGGAACATACTCTAAAAAGTACTCGGCGGATTCAAGTCGGTATCACTCCGTTAATAATCTTTATTCTCGACCCGCTGCATGTTGATTTTACGGTTAAACGCCGTTCTCTTATTCATCGCAGGAGTAAACCATCATGACATGCAGTGAAATCCCCAGAAAACGATCATGTATTCAATCGTTGATTATCGTTTCGAATACCGACTTTTATCGCAGGATTTATGATGGCTAAAGTCGATGTGAAATGCCCGTTTTGCGCGCAAACGGCATCCGTTAAAAAGTATGGTCCGGGGAGTGCAGGGCACCAGCATTACCGCTGTCAGGCATGTTGCCGCAGCTTTCAGGTCGACTATGAATACCGCGCCTGTCAGCCCGGCATGAAAGGGCAGGTTGTTGATCTTGCCATGTACAATGCCGGTATTCGTAATCCGCAGGGGCTGGCCATCAATCCCTGGAGCGGCGCGCTATGGCTGCATGAACACGGTCCGCGCGGCGGCGATGAAATTAACATCCCGGAAAAAGGCAAAAATTATGGCTGGCCGCTGGCCACATGGGGCGTCAACTATAGTGGTCTGAAAGTGCCGGAAGCCAAAGGTGAAATTGTCGAGGGAACGGAGCAACCGGTTTACTACTGGAAGGATTCTCCGGCGATCAGCGGGATGGCTTTTTATGCCAGCGACGTTTTTGCGCCGTGGCGGCACAAACTGTTTATCGGCGCGCTAAAAGATAAAGAGGTCATTGTGATGCGCGTCGATGGCAATACGGTGACGGAAGAAGGCCGTATTCTGGGTGACAGAAAGCAGCGTATTCGGGATGTGCGTGTCGGACCTGACGGCTACTTATATGTGTTAACCGATGAGTCCGACGGGCAGTTACTCAAGGTAAGTCCTGCAGCCACGCGTTAGGTCACCGGGATCATCACCACTTTACGAAAAGCAGGGCGCTCGGTAAGCTGCTGATACCAGCGCTCCAGATTCGGGCGCGGCGTCCACTTCAGACCCACGTTCAACAGGTTATAGACGAAAGGCGCAATAGCGATATCGCCGGTGCCAAAGTTATCTCCGGAGAACCACGGCTGGCGGGCCAGAGCATCATCAAGAAGCGCAAACAGGCTGTCACACTTTTCGATACCGGCTTCAATTGCCGCCTGGTCGCGTTTTTCCGGCGGGGTTCTGACCAGTCCCATCAGGATCACGCGGTGCGCCGGGCTTAACGTTTGATTCGCCCAGTCCATCCATTTTTCGCCCTCCGCACGCCGCGCCGGATTATCAACCCATAGCCGGTTCTGGCCGTATTGCGCCGCCAGATAGCGGACAATGGCATTGGATTCCCACAATAACAGGTCGGTTTCATCATCTTTAAGCAGCGGCACCAGCCCATTAGGATTCATCGCCAGATAGTCGGCATCCTGGTTAACGCCGAATTTTCCGCCTGCCAGAATTTGATCGTATGGCAGTTCCAGCTCTTCAAGCGTCCACAACACTTTTTTAACATTAGTCGAGTTGTTCCGGCCCCACAGCGTAATCATATTAACCCCTTCTGTTTTATCAGGATGATGACAGTAATCGGCCTACCGTGAGATAAACCTAACATTTACACAATGGTCTGTAAAAAAATCGTTATGAAGGAAGCGTAACGGGATGTTATTGCATAAACTTTAAAAACTTTACCAAGTTACGGTTTCTTTAACGTCGTGAGTGCGTTATTACTCACCGCACTTATTACACGGTGGTGTGACGTGTGTTTTTGGAATGGATACTCGGGTGGTACTATGACGCAATACGCTTCTTCCCTTCGTAGCCTCGCGGCAAGTTCGGTTCTCTTATTCCTTTTCGCTTCGCCTGTAAAGGCAGAGGAACAAACGATCGCGCCGCCGGGCGTTGATGCGCGAGCCTGGATCTTAATGGATTACGCCAGCGGTAAAGTACTGGCGGAAGGCAATGCCGATGAGAAACTCGACCCTGCCAGTTTGACAAAAATTATGACCAGCTACGTGGTGGGCCAGGCGCTGAAGGCAGGGAAAATCAAGCTGACCGATATGGTGACGGTGGGCAAAGATGCCTGGGCGACGGGGAACCCGGCGCTACGTGGGTCGTCGGTGATGTTTCTGAAGCCAGGCGATCAGGTGTCGGTTGCGGATCTTAATAAAGGCATCATCATTCAGTCAGGTAATGATGCCTGTATCGCGCTTGCCGACTACGTCGCCGGAAGCCAGGAGTCCTTTATCGGCCTGATGAACGCCTATGCGAAACGACTGGGGTTAACCAATACAACCTTCCAGACGGTACACGGTCTTGATGCGCCAGGGCAGTTCAGTACCGCTCGCGATATGGCGCTGCTCGGCAAGGCCTTGATTCACGATGTGCCTGACGAATACGCCATTCATAAAGAGAAAGAGTTTACTTTTAATAATATTCGTCAACCGAACCGCAACCGCCTGTTGTGGAGCACCAATCTGCATGTCGACGGCATGAAAACGGGGACAACGGCAGGCGCTGGGTATAACCTTGTCGCCTCCGCTACCCAGGGCGATATGCGCCTGATCTCTGTCGTGCTGGGGGCGAAAACGGACCGTATTCGTTTTAATGAGTCAGAAAAACTGTTGACCTGGGGTTTCCGCTTCTTTGAAACGGTCACGCCGATTAAACCTGACGCGACATTCGTGACGCAACGGGTCTGGTTTGGCGATAAGCCTGAGGTCAATTTGGGGGCGGGCGATGCGGGGTCTGTGACGATTCCGCGTGGGCAGCTTAAAAACCTGAAGGCCAGCTTTACGTTGAACGAACCACAGCTCACGGCGCCGTTGAAGAAAGGGCAGGTTGTCGGCACCATCGATTTCCAGCTTAACGGAAAATCCATTGAGCAACGCCCGTTAATGGTGATGGAAAACGTCGAGGAGGGGGGATTTTTCAGCCGGATGTGGGATTTTGTGCTGATGAAACTCCATCAGTGGTTTGGCAGTTGGTTCTCGTAAAATAACCCCGTTGCCGGGTGCGCGTCGCATCCGGCAACGGGCGGTTAATACATCAGAGTAATTTGTTGCGCTTTAGCGTAGGCCACAAAGGCCTCATCGGGACGGCGGTCGCTGATAATCGTATCAAAGCGTGATAGTTCCCCCATCCGCGCCGGACGTACCTTGCCGAATTTACTGTGATCCACCACCAGTACATGGCTCTGTGCCATTGTCATGGCCCAATGTTTTACCGGCAGCTCTTCCAGATTAAAGCAGGTAGCGCCTTTACTGGTATGAACGCCGGCGGCGGAATAAAACGCGATATCCGGACAAATATTGTTTAACGTTTCATGGAAATCAAGCGGTTTGAAAATGGCGTTGCTGGCGTGAAACTCCCCGCCGCTGAGGATGGCGCGGCAATGGGGTTTGTCCTGCAGCGCCAGGAAGGTATTAAGTGAATAGCACACCGCCGTAAAGGGAAGGTCATTATCAATGGCTTCAATGATCCACGGCGTGGTGGTGCCACAGTCAATAAATACCGTCTGATGCGCTTGTACCAGGCCCGCAGCCAACTGAGCGGCTCGGCGTTTTTCTTCCACCAGACGAGATTTTTGATCGCTTAACAGATAATGACTGGCGCTGCGGGGCTCCAGTACGATATAGCCGCCCAGCAACACGACAGGCGCGCTTTTATGGTTCAGGTCGCGACGAATGGTCATTTCAGAGACGCCCAACAGGGTCGCGGCTTCTTTAAGGTGAAGTTTATCGCTGCGTTTTAAGGCCTGCAGCAATTGACCAATACGCTCGTCGCGTCGCGTTTCCATAGTTCCCCTGGAGAGTTAAATAAGCGCTCCGCACCATACAGAGCGCTTAATATTACTCTTTTTTTCGCTGTTTAGTCACGTACCCAGCCTTTTCGAATGGGCAACGCGAAACAGAAACGGTAACAACGTTGCAGCGCCTGGTAGAGCGGCGCGCCGTACCATTGCCAGATCAGCTGTGCGCTCAGGCAGCCAAGCATCGCTACCAGCAGCGCGCCAATCATATCTAACGGCCAGTGTACGCCGAGATAGACGCGCGACCAGGCGATGGTAATGGCTATCGCCATCATCACGATGCCTGACCAGAGGCGGTGCCAGAACAAAAACGCCAGCGCAAAGGTAAAAATCACCGTACCGTGATCGCTGGGGAACGAGTCATCGGCGGCATGATGCAGGAAGTTATAGCCGATATGATCGACAAATGGACGGTCGTGCGGGAAAAGGTGTCCCATTGTCCAGGAGACCGCCAGACTGATAATCAGCGCGATGCCAATTTTAACGATCAGCTGACGCTGGGCGCAGACCCGATCGCGGGGACCCCACAGCCAGAGTACAACGGCTAAGAGCGGGACGATGTTGATAAGATCTTTGGCGATAAAGATAGCGAGCGAAATTGTCCACTGCGCGGAATCAGGCGTGGCGTTAATAAAATAAAACAGCGAGTTGTTAAGGTTTTCCAGCATAACATCCAGGCTCGGAGCAATGAAATCAAAAGGGATAGCCAGCTCATCCCCGTGCAAACTGAGCATAAATGCAGCGTAACAGGGAGGAAAAGCAGTATTGTCTTATTTGGCGGCAACATGAAGAGATTTAAGACAATGGCATAAAATAATGTCGATGATAACGGCGCAAACTTAAATTAACCTTAAAGTACGCAAGCGCTAAGTGGCTTTCTGTAAAAATGTGCGCTATTTCCCTTGCAGCCTCATAATTCGCTATCTCAGTTCCCCGACTTTCATTACACTCTGCGCGGTTTTTATTGGCGAAGAGATGGTATGCAGAATCGTTTACAATCAGGCGGCAGGCTGGGACGTCAGGCGTTGCTTTTTCCTCTCTGTCTGGTGCTGTACGAATTTTCTACTTATATTGGCAACGACATGATCCAGCCGGGTATGCTGGCGGTGGTTGAGCAGTATCAGGCGGGCCTGGACTGGGTTCCGACGTCCATGACCGCTTATCTGGCGGGCGGTATGTTCTTACAGTGGCTGCTTGGCCCGTTGTCTGACCGGATTGGCCGTCGTCCTGTGATGCTGGCGGGCGTTGTGTGGTTTATTGTCACCTGCCTGGCGACGTTACTGGCGAAAAACATCGAACAATTTACCTTCCTGCGTTTTTTGCAAGGGATTAGCCTGTGTTTTATCGGCGCTGTAGGGTATGCCGCGATTCAGGAATCCTTTGAGGAGGCGGTGTGTATAAAAATTACCGCGCTGATGGCGAACGTGGCGTTAATCGCGCCGCTATTGGGACCACTGGTTGGGGCGGCATGGGTGCATGTTCTGCCGTGGGAGGGGATGTTTATTTTATTTGCCGCACTGGCCGCTATCGCCTTTTTCGGGCTACAGCGCGCAATGCCGGAGACCGCCACGCGGCGGGGCGAAACGTTGTCATTTAAGGCGCTGGGCCGGGATTATCGGCTGGTGATAAAAAACCGGCGGTTCGTCGCAGGGGCGTTAGCGCTGGGATTTGTCAGCCTGCCGCTGTTGGCCTGGATTGCGCAGTCGCCGATTATCATCATTAGCGGCGAACAGCTCAGCAGCTATGAATATGGTCTGCTACAGGTGCCCGTTTTTGGCGCGCTCATTGCCGGTAATCTGGTGTTGGCGCGTTTAACCTCCCGACGTACGGTTCGCTCGCTGATCGTGATGGGCGGCTGGCCTATCGTCGCGGGGCTGATCATCGCCGCGGCGGCGACGGTGGTTTCATCCCATGCTTATTTATGGATGACGGCGGGATTAAGCGTATACGCTTTTGGCATTGGGCTGGCGAATGCCGGACTGGTGCGTCTGACGCTCTTTTCCAGCGATATGAGTAAAGGAACGGTCTCGGCGGCGATGGGAATGCTACAAATGCTGATTTTTACCGTTGGCATTGAAGTCAGTAAACACGCCTGGTTAAGCGGCGGCAATGGGCTATTTAGCCTGTTTAATCTGGCAAACGGTATTCTTTGGCTACTGCTGATGCTGGTCTTCTTAAAAGATAAGCGGACGGGGAATTCGCAAACAGTCTGAGAGAGCGGCTACGCCTGATAAGCTTTCTGTTATCAGGCGTAGAGAGGCATCCGCTAGACGTTGAACGGCGGCTCGTTGTTTAATACGCTGTCGATGATATCCAGCACGCCTTCCTGATTGTTCGATCCGGCGCGGTATTTCGCCGCCGCCGCGACCGCTTCGCTGGCGTGCGACATGGCAAAACTAAACCCGGCCTGACGCAGCATCTCAATATCGTTGCCGCCGTCGCCGAATACCACCACTTCACTATTATGAATGCCCCAGCGCTGCTGTAACAGACGCAGGCCGTTGGCTTTATGCACGCCGGGAATTATTAAATCAATACTGCCATAGCCGGTATGAACGGGGACCATGATATCGCCAATAGCGTCGTGCAGTGCCGCCTGTACTTCCGGTATCCGATCATCGGTAATATTAAGGCCGAATTTGAAAAAGATATCGTTGATATTATTAAAATTATCCACAAACTCCAGACGATGATAATACATTGCCGCAACGGCTTTTAACGCATCGTCGTAGCGTTTCAGCGTGTAGGCGCTGTTTTTTCCACAGGCGATGATCTCCACATCGGCGCGTGTGAGCAGGTGTTCGACAACCGCCTGGAAGTCGGCTTTTGTCAGCTCGCCGTTAAAAATATCCTCGCCTTCGCTGACCACCCAGCCGCCGTTTTCCGCGACAAAAGCGATTTCGTGCGCAATTTCCGGAAAGAAGGAGATTAACTGGTAATACTGGTTGCCGCTGGCCACGACAAAGCGAATGCCTTGCCGCTTCATGTGTTGGTACTGCGCCATAAACCGGTCACGGTTATAGGTTTTTTGATCGCTCAGAAAAGTGCCGTCCATGTCGACGGCGATTAATTTGATACTCATGCGTTATGCTCCATCACCGGTTGCGGAGTCGATACAGGTTTGGCGACGGCCTTCGCCACCAGCGCCGCCAGAATAACCAGCGCCAGCACAACCATCATGGCGCTGCGTAATCCATAGTGTTCTCCCAGATAGCCCAACAGCGGCGGCCCGACCAAAAACGCCAGATAGCCGGTCGTGGCGACAACGCTCACGCGCGTCGGCGCGTCGGGACCGGTATCGCTGGCGGCGGAAATGGTCAGCGGGAAGCCGAGCGAAGCGCCTAAGCCCCAAAGAATGACCGAGACGCCGGCAACCCAGTCGCTATCGACAAAAATAATCAGACCAATGCCCAGCGCTCCCATCAACGCGCTGGCGCGAACAACCGTCACCCGGCTATAGCGGTCAATAAACCAGCCGCCGGTAAAGCGGCCAACGGTCATACCTAGCGTGAAACCGGCGTAGATCAGAGAGCCGGAGGTTGGGCTAAAACCGTGTCCGTCTACCATCAGTAGCGGCAGCCAGTCATTCGCAGAGCCTTCGGCGAATGCCATTGCCAGCACCACCACGCCAATAAGCAAAAGCTGGATGTCCCGATAAAAAGGTAATCCTTTTTCCTGAAGGTGAGCATCTTCCGATGCGTTTTTACCTGTACCGTCAGGGATCGCCCGAATGGCGATAAAAATGGGCGCGATCGCCACGGCAGCCGCGAGGATGATATGGATGTTAGCCGGGACGCTTAATGCGGTTAACGCCATGCCGACACCAGCGCCCGCCAGCGTGCCGAAACTGTAGAAACCATGCATCATCGGCAGAACGGTTTTATTCAGCTCGCGTTCGACCGCCGCGCCTTCGACATTAATCGCCACTTCGGCGGCGCCAAAACTGGCGCCGAAAACGGCTAATCCAAGGGCAAAAATCAGCGGCGAGGCGCACCACAGCGCGACGCTAAGAATAACCATCCCGGTTACTGCGCAGGTCATCGTCGTGCGAATAACCTTTCGGGTGCCAAATCGTTTCACCAGCCAGGCGGAACAAAGAATACCGCTCATTGAACCGATAGAAAGCCCGAATAAGACCGCCCCCATTTCCGCGGTAGAGACGGAAAGAATATCCCGAATAGCAGGCGTTCGGGTTGCCCAGGAGGCCATCAGCAGTCCGGGTAAAAAGAAGAACATAAACAGCGCCCAGGTACGGCGTTTTAAGGCGTTACGTGAGGAGAGGACGGTCATAGCGTCAGGCCAGAAAATAGAAGCGAGAGGTAAACATTAGCAAGCTTGTGTACATTTGTACATATCGTCGTCATACTTCGTTGTGCAGACAGTTTTTACTGTCTGTTTTTTCAGCGTAAGCGGCAGGTTACTATAGCCTGCATCCTGAATGAGATGTGGAACTCATCATGAAAGAAAATGCCGTAAGACGCGCCAATGATCCTAAGCGACGGGAAAAAATAATTCAGGCCACACTGGAAGCGGTAAAGACCTATGGCGTTCATGCCGTGACGCACCGGAAAATCGCCGCTATCGCTCAGGTGCCGCTTGGCTCGATGACCTACTATTTTGCCGGTATGGATGCGTTATTGAGTGAAGCTTTTACACTTTTCACCGAGAACATGTCGCATCAATACCAGGACTTTTTTGCGCAGGTGACGGATGCGGAGGGGGCGTGCCAGGCGATAACGGAAATGATTTACGGCTCGCAGGTTACGACGCCGGATAATATGGCGTTAATGTATCAGTTATATGCCTATGCCAGCGATAAGCCAGCGTTAAAAATAGTCATGCAAAACTGGATGCAGCGTAGCCAAAATACGCTGGCGCAGTGGTTTGACGCGCAGACCGCCCGCGCGCTGGATGCGTTTATCGAGGGGATGACGTTGCATTTTGTGACGGATCGAACGCCGCTGGCGCGTGAAGCGATTTTACAGATGGTAAAGCGAATCGCCGGAGAGTCAATGTCGTGTCACTCTGCGTCGGGCAACAAAAAACCCACCAACCTTGAACCGAAATGGCGGGGTTGATGGGCTCCACAAAATGGGGACATCAAAGAAAAGCAGTGGCAATAGGTATGACTGATGCTTTAACGAAAAGTTCGACCTATTGGCAAAATTTTTTCACTTAAAGGCAAACTTCAGTTTTATCCTAACCCCGGCCAGATGATGACAATAAGCGTCCCCGCCAGCGTTAGCAGAACGTTGGCGATGGCGTAAGTCCCCGCATAACCCAGCGCTGGAATATTGCTGCGCGCCGTATCGCTAATGATTTCCATCGCCGGGGCGCAGGTACGCGCGCCCATCATGGCGCCAAACAGCAGCGCCCGGTTCATGCGCAGCACATAAGCGCCAAACAAGAAGCAGATCACCACCGGTACCAGGCTGACGACAAGCCCGGCGATCAGCATTTGTCCGCCGACCGCGCCCAGACCGTTGCTGATACCGCTGCCGGCGCTTAAACCAACGCCTGCCATAAATACCATCAAGCCGAATTCTTTCACCATGTTAAGCGCGCCCTGCGGAATATAACCAAAGGTAGGATGGTTAGCGCGCAGGAAACCGAGCATGATCCCGGCGAACAGCAATCCGGCCGCGTTGCCGATGCCGAAACTAAAATTGCTGAACTGGAAGGTAATCATCCCGATCATTAACCCGATGATAAAAAAAGCGCAGAAGGCGAGCAGGTCCGTCACCTGGCTATGGATCGAAATAAAACCAATGCGATCGGCGATGGTTTTTACGCGTCTGGCGTCGCCGCTCACCTGTAACACGTCGCCTTTATTCAGCACGACGTTATCGTCGATAGGCATTTCGATCTGGCTGCGGATGACGCGGTTAAGGAAGCAGCCATGATCGGTCAGCTTGAGCTGAGCGAGGCGGCGACCGACCGCATTGTGGTTTTTCACCACAATTTCTTCCG
This sequence comes from Salmonella sp. A7, assembly GCF_020181675.1. Lineage (NCBI taxonomy): Bacteria > Pseudomonadati > Pseudomonadota > Gammaproteobacteria > Enterobacterales > Enterobacteriaceae > Salmonella > Salmonella sp. A7. The sequence continues at coordinate 2,952,145 of NZ_CP084001.1, read as the reverse complement.
TCACGATGCGCATATCAAGCAGATCGCGATCAAACACTTCCTTACCATTACGGAAGCTGGGATCGAGCCTGGCGTGCGCGTCCGGATAGCCGACCAGCGCAATCTCATCGCCCATTTGCAGCACTGCATCGCCATCCGGGTTCGCCAGAATACCGTTACGACGAATACGTTCGATATAGCAACCTGTCTGGCGGTAAATACCCAGCTCGCGCAGGTTTTTGCCGTCAGTCCAGGCCACCAGTTCCGGACCAACCCGATAGGCGCGGATAACCGGCAAATAAACTTTGCGATTAGCATCGGTATCCAGACCGCGCTCGCGAGCAATTTGCTGGGCGCTGGTTTGCAAATCCTGATGCTGTAGTTTAGGCAAGTAGCGCGCGCCCACGATCAGACTGACTAGCCCAATCAGATAGGTCAGGGCATAACCCAGGCTCAGATTATCAAGAGCGGAGGAGAGTTGCGTGCTGGCGATGCCGGAATGTCGCAGGGTATCGCCTGCGCCAACCAGCACGGGCGTGGAAGTCATTGAGCCGGCCAACATACCGGCCGTCAGGCCGATATCCCAGCCGAATAGCTTACCAAGGCCTAAGGCGATTAGCAGAGCGCTACCGACCATGACCAGGGCAAGCATCAGATAATTTTTACCGTCGCGAAAAAAAATCGAAAAAAAGTTGGGGCCAGCCTCGACGCCGACACAAAAAATAAACAGCATAAATCCCAGATTTAGCGCGTCGGTGTTAATACTGAAGTGTTGCTGCCCTAATAATAGAGAGACCACTAAAACGCCAATGGAATTACCAAGTTGGACTGAACCCAGACGTAACTTGCCAAGACACAGGCCAAGAGCCAGGACCACAAATAATAACAGGATGTAATTCCCATTTAACAAATCTGCGACGTTTATATTCACGGAGACTAACTTCTTGTTTACGAGTAAGCTGTTGAAAGAAATGGTAATTTACGCTACTGTTTTTATCATGAATTAAGGGTGCAATCGTATTGCATACAGCATCCAAATAAAAACAACACAACAATATATCCTGCTAGTTTAATCTTATTGCGTACTAACGGCTATAAGAATCGTGCAGGTGTGTTTTTGGCATGGAATGCCACATGACTTTATCTGACTGGATGCCTCACGGCGGAAAGCGTGTTCGATAGAGAGTGTCAGGAGGAACGATTGAAACATAAACACGGGTGGGCAAGCGTTGTCTGCTGCTTTGTACTCTTTATTGTGGTGTGTCTTTCATTAACTATGCATGTACAAGGCGCTTTTCGCGCGGCAGGGCATCCTGAGATTGGACTGTTATTTTTTACGTTACCTGGCGCGGTGGCCAGTTTTTGTTCTCACCGACGCGAGGTGATCCGACCGCTGATCGGGGCGATGCTGGCGGCACCGTTTTGCCTGGTGTTAATGCGCGTGGTATTTATGCCTACCCGATCGTTTTGGCAAGAACTGGCGTGGTTATTTAGCGCCGTATTCTGGTGTGCGTTAGGCGCGCTCTGCTATTTGTTTATTAGCAGCCTGTTTAGCCACCGGCGAAAAAAACGCCGATAGCGCCCTCCGGTAGAGGGCGTTGCCAGAGCAATCAGGCGAAAAGATTCAGATTTTCTTTTGCCCATGCTTCAAAATCCGTACAGCCGCCGATATGTTTTTGATCGACAAAAATCTGCGGTACGGTTTCTACAGGTTTACCTACGGTTTTTTCCAAATCCGCTTTAGTAATGCCTTCGGCATGGATATCAATATAGCGGTAGTTGAAATCGTCGCGTTCTTTGCTCAGTTTTTCCGCCAACTCTTTTGCACGCACGCAATAAGGGCACCCTGGGCGGCCAAAAATAACAGTAAACATATCTCTCCTCGAACATAAAGCCAGACGGCGAACAGGTGTTATCATGCCGCGATTTACGGCAGATGAAAAGCAGGTTACGCCTGTTCCTTTGATAACCCAGGGCTATATCTGTTAAGCACGCCGGACCAGAACGTTCTACACTGTGCGTCAGTTTACCGGGAGGCTTGATATGCGCACGATTGGCGTGTTACCCAAAAGCGTACTGATACTGGAATGCCTCGGTATGATTTTGCTGGCGCTTGCTCTGCTATCGCTTAATCATTACCTTACGCTGCCCGCGCCGTTCAATACGCCGCTGGCTGGCGTATTGATGGTTTTCCTGGGCGTCGTGTTGATCCTCCCCGCCGCGGTGGCGATGATGTGGCGTATTGCGCAGTTACTGGCGCCGCAGTTGATGAAACGTCCACCCGACATTTCTTCCCGTTCAGATAGAGAAAAGCATAATGAGTCCGACCATTGAACTTCTTTGTGGCCATCGTTCTATTCGCCATTTCACCGATGAACCCGTGACTGACGCGCAGCGAGAGGCCATTATTGCCGCCGCGCGCAGCACGTCCAGTTCCAGTTTTTTACAGTGCAGCTCTATTATCCGTATTACCGATCGGGCGCTGCGCGAGGCGTTAGTGCCCCTGACGGGCGGGCAAAAGCATGTGGCGCAGGCCGCTGAGTTCTGGGTATTTTGCGCCGATTTTAATCGTCATTTGCAGATCTGCCCTGACGCGCAGTTGGGGCTTGCCGAACAACTGCTGCTCGGTGTCGTCGATACGGCGATGATGGGGCAAAATGCGCTGACGGCGGCGGAATCACTGGGGTTAGGCGGCGTGTATATCGGCGGCATTCGTAACAATATTGAATCTGTTACCGAACTGTTAAAATTGCCGAAGCATGTATTGCCGCTCTTTGGCCTGTGTTTGGGATGGCCTGCGGATAATCCGGATCTGAAACCGCGCCTGCCTGCCGAGCTTGTGGTTCATGAGAACCAGTATCAACCGCTTGATGAAAAGCTGCTGGCGCGCTATGACGAGCAGTTGGCTGAGTATTATCTGACCCGCGGCAGTAATACGCGACGCGATACCTGGAGCGATCATATCCGTCGCACCCTGATTAAAGAAAATCGCCCATTTATCCTTGAATATTTGCATAAACAGGGCTGGGCGACGCGCTAAAACCTGCGGGCCAGTGTATGATACGCGGGCTTTTCAGGGTTTTCAGCGAGGTGCAGGGTGAAAATTGCCATATTGTCCAGGGATGGAACGCTCTATTCTTGCAAACGTCTGCGCGAAGCGGCGATGCGGCGCGGCCATCTGGTCGAGATACTCGATCCTCTTTCCTGCTATATGAATATTAATCCGGCTGCGTCGTCGATCCATTACAAGGGGCGTCGTCTGCCCCATTATGACGCCGTTATTCCCCGTATTGGTTCGGCCATTACCTTTTATGGTACCGCTGCGCTACGTCAGTTTGAGCTACTGGGTAGCTATCCGCTGAATGAATCCGTCGCCATTACCCGCGCGCGCGATAAGCTGCGATCGCTACAACTTCTGGCGCGCCAGGGGATCGATCTTCCCATTACCGGGATCGCCCATTCTCCGGATGACACCAGCGATCTTATTAAGATGGTTGGCGGGGCGCCGCTGGTCGTGAAGCTGGTAGAAGGCACGCAAGGGATCGGCGTGGTATTGGCGGAGACGCGTCAGGCTGCTGAAAGCGTTATTGATGCGTTTCGGGGGCTGAATGCCCATATTTTGGTTCAGGAATACATTGCCGAAGCTAAAGGATGCGATATTCGTTGTCTGGTCGTCGGCAATGAGGTTGTGGCGGCGATTGAGCGGTGCGCGAAAGCCGGTGATTTTCGCTCCAATCTTCATCGCGGCGGGGTGGCCAGCATCGCGACGATCACGCCCCGTGAACGGGATATCGCCATCAAAGCCGCACAGACGCTGGGGCTGGATGTGGCGGGTGTCGATATTTTACGCGCCGCGCGCGGGCCGCTGGTGATGGAGGTGAATGCCTCGCCGGGACTGGAAGGTATCGAAAAGACTACGGGCGTGGATATCGCGGGGCGAATGATTCAGTGGATAGAACGTCACGCTACGCCTGAATTTTGCCTTAAAATCGGCGGCTAATCGCAATCGTGGATTCCGCCGTAGTACGAAGCACGCTTTTTGCGTAAGCTGTGCCGGTAATTTTTCATCGTCATCGTAAGAGGTAGCACATTATTATGATATCACTGGTCGTTCCCACTCTGGATACGTTGCGTCAATGGCTCGACGACCTGGGCATGAATTTCTTCGAATGTGATACCTGCCAGGCGCTGCATTTGCCGCATATGCAGAATTTTGACGGCGTCTACGATGCTAAAATCGATTTGGTGGACAACACCATTCTTTTTTCCGCGATGGCGGAGGTCAGGCCTTCCGCGTTGCTGCCGCTGGCGGCCGATCTCTCTGCTATCAACGCCAGTTCGTTGACGGTAAAAGCCTTTCTCGATATGCAGGATGATAATCTGCCAAAACTGGTTGTGTGCCAGTCTTTATCCGTTATGCAAGGCGTCACCTACGAACAGTTCGAATGGTTTGTTCGCCAAAGTGAAGAGCAGATTTCTATGGTGATCCTTGAGGCCGGGGCGCATCAGCTTCTGTTTAACGCGGAAGAAGACGCGCAAAAAACCAGCGCGGTTGACCATTTTCTTCACTGATCCCTCCCGATAATCAGGCAGTCGCTGCCAGCGCGGCTGCTGTTTACGTTTTTTTATGCTGCCATTAACCTTTATTTAAAGAATTATTCACCTCCTTTCTGACCATTTCGCTTTATCACATAGACAAAACCTGCATAAAAAATTGATAAAAGGCGTTTTTTAATCTGGGCTATAGCCTCAAACCTTAGCTAAAGTTATTCTTGCGAAGCTTCTATAGCGAGCTTGATGGCAGGGAGGGCGACCTCTCTTCTTCATTTGTATCAAATGAAAAGGTATGCACATTTCAGGCATGTTTTAAACCACGCCTAATGGGTTCATTTGTTAACGGATTTCAGAAGGAAAGCGATGATGACCGCCTTAAAGAAAAAATGGCTATCGGGTCTGGTTGCGGGTGCTCTGATGGTCGTCTCTGTCGGCACGCTCGCTGCCGAACAAAAAACGCTGCACATTTATAACTGGTCAGATTATATCGCGCCGGACACGGTGGCGAACTTTGAAAAAGAGACCGGGATTAACGTTATCTATGATGTCTTTGACTCTAACGAAGTGCTGGAAGGCAAGTTAATGGCAGGCAGCACCGGGTTCGATCTGGTGGTGCCATCGGCCAGTTTTCTTGAGCGCCAGCTCACCGCGGGCGTTTTTCAGCCGCTGGATAAAAGCAAACTTCCCGGCTGGAAAAACCTCGATCCTGAACTGCTGAAACTGGTAGCGAAGCACGATCCTGACAACAAATACGCCATGCCCTACATGTGGGCCACGACGGGCATTGGCTATAACGTTGATAAAGTGAAAGCGGTGCTGGGGGATGATGCGCCAGTGAATAGCTGGGATTTAGTCCTCAAGCCGGAAAATCTGGAGAAGCTAAAAAGCTGCGGCGTCTCTTTCCTTGATGCGCCTGAAGAAATTTTTGCTACCGTGCTGAACTATCTGGGTAAAGATCCGAATAGCAGCAAAGCGGATGACTACACCGGCCCGGCAACCGATCTGTTGTTGAAGCTACGGCCAAACATTCGCTATTTCCACTCCTCGCAATACATTAACGATCTGGCTAATGGCGATACCTGTGTGGCCATCGGCTGGGCGGGCGATGTCTGGCAGGCCGCTAACCGGGCGAAAGAGGCGAAAAATGGCGTCAATATCTCTTTCTCGATCCCCAAAGAGGGGGCAATGGCATTTTTTGATGTGTTTGCCATGCCGGCTGACGCCAAAAATAAAGACGAGGCCTACCAGTTCCTTAATTATCTGCTGCGCCCTGATGTGATTGCTCATATTTCCGATCACGTTTTCTACGCCAATGCGAATAAAGAGGCGACGGCGCTGGTCAGCCAGCAGGTGCGCGATAACCCGGGAATTTATCCGCCGGCGGATGTGCGGGCCAAGTTGTTTACCCTGAAAGTGCAGGAGCCGAAGATTGATCGCGTCCGCACCCGCGCATGGACGAAGGTGAAAAGCGGTAAGTAATTTATTAACGGTATGGCCTGATAAGCGTGCGCTATCGGGCATTCCACCGTTTGTATCGTTTGATTGTGTTATGCCGGAGAGCGCCTTGTGAATGATGTCCCCCACCGCCCGCAGGTGAAAATCCGTAAAGCGCTGACGCCGCTTCTGGAAATTCGCAACCTGACGAAGTCATTCGACGGGCAACATGCTGTCGATGATGTCAGTCTGACTATCTATAAAGGTGAGATTTTTGCCCTGCTGGGCGCGTCAGGTTGTGGAAAATCGACTCTGCTACGGATGCTGGCAGGTTTTGAACCGCCGAGCAGCGGGCAAATTATGCTCGACGGCGTCGATCTGGCGCATGTTCCGCCGTATCAGCGTCCGATTAATATGATGTTTCAGTCCTATGCGTTGTTTCCGCATATGACGGTAGAGCAGAACATCGCTTTTGGTCTGAAGCAGGACAAACTGCCGAAGGCGGAGATTACCAGCCGCGTCAATGAAATGCTGGGTCTGGTGCACATGCAGGAGTTTGCGAAACGTAAGCCGCATCAGCTTTCCGGCGGTCAGCGTCAGCGCGTGGCCCTGGCGCGCAGCCTGGCGAAACGTCCTAAGCTGCTCTTGTTGGATGAACCGATGGGCGCGCTGGATAAAAAATTACGCGACCGGATGCAGCTTGAAGTGGTGGATATCCTTGAGCGCGTCGGCGTGACCTGCGTCATGGTGACGCACGATCAGGAAGAAGCGATGACGATGGCGGGGCGCATTGCCATCATGAACCGTGGAAAATTTGTGCAAATTGGCGAACCGGAGGAGATTTACGAGCATCCGACGACCCGCTACAGCGCCGAATTTATCGGATCGGTAAATGTTTTTGAGGGCTTACTGAAAGCGCGTGAAGAGGACGGTCTGGTCATTGACGCGCCCGGTTTGGTTCATCCGTTAAAAGTCGATGCAGATGCCTCTGTCGTTGATAATGTGCCGGTATATGTGGCGCTACGTCCGGAAAAAATCATGCTGTGTGAGTCGCCGCCTGCCGATGGCTATAATTTCGCCGTCGGCGAAGTGGCGCATATTGCGTATCTCGGCGATCTGTCTATTTATCATGTGCGGCTAAAAAGCGGGCAGATGATCAGCGCTCAACTGCAGAATGCGCACCGTTACCGGAAAGGGTTACCGACCTGGGGCGATGAAGTGCGTTTGTGCTGGGAAGCGGATAGCTGCGTGGTCCTGACGGTATAAGGGGGAAACATGAGCACACTTGAACCTCCGGCACGCATCAGTAAACCTGGCGGCGCGGCGCTATGGTTGGCGCGAATGCAAATGAAACATGGGCGTAAGCTGGTTATTGCTTTGCCTTATATCTGGCTCATTCTACTGTTTTTACTGCCGTTTCTTATCGTCTTTAAGATAAGCCTGGCGGAAATGGCGCGGGCGATCCCGCCGTATACCGATCTGCTGGAATGGGCTGACGGTCAGTTGTCGATTACGCTCAACCTCGGCAATTTTTTGCAACTGACCGACGATCCGCTCTATTTCGAAGCCTATCTGCAATCGTTACAAATTGCCGGTATTTCCACGATCTGCTGCCTGCTGCTGGGCTACCCGCTGGCGTGGGCGGTGGCGCACAGCAAGCCCTCCACGCGCAATATCCTGCTGCTGTTGGTGATTCTGCCCTCGTGGACGTCTTTTTTAATACGCGTCTATGCCTGGATGGGCATTTTGAAAAACAACGGTGTGCTGAACAATGTGTTGCTGTGGCTAGGGGTTATCGATCAGCCGCTGACGATCCTGCACACTAACCTGGCCGTCTATATCGGCATTGTTTATGCGTATCTGCCGTTTATGGTTCTGCCCATTTATACCGCGTTGACGCGCATTGATTATTCGCTGGTGGAAGCGTCGTTGGATCTCGGCGCCCGACCGCTGAAAACGTTTTTTAGCATCATTGTCCCGCTCACCAAAGGCGGAATCATCGCTGGCTCGATGCTGGTTTTTATCCCGGCGGTGGGCGAATTCGTGATCCCGGAACTGCTTGGCGGGCCGGACAGTATCATGATTGGTCGCGTCCTGTGGCAGGAGTTTTTCAATAACCGCGACTGGCCGGTGGCTTCTGCGGTCGCCATTATTATGTTGCTGCTGCTGATAGTACCGATCATGTGGTTCCATAAACATCAGCAAAAAAGTGTGGGGGAGCACGGATGAATAACTTACCGGTCGTTCGCTCGCCCTGGCGCATTCTGATTCTGGTGCTGGGGTTTACTTTTCTCTATGCGCCGATGTTAATGTTGGTGATTTACTCGTTTAACAGTTCGAAGCTGGTGACGGTGTGGGCGGGATGGTCGACGCGCTGGTATGGCGAGCTCTTTCGGGATTCCGCCATGATGAGCGCAGTGGGACTAAGCCTGACAATTGCCGCCTGCGCGGCGACGATGGCGGTGGTGCTCGGTACTATCGCTGCGGTGGTGATGGTGCGATTTGGACGATTTCGCGGCGCAAACGGCTTTGCGTTTATGATCACCGCGCCGCTGGTGATGCCGGATGTGATTACCGGGCTGTCGCTGCTGCTACTGTTTGTCGCGCTCGGTCATGCTATCGGCTGGCCCTCCGATCGCGGAATGCTGACCATCTGGTTGGCGCACGTCACTTTCTGTACCGCCTATGTGGCAGTGGTGATCGCTTCGCGATTACGCGAACTGGATCGTTCGATTGAAGAGGCGGCGATGGATCTTGGCGCGGCGCCGTTGAAGGTCTTTTTTGTCATTACGTTACCGATGATCATGCCAGCGGTGATCTCGGGCTGGCTGTTGGCCTTTACGCTCTCCCTTGACGATCTGGTGATTGCCAGCTTCGTTTCCGGTCCCGGCGCCACCACGCTACCGATGCTGGTTTTCTCCAGTGTGCGCATGGGCGTGAACCCGGAAATCAACGCGCTGGCGACGTTAATCCTCGGCGTGGTAGGAATCGTCGGATTTATTGCCTGGTACCTGATGGCGCGAGCGGAAAAACAGCGGATTCGCGATATCCAGCGTGCAAGACGCGGCTGAAGCCACTAAAATCTTCCACTATGGCAATGCGTTGCCGCGCGGGTCGCGGCATCATTTTCAGGGAAGACATTCATTGGGATTTATAAAGCAATCAACCTCATCACATGCCCGTTTAAATGTGCCTACGCTGGTGCAGGTTGCGGCTATGGCGATTATTTTGATTCGCGGTCTCGATGTGCTGATGATTATGAATACCCTCGGCATACGTGGGATGGGCGAGTTTATTCATCGCAGTGTGCAGACGTGGAGCTTAACCCTGGTCTTTCTGGCAAGCTTAGTGCTGGTCTTTGTTGAAATTTATTGTGCGTTTTCGCTGGTGAAAGGCCGTAGCTGGGCGCGCTGGGTGTACCTGGCGACACAAATTATTGTGAGTGGGTATCTGTGGGCGGCGTCGTTAGGCTACGGGTATCCGGAGTTGTTTAGCATCGCGGGAGAATCGAAGCGTGATATCCTGCATTCCCTGGTCATGCAAAAACTCCCCGATCTTTTAATTCTGTTTCTGCTGTTTATTCCCGCTCCCAGCCGTCGGTTCTTCCGGCTGCAATAATGTGTATAATCGTCGCCCCGGATAATATGAAGGTTTTTTGGTATGCAGTGCGCACTCTATGACGCGGGTCGCTGCCGTTCCTGTCAATGGATTACGCAGTCGGTTAACGAACAACTTTCCGCAAAAACAGCCGATTTACATCGTTTGCTGACCGGGCTGCCTGTTGAACAGTGGTGCGCGCCGATTGGCGGCCCGGAACAGCATTTCCGCAACAAAGCGAAAATGGTCGTGAGCGGTAGTGTAGAAAAACCGCTCTTCGGGATGCTGCATCGCGACGGTACGCCAGTCGATCTTTGCGGCTGCCCGCTGTATCCCGCCTCCTTTGCCCCCGTATTCAGCGCGCTAAAACCTTTTATTGCCCGTGCCGGACTCACGCCTTATAACGTGGCGCGAAAACGCGGCGAACTGAAATACCTGTTGCTGACGGAAAGTCAGTTCGATGGCGGCATGATGCTACGCTTCGTGTTGCGTTCAGAAACCAAACTTACGCAACTGCGCGCGGCGTTACCGTGGCTGCGTGCGCAACTGCCGCAGCTCAGGGTGATCACCGCAAATATTCAGCCGGTACATATGGCGATTATGGAAGGGGAGAAGGAAATCTACCTGACGGATCAGCAGGCGCTGGCGGAACGTTTTAACGATGTGCCGCTGTGGATTCGTCCGCAAAGTTTCTTTCAGACCAACCCTACGGTCGCCAGCCGATTATATGCGACGGCGCGTGACTGGGTAGGGCAACTGCCGGTACGCCATATGTGGGATCTTTTTTGCGGAGTGGGCGGATTCGGCCTGCACTGCGCGACGCCGCAGATGCAATTAACCGGTATTGAGATCGCGCCGGAGGCGATTGCCTGCGCGAAGCAATCCGCTGCCGAGCTGGGATTGACCCGCCTTCATTTCCAGGCGCTGGATTCCACCCAATTCGCCACCGCACAAGGTGAAACGCCCGATCTGGTGTTGGTGAATCCTCCCCGCCGCGGCATTGGCAAGCCGTTGTGCGATTACCTTGCACAAATGGCGCCGCGTTTTATCATTTATTCAAGCTGTAACGCGCAGACGATGGCACAGGATATTCGCCATCTGCCGAACTACCGTATTCAACGTGTTCAGCTTTTCGATATGTTCCCGCATACCGCGCATTATGAAGTGTTAACATTGCTTTACAGGCTGTAGCGCCAAAAGCTAGACATACAAAATATCTATATTAACTGTCTAATTATCCATAAATAATAATAACCATGATCGATCGATAAAAAACTCCGATCGATCATGGTTATATATTACCCTATTTTTGCAAATCAAATCACAAATAATCACTTTAAATCTTTTAATGACTAATTTTGATTATTACAGTGCGTGTAAGGCAAAATTAGACAAGGTGGTTTATCGGGTAAATTTCAATAGCATCAGCGAAGCAATACGCAACGTCAGTAAAGGGGTCAATCATGACAACGAATAGGCACGCTTATGGAGGGCGTTCAGACGATGTTTGCCAAATTTATAGATGTTATTCAAACGTTTTTAACTGAACCGGCAATATTAATTGGGATATTAGTCGGTGTTGGCTATGCGCTGGATAAAAAGACGCCTATAAAAATTATCACCGGTATGATCAGCGCGATGGTCGGTTTGATGATGGTGTTATTTGGCGGCTTTCAATTTTCAGCCACTTTTAAACCGGTTGCAGAGGCAGTCAGCAAGGCTTATGGCGTGCATGGATACTTAATGGATTCATACGCCATGAAAGCCGCGACGCAAATAGCGCTGGGCGATAATTTCGGCTATGTAGGATACGTTTTTGTACTGGCGTTTTTTACTAACCTGATATTAGTTTTATTTGGTCGTTATACTGGCGCAAAAGGTATATTTCTTACCGGTAATACCGGGGTCTCACATTCACAGGCGGTACTGTGGTTAATTGTCTTCTGGCTGGGGTTCGGTTGGGTACAATCCATTGTGATTGCCGGGGTATTGACCGGGGTCTTTTGGGCGTTTTCAACCACGCTTATTGTTAAACCCATCGCCAAAGTGACCAATAACGCCGGTTTTACCATCGCGCATAACCAGATGTTGGGACTGTGGTTTTTCTCGAAATTCGCGCATAAATTCGGCGATCCGGAAAAGCATGACGCCGAAAACCTGAAACTTCCCGGTTGGTTAGCCATTTTTAACCACAACGTGACGGCAATCGCCATTGTGATGACGCTCTTCGTTGGCGGTTTTTTATTGGCGACAGGAATCGATAACGTACAGTTAATGGCGAAAGGCAAACCCTGGTATATCTATATCATCAATCTGGGCCTGCAATTCTCTATGTATATGGTCATCTTGCTGCAGGGCGTGCGGATGATGGTAGGCGAAATTAACGGTTCGTTTAAAGGATGGCAGGATCGCTTTATTCCTAACGCTATACCGGCTGTGGATGTTGCTGCTTTATTACCTTTTTCGCCGAACGCGGCCACGCTGGGATTCGTCTTTTGTACCTTCGGCACGATTTTTTCCATGGGCATTCTGCTGCTCATCCATAGCCCTATTATGGTATTGCCTGGTTTTGTTCCGCTCTTCTTTTCCGGCGGTCCCATCGGCGTATTAGCCAACCGAATGGGGGGATATCGTTCCGTTATTATTTGTACTTTCCTGTTAGGGATTATTCAGACTTTCGGTACGGTATGGGCCATTCCTTTAACCGGGCTGGCAAAAGAAGGCGTGGGCTGGACGGGAATATTTGACTGGGCGACTCTGTGGCCTGCGATTTGTGAATTACTGAAATTTATTGCTTCAACGTTCCATCTTGGTCCTTATTCCATTTAATTGATTCGGTTTATATAAAGGATTTTATTATGAAAGATTCTGTAAATATTTTATTCGTATGCGGTTATGGTGTAGGCAGTAGCGTAATGTTACAGACTGTGGTTAAAAAAGCGTTAGCAAAATATGACTTCTCTTTTGATATGGAGCATACGGCAGCGGGAGAGGTCGGTGGATTTACCGACTGGGCAGATATTTATGCGATTTCGAAAAAATTGCTTGATGTTGTTAGCCTCGATCCTAAACACGGACAATATCTCATTCCCATTGAAAATATCATGGATGGCGAATCAATAGGTAAACAGATTTACGATGTGGTAGAGAAAAATTTTCCGCACCTGCTCAACAAATGAGGGTGAGTCATGAAAGCGATTATTCTGCTGTTTGACAGTCTGAATAAAAACTATTTGCCGCCCTATGGCGATTTGCTAACGAAAGCGCCTAACTTTCAACGCCTGGCGGCACATGCCGCCACCTTTGACAATAGTTATGTCGGCAGTATGCCCTGTATGCCAGCCCGTCGGGAACTGCACACCGGGCGCTATAATTTCCTGCATCGTGAGTGGGGGCCGCTGGAACCCTTTGATGATTCCATGCCGGAATTATTGAAAAAAGCGGGGATCTACACCCATCTTATCAGCGATCATTTGCATTACTGGGAAGACGGCGGCGGTAACTACCATAACCGCTATAGCTCCTGGGACGTAGTACGCGGTCAGGAGGGCGATCACTGGAAGGCGAGCGTTGGCGAGCCGCCCATTCCGGAAGTATTGCGCGTTCCACAAAAACAAACCGGAGGCGGCGTTTCCGGGCTATGGCGTCACGACTGGGCGAACCGCGAATACATCCAGCAGGAAGCCGATTTTCCCCAGACGAAAGTTTTTGACGCCGGGTGCGATTTTATCCATAAAAATCATGCCGAAGATAACTGGTTATTGCAGGTTGAGACGTTCGATCCGCATGAGCCGTTTTATACCACCGAGGAATATTTATCGCTCTATGACGATGAGTGGCAAGGCCCGCATTATGACTGGCCGCGCGGCAAAGTCAGTGAAAGCGAGGAGGCGATAGCGCATATTCGCTGTCGTTATCGGGCCCTGGTTTCCATGTGCGACCGCAATCTTGGACGTATCCTTGATCTGATGGATGAACACGATCTCTGGCGCGATACGATGCTGATTGTCGGTACCGATCACGGCTTCTTGCTGGGGGAGCACGGTTGGTGGGCTAAAAATCAAATGCCCTATTATAACGAGGTGGCTAATAACCCGCTGTTTATCTGGGACCCGCGCAGCGCGGTATGCGGAGCGCGGCGGCAGTCGCTGGTGCAGATGATTGACTGGGCGCCAACGCTACTGGATTATTTTCAGCAACCTATTCCCGCAGATATGCAGGGCCAACCGCTGGCGAAAGTCATTGCCAGTGATGAACCCGTCAGGGAAGGCGCGCTGTTTGGCGTGTTTAGCGGACATGTTAATGTTACCGACGGACGCTATGTTTATATGCGGGCCGCGCAGCCGGGGCGTGAGCATGACATTGCGAACTACACGTTAATGCCGATCAAGATGAATGCGCGTTATGACGTGGATGAACTGGGAAAATTATCTCTGGCACCTCCGTTTAAATTCACTAAAGGGCTTCAGGTATTACGTATTCCGGCCAGGGAAAAATATAAAGGTGTGAATAGCTTTGGTCATCTCTTGTTTGATCTCAGAGACGATCCGCAACAGCAACATTCTATTCATGATGAGGCCATCGAAGCAAGGATGATCAACTTACTTATCCGTTTGATGAAAGAAAATGATGCTCCGGCGGAGCAGTATCGCCGTCTGGGTCTGGATGTTATCTAAAAACGTAACAATGTTATAAGCCGGGTACGCGTCAGCGTCACCCGGCAAGTATTAGTCCGAATCGCCTGTTGATGCAGGCGTTTGAGACTGATGACAAACTGTAGAATGCTCAATGGCGCTGCGCTTATCAGGCCAGGATGATTTCGTGGTCTGAATAAGGTATTTATACTGCCATTTCGCAACACGGTGGGCTAATCACATACGTCTTACTGCGGGAACCACTGATCGCTGATTTTCTGATAAGTGCCGTCCGCTTTAATGGCGGCCAGCGCATCATTCAGTTTTTCCAGCAACGCCTTATTGTCCGGGCGCACCGCGATGCCAAGTCCGGTACCGAAGTATTGCGGATCGGTCACTTTCTCTGTTGCCGGACCCAGTTGCGGATTCGTTTTCAGCCACTCATTGACCACTGCGGTATCGCCAAAGACACCGTCAATACGGCCATTTTTCAGGTCGATAATCGCATTCTGGTAGCTGTCGTAGGCCACGGTTTTGACCTCCGGATGTTTATCCTGGAGATATTTTTGATGCGTGGTGCCATTTTCCATACCGATACGCTTACCTTTTAGATCGGTAAAGGTTTTATAGGTGTCTTTTTTGGCAATCACCAGCGCGGAGTTCGCATAATAGGGATTGCTAAAGGCGACCTGCTTACTGCGCTCCGGGGTAATGTCCATTCCGGAAATGACGGCATCATATTTTCTGAATTTCAGCGCCGGGATAAGACTATCGAAAGCATGATTGGTAAAAGTACATTCTGCCTGCATTTGCTTGCATAATGCGGTTGCCAGATCGATATCGAAGCCCACAATTTTATTACTCGCATCCAGGGATTCAAACGGGGGATAGGTGGCGGAAACCCCGAAATTGATTTTTTCAGCGGCGATGCTGCCAGTGGCGAAAGAGGCGAGTAATGCGGCCAGAACTAACTTTTTCATGATGTCACTCCCGTAATCTTATGATTATGCGCCGTGTCTGCGGCATAGATTTACAATGCCATTAATTGAATTTGTATGCAATAAAAATGATTAAATATTTTAAAATGGATAAAAAAAGACGGACAAGTTAACCACTTGTCCGTCGGGTTTATTCAATATTATGCATCGTAGGCTTGATAAGCGCAGCGCCATCTGACCATTGTCGAACGGCGGCGAGAATGCCTTATCCTGCCTGGTTAATTGCGCCGCTCAAACGCCAGGGCTTTACGCTCAATCAAACGCATCATCAGCGTCAATAGACCGTTGACGACCAGATAAATTACGCCTGCCGCGCCAAATACCATCACATCGTAGGTACGACCATAGAGCAACTGACTGTACCCCATGACTTCCATCAAGGTGATGGTATAGGCCAGCGAGGTACTTTTGAAGACCAGTACCACCTCATTTGAATAGGAGGAGAGGGCGCGTTTAAACGCATAGGGCAACAAAATCGCCAGCGTATCTTTCTTACTCATCCCCAGCGCGCCGCAGGACTGCCACTGACCTTCCGGAATCGCGCGAATCGCGCCATAAAATAGCTGCGTGGTGTAAGCGGCGCTGTTTAGCGACAACGCGATCAGTGCGCACAGCCACGGTTCAGACAGTAGATGCCAGAGTAGCGGATACTCTTGCAGTGTCGGGAATTGACCGGGTCCGTAGTAGATCAGGAAAATTTGCACCAACAACGGCGTACCGGTAAACAACGTGATATAGCCGCGCACCAGCCACACCACGAACGGCGTTTTTAGTGTCAGGATAATGGTAAAAACTAACGCCAGCACCAAAGCGACGGCAATAGAAGCCACGGTCAGCGTCAGGCTGGTGTGTAGCCCTTTTAGCAGTTCAGGTAAGTACTCAAGCATTAGTCCGGCCTCCGCTCAAAACGTGTCGCGCGCAGGTCTATGCGTTTGAGAATGTACTGACTGATCAGCGTAATGACCAGGTAAATAGCCGCCGCAATAATGTACCAGTTAAACGGTTCCTGGGTGCGTGTGGCAATACTTTTGGTCTGTAACATCAGATCGTTAACGCTGATAAGGCTGACCAGAGCCGTATCTTTTAGCAACACCAGCCACTGATTACCCAGCCCTGGCAGGGCGTGACGCCACATCTGCGGCATCACCAGACGGAAAAAAATCGCCGTCTTTGATAATCCCAGTGCCTGACCCGACTCCCACTGACCAGATGGAACGGCTTTCAGCGCGCCGCGTAGCGTCTGCGACGCATAGGCCGCATACAGCAGGGACAACGCAATCACGCCGCACAGGAACGGACTGACGTCAAAGTTCTCAATCTCCATTTGCACCGGGATCTGCGTAAAGCCGAGATGGAGGGTAAACCCGTCAGACAGCGTAAGCAGGAGTTGCGAGGAGCCGAAATAGATAAACAGCACCACCAGAATTTCCGGCAGGCCGCGTAAAATAGTGACCAGCGCGGAGCCTATCCAGGCAATCGGGCGCCATTTTACGGACTCCCAGACGGCAAAGAACATGGCTAACGCGAGGCCAATGATCAGCGCGCAGACGGCAAGGCCGACGGTCATCCCGGCGGCGCTTGCTAAAGGAAAAAATTCGTTCATCAAAGATTACTTCTGGAACCATTTGTTATAGATGGTCTCGTAAGTCCCATCTTTCTTCACTTTTTCCAGCGCAGTATTGAATTTCTGCTGCAGCTCGGTGTTGCCCTGACGTACCGCGATACCCAGGCCGGTGCCGAAATAATCTTTATCGGTGACTTTATCGCCGACCGGTGCCAGCTTAGGATTGGCTTTCAGCCATTCGGTCACGACCGCCGTGTCGCCGAAAACAGCGTCGATACGGCCATTTTGTAGATCCAGCTTCGCGTTCTGATAGCTGTCATACGGTACGGTGGTGATTTCCGGATGCTTATCCATGATGAATTTCTGGTGCGTCGTACCGTTCTGCACGCCGACTTTCTTGCCTTTCAGTTGATCGACGCTGGTGTATTTGCCCTGCTGACCCACGAACAGCGCGGAGTTGTCGTAATATGGCGTGGTAAACAGCACCTGCTTTTCACGTTCCGGCGTGATATCCATTCCCGCCATTACAGCGTCGAAGCGGCGGAATTTCAGGCTGGGGATCAGGCTGTCGAACGCCTGATTGGTAAAGGTACAGGAGGCGTCGATCTCTTTACATAGCGCGTTGGCCAGGTCGACGTCAAAGCCGACAATCTTGTTATTAGCATCCATCGATTCGAACGGCGGATAGGACGCTTCGGTCGCAAAACGAATGGTCTGGGCTGCTGTAGCGGAAAGGCTAAAGCCTGCAATTAGCGCGGCAATCAGAACTTTTTTCATTGTCATTGTCCCGAATCTTAGTGAGAGAGATAGTTTTTGAACGCTTCGGTCTGAGGGTGGGCAAAGCAACCCGCATCACCGTGCTCGACGATGTGACCATTTTCCATATAAATCACACGACTGGCGGTCTTACGCGCCACTTCGACTTCATGCGTAACGATCACCTGAGTAATGTTCGTTTCCGCCAGCTCATGAATAATGCTGACGATTTGAGCGGTAATTTCCGGGTCCAGCGCGGCGGTCGGTTCATCAAACAGCAGCACCTGCGGCTCCATCATCAGCGCGCGGGCAATCGCGACGCGCTGCTGCTGACCGCCGGAAAGGTGCAACGGATAACGATCGCTATAGGGCTTCAGACGTAAACGCTCCAGCAGCTTTTCTGCGCGCGCCAGCGCCTGATCTTTTGTCAGACCCAGTACGCGGCAGGGCGCTTCAATCAGATTCTGCACAACGGTGAGATGCGGCCAAAGATTATATTGCTGAAAGACCATTCCGACATTTTGACGTAGCTCACGAATCGCCTTATCGGACGGCGTTTTCGTAAAGTCAAAATGGTTCCCGGCGATAGTCAGAGTGCCGGAGCGCGGCATCTCAAGCAGATTGAGTACACGCAGCAGCGAACTTTTACCCGCCCCGCTTGGGCCAAGCAACACCAGCGTTTCGCCTTCGGGGCAATCCAGCGTGATATCGAACAGCGCCTGATGCGCGCCGTAAAAGCAATTAATGCCGTTTAATTGAATACTCATTGACACTCGTATACAGGCAGTCTGATAGCTATTGAAGCCGCAGATAGTACCTTTCGCAGAATAGTTATGCAATATTTATGCGTTAAAAGTTAAATATATCCCACATTCTTCCCTAAACATAGCACAAAATAGCAGGAGGAATAGTAGGTAAGAAGAATTGTCGGCATCCCGGGCAGAATGCCAGACAATTTACGGGGTTATGGGTGCAAAAGCGGGGAATACTGGCTGTTAACGGTTTTCTATCGACTGGCGCAGCGTACCGGCAGGGGCATGGACATCTCCGCCCAGATAGCGAACGTCGTCAATCACCCAGCATGAGCCTTCGTGAATCATAAGCACTTCATCCTGCCAGCTTTGATCGCCCTGTTTTAACGCCACCCGCAGAGGAATGTTGCGCGCATCTCGGTTCGGAATGGTTGATGCGCTGGCGACGTTGGCGCTATCCGGCAGCGTAGCGCGGCTGGAGAACAGATCGCCGCTCATCAACTGGCGGTGCTCCGTATCGCGGCTGGCGTCGGTCAACAATTTCGCCAGGTTATCACTCAAGTAGGGGCGAAGCGCGGCGATATCATTGCTGTGGTGTTGAATACGGTAGTCGTAAAATTGTTGAGCCACGCTGTCCGGGCCGCCTTCCACACACGCGCCGATACGCGGGCCATTATCTTTGTAGGCGGGAGTGACGGTCGTACAGGCGCTAAGCAGAAGCGCGCACGGGATGAGCAAAGAGAGTTTAGAATAGCGCATGATGATTTCCTTATAGGCGATCGAGCAAAAACCGATCTACGATAATCAATTATATCCTTTCAATGATAGCGTATCAGCTTGATAATGCGTTTGAGATCGTGTGCTTAGCTAACCCGGGAGATTCACTATGCAGTTTTCAACAACCCCAACGCTGGAAGGACAAAGCATCGTGGAGTATTGCGGTGTGGTAACGGGCGAAGCCATTTTAGGCGCCAATATTTTCCGCGATTTTTTCGCCGGCATTCGGGATATCGTCGGCGGACGTTCCGGCGCGTATGAGAAAGAGCTGCGTAAAGCGCGTGAAATCGCTTTCCAGGAACTTGGCGAGCAGGCTAAAGCGTTGGGCGCCGATGCGGTGGTAGGCATCGATATTGATTACGAAACTGTCGGCAAGGATGGCAGTATGCTGATGGTCAGCGTCAGCGGAACGGCGGTGAAAACGCGCCGATGAGAGCGCTACTGTGGCTGGTGGGTCTCGCGTTGCTGTTAACAGGCTGCGCGAGCGAAAAAGGAATTATCGATAAAGAGGGATATCAGCTTGATACCCGACATCGCGCGCAGGCGGCCTATCCGCGCATTAAAGTCCTGGTGATTCACTATACGGCGGAAAATTTTGACGTTTCGCTGGCGACGTTAACGGGTCGCAACGTCAGTTCGCATTACCTGATTCCCGCAACCCCGCCATTATATGGCGGTAAACCGCGCATCTGGCAACTGGTGCCGGAACAGGATCAGGCCTGGCATGCGGGCGTCAGTTTCTGGCGAGGCGCCACGCGTCTCAATGATACGTCTATTGGCATTGAGCTGGAAAATCGCGGCTGGCGAATGTCCGGCGGGGTGAAATCTTTCGCGCCGTTTGAATCCGCGCAAATTCAGGCATTGATTCCGTTAGCGAAGGATATTATCGCGCGCTATAACATCAAACCGCAGAATGTGGTGGCCCATGCGGATATCGCGCCGCAGCGTAAAGACGATCCCGGCCCGCGCTTCCCGTGGCGCGAGCTGGCGGCGCAGGGGATTGGCGCCTGGCCTGACGCCCAGCGTGTGGCGTTTTATCTGGCTGGACGCGCGCCGTATACGCCAGTCGATACCGCAACGGTGCTTGCGTTACTCTCGCGCTATGGCTATGAAGTCAAAGCCGATATGACGGCGCGCGAGCAGCAGCGGGTGATTATGGCGTTCCAGATGCACTTCCGTCCGGCGCAATGGAACGGTATCGCAGATGCCGAAACGCAGGCGATTGCCGAAGCATTACTGGAGAAGTACGGCCAGGATTAACGCGGTAAATTTCCGTGATCGCGCAGCCAGGCGGCGGTGCGCTCAATGCCTTCGTCCAGCGTGACGATGGGCTGGTAGCCCAGCTCTTCCTGCGCGCGAGTCGTATCGAGCGTAAAATCAAAATTCAGTTTTGACACGCCGTAATGCGTTAGCGGGGGCTCTTTGGCGGATTTTTTGCCGAAGCGCTCCATACTGCGGGCGATCATATCCAGCATCGGGTAAGGCACAGAGCGAATGCGGCAGTCGATAGTCAGTTCATCAATTAACTTTTGTACGATGCTGCGTAAGGTGCGGTTTTCGCCGTTAGTGATGTTATAAGCGCGGCCAGAAGGCAGATGATCGCAGCCCGGCTGGCTGGCCAGCCACATGGCGTGGATCGCATTTTCATAGTAGGTCATATCGACCAGCGCGCTGCCCCCGTGCGGTAATAAGACGCTACCGTAATGGTGCATCATATGCGCCAGACGTGGGATAAATACTTTATCGTGCGGGCCAAACAGGCTTTGCGGACGCAACACCGTAAAACGTGTTTGCGGATTAGCCTGCGCCAGCAGATTAATCACCTCTTCACCGGCGGCTTTACTGCGGGCGAACTCATTGGCAAACCGATGCGGACGGAAATCCTCTTTGATATCACGGTGATGGTGGTAATCAAAATAGAGCGAGGGAGAGGAGATATGAATAAAATTGCGCACGCCCCAGGCGACCGCCCATTCTCCCAGACGGCGGGTGGCGCGAACATTCGCCAGATCGAAAGCTTGTTGGGTTCCCCAGGGCGAGGTAAAGCTGGAGCAGTGCCACAACGTGTCGATCCCGGCGAGCATCACTTTAGCCTGCGAGGAGACCAGTTCGGTTAAATCCGCATGGACGAATTCCGCGCCCATTTTTTCAAGCAGCTTGCCCATCGCTTCATTGCGACCCGTCGCTCTGACGCTGATGCCTTTATTGCGCAAAAATTCAACCGCGTTTCGACCTAAGCCGCTGGTGGCGCCGGTAACCAGTACCTTCATATCAATCCACTGTGTTTAATAAACCGTCGTGCGCATTCTTCCGTGAATTACGTCGGTATGCAATGGGAAACACGAAAGAATACAGCAACTTTTTCTCATTTTTCTGTGATTTGTTCTGCAAGTCGGGCAATACGCCTTGCCATTCCCCGGAAAATAAACAGGTGCGCCGGGATCATCAGTAGCCAGTAAATCAGGCCCGGCATTCCGTGTGGATGCCACCAGGCGCGCACGTCAATTTCGCGGTAGCGACCTTTATCGTGCAGCGTGAAGCTAAGCCGCCCCAGACCCGGCGCTTTCATACCAAACAAGAGCGTGAGCTGTTTTTCTGGCTCGACAATGATCACTTTCCAGCTATCTACCGTATCGCCAGGCTTGAGCAAGGTATGCGACGGGCGGCCTTTCGCCAGTTTATGCCCCACCAGACGGTCCATCGCGGCGCGCGTCTGCCACAAAATATTGCCGAAAAAATAGCCCTCTTTGCCACCCAGCCGATTTACGACCTGCCATAGCGCCGATAGGCTGGCCGGGGTCTGCGCGGTAAAGCCCGCCTGCTTTGGAAAATAGCCGTATTCGGGACGCCAGCGGGCGAAGGCCAGCGCGTCGTAGCCCCAGTCGCTGGAGTTCACCAGTTTTTCTTCTTCTTTCAGCGTGCGGCGAACGGCGTCATCAAAGGTGATAAGCGTTTGGGGGATCAACTTTTTTAACGCGGCGTCATCGGCCAGCAAATCGTGCCTTAACCCCTGGATTAAGGCTTTTGCGGTAGTCGGCGGCACGGAGGTAATGACGTTTAAAAACCAGACCGAAATCCAGCGGGTCGGAAAAGGAACCGGGATTAGCGGACGCCGTTTACCGCTGACGGCCATAAAACGTTCAAACTGCTGCTGATAGCTTAATACCTGCGGCCCGGCGGCTTCCAGAATACGATGCTCGCGCGCAGGGTGGTCCAGCAAGCCGACCAGGTAGTAGAGTAAATTTTCCAGAGCGATGGGCGTGGTGCGCGAACGCACCCAGCGCGGCGGCGTGAGTATTGGCAGGTTGTAAACCATGTCACGCATGACTTCGAAGGCGGCGGAGCCTGCGCCGACGATGATCCCGGCGCGTAATTCCGTCACCGGCACGCCTGCGTCGCGCAGCGTGTCAGCCGTAAGCTGGCGGGCGCGCAGGTGATCGGATTGCTCATGCGCCGGCGCCTGCAATGAACTGAGGAAAATAAGTTGCTTAACCGGCGTCTGGCGCAGCGCGTCGCGCACGTTGAGCGCCGCCTGACGCTCATGGGCGATAAAATCGCCGCCTTCGCCCATGCCGTGTACCAGATAGTAAACGGTATCAATGTCGCGAAGCAGTGCGGGTAAATTTTCCGGCCAGTGCAGATCGACCTTATGACAACTGACGTTGGCGAGGCGCTGTTTTTCCAGACGTTCGACGCGCCGCGCCGCCGCCCGCACCTGATGCCCTTGCTGACTTAGCGCAAAGGCCAGGTGCTGGCCGATATAGCCGCTGGCGCCGAGAACCAGAATGCGTTGCGCCACGTTGCTCTCCTTAGCGGGCTAAAAAGGCGCGCCAGTGGGCGACGACGTCGGCAAGCTGTTCGCGAGAAACATCCAGATGCGTCACCAGACGCACAATCGGCGCGGCGTTAATCAGGATATTCCGTTCCCGTAAATAGTCGCCAAGCGCGGCGGCCTGTGCTTCGCCAACGCGAACAAACAGCATATTCGTTTCGTGGCGCATGACCTCCGCACCTGCTTCCCGAAGCTGCTGCGCCAGCCAGGCGGCGTTATCATGGTCCTCTTGCAGACGCGCCACGTTATGCTTCAGCGCATACAGTCCGGCCGCTGCCAGAATCCCGGCCTGACGCATTCCGCCGCCGACCATTTTACGCCAGCGCGTCGCGCGTTTAATGTAATCGCGGTTGCCGACCAGCAGCGAACCGACCGGCGTTCCGAGACCTTTTGACAGGCAGATGGTAAAAGAGTCGCAATACTGCGTAATCTCTTTTAACTCACAGCCGTAGGCAACCACCGCGTTAAAAATTCGGGCGCCGTCAACGTGCAGCGCCAGTCCACGTTCGCGGGTAAATGTCCAGGCGTCTTTCAGATACGCGCGCGGCAGCACTTTCCCGTTATGCGTATTTTCCAGACTGAGCAAGCGCGTGCGCGCGAAGTGGATGTCATCCGCTTTAATCTTCGCCGCCACGTTCTCCAGCGGCAGTGTACCGTCCGCGGCGGTGTCGATGGGCTGCGGCTGAATGCTGCCGAGCACCGCAGCGCCGCCAGCTTCATAGAGATAATTATGCGCGCCCTGACCGACGATATACTCTTCGCCGCGTTCACAATGGCTAAGTAGCGCGACCAGATTGGCCTGGGTGCCGGTGGGTAAAAAAAGCGCCGCTTCTTTACCGGAAAGGTCGGCGGCGTAGCGCTGAAGGGCGTTAACGGTAGGGTCATCGCCGTATACGTCGTCCCCGACCGGGGCGGTCATCATCGCCTCGAGCATGGCGCGGCCCGGTCGGGTAACGGTATCACTGCGTAAATCAATCATGGCACATCCCTGGATTTTAAAAGGTGATGTGCACTGTTTTACCTTAGCCAGTTCGTTTTCGCCAGTTCGATCACTTCATCGCCGCGGCCGCTAATAATGGCGCGTAGCATGTACAGGCTAAAGCCTTTCGCTTGTTCCAGTTTGATCTGCGGCGGGATCGCCAGCTCTTCTTTTGCCACGACCACGTCAACCAGTACCGGGCCGTCAATGGAAAACGCGCGCTGTAGCGCTCCGTCCACGTCTGCGGCTTTTTCCACACGAATACCGGTAATGCCGCAGGCTTCGGCGATACGCGCGAAATTGGTGTCGTGCAGTTCGGTACCGTCGGTAAGGTAGCCGCCGGCTTTCATTTCCATCGCCACAAAGCCCAGCACGCTGTTATTAAAGACGACGATTTTTATCGGCAGCTTCATCTGTACCACCGAGAGAAAATCGCCCATCAGCATACTGAAGCCGCCATCACCGCACATCGCGATAACCTGACGATCAGGCGCGGTGGCCTGAGCGCCGAGCGCCTGCGGCATGGCGTTGGCCATTGACCCGTGGTTAAACGAGCCCAGCAGGCGGCGCTTGCCGTTCATTTTTAGATAGCGGGCCGCCCAGACGGTCGGCGTGCCGACATCGCAGGTAAAAATAGCGTCGTCAGCGGCGAAATGGCTAATTTGTTGCGCCAGATATTGCGGATGGATGGCTTTGTCGCTGAGTTTGGCTAAGTCATCAAGTCCCTTACGGGCGTCCCGATAGTGCTCCAGAGCTTTATCGAGGAATTTACGATTGTTTTTTTCTTCCACCAGCGGCAGCAGGGCGCGAAGCGTGGCTTTAATATCGCCCACCAGCGCCATGTCGACTTTGCTGTGCGCGCCAATACTGCCCGGGTTGATGTCAATCTGAATGATTTTGGCATCGCTCGGATAAAAGGCGCGGTAGGGGAACTGGGTGCCGAGCAGGATCAGCGTATCGGCGTTCATCATGGTGTGGAAGCCAGAAGAGAAGCCAATCAGGCCGGTCATTCCCACATCATAAGGATTATCGTACTCAACGTGCTCTTTGCCGCGCAGGGCATGAACGATTGGCGCTTTTAGTTTTGCCGCCAACGCGACCAACTCCTCATGCGCGCCCGCGCAGCCGCTACCGCACATCAATGCGATATTGCTGGAGTAGCGCAGCAGTTGCGCCAGTTTTTTCAGCTCTTCTTCCGCCGGCGTGACGACGGGGTGCGGGGCATGGTACCAATGAGTGACGGCGTTTTCAGGCGCAGGTTTTAGCGCCACGTCACCCGGAAGTACGACCACGGAGACGCCGCGATTTAACACCGCTTTGCGCATGGCGATGGCGAGTACCTGCGGGATCTGCTCCGGGCTGGAAACCAACTCGCAATAGTGGCTGCATTCACGGAACAACTCCTGCGGGTGGGTCTCCTGGAAATAACCGCTGCCGATTTCACTGGACGGAATATGGGCGGCGATCGCCAGAACAGGGACGTGGTTACGGTGGCAATCAAACAGGCCATTGATCAGGTGCAGGTTGCCCGGTCCGCATGAACCGGCGCACACTGCCAGCTCGCCGGTAAGCTGCGCTTGTGCGCCGGCGGCGAAAGCGGCAACCTCTTCGTGGCGGGTTGGCATCCATTCAATGGTTCCCATACGATTAAGACTATCGCTCAGGCCGTTCAGGGAGTCGCCAGTGACGCCCCAGATTCGTTTTACGCCAGCCTGTTCCAGCGTTTTGGCGATAAAAGCAGCAACGGTTTGTTTCATGGTTCTCCATCTCCTTAAATGTGATAACGGTTACAAGTTTAGTTGAAGATGACGATGACGTTTTTCTTTGGCGGAGAGAGGGGCGAAAGGATGAAGCGAGTGGTAAATCGCCCGGTGGCGATAACGCTTACCGGGCCTATGATGGAACGTTTACCGATTATGCGAGAACAAGATCACCCTGCGGATGGCAGGAGCAGGCCAGTACGTAACCTTCGGCAATCTCCGCCTCGCTCAGCGTCATGGTGCTGCTCACCGTATAGTCGCCGGAAACGACTTTGGTTTTACAGCAGCCGCAAACACCTGCCCGACAGGCAGCGGCAACCGGTACTTTATTACTCTCCAGCGCCTCCAACAGCGTTGTACCGATCGGGGCATAAAATTCCTGCGCTGGCTGTAGTTTGGTGAATTTCAGGCCGCTGGTTGCCGTTTCCGCCACCGGCGTGAAGAACTTCTCTTTAAAGAAGCGCGTTACGCCAAGCGCTTTCACTCCCTGTTCGACGAAATCCATATAGGGCGCCGGGCCGCAGGTCATGATGGTGCGCGATGCCAAATCCGGTACGCGCTGTAACAATTCCGTGGTCAGACGGCCCGCGACAAAACCTTCCGTGGCATGTTTTTCCGCCACTAGCGTGACCGGATACTGTTGCCACTCGTCGGCAAAAATCACATCATCCGGCGAACGGACGTTAAAGATGACCTGCACATCGGCCTGCGGGCGGTATTTCGCCAGCCAGCGACGCATCGACATGATTGGCGTTACGCCACAACCGGCGGCGAGCAGCAGAAACTTATCTTCTGTTTTATCGTCACAGGTAAAATCGCCCATTGCATCAGACAGCCAGATGTAATCGCCGCGCTTGATGTCATGGGTCAACCACTGTGAACCCGTGCCATCTTCAATCCGACGAACGGTCAGCGTGATATATTCACTGACGCCCGGCGTAGACGAAAGGGTGTAGGCGCGCAGCGTTTCCGCTGAATTACGCACGCTCACCAGCGCATACTGCCCGGCGCGGTAAGGGTAGTAGTCATGGCATAATAGCGCAATTGTCCATACATCCGGCGTCTCCTGACGGATGTGATGCACCTGCATTCGCCAGGGACATTGTGAGGTTGGCATCGTCATCATTGGCCTCCTTACGCGCTCAGCAATTGCTTCATGTCTTCTTCAACGGTGGTCACGGAACGCAGACCGAACTTCTCGTTGAGGATAGCCAGCAGATCCGGCGTGAAGAAGCCCGGCGCGGTCGGCCCGGTGACAATATTTTTCACGCCTAATGACAGCAGCGTCAGCAGAATCACGATCGCTTTCTGCTCAAACCAGGAGAGCACCAGCGATAGCGGCAGATCGTTGACGCCGCAGCCCAGTTTTTCCGCCAGCGTCACCGCCAGGATAATCGCGGAGTAAGCATCGTTACACTGACCGGCATCGACCAGACGCGGCAGCCCTTCGATGTCGCCGAACTCCAGTTTGTTGAAACGGTATTTACCGCACGCCAGAGTCAGGATCAGGCAGTCATCCGGTACGCTGGTGGCGAAATCGGTAAAGTAGTTACGCTCGCCGCGCGCGCCGTCACAGCCGCCGACCAGGAAGATGTGGCGCAGTTTTTCACGACTGACCAGATCGATGAGCGTATCGGCAGCTCCGAGCAGGGTCTGACGGCCAAAACCGACGGTGATGAGATGCGGAATTTCGCTATACGGGAAGCCCGCCATCTGCTGCGCCTGGGCAATGACCGGCCCGAAGTCATCACCTTCAAGATGGCTAACGCCCGGCCAGCCGACGATGCTACGAGTCCAGATACGGTCGTCATAGCTGCCCACGGTCGGGTCGATAATGCAGTTAGAGGTCATCACGATTGGGCCAGGGAAGCGGGCGAACTCGACCTGCTGATTCTGCCAGCCGCTGCCGTAGTTACCGACCAGATGCTTGAATTTACGCAGTTCCGGATAGCCATGTGCGGGCAGCATTTCACCGTGAGTGTAGACGTTAACACCGGTGCCTTCGGTCTGCTCCAGCAGGTTGTAGAGATCTTTCAGATCGTGACCGGAGATCAGAATGCACTTGCCTTCAGTCGCTTTGACGTTGACCTGAGTCGGCGTTGGGTGGCCGTATTTGGTGGTTTCACCGGCATCCAGAATGCTCATCACTTTAAAGTTCATCTGGCCGATTTCCATTGCGCACTCCAGCAGCGCGTTCATATCAGCAGGCCAGGTGCCGAGCCAGGCCATGATTTTGTGGTACTGGGCGTAAATGTCGTTGTCGTATTGACCGAGAACGTGCGCGTGCTCCATATACGCCGCCGCGCCTTTCAGACCGTACAGGCACAGCAGACGCAGGCCGAGGATATTCTCGCCAATGGCGGCTTTGTCTTTATTCGGGGTAAATTCCGCCGCCTGACGTTGCAGTTCGCCCAGATCGTCGCTAACCAGTTGCAGATCGGCCATCGGATTGTCGCAATGCGCATTGGCATCCACGCTCAGGCACTGCGCTTTCAACGCTTCACGCAAGGCAATCGCTTCACGGGCGTAGCCGACGATACGCGGAGAGTCGAAGTTAACGTTGGTCAGCGTGGAGAAAAACGCGCGCGGCGCAAAGTTATCAACGTCGTGATTAATGATGCCATATTCACGGGCCTTCACCGCCCAGGCAGACAAACCTTGCAAAGCCGCAATCAGCAGATCCTGCAGATCGGACGTTTCAGCTGTTTTACCGCACATTCCCTGCGCGTAGGAGCAGCCGTTTCCGGCTGGTGTACGGATGGTTTGTTCACATTGCACACAAAACATGGTCACACCTTTTAAAGTTATATTTAATATACATGTTTAAGGTTATGCCTGTGAACAAAGGGATAAAAGGGATTTCTGCCATAATGTGCAAGGAGATTGATTTAGCGCAATTTTGGCGGCAGATGCCTACCGCCAAAGAGGTATCAGGCCGAGAAGAACGCCATTAAGAGGGGGACCAGCAGGCTGAGGATAAAGCCATGTACGATAGCCGCCGGAACAATCTCTACGCCGCCGGAGCGCTGTAATACCGGCAACGTAAAGTCCATTGAGGTCGCTCCGCACAGGCCCAACGCCGTTGAACGGCTGCGGCGAACCAGGCCGGGAATAAGCATAATGGCTAAGAGTTCGCGGGCCAGATCGTTAAAAAATGCCGCGCTGCCGATAACCGGTCCAAACGACTCCGTCAGCAAAATACCGGAAAGAGAGTACCAGCCGAAACCTGACGCCATCGCCAGGGCGGTTTTTAGCGGTAAATCCAGGATAAACGCATTAATCACGCCGCCCAGTAATGAGCTTGCCACGACAACGACCGCGACCATCATTCCCCGGCGGTTAAGCACAATTTGCTTTAAGGTCATGCCGCTATTTCGTAGCTGAATCCCCACCAGGAACAATAAAAAGATCAGCGTATATTCACTGGCTTCGGTGGCGTGCTGTAAAACAGAGAGTCCGCTCAGGCCGATAACAAACCCCAATACCACTACGCCGCACAGTTGCAGCGACTCCAGCGCCATGGCAATACGCGAAGGCAGTTTTTCCTGCTGATGATGGTGACGCCACGGGAGGATACGTTCCAGCCACAATAAGGCAGCGATATTACACAATAAAATAATCGTAATACTGACGGCGGAATAATGAAAAATCGCCACCAGATTACTGGCGAGGTTATCCAAAAACGCCAGGCTTATTCCCATAAAAAAGAGAATAAGATACACGATCCAGCTCAGTAGCCGGTTAATAAGTTGTAATGCGGCTTTATGTCGCAGTGGAATGAGATAGCCCACAATCAGTGGAACCAGAATGATTAAAAGTCCTGAAAACATGAACAGCCGGGCCCTTTTTTATTGTTTGAATAGCGTACATGACACTACCGAATTCCAGACTATCAGTAAAGCGACACCGTCAGCCGTACATTTATCATACAGTTGCCTCAGGCAAAGGGGGGAATATCACGCCAGGCGGAAGCATTTGCCGTTATACTGCGGTGAGTTTAATGGAGTGGTGACGCTTTTCTGGAGGAAGCATGATTCTCGAACGCGTTGAAATAGTGGGATTTCGCGGTATCAACCGACTGTCGTTGATGCTGGAGCAAAACAACGTGCTGATTGGGGAAAACGCCTGGGGCAAATCCAGCCTGCTGGATGCGCTGACTCTGTTATTGTCGCCGGAACTCGATCTCTACCATTTTGTCCGTGAGGATTTCTGGTTTCCGCCTGGCGACATAAAAGGACGCGAGCATCACCTGCATATTATTCTGACTTTTCGCGAAACGCAGCTAGGGCGGCATCGGGTACGTCGTTATCGAGCGCTGGAAGCATGCTGGTCGCCTTGCGAGGATGATTTTCACCGTATTTTTTATCGGCTAGAGGGCGAATGCGGCGCCGATGGTAGCGTGATGACGCTGCGCAGTTTTCTCAATAGCGATGGGCAGCCATTGCCGGTGGAAAATATTAACGATCAGGTGCGCCACCTGGTTCGTCTGATGCCAGTGCTACGTTTGCGCGATGCGCGCTTTATGCGACGTATTCGCAACGGTACGGTGCCCAATGTGCCGGATGTTGAAGTCACGGCCCGACAGCTGGATTTTCTGGCGCGTGAGCTGGCGACCCGGCCGCAAAATTTAACCGACGGGCAGATTCGTCAGGGACTGTCCGCGATGGTGCAACTGCTTGAACACTATTTCTCAGAGCAGGGCGCAGGACAGGCGCGTCACCGACTCATGCGCCGACGTTCGCAAAATGAGCAGCGTAGCTGGCGCTATCTGGATATTATTAATCGGATGATCGACAAACCGGGCAGCCGGTCGCATCGGGTGATCCTGCTGGGGCTTTTCTCCACGCTGTTACAGGCGAAAGGGACGCTGCGGTTACATAAAGACGCGCGACCATTACTTCTGGTGGAAGATCCGGAAACCCGTTTACATCCCATTATGCTTTCAGTCGCCTGGCAATTGCTCAATCTGTTGCCGCTACAGCGGATAGCGACGACTAACTCAGGCGAATTGCTCTCGCTAACGCCGGTGGAGCATGTCGTACGGCTGGTGCGCGAATCTTCCCGCGTCGCCGCCTGGCGTTTGGGCCCGGGCGGGTTAAGCGCGGAAGATGGACGGCGCATCGCCTTTCATATCCGCTTTAATCGCGCGTCGTCGCTGTTTGCGCGTTGCTGGCTACTGGTGGAAGGCGAGACGGAAACCTGGGTTATTAATGAGCTGGCGCGTCAGTGTGGACATCATTTTGATGCGGAGGGCATTAAAGTCATTGAGTTTGCTCAGTCCGGTCTGAAACCGCTGGTGAAGTTCGCCCGCCGTATGGGAATCGAGTGGCATGTCCTGGTGGATGGCGACGAAGCGGGGAAAAAATATGCCGCGACGGTCCGCAGCCTGCTTAATAACGATCGGGAAGAAGAACGCGAACATCTCACGGCGCTGCCTGCGCTGGATATGGAACATTTTATGTATCGTCAGGGCTTTGCCGATGTTTTTCACCGGGTTGCGCAGCTTCCGCCTAATGTACCGATGAATACCCGGAAAATTATCACTAAAGCTATCCACCGCTCGTCAAAGCCGGATTTGGCGATTGAAGTCGCGATGGAAGCCGGGCGGCGGGGAATTGACGCCGTGCCGCCGCTGTTCAGAAAGATGTTCTCGCGCGTGGTTTGGCTGGCGCGGGGCCGGGCGGATTAGCGTTTGAATGTGGCCGGAACCTGTTCGACAACGCTATCGAGTAAAGCATAGCGGCGGCGATACTCGGCCCGTTTTTTACTGGCGATCTCCGCTTCGCTTTTTCGGGCGATCGCCAGCGGTAGCGCATAGTAATTTCCTTTAATTCTTTCACCGCCTAACGATTCCCAAAACGCGTCATAGTCGGCATGCATTTGCGTCTTTTTATCCATGTATCGCCAGCTACGG
This sequence comes from Salmonella sp. A7, assembly GCF_020181675.1. NCBI lineage: Bacteria > Pseudomonadati > Pseudomonadota > Gammaproteobacteria > Enterobacterales > Enterobacteriaceae > Salmonella > Salmonella sp. A7. Next base: position 2,920,615 of record NZ_CP084001.1, on the reverse strand, counting down.
TAAACGTGCGCATCGTTACTCACGGCTATAATCTGCTCCGCCTGAAAGACTTGCGCAAACTGACAGAGAGCCTCCATCACGATGCGTTTGGGAAAAAGACCATGGCAGGCTTTGGTCGCCTGCTGGATAATTTCGTGAGGAACGTCGTTTGCCGCGCCCTGTAATCCGCCGATAAATAGTGTGCGTTGTTGGTTAAAGCGACACAGGGTAAATGTGATCTCTGCCAGAATACGTAACTGTGCGTCGCGAACAACAATAGTGCTTTCACCTTCTTTATCCAGTGAGACCAGACTGACTAAATCAAGTTGAAACAACTCGCCGGTTTTAGTTTCAAATTTAGCAAGATTCAGGCCATACTGACTTAAATAGCTAACCTGTTGTTCCCGCGATAAAAGTTGGCGCATCTGTTGATAATGAAAACACAGCGCATCTAAGGCGAAATCGCGTTTAATATTTACAGCCATATAAGGACGATGTAGCCGAATAGGCAAACGCGGCTGACGAGCAAGTAACGTATTTAACTCCGGCCATTGGGTGAGATTGGTCAGTAATTGGCTGGTCGCACGCGGCATGACTAATGAGCGGATTAAAAACTTGCGACGAAAGCTGGCTTTACGCCAGAATTTTCCTGGCTGTAATTGCCCGCGCGTCAGACGAATAAATAATTGTAAAGGAGAGATGTGATCTGAAGTGTACCAGGTATTATCTGTAAGCTGTGTCATGATCGTAATCCGCGACATAAGATTGTCGAGATTGAACCACAGGAAACATTAACCAATCGTCAATACAGCCGACGCTATCTTTATTGTGTCAGGTTTGTTTAGATACGGTTTACTTTCTGGTTAAAATTTTGCCGTCAGGGTTTCTATGCGTGCTAAGGGAAAGAAATTTAAAAAGCGTTATCTGGTCATTATTTTAATTCTTTTAGTGGGGGGGATGGTTAGCTGGCGAATGATAAATGCGCCGCTGCCAACTTATCAGACATTAATCGTGCGGCCAGGCGATCTTGAACAGAGTGTACTGGCGACTGGAAAACTGGACGCGTTGCGTAAAGTGGATGTCGGCGCGCAGGTGAGCGGCCAGTTGAAAACGCTGCTGGTCTCCATTGGAGATAACGTTAAAAAAGATCAGCTACTCGGCGTGATTGACCCAGATCAGGCGGAGAACCAGATAAAAGAGGTCGAGGCCACCCTGATGGAGCTGAACGCGGAGCGTCAGCAGGCAGCCGCTGAGTTAAAGCTGGCGCGGGTTACGCTGGCGCGCCAGCAGCAGTTAGCTAAGACTCAGGCGGTATCGCAACAGGATCTGGATACCGCGGCGACGGAGATGGCGGTTAAACAGGCGCGTATTGGCACCATAGATGCCCAGATCAAACGTAATCGGGCCTCGTTGGACACCGCGAAAACCAACCTGGAATATACCCGTATTGTTGCTCCCATGGCGGGGGAAGTGACGCAAATCACTACCCTGCAAGGACAAACGGTGATTGCAGCTCAGCAGGCGCCCAATATTCTGACGCTGGCGGATATGAGCACCATGCTGGTAAAAGCGCAGGTCTCGGAAGCGGACGTGATCCATCTTCGGGCGGGGCAGAAAGCATGGTTCACCATTGCAGGCGATCCGCAAACGCGCTATGAAGGCGTTTTAAAAGATATTCTGCCGACGCCGGAAAAGGTCAACGACGCTATTTTTTATTACGCCCGGTTTGAAGTGCCGAATCCCAAAAGAATCTTGCGTCTTGATATGACCGCACAGGTTTATATTCAACTCATGGATGTCAAAAATGTGCTGATTATTCCTCTCGCCGCGCTTGGCGAACCGGTGGGCGGCAATCGTTATAAAGTGGCGCTGTTGCGTAACGGCGAAAAACGTGAGCGCGAAGTGATCATTGGCGAGCGTAACGATACAGACGTGGAAGTGGTTAAAGGTCTGGAAGCGGGCGATGAGGTGATCATCGGCGAAAGCAGGCCAGGAGCGACGCCATGACGGCATTGCTTGAACTGCGCAATGTGAGTCGCAGCTACCCCTCCGGAGAAGAGCAGGTGGCGGTGTTAAAAGATATCTCCCTGCAAATCCACGCCGGGGAGATGGTGGCGATCGTCGGCGTTTCCGGTTCTGGAAAATCAACGCTGATGAATATCCTCGGGTGCCTGGATAAACCGACCAGCGGCACTTATCGGGTGGCGGGGCGGGACGTCTCGACGCTGGACCCGGACGCGCTGGCGCAGCTGCGGCGTGAGCATTTTGGCTTTATCTTTCAGCGCTACCATCTGTTGTCGCATTTAACGGCAGCGCAAAATGTTGAAATCCCCGCCGTCTACGCCGGCATTGAACGCAAAAAACGCCAGGCGCGCGCCAGAGAGTTACTTCTGCGGCTGGGATTAAGCGATCGCGTCGATTACCCACCTTCACAGCTTTCTGGCGGACAGCAGCAGCGTGTCAGTATTGCCCGCGCGCTGATGAACGGCGGACAGGTGATTCTGGCGGATGAGCCGACCGGCGCGCTGGATAGTCATTCCGGCGAAGAGGTGATGGCGATTTTGCGCCAACTGCGCGATCGCGGACATACGGTGATCATTGTGACGCACGATCCGCTGATTGCCGCCCAGGCGGAGCGGATTATTGAAATTCACGATGGCAAGATTGTCCATAATCCGCCCGCGCAGGAAAAGAAACGCGAACAGGGCGTTGACGCTGCCGTAGTTAATACGGCTCCCGGCTGGCGGCAATTTGCCAGCAGCTTTCGCGAAGCGCTGTCGATGGCGTGGTTAGCGATGGCCGCTAACAAAATGCGTACTTTACTGACCATGCTGGGAATTATTATCGGTATTGCGTCGGTGGTGTCGATTGTGGTGGTCGGCGACGCCGCAAAAAAGATGGTACTGGCGGATATCCGCGCTATGGGCACTAACACGATTGATATTCATCCAGGCAAAGATTTTGGCGACGACAACCCGCAGTATCGACAGGCGCTGAAATATGACGATCTGGTGGCTATTCAGAAACAGCCGTGGGTTAACTCTGCGACGCCCAGCGTTTCAAAGAGCCTACGTCTTCGCTATGGCAATATTGATATTGCCGTAAATGCTAATGGCGTCAGTGGCGATTATTTTAACGTTTACGGCATGTCCTTTAGGGAGGGGAACACCTTCAATGCTGTACAGCAACAGGATCGCGCGCAGGTGGTGGTGCTGGATGCCAACACGCGACGCCAGCTATTTCCAAATAAAGCGAATGTCGTAGGGGAAGTGGTGCTGGTGGGTAATATGCCGGTTATTGTTATTGGCGTGGCGGAAGAGAAACCGTCCATGTACGGCAATAGCAATCTGTTGCAAGTTTGGTTGCCCTATAGCACGATGTCAGATCGCATAATGGGTCAGTCATGGCTTAACTCGATCACCGTTCGTGTGAAAGATGGCGTTGATAGCGATCAGGCTGAACAGCAGCTTACCCGCCTGCTCACCTTACGCCACGGTAAAAAAGACTTCTTCACCTGGAATATGGACAGCGTCCTGAAAACGGCTGAAAAAACCACCTATACTCTTCAGTTATTTCTGACGCTGGTGGCCGTCATTTCGCTGGTTGTCGGCGGCATCGGCGTTATGAATATTATGCTGGTTTCCGTCACCGAGCGAACGCGTGAAATCGGCATCCGTATGGCGGTAGGCGCGCGCGCCAGCGATGTGCTACAGCAGTTTCTTATTGAAGCGGTGCTGGTTTGCCTGGTTGGGGGAGCGCTGGGGATTAGCTTGTCGATGTTCATCGCATTTATGCTACAGCTTTTCCTGCCCGGCTGGGAGATCGGTTTTTCACTGACTGCGCTGGCGAGCGCGTTTTTATGTTCGACGTTTACTGGGATACTGTTTGGTTGGCTACCGGCGAGAAACGCGGCGCGACTGGACCCGGTGGATGCGCTGGCAAGGGAGTAATCTTGCTGACGTCATTTGTCGGCCTGATAAGATGTAACAGTGTTGCTATCAGGAACTGGCGTTAAATAAAAATGCCAGCCGATCGGGCTGGCATTTTGCCTCCTGGATGTACACAATGAGACAGAGGAGCTATGCAACGGCCTCTGCTTCGATGGGCACGATGACGCTGGCGTGATTGCCTTTTGGCCCCTGGTGTACATCAAACCGGACAGACTGTCCGGCTTTAAGCGTTCTGTAACCATCCATTTGAATGGTGGAATAATGGGCGAAAATATCCTCGCCGCCGCCTTCAGGGCAGATGAAACCAAACCCTTTGGCATTATTGAACCACTTTACAGTACCCGTTTCCATGCTTCGACATCCTTCGTAAATCTTATATAAGTAAGATGGAATGAACCGGTGACGGAGTGGGGGCTGTTCAAAACCTCACCAACTCTCGACATTACAATTTAGAGAAATCAGGCGAGGCGTCAAGCATCAGGCAGGGGGGATCGGGTAAAAATGAATCAAAAATTTGAAGCAGTTAACGCTATTGCCGGGAATGTGACAGATGTCGCGGATGGTACTGATAGATGTTAGTTATCTATCAATTGAGGTAGATTGATTGTGTGCATAGACTCTGGTCAGCGGCAGATTTTCCTGCCGACAACCGTAACCGATAATGACGACTGACGATGGGTAAGACGAACGATTGGCTGGATTTTGACCAGCTGGTGGAAGATAGCGTGCGCGACGCGCTAAAACCGCCATCTATGTATAAAGTGATATTAGTCAATGATGATTACACTCCGATGGAGTTTGTTATTGACGTGTTACAAAAATTCTTTTCTTATGATGTAGAACGTGCAACGCAATTGATGCTTGCGGTTCACTATCAAGGCAAAGCCATCTGCGGCGTGTTCACCGCCGAGGTGGCGGAAACCAAAGTGGCGATGGTGAACAAGTATGCAAGGGAGAACGAGCATCCGTTGCTGTGTACGCTGGAAAAAGCCTGAATGCAGGTATAAAAATTGGGGGAGGTGCCTATGCTCAATCAAGAACTGGAACTCAGTTTAAACATGGCTTTCGCCAGAGCGCGCGAGCACCGTCATGAGTTTATGACCGTCGAGCATCTGTTGCTGGCGCTGCTCAGCAACCCATCGGCTCGCGAAGCGCTGGAAGCATGCTCCGTGGATCTGGTGGCGCTCCGTCAGGAACTCGAAGCCTTCATTGAACAAACCACACCCGTACTGCCTGCCAGTGAAGAAGAGCGTGATACGCAGCCGACGTTAAGTTTCCAGCGTGTCCTGCAACGTGCCGTCTTCCACGTTCAGTCTTCCGGGCGTAGTGAAGTGACTGGCGCGAATGTGCTGGTGGCTATCTTTAGCGAACAGGAATCACAGGCGGCTTATCTGCTGCGTAAGCATGAAGTGAGCCGTCTGGATATCGTGAACTTTATTTCTCACGGGACGCGAAAAGACGAACCGAGCCAATCTTCCGATCTCGGCAATCAGCCAACTGGCGACGAACAAGCTGGTGGGGAGGAACGTATGGAAAACTTCACGACGAATCTTAACCAACTTGCTCGCGTGGGCGGCATCGATCCGCTGATTGGTCGTGAAAAAGAACTGGAACGCGCGATCCAGGTCTTGTGTCGTCGCCGTAAAAATAACCCGCTGCTGGTGGGGGAATCCGGCGTTGGCAAAACGGCGATTGCCGAAGGGCTGGCCTGGCGTATCGTGCAGGGCGATGTGCCGGAAGTGATGGCCGATTGCACCATTTACTCGCTGGATATCGGTTCGCTGCTGGCGGGCACCAAATACCGCGGCGATTTTGAAAAACGGTTTAAGGCGTTGCTGAAACAGCTTGAGCAGGATACCAACAGCATCCTGTTTATCGATGAAATCCATACCATTATCGGCGCTGGCGCGGCGTCGGGCGGACAGGTGGATGCGGCAAATCTGATTAAACCGCTGCTTTCCAGCGGCAAGATCCGGGTGATCGGCTCAACGACCTATCAGGAGTTCAGCAATATTTTTGAGAAAGACCGCGCATTAGCGCGCCGTTTCCAGAAAATTGATATTACCGAGCCTTCGGTAGAAGAGACGGTGCAAATTATCAACGGCTTGAAACCTAAGTACGAAGCGCACCACGACGTGCGTTATACCGCGAAAGCGGTGCGTGCGGCGGTCGAGCTGGCGGTAAAATATATCAATGACCGCCATCTGCCGGATAAAGCCATTGACGTGATTGACGAAGCGGGCGCGCGGGCGCGTCTGATGCCGGTGAGCAAACGTAAGAAAACGGTCAACGTGGCGGATATTGAGTCCGTAGTGGCGCGAATTGCGCGAATTCCTGAAAAGAGCGTCTCGCAGAGCGATCGCGATACGCTGAAGAACTTGGGCGATCGTCTGAAAATGCTGGTCTTCGGCCAGGATAACGCGATTGAGGCGCTGACCGAAGCTATTAAGATGAGTCGTGCGGGTCTGGGCCATGAGCATAAACCTGTCGGCTCATTCTTGTTCGCCGGGCCAACTGGTGTAGGGAAAACTGAAGTTACGGTACAGCTTTCAAAAGCGTTGGGTATTGAGCTGTTGCGCTTCGATATGTCCGAATATATGGAGCGTCATACGGTGAGCCGTTTGATCGGCGCGCCTCCGGGATACGTCGGTTTCGACCAGGGTGGGCTGCTGACGGATGCGGTGATTAAGCATCCTCATGCGGTGCTGTTGCTGGATGAGATCGAAAAAGCGCACCCGGATGTCTTTAACCTGCTGCTGCAGGTGATGGATAACGGTACGCTGACCGATAACAACGGCCGTAAGGCGGATTTCCGCAACGTGGTGCTGGTGATGACCACCAACGCCGGCGTGCGAGAAACCGAACGTAAATCTATTGGTCTTATTCATCAGGACAACAGTACCGATGCGATGGGCGAGATCAAGAAAGTGTTTACGCCGGAGTTCCGTAACCGTCTCGACAACATTATTTGGTTCGATCATCTGTCTGGCGAGGTGATTCATCAGGTTGTCGATAAGTTTATCGTCGAGTTGCAGGCCCAGTTGGATCAGAAAGGCGTCTCCCTGGAAGTCAGTCAGGAAGCGCGCGACTGGCTGGCGGAAAAGGGCTATGACCGGGCGATGGGCGCACGACCGATGGCGCGTGTGATTCAGGATAACCTGAAAAAACCGCTGGCCAATGAGTTGCTGTTTGGATCGCTGGTTGATGGCGGACAGGTCACCGTCGCGCTGGATAAAGAGAAAAATGCGTTGACGTATGGCTTCCAGAGTGCGCAAAAGCACAAGCCGGAAGCCGCGCATTAATCTTCGTTTCACTGCCGTACAAACCGGGCCTTAGCGCCCGGTTTTTTTACGCCGGCTAATAGTTAGCCTGATGGCGTTGTGCTCGCGGTAGGCGGACAAGGCGCTTGTAAATTGCGTCATCATCCGGTAATCGACGGGGGGGTAATGCGAAAAAAAAAACCGTACATTCGTACGAGCTCTTTCTTAAATATGGCGGTGAGGGGGGGATTGACTCGCTGCGCTCGCCCTTCGGGCAGTCTCCTCGCAGGCTCGTCGTCTGTCCAACTGGCTGCGCCAGTTGTCGAACCCCGGTCGGGTGTTCTCATCCCCCCTGTAGGGTGGCTTTATGTGAAAAAAAAGCCCGTACTTTCGTACGAGCTCTTTCTTGAATATGGCGGTGAGGGGGGGATTCGAACCCCCGATACGTTGCCGTATACACACTTTCCAGGCGTGCTCCTTCAGCCACTCGGACACCTCACCATATTGTATTGCTGCCTGACCACTTGGGGGGCAACGGGGCGCTACTATAGGGAGTTGCGCTAAAACGGTCAAGCAGAATTTACATATTCACTGTCGTTTGCTCATGCAATAGACATAATCCCCGCCCAAACTGGCGCGGGGAGGCAAATTAGCGCTGTGAATCCAACATTTCGTTGTTTTTCACCACATCCTGCGCTTTGCTGTAGCTTTCGATCAGCAGTTGATAGGCCGGGAATACCTGAGTATAAACGTCGGCCCACGCGGCGGCGTCTTCACGGTTCCAGGTGCCTTGCAGCTCAGAGGCGACCGCGGCAGTATCCATCGGTACGACGCCAGCCTGTACGATACGCGCCAGGGTGATCTCCTGCGCCATCTTACTGTAGGTACCGGATGCGTCGATCACGGCAAATACCTTATAACCTTCCGCTACCGCGCTAATGGCCGGGAATGCCATGCACACGCTGGTAATCGTCCCGGCAATGATCAGCGTCTTACGACCCGTCGCTTTTACCGCCTTAACGAAATCTTCGTTATCCCAGGCGTTAATTTCACCTTTGCGCGCAATATACTGCGCATGTGGCGCATTAGCGTGGATCTCCGGGATCAGCGGGCCGTTCGGACCTTGCGGTACGGATGCCGTGGTAATGACCGGCATTTTCGCTAACGTCGCCATCTTCGCCAACGCCGCGGCGCGAGCGCGTAATTCCGGCATTGGCATATCGCCTACGGTCTGGAAAAGACCGCTTTGATGATCGATTAAAAGCATCACGGAATCGTTAACATCAATTACCGGGCGCAAACCATTAAAATTAGCAGGACTTGACATCGTGTTCTCCTTCATGTTTTCAGATTTGGCCAAAACGGCCGGAGTTGAAATCGCGGACTGCTTCTGCGATCTCTTGTTTCGTGTTCATAACAAATGGGCCGTAACCCACAATCGGTTCATTCAGCGGCTCGCCTGATAACAGCAATACGCTGGCGTCGCTGCTGGCCTCAAGGTGCAGCGTTTTCCCTTGCTGGCTCAATACCACCAGTTGCGCTTCGTTGACCGGCGTCGTGCCGTTCACCGTGATATTGCCTTTCAGTACCACCAGCGCGGTGCTCCATCCTTCCGGCTGTGCCAATGTAAGCTGGCGATTGCGTTGCAGGCGCATATCCCAGACATTGAGCGGCGAGAAAGTGTGCGCTGGGCCTTTTGTCTCTTCATAACGCCCTGCGATGACCCGCACGACTCCGGCGTCATCCGGCAACGTAACGGTCGGGATAACATCGTGGGTAATGCTTTGATAACCCGGGGTGGTCATTTTGTCCTTCATGGGAAGGTTAACCCACAACTGCACCATTTCCAGTTCGCCGCCCCGACGGGTAAACGCGTCGGAGTGGAACTCTTCATGCAAAATGCCTGCGCCTGCGGTCATCCACTGAACGTCGCCCGGGCCGATAACGCCGCCGCGACCGGTAGAGTCCCGGTGCTCGACTTCGCCACTATAAACAATCGTCACGGTCTCGAAACCGCGGTGTGGATGCTCTCCAACGCCGCGTTTTTCATTACCCGGCGTAAATGTGTGCGGCCCGGCATAATCCAGCAGCAGGAATGGACTCAACTGCTGCGCATGTGACTGATAAGAAAAGAGTGAACGAACCGGAAATCCATCGCCAACCCAGTGCGGGCGAGGTGCGGTATAGACGCCTGTAATCTGTTTCATGGTGTTCTCCTCAGTGGCGTTGTCTTGATGTGAATAAGCTTATATTCATGACAAAAGGTTCGGTAGTGGCTAAAATGGCTCATACCGTTCCATTAATAGGACAATGTAATGATAAAAACGGATCTCAATGATTTTGCGTGGTTTGTGCATGTGGTCGAAGAGGGTGGGTTTGCCGCGGCGGGGCGTGCGCTTGATGAACCAAAATCAAAACTGAGCCGGCGTATTGCGCAACTGGAGGAACGGCTGGGCGTGCGATTGATTCAGCGAACCACCCGGCAGTTTAACGTTACCGAAGTGGGACAAACATTCTATGAGCACTGTAAAGCGATGCTGGTGGAAGCTCAGGCGGCGCAGGATGCCATTGCCGCATTGCAGGTAGAACCTCGCGGTATCGTGAAGCTGACCTGCCCGGTTACGCTGCTGCATGTACACATCGGCCCAATGCTGGCGAAGTTTATGGCGCGTTATCCTGATGTTTCGCTACAGCTTGAAGCGACCAATCGTCGGGTGGACGTCGTAGGGGAGGGGGTGGATGTGGCGATTCGCGTCAGGCCGCGCCCGTTTGAGGATAGCGATCTGGTGATGCGCGTCCTGGCTGACAGAGGGCATCGCCTGTTTGCCAGCCCGGATCTCATCGCACGGATGGGAATCCCTTCCGCGCCGGCGGAGTTGAGTCATTGGCCAGGGCTAAGTCTTGCATCCGGCAAGCATATCCACCGCTGGGAACTTTACGGCCCGCAGGGCGCGCGTGCGGAAGTCCATTTTACCCCGCGTATGATTACTACAGACATGTTGGCGCTACGCGAGGCGGCGATGGCGGGCGTGGGGCTTGTGCAGTTACCTGTCTTAATGGTGAAAGAACAACTGGCCGCCGGTGAACTGGTCGCGGTGCTGGAAGAGTGGGAGCCCCGGCGGGAGGTTATTCATGCTGTGTTCCCATCCCGGCGAGGATTATTACCTTCCGTACGCGCGTTGGTCGATTTTTTGACGGAAGAGTATGCGCGGATGGTGGAAGAGTAACCTGCTCGTCATTCATCGACTTAATGGACGCAAAAAAGGCCGGTTAAACCGACCTTTTATCCAGCCGCCCTTCAGGGCGTGAGGAGACAATTAGCGACTACGGAAGACAATGCGGCCTTTGCTCAGGTCGTACGGGGTCAGCTCAACGGTCACTTTGTCGCCCGTCAGGATGCGGATGTAGTTCTTACGCATTTTACCGGAGATGTGTGCAGTAACCACGTGACCGTTTTCTAACTCTACGCGGAACATGGTATTAGGTAACGTTTCGAGAACGGTACCTTGCATTTCAATATTGTCTTCTTTGGCCATCTAATCCTCTGGGGTATCACTACCATAATTTGAACCGGCAAGATAATGCCGAACTTCTTTTGATAAGTAAAGATTTGTGCGTTTAAAACACAGCAAACCAGGTTTAGCACATGATTCCGCGACACACGACAACGCCGCGTTATACACCTTTTCCCTGATACTACCGCCTGATGTATCGACATAAGCGCAACATATAAGGGAACGGTGAAATAAACGATGGGCGTTACCTGACAACGGGCTGCGGGATAATATGCTAAACCAATTCTGCGGCAGCAATTATAACACCCCAATAAAAAATGTGCCGAAAACATTCACTTCCGGGGCAAAAATAATGTCCGCGGCACCCAAAAACGGGAGGCCAGCGGTTGTTGGCGTAAGGCTGCGAGGTGATCGAGGTAGTCACGACGTGGAATTTCAATGGCGCCGAGCGAGGCGGTATGACTATTAATTACCTGACAATCAATAAGTTTACCGCCGTGACGGGTAAATTCAGCGCAAAAAACCAGCAGTGCGGTTTTAGAGGCATTCTCCTGGCGGCTAAACATCGATTCGCCGCAAAACAGCGCCCCCTGCGAGACGCCATACATCCCGCCGACCAGTTCCTGATCACGCCACACTTCAATGGAGTGCGCGTGGCCCAATTCATGTAATCGGCGATAGGCTTCCTCAATACCACGCGTTATCCAGGTGCCTTCGTCACGGTGATTGGCGCATCCATCAATGACCCGATCGAAAGCGTAATTGAGCGTCACGCGGTAAGGGGATGCGTTGTGAAAGCGCTTCATGCTGCGACTGAGGTGAAACTTTTCAGGCCACAGCACGGCGCGCGGATCGGGCGACCACCACAGAATCGGGTCGCCCGGCGAAAACCACGGGAAAATCCCGTGCTGGTAGGCCATTAACAACCGGGCAGGGCTGAGATCGCCGCCCAGCGCCAGTAAACCGTTAGGCTCGCGTAAAGCGCCTTCCGGCGAAGGGAAGGCGATAGAATGTCGGGAAAGCTGAACCAGACGCATGACGGCGAAACTCCAGTACGCAAGTCGGATCGTTCAATAATAGCTTACAGACGTTGTTTAAACTGATAATAGCGCCCTTGTCCGGCTAACAATTCTGCATGAGTGCCTCGCTCAATGATGCGCCCGTCGTCCATTACGATGATTTGATCAAAACGGGCCAGGCCGTGCAAACGGTGAGTCACCATCAGGACGGTTTTCTCGCGCATCACATCGGCAAGTAATTCCAGCATTTCGCTCTCGGTGGTCGCATCCAGCCCCTCAGTGGGCTCATCCAACAGCATTAACGGGGCATCGTGCAACAGCGCGCGGGCGATGGCCAGGCGACGAAGTTCGCCGCCGGACAGCAGACGACCGCCTTCGCCAAGCCAGCTATTAAGCCCACTATCTTCGAGCAGATTTTCGAGGCCGACGCGACGCAGCATGTCGGAAAGGGCTTCGTCGCTGGCATTGGGCGCCGCCAGTAATAAATTATCACGCAGTGTGGCGCTGAACAGGTGGACACGCTGCGGCACCACGCTGATAGTCTGGCGTAAGGCGGATTCGCTCAGCGAGGATAGCGGAAGATCGTTGAGCAGAATTTCGCCTTGTTGCGGGTCCCAGGCGCGGGTGAGTAGCTGCAACAGCGTTGATTTTCCGCAGCCGGTACGCCCCAGAATAGCGACATGCTCGCCAGGATTAGCCTGTAATGAGAGGGAATTGAGCGCATTAATCGGCTGGTCGGGATAACGAAACGAAACGTCCCGCAGGGTGAGTGTGACCTTTTCCGGCGCGGGAGTTTCTGCCTGTGGAAAGGTCACCTCCGGTTTTTGCTCCGTTAATTCAGTGATACGAAGCGCAGAGGCGATAACCTGCCCCAGATGCTGGAATGCGCCGGTAACGGGCGCAAGCGCCTCGAAAGCCGCCAGCGCGCAGAAGACAAACAGCGCGATGAGCGCGCCGGGCTGCGTATTGCCGCCAACGCCGCCGGAGGCCATCCACAACATTAACATCACCGCCAGCGCGCCAATCAGCAGCATTAACGCCTGCGATAAGGCGGTCAGTTCAGACTGTCGGCGTTGGGCCTCATGCCATTGTAATTCGGTGGCTTCCATTTGCGCCCGATAGCGTTTGCTGGCGCCAAAAATGGTGAGTTCCGCCTGGCCCTGTAACCATGACGTGAGCTGTTGGCGATACTGACCTCGTAGATGCGTCAGATTTTGGCCGGTATTTTTGCCGGCGCGATAAAACACCGGCGGCATAATAAACAGCGTCAACAGCATAATGCCGCCCAGCGTGATCGCCAGCGTCACGTCGAGAACGCTAAGCCCCAGGGTGACAATCATAATCACTACAAAAGCGCCGACCAGCGGGGAGATGACGCGCAAATAGAGATGGTCCAGCGTGTCGACGTCGGCAACGATGCGGTTCAGCAGTTCACCTTGCTGATAACGCGCCAGACCCGCGGGGGAGAGCGGTAAAAGTTTGCTGAAGGTATAAATACGCAGATGTTGCAGCACGCGGAACGTGGCGTCATGACTTACCAGACGTTCAAAATAACGACCAGCGGTACGGGTAATGGCCGCGCCGCGCACGCCGGCTGCCGGGAGCATATAGTTAAAACTGTAAATTCCCGCGAAGCCTGCGATAGCGGACGCGGACAGGAACCAGCCGGAAAGCGTCAGCAGCCCGATACTGGCAAGCAGGGTCAGGATTGCCAGCGCAATTCCCAGCGTTAGCATCCATTTGTGGCGTTTATAAAGCGTCAGATAAGGGAGTAGCGCGCGCATTTAAATATCCTCCTGACGGTGAGCCAATAACGTCGCAAAAGCGCCGTTGGCAGCGCTGAGTTCGGCATAACTGCCTTGTTCGACAATCGCGCCATCTTGCATAACCCAGATAGCGTCCCAGTCGGCGAGATCTTCCAACTGATGCGTCACCATTAATGTGGTCTGGCGTTTTGACGCCGCTTTTAACGCCTGCATGACGCGTTGCTCGCTGTGAGCGTCCAGGCTTGCCGCCGGTTCATCCAGCAGTAGCAGTTGACAGGGATTAAGTAGCGCACGGGCGACCGCTACACGCTGTGCCTGGCCGACGGAAAGTCTGCTGGCATGATTGCCGAGCGGGGTGTCTACTCCCTGCGGCAGCAGCGGTAAAAACTCGCTTACCCATGCGGCGTCAAGCGCGGCATAAAGTTCCTGCTCGCTGGCGTCCGGGCGCGCCAGTAATACATTTTCGCGTAGCGTCGCTGCAGGTAATTGCGGGTTTTGTCCGACCCAGGAGAGATGCTGGCGCCAGGATTCCGGCGAGAGATCGCGAAGCTCGACACCGTTAATACGCAAAGATCCCTGATAGGAGAGAAAACCGGATAATACATTCAACAGAGAGCTTTTACCGGAACCGCTGCGTCCTACCAGGACGGCGCGTTCTCCTGCCGCTAATGAGAAATTCAGCGGCCCGGCAAGCGTTTTGCCTTCTGGCGAGGTGATAATAAGATTGACTGCGTCAATGGTTACAGGTTCGTTTTCCGCCAGCTCAACTTCGCCGCGCGCCGGGTGGGCGAGGGGTGTTTCCAGAAATGTCTTCAGACTATCCGCCGCGCCAACCGCCTGCGCCTTAGCATGATAAAACGTGCCGAGGTCGCGTAACGGCTGGAAAAACTCCGGCGCGAGGATCAAAGCGAGGAACCCGGCGGCGAGCGTCACACCAGTACCGTAATGACCAAAGTTCAGCTCGCCCAGGTAAGAGAAGCCAAAATAAACGGCGACCAGCGCAATAGAAAGCGAGGTGAAAAACTCCAGCACGCCGGAAGATAAAAAGGCGAGGCGCAGTACTTCCATCGTGCGTTGACGAAAATCCTGCGATGCTGCGCGAATGTTCTCGGTTTCCGCTTCTCCACGACCGAAAATTCGCAGCGTTTCCATCCCGCGCAGACGGTCAAGAAAATGGCCGCTTAGCCGGGCAAGCGCCAGGAAATTGCGGCGGTTGGCGTCAGCCGCGCCCATCCCCACCATTGCCATAAATAGGGGAATGAGCGGGGCGGTGCCCAGCAGAATCAGCGCCGCCGCCCAGTTTGACGGGAAAATCGCCGCCACGATTAAGAGCGGTACGCAAACGGCAAGCGCCATTTGCGGCAGATAGCGCGCATAATAGTCATGCATATCGTCAATCTGTTCCAACACCAGCGTCGCCCAGCTACCGGCGGGCTTGCCCTGAATCCAGGCTGGGCCGGCTTGCTGCAGACGATCCAACACCTGACGGCGGATCTCAAAGCGAATATGTTGTCCGGCATGAAAACCGACACGCTCGCGCAACCACACCACCCAGGCGCGAAGGACAAAGACCAGTATCAGCAGGATAAAAGGGAGCAACAGCGCTTCCCGTGGAATGTTCTCCATGATCATATGTTGCAGGATACGCGCCATGATCCAGGCCTGAGCGACAATTAATACGCCACTCATGAACCCCAACAGGCGGGAAATATTCAACCACCGTTGGGAGATTACGCTTTGCTGTTTTAACCAGCGGGTCAGCTCTTTTTGACGGGTTTTATTCATTGCACGCTTAGCAGGTGAGTTATTAGAATTTCAGGCAGGGGCAATGTTACAACGACGCAAAAATAAAGGCGACTTATAGTCGCCTTTTTTACTTTTGTTACTGATTTGTAAAAACTATTTGCTCGCGTCGGCCAGACCATCGAGATAGCGTTCAGCATCCAGCGCCGCCATACAGCCCGTACCTGCAGAGGTGATCGCCTGACGGTAAATATGATCCATAACGTCACCCGCCGCGAATACGCCAGGGATGCTGGTTTGTGTGGCGTTGCCATGGGTGCCGGACTGAACTTTGATATAACCATTTTCCAGCTCAAGCTGGCCTTCGAAGAGCGCCGTGTTTGGGCTATGACCGATGGCTACGAAAAGTCCGGCGATATCCAGCGTCTCGATATTATCGCTCTGCTGCGTGTCGCGAAGACGCAGACCGGTGACGCCCATCTGATCGCCGGTCACTTCTTCCAGCGTCCGGTTGGTGTGCAGAATGATATTGCCATTTTCAACTTTATCCATCAGGCGCTTAATGAGGATTTTTTCAGCGCGGAAACCGTCACGGCGATGGATAAGGTGCACTTCCGAAGCGATGTTGGACAGATAAAGCGCTTCTTCAACTGCGGTGTTGCCGCCGCCGATCACCGCCACTTTCTGGTTGCGGTAGAAGAAACCGTCGCAGGTTGCGCAGGCGGAAACGCCGCGCCCTTTAAAGGCTTCTTCCGATGGCAGCCCCAGATAGCGCGCGGAAGCGCCGGTCGCAATGATCAACGCATCGCAAGTGTACTCTGCGCTGTCACCTGTCAGACGGAACGGACGATTTTGCAGATCCACTTTGTTGATGTGATCAAAAATTATCTCGGTTTCAAATTTTGCCGCATGTTCATGCATGCGTTCCATCAGCAGCGGGCCGGTCAAATCGTTTGGATCGCCGGGCCAGTTTTCCACTTCCGTCGTGGTAGTCAGTTGACCGCCTTTTTCCATACCGGTAATAAGTGCTGGCTGTAAATTTGCGCGCGCGGCATACACCGCCGCGGTATATCCCGCCGGTCCTGAGCCCAGAATAAGCAGCTTACTGTGTTTGGTCGTGCCCATGAGATCCCCATAGTTGTTGGCAGACAATGAGCAGAATTGTAGGGAATTTACAGACGTAAAAAAAGAGCATAACGATTTTGTTAACAATATGTGTAATAGCATGAACCGATGAACGACCGGGACAGCGACGTTATCATCACAAATTTTACTTGAAATCGGTAACTTATAAGGTGACGAAATGACAGTTTACCGCCCTCTCTAATGAATAACTGGCATGTTGTACTAAAAATCGATGTTTTGCTTTGACAATCACCTGCTGTTTTGCGAAAACATTCGAGGAAGAAAAAAACTGTGTTATGTATGTGCTGCATAATCATGCATGTAAATACCATGTTTACCGGGCTAGTGAAATCTACGCATGGCGTGGACAGACGCCATTCGTGATGTCGATAGCTGCCGCGAGGCAACGGTCTTCTCACCATAGACCAGGCATTGCGCGCCGTTAATCCCTCTGGGTTTCGGTCTATTGTGATGGGCAGCGACTCTGAACAGTGATGTGAGTAGAGTCAGGCAGGAGTAGGGAAGGAATACAGAGAGACAATAATAATGGTAGATAGCAAGAAGCGCCCTGGCAAAGATCTCGACCGTATCGATCGTAACATTCTTAATGAACTGCAAAAGGATGGGCGTATTTCCAACGTCGAGCTTTCTAAACGAGTAGGGCTTTCGCCGACACCTTGCCTTGAGCGTGTGCGTCGGCTGGAGCGACAGGGGTTTATCCAGGGCTATACGGCGCTGTTGAACCCGCATTATCTGGATGCGTCACTTCTGGTATTCGTTGAGATTACCTTAAATCGCGGCGCGCCGGATGTGTTTGAACAGTTTAATGCCGCCGTGCAAAAGCTTGAAGAGATTCAGGAGTGTCATTTGGTTTCCGGCGATTTCGACTACCTGTTGAAAACCCGTGTACCGGATATGTCAGCGTATCGAAAACTATTGGGAGAGACGTTGCTGCGCTTGCCAGGTGTGAACGACACCCGAACTTACGTAGTGATGGAAGAGGTAAAACAGAGTAATCGTCTGGTTATTAAGACACGCTAACACGGAACAGGTGCAAAATCGCCGTAGTTTGATTACACTCCTGTTAATCCATACAGCAACAGTGCCGGGGTAACCCGGTGCTGTTGTCCGTTTTAGCATCGGGCGGGAAAAGCCTGGAACCTGGAGAGCCTTTTTTGAGCCAGGAATATACTGAAGACAAAGACGTCACATTGACGAAGTTAAGCAGCGGGCGCCGACTTCTGGAAGCGTTGTTGATACTTATTGCCCTTTTTGCCGTCTGGCTGATGGCGGCCTTGTTGAGCTTTAACCCTTCGGACCCCAGTTGGTCGCAAACCGCCTGGCATGAACCCATCCATAATTTAGGCGGCGCGCCGGGCGCGTGGCTGGCCGATACACTGTTCTTTATTTTTGGCGTAATGGCCTACACCATCCCTGTCATTATTGTCGGCGGGTGTTGGTTTGCGTGGCGTCATCAGTCTACGGATGATTACATCGACTATTTTGCTGTGTCGCTACGCCTTATCGGCGTGCTGGCGCTGATTCTCACTTCCTGCGGTCTGGCGGCCATTAATGCCGACGATATCTGGTATTTCGCCTCCGGCGGCGTAATTGGCAGCCTGTTAAGCACCACGCTGCAGCCGTTGTTGCATAGTAGCGGCGGAACGATAATGCTTCTCTGTATTTGGGCTGCCGGGCTGACGCTCTTTACCGGTTGGTCCTGGGTTAGTATCGCCGAAAAATTAGGCGGCTGGTTGCTTAATATACTGACCTTCGCCAGCAACCGTACCCGGCGTGATGATACGTGGGTTGACGACGAAGAGTATGATGACGAATACGATGAAGAAACCGACGGCGTGCAGCGTGAATCTCGCCGGGCGCGTATTTTGCGCGGCGCGTTGGCGCGTCGTAAGCGACTGGCTGAAAAATTCAGCAATCCACGGGGCCGTCAGACCGATGCCGCGCTCTTTTCCGGCAAACGGATGGATGATGACGAGGACATTCAGTATAGCGCGCGCGGCGTCGCTGCCGATCCCGACGACGTTCTGTTTTCGGGCAACCGTGCGACGCAGCCGGAATATGATGAATATGATCCGCTGTTAAACGGCCATTCTGTCACCGAACCGGTTGCCGCCGCTGCGGCCGCAACTGCCGTCACCCAGACGTGGGCAGCGTCCGCCGATCCCATAATGCAAACGCCGCCCATGCCGGGGGCTGAGCCGGTTGTCGCGCAACCGACCGTGGAGTGGCAGCCCGTACCGGGGCCGCAAACCGGCGAGCCGGTTATCGCGCCTGCGCCGGAGGGGTATCAGCCGCATCCGCAATATGCTCAACCGCAGGAGGCGCAAAGTGCGCCGTGGCAGCAACCTGTGCCTGTCGCTTCCGCGCCGCAATACGCCGCGACGCCAGCGACCGCAGCAGAGTATGACTCTCTTGCGCCGCAGGAAACACAGCCGCAATGGCAGGCGCCGGATGCCGAACAACACTGGCAGCCGGAGCCGACCCATCAGCCGACGCCGGTTTATCAGCCGGAGCCGATAGCGGCTGAACCTTCCCACATGCCGCCGGTTATCGAACAGCCGGTTGCCACCGAGCCTGAACCTGTCATAGAAGAGACCAGACCCGCCCGTCCTCCGCTTTACTATTTTGAAGAGGTGGAAGAGAAACGCGCCCGTGAGCGCGAACAACTGGCGGCATGGTATCAACCGATTCCGGAGCCGGTAAAAGAGAACGTGCCGGTCAAACCTACGGTATCTGTCGCGCCATCCATACCGCCAGTGGAAGCGGTAGCCGCCGCCGCGTCGCTTGACGCAGGTATTAAGAGTGGCGCTCTGGCAGCAGGCACCGCGGCCGCTGCGCCTGCATTTGGTCTGGCTACCGGCGGCGCGCCGCGTCCGCAGGTGAAAGAGGGGATTGGTCCGCAACTGCCGCGTCCGAACCGCGTTCGCGTGCCGACCCGACGGGAACTGGCGTCGTACGGTATTAAGCTGCCGTCACAGAGGATTGCAGAAGAAAAAGCCCGCGAGGCGGAGCGCAATCAGTACGAGACGGGCGCGCAGCTAACCGATGAAGAAATAGATGCAATGCATCAGGACGAGTTAGCCCGTCAGTTTGCGCAGTCGCAGCAGCATCGTTATGGTGAGACGTATCAGCATGATACTCAACAGGCAGAAGATGACGATACCGCTGCGGAAGCTGAATTAGCCCGCCAGTTTGCCGCTTCGCAACAGCAGCGATATTCCGGCGAGCAACCCGCTGGCGCGCAGCCGTTCTCACTGGACGATCTGGATTTCTCGCCAATGAAAGTATTGGTTGATGAAGGTCCGCACGAACCGCTGTTCACGCCGAGTGTCATGCCCGAATCAACGCCTGTTCAGCAGCCGGTAGCACCGCAGCCGCAGTATCAACAGCCGCAACAGCCGGTAGCGCCGCAGCCGCAGTATCAACAGCCGCAACAGCCGGTAGCGCCGCAGCCACAGTACCAGCAGCCGCAGCAGCCGATAGCACCGCAACCGCAGTATCAGCAGCCGCAACAGCCGGTAGCGCCGCAGCCACAGTATCAGCAGCCGCAGCAGCCGGTAGCGCCGCAGCCACAGTATCAGCAGCCGCAGCAACCGACAGCGCCGCAGCCGCAGTATCAGCAGCCGCAACAGCCGGTAGCGCCGCAACCGCAGTATCAGCAGCCGCAACAGCCGACAGCGCCGCAAGACAGCCTGATTCACCCGCTGTTGATGCGTAACGGCGACAGTCGTCCATTACAGCGTCCGACGACGCCGCTGCCTTCGTTAGATCTTCTGACGCCGCCGCCGAGCGAAGTTGAACCGGTAGATACCTTTGCGCTGGAGCAAATGGCGCGTCTGGTTGAAGCGCGTCTGGCGGATTTCCGCATTAAAGCTGATGTGGTGAACTATTCGCCAGGCCCGGTCATTACTCGCTTTGAACTGAATCTGGCCCCGGGCGTTAAAGCGGCGCGTATCTCCAACCTTTCCCGGGATCTGGCGCGCTCATTGTCAACGGTAGCCGTACGCGTTGTGGAGGTCATTCCAGGCAAACCTTACGTAGGGTTGGAATTGCCGAACAAGAAACGGCAAACCGTTTATCTGCGCGAAGTGTTGGATAACGCCAAATTCCGCGAGAATCCGTCGCCGCTTACCGTGGTGTTAGGTAAGGATATCGCGGGCGATCCGGTAGTGGCGGATCTGGCGAAAATGCCTCACCTGCTGGTGGCCGGTACGACCGGTTCCGGTAAGTCGGTCGGAGTTAACGCCATGATCCTCAGTATGCTGTATAAAGCGCAGCCGGAAGACGTTCGCTTTATCATGATCGACCCGAAAATGTTAGAACTCTCGGTCTATGAGGGTATACCGCATCTGCTGACAGAAGTTGTTACCGACATGAAAGACGCGGCTAACGCGTTACGCTGGAGCGTCAATGAGATGGAGCGTCGCTATAAGCTGATGTCCGCGCTCGGCGTGCGTAATCTGGCTGGGTATAACGAGAAAATCGCCGAAGCGGCCCGCATGGGACGCCCGATTCCGGACCCGTACTGGAAGCCGGGCGACAGTATGGATGTTCAGCATCCGGTTCTGGAAAAACTGCCGTATATCGTGGTACTGGTTGATGAATTTGCCGACCTGATGATGACCGTCGGTAAAAAAGTTGAAGAGCTGATCGCGCGTCTGGCGCAGAAAGCGCGCGCCGCGGGGATTCACCTGGTACTGGCGACGCAGCGTCCGTCGGTCGATGTGATTACTGGTTTAATTAAAGCCAACATACCAACCCGTATCGCTTTTACCGTATCCAGTAAGATCGACTCCCGCACCATTCTTGATCAGGGTGGCGCTGAGTCGCTATTGGGAATGGGGGACATGCTCTATTCCGGACCAAACTCCACCATGCCGGTACGTGTCCATGGGGCGTTTGTGCGTGACCAGGAAGTCCATGCGGTGGTGCAGGACTGGAAAGCGCGCGGTCGTCCGCAATATGTGGATGGCATTACCTCCGACAGCGAAAGCGAAGGTGGCGGTGGCGGTTTTGACGGCGGCGAAGAATTAGATGCGCTATTCGATCAGGCCGTTAATTTCGTCACCCAGAAGCGTAAAGCGTCCATTTCCGGCGTTCAGCGTCAGTTCCGCATCGGCTATAACCGTGCGGCGCGTATTATCGAACAGATGGAAGCGCAGGGTATTGTCAGCGCTCAGGGGCATAACGGTAATCGTGAAGTGCTGGCTCCGCCGCCTTTTGAGTAAACCTGTAAGCCGGATGGCGCTGTGCAGGCTGCCATCCGGCAACAAAATTCAGTATTTTCTTCTTTCCTCATGCTGATTTTTGGCCTGGAATAGAAAGCAAAAGGAGCTCCTGGTCGGGAGTGTCGAAACCTGAGGAATAATGATGAAAAAAATGGCAATCGCCTGTGCATTACTTTCAAGCGTTGTAGCCAGCAGCGTATGGGCTGACGCCGCCAGCTCTCTGAAAAGCCGTCTGGATAAAGTGAGCAGCTTTCATGCCACCTTTACTCAAAAAGTCACCGATGGCAGCGGTGCCGCGGTGCAGGAGGGACAGGGTGATTTATGGGTTAAGCGGCCAAATCTATTCAACTGGCATATGACGCAACCTGACGAGAGTATTCTGGTTTCTGACGGCAAAACGTTATGGTTCTATAACCCGTTTGTAGAACAGGCTACCGCCACGTGGTTGAAAGATGCCACCGGAAATACACCGTTTATGCTGATTGCCCGCAACCAGGCCAGCGACTGGCAGCAGTATAATATTAAGCAGGATGGCGATAATTTTGTGCTGACGCCGAAAGCCAGCAACGGCAATCTGAAACAGTTCACCATCAATGTGGGACGCGACGGGACTATCCACCAGTTTAGCGCCGTAGAACAAGACGATCAGCGTAGCGCCTATCAGCTAAAATCCCAGCAAAACGGCGCTGTTGATCCGTCAAAATTTACGTTTACTCCGCCGCAAGGGGTAACGATAGACGACCAACGTAAGTAGAGGCGATGAGTGAGCAATCTGTCGCTCGATTTTTCTGATAATACGTTTCAACCGCTGGCCGCGCGAATGCGGCCGGAAAATTTAGCGCAGTATATCGGCCAGCAGCATTTGCTGGCCGCAGGTAAGCCGTTGCCTCGCGCTATTGAGGCCGGGCATCTGCACTCCATGATTTTATGGGGGCCGCCAGGGACGGGGAAAACCACGCTCGCTGAAGTGATCGCCCGCTACGCCAGCGCCGATGTCGAGCGTATTTCCGCCGTCACTTCTGGGGTAAAAGAGATTCGCGAAGCTATCGAGCGCGCCCGCCAGAATCGTAATGCCGGTCGCCGTACCATCCTGTTTGTTGATGAAGTGCATCGCTTTAACAAAAGCCAGCAGGACGCCTTTTTACCGCATATCGAAGATGGCACTATCACCTTTATCGGCGCGACCACGGAAAATCCCTCTTTTGAGCTGAACTCGGCGCTCTTGTCGCGAGCGCGGGTCTATTTGCTGAAATCGTTGACCACTGACGATATTGAGCAAGTACTGGACCAGGCGATGCAGGACAAAACGCGTGGTTACGGCGATCAGGATATCGTGTTACCGGATGAGACACGGCGAGCGATTGCTGAGCTGGTCAATGGCGACGCGCGGCGCGCCTTAAATACGCTGGAAATGATGGCCGATATGGCGGAGGCGGATGATAGCGGCAAACGCGTTTTATTGCCCTCCTTGTTGACCGAGATCGCCGGCGAGCGCAGCGCGCGTTTTGATAACAAAGGCGATCGCTTCTACGATCTTATTTCCGCCTTACATAAATCAGTGCGCGGCAGCGCGCCGGATGCCGCCCTCTATTGGTATGCCCGTATCATTACCGCGGGAGGCGATCCGCTGTACGTGGCGCGTCGCTGCCTGGCGATTGCCTCGGAAGATGTGGGTAATGCCGATCCGCGCGCGATGCAGGTCGCTATTGCCGCGTGGGATTGTTTCACCCGCGTTGGTCCGGCTGAAGGCGAAAGGGCGATCGCGCAGGCTATCGTTTATCTCGCCTGCGCGCCGAAGAGCAACGCCGTCTATACCGCCTTTAAGGCTGCGCTGGCCGACGCGCGCGAACGTCCTGATTATGACGTTCCTGTCCATCTGCGTAATGCGCCAACCAAACTGATGAAAGAGATGGGTTATGGCCAGGAGTACCGCTATGCCCACGATGAGCCCAATGCCTATGCTGCGGGTGAAGTGTACTTCCCGCCGGAAATCGCGCAAACGCGCTATTATCATCCGACAAATCGTGGTCTGGAAGGCAAGATTGGCGAAAAGCTCGCCTGGCTGGCTGAACAGGATCAAAATAGCCCCACAAAACGCTACCGCTAGTGTAAACGTTGCGGTAAGGTTATCTCTAAATATGATGCTCCAGGTATCATGGCGTTGATGATGAATCTCGTTATGCCTGATAGCACGTTGCTTATGAGGTCCGCAGGTATAGCGCAATGGATGCGTTGTTGCTGTCGTCGGTCAGGTAAGGCGAAAACGTCGCTATTACGTAAACGCGGTTTACGTTCATCAATACAATCAGAGGCGATCATCAATTGATCGCGTTTCCTTTTATTATTCGATAAGCACAGGATAAGCATGCTCGATCCCAATCTGCTGCGTAATGAGCCAGACGCAGTCGCTGAAAAACTGGCACGCCGGGGCTTTAAGCTGGATGTAGATAAGCTGCGCGCTCTTGAAGAGCGTCGTAAAGTTTTGCAGGTCAACACGGAAAACCTGCAGGCGGAGCGTAATTCTCGATCGAAATCCATCGGCCAGGCGAAAGCGCGCGGGGAAGATATCGAGCCTTTACGCCTGGAAGTGAATAAACTGGGCGAAGAGCTGGATGCGGCGAAAGCCGAGCTGGATACCTTGCTGGCGGAGATCCGCAATATCGCGCTGACCATCCCAAACCTGCCTGCGGATGAAGTGCCGGTAGGTAAAGATGAAAACGACAACGTTGAAGTCAGCCGCTGGGGTACCCCGCGTGAGTTTGATTTTGAAATCCGCGATCACGTCACCTTAGGGGAAATGCACTCCGGCCTCGACTTTGCCGCCGCGGTTAAGCTGACCGGCTCCCGTTTTGTAGTGATGAAAGGACAGATTGCGCGTATGCATCGCGCATTGTCGCAGTTCATGTTGGATCTGCATACGGAACAGCACGGCTATAGCGAAAACTACGTGCCGTATCTGGTTAACCACGACACGCTGTATGGCACCGGTCAACTGCCGAAATTCGCAGGCGATTTGTTCCATACCCGTCCGCTGGAAGAAGAAGCAGACAGCAGCAACTATGCTTTGATCCCGACGGCGGAGGTTCCGCTGACCAATCTGGTACGCGATGAAATCATCGACGAAGATCAGCTGCCAATTAAAATGACGGCGCATACGCCTTGTTTCCGTTCTGAAGCAGGTTCTTATGGTCGTGATACCCGTGGCCTGATTCGTATGCATCAGTTTGACAAAGTGGAAATGGTGCAGATCGTTCGCCCGGAAGATTCTATGGCTGCGTTGGAAGAGATGACCGGTCACGCGGAAAAAGTGCTCCAGCTACTGGGACTGCCGTACCGTAAAATTATTCTGTGCACTGGTGATATGGGCTTCGGCGCCTGCAAAACCTATGACCTCGAAGTCTGGGTTCCGGCGCAGAATACCTACCGCGAGATCTCTTCCTGCTCTAACGTCTGGGACTTCCAGGCGCGTCGTATGCAGGCACGCTGTCGCAGCAAGTCCGACAAAAAGACCCGTCTGGTCCATACCCTGAATGGTTCTGGTCTGGCGGTAGGTCGTACCCTGGTGGCCGTGATGGAAAACTATCAGCAGGCTGATGGTCGCATTGAAGTGCCGGAAGTATTACGTCCGTACATGAACGGACTGGAATATATCGGCTAATCCTCGCTTTCTCTTCTTCTAAAAAGCGCCTTCGGGCGCTTTTTTTATGCCAGTTTGATACCGGACAATAATCCCTACCCTATTAGGGGTAATACTGATTTCGAATGAAGGTCAGTTTTTAACGCTATTTTTCTATTTTTCGGTATATATCAGACTTTATAGCGACGTTATCGCTATATAAAATTCTATACATCGTTTTATTGTTTTTTTTATTGTGAGCAGCAGAGTGAGCCCTTATGAAAACTAAGATCCCTGATGCCGTGCTGGCAGCCGAGGTGAGCCGTCGTGGTTTAGTCAAAACCACCGCGATAGGCGGCCTGGCGATGGCCAGTAGCGCATTTACCCTGCCATTTACCCGCATCGCTAACGCCGCAGAGGCGATAAGCCCGGCGAAAACCGGCGAGAAAGTCGTCTGGAGCGCCTGTACGGTAAACTGTGGCAGCCGTTGTCCGCTACGTATGCATGTTGTGGATGGCGAAATCAAATATGTAGAAACGGATAATACCGGAAACGATGATTACGATGGCCTGCACCAGGTTCGCGCCTGCCTGCGCGGTCGTTCTATGCGTCGTCGCGTCTATAACCCGGATCGGCTCAAGTATCCGATGAAGCGCGTCGGCGCGCGCGGCGAAGGTAAATTTGAGCGTATTAGCTGGGACGAAGCCTACGATATCATTGCTACCAATATGCAGCGTCTTATCAAAGAGTATGGCAACGAGTCCATTTATCTGAACTATGGCACGGGTACGCTGGGCGGCACTTTGACACGTTCATGGCCGCCAGGAAAAACGCTGGTCGCCCGTCTGATGAACTGCTGCGGCGGTTATCTTAATCACTACGGTGATTACTCTTCCGCGCAAATCGCAGCGGGTCTGAATTACACCTATGGCGGCTGGGCGGATGGCAATAGTCCATCCGACATTGAAAACAGTAAGCTGGTGGTGTTGTTTGGTAATAACCCTGGCGAAACCCGCATGAGCGGGGGCGGTGTAACGTATTATCTTGAACAGGCGCGGCAGAAATCAAACGCGCGGATGATCATTATCGATCCTCGTTACACCGACACCGGCGCCGGTCGCGAAGATGAGTGGATTCCGATTCGTCCAGGTACCGATGCGGCGCTGGTCAATGGTCTGGCATATGTCTTAATCACCGAGAACATGGTCGATCAGCCGTTCCTGGATAAATATTGCGTCGGTTATGACGAAAAAACCTTGCCTGCCAGCGCGCCGAAAAACGGTCACTACAAAGCCTATATTCTGGGCCAGGGTAAAGACGGTATTGCGAAGACGCCGGAGTGGGCGGCGCAAATTACCGGTATTCCGGCGGATCGCATTATTAAGCTGGCGCGAGAAATCGGCAGCGCTAAACCCGCCTATATTTGCCAGGGGTGGGGACCACAGCGTCATGCTAATGGAGAAATCGCCACGCGCGCCATCTCGATGCTGGCGATCCTGACGGGTAATGTTGGGATTAACGGCGGTAACAGCGGCGCGCGCGAAGGGTCTTATGCCCTGCCATTTGAACGTATGCCCACGTTAGAAAACCCGGTTGAAACCAGCATCTCCATGTTTATGTGGACCGATGCCATTGAACGCGGCCCGGAAATGACGGCGCTGCGTGATGGCGTGCGGGGGAAAGATAAGCTGGACGTGCCGATCAAAATGATCTGGAACTATGCTGGCAACTGTTTGATTAACCAGCACTCTGAGATTAACCGCACCCACGAAATCCTGCAGGATGACAAGAAATGCGAAATGATCGTCGTTATCGACTGTCATATGACATCGTCGGCAAAATACGCCGATATTCTGTTGCCTGATTGCACTGCTTCTGAGCAGATGGACTTTGCGCTGGATGCCTCCTGCGGGAACATGTCTTACGTTATCTTCACTGACCAGGCGATTAAACCGCGCTTCGAGTGTAAGACGATTTATGAGATGACCAGCGAACTGGCGAAACGTCTTGGCGTGGAACAACAGTTTACCGAAGGACGGACGCAAGAAGAGTGGATGCGTCATCTGTACGAACAGTCGCGTAAATCCATTCCGAATCTGCCCACCTTTGAGGAGTTCCGTAAGCAAGGCATCTTCAAACAGCGTGACCCCGAAGGCCACCATGTCGCCTATAAAGACTTCCGCGAAGATCCGCAAGCGAATCCACTTACAACGCCATCGGGCAAGATTGAAATCTATTCACAGGCGTTGGCGGATATCGCCGCCACCTGGGAGTTGCCGGAAGGTGACGTGATCGATCCATTACCGATCTATACGCCAGGTTTTGAAAACTATAACGATCCGCTAACGGATAAATTCCCGCTGCAGTTGACGGGTTTCCACTATAAAGCGCGTGTGCATTCCACTTATGGCAACGTAGACGTACTGAAAGCCGCCTGTCGCCAGGAAATGTGGATTAACCCAATGGATGCGCAGAAACGCGGTATCAACAATGGCGATAAAGTCCGCATCTTCAACGATCGCGGCGAAGTACATATCGAGGCTAAAGTGACGCCGCGCATGATGCCGGGCGTGGTCGCCCTGGGAGAAGGCGCATGGTACGACCCGGATGCAAAACGCGTGGATCAGGGCGGATGTATTAACGTACTGACGACCCAACGTCCTTCTCCGCTGGCGAAGGGGAACCCGTCACATACGAACCTCGTTCAGGTTGAAAAGGCGTAAGGAGTAACCGATGACAACCCAGTATGGATTTTTTATTGATTCCAGCCGTTGCACCGGTTGCAAAACCTGCGAACTGGCCTGCAAGGACTACAAAGATTTGACCCCGGATGTCAGCTTCCGCCGCATTTATGAGTATGCAGGCGGTGACTGGCAGGAAGATAACGGCGTCTGGCACCAGAACGTCTTTGCCTATTATCTCTCTATTTCATGCAACCACTGCGAAGACCCGGCCTGTACCAAAGTCTGCCCGAGCGGCGCGATGCACAAGCGCGATGACGGTTTTGTGGTGGTGAACGAAGAGGTCTGTATCGGTTGCCGCTACTGCCACATGGCCTGCCCGTACGGCGCGCCGCAATACAACGCGGCCAAAGGTCATATGACCAAGTGCGACGGCTGTTATGACCGGGTGGCGGAAGGCAAGAAACCGATCTGCGTCGAATCCTGTCCGCTGCGGGCGCTGGATTTCGGCCCGATAGACGAACTGCGCAAAAAACACGGTGAGCTGGCTGCCGTCGCGCCGTTGCCGCGCGCGCATTTCACGAAGCCGAATATTGTGATTAAACCCAACGCCAACAGCCGCCCGACCGGGGACACCACCGGTTATCTGGCCAATCCGAAGGAGGTATAAGATGGGAAGTGGATGGCATGAATGGCCGTTGATGATCTTCACGGTCTTTGGTCAGTGCGTGGCCGGTGGTTTTATTGTTCTGGCTCTGGCGCTGATGAAGGGCGACCTGCGCGCGGAAACGCAGCAGCGGGTGATCGCCTGTATGTTTGGTCTGTGGGTGCTGATGGGGATTGGCTTTATCGCCTCGATGCTGCATCTGGGCTCGCCGATGCGCGCGTTTAACTCGCTTAACCGCGTAGGTGCTTCCGCACTGAGCAATGAAATTGCCAGCGGCTCGGTGTTTTTTGCGGTCGGCGGGATTGGCTGGCTGCTGGCGGTACTGAAAAAGCTGCCGCCGGCACTGCGCACACTCTGGCTGATTATCACGATGGTACTGGGCGTCGTCTTCGTCTGGATGATGGTACGCGTCTATAACAGCATCGATACAGTACCGACCTGGTATAGCGTCTGGACGCCGCTGGGCTTCTTCCTGACGCTCTTTATGGGGGGGCCGCTACTGGGTTATCTGCTGCTGCGCATCGCGGGCGTGAACGGTTGGGCGATGCGTCTGTTGCCTGCGGTGTCGGTGCTGGCGCTGGTGGTTATTGCCATTATGGTGGCCATGCAGGGCGCGGAACTGGCGACGATTCACAGTTCCATTCAGCAGGCGTCTGCTCTGGTGCCGGATTATGGCTCGCTGATGGCTTGGCGTATGGTGCTGCTTGCGGCGGCGTTGTGCTGCTGGATTGTGCCACAGTTAAAAGGGTATCAACCTGCGGTACCGTTGCTCTCTGTCGCCTTCATTCTGATGCTGGCGGGGGAATTGATTGGCCGCGGCGTATTCTATGGGCTGCATATGACCGTGGGCATGGCGGTAGCCAGCTAACGCGTTGACGCGTATTCGGCCTGCAGAACGTGCAGGCCGAATACGCCTTTAGCCGCCATCAATTTAAGGGATATAACCGGGGCGGAGAAGGTGCATATAAATCCATAGAGAAGAAAACGAAGCTAAAGGAACCATGAAATTTTTCGACTGAACAAAACGCCGATTTTGCGGGTTAGATCAATAAAAACAAGGGGATGAATTTTTAGCCTTTTAATATATTCACGTGCAGAATAAGTAAATCAAATCGATAGTCTCAAAACTTGCGGATCGCCCATGCGGAGCCGATTGACAATGTTTTTGGCGATGGCATGATGCGCATGAAATTTGAACTTCCTCACGGTTTTTATTCATGTCCACCTATACCCGTCCCGTCATGCTTTTGCTGTGCGGGCTACTTTTGTTGACCCTGGCCATTGCGGTACTGAATACGCTTGTGCCGCTGTGGCTTGCTCAGGCAAACCTTCCGACCTGGCAGGTGGGGATGGTCAGCTCGTCTTATTTTACCGGCAATCTGGTCGGGACGTTATTTACCGGGTATTTAATTAAACGCATTGGGTTTAACCGTAGCTATTATCTTGCCTCGCTGATCTTCGCCGCGGGTTGTGTCGGGTTGGGCGTGATGGTGGGGTTCTGGAGCTGGATGAGCTGGCGTTTTATTGCCGGTATCGGCTGCGCCATGATTTGGGTGGTTGTCGAAAGCGCGTTGATGTGCAGCGGAACCTCGCATAATCGCGGGCGCCTGCTGGCTGCCTATATGATGGTCTATTACATGGGGACCTTCCTTGGACAATTATTGGTCAGTAAAGTATCTGGTGAATTGCTGCACGTTCTTCCCTGGGTGACCGGAATGATTCTGGCGGGAATTCTGCCGCTACTCTTTACCCGAATTGTAAATCAGCAAACGCAGGCACGTCATTCCTCTTCTATTAGCGCCATGCTGAAGCTACGCCAGGCGCGTCTTGGCGTGAATGGTTGCATTATTTCCGGCATTGTTCTTGGTTCATTATATGGCCTGATGCCGTTATATCTGAAGCATCAGGGGATGGCTAACGCCAGCATCGGTTTCTGGATGGCGGTGCTGGTGAGCGCCGGCATTTTGGGGCAATGGCCAATGGGACGTCTGGCGGACAAATTTGGTCGCTTGCTGGTGTTACGCGTACAGGTCTTCGTTGTCATACTCGGTAGTATTGCCATGTTAACCCAGGCGGCGATGGCGCCAGCTCTGTTTATTCTGGGGGCGGCGGGTTTTACGCTTTATCCCGTCGCAATGGCCTGGGCCTGTGAAAAAGTCGAACATCACCAGCTTGTGGCAATGAACCAGGCGCTGTTGTTAAGTTATACAGTAGGGAGCCTGTTGGGGCCGTCTTTTGCTGCGATGTTAATGCAGAATTATTCAGATAATCTGCTGTTTATTATGATCGCCAGCGTATCGTTTATTTATCTGCTGATGCTGTTACGTAACGCCGGCCAGACGCCTAATCCTGTCGCCCACATCTAACTGTTCTCTGAATCGTATGCAGGACGTGAGTCTTGCATACTCTTTGTTTATGTTTTACGTAAAATAATTGACCTGCATAATTTTCTTGCTTTACTGAAAAATAAAATGTGCCGAAGGTTATAATTTTGCGCTCCTCTATTTTCTCTCTTCGTCTTTACCGCGCATAATTCCCCGCTTCATTTATAGTAATAGCATTGTGTTCACGAAGGATCACGTTATGCCGAATGTGCAGGAAAAACAGTTGCGATGGTACAACATCGCCCTGATGTCGTTTATTACCGTTTGGGGATTCGGCAATGTTGTCAATAACTATGCTAACCAGGGGTTAGTGGTTGTCTTCTCCTGGGTGTTTATTTTTGCGCTCTATTTTATTCCTTATGCCTTAATCGTGGGGCAACTGGGCTCAACCTTCAAAGAGGGAAAAGGGGGCGTCAGTACCTGGATTAAGCATACGATGGGGCCGGGGTTGGCTTACCTTGCGGCATGGACGTATTGGGTCGTGCATATTCCCTACCTGGCGCAAAAGCCGCAGGCGATACTCATTGCATTGGGATGGGCTTTAAAAGGCGACGGCTCGTTGATAAAAGAATATACCGTCGTTGCCTTGCAGGGGCTGACGCTGGCATTGTTTGTTTTCTTTATGTGGGTTGCTTCCCGGGGGATGAAATCGCTAAAGGTTGTTGGATCTGTGGCCGGAATTGCCATGTTTATCATGTCAATTTTATATGTTGTGATGGCAGTGACCGCGCCAGCAATTACAAACGTTGAAATTGCGACCACTAACATCACCTGGCAGTCATTTATTCCTCATATCGATTTTACCTATATCACCACCATCTCTATGTTGGTCTTTGCGGTTGGTGGGGCAGAGAAGATCTCGCCTTACGTTAACCAGACGCGGAATCCAGGAAAAGAATTTCCGAAGGGGATGCTCTTTTTAGCCGTCATGGTTGCGGTCTGCGCTATCCTCGGTTCGTTGGCGATGGGAATGATGTTTGATTCCCGGCATATACCTGACGATTTAATGACCAATGGGCAATATTATGCATTCCAGAAATTGGGTGAGTATTACCATATGGGTAATTCATTAATGGTGATTTATGCCATTGCCAATACTCTGGGGCAAATCGCCGCGCTGGTGTTTTCTATTGATGCGCCACTAAAAGTATTGCTGGGTGATGCAGACAGTAAATATATCCCGCAGCGCTTATGCCGTACTAACGCTTCAGGTACGCCAGTTAACGGTTATTTGCTGACATTGGTGTTGGTCGCTATCTTGATTATGTTGCCAACGCTTGGCATCGGCGATATGAACAACCTGTACAAATGGCTGCTTAATCTCAACTCAGTTGTTATGCCGCTGCGCTATCTGTGGGTATTTGTCGCCTTTATTGCTGTCATTCGACTGGCGAAAAAGTACAAACCCGAATATGTGTTTATTCGCAACCGGGCGTTGGCGTTAACTGTGGGAATATGGTGTTTTGCCTTCACCGCGTTTGCCTGCCTTACCGGTATTTTCCCCAAAATGGAGGCGTTCACACCGGAGTGGACATTCCAGCTGACGTTGAACATCGTGACGCCTTTTGTCCTGGTCGGGTTGGGGTTAATTTTCCCACTGCTGGCGCGTAGAAACACATAACGACGCTCTTTTCCACGGCGCTCCTGTCAGGCGAGCGCCTTTTAAGGTCACAGGTGCCTGGGTTCCAGGCGGAGACCATGGTATTAACAGGCACCGGGTCAGCAATAGTTGTCAGACCTTCAACCCAGCAGCAGATAAGCGACTCTGTATTTAATACCTGGTAAGCGCAATATTGTTAACCAGGCCTGTCTGACGGCGGAGTCGGGTATTTTAGCGGTAAGAGCGTTATCCAGACAGCAAAACGGCTACCGTCACGGGTAGCCGTTTAAAAGCGGATAAGATAGCAGGCGATTAATACATCACTTTATGACCATACTGCTCAAGAATGCCCTTCACACGCTCCATGGTCTCTTTTTTAGGCGGCTTCACGCCATCCAGTTTATATTCTTCGCCCATTGCCACCCATTTATGTTTGCCCAGCTCATGATAGGGCAGCAGTTCGATTTTTTCGACATTCCCCATATCGCGGGTAAACTCACCCAGGCGATGCGCGGAATCATCGTCGTCAGACCAGCCGGGAACGACAACGTAACGGATCCAGACCTTCACATTTTTCTTTGATAAATACTGAGCGAATTCCAGCGTCCGGTGATTAGAGACACCGACCAGATTCTGGTGGATCTCATCATTCATCTGCTTGAGATCGAGCATCACCAGATCGGTAACGTCCAGCAATTCATCAATCACCGGGTCATAACGGCGCACAAAGCCGTTGGTGTCGAGACAGGTGTGGATACCTTCTTTTTTACAGGCGCGAAACCAGTCGCGTACAAATTCTGCCTGCAAAATGGCCTCGCCGCCGGATGCCGTCACGCCGCCGCCAGAAGCATTCATAAAATGCCGATAGGTCACCACCTCTTTCATTAAGTCTTCAACGGTGATTTCTTTACCGCCATGCGTATCCCATGTGTCGCGGTTATGGCAATACAGGCAGCGCATCAGGCAGCCCTGGAAAAAGGTAATAAAGCGGATGCCTGGGCCATCAACGGTGCCACAGGATTCAAAGGAGTGAATGCGACCAATAACCGGCTTTTTATCAGCAGTTACTGCAACACTTTCATTTGTAATACAATCGGTTAAGTTACTCATATCGCTTCGGCTAGCTCTAAATAACATGGGGTTTATGGACACATTCCGGGCATGTTGAGCACCCTGGTAAGGGGGTTGCATCCTGTAAAAAAGCGGTACTGCGAGCGTAAATTTTGGACTACAGAATGTGTGGCTGTTCCAGAATGTGCTGCAATGGAGCTATTTTACCTCTATTCAGTATAAAATATACGGCAAATCTATGCTGTATAACTTGCACCACCAGAAATTCTGGCTCATTCATCAGCTCGTAACGCCCGAACCGCAATACATACTGCAAGTGTATCATCCATAGCGCCCTGGTTTTGCTGTTTATGATCCGCCTCTTTTTTCAAATGGTTGGCGCCGTTTTGTTGTGGTCAGAACGAAAATAATTCTCAACATAATTCAGATGTGTCCAAAGAACGTTATGCGCTGTCCAGCGCCTGGCGCCGCATTCAACATGCAATCAGGTCTAAATCTGATGTTATTTCTAAAGCCGGACTGATTCAATCTCTTAAATAGAGTGTGGCTTTAATCAAAAAATGAGAGCAACGGATTGAATTTTGCTTTCGCGGTAAATAATCAAAGGAGTTATTATGCCAGTTACGTTAAGTTTTGGTAATCGTCATAACTATGAAGTTAATGCTTCACGGCTAGTCCGTTTGATGAGTTCTGACAAAGAAGAAGCGCTATACATGGGGGTATGGGATAGATTTAAGGACTGCTTCAGAACACACAAAAAAAGAGAGGTACTGGAGGTATTATATACACTCATCCATGGATGTGAACGTGAAAATCAAGCTGACCTTAATGTTGATACAGTCGGTATGGAGAAGATATATGCCTTTGCACAATTAAAACAATATGCTAATCCATCTCAACAAGACCGCTTTGTTATGCGTTTTGATGTGAGTCAGACACAAGTTTCATTTGAGATTGATGGCAAGGTTATTGATAAATGTAATTTGCATCGTATCCTCAATGTTTCAGAAAACTGTATTTTTAAAGTGATGGAAGAAGATGAAGAAGAGTTGTTTTTTAAAGTATGTATTAAGTATGGAGAAAAAATTGCTTGCTATCCAGAATTATTAGAAAACTTTGCTTTTAAACTTAGGCAGGAAGTTAATGAAGATGATGAAATTAAGGATGAAGTTTATAAGCTTATGCGATCTGGAGAAGATCGAAAAATGGCATGTGTTGAATGGAATGGTACGCTTACTGAGGATGAGATGGATAAACTACGCTGTCTTCAAATGGGGTCTTTTGAGATTTCTACCCAATTTTGTAAAATAGGTTACTGGGAATTAGAGGGAGAAGTCCTGTTTGATATGTTTCATCCAACACTTATCTATCTGCTACATGGATATATGCCGTCATTGTCATGTGATTTTACAGAAGCTAACACCATGCTGTTTTCTGATGTATTAAATAAGGATTATGATGATTATCAAAATAATAAAAGAGAAATTGATGCTATTCTGAGAAGAATATATAGATCACATAATAACACTTTATTTATAAGTAAAAATTCTGGTTGTCGAAATATGCTTTTATAAAAATTAAAAAGGCCCCACTGACATGGAGCCTTTTTTGTACGCTTTTTATGGCGTAATTTCAGTCAAACCCATTACATGGTCTGCGTGAAGGTACGAGTAATAACGTCCTGCTGCTGTTCTTTCGTCAGGGAGTTAAAACGTACTGCGTAACCAGATACACGGATGGTCAGCTGCGGATATTTTTCCGGATGTTCCATCGCGTCCAGCAGCATTTCACGGTTCATGACGTTGACGTTCAGGTGCTGACCGCCTTCGATGGACGCTTCGTGGTGGAAGTAACCATCCATCAGACCTGCCAGGTTAGTCTTACGAACTTCGTCGTCTTTACCCAGTGCGTTCGGAACGATAGAGAAGGTATAAGAAATACCATCTTTCGCGTAAGCAAACGGCAGTTTAGCAACGGAGGTCAGAGAAGCGACAGCGCCTTTCTGGTCACGACCGTGCATCGGGTTAGCACCTGGTCCGAACGGCGCGCCAGCACGACGACCATCCGGGGTGTTACCAGTTTTCTTACCATACACAACGTTAGAAGTGATGGTCAGAACAGACTGCGTCGGGATAGCGCCACGGTAGGTGGTCAGTTTCTGAATTTTCTTCATGAAACGTTCTACCAGGTCAACCGCCATGTCATCTACACGAGCGTCGTTGTTACCAAACTGCGGGTATTCGCCTTCGATTTCGAAGTCGATAGCCAGACCATCTTCGTCACGAATCGGTTTAACTTTCGCATATTTGATGGCAGACAGGGAGTCAGCCGCAACGGACAGACCTGCGATACCACACGCCATGGTGCGGATAACGTCACGGTCGTGCAGCGCCATCAGAGAGGCTTCGTAGCTGTACTTGTCGTGCATGTAGTGGATAACGTTCAGCGCGGTGACATACTGTTTAGCCAGCCAGTCCATGAAGTGATCCATGCGATCCATCACTTCGTCGAAGTTCAGAACATCGCCTTTGATCGGTTCGGATTTCGGACCAACCTGCATTTTCAGTTTTTCATCAACGCCGCCGTTGATTGCATACAGCATGGTTTTCGCCAGGTTTGCACGCGCACCGAAGAACTGCATTTGTTTACCAACGATCATCGGGCTTACGCAGCATGCGATAGCGTAGTCATCGTTGTTGAAGTCCGGACGCATCAGGTCATCGTTCTCGTACTGCAGAGAAGAGGTGTCGATGGAGACTTTAGCGGCGAATTTCTTGAAGTTCAGCGGCAGTTTTTCAGACCACAGAACGGTGATGTTCGGCTCCGGAGACGGCCCCATGGTGTACAGGGTGTTCAGGAAGCGGAAGCTGTTTTTGGTGACCAGAGTACGGCCGTCAACGCCCATACCACCGATAGATTCGGTTGCCCAAATCGGGTCGCCGGAGAACAGTTCATCATATTCAGGAGTACGCAGGAAGCGAACCATACGCAGTTTCATGACCAGGTGGTCAATCATTTCCTGTGCGTCTTGCTCGGTGATTTTGCCTGCTTTCAGGTCACGTTCGATGTACGCATCCAGGAAGGTGGATACACGACCGAAGGACATTGCTGCGCCGTTCTGAGATTTAACCGCAGCCAGGTAACCGAAGTAAGTCCACTGGATTGCTTCCTGAGCGTTAGTCGCCGGGCCAGAGATATCGCAGCCGTATTTAGCCGCCATTTCTTTGATCTGACCCAGAGCGCGGTGCTGTTCAGCGATTTCTTCACGCAGACGGATAGTCGCTTCCAGATTTACGCCGTTTTCCAGATCGGATTGCAGAGACGTAAACTGCGCGAATTTGTCTTTCATCAGGTAGTCGATACCGTACAGCGCTACGCGACGGTAGTCACCGATGATACGGCCACGGCCATACGCATCCGGCAGACCGGTCAGAACGCCAGATTTACGGCAACGCAGGATGTCCGGAGTATAAACATCGAATACGCCCTGGTTGTGGGTCTTACGGTATTCGGTGAAGATTTTTTTGAGCATTGGGTCCAGCTCGCGATTGTACGCTTTGCAGGAACCTTCAACCATTTTGATGCCGCCGAACGGGATAATCGCACGTTTCAGCGGAGCTTCAGTCTGCAGACCAACAATTTTCTCAAGCGCTTTGTTGATGTAGCCAGCGTCGTGAGAAGTGATGGTGGAAGCAACGGAGGTGTCAAAGTCAACAGGCGCGTGAGTGCGGTTTTCCTGTTTAACGCCTTCCATTACGCTGTCCCACAGCTTGGTGGTCGCGTCAGTAGCGCCAGCCAGGAAGGACTCGTCACCCTCATACGGAGTGTAGTTTTTCTGAATGAAGTCACGGACGTTTACTTCATTCTGCCAGTCACCTTTGGTAAAACCTTCCCAGGCTGTGGCTAACTTTTCATTAAGCTCGGACATGTAACACCTACCTTCTTAAGTGGATTTTTTATTTACTGCGTGTAATGGGCATCAACAGATTAATGATGCTCGTTACCACGCAGGTAAATGACCCAGTATGTCAACCCGACCAACAAACCGCCGCCGATAATATTACCGATCGTGACCGGAATCAGGTTATCAGTGATGAAGCTCATCACGGTCAGGTGAGAAAAACTTTCCGGAGACGAACCGACTGCGGTCCAAAACTCCGGTGTAGCGAAATCGCGTATTACAATACCCATAGGAATCATAAACATGTTTGCGATACTGTGCTCAAAACCGCTGGCGACAAACATGGCGACGGGCAGTACCATGATGAACGCTTTGTCCATCAGGCTACGACCTGAGTAGCTCATCCACACGGCCAGACAAACCATCAGGTTCGCCAGAATACCGAGGCAGACAGCTTCAATAAAAGTGTGGTGCATTTTGTGGTCGGCGGTTTGCAGGACGTTAAGTCCCCATTGACCGTTGGCAGTCATATACTCGCCGGAAAGCCACATCAGTAACACGAAAAGCAGAGCGCCAATCAGGTTACCAAAATAGACGTTTAACCAGTTTTTAGCCAGTTGCCCCCAGGTGATGCGACCGCTAGCTTTAGCTACAACGATCAGAACAGTAGAGGTGAAAAGATCAGCGCCGCAAATAACACAGAGAATCAGTCCCAAAGAGAAACAGATACCCCCGATAAGTTTCGCCATACCATAAGGCATCGCGCCAGTACCGGTTGTCGCAGTAATATAAAAAACAAAGGCAATTGAAATGAATACGCCGGCGGTAATCGCCAGATAGAAAGTCTTAAGCGGATGTTTCGTTGCTTTATAGACGCCTGCTTCTTCAGCCACTTTGGCCATTGCTGCAGGGAGTAAAAGGTCAAAAGGGTTGTCAGCTTTCACACTAACTCTCTCTTTATTAAGTCGGCGACGAGATACTAACAAAGCATTATAGATGAGAATTTGATATAGATCATATCTCGCCTGGCTTATAGGCCCGTAAGTCGCATGGCTTTTATGCAATTACGGTGTAACTTTTTGATTATCCTAATAAAAATAAATTTTAAAAATTATAAATAGAGTTGAATTTTTTCCTGACTCCTCCTGCTGCACGGTTAATTAATATGGAGTAATCAACAAATAAAGTAACATCACTATGTCAATTAATTTAATATCAACAACCAATATTTAACCTTGTTATTACATTTTTCGCCGTTTAGCGAAAATAAATAAAACGGGGCCGCAAAGGCGCCCCGTAATATAACGCAGCCGAGAGGGTAAACCTACCCTAAGTCACTCATATGGCCTTATTTTGACCAGTATGCCGCTTTCGCGCGCTGTAATTTATCATACGCTTTTAACAAGGACTGATGCGCCGGGAACGCTTGTAGATCGTGGTCGACAGCTGGTAGCCCGTAAAAAGCCGCTTCACCGCTAAGCGCAGCGCTGGCGGCTTCTACAGCCTCCGCGCCATACATTTTTATAAAAGCATTGAGATATTGCAGCGGCTGACGCGCATCCTCTTGCGACAGGAGCAGCAGCGTTTGCAGGCAACGGTAATAGTTTGCGCGTGCCGGACTAAAGACCGACGAATTGAACTCCATCGTCCATTCTGTCCAGATTAGCGCCTGCTCCAAATCGCCGCCCGCTAACGCTAGCATTGCTTTTAATTCGCCGACGCGCAGTGTATACCAACCATTGTCCGCTCCGGTCGCCAGACCCAACAGTTCACGCACGCGGGTGAAATCGTCAAAACCTTCTTCATCCAATTGTTCAATCAGATTGAGATAGTCTTCTTTATTCCAGGCGCTACCGGGCAGCGAAAGCAGAGTCTCACGAAGATGGCTACCCATATTGTTGTTGGCCAGCCACAGATCTTCGGCAGGATAAATATCAGACATTCCCGGTACGATAATACGACAGGCGTATACGCCGAGATGCTCGTAATCGGCAATGTAAACTTCTTTATCTTCAGCAGCAAAGATGGCCATCAGCGTGGCGAATTCTTCTTCGGTAGTGCCGGAAAAACTCCAGTCCGTGAACGGGTAATCGGCGTCCTGTTTGAACAGATCCCAGGAAATCAGGCCGCTGGAGTCGATGAAGTGGGTCTCCAGATTAGTGTGCTCCGCGACTTCTTCATCATCGAACGTTGGCGGGGTGAAGACATCAAGATCTTTCAGACCGCGTCCCTGGAGTAGTTCGGTCACTGTACGTTCCAACGCAACGCCAAAGTCAGGATGGGCGCCAAAAGAAGCAAAGCAGGTACCGTTAGCCGGGTTGAACAGCACGACGCAGATAACCGGATACTTACCGCCCAGCGAGCCGTCATAGGCGAAAATCGGGAAACCCTCGGCTTCCAGCGTGGCGATTGACTCCATTACCGCCGGATAACGCGCCATCACCTCTGCGGGAATCTCCGGCAGACTGATACTTTCTGCAATGATACGATTTTTCACATAGCGCTCGAAGACTTCCGACAGTCCCTGAACGCGGGCTTCATTACGCGTATTGCCGGCGGACATTCCGTTAGAGACATACAAGTTGCCGATAATATTCATCGGAATATACACGGTCTGGTTATCGGACTGACGGGTAAATGGCAGGCCGCAGACGCCGCGTTCTTCATTGCCGGACTGAAGATCAATTAACTGGCTTCCGGTGAGTTCATTTTCCGGATCGTAAAACGCGCGCAGACGGGCATCAAGCAAGCCTTCCGGTACGTCGTCATTTTCAGTCAGCGGGAACCACTTTTCATTCGGATAATGCACGAATGGCCCGTTGGCAACCGTTTCGCCAAGCCAGAAATCAGCAAAAAAGTAGTTGGTTGACAGACGCTCGAAGTATTCGCCCAGCGCCGAGGCCAGCGCCGCTTTTTTGGTCGCGCCTTTTCCGTTGGTAAAGCATAACGCGCACTCTTTATCGCGAATATGCACTGACCAGACGTTTGGCACCGGGTTCAGCCAGGAGGCCTCTTCGATGTGAAAGCCGAGGTCGAGTAACTTTTGCTGGAAGCGGGCGATGGAGTCTTCCAGCGCGGCGTCTTTGCCGGGAATAAATGTTTGCGTCATGAAAATCACTTTTGTCGTACGGAAAGCGCGCAATGATACGGGTTTTATGTGACGGGCGCTATCTCGCCGGGACATCGGCGGAAATAAAAGTATTGGCTATGCTTTTACACTGGAATTCACAGGAAGAGCATAAAAAATGAAAGCATTTGATTTGCAACGAATGGCGCTGGATAACGTGCCGGTAGCGTTTTTGGGGGAAGTGGCGCTACGTAGCTTTTACACCTTTGTTCTGGTGTTTCTTTTCTTAAAGGTGACAGGACGACGCGGCGTACGGCAAATGTCGCTTTTTGAAGTGCTGATCATTTTGACATTGGGGTCGGCGGCAGGCGACGTCGCGTTTTATGATGACGTTCCGATGCTCCCTGTTCTGGTGGTATTCATCACCCTGGCGCTGCTCTATCGCCTGGTCATGTGGCTGATGGCGCATAGTGAAAAGTTGGAAGATCTGCTGGAAGGCAAGTCGGTAGTCATTGTTGAAGACGGCGAACTGGCGTGGGAAAAACTGCAGCGCTCGAACATGACGGAGTTTGAGTTTTTTATGGAGCTTCGCTTGAATGGCGTTGAGCAACTGGGGCAGGTCAGACTGGCTATCCTGGAGACAAACGGACAAATCAGCGTCTATTTCTTTGAAAATAAAGACGTTAAGCCGGGGTTAAGCATTCTTCCTGAGCACTGTACGCCACGCTTTATCGTGGTGCCGGAGGCTGGCGACTATGCCTGCGTACGTTGCAGTGAAGTGATACGCATGAACGTCGGGGAAAAGCAATTATGTCCGCGCTGCGCAAATCCAGAATGGACGAAGGCAAGCCGGGCTAAACGCGTTGTTTAACAGCGAAAATATCGGATTTATACGGTTAATCCGGAAGATTCTGTTGTGTGACGCATGCCGCATTTTCTCCTCGCATTGTTTTACCCATTGCGGCGCGTGTCACTGAATGATAAAACCGATATTCACATGAATAACGTTTGCCTGATGTCTGTCAGGCAGGAAACAATGCAGCGTGGTGAGGGGAAATGGCTCAGGTCTTTAATTTTAGTTCAGGTCCGGCGATGCTACCGGCGGAAGTACTTAAACTGGCGCAACAGGAACTGCGTGACTGGCACGGTCTTGGTACGTCGGTAATGGAAATTAGCCATCGAGGCAAAGAGTTTATCCAGGTCGCTGAAGAAGCGGAGCAGGATTTTCGCGATCTCCTTAATATCCCCTCCAACTATAAAGTTTTATTTTGTCACGGCGGCGGTCGCGGGCAGTTTGCTGGCGTGCCGCTCAATCTGCTGGGCGATAAAACCACGGCGGATTATGTCGATGCTGGTTACTGGGCGGCGAGCGCCATCAAAGAAGCCAAAAAATACTGTGCGCCGCAGATTATCGACGCCAAAATCACCGTGGACGGCAAACGTGCCGTAAAACCGATGCGCGAGTGGCAGCTTTCCGATAACGCCGCTTATTTACACTATTGCCCGAATGAGACCATTGACGGCATCGCCATTGATGAAACGCCTGATTTTGGCCCAGAGGTGATCGTCACGGCGGACTTTTCTTCTACCATCCTGTCTGCGCCGCTGGACGTCTCTCGCTATGGCGTAATTTATGCTGGCGCGCAGAAGAATATCGGTCCGGCAGGACTGACGCTGGTTATCGTCCGGGAGGATTTGTTAGGCAAGGCGCATGAGAGTTGCCCGTCCATCCTCGACTACACCGTCCTGAATGATAACGACTCGATGTTTAATACGCCGCCGACTTTCGCCTGGTATCTTTCCGGCCTGGTGTTCAAATGGTTGAAAGCGCAGGGCGGCGTGGCGGCGATGCACAAAATCAATCAGCAAAAAGCGGAGTTGCTGTACGGTGTGATTGATAACAGCGATTTCTACCGTAACGATGTCGCACAGGCCAACCGTTCGCGGATGAACGTTCCGTTCCAGTTAGCGGACAATGCGCTGGACAAGGTCTTTCTGGAAGAGTCTTTCGCCGCCGGTCTGCACGCCTTAAAAGGGCACCGTGTTGTTGGCGGTATGCGCGCCTCTATCTATAACGCCATGCCGATTGAAGGGGTAAAAGCGCTGACCGATTTCATGATCGATTTTGAGCGTCGCCACGGCTAATACGTTTCTTTTTTCATCCCCACGGCCAGTCTGTGGGGTTTTTATTTCTGTTTTTTGAGAGTTGAGTTTCATGGAATCCCTGACGTTACAACCCATCGCGCGGGTCGATGGCGCCATTAATTTACCTGGCTCCAAAAGTGTTTCAAACCGTGCTTTGCTCCTGGCGGCTTTAGCTTGTGGTAAAACCGTTCTGACGAATCTGCTGGATAGCGATGACGTCCGCCATATGCTCAATGCCCTGAGCGCGTTGGGGATCAATTACACCCTTTCTGCCGATCGCACCCGCTGTGATATCACGGGTAATGGCGGCGCATTACGTGCGCCAGGCGCTCTGGAACTGTTTCTCGGTAATGCCGGAACCGCGATGCGTCCGTTAGCGGCAGCGCTATGTCTGGGGCAAAATGAGATAGTGTTAACCGGCGAACCGCGTATGAAAGAGCGTCCGATAGGCCATCTGGTCGATTCGCTGCGTCAGGGCGGGGCGAATATTGATTACCTGGAGCAGGAAAACTATCCGCCCCTGCGTCTGCGCGGCGGTTTTACCGGCGGCGACATTGAGGTTGATGGTAGCGTTTCCAGCCAGTTCCTGACCGCTCTGCTGATGACTGCGCCGCTGGCGCCTGAAGACACAATTATTCGCGTTAAAGGCGAACTGGTATCAAAACCTTACATCGATATCACGCTAAATTTAATGAAAACCTTTGGCGTGGAGATAACGAACCATCACTACCAACAATTTGCCGTGAAGGGCGGTCAACAGTATCACTCTCCGGGTCGCTATCTGGTCGAGGGCGATGCCTCGTCAGCGTCCTATTTTCTCGCCGCCGGGGCGATAAAAGGCGGCACGGTAAAAGTGACCGGGATTGGCCGCAAAAGTATGCAGGGCGATATTCGTTTTGCCGATGTGCTGGAGAAAATGGGCGCGACCATTACCTGGGGCGATGATTTTATTGCCTGCACGCGCGGCGAATTGCACGCCATAGATATGGATATGAACCATATTCCGGATGCGGCGATGACGATTGCCACCACGGCGCTGTTTGCGAAAGGAACCACGACGTTGCGCAATATTTATAACTGGCGAGTGAAAGAAACCGATCGCCTGTTCGCGATGGCGACCGAGCTACGTAAAGTGGGCGCTGAAGTCGAAGAAGGGCACGACTATATTCGTATCACGCCGCCGGCGAAGCTCCAACACGCGGATATTGGCACGTACAACGACCACCGTATGGCGATGTGTTTCTCACTGGTCGCACTGTCCGATACGCCAGTCACGATCCTGGACCCTAAATGTACCGCAAAAACGTTCCCTGATTATTTCGAACAACTGGCGCGAATGAGTACGCCTGCCTAAGTCTTCTGTTGCGCCAGTCGACGGGCTGGCGCGCCGAGTCCGTATTCGCACTATTTTTATAATTATGACTAATGCTAATTTGTTGATGATTTAACACATTGATTTATGTGTTTTTTATAATAGTTATCAACGGAAGATTAGTATGAAAAATAAATCATTATTACTGGCGGTGGCGATTTCCGCTACGCTACTGGCAGGATGTAAAAATGGCGTGAATGGCAATTTAATCGCCAGTTCCGGCATGTCAGCCTACAAAGCCGCCACACTGTCCGATGCGGATGTTAAGGCATTATCTAATAATGCCTGTAAACAAATGGACAGCGAGAATCAACTGGCAGGTTCGAAAAGCAAATACACCAAACGTCTGAGCAAAATCGCCAAAGCGCTGGGTAACAACATTGACGGTACGCCGGTTAGCTATAAAGTCTATATGACCAGCGATATCAACGCATGGGCGATGGCGAACGGTTGCGTTCGCGTATACTCCGGCCTGATGGATCTGATGACCGATAATGAAATTGAAGGCGTACTGGGCCATGAACTGGGCCATGTCTCTTTAGGGCACTCCCGCAAGGCAATGCAGACCGCCTATGCCACGCTGGCGGCTCGCGATGCGATTTCCGCCACCAGCGGTGTCGC
This sequence comes from Salmonella sp. A7, assembly GCF_020181675.1. Classification (NCBI taxonomy): domain Bacteria; kingdom Pseudomonadati; phylum Pseudomonadota; class Gammaproteobacteria; order Enterobacterales; family Enterobacteriaceae; genus Salmonella; species Salmonella sp. A7. Next base: position 2,875,884 of record NZ_CP084001.1, on the reverse strand, counting down.
AGCGCAGCTTTCCCAGTCTCAATTGGGCGATCTGGCGGAAGGCGTCATCAATTCGGCGTTTTCTCGCAGTCAGGAGTCGGATGCGGATGATTTCTCTTACGATCTGCTGAAAAAACGCGGGATTAACACCCAGGGCTTAGTCACGGCATTCGATAAATTCGCCACAATGGACGCAGGTCATGCAAAATCATTGATGGACTCCCACCCGGCTTCAGCCGATCGCGCGCAGCATATGCGCGACAGAATTGCCGAAGATAAAAAGTAAATCATTGTCATCTTTCGGGCTGGTTTCTCGCCGGCCCGCTATAATTGCGCAATTATTCCGCATCTGATTACAGACAAAACTGGTTTTTGCACGCAACGTTAACGGTCGCGAGCGTTGGCGCGTATAATGCGCGGCGTTTACGTTAACGGTACGCCTGTTTAAGGAGATAAAGATGACGGCAATTGCCCCGGTAATAACCATTGATGGCCCAAGCGGTGCAGGTAAAGGCACCTTGTGCAAAGCAATGGCGGAAGCATTGCAATGGCATCTGCTGGATTCCGGCGCGATATACCGCGTACTGGCGCTGGCGGCATTGCATCACCATGTCGATCTTGCCTCTGAAGATGCGCTGGTGCCGCTGGCGTCCCATCTGGACGTGCGTTTCGTCTCAACGGACGGCAACCTGGAAGTTATCCTGGAAGGAGAGGACGTTAGCGGCGAAATTCGTACGCAGGAAGTCGCGAACGCGGCATCCCAGGTGGCGGCATTCCCACGCGTGCGTGAAGCGCTTCTTCGCCGCCAACGTGCATTCCGCGAAGCGCCTGGTTTAATCGCCGATGGACGCGATATGGGGACCGTGGTCTTCCCGGATGCGCCGGTAAAAATTTTCCTTGACGCCTCCTCGGAGGAACGTGCGTATCGACGTATGCTACAGTTGCAGGAGAATGGCTTTAGTGTTAACTTTGAACGCCTTTTGGCCGAGATCAAGGAACGCGACGATCGCGATCGTAATCGCGCTGTAGCACCGTTAGTTCCTGCTGCTGATGCATTAGTTTTGGATTCTACCCGATTAAGCATTGAGCAAGTGATTGAAAAAGCGTTACAATATGCGCGCCAAAAATTGGCTCTCGCTTAAATGCGACCGAATTTGTAGTACCCCCGTTGCAAAGGATTGACAGCGGGTATGTTAAACAACCCCATCCGGCACGGAGCCAGGTGGACGTTAAATATGAAACCTGAAGATTAAACATGACTGAATCTTTTGCTCAACTCTTTGAAGAATCCTTAAAAGAAATCGAAACCCGCCCGGGTTCCATCGTTCGTGGTGTTGTTGTTGCTATCGACAAAGACGTAGTACTGGTTGACGCCGGTCTGAAATCTGAGTCTGCCATTCCGGCTGAGCAGTTCAAAAACGCCCAGGGCGAACTGGAAATCCAGGTTGGTGACGAAGTTGACGTTGCTCTGGATGCAGTAGAAGACGGCTTCGGTGAAACTCTGCTCTCTCGTGAGAAAGCTAAACGTCACGAAGCATGGATCACGCTGGAAAAAGCTTACGAAGATGCTGAAACTGTTACCGGTGTTATCAACGGCAAAGTTAAGGGTGGCTTCACTGTTGAGCTGAACGGTATTCGCGCGTTCCTGCCGGGTTCTCTGGTAGACGTTCGTCCGGTGCGTGACACTCTGCACCTGGAAGGCAAAGAGCTTGAATTCAAAGTAATCAAGCTGGACCAGAAACGTAACAACGTTGTGGTTTCTCGTCGTGCCGTTATCGAATCCGAAAACAGCGCAGAACGCGATCAGCTGCTGGAAAACCTGCAGGAAGGCATGGAAGTTAAAGGTATCGTTAAGAACCTCACTGACTACGGTGCATTCGTTGATCTGGGCGGCGTTGACGGCCTGCTGCACATCACTGATATGGCCTGGAAACGCGTTAAGCATCCGAGCGAAATCGTGAACGTTGGCGACGAAATCAACGTGAAAGTGCTGAAATTCGACCGCGAGCGTACCCGTGTATCCCTGGGCCTGAAACAGCTGGGCGAAGATCCGTGGGTAGCTATCGCTAAACGTTATCCGGAAGGTACCAAACTGACCGGTCGCGTGACCAACCTGACCGACTACGGCTGCTTCGTTGAAATCGAAGAAGGCGTTGAAGGCCTGGTTCACGTTTCCGAAATGGACTGGACCAACAAAAACATCCACCCGTCCAAAGTGGTTAACGTTGGCGACGTAGTGGAAGTGATGGTTCTGGATATCGACGAAGAACGTCGTCGTATCTCCTTGGGTCTGAAGCAGTGCAAATCTAACCCGTGGCAGCAGTTCGCAGAAACCCACAACAAGGGCGACCGCGTTGAAGGTAAAATCAAGTCTATCACTGACTTCGGTATCTTCATCGGCCTGGACGGCGGCATCGACGGCCTGGTTCACCTGTCTGACATCTCCTGGAACGTTGCAGGCGAAGAAGCAGTTCGTGAATACAAAAAAGGCGACGAAATCGCTGCAGTTGTTCTGCAGGTTGACGCAGAACGTGAACGTATCTCCCTGGGCGTTAAACAGCTCGCAGAAGATCCGTTCAACAACTGGGTTGCTTTGAACAAGAAAGGCGCTATCGTAACCGGTAAAGTCACTGCAGTTGACGCGAAAGGCGCAACCGTAGAACTGGCTGACGGCGTTGAAGGTTACCTGCGTGCTTCTGAAGCATCCCGTGACCGCGTTGAAGATGCGACTCTGGTTCTGAGCGTTGGCGACGACGTTGAAGCTAAATTCACCGGCGTTGATCGTAAAAACCGCGCAATCAGCCTGTCTGTTCGTGCGAAAGACGAAGCTGACGAGAAAGATGCCATCGCAACTGTTAACAAACAGGAAGATGCAAACTTCTCTAACAACGCAATGGCTGAAGCATTCAAAGCAGCTAAAGGCGAGTAATCCTCTGAAACTTCGGGCCTTTTAGTCCGAAGTATAACGAGATTACTTGACAGATTGCAGGTTTCGGCCTGTAATCAAGCACTAAGGGCGGCTACGGCCGCCCTTAATCAATCTCACGGCTGCAGCCAATTTGCCTTTAAGGAACCGGAGGAATCATGACCAAGTCAGAATTGATTGAAAGACTTGCAACCCAGCAATCTCACATTCCCGCTAAGGCGGTTGAAGACGCGGTAAAAGAGATGCTGGAGCATATGGCCTCGACTCTTGCGCAGGGCGAGCGTATTGAAATCCGCGGTTTCGGCAGTTTTTCTTTGCATTACCGCGCGCCTCGTACCGGACGTAACCCCAAGACCGGCGATAAAGTGGAACTGGAAGGAAAATACGTTCCTCACTTTAAACCGGGTAAAGAACTGCGCGATCGCGCCAATATTTACGGTTAAGTTTTAACGCAAAACTTGAACCCGAAAAAAGCACCTCCAGGGTGCTTTTTTCATTTATACGCCGTCAGGCGCAAACGCTATTCGACCGAAAACTGGAAAACGTTTCGCATTTTTTGCTGCGTCTTACATTTATCAGGTAAAAAACCTGGAATCCGCGCCGTATAGCACAAAATCCCCTCCAGACAATGGCGTCCTGAACCTGCACACTTTCCCGCACAGGGAGGTGTCTATGAAGATAACGACGGTCAGCGTATGCGTAGTATGCGGCATACTTCCGCTCATGATATTGCCAGTATTACCTGACACGTGGATTCTGGCGGTGCTGTTTTGTCTGGCATGTTTGCTTTGCCTCATACCTCATCACTATGCGCGCTACGCGGCATTAACTTTGCTCTTTTTCATGTGGGGGATATTTGCCGCCAGGCAGGCCATCTGGGCGGGAAACGTCCTGCCCGCCGCGACGCAGGAGGCGACAGTCGTCATTACTGCCACCGATCATATGACCACTCATTATGGGCGAATCACCCATTTGCGCGGAAAGCCGCTCTTTCCTGCTGTAGGGATTGTCCTGCATGGCCAGTACTTACCCACGGAAGTGTGTGCCGGGCAACAGTGGGCGATGACGCTGAAGGTCAGAGCGGTACACGGACAGCTTAACGAAGGCGGTTTTGATAGCCAACGTTACGCGCTGGCGCAGCACCAACCATTGACCGGGCGTTTTCTACAGGCTAAAGCGATTAACCCTGAGTGTAGTTTGCGTGGGCGCTATCTTGCTTCGCTTCGCGCTACGCTTGCGCCTTATCCGTGGCAACAGGTTATTCTGGCGTTGGGAATGGGGGAGCGGGGAGAGGTGTCGCAGGAGGTGAAGGCCGTTATGCGCGATACGGGGACTGCCCATTTGATGGCGATTTCCGGCCTGCATATCGCTTTTGCCGCGTTATTGGCTGCCGGATTAATCCGTGGCGGACAATTCTTTTTGCCGGCCAGATGGATTCGTTGGCAGACGCCATTGCTGGGCGGCATTCTTTGCGCGATATGTTATGCCTGGCTTACCGGTTTACAACCGCCTGCGCTGCGCACGGTGGCGGCACTGAGCGTCTGGGGAGGATTAAAATTAAGCGGACGACAGTGGAGCGGCTGGCAAGTCTGGTGCTGCTGTCTGGCCGCGATTATTTTCGCCGACCCTGTGGCGGTTATATCACAAAGTCTTTGGCTGTCAGCATTTGCGGTTGCCGGCCTGTTATTCTGGTATCAGTGGTTTCCTGCGCCAAACGGAAATTTTCCACGGGGCTTACGCTGGTTGCTTAACCTGCTTCACCTACAGGCAGGCATTACACTTCTGCTTTTGCCTCTCCAGGTGGCGCTTTTTCATGGCATAAGCGTTACCGCAATGCTGGCGAATCTTTTTGCCGTACCCTGGGTCACATTTGTGACGGTTCCACTCATCCTGGCGGGAATGATTCTGCATTTAACCGGGCCGTTTTTTCTTGAAGAGTGGGTATGGTACCTGACCGATCGCGCGTTAGCCGCGCTATTTTACCTGTTGAATGCTTTACCGCAGGGCTGGGTGAATATTGATAACCGTTGGCAGTGGCTGACGTTTTTGCCCTGGCTAATGCTTATCGCGTGGCGATTAAACGTCTGGCGTACCTGGCCGGCGGTCTGTTTATGCGGGTTATTGTTGATGAGCTGGCCACTCTGGCGACCGATAAACGCCAGCGGATGGCAGGTGCATATGCTGGATGTCGGTCAGGGGCTGGCGATAGCGATCGTCAGGGGCGATAAAGTAATACTCTACGATACCGGTCGGGCATGGCCGGAGGGCGACAGCGGGCAACAGGTTATTATTCCCTGGTTGCGCTGGCATAATCTGACGCCGGAGGGCGTTATTTTGAGTCATGAGCATCTGGATCATCGGGGCGGGCTGCGTTCGCTACAGCAGGTCTGGCCGTCAATGTGGATTCGCAGCCCATTAGGCTGGCAGGGACATTTGCCCTGTTTTCGCGGCGAGCAGTGGCAATGGCAGGGGCTAACGTTTCAGGCGCACTGGCCGTTACGCAAAAGTGCCGATCGAGGAAATAACCGCTCCTGTGTGGTCAAAGTGGATGATGGCGTACATAGCATCCTGCTCACGGGCGATATCGAAGCGGGCGCTGAACAAAAAATGCTAAGTCGTTACTGGCGACATCTTGCGGCGACGTTTATCCAGGTGCCGCATCATGGTAGTAATACGTCGTCGTCGCTACCATTTATTCAGCGCGTACATGGTGAAGCGGCGCTGGCGTCCGCATCGCGCTATAACGCATGGCGGCTGCCGTCCCGCAAGGTAAAACAGCGCTACCGACAACAGGCGTATCAGTGGTTTGATACACCCCACCAGGGGCAAATTTCGCTGCGGTTTTCTCCGCAGGGCTGGCGCATACAAGGCTTGCGGGATCAAATTTTACCTCGCTGGTATCATCAGTGGTTTGGCGTGTCCGAGGATAACGGGTAGAATATGCGGCTATTTCAACAAATGCTGGTTTTTTGAATGCATAACGATAAAGATCTCTCTACGTGGCAGACCTTCCGCCGACTGTGGCCAACCATAGCGCCTTTTAAAGCAGGTCTGATCGTGGCGGGCATAGCGTTAATTCTCAACGCAGCCAGCGATACCTTCATGCTATCGCTCCTCAAGCCATTACTGGATGATGGTTTCGGTAAAACGGATCGCTCAGTGTTGCTGTGGATGCCGCTGGTGGTTATTGGGCTGATGATATTACGAGGCATCACTAGCTATATCTCCAGCTACTGTATTTCATGGGTGTCAGGCAAGGTGGTAATGACCATGCGCCGTCGCCTGTTTGGCCATATGATGGGAATGCCCGTCGCCTTCTTTGATAAACAGTCTACCGGTACGCTGCTGTCGCGTATTACATACGATTCAGAACAGGTTGCCTCTTCTTCATCTGGCGCGCTGATTACCGTGGTGCGTGAAGGGGCATCGATCATCGGATTGTTTATCATGATGTTCTATTACAGCTGGCAGCTGTCGATCATCCTGGTTGTTCTGGCGCCGATTGTGTCGATTGCGATTCGCGTTGTCTCAAAGCGGTTCCGCAGCATCAGTAAAAATATGCAGAACACGATGGGACAAGTGACTACCAGCGCTGAACAAATGCTGAAAGGACACAAAGAGGTACTGATTTTCGGCGGTCAGGAAGTCGAAACTAAACGCTTTGATAAAGTCAGCAATAAGATGCGACTGCAAGGTATGAAAATGGTCTCTGCCTCGTCAATTTCCGATCCTATCATTCAGCTCATTGCCTCGCTGGCGCTGGCGTTTGTTCTCTATGCTGCGAGCTTCCCAAGTGTAATGGATAGCCTGACGGCAGGGACCATCACCGTGGTGTTCTCCTCCATGATCGCGCTGATGCGTCCATTAAAATCTCTGACAAACGTTAACGCGCAGTTCCAGCGTGGGATGGCGGCTTGTCAGACGTTGTTTGCGATTCTGGACAGCGAACAGGAGAAAGATGAAGGTAAACGTGTCATTGACCGCGCGACCGGCGATCTCGAATTCCGCAATGTGACGTTTACTTACCCGGGCCGTGAAGTGCCGGCATTGCGTAACATCAATTTGAAAATTCCTGCCGGGAAAACCGTGGCGCTGGTGGGGCGTTCCGGATCGGGTAAATCAACTATCGCCAGTCTGATCACCCGTTTCTACGATATTGATGAAGGACACATCCTGATGGATGGTCACGATCTACGCGAATACACTCTGGCCTCTCTACGTAATCAGGTGGCGCTGGTTTCGCAAAACGTGCATCTGTTTAACGACACGGTCGCTAATAACATTGCTTATGCCCGGACGGAAGAATACAGCCGCGAGCAGATTGAAGAGGCGGCGCGCATGGCCTATGCCATGGACTTTATCAACAAGATGGATAATGGCCTGGATACCATTATCGGCGAAAACGGCGTACTGCTTTCCGGCGGTCAACGCCAGCGTATCGCGATTGCCCGCGCCTTACTGCGCGACAGCCCGATTCTGATCCTTGATGAAGCTACGTCCGCGCTGGATACCGAGTCCGAACGTGCGATTCAGGCCGCGTTGGATGAGCTGCAAAAAAACCGTACCTCTCTGGTGATTGCGCATCGTCTCTCCACCATCGAACAGGCGGATGAGATCGTTGTGGTCGAAGACGGTATTATCGTTGAGCGCGGCACTCATAGCGAGCTGCTGGCACAACACGGCGTTTACGCCCAGCTACATAAGATGCAATTTGGCCAATGATTGCGCGTATCTGGTCGGGTGAATCCCCGCTATGGCGGTTACTGCTGCCGCTCTCCTGGCTGTATGGCCTGGTGAGCGGGGCGATTCGTCTGAGCTATAAGCTTGGTTTTAAACGCGCCTGGCGAGCGCCGGTACCGGTGGTTGTGGTAGGGAATCTTACGGCTGGCGGTAACGGTAAAACACCCGTAGTTATTTGGCTGGTGGAAAAGCTGCAACAGCGTGGCGTGCGCGTGGGGGTCGTTTCCCGCGGCTACGGCGGCAAAGCTGCCGCTTATCCGCTGCTCCTGACGCCGGAGACGACAACCGCAGAAGCGGGAGATGAACCGGTATTGATTTATCAACGGACCGGCGCGCCTGTCGCGGTGGCGCCTGAACGCGCCGCGGCGGTGAAAGCGATTCTGGCGGCGCATAATGTGCAGATTATTATCACCGACGATGGGTTGCAGCATTACCGACTAGCGCGAGATATTGAAATTGTGGTGATTGACGGCGTGCGCCGTTTTGGCAACGGCTGGTGGCTTCCTGCCGGTCCTATGCGCGAACGCGCCAGTCGCCTGAAAACCGTGGATGCCGCTATCGTCAATGGCGGCGTCGCCCGGGCAGGCGAAATACCCATGCAGCTAGCGCCTGGACTGGCGGTGAACTTACGTACGGGAGCGCGTTGCGATGTGGCGCAACTGAGCAATATTGTGGCGATGGCGGGCATCGGTCATCCGCCGCGATTTTTCGCGACGCTGGAAGCCTGTGGCGCGCATCCGCAAAAGTGTGTCCCGCTGGCCGATCATCAAACGCTCGCCCCTGCTGACGTTCAGGCGTTGGTCGGTGAAGGGCAGACCCTGGTAATGACGGAAAAAGACGCGGTGAAATGCCGCGCTTTTGCCGAAGATAACTGGTGGTTCTTACCGGTTGATGCGCGTTTGTCCGGTGAGCAGCCTGATAAGTTGCTTCAACATATCACCTCGCTGGTTCGCTAGCGTACCCCAATGCAGCGGCAGTGATGAATTTATGGAGCCATGAATGTCATTGCCGTACCTTTCTCTTTCCCAGGCCCGGTGTCTTCACCTTGCTGCGCAGGGGCTATTGAAAAAGCCGCGCCGTAACGCGATGCCTGGCGATGTTCTTGCCGCCATCTCACGCATGGCGTTGTTGCAAATTGATACCATCAATGTTGTCGCACGTAGCCCCTATCTGGTGCTGTTTAGCCGTCTCGGTTCGTACCCGCAGGCCTGGCTGGATGAGGCGCTGCGACGCGGCGAGTTAATCGAATACTGGGCGCATGAGGCCTGTTTCTTACCACGCCGCGACTTTAAACTTATCCGCCATCGTATGCTGTCGCCGGAAAAGATGGGCTGGAAATATCGCGCGGCATGGATGCATGAGCACGCGGAAGAAATAGAACAGCTAGTGCGGCATATTCAGGAGCACGGTCCGGTGCGTTCTGCCGATTTTGAACATGCGCGGAAAGGCGTCAGCGGCTGGTGGGAATGGAAACCACATAAACGCCACCTTGAGGGTTTATTTACCGCCGGAAAAGTCATGGTTGTTGAGCGGCGTAATTTTCAACGTGTATATGATTTAACGCCCCGTGTGATGCCGCACTGGGATGATGAACGCGATGGACTGTCACAGCCGCAGGCGGAAAGCCTGATGCTGGATAATAGCGCGCGCAGTCTGGGGATTTTCCGTGAACAGTGGCTGGCGGATTACTACCGCCTGAAACGTCCTGACCTGAAGGGATGGCGGGAGAGCCGGGCGGAACAGCAGCAGATTATTCCGGTCGAGGTGGAAACGTTGGGGCGGATGTGGCTTCATGCCGATCTTCTTTCGCAGCTTGAACCGGCGCTAAATAACGCCTTAAAGGCGACCCATAGCGCAGTGCTGTCGCCTTTCGATCCTGTGGTATGGGATCGCAAGCGGGCAGCGCAGCTTTTCGGATTTAACTATCGGCTGGAATGTTATACGCCTGCGGCGAAGCGCCAGTACGGTTATTTTGTGCTGCCGCTATTATACCAGGGCCGTTTAGTCGGGCGAATGGATGCCAAAATGCACCGTAAAACGGGGGTGCTTGAGGTTATCTCGCTGTATCTGGAGGACGATATCCGCCCTGGCGTTAGTCTGCAAAAAGGAATCTGGCAGGCTATTAGCGCGTTTGCTGCCTGGCAACGGGCATCGCGCGTGACGCTGGGACAATGTCCGCCAGGCCTGTTTAGCGCCATGCGTCATGGCTGGGAAATAGACCCTGCATCATAACCGATTATGTTAATATTGAAGGATTCACAATCCGGTCCATCTGGAGGAACTATGGATCATCGTCTGCTTGAAATCATCGCCTGCCCGGTATGTAACGGCAAACTCTGGTATAACCAGGAAAAGCAAGAATTAATTTGCAAACTGGATAATCTCGCTTTCCCGTTACGCGACGGCATTCCTGTATTGCTGGAAAATGAAGCTCGCGCCCTGACATCTGATGAGAGTAAATCATGAGTTTCGTCGTCATCATTCCGGCCCGTTTTTCATCTACCCGACTGCCAGGCAAACCATTAGTGGATATTAATGGTAAGCCCATGATTGTTCATGTCCTGGAGCGGGCGCGTGAATCTGGCGCGGAACGCATTATTGTCGCGACCGATCATGAAGACGTGGCTCGTGCGGTAGAAGCGGCTGGCGGCGAAGTGTGCATGACGCGCGCCGATCACCAGTCCGGCACCGAACGGTTGGCGGAAGTGGTAGAGAAGTGCGGATTCAGCGACGATACCGTTATTGTGAACGTTCAGGGCGATGAGCCGATGATCCCGGCGGTTATTATTCGCCAGGTCGCGGAAAATCTGGCGCAGCGCCAGGTTGGCATGGCGACGCTGGCGGTGCCGATTCACAGCGCCGAAGAAGCGTTTAACCCGAATGCGGTAAAAGTCGTGTTGGATGCCGAAGGCTATGCGCTTTACTTTTCCCGGGCGACGATTCCCTGGGATCGCGACCGCTTTGCAAAAAGCCTGGAAACGGTAGGGGATACTTGCCTGCGTCACCTGGGCATTTATGGCTATCGAGCGGGTTTTATCCGCCGTTACGTGAGCTGGCAACCCAGCCCGCTGGAACATATTGAAATGCTGGAGCAACTCCGTGTGCTGTGGTACGGCGAAAAAATTCATGTCGCCGTCGCCAAAGCGGTGCCCGGCACGGGCGTAGACACCGCCGACGACCTGGAGCGCGTGCGCGCTGAAATGCGTTAACATGATCCTGTTCATGATCGTCTTAGACGGTCATGAACAGCGCGGTATGATAGCGCAAAGATGAATACTCACGTCTGCTCACTAGTGGCGGCTTTCTCGTACCGTTACGATTTTCCTCATTTTTCTTTTCTTCCCTTGATCTGATACGGGTGACATCTGTCCATACGACGCTCATTATTAAAGCAGTAGCACTAATGGGGGTAATCTGGAATGGAACAGTTGCGGGCCGAACTCAGTCATTTGTTGGGTGAAAAACTTAGCCGTATAGAGTGCGTGAATGAGAAAGCGGATTCCGCATTGTGGTCATTATATGACAGCCAGGGAAATCCGATGCCGCTGATGGCGCGAAGCTTTACCACTCCCGGCGTTGCGCAGCAACTGGCATGGAAAACCTCAATGCTGGCGCGTAGCGGTACGGTGAGGATGCCGGTAATCTATGGCGTATTGACGCATGAAGAGCATCCTGGTCCGGATGTGCTGCTACTGGAACGACTGCGCGGTGTGCCGGTCGAGGCGCCGGCGCGCACTCCGGAACGCTGGGAACAGCTAAAAGATCAGATTGTCGAAGGCTTGTTATCCTGGCATCGGCAGGATAGCCGCGGTTGCGTTGGCGCCGTAGACCATACTCAGGAGAATATCTGGCCTTCCTGGTATCGTCAGCGGGTGGAGGTGCTGTGGACGACGCTAAATCAGTTCAGCAATACCGGCCTGACGATGCAGGACAAACGCATTCTGTTTCGTACCAGAGAATGTCTTCCTTCGTTATTTGAAGGGTTTAACGACAACTGCGTACTGGTGCATGGCAATTTCTGCCTGCGCAGTATGCTTAAAGACGCCCGTAGCGATCAGCTTCTGGCGATGGTCGGCCCCGGGCTGATGCTGTGGGCGCCGAGAGAGTTCGAACTGTTTCGCCTGATGGATAATCCATTGGCGGAGGGATTGCTTTGGCATTATCTGCAACGCGCGCCAGTGGCGGAGTCCTTCATCTGGCGGCGTTGGCTCTATGTGCTGTGGGACGAGGTTGCGCAATTGGTCAATACCGGACGTTTTAACCGTACCAATTTTGATCTGGCGGCGAAATCATTACTCCCCTGGCTTGCCTGATATGCCTTTCAGCCATTGCCAAAGTCGCCCTAATGTTTCATACCCAGCGCGATCGCTGTGCATCAGCCAGACCGGGGACGGAATTGCCCGCTCCCAGGGATTGAGCGGCGAATCGATCGCCAACTGATTCGCCGGTGCGGGAAGCGGATTCAGCCCGGCATGCTGAAAGAAAATCATCGCACGCGGCAAATGCGAGGCGGAGGTTACCAACAGGAAAGGGGCGTCGCCGATGGCCTGCTTAACGGCGGCGGCTTCTTCTTCCGTATCTTTTGGCTTATCCAGCGTAATAATATCGTTACGCGGTACGCCCAGCGACTGCGCCACCCGCGCACCGACTTCCGCCGTGCTTACCGTATTGGTTTTTGCTACGCCGCCGGTAAAAATCAGCTTTGCTCCCGGATTCGCACGCCACAGCCGAATGCCTTCCGCCAGCCGCGGTAAGCTATTGTTAATTAAATTGGAGCTCGGCGCCCACTGCGGGTTCCAGGTATAGCCGCCGCCGAGAACCACAATATATTCCACCTTTTGCGGACCCTGCCAGGTAGGGTAGCGGTTTTCTATTGGGCGCAGCAAATGGTCAGAGACGGGTTGCAGGCTTAATAGCAATAGCGCCAGCCAACCTACGCTGATAAATACTTTTCCGGTCTTCTGAAAGCGGCTAAACCAGACCAGCGCCAGGCCGACGCCAATCATCAGCAACATCAGCGGAAGCGGCAATAACATACCGCCAATCACTTTCTTTAGCGTAAAAAGCATCCTTTTTGGTTCCTTTTTTAACCATATAGCGGAGGATTAACGATGATATTACACCAGACAGGTTCATTCTCGCCGTGGCTGTGACAAAATAGCGGTTTTATCAGATAACGCCTAAGCCAGCCTGTGGAGAGTCCGATGCAGGATCGCAATTTTGATGACATTGCTGAAAAGTTTTCCCGTAACATTTACGGCACGACCAAAGGACAACTACGGCAAGCCATTCTGTGGCAAGACCTGGATCGCGTGCTGGAGGAGATTGGCGGGCGAAAACTGCGGGTACTGGATGCCGGCGGCGGCGAAGGGCAAACGGCGATTAAGATGGCGGAACGCGGCCATCAGGTGACGTTATGCGATCTGTCTGGCGAAATGATCGCCCGCGCGCGGCAGGCGGCCGAGGCAAAAGGTGTGAGCAAAGACATGCATTTTATACAATGCCCGGCTCAGGACGTCGCTTCGCATTTGGAAAGCCCGGTTGATCTGATATTGTTTCATGCTGTGCTGGAGTGGGTAGCCGATCCTGTCGGCGTATTAGAAACGCTCTGGTCAGTATTGCGCCCTGGCGGCGCGCTGTCGTTGATGTTCTATAACGCTAACGGTTTGCTGATGCACAATATGGTGGCGGGTAATTTTGACTACGTGCAGGCGGGGATGCCTAAACGCAAGAAGCGCACGCTGTCGCCTGACTACCCGCGCGATCCCGCGCAGGTGTACCAGTGGCTGGAGGCGATTGGCTGGCAGATTACCGGTAAAACCGGCGTGCGTGTGTTTCATGATTATCTGCGTGAAAAACACCAGCAGCGTGACTGTTATGAGACCCTGGTCGAACTGGAAACGCGTTATTGCCGCCAGGAGCCGTATATTAGCCTTGGGCGCTACATTCATGTCACCGCGATTAAAAGCCCGGCGCTAGCCGCAGATGCAAGGATAACCTATGAGTGAATTTTCCCAGACAGTCCCCGAACTGGTTGCCTGGGCCAGAAAAAACGACTTTTCCATCTCGCTGCCGGTAGACAGACTTTCCTTTCTGCTGGCGGTCGCCACGTTGAACGGCGAACGCCTTGACGGCGAGATGAGTGAAGGTGAGCTGGTGGATGCATTCCGCCATGTGAGTGATGCGTTTAAGCAAACCAGCGAAACCATCGGCGTGCGCGCGAACAACGCGATTAACGATATGGTGCGTCAACGTCTGCTGAACCGCTTTACCAGCGAGCAGGCGGAAGGCAATGCGATTTACCGATTAACCCCGCTCGGGATTGGCATCACCGATTACTACATTCGTCAACGCGAATTCTCTACGCTGCGTCTTTCTATGCAGTTGTCGATTGTGGCCGGCGAATTGAAGCGCGCGGCGGATGCGGCAGCGGAGGGTGGCGATGAGTTCCACTGGCATCGCAACGTTTACGCGCCATTGAAATATTCGGTGGCGGAGATTTTCGACAGTATCGATCTCACCCAGCGCATCATGGATGAACAGCAGCAGCAGGTGAAAGACGATATCGCACAACTGCTGAATAAAGACTGGCGGGCGGCGATTTCCAGCTGTGAACTGCTGCTTTCCGAAACGTCCGGTACGCTGCGCGAATTGCAGGATACGCTGGAGGCGGCGGGCGATAAGCTGCAGGCTAACCTGCTGCGCATTCAGGATGCCACGATGACGCACGACGATCTGCATTTTGTCGACAGGCTGGTGTTTGACTTACAAAGTAAACTTGACCGCATTATCAGTTGGGGTCAACAGTCTATTGATTTATGGATCGGCTACGATCGTCACGTGCATAAATTTATCCGTACCGCGATCGATATGGATAAAAACCGTGTCTTCGCCCAGCGGTTGCGCCAGTCCGTGCAGACTTATTTTGACGATCCGTGGGCGCTAACCTACGCGAATGCCGATCGTCTGCTGGATATGCGCGATGAAGAGATGGCGTTGCGTGACGATGAAGTCACCGGGGAGTTGCCGCCGGATCTGGAATATGAAGAGTTTAACGAGATCCGCGAGCAGTTAGCGGCCATCATTGAAGAACAGCTGGCTATCTACAAAACCAGACAAACGCCACTGGATCTTGGGCTGGTGGTGCGCGAGTATCTGGCGCAATACCCGCGCGCGCGTCATTTCGACGTGGCGCGTATTGTTATCGATCAAGCGGTACGTCTTGGCGTAGCGCAAGCAGATTTCACCGGACTGCCAGCCAAATGGCAGCCGATTAATGATTACGGAGCCAAGGTACAGGCGCATGTCATTGACAAATATTGAACAAGTGATGCCGGTTAAGCTGGCGCAGGCGCTGGCGAATCCGTTATTTCCGGCGCTGGATAGCGCATTACGTTCGGGCCGCCACATCGGGCTGGACGAACTGGATAATCATGCCTTTCTGATGGATTTTCAGGAATACCTGGAAGAGTTTTACGCGCGTTATAACGTGGAACTGATTCGCGCGCCGGAGGGGTTCTTCTACCTGCGTCCGCGTTCTACCACGCTTATCCCGCGCTCGGTGTTATCCGAACTGGATATGATGGTCGGTAAAATTCTCTGCTACCTCTATCTTAGCCCGGAGCGTCTGGCTAACGAAGGGATCTTTACTCAGCAGGAGTTGTACGACGAGCTGCTTACCCTTGCGGACGAAGCCAAACTGCTAAAGCTGGTGAATAACCGCTCGACGGGATCTGACGTTGATCGTCAGAAACTGCAGGAAAAGGTGCGTTCTTCTTTGAACCGCCTGCGTCGTTTGGGCATGGTATGGTTTATGGGCCACGATAGCAGCAAATTCCGCATTACCGAATCGGTCTTCCGCTTTGGCGCGGATGTCCGCACCGGCGACGATCCTCGCGAGGCGCAGCGTCGTCTCATCCGCGACGGGGAAGCGATGCCCATTGAAAACCATCTGCAACTTAATGATGAGACCGAAGAGAATCAGCCGGACAGTGGAGAGGAAGAATAATGATTGAACGCGGTAAATTTCGCTCGCTAACGCTGATTAACTGGAACGGTTTTTTTGCCCGCACTTTTGACCTGGATGAACTGGTCACGACGTTATCCGGGGGCAACGGCGCCGGGAAATCCACGACGATGGCGGCGTTCGTCACGGCGCTGATCCCGGATCTTACATTACTGCACTTTCGTAACACCACGGAAGCCGGCGCCACCAGCGGTTCGCGCGATAAAGGTCTGCACGGTAAGCTGAAGGCGGGCGTCTGTTACTCCATGCTCGACACCATTAATTCCCGCCATCAGCGGGTGGTGGTTGGCGTGCGTCTGCAGCAGGTCGCTGGGCGCGATCGCAAAGTGGACATCAAACCGTTCGCTATCCAGGGGCTGCCGATGTCGGTACAGCCGACACAACTGGTGACGGAGACATTAAACGAACGTCAGGCGCGCGTACTGTCGCTTGCTGAGTTGAAAGACAAGCTTGACGAGATGGAAGGCGTGCAGTTTAAGCAGTTTAACTCCATCACCGATTATCATTCGCTGATGTTTGACTTAGGGATTATCGCCCGTCGTCTGCGCTCCGCTTCCGATCGTAGTAAATTCTATCGTTTGATAGAGGCCTCGCTGTACGGCGGGATCTCCAGCGCCATTACCCGATCGCTACGCGATTATTTATTGCCGGAAAACAGCGGCGTGCGCAAGGCGTTCCAGGATATGGAAGCGGCGCTGCGCGAGAACCGACTCACGCTGGAAGCGATTCGTGTTACCCAATCCGATCGCGATCTGTTTAAGCATTTGATCAGCGAAGCCACCGATTATGTGGCGGCGGATTATATGCGCCACGCCAATGAGCGTCGGGTTCACCTTGATCAGGCGTTGGCGTTTCGACGCGAACTGTACACATCGCGCAAACAACTGGCGGCGGAGCAGTACAAGCACGTCGATATGGCCCGTGAGTTGGGCGAACATAACGGCGCCGAAGGTTCTCTGGAAGCGGATTATCAGGCGGCGAGCGATCACCTGAATCTGGTGCAAACCGCGCTGCGCCAGCAGGAAAAAATTGAACGCTACGAAGCGGATCTTGAAGAGCTGCAGATTCGACTCGAAGAGCAAAATGAAGTGGTGGCGGAAGCCGCCGAAATGCAGGACGAAAATGAAGCGCGTGCCGAAGCCGCCGAGCTGGAAGTCGATGAACTCAAAAGCCAGCTTGCGGATTACCAGCAGGCGCTGGATGTACAGCAAACGCGCGCGATTCAGTATAACCAGGCGATATCAGCGCTCGCCCGCGCTAAAGAACTTTGCCATCTGCCGGATCTAACGCCGGAAAGCGCCGCCGAATGGCTGGATACTTTCCAGGCAAAAGAGCAGGAAGCTACGGAAAAACTGTTGTCGTTGGAACAAAAAATGAGCGTGGCGCAAACCGCGCACAGCCAGTTTGAGCAGGCTTATCAGCTGGTGGCGGCGATCAACGGCCCGCTGGCACGTAGCGAAGCCTGGGACGTGGCGCGCGAGCTGTTACGGGACGGCGTGAACCAGCGTCATCTGGCGGAACAGGTACAGCCGCTGCGGATGCGCCTGAGCGAACTGGAACAGCGGCTGCGCGAGCAGCAAGAGGCGGAACGTCTGCTGGCGGAGTTCTGTAAGCGACAGGGCAAAAATTTTGATATTGACGAACTGGAAGGGCTGCATCAGGAGCTGGAAGCCCGCATCGCGTCCTTGTCTGATAGCGTATCGTCAGCCAGCGAACAGCGTATGGCCTTGCGTCAGGAGCAGGAGCAGCTTCAATCCCGTATCCAGCATCTGATGCAACGCGCTCCTGTCTGGCTGGCGGCGCAAAACAGCCTTAACCAGCTTAGCGAACAGTGTGGCGAGGAGTTTACGTCCAGCCAGGAAGTGACCGAATACCTGCAACAGCTGCTGGAGCGTGAGCGCGAAGCCATTGTCGAACGCGACGAAGTGGGCGCGCGTAAAAATGCGGTTGATGAAGAGATCGAACGTTTAAGCCAGCCGGGCGGCGCGGAAGATCAGCGTTTGAATGCGCTGGCGGAGCGTTTTGGCGGGGTACTGCTGTCGGAAATCTACGATGATGTCAGTCTTGAAGATGCGCCGTACTTTTCCGCACTGTATGGCCCGTCGCGCCATGCGATCGTCGTACCGGATTTATCGCAAATAGCCGAACAGCTTGAAGGTCTGACCGACTGCCCGGAAGATCTGTACCTGATCGAAGGCGATCCGCAGTCTTTTGATGACAGCGTATTCAGCGTTGACGAGCTGGAAAAGGCGGTGGTCGTGAAAATTGCCGACCGTCAGTGGCGTTATTCGCGTTTCCCGTCGCTGCCTATTTTTGGCCGCGCGGCGCGCGAGAACCGTATTGAAAGTCTCCATGCGGAACGGGAAGTGCTTTCCGAGCGCTTTGCCACGCTCTCGTTTGACGTTCAGAAAACCCAGCGTTTGCACCAGGCGTTCAGCCGTTTTATCGGCAGCCACCTTTCCGTTGCTTTTGAGGACGATCCGGAAGCGGAAATTCGCCGACTGAACGGGCGTCGCGTCGAACTGGAGCGCGCGCTGGCGACGCATGAAAGCGACAACCAGCAGCAGCGCCTTCAGTTTGAGCAGGCGAAAGAGGGCGTTTCCGCGCTTAACCGTTTGCTGCCGCGGCTGAATTTATTGGCCGATGAAACGCTGGCCGATCGGGTCGATGAAATTCAGGAACGGTTGGATGAGGCGCAGGAAGCGGCGCGATTTGTGCAGCAATATGGCAACCAGTTAGCCAAACTGGAGCCGGTGGTTTCCGTTCTGCAAAGCGATCCGGAACAGTTTGAGCAGTTAAAAGAAGACTATGCATGGTCGCAGCAAATGCAGCGCGACGCGCGCCAGCAGGCTTTTGCGCTGGCTGAAGTCGTCGAACGTCGGGCGCATTTCAGCTATTCCGACTCGGCGGAAATGTTGAGCGGCAACAGCGATCTCAACGAAAAGCTGCGCCAGCGGCTGGAGCAGGCGGAAGCCGAGCGTACCCGCGCCCGCGAAGCGCTGCGCAGCCATGCCGCGCAGTTAAGTCAGTACAGCCAGGTCCTGGCCTCGCTAAAAAGCTCTTACGACACGAAAAAAGAGCTGCTTAACGATTTGCAGCGCGAATTACAGGATATTGGCGTTCGCGCCGATAGCGGGGCGGAAGAGCGCGCTCGCCAGCGTCGCGATGAACTGCACGCTCAGTTGAGCAATAACCGTTCGCGTCGCAATCAGCTTGAGAAAGCGCTCACTTTCTGCGAAGCGGAGATGGAGAACCTGACCCGTAAGCTGCGCAAGCTGGAGCGCGATTATCATGAAATGCGCGAGCAGGTCGTAACCGCGAAAGCCGGCTGGTGCGCAGTCATGCGGATGGTGAAAGACAATGGCGTGGAACGCCGTCTGCACCGTCGTGAGCTGGCTTATCTGTCGGCGGATGAACTGCGCTCCATGTCGGATAAGGCGTTGGGCGCGCTGCGCCTGGCCGTCGCGGATAACGAACATCTGCGCGACGTATTGCGTCTGTCGGAAGATCCGAAACGCCCGGAACGTAAAATCCAGTTCTTTGTGGCCGTTTACCAGCATCTGCGCGAACGTATTCGTCAGGATATTATTCGTACCGACGATCCGGTTGAAGCCATTGAACAAATGGAGATTGAGCTGAGCCGTCTGACGGAAGAGCTGACATCGCGTGAGCAAAAGCTGGCGATCAGTTCCCGCAGCGTGGCAAACATCATCCGCAAGACTATCCAGCGTGAGCAGAACCGTATTCGTATGCTGAACCAGGGTTTGCAAAGCGTCTCGTTTGGCCAGGTGAATAGCGTGCGGTTAAACGTCAACGTGCGTGAAACGCATGCCACCTTGCTGGATGTGCTTTCAGAACAGCAAGAGCAGCACCAGGATCTGTTTAACAGCAATCGTCTGACCTTCTCTGAAGCGCT
Source organism: Salmonella sp. A7 (assembly GCF_020181675.1). Lineage (NCBI taxonomy): Bacteria > Pseudomonadati > Pseudomonadota > Gammaproteobacteria > Enterobacterales > Enterobacteriaceae > Salmonella > Salmonella sp. A7. The sequence continues at coordinate 2,856,297 of NZ_CP084001.1, read as the reverse complement.
GGCGAAACTGTACCAGCGTCTGAATCCGCAGATCGATATGGGGCAACGCACGCCGCAGACCATCGGCGAGGAGTTGCTGGACTACCGTAACTATCTGGAAATGGAAGTTGAAGTTAACCGTGGGTCTGACGGCTGGCTGCGTGCGGAATCCGGCGCGCTATCCACGGGTGAAGCTATCGGGACCGGGATGTCAATTCTGGTGATGGTGGTGCAAAGCTGGGAAGACGAAGCGCGCAGACTGCGCGGGAAAGATATTTCGCCATGTCGCCTGCTGTTCCTCGATGAAGCGGCGCGTCTGGATGCGCGCTCTATCGCCACGCTGTTTGAACTATGCGAACGTTTGCAGATGCAGCTCATCATCGCCGCGCCGGAAAACATCAGTCCGGAGAAGGGCACGACGTATAAACTGGTGCGTAAAGTGTTTCAGAATACTGAGCATGTTCATGTTGTCGGGCTGCGTGGCTTTGCGCCGCAGCTTCCGGAAACGCTTCCCGGTACGCGGACGGAAGATACGCCTTCAGAAGCGAGTTAAATACGGCAGAAATAATGAAGTGCCCGATGGCGCCTCGTTTATCAGGCAAGGCCGGATAAGTCGGTTACGCCGCCATCCGGCACAACAAGTTCTGCTTTATCATTACCCTGGGGCGGCGAAAGCCGCCTTTTTCTTTATCTGAAAAATCTCTCCGGGTAGTGCATTTTCTTTAAACTTCTTTACATTAGGTTAGGCAAAAACGTAACGAACTTTATATACTGGAGTTAAGCCTGACGAGTGAGCAGGCTGACTCGTCATACTAAACAAAAGCATCGGTTGAGGTTGACCCGCGCTGCGGGCAGCACAGTCATGCGGAGTATGATAACGAAAACAGGGGGCAAGGGATGTTGCTTAACAAGATGTGTGGTCGTTGTCTGTCGGCAATCAGTTTATGCCTGGCCGTAACATTCGCTCCACTGTTCAATGCGCAGGCCGATGAGCCTGAAATGATACCTGGCGATAGCGCCGTTGCCGCGACGGATCAGGCTGGGCCGCAGAAGCAATCCGCCGCGACGGCGATTATGGCCGGGATTCAGCCGCTGCCGGAGGGCGTTTCAGCCGAGAAAGTCCGGGCTGATTTACAGTCGCAGCTTCCTTCCGGCTATACGCCGGTCTATATGAGCCAGCTAACATTGCTGTATGCCGCGCGCGACATGAAGCCCATGTGGGATAATCGCGATGCGGTGAAAGCCTTCCAGCAACAGTTGGCGGAGGTGGCGATTGCCGGATTCCAGCCGCAGTTTACCGCCTGGGTGGCATTGTTGACCGATCCCGCCGTAAACGGTATGGCGCGCGATGTTGTGTTGTCAGACGCCATGATGGGCTATCTCCATTTCATTGCGAATATCCCCGTCAAAGGCCAGCGCTGGTTATATAGCAACAAACCTTACGCATTGGCGACGCCGCCAGTCTCGGTGATTAACCAGTGGCAAATCGCGCTGGAAGAGGGGCAGTTGCCGATGTATATCGCCAGCCTGGCGCCGCAGCATCCACAGTATGCGCCCATGCATGACGCGCTACTGAAGCTGGTGGCGGACTCTCGCCCGTGGCCGCAGTTGACCAATACCGCGACGCTGCGCCCGGGGCAATGGAGTAACGATGTGCCTGCGCTGCGCGAAATATTACAGCGTACGGGGACGCTGGATGGCGGTCCAAAGATAGCCTTACCCGGCGATAACACTGCTGATAGCGCCGTCGTCAGCCCCTCCGCCGCGGTAGTCGAAACATCGGTGGCGCAGCCGGTCGACGAACAAACGGCCCGCCGTAGTAAGTCGGCTCCGGCGGCACGCGCCTACGATCGTGAACTGGTCGAGGCGGTAAAGCGTTTTCAGGCATGGCAAGGGCTGGGGGCGGATGGCGTTATTGGCCCGGCGACGCGTAACTGGCTTAATATGACCCCCGCGCAACGCGCAGGCGTACTGGCACTGAATATCCAACGTTTACGCCTGCTGCCGGCGGAACTCTCTACCGGTATTATGGTAAACATTCCCGCTTATTCGCTGGTCTACTATCAGAATGGCAACCAGGTGCTGGCTTCGAGGGTGATCGTCGGGCGTCCTGACCGTAAAACGCCGATGATGAGCAGCGCGCTGAATAATGTGGTGGTGAACCCGCCGTGGAACGTTCCGCCCACGCTTGCGCGTAAAGACATTTTACCGAAGGTGTGGAATGACCCAGGCTATCTGGAGCGCCATGGCTACACCGTGATGCGCGGCTGGAACAGCAAAGAAGCGATCGATCCGTGGCAGGTTGACTGGGCCACCATTACGCCATCGAATCTTCCGTTCCGTTTCCAGCAGGCGCCAGGCGCGCACAATTCGCTGGGGCGTTATAAATTTAATATGCCGAGTTCAGATGCGATCTATCTGCACGATACGCCCAACCATACTCTCTTTCAGCGTGACGCCAGGGCGTTAAGTTCCGGCTGCGTGCGGGTCAATAAGGCCTCTGAACTGGCGAATATGCTCTTGCAGGATGCTGGCTGGAACGATGCGCGGATCTCAGGCGCCCTGAAGCAAGGCGACACGCGGTATGTCAATATCCGGCAGAACATTCCAGTAAATCTTTACTATCTGACCGCGTTTGTCGGCGCAGATGGACGTATGCAATATCGTACAGATATTTACAATTACGATCTCACAGCGCGATCCAGCGCACAAATTGTGCCAAAGGTTGAACAATTAATCAGGTAAATGAAGAAGTTCTGGTAAATATGTTGTCCTAATGTTTGGCTTCAACGGGGCGTTTCGCTGTAGACCCCCCGTTGTGGCTGGGGGAGGGCCATCTTGACGCGGGCTTTATCGGCAGTTAAGGTGCCTTTCGTGCGCCAGAAGTGCATATACAACAACCTTTAAGTCGACCGGGCCGTTCAGAAGTCTGTGCCAGCCGGTATCATGTCTGCTTAAAGGTAGAAGTGTATTAACGATAACATTGACCTGTAGACCTGATTATCATGGACAAATTTGACGCTAATCGCCGCAAGCTGCTGGCGCTTGGTGGTGTCGCTCTCGGCGCCGCCATCCTGCCCGCGCCAGCGTTTGCCACACTCTCGACCCCACGCCCGCGCATTTTGACGTTAAACAATCTCCATACCGGAGAGTCAATCAAGGCGGAGTTTTTCGATGGAAGAGCCTACATTCAGGATGAATTAGCAAAGTTAAACCATTTTTTCCGTGACTATCGCGCGAATAAAGTCCGATCAATCGATCCCCGCCTGTTTGACCAACTTTACCGACTTCAGGGGCTGTTAGGGACGCGTAAACCTGTGCAGCTCATCTCGGGCTACCGTTCTCTTGATACCAATAATGAATTACGCGCCCGTAGCAGCGGCGTAGCGAAAAAAAGCTACCATACAAAAGGGCAGGCGATGGATTTTCATATTGAGGGCGTGGCGCTGAGCAATATTCGCAAAGCGGCGTTATCTATGCGCGCAGGTGGTGTAGGATATTACCCACGTAGTAACTTTGTGCATATTGATACCGGGCCGGCGCGGCACTGGTAATCAGCGAGGCTTAATCAAAGGAGCAGTATGAACTATCGTATTATTCCGGTCACCGCGTTCTCCCAGAACTGCTCATTAATCTGGTGCGAACAAACCCGGCTGGCGGCGCTGGTCGATCCGGGCGGCGACGCGGAAAAAATTAAACAGGAAGTGGACGCCAGCGGCGTGACGTTGATGCAAATTTTACTCACGCATGGGCATCTCGATCATGTCGGCGCGGCGAGTGAACTGGCGCAGCATTACGGCGTTCCTGTTATCGGTCCGGAAAAAGAAGATGAGTTCTGGCTGCAAGGGCTGCCGGCGCAAAGCCGCATGTTTGGTCTGGATGAGTGTCAGCCGCTGACGCCTGATCGCTGGCTGAACGACGGCGATCGCGTCAGCGTAGGGAATGTGACGTTACAGGTGTTACATTGTCCGGGACACACGCCGGGACACGTGGTTTTCTTTGATGAACAGTCGCAACTGCTGATCTCCGGCGATGTGATTTTCAAAGGTGGCGTCGGGCGCAGCGATTTCCCTCGCGGCGATCACACCCAGTTGATTGACGCCATTAAGCGTAAATTGTTGCCGCTTGGCGATGATGTGACCTTTATTCCTGGCCACGGCCCGCTCTCTACGCTCGGGTACGAGCGTCTGCATAATCCCTTCCTGCAAGATGAGATGCCGGTCTGGTAAGCAGAATGAAAAAGCCTGCAATGTGCAGGCTTTTTTATCGGTCACGCCAGTCGGCAGCTTTTTACAGTACCGCGACAATGGCTTCGCACAGCGGCGCCATATTATCCGGGGTCATGCCCGCCACGTTCACGCGACCAGAAGCCACGGCATAAACGCCGAACTCTTCACGCAGACGCAGCACCTGATCTTTGGTCAGACCGCTGAATGAGAACATCCCGTTCTGCTTGATAATAAAGCTGAAGTCACGGTTCGCGCCTTTTTCCTGCAAGGTATTCACGAACAGTTGACGCATACGCTGAATACGCTGGCGCATATCCGTCAGTTCCTGTTCCCAGATCGCGCGCAGGGCGTCATTACTCAGGATAGTCGCGACGATGGACGCGCCGTGCGCTGGCGGGTTGGAGTAGTTAGCGCGAATGGCGGATTTCATCTGGCTAAAAGCGCGATCCACGGTTTCCGCATCGGCGGCAACGAGGGTGCAGGCGCCGACGCGTTCATTATATAAGCCGAAGTTTTTGGAGTAGGAGCTGGCGACAATGAGCTCTTTATGCAGCGCGGCAAAGGCGCGCAGACCTTCCGCATCTTCTTCCAGGCCGCGGGCAAAGCCCTGGTAAGCGAAATCGAATAGCGGCAGCCACCCTTTTTCAACGGAAAGCTCAGCCAGAACCTGCCACTGTTCCAGAGTAGGGTCAATGCCGGTTGGGTTATGACAGCAACCGTGGAACAGAACCACATCGCCGGCCTGAGCTTCGTTCAGGCTGGCTTGTAACGCTTCAAAATCCAGCGTGTGATTTTCCGCATCGTAGTAAGCGTACTCCCGAACTTCCAGGCCGGCAGCGTTAAACACGCTTTTGTGGTTCGGCCAGCTGGGGTTGCTCACCCACACCCGTTTTACCGGAGTATTTTTTGCCAAAAAGTCGGCGGCAATGCGTAACGCGCCGGTACCGCCCGGCGTTTGCGCCGTGCGTGCGCGCTTATCGTTAATCAGCGCGCTGCCTTTGCCGAACAGCAGTTCCTGAGTGCAGCGAGCAAATTCCGGAATCCCGTCAATGCCGAGATAGTTTTTCGTCGTTTCATTTTCCAGTAAATACTGCTCGGCTTTTTTAACGCTGGTGAGCACCGGTGTTTTGCCGGTTTCATCTTTATATACGCCAATGCCAAGGTTAATTTTCCCTGGACGGTCATCGGCGCGAAACAGATCGGCCAGGCCCAAAATTGGGTCGGCAGGAGCGGCGGTTATGTTCTCAAACATGACGAGGTTCCATTATAGTTACAGAAGGGAAATCCGCTATCAGGTTAACGGCAGATTTACAAAATGCCAACCGTTAGCGCTAAAAAGCCCGCCTGTTTTTGAAAGACGCACATTTTCTCTAAGAGAGATAAAAAAACAGGACCGAAGTCCTGTTTTTGAGGCATAAAACAAAGGGGTCTGCTGATCAGAACTGGTAAGTAATACCGACAGCCGCCTGATCGTCGGTGCCAACGTAGCTGGAGCTATAGTCGTTTTCGTCCAGCAGGTTGAAACGGTAGTCAACCCATACGTTCATGTTTTTGTTGAAGTAGTAAGTCGCGCCCGCCTGAATATATTTCGCCAGATCGGCCGAGCCGTCGGCGCCGTTCAACTGCTTACCTTTACTCTGCACATACGAGATTGCCGGACGCAGGCCGAAGTCAAACTGGTACTGAGCGACCACTTCCAGGTTCTGCGTTTTGTTTGCCATTTCCACGGTATCGGTAACCGTATTTTCAACAATGCTCATATTGCGGGTTTCAGCATATACGGCAGCCAGGTAGACGTTGTTTGCATCATATTTCGCGCCAACGGCCCACGATTCTGCGCGATCGCCATTACCATCGCGATCCTGCTGGTCGTTAGTACGCTTGCTGTTGCTGTACGCTGCGGTGACGCCAAAGCCGTCGAACTCATATGCCATGGTGTAACCTACGCCATCGCCATTCTGAGAGTTAATGCTGTGGTTGTCCTGATTTTTACCCTGATACTGGATACCGAAAGAGAGACCGTCCACCAGACCAAAGAAGTCAGAGTTACGATAGGTCAACAAACCGCCAGCACGGCTGGTCATGTAGTTATCGGTATAGGCGCCACCCCAGGTTTCGCCGGAGAAGTAGGGGGCCATATCGGTATAGGATTCAACATCGTAAACGATACCGTAATTACGACCATAATCGATTGAACCCACTTCCGCGTATTTCAAACCCGCGAAAGCCAGACGGACCAGATTCGAGTTCTGCTGTTCGCCTTCAGCGCGGTCTGCTTTAGTACGGTATTCCCACTGACCGAAACCGGTCAGATCGGTGTTAATCTGCGTTTCCCCTTTAAAACCAATCTGGGCATAAGTCTGGTCGGCATTTTTGCTATCGCCGGTCGTTGTCCATACGTGACGACCCACGGCTTTACCGTACAGATCCAGCTTATTACCATCTTTATTATAAATTTCTGCTGCGTTTGCAGTTGCAGCAGCCAGCAGGGCAGGGATCACCGCTGCCAGGATTTTGCGCTTCATCATTATTTATTACCCTCATTGGTTTTTTTATATGACACCTGCCACTGCCGTCAATAAATTCCGTCAATAAAACTTTACAGAAATATTGATGAGAGTTTGGTGTCTTTATGTGTCTGACAGGCATCTTTCCATTCAAACTAACGTTTCGCTACCGTGAAAGTGCTACAAATATAAAGATTTAGTTTCAAAAGGAAAAAATATGTAAACAAATGTTATTTTCGCGGAACTTTGTGAACAACGTCAAACTTCCCCTGAGTTCTCGCTTTGATTTGATCGTTTTTCTTTTATCACTATGATTTTATTGCAATTATTGGCTTGTAGAACCGTTGTGTCTGAAAAAGCAGCAGGCGAGCTATTTCATAAAAATAGCCATTTGGAAGTCTTGATGTCTGAAATTGTGGTTAAAAATTGTGCTATTAGAACAGAAAAATCTAATCCGCAATAAAATTAAGGATTAATTTTTATGTGTAAATATTTTCGTGAAATATACAGTAACAAGATGTGGTAATTCAGAGGGTTGTAATTAAATTTATTTACTTATTGATAATAAAACTGACATTCAGGCGAAAAAAAAGGCCAGCATAGCTGGCCTTGAGTGTGACGTAAAAATCAGAAGCTGGCGTTGCGTGGGGTCCGTGGGAACGGAATAACATCGCGCACGTTTTGCACGCCCGTGACGTAAGCGATAAGGCGTTCAAAGCCCAGGCCAAAGCCGGAATGCGGTACAGTACCGTAGCGACGCAAGTCGCGATACCACCAGTAATCCTCTTTATTCAGCCCCATTTCGGCCATACGGGCATCCAGCACATCCAGACGCTCTTCACGCTGGGAACCACCGATGATTTCGCCGATTCCTGGCGCCAGCACATCCATGGCCGCCACGGTTTTGCCATCTTCGTTAAGGCGCATGTAAAACGCTTTAATTTCCTTCGGATAGTTTTTCACCACTACCGGCGCTTTGAAATGCTCTTCCGCCAGATAACGTTCGTGTTCGGAAGAGAGGTCGACGCCCCAGAACACCGGGTTTTCAAATGTCTTACCACAGCGTTCCAGAATGGCGACCGCATCGGTGTAATCCACCTGAGCGAAGTCGGTAGAGACAAAACGCTCCAGACGAGCGATAGCGTCTTTATCCACGCGTTCGGCAAAGAACTTCATGTCATCCGCACGCTCTTCCAGAACCGCGTTGAAGACATATTTCAGCATGGCTTCCGCCAGACGGGCGTTGTCTTCCAGATCGGCGAACGCCACTTCCGGCTCCAGCATCCAGAACTCCGCCAGGTGGCGGCTGGTGTTGGAATTTTCCGCGCGGAAGGTCGGCCCAAAAGTATAGATTTTGGACAGCGCACAGGCATACGTTTCACCGTTGAGCTGGCCGGAGACGGTCAGGAATGATTCTTTGCCAAAAAAGTCTTTGTCAAAATCTACTCTGCCCTGGTCGTTACGCGGCAGGTTTTCCAGATCCAGCGTTGAAACGCGGAACATTTCGCCAGCGCCTTCGGTATCGGAAGCGGTAATCAGCGGGGTAGAGACCCAAAAGAAACCCTGCTCATCGAAGAAGCGATGCAGCGCCTGCGCCAGAGTATGGCGGACGCGCGCTACCGCGCCAATCAGGTTGGTGCGCGGGCGCAGATGCGCGACCTCACGCAGATACTCAATGCTATGGCGTTTTGCCGCCATCGGGTAGGTATCCGGATCTTCCACCCAGCCTGCAACCTCTACTTTCGTGGCCTGGATTTCGAAACTTTGCCCCTGTCCCGGCGACGCGACAACCTTACCTGTTACTACCACGGAGCAGCCTGTCGTCAGGTGTAATACTTCTTCATTATAATTGGGCAGAGAATTATTAATGACAGCCTGTACAGGATCAAAGCAGGAGCCGTCATAAACGGCGAGGAAGGAGATGCCAGCTTTTGAATCTCGGCGGGTACGCACCCATCCGCGCACGGTGACTTCTTGGTCAACGGCTACACGGCCCTGGAGTACGTCGGCTACAGGCACAACGCTCATAATATTCTCTCTAGTTAATAGTCGGAAAAAATAAACACTTGTCCACCCGAAATGGGGGTATTCCTATGTTACCTGGCATCTGCAATCAGACAAGCAGAAATCGCAGCTGAAGTGAAAGATTTCGGAAATAAACCTGAAAAAGGAGCCCAGGCAGGCTCCCTGGAAAGAATTAACTGGCTTTGCGGATCTGCGGGAGATCAAAGGCTTTACGCAGCGCGCGCACAAACGCTTTATCATGACAGATCGTTTTACCGGGGCTGTCGGAAAGTTTAGCCACCGGCTTTCCGTTACATTCCACGAGTTTAATCACAATATTGAGCGGTTTTACCTGAGGGATATCGCAGGTCAGGCGGGTACCGATGCCGAAGCTTAACTGCACGCGAGAGGCGAAATGGCGATAGAGCTCGACCGCCTTTTGCAGATCAAGGTTATCTGAAAAGACCAGCGTTTTTGTCAGCGGATCAATCCCCAGCTTTTCATAATGGGCAATCGCCTTTTCGCCCCATGCGACAGGGTCTCCTGAGTCGTGGCGTAACCCCTGATAACGGCTGGCGAATTCAATGCCGAAATCGCGTAAAAACGCATCCATTGTAATGCAATCTGTCAATGCGATACCAAGCTGGTCCGGATATTCGTTAAGCCAGGCGGCCAACGCGGCACGCTGACTGGTCGCCAGGTCCGGACTGATTTGTTGATGCGCCTGGAACCATTCGTGCGCCTGAGTGCCCATCGGCGTCAGCGCCAGGCGACGCGCGAGATCATAGTTGCTGGTGCCGACGAACCATGACTCTTGCTGGAGACGTTTAACTATCGCCTGCTGCACTTCACGAGAGAAACGGCGGCGGGTGCCGAAGTCCATCAGGTGGAAGCGGGACATATCGAGATTGGCGGTTAACGCAGTGAAATCAACCAGCTTACTTTCCAGCGCGTCGAGCGCCTGATCAACGCCCGCGTTTGGCGAGCGGTAGTGATGAACCAGCTCACTGATCACAGCCAGCAGCGGCACTTCCCACATAATGACTTCACGCCACGGGCCGGTTAAGCGAATATTCAGCTTGCCGTTATCGTTGGTGACACAGACTTGAGCTGGGTTATAGCGAAACTCGCGTAACCAGTTCAGATAATCCGGTTTAAAAAAGGGCAGGCCGGAGAGCCACTGGAACTCGTCCTCCTGGAGGCGCAGGTGCTGCATCGCGTCCACCTGCTCGCGAATAGCATCGGCATAAATACCCAGCAGGTCGTCGCCACGGCAACGAAACTCAGCCGCTACCTGCACATCATAGTAGTGGTGAAAAACGGCTTGCTGCATATGCAACTTATAAGCATCTGTATCCAGCAACGAGTGCAGAACAGGAGAAGCGAATTGTGTCATAGGTGCGCTGTAGCGTCCTCTCACGGGAGCGTTTAGTACAATAAACAACTAAGAAAACCGCTGGAGTATACCTTGTTTAGCGATTTATTGAACCCCGATCACACCATAAGCTGTCTTTAGGGTCGAGCGCATTTCGTGCCCCATGTTATAAAAATGTAGCAAAGAGGCCGTTTGTGCCTGAAAAGATGAACATTCTGCGTAGCGCGATTTGCGCAACAGGAATAGACTGGAGTCGACACTCTACACAAAGATGCGAAAGGTTTTTTATGACACAACAGCCACAAGCCAAATACCGCCATGACTATCGCGCGCCGGATTACCAGATTACTGATATTGACTTGACCTTTGACCTCGATGCCGAAAAAACCGTGGTCACCGCAATAAGCCAGGCTGTTCGTCATGGCGCGCCTGATGCGCCTCTTCGCCTTGATGGGGAAGATTTAACGCTGGTATCTATCCACGTCAACGATGCGCCGTGGACAGCATATAAGGAAGAAGAGGGCGCGCTTATCATCCGCGACCTGCCAGAGCGTTTTACGTTACGCATTGTCAACGAGGTAAGTCCGGCGGCGAATACGGCGCTGGAAGGATTGTACCAGTCCGGCGATGCGCTCTGTACCCAGTGTGAAGCGGAGGGCTTCCGCCATATTACCTGGTATCTTGACCGCCCGGACGTACTGGCGCGATTTACCACCAAAATTATTGCCGATAAAAGCAAATATCCCTTCCTGCTCTCCAATGGCAACCGTGTTGCGCAGGGCGAACTGGAGAATGGCCGTCACTGGGTTCAGTGGCAAGATCCGTTCCCGAAACCGTGTTATCTGTTTGCGCTGGTGGCCGGTGATTTTGACGTGCTGCGCGATACCTTTACCACCCGCTCCGGGCGTGAAGTCGCGTTAGAACTGTACGTTGACCGTGGCAATCTGGATCGCGCGCCGTGGGCAATGACCTCGCTGAAAAATTCCATGAAATGGGATGAAACGCGTTTTGGGCTCGAATATGACCTCGACATCTATATGATTGTCGCGGTGGATTTCTTTAATATGGGCGCGATGGAGAATAAAGGTCTCAATATCTTTAACTCCAAATACGTGCTGGCGCGAACCGATACCGCGACGGATAAAGATTATCTCGATATTGAGCGCGTGATAGGCCATGAGTATTTCCACAACTGGACCGGCAACCGCGTCACCTGCCGCGACTGGTTCCAGTTGAGCCTGAAAGAGGGGCTAACCGTGTTCCGCGATCAGGAGTTTAGCTCTGATTTGGGGTCACGCGCGGTGAACCGCATCAGTAACGTGCGTACCATGCGCGGTTTACAATTCGCGGAAGACGCCAGCCCGATGGCGCATCCTATCCGCCCGGATAAAGTAATCGAAATGAATAACTTCTACACCCTCACCGTTTATGAAAAGGGTGCGGAAGTCATTCGCATGATCCACACGTTGCTGGGTGAGGAAAATTTCCAGAAGGGGATGCAGCTTTATTTTGAGCGCCATGACGGCAGCGCCGCGACGTGTGATGACTTCGTACAGGCGATGGAAGATGCTTCTAATGTCGATTTGTCCCATTTCCGCCGCTGGTACAGTCAGTCCGGCACGCCGATTGTAACGGTAAAAGATGATTATAATCCGGAAACCGAGCAGTACACGTTGACCATCAGCCAGCGCACTCCGGCGACGGCGGATCAGGCGGAGAAGCAGCCGCTGCATATTCCATTCGCCATCGAACTGTACGATAACGAAGGCAACGTCATTCCGTTGCAAAAAGGCGGTCATCCGGTCAACGCTGTGCTGAACGTCACGCAGGCGGAGCAGACATTTACCTTCGATAATGTCTACTTCCAGCCTGTTCCGGCCTTGCTGTGCGAGTTTTCAGCGCCGGTGAAACTGGAATATAAATGGAGCGATCAGCAGTTGACGTTCCTGATGCGCCATGCGCGCAATGATTTCTCCCGTTGGGATGCGGCGCAAAGCCTGCTGGCCACATACATTAAACTGAATGTGGCGCGTCATCAGCAGGGGCAACCGCTATCGCTTCCGGTGCATGTCGCTGATGCGTTCCGTGCAGTACTGTTGGATGAGAAAATCGATCCGGCGTTGGCCGCAGAAATTTTAACGCTGCCTTCGGCCAATGAAATTGCGGAGCTGTTTGAGGTCATCGACCCGATCGCTATTGCGCAAGTTCGTGAAGCGCTAACGCGTACGCTGGCGGCAGAACTGGCGGATGAGTTCCTGGCTATCTATAACGCCAATCATCTGGATGAGTATCGTGTTGATCACGGCGATATCGGTAAGCGCACGCTGCGCAATGCTTGCCTGCGCTTCCTGGCGTTTGGTGAGACGGAGCTGGCTAATACGCTGGTCAGCAAACAGTATCGCGACGCCAATAATATGACCGATGCGCTGGCGGCCCTGTCTGCTGCGGTGGCGGCGCAGTTGCCGTGCCGCGATATGCTGATGCAGGAGTATGACGATAAGTGGCATCAGGACGGCCTGGTGATGGATAAATGGTTTATCCTGCAATCCACAAGCCCGGCGGAAAATGTACTGGAAACCGTACGCGGCCTGCTCAAACACCGTTCTTTCAGTATGAGCAACCCGAACCGCATCCGTTCATTAATTGGCGCATTTGCTGGCAGCAACCCGGCGGCGTTCCATGCGCAAGACGGTAGCGGATACCAGTTCCTGGTCGAGATGCTGACCGATCTGAATAGCCGTAACCCGCAGGTAGCATCTCGCCTCATTGAACCGCTGATTCGTCTGAAACGTTATGATGATAAGCGTCAGGAGAAAATGCGTGCGGCGCTGGAGCAGTTAAAAGGACTGGAGAATCTTTCCGGCGATCTGTACGAGAAGATAACTAAAGCGTTAGCCTGACAGTATCTGCTATAAAGAGGTAAGACATGCCCGGTAAGCGTTAGCGCTGCCGGGCATTTTTTTGCCGGACGATGACGCTCGCTGGCGAAACGTGAAGTGAGAATGAAGGAAAACGATTGCTATTTATTGCCGTAGGTCAATTCCCTTTTGCTTTGTTATCGCCCATAATACGCCCCCGGTTTGCACACCGGGAATCCAGGAGAGTTCATGTACTATCCCTTCGTTCGTAAAGCCCTTTTCCAGCTCGATCCAGAGCGCGCTCATGAATTTACATTTCAACAATTACGCCGCATTACAGGTACGCCGCTGGAAGCGCTGGTGCGCCAGAAAGTACCGACAAAGCCGGTTACCTGCATGGGACTTACCTTTAAAAATCCACTGGGGCTGGCTGCCGGTCTGGATAAAGACGGGGAGTGCATCGACGCGTTAGGCGCGATGGGGTTTGGCTCCCTGGAAATCGGCACCGTGACGCCGCGCCCACAGCCGGGTAACGATAAGCCGCGTCTTTTTCGTCTGGTGGATGCTGAAGGTCTGATCAATCGGATGGGCTTTAATAATCTGGGCGTCGATAACCTGGTCGAGAATGTTAAAAAAGCCCATTTTGATGGTATTCTGGGAATTAACATCGGTAAAAATAAAGATACGCCTGTCGAAAATGGCAAAGATGACTACCTGATTTGTATGGAAAAAGTCTATGCTTATGCGGGTTATATCGCCATTAATATTTCTTCGCCGAATACGCCAGGGCTACGTACGCTCCAGTATGGTGATGCGCTGGACGATCTGTTAACTGCCATTAAAAATAAGCAAAACGATCTTCAGGCGATCCATCATAAATATGTGCCGGTAGCAGTAAAGATCGCGCCGGATCTTTGTGAAGAGGAATTGATCCAGGTTGCCGATAGCCTGCTTCGTCATAATATTGATGGGGTGATTGCGACAAATACCACCCTCGATCGTTCTCTGGTACAAGGAATGAAAAATTGCCAGCAAACGGGGGGATTAAGTGGCCGGCCATTACAATTAAAAAGCACAGAAATTATTCGCCGTTTATCCCAGGAGTTAAAAGGACAATTGCCTATTATCGGCGTCGGCGGCATTGACTCAGTTATCGCCGCGCGCGAGAAGATAGTGGCAGGAGCTACGCTGGTACAAATTTATTCCGGCTTTATTTTTAAAGGCCCGCCATTGATTAAAGAAATCGTAACGCACATCTAAACTTTAGCCTTTATCAGACAACCAGGGCTTTATTTCCGGCGCTGGTTGTTTTATATTTCTCCACTGTTGCTTATTTAGACATTTTAGGCTTTTATTATTGGGGTAATAAACGAAGCGGCAAAAGGACAATGCTGTTACGAGTTGCTTAAAAGCGGGAGAGAGGTAATGCGAATTAAACCTGACGATAACTGGCGCTGGTATTATGATGAAGAGCACGATCGTATGATGCTCGATCTCGCCAATGGTATGCTTTTTCGCTCGCGCTTCTCTCGTAAAATGCTTACGCCGGACGCGTTTTGCCCGACCGGTTTTTGTGTGGATGACGCTGCGCTCTATTTTTCCTTTGAAGAAAAATGCCGGGATTTCGAATTAACCAAAGAGCAACGCGCGGAGTTGGTGTTGAATGCGCTGGTGGCGATTCGCTATCTCAAACCGCAGATGCCAAAAAGCTGGCATTTTGTGGCGCATGGCGAAATGTGGACCCCGGGAACGGGCGATGCCGCAAGCGTCTGGTTAAGCGATACGGCGGAACAGGTTAATTTGCTGGTCGTTGAGCCGGGAGAAAATGCCGCGTTGTGTCTGCTGGCCCAGCCGGGCGTGGTGATAGCAGGCCGAACCATGCAGCTTGGCGATGCGATTAAAATTATGAACGACAGGCTGAAACCGCAGGTTCACTGTCACAGTTTCAGCCTTGAACAAGCGGTTTAATTCTCCAGTCGTAACGCGGTCTTAGGCACGCAGCTACAGCTCAGAATCGTACCATCGTCACCCATAGCCGATTTTTTCAGCGGACTTACTTCGCCTTCCAGCAAACGTATCCGGCAGCAACCACAGATACCAGCCCGGCAAGAATACGGAATACGAATCCCCTGATTCTCCAACTGTTCCAGTAGTACCTGTTGATTATTCCCGCAGAAGGTTTGCCCCTGCCAGTCGATGGTTACACTCGCGTCCGGGTGTTTCTCTGGCGTAACGCTGTCGTCGACCGTTGTGGCGCCATAAGCTTTTGCTGGGGCTGTCGCCAGAATCTCCACTTCATCGCCGACGCGAATGACGCCGCTATTGCGGGCAATCAGATTCTGACCGAAATCCACATCGCCATTGTCCTGGGCGGTACGAAAAGCTTGCAGTGTCGCCAGCGGTTCTCCGGAAGGATGTTTTTGCCCCTTTTCAGGGCTGACGGTCGTAAAAATACAGCGGCTACAGGGTTTCACGACGTCAAAAATCACATCGCCAATGCGAAGCACTTTCCAGCTATCTTCCTCCCAGGCCGCTACGCCGGAAACCACTAAGTTTGGGCGGAATTGTTCCATTTGTACGCCTGCCGGACAACGCTGTTGCAGATCGCGCAGCGAGGCTTCGTTGGTCAATAAATACGGGTAGCCATCGGCAAATCCCAGCGGCACCGCGTTATGCCGTTTAACCCGGCGCGTCAACTGCGGCCCAACCCAGCGCAACTGGACATCGCGGGAGAAAAAGCCGCTCAACCATTGATTAATCGCCGTCGGGGCGACGCGAGCGGTAAAATGGTTTCCCCAGACCTCGGTCGGCGCATCCTGTGGGGTGAAATCCGTAAAGCGAACCAGCGCGCCATTACCGTCTGGCGCGGTCAAATGAAGGCCGTCGTGTAAGGGAGAGGGGGTAAAACGTACCATTTGTGGAAACTGGCGGGCGGTAATAAATGTGCCGTCAGGCTCGGTTACCATGAAGATGCGATCAAAAGCCAGGCCGCTGATATCTGCCAGCGCATGAGTCAGGCCAATGCCGCGCATGGATTTGACCGGATGAATAAAGAGCCGTGATAACGTCGCCACCGTACAGTCCCTCAAATGAAAATAAGCCTTCAACTTTATGACATGGGCGTGAGATTAGCTATAATGCGCAACAATTTTCTTAGCGTAAAAGTGACAATATGAATTCTCTGTTTGCCAGTACGGCCCGCGGGCTGGAAGAGCTGTTAAAAACTGAACTGGAAAAACTGGGCACCGTAGGGTGTCAGGTTGTTCAGGGTGGGGTCCATTTTCAGGGCGACACGCGGCTTATTTACCAGAGCCTGATGTGGAGCCGCCTGGCCTCGCGTATTATCCTGCCGATGGGTGAGTGCAAGGTCTACAGCGATCTCGATCTTTACCTCGGCGTTCAGGCGATAAACTGGACAGAGATTTTTAATCCTGGCGCGACGTTTGCGGTGCATTTCAGCGGCCTGAACGACACCATCCGTAATAGTCAGTATGGCGCGATGAAAGTTAAAGACGCGATTGTCGATGCGTTTACGCGGAAAAATCTTCCGCGTCCAAATGTGGACCGCGAATCGCCGGACCTCCGTATTAACGTCTGGCTGAATAAAGAAACTGCCAGCATTGCGCTGGATCTCAGTGGTGATGGCCTGCACCTGCGCGGTTATCGCGATCGCACCGGGCTGGCGCCAATTAAAGAGACGCTGGCGGCAGCGATTGTTATGCGTTCCGGCTGGCAACCCGGTACGCCGCTGCTCGACCCTATGTGTGGTTCGGGGACACTATTGATTGAGGCCGCGATGTGGGCGACCGATCGCGCGCCGGGCCTGCACCGTGGTCACTGGGGATTTAGCGGCTGGGCGCAGCATGACGAGGCTATCTGGCAGGAAGTGAAAGCCGAAGCGCAGACCCGGGCGCGTAAGGGACTGGCGGAGTATTCCTCTCATTTCTACGGTTCCGACAGCGATGCGCGCGTCATTGAGCGGGCGCGCAGCAACGCCCGTCGCGCCGGTATCGGCGAGCTTATCACCTTTGAAGTGAAAGATGTGGCGCAACTGAGTAATCCATTGCCGAAAGGCCCGTATGGTACGGTGATCAGTAACCCGCCTTACGGCGAACGTCTGGACAGCGAACCGGCGCTGATTGCGTTGCACAGCCTGCTGGGCCGTACCATGAAAAATCAGTTTGGCGGCTGGAACCTGTCGCTGTTCAGCGCTTCGCCCGATTTGCTGGGCAGCCTGCAATTACGTGCCGACAAACAGTTTAAAGCCAAGAATGGCCCGCTGGACTGCGTGCAGAAAAACTATCATATTGCGGAAACCACGGCGGACAGTAAACCGGCGACGGTGGCGGAAGATTACGCTAATCGCCTGCGTAAAAATCTTAAAAAGCTGGAGAAATGGGCGCGCCAGGAAGGGATTGAATGCTATCGCTTGTATGATGCCGACCTGCCGGAATATAACGTGGCGGTAGACCGTTACGGCGACTGGGCAGTGATTCAGGAATATGCGCCGCCGAAAACGGTGGATGCGCAAAAAGCGCGGCAACGTCTGTTCGATATTATTGCGGCAACCTTGTCAGTGCTCGGTATTCCGCCGAATAAACTGGTGTTAAAAACCCGTGAACGACAAAAAGGAAAAAACCAGTATCAGAAAATGAGCGAGAAGGGCGAGTTCCTTGAGGTCAGCGAATATAATGCGCGCTTATGGGTAAATCTGACGGATTATCTCGACACCGGTCTGTTCCTCGATCACCGTATTGCCCGCAGAATGCTGGGAGAAATGAGCAAAGGCAAAGATTTCCTGAATCTCTTTTCTTATACCGGCAGCGCCAGCGTACATGCGGGGCTGGGCGGCGCGCGCAGCACCACAACGGTGGATATGTCCCGCACCTATCTGGAGTGGGCCGAACGTAATTTGCGTCTGAACGGACTGAGTGGCCGCGCGCATCGCCTGATTCAGGCCGACTGCCTGGGCTGGCTGCGCGAGGCGAATGAACAGTTCGATTTGATCTTTATCGATCCGCCAACGTTCTCTAACTCAAAACGTATGGAAGAGTCGTTTGATGTTCAGCGCGATCATGTTGCGTTAATGAAAGATTTAAAACGCCTGCTGCGTAAAGGCGGCACCATCATGTTCTCAAATAATAAGCGCGGATTCCGTATGGATCTGGAAGGGCTGGCTGAGCTGGGGCTTACCGCACAAGAAATTACGCAAAAAACGCTTTCCCCGGATTTTGCCCGTAACCGTCAGATTCATAACTGTTGGCTGATCCGCGCCGCCTGAAAGGAAAAGTAAATGTCATTAATCAGTATGCATGGCGCATGGCTGTCGTTCAGCGACGCGCCGCTTCTCGATAACGCAGAGTTGCATATCGAAGATAACGAACGCGTCTGTCTGGTGGGGCGTAACGGCGCCGGGAAATCCACCTTGATGAAGATCCTCAACCGCGAACAGGGTCTGGACGATGGGCGTATTATTTATGAGCAGGATCTGATCGTCGCGCGTCTGCAACAGGACCCGCCCCGTAATATTGCGGGCAGCGTCTATGACTTTGTCGCCGAAGGTATCGAAGAACAAGCGGAATACCTCAAGCGCTATCATGAGATTTCCCGTCTGGTGATGACCGATCCCAGCGAGAAAAACCTCAATGAAATGGCGCGCGTACAGGAACAGCTCGATCATCATAATCTGTGGCAGCTGGAAAACCGTATTAATGAAGTGCTGGCGCAGCTTGGCCTCGATCCTAACGCCGCGCTGTCGTCGCTCTCTGGCGGCTGGCTGCGTAAAGCCGCGCTGGGTCGGGCGCTGGTCAGCAATCCGCGCGTATTGTTACTGGATGAACCGACTAACCATCTGGATATCGAAACTATCGACTGGCTGGAAGGGTTTCTGAAAACCTTTAACGGAACGATTATTTTTATCTCTCACGATCGTTCGTTTATTCGCAATATGGCAACCCGCATTGTCGATCTCGATCGTGGCAAACTGGTCACCTATCCGGGAAATTACGATCAATACCTGCTGGAGAAAGAAGAAGCGCTGCGCGTAGAAGAATTACAAAACGCGGAATTTGATCGCAAACTGGCGCAGGAAGAAGTCTGGATTCGCCAGGGTATCAAGGCGCGCCGCACCCGTAATGAAGGGCGCGTGCGGGCGTTAAAAGCGATGCGTCGTGAACGCAGCGAGCGTCGGGAAGTGATGGGCACGGCGAAGATGCAGGTCGAGGAGGCGACGCGCTCCGGTAAAATCGTTTTTGAGATGGAGAATGTCGATTACCAGGTAGAAGGAAAACAACTGGTAAAAGATTTCTCCGCTCAGGTACAGCGTGGCGACAAAATTGCGTTAATTGGCCCGAACGGCTGCGGTAAAACCACGCTACTGAAACTGATGCTGGGACAGCTTCAGGCTGACAGCGGGCGCATCCACGTAGGAACGAAGCTGGAAGTCGCCTACTTCGATCAGCATCGCGCCGAACTGGATCCGGAAAAAACCGTGATGGATAACCTTGCGGAAGGCAAGCAAGAGGTGATGGTAAACGGTAAGCCGCGCCATGTACTGGGCTATTTGCAGGACTTCCTGTTTCATCCCAAACGGGCGATGACGCCCGTTCGCGCGCTTTCCGGCGGCGAACGTAACCGTCTGCTGCTGGCGCGACTGTTCCTCAAGCCGAGCAATCTTTTAATTCTCGATGAACCAACGAACGATCTTGACGTCGAAACGCTGGAACTATTAGAAGAATTAATTGATGGCTATCAGGGCACGGTACTACTGGTCAGCCACGATCGGCAATTTGTCGATAATACCGTGACGGAATGCTGGATTTTCGAGGGCGGCGGCAAAATCGGACGTTATATCGGCGGCTACCATGATGCGCGTGCGCAGCAAGAGCAGCATCTGGCGACGAAACAGCCGATGGCGAAAAAAAATGAGGAAGTTATTGCCCCTAAAGCAGAAATTGTAAAACGTGGCAGTAGCAAACTAAGCTATAAACTGCAGCGCGAGCTGGAGCTGTTACCCGGTCAGCTTGAAGACCTGGAAGCGAAGCTGGAAGCGCTACAGGCGCAGGTTGCGGATGCGGCCTTTTTTAGCCAACCCCATGAGCAAACGCAAAAAGTTCTGGCCGATTTAAGTCAGGCGGAGCAAGAACTTGAGCAAGCCTTCGAACGTTGGGAGTATCTTGAAGGCCTGAAAAACGGGGCATAACGAAAGGAGCGCCTATGTGTGAACATCACCATGCTGCGAAGCACATATTGTGCCCGCAATGCGACATGCTGGTGGCTTTACCCCGCCTCTCGCATGGGCAAAAAGCAGCATGTCCACGATGCGGCGCAACGTTAACGACCGAGTGGGACGCGCCCCGGCAGCGTCCTACCGCCTATGCGTTAGCGGCACTATTTATGTTGCTGCTTTCTAACCTTTTTCCCTTCGTGAATATGAATGTCGCGGGCGTCACCAGCGAAGTCACGCTTCTGGAAATCCCCGGCGTCATGTTTTCTGAAGATTACGCCAGCCTCGGCACGTTCTTTTTATTATTTGTCCAACTGGTGCCGGCATTTTGCCTGGTGACCATTCTATTACTTGTCAACCGCGCCAATCTGCCGTTGTCGGTAAAAAAAACGCTGGCAAGGATCTTTTTCCTCCTCAAATCGTGGGGAATGGCGGAAATATTTCTCGCCGGGGTGTTGGTCAGTTTTGTTAAGCTGATGGCCTACGGCGATATCGGCATCGGCAGCAGTTTTATTCCCTGGTGCTTATTTTGTCTCGTTCAACTGCGGGCGTTCCAGTGTGTCGATCGCCGCTGGTTGTGGGATGATATCGCCCCGCAGCCTGCACTGGCGCAGCCGTTAACGCCGGGGATTACCGGTATCCGGCAGTCTTTGCGTTCTTGCGCCTGCTGCACGGCGATCCTGCCTGCGGAGAGTCTCGTCTGTCCGCGTTGCCATACGAAAGGCTATGTCCGGCGTAAAAACAGTTTGCAGTGGACGCTGGCGTTATTATTTACCTCGATCATGCTTTATCTGCCCGCCAATATTTTGCCGATTATGATTACCGACTTACTGGGCTCTAAAATGCCGTCGACCATTCTGGCTGGCGTGATTTTGCTGTGGAGCGAGGGGTCTTATCCGGTGGCGGCGGTTATCTTTCTCGCCAGTATTATGGTGCCGACGCTAAAAATGATCGCCATTGCCTGGCTTTGTTGGGATGCGAAAGGCCACGGTAAACGCGACAGTGAACGGATGCATTTTATTTATGAAGTAGTGGAGTTTGTGGGACGCTGGTCAATGATTGATGTCTTTGTCATTGCTGTACTCTCTGCGCTGGTGCGCATGGGAGGGTTAATGAATATTTATCCTGCGATGGGTGCGTTGATGTTTGCTTTAGTCGTCATAATGACAATGTTTTCTGCGATGACCTTTGATCCGCGTCTGTCGTGGGATCGTGAATACGAACCAGGCCATGAGGAGTCCTGATAGCATGGAACCTAAAAAAGGGGAAGCCAAAGTACAAAAGGTGAAAAATTGGTCGCCTGTCTGGATATTCCCGATTGTTACTGCGCTTATCGGAGCCTGGATTCTGTTTTATCACTACAGCCACCAGGGACCGGAAGTTACCTTAATTACCACCAATGCGGAAGGTATTGAAGGCGGAAAAACGACGATCAAAAGTCGCAGCGTGGATGTCGGCGTGGTTGAAAGCGCGACGCTGACTGACGATCTGACCCATGTACAAATCAAAGCGCGGCTTCATTCCGGCATGGAAAAGTTGCTGCATAAAGACTCGGTATTTTGGGTCGTAAAACCGCAGGTGGGGCGTGAAGGCATCAGCGGGCTTGGGACGCTGCTATCAGGCGCGTATATTGAACTACAACCAGGAAGTAAGGGCAGTCAGCCGGAAAGCTATCAGCTTCTTGATTCACCGCCGTTGGCGCCGCCCGATGCCAAAGGCATTCGTGTGATTCTGGACAGCAAAAAGGCCGGTCAGCTCAGTCCTGGCGATCCCGTTCTGTTCCGGGGCTATCGGGTAGGATCCGTTGAAACCAGCTCTTTCGATCCGCAAAAACGGACAATGAGTTATCAGTTGTTCATTAAGGCGCCAAACGATCGATTGGTTACCAGTAATGTCCGATTCTGGAAAGATAGCGGTATCGCTGTGGATCTGACATCGGCGGGAATGCGCGTGGAAATGGGATCGTTGACGACATTGTTTGGCGGCGGCGTGAGTTTTGATGTGCCGGAAGGACTTGAGCAGGGGCAACCTGTCGCCGAAAAAACGGCGTTTAATCTCTACGACGATCAAAAAAGTATTCAGGATTCGCTGTACACCGATCATATCGATTACCTGATGTTCTTTAAAGATTCGGTGCGCGGATTACAACCTGGCGCGCCGCTGGAGTTCCGCGGTATTCGTCTGGGGACGGTAAGCAAAGTGCCTTTCTTTGCGTCTAAAATGCGCCAGGTATTTAACGATGATTACCGTATTCCTGTGCTGGTGCGCATTGAACCGGAGCGTCTGAAAGCGCAACTGGGAGAAAATGCGGATGTTGCCGCGCATTTGGCGGAGCTGCTTAAGCGCGGTCTGCGTGCATCGCTTAAAACCGGTAACCTGGTGACCGGAGCGCTGTATGTCGATCTGGACTTTTATCCTAAGGAACCGCCGATTACCGGGCTACGCGAATTTGATGGTTATGAAATTATTCCCACCGTCAGCAGCGGCCTGGCGCAAATTCAACAGCGACTGGTGGAAACGTTGGATAAGATCAACAACCTGCCGCTGAATCCGATGATTGAACAAGCGACCAATACGCTGTCTGAAAGCCAGCGTACTATGCGTCGGCTGCAAACCACGCTGGATAATATGAACAAGATTACCTCCAGTCAGTCGATGCAGCAGCTTCCGGCGGATATGCAAACGACGTTACGCGAACTTAACCGCAGTATGCAAGGCTTCCAGCCTGGATCGGCGGCGTATAACAAAATGGTGGCGGATATGCAGCGTCTCGATCAGGTGCTTCGTGAGTTACAACCGGTGTTGAAAACTCTGAACGAGAAGAGCAACGCGCTGGTATTTGAAGCGAAGGATAAAAAAGATCCTGAGCCTAAGAGGGCGAAACAATGAAAAAATGGCTAGTCGTGATAATGGCGTTCTGGCTGGCGTCATGTAGCTCCGGCGGAGAGAATAAAAGCTATTATCAGCTCCCGATAGCGCAAATCGGTGTGCAAAGCACCGCAAGTCAGGGCAACCGTCTCTTATGGGTAGAGCAGGTTTCCGTACCTGACTATCTGGCAGGTAACGGCGTGGTGTATCAAACCAGTGATGTTCAGTATGTGATTGCCAATAACAATCTGTGGGCCAGCCCGCTGGATCAGCAATTGCGTAACACGCTGGTGGCGAATCTTAGCGCCCGGCTTCCTGGCTGGGTCGTCGCTTCCCAGCCGTTGGGAACCACCCAGGATACGTTAAACGTTACCGTAACCGGATTCCATGGACGTTACGATGGTAAGGTTATCGTCAGCGGGGAGTGGCTATTAAACCACAACGGACAACTGATTAAGCGGCCTTTCCATATCGAAGCCAGCCAGCAGAAAGATGGCTATGATGAGATGGTCAAAGTACTGGCAAGCGCATGGAGTCAGGAAGCAGCCGCTATCGCAGATGAGATAAAGCGCCTTCCCTGAGATAAAAGTAATGTAAATTTAACCGCTTCAGGTCGTACGCCTGAGGCGGTTTTTTTATTTTTGACGCCGGAAAAATAGTTGTTATGGCTCACATTTTTTGTACAAATGATTTACCGTATAGCTCACAAATATGACATTGGTGTGAATTTTGCGCATTGACGGGCGATCCATTTAGAGGTATTCGTGTAGTGTGATTGCACATTTTGTAATCACTGTTTTCTTTTCCACCAGATACAAATATGAGGGAAACGAGGCATGAAGAGACAAAAACGAGATCGCCTGGAACGGGCACATCAACGTGGATATCAGGCCGGCATCGCCGGACGATCAAAA
Source organism: Salmonella sp. A7 (assembly GCF_020181675.1). NCBI lineage: Bacteria > Pseudomonadati > Pseudomonadota > Gammaproteobacteria > Enterobacterales > Enterobacteriaceae > Salmonella > Salmonella sp. A7. Next base: position 2,832,338 of record NZ_CP084001.1, on the reverse strand, counting down.
GAAATGTGTCCCTATCAGACGCTGAATCAACGGTCATACTGGTTGGGAGGTTGGCGACAAGCCATGGAGGACAGGGCGGTAATGGCCTGATTCTGTCTCTTTAGAAAAAGAAACCTCCGCAGTGCGGAGGTTTCGCCTTTATTGGCTTTGCAAGCATGATACCGATAGCGCGGAATATCAATTCAACACTTAGAACGCGGAAGTATCCTGGAACAAACCGACTTTCAAATCGTGTGCGGTATAGATCAGACGACCATCCACCAGAACCTCACCGTCCGCCAGGCCCATGATCAGGCGACGGTTTACGATACGTTTGAAATGAATGCGATAGGTGACTTTCCTGGCTGTCGGCAGAACCTGGCCGGTAAATTTCACTTCGCCCACGCCCAGAGCGCGGCCTTTGCCTTCGCCGCCCAACCAGCCCAGGTAGAATCCCACCAATTGCCACATAGCATCCAGACCCAGGCAACCGGGCATCACCGGATCGCCGATAAAGTGGCATCCGAAGAACCATAGGTCCGGATTGATATCCAGCTCGGCTTCGACATAGCCTTTGTCGAAATTGCCGCCCGTTTCGGTCATCTTAACGACGCGGTCCATCATCAGCATGTTCGGCGCAGGGAGTTGCGGCCCTTTAGCGCCAAACAGTTCACCACGACCAGAGGCAAGAAGGTCTTCTTTTGTATAGGATTCGCGTTTATCTACCATGTTTTATGTAAACCTTATTTTATTGAAGCACGCAGGATAGCTAACACGTGTACGCTGAACAAGTCCGATCAGTTCGGAATAAAAGCGTTCAGCCAACGTAATGGCCACGGGAAACGATGACGGCCTTCCTGTTGCGTCGCCTGCGCGATACGCTCCTGGATAGTCTGCATCAACGTCGTTTGACCTTCGCCATCCCACACCAGATTTAACAGTAGCGGTAAGGCGTCGGTCACGTCGTCTACCGCCCAGATAGTGAACTTCTCTTCTTTAACCGCTTGCAGCAGTTCAGATTTAAGACTGAGATGGCGGACATTGGCGGCAGGGATAATCACGCCCTGTTTACCGTTTAATTCCCGCTGCTCGCAGATGGCGAAGAAACCTTCAATTTTTTCGTTTAGCCCGCCCACCGGTTGCGCGCGACCAAACTGATCGACCGAGCCGGTAATCGCAATGTTTTGATTCACTGGCACATTGGCCAGCGCGCTGATAAGCGCACATAATTCCGCCATTGAGGCGCTATCGCCATCCACTTCGCTGTAGGATTGCTCAAAGGTTAACGAGGCAGAGAAGGGAATTTGTTGCTCCAGCTGCAACTCCGACATCAGGAAGGCCTGCATAATCATCATTCCCTTAGCGTGGATATTTCCGCCAAGTTCGGCCTTGCGCTCAATATCGTTAAATTCGCCATCGCCGATATGCACAACACAGCTAATTCGCGACGGTTCGCCAAAGGCGCGCGGATGCCCGGGAAACTCAATGACGGAAAGCGCATTGATTTGTCCAACGCGTTCGCCTTCGGTTTCAATCAGGATCTGCTCTTGCAGAATCTCATCCTGCATCCGTTCCGCCAGAAAGCCTTCTCGCCATTCGCGTCGGGCAAGCATCAGACTGAGCGCTTCTGCGCCGCAGGTATCGCCTTCGCATAAAGGCGATGCCTCCTTAAACTGGCGGGCTATCCACAGTGGGCAAAGAGGCAGCGTATCCTGTTCGCCGGTATAGCGCACAGCCTCGCGTATCAGGACGGGCCAGGCGTCTGGTGCCGGAGGGGGCAAATTATCGCGTAAAGCGATACGCGTCACCCATTGACACCATAGGGTCATAGCTTCTGCGTCCGCTATTTGTAAATTGTCTTCAAATTCACTGTAGATAGCCTGTTCCGCGAGCTCCGGTTCCATTTCCTGAAAATCAGCCAGTGATTCACGTTCGCCAACCAGAATCACCTTCAGTTTGAGCGGCATTGATGGCACGGAGACCGGTAATGGACGCGACTCGTCAAACGCCACCCAGTCAAAACGCTCGCGGCTAACGATGGCTTTCAGACGCATCCATAGCAACGGCTGCGCCAGAAGGGTTCGTAAGGAAATAATCAGCACGCCGCCGTTCGCCTGATGAACCAGTCCCGGCTGCAGGGTAATGTCGCCGTTATACTGCCGCAGGCAACCAAAGAGCTGTTCGGCTTCGACCCAGTCCGCGCTGACGACTTGTGTGACGGTGGCAAAGTTGTCTTGCGCATTCTGCGCGGCGCGGTAATGAACAGTATGCCCGGAAACGTCATAATGTCCGCCGGTTAATTGTCCGGCATCGGTTTGCAGAGCGCGGACGGCATCTGAAAGTAAAGTGAGATACTCTTGCTCTTCAGGCGCTTTAGTCAGCATAAAAGAGGATGAACTCCACGGCTGAATAAGCTGCTCAAGCGCAAATTGCAGTCGTGGCTGAGTATCACTGAGTAAGGTGTCGTTTTCGTCAGTCGCGTGTGGCTGTGCAAATATCTCCTGATAGCTTTCGCTATCCGGAACCAGATCACGCCATGCAAGTTTCGTAATGGTCAAAGTTGAGGTTTTTTAGTCTGTTGTAAAAGGGGGGATTATAGCCTAACCCGTCACGCTGCACACGCGGAAAGCGAATGCAAAGTAATATGAAGACGTGTAACCATTCACAGGTTCGAGATTCTTTTCTTCAGATGGCTAAAAAACTGATATTCTGATAACAGTTACACGGTAACATTGGGATCGCAATGAAATATCAACAACTTGAAAATCTTGAAAGCGGTTGGAAATGGAAATATCTGGTGAAAAAGCACCGCGAAGGGGAGTTGATCACCCGCTACGTGGAAGCCAGTGCTGCCCAGGAAGCCGTCAATTTGTTGTTGGCCCTCGAAAATGAACCGGTGCGGGTAAATGTCTGGATAGACAGGCATATGAATCCTGCCTTGCTTAATCGGATGAAACAAACCATTCGGGCAAGACGCAAACGACACTTCAATGCGGAACATCAGCATACGCGCAAAAAATCTATCGATTTAGAGTTTATGGTCTGGCAGCGTTTGGCAGGCCTTGCGCAGCGACGCGGTAAAACATTATCCGAAACGATAGTGCAACTGATAGAAGACGCGGAGCATAAAGAGAAATATGCCACGCAAATGACCACGTTAAAGCAGGATTTACAGGCGTTATTAGGCAAGAAGTAACGCTGAAAGGCGTTGTCATCCAGACCAGAGCAAAAAACCCCGCGACGCGGGGTTTTTTATCAGACGGAAACTTAAGCCTGCGGCTGAGTTACCACGTCTTTAACGCCTTTAACTTCGATCTCTACGCGACGATCCGGAGCCAGGCAATCGATCAGGGCAGCGCGAGGTTTCACGTTGTCACAGGTGTTGCCGGTAACCGGGTTAGATTCGCCCATACCACGTGCGGAGATTTTGTCAGACGGAATACCTTTGGAGATCAGGTAATCAACAACAGACTGAGCACGTTTCTCGGACAGACCCTGGTTGTAAGCGTCAGAACCGATACGGTCAGTGAAGCCCAGAACGACGACGGAACCGTCTTTCGGATCTAGGTTGCTCAGCTGGCTGTACAGCTGATCCAGAGCCTGCTGGCCTTCTGGTTTCAGAGTTGCTTTGTTGAAGTTGAACAGTACGTCAGACTTCAGAGTGAAGTGCTTGGTCTGTACTTCCGGAGCCGGAGCCGGTGCCGGAGCTACTACCGGAGCAGCTTCTTGCTGGCCGAAACGGTAGGAAACACCTACGCTCAGCAGGCCGTTGTCCGGACGGGTGCCGATGGTGTTGGCATCACCGATGTTGTTAGTCCACTGGTATTCCAGACGGGTTGCGATTTCAGGGGTGATGGCATACTCGATACCGCCCGCGAATACCGGGGAAACGCCGGTGTCGTGGTCTTTAGTAGACGCGCCGCCAGGGACGTTAGACTTGGTGTCTGCACGCCATACCATACCACCCAGACGGGTATAAACGTCCAGATCGTCAGTGATTGGATAACCCAGTTTAGCGGTCAACTGAACGCCCTGAGCTTTATAAGCGCCATTGATGTTGTCGCCTTTGTACGGCATACGGCCTAACCAGTCGTAGCCCATTTCAAAGCCAACGTACGGGTTAACCTGGTAACCACCAAAAGCACCTGCGCCCAGTTGGTTTTCATGAGTCGGGCCATCATTGTTAATGAAGCCGGTGTCATGGTACTGAGACCAGCCCAGTTTAGCACCAGCGTACCAGGTGTTATCTTTCGGAGCGGCCTGCGCTACGGTAGCGAAACCAGCCAGTGCCACTGCAATCGCGATAGCTGTCTTTTTCATTTTTTGCGCCTCGTTATCATCCAAAATACGCCATGAATATCTCCAACGAGATAACACGGTTAAATCCTTCACCGGGGGATCTGCTCAATAGTTACTCTACCGATATCTACGGCTTATGCTGAGCACCCCTGGCGATGTAAAGTCTACAACGTAGTTGGAAACTTACAAGTGTGAACTCCGTCAGACATGTGAAAAAAACATGCTGGATATACACATCATTTAACAGTTTCAGATGATAAATCGTACAGCAAAAATTGCGGAAACCGCTTCTGGCAAGCTTTCTCGCAAAAAAAACGTTACCACTCAAAGGAGATGCGTTCGCGTAAAAAAAAGTCCAGGATAAATCCTAATTTTACTTAATGATACAAATTAGAGTGAATTTTTAGCCCGGAATGCTGTCTCCTGGGTAAAGCGTGCGCACGTACAGGGCGCATGATAAACCCTACCGCATTACCTACCTTCGCTGCTTCAACCAGGCTGGCATGTTCTTCTTCTGTCAGTTCTTCAGTCATCCAACCAATTACCACGCTGTAATTTCCTGTACGCAAAGCGCGGATCATCGACTCCAGCGTATGACGAGGCGCAAGCTGGCTAATTTGCATCACTTTCGTTAATGGCAAACCTGAAGACTGTACCCACTCTCGGCTGAGCTTTTGCTGTGGCGTGAGCCAGAGCTGCCAGCGTGATTGTTGGCCTAACTGACGAAGTAAAGGCAAAAGCAGGAGCTGCGCCATCATGGGCTGGTCTTCGTGGTAGACAACTTCACTGACCAGTCCTGCCGCGGCATTTTCCGTAGCGGTGCGCGCTGCGTTGTGGGTAGTGGTAGGAAATGACGAAGAACGATTTGCATAACCTGAAGTGTACATAATCAATCCAGCCCTGTGAGTTACTGTATATTCATACAGTACCCCTGTGGCGATGAAAGATCAACTCTATTTTCGGAAACTGTCTCGCAATTTTTATTCTTAGTGGCGTCAAAAATAAAAATCATCTTGCTCGCGGAGTATAAGTTGCCTATTTTCGTCATTAACGGATCCGTTACTGCAAATCATTCTTTTACTTTATGATTTAAAAGGAATTTTATGAGAGCACTCTCTTATGACAGGATCTATAAATCGCAAGAATATTTGGCCTCTTTGGGGACGATCCAGTATCGATCTTTATTCGGTAGCTATAGTCTGACCGTGGAGGATACCGTCTTTGCGATGGTGGCTAATGGCGAGCTTTATCTCCGCGCCTGTGAAGAAAGCGTACCCTACTGTGTGAAGCATCCTCCCGCCTGGCTCATGTTTATGAAATGTGGACGTCCCGTTATGCTCAACTATTACCGGGTGGATGAAAGCCTGTGGCGCGATCAGCAGCAGCTGGTACGTTTATCGAAGTATTCTCTTGACGCGGCAATGAAGGAAAAACACAGCCGTATTTTACAGCACAGACTCAAAGATCTCCCCAATATGACCTTCCATCTGGAAACATTGCTCAATGAGTCAGGGATAAAGGACGAAAATATGTTACGCATACTGGGCGCGAAAATGTGCTGGCTAAGGTTGCGACAAAGCAATCCCTTGCTGACAGTGAAAGTTTTGTATGCCCTGGAAGGCGCAATTGTCGGCGTACATGAAGCGGCGCTCCCGGCGAGTCGTCGCCAGGAGCTTGCCGACTGGGCTCATTCGCTTACGGCTGGGTAATTAATGTAGAAGTCGGCGGTGAAATTTGCCGTTGCAAGCGTCCAATCTCGGGCAGTAAGGCAATGAGCAAACCAATTTGTTGAACAACCAGAGGTTCTTTGCTGTCCGGACGTGTTTCCAGCGACTGAACTCGCTGCTTTAAACCCTCCAGCGCCTGGTGTACGCGCTGTTCGTCTTCAGGTTGATGATGAAGCGCATCATCAACGTAGCAGACCGCGTCATCCAGAAGCCCCAACACGTCCGGATTACTGAGCTTTTCGCGGTGCGCGCCGAGGGCGGAGATATAGCTGGTAAAAGTGTGATTGAGGCAAAGCAGCCTGAACGCCGCCTCCCGGGTTTCGGCCGTGACGTCGGGTTCGCTCGACATATTAGAAACCACGGATGCCAGTTCTGCATCGCGGTTGTGCGCGTCGCGTCTGGCAATGCGATAGGCCAGGCGGTTATCCCGTCCCTGGTGATATTGCTCAAGGATCGCATCAAGGTAGCGGCAATTAGCATCGGTGGCGCGCTGGAGTACCCGGGGAAGGTTGCGAAAGCGCCAGTCCGGCCAAATAAAGCTGACCGCAGCCCAGGCGATAGCGCAGCCAATTAACGTGTCGACGACGCGCGGTAACGCTACCTCGAAGCCTTCGCCCAGGAGGTTAAAGCAGAGTAATACCAGCAGGGTGATGAACATCGTCGCATGGGCATACTGCACATTACGGAATGCGAAGAAAAGCACGCCGGTAATCACCAGCAGAACTAACTGTCCTTCAAGCGAAGGGACAAACCATAAAATCGGCAGGCCGATCGCAACGCCTACCAACGTACCGATAATCCTGAGCGCAAGGCGATGGCGGGTCGCGTTATAGTTAGGCTGGCAAACAAACAGGCTGGTGAGCAATATCCAGTACCCGTGGCGCATCCCGGTAATTTGGATGAGAGCATAACCGATGCACAATACCAGCGACATGCGTACCGCATGGCGAAAGAGAGCGGACTCCGGGGTAAAATTACGGCTCAGACGCAGCCAGATGTCGCTAAACCCGTGCAGGCTATCATCAGCCAACTGGTTTTCTGACTCATTGCGCGGCATTGCCTGGGCCTGCTCCGACTCGATCGTCGCCAGTTGCGCATCAATGGCGCGTAGGTTGGTTAATAAGAACCCAAGCGTATTTAACAGCTCTAAAGAAGCGCCGCTGGCGCGCATACGTTCAAGCGCGGCGTCAATGTGGGTAAAGGCGCGTTCAAAACGCGGATCATGCTGGTACGGCGTACGCAGTAAGATACAGCGCGCCAGCTGCGTACAGGCCTGCGCCTGCATCGACATCAGACGTTGAAAGCGGAACATGACGTCGCTATGGCGAAAATAATCGCGCAGCGTCTGGTATTGAATATGCGAAGAACTGGCGCGTTCATGAATATCCTGCGCCACAAAATAGTAATGGAGGGTGCGGCGCGTACCGCGTTGACCGCGATCGCCGCGCAGGCGAGTCAACAACGACACTTTCGTTTGGTTCAGCGTCGCCATTAACTGCCCGTTCGCTAACGCTAAATCATAGAGCGGCGCCTGGCTTTCATCTTCAATATCAGGATCAAACAGACGTGATTTCAGTTCCAGATAGTGCGCTAACTGTTCGTAACTGCGTGCCAGATTATCCTGCAACGGACGGATCGGAAATAGCAGATGCCCGGTTAGCGTCAGTAGGTTATACCATACTGCGCCTGCCAGCAGGAGCAGTGGTTGCTGATACCAGTGATCGTATAAAGAGGTACCCAGCATCGTATAGATGGCAATGAGTAACGCGCCGAACGCGATGGTAGCATAGCGTTGCCCTAATCCTCCCAACAGAATAAATCCGCTGGTGGATAACGTTAAGCCCAACGCAAATAGCCACGGCCAGGGAAAGAGCAGCTCCACAGAAGCCGACGCGATAAAAAAGCAAATTAAGGTAATGATTAAATTACGCAAGCGTCCGGCAAGGCGGTCGTCGAGATCGGTTAGCGCTGCGGCAACCATACCGAGCGTGAGCGGGATGGTAAGTTTGACGTCGCCCAGCCACCAGGGCAGGGCGGTGGTGCCGCACAGAGCGATAAAAATGCGGATGTAATACAGCCAGGCACTGTTCCAGGTATAACGGCGAATCAACGGACTTAACATAAAGGCTATTTGTCCCGATCATTCAAAACGGCGGCGCGCGTTAGCTTCTCGCGCGGCGCGAGCGGTTTCTACAGAGACGACGCGGCGACCGACAGGCCAAAGCGCAATCGCGGCAATTTTAAAGTTCGCAATACCGACAGGTATCCCGATGATAGTGACACACTGCGCGATACCGGAGGCAATGTGCATCAGGCATAGCCACCAGCCGAAAAAAAGTAACCAGAAAATATTCAGCAAAGTACCGCCAGTATTCATTAATACGCTTTTCGCCGCCGGATTAAGTTCGTCAACGTGAATGGCTTCATTACCGTAAGGGAACAGGGACAGTTTGGTTATCTCCCAGCAGGAGCGGGTCAACGGCAGGGTGAAAATAAGCACAATACTGACCAGCGTCGCCAGCAGCCAGGCCAGCGTAGTGGCAAAGCCGCCCAGTACAAAGTTTAAAATATTCAGAACGGTACGCATAAACCCTCAGTTCATTCCGGTTTTCTATCACTGCGGGCAATTGTAACGTTTTTTTAGACTGGAGCACGTTTTCTCTGGCGGTTACACTGATAAGCACATCTTTACGTCTGGATTCGCTGAGTCATGGAACTGAAAGCAACTTCTCTTGGAAAACGTCTGGCGCAACACCCGTATGATCGTGCCGTGATCCTCAACGCTGGGGTGAAAGTGTCTGGCGACAGGCATGAATATCTTATTCCATTCAATCAGTTATTGGCGATTCACTGTAAGCGTGGGCTGGTATGGGGCGAGCTGGAGTTTGTCCTGCCGGAGGATAAAGTCGTGCGTTTGCACGGTACCGAGTGGTCGGAAACCCAGCAATTCCATCGCTATCTGGACGCGCACTGGCGTCGCTGGAGCCAGGAGATGAGTGATGTCGCCGCGCAGGCATTACAAGAGCAATGGGCGCGTATTAGTGAGCGAACGGGCGAAAACCAATGGCTTACCCGTGAACGCGTTCGGGGGCTGGAACACGAAATTCGCCAGACGTTTGCCGCCTTGCCGCTACCGGTCTCACGTCTGGAGGAGTTTGCTCACTGTCGCGAGATATGGCGTAAGTGTCTGGCCTGGTTACAGGATAGCGAGGGAAGTCGGCAGCAGCATAATCAGGCGTATGCTGATGCCATGCTGGAAGCGCATGCCGACTTTTTTACGCAGATAGAATCCTCTCCGCTTAATCCCTCCCAGGCCAGGGCGGTGGTTAATGGCGAATCATCGTTACTGGTACTGGCGGGGGCGGGAAGCGGCAAAACCTCGGTGCTGGTGGCGCGCGCGGGTTGGCTGTTGGCGCGCGGACAAGCCGATGCGGGGCAAATTCTTTTACTGGCGTTTGGCCGCAAGGCGGCAGAGGAGATGGATGAGCGTATCCGCGAGCGCTTACATACGGAAGAGATTACTGCCCGTACGTTCCATTCGCTGGCGCTATATATTATTCAGCAAGGCAGTAAAAAAGCGCCGGTTGTCAGTAAGCTGGAAAGTGACGCCACCGCGCGGCATCAGCTATTTCTGCACACCTGGCGTCAGCAGTGTAGCGAGAAAAAAGCGCAGGCCAAAGGCTGGCGTCAGTGGCTGGAAAAGGAGATGCAGTGGGCGGTGCCGGAAGGTAATTTCTGGGACGATGAGACATTGCAGCGGCGTCTGGCCCCTCGTCTGGATCGTTGGGTCAGCTTGATGCGTATGCACGGCGGCGCGCAGGCAGAAATGATCGCTGGCGCGCCAGAGGAGTGCCGCGAGCTGTTTGGCAAACGCATTAAGCTGATGGCGCCGCTGCTGAAGTCCTGGAAAAGCGCGTTGAAAGCGGAAAATGCCGTTGATTTCTCCGGGCTGATCCATCAGGCAATGGTGATCCTCGAAAAAGGGCGTTTTATCAGCCCGTGGAAGCATATTCTGGTCGATGAATTTCAGGATATTTCCCCGCAACGGGCGTCGCTGTTAGAGGCGCTGCGCAAGCAGAATAGCCAGACTACACTGTTTGCCGTTGGCGATGACTGGCAGGCGATTTACCGTTTTAGCGGGGCGCAGCTCTCCTTAACGACGGCGTTTCATCAGACGTTCGGCGAGGGCGAGCATTGCCACCTGGACACCACGTACCGTTTTAACAGTCGGATTGGCGATATTGCCAATCGCTTTGTACAGCAGAATCCGCACCAGCTTAAAAAACCGTTAAATAGTCTGACCCCAGGCGATAAAAAAGCGGTGACGTTATTAGATGAAAGCCAGTTGGACGCGTTACTGGATAAATTATCCGGCTATGCGAAGGAAGATGAACGTATCCTGGTGCTGGCGCGCTATCATCATCTGAAACCCGCGAGTCTACAAAAAGCGGCGACTCGCTGGCCGAAGTTACAGATAGACTTCATGACTATCCATGCCAGCAAAGGCCAACAGGCCGATTACGTGATTCTTGTCGGATTGCAGGAGGGTAACGACGGTTTCCCCGCCCCGGCGCGAGAATCCATTATGGAAAGTGCGCTTCTTCCTCAGGTTGAGGATTTTCCGGACGCTGAAGAGCGGCGTTTGTTATATGTGGCGTTGACGCGCGCGCGTGCGCGGGTCTGGCTGCTTTTTAATAAAGATAATCCCTCGCGCTTTGTGGAGGCGCTTAAACAGCTGGATGTGCCGGTGGCGAGGAAGCCCTAAAGCGCGGGCGGTACAGCATCCCGCCCGCGTAGCGGTTATTTCAGGCGCTCGGCCAGATAACGCGCATAATCCGGAATAAGAATATCTACAGCGTCATTAAAATGCGGGGACTGGATGATAAAGTCCGCCGTTGAGACATTAGTGGCGACAGGAATATTCCATACGGTGGCCAGACGCAGTAGCGCTTTGACATCGGGGTCGTGCGGTACCGCGTTAAGCGGGTCCCAGAAGAAAATCAACACGTCGATTTTCCCTTCTGAAATGAGCGCGCCAACCTGCTGGTCGCCGCCCATCGGGCCGCTCAGCATCGCATTAACGTCCATACCGGTTGCGCGCTGGATCAGATTCCCCGTGGTGCCGGTTGCATAAAGAACGTGTTTTTCCAGCAACGGCTGATGGCGTTCCACCCAGTTCATTAACATCTGTTTGCAGTGGTCGTGAGCAACCAACGCGATATGTTTGCGCGTCGGCAAGGTGCGAGTCGTCAGTTCCATAATTCGATTCCGTAGTTAACCTGTCTACAGATTACTGGAAGCGCTTGATGCTGCAAGAGAAAGACAAAAAAATTGCGCGCTGGGACAACTCATATCAAGAGGGCGGCTGTTTTTCCGCCCATTGCAGAAAATGATGGCGTGTCTGCGGGTCGGCCAGTCGGAACCAATATTTCAGCCGCTGTTCTGTCAGAGTTTGTGATTGCGGCGGTACGGTATCAAGCTCTGAGACGTCGGAAAGTAATGTGCTGTCGTCTGCCATCATCGTGGCGAACTGAGGAAGCGAGGCGCGTTTCGCCGATTTATTATAACGCTCGGTCTCTATTTCATAATCGACCACTTTAGCCGTAGAAGTAATGGCCAGAATATCGAGTTTTACCGGAATGGGCATGGCGTCGCCGTCCAAAAGCGCCAGACGCGGCGCCGCGTTAAAATGCGAGGCTTCGCGCTCGTTTTCCAGCCGCGGGAGCTGAAAATTGACCTGACTTATCAGCTGGGTATCGAAACTTATCACCAGCGGCGGAGAAATATAAAGCCGCTCTTCATTACCGGGCAGGCGGATGGTTTTTTCCACCCGGAAAACGAGTTGATGCGGCCCGTTTTCCAGTTCGATGCTCTCTGCGCCGCGTAATAAAGAGCTGGACACCTTTTTACCGTCCAGCACCAGCAGATCAACCTCATTCGACAAACGGAGCGTTGTGGCAAAAACAGTCACCGGCAAACAGAGAGCAAGGAAGGTGGTTAGCGCGCCGGTTTTCATAAGGTTCTCCTGTCCAAAGGCCGTCTGGCTAATAATGTATCGAAATTTTTCTTAGATCATGTTTACTAACATATAGACATATTTTGGCGTTTTGCTCTCATACATCGGTATGGGATGAATGGTTGCTATGTCAGGTTTGTCGTACACTTTGCAAAACAGCCAGGAGAAAGATGATGAAAGAGACCGATATTGCTGATGTATTGACGTCCACTCGCACTATCGCGCTGGTAGGTGCGAGCGATAAACCCGATCGTCCAAGTTATCGGGTAATGAAATACCTGCTTGAGCAGGGTTACCATGTGATTCCGGTTGCGCCAAAAGTCGCGGGTAAGACATTGCTGGGGCAACAGGGGTATGCCACGCTGGCGGACATTCCAGAAAAAGTCGATATGGTGGATGTTTTTCGCAACTCTGAAGCTGCATGGGGCGTTGCGCAGGAAGCTATCGCTATCGGCGCAAAAACGCTGTGGCTACAGCTTGGCGTGATCAACGAGCAGGCGGCGGTACTGGCGCGGGATGCAGGCATGACCGTGGTGATGGATCGCTGCCCGGCGATTGAGATCCCTCGCCTGGGGCTGGCGAAATAAAAGTTTAAATGGCCGGATATCGCCCTCCGGCCTTTTAAATACAATCAGTTACGTAGTCGCGGCGCCTGAAGCTGTTTGCGAATGGTACGCGCCAGTTCATCCATCGATGGCTGTTCTGGATGCTCGTCCCGCATTTCGCTTCGCAACTGGGCCTCGGCCAGATAAGTATGCACTGGCTGACCATCATCATCTTCCATTACCACGTGGTACCACGGAGCGGCGCGAAGTTCGTCGTTAACCGCCAGTTCATCAGGCGACGGCTCATCAAGCGAATATTCCGGGTCGATATCGACGACCACTCCGAGGTAACCTAACAGGGAATGGCGGACCTGTTGGCCGATACCGAATTTGCTGGCTATCATAGTCACCTCCCGGGAAATAGATACCCTTTATATGAGGATACTATTCCACTTTTCAAGTTACATGACGCGACAGGCAAACCCTTTCAGATACAGCCCTTCCGGGTAGGTGGCGATCACCGGGTGATCGGCGGCCTGACGGAACTGCTCTATAAATTGTACATCACGACCGGCATCTATTGCGGCATCGGCAATGATTTTCTGAAATAAATCGCTGGTCATCAGTCCGGAGCAAGAGAATGTCAGCAGTATGCCGCCCGGATTGAGCAGTTGAATCGCTAACATGTTAATGTCTTTATAGCCCCGGCAGGCACCCATTAACTGGCTTTTATTTTCGACGAATTTGGGCGGGTCCATGATGATGACGTCGAATTTTTCGCCGTGTTCACGGTAAGCGCGCAGCAACTTAAACACGTCATCGCGCACGAATTCGGCTTTGCTCAAGTCCAGTTGGTTCAGTTCAACGTTTTGCCTGGCGATATCCAGCGCATCCTGTGAGGTATCCACGCTGACAACCTGGCGACAACCGCCCATTAATGCCGACACGGCAAAACCGCCGGTATAAGAGAAGCAGTTCAGTACCCGCTGATTTTCCACGTAGCGGCGCGTCGCCAGACGACTGTCGCGCTGATCAAGATAATAACCGGTTTTGTGGCCGCCCTGGATATCGACCAGTAATTTCATACCGTGTTCTTCAATTGGCAGAAGCGCAGGCGGCAGTTCGCCAGTGACCGGACCTTGCGTCAGCGCCATCCCTTCTTTTTTCCGCACGGCGACGTCGCTGCGATCGTAAATAGCGCAATCCGGATAGCATGTTTGTAGAGCGCTAATTAATGCGGCGCGTTGATATTCGGCCCCGGCGCTGAGCAGTTGCAGCACCAAAAAATGACCAAAACGATCGATAGTGACGCCAGGCAGGCCATCGGACTCACCGGCGATCAGACGATAGCTATCCAGGCCGTCTTTTTTCGCCAGCCAGTCGCGCCACTGCTGCGCCTGGCGCAGGCGGCGGGTGAAAAACGCAATATCAATGGATTCTGCTTTATCAAATGTCCAGACGCGCGCGCGGATCTGGGATGCTGGCGACCAGGCGCCGCGTGCTAACCACTTTCCCTGATGGTCAACGATATCGATAGTTTCACCGAGGTTGGCTTTGCCTTCCAGGCGGGATACGGCACCGGAAAAGACCCATGGGTGGCGGCGGAGTAAAGATTTTTCTCGCCCTTTGCTGAGGACTAAACGGGGATATTGCGGAAATGTAGATTCAGTCATGCGGAGTAACCTCTCACAAACAGTGACGCGAGCCGGATAATAGCTCCAGCCAGGGACCGTGAAAACGAAATGGCGCGTAGGGTAGCACAGATGAGAGAGGCAATCACCAGCGTATGGCGGTGAGCGTTTCTGCACAAAATAGAATCGTAAAGGCACAGTTTCTTCAGCGGACGCTTTTTATAGTGTTCTTTCTTTACACGAAGAAGGAAATACAATGAAAACAGTCTTCTCTTTGACCGCAGCCGCAATGATGGCATTGAGTGGCGGCGTATCTGCCGCGTCGGCGTTTAGCCTCAGTAGCGCGGATATTCCGGCGGATTTTCGTTTAACGCAACAGCACGTCTTTAAAGGATTTGGTTGTAGCGGAGAAAATATTTCGCCGCAGCTGAGCTGGCGCAATCCGCCTGCCGGAACCAAAAGCTACGCTATTACCGTCTTCGATCCTGATGCGCCCACCGGAAGCGGCTGGTGGCACTGGACGATGGTGAATATTCCTGCGCAGATCCACGACCTGCCGACGGGGGCTGATAAAAAAACGTTACCCGCTGGAGTGGTGCAGGGACGGAATGATTTCGGTTATGCTGGCTTTGGCGGCGCCTGTCCGCCGCCGGGCGATAAGCCTCATCGCTATCAGTTTACTGTGTGGGCGCTGAATACGGCAACACTGCCGCTCCACAGTGAGTCGAGTGGCGCGTTGGTAGGGTTTATGCTTAACGCGCATGTGATTGCGAAAGCACAATTCACGGCCACATACGGAAGATAAAATAGAGGACGGCACGGTGCAGGAGATGCATATTCGACATCAGGATCTTACGACGGCAGAGGTGCGTTCCAGTCATCTGCACCGTTTGCATCGTGTTACGCTTTTTTCCGCCGCTATCTGCCATATTACGCAGGGCAGTAAAGTCATCATTCAGGATGATAGCCGCCTTGTCGCCGGGCCGGGCGAGTTGATTATTATTCCGGCGAACACGCCGCTGGAGATTATTAATCAGCCTGCGCAGAACGGTTTTCGCTCCGACCTGTTGTTACTTTCACCGGAGATTATTGCTCGCTTTAAAACGATGTACGTTCAGGATTATCCACCGGCAAACCTGACATCGCTGTGTACGCCGATGAGCCGTAGCCTGACATTTATGTGGGAGAACGTGTTGGATGCTGTGCGCCAGGGTTTACCCGTTGGGCTACAGGAACATCAGGCGATGGGGTTACTGTTAGCGCTTTTGCATGATGGCGCGGCAGGACCGCTGCTTATTGAACGGCGTTACACCCTCACGGAGCAGGTGCGGCAACTGATTATGCTCTCGCCTGCTAAGCTATGGACAGCCCAGGAGATAGCCCGCCGTCTTGCTATGGGAACATCGACGCTGCGTCGGCGTTTGCAGCGCGAATCGCAGAGTTATCGACAAATTGTTGAAGAGGTGCGCATGTCCTGCGCGCTTTCTCAACTGCAATCGACGACGCTGCCGATCGGCGAAATAGCGCTACGGTGCGGTTACCTGTCGGGGTCGAGATTTACGGCCAGATTCCGCCAACATTATGGGTGTCTGCCCAGTCAGGTACGTTAAGTATGTCCTGTATGAGCCTCCACCACTGATTATGAAAGGAGAACCATCATGTCGAACGTCTGCATTATCGCCTGGGTTTATGGTCGCGTTCAGGGAGTCGGGTTTCGCTATACCACGCAGCATGAGGCGCAGCGGCTGGGGTTAACCGGCTATGCGAAGAATATGGATGACGGAAGCGTAGAAGTGGTGGCCTGTGGCGACGCAGCGCAGGTGGAAAAACTCATCAAGTGGCTGAAAGAGGGCGGGCCGCGCTCTGCTCGTGTGGACAAAATCCTCACTGAACCGCACAGCCCTCGCGAGACGCTAACAGGCTTTAGTATTCGGTATTAAATACATTTTACCGGCTTGGGCAGACCGGCGATTTTGGTCGCTTGCTTTGCCGGGCCTTTCGGGAACAGACGATACAGATAGCGGCTGTTGCCTTTTTCTTCGCCGAACTTATTCGCCATCGCCTTTACCAGCATTCGGATGGCGGGAGAGGTATTAAACTCCAGGTAAAATTCGCGCACGAAGCGCACGACTTCCCAGTGTTCCGCAGAGAGCTCAATGCCTTCATTGGCGGCGATAGCGACTGCCAGCGCTTCACTCCACTGCGTCGTCTCTTTCAGATAGCCTTCGCTATCAGTACTGATTTCTTTACCTTCAAAGATCAACATAACGTTTCACTGCGTAATCAACACGGACGGCAGTGTAGCAAAAAATAAAGCCCTGCATAAGCAGGGCTGGAAGAGGGGAATGTCGATTAGTCGCGGCTGGCGAAGCCCAGAATGCTGAGCAGGCTGACAAAGATGTTGTACAGCGAAACGTACAGGCTGACGGTCGCACGAATATAGTTGGTTTCACCGCCGTGAATGATGTTACTGGTTTCATACAGGATAGCGCCCGAGGAAATCAGGATAAACACCGCGCTAATCGCCAGGTGCAATGCAGGCAGTTGCAGGAAAATATTCGCCACCATACCAATCAGCACGACGACGATCCCGGCCATTAACATACCGCCCAGGAAAGACATATCCTTACGGGTGGTCAGAACGTAAGCGGAGCAGCAGAAAAATACTAACGCGGTACCACCCAGCGCCAGGCCAATGACATCGCCCATGCCTGCTGACAGATAGGCGTTAAGAATGGGGCCCAGGATATAGCCGAGGAAGCCGGTAAACGCAAAAGCAGACAGGATACCGACCGGCTTATTGGCGGTTTTATAGGTCAGGAACATCAGCCCATACATACCGACCAGCGTCAGAATCAGGCCGGGGGAGGGCAGCATCAGTACCGTACTGGCTGTCGCGGTAATTGCGGAGAAAGCCAGCGTCAGGCTCAACAGAAAATAGGTGTTGCGCAGTACTTTGTGCGTACTCAGTAGCGAGCTACGATCACGCGATGATGTAATGATACGATCCATTAGTCACTCTCTTATGACAGATGTAATTAATAAAGGAGAATAATAAAAACAGTCACTGTCACCCAGTGGTTTTACCCATCTTTACGCATTCGTTTACGTTTAGTTTCCTTAAGAGATTTCAGGTGATTACAGTCGTTAAAACGGTCTTCTCATGCCTGGCGCTACGCCATAAAACAGGCGGCAGCGCCAACCACGCGTTACCGATAAAAAATTGATAATCACAGCGGTAAAACAGTGGGGACGATCAACACGTATTAAGCCAGTTTTTGTGTTGAAGAAATGGTCAATGTGCCGCTATTTCAGGCAATTAACGAAATTTTGCCTGTTTTTCACGCAAACGAACACATTCGGTCTTTACATGACGCACCGGGATGTTTATAGTGCGCCTCATTCCGGAAGTGTGGCCGAGCGGTTGAAGGCACCGGTCTTGAAAACCGGCGACCCGAAAGGGTTCCAGAGTTCGAATCTCTGCGCTTCCGCCAGATTAAACAAGGGGTTACCGAAAGGTAGCCCCTTGTTTTTTTAGGCGCTTAGAATATAGTTAGAAAATACTGCTAGAATATTTCCCGAAAAAACGGACTACGCGGGTCTTTAGTTTCTTTTCGTTTCCTGATGTGTCTATTTATTGAAGATGTAGGCCATTCCAGGAGGTGAAGGATGCCCCATCTCTTTCAGAATAATGTTGGTATATTCGACAACAGGGTCTCCTGGATGATTTTTTTCTTTATCCTGAAGATGGCTCAGTGCATGTACAACTTCATGAATAAATGAACGTTTTATGTCAAAAAGTTGTGGTCCTTCGTTACTTTCATAATGTTCGGTATATGAATCATCAGAATCGTCCAGATTGAGACAAATAACGTTCCTGCCTTCTGAAAGTTTGAAGTGTTCCTGAGCCACGGTAGTTTCAAAGGCTTCGCCTGCCCCCGATAGCCAGCGCTGCTCCACATCATGTAGTTCTTTTTCATATGCGTAATTCATCAGTCTGCGGAATGTTTCGATTTGGGTATACGCATTTTGAAGTACGGAGGATAGTTCATCGTAGCATTCGTCATAAGTGTCGTCATCAATTTCTGTATCAGGGTCTATTCCACCCGCGCCTGAGATAAGGTACTCCACAGCCTGGATATTTTTAATCAAAGAGCTTATTCTGCTACGCTCTCATATCAACAATGTAAAAATACGCTGAAAATGTTATTTATAATGAAACTTAGGGGCGGGGTTTATTTAATAAAACAAGGGGGGCTTCTGTTTGAATACTTCTTGTTTATAAAATCCCTTTATCTCGACTAAAATATTGGATGGGGGAAAAGCGTTTTATCATTGTAATCCGGGAGTGGAGTAGGGGTATGTTGACTACCTGTCAGATCGGCTCCTGTTAATGCTTTCGCTAAAGTTAGAGCTATCTTATCTAATTTTGCACCATTTAGTTTGGTGTCAGTTAAGTCTGAGCCGAATAGAATTGCAGCGGTTAAGTTTACACCGGACATGTTAGCGCAAGTCAGGTCTGCGTGAGTCAGGTTTGCTTTAGTCATGTTTGAACCCATTAGATTTACAGCGTGTAGATTTGCACAACACAAATTTGCACCGACTAAATTTACATTAGAAAGAGTTGTTTCACGGAAATCTGCATTAGAAGCATCTATTTTTGACAAATCTTCCCCCTGGAAATCTTTATGAGCCAGGTTTACTCCGCGCAGGTTCAGAAAACCATCCTCGGTTATAAGTGAATCAGGCTGTTGTATATTATGTTTACTCATCAGCTTTAACATTCGACATACATTCCAAAATCTCTCACTATCAACGTTATCCGTTACAGTTTTTCCATTTTTGTTCACTTCAATAATGACCATGGGATCCGTATTTTCGGATGCTGCTCCACATGACAGACATATAGTACACCCGTTGACATCCTCCAGAAATATTTTATTACCATCGAAGAAAGCATCTTTATTTACATATAATAATGATGTGGTCAGTTTTCCAATTACCTCCTGAAAGCATCTTTCATTGCTTCTTCTTACTCCACCACAGGTAAAAAAATTGACAAACCATTCCAGTATACCGCGTGGTGAAGTTGCACTTTTCATTGCTTCTTTCGTACCGGTACCGGCCGCATGCAAATATCTTAATATATTTTCTGGGGACGCGTTAGTTATTGGCATTTTGATTCCTTCTTATGGAAGTGAGTCGATTCCTTATAGGTGTGAGTCAAGTCACATTTATACAAGGAATAATAAAAAAAGATATAAGGTGATTTTTGTATTTAGAGCTTTGGTTGGGTATGAGTAGGTGTCTGGCATCTGACAAGAGGCGATGATATCTGCCATAACGGTGAAGCAGAAGTAATATCACCCGTGAATAATAAGATTATCCTTACTATTGACTTCCTTCATTTCCAGCATAGCTTACGCTTCATCATCAATGAATAAACAATTAAGTTTGTTGAGCGAAAATTTACCTAAAGAAAAAATAATAAGCCTTAATATTTTTTTTGCAGTATTTCAACTTATAGCAGAATAAATGTGCGTAGATGGCGTAAAAACCTGACGAGCAGAAATACTTACACACTAAAAATGCTCCCGCAAACAGAGCAAAATGAGAAAGAGGAACGTTTGCCCCTTACATTTCCACCAAAGATTCTGGTTTTGTCTCTTGTAAAGGGCATACGTATCGCGTTTTATCTCATTAAGAAAGTATGTTGACGTATTAAATTAAGCATAATGCTCTTTCAATTGCTTCACGTTTGAAATGAATAATTCAAAACCAGTGAGCGCCTCTTCTTCGGTACTGGTTTGCGGCAAGCGATAAAGCGCCACTAAAGCAGTATTGTCTGCGTCAGCGCCGATAGTGACGGCGCTGGTGTAGTTCAGACGTAAAAAATGCTGCAAAGTCAGGATGTCGTCAGGCAATGGCATAAAGGGACAGCACATTTCCAGTGTATGATCGGATTCATTAAAATAAACCTGTATCCCATCATCAATGATAAGCAGTGGCTCATCTTCTGGCGCATCCAGGCCTAACGCGTCATATAAACGATTTAATAGACTTTCCATATAGTTACCTCAAGACTCAAGATGTGATTAATGAAGAAATGCCTTTTACTGACTGCCAAATATTTTCATCCCCAACTCGTTTTTGATAGGAAAGATTGAGCACCTCTGGCGATAAATTTTTCATTACTTTGTTTCCCGCCCCGCCCGTATTTTGTTTCTGAATCTCCAGGTTGCCGCTATTCAGTAATACTTTTTGGAAAATTTTCTGTCCACCGCTATCCGGAAGACTACCAGGCGCACTTAACATATGGGTCTGATGTAAAGAAATGTGCTCTCGCTTGATTTCTGAATCCATCATCCCTGTACGATCTTTGCCGCTTTTACAATTCCAGGCGGGCACCGCGTCAATTTCATGGGCTAACATGGCAAGGCGTTGTGCGAGTTTATAGGGTTCACCGCCATCTTTATGATGTAGGTTATTTTTCCAGATATCCTTAATCTGGCGCGCTAATGTATTGACGACCTCATAATTATCCGGGTATTGCGCCAGCCATTCGCCAACCCAGCCACCAGGTCTGGCTTCAGGGCGTAAATCATTGCCTAATAACTGATGTAGCGCTTCGGCATTATATCTATCCGATGCCTTAAGGCCAAAGCCGAGCTTGAGCGCCAGCTCATTAACACCCACATTAAATGCGGCGACGTCCGGTTTTATTTTTACCGTCTGTAGATCGCCATCTTTATTGCGGATTTTTAAATGAATCATTTTTCCCGGCTGGGTCAACGATTGCCATGCGCGCATTTGATCCTCGACCATCGTTCCCTCTTTGCCGAAAATATTCGACGCGGTGAGTAACCCGACGGATACCAGTTTCAGGCTTACCGCTTCGCCCTCTAAGGCTCTGTTAAGCAACTCAGGTTTACTAAAAAGTGCCGCAGTTAATACTTCTTTGGCTTTGTTTTCAGCGCCGACCTGACGCAGAAGCGGATCTTTTTCATGATAGGGGGAAAGCACGCCATGACGTATCCCGCAAAAGAGCGTTTTATCTTTACCATCCTCATGCACACTCACCGTGGACATCCACAAATTGTTGGCGTGATGAATATTCCTGGTATCCCAACTGCATACGCCCTTTCCCTGATAAGCACTGGGAAAGATATCTTTTGCGCCAATTTTCATCTCTGCGGCAGGGAGCTGCGTGTTGGTATAGTGATGCCCGTTATGCGTGAGTGTATTTTTTATGGTTTGCCAGGGCTGGTTATTAAGCTGCTTGACCTGAGCATCTCTAAACGCTACTGCCGCAAAGCGATGAGCTTCTTTTGCAGGTAGGCCATTTTGCTGCTGAGTGCGTGCTGCAATAAGTTCGATAAGATTTTTCTTCAATGCTTTTGCCGCGGCTTCTTCTTGTTTTGTTGCTGGCCGGTCCGCTTTAACTTTGGCTAACTCCATTTGGTTTGCCATTGACGTTAGAACCGGGTCTTGTTTACCCAGAACGGTTGCCGCGACGGTAAGAAGATCGCGCTGTAAGTTATAGAGGTTATGCAGCGAGTGGTTAGACGTCTTCTGATGCTGTAGATAATTCCCCCATGTCGCGCCGGGTTCTCGCAGGACAATAATTTCCGGGCGAACGTCGGGCGCTTTAGCCGGCGCTTTGCCCTGGCCTGAGAGAATCTGCATTCCGTTGTATAAGGTTTTTTGTAGGCTTTTAAAAGCCTCCTGGGTTTTTAGTGAAGCTGAGTGATAGAAGCTCTGTATTTGCATAGCGTTTTTAATATTCCTGAATAGGGGAGTGGGAACATTCAACAGGGTTAACAACCCTTTAAAAGAATGTGACTTTTATGCGCCAGGAACTTTAAAAAAATGTCCTTTTTAATGAGAAAGCGCTTCTGATCAGGCGGGGAGGTGTCCTGACGTGTCCATACGTAGTGGCGATCATGGGGGGAGATCGGTACATCAAATGTTCATAAAATCTACAAACTTCACAATTTAGGGCACAACTTTTATTGAAAACCCACCTTCTTGACTCAGATCAAATTCACCGATTTACTCCTGCGTAAAGTAACGGCGTTACATCAAATGTTATACAGGTGTGTGTATGCCAGCAAAGCCCCGGACAAGTAAGACCGTGACGAAGAATATTCGTTTTTCCTATTCCATGCTTGAACAGATAGAATTCGCGTTGAAATCTGAAAAGACGCGGAATTTTTCAGCGTGGGTAAAAGAGGCCTGTCGGGAAAAGTTATGTAACACGGGACATAAGTTGTAGTTATCGTTTTATGCGAGAGGAGGCGGCCATTTTGAAAAGAACAACGTGCTTATATACCTCCTGGGTTTTTGCCGCTTTTGTCTCTCTGCTGATATTTGCCTGGAGTGTCATAAACTATCCTCTCTATGACTCCATAATAATTATTGTCTTTTATATCTGGCTAATTCTGGTGCCGCTTTATCTTATTGTGTATGAGTGGCTAATAGATTGTCATTAAATTTATGGTTGCGTACTTGAAAAGTGATATTTCATATCTGTGCGGTAAGTCATTGTCGTAATAATATTATTGGTCAGGCGACGGGCGAGCGTCTGCGCATTTTGCATCGTTTTATCTTCAAAATTTTGCAGTAAGCGTTGCGCTTCTTTCGGATGCGACGCATATAATCTCAGATAGCTCTGCTCCATCTTATACTGCTGCTTAGCTGTTTGCTGTTCAAATGTTTTCCAGGCGTGTTGCACATCTGGCGCAAACGCATTGTAGTCCTGCATAACCAGCGTTTGCAGCGTGCGGAATGTCCAGTAGGTAGAGTCGTTGCTCGCCCGATCGGTTCCTTTATCATCTCCGGGTTGATAATGACGCATTCCCTGATAATAGGGGAGATAGACGCTAAGAGATGGCATTCCATAGGCGATGTATTCTACGTTGCCGATAGCCTGCGGTAATTTCGGTCTGACCTGTAAAATATGTGACTCCTGGGTACGAAAAACGGATATAGGTCGCCATGGTTCTTGTGGATTATGACTGGCATAAGGGTCGTGCGACGTTCCCTGATAGTGATTGCGTAACGCGTTTTTTACTGCCGCCACGCTAATTTTCGTTATTGGCGTTAAAAAAACAGGAAATGTTTCTCCTTCGCTAACGGCCGTATCCAGATGCGGATTAAACTGATGTTGTAGCGTCCAGACGCGCGGATAATTATAGGTGGTATCGTTTTTGTTATCCTGCGAATAGGCTTGATGAAAGTCGAATTCGCCGCGGGCCGGATCATATAATCCCTGCTTTTTCGCAAAGCTTACTAACGTTGGTGACGCCATATAATTCGCGTTATCATTCGGATCGTAATGGCGTAAACGTCCCTGATTGGCGGAAACGAAATAGCTATCTGCCGGAAGTCGTACTGCCAGCCATTGATGACCGCTTCCCGTCTCCAGATACCATATCTCTTTGCTATCAATAAACGCGACGCCGAAACCTTCGCCAGCGCCTTTTTGTTCAATAATGTCTCCCAGTAATTTGGCGCCCTGACGCGCCGATTGCGCCACTGGCAGGATCACGGACTCAATGGCGTCTTCCGTGATTCCCGTTTTTGTCACGTAAGGATCGGCAGCCAGCGCCGCTCTGCCGTTATAAATGGTTTCCGTTGCGCTCATTCCGACGCCCGCCGAATTGAAACCGGCTTCACCCATGGCGTTATCGTTAGTATCAAAGTCATGAATCGCCGTATAGCGCATCGCTGTCTCCGGAAGCGGCCAGCTAAAATTGTTCCGATGTGCTTTATACTCGCCTTGTTGATGAAACGCGACGGGATGAATAACCTTATGCTTGGCGTTATTTGCCGAGCCATCCTCGTTGCGCGCGATAATAAAGGAGCCGTCAGCCGAAGCCTGATTGCCTACCAAAAGGGTAGTACAGGCGATGACTTTACCCATACCCAGCAGCGTAACGGCGAATGCAAGATACTTTTTCATAAAGGTTCCCACTGAATAACGCGTTATGGGATGAATTGACCCTGGATTGGAAACCGAGAAAGTGATCGAGCCAGCAATATTCTTTGCCGGCATCCTTTATTTTCTCTTTATTGAGGTTGTATTGATAACCACAGCCCTGTGGCAGGGAAGGGGAACAGAACCTGTACTGACCTTAGCTATCACCGCTATCAGGCAGACGAACCGAAAAGATATTATGTTCATCGGCATAGCGGTAAGATGCCGAACCACCGTGTAATAGAGCAATCGCGTTAACTAACGATAACCCCAGGCCGAAACCGGCAGTGTGGCGGGCATTATCTCCTCGCCAAAAACGCCGGAAAAGCTTATCCGCATCGGCGGGGTGGCTGCCCGGATTAGCGACCCGAATTTCTGCAACGTTATCATCATAAGCGCTTTCAATACGTATCACGGCGTTTTCATCAGAATAACGGATGGCATTCGTCAGCAGGTTTGAGAGCACTCTTTGTAATAATATTTCGTCAGCCCATACCGTTCCCTGACATTGATTTATAAAACAGATGCGCTTCTCCTCGGCAAGGGGGCTAAGATAATCCAGCATATTTTCGACCAGCGCATTGAGCGAAACAGGCTGTTTTTTTACCGCTATATTCTGGTGCTCCGCGCGTGCCAGAAAGAGAATATTTTCTGTCAGTCGCGACAGTCCCTCCAGCTCTTCAATATTATCGACAAGGGCTTGTTGATACTCTTCGGCGCTGCGTTCCTGACTCAGCATCACCTGATTCTTCCCCAGTAAAATATTAATCGGCGTGCGCAGCTCATGCGCCAGATCGTCAGCAAATTGGTTCAGGCGTTCAAAATCGTCGGAAAGCTTCTGGCGCATGGTATTTAGCGCTTGTCCAAGCGGCCTGAGCTCGACGGGTAACGCCTGTTCCGCCAGCGGCTGGCGAAGTGTGCCGCTATCAGTCGCCGCGGTGAGTCGGCTGAGCGACGTAATGGCCCGCAGCCCGTTTCTGATGACTAATGGACTGAGCGCCGAACAGACGAGGATCGCGATAAGGCTAATCAGCAAACTGTTGCGGCGATATTGCGTCAGCATTTGCCGCCTTTCCGTCGCCAGCCTGGCAATAGTAAGGGTCAGCGGGTCATCGCCGCTTCTGGCGTTTACTCGTACCGCGGTCAGCTCCGTGCCTTGTACCGCCTGGCGAAATAAGGTTTCGCGGGTGATGTTTTTAGCCAGCGGAATCTCGTTAAAGCGTTGGTCGGGGATGCCGCTATGATTAATCGCAACATTGTGGCCTGTTGCTGAATGGATCAATAAGATATCCTGCTTCGTATCCACCATCCGATTGAAATAGAGCGGCAGATTTTCCGGCCTGGCGCCATCCAGTAACAGTTGCTGCATTTGCGCCGCCCGATTTATTAGCGTCATATCATCCCGATACGTTAATTCTTTGCTCAGCGCGTTATAGAGCGTCCAGCTAATGCCGGTACAGGCGAGGATAAGTATGGCGATAAAAGAAATTGTCAGGCGCAGCGTCATTGATAACTTAACCATTCTGCGACGTTTCCGCCTGTAATCGATAACCCATCCCCCGGACGGTCATAATGAGCTTCTTTTCAAATGGATCGTCTACTTTGGCGCGCAGCCGACGAATCGCGACATCAACGGTGTTGGTTTCACTATCAAAGTTAATTCCCCAAACTTCGCTGGCGATCGCGGTTCGGGGCACAATTTCTCCTGCCCGGGAGGCCAGTAACCAGAGGAGCAGGAATTCTTTGCGGGTCAGGGAAATCGGTTTGCCATTTCGTGACACCGATTGCTTTGTGGCATCCATGTCCAGACCATTGATCGTCAGTCGGGTAAAGACCGGGACGTGCTGTCTGAGTTGAGCTCTCACCCGGGCCAGCAGTTCGGCGAAGGAAAAAGGCTTAACAAGGTAATCATTAGCGCCCGCCTCAAGACCTTTGACGCGATCCTCAACCGAGTCGCGCGCCGTCAGGCAAATAACGGGGGACTGATGCGCAGTGCGTAACGCGCGTAAAACCTGCCATCCATCAAGCCCCGGCAGCATAATATCAAGAATAATCAATGAATAATGTTCCTGAAGGGCCAGGTGTAATCCGTCTCGTCCATCACAGGCATAATCAACCACATAGCCTGCCTCCGTGAGTCCCTGACGTACCCACTGAATGGTTTTCTGGTTATCTTCAATCAATAAAATCTTCATCAACGCAGTATGCCATAGGCTTGGTAGCGAATCCGTAAATCTCCAACAAGATGACATAATTGTCATGTCCGTGTAAGGTTAATCCTGGACGCGCCAGATATATTTTCCTGCATCAATACCGTAAAGGAGTGAAGCATGAAACGATATATACTGGCTACCGCGATAGCATCTCTTGTTGCAGCCCCTGCAATGGCGCTGGCCGCTGGCAACAATATTCTCAGCGTACATATTCTCGATCAGCAAACAGGCAAACCGGCGCCCGGCGTGGAGGTGGTACTGGAGCAGAAAAAGGATAACGGATGGACGCAATTAAATACCGGGCATACCGACCAGGATGGACGTATTAAAGCACTGTGGCCCGAAAAAGCTGCCGCGCCGGGGGATTATCGCGTTATTTTTAAAACCGGCCAGTATTTTGAAAGTAAAAAACTGGATACGTTTTTCCCGGAGATTCCCGTCGAGTTTCATATCAGCAAAACGAATGAGCACTATCATGTGCCGCTGTTATTAAGTCAGTATGGTTATTCAACCTATCGCGGGAGCTAATTTAGAGCCTATCCCATTAGGGCTATTTTACTTGCCATTTTGGACCTGGGCAGTGCTCGCCAAAACGCGTTAGCGTTTTGAACGCCGCTAGCGGCGGCCCGAAGGGCGAGCGTAGCGAGTCAAACCTCACGTACTACGTGTACGCTCCGGTTTTTGCGCGCTGTCCGTGTCCAAACTGGCTGCACCAATAACGCCTGGTGGGATAGGCTCTTAGATTGTATTAATCGCCGCGATTTATGGCGATCAAACATTGCGGCGGGAATAAAAATCTTCAGCGTATCGACTCTTCTCCCACAAGCGGTGGTTATCCCGCTTGTGGGCATGAGTGACGGTTAAACAGGCGCTTCCATCTCAAGTCTGACCGGATGAAAACGGCGTTTGAAATAAATCAGGCCATGCCCATCCTGGCTAAGGATGATATTTTTGATCGCCACCAGATACACCAGATGCGTGCCAATGGTTTGTACCTCGCTGATCTCGCCTTCAAGACCGGCCAGCGCGCCGTTAAGTACCGGCTGGCCCAACGGTCCGTTTTGCCAACATGGCTGGTGAAAACGCTCCTCCATCGCCATCCCCGTCATACCGGCAAAGTGGCGCGCCATCAGCTCCTGCTCATGGTTAAGTACATTAATGCACAGCCTGCCGTTGCCCTGAAAGACGGGGTTCATGGCGCTATTGGCATTAATACATACCATCACGGAGGGCGGCGTATCGGTGACGGAACAGACCGCTGTTGCGGTGATACCGCAGCGTCCGGCGTGACCCGCCGTGGTTACGATATTGACCGCTGCCGCCAGACTTGCCATCGCATCGCGAAAACGCAGACGTTGTTCATCTACTTGCATGAGAACCTCCTGCCGCGTTATTTCAGCAGCTTATCCAGTTGATTGATGTCGTCGTTATTGTGCAAATGCGAAACCGTCCAGCCATTCTGATCGTATTCGGAGAGGCAGCGATCGACCATTGCCATCATCTTATCCATATTGCCGGAGCTCTGGGCCTGACGCAGGCACTGCAGACGAATTTCATCCTGGCTGCCCGAGTAGTTAATCTCGTACAGCTCATGGCGACCGCCAAACTCGCTGCCGATGGCATCCCACATCAATTTAAGAATTTTGATACGTTCAACATGGTCCATTCCGTTAGAGCCACGTACGTATTTCGCCAGGTACTGGTCGATTTGCGGATTATTCAGATCGCGGGCGCTGGAAGGCAGGTAAATCAGGCCGCTGGTAACGTTACGTTCAATAATATTTTTAATTTTCGCGTAGGCCATTGGGGCCATCACACGATAGGTTTGCAGCGCAGCGTGGTCCGGTAGCCAGGCGCCGTTTACCCACGGGGTTGCTTCAGAACACATAGAATCGCTCAATGCCCAGAACATATTGCGCCAGGCCACGACTTCGCCGAGATCGGCCTGCACGCCCCGGAACTCTACGGTACCCGTACATTCGAGCGATTTTTTCAGCAGCGCGGTAATGAAATCAAGTTTAACCGCCAGACGAACACAGGCTTGCAGTGGATACATACGGGCAAAGCCGCCTTCCATCGTCCAGCGACGGCAACGATCGAAATCACGGTAAATCAACACGTTTTCCCACGGGATCAGCACCTTATCCATCACCAGAATGGCATCGTTTTCATCAAAGCGGCTGGAGAGTGGATAATCAAACGGCGAGCCCGTCGCGCCCGCGACCATTTCATACGAGGCGCGCGAAATAAGTTTTACGCCTTCGGCATCCATTGGCGCGACAAACATCAGCGCAAAATCCGGGTTTTCGCCCATCACCTGGGCTGAGCCGAAACCAATCATGTTGTAGTGAGTCAGGGCGGAGTTAGTGGCGACGACTTTCGCCCCGCTGACAATAATCCCGGCGTCCGTCTCTTTCTCCAGCTTGATATAGACGTCTTTCACTTCGTCGGCAGGTTTGTGGCGGTCGATAGGCGGGTTGACGATAGCATGGTTAAAGTACAGGCCGGTCTCCTGAATACGGGTGTACCAGTTGCGGGCGTTCTGCTCAAACTGGCCGTAGAAGGCTGGGTTAGCGCCCAGAGCGCAGCCAAAGGCGGCTTTGTAATCCGGTGTGCGTCCCATCCAGCCGTAACTCAGGCGTGACCACTCGGCGATAGCATCACGCTGTTGGCGCAGATCGTCTGCGCTTTTCGCCACGCGGAAAAATTTATGCGTATAACCGCCGCTGCCGGTATCGGTATTCCAGCACAGGGTATCTTGCATCGACGGTTTATGTAATGCGTCATACAGTTGTGCGACAGAGGCTGCGGCATTGCGGAATGCCGGATGTGTCGTAACATCTTTAACGCGTTCGCCGTAAATATAAATTTCCCGCCCGTCCTGCAGGCTTTTTAAATACTCTTCGCCCGTTAACGGACGCTTGTTATCAGTACGAAAATCTTCAGGTTTCATTGCGGCCTCTTCCTCGTTAATCGGAATGTTTTGTTAATAATATGTTTCTTATTTGTTGTTTAATTGAATAGGCAGAAGCGTAAACTGTGAAGAGACTTTCAGGACAACGGCGGGTACTTTTCAGATGAACGTCGAAGAAGAAGAGTAAAATGCGATCGCCGTCAACGTTGTAAGCGGGAGGGGATTCCCGTGTCGGCGGCGTGGGAAGGTAATAATACTATGCTTCCGCTTCGCTATCAGGATGCTGGCGCCCCAGGGCAATAAGATCGTCCAGCAGCAGCATCAATTGCTGTGTTTTTTCGGACGTGAAATCGGCCTCAATTTTTCGATAAGCCTCTTCTACCTGGCTCCGGGCACGGGCGTACAACGTTTGTCCCTGCTCCGTCAACATGACATATAACTTACGCTGATCGTTAACCGGCTTGAGTCGCAACACCAGTCCGTCTCGCTCCATGCGCGTCAATATTCCGGTCAGACTTGGACGCAAAATGCAGGTACGAAAGGCCAGCTCGTGAAAATCCATAGAGGGGCTATCGGCCAGGATTCGCACAATGCGCCATTGCTGGTCGGTCAGATTGTGGCTTTTAACGATGGGGCGGAAATAGGTCATTGCCGCTTCGCGCGCCTGAAGCAATGCGATGGTTAATGAATCATGCATAAGCGTTTCTCTTTTGCAGAATTATTAATACCTGAATAATCGTGTTTACCGATGTGAGCTATGACATCTGTTTTATGTCCAAAGTTTAACAGAAACAAGGGGTTTTATTTAACTATTTGATATATTTGTATTTAATTATTATTTTGTGAAAATATTGTTAATCACATCACAAATACTTTACTTCAGCTTGCTAAATGTACAGCGAAAGCATAAATCTAATCATTAATATATTAATGAAATCACAGCCCGTTAAATCGGCCTGAGGAGTTTATGTATGAAGGGTACTGTTTTCGCCGTTGCGTTAAACCATCGCAGCCAGCTTGATGCCTGGCAAGAGGCTTTCTCTCAGCCTCCCTATAATGCGCCGCCTAAAACCGCAGTGTGGTTCATCAAGCCGCGTAATACGGTGATTCGTCACGGCGAACCCATTCCTTA
The DNA here is from genome assembly GCF_020181675.1 of Salmonella sp. A7. NCBI lineage: Bacteria > Pseudomonadati > Pseudomonadota > Gammaproteobacteria > Enterobacterales > Enterobacteriaceae > Salmonella > Salmonella sp. A7. The sequence continues at coordinate 2,801,903 of NZ_CP084001.1, read as the reverse complement.
TCCGCAGGGAGAAAAGGTACTGAGCGGCGCGACAGTGGCGCTCATTGTGGGGAAAACCGCCAGCCGGATACGCCCTGAAGCGGCGGCGGACTATATCGCCGGGTATGCGTTGGCTAACGAGGTCAGCCTGCCGGAAGAGAGCTTTTATCGCCCGGCGATTAAAGCGAAATGTCGCGATGGCTTTTGCCCTCTGGGTGAAATGGCGCCGCTGAGTGATGTGGATAACCTCACCATTATCACTGAAATCAACGGACGAGAAGCGGACCACTGGAATACTGCCGATTTACAGCGTAGCGCCGCACAGCTGCTTAGCGCGTTAAGTGAGTTCGCTACGCTTAACCCTGGCGATGCGATCTTACTCGGTACGCCGCAGAATCGCGTTGCGCTGCGTCCCGGCGATCGGGTGCGTATTCTGGCGAAAGGTTTACCCGCTCTGGAAAATCCGGTTGTCGCAGAAGATGAATTCGCCCGCCACCAGACGTTTACGTGGCCGTTGTCAGCAACGGGAACGCTATTTGCGCTGGGGTTGAACTACGCCGATCATGCCAGCGAGCTGGCATTTACGCCGCCGAAAGAGCCGCTGGTATTTATCAAAGCGCCAAACACCTTTACCGAACATCATCAAACGTCGGTGCGCCCGAACAACGTCGAATATATGCACTATGAAGCCGAACTGGTCGTGGTAATTGGCAAAACGGCGCGTAAGGTGAGCGAAGCCGAAGCCATGGAGTATGTGGCCGGTTACACCGTCTGTAACGACTACGCGATCCGCGACTATCTGGAAAACTACTACCGTCCAAATCTGCGGGTAAAAAGCCGCGACGGCCTGACGCCGATAGGCCCGTGGATTGTGGATAAAGAGGCGGTTTCTGATCCGCATAACCTGACGTTACGCACCTTTGTCAACGGTGAGCTGCGGCAGGAAGGGACGACCGCCGATCTGATCTTCAGCATCCCGTTCCTGATTTCTTATCTGAGCGAATTTATGACGTTGCAACCGGGCGACATGATTGCCACCGGTACGCCGAAAGGGTTGTCTGATGTGGTGCCGGGGGATGAGGTTGTCGTGGAAGTAGAAGGCGTGGGTCGCCTGGTTAACCGAATCGTCAGTGAGGAGAGCGCAAAATGAAGAAAATAAATCATTGGATTAACGGCAAAAATGTTGCAGGTAACGACTACTTCCAAACCACTAACCCGGCGACTGGTGACGTGCTGGCGGAAGTGGCCTCCGGCGGTGAAGCAGAAGTGAACCAGGCTGTCGCGGCGGCCAAAGAGGCGTTCCCGAAATGGGCCAACCTGCCGATGAAAGAGCGTGCGCGCCTGATGCGCCGCCTTGGCGACCTGATTGACCAGCATGTGCCGGAAATCGCGGCGATGGAAACCGCCGACACAGGCCTGCCTATTCACCAGACTAAAAACGTGCTGATTCCGCGCGCCTCGCATAACTTCGAATTCTTCGCCGAAGTGTGCCAGCAGATGAACGGCAAGACCTATCCGGTTGACGATAAAATGCTCAATTATACGCTGGTGCAGCCCGTCGGCGTCTGCGCGCTGGTGTCGCCGTGGAACGTGCCGTTTATGACCGCGACCTGGAAAGTCGCGCCGTGCCTGGCGCTGGGTAACACCGCGGTGCTCAAAATGTCCGAGCTGTCGCCGTTGACTGCCGACAGGCTGGGCGAGCTGGCGCTGGAGGCAGGAATTCCGGCAGGCGTGCTGAACGTGGTGCAGGGCTATGGCGCGACGGCGGGCGATGCGCTGGTACGCCACCATGACGTGCGTGCGGTGTCGTTTACCGGCGGGACCGCCACCGGTCGCAATATCATGAAAAATGCTGGCCTGAAAAAATACTCGATGGAGCTGGGCGGCAAATCGCCGGTGCTGATTTTTGAAGATGCCGACATTGAGCGCGCGCTGGACGCCGCGCTGTTCACCATCTTCTCGATCAACGGCGAACGCTGCACCGCCGGGTCGCGCATCTTTATCCAGCAGAGCATTTACCCTGAGTTCGTGAAGCGCTTTGCCGAACGCGCGAATCGCCTGCGTGTCGGCGATCCGACCGACCCGAATACCCAGGTCGGCGCGCTGATTAGCCAACAGCACTGGGAAAAAGTCTCCGGTTATATTCGCCTCGGCATTGAAGAGGGCGCAACGCTGCTGGCGGGCGGTGCGGAAAAACCCACTGACCTGCCTGCGCATCTGAAAGGCGGTAACTTCCTGCGCCCAACCGTGCTGGCCGATGTCGACAACCGTATGCGCGTCGCGCAGGAAGAGATCTTTGGGCCGGTCGCCTGCCTGCTGCCATTCAAAGACGAAGCGGAAGGGTTACGTTTGGCGAACGACGTGGAATACGGTCTGGCCTCTTATATCTGGACCCAGGACGTGAGCAAAGTGTTGCGCCTGGCGCGTGGGATTGAAGCCGGCATGGTCTTCGTCAACACCCAGAACGTCCGCGACCTGCGCCAGCCGTTCGGCGGCGTGAAAGCCTCCGGTACCGGGCGCGAAGGCGGCGAATATAGCTTCGAAGTGTTTGCGGAAATGAAAAACGTCTGCATCTCAATGGGCGACCATCCTATCCCAAAATGGGGAGTTTGATATGGGCAAGTTAGCGTTAGCAGCAAAAATTACCCACGTGCCGTCTATGTATCTTTCTGAACTGCCGGGAAAAAATCACGGTTGTCGTCAGGCAGCCATTGATGGTCATATTGAAATTGGCAAGCGTTGCCGCGAAATGGGCGTTGACACCATTATCGTATTCGACACCCACTGGCTGGTGAATAGCGCTTACCACATTAATTGTGCCGACCATTTCCAGGGCGTCTATACCAGCAACGAATTGCCACACTTTATTCGCGACATGACCTATGACTATGACGGTAATCCGGAGCTCGGCCATCTGATCGCCGACGAGGCAGTCAAACTGGGCGTGCGCGCTAAAGCGCATAACATCCCGAGCCTGAAGCTGGAGTATGGCACGCTGGTGCCGATGCGCTACATGAACAGCGACAAGCACTTCAAAGTGGTCTCCATCTCGGCGTTCTGCACTGTGCATGATTTTGCCGACAGCCGCAGACTGGGTGAAGCCATTCTCAAGGCGATTGAGAAATATGACGGTACCGTAGCGGTATTCGCCAGTGGTTCTCTGTCGCACCGTTTTATTGACGACCAACGGGCGGAAGAGGGGATGAACAGCTACACCCGCGAGTTCGATCACCAGATGGACGAGCGCGTGGTCAAGCTGTGGCGCGAAGGCAAATTCAAGGAGTTTTGCACCATGTTGCCGGAGTACGCCGACTACTGCTACGGCGAAGGCAACATGCACGACACGGTCATGCTGCTGGGAATGCTGGGTTGGGACAAATACGACGGCAAGGTGGAGTTCATCACCGATCTGTTCGCCAGCTCCGGTACCGGCCAGGTGAACGCTGTTTTCCCGCTGCCTGCGTAAGGGGTGTTTATGCCGCACTTTATTGCTGAATGTACTGAAAATATTCGCGAGCAGGCTGATTTACCCGGCCTGTTCAGCAAGGTAAACGAGGCGCTGGCCGCCAGCGGGATTTTCCCCATCGGCGGTATCCGCAGTCGCGCCCACTGGCTGGATACCTGGCAGATGGCTGACGGTAAGCATGATTACGCGTTTGTGCATATGACGCTGAAAATCGGTGCCGGGCGCAGCCTGGAGAGCCGTCAGGAAGTCGGCGAAATGCTGTTTGGGCTGATTAAAGCCCACTTCGCCGACCTGATGGAGAACCGCTATCTGGCGCTGTCGTTTGAGATTGCCGAGCTACATCCGACGCTCAATTACAAACAAAACAACGTACACGCGTTATTTAAATAGCACACTGTTTCGCCCGGTGGCGCTGCGCTGACCGGGCCTACAAAAAAACGATGCGCGAAGCAATACCGAACCGTAGGCCGGGTAAGACGCACCCGCGTCGCCACCCGGCGCAGCAGCACCGCATGACGTAACAGGAAGCAACTATGCTCGATAAACAGACCCATACCCTGATCGCCCAGCGACTTAATCAGGCTGAAAAACAGCGTGAACAGATTCGCGCAGTGTCGCTGGATTATCCCAACATCACTATTGAAGATGCCTATGCCGTACAGCGTGAATGGGTCAATATCAAAATTGCCGAAGGGCGCACGCTCAAAGGCCACAAAATCGGCCTGACCTCAAAAGCGATGCAGGCCAGCTCGCAAATCAGCGAACCGGATTACGGCGCGCTGCTTGACGATATGTTCTTCCATGACGGCGGCGATATCCCCACCGACCGTTTTATCGTCCCGCGTATTGAAGTGGAGCTGGCGTTCGTGCTGGCGAAACCGCTGCGCGGCCCTCACTGCACGCTGTTCGACGTCTACAATGCCACGGATTATGTGATTCCGGCGCTGGAACTGATTGACGCCCGCAGCCACAACATCGACCCGGAAACCCAGCGCCCGCGCAAAGTGTTCGACACCATTTCCGACAACGCCGCCAACGCCGGGGTGATCCTCGGTGGTCGTCCCATCAAACCAGACGAGCTGGATCTGCGCTGGATCTCCGCGCTGCTCTATCGCAACGGCGTGATCGAAGAAACCGGCGTCGCCGCAGGCGTGCTGAATCATCCGGCCAACGGCGTGGCGTGGCTGGCGAACAAGCTTGCCCCCTACGATGTCCAGCTTGAAGCCGGGCAGATCATCCTCGGCGGCTCGTTCACCCGCCCGGTGCCGGCGCGCAAGGGCGACACCTTCCATGTCGATTACGGCAACATGGGCGCGATCAGTTGCCGGTTTGTGTAAGGAAAAAACGATGAAAAATGCTTTCAAAGACGCGTTAAAAGCGGGGCGCCCGCAAATCGGTTTGTGGCTGGGGCTTGCCAACAGTTACAGCGCTGAACTGTTAGCGGGCGCCGGCTTCGACTGGCTACTGATTGACGGTGAACACGCGCCAAACAACGTGCAGACGGTGTTGACCCAGTTGCAGGCGATTGCGCCTTATCCCAGCCAGCCGGTGGTGCGTCCGTCATGGAACGATCCGGTACAGATTAAGCAACTGCTCGACGTCGGCGCGCAAACGCTGCTGATACCGATGGTGCAGAATGCCGATGAAGCGCGAAACGCCGTGGCGGCTACGCGTTATCCGCCTGCCGGTATTCGCGGCGTGGGCAGCGCGTTGGCGCGGGCATCGCGCTGGAACCGCATTCCGGACTATCTCCACCAGGCCAACGACGCCATGTGCGTACTGGTGCAGATTGAAACGCGTGAGGCGATGAGCAATCTGGCGTCAATTCTCGACGTGGATGGCATTGACGGCGTGTTTATCGGCCCGGCGGACCTCAGCGCCGATATGGGCTTTGCCGGCAATCCGCAGCACCCGGAAGTGCAGGCGGCGATTGAGAACGCCATCGTGCAGATACGCGCGGCGGGGAAAGCGCCGGGGATTCTGATGGCCAATGAAGCACTGGCGAAACGTTATCTGGAACTGGGGGCGCTATTTGTCGCCGTCGGCGTTGACACCACGCTGCTGGCGCGCGGAGCGGAGGCGCTGGCGGCGCGCTTTGGCGCAGAAAAAAACCTGTCCGGTGCGTCCGGCGTCTATTAAGCCTGGCCCGGTAAGCGTAGCGCTACCGGGCAACCGTAGTACCCTACAAAAATTCCCATCAGAGGAAAAAAAATGAGCGACACATCATCTGCACTTCCGGAAAGCCCCGAGTCTGTCCGTTCGCACAACGCGCTCAGCACGGGTCAACAAACCGTCATAAATAAACTGTTCCGCCGACTGATCGTATTTTTATTCGTGTTGTTTATCTTCTCGTTTTTAGACCGTATCAACATCGGTTTTGCCGGGTTGACGATGGGGCAGGATCTGGGGTTAAGCGCCACCATGTTTGGCCTTGCCACGACGCTGTTTTACGCCACCTACGTCATTTTCGGCATTCCCAGCAACGTGATGTTGAGCATCGTCGGCGCCCGCCGCTGGATTGCGACCATTATGGTGCTATGGGGCATTGCATCTACCGCCACGATGTTCGCGGTGGGACCGAAAAGCCTGTATGTGCTGCGAATGCTGGTGGGCATTACCGAAGCGGGCTTTTTGCCAGGAATATTGCTCTATTTAACCTACTGGTTCCCGGCATTTTTCCGCGCCCGCGCCAATGCATTATTTATGATTGCCATGCCAGCCACTACCGCGTTGGGGTCGATTGTCTCCGGCTATATTTTATCGCTGGACGGCATATTCAATCTGCATGGATGGCAGTGGTTATTCCTGCTGGAGGGATTTCCGTCAGTTTTGTTAGGCATTATGGTCTGGTTTTACCTGGATGATACCCCGGCAAAAGCCAAATGGCTGACGGCAGAGGATAAAAAATGTTTGCAGGAGATGATGGATAATGACCGCCTGACGCTGGTTCAGCCGGAGGGGGCCATCAGCCATAACGCCATGCAGCAGCGTAGTCTGTGGCGCGAAGTATTCACGCCAATTGTACTGATGTATACGCTGGCCTATTTTTGCCTTACCAATACGCTTAGCGCCATTAGTATCTGGACGCCGCAAATCCTGAAAAGTTTTAATGAAGGCAGTAGCAATATCACCATCGGCCTGCTGGCGGCGATCCCGCAGATTTGTACTATTCTGGGCATGATTTACTGGAGCCGCCATTCAGACAAACATCAGGAACGTAAACATCACACGGCGTTGCCATTCCTGTTTGCCGCCGCGGGCTGGCTGCTGGCGTCGGCGACCGACCATAACCTGATCCAGCTCCTGGGGATCGTGATGGCGTCCACGGGTTCCTTTAGCGCGATGGCGATCTTCTGGACCACGCCGGATCAGTCGATCAGTTTACGCGCCAGGGCGATAGGCATTGCGGTCATCAATGCCACCGGCAATATTGGCTCCGCGCTTAGCCCGTTTATGATTGGCTGGCTAAAAGATATCACCGGTAGCTTCAATAGCGGACTCTGGTTTGTCGCTTCTCTGTTAGTCGTCGGCGCCGCCATTATCTGGCTCATTCCCATGAAAGCATCGCGTCCGCGCGCCACCCCTTGAGGAGAAACTATGTGCCAACGTGCGATCGCCAATATTGATATCAGCAAAGAGTATGACGAAAGCATGGGCAGTAACGATGTGCATTATCAGTCGTTTGCTCGTATGGCGGATTTCTTTGGTCGTGATATGCAGGCGCATCGCCACGACCAGTTTTTTCAAATGCACTTTCTTGATACCGGGCAGATTGAGCTACAGCTCGACGATCATCGCTATTCGGTGCAGGCGCCGCTATTTGTGCTTACGCCGCCCTCGGTGCCGCATGCTTTTATTACCGAATCGGATAGCGATGGCCATGTTCTGACGGTACGCGAAGAGCTGGTTTGGCCGCTGCTGGAAGTGCTTTATCCCGGCACCAGAGAGGCCTTCGGCTTGCCGGGGATCTGTCTGTCGCTGGCGGATAAACCCAACGAGCTGGCGGCGCTCAAACATTACTGGCAGCTAATTGAGCGGGAGTCCACGGAACAACTGGCTGGCTGCGAACATACCCTGGTGCTACTGGCGCAGGCGGTATTTACCTTGCTGTTGCGTAATGCGAAGCTGGACGATCACGCCGCAACCGGGATGCGCGGTGAACTGAAACTTTTTCAGCGCTTTACCCTGTTAATTGACAACCACTTCCATCAGCACTGGACGGTGCCCGATTATGCCTGCGAGTTGCATATTACCGAATCTCGTTTGACCGATATTTGCCGACGTTTTGCTAATCGCCCGCCTAAACGCCTGATTTTTGATCGGCAATTACGCGAGGCGAAACGACTGCTGCTTTTTTCCGACAATGCTGTCAACGAGATCGCCTGGCAATTAGGTTTTAAAGATCCGGCTTATTTCGCCCGTTTCTTTAATCGCCTTGCTGGCTGTTCTCCTTCGCAGTTTCGCCAACGTGAAGTTCCCTCTTTTCTCAACTAAGAAGAGTAAAAACATGATGAAAAAAAGCGTCGCTATGCTGGCGGTTTGTATGCTGGCGCAAAGCCACCTTGCCATTGCTGCCGGTACTCCTGCGCCTCAAGAGATCAACATTGTTTTACTGGGCACCAAAGGCGGGCCTTCTTTGCTCAATACAGCCAGACTACCGCAAGCGACGGCGCTCACTATCGGCGATAAAATATGGCTGATAGATGCCGGCTACGGCGCCAGTCTGCAACTGGTGAAAAACGGCATTCCACTGCGCAACATCAATACTATTTTGCTCACCCATCTGCACAGCGACCACATACTGGATTATCCTTCCTTGCTGATGAATGCCTGGGCAAGTGGTCTGAAAGACCATACCATACAGGTGTATGGCCCGCCGGGAACCCAGGCGATGACGAAGGCTAGCTGGAAGGTCTTTGACAGGGATATCACGCTACGCATGGAAGAAGAGGGGAAACCCGATCCGCGCAACCTGGTTAAGGCGACCGATATTAGCCAGGGCGTCATCTATAAAGATGAACTGGTTACAATAAGCGCGCTGAAAGTGCCTCATTCCCCTTTCCCGGACGGTGAAGCGTTTGCTTACCGTTTTGATACCCAGGGTAAGCGAATCGTCTTCTCTGGCGATACGTCCTGGTTTCCGCCGCTTGCAACGTTTGCCCAAGGGGCGGATATCCTGGTACATGAGGCGGTACATGTCCCTTCGGTAGCAAAACTGGCTAATAGTATTGGCAACGGAAAAACGCTGGCTGAAGCGATTGCGTCGCATCACACCACGATTGAAGATGTCGGTAAGATTGCTCGCGAGGCCCACGTGAAAAAACTGGTGTTAAGTCATCTGGTGCCTGCGACGGTTGCGGATGACGTCTGGCAACAGGAAGCCATGAAAAATTACCCGGGCCCTGTCATTGTCGGTCATGACAATATGACGATAAGCGTACCGTAAGTATCAGGGCAGGGGTAAACCCACGGGCTGACATGATGTCAGCCCGTTATGCTTTTGGCGATCAGCATGACGCGCAGAGCTTTTGTCTAAAACATTATTTTTTCTAAACACTACTTGCTGATTTTTATGCACAATAAAGGTAAGATGATTGCTCTGGTGAAATATTACTAAATAAGAATGTCACGGATGGAATTTATACAGTGTTAAAAGCAATGCGTTTCTTTGTCTGCCGGCCATCAGTAATATCCTCTGTACCGGCTCCTCGTTACCAAAGTGAAGGTTAGATTAAACGAATCAAAAAATATCCGAACTGTACAATTTTTATATCAAACATATTTAACTGCAAAATACTGCAAACGTGCGCGAATACACTTAATCAGTAGTATGGCTAATGCATACTTTATTTCCTAAACTTTCTTATTATCTATTTGAATATTTCTGGTTAAACCAAATGGACAAACGGATACCAGACACTCGAAAGGATAACTGCAGGCTTCTGGTTTAGGATTGCAGTTACCAGGACAGTGGCTATTTTCTTTAAGCGATTTCCATAGAACAGGATTAAACCTGGTAACGTTGTAAACAGTAACGGGATAAAGTTTATCGTTTATTAAGACCCCCTTATTAAAGGGGATGATAATGCTACCTGGAGGCATGTAAACATCTGCCTGATACCATAAGGTCAATCTAAGATTTTTTAGGCTATGTATGCATGAGAACGATACTCCGGTAGAGGGACTTATAACTGTATCAACGACCTTCCATTCCATTACAGAAACCTTTTAAGTGAAATAGTCAATGGTGTAAATTACATTTTCCGCAAGCCTATTCAGGATAGATGAAAATCTGAGAAACATAACTCGTTGAAAACGATCGTTTTTTATTGACCACTCTATTTATATTGATTTTTTAATAAGTTATTTATTTTATGCTCTTATTTTGTTTACATTCTATTACATTTTTGTATTTTATACGTGGTGTAAATATTGGGCGGCAGTGGATGTTATAACGCTCAATTATTAAACTGTAAGTGACTGTTGTATTTCTTATTTATAAATACTGCAACCTGTAAGCGCAGCGGTACATTTTACCCGGCATTGACAGGGAGAAGGTACGTATCAACCAGAGAGTACAAAACAGTGAAAGAATATATTCTTCAGGCAATAAATGATCGCTAACGTGTAAAAATAACCGACGTATCTAAAAAATGTGAACTTGTGGCTGGTCTTTATTTAAACGATGATCTTCGCAATGGCGCATTAATGGCTGACATTGGCGGTTCGTTGATCGGGTTGTGCGCGGTGAAAGGCTATATTTCTTCCGTTGGGGGAAGTATGTCAGAGGCATTCTGGTATTATACCGGGTGCATGTAAATCCGGGGTGGGCAGAAAGCCCACCCTCGGTTTATTGCCTTTATCGTAGATTAGGGATGCGAGATAAAGCGAGAAAGGCGTTGCAGCAGTAACCGGTTTTCTTCGCGCAGCCGTGAATTCTCTTCCAGCAGCGTTAACGCGACCGCGATCCCAGGCCAGTCGAGCGCCAGCTCCTCGCGTAAGCGTAGCGCGCGTTGTACCACGCTCGCTGCGCGATCGTCGAATTGCCAGTCGGCGTTATCGTCTTCGTAAGGCTCAATTACGCCAAGTCCGACGATTTCGTTTAGCTCTTCTTCCGTCACTCCGGTGTGCAAACAAAATTCGGTGATGGTAAAGGTGACAGTGATATTAGCCATTATGCTTTCCCCCATTGCTGGCGTGGGTCAAAGGACGACTGCGCGTCCGCCAGTTGTTGCCACAGGGCAGCTGTTTTCTCGTCAGGTTTCGGCGGCATAACGATTTTGATGATGGCATAGAGATCGCCAGTGTGCTTTTTACTGGCTAATCCTTTTCCTTTGATACGCAGCCGCTGACCTGCCTGGCTGCCGGGGGGAATGGTCAGCAAAATACGCTCTTTAAGCGTTGGCACAGACACCTTAGCGCCGAGCGCCGCCTCCCATGGGGCAAGCGGAAGGACGACTTCCAGATCCTGATTGACGATATCAAAGAGCGGATGCGGGGCAATATGGATAACGAGCCATAAATCGCCATTAGGTCCGCCGTTTTCCCCCGGCGTGCCCTGGCCTTTCAGTCTGATTCGTTGCCCGTTGCTGACGCCAGCCGGGATTTTCACATTCAATGTTTTGGGAATTTCCCGCTCCACCAGACCGAACGCGTTATAAACGGGGACGGAATAGCTAATCGTACGCTGGTGCTCTTCCAGCGTTTCTTCCAGGAATACCGCCACTTCAATTTCGATATCATGACCGCGTGCGGCGTGGCGGTGGTGCGAATGGCGACCGTGCTGACCAAAAATAGACGAGAAAATATCATCAAAATCTTCGGCGTTATACGGTTGGCCTTCGTGTTGCTGGAACTGGCGATTAAATTGTGGATCGTTACGGTGTTGCCATAACTGGTCATACTCGGCGCGCCGTTGCTCATCACTCAGCACTTCCCATGCTTCAGCAACCTCTTTGAAACGGGCTTCGGCATCGGGTTCTTTGCTGACATCTGGATGGTACTTGCGGGCCAGTCGGCGATAGGCGGTCTTAATCGTCTTGAGATCGTCCGTCGGTTTCACGCCCATAATGGCGTAATAATCCTTAAGTTCCATAGCATCATCTCGCTAAATCAATACATACAGAAGGGACCCCAAAAAGGTTTCTCCACTAAGTGTAGGGTAAACCTGAAAAGTGCGTATGAAAACACCAGTTATATCATTAGTAAGAATAAATTACGTTGTTCGACTATCAGAAGGTTGCGCAGCGCGCCGACATAACTTTACAGGGGAAAGGTTGCCAAAACCGCGCCAGTGGCTAAGATAACTCGCGTTAAACAGTGAGGGCGCAATGGCGAAACAACAACGGATGGGCTGGTGGTTTCTTTGCCTTGCATGTGTCGTGGTAATGGTTTGTACCGCGCAACGCATGGCGGGCCTGCACGCCTTGCAGATGCAGGCGACGGCCTCTGCTGCGGTGGTCAGCGCTCCCTCTTCGACAGATGACGGCTCGCCGGTCACTCCCTGTGAATTAAGCGCCAAGTCGCTGCTGGCGGCGCCTCCGGTACTCTTTGAAGGCGCTATCCTTGCGCTTTGTCTACTGCTTTCCTTACTGGCGCCTGTCCGGGTCATGCGCCTGCCGTTTTCGCCTCCACGGGCTATTTCGCCGCCCACATTACGGGTACATCTACGATTTTGTGTCTTCCGTGAATGACAGACCGGTTATTGCTAACGGTTACTTACTCATTCACGGAGAAAAAATATGATGATTTTGTTCAGGCGGATACTGTTCTGCCTGTTATGGCTTTGGCTGCCCGTCTCCTGGGCGGCGGAAAGCGGCTGGCTGCGTTCGCCCGATAACGACCATGCCAGCATACGGCTACGTGCCGATACGTCCGCTAACGGTGAGACCCGGCTGTTGCTGGATGTCAAACTGGAAAACGGCTGGAAAACCTACTGGCGCGCGCCGGGGGAAGGGGGCGTGGCGCCCTCTATCGCCTGGAAAGCCGACATGCCTGAGGTAAGCTGGTTCTGGCCAACCCCCTCGCGCTTTGATGTGGCGAATATCACCACCCAGGGATATCACGACGAGGTGACCTTTCCGATGATCGTGCGCGGTACGCCGCCGGCGACCTTGAGCGGCGTGTTGACGTTATCAACCTGCAGCAATGTTTGTCTGTTGACCGATTACCCCTTTTCCGTGACGCCCACTGTGCAGAATGCCGATTTTGCCCATGACTATGCGCGGGCGATGGGTAAAGTTCCACTCCGCAGTGGGCTAACGGACTCGCTTGAAGTCGGCTATCGCCCGGGAGAACTGGTGGTCACTGCTACGCGAGCGGCGGGCTGGTCATCGCCCGGGCTCTATCTTGACACCATAGATGACGTCGATTTTGCGAAGCCTCGCCTGCGCGTAGAGGGCGACAGGTTACAGGCGACGGTGCCGGTGACGGACAGTTGGGGCGAAAAGGCGCCCGATTTGCGCAACAAATCGCTGACCCTCGTGTTAGCCGATGGCGCTATCGCCCAGGAGAGCACGCAAACCATTGGCGCTGCGCCAGCGCAAACGCCGGACAATGCGGCGCTACCTTTCTGGCAAGTTGTAATGATGGCGCTGATCGGCGGACTGATTCTTAATTTAATGCCCTGCGTGCTGCCGGTTCTGGGCATGAAACTTGGCTCTATTTTATTGGTAGAGGAAAAAAGCCGCTCTCACATCAGGCGACAATTTTTGGCTTCGGTCGCCGGTATCATTGCGTCATTTATGGCGCTGGCGGCGTTTATGACCCTCCTTCGCCTGTCAAACCATGCGCTGGCCTGGGGAGTCCAGTTCCAGAATGCATGGTTTATTGGTTTTATGGCTCTGGTGATGTTGTTGTTTAGCGCCAGCCTGTTCGGGCTTTTTGAGTTCAGGCTTCCCTCATCTATAACCACGAAACTGGCCACTTACGGCGGTAACGGTATGTCGGGACATTTCTGGCAGGGGGCGTTCGCCACGCTGCTGGCGACGCCTTGTAGCGCGCCGTTTCTGGGCACGGCGGTGGCAGTGGCGCTCACGGCGTCGCTGCCGACGCTGTGGGGGCTGTTCCTTGCGCTTGGCCTGGGAATGAGCGCGCCGTGGCTACTGGTCGCGCTACGACCAGGGCTTGCGCTACGTTTACCGCGCCCCGGGCGTTGGATGAATGTCCTGCGCAGGATCCTCGGTCTGATGATGCTGGGATCGGCTATCTGGCTGGCGACGTTACTCCTGCCGCATTTCGGCTTCACTGCGTCAAAGAGCGCGCAAGACACGGTTCAGTGGCAACCGTTGAGTGAACAGGCAATCCAGTCGGCGCTGGCGCAGCATAAGCGGGTATTTGTCGATGTCACTGCGGACTGGTGTATTACCTGTAAAGTGAATAAATACAACGTTCTGCAAAAAGAGGATGTGCAGGCCGCCTTGCAACAGCCGGATGTTGTGGCGCTGCGGGGAGACTGGACGCTGCCGTCCGATGCCATTACAGATTTTCTGAAAACGCGCGGCCAGGTCGCCGTGCCGTTTAATCAGGTATATGGCCCCGGCTTGCCGGAAGGGGAGGCATTGCCCACTTTGCTGACCCGCGATGCGGTATTACAAACGTTGAAAAAAGCGAAAGGAATAACCCAATGAAATACATGATTGTTTTACTGCTGGCGCTGTTTTCGACGCTGAGCATCGCGCAAGAAACCGCTCCTTTTACGCCGGATCAGGAAAAGCAGATTGAAAATCTGATCCATGCGGCGTTGTTTAACGATCCTGCCAGCCCGCGGATAGGCGCTAAACACCCTAAGCTGACGCTGGTGAACTTTACGGATTACAACTGCCCGTACTGCAAACAGCTCGATCCGATGCTGGAAAAGATTGTGCAGAAATATCCTGACGTTGCGGTCATTATTAAACCGCTGCCATTCAAAGGCGAGAGTTCCATACTGGCGGCGCGTATTGTGCTGACCACCTGGCGCGAGCATCCGCAACAGTTCCTCGCGCTACATGAAAAACTCATGCAAAAGCGCGGTTACCATACGGATGACAGTATTAAACAGGCCCAGCAGAAAGCAGGGGCTACGCCAGTGACGCTGGATGAAAAAAGCATGGAAACGATACGCACTAATTTGCAGTTGGCAAGGCTGGTCGGCGTGCAAGGAACGCCAGCGACGATCATTGGCGACGAGCTGATTCCGGGCGCAGTGCCCTGGGATACGCTGGAAGCGGTGGTGAAAGAAAAACTGGCGGCTGCCAATGGCGGGTAAACTGCGGCGTTGGCTGCGTGAAGCCGCGGTTTTTCTGGCGCTCCTCATCGCGATAATGGTGGTCACGGACGTCTGGCGCGCGCCGCAGGCGCCTCCGGCGTTTGCCACGACACCGTTACGTACGCTGACGGGAGAGTCGACAACTCTGGCGACATTGAGCGAAGAACGCCCCGTACTGCTCTATTTTTGGGCCAGCTGGTGCGGGGTATGCCGCTTTACTACGCCTGCGGTCGCTCGCCTGGCGGCGGAAGGGGAAAACGTCATGACCGTTGCGCTCCGCTCCGGCGATGACGCTGAGGTTGCCCGCTGGCTGGCGCGCAAGGGCGTTGACTTCCCGGTCATCAATGATGCTAACGGCGCCTTATCCGCTGGATGGGAAATCAGCGTGACGCCAACGCTGGTGGTGGTTTCACAAGGTCGGGTTGTGTTCACCACCAGCGGCTGGACCAGCTATTGGGGCATGAAGCTTCGGCTGTGGTGGGCAAAAACGTTCTGAATATGCGCCGGGGTTTCCCGGCGCTAACGCGTTTACTGTAAGAAAAACCCCCGTTTTGCGAAATCGTTCCCGGAAAAATGATCCATTTCTGTCACACTCAGAACGATTTGATAACAACAAGAGGTCATAGGGATGAAAAAATCATTACTCGCTGTTGCTGTGGCAGGGGCTGTTTTGTTGTCATCCGCCGTACAGGCGCAGACAACGCCGGAGGGTTATCAATTACAACAGGTGCTGATGATGAGCCGCCATAATCTGCGGGCGCCGCTGGCGAATAATGGCAGCGTACTGGCGCAGTCGACGCCGAACGCCTGGCCGGCGTGGGACGTTCCCGGTGGGCAACTGACGACGAAAGGCGGCGTGCTGGAAGTCTATATGGGACACTACACACGTGAATGGCTGGTCGCGCAGGGGCTGATACCGTCGGGAGAATGTCCGGCGCCCGACACGGTATATGCCTATGCGAATAGTTTGCAGCGCACCGTCGCCACCGCGCAATTTTTCATTACCGGCGCTTTCCCCGGCTGTGATATTCCTGTTCATCATCAGGAAAAAATGGGCACTATGGACCCTACCTTCAATCCAGTAATTACCGATGATTCCGCCGCGTTCCGGCAACAGGCCGTACAGGCGATGGAAAAGGCGCGTAGTCAGCTACATCTTGATGAGAGTTATAAACTGCTTGAGCAGATAACGCATTATCAGGACTCGCCGTCCTGCAAAGAGAAGCATCAGTGTTCGCTAATCGACGCGAAAGATATCTTCAGCGCGAACTATCAGCAAGAGCCTGGCGTGCAGGGGCCGCTGAAAGTAGGGAACTCGCTGGTGGATGCGTTTACCCTGCAATATTACGAAGGGTTTCCGATGGATCAGGTCGCCTGGGGCGGGATCCACACCGAGCGGCAGTGGAAGGTGCTGTCAAAACTGAAAAACGGCTATCAGGACAGCCTGTTTACCTCACCCACGGTGGCGCGCAATGTCGCTGCGCCGCTGGTGAAATATATCGATAAGGTGCTGGTTGCCGATCGCGTTAGCGCGCCGAAGGTGACCGTGCTGGTGGGGCATGATTCCAATATCGCGTCGCTGCTGACGGCGCTGGATTTTAAACCCTATCAGCTCCATGACCAGTATGAGAGAACGCCGATTGGCGGCCAGCTTGTCTTCCAACGCTGGCATGACGGCAACGCTAACCGGGATTTGATGAAAATCGAGTATGTCTACCAGAGCGCCCGGCAGTTACGTAACGCGGAAGCATTAACGCTCAAATCGCCCGCGCAAAGGGTAACGCTGGAACTGAAAGGATGTCCGGTGGATGCGAACGGCTTCTGTCCGCTGGATAAGTTCGATAACGTCATGAACACTGCCGCAAAATAGCCGTATGCCCCCGCGCAGGCGGGGGCGTTTGTGTTATACGTTCTTACGTTCGATGATTTGTTCGCCCCAGAAGAGCGAGTCTTTGTCCGTTTTCTCAAAGGCTTTGCTCAGCACCTCATCGCTACCTTCTTCCCATATTTTTTCTGCCAGTTTCTCGTCATAGTGAGCGACTTCAAAAATGGCTTCGGCAATTTCCGGCGACGTATTACGCAGGCTTGCCCATTCGCCGACGCGGTGCGCTTTTGCTTCTTGAGTTGGCATTCGAATCCTCCTGTTGAAGATTAGCCGTTGAGTTTGACTGCCAGACCGGCGACGTATTCCCCCTGATAGCGAGCGATAGAGAGTTCCTCCTGGCTTGGTTGACGTGAACCGTCGCCTCCGGCGATAGTCGTTGCGCCGTAAGGCGTGCCGCCGCGAACCTGGGAGACGTCAAACAGTTCCTGTGCGGCATAGCCTATCGGGACAATCACCATCCCATGATGGGCAAGCGTAGTCCAGGTCGAGGTGATGGTCTGCTCCTGGCCGCCGCCCGTTCCGGTAGAACTAAACACGCTGCCGAGCTTGCCGTATAGCGCGCCGGATGCCCACAGTCCGCCGGTTTGGTCCAGGAAGGTACGCATCTGGCCTGACATATTGCCAAACCGGGTTGGCGTACCAAAAATAATGGCATCGTAATCCGCCAGCTCCTGTGGGGTGGCAACCGGTGCGTTTTGCGTTTTACCGCCAGCTTTTGCGAAGATTTCAGGCGGCATTGTTTCTGGCACACGCTTTATAATGACCTCTGCGCCGTCGACTTTCTTTGCCCCTTCCGCCACCGCGTGCGCCATGGTTTCAATGTGTCCGTACATGGAATAATAGAGCACCAGGATCTTTGCCATTTGTACTACTCCTCAGATTAATCAGGTGTGTAGCGATTCGCTACGTCTATTTAAAGATATGCCCTCCTGTGAAGAGTGCAAATTTCAGCGCCATTTCTTTGATTTATAACAATAATTAATTTGGCGACCTTTGTTGCAAAATGATACATTTTTAAGCGCTTTGATTTTCCCAAATATAAGAATAACTTATTTATTTCTTATTGTTATTATTCTGCGTATTCGGCTTCCGATGTTGCAGAATATTTCGGTAAGCGGCCTACCACGGCGTTTTTCACTATGCTTAATGTTACGCGGCGTTACTGATGATATCGTTCATACGCTGCGCGAGGAGATACTCCTCATTACCTATGCAATATGATGTCTAATCTATGACGGAGGTCAGTAATGGCAAACCATCGTGGCGGTTCCGGTAATTTTGCGGAAGACCGCGAAAGAGCATCAGAAGCAGGTCGTAAAGGTGGTCAGCACAGCGGGGGCAATTTTAAGAATGACCCGCAGCGTGCATCCGAAGCAGGCAAAAAAGGGGGCAAAAGCAGTAACCGTAATAGCTAGCCTGCGTCACAACAGCAAGACGCTGAGCGTTTCGCGCTAAAAAGCGTCATGCGCCACCGCCGCCGGATTTCCGGCGGTTTTTTTGTTTATAAGCCGGATTTGGTATGCTTGCGTCCTGACGAAAAGGAGAGGGCGCATGTCGCA
The DNA here is from genome assembly GCF_020181675.1 of Salmonella sp. A7. Taxonomy (NCBI): domain Bacteria; kingdom Pseudomonadati; phylum Pseudomonadota; class Gammaproteobacteria; order Enterobacterales; family Enterobacteriaceae; genus Salmonella; species Salmonella sp. A7. Next base: position 2,783,766 of record NZ_CP084001.1, on the reverse strand, counting down.
ACGCACAGAGAAAAAAATCGGGAAACGCTCGCAGGCCACCGGTGCAAAACGGCAGCTTATCTTAACCGCCGCGCTTGCTGTTTTTTCCCAGTATGGCATTCATGGCGCGCGTCTTGAGCAGGTCGCCGAGCGGGCTGGCGTCTCCAAAACCAATCTGCTTTATTATTATCCCTCGAAAGAGGCGCTGTATGTCGCGGTAATGCGACAGATCCTGGATGTCTGGCTGGCGCCGCTCAAGGCGTTTCGCGCAGAATTTTCCCCTCTGGAGGCCATCAAAGAGTATATCCGTCTCAAGCTGGAAGTTTCGCGTGATTATCCGCAGGCGTCGCGGCTCTTCTGCATGGAGATGCTGGCGGGCGCGCCGCTCTTAATGGAGGAACTGACCGGCGATCTAAAAGCGTTGATAGATGAAAAATCCGCGCTGATTGCCGGATGGGTGCACAGCGGGAAACTGGCGCCCGTCTCCCCGCACCATTTGATCTTCATGATTTGGGCCGCCACGCAACATTACGCCGATTTTGCCCCTCAGGTTGAGGCGGTAACCGGCGCGACGCTTCGCGATGAAGCCTTTTTCAACCAAACGGTCGAAAGCGTTCAGCGCATTATTATTGAAGGGATTCGCGTGCGTTAACCGGCTGGCGGCAGTGGGCAGCTCAAATCCCCCTCTTCACATTGCAGCAGCGAGGCTAAAAACGCTTCGCGTTCGTTCGTTTTATCGGTCAGGCACTGGCTGGCGATCATGGGTTGCACGCTGCCGCCCTCCGTACCTGAACGAATCAGAGCGCAATCGGCGTCGCGCAGGGCAATCCATGCCACCTGCGCTTTTTGCAACAGCTCGCGCTGCGGCGGTTGCGCACGCTTAAGCGCGCTTTGATAGGTTTCGTTCAGCTTTTTATCTGCCGCCTGGTATTGCGCGGCGGCGCAGCGATTCATTTCCAGCTGCGTACTGGCGCTGGCACACTCATCAGCCAACGCCTGACTGCTGAACAACAACGCCGCGCAGGTAAGGAAAATTCGTTTCATACGCTCCTCTGACGCGAGTAAAAAGGCTCCATTGACGGAGCCTTAATTAACCACAGTATTAGCCAATTGTCATCAGGCTGGCATTACCGCCAGCGGCGGCAGTGTTTACGCTCAGCGAACGTTCAATATAGAGCCGTTCCAGCAGTATATTGCTTTCGCCGCGGGCGAACCCCTGTACCGACACTATCGCGCCTTCGCGGGCGGCGACGGCTTCGCACACGGTTCGCAGCTTGTCGGAGTCGCCGTGGAAAATCACCGCGTCAAACGGCTGCGCCATCAGCGTTTCCGCTTTCGCAAACTGGACACGCGCCGCGACGGCGGCGGGGAGACGTTTCGCCAGATCGCGGTGGAAGGCGTCGTCTGACCATAGCGCCTGACTGCCGACGGCGAGAACGGCGGCAAGCTGTGTCAGCGCATCCTGTTCATCATCAGCCAGGCATAACACCCGTTCACGCGGCAATAGCGTCCAGGTATTACGCTCGCCGGTCGGTCCCGGTAGCAGGCGCTGCGTGCCGGCCTGCGCCAGATCGGCGAATTGTCGGCAGAGCGTCTGTAGCGCCGGGCGATCCGCCGCCCATTGCGTCAGGGCGGTCAACGGCGCGAGTAGCGTGGTTTTAAGCTGCGCATCCACCGGGTAGCGCGCATCCTGACGAGTCAGCGTCGTATTGAGAGCATTGGGCGGGCGGTGTGCCAGCAGGCGGTAGAGATAGAGTGGCCCCCCCGCTTTTGGCCCGGTACCGGACAGGCCTTCGCCGCCAAACGGCTGGACGCCGACAACCGCGCCCACCATATTACGGTTAACGTACAGGTTGCCGACATGGGCGGAACCGGTGACTTGCGCAATGGTTTCATCAATACGGGTATGTACGCCCAGCGTTAGCCCGTAGCCGGAAGCGTTAATCTGTTCGATAAGCTCCGCCAGTTGGTTACGGTTATAACGCACGACATGCAGCACGGGCCCGAAGACCTCTTTTTCCAGTTCTGCGAGGTTTTCCAGCTCAATAAGCGTGGGCATAACAAACGTACCGGTCTGCCATTCTTGCGCATCATCGCTGTTTTCACGCGCGGCCTGGAAAACCGGGCGGCCTTTGGCGCGCATCGTCTGGATGTGACGCTCGATGTTGGCTTTGGCCTCGCTATCAATCACCGGCCCGATATCGGTCGTCAGACGGCCTGGATTCCCCATCCGACACTCCGCCATCGCGCCGCGTAACATTTTCAGCGTATGTTCGGCGATATCGTCCTGCAAACACAGCACGCGGAGCGCGGAACAGCGTTGTCCGGCGCTGTCGAAAGCGGAAGCCAGCACATCCACGACCACCTGCTCGGTGAGCGCGGAAGAGTCGACAATCATAGCGTTCATACCGCCGGTTTCCGCAATCAACGGAATAGGGCGGCCCTGGGCGTCAAGACGCGTGGCGATGTTGCGCTGCAACAACGTCGCGACCTCCGTGGAACCGGTAAACATCACGCCGCGTACACGCGCATCGGCGGTAAGCTGGGCGCCGACGGTTTCTCCCCGTCCCGGCAACAGTTGCACGACGCCCGGTGGTACGCCCGCTTCCAGCAAAATGGCAATGCCCTGGGCGGCAATCAGCGATGTCTGCTCTGCCGGTTTCGCCAGAACGCTGTTACCTGCCGCCAGCGCGGCGGCGATTTGGCCGGTGAAAATGGCCAGCGGGAAGTTCCACGGACTGATACAGACCACCGGCCCTAACGGGCGATGCGTTTCGTTATCGAAATCGTCACGCACTTGACCGGCATAATAATGGAGGAAGTCTACCGCTTCGCGCACTTCGGCAATGGCGTTGCTGAACGTTTTCCCCGCTTCGCGCACCAACAGGCCAATCAACTGCTGCATTTGGTCTTCCATCAATACCGCCGCCCGCTGCAAAATGGCGGCGCGTTCTTGCGGCGGCGTCGCAAACCAAACCGGCGCCTGATTGACCGCGTTTTGCAATGCCTGTTCAACCTCGCTTTCTGTCGCTTCGCGTCCCCAGCCGACAATATCTTTCGGTTCCGCCGGGTTGATAACCGGCGTCATCTCACCGTCGGCCACCGGTTGTTCCAGCACAGGTTTGGCCTGCCATTTCTGCATGGCGTTGCTTAACAGGGCAGAAGAAAGCGAGGCGAGGCGATGTTCATTCGCTAAATCAAGTCCGGCGGAGTTTATCCGACCTTCGCCGTACAGATCGCGCGGCAGCGGAATTTTCGGATGCGGTATGCCAGCCTGACCTTCCTGCTGCGCCAGTTTTTCCACGGCCTCGACCGGGTCGGCCACCAGTTCATCGAGCGGTAGGGTGGCATCGGCGATGCGGTTGACAAAAGAGGTGTTGGCGCCGTTTTCCAGCAGGCGTCGTACCAGATAGGCCAGCAGGGTTTCGTGCGTTCCCACCGGCGCGTAAATACGGCAGGGACGGTTAAGTTTTCCGTCCGCCACTTTACCGGTGACCTGTTCATACAGCGGTTCGCCCATGCCGTGTAGGCACTGGAATTCGTACTGACCCGGATAGTAATTTTGCCCGGCCAGATGATAAATCGCCGCCAGTGTGTGTGCGTTATGGGTCGCGAACTGCGGGTAGATCAGATTAGGGACGGCGAGCAGTTTTTTCGCGCAGGCCAGATAAGAGACATCGGTATACACTTTGCGGGTATAAACCGGATAGCCCTCCAGCCCTTCCATTTGCGCGCGTTTGATCTCGCTATCCCAGTAGGCGCCTTTCACCAGACGAATCATCAGCCGACGGCGGCTACGGGAGGCCAGATCGACTAAATAATCAATGACCAGCGGGCAGCGTTTCTGGTAAGCCTGGATCACAAAGCCAATGCCGTTCCAGCCCGCCAGTTCGGGTTCGAAGTAGAGTTTTTCCAGCAGATCGAGCGAGATCTCCAGACGATCCGCCTCTTCGGCGTCGATATTGAGACCGATATCATACTGGCGCGCCAGCAGCGTCAGGGATTTCAGGCGCGGATAAAGCTCCTCCATTACCCGATCGTATTGCGCGCGACTATAGCGTGGATGCAGGGCGGACAGCTTAATCGAGATGCCTGGCCCTTCGTAAATACCGCGACCGTTAGACGCTTTGCCGATGGCATGAATCGCTTGCTGGTAAGAAACCATATAGGCCTGCGCATCGGCGGCGGTTAACGCGGCTTCGCCCAGCATATCGTAAGAATAGCGGAACCCTTTCTCTTCCAGTTTTCGGGCATTCGCCAGCGCCTGAGCAATGGTTTCGCCAGTCACAAACTGCTCGCCCATTAAACGCATCGCCATGTCGACGCCTTTGCGGATTAACGGTTCGCCGCTCTTGCCGATAATGCGGTTCAGCGAGCGCGAAAGATTGGCTTCGTTATGCGTTGAGACCAGGCGACCGGTAAAGAGCAGCCCCCAGGTGGCGGCGTTTACAAACAGCGACGGGCTACGGCCAATATGCGACTGCCAGTTGCCATTACTGATTTTGTCGCGAATTAACGCATCGCGCGTAGCTTTGTCGGGAATACGCAGCAGCGCTTCCGCCAGACACATCAGCGCAACGCCTTCTTGCGAAGAGAGGGAAAACTCCTGCAACAGGCCTTGTACCATACCCGCGCGACCGCTGGCGGATTTTTGATTGCGCAATTTCTCCGCCAGTTGATACGCCAGTTTATGCGCCTGCTCAGCGACAGGCGGCGACAGGCGCGCCTGTTCCACTAGCATTGACACCGCATCGGTTTCCGGGCGGCGCCAGGCGGCAGTGATGGCGGCGCGAGAGACGGATTGGGGAAGAATCTGTTCGGCAAACTCCAGAAAGGGCTGATGCGGCTCATCCTGCGGCGCGACCGGCTCCTCGCTTTCATTTGCCGCGCCGGCAAACAGCGCAGGTAGCTCCGGTAGCGTATCGCTATTTTCCAGCTTGTCCAGATAGCTAAAGATTGCCTGTTTTATTAACCAGTGCGGCGTGCGATCGATACGCGAGGCGGCCATTTTGATCCGTTCGCGCGTGGCGTCGTCCAGCTTAACCCCCATCGTGGTGGTTCCCATACCCTCTACTCCTGTTATTCGCTCTATCTGCTAACCAATAGTTAGCGGAAAATATCCACCATGTTGCAACTTTGTGCAACCGCGTTAAATGTGACCTGCGTTGCAAGCTTAAAAATGAATAAATTGTTAAAAAAAGAAAGTGGGAGTCTGACGGGGAAAACCATCTGGATTTATTTTCTCTGCGGTAGTTAACACTTTTAAAAGGTGCAACCGCAAAAAATGTGAGAGAGTGCAACCTGGAGAAAAATAGTATCCCTCTGCAATCAAATTTGATGTAAATGGTGTGTTAAATCGATTGTGAATAACCACCGCTTCCGGCAGGATACGGTCGCCCTGGTAAACATAACACCCTTGCCACGTTCCGGCAGGGTACAAAACGGCACGCTACGGTAGTGCCAATAAATAAATTTGGAGAACCTTGATGGCTATTAGCACACCGATGTTGGTGACATTCTGTGTCTATATTTTTGGCATGATATTGATTGGGTTTATCGCCTGGCGCTCAACCAAAAACTTTGATGACTATATTCTTGGCGGTCGCAGCCTGGGGCCGTTTGTTACGGCTTTATCAGCCGGCGCGTCGGATATGAGCGGCTGGCTGTTAATGGGGCTGCCTGGCGCTATCTTTCTGTCGGGGATCTCTGAAAGCTGGATCGCCATTGGCCTGACGTTAGGCGCATGGATTAACTGGAAGCTGGTGGCCGGGCGCCTGCGCGTGCATACCGAATTTAACAATAACGCGCTCACGTTGCCGGACTATTTTACCGGTCGGTTTGAGGATAAGAGCCGAGTCCTGCGTATTATTTCCGCGCTGGTCATTCTGCTGTTTTTCACTATCTATTGCGCGTCAGGTATTGTCGCTGGAGCACGACTGTTCGAAAGCACCTTCGGTATGAGCTATGAAACCGCACTGTGGGCGGGGGCCGCGGCAACCATTATTTATACCTTTATCGGCGGGTTTCTTGCCGTTAGCTGGACGGATACCGTTCAGGCCAGCCTGATGATTTTTGCGTTAATCCTGACGCCGGTGATGGTTATTGTCGGCGTAGGCGGTTTTAGCGAGTCGCTGGAGGTGATCAAGCAAAAGAGCATCGAGAATGTCGACATGCTAAAGGGGCTGAATTTTGTTGCCATTATTTCCCTGATGGGCTGGGGACTGGGTTACTTCGGTCAGCCGCATATCCTGGCGCGCTTTATGGCGGCGGATTCCCATCACAGCATTGTTCATGCGCGTCGTATCAGTATGACCTGGATGATTCTATGTCTGGCGGGCGCGGTGGCGGTGGGCTTCTTTGGCATTGCGTATTTTAACAACAACCCCGCGCTGGCCGGGGCGGTGAACCAAAACTCAGAACGCGTATTTATTGAACTGGCGCAGATCCTGTTTAACCCGTGGATTGCCGGTATTTTGCTGTCTGCTATCCTGGCGGCGGTAATGTCGACGTTGAGCTGTCAGTTGCTGGTATGCTCCAGCGCGATTACAGAAGATTTATATAAGGCTTTTCTGCGTAAAAGCGCCAGCCAGCAAGAGCTGGTATGGGTAGGGCGAGTGATGGTGCTGGTGGTAGCGCTGATCGCCATTGCGCTGGCGGCGAACCCCGATAACCGTGTGCTGGGGCTGGTGAGCTACGCCTGGGCTGGATTCGGCGCGGCATTTGGACCTGTTGTCCTGTTTTCTGTGATGTGGTCGCGTATGACACGTAACGGCGCGCTGGCGGGAATGATTATTGGCGCGGTGACGGTTATCGTCTGGAAACAATATGGCTGGCTGGATCTGTATGAGATTATCCCTGGCTTCATTTTCGGCAGCCTGGGGATCGTAATCTTTAGCCTGCTTGGCAAAGCGCCGACAGCAGCGATGCAGGAACGCTTTGCAAAAGCGGACGCGCATTATCATTCCGCGCCGCCGTCGAAGCTACAGGCGGAATAACCGACATGTCCGATAGCATTATTGCCATCGGACATATTTTACCAGGCGGCGTTATACGCCCGCCTGGTCCTCTGATAAGTCCCGGACCGATTGACTGAAGATGTTCAGGTAAATGAGGACGCACTCTCAAACTATTTTTAGCCCTTGAGCGCCGTTAACGCGGGCGTAATACATCTCGAGTAATCACTAACTAGCCATATATGAAATCGCCTGTTAATGGTACCAATAGCCTTGACGCAATAGAGTAATGACAAAAATTAAAACAAGTCAGCGTTACTGGCGTAAGTATGCCGCATAAAATTTTGCATAAATAATGCCGTTTTAGCGATGGGAGAGAGGGCACGTTAATTATTCCATTTTAACCTTATATATGTTCAATATTCAATGGGTTATGGATGTTTTCAGCATTAATACCCGCAGTAGCTAATGATTATCTTTTTTAGTCTCCTGCCGATGAAATAATCGTGTAATCTTTCTGTAAGAGACTGACAATGACGCAATAATGTTTGGTTAATGCTTGGTGAATATATTGTTGCATTATTGATGTTTTGTGTTGTACTTAGTAGTAATAGCGGTAGTTCCCCGGCAGTGATGGTCACTCACTATGGAGATCGCGAATGGTAATGTCCGCACCAGGACACATTGTTTACAGTAGTTACAACACCCTGTACGGACATTCTCTCTCCGGTGGTGGTCTTGTCATCTTAAAAGCTCTCATCATTTCCCTTACTGACCATACCCATGACGTCATATGTGGTGCGCGTAGCCGTGTGTGGCGTCGTTTCAAAAAGCAAGCTAAGGCTTACAAGGAAGCCAACCCTCAGATGTGTGTGCGCATAATCGCGTTTAAGAGAACGCGGGTGATGTATACCTACAACTCAAGGTGCTATCCATGGGAAGACAAAAAGCAGTGATCAAAGCTCGTCGTGAAGCAAAGCGTGTGTTGAGACGAGATTCGCGTAGTCATAAGCAACGTGAAGAAGAATCGGTCACGTCACTGGTACAGATGGGCGGAGTAGAAGCCATTGGCATGGCGCGCGATAGTCGCGATACCTCGCCTGTTAAGGCACGAAATGAAGCACAGGCGCATTATCTGAACGCTATCGACAGTAAACAGCTTATTTTTGCGACCGGCGAAGCCGGCTGCGGGAAAACATGGATCAGTGCGGCAAAGGCGGCAGAAGCATTGATTCATAAGGACGTCGAGAGGATCATTGTGACGCGTCCGGTATTGCAAGCTGATGAAGATCTTGGTTTTTTGCCCGGTGATATCGCTGAAAAATTCGCGCCTTATTTTCGGCCCGTCTACGATGTCCTGCTTAAACGGTTAGGCGCGTCCTTTATGCAATATTGCTTGCGCCCGGAAATCGGTAAGGTAGAAATTGCCCCGTTCGCCTATATGCGTGGGCGTACTTTTGAAAATGCGGTCGTGATCCTCGATGAGGCGCAAAATGTGACTGCGGCGCAAATGAAAATGTTTTTGACGCGATTAGGCGAAAATGTCACGGTCATTGTCAATGGCGATATTACGCAATGCGACCTGCCGCGCGGCGTGCGTTCCGGATTGAGCGATGCGTTGGAACGCTTTGAAGAAGATGAAATGGTAGGGATTGTGCATTTCAACAAAGACGACTGCGTGCGCTCGGCGCTTTGTCAGCGAACGCTCCACGCATACAGCTAATATAGCATTGACTTTCAGAGCCCGGGAGACCGGGCTTTGTTGTCTATAAAGCGTCCAGCAGACTCATGGACAAAAAAGGAAAATGACGCCTGTACGTGAAGGGAATTATTTTGTCATGTCCAGGGCATTCATTGTCCGTAATTTGCTTTCTCGGGCCTGTTCCGGCGAGGACTGTACAAGAAGGGTATAGAGCAGGTCAAAGACGAAAAGCTGCGCGGCTTTCGTACCGATCGAGTCACCCTGCAACATTCCTTGCCGATTACCATTGATCAGGCAAAAATCGGCCTCTTCACATAATGGAGAACCCAGATTATGGGTAATGGCGACTGTGGTGGCGCCAGCCTGTCGGGCCAATCGGAGTGAATGCACTGTTTCTGGCGATGTGCCCGAGTGACTGACACCCATCGCGACATCGCCTGCTTTTAATAGCGTAGCCTGCATGTACATAAAATGGTTATTGCTTACCGCATCGCCCCGTAAACCAATACGCATTAGCTTGTGTTTCATATCCAGCGCCGTGATCCCCGATGAGCCCACACCAAAGATATAAACTGAGTGACAGTGACGTAGGGCGTCCACGACACCGAGAACCTGTTGCATATCAAGCAGATTTAGCGTTTCAGATAATACATTACTAATGGTGTTCTGCAATTTTAAACCAATGGCGTGGGCATCGTCGGATTCGCTAACTTCGGCATCCAGTAGAGGACTACTGTCATCAGACTCGGTAGTGGCAAGTTCAATGGCCAGGTCCATTTTAAAATCCTGAAAACCTTTATAGCCCAGGGTGCGACAAAAGCGAATAACCGTGGCTTCTCCGGCCTGTGTTTCGCGTGACAAATCGGCAATAGATGACTGTGTCACCTGTCTGGGGAAGGCTAAAATATATTGCGCAATACGCTGGGAGGCACGTGTCAGGCTTTTTTGCATAGCACCCAGAGTGTCAAGGATTTTTCCGGGTTTAAGACGTGGGGGTTGAGGCTCCATATAGTTCCTGCTCTTGAGGGCTGATTGCGGCACAAAGCCTGCAATATCGAACAGAGCAGAGCCTATCAAGTCTGCGGCATGAAAAAAAGCGCGATGTAAGTAAAGGAGGGGGAATATTTACATCGCGTTGCCAACTTATGACAGAACATCACTGGAGAGTAATCTGTTTGCTCTTACGGTGTTTATAGCGCGCCATTTGACGGATGGTTTATACCTGGCCCGGTATTGTCGCCCCGGGCGTTGGCGTCACCGTGTGCTGTGTCGGTATAGCGTGGTATCATGAAATCATAATGTCACCTTTGGTTCAGGTTTTTCATCCAGCGTCAATGGCGGTGCCGGGGCAAATAACGGGGCGAAAATAACGCCGCTGATCACCACGCTTAGCGAGCCAATGACCCCATAAAAGAAGAAGTTAAGGTCAGTGGCATAGCGTGCGCCCAGCACGGTAATGACGCTGATAATAATTCCTAAAACCGCACTCCCGGCATTTGCTCGTTTAAAGAAAATGCCCAGCATGAACAGACCGGTCATTGGCCCTCCCATCAGACCTATCAGACTATTAAATGCATCCCAGATTTCTGATTCATCGGCCATGACCAGCCATACCGAGGCCGCGCTACTTATCAGGCCCGCGACCAGAATAACTAACTTAGCTATTTTCATACGGTTTTCTGGCGTTCTTTTTTTATGACTCAAACGCTGATAGATATCGGAATTAAAACAACTGGAAATGCTGTTTAAGCTGCTGGAGATGCTGGACTGCGCGGCAGCGAAAATAGCGGCGATTATCAACCCTGCAATGCCGACTGGCATTTCGGTGACCACGAATAAGGGTAAAATGCCGCCAGTGTTGAATCCCGCCGGTAATAATTGTGGATGTTGCTGATAGTAGACAAACAATGCCGAGCCGATAGCAAAAAAGAAAACAGGGATCACAGCAACCAGTTTGGCATTTGTAAGTAATGTTTTCTTCGTTTCCTCTATGGAGTCAGTCACGATATAGCGTTGGACCACATCCTGACTGGCAGTAAATTGCTGAATATTGGCAAACAGAAAACCAATCATCAATACAGGTACTGTGCTTTCCGTCCAGCTCCAGTGGAACTGCGTAGCCGGAAAGAATTTATCCGCCTGCTGCGTCACCGTAAAAATTTCACCAATGCCGCCCTGGACTTTGAGACATATCACTATAAAAATCAGTATCGCGCTGCCAGAAAGTAAGAGGCCTTGAATAACATCAGTCCATATTACTCCTTCAATTCCACCCATCCAGGTATAAATGATACACATCACGCTAATCAACAGTACCAAAATCACCGGGTCTATAGCGATGAAGGGGCGCAAGGCCAGCACGGTGAGGAAAGTGATAATGGCGATACGTCCGATATGAAACAACATAAATGACATGCTGGCGAATAGACGGCAGCGCACATCGAACCGTGCTTCGAGATATTCATAGGCTGATGTGACTTTCAATTTCCGAAAAAACGGAATATAGAAATAAAAAACCAGCGGTAAAATTGCGATAGCCAGATACTGACCAATGATAAACGTCCAGTCGGAAGTAAACGCTTTGGCAGGAATTGACATAAATGTAATTGAGCTTAACGTAGTAGCAAATACACTGACCCCAGCCGCCCAACCAGGAACCCGGCCACCACCGCGAAAATAATCGTCTGCTGTTTTTTGCCGTCTGGAAAAATAGACACCGACTAACATCATGGCCAGGAGGTAGCCAAATAATACAAGATAATTAACGATGCCGAAAGAATGTGTAATCATAGTTCTTTCCTGCTTATGGTTTTGAGTAGAGTTGCGGTCATCGTCTGTGTATTTTTATCTTCCCATCATTCAGACGATACGATATTCAGATCAAGTAATAGTTTTTGTTAATCTCAATGACGGTAATCATGAGATGTAAAAGGCAGAACATTTATGCTCTACCAATGGTGATGCCCAGACGTATGTCCTGCCGGATACCTGAAATAGCAGATATCCGATATTGCGTTCAAACAGGCTTCAGGCCTGGGTATCGTATTTGCCGATAGCATTATTAACGTCGGATTATTCTCTGAGACATAAATATCAATAGTAAGCGTGTTCATTTTCTTTTCCTGTTCAGCGTTTTACTGCGTGACTGAACCACTGACAGATATGCTCGATACGGGTGATAGCGGAACCAACGGTAACTGCCCAGGCACCATGCTCAATAGCATTGGCCGCCAGTGCAGGCGTGTTATAGCGCCCCTCGGCAATAACACGACAACCTGCATGGCTCAGTTGCGTCACCATTGCCAAATCTGGCTCAACCGGCGTGATGGGGCCGGTATAGCCAGACAATGTTGTACCAATGAATTCGATTCCTTTCTGATGGCAACTTATGCCTTCATTCACGGTTGAACAGTCTGCCATCGCCAGTAATCCATGCAGGCGAATACGTGTCAGTAAATTATCAATATCAACCGGGCGAGAGCGGAATGAGGCATCAAAAGCGATAATATCGGCACCTGCCTGCGCCAGGGCGTCAACATCCTGTAAATAGGGAGTGATACGGACTGGCGACCCTGTAAGGTCACGTTTAATTATCCCAATAATTGGAACAGAAAGATGGGGACGAACAGTCCGCAGATTCTCAATGCCTTCAATGCGCACAGCGACCGCACCCGCCGAAGCCGCTGCCTGTGCCATTGCAGCCACAATTTCAGGTTTATCCATAGGGCTGCCTGGTACCGGTTGGCATGAGACAATCAGCCCACCGTTTTCGTGTACACTTTGTTCCAGCCTGGCTAATAGTGACATCCAGTTCCGCCTTATATATTTGAAGTTTTGCTCCGTTTTATGTTATGTCTTGGAGTGTTGCTACATCAAGCAAAAAGATAGAAAAATGTGAACACAGTCATAAGGTATGTTTGTTATTCAATTACTGCGCCAGCGGATTTGAGGCTATAACCTGAAGCTACAAGACAAATACAATTCATTCTGACGGCAGCATGCTGTATTTTATTAACTGCTTCCGGCATAAAGATAAAATGCTCAGAAGGAGCTTATACGCCACGGGATAGCCAGTATGAAATGCATCACATAATTCTTGTTGTATTTATTCAGAATGCTATCACTAATGAGTTTGGCCATAACAGATCACCCATAATCACTTCTAACATCACCATGGGGTGCTTTTACCTCGCACATGATAACTCCATGTAATTATTTTTAGCGCTTGGTCACATTTTGTCATTGTCATTGTTGAAATTGTGCACCATAAGATCACTAATGATGAAGCTTTACTCCAATTGTATTTCTTCGCATGGGGATGCAGATGAAAAATTTTAAGAAAATGATGACGCTAATGGCGCTATGTTTCTCAGTTGCTATCACCACATCAGGATATGCAACGACGCTTCCTGATATACCAGAACCACTGAAAAATGGTACTGGCGCTATTGATAATAATGGCGTGATTTATGTCGGCTTAGGTACCGCAGGGACATCCTGGTATAAAATTGATCTTAAAAAGCAACATAAAGACTGGGAGCGTATAAAGTCGTTTCCTGGTGGAGCTCGTGAGCAATCCGTGTCGGTATTTTTAAATGATGAGCTTTATGTTTTTGGTGGCGTAGGGAAAAAAAACAGTGAATCACCGTTGCAGGTTTATAGCGATGTGTACAAATACTCACCGGTGAAAAATACATGGCAAAAAGTTGACACTATATCTCCAGTTGGATTAACAGGGCATACGGGAGTAAAATTAAACGAAACGATGGTACTTATTACCGGAGGGGTTAATGAGCATATCTTTGATAAGTATTTTATTGATATAGCGGCTGCGGATGAAAGTGAAAAAAATAAAGTCATCTATAATTATTTTAATAAACCTGCCAAAGATTATTTTTTTAATAAAATCGTATTTATCTACAATGCTAAAGAGAACACATGGAAGAATGCCGGTGAGCTGCCAGGCGCGGGGACGGCAGGATCGTCATCGGTAATGGAAAATAATTTCCTGATGCTGATTAATGGTGAGCTCAAACCGGGTTTACGTACCGATGTGATTTACCGCGCCATGTGGGATAACGATAAGCTAACATGGTTGAAGAACAGCCAGTTACCGCCATCGCCTGGAGAACAACAGCAGGAAGGGTTGGCCGGAGCATTTTCGGGCTATAGTCACGGTGTCCTGCTTGTCGGTGGTGGCGCGAATTTTCCGGGAGCAAAACAAAATTATACCAATGGAAAGTTTTATTCCCACGAAGGAATAAATAAAAAATGGCGAGATGAAGTCTATGGTTTGGTTAATGGCCATTGGCAATATATGGGTAAAATGAAACAACCTCTCGGCTATGGTGTATCAGTAAGTTATGGTGATGAAGTTTTCCTTATCGGTGGTGAAAATGCTAAAGGGAAACCTGTTTCGTCTGTAACCTCCTTTACCATGCGTGATGGTAATTTATTAATAAAATAATTTTTAAATACAAAAATAAAGTTAATTGATAAGCGGAGTATTTTATGAAAATCAACAGATATCTTCTGGGTATGGTTTCGTTTATAGCATTTTCATCATATCTACAAGCGGCAACCCTTGATTATCGGCATGAATATGCTGATAGAACCAGAATTAATAAAGACCGTATTGCTATAATTGAAAAACTTCCTAACGGCATTGGTTTTTATGTCGATGCCAGCGTTAAATCGGGAGGAGTAGATGGTGAGCAGGATAAGCATTTAAGCGATCTCGTCGCAAACGCTATAGAACTGGGCGTAAGTTATAATTATAAAGTTACGGACCATTTTGTTTTGCAGCCTGGATTTATATTTGAAAGCGGTCCAGACACTTCAATTTATAAGCCTTATTTAAGGGTGCAATATAATTTTGATTCTGGTATTTATATGGCTGGTCGTTACCGCTATGACTATGCAAGAAAGACAGCTAACTACAATGATGATGAGAAAACGAATAGATTTGATACTTATATAGGTTATGTTTTTGATGAGTTGAAATTAGAATATAACTTTACCTGGATGGATAGCGATCAAATTAAATTTGATAACAAAAAAACAAACTATGAGCATAATGTGGCTTTAGCCTGGAAACTGAATAAGTCATTTACACCATACGTTGAGGTCGGAAATGTAGCGGTGAGAAATAATACCGATGAGAGACAGACCCGTTATCGCGTTGGATTACAATACCACTTTTGAGAAAGGTTAAAGAGTTACTGTACTAATCTTTGCTTAGTATTCATATCGATAATCTTATAGCCCGTGGCTACGTTACAGAACGTTAGACTTTGTCTTGAGTATTCACGTCCTTAACGTAGCTACGAATAAGGATGATAAACAATGAATATACGCTTTACATAGCTACGATCTCAGGCGGTTGTCGGAAAGTGCCGGTTGATAGTGTCTTATTCGGCAATTGATATGACTTAAAAATTAATTCCGTAAGCATTTCAGACGGTAACAGCAAATAAGGGTTTTATTGTGATAGCAAAATTCTTCCCGTGGTATAGCGAGATAACTCGTCCACAAAAAAATGCTTTATTTTCAGCATGGCTGGGTTACGTTTTTGATGGCTTCGACTTTATGCTGATTTTCTACATTATGTATCTGATCAAGGCTGACTTAGGATTGACAGATATGGAGGGCGCATTCCTTGCCACAGCGGCCTTTATTGGGCGACCATTTGGCGGGGCGCTATTTGGTCTGCTGGCAGATAAATTTGGCCGTAAGCCGTTAATGATGTGGTCGATAGTTGCCTATTCTGTAGGTACAGGGTTAAGTGGCCTGGCTTCCGGTGTAATTATGCTGACGCTTAGTCGTTTCATTGTCGGTATGGGGATGGCGGGGGAGTATGCTTGCGCTTCTACTTATGCCGTGGAAAGTTGGCCAAAGCATTTAAAATCTAAAGCGAGCGCATTTCTGGTTTCAGGTTTCGGTATTGGTAACATCATAGCAGCCTACTTTATGCCTTCATTTGCCGAAGCGTATGGTTGGCGTGCTGCTTTTTTTGTCGGTTTGCTACCCGTTCTTTTAGTAATCTACATCCGGGCCAGGGCTCCTGAATCTAAAGAGTGGGAAGAAGCCAAACTCAGTGGTCTCGGAAAGCTCTCACAAAGTGCCTGGTCAGTTTTCTCTTTGTCAATGAAAGGGCTATTTAATCGAGCTCAATTTCCACTGACATTATGTGTATTTATTGTTCTGTTCTCTATTTTCGGCGCAAACTGGCCAATCTTTGGTCTACTGCCTACATATTTAGCGGGCGAGGGCTTTGATACGGGCGTGGTCTCTAATTTAATGACGGCGGCAGCATTCGGCACTGTATTGGGAAATATCGTTTGGGGTCTGTGCGCAGATAGAATTGGTTTGAAGAAAACGTTCAGCATTGGTCTTCTCATGTCCTTTTTATTCATTTTCCCGTTATTCAGAATTCCGCAAGATAATTATTTACTGCTGGGCGCATGTTTATTCGGTTTAATGGCGACTAACGTAGGTGTTGGCGGGCTGGTTCCCAAATTCCTCTACGACTACTTTCCTCTTGAGGTTCGTGGTTTGGGTACCGGACTGATTTATAATCTTGCTGCGACATCAGGCACATTCAATTCAATGGCGGCGACCTGGCTTGGAATAACAATGGGGCTAGGCGCTGCGCTAACGTTCATTGTTGCTTTCTGGACCGCAACAATTCTACTTATTATTGGTTTATCCATACCGGATAGACTAAAAGCACGTCGTGAAAGCTTTCAGTCAACAAAAGAATTTTAATAGAGGATAAATGATGACGAAATACGGTGTTGTAGGTACGGGTTATTTTGGCGCTGAACTGGCGCGATTTATGTCTAAGGTTGAAGGAGCGAAAATCACTGCGATTTACGATCCGGTAAATGCGGATCCGATAGCGAAAGAGCTGAACTGTGTCGCCACTGCAACGATGGAGGCGCTTTGTACCCATCCTGATGTGGATTGCGTAATTATTGCTTCACCAAATTACTTACATAAAGCGCCGGTCATTGCGGCGGCTAAAGCGGGTAAACACGTGTTTTGTGAAAAACCTATCGCCTTAAATTACCAGGATTGTAAGGATATGGTTGATGCCTGCAAAGAAGCTGGTGTTACCTTTATGGCGGGTCACGTTATGAACTTTTTTCACGGGGTTCGCCACGCTAAAGCGCTCATCAAAGCCGGTGAAATCGGTGAAGTTACACAAGTTCACACTAAACGTAATGGTTTTGAAGACGTGCAGGATGAGATCTCATGGAAGAAGATTCGCGCAAAGTCAGGCGGGCATCTGTACCATCACATTCACGAGCTAGATTGTACACTGTTCATCATGGATGAAACCCCATCCCTGGTTTCAATGGCGGCGGGGAATGTTGCGCACAAAGGTGAAAAATTTGGTGATGAAGATGATGTTGTCCTAATCACTCTTGAGTTCGAAAGCGGTCGTTTCGCGACACTTCAGTGGGGATCATCGTTCCACTACCCTGAGCACTATGTATTAATTGAGGGCACGACAGGTGCAATTCTCATTGATATGCAAAATACGGCTGGTTATCTAATAAAAGCGGGCAAAAAAACACACTTTCTTGTGCATGAAAGCCAGGCGGAGGATGACGATCGTCGCAACGGTAACATATCCAGCGAGATGGATGGCGCAATCGCTTATGGTAAACCCGGTAAACGTACGCCGATGTGGCTCTCATCAATTATGAAACTGGAGATGCAGTACTTGCATGATGTGATAAACGGTCTGGAGCCAGGCGAGGAGTTTGCTAAATTGCTAACAGGAGAAGCGGCGACAAATGCCATTGCTACCGCTGATGCTGCGACGCTTTCCTCAAACGAGGGGCGCAAAGTAAAACTCACTGAAATTCTTGGCTAAAATTGAAAGCCGGATGGTGGTGTTATTACCCGGTGGCGCTGCGCTTATGTAGACCGGATAAGGCACCTGTGAACTATGCGCCATCCGGCAATGGACGGGGGCTTAATGCGAAAAAAGCCCGTACTTTCGTACGAGCTCTTTCTTGAATATGGCGGTGAGGGGGGGATTGACTCGCTGCGCTCGCCCTTCGGGCAGTCTCCTCGCAGGCTCGTCGTCTGTCCAACTGGCTGCGCCGCTACTCAGCCCATCCCTGGGCCTCGCCCCTTCGGGGCCAGAGCAAGCTCTGTTCAAAAACGCTCCCGGCGTTTTTGTGTCGAACCCCGGTCGGTGGTTCTCATCCCCCCTTGGTTTGGGGGATACATATAAGCAAAAAGCCCGTACTTCTGTACAGGCTCTCAACTTAAATATGGCGGTGAGGGGGGGATTCGAACCCCCGATACGTTGCCGTATACACACTTTCCAGGCGTGCTCCTTCAGCCACTCGGACACCTCACCAAATTGTCGCTCCAGCATTACTGGAACGGGCGCTAATGTAGGGAAATATCCTTTCTACGTCAATCAACTTTTTCAAAAAAAAGCGCGTTTATACAAACTTCCACCAATCTGTGGCTTTAATAAGCGAAAACTGCTTTTTTTGCCCGCGCCGGGAAATTTGCTATGCTGCACATCCCGTTGAAAACGCTGATAACAGGCGCAATCACATTCCGCACCATACTGCTCAGGAGATAACATGGAGATAATTTTTTATCACCCGACATTTAACGCCGCCTGGTGGGTAAATGCGCTGGAGAAGGCTCTCCCACATGCGCGCGTTCGTGAATGGAAGGTCGGTGATAACAACCCCGCAGACTATGCGCTTGTATGGCAGCCCCCGGTTGAAATGCTGGCCGGAAGACGCTTAAAAGCCGTCTTTGCGCTGGGCGCGGGGGTGGATGCAATTCTGAGTAAATTAAATGCGCATCCGGAAATGCTGGACGCCTCCATTCCTCTATTCCGTCTGGAAGATACCGGAATGGGCCTGCAAATGCAGGAGTATGCCGTCAGCCAGGTATTACACTGGTTCCGTCGTTTCGATGATTATCAGGCGCTGAAGAATCAGGCGCTATGGAAACCGTTGCCGGAATATACCCGCGAAGAATTTAGCGTCGGTATCATGGGCGCAGGGGTGCTGGGCGCAAAAGTGGCAGAAAGTCTACAGGCGTGGGGGTTCCCGTTACGTTGCTGGAGTCGTAGCCGCAAATCCTGGCCTGGCGTGGAAAGTTATGTGGGGCGTGAAGAGCTGCGCGCTTTCCTGAGCCAGACGCGGGTGCTGATTAATCTGCTGCCGAATACGGCCCAAACGGTAGGAATTATTAATAGCGAATTGTTGGATCAATTGCCGGATGGCGCCTACGTGCTGAATCTCGCGCGCGGCGTTCATGTTCAGGAGGCTGATCTGCTGGCTGCGCTTGATAGCTGTAAGCTAAAAGGCGCGATGTTGGATGTCTTTAGCCAGGAACCGTTACCGCAGGAAAGTCCATTATGGCGCCATCCGCGAGTCGCCATGACGCCGCACATTGCGGCAGTCACCCGTCCGGCGGAAGCCATCGATTATATTAGCCGCACAATTACCCAGCTGGAGAAGGGAGAGCCGGTGACGGGGCAGGTGGATCGGGCGAGAGGATATTGACATCAACCCGGCGCGGGCCGGGTTTCGCTAAAAAACGCTGGCGATACCTGCTATCCTTGTCGGAAATGACTACAGGAGAGAGCAATGTATCCCGTTGACCTGCATATGCATACCGTCGCCAGCACTCATGCCTACAGTACTTTGAGCGATTATATCGCGGAAGCCAAACGCAAAGGCATTAAACTTTTTGCGATTACCGACCATGGTCCGGACATGGAAGATGCGCCGCATCACTGGCATTTTATTAACATGCGCATCTGGCCGCGTCTGGTTGACGGCGTGGGGATACTGCGTGGCATTGAGGCGAATATCAAGAACATTAACGGTGAAATTGATTGCTCCGGAAAGATGTTAGACTCGCTGGATCTGATTATCGCAGGCTTTCATGAGCCCGTTTTTGCGCCGCATGATAAAGAAACCAATACTCAGGCGATGATCGCGACCATCGCCAGCGGCAAGGTGCATATAATTAGTCACCCCGGAAATCCAAAGTATCCAGTGGAGGTTAACGCCATCGCGCAGGCGGCGGCGAAACACCATGTAGCGCTGGAAATCAACAACTCTTCTTTTCTGCATTCGCGTAAAGGAAGCGAAGATAATTGCCGCGCGGTCGCTGCCGCCGTACGCGATGCGGGAGGCTGGGTAGCGTTAGGCTCTGATTCCCATACGGCCTTTACGCTTGGCGATTTCACCGAATGCCGGAAAATTCTGGATGCGGTGAATTTTCCGGAAGATCGAATCCTGAACGTCTCGCCGCAGCGCTTACTGGCCTTTCTCGAATCACGCGGTATGGCGCCTGTACCGGAATTTGCCGAACTTTAATCGTTATTTACGGGAAGATATCAATGAATGAGTTTTCAATCCTGTGCCGTGTGCTGGGATCGTTGTATTACCGCCAACCGCAAGATCCTTTACTGGTTCCGCTGTTTACGTTAATCCGTGAAGGTAAACTGGCGGCAAACTGGCCGCTGGAGCAGGATGATATGCTGGCGCGTTTACAGAAAAGCTGCGATATCACGCAGATTTCCACTGATTACAATGCGTTATTTGTTGGGGAAGAGTGCGCGGTAGCGCCATACCGCAGTGCGTGGGTCGAAGGCGCGGAAGAGTCTGAGGTGCGCGCTTTTTTAACGTCGCGAGGGATGCCGCTGGCCGATACGCCTGCCGATCACATTGGTACTTTATTGCTCGCGGCCTCCTGGCTGGAAGATCAGTCTGCCGAAGATGAAAGTGAAGCGCTGGAAACCTTATTTGCCGATTATCTGCTTCCCTGGTGCAATACCTTCCTCGGTAAAGTTGAAGCCCATGCCGTTACGCCATTCTGGCGCACTTTGGCGCCGCTAACGCGTGATGCGATAGGGGCCATGTGGGATGAACTTCAGGAAGAAGATGAAGAATAATGTGATGTAAATCACCCTTAACTGCAACGGGTTTTACTTCATTGCATAAAATGTGTGCGTGATCTCATTAATGTGCCGCTTTTCTGCTATGATGCGCGCCATGAACATACTTCTTTCTATTGCTATCACGACGGGCATCCTTTCTGGAATATGGGGATGGGTGGCCGTCTCCCTGGGGTTACTAAGCTGGGCCGGTTTTTTAGGCTGTACGGCTTATTTCGCCTGTCCGCAGGGAGGCTTTAAGGGATTGTTGATTTCCGCCTGTACGCTGTTAAGCGGTATGGTGTGGGCGCTGGTCATTATTCACGGTAGCGCGCTGGCGCCGCATCTGGAAATTGTCAGTTACGTGTTGACGGGGATCGTGGCATTCCTGATGTGTATCCAGGCAAAGCAGCTATTGCTTTCTTTTGTTCCGGGAACATTTATCGGTGCCTGCGCGACATTTGCAGGGCAGGGTGACTGGCGGTTGGTATTACCGTCGCTGGCGCTGGGGCTAATTTTTGGCTATGCCATGAAAAATAGTGGTCTATGGCTGGCATCACGCCGCGAGCAACATTCAGCGAATACGGCGGTCACAAAATAAAAAAAGCGTGGGGTCTTCCCCACGCTTTGTCGTATTCATCAGGATTCTGGCGGTACTGACAGCTCACGGTATTTCACCAGAATATCATTTTGCCTGTCCGCTTTATTCTGCAAATCCCACAGTCCACGATCGATACCATCATTAATAAGGAAGATAACGCCGGTTTCAATGGCTGACATCAGACACAGCATCACCGGTTCGTTCGAGGTATAGCCGATTTCGCCTTCCAGTAAGCGCTGGTAATCAATAAAACGGAACACGCCTGCCTGTACTTCATAGGAAAGGATCGTTTTACTGGTGTTCACCGAAGAAAGGATCTCGCCCGTACTGACGTTAACCACGCGCAGGTTGACAGCAATCTGATCCAGCTGATACTGAGTATCGGCGCCAATACCGAAATATCTTGCGCCGACCCCGCCGGATTTGACATTACTTTCATAACCAATAATAGAACCTTCCACCATAATATTTGCCGCCGTCAGCGACTGAAGCGGGATACGGTTATTCATCGCCACGGTGCCGTTTTCCTGGGCTGCGCGAATAATTTTCCGTTCATTCAAAAGATTCTGTAAGCCTTGTCGTTCCAGCGGGATAAACCAGCGCGAATCTTTCAGCGCAGTGACCAACATAGCGGTGGCGCTCTGCGGCACAGCCGTGGAAAAGTTACTTGCCGGGTAAGGTTTAAATTGGCCCGTTTCATCCTGAATGTTATATACCGAAACAAAGATCTTACCGGTGGGAGCAGGTAAGTGCGTCAAATCTTTGTAACTTTGTGCGCGGGGCATTAATGTCGGTTTCGCAGCTTGTTTCGGCGGGGCAGTTAAGCATCCGCTCAACAATAAAACGGCAACCAAAATAAGTAAGCGCGGCATGATTTATATCCTTTAGTGACTGTAGCTTAAAAATCGGTTGACTGAGTTTGTAAACCTGACACTTCGATGGTCGAGGTTCTTCCCGTTTTTCTGTCCGTGACGTTGAGCTGGAGCTGTCCGTCGCGATTAGCGATATCGATAATAAAATCGTTGGTCACCATACGTCCTGGTTTCCCGGTATTAATATTGGTCAACAAGCCGCCCAGAATTTGCGATTGAATAGCCTGCGTAAAGTTATCCAACGCTGAGGGGGGTTCGATACCAAAATCGTTATCATAAGCGGGGTCTTTATATGAATTTTGCGCCTGGGCGCTATTCAATAAAAAGGAACCGTTATTGGGGTTTCCACCAAAGTTAGGATTACGGAACTGGAACGTCATATTTCCAGCCCAGGTTAATGGCGAAAAAAGCATGAGCAGCACTACTGCATGTTTAACACGCATGACAGCCTCCGGATAAAAATCATGTTTTAGAATTCATCACGCGCTAAATCACTCGTACTTAATAGCGTTTGATCTATTTGTCGGCGATTTAATGCTTCCTCTGTTTGCGCTAATGCGAAGACGACGGTTTTCTCGAAGTCTCTTTTCATTGGAAATAAAAAAGTCTGGAAAATAACGTCCTGATTTACCGTTATGGTGATCCAGCTTCCCCAACGCGCACTGGGTCTTTCATTAATGGTCAGATTGCCGGTGTAGTCGCTTTCCCATTTGTCGCTGAATGCACGATAGAATTCATGTCCTATCGAAGAGACGGTATGGTCGGTTAACAATCCGGGAACCTCGACTTCAACTTCATTGGCATGCAGGTTTCCGGTAGCGAACAGTAACTCTGCTGCTACAATCCAGGTCAGATAGCGTTTCATGGCCTTACCGCCTGAGATTATCGTTTGCCCATGAAACTGCCTGGGTGCGATTTTTGACAGCTATCTTTTTGAAAAGATTATAAAGATGTGTCTTAACCGTATTCTCGCTGATAAATAGCGACCTGGCGATTTCATTATTAGAGGCACCAATACGTAACTTATTGAGGATCTCTTTTTCGCGATGAGTGAGTAATGCGGACTCGGTGCTGTTGTAGCGGTAATTTCCTGAGTGTGTAATCAGGTAACTGGCTAATTTTTGTGAAAAATAGCATTCGCCGCGCAGAATACCCTGTAATCCGCTGACCACGTGTTCCTGGTCTTCAGTGGCGTAAAACACGCCGTTAATATGAGGCCAGTTTTCAATTTCACGGTAGGGATAATCGTCAGGGGTATTTAACAATAATGTTTTTATATTATTGTTTTTGCGGCTTAAATTATCCTGCCAATAGTGGATAAGCTTCTTATCCGCTTCCATCATATCCATTAAAACAATGCAACCGGCTGAGATATCTTCCAGAGAACGTTGAATATTATGCAGTTTTCCGGTTATGGCCAGCGATTGCTTTAAATGTTGCAATAATGCCGTAGCTTGCAGAGATGGCTTTGTGATCAACAATAGTGTGTGACCATGACTACTATGGACTTCATTAAACATGATGAAACTCCACTTTTTTTAATCGCACATCTGACAGCTGCCCCCATAAAATAAAGGCACCAGAAGTACTGACAGATGTTGCACTGCTGTGGGTTGAAATAGCCCATTATCCAGAAAGAGAAAAATATTTACGAAAATACTTTTAACTGTTTTCAATCTAGCCATTACAAATCTTAAAGCAAGTGTTAAACTTGTAACAAGATGTAAAAATATATATTAAAATGTTGTTTTTGGGTTTTTTTGAAGTTTAGATTTGATAGTAAAGTTGTACATTTAGCTGTTATTGCATAGATTTAAAAAATCATACAAATTATAATAATCCATTGATTTTTAATCATTTTAATTATTGTAAGTCATGTTTTGATTTTATTTTTTCTTAAAATTTGAGACGTGGCATTAACCTGGACAGCACAAAGACAAAAAAAACGAAGTGTGTCACGTCTTGTGCGTATTGCCCCCCATGGGAAGCATAAGAACATCCCCATGGTGGCATAACACACACCAACACTTCATTTTTTGGGTGCGCGATACACTCTCTTCTGTGGCCAAAAATCAATTATAAAAAATCACATGGCTATCGTTTTATTAGCACTTTGGTATGAGCTTAAATAACAAAATACCACGCGTGGGTGAGTTATTAAAAATGTTTCCACGGACATACTCTTCATCGTAACGACGCGTTAACAAAAAACGCATGTCGCTAACAAAACAATAGATAGTTTTCGCTATGTACGACCAGGTCCAGGGTGACAGCATGAAAAACAAATTGTTATTTATGATGTTGACAATACTGGGTGCGCCTGGGATTGCAACCGCGACAAATTATGATCTGGCTCGTTCAGAATATAATTTTGCGGTAAATGAATTAAGCAAGTCTTCATTTAATCAGGCGGCCATTATTGGTCAAGTCGGCACGGATAATAGTGCCAGAGTACGCCAGGAAGGATCAAAACTATTGTCCGTTATTTCACAAGAAGGAGGAAATAATCGGGCGAAAGTCGACCAGGCAGGGAATTATAACTTTGCGTATATTGAGCAAACGGGCAATGCCAACGATGCCAGTATATCGCAAAGCGCTTACGGTAATAGTGCGGCTATTATCCAGAAAGGCTCTGGAAATAAGGCCAATATTACCCAGTACGGTACGCAGAAAACAGCAGTTGTAGTGCAGAAACAGTCGCAGATGGCTATTCGCGTCACCCAACGCTAATACCGTTACGACTTTTAAATCAATCCGATGGGGGTTTTACCATGAAACTTTTAAAAGTGGCAGCATTCGCAGCAATCGTAGTTTCTGGCAGTGCTCTGGCAGGCGTCGTTCCACAATGGGGCGGCGGCGGTAATCATAACGGCGGCGGCAATAGTTCCGGCCCGGACTCAACGTTGAGCATTTATCAGTACGGTTCCGCTAACGCTGCGCTTGCTCTGCAAAGCGATGCCCGTAAATCTGAAACGACCATTACCCAGAGCGGTTATGGTAACGGCGCCGATGTAGGCCAGGGTGCGGATAATAGTACTATTGAACTGACTCAGAATGGTTTCAGAAACAATGCCACCATCGACCAGTGGAACGCTAAAAACTCCGATATTACTGTCGGCCAATACGGCGGTAATAACGCCGCGCTGGTTAATCAGACCGCATCTGATTCCAGCGTAATGGTGCGTCAGGTTGGTTTTGGCAACAACGCCACGGCTAACCAGTATTAATTTAGCGTCTGCGCTAATAAAAAAACAGGGCGTAAGCCCTGTTTTTTTTCGGGAGGAAATTATGCATACTTTATTGCTCCTTGCCGCACTTTCAAATCAGATTACGTTTACCACAACTCAGCAAGGCGATATTTACACGGTGATCCCTCAGGTCACATTAAACGAACCCTGCGTCTGTCAGGTGCAAATTCTCTCTGTGCGCGACGGCGTCGGGGGACAAAGCCATACACAGCAAAAACAAACGCTATCTTTACCTGCTAATCAACCGATTGAGTTGTCTCGTCTTAGTGTAAATATATCTTCAGAGGACTCGGTTAAAATTATTGTTACTGTTTCGGACGGACAATCACTGCATTTATCACAACAATGGCCGCCTTCTGCACAGTAGTTTTTGATGGTGGCGGAAATGGATTGGCTGACCTGGGTATAAAGAGGCGATAAAAGCGTCTCATCGTCTCGGCATGTCGCTAAAAGGTAACGCCGAACCCTCGAGGATGACTAATCATTGAGGAGTTAACATGTCCGTAATCAAGAAAAATATCCCTGCCATAGGTCTGTGTATCTGCGCTTTTTTTATCCATTCTGCGGTAGGGCAACAAACGGTACAGGGCGGCGTTATCCATTTTCGCGGCGCGATTGTTGAGCCACTGTGCGATATTTCTACTCACGCCGAAAATATTGATTTAACCTGCCTACGTGAAGGTAAAAAGCAAATGCACCGGATTGACCTTCGGCAGGCATCTGGATTACCGCAGGATATTCAGTCCATTGCGACGGTGCGGCTGCATTATCTCGATGCGCAAAAAAGCCTGGCGGTGATGAATATTGAGTACCGTTAACGGCGGTGTCATAGATATAAAAAGAGCGACTCTGTTGAAAGCCCTGCTGTACACTTTGCAGATAAGGTGAGACAAAGGGGGGGGTTATGACATCACGTCTTCAGGTCATACAGGGTGATATCACTCAACTTAGCGTCGATGCGATTGTGAATGCCGCTAACGCATCATTAATGGGCGGCGGCGGCGTAGACGGCGCGATTCATCGCGCGGCGGGGCCGGCATTGCTGGACGCCTGTAAACTCATCCGCCAGCAACAGGGCGAATGTCAGACGGGACATGCGGTTATCACGCCTGCTGGCAAGCTTTCGGCAAAGGCGGTTATTCACACAGTGGGGCCCGTCTGGCGAGGCGGCGAACACCAGGAAGCTGAGCTACTCGAAGCGGCATACCGGAATTGTTTACTGCTTGCCGAGGCGAATCACTTTCGTTCCATCGCTTTTCCGGCAATCAGTACCGGCGTTTATGGCTATCCACGCGCCCAGGCCGCTGAAGTCGCCGTCAGGACGGTTTCAGATTTTATTACCCGTTACGCTCTGCCTGAACAGGTATACTTTGTCTGTTATGATGAAGAAACTGCCCGGCTTTACGCAAGATTACTTACTCAGCAAGGCGACGACCCTGCCTGATAAAACACGCCTGGAGCGTGCCGTTGAACCGCTATGCGCGCGCCATCCCGGAGAGTGCGGCATTCTGGCGCTGGATAACAGTCTGGACGCTTTTGCCGCCCGCTACCGCCTGACCGAAATGGCGGCGCGGACGCTGGATGTGCAGTATTATATTTGGGAAGACGATATGTCCGGGCGGCTGCTCTTTTCGGTACTGCTGTCGGCGGCGAAGCGTGGCGTTCATGTTCGTCTGCTGCTGGATGATAACAATACGCCTGGTCTGGATGATACGTTGCGCTTGCTGGATAGCCATCCTAATATCGAAGTTCGTCTGTTTAATCCTTTCTCTTTTCGTACGCTACGCGCGCTGGGATATTTGACGGATTTTGCGCGGCTGAATCGGCGGATGCACAATAAAAGTTACACTGCCGACGGCGTAGTGACGCTGGTCGGTGGGCGCAACATCGGCGATGCCTATTTCGGCGCTGGCGAGGAGCCGCTATTTTCCGATCTGGACGTGATGGCCATTGGCCCGGTGGTCAATGATGTCGCCAATGATTTTGAACGTTACTGGCGCTGTAGTTCAGTGTCGACATTGCAGCAAGTATTATCCCTTTCTGAGCAGGAACTGACGCAGCGTATCGAACTTCCCGAATCCTGGTATAACGATGAGATCACCCGCCGCTATCTGCATAAGCTGGAAACCAGTCAGTTTATGGCGGATCTCGATCGCGGAACATTGCCGCTGATTTGGGCAAAAACACGCTTACTTAGCGATGACCCTTCTAAAGGCGAGGGGAAGGCGCAGCGCCATTCGCTTCTTCCGCAGCGATTATTTGACGTGATGGGCTCGCCGACTGAGCGTATCGACATTATTTCCGCTTACTTTGTCCCTACGCGCGCAGGCGTGGCGCAGTTGCTTAATCTGGTCAGGAAGGGCGTGAAGATCGCCATCTTAACTAACTCTCTGGCGGCCAACGATGTGGCGGTCGTTCACGCAGGGTACGCGCGCTGGCGAAAGAAATTACTGCGCTATGGCGTGGAGCTCTACGAACTGAAACCGACCCGCGAACATGAAACCGCCGTACATGATCGCGGACTCACCGGGAACTCAGGTTCCAGCTTACATGCTAAAACGTTCAGTATTGATGGTAGTAAGGTGTTTATCGGGTCGCTTAATTTTGATCCCCGTTCAACGCTTTTAAATACCGAAATGGGCTTTGTCATTGAAAGTGAAACGCTGGCGACGCTTATTCATAAGCGTTTTACGCAGAGCCAACGCGATGCGGCCTGGCAACTGCGGCTGGATCGCTGGGGACGAATTAACTGGATCGATCGTCAGCAAGAAGAGGAAAAGGTGTTAAAGAAAGAACCCGCTACGCGTTTCTGGCAGCGAGTTCTGGTACGGTTGGCGGCAATTTTACCTGTGGAATGGTTGCTGTGAACCCGCGCGCGGAAAACTACCCGATCGCGGCGCGGCTTTCTTGTTTTACCGGCGGTTTACCTGAAAAGAGAAATTTCAGGAGCGGGATGCGTAAATGAATTTCATACAGAATTAACGCAATACCCATAACAAATATCAGCCCGCACAAGAACCCGATCAGGTTGGAGGTGATATGCGGTGTAATATACGCGCCAAAGAAAAGCGTTAAGGGATGATGCACCAGATAGATAAACAGCGAAGCATTCACGAAATAGGTGACACGCGCGGACTGGAAGTTTAACAAGCGATGCCCCAGTGAGAATACCACGTTCACCATCCACAGCCCCATGACCATCGTAATCACGGATTCGGTTTCGTACATCCAGGCGTCGCCGCTCCCATAACGTTGATTCAGCAGATACGCGATAAAAGCAACGGCAGCGCCTAAAGTGCATCCGCGTGAGGGCGTGGTGAAGCGCGCTTTCAGATCGGGGTGAATGAAGGCCAACGCGCCGAGAATAAAAAATGGCACATAAAATAGCGTTTGCATCACAATAAAATTGAACATGCCGTCACTGAGGATTGCTGGATATACGATGAAAATAATGCGCCTGATAGCGGCGTAAGCGATCCCCAGCAGGAAAAAAATAAGCGAAAGTTTGGCCAGTGAAATAGCGGCGGGACGAGGCTTGCTTGTTTCCTGCCTTTTTTGGAACCAGGTAAAAATCCCGATGCTGACTGTGGTTAATATCACCAGCACCAGTAAAAACCACAGATGTGAAATGAGTTCCCACGCTAACGTATTATATTTTTCATAGGCAGAGAGTGTAGGCCAGTTCTCTGTTTTCTCTTTGACATATTGCAACAGGATAAATTGCGGCAAGGTAAGCAAAGGGATTGCGGTAAGCATGGGAATACCCACACGTTCTACCCGTACTTTCCACCAGCGTTTTAACGGATAACGTAAAAACAACATGTACGAAAAATAACCAGAAATAACAAAAAACACCTGCATACGAAAAGCGTGGATAAAATCGTTAAACAGGGTTAGCCACCACGATGGCGCGGCGCTATTGACATGCCAACTGTGAGTGGAATAGATCAACGAGATATGAAAGGGAATCCCTAACAACATCAGCCATGCGCGGATAGAGTCAAGAAAATATTCGCGCGGCGCGGGTACAGAGCTCATATAAGGTCACGTATTCTCAGATTTTTCACCTTATCCATAAGGCGAATTATAGTTACATTCGGTAGCAACCCTACACCAACTCCGACAACCTGTCTCCAGGATAAGCACGCAAAGTGAAAACAGGCGCGGGAGGTGCTTAATCCATGAGCCAGCGCGCTGAACAAAGCCTGGATTCAGTTGTCGTAATGCCTGATTATCCATTAAAATGGATCGGATCGATATAAGCACACAAAGGGGGAAGTGCTTACTTATTATGAAACATAAACGACAAATGATGAAAATGCGTTGGTTGGGCGCAGCTATTATGTTAACGCTCTACGCATCATCGAGCTGGGCGTTCAGTATTGATGACGTGGCAAAACAAGCTCAATCTTTAGCCGGGAAAGGCTATGAGGCGCCTAAAAGCAACTTGCCCTCCGTTTTCCGCGACATGAAATATGCGGATTATCAGCAGATCCAGTTTAACAGCGATAAAGCCTACTGGAACAACTTAAAGACCCCTTTTAAGCTCGAATTTTACCATCAGGGGATGTACTTCGATACGCCGGTCAAGATTAACGAAGTGACGGCGACGACGGTCAAAAGAATCAAATACAGCCCGGATTACTTCAATTTTGGCAATGTTCAGCATGATAAAGACACGGTAAAAGATTTAGGCTTCGCCGGGTTCAAAGTCCTGTACCCCATCAACAGTAAAGATAAGAACGACGAAATCGTCAGTATGCTTGGCGCCAGCTATTTCCGCGTGATCGGCGCAGGCCAGGTATATGGCTTATCTGCGCGCGGCCTGGCGATTGATACCGCCTTACCATCTGGTGAAGAGTTTCCCCGCTTTCGCGAGTTCTGGATTGAGCGTCCAAAACCCACCGATAAGCGTTTGACCGTCTATGCATTACTCGATTCTCCGCGCGCGACCGGCGCTTACCGTTTTGTGATCATTCCTGGCCGCGATACCGTGGTGGACGTGCAGTCAAAAGTCTATCTGCGCGATAAAGTAGGCAAGCTGGGCGTTGCGCCATTAACCAGTATGTTCCTGTTTGGGCCAAACCAGCCGTCGCCGACGACCAACTATCGTCCGGAACTGCATGACTCGAACGGCTTATCCATTCATGCGGGTAATGGCGAGTGGATTTGGCGTCCGCTGAACAATCCAAAACACCTCGCGGTGAGCAGCTATGCGATGGAAAACCCTCAGGGATTCGGCCTGTTGCAGCGCGGCCGCGAGTTCTCGCGCTTTGAAGATTTAGACGATCGCTACGACCTGCGTCCAAGCGCCTGGATTACCCCGAAAGGCGACTGGGGCAAAGGTAAGGTTGAACTGGTTGAAATTCCGACCAATGATGAAACCAACGATAACATCGTCGCTTACTGGACTCCGGATCAATTGCCGGAACCGGGTAAAGAGATGAACTTCAAGTACACTCTGACCTTCAGCCGCGATGAAGATAAACTTCATGCGCCGGATAATGCCTGGGTGCTGCAAACACGCCGCTCAACGGGCGACGTTAAACAGTCGAATCTGATTCGCCAGCCCGACGGCACTATTGCCTTTGTGGTGGATTTCGTTGGTGCCGACATGAAAAAACTGCCGCCGGATACGCCTGTCGCTGCGCAAACCAGCATTGGCGATAACGGTGAAATCGTTGACAGTAATGTACGCTATAACCCAGTCACTAAAGGCTGGCGTTTAATGCTGCGCGTGAAAGTCAAAGACGCGAAGAAAACCACGGAAATGCGTGCCGCATTGGTGAATGCCGATCAGACGCTAAGTGAAACCTGGAGCTACCAGTTACCTGCCAATGAATAAAACAACTGAGTATATTGACGCACTGCTGCTTTCTGAACGTGAGAAAGCGGCATTGCCGAAAACTGACATCCGCGCCGTACATCAGGCGCTGGATGCCGAGCATCGGACTTACTCGCGAGAAGACGATTCACCGCAGGGTTCCGTAAAAGCCCGCCTTGAACACGCCTGGCCGGATTCATTGGCGAAGGGGCAGTTAATTAAAGATGATGAAGGGCGCGATCAGTTGCAGGCTATGCCAAAAGCGACGCGCTCTTCGATGTTTCCCGATCCCTGGCGAACCAACCCGGTTGGCCGTTTCTGGGATCGCCTGCGTGGGCGGGATGTAACGCCGCGCTATGTTTCTCGTCTGACAAAAGAAGAGCAGGCGAGCGAGCAAAAATGGCGTACCGTCGGCACTATACGCCGCTATATTTTGTTAATTTTGACTCTGGCGCAAACCGTTGTCGCGACCTGGTATATGAAGACCATTCTGCCTTATCAGGGATGGGCGCTCATCAATCCTATGGATATGGTGGGGCAGGATATTTGGGTCTCCTTTATGCAGCTCCTGCCCTACATGCTGCAAACCGGTATCCTGATTTTGTTTGCCGTGCTGTTCTGCTGGGTGTCAGCCGGATTCTGGACGGCGCTGATGGGCTTCCTGCAACTGCTTATCGGGCGCGATAAGTACAGCATCTCCGCGTCTACGGTTGGCGATGAGCCCCTCAATCCGGAACACCGGACGGCGCTGATCATGCCTATCTGTAATGAAGACGTTAGCCGCGTTTTCGCCGGTCTGCGCGCGACCTGGGAGTCCGTTAAAGCCACAGGCAACGCCGCGCATTTTGACGTCTATATCCTTAGCGACAGTTATAACCCGGATATCTGCGTGGCGGAGCAAAAGGCGTGGATGGAGCTTATCGCGGAAGTGCAGGGCGAAGGCCAAATTTTTTACCGCCGCCGCCGCCGCCGTATGAAACGCAAAAGCGGCAATATTGACGATTTTTGCCGCCGCTGGGGCAATCAGTACAGCTATATGGTGGTGCTGGACGCGGACTCAGTGATGAGTGGCGAGTGTCTGAGCGGGCTGGTGCGCCTGATGGAAGCGAATCCAAACGCCGGGATTATCCAGTCTTCGCCGAAAGCGTCGGGGATGGATACTCTGTATGCCCGCTGCCAACAGTTCGCGACCCGTGTTTATGGGCCGCTGTTTACCGCCGGGCTGCACTTCTGGCAGTTGGGAGAGTCGCACTACTGGGGGCACAATGCCATTATCCGCGTGAAACCGTTTATCGAGCACTGCGCTCTGGCGCCGCTGCCGGGAGAAGGTTCGTTCGCCGGATCGATTCTTTCCCACGACTTTGTGGAGGCGGCGCTAATGCGTCGGGCAGGGTGGGGCGTCTGGATTGCCTACGATCTCCCCGGCTCCTATGAAGAGCTGCCGCCAAACCTGCTGGATGAGCTTAAACGCGACCGCCGCTGGTGTCACGGCAACCTAATGAACTTTCGTCTGTTCCTGGTGAAAGGAATGCACCCGGTGCATCGCGCCGTGTTCCTGACGGGGGTAATGTCATATCTGTCCGCGCCGTTATGGTTTATGTTCCTCGCGCTTTCTACCGCGCTGCAGGTCGTTCATGCGTTAACAGAGCCGCAATATTTCCTTCAGCCGCGCCAGCTTTTTCCGGTCTGGCCGCAGTGGCGTCCGGAACTGGCAATCGCGCTGTTTGCGTCAACGATGGTGCTGCTGTTCCTGCCGAAGCTGCTCAGTATTATGCTGATCTGGTGTAAAGGCACCAAAGAGTATGGCGGTTTCTGGCGCGTTACGCTGTCGCTGTTGCTGGAAGTGCTGTTCTCCGTGTTGCTGGCGCCGGTGCGTATGCTGTTTCATACCGTGTTTGTGGTCAGCGCGTTTCTCGGCTGGGAAGTGGTCTGGAACTCACCGCAACGCGACGATGATTCTACGCCGTGGGGAGAAGCCTTTATGCGTCACGGTTCTCAACTGCTGCTGGGGCTGGTCTGGGCGGTGGGTATGGCGTGGCTGGATTTACGCTTTCTGTTCTGGCTGGCGCCGATTGTCTTTTCGCTGATTCTGTCGCCATTTGTTTCGGTGATCTCCAGTCGTTCAACGGTAGGATTACGCACCAAACGCTGGAAGCTGTTCCTGATCCCGGAAGAGTATTCGCCGCCTCAGGTATTGGTCGATACCGATAAATATCTGGAGATGAATCGCCGCCGTATTCTGGACGATGGCTTTATGCATGCGGTATTTAACCCGTCGCTTAATGCGCTGGCGACCGCGATGGCCACCGCGCGTCACCGCGCCAGTAAGGTGCTGGAAATAGCCCGCGATCGTCATGTGGAGCAGGCGCTAAACGAAACGCCGGAGAAACTGAACCGCGATCGGCGTCTGGTTTTGCTCAGCGATCCGGTGACGATGGCGCGTTTACACTATCGGGTCTGGAATGCGCCAGAGAGATACTCTTCCTGGGTAAACCATTATCAGTCTCTCGTCCTGAATCCGCAGGCGTTGCAGGGACGAGCATCGTCAGTGGGATAAGGTCTTCAGGTCTGGAGTGAGGTGAAAAATACCGGCGTGATGCCGGTATTTTTATAGTGAAATGAGGTATCAGGTGCGTATATTCGCGGTGAGCATAATGGTGATTACCCTGAGCGGCTGCGGCAGTATTATCAGCAGAACGATCCCCGGACAAGGACACGGCAACCAGTATTACCCTGGCGTGCAGTGGGATATGCGTGATTCCGCATGGCGCTATATCACTATCCTCGATCTGCCTTTCTCACTGATCTTCGATACATTGCTGCTGCCGCTCGATATTCACCACGGGCCTTATGAGTAATTAACGCTCATCCCATTCGTCTGCCGCAGTACGGCCTTCCTCGGTATCAAGCGGGGGTTCAAGCTGGAATTCCCCTTCATCCCATTCATGCAAGGTATTCTCTTCCTGCCACTCCTGGCGGATCTCTATCTCATCATAATCGCCGTCAAACACGCTCTGCGCGGCTTCACCACTCAGCATCGGCAGACATTCGCCATCTTCACCTTCATCGGCGAAAAATTCGACCTGCCACATGATGTCCCCATCCTGCAGTACATATTTCTGAACGTTGAACTGCTGCACATTCGCTTCATCTTGTTCGAGGCCTGGATGGTCAGCCAGAAATTCTTCCCGGGCTGCATCTATAGCTTCTTCCAGCGTGGCATACATGGTCATCAGTGTCTCCCTTTGACTTGACGAGGTATTTAGGGAAAGAATAGCTGATTCTGTGATATTGCAAGTATGAAAGCGCAAAAATCATTCTATTGCCAGTCTGCGCCGTCGTAAGCTGTTCCATGAATAGATAGCATTGAACAACACCACGCCTGCCGTGACGCAGAATACGGCGCGGAAGCCATAGCTCGCGGAAATTGCGGCGCCCATGAGAGGGCCGGTGACGTTGCCGATATCGCGGAAAGATTGGTTGTAACTGAATATGCGCCCGGCTATCTGGTTGGTAGAGTTGTAAACCAGCAGAGTTTGAACGGCTGGCAGCAGCGCGCCATCCGCCGCGCCAAGCAGAAACCGCAATAGCGCGAGCTGCCACGGCGTTTGCACAAAAGACATTGGAATCAGCAGCAGTACGGAAATAATCAGCGCGACGATAAGGATCTTTTCCGGGCCAATTCTGTCGCCGAGCTTGCCGAGCCGGGGGGCGCTAAGTAATGCCGCCACGCCGGGAACGGACGCTATCATCCCGCTAATGAACGCAATATTACTGACATTTCCCGCGAGTTCGCGCACATAGAGTGTCAGGATGGGCGCAATAGACCCCGTCGCCACCTGAATAATCAGCGTGGTGACAAACAGGCTTAACACCAGGCGGGGATTTTTTAACGAGGCGACCACTTCCCGAACGTGAAGCATCTCTTTTTTGCTCACCGGCAGGAAATTCTCGCGAATAAAAAAGAAGGTGAGCAGAAAACAGATAAACAAAACGCTGGCGGTAATAAAAAAGACCGGGCGAAGACCGTAATGGTCGGCGAGCAGACCACCCGCAAGTGGGCCAAGCAGAGCGCCGCTGACGCCGCCAGTAGAGAGCGTCCCTAGCGCCCAGCCGCTTTTGTGGCGCGGCACCTGAGTGGCGATGAGCGCATTGGCGTTGGGAATAAATCCGCCCAACAGGCCTAATAACGCGCGGAGGATCAGAAATTGCCAGATATTTTGCGCCATGCCCATTAACAGCATGACAATGGCCATGCCGAGAGCAGAACGCAACAGCATGATCTTACGCCCTTTACGATCCGCCAGACCGCCCCAAAAAGGGGAAGCGATAGCTGAAAAGAGGAACGTAATACTAAAGACCAGCCCGGACCACATGTTGAGCGCGCTATGGCCTGTTACGCCGAGTTGCTCAACGTAGAGAGGGAGAAAAGGCATGACCAGACTGAATGCCGCGCCGGTTAAAAAACAGCCCAGCCAGGTAACGGTTAGATTGCGTTTCCAGTTTATGGGGACATCAGAGGGTGACATAGCGTTCCACAGTATGATGCGCGGTTTGCGCTATCATCAATTTAATTATGAGCGTACTAATTATAATTATGCGCCGACCTTACCAGCCTCGCAATGTGGGGAGCTTTTAAAGCTAAAAGAGGGGAAAAATTGCAGCCTGACGGCTGCAATCCTGTCAATAGCGCGACGGTACGCCTTCAGGGCGAGTTTTAAAGCGGCGATGCAGCCACATATACTGCTCTGGCGCCATCATAATGCACTGCTCAACAATCTTATTCATCCATGCGGCAGTCGCTTCTGCGCTCTCCAGTGGAGGCGAATATTCCGCAGGAAGAATGATCAGTTCGTAGCCTTTCCCATCGGGTTTACGGCGAGGCACGAAGGGGATAATACAGGCTTTAGACATGCGCGCGAGCATCCAGGTACCGGAGGTCGTGGCAGCCTGGTCGATAGCGAATAATGGTACAAAAACGCTGGCGCGCGGGCCATAATCGTGATCCGGCGCATACCAGATCAATTCGCCGCTTTTCAATGCCTTAACCATGCCTTTCAGATCTTTGCGATCCAACATCGATTTATTGGAGCGTAAGCGTCCCCAGGTCTGTAACCAGTCGAGCAACGGATTATCATTCGGGCGATAAACTCCGATACCCGGGTTATGCATACCAAACATGCGGGCGCCAAACTCAAGGGTAAGAAAATGTATTCCTACCAGAATGAACCCCAGCCCCTGCGCCTTAACTTCACGGATATGCTCCAGACCGCTCGCTTCCATCCAGCGGTTCACTCGCCGATCGGGCCAGAACCAGGCCATGCCGGTTTCCATCACGCCCATACCGACGGATTCAAAGTTTTTGACCACCATGGTGTGGCGTTCCTGCGCGCTCATTTCCGGAAAGCATAATTCAAGGTTGCGATAGGCGATTTTCGCGCGGCGTTTCATTACGCGTCGCGCCAGGTGGCCCAATGCGCAACCCAATTTATAGATGACCGGGTAGGGGAGTTGCACGACCAACCAAAGCGCGCCTATACCCAACCAGGTTAACCAATAGCGCGGGTGCAGTAAGGCCACGGAGAACTTAGGCAACTTCGTCATTTCTATCCTGTCTTTCAACGAACAATTCCCCGTATTCTCGCATCTTTTTGCGTTGAGCAAAAATATGTAGCAGGAGAGTGGCGATTAAATCGACAATTGTTGTTAATTATTTAGTGTAAAGCAGGAAATGTAGCGCAAAATGTGTGGATGTAAATTGGCGAGACTTGCCTTATCATGCCTGCCCACTTTATTTTTTGCTGATTGCAGGATACGTACACCATGCCAGTGTTACACAACCGCATCTCTAATGACGAGCTGAAAGCCAAAATGCTGGCGGAAAGCGAGCCGCGTACGACAATTTCTTTTTATAAATATTTCACTATCGCCTCGCCGCAACAGACGCGGGACGCGTTGTATCAGGTGTTTACGGCGTTGGACGTTTTTGGTCGCGTTTACCTGGCGCATGAAGGCATCAATGCGCAAATCAGCGTGCCGCAAAGCAAGCTCGAGACGTTTCGTCAACAGCTTTATACGTTCGACCCCGCGCTGGACGGGCTGCGTTTAAATATCGCGCTGGAGGATGACGGAAAGTCATTTTGGGTGCTGCGTATGAAAGTTCGCGACCGTATCGTTGCTGACGGTATTGACGATCCGACTTTTGACGCCAGTAATGTCGGCGATTATCTGAAGGCGGCAGATGTGAATGCGATGCTGGACGATCCTGACGCGGTCTTTATTGATATGCGCAACCACTATGAGTATGAAGTCGGCCATTTCGAAAATGCTCTGGAAATCCCGGCGGATACGTTTCGTGAACAGTTGCCAAAAGCGGTTGAAATGCTGCGGGAACATGCAGATAAAAAGATAGTGATGTACTGTACCGGCGGTATTCGTTGTGAGAAAGCCAGCGCCTGGATGAAACACAACGGTTTCAATAAAGTCTGGCATATTGAGGGTGGCATCATTGAATACGCCCGTCGCGCGCGCGAGCAGGGGCTTCCCGTTCGCTTTATCGGCAAAAATTTTGTATTTGATGAGCGAATGGGCGAACGAATCTCGGATGAGGTTATCGCGCATTGCCATCAGTGCGGCGCGCCCTGCGATAGCCATACCAACTGCAAAAATGACGGTTGCCATCTGCTGTTTATCCAGTGTCCGCAGTGCGCCAGTAAATTTAACGGCTGCTGTAGTGAACAATGCTGTGAAGAGTTGGCCTTGCCGGAGGAAGAACAGCGCCGACGTCGTGCGGGTCGCGAGAACGGCAACAAAATTTTTAATAAATCGCGTGGTCGGCTTAATAGCAAACTGAGCATTCCCGATCCGGCTGAGTAATATTTTGCCGGATAGCCGCGTAAAGGCCGCTATCCGGCATTTCTCCAGGCGTTACTTCTGCTGAACGCCTTCTACTGAGATGATAAGCTCAACCTCTTGTGAGGCCGGGCCGAGATCGGTAGTTATATTGAAATCCTTCAGCTTAATTTTTCCTTCGGCCTCAAAGCCCGCGCGCTTACCGCCCCACGGATCGTCGCCCTGGCCCATCAGCTTCGCTTCCAGCGTCACCGGTTTAGTCACGCCATTGAGTGTCAGATTGCCGGTAATATCCAGTTCATCGCCCTCTTTTTTCACGCTGGTAGAGGTGAAGGTTGCCTGCGGGAATTTCGCAACATTAAGAAATTCCGCGCTACGCAGGTGTTTGTCACGTTCGGCATGGTTAGTGTCGACGCTATTGGTGTTAATGGTCACGTTCACTTTGTCTGCCGACGGATTTTTTTCGTCAAAAGTAAACGTGCCGTCGAAATCTTTAAAGGTGCCGTACAGCCAGCTGTAGCCCAGATGCTGGATGCGGAAATTGACGAACGCATGTTGGCCTTCTTTATCAATTTTATACTCCGCCGCCACGGCGGAACCGGTCGTGAATAACAAGGATGCGAGGGTGAATCCCAGCAGGTTTTTTTTCATTTTTGAGCTCCATAGTCAGATGACGACATTCCTGTCATACGTTTCAGTGTGTCGTCTTTATCGATGAAATGGTGTTTTAGCGCCATAACCCCATGCGAGAGCGAGATAATGACCAGCGACCAGGCAAACCACAGATGCAGCGTTCCGGCGATGTCAGCCTGCGCGCCCGCGTCCGTAAGCGTGGCCGGAATCTCAAACCAGCCAAAGACGCTAATCGGTTTACCGTCGGCGGTGGAAATCAGGTAGCCGCTAATGATTATCGCAAAGAGCAGGAGATACAGGAGGAGATGACCTGCGGCGGCGCCAGCGCGCGTTAAACGGGAATAGCTGGTCAACGCAATGGGCGGCGGAGAATAAAGCCGCCAGATAATACGCACGATCAGCGCCATCATCAGTAATATGCCAATACTTTTATGTATTTCCGGTGCCTGGTGATACCAGCCGTCGTAATAACTGAGCGTGACCATCCATAAACCCAACGCAAACATGCCATAGACCACCAGGGCGGTCAGCCAGTGGAGCGCGGCGGAAACCACGCCATAACGCTGTGGAGTATTTTTAAATTGCATAAACACACCAATCAATATTTCACGAGAGAATGAAAATGGCGTGGAAAAGCGCCGAATGCAACTTATAAATAAGAATTTGAATGATATTTATTTTTATTTCAATAATTTTGATGTTGTTTGCGGTTCAGCTTCAGAAGTTTCGAGATATTTCCCCCTGATAACCGCGCAACGGCAGGAACTGGCATTATTGCCGTGCTTAACGTTATGAAATAAAAAGCGAGGAACTTTCAGGAAGTGTCAGTTAACGTCAATGAAAAGCAATCAAAAGAAAAGGAGATAAACAATATCCATCACCGCCAGCAGCGACCAAAGAATAACGTAAAGCATGAAATGTTCGCGAATATTATTCATCAGAAAATGAAAGAGACGACGCATAGCTTACCTTAATAAACAGCCCCTTTACGGGGCCGACAAATTATTGGCTAAAACGGGAAAGCCGGAACGGCGTCAGATCAAAGGAGGGCGTTTTTCCCAACGCAAAATCCGTAGCGATTTCTCCTAACACCGGGGCGAATTTAAAACCATGTCCGCTGAGTCCAGTGATGACAAGCGTGTTCTCATGGCCAGGCAGCGTATCGATAATAAAATCCTCGTCCGGCGAATTATCATAGGTACATGCCGCCCCATGTAAACAACCGCCGATACCCGGCAGTACGTTACGCAGGAAAGGAAATGCTTCCGCGCCATCGCTGGCAACGGCGGCAAAGGGCTTGCGCTCTTCCGGAGCCTGTATTAGCTGTCCGCCATTGTGTTTGCCGATTTTTAACTCGTCGTTCTCCGCCGGGAAACCGTAATATTGATCGCCGTTGGGCATTTCGCCGGTAAAGGCCGGAAAGCGGTTTTTAGTGCTGTAACGTCCATCCGCCTTAAACCAGGCAAAAACTTTACGTACGGGCTGAACGGGCAGCTCCGGTACCAGCGCTTTGACCCAGGTGCCCGCGCTAATCAGCGCTTTGCTGGCGTGGTAGCAACCTTCACTCGTCTCTATCGTCACACCGTTATCATCATGGTGAATATGGCTTACCGGGCTGTTGAATAGCTGTGCGCAGCCTGCTTCTCGGGCCAGACGAAGCCATGTGGTAATGGCTAATTCGCTGCGCAGGAAACCGGAGTCAGCTTCAAACAGCCCGATATAATTATCGGGCACGCGAATTTCCGGCCAGCGCGTCATGAGGGCCGTCGCGTCCAGGCGCTCGACGTTTAATTGCCACTGTTGCGCGCTTCGTGCGACGTTGGCTAAGAAAGCGGAGTCGGCCGGGCCGAGGTTAA
This sequence comes from Salmonella sp. A7, assembly GCF_020181675.1. Taxonomy (NCBI): domain Bacteria; kingdom Pseudomonadati; phylum Pseudomonadota; class Gammaproteobacteria; order Enterobacterales; family Enterobacteriaceae; genus Salmonella; species Salmonella sp. A7. Next base: position 2,743,311 of record NZ_CP084001.1, on the reverse strand, counting down.
CGACGCCGGAGCGGACAAAAATAGGCTCTTCATTGTGTGTGGAGAGTTCATCCCAAAGCGCCTGGGCGCGAAGCACCAGTGGGACATATTTTTCGCCTTCACCATAAGCGTGGCGGATAAGTCGGGTATCGCCGTGATGGCTGCCCTGTTGATGAGGCGGCATATGCGCATCGGTCATCAGGACCTTTAGCCCGGCGCGGGTGGCGTAATAACCAGCGGCGGCGCCAACCGAACCGCTGCCGATAATAATAAGGTCGTATTTCATCAGCTTCTCTCTGCTATCGCGATGATTTCAGGGTAAATAACTGCGCTGAGATATACAAGCCAGAAATAAGTGAGGCACCTTACGGTGCCTGAGAGAGGGGGAGCGCGTCACGCTAATGGCGACGATACTCGTTTTCCTGGTAATCACCTGATTCTATTTTGGCGATGCCGGCTTCTAATATTGAAATAAATTGCCTGGCTACATCTGTCGTTAACCAGAGCGTTTGACCAACTTCAGTCCCTTCCGGTTCCGGACGATTTGGGGTCTGGTAGTGTAAACGCAGCATCAGCGCGTCATAGCTATCGACGGTGCTGATGTCCCATCCTACAAGCGGATGGGTCTGAATGACTTCATTATTCTTTTCCATCATGCCCCCCTGGTACGTGTTATAAGACAACGGTTCTCGAGGTTCAATGCGTGTTTTTCTTCTGAAGCAACTTCAGTATACCAATTAATAAGGCTATTCACTGCGTTTTTAAAGAGACCGGAGGATAAATTTCTCTTTTTAAGAATTATATGAACAATAAAGCGGCAGTTCATTCATATTTTTTTAGGATGTTGTGCAATTATTTTGAGGGTCAGGCGAAATATTCATCAGTTGCGCAAATAAAAAAGCCGGGGCGACCCGGCAAACATACATCACTGCATATCATTTTTTATTCATTGATGAACCAGTCATCAGCGCTCTCCCAGGTCTCCTGGAGAATCTCGCTAATGCGTTCTTTGTCCTCTTTTGATGCGCCAATGACGGACAAGTTGTTGGCGGTAGCGTAACGCACGGTGACGTTACCCAAATTCTCCGGAAAATGATGGCTAATACGACGGGAGAGTTCGCCCGCCAGCGCATCAATCGCACCGGCAGGCAGAGGTGACGTTTTGGCTATAGTGACTTCAATACGCATAATGGCCCCCTGTTGAATATACTGGATATATATACAGTTAAATCCAATATATAGCAACAAGTAAGCGCATTTTTTATTTTTTTACTGACCAGCGTACTGTTTCACCCGCTAAAAAAGGCACCAGCGAATCATCAGCCAGCGCGATATTTCCCGGTATCTGTTGTTCATCGCGAACCAGTTCCACCCACCCCGCATTCACCGGCAGGCCATAGAATTGCGGGCCATTCAGTGAACAGAACGCTTCAAAGTGCGCCAGCGCGTTCATTTCCTCAAACACGGCGGCATAACTGCCAAGGGCGGAGGGGGCGTTGAAACAACCAGCGCAGCCGCAACTGGTCTCTTTACGATGACGTGAATGCGGCGCTGAATCCGTCCCCAGGAAGGCGCGCGTAAAACCACTGGCAACCAGTTCGCGTAACGCCTGCTGGTGAATATTGCGTTTCAGAATCGGCAGACAGTACAGGTGAGGACGAATGCCGCCAACCAGCATATCATTACGGTTAAACATTAAATGTTGAGGCGTAATGGTAGCCGCCAGGTAGTCGTTGCCGTCACGGACATACTGCGCGGCATCTTTGGTCGTGATGTGTTCAAAGACCACTTTAAGCGCGGTCAGACGCTGGCGTAGCGGTTCCATTACGGTGTCGATAAAACGCGCTTCGCGATCGAAGATATCAACATCCGCATGGGTCACCTCACCGTGGACCAGTAATGGCATTCCGAGTTTTTCCATCCGCTCCAGTACCGGCATGATAGCGTCGACTGACGTTACGCCATGACTGGAGTTAGTGGTGGCATTGGCCGGGTAAAGCTTAGCCGCAGTAAACACGCCTTCATGGAAACCACGCTCCAGTTCATCGGCATCGAGCGAATCCGTTAAATAGCAGGTCATTAACGGCGTGAAATCCTGCCCGGCGGGCACCGCATCGAGAATACGCTGACGGTAGGCGATCGCTGCATCAACGGTCGTGATGGGGGACGCCAGGTTCGGCATCACGATAGCGCGACCATAAATTTCGCTGGTATAGGGTACGACCGTTTTTAACATGTCGCCATCGCGAAGGTGAACGTGCCAGTCGTCCGGGCGGCGGATCTTTAAAACCTGGGATGGTGCAGTCATTAATAAGCTCCGGCTGAGGAATAGTCTTTTTGCCGGAAACAAAGGATAAGCGGAAACGTTTTCGTTTGCACGTAAAAAAAGGGCGCGAGCGCGCCCTCCGAAATCAATTGGTGAAAGGAATAACGATTTCACCAGGTTTAACTTCAATGCCTTTCGCGAGTTTCTTCGCTAACGCTTCGCCTTTACTGCTGTCCTCACGCAACACGTAAGCGGGCCGCTGGTTAAAGTAGCTACGTAAAGACTGATTTAAATAGGGCAGGAGCGTTTGTAGCACTGCTTGCATTTTTTCCGGCGTCACGGTGGCGTCTACTACTTCCATCTCCTGAAGATAGATGGCGCCTTTTTCTTTATCAAAGACTGGCAGGGCTTTTAGCTTGAGTTTCATCGTCGCTTTTTGACTGCCAAACAGGGAATTCATATCCAGCCTGGCATCGCCAGTAAGGGTGACTTTATTAGGCTCTTCCCGACCAATCTGGCTGACAAGGTTAGTCAATACGATATGCGCGTCGGCAATGCCGGGCAGACCAATATCTTTTGAGAAATTATTCCGTTTTTCAAGCGCTTGATTGATTTCTTGTTCGCTAATGGTGTATTGCGTAAGTTGATTACAGCCCACTAACAGGCCGCTAACTACCAGCGCAGCGGCAAAAAAAAACTTTTTCATGGCGTTCCTTAGCATGTTGCCTGTGCCCTAATCTTGACACAAAGCAGCATGTCGCGCCAGCGGACATGGCGCCACGAGAAAAAGCTGAAAAAGGCGGCAAGAAAGGGTTGCCGCCTGGCGGGCGTTAGATAGCCATTGAGGAGAGTAAATTAATTTGCGTCTGCTTTGCCATATTATCGCGATAGTCCGCGACTTTTGTCGGCCAGTGAATACCGGCGACCAGCGTCAGATTACGCAGAAGCGGAAACAGATGAATATCATCTTCCGATAATTCGCCGTTAACGGCGTTAGGCTGTACGATGAGTTTATCCAGCAAACGTAAATCATCGCCGATCTTTTTAATCAGTCCGGCAGAGTGCGCAAGATGGTTGTCAAAACTGCCAGATGAGGCTTCTTTTTTGCGGATAAAATACTGGCGCGCCGCAGGGGTAGAAAATTCATCGAAAGCGGATTTTGCAAATCGCGGCAGCAGTAGCTGATTAACGTAACCGTTAACTTTGCGCAACCACTCTTCAATGGCTGGATTGCGTTTCCCGGTTAACAGCGGTTTGCCGTCGAGGTTGTCGACATAATGTACAATATCCATACTTTCAGGAAGGTAGCGACTATCATCTTTTTGCAGGATGGGCACCATCTTTTGACCAATCATCCGGGTGGGCGTCGCCTCGTCGTCATTTTGTAACACGTTAAGTTCAACGGGGATGTTCTTCAGGCCGAAAATCATGCGGGCTTTAACGCAGAAAGGGCAATGATCGTAAATATAAAGCTTCACGTTTCTCCTCCATTTGACTGTCGGTATCTGACCAGTATGGAGGAGATAGCGACAGGTATCAAATCAGGCGCCGGGTTCCAGCATCCGGCGCGGCGTGCGTTTATGACTAAATTGCCAGCCTAAAGCCAAAAAGGTAATGAAGCCGATAATACCGAGCATCATCCACGGTAGTTCAGGCTGCGCAAGCGCTTTACCCATATCAAACAACCAGCCGCCGCCGATATAACCAATCGCGCCGCCAATGGCTAATCCCAGACGGCTAAAGCCCATATAGCTTCCCCGCGCCCTCGCGTCCGCGAGCGACGCGCTGAGCGTTTCGCGCGCCGGTTCGGCGATAACCGAGCCGATGTAGAAAGCGCAAATAAGCGTAAAAAGCTGCTGTAAATTGCCCACCATCCCGATGGGGAGCATGCTCAGCGACATGACGAGCAAACCGGCCATCAGCCGATGCTCCAGCCGAAAACGCTTTTCGCTCCAGCGGGCAATCGGGTAGAGCAACGTCAGCGAGAGACACGCCTCTATAGCGTACATCCATTTCACGGCAGCAGGCGAGCCGGCGATATCGTTTACCATAATCGGAAGCATTAACATGACCTGTACCGCCAGCATATAGTAGCCCGCCAGCGTCAGCACGTAGGTGACAAACCTTTTATCGCTCATGACGCGGCGCATTCCTTCACGCACCGGCGTTCTGACCGTTGATAGCTTCCAGGCCGGAAGCAGCCATGCGTTGAAAAGGGCGCATAATATGAACAAAATAGCGCCCGTCGCGCAGACCAGGCGAAAATCGTATTGTAGCAACCAGCTTCCCAGTAGCGCGCCAATCACCGCACCCGCGCTGTCCTGCATCATCAACAGAGAAAAGAAGCGGCCCCGTTGCTCCGGACGAATTAATTTGACCACCAGCGCTGAGCGCGGCGGGTCGAAAAGCGTACCGCCGAGACCGGAAAGAAAGCAGGAAAACCACAAGAGCCAGGGCTCATGCGCGATACCCATGGTGGCAAAGCCGGCGGCGCGCATCAGCATACCGGTGACAATCATCGGTTTCGCGCCAAAGCGATCGGCGATGGCGCCGCCAAAAATGCCCAGACCTTGTTGAATAAACTGGCGCAGGCCGAGTGCGATCCCTACCATTACGGCAGCCCACCCCATTTGATCGACAAAGCGAATAGAGATGAGCGGGAATACGACGAAAAAACCCAGCACCACCAACATGTTATCGATGAGAAGAAAATATTTACCCAGGTTCCTCGCCTGCGAGACGCGCGACATTTCCCCTCCCGGGAAATAATAGATGAGCGTCTTCTATTCTGCGGCGGCGTTTCGTTTTTTCCTACCGTTAGCGGGACAATATTTTTTTATCAAAAGTCCTTTTTAATCGAGAGTTTTCATCAAAATGTGGCAGCAATTCAAAAAATGACGATTTGCGCTTTTCACAGAGCCTGGTTGCGCAGGTATAGTAATGTTACTGGCGTGCTGAAGACGTTACAGGAAGGAGTAGGTATAGAATGTTTGGCTATCGTAGTAACGTGCCAAAAGTGCGCTTAACCACCGATCGTCTGGTGGTACGTTTAGTGCATGAGCGTGATGCCTGGCGTCTGGCCGATTATTACGCGGAAAATCGTCATTTTTTAAAACCCTGGGAACCGGTCCGTGATGAAAGTCATTGTTATCCTTCAGGATGGCAGGCGCGTCTGGGAATGATCGGTGAATTTCACAAACAGGGCTCCGCCTTCTATTTCGCGCTACTTGATCCGGAAGAAAAAGAAATTATCGGCGTGGCGAATTTTTCCAATGTGGTGCGCGGTTCTTTTCATGCCTGTTATCTGGGCTATTCCATTGCGCAAAAGTGGCAGGGGCAGGGGCTGATGTTTGAAGCCTTAACCGCTGCGATTCGCTATATGCAGCGCACTCAGCATATCCACCGTATCATGGCGAACTATATGCCGCACAACAAACGTAGCGGCGCGTTGCTGGCGCGGCTTGGCTTTGAAAAAGAAGGCTATGCGAAAGATTACCTGTTGATTGATGGACAATGGCGCGACCATGTCCTGACGGCGTTAACCACGCCGTTATGGACGCCGGGGCGTTGAGCGGCTTACGGAATGAGAGGCAAAGGGAGAAAACGATGAAATATGAATTAACCGCCACTGAAGCGCGAGTGATTGGCTGTCTGCTGGAAAAGCAGGTGACAACGCCGGAACAGTATCCGCTTTCCGTCAACGGGGTGGTGACAGCCTGTAATCAGAAAACCAACCGTGAACCGGTGATGAACCTGACGGAACAAGAGGTACAAGAACAACTCGATAACCTGGTGAAACGCCACTTTTTGCGTACGGTCAGTGGGTTTGGCAATCGCGTCACCAAATATGAACAGCGTTTCTGTAATTCCGAATTTGGCGATCTGAAACTTAGCGCGGCGGAAGTGGCGCTCGTCACTACGCTGCTGCTGCGCGGCGCGCAAACGCCCGGCGAGTTGCGTAGCCGGGCGTCGCGGATGCATGAATTCAGCGATATGGCGGAAGTTGAATCCACGCTGGAACGGCTTGCCAGTCGTGAGGACGGCCCGTATGTCGTCCGTCTGGCGCGTGAACCGGGTAAGCGCGAAAGCCGTTATATGCACCTTTTTTGCGGCGACGTCGATGAACTGTCTCTCCAGACGTCTGCGCCGGAAAGTGCGTCGGGCGATCTTCAGTCGCGCGTCGAAGCGCTGGAAAGCGAAGTGGCGGAGTTAAAGCAGCGGCTGGATTCTTTGTTAGCTCACCTGGGGGAGTAATGTGAGAACATTACGGATTGGCATTGTCGGATTAGGCGGTATTGCGCAGAAGGCCTGGCTGCCGGTATTAACCAACACCGCCGGATGGACATTACAGGGCGCCTGGTCTCCTTTGCGGGATAAAGCCTTACGTATCTGCGAAAGCTGGCGCATACCGTATGTGGATTCGCTGGCGAATTTAGCGTCCGGCTGCGATGCGGTCTTCGTCCACTCCAGTACCGCAAGCCATTATGCCGTGGTCAGCGAACTTCTCAATGCCGGCGTGCATGTTTGCGTGGATAAACCGCTGGCGGAAAATCTACGTGATGCCGAACGGCTGGTGGCGCTGGCGGCGCAAAAAAAATTGACGCTGATGGTTGGCTTTAATCGCCGTTTCGCGCCGCTGTACCGCGAACTGAAGACGCGCCTCGGCACTGCGGCATCACTGCGTATGGATAAACATCGTACCGATAGCATCGGGCCGCACGACTTACGTTTTACTTTGCTCGATGACTATCTGCATGTCGTGGATACCGCTCTGTGGCTGGCGGGCGGCGAGGCGCGCCTTGCCAGCGGCATGTTGCTCACCAGCGAGTCCGGCGAAATGTGCTATGCGGAACATCATTTTTCCGCCGACAAACTACAAATTACCACCAGTATGCACCGGCGCGCCGGAAGTCAGCGTGAATCGGTCCAGGCCGTCACCGACGGCGGGCTGTATGACGTGACGGATATGCGTGAATGGCGCGAAGAGCGCGGGCAGGGTATTCTCATCAAACCCATTCCGGGTTGGCAAACGACGCTTGAACAGCGTGGTTTTGTCGGATGCGCGCGGCATTTCATTGACTGCGTACAAAATCAGACGGTTCCGGAAACGGCGGGGGAGCAGGCGATTTTGGCCCAGCGCGTCGTGGAGGCGCTGTGGCGGGACGCCATCAGCGAATAACCCTCTGTAACATCTGGCGGTAGTAATTCATCGTAATCCAGGTACTATACCCTCAATAATTCGAGTTGCAGAAAAGCTAACGCACATGCAGCTCGAAGTATGGCGGGTATATATGCCCACTCTACATAATACCTCTTTTCACAGTGAATAATGGCAAACCGTGGGGAGTCTGTAAGGCCTGATAAGACGTTTTAACGTCGCCGTCAGGCGCGGTGATACAGCCGGATACGGCAGAAGTTGCGTTATCCGGTCGATGGATCAGCCATGCAGGAGTTTTACGCCAGGGTCTGGAATACAAAAGAAATGAATTTATTGAAATCGCTGGCTGCCGTCAGCTCGATGACTATGTTTTCACGCGTGTTGGGCTTTGCCCGTGATGCGATTGTCGCCAGAATTTTTGGCGCAGGGATGGCGACCGACGCCTTTTTTGTGGCGTTTAAACTCCCCAATCTACTACGCCGGATCTTTGCCGAAGGCGCTTTTTCTCAGGCCTTTGTGCCTATCCTGGCGGAATATAAGAGCAAGCAGGGTGAAGAAGCGACGCGGATCTTTGTCGCTTACGTTTCCGGCCTGTTGACGCTGGCATTGGCCGTCGTGACGGTAGCCGGTATGCTGGCCGCCCCGTGGGTGATTATGGTAACCGCGCCGGGTTTTGCCGATACTGCGGATAAATTCGCGCTGACGACGCAACTGCTGCGGATTACGTTTCCCTATATTCTGCTGATCTCGCTGGCTTCACTGGTTGGCGCCATTCTCAACACCTGGAATCGCTTCTCTATTCCCGCTTTTGCGCCGACATTTCTTAATATCAGCATGATCGGTTTTGCATTATTCGCCGCGCCATACTTTAATCCGCCGGTGCTGGCGTTAGCCTGGGCAGTCACCGTCGGCGGCGTGCTGCAACTGGTGTATCAACTTCCGTATTTGAAAAAGATCGGTATGTTGGTGCTGCCGCGCATTAACTTTCGCGACACCGGGGCGATGCGGGTAGTCAAACAGATGGGGCCGGCGATTTTGGGCGTATCCGTCAGTCAGATCTCCCTTATCATCAATACCATTTTTGCCTCGTTTCTGGCCTCCGGCTCGGTCTCATGGATGTACTATGCCGATCGGTTGATGGAGTTCCCGTCCGGCGTGCTGGGCGTGGCATTGGGGACCATCCTGTTGCCGTCATTGTCGAAAAGCTTTGCCAGCGGCAATCATGATGAGTACTGCCGCCTGATGGACTGGGGGCTGCGTTTGTGCTTTTTACTGGCGTTGCCGAGCGCGGTAGCGTTAGGCATTCTGGCGAAGCCGCTGACGGTCTCGCTGTTTCAGTACGGTAAATTCACCGCCTTTGATGCGGCAATGACGCAGCGGGCGTTAATCGCCTATTCGGTGGGGCTGATTGGCTTGATCGTCGTAAAAGTGCTGGCCCCGGGCTTCTATTCTCGCCAGGATATTAAAACGCCGGTGAAAATCGCCATCGTGACGTTAATCATGACTCAGTTAATGAACCTGGCGTTTATTGGACCGCTGAAACACGCCGGACTGTCGCTCTCTATTGGTCTGGCGGCATGTCTCAATGCGTCGCTGCTGTACTGGCAACTGCGCAAACAGAATATCTTTACGCCACAACCGGGTTGGATGTGGTTCCTGATGCGTCTGATCATTTCCGTACTGGTGATGGCCGCCGTATTGTTCGGCGTGTTGCATATTATGCCGGAGTGGTCGCAAGGGTCGATGTTATGGCGTTTGCTACGTTTGATGGCGGTAGTGATCGCGGGTATCGCGGCCTATTTCGCCGCGCTTGCCGTGCTGGGCTTTAAAGTGAAAGAGTTTGTTCGCCGGACGGCGTAAATTCAGTGCCTGATAGCGCTGTGCTATCAGGCCTACAAGGCATTCAGGCCGGAAAGGCGCAACGTCGCCATCCGGCACTGATTAGATAGAAATTTTTTTACCGCCGCGGTGAGAGACGGAAGTCTGACCGTCAGCCCCGTACAAGGTCGGCTCCTGGTGAGGTTTCAGCACCTCCAGCGCCTGTTGATTACGCTCAATTTGCCCTTCCAGCAGCCAGCCGTTGTGCTGGTTGAGGTCGCGAAGATGCTGCGTTTTTTCGGTAATCGCCTGCCAGCGCTCTGCAATGTCATCGTTTGCGCTACGCTGCGCGTTCTGCTCCAGACGGCGCTGTTGTTCCAGATAATCCAGCGTCGCCAGCAACGAGCTTTTTTCTTCTGTAATACGCTGTAGCTGGCTGCCGTTAATCTGGCCTACGGAAAGCTGTTGTTGCTCGGCGTCCATCACCGTCTTCAGGTCATTCAGGACGGTGGTCATCTGGTCAAGTATTTCTGACAAACGAGTCATACGCTTATTTACTCTGTAAGTAGCTCTGCGCCTCGCGAATGAGCGAGTCTGCTATTTTTCCCGTATCCATTTTTAACTCACCGTTACGGATAGCTGTTTTTAATGCTTCGACGCGTTCCATATTAATGTCGCTGACGCCTGGCTGCATGAGCTTCGCTTGCGCGTCGCTTAACGTTACGCTGGCGCTCGTCGCGGCGGACGTTTTTTCCTGACGCGTTTTTTGTACCGGCGTATCGCTGGTTTCGCGCGTCTGGACAGTGCTAACGGGTTTCAAAGGTGAGGTACGGTCAATGCTCATTTATTTATCCTCATCGAGGGTTACGTTGTAGCGGCCAGCTACCATCATGGTTGAATATCTCATCGGCAGCCGCGACAAAATCTTTACACAATTATAGGTTAATAAGAATATTCCCATCAGAATCGACGGTTCCACTCACGATTTGACCCGATGTCATGCGCACGCGCGCATTTTGCGCGACGGCGGCATTATTCATCGCCTGACCTTCCGCATTGACGCTAAACCCCTCGCCATTGGCGATGACCTGTACTCGTTGCCCCGCTTTGACGCGCCAGGCCTGACGTATCATCGTAAGCTGTACCGGCTGCCCAGGAGCGAGATCGCGCAAACTGACGGCATCCTGAATCTGACGGATATCCAGTACCGTCCGCGGCGGTAACTGATCCAGCCTGCCACGTTTTAGCGTGACGTTGGCCGGCGTCAATTTTCCGCCGCGCGCGACGGGCGCGGCAACGGCGACATAATTGCCGGTCGCTTGCACATTCACCTGCAAATAACGTTTTTCATTGGCGCAGCGCGCCACCACATTGACGTTGCCCCACAGCTTCGCGCTGCCCGTCATGCTGAAGGCTGGCTGCTCGCAGCTCGGTAGCAGATTGGGCGATGAACGGAGCGTGACAACCACCTCGTCGCTGAAGCCAGACAGACGCTGGGAAAACCACGTGGTCAGCTGGGCGTTGATGTCCTGCGCCATTGTCAGGGGGCTGAACAGCAAAGCCGCCACGGCGAATCCTCGTTTTAACGTTTGCATGGTACTTCCCCCTGGTTGATGTCATGACAGGATTCTACCCGTGTGAAGCAAGCATCAACGCAATAAATAGCGACGCATTTTGCGTTTATTCCGGCGATAACGCGCGCGTGAAGGCATTTAAGCTGTCGGCTGAATTTTGCCATTTGCGGAGGAGATATGCTCGACAGGCTCGATGCCGCCTTACGATTTCAGCAGGAAGCGCTAAATCTGCGCGCGCAACGTCAGGAAATATTAGCGGCGAATATCGCCAATGCCGATACGCCGGGGTATCAGGCGCGCGATATTGATTTTGCCAGTGAGTTAAAAAAGGTGATGGTGCGTGGACGGGAAGAAACCGGCGGCGTCGCGTTAACGTTGACTTCCTCTCACCATATTCCCGCCCAGGCGGTCTCTTCTCCCGCAGTGGATCTGCTTTACCGCGTACCCGATCAGCCTTCTTTGGATGGTAACACCGTAGATATGGACAGGGAACGTACGCAGTTTGCGGATAACAGTCTCAAATATCAGATGGGGCTTACCGTTCTGGGTAGCCAACTCAAAGGCATGATGAATGTGCTACAGGGAGGAAACTAATTCGTGGCGCTGTTAAACATTTTTGATATTGCCGGATCGGCGCTTGCCGCACAGTCCAAGCGGTTGAACGTTGCGGCCAGTAACCTGGCGAATGCGGATAGCGTCACCGGCCCGGACGGACAGCCTTATCGCGCCAAACAGGTGGTTTTTCAGGTGGACGCCGCGCCGGGTCAAGCCACTGGCGGGGTAAAGGTCGCCAGCGTGATTGAAAGTCAGGCACCGGAAAAGCTGGTTTATGAGCCAGGCAATCCGCTGGCGGACGCTAATGGTTACGTCAAAATGCCCAACGTCGATGTGGTCGGCGAAATGGTCAACACGATGTCAGCCTCGCGCAGCTATCAGGCAAATATCGAAGTCCTGAATACCGTAAAAAGCATGATGCTTAAAACGCTGACATTAGGCCAGTAAAGGAGGCGCGTATGTCTATTGCCGTAAATATGAATGACCCGACCAACACGGGCGTCAAAACGACGACCGGCAGCGGGTCGATGACCGGAAGCAACGCTGCCGATCTGCAAAGCAGTTTCCTGACCTTACTGGTCGCGCAATTGAAGAACCAGGACCCGACTAACCCATTACAAAATAATGAGTTAACGACACAGTTGGCGCAAATCAGTACCGTGAGCGGCATTGAAAAACTGAATACGACGCTGGGGGCTATTTCCGGGCAAATCGATAATAGTCAGTCCCTACAGGCGACCACGCTGATTGGGCATGGCGTTATGGTGCCTGGCACCACAATTCTGGCGGGTAAAGGCGCGGAAGAAGGGGCCGTGACGTCCACGACGCCGTTTGGCGTGGAATTGCAACAGCCTGCGGACAAAGTGACGGCAACCATTACCGATAAAGATGGCCGGGTGGTACGGACGCTGGAGATCGGTGAGTTGCGAGCCGGGGTACACACCTTTACCTGGGATGGTAAGCAAACGGACGGAACAACGGTACCGAATGGTTCTTACAACATTGCGATTACCGCCAGCAATGGCGGGACGCAACTGGTGGCGCAGCCGCTGCAATTCGCTCTGGTACAGGGCGTGACGAAGGGCAGTAACGGCAACCTGTTGGATCTGGGTACCTACGGCACCACCACACTCGACGAAGTTCGGCAAATAATCTAAGCCCTTACACTTATCAGGAGTCAGTCATGTCTTTTTCTCAAGCGGTTAGCGGCCTGAACGCTGCGGCCACCAACCTTGATGTTATCGGTAATAACATCGCCAACTCCGCCACCTATGGCTTTAAGTCCGGTACGGCATCATTTGCCGATATGTTTGCCGGTTCCAAAGTGGGGCTGGGCGTAAAAGTGGCGGGGATTACCCAGGATTTTACCGACGGTACGACAACGAACACCGGGCGCGGGCTGGATGTCGCGATTAGCCAGAACGGTTTTTTCCGCCTGGTAGACAGCAACGGTTCCGTGTTCTATAGCCGCAACGGCCAGTTCAAACTGGACGAGAACCGTAACCTGGTCAATATGCAGGGGATGCAGTTGACCGGCTATCCGGCCACCGGTACGCCGCCGACCATTCAGCAGGGGGCGAATCCTGCGCCGATCACCATTCCGAACACGCTGATGGCGGCGAAATCGACCACCACCGCGTCAATGCAGATCAACCTGAACTCAACGGACCCTGTACCGTCTAAAACGCCCTTTAGCGTGAGTGATGCGGATTCGTATAACAAAAAAGGCACCGTCACCGTTTATGACAGCCAGGGTAATGCCCATGACATGAACGTCTATTTTGTGAAAACCAAAGATAATGAATGGGCCGTGTACACCCATGACAGTAGCGATCCTGCAGCCACAGCGCCGGCGGCACCATCAACCACTCTGGTATTTAACGCAAACGGGACACTGCAATCCGGCGGTACGGTGAACATCACCACCGGTACGATTAATGGCGCGACAGCGGCCACCTTCTCCCTCAGCTTCCTTAACTCCATGCAGCAGAACACCGGGGCTAACAACATCGTCGCCACCAATCAGAACGGCTATAAGCCGGGCGACCTGGTGAGCTACCAGATTAACAACGACGGCACCGTAGTTGGCAACTATTCCAACGAGCAGGAGCAGGTGCTGGGGCAGATAGTGCTGGCTAACTTCGCCAACAACGAAGGTCTGGCATCCCAGGGCGATAACGTCTGGGCGGCGACGCAGGCCTCCGGGGTAGCGCTGCTGGGGACTGCCGGTTCCGGCAACTTCGGTAAGCTGACGAACGGCGCGCTGGAAGCCTCTAACGTGGATTTGAGTAAAGAGCTGGTGAATATGATCGTCGCGCAGCGTAACTACCAGTCGAATGCGCAGACCATCAAAACCCAGGACCAGATCCTCAATACGCTGGTTAACCTGCGCTAAGCGCCTGACGGGATAGCTTAATGGATCACGCAATTTATACCGCCATGGGGGCGGCCAGTCAGACGCTTAACCAGCAGGCGGTAACGGCCAGCAACCTGGCTAATGCCTCAACGCCGGGCTTTCGCGCGCAGCTTAACGCGCTACGCGCGGTGCCCGTTGATGGCCTCTCTTTAGCGACGCGCACGCTGGTTACGGCGTCGACGCCGGGGGCGGATATGACCCCGGGTCAGTTGGACTACACCTCCCGCCCACTGGATGTCGCGTTACAGCAGGACGGCTGGCTGGTGGTGCAAGCGGCGGATGGCGCTGAAGGATATACCCGTAACGGGAATATCCAGGTGGGGCCGACCGGGCAGTTAACCATTCAGGGACATCCGGTTATCGGCGAAGGCGGCCCGATCACCGTTCCTGAAGGGTCGGAAATCACCATCGCGGCAGACGGCACGATCTCCGCGCTCAATCCCGGCGACCCGCCAAACACGGTGGCGCCCGTTGGGCGACTGAAGCTGGTCAAAGCGGAAGGCAATGAGGTGCAGCGGAGCGATGACGGTTTATTCCGCCTTACCGCCGAGGCACAGGCTGAACGCGGGGCGGTACTGGCCGCCGACCCGTCAATTCGCATTATGTCGGGCGTGCTGGAGGGCAGTAACGTCAAGCCGGTTGAAGCCATGACCGACATGATCGCCAACGCACGTCGTTTTGAAATGCAGATGAAGGTTATCACCAGCGTAGATGAGAACGAAGGGCGAGCTAACCAACTGCTGTCGATGAGTTAATACAGGACATTTTATGATCAGTTCATTATGGATCGCCAAAACCGGTCTGGACGCGCAGCAAACCAATATGGATGTGATTGCCAATAACCTGGCAAACGTCAGCACCAATGGTTTTAAGCGTCAGCGCGCGGTATTTGAAGATCTGTTGTATCAGACCATCCGCCAGCCGGGCGCGCAGTCGTCCGAGCAGACGACGCTGCCTTCCGGGCTGCAAATCGGTACCGGCGTGCGTCCGGTCGCCACGGAGCGTCTGCACAGTCAGGGGAACCTGTCGCAGACCAACAACAGTAAAGATGTGGCGATTAAAGGGCAGGGCTTTTTCCAGGTCATGCTGCCGGATGGTACGTCTGCCTATACCCGCGACGGCTCTTTCCAGGTGGATCAGAATGGTCAACTGGTGACGGCGGGCGGTTTTCAGGTGCAGCCGGCAATCACCATTCCGGCCAACGCGTTAAGCATCACCATTGGCCGCGACGGCGTGGTCAGCGTGACCCAGCAGGGGCAGGCCGCGCCGGTTCAGGTCGGGCAGCTTAACCTGACCACCTTTATGAACGACACCGGGCTGGAAAGCATCGGCGAGAACCTCTATATCGAAACGCAATCGTCCGGCGCGCCGAACGAAAGCACGCCGGGGCTCAACGGCGCGGGGTTGTTGTATCAAGGGTATGTCGAAACGTCGAACGTTAACGTGGCGGAAGAGCTGGTGAACATGATTCAGGTTCAACGCGCCTATGAAATTAACAGTAAAGCAGTATCGACGACCGATCAGATGCTGCAGAAACTGACGCAACTCTAAGGGGCCGCCGGTGGGGATACGCCACCGGCTCCCTGATTTTGAAGATGAAGGTAATGCAAAAATACGCGCTTCACGCTTACCCAGTTATGGCCCTGATGGTCGCGACGCTGACAGGATGCGCCTGGATACCCGCTAAACCGCTCGTGCAGGGGGCGACCACGGCGCAGCCGATACCTGGCCCGGTACCGGTGGCGAATGGCTCCATATTTCAGTCTGCGCAGCCGATTAATTATGGCTATCAGCCGCTTTTTGAAGATCGTCGACCGCGTAATATCGGCGATACGCTCACGATTGTGTTACAGGAAAACGTCAGCGCCAGTAAAAGCTCGTCGGCAAATGCCAGTCGCGACGGCAAAACCAGTTTTGGTTTTGATACGGTACCGCGTTATCTGCAGGGATTATTCGGTAATTCCCGCGCGGATATGGAGGCCTCCGGCGGCAACTCTTTTAACGGCAAAGGCGGCGCGAATGCCAGCAATACCTTTAGCGGCACGCTGACCGTGACCGTCGATCAGGTTCTGGCCAATGGCAATTTACACGTCGTGGGGGAAAAACAGATCGCGATTAATCAGGGAACGGAATTCATCCGCTTCTCCGGCGTGGTAAATCCACGCACCATCAGCGGCAGCAACTCCGTTCCCTCGACACAAGTGGCGGATGCGCGGATTGAATATGTCGGGAACGGCTATATTAACGAAGCGCAAAATATGGGCTGGCTGCAACGTTTCTTCCTTAATTTGTCGCCGATGTAAGCGAGGTGTATGTGTTTAAAGCTCTTGCAGGAATCGTTCTGGCACTGGTTGCCACTCTGGCGCACGCCGAGCGTATCCGGGATCTGACCAGTGTCCAGGGGGTACGGGAAAACTCGCTGATCGGCTACGGGCTGGTGGTCGGGCTGGACGGTACGGGCGACCAGACGACCCAGACGCCATTTACCACCCAGACGCTGAATAACATGCTGTCACAACTGGGGATTACGGTCCCCACTGGCACCAACATGCAGTTGAAAAACGTGGCGGCGGTGATGGTGACGGCGTCGTATCCGCCTTTTGCGCGACAGGGACAAACGATCGATGTCGTCGTTTCCTCAATGGGGAACGCTAAAAGTCTGCGTGGCGGGACGTTATTAATGACGCCGTTAAAAGGGGTGGACAGCCAGGTGTATGCTCTGGCGCAGGGCAATATTCTGGTCGGCGGCGCGGGCGCTTCCGCAGGCGGCAGTAGCGTGCAGGTTAACCAGCTTAATGGCGGGCGCATCACTAATGGCGCGATTATCGAACGCGAGTTGCCGACTCAGTTCGGCGCTGGCAACACCATTAATCTGCAATTGAACGACGAAGATTTTACGATGGCGCAGCAAATTACCGATGCCATCAACCGCGCCCGCGGTTACGGCAGCGCCACTGCGCTTGATGCGCGAACGGTACAGGTACGTGTGCCCAGCGGCAACAGCTCGCAGGTGCGTTTTCTGGCGGACATTCAAAATATGGAAGTCAACGTGACGCCGCAGGATGCAAAAGTCGTGATCAACTCGCGTACCGGTTCGGTGGTCATGAATCGGGAAGTCACGCTGGATAGCTGCGCTGTGGCGCAGGGCAATTTGTCAGTGACAGTCAATCGCCAGCTCAACGTCAACCAGCCGAATACGCCATTTGGCGGCGGGCAGACCGTGGTGACGCCACAGACTCAGATAGATTTGCGTCAGAGCGGCGGATCGCTACAGAGCGTGCGTTCCAGCGCCAATCTGAACAGCGTAGTGCGCGCGCTGAATGCGCTTGGCGCGACGCCGATGGACCTGATGTCGATTTTGCAGTCCATGCAGAGCGCGGGCTGTCTACGCGCCAAACTGGAAATCATCTGATGATCGGAGACGGTAAATTGCTGGCCAGCGCGGCCTGGGATGCGCAATCTCTGAACGAACTGAAAGCGAAAGCGGGCCAGGACCCGGCGGCGAATATCCGTCCTGTGGCCCGTCAGGTGGAAGGGATGTTTGTGCAGATGATGCTGAAAAGTATGCGCGAGGCTTTACCCAAAGATGGTTTATTCAGCAGCGATCAGACGCGTCTGTATACCAGCATGTATGACCAGCAGATCGCCCAGCAGATGACCGCCGGCAAGGGACTGGGGCTGGCGGATATGATGGTTAAACAGATGACCAGCGGGCAGACGATGCCTGCGGATGACGCGCCGCAAGTACCGCTTAAATTCTCCCTGGAGACGGTAAACAGCTATCAAAATCAGGCGCTGACCCAACTGGTGCGCAAAGCCATCCCGAAAACGCCGGAGAGCAGCGATGCGCCGCTCTCCGGCGACAGTAAAGACTTTCTGGCCCAGCTTTCGCTCCCGGCGAGGCTGGCCAGCGAACAAAGCGGGGTGCCGCATCATCTGATTCTGGCGCAGGCGGCGCTGGAGTCGGGCTGGGGGCAACGGCAAATCCTGCGGGAGAATGGCGAACCCAGCTATAACGTATTTGGCGTGAAAGCGACCGCCAGTTGGAAAGGGCCGGTGACGGAAATCACCACCACTGAATACGAAAATGGCGAAGCGAAAAAAGTGAAAGCGAAATTCCGCGTCTATAGCTCGTATCTGGAGGCGTTATCGGATTATGTCGCGCTGTTAACGCGTAACCCACGCTACGCTGCCGTGACCACTGCCGCCACGGCAGAGCAGGGCGCAGTGGCCCTGCAAAACGCCGGATACGCCACTGACCCGAATTACGCGCGTAAATTGACCAGCATGATTCAGCAGTTGAAAGCGATGAGTGAAAAGGTCAGCAAAACCTACAGCGCGAATCTCGACAATCTCTTTTAAATTGCTCAAGTCCACGTAGTCGCTGCCGATAACAACGAGTATTGAAGGATTAAAAGGAACCATCATGTCCAGCTTGATTAATCACGCCATGAGCGGACTTAACGCCGCGCAGGCCGCGTTAAATACGGTCAGTAATAACATCAACAATTATAACGTTGCGGGTTATACCCGGCAGACAACTATTCTGGCGCAGGCAAACAGTACGTTAGGGGCTGGCGGCTGGATAGGTAATGGCGTTTACGTTTCAGGCGTACAGCGCGAATATGATGCGTTTATCACTAATCAGCTACGCGGCGCGCAAAACCAGAGCAGCGGCTTGACCACGCGCTATGAACAAATGTCGAAAATCGACAACCTGCTGGCCGATAAATCCAGCTCACTGTCTGGTTCGTTGCAGAGTTTTTTTACCAGCCTGCAAACGTTAGTCAGTAACGCGGAAGATCCTGCGGCGCGTCAGGCGCTGATTGGTAAAGCGGAAGGGCTGGTAAACCAGTTCAAAACCACCGATCAGTATCTGCGCGATCAGGATAAACAGGTCAATATCGCGATTGGCTCCAGCGTGGCGCAAATCAACAATTACGCGAAGCAGATAGCTAACCTGAACGATCAAATCTCCCGTATGACGGGCGTAGGCGCGGGCGCATCGCCGAACGACCTGCTCGATCAGCGTGATCAGTTGGTCAGCGAGCTTAACAAGATCGTTGGCGTCGAGGTGAGTGTACAGGACGGCGGCACCTATAACCTGACGATGGCCAATGGCTATACGCTGGTGCAGGGGTCGACGGCGCGTCAGTTGGCGGCGGTTCCCTCCAGCGCCGACCCGACGCGAACGACTGTCGCTTATGTCGATGAGGCCGCCGGTAACATCGAAATTCCGGAAAAGTTGCTGAACACCGGTTCGCTCGGCGGATTACTGACATTCCGTTCTCAGGATCTGGATCAGACTCGTAATACGCTGGGCCAGTTGGCGTTAGCGTTTGCCGATGCGTTTAACGCGCAGCATACCAAAGGTTATGACGCCGACGGCAATAAAGGGAAAGACTTCTTTAGCATTGGCTCGCCGGTGGTATATAGCAACAGTAATAATGCCGATAAAACGGTATCGCTAACCGCTAAGGTGGTCGACAGCACGAAGGTTCAGGCGACGGATTATAAGATTGTTTTTGACGGTACAGACTGGCAGGTTACTCGCACTGCGGATAACACTACCTTCACGGCGACAAAAGATGCTGACGGAAAACTGGAGATTGACGGTCTGAAAGTGACGGTAGGGACCGGCGCACAGAAAAACGACAGTTTTCTTCTCAAGCCGGTCAGCAATGCTATCGTCGACATGAACGTTAAAGTGACAAATGAAGCCGAGATTGCGATGGCGTCTGAGTCAAAACTCGATCCTGATGTGGATACCGGCGACAGCGATAACCGCAATGGTCAGGCATTGCTGGACTTACAAAACAGCAATGTAGTGGGTGGCAACAAAACCTTTAACGATGCTTACGCCACGTTGGTCAGCGATGTGGGTAACAAAACGTCAACGCTGAAAACCAGCAGCACCACGCAGGCGAATGTGGTTAAACAGCTTTATAAACAGCAACAGTCGGTTTCCGGCGTTAACCTCGACGAAGAGTACGGCAATTTGCAGCGTTATCAGCAGTATTATCTGGCGAATGCGCAAGTATTGCAGACCGCGAATGCGCTGTTTGATGCGTTACTGAATATTCGCTAAAGGAGAAGGATGACATGCGTATCAGTACCCAGATGATGTACGAACAAAATATGAGCGGCATCACTAATTCTCAGGCCGAATGGATGAAGCTGGGCGAGCAGATGTCTACCGGTAAGCGCGTTACCAACCCATCTGACGATCCGATCGCCGCGTCGCAGGCGGTAGTACTCTCTCAGGCGCAGGCGCAGAATAGCCAGTACGCCCTGGCGCGTACGTTTGCCACCCAAAAAGTGTCGCTGGAAGAAAGCGTACTCAGTCAGGTGACGACGGCGATTCAAACCGCGCAGGAAAAAATCGTCTATGCCGGAAACGGCACGTTAAGCGACGATGACCGCGCGTCGCTGGCGACGGATTTACAGGGGATCCGCGATCAGCTGATGAACCTGGCAAACAGCACTGACGGCAATGGTCGCTATATCTTTGCCGGGTATAAAACGGAAGCGGCGCCATTCGACCAGGCGACAGGTGGTTATCATGGCGGCGAGAAAAGTGTTACCCAGCAGGTGGATTCCGCACGCACGATGGTAATTGGTCATACGGGAGCGCAAATTTTTAATAGCATCACCAGCAATGCGGTGCCGGAACCGGATGGCTCGGACTCCGAAAAGAATCTGTTTGTCATGCTCGATACGGCAATTGCCGCACTCAAGACCCCGGTGGAAGGCAATGACGTGGAAAAAGAAAAGGCCGCTGCCGCCATTGATAAAACCAATCGCGGCTTAAAAAATTCGCTCAATAACGTCCTGACCGTTCGTGCGGAACTGGGAACGCAACTGAGCGAACTCAGTACGCTGGATTCACTGGGAAGCGACCGTGCGCTGGGACAGAAGCTGCAGATGAGCAACCTGGTAGATGTGGACTGGAACTCGGTCATTTCCTCCTACGTCATGCAACAGGCGGCATTACAGGCGTCCTATAAAACGTTTACCGACATGCAGGGAATGTCGCTTTTCCAGTTGAACCGGTAACGCCTCTTTTTGAAACATATCACGAAACTGGATATGTTTTGTCTGCCCGCGCCATCCACCCCGGCGCGGGCATTTTTTTAGTCGTCATTGAGTTAGTGGTCATATTGTCGCGCCCGTAGCGACGCCATCCGTACGTATTATCCCGCCCGATCTCATAAACGCCTGGAGTGACTAAAAGACGCCATGGGGTGAAGCATCGCCCTGTAAGGGGCATAAAAAAGCCGACCTGGCGGTCGGCTTTGTATCAGCATTTACATCATTCTACCGGCTGTGGGCGTGTCGCCGGGGCGCTGGCGACACGTGTGGCGCTGTGTCCGCCTGCTGCGCCTTTACCTTCAAAGTGGAAGGAAGGACGCTGCCAGTCGCTATGGTGCGGGGTTTCCGGCACATATTCCGGCGCTGGCGCACGCGTCATCGGCGCGCTGGCGTGGTTGTGATCGTCAACACAGACAACGTCCTGCGGCTTTTCCACCACCTGGGCCGGTGCGATAACGGTTTCTTCTGCCGTGTGCTCCACAACAGCCGCTTCCGCTTTTGTCTCTTCTTCTGGCTCGACAACGACAACATCAGCTACGTTTTCAGCCACCGTAATGGACGCGTCGGCGGTTTCTGCTACCGGTTCGGCGTCAGCAATAACCTCTTGCGCCACCGGCGTATCGCTTTCGGCAATCAGTTGCGGCTGTTCATCAACCGGCGCGGCAATCACTTCCGGATGCGTTGTCTCGACCTCGACGACTTCCGGCACCTGTGGTTCGGCGACAGTCTGCGGCTCAACGGCAACGTTTTCTACCGCCTGTACCGACGCTTGTGGTTCTAACGCTACGGTCGCAGCGATAACCTGCGGTTCAGCGACAACCGGTTGTGGCAGCGCCAGATCTGCTTCACGCTGCTCTTCAACAACCTGCGTTTCCTGAGGACGGACAATCGGGTAGCGGATCCAGACTTTACCGGACGCCATTTCCGGCGACGCGCAGGCGACGGTTAACGGCATCGGCGATTGTGTCGGGTAGCGCTCGTCACGATAGCGACGACGACGCTGACCGCTAACGCGCAGGTGGCGCGGAGAACGGCGGGAGCGACGCGGCATACCAGTATTATCGCGAGGTTCTACGCTATCATCCTGCTCCGGCGCGATATCGGCAACGACAGGTAAATCAACTTTCGCCAATTCGGTACGCGGCGCTGGAACGGGCTGTTCAACGTTTTCAACCGGGCGTGGTTCGTCGACGACGACTGGCGTATCAACCGTTTCAACCACTGCGCTGTTGGTAAAGCGGACTTTCTGATTAAGCTGACGCTGCTTGCGGCGCGGCTGAACCTGCTGAACGCGTTCTTCCTGCTCGGTCTCCTGGACAGGCTGTTCTTCGCGGTTAAGCGCTTTTACTTCCTGCTGCGCCTGGCGTTTGTCATCATTGCGACGGCGGCTGCGTTCGCGACGCGGCGTCTGTTGCTGCTCATCGCTGGTTTTCACTTTTTCCGCCGTTTCCTGCTGGCGGGTATCGCGCGTTTCCGCATTTTGCTGCTGCGCCTGGCGACGGTTACGACGATTATCGTCGCGGCTCTCGCCGCCGTCACGTCCGGCACGGTTATCACGGGTGTCGCGGCGTTCGTTACGATCGCGACGGTTGTTCTGCCGTGGCTTGCGACGATCCTGCTGACGCTCCGCTTTTTCTTCCGCTTTCGGCGCGGCTGTTTCGACGGTTTTCGTTTCTTCACCGCTGAACAGTTGTTTCAGCGCGTTAAGGAAGCGGCTAAACAGACCTGGCTGGGCAGGCTGCGCGGCGGCAACATTATCCTTTTTCGCCGTGGCGACGCTAACCGCCGGTTCGACAGGCGTCGGCGCCGGAGGCACATCTGGCATAGCGAATGTCGCCAGCGCAGGCTGTTCCGGGCGTTTACGCTCGGCGTACTCTTCTTCAGAAGGCAGCGCCATCGCTTCTTCGTGCAGCTTCGGCAGCATGTAGCTCAGGGTCGGCGTTTCTTCCCCTTTGCGTACGCGCAGCACGGAATAGTGCGGCGTTTCCATCTGATCGTTCGGGACGATGACACAGCGGACGCCATCCTGACGCGTCTCAATAGCGTTAACTGCCGTCCGTTTTTCGTTAAGCAGATAAGAGGCGATCGGCACCGGAACAATGGCATGGACTTCCTGCGTATTCTCTTTCAGCGCTTCTTCTTCAATCAGGCGCAGAATGGACAGCGACAGAGATTCGTTATCGCGCACGGTGCCGGTACCGCTACAGCGCGGACACACGTGATGACTGGATTCGCCCAGCGACGGGCTCAGGCGCTGACGCGACATTTCGAGCAGGCCGAAGCGGGAAATATGGCTAATCTGAATACGCGCCCGGTCCTGACGCACCGCTTCACGCAGGCGGTTTTCTACCGCGCGCTGGTGACGTACCGGCGTCATATCGATAAAGTCGATAACGATCAGGCCGCCCAGGTCGCGCAGACGCAGCTGGCGGGCAATCTCGTCGGCCGCTTCGAGATTAGTGTTGAACGCGGTTTCTTCGATATCGCCGCCGCGAGTCGCGCGGGCGGAGTTGATATCGATGGCGGTTAACGCTTCGGTACTGTCAATGACAATGGAGCCGCCGGAGGGCAGGCGCACTTCACGCTGGAACGCTGACTCGATCTGCGATTCGATCTGGTAATGGCTGAACAACGGGATTTCACCGGTGTACAGCTTAATTTTGCTGCTAAAATCCGGGCGGCCCAACGCGGCGATATGCTGACGCGCCATTTCCATCACTTTTGGATTGTCGATCAGGATTTCACCGATATCCTGACGCAGATAGTCGCGAAACGCGCGTACGATGACGTTGCTTTCCTGATGGATCAGGAACGGCGCGGGACGGCTTTCAGCGGCTTTCTGAATGGCTTCCCAGTGTTTCAGGCGGAAGCTTAAATCCCACTGCAACGCTTCGGCGGATTTACCCACGCCCGCGGTACGCACGATAAGCCCCATCCCTTCAGGAAGTTCCAGGCTGGCCAACGCTTCTTTTAACTCGGTACGATCGTCGCCTTCAATGCGACGGGAAATACCACCCGCGCGCGGGTTATTCGGCATCAGCACCAGGTAGCTGCCCGCCAGACTGATAAAGGTGGTTAACGCCGCGCCTTTGTTGCCGCGCTCTTCTTTATCGATTTGAACAATGACTTCCTGGCCTTCGCGTAACACGTCTTTAATGTTCGGGCGACCATGAGCGCTGTAGTTAGCGGGGAAATATTCGCGGGCAATTTCTTTTAACGGGAGGAAACCGTGGCGTTCTGCGCCGTAATCAACAAAAGCCGCTTCCAGGCTCGGTTCAATACGGGTAATTTTGCCTTTATAGATGTTCGCTTTTTTCTGCTCGTGTCCGGGGCTTTCTATATCCAGATCGTACAGACGCTGCCCATCTACAAGGGCGACGCGCAACTCTTCCTGCTGAGTCGCGTTGATTAACATTCTTTTCATCGTAACTTACTCATTATTCTTACGTTGACGACTAAGCTGCGGGCATGGTGACGCCTTACCGGGCATGAACCGATGGCCTCGTGACTATTTCGCGTCGCCAACCTCACGGTTATCGTCAGCTCAAAGAGGCGCAGAGTGTCGGTTGCCTGTATTTCATACGGAAACACAGCGCAATTATCAGGGAAGCAGCCTGGGCATTACTCTCCAGAGAAGATCCTATCTACCGGTAAGGACTGCAACCCGCAGCCCGCTAACTGTCTGAAAAATCAATACGTCTTACGCCATTGCTGCGTTGATGATCGGTCAGACAAAATGGGTTATTCCGCTAAACTTTTTGTTTTAACAAGTTTCGGTGCGGAAACCGCATCATTATTCCACTGCTAACCTTGTTATAGCAAGATGACTTTTACCATTTATCACCCGCTTACTCACAGTTTTTTCACCAACGTGAGCCAATTGCTTTAATAACCAGCAAAACCGCAGTGAAAAATGTTCATCCACTGGCGTAGGCGTCTCTATAAGCATAGAAAAATGTGTGGCGCGAATCTCACAGGCTATTTAGAATCGCCCCCCATGAAAACAGAAACGCCATCCGTAAAAATTGTTGCCATCGCCGCTGACGAAGCGGGGCAACGCATTGATAACTTTTTGCGCACCCAACTGAAAGGGGTACCAAAAAGTATGATTTATCGCATCTTGCGTAAAGGCGAGGTGCGGGTGAACAAAAAACGCATTAAACCGGAATACAAACTGGAAGCGGGCGATGAAGTCCGCATTCCGCCGGTTCGCGTTGCTGAACGCGAAGAAGAGGCCGTGTCGCCGCATTTGCAAAAAGTGGCGGCCTTGGCGGACGTCATTTTGTATGAAGACGACCATATTCTGGTGCTGAATAAGCCTTCCGGCACCGCCGTACACGGCGGGAGCGGGTTAAGTTTTGGCGTCATCGAAGGGCTGCGGGCGTTGCGTCCGGAAGCGCGATTCCTGGAACTGGTGCATCGTCTTGACCGCGATACCTCCGGCGTGCTATTGGTGGCGAAAAAACGCTCCGCGCTGCGTTCGCTGCATGAGCAACTGCGCGAAAAGGGAATGCAGAAAGATTATCTGGCGCTGGTGCGCGGCCAGTGGCAATCGCACGTTAAAACCGTACAGGCGCCATTATTAAAGAACATTCTGCAAAGCGGCGAACGCATTGTTCGCGTGAGCCAGGAAGGCAAACCGTCAGAAACGCGCTTCAAGGTGGAAGAGCGCTATGCCTTCGCCACGCTGGTGCGCTGTAGCCCGGTCACGGGCCGTACGCATCAGATTCGCGTACATACCCAATATGCCGGTCACCCTATTGCGTTCGACGATCGCTACGGCGACCGTGAGTTTGATAAGCAACTGGCGGATACGGGGTTGAACCGACTTTTCCTGCACGCAGCAGCGTTGAAATTTACCCATCCGGGAACGGGTGAAGTGATGCGTATTGAAGCGCCGATGGATAAGCAATTGAAGCGCTGCCTTGAGGTATTACGTAGTAAAGCCTGATGCGCGTTGCTTATCAGGCCTACAATCGTGTGATGCACCGTAGGCCTGATAAGACGCATCGCGTCGCCATCAGGCAGATTAATCAGGCATTCAGCGGGTTCATCTCTTCCCGCCGCAGCATTTGACACAACGCGATCAGCGGCAAACCGATCAAGGTATTTGGGTCACGACCTTCCAGGCGTTCAAATAATGCAATGCCTAAACCTTCGCTTTTAAAACTTCCCGCGCAATGCAGCGGATGCTCTTTACGGACATAGTCGTCTATTTCCGCTTCGCTTAAATGGCGAAAATGAACGTCAAAAGGCTCCACTTCGGTTTGTAAGTGCCCGGAGGCGGAGTTATACAGCGCCAGTCCGGTATAAAACGTCACAATATTTCCGCTGGCTTTGGCTAATTGCTGACGCGCTTTTTCTTCCGTCAGCGGTTTGCCGGTGATTTCGCCGTCCAGAACACCAATTTGGTCGGAGCCAATAATCAAATGATTCGGGAAACGCGCGGCGAGCGATTGCGCCTTCGCCTGCGCCAGCCGCAACACCAATTGGCGCGGCGCTTCGCCCGGCATGGGGGTTTCATCAACATCCGGCGCGGCGCATTCGAAAGGAATCGTCAGCTTTTCCAGCAGCGCGCGACGCCAGGGAGAGGTAGACGCAAGGATGAGACGGGGCATATTTTTTCCCTCAGATATAGCGTAATGATGAGAGCCATCTTAAACTATGCTCTTCGGTCTTCAAGCCTGTCATACTGACTCGTCTTGAGCGAAAATAAGTCTGTAACCCGCAATGTGTGCGAATTATTGGCAAAAGGCAACCGCAGGCTGCCTTTTTCTTTGACTATATGACGTTACGAAGTTAATATGCGCGCCCTATGCAAAAGGTAAAATTACCCCTGACTCTTGATCCGGTTCGTACCGCTCAAAAACGCCTTGATTACCAGGGTATCTATACCCCCGATCAGGTTGAGCGCGTTGCCGAGTCTGTAGTCAGTGTGGACAGTGATGTGGAATGCTCCATGTCGTTCGCTATCGATAACCAGCGTCTCGCCGTTTTAACCGGCGATGCGGTCGTTACGGTGTCGCTCGAATGCCAGCGTTGCGGGAAACCGTTTACCCATCAGGTTCACACAACGTATTGTTTTAGCCCTGTCCGTTCCGACGAGCAGGCTGAAGCACTGCCGGAAGCGTATGAGCCGATTGAGGTAAACGAATTCGGCGAAATCGATCTGCTGGCGACGGTTGAAGATGAAATCATCCTCGCCTTGCCGGTAGTTCCGGTGCATGATTCTGAACACTGTGAAGTGTCCGAGGCGGACATGGTCTTTGGCGAACTGCCTGATGAAGCGCAAAAGCCAAACCCATTTGCCGTATTAGCCAGCTTAAAGCGTAAGTAATAGGTCTTCCCCGCGGACGCAGGGATAAACCGTAATTGAGGAGTAAGGTCCATGGCCGTACAACAGAATAAACCAACCCGTTCCAAACGTGGCATGCGTCGTTCCCATGACGCTCTGACCGCAGTCACCAGCCTGTCTGTAGACAAAACTTCTGGTGAAAAACACCTGCGTCACCACATCACTGCCGACGGTTACTACCGCGGCCGTAAGGTCATCGCTAAGTAATCGCGCGATACTCGATGCCTTTTGCATCACAGGCGTGCCTGTGGTGTAAAAGCCGAAGAGTACAAGCGTGATAAAGCTTAGTGAGGATTTCTCCGCGTAAGCGGAGAACACCGAACCAGGCAGCGACGATACCTTGACACGTCTAACCCTGGCGTTAGATGTCATGGGGGGCGATTTTGGTCCTTCCGTGACGGTGCCTGCAGCATTGCAGGCACTGAACGCTAATTCGCAGCTCACTCTTCTTTTAGTCGGGAATCCCGATATTATCACGCCATTACTTGCCAAAGCTGACTTTGAACAACGTTCGCGTCTGCAGATTATCCCTGCACAGTCAGTTATTGCCAGTGATGCCCGGCCTTCGCAGGCGATCCGCGCCAGTCGCGGGACATCCATGCGTGTGGCCCTGGAGCTTGTGAAAGAAGGCCGAGCCGAAGCTTGCGTTAGCGCTGGTAATACCGGGGCGCTGATGGGGCTGGCGAAATTATTGCTCAAGCCTCTTGAGGGGATTGAGCGTCCGGCGTTGGTGACGGTATTACCGCACCAGCAAAAGGGCAAAACGGTAGTGCTTGATTTGGGGGCCAACGTCGACTGCGACAGTACCATGCTGGTGCAGTTTGCCGTGATGGGCGCCGTTTTGGCGGAAGAGGTCGTCGGGATCAAAAATCCCCGCGTGGCGCTACTCAATATCGGGGAAGAAGAAACCAAAGGCCTCGACAGTATTCGTGAAGCCTCTTTAATGTTAAAAACAGTTCCAACCATCAATTACATCGGCTACCTTGAGGCGAATGAGTTACTGACGGGAAAAACCGATGTACTGGTGTGTGACGGCTTTACAGGCAATGTCACACTTAAAACGATGGAGGGGGTTGTCAGAATGTTCCTTTCACTGCTGAAATCACAGGGCGAAGGGAAAAAACGGTCGTGGTGGCTGCTGTTATTAAAACGTTGGTTACAAAAAAGCCTGACGAGGCGATTCAGTCACCTCAACCCCGACCAGTATAATGGCGCCTGTCTGTTAGGATTGCGCGGCACGGTGATAAAAAGTCATGGTGCGGCCAATCAGCGAGCATTTGCAGTCGCGATTGAACAGGCAGTGCAGGCGGTGCAGCGACAAGTTCCTCAGCGAATTGCCGCTCGCCTGGAATCTGTATACCCAGCCGGATTTGAACCGCTGGACGATGGCAAAGGCGTAAACCTGCGGGCGCACAGATAATATCGCTGTCTCCCCGGTGCCGCCAGCGTGCCAGACGTTTACAGGTAACGGTATATAACCGAAAAGTGACTGAGCGTACATGTATACGAAGATTATTGGTACTGGCAGCTATCTGCCCGAACAAGTGCGGACTAACGCCGATCTGGAAAAAATGGTTGAGACCTCTGACGAGTGGATTGTCACTCGTACAGGTATTCGTGAACGCCATATCGCCGCGCCGAATGAAACTGTCGCGACGATGGGCTTTACCGCTGCGAATCGCGCGATTGAGATGGCGGGGATCGATAAAGACCAAATTGGCTTGATTGTGGTGGCTACCACATCAGCAACGCATGCATTTCCAAGCGCGGCATGTCAGATTCAAAGTATGCTCGGTATTAAAGGTTGCCCGGCGTTTGATGTCGCGGCAGCGTGCGCAGGTTTCACCTACGCGTTAAGCATCGCCGACCAGTACGTTAAATCCGGCGCGGTTAAACACGCGCTGGTGGTCGGTTCCGATGTATTAGCCCGCACTTGCGATCCTGGCGATCGCGGTACGATCATTATTTTCGGCGATGGCGCAGGCGCGGCCGTACTGAGCGCTTCTGAAGAACCGGGTATTATCTCCACTCATCTTCATGCCGATGGCCGTTACGGTGAATTACTGACCCTGCCGAATGCCGATCGCGTAAATCCGGATAACCCGATTTACCTGACGATGGCGGGCAATGAAGTCTTTAAAGTGGCGGTCACTGAACTGGCGCATATTGTCGATGAGACGCTGGCGGCTAATAACCTGGATCGCTCAGAACTCGATTGGCTGGTGCCGCATCAGGCTAACCTGCGTATCATTAGCGCGACAGCGAAAAAACTCGGCATGTCGATGGACAATGTCGTCGTCACGCTGGACAGGCACGGCAATACCTCCGCGGCTTCTGTGCCGTGCGCGCTGGATGAAGCCGTGCGTGACGGGCGAATTAAAGCCGGTCAGCTGGTATTGCTTGAAGCCTTCGGGGGTGGATTCACCTGGGGCTCCGCGCTGATTCGTTTCTAGTATAAGGATTTAAACATGACGCAATTTGCATTTGTGTTCCCCGGTCAGGGTTCTCAGAGCGTTGGGATGTTGGCCGAGATGGCGGCAAATTACCCTATCGTAGAAGAAACGTTTGCTGAAGCTTCTGCGGCTCTGGGATATGATCTGTGGGCGCTCACCCAGCAAGGTCCAGCGGAAGAACTGAATAAAACCTGGCAGACGCAGCCGGCGTTATTAACCGCTTCCGTCGCGCTTTGGCGCGTTTGGCAGCAGCAGGGCGGTAAAATGCCTGCGTTAATGGCAGGTCACAGCCTGGGCGAATATTCCGCGCTGGTTTGCGCTGGCGTCATCAACTTTGCTGATGCCGTTCGTCTGGTGGAAATGCGCGGTAAATTCATGCAGGAAGCGGTTCCGGAAGGTACTGGCGGCATGTCTGCGATCATCGGTCTGGATGATGCCTCTATTGCTAAAGCCTGTGAAGAATCTGCCGAAGGGCAGGTTGTTTCGCCGGTTAACTTTAACTCGCCGGGACAGGTGGTTATCGCCGGGCATAAAGAGGCAGTAGAACGCGCGGGCGCAGCCTGTAAAGCCGCTGGCGCGAAACGCGCGCTGCCGCTGCCGGTGAGCGTACCGTCGCACTGCGCGCTGATGAAACCAGCGGCAGATAAGCTGGCGGTTGAATTAGCCAAAATTACCTTTAGCGCGCCAACGGTGCCGGTAGTAAACAACGTTGACGTGAAATGTGAAACCGATGCCGCCGCTATCCGCGATGCGCTGGTTCGCCAGTTGTACAATCCGGTACAGTGGACGAAGAGCGTGGAATTTATCGCGGCGCAGGGCGTTGAACATCTTTATGAAGTGGGTCCAGGTAAAGTCCTCACTGGTCTGACGAAACGTATTGTCGACACCCTGACAGCGTCGGCGCTGAACGAGCCGGCGGCGCTGTCTGCGGCACTTACGCAATAAAAGAGGAAAACCATGAGCTTTGAAGGAAAGATTGCGCTGGTGACTGGTGCAAGCCGTGGCATAGGCCGCGCAATTGCAGAGACTCTCGTTGCCCGCGGCGCGAAAGTTATCGGGACTGCGACCAGTGAAAATGGTGCGAAGAACATTAGCGACTATTTAGGTGCTAACGGGAAAGGTTTGATGTTGAATGTGACCGATCCTGCATCTATTGAATCTGTTCTGGAAAATATTCGCGCAGAATTTGGTGAAGTGGATATCCTGGTTAATAATGCCGGTATCACTCGTGATAATCTGTTGATGCGAATGAAAGATGATGAGTGGAACGATATTATCGAAACCAATTTATCATCCGTTTTCCGCCTGTCAAAAGCGGTAATGCGCGCTATGATGAAAAAGCGTTGTGGTCGCATTATCACTATTGGTTCTGTGGTTGGTACCATGGGAAATGCAGGTCAGGCAAACTACGCTGCGGCGAAAGCGGGCCTGATCGGTTTCAGTAAATCACTGGCGCGTGAAGTTGCGTCCCGTGGTATTACTGTCAATGTTGTGGCTCCGGGTTTTATTGAAACGGACATGACGCGTGCGCTGTCTGACGATCAGCGTGCGGGTATCCTGGCGCAGGTGCCTGCGGGTCGCCTCGGCGGCGCTCAGGAAATCGCCAGTGCGGTTGCATTTTTAGCCTCTGACGAAGCGAGTTACATCACTGGTGAGACTCTGCACGTCAACGGCGGAATGTACATGGTTTAATCACGATTGAAAAATATTTGCGTTATTAGGGCGAAAGGCCGCAAAATAACGTAAAATCGTGGTAAGACCTGCCGGGATTTAGTTGCAAATTTTTCAACATTTTATACACTACGAAAACCATCGCGAAAGCGAGTTTTGATAGGAAATTTAAGAGTATGAGCACTATCGAAGAACGCGTTAAGAAAATTATCGGCGAACAGCTGGGCGTTAAGCAGGAAGAAGTAACCAACAATGCTTCTTTCGTTGAAGACCTGGGCGCAGATTCTCTTGACACCGTTGAGCTGGTAATGGCTCTGGAAGAAGAGTTTGATACTGAGATTCCGGACGAAGAAGCTGAGAAAATCACCACCGTTCAGGCTGCCATTGATTACATCAACGGCCACCAGGCGTAAGTGAACATCTCCAGGCGGTCATTCGACCGCCTGAGTTTTATCTTTTTGTCCCACTAGAATCATTTTCCCTCCCTGGAGGACAACCGTGTCTAAGCGTCGTGTAGTTGTGACCGGACTGGGCATGTTGTCTCCTGTCGGCAATACCGTAGAGTCTACCTGGAAAGCTCTCCTTGCCGGTCAGAGTGGCATCAGCCTGATCGACCATTTCGATACTAGCGCCTATGCAACGAAATTTGCTGGCTTAGTAAAGGATTTTAACTGTGATGACATTATCTCGCGCAAAGAACAGCGCAAGATGGATGCCTTCATTCAATATGGAATTGTCGCTGGCGTACAGGCCATGCAGGATTCTGGCCTTGAAGTGACGGAAGAGAACGCAAGCCGTATTGGCGCCGCTATCGGCTCCGGTATCGGTGGTCTCGGTCTGATCGAAGAAAACCACAGTTCGCTGGTAAAAGGCGGACCGCGTAAGATTAGCCCGTTCTTTGTCCCGTCGACGATTGTTAACATGGTAGCAGGCCATCTGACTATCATGTATGGCCTGCGTGGGCCAAGCATCTCTATTGCGACTGCCTGTACTTCAGGCGTGCATAACATCGGCCATGCCGCGCGTATCATCGCCTATGGCGATGCGGACGCGATGGTGGCAGGTGGCGCAGAAAAAGCCAGTACGCCGCTGGGCGTAGGTGGTTTTGGCGCAGCGCGCGCGCTGTCGACCCGCAACGATAACCCACAGGCGGCGAGCCGTCCGTGGGATAAAGAACGCGATGGTTTTGTACTGGGCGACGGTGCCGGTATGTTGGTGCTTGAAGAGTACGAACATGCAAAAGCGCGTGGTGCGAAAATCTATGCTGAAATCGTCGGCTTTGGTATGAGCAGCGATGCTTACCATATGACGTCGCCGCCGGAAAATGGCGCAGGCGCTGCGCTGGCGATGGTTAACGCGTTGCGTGATGCCGCGATTGAGCCTGCTCAGATTGGCTACGTCAACGCACACGGCACGTCGACGCCTGCCGGCGACAAAGCTGAGACGCAGGCGGTTAAGTCAGTCTTTGGCGATGCCGCAAGCCGAGTGATGGTGAGCTCGACCAAATCGATGACCGGCCATCTGTTGGGCGCCGCAGGCGCAGTAGAGTCTATTTTCTCTATTCTGGCGCTGCGCGATCAGGCCATTCCGCCAACCATTAATCTGGATAACCCGGATGAAGGTTGCGATCTGGACTTCGTGCCGCATGAAGCGCGCCAGGTCAGCGATCTGGAGTACGCTCTGTGTAACTCCTTTGGCTTTGGCGGTACTAACGGTTCGTTGATTTTCAAACGTATCTAGTCAGTACTGTTATGAATAAAAAAGCGGAGCGCCTGGCGCTCCGCTTTTTTATGTATTCTTGATCTGAAGGCTACTGGTACGTAAAGTTCAGTTGAACGACAGTCTTGAATTCCCCTGGCGTTACGCGACCCGTCGGTGTGTACATGCGCGCAGAGAGCGGGAAAACGGCCCGGTGGTCATTGCCGTTCACTTTCACGGCCAGCGTATCCGCCGGTGAGATTTCCGTCTGATGATCGCGGGTCATAATTTCCAGTGCCATACCGGTAGCGCTGCCCTGGCTGTTAGCGAATTTGGTGGCATCGTCAGTGTCGGCATCACCGCTGAACAGGGCAGTCACCTGAGTAGTTGATGGCGGGCAGGAGGAGAGGGTCAGTTCAAAATCCTGCCACTCACTGGTATCGCCCACCTTAAGGTAATCAACGGCGCGTGCCTGCTGGAACGTGACCGTCTGTTCCTTTGTGCCCGTATCCACGATGCAGGCAGAAGCAATTACTATACCGCTCAGGTTAATATCGGTTGCCTGCACGGAATAAATACTGCTTACCGCCCATAGACAGGCCAACGCGGGGAGCAGTTTATTTATCTGTTGCGCCATTGTCCCGTCCTGGATTACTGGTAGGTGAAGGTTGCCTGTACTTGGCCCTCGATGGTGCCTGGCATCACGAGGCCTGTTGCCACTGCACGGGAGCGCAGTTTCAGGTCATAGGCATGCGTGTCGGATGGGATTGCGATGTCCTTCAGAGCAGCGCCATTTTTATAGGCGTGCTCGCTTTTGTCATCCGTTAACTCAAGCTTCAGGTT
Source organism: Salmonella sp. A7 (assembly GCF_020181675.1). Lineage (NCBI taxonomy): Bacteria > Pseudomonadati > Pseudomonadota > Gammaproteobacteria > Enterobacterales > Enterobacteriaceae > Salmonella > Salmonella sp. A7. The sequence goes on along the minus strand of NZ_CP084001.1, from coordinate 2,709,433 downwards.
GGTGGCAGTGCCGGTATTTTTGTAGAAGTCTGTATCCGTGTCGGCGGTGCCAGCAAAGGCTACGCTAAATGAGGTGGTGGAGGCTGGGCAATCGGTGAGCGTCAATGTCTTTTCAACCCATGGGGTAGTGCTGCCACTTGTTTCTAGAGTATTGGCCTGAATCCCGGTCCCCAGATTAATAGCGAGAGACTCATCGCCGCCGTTAACCACACAAGGTGAGGCGATAACGGTACCGCTGATATCAATATTGACAGCCTGACTGGATGAGGAAAATAACCAACCAAGCGCAATGATGAATGCCACTGTCTTTTTCCTGTTTGTAACAATCATATATAATCCCTATTAGTTGTAAGTAACTTTAAGCTCAATGGCTGTTTTGACATTACCCGCAGTTACGCTTTCAGCATCATCTATAAAATAAGACACTTTAAAGTCAGGCAACACATAATCCCCGGAGCCGTTATAATTCTGGAGCGCGATCGCTGAATTAATTGTATGAGGCGTACCATCGGTATTCTGTATCTGCACATAAACATTTTTCGCGTAGGTATCACCCGTCACAGTATTAAGAACCCCATTGGCTTCGTCGTGGGCTCCATAGACTGCGGAAAAATTATAAGAGATACCATTGATGGCCCCCGGGCAGTTTGTGAGCGTTATCGTCGGCGCCTGAATACTATTTTGTGCGCCCGTTTTTAGGCTATTCCCATAAAGTGGGTTGAGTTTAATTTCTGTTGGTGCGTTAATTCCACAAGCCGTATACTTTGGCTGACTAGCCACACCAGAACGGGCCACGAAAGTCACATCTCCATATCCGCTATCCGCTGGGTTATGATAAGAAACAGTAACGCTTGGCACCTCAGTAATGGGGCCCGCCGGTAGTTCATCCGTTAAACGCACCAGCATGTAGCGAATAATTAGGTCGCCGGATGCGTTGACATTACTATCGACGTCTAAACGAAATGGAGCCGTATAATCTTTATCCGGGGTTACTACGCCCGCTGGGGTGTAAGTCATTTGATAGGCAATGCCTACACCCGGGTTATTGGTTTTATACACCGTTGCGTCATTAGTAGTCGTTCCCCCTGTCGGTTCGCCATTCACAGTAAAATCAATATAACCTTTTTGGCTGCTAGCTATTATTGGCAATTTCCAGTGTTCCCCCCAGTCGTCAAACCAGGTTGTCCCCCCGGCCGAACTCGGCATAGTAAAGGAGCTGAATTTATAAGGTAAAGTTGATGTATTCGCACTGCTTGTATTTATGATACCTGCAAGAGCATCAACGGACGTTATCAACGGGCACACAGATATTAACAACGCAAGGCCGACTGTTTTTTTCACGAATACGTTTTCCTTATGACGATTATGGTCATCGTTATTAACGACAAGATTCTTGCGTTTCCATCACACCATCAGTCGCATTCAATTCTGTTAAATTGAATGTTACGTGACAGGTGTCATTCGCTGTACGGCCCCACGTTACCTTTAAGGTTCCGCGTTCGGGCGCACCGGTAAGATAGACTTGCCCGTGGTCACCCACGATGAAGCTCTTATCCGCAGGTTGACCCTCTATCGTTGCCAGCGCTCCAAATGGCACTATCTCCGTAGGGGTACGTGACAAATTCATGAGTACCCTTTTACCGATACGGGTATCAAAATGTGCGCGTACAATTGCGCCGCGCGTGGGGGTAATCATCTGGCTGGTCAGGTCGACGTCAGCACCATCAGGCAGCGTTTCGGTATCCAGTGAGACGGCGGTTTCACGGTACGGCGTCACGTAAGGCACCACGGTGTAACCGCGGAAGTCGGTTTTTACACCCGTCTGGTTGCTTATCGTAACGCCATTCGCCCCGGGGGCTTCTACCAGTGCTGAGGTTTCGCCCAACGACTGGCTGAGCGTGACACCATGCGCGTGGGCGACAATGCCGCCTTCCATGCCGTAGTTAACGCGTTTCTGGTCGTTGTCATAGCTGTAGGCACCATTCATTCGTGCGTAGGTCCCCTGATAATCGAGGCTGGCGTAACCGCCATTCCCTTCGCCGTGATTCGTTTCGCTCTGCTGGAGACTCCAGTTCAGGTTATTGTCTTCTAATGCTGACCCGTTTAGCCCGACGGTATGGTTGGTATTGCCCCGTTTGCTGGTATTCAGGTTGTAAGTGGCGTAACTGTGACTTAACCAGCGGTCGAGCGGGATGTTTATGCTCAGTGAGAAGACCTGATCTTCATCGTAGATTTTGTCGCTATCGTCACTGTCGGTGGTATTGCGGTTATAGCTGTAATTGATGTTGTACGTCACGCCGCCCCAGCTATTACTGTAACCCACACCGAGAGAGCGCATCTTCCGGTCACTGTTCCAGTAATCTTCGCTAATAGCATTGAGCGACAGTGACCCCAGACTCGCCCCGATACTCTGGTTAAGCTGAAGTTCAGCACGGTTGCGGCGGCGGTCGTTATTATTTTGCGACTCGTCGTCACGCCAGGTATCCAGTACTTCCGGGAGAGTGTAATAACCTGATGTTGAATACCTATAACCGGAAATGGATATATTGGTGCCGGTTTCGAGAATATTTTTACTGTAACGGATGCGCCAGGACTGGCCGCTCTCTTTATCCTGATCTTTTTGCGTTGACCATGCCTGAGTGCCATCCACCGAGACGGCACCCAACTCGCCGAGGTTTTTTCCAAGCCCGGTGAGCAGGGACTTGTAGTGCTGTGAGAACTGGCCCCCGCCATATACCGTAAACCCGGCTGGCAGGCCATAAATCAGGGTGGCCTGGGTAAACATTTTTTTGTCAATATCGCTCTCATAGGGGCGATACTGGCCGCTGGTCACGCTGTACTTCAGCCGCCCTTCGCGCTGCAGAATAGGCAGAGAGGCGAAGGCCACCGTCTGATGCTGTTCGCTACCGTCGGCCTCTTTAATTGTGACGTCAAGATCGCCGCTGCTGCCGGTTGGGTACATATCGGTAATCTCAAATGCGCCCGGCGAAACATAGCTTTGATAAATGGTGTAACCATTCTGTTTGATAATTACCTGCGCGTTAGTACGGGCTATGCCGCGCACCACCGGCGCGTAGCCACGCAGGCTATCGGGCAACATATCATCGTCGGAGGCCAGCTGTGCGCCGCGGAACGGCACACTATCAAACAGCTCGGAGGGCGCGGTGCTGTCGCCGAATGTTAGCTGACTTTTCAGCGCGATAATATTGCGTTGGGCGTAGGTGTAGAGCGAATCCCAGCTTTCATTGGCGCTATCGCCGTTGACGTTGCGATTCCAGGTGCTGTAGTTGCGAATGCGCCAGGGGCCAATATTCAGGCCCGGACGCAGGCTCAGATAATAGCTGTCGGAGTCGGTCATATCGCCGCGGCGCGCTTCGGTGTTGGCGCCGGAAAAGCTATAGTTGAGCAGCAGGGCGTTAATGCCCTCATCGAGCCGTTCCGGGGCGACGTAGCCGCGGGCATGGCTGTCTACGGCGGCCTGCGGAATAGACAGCCGTAGCTGCTGGCGTTCAAAGGCGAACTCGGCGCTGGCCTGCGGGATCGCCGCCAGGTTAGCGCAGTCGCCGTGACCAGCAAGATTTGGAAACGCGTCGGTACGAATACCGAACTCGCGCAGCGAGTCAACGCTGAAGCAGGGCTGCAGAGTGGTGTTGCCTGCCGTATCTTTTTGCATAACAAAATTAACGTCATGCACGCCAGCGGACGATTTATTCACAATGACGTCAACGCGATAGGTGCCAGGCATTTGGCCGATGCCTTCTTCAAAAGCGGAAAGATCGGTAAGCTCTTTTCCCGGCCCGTCGATCCCCAGCAGCGCTGGGTTAAAATATTCGCGGGCAAACGCAGTGTTACCGGCTGGCAGTGCGCACTGCAGGGCGATAAAGCAGGCGATTCGACTGAGCGTCATTATTTTTTTGTATGCGTCTGCATTCATCCCGATATCCTTTCGGTGTGGTCTTACAGGCGTGTGTGGTGTTCAGACCCGATAGAGCCGAAATCGTTAATAAGTGTCCAGGTTACGTCGCCGCTGGCTTCGGCGGGCGCGGTAAAGCTGGCGGAACTCATCGGCGCGACATAGGTAGCGTCTTTCACGGTGCTGGTTCCTATCTTCACCGTGCTGAAGTTCATGTAGTAGGCTGTGGGATTGGTCACGGTAAGACGGTTACCGCTGTGCTGCCAGGTCAGCTTCGCGGTGACGTTTTCCGGTTGCTCCGTCAACGCCTGCGGACGGTAAATTAATTTAATGCGGGTTTTCACCGCAATTTGCAGAGTGTTAACGTTATCCTGCTTTTCCGTCGTCGATGGGATCGACTTAATATTCATCCAGTAGAGGGATTCACGATCTTCCGGCAGATTGCCGCCAGTACGGAGAATTCGCAGATTATTTTCCTGCCCTGCGCCTAAACGAAAAAGCGGCGGCGTGACCATAAACGGCGATTTATCGCTGCTTTTTTCCCCGGCGTCACTCCATGACTGAATGAGATAAGAAGATTGGTCCGGATTTTTAACGCTAATCGACGTTTCTTTTTTATCGCCGTTATAAATAATACGGGTTCCGCCGATAATAACACCGGCCTGTACGGTTGCCGTAGTGAATATAAGCGTGGCGGCAGTGAGTAAATTATATTTATTCATGGAGTATCTCCAAAGCAAAGCCGGGTCCATCCGGCTTTATTGGTTTACTGAAACGAGAGAATAAATTCCGCGCGATTAGTTGTAGGTCAGGGTAAAGTTAACGACGCCGTTGGCATCGCCGCCTGATACGCTATCTTCTGTCGCGATATAACGGGCGAAAAAGTCGAGGTTCGTTTCTTCTGCCGCATCGGAGGCAATGGTAACGGATTTAGACTCAGTACCCAGCGGCAGTTCGCTGGTATCGCTATTCAACAACTGGATAGCGACACCTTTAGCGACGCCGGTAGTACCGTAACCGGTAATTTGCAGATAGTCGTTATTCAGGGTGTCCGGCATACCGTCATATTTTACGGAAACCGGTTTCCCCAGCAGATCTGCAGGGCAGGCGGTTAATACCAATGAAAACTTGGTGGTTGCTGCCGTTGAGCCAGCGGCGGTAAACGCTGTTTTAGAGACCTCGCCCAGCTTGACATCCTGAGAGCTGGTAACACTGCCGTTAATTTTGCAACCTGCTTCGATGATTTTGCCGGTAAAATTAACCTGGCCATCCTGAGCCATTGCAGTCGAAGCAAGCCCCATTGCGGTGAATAATACGGCAGCGGCAAATTTTCCTTTCATTAAAAATGTCCTTTCATGGTCGACTCGATACGTAGATATTACTCAGCGCACGATAAATAGGCTTTGAGTAATAAATATATTAATTATGACTTTCTAATTGCAGTATTAAATATGATAGGGTAACGTCAGACGATACCCAATTACATTTTGACCATATGTGAAAGTTATGACTATAAATAATATCTAATTAATGCTTTTTGTTTTGCTAAATATATTCGCTAAATAAATTAATTTCGTCATTTAAGGTGCTGTGATTAATATTATTGCTATAATTTATTTGTTATGGTTGACATAAATATGCCTTTTCTTATTAAAATAAGGAAAACCTGATAAATAACGTGTTATCTTGCTGGCAAAGTCCTTGCGCGCAGGCCATTCCCCTGACACTCTGATGGGCGGTTATCTGGAGGATGAATGTATCTGATTAACGGCCAATCCACTGAACGACTCGCGGTGAATGACCGGGGGGTGCAGTTCGGAGACGGTTGCTTTACCACTGCGCGGATCGCGGCGGGGGAGATTGCCTTGTTTTCCCGTCATCTGGCTCGCCTGGAAGAAACGTGCTCTCGTTTGGCGATCCCCTTTAACGATTGGGATGTATTAGTAAAAGAGATGCGCTGCCTGGCACAACCGCATCGGGAAGGCGTGCTGAAAGTGATGATTACCCGCGGCGCAGGCGGACGCGGTTACAGCGCCGCCAGTTGTCAATTACCCACACGGATTCTTAGCGTGTCGCCTTACCCTGCCCACTACGCCCGCTGGAAAGACGAGGGCATCACTCTTACCCTTAGTCCCATACCGCTTGGGCGCAATCCTTATCTTGCCGGATTAAAACATCTGAACCGCCTCGAACAGGTGTTGATTCGCTCTCATCTTGAGCAGACGAACGCCGATGAGGCGCTGGTTCTTGACAGCGAGGGATGGGTTACGGAATGCTGTGCGGCTAATTTGTTCTGGCGTACAGGCGACATTGTTTTTACGCCGCGTCTGGATCAGGCCGGGGTGAACGGCATTATGCGACAATTTTGTTTACGCCAACTGGCGCAATCTCCTTTCCAGGTCCTTGAAGCTCAGGCGAGAGAGGAGGCGGTCAGGCAGGCGGATGAGGTTATCATCTGCAACGCGCTAATGCCGATTATTCCCATACGCGCCTATCACGGGACGTCGTATTCTTCGCGAACACTGTTTCAATTTTTAGCCCCATTTTGTGAGCATCCGAATTAGTTATGAAAAAATTGTCAGGCGTTTTCCTTCTGCTGTTGGTTGTGCTGGGTATTGCCGCGAGCGTGGGGATGTGGAAAGTTCGCCATCTGGCGAACAGCACGTTACTTATTAAAGACGAGACTATTTTTACGCTCAAGGCGGGAACGGGGCGGCTGGCGCTTGGCGACCAGCTTTATGATGAAAAAATCATTAATCGCCCCCGGGTATTTCAGTGGCTGCTGCGCGTGGAGCCTGAGTTATCGCACTTTAAAGCGGGAACTTACCGTTTTACGCCGGGGATGACCGTACGGGAGATGCTTGAGTTGCTGGAGAGCGGCAAAGAAGCGCAATTCCCGTTGCGGTTTGTGGAAGGGATGCGCCTTAGCGATTACCTGAAACAGCTACGAGAGGCGCCGTATATTCGCCATACATTGCCGGATGATGACTACGCCACTGTCGCTCAGGCATTAAAGCTTGCGCATCCTGAATGGGTAGAAGGGTGGTTCTGGCCCGATACCTGGATGTATACCGCCAACACCAGCGATGTCGCTATTCTCAAGCGAGCGCACCAAAAGATGGTGAAAACTGTCGATACTGTCTGGAAAGGCCGGGCCGAGGGGCTGCCTTATAAAGATCAGAACCAACTGGTGACAATGGCCTCGATTATTGAAAAAGAGACGGCTGTCGCCAGCGAACGCGATCAGGTGGCCTCAGTCTTTATTAATCGCCTGAGAATCGGTATGCGCCTTCAGACCGATCCCACCGTGATTTACGGGATGGGGACGAGTTATAATGGTAACTTGTCGCGTGCGGATCTGGAAAAGCCGACGGCTTATAACACGTATACCATAACCGGGCTGCCGCCAGGACCGATTGCATCGCCCAGCGAAGCGTCATTGCAGGCGGCGGCGCATCCGGCGAAAACGCCGTATCTCTATTTTGTGGCCGACGGTAAAGGCGGTCACACATTTAACACCAATCTTGCCAGCCATAATCGGTCAGTGCAGGAGTACCTGAAAGTGCTTAAGGAAAAAAATGGGCAGTAATTATATCGTCATCGAGGGCCTGGAAGGCGCCGGAAAAACCACTGCGCGCGACGTGGTGGTGGAGACCCTTGAGCAACTGGGTATTCGTAACATGATTTTTACCCGTGAGCCGGGCGGTACGCAGCTTGCCGAAAAACTAAGAAGTCTGGTGCTGGATATTCGAGCGGTAGGCGACGAAGTGATTACCGATAAAGCGGAAGTACTGATGTTTTATGCCGCTCGCGTACAGCTCGTCGAAACGGTAATCAAACCCGCGCTGGCGCAAGGCGTATGGGTGATCGGCGATCGACACGATCTCTCGACCCAGGCGTATCAGGGGGGAGGGCGCGGCATTGATCAAACCATGCTGGCGACACTACGCGATGCCGTGCTGGGCGATTTTCGCCCTGACCTGACGCTGTATCTGGATGTCACGCCGGAAGTCGGGCTAAAACGCGCCAGAGCGCGCGGCGATTTGGATCGCATTGAGCAGGAATCTTTTGATTTCTTTAACCGGACTCGCGCGCGCTATCTGGAACTGGCGGCGCAAGACTCGCGTATCCGCACCATTGACGCGACCCAGCCGCTGGATGCCGTCATGCGCGACATTCGCGCCACTGTGACGAAGTGGGTGCAGGAGCAAGCGGCATGAAATGGTATCCATGGTTACGGCCCGCCTATGAAAAACTGGTAGAAAGTTACCAGGCGGGACGTGGGCACCATGCGCTACTGATTCAGGCCTTACCTGGCATGGGCGACGAGGCGCTGTGCTATGCGCTGAGCCGTTATCTGTTATGCCAGCAGCCTGAGGGCCACAAAAGCTGTGGGCATTGCCGTGGTTGTCAGCTTATGCAGGCTGGCACGCATCCGGACTATTACACGCTGACGCCGGATAAAGGCAAAAGCAGTCTCGGCGTAGATGCGGTACGCGAGGTCAGCGAGAAATTGTACGAGCACTCCCGTCTGGGCGGTGCGAAGGTGGTGTGGATTGCGGATGCGGCGCTATTAACCGACGCCGCCGCCAATGCGTTGCTCAAAACGCTGGAAGAGCCGCCGGAGCAAACCTGGTTTTTCCTTGCCAGCCCGGAGCCTGCTCGTCTGTTGGCGACATTACGCAGCCGCTGCCGGCTGCATCATCTGGCGCCGCCGTCCGAATCGTATGCGATGTCATGGCTGTCGCGAGAAGTGACGGCGTCACAAGAAGCATTGCTCACGGCGCTACGCCTGAATGCGGGGTCGCCCGGCGCCGCGCTGGCGCTGTTGCAGTCTGAACGTTGGGCGCAGCGTGAGGCGCTGTGTCAGGCGTTAATGGACAGTTTACATACGGGCGACTGGTATGCGTTATTAACGGCGCTCAATCATGAGCAAGCCCCGGCGCGCCTGCACTGGCTGGCGACGCTGCTGGTTGATGCTCTTAAACGTCAGCACGGCGCGTCGTACCTGACAAACGTTGATGCGGACGCGGTTGTTGCCGCGCTGGCGGGGCCGCTATCCCCGGCGCGTATTCAGGCAATCCTGAACGATGTTTGCCATTGTCGTGATCAATTACTTCATGTGACCGGATTAAACCGCGAACTGGTATTAACCGATCTCATTCTCCGCATCGAGCATTACCTGCAACCAGGCACCTTGTTGCCTGTTCCTCATCTTTGAGAGAGACATTATGTTTTTAGTCGACTCACACTGCCATCTTGATGGTCTGGATTATCAATCTTTGCATAAGGACGTGGACGATGTGCTGGCGAAAGCCGCCGCGCGCGATGTGAAGTTCTGTTTAGCGGTGGCGACGACGCTGCCGGGGTATCGCCATATGCGCGAGCTGGTGGGCAAGCGCGATAATGTGGTCTTTTCCTGCGGCGTGCATCCGTTAAATCAGGATGAAGCGTATGACGTAGAAGAACTGCGCCTCCTTGCTGCAGAAGACGATGTGGTGGCGATGGGCGAGACCGGGCTTGATTATTTTTACACGCCTGAGACCAAAATCCGCCAGCAGGCGTCTTTTATTCATCATATCCAGATTGGCCGCGAATTGCATAAACCGGTGATTGTCCATACTCGCGACGCGCGTGCCGATACGCTGGCTATCCTGCGCGAAGAAAAAGTGACGGATTGCGGCGGCGTACTACACTGTTTTACAGAAGACAGAGAAACGGCCGGCAAATTGCTGGATCTGGGGTTTTATATCTCTTTTTCCGGCATCGTAACGTTCCGTAACGCTGAACAGTTGCGTGATGCGGCGCGCTATGTACCGCTGGATCGGTTATTAGTCGAGACCGATTCTCCTTATCTGGCGCCGGTGCCGCATCGCGGTAAAGAGAACCAGCCTGCGATGGTACGCGACGTCGCAGAATATATGGCGGTATTGAAAGGGGTTGCCGTTGAAGAACTGGCGCAGATCACCACCGATAACTTTGCTCGCCTGTTCCATATTGACGCGTCTCGCCTGTCATCAATCCGTTAAACGAGTTTTTTTAAAGCTCGTAATTAATAAGCAAAGCGCGTAAAGTTCACCGCCACAAAAGGGGCGGTGAGCGAGCTTATGGAAACATTCGGAAACTCATTTTGGCAGAATGTGATACTTTTTAGGCTATCTGGCGCTGAAACGTGATAGCCGTCAAACAAAATCAGACGTATTTATTTTACTCTGTGTAATAAATAAAAGGGCACTTAGATGTCCTGTCCACGGCGGGGTTCTCCCCCCTCGCCAATGCGTGAGAACGTAGAAAAGCACAAATACTCAGGAGCACTCTCAATTATGTTTAAGAATGCATTTGCTAACCTGCAAAAGGTCGGTAAATCGCTGATGCTGCCGGTATCCGTACTCCCTATCGCAGGTATCCTGCTGGGTGTCGGTTCCGCTAACTTCAGCTGGCTGCCAGCCGTTGTATCGCACGTTATGGCAGAAGCGGGCGGATCTGTTTTTGCCAATATGCCGCTGATTTTCGCTATCGGCGTGGCGTTGGGCTTTACCAACAACGACGGCGTTTCGGCTCTGGCGGCGGTAGTAGCGTATGGCATCATGGTGAAAACCATGGCTGTGGTTGCGCCGCTGGTTCTGCATTTACCTGCTGAAGAGATCGCCGCTAAACACCTTGCTGATACGGGTGTTCTCGGGGGGATTATCTCCGGTGCGATCGCAGCGTATATGTTTAACCGCTTCTACCGTATCAAACTGCCTGAGTATCTGGGCTTCTTTGCGGGCAAACGCTTCGTGCCGATCATTTCGGGTCTGGCCGCTATTTTTACCGGTGTGGTGCTGTCTTTCGTATGGCCGCCAATCGGTACGGCTATCCAGGCGTTCTCGCAGTGGGCGGCTTATCAGAACCCGGTTGTCGCGTTTGGCATTTACGGTTTCATCGAGCGTTGCCTGGTGCCGTTTGGTCTGCATCATATCTGGAACGTTCCTTTCCAGATGCAGATCGGCGAATACACCAACGCAGCGGGTCAGGTATTCCACGGCGACATTCCGCGCTATATGGCGGGCGACCCGACGGCGGGTATGTTGTCTGGCGGCTTCCTGTTCAAAATGTACGGTCTGCCGGCTGCGGCCATTGCTATCTGGCACTCTGCTAAACCGGAAAACCGCGCAAAAGTGGGCGGTATCATGATTTCCGCCGCGCTGACCTCGTTTTTGACGGGTATTACCGAGCCTATCGAGTTCTCCTTCATGTTCGTGGCGCCGATCCTGTACATTATTCACGCGATTCTGGCAGGTCTGGCATTCCCGATCTGTATTCTGCTGGGGATGCGTGACGGTACGTCGTTCTCCCACGGTCTGATCGACTTTATCGTGCTGTCCGGTAACAGCAGCAAATTGTGGCTGTTCCCGATTGTTGGCGCCGGTTATGCGATTGTGTACTACACCGTGTTCCGCGTGCTGATCAAAGCGCTGGATCTGAAAACGCCGGGTCGTGAAGACACTACTGATGACGCAAAAGCGGGCGCGACCAGCGAAATGGCGCCGGCTTTGGTTGCGGCGTTTGGCGGTAAAGAGAACATCACTAACCTGGATGCCTGTATCACGCGTCTGCGCGTGAGCGTAGCCGATGTAGCGAAAGTGGATCAGGCTGGCCTGAAGAAACTGGGCGCGGCAGGCGTTGTCGTCGCGGGTTCCGGCGTTCAGGCTATTTTCGGTACGAAATCCGATAACCTGAAAACGGAAATGGATGAGTACATCCGTAACAGCTAAGCAGTAATGATGTTGGGGAGAATTAAGGCAGCCATTCGGCTGCCTTTTTTAATGGCGCTTTATATGCCGCTCTCCGACAGTCTGTCAGAACTGATAATTGGAGGTGAGGCTGACGTTACGCGGCGCGCCGTAAACAATGGAACCATCAATATTGGTGTCGTAGGTTTTATCGAACAGGTTGTTGATGTTTCCCTGTACGGAGAAATTTTTCGTCACCTGATAGCGGGTAAACAGATCGACCAGCGCATAGCTGCCCTGTTCGGCGCGGAAAGTGCCGTACGGCGTCGTGGTATCTTTGTAAACCCGATTCTGCCAGTTCACACCGCCGCCGACCGTCAGCTCCGGTATCGCCGGCAGACGATAGCGGGTGAATAACTTCACGCTGGTGCGCGGGAGATTAGGGTTCACGGCGTTACCTTCATTGTCCTCGGCAACATATCGGGTAGCCCCGAAAGTCATCTGCCAGTTATCGGTAATTGCGCCGTTCACTTCAAATTCGACGCCTTTGCTCACCGTTCCGTCAGTAGACTTCCAGGCAAACTCCCCATTACTGCCAGGGATGGGAATAGTGGTTGCCTGAGCGACGTTATTCTGCTCAATGCGGAACACGGACAACGTGGTGGTGAGGCGGCTGTTCATCCAGTCGGACTTCAGGCCCGCTTCATAGTTATTACCGGTAATCGGAGCCAGATATTGACCTGCTTTGTCACGTTTATTCTGCGGCTGAAAGATAGAGGTATAACTGGCATAAGCGGACCAGTTGTCGTTGATATCATAAATCAGCCCGGCATACGGCGTGGTATGGTTTTTCTCCATGCTGTAGGTCAGTGTATCAACACGCCAGTTGGTATAACGAGCGCCAAGAATCAGATGCAGCGGGTCGGCCAGCGAAATGCGCGTAGCGGCATACAGCGATTTCATATGCGTGGTATCGTCCTGCGCCAGATTTTGTGGCGCCCAGTGGGTTTGGGGGAAATTACCGTTAAAGGCGCTGAAGTTGCCAATGTCGTCCGGAAAGACGTTCGCCCAGGCGCTAAAATAGCGGTTATTCTGCTTACTATAACTGCCGCCAAACATCATATTGTGCTGACGGCCAAACAGCTCATAAGCGCCATCGGCAAAGAGATCTATGGCATCTACTTTGCGCTTGCCGCTGTTCCAGCCCGTACCGCCGACCACGGGGTAGCTTGCGCCATAAGGACTCACCAGCGTACCTGTCTCTTTATCGACTAACGCATCGATATACATCATTTTACTGTCGAATTTGACCTCAGTATGGGTCGCATTCAGGGTCGCCTGCCAGCTTTCGGCAAAATGCTGCTTAAGCGTGACGAAGAATTTATTTATCTCTTTGTTGTTATAAGCCCAGTCCGGGGCGGTACTACGCGCGCGGTCATAGCTATTTTTGCTGCCATCGGTGTTCCAGCGCGGCAGACCGCCCCAGGTCGGGCTATTGACATCAATTTTTTGATATTCATAACCGGCTGAAAGGCCAGTGGTTGCACCCAGATCGGCATCGACAATTCCGGAAAAGAACGCTTTCTCACTGTTATAGCGGTCCAGCCAGGAATCATTATTCTGATAACCCGCCACGATGCGCCCACGGACATTGCCGTCTGCGGTGAGCGGACTTTGCAGATCCATGACGTAACGCTGCTTATTCCAGCTACCGTATTCTGTGGAGACGTTACCTTTGAACTCCCGATTGGTGGCGTGTTTACGAATCATATTTATTGAGGCAGAAGGATTACCGGTTCCGGTCATCAGCCCATTCGCGCCGCGAACCACCTCCACGCGCTCATACAGCGCGGTATCCGTTAGCGCATCGCCCAGATTCCAGCGGGACTCAAAATACGTTGGAATACCGTCAACCATATAGTTGTCAATTTCAAACCCGCGCGAGTAATAGCTGATGCGATCGGAGTCAGCCTGGCTTCCGCTGATCCCCAGCGTATTGGTCATCACCTCGCCCAGGGTTTGCAACTGCTGGTCTTCCATACGCTGTTGGCTGACAATACTGACCGACTGCGGGATATCGCGCTGAGTCATCGTCATTTTGGTGCCCGCAGCGGTCGTTTTCACGCTGTAATCCTGTTCTTCGCGGTTTACGGCGTCAGCGGTCGTCGCGCCCTCGACAATAACGGTATCCTCAGCCGCGAAGGCGGCAGGCATAAATGCCATCGCCATACCCATAGCTAACAGCGACGGTGCGGCGGTGGACTGAAGGTGTTTGTCCCGGCGGTATTGAATGAAAGACATCTGAAAATCCTTGCTTGTTATTGGGGTAAGTTCAGGACGTATGACGTTGAACCTTTTCATTCTTTGCTAGTTAATGCGCATAAAAATGCAAATGAGAAATATACGCATTTGTATTAAATGTGTAAAACGGTATAAACAGGCAAACTAAAAATATTTTTTAAGCGTACAAAGGCGTCATGGCAGGGGGATATGGCGGTAAGCCCAGCATGTAGTCATTTTTCGCTTAATAAATCGTGGGTTAAAGTTGAAAGAGCGTCGGTAACTCGCTCATACTCTATACTCGCAGTATGGCTCGGCGTAGCATGTGCGCTGCAAGGGCTATTATGAAAAAGGAAAACGTCGTGGCAGAAGAAACTATATTCAGCAAAATTATTCGTCGTGAAATCCCTTCGGATATCGTTTATCAGGATGAGCTGGTCACCGCCTTTCGTGATATTTCACCGCAGGCGCCGACGCATATCTTGATTATTCCCAATATCCTGATCCCAACCGTCAATGACGTGACGGCGGAACATGAACAGGCGTTAGGTCGGATGATCACCGTGGCGGCGAAAATCGCCGAACAGGAAGGCATTGCCGAGGATGGGTATCGTTTAATCATGAATACCAACCGTCATGGGGGCCAGGAAGTTTATCATATCCATATGCACCTACTGGGCGGCCGCCCGCTAGGCCCGATGCTGGCGCATAAAGGCTTGTAAATATGATCAAAGGATGCATCGCGGTTTCTCTGGGCTTGCTGCTGCTTACCGGCTGCCGGTCACACCCTGAAATTCCGGTAAGCGACGCGCAGTCGCTGGTGATGGAGTCCACGGTTCTGGCGGCGGGGGTCACCGCAGAGCCGCCTGAACTGACGGCGTCTGATATCCAGCCATCAGCTTCTTCCCGCGTCTATAACGAAAGGCAAGAGCCCATAACCGTTCATTATCGGTTTTACTGGTATGACGCGCGGGGGCTGGAGATGCATCCGCTGGAGGCGCCGCGTAGCGTAACCATACCCGCGCGTTCGTCGGTAACGCTATTTGGCAGCGCCAATTATCTGGGGGCGCATAAGGTCAGGCTTTATCTTTATTTGTGAGGAGTGAATTTTGATGACAAAAATGCATCGCTACGCTGCCATTGCTGCGCTGGCGATATTTCTCTCCGGGTGTATGGCGCAACGTCAACCTGCGCCAGTTGAAGAGGTAAAACCAGCGCCAGAACAACCCGCGCAGCCACCACAGCCTCCTGTTGTGCCGTCTGTGCCAACCATTCCACAGCAACCGGGGCCGATCGAACATGAAGATCAAACGGGCCAGCCAGCGCCTAAGGTGCGCCACTATGACTGGAACGGCGCGATGCAACCGCTGGTCAGCAAAATGTTGCAGGCTGATGGCGTGACGGCCGGAAGCGTATTGCTTGTCGACAGCGTGAATAACCGGACGAATGGGTCGTTAAATGCGAACGAGGCAACGGAAACGTTACGTAATGCGCTGGCGAACAACGGTAAATTTACGCTGGTCTCCGTACAGCAACTCTCGATGGCAAAACAACAGCTAGGGTTGTCTCCGCAGGATAGTCTGGGAACGCGCAGTAAAGCTATTGGCATTGCGCGCAACGTCGGGGCGCAATATGTACTTTACTCCAGCGCATCCGGTAACGTTAACGCGCCTGCATTACAGATGCAGTTAATGCTGGTGCAAACGGGCGAGATAATCTGGTCAGGTAAAGGTGCGGTCCAACAACAATAATCCCTTAACGCGCGACGAGATCCTGTCGCGCTATTTTCCCCAGTATCGTCCCGCCGTCGCCGCATCGCAGGGGCTAAGCGGCGGGAGCTGTATTATTGACCACGATACTCACCGTGTCGTGCTGCGTCGTCATCACGACCCCGACGCTCCACCAGCCCATTTTTTACGTCATTACCGCGCCTTATCCCAATTGCCGGCCAGTCTTGCGCCGCGAGCGCTTTTTTATACGCCAGGCTGGATGGCGGTAGAATATCTGCATGGTGTGGTAAATTCCGCTCTGCCAGATGCCGACGAACTGGCGGCCTTACTGTATCATTTGCATCAACAGCCGCGTTTTGGCTGGCGTATCGCGCTATCGCCACTATTGGCGCAGTACTGGTCGTGTTGCGATCCGGCAAGGCGTACGCCGTTTTGGTTGCGGCGGCTCAAACAGTTGCAAAAAAACGGTGAACCTCGCCCGCTGCGGCTCGCGCCTTTGCATATGGATGTCCATGGCGACAATATAGTATTAACGTCCGCCGGGTTGAGACTGATTGACTGGGAGTATGCCGGCGACGGCGATATTGCGTTGGAGCTGGCGGCAGTATGGGTTGAGGATGAACGCCAGCACCGGCAACTGGCAGACGCTTATGCCGCGCGCGCGCGAATCGACGCTCGGCAGCTATGGCGACAGATACGATTATGGCACCCGTGGGTCATTATGCTAAAAGCAGGGTGGTTCGAATACCGCTGGCGACAAACCGGCGAGCAACAATTTATCAGGCTGGCCGATGAAACCTGGCGCCAGCTACGTATGAAAGGATAAGGAGAGCAGTGTGGGCCCAGTAATGTTGAATGTCGAAGGATGTGAGCTGGATGCGGAGGAGCGCGAGATACTGGCGCATCCGCTGGTTGGCGGGCTTATTCTGTTCACGCGTAATTACCATGACCCGGAACAGCTGCGCGAATTAGTGCGCCAGATTCGGGCGGCATCGCGTAACCATCTGGTGGTGGCCGTCGATCAGGAAGGCGGGCGCGTACAGCGTTTCCGTGACGGGTTTACCTGCCTGCCCGCGGCGCAATCTTTTTTTGCGCTGCATGGACTGCAAGAGGGGGGACGACTGGCGCAGGAGGCAGGGTGGCTGATGGCCAGCGAAATGATCGCGATGGATATTGATATCAGTTTTGCGCCAGTGCTGGACGTCGGGCATATCAGCGCGGCAATTGGCGAGCGCTCCTATCATGCCGATCCCGCAAAAGCGTTGGCAATGGCAACGCGCTTTATTGACGGCATGCATGACGCCGGGATGAAAACGACCGGTAAGCATTTCCCCGGCCACGGCGCGGTCACGGCGGACTCCCACAAAGAGACGCCGTGCGATCCACGTCCTGAAACGGACATCCGTGGCAAAGATATGTCGGTGTTCCGCACGCTGATTAGCGAGAATAAACTGGATGCGATTATGCCTGCCCACGTGATCTACCGCGCTATCGATCCGCGTCCGGCAAGCGGTTCGCCGTACTGGCTGAAAACGGTGCTGCGTCAGGAGTTAGGCTTTGACGGCGTCATTTTCTCCGACGATCTGTCGATGGAGGGCGCGGCGATTATGGGCAGCTATGCTGAGCGCGCTCAGGCGTCGCTGGATGCGGGTTGCGATATGATTCTGGTCTGCAATAATCGTAAAGGCGCGGTCAGCGTGTTGGATAATCTGTCGCCGATCAAAGCAGAACGTGTTACACGTTTGTATCATAAAGGTTCATTTTCACGCCGGGAGCTCATGGACTCAGCACGCTGGAAAACAGCCAGCGCCCAGCTCAACCAGTTACATGAACGCTGGCAGGAAGAAAAAGCAGGTCATTAACTCGAGTTTTCGTGAGGGTGCCAGATGATTATTTATTTACACGGTTTTGATTCAAATAGTCCGGGCAACCATGAAAAAGTGTTGCAATTACAGTTTATCGACCCGGATGTTCGGCTGGTAAGCTACAGTACGCGGCATCCTAAGCACGATATGCAGCATCTGCTGAAAGAAGTGGACAAAATGTTGCAGTTGAATGTGGACGAGCGCCCTTTAATCTGTGGCGTGGGGCTGGGCGGTTACTGGGCGGAGCGGATTGGCTTTTTGTGCGATATCCGTCAGGTGGTTTTTAACCCGAACCTGTTCCCCTATGAAAACATGGAGGGGAAAATCGATCGCCCGGAAGAATATGCGGACATCGCCACAAAGTGCGTGACCAACTTTCGCGAAAAAAATCGCGATCGTTGTCTGGTGATCCTCTCGCGTCATGACGAAGCGCTGGACAGCCAACGCTCAGCGCAAGCTCTTCACCCGTATTATGAAATTGTGTGGGATGAGGAACAGACTCACAAATTCAAAAATATTTCGCCGCATTTGCAACGTATCAAAGCGTTTAAAACGCTGGGGTAACGCCCCCGGCAATATGGCGTTATCAGTGACCGGATAACCAGCCTTGCGGCTGGTTTTTTTATGCTCAATTCTCGCAAGCTGTCTATCTTTTCAGCATGAAAACTTGATGCACATCAATTTTGGTATGACCAATGCACCGTTCATGCTATTCTCATATCAGAAGCTTATTCTCATTAACGTAACTTGTTGTTAATTAAAGGCTATACTAATAACGTTTAATTAACAATTGGTTAATAAATTTAAGGGGGTCACGTTGACTACACCATTAAAAAAGATCGTGATTGTCGGCGGCGGCGCTGGCGGGCTGGAAATGGCGACGCAGTTAGGCCATAAACTGGGGCGCAAGAAAAAAGCGAAAATCACGCTGGTAGACAGAAATCACAGCCATCTGTGGAAACCATTGCTGCACGAAGTGGCGACTGGCTCTCTGGACGAAGGCGTGGATGCGCTGAGCTATCTGGCTCATGCGCGTAATCATGGTTTCCAGTTCCAACTGGGGTCGGTGATGGATATCGATCGCGAAGCGAAAACCATCACCATTGCCGAGTTGCGTGATGAAAAGGGCGAACTGCTGGTGCCGGAGCGCAAAATCGCGTATGACACGCTGGTGATGGCGCTGGGCAGCACCTCTAATGATTTCAACACGCCGGGCGTGAAAGAGCACTGTATCTTCCTCGATAACCCGCATCAGGCGCGCCGTTTTCACCAGGAGATGCTGAACCTGTTCCTCAAGTATTCGGCTAATCTGGGCGCGAACGGTAAGGTCAATATCGCCATCGTTGGCGGCGGTGCGACGGGGGTTGAGCTGTCGGCTGAACTGCATAATGCGGTAAAACAGCTGCATAGCTATGGTTATAAGGGGCTGACCAACGACGCGCTGAACGTGACGTTGGTTGAGGCTGGCGAGCGTATTCTGCCTGCGTTGCCGCCGCGTATCTCCAGCGCCGCGCATAATGAACTGACCAAACTGGGCGTTCGCGTGCTGACGCAAACTATGGTCACCAGCGCCGACGAAGGCGGTCTGCATACGAAAGAAGGTGAATATATTCAGGCCGATCTGATGGTGTGGGCGGCGGGTATCAAAGCGCCAGATTTTATGAAAGAGATTGGTGGTCTGGAAACGAACCGCATTAACCAACTGGTGGTGGAACCGACGCTGCAAACCACGCGCGATCCTGATATTTATGCGATTGGCGACTGCGCTTCCTGCGCACGTCCGGAGGGAGGTTTTGTGCCGCCTCGCGCTCAGGCGGCGCATCAGATGGCTACCTGCGCGATGAATAACATTCTGGCGCAGATGAATGGCAAACCGCTGAAAGCTTACCAGTATAAAGATCATGGTTCGCTGGTCTCTCTGTCCAACTTCTCTACCGTGGGTAGTCTGATGGGGAACCTGACCCGCGGTTCAATGATGATTGAAGGACGTATCGCCCGCTTCGTGTATATCTCGCTATACCGTATGCACCAGATAGCGCTGCATGGATACTTTAAAACTGGCCTGATGATGCTGGTGGGCAGTATTAACCGCGTCATTCGTCCGCGCCTGAAACTGCATTAATTTCTCTGCGCCTCACCGGCTGCTCGCGCCGGTGAGCGCTTCTCCATCACTCGCTTCGGAGTTGTCCGAATCCTTCAGCTTTACCGCCTCATCCCGCATTTTTCATCCTCATTCCGATTGGCTTTGTTCGCATACTGGTTGCAAAATTGTTACCAATAGCAACGAAGGAGGAACTCCCGTGAATAAATCAATGTTGGCGGGTATAGGGATTGGCGTAGCGGCTGCGCTGGGTGTGGCGGCAGTGGCCAGTCTCAACGTATTTGATCGTGGTCCGCAATATGCGCAGGTGATATCGGCTAAACCGATTAAAGAGACGGTAAAAACGCCGCGTCAGGAGTGCCGTAATGTCACGGTCACGCATCGCAGACCGGTTCAGGACGAAAACCGTATTGCCGGCTCGGTGCTTGGCGCAGTAGCAGGCGGCGTGATTGGACATCAATTTGGCGGCGGTCGTGGTAAAGATGTGGCGACGGTCGTCGGGGCGCTGGGCGGCGGTTATGCTGGCAATCAAATCCAGGGATCAATGCAGGAAAGTGATACTTATACTACCACGCAGCAACGCTGTAAGACGGTGTATGACAAATCTGAAAAGATGCTTGGCTACGACGTGACCTATAAAATTGGCGATCAGCAGGGCAAAATCCGCATGGATAAAGACCCCGGAACGCAAATTCCCCTAGACGGCAATGGTCAACTGGTTCTGAATAACAAAGCATAAAAAAGCTGTACTCTGCAAGTTAGCCCCTCATTCGCTCAGGCTGAGGGGCTTTTTTTATCCGAAGCTGCGTTGTTCAGGACTTGAGCAGTTCAGGCCAGATGCGCAGGGTCGTACGCGTAATTTGCATCAGTTGTTCGAAGGTGGCTCCCTCGCGGGCGCTGATCGACATTCCCTGTAAAATACAGTTGATATATTCCGCGAGCGCCTGCGGGTTACAGTGCGCCGGAATTTCACCGCGCTCCTGACGTTGGCGCAAAAACTGGATGAGCGTCTGTTCCTGCATGGCGTGGCGTGATTTTACCGTGCGAGCGATATCGCGCGAGGAGGCGGCGAGGGTGGCGGA
This sequence comes from Salmonella sp. A7, assembly GCF_020181675.1. NCBI lineage: Bacteria > Pseudomonadati > Pseudomonadota > Gammaproteobacteria > Enterobacterales > Enterobacteriaceae > Salmonella > Salmonella sp. A7. Next base: position 2,688,747 of record NZ_CP084001.1, on the reverse strand, counting down.
CGTATTAATCATAAAGCAGCCAGCCGGCGTGTCCGTACTGGTAAAGCAGGCGGCAATTTCTGTGAAGTAATCTTCCAGCGCCGATTCCACGCTTTTCTCTTCACAAAAGAGCTGGGCTTCGTGCTTTGAGGCAAAGCGAGTGATGTAGCGATCCAGGACAGCGCGAAATAATCCTTCTTTGTTAGTGAATTCCGCATAGAGAGTAGGCGCTTTCGCCCCGGTAGCCTCTACGAGATCGGCAAGCGAAGTTGCTTCATAGCCGTGCTGCCAGAAGAGAGTCATGGCCTTATCAAGCGCAGCTTCCCTGTCGAACACTTTTGGTCGGCCACGGCTTTTCTTCGCGCAACTCGTGGTATCCGTTGTCATGATGCCGTTGTACCTGTTTAAAGAGCGGTCTCTCTATTATAAAAACAAACCACTTCTGGCTCCAGAGTATTCATTAGAAAAATAAATCAATTCTATTCACATGAAAAATAACATCTTTATAAATTATATAACGATCATTATAAAAAGAAGTTGACGTGTGATGTAGATCACATCTATGATTAACTTATCGATCGTTAAGTTAATGCTTACGACACCCATTCATCTGCTAAAGGTCATCACTATGAAAATCGTAAAAACCCTCATCGCTGCTGTGGTACTGAGTTCGCTCTCATTCGCCAGCTTCGCCGCCGTTGAAGTTCAGGCAACGCCAGAAGGTCAACAGAAGTTTGGCACCATTTCCGCGAATGGCGGCACGAATCTGGGCTCGCTGGAAGATCAGCTGGCGCAAAAAGCGCAGGAGATGGGGGCGAAGTCTTTCCGTATTACCTCTGTTACCGGCCCGAATACCCTTCACGGTACGGCGGTAATCTATAAGTAAGCATTAACCCTCATTAATGCCGCCGCGATTGCCACAATAAAAAGAGAAAGCCTCGCGATGCATCGCGAGGCTTTTTTGTCGGTCAGCTATTCACGCTTACAGCGACTGCGGTTTCGCCTCTGATTGACGGGTTACATCCACCGGCATTCCGGAGCGCACTTCCATAACATGTTCCATCACCGCGGCGTCGGTCTGCGGCGCGTCCTTAAAGGTCTGCATCGGGCCATTCAGCACAATCGGCAGCACCTGCGGATCGTCGCCTATATTTTTAGACAGCGGCTGATGAACTTCCACCAGTCGCACGCCGCCTGGCTCCACCGAGGCTTTAATCGGCGTATTGATAATATTCACTTTGGTTCCCGGCGTGACCTGACGGAACAATGTCTCTATATCACCGTCGCGCAGACGGATACAGCCGGAACTGACGCGCATACCAATGCCAAAATCGGCATTCGTGCCATGTAACAGATAGACGCCGCCGTAGGCCGCTAAACGAATCGCGTGATGCCCCATTGGGTTATCGGGACCGGCAGGCACCACGGCGGGGAGATCGATGCCTTGCGCTTTATAACGGGCGCGAATATTGGCGGTCGGCGTCCAGGTTGGATTGGCGCGTTTATCCGAAATGGTCGTCACCATCGTTGGCGTCAGGGTATCGCCGCCCAGTTGGCCAATCCCGATAGGGTAGACCGTGACCGTATTTTTCCCCGGTTGATAATAGTAAAGCCGTAATTCCGCGAGGTTAATGACGATACCTTCACGTGGCGCGTCCGGTAGCAGCGTTTGCAGCGGAATCGTCAGCACGCTGCCTGCGCGTGGCACGTAAGGATCAATGCCGGGGTTGGCCTGTAACAGGGCTAAAAAGCCCACGTTATATTTTTTGGCGATCGCCTCCAGCGAGCCGCCGTCGTCTTCAACGACATGGAATTTATTTTCTCCCACCAGTCGACTGCCGGGGGGCGGAAGAGGCCACGTATTTGCCTGCGCGGGAAGGGCAAGCATGATGGTCGCGGTAAGCGCAAACAACGCCCACCAGCGAGAGAGTCGCGTATTGTTGAACATTATAATAAACCCATGATTATTATGTGGTTATTTTTATAAAAGAGGAAATAAGAATTATGGCGGCTGGCTGTGTCTGGAACTGCAGGGAAGTGCAAAGAATTTGTAAAGATTAGGCCGGACGCAGGGTAATGACGCCCGGCCTGACGCTTATGCAATAGCGTTTTCTTCCAGTTGCTGCATGAACTGGCGTACCCAGTCTATACGCGTTTTACGTTCGCTTAAATCCTGAATAAACTTGAGGCGCGTCGGGCCATCCAGACGGAAATGCTGCGGTTGTTTTTGCAGCAACCCGATAAGCCAGGCAGGGTCAACGTGGTTTTTCTCGGCGAACTCAATCGTTCCGCCTTTCTCGTTACCCTCCAGTTTTCGGATGCCGAGCTTTTGCGCCTGTTGGCGCAGGCGGGCGATATCCAGCAGATTACGCGCTGGATCGGGCAGCAGGCCGAAGCGATCGATCAATTCCACTTTGATCTCTTCCAGCTCGTTTTCGTTCTTCGCGCTGGCAATGCGTTTATAGAATGACAGTCGGGTATTAACATCCGGAATAAAATCATCCGGCAGTAACGACGGCATTCGCAGCTCGACTTCCGTTTGCTGACTGGTGAGATCTTCCAGCGAGGGTTCGCGGCCTGCTTTCAGCGCATCGACGGCGTTTTCCAGCAGTTCCATGTAGAGTGAGAAGCCAATGGTTTCCATTGAGCCGCTTTGCTCTTCGCCAAGCAGTTCGCCCGCGCCGCGGATCTCCAGATCGTGGGTCGCCAGCGCAAACCCGGCGCCTAAATCCTCCAGCGACGCAATCGCCTCCAGCCGTTTTTGCGCATCGGTGGTCATGGCCTTAGGATGTGGCGTCAATAGCCAGGCGTAGGCCTGGTGGTGCGAGCGCCCTACGCGGCCACGCAACTGGTGCAACTGCGCGAGGCCGAAATGATCCGCGCGTTCAATGATGATCGTGTTAGCGGTGGGAATGTCGATCCCCGTTTCGATAATGGTAGTACACACCAGCACGTTAAAACGTTGATGGTGGAAATCGTTCATGACCCGTTCCAGCTCACGTTCGCGCATCTGCCCGTGGCCTATAGCGATTCGCGCTTCCGGCACCAGTTCCGCCAGCCGCTCTGCGGCTTTCTGAATATTTTCGACGTCATTGTACAAATAGTAAACCTGACCGCCGCGCAGGATTTCACGCAGAATCGCTTCCCTTACTACCAGGCTATCATACTCGCGGACAAAGGTTTTTACCGCCAGACGACGGGCAGGGGGGGTGGCGATAATGGAGAGATCGCGCATACCGCTCATCGCCATATTCAGCGTCCGCGGGATCGGCGTCGCCGTGAGCGTCAGAATATCGACATCGGCGCGCATCGCCTTAATTCGCTCTTTGTGGCGCACGCCGAAACGGTGCTCTTCATCGACAATCAGCAGGCCGAGGTCGCGCAGCTTCACATCGCTTTGTAGCAGTTTATGCGTACCGATCAGAATATCGATCTTACCCTCGGCGGCTTCCGCCAGGATTTGCGTCTGCTCTTTGGCGCTGCGAAAGCGGGACAGCATCTCAATGCGTACCGGCCAGTTGGCGAAACGGTCGCGGAAGTTGTCATAGTGTTGCTGCGCCAGCAGCGTGGTCGGCACCAGTACCGCTACCTGTTTATGGTTTTCCACCGCCAGGAACGCGGCGCGCATCGCCACTTCGGTTTTGCCGAAGCCGACGTCGCCGCACACAAGCCTGTCCATCGCCAGCGGTTGGCACATATCGCTCAATACGGCGTTAATCGCCTGTGCCTGATCGGGCGTCGTTTCAAACGGGAAGCTGTCGCAGAATAACTGATATTGCTCACGATCATGCTTAAAGGCAAAACCCTCTTTTGCCGCCCGTTGCGCATAAATATCCAACAGTTCCGCTGCGACATCGCGCACTTTTTCCGCCGCTTTCTGCCGGGCGCGCGACCAGGCGTCGCCGCCCAGTTTATGCAGCGGCGCACTTTCTTCCGCGCCGCCGGCATAGCGGCTAATCAGATGCAATGAGGAGACCGGCACATACAGTTTGGCGTCATTGGCGTAGGTGAGCATCAGATACTCACCCTTAATGCCGCCAGCCTCCAGAGTGGTCATGCCGGCATAGCGTCCGACGCCGTGCTCCAGATGCACTACCGGTTGACCGACGTGGAGCTCCGCCAGGTTACGAATCAACGTATCCGGGTTGATCGTACGACGGGAATCCAGGCGGCGACGTGCAACCCGCTCACCCAGGAGATCGCTTTCACAAATCAGAGCCAGATTGCGTTGGGTGTCGATAAAACCATGTTCTGCGGCGCCAATCATCAGATAGCGTCCCGCATCCTGCGCCTCGTCCAGGCGTAATATCCGCTTCGGCGCGATTTTTATGCGAGCCAGGAGCTCCCCCAGCGCTTCGCGGCGTCCTTCGCTTTCCACCGAAAAAATCACCGGACCGCTGAAAGATTCGAGGAACTTACGCAGCGCGTCCAGCGGCGCTTTCTGCTGCGCCTGGATAGCCAAATCCGGTAATTTCTGGAAACCAAGATTGGTATTGGCGGCTTTTTCCGGCAGATGGTCGGTTTTAAGCTGGAGGCAAGGCCAGCGTTTAAGCTCGGAAAAGAGCTCATCTACCCGTAGCCAGAGGGCTTCCGGCGGCAAAAGCGGGCGCATAGGATCGACGCCGCGATTTTCAAAACGCGCCAGCGTATCGGCCTGAAAGCGTTCGGCGCTGGTTTCCAGCGAGCCGGTATTCACCACCAGAGTATTGGCGGGGAAGTAGCTAAATAATGGCGGTAACGGTTCGCTGAAAAAGAGCGGCTGCCAGTATTCGATCCCGGCGGGCAGGGTGCCTTTGCTGACCTGCTGATAGATGTGCTCGGCGTCGCGTTTTACCTCAAAGGTATCGCGCCACTGGCTACGGAAAAGCTCAATAGCGGCTTTGTCGGTAGGAAATTCGTGCGCGGGCAACAAATTGATGGCCTCGACCTCCTCCAGCGTACGCTGGGTATCCGCGTCAAACAGACGCAGGCTGTCGATTTCATCATCAAAAAAGTCGAGGCGATAAGGCTGTTCGCTGCCCATCGGAAAGAGATCCAACAGCGCGCCGCGCGTCGCGTATTCGCCATGCTCCATCACCTGATCGACATGCCGATAACCGGCGCTGTCAAGCTGCGCGCGCAGAGCGTCGCGGGACAGCCGCTGGCCTTTTTTCATCACCAGCGCATGACCATGCAGATAGCTATGCGGACAAACGCGCTGCATCAGGGTGTTTACCGGTACAATCAAGACGCCGCGCTGCATTGACGGCAACTGGTAGAGCGTGGACAGGCGCGAAGAGATAATTTCCTGATGCGGGGAGAAGCTGTCATACGGTAGCGTTTCCCAGTCCGCCAGGTTCATGACCATCTGATCGGTAAACTGGCGGATTTCATCATGCAATCGCAGAGCATTTTGCATGTCAGGCGCTATGAGTACCACCGGACCGGCATGGCGTTCGGCTATCTCCGCCACCAGCGTAGCGCAGGCGGCGCCGGTAAGTTCGCCCAACTGGCGCTGATCGCCCGCTTTTGTCGGCAGCGTGTAACGTTGTTTTTCAGGCATAACGGTTGTCAGTATCTCTTTTTGTTTTACGCCGCACTCTACGCGTCACCCTTCAGGCTGCTTCATGGTTGGCTGCGCGCCGGGACAGCATGAAGGACTCAGGTATTCAGGGGCATATGACTGATAAGCAATGTTCTTTATTATCCGCGATCGTTGTTTATTAGCAAATTGAATCCGCCGGATAACACGTCGAACAGGTAAAGTATGAACATGTAAGTGACTTGATTTGTCGGCCTTTTTCAGAATAGCGCTGACGAACTCTTACGGTTCAGACATTTACGCATTCCGCTTTCGCTTATATACTCGGGACTTTGCTAACAGCAACCAGACGGATTACATGTATCAACCTGTCGCTCTATTCATCGGCCTGCGTTACATGCGCGGGCGTGCAGCAGATCGCTTCGGTCGCTTCGTTTCCTGGCTTTCCACTATCGGCATTACCCTGGGGGTGATGGCGCTGGTCACGGTATTGTCGGTGATGAACGGTTTTGAGCGCGAACTGCAAAATAACATTCTTGGTTTGATGCCTCAGGCCATCCTCTCTGCTGAACATGGTTCTCTTAACCCGAATCAGATGCCGGAAAAAGCGGTGAATCTGCAAGGCGTTAACCGTATTGCGCCGCTGACGACGGGCGATGTCGTACTGCAAAGCGCGCGTAGCGTTGCGGTTGGCGTGATGTTGGGTATCGATCCGGCGCAAAAAGATCCATTAACGCCGTATCTGGTTAATGTGAAGCAAAGCGAATTACAGCCGGGTAAGTATAATGTCATCCTCGGCGAGCAGCTCGCCGGACAGTTAGGGGTCAACCGCGGCGATCAGATTCGGCTAATGGTGCCATCTGCCAGCCAGTTTACGCCAATGGGACGTCTGCCCAGCCAGCGTCTGTTTACGGTGATTGGCACATTTGCCGCCAATAGCGAGGTCGATGGCTATGAAATGCTGGTCAATATTCAGGACGCGTCGCGTTTAATGCGCTATCCGGCAGGCAATATTACCGGCTGGCGTCTGTGGCTGGATGAACCGCTGCAAGTCGATACCCTCAGCCAACAGACGCTGCCGCAAGGCACGAAGTGGCAGGACTGGCGCGAACGCAAAGGCGAGTTGTTCCAGGCTGTGCGCATGGAAAAGAACATGATGGGATTGTTGCTGAGTCTCATCGTGGCGGTCGCGGCTTTTAACATTATTACTTCGTTGGGCCTGATGGTCATGGAGAAGCAGGGCGAAGTGGCGATTTTACAAACTCAAGGGCTGACGCCGCGACAAATTATGATGGTCTTTATGGTGCAGGGGGCCAGCGCCGGGATTATCGGCGCGCTGTTGGGCGCCGCGCTGGGCGCATTGCTTGCCAGCCAACTGAATAACCTGATGCCGATCATCGGCGCGTTTCTGGATGGCGCTGCGTTGCCCGTAGCGATAGAGCCGTTACAGGTGATCGTTATCGCGCTGGTGGCAATGGCCATCGCGCTGCTTTCTACGCTTTATCCTTCCTGGCGCGCTGCCGCCACTCAACCCGCTGAGGCTTTACGTTATGAATAAGATCCTGTTGCAATGCGACAACCTGTGCAAACGCTATCAGGAAGGCACCGTACAAACCGACGTGTTGCACGATGTCAGCTTCAGTATCGGCGAAGGCGAAATGATGGCGATCGTCGGCAGTTCCGGTTCGGGTAAAAGTACGTTGCTGCATCTGTTAGGCGGGCTGGATACGCCTACCTCTGGCGATGTGATTTTTAGCGGCCAGCCGATGAGCAAACTCTCTTCTGCGGCAAAAGCGGAATTACGTAACCAGAAACTGGGGTTTATCTATCAGTTTCATCATCTCCTGCCGGATTTTACGGCGCTGGAAAACGTGGCGATGCCATTATTAATTGGCAAAAAGAAACCGGCGGAGATTGACGCTCGGGCGCGAGAAATGCTGCACGCCGTAGGGCTGGAGCATCGCGCAACCCATCGACCTTCGGAACTTTCCGGCGGTGAGCGCCAGCGTGTCGCGATAGCGCGCGCGTTGGTGAATAATCCGCGTCTGGTACTGGCGGATGAGCCGACCGGTAATCTGGATGCGCGTAATGCCGACAGTATTTTTGAGCTTCTGGGCGAGTTAAATCGTCTGCAGGGAACCGCGTTTCTGGTGGTGACTCACGATTTGCAACTGGCGAAACGTATGAGCCGCCAGCTTGAGATGCGCGATGGTCGCCTGACGGCGGAACTGAGCCTGATGGGGGCTGAGTAATGGCGTCGCCTTTATCATTATTAATTGGGTTGCGCTTCAGCCGTGGGCGGCGGCGCGGCGGTATGGTTTCGCTCATTTCCGTCATTTCTACCATCGGTATCGCGCTGGGCGTGGCGGTATTGATTGTCGGTTTAAGCGCGATGAACGGTTTCGAACGCGAGTTGAACAACCGTATTCTGGCGGTGGTTCCACACGGGGAGATTGAAGCGGTCAATCAGCCGTGGACTAACTGGCGTGAAGCGCTGGCAAAAGTGCAGAAGGTGCCGGGCATTGCCGCCGCCGCGCCGTATATCAATTTTACCGGCCTGGTAGAGAGCGGGGCGAATTTGCGCGCCATTCAGGTTAAAGGCGTCGACCCTAAGCAAGAGCAGCAGCTTAGCGCGTTACCGTCATTTGTGCAAAATCACGCCTGGGATCATTTCAAAGCGGGCGAACAGCAGATCATTCTCGGCAAAGGTGTCGCCGATGCGCTGAACGTGAAACAGGGCGACTGGGTGTCCATCATGATCCCCAATGCGAATGCCGACCATAAGCTGCTCCAGCCCAAACGCGTGCGTTTGCATGTCATCGGGATTCTGCAACTGAGCGGCCAGCTCGATCACAGCTTCGCCATGATCCCGCTTGAGGATGCGCAGCAGTATCTGGATATGGGGTCCAGCGTTTCCGGTATCGCGCTTAAAGTCCATGACGTGTTTAATGCGAACAAACTGGTGCGTGACGCGGGTGAGGTGACTAACAGCTATGTCTACATTAAGAGCTGGATCGGCACCTACGGCTATATGTATCGCGATATCCAGATGATTCGCGCCATTATGTATCTGGCGATGATTCTGGTGATCGGCGTGGCCTGTTTTAATATCGTTTCCACCTTAGTGATGGCGGTAAAAGACAAAAGCGGCGACATTGCGGTATTAAGAACGCTGGGGGCGAAAGATGGTTTGATTCGTGCCATTTTCGTCTGGTACGGACTACTGGCGGGCTTGCTGGGCAGTTTGATTGGCGTGGCGATCGGCGTTGTTGTTTCGCTTCAGCTTACCGCCATTATTAATGGGATTGAAAAGGCGATCGGGCATCAGTTTTTGTCCGGCGATATCTATTTTATCGACTTCCTGCCATCCGAATTACATTGGCTGGACGTTGTTTACGTACTGGTCACGGCGTTGTTGTTAAGCTTACTGGCGAGCTGGTATCCGGCGCGGCGGGCGAGCAACATTGACCCTGCGCGAGTATTGAGCGGCCAGTAATCGCGGAATATAAAAACAAGGAGCGGTGATGTATTACGGGTTTGACATTGGCGGAACAAAGATTGCGTTAGGCGTATTTGACTCAACGCGGCGGCTGCAGTGGGAAAAACGGGTTCCCACGCCCCATACCAGCTATAGCGCCTTTTTAGACGCCGTGTGCGAGCTGGTCGCGGAAGCCGACCAGAGATTTGGCGTAAAAGGGGCGGTAGGGATTGGCATACCCGGTATGCCGGAAACCGAAGACGGCACGCTGTACGCCGCGAATGTCCCGGCAGCCAGCGGTAAGCCGTTGCGCGCCGATCTCAGCGCCCGACTGGATCGCGATGTGCGTCTGGACAATGACGCTAACTGTTTTGCCTTGTCCGAAGCCTGGGATGATGAATTCACGCAATATCCTTTGGTTATGGGGCTTATCCTCGGCACCGGCGTCGGCGGTGGCCTGGTGCTAAACGGGAAGCCGATTACCGGTCAGAGCTATATCACCGGCGAGTTTGGCCATATGCGTTTGCCGGTTGACGCGCTAACGTTGATGGGGTTTGATTTTCCTCTCCGCCGTTGTGGATGCGGTCAGATGGGCTGCATTGAGAATTATCTGTCCGGGCGCGGGTTTGCGTGGCTATATCAGCATTATTATGATCAATCGCTGCAGGCGCCGGAGATTATCGCGTTGTGGGAGCAGGGCGATGAGCAGGCGCACGCGCATGTTGAGCGCTATCTGGATTTACTGGCGGTTTGTCTGGGGAATATACTGACGATTGTCGATCCCGATTTATTAGTGATCGGCGGCGGACTATCGAACTTTACGGCAATAACAACGCAACTGGCGGAAAGACTGCCGCGCCATCTCCTCCCTGTTGCCCGCGCGCCGCGCATTGAGCGTGCGCGGCATGGGGATGCAGGTGGGATGCGCGGTGCTGCTTTTTTACATCTTACCGACTAATCAAAAAAGAGGTTGTTATGCAGTCGCGTCGGTTTCATCGATTAAGCCGCTTTCGTAAAAATAAACGTCTGTTGCGTGAACGTCTGCGCCAGCGGATCTTTTTCAGAGACAGAGTGGTGCCGGAAATGATGGAAAACCCAAGAGTATTAGTCCTTACAGGTGCAGGAATTTCTGCAGAGTCTGGTATTCGTACGTTTCGCGCGGCGGATGGCCTTTGGGAAGAGCATCGGGTTGAAGATGTGGCCACGCCGGAAGGATTCGCCCGTAATCCGGGGCTGGTGCAGACATTTTATAATGCTCGCCGTCAGCAGCTTCAACAGCCGGAAATACAACCCAATGCGGCGCATCTGGCGTTAGCGAAGCTTGAAGAAGCGCTTGGCGATCGCTTTTTGCTGGTGACGCAAAACATCGACAATTTGCATGAACGCGCGGGCAATCGCAACATCATTCATATGCATGGCGAGCTGTTGAAGGTGCGCTGTTCGCAAAGCGGCCAGATTCTGGAATGGAACGGCGATGTGATGCCGGAAGATAAATGTCACTGCTGCCAGTTCCCGGCGCCGCTACGTCCGCACGTGGTGTGGTTTGGCGAGATGCCGCTTGGCATGGATGAAATTTATATGGCGCTGTCGATGGCGGATATTTTTATCGCCATTGGCACATCCGGTCATGTCTATCCGGCTGCGGGTTTTGTGCATGAAGCAAAACTGCACGGCGCACATACGGTGGAACTGAATCTTGAGCCAAGCCAGGTCGGCAGCGAGTTTGAAGAGAAGCACTACGGCCCGGCAAGCCAGGTTGTGCCGGAATTTGTTGATAAATTCCTGAAAGGGCTGTAGTGCTGTTTGCCCGGTAACGCCTTATCCGGCCTACATTTCACGTTACGTTCATCTGTAGGCCCGACAGGCGCTTTGGCTGAATTAGCGTCCTGCTTTTAGCTTTTGATAATACTCTTCATAAATGGCGCTGGCGTCGCCGACATCGTTTTGCCACTCGCCTTTGCTGATGGTTTGCGCATCCGGATAGAGCGACTTATCATTGGCGACCTCCGGGCTTAACAGCTTACGCGCCGCCAGGTTGGGGGTAGGGTAGCCGATGGTTTCTGCCACCTCTTTCGCGACGTCAGGACGCAGCAGGAAGTTGATTAGCTTCAGCGCGCCCTCTTTATTTTTCGCGTTCGCCGGAATAGCCAGGCTATCCATCCAGAAAATACCGCCTTCCTTCGGCCAGACGACCTCCAGCGGCGTGCCAGCCTGACGAGCAACGAAGGCTGAACCGTTCCACACCATCCCCAGGTTGACTTCCCCTTCCATATACGGATTCGCCGGATTATCGGAGTTGAAGGCCGCTACGTTCGGCATCAGTTTTTTCAACTCTTCATATGCCGCTTCAATCTCTTTCGGATCGGTAGTGTTACCGGAATAACCTAGCTTGCGCAGCGCCATCTGGAAGACTTCTCGCGCATCGTCGGTTAAAAGCAGGCTGTTTTTATATTCCGGTTTCCACAAGTCAGCCCAGCTGGTAATGGTTTTTGGATCGATAGCATCGCTGTTCACGCCAATCGCCGTTGCGCCCCAGATATACGGAACAGAATAATCGTTGTTGGGGTCAAACGGTTTGTTGAGCATTTCCGGATCGAGGTTGTGGAAATTGGTTAATTTCGACTTATCGATCTTCTGGATCATGCCTTCTTTGCGCATTTTGTCGACATAGTATGTAGAAGGAACAACCAGGTCATACGCGCCATCTTTATAGGTTTTGAGTTTGGCATACATGGTTTCGTTCGACTCGTAGGTCGAATAAATCACCTTAATGCCGGTCTCTTTAGTGAACTGTTCCAGCAGGCCCGGCGGTACATACTCAGTCCAGTTATAGAAATAGAGCGTGTCGTTGTCGGAGGCATGAGCGGCACTCATACCCAGCGCCAGGGCGCCCGCCGCGAGCAGGTGGCGTGACCATTTTTTCATTTAACGTCCCCTGAATTACGGGCCTTATCGGCCCTTGGTTTTATCACGAGCAATAAGCTGGCTGGCAATGACCATTACCAGAGACAGCACCAATAAAACGGTCGCCAGCGCGTTCACTTCTGGTGAAACGCCGACTTTTACCATGGAATAAATCTTTAAGGGTAAAATTTCATAGCCCGGCCCGGTGACAAACGACGAGACTACTACATCGTCCATCGACAACGTAAAGCTCAGCAACCAGCCCGCCGCCACCGCCGGCATCGCCAGCGGCAGAATGATTTTGCGTAAAATCGTTACCTCACTGGCCCCCAGGTCTTTTGCGGCTTCCAGCATTCTGACATCAAAGCCTTTCAGGCGCGAATAGACCGTGACGACCACAAACGGCAGGCTAAAGGTGATGTGCGAGAACAGCAACGACCAAAAGCCCAGTTGAATGCCGAGTAACATAAACAGCACCAGCAGGGAGATCGCCATCACGATATCCGGCGACATCATTACTACAAACAGCATCCCGCTGACGAATGGCTTCCCGCGAAAGCGGTAGCGATAAAGCGCCACCGCGGTTAACGAGCCAATCAACGTGGCGAAGGTCGCTGAAAAAATCGCCATCGTCAGTGAATGTTGAGCGGCCTGCAACAGACTGTCGTTATTGACCAGGAGTTCGTACCATTTAGTGGTAAAGCCCTGCCAGTTAATGCCGAACCGCGAACTGTTGAAGGAGTTCACAATCAGAATAATGATGGGAATATACAGATACGCATAGATGGCAGTCATGAAACCGCCACGGAGCAGCCGACCGATCATTCAAGTTCCACCTTCTTATTCAGAGGATGGGGTGCTTTTAGAGTATTGAAAATGATCAATTTTTTCTCTTCTCCAAAATCTCTCCAAAACGTCTCGCGGTTATCAGCAGCCAGGAAGAAGCAAGCTGCCGCTTGAAGCCGCGAATTTTACAACAAATTGCCAGACGAGCGGGAAAAAAAGGCCATTTAAATGACTATTCTCATCCGATCCGGTCATATGCGGCATTATTGCACCAGGCAAGAGGTTACTCTGTAGGCAAACATGGAGTACGTGAGTAAACCCTGAACGTGACGTTTGAGAAAGCGTCGTCTGATTTTATAAAAAACAACATAAACAGCCGCTTTGTTGTTCTGAGCGAACGTGTAGCGTGGTTAACTGTTCTTCCGCCATTTTTTGTATAGCCTGGGGGTTTATTCTAAAAATGGCGTGAAAAACCTGATCAGAGATGGCTTCGATTATCTCAGCTAACATGCTTAGGCTGGCGCTGGGATCCGTTACGAGGAACGCCTGAAACGTCTTATCCGCCAGTAAAACCTCTTCTACCATTTTTTCAATAGGTATGTGGGTATGCGGTGGTGGTATTTCAAGCTGTTTTAAGCCACACATCGTCATTGTTTCTAAAAATGCGTTTTGCTGAGTACTTTCGGATATATTCGCATGCTGTAAAATGCGCGTTGTCTTTTCAATCCCAGACTGAATTTTCGCTGCCAGGTAGGTTACCTTTTCTTGCGTTTTCCACTCATCTAAATTTCCTTTTCTCCATTCAGAATATAAATACCCCTCTATGTTGTCTAATGGAACCGATAATGTCGGCGCGCCAGCAGGATTGAGACATAATGTCGAAGGGAGGGGGTAATCTACGATTTCGCTATATCTTCTATTAATCATGGCCGTCATTTGTGGATGCGGTTTTAAAATATCGGGGCGATCTTTTATTAAAAAATAAGCATTCCCCATGACTTCACAGGTAAAGGCATCGGTATTTTGAGTGATACGTAACAATTCGTTCTCTTCGTTTTGATCCATGATGCGAAGAATAATAGTGTCATCATTTTCATTAGGATTATAAACCTGAAATCTATCTCTTTGTGATGCGCAGGCTAACTCTTTTAACTCAAAAAAAATCTCTGTAAGCCGCTCTCGTGTGGGGGTGCGATCGGCAAACAACATCTCATGTAGACAACTGTCCGCTTTTGCTTTGCCAGTAGAAAAAAAGAAGTCTTTAATTTTTTCCCATAAAACTTTCCACCATGCTTCTTTCGTATTCCTTGGGGAGTTGGTAAGGATTTCACTTTTTAAAAAACCATTCCCTATAGTAATCGGCATATTAATCTCACTTATACTGGAGTAAAAATGACTACATAATTGATTAAATCGGCCCTTTCTATCTCCACTGCGGGCGCATCGGATGTAATATAATTTTTAAAAGAGACTGGCAATCAGTATAAAACCTGAGAGCTTCGCGTATAAACGCATTACTGTCTGTGATAGCGTCGCTACAGGTAAAAATAAAAGAAGGCCTGGCGCGGATGATGCTGTAGATTTGCAATACTGGCGGCAACTGCTTTCATGCGTTTTTTATGCCGGAGGCATGAAGTTTACCCTTGAATAAACTTCATGCCTGAATGCGTGTGGATTTGTTAGCGTTGCGCAATTAATCGCTTATATCACTCACCTTCTTATTCAATAAGCGGGAAGCCCGCCAGTAAATCAACAGCATGAGTCCCATCACAATGGTCAGCGTAATGCTGGTCGCCGCGCCAAACGGCCAGTCGCGAATATTCAGGAACTGTACCTTAATGACGTTACCAATCAGCAGGTTTTTCGCGCCACCCATTAAATCGGAGACGTAGAACAGGCCCATTGCCGGTAGCATCACGAGCAGGCAACCGGCGACAATGCCCGGCATGGTTAATGGAATAATGATGCGGATGAACGTTTGCATTTTACTGGCGCCGAGATCGCGTGCGGCCTCCAGTAGTGGTTTGTCGAGCTTCTCAATGCTGGAGTAGAGCGGCATGACCATAAACGGCAGCAAAATGTAAACCAGGCCGATAATAACGGCGCTCGGGGTGAACATGATGCGAATCGGCGTATCAATCACGCCCAGCCACAGCAGGAATTCATTGAGATAGCCTTTAGTGCTCAGGAATATTTTCAGCCCATAGATGCGGATCAGTGAGTTGGTCCAGAAAGGAACGATCAGCAAAAACAGCAATAACGGACGTATCTTTTCCGGTAACTTCGCCAGGAACCAGGCAAAAGGATAGCCCAGCACCAGGCAGGAGAGGGTGGCGATCAGCGCCATATTCAGAGAGTGCAGGAGCACTTCAAAATAGAGCGGATCGAGCAGGCGTGCGTAGTTATCCAGCGTAAAGACCATCTTGACGAAACTGGCGTCGTCACGGGTCAGAAAGCTGGTGCCAATGATCATCAGGTTGGGCAGAAAAACAAACAACACAAGCCAACCGACGATAGTGACAATCACTACATTCTGGAATTTACTTGTGTTCTTCATCAGCCAGTACGACCTCCCAGCTTTCTACCCAACTAATGGCCATTTTTTGGTCAAGTGAATGGTCGAAGTCAGGATCGTCTTCGTTGAAGAATTCGCTGACCATCACCATTTTGCCATTTTCCAGTTCAACCACCGACTCCAGCGTCATACCTTTATAATTGCGCTCGCGCACGTAGCCGATAAGCCCTTCGATGTGGTTATCATCGTTGATCTCTTCGACGCGTAGATCTTCCGGTCGCAGCAGGACGTTCAGTTTTTGGCCTGGTTCGACAGCGAAATTGACGTATATATTGCACTCCCGACCTTCTACGCTGGCGCGGACGCGCTGTTCATCAAGCCGTTCAATGACGGTTGCGTCAAAGCGGTTAATTTCGCCGATAAAACCGGCGACAAACAGGTTTTTTGGCTCTTCATAGATTTCACGCGGCGTGCCGTCTTGCTCAATCACGCCATTACGCATTACCACGATACGATCGGACATGGTGAGCGCTTCTTCCTGATCGTGAGTGACAAAAACAAACGTGATACCGAGTTTACGCTGTAATGCTTTAAGCTCGTTCTGCATTTGTTTGCGCAATTTATAGTCCAGCGCGGAGAGCGATTCATCCAGTAATAACAGGCGAGGTTTATTCACCACCGCGCGGGCGATAGCCACACGCTGCTGCTGTCCGCCGGAAAGCTGGTGCGGTTTACGTTGTGCAAACTCTTCAAGCTGCACCATACGCAGCGCATCGGTCACGCGGGGCGCAATCTCGGCGGCTGGCGTTTTTTGCATCCGTAAGCCAAACGCGACATTTTCAAACACCGTCATATGCGGAAATAAAGCGTAGCTTTGAAATACGGTGTTCACATAACGATTTTCGGCGGGAACGTGGGTGATATCCTGGTTATCCAACATGATATGCCCGGCATCAACGGTTTCCAGGCCGGCAATCAGGCGAAGAACGGTTGTTTTACCGCAGCCGGAAGGGCCAAGCAGCGTGAGGAATTCGCCATTGTTAATGGTCAAATCCAGTTGTGAAATGACCTCTTTGCCATCGAAACTTTTGCTAATTCCCGACAAAAGCACCAGCGGTGAAAGCGAACGCGGTTGTTTATTCAATTTCTTACTCTGTCCCATGTAAACGCAACGGATGGCTGACCGCTGCGGGGTTTGTGGTTAACCACCTTAATCACTCTTAATGAGGCCGGTCATTCTACGGCAAACCACTGTGATCGCCAATCCTTGTTGCGAATTACTGACTTAGCTTTATAGTCAGAAAGCGTGTCAAAGTGAAATATTCTTGTTTGCAGGGATAAAAGTGACCTGACGCAATATTTGTCTTTTCTTGCTTATTAATAATGTTGTCACGAAAAGTGAGGGTGACTGCATGGATAAACTACTTGAGCGTTTTTTACACTACGTATCGCTGGATACCCAATCAAAGTCGGGTGTTCGGCAGGTTCCCAGCACTGAGGGGCAGTGGAAGTTACTACGTTTGCTCAAACAGCAGCTCGAAGAGATGGGGCTGGTTAACATTACATTAAGCGAAAAAGGGACGTTGATGGCGACGCTCCCGGCCAATGTTGAGGGGGATATTCCCGCCATTGGTTTTATCTCCCATGTGGATACCTCTCCGGATTTCAGCGGTAAAAACGTTAACCCGCAGATTGTCGAGAATTATCGCGGCGGCGATATAGCATTAGGGATTGGCGATGAGGTGTTGTCACCCGTGATGTTCCCGGTACTGCATCAATTACTGGGACAGACGCTGATTACTACCGATGGTAAGACATTGCTGGGCGCGGACGATAAAGCCGGCGTTGCGGAGATCATGACTGCGCTGGCGGTGCTGAAAGGTAATCCTATTCCCCACGGCGACATTAAAGTGGCGTTTACGCCTGACGAAGAGGTAGGGAAAGGCGCGAAGCACTTCGATGTTGAGGCATTTGGCGCGCAGTGGGCCTATACGGTCGACGGCGGCGGCGTGGGCGAACTGGAGTTTGAAAACTTCAATGCCGCCTCGGTGAATATCAAAATCGTCGGCAATAACGTGCATCCTGGTACGGCGAAAGGCGTGATGGTCAATGCGCTGTCGTTGGCGGCGAGGATTCACGCGGAAGTGCCGGCGGATGAAGCGCCTGAAACCACCGAAGGTTACGAAGGGTTTTATCATCTGGCCAGCATGAAAGGCACCGTTGATCGGGCCGAAATGCACTACATCATTCGCGATTTCGACCGTAAGCAGTTTGAAGCGCGTAAACGCAAAATGATGGAGATTGCCAAAAAAGTCGGTAAGGGACTGCATCCGGACTGCTATATCGAGCTGGTGATAGAAGACAGTTATTACAATATGCGCGAAAAAGTGGTTGAACATCCGCATATTCTCGATATCGCCCAGCAGGCCATGCGCGACTGTCATATTACGCCGGAGATGAAACCGATTCGCGGCGGTACAGACGGAGCGCAACTGTCGTTTATGGGCCTGCCGTGTCCTAATCTCTTTACCGGCGGATATAACTATCATGGTAAACATGAGTTTGTGACGCTGGAGGGGATGGAAAAAGCGGTACAGGTGATTGTACGTATCGCGGAGTTGACGGCGAAGCGCGGCCAGTAGCGAATGTTACGCATTGTGGTGAAGCGTTTTATTATTTATGGCGGGATATTTTCCGCCATAAATTTTTCTGCCTGGAGCGCCGAATATCCGCCTTCCTGGTCTCAGCGCCAGCAACAATCTGCAGCATGTTTTATGACCGGCGATGAAACCTGCATAACGTTTATTGATGATGCGGTGAGGCTGGCCTCGCGGCAATATGGCAAACGCTCAATACAGCTTGTTCGTAGCCTGCTATTACAAAGCGATATTTATCAATGGCTGGGTAAACCGGAGTTAACGCCGCAAATGCTGCTGCGAGCGCGGGCAATCATGAAAACATTTCCGGCGGGCACTTATCCGGGCGATCGGGCCGATATGTTTGAACACCTGGCGGCCTTTAATGTTTACAGTAACGATCGTTATATAGAGTATTCACCGACAGAGAAGTGGCGATACGAGATCAAGGTTGATTACCGTCAGCAGATAGCCTGGCAAGAGCAGGCATTAACGTGGCGGCTTAAAGACAAAAAGGCATCGACGGAGGCATTGGTTTATACCTTAAACAGGATGCGCGACGCTTATTCTGAGGCGCTGGAAGAGTGGGATGTCGAATGTGATAGTGCGCGTAAAGCCTATTATTTGGCGAAGATAGACGCAACGGAGCAGCAGTGGCTGGGCGTTATTTTACGAGATAAAACCTGGGATAATCGTGAGCGCGTCGCCTCTTTTTTGCAGCAGAAAGCAAATATTGCTTATAATGCAGGGCATATTAGCGAGGCGATTAATGCGCTAAGTCAGGCGCTAAAAATTGAGCAAACGCTTTATGGCGCCGAATTCGGCGAAATGACGGTTGACAGCAATAATCTTGCTGGCTTTTATGCACAGGGCCATCATTATAAGGAAGCGAAAGATCTCTACCTTAAACTTATCGCGTATTACCAGAGCCGTTTAACGCCAATGGCGACGGTAATATCACGATTACGCTTTTATTTGCCCGAAAACATCGACCTGGACAGTACTTCCTTCTATCTCCCATTGCTGGAAGAATATAAACGTCGGCAGTCTGACGTATCAATGGTGTTGCATGGTATTTCGCTGCTTTATCAGAATAATCAACAGTTTGAACAAGCAAAATACTTTGCGGAACGCGCCTTTACGCTTGATGCCGTAGCTTATCCAGCAAAGATGCAGTATGAACGATTACAGCAATTGGCTAATATTGCCGAAGGTCTTGGCGATAACGTACTGGCGCGACGTTACCGACAATTGTCATTTCGCCATCGAATGGCCCACTCGATTTACCCAAGCGATCCGCAATATAACGATTTCGCCAAACCTAGCGGCGATCGTTGTGGATAGTTTGCGTCAGCCCGGCGGTCGCCGGGCATTGCGATGTTCTTATCCTTCGAAGAACCAGTACCCGCTATTCACCAGCGCCGCCAGCATGGCGAGGAAGGACGGGTCTTCCAGCGCATCGCCGAAGTTTTCAGCGGTTAGTGCAATATGACTGGCGAGCGCCTCCAGAGCGGGGCGATGCGGGGAGTCTATTTTTTCGCCATTCGCATAGACCTCATCGCCGATACGCAATACGCGAAGCCCGCCGAGACGTACTAATACCTCGCCTTGCTTTAAGGCATCGTAAATCTCATCAGGCTGATACGGCGGCTCCGGCGGCGCAATATCCAGTTCGTGGCGTGACTGAGAGAGAAACTCGCCAAGCCACTGTTGGAAATGCGCGGGTTGATTGATCAAATCGAGCATCATATTACGCAGTTTATCCATCTCCTGCGGCAGGATATCCGCCGGATGCTTGCGGGACGGCATATCCGGATCGCTGTAGTATGTATTGCCCAACTCCCGTTGCAGGACGTAATCGGCAAAACCGCTGATCAGCTCACGGCTATTGGGCGCGCGAAAACCGACCGAATAGTTCATGGCGTTTTCCAGCGCATAGCCTTCATGCGGGAATCCTGGCGGAATATACAGAATGTCGCCCGGCTCCAGCTCTTCATCAATAATGGCCTCGAACGGATCGACTTGTAACAGGTCGGGATGTGGGCAGTGCTGACGCATTTGCAGCTTTTCGCCCACGCGCCAGCGACGGCGACCGGTTCCCTGGATAATAAACACATCATACTGATCCAGATGCGGGCCAACGCCGCCGCCGGGGACGGAAAAGGAGATCATCAGATCGTCGATACGCCAGTCCGGCAGAGCGCGGAACGGGCGCATCAAGGCGGCGGTGGGTTCATGCCAGTGGTTTACCGCCTGTACCAGCAGCGACCAGTTGCTCTCACCCAGATGATCGTAGCTTTCGAAAGGGCCATGGCTGACCTGCCATTTGCCATCCTGATGGCTAACGAGACGGCTGTCGATTTCGCTTTCCATCGCCAGCCCCGCCAGCTCATCCGGCGAGAGCGGATCGATAAAGTTGCTAAACCCACGTTTTAACACCACCGGGCGTTTTTGCCAGTGGCGTTCAAGAAAGTCGGGCCAGTTAAGAGTTAATTGGTATTCCATGTTAAGTATCCGCAGGCTGGTATCTGACACCGATTATAACGGATGCTTAACGAGATGCGTGGAAGAACGCACAGAAATGTTTATTCCTCTTTCTGTGTGGGATGCTGTCGGCCAAAAACGACCTCCATACGGGCACCGCCGAGCAGACTGTCGCTGGCAATGATCTGCCCGGCGTATTGTTCCGTAATCTCGCGCGCGACAGCCAGCCCCACGCCTTGTCCTGGTCGTAGGGTATCGGCGCGCTGACCGCGATCAAACACCAGGGAACGTTTGCTGTGGGGAATGCCTGGGCCGTCATCTTCGACGAAAATATGCAAATGATCGTCGGTCTGGCGAGCCGAAATCTCGACAAACTCCAGGCAATATTTACAAGCGTTGTCCAGTACGTTGCCCATTACTTCGACAAAGTCGTTTTGCTCGCCAACAAAACTGATCTCTGGTGAAATATCCATACTGATATTCACCCCTTTACGCTGATAAACTTTATTGAGCGCGGAGATCAGGTTATCTAACAACGGCGCGACGGGATGCAGTTCGCGGCTTAACAATACGCCGCTACCGCGCATACTGGCGCGATGCAGATAATAGCCGATCTGCTGGGAAATCCGGCTGATCTGTTCCAGCATCACCGGTTCAGCTTTGCTGACGCTCATCTTTTCGTTGCGTAAAGAGCGTAACGTACTCTGCAAAACCGCGAGCGGCGTTTTTAAACTGTGCGTCAGGTCGGTCAGGGTCGTGCGGTATTTGTTATAACGTTCACGCTCGCTTTTGAGCAGTTGATTAAGGTTGCGCACAAGGCTGGTCAGCTCACGCGTCGTCTCCGGATTGAGCATTTCGCGGTGATGATCTTCAAGCTCGCGGACTTCCCGCGCCAGCGCCTCGATAGGGCGTAAGCTCCACCAGGCGGCGATCCACAGTAAAGGAATGACTAACAGTAAATTGGCGGCCAGCACGTATACGAACCAGCTCCACACCATATAGGAGCGTTTTAGTTCTATCGGAATGGTATCGACCACCACGATGGTTAACTGCGGCATCCGCGCCGTGGCAGGATAAATATTTACCGCTACCGAGTGGGTCATCTCGGCATCATCGTCATCTTCACGTACTTCTTTGAGTTTTTCCTGCGCGGAATGGTCTTCGCTCAACAGCGTGCTGGTGGCGTCTACGTTGGTTTCAATTTCATGGAAGCCGTTCGTTTTTAACCATTCCGGTTGAATGCTTTTAATCAGCCAGGGAATGTTGCGCTGCGTCCATAATAATTTGCCCGTTTCATCGTAAATCAGCGTCATGGTCGGGCTTTGCATGTCCAGATTTTCAGGCAGCTCAACGCTGATTTTATTATTTTCCCATTTGGCGAGGGTATAAAACAGGTTGCTTTCGCCGCGCAGCAAACGAAAGGTGGTTTTATCAAAACTTACGCTATAGCCGACCAGCGCCACTATGCCATATGCCAAAGAAAGCACCAGCACGACGCCGGCTGTCGCCAGCAAAAAACGAACCCGCAGCGACAGCGGCAGAAAATGGCGAGCAAATTTATTCATTAGCGCAATTCAAAAAGATATCCTTGTCCGCGTACGGTGGTAATGACATCGTGCGGATACTGGGCCTGTATTTTTTTCCGCAGACGCCCCATGAGAACATCAATGGTATGACTTTCCCGCAGTTCCGCATCCGGATACAGTTGAAGCATCAGCGAATCCTTGCTGACCACTTTACCGTTGTTACGGATAAGCGTTTCCATAATGGTGTATTCGAACGCCGTGAGTTTGATGACCTCTTCATTGACGGATAATTCCCGGCGTGAGAGATCCACCTGGAACGGCGGGATGTTGATCACCTGGGAGGCCAGACCGCTATTACGGCGCATTAACGCCTGCATACGCGCCATTACCTCTTCGATGTGGAATGGCTTCGTTACGTAGTCATCGGCCCCGGAGCTGAGAACCTCGACTTTATCCTGCCAGCCTTCGCGCGCGGTTAACACCAGAACCGGCAGTGAAACATCACTGCTGCGCCAGCGGCGTATCAAGGAAAGGCCGTCTTCATCCGGCAGACCTAAATCGACAATAGCGATATCCGGAAGGTGTTCATTAAGGTAGTAATCAGCTTCCCTGGCATCTTCTGCGGCATCGACCTGGTGACCTGAATCCTGGAGCTGAACCTTCAGGTGGTGGCGTAATAATGCATTATCCTCTACAACCAGTACGCGCATCATCTCTTCTCCCTTGTGTTAACAATAAGAACAGTCTAGCGTTGATTATGGTGCTTTGGGGATAAACAGTTAATAAACCAGACAAATAGTCACCCTCTTTCTGAAGAAAAGAGGGTGAGGCAGACATTATTTAAGTTCGTCGACCAGAGTCACAGCGCGACCGATATAATTTGCCGGCGTCATGGCTTTAAGGCGCGTTTTTTCTGCTTCCGGCAGGGCCAGACTATCAATAAACTGTTTCATTCCTTCGGCATCAACACGCTTGCCACGGGTCAACTCTTTCAGTTTTTCATATGGTTTTTCAATACCATAGCGGCGCATGACGGTCTGGATCGGTTCGGCTAATACTTCCCAGTTGTGATCCAGTTCGTCAAGCAGATGATCGCGGTTTACTTCCAGCTTGCTGACGCCCTTCAGGGTGGACTGATAAGCGATAAGCGCATAGCCGATGCCGACACCCAGGTTACGCAGAACGGTTGAGTCGGTCAGATCGCGCTGCCAGCGGGAAACCGGCAGTTTGTTTGCCAGATGGTGCAATACTGCATTAGACAGACCGAGGTTGCCTTCTGAGTTTTCAAAGTCAATGGGGTTAACTTTATGCGGCATGGTAGAAGAACCGATCTCCCCGGCGATGGTTTTCTGTTTGAAATGGTTCAACGCAATATAGCCCCAGACATCGCGATCGAAATCGATCAGGATGGTGTTAAAGCGCGCGATACAGTCAAACAGTTCCGCAATATAATCATGCGGTTCAATCTGGGTGGTGTAAGGATTCCACTGGATGCCCAGTGAGGTGACGAACTCTTCGCTGAACTGATGCCAGTCAACTTCCGGATAGGCGGCGATATGCGCGTTATAGTTGCCTACGGCGCCGTTGATTTTACCGAGGATCTCCACCTGGTTGAGCTGGCGGAACTGACGCTCCATACGGTAAGCCACGTTAGCCATTTCTTTGCCCAGCGTAGACGGGGTGGCAGGTTGACCGTGGGTACGGGAGAGCAGAGGGATATCGCGATACTGTACGGACAGATCTTTCACTGCATCGATAAGCTTACGCCAGTATGGCAGGACTACTTCGTCGCGAGCGGTTTTCAACATCAGCGCGTGAGACAGGTTGTTGATGTCTTCTGACGTACACGCGAAGTGGATAAACTCGGAAACGGCATGCAGTTCCGGGATATCAGCCACTTTTTCTTTCAGGAAATACTCAACTGCCTTCACATCATGGTTAGTCGTACGCTCAATGGTTTTAATGCGCGCGGCATCTTCTTCATTGAAGTTTGCAACAAGCGTATCCAGGTAACCGTTTGCGTCGGCAGCAAAAGCAGGAACTTCCTTGATCGCTGCGTGCGCGGCTAATTTCTGCAGCCAACGTACTTCGACTTGTACACGAAATTTCAGCAAACCGTATTCGCTAAAAATTCCGCGCAGCGCGCTGACTTTATCGCCGTAGCGTCCATCGACAGGGGAAACGGCGGTCAGTGAGGATAATTCCATAGATCATAACTCCGGGGTTAAATGAGCAAGAATTTGTTTTGCCTGAGTCGTCAGGCGATGACGAGAAAACATAAGCTGTAGGCGACCACCGCCTACCTGATGCCAGAGCACGGCTGCACGGATGCCTGCCAGTAGCGAAGCGCGGACTTTGGCCTGAACCTGCGGACTTTGCAGAACGGCCGGGGAGCCCGTCACCTGAATGCGCGGGCCCAATGGGCTAATCACATCCACGTAGATGCCCGCCATGGCGCTCATTAACGTGTCTGACTGTAAATCAAAATGGTCAAGCTGGCGCTGCAGGCCGTTAATTCGATCGCCTAACGTATTCAACGCGCCTTTGGCGGATGACAGCTTGCGCTCCAGCACCATCAGGCTAAGCGTATAACGCGTCAGTTCGGCGTTAAGTCCTTGTCGGCTGCTGGCATTCAGCACGCCGAGCAGTGTTTCCAGACCAAGACGCAGGTTAGCTTCGCTGCCGCCGAACACGCCCAGAGTAGAACTGGGATTCATATCAATGACACTGTTGAGTGAAACGTGCAACGCGTCGGCATCACAGTGCCCCTGGTGCGCCAGTTGTTGCACCAGGCGTGCCGACTGGCAAATGCCAGACAGCGCGAGGGTGATGTCATAATAATTCTTTGCCACAATCACTGCTTCCTTGTATCAAATAAAATACACTTCATCTTTTAAGCCGCTTTGAGGCGGCTTGAATGATGTTGTGTATTGAATAATCAGACCGTCAGCGGCAGTCGCTGCTCGATAATGCCGCCGCCCAGGCAGACTTCGCCGCTGTAAAAGACAGCGGACTGGCCCGGCGTAACGGCGGCAACCGGCTCGTCAAAAATGACCTCGATACGATCGTCATCCAGCGCGTTAATCGTGCACGGAATATCGGTCTGGCGGTAGCGGGTTTTTACCGTACAGCGCAGGGTGCCGGTGAACGGTTCGCGATCGACCCAATGTAGCTGCTGGGCGATGAGGCCTACCGACATCAGGCGTGGGTGCTCATGCCCCTGAGCGACAATTAACACATTGTTTTCAACGTCTTTATCCACCACATACCAGGGGTCTTCGCTACCGTCTTTGGTGCCGCCGATTCCCAGCCCTTTACGCTGACCGAGCGTATGATACATCAGACCCTGATGCTCGCCGATTTCATCGCCGTCAACGGTAATAATTTTCCCCGGCTGCGCAGGCAGATAGCGCCCTAAAAAGTCGCGGAACTTGCGCTCGCCGATAAAGCAGATACCGGTAGAATCTTTTTTCTTGGCGGTTACCAGCCCCAGATCTTCGGCGATTTTACGCACCTGCGGTTTTTCCAGCTCGCCAACCGGGAACAGACTTTGCGCAATCTGCTCATGGCCAAGCGTGTAGAGGAAGTAGCTCTGATCTTTGTTGCCGTCGAGCCCGCGCAACAACCGGCTTTTGCCGTTTACATCCGCGCGGCGAACGTAGTGACCGGTGGCGATATAGTCGGCGCCTAAATCTTCTGCGGCAAATTCAAGGAAGGCTTTAAATTTGATCTCTTTATTGCACAGAATATCCGGGTTCGGCGTACGGCCCGCTTTGTACTCTTCAAGGAACAGTTCAAAGACGTTATCCCAATATTCTGCGGCAAAATTGACGGTATGCAGTTCAATGCCAAGCTTGTCGCACACGGCCTGCGCGTCAGCCAGATCGGCTGCTGCGGTACAGTATTCCTCACCATCGTCCTCTTCCCAGTTCTTCATGAACAGGCCTTCTACCTGATAACCCTGTTGTTGCAACAGCCAGGCGGAAACGGAGGAATCGACACCGCCGGACATGCCGACGATCACTTTTTTTGGGTTTTCTGACATTGGAATACTCGCGACATTGAACTTCAAGGCGGCGTATTCTACCACGCAGCCCTTTACTTGACACCCTCTGTAAACGGCCAGTTAAATTCGCCCACTATGGATAAGGGGTAACGTTGTCCCGTTTGATAACTGCGAATGCTTTCAGCCACCAGCGGAGAACGTAAATTCGGCGCGTTCAGAATCTCGTCGGCGCTCACCCAACGGCAGCAATCGATGTCATTGTCATGGGGGGCAGTCGCGCAAATATGATCAAGCTTGATAGCGAATAAAAAGCGCAGGAACGGGGTCTTATCCGGCGCAATCCACTGATGCATACGGATAAAATACTGTGGTTGCGCCGTGATGCCAGTCTCTTCCCACAGTTCACGCGCGGCGGCCTGCGCCAGCGTTTCATCTGCCTCCAGGTGTCCGGCAGGTTGATTCCATAACGATTTACCGTTGATGGTCTCTTCCACCACCAGAAATTTATCTTCGGCATGTACGATGCAGGCAACGGTCACGTGCGGCTTGAACATAGGCATCCTTATTACAGCGGTTTATCAATGTGGTCATAGATCGCGTCAAGCTGTTTCAGACGCTCGTTATAAGCTTTTGTCAGGCAGGTGACGTCGGCCTTGCACTGCTGACGCTGTTTAAGCCAGCTCTGCTGGGCGTCCTGCAGGGCGCCGCGACTGCCCATCGCGAACAACCCTTTCAGAAACTGATATTTGGTGTGCATTTCCACGTCTTTATCATTCAGCGTCAGGTGCGCGCAGATAGCCTTTTCATCCGCAGCCTGCGCTTTCTGGCAGTCGAAGCTGGCCGCATTGACGGATAACGGTGTTAATAAAGCAAAAGCAATGAGAAGCCGTTTCATCTGTCTTTCTCCTGTGCGATCTCGCGCCACTGTCCATTATCGAGGCCGTTGAGCGTGTAGTCGCCCATGCTGTAACGAATTAATCGTAGAGTGGGATGACCGACATGCGCTGTCATGCGTCTTACCTGGCGGTTGCGGCCTTCATATAAGGTGACTTTTAGCCAACTGGTGGGAATATTCTTCCGCTCGCGAATCGGCGGGGTGCGCGGCCACAGCCAGTCAGGTTCCGCGACAATCTCAATACCGGCGGGCAGGGTAGGGCCATCGTTGAGCGTGACGCCAGTACGAAGCGCCTGTAGCGCTTCATTATCCGGGATGCCTTCTACCTGAACATAGTAAATCTTGCCGGTGCGCTTGCCCGGTTGCGTGAGGCGCGCCTGCAGCGCGCCGTCATTAGTCAGCACCAAAAGCCCTTCGCTGTCGCGGTCCAGGCGGCCTGCGGCATAAACGCCTTGCACAGGAATAAAATCTTTTAACGTGCGGCGACCTGCTTCATCCGTGAACTGCGGCAACACATCGTAAGGTTTATTGAACAAAACCACGCGTTTTGGCTGGTTTTCTTTCCGTGATTTAGATGCTTGTCGTGAGCTGAATCGCTTAACGTAGTGATTTCTAAAAGAAGTTTTTTGCATGGTGTTTTCAGAACTTATTAATTGCCGCATTATAGCGCAATAATGAGTGTCTTTCATGGCGGCAAACAATAGGGTAGTATTGACATGCTCATTACAAAACATTAACAAAAAATTGCTCTAACGCAGTCGTGCAGCAGGACGCCATTGCACATGCAGCGCGATGACAGACGAGCAAACCAGAAGCGCTCGAAGGAGAGGTGAATGGAAAGCAAAGTAGTTGTTCCGGTGGAAGGTAAGAAGATCACCCTGCAAAACGGCAAACTCAACGTTCCTGAGAATCCGATTATCCCGTTTATTGAAGGCGATGGTATCGGTGTTGATGTCACTCCAGCCATGCTTAAAGTGGTCGATGCCGCCGTCGAGAAAGCCTATAAAGGCGAGCGTAAAATTTCCTGGATGGAAATTTACACCGGAGAAAAATCCACACAGGTTTACGGCCAGGATGTCTGGCTTCCCGCTGAAACCCTTGATTTAATTCGTGATTACCGCGTAGCGATTAAAGGTCCGTTGACCACGCCGGTTGGCGGCGGTATCCGCTCTCTGAACGTTGCCCTGCGTCAGGAGCTTGACCTGTACGTTTGTCTGCGTCCCGTTCGTTACTATCAGGGCACGCCAAGTCCGGTGAAACATCCGGAGCTGACCGATATGGTCATCTTCCGTGAAAACTCTGAAGATATCTACGCCGGAATTGAATGGAAAGCTGACTCTGCAGACGCTGAGAAAGTGATCAAGTTCCTGCGCGAAGAGATGGGCGTGAAGAAAATTCGCTTCCCGGAGCACTGCGGTATCGGTATCAAACCGTGTTCTGAAGAAGGCACTAAACGTCTGGTTCGCGCGGCGATTGAATACGCTATTACTAACGATCGCGATTCCGTCACGCTGGTACATAAAGGCAATATCATGAAGTTCACCGAAGGCGCGTTTAAAGACTGGGGCTACCAGTTGGCGCGCGACGAGTTCGGCGGTGAGCTTATTGACGGCGGTCCGTGGCTGAAAATTAAGAACCCGAACACGGGTAAAGAGATCGTGGTTAAAGACGTTATCGCCGATGCGTTCCTGCAACAGATCCTGTTGCGTCCGGCGGAATACGACGTTATCGCCTGTATGAACCTGAACGGTGACTATATTTCCGATGCCCTGGCGGCTCAGGTTGGCGGTATCGGTATTGCACCGGGTGCGAATATCGGCGACGAATGCGCGTTGTTTGAAGCCACTCACGGGACTGCGCCGAAATATGCGGGCCAGGATAAAGTCAACCCAGGCTCCATTATTCTGTCTGCGGAGATGATGCTGCGTCACATGCAGTGGTTCGAAGCGGCGGATCTGATTGTTAAAGGTATGGAAGGCGCGATTGCCGCGAAGACCGTGACCTATGACTTTGAACGCTTGATGGAAGGCGCTAAGCTGCTGAAATGTAGTGAGTTTGGCGACGCGATTATCGCAAATATGTGATAACGATAATTGTTAAAAACTAAAACGGGGACTTAACGTTCCCGTTTTTATTTATTAGCATTCGAACGGTTATCAAAATAATTTATCAAAACTCCCTCAATTCAGACCGCAATAGTAATCTATCCTTTACCCCGATCGTCATGGTAACCTGAGCCCCCCTGAAAGTTGATAGTTACCGGTTTTGATTGTAGTGGTTTTCTTTATGATGTGTGGTTTGGCTATTTTTTGAAAGTGCCTTATCAGATTTGTTGTTATTATCAGGATAATATTTCAATAAAAGGTGATAATTTATAGACTGCAATAGTGGGTAGATTAAGTATTTTATGAAATTATTAGTATGCTTTATTTGCACTTCTACAAGGCGGCTAAGAAGTGTTGAAATATCAGCCTGATAAAGAATACATCAGCGAAAGTGAATACTATTAGTCGTAAAAATTCAGGAGACATATGCTCAAACCTATCTGCTATAGTGGAAGTGTAAAGGTTCCGGAATATCTGGAAACAGATAAGGAAAAAAATGTCGGACATACTCCTCTGTCTTCAGACATTCAGCAAGTTAAAAATGTTGTTGAAGATGTTCCGCCATTTCCAGAAAGCAGAGCGGCGAGAGGTTCTGTAAGCGCAGCGTACAGGCTTTCTTTTGATGAAGTGTTTTGCGGTCTCAGCAATGAAGAACGTAAAAAGGCGTACGGTCGCCTTTTCGGAAAACAAGTACTTGCACATATTCATTCCAGGTGTCAGCGCGACGCTAACATAATAAGAGAAAAAGCGCTCAGGCGGATAAGCCGTGAGTGTGGTGCCGAAATAGATTGCGCTCTCTTGCTAAATAAGATGGTGGATGTTTTACAAAATGCCCGGCTGACAATAAATTTTAATGCAGCAAAAATTGACTTTGTCTCTCTCTTAAAAAATAAAGAATATCTGAACTCTTATGCATTAGGTTGCAGACCAGGCGATTTACCTGCTTATAATGTCGGACGTGATTCAGTTGAAACTAAAGCATTTGAACTGGAGAAGCTTACAGATTCACCTTATGCCCCATATGGTCAGACAGGCGGTTTTTCCGTAGCATATACTCCCAACAGTAAAACTTTTAGCCCTACAAGCAGACCAATTTATGCTGCACTGGACTTTCTGAACGGTGAAAATGGAGGTGCCAGCGCCTATGGGAAATCATTTTTTGAATTAAATGATAATGTAAAAACAAATTGTACATTTTCACCTTTTGATACCTACGGCCACAGATTTGGTCTGGATACGAGTAAATTATCTACATTTTGGCATATGGAGAACCTGATCGCATCCTGTCAAAATGATTTTTTTGGTTATAATTGCTTTAAGAGTTTGGTTAAAATGGCTAAGGGCGAAAAGTTTTTAGCTCACTCTAATTATGGTACAGGCTATGAAGGGAATTATATAGAGGCTCATATCCATGGTGATGTATGCTTATTTAGAGATATAAAACACGTTTATTTGTCGTTGCAAGAAAATTCTTACTCGAAAAGTCAACTATATGATTATGCAAAACAAATAAACCAGGCGCTTAATAGAGACTGCATAATATTATATTGACAAGCTTATTATCAGTTTCTTGAAAAGAGCTTTAAATGATCATGAGCGCATATTTCTTGAGGTAGGCAGTAACTGCTTTTATATTTATTAGCTTAGGACCGCTCTGGCAGATACCTGTGTGGCACTTCAGTATGGCCTGGCAAAATAGAGGAATATGGACCAGCAGAAGCGCCTGCTGGCTACTTTTCACCTTAAATCGCTGGACTTCAGCGGCGCTTCAGATGAAGCGACCTTCACAGTCATCAGGTGGCCTGCATTACCACAGGAGTGATTTACTGGCTATCGATGTTCCTGCTCATCAGGTTTTTACGCCATCTACGAACATTTATTCTGCTATAAGTTGAAATACTGTAAAAATATTAAGGCTTATTATTTTTTCTTTAGGTAAATTTTCGCGCAACAAACTTGGATGCGGGAATGTTTGAAATATCATTGCCTTATACTAGATCTCAGCGACCTACAACTCACAACTTTATTAGATCATCTTTCTGAACATATTACTTTTCTGGCGGTTATCAACAATAGGGTGACTAAATTGCCTGACACTTTACCTGGAGGGTACAGACTGATTACGCGGGTAGGATCACTACACTGGAAAAAGATTGCCAGTTAATAAGATGTCGTCCATGATTCAGTTGGATGATAATGATTTATTCCCCACTCTTTGATCCTATAATAGTGATCTGATAGTTATCCAGAACGTTCTTGCAAAGAGCGGACTTGTTAAATTATCGTCAATTTCTTAATGAGTTATGTCCTGCTTTGCTGAAAATGAAAACCAGTAGACAGACGACGGCGATCAATATGAGCCGGAAGTACCTGTGTTATTACCGTGGCAGGAATTCTGTAACTGATAAAACAGGTGTGCTTATTATCAGTGATGAAATTTTTATATATGTATCAATTGCTATTCACAAGTAATTTGAGTGTTTGTTGTGGTTGGTAACATTGTGTTGAAGTAAATCATGATAGACTGGATTTAGATGTGATGAGATATAATAAATTTGTGCTTTGTTAATGATTTTAAATGTACAGGAGAGTAGTATGTATATAAATAAGTTTGTGCCTGTTTATACATTATTAATTCTCATTTATTCTTTTAATGCCAGCGCTGAGTGGACAGGAGATAAAACGAACGCCTATTACTCAGACGAAGTTATCAGTGAATTACATGTTGGTCAGATAGATACTGGTCCTTATTTTTGCATAAAAACGGTTAAAGCTAACGGTAGTGGTATACCTGTTGTTGCATGTGCGGTATCAAAGCAGAGCATATGGGCACCCTCCTTTAAAGAACTTCTTGACCAGGCAAGATATTTTTATAGTACAGGGCAATCCGTAAGGATTCATGTTCAAAAAAATATCTGGACCTATCCGCTTTTTGTAAATACCTTTTCAGCAAATGCTCTTGTGGGACTATCATCGTGCAGTGCGACACAATGCTTTGGCCCCAAGTAAGAGGGGGGAAGAAATAATGAAAAAGTTAATACTCTTAACCTTATCTATAGTTAGCTTTAATAACTATGCAGTAGATTTTGTGTATCGTGTGGACTCAACCCCGCCGGACGTTATTTTTCGCGATGGGTTTTCACTACTTGGGTATAACCGTAACTTTCAGCAATTTATCAGTGGAAGGTCATGTAGTGGTGGAAGTAGTGACAGTCGCTATATTGCAACAACCTCAAGTGTTAATCAAACATATGCTATAGCCAGAGCGTACTATTCTCGCTCAACATTCAAAGGTAATTTATACAGATATCAGATTCGTGCAGATAATAATTTCTACAGCTTGCTCCCATCCATCACCTATCTGGAAACGCAAGGTGGTCACTTTAATGCTTATGAAAAAACGATGATGCGATTGCAAAGAGAGTATGTTTCCACATTATCTATTTTACCCGAGAATATTCAAAAGGCCGTGGCGCTTGTTTATGATAGCGCAACAGGTCTGGTAAAGGATGGTGTAAGCACAATGAATTCCAGTTATTTAGGTTTAAGCACTACGTCTAATCCTGGCGTGATACCTTTTCTTCCGGAACCGCAGACGTATACCCAACAACGAATTGATGCATTCGGCCCATTAATAAGTTCATGCTTTTCAATAGGTAGCGTATGTCAATCACATCGAGGGCAAAGAGCTGACGTATACAACATGTCTTTTTATGATGCAAGACCTGTAATAGAACTTATACTTTCTAAATAAATGAAACTTACCTATGTTGCCTATTAAATTAAACAGACCGTTTATTAGTGGTCTGGTTAATATTGTTTATTAAGTTGGCTATCCACTTAAGTTTATATACTTCAATAAGTTTTTTATCAGATTCATTGCATTATCAATCATAGCATTCAGGTACGTATTTTATTAATATTAGAAGGAGTCATTATGACTAAAGATGAAATCTTTGCATCTATCCTTAGTAGAGAAGGCGGTTACGTTGATCACCCTGACGACAGGGGGGGACCAACGCATTGGGGTATAACCCTGACGACGGCCCGGGCTAATGGCTATATGGGGGATATGCGGAATCTTACCCGTAATCAAGCATTAAAAATCCTTGAGGCAGATTATTGGTATGGTCCACGACTTGATCAGGTTGCCATTATCTCTCACTCTATCGCAGCTGAGCTTTGTGATACTGGTGTGAACATGGGACCCTCAATCCCGATTAAGTACTTCCAGCGTTGGCTTAATGTTTTTAATGATCAGCAAAAAATTTATCCGGATTTGATAGCAGATGGTCAGATTGGGCCACGGACGCTTTCGGCACTAACATTTTTTCTCTCTCACCGGAGAGATGAGGGCGAAATGATACTTATCCGGGCATTGAATTGTAGTCAGGGACAACGCTATCTGGAGTTAGCTGAAAAGCGCCAGGCGAATGAGTCATTTGTTTATGGATGGATAAAGGAACGGGTAAGGTTGTAATCCCCTTACTTACCACTATGGCGGTTTGTGATGATAGCATATAATGATATATTCACACAGAGAACTGGTGAAAGCCACTAAGTCTTATTATTACTATATTAAGGCGTCAGGTTTTTCTATAGTTCTTTGTGTGTTAAAAACGAGAAATTAATTATGTTGTATGGTATGAGAATGATAGTATTTCCAGCCAAATATTCTTACGGCTAAATACATTATTATCCTTTTCCATTTTGGCACGCCCAGAACTTTCATTCCATCCAGGAATATGAGATCGGACTCTTTTCTGTTACGTAATGGATAATGATACAGGTAGTCATGAATGATTGCCGCTTTGGCATATTCACCATCCGGTGGTAATAATGACCAGAAAATACGCGGAACAGTGGCAAGGTCGGTAACGAATCCTACCGGTACTTCAATGACATCATTTTTATCTTCACTGAGATAAAACCTGAATGGCTCATAAACACGCCATTTATAATGACCTAACATTTCCATAATTGCTGGACTGGTAAAACAACTCATAATTTTACCTTATAATAAATATATATTCTGCACCTTACGCTCAAAGTACATGTCGTCAACGCTATTTACTCATTAACAGCTTCGTGCCAAAAAGGCTACGGGATAATGATCAGAAGCGAGTTGTGGATTACGTAATGCTTCAACCCTTTGTGAATAAGGTGCTCGATCGACAATGACCCCATAATCTAAAATACCACCGCCAATTTGCGTGGGTTCTGTAGGTGCGAGTACGGCTACAACTCGTTCCAGATGCTCAGTCATCAGGTCATTTTCAAGTCTGTCTGGGCTGCGATTAAAATCCCCGGCAAGAAACCAGGATAAATGCCGCATCTGAGGTTGTCTAAAAAAATTAATGGTAACCCTGACAATAGCTGCAGCATCCGGACCTCCACTAGCCAGTGCGTGCGCTGTCAGAAAAACATCATTACCCAGTCCGATGCCAATGACGGGGCGAGATGCGACAGTTGTCGGACGCAAGACATAAACATTATCCGCTCTTTGTCTGGAAACTATTGCCAGATTAACACGGCGTGCTCCAACATCAATAGCCGAGTGGTAGATATATCTTATATCCTGACGGCTGGTGGTTCCGAGATTCCAGGTGTATTCATCAATGGGAATACCCACTCCAAAAGGCTGAATATGTCGTCCGGTAGGAACCGCTGAGGTGGGAACAGCACCGGCCTCCTGTACCATAAGAATATCCACACCGGCAGTACCACTTAAAAGCTGTCTGACATTGACATTCCATTTACTTTCTGTAGATGCTGAAGAGCCCTGAAGATTCCAGGTCATAACTTTGTAGTCACTGATATTAGCGCAGGCAAAAGAAATATAGCTGCAGATGATCATGGTCAGAAGGAAAAAAACAGGTTTTTTCATGATATCTACTCTCCCGATTATTACTTTTTTATCTGAATGATATATGTGTTCATAACCCATTGTTTCATGACGTTGATTTTATTCTGGCAATGCCTGACTTGTTTCTGGTTCTATGTCTTGTGCAGATAGTAAGATACATAGCCTAACGTCAATAAAACTAAAATAGATGTCTATTACAGAGGTAAAATGATAGTTTATTCAGTACAATCAATTAATTATTGTTAATACCAAAGAAACAACTATAGATAAACAACTAACTGAATTTAAAACTACATTCACTTATCTCATTGTAACTGTATTGGGTTGATTTATATGCGGAAATAGAGATTCGATATCATTAGTACTTTATAAGTAAACATAAATTTTTAATTACCAGGATTATTATATCCCTGTGTGGAAGGTAACATTTCATCTATTCTCATTCTTGTAGTGACACAGTAAATTTGGTCACCTGATTAAAGGTGATATTCTCACCTCAACACAAAACAGGTGACTTAATGAACAAGAAAACCGGACAAATTAATGGATACATCTTGAACGACTACAATAGCGTCAGACCTCACCATTATAACGGTGCACTGATGCCGGAAGAACCTGAGAACAGGTACCGTTTTTACTGTAAAACCGTGACCAATATTATCGATGCGCAGCAAAACGTATAATTCGTTGATAGGGCTTACAGGCGTGGCACTGGGCAAAACATTCAGTGGCAAGGACTGGCGCTGGCGGCATTTGGCAAATAGAATGTTGACCATGCGATAAACGCCACTTCCGCTACATGTTCTGAGTGGTGGCGTTTGCGTTATATCGTCACAGACAGCGCCTCAGGGCGCTGTTTTCGATCGGATATGTCGCTTTCGCAGGAGGGGACGTTATTCGGCGACCAGCCACATATCAGCCTCTTCAAACATCTCTTCCAGCATACGGTGCAGCCGTTCTTTCTCGGTTTTTGTACAGTCACTGTTTAATGCGTTCGCCTGCATTGGCTTAACTTTCACTTGCGCATCGGGAAAAAGTTGATGTACACGTTTTGTGAGTTCATTGAGGATGATTTCGCGTGCGCCTGGCAAACCTTCAACATTTCGCTTGTCATAAACGAGTTCGACGAACATCGCCATTTCCTTTTTACTGGTTGGATGACCAGTATTTAAGCTGGGTATATAACTGGTGTCAAGGTTTAGCCGCCGTTTTGTCATCCTGACGTTGCGGGCGTAAAGTAAATTGACCGCACGTGGAAGTAAAGGTCGCTAACCTGTTGTCGTTTCATGAGGTTAGCGGCTCTCTCTTCACAGCGGTGTCCTGCTACCTGATGGTAAATTCCAGGGCACGACTAAAATCGCAATCGGCCAATACAACAGGGTCGCCTTTTCTGACAATAATGCTATTTGTGCCCAGGCATTTTCGGCTCTGCTTCCCCTTGATTTTGTTATCATCAGTGAGCCAGCGCTGGTTATCATTACCCGTGCATGAATAAAGAATGATTGGCGTGCCTTCTTTCGTACCCTGTCCTGCAGCATCCAGACATTTCTCACCCTGCGTGATTCTGTCTCGGTGAAATAAGAAAAGCTGAGATTGCACATGCTTACACTCCCGCAGCGTCAAACGATTCTGTTGATCTGAGCCTGTATCAAGGCACAGACCATCAGTTGTCCGAATTTGTTCCGCGTCATTTATGTAATAACCACCGGAATTAATCTGGTTTTGTGTAATGACCGGGAACGACAAATTAATACTATAAGGTGCGGGTAAGCCGTTCGTCGTACACCCACATAAAATAGAGGAGAGGCAGAGAACCAGTGTGGTTTTTCCTGAAAGCAAAGTCATTCAATTATTACCCTAAAAATAAATAGCGTTACAACTATATTGGCGATTTATACCCACTGAATATGACGTAGCATTGAGCGGCAATAGAGATAATTCCGATAGAATCACATAAATACTTCGGTTAAATGCGCGCAGCCAGCCACTCCTGTGACGATGGGTATATAGCGTTAAATACTTTTGCAATATTAGATGCTATCACAGTGAAAAACGGCTGTACATTTCTTCACGTTAAACAAAGTGAGAAGGGGGCTGACACCCGATATATGATAAGAGAGGTCACGGGAGTCATCAGCAAAATAAATCCTTTAGATTTTCGTCACTGAAAACATTCTGCAGCCTTTCAGGCAAAGCCTCATAGCAGACTGCGGAGGTATACGGGCTCGCTAAATTTTTCTGAAAAAATGCCGAGGGACGAATTATGAAAGATAAACGTTGGCGGCGGTAGGTCCGCGGAGGCCATTAATACGACAAAACTCAACGCGTATACCGGGGATAAGCGCTTCTGTTTCGTGTTGGCGACATGCTGAAATGTGGACCTGAACATCTTTGCGTCCATCGGAGGGGGTGATGAGACCTTTACCGCTCTTACAATCAAAGGTTTTGACAATTCCTGTCATTTTACGAGACAAATAAATTCCTTAATGAGGATAACGAGGCGCACTATACACGTCAGGATAAATAATGCCAGCTATACTTGATGGCAATCAAGATTTCCGGACGGCTAAAAGTAGTCGTTCGGCACCATTGTAGATAAAGAACATTATGTTCTGGAGAAAGTATTCCCTTTCCTGGCGTCATTGACTGGTGCGGACATCATGGGTTTTGCCGTCGGGCAGGATGGTGAACTAATCTGCCTGGCTTGCTTTTTATCGGTACTTGCAGGCGGCTGCGGGGTTTTACTACCAAAATCGTAGATAAAAATTTCCCATGATGCCTGTTGTAAACCAGGATAATGGCCTGAACTGGCCAAAACATGGAATGAAAAAATAAGTAATGACCAAAGTATAAAAGCATGATGTTTCATAACGCCTCCTGTTATACGCAATGACTTGTGAAGTTCATCTCCAGAATTATGGAACGTCATTGGCATTTTTTATTCAACGAAGAGTTAACTATTCTTAATAATAATGGGTTTTATAGAGAAATAGACTTTTTTATCGGGTTTTCAATATTTGCGTCCGTTATTATTTTTCTGGAATGTAAATTCTCTCTCAACACAGGTGATATTTATATTGTAATTGTGGTATTGATTCTATTCTTATAACAAGAAATGTTGTAACTGATAGATATATTAAAAAGGTTAAATCGGAGCGGGAATAAAGCGTGTTGAGCATCATAGTGAATATGGTTACGGCACCAGCGATGGCATATAACATTATTTCGGCTGGAGCATCAAGTGAGGACTGTGAAGCACAATGAGATATGTTCTGGTTATATGGCGAGTTTGCTTACTGATATGTTTTTAGCCGATCGGCGTCAGGTCTCTTAATGTGGTTTTGAGATTTTTATTTAAATATCAAAAGGTTGCATGGCAAATTTGTTGTTCTATAGTGGCTAAACACTTTATGGTTTCTGTTAAAAATATATGCGTGAGAAAAATTAGCATTCAAATCTATAAAAGTGAGATGACATTGTAGAACCGGTTACCTTAAGGAGCGATAGAGAACTTCGGTAGTAAAAATCTCTTTCAGGAAGTAAACGTATCAGGAGCGATAGTGGTGAATTATTCGTGGTTTTGTCGATTCGGCATAGTGGCGATAACTGAATGCCGGATCGGTACCGCAGGTGTTTAAACACACCGTAAATAATAAGTAGTATTAAGGAGTTGTTATGAAAAATATTATTTTATCCACTTTAGTTATTACTACAGGCGTTTTGGTTGTAAATGTTGCACAGGCCGATACTAACGCCTTTTCCGTGGGGTATGCACAAAGTAAAGTTCAGGATTTCAAAAATATCCGAGGGGTAAATGTGAAATATCGTTATGAGGATGACTCTCCGGTAAGTTTTATTTCCTCGCTAAGTTACTTATATGGAGACAGCCAGGCTTCCGGGTCTGTTGAGTCTGAAGGTATTCATTACCATGACAAGTTTGAGGTGAAGTACGGCTCTTTTATGGTTGGGCCAGCCTATCGATTGTCTGACAATTTTTCGTTATACGCGCTGGCAGGTGTCGGCACGGTAAAGGCGACGTTTAAAGAACATTCCACTCAGGATGGCGATTCTTTTTCTAACAAAATTTCCTCAAGGAAAACGGGATTTGCCTGGGGCGCAGGTGTACAGATGAATCCGCTGGAGAATATCGTCGTCGATGTTGGGTATGAAGGAAGCAACATCTCCTCTACAAAAATAAACGGCTTCAACGTCGGGGTTGGATACCGTTTCTGAAAAGCATAAGCTATGCGGAAGGTTCGCCTTCCGCACCGCCAGTCAATAAAACAGGGCTTCTTTACCAGTGACACGTACCTGCCTGACTTTTCTCTCTTCGTCATACTCTCTTCGTCATAGTGACGCTGTACATAA
The DNA here is from genome assembly GCF_020181675.1 of Salmonella sp. A7. Taxonomy (NCBI): domain Bacteria; kingdom Pseudomonadati; phylum Pseudomonadota; class Gammaproteobacteria; order Enterobacterales; family Enterobacteriaceae; genus Salmonella; species Salmonella sp. A7. Next base: position 2,649,678 of record NZ_CP084001.1, on the reverse strand, counting down.
CATCTCACCAGCATAAGCACAGATAAAGGATTGTGGTAAGCAATCAAGGTTGCTCAGGTAGGTGATAAGCAGGAAGGACAATCTGGTGTAAATAACGCCAGATCTCACAAGATTCACTCTGAAAAATTTTCCTGGAATTAATCACAATGTCATCAAGATTTTGTGACCGCCTTCGCATATTGTACCTGCCGTTGAACGACTACTGAAAAGTAGCAAGGTATGTATCTTATCCAGGAGAGCACCTTTTTTGCGCCTGGCAGAAGTCCCCAGCCGCCACTAGCTCAGCTGGATAGAGCATCAACCTCCTAAGTTGATGGTGCGAGGTTCGAGGCCTCGGTGGCGGTCCAATGTGGTTATCGTATAATGTTATTACCTCAGTGTCAGGCTGATGATGTGGGTTCGACTCCCACTGACCACTTCAGTTTTGAATAAGTATTGTCCTGCAATACTGTTACAGAATAATTTCATTTATTACGTGACAAGATAGTCATTTATAAAAAATGCACAAAAATGTTATTGTCTTTTATTACTTGTGAGTTGTAGATTTTTCTTATGCGGTGAATCCCCCTTTGCGGCGGGGCGTCCAGTCAAATAGTTAATGTTCCTCGCGAGCCATATTGACTGTGGTATGGTTCACCGGGAGGCACCCGGCACCGCAATTTTTTATAAAATGAAATTCACACCCTATGGTTCAGAGCGGTGTTTTTCTACATCAGGTGGGCAAGCATAATGCAGGTTAACGTGAAAGATATGAGCAATAGCAGAAACCTGTGATTTCGTTTATGGCCTGGGGATTTAACCGCGCCAGAGCGTATGCAAGACCCTGGCGCGGTTGGCTGGTAATCGTTCAATAGTGCGAATATGAATGGTTACCAGCCGCTGTGAATTCTACCTGGGCCACTTAATAAAGCAAAACATTTAAGCACTAAACAACGACAATTAAGACAGTTCGAACTTTTCTTTAAAAATAGGATTAGCCATGTTTAAAAGTGGTTACTAATTAGCCATTATTTTATTGTAGTGATTCACATATTTTTTAACGTTACGTTACAGGAAGGTTGAAGTGGAAATGCCTGATGAGCCTTCAGGCATTTCTGAAGGTTAGTTAGCTAAGGAACAGTTACTGAGAACAGGTTTATCATCACCTTCCACCAGTTCAGCCGTTTTGCCTTTGGTATAAAGTTTATAAGTATAATTTTTGTCTATGGCTTCGTAATTTGCTCCGGAGGCCATTTTCATTAACCGCATCGGGATCATCTCGTTTACCTGACTGATAATCGCATAGGCGTTTCCAGCCTCAGTGTTGACGTAAATCACCTCCATAACCTGGTTATCATTACAGGTGTATATAGATTTAGAAATCTCCTGCGAAGCTGCTATAGAGGTGGTACTGGCGCTAAGCGCAGCGAGAAAGAGGGTAAATGGGATCAATTTACGTTTCATCATTAGTATCCTTTGTGCATAAAATTGTCGTTAATTCCCTGAAGAACGGGAGATAAAGCGGCATCAATACGATGAATGCTGTAGTATTCCTGTTTACTGACGAAAAGTGCGCCAGAAAAGCGTATTATAATTTATCCATCACTGACATATGTGATGAGTAGACAAATCTTAAAATCATAAACTATAGGCTGCAAATCATTATGACGCGATAGAAAATGATTGTCACCACTGCTCAATACTATGGCATAAAAACCGAAGAAAACGGTACTGTTCACTGTCTCGTTTCATACGATATCTGTCAGTGAAACTATTTCTTCAAATGATGGTCTTTTTATTATCGATCAGATAATGACATCAACAGGGGTTATTCAGGAGTATATGTGAAAAAGTGGCTTATAGGAGGGATATTGATCGCAAGTTTTCTGACCGGTTGTCTGATGTGGCACAACATTGATAAATGGTTTAATAAAGATATCGAATTTTTCTACGCCGGAGACGATGACTAAAATTCCTGTCAGTTGGCAACGGGTGTCATATCTTCAGGTATGGCGCCCGGAGTAGCCGGGCGCAAATTGTAGATGTATAAATGTCATTTCAAATGTCTTTTCATTAAAATTTTAGCGACAACATGGACACCCACTATCGCGTGCTAACGACCCTCTGAAGTCACAAGATGAATAAGCCAGTTTTTTGTTTCAGCGGTGACTGAAACATATTTTGTTCCTGGTGGGCTTACCGCCAGTTGCTGAAAAAGACAACGCTGATGTAACTGTTGCAGAGACTGACGAATACGACGACCGTGAGTTTTATTTTTGGCGACCATACTTCCTCCCAAAAGGCCGCCCGAAGGCGGCGCTGGGTTTGATAATGGAGAAGGACGTTGGTCACTGCCATAACCAACCTGCATATATTAATGCAATTGATAATCATTATCAATTGAGCTGGTGAAGAAAAATTGTAAAGATGAAGGGACTGCGGAAATGGCAATGAACGGGATGAGATTTTTCGTTAACCACTTAAATTTGTGACTAAAAAAAGGCTTTTATAGGCTTGAAAATGTTTTTTCCGTCCCTATGTAGTCAGTGGACAAGCAATGCTTGCCTTGATGTTGAACTTTTGAATAGTGATTCAGGAGGTTAATGATGGCACTCAGAACCTTGTCAGCACTTCCCGTGTTTGCTGATTCTCTTTTCTCTGACCGTTTCAACCGTATTGATAGACTTTTCAGTCAATTAACAGGAGATACGCCAGTCGCTGCGACGCCAGCTTACGATCTGCAAAAGCGCGATGCGAATAACTATCTGCTTACCGTGAGCGTTCCTGGCTGGAAAGAGGAAGAGCTTGAAATTGAAACGGTTGGCGGCAACCTGAATATTACGGGTAAACACACTGAAGAGACGGTAGAGGATCAGACGCACTGGATTTATCGTGGTATTCGTAAGGCGGATTTCCAGTTGAGTTTTTCTTTGCCTGAACATGCTAAGGTGAATAATGCGAAACTGGAACAGGGCCTCTTGTTGGTCGAGATTTACCAGGAGATCCCTGAAAGCGAGAAACCGAAAAAAATTGCCATAGAAAGCAAACCAAAGGCGATTGAACACAAATCATAATCGCGTTAATGAAGGCCCGTTTAGACGGGCCTTCATTGCCTGTAGCGAAAAGTATCCCGTCATGCTTGTAGGCACAGATCGCTAAATATTATAGCCCTGACCTCTATATTATCCCGTGCCACTGACCTCGTCGCCATTGGACGGCGGTAAGTTGGAATTATCCGCGAGGTCAGTCCAATTTTTGTCCACTCTCGACATTCTGCCTGTTATGGGCGCGATATCTGAACATAAATTCGTATAGCAGTTCATCGTTTTCACCGCGTTGATGCTATTTCTGCTAACACTACTTTCATACATAAAAAAGCTGATGCTTTTTACCTTATTTAATAGAGGCAGGTATGAAATTAGCGCTCGTCAATCGGCAGGTCATTTTACCGGAAAGCGGAACCGAGTCCTTCCAGTGCCATGCCTCTACGCTTGTTCGCCTACCGTGCGGTACGCTCGTGGCCGCATGGTTTGCGGGGCTGCGCGAAGGAAGCGAAGATACAGCCATCTGGCTATCTCGCTATGAACATAATATCTGGACAACACCGCAGCGAGTGGCGGCACGCGAGGGGGAAGCGCACTGGAATCCGGTGTTATTTTACCCGTCGGATAAATTGTGGTTATTTTATAAAGTAGGCAGCGACGTACACGTGTGGAAAACCTGGTTTATCATCTCCAGCGATCGAGGATTTACCTGGAGTACGCCAGCTCCGTTGGTTAACGATGATATTTTGCCGCGCGGTCCCGTAAAAAATAAACTCCTGCTGGCATCAAATGGCGCCTGGATTGCGCCAGGGTCGATTGAAAGTCCTGAACGGTGGAGGGCATTTGTGGATCGATCCTCTGACGAAGGAAAACACTGGAATATCTCTTTTGTTCCGCTGGAGCCTGATAACGCTATTTCCGGGACAAATGTAGCGTTGTGGGATGGTGTAAAAAAGGGGATGTTGTGGGAATGTTGTCTGGAAAACCTCCTGCGCTGGGATGGCGTTATTCAGCCTACGCTGTGGGAGTCTTCTCCGGGGCATATCCATATGTTGTTACGAAGCACACGCGGGGCAATTTTTCGCAGTGATTCAATCGACTATGGCGCTACCTGGTCTGTTGCCCGCGCGACATCTTTACCGAATAATAATAGTGGTATCGATCTGGTTAGTATGCCGGACGGTACGCTGATTCTTGCGTTAAATCCGGTCAACGGCAACTGGGGAAAGCGCTATCCGCTTTCACTGATTGCTTCCCAGGATAATGGCGAATCATGGCTACCGCTACTGGACCTGGAAAGTGACCACGGTGAGTATTCTTATCCCGCTATTATTAGCGAGGGCGGCGTCGTACATATCACCTACACGTGGAACCGGAAAAATATCGTATATTGTCGATTACAAACGGTATAAGGCGCTATCAGTCGAAACCGATAGCGCTGGAATAATAATGCCTTGCCCGGCGTGCTCTCTCACGCCGGGATGGCCGAAATAGTCATGATTTACCGGGTAACATCCTTGAAAATGTATCGTCTTTTTGTATGTAATGGTGAAACAACGCCGCTGCTGCATGCATGGCAATCAGGAAATAGCCGATATTGGCCAGCATTTCATGAATACGCTTTATATCCGATTTTAGGGTGCTATCTGGCGTCAAAAATACCGGTACAGTAAAACCAAAAAATCTCCAGCTTTTCCCGCCTGACGCCATCATCACGACGCCCAGCAGCGGTAAGGCGAGAAAAGTGAGATAAAGCGCGATATGCATTAATTTAGCGGCTACGTGCTGCCAGTGAGGAGGGGGAGGCGTAATGACCGGATCCGGGTATTTGTGTTTAAGATATAACCGTAAAAACATCAGCGCCCAGACCAGAACGCCCATATCATAGTGCATGTCTTTCATAAACAGATAAACGCTGGAGCCTTTTGGCGCCCACCCTCGTAACTCAATAGCAGCATATGCGATGCCTGTCAGGAGCAGTGTTAACCAGTGAAGCGTTATTTGCAGTCTTGAGAAATGTGCCATTATTATTATCCTTTATTAACAACTGCTTGTAGAGTATGCGTAAAATCTTAACAGAACCTTAAAGCGGGGGCTGAGTCGCAAGGAACAGACAGAGATAGCGGCACGTAAAATGGGATAAAAAGCCGGCGGCATCGCCGGCTTACTGTTGTTATTGTCCTCTTACGACAACACAGGTTTTACCATAAAACGGATATGAGCCCGTAGTTTCATAATCAACACTCGACACTAAAGAAATATCGCCCGCTTTTTTCGCTGAATCAATAGATGCGTCGCCGGTATTTACAATACCCAATACCGTTTGCGCACACGCTTTACCGGTTTTGGTTGCCGGGAGACTCGTGGCAGTAATTGGCCCTTTAACATCCGTATATAAGCCAATCCCTGTCGGTGATGGTCCTGTAGCACACCCCGTTAAAAGAGAACCAATAAAGATAATTGAAAAAATGTGTTTTTTATTTGTCATGGGATTAGTCCATTATAAATAAATAGAAAACTTACCGTCCGAAAATGTCCGAACAGTCATTTAAAAAGTGGTGTATATTAAATATGCGATATTACTCTTTGCACCCTCCTGTTGATGTCGTACCTGATGGACAAATATCCGTTGAAGCCGGATATATTCCCCACGCCGTGTTTTTATAACTTGCGCATCCTGTCAGCAATGAGAACAGTACGGCTAAAAAAATCATCACGAGCCCTGGCGGCGTTAACATTTTTCGGTTGGACTCCATAGCATGTCATTTCATCGGGTTGCCATATGACTGGCGTTCTGCCGGTAAGTTTCATTAACACCCGGTTCGTTTAATATTGGTTTAGGTTTAAAGCCAGGAGGCGCTAATTACGATACCTTCTTACGTTTCAGCACTGACTAATAACGTTGAGAAAATGAACAGCGTCGGATGGGAAGACGTAATACAGAATAGAAAGGAAATAAGAGAATAAGATGGCGTTAATTAACCCGCTATTCCTGGCATCATTTCTCTTGCGTTTTATCCCCATCAAAAGCGGCCTTTAGCCCACGTTGGCGCTCCCGGCGTTTGTGCGTATGATGTTTTCAAAAGATCGTCATACTTTCTGTTCTGCATCAATTTTTTCATTACAAATGCTCGCCATAATGCCGTCCTCAGGAGGCCTCCCGACGTTTATGCTGCGCCGGGAGGAACAAAAACAACGTATAATCTGGGGTAAACTGATGATTAAAGGCAAACTGGCGCTCATAACGTGCGCGATGGCTCTGGCATTCACCTCGCCGCTTTTCGCCGCGTCGGACACGGCAGATGGCCATACCTTAAAGCTGGCCATTGGCCCTGAGCCAACGGAAGGCTTTGATCCTATGCTGGGCTGGAGCCACGGCAGTTACTTATTGCTTCATGCGCCGTTGCTCAAGCAAAACGCCGATATGAGTTGGGGTAATTTACTGACGGAAAAAGTGGACACCAGCCCCGATGGTAAAACCTGGATACTGACCTTAAAACCCGATCTGAAATTCTCCGATGGCTCGCCATTAACTGCCGAAGATGTCGTTTTTACATATAACAAAGCGGCGAAGAGCGGCGGTAAAATTGACATGGGCAACTTTAGTCATGCGCGAGCGCTGGATGCGCGCCGAATTGAGATGACGCTGAGCCATCCGCAGAGTACCTTTGTGAATGTACTCGGGTCGTTAGGGATTGTTCCGGCCAGCCGTTATGATGAAAAAACGTTTGCCCGCGAACCGATAGGCGCCGGTCCGTACCGACTGGTCAGTTTCCAGCCTGGTCAGCAACTGATTGTTGAAGCCAACCCCTGGTATGCAGGTAAAAAGAATGACTTTAACCGGCTGGTTTTTGTCTTCCTGGATGAAGATAATGCTTATGCCGCCGCGCGCAGCGGACAGTTGGGACTGGTGCGCATTGCCCCTTCTATGGCGGTGGCCCCGCAGCAGGATAATCTTAAACTCTGGGTACGCGATAGCGTTGAAAACCGGGGCATAGTCTTCCCGATGGTGCCAGCCGGTAAAAAGGATGCTAACGGTTATCCTGTCGGCAACGATGTGACCGCTGATGTCGCTATCAGACGCGCAATTAACTATGCCATTAATCGTAAGCAACTAGCGGAACAGGTGATGGAAGGCCATGCGATACCCGCCTATAGCGCGGTGCAGGGATTGCCGTGGCAAAATCCTTCAGTGGTATTCAGCGATGGCGATATTGCAAAAGCGCGCGCCATCCTGGAAGAGGCTGGCTGGAAGATAAACAGTGCGGGCGTGCGTGAAAAAGCAGGTAAAGAAGCGCGTCTGACCTTATGGTATGCCAGTGGCGACAGCACCCGGCGGGATCTGGCCGAGGCGGTGCGCGCCATGTTGCAGCCTTTAGGCATTGTCGTCTCGTTGCAATCGGGAAGCTGGGAAACCGTAGAGCGCCATATGCACGCTAACCCTACGCTGTTTGGCTGGGGAAGTCTGGACCCGATGGAACTCTTCCATCACTACAGCGGAAAAGCCGCTGGTGTGGAATATTATAACCCGGGCTATTACAGCAACCCTGCGGTAGAAGCACATCTGAAACAGGCTATAGATGCGCCTGACTGGCAAAAGGCGATTCCTTTCTGGCAGCAGGTTGAGTGGGATGGAAAGCAGGGCGCGGGCGTCCAGGGCGATGCGGCATGGGCATGGCTGCTTAATATTCAGCATACCTATTTGGCCAACCCTTGTATTGATCTGGGAAAAGGCGCGCCAGAAATCCACGGTAGCTGGTCGGTGTTAAACAATCTTGATGACTGGACCTGGACCTGTCGGTGATGAAATTGTTCTTCAGTCATTTTTTGCGGCTGATTATTCTGTTGGTGCTGGTGGCTGCCGGCACCTTCATTTTGCTTAGCTTTTCGCCCGTTGATCCTATCCGCGCTTATATTGGCAACGATCTGCTCCATGTTCCGCCAGAACAATATGCGCTGATTGCGGCGCGCTGGGGGCTTGACCAGCCGCTGTGGGAGCGTTTCGGTCACTGGTTTTGGCGTCTGCTCCAGGGTGACATGGGGTATTCCATGCTGTTTAACATGCCTGTCGCCAGCGTGATCCGGGAACGTTTTGCGACGTCATTCGCGCTGCTGGCAGGCGCCTGGCTATTGTCTGGTGTGTTGGGCGTGACATTGGGTTTTCTGGCCGGACGTTTTCTCCACCGTTGGCCGGATAAGATGATTTGCCGTATCAGCTACTTATTGTCATCGTTGCCCACTTTCTGGATAGCAATGCTGCTGCTGGCGCTGTTTGCCGTCCGCTGGCCGGTATTACCTGTTTGTTGCGCCTGGGACCCCGGAAATAATGCAGGAACAGCTCTTTTATCGGAACGTTTACGCCATCTTGTGTTGCCGGTATGTGCGTTAAGTCTGTTGGGCATGGGGCAAATTGCGCTGCATACGCGAGAAAAAATAGCCAGCGTAATGAAGAGCGAATTTATTCGTTTTGCGCGCGCTCAGGGGGATAAAGGATGGTCGCTGTTACGTCACCAGGTGTTACGTCATGCGATTACCCCAGCACTCTGTTTACAGTTTGCTTCTCTGGGCGAACTGATGGGGGGGGCGTTACTGGCAGAAAAAGTCTTTGCGTATCCGGGGCTGGGACAGGCCACTATCGATGCCGGCCTGCGTGGCGATGTCCCGCTACTCATGGGGATCGTTTTATTCTGTACGCTATTAGTGTTTGCCGGAAATACGATTTCAGCCTGGCTTGTGGTGGTGCTTAATCGATCGCTGGAGCGTCCCGATGCTCTATAATCCTGCCCCGACATTGCTTCGTCTGATCCTCTCCGTTACCTGCCTGCTGTTTATTGCCGGATACGGTTATGCCACGTTGAGCCAGCCGCCAGAGGTTAATCTGCTTGCCCGGCATCTGTCGCCTGATATCCAGCACTGGTTTGGCACCGATAATCTGGGGCGCGATGTATGGCTTCGTTGCTTTCAGGGGGCCTTCACCAGTTTACAAATTGGCGTTGGCGCCGCGTTGTGCAGCGGCGTTATTGCGCTAGTGATGGCGGCAGCGGCGCGTATTCATCCCCGGCTGGACCTCCTGATGCGGCTGATAACCGATGCCATGCTCGCCATGCCGCATTTACTTTTGCTGATCCTTATCTGTTTTACGCTCGGCGGCGGTAAAAGCGGCGTCATTGCGGCCGTGGCGTTAACGCACTGGCCCCGTCTGGCGCTGATTCTGCGCGCCGACGCGGAGCGGGTAGCGCAGAGTGACTACCTGACATTGACCTATCGTCTGGGGCATGGACACCTTTATTGCTGGCGATATCACTATTTTCCGGCGCTATTGCCGCAATGGTTGACGGGAACGTTATTGATGTTTCCTCATGCGGTATTGCACAGCGCGGCGTTAAGTTTTCTGGGGTTTGGGCTGGCGCCGCATGAGCCTTCGCTGGGACTGTTGCTGGCGGATGCGTTACGGTTTATTAGCCATGGAAACTGGTGGCTGGTGCTGTTTCCCGGCCTAATGTTATTCACGCTGGTGATGCTCTTCGATCAGTTTGCGCGCGCCATTCAGCGGCTGTGGCTAAGGAGTGACGTATGCTGAGTTTACAACAGGTTACGCTGGAAAGCGCGCGTTATCGCTGGTATGGCGCGAGACGCTGGTCGCCGTTATTACAGAATGTCTCTTTTGATATCGCGCCCGGAGAAATGGTGGCATTGGTTGGCGGCAGCGGGGAAGGCAAAAGTCTGCTGCTGCAATGCCTGCTCGATCTGCTGCCGGAAAATTTACGCTTTCGGGGGGAAATTACGCTTGATGGCAACCGGCTGGACAGACATACCATCAGGCAGCTTAGGGGCAATACGTTTAGCTACGTGCCGCAGGGGGTACAGGCGCTTAATCCCATGCTGAATATCAGAAAACATTTGAACAGAGCATGTCATCTGACCGGACGCGTCTGGGATGAGACGCAGATGGTACAGCTATTGCAGCAAAGCGATCTCGAACCGACAGTCCTGGAACGCTTTCCTCGCCAGCTCTCCGGCGGGATGGCTAAACGAATTCTGGCGTGCCACGCCTCGCTCAGCCAGGCACGTTATATCCTCGCGGATGAGATCACCGCCTGGCTTGATACCGCACTGGCAAACCAGTTGCTTGAGCACTTGCGAGGTCTCTGCGAGCGGGGATGCGGCGTGCTGTGGGTGACTCATGACCTGCTGCTGGCGGCGCGGTATGCCGATCGCATTGTGGCGCTGCATCAGGGTTATATCACGGACAATATTCGCCGTGAACGATTACAGCCGGAAGAGATGAGTGAGCCGTTAAAACGGCAATGGCAAGCATTGCCTGAACTAAACCCGTTATTTATGCCGACCGGAGAGGGAATAGAATGCTAAGCTGCCGCGACCTCGTTATTCGTCAGGGTGGGAAAGTCTTATGGCATAACCTGACGTTTACGATTTCTGCCGGTGAACGGGTAGGAATTCATGCGCCAAGCGGAACGGGGAAAACAACGTTGGGGCGCGTCCTGGCCGGATGGCAAAAACCGACGGCGGGCGACGTTCTGCTGGACGGTAGCCCGTTACCCCTGCATCAGTATTGTCCGGTACAGCTGGTCCCCCAGCATCCTGAACTGACGTTTAATCCCTGGCGAAGCGCCGGAGACGCTATGCGTGATGCCTGGCAGCCTGACCCGGAAACGATGAGGCATTTGCATGTGCAGCCCGAGTGGCTGACGCGTCGGCCAATGCAGCTCTCAGGCGGTGAGTTGGCGCGTATTGCGATACTGCGCGCGCTTGACCCGCGAACGCGTTTTCTGATTGCCGACGAAATGACGGCGCAACTCGATCCGTCTATTCAAAAAGCGATATGGGTATACGTGCTTGAGGTGTGCCGCAGCCGTTCATTAGGGATGTTGGTGATTAGTCATCAGTCTGCGCTGCTTGATCAAGTCTGTACCCGCCATTTACAGGTGGAATAGCCGCAAGTCGTTTCCCCGCATTGCCGTGTCGCCGTTAACGCACCGGGAACCCATGGGTTCCCGGTATTGTCGGCAGAGATTTTACTGCATGACGCGTTTATCTGCGTTTTTTGCATCAGCGGTATTACTGTAGTCCCTGGTCTCTTCAACCTGTACAGGGGCTCTGACGACCAGACTAGGCAGCGCCAGTTCGATATCATTCTCAATGAGTTTTTCAATAATACGGATATTTATCTCTTGCTGAATATCCATGTATTTATTGTAATCCGCGGTATTGACGATATGCACCACCTCATAGGTCAGCCGATCCTGACCAAAGGCCAGTAGATGGGCGCGGTCGAATTGTGTTTCGCCGACATCGGTAATAATCTTTTTCACCATATCGCCGATGAGGCGTAACTTTTCCGGCGGTGTCGCAGTGGCGACGCCAAAAGTAAACACGATACGACGCGTTTGCATCCGCTTATAGTTGTGTATGGTTTGCTGCAACAACTGCGCGTTTGCACAAACGATCTGTTCGCCGCTGAGGCTACGGATGCGGGTGGTTTTCAAACCGATATGTTCAATCGTACCGGCTACATCATTAAAGACGACGAAATCGCCGATCTCGAAGGGCTTATCGAAACCAATCGACAGCGAAGCGAAGACATCGCTCAGAACGGTTTGTACCGCCAGGGCAATAGCAATACCGCCCACGCCGAGGCTTGCTACCAGTGCAGTAATATCCACGCCGACGTTCGCCAGGATGGAGAGCAGCATCATAGACCAGACGAGCACGCGCAAAATCATACCAAGAATGACTAACGTCACCGGGTTTTTATTGGAGCCTGGGGCATACAGTAAATGACGCATCCATGACTGTACGCCCTGATCAAGCCAAATCGCCATTTGAATCGCAACCACTAAAAACCAGGCGTGAGAGAGGGTAGAGAATAACCGGTCGGGCAGGGCGACAAAGCGCAGACTAAAGAGAAATGCGGCAAAAAAGATTAGCATTTTACTGGTCTTTTTCAGCATCTCGAAAACAATAGGCCGCAGCCGCCCATGAGCATCATCCTTTTTATCCGGGCGTTGTAGCGCTTTATAGACCACATTAAGTAGCCAGTTGATGAGCCAGTAAGTAATGAGGGTGACGAAAAAAACGACCGCCAGATTGATCCAGAACGTCGTTGACATCAGCATCGCAACGATATTTAGTCGTGCTAAATACTCCATTTTACCTCCGATGAAAAGCAGATGAACATTACAGTATAGACGTCACATCACCGAGGCCGATTTCCGGCTTTACTATTGCTGTTTTATTCAGCACTTTTGTTCAAAAAGTATGAAAAAGAGGGGTAGCCGTTTGGCTATCCCGGCGTTTCTGTGCAGACTTATCTACTCCTCTTAATAAAATAAGGAGTCATTTATGCAACAAGAACATCGTGAGTGTATTGAGCAGTGTTATGAATGCGCGGCGGCGTGTGATATCTGCGCCTCTTCTTGTCTGCGTGAAGATAACGTCGAAATGATGAAGCACTGCATCCAGTTAGATATGCAATGTGCGGCCATTTGTCGCCTGGCGGCGCAATTTATGGCGTTGGAAAGCGAGTACTCACAAAAATTATGCCGCCTGTGCGCGGATATCTGCAAAGCCTGCGCCGAAGAGTGTGCAAGGCACGATCACGACCATTGCCAGAATTGCGCGCGGGCATGCAGCCAATGCGCAGACGCCTGCCTTAAAATGGCCGCGTAATTTTTCTTCCGCCATTAGCTCAACCGGATAGAGCATAGAGCTTCTACCTCTAAGGTTCGGGGTTCAATTCCTCGATGGCGGACCAGTTGATATCAAAAAAGGCCACCTGCGCGGTGGCCGCTGAGTTTTTGTTGAAATAATTGTAATGTTATAATATAACAATCATCTTTCTAAGAAAGATGAGGGTAACGTTTTGGTGATTCATTTAAAAAAACTGACAATGCTTCTGGGAATGCTGTTGGTAAATAGTCCTGCCTTCGCGCATGGTCATCATGCTCATGGCGCGCCGATGACGGAGGTTGAGCAAAAAGCGGCAGCGGGCGTGTTTGATGACGCTAATGTACGCGATCGCGCGCTCACCGACTGGGATGGTATGTGGCAATCCGTCTATCCTTATCTGGTCAGCGGCGAGCTGGACCCTGTCTTCAGACAAAAGGCGAAGAAAGACCCGGAGAAAACGTTTGAGGATATTAAAGCGTATTATCGCAAAGGATACGCGACGAATGTTGAGACTATTGGCATTGAAAATGGCGTTATAGAATTCCATCGCGACAATAACGTTGCATCCTGTAAATACAATTATGCCGGCTATAAAATTCTGACTTACGCATCGGGTAAAAAAGGGGTGCGCTACCTGTTCGAATGTAAAGATGCGAATAGCAAAGCGCCTAAATATGTTCAGTTTAGCGATCATATTATTGCCCCGCGAAAATCGGCGCACTTCCATATCTTTATGGGAAATACCTCGCAGCAGGCATTGCTGCAAGAGATGGAAAACTGGCCTACCTATTATCCTTATCAGTTAAAGGCGAATGAGGTCGTTGACGAAATGCTACATCATTAAGTCTGATTGCAATGTTAAAAGCTCGCTATGAATAGCGAGCTTTTTTTCTGCCGTTATGCCATATTTCTGGCAATCAATATAAAAAATACCTGCGCCCCCGGAGCAATGATGACGCCGTCGATACCGCCCTCGATTCAATGCCAAACGGATGCGGCGTGTCGCCTGATTACTCGTGTCACAGGCGATACGTTGCGTGCTATTCATTTATATGGTTCCGCTGTCGCGGGCAGTCTGAAGCCAAACAGCGACATTGATCTGCTGGTGACAATATGCCAGCCGCTGACGGAGACCCAACGCGCAACGCTGATGCAGGAATTGCTGGCGCTTTCATCGCCGCCGGGGGCGTCGGCAGAAAAACGCGCTCTGGAGGTCACTGTCGTGCTTTATTCGCAGCTGGTTCCCTGGTGTTTTCCACCTTCCAGGGAAATGCAATTTGGCGAGTGGCTAAGAGAGGACATTTGTCAGGGGATTTATGAACCAGCGCAGCAGGACTGGGACATGGTGTTACTGATAACCCAAATTCTGGAAACCAGTATACCGCTAAAGGGCGAACGCGCGGAACGGCTGTTCACGCCAGCCCCTGCGGCGCAGTTGCTGAAGGCCTTGCGTTATCCCCTCGACCTTTGGCAATCCACGGCAGATGTGCAGGGAGATGAGTATCATATCGTTTTAACCCTGGCGCGTATCTGGTACACCCTTTCTACCGGGAGATTTACCTCTAAGGATGCGGCGGCTGACTGGCTGTTACCTCAGTTGCCAGAAGAGTATGCTGCTACGTTGCGTGCGGCGCAGCGTGAATATTTAGGTCTGGAGCAACAGGACTGGCATATTTTGCTGCCTGCGGTCGTACGCTTTGTGGATTTTGCGAAAGCGTACATTCCCACGCAGTTCACATAAGATGCCCCAGGACGTCTGTCAGGTTGCGCAAACGGCGTTCCTCAACTACTACTTAATAGGTTCTCATCGCTGAAGTAAGCAGATGATCTTATGCGGGCCATCGAATGGATATTTCCACATGGCTCTCGTTTTGTTGAGGTGGATATGACTGGTTCCGCATCATCTGTTTTAAAGACAGATACAAGACTATTGAGCGAAAACCTGTTTCTTAATTATGGTCTGGAGTCCTTATTTAAGGACGTCGCAATAATAGCTGGTAACGTAAATTATATTATTTTTGATATCGACGATTACTACACCGTACAGCAGTCTATTACTTCCACATTTAAAACGGTACTCATTGGAATTGTTACCCATAATGAATATAACTTTATTGATGAACATAATGCCATATATCGAATAAAGGTCGATGCCTCTATTGCTGAGTGGCGCGAATTACTGATTTTGGCCGCTGCTGGTCAATTTTTTCCCAGGTCAGAGAAAGTCAGATTAACGGCGAATGAAAGAAATGTTTTGGCGATGCTTGTTAAAGGAATGGATATCCGACAAATAAGCTGTGAGCTGAATGTACATTTAAAAACTATTTACTCAGTACGCTACCATGTTCTGACTAAATTAGGTTGTAGAACAGTTCTGGATTATCAAATACTGTCCGTCTCTAAAGCCTTTACGCACTGGCTGACAATAAATAATGTCGATAATGTAATTTCACGTGTAAATAGTAAGGTCATTGCTTAATAATGATTTGCTTCTGATGGCGTTTAGGTTCACTATGCTTTCTTACATCATCATGAGGCCAGACAGGCATGGCTACTTTTAGTATTAGCGCAATGGCGGCGCAGTGTGGTGTCACAACAGCAAATATCAGGTCCTGGGAACGCTATGGCCTGCTTCAACCTACCAAAGATGAAGTTGGCAATCGTTTTTATTGCATAGAAGATGCTATCAGAATACAGCATATTATCGACGCGTTAAGCAAAGGCTTCTCATTAAAAGAGATTAAACCTGCCCTCTATGGTGAAGAAACGCATTGCCGCTCGGGATGGTTATTCTACCAGGAAGAGATTTTAGCGCAGTGTAGAAAATTCGAACCCGCCAAATTGCGAAAATTACTCTGGCGTTATGGTCGGGAAATTCCGCCGTGTATCGTAATTGAGTCAATACTGCGTCCTTTACGGCTGTGGTTGTCCGCAGGCGATGATGATGCACGCCGATTTGAAAAGGCATTACTGGATACTGCGATTATTGAATACGCCACGTTCCAGCTAAGTAGCGTACGAAAGGCGCCAGCAGGCACAATGCTTATTGCTGCGTTTTCGCTGAACGACCCCATTGAGCTATGGCTGGAAACGATTAAATATTGTAGTGAAGGTATGCGAGTTGAAGTCATCCCCTGGCAGGCGCCGATGCCCGATCTTTTATCAACGTCTTTCGAGCATATTGTTCTGTGGCATGATGAGACATTAACTCCCGCCCAGGAAAATCTTATTCAGGCGTTAAAAGAATCGGGTAAATTTAGTCTTCATGTGAAAAATGGCTCAGGCTTAACATTACTGCCAGCCGTATACCGGCAGCATGAGATGCCAGAAAGCATGCAGCATGTTGCACCGCAAATCCATGCAAACGGCTACGAAAAATCAGGTACCGCACGTTGAGGCATCTGCATTATTAACGAACAGGGGAGGAGTAACCCCCTCCCTTGTTTATACCCTTCATACTTCAAGTTGCTTATGTGTTGGCTACGGATTACTCGGCCCATCCATGGGCCTCGCCCTGACGGGCCGTCGCACGCGACGTTCAAATCTGCTCCCGGCAGATTTGTCGTTCACCCCAGTCACATAGTTATCTATGCTCCTGGGGACTCACTCCCTTGCCGCCTTTAAGCAACTCGAATTATTTTGGGTATATATTAGATGTCGTCAGGTGTCTGAAACAAAACGGCTTCTAAGGCATTACGGTAAATATCAAGCTGCACTACGTCTTTTTCTGTTTCCAGTTTTTCAATAAGTTTGGCGATGATATCCTTATTTGAGACATGCTGCTGCGATTGCAATAGTTCGTAAGTAATTTCCTGAATAGCTCGCTGTTCACATAACATATGTGCAGAAAAAGGATTGCCAGTACTATTTTGTTCGTTGACTAGTGTAATGGTAGTCATATTTCACCATATTCGATGTAAATTGAAGCCGATCTCCCTGAGCGTGGGAGAGAAATTAGTGACCTATTAAAGTTAGACCTATATCATAAAACTGTAATAAAAAAACATAAAAACGTGACGCGCATCACATTTGTGTGATTTGTTGTATATTTTATACACTTTAAATGAAGGTGAAGATTCCGCAGAATCAACGGCCTGTTCTTTTTATCACTCCAGTTTAAACGAATAAGCATTAATACCCATTTGTAATAATTACTTAATGTTATCTTAATAAAGGTAAATTACTGTCAGGCCTCCGTAAAAGGAGGTTGATTAATGATTCGTCATATCGCCATTTTTCTTTGTTCTTTATTGATGTGCAGCACCACTTTTGCCGATTCGGTAACGTCGGTATCGCTTGGCGCACTCTTAACCGCGCTCAATGAACGCATGTTATTAATGAAAGATGTGGCTGCTTATAAAATGAAGCACCATCTGCCGATAGAGGATTTCACGCGTGAACAAAATGTTTTTGCCGAGGCTGAAGAAGAAGCGAAAAATAACGGTCTGGACCCGCATTCGATAACCCCTTTTATTCGTTCGCTAATGGATGCCAGTAAAGCGATACAGTACCGCTATTTAGCGCAGTGGCGAACCGGCCCAGAACCCTCCTTTCCTATACAAACCTTGTCGGTCACCCGGCAACGTATTCGACAACTTGATAATCAAATGTTGATCATTATCAGCCAGCGCCTGATGGTCGGCGCTTTCAGCCATGAGGATATGGTGTGGCTGAGAACGCACTTTAATGCGCCGAATCTGAATGAGAGCGATATCAGTGATGTGTTGGCATCTCTGTCTTTGGTGCGACGCGCGCGTTAATTCCCCATGAGGAAACGTGGGCCAATACCTGGTGATTGCCTGCGGGGGGCGCGATACAAGAACGTTTTTGGGTGATGTGGATATAAGCGTGGCGGAATAGCGGCTGGAGGGACGTGGTTTCGCTTCCCATCTTCCGGTGCATTCGTTAGCATACTGTTTCGCAGCTAAGCGTAAATGTTTTCAGGAAGAGGTTAATGTGTTCGCGGAGTATGGTGTTCTGAATTATTGGACGTACCTGGTTGGGGCGATTTTTATCGTTCTGGTACCGGGGCCGAATACGCTTTTTGTGCTTAAAAACAGCGTGGGACGCGGGGTTAAAGGAGGATATCTTGCCGCATGCGGCGTGTTTATCGGCGATGCGATATTAATGTTTCTGGCGTATGCGGGCGTGGCGACGCTGATCAAAACAACGCCGGTTCTGTTTAACATTGTTCGCTATCTCGGCGCGTTTTATCTGCTCTACCTTGGCGCAAAAATCCTTTACGCCACGCTGACCTCAAAGGGGGGGGCGGCGACGGAAACGGTAGTTCCTTTTGGCGCTATTTTTAAGCGTGCTTTAATTCTTAGCCTGACTAATCCTAAAGCCATACTTTTTTATGTTTCCTTTTTTGTGCAATTTATTGACGTTACTGCGCCGCATACTGGGGTGTCATTTTTTATTTTGGCGACCACCCTTGAAATCGTCAGTTTTTGCTATCTGAGCTTTTTAATTCTTTCTGGCGCTTTTGTAACCCACTATATTGGTACCAAAAAGAAACTGGCAAAAGTGGGCAATTCTTTGATTGGCCTTCTTTTCGTCGGATTTGCCGCCCGGCTGGCAACGCTCCAGTCTTAACCCCCTGGACCCGTCGACAACGGCGGGTCATTGCTCTCCTTTCGGTTTTATTGCGTGGAAAACAGCAAAATAGTAACCAATAAATGGTATTTAAAATGCTGTTTTTGGAGCGTAACCTTTTTACGACAGCGATGAGATTATCGCTGAGTAACCTGCGGGAAGAGGGAAGCAAATGCGGCAAATTCCACAAAATCATATCCATACACGTTCCACGCCATTCTGGAACAAAGAGACGGCGCCTGCCGGAATTTTCGAACGCCACCTTGATAAGGGAACGCGACCCGGCGTTTATCCTCGCCTCTCGGTGATGCAGGGGGCGGTCAAATATCTCGGATACGCTGATGAACATTGCTCTGAGCCGGAAGAAATCATGGTGATCAATGCCGGCGAGTTTGGCGTGTTTCCTCCGGAAAAGTGGCACAATATTGAGGTCATGACGGATGATACCTATTTTAACATCGACTTTTTTGTCGCGCCGGAAGTACTGATGGAAGGGGCGACCTCACGAAAAGTCATTCATGCCGGGAGAGAATAATAATGGGAAAAGCTACTTATACCGTCACGGTCACGAATAATAGCAACGGCGTCTCTGTGGACTATGAAACGGAAGCACCGATGACGTTGCTGGTACCTGAAGTTGCAGCAGAAGTTGTGAAGGATTTGGTCAATACCGTGCGTTCCTACGATACCGAAAACGAACACGACGTTTGCGGTTGGTAAAGATGCTGTAGTATCTATTTGATATAAAATGATTTTTTAAATGAGAGGCCGCATCGCGCGTCGCCAGCGTGATGCGGTTTTTGCGTATTGAAAAGCGCTGTTTATTTACATCAGACATGGGTTGAAAAGAAACATTAAGAAAACATTAAGAATAGCGCATTGTTTGCTAATGAGAGCGTATTCATAAAACTTATGATTGGGTATTAAAAACCAGAAGAGTCTTATGATCATGAAACTCGATACCCGATTAACTTCGTCAGCACTTACTCTTGCGCTTGCCGCTGTGGTCATCCCGTTTACGGCGGACTGGCAATTGCCTTTGCTTAACGGCGTGGTGGTCCGATGGATTGAAAACGGACAAGCGTTATGGTTACTGTTTGGGGCGCTATTTACCGCCTGGTATATACGGCCATTTTCCCGTCCCGAAGGGGCAAAGCAGTTTTGGCTATGGGCTGTTGTCTGGTGGCTGGTACTGCTGGGTAGAAGCACCAGTTGGGGGCGTGACTATTTCCCTGACGAGCCGCGTATATTGTTCAGAATGATTTCAGTGCTATTAATTGCTGCGTTAGTCTTGCCAGTCCTGTTTTCTGCCGGGCTACGTAAGGAGATTGTTCGTCGTCTGCGGGACGTTTCTCTGCCATTGTGGCTGTTTGCCGTGACGGCATGTTCATATCTGATTTCCGACACTGTCGAGCATCATCGGTGGTTGTCGCCGATATTCCTGCATAACGCGCGTTACACAGATTTGATTGAAGAGCTTTATGAAGTGCCATTTATGATCGGTTTGTTTATGGTGACCATGGGGTTTATGCAGCAGGACAAGCAAGATGAATGTACGGCGCTGGAGATGACCCCGTATCACGCAAAATAGCGCGGCTGAAAAAGACCATGAATTCGACATGGGATAGATAGCGGTTAGCAAAAAAAGCCCGCACTCGGTGAGGCGGGCAAATAATACTGGAAGCAATGTGAGCAATGTCGTACCGAACAGGTGGGTTATAAACTCAACTACTCGGTGTTGATAAAGATAATCGTTATCATTAATGGTTGCAACCCTGATATTTATGCGCTTTTATCCACGACGCTAAAAGGTGATGGATATCACAAACTTCACTTTCCTGACGATGTGCTATTCTTTTTAACGGCAAATAAACCGCTAACGTTAAGACATAAGTGAGGAAAAAATGGGCATTCTTTCATGGATTATTTTTGGACTTATTGCGGGTATTTTGGCTAAGTGGATCATGCCAGGTAAAGATGGCGGCGGATTCTTTATGACGATCATTCTGGGGATCGTTGGTGCGGTAGTCGGAGGATGGATCAGTACGTTCTTTGGCTTTGGCAAAGTGGATGGTTTCAACTTCGGCAGCTTTGCAGTCGCGGTGATCGGCGCGATTGTCGTGCTGTTAATCTACAGAAAAATCAAAAGCTAAACGCAGAACTTTCAGAGATAATAAAGGCTACGACAGGTAGCCTTTATTATTCAAAATGAATTTACCACCAGCCCAGTTCGGTACCCGCCGCCGCAATTAGCGCGATGCCCATCAACACCATCGTTGTTTTCCTCATGGTTATGCTCCCGGCGCGGCGTAACCGCCAATAAAAAACCATGCCAAAAATAATATTGCCGTAATGAAAATGACGACAGGGAAGAGGATACCCACTCTCATGCTATTACCTTCACTGTTCAGGGGGCGCCAGAATAGCAGGGTTTTCTCAGCGACAAAAGGTCGGTTACTTTGTGACAGGGCGTGGCTATTACTGACTTAATCCGGGATAAACACCCGCTAAAGCGCTGACAGAAAGTATGGAAATAGCGTACCCGCCAGGTTATCCTGGACAAAATATCGCTTTAAGGAGTCGTTATGAAATTTACGTGGATTGCGTTGCCTGGCGTATTGCTGCTGAGCGCTTGTTCATCGTCGCAACCCAACGCCCCCAGGCCGCCGCGCATTGGGATGCCTAATCCGGCAGCCGTCTACTGTGAGCAACAAGGCGGTACGCTGATGCCGGTGCAGACCCCACAAGGCGTGCGTTCCGATTGCAAATTGCCCAATGGCGAAATCATTGATGAGTGGACATTATGGCGCAGAGAGCACCCTGATACGAAAAAGTGACAACCTGCGGTCCGACGGGATATGATTAAGAACAATCTGATAATGAGTTTCATGCGGCGCAAGAAAATATGTTTCAGTTAAAGCCGGGCGCGTTGGCAATAGTTATTGGTGCTAAAACACCCGCCGGACGGCGGAATATTGGTAAGTCGGTTGAGCTATTTTGCCTGTGCCAACCCGGGGATGAATTCATTAACCCGGTAAATGGACACGTCACCTTACTGCCGAAAGAAGCGCCTCGGGCGCTGTGGCTGGTCACGGGCGACGTAGCCTCCGCCGATGGTCAGCACGGTTTTGCCTGGGTGCGGGCAGAACATTTGATGCCGTTGTCCCCGGACAGACAACCAGGCCAGGCGGCGGCACGACAATCACAGCTCTCGTAGCCACTCAGCCAGCACAATGGCATGGTTCTGGCGAGTATCTTTAGCGGCGTATAGCAACGTTAGCGGCTGGTGTCGGGCAATATCCGCCAGACGTTTGCCTTCTTGATGCTGTTGCGCAAGTTCTGCCCGGTATTGCTGCGCGAAGTGGTTAAAATCAATCAGTTCGCTATGAAAGGCTTTGCGCAATTCGGTGGAGGGCGTAATGGCCTTATTCCATTCATCATAGACCAGCGCCGATTTTTTAATGCCTCGCGGCCATAGCCTGTCAACCAATACCCGATAACCATCGTCTTTTTCCGCCGGGAAATAGACGCGCTTACACTGGATTCGCATTTTTCCCTCCTGTGATGGTGTCGCTTACGGTACTTTTGTCGGATAGCGGTAATGATTTTAATGGATCAGGCCTGATAAACGAAGCGCCATCAGGCATTCAGAAGTGGGTATCAAGTTTATTTATGACGCTATCTCTCGATCGCGTCCGGCGTAGAGGCCAAAAATCGCCATGATGATAGCCAGAACCGTCACGCCTGATAGCGGCAGATACCAGCTACCGCTGGCATCATGAAGTTTTCCCATGACGGGGGGCCCACATGCCGCCAGTAAATACCCGACCGACTGCGCCATGCCGGAAAGCGCCGCCGCCTGATGCGCCGAACTGGCGCGCAGGCCGATAAACGTCAGGCCGAGTATCATCGTCGCGCCTGAACCGAAGCCGAACAGTAGCGTCCAGATGACAGCCTGGCCCGGCACAAACCAAAGCCCCGCCGCGCCCACTGCGCACAATAGTGAGACCAGCGCGGCAATCCAGCGTTGATCGTTAAAGCGATGCAAAATAAGCGGAATAGCTAACCCAGGCGCCGCGGTCGCCAGTTGCAGCAGGCCATGTAGCGATCCTGCCTGTGCTTCGCTGTAACCGTGGCTGATGAGTATTGTTGGTAACCAGCCGATAATCACATAATAAATCAGTGAGTTAAGCCCAAGAAACAACGTAACTTGCCAGGCTAAAGGCGAACGCCAGATACCGCGTTCATGTAATGCCCGGGAGCTACTCAGGTTAGCTGAGCGGGTAGTGCGCCACTGCGGCAACCAGATAAGAAACGCCAACAGCGGAAACAGCATTAGCATTAACAGCGCGCCGCGCCAGCCAAAACCGTGCAACGCCAGCGGAACCACCAGCGCGGACCCCAACGCGGCGGCGGCGCCCATCGTCAATGAATACGCGCCCGTCAGCCTGGCGACATGTTGTGAAAAATCGCGCTTAATCAATCCTGGTAGCAGCACATTACCCAGCGCTATCCCGCACCCAATAATGGCAGTTCCGGCAAACAACAATGCAGCGGAGGGCAGGGAGCGGAGGGCAATACCCGCGCAAATCAGCAGCATTGCGGCAAACAGACTGCGTTCCATCCCAAACCGGCGGGCAATACCGGCCGCCAGTGGCGAAACCAGTGCAAACGCCAGAAGCGGCAAGGTTGTTAGCAGGCCCGTCTGGGCGGTGGAAAGACCGTAATCCGAACGGATTGTCTCCAGCAACGGCGCAGCGCCGGTAAATGTTACACGTAGCGTAGTGGCTATCATCAAAATACCGGCAATCAGTAAAGCGCCCTGTTTGCCGCGTGGTGAAAGGGCTGTCGTCATCGTTTTCTCATCTTGTCAGGCGAGGCGATACCTTAACAGTTTTTACTGTTTGGATGAATCAAGCTAAAATGACAATTTATCGCTAAAATCGGACAATATAATGATTGGCCTGAGACTGGACGGTTACGATCCCGACCTTCACCACGATGCCGCTGTGGCCTTTTGTATTCGCGCCAGGGATGATGAACTGTTTAGCCCTCGCCATCAGCATCGCAAGGGACAGTTGATTCTTGCTCTGCACGGCGCGATCACCTGTGAGGTGGAAAATGCGATGTGGATGGTTCCGCCCCAGTATGCCGTCTGGCTCCCCGGCTCGCTGCCGCACAGTAATCATGTGACCGCAGGGGCGGAGCTGTGCTTTTTATTTATTGAACCTGCGGCGGTTGTCATGCCGGAGCGTTGCTGCACGCTGAAAATTTCGCCGTTATGCCGGGAGTTGATTTTGTCGCTGGCGCGCAGAACCGATCCCGAAAGAGCGCAAATGCCAACGCAGCGCCTTATTCAGGTGTTGTTTGATGAACTGCCGCAGCAGCCGCAGGAACAATTGCAATTACCGGTATCGGGGCATCCGAAAATCCGCCAAATGGTTGAGACAATGGCGCAGGAGCCCGCGCGATGGAATACGTTAGGGCAGTGGGCCAGCGTATTCGCGATGAGCGAGCGTAACCTTGCCCGGCTGGTCGTCAAAGAGACGGGACTAAGCTTTCGTCGCTGGCGTCATCAGTTGCAATTAATCTTGGCGCTACAAGCGCTAATCGCGGGACGTAATGTACAGCAGACGGCGCAAATGCTGGGTTATGATTCCACCACGGCATTCATTACCATGTTTAAAAAAGGCCTGGGGCAGACCCCAGGCCAGTATCTGACGGGCGAGTTACTGCTTCCCCACAATTAAAGAGACCAGCCCCGCCGCAATCAGTGGGCCGACCGGCACGCCGCGAAACAGCGCGACGCCAAGTACCGTACCGACCAGCAGCCCGGCGACGAGCTGCGGTTGGTTTCCCATCAGCGTAATGCCGCGACCGCCCAGCCAGGAGACGAAAACGCCGACGGCAATCGCGACCAGCGATTTCCAGTTCACAAAAGAGTGGATCAATGTGGAGGGCGGTAGGGTTCCGCTGGCGATGGGGGCCATCACGCCGATGGTCAGAATGATAATCCCGACGGTGAGTCCCTGTTTTTCAATCCAGGGAAAAAAGGTATTCAACGGGGTTACGCGGACAATAATCAGCACCAGAATTGAGACGGCGACAGTGGTGTTGTGGCTGATAAATCCCAGAGCTGCCAGTCCGAGCAGGATCAGCAGAGTGACATCAAACATTATGGTTTCCTTGCCAAAAAGTAAGCCTGACTACTTTACGCCCAAACGGCAAAGCGCACAGGCCTTTTTAACGATTGATGCGAATTTCAGGCAACTGCCTGAAAGACAATCTCTACGTGAAAAACGGCGTTGTCATTAAATTGCCATCAACGCCGCGTATTGCTAACAGGTGAACCGTCATTGTTGTCTTCCTGAGGATACAATTATGTACGATCCACCGTTTCTTGAAGCGCTGATGATTACGGCGTCGTTTTTCGCCATTTTTATCATTATCGTTGTGTCTGTATTGCTCCTTGAAGGGGAAGGGGACTAAGCCGTTGGCGATGACTGAAAGCGGCGGAAGACTGCCAGTTCTGGTCGGGCGATGCGCAGATAGTCCTGTGTATTCATAATGACTGATTTTTCCAGCAGGCCGGCATTAAAGGCAATTTCATCGAAACGCTCAAACAGGAGCGGATCGGCGACCAGTTTCAGATTGGGGTGAAAACTGAAAGGCGGGATCGCGCCAAAAACGCAGCCGGTCAGCATATCGACTTCCGCCGGGCTGGCAAGGGAAGCGCGTAAGCCGCCCAGATGTGAAGCAAGCTGAGAGAGGTCGGCTTGCTGATCGGCCGCCAGAATAGCAAGAACGTGCTGGTTGACGCCGTTGCCTTTGACTTTACAGACCAGCGCTTTTGCGCCCTGGCCCAGCGCAGTACCGCGTATTTCAGATACCGCTTCGCATTTTCCTACCGCCTCATGGCTCACCACACGATAGCGCGCGTTCTCCTGGGTTAATAAAGCCACTAAACGTTGGTGTGTAGCGACACCCTTCGCGACTTCAGTCATTTCGGCCATTTCTCACTCCTGGTGCAATATGAACATTTACTGCGAAGCACTATGATGAACGATGTTGTTTTTGTTGTTTGTTCAGATAGAGCTGCGCATCGGAAGCCTGGTAGGCATCATTAATCGTATCATTGGGCTGCATATTATAAATCCCGGCAGAAAAATGGACTGTCTTATCCGGTGCGATAATTTGCAGGTTACGAATAATACGCTCCGGCAGATGGATAGCCAAATCCGCCGCGTAATCAACAAGAATAATACAGAACTCATCGCCGCCGAGGCGAATGGCGTAATCGCTTTTACGAATCGATGTTTTAATCGCTTTCGCCAACAGGGTAATAATTCGGTCGCCTTCCTGGTGCCCCTGGGTATCGTTGATCAGTTTTAACCTATCGCAATCAATAGCGACAAATGTCACTGGCGTCCCGGTATTGACCAGGCGTTGCAGTCGCTGTTCCAGCACCGGTGTTAATATTTTACGGTTGTAAAGCCCGGTCATGGCATCGCTAATATTTTCGCGTGTGACGTTGCGATAAAGCCGAAAGTGCATCCGTACCATATTAAGCAGGAGCGCCGTTGCCAGTAAGTAAAAGGCCAGCGCTTTCCAGGACGAGACAAGGAAATAGGTTAAATCAAGGGACAACGAAACGCGCAGCCCACCAGGGATATCATGGCTATAATTCACATATTGAAACAGATTATTTTTGCTTTGATTAATAATAATTTCTTTTCCGGAGTCCATATCCTTTAGTGTTACGTTAAGATAACGCCAAACCAGCGGACGGTCCTGGGTATAAAAAATATTTTTTAAATTATCCTGGTTAACATCCACCATCACGATACCTTTTAACGCTCCCGCCAGATAGACTGGCGTTAAAAAGCTCATGACGTTTTCCTGGGTAATATCATCCATGTAAATACTTGAAATAACCGTACGGCCGGTAAAAAGTTTATCTATATCTTTTCTGTTAATACCCATTGTGCCTTTTTGTAAAAAAGTCCAACGATGCATGGCGAAGCGCCGTGAGTTGATTAAATCATAGAAATAGACATAATGTTTATTTAAATCAACGTAATAACGGAATTTAAGCTCCAGTGTGCCCAGTCCGTGACTGTGGTCGTCCTGCGAACGGTTGATGCTTACCGCCTGATCAAACGCAGGCAGTAAAAGGGCGTCATCAAGATTATCGGTACACTGTGTAGCGGCGGTTTGCAGGGTACCATGTAGCGCCGGATAATTATGCCGGGTCAGGTTGACGCCGTGCGTACCGTTAATAGCCTCAAAGGCGTCGCAAAACGCGCGGCGTTTTTCTGCGGTGACGGGGTCTCCCGGCGCTTCAAAAGTTCGCATCAAATGTGCGGCGATGCTCTGATTCTGGTACTTATCATACAAAAACGACGAATCGGCTCTCTCCATGATATAACGCATATAGGCATTCATTGCCCTGTCGCTGGCAATAAGTTCGTAAATCAGGAAGGACGATGTCAAAACGATGACGCTTGCCGAGATAAAGTGCCTGAGCGCTTTATGATGCAAATTCATGATGAACTACAGCCCTGAAAGTCGGATGCGTTAGTTTACCATAGCGATGAGAATTCCTCTAATAGACTGTTTAAAAATAAAACGTGTTGATGTTATGGAATAAAAATCATTCTCGATTTAATAAATTCAATAATATATGGTGTTGATATTTTCAGTCGTGACTATTGTCGCAAAAAGTAAATTGTTAATTAACGGCATCGATTTAACACTAACGAAAATAAAATGGCCTTTATTATTACGTGAAAGGAGTGTGACGTGGTAAGGATAATAATGTACTTCCGTTCGGAGGCACTATGAAACGATTTAAAGAAATAGCAGCAATTTTTCTTTTTGCATTGCTGGCTGCGGGGTTCACGTCGTCTGCTATGGCAGCGTCGGGTAGTGATAGCCCGTGGGATTTTGATTTTTCGGGTCCATGGCTTTTTTGTAAGCTGCAACAACCTGATTCTCTGCAATTACCGCCACCTTTTGGTGAGTATTGCTGGCATTAATAAATCCATAGTATTTCAGTGATAAGTCGGCGCATGTAAGGTTAATCCAGTCAGGAGATATACAGGTTTACGGCTATTGTAGTGGTAGTATGTATAATTGCCTTGTTAGTGATAAATCAGCCCGTGACGCATTACGGGCTGATTTAGGGTTATGCACTTTGATGGGCGCTCTGTTTCTGAAACAATTCGCGGAATACCGGATAAATATCCTCCTGATCGCGAATATGCTGCATGGCGAAGTTATCGAACGTCGCCTGCAGATGTTCATACTCGCGCCATAAGGTCTGGTGGGCGCGGCGGGTAATCTCGATATAGCTGTAATAGCGCACTACCGGCAGCAGCTTTTTCGCCAGAATCTCATGACACAGCGGTGAATCGTCGGCCCAGTTATCACCGTCTGACGCTTGCGCCGCATAGATGTTCCACTGACCGGGGTCGTAGCGCTCTTTAACTACTTCGTCCATGAGTTTAAGCGCGCTGGAGACAATCGTCCCGCCGGTCTCTTGCGAATAAAAGAACTCATGTTCGTCCACTTCCTTCGCCTGGGTATGGTGGCGGATATAAACCACTTCGACGTTCTTGTACGTTCGGCTCAAAAACAGATAGAGCAGAATGTAAAAACGCTTGGCCATATCTTTGGTTGCCTGGTCCATCGAACCCGAGACGTCCATCAGACAGAACATCACCGCCTGGCTGGAGGGCTCAGGCCGTTTTTCATAATTTTTATAGCGTAAATCAAAGGTGTCGATAAACGGCACCCGCTCGATTTTAGCCCGTAGTTCGGCAATCTCCCGACGTAACCGCTCCTCTTCAAGCAGTTGCGCTGGTTCGCTATGGCTGATGGTCTCCAGTTCCGTTTCCAGCGCGTGCAGTTCGCGGCGTTTTCCTGCCGTCATTGCTGTACGGCGCGCCAGAGAGTTTTGTAGCGAACGTACCACGCTGATATTGGCCGGTACGCCGTTTGAGGTGAAACCGGCGCGGTGAGTTTTATACTCGTTAAGCTGGCGATGCTGGTTTTTTTTCAGATTAGGCAGCGCTAAATCTTCAAAGAGCAGATCCAGATACTCATCTTTTGAAATCTGAAAAACAAACTCATCCTGGCCTTCGCCGTCCTGGCTGGCCTGACCTTGACCGCTGCCGGAACCGCCGCCGCCACCGCCTTGCGGACGCTCAATGCGATCATTCTGGATAAAGTGATCGTTACCCGGATGGACGCGATGGCGCAGACCGCCGCGCCCCTGATGAAACATCGGTTCGCTAATATCATCGGTTGGAATAGAGACGGACTCTCCGCTGTCGACATCGGTCACAGAGCGTTTATTAATCGCTTCGGAAATTGACTGCTTAATTTGTGCTTTATAACGGCGCAAAAAGCGCTGGCGATTCACCGTGCTTTTATTTTTGCCGTTAAGACGTCGGTCTATGAACCAGGTCATATGCCCCCCGTACTGCCAACTGAGCGCCTGTTCTGTCAGTGCCGGATAGCGCTAACGCTTAGCCAGTCTACAGAACATTACTTTGTAGGCCCGGTAAGCGCAAGCGCCACCGGGCATTAACATCACGACGATTTACGCACGCGCAGGTACCACTCGCACAACAAACGAACCTGCTTACGGGTATACCCTTTCTCCATCATCCGATCGACAAAGTCGTCATGCTTTTTCTGCTCGTCAGTCGACGTTTTGGCGTTAAAAGAAATGACCGGCAACAGCTCTTCAGTATTAGAGAACATTTTTTTCTCAATCACCGTGCGCAGCTTCTCGTAACTGGTCCAGTTTGGATTACGGCCGCTATTGTTGGCTCTGGCGCGCAGGACAAAGTTTACTATCTCATTACGGAAATCTTTCGGGTTACTGATACCCGCTGGTTTTTCAATTTTTTCCAGTTCGGCGTTCAGCGACTCGCGATCGAACAGTTGACCGGTATCCGGGTCGCGATACTCCTGATCCTGAATCCAGAAATCCGCATAAGTCACGTAACGATCAAAAATGTTCTGCCCGTACTCAGAGTAAGATTCGAGATAGGCCGTCTGGATCTCCTTGCCGATAAATTCGGCGTATTTCGGGATCAGATAGCCTTTCAGGAACTCCAGATAACGTTCAGCCTGCTCCTGCGGGAACTGCTCACGCTCGATTTGTTGTTCCAGAACGTAGAACAGATGTACCGGGTTTGCCGCCACTTCCGCATGGTCGAAGTTGAATACGCGGGAGAGGATCTTAAAGGCGAATCGGGTGGAGAGACCGTTCATCCCTTCGTCCACGCCCGCATAGTCGCGATACTCCTGGTACGATTTGGCTTTGGGGTCGGTATCTTTCAGGCTTTCACCGTCATAAACGCGCATTTTCGAGTAAATACTGGAATTTTCCGGCTCTTTCAGGCGAGAAAGAATTGAGAAACGCGAAAGCGTTTCCAACGTGCCCGGCGCGCAGGGCGCATGAGCCAGCTCGCTATGATTAAGTAGTTTCTCGTAGATTTTGATCTCTTCGGAGATTCGCAGGCAATAAGGCACCTTCACAATATAGACACGGTCGAGGAACGCTTCGTTATTTTTATTGTTACGGAAAGTCACCCATTCAGATTCGTTTGAGTGGGCAAGTATGATGCCATTAAAGGGCAGGGCGGAAATACCTTCCGTACCATTGTAGTTACCTTCCTGAGTTGCGGTCAGCAAGGGGTGCAGCACCTTAATAGGCGCTTTAAACATCTCGACGAACTCCATGATCCCCTGGTTAGCGCGGCACAGCGCGCCAGAGTAACCATACGCATCCGGATCGTTCTGGGCGTGGTGTTCGAGTTTACGAATATCCACCTTGCCGACCAGCGCCGAAATATCCTGGTTGTTTTCATCGCCGGGTTCCGTTTTGGCGATGGCAATCTGCTCCAGAATGGAGGGCCAGACTTTCACCACGTGGAATTTAGTAATATCGCCGCCAAACTCATGCAGGCGTTTGGCCGCCCACGGGGACATAATCGTACCGAGATAGCGGCGCGGAATACCGTACTCTTTTTCCAGAATCTGCGCATCTTCCTGCGGATTAAACAGGCATAACGGATGATCGTTGACCGGGCTACGCTCGCCGTTGGCGCTTAAAACATAAATTGGCACGCGCTGCATTAGCGATTTCAGCCGTTCAGCGAGCGATGATTTGCCACCCCCCACAGGTCCCAGCAAATAGAGAATTTGCTTCTTCTCTTCCAGCCCTTGCGCCGCATGTTTCAGATAAGAGACAATCTGTTCAATCGCGTCTTCCATGCCGTAAAACTCTTCAAACGCAGGATAGCGAGCAATAACCCGGTTGGAGAAGAGTCGGGAAAGTCGGGGTTCCTGGGCAGTGTCGACCATATTAGGCTCGCCGATAGCCATTAATAGCCGCTCTGCCGCGTTGGCATAAGCACTGCGATCTTGCCGACAAATGGTAAGAAAATCCTGCAGTGTGAACTCTTCGTCCTTGGCAGCTTCGTAACGCTGGCGATAGTGATCGAATATATTCATGATATGCCATCCTTTCGTTTTTTCGCACATGTTAAGAGCCGTTCATATGAATAGTAGAGGCTCCCGGAAGAGGTAGACTGAACGCCGTCTCTGCTAAGGAAAAAAAAAGCAACTCTCATGCCATTTTATTGGCCAGAAGATCAACGTGTCCGGTGATACACCTTCTTAACATTAAGCGTAGATGGCATTTGCAAAACTTGCCTGTACGCGTCAGTGGATTTCGATGACATATCAATAACTCATCAGGTAGAAAAGGCTGGTGGATATCAGAAAAAGCGTTCCCGGTCACATAACGATCATCAGCCGATCATCTGAAAATAATCGGTGGTGGTGATATTAAACGGTTACATTGTGTAAAATAGTTGGGCTTACAGGTATTGGCGGTTACACTTTTGCCGCAGAACATTTGAATAAGGAATTATGGATTGTGACCAAACTTAAACTTCTGGCTCTTGGCGTGTTTATTGCAACATCCGCCAGCGTCGCGCACGCTGAAAGCAACCTGACGTTGGGCGCAGGCGTTGGTGTGGTTGAACACCCTTATAAAGATTACGATAGCGATGTTTATCCGATACCGGTCATCGCTTATGAAAGCGAAAACTTCTGGTTCCGTGGTCTGGGCGGCGGCTACTACTTGTGGAATGACAATGCCGATAAGTTGTCAATCATGGCATACTGGTCCCCGATGTACTTCAAACCGGGCGACAGCGATGACCATCAGTTGCGTCGTCTGGACAGGCGTAAAAGTACTATGATGGCGGGCGTTTCTTACGCGCATCACACCCAGTATGGATTCCTGCGTACCTCACTGGCAGGGGATACGTTGGATAACAGTAACGGTATTGTCTGGGATCTGGCCTGGCTTTATCGGTATACCAATGGCGGGCTGACCTTAACGCCAGGTATCGGGGTTGAATGGAATAGCGAGAACCAGAACGATTACTATTACGGCGTATCACGTAAAGAATCTTCGCGTAGCGGCCTGCGCGGCTATAACCCGAACGATAGCTGGAACCCGTATCTTGAACTGAGCGCTAACTATAATTTCGCCGGTAACTGGAGCGTATATGGTACTGCGCGCTACACCCGTCTGTCGGATGAAATTACCGATAGCCCGATGGTGGATAAATCCTGGACCGGTATCCTTTCTACTGGCGTGACCTATAGATTCTGATTGATTGAATTTGCCAGAAAAACCATGACAAAGCCTGCGTTATGCAGGCTTTGTGCTGTCTGAAACGCGAACATGGCGGCTTGCATAAATGCGCTGTTGACCGGGTATGGCGCAGCCTTATGTGATTTATACTTTGTTACATCAATTTAAAAAACTAGCCTTTTATATGAAAAATCCAGGTGATTACAACTGCGCTAACAATTAGCGTAATAATTGTTGCAATGCTGGCTGATATCGCCCTGTCACGTCCCGCTTATGCTATACCCATTCTTCACAGCGAGTAAGACGAATGAGCATAGTATTCAATACCGTAGCCAAGCCCAGCGGCAGTCTGTGTAACTTATCGTGCAAGTACTGTTTCTATCTTGATAAACCCCGGGGCCAGCGCGTCATGTCTGACGATGTGCTGGAGACGTATATCCGCCGGGTAATTGATGATACGCCATCCTCAGAGGTCTCGTTTTGTTGGCAGGGGGGAGAGCCGACGCTATGCGGTCTTTCTTTTTACCAAAAAGTGGTGCGCTTGCAGCAACGCTATGCCAACGGCAAAACTATTTACAACAGTCTGCAAACCAATGGCGTATTAATCAATGAAGAGTGGGCGGCTTTCTTTGCGCAGCACCAGTTCCTGATTGGTATATCGATTGATGGGCCGCAAGTCGTTCATGATAATTACCGGAAAACGCCGTCAGGGCGGGCGTCTTTTTCCCGTGTCGTTAATGCTATCCGCCTTCTGCAGGCAAATGATGTTGAGTTCAACACGCTCACTGTCGTGAATGATGTGTCATGCCGTCATGGCAACGCTATTTATCATTTTTTGACGCAGGAACTGGAAAGTAAACACCTGCAATTTATTCCCATTGTTGAGCCGCTCGCGCAAAAAACGCAGCGTTCTTTGACGTTATCTGACAATGAGGATTCGCCTTCGCTGATGCCCTTTTCCGTTACGCCTGAAGGGTGGGGCGCCTTTATGTGCGATGTTTTTGATCAATGGATACGTCACGATGTCGGACGCATATTCGTACAGCTTTTTGACAACTTACTTGGCGTCTGGATGGGGGAGCCCGCCACGCTTTGTACGATGCAGTCGACCTGCGGGCAAAGTTTGCTGGTGGAGCAGAATGGCGACGTGTTTAGCTGCGACCATTTTGTTTTTCCCGCCTATAAACTGGGCAATCTGCAGCAACACTCTTTAGAAGAAATGGCGGCTTCTCCTTTTCAGCAGCAGTTTGGCGCGGCTAAAGCAAACCTTTCTTCACGCTGCCAGAACTGTACGTGGCGCTTTGCCTGTCACGGCGGTTGTCCGAAACATCGAATTTGCATGGACGGCGGCGAACGGCAAAATTATCTCTGTAAAGGATATCTGGAGTTCTTTCAACATGTGACGCCCTATATGAATGTGATGCGTCAATTATTACTGAATCAGCGACCCGCCGCGCATATTACTCGCATCGTCGACATGATTGCGGATGACGTTCGTCAGTGACAAGAAAATCGCCCCCTTGCGCGGTATGATGCCGGACATTACCGTAGGGTCTAAGAGTCCTGTATTGTTTTACCGTCGAGTGACATTGAAAAGGAAATGAAATCAGTGAAAAACGTAACGTTTTGCGGGCAGGTGACGCTTCCTGCCATCGGACAGGGAACATGGTATATGGGCGAGCGCGCGGATCAACGTCAGCGCGAGGTTTCGGCGTTGCGCGCGGGGCTGGATTTGGGGTTACGCCTTATTGATACAGCGGAAATGTATGCCGACGGCGGGGCGGAAAAGGTCGTGGGCGAGGCGTTAGCAGGGCGACGCGATGAGGCATTTCTGGTGTCAAAAGTGTACCCGTGGAACGCTGGCGGCCAGAAGATAGTTGCCGCCTGTGAAGAAAGCCTGCGTCGTCTGAAAACAGATTATCTCGATCTCTATCTATTGCACTGGGCCGGAAGCTTTTCATTCGAAGAGACCGTTGAAGGTATGGAGCGGCTAATCGCGCAGGGGAAAATTCGCCGTTGGGGAGTCTCTAATCTTGATTATGACGATATGCAGGCGCTGTGGCGCATCCCCGGGGGACAGCAATGCGCGACAAATCAGGTGCTCTATCATCTGGCGTCACGCGGTATTGAGTATGATTTATTGCCGTGGTGTCAACAACAGCGAATGCCAGTGATGGCCTATAGCCCGCTGGCGCAGGCTGGCCGGTTACGTAGCGGTTTACTGAATCATCCGGTGGTGAATGAAATTGCGCAAGCGCATAACGCTACGGCGGCGCAAATCTTACTGACGTGGGTGATTGCGCATCCGGGCGTGATGGCGATCCCGAAAGCCGGAAGTACAGAACACGTGAAGCAAAATGCGGCGGCGCTTGAGATCGCCTTGTCAGCAAACGAACTTGCCTTACTGGACAACGCCTGGCCTGCGCCAAAAGGGAAAACCGCGTTGGATATGGTGTGACGCCGGATAAAATGTGTAAGCGCCGCCATCCGGCAGGTCATGCCTGATGGCGGCTGACGCCTTCCAGAGCCTATAGCAACGCCGTTATCCATTCACTTTTAGCGTTTTGCGACGCAGATAGTCTGCGCCAGACGAGAGGGTTTTTCTTCTGTGGCTTGTTGCGGCGCAGTAGCATAAGCCGTTTCAACGCAGACAAACGTTTTATAGCCGTCATCCGGCATGTCGCCCATGCTGACGGACAACGCCGGGCCAGGGTTCCAGCCTACGACGTTAAGATGATGGTGGTGGACCACATCAATCGTGCGGTTTAATGTCGCATCGTGGATCACGCTACATGCTTCAGGATTGAGGTAAACGCGATCAGTACGGTCCGGAAAGGTTTGTATACCGTCGACCAGGACATCTTCTTTAGCGTCGTTAACTTTATCAATAAACCGATCGCCGAGTCCGCTGACCTTAACGTTGGCGATGTCGCCAACGTTAAAATAGCTGTGGAGCGCGGATGTGGTTGCAAACTCGCCATGCGCTTCCAGTTCAATTTCACAGGTTTTGCCCACTTTAAAACGTGCCAGCAGCGTGAAATCGTGCGGCCAGTATTTCCGGGTGGCCTCACTGCTTTGCAGCTCAAATGTCAGCATTACGCCATTATCATCTTCATTATGCGCTTTTAGCGCCCACGGTAGATTACGCGCAAAGCCGTGTGACGGCAGACCCTGTTGAGCCGCAGGTCCAAACCAGGGCCAGCAGATCGGTACGCCGCCGCGTAGCGCCACGCCGGTTTTGAAAGGCGTATTATTACTGAGCCACAATACCTCTTCCTCGCCAATGGGTTTCCAGGAGAGAAGGTGCGCGCCCTGTAATGCAAAAGAGGCTTTAACCTGCGGATGGTCAACGACGATCAGATCCAGGTCATCAAGCTGACGACGGGAAAGGACAGGGGTAAGCTGTTCGATAACCGGGAGGGCAAAAATTTTATTAATCATTACGCAATCCTCTTAACCCTAAATAATTCGAGTTGCATGACAAGGCGCTTGTGCCTTGACCAGTGCTTGCGCTGGCCCGTAGAGGCGAGGCCGCAGGCCGAGTAACGCGGCAAGTGAACGACAAATTCATCGGGAACGAATTTGAACAACCGTAGGTAACCTTCGGTCAGGGGCATCCCTGATTCATCCCGATAAGTTCGACTTCCGTCAGTGATTCGGGTGAGAAAGCATAGCCAACACACCTGCAACTTGAAGTATGACGGGTATATCTTTAAGCAAAAAAAAGAGCGACCTGAGTCGCTCTTACCAATGACTGTGTCATCTCAACTTATTTGGAGATGTGAGCAATCAGGTCCAGTACTTTGTTGGAGTAACCGGTTTCGTTATCGTACCAGGAGACCAGTTTCACGAAGTTGTCGTTCAGCGCGATGCCTGCTTTAGCATCGAACACGGAAGTGCATACTTCGCCGTTGAAATCGGTAGATACAACGTCGTCTTCGGTGTAACCCAGCACGCCTTTCATTTCGCCTTCGGCAGCAGCTTTAACAGCAGCTTTGATCTGCTCGTAGGTAGCCGCTTTTTCCAGACGAACGGTCAGGTCAACAACGGATACGTTCGGAGTAGGAACGCGGAACGCCATACCAGTCAGTTTGCCATTCAGTTCCGGCAGTACTTTACCTACCGCTTTAGCAGCGCCAGTAGAGGACGGGATGATGTTCTGAGATGCGCCGCGGCCGCCGCGCCAGTCTTTGTGAGACGGGCCGTCAACGGTTTTCTGGGTTGCGGTAGTCGCGTGAACAGTAGTCATCAGACCTTCGATGATGCCGAAGTTGTCGTTGATAACTTTAGCCAGCGGCGCCAGGCAGTTGGTGGTGCAGGAAGCGTTGGAAACGATGTCCTGGCCTTCGTATTTGTCAAAGTTAGCGCCTTTAACAAACATTGGGGTGTTGTCTTTAGACGGACCAGTCAGAACCACTTTTTTCGCGCCAGCGGTGATGTGTTTACGCGCGGTTTCGTCAGTCAGGAAGATACCGGTAGCTTCAGCCACTACGTCAACACCAACTTCGTCCCATTTCAGGTTAGCCGGATCGCGTTCAGCGGTAACACGGATTTTTTTACCGTTAACGATCAGATGACCGTCTTTCACTTCAACAGTACCGTCGAAACGGCCGTGAGTGGAGTCATATTTCAGCATGTATGCCATGTACTCTGCGTCTAACAGGTCGTTGATTGCAACGATCTCGATGTCAGAACGTTTCTGAGCAGCACGGAAAACAATGCGACCGATACGGCCAAAACCGTTGATACCTACTTTGATAGTCATATATTCCACCAGCTATTTGTTAGTGAATAAAAGGTTGCCTGTAAAATTACAAAAACCTTACGCAGCGTCAAGCGGAATCGTGTCAATCATTGCGACAAATCAATCCTCTGCACAACCTTTGCGCGGCTGATTCGCCTCACTCTTCCTTTCGGCTTGAAACCACATGGGGGCGCCGCCCCGAATTTTAAAGGGCAACCGAGATAATAATGTGACATCAGTCACGATTCGTGAGCCGCCATTTCGCAATGATCAAGTTTAGAACAAAAGTTGGTACTGAGGTGTTAATGTTTTGTTAGAATCGGTCGGGCAATGTGAGAACGTTTAAAGTGAGATGTGAGCAAATGGCTAACCAACCTTCAGCAGAAGAACTCAAGAAAAAATTGTCCGAAATGCAATTCTATGTGACGCAGGATCGTGGCACAGAACCGCCATTTACCGGACGCCTGCTACATAATAAACGCGATGGGGTTTATCACTGCCTGGTCTGTGATACGCCGCTTTTTCACTCCCACACCAAATACGATTCAGGCTGCGGCTGGCCTAGCTTTTACCAGCCTGTCAGCGAAGAGGCGATTCGTTACATAGACGATTTTTCTCATGGCATGCAGCGTGTCGAAATTCGTTGCGGTAACTGCGATGCGCATCTCGGACACGTTTTCCCGGATGGTCCGCAGCCAACCGGTGAGCGCTATTGCGTTAATTCGGCCTCGCTAGCCTTTTCTGACGAGAAAAACGGCGATCAACTGAAAGGCTGAAAAAACGATTCAGCAAATTATTCCACAGGAGCGGACACATCATGAATCTTGATGAGATCATTAACAGCATGACGCCGGAAGTGTATCAACGTTTATCCACCGCCGTTGAGCTGGGTAAATGGCCGGATGGCGTGGCGTTGACGCCGGAACAGAAAGAAAACAGCCTGCAACTGGTGATGCTATGGCAGGCGCGGCACAATACCGAAGCGCAACATATGACGATCGATACTCACGGCCAGATGGTGATGAAAAGCAAGCAGCAGCTCAAAGCGGATTTCGGTATTACGTCAAAGCCGATTGCGACATTGAAAATGCAGTAACGACAGCCGGATAAGAGGTAGTCGCCATCCGGTGGTTTCATTGCCAATGCGTTGTGCTTACCGGGCCTGCTCATTGCTGCCAGACACAGGCCCGCCATATTTTTACGAATAACGCTTAATGTCCAGCGAGTCCGCCAGCTGTGTCGCTAACTGATTATTGTCATCGGTGGCCTATTCCCGGAACATTGCGCCGGCCAGCCCGCGCTTTTTAATCTGTTTCGTTAGAAGCGCTCTCCAGCCTGCGTTGAGCTTTGCTTGGTAGCGACGCTGACGTGATGTATCCGGCCCACAGATCTATGCAATGGTCTCACCGTTGCGTGATGTATTGACCGGATACGATACCTGCTCCGCTACCTGGCGACAGCCTGGCCCTGCGTCTCTTCCCAGTCTGCCAGCGTATACAGCGTCGCGCCTGCCGCCGCCATCTCCATAAACGCGTGTGCGCTATCCTGCGGGTGAATATTCACGCCGCGACAGCCATCGGTGATAACGTTAACGGCATAGCCCAACTCTAGCGCATCCAGCACCGTAAATTTTACGCAGTAATCGGTCGCCAACCCCATCACGATAAGCTCGGTAACGTCATGCTCGCAAAGCCAGGTATCAAGGGTAGTTTTCTGCCGATGTTCGTTGTCAAAAAACGCGCTGTAGCTATCAATCAGCGGGTTTTCACCCTTATAGATGCAGGCGTCAATCGCATGTTGGTTAAGCAGGGGATGTAACGCCGCGCCGTCGGTATGTTGAACGCAGTGATCCGGCCAGAGCGTTTGCGGCAGCCCGTCCAGCTTTCCCTGACTATAGGGTTCCGCCTGATGCTGGCTGGCGAAGCTGCCATGCTGCGCGGGATGCCAGTCCTGGCTGGCCAGCACCGGAATCTGCCGGGGCTGGCACCAGTCAATAAGAGCGTTGGCGATGTCGATGGTGCTGTCGCCTTCCGCTACAGCCAGCGCGCCGCCGGCGCAAAAGTCATTTTGCAAGTCGACCAGTAATAAGGCCCGGTTTGTCATTATCTTCTCCTTGTCGTCGGGATTTTTTAATCATCCGGCGTCAATTCACCACGCAAGTTTTGCGCCATCGCGCTACGAATCGCCTGAGTGTCCAGACCCTGGCTTAACAAATAATGCAGTTTGGTTAAGGTAGCTTCGACAGTCATATCGGCACCGCCAATCACGCCAGCGTGCGCCAGCGCATTACCGGTAGCGTACCCGCCCATATTGACTCGCCCTGACATGCATTGCGTCAGGTTAACCACCACGATGCCGCGCGAACTGGCCTCTTTCAGCTCCTGTAAAAACGCTTTATTTTGCGGCGCGTTGCCTACGCCATAAGAGCGCAGAATCAGCGCTTTTACCGGCTGACGCAGAAAGTTACGTACTACCTCGGCGGAAATCCCCGGATAAATCGTCACTACGCCTATCGGTTGCGGCGTAATAGGGTGTACGATTAATTCACCAGAACCGTAGGGCGCGGGAGGCGTATTTAAACGGCGAATGTGAATTCCTGCTTCCAGCAAGGGCGGCAGATTAGGAGAGGCAAAAGCGTCAAAACCATCCGCATGGGCTTTGGTCGTGCGATTGCCGCGGAACAGACGATTATTAAAAAACAGCGTTACTTCATTAACAGGATAGTTGGCGGCGACATAAAGCGCATTCAGCAAATTAATTTGCCCGTCGGAGCGCAGCTCAGCCAGCGGAATTTGTGACCCTGTCACAATAACTGGTTTACCCAGATTTTCCAGCATGAAAGAGAGCGCCGATGCGGTAAACGCCATCGTGTCGGTGCCGTGCAGAATAACAAAACCGTCATACTCATCGTAGTGCGCTTTGATATCTGCAGCGATATGCTGCCAGTCTTCCGGCGTCATATCTGATGAATCCATCAGCGGGGCATATTCATGGATGGTAAAATCCGGCATCTCCGGGCGGTGGAATTCCGGCATCAGCGCCAGCTGACGCTGAAGATGCCCGGACACCGGGATATACCCTTTATCTGAGCGCTGCATACCGATAGTACCGCCGGTATAGGCAACGTAAATTGATTTCTTTTGCATGATAATGTTCAGTCGTGTCGCGAAGGACGTATTAATGATTATCGGATGGCGGCTATGAGCAGACGCCGCCATCCGGTATGGCTATTGATGAAGCATTAGCGAACGTTCGCGCAAGTCAAACAGAACGCATAACGGTTTTGCGGATCGTTAAATGCCGCCAGTTTATCCCCCTCGGCCTTCAGCGTGTTGGCGGCGGAAACGAGCGGCGCCGGGAGCATCGCCTGAATGGCCTCCGGCAGCATGGCGCGTACTGATCCGGTCATACTGTCCATGACCATATCAAGGACCGTCGGTTCGTCCTGATAGTAATCAAGATGCCACTGTTTCAGTTTCGCCAGCTCCGCCGCTTTGGTGACGGCGTCGTCAAAGTCGCCGAGACTGTCCACCAGACCATTGGCTTTCGCGTCTTCTCCGGTCCAGACATGGCCTTGTGCAATTTTATCAATCTGCTCCGGCGTACGCTTACGCGCGTCTGCTACCAGCGTGATAAAGCGTTTGTAGCCGTACTCAATACTGAGTTGCATCATCTGCTGCACTTCCGGTGACAGCGCTTTGGTCATCGAAATATCCGCCAGCGGCGAGGTGGAAACGCCGTCGCTGTGTACGCCAATCGACGACAGGCTGTTTTCTACCGTATTGATGACGCCGAAGATGCCAATTGAACCCGTCAGCGTGCTGGGGCTGGCCACGATATAGTTTGCTGGCGTAGAGATCCAGTAACCGCCGGAGGCCGCCATACCGCCCATTGAGACCACCACCGGTTTGCCGGCCGCTCTTGCCGCCGCCAGTTCGGCGCGGATAACTTCGGAGGCGTTGACGCTCCCGCCTGGGCTATTGACGCGCAGCACAATCGCTTTCACTTTAGGATCAAGGCGTGCGTCGCGGATCTGCGATGCCGTAGTGTCGCCGCCGACATTCCCTGGCGTTTCTTCGCCATCCATAATCGCGCCATTGGCGAAAATAACCGCAATAGTACCGCCGGTATCCGCAGGCGTTTTCAGCGAATAATCGTAATAACTGATCGCGCGATAGTTATTTTCGGTTTTACTCCAGCCAAACTGCTTCGTCAGCGCTTTTTCAACATCTGCGCTGGAGGCGAGGGCGTCCACCAGTTTATGGTCGAGCGCATATTTGGCGGTGTCACCGCCCACGCTGGTTAACCCGTCGATAATAGCCTGGGCGCCGGGGAAGAGTTGTTGCGGCGAAATCTGGCGATTGGCGGAAACGGTATGCAGGTAGTTCTGCCACAGTTCGCCTATCCAGCGGCTGT
This sequence comes from Salmonella sp. A7, assembly GCF_020181675.1. Lineage (NCBI taxonomy): Bacteria > Pseudomonadati > Pseudomonadota > Gammaproteobacteria > Enterobacterales > Enterobacteriaceae > Salmonella > Salmonella sp. A7. The sequence continues at coordinate 2,608,523 of NZ_CP084001.1, read as the reverse complement.
CGGCCTCGCGGGCGGCGGGCGACATATCGTCGCGGATAAACGGCTCAACGGCGGATTTATAGGTGCCGACCCGGAAAACGTGGGTAGAGACTTTCAGCTTATCCAGCAGCGTTTTGTAGTACAGGCCATTCGTAGCGAAGCCGTGAAGATCTACCTGACCCTGTGGGGAAAGCCAAATTTTATTGGCGAAACTGGCGAGGTAATACTGACCCTGGCTGTAGTTTTCACCCACGGCAAAAATCGGTTTGCCGCTGTCGCGGAATTCGCGCAGCGCTTTACCGATATAGCGCATTGACGGCTGATCGGCGCCGGTGAAGTTTTTCAGATCCAGAACGATACCAGTGATGTTACGGTCATCTTTCGCCTGACGAATAGCGTTGACGATGTCAAACAGGGAGTTTTCCTGCAGACGGTCGGAGCTGGCGCCAAATAACTGGCGACCCAGCGCGCCCAGACGGTGATTGGTGGACGGTTTATCCACAATGACGCCGGAAATATCCAGCAGCAGAGCGCCGCGCGCGGTTTGCTCACTGTTGCTGCCGTTACCGATCTGCATCCAGATCCCAACGCCCACCAGGACCAGAAAAATAAAGAACAGGTTGAGTACCATTTCACGGACGAAGTTCAACACTCGCCACGTCCATTTAAAAAATCCGGCAATAAATCGCCACAGGGTTCGCATGTATTCTCCCTATCTGAGTAACAACGCTTATACCTTGGTGAGGATAAAGCATTAAGATGTGGCTATCGTAATGACCCATCAGGCAGTTGTCAGCAGGAATCACTGCCTGCGCTGTAACAAAATCCGCTCCCGTGTTAATTTTGTGAATAAATATCATTGCTGGAGTTAATCAAATGGATGCACTAGAACTGCTGATCAACCGTCGTAGCGCCTCTCGTCTCGCAGAACCGGCGCCTGTCGGAGAGCAATTACAGAACATTCTGCGGGCGGGAATGCGTGTTCCCGATCATAAATCTCTACAGCCGTGGCGTTTTTTTGTGATTGAAGGAGAGGGGCGCGACCGCTTCAGCGCCGTGCTTGAACAAGGCGCTGTCGCTGCTGGGGGCGATGAGAAAGCGAACGAAAAAGCGCGTAACGCGCCGTTTCGTGCGCCGCTGATCATTACCGTGGTGGCGAAATGCGAAGAAAACCATAAGGTTCCGGTGTGGGAACAGGAGATGTCTGCCGGATGTGCGGTAATGGCGATGCAAATGGCGGCGATTGCGCAAGGGTTTAATGGTATCTGGCGTAGCGGTGCATTAACGGAGAGCGCTATCGTGCGGGAAGCCTTTGAGTGCCGCCCTCAGGATAAAATTGTTGGTTTTCTCTATCTCGGCACGCCGCAGCTCAAAGCGTCAACGACGATCAGTACCCCCGACCCCACGCCGTTTGTGCGTTATTTCTGACGCTGAGGGATAAAACTGTCTGGATTCTGAGCAAAGGCGCGGTAATTCAGACAGTGATACTTACCACATCAGGGAATGAGCGCTACCATAGCGCGAATGCAATGACAGGAGATGTCCATGAGCGAGCAAGCCATTCGTTTAACGCAATACAGCCACGGCGCTGGTTGCGGTTGTAAAATTTCCCCTAAAGTGCTGGAGACTATCCTGCATAGCGAGCAGGCGAAGTTCGTCGACCCGAACCTGCTGGTGGGTAATGAAACCCGCGATGATGCGGCGGTTTACGATCTGGGTAATGGCACCAGTATTATCAGCACCACCGACTTCTTTATGCCGATAGTCGACAACCCGTTCGATTTTGGCCGCATTGCGGCAACAAACGCCATCAGCGATATTTTTGCGATGGGCGGCAAACCGATTATGGCGATCGCGATCCTTGGCTGGCCGATTAATACCCTGTCGCCCGATATTGCGCGTGAAGTGACCGAGGGGGGGCGCTTTGCCTGCCGTCAGGCCGGTATCGCGCTGGCGGGCGGACACTCTATTGACGCCCCGGAGCCGATCTTTGGTCTCGCGGTCACAGGCGTAGTGCCGACCGAACGGGTGAAGAAAAACAGTACCGCGCAGGCGGGATGCAAGCTCTTTCTGACCAAACCGTTGGGGATTGGCGTGTTGACCACCGCCGAGAAAAAATCGCTGCTTAAGCCTGAACATCAGGGGCTGGCGACGGAAGTCATGTGTCGGATGAACATTGCTGGCGCGGCGTTTGCCAATATCGACGGCGTAAAAGCTATGACTGACGTTACCGGTTTTGGCCTGCTGGGGCACCTGAGCGAGATGTGCCAGGGCGCAGGTGTGCAGGCGCTGCTTTGCTATCAGGACATCCCTAAACTGCCGGGCGTGGAAGAGTATATTGCTCTGGGCGCCGTACCGGGCGGCACAGAGCGCAACTTCGCCAGCTATGGTCATCTGATGGGCGACATGTCGCGTGAAGTTCGTAGCCTGCTGTGCGATCCGCAAACGTCAGGCGGTCTGTTGTTGGCGGTAACGCCGGACGCCGAAGACGATGTTAAAGCCACCGCGGCGGAATTTGGTATCGATCTGACCGCGATTGGCGAACTGGTCGAGGCCCGTGGCGGTCGCGCTATGGTTGAGATTCGTTAACCTGATGCGGTTGTTTATTGCCGAAAAACCGAGTCTGGGGCGCGCCATTGCGGATGTGCTGCCAAAACCGCACCGTAAAGGCGATGGTTTTATTGAGTGCGGAAACGGGCAGGTCGTCACCTGGTGTATTGGTCATTTGCTGGAACAGGCGCAGCCGGATGCGTATGACAGCCGTTATGCGCGCTGGAATCTGGCTGACCTGCCTATCGTGCCGGAAAAATGGCAGCTTCAGCCTCGTCCTTCCGTCACCAAACAGCTCAATGTGATTAAGCGCTTTTTGTATCAAGCCGGTGAAATTATTCACGCCGGCGACCCGGATCGCGAAGGACAGCTTCTGGTTGATGAAGTGCTGGATTATCTCCAGCTTCCTGCCGAAAAGCGCCAGCAGGTACGGCGTTGTCTGATAAACGACCTTAACCCGCAGGCGGTCGAGCGTGCTATTGACAGGCTGCGGGCGAACAGCGACTTCGTGCCGCTGTGCGTCTCCGCGCTGGCGCGAGCGCGAGCGGACTGGCTGTATGGCATTAATATGACCCGCGCTTACACGATCCTGGGCCGTAATGCCGGCTATCAGGGTGTGTTATCCGTGGGACGCGTACAGACGCCGGTACTGGGGCTGGTGGTGCGGCGAGACGAAGAGATTGAGAACTTCGTCGCCAAAGACTTCTTTGAAGTGAAGGCGCACATCGTTACGCCTGCCGACGAGCGTTTTACCGCTATCTGGCAGCCGAGCGAGGCGTGCGAACCTTATCAGGATGAAGAGGGGCGCTTGCTTCATCGTCCGCTGGCGGAGCATGTGGTGAACCGAATCAACGGTCAGCCCGCGCTGGTAACCAGTTATAATGATAAACGGGAATCAGAATCCGCGCCGCTGCCGTTTTCGCTCTCGACGCTACAGATTGAAGCCGCCAAACGCTTTGGCCTGAGCGCGCAAAACGTGCTTGATATTTGTCAGAAGCTCTATGAAACCCACAAACTGATTACCTATCCGCGTTCCGACTGCCGTTATCTGCCGGAAGAACACTTTGCCGGACGGCAGGCGGTCATGAACGCGATTAGCGTCCACGCCCCGGATTTACTGCCGCAGCCTGTGGTTAATCCTGATACGCGCAATCGCTGCTGGGATGACAAAAAAGTGGATGCGCACCACGCGATTATCCCGACGGCGCGCAGTTCTTCTGTCCATCTGACGGAAAACGAAGCGAAAGTGTACACCCTGATTGCGCGTCAGTATCTGATGCAGTTCTGCCCGGACGCGGTGTTTCGTAAATGCGTTATTGAACTGGAAATCGCCAAAGGAAAATTTGTCGCCAAAGCGCGTTTTCTGGCGGAGGCCGGTTGGCGGACGTTACTGGGCAGTAAAGAGCGCGACGAGGAAAACGACGGTACGCCGCTGCCGGTTGTCGCCAAAGGTGATGAGTTGCTGTGTGAAAAGGGGGAAGTGGTCGAGCGCCAAACCCAGCCGCCGCGTCATTTCACCGATGCGACATTGCTTTCCGCGATGACCGGAATTGCCCGCTTCGTGCAGGATAAAGATCTGAAAAAGATCCTGCGCGCGACCGATGGGCTGGGGACGGAAGCCACGCGCGCCGGGATTATTGAGCTGCTGTTCAAACGTAGCTTTCTGACCAAAAAAGGGCGCTACATTCATTCTACCGATGCTGGCAAAGCGTTAATACATTCGCTGCCGGAAATGGCGGCCCGTCCAGATATGACCGCGCACTGGGAATCTGTTTTGACGCAAATCAGCGAAAAGCAGTGCCGTTACCAGGATTTTATGCAACCGCTGGTCGGCACGTTATATCAGCTGATCGATCAGGCTAAGCGCACGCCGGTGAAGCGCTTCAGAGGGATAGTCGCGCCAGGCGGTGGAGACAAGAAAAAGAGCGCGCCGCGTAAGCGAGCGGGCAAAAAAAGCCCGCCTGCTGAGGAGACAGGCCGTCAGACCGAATAAGCGTAAAGCCATCTGGCCTGACGACGGGATTAAATGACGCCCTGCGCCAGCATGGCGTCGGCGACTTTCACGAAACCGGCGATGTTGGCGCCCTGAACGTAGTTGGTATGCTTATTATCGCCGCCGTACTCGACACAGGCGTGGTGGATATCCAGCATAATGTGATGCAGACGGGCATCCACTTTCTCGGCTTTCCAGCTCAACCGCGCGGCGTTCTGCGCCATTTCCAGCCCTGATGTCGCCACGCCGCCCGCGTTGGCGGCTTTACCCGGCGCAAACAGTACGCCCGCTTCAAGGAAGAGATCGGTCGCTTCAATCGTGGTTGGCATATTTGCCCCTTCCGCCACGGCTTTTACGCCATTGGCAATCAGTACGCGCGCGGCGTCAACGTCCAGTTCGTTCTGCGTCGCGCATGGCAGGGCGATATCCACCGGTACGCTCCAGGGCTGCTGGCCTTCCAGATAGGTTAAGCCAAACTCACGGGCGTAGTCAGCGACGCGACCGTCACGGCTGGCTTTAATTTCACACAGACGCGCCAGCTTCTCTGGCGTGAAGCCACTTTCATCGACCACTGTCCCGCTCGAATCCGACGCGGTAACCACGCGCGCGCCAAAGGCCATCGCTTTCTCAATGGCGTATTGCGCTACGTTGCCGGAGCCGGACACGGCGACGCGCATCCCTTCGAAACCGAGACCATGACGTTTAAGCATCGCTTCGGTGAAGTAGACCAGGCCATAACCCGTCGCCTCCGGGCGAATCAGACTGCCGCCGAAGGAAAGCCCTTTGCCGGTGAAGACGCAGGCGCTGTTATTGGAAAGCTTGCGCATCATTCCCGCCATAAAGCCCACTTCGCGCCCGCCCACGCCGATATCCCCGGCAGGCACGTCGGTATCCGGCCCTAAATGGCGATACAGTTCAGTCATTAGCGCCTGGCAGAAACGCATCACTTCGCCTTCGCTTTTCCCTTTCGGATCGAAATCGCTGCCGCCTTTACCGCCGCCCATCGGCAACGTGGTGAGGGCATTTTTAAAGGTTTGCTCAAAGCCGAGGAACTTAAGGATGGAAAGGTTTACCGAAGGATGGAAGCGCATACCGCCTTTATAGGGGCCGATAGCAGAGTTGAACTGCACGCGCCAGGCGCGATTTACCTGCACCTGGTTTTTGTCGTCCAGCCACACTACGCGAAACTGAATTACGCGCTCTGGTTCAACCAAACGTTCCAGTAAAGACATGTGGCGGTAACGGGGGTTTTGTTCAAGAAACGGCCACAGGGTGGTCATGACTTCACGGACGGCTTGCGCGAACTCGGTTTGATGCGGGTCGCGCTTTTGTACATGGTTGAGGAACGATTCCAGAGAACATGTCTGATCCATAGATATAAAAACCTCTTATATATTAATGTGGTTGTATTTGCGTTTTATCAGAATATGTATTTGCAGTTTTCGACTATACCATCAGCAATGTGACGGTAAGCAAGAAAAAAATGACGCTGCTAAGTAAATTCATAACGGGGCGAGGGTCATAACTAAAAGCGATGACAAAAGAGGATTAAAGTTTTCACGGCGGCTTACCGTTATACTGAGAATATATTTAGAAAAATAAGGAACTCCTATGTGCCGAAGCCTCGTGGTCGCCGTGATGGCTATAATGCCAATGGTCGGGCTGGCAAACCAGAACAGTCGTCCTGATATTCAGGTGAATGTCCCGCCGGAAGTTTTCAGCACGCGCGGTCAGTCATCCCAGCCCTGCATTCAGTGCTGCGTTTACCAGGATCAGAATTACTCCGAAGGCGCGGTAATCAAAGTGGAAGGCGTCTTGCTCCAGTGCCAGCGTGACGAAAAAACCATCAGCACGAATCCGTTAGTCTGGCGTCGCGTAAAGCCATAAACGCCTGCAATAGCGGAATATCCGCCGGGGCGAGGGGGTACTCCAGCGCCTCTTCCGGCGTACACCAGGCTAATGCCTGATGTTCCAGCGCACGTATCAGACCGTTAAACGCAGGCACATGCCAGGCGTGCAAATGAATCCGTCGGCCAGACACGTCGCGTTGATGGCTGGCGATATAGATGCCGGGCGTGGCGTCAATCCCTAACTCTTCGCGTAGCTCGCGGATAAGCGCCTGCGGCTGGGTTTCGCCGGGCTCGACTTTACCGCCGGCAAACTCCCATAAACCGGCTTGATCCGCATGATCTGGGCGCTGGGCCAGCAGAATTTTGCCGTCGCGTTCAATGATGGCGGCAACAACATCGAGTTTTTTTATCATTGTCGTTAAGGTCGTTATTCCTGCCGGGAAGCGTCGCGCTATCCCGGCCTTACGGTTAATCAGAAAGCGAAATCAAACACGAAACGTCGCCCAGACCGGCGCATGGTCGGAGGGTTTTTCCATACTGCGAATGTCGTAGTCAATACCGGTTTCTGCGCAACGTTCCGCCAGCGGAGCGCTTGCCAGCAAGAGGTCGATGCGCAGCCCGCGATTATCCACGAAACCTTTTGAGCGGTAATCAAACCACGAAAATTTATCCATTGTTTGCGGATTCGCCTGACGGAACGTGTCCACTAATCCCCACTTCAGTAACCGCGACATCCATTCACGCTCCTCCGGCAGGAAGGAGCATTTACCGGTACGCAGCCAGCGTTTGCGGTTCTCTTCGCCGATGCCAATATCCAGATCGGTCGGGCTGATATTCATGTCGCCCATAATTAATACCGGATTATCACACTTGAGTTCCGTTTCAAGATAGTTTTGCAAGTTCTGATAAAACTGCGCTTTCGCGGGGAACTTCAACGGATGATCCCGGCTTTCCCCCTGCGGGAAATAGCCGTTAATGACGGTGATATTACCCAGCGGCGAGGGGATTTCCGCCATGATAATGCGGCGTTGCGCCTCTTCGCCATCATCCGGGAAACCGCGTCTGACGGAAATGGGCGTGGCTTTTGTTAGCAGCGCGACGCCGTAATGGCCTTTTTGTCCATGATAGAAAACGTTATAGCCCAGCTTCGCGACCTCTTCGAGCGGGAACATTTCGTCGTGGACTTTTGTCTCCTGTAGACCGATCACATCGGGCTGGTGTTTTTCGACAATCGCTTCAAGCTGATGGGGACGGGCGCGCAGGCCGTTGATATTAAAAGAGACAAATTTCATAGTCACTGCCACTTTGCAAGGTGAATCGTGTTGGGATGGTAGCAGAAATTTTACCGGGTGACTGCCACTCATCGTCAGATTCAGCCAATGGAAGCGTATGGTGTTTTCTATAGCGCGAAAATGGCACGGTTTGCGTGCAGATGCGCCAGAACGGGGCGGTAATTTCCAGTAAATTTCGTATAAGATCACAATTCCAGAATTATATTTGGCAACTGAATAATATTTCGCTTTTTCCTCTTTTAGCCACCGATTATGCGGAAATATTCACTTTTCATGCAGTAAAAGTGAATATCGCTACGCTGTAACCCATTGATTTACCGTCTATCACTTCTGTTTATGCAATTTTAACGCTGGCTGGCACGAATGCTGCAATCTACATTTACAGCGCAAACACTCATATTAATTAACATATATATAACTTTATTTTTACCAAAAGAGGTCGCTATGTCTCTGTCAGTTACGCGCGAAAACTTTGATGAATGGATGGTGCCGGTATATGTTCCCGCGCCTTTTATTCCTGTACGCGGAGAAGGCTCACGCCTGTGGGATCAGCAGGGGAAAGAGTACATTGATTTTGCTGGCGGGATCGCGGTCAACGCATTGGGACATGCGCATCCGGCGTTGCGCGAGGCGTTAAATGAACAGGCGAATCGCTTCTGGCATACCGGGAACGGTTACACCAATGAGCCGGCGCTGCGACTGGCGAAAAAACTGATCGACGCGACCTTCGCCGAACGCGTTTTCTTTTGTAATTCAGGCGCTGAAGCAAATGAAGCAGCATTAAAACTGGCGCGCAAATATGCCCACGATCGTGTCGGCAATCATAAAAGCGGCATTGTGGCCTTTAAAAACGCGTTCCATGGTCGCACGCTCTTTACCGTCAGCGCTGGCGGTCAACCCTCCTATTCACAGGACTTTGCGCCGCTGCCGCCGGATATTCGTCATGCAGCCTATAACGATCTGAACTCCGCCAGCGCGCTAATTGATGACAATACCTGCGCCGTGATCGTAGAGCCTGTGCAGGGCGAGGGCGGCGTGATCCCCGCCACGAAAGCTTTTTTGCAGGGGCTGCGTGAATTGTGCGACCGGCATCAGGCGTTACTGATTTTTGATGAGGTGCAGACGGGCGTCGGACGTACCGGCGAACTGTATGCATATATGCATTATGGCGTTACGCCCGATATCCTGACGACCGCTAAAGCGTTGGGTGGCGGCTTCCCGATCGGCGCGATGCTGACCACGCAAGACTATGCCAGCGTTATGACGCCAGGCACGCATGGCACCACCTACGGCGGTAATCCGCTGGCGACGGCAGTTGCCGGAAAAGTACTGGATATCATCAATACGCCGGAGATGCAAAACGGCGTCAGACAGCGCCACGATGCGTTTATTGAACGTCTAAATACCCTTAATGTACGTTTTGGCATGTTCAGTGAAATTCGCGGGCTGGGGCTACTGCTTGGCTGTGTGCTACAGACGGAGTTTGCCGGAAAAGCCAAACTCATCGCTCAGGAAGCGGCAAAAGCAGGCGTGATGGTGCTCATCGCCGGCGGCGACGTGGTGCGTTTTGCGCCAGCGTTAAATGTGAGCGACGAGGAGATAGCCACCGGGCTTGATCGTTTTGCCCTGGCGTGCGAACGCCTTCAGACGGGAGGCGCATCATGCGGGTGATTCGTCCTGTCGAACATGCGGATATCGCCGCGCTGATGCAGCTTGCAGGCAAAACGGGCGGCGGCTTAACCTCGCTACCGGCAAATGAAGCGACGCTGGCGGCCCGCATTGAACGCGCGCTAAAAACCTGGTCCGACGAGCTGCCAAAAGGCGAACAAGGGTATGTATTCGTTCTCGAGGACAGTGAAACGGGTGAGGTCGGCGGGATCTGCGCCATTGAGGTCGCGGTCGGTCTTAACGACCCCTGGTATAACTATCGTGTCGGTACGCTGGTTCATGCCTCCAAAGAGCTGAATGTATATAACGCGTTGCCAACATTATTCCTGAGTAATGATCATACCGGCAGCAGTGAGCTTTGCACGCTGTTTCTCGATCCCGAATGGCGTAAAGAGGGTAACGGCTACCTGTTGTCAAAATCGCGCTTTATGTTTATGGCCGCGTTTCGCGATAAATTCAATGAGAAAGTGGTGGCGGAAATGCGCGGCGTCATTGACGAGCACGGTTATTCTCCCTTCTGGCAAAGTCTCGGCAAACGCTTTTTTTCTATGGATTTCAGCCGGGCGGATTTTTTATGCGGTACCGGGCAAAAAGCGTTTATCGCCGAGCTGATGCCCAAACATCCTATTTATACCCACTTCTTATCTGAAGAGGCACAGGCCGTAATTGGCGAAGTCCACCCGCAAACGGCGCCAGCCCGCGCGGTGCTGGAAAAGGAAGGCTTTCGCTATCGCCACTATATCGACATCTTCGACGGCGGGCCGACGCTGGAGTGTGATATTGATCGCGTGCGGGCTATTCGTAAAAGCCGACTGGTGGAAGTCGCGGAAGGGCAACCCGCGCCTGGCGACTATCCGGCATGTCTGGTCGCCAATGAAAACTATCACCACTTTCGGGCCGCGCTGGTGCGCGCCGATCCGCAGACTTCACGACTTGTACTTACCGCCGCGCAGTTGGATGCGCTGAAATGTCGCGCGGGCGACCACGTTCGGCTGGTACGCCTTTGCGCTGAGGAGAAAACCGTATGACGCTATGGATAAACGGCGACTGGATAACCGGTCAGGGCGAACGCCGCCGCAAAACGAATCCGGTGAGCGCGGAGATACTTTGGCAGGGGAATGACGCTAATGCGGCACAGGTCGCCGAGGCCTGTCAGGCGGCGCGCGCGGCGTTTCCTCGTTGGGCCAGAGAGCCTTTTGCCGCACGACAGGCTATCGTAGAGAAATTTGCCGCCCTGCTGGAGGCGCATAAAGCCGAGCTCACGGAGGTCATCGCACGTGAAACCGGTAAACCGCGCTGGGAGGCGGCGACGGAAGTGACGGCGATGATCAATAAGATTGCCATCTCGATTAAGGCTTACCACGCCAGAACCGGCGAACAAAAAAGCGAACTTGTCGATGGCGCCGCGACGTTGCGCCATCGCCCTCACGGTGTGCTGGCGGTATTCGGCCCTTATAACTTTCCCGGCCATTTACCGAATGGCCATATTGTGCCCGCGTTGCTGGCAGGCAATACGCTGATCTTCAAACCTAGCGAGCTAACGCCATGGACCGGGGAAACGGTAATAAAACTCTGGGAACGGGCGGGGCTACCGGCAGGCGTTCTTAATCTGGTGCAGGGCGGTCGGGAGACCGGACAAGCGCTAAGTTCGCTCGACGATCTCGACGGGCTGCTGTTTACCGGCAGCGCCAGTACCGGATATCAGCTTCATCGCCAGCTATCCGGCCAGCCGGAAAAAATCCTGGCCCTTGAAATGGGCGGAAACAACCCGCTCATTATTGAGGATGCGGCAAATATAGATGCGGCGGTACATCTGACGCTGCAATCGGCGTTTATTACCGCCGGACAGCGCTGTACCTGCGCGCGACGCCTTCTGGTAAAACAGGGTGCGCAGGGAGATGCATTTCTGACGCGGCTGGTTGACGTCGCCGGACGTCTGCAGCCCGGCAGATGGGACGACGATCCGCAGCCGTTTATCGGCGGACTGATTTCAGCGCAGGCGGCACAGCATGTGATGGAGGCCTGGCGTCAACGAGAGGCATTAGGCGGTCGCACGCTACTGGCGCCGCGGAAGGTCAAAGAGGGGACCTCTCTGCTGACGCCTGGCATCATTGAGCTGACGGGCGTCGCGGATGTGCCGGATGAAGAGGTGTTTGGTCCGCTGCTGAACGTCTGGCGTTATGCGCATTTCGATGAGGCGATTCGTCTGGCGAATAATACCCGTTTTGGTCTGTCGTGTGGGCTGGTGTCGACGGATCGCGCGCAGTTCGAACAGCTCTTGCTGGAGGCACGGGCAGGGATCGTTAACTGGAATAAACCGCTCACCGGGGCAGCGAGTACTGCGCCGTTTGGTGGTGTCGGCGCGTCTGGCAACCATCGGCCCAGCGCCTGGTATGCCGCCGATTATTGCGCTTGGCCGATGGCCAGTCTGGAATCTCCCGAACTGACGTTGCCTGCGACATTAAGCCCCGGCCTCGACTTTTCTCGCAGGGAGGCGGTATGACGGCGCATGAAGTTAATTTTGACGGGCTGGTGGGGCTTACGCACCATTATGCCGGGCTATCCTTCGGCAATGAGGCATCGACCCGCCACCGTTTTCAGGTGTCGAATCCTCGTCTGGCGGTAAAGCAGGGGCTGCTAAAGATGAAGGCTTTGGCGGATGCCGGCTTTCCCCAGGCGGTGATCCCGCCGCATGAGCGGCCTTTTATTCCGGCGTTGCGTCAGCTCGGCTTCACGGGTAGCGATGAGCAGATTCTGGATAAGGTTGCGCGTCAGGCGCCACGCTGGCTTTCCAGCGTGAGTTCCGCGTCGCCAATGTGGGTTGCGAATGCGGCGACGGTTTGCCCATCGGCAGACGCGCTGGATGGGAAAGTTCACCTGACGGTGGCGAATTTAAACAATAAATTTCATCGCGCTCTTGAGGCGCCTGTTACCGAAGCGCTGCTACGCGCCATATTTCGCGATGAAAACCAGTTTTCAGTGCATAGCGCGTTACCGCAGGTCGCATTATTGGGAGATGAAGGCGCGGCGAATCATAACCGTCTGGGCGGCGAGTATGGTTCGGCAGGCGTGCAGCTTTTTGTCTATGGGCGCGAAGAGGAGAATGAAATACGACCCGCTCGTTATCCGGCGCGCCAGAGCCGCGAAGCCAGCGAGGCCGTGGCGCGTCTTAACCAGGTGAATCCGCAACAGGTTATCTTCGCTCAGCAAAACCCGGAGGTCATCGATCAAGGCGTATTCCATAATGATGTCATCGCCGTTTCGAATCGACAGGTATTGTTTTGTCACGAAGCGGCGTTTGCCCGGCAGAAAGTGCTCATTAATCAGTTGCGTACGCGCGTTGACGGTTTTATGGCGATAGAGGTGCCCGCCGGAGAGGTTTCTGTATCAGATGCTGTGGCGACCTACCTGTTTAATAGTCAGTTGTTAAGCCGTGACGACGGCTCAATGCTGTTAGTGTTGCCGCGGGAATGTCAGGACCATGTCGGCGTCTGGCGCTATCTGAATAAGCTGGTGGCGGAGGATAACCCCATCAGCGCGATGCAGGTGTTTGATTTGCGAGAAAGTATGGCCAACGGCGGCGGCCCGGCCTGTCTGCGATTACGCGTGGTGTTAACAAAAGAAGAACGACGGGCGGTGAATCCAGCGGTAATGATGAATGACGCTCTGTTTACGGCCCTTAACGCGTGGGCGGATCGTTATTATCGCGATCGCCTGACCGCCGCCGATCTGGCCGATCCGTTATTATTGCGAGAAGGCCGGGAGGCGCTGGATGTGTTAACGCATCTGCTGGATTTGGGGTCGGTTTATCCTTTCCAGCAAACGGGGGCGGCTGATGGATAACTTTCTGGCGTTGACGCTAAGCGGCACGACACCACGGGTGACGCAGGGGAAGGGCGCGGGTTTTCGCTGGCGCTGGTTAGGCCATGGTCTGCTTGAATTCACGCCCGATGCGCCGGTCGACCGCGCGTTAATTCTTTCTGCGGGGATACACGGCAATGAAACCGCGCCGGTAGAGATGCTGGATAAGCTGCTGTCGGCGCTGTTCTCAGGCAGCTTGATGTTAACGTGGCGAGTGCTGGTGATGCTCGGCAATCCGCAGGCGCTGGCGGCGGGAATACGCTATTGTCACAGCGATATGAACCGTATGTTTGGCGGGCGTTGGCAGTCCTTTGCCGAAAGCGATGAAGCGCGGCGGGCGCGTGAGCTGGAGCTAAGTCTGGAGACCTTCTTTTCATCTGGCCAGGCGCGGGTACGCTGGCATCTGGATCTGCATACCGCCATTCGTGGCTCGCATCATTTGCGTTTTGGCGTATTGCCGCAGCGCGACCGCCCGTGGGAGGCGGATTTTCTGGCGTGGCTGGGCGCGGCAGGACTGGAGGCGTTGGTATTTCATCAGGCGCCCGGCGGTACGTTTACGCACTTTAGCTCTGAACATTTCGGCGCGCTTTCCTGTACGCTGGAGTTGGGAAAGGCGTTGCCGTTTGGGCAAAACGATCTGACGCAGTTCAATGTAACCTCGCAGGCGTTGTCGGCGCTGCTGAGCGGTGTCGAAACGTCAAGCTCATCTTCGCCGCCGCTACGCTATCGGGTGGTGTCGCAAATCACGCGTCACAGCGACAAGTTCACGCTTTATATGGATGCGCAAACGCTGAATTTTACTGCCTTTGCGAAGGGAACGTTGCTGGCCGAGGAGGGGGATAAGCGCGTAACGGTGACGCATGACGTTGAATATGTTCTCTTTCCTAATCCCTCTGTCGCCTGCGGATTGCGGGCTGGATTAATGCTGGAAAGACTGCCCTGATAAATGTCCCTGTAAGCTCACGTTAGGATTACAGGGATGATTTGGGATACAGTTTCATGCTATTACGGATTATTCCTGGAGAATTGCTTTATTAATAAGCGTTGCTGCGTTATAGTTCTGCATAATTTCTGCTATATCATGCTGCTGTATATTTATCTTTCAACTCTGCGCAATTTATTCTTTTTTTCTTCACAATTGGCGAAAAAGTGTTTTTTATACTTTCATTGTTTTACCGTTGTTATGACTAATTGACGCTAAGACGGTTAAAGTTAATCACGACAACACGGCGCTGTTTTAAATATGCCGTAAAAATAACTGAAAGGAAGGATGGAAATATGCGTAAACTGACTGCTCTATTTGTTGCCTCTACCCTGGCGATGGGTGCTGCGAATCTGGCTCATGCCGCTGAGACTACCACCGCCGCGCCAGCGGATGCGAAGCCAATGATGCAGCATAAAGGTAAATTTGGCCCACATCACGATATGATGTTTAAAAACCTGAACCTGACGGACGCACAGAAGCAACAAATTCGCGACATTATGAAAGCGCAGCGCGAGCAAATGAAACGTCCGCTGCTGGAAGAGCGTCGCGCCATGCATGATATTATTGCCAGCGATACCTTCGATAAAGCCAAAGCCGAAGCGCAAATTACGAAAATGGAAGCGCAGCGCAAGGCCAATATGCTGGCGCATATGGAAACCCAGAATAAAATTTATAACGTTCTGACGCCGGAGCAGAAAAAGCAATATAACGCTAATTTTGAGAAGCGTCTGACAGAACGCCCGGCGCAAGAAGGTAAAATGCCTGCTGCGGCAGAATAACTTTCCGCATAATTTAAGACCGCCGGTCTTGTCGACAACACAATCGTTGAGGTGGACAGGATCGGCGGTTTTCTTTATGACTGGCGACAGTCGGTGTGCAGTTCAATGATCTCATATTGACCTGACATTAGTGGTTTACAGAGAATTTTATAGCCATCCTGATCAAAGCCCGCAGGGGTGCGCACCAGGGTGGCGGCCTCATCCAGCGAGGGGACCGCCCCCAGCCATAACCAGTTGTTGATAATATGGAACTGGGTCATTTGCGGGCGGCTCTCTTTTAACGCGATAGCGCCTTTCCAGGGCCAGCAAACCACACGTAACCGTTCCAGCGAGGCCTGCAGACGAAGAAAATGCGCCTGCGGGGTTTCTTGCCCACAGCACGCGCCAGCGCAGCGCTTCAGAGCGAAACGAAAACAGGCGCGCCCACGGCTTACCGGTTCAAGCCCCAGCAGGCCATAACACAATTTTTGTTCATCGGCGAGGTTCTGTAAGCTTTGCAGCGCCGCCCGACGGTTGGCGAAGAGCCCAAACAGGTTCGGCTCATGGGAAAAATCGACGCTGCGGGCGGAAACGACCTCAATCTTTTGTTCGCTCAACTGTAGAGAGCAAAGCTGGCGATTACGCCGTAACCGCTTGTTAAACAGCGGCTGTTGTTCTTTGATCAGCCGTGCCTCCAGCAGCAACGCGCCCATTTCCCCAGCGGTGCAGATCCAGCTTATCCGCCGCGCCTGTCGCAGCATAGCGGCCTCGTCAGGCGTTCGCAGATGTGAGAGCACCCGGCTGCGAATATTTACGCTTTTACCGATATAAAGCGGCAGCGTATCGCTTTCGCTATGAAATATATAGACGCCCGGTAAGGCTGGCGCTTCGCTGAGGAAAGGACGTAAATGTTCTGGATATTCGTAAATGGCCGCCGCTTCAAACTCAAGGCGGGGGGCTGATTGACGCCGTACCACAGTGATCTCCGTTAACTGGTTATTCATCCAGTATAACAGCGGATGGGTGATTAAAAAAGAGGCTGGGAAGAGAGGAGGCCGGATAGACGAGCGATATCCGGCGCAACAGTAGAAGTACGCTTACTTTTTCCAAAAGTCGTCGAATACCGTAATCGGTAAACGGCGCTTATGTTCAGTTTTTACATACCAGCCTTCGATAGTTTTAGCGATGGCGGGGTCCAGCGTTTTGCCTTCCAGGTAATCGTCAATATTGTCATACGTTACGCCCAGCGCGGCTTCATCAGGCAGTGAAGGGCGGTCGTCTTCCAAATCGGCGGTGGGGACTTTTTTATACAGATGCTCAGGACAGCCCAGCGCTGCGAGAAGCTGTTTGCCCTGGCGTTTGTTAAGGCGATGAAGTGGGTTAATATCGGTACCGCCATCGCCATATTTGGTGAAGAACCCGGTTATCGCTTCCGCCGCATGGTCGGTGCCCACCACGACGCCGTGAGTCATACCGGCGATGCTATATTGCGCTTTCATTCGCTCACGCGCTTTTTCATTGCCGCGAACAAAATCGCTCAGCTCAATTCCCGCTTCGCGCAGCGCCTGCTCGCTGGCGAGGACGGCGCCTTTAATATTGACGGTGAGTACTCTGTCCGGCTGAATAAAAGCAATGGCGTCCTGGCAATCCTGTTCATCGGCCTGTACGCCATAAGGCAGACGAACGGCGATAAACTGCAGCGCATTATCACCGGTCTCTTCCCGCAATTCGGCGATAGCCATCTGGCTGAGTTTCCCGGCCAGCGTCGAATCCTGCCCGCCGCTGATGCCTAACACCAGTGATTTCAAAAAGGGATAGGTTTTCAGGTACGCTTTAAGAAAATCCACGCTGCGGCGAATTTCTTCTTCAGGGTTGATATGCGGTTTCGCGCCAAGCGCCTGGATTATCTCTTGCTGCAGAGTCATTTAACCCCCTTCGAAATTAAAAAAATGAATCTTTACCCTGTTAAAGCTAACCCTTCGCCGCTGAAACGACAAGGTTTGGCGGGCTAAGCGGTGTTTAAAACAACATATCGTTGCGTTAGAGAATTTTCCGAAAGGCTTTTTGTGGCGGGTCGCGGCTTGAAAAATATTCTGATGTATTCCAGGCTTACATAACACGCTGATAAACAAGAGGACGGAAAATGAACAAGAACGTAGCAGGAATTTTAAGCGCAGCGGCGGTAATGACTATGCTGGCAGGCTGTACGGCGTATGATCGTACAAAAGACCAATTTGTTGAGCCTGTCGTTAAAGATGTTAAAAAAGGAATGAGCAGGGCACAGGTTGCGCAGATTGCGGGCAAACCGTCATCTGAAGTGAGCATGATTCATGCGCGCGGTACCTGTCAGACCTACATCCTGGGTCAACGTGATGGTAAAGCGGAAACCTACTTTGTTGCGCTGGATGATACTGGGCACGTGATTAACTCCGGCTACCAGACCTGTGCGGAGTACGACACTGACCCACAGGCGCCGAAGCAGTAACAACTGTACATTGCCTGAACATTCAAGGAAACCGGCCTGCGAGCCGGTTTTTTTGTGCCTGCAATAACCTTATTTATTATCGCGAATTATTTACCCGAAATGTGAGGGGGGTCATAACGCCAGGTCAATGAGAGACAATTTAGTGGGTCAAGGAAATACCATCCGGCGGTCCGATCCCGTATACTCATTTCAGCCACCTAAAAAAGTAAATCCGGTTACGCAAGTCGCCCAGAGTATGGATGCAGGTTGAGGCTTGCGGCGTATCTGGTTGACAGATAATCGCACATGAGGAAGGTTTTTATGGAAAAGAAACACATTTATCTGTTTTGTTCTGCGGGCATGTCAACATCGTTACTGGTATCAAAAATGCGCGCTCAGGCTGAAAAATATGAAGTGCCGGTGATTATTGAAGCATTCCCTGAAACCCTGGCCGGTGAAAAAGGCCCGGCAGCGGACGTCGTGTTATTAGGCCCGCAAATTGCTTATATGCTCCCCGAAATTCAGCGTTTATTACCCGGTAAACCAGTAGAAGTCATTGATTCAATGTTGTACGGCAAGGTAGATGGTTTAGGCGTGCTTAAAGCTGCGGTAGCGGCAATTAAAAAAGCCGCCGCGAATTAATTATTTTTTAATTTTTCCCGTCAAAGAGTTATTTCATACACTAACCGCAATATTTTATTGCGGTATTTAAGGGTATTTTTCTATGAGTAACGTCATTGCTTCACTTGAAAAGGTACTCCTTCCTTTTGCTGTAAAAATAGGAAAGCAGCCACACGTTAATGCAATCAAGAACGGCTTTATTCGTTTAATGCCATTAACCCTTGCGGGGGCGATGTTTGTATTAATTAATAACGTTTTCCTGAGCTTTGGGGAGGGGTCGTTTTTTTATTCCATGGGCATTCGGCTTGATGCCTCAACCATTGAAACACTTAATGGATTGAAAGGCATCGGCGGGAACGTCTATAACGGCACATTGGGCATTATGTCGCTCATGGCGCCATTTTTTATCGGTATGGCGCTGGCGGAAGAGCGCAAGGTTGATGCGCTGGCCGCCGGACTGCTCTCCGTGGCGGCATTTATGACCGTAACGCCGTATAGTGTCGGCGAGGCCTATGCCGTAGGCGCTAACTGGCTGGGCGGCGCGAATATTATCTCCGGTATTATTATTGGCCTGGTGGTCGCGGAGATGTTTACATTTATTGTCCGGCGCAACTGGGTGATTAAACTACCGGACAGCGTACCGGCTTCGGTGTCTCGTTCATTCTCAGCATTAATTCCCGGCTTTATTATTCTCTCTATTATGGGGATTATTGCCTGGGCGCTGTCTAATTACGGTTCTAACTTCCATCAGATTATTATGGACACTATCTCTACGCCGCTGGCATCGCTGGGTAGCGTGGTAGGGTGGGCATATGTCATTTTTGTACCGCTGCTGTGGTTCTTTGGTATTCATGGTTCGCTGGCGCTGACCGCGCTGGACAGCGGCATCATGACGCCCTGGGCGCTGGAAAACATCTCTATTTACCAGCAGTATGGCTCCGTCGATGCGGCACTGGAAGCCGGTAAAACGTTCCATATCTGGGCGAAACCGATGCTGGATTCTTATATCTTCCTCGGTGGTAGCGGCGCAACGCTGGGTCTGATCATCGCTATCTTCCTGGCATCCCGTCGCGCGGACTATCGCCAGGTGGCAAAACTGGCGCTGCCGTCAGGTATCTTCCAGATTAACGAACCCATCCTGTTTGGCCTGCCGATTATTATGAACCCGGTGATGTTTATCCCCTTTATTCTGGTACAGCCGATTCTGGCGGCGATTACGCTGGTGGCTTACTATTTGGGTATTATTCCGCCGATTACCAATATTGCGCCGTGGACCATGCCAACCGGGCTGGGGGCGTTCTTTAACACCAACGGCAGCGTCGCCGCATTACTGGTTGCGCTATTTAACCTGGCGGTCGCTACCCTGATTTATCTCCCCTTCGTGGTGGTGGCTAACAAAGCGCAGAACGCCATTGAGCAGGAAGAAAGCGAAGAAGATATCGCTAACGCACTGAAATTCTAAACTCCGCGTCGGCATGGGATGCCATGCCGGGCTGAATCAGAGGAAAGACTATGTTTGATCTTGAAAATGTTGTAGATAACCAGACAGCGGCTGAGGAACTCGAAGAAGTCGTTATGGGGCTTATCATCAATTCTGGTCAGGCGCGCAGCCTGGCATATGGCGCGCTCAGAAAAGCGAAAGAAGGCGATTTTGAGGCGGCGAAAGCGATGATGGACCAGTCGCGCATAGCGCTCAATGAAGCGCATCTTGTGCAGACAAAACTCATCGAAGGCGATCAGGGCGAAGGCAAAATGAAAGTCAGTCTGGTCCTGGTTCACGCTCAGGATCATTTGATGACATCAATGCTGGCTCGTGAACTGATCGCTGAGTTGATTGAGCTCCATGAGAAACTGAAATAACAGGGGGCGGATGATGCAGCTACAGGTTAACGCAACGGAAATCAAAACGGTTTATGAGCAGCAGCTCTTCAATGGCAAAAATTTCCATGTGTTTATCTATAACAAGACGGAAAGCGTCACCGGGCTGCATCAGCACGACTACTATGAATTTACCCTGGTATTAACCGGACGTTATTACCAGGAGATCAACGGGAAGCGTGTGCTGCTGGAACGTGGAGATTTTGTTTTTATCCCGGTGGGGTCGAATCACCAAAGTTTCTATGAGTTTGGCGCAACGCGTATTCTGAACGTAGGAATTAGTAAACGTTTTTTTGAACAGCATTATCTTCCGTTACTGCCGTTTTGTTTTGTGGCATCGCAGGTATACAGGGCGAATAGCACCTTCCTTACCTATATTGAAACGGTGATTGCGTCGTTGAATTTTCGCGGCAATGGGCTCGACGAATTTATCGAAGTGGTGACATTTTATATTATAAACCGCTTACGTCATTACCGCGAAGAGCAGGTTTATGATGATATTCCACAATGGCTGAAAGCAACCGTGGAGATAATGCATGATAAAACGCAGTTTGGCGAACATGCGCTGGAAAATATGGTGCGCCTGTCGGCAAAATCCCAGGAGTATCTGACGCGCGCCACCCGACGTTATTACAGCAAAACGCCGATGCAAATCATTAATGAGATTCGCATTAATTTTGCCAAGAAACAGTTGGAAATGACCAACTATTCGGTTACGGATATTGCTTATGAAGCCGGGTATAGCAGTCCAAGTCTGTTTATTAAAACGTTTAAGAAGATGACCTCATTCACACCGAATAGTTATCGGAAGCGATTGACGGAAATTAATGAGTAACGGTTTACATTGCTCGATTAGTTACATTTCACGCTTGCCCCAATAGCGCGGGGAACGTCACGCTATTTCTTACGAGCGGGCATAGCGTAATACATATCAGTGTCATACACTGAAGGGAGATATTATGAGCCAGAAATTAAAAGTCGTCACTATTGGTGGCGGGAGCAGCTACACCCCTGAATTACTTGAAGGCTTTATTAAGCGCTACCATGAATTACCTGTCACCGAATTATGGCTGGTTGATGTTGAAGACGGGAAAGAGAAGCTGGACATTATTTATGATCTCTGCCAGCGAATGATTGATAAAGCAGGCGTTCCGCTAAAATTGTATAAAACGCTGGATCGTCGGGAAGCGCTGAAAGACGCTAATTTTGTTACTACCCAGCTGCGCGTTGGTCAACTCAAAGCCCGTGAACTGGACGAGCGTATCCCGCTTAGCCACGGCTATCTGGGGCAAGAAACCAACGGCGCTGGCGGTTTATTTAAAGGGTTGCGCACCATTCCGGTTATTTTTGACATCATTAAGGATGTTGAGGAATTATGTCCGAATGCGTGGGTCATTAACTTTACTAATCCGGCGGGGATGGTGACGGAAGCGGTTTATCGCCATACCAACTTTAAAAAATTCATCGGCGTATGTAATATTCCTGTCGGCATGAAAATGTTTATTCATGACGTGCTGGCGCTGAATGAGAATGACGATCTTTCCATTGACCTGTTTGGTCTAAACCATATGGTCTTTATTAAAGATGTGCTGGTGAATGGCACCTCACGGTTCGCAGAATTACTGGATGGCGTGGCGTCCGGTCAGTTGAAAGCGTCAACCGTAAAAAATATCTTTGATCTGCCGTTTAGTGAAGGATTGATTCGCTCGCTGAACATGCTGCCGTGCTCTTATTTGTTGTATTACTTCAAGCAAAAAGAGATGCTGGCGATTGAAATGGGCGAATATTACAAAGGCGGCGCGCGCGCTCAGGTCGTACAAAAAGTGGAGAAACAACTCTTCGACTTGTACAAAAATCCTGAGCTAAACGTGAAGCCGAAAGAGCTTGAACAACGCGGCGGCGCTTATTATTCCGATGCCGCTTGTGAAGTCATTAACGCTATTTATAATGACAAGCAGACTGAGCATTACGTTAATATTCCACATCATGGGCATGTCGAGAATATCCCGGCGGACTGGGCGGTGGAAATGACCTGCATTCTGGGACGCAATGGCGCGACGCCGCACCCGCGTATCACCCGTTTTGACGAAAAAGTGCTGGGGCTTATCCACACTATTAAAGGATTTGAGGTCGCGGCCAGCAATGCGGCGCTGAGCGGAAACTTTAATGATGTGCTGCTGGCGCTTAACCTGAGTCCGCTGGTGCATTCCGACCGCGACGCAGAAGTCCTGGCGCGTGAGCTCATCCTGGCGCATGAAAAATGGCTGCCTAATTTTGCCGCTTGCATCGAAGCGCTTAAAGGTAAGCACCACTGACAGAGGTAGGCTATGGAACGCGTGTTGATTGTGAATGCCGATGATTTTGGCCTGAGTAAAGGGCAAAATTACGGCATTGTTGAAGCATATCGCAACGGCGTTGTGACCTCCACGACGGCGCTGGTCAATGGCGAGGCTATTGACCATGCGGCGCAGCTTAGCCGCGAGCTGCCTGCGCTTGGGGTGGGAATGCATTTTGTTTTGACGTTAGGCAAACCGGTGTCAGAGGTGCCGGGCCTGACGCGAGACGGCCTGTTGGGGAAATGGATCTGGCAAATGGCGGAGGAGGATACGCTTCCGCTGGATGAAATTGCGCATGAACTGGCGTGTCAGTATCAGCGTTTCATCGACGTATTTGGCCGCGAGCCAACGCATCTCGACAGCCACCATCATGTGCATATGTTCCCGCAAATTTTCCCCATCGTCGCCCGCTTTGCGGCGCAGCGCGGGATTGCGTTACGTATTGACCGCCAGACGGTGTTGAACGCCGACGATCTGCCGTCGGATTTGCGCAGCACTCAAGGATTTAGTAGTGAATTTTACGGCGAGGAGATCACCGAAGCGTGCTTTTTACGCATTCTGGATGCCTCGGCGCATCGAGGAGAAGCCTCTCTGGAGGTGATGTGTCATCCGGCGTTTGTGGACAACATTATTCGCCAGAGCGCCTATTGTTACCCCCGCTTAACTGAACTGGAGGTGTTGACGTCTGTGTCACTCAAGGCAGCGATTGCAGAACGTGGATATCGTCCTGGCAGTTTTCTTGATATTTAGCTCCTGAGTTTGCGGCGCAAGAATGCGCCGCATTTTTTGCCGTTTATGCAGGAATCGCGTTAATTTTCCCCGCACGCGACCAGACACGGTGTGCCGCCATCAACGTCAATAGAGTGTCCATAAAGTGGTGGTCAACGTTATCTGCCTCAACAAGTCCTTCTTCCCCCTGGTTATCAATGTTTAAAAGCGCCTTAAACCGTCGGGCGTCGCCTGCCAGTGCGATGGGCTTCAGATGTTTGTAGGCTTCCAGAAGGTAGTAACGGGCATCGCCGCAACTCTCGATATCGGCAATATTGCCGCACGGTACTATTACCGCATCGACCGTTAGCGACGGCGCGCCGGCAAAGGTTGCCGCAATCGTTAATGTTGAACCGTCATCAGCCGTTACTTCACCCATCCGTGAGTAGAGCAGTTTTGCGTGGACGCCTTTGGCTTTTAAAGCCTGCAAAATGGTCAGCAGATCGGCGGCGTTAACCTTGTCGTTCAGCAGAATAGCGACCACGCGACCTTTAACATCGCCGTCTGGCACCGCATACAGGCTGAGCGCCGGATCTTTTTTCAGACCGTTGACATCAGGAGGCGGGGCAATTTGCGTTTGCTCATGGGTGAGTGCAAAACCGAGATTATGCGCGACGCCCTGAGCCAGCGTGACATCAATATGCGCTAACTGATCGACCACCCGCTCCCGAATATACGCGCGGGCGACTTTACCCAGTTCAAAGCTGAACGCGTCAATAATATGCTGCTGTTCTATCGGCGTCTGACTGAGCCAGAACAGGCGAGGATGCGCGTAATATTCACCGAAAGAGGGGCTGCGTTCGCGGATTTTATTGCCATCCACGCGTTCCTGGTATGATTCGAAGCCGCCGCGTTTTGGCGCTGGCGGCGTTTCGCGCGGCCAGTTGTCATTAATGGAGTTCGGTTCATAGTTCGCCGGATTGGTGTCGATATCCATCCGGTGCATACCGTCACGCTGGAAGTTATGGTAGGGGCAGGTAGGGCGGTTAATCGGAATTTCGTGGAAGTTTGGCCCGCCCAGGCGGCTGATTTGCGTGTCGGTATAAGAGAACAGACGCCCCTGTAACAGCGGATCGTTGGTAAAATCAATGCCGGGAACAATATGTCCTGGATGAAATGCCGCCTGTTCGTTTTCAGCGAAAAAGTTATCCGGATTACGGTTTAACACCATTTTGCCGACGCGTTGTACTGGCACCAACTCTTCCGGAATCAGTTTGGTCGGATCGAGCAGATCAAAATCGAATTTAAATTCATCCTCTTCGGCAATGAGTTGTAGGCCCAGCTCGTATTCCGGGAAATCGCCCGCTTCGATGGCCTCCCACAGATCCCGGCGGTGAAAATCCGGATCGCGACCGGTCAGTTTTTGTGACTCATCCCACACCAGCGAGGCTTTACCTGCCAACGGTTTCCAGTGGAAACGGACAAAGGTCGCTTTCCCTTGTGCATTGATCAGACGGAAGGTGTGAATGCCGAACCCTTCCATCGTCCGATAACTCCGTGGAATACCGCGATCCGACATTGCCCACATGACGTTGTGCAGCGTCTCAGGCTGTAAGGAAACATAGTCCCAGAAGGTGTCGTGCGCGCTCTGTCCTTGCGGAATAGCCCAATGAGGTTCGGGCTTAACGGCGTGCACAAAATCCGGAAACTTATGCGCATCCTGGATAAAAAAGATCGGCGTGTTATTACCGACGAGATCGAAAATTCCCTCTTCGGTATAAAATTTGGTCGCAAAACCGCGGATATCACGTACGGTATCAGCAGACCCCGCGCCGCCCTGTACTGTCGAAAAGCGAACAAAGACCGGGGTAATTTTCTGTGGATCGCACAGAAACGCGGCTTTCGTGATGTCGCTCAGATCCTTATATGGCTGAAAATAGCCGTGCGCTGCAGATCCGCGGGCGTGAACGATCCTCTCCGGGATACGCTCATGGTCAAAGTGGGTAATTTTCTCGCGCAGGATAAAATCTTCCAACAGCGTAGGGCCGCGGCTGCCGGCGCGAAGAGAATTTTGATCGTCGGCGATGCGCACGCCCTGATTGGTGGTCAGCGCATGATTTTCGCTGCCTTTACGAAAGGTGTCGAGGGCGGTGAGCTTATCATTCGCGGTCTCGGGCGCTTTTAAGCTGCCGGGGGCCGTCGGTTGCGCGCCCGGCGGCGTCGGTTCTGGCGTGGGGCGATGTGAACCGTCTGACGGCGCCAGGGAGTCCAGGCCGGGCTGTGATTCACGGGTATCATGCACGGGGGACTGATGGGGGGATTTCTCATTATGCGACATTGAACTCGTCTCCTGCTTTCATCACTGAAATGGGCGTGGTAGTAGTCAAAATCACTCTAACTATAGAACATTTCAGCAATTATGCCGGGGGAGAGCGGAACGGAAGACAGGGTATAACGGGGAAATCGCACGCGCGGAACAGGACGTCGGGGGCGAAGATCGGCTAAAATAGTGTTTTTCTGATTTTTAGCCTTAGAGCCTATCCCAGTAGGCGTTATTGGCGCAGCCAGTTTGGACACGGACAGCGCGCAAAAACCGGAGCGTACACGTAGTACGTGAGGATTTTGAGCACTGCCCAGGACCAAAATGGCAAGTAAAATAGCCCTAATGGGATAGGCTCTTAGCCTCTTTTAGTGAAGCATTAATGATGAAACCTCTTCGCCAGCAAAATCGCCAGATTATTAGCTATATTCCGCGTGTTGAACCAGCGCCGCCGGAACATGCGATAAAAATGGATACGTTTCGCGACGTCTGGATACTGCGCGGTAAATATGTTGCCTTTGTTCTGACGGGGGAGTCATTTCAACGGTCGCCTGCCTTTAGCGTGCCAGAATCGGCGCAGCGTTGGGCGAATCAGGTTCGCCAGGAGAACGAAATCGCTGACTAAGTAAAAAACAAAACGCCGGTACTGGAGACCGGCGTTTTTAGTGACAGACATTTTGAGTTGCTGATCGTCGTGTCTCAGACGATATGAACTCCCGATAATGTATTATCGATGCGCCAGTTCGGCGTCTTCTTCGCTATCGAGAATGGTTTTATCGGTCTGCTTCAGCCACTGGCTGGTCAGCGTACCCGCGGTCATTGAGCCACTCACGTTCAGTGCGGTACGGCCCATATCAATCAACGGTTCGACGGAGATTAACAGCGCGACCAGCGTGACCGGTAAGCCCATGGCAGGCAGCACAATCAGCGCGGCGAAGGTCGCGCCGCCGCCAACGCCGGCAACACCCGCCGAACTTACGGTAACGATACCCACCAGCGTGGCTATCCATACGGGGTCTAAGGGGGTGATGCCGACCGTCGGCGCAACCATTACCGCCAACATCGCAGGATAAAGACCGGCACAACCGTTTTGGCCGATGGTCGCGCCAAAAGAGGCAGCAAAGCTGGCGATGGACTCCGGCACGCCCAGGCGGCGGGTTTGCGCTTCGACATTAAGTGGAATGGAGGCGGCGCTGGAGCGGCTGGTAAAGGCAAATGTCAGCACCGGCCACACCTTGCGGAAATATTTCAGCGGGCTAATCCCGTTCACGCCCAATAGTATGCCGTGAACCACAAACATTATCGCCAGACCAAGATATGACGCTACCACGAAGCTTCCAAGCTTAATGATGTCCTGCAGATTAGAGCCGGCAACCACTTTCGTCATCAGCGCCAGTACGCCGTAAGGCGTAAGTTGCATCACCAGACGCACCAGCTTCATTACCCAGCTTTGCAGGGTATCGATAGCAACAAGCACACGCTCGCCTTTTGGCGCATCATCTTTCAGCAGTTTAAGCGCGGCCACGCCCAGGAAGGCGGCGAAAATCACCACGCTGATAATAGACGTAGGATTTGCGCCAGTCAGATCCGCAAACGGATTTTTCGGTACAAAAGACAGCACCAGTTGCGGCACGCTGAGATCGGCCACTTTGCCGACATAGCTCGTCTCAATGGCATTCAGACGCGCGGTTTCCGCGCCGCCCTGAACCAGACCTTCCGCCGTCAGTCCGAACAGATTGGTGACCAGCACGCCCACCAGCGCTGCGATAAGGGTAGTAAATAACAGTGTGCCGATAGTCAGAAAACTGATTTTCCCCAATTGAGAGGCGTTATGCAGTCGTGCCACGGCGCTTAAAATAGAGGCGAATACCAGCGGCATCACAATCATTTGTAGTAATTGCACATAACCGTTGCCGACAATATTGAACCACTGAATGGAGTCTTTTAACACCTGACTGTCAGCGCCATAAATGGTGTGCAGGGCCAGACCAAAGACCACGCCCATCACAAGGCCGACAAGCACTTTTTTAGCCAGACTCCACTGTTTATGACGGGCCTGCGCCAGTACAAACAGCAGAATGACGAACACCGCAATGTTCGCAATTAATGGAAAATTCATCCCCGTTCTCCTGATTTTTTTATTATGAAGCGCTGTGTTTTAGCGATTCTGTTCGCGCAAGATTAGCAGAACTGTGAGCTGGCTCTTATATTCAAATGGAATGGTTTATACCAAAAATGACTTTGGCGTTGGTTTACTAATCAATCTGGTGATTTATAAAACGATTGAACTGCATTTGCAGGATAGTGATCATCTGCGAAGACCAGCGTATGACGTTGTTTTCCGGCATGGATTGCGGCATCCACACCGCCCAGGCAAACAACGCCATACATAAAAATCGCTCCAGTTGATTGCCCTTGCGCGGCGCCAGAATAGGCAGGCGGAAACGCCAGCGACACGGCCACAGTAAGGGAACGCCTGCGGGGGTGAGCATATCCGCGACGATATGGCTTAAATAGCCGAGTACCATGCCTTGCAGCGCATCCGCCGGGATAATCCACGTATCCGGAACCTTGAGATAAAAGGTCGCCAGTAGGGCAAAGACCGCCAGCAGACTATGGGTAAACCCCCGGTGACCGAACGCGCGGGCGATCGGTTTCGATACCCATTTCAGGCGCTGACCAAGAAAAGATTTGGGGTGGTCGATATCCGGCAGCAGACAGGTCAAAATAGCCGAAGGAATAATATGCCACCAGTCGCCGTGCGCAAGGACGGGCGTTAACTCGGCATTCTTGGCGAAAACCGCGCTGGCTATAGAAAAAAGAAGATGTCCTTCCGCCGTCATGATAAAACCCATTAAACTGTCAATTCATACAGTATAGGGTTTTTATACAGTAGGCGGAAGTGGTGACGTTGTAACTCTTTGTCTCTGTCAAAGCCGCTTGCCGTCTGGCTCAGCGGCTAATTGCCCGTTGACTTTGTTTCGGAAACATCTTAACCGAGTAGATGCGCCGCCGTCAGCTCTGTCAGTGAGTTAAGTTTGACATTCGCCAGCGCAAAGCGCGGATCATGCTGGTTTTCTTCTGCTGGCACCACAATGGCGCGCATTCGCGCCGCCTTTGCCGCGATTAGACCATTCACCGAATCCTCCAGCGCCACGCAGGTTAATGGACCAACGCCTAATTTGGCCGCACAATCCAGATAGACCTGCGGATGCGGTTTGCTGTAGGGCAATTTTTCCGCAGAGGCCAGCGCGTCAAAACTGTCGCGCAGCTCAAACATGGTGAGCACTTTTTCCAGCATATGCAGCGGCGATGCCGAGGCAAGCCCCACTAATAGCCCCTGCGCTTTACACAGCGCCACGGCCTCGCGCACACCCGGTAAAAGAGGGCGCGTCTCTTCGATAAGCGTAATCGCGCGGGCAATGACACGGTTTGTCACTTCCTGGCGATCGGGGCCGCTCCACGGTTGCTGCGCAAACCAGAGATCGACAACCATATCAATGCGTAGCCCAAGCGTGTCTGGTAACTCATGGCGCCGAGTAATATCTACGCCTAAACTTGCCATCACGTCCAGTTCAGCGCGATCCCAGAGCGGTTCGGAATCGATCAGTAGTCCATCCATATCGAAAATTGCAGCAAGAATTTGACGTGGGGTTGACATCACAACCTCTCCTGTTGAGATTAAAAAATAACGAATTAAGCGTTCATTATGACCATGTTCTTAGTATATCGCCCTTAAAGATCAGGCGAAAACGGGAATCAACAGGTAGACTTAGGCCAAAACGACGCGTCTTTATCAAGGGGAACTCATGACGTATCAACAAGCTGGACGCATTGCAATCCTAAAAAGAGTTGTTGGGTGGGTTATTTTTATTCCGGCACTGCTTTCCACGCTCATCTCAGTCCTTAAATTTATGTATGCGCACAGTGAAAAGCAGGAGGGGATAAATGCGGTAATGCTGGATTTTACCCACGTAATGATAGACATGATGCGCGTGAATACGCCGTTTCTGAATGTTTTTTGGTACAACTCGCCGACGCCGAATTTTCAGGGAAGCCTGAATATCGGTTTCTGGCTCATTTTTATTCTGATTTTTGTCGGGCTGGCGATGCAGGATTCCGGCGCCAGAATGAGCCGCCAGTCACGTTTTTTGCGTGAAGGCGTGGAAGATCAGTTGATTCTGGAAAAAGCAAAAGGCGCGGAAGGGCTAACGCGTGAGCAGATAGAGTCACGTATCGTGGTGCCGCACCATACCATCTTTTTACAGTTTTTCCCGCTCTATATTTTGCCGGTCATTATTATCGTGCTCGGTTACTTTTTCTTTTCCTTGTTAGGCTTCATGTAAACTGAAAAATGCCGGATAGCCCGTATCCGGCATGGGCTGTACCTATACCGCAAGCAGCCGATCCATCGCTTTTTGCGCAGTAGCCAGGTGCTGACCGCCAAACAGCCTTGCCCGATTAAGCAGGGTGTAGAGCTGGTAAATCGGCTGCCTGTCGAGAAAATCCAGCGGTAGCGGCGAAACGGACTGATAGCCATCATAAATCTGCGGTGGCTGATCGGTATGCAGCGGTAGCATCGCCAGATCGCATTCTCTGTCGCCCCAATAGCAGGCTGGATCGAAGATATAGGGGCCGTCAGGGCCAAGCGCGCAGTTCGCCGACCATAGATCGCCATGCAAAAGAGAAGGCTGCGGTTGATGCGACGCCAGACGTTGCTGAACATGTTCAACAATGGCGTCAATATTACCAAAGGTAATGCCTTTTTCCGCGGCGAGTTCAAGTTGCCAGCCAATGCGCTGTTCGGCGAAAAAAGTCGACCAACGGCGTTGCCAGGTATTCGGCTGCGGCGTGGTAGAGAGCGCGTTGTCAAAATCGAGGCCGAATTGAGGTTGGTCGCTCCATTGGTGCAGGCGCGCCAGCTGTTGCCCAAGAATAAACGCATTATGGGCATCCAGCGGGCGGGGCGAGAGGTAGTCCATGACTAAAAAGCTGTAATCCCGATCCGAACCTACCGCCCATACCTTAGGCACAACAACGGTTTTACTGCGGGAGAGCAGCTCCAGCTGATCGGCTTCAGCGGTAAAACCGCGAAGCATTTCTCGTTCATCGCACTTCACGAAAAAATCATGGCCTGCATAACGTAAATGCCATGCGGCATGAACTTCTCCGCCTGGCAGTTCATTACGCAGTTCGATTTCGCCTTCACCGACTTGCTCGCTTAAAAGACGACTGATAGCTTGCCACATAATGTCTCTCCCCACGTTGTCTGCCAGATCATAAGGTTAGCGCAAAAATGCGGTTAAAAAATACGAACTAACGCACATCACGGACGCGCCGCGGCGGGAATGGCACTTATTGTGCGTTTTTACTCCACGCCTCCCAGGTCGCCACGGTAATGTCGACATCCTTATCTAACGCGCTTTTCGCAAGTCCGGCGACAAGCGCTTTGATTTCATCAGCGCTCTGAGCGCTAACAAAGCCAAACGTATTGGTGCCGAGCTCATGCA
This sequence comes from Salmonella sp. A7, assembly GCF_020181675.1. Lineage (NCBI taxonomy): Bacteria > Pseudomonadati > Pseudomonadota > Gammaproteobacteria > Enterobacterales > Enterobacteriaceae > Salmonella > Salmonella sp. A7. Next base: position 2,577,750 of record NZ_CP084001.1, on the reverse strand, counting down.
CATTCCCTTCATCGTCCGTTAATGTCAGCAAAAAACCGCTGCGCGTCAGATGATTATTGAGTTCGTTAATCTCGGTCAGGGAATCTTCATGGAAGGTTACGGTAATAACATAACGGGTAATATCGCCACTGGCCATCGTTCACCTCGTTGGGAGCAACTGTGTTTTTAACAGCGGCGGATGCGCCGCCCGTTAACCGATTTTCCGGTATCCCCCTCGCCGAGGGGGAAACGATTATTGCGCGGAAAGATAGGCGTATATTTTTTGGGTATCGTCACGAGAACACAGACGCGTACCTTGATTGAGCGTAGCAGCGCTGCCTGCCGCCACACCGAAGCGCACCATCTCTTCCAGCGACGCGTCTTGCGCCAGTTTTAACGTCATCGCGCCTACCATACTGTCGCCTGCGCCAACAGTACTTTGACTTTTCACCGGGGGAGGAACAACCTGGATGCAATTCTCACTGTCTATGCCCAGTGCCCCTTGCGGCCCCAGAGAGACCACTACCCGGCGAGCCTTGCCACTTTGCACTAATTCCTGGGCCGCTTTACGCACATCATCAGGTTGCGTCAGATCGCGATTAACCAACGCGCTCAATTCTTTCAGGTTAGGTTTCACCAGTTCGATATCGCCAAGCGCCAGCGCGGCGGTGAGCGCGTCGCCAGAGCTATCAATAATGCAGCGAATGCCTTGCTTCTGCGCGGCGGAAATCAGTTGCGTGAGTTTCTCGACCTTAACGCCGGGCGGAAGGCTGCCGCTGATAACCAGAATTGCCCCGGATTCAATTTCCAGTACCTGTTCTTCAAGCTGGCGAAATTCGTCATCGTCCAGCGTGGCGCCGGGCATAACAAAACGATATTGTTCGCCGCTGGACTCGACGTGGACGTGCAGGTTCTGACGCGTCCAGTCCTTCGCATCGACGGTAGACACGGGGACATTTTCGTCAGCCAGTAGTGCGACCAGATGTTCGCCGGTAGCGCCGCCAGCCGGGAAAATTGCGGTCGCGGTGCCGCCAAGATGCGCAATGGCGCGAGCGACATTAATACCCCCGCCACCGGGTTCGAATACCGGCGCGGAGCACCGCAGTTTACCTTCGGGATAAATTTGCGGCGTGATTGTTGCGCTATCGAGAGAGGGCGCAAGCGTCAACGTATAGATACGTACCATCGTTACCTCCTGTTAGGCTGATTTCAGTCTGGCACTTAATCCCCGGAAAGTGAAGGAATTAACAATATGATTTTCCGGATCTTTATTTAAAGAAGTACGATGTAAAGTTATATAAATAAATGAATGCTTCGGGAGGGTTCTTATTCAAAAAATGAAATAGTAATTGATTGCTATGTTATTCGGGGCTTCTTATAATTCGCTACCTTTCCAGGGGCGTTTGTCATTGATCCCTATGAAAGTTTCCGGGACCGTCGTGGTCTCTTTTTTAGTTGTACGGACTCTATATAAATGAAGCTTTTGAAGGCAGTACCCGCTGTAGTTATGCTGGCGGGTGGCGTGTTCGCGTCTCTGTATGCCGCCGCCGATGATTCCGTTTTTACTGTCATGGATGATCCCTCCACCGCGAAAAAACCTTTTGAAGGTAATCTGAATGCGGGCTACCTTGCTCAGTCAGGCAATACTAAAAGTTCTTCCTTAACGGCTGACACGGCGATGACCTGGTATGGACAACGTACCGCCTGGTCATTATGGGGCAATGCCAGCAATACCTCCTCTAATGATGAACGCTCTTCAGAAAAATATGCGGTAGGCGCGCGTAACCGTTTTAATATGACGGATTATGATTATACCTTTGGCCAGGCCAGTTGGCTGACAGACCGTTTCAACGGTTATCGTCAGCGCGACGTACTGACCGCCGGTTACGGGCGGCAGTTCCTTAATGGTCCAGTGCACAGCTTCCGTTTTGAATTCGGTCCAGGGGTTCGCTATGACGAACATACGGACGATACCACTGAAACGCAGCCGTTGGGTTATGCTTCCGGCAGCTATGCCTGGCAGTTAACTGACAATGCTAAGTTTACACAGGGGGTGTCAGTATTTGGCGCAGAAGACACCACACTAAATTCGGAAACAGCCCTCAATGTCGCCATTAACGAACATTTTGGTCTAAAGGTGGGGTATAATTTAACGTGGAACTCGCAGCCGCCTGAATCAGCGCCTGAACATACCGATCGCCGCACTACGGTAACGCTGGGCTATAAGATGTAATATTGTACCGGGTTACATTACGTAACCCGGTTATTCCGTGGTGACGCCTCAGAAGAAGAAGGTGATGTCGCCGTTGATATAAGAATAGTCGTCTCCGGTGCGAAATTCCGACGTGACTTTGTTTAAAGAAAGAGAAAATGCGACGGGAGAATAGCCGATGGTGGCACCGACGCGATATTCATCCACGGTTTTATTAATATCCACCGTTTCCATTTTTGTTTGCAGCGTTTTCCCCTGTAACGTGTAGTTTTTATCAACTTCCCTGCGCTCAACGCCAGCAAATACCTTATAGATCAATCCCTCTTTTTGAGTGTGTATTAACCCTCGGCGGGACAGTAACCCAAACCCATTATCAGAGTTGAAGGTCTTATCATTTCCCAGCGCAACGGTTGCGCCGTACCCTAAATACTGGAAGAGATTGCCGCCGACAGCAGAGACTTCTGGATAGAAGCCCACATTGACGCCCAGAATATCAATAGCTGGCGTAAGGGACACCATTCCTTTTGCCGTATAACCATAACGGTTTTCAATTTGATCCTGCCAGGCAGGGTATTTTTCTGCGCCTATTATTCGATGCGCCCGATTCTGAACCTCCTGACCACCTGCGTCAGGACCAATAACGCCGATATCGGTACCTAAACGATAACGTAACCAATTGGTGGCTAATGAATTCCACTCCAGTCCGGTATGAAGAAAGGCGCTGAACGCGCGGTCGCCTTTGACGGCTTCAGGCTTTCTCTTGTTAGCGCCTGATGGAGAATAAATATCTTGCGCGATATGAAAAGAGAGTTGACTGGCGTCAGTGAGATCGTGGCTGTAGCCTAAAAAGAGCCCGGCAGTATAATCACCCCGGTCTGCAGCCTTGTGCCCATAAAGGGCATTTAAGGATGGTTGAAATATACCTGCATCATCATTCGCCACTGAAATAGCAAGGCTACTGGCATTGGCCATTGTGGTCGTACTGAGTATGGCGGCAATCATCGTTGCGCAATAGCTGTATTTGTTCACTTTTTACCCCTGAATATGAAAGTGAATACTCTTATTTTTACAAAGTAATAAGCACAGCAGCATGATGCGCAGTGCTTATTAAACCTTTAAATATAACTAAACTCCTGCCAACAGCGAGTCATTGAGAGGATACGTTGCCTTAATGTTGAAAAATGGTGTTGAAAAAAATGCGTCAGATATTATTGAATATCCATTTTTCATTCGCTATCTGAGTACGAGAAATTATTGGCTTCACGATTATGCATATAATACGATGTTTTTTGGTATCAACATGAATATCACGTTGTATTCTTTTGAGCTCATTTTCTATGATGACTTCGATGTTTATCTGTTATTAATTTTTACCGTGATAGTGTTGTCTTTAATGATGAGAGTATCTAACGGCTGGTAGGGTAATATAACCAAATTATTACTATCTGAATTATTAGGGCGGTTATTATTAAGGAAGCAAAAGTGAATAAGACCATTAATCTGCTAAAATTACTGCCCGTAGTATTATTAAGCGCATGTACTACATCGTATCCTCCCCAGGATACAACATCGGCACCCGAGTTACCCCATCGTAACGTACTCGTTCAGCAACCTGATAACTGTAGCGTTGGCTGTCCTCAAGGAGGAAGTCAACAAACAATCTATCGCCATGTCTATACGCTCAATAATAATAGCGCCACGAAATTTGCCAACTGGGTTGCCTATAGCGTGACAAAGACCAGCCAGGCAAGCGGTCGCCCGCGGAACTGGGCGCAGGACCCCGATTTACCGCCCTCGGATACGTTGGCCCCTTCCGCCTATAAAAATGCCCATGCGCTATTAAAAGTCGACAGGGGACACCAGGCGCCGTTGGCAGGATTGGGCGGCGTATCGGACTGGCCGTCGTTAAATTATTTATCGAATATTACGCCGCAGAAATCCGCCCTGAATCAGGGAGCATGGGCTGCACTGGAAAACCGGGTGCGCGAACTTGCCAAACAGGCTGATGTATCTGTAGTGCACGTAGTGACCGGCCCCCTTTTTGAGCGGCATATCGCCACATTGCCAGAAGATGCGACGGTAGAAATTCCCAGCGGGTACTGGAAGGTTTTATTCACCGGAACGGCGCCGTCAAAAAGTGAAGGAAATTACGCTGCGTTTATTATGGATCAGAATACGCCCCGTTCGGCGAATTTTTGCGACTATCAGGTTACCGTGGAGGCTATCGAACATAAAACGAAGCCAGTGCTGACGCTGTGGTCTGCCTTGCCTGAAGCGGTAGCCAGCGAGGTGAAAACGACAAAGGGGAGTCTGGCGCAGAAGTTAGGTTGTCGATGAGAAGCGCTATACGGCGCGTAGAAAGATAATGGAGAAACCCTGTCAAGGGTCTTGATTTGCTACAGAGTGATGCAATCTCCCTTTTTTTAGTGTTACCATCGTCATGCCGGACGAAAATAGCGATTTTCGCCTGTGTCGAAGGTTGTGCGCCAATTTAGCAATGGTTGGCTAGATGGATACACAACTCACTGTCAATAAATTCATTTTCTCTTTGTATGTGATCTTGCGTATGGGTCACCACTGCAAATAAGGATATAACATGCCTGTTATTACTCTTCCTGATGGCAGCCAACGCCATTATGACCACCCTGTAAGCCCGATGGATGTTGCTCTGGACATTGGTCCTGGCCTGGCGAAAGCCACCATTGCGGGCCGTGTGAATGGCGAGCTGGTTGATGCTTCCGATCTGATTGAAAATGATGCGACGCTTTCCATCATCACCGCAAAAGATGAAGAGGGTCTGGAGATCATTCGTCACTCTTGCGCGCATCTGTTAGGTCACGCAATCAAGCAACTTTGGCCGCACACGAAAATGGCGATCGGCCCGGTTGTCGACAACGGTTTTTACTATGACGTTGATCTTGACCGCACGCTAACTCAGGAAGATGTCGAAGCGCTCGAAAAGCGGATGCATGAGCTCGCCGAGAAAAATTACGACGTTATCAAGAAGAAAGTCAGCTGGCACGAAGCGCGTGAAACCTTCGTGAAGCGTGGTGAAAGCTACAAAGTTTCCATTCTTGATGAAAACATTGCTCATGATGACAAGCCTGGCTTGTACCATCATGAAGAATATGTCGACATGTGTCGTGGTCCGCACGTGCCGAATATGCGTTTCTGCCATCACTTTAAACTGATGAAAACTGCTGGCGCATACTGGCGCGGTGACAGCAATAATAAGATGCTGCAGCGTATTTACGGTACGGCATGGGCAGATAAAAAAGCTCTGAACGCTTATCTGCAGCGCCTGGAAGAAGCCGCAAAACGCGACCACCGTAAAATTGGTAAGCAGCTCGACCTGTATCATATGCAGGAAGAAGCGCCGGGCATGGTGTTCTGGCATAACGACGGCTGGACTATCTTCCGCGAGCTGGAGGTCTTTGTTCGTTCTAAACTCAAAGAGTACCAGTATCAAGAAGTTAAAGGCCCGTTCATGATGGACCGTGTGCTGTGGGAAAAAACCGGGCACTGGGACAACTATAAAGATGCGATGTTCACCACATCCTCAGAAAACCGCGAATATTGCATCAAGCCGATGAACTGCCCGGGCCACGTTCAGATCTTTAACCAGGGTCTGAAATCCTATCGTGATTTGCCGCTGCGTATGGCGGAATTCGGTAGCTGCCACCGTAACGAGCCATCAGGCGCGCTGCATGGTCTGATGCGCGTACGCGGCTTTACGCAGGATGATGCGCATATCTTCTGCACCGAAGAGCAGATCCGCGATGAAGTTAACGCTTGTATTCGTATGGTCTACGATATGTACAGCACCTTTGGCTTCGAGAAGATCGTCGTCAAGCTTTCCACTCGTCCTGACAAGCGTATCGGCAGCGATGAGATGTGGGATCGTGCTGAGGCGGATCTGGCGGTTGCGCTGGAAGAAAATAATATCCCGTTTGAGTATCAACTGGGTGAAGGCGCATTCTACGGTCCGAAAATTGAATTTACCTTATATGACTGCCTCGATCGTGCATGGCAGTGCGGTACAGTACAGCTGGACTTCTCCTTACCGTCTCGTCTGAGCGCCTCCTATGTAGGCGAAGACAATGAGCGTAAGGTGCCGGTAATGATTCACCGTGCGATTCTTGGGTCGATGGAACGCTTCATCGGTATCCTGACCGAAGAGTTCGCTGGTTTCTTCCCGACATGGCTCGCGCCTGTTCAGGTAGTCGTGATGAATATTACCGATTCGCAGTCTGAATACGTTAACGAATTGACGCAGAAACTACAAAATGCGGGCATTCGTGTAAAAGCAGACTTGAGAAATGAGAAGATTGGCTTTAAAATCCGCGAGCACACTTTACGTCGTGTCCCTTATATGTTGGTCTGTGGTGATAAAGAGGTGGAAGCAGGCAAAGTTGCCGTTCGCACCCGCCGCGGTAAAGACCTGGGCAGTCTGGACGTAAATGACGTGATTGAGAAGCTGCAACAAGAGATTCGCAGCCGCAGTCTTCAACAACTGGAGGAATAAAGTATTAAAGGCGGAAAACGAGTTCAAACGGCGCGTCCGAATCGTATTAATAGCGAAATTCGCGCGCAAGAAGTTCGCTTAACAGGTCTGGAAGGCGAGCAGCTTGGTATTGTGAGTCTGAGAGAAGCTCTGGAAAAAGCTGAAGAAGCCGGAGTAGACTTAGTCGAAATCAGCCCTAACGCCGAGCCGCCGGTTTGTCGTATAATGGATTACGGCAAATTCCTCTATGAAAAGAGTAAGTCTTCTAAGGAACAGAAGAAAAAGCAAAAAGTTATCCAGGTGAAGGAAATTAAATTCCGTCCTGGGACAGATGAAGGCGACTATCAGGTAAAACTCCGCAGCCTGATTCGCTTTCTCGAAGAGGGCGATAAGGCCAAAATCACGCTGCGTTTCCGCGGTCGTGAAATGGCCCACCAGCAAATCGGTATGGAAGTGCTTAATCGCGTGAAAGACGATTTGCAAGAACTGGCAGTGGTCGAATCCTTCCCAACGAAGATCGAAGGCCGTCAGATGATCATGGTGCTTGCTCCTAAGAAGAAACAGTAAGGCCTTCAAGTAACAATTCTGTGAAGCCTTCGGGCTTCACAGGTTTTGTTCGCCTATGTTTCGTTTATTAACAATGCGAAGTGGAAGTTATTAAAATGCCAAAAATTAAGACCGTACGCGGTGCTGCTAAGCGCTTCAAAAAAACCGGTAAAGGTGGTTTTAAGCACAAGCACGCTAACCTGCGTCACATTCTGACCAAAAAAGCGACTAAACGTAAACGTCACCTGCGTCCGAAAGCCATGGTTTCTAAAGGCGATCTGGGCCTGGTTATCGCGTGCCTGCCGTACGCATAAGCCGTTAACGTTTTTAACTTTTTAATTAGAATAGATACAGGAGAGCACATATGGCTCGCGTAAAACGTGGTGTAATTGCACGCGCACGTCACAAGAAAATTTTGAAACAAGCCAAAGGCTACTACGGTGCGCGTTCTCGCGTATACCGCGTTGCCTTCCAGGCAGTTATCAAAGCTGGTCAGTATGCTTACCGTGACCGTCGTCAACGTAAGCGTCAGTTCCGTCAACTGTGGATTGCGCGTATCAACGCAGCAGCACGTCAGAACGGTATTTCTTACAGCAAATTCATCAACGGCCTGAAAAAAGCCTCTGTTGAAATCGACCGTAAGATCCTGGCTGATATCGCCGTATTCGACAAAGTCGCGTTCACCGCACTGGTTGAAAAAGCGAAAGCAGCTCTGGCATAAGCCAGTGAAAAGAGGGAGCCTGGCTCCCTCTCTTTTATTTACTGTTCAGTGAGTTGACAATTGACCTGTAACCCTTTTCAATAAAGGATATTCGGTTTTACCACATAAGGTAACGCAAGCATGAACGCTGCTATTTTCCGTTTCTTTTTTTACTTTAGCACCTGATCCCAGGAGGCTAGCGCGTGAAAAACGAAACGAAAAACAGCGCAAAAAAGCCTCCTGATGGAGGCTTTTTTTGTATCTGAAATCGAGAGATTACGTCCAATGAACCGGTGTCTTCACCGACACAATGAGGAAAACCATGTCACATCTCGCAGAGCTGGTTGCCAATGCAGCGGCCGCCATTAACCAGGCGTCAGATGTTGCCGCGTTAGACAATGTACGCGTCGAATATTTGGGCAAGAAAGGGCATTTAACCCTTCAGATGACGACCCTACGCGATCTGCCGCCGGAAGAGCGTCCGGCAGCCGGGGCAGTCATTAACGCCGCGAAAGAGCAGGTACAACAGGCGCTTAACGCGCGTAAAGCCGAGCTGGAAAGCGCAGCGCTTAACGCCCGTCTGGCCGCTGAAACCATTGATATCTCCCTGCCGGGGCGCCGTATTGAGAACGGTGGTCTGCATCCGGTCACGCGTACCATTGACCGTATTGAAAGTTTCTTCGGTGAGCTTGGTTTTACCGTGGCTACTGGCCCGGAAATCGAAGATGACTACCATAACTTCGATGCGTTAAACATTCCGGGTCATCATCCGGCCCGCGCCGATCATGATACCTTCTGGTTTGACGCGACCCGTCTGCTGCGGACCCAGACGTCTGGCGTCCAGATCCGGACGATGAAAGCGCAGCAACCGCCGATCCGTATTATTGCGCCGGGCCGTGTATACCGTAATGACTACGACCAGACGCATACTCCGATGTTCCATCAGATGGAAGGTCTGATTGTTGATACCAACATCAGCTTCACCAACCTCAAAGGTACGCTGCACGACTTCCTGCGTAATTTCTTTGAGGAGGATCTGCAGATTCGCTTCCGTCCTTCTTATTTTCCGTTCACCGAACCTTCTGCGGAAGTGGATGTGATGGGTAAAAACGGCAAATGGCTGGAAGTGCTGGGCTGCGGGATGGTGCATCCGAATGTGCTGCGTAATGTCGGTATCGATCCGGAAATCTATTCTGGCTTCGCTTTTGGTATGGGGATGGAACGTCTGACCATGTTGCGTTACGGCGTCACCGACCTGCGTTCATTCTTCGAAAACGATCTGCGTTTCCTCAAACAGTTTAAATAAAGGCAGGATAAAACAATGAAATTCAGCGAACTGTGGTTACGCGAGTGGGTTAACCCGGCAATTGATAGCGATGCGTTGGCTAACCAGATTACGATGGCTGGCCTGGAAGTAGACGGCGTTGAGCCGGTCGCGGGAAGCTTCAATGGCGTTGTGGTTGGGGAAGTGGTTGAGTGCGCCCAGCATCCGAACGCTGACAAATTGCGTGTAACGAAAGTCAACGTCGGCGGAGAACGCCTGTTGGATATCGTCTGCGGCGCGCCAAACTGTCGTCAGGGGCTGAAAGTAGCGGTGGCCACCATTGGCGCCATCCTGCCGGGCGATTTCAAAATTAAAGCGGCGAAACTGCGCGGCGAACCGTCTGAAGGGATGCTGTGCTCCTTCTCCGAACTGGGGATTTCCGACGATCACAGCGGCATTATCGAACTGCCGGCGGATGCGCCGCTGGGTACCGATATCCGTGAATACCTGAAGCTCGACGACAATACCATCGAAATTAGCGTCACGCCGAACCGTGCGGATTGCTTAGGTATCATCGGCGTTGCGCGTGATGTGGCGGTACTGAACAAAGCGCCGCTCCAGGAGCCTGAAATGGCGCCGGTTACGGCAACCATCAGCGATACGCTGCCGATTACGGTAGAGGCCGCTGATGCGTGTCCACGCTATCTGGGCCGGGTGGTAAAAGGCATCAATGTTAACGCGCCGACGCCGCTGTGGATGAAAGAGAAACTGCGTCGCTGCGGTATTCGCTCCATCGATGCGGTGGTTGACGTCACCAACTATGTGCTGCTCGAACTGGGTCAGCCAATGCATGCTTTCGATAAAGATCGCATTGATGGCGGTATTGTCGTGCGGATGGCAAAAGAGGGTGAAACCGTCGTCCTGCTGGACGGTAGCGAAGCGACGTTAAATGCGGACACGCTGGTGATCGCCGATCACCATAAGGCGCTGGGGATAGCCGGTATTTTTGGCGGCGAACATTCCGGCGTGAACGGCGAAACGCAAAATGTGCTGCTGGAATGTGCGTACTTTAATCCGCTGTCTATCACCGGTCGCGCTCGCCGCCACGGTCTGCATACCGATGCGTCTCACCGCTACGAGCGCGGGGTGGACCCGGCGCTGCAATATAAAGCGATAGAGCGCGCTACTCGTCTGCTTCTTGATATCTGTGGCGGTGATGCGGGCCCGATAATTGATGTGAGCAACGAAGCAACGTTGCCGAAACGCGCCACCATTACGCTGCGTCGCAGTAAACTGGATCGCCTGATCGGGCATCATATTGCGGATGAGCAGGTCAGTGATATTCTGCGTCGTCTGGGCTGTGAAGTGACCGAAGGGCAGGACGAGTGGAAAGCCGTGGCGCCGACCTGGCGTTTCGATATGGAGATTGAAGAAGATCTGGTGGAAGAGGTGGCCCGCGTTTACGGCTATAACAATATTCCGGACGAGCCAATCCAGGCCGGTTTAATCATGGGGACGCACCGTGAAGCCGATCTGTCGTTGAAGCGGGTTAAAACCATGCTGAACGACAAAGGCTATCAGGAAGTGATTACCTATAGCTTTGTCGATCCTAAAGTACAACAGCTCATCCATCCAGGCGCAGAAGCGCTGCTGCTGCCAAACCCTATCTCCGTTGAGATGTCGGCGATGCGTCTGTCGCTGTGGAGCGGATTGTTGGCGACGGTGGTCTATAACCAAAACCGTCAGCAGAATCGCGTGCGTATTTTTGAAACCGGTTTACGTTTCGTTCCGGATACACAAGCCAATCTGGGTATTCGACAGGATCTGATGCTGGCTGGCGTGATTTGCGGCAACCGCTATGATGAGCACTGGAACCTGGCAAAAGAGACCGTTGATTTCTATGATTTGAAAGGCGATCTGGAAGCAGTATTGGATTTAACCGGCAAACTGGGTGATATCCAGTTTAAGGCGGAGATGAATCCGGCACTGCATCCGGGACAGTCTGCGGCGATTTATCTGAAAGATGAACGTATTGGTTTTATTGGGGTTGTTCACCCTGAACTGGAACGTAAACTGGATCTGAATGGTCGTACGCTGGTGTTTGAACTGGAATGGAATAAGCTCGCAGACCGTATCGTGCCGCAGGCGCGGGAGATTTCACGCTTCCCGGCCAACCGTCGCGATATTGCGGTTGTTGTTGCAGAAAACGTTCCCGCAGCGGATATTTTATCCGAATGTAAGAAAGTTGGCGTAAATCAGGTAGTTGGCGTAAACTTATTTGACGTGTACCGCGGTAAGGGTGTTGCGGAGGGTTATAAGAGCCTCGCTATCAGCCTGATCCTTCAGGATACCAACCGTACACTCGAAGAAGAGGAGATTGCCGCTACCGTCGCCAAATGTGTAGAGGCATTAAAAGAGCGATTCCAGGCATCATTGAGGGATTGAACCTATGGCGCTTACAAAAGCTGAAATGTCAGAATATCTGTTTGATAAGCTTGGGCTTAGCAAGCGGGATGCCAAAGAACTGGTTGAACTGTTTTTCGAAGAGATCCGTCGTGCTCTGGAAAACGGTGAGCAGGTGAAACTCTCTGGTTTTGGTAACTTCGATCTGCGTGATAAAAATCAACGTCCGGGGCGTAACCCGAAAACGGGTGAAGATATTCCTATTACAGCACGGCGCGTGGTGACCTTCAGACCCGGGCAGAAGTTAAAGAGCCGGGTCGAGAACGCTTCGCCCAAAGAAGAGTAATCAGATCCAGGCATAACATCCATCAGGGTGTATTGTGGCAGATACGCTGCCATCCCGAAAGTAGATCAGCGGGATGACAGCGTATCTGTTAGCCTGAAAGATGACTCGTATAACTAAAAAGGCCGCATTGCGGCCTTTTTTCTTTCAAGTAAAGGATACCCACCGTAAAATCACGCTACCTCTTTTCAGCTGAATGGATAACATGCTGACTTTTGCCCGCCAACAACAGCGACGAAACGTTCGCTGGCTTCTGAGCCTGTCACTGCTGGTGCTACTGGCTACATTTCTGAGCTTATGCGCAGGCGAACAGTGGATTGCCCCCGGTGACTGGTTAAGCGCCCGGGGAGAACTGTTTGTCTGGCAAATTCGTCTTCCCCGCACGCTTGCGGTATTGCTGGTTGGCGCTGCGCTGGCGCTATCGGGCGCTGTGATGCAGGCGCTGTTTGAAAACCCACTTGCTGAACCGGGCCTGCTCGGCGTTTCGAATGGGGCCGGTGTTGGGCTTATTGCCGCCGTCTTACTGGGGCAGGGGCAACTGCCTGGATGGGCGCTGGGACTGTGCGCTATAGCCGGCGCGCTCATTATTACGTTAATCCTGCTGCGTTTTGCGCGCCGCCATCTCTCTACCAGCCGCTTGTTGTTGGCGGGCGTCGCGCTGGGCATTATCTGTAGCGCGCTGATGACGTGGGCTATCTATTTTTCCACCTCTTTCGATCTGCGGCAATTAATGTACTGGATGATGGGAGGATTCGGCGGCGTTGACTGGCAGCAGAGCTGGCTAATGATTGCGCTCATCCCGGTACTCATCTGGATATGTTGCCAGTCGCAACCGCTGAATATGCTGGCGCTAGGGGAAACCTCGGCGCGGCAGCTTGGCCTGCCGCTGTGGTTCTGGCGCAATTTGTTGGTCGTCGCCACCGGCTGGATGGTGGGCGTCAGCGTGGCGATGGCGGGGGCGATTGGTTTTATCGGTCTGGTTATTCCGCACATCCTGCGCTTATGTGGTTTAACCGATCACCGGGTTTTACTTCCCGGCTGCGCGCTGGCCGGGGCTATCGCCCTGCTATTGGCTGATGTGGTCGCCCGACTGGCGCTGGCGTCGGCTGAACTGCCTATCGGGGTGGTCACCGCCACATTGGGGGCGCCAGTGTTTATCTGGCTGCTGCTCAAATCCGCGCGTTAGCGCATCGGCAAACAACTGCTTTCATCATTCGCAGTCTATGATTAAAGGCTAACGATGAAACCCGCTATTCTACCGACATCAGGGAGACACCATGCAAAACTCGCTTCTTAATACTCACGTTACGACGATTGATGGAGAGGTCACTACACTTGAAAAATACGCCGGAAAAGTGCTGCTCATTGTAAACGTCGCCTCCAGATGTGGACTGACGCCGCAATATGAACAGCTGGAAAATATCCAGAAGGCGTGGGCAGATCAGGGGTTTGTCGTGTTGGGTTTTCCCTGCAACCAGTTTATGGGGCAGGAGCCAGGCAGCGAAGAGCAGATTAAAACCTATTGTGCCAGCACCTGGGGCGTCACGTTCCCGATGTTCAGTAAAATTGATGTGAATGGCGACGCGCGTCATCCGCTGTATCAAAAACTGATAGCCGCTGCGCCAACGGCAGTCGCGCCGGAGAAGAGCGGCTTTTACGAACGGATGGTAAGCAAAGGGCGTACGCCACTCTATCCGGATGATATTCTGTGGAATTTTGAAAAATTTTTGGTAGGCCGGGATGGTCAGGTGGTACAGCGTTTTTCGCCGGATATGACGCCTGAAGATCCTATTGTGATGGAAAGCATAAAAATCGCGTTGGCAAAATAATGTCTCAATTGATGCAATTAAAGGATGTCGCCGAGAGCACCCGCCTGGGGCCGCTTTCCGGCGAAGTAAGCGCAGGAGAGATCCTTCATCTTGTCGGGCCGAACGGCGCCGGAAAAAGCACGCTACTGGCGCGTATGGCGGGGTTAACCTCAGGCGAGGGGAGCATCAGGTTTGGCGGAGCGCCGCTGGAGGCATGGGCGACGGCAACGCTTGCCCAACACCGCGCTTATCTTGCGCAACAGCAAAATCCGCCGTTCGCCATGCCGGTCTGGCATTACCTGACATTGCATCAACCTGATAAAACGCGAACCGGGCAGCTTAACGAGGTGGCCGATATGCTTGGATTGGGCGACAAACTGGGGCGAAGCGTGAATCAGCTTTCCGGTGGCGAGTGGCAGCGCGTTCGCCTTGCTGCCGTTGTACTACAAATTCATCCTGACGCTAATCCGGTCGGTCAATTATTGCTGCTTGATGAGCCGATGAACAGTCTCGATGTTGCGCAACAAAACGCTCTGGATCGGGTATTACATCATTTGTGTCAGGCAGGAATTGCGATTGTGATGAGTAGCCACGATCTGAACCACACGCTGCGCCATGCGCATAAAGCCTGGTTACTAAAGCGCGGTAAACTCATTGCCTGCGGCCGCCGGGAAGAGGTGCTCACCCCCTCTTATCTGGCGCAAGCCTACGGTCTGCGCTTTCGACGACTCGACGTCGAGGGGCATCCAATGCTCATTTCGGCCACTTAAGTAAAATCGTTTCTTGAAAAGCAGGTAATTTCGACGCTAAATTAATACCAAAATAAAAACAGAGGATTGTTGCGGCATGCGTTTTTGGCTTCTTGTTATCACAGCATTGTTCCTGGCAGGATGCAGTACTCATCGGGCACCGGCGCCAAACGCCAGATTATCAGACTCCATTACCGTCATTGCGGGTCTGAACGATCAGTTGCAGTCCTGGCGCGGTACGCCATACCGTTACGGCGGCATGAGTCGCAGAGGCGTGGACTGTTCCGGCTTTGTGGTAGTCACTATGCGCGACAAGTTTGATTTGCAGTTGCCTCGTGATACGCGTGAACAATCAAAAATCGGCACCAGAATCGATAAAGATGAATTGCTGCCTGGAGATTTGGTTTTCTTTAAAACCGGTTCGGGCGAAAGTGGTTTACATGTTGGTATTTACGATACAAATAATGAGTTTATTCATGCCTCTACCAGTCGTGGCGTGATGCGTTCATCGCTGGATAATGTGTACTGGCGAAAAAACTTCTGGCAGGCACGGCGAATTTAACCTCGCAGACGATATAAATTTTATAGTCTATTTTTAACATACCGTCGGTTGAACTTATGACATCTGTTGTCATCATATATAATGATATAACCGTAGCATTTACAAACGTACTTTTATTAAAAACGGGCGTGCTTACGCCCTGTTAAAAGTACAACATTGGATATTGGTTTATAATCAGAGTAAGTTAAAAAAAGGAACCGGTTTACCGGTAAACAAGAAAAATGATGACGCTTCAATTAGTATCTGAAGTTACGTCTGTTTCCGTCCGTAGTGACTGGATGGCGAATAGCGCCCTAACCATGGGACTGGCGTAATGATTGCTTCACTTGATGAGCTTTACCATTCCGAACTCTTTTTCCTTCCCGTCATGGATGAAAACGCTCGGCTTGTTGGTTTAGAGATTATTGCAACGTTTGCCGCTGAAGACGGCGCCGTGCGGATGCCGACTGAGTTGGTAGCGCCTCGCCTTTCGGTGGAGGAGCAATACTGTCTGTTTGTTGAAAAACTGGCGTTGTTAGAAACCTGTCAGCACTTTTTTATTCAGCATAAACTTATTGCATGGCTTAATTTACCGCCTGCAATTAGTGACTTATTATTATTAGATAGCGAACTTTTTTCCCGGGCAGCGCGCTTTCCGTTTCTTGAATTAGCTATAAATGAGAATTATCCTGGGTTAAACCAGGGCAAAAACAATGAAACGTTAGCTAATCTGGCAATGCATTTCCCATTAATGCTGGCAAATTTTGGGGCAGGCGAGGCGTCGACTAAAGCTATTTTCGATGGGCTTTTCAAACGAGTCATGTTGGATAAAAATTTTATTCAGCAGCGAGCTGAAATGATCTCATTCGAACCATTCATGCACGCTATCGTTGCCCAGCTCTCCTCCAGCTGCGAGTCGCTGATGATTGCCGGTATTGATACTGAGGCGATGTTTGCGCGCGCAGCGCCATTGGGGTTTAGCGCATTCCAGGGCGGACTATGGCCTCCGGTGCCAGTAAGCCAGCTCATTAAACTCGTTCAGCGATAACCTTTCTGTTTGCCGGTGTTTAACCGGTGATTAACCGTCTACACTGAAGACAGGAGGCCCTATGACCCTGTCTTTTACTGCCCGTTGGCGCGATGAACTGCCAGCAACGTATACCGCGCTTTTACCCACACCGTTAAAAAATGCGCGACTGATTTGGTATAACGACGAACTGGCGCAGCAGCTAGCCATTCCCGCTTCGTTATTTGACGCTACCAATGGCGCTGGCGTTTGGGGCGGCGAAACCTTATTACCCGGTATGTCACCTGTCGCGCAGGTATATAGCGGGCATCAGTTCGGCGTCTGGGCGGGACAACTCGGCGACGGACGCGGTATTTTGCTGGGCGAACAGCTCCTGGCGGATGGCTCGACCCTCGACTGGCATCTGAAAGGTGCCGGATTAACACCCTATTCGCGAATGGGGGATGGACGCGCCGTCCTGCGTTCAACCATACGAGAAAGCCTTGCCAGCGAAGCCATGCATTATCTGGGTATTCCCACTACGCGCGCGTTATCTATCGTAGCCAGCGATACGCTGGTTCAGCGAGAGACGCAGGAAACGGGCGCGATGTTAATGCGTCTGGCACAAAGTCATATGCGTTTTGGTCATTTCGAACATTTCTACTACCGCCGTGAGCCGGAAAAAGTTCAGCAACTGGCTGATTTCGCTATTCGTCATTACTGGCCGCAATGGCAGGATGTCCCGGAAAAATATGCTTTGTGGTTTGAAGAGGTGGCGGCGCGTACCGGAAGACTCATCGCCGAGTGGCAAACCGTCGGTTTTTCGCACGGTGTTATGAATACGGATAATATGTCGATTCTGGGGCTGACCATCGACTATGGCCCCTTTGGTTTTCTCGACGACTACGATCCCGGCTTCATTGGTAACCATTCCGATCATCAGGGACGTTACCGCTTCGATAATCAACCGTCGGTGGCGCTGTGGAATTTACAACGTCTGGCGCAGACGCTAACCCCTTTTATTGAGATCGACGCGTTAAACAGAGCGCTGGATCGTTACCAGGACGCGTTGTTAACGCACTATGGGCAGCGAATGCGCCAGAAGCTGGGTTTCTTTACCGAGCAAAAAGACGATAACGCTTTACTGAATGAATTGTTTAGTCTGATGGCGCGCGAAGGGAGTGATTATACCCGTACATTTCGGATGTTAAGCCATACGGAGCAACAGAGCGCTTCCTCGCCGTTGCGGGATACGTTTATCGATCGCACGGCGTTCGATGCCTGGTTCGACCGCTACCGGGCGCGATTGCGCACAGAGGCGGTGGATGACGCGCTGCGCCAGCAGCAGATGCAACGCGTGAATCCTGCGGTTGTGTTGCGCAACTGGCTGGCGCAACGCGCGATAGATGCGGCTGAACAAGGAGACATGGCGGAACTGCATCGGTTGCATGAAGTTTTACGTCAACCTTTTACCGATCGAGATGATGACTATGCCAGCCGACCGCCGGAGTGGGGAAAACGGCTGGAGGTCAGTTGTTCAAGTTAGCCAGATGCCAGCAGCATCGTCTGCTGGCGGAGCGTTATTTGGTTAACAGTAGCTTACCAGCCTGAGTTTTACGCAACAGATACTCCTGACCATTGTGATCGATAATGACTTTGCCGTCCGGACCTAATAGCGCCTGACTGTTGACGCGCCGTTCAGCGGCAGGGAGAAGCGTTTCATTGTCTATTTCCTTAGGGTGAGGCAGCTCGGTGTTATCCATACGCGACATGCTATTTATTAATAATCAAACTCACAATGATTATTATTATCAATAATTAATGCGATAACAGCAAGTGCTAATTCTGTGGAGTGATATACGCGCGGGGAGAGAAAAGGGCGGGTAACGCATCGAAGAAACGCCCATCCCGGCAGGATGGGCGAGCTATTAAAAGCGGCTATCTACCGCCGCGGCCAGTTTTTCCAACAGAACTTCCGTATCTTCCCAGTTCAGGCAGGGATCGGTAATGGACTGACCATAGATTAATGGTTGACCGCTGATAATTTTTTGCGTGCCTTCCCGTAAAAAACTCTCGGCCATAATCCCGGCAATTGCCGTGGAGCCATTACGAATCTGCTGGCAAATATCATCACATACCTCCAACTGGCGGCGATGCTGTTTTTGACAGTTGCCGTGGCTGAAGTCGACGACCAGATGTTCCGGCAGATCAAATTCATGCAACGTGTCGCAGGCGGCGGCAATATCTTCAGCGTGGTAGTTCGGTTTTTTACCGCCGCGCATGATGATGTGCCCATACGGGTTGCCACTCGTCTGGTAGATGGTCATCTGTCCGTCTTTATCCGGCGAGAGAAACATATGGCTGGCGCGGGAGGCGCGAATAGCGTCAACGGCAATGCGAGTATTGCCATCCGTACCATTTTTAAAGCCGACCGGACAAGAGAGCGCAGAAGCCATTTCCCGATGGATTTGGCTTTCGGTGGTACGCGCGCCAATCGCTCCCCAACTGATCAGATCGGCAATAAACTGGCCGGTGACCATATCAAGAAATTCTGTGGCGGTCGGTACTCCCAGTTCGTTCACCTGCAATAGCAAGCGACGCGCCAGTTCAAGCCCATAATTGACGCGGTAACTTCCATTCAAGTCGGGATCGGAAATCAGGCCTTTCCATCCCACAACGGTGCGCGGTTTTTCAAAATAGGTGCGCATGACGATCTCCAGACGCGCCTGATGCTTTTGGCGTTGTGCCTGGAGCTGCGTCGCGTATTCCATAGCAGCATTCAGATCGTGAATCGAACAGGGGCCAATGACGACCAGTAGCCGTGGATCTTCACCATTTAAAATCTTTTCTATCCGGCGTCGGGAGTCGGTAACGTGACTGGCGACGGAGGACGATACAGGATACCGCTGCGCGAGTTCGGTCGGTGTTACCAGGCTGTCGATACGCGCAGTACGGAGTTCGTCGGTTCTGTTCATTACAAGTCTCAGAAATTTGTTGCTTCAACGGCAGGACTACCGGGAAGTGATGGGCATCACGATAAACCAATCCCTGCTGATTTCAAGTGCGAGGCGTGTCACACCTCGCAGGCAGAACAGCATGATAACAAAAACCAAACCATTAAACTAGTTTGCTAGTACATTCTGCGGTTAAGCCCCATAATATCGAGAATCTTGGTGGCTATCTCTTCAACGGAATAATTGGTGCTGTTCAGGCAGGGGATCTGATTCTTACGATACAGCGCTTCAACCTCCGCCACTTCCATGCGGCACTGACGCAACGAGGCATAGCGACTGTTTTCACGGCGTTCTTCGCGAATAGCCGCCAGGCGTTCAGGGTCAATTGTCAGGCCGAACAGTTTATGTTGTAGCGGTTTTAACGATGTGGGCAGTGTCAAATTATCCATATCATCGGCGATGAAAGGGTAGTTAGCCGCACGAATACCGAATTGCATCGCCAGATAGAGGCTGGTGGGCGTTTTTCCACAGCGCGAAACGCCAAGTAAAATGACCTGGGCCTGATCGAGGTTGCGCAATGAAATGCCATCATCATGCGCCAGGGTATAATCGATAGCGGCAATACGGGCGTCATACTTGTTCAGGTTACCCGGATTAAGCCCATGAGTACGATGAGCGATCGGCGTCGGATCCAGTTTCATCTCCTGCTGAAGCGGCGCCACCAGCGCCTGGACGATATCCTGGCAGAAACCTTCGCTCTGTAAGATGATGGCGCGAATTTCAGGTAAAACAATCGAGTAAAATACCAGCGGGCGAACGCCGGTTTGCTGATAAATGGCGTCAATTTGGTCTTTGACGGCGCGGGCGCGACTTTCGTTTTCCACGAATGGCAGCGTGATGCTGCTGATCGTCACCGGAAACTGCGACATAACCGCGTGACCCAGGACCTCGGCGGTGATGGCGGTACCATCAGAAATATAGAAAACATGGCGATCAACAACATTATCCATTCTGTTCATCCTGAAGAGTAAACATAATTATCTGAAAGCATAAATTAAAAGTAACGGGAAACGTATAACTTGTCGCTTATTTTATAAAATGACAGACACTTTTTATAATTAATGAAAAGTGTGTTTCATTTCCTGGAAACGCAGTTTATACCGAGGGTTATTAAGGGAATGCCGTGCTATGCGCGGGTTTGCGCAACTACGTAAACAATCTGAAAAAATGAAAAAATAAATTTGCTTGAACGATTCACCGTTTTTTTCGCGGGTTTAAGTATGCCAGGATAAATACGCAACTATGTGTTTCTTAAACTCGTTCATTTATCACAAAAGGATTGTTCGATGTCCAACAATGGCTCGTCACCGCTGGTGCTTTGGTATAACCAACTCGGCATGAATGATGTAGACAGAGTTGGGGGCAAAAATGCCTCCCTGGGTGAAATGATTACTAACCTTTCCGGCATGGGCGTATCCGTTCCGAATGGTTTTGCAACCACTGCCGATGCGTTTAACCAGTTTTTGGATCAAAGCGGCGTAAACCAGCGCATTTATGAGCTGCTGGATAAGACAGATATTGATGATGTCTCCCAGCTGGCGAAAGCGGGCGCGCAGATCCGCCAGTGGATTATCGACACTCCTTTCCAGCCGGAGCTGGAAAACGCCATCCGCGATGCCTATGCGCAGCTTTCGTCGGATGATGAAAATGCCTCTTTTGCCGTGCGTTCCTCCGCCACGGCGGAAGATATGCCAGATGCTTCGTTTGCGGGTCAACAGGAAACGTTTCTTAACGTTCAGGGCTTCGATGCGGTTCTGGTGGCAGTGAAACACGTATTTGCTTCTCTGTTTAACGATCGCGCCATCTCTTATCGCGTTCACCAGGGATATGATCATCGCGGCGTAGCGCTTTCCGCTGGCGTGCAGCGGATGGTTCGCTCCGATCTCGCCTCGTCAGGGGTGATGTTCTCTATCGATACCGAATCCGGTTTTGACCAGGTGGTCTTTATCACCTCGGCATGGGGACTGGGTGAAATGGTGGTGCAGGGCGCGGTTAACCCGGACGAATTTTATGTCCATAAGCCAACCCTGGCGGCAGGCCGTCCGGCCATCGTACGCCGCACCATGGGGTCGAAAAAAATCCGCATGGTTTACGCCGCCACCCAGGAGCACGGCAAGCAAGTGAAGATTGAGGATGTGCCGCAGGAACAGCGCGACATTTTCTCGCTCACCAACGAAGAAGTGCAGGAGCTGGCGAAACAAGCGGTGCAGATTGAGCAGCACTATGGTCGTCCGATGGATATCGAATGGGCGAAAGACGGTCATACCGGTAAGCTCTTTATTGTGCAGGCACGTCCGGAAACCGTGCGCTCTCGTGGCCAGGTGATGGAGCGTTATACGCTACATGCGCAGGGGAAAATCATTGCCGAAGGTCGCGCCATTGGGCATCGTATCGGCGCGGGTACGGTAAAAGTTATTCATGATATCGGCGAAATGAACCGTATTGAGCCTGGCGATGTGCTTGTCACCGATATGACCGACCCGGACTGGGAACCGATCATGAAAAAAGCGGCGGCGATTGTCACTAACCGTGGCGGGCGCACCTGTCATGCGGCAATTATCGCCCGCGAATTGGGTATTCCGGCGGTAGTCGGCTGCGGCGACGCCACCGAACGCATGAAAGATGGCGAAAAAGTAACCGTCTCCTGCGCAGAAGGTGATACCGGTTATGTGTATGCCGACATGCTGGATTTCAGCGTAAAAAGCTCCAGCGTAGATACCATGCCAGAGCTACCGCTGAAGGTCATGATGAACGTCGGCAACCCGGACAGGGCATTTGACTTTGCCTGCCTGCCGAATGAAGGCGTAGGTCTGGCGCGACTGGAATTCATCATTAACCGTATGATTGGCGTTCACCCGCGTGCGCTGCTGGAGTTTGACGACCAGGATGCCGCGCTGCAAAACGACATTCGTGAGATGATGAAAGGGTTTGACTCGCCGCGTGAATTTTACGTTGGTCGACTGACGGAAGGGATCGCGACGTTAGGCGCCGCCTTCTACCCGAAACGCGTTATCGTTCGTCTGTCTGACTTTAAGTCCAACGAATACGCCAACCTGGTCGGCGGCGAACGCTATGAGCCGCATGAAGAAAACCCTATGCTGGGCTTCCGCGGCGCGGGCCGTTACGTCGCAGAAAGTTTCCGCGATTGTTTTGCGCTGGAATGCGAAGCGGTGAAACGCGTGCGCAACGATATGGGCCTTACCAACGTCGAAATCATGATCCCGTTCGTGCGGACGGTCGACCAGGCGAAAGCGGTCATCGAAGAGCTGGCGCGCCAGGGGCTTAAACGCGGCGAGAACGGGCTGAAGATCATCATGATGTGTGAGATCCCGTCCAATGCCTTGCTGGCTGAACAGTTCCTCGAATATTTTGATGGCTTCTCGATTGGTTCTAACGACATGACGCAGCTGGCGCTGGGGCTGGATCGCGATTCCGGCGTGGTGTCTGAACTGTTTGACGAGCGTAACGACGCGGTGAAAGCGCTACTGTCGATGGCGATCCGCGCGGCGAAAAAACAGGGCAAATATGTTGGAATTTGTGGTCAGGGTCCGTCCGACCATGAAGACTTTGCCGCCTGGCTGATGGAAGAGGGGATCGACAGCCTGTCGCTGAACCCGGACACCGTGGTTCAGACCTGGCTGAGTCTGGCGGAACTGAAGAAGTAGTGTAATACCGGATGGCGGCGTTAACGTCGCCATCCGGCAATTTATACCGCGGTGTGCTCCTGGCGCAGCCGCTCAATAATATCCTGCCGCAACAGAAACTTCTGCACTTTGCCAGAGGCGGTTCTGGGCAGTTTTTCTACGATGACGATCCGTTCCGGATATTTATACTTCGCTACCCGTTTTCGACTGAAAAAAGCGATCACCTCTTCCAGCGTCAGCGAAAGGTGCGGCGGTTTTAAGACCACATACGCGCATGAACGTTCGCCTAAGCGTTCATCAGGCATAGCAACGACGCAAGCATCGTGTATGCGAGGGTGCTGTAGCAAAATATCTTCGACTTCGCGACTGCTGATATTTTCACCTCCACGTATAATAATATCCTTTTTGCGCCCGGTAATTTTGATATAACCGTCTTCATCCATGCGGCAGAGGTCGCCGCTGTAATACCAGCCCTCATTATCCAGTGCGCGGGCGGTAAGTTCCGGCTCGTCCAGGTATCCCATAAAAACGTTTGGCCCGCGCGAGGCTTCTTCGCCTTCGTGGCCTGCTGGAAGCGTATTGCGATCTTCATCCACGATTTTAATTTCTACACCGGTGGCGGCATAACCATCGGTATTCATCATGCGTGAAGTCGAATCACTCAGATTAACCATCGAGTGTGGAGAACTTTCTGTAGAACCGTAAATACTCAATAATTTGATACCGCGCTGCTGGCAGTCGCGGGCAACCTTTTTGGGAATAGTCGTGCCGCCGCATAAGAAGAATCGCAGTGAGGAGAGGTCGGCAGGCTGTTGCTCAACGGCACAAAGCAGATCGTAAATAAACGGCGTCGCGCCTGACATACAGGTACAGCGTTGCTGCGCTAATAAGGTAAGGCAGGCTTCTGGGGTAAAGATGTCCAGCAATACGCTACGCGCCCCGATTAAAAAGGGCGCGGTGACGCCGTGTAAAAATCCGGTGGCGTGGCCCAGTGGCGCAGGCATCAGGAACACATCTTGCCAGGTTAAATTCAACCGCGCGCAATACGCCCGTTCGCTGGCAAGAATATTATTGTGGGTCAACATCACCCCTTTCGGCATTCCTTCTGTGCCGGAGGTAAATAGCACTGCCGCCAGTTCATCACCGTGAATGTTAATGTCTGACTGCAACGGTTCGCTGCGGTCGATGATTTGACTAAGCGCAAGCGCTGTGGTGGCAGGCGCCAGTTTATCCACGCCGACAATATGCGTCAGATGGCGCAGTTGATTTTGTAGCGGAAGGATAAGATCGACCGGACGATTCTGTTTGAACACAGTGGGGGCGAAGAATATTTTAGCCTGACATTTGTTCAGCACCCAAACCAGCTCCGCTTCTCGCCAGGCGGGAAGTAGCGGGACAGATACCGCGCCCGTTTTCAGGCAGGCCAGATAAATGAGAGTAAACTCACACCAGCCCGGAAGCTGAAAGGCCACGCGATCGCCCGGTTGAATCCCCTGAGACAGTAACCAGTTTGCCAGGCGGCTTGCCGCGCAGTCGAGTGCGGCGTAGGTCCAGGACGCGCCATGATTATCGACCACGGCGATTTTATCGGGTACGGCACGTGCGGTTTGCCGCCAGTAGTCGCCCAGTGAAGCATCGCCCCAGTAGCCGGACTCGCGATAGGTTTTCCGCCTTGCGGCGTCAAACGTTAATGTAACACTCATTGACTTGTTCTCTATTAATACAAATGACGTAATCTCCGGGGGCAAGCCGAATAAGACGCCGTAGCGTCGTTATCCGGTGTTTCAGAGCGTCAGCCGTAGCGAAACTCAACGCCGAACGTTCCCGCCGGGTATTCCCATTTTTCGAGAAGAGTATTGCCGCAGAGAACCCTGCAGGTCCCGCATTCCAGGCAGCCCGCGGAGTCAAAATGAATATTTCCCGCATCGTCCAGCTTATAGAGTCCGGCAGGGCAGGCTTTTATTAATTTATTAAACTCCTGCATGTCAGGCGAGGAGCGCAAAATGATATGTGGGTGTCCTTCATCTACGTAAAATTTATTTACGCCCAATTTGACGTCAACATTCACCTTATTGTCCGAACTCATAATGCCGTAGCCCCTTTTATGCCGTCTTTTAATAGATTCACCAGTCCAATTTTTTTCGCATGTGACAGGATAGTTTTACGCAACGGTGGGACTGGACCGCCATCAACGGTGAACAGATCGCCCACAATGTTTGCCGCCATTCGCGGGTACTCGGTAAAAAGCCGTGGGTTTTCCATTAATCCGGGGAGTTTGCGGAAATGCCGCATATCGCGTAACACGCCGTTTTTCTCCAGCGCGCGTTTGTAACCGGCAAGACTCGCGGCGGAAAAATCTTGCCGCGCTTTAGCGTCAATGGCGGTTTGAGCGGCCGCTTGCGCGGACGCGATGGCTAAATCCATGCCGCGGACGGTATAGCCGAGATTCAGGCAAAGACCGGCGGCGTCGCCGACAATCATCACGCCGTCATTTGCCAGCTCCGGCATCATTGCTATGCCGCCTTCGGGCACCATATGAGCGGAGTATTCAAGCAGCGTTCCCCCCTGAATCAAAGGGCGTATTGCCGGATGCTGTTTAAAATCTTCCAGCATTTGCGGTACGCTTTTGGTCGCGTGAGCAATGTCGCCCAGGCCACATACCAGCCCCAGAGAAACCGAATCGCGGTTGGTATAAAGAAACCCGCCGCCCATGAGCCCGTTGGAGGGCGCGCCAGCGAATAACCAGGCGGCGCCTTCATGGGACGCCAGATTAAAGCGCTCTTCAATAAGTGCCGGAGAGAGCCCAATCAACTCTTTTACGCCGACGGCATAGTGATGCGCAGAAGAGACAGGCACCATGTCCAGCGAACGGCCCAGCATGGAATTCACGCCGTCCGCGAGAATCACAATATTCGCATCCAGAATATCATCCCCGGCCTGAACGCCAGTGACGCGATTGCCTTCACGTACCAGAGCGTCGACCCGTACACCTGGGATAAACTGCGCGCCAGCCTGTTCCGCCTGCGCCATTAGCCACGGGTCCAGTTTGTTGCGCAGTACGGTATATGACGTAAGGGGCGGAGTAGGGGGCGCGCGGTGAAAATCAAGTGTGACGGCGCTTTCTTCGGTTAAAAAGGAGATTTTTTCACGGGTAACGACGCGTTCGATGGGGGCGGACGTTGCGAATCCCGGCATAATACTTTCGATACTGTGAGCGTAGAGCCGGCCACCGGTCATATTTTTGCTGCCCGCGCTGTTTCCGCGTTCAATAACCAGTACATCCAGTCCCGCTTTTGCCATCACATACGCGGCGACCGTTCCTGCTACGCCTGCGCCCACCACAATAGCGTCAAATTTATCATCCGACATGCTTTATGCTCCTTTCCCGCCGTATCGACGACGGGAGATGTGCGTTGAAAAAGGAATTAGCGGCTTAACTGGTCGATGAGGGCAGGAACAACCTTATAGATATCGCCCACCAGGCCATAATCGGCATAATTGAAAATGGGCGCGTTTTTATCTTTGTTAATTGCGACAATAATTTTTGCGCCGTTTCCACCCACCATATGTTGAATTTGGCCGGAAATGCCCAGCGTCAGATAGAGATCGGATTTCAACAGAACGCCGGATACGCCAATATAACGCTCGCGTTCCATCCAGTTTTCACCTTCCGCAATGGGGCGGGAACAGCCCACTTCTGCGCCGAGGACGGTCGCCAGTTTATGCACCATATCCAGATCGCTTTGCGCCGCGAGACCTCGTCCTACGCCGATGACCCGTTTGGCTTTGCTCAAATCGACGCTGCTTAACGATTTCGCGCGCCGCTGCTGGCACAATACCTCGTGGCGTGGGGCAATATATGCCAGCGTGGTCTGCGGGCAAGTATGACCGGGGAGAGGGGCGGCGGGTTCCAGCACGCCGGGTGCCAGCGTAATAATCGCCTGCGGACTGTTTAATTTCTCTTTGCCGAAAGCAAGTCCGCCGTACATGCGATGCTCTGCGTGTAGCGTCCCGTCGAGGAGGTCAATAGACGTCGCGTCGTTCACCATCACGGCGTCAAGCTGGATGCTCAGCCGGGCGCCCAGCGCTTTACAGCGCTTGGTCGCCGCCATGAGCAGCAGCCCATTTTGGTCGCCTAATAACGAGGCCAGCGTTTCGGCATAGTTTTCCACGCGCTGCAAATCCGTATGCGATTCAAGAATGACTATCTCATCAGCGCCAAGCGCTTTCACGTAGTCGATCTCCGTGTTTCCTTGCACGATGGCGTAAACTTTTTCTCCCCACTGCCGCGCGCCGGTCATTAATTCGGCATAACGCTCTACGTTATCGCTAAATACCCATACGTTAGCTAAATGATTCATGATAATTTTTCTCCGTTGGGCTTAGTTCAGGGATTTTTTCAAATGGTCGGCCAGTGCGGTGATGGCTTCCGGCGAATCGTTATCGAGAATGATATGCTTGCGTTCTGTCTGCGGCGGTACCGAGATGGCGACCAGTTCCGACATTGGCGTGGTTGGGGTCCAGTGGATATCGCTCGCCAGCCACGACGTAACGGCTTTTTTCCCGGCGCCGAGAATGGCTTTCATTGACGGGATGCGTGGAACGTTAATATCTGAGGTCACGCAAAGCACCGCGGGCAGCGTGAGCTCGATAATTTCAACGTCTTCTTCCAGTGTGCGTTCAACGATGATTTTGTCGCCGTCGCGTTGAATATGGCTTACTGCGTTGATGACGGGGAGTTTCAGGAGTTCGCCAGTCAGCAGGCCCACCTGTTGGGCATAAATATCGCCGGAGCCCTCTCCAAAGAGCAGCAGGTCAAAGCCGATTTTCTCCGCCGCGGATGCTAGCGCCAGCGCGGTTTCTTTGGGCAGGGCGTGCTCCAGCTGCGCATCCTGAACCATAAAAAGCGCATCTGGCCCGCGGGATAACACATCTTTGCGGACTTTTGAATTTTGTAACAGAGAGCCGCCGACGGTGAGCGCGGCGATCTCGTCGCCATCGCCAGCTAACTGCGCGGCGGCCTCAATTGCATTTAAATCAAACTGGCTGATTTTGGCCTCGGCACGATCAAAATTGAGCGAATGCTCCGGGGTCACGGTAATGTCCTGTTCTTCAGGCACCAACTTAAAGCAGGTTATTATTTTCATTGCATCTCCAGTGAGTCGCGTGCGGATAAGTAACGTAAATCTGACTGAAAATAGTCTGCGGCAGTCTGAAGAGGTTTACGATGGGTCAATCTGTTTTCCTTGCCAACAATCTTGCACAAAAAATCTGCGAACAGAGAATCGTTAGCAACCATCTGAAAAGGGCGTCATAAAAATATAAATACGGTAGTGAGAATAATAAGTGCGAAGCATATCATCATTTTTTAACATGAAACGTGCGATGTTGTTTCTGTGAGGTTAAAAGAAAACATCAAAGATATGTCGGCTATGTATTTTTGTCTGATAATACGCTATCGACAGGTAATCTGAGCTGTCTGCAAAAGAACATAATATCTTGCATTCGGAACGAATAATCTTGTTTTGCTGGTAATCTCCACGGTTGTACAACACTGACGCTCGCTTTATTTTATCCTGGTTATCTTTTTAAACCTGACAGAGGTTATTATGTATCAGCGCTGTTTTGACTCCGCCGCGGAGACGATTTTTGAACAGGACAAGACCCCTCGATTTTCACGTTTTGTCATTAGCGATGATCCAAACTGGGAGTCTGGCCATCATATGCATGATAATGAAACAGAGCTTATTTACGTCAAAAAAGGGATAGCCAGGCTAATTATTGACTCTTCACTCTACGTCGCGCATGCGGACGATATTGTCGTCGTTGAGCGGGGGCGGCTACACGCTGTAGCATCCGACAGCAATTCGCCGGCTACCACCTATACCTGTGCGCTGTATGGGTTTTGTTTTCCAGGTTGGGAAGAAAACCAACTATTGCAGAGTCATTCCTGTCCGGTGGTTTCCGTGGTTCAGGGGAAAGAGGTCATTAAAAGTATCTTTAATGAATTAAGCGTGTTACTTCCGCAGGGGAAAAACGTATTGGCTTCCTCTGTATACGATGCATTTGCTTACACTCTGACCGCACTTTACTATGAAAATTTTAAAAATGCCTATCGTTCTGAACAAGGCTACATTAAAAAAGATGTATTAATTAAGGATGTGCTTGTTTATCTCAATAATAATTATCGTGAAAAAATCACGCTTGACCAGCTATCGAAAAAATTTCGTGCCAGCGTCAGTTATATATGCCATGAATTTGCCAAAGAATATCATATATCCCCTATCAACTATGTTATTCAACGACGTATGACCGAGGCCAAGTTTGCGCTGACAAACACTGAGTCGCCACTGGCAGAAATTTCATGGCGGGTAGGATATGAAAATGTGGACCATTTTGCCAAATTGTTTATGCGGCATGTAGGATGTTCTCCCAACGATTATCGTAAGCAATTTAAAAATAGTCTGGTTGAGCAGGCGTATTTGCTGCCAAATACCTGACGGCGAAATATATCTGATTTATTCGGCCTGATGCCGTAAAGCAGTCAGGCCGAATAAGACGTTCCGGTACGATTCTTACTTGTTCTGATAGTCTTTCAGAATCTGGCGTCCTGCCACATAGATCATAATTTCATCCGTGCCGCCACCGATACGTTCGCAGCGAACATCGCGCCAGAAGCGGGAGACACGGGCTTCGTCAGTATAACCAAGCCCACCCATAATCTGAATCGCATCGTCAATCACTTCCATCGCTGTGCGTGCGCAGTACAGCTTAGCCAGCGCGGCGCTGGTACGCAGTGACTCTTCCCGATCGGCCTGCCAGGCGACTTTCAACACCATATTGCGCATGTTTTCGATTTTGATGGCCATTAACGCCAGCTTTTCCTGGATCATCTGGTTATGGCCGATGGGTTTACCAAAGGCGATACGCTGGTTGGCGTAACGGGCGGCATCTTCAAATGCGCATTCGGCGAAACCTGTACTGCGCGCCGCATTAATCAAACGCTCCATTTCAAAATTGTACATGACATTGAGGAAACCCATGCCTTCTTCACCGACCCGGTCGCTTTCGTCCACCTCGACATTATCGAGATAAACTTCGCATGTACTCAACATGTGCCAGCCAATTTTGTGCAGCGGATTAATCTTTATGCCCGGTTTATTTGAGTCCACCCACCAAAGCGTGAACGCTTTTTTAGGATCTTTTGGCTCCGTATCGCGCGCCAGAACCAGCATGTAAGGATATTCTTTTGCACCGGTGATAAATGTTTTTTGGCCGTTAAGATAAACCTTGCCGTTTTTACGCGTCCAGGTTGTTGTGGCGCTATTATTATCAGATCCCGCGCCAGGTTCTGTTAAAGCTAGCGCATATGCTGGATCGCCGGTGGCCAGAGTACTTTCTGCTGTTTTACGCAGTTGTTCTGCGGAACCAAAACGGCGCATACTGTGAATGCATTGGCCGTTGGTAATCAAAAAGGCCGGAGCGCCGCATTTTGAGATTTCCATCAGCGCCAGCATTTGCGTTACATAGTCAGCCGGAATGCCGCCGAATTCTTCCGGGACGCCCAGCATCGAAATACCGTTTTCCGCCAGCGCCTGCATAAATTCTTTGGGATAGGTGCCCGTTTGATCGCAGGTACGGAAATACTCTTCCGGAAAATTGCTGGTGATTAACTCGCGAATACTGGCCAGTAATAGTTCTTGTTCTTCAGTTAATGAAAAATCCATATTTGTACTCCTTTTAATGTGTTGCGTCAGGAAGCGTGAATCCCATAGTGCTATCGGTAAATAATCTTGTGTCCATCAGTTTTAAATCTGGTGAGATAACCGGTGAAAAATCCATCTTGTCAAGAATATCCCGCTGCAGATCGACGCCAGGCGCAATTTCAATTAAATGCAGGCCATCTTGTTTGAGAGTGAAAACCGCACGTTCAGTGATGTAACGCACGTCTAACCCGCGCTCAAGCGCAATTTTTCCACTGAACGTAATTTCCGGCAGTTCGCTGACGAATTTTTTCACGCGACCTTCCTGCAGAATATTTAATTTGCCATCGGTAATTTCAGTTTTTAAACTTCCGGCCGTCAGAGTTCCGCAGAAAATAATTTTTTGCGACGTTGCGCTAATATCGATAAACCCGCCGGTGCCCATAATTTTGCCGTTGAATTTATGTACACCGACATTACCGTGTTGATCCACTTCGGCAAAACTTAAATAGCAGACATCGAGCCCACCGCCGTGATAAAAATCAAATTGTGAGGTCATATCGAGGATCGCTCGGGTATTGACATTGGCGCCGAAGGCCACGCCCTGAGAGGTAATACCGCCCACCGGGCCAGTTTCTACGGTCAGCACGAAGTCATCGGCGCAGCCTTCCTCGCGAGCGACCAGACCAATACCGTCGGCAATGCCTACGCCCACATTGCCTACCGCGCCTTTACGCATTTCAAACAGCGCGCGTCGGGCTACCAGCTTGCGCTGATTAAGGGGCAGGGTAAGCTGGGTACTATCATCAAGAGTAAAATCCCCGGAGATAAATCGGTTCACCGGCGCGCCGCCATAGAGTTGCGTCTGGTCGGCGTCGACAACCACAATATCCACCAGATAGCCGGGAATACGCACGGATTTTGGATGCAGCGTGGCTTTTTTTACCATTTTCTGCACCTGCATCATTACAATACCGCCATTATTGTGAACGGCCTGGGCGATCACCAGCGCATCAAGATACATCACCTCATCTTCAAATGATGCATAGCCTTCGCTGTCGCAGGTGGTGGCGCGGATAAAAGCCACATTAGGCGCTATCGCTTTATAATAGAGATATTCTTTATTATCGATCTCTACCAGCTTAATGAGATCTTCTTTAGTCACGTCGTTTAATTTTCCGCCCTGTTGGCGAGGGTCGACAAAGGTACCAATACCAATATCGCTCAGAATACCCGGCTGGTGTGCGGCGCTGGCGCGCAGTGTCTGGGTTAATACGCCTTGTGGGTAGTTATAGGCGGCGATTTTATTTTGTTCAGCCAGTTCAGAAATACGGGGAGATTGCCCCCAATGTCCGCATAGCGCCCATTTTACCAGCCCCTCCTGCGCCAGCGGGCTGATGCCGCGATCGGCGCGGTCACCTAATCCGGTGGGGCTAATAATAGATAAATCTCGTGGTGACTGGGTTGTTTGATATTTATCTGCCAGTGCGGTAATTAATGTTGTCGCTTCGAGAATACCGCCGCCTGCGCCCAGAATACATAAAGTGGCCTCGTCCGGGATATAATTTACTGCTTCTTGTGCAGAGAGCACGGGAACGCGGCCATTAATGCGTGATGGCTTATTGAGTTTCATATTTACTCCACTATTATCCCTGAAAGCAATATCGATATAACCGTGTTAAGGTAATAAAGACAGCGGCTTTCAATGAATATGGAACATATTCATATCAGATAACTATTTATTTTATTGTGGCAGAAAGAGAATATTCCGCCACACGATAAAGTATTACGCCTGGTGCAATATAGTTAATACGGTACGCAGATCGGCTACCGATATTTGTCCCGGCGCAGATGCTTTTTTCACCGCGCCAAACGTTGCTGCAGAACCGAACACTTCGCCGGCAAGACGAGATATTACCCCGGTTTTCGACATCGACATGGTAATAATCGGACGATCCGCATAGCGCTCCTGCATTTCTACAGTGGCGGTAAGTAAGGTCAGGACATCGGCTTTAGTCTGTGGCATGACGGCGATCTTCGGAATATCGGCGCCCAGTTCCTGCATTTTACGCAGACGCTGAACAATCTCTTCCGCTGCGGGCGTTTTATGAAAATCATGGTTAGACATGATCACCGCAACATTGTGTTGATGAGCATAGCCGACGGTGGCTTTCACCTCATCGTCGCCGGTAAAAAGCTCAAGATCGATCATATCGACCAGACCGCTGTCAACCGCTGCACGATTCAGAGCGATATACTGTTCGGTGGTTAGTGCCTGTTCGCCGCCTTCTTTCGCGCTGCGGAAGGTAAATAGCAAGGGTTTATCGGTAATAATCTCCCGGATGGCGCCGGCGGCCTCAAGTACGCTTTCCGCCGTTGTCACGTTGGCAAAATGGTCAACGCGCCACTCCAGAATATCGAAATCCGCTTCACGGTAGGCGAGTGCTTCCGATTTCACATCGGTAATGGTTTTTCCCATTAGCGACACAATGATCTTTGGCGCGCCTTCGCCAACCACGAGATCTCTTACAGTTACGGTTTTCATTTGGTACCCTTCATTGTCATTCGTCGCAATTATAATTTTACCGGTCAGGCTGTGAATCCCATCACCTGCTTCACATAGTCCAATGGAAATGCTTTTCCTGTCCACAGTTCAAACTGTTCGGCTCCTTGCCATAACAACATGCCGTAACCATCAATTGTTTTGCAACCAGCTTGTTGCGCCTGCTGCAATAACTTTGTCATATGCGGATTATAAACACATTCGGTGACCAGCAATTCAGGGCGGAGCAGGGAAACATCGCCGATCAGGGATTCGTTCTCCAATGGTTTCATGCCAACTTTGGTGCCGTTCGTCAGAATATCTGCGCTGGCAAGCGCTTCAGTAAAAGCGTGCTGATCGGCAAGATCGGTGACGGTAACGACGCAATCGGTGTTTTCATTCACCCGCTTCGCAAAGGCAACCGCTTTTTCGAAAAAGTCATCTTTACGGTTAAACAGTTTAATTTCCTTAATGCCTTCAATGGCTGCCTGGGCGCCAATGGCGGTAGCCGCGCCTCCCGCGCCGAGCAGCACCATGGTTTTTCCCCGAATATCGAAACCACTTTCTTTAATTGCCCGAATATGGCCCGTACCATCCGTGTTGTAGCCGCGTAGATAGCCGTCATCGTTAACAATGGTGTTGATAGCGCCAACCAGTTTTGCTGCTGGCGTTAATTCATCGACATACTCACACGCGAGCTGTTTGTTTGGCATGGAGACGCCCGTACCGCGCATTTTTAATGCTTTCAGTCCTTCAATGGCGCTGGCAAACGTCGTGTTATCCACTTCGAAAGCCATATAGGTATACGGTAGCCCCGCTTTTTCTAACGCTTTGTTTTGCATTTCGGGCGATAAGCTATGACGGATAGGATACGCCATAAGACCAATTAATTCATATTTTGCGGTAACATCCATTTTATACTCCTTAATAAGTGGACAGTGCAGAGCAGGGCGCATGCCTGTTGCGCATAGTTAACATTTTTACTGGAAATAACGCTCGCCAAATCGGACATCGTTTTGCGGGATCTTAAATACGCGATAATAGCGAATAAATACAATAATGGCGGTGATAAATGTCAGTAGTGCAAAGGCAAAATCTAACAAAATGATATATTGCAGGCCAATAGTAGAGAGATAACCGGTAATCAGTGGGATAAGAAAGTTAGCTACGCCCCCCATCATCATATATATACTGGTGACTTTAGCTTTACTCTTAGGGAAAAATTCCGACATTACCGATACGCCTAATTGTAAAATACCTCCAGCAGCGGAAAAACCAATCACGAAGGCGCCAGCATTACAGATCAGTGGAGAGGGATACAGGTAAATTGCCGCAGCGGTGAGTGTCGCCAGCCCGGCATTGAAAACATTGGCCCAGATGGGGCGAACCATTTTTTTCAGCAATGCGGCAAAAATAAACACGCAAACCAACGATCCCATACTGTAATAAGAGATGGTTTTCAGCGCGTCGGATTCCACCATTCCGGCGAAGGCCATCGCATATTTAGGCATCCAGACCACAATCACATAGAAGGTTGAGAACGCGGCGACGCCAAATAAAACGGAAGCTACGCCTTCCAGCCAGACGAGGGGAGTACTGTTCATCTGGGGTAATTCCTTCGCAATACTGGCATCGACAAGTTGGCTGGGAAAGCGGCTTTTCAACAGCATCAACGTGATGAGGACGAAAAGGATACCGGGGATTACCACCGCGTAGCCGTACCAGATATGGTTGACTAACAAGGCGCTGACAATAAGGGGATAAATCATTTGCCCAAAAGAGACCATCGCTTTAACCAGAATAACTGCCGAGCCCGATGCTTTGGGAAAACACTCCATTAATGCAGGGTATCCGCCGGTATCCAGCGCGGAGTTCGCCACGCCGACACACACCGCTAATATGAAAGCGATCATCAGGTTAGGACTGGCGGGAATACCGAAGAAAAACAGCATATATAGTACGGCGCCAAGCAGTATTATTGCCCGACGGCCAAATTTATCGGACAGTACGCCAAAGAATAAAATACTGACCAGACGGCCAAGACCAATGCCAGAGATTAAATAGGCGATACCGGCACTATCCGTGGAGAATTTCTGTGCAAGGGAGGTCATGTTCTGGGCTAGTGTAATAACACTCATGCCGTGGAGAAAGTAACTAAAATAAATGCAGATAACAGCCAGCAAATATGGCATGTTGCGAGCCTTGTTCTGAGACATTTGTTCACAGCTCCTTGCTGATGGTTTGATTCAATGTCCTGCTTATTACTGCTTTACTACATGCAGCGATTGTTCAGTAACACTATAAGTCGGTACTGTCGTTATATGTACATAACATGGCGTTTAAAATGCCAGGTTTATTGCATTGATAGCATTTCATTTGTTAGTCAGGAAATATAAAAATTGCTGCGAATTTGTTGTTTAACACATATAACTCGTGATGCTCATCGCAATTTTTCTGATAAGTGTGAAGATAATGAATAATAATTAACACGAAAATTACATTTTTTGTTTCCCGGTGATAATGGCTAACGTTTTATTTTGCATAGCAAGGCAATAATATTGCAGTTGGCACGCTAACATTTATTGCGCAGTTGACGCTGCTTCAGCGTGATGTTGTGATTCAGCCCGACTTCGGTAACCGATGAACAGTGCGAGGAGAAATCCCGCTGCGGCGATACCGGTATCAAACCACATAATATGTGCAATGCTCATTTCTGAAATCCGCGCTGTGATCAACGGAATAGTGAACGTCGCGATACTGCCGGCGCTGTAATAAATGCCGGTCGCTTTACCTTTCTCCTGTGGAAAACGGGCCGCCATCAGCGTCAGGCCGATTTGTACTACGCCACCGGCGGAAGAGAATCCAATGACGAATGCGAAGATCATAACAACATAGGCCTGAGGATGCAGGCAGACCGTCAGAAGCGCAATAAAAGAGATAAAGGTATAAAACATCAATAATGTGGTAGAGCGAATTGTTTTTCTGACCAGCGGGGCAGTAATAAAAACGCACAGTAGCGATCCGCAGGTATAAATACTTAACAGTTTGATGGATTGAGTATACGACATTCCTGCGACGAACTGTCCATACTGCGCCAGCCACTGGCTGATAAGATAAAAGGTTGCCATCGAGATATAGCCATAAAGGGTGTAGCTGATAAGATCGATGAGGGAGCAATGATGTACGCCTGTGACAGGCGCTTGCGAGATTTTGGGCTTCAATATCCGACCAGGATAGGGTGGAAAAGGGCAGCGTAATAAAAACAGAGCATTAATAAGCATGATCGCCCCGGCAAGCAGGAAGGACCAGCCAAACCACATATTAGCCCAGACTAATAAGCTGATAATAATGGGCAACAAGAATTGCCCGCCAGAGACAAATGCTTTGATCAGAATATTTGCCGTACTGGGGGAGCGAGGGAAGGCTTCCATCAAACTGGGATAGGTACCTGCATCCAAAAAACTATTGGCCATACCCGCTAAAAAGCCACAGGCATAAGCGACAAAAATCGTCTGAGCATAAAGAATGCCAATGAAAAAAATCAGGTAACAGGCGGTCCCCAGAATGATAAAAGGACGGCGACCAAAGCGATCGGAAAGCATACCGGCGATTAACAAAACGCTTAGCCGGCCAATACCAAGCGAAGAGATCACAATAGATACGCCTGCGGCACTGGTATGCCATTGCTGTTCAAGCGATGACATGTTCAGGCTCATCAGGATAACCCCCATGCCATGTACAAAGTAATTAAAATACAACCCTACAGCGGTAGGGAAATAACGATTTTTCATATTATCTGACTCAGAGATGCCGCCTGAACGTTACAGTGGTATACACAGGCAGGAAGCATATTGGATAGGGTGACAAGTCAATGTCGTGATTGTGTGGTTTTCTATCCGGTATCAATACGATGCGGCGATAAAGTTTACGTCTAACACAGCCGCTCCAGATCATGTGCGAAAAGTTCGGCAGCAACAGATTGATAAATTTTCCACTCGATAAAATCACCCTCTGTATAAATGGACTGAAAAGAAGATAAATCAGGGAAGTAACGCATTGTATTATTGCCGATGCGGTTATTTATTTTGTCAACAATGGCGTTAATTCGTCGCTGTCTCTTGGCTTTCATTTCCTTTAACCTGGCAATGATTTCTGGAGAGATGGGAGTGTCGCCAGCTTCCCATCGTTGCCAGGTTGCCGAATTATTATCCTGGGTGATATAGATTGTGCATTCTTCAATCGTCATATCAAAAATACGCCGTAGTGCTTGTAGTTCTAACGCGTTCATCATTTTTTAGGCTTTTATATGAAAAAAGTGATGCTATAAATAGCACCACCGACACCGTTTCGACTTGAACAGAATCACACTATTTTGTGCAATATTATTTGTTCGTTGCAGATATCGCGGTGTTGAAGGGAAACGGGAGCTGGCTTATGTAACAATGCAGCGAAAAAAGTTAAAAAAAAAGCCCATCGTAGGAGACGGGCAAAGACTACACACAGCAATTCGTTGTTTCACTCAGGGGATTTCCATGCTTATAAATCAATGTGTTGATTTATAACCGTGTGCTAATAGTAGGCATGAGCACTTTTTGCGTCGAT
Organism: Salmonella sp. A7; assembly: GCF_020181675.1. Classification (NCBI taxonomy): domain Bacteria; kingdom Pseudomonadati; phylum Pseudomonadota; class Gammaproteobacteria; order Enterobacterales; family Enterobacteriaceae; genus Salmonella; species Salmonella sp. A7. Next base: position 2,540,190 of record NZ_CP084001.1, on the reverse strand, counting down.
CAGATTCGTCTCAATAGTTTAAAAACTGTAACGGATTTGCGACAAAAATGAGATGCGGCGGGGAACAGACCGGCGAATCAAAATGGGGTGTGCGTTGAATTGATAAACGTCGCTAAAGCATCGGGCGGCAATGCCGCCCGACGGGATTATGACTGCTTGTTGGCTTCCTCGATATCATCCAACTCTTCAAGGATCTCCTCTGGTTCATTCGTCGGCGCCGGAACTTCATGTACCCATGCGGAGAACAAACGCCAGGTCACGGCCAGAAGCACCGGTCCAATAAACAGACCAATCATACCGAATGCAATCAGGCCGCCGATTACCCCGGAAAGGATCAGAAGCAGCGGTAAATCGGCGCCCATGCGGATGAGTACCGGGCGAATCACGTTATCCAGAGTGCCGACGACGGCGCTCCAAACCAGCAGCACGGTGCCCCAGGTGGTGTCGCCTGTCCAGTAAAGCCAGATAATGGCTGGAATCAATACCGGCAACGGCCCCAACTGAACCAGACACGAAAGGATCATCACTACCGTCAACAGGGTAGCGTAAGGCACGCCGGAAATCGCCAGCCCGACGCCGCCAAGTACCGCCTGTACCAGCGCGGTGACCACCACGCCAAGCGCCACGGCGCGGATCGCCTGGGCAGCCAGCAGAACCGCCGCATCGCCGCGTTTAGCCGCGAGACGACAGGCAAAATGGCGTATACCCATCGCCACTTGTTCGCCGCGCCAGTAAAGTAGGGCGCTAAACAACAGCATCAGGGCGCAGTGCATCATAAAGCGTCCGATATGCGCCGCCTGACCGACAAACCAGGTCGTGGTTGTGCCGATATAAGGCCGCACTTTCGCCATAATAGCGCTACCGCCCATATCCAGCAGGCTATGCCATCCGGCATACAGTTTGGCGCCAACTAACGGAATATTATTTAACCATGCCAGATCGGGTAGCGTCATATCGCCGCCGGTCACTGCATGGATGAGCGGGCCGCTACCATCGACAATGCTGTTCACCAGCAAGGCGACGGGAATAACGAAGAGCAGCACTAACAGCAGCGTCATGACCAATACGGCAAGCGAGCGGCGGCCCCACAATATTTTTTGTAATTTCAGCAAAACGGGCCAGGTCGCGATAACAATCGTACCTGCCCATGCAAACCCCAAAATAAAAGGCTGTACTATCCACAAACAGGCCACAATCATGATGGCTAAAAACAGCACCGATAGCAGCACTTGCGCAATATCCCTGGGCTGACGAACATTTACCATAAATACTTTTCACCTTTGTCTTTGCGCCAGAACGTTGGCGCGACGTGAACATGCAAACCACACCCTATAATGATGAGCAATTTCAGCGGTTTTTAACAGGCCGATTCTGCATGTAATTCTGTTGGGCGCACAGGAAAAAAATGTGATACAACAAATAACGCAACACGCAAACGATTAAGCATCCCTTCCTGTGCGTAGACCGCTCGCGCTCGCCGGGTTGGGCGCCACCGTTCACAACATAGACCGCAGGAAAAGGTCAATATAATGATTCCACAAATTTCTCAGGCACCCGGCGTCGTTCAGCTGGTGCTCAATTTTTTGCAGGCGCTGGAGCAGCAAGGGTTTACGGGCGATACGGCAACCAGCTATGCCGACCGTCTGACAATGTCGACCGATAACAGTATCTACCAGCTTCTTCCCGATGCTGTTGTGTTTCCCCGTTCTACGGCGGATGTCGCGCTTCTTGCCCGTCTGGCGGCGGAGCCGCGCTTTACGTCGCTGATATTTACCCCTCGAGGCGGCGGTACTGGCACGAATGGCCAGGCGCTAAACCAGGGCATTATTGTTGATATGTCCCGCTATATGAACCGCATTATTGAAATTAATCCTGAAGAGGGATGGGTGCGGGTAGAGGCGGGGGTGATAAAAGATCAGCTTAATCAGGCGTTAAAGCCGTATGGCTATTTTTTTGCGCCGGAACTTTCCACCAGTAATCGCGCCACGCTTGGCGGTATGATTAATACCGATGCCTCTGGTCAGGGTTCGCTGGTCTATGGAAAAACGTCAGATCACGTCTTAGGCATACGGGCCGTATTGTTGGGGGGCGATATCCTTGACACGCAATCGATGCCCGTAGAGCTTGCCCGGACGCTGGGTGAAAACACGACGATGCCAGGCCGCATCTATCAGACCGTCTATCAGTCCTGCCTGGAAAACCGTCAACTTATCCTCGATAGCTTTCCAAAGCTCAATCGCTTCCTGACAGGCTACGATTTACGCCACGTCTTTAACGATGACATGACCCGCTTCGATCTTACCCGCATCTTAACGGGGTCGGAAGGGACGCTGGCGTTTATTACTGAAGCCCGGCTGGATATTACCCCGATACCCAAAGTCCGCCGTCTGGTGAATGTAAAATACGACTCCTTTGATTCCGCGCTGCGTAACGCCCCTTTTATGGTTGATGCGCGCGCCTTATCCGTCGAGACGGTCGATTCCAAAGTCCTTAACCTCGCGCGGGAAGATATTGTCTGGCACTCCGTTAGCGAATTGATTACCGATGTGCCGGATAAAGAGATGCTTGGCCTGAATATCGTGGAATTCGCGGGTGACGATGAAGCGCTTATTGACGGGCAGGTCGAGGCGCTGTGCCACCGGCTGGATGGCCTGATGGCGCGTGCGGAAGCGGGCGTGATCGGCTGGCAACTTTGTACCGATTTGACGGGTATTGAGCGTATTTACGCGATGCGTAAAAAAGCGGTAGGGCTGCTGGGTAATGCGAAAGGCGCAGCCAAACCGATTCCTTTTGCGGAAGATACCTGCGTGCCGCCTGAACATCTGGCCGATTACATCGCCGAATTTCGCGCCCTGCTGGATGGTCATGGCTTAAGTTACGGCATGTTCGGCCACGTGGATGCCGGGGTGCTGCATGTGCGTCCGGCGCTGGATATGTGCGATCCGCAGCAGGAACTGTTGATGAAACAGATCTCCGATGAGGTCGTCGCGCTGACCGCCAGATACGGCGGGCTGTTGTGGGGCGAGCATGGAAAAGGTTTTCGTGCGGAATACAGCCCGGCCTTTTTCGGCGAAGTCCTGTATGGCGAGCTGCGCAAAATAAAAGCGGCTTTTGATCCGCATAATCGACTTAACCCGGGTAAAATCTGTCCACCGCAGGGGATAGAGGCGCCGATGATGAAGGTGGATGCGGTAAAACGCGGCACATGGGATCGGCAAATCCCGCTGGCGGTACGGCAGACCTGGCGCGGCGCTATGGAGTGTAATGGTAACGGCCTGTGCTTTAATTTCGATGCGAAAAGCCCAATGTGCCCGTCGATGAAAATTAGCCTTAACCGGATCCACTCGCCGAAAGGGCGGGCGACGCTGGTGCGGGAATGGCTCCGTCTATTGGCCGATCGCGGCGTCGATCCGTTGAAGCTGGAAAAGGAGCTGCCGGAAAAACGCGCCAGCTTGCGCACGCTGATTGCTCGCACCCGGAATAGTTGGCACAAACGCAAAGGCGAGTATGATTTTTCCCATGAAGTTAAAGAGGCCATGTCCGGCTGTCTGGCATGTAAAGCCTGTACGACCCAGTGTCCGATTAAAATCGATGTTCCGGAGTTTCGTTCACGTTTCTTACAGCTTTACCATACGCGTTATCTGCGCCCGGTACGCGATCATCTGGTGGCGACGGTCGAGACCTACGCGCCGCTGATGGCGCGTGCGCCAAAGACCTTTAACTTTTTTATTAACCAACCGATGGTTCGCAATCTGGCGAAAAAACATATCGGTATGGTGGATTTACCTCTGCTTTCTGCCCCTTCATTGCAACAGCAACTGGTGGGCCATCCGTCCGCTAATATGACGCTTGAGCAACTGGAGCGCATGAGCGCCGAGCAAAAAGCGAAAACGGTACTGGTGGTTCAGGACCCGTTTACCAGCTACTACGACGCCCGGGTCGTAGCGGACTTTATCCGCCTGGCGGAAAAACTGGGCAGGAGGCCGGTATTGTTACCGTTCTCGCCGAATGGTAAGGCGCAGCATATTAAAGGTTTTCTTAATCGCTTTGCGAAAACGGCGAAAAAAACCTCTGAGTTCCTTAATCGGATCGCCGCGTTGGGGATGCCGATGGTGGGCGTCGATCCGGCGCTGGTACTGTGTTATCGCGACGAATACAAACTGGCGCTGGGCGAACAGCGCGGCGATTTTCATGTGTTGTTGGTGAATGAATGGTTGGCGCAGGAAATAAATGCAAGACTGTCCGTCGAGGTGAGCGGCGAACCGTGGTACTTTTTTGGTCATTGTACGGAAGTCACGGCGTTACCCGGCGCGCCTGCGCAGTGGGCCGCCATCTTTGCCCATTTTGGCGCGAAGCTGGAAAATGTCAGCGTAGGCTGCTGCGGTATGGCGGGCACTTATGGACATGAACTCACCAATCATAAAAATTCGCTGGGAATTTATGAGCTATCCTGGCATCAGGCGATGCAACGTCTACCGCGAAACCGTTGCCTGGCAACCGGCTATTCCTGCCGAAGCCAGGTTAAACGCATTGAAGGTACGGGCGTGCGTCACCCGTTGCAGGCATTACTGGAGATTATAGGTTGATCTGGAAACGTGAAGTGACCCTCGATGCGCTTAATGCGATGGGGGAAGGGAATATGGTTGGCCTGCTTGATATCCGCTTTGAGCATATTGGGGACGATACGCTGGAAGCGACAATGCCCGTCGATCATCGCACCAAACAGCCGTTCGGCTTGCTGCATGGCGGAGCGTCTGTGGTGCTGGCGGAAAGTATCGGCTCGGTCGCAGGCTATCTGTGTACGCAGGGGGAGCAAAAGGTGGTGGGGCTGGAGGTGAATGCCAACCATGTACGGTCGGCGCGTCAGGGGCGCGTACGAGGCGTCTGTAAAGCGTTGCATACCGGGGCTCGCCATCAGGTCTGGCAGATAGAGATCTTTGATGAACAGGGACGTCTGTGCTGTTCTTCGCGCCTTACTACGGCGATTGTGTGACGTTGTCACCATAAAAGTGTGATGCATATTGCTTTTGGTCAAAATGTGCGCAGAAAAAGGTGATATACTGTGCACGTTTACACATAAGCGAGGATGATATGTCTACTGATTTAGACCCAACCCAACTGGCGATTGAATTTTTACGCCGTGATAAAACCGAACTTTCTCCCGCGCAGTATTTGAAGCGTTTAAAACAGCTGGAGTTAGAGTTTGCCGATCTCCTCACCCTCTCTGCAACCGAACTGAAAGAAGAGATCTATTTCGCCTGGCGGTTGGGCGTGCATTAATAAAGTCGGTGTAGGCCGGATAAGGCGTTAGCCGCCATCCGGCTATGTTACCAGGCAATCTCACCAGACCCTGTCCCCAGGTAATAGATAATCCTCTTGATTTTGTTTAAAAAAAATACAGATCGCCATTTGTGCTAAAAAGGCGCGCTCTCTTTATGAGATTATTCTTATGCCCCTTCAAGAGCTAAGCCATTAAGAGTGCCGGAGATAAGCGCCGGATGGGGCCGGAACCCTTAAGCCTGTATTGAACAGACTTAAGGGTTTTTCTTTTCCGGGCGCGTAAAAAACTAAGGTCTGTCAATAACCGCTGGCATGTCGTCAGCCGTATGATTATTCAAAATACGGTTAGCCAGCACACCTGACATCATCGATCCGTTAACGTTCAGAGCCGTGCGGGCCATATCAACGATAGGTTCGATGGCAATAAAAATACCGACCAGCGCAACGGGAAAATTCAACGTCGACAGGACAATCAGCGCCGCGAACGTACCACCGCCGCCGACGCCGGCTACGCCAATAGACCCTAGCGCAATGGCAGGCAACATCGCGGCCAGAAAATGCAGCGAGAGCGGATCAATGCCGATGGTGGGCGCAATCATCGCTACCATAATAGCCGGATAAATCCCGGCGCAGCCATTTTGCCCCATACTGGAGCCAAACGAGGCGGAAATATTGGCAATGGTGCTTTGTACGCCAAATTTTTCCTGGGCGGAAATGGCCAGCGGGATAGAGGCTGCGCTGCTGCGGGAAACAAACGCAAAGGTTAAGACGGGCCAGACCATTCTGAAATAACGCGCTGGATTATTACCGCTGAGGATCAGCAAAATGGCGTGCACGATAAACATCATGAAAATCGCGATGTAACAGGCACCGATAAAACCAAGTAAACTGGCGAATTGTTCAAGGCGGTATGATGAAAATACGGTAGTCATTAATGCCATGACGCCATAGGGCGTTAATGCAATAACGATACGTACCATCTTCATGACCCAGATCTGAATAGCGTTAATGCCTGCGCTTAATTTCTGACCTTCTTCCGGCGCCTCTTTTTTGACCTTTAACAGAGCGATCCCCGCTATTAGCGTGAAGATAACGATGCCGATAACGGAAACACTTCTGGCCCCCGTAAGATCAAGAAAAATATTAGTCGGGATCAGCGATGTCACTAACTGGGGAATCGACACCGCGGCAGTCTTATTGACTTCTTCCGCAGTTAACATTGACGGCATGTGCACAAAAGCGCTGGCGTCAAGCCCCAGTATATGAGCGGTCAGTAATCCGATAAAACCGGCAACCATCACCAGGCATAACATGCATCCGACGATCGTCAGCGACATTTTTCCGATGCCGGCGCTATTTTCCAGTTTATTGATGGCGGAAAGAATAGAAATAAAAATTAGCGGTATAGCGACCAGTTTTAACAGGTGGACGTAACCATTGCCGACGATGCTGTACCATTCGATAATAGTTTTAGTGTGATTTGCTGAAATAAAATGCAGGGATAAACCAATAACAGCCCCTAAAAAGATAGCGATAAAAACGCTTTTCGACAGGGAATCGCTTTTTTGATTAATTCTCAAGATGACCCACGAGAAAACCAAAAAAAGTGCGATATACGCGAGCGTAACAACCATATTTTAAGCCTCTTGCCTCATTCAGCACCTGAAATGCCGGAAAGAGTTTACATAAACCTATAGCTCAAACTGAGTTATAGAACCGCAGCGGATTATAAAGAGCGCAACGCCAGGTATCCATACAAAAAATGGGGTTCTGACCTCGCCGCCCGGCAATGTCGACAGCCTATTAATTAAATAGTCATTTTCTATACATCTTTTCGTTTTTGACCTGCCAGAACGGTTAACATCTTATAAATTATTATTTATCAAAAGGTTAAGTGGTTTTTTGTCTGTCGTATGACCTGGCGGACAGGGTCTATGCTTAATAAAAGGCGCTCAATATGACCATTTGTTGGAAAGCCCCTGCGGTTAAGGGGTTGAAGTGATAATCATTATCACTAACATGCTGTTATATCCTGGTGATTTAGAACGCGAGGTAACTCTATGGAATTGCATTCAGACACGTTTAACCCGGAGGACTTCCCCTGGCAAGGGCTGACGCTAACGCCAGCGGCGGCAGCGCACATACGTGAACTGGCAGCAAAGCAGCCGGGCATGTTGGGCGTGCGGTTAAGCGTAAAACAGACGGGATGTGCCGGATTTGGCTATGTTCTGGATACCGTTCGGGAGCCGGATAAAGACGATCTGGTTTTTGAAGCCGAAGGCGCAAAGCTTTTCGCACCGTTACAGGCGATGCCTTTTATTGACGGAACAGAAGTGGATTACGTACAGGAAGGGCTGAACCAGTTATTTAAATTTCATAACCCCAAAGCCCAGAATGAATGCGGCTGCGGCGAAAGTTTTGGGGTATAGGCGGTACTATGTCTCGTAATACTGAAGCAACGGAAGAGGTCGGCATCTGGACAGGCGGACGCCTTAATTACAAAGAAGGATTTTTCACGCAACTACCCACTGATGAACTGGCAAAAGGCATCAGCGAAGAGGTGGTGCGCGCGATTTCCGCAAAGCGTAACGAACCTGAGTGGATGCTGGAATTTCGTCTCAATGCCTATAGAGCCTGGCTGGACATGGATGAACCGCACTGGCTGAAGGCGCACTACGATAAACTGAACTATCAGGACTACAGCTATTACTCTGCGCCATCATGCGGAAACTGCGACGATAGCTGCGTTTCCCAGCCGGGAGCGGTACAGCAAACGGGCGCGAATACCTTTTTGAGTAAAGAGGTTGAAGACGCCTTCGAGCAACTTGGCGTTCCGGTTCGCGAAGGGAAAGAGGTCGCCGTCGATGCGATTTTTGATTCGGTCTCCGTAGCGACCACATACCGTGAAAAACTGGCGGAACAGGGCATTATTTTCTGTTCTTTTGGCGAAGCGATACACGATCACCCTGACCTGGTCAGGAAATATCTTGGCACCGTCGTGCCGGGGAACGATAACTTTTTTGCCGCGCTGAATGCGGCAGTCGCTTCCGATGGGACATTTATCTATGTTCCCAAAGGCGTGCGTTGCCCGATGGAGTTATCCACCTATTTTCGCATTAACGCCGAGAAAACCGGTCAGTTTGAGCGCACGATTCTGGTGGCGGATGAAGGCAGCTATGTGAGTTATATCGAAGGCTGCTCCGCGCCCGTACGCGACAGTTATCAGCTCCACGCCGCGGTAGTGGAAGTCATCATCCATAAAGATGCTGAAGTAAAATATTCCACCGTACAAAACTGGTTCCCGGGCGACAACAACACGGGCGGCATTCTGAACTTTGTGACCAAGCGGGCGTTGTGCGAAGGGGAAAACAGCAAGATGTCGTGGACCCAGTCGGAAACCGGTTCGGCGATTACCTGGAAATACCCGAGCTGTATTCTGCGTGGTGATAATTCTATCGGCGAGTTCTATTCCGTTGCGCTGACCAGTGGACATCAGCAGGCTGACACCGGTACCAAAATGATCCATATCGGTAAAAACACGCGCTCAACCATTATCTCAAAAGGCATTTCCGCCGGCCACAGCCAGAACAGCTACCGTGGGTTGGTAAAAATTATGCCGACGGCGACCAACGCCCGAAATTTCACCCAATGCGACTCCATGTTGATTGGCGCGGACTGCGGCGCGCATACGTTCCCGTATGTTGAATGTCGCAATAACAGCGCGCAGCTGGAGCACGAAGCGACAACATCACGCATCGGTGAAGATCAGCTTTTCTATTGTCTGCAACGCGGTATCAGCGAAGAAGACGCTATTTCGATGATCGTCAACGGTTTCTGTAAAGACGTTTTCTCGGAACTGCCGCTGGAGTTTGCCGTTGAAGCGCAAAAACTGCTGGCGATTAGCCTTGAGCACAGCGTCGGTTAATGATGAAGGAAAACCCATGTTAAGCATTAAAGATTTACAGGTCAGTGTGGAAGAAAAAGCGATTTTGCGTGGCCTGAATCTGGAGATTCGCCCTGGCGAAGTTCACGCCATTATGGGGCCGAACGGTTCCGGGAAAAGCACGCTCTCCGCCACCCTGGCGGGACGTGAAGATTACGAGGTCACTGGCGGCTCGGTTACGTTCAAAGGTAAAGATCTGCTTGAACTGTCGCCGGAGGAACGGGCGGGTGAAGGGATTTTTATGGCCTTCCAGTACCCGGTAGAAATCCCCGGCGTCAGTAACCAGTTTTTCCTGCAAACCGCGCTGAATGCCGTGCGCGCCTACCGCGGGCAGACGTCGTTGGATCGCTTTGATTTTCAGGATCTGATGGAAGAAAAGATCGCATTGCTGAAAATGCCGGAAGATTTGCTGACCCGTTCGGTAAACGTCGGTTTTTCCGGCGGGGAGAAAAAGCGCAATGATATTTTGCAAATGGCGGTGCTGGAGCCGGAACTGTGCATCCTTGATGAGTCGGACTCCGGACTGGATATCGATGCGTTGAAAATTGTGGCGGAAGGCGTCAACGCGTTACGCGACGATAAACGCGCTTTTATTATCGTGACCCACTATCAGCGCATACTGGACTACATCAAGCCTGATTACGTCCATGTCCTCTACCAGGGGCGAATTGTCCGATCCGGCGATTTTACTCTGGTCAAACAACTGGAGGAGCAGGGTTATGGCTGGCTTACCGAACAGCAGTAAAGCGCTACAGCAATGGCAGCATCTCTTTGAAGAAAAAGGAGTAAGTCGAACTGAGCAGGCAAGACAACATTTACAACAGATGTTACGTCTGGGATTGCCGACGCGTAAACATGAAGACTGGAAATACACGCCGCTGGAGGGCTTAACCCATAGCCAGTTTATCCAGCAGTGTGCGACTATCAGCGCCGCACAGCGTGATGCGCTGGCGCTGCAAATCGATGCCGTGCGGCTGGTGTTTGTCGACGGTCGGTTTATGCCAGAGCTTAGTGATAGCACGCAAAACAGCGGATTTGACGTTAGCGTCAGGGATGAACGCCAGACGCTTGCCGCGCCGGTACATCCCGAGGTTTTTCTGCATCTGACGGAAAGCCTGGCGCAATGTGTCACGTATATACAGGTACGGCGAAATCAGCGTCCGACCAGGCCGTTACTGTTAATGCATATCACGCAGGGTGTGGATGGCGACGAGCTGAATACCGCGCATTATCGCCACCATCTGGCGCTGGCGGAAGGCGCGGAAGCGACGGTTATTGAGCATTATGTCAGCCTTACAGCGGCAAAACATTTTACCGGCGCGCGTCTGACGATGAACGTTGCAGACAATGCGCAACTGTGCCATATCAAACTGGCGTTTGAAAATGCGTCCAGCTATCACTTTGCGCATAACGATCTTCTGCTGGCGACAGACGCCTCGGCGTTTAGCCACAGTTTTCTGCTGGGCGCCGCAGTACTACGTCACCACAGCAGCTCACAACTGAATGGTGAAAACGCGACGCTTCGACTGAATAGTCTGGCGATGCCGGTGAAAAATGAAGTCTGCGATACGCGGACATGGCTGGAACATAACAAAGGTTACTGTAACAGCCGCCAGTTGCACAAGACCATCGTCAGCGACAAAGGACGCGCGGTCTTTAATGGCCTGATCAACGTGGCGCAACACGCCATTAAAACCGACGGCCAGATGACCAATAATAACCTGTTGTTGGGGAAACTGGCTGAAGTCGATACCAAACCGCAATTAGAGATCTATGCCGATGACGTGAAGTGCAGCCACGGCGCGACGATCGGGCGTATTGACGATGAGCAGATGTTTTATCTGCAATCACGCGGCATCAGGCAGCAGGAGGCGCGGCACATGATTCTTTACGCGTTTGCCGCAGAGTTAACGGAAGCTATCCATGATAGCGCCCTTAAACAGCAGGTGCTGGCGCGAATCGGCCAGCGACTGCCCGGAGGCCTGGTATGACATTTCCTGTAGAAAAAGTACGGGCGGATTTTCCCATACTGCAGCGTGAAGTTAACGGCCTGCCGCTGGCTTACCTGGACAGTGCAGCCAGCGCTCAAAAACCCAATCAGGTGATTGACGCTGAATCTGCCTTCTACCGTCACGGCTATGCTGCGGTACATCGAGGTATCCATACGTTAAGCGCACAGGCGACCGAAAGCATGGAGAATGTGCGTAAGCAGGCGTCGCGGTTTATTAACGCCCGCTCCGCAGAAGAACTGGTGTTCGTGCGCGGTACGACGGAGGGCATTAACCTTGTCGCCAACAGTTGGGGAACGGAAAATATTCGCGCCGGGGATAACATTATTATCAGCGAGATGGAGCATCACGCCAACATCGTTCCCTGGCAGATGCTGTGCGAGCGCAAAGGCGCCGAACTGCGCGTGATCCCATTTCATCCTGACGGTACGCTGCGGCTGGAGACCTTAGCTGCGCTGTTCGATGACCGGACCCGACTGCTGGCCATTACCCACGTTTCCAATGTGCTGGGGACGGAAAACCCACTGCCGGACATGATTGCGCTGGCGCGCCAGCATGGGGCGAAAGTGCTGGTGGATGGCGCCCAGGCCGTGATGCACCATGCTGTTGACGTCCAGGCGCTGGACTGCGATTTTTACGTTTTCTCCGGCCATAAACTTTACGGGCCGACCGGCATCGGCATTCTGTATGTTAAAGAGGCATTGCTGCAAGAAATGCCGCCGTGGGAAGGGGGCGGGTCGATGATTTCGACCGTCAGCCTGACGCAGGGAACGACATGGGCGAAAGCGCCCTGGCGTTTTGAGGCGGGAACGCCGAATACTGGCGGCATCATCGGTCTGGGCGCGGCAATTGACTATGTGACGTCGCTGGGACTGGATAAGATTGGCGATTATGAGCAGATGCTGATGCGCTATGCGCTGGAGCAACTGGCGCAGGTGCCTGATATCACGCTGTATGGTCCGGCGCAGCGGTTGGGCGTCATCGCGTTTAATCTGGGTAAACACCATGCTTATGACGTCGGCAGCTTTCTTGATAATTACGGTATCGCGGTACGAACGGGGCATCACTGCGCGATGCCGCTCATGGCCTGGTATGGCGTGCCGGCAATGTGCCGGGCTTCGCTGGCGATGTATAACACCCATGAAGAAGTGGACCGACTGGTGGCAGGATTAACGCGTATCCACCGCTTATTGGGATAACAGTGAGGTTTTATGGCTGCGCTACCGGATAAAGAAAAATTGCTGCGTAACTTTACGCGTTGCGCTAATTGGGAAGAGAAATATTTATATATTATTGAGTTGGGGCAGCGCCTGGCGGAGTTAAATCCGCAGGATCGCAATCCGCAAAATACGATTCATGGCTGTCAGAGCCAGGTGTGGATAGTGATGCGGCGAAACGCCAACGGCATTATCGAATTGCAGGGCGACAGCGACGCGGCGATCGTTAAAGGCCTTATGGCGGTGGTATTTATTTTGTACCACCAAATGACGGCGCAGGATATTGTGCATTTTGATGTCCGGCCATGGTTCGAAAAAATGGCGCTTACACAGCACCTCACGCCTTCTCGTTCTCAGGGGCTGGAAGCAATGATTCGCGCAATTCGCGCTAAGGCCGCCACTCTTAGCTAAACTGTACAGACAGCGTTCTACCTGATGTCAAATCCTTTGTCGGACGGCGGCGTCGCTTTATCCAGAGGGGACAGAGCGTGTATTTTGTTGTTCTGATAAGCGAAGCGCTATCAGCCGTCGCAGAGGACATCACCAGGAATACAGGAGGTTTGGTATGAAACGTGCGTCTTTCATTACTCTAGCTATTATCGGCGCGTATAGCGCGTTACAGGCAGCCTGGGCGGTTGATTATCCATTACCGCCCGAAGGCAGCCGTCTTATTGGTCAGAATCAAACCTATACCGTACAGGAAGGTGATAAAAACCTGCAGGCTATCGCCCGGCGTTTTGATACGGCGGCGATGCTCATTCTTGAAGCGAACAATACGATTGCGCCGGTGCCTAAGCCCGGTACGCTAATTACCATTCCCTCGCAGATGCTATTGCCGGATGCGCCCAGGGAAGGCGTTATCGTCAACCTCGCGGAGCTACGGTTGTATTATTATCCGCCGGGAGAAAACCGCGTTCAGGTATATCCCATCGGCATCGGTTTGCAGGGACTGGAAACTCCCGTCATGGACACCCGGATAGGGCAAAAGATCCCCAACCCGACGTGGACGCCGACGGCGGGCATACGCCAACGTTCGCTTGAGCGGGGGATCACGCTGCCGCCGGTGATCCCTGCCGGGCCAAATAACCCGCTGGGACGCTATGCGCTGCGTCTGGCGCACGGTAATGGGGAATATCTCATTCATGGCACCAGCGCGCCGGATAGCGTGGGTCTGCGCGTGAGTTCCGGTTGCATTCGCATGAACGCGCCGGACATCAAAGCGTTATTTGCGCAGGTCAGAACGGGGACGCCGGTAAAAGTGATTAACCAGCCGGTGAAATTCTCTGTCGAGCCGAATGGCATTCGTTATGTAGAGGTACACAGGCCGCTATCGCCGGAAGAAGAGCAAAACGTGCAGACGATGCCCTACGTGTTGCCTGCGGAATTTACCGCATTCAGAAACGCGCAAGGGGTGGATAGTCGCCTGGTCGATAAGGCGCTATACCGGCGAGCCGGGTATCCTGTCAGTGTGAGCGCCGGGCAGACGCCAGCGGTAAATACGACCGCAGTCGAATCCGCTCAGAACGGTTTTGTCGGGGAAGAGGGGCAAACGCGCGCGACGCAGTAGCCTTCGCAGCAAACGACGGACAAAAAAATGGCGCACGATGTGCGCCATTTTTATTACGCAGGTACTATTACTTACGGTATTTAGTAGCCTGGTTGTCCAGACGCTGGTTAGCGCGAGCTGCGTCGTCTTTAGCAGCCTGAACGTCGGAACGCATTGCGTTCACGTCGTTGCTCAGCTGGTCAACTTTAGCGTTCAGAGTCTGAACGTCAGAAGACAGCTGATCGATTTTAGCGTTGCTGGAGCAACCAGCCAGCAGAGTAGAACCCAGGATTACCGCGCCCAGTACCAGTTTAGTACGATTCATTATTAATACCCTCTAGATTGAGTTAATCTCCATGTAGCGTTACAAGTATTACACAAACTTTTTTATGTTGAGAATATTTTTTTGATGGGAATGCACTTATTTTTGATCGTTCGCTCAAAGAAGCATCGAAATGCATGAAAGTCCCTAAAAAACCGAAAGAAAACAGGGGGCTTCCATCGGATTCTTCTTAGATAATCCGCAATTAGATAGTAAAATCCGATTTGATTTTTTTATTAATAGTGGCTATCGATTAAATAAAAAAAGCGCCGGAAGGGCGCTTTTTTAAACAAATTAATTCACACAACAATTATTACAGTACGTGAACAGAGGCGGTGTTAGTGGTGCCGCTTGGAACCAGCGCGCCGGAGACCATCACTACGACGTCGCCTTTCTGGGCGAGGCCGCTTTGCAGGGCGACATCTTTGCCCAGACGGTAGAAATCATCAGTAGAATTGATTTCTTTCACCAGCTGCGATACCACGCCTTTGCTCAGTACTAACTGACGGGCAGTCACTTCATTGGTGGTCAATGCCAGGATGGTGGCGTCCGGGAAGTATTTACGCACGGCGCGAGCGGATTTACCGCCCTGGGTCGCTACCACGATCAGCGGCGCTTCCAGTTTTTCGGCAGTTTCTACCGCACCGCGGCATACTGCTTCCGTAATGCGCAGTTTACGGCTGTCGTTGTTGTAGTCCAGACGGCTGTTCATGACACGGTCGGTACGTTCGCAGATGGTCGCCATGATAGAAACGGCTTCCAGCGGGTATTTCCCTTTTGCGGATTCGCCGGACAGCATAACCGCATCCGTACCGTCGAGGATGGCGTTCGCAACGTCGCCTGCTTCTGCGCGGGTCGGACGCGGGTTTTTGATCATAGAATCCAGCATCTGAGTCGCGGTGATCACGACTTTACGTGCGCGGATACATTTTTCGATCATCATTTTCTGCGCAAAAATCACTTCTTCAACCGGGATTTCTACGCCCAGGTCGCCACGCGCAACCATGATGCCGTCGGAAGCTTCGAGAATTTCATCGAAGTTGTTCAGGCCTTCCTGGTTTTCGATCTTAGAGATAATCTGGATGTTTTCGCCGCCGTGGGCTTTCAAATGCTCGCGAATTTCGACAACGTCAGAACGTTTACGGATAAAGGACGCCGCAACAAAGTCAACGCCCTGTTCGCAACCGAAGATCAGGTCCTGTTTGTCTTTTTCAGCCAGCGCCGGCAGAGCAATAGAAACGCCCGGCAGGTTAACGCCTTTGTTCTCGCCCAGATCGCCGTTGTTCAGCACCTTACAAATTACTTTATTGCCTTCGATGGCGGTCACTTCCATACCGATCAGACCATCGTCAACCAGGACGGTGTTGCCAACGCTCAGGTCGCCGGTGAAGCCTTCATAGGTGACGGCAACGATTTCATTATTACCGACCACGGATTTGTCGGTGGTAAAAGTGAAGGTTTGACCCGCTTTCAGCGAAACGTCGTTACCGCCCTCCAGTTTAATGGTGCGGATTTCTGGTCCTTTAGTATCAAGCAGAATAGCGGCTTTTTTACCAGTTTTGCTCATCACGTTGCGCAAGTTCTGGATACGCTGACCGTGTTCTGCATAATCGCCATGAGAGAAGTTCAGACGCATCACGTTCATGCCCGCGTCCAGCATTTTGCTTAACATCTCTTCGGATTCGGTTTTCGGACCGATAGTACAAACAATTTTCGTCTTTTTCATGACAGTCTTAGTCTTTAAGTTGAGGAGGATATGGAAATCTGGCTTCGGGCGCGCACGGCCCGGAAGCTAAGCCTGTGTTGCTAAAGTGATGATGCCTCGCTCTAAGGATAGGTGACATCGAAAGAGCGTGCAGAGGAATGTGTGCTCGCGTTTCAGCCCAACGGGAAGGGGATAATTTTAGTCGTTGAGTTTTACAGTCCAATGCGCTGAAACCATTCAAGAGACAATTGGCGCGCATTATACGCTGAAATTTACAAAAAAGGAAAATGAAAACCCTGTTTCAAAAGACATCTGTGCAGATCCACAATGGTTTGTTATTACGCTGTTTACGATGTCGCTGGCGATGACGCCGCCCGAACAGGGGCGGCGTTGCGCAACAGTGGGTGTTGTTGCGCATAACATCAATCGAGCAACTTTTTGCCTTCCAGGTCGATGGCGATGTTTTGGTTGTGTGCTTTTCGATAGCACAGAATCGCTATCCCGATCGCCGCCCAGCTAATTCCGAGTATCAGAGCGTGAATGTTCATGTTTAAACAGACGTAGCCGATGACGATCATCCCCATGATCGGCGAAATGACATGGGCGAAAATGCGCCGCTGGGCTTTCATCCGGAAATTGAACAGGATAAACACACACAGGTTCACGACAAAAAAAGCGAAAAGCGCGCCAAAGTTCACCAGCGTGGAGATAGATTCAATCTTGCCGGAAAACAGGTAGCTGAGCAGCAGGGTGACGCCGCCGGTAAACAGAATGGCATAATCCGGCGTTTTACGCGTGGTATGGACGTGAGCGAGGAAGGCGGGCAACATTCGGTCGCGCCCCATTGAAAATAGCACTCTGGACACCGCCGTTTGCGCGGTAATAATGTTGCCGACGGCGCACACAAACGCCACAATGATGGAAAATGCCACTTTGAGCCAGATACCGCCAACGTTGCCGGCAATGGTGAAAAATGCTTCATTCGTCGCATTACCTTCCGCGAAGCGGTCGACGTTACCGGTGGCGAACGCCGCAAACGCCACAACGATAATAAACAGTACTGTCGCCAAAACTAACGCCAACAGCGTTGCTTTACTGACGGCGCGTCCCCCGCCTTCGCTTTCTTCACTTAATGTACTGATAGCGTCAAAGCCGAGAAAGTTCAGCGCAGCCACCGAAATCGCCGTCGCGATGAGCCCTGGGGTGAACCACTGTGAATCGAAAAAAGGCCGGAAGGAAAGCGTTATCTGACTACTGTCCAGCATCAACAGACGGACAATGAGCAGAACGAAAATCGCCAGAATACCGAGTTGAATGAAGACCAGTAACTTATCAAATTTCGCCGTTTGCTGTATCCCGAGATAGTTGACTCCGGTGCCAATAGCCACATAAATCAACGGCCAGACCCAGACCGGGATTTGCGGTAAAATAGCGTGGACCGCGACGCCGCCCAGCACTGCCACGAGCGTAGGGAACAAAAGATAATCCAACAGTAATATCCATCCGGTCAGAAACCCTACGGCGGGATTAATGCATACGCCAGCATACGCATAGGCCGAACCCGACGAGGAGATATGTTGCGATAAGGTAGAGTAGCTGTACGCGGTAAAAAACATCGCGATCGCGCCAATAATATAAACCAGCGCAACCATACCGTGCGAAAGATTATAAACGACGCCATAAAGAGAGACTGGCGCGATAGGCACCATAAACACCAGACCATAAAGCACTAAATCGGTAAGAGACAATTTTTTGACTTTTTTCATGATAAATACCTTAATGGCTTTTTATGCCAGATCGCGTAAAAACGCGCTTACCGCTGCGAGGCAGGGCGCGATATTTTCTTCATGTGGGTTATGGCTGCTGCCGGGAATAGTGACCGCGCGGCAGTCTGAAATGTGAGAGAGCAGCGGAGAGACGACGCGCTCGGTTGCCTGATCGTTTTCGCCGCGTAGTACCAGAACAGGACAGCGTATCTGGCACAAATGGGGCGTAATATCCCAGTCGGCAAGTTTGCCATTTGCCGCCAGTTCATTGGTTCCCCATAAAATGTGATAACCCGTAGGGTCGGCGGCGAACTGCGCATTAGATCGCTGAACATGAACGGCTTCTTCCGCGAGGGTATAAACGTGCCTGGCATAATAAGCGACCAGCTGTTCCGGTGGGTTTTGATAAATGACGGCGGGCATAATGACGTTTTTGATATCGTCATCGGACATTGGCGTCAGAGCGTTAAAGAGCCGTATGCCTTCCTGTTGCCACAGGGCGATACTGGCCGGCGAACTTGCCAGTATCGTCCCGCGAAGCCCGGCAGGCTGTAAGCAGGCGTGCTCTGCGGCAAGCATTCCGCCCCAGGAATGTCCCAGTATCGAATACCCGTGTCCAATACCCAGGTGATTAATTAATTGGGTTAATTGATGGAGATAACGCGCAATAGTCCAGAAAGACGCGTCGGCATGAGGAAAATGCGTTGAACGACTGCAGCCATATTGATCGTAAAATATTACCATGCGCCCGTCATCAGCCAGACGGCGATAATTTAATAAATAATCAAAGCCGCCAGAAGGGCCGCCGTGAAGGATAATGAGCGGCGTGAGTAATGATTTTCTGTCTCCATAAATCCGATAGCTTGTCAATATGTTTTCAGAAAACATTTCGCCATAGAGATAAGTATCATTCATATTCTTAATGACTCAGTGTGTGGCAGGGCAGGCGAAATTTATATTCGCCTGGATAATATTATTTTTTTATTGTGTGTAAAACATTACACCAGAAGGTGGCGTAATGTTCCCATTGCAGAAACTGCGGACTTCCCCAGTGCGGCGAACAATCACTGGCAAAGCAACATACTTTCCCTTTATGGTAAGTACCCATAACTAACAGTGGATCGCCATTAATTTCAGCAAGGACCTGACTATTTTCTTTGGCGATAAGCTTGTTATAGCCCAACAGCGGCGGCCATTCGCTAAATGGCTGGGTAATAACATGCTCTACCGCAGTATTTACTGCTTTACATCCTTGCGGTAGTTCTACGCGGTCATCTACATCCAGCATATCAACCGGCAATACCTCCGCCAGAATCGTATTTTTATAATTGGCTTTTGCTTCTATTCCCGTAAAGGATAAATACCCGCCGATCATCAACAGACCGCCGCCCTCAGCAACATAATCCGCGATAAGTTGTAATGCATCAGGAATAATATCCATATTATAAAACGTTCTGTTTTGTAGCAGGAACGTATTGCTACCGATATCACTGATGACGATCGCATCATAGCAGGCTAATGCTTCGGCGGTTTGTGGAAAACGAGTTTGCACAATATGGGCAGGCATGTAGTCCACATCGATATTACCCTGGCGTAAGCAGGATAATAAATAGTCTGCGCCTTCTTCATATTTGCTCGATGTAAAGCTATCAAAACCTTTAGAGTGAATCATATGAATGTGCCAGGATTCGCCAATAAATAAAATTTTCATTATGTCACCTGTTAATTAATGTGAATGACTTTATTAGATTGGGTACGCATTCGATGTAAAACCTGCAAGTGCTGAGGCATACTCGACGCACCGACTTGTTCCACCGCCAGAGAAGCGAAAGCGGAGGCATATTGAATGGCTGCGACCATGTCTGCTTGTCGCGCCAGCGCGGCGGCTAAGGCGCCATTAAAAGCGTCACCGGCCCCGGCGGCATCTTTTACCACGGCGCTCCACGCAGGAATATACAACGTGCGGGCGTGCTCACAGAGCAGAGAACCACGGGCGCCAAGGGTAATGATGACTTTTTTCACCCCGGATTGCAGAATAATATTTCCGGCTTTTTTCGCATCATTAATATCAGTAATGGTTACGCCGGATAAAAAAGAGGCTTCAGTTTCATTCGGCGTGATGATGTCAATATCAGATAATAAATGCGTCACCTGTTTCGTATAGGGGGCAGGATTCAGCATGATCATTTTATTTTCTTGTTTGCCCAGGCGAATAAATTCAGTCAACGCTTCAATGTTCGTTTCGAGCTGCATTAACATAACGTCAGACTCGGCGATATAACGGTGTTGCTCGTTAATCTCTTGCGTGGTGAGCATCATATTGGCGCCAGGGTAGATGGCGATAATATTATCGCCATCTACGGCGGAGACATAGATCAATGCGCTACCGGTGGGCGCTTTATCTGTTTGATACGCGCTGTATGAGGTGATGCCTGATTGAATAATATGATTCATAGCAAATGCGCTGAACTGATCTTTGCCCACTTTAAAAATAAAATGCGCCGCAGCGCCGGCATTGTTTGCCGCTAAAGCCTGGTTGGCTCCTTTACCGCCAGGATAGAATCCAAATTGACTGGCCAGAATGGATTCTCCGCTTTGTGGAAACCACGGCACGGTTGCTGAAACATCAATATTGAATGAGCCTAAAACACACACCTTGCCTGCTTTTTTTGTGTTTTCCCGGCGCAGTTTTGCATCCTGATGGATTGGCGTGGCGATAGTGCTGGAGATATCAATCTTATTTTCAGTGATAAGCTTACTCAGCGCGTCACGGTTTAAAATCCCTCCGCCATAGCAACGCTGAAGCATACCTGATTTCTGGAAATAGCGTAGATCGGAACGAATAGTCTCCTGGCTAACCTTATAAAGGTCTGAAAGTTTACTGACGCTAACACTATTATCCTTTATCAGTAAATTAATGATGGCATGACGTCTTTCTTCTTTAAACATATTGCCTCCGGGTAGTGAGTTGAATTGTATTTATGGCAATGTTGTCATGCGGTGAATTCAATCACAGATTATGCGGTCAACCGGAAGTAACCCCAAATGAATGTCAATAATCAGAAGCGCAGCCAATGTGTTAAATATTAATTGCTTACAGAAGGGGAAAATAGTTTTGTGAGTGTTGTCATATATTTTCTATGTAATATGACGGGGTGAACGTAAAATAGTTGGGCTTGCACGATTCAGTGAGTATATGCAGCCGGACAGCGTTCGCTTATCAGTCGCTACCCTCGACGAAATAAGACGATATCGCTCTCCGGCCCTGGGGTTATATACGCTCGATTTTTGCCGGCAGCCCCTGGCGTACTGCCGCGCCAGAAACCCAGTCGAGCCAGGTATTGGTAATGGTTCTTGTCGGATCGGCAAAGCCCAGATCGTTAAGATTTATGCCTGCCCTGATTTGTGGATCATACGGCATAGGCACGCCATCCAGAGAGTGCTGCGTTGCGCCCATCTCGCGGTGACCATATCCGTGTTCGATGGCGATGACGCCTGGCATCACGCCATTTAACAAACTGATTTGCGCCACGACCTGACCGCCCGGCGTAATGATCCGTACCCGATCGCCATGTTGCAGTCCATAACGCTCGCCGTCTTGCGGATTCAGCGCCACCAGGTTTGCTGGCTTCACATGGTGTAAGCGCGGGATGACGGCTGTTGAGCTGGACATGGTGTTTGATTTAAATGAAATCAGTTTCAGCGGCCACTGTCCAATGGGAAACTGGTCGTCAATCGCACGACCATCTGACAAACGCGCCGGATACCAGACCGGGCAACCGCTGAAACGCTCCCCGGTGATGGCGTGACGGTGGGCGGCGACATCTGCATTCCAGATCTGTAAGGGTTTTTTCCACGCGTTACCTAACCGTTGCTCCGTATAGCCGCTATCCTCGGGCGCAAACCGGCCGCCACGCGAGTAGATAAACGCCACGCGATCGACCTCATCAGCTTTAAGCGTGTGCTGAATTGCTGGCAGAATGCGGCTGACGCCGGTAAGCGAAATATCTTCCTGATTTGCCGGCGCGACCGGCGTCTTGCCCATAAAGGCGATATTAGCGGCTACGCGCAGATAGAAATCTTCCGCCCGGTTCAGTGGAAAAGTATTGCCCTGCGGATCGGTTATCGCCCGGTCGCCGAAGCCGGGCAGATGGAGCCGTTTTGCTACCGCAATACAAAATGCTTCCATTGAGACAGGTTGCCCGTCCGCCGTTCGGTGAGTGGCGGGGGCGACAACCGGCCAGCGGGCGGTAGTGGCTTTACTGGCTACGCCGCCCCAGGGTGCCGTAAAGCCCCAGCTCTCAAAATTGTGCGTATCCGGCACAATGTAATCCGCCAGCGCCGTCGTTTCATTCATAAAGGCGTCAATCGCGATAAAGAGCGGCAATCGGCGAGGGTCTTTTAGCTTTTCTTCCGCCACGGCGCGTAGACCGGGAACACCGTAAAACGGGTTGCTCATATTGGAAATCCAGGCTTTAAGCGGATAAGGATAGCCTTCGAGCGCGGAGGTCAACAGTTCGGTAAGCTGGCCTGCCACAAAGGGATACCACGGCGCTTTGGCTGGATAAGGGGATTGCCCGCCGGCAATTTTGTCGCGGTATTCTTCCGATGCTTCATAAGCGGTTTTGCTACGGGCAATACTCAACCCGGACGGTTTCACTTTTCCGGCAAAACTGTTCATGTTGTAGCGGGGGCCGTCGCTAACGCCGTTGAATTTGCCGCCGCCGACAAAGACGCCGCCGGACAAGCTGAGGTTGCCGATCAGCGCGTTAAGCATCATGACCGACCAGGCGTTATAAAACCCATTGCCGGCCATCATGCCGCCGTGACTGATGACCGCGGCTTTACGTCCGTGACCGGTAAAGGTTTCCGCCAGCGCGATAATTTGCGCTTCCGGCACGCCGCACTGTTCGCTGTATTGCGCCAACGAGAGCTTTTCTGCCGCCTCTTTCAGGCGTTGCAACCCGCTCTTCACCGTGACCCGTTGGCCGTCGGCGAGCGTAACGTACTGCGTCACGAAAAGCCGTGCCTGTCGGCAAGTGGACGCATCGACCAACTCGCCGTCGGTATTCAGCACGACGGGGGTCTCTTCGCCATCGGGCGTAAGATGGCGCAGCGTCAGGTGTTGTCCGGCAAGCGTCGGCAGTTCATCCGCAATGACCAGGTGCGTGGCGTTGGTCCAACTTTGCTCGCCGGCCTGCTGCATCGCTTGTACGCCGGGAATCGCCAGATAATCAGCATTATAACGTTGATTATCCATGATCCAGCGGATCATCCCCATTGCCAGCGCCGAATCGCTGCCGGGCATGACCGGTTGCCAGCGACCGCGAGGATCGGCGAGCACCGTTGATAAGGGCAGGGCAGGGGCGACCACGACGTATTGAAAATTCTCACGCAGCCGGGCGCTCGCCAACTGACGCGCCTGGCGTTTAAACGGATTGCCGGACTGTGCCGGGGAGGTGCCCATAAAGAGCGCAAACTCCACGTTTTCCCAGTCGGGTTTGACATGCGGGTTTTTATCCAGATCACCCATCAGCGCCCCGGAGCCGGCCCGGTAAGCCAGTCCACAGTAGGCGCCATGCGCGCCGAAATTTTTGCTGCCGAAGCTATTTAGCGCAAAACGACGCAGAAACGCATCGCGGCCTTCGTCGCTGGTATTCGTGACCAGTAACTGATTGGTTTTGGGCCCGAAACTGGGGTGCTTTGCGTCAATTGGCGTATCCGGCGCATGAATCGCGCGCAGTCCGTCCACATGACCCTCGCCAAACAGATCGCCGCCTTCCACGACTTCTTCAATAAGCTGCTCAAAGCTGATGCGCTGCCATTTCCCTTCGCCGCGTTTACCCACGCGTTTCATCGGTTCAAGCAGTCGCAGCGGACTGTACAGGCTTTCCAGCAGCGTGGCGCCGCGCGCGCAGGCGGTTGAGCGGGCGTCAAGACCGCTTTCTCCCGCCAGTTGCTCCATGGCTTCGCTAAAAGGGACGGACGAGTCAATCGGGTGTTCCTGCGACAAGGGGTGATAGGGATTGCCGGCGATGCGTATTACTTTGCCATCGGCATTTACCCGGGCGCGGATACCGCACTGTGTCCAACAGCCGAAGCATTGCGTCATGGCGATGGTTTGTTGTGGATTTTGCTGCCAGTGCGTTTGTGCCTGCGCCTCCGGAATTAACGCATTGCCAAAGATGCGGTCGCGCGTTACCTTGCCGGACGTCCCGTTTAACAGGCCATCAATTGCGCGTTTCGCCACATCACGGTAGCTCAGACCAAAAGTGACCATCCCACCGACGGCGAGACCGACTTTTAGCCACTGACGACGGGTTAAATTAGCCATGTTGTAATCTCCTGGTGAGTCCGTTCAGCGTTTCACGAATAATAATCAGTAGCGCTATCCACAGGCCGAAGGTGCCGAGAATAGCCAGCCAGCCATCCGTTCCGCCTGGTAACGAGTAAGGGTTAAATTGCGCGTTGAACTTGGGTACGGTTTGTACCTGAATCAACAATGTCCAGCGCATCAGCCAACATAGCGCCAGCGCGCTCAGAACCAGCAGGACGCGTCTTAGCTCCGATAACGGATGACGTAGCGCCAGGCTACAGAACAGCAGTGTGAATACCCACAGCGCTAGCCAGCCGACAGCGTAATATTTGGCTGACAGGGCGACGGTAATCCACTGACGGATTGCCGTGCCGGAAAGCGTATCGCCGCTGACCCACATGGCCACAACCAGCCCCAGCGCCGCCAGCGTCCAGAGTTGTCCCCACAGTATTTTTGGCAGCCTTACCGAGTCGCGTCGGGCGGCGACAATCATCAGCGCGAAGAACGCCTGTAAGGCGCTAAGAAACATCGCCACGGGGAAGGCGTAGCTAAACCAGATTGGGCGCGCCAGCACAACGGAGACTTCGCGGCCGGTATAAATCAACAGGCCCACCGCGCAAAGCGCGCTGGCTAACGCCAACCATTTAGTGACGTTGTAACTTTTATTGAATAATCGTTTTATCTGCTGCGCCAGGAACCACAGAGCGAGAAATCCGGTAAACAGCGGCAGGAACAACGCTCCCCAGGGCATCCACGACCAGGGCGTCGGCCAGGCATAGAAATGCCAGACGCGGGCGGTCTGGTGCAGATCCGCCGTCAACGCCAGCGGTGCAGTAATCGCACAGGTAATGGCAATCAGTAATGCCCGATTTTCTTCTGTTGCGGCGTCTTTTTTCCGCCAGTGAAGATAACAGGCAAACAGTGCGGCGCAGGCGGCAATGCCAATAAAAAAGAAATATTGTACCGCCCACGGCAGCCAGCTAATGTCCTGCGGGTGAGCCAGCACTTCTTCAATGATGAGTGAATGCGTCATTCAGACCTCCTGCCAAAGCGCGGGCTGCGCACGGCCCATTAATGGGGTGACAAAGGCGTCGTCCAGACCCAGGTAGAAAACATGGGGCGACGTGCCGTTTTCCGGCTTTAATACCTTGATAGCGTCGCGATGTTGATGAAGCATGGTGGCGATGCGGCTATGGGGATCTTTGATATCGCCAATAATACGCGCGCCGCCGACGCAGGACTCTACGCAAGCGGGTAACAGCCCGGCTTCCAGACGATGGACGCAAAACGTGCATTTATCGGCAGTTTGCGTTTCATGATTGATAAATCGAGCGTCGTAAGGACACGCCTGGACACAATAGGCGCAGCCGACGCAGCGTTTGTTATCCACCACCACAATGCCGTCTTCCCGCTGAAAGGTGGCTTGTACCGGGCAGACCGGCACACAGGGGGGGTTATCGCAATGGTTGCACAGACGCGGCAATAGCACATTCGTGACTTCCTGACTACCTTCACGCTGGACCTGGTATTGGTTCACCGTCGTACGAAATGCGCCCTGCGGCGTTTGGTTTTCAATAGTGCAACTTACGGTACAGGACTGACAGCCGATACAACGCCGCAGGTCGATAAGCATGGCGTAACGGTGTCGGGGAGAGCCTTCATGCCGCTCCGGCGAAAAAGGAAATTTCGCTTCAGCCAGCGGAACCAGCGAGGCGCCAGCGGTCAGGACGCCGAGTTGCTGGAGAAATAGCCGTTTACTGCTGTCCATATTGACTCCCGTCCACATTGCCAACAATGAAACATTTGTCACGATGTTGGTTCATGTGTAATGAATAAAAAATGTTGATGATTTACAGTGTAAAAATTGAGACGGGGTGCACTCTATTGTGGTTAACCACATACCCGGCTTGTTGTTGATCTAAAACAACATAATTGACAGGGATATTGGGGTGAGAGGTAAAACCGTAAGGCGCCTGGCGGTGTTGGCGGCAGTAGGGCTACTTTGTCATGGCGCGTGGGCAGGGACGTGGAATATCGGTATTTTGGCTATGCGCGGCGAGGCGTCTACGCGTAGCCACTGGCAACCGTTGGCAAAGACATTAAGCCAACAGCTTCCAGGCGAAACCTTTCACATCCAGCCGCTGGATCTGCATCAAATGCAGGAGGCCGTTAACCAGGGAACCGTGCAGTTTGTGATAACCAACCCGGCGCAATTTGTCCAACTGAACAGCCATGCGCCGCTGCGCTGGTTAGCTTCCCTGCGCTCCACGCGCGATGGGAAAGCGGTGAGTAATGTTATTGGCAGCGTGATTTTGACCCGGCGCGATAGCGGCATCACCACGGCGCATGATCTCATCGGTAAGACCGTCGGCGCGATTGATGCTCAGGCATTTGGCGGCTATTTATTAGGCTATAAAGCGCTCAGCGACGCGGGCTTACGCCCGGAGCGCGACTTTCATCTCCGTTTTACCGGATTCCCTGGCGATGCCTTAGTCTATATGCTGCGCGAAAAAGCGGTGCAGGCGGCAATTGTGCCAGTGTGCCTGTTAGAAAATATGGATCAGGAAGGCTTGATTAATAAAAAGGACTTTATCGCGCTGCTTTCCCGACCGACGCCCCTGCCTTGCTTAACCAGTACGCCGTTATATCCTGACTGGTCGTTCGCGGCGCTACCTGCGGTAAGCGATGCGTTGGCGGATCGCGTAACGCGAGCGCTATTCAACGCGCCCGCCGCCGCGTCATTTCACTGGGGCGCGCCAGCGTCGACCAGTCAGGTGGAAGCGTTGCTGCGTGATGTTCGTCAGCACCCTCAGCAGCGTCGACTGTGGCTGGATGTCAAAAGTTGGTTAATCCAGCACCAGCTAATGGTCGGCGGCGTGATTCTGGCGTTCCTGTTGCTCACGCTCAATTATATTTGGGTCATGCTGCTGGTGCGTCGACGTGGAAAGCAACTGGAACGTAATAGCGTAGTTCTTCATCAGCATGAGCGGGCGCTGGAAACCGCCCGGCAAATGAGCGTGTTGGGTGAAATGACCTCCGGGTTTGCCCATGAGCTTAATCAGCCGCTTTCCGCGATTCGACATTATGCCCAGGGGTGCCTGATTCGACTGCGCGCTGCAGATGAACAGCATCCCTTGCTGCCGGCGCTGGAGCAGATTGACCAGCAGGCGCAACGCGGTGCGGATACTCTGCGTAACCTGCGTCACTGGGTCAGCCAGGCGCAGGGCAACCCGGTGCTAACCGAAGCGTGGAAGGCCATAGCCATTCGGGAGGCGATTGATCATGTCTGGCAATTGTTGCGTATGGCGCAACAGTTTCCGACAGTGACTCTGCATACCGAGGTTAGCGCTGCGCTGCGCGTAACGCTGCCGTCAGTGCTGCTGGAACAGGTGCTGGCGAATATCATTCTTAATGCGGCTCAGGCGGGCGCCACCCATTTATGGGTCGTTGCTGAACGCACTGAAAACGGCATCAGTATTGTTTTACAGGATAACGCCGGGGGAATCGATGAGGCACTATTACGTCAGGCGTTTCAGCCGTTTATGACCACCCGTAAAGAGGGGATGGGCTTAGGGCTGGCGATTTGCCAGCGGCTGGTGCGGTATGGGCGGGGCGATATCAGCATCAGGAACCAGACCGCGCCGGATGGTCTGTCGGGAACGGTGGTCACGATACATTTCTTACATGAACATGGGGGCAGGGATGGCGACAATTCATCTACTGGATGATGATACGGCGGTCACTAACGCGTGCGCGTTTTTACTGGAAAGTCTGGGATATGACGTAAAATGCTGGACGCAGGGGGCGGATTTTTTGGCGCAGGCCAGTCTGTATCAGGCCGGGGTCGTATTACTGGATATGCGAATGCCGGTACTGGATGGGCAGGGCGTTCATGATGCGTTGCGCCAGTGCGGAAGTACCCTGGCGGTTGTTTTTCTTACCGGGCATGGCGATGTACCGATGGCCGTGGAGCAGATGAAACGCGGCGCCGTCGATTTTCTGCAAAAACCGGTATCGGTAAAACCGCTACAGGCGGCGCTGGAGCGTGCGCTGATGGTTTCATCGGCAGCGGTGGCGCGCCGTGAGATTATACTGTGTTACCAGCAGTTGACGCCGAAAGAGCGTGAGCTGGCCAGCCTGGTGGCAAAAGGATTTATGAACCGTGAAATTGCGGAAGCGATGAATATCGCGGTGCGTACCGTAGAGGTGCACCGCGCCAGAGTCATGGAAAAAATGCAGGCCGGTAGCCTGGCGGAACTGATTAGGCGTTTCGAAAAAATGGCCTCGCCAGAGACCAGAATACGAACAACGTATGAACCATGAATAATAAACTGCGTTATTTCTTTGATTTGCATCAAATTTTGTTTAATAGAGAAGACTGTTATATTCTGTTGGTTTGATCTGGCGACGAGTAAAACGTATGACAAAACCGACAAAAGATGACGAGCTGTACCGCGAGATGTGCCGGGTGGTGGGCAAGGTCGTGCTGGAAATGCGCGATTTGGGGCAGGAGCCTAAATATATTGTTATTGCGGGCGTGTTAAGAACCGCGCTGGCGAATCAACGCATCCAACGTAGCGCGTTAGAAAAACAGGCTATGGAAACCGTGATTAACGCTCTGGCGCGGTCATAGCCGCTATCAGGGTGGCAATAACGAAATCGCCTTTGAATTGTCGCGATTGTCACCATGGCGGGCGGGTTGCCCGCCATTAGCGATGCGCAGGGTTATCAGTTGATGGCTAAGCGCAGCCCTAATGTATCAGGGTACGGCTCAAAATAATTCTGGCTGCGTAGATAGTCATCCGGATGTTCCGCCAGATAGTGCTTCAGCAGCGTTAACGGTGCCAGGATAGGTAGTCGGCCCGCCCGGTAGCCGAGAATCACCTCGCGTAATTCCGCGCGTTGCCTGCTGTTCAACGCGCGGTGAAAATAGCCCTGGATATGCATCAGCACATTGGTGTGATTTTTACGTGAAGCGGGATGGCGCAGGATAGCCATCAGTTTTTCTCTGTATCGGACAAAGAAGGCATCCAGATCGTCCCACTCATGCAGACGCGCGACGAAAGGGCCAATTTCGCGGTAGCCGGCCTGGTGGTGGGCGAGAAGCTGAAGTTTGTATCGGCTATGAAACGCGAGCAAACTGTGACGACTCAAGCCCTGCGCGCGTAGCGCATTTAATTCATGTAGCGCGAAGATACGTGCGATGAAATTCTCGCGTAGTACCGGATCGTGCAGGCGACCATCTTCCTCTATCGGCAGCCAGGGATATTTGTCCATCATCGCGGCGGTAAACAGCCCCGTGCCAGCTTTGCGGCCCCTGTTACCCTTTTCATCATACAGGCGAACGCGCTCCATTCCGCAACTGGGCGATTTTGCACACACAATAAACCCCGCCAGTTCGCCTATTGTTGGCAGAAACCGATCGGTAAAGGCATTCATTCGCTCGGTAACGTCATCGTGCGGGGCATGGCTATAACGCATCCGAATGTCGCCACAGGTCGTCTGGATAAGACGCAGCGCAGGGCGAGGCACGGGCAGGCCGATCGCCACCTCCGGGCAGATCGGTTTGTAGTCCACCCACGGTGCCAGAGAGTTCATGACAAAATCCATACGCTTATGTCCGCCATCAAAGCGTACCGCGGCGCCAGTCAGACATCCGCTAATGCCGACTACGGGTTTGTTATTCATGATTGCCCCTTATTGAAAGTACGACGACTGACGCCAATGGCGCAAAATGTTATCTCACGCTGATTTAAAACTTACACAACTTTGTTTTTTTGTCTAAGTTTTCGCGGGAATTTTTTTGACGTAGTTAAATATCAATAAGATAGAATAAGGGGAAGAAATCTATTTCAGCGCTTATAGTGTGATAACCTCCAGCGAAGCGACCACGTTGCGCCACTGGGCAAGCTGTTTTTTCTGCCCGGTAGTGAGCTTTCCGGTGGTCACCAGGAACCATTTTCTCTGGGCGAACAGCTCGGGCGCCAGCATGGCTGGTGGAGAGGGAAGCACATTGAGCCGCAGCTCTTGTCCGGTACGAGTCAACGCTTCCAGCCAGATTTCACAGTGATCCGAGAGATGCCATCCGCTAATAAAGGCATTGTTGCCAGGCGCTTTTCTGTCGCCTTCAAGGCAAAAAGAGGTGTAGGCAATAATGATGCCATCCAGTATTTCGCGCAGCGTCATCACGGCGGGAAGATGCGCGGACACTTTGCTGCGCAACGGACGCAATAAATGGGTCACCAGTTCTGCGCGAGGATATTCCCGGCCACAGTCATAAATCAACTGCCGCAGCGCGTCAATTCGCCCTTCGTGGAGATGTTGAAGCATCGTCTCCTGAATCGTTATCCAGTTATCGCCCAGGCGAATGACCGGACGCGATAGTAAGGGTTTGACCTGGCTTATCGGTACGCCTTTTCTCACCCAGTCGAGGATGCTAAGCGCTTGTCGAATATCGTCATCGCTGTATAAGCGATGCCCGCCATCAGTACGCTGCGGTTTCAATAAACCATAGCGTCGCTGCCATGCCCTTAGCGTGGCGGCATTGATACCGCATAGTCTGGCAAATTCGCCGATAGAATACGACATGGTAAAGCCCGTTAAATAAGGGGATTCTACTATATCATGATTAAATGAAGACTAAGGTAGTGATAAATGGTGCGGCATACCAGGGCATCCGTATGGATTTTGTCGATGATGAGCAATACTGCGTGGCGTAAGGCTCATCAAAATATGACCAATGCTTAATACCATCGGATGCCCCTGGTTAATACTCTATTAACCTCATTCTTCGGGCGCAGTTAAGTAACTCTGTCACTTTATGAACCTGTAGCTTTCTCATCATATTCATCCGATGTGTTTCGACGGTTTTTATACTGATATGTAGCTTTTCGCTGATCCCATGATTGGTATACCCCTCGTCAATAAGTTTAAGAACCTGACGCTCGCGCAAAGTAAGCAGTTGATGATTGGTCGTGTCAGCGTTTAATTCAGCCAGGATAGCTTCCCGATTCAACGTCGGGTCAATGTAACGCTTGTTTACTGCTACTGTTTGCAATGCCGCTAACAGAACTTGCTGACTACTGCTTTTTAAAACATAGCCATTAGCACCTGCGGCTAAAGTTTTAATGGTCATATACTCTTGTTGGTATGCTGTGTAAACCAGAATATTCATTGCTGGCCAACGCTGATGTAATTGGGGAATGATATCCAGGCCATTGATGCCAGGTAAACTAAGATCAAGGATAAGTATGTCAGGCTCGTATGCGCAACAGGCATTATAAACCTCAAGACCATTTTTAACATGTTCTACAATTTTAAAATGAGGCCAGGGTAGTAAGGCATTCATAATGCCGTTAATGATGATTTCATGATCGTCTACTAATAAGATCTTATATTCTTTCATTTTGCTGCCCTCGCGAAAATTAAGATAATATTAAGTAATGGTGTAGTTTTTGAAGATTATACGTATTTTCTGGCGTAAGTCGGTTAGTTCCTCCAGCGCGATGATTTTCCCCATTTTTACGCGATTCTCAATGTCTATGACATAGCATACCAATTCAGTCTGCCCTATTTGACCTAAACAGCCTTTTAATGTGTGAATTAACTGATCGATTTTTTTTCCAGCCGATACGGCATTTTCAATATCAGCCAGCAAGAGGTCCAGTGATTGGAAAATCCTGCTATTAATGACCATATCATCTGTCGCCAGTAGCGCTGAGCAGCGACTCGGATCCTGCTCCTGTAGCTCTATATTTCGCAAAAGTTGATATTCTGCGGCAATACTGATATAGCGAGCTAAGGTAGCCAACGTCACTGGTTTGGTAATGTAATGATGAATCCCATTTTTTTTACAACGATGAATATCTTCTGTCGCTACGCTAGCGGATAGCGCCACAAACATGCAGTCAGGATCTAAATTATTCGGCTCATCGTGCCATAATTTTACACATTCAATACCATCTATTTCTGGCATTCTAATGTCAATCAGTACTAAATCGAATCGCTGCTGTTGTGATAAAGTCAGAGCCTCGTTACTACTGGCGGCAATAGTGACGTGTTGGCCCAGGCTGACAAGCATTTTGCCGATGATATCCCGATTAATATCGGCATCATCAACCAAAAGAATCTGCAACTGCCAGGGTGGTAACAAATTATTTATTACTGGTATATTTGGTGTACACAATATTAACTGTTGCGCCAGGTCGTAAAGTTTTCCGGGGAAATACAAAAGCTCTGCGTTGAGAAGCGCATTTTGCTGGTGGGGTGGCTCGCCGCGTATTCCCCAGCAAGCCAGTTGGCGATGCAGGCAGAACGGCGCTGACAGTGTCCCTTTAATTGGTTGAGGCGGCTGGTATTCTTGTAAGGGTAATACTAGCGAGACACAGGTTCCAACCCCGGGGACACTTTTTAGTGTCAGATTACCGCCCATCATTTTAGCCAGGCTTGACGCAATAGTCAGTCCAATTCCTGTACCTTGCGAATTTGTGTCTGCTTGATAAAAAGCAGTAAAGATTTGAGACTGCTGCTGTATTTCAATCCCTTTACCGCTATCGCTAACCAGAAATATTAATTGTTCCTCATGACGCTTGACCGTCAGACGTATCCCTCCGGTTTCGGTAAATTTTACCGCGTTCCCGAGTAAATTAACCAAAATTTGCCGTAAACGGATACTGTCGGTATGAAAATAGAGAGGGACATGTTGACCGACAAAAGTACGTAATGACAGTTTTTTGCTTTGCGCCGGCCCCTGGATGGTTTGCATTGCCTGGTCCAGTAACGGCAGTAACGCTGTTTCTTCCATATGTAATGTGAAATGACCAGACTCGATGCGTGAAAAATCCAGCAGATTATTAATAATAGCTAACAAAGACAGTGTACAATTCCTGGCGGTATCAGCTAATCCTTGCTGCTCTATGTTTAAAGGGGTGGTTTGTAATAATTCAATCGCACCGAGTACGCCATTCATCGGAGTACGTAACTCATGACTTATTACCGTAAGATGAATGCTTTTACGTTTGTTAGCTTGCTCAGCGCGTTTTTTTGCTTCATTTAGCGCCTGGGTGCGCTCTGCGACTTTGTTTTCCAGATTGTCGTATTGGACTTGTAGAGTATCAAGCAGTTGGTTAAAAGCACCGGCAATACTATCTAATTCATCCAGTCGTTGTGCTGGTAAACGTGTGCTCAGCGGTGCAGTTGCGGTTTTATTAATGACATCGACAAAACGCCATAACGGTTTGGCCAGTGAGCGATGTAGTAACCAACAAAAAGCCGACGTCATCAACACCAATGCTGTTAATGTAAAGGGGATTTGTTGAAGGATAATTTTTAAGATGCGATTATGTAGATTACCGTATGGGTACAGCGTAACCAGACTCCATCCGGGGCCATGCAAGGTTGTGCGTAATATCAGAAATCCGGGAATTTGCTGCCATCCATCATGCAGCGTTACATTTTCTAACTGTGTACGTATTTTTTGCGGGATGTATGAAAACGGCAATAAGTGGTTGTTTTGATCCAGCCATACTCGAATACTATCATCTAATGGCAGGTGGCTCTTAGTAATGAGATCAGGAAGTTTAACCGTCACCCCAAAAAATACGCCTTGCTGATCGGCAACCGCAACGGAAGCGTGCCATCCTTTGCCGTTTATGTATTCTGGTTCACTCCAGTAAAACCCGGCATGGGTTGGGTATAAAGGAAAGCTTTTTCGCGTTAAAGGCTGTAGAGTTGAATAATCTGAAGGGTTATCAGTAGATAATAACGAAATCTCATTTTTATGGTTAAGAATAAAACTATCGCGACGAAAGCTTTTTTCATCGATATCAGAGGACTGCAGAAAGATACGGTGCTTCTCTCCGTTTAGCGTCGGCGTGCAATTTGAAGGACCGACAGAAAGATGCCGGCTCACCTCAGGGAAAATATCGTTATGATGAATCTCAGTCGCTAATGAGCATTGATACATTAAGTTTTTAGCGTCACGCTCAGCCTCTTCAAATCGTTGATTGCTTAGTACAATATTCATCTCGGATAGAACAGATAAGTCCTCTATTATATGCTGCCGTTTCTGAACCATTGATATATAAGCTGCAATAAGCACAGATAGCAGCCAAATAATTATTGTTGTTAATAAAAATAAAAAAGTTAGCCTGATTACTAAAGATGTTTGCAGCGTATTCTTGAGATTGAGCAAATTCATAATGCTTTCCTTCAGTTGCCTGTTGCAAAATCTTTGGCACTTGATCACTATCGCAGTACATATAGTTTCATCAGAAGATTAATCGATGGTGTTATCATTAGGAAGGTAAATTTCTTCATATATAACCCAGTCGATGACTACAATTACTTTTTAATAAAGCGGTGATGTAAAAACATCGTAACAGTTTATTTAATAAATAATTTTTCAAATTGTAATTTTTTATGTCAATACTGAAAGTGTAATTGTGAATTTATCGGAAAATCCGAATGATAGAATCGCCTGTCACAAGGTGTATGTAGACAGCATCTTGATATTGTACAAGAAGAGTATAGTCGAAATAAATGTGAATCAGGCTTTTTACGGATGTGGTTGTGAGCGAATTTGATAGAAACTCTCATTTATGTCTGAGGAGGGATTCATGCTGGCAGTTTTAAAAGGCATTCCATTAATTCAGGATATCAAGGCCGAAGGTAATAGCCGATCCTGGATAATGACTATTGATGGGCATCCTGCCAGAGGAGAAATTTTCTCAGAAGCATTTTCTATTTCTTTGTTCTTAAATGACCTGGAAAGCTTACCTAAGCCTTGTCTTGCCTATGTGACACTACTGCTTGCAGCACACCCGGATGTCCATGATTATGCTATACAGCTCACAGCGGATGGAGGATGGTTAAACGGTTATTATACCACAAGTAGTAGCTCTGAGCTTATTGCTATTGAGATAGAAAAACACCTGGCTTTAACTTGCATTTTAAAAAATGTAATACGCAATCACCATAAACTTTATTCGGGTGGGGTATAAAATGGTAGTAAATAAACGTTTAATTTTAATTTTACTATTTATACTCAATACGGCAAAGAGTGATGAGTTATCATGGAAAGGTAATGACTTCACCCTTTATGCCAGACAAATGCCATTAGCAGAGGTTTTACATCTGCTCTCAGAGAACTATGATACGGCTATTACTATTAGCCCATTGATAACAGCTACATTTAGTGGAAAAATTCCGCCTGGACCACCGGTCGATATTTTGAATAACCTGGCAGCACAATATGATTTGCTTACCTGGTTTGATGGCAGCATGTTATATGTATATCCTGCATCGTTATTAAAACATCAGGTTATCACTTTCAATATCTTATCTACTGGGCGGTTCATTCATTACTTACGCAGCCAGAATATCCTTTCATCACCGGGATGCGAGGTTAAAGAAATTACCGGTACCAGCGCTGTGGAGGTGAGCGGTGTTCCCAGTTGCCTGACCCGTATTAGTCAATTAGCTTCAGTGCTGGATAATGCGTTAATCAAACGAAAAGACAGTGCGGTGAGTGTAAGTATATATACGCTTAAGTATGCCACTGCGATGGATACCCAATACCAATATCGCGATCAGTCCGTCGTGGTTCCTGGGGTCGTGAGTGTATTGCGTGAGATGAGTAAAACCAGCGTCCCGGCGTCATCGACGAACAATGGTTCACCCGCTACACAGGCATTGCCCATGTTTGCTGCCGACCCACGCCAGAATGCAGTGATCGTTCGTGATTATGCGGCCAATATGGCCGGGTATCGGAAACTCATCACAGAATTAGATCAACGCCAGCAGATGATAGAGATTTCGGTGAAAATTATCGATGTTAATGCTGGAGATATTAACCAGTTAGGCATCGACTGGGGAACGGCAGTGTCGCTGGGTGGCAAGAAAATTGCGTTCAATACAGGTTTGAATGACGGTGGAGCTAGCGGTTTTTCAACGGTAATCAGCGATACCTCAAACTTTATGGTGCGTTTGAATGCCCTGGAAAAAAGCTCTCAGGCTTATGTACTTTCCCAGCCATCTGTGGTGACTTTAAATAATATCCAGGCTGTGCTGGATAAGAATATTACTTTCTATACCAAACTGCAGGGAGAAAAAGTGGCTAAACTTGAATCCATCACTACGGGTTCTTTGTTGCGCGTTACACCTCGCTTGTTAAATGACAATGGCACGCAAAAAATAATGCTTAATCTTAATATTCAGGATGGACAACAAAGTGATACGCAAAGCGAAACAGACCCGCTGCCCGAAGTGCAAAATTCTGAAATTGCTTCGCAGGCCACATTATTGGCCGGACAAAGTCTATTGCTGGGAGGATTTAAACAAGGTAAACAAATCCACTCGCAAAACAAAATTCCTTTATTGGGCGATATTCCTGTCGTAGGTCATTTGTTTCGCAATGATACGACTCAAGTACATAGTGTAATCAGGCTTTTTTTGATTAAAGCCTCAGTAGTAAATAATGGCATATCTCATGGTTAATCCAAAGAGTTCATGGAAAATACGTTTTTTAGGTCACGCCTTACAAGGCCGGGAAGTATGGCTGAATGAAGGTAACCTGTCACTGGGGGAGAAAGGATGCGATATTTGTATTCCGCTTACTATAAATGAAAAAATTATTCTGAGAGAACAGGCAGATAGTTTATTTGTTGATGCCGGGAAAGCCAGAGTTAAAGTTAACGGCCGCAGATTTAATCCAAATAAGCCGCTACCATCCAGTGGGGTTTTGCAGGTTGCGGGAGTGGCTATCGCGTTTGGTAAACAGGATTGTGAACTTGCTGATTATCAAATACCCGTTTCCAGATCAGGGTACTGGTGGTTGGCTGGCGTATTCTTGATTTTCATCGGTGGAATGGGTGTCCTGTTAAGTATTGGCGGTCAGCCTGAAACGGTAAATGACTTACCTTTGCGGGTTAAGTTTTTATTAGACAAAAGCAATATTCATTATGTGCGGGCGCAATGGAAAGAAGATGGCAGCCTGCAGTTGTCCGGTTATTGCTCGTCAAGCGAACAGATGCAAAAGGTGAGAGCGACTCTCGAATCATGGGGGGTCATGTATCGGGATGGTGTAATCTGTGATGACTTATTGGTACGAGAAGTGCAGGATGTTTTGATAAAAATGGGTTACCCGCATGCTGAAGTATCCAGCGAAGGGCCGGGAAGCGTGTTAATTCATGATGATATACAAATGGATCAGCAATGGCGTAAGGTTCAACCATTACTTGCAGATATTCCCGGGTTATTGCACTGGCAGATTAGTCATTCTCATCAGTCTCAGGGGGATGATATTATTTCTGCGATAATAGAGAACGGTTTAGTGGGGCTTGTCAATGTTACGCCAATGCGGCGCTCTTTTGTTATCAGTGGTGTACTGGATGAATCTCATCAACGCATTTTGCAAGAAACGTTAGCAGCATTAAAGAAAAAGGACCCCGCTCTTTCTTTAATTTATCAGGATATTGCGCCTTCTCATGATGAAAGCAAGTATCTGCCTGCGCCAGTGGCTGGCTTTGTACAGAGTCGCCATGGTAATTACTTATTACTGACGAATAAAGAGCGTTTACGTGTAGGGGCATTGTTACCCAATGGGGGAGAAATTGTCCATCTGAGCGCCGATGTGGTAACGATTAAACATAATGATACTTTGATTAACTATCCATTAGATTTTAAGTGAGTGGAAAATGACAACTCTGACCCGGTTAGAAGATTTGCTGCTTCATTCGCGTGAAGAGGCCAAAGGCATAATTTTACAATTAAGGGCTGCCCGGAAACAGTTAGAAGAGAACAACGGTAAGTTGCAGGATCCGCAGCAATATCAGCAAAACACCTTATTGCTTGAAGCGATCGAGCAGGCCGAAAATATCATCAACATTATTTATTATCGTTACCATAACAGCGCACTTGTAGTGAGTGAGCAAGAGTAAAGTAAAAATATCTTAGAGCCTATCCCACCAGGCGTTAATTGGCGCAGCCAGCCTGGACACGGATAGCGCGCAAAAACCGGAGCGTACACGTAGTACGTGAGGATTTTGAGCACTGCCCAGGTCCAAAATGGCAAGTAAAATAGCTCTAATGGGATAGGCTCTTAGTTAGCACGTTAATTATCTATCGTGTATATGGAGGGGAATGATGATAAAGAAAAAGGCTGCGTTTAGTGAATATCGTGATTTAGAGCAAAGTTACATGCAGCTAAATCACTGTCTTAAAAAATTTCACCAAATCCGGGCTAAGGTGAGTCAACAGCTTGCTGAAAGTGCAGAGAGCCCCAAAAAGAGCAGAGAGACAGAGAGTATTCTTCATAACCTATTTCCACAAGGCGTTGCCGGGGTTAACCAGGAGGCCGAGAAGGATTTAAAGAAAATAGTAAGTTTGTTTAAACAACTTGAAGTACGACTGAAACAACTTAATGCTCAAGCCCCGGTGGAGATACCGTCAGGAAAAACAAAAAGGTAAAGCATAATGTCTTCAGGAAACATCTTATGGGGAAGTCAAAACCCTATTGTGTTTAAAAATAGTTTCGGCGTTAGCAACACTGATACCGGGGGGCAGGATGACTTATCCCAGCAAAATCCGTTTGCCGAAGGGTATGGTGTTTTGCTTATTCTCCTTATGGTTATTCAGGCTATTGCAAACGATAAATTTATTGAAGTCCAGAAGAACGCTGAACGTGCCAGAAATACCCAGGAAAAGTCAAATGAGATGGATGAGGTGATTGCTAAAGCAGCAAAAGGGGATGCTAAAACCAAAGAGGAGGTGCCTGATGACGTAATTAAATACATGCGCGATCACGGTATTCTCATCGATGGTATGACCATTGATGATTATATGGCTAAATATGGCGATCATGGGAAGCTGGATAAAGGTGGTCTACAGGCGATCAAAGCGGCTTTGGATAATGACGCCAACCGGAATACCGATCTTATGAGTCAGGGGCAGATAACAATTCAAAAAATGTCTCAGGAGCTTAACGCTGTCCTTACCCAACTGACAGGGCTTATCAGTAAGTGGGGGGAAATTTCCAGTATGATAGCGCAGAAAACGTACTCATGAAAAAAGACCCGACCCTACAACAGGCACATGACACGATGCGGTTTTTCCGGCGTGGCGGCTCGCTGCGTATGTTGTTGGATGACGATGTTACACAGCCGCTTAATACACTGTATCGCTATGCCATGCAGCTTATGGATGTAAAAGAGTTCGCCGGCGCAGCGCGACTTTTTCAATTGCTGACGATATATGATGCCTGGTCATTTGACTACTGGTTTCGGTTAGGGGAATGCTGCCAGGCTCAAAAACATTGGGGGGAAGCGATATACGCCTATGGACGCGCGGCACAAATTAAGATTGATGCGCCGCAGGCGCCATGGGCCGCAGCGGAATGCTATCTCGCGTGTGATAACGTCTGTTATGCAATAAAAGCGCTAAAGGCTGTGGTGCGTATTTGCGGCGAGGTCAGTGAACATCAAATCCTCCGACTACGTGCAGAAAAGATGTTACAGCAACTTTCTGACAGGAGCTAAAAATGAATCGAATTCACAGTAATAGCGATAGCGCCGCAGGAGTAACCGCCTTAACACATCATCACTTAAGCAATGTCAGTTGCGTTTCCTCGGGTTCGCTGGGAAAGCGCCAGCATCGTGTGAATTCTACTTTTGGCGATGGCAACGCCGCGTGTCTGCTGTCAGGGAAAATTAGTCTTCAGGAGGCAAGCAATGCGTTGAAGCAACTGCTTGATGCCGTACCCGGAAATCATAAGCGTCCATCATTGCCTGACTTTTTGCAGACCAATCCCGCGGTTTTATCAATGATGATGACGACATTAATACTCAGTGTTTTTGGTAATAACGCTCAATCGTTATGCCAACAGCTTGAGCGGGCAACTGAGGTGCAAAATGCATTACGTGATAAGCAGGTAAAGGAGTATCAGGAGCAGATCCAGAAAGCGATAGAGCAGGAGGATAAAGCGCGTAAAGCGGGCATTTTTGGCGCTATTTTTGACTGGATTACCGGCATATTTGAAACCGTGATTGGCGCCTTAAAGGTTGTGGAAGGTTTTCTGTCCGGTAATCCCGCAGAAATGGCTAGCGGCGTAGCTTATATAGCCGCAGGTTGTGCAGGAATGGTTAAAGCCGGAGCCGAAACGGCAATGATGTGCGGTGCTGACCACGATACCTGTCAGGCAATTATTGACGTGACAAGTAAGATTCAATTTGGTTGTGAAGCCGTCGCGCTGGCACTGGATGTTTTCCAGATTGGCCGTGCTTTTATGGCGACGAGAGGTTTATCTGGCGCAGCTGCAAAAGTGCTTGACTCCGGTTTTGGCGAGGAAGTGGTTGAGCGTATGGTAGGTGCAGGGGAAGCAGAAATAGAGGAGTTGGCTGAAAAGTTTGGCGAAGAAGTGAGCGAAAGTTTTTCCAAACAATTTGAGCCGCTTGAACGTGAAATGGCTATGGCGAATGAGATGGCAGAGGAGGCTGCCGAGTTTTCTCGTAACGTAGAAAATAATATGACGCGAAGCGCGGGAAAAAGCTTTACGAAAGAGGGGGTGAAAGCCATGGCAAAAGAAGCGGCAAAAGAAGCCCTGGAAAAATGTGTGCAAGAAGGTGGAAAGTTCCTGTTAAAAAAATTCCGTAATAAAGTTCTCTTCAATATGTTCAAAAAAATCCTGTATGCCTTACTGAGGGATTGTTCATTTAAAGGCTTACAGGCTATCAGATGTGCAACCGAGGGCGCCAGTCAGATGAATACTGGCATGGTTAACACAGAAAAAGCGAAGATCGAAAAGAAAATAGAGCAATTAATAACTCAGCAACGGTTTCTGGATTTCATAATGCAACAAACAGAAAACCAGAAAAAGATAGAACAAAAACGCTTAGAGGAGCTTTATAAGGGGAGCGGTGCCGCGCTTAGAGATGTATTAGATACCATTGATCACTATAGTAGCGTTCAGGCGAGAATAGCTGGCTATCGCGCTTAATC
Source organism: Salmonella sp. A7 (assembly GCF_020181675.1). NCBI lineage: Bacteria > Pseudomonadati > Pseudomonadota > Gammaproteobacteria > Enterobacterales > Enterobacteriaceae > Salmonella > Salmonella sp. A7. The sequence continues at coordinate 2,499,094 of NZ_CP084001.1, read as the reverse complement.
TGAGGATAAAAATATGGAAGCGAGTAACGTAGCACTGGTATTACCAGCGCCTTCCTTGTTAACACCTTCTTCCACTCCATCTCCCTCCGGGGAGGGAATGGGTACTGAATCAATGCTTCTGTTATTTGATGATATCTGGATGAAGCTAATGGAGCTTGCCAAAAAGCTGCGCGATATCATGCGCAGCTATAACGTAGAAAAACAACGGCTGGCCTGGGAACTGCAAGTCAATGTTTTACAGACGCAAATGAAAACAATTGATGAAGCGTTTAGAGCATCAATGATTACTGCGGGTGGCGCAATGTTGTCGGGTGTACTGACGATAGGATTAGGGGCCGTAGGCGGGGAAACCGGTCTTATAGCGGGTCAAGCCGTAGGCCACACAGCTGGGGGCGTCATGGGCCTGGGGGCTGGTGTAGCGCAACGTCAAAGTGATCAAGATAAAGCGATTGCCGACCTGCAACAAAATGGGGCCCAATCTTATAATAAATCCCTGACGGAAATTATGGAGAAAGCAACTGAAATTATGCAGCAAATCATCGGCGTGGGGTCGTCACTGGTCACGGTTCTTGCTGAAATACTCCGGGCATTAACGAGGTAAACATGGTGCAAGAAATAGAGCAATGGTTGCGTCGGCATCAGGTGTTTACTGAGCCTGCATATTTAGGGGAGACCGCCATATTACTTGGGCAGCAGTTTATATTATCGCCTTACCTGGTGATCTATCGTATTGAGGCAAAAGAAATGATTATTTGTGAGTTCAGGCGCCTGACGCCCGGGCAACCTCGACCACAGCAATTGTTTCACTTACTGGGACTTTTACGCGGGATATTTGTGCATCACCCGCAGTTAACATGTTTAAAGATGTTGATAATCACCGACGTTCTGGATGAAAAAAAAGCCCTGCTACGCAGGAAATTATTGCGCATCCTGACAGTAATGGGAGCGACCTTTACACAGCTTGATGGCGATAACTGGACAGTTTTATCCGCCGAGCATCTTATCCAGCGACGTTTTTAAATGACCTTCCTGACGTAAATCATTATCACGTGAAAATAACAATCAATAGGTATGATGATGAAAGAAGATCAGAAAAATAAAATACCCGAAGACATTCTGAAACAGCTATTATCCGTTGATCCGGAAACCGTTTATGCCAGTGGTTACGCCTCATGGCAGGAGGGGGATTATTCGCGCGCCGTAATCGATTTTAGCTGGCTGGTGATGGCCCAGCCATGGAGTTGGCGTGCCCATATTGCATTGGCTGGCACCTGGATGATGCTTAAAGAATACACGACGGCCATTAATTTCTATGGACATGCCTTAATGCTGGATGCCAGCCATCCAGAACCGGTTTACCAAACGGGCGTCTGTCTCAAAATGATGGGGGAACCCGGGTTGGCGAGAGAGGCTTTTCAAACCGCAATCAAGATGAGTTATGCGGATGCCTCATGGAGTGAGATTCGCCAGAATGCGCAAATAATGGTTGATACTCTTATTGCTTAAATAACAGAACGAAATATGAAAATTCATATTCCGTCAGCGGCAAGTAATATAGTCGATGGTAATAGTCCTCCTTCCGATATACAAGCGAAGGAGGTATCGTTTCCTCCCCCTGAAATTCCAGCCCCAGGTACCCCCGCAGCTCCAGTGCTGCTTACGCCTGAACAAATAAGGCAGCAGAGGGATTATGCTATACATTTTATGCAATACACTATTCGTGCGCTGGGTGCGACAGTCGTGTTTGGATTATCGGTTGCTGCAGCGGTAATTTCTGGCGGGGCAGGATTACCCATTGCTATTCTTGCGGGGGCGGCGCTCGTGATTGCTATTGGGGATGCTTGCTGTGCGTATCATAATTATCAATTGATATGTCAGCAAAAGGAGCCGTTACAAACCGCCAGTGATAGCGTTGCTCTTGTGGTCAGTGCGCTGGCCTTAAAATGTGGGGCAAGTCTTAACTGCGCTAACACCCTTGCTAATTGTCTTTCTTTATTAATACGTTCAGGAATCGCTATTTCTATGTTGGTTTTACCCCTACAGTTTCCACTGCCCGCCGCTGAAAATATTGCGGCCTCTTTGGACATGGGGAGTGTAATTACCTCCGTTAGCCTGACGGCGATAGGTGCGGTACTGGATTATTGCCTTGCCCGCCGCTCTGGCGACGATCGGGAAAATTCTGTTGATGAACTTCATGCCGATCCCAGTGTGTTATTGGCGGAACAAATGGCATCGCTCTGTCAATCTGCTACTACACCTGCATTAATGGACAGTTCTGGTCATACATCTCGGGGAGAACCATGAAACCTGTTAGCCCAAATGCTCAGGTAGGAGGGCAACGTCCTGTTAACGCGCCTGAGGAATCCCCTCCATGTCCCTCATTGCCACATCCGGAAACCAATATGGAGAGTGGTAGAATAGGTCCTCAACAAGGAAAAGAGCGGTTATTGACCGGACTTGCGAAACGAGTGATAGAGTGTTTTCCAAAAGAAATTTTTAGTTGGCAAACGGTCATTTTGGGCGGACAGATTTTATGCTGTTCCGCTGGAATAGCATTAACAGTGCTAAGTGGTGGAGGCGCACCGCTCTTAGCCCTGGCGGGAATTGGCCTTGCTATTGCCATTGCGGATGTCGCCTGTCTTATCTACCATCATAAACATCATTTGCCTATGGCTCACGACAGTATAGGCAATGCCGTTTTTTATATTGCTAATTGTTTCGCCAATCAACGCAAAAGTATGGCGATTGCTAAAGCCGTCTCCCTGGGAGGTAGATTAGTCTTAACCGCGACGGTAATGACGCATTCATACTGGAGTGGTAGTTTGGGGCTACAGCCTCATTTATTAGAGCGCCTTAATGATATTACCTACGGACTAATGAGTTTTACTCGCTTCGGTATGGATGGGATGGCAATGACCGGTATGCAGGTCAGCAGCCCATTATATCGTTTGCTGGCTCAGGTGACGCCAGAACAACGTGCGCCGGAGTAATCGTTTTCAGGTATATACCGGATGTTCATTGATTTCTAAATTTTGCTATGTTGCCAGTATCCTTACGATGTATTTATTTTAAGGAAAAGCATTATGGATATTGCACAATTAGTGGATATGCTCTCCCACATGGCGCACCAGGCAGGCCAGGCCATTAATGACAAAATGAATGGTAATGATTTGCTCAACCCAGAATCGATGATTAAAGCGCAATTTGCCTTACAGCAGTATTCTACATTTATTAATTACGAAAGTTCACTGATCAAAATGATCAAGGATATGCTTAGTGGAATCATTGCTAAAATCTGAAGTTATTAGCGACGATGTTCGACGGTTGCTGCTGGAAATCATGTTTGCGGGCGTTAACCATAGCCTGATTTCCCAGGTACATGCGATGTTACCAGCGCTAACGGTTATTGTTCCGGATAAAAAATTACAGTTGGTATGTCTGGCATTATTGTTGGCGGGTTTAAATGAGCCGCTAAAAGCCGCGAAAATTTTATCGGATATTGATTTGCCAGAGGCTATGGCGCTGCGTCTGTTATTTCCTGCACCAAATGAGGGGTTTGAAAATTGAATATTTCTGATATGAGCGTAGTGCCTGTAAGCACTCAATCTTATGTAAAGTCCTCTGCAGAACCGAGCCAGGAGCAAATTAATTTTTTTGAACAATTGCTGAAAGATGATGCATCCACCAGTAACGCCAGTGCTTTATTACCGCAGGTTATGTTGACCAGACAAATGGATTATATGCAGTTAACGGTAGGCGTCGATTATCTTGCCAGAATATCAGGCGCAGCATCGCAAGCGCTTAATAAGCTGGATAGCATGACATGAAGGTTCATCGTATAGTATTTCTTACTGTCCTTACGTTCTTTCTTACGGCATGTGATGTGGATCTTTATCGCTCATTGCCAGAAGATGAGGCGAATCAAATGCTGGCATTACTTATGCAGCATCATATCGATGCGGAAAAAAAACAGGAAGAGGACGGTGTTACCTTACGTGTCGAGCAGTCGCAGTTTATTAACGCGGTTGAACTACTTAGACTTAACGGTTATCCGCATCGTCAGTTTACAACGGCGGATAAGATGTTTCCGGCTAATCAGTTAGTGGTATCACCCCAGGAAGAACAGCAGAAGATTAATTTTTTAAAAGAACAAAGAATTGAAGGAATGCTGAGTCAGATGGAGGGCGTAATTAATGCAAAAGTGACCATTGCGCTACCGACTTATGATGAGGGGAGTAACGCTTCTCCGAGCTCAGTTGCCGTATTTATAAAATATTCACCTCAGGTCAATATGGAGGCCTTTCGGGTAAAAATTAAAGATTTAATAGAAATGTCAATTCCTGGGTTGCAATACAGTAAGATTAGTATCTTGATGCAGCCTGCTGAATTCAGAATGGTACCTGATGTACCCGTGAAACAAACATTCTGGATTATGGACGTGATCAACGCCAATAAAGGGAAGGTGGAGAAGTGGTTGATGAAATACCCTTATCAGTTGATGTTATCGTTGACAGGACTGTTAATAGGAGTGGGCATCCTGATCGGCTATTTTTGCCTGAGACGCCGTTTTTGAGCCGACCTGATCCCGAGGTGTTGCAACTTTATCGTTATTTCTGGCAACCTGCTCGTTACGCTGTACCGGAATGGCTTGATAAGCTGGGTTTTCATCCTTCAAACTGCTGGCGTTATGGCGATCGGCCCGAGTTGGATCGTCTTCTTGACAGAGCGTTAAATAGACTAAGGGGAAGCTCTGTTATTCCAGCCTGTTTAAATGACAGGCAAAAACGGCAGGTTCGTCTTGCGCCGCGTATATCGGCATTTGCCTTTGGGCTGGGATTATTCAAACTCAGGTGCAGTGACTATTTTATGCTACCAGAGTATCGGCAATTGCTTCTACAGTGGTTTAGCGAGGATGAGATCTGGCAGCTATATGGTTGGTTGGGGCAAAGAGATGGCAAATTACTTCCTCCGCAAGTGATGCAACAAACTGCATTGCAGATCGGTACCGCCATTCTTAATCGGGAAGCGCATGACGATGCGGTTTTACATGCGCTATTAGTATTATTACCCCCTCCGCAGCGTATACTTTGGCCGAAGACTTCTCTTACCGAGATTATCTTCATGGAGCATTTGCTATGAGTTTCACTTCACTTCCACTGACGGAAATTAACCATAAGCTACCCGCTCGAAATATTATTGAGTCACAGTGGATAACATTACAATTAACTTTATTTGCACAAGAGCAACAAGCTAAGAGAGTTTCACATGCTATTGTGAGCTCCGCTTACCGTAAGGCTGAAAAAATCATCCGAGACGCCTATCGTTATCAGCGTGAACAGAAAGTTGAGCAGCAACAAGAACTAGCGTGGTTGCGTAAAAATACGCTGGAAAAAATGGAAGTGGAATGGCTGGAACAGCATGTAAAACATTTACAAGACGATGAAAATCAATTTCGTTCATTGGTCGATCAAGCAGAGCATCATATTAAAAATAGTATAGAACAGGTTCTGTTGGCCTGGTTCGACCAACAGTCGGTAGACAGTGTTATGTGCCATCGTCTGGCACGCCAGGCTACGGCTATGGCGGAAGAGGGAGCGCTTTATTTGCGTATTCATCCTGAAAAAGAGGCATTGATGCGTGAAACTTTTGGCAAGCGGTTTACGTTGATTATCGAGTCTGGTTTCTCTCCCGATCAGGCTGAACTCTCCTCAACACGATATGCCGTTGAATTTTCACTTTCTCGTCATTTCAACGCGTTACTGAAATGGTTACGTAATGGTGAAGATAAAGGAGGTAGCGATGAATATTAAAATTAATGAGATAAAAATGACGCCCCCTACAGCATTTACCCCTGGCCAGGTTATAGAGGAACAAGAGGTTATTTCGCCTTCAATGTTAGCTCTCCAGGAGTTACAGGAAACGACGGGGGCAGCGCTCTATGAGACGATGGAAGAAATAGGAATGGCGCTGAGTGGTAAACTGCGCGAAAGTTATAAATTCATTGATGCTGAGAAACTGGAGCGCAGACAGCAGGCTTTGCTGCGTTTGATAAAACAAATACAGGAGGATAATGGAGCAACGTTGCGTCCGCTTACCGAAGAGAATAGTGATCCTGATTTACAGAATGCGTATCAAATTATCGCTCTTGCAATGGCGCTTACTGCCGGCGGGTTGTCAAAAAAGAAAAAACGCGATTTGCAATCGCAACTGGATACGCTTACAGCGGAGGAGGGATGGGAACTTGCCGTTTTTAGTTTACTGGAACTTGGCGAAGTGGATACCGCTACGCTGTCCTCGCTGAAGCGTTTTATGCAACAGGCGATAGACAACGATGAAATGCCCTTATCGCAGTGGTTCAGACGCGTGGCAGACTGGCCGGATCGCTGTGAACGGGTCCGTATTTTGCTAAGAGCGATAGCCTTTGAACTTAGCATATGCATCGAACCCTCGGAGCAAAGTCGTTTGGCCGCAGCATTAGTACGCTTGCGTCGTTTGTTGTTATTCCTTGGCCTTGAAAAAGAGTGCCAGCGTGAGGAGTGGATTTGCCAGTTGCCGCCTAATACATTACTGCCGCTACTACTCGATATCATTTGTGAGCGCTGGCTTTTCAGTGATTGGTTGCTTGATAGACTTACCGCTATAGTTTCTTCATCGAAGATGTTCAATCGGCTACTCCAACAACTTGATGCGCAGTTTATGCTGATACCCGATAACTGTTTTAACGACGAAGATCAACGTGAACAAATTCTCGAAACGCTTCGTGAAGTAAAGGTAAATCAGGTTTTATTCTGATACCTGGCTTTCAATATTTAGGTAAATTGGCGTTCTGGCTCATCATGAGGCGGCAGGATGGATTGGGATCTCATTACTGAACGTAATATTCAGCTTTTTATTCAATTAGCAGGATTAGCTGAACGGCCTTTAGCAACCAATATGTTCTGGCGGCAAGGACAATATGAAACCTATCTAAACTATCATAACGGTCGTATTCACTTATGTCAGATACTCAAGCAAACCTTCTTAGACGAAGATCTGCTTTTTAAAGCCTTAACTCACTGGAAACCTGCAGCGTTCCAGGGTATTCCTCAACGATTATTTTTGTTGCGCGATGGGCTTGCAATGAGTTGTTCTCCTCCTCTTTCCAGCTCCGCCGAGCTCTGGTTACGATTACATCATCGACAAATAAAATTTCTGGAGTCGCAATGCGTTCATGGTTAGGTGAGGGAATCAGGGCGCAACAGTGGCTCAGTGTATGCGCGGGTCGGCAGGATATGGTTCTGGCGACGGTGTTATTAATCGCTATTGTGATGATGCTGTTACCTTTACCGACCTGGATGGTTGATATCCTGATTACTATCAACCTTATGTTTTCAGTGATCCTGCTCTTAATTGCTATTTATCTTAGTGACCCTCTCGATTTATCGGTATTTCCGTCTTTATTACTTATTACTACATTATATCGTTTGTCACTCACAATCAGCACATCACGGCTGGTACTGTTACAACATAATGCCGGTAATATTGTGGATGCTTTCGGTAAGTTTGTCGTAGGAGGAAATCTCACCGTTGGGTTGGTCGTATTTACCATCATTACTATCGTGCAATTTATTGTCATTACAAAAGGTATCGAGAGGGTGGCGGAAGTTAGCGCACGTTTCTCGCTTGATGGGATGCCAGGCAAACAAATGAGTATCGATGGCGATTTGCGTGCCGGAGTTATCGATGCAGACCATGCCCGTACATTAAGGCAACACGTCCAGCAGGAAAGTCGTTTTCTCGGTGCGATGGACGGTGCGATGAAATTTGTTAAAGGCGATACGATTGCCGGTATTATTGTTGTTCTGGTGAACATTATCGGCGGTATTATTATCGCTATCGTACAATATGATATGTCGATGAGTGAGGCTGTTCACACTTATAGCGTACTGTCAATCGGAGATGGTTTATGTGGGCAAATTCCATCGCTGCTGATTTCCCTTAGCGCGGGAATTATTGTCACCCGTGTTCCGGGTGAGAAACGCCAGAACCTGGCGACAGAGTTGAGTTCTCAAATTGCCAGACAACCTCAGTCGCTAATATTAACCGCTGTGGTTTTAATGCTCCTCGCCTTAATTCCTGGCTTTCCTTTTATCACTCTCGCTTTCTTTTCAGCGTTGTTAGCATTGCCAATTATCCTCATTCGTCGCAAAAAGTCTGTGGTTTCCGCAAATGGCGTCGAAGCGCCGGAAAAAGATAGTATGGTTCCCGGCGCATGTCCTCTAATCTTACGTCTTACCCCGACGTTACATTCTGCCGACCTGATTCGTGATATTGACGCCATGAGATGGTTTTTATTTGAGGATACCGGCGTCCCTCTCCCTGAGGTGAATATTGAGGTTTTGCCTGAACCCACCGAAAAATTGACGGTACTGCTATATCAGGAACCCGTATTTAGTTTATCTATTCCCGCCCAGGCGGATTATTTATTGATAGGCGCGGACGCCAGTGTGGTGGGTGATAGCCAGACGTTACCGAACGGGATGGGGCAGATCTGTTGGCTTACAAAAGATATGGCCCATAAGGCGCAAGGTTTTGGACTGGACGTTTTCGCGGGCAGCCAACGTATCTCTGCCTTATTAAAATGTGTCCTGCTTCGGCATATGGGAGAGTTTATTGGTGTTCAGGAAACGCGTTATCTAATGAATGCGATGGAAAAAAACTACTCTGAGCTGGTGAAAGAACTTCAGCGCCAGTTACCCATTAATAAAATCGCTGAAACTCTGCAGCGGCTTGTATCAGAGCGGGTTTCTATTAGAGATTTACGTCTTATTTTCGGCACCTTAATTGACTGGGCGCCACGTGAAAAAGATGTCCTGATGTTGACAGAATATGTCCGTATCGCGCTTCGCCGTCATATTCTGCGTCGTCTTAATCCGGAAGGAAAACCGCTGCCGATTTTGCGGATCGGCGAAGGTATTGAGAACCTCGTGCGTGAATCCATTCGCCAGACGGCAATGGGGACCTATACTGCGCTGTCGTCTCGTCATAAGACGCAGATCCTGCAACTTATCGAGCAGGCGCTGAAGCAGTCAACCAAATTATTCATTGTCACTTCTGTCGACACCCGACGTTTCTTGCGAAAAATTACAGAAGCCACCTTGTTCGACGTACCGATTTTGTCATGGCAGGAATTAGGAGAGGAGAGCCTTATACAAGTAGTAGAAAGTATTGACCTTAGCGAAGAGGAGTTGGCGGACGATGAAGAATGAATTGATGCAACGTCTGAGGCTGAAATATCCGCCCCCCGATGGTTATTGTCGATGGGGCCGAATTCAGGATGTCAGCGCAACGTTGTTAAATGCGTGGTTGCCTGGGGTATTTATGGGAGAGTTGTGCTGTATAAAGCCTGGAGAAGAACTTGCTGAAGTCGTGGGGATTAATGGCAGCAAAGCTTTGCTATCTCCTTTTACGAGTACTATCGGACTTCACTGCGGGCAGCAAGTGATGGCCTTAAGGCGACGCCATCAGGTTCCCGTGGGCGAAGCGTTATTAGGGCGAGTCATTGATGGCTTTGGTCGTCCCCTTGATGGCCGCGAACTGCCCGACGTCTGCTGGAAAGACTATGATGCAATGCCTCCTCCCGCAATGGTTCGACAGCCTATTACTCAACCATTAATGACGGGGATTCGCGCTATTGATAGCGTTGCGACCTGTGGCGAAGGGCAACGAGTGGGTATTTTTTCTGCTCCTGGCGTGGGGAAAAGCACGCTTCTGGCGATGCTGTGTAATGCTCCAGACGCAGACAGTAATGTTCTGGTGTTAATTGGTGAGCGTGGACGAGAAGTCCGCGAATTCATCGATTTTACACTGTCTGAAGAGGCCCGAAAACGTTGTGTCATTGTTGTCGCAACCTCTGACAGACCCGCCTTAGAGCGCGTGAGGGCGCTGTTTGTGGCCACCACGATAGCAGAATTTTTTCGCGATAATGGAAAGCGAGTCGTCTTGCTTGCCGACTCACTGACGCGTTATGCCAGGGCCGCACGGGAAATCGCTCTGGCCGCCGGAGAGACCGCGGTTTCTGGGGAATATCCGCCAGGCGTATTTAGTGCATTGCCACGACTTTTAGAACGTACAGGAATGGGGGAAAAAGGCAGTATTACCGCATTTTATACGGTACTGGTGGAAGGCGATGATATGAATGAGCCGTTGGCGGATGAAGTCCGTTCACTGCTTGATGGACATATTGTGCTATCCCGACGGCTTGCAGAGAGGGGGCATTATCCTGCCATTGACGTGTTGGCAACGCTCAGCCGCGTTTTTCCAGTCGTTACCAGCCATGAGCATCGTCAACTGGCGGCTATATTGCGACGGCGCCTGGCGCTTTACCAGGAGGTTGAACTGTTAATACGCATTGGGGAATACCAGCGAGGAGTTGATACAGATACTGACAAAGCCATTGATACCTATCCGGATATTTGCACATTTTTGCGACAAAGTAAGGATGAAGTATGCGGACCCGAGCTACTCATAGAAAAATTACACCAAATACTCACCGAGTGATCATGGAAACTTTGCTGGAGATAATCGCGCGGCGTGAAAAGCAATTACGCGGCAAACTTACCGTACTTGATCAGCAGCAACAGGCGATTATTACGGAACAGCAGATTTGCCAGACGCGCGTTTTAGCAGTGACTACCAGACTGAAAGAATTAATGGGCTGGCAAGGTACGTTATCTTGTCATTTATTGTTGGATAAGAAACAACAAATGGCCGGACTATTCACACAGGCGCAGAGCTTTTTGACGCAACGGCAGCAGTTAGAAAATCAGTATCAGCAGCTTGTCTCCCGGCGAAGCGAATTACAGAAGAATTTTAATGCGCTTATGAAAAAGAAAGAAAAAATTACTATGGTATTAAGCGATGCGTATTACCAAAGTTGAAGGAAGTCTAGGGTTGCCATGCCAGTCTTATCAGGATGATAACGAGGCGGAGGCGGAACGTATGGACTTTGAACAACTCATGCACCAGGCATTACCCATTGGTGAGAATAATCCTCCTGCAGCATTGAATAAGAACGTGGTTTTCACGCAACGTTATCGTGTTAGTGGCGGTTATCTTGACGGTGTAGAGTGTGAAGTATGTGAATCAGGGGGGCTAATCCAGTTAAGAATCAATGTCCCTCATCATGAAATTTACCGTTCGATGAAAGCGCTAAAGCAGTGGCTGGAGTCTCAGTTGCTGCATATGGGGTATATAATTTCCCTGGAGATATTCTATGTTAAGAATAGCGAATGAAGAGCGTCCGTGGGTGGAGATGCTTCCAACGCAAGGCGCTACCATTGGTGAGCTGACATTGAGTATGCAACAATATCCAGTACAGCAAGGGACATTATTTACCATAAATTATCATAATGAGCTGGGTAGGGTGTGGATTGCAGAACAATGCTGGCAGCGCTGGTGTGAAGGGTTAATTGGCACCGCTAATCGATCGGCTATCGATCCTGAATTGCTATATGGAATAGCTGAATGGGGGCTGGCGCCGTTATTGCAAGCCAGTGATGCCACCCTCTGTCAGAACGAACCGCCAACATCCTGCAGTAATCTACCACATCAGCTAGCGTTGCATATTAAATGGATAGTTGAAGAACATGAGTTCCATAGCATTATTTTTACATGGCCAACGGGTTTTTTGCGCAATATAGTCGGAGAGCTTTCTGCTGAGCGTCAACAGATTTATCCTGCTCCTCCTATTGTAGTCCCTGTATATTTAGGCTGGTGCCAGCTTACATTAATTGAACTTGAGTCTATCGAAATCGGCATGGGCGTTCGGATTCATTGCTTTGGCGACATCAGACTCGGTTTTTTTGCTATTCAACTACCAGGGGGAATCTACGCAAGGGTATTGCTGACAGAGGATAACACGATGAAATTTGACGAATTAGTCCAGGATATCGAAACGCTACTTGCGTCAGGGAGCCCAATGTCAAAGAGTGACGGAACGTCTTCAGTCGAACTTGAGCAGATACCACAACAGGTGCTCTTTGAGATCGGACGTGCGAGTCTGGAAATTGGACAATTACGGCAACTTAAAACGGGGGACGTTTTGCCTGTAGGTGGATGTTTTGCGCCAGAGGTGACGATAAGAGTAAATGACCGTATTATTGGGCAAGGTGAGTTGATTGCCTGTGGCAATGAATTTATGGTGCGTATTACACGTTGGTATCTTTCCAAAAATACAGCGTAAACCTGATAAGAAAAATAATATGCGAACAATATAATAGCGTTCCAGGTCGTGTCATGAGAGATACAGTATGTCTTTACCCGATTCGCCTTTGCAACTGATTGGTATATTGTTTCTGCTTTCAATACTGCCTCTCATTATCGTCATGGGAACCTCTTTCCTTAAACTGGCGGTGGTATTTTCGATTTTACGAAATGCTCTGGGTATTCAACAAGTTCCCCCAAATATCGCACTGTATGGCCTCGCGCTTGTACTTTCCTTATTCATTATGGGGCCGACGCTATTAGCTGTAAAAGAGCGCTGGCATCCGGTTCAGGTCGCTGGCGCTCCTTTCTGGACGTCGGAGTGGGACAGTAAAGCATTAGCGCCTTATCGACAGTTTTTGCAAAAAAACTCTGAAGAAAAGGAAGCCAATTATTTTCGGAATTTGATAAAACGAACCTGGCCTGAAGACATAAAAAGAAAGATAAAACCTGATTCTTTGCTCATATTAATTCCGGCATTTACGGTGAGTCAGTTAACGCAGGCGTTTCGGATTGGATTACTTATTTATCTTCCCTTTCTGGCTATTGACCTGCTTATTTCAAATATACTGCTGGCTATGGGGATGATGATGGTGTCGCCGATGACCATTTCATTGCCGTTTAAGCTGCTAATATTTTTACTGGCAGGCGGTTGGGATCTGACACTGGCGCAATTGGTACAGAGCTTTTCATGAATGATTCTGAATTGACGCAATTTGTAACGCAACTTTTATGGATCGTCCTGTTTACGTCTATGCCGGTGGTGTTGGTGGCATCGGTAGTTGGTGTCATCGTAAGCCTTGTTCAGGCCTTGACTCAAATACAGGACCAAACGCTACAGTTCATGATTAAATTATTGGCAATTGCAATAACCTTAATGGTCAGCTACCCATGGCTTAGCGGTATCCTGTTGAATTATACCCGGCAGATAATGTTACGAATTGGAGAGCATGGTTGAATGGCACAACAGGTAAATGAGTGGCTTATTGCATTGGCTGTGGCTTTTATTCGACCATTGAGCCTCTCTTTATTACTTCCCCTATTAAAAAGTGGCAGTTTAGGGTCCGCGCTTTTACGTAATGGCGTGCTTATGTCACTTACCTTTCCCATCTTACCAATCATTTACCAGCAGAAGATTATGATGCATATTGGTAAAGATTACAGTTGGTTAGGGTTAGTCACCGGAGAGGTGATTATTGGTTTTTTAATTGGGTTTTGTGCGGCGGTTCCCTTTTGGGCCGTTGATATGGCGGGGTTTCTGCTTGATACTTTACGTGGCGCGACAATGGGTACGATATTCAATTCTACAATGGAAGCTGAAACCTCACTTTTTGGCTTGCTTTTCAGCCAGTTTTTGTGTGTTATTTTCTTTATAAGCGGCGGCATGGAGTTTATATTAAACATTTTGTATGAGTCATACCAATATTTACCACCGGGGCGTACTTTATTATTTGATCGGCAATTTTTAAAATATATCCAGGCAGAGTGGAGAACGCTTTATCAATTATGTGTCAGTTTCTCTCTTCCTGCCATAATATGTATGGTATTAGCCGATCTGGCTTTAGGTCTTTTAAATCGGTCGGCACAACAATTGAATGTGTTTTTCTTCTCAATGCCGCTCAAAAGTATATTAGTTCTACTGACGCTCCTGATCTCATTCCCTTATGCTCTTCATCACTATTTGGTTGAAAGCGATAAATTTTATATTTATCTGAAAGACTGGTTCCCATCTGTATGAGCGAGAAAACAGAACAGCCTACAGAAAAGAAATTACGTGATGGCCGTAAGGAAGGGCAGGTCGTCAAAAGTATTGAAATAACATCATTATTTCAGCTGATTGCGCTTTATTTGTATTTTCATTTTTTTACTGAAAAGATGATTTTGATACTGATTGCGTCAATAACTTTCACATTACAATTAGTAAATAAACCATTTTCTTATGCATTAACGCAATTGACTCATGCTTTGATAGAGTCATTGACTTCTGCACTGCTGTTTCTGGGCGCAGGGGTAATAGTTGCTACTGTGGGTAGCGTGTTTCTTCAGGTGGGGGTGGTTATTGCCAGCAAGGCCATTGGTTTTAAAAGCGAGCATATAAATCCGGTAAGTAATTTTAAGCAGATATTCTCTTTACATAGCGTAGTGGAATTATGTAAATCCAGCCTAAAAGTTATCATGCTATCTCTTATCTTTGCCTTTTTCTTTTATTATTATGCCAGTACTTTTCGGGCACTACCGTACTGTGGGTTAGCCTGTGGCCTGCTTGTAGTTTCTTCTTTAATAAAATGGTTATGGGTAGGGGTGATGGCTTTTTATATCGTCGTTGGCATACTGGACTATTCTTTTCAATATTATAAGATTAGAAAAGATCTAAAAATGAGTAAAGATGACGTAAAACAGGAGCATAAAGATCTGGAGGGAGACCCTCAAATGAAGACACGGCGTCGGGAAATGCAGAGTGAAATACAAAGTGGGAGTTTAGCTCAATCTGTTAAACAATCTGTTGCGGTAGTGCGTAATCCAACGCATATTGCGGTTTGTCTTGGCTATCATCCCACCGATATGCCAATACCACGCGTTCTGGAAAAAGGTAGTGATGCTCAAGCTAACTATATTGTTAACATCGCTGAACGCAACTGCATCCCCGTTGTTGAAAATGTTGAGCTGGCCCGCTCATTATTTTTTGAAGTGGAACGTGGAGATAAAATTCCTGAAACGTTATTTGAACCCGTTGCAGCCTTGTTACGTATGGTGATGAAGATAGATTATGCGCATTCTACCGAAACACCATAAATGCCTTTGGTATGCTTCTTCAGGCCACTGCGAAGGTTAAGAGGGGTAATAGCGTATAGAGCAGCGCGTTGATTTGTTTGACGATAAAGATGAGGGACTGAAAATAATCGCGTTTAGCCTGACACAAGCACCAGATAGCGTATTATAAAATTAATACAAGATAATGGATTGGTGCGTCTGAATGGACTCGAACCATCGACCCCCACCATGTCAAGGTGGTGCTCTAACCAACTGAGCTACAGACGCATTAAAATGATGGTGCGTTCAATTGGACTCGAACCAACGACCCCCACCATGTCAAGGTGGTGCTCTAACCAACTGAGCTATGAACGCAACGTTGTAGGTGACAACGGGGACGAATATTAGCGTCACAACTGCAATGAGGCAAGAGGGAAATCGCAATTTTCTTCCTGAAATCACCTGATTGCGGTGGAAATATGCAACATGTCGAGAAAATAGCCGCCATGCGACGGCTATCGTCGTATTATCGCGCAGCGCGCTGCAAAATGATGGCGGACGGCTGACGTTGTAGATAGCGCATCCGTAGCATCATTAACACCGCCGCCGAGGTCAGGCCGATGATGAACCCCATCCAGAAGCCTGCCGGTCCCATACGAACCACCACCAGATCCGTTAACGCCAGGATATAACCGCTGGGTAAACCTAACACCCAGTAGGCGGTAAAGGTGATAAAAAAGATGGAACGCGTATCTTTATAACCGCGCAGAATACCGCTGCCGATAACCTGTATAGAGTCGGAAATCTGGTAAACCGCAGCGAGCAGCATTAATTGCGCGGCAAGCGCCACGACCTCAGGGTTGTCATTGTAGAGCAAAGCAATATGCTTACGCAGAGTAACGGTAAAGATCGCGGTAACCACAGCCATACAAATGCCGACGCCTAAACCGGTACGCGCTGCGGTTTGCGCATCCAGCGTTGAGCCCTGGCCCAGACGATAACCCACTCGAATCGTTACCGCCGCAGCCAGCGACATCGGCAGTACGAACATCAGCGAGCTAAAGTTAAGCGCAATCTGATGACCCGCGACATCCACAATACCTAATGGCGAAACCAGCAGCGCAACGACCGCAAACAACGTCACTTCAAAGAACAGCGCCAGCGCAATCGGTAACCCTAGTTGAATCAGGCGCTTCATGACGACGCTATCGGGTTTGCCAAAGCCTGTTTCATTACGAATATCACGCATTGAACGCGCGTGTTTAATGTAAGAAAGCATGGCGATAAACATCACCCAATAGACCGCCGCGGTCGCAACGCCGCAGCCGATACCGCCGAGTTCAGGCATACCAAAATGGCCATAGATAAAAATATAGTTCACCGGAATATTCACCAGCAGGCCCAAAAATCCCATCACCATACCCGGTTTGGTTTTGGCCAGACCTTCGCACTGGTTTCGAGCTACCTGGAAGAAAAGGTATCCTGGCGCGCCCCACAGTAGCGCGCGAAGATAACCCACGGCTTTATCGGCCAGCGCCGGATCAATATTATGCATGGAGCGGATAATGTATCCGGCATTCCACAGGACGATCATCACCAGCACGGAGACAAAGCCCGCCAGCCAGAACCCTTGTCGAACCTGATGCGCGATACGCTCACGACGGCCGGAGCCATTGAGTTGCGCAATCACGGGCGTCAAGGCCAGCAGTAAGCCGTGACCAAACAAAATGGCGGGAAGCCAGATAGAGGTGCCGATAGCGACGGCAGCCATGTCCGTAGCGCTATAGCCTCCTGCCATGACGGTATCGACGAATCCCATTGCGGTCTGTGCCACTTGCGCAAGGATCACCGGTATCGCTAACGCTAATAACTGACGCGCTTCACTGGTATACTTCTGCACGTATTCACCTTTTATTTTGTTGTTATATGAAAGACTAAAAAGCCGCCGTAGTGGCAGCCAAAAGAAATAGCAGGGGAAATTTCAGTCTATTGTAGCGGGGTATTACTATTTCTCCAGCGAAAAAACAGTTGTTAACGGCGCATTGCTGGCAAGCTGTTTTTCCACCTGCTATTGTGCTGAACAGTTCTGCTTTTATTTATTTCAGGAGTTGAAGATATGTTTACGGGGATCGTACAGGGTACCGCGAAACTGGTATCGATTGATGAAAAACCCAACTTTCGCACCCATGTGGTGACGTTACCGGACTACATGCTGGAGGGGCTGGAGACGGGGGCGTCGGTAGCGCATAACGGATGCTGTTTGACGGTGACTGAAATAAACGGCAACCAGATAAGCTTTGATCTGATGAAAGAAACGTTGCGCATCACCAATCTGGGCGCGTTGAGGGTAGGTGATGAGGTCAACGTAGAGCGCGCCGCCAAATTCAGCGATGAAATCGGTGGTCATCTGATGTCGGGGCATATTATTACGACGGCGGAGATCGCGAAAATCCTGACCTCCGAAAATAACCATCAGGTGTGGTTTAAAGTGCAGGATGCGTCCCTGATGAAGTATATCCTGTATAAAGGCTTTATCGGCGTCGACGGCATCAGTTTGACCGTCGGCGAGGTAACGCCAACGCGCTTCTGCGTGCATCTCATTCCGGAAACGCTGGAACGTACTACGCTTGGCAGAAAAAAACTGGGTGAGCGTGTGAATATCGAGATCGATCCGCAAACGCAGGCGGTTGTTGATACCGTAGAACGCGTACTGGCTGCACGAGAAAATGCGGTCAGAAATCAGGCCGACATTGGCTAACGGAAAATAAGATTCCCCCGCATGAAATGCGGGGGAGATGATTAGCGAGGAACGCGCAGACCGTTTTCAACGCCGCGCGTAAATACCACCTGCCAAAGCTGGATATCACGCGCGCGAAACGCACCCGCGCAGGCGTTGAGATAATAGCTGAACATACGTTTAAAGCGCTCGTTATAATTGCCCGCAATCTCTGGCCAGGCATTGATAAAGCGCTCATGCCACGCCATCAGAGTCGTGTCATAGTCGGCGCCAAAGTTATGCCAGTCTTCCATTACAAAGTGTGATTCGCTGGCCTCGGCGATTTGACGAACAGACGGCAAGCAACCGTTGGGGAAAATATACTTATTGATCCACGGATCGACATTATGATCGGTTTTTTTAGAACCAATAGTATGGAGCAGGAAAAGACCATCCGGTTTTAAATTCCTGTCAACAACCTCAAAATAGGTGTTGTAGTTTTTTGGCCCGACATGTTCGAACATGCCGACAGAGACGATTCGGTCAAACTGATCGTTAAGGTCGCGATAATCTTCCAGGAGAATGGAGACATCCAGACCTTCGCAACGCGTCTGCGCCATTTTTTGTTGTTCAGCGGAGATCGTTACGCCCACCACGCTAACGCCATAATGGGTCGCCATATATTGTGACAGGCCGCCCCAGCCGCAGCCGATATCCAGCACACGCATCCCCGGTTGTAGCTGTAGCTTTTCGCAAATTAATTTCAGCTTGGCTTGCTGTGCCGCTTCCAGCGTATCTGCATCTTTCCAGTAGGCGCAAGAATATTGCATATAGGGATCGAGCATACGGGAAAAAAGGTCATTACCAAGATCGTAATGTTCCTTGCCGACAATCCAGGCGCGTTTTTTACTTTGTAGATTAATCAGACGCGCGCCGAGGATACGGAGCGTATCTTTAACATGGTGGGGGAGTTGATTTTCAAGACCGGCACGTAAGACTTTGCTGAAGAAAATATCCAGACGCTCGCATTCCCACCAGCCATCCATGTAACTCTCACCTAACCCCAACGATCCTTCCTGAAGGACGCGTTTAAAAAAATCGGGATTCTTAACACGAATGTCAGACGGGGCGGAACCATTAATTGTAATATCCGCGCGACTTAACAATTCGTTGGCGATTCGGTACCAGTTATCATCCGGTACGCTGACTTCTTCTATACACGATGAACTCATAGTTTCTCCATCACTGGACGGTGATCAGAACCTTAAAACAGCGTAGACGCTTTTTTGGCTTTGTGAGAAATCCCACGGGCAATTCCGTGAGCCAGTTATCCGACGTAGAACAGAGGAAGGGAGGAACCCTTGCCGAAAAGGCCATCCATGGTGAATCGGGAACGCTCCGGTTCCCGTTAATGCCTAATAATTATCGTAATATAAACAACCGTGAATCAGTATAGGCCGCAATTTTTGATGATTCAACCGAAAATTGTTAGCGTGCTAATTACCAGCGGTTAACAAGCTTTTAGTGAGACTTGTCGTGGGCGACATTGGCATGGTGAAATTCGGCCTCAGCGCACTCTGCATGAGACTGCATTTTGTAACCTAACGCCGCCAGAACAACGGTAGAGAGCATTACGCTGGTGGTGGTCAGCAGCGGCGTGCTGATGAGCCATGAAACTACCAGACTTGCCAGGAAACATAACCCCAGTTGCAGCGTATTTTGTAGCGCCGCAGCGCGTCCCGTGGCTTGAGGGAAAGGGCGTAACGCTTGCGCGACGACGATAGGGTAGATGGCGCCATTAGCAATCGCCATTACGCAGAAAGGAATCAGGATCTCCACCAGTGAGGCATTATTCAGGAAGCCCGCTCCCCAGGTGGCGATAACGCTCAGCGCGTACAGCCCTAACAGCCACGGAAGCAATTGGTAGCCCTGCCATTTTTGTAGCGCCGCGCGGCAACCATATCCGCCAATCAGAAAAGCGATGGTTTGCGGAACATAGCTCAGGCCAATCACTGCCGGGCTGTAACCCATCGCGCTGAGAATAAACGGCGACCCTGTTAGCCACGCAAAAAAGCTGGCGGAACAGGCGGCATAAATCAGCACATTACCGCGATAGGTTTTAGAGCGTAACAACGTCGCGAAAGTGAGTTTATCCTGTCCTTCGGTACGCGCTTTTACCGATGGTTTTAAGCGCAGCGCCGGCAACATCAGCAACAACGTAATCACGAACAGGGTGGCGAAAATCGCCTGCCATGAGAAATGCGTCAGTATCCAGCTTCCCAGTAAGGGCGCAAGCGCCGGGGATAATCCCACCAGTGGCATGATCGTGGCGAAGATACGGTTAATTTTTTGCGAAGGATAATAATCGGTCACCAGCGCTTGCCAGATTACCGTTGCCGCGCAAACGCCGACGGCCTGCACAAAGCGCAGCGTCAGCAGTGCTGCCGCGCTTTCTACCCACAGCATCCCCAGACTTCCGAGTGCAAAGATAGATAACCCCAGCAGTAAAATCGGTTTACGGCCATAACGATCCGATAGCGGTCCCCAGAGGAGTTGCGCGACGGCAAAGCCAGCTAAAAAAAGGCTGAGGCTGGCGCTGACAGCGGCGGCAGGCGTTTGTAAGTCCGCCTGTATGGCGGCAAACGCGGGCAGGTACATGTCCGTAGCCAGAAACCCCAGCACGCTAAGGCCGGCTAACCAGACTAAAAAACCTTTTCCAGGTTGCATATTTGTTTCTCTTTCTTATCAGACAGACATTGTCGCAGAGTGTAGGGAGTGAAATTACGGTTGTGAAACGTTAATATTTGTCCAGTGAATTCAAAATTTTTGTAGGCAAATTATGTGGTCGGAATACTCGCTTGAAGTGGTTGACGCCGTGGCGCGCAATGGCAGTTTTAGCGCGGCGGCGCAGGAACTGCACCGTGTGCCTTCAGCAGTCAGTTACACCGTTCGTCAGCTAGAGGAGTGGCTGGCCGTACCGCTTTTTGTACGACGTCACCGTGATGTTGAACTGACGCCTGCTGGCATCTGGTTTTTAAAAGAAGGGCGTTCTGTTATCAAAAAAATGCAGATCACTCGCCAGCAGTGTCAGCAAATTGCTAATGGCTGGCGCGGGCAGTTAGCTATTGCGGTGGACAATATCGTCAGACCAGAACGTACCCGGCAGATGATCGTCGATTTCTATCGCCATTTTGACGATGTGGAACTGCTGGTTTTTCAGGAGGTGTTTAACGGCGTCTGGGACGCGCTCTCCGACGGGCGTGTCGAACTGGCGATTGGGGCGACGCAGGCGATTCCGGTAGGGGGGCGTTACGCTTTTCGGGATATGGGGACCCTGAGCTGGAGCTGCGTAGTGGCAAGCGATCATCCGCTGGCGTCAATGCCTGGGCCGTTAAGCGACGATACCCTGCGCAACTGGCCGTCGCTGGTCAGGGAAGACACTTCGCGAACCTTACCGAAACGGATTACCTGGTTGCTGGATAACCAAAAAAGGGTCGTCGTACCGGACTGGGAGTCATCGGCAACCTGCCTGTCGGCAGGACTATGCGTGGGAATGGTGCCGACGCATTTTGCCCGCCAGTGGATAGACAGCGGAAAATGGGTGGCGCTGACGTTAGAGAATCCGTTTCCCGATGCGGCCTGTTGCGTGACGTGGCAGCAAAACGAGGCCTCGCCCGCGCTGGCATGGCTGCTGGACTATTTGGGCGATAGCGAAACGTTGAATCGGGAGTGGCTTCGGGAGCCAGAAGAGGCTCCCGACTGCGGGGATTAACGCCGATAGTCGCGGAACGGGCCGTCAGCGACCGAGCGACGCTCAACCAGGCGTGGATGAACTTCAATAGACTGTGACTCTTCACGCTTATTGACGATGCGATCCAGTAGCATATTAAATGCGGTTTCGCCTAAAGAGTCTTTGGGCTGGTGAATCGTCGTCAGCGCCGGGGTAAAGTAACGGGCGTTACGCACATTGTCATAACCGATCACCGAAACATCCTGCGGTACGCGAAGCCCCATTTCGTCAGCCGCGCAAAGCGCGCCCATCGCCATAATATCGCCTCCGCAGAAAACGGCGGTAGGGCGATGTGACTGCGATAAGATTTGCTGCATCGCGTGGTAACCGGATTCCGGCTCGAAGTCGCCCTGAACAATCCAGTTGTCCGGCACGTTGATCAGCGCCTCCTCCATGGCTTTCATGAAGCCTGCCAGCCGGCCCGCGCCGGTGTTGCGCTCCAGCGGGCCGGGAATAACGCCGATATCCCGGTGGCCGCGCTCAACCAGATAACGACCCGCCATATAGCCGCCTGCAAAGGCGTTATCAATCACCGTGTCGGTAAAATCGGCCTTCGCCTCACCCCAGTCCATCACCACCATCGGAATATGGCGATACTCTTCCAGCATGGAAAGCAGAGGTTCTGGATACTCAGAACACATCACCAGCAGGCCATCCACGCGCTTTTGCGCCATCATGGACAGGTAGGCGCGCTGTTTTTCCAGGTTATTCCAGGCGTTGCCTAAAATCAGCGTATAGCCTTTCTGGAAACAGTTTTTTTCAACCGCCTCGATAATTTCGGCAAAATAGGCCGCTTCGCTGCTGGTCGCCAGTAAGCCTATCGACTTGGTATGGTTAACCTTCAGGCTACGCGCGACGGCGCTGGGAGAGTAGTGTAGCTCTTTAATTGCCGCCCAGACCGCGTTACGCGTTTCTTCAGCGACAAAACGCGTTTTGTTGATTACGTGTGATACAGTTGTAGTGGAAACGTTTGCTCGTTTCGCTACATCTTTAATTGTTGCCATTACATTTCACTCCAGACCCTCGCTAAGCTCCTGAGAAACGCCAGGTAAACGTTTGCCTACACACACCCTAATCGCAACATCAGGGTTGCGGCACGCCGGAAAAACGACACGGAACGTCAGGAAGGGGTCAATGGCCGTTACGCTAATTCAGTAAGCCTGGAATTTTGTCTGATCTTGAGGAAAAGGGGAAGCGTTAAAAACAGTTATCAATATAAAACATGAGAGATTTTTGTGCGGGAATGTGCAAAAATGCGCTATATCACTTTTTGTGTGGGAATAAAAAGGAGAAAACTTGATGAGTACCGACCTGAAATTTTCGTTGATTACTACGCTGATTGTTCTGGGCGTGATTGTCGCAGGTGGATTAACGGCCGCTCTGCACTGATTTCCTCTCTTCTGAGGGTGGGCGTCTCCTCTATTCTATCCCTCTCTAAAACGCAGAAGGCGTACCTTCTGCGTACTCAGACTTATGCGGCGAGATTTTTCGCAACAAATTCCCAGTTAACCAGCGCCCAGAAATGCTCCAGATAGTTTGGACGGGCGTTGCGGTAGTCGATGTAATACGCGTGTTCCCACACATCAACCGTCAGCAACGGCGTTGCATCCGTAGTCAGCGGCGTACCGGCATTTGAGGTAGAAACGATAGCCAGTTTGCCATCAGCGCTTTTTACCAGCCATGTCCATCCGGAACCAAAGTTTTTGATAGCGGCATCGGTGAACTGCGCTTTAAATTCTGCGAAGCTGCCAAAAGATGCCGCGATAGCATCAGCCAGTTTCCCGGTCGGTTCGCCGCCAGCGTTTGGCGCCAGGCAGTTCCAGTAGAAGGTGTGGTTCCATACCTGAGCGGCGTTATTAAAGATACCGCCTTCGGAGGCTCGCACGATCTCTTCCAGCGATTTGCCTTCAAACGCCGTGCCTTTGATCAAATTGTTAAGATTGGTCACGTAAGTCTGATGATGTTTGCCATAGTGATATTCCAGCGTCTCAGCAGAAATATGCGGTGCCAGAGCATCTTTGGCATACGGTAATGCAGGTAATTCGAACGACATTGCTTCTCTCCTTATTATTAATATTGCGCACGCACAATAACCCTGGTGCGCGTAAGGATAGGGTAGCAAATTGAGAGGTGGCGCAAAAGAAGAAGTTATCCTGTCGTTAAACGACAGGATAAAATATTAGCGAATTGTTTTAGGCGTCATCACCCGACGGGCGCCGACATAATGACGCTGCCAGTACTCTTCGTTCAGTGAGGTGATCTTAATTTCCTGACCGCTGCGCGGAGACTGGATAAACTTACCGTTGCCGACATAGACGCCAACGTGATCGGCGGTGCCGCGCCCCTGCGTACGGAAGAACACCAGATCGCCGTTTTTCAACTCGCTACGCTCAATGGGCGCCGCGTCACGCAGGTGATACATCTCATTCGCCGTTCGGGGGATACGGATCTTCACTAAATCTTTATAGGCATAATACACCAGACCGCTGCAATCAAAACCGGTGCGCGGCGACGCGCCTCCCCAGTGATACGGTTTACCAATCTGATTCATGAGCTTGGACATCGCGGTTTTCGTCGCTTTTTGTACTTTTGCACGATGCGCATCGGCAATAGAGACCGGCAATGTTCCTTTCCCCTTCACGCAGTGCGGCTTACGGCCTTTACGCGTCGTGCATTTTTCCGTTACGTCGAGGGCGGCGATTGACGTGGGCGCGGTTCTGTTACGACGATGCGTCGTATGACGAGATTTCGTGGAGGCGGTGGTACGTTTTGGCGTAGAAGCGGAAGAAGAACGGCTGGTTTTTGAGGTTTTTTTTACGTTTTTTTTGTTGGTCTTACTGATCTTTTTCGTTGTGCTTTTCTTTTTATCTGCCGTTTTCGTGACATGAGAAACAGCAGGCGTCGCTTTGGCTTGCCTGGAAGCATGGGCCATTGGCGTAAAAGGGAGAGTAGTAAAAAGTAAAGCACAGAGCGTGATCGAGATTTTGTTTATCCGCGCCACTGAGCAATCCTCTGTTAAAGGCAGGCGATTCATGCCTGCGTATGATTTACAAAACCTGATAATTCTAATCTACAAAAGCACAGATTGGTAATTGCTTTTGGTTTCTGAAGCTGTGTTTCGTTAACAGATGTAAAAAAAATAGCAATTAATGCTAAACACGAACGCGTTATCTACAAATCACTGCGTGGCAACCCGCTTAAAAGATATTTTGTATACAACTTATTCCCGCAGACGGTAAAATAATAAGGCATGATGAAAATGTTATTTTCCGTTGCCAGCCTGACCCGTTACAATGACAGGCTTCAGTCGTAAAAGTAGTTTAAGGAAGCGAGACAATGAGCACCACTATCGAAAAAATTCAGCGCCAGATCGCTGAAAACCCGATTCTCCTGTATATGAAAGGTTCACCGAAACTGCCAAGCTGTGGTTTCTCTGCGCAGGCCGTTCAGGCGCTTTCAGCCTGCGGGGAACGTTTTGCCTATGTTGATATCCTGCAAAACCCGGATATTCGCGCTGAATTACCGAAATATGCCAACTGGCCGACATTCCCACAACTGTGGGTGGACGGCGAGCTGGTCGGCGGGTGTGATATTGTGATTGAAATGTATCAGCGTGGTGAGTTGCAGCAGCTTATTAAAGAAACTGCGGCAAAATATAAAACTCAGGAGCCGGACGCAGAGTAATCTGTGAAAGGAGAAAGCGACCTGTAAAGGTCGCTTTTTTACTGCCATCGTGAGCAAAAGCGGCGTCGTTAGCCACGTTATTTGTCCGTCGGCAAAGGTAACGGCCAGCCGCCCAGGCGCTTCCAGCGATTGACGATTTCACAAAACAGTACCGCTGTCCGCTCGGTATCATACAAAGCGGAATGGGCCTTTTCGCCGTCAAACTCCATACCTGCCGCCAGGCACGCTTTTGATAACACCGTTTGTCCCAGCGCCAGTCCGCTCAATGCCGCGGTATCAAAGGTGACGAACGGATGAAACGGGTTACGTTTCAGCGAGGCGCGCTCTGCGGCGGCCATCATAAAACTGTGATCAAAAGTGGCGTTATGCGCGACCATAATGGCGCGGCTACAACCGCTGTCTTTGATACCTTTACGCACCATTTTGAAAATAGCGTGTAGCGCCTCATATTCACTCACCGCGCCGCGTAGCGGGTTAGAGGGATCGATACCGTTAAACGCGAGCGCTTCCGGCTGTAAGTTGGCTCCAGCGAATGGCTCCACATGGAAATGCAGCGTCATGTCCGGCATCAGCCAGCCTTGTTCATCCATTTTCAGCGTGATGGCGGCGATTTCGAGCAGCGCATCGGTTTTAGCGTTAAATCCTGCAGTTTCAACGTCGATGACGACAGGATAAAAACCACGAAAACGGTCGCACAGACCGGAAAGTTGAGCGTTATCGGACATCTGAGTCTCTTAATACGAAAAAATGCAGCGCGTATTATGGCAAATTTTACGCCGGGATGCAGTAAAACAACGGGCGCAGTGACCTGCGCCCGGCGGGGGATCAGTTACCCAGACCGCGGCCTGCGTCTTTAGCTTCAATCAATTCGATTTTATAGCCATCCGGATCTTCAACGAAGGCGATGACGGTCGAACCGCCTTTTACCGGCCCCGCTTCACGGGTCACGTTGCCGCCGTTTTGACGAATGCGTTCACAGGCTTCAGCAGCATTGTCAACGCTCAGCGCGATATGCCCGTACGCATTACCCATGTCGTAGCTCTCAACGCCCCAGTTATAGGTTAGTTCGATGACCGCTTCTTCCGTTTCCGGACCATATCCCACAAAGGCCAGCGAGTATTTGTATTCCGGATTCTCACTGGTACGCAGCAATTTCATGCCCAGAACGTTAGTGTAAAAAGCGATGGAACGCTGCAAATCGCCGACGCGCAGCATAGTATGCAATAAACGCATTTTCGTTGTCCTTAAAATAGTCAAGATATTCAAAGTATAGCGGCGATGTGAGGCCGCTATCAATGAAATTACAGAGTAGGGTAGTCAGTGTAGCCTTCCGCGCCGCCGCCATAAAAACTTTCGGGACGCTGTGGATTGAGTTTCGCTTTACATTGCAGACGCGCTACCAGATCCGGGTTAGCGATGTAATCGCGACCAAACGCCACGGCGTCAATCAGCCCTTTTTCGATCAGATCTTCCGCTTTTTCTGGCGTATAGGCGCCAGCGCCGATGATGGGACCCTGGAAACGTGCGCGCACTTTTTCACGGAACGCGTCGCTGTACGGTTCGCCGCCCGCCCAGTCTGGTTCAGACATATGCAGATAAGCAATGCCGCGTTTGCCTAACGCTTCAATCAGATAAAGGGCGTCAGCTTCTTCATTCGGGCCGTTATCGACATTCTGGAAAGTGCCGACAGGAGAAAGGCGGATGCCGATACGGTCCGCGCCCCATTCCTTAATGCCGGCATCAACCACCTCCAGCACCAGACGGGCGCGATTCTCTACGCTGCCGCCGTACTGATCGGTACGGTGATTAGAAGACGGTGAGAGGAACTGGTGCAGCAGATAACCGTGCGCGGAGTGCAGCTCCACCAGATCGAAGCCTGCCTCTCGGGCATTGGCGATAGCCTGGCGGAAATCGTTGACGATCCCTGGAATCTCGTGAGTATCCAGCGCGCGCGGCGTGGAAGTCTCTACGCGGATGGCCTGGCCGTTTTCATCACGCAAAGAGGTGCGGGTTCCCGCATTGATAGCGGATGGCGCGACGGGCGCTTGTCCGCCTGGTTGCAGGCTGGCGTGTGAAATACGGCCCGTATGCCACAGTTGCACCGCCATATGGCCGCCCTGGGCATGGACTCCCTGAGTGATTTTTTTCCAGGCGGCGATCTGCTCATCGCTGTGTAATCCCGGTGCGCCGGCATAGCCTTTCGCCTGTGCGGAGATTTGTGTGGCTTCGCTGATGATCAATCCGGCGCTGGCGCGTTGACGGTAATATTCCGCCATTAACGGCGTAGGAATGTCGCCCGGTTCAATACTCCGCAAACGCGTCAAAGGCGCCATAAATACGCGATTTGTCGCCGTGATGGCACCCACCTTGAGGGGGGTAAACAGTTTTGCTGATGACATAGTGGCTCCTGATATAAGTAGACCGGTCGTCTTGTAATAAAGGAAATAAAAACGCCTGTTACTGCTCAGGCGTTGCAATGATGGTCTTAACATGCGCCAACGCATTTTCCAGCGGCGCGGCGCTACGGGATATTTTGGCCTGCAAATTGGCGCCCAGCCACAGGGCATAAAGTACCTGCGCCTGTGGCAACGGCTGGCCGGTGAAATGTAAACAGTGGCTATTACGGCCATCTTCCAGCGCGCGTGCAAGCAGTGCCATGATCTCCTGCGCCCCTTTATCCATCGTAGAGCGCATATCCTCCGACAGATCGCAGACTTCCGCTGACAGTTTCACCGTCAGGCAACCGCTGATGGCGCCTTGCTGGCAAAACTGATTTAACGTTTCCTGATACCAGGCGAGAAGACGATCGCGATGATTACCGGGACCGGAGGTGAAGTGCGCCGTAAGACGCTGATGATAGCAGGCATAATGTCGCTCAAGCATGGCGACGCCGAAGGCTTCTTTCGAGCGAAAGTAGTGATAAAACGACCCTTTAGGCACCTGGGCGGTTTTGAGCAACTCGCTAAGCCCCATGCCGGTAAAACCCCGCTGCATACAAAGCTGCTCGCCGGTGGCCAGCAGATGTTCGCGGGTATCGTGTTCGGTTTGCTTATTCATAGCAGGCAGTATAGTAGACCAGTCGGTCTACTGCAAGCAGAGTTGCCATAATGTCAGTTAGCGTCTTCAATAGTCATAAGCGCCAAACGTTGAGGAGGGGATGTGGCCGAGCAGTTGGAGTTTTTTCCTGTAGCAAGCCCATGTCGCGGTATCTGTCAGTCTGATGAGCGTGGCTTTTGTCGGGGCTGTATGCGCAGCCGCGACGAACGGTTTAACTGGCAAAAAATGAGCGATGCCGAGAAACAAAATGTACTGCGGCTTTGTCGCCAGCGTTTCTTGCGTAAAATACGCGCAAACAAGCCTCTCCCATCGGAAGATCCTCAACAACCTTCACTCTTTTAAACGCGGAATTGCGTATACTCAACCTCATTATTCTCTATGAGGAATCTGTTATGGTTCAGCGTGTCACCATCGCTCCACAAGGCCCGGAGTTTTCGCGTTTTGTCATGGGTTACTGGCGTCTGATGGACTGGAATATGTCCGCGCGTCAGTTAGTGAGTTTTATCGAAGAACATCTGGATTTGGGCGTCACTACCGTTGACCATGCGGACATTTATGGCGGTTATCAATGCGAAGCGGCGTTTGGCGCGGCGCTAACGTTGGCGCCGCATTTGCGGGAAAAACTGCAAATCGTTACCAAATGCGGTATTGCGACCACCGCCAGAGCGGAAAATAGGCTCGGTCATTATATTACCGATCGCCGCCATATTATTCTGAGCGCCGAACAGTCATTAAAAAATCTGGCGACAGATTATCTGGATATGTTGTTAATTCACCGTCCCGATCCGTTAATGGATGCGGATGACGTCGCCGAGGCGTTTCAACATCTACATCAAAGCGGCAAAGTGCGCCATTTTGGCGTTTCTAATTTTACGCCAGCGCAATTTACGTTGCTGCAATCGCGCCTGCCGTTCACCCTGGCGACCAATCAGGTGGAGATCTCGCCGGTTCATCAGCCTTTGTTGCTGGACGGCACATTAGATCAATTACAGCAACTGCGTATTCGTCCGATGGCCTGGTCATGTCTTGGCGGCGGTCGGCTGTTTAATGATGAGGCTTATCAGCCGTTGCGCCAGGAACTTTCCGTTATCGCGCAAGAACTCAACGCCAGTTCTATTGAACAGGTGGTCTATGCCTGGATTTTACGTTTGCCGTCGCAGCCGCTGCCGATTATTGGCTCGGGTAAAATCGAACGCGTACGCGCCGCACTAGAAGCGGAAACGCTGTCATTGTCGCGTCAACAGTGGTTCCGAATCCGCAAGGCGGCACTGGGTTATGACGTGCCGTAATCGCCAACTCGTTGACTTTCCGTTCATGTTTTCGCCAGTGGTTTACACTTAACAGACGACCACATGTAACGGAGGTTTTATGAAGCGATTAAGTTTAGCGATGGTGACGCTGCTGGCCTGTGCGGGTGCGCAGGCCGCCAGCGAGAAAGTAGAGATGAACCTGGTGACGGCGCAAGGCGTAGGACAGTCTATCGGCACCGTCGTCATCGATGAAACCGAAGGCGGCTTAAAATTTACCCCACACCTTAAAGCGTTACCGCCGGGCGAGCATGGTTTTCACATTCATGCCAACGGTAGCTGCCAGCCCGCGATTAAAGACGGCAAAGCAGTTGCCGCAGAGGCCGCTGGTGGTCATCTGGACCCACAAAATACCGGCAAGCATGAAGGACCGGAAGGCCAGGGGCATCTGGGCGACCTCCCGGTGTTAGTCGTTAATAATGATGGTATCGCCACCGAACCGGTTACTGCGCCGCGTCTGAAGTCTCTTGATGAAGTGAAAGATAAAGCGCTCATGATCCATGTGGGCGGCGATAACATGTCCGATCAGCCGAAACCGCTCGGCGGCGGCGGAATGCGTTACGCCTGCGGCGTCATTAAATAACCCGGAGACAGTGTTCCCTGCGCTGGAGCCTGTTCCAGCTGCGACAGCGAACAGTGTAAACGCCAGATAATCGCCGCCAGCTCATGCGCGGCGGGCTGATGATGATGTGCGAGCGTGTCGCAGATACGCTGTAATTCCTGTAGCGTGACGGCAAGCGGGCGTTGCTGCACGCCGCGCTCGCTCATCACATCACGCAGCAGGGATATACAAATATCCCGCACCCGGGAAAGCGGATCGGAACGCGACTCCCAGGCGCGCAGCTGCCACACCACATGCGAGCAGTTCAGCAGTACCACTCCCCAACGTAATAACCACCGGCGCGCCAGCGCATCCTGGCTATTGCTGAGCTGACTGACGTGATGATAGGTCAGCGATTCAAACTCGCTTTCGCTATGGGAAGGATGACGGCTAAGCTGATCGACGAAATCCCGGCGTAGCGCGCGGATATGGCGGCGACTTTTTACGGCATCGGAACCGGGGCGTAAAATCGCAAACGCCAGCCAGGAAATCGCGACGCCGACGATCTTGGCGGTATTATCGTTAAGGAAGTCGGCGAAGTCGTACACCGGCGGATTGGTCACGGCGATGAATGAGCCCATAAAAACGATAAGCTGCCCCCACAGTCCCGCCAGCTTAGGCATCTGCAGTTTAAGCAGTTGCATCGTGACGAACAGCGGAAAAAGGAAAAGCAAGAATTGCCACAGATCGGTGATTTGCACCATCAGGCCAAATTTCACCACGAAGCTGAATAAGGACAGCAGCACTAAAGTTCGCATCAATAAGGTGAGCGACTTAAACGGCGTGGCGACGATGGAGTAGAGGACACAACTGATCGCCGCCAGGGTTAATGCGCCGGGCCCGGATTCCCATTGCGCGCCAATACTCCAGGCGCCAATCACCGTGAGCGTGCAAAAGGTACGCACGCCGCTCCAGATGGCCTCTGCGTTATCCGTATGCCGCGCAAGGCCGGGAGTGCGGCGGATATGGATTTGATCCACCGGCGCGCCGCTTTCGATCAGATATAACTGACGGCTGCTGCGCAGATATAGCTGGCAAAAATAGCGTAATCGCTGCCAGAACGCGAGGTGACGATAATCCTGTTCATCCTGCGGGCGTAGCGGGGCAATAATCCGCGCCACGGTGTAGCTGTCCGCGCGCGGTTTCGCCAGCGCAGCTAAGAGTTGTTCAATAACTTCGCGGCTGTTTTCTGGCGGCGTCGGCCAGTTTAAAAGCATTCTACGCAGACTGGAGATCACGCTGGTTAGCCGTAATTGCTGGTGTAACAATGCATTTAGCAATGCATTCTGGCGGCGAAAACGGTAATGACTCCAGAAGGCCTGAATACGCAGCAGGTTCATGGTCAGGATTTGCCCAATGACGCCCTCATGCGCGGAGCGGATGGCGTCGGTAGTCTCCGGCTGCCAAAGTAGACTGGCATGTTCCAGCAAGCGCGCATGCATGTTTTTCAACGCGGTGAGCAGGGCAGTGCCATCCGATGTGCTGGGTAGGATCATCATCATCATGCCGCCACAGAGGATGCCGACGATAACTTCACATACACGTGCCTGGGCGATATCCCACAACTGCGTGATTTCTACAATATTAACCATCGGGAACGCGATGATTGCCGCCGTGTAGCCGGACAACTGGAAAGCATAAGCGGCATTATTGGTAAAATGCGCGCAGGCCCAGGTACAAAAACCGATCCAGGCGGCCATGCTAAATAAGAACAACCAGGGTTCATTCAGCGTATGGCCGGCAATAATTAACGCGGCGGTCGCGCCGAGTAAACTCCCGGCAATACGCCCCAGACTTTTACTGATTACGCCGCCTACGGTCGGAAAGCTCACCACTGCGGCCGAAGTCATCGCCCAGTAGGGCTCATCCAGATTGAGATAATAAGCGAATGTCAGCGCGAGACACATAGCAATGGTATTGCGCAACGCGTAACGCCACTGGCCGGAGGTCGCTTTAAACCAGGGCGTATTTCGCAGGGCCGGCAGGGAGAGTTTCATTACCGCTGTCCAATGGCTACGCTGCAGGTAGTGCCGGAGACGAGCGTGATATCCTGCGGCAAAGCGTCAAATTCGATACGTACCGGTACGCGTTGCGCCAGACGTACCCACGGTACGTTGGGTTTGATATCGGGCACTAAACCGGAGTCACTTTCCACGCTTTGGTCGTAAATAGCGCGCCCGATACTGCCAACGTGACCCTGTAACTTAATATTGCCACTATACAGTGTTATTAATGCAGGCTCACCTTCGCGGATATGGCGTAGTTTGGTTTCTTCGAAATATCCCATTACATAAAATGAATGGCTATCTACCAGGGCGAAAAGCGGCTTACCGGTACTGGCATAATCACCGGTACGCGTGGAAAGGTTGGTCACCCAGCCGGATACCGGCGCTTTTACTTCCGTCTGGCTAAGCTGCCACTGCGCCTGTTTTAACGTCGCCAGTGCGACATCTACGTTGGCCTGCATCGCTTTAACATTCAGATTGGCGCTATCCAGATCTTCAGCAGAGATGTAGTTACGCGATAAATGTCGACGTCGGTCGGCTTCATTATTCGCTTTTGCCAGATCGGACTGCGCTTTGGCCAACTGCGCCTGCGCGTTAAGTTCTGCAATATGGAAGGGCGTTTTATCAATGACAAAAAGAACGTCCCCGGCGTTGACGAACTGATTATCTTTGATATTGAGTTGGGTAATGCTGCCAGAAACCTGTGGCGTTACGCTGACCTGTTCCGCGCGGATTTTACCATCGCGCGTCCACGGTGACTGCATATAGTAATTCCATAACCACCACGCGGCCAGAACGGCGACGACGGCGACAATGAGAGTAGAAAAATATTTTATTGTTTTTAAGGACATATTTACCACGCGATCAGTAAAACGAGGCCCAGACATACGCAAAGCGTAAAGAGGGAGAGATCCATTAACAGGGGATGCCAGATTTCATCAGAGTATATCCGGTCACGCAGGAGTCGGTGAATAAACAACCAGATAACGAACCCAAGCGCAAAGGCTTTAAAGAATGGCGGAAAGTAAACAGATGCTCCCAACATGAGATCTTGTAAGGGCAATCCTGTGGCGTTGAGTATACACTTCACAAGCAATGTTCCTTTGCGTCAGACATCGATGCTTTGGTTTTAGCCAAAACCGAAGCTACAGGTGCCAGGTGCGCACTATGTCTGAAAAAATGTCTATTGGTAAGCAAATTTAGCAATACATTTGTTTTGAGAATACAAATACTGCACACTATTCTAAAATCAGCATAATAACTTAGCAAGCTAATTATAAGGAGATGAAATTGGAATCGCCACTAGGTTCTGATCTGGCACGGTTAGTGCGCATTTGGCGTGCTCTGATTGACCATCGCCTCAAGCCTCTGGAATTGACGCAGACACATTGGGTCACGTTGCACAATATTCATCAATTGCCGCCTGACCAGTCGCAGATTCAATTGGCTAAAGCGATAGGCATTGAGCAGCCATCGCTGGTACGCACGTTGGATCAACTTGAAGATAAGGGGCTAATTTCGCGGCAAACCTGCGCCAGCGATCGTCGCGCTAAGCGCATTAAACTGACCGAAAAAGCGGAGCCGCTGATCGCTGAGATGGAAGCGGTCATTCATAAAACGCGCGGTGAAATTTTGGCTGGGATTTCTTCAGAGGAGATTGAGATTCTGATTAAACTTATCGCCAAGCTTGAACACAACATTATGGAATTGCACTCTCACGATTGAGGTGCAGGGGCATACGTGTGGCCATGTGACCACACGTAAAGCCTGGTTTAGCGTGGAGAGACAGTAACCTGGCTGCCATTGCTGGCCAGCACGACACGCTGACCTGCCGAGAAACGCGTATTTCCTTGTTTCTGCACAACCATAATGGTGTTGCCATCGTCTTTACGAATTTCCAGTTCCACACCCTGGGTTTTATTCATTGCGCTCTGGACGCCCTGGCCCGCTACGCCGCCAGCCACCGCGCCTGCCGCGGTCGCCAGTGAACGACCCGTACCGCCGCCGATAGTGTTGCCGAGGAATCCGCCCAACACCGCGCCGCCGATAGCGCCAATCACGTTAGAATCATCACCGCCCTGAATTTGAACCGGACGAACGTTAACGATAGTACCGTACGTTACATTCTGAACTTGTTTAGCCTCGGATGCGGTATAAACATCACCCGAAAGGCTATCATTGTTAACACACCCCGCTAAGGATAACCCCATCAGTGAAACGGCCAGTACACGTTTAATCATTTACCCATCTCCTGTTCTTCACGAAACGCTATTTCAGCAT
Source organism: Salmonella sp. A7 (assembly GCF_020181675.1). Taxonomy (NCBI): domain Bacteria; kingdom Pseudomonadati; phylum Pseudomonadota; class Gammaproteobacteria; order Enterobacterales; family Enterobacteriaceae; genus Salmonella; species Salmonella sp. A7. Next base: position 2,464,659 of record NZ_CP084001.1, on the reverse strand, counting down.
CCCTATAGCTAAATTATATGGCATTTATGCAGTTAAGGTCATATCTTCTGCCAAAAGAATGTAAAAATCATAATCAGAAGTTAATTAACTAATCTTAAACGAAGTGGGAAGCAAGAAAAGATAGGTCATTGATATCCGTGGACGGCACGGCAAAAAACGTGACGCGGGCATCGCATTGCAAAATACGTTATGCCGAGTGTTAAGGCTTAACCCAGCTTAATAAGGAAGAGGTATGAAATCGGGCCGTTTTATTGGCGTTATGTCCGGGACCAGCCTTGATGGCGTGGATGTTGTACTGGCGGCAATTGATGAAACCATGGTTGCGCAACAGGCAAGTCTCACTTGGCCCATTCCCGTTCATCTGAAAAAAGGCATTCTCGATATTTGCCAGGGACAACCGCTTACGCTCTCGCAACTCGGCCAGCTGGATACCCAGTTAGGCCGGCTTTTTGCACAGGCGGTTAATGCGCTGTTAGCGCAACAACGTTTGCAGCCGCGGGATATCGTCGCCATTGGTTGTCATGGGCAAACGGTCTGGCATGAGCCGACCGGCGAGGCCCCGCATACGCTGCAAATTGGCGATAATAATCACATCGTCGCCCATACGGGGATTACAGTGGTCGGCGATTTTCGGCGGCGGGATATTGCGCTGGGCGGACAAGGCGCGCCGCTGGTGCCCGCTTTCCATCACGCGCTGTTGGGACATCCGACGGAAAAACGTATGGTCCTGAATATCGGCGGCATCGCCAATTTATCTCTGCTTTTCCCCGGACAGGCGGTGCGCGGGTACGACACGGGGCCGGGTAATATGTTGATGGATGCGTGGATTTGGCGACAATGCGCGCAGCCCTACGACAAAGATGCGGCATGGGCGAAAGAAGGTCAGGTTATTCTTCCCTTGCTGCAAAAGATGTTGCGCGATCCGTACTTTGCTGCGTCGGCGCCCAAAAGTACAGGACGCGAATATTTCAACTATGGCTGGTTAGAACGTCATCTTACGGCTTTCCCTGGTGCAGACGCGCGCGATGTGCAGGCCACGCTGGCTGAGCTGACGGCGGTCTCCATCGCCCAACAGGTGCTGCTCAATGGCGGCTGCGAGCGGCTGATGGTCTGTGGCGGCGGAAGCCGGAATCCGTTAGTGATGGCCCGTCTGGCGGCGTTGTTGCCCGGTATCGAGGTTTCGACCACCGATAAGGCGGGGATTAGCGGCGATGATATGGAAGCGCTGGCCTTTGCATGGCTTGCCTGGCGAACGCTCGCGGGCCTGCCGGGAAATTTACCTTTCGTGACGGGGGCTACAGAAGCCAGTGTTTTAGGCGCTATTTACCCGGCTAACCCAATAACTCAGAGTTAACTGAATTTTTCCCGGACCCTATATCGGTAAACTAGCAAGGTCAGGAAGGGGCGTTTGCCCTTCCAGAAGCAGGAGAGCTTTCGGGATATGCCTATGAAAAAGATCGCAATAATGTGTTTACCTGTGCTGCTGACCGGCTGTAGCGTTTATCAACAATTTGTTGAACGTATGCAAACGGATACGCTGGAATACCAGTGTGATGAGAAGCCGCTTACCGTTAAAGTCAATAACCCGCGTGAAGAGGTCAGTTTTGTTTATGACAATAAGCTGCTGACCCTGAAGCAAGGAATCTCGGCCTCGGGCGCGCGTTATACCGACGGGATTTATGTTTTCTGGTCGCAAGGCGAGAGCGCCACGGTCTATAAACGAGACAGAATTGTGCTTAATAACTGTCAGTTACAAAATCCGAAGCGTTGAGATTTTCAGTATGGGGGCGCACAATAGCGCCACCCACTGTTTATTTCTGATCAACGCCATGTCTGATAACGACCAATTGCAGCAGATCGCGCATCTGCGCCGTGAATACACGAAAGGCGGCTTGCGTCGCCGCGATTTACCCGCTGAACCGTTAACCTTATTCGAGCGCTGGCTTGGGCAAGCGTGCGACGCCAGACTGGCCGATCCGACGGCAATGGTCGTGGCGACCGTAGATGACAAGGGGCAACCGTACCAGCGTATTGTATTGCTCAAGCATTATGATGAAAAAGGCCTGGTCTTTTATACCAACCTGGGAAGCCGCAAGGCGCATCAGATTGAGCACAATCCGCGTATCAGCCTGTTATTTCCCTGGCATATGCTTGAACGCCAGGTGATGGTGACAGGCAAAGCCGAGCGTCTCTCCACACTTGAGGTGGTGAGGTATTTCCACAGCCGTCCGCGCGACAGCCAGATTGGCGCATGGGTCTCTAAACAATCCAGCCGCATTTCCGCGCGCGGTATCCTCGAAAGCAAATTCCTGGAGCTCAAGCAGAAGTTTCAACAGGGCGAAGTGCCGTTACCCAGCTTCTGGGGCGGTTTTCGCGTGAGTATCGAACAGATGGAGTTCTGGCAGGGCGGCGAACATCGTCTGCACGATCGCTTTTTATACCAACGCGACGACGGCGCATGGAAAATCGACCGTCTTGCGCCCTAAAGATGCAAAAATCTTGTTTTAAGCACTGGTGCGGATGAATCCGCCGTTTTATGCTATGTCTCTTTCGCGTCTGGCGAAAAGTCGTGTACCGGCAAAGGTGCAGTCGTTTTATACATGGAGATTTTGATGGCAAGCAGTAACTTGATTAAACAATTGCAAGAGCGGGGGCTGGTAGCCCAGGTGACGGACGAAGACGCGTTGGCAGAGCGACTGGCGCAAGGCCCGATCGCGCTCTATTGCGGCTTCGATCCTACCGCTGACAGCTTGCATTTGGGGCATCTGGTTCCATTGTTATGCCTGAAACGCTTCCAGCAGGCAGGGCACAAACCTGTTGCGCTGGTAGGCGGCGCGACCGGTCTGATTGGCGACCCGAGCTTCAAAGCCGCCGAGCGTAAACTGAACACTGAAGAGACCGTTCAGGAGTGGGTGGCGAAAATTCGTAAACAGGTTGCCCCATTCCTGGACTTTGATTGCGGCGAAAACTCCGCTATCGCGGCCAATAACTATGACTGGTTCGGCAGCATGAATGTGCTGACTTTCCTGCGCGATATCGGTAAACATTTTTCCGTTAATCAGATGATCAACAAAGAAGCGGTGAAGCAGCGTCTGAACCGTGACGATCAGGGTATCTCTTTCACGGAGTTCTCTTATAACCTGCTACAGGGGTACGACTTCGCTTGTCTGAATAAACTGCACGGCGTTGCCTTACAGATTGGCGGTTCTGACCAGTGGGGGAACATCACTTCCGGTATCGACCTGACCCGTCGCCTGCACCAGAATCAGGTATTTGGTTTGACCGTTCCACTGATCACCAAAGCTGACGGCACGAAATTCGGTAAAACCGAAGGCGGCGCTGTCTGGCTGGATCCGAAGAAAACCAGTCCGTACAAATTCTACCAGTTCTGGATTAACACCGCAGATGCCGATGTTTATCGCTTCCTGAAATTCTTCACTTTTATGGACATTGAAGAGATCAATGCCCTGGAAGAAGAAGATAAAAACAGCGGGAAAGCGCCGCGCGCGCAGTATGTGCTGGCCGAGCAGGTGACGCGCCTGGTTCATGGTGAAGAAGGGCTGGTCGCGGCGAAACGGATCACTGAATGTCTGTTCAGCGGTTCACTGAGCGCGCTGAGCGAAGCTGACTTTGAGCAGTTGGCGCAGGACGGCGTACCGATGGTTGAAATGGAAAAAGGCGCCGACCTGATGCAGGCGCTGGTAGACGCCGAGCTCCAGCCGTCACGTGGTCAGGCGCGTAAGACTATCGCCTCCAACGCTGTCACTATCAATGGTGAAAAACAATCCGATCCTGAATACATCTTTAACGATGAGGACCGTCTGTTTGGCCGCTATACCTTATTACGTCGCGGCAAAAAGAACTATTGTCTGATTTGCTGGAAATAAGGCATTAAGTAACAGGGAGTGAGAAATCACTCCCTTATTTTTGATGTTCAGGTAAAAAAATGAAGAATATCCTCGCTATCCAGTCCCATGTTGTTTTCGGACATGCGGGCAACAGCGCCGCCGAATTTCCCATGCGCCGTCTTGGCGCGAATGTTTGGCCGCTGAATACCGTTCAGTTTTCTAACCACACGCAATATGGTAAATGGACCGGCTGTGTCATGCCGCCCAGCCATCTGACTGAGATTGTCCAGGGGATTGCGGACATTGGCCAGTTAGCGCACTGCGACGCCGTACTTAGCGGTTACCTGGGATCTGCCGAGCAGGGAGAACACATTCTCGGTATTGTGCGCCAGGTTAAAGCGGCAAATCCGCAGGCAAAATATTTCTGCGATCCCGTGATGGGGCATCCGGAAAAGGGCTGTATCGTGGCGCCTGGCGTCGCAGAGTTCCATGTGCGTTATGCGCTACCCGCCAGCGATATTATCGCGCCTAACCTGATTGAACTGGAAATTCTCAGCAAACATAGCGTGAATAGTGTGGATGACGCCGTGCAGGCGGCGCGCGAACTGATTGCTCAGGGGCCAGAAATTGTACTGGTAAAACATCTCGCCCGCGCCGGTTACAGTTCAGAACGCTTTGAAATGCTGCTGGTGACAGCGCAGGAAGCCTGGCATATTAGCCGTCCGCTGGTGGATTTCGGCTCACGTCAGCCGGTTGGCGTTGGCGATGTCACCAGTGGTTTATTGCTGGTCAAACTTTTGCAGGGCGCGACGTTGCAGCAGGCGCTGGAGCACGTTACGGCGGCAGTCTATGAGATTATGATCGCCACCAAAACGATGCAGGAGTACGAACTGCAGGTCGTGGCGGCCCAGGACAGGATCGCTAACCCTGAACATTACTTCAGCGCAACGCGGCTGTAATTATTGCTGCTAAAAAGAGGCCGGATGGCGGTACAGCGAGCTATCCGGCAACATGACATTAATTCAGTCCTTCCGCTTTAAGCGCTGCCGCAACGGTCGGTCTTTTTGCGACACGCTGCATATAACTTTCAATATGCGTTAACCCGTCCATATTCAGTTTTACGCCATAGGCCCAACGCAATACGGTAAACAGATAAGCGTCTGCAATGGTAAAACGCTGGCCGCAAATCCACTGGTCGTCTGAAAGCGACTCATCCACATACTGCAATTTCTTTTCCAGACCGGCGCGAACGGCGGGTTTGAGTGTTTCTGGCGTGTCAGGGCGGAACAGAGGGGTAAAGCCTTTATGCAGTTCCGTTGCAATATAGTTGAGCCATTCCAGCGTATGATAGCGAGCAAGACTACTTACCGGCGCCAGAAGCTGGCGGTCGGGAACGCTGTCGGCGAGATACTGCATAATGGCGACGCCTTCAGTCAACAGTGTGCCGTCATCCAGCAGCAGAGCCGGAACCTGTCCTTTAGGGTTGACTGCCAGGTAATCATCACCATTTTCCAGGCGTTTTTTTGCGAGATCGACGCCATCAAGCGTAAAGTCTTTGCCAATTTCGCGCAGGGTAATATGGGAAGCAAGAGAGTAGGCACCCGGTTTGTAGAACAGTTTCATCGGTAACTCCTTTTTGCTGAGGTTTAAAGTATGGTAGTGCGGGGACGAGCAAAAAAAAAGCCGCTAACGCACAGTTAGCGGCCTGAATGTTGTTTCCCGGAAAATTAAACTGTAGCGGCTTTAGAGCCTTTTTCAGCGTTATCATCGTCTTGGGTCATACGGTTCAGCTTAGGCGCTGTCAGCAGCATCAGGATGGCGATAACGGCGGTTGCTATGCCAATCTGCATAAATACGCGACCATAGACTTCCAGGGACATCAGTGGGTCAGTCACGTCGCTCGGCACAGCCATCAGGTTGGCGACATAACCGCCGATGATGTTAGCGCCTGCCGTTGTCAGGAACCAGCTACCCATGATGAAACCCATCAGACGCTGCGGAACCAACTGTGCGACCATTGCCAGTCCCAGACCGGAGATCATCAGCTCACCGATACTTTGCAGGCCGTAGCTTGCGATCAGCCAGTTTACGGATACGATGCCGGCATCGTTCGCAAATTTGGCGCCCAGCGGCAGAATCAGGAACGCGCCGGAACACAGCACCATACCAATGGCGAATTTCATCGGCATCGGCAGCGTATCGCCCATCCTGTTATAGATAGCGGCCAGAATCGGGCTGCCGATAATGATCCAGAATGGGTTCAGCGCCTGATACTGTTCCGGTTCGAACGCGATGCCGAGAATAGAGTGCTCGACGTTACGAATGGCAAAGAAGTTCAGCGACGTCGGCATCTGGCTGTACAGTACGAAGAAGATAATCGCCTGCAGCATCAAAATAAAGGCGACGATCATTTTACGGCGAGCCGCGCCGTGCATGGAAAACGCTTCTTTACCGAAGATAATGACGATGCCAAGAGCGATTACGCCCAGCACCATACGCGCGATGTCCTGGTTGTGCAGCAGCCAGGTGGCGACCGCAATCAGAACGACAATACCCACGATTGTCAGCAGCAGATTACGGAAGTTGATCGGTTCAAAGTCGGGTTTGGAACCGTAGCTTTTCACCCAACGCTGGCAGAAAGCAAAGTTAACGACGGTTATCAGCATACCGACGACGCTAAGCGCAAACGCGGTGCTCCAGCCATAACGCGCCGCCAGCCACGGCGTCGCCAGCATAGAGAAGAAGGAGCCGATGTTGACGGACATATAATACATCGTAAATGCGCCGTCGAGACGCGGATCGTCCTTCGCGTAACAGGTAGACAGCAGGGAAGACGGGTTAGCTTTAAACAGACCGTTACCCACAGCGATAGCCGCCATGCCCATATAGACGATGCCAGCGTCATGACCAGACCATGCGACCAGCGCATAACCGATAGCCAGCACCACGGCACCCAGCATAATAACGCGTTTGGTGCCCAGAATTTTATCACCTAACCAACCGCCAATGGCGACCAGGCCGTACACCAGCGCACTGAAGGAAGAGAAAAGGGTGATGGAATCCGCTTCTGACATACCCAGTTGTTTTACCAGGTAGACGGCCATAATGCCTTGCAGGCCGTAATAACCAAAACGCTCCCATAACTCTATCGAGAAGATGAGATAGAACGCCTTCGGTTGTTTGAAAGCGTTCAAACTGACGCTCTCAGTTGGTTTTTTGTTTGCAGTAGACACTTTTACCTCTTTTTTACGCCCCGTATTAACAGGGATTGTCTGGCGCGTGATGAGTCAGACTCATCCGTCCGATTGTTATATTGGAGGGGAAACGGCAGGTAATGTTCACTATCTTTCCTCTCCAGACAAGAGCTTTGTAATAATCTGTTACATATAACTCTTCTGGTTGAATCGTCCGATGTCAGAAATGTTATCCAGCGTTAAATTTCTTCATTTGAAGAATGGCAGATTTTTACACTGCAAAAAGGCCATTGGTTTGGGTGAAAGGCGATATCTTCTGCTATTTAAGGTGAAAAGCAGTGATATAGGCCATTATCTGAAAAAATGGCAGAGTAATATTTTGTAGTGAAAACGGGGAGTCAGTCTATCCGGTTGTAAATGTAACCTTAGATGTCATTAAATTTCACATGAAGTTATCAAAGTGATCCTGATCACGGATAGATAGAAATTTTTGCGATTAAAAAAATGATTAACCTGACGTGGAGGGAAAACGAAAGCACATTACATCAGAAAAAGGACAGAGACTGGAATGATTGATGGCTAAAATAGATCCAGGCCGAAGGTGGGAGCGCGCTGGCGTGACGGACGCGCTCCGAGCATATCAAATATCGACTTTTTCTTTGTATTCGCAAAGGTCTTCAATGAGGCAGGAGCCGCAGCGGGGTTTTCGGGCGATACAGGTATAGCGGCCATGCAAAATTAACCAGTGATGGCAGTCCACTTTGAACTCATTCGGCACCACTTTCAGTAACTTCTCTTCTACCTGCTCGACATTTTTACCCGGCGCGAACTGTGTTCGGTTGCATACACGAAATATATGCGTATCAACGGCGATGGTCGGCCAGCCGAAGGCGGTATTTAGCACCACGTTAGCGGTTTTACGCCCCACGCCGGGAAGCGCTTCCAGCGCCGCCCGATCCTCCGGCACTTTGCCATTATGCTTGTCCAGTAAAATACGGCAGGTCTTAATCACGTTTTCCGCTTTACTGTTAAATAAACCGATGGTTTTGATATAGGATTTCACGCCTTCTACGCCCAGTTCCAGCATCGCGGCTGGCGTATTGGCGACCGGGTAAAGTTTGGCGGTAGCCTTGTTCACGCTGACGTCGGTTGCCTGCGCGGAAAGCAACACGGCAATCAGCAACTCAAACGGCGACGTGAAATTGAGTTCCGTTGTGGGGTGCGGATTGTTGTCGCGCAGGCGCGTCAGAATTTCCAGCCTTTTTGCTTTGTTCATCAGACTTTCCCTGTTTCACCTGCCGGAACAGCGGAAGGCGCGGTTTCGGCGCGGCGTTTCTTCATTTTTTCATCAATAAGATATTTTACCGCCAGCATGAGTCCCAGGCCGATAAACGCGCCTGGCGGCAGCATCGCCAGCAGGAAAGGCGAGTCGGTGTGAAATATCTCGACCCGTAATACTTTTGCCCAGCCTCCCAGCAGGCTATCCGCGCCATCGAAAAGCGTACCATTCCCGAGGATCTCGCGCAGTGAGCCCAGCACGAACATCGCGCCTGTCGCGCCCATGCCGATGGAAAAACCGTCCAACGCGGAAAGCCACGGTCCTTTTTTCGCGGCAAACGCTTCGGCGCGACCGACAACAATGCAGTTCGTTACAATCAGCGGAATAAAAATCCCTAAAGACTGATATAAACCGAACGCATACGCATTGATCAGCATCTGTACTGCGCTTACCACCGAGGCAATGATCATAACGTAAATCGGGATACGGATTTCTGCCGGCGTCCAGCGACGTAGTGCGGATACCGTAAGGTTGGTCAGCGTTAATACCAGCGTTGTGGCCAGACCCAGCCCCAGAGCGTTGGTTGCCGTAGACGTCACCGCCAGTAAAGGGCACAGGCCAAGTAGCTGCACCAGAGCAGAGTTATTTTTCCATAACCCCTGAACAACAATGTCTTTTATTTCGCTCATGGCTATTCTCCACAGGCGGTTAAATGGGGGAGCTGAGCGGGCAGTGATTCGGCGTACAGCCCGGCGCGTTTAACCGCATTCACCACGGCGCGCGGCGTTATTGTCGCCCCGGTAAATTGATCAAAATCACCGCCATCCTTTTTCACCGCCCAGTGCGTATCATTTTCACCGCTGATGGTTTTACCGCTAAAGTGGGTAATCCAGTCAGACAAACGGCGCTCAATTTTATCACCTAACCCTGGCGTCTCATGATGTTCCGTCACGCGCGTCCCCAGGACGGTACCGTTGAAATCTGCGCCAACAATAAGCTGGATAGCGCCGGAATAGCCATCTGGCGCGGTGGCCTCAATGATGGCCGCTACGGGTTTATCATCCTTGCGAGCGATAAAAACACGGTGTGTGCCTTTGCCGAGGGCGGGCGCATCGACCAGATAACAACTCTCTTGCAGATTATTATTGTAACGATCTGGCGGCAATACCTGATCGAACAGGGCATGCTGTTGTTGCAGCGCTTGTTCGTGGATGGTTGATTTTGTCATCTGATTAATCACCGCAGTCAATCCCGTAGAACCTGCGGCAAAAAGCGCCAGCGTAATACCGTGTTTACGAATCGTTTTCAGCATGGTTTATCCTTTGCGATGTCCATAGACGCGGGGGCGCGTGTAGTAGTCGATCAGAGGAACCGTGATATTCGCCAACAGGACAGCAAAAGCAACGCCGTCCGGATAGCCGCCGAAGCTACGAATCAGCCACACTAATACCCCAGCCAGCGCGCCGAAAATTAAACGTCCACGGTTGGTCGTGGAGGCGGTAACCGGATCCGTCAAGATAAAAAATGCGCCCAGCATGGTGGCGCCTGACAGCAGATGAAGCTGCGGCGAGGCCAGCGTAGCGGGCGAGAAAAGCCAACCTAACGCGGCGCATAGCGCCAGCGTCAGTAGAAAACTGACCGGGATATGCCAGCGGATAGCTTTTTGCCACAGCAGAAATACGCCGCCGACAAGCCAGGCGAGGTTAATCCACTGCCAGCCCACGCCAGCCAACGCGCCGCTGTATATCGGGTACTGCATGATTTGCTCAACGGAGTGCCCGGCGCGCAAGGACGTTTTAAACGTATCCAGCGGCGTCGCCTGGCTGATACCGTCAATACCAATACGTAGCAGTGTCATATCGCCGCCGCTGGCGGTATGCCCGGTAAAAATCATCCGCAACGTGTCCAGCATATCGGGCGTTGTTGCGGCTATTTCATAAGGCGGCAACCAGCTTGTCATTTGCACCGGAAAGGAGATTAAGAGCACCACGTAACCGATCATTGCCGGATTAAAGGGGTTTTGTCCCAGCCCGCCATATAACTGTTTAGCGATAATAATGGCGAATCCGGTTCCCAGCACGACCATCCACCAGGGCGCGAGCGGAGGGATGCTGACCGCCAGCAAAAGCCCCGTCAATAACGCGGAATAATCCTGTAGGTGACTGGCGACCGATTGTTTGCGCAGTCTAAGGACAATGGCTTCCGCGACGAGCGCCGTGATGGCAGCCAGAACGATCTGGAAAAGCGTTCCCCAACCAAAAAACCACGTCTGCGCGGCAATCCCCGGCAGAGCGGCGATTAATACCAGCAACATGATTCGCGATGTCTGGCGCTGGTTATGGGTATAAGGCGAGCTTGCGATTCTGAATACCATTTAATCCTCGTTAACTACCTGCTGCTGTGCTGCTTTTTTTGCCTGAACGCGGGCGATCGCCGCAGCAACCGCGGCTTTACGCGGGTCGGCCGGTACGACAGGTTCGCTTCCGGCCTGCTGCTCCTGCTTGCGGGCTTTGGCGCGGGCGATAGCCGCCTCCACCGCGGCTTTGCGCGGATCGACCGGTTCGGCAGGTTCGCTTCCGGCCTGCTGCTCCTGCTTGCGGGCTTTGGCGCGGGCGATAGCCGCTTCCACTGCGGCTTTACGCGGATCGACCGGTTCGGCAGGTTCGCTTCCGGCCTGCTGCTCCTGCTTGCGGGCTTTGGCGCGGGCGATGGCTGCTTCCACTGCGGCTTTACGCGGATCGACCGGTTCGGCAGGTTCGCTTCCGGCCTGCTGCTCCTGCTTACGGGCTTTGGCGCGGGCGATGGCCGCTTCCACCGCGGCTTTACGCGGATCGACCGGTTCGGCAGGTTCGCTTCCGGCCTGCTGCTCCTGCTTGCGGGCTTTGGCGCGGGCGATAGCCGCCTCCACTGCGGCTTTACGCGGGTCGTCGCCGGGTATCGCGCTGTCAGCCATCGGATGAGTGGCTTGTTTAGCGCGCGCTTGCGCTTTACGCGCTTCACGGGCCGCGATGACGGCGCTATTGTCTGGCAGACTACCCGCCTGAATAACCACCGGTTGCGTGGCCTGCGCCTGTTTCTCTTTTACCCGCGCCAGCGCAGCGGCAATGGCATCCTGATCTTTTGCCGCTGGTTGTACCGCTGCGCTCTTATGACGTGCAAGGCGGGCGGCTTTTTCGCGCTCCAGTCTTGCCTGACGAGCCTCAAAACGTGCTTTGGCTTCGGCGGCGCGTTTTTCTTCAAGCCTGATCGCATTAATCTCCGCTTTTTCCTGACGGAAATATTGGACGAGCGGAATATTACTGGGGCAGACCCAGGCGCAGGCGCCGCATTCTATACAATCAGCAATATGGTGAGCGGTAGCCTTGTCATGCTGCTGCCCTTTGCTGAACCAATAAAGCTGCTGCGGTAAAAGGTCGGCAGGGCAAGCGTCAGCGCAAGCGCTGCAACGAATACAGCTTTTCTCTTCCTGAGGCGCTCCCATTTCAGTCACGGATGGCGCCAGCAGGCAGTTGGTGATTTTTACGACCGGTACGTCAAGCCAGGGAAGGGTGAATCCCATCAACGGGCCGCCCATGATGACCATCTGGTCAGCAGAAGGGCAGAACCCGGCATCGTTAAGCAAATGACGAACGGGAGTGCCGAGCCGCGCCCAGACGTTACCCGGGCGGCTTACCGCGTCACCCGTTAAGGTGACGACGCGTTCTGTGATCGGTTCGCCGTCAATCACGGCGCGTTTAACGGCATACGCCGTACCGACGTTTTGCATCAGCACGCCAATATCAGAGGAGCGCCCGCCGTGGGGAACCTGTTTTCCCGTCAGTATTTGGGTGAGCTGTTTTGCGCCGCCGGAAGGGTATTTGGTTGGGATCACACGTAACGAAATATCGTGGGCGTCAGCCAGTACGGCACGCAGCATGGAAATAGCCTGCGGTTTGTTATCTTCAATGCCGATTAAAACCTCACGCGGTTGCAGAATATGCGCCAGGATGCGAATACCTTCCACAATCTGCGCGGCGCAGTCCTGCATCAGACGATCGTCCGCCGTAATGTAAGGTTCGCACTCTGCGGCATTGATAATAAGCGTGGTGATTTTATCGCCGCCGCCCTGCAATTTAACGCCGGTGGGAAACCCTGCGCCGCCAAGCCCGGCAACGCCATACTGATGAATGCGTTCAATGAGCGCTTCACGGCTGTGGGCGCGGTAATCAGACCAGCCCTCGCGTTCAATCCAGCGGTCTTCGCCGTCGGCATCAATGATGACGCTTAACTCCGCCAGCGCCGAAGGATGTGCCGTCGAGTGGGGGGCAATAGCGATAACCGTCCCGGAGGTGGGCGCGTGTACCGGCAGCATTCTCCCACGTCCACGGGTAAGCGCCTGGCCGCGTAGCACGCGATCGCCGACGCTAACGCACAGCTCGCCCTCAGCGCCAATGTGCTGTTTTAAAGGGATAACAAAGCGCGGCGCTAAAGGCACCTGGCGCAGCGGCGTGCCGTTTGACTGGGACTTCATTTCGGGCGGATGAATACCACCGTCGAAATCCCAGATTTTATCTTTTCTGAAAGCGGAAAATAGTTTAAGCATGTTGTTCCACGGGAATGATGCGAACGGGAATGGTGTTCAAATCCCATTTCCAACTGTCGGGCGTCTCATTCACCGGACGTAATTCGATGCAGTGCGTCGGACACGGATCGACGCACAGATTACAGCCAGTACAGAGATCGCTCATGACCGTGTGCATGGCGCGCGTTGCGCCAACGATGGCGTCAACCGGGCAGGCCTGAATGCATTTTGTGCAGCCAATGCAGTTATTTTCATCAATAACTGCCAGCATACGTACTGGCGCGGCCTGCTGTTCTTCACCATCGCATGGTTGCGGCTCTACGTTTAGCAGCTCTGCCATTTTCAGCATGACGGCTTCGCCGCCGGGCGCGCAACGATTGATTTTCTCGCCCTGGAGACCCACGGCTTCGGCGTAGGGGCGGCAGCCGGGATAGCCGCACTGACCACACTGGCTCTGCGGCAAAATCGCATCGATTTTTTCAACAACCGGATCATCTTCAACCGCGAATCGGCGGGAGGCATAACCCAGAATGGCGCCGAACACCAGGCCCAGAAGGGTCAGGGCGCCAACGGCAATCCAGATAGTATTCATTACAACTTCACCAAACCACTAAAGCCCATAAAGGCCAAAGACATTAATCCTGCGGTAATCAATGCTATCGCGTTACCACGAAAAGGGGCGGGCACATCCGCTACGGCAAGGCGTTCGCGGATGGCGGCAAACAGAACCATCACTAATGAAAAACCGACGGCGGCGGAAAATCCGTACAGCGCCGACTGAAGAAAGTGATGACCGAGATTAATATTCAGTAACGCTACGCCCAGAACCGCACAGTTAGTGGTAATCAGTGGTAAGAAGATGCCTAACAAGCGGTATAACGCCGGGCTGGTTTTCCGTACAACCATTTCGGTAAATTGCACGACCACAGCAATGACGAGGATAAAGGCCAGCGTCCGCAGATAAATCAGATCCAGCGGAATAAGTATCCAGGTGTCGATAAGCCAGGCGCATATCGACGCCAGCGTCATGACAAAGGTCGTCGCGAGGCCCATCCCCATGGCGGTTTCCAGTTTTTTGGATACGCCCATAAAGGGACAAAGGCCCAGGAATTTGACCAGTACAAAGTTATTGACCAGTACAGTTCCGACAAAGAGCAGCAGGTAATCAGTCATGTTTCGGCCTGAAATAAAAAAGCCGCCTATTATCTGTCAAACTACCACAGGCGACAACAGGTTAACTGTAGGGTTATTACGGATTAACAAACGTTGTTTTAACGCGCGCTGAACGTTTGAGATAAGGCACAATGAGCGCCGTCGCCAACAGTGGGAAGAGTAACTGACGCACGGCAAAGGCATCTGAGACGGGCGAAAAGGCAAATGCTTTAACCGCCAGTAACACCGACACCAGCAGCCAGATAATGTAATGCTTCGGCACGCAGCGTCTGCGCTTGAAGAATGCGATCGTCAACCACAGGGTATAGTACCACATGGCGATAGCGGTAATAAATGAAATGCCCCATAGCAGTAAATTACCGGTTTCCTGTCCGCTAAGCGTCTTGAACGTTTGCGGTGTGGCAAGCGCCATAACGTAGAGTAATAACGCCAGCGAGGCGCTCAACAACGCGACTAACAGCCAGGCTAACGGGCCAAGAAGCCAGCCTCCAATTCGTTGTGGCGGTGTTGTAGTCATATCTTCTCCGGGGTTACGCGCGTTAACGGTCATGCCGCTCATTTTGGGGCAAATATTATAAGGTTTTTGATGTTAAACGCTACTTTCTTTATTGCACATAGCGCCAGACGGATTGCGGAACCTGACCTACATCAAACAGGCGTCCTCCGGAAACCAGTTCGGCACGGCGGTGATCTGCAGCGCGATACATATTAACAATGTCCATGTCATCAGTAAGGGTATAGTTAAGGTGGTCGAACAGTTTTTCCAGACTTTCGAGCGAACTAATTTTGCGGAATTTTAATAGATAATCCTGAACAGTCATATAAAGTTGATCCATATTAAATATAATGCCAACGGAGTAGTCACTGATAAAAAATAAACAAAACCGCACCAGTGAGAGGTCAGGGGTGCAGGTAAAAAGGGAATATTCTTACCGGTAAAGAGTCAGGCGCCACATGGCGCCTGGGGCGAAAGGTTAACGCGCTTTCCTACAACAGGCAATAAACGTCAGACCAGATAGGACATATTTCGTTTTTTTTGCCGGTTTTTGACTTTCTTTGCACGCCCCGGGGCGCCGCTGACCGTACCACGCGAAAATGCCTTTACATTATCTGACGCTTACTTCTTCTGAACGGAAGCCGTGGGCTCTGGTGGTTGGTAATTGTCAATATGGTTGGCAATACCTAAAAGAATGACTGAGATAACGAGAACTATCCACCCAGTTAATTCAATAAGACGATTCATTATTGACGACATTTGCTTTGATTTATCCATAAACACAGGGGGTAAATGTTACTTTCCTGGCGAACGGTCGGCAAGAGGGAAGCAAACGATTTCAGCCTCTGTTCTGTAACAAGTTAATCATTTGATGCTACGTTGATGGTCAGGACGCTATTGCGGCTAATCGCACGATGGTGTGGAATAGCGATATCTAAAACCGGAGGCAGTGAGATGAATGACAAAATCCGCGTTGGGTTAATCGGTTATGGCTACGCCAGTAAAACCTTTCATGCGCCCTTAATTATGGGAACGCCAGGGCTAGAGCTTGCGGCGGTATCCAGCAGCGATGAAACAAAAGTGAAAGCAGATTGGCCGGCGGTTTCCGTGGTCTCTGAGCCCCGACACTTATTTAACGATCCGCATATCGACCTGATCGTGATCCCGACGCCCAACGATACCCATTTCCCGCTGGCGAAAGCTGCGCTGGAAGCCGGTAAGCATGTGGTGGTTGATAAACCCTTTACCGTGACACTGTCACAGGCGCGAGAATTGGATGCGCTTGCGCGGAGCACTGGCCGGGTACTTTCCGTCTTCCACAACCGACGCTGGGACAGCGATTTTTTGACGCTGAAAGCCTTGCTGGCGGATGGCGTGCTCGGCGAGGTGTCCTTGTTTGAGTCCCACTTTGATCGCTTCCGTCCCCAGGTGCGCGACCGCTGGCGCGAGCAAGGCGGGCCGGGAAGTGGTATCTGGTACGATCTGGCGCCGCACTTGTTGGATCAGGCCATTCAACTTTTTGGCCTGCCGGTCAGCATGACGGTGGATTTAGCGCAGCTGCGTCCGGGCGCGCAATCTACAGATTATTTCCACGCGATTTTATCCTACCCCCAGCGCCGCGTGATTTTGCACGGTACGATGCTGGCCGCGGCGGAATCCGCGCGATACATCGTTCATGGTTCGCGCGGTAGCTATGTAAAATATGGCCTCGATCCCCAGGAAGAACGGTTAAAAAACTGCGAGCGTTTACCGCAGGAAGACTGGGGATATGACATGCGTGACGGCGTATTGACCCTGGTTGAGGGAGAGAAGCGCAAAGAAGAGAACTGGCTTACGTTGCCGGGTAACTATCCGGCATATTATGCCGCCATCCGCGATGCGTTAAACGGTAATGGTGAAAATCCCGTGCCGGCAAGCCAGGCGATTCAAATTATGGAGTTGATTGAACTGGGCATGGAATCGGCAAAACATCGCGCGACGCTGTGTCTTGCCTGAGATGTCGCATTTCTCCGCCTGGGATAGCATTAAACCGCAGGCGGAGAGAGGGCGTTAGCATCAATAAAGCAATTTTACGCCGCGGCCACTTTTTCGCGCAGCGCACGTTTTTCGTCATCGCTCAGAAAGGCGATTTCCAGACCGTTAATCTGCGCCTGGCGAATCTGTTCGCGGCTCAATCCTGCCGCTGGCGCGGCGACGTGATATTCATGGATAATATCTACGCCCTGAACAGCCGGATCGTCCGTATTAAGACTGGCGAGAACGCCATGTTCAAGGAAGGTTTTGAGCGGATGATCTGCCAGCGATGCGACGGTACTGGTCTGAATATTCGAGGTCAGACAGGATTCAATACCGATACGCTGCTGTGCAAGAAAATCCATTAACGCGCGATCTTCGACAGCTTTTACGCCATGTCCGATACGTTCGGCCCCCAGTTCGCGAATCGCCTGCCAGATACTTTCCGGCCCTGCGGCTTCGCCAGCGTGAACGGTAATATGCCAGCCCGCATCGCGCGCCCGATTAAAGTGCGACAAAAACAGACTGCCGGGAAAGCCCAGCTCATCACCGGCTAAATCCAACGCGGTGATTTTCTCTCTGTGCGCCAACAGCGCATCAAGCTCCTGTAAACATGCCGCCTCGCCGAAGGTACGGCTCATAATGCCAATGAGTCGCGCCTCGACGCCAAACGTGTTACAGCCGTCGCGTACTCCGTCGATAACGGCTTCAACCACGCCTGCGATCGGTAACTGATGCGCCATCGCCATATAGCCGGGCGAAAAGCGAAGCTCGACGTAATGCAGGCCGTTACGTGCGGCATCTTCAATATTTTCAAAGGCCACACGGCGGCAGGCGTCAAGCGATGCCAGGACTTTTACCCCCCAATCGAGCTTCGTGAGAAAGCTTACTAAATCGGGTTCGGTTGAGGTGACCTGGACATGCAGAATCAGCGTTTCCAGCGTTTGGGCGGGAAGGGCGATGTTGAACTGCCGACCAAGATCCAGAATTGTTTGGGCGCGAATGTTGCCATCAAGGTGGCGGTGGATGTCAGTCAAAGGAAGCGTAATATCAATCATGGGCGCACTCAATTTTTAATAAAAGTGCGCACCATTATACTACAGATTGATAATGCTCTGGAAATTTTGCAAAAACGGAGCCATTACGTTGCAACTTCGCGAGAGCTCGGGAGAAATTTTGTATCATTCTCTTTAACGCGTCCCGGTTAGCTCACGGGGGGCTCTGTTATCGCATCTCAGGATAAAGGGTCAACACCCCGCTTGTAGACGGTATTAGCGAACGGTGCGGATAGCGTTAATCAATCCGTTGACGCCTTTTTCAAGTTTCAGGCGAGGGCATCCGGCATTCAGACGCACAAATCCCCGGCCTTCTGCGCCATAGGTATCGCCGGGCATAATGGCGACTTTCTCCTGATGAATGAGCGTGTGCTGTAATTTTTGATCGTCAATGCCGAGTGAACGAAGATCAATCCAGGCCAGATAGGTCGATGGCGGCGCTTGCCAGTTCAACGTCGGAAAGGCGCCATTCAGCGCCTGCTCAATATAGCGCATATTAGCCGCCAGCGAGGCGCGTAACGCATCCAGCCACGGCGCGCCGTGCTGATACGCGGCAATATGCGCCGTGAGCGAGAGCACCGCTGGCGAAGAGAGGCCGTCGCGCCCTTTTAAGGCGGCCAGGTAGCGTTCACGGCTTTCACTATTTTCAATGATTCCATAAGCGCCGGTTAATGCCGGAATGTTGAAGCTTTTCGAGCCGGAGGAGAGCAGCGCCCAGTCTCCGCGCGCGACATTGCTCCAGGGAATATGCGGCTGGTTTCCCCATACCATATCCATGTGAATTTCATCGGAAATCACCCGTACGCCATGGCGCTCGCACAGCGTTGACATCGTTTCCAGCTCGTCACGCGTCCACACTTTACCGGTGGGATTTTGCGGACTGCACAGCAGCAGGATTTTGCTTTCCGGACGCGCCAGCGCCGCCTCCAGTTTGGCCATATCGCAATACCAGGCGTTGCCTTCTTTCTCCAGCGGGACGGGAGTGACGATGCGATGGTTGCCTTCAATCGCTTTATAAAAAGCATCGTAAGCGGGGGTATGAACTACCACGCCATCGCCTTCGTTGGACCACTGGCGGATAAGCTCGGACGCCATATAGATAACGGAGGGGCCGTATACGAGGGAGTGGGCATCTATCGTGGTCTGATGGCGTGTCGCAAACCAGTGGGTAATCGCCCCTAAAAACGCCTCATTTTTCCAGCGGCTATAGCCCAGCACACCGTGGGAAAGGCGCTGGTTTAGCGCCTCCAGGATACACGGCGCGGTGGCAAAATCCATATCCGAGATCGTAAAGGGGAGCAGATCGGCTTCGCCAAAACGATCGGCGACATAATCCCACTGCGTACACCATGTCCCGCGACGGTCAACTTCCTGTGAAAAATCGAACATATCTCTTCCTTATGCCTGAACGGTATTCATCAGACCAACCATTTCATCTTTTACCGACTGAACCTGCGGGCCGATAACCACCTGCAAATTATGCTGATTGAGCTGTACGACGCCTATCGCACGATTGTCCTTCAATGCCTGGACATCGACAAGCGACATATCTTTCACGGACAGACGTAGGCGGGTGATGCAGTTGTCCAGACTCACGATGTTTTCCGTGCCGCCTAATGCCGCCAGGATAGCAGGCACGTTGTAGCCGGATTTTCCTGGCGCGCCAGCGATCGCTTTTTCAATGCTGGTGGCGATCTCCGCTTCGCGCCCCGGTGTTTTGAGGTTAAAGCGTGTAATGGCGAAGCGGAAAATGAGGTAGTAAACCGCAAACCAAATCGCCGCCACTACCGGTACCAGATACCATTTTGTTGACAGACCATGCAGGATGCCAAACACCACAAAGTCAATAATATTGCCATCCGTATTGCCGATAGTGACGCCGAGAATAGCCATGATGGTAAAGCCCAGCCCGGTCAGCAGAGCATGAATAACGTACAGCACCGGCGCTACGAACAGGAACAGGAATTCCAGCGGCTCCGTTGTACCGCCGACAACGCAGGCGATTAAACCGGAAATCAATAATCCTTTAATTTTAGGGCGGTTTTCTGGACGGGCACAGTGGTACATTGCCAGCGCGGCGCCCGGCAACCCACCGAGAAACGCTGGCATTTTGCCTTGCGATAAGAAGCGAGTGGCGCTTTCAGAGAAGCCGTGCGTCGTTGGGCAACTGAGTTGGGCCTGGAAAATAGTCAATGCGCCGCTCACGGTATGCCCGCATACCTCTTGCGTACCCCCCGCCTCGGTGAAGCGAATCAGCGCTACCAGAATATGGTGCAGACCAAAAGGCAACAGCAGGCGCTCGCCGGTGCCGAAAATCATCGGTCCAAAGTCGCCGGCGCTATTGATGATATGACCCAGTCCACTAATTCCCATCGCAAAAACCGGCCAGACGAGCGGGATAACCAGGCCGACAAGCCCCATCACAACGGCGGAAACGATAGGTACAAAACGCGTACCGCCGAAAAAAGCCAGCGCATCCGGCAAACGAATGGTATGAAACCGTTCATGCAGCATCCAGACAATAATACCAGCGATAACGGCGCCGAGGATGCCGGTATCGATAGAGGGGATGCCCAGAATATTTTGTACGTTATTGGCTTTCAGCACCGCCGCATCGGTGGTCGGCAGAATGCCTTTTGCCGTGAGCCAGAAGTTGACTGCAAGGTTCATGACCGCATAACCGACAAACCCGGCAAACGCGGCGACGCCTTTGTTTTCCCGCGCCAGACCGAGCGGAATCGCGATACAAAACATCACCGGCAGGAAGCTAAAGGCAAAAGAACCTACTTTACTCATCCAGGTGAAGATAGCCTGTAGCAAGGGATTACCCAGCACGGGGAGCAGGGTGATAACGTCGTGGCTACTGAGCGAGCTGCCGATACCGAGCATAATGCCGCAGAACGAGAGCAAGGCGACGGGCAACATAAACGTTTTGCCCAGTTGCTGGAAAAATTCCCATAGCGTTATTTTTGGCGTGGTTTTCGTCGTCATCTAACGACTCCTTGTTAATAAAGGCCGGTGTCAGGTTATGATGGCGAAAAGATAAAACGTTTTATCAAATTTTAGTGCGGCATTAATCACATTACTGACCGATAATAACGCGTATAAAGATAACGGATAGGTAAAACGTTTTATCTGTCAGATTCTGGAGCGATTTGTTGACATGGCTATCGCCAAAAAAATCACTATCCACGATGTTGCGCTGGCGGCTGGCGTGTCGGTGAGCACCGTTTCCTTAGTGCTGAGCGGCAAGGGGCGAATATCGGCCGCGACCGGCGAGCGCGTGAACGCGGCAATTGAACAACTGGGTTTTGTGCGTAACCGCCAGGCGTCCGCGCTGCGTGGCGGGCAAAGCGGCGTTATCGGTTTGATCGTGCGTGATTTATCGGCACCCTTTTATGCCGAATTGACCGCCGGGTTAACGGAAGCGCTGGAAGCGCAAGGCCGTATGGTTTTTCTCCTGCACGGGGGGAAAGATGGCGAACAGCTAAATCAGCGTTTTACCATGTTGCTCAATCAGGGCGTGGATGGCATGGTGATCGCCGGTGCGGCGGGCAGTAGCGAAGCGCTGAGAGCGCAGGCCGACGCACAAGGAATTCCGGTCGTGTTTGCGTCACGCGCCAGCTATCTTGATGATGCGGATACCGTTCGGCCTGACAACATGCAGGCGGCGCAGCTCCTGACGGAGTACCTTATTCGTCAGGGCCATCAGCGCATCGCCTGGCTGGGAGGACAAAGCGCATCTTTAACCCGCGCGGAGCGCGTGGGCGGCTATTGCGCGACGTTGTTAAAATACGGTCTACCGTTTCACAGCGAGTGGGTCGTGGAATGCGCTTCCAGTCAGAAACAGGCAGCAGAAAGCATTACCGCGCTGTTGCGATACAATCCGACCATTAGCGCTGTCGTTTGTTACAACGAAACCATTGCGATGGGGTCGTGGTTTGGCCTACTGAGAGCCGGACGACAGAGTGGCGAGAGCGGTGTCGATCGTTATTTTGAGCAGCAGGTGTCGCTGGCGGCGTTTGCTGATGTGGCGGAGAACGCCCTCGACGACCTGCCGATTATCTGGGCCAGTACGCCGGCGCGAGAAATAGGCTATACCCTGGCCGAACGAATATTGCAGCGTATTGCTCACGACGAGCACCATGTGCGGAGTCAAACGATAGCCGCTCGCCTGGTAACGCAAAAGTAGAGACTGCGCGTCGTTCGGCGCAGACCGGGTGCAGCGTCGCGGCACCCGGCAAGGCGATTACTGTTGAGGCAGCGCCGGAACGTCCGGAACGGAAAGCGCCGGCATCCCAAACAGGCCGACAAAGTCTTCCAACGGCATTTTTTGTCCGTTGAGCGTGATCTGGCCATTGGCATACTGCAAACTGGAGGCGATAGTATTATCCTTCAGCGTTGTCAGTCGGAACATCTGACCCATTGCGGACAGCCCCTGCACCTGCTGTTTTGCCAGTTTTTCCGCATCATCCTGCTGATAGCCTTCCAGTTTTGCTATCTGCGTCATAAATTCGACCGCCATGTCCATCGGAATTGCCAGTTTCGCATCCAGCGATTTCACGGAGCGGTCGACTTCCTGCGCCAGCGTTTGCGGTTGTGCCGTTGTGGTTGCCGGATCTTTGAGGAACAGCGACAGATTCAGCGTGGTTTCCCCTTTGGCGTTTTTCCAGCTAAGCGGCGCCAGGGTCAGTACCGGATCGCCTTTTAACAGCACGGGGAGAGCGCTAAAGAACGCTTCAGTGACTTTTTGCTGATAAAGCTCAGGATTCTGCGCCACGTCCGGCTGATTCAACAGCGCCTGCGTTTGCGCATGATATTGCTGACTAAACTGGTGCCAGGCTTCGCCGTCGATTTGACCGACTTTCAGCGTTAATTTACCGCTGCCCAAATCCTGATTCTGCACTTTCAGGCTGTTAAGCGAGTAATCTAACTGGCTGTTAATGGTTTTCCCGTCGTTGACGAGATCGGACTTGCCGGCAATTTCCATCCCTTCCAGCACCGCCATCTCTTTACCCTCAATGGCGATGGACAGTTTATCCAGCGTTAACTTTTGGTCGCCTACACGCTCGCCAAAGCTTGCCAGCTTACTGGTACCGTCGGTTTTCAAATTATTAAAGGTGAGTTGTACCTTCTGATTATATTCGTTAACGGCATCGACCAGGCCGCTCTGCGCTTCGCCCGACAGCGAAACCACATTACCGTCTTTATCGGCGTTAAGCTGGAACTCGCCGCCGCTAAAGGCGACCTTTTCACCGGCATTCTCGTAGTTTAACGGCTTGAGAGAGATATCGGAGCGGGTATCGCCGCCATAACCAATGCGGGTATTGATAACAAAGGGCGTGTCGCCTTTCGCGATATCAAAGAGGGGTTTTGCCGCATCGTTATTCACCAGAGTGGTTTTTACCGACGCCATAGAAGGGATCAGATTGAGCGTTTTGAGCTGGGCGAGCGGGAAGGGGCCATGTGAAACGGACTCGTCCAGCACAATGCTTTGCCCGGGTTTCAACCAGGTAGTGTCTGCGCCGGCAACCGGTTTGACAACAAGTTGCAGATGGCTACTGAACACGCCACGCTGGTAGTTTTGATAACTTAATTCGACACCGGCCTCCGGCGCAGTACGCTTGAGCTGTTCATTGGCCTGAGTCACCATTTCTGCAAGATGGTTCTCCAGCTTTTTCCCCGTATACCAGGCGCCGCCTGTCCAGACGATGCCAAGTGCAATTACTACACCTGCAGCTACCAGTGTTTTTTTCATATCAATTGTCCATAAAAATGAAACCAGGCGGATTAAACCGCCTGGAGGAGTTTTACGTCTGTTATAAGCTTAGCAAGAGTTGTTAAAAAATTCAGTACGTTGCTACAGCTTGTTATAAACACGCGCTAAACGGCCCGTGCCGCTGGCGTTAACCGGAGACTCATCCGCGCCGATAAAGGCAGATTCACCCGGCTTCAGTACCAGACGCTGTTCATCTTTACGTAACACCGCCTCACCCTCAACGCAGAATAGAATCGCGGCGCTGTGTTGGCCGATGCTCGTCTCCTGAAGCGCCAGGTCGTGCAGTGAAAAAGCAAAATCGTCAACCGGAATTGGGAAGTCCAGCTCCGCGCCGCTTTTTACCGGGGCAGTCAGCAACTCGCTGGCAGGCTTAGGTTCGAACTTCACGTTCGCGACCAGCTCAGGGATGTCGATATATTTTGGCGTAAGGCCAGCGCGCAGAACGTTATCGGAGTTCGCCATGACTTCCAGCGCAACGCCCTGCAGATAAGCGTGAGGCGTTTCGGCAAACAGGAACATCGCTTCGCCGGGATTCAGTTTGACCACATTCAGCAACAAAGGAGAGAAAAGCCCGCTGTCGTCAGGATAATACTCTGAAATCACGCGGATCGTTTGCCACGGTTCGCCTTGCTGGCTGTTAAGTGCCGCTTTGAGTACGGCTAACGCGCGGGATTTTTCTTCGCCTTGCATATTCAACAGGCTGGCGAAAAGCTGGCTCAGACGTTCAGCGTTTGGCGCCTGCAAAAAGTGGGCGATAGCGGAATGCGCGCCAGCGACAGGTTGCAGTAAAGAGACAATGTCAGAAAATTCGCGGAACGCGTTCATCGCCAGGAAAGGCGTCAGGGCAAAAACCAGCTCTGGTTTATGGTTAGGATCTTTATAGTTCCGCTCTGCGGCATCCATGGGGATACCCGCCGCATTTTCTTTCGCGAAACCGATTTCGGAGTTGCGTTTATTCGGGTGCACCTGAATAGAGAGCGGCTGCGCGGCGCACAGTACTTTAAACAGAAACGGCAGTTCGCCGAAACGGTTGGCTACCGCTTCGCCCAGCATGGCGGTTTTATTCTTTTCGATGGCGTCACGCAGGGAGACGGTTTCGCCGTTGGCGGTGGTGATTCGCGAGCTGCTTTTGGGATGCGCGCCCATCCAGAGTTCAGCCATTGGCTGCTGCTGCGGATTGGCGATGCCATAAAGTTCCGTTAACGCAGTTTTACTTCCCCAGGCATAGTTTTGCACTGAGTTAATGAGTTTTTGCATTATCAAGCCCTGTTTCAATGTGGAGATCAATGGGAGGTATTAAACCAAGAAACCCGCATGAAGTAACCTCCGGGCGTAAAAAGTCGTACTTGTCTCAGTTTTTGTTAAAAAATTGTGTAGGATAGTGTTACTCGCTTTGAGTCGGGCAATGGAACACCTGCCCAGAGAATAACCATACCGAGCGGTAAGTGAGAGCACAATGTCAAACAAACCCTTCTTTTATCAAGACCCTTTTCCCCTCAAAAAGGACGATACCGAGTACTACTTGTTGACCAGCGAACATGTTTCCGTCGCCGAATTTGAAGGACAAGAGATCCTGAAAGTCGCGCCGGAAGCGCTAACGCTGTTGGCGCGTCAGGCCTTCCACGATGCGTCTTTTATGCTACGTCCCGCGCATCAGCAGCAGGTGGCGGATATTCTGCGCGATCCGCAGGCCAGTGAAAACGACAAATATGTCGCGCTGCAATTCCTGCGAAACTCCGATATCGCGGCCAAGGGCGTGTTGCCCACCTGCCAGGATACCGGTACGGCCATTATTGTCGGCAAAAAAGGCCAACGCGTCTGGACTGGCGGAGGTGATGAAGCGGCGCTGGCTCGCGGCGTATATAACACCTATATCGAAGATAACCTGCGCTATTCGCAAAACGCGGCGCTGGATATGTACAAAGAGGTCAATACCGGTACTAACCTGCCGGCGCAGATCGATCTCTACAGCGTCGATGGCGATGAATATAAATTCCTCTGTATCGCTAAAGGCGGCGGATCGGCGAATAAAACCTACCTCTATCAGGAGACAAAAGCGCTTCTGACGCCGGGTAAGCTCAAAAATTATCTCGTTGATAAAATGCGTACGCTGGGTACCGCCGCCTGTCCGCCGTATCACATTGCGTTTGTCATTGGCGGCACCTCGGCGGAAGCGAACCTGAAGACCGTTAAGCTGGCCTCGGCAAAATACTATGATGCGCTACCGACCGAAGGCAATGAACACGGGCAGGCCTTCCGCGATATTGAACTGGAAAAAGAATTGTTGCTTGAGGCGCAAAATCTTGGCTTAGGCGCGCAGTTCGGCGGCAAATATTTCGCTCACGATATTCGTGTCATCCGATTGCCGCGTCACGGGGCATCGTGTCCGGTAGGTATGGGCGTATCCTGCTCCGCAGATCGAAACATTAAAGCGAAGATCAACCGGGAAGGGATCTGGATCGAGAAGCTGGAGCGCAATCCCGGTAAATATATTCCAGAGGCGCTGCGCCAGGCGGGAGAGGGCGAGGCGGTGCGCGTTGATCTTAACCGTCCCATGAGCGAGATACTGCAACAACTGTCGCAGTATCCGGTATCAACGCGCCTGTCGCTGAACGGCACGATTATTGTGGGCCGCGACATCGCGCACGCTAAACTGAAAGAACGGATGGACAGAGGCGAAGGTTTGCCGCAGTACATCAAAGATCATCCTATCTATTATGCGGGGCCGGCAAAAACGCCGGAAGGGTACGCCTCCGGGTCGCTTGGGCCGACTACCGCAGGACGGATGGACTCTTATGTTGATCAGCTCCAGTCGCAGGGCGGCAGTATGATCATGCTGGCGAAAGGCAACCGCAGCCAGCAGGTGACCGATGCCTGTAAGAAACATGGCGGCTTCTACCTGGGCAGTATCGGCGGCCCCGCAGCCGTTCTGGCGCAGGGTAGTATCAAGCGCCTGGAGTGCGTGGAATATCCTGAACTGGGTATGGAGGCTATCTGGAAAATTGAAGTGGAGGATTTTCCGGCCTTCATTCTGGTGGATGATAAAGGCAACGATTTCTTCCAGCAGATTCAGTCATCGCAGTGCGCGCGCTGCGTTAAGTAATGTCGCCGCCCTGCGGGGCGGTAACATGATTCGCTATTTTGCCGGAGAACGGCGCAAGCGCCTTATCCGGTCTACACCGTTGTGTTGTTATCGTTAATACTCATAAGACCGCAAACATGTGAGCAATATCGACACATGATCTCATCAACTTGAGTAAGGAGCAGGTAATGGTAACGGTACGCCGCGAGAAAGATTCAATGGGCGCGATTGAAGTCCCGGCAGATAAACTGTGGGGGGCGCAGACTCAACGTTCGCTGGAGCATTTTCGGATTTCCACGGAGAAAATGCCCGTCTCGCTCATTCACGCTCTGGCGTTGACCAAGCGCGCCGCTGCGAAGGTCAACCAGGACTTAGGGTTGTTGGCGGCGGAAAAAGCCAGCGCGATTATCCAGGCGGCTGATGAAGTGCTGGCGGGAAAACATGCTGATGAGTTTCCGCTGGCGATTTGGCAGACCGGGTCCGGTACGCAAAGCAACATGAATATGAATGAGGTGTTAGCGAACCGCGCCAGTGAAATTTTGGGCGGCGTTCGCGGTATGGAGCGCAAGGTGCATCCCAATGATGACGTCAATAAGAGTCAAAGCTCAAACGATGTGTTCCCAACCGCCATGCACGTGGCGGCGTTACTGGCGTTACGCGAACACCTCATCCCGCAATTATCCGCATTAACGGATACGCTTCGCGATAAATCCCACGCTTTCGCCGATATTGTCAAAATTGGCCGTACTCACCTGCAGGACGCGACGCCGCTCACCTTAGGCCAGGAGATTTCCGGTTGGGTAGCCATGCTGGAACATAACCTCAGGCACATTGAGCACAGTTTACCGCACGTCGCGGAACTGGCGCTCGGCGGAACCGCAGTAGGGACAGGGCTTAATACCCACCCGGAATATGCCCGGCGCGTGGCCGAGGAACTGGCGACGATTACCGCGGCGCCGTTTGTTACCGCCCCGAATAAATTCGAAGCGCTGGCGACCTGTGACGCGTTGGTACAGGCGCATGGCGCATTAAAAGGGCTGGCGGCCTCGCTGATGAAAATCGCCAACGATGTTCGCTGGCTGGCATCCGGCCCGCGCTGCGGCATTGGCGAGATTGCTATCCCTGAGAATGAGCCGGGCAGTTCCATTATGCCTGGTAAAGTGAACCCGACCCAGTGTGAAGCGGTAACGATGCTATGTTGCCAGGTGATGGGTAACGATGTGGCCATCAATATGGGGGGCGCATCGGGCAACTTTGAGCTCAACGTCTATCGTCCGATGGTTATTCATAATTTTCTGCAAACGGTGCGCCTGCTGGCCGATGGCATGGCGAGTTTCAATCAACACTGTGCATCAGGAATCGAGCCAAACCGCGAGCGTATTACGCAGTTGCTGAATGAGTCGCTGATGCTGGTCACTGCGCTGAATACGCACATCGGTTACGATAAAGCGGCGGAGATTGCGAAGAAGGCGCATAAAGAAGGGCTGACGCTCAAAGCCTCAGCCGTGGCATTAGGATATCTTAGCGATGAGGAGTTCGACGCCTGGGTACGTCCGGAATTGATGGTTGGCAGTATGACGCCGGGACGTTAATCCGCCACATACAGGTGCAGTCGCGGAATAATCAGTCGCAGCGGCTGCGCCTGTGGTTTAAAACGGTGCTGAATATTATCGGCGTCATAGTTTTCCAGCCCGCCAATATCCGGCACGCCAGCGCCGTTGTCCGTGTTGATTAATGCGATAATCGGCGTGGGGCAGGCGTGTTGCACCTGTTTCTGCTGGCCTTTATACCAGATGCGGGCGATCGGCTGTACTTTAACCGGACGCTTAATCTTGAGTCGGGCCTGCTGCGGTAAGGCAGCGATATCCTGATATTCCCGTTCCAGCTTGAATTGCCATTGTTCGCGCGTCCACGGCGGGACGCTGCGCGGCGACGCGAGGCTTTTTTTCAACTGGCTCAGAACCTCATCCCGGCTTAAATTTTTAATAATATGTTTATTTGCCCAGCCGAAACGTATGGTGGCGGGGTTATTGATAAGCGTCAGCGTGCGGTAAGCGTTCAGCGTAATTAAGCCGGGTAGATGCCGATGCACCCACTCAAAACGTGCCGCTGAGGGAAGACCGGACTCTACCGTAACCATCTGCTCGAAGGTGGTTTTCAACTGGTTAATGCGCTGTACCTGATTTTCCAGATCTAACTGTATCGCATTATCCACTTGATAGCATAAGACGCCAGGCAGGCGGACGGCGGCTTTACTGCTGCGGTTTTCGGACTGCTGTTGAATAAACAAATGGCGATAGTGATGTAGCGCCAGCGCTTCGGCCTCTTTCCCCAGATATTGCGTTACCTCGATAGTATCCAGCGGCGCATGTTCCGCCTCTTTGGTCACCTGCGGCAGTGAAAAGACACGGGCGATAAGTAGCGAATGCTGCTGTAGATTATCCGTCAGCGCCGCCAGGTGTTGTTCTATCTGGCGAAAAGTGCCATTCAGGCGTTCAACGAGATCGTAGCGGGACATGGTATCATTCACTTTAGTTACAACATACTATCTGTATAGCACAGTTCCCGCCGCTCAACCAGCGTGCAAAATGCGTCAGGCAGCGGTCATGTCGGGCATCGCGTGCCAGACCGGCCAGCGAAAGCTAAATTTTGCGCCGCCCAGTTCGCTCTCGTCACAGACGACGCTACCGCCCATCGCCAGGGCGATAGAGTGTACGATGGCGAGTCCAAGCCCGCAGCCGCCTGTCGCCCGATCTCTACTGGGGTCGAGTCTGACAAAAGGTTCAAATATGCGCTCACGCGCATCCGCTTCAATGCCGGGGCCATCATCTTCGACTATCAATGTTGCCTGACTGCCGTCGAGTAACAGACTGACCTGAACGGTGGTACGACTGTAGCGCAACGCATTATTCAGCAGGTTATCCAGCACTCGCGACATTAACCGCATATCAAGCGCGCCATAATCGCCGATTACAGATGTGAGAAGGTTTACGGCACGTTCCGGGGTCACGCTCTGCACATCCTGCAAATGCGCGAGCAACCAGGCGGGGAGGTCGGGTTCGGTCAACATCAGTTCATTTTGTGGTCGGTCAAGGCGCGCATAGGTGAGCAGTTCTTCAATCAGCGCTTCCAGTTGACCAATATCGCGATTGAGCGCCTGTGATTCCGGCAGTGTCAGATTTTCACTCATTTCAAGCCGATAGCGTAAACGTACCAGCGGCGTGCGAAGTTCGTGGGCGATACCGTCAATCAGCTGTTTTTTACTGGCGATCAGAGCATTAATATTATCCGCCATCTGGTTGAACGCGACGCCCAGACGTTCGAAACTGGAGCCATTATCGAAGTGCAGGCGTTCAGTCAAATGACCCTCGCCAAAGCGCTGCGCGGCGGATTCGAGCCTGAGCATTTCTTGCCAGTGCGGGCGCATCCAGATAAACACAGGAAAGGCGAGAGAAAAGGCAATGAGCGCCATTAAGGCGATATCCAGCAGTCGCATTTGATGCAGGAAATAGAGATAGGGAACCGGGCCAACCGCCAGGACGTAATGGCTGCGCGGGATACGTTGAATAAAGGTGTATTGATCGTCAAGCGCGACAATATCGCCTTCACGCAGTCGCTGCGTGGTGGCGGCATCAAGCTTATAGTGATTTAACGGTTCAACGCGTAAATCGAAAGAGAGGTTCAGGTCCATCTCTTTTAACGTTTTCCCCCATTCACGCGGCGGGATTTCCCGCAGTTCGCTGCGCATCAGATAGAGCGAACTTTTCATCAGATCGTCGAGCGATTGCCTGCCCGCGCGTTCGGCGGTGAATTTGTACACCAGTCCGACCAATAAGGTCATGACCAGAAAACAGACGAACAGCAAAAGGTAAAACTGCACAAACAGCTTTTTCATCAACGCCCACCGGATCTTAATACATTAGCTCTATCGCGCGCTGACGGAAAAGATTTCCCGTCAGCGCCGCTGGTGGGTTATAAAAGCAGGCTTTGCGTCAACTGACAACCTCATTGTCCGGCGTTAAGGTCCGGACTTTCGTGAACAATGCGTCCATCGACAAGCGTCAAAACAGCGCGAATGGTATCAATTCTGTCTTCCGGCATCGTCATAAATGGCTGATTGAGTACCGCCAGATCGGCCTGTTTTCCGACGCTAAGCTGGCCCCGGTGTTGTTCGGCAAAGGCGAGCCAGGCGGCATGACGTGTATATAACGCTAGCGCTTCCAGACGCGTGAGCCGCTCGCTGGCGGGTTTACGCACGGAACCGCCTGACGCTATACCGGTGATATGATATTCGATAGCGTGCCAGACACCGGCAATGCCAATACGCGTCGAATCGGTGCCGCCAGCTACGACAAGCCCTTTATCCAGCGCCAGTCGAACCGGCGGCGAATTGTCCGTCGCGCCGGGTGGATTGGCGTCACGGATGGCAAGCCCCTCAAAGTAAGGCCCCATTTGCACAGTGTATGCCAGACCCAGCTTACGCATTCGCTCAAGCGTCTGTGGCGAACCGGTATTCAGGTGCGCAATAGACCAGCGGAGAGGGCGCAGATCGTACTGCTGCGCTACCTGCTCAAAAATCGTCAATATCGCGTCGGCGCTGTCATCGGTATAGGCGTGGATCTCAAGCGGTATTCCCCGTTTTGCCGCAAACGTCGCGACCTGGCGAAGCGCGGTTTTGTCCTGCTCTGAGGAAGAAAATCCTGGGGCCATCCGCACGCCGTCATTCATTCCGGCCACCAGGCTTTCCCCCAGGCCAAGAAAAGCCAGTTGCCCGTCATCGGCACGCGCCGGGCGGAAGGCCATCAGGTTGCTGAACCACTGCGCTTCATGACCTTTCGCTTCCGGCTGTACCGGAATGCGATACCCCACGCGCAGCGGTAAATCCCCCTGGTTTCGCATTGCAAATAAAGGCTCATAAGCGGCGGCAGGCCCGGCAGAGGGGTCAATGATGCCGGTCACGCCGCGAGCGTTCATATCAGCGAAAAATTGTCGCAGACCGCTCTCGCGATCGGCGTTACTACTTATGCTGGCAAAAAGCTGGTTAAACGCGGCGATGTCACCAAATAATTTCCCCGTGGCGCTACCTTTTGCGTCGCGCTCTACGCGGATTCCCGCTAAATCAGGAGGAGGGGTGTCGTTAAGGCCAAGTACGTCTATACCGCGCTGATTCACTAACGCATAGTCGTAAAGATACTGAATATAAGCCGGATGATCGGGAAGGGCGTGACTCAGTTCGGCTACCGTCGGCGCCCGGTTTTCTGCAAATTGTGCCGGTATCCACGATCCCACTACGGCTACCCATTGATCGTGGGGACGACGGTTAGCGTCGGCGCGTAATTTATCCAGCGCGTCTTTAAGCGAAGGGCTGTTGTACCAGTAGGTTTCGAATGTCCAGGTTTGTCCGCCGCGAATGGCGTGGATGTGGGTATCGGTCAGGCCGGGTATCACGGTTTTACCCTGTAAATCGATGGTACGGGTATGGTCGCCGCGCCATTCATCTGTCGCCGTATCATCGCCAATCGCCACAATCCGCGAGCCGGAAATCGCCAGCGCGCTGGCCTGCGGCTGGGCATCATTCAGAGTGATGATATTACCGTTATGCAAAATAATATCCGCTGCCGGGCGGGCGGCGGTGGCTGCGCCTGTGGCCGTGAGCAGAAAGAGAAGCGCGGTTCTGGAAAGCAGAGACGGGACGAGACTGATCATTAGCATGTTCCTTTTGTCGGGCGATAAGCAAACCATAGAGAGCGAACAAGAATCGTTCAATCCGTACCCAGGGAACAGTGCGTTCTGTTTTTAGAACGGTGGTGATGAAAAAAGAAAAGCCCGCCGAAACGGCGGGCTTGAGAAGAATTAATGAATAATTAGAACTGGTAAACCATACCCAGCGCGACAACGTCATCGGTATTAATGCCGTTATCTGCATAGAAGTTATCGTCGTCATCCAGCAGGTTGATTTTATAATCAACATAGGTGGAGAAGTTTTTGTTGAAATAGTAGGTAGCACCTACATCAGCATATTTAACCAAATCTTTGTCATCATTTACGCCGTTATTGACAAGGTCTTTACCTTTAGACATCAGGAAGGAAACTGCCGGACGTAAACCGAAATCAAATTGGTACTGCGCAGTAACTTCAAAGTTTTGTGTTTTATTAGCCACACCACCATGAGCATAAGAATCCAAAGAGCCATATGGCGTCATATTCCGGGTTTCAGAATACATAGTGGCTAAATAGATGTTGTTGGCATCATATTTCAAGCCAGCAGTCCATGCATCTGCTTTATCGCCTTTTGCATACTGTTCGCCACGCGAAACCTGATCGTTTGTACGGTCAGATGTTGTGTAAGCAGCACCTGCGCTAAAGCCCATGCCAAAATCGTAAGTGGTAGAAATACCAAAACCATCTCCGTTTTCTCTACGGAAATCGTCATCATCAGTACGGTTATTTGTACCTTCATTACCGTTACCGCTATTTTCATTATTGCCCTGGTATTGTAGAGCAAAACTCAGACCGTCTACCAGACCGAAGAAATCAGTGTTACGGTAGGTGGCCACGCCGTTAGCACGACCGGTCATGTAGTTGTCTGCGTAAGTATAGGAGTCGCCGCCGAACTCAGGCAGCATATCGGTCCAACCTTCCACGTCGTACAGGACGCCGTAGTTACGACCATAGTCGAATGAGCCGTAGTCGCCGAATTTCAGGCCGGCGAATGCCAGACGAGTCCAGGAATTAGCGCCTTCGCCTTCGGTAGTGTTAGCCTGAACGTTATATTCCCACTGGCCGTAACCGGTCAGTTGGTCGTTAATCTGCGTTTCGCCTTTAAAACCGAAACGAACATAGGTTTGGTCGCCGTCAGAGCCACTATTGTCAGAGAAATAGTGCAGGCCGTCTACTTTCCCGTAAAGGTCCAGCTTATTGCCGTCTTTGTTATAGACTTCAGCGGCGTGTGCCGCGCCAGCAGCCAGCAGAGCCGGGATGACAAGTGCCAATACTTTTCTTTTCATTTTTTTATCCTTAAAAACTTAACTTATTTGCAAAAGATTGAACTTCTACAGATTCGTTGAATCAAAGGCATCCTAATCTGAATAATATTATTTCAGCAAATGCTAACTTTTCTTATATGTTATTAATTAATACAAAAGTTACTATCGGAAACGCATATATTTATGGTGAATATATTTGTTATTATATATTCATGATTATGATTTGTTTGATTTCACAATTTGCGAAAAAAGACGGCAATATAGCGCCGGTCAGACATTCTGTTATCAATTTTGTGAACTGGCTTCGAGTTTTTTTAATTTAATTTTCTTGGGCGAAAAAGACGTAATGAAGAACCGCAACGCAGAGAAAACGGTAATAAAGGGGCCGTTTCGACTAATAAAAATAGCATTCATGTATACAATGTCTGTTTTTTGAACAGTGGCGGTGATGAGCATCGCCACTGTGATTTGATAAAGGCAGGTAAAATCTGCAGCTAACTTATCCCGTCGTTTCGTCCCAGGCATGAGGGGCAAAAAGATAGCCTTTATTGCGAATGGTCTTTATACGATAGGGCTCAGCAGCGCTATCCAGCAGTTTCTTACGCAGGCGGGAAATCGCCACATCCACGCTGCGATCCAGACCATCATAATTGACGCCGCGCAGCGTTTTTAGCAACGCGTCGCGATCCATAATTTGTCCGGCGTGTGTCGCCAGTTCCCAGAGCAATTCAAAATCGGCGGTGGAGAGCGATATGAAATCGCCGTTGAGCTGGACCGCCCGGTTAAGGGGATCGATGGTTAACGCGCCAAAACGCAGCGCTTTATGCGGCGTAAGCGCGCTCTCCTGAAGACTTTTTGCCTGTTGCGTTTGTTCGCTTTGCCGCAGGTGTAAGCGCAGACGCGCCAGCAAAACGGCCGGAGGCGTGGTTTTGAGGATGTAGTCGCAGGCGCCCATCTCCAGCGCCAGAATATGATTCATATCACTGTCCAGCGAGGTGAGCAGGACAATCGGGCCTTGCCAGCGGTGGCGTAAATCGCGGCATATCGTCATGCCATCTTTACCTGGAAGCATAATATCCAGTAAAACCAGATCGGGCTGAGTGGTGAGGATAAGATCCTCCGCCCGGTCACCACGCGGCTCAACAATGACATCAATATCATGTTTCGCCAGATAAGCGGCAATGAGAGAACCCACTTCAGCGTCGTCTTCAACAAATACAATGCGGTTCATATTATAAATGGAGAATAGAAAACGCCAACATACACCGCCTCTGTTTTCCCTTCCATAAATCTTTTCTAAACGAGAGCGGTTCCGTTATGCTACACGTTGTTGTTATTAGCGTGTTAAGGCAAGGTAATGGGACTCGTGATTAAAGCTGCCCTGGGGGCGCTGGTCGTCGTATTGATTGGTCTGCTGTCAAAAACGAAAAATTATTATATCGCCGGATTAATTCCTCTGTTTCCAACGTTTGCGCTTATCGCGCACTATATCGTGGCCAGCGAGCGGGGCATCGACGCGATGCGTACCACCATCGTCTTTAGCATGTGGTCGATCATTCCTTATTTCATTTATCTTGCAACACTATGGTATTTCAGCGGTGTGATGCGCCTACCCGTCGCGCTTGGCGGTGCGGTGGTCTGCTGGGGGCTAAGCGCGTGGCTGCTGATTTTTTGCTGGATTAAATGGCATTAATATTGGCAAAGACCGTGGTTTCCCCATCGTAATACAGACGGATATTACGATGGGGAGGTTGTTAACCCACCAGCATCCACGTAGCCGGAACCGCCGCGACCAGCAATAAACCAATCAGCACGACTTCCTGACGATTTAATACATTGTCATGCTTGTGCGTCCGACGCGCATACAGGAAAACCAGTAATCCAGGCGCGTACAGTACGACGGACAGCAGCAGGTGCATAGGGCCCGACGCATATAATAACCATAAGCCATAAATACAGGCTCCGATACCGACCGCCCGATGGAGGGGACGCGTTGCAATCTTCAGCAGAAATGCGCCGACCAGAAAGTAGGGCACCAGAATCATTTCTGACGCAATCGTCAATAGCGTGTTGTAGTCTGAACCGGTAAGCCAGATCAGCACCAGACAGATTTGCACACAGATATTGGTGAGCCATAACGACGCAGAAGGCGCGCCTTGCGCATTTTGTCGCGCGAAGATGCCCGGGAAGGATTTATAGGCTGCCGCCAGAAACGGCACCTCTGCCGCCATGATAGTCCAGCTTAGATAAGCCCCGCAGACAGACACAATCAGTCCCGCTGCAATAATAATTTCTCCCCACGGCCCCATCATTTTCACCATCAGACCGGCCATCGACGGGTTGCGCATCTCCGCCAGTTCCGGACGCGCAAGAACGCCAAGAGAAAGCAGCGTGACCAGGAGATATATTCCCAGCGCTGCGAGTACTGCCAGTAGCGTGGCGCGGCCTACATCGCGTTTATTTTTCGCTCGGGCCGAGACGACGACGGCGCCTTCAACGCCAATAAACACCCACAGCGTAATAAGCATGGTGTTCTTGACCTGTTCCCATACGGGAATACCGAGTTCAACACCGGTGAAGTCCAGTGTGAAGGTATCCAGTTTAAACATCATGATAGCCAGCACAATAAACGCGCCGAGCGGCAACAGTTTCGCCAGAGTCGCAACCAGATTGATGCTGGCTGCCGTTTGTACGCCGCGCAGGATGAGGAAATGGACAATCCAGAGCAGGACTGAAGCGCCGACAATAGCCTGCCAGGTATTACCGTCGCCAAACAGACGCAGCGCAGGCGTATCGGTAAAGAAACTCAGCGCTGAAAAGACGATAACCAAATAGGATACGTTGGCGATGACCGCGCACAGCCAATAGCCCCAGGCAGAACAAAAGCCAATCAGTTCGCCGAAGCCTTCGCGGGCGTAAGTAAAGATACCGCCGTCAAGCTCGGAGCGAATGCGTGTGAGGATTAACATGGCGAATGCCAGTAAGAGTATCCCCACGCCGGTAATGGCCCAGCCAATTAACAACGCAGCCGGACTGGCAACGGCGGCCATATTCTGGGGCAGACTGAAAACACCTGCGCCAAGCATTGAGCTTAAAACCAGCGCGGTCAGCGCGCTCAGTCCCAGTTTTTTTTCCATTGGTATCCAGCTATAAAAATGAAATTGGAAGAATAATTATTATGGCAAAACGCATAAAAATGGTGAAAGCCACTAAGGCGCGGGATTTTACGGAGAGAAGGGACCGCATGCAACGGCCTGGATAAGATTTATCGCCAAAAAAGCGAAAAGTGAGATTCATCGCGATATTTGACGGAACTGGCATCCCGCGAGAAAGTGCCTGATGGTGGCTTATCAGGCCTGCCGTTGAACGATCGTGTAGGCCTGATAAGGCAGGTATGCCGCCATCCGGCGAGAAGCCTGATGGCGACGCGCGCCTTATTTATAGAGGTCGGCGCTGATGGTGATGTTATTGCCGCGCTCCTGCCACTGACGCGTAATATGATAATACTTAGCGCCTTTCTTCGCCGCACGTTTGGCGACCTGGTAGGAGATTTCTGTCATATTGCCGTAGTTGCCGGTGAACTTAACGCTGTCGAAAGGCACCATCATCGCAGCCGTCGCTTTATTCAGCTCCTCAACTTTTGTGCCATCCGGAAGTGTGACAGTGTAACGCCCACCTTTGGTGGATTGCGTTTCGAAGAAACGGCCTACTTCGGCGCTCGGCGAGGCTGACGTAGCGACGCCTGGAATTTCGACTTTCTTCGCAGCTTCGCCGCCCTGAGCCAGCGCGGCGCGGCCAGCTTCAGAGTCTGCCGGAATAGCGTCCGGGCTCTGGACGATGCGTTTTTTCGCATCTTGTTTATAGATAAATGCAGTGATGCGCTGGTTTCCGCCCTGATTCGCATCCACCTGACGAACAATATAGAAAGCGTATGCGTCTTTCTGTTTCGCCGCTTTCGTAATGGCATCGTTAACTTCCGGCTGGCTGCGGTAGAAGCCCTGAACGGTGACGGTGTCATACGGTTCTAATTGTACGGCCTGGTCTTTCGGTAATTCCACGATGCCATTAATGACACGATTTTTGGGCGCGTCGGCTTTCGGCGCGTCGGCTTTATACACGTCCGCCACAACACGCCAGTTACCACTGTTGCCGAACTCCGAGGTGTCGACAACATAGAAGGAGGCTGCGCCTTCTTTATCTGCGCGGCGGGACACGGCGGAGACCGCATCGCCAATAGCATTAAAACGACCGGTAATAACGATGCGGTCATAAGGTTTTAGTGCAGCCGCTTGCTCCGGCGTCAGTTCTGTTGCTGCATGGACAGAAAAAGCAGCCGCAGAAAGCAGTGCCGACGCCAGGAGAGTGTTCTTAAGCTTCATAAAAATAATCCTTCGCCTTGCGCAAACCAGGTACTGGTATTGTTATTGACTAGAAACGTGGCTGATTATTGCATTTAAACCATATGGATGTCTGCGGGATTTTTCACGCATCGTGTCATGTATCCTATCTTTGATGATAACATTTACCGATATGTCGAAAAAAACGGCGTCCGGGCGGCTAAGCTAATGAAGCGCATGGATTTAATAAGTTAATTTAATGTTAATTTCTTGATCGCGCCAGGGGTTTAATGATGTTTTGCTGTCAAATTTGAGCGAATTATCAGCCCTCGCAGGCCATTTTCAAGGCATTATGGCTGCTTAGTGGCTGAATCGTTCATGTTTTGCAAATTTGATAAAAAATTCTGTTTTTTGGCGCTAGATCACAGGCGTTATTTTCAGTAGGTTATAGAGAGTTTGTAACGGTTTTATTCTGCAGGGGTAACATTTACCTCAAACGCGGGCAGGCGTACGCTTCTCGCGCTTACTGACAAACCATCATCAAAAATACCGATGGAAGGGAACATTTATGCGAATTGGCATACCAAAAGAGCGGTTACCCAATGAAACCCGTGTCGCTGCGACGCCGAAAACGGTAGAGCAGCTACTGAAGCTGGGGTTTAGCGTCGCTATCGAAAGCGGGGCGGGTCAACTGGCAAGTTTTGACGACAAAGCGTTTGCGCAGGCTGGCGCGGATATTGTAGACGGCAATGCTATCTGGCAGTCGGAAATTATTCTCAAGGTTAATGCGCCTGAAGAAGAGGAAATCGCTTTACTGAACCCCGGGACTACGCTGGTCAGTTTTATCTGGCCTGCGCAAAATCCTGGGTTAATGGAGAAACTTGCCGAACGTAAGGTTACGGTGATGGCGATGGACTCCGTGCCGCGTATTTCCCGCGCGCAGTCGCTCGACGCGTTAAGCTCAATGGCGAATATCGCGGGTTATCGCGCCATTGTAGAGGCCGCGCATGAATTTGGACGCTTCTTTACCGGGCAAATCACTGCCGCCGGGAAAGTGCCTCCGGCGAAGGTGATGGTGATTGGCGCGGGCGTAGCCGGTCTTGCGGCTATCGGCGCGGCAAACAGCCTGGGGGCGATTGTCCGCGCGTTTGACACTCGTCCTGAAGTCAAAGAGCAGGTCCAGAGTATGGGGGCTGAGTTCCTCGAACTGGATTTTAAAGAGGAAGCCGGTAGCGGCGATGGTTACGCCAAAGTGATGTCCGAGGCGTTTATCAAAGCGGAAATGGCGCTCTTTGCCGCCCAGGCCAAAGAGGTCGACATCATTGTTACCACCGCGTTGATTCCGGGCAAACCAGCGCCGAAGCTGATTACCCGCGATATGGTCGATTCTATGAAAGCCGGCAGCGTGATTGTCGACCTGGCCGCGCAGAATGGCGGTAACTGCGAATATACCGTCGCCAATCAGGTTGTGACGACGGACAATGGCGTGAAAGTGATTGGCTACACCGATTTACCGGGGCGTTTGCCGACGCAGTCATCCCAGCTTTATGGCACCAACCTGGTTAACCTGCTGAAGCTGCTGTGCAAAGAGAAAGACGGCAATATTGACGTGGATTTTGACGATGTTGTGATCCGTGGCGTGACGGTGATTCGCGACGGCGACATTACCTGGCCTGCGCCGCCAATCCAGGTTTCCGCGCAGCCACAGGCCGCGCCTAAAGCAGCACCTGCGCCAAAAGAGCCGGAAAAGCCCGCTTCACCCTGGCGGAAGTATGCGTTAATGGCGCTGGCGATCATTCTTTTTGGCTGGCTGGCCGATGTCGCGCCAAAAGAGTTCCTCGGCCATTTTACCGTGTTTGCGCTCGCCTGCGTGGTTGGTTATTACGTGGTGTGGAACGTGTCTCATGCGCTTCATACGCCATTAATGTCGGTGACCAACGCAATTTCAGGGATTATTGTTGTCGGGGCATTATTGCAAATTGGTCAGGGCGGCTGGGTCAGCTTCCTGAGCTTTATCGCGGTGCTTATCGCCAGCATTAATATTTTCGGTGGCTTCACCGTGACTCAGCGTATGCTGAAAATGTTCCGGAAAAACTAAGGGGTAACACATGTCTGGAGGATTAGTTACAGCTGCATACATTGTTGCCGCGATCCTGTTTATTTTCAGTCTTGCCGGGCTTTCAAAGCATGAAACGTCCCGCCAGGGGAATAACTTCGGTATTGCCGGGATGGCGATCGCGTTGCTGGCGACCATTTTCGGGCCGGATACCGGCAACGTGGCATGGATTCTGGTCGCCATGATTATTGGCGGCGCGATTGGCATCCGCATGGCGAAAAAAGTTGAGATGACCGAGATGCCGGAGCTGGTCGCGATTCTGCACAGTTTCGTGGGCCTGGCGGCGGTACTGGTTGGCTTTAACAGCTATCTGTACCATGACGCCAGTCTGGCACCGGTGCTGGTGAATATCCATCTGACCGAAGTCTTCCTCGGTATCTTTATTGGCGCAGTCACTTTCACTGGATCGATCGTAGCGTTTGGTAAACTGCGCGGCAAAATCTCTTCTAAGCCGTTGATGTTGCCTAACCGTCACAAAATGAACCTGGCGGCGCTGGTTGTTTCTTTCCTGTTGCTGCT
Source organism: Salmonella sp. A7 (assembly GCF_020181675.1). NCBI lineage: Bacteria > Pseudomonadati > Pseudomonadota > Gammaproteobacteria > Enterobacterales > Enterobacteriaceae > Salmonella > Salmonella sp. A7. The sequence continues at coordinate 2,424,221 of NZ_CP084001.1, read as the reverse complement.
GGTTTTTGTTCGTACCGAAAGCGTGGGTCTACAGGTACTGGCGCTACTGCTGATGACCATTATCGCGCTGGCGTTTGGTTGGCATCTGGTCGCTTCTATCGGCGGGGCGGACATGCCGGTGGTTGTTTCAATGCTGAACTCCTATTCCGGTTGGGCTGCCGCGGCGGCTGGCTTTATGTTAAGCAACGATTTGCTGATTGTGACCGGCGCGCTGGTCGGTTCGTCAGGCGCGATCCTGTCTTACATTATGTGTAAAGCGATGAACCGCTCTTTCATCAGCGTTATTGCCGGTGGGTTCGGTACTGACGGCTCCTCAACAGGCGACGATCAGGAAGCTGGCGAACATCGCGAAATCACAGCGGAAGAGACCGCTGAGATGCTGAAAAACTCCCACTCCGTCATTATTACGCCGGGGTACGGGATGGCGGTGGCGCAGGCGCAGTATCCGGTGGCGGAAATCACCGAAAAACTGCGTGCGCGCGGTATCAACGTGCGTTTCGGCATTCATCCGGTGGCGGGGCGCTTGCCGGGGCATATGAACGTGCTGTTGGCGGAGGCGAAAGTGCCTTATGACATCGTGCTGGAAATGGACGAAATCAATGATGATTTCGCCGATACCGATACCGTGCTGGTGATTGGCGCGAACGATACGGTGAACCCGGCGGCGCAAGACGATCCCCGCAGCCCGATCGCCGGTATGCCGGTTCTCGAAGTGTGGAAAGCACAGAATGTCGTGGTCTTTAAGCGTTCAATGAATACCGGTTATGCTGGCGTGCAGAACCCGCTGTTCTTTAAAGAGAATACGCAAATGCTGTTTGGCGATGCCAAAGCCAGCGTGGATGCAATTCTGAAAGCGCTTTAATCTTTTAAACGTGCGGCGGCCTCTTCGGAGGCCGTTTTTATACACTTCATCCTTTAAGCTGCCTCTTTGTTGGCTGCGCTCAGAAACTCCGGTCACATCGTTATCTATGCTCCAGGGGATTTCTTCCCTTGCCGCCGCGATGCATCTTGAATGATTTTGTGTATGTATTGCATTTTATCTTTTGTTTAAATCGCTAAGCAGAACGGCGATACTCTGCCCTCCGGTGGTCTGTTCGAGGGCGATTTTGACAATGATGGTTAACGGAACGGAGAGCAACATGCCCACCGGACCTAATAGCCAGCCCCAGAAAATTAACGACAAAAATACCACTAAGGTTGAAAGGCCTAAACCACGTCCCATGATACGTGGCTCAAGGATATTGCCGAAGACCAGATTAATCAGCAGATAGCCTGCCAGCACCAGCAGCGCATCATAAAACCCGTTAAATACCAGCACCTGAATAATAGGCGGCAGGGCAGCGAGCACCGATCCAATATTAGGGATATAATTCAGCGCGAAGGCCAGTAGACCCCAGACAAAGGCGAAGCGGACATCCAGCGCGGCCAGCATTCCCCATGCGACCAGCCCCGTCACGATACTGATCGCTGTTTTTAGCACCAGATAATGGGAAACGCTATCAAGCGCGCGTTGAATTGCCGCCATGCCCTCTACCGGACGGCTCATCATCTGCTGCAGTTTTTCAGGCAATTGTGGAACCTCCAGCAGCATAAATACCACGGTCAATAACAATAAAAAGATGGACGACATGGCATTGGACAGCTGGGTGAGCAGGTTCGTTACCAGAGTCATGGCGGCGTTTGGATCGATATATTTCGCCAGCTCATCAACCGACACGCCAATGCCTGCTCGCTGTAACCACGGTTCAATACGTTGCAACGGTATCACCAATGAGGAGCGATATTGTGGTAGGGTACGAGCCAGTTCATTTAATGATGTCCCCAAATAGGCCAGTAGCAGTACCATTAACATAACAATAATCACAATGAGCAATGATACGGCGATAACGCGCGGAATTCGGCATCGGGTCATCCGTTGCACAACGGGATTGAGAACGACTGCAATAAATAACGCCAAAATAAAGGGAACAATGATATCTGCGGCGAAGCGGATACCGCTCAGAATAACCACCAGCATTCCCAGCATAATGACGATTTTTAGACCATTGAGCGTGATGATCGGTTTTGCCATATCAGTCCCTGTTTTCTGATGCCGACTCGAATAATAATGTGATGTCGGTCGACCTGTTCTGGTTAAAATCAAACACTTCAGGTAAAGAAGTGAAAATATTTTGAGTTAATTCCTGGCTTATGATACAAATCAGGCGTGTTCAACTACCGAGGACAATTATCATCCGCGATGACGAGAAGCAACACTGCGGATAATTGTAATATTATGGACAATATGTTCAGCGCTTTTTTCTCCACGCAAACGCATCTTCACTCTACCTCCTTTTTCCTGCTTATTGGCGAGCAGCACTGGCGTAACGCACTTTAGTCTCTCACTTCTGCCTGAGCTGGCGCAACGCGCTGTGCTAACTGATTTTATTTTTTAGTTTGCTGCGTGCAGCAGATTCGAAAGAGTATATTCTCATGCAGGAGAAGTGTCATGTTTTACTGGATTTTATTAGCTCTGGCTATCGCGACTGAAATTACCGGCACGCTCTCAATGAAATGGGCTAGCGTGGGTAATGGCAATGCGGGTTTTATTTTAATGCTGGTGATGATCACGCTGTCATATATATTTCTTTCTTTTGCGGTAAAAAAGATTGCCCTGGGTGTAGCGTATGCCTTATGGGAAGGGATCGGCATTTTATTTATTACCATTTTTAGCGTGCTGCTATTTGATGAAGCATTATCAACCATGAAGATTGCCGGCTTGCTGACGCTGGTCGCCGGCATAGTATTGATCAAATCAGGGACACGTAAACCCGGCAAACCAGTGAAGGAGGCGACTCGTGCAACAATTTGAATGGATACACGGCGCCTGGCTTGGGCTGGCAATAATGCTGGAAATCGCGGCTAACGTACTGTTGAAATTTTCGGACGGCTTTCGCCGTAAATGCTATGGCATCTTATCGCTTGCCGCTGTTCTGGCCGCCTTCAGCGCGCTTTCCCAGGCGGTTAAAGGGATAGACCTGTCAGTGGCGTATGCATTATGGGGCGGTTTTGGTATTGCCGCCACGTTGGCGGCGGGCTGGGTGCTCTTCGGTCAGCGCTTAAACCCCAAAGGCTGGGTTGGCGTGATATTGCTGCTCGCCGGAATGGTCATGATCAAATTTGCCTGAGACGATCGCTGCCTGTCGATTCAGGCAGCGATTCCCGCATTAATCCTGCGCCAGAGCTTTCAGCTTATCGCGAAAGCCGGTGACGGATATAGCGCGGTTATCGGCGCGCCAGCGATCTTTAGCCGCAGGGGCGGAGCTTTGTACGCCAATAAGCTGCCATCCGCTATCCGTGTGCAATAAGAGCGGCGAGCCGCTGTCGCCAGGTAAGGTGTCGCACTGGTGTGAGAGTACGGCATTCTGCGCCCAGCCGGTCACGACGCAATCCTGATGGGAATAGAGCGCATTCAGATGATCTTCCGGATAACCGGACTGCGTGACTTTTCGGTCTGCGGCTTTCAACGCCGCAGTGAGCGCCGCTTTATCGCCGGTAAATAAAGGCACTGGCGTGATACCGGAAGGTGGGTAGCGCAATATTACCAGACCAAAATCCCAGCTTGCCGCGGCAGGCGGCACAATCCAGCCATCGCCATCCGCTTTCAGACGTCGGCCCAGCGACGGTTCAACGCGGCCTTCAATGCCGTGGATTTCATAGCGCCATACTCCTTTTCGCGCCACAAAACGCAGCGCAACCGCCTTGTCTGGTTTTCCTTTCGGTGGCGTTAGCAGGCAGTGACCTGCTGTTAGGGCGATATGCGGGGAGATAAGCGTTGCCGTACACAAATTACCGCTGGCGGTCTCTAGTTGCCCGATGGCATCCCACGGCGATTGGGTAGGATCGGCGACGGGCACCCGATCGTCATGGTTAAAAAAAAGCGTTTTGACGTCGCTGGCATCCGTGGCGTCTGTTTCAGCCCCCCTGGCTTTCGCCATAACCTGTAAAAAACACACTATGCCCAGTAATACAGCAATGGTTTTATGCATATCACACTCTGGTGGGTAATTATGATTATTAACAACAAACCCTCAGTACTACTATAGACGTGACGGTAAGAAAGTGGGAGTAAAATCAGATAACTACACTCAGGAAAGATAGAAATGCGTGGCAATAACGGCGCATAAAATAAGCACGATAAGAATGAGCTCAAAGCGGTAGCGAGACACTTTTTTGCCCTCCCGGAAGGCGGCGCTAAACCAGAACAATTTAGCGCCGTAAAAACGGGCGCGGGGGCGCGCCGCAGCATGTTACGACTTACGCAGCCGGTTGAGTAGTTGGTTTTGACGTGGTTTTGGCTGGCGCTTTACCACCTTTTTTCTGGTGCTTTTTAGCCGCCTGCGCTTTTTGCTCAACGGTTTTCTTATGCTGCTTTTTGTGGTGCTGGGTGGTCTGGGTTGTTTTGGCAGGCGTTGCGGTTTTCGCAGGCGTTGCAGTCTCAGCCGCGAATGCTGCGGAAGAGAGACCCATTGCAGCGGCAACAACCAGAGCTAATACTTTTTTCATTTTGATACCCTCGATTTGGTTTTCATTCAACCCCACTGCGGGGCCGGTGAAATGACTATATCGCTGTTATCAAAAGGCTTCCGTGAGTGATTGGTTTCGGCATGTAACGCTATGTACAATCCCCCGGTAACGCGATGTCAGCCCCCACCATAATAGGTAGCTTTACGTTACCGGCCGTTATTTTTGGTTGCAGAGTCGGTAATATTCGCTCTCCAGAATAACAAGTACACCGTATATGAATCCGATAATCTGGGTGGTATTTACGCTTCTGGCGCTGGATGCAATCAGAGAAGTCATGGGCGTATCAAGCTTGACAGGTCTGTGGTAAACAGTGAGTCGTGGCGTGAAACCAGCCCGGCGATAGCGCACGTTGCTATCGCCGGATTATTTCTTTTCAGGCGTGAAGACGATGATGTAACCGCGTCCCGACCAGGATGGCCAGCACCAGCATTAGCGCGATAAAACCGCCTACGCCGTTCCAGCCGTAACTATGCCAGAATACGCCGCCTAGCGTCCCGGCGATACTGGACCCCAGATAATAGCTGAAAAGATAAAGTGACGAGGCCTGTCCCTTCGCCCGGCGCGCACGCGGGCCAATCCAACTACTGGCCACGGAGTGCGCGGCGAAAAAGCCGGCGGAAAAAAGCAGCATTCCGGCAAAAATCAGCCAAAGCGAGGTAAAAAGTGTCAGTAAAAGCCCGCCCAGCATTACTGCGATAGAGAACAGCATCACCGGCCCCCGGCCATAGCGTGAGGTCATTGCGCCAGCTTTCGGCGAGCTCCATGTGCCGGTGAGATAGGCTACGGATAACAGTCCGACCACGGCCTGGCTTAATTCCCAGGGGGAGAGCATCAGGCGATAGCCAATGTAGTTAAACAGGGTGACGAATGCGCCCATCAGTAAAAAGCCTTCCGCAAACAGCAGAGGTAACCCCCGATCGCGCCAGTGGAGACGGAAATTAATAAATAGCGTTTTAGGCCGTAGCGACGTGGGACGGAAATGTTGTGAGGCGGGTAAAATCTTCCAGAACATCAGCGCGGACGCCAGCGCAAAGCATCCGATGGCCGCCAGCGCGATGCGCCAGTTAAAAAAGTCGGTCATGACGCCGCTTAATAAACGCCCGCTCATCCCGCCGATGGAATTACCGCTAATATAGAGCCCCATGGAGAAAGCGACAAAGCTGGGATGGATTTCTTCGCTCAGGTAGGTCATTCCCACCGCGGCGACGCCGCTTAACGATAGACCGATCAGCGCACGCATAATCAGAATACCATGCCAGCTGGTCATCATGGTTGATAACAATGTGCAGCAGGAGGCTAATAACAAGGCGGTGACCATCACCGGTTTACGGCCTATCGCATCAGAAAGCGGGCCAGTAAAAAGTAAGCCGATAGCCAGCATGGCGGTAGAAATAGAAAGTGAAACGCTGCTGCTGGCGGGGGAGACGCCAAACTCCTGGGAAAGTACCGGTAATATAGGCTGAACGCAATAAAGGAGCGCGAAAGTCGCCAGACCCGCGGAAAAAAGGGCCAGCGTGACGCGCATGAAAGGTGCTGTACCGCGTTTTATAAATTGAACCGGCTGAGAATGGCGTTGTTCATCGATATCGCTCGCCGTGGCGTCATCGAGAATAGTTGTACGACTCACGTTAAATCCTTGCTTTACATCTCCGTCAACAGGAGACGGGTATAACTGACATGTAAAGCATAGAAAAAGCAAAATATTCTGTCTAATATATTAATTGTCTCAAATAAGACGTTAAACATATGAATATCGAATTACGTCATTTACGTTACTTTGTGGCGGTAGCAGAAGAGCTGCATTTTGGTCGCGCCGCCGCGCGCCTCAATATCTCGCAGCCGCCACTGAGTCAGCAGATACAAATTCTGGAGCAGCAGGTCGGCGCGCGATTACTGGCGCGGACCAACCGCAGCGTAGCGTTAACCGCCGCCGGGCGACAGTTTCTGGTGGATAGCCGACACATCCTGAGTCTGGTAAACGACGCCGCCGCTCGCGCCGAGCGGTTGCATCAGGGCGAAGCGGGTGAAATCCGTATTGGCTTTACGTCTTCAGCGCCTTTTATTCGGGCGGTATCGCATACCTTTTCGCTGTTCCGCCAGTCCTATCCGGGAGTGCATATGCAAACGCGTGAAATGAATACGCGTGAGCAAATCGCGCCGCTCAACGAAGGCGTACTGGATATTGGCTTGCTGCGGAATACGCCGCTGCCCGACACACTTAATCGCGAGGTGATTTTGCATGAGCCGCTTATGGCCATGATCCCGCGCGAACATCGGCTGGCGCAAAAGCCGGTCGTCAGTCTGACAGAACTGGCGGAAGAACCTTTCGTCTTTTTCGATCCGCATGTCGGGACGGGCCTCTACGACGATATTCTCGGCCTGATGCGGCGCTATAACCTGTCGCCGACCATCACGCAGGAGGTTGGCGAGGCAATGACCATTATCGGTCTGGTGGCGGCGGGGCTGGGTGTCTCGATTCTGCCGGCATCCTTTAAGCGTGTACAGATGAGCGAGATGCGCTGGGTTCCCCTGGCGGAAGAGGACGCCGTATCTGAAATGTGGCTGGTATGGCCAAAGCATCATGAACAGAGTCATGCCGTACAGCGGTTTTGCCAACTGCTATTACTGGCTGCCCGACGGGATTAATTACGCTTTAAAAGGGTGAAAATGTGCAGTTAATCACACGGCTAAGCAAAAAGTTGACGGCGAGTATTGAAGTGTTTCACCATAGCACACAGATTATTTCGGAGCGCGAAAATAAAGGGAGTGAGCGGTGGTTGCTGATAGTCAGCCTGGGCATATCGATCAAATTAAGCAGACCAATGCTGGCGCAGTGTATCGCCTGATTGATCAGCTCGGACCGGTATCGCGAATTGACCTGTCTCGTCTGGCGCAGTTGGCGCCTGCCAGTATTACGAAAATTGTTCGCGAAATGCTGGAAGCGCATTTGGTTCAGGAACTTGAAATTAAAGAGGCGGGCAGTCGTGGACGTCCCGCCGTCGGGCTGATGGTGGAAACAGAAGCCTGGCACTATTTATCTATTCGTATTAGCCGTGGCGAAATTTTCCTTGCGCTGCGCGATCTTAGCAGCAAACTGGTGGTAGAAGAGTGTCTGGCGCTGCCGTTAAACGAAGCCACGCCGTTGCTTGAGCGAATTATTACGCACGTTGATCGGTTTTTTACCCGCCATCAGCAGAAACTGGAGCGTCTGACCTCCATTGCCATTACGTTACCGGGCATTATCGATACCGAAAACGGCGTTGTGCACCGGATGCCGTATTACGAAGATGTCAAAGAGATGCCTTTGGGAGATGCGCTGGAGCGGCACACCGGCGTACCGGTTTACATCCAGCATGATATTAGCGCCTGGACGATGGCAGAGGCGCTTTTTGGCGCCTCACGCGGCGCGCGCGACGTTATCCAGGTGGTGATTGATCATAATGTGGGGGCGGGCGTTATCACCGACGGTCATTTGCTTCATGCGGGCAGTAGCAGTCTGGTAGAGATTGGGCATACCCAGGTCGATCCTTATGGTAAGCGCTGTTATTGCGGTAATCATGGCTGTCTGGAGACCATAGCCAGCGTCGATAGCGTGCTGGAACTTACGCAGCTTCGGCTTAATCAGTCGATGAGTTCAATGTTGCACGGCCAGCCGTTAACGGTAGATTCACTGTGTCAGGCGGCGATGCAGGGAGATCTATTAGCAAAAGATATTATTAGCGGCGTTGGCGCGCATGTCGGACGCATTCTGGCTATCATGGTGAATTTATTTAATCCGCAAAAAATTCTTATTGGTTCGCCGCTAAGTAAAGCGGCTGATATCCTTTTTCCGGCCATTGCTGACAGTATCCGTCAGCAGGCGCTGCCCGCCTACAGTAGGAATACGGTAGTGGAAAGCACGCAGTTTACCAACCAGGGCACGATGGCCGGGGCGGCGTTGGTAAAAGACGCGATGTATAACGGCTCTTTGTTGATTCGTCTATTACAGGGTTAACATTTTTTAACTGTTGTACAAAAATTTGCGCTAACTCAAGCTGATTGCCCTTGCCATATCTTAGACTTTCTCCACTGTATTATTTTCCTGGCTTATATTTTCGAAGCATAACGGTGGAGTTAGTGATGCTGAAGCGTTTCTTTATTACAGGTACAGACACTTCTGTTGGGAAGACGGTGGTTTCCCGCGCATTACTACAAGCGTTAGCGTCGGGTGGTAAGAGCGTCGCAGGGTATAAACCTGTCGCTAAAGGGAGCAAAGAGACTGCAGAAGGGATGCGCAACAAAGACGCGCTGGTATTGCAAAGCGTCTCTTCGCTGGAGTTGCCGTATGAGGCGATTAATCCGATCGCGTTAAGCGAAGAAGAAAGCAGCGTCGCGCATAGCTGTCCTATAAATTACACCTTGCTGTCCAACGGTCTGGCGAGTCTGAGCGATAAAGTGGACCACGTGGTTGTGGAGGGTACTGGCGGCTGGCGTAGTTTGATGAATGATTTACGTCCATTGTCCGAATGGGTGGTACAGGAACAGTTACCGGTATTGATGGTGGTAGGGATTCAGGAGGGGTGCATTAATCATGCGCTACTGACTGCGCAAGCTGTCGCTAACGATGGACTGCCATTAATTGGTTGGGTGGCGAATCGTATCAATCCTGGGCTGGCGCATTATGCTGAAATTATTGATGTGCTTGGGAAAAAACTGCCAGCGCCGCTGATTGGCGAGTTACCGTACCTGCCGCGCGCCGAGCAGCGTGAGCTGGGGCAGTATATTCGTTTATCAATGCTCGGCAGCGTGCTGGCGGTAGATAGAATCATGGCGTAACGTTCGCGAGAGCACTGACGCGACTACACAGGCAATCAGCAGACCGGGGAGTAACTGATACTCGCCGGTCATTTCACAAATCATCAGGGTGGACATTATCGGCGCATGGGTTGTCGCCGCCAGTAGCGTCGCCATACCCGCCAGCCCCAATAAAATTGCTATTTCATCCGAGCCTGGCAGCCAGAATCCCCATATCCGACCCAGAAACATTCCAATTGATAATCCGACAAATAATGTTGGCGTAAAGACGCCGCCCGGCGCGCCAGACCCGCTGCTGGCGAGCACCGCCAGGATTTTGCACACAAAAATTCCGCCAATCAGCGAGAATAGCGGCGGAGAGAGCAAAAATGATTGTACGACGCTATAGCCGTTTCCCCATACCGTGGGCGTGAGTAACGACAGTAATCCGACAATAAGCCCGCCCAGCGCCAGTTGCCAGGGCGGGGACAATTTTAAGCGTAAGAAACTATTATGGCTGGCCGTCATCAGCCACATCAGCAATGGGCCGCACAGACCGGCGACCAGACCGGTACTGACTATCATGACGTACTCCCGCGCGTGGAGATCAACGGTCAGATGTACGGTATAGAGTAGTGAATCGCTACCGTTTAATACATGGGTGGTTAGCAGGGCGACGACGGCGGAAACGACAACCGGGCCGAGGGAAGCCAGCATTAAGGTACCGAACAGGATTTCCGCGATAAACAGGCTGCCCGCCAGCGGCGCATGGTAAGCGCCCGCCATGCCCGCAGCGGCGCCGCTGGCGATCCATAATTTCCATTCCTCACGCGGCGTGAAGCGTCGGGCAAAGCTGGATGCCGCCAGCGAGGCGAGGAGGATCATTGCGCCTTCGCGACCAATTGCGCTGCCGCTGACCACGACCAGCAGCGAGGCCAGCGATTTTACCAGACTGGCGCCAACGTCAAATTGCCCGTCGGTTTGCAATGCTTCCATATAGTCAGTGGGCGCATGGGGGCGCTGTTGGTTCATTTTTTGCCACCCCCACAGCAACAGGCCAGCGGCCAGGCCGCCAAGCGCCGGCGTAATCAGCCGTCGCCAGGGCGAAAGCCCCTCAGCCGCATTCACCAGACTGCCGGTGTCATTACTCAGGAAAATCCACTCCAGCAATTGCATCGCATGACGGAAGGCGGCGACAGCCAGCGCCGCGAGAATACCGATGAGCGTAGCGATCAGCAGGCGACGAAACATCGTGCGCAGATCCGGGTAAGCGTGTAAACGATGCATGAGCGGGTAAACAGGGAGTTTCAGGATAGCCTATTCTGCGGGGAAATGGCGTCAGACGCAAAAGCACTATGTGCGATATAATATTGCGTACAATAATGATATTGCCGGATAGCGAGAGGCCATCCGGCGGCAACGTTAGCTGCTTTCGTGAATATTTAGCGCCCGACGCGTGCGGCCTGAGCTGAGATAGTCGGCGATGTAATCCTGAGAGATTTCACCGTTATAGCGTCCGTCTTCATCAACGATCGGCATCCAGCTGGTATTACTTTCGTACAATCTGGACAGCACAATACGCAGATTATCTTCCGCTTTGCCCGTAATACGGAAAGGATGGGTGATATCGGCGCAGATTCCGCTGGCGTTCCGCGCTTCCCGGCGCTTCACAAATCCCAGTGGCTTACCGTCGTTGTCAATGACGGTAATGGCGCGAATATCGTGATCATCCATGATGCCGAACGCCTCGCTTAACGGCGTGGAAGGCCGCGCGGTAATGGTTGGCTGTTGGTCGGTAACATCGCCTGCGGAGACCAGTAGCAAACGCTTTAACGTTCTGTCCTGACCGACAAACGACCCGACAAACTCGTTAGCCGGTTTGGCCAGCAGTTCATCAGGACTGGCGCACTGTACAATTCGCCCCTGACGGAACACGGCGATACGGTCGCCGAGTTTTAGCGCTTCGTCGATATCATGGCTGACCAGCATCACGGTCTTTTTTAGCTTACGCTGCATATCCAGAAACTGGTTCTGGATCACTTCGCGGTTAATTGGGTCCACCGCGCCGAAGGGCTCATCCATCAGCAGTACCGGCGGATCGGCGGCCAGAGCGCGGATCACGCCAATACGCTGCTGCTGTCCCCCGGACATCTCCTTTGGATAGCGATGCAGAAATTTTCTGGCATCCAGCGCCACCATGTCCATCAACTCTTCGGCGCGTTGCTTGCAGCGCGCTTTGTCCCAACCCAACATGCGCGGCACAACGGTAATATTTTCTTCAATCGTCATATTAGGAAACAGGCCGATCTGTTGGATAACATACCCAATATTGCGGCGTAGCGTTACCGTATCCATATCGTTGGTATTCTCGCCGTTGATAAGAATATTACCGCTGCTGGGCGCGATCAGCCGGTTGATCATCTTTAACGTGGTGGTTTTGCCGCAGCCGGAGGGACCGAGTAAGACGCACATTTCGCCTTCCGGCACGTTCAGGTTGACGTTGTCGACGGCTTTTAACGGCTGACCCTTTTTCTGTACAAATTGTTTGGTGAGTTTTTCCAGTTTTATCATTATCGTATCCCCTTAGGTGTCAGTACGACTTGCAGACGATGCAACAGCCAGTCAAGTACAATTGCCAGTAGACAGATCATCAGCGCGCCGGCAATTAACATGCGAATATCGCTGCCGCTAATGCCGTTTAACAGTAGCAGCCCCAGACCGCCGGCGCCGATCACCGCGGCAATCGCCATCACGCCGATATTCATCACTACCGCGGTGCGGATACCCCCGAAAATAACCGGTAGGGCCATTGGGATTTCGACCCAGCGCAGCCGTTGCCAGAAAGTCATACCGATGCCGCGTCCCGCTTCACGCAGACCGGGCGGCAAACTATCAAGCGCAGTATGGGTATTACGGACAATCGGCAGTAAAGAGTAGAGAAAAACAGCCGTCACGGCGGGCAGAACGCCAATACCATGCCCGATCAGCGAAAAGAGCGGGATCATTAATCCAAACAGCGCGATAGACGGAATGGTAAGAAGTAGCGTGGCTGCGCCCAATACCGGCGTTGCCAGCCATTTGTGGCGTACAATCAAAACGCCTAACGGTACGCCGATGATAATCGCCAGACCGACGGCCAGCGCGACCAGCCAGAGATGCTGAAAGGTAAGGCTGGCGAGATAGCCTGCGTTATCCAGCATATAATGTATCGTATCCATAGGCGCTCCTTACAGCAGACCTTTGTCCTGCAAAAATTGATGGGCTACCTGTTGCGGCGTGCGATGCTCGATATCGACCTGGGCGTTTAGGGTCGATATCACATCGTTATTGAGCAGGCCGGAAAGGGTGTTTAAGGCGTCATCAAGGCCAGGATTGGCTTCCAGCACCTCTTTACGCACTACGGGCGTGACAGCGTAACTTGGGAAGAAGCCTTTATCATCTTCCAGCACTTTCAGATCAAACCCTTTCACCCGTCCGTCGGTGGTATAGACCAGCCCGGCGTCAACCAGCCCATCCCGAACGGCGTTATAGACCAGCCCTGGGTCCATCTGTCGTATTTGCGGGCGATCGAGCTGCATCTGATAGGCTTGCTGAAGGGGCTTCATTCCGTCGCTGCGCCCGGCAAATTCCAGATCGAGGCCGAGCATCCAGTTGTGGTCAGGATCGTTCTGCCGGACCTGTTCGATTTTTGCCACCATTTGCGAGATGGTGGTGATATTTTCCGACTCGGCGCGTTTGCGCTGCATCGCGAACGCGTAAGTATTGTTCATGTCAGCCGGTTTGAGCCATACCAGGCCCAGCTTCGCATCCAGGCGTTTTACCGTGTCGTAGGTTTCCTGTGGACTCATGCGCTTATCGATACGGTTGAAAATAATCAGCGATGTACCGGTGTATTCCCAGGTAATATCAATTTGTTTATTCACCATCGCATTACGTGAAATCACCGCGGCGATATTGGTTTGCGGCTGAACCTGAAAGCCTTTCTTCTGCAAATACTGAACGGTCATAGCGGAAAGAATATGCTGCTCGGTAAAGCTTTTGGTGGCGAGAACCAGCGGCGCGGCCTGCGTCTGGCTACTGAACAACAGCGTTGCGGCAAGCCATCCTAACAGGTGTTTTTTGAATCTCATTTAACGCTCCTTATTGTTATTTATGCGTTCAAACGGTATGAGGGCTAAGGCGTCGCCCAAACCAGGCAAGCAGAGTGTCAAGAATCAGCGCGAATAACGCCGTGGCCGTTGCGCCGAGGATCAACGTCGGAAAATCGTTGAGATAAATTCCCGGGAAAATCAGCTCGCCGTAGCTGCTGGCGCCGATCAGAAAGGCCAGCGGCGCGGTGCCGACATTGATGGCGGTCGCGATGCGAATACCGGACAGCATCACTGGCCACGCATTAGGTAGCTCTACCTGGCGAAGCCGCTGCCATTTTGTCATCCCAATCCCGTTCGCCGCTTCAATCAGTGAGGCGGGAACGGAACAGAGGCCCGCATAGGTATTGCGGACGATAGGCAGAAGGGAGGCCAGAAATAGCGCGACAATGGCGGGCGTATCGCCGATCCCGATAATCACCATCGCTAAGGCCAGAACGGCCAGCGGCGGCAAGGTATTACCAACATTAAAGATTTGCATGACATATTCAGCAAATCCTTTTGCCGCAGGTCGGCTGAGTAAAATCCCACTCGGGATACCGACCAGTAAAGCAAAAAACATGGACGTAAAGACCAGCATCAAATGCCGTTGTCCGAGATACAGCAGATCGACCTGACGCGCTTTCAGCGTCTCCAGACCGATTCCCCAGATAAACAGCGCCAGTAACAGCAAAATGACGATAGTGAACCCAAGTACGCGTTTTAGGGTGAGGGTGTGCATTGCGGTGTGTCTCCCTGTTTGCATGTGTTATGGCGACGTTAAGAGTCGCGTGTTGTTATGCCATGTTCCGGCAGGGTACTTTGAGCTATAGCAACAGGTTGGGAAGGATTCCAGCGGAGCGTGATGTTTAACACTGTTAAACATCTATTAACAATTATGTTTTGCCCTTATGCGGCTTCGCGTGAACATTCACGATAAAGAATTATCTTAAAAATAGAAACGTAGTGTGACGTTGTCACTTTTTGTAGATAAAAATAGGCCGCAATGGGAGAAAAGGCAGGTAAAATCCTGCCTTTTGTGGGGATTAACGGAATAACGGTTTTACAGCGACGGGAATAATGAGTTGAGCTTGCCATTGCGCCAGAGTCAGACGCGCCAGTTGCCCCAACGCCTGATAAAACGGATGCCCGGCATGATCGATAAATACGTCCAGAAAGCGGGACGACCACGGAAACAGATGCCAGGCCAGGAGTTGTTCGCATTCATGATGACGGTCATTCTCGGCAAGCCAGGCCGCCAGCAGCAACAGCGACCCAAAATGATCTTCTGGCTCGTTTTGCTGCATTTCAAACTGAATTCCGTTTTCGCGCATCCACTGACGTAGCGCCAATGTAGAATCGCCAAATAATACGCTCTCACGATCCAGCCAGACGGAACCCCACGGCGGAGACGGCAGAGCGTAAGGGCCGATAAACAGACGCTGCCAGGCCTGTGGCAACGACTCTTCGCTGTGGGTCTTAAACATAGCCGCCACAGGCGCAAGCGCCTCGGCATCAAGCGGCCACTGCGCCTGCCAGTCGTCGGTTAATAGCGCCTGAACCAGAGGAGCGGTTTCGTGGCTTTCCGGCGAATAATAAAACAACGCGCCGAGAACACGCGCCGTTACTGCAAAATCATCACGTTGTAAAAAAGTGGTCATTCAAACAATCCCGAAAGGTGCGGGTCGCCCCGCACGCATAAATTAACCTGCGACGGCCATACCTACGGTCATATGCAGGCCATAAAAAAGTCCGCGGCCAATAATTTCGCCCGCCAGCACCAGCACGACACCGAGCAGCAAACCAACGGTATGCGGTTCGCGGCGACGGATTAGCGGACATAGCCAGCAGCCTAATCCGGCAGCAAGCAAGACAATGCGCCAGACCTGTAGCATACCGTAATCCGGTGCGAGATGGCTGGCCTGTTGCACGGAACTGTGAATGGTTGAGAGAGACAGCCCTTGTAGTACGATGACCGCCACGCACACCACCAACGCCAGGCCGCTAATACTGGCAAACGTCACGCTGCAAAATGGGACGCGCGCGATGCGTAGCAGTAGCGCCGCAAACACCGGGCCGCACAGGAATGCCGTGAGGAAAAAGGCCAGCGTGGTGTAGCCATTATACCAGGTTGGCACGGTATCTATCTGATAAACGAGCGTCATTGCCCAGATGAATGCAACGCCGAGCGCCATACTGACCAGCAGCCACACTTTACCCAGCGCCGGGGGCATTTTACCGAGTACCGCCACCAGCCACCAGATGCCGCCTACGGCAAAGAACACCGATCCTGCGGCGATTTCATTACTCAGTGCGGAAGCGCCTACGCGGTTAAGCGAGTTAAACGCACGCATCGGCGAGCCGAGATGCATAATCGACGCGAGGAATCCCACTCCCATCACCAGCCACAGAAAAAACATGCTGCGCACGATGCGCTGACGGGCGATGGTATCGTCTTTTGCCGTCAGCCAGCCCAGTCCGCTAACGATTAACGCGCCGACCACGCACTGACCAAAGACCGTGAAGATCATCAACGGCCATTCATGCCATCCACTTCCCATCTTATACCTCCTTCGGATTGGCCAGATAACCGGTAGTGTCCCCGGTCGGGCGGCTGTTGGCGTTGGGTTTAATCACAATATTCGGCTTCGTGAAATGCGCGCGCGGCAGCGGCGCGACGGCAGCCAGCTCACCGTGTTTTTTGCGCAGTTCGTCGATAGGACCAAAGTCCAGCGCCCGCAGCGGACAGGATTCGACGCAGATAGGCTTTTTGCCGTCGGCGACGCGATCATAACAGCCGTCGCACTTGGTCATATGACCTTTGGCCGCGTTGTACTGCGGCGCGCCGTACGGGCAGGCCATATGGCAGTAGCGGCAGCCGATACAGACCTCTTCGTTCACCACCACAAAACCGTCATCGCGCTTGTGCATCGCGCCGCTCGGGCAGACTTTGGTACAGGCCGGGTCTTCGCAGTGGTTACAGGAGATGGAGAGATAGTAGGCAAAGACGTTCTGGTGCCAGACGCCGTTATCTTCCTGCCAGTCGCCACCCGCATACTCATAAATGCGGCGGAAGCTGACATCCGGGGTCAAATCTTTGTAGTCCTTGCAGGCCAGTTCGCAGGTTTTGCAACCGGTGCAACGGCTGGAATCAATAAAAAATCCATACTGGGTTGTCATGGGTTACTCCTTACGCCTTTTCAACCTGAACAAGATTACTGTGTGACGGATTACCTTTCGCCAGTGGGGAAGGCCGGTGCGACGTCAGAATGTTAATGGAGCCGCCGCGATCGACTTTGTCGCCAAACATGTCGGCATTTAACCAGGCGCCCTGGCCGATAGCGGTGACGCCAGGCAATATGCGCGGCGTGACTTTTGCCGGAATGAGCATCTGTCCGTTCTGGTTAAAGACCCGCACGGTGTCGCCGTGCTGAATGCCGCGCGCTTGCGCATCAATCGGGTTGATCCAGATCTCCTGCGGACATGCCTGTTGCAGGACGTCGATATTGCCGTAGCTGGAGTGGGTACGCGCTTTATAGTGGAAGCCGGTTAGCTGTAGCGGGTAGCGCTGACGAAGCGGATCGTCCCAACCGTCAAAGCCTGGTGTATAGGCGGGTAAAGGATGGATAATCTCATCTTTCTTCAGCTCCCACGTGTTGGCGAGGGTTGCCAGACGCTCGGAATAGATTTCGATTTTACCGGACGGCGTTTTCAGTGGGTTGGCGGCAGGGTCTTCGCGGAAGGCGCGGAAAGCGACGTAGTGCTCCTCCGGGCATTTTTTCTTGAAAATCCCTGTCTGTTTCATCTCTTCGTAATCCGGCATTTCCGGGTTACGCGCTTTGGTTTTTGCGTGCAGGTATTTGACCCACTCATGCTGCGTGCGGCCTTCTGTGAAGGTCTGGTATACGTCCGGACCAAGCCGTTTAGCCACTTCACTGAGCGTCCAGTAAATGGGCTTTCTTTCAAATTTCGGCGAGGTGGCGGGCTGACCAAGAATGACATAGCCCATATTGCCTGCGGATTCGTGGGAAATCAGATCTTCCTGCTCGGTCGGCATTAAATCAGGCAGCAGAATGTCGCAATATTTTGCCGACGCGGTCATAAAGTGCTCGATGCCGACGATCATTTCACATTTACTGTCGTCCTGAAGCACCTCGTGGGTGTGGGCGATATCGCCATGCTGATTGATCAGCGTATTACTGGCGTAGCACCACAAAAATTTGATCGGCACGTCGAGCTTGTCTTTTCCCCGCACGCCGTCGCGTGTGGCGGTCATTTCCGCGCCATGATCGATAGCGTCGGTCCAGGTAAAGACCGAAATCTGGGTTTTTACCGGGTTCTCCAGCATAGAAAACCATTCGACGCCCAGATCCCAGGTGCCTTCGCGCACGCCGGAATTACCGCCATTTATGCCGACGTTACCGGTGAGTACAGACAACATGGCGATTGCGCGTGCGGTCTGCTCCCCGTTAGAGTGGCGTTGCGGTCCCCAGCCCTGGCAAATGTAAGCCGGTTTCGCCGAGCCGATTTCCCGCGCCAGTTGAATGATTTTTTCCGCCGGAATACTGGTAATCTGCGCGGCCCATTGCGGCGTTTTAGCAATACCGTCTTCGCCCTGACCCAAAATATAGGCTTTATAGTGCGCGTTACGCGGGGCCGAGGCGGGCAGAGTGGTTTCGTCGTAGCCGATGCAGTATTTATCCAGAAACGGTTTATCAATAAGATCTTCGGTAATCAGCACCCAGGCGATTGCCGCCGCCAGCGCGCCATCGGTACCTGGGCGAATCGGCAGCCACTCGTCTTCGCGGCCGGCGGCAGTGTCGTTATAACGCGGGTCAATCACGATCATCCTGGCGTTGGAGCGCTCGCGCGCCTGTTCGACATAGTATGTCACGCCGCCGCCGCTCATACGTGTTTCCGCGGGGTTATTGCCAAACATCACCACCAGTTTTGTATTGGCGATATCATCCGGACTATTGCCGTCGTTGCCGCCGAACATATAGCTCATGGCCGCGCTGATTTGGGCGGTGCTGTAGCTACCGTAACGGCTGAGATAGCCGCCGCAGGCGTTCATCAGGCGATACGGTACGTTAGAATTGGTAATATTGCCGCCGTCCACGCCGGTACCGTAAAGCACATGTACCGCTTCGTTGCCGTAGTCCTTGAGGATACGTTTCAGGTTATCGCCGATGGTATCCAACGCTTCATCCCAACTGATACGTTCGAATTTGCCTTCTCCTCGTTTACCAACGCGTTTCATCGGATATTTCAGGCGATCGGGATGATTCATCCGGCGACGAATAGAGCGACCGCGCAGGCAGGCACGTACCTGATGGTTGCCATATTCATCATTGCCCGTGGTATCTGATTCAACCCAATATACGGTGTCATCTTTTACGTGCAGGCGCAGCAGACAGCGGCTGCCGCAGTTAACGGTACATGAACTCCAGACCGCTTTTTCTGCCACATTGCCAGATGCGAGGTCTGCTGCGGCGTGGGCGATGCGGGAGAACGGAAGGGTGAAAGCGCTACTGGCAAGCGCAAGGCTACCGATAGCGGAGGTTTTTACCAGGCTTCGTCGGCTGATACTGGCCGCCATTAATGCCTCAGGGTTGGTGATTTTCATAACAGCTCACTATGCTCATCCAAAAAAGAGTTTTAAATGTTGTTGTGTTCGCAAAACGGGGAGCTCCGGGCGCGTAAAAACGTCCCGGAGCAGGCGGCTTAGATTTTTTCGATTTCCACCAGATTTGTATGTTGAGGATTCCCTTTTGCCAGGGGGGAAGGACGCAGCGTCGTGAGCGTATTGATGCAGGCGCCGTGGTCGATTTTATCGCCAGCCATATCCGCATTATGCCATGCGCCCTGACCCATCGCGCTGACGCCCGGCAGAATACGCGGCGTGACTTTGGCGGGTAGACGCACCTCTCCACGATCGTTAAAGACGCGAACCTTATCGCCATTCGCGATACCGCGTTTTTGCG
This sequence comes from Salmonella sp. A7, assembly GCF_020181675.1. Classification (NCBI taxonomy): domain Bacteria; kingdom Pseudomonadati; phylum Pseudomonadota; class Gammaproteobacteria; order Enterobacterales; family Enterobacteriaceae; genus Salmonella; species Salmonella sp. A7. The sequence continues at coordinate 2,404,771 of NZ_CP084001.1, read as the reverse complement.
CATCGAGCGGATTTATCCACACCTCCTGGCGACAGGCGGCCTGCAGAACATCAATATTGCCGTAGCTTGAATGGGTACGGGATTTATAGTGAAAGCCAAACAGCTGTAGCGGGAAGGTGCTCCGTTTCGGATCGTCCCATCCTTCAAAAGTAGGGGTATAAATCGGCAGTGGGCTTATCACGTCGCCTTCCGCCAGCTCCCAGGTACTGGCGATATGAGCGAGTTTGCTTGAGTAGATTTCGATTTTACCGGACGGCGTTTTTAACGGATTGGCCTGCGGATCTTCACGAAATTTTTTATAGGCGACAAAATGGCCGTTGGGATCTTTGCGTTTATAGATGCCCATTTTTTTCAGCTCGTCATACGCGGGCAATGCCGGATCTCTTGCCTGCATTTTGGCGTACAGATATTGCAGCCATTGCGCCTGGGTACGGCCTTCGGTAAACCGCTGATACACATCGTCGCCGAGGCGTTTGGCGATTTCGCTGAGTACCCAGTAGATGGGCTTGCGCTCGAACTTAGGCGTCGTCGCCGGTTGGATAAAAATCAGATATCCCATATTGCCGGCGTAATCATTGGGGATGATATCTTCCTGTTCGACGGTCATGAGATCCGGCAGTAAAATATCAGCGTACTTCGCGGAAGAGGTCATAAAGTTGTCGATGACCACAATCATTTCGCATTTCGTTTCATCCTGAAGAATTTCATGGGTTTTATTAATATCCGAATGCTGATTAATCAGGGTGTTGCCAGCGTAGTTCCATAGAAATTTGATCGGGACATCCAGCTTATCTTTGCCGCGTACGCCGTCGCGCAGGGCGGTCATTTCCGGGCCGCGCGCAATGGCGTCCGTCCAGCTAAAGCAGGAGATGGCGGTTTTAACGGGATTCTCCAGGACCGGCAGACGTTCAATGGTAATGGTGTAAGTAGATTCGCGTGCGCCGCTATTACCGCCATGAATGCCGACGTTGCCGGTCAGAATCGGTAACATGGCGATGGCGCGAGCGGTTTGTTCGCCGTTCGCTTGACGCTGCGGGCCCCAACCCTGACAGATGTAGGCCGGCTTGACGCTGCCTATCTCGCGCGCCAGTTTGATAATCCGATCGGCGGGGATGCCGGTAATATGCGATGCCCACTGCGGCGTTTTGGCGATACCGTCCTCGCCCTGGCCCAAAATATAAGCCTTATAATGGCCATTGGGGGGCGCGTCAGCCGGAAGGGTCTTTTCATCGTAGCCGATGCAATAGTTGTCGAGAAAAGGCTGGTCAACGAGATTTTCGTTAATTAATACCCAGGCAATTCCCGCCACCAGCGCGGCGTCGGTGCCGGGGCGAATCGGTATCCACTCGTCTTCACGTCCGGCAGCGGTATCGGTATAGCGCGGATCTATCACGATCATGCGCGCATTTGAGCGTTCACGCGCTTGCTCCAGAAACCAGGTAATGCCGCCGCCGCTCATGCGTGTTTCAGCCGGATTATTGCCGAACATGACCACCAGTTTACTGTTTTCGATATCAGACGTGCTGTTGCCGTCGTTGGAGCCATAGGTGTAGGGCATGGCGCAAGAAATTTGCGCGGTACTGTATGAGCCGTATTGATTCAACGAACCGCCGTAGCAGTTCATCAAACGCTTCACCGGCGAGGCGGCAGGCGACGAGCGGGTTATGTTGCCGCCTACGATGCCGGATGAATAGTGGATATAAACGGCTTCATTGCCGTAGGTCTCTACGGTCTTTTTCAGGCTGGCGCTAATGGTGTCCAGCGCTTCCTGCCAGCTAATGCGTTCAAATTTGCCTTCGCCGCGGCGGCCAACGCGTTTCATGGGATAGTTAAGGCGATCCGGATGGTTAATGCGCCGACGGATTGAACGGCCCCGCAGACAGGCGCGAACCTGATGATTGCCGTAGACATCGTCGCCAGTGTTATCAGTTTCAACCCACCAGACTTCATTATCTTTTACATGCAGACGCAGGGCGCAGCGACTGCCGCAGTTGACCGAACAGGCGCCCCAGACGATTTTATCTTCTTCGTTGCGCATGGCCTGCTGCACCGCCGCGGCCGCGGTACGCATCCCAAACGGTAAAGATACGCCTCCGGCAGCCAGCGCCAGTGAGCCAAGCGCCGCTGATTTCACTAACGTCCTGCGGCTAACGCCTGTTTGTTGCTTTTCTCTGGGCATCACTCACTCCATTGTCGTTATTATTTCGCTATATATTTATGACTATAACGAAATTATTAACATGCTAATGATGTAATGAGTTTACCCCTTTGGGAGTAAGGATTATTAATCCATGTCAAAGAGCGTTACCCTCCGGACCCGGAGGGCAGGAGGAGGTTATTGCGGTTCGGCGGATGAACCGTTCTGAGCGGGAGAGGTATTGGCTGGCGCATTGCCGCTGCTGGTGCGGGTATAAAGAATTTTATGCGTGTCGTTCGCGCAATGGCCCACCACCTGTGAGTCCGGCTGATCGGCTTGGTCGTTAGGAACGATAGTGAGCGTAAAATTATCCGCCGGCACGCCGTTATTGATGATACGTTGTTCAATATCGCTTTTTACTCTCTCGCACGATCCCGGTGCCGCCATCACCAGCGAGGGGGCGCTGACTAACGCCAGAGCGGCTATTGCAGTTGCGATTTTCATCATGAACTCCTGTGATTAATGACGATGTTCTAAGCTTAGCATTTTTCGTGTAAATAACTGTATTTGCTAATATGATGATAAATATCTTTTCATCCTGGTGACACGCGTGAAGAAACCCCTTTTACTGACGTTATTGTGCATGATACTGGCAGGTTGTGATAACCCGAAATCCCTTGAGTCTTTTACGCCGGAAATGGCCAGTTTTTCGAACGAATTTGATTTTGATCCATTACGTGGTCCGGTAAAGGATTTCAGCCAGACATTGATGAGTGAGAATGGCGAAGTGGCGAAGCAGGTCACCGGTACGCTTTCACAGGAAGGCTGTTTTGATACGCTTGAGTTACACGATCTGGAGAATAATACGGGGCTGGCGCTCGTGCTGGATGCCAATTATTACCGGGATGCTCAGACGCTGGAAAAAAAGGTGCAGTTACAGGGGAAGTGCCAGCTGGCGGCGTTGCCTTCGGCGGGTGTGACCTGGGAAACGGACGACAACGGTTTTGTGGTATCGGCGACGGGCAAAGAGATGAAGGTCGAGTACCGCTATGATAGCGAAGGCTATCCGTTAGGTAAGACAACCATAAACTCGCAGAATACGCTCTCTGTGACGGCAAAACCCTCCGCGGACCCGCGTAAAAAGCTGGATTACACGGCAGTCAGCCGGGTGGATGATCGACAGGTCGGCAACGTCACACAGAGCTGCGAATATGATGCGTACGCGAACCCTGTTGACTGCCGGCTTGTTATCGTCGATGAGAGCGTTAAGCCGGCAGTATCCCACCATTACACCATTAAAAATCGTATCGATTACTACTAAACCGGGCGCGGTGCGACTCTCCGTGACTACTGCGCCACGTTTACTGCGCGGTGGGTTTCAGGAGCGTAGAACCGGACGTTTTATGTTCATCCAGATACTGCTGCTGGAAGATACACATGCGGATGGTGTTACGGTATTCGCCGTTAATGAAGAACTCATGAATCAGCTCGCCTTCTACTCTAAACCCGAGTTTACGGTAGATGTGAATCGCTTTTTCATTCTCTTTATCGACGATCAAATACAATTTATAGAGATTGAGTACGGTAAATCCGTAATCCATCGCCAGTTTGGCCGCGCGTGACGCCAGGCCTTTTCCCTGGTACTCCGGCGAGATAATAATCTGAAATTCCGCCCGCCGATGCACATGGTTAATTTCCACCAGTTCTACCAGCCCAGCGTTTTCACCATCGCATTCGACGACAAAGCGCCGTTCGCTTTGGTCGTGGATGTGTTTGTCGTAGAGATCCGACAGTTCGACAAAAGCCTCATACGGCTCTTCAAACCAGTAACGCATAACGCTAGCATTATTATCAAGCTGGTGGACAAATCGTAAATCTTCACGCTCAAGCGGGCGCAGTCTGACCTTGTAGTCACTTGTCATACTGTATCCTTACACTTCCTTTTAGTTATCCTGCATTAGGGCGTAATAACGCGACCTGTACGACGATCCAGACACCGCAGCGTATTGGGCTCCCAATAGGCGTTGATGTTGGCGCTTTGCTCGCATTTATCGCGGTTATCAAAGGCGGCATCGGCTTTGTCCCACTCTTTTTCTGCGCGGGTATTCACTTTCTGACGCAGACTGCGAGTGTCGTTCCATTGTTCCTTTTCCATCGCCGCTTCCTGACGACTTTGTGCGCTATCTCCCGATTCAATCACCAGTTTACTGGTTTCAGCGAATGCGGAAGTAGTATATACAACGGCCGCCAACGTAAGCATTGCCGTCAGGCACAGGCGTTTGCTCAGCGTATTGTTCATCACAACATCCTTTCATTAGAGGGGAAAAAGCGGTAAACCACCTGTAAATTCTACACCAATCCTTATGCCTGGCATATACACAAGAATGGCCGGATAACCGTAACGATATTCTGTTGTATTATCACTTATCATTTCGTAACCAAATGAATCTCATGCTAAAGACGACTCTGCTTTTCTTTGTCACCGCCCTCTGTGAAATCATTGGATGTTTTCTTCCCTGGCTATGGCTTAAGCGCGGCGCCAGCATGTGGTGGCTTCTGCCCGCCGCCGCGTCACTTGCGTTATTCGTCTGGCTTTTGACCTTGCATCCGGCGGCGAGTGGGCGGGTTTATGCGGCTTACGGTGGGGTATATGTCTGTACTGCGCTCCTGTGGTTACGTGTTGTCGATGGCGTCCGGCTCACGGTTTATGACTGGTGCGGCGCGCTGATCGCGCTGTGTGGAATGCTGATTATCGTCGTCGGATGGGGACGTACGTAACATTGCCGCGCGACCAGAACATTTTGTGATCTGGCAGCGTTTTTTACATTAATATACTTGTATGGTAGTAGCTCAGTTGGGTAAATTTCCTGCATCCCATAATGCGATGTAAGGAATAAACATGAAGATTGTAGGGGCTGAAGTTTTTGTTACGTGTCCAGGGCGTAACTTCGTCACCTTAAAGATAACCACGGAAGACGGGATCACCGGTCTGGGGGATGCCACCCTGAACGGACGCGAGCTCCCGGTGGCCTCGTACCTTACCGATCACCTGTGCCCACAGCTCATCGGGCGGGATGCTCGCCGCATCGAAGATATCTGGCAGTTCTTCTACAAAGGCGCGTACTGGCGCCGTGGCCCTGTCACCATGTCCGCCATTTCCGCGGTTGATATGGCGCTATGGGATATTAAAGCCAAAGCCGCCAATATGCCGTTGTATCAGTTACTCGGCGGCGCTTCGCGTGAAGGCGTCATGGTGTATTGCCATACCACAGGCCACACCATCGACGATGTGCTGGAAGACTACGCGCGTCATAAAGAGCAAGGGTTCAAAGCAATCCGCGTGCAGTGCGGCGTTCCGGGGATGAAAACCACCTACGGCATGGCGAAAGGCAAGGGGCTGGCCTATGAGCCCGCGACAAAAGGCCAGTGGCCGGAAGAACAATTGTGGTCAACGGAAAAGTATCTCGATTTTACGCCAAAGCTGTTTGACGCCGTGCGTAATACGTTCGGGTTTAATGAACATCTTCTGCACGATATGCATCACCGACTGACGCCTATTGAGGCTGCCCGCTTTGGCAAAAGTATTGAAGACTATCGTTTGTTCTGGATGGAAGACCCGACGCCGGCTGAAAATCAGGCGTGCTTCCGCCTCGTCCGCCAGCATACGGTCACGCCGATTGCGGTAGGCGAAGTCTTTAACAGTATCTGGGATTGCAAACAGCTCATTGAAGAGCAATTGATTGACTATATCCGCACCACGCTTACCCATGCTGGTGGTATTACCGGGATGCGCCGCATTGCCGATTTTGCCTCGCTCTACCAGGTGCGTACCGGTTCGCATGGGCCGTCCGATCTGTCGCCGGTTTGTATGGCCGCTGCATTACATTTCGACCTGTGGGTGCCTAACTTTGGTGTGCAGGAGTTTATGGGCTACTCCGAACAAATGCTGGAGGTTTTCCCGCATAACTGGACGTTCGAGGGCGGCTATATGCATCCGGGCGACAAGCCAGGTCTGGGCATTGAGTTCGATGAAAAACTGGCGGCGAAATATCCGTACGATCCAGCCTATTTGCCGGTGGCCCGCCTGGAAGACGGCACACTGTGGAACTGGTAAGGAGCGAAAAATGAAAAGCATCGTAATCGAAAAACCGAATACATTAACTATCGAAACGCGCGCGCTTCCGCAGCCTGCGCCGGGTGAAGTTCGTATTAAAGTGAAACTGGCGGGTATCTGCGGTTCCGACAGTCATATTTATCGGGGACATAATCCCTTTGCAAAATATCCCCGTGTCATAGGCCATGAATTTTTCGGTGTCATCGACGCGGTAGGCGACAACGTCAATCACGACCGGATAGGAGAACGGGTATCCGTCGATCCGGTGATCAGTTGCGGGCATTGTTACCCTTGTTCAGTCGGTAAACCCAATGTGTGTACCTCGCTGGTGGTGCTGGGCGTGCATCGTGACGGCGGTTTCAGCGAGTATGCGGTGGCGCCGGCCCGTAATGCTCATCGCATACCGGACAACATCGCAGATCATCATGCCGTCATGGTTGAGCCGTTTACCATTGCGGCAAATGTGACGGGGCAGGTGAATCCAACCGAGCAGGACGTGGCGCTTATCTATGGCGCAGGCCCGATGGGACTGACGACCGTACAGGCGCTGAAGGGGGTTTATCAGGTTAAAACGGTCATAGTCGTTGATCGCATTGAAGAGCGTTTAGCGATGGCGAAGCAGAGCGGCGCTGACTGGACCCTCAATAATGGTCAACATTCACTGGCGGAATTTCTACAGCAGAAGGCGCTAAAACCGACCTTGATTGTCGATGCCGCCTGTCATCCCGCTATCCTGCAAGAGGCGATTACCCTTGCATCGCCTGCGGCACGCATTGTCCTGATGGGATTTTCCAGCGACCCGTGTGAGATTGTACAGCAGGGTATTACCGGAAAAGAGCTGGCTATTTATTCATCGCGTCTTAATGCCAATAAATTCCCGGTCGTGATTGACTGGCTGAATAAAGGGCTTATTGATCCGGATAAGCTGATAACGCATACATTTGATTATCAACATGTCACCGACGCGATTGAGCTTTTCGAGAAAGACCAGCGTCAATGCTGCAAAGTCTTACTCACGTTTGCGAAATAATATAAATAATTGCGAGTAAGTGGTACGCATCTTACCTCTTAGAGATTGCCTATATGACACAAATAAAGCATGAACGATCGACTCAGGATTTAGTGCGCGCTGCCGTATCTGGCTGGTTAGGCACCGCGCTTGAATTTATGGATTTTCAGTTATATTCACTAGGCGCGGCTCTGGTCTTCCATGAGATATTTTTTCCGGAACAGTCTGCCGCGATGGCGCTTATCCTGGCAATGGGCACCTATGGTGCAGGTTATATAGCCAGAATCATCGGCGCCTTTGTTTTTGGTAAAATGGGCGACCGCATCGGACGAAAAAAAGTGTTGTTTATTACCATCACCATGATGGGGATCTGCACCACGCTGATTGGCGTACTGCCGACGTATGCGCAAATCGGCATTTTTGCGCCAGTATTACTGGTGACATTGCGAATTATACAGGGGCTGGGCGCCGGGGCGGAAATTTCCGGCGCGGGTACCATGCTGGCCGAGTATGCGCCGAAAGGAAAGCGTGGCATCATTTCCTCGCTGGTTGCGATGGGCACCAACTGCGGTACGTTGAGCGCGACGGCGATCTGGGCGGTGATGTTCTTTGCGCTTGAACGCGAACAGCTGATCGCCTGGGGATGGCGTATTCCTTTCCTGGCGAGCGTCGTTGTCATGATATTCGCGATCTGGCTGCGAATGAATCTGAAAGAAAGTCCGGTATTCGAAAAAGTAAGCGAAGGCGAAAAATCGCCAGCGTTAACGTCTGCGTCAGAAAATACATTGGGCGCGATGTTTACCAGCAAATCTTTCTGGCTGGCCACCGGTTTACGTTTTGGGCAGGCGGGGAATTCCGGGCTTATTCAAACCTTCCTTGCCGGATATTTAGTTCAGACGTTATTATTTAACAAATCTATCCCAACCGATGCGTTAATGATAAGTTCCGTAATTGGGTTTATCACTATCCCACTCTTGGGGTGGTTGTCCGATAAATACGGTCGTCGGCTGCCGTATATAATATTGAATATCTCCGCGATTATTCTCGCCTGGCCGATGCTGTCTATTGTGGTAGATAAAACGTATAGCCCTGGCGTAATTATGGCGGCGCTCATTGTTATTCATAACTTTGCCGTGCTGGGATTATTTGCGCTGGAAAACATCACCATGGCGGAAATTTTCGGATCGCGTAATCGCTTCACCCGGATGGCGATTTCAAAAGAGGCAGGGGGGCTGGTGGCGGTCGGTTTTGGCCCCGTCCTCGCAGGAATCTTTTGTAACATGACCGATTCCTGGCTGCCCATCTTAATTATGCTGGTGCTCTACTCGTGTATTGGTCTGATTTCTGCGCTGTTGATGCCGGAGGTCAGAGATCGCGATCTGAGCTTGCCTGAGGATGCGGCGGAAGCGACAGCGGCAGAGAAGTTACGCCACTCCGCAACTCAGACGAGTTAAATCGTGTCGGCGGTATGGCCGGAACGCTAATACGGTTTCGGCCATGCTGTCCGGTCACTTTTGTTTAATTAGCGTAAATCCAAATGCACCAGGGCAGGCGTTACTCTGCGACTGTTCCGCTTTCAGAATATAGAGGTTATAAAATGCAAAACAGGCTTTTATCGGCAAAGGCGACGCTTCCTGATTACGATCGCGCGGCGCTGGCGGCGCGGATGGTCCATCTCGGTTTTGGCGCGTTTCATCGCGCGCATCAGGGGGTTTATACAGATATTCTGGCTGCGGAGCAGCATAGCGACTGGGGCTATTATGAGGTTAATCTTATTGGCGGCGAACAGCAGATTGCCGATCTAAAGCAGCAGGATAACCTCTATACCGTGGCGGAGATGTCGGCGGATGCCTGGACGGCGCGTGTGGTGGGCGTCGTCAAAGCGGCGTTGCATGTCCAGGTTGATGGTCTGGAACGTGTGCTGGCGGCGATGTGCGAACCGCAAATAGCGATTGTGTCTCTGACCATTACCGAGAAAGGGTATTGTCATTCGCCAGCCACGGGCCAACTTCTGCTGGAGCATCCCATGATTGCCGCCGACCGGCAAAATCCGCATCAACCGCTAACGGCACCGGGTATTATTGTCGAAGCGTTAGCGCGTCGTAAAGCCGCAGGCTTACCGGCATTTACCGTGATGTCCTGCGATAACATGCCGGAAAATGGGCATGTGACGCGTCAGGTTGTGACGGCTTACGCCCGGGAGGTGGATGCGGAACTGGCGATATGGATCGAGCAAAACGTGACATTTCCGTCAACCATGGTTGATCGGATTGTCCCTGCGGTCACGCCGGAGACGCTGGATAAAATCGAACAACTGACCGGCGTGCGCGATCCGGCGGGCGTTGCCTGTGAACCGTTTCGCCAGTGGGTGATAGAAGATACGTTTGTGGCGGGTCGTCCGCAGTGGGAAAACGCGGGCGCGACGTTGGTCGCCGACGTGGTTCCGTTTGAAGAGATGAAACTGCGGATGCTTAACGGCAGTCATTCATTCCTGGCTTATCTGGGGTATCTTGCCGGCTATCAGCATATTAATGACTGTATGGATGACGACAACTATCGTCTGACCGCGCAGGCGTTAATGTTACGCGAGCAGGCGCCAACGCTGAAAGTCCAGGGGGTAGATTTACAGCGTTATGCCGATCAGTTGATTGCGCGTTACCGTAATCCGGCGCTGCGTCATCGTACCTGGCAGATTGCGATGGATGGTAGCCAGAAACTTCCGCAGCGTATGCTGGACTCCGTTCGCTGGCATCTTGCTAATCATAGCGATTTTGATTTGCTGGCACTGGGCGTGGCGGGGTGGATGCGTTACGTTGGCGGCGTGGATGAGCAGGGCAAGGCGATCGACATTAGCGATCCGCTATTGCCGGTTATTCAGCGCGCCGTGGCAAACAGTGAAGAAGGCGCAAGTCGTGTTAAGGCGCTGCTGGGAATGGCTGAAATTTTCGGCAACGATTTGCCGCAGGCGGCGCGGTTTACGCAAAAAGTGCAAGAAGCCTATGACAGTTTACTGACATATGGCGCGAAAGCGAGCGTGGCGAAATATGCCGAGCGGTTGAAATAGCGCAACAGAGACCCGGTAGCATTATGCTACCGGGAAGGCCGGGGCGGTTCTTAGCGGCCAGTGGTATCAGTTCATGCCAAGACGAATCAGTTCGACCGGCGCGAATTTACCTTCACAACCTTCGACAATCACCGTTTTGCCGCGGCGAATTTGACCTGCATCCAGACCTTCGCTCTCAATGGCTTTGATAATCCCGGTATGACCCGTGCCGCTTATCATGACCCGGCTACCGGTAGTGATTGCGTTACGGTTACGATCGTATGTCATCATGGTGTTTTCTCCTTTCAAACTTACAGCCAAAGCCCGCAGGTTTCCCCGCATGACGGGCGACATATAAATACGCTTCTCGTTGCGGATTTTTTTTGTTTTTGATCAAGCTCACGGCTTTTTAGGCGGGAATGTGCAGGGTGAGAAAGCGGAGAAGGCGTCTCACCCCGACGTTAAAAGGGGGTTAGTCTTCGCTAAACCAGCCGCTGTTTTCCTGACGGATAAGCTGAACGGATTCGCTAATTTCCTGCAAATGCTGGGTCATTGCGCTCTCAACCGCATTGCCGTCACGATTTTCCAGCGCGGAGAAAATATCATGGTGCTGGCGCAACAACATCTCCGGCGGAGAAACATGATCCAGACTCATATAGCGAACCCGGTCGATTGTCGCTTTGATATTTTCAATGGTATCCCACGCTAACTGGCAATCGGCGATCTGCGCCAGCTTTTGGTGGAAATCGTCATCAAGCTGGAAAAAATCATCAATCTGTTTGCGCTCGATGGCAATATGTTGCAGGTGCAGGTTTTGCGCCAGCTGATAGCACTGGTTGTCGGTGATCATCGCCGCCGCACGGCGGACCACCGCGCATTCGATCGCCTGCCGTACAAAACAGCCATTCTGTACCTGAGAAAGCGAAATCTTATTCACATAACTACCGCGCTGAGGGCGGATCTGAATCAACCCATTTTCCGCCAGCTTTATAAAAGCCTCGCGCACCGGTTGACGCGAAACGTTAAAACGGGTTGAGACCTCTTTTTCTGATAGCGGCGTGCCAGGCGGGATCAGACAATGCACGATATCACGCCGAAGAATACGGTAAATTTGCTGGTTGACAGGCTGTGTAGGGTTAAGCTGCGTTTCGACGGTCATTCATTCTTACTTTTTAGGCGGTTGACCCGGATACTCTACCACTTTTCCGTGGTGGTCTATACCGATCATGTTTCTGGTTGCAGATACGTTTGTCAGGGATTACCCGGCCCGCAGACCGGGTATAACCCCTTAGCTACGGTGGACGCTGAGCCCTGCGAAGGATTGGGTAACAGGCATCATTTCAACGGTATTAATATTCACATGCGCGGGGAGTGTGGCCACCCACCATACCGCTTCGGTAATGTCTTCTGGCGTGAGCGCGGTGGTATTTTCGTAGGTTTTACCCGCTTTCTCATCGTCGCCTTTGAAACGGACGCTGGAAAACTCGGTACCGCCAACCAGACCCGGTTCAATGTCGGTCACGCGAACCGCCGTGCCGTGTAAATCCGTGCGCAAATTCAGGCTAAACTGGCGCACAAAGGCTTTCGTCGCGCCATAGACGTTGCCACCAGCATAAGGCCAACTGCCGGCGGTTGAACCGATGTTAATGATATGACCGCGATTACGTTCGACCATTCCTGGCAGCACGGCGCGGGTCATATAAATTAAGCCTTTATTATTAGTATCGATCATAGTTTCCCAGTCTTCTACGCTGGCTTTATGCGCCGGTTCAAGACCCAGCGCCAGACCGGCGTTATTGACCAGCACATCAATATCGCGCCACTGCGCAGGCAGAGAGGCCATCATCTCTTCGATGGCCGCGCGGTTGCGCACGTCCAGTTGGGCGGTCAATACGTTCTCGCCAAGCTCATCTTTTAACGCTTGCAGGCGTTCATGACGACGTCCCGTGGCAATGACTTTATGTCCATTCTCAACAAAACGGCGTGCAATGCACTCGCCAAACCCTGCGGTTGCTCCAGTTACTAAAACGATCATCACACAGTTCCTCAACGCTTTTTGTGTTGTATTACCATAGCACGCGGCGTTTATGAAAGGGTAATCCTGGTTAACACGGTTGCGGTCAGCATAGGGGGAAGCTTACTCTTATGATCAACCTATTTTCAGGAGTGAAAAATGTCGACGAATCCTTTGTTAGACCAGAGTATGTTGCCTTATCAGGCACCGCGTTTTGATCGGATCAAAGATTGCCATTATCGTCCTGCTTTTGATGAGGGCGTGCGGCAAAAACGCGTGGAAATCGAGGCCATCGTCAATCATCCGGCGGCCCCTGATTTTACGAATACGCTTCTGGCGCTGGAGCAAAGCGGGGCGCTTCTGTCACGCGTCACCAGCGTTTTTTTCGCGATGACGGCCGCGCACACTAACGATGAACTCCAGCGGTTGGATGAGGCCTTTTCTGCCGAGCTGGCGACGCTCTCCAACGATATTTATCTGAATAGCGCGTTATTCGCTCGCGTGGATGCCGTCTGGCAACAGCGTCACTCACTGGGGCTGGATGATGAGTCGCTACGGTTGGTCGATGTGATCCATCAGCGTTTTGTGTTGGCAGGCGCGCAGCTGGCCGAAGAGGATAAAGCGCGACTGAAGGTATTGAATACTGAATCCGCGACCTTAATGAGCCAGTTTAATCAGCGTCTGCTGGCGGCAAGTAAAGCGGGCGGGCTGGCGGTAGATGACGCGCATTGCCTGGCAGGATTAAGCCCGGAAGAAATGACCGTCGCTGCTGAAGCGGCGCGTGAAAAAGGCCAGGAGGAGCGCTGGTTCATTCCGCTCCTTAATACGACGCAACAGCCTGCGCTTGCTACGCTGCGCGATCGCCAGACCCGCGAAAATTTATTCGCAGCGTCATGGACTCGGGCGGAAAAAGGAGATGCCCACGATACCCGCGCTATCGTTCAGCGTCTGGTAGAGATTCGTCGCTGTCAGGCAAAACTGCTGGGTTTCCCCAATTATGCCGCATGGAAAATGGCCGATCAGATGGCGAAAACGCCGCAAGCCGCACTGAGCTTTATGCGTGGCATTGTGCCGCCAGCGCGTCAGCGTGTACTCAATGAACAGGCGGAAATTCAGAACGTCATTGATGGTGAGCAGGGCGGCTACACCGTTCAGGCCTGGGACTGGATGTTCTATGCCGAACAGGTACGGCGGGAAAAATATGCGTTAGATGAAGCGCAACTGAAGCCCTATTTTGCCTTAAATACGGTGTTGCAAGAGGGGGTTTTCTGGACCGCCAACCAGCTATTCGGCATCACCTTCGTCGAGAGTTTTGACATTCCGGTGTATCACCCTGATGTTCGGGTGTGGGAGATTTTCGATTCCGATGGTGTCGGCATGGCGTTATTTTATGGCGACTTCTTCGCGCGGGACTCGAAAAGCGGCGGCGCGTGGATGGGGAATTTTGTCGAGCAATCCACACTCAACGAAACCCGGCCCGTTATATACAATGTTTGTAACTATCAGAAACCGGTTGATGGGCAGCCTGCATTACTGCTTTGGGACGACGTTATTACGCTCTTCCATGAGTTTGGTCATACGCTACATGGTTTGTTTGCCGTCCAACGCTATGCCACGCTTTCAGGTACCAATACGCCCCGCGACTTTGTTGAGTTTCCCTCCCAGATTAATGAGCATTGGGCGAGCCATCCGCGTGTGTTCGAACGCTACGCGCGTCATGTCGACAGCGGTGAAAAAATGCCTGCTGATTTACAGGAAAGAATGCGCAAGGCGAGTTTATTTAATAAAGGTTACGATATGACTGAATTGCTCGGCGCCGCATTGCTGGATATGCGCTGGCATATGCTGGAGGAGAGCGTAGCAGAGCAGTCTGTCGCTGAGTTCGAGCAGCAGGCGCTGGCCGCCGAGCATCTTGATTTACCGGCAGTGCCGCCCCGCTATCGCAGCAGTTATTTTGCCCATATCTTCGGCGGCGGCTACGCAGCGGGATACTACGCCTACCTGTGGACGCAAATGTTAGCGGATGACGGTTATCAATGGTTTGTAGAGCAGGGCGGCCTGACGCGTGAAAACGGGCAGCGTTTTCGTGATGCTATCCTTTCCCGGGGGAATAGTACTGATTTAGAAACGCTTTATTCAGCCTGGCGTGGACATGAACCGCATATTGACCCCATGTTACAATATCGTGGGCTCGATCGCTAAGCTGATACGGTTGTTCGGCACTGTCGAACAACCGCCTGAAAATGAATCCTGCACTTCTGATGACAGCCAGTTAAATTTATGGGGTTAAATTGTCTGAATATAACAAGGGCGTGCATTCGGATTTTTCTACTTATTTTTCCGTGGTGGCTTGATTGCCAAAGATTTATTACCGCTTCGCTGTTGATGTTTTCAAAAAATATATTTTCCGCCATGTATCGGCGTTATGTAAATAATGCAGAAATGAATTTGACACTGCGCACAGGGCGACTAGATTTAGAACTGTATCACATGATATGAGAAGACATATCATATTTAAAACGCAACATCATCATGAGGATTATATTATGGCAGAACATCGCGGCGGTTCCGGTAATTTTGCAGAAGATAAAGAGAAAGCCTCAGAAGCAGGTCGTAAAGGCGGCCAGCATAGCGGTGGGAACTTTAAAAACGACCCACAGCGTGCATCTGAAGCGGGTAAAAAAGGTGGCCAGAATAGCCACAGTGGCGGACGGAAATCCGGCAATTAATTTTACTCCTGATATTTCGTAAATATATTCTAAAATATTGCGCATACGATGCGGGCCATAGGCTCGCATTTTTTTATTCTGACCGGGAGTTATTCTGACCGGTCAGATGAAATTATTTTTTATGCTTTCTTCGTTAACAGAAAAAGCAATTCAGCGAGGGCGAAGCGTACGCATTTTTCCAATACTTCCTGACAATCTCCGTTGAAATGTTGTCGGCTTGTAAAAGTTGTATTGTTAATATTCCAGGCAAACCAAACGGTGCCCGCCGGCGTGCCATCTTCGCCGCCTTCCGGACCGCCATAGCCGCTGATCGCTATGCTGATATTGACCTCAGCCTGATCCTTAGCGCCCTGTGCCATTTCAGTAACGACCGCTTCGCTGACGGCGGTATGTTCGGCAAGACTGTGGCGTTGTACGCGCAAGATTTTTGCTTTGGCTTCATCAGTAAAGGTGACATAACCCACACCGTAAAATGAGGGCGTATCTTCTGCTGCGCACAATGCTGAAGCCAGTTTCCCGCCAGTGCAGGATTCTGCAGTGGTCAGACGGAGTTTCTGGTTAACCAGTAAATGACCAAGTTTTTTTGTCAGGCTATCGATGGTTTCGGCTTCATCAAGGGTGACAATATCGTGCTGTTCTAATCTCATCGTTTATTTTTCCGTTACAGAGACAAATGAAATATGTTCGTTCTTCTCAAGTATGGCATATTTATTTTATGACATTGTCAGTGAATGATTATTTTATCCAGTTACCAACAAACCCGCTGTTGCATAACTTGCTTACTTTTCTGCGGCGATGACTGTCATTGATTATGCGTAAGGCCATTATCCTCAAAAAATAAAGCCGATTATTCTGAATTGCTATCAAGACGTTGATGCATATGACTTCAGCGATGTGGCGAGTTAACTATTACGCCGTTACGCTTTCGTGCTCACCGGCGCTGATATCGGTTGCATATTAATCCGGATGGGTTGATTTTATTGCTTAATATCCTGCGGGTAAATTCATGTTTGTAAAAACTAAAAATAGCGGCCAGACTTAATACGTCAAATAGACGTTATTAAGGAGAGAGCATGAAACTACCGGTGGCTGCATTTTTAAGTTTGCTGATAATGCCTTACGCGCTAGCGGATGATCAAGGGGGATTAAAAAAAGACGTGGCGCCGCCGCCGCCTCATGCTATTGAGGATGGTTATCGCGGTACGGATGATGCAGAAAAAATGACCATCGAACAGGCAAAAACCCTGCATGATGGCGCGACCGTTTCGCTGCGCGGCAACCTTATTGATCATAAAGGCGACGATCGCTATGTATTTCGTGATAAATCCGGCGAGATTAACGTGATAATTCCTTCCGCCGTATTTGATGGGCGGGAAGTTCAGCCGGATCAAATGATCAACATTAACGGTAGTCTGGACAAGAAAGCGAAGGAACCGCTTGTTCGCGTGAACCGACTGCAAAAATAACGCGCGCTAACCGGCAATCTCCAGGTCAGCCATACGAGGCACGCGGCTGGCCTGATACCATGGGTCTTGTAAAAGCGCCTGGGGGACAAAAAGATCCCATAATGTCTTATTCAGGTCTGGTTGCGTATCGTTTAAGCTTCATTGATATTGACGGTGCTACAGTCGTTAGCGATCCGTTATCCTCGCAAGAATTTGCCCGGTAGCGTATAAGCAAAACACAAATCTATCCATGCAAGCATTTACCGCTGGTGAACCGGCGGTTTTTTTTTGCCTGCCATCCAGACAAAAGCGGCCCCTTGCGCAACGATGCAGCAAGGGGCCGGCTCTGCGAGGGATTATCTCCGTTCATTAATCATCCCATTTGTGACTGAACCAGGCGGCCAGAAATCCGGAAAATAAAATAATTCCTAATACAACGATAAAAAGGTTAATACTGCCTAACATCTCGTTTCTCCTTATTTTAGCGTGCATCCTCTTTTTTAAAAAACCTCGTACAGACTATAGTACTAATTTATACTTAAGCAAAGTCTGGATTGCGTATTTATTTTACTGGAAGGGTAAAGCATTAGAATATTTTCGTCAGCGCCCAGGAATATTCCTGAATTATCGCAGTGACAGCAGATAATTAGCCTGCAATATATAGGGTTAACCCAGTGCGCCAGAAACAGCGCACATGACTGGCTGCAGATAATTAACAGGTGATAGCCTGTTGCGTAGGGGTAATCCGCATTCCTTTTAACATCAGTGCCCAGGCGAACACAATGGCGATTATCAGGACAACGAAAAGCGACCAGGCGGGAAGCGTCGTCAGGATGACGCCGCTGGCCAGCGGGTTTACCGCCGCACCCAGCCAGCCCAACGATTGCGCTGAAAAATAGCTGGCTTTCATCCCGGCA
Organism: Salmonella sp. A7; assembly: GCF_020181675.1. Taxonomy (NCBI): domain Bacteria; kingdom Pseudomonadati; phylum Pseudomonadota; class Gammaproteobacteria; order Enterobacterales; family Enterobacteriaceae; genus Salmonella; species Salmonella sp. A7. The sequence goes on along the minus strand of NZ_CP084001.1, from coordinate 2,387,363 downwards.
GGCGCAATGTTGTCAATTAACATATATTCGCCGGGGGCATAAATAATTTCGCCAATCGTGAATACTGCCGCTGAAAGCCCCCAAAAAAACAGATTGTCGCCTGAAAAAATAAATCCGATGAGCCCAGCGATAAAAAAGACGGTGCCGGTCGTCATCATTGGTCGAATATTGACGGCGGTAAGTCGACGGCCCACGGCGTATTGCAAACTGACCACAATAACCGCATTAACCGGCAGGACGACGGCTACCACTTTTTCCGCGAAGCCGCTATCGGCAACGACCATAACGTACTGTGAAATACAGGACGCAAAGGCGCCCCCCACAAAGGAGGCCAGAAATGCCGAAAGCGTAAACCACAATAATGCTTTGTCGCGCAGCAGAACGGAGGGAGACCAGATAGCGGCATTTTTCCCCTCGCTGGCGGCAACCGAACGTGTCACCCATACCTGAATAAAGACCAGCGGAAATGCGGAACAGATAGCGGCAAGCCAGAAGGGTAAATTGATGCTTTGCATCACCAGCAGCGTGCCGAGCGGCGGGCCAACCGTCCAGCCGATATTGAGTACGGTATAGTTGAGCGAAAAAATCCGTGTTTTTTTTGTCGCGGTGAGATTATCGGCGAACCAGGCCTTCAGGACGGTAGAAAAAACCGAATAGGCGCAGTTAATAAGCGCAAAAAGCAGGACAACCAGTACGACATTATGCACCATTGGGATGGCGATAAATCCGCAGGCGAAGGCGATAATCGCGAGTAACATGTAGCGCTTTTTATCAAACTTGTCCGCCAGAATCCCAAAGCCAAGACTAAAAATGACGCCAATCGTTAACGCGCTGGTCAGCGCGTAGCCAATCAGATCCACGCCTAAACCGTACTGACGGTTAAGATAGATGGTCATAAAGGGGAGCGTGGCGCCGCGTCCAATTGTCAATAACAGCGATGAGGCGAGTAGAGCCAACGTCGAACGTCTCAATCCTGGATTCATTTTTCCTGCCTGAAATGGAGGTTACGTATCGGGACGTTTTAATCTACCGTGCCCGCAAAAGCATGATGTCTATACGCTATAGCGTAGTCTTAACATACCATAACGCAGGATTTTGCCCATCGTGTGTTGTTCAATGCCATGCTCACGGTAAAAAGAAAAGTCCTGTTATGGCGCACTGATTTCCGATAACTTACCTTTTTACAAAATTTTAATAATGACAGGGGCCGATGATGTCGCGTAAAGACGGTTTTTTGGCGTTACTGGTGGTTGTCGTATGGGGGCTCAATTTTGTTGTCATCAAAGTAGGCCTGCACCATATGCCGCCATTATTGCTGGCAGGATTACGATTTTTACTGGTGGCGTTTCCGGCAATTTTCTTTGTCGCCCGGCCTAAAGTCCCGCTTACGCTGTTGCTGGGCTATGGGCTGACGATAAGCTTTGGGCAGTTCGCCTTTCTCTTTTGCGCGATAAAGTTTGGTATGCCCGCAGGACTGGCGTCGTTGGTATTACAGGCGCAGGCCTTTTTTACCATGGCATTGGGGGCGTTTGTTTTTAGCGAGCGGTTACAACGTAAGCAGTTGGCGGGGATCGCCCTGGCGATCATAGGTGTACTGGTATTGATTGAAGCCAGTCTCAACGGACAGCATATAGCGATGTCGGGATTTATGCTGACTCTGGCGGCGGCATTTAGCTGGGCCTGCGGCAATATCTTTAATAAAAAAATTATGCAACATAGTCCGCGCCCGGCGGTGATGTCGCTGGTGGTCTGGAGCGCGCTGATCCCGATCCTGCCGTTCCTGCTGTCATCGCTGCTACTGGAGGGGGCGGATCACATTACGCAAAGCCTTATTACCATCGATATGACGACGATATTGTCGCTGCTTTATCTGGCTTTTGTCGCCACTATACTTGGCTACGGCATCTGGGGCACGTTACTGGGGCGCTATGAGACCTGGCGCGTGGCGCCGTTATCATTGCTGGTGCCGGTAGTCGGGCTGGCGAGCGCTGCGGTGTTACTCGGGGAAACGTTGACCGGGATGCAGCTTGCGGGCGCAGTACTGATTATGGCTGGACTCTATATCAATGTGTTTGGATTTCGTGTGCGCCGTACTGCGCGCGTCAGGGGATGAGGCATTATGTTACTAAGAAGACAAACGCTAATTTCAGACCATACCGCGAGGTGATAGCGGCGGACTTGTCATCGCCAGACGGTACTAAAAAAATGCCCCGCAAAACGGGGCAAAGAGGTTAAAGGTGTTGGTCGTTATAATAGGGCACGCCTAATTCATCTGACTTATCGCTGTTCACGCTCACGGGGTGAAGGTCATTTGGCGGATCGCCCACACAGGGCAGCAGCATCACATCGCGGCTATTTTGCGCCACAGGTAACAAAGTTTGTTCTGCAATGCCATATCCGGAGGCGATAAGTAACAGACCCGGCAGGGCGGGAAACAGCATTTTCATGGTGCTCTTCGCGTGGCGCATAAACAAACTAGTAGTTGCCATGGTTCAGCGGCAGCATATACCGTGATTCGCCATGCATATTGGTGATCCGGTATTTGTGTGGCGGCACATCAAAATAGTTTTTGAACGTCCGGGTCAATGTTTGCTGTGACTCAAAGCCATAGCGTTCCGCCAGATAGAGAATGGGCTCGTTGCTCTCTTTTAATTTTTGCGCGATTTCCGTCATTTTACGGCTGCGGATGTATTGGCCTAATGAATGACCGGTCTCTTTTTTAAACATCCGTTGCAGGTGCCATTTGGAATATCCTGAACGCTCAGACACTTTTTCCAGTGAGAGCGGCGACTCCAGGTTATCCTCGATCCAGTCCAAAATGCTATGAATAGTAATAGCGTCAGTGTTGCGTCTGGACATCGTCATACCTCTTTTTTGTCTACGGCAGAATTTTCTTGAGCAAATACTCAAGCGTTGCCACTTCGTCCGCCGTTAAGTTTTTTGTTAATTCCTGATGCAGGTCTTGCCCTGGTCGTTGATGACATTGCTCACAAATTGCCGTGCCGTCCGGCGTTAGCTTCACCAGTACGCCGCGTTTGTCATTAGGATTCGGCAGTCTTTCGATCCAGCCTTTGCACAGCAGGCGATCGAGCATCCGCGTCAATGCGCCGAGATCGACAGACAGCACTTTTTTAAGTTCAACCGGGGTAATACATCCCGCGCAGCGTATCGAGCACAGCACTTTAAACTGTGTTGCGGTGATATCCAGCGGGGATAAATAGTTATTTAACAGGCGATCTTTTTTTTGATTTACCATGTAGATCAAGCGACCCAGCGGAATGATTTCATTGAACAGATCACTGGTGCTTTTCAAAATGGTTGCCCCGGCAAGTAATTAATTTCGTCAGATACTATTGCCCAGGCAAGTATAAGTCAACTAAATGAATTGACCGATGCCACGATTTGCTAAAAGGCGTCCGGAGTATTGTGTTGTGATAACTTGTAACTAATTGATAATTACAGGTTATATGTTGTAGAGGATATTAATTTGCACACTGGCGAAATGGCGCGCCTGGGCAATTTCACTTTATACTTCCGGTTCATGAAACGCTGATGGGTAAGAGATAGTATTATGATGGATTTGTTTAAAGCGATTGGATTGGGGCTGGTCGTACTGCTCCCGTTAGCCAATCCGCTAACCACCGTGGCGCTGTTTCTTGGCCTTGCGGGCAATATGAATAGTGCGGAACGCAACCGGCAGTCCTATATGGCTTCGGTTTATGTCTTCGCTATTATGATGGTGGCGTACTATGCCGGGCAGTTAGTCATGAACACCTTCGGTATTTCGATTCCAGGGCTACGGATCGCCGGGGGGTTAATCGTGGCGTTTATCGGCTTCAGAATGCTTTTCCCGCAGCAGAAGGCGCATGAGTCGCCGGAAGCGAAAAGCAAATCGGAGGAGCTGGCAGACGAACCGACGGCCAATATTGCGTTTGTTCCACTGGCTATGCCAAGCACCGCAGGACCGGGGACCATCGCAATGATCATCAGTTCCGCTTCCACGGTGCGTCATGGCGGCGAGTTTCCCGACTGGGTCATTATGGTCGCGCCGCCGATTATTTTTCTTGCCGTGGCGGTGATCCTGTGGGGATGCTTACGCAGTTCTGGCGCTATTATGCGGCTGGTGGGTAAAGGGGGGATTGAAGCGATCTCCCGCTTAATGGGATTCCTGCTGGTGTGTATGGGCGTGCAATTTATTATCAACGGCGTGTTGGAAATTATTAAAACGTACCACTAAGGCGCATTTTCGTCTGCCGGAAACCTGTTCCCGGCAGACGAATGTCTTAATGCGGTTGTTCTTCCAGCGTCACTGGCCATTTGCGGAATATGAGCACAGCCCATACCAGCGCGGCACAGGCGGGTATGGCGCCAATATAGCCGATGGCCGACATTGACCAGTGCAAACTCACCTGATTGCCTACCAGCGCGCCAGCGCCAATACCAATATTAAAGATGCCTGAAAATAGCGCCATTGCGACATCGGTCGCGTCCGGGGCCAGCGCCAGTACTTTCACCTGCATACCGAGCCCTATCACCATAATCGCGATGCCCCAGAAAATGCTCAGTATGGCCAGATGCGCTTCGCTCTCCGCCGCAGGCAGCAGCAGAAGCAGACAGACAACCAGCAGGGCAATAGCGATACTGACGAGCGACGAGGCATGGCGATTACCCAGTTTACCAAACACGAGGCTGCCGATGATCCCGGCGCCGCCGAGGATCAGTAACAGGACGGTAGCAAAATTCGCACTGAGCCCGGCGACATTCTGAACGAACGGTTCAATATAGCTATAAGCTGTGTAATGCGCAGTCACCACAACGACGGTCAGTACATAGAGGCTCATCAGCGCCGGGCGCCGGAATAGCAAAGGTAAACTTTTTAGTGAGCCGGAATGCTCGCTCGGCAATTTCGGTAGAAGCTTAATCAGACATAGCAGCGTAATTAATGCGCCCATGCCGATGGCAAAAAAGGTGGTGCGCCAGCCAAAATACTGACCAACAACGCGACCTATCGGCAGCCCAAGCACCATGGCCAACGCGGTGCCGGTCGCTATCAGACTTAATGCCTGCGCGCGTTTCCCGGCAGGGGCCAGGCGGATCGCCAGCGAGGCGGTTATCGACCAGAAAATAGCGTGGGCGAAAGCGATACCAATACGGCTAATGACCAGCACGGTAAAGTTCCATGCCAGAAAGGAGAGCACATGGCTGGCAATAAACAAAACAAACAGACAAATTAGTAGCTTACGGCGCTCCATTTGACTGGTAAGAAGCATAAAAGGCAGCGACATGACGGCAACTACCCAGGCGTAAATGGTTAGCATGATGCCGACCTGCGCGGTTTGCATATGAAAGCTTTCAGCAATGTCTGATAGCAAACCAACCGGCACAAATTCTGTGGTATTGAAAATAAAAGCGGCAATAGCAAGCGTAACTACCCGTAGCCACGCGACCTTGCGGGAAACTGGATTGATTGTCATAAAAATATTTCGGGTTAGTTGCGAGAAGGTGAGACCGCGATCTTAAAACGTTTACTGGCGAAAAGACAATCATTTTGTGACCTGCTTCTCATTTACTTCGCAGGCCGTTTCGTCTTCAGTCGACGCTCGCCAGTTGGGCGTTAAGTAACTCGATAAAGGCCTCAAGCTGACGCGTCATCGCCCCGCGCCGCCACATTAGCCAGGTGTTAAGCCAGCGCCACTTCTCCGCCAACGGCCAGGCTTCCACCTGATGATGTCCTGGCATACTGTTGAGCATACTTGCTGGCATCAGCGCAATACCTGCGCCGGCAATTACGCACGCCAACATTCCATGATATGACTCCATTTCGTGAATCGTACCTGGAGTCGCGCCATCGGCATGAAACCAGCTTTCGAAATGCCGTCGGTAAGAACAGTTGGCGCGAAAAGCATAGATGTTATAACCATTCACCTCGCTGGCCCGCGAAACGACGGAATGGCCGTGTGGCGCGACGATCATCATCTCTTCCTGGTAAGCCGGTATACCTTCCAGCCCCGGATGCATTAGCGGGCCATCAATAAAGGCGGCGTTCAGCTTTCCTTCGAGCACGCCATCCAGCATGGCGCCGGAAGGACCGGTCGTTAACGCGAACTGAATTTTAGGGTAACGCTGGTTATAACCCGCCAGCAGCGCGGGGATACGTACGGCGGCAGTACTTTCTAACGCGCCGAGTGAAAACAGTCCTTGCGGTTCCTCTCCGGCAACCACCATACGGGCTTCATCAACCAGCGCCAGGATCTGCTGGCTGTAACGTAAAAAGTTATGCCCGGCTGGTGATAGCCTGAGCCGCTGGTTTTCGCGAATAAACAGAGAGACGCCCAGGTCGGCTTCAAGCTGGCGGATACGCGTGGTCAGGTTGGACGGAACGCGGTGCACTTTTGCCGCCGCCTGCGTAATGCTGCCCGTCAGAGCGACAGCGTTAAACATTTCCAGTTGCGTCAGGTCCATGGTTTTCTCAATTCGTGAATAGTCTGGTTAATATTATTCATTTTTCAGAAATGGTAAAGGGCGTCATGATGGTACAACCCCCCTGATAACGAGAGAAAGAACATGACCATGATGACTGCAACACAGGCGTTATCCGTGAATCCTGCGACCGGCCAGACGCTGGCGGCAATGCCCTGGGCTAACGCGCAAGAGATTGAACATGCGCTGAGTCTGGCGGCGAGCGGTTTCAAAAAGTGGAAAATGACATCGGTAGCGCAACGGGCGCAAACATTACGTGATATTGGTCAGGCGCTTCGCGCTCATGCAGAAGAGATGGCGCAATGTATTACGCGTGAAATGGGGAAACCCATAAAGCAGGCGCGTGCGGAAGTGACGAAATCCGCCGCGTTATGCGACTGGTATGCGGAACATGGCCCGGCAATGCTGAATCCTGAGCCTACGCTGGTAGAAAATCAGCAGGCGGTGATTGAATACCGTCCGCTGGGCGTCATTCTGGCGATAATGCCGTGGAATTTTCCTTTATGGCAGGTGTTACGCGGGGCAGTGCCGATACTGTTGGCGGGGAATAGCTACTTGTTAAAACATGCGCCCAATGTCACGGGTTGCGCGCAGATGATAGCCCGAATCTTGACGGAAGCCGGTACTCCTGCTGGCGTCTATGGATGGGTGAACGCCAATAATGAGGGCGTGAGTCAGATGATTAACGATCCGCGAATCGCGGCGGTGACGGTGACCGGTAGCGTGCGCGCCGGCGCGGCGATTGGTGCTCAGGCTGGGGCGGCGCTGAAAAAGTGCGTACTGGAACTGGGTGGCTCGGATCCGTTTATTGTACTCAATGATGCCGATCTCGAACTGGCGGTAAAAGCCGCGGTTGCAGGACGCTATCAAAACACCGGACAAGTCTGCGCCGCCGCCAAACGTTTTATTGTCGAAGAGGGCATTGCGCAGGCGTTTACCGATCGTTTTGTGGCGGCTGCCGCAGCATTAAAGATGGGTGATCCTCTGGTTGAAGAGAATGACCTGGGGCCGATGGCGCGCTTTGATCTGCGTGATGAACTCCATCAACAGGTGCAGGCTTCCGTCGCCGAAGGTGCACGGCTACTGTTGGGCGGCGAGAAAATCGCCGGGGAGGGCAACTATTATGCCGCGACCGTTCTGGCGGATGTCACACCTGACATGACGGCATTTCGTCAGGAACTTTTTGGGCCTGTTGCCGCCATTACCGTTGCAAAAGATGCGGCGCACGCCCTCGCGCTGGCGAATGACAGTGAGTTTGGCCTGTCGGCGACGATCTTTACCGCCGACGATACGCTGGCCGCGGAGATGGCGGCGCGTCTTGAGTGCGGCGGGGTATTCATTAATGGGTACAGCGCCAGCGATGCGCGTGTGGCATTCGGCGGGGTGAAGAAAAGCGGCTTCGGTCGTGAGCTTTCGCACTTTGGTTTACACGAATTTTGTAATGTGCAGACCGTCTGGAAGAACCGCGTCTAATCGCCCTGACGTCGCGTGGCGCCCTCTGCTATACTCGCAGGCCTTTTCAGACCTGCGAGCAAGGAGCATGTTGTGGCCAGGGCCATGGATAATGCAATTTTAGAGACGATTTTACAGCGCGTTCGCCCCCTCATTGGCCAGGGCAAAGTCGCTGACTATATTCCGGCATTAGCGTCCGTCGAGGGTTCAAAGCTAGGGATAGCGATTTGTACCGTGGACGGGCAGCATTATCAGGCGGGCGATGCGCACGAACGCTTCTCTATTCAGTCTATTTCGAAAGTGCTTAGTCTGGTGGTGGCGATGCGTCATTATCCGGAAGAGGAGATCTGGCAGCGCGTCGGAAAAGATCCTTCCGGCTCGCCGTTCAATTCGTTGGTTCAGTTAGAGATGGAACAAGGCATCCCGCGTAATCCATTTATCAATGCGGGCGCGCTGGTGGTATGCGACATGTTGCAAGGGCGGCTTAGCGCGCCGCGTCAGCGGATGCTGGAAGTTGTGCGCGCGCTTTGCGGCGTATCGGATATTACGTATGACGCTACGGTCGCGCGCTCTGAATTTGAGCATTCCGCCCGTAACGCCGCTATTGCCTGGCTGATGAAATCATTCGGTAATTTTCATCATGATGTGCCTACCGTGTTGCAAAATTACTTCCACTACTGTGCGTTGAAAATGAGCTGCATGGAACTGGCGAGGACGTTTGTCTTTCTGGCGAATCAGGGCGAGGCGTTTCATCTCGACGAGCCGGTAGTTACCCCCATGCAGGCCCGGCAGATTAATGCGCTAATGGCGACCAGCGGGATGTATCAGAATGCCGGAGAGTTTGCCTGGCGGGTGGGATTGCCAGCTAAATCCGGCGTGGGCGGCGGTATTGTCGCCATTGTGCCGCATGAAATGGCGATTGCCGTCTGGAGTCCGGAGCTGGATCCTGCGGGAAACTCTCTGGCAGGTATCGCCGCGCTTGAACAATTAACACAAACGTTAGGACGTTCGGTATACTGATGAATGCGCTTGAACCGCTCTTTGCCCGCCTGGCGCGATCGACATTTCGTTCGCGTTTTCGTCTCGGGATAAAAGAAAGACAATATTGCTGGGATAAAGGCGCGGAGGTAATTGATAAACACGCCGCTGATTTTATCGCCCAGCGACTGGCGCCAGCTCACCCGGCGAATGATGGTAAGCAAACGCCGATGCGGGGCCATCCGGTATTTATCGCGCAACATGCGACGGCAACCTGCTGTCGCGGGTGCCTGGCGAAGTGGCACCAGATACCTCAGGGAGAACCGCTGAGCGAAGCGCAGCAACAGTATATTGTCAACGTTATCCATTACTGGCTGGTCATACAAATGAATCAGCGGTAGGGCAGTGCGTCGTTGCTGACGCTTTCCCCGATAAAACACCCTATACCACTGATAGCAGCCGTTGACCGTCATATATCTCATGTGCTGAAATGTCTTTTTAGTTACAACATACATTTGGTTGTTTTTTTTTTCAACGCCTGTCAGCACTGTGCAAAAAAATGTTCTACAGGGCAGGGAACCCGTGTATCGCCAGAAGCTTGCAACCTTGATCTGGATCACGTTTAATGACAGTGCTTTTTCACCTGCTGAAGATAATCATGATCGTTAGACCACAACAGCACTGGATTCGCCTGATATTTGTCTGGCATGGTTCCGTGTTATCTAAAATCTTTTCACGACTACTCCTTAACTTTCTTCTTTCTATCGCCGTTATTATCATGCTGCCCTGGTACACAATGCTGGGTATTAAGTTTACCCTTGCGCCGTTTAGCATACTGGGCGTCGCTATCGCCATTTTTCTGGGGTTTCGCAATAATGCCTGTTATGCGCGTTACGTTGAAGCCCGACATTTGTGGGGGCAGTTGATGATCGCTTCACGCTCAATACTGCGTGAGGTGAAAACAACCTTACCTGATGAACGCGGTATCGAGGATTTTATTCGGTTACAAATCGCTTTTGCCCACTGTTTGCGTATGACATTGCGTCGACAGCTTCAAACGCAAGTTCTGGGAAACTATCTTGACCAGGAGGCGTTACAGAAAGTTGTCGCTTCCCATTCCCCCGCTAACCGTATCTTATTGCTGATGGGAGAGTGGCTGGCGATTCGCCGCCGCAGCGGAAAGCTTTCCGATATTTTATTTCATAGCCTCAACAACCGCTTAAATGATATGTCGTCAGTATTGGCCGGCTGTGAGCGCATCGCCAATACGCCGGTGCCTTTTGCCTATACGTTAATTTTGCATCGTACAGTTTATCTTTTCTGCATTATGTTGCCATTTGCACTGGTGGTTGATCTGCACTATATGACGCCGTTTATTTCGGTGCTTATTTCTTATACGTTTATCGCGCTGGATGCGTTGGCGGAAGAGTTGGAAGATCCGTTCGGTACTGAAAATAATGATTTACCGCTGGATGCGATATGCAATGCGATAGAAATCGATTTACTGCAAATGAATGATGAAAGGGATATTCCGGCAAAACGGATACCGGATAAGCACTATCAACTGACCTGAGATCGTCTTAACTGGCGCAGAATGTTCATCTGCGCCATAACCTGAAGAGCAAAGCTTAATAGCCTTCTCCAACGCCGGTTTTGGCTGGACCGGAGTAGTGGACATGAACGATTCGCCATCCTGTGTTTGGTATCTTCGCCCACACCTGGCTTTCGCGGCCTGTCGTGTGTTGAGTCTGCCCATTATCACGGCGTACCGCGGTAAAATGCCAGTCGAACTCTGCAACGGCGGCATTGCCATACACATGAATAGCAGGGGGAGCGTCCAGTTTTAATGTGCGTTTGCTGAAGGTTTTACCCATAGTGGTGCCATAAAAATTTTCAGCGATCTGCGACCATCCGCGTTCGTGACCGCGTGGATGAATAAAACTGGTTTCCGGTGAAACATAAAAGAGCTGCTTGCCTAACGTTGGGTCTGCCTTATCTATTGAATAAAGGTAGCGGTTAATACCTTCTGTAATTTCTTGTTTAACGGTCGACGTAGCTTCATTTTGTGCGGCGGTTGGCGTTGCCGCTGATGCCGATGACGCCATCAGAGTTAACGTTATCGCGGCGGTCGAAAACAATAGTGACGTTTTTTGCATAATAGTTATACCCATATGGTCTGTTTTTGAGACGCTTTATCTTTCCTGTTACGTTCACCTTTATACTAAAGGAGCATGGCTCACGAACAATAAAAAACATCCTTCTATAAAATTACCCCGAAAAGGGAGTAGTGCAATTAAGAATATCGTATTTGTTTGTAACGGCATGACTCAAAATATCAAAATTTAGAGTTTCAGTATTGTTGTTGTCCCTTGATTTGTTTTTGTATTTATTACCTCTGGTAAATAGTTAATCTTATGAATAGTGATACACAAATGACCGTTTGCGCTATGTGATAATTAACCATAGTAAAAATACACGAAGCGAAGAAGTGCTATTTCAGTAGTACTGATATTTTCATAACGCTAATTTAAAAATAAATGTAAACGTAACAAATTATACACAAAAATAAGAAGGGCTGTGGCCTCAACTGACTTGATTATGATTCCGTCTTAACGAATGCCAGCCGAGTGTTCAGTGCCATTCTCGCCCTGGCATCCCCGACCGTAAGCCAGTTCTCTACTGGTAACCTCCTTGTTATTACAGCAGAAAACAGGGCATATCATTGATGTAGCCATGCTTAACTTGCATTTTAACATCACTAATACATAGCAAGCTAATATTACACTTTGAAACTTAACGCACGGTAATTGTTAGTGATATTGTCCTGGACAGTTCCGCGAGCAGGCTTTGCGGAAAGTCCAAAAATAAGACAAATAAGGCATATAAAATGAAAAAAGTAGTGGTGTTATCTGCGGTAGCCGCAGCCGTAATGATGGCTGGAGCCGCCAATGCAGCAGAAATCTATAACAAGGATGGCAATAAACTGGATTTGTATGGCAAGGTCGACGGCCTGCATTATTTTTCCAGTAATCATAGTACGGATGGCGATCAATCTTATATCCGTATGGGTATTAAAGGCGAGACTCAAATTACCGATCAACTAACCGGTTTTGGACAATGGGAGTATCAGGTCAACGCCAATCGTCCGGAAGATGGTGACTCCAGCGGTTCCCCGCAAAGCTGGACGCGTCTCGGTTTTGCTGGTTTAGCATTTGCCGATATGGGGTCTGTTGATTATGGTCGTAACTATGGCGTGTTATACGACATTGGTTCATGGACTGACGTACTGCCTGAATTTGGTAATGATTCGTATGAAGCTTCCGATAATTTTATGACCGGACGCGCGAATGGCGTTCTGACTTATCGCAATAATGATTTCTTTGGTCTGGTTGATGGTCTGAATATTGCGTTGCAGTATCAGGGTAAAAATGACGGCCTGTCGAAAGAAGGTGATCCTTTAAGTAATAATGCCAGAAAAAGTATCGCGTACCAGAATGGCGATGGTTTCGGGGCATCAGCGACATATGATTTGGGCATGGGGGTGAGCCTGGGGGCAGCCTATACCAGTTCCAAACGCACGCTTGATCAGATGACGCAAGATAAATACGACAATGGCGACCGCGCTGAAGCCTGGACTGGCGGCGTGAAGTATGATGCCAATAATATTTACCTGGCGGCAAACTATACCCGTACTTATGATATGACCTATATGGGCGATACATTGGGCGGCTTTGCACATAAAACCGATAACTGGGAAATGGTAGGGCAATATCAATTTGATAATGGCTTACGCCCGTCACTGGCGTTCCTGCAATCCAGAGCCAATGATGTTGATGGACTGGGTTCGTTCGACCTTGTGAAATATATTGATGTGGGTTCCTATTACTACTTCAATAAAAATATGTCCGCGTATGTTGACTACAAAATCAATCTGCTAAAAGATGGCAACCCATCGAATCCTAATACAGACAACACCGTGGCGCTCGGCTTAGTCTACGAGTTTTGATAAAACTTGCTGATTAAGACAGTTTAGGGATACCCTCCTTTTCCCAAAACTGTGTCACTGCTTAACCTTTATTATTGTTAATTTATTCTTTTATTATTTCAGGACGCTTCTGGCGTCCTTTTTTATTGATTATTCGTTGACTATTCGACTTCGATCTCGCGAATGCGCATTCTGCTACTGTCATCTATCTGCACTTTGCCTGAATGACAAAAGGGGCAACAGAGTGTGGATGTTTGAGAGGTGAAGGGTTGATTACAGGACAGACACCAACCTTGCGCCGGTGTGATAGTAATGTGGAAACGCGCATTGTCAGCAAGGGTATGACGAGCGGCGACGTCCAGGCCAAAATGCAGCGCTGGCACCTCAACACAGGCCATAACGCCAATCTCCAGCCAGACTTGCTTTACCTTGCTGAACTGGTGATTTACTGCCTGTTCCTCCAGCAATTCGATAATATTTTGCGCCAGGGCTAATTCATGCATGGGCCAGCTCCTTCATTCAACAATATTTACGGCGACACAAGGATCAATTACCTGTAACTGTTGCATCCACAATGAGAGTGGAATAGTGGCCAGTTCGCGAGCAATGACGCCGTCAGGTTGGGCGTGACGTGTGGTAGGCGAGATAATACGGTAATCAAGAATATTGCCTGACGTCGTCAGTCTGGCCTGATGAACTAACCATCCTCGCGCGGTTTCCACTACCGCTATTTTCCAATCGCCATCATCAAAACGATTCCAGCGCAGGGTAGGAAGGGCGCTCAAACTTCGGGCGAGCGTAATGCAGCGGGCCAGCAGACGTAGCGCAGTCGTTTTTCCGCTAAGACAACAGGCTGACAGTAGCGGATATTCGATAGCCAGAGGCGAGACATCCAGGGGACCAGGGGTTATTAACGTATGGTCCGGGGATGACGCCATCGGTAGTGTAGGTGTAATGATATTCTGTAATGTCGCCAGCCAGCGGGCGGTTTCAGAACGCTCTTGCAAAAACCAGGCTTCCCAGCCTTTTACGCCAGCGGCAAGCCAGGTCTGAGGATCATCGTCAAAAAAGATTGTGCTTGCCAGCGGGGATAACTCTCCGCGACGTAACAACGCCCATTCTTCAGCGGTTGCCTGTCGGTGGCTAAACAGGGGGAGCCAGTCGGTCAACGCGCGACGGAGCGTTTCTCGCGCCAGCTCTTGTTGTGCGGCCTGCATATCTGGCTTCTCTTCAGGAAACAACAGTAAAGCCGCCGCTGCGCTGTGTGCCTGAGCGCACAACGTAAACAAACGTGAAATAAGCGTTTTTGCGTATACCGGCGTTGCGCCCTGTAACAAACGACCGATCGGCGCCTCCTGCCAGATAATCCGTAGCGGGTGAGAATAGACGGTCAATCTTTGCACGAATTATTACCTTCATCGATCACCATAAACCCGGACTTACTGGTTTCGCAAACCGGACAGCACCAGTAATCAGGTAACTGGCTGAAGGGCACGCCGGGTGGAATTTGCCATACGTCATCGCCCAGCGCAGGGTCGTAAACCCACCAACATACTTTGCACTCCATGCGCACCACTGGCTCATTTTCTGTGACCGGGTATTCTTTCAGCCATTCCAACGTATTTTTTAGCCCCGCGTAGGCATCTTCGATATCGTCGATGCCTGCAACGGCGATATCAGGAATGTCTGCTATCTCAATCATATCTTGCAGTAATGTGTTCATATCATTGAAATAATTGACCCGCCATACGCCGGGAAAATGCGTGCTTACAATCCGGCATTTACCATATCCGCGTGAAAAAATAGCGCTACAGCCTTCGCCTAAAAAATGATCCAGATACTCGCGATCGGCATCGTTTACTGGCAATAGCGTTAAGTTAATGATATGCGGCTCTTTTACCTGCTGTTTTACGCGCTCGGCTATTTCATGCGCGATAAAGGCGCCATTCATCAATCCCGCCGGTTGTGGCGGCAATTCTGGTGTAATCGGCGGCTGCGGATGCGTCTGCCAGATGCTCTCCGGGATCGGGCCAATGATAATTTCATCGGCAACCCGTTGCTGGTCAGCGTTATATTCACGTACACGCCAGACGCCCGTAAAAACCGTCTCCTGAATACGCTGTTCTTTTCCATCGGGTAATAGTACCCGGGCGGATATTTCACCTTCGCCGAGCAGTTGATCCAACAAACCGCTATTCTGTTGCTCAGTGGCATTCAGCTTATAGCTCAGGGGAAAGGGGAGCGTTGCCACCGGGTTATCCATATCGCGAATAAGCGTAGTCAGGATGTGTCTGGCAACACGAAGCTCAGCGGGCAGCGCCTGTTCCGGTAAAACCGGCGTCAGTGGGAGATTAATGCCGGCGGGGATAGGAAGAAAGTTAAAGTCTTCCTCTTCTGGCTGCGAGCCTGGTCCGGCAATATTAACGACTGGAATAGTTCTGGAATGATTCACGTGTGTTACCTTTCATTCTATTGCGTGATAACGGGAATATCCTGACGATAGCCCGGTGTGGTCAGCAATGCGGCCACCCGCTGAGAGTATTCTTGCCAGCTATATAATCCCGCCAGACTGCCGACAAAACGGTGCTGGCGAAAGAAAAGCAGCGCCGGATATTTCAGAATGCGATACTCCCGGGCGATCAGTTCACTCTGTTCGCTATCCGCAAATGCCGCGGTATAAGACGTCGCCGAAAATTGCTTGAGGATCTCCGGGATAATGACCCAACTGTCGGCGACTTCCGGATGTTTGTTGGGGTCGCTTTGCAGCAAAACCAGCACAGTCGGATGCGCATTAATCAACGACGGGAGCGTTTGCGCATCGGTAACCAGAAAGCCTTTATCCGCCAGTGGACAAACAGAATTTTGGGGTGAGATAGTCATTTTTTTAAATGCTCCGGTAATTCAGGCGTGCGAGATAATAAATCGGCAAAACCGGTCAGCGGATCGCTTTGCGTGAGCATGGCCTGTTCCAGCGAGTCCAGCGCTGCCAGTACCTCAACGGCTTCCGCTTCGTCCATTTCCCGTCGCGCTGCGCCGCCAAATGTCAGCAGCCATGCGCCTGCTAAGGGGGGAACCACAAGCCGAATATCAACGTCGATAAGCTCGCCGTGTCGGTCGCGGCATTTGGCGAACCACTGACCGGGTGAAATAACCTGCACAGGAACGCCGATACACATTATGATTTCTCTCTCTGTAGCACCCGAATATCGCCGACCCGGCAAGCGCTTTGCGCATCTGGCCGTTCATCTTCGTAGCGTTCCATACACAGGCTGTAATGATTGAGTCTTTCAGTGGGCAAGGCCGCTGAAGAGGCGGTGATACCCCATTGCGCCAGCACTTCCTGCGCGAGACAGACCGCAGGCATCAGTTGCGCCTTTACCTGCGGCGTAAGACTTCCACCATAGTCATCCAGACATTCCGGCTGCACGCCAATCAGCACAATCTCCGATAACTGGCCGCCGGTTAATTGCAGCAATGCCAGCACTTCAGAAAAACTGGTCTGATGTAAACTGAGTTTTTTCGCCGTCAGATAGGCGGGAACCTGTTCATCACGAAACATCGCCAGCGAACCTGGCGCCATACCAAAATCGATAGCATCCATGATTAACAGTTTTTCGGTCTGTTGCAGCCAGGGCAGCAGCGCCAGTCCCTGCGTACCGCCATCAACAACGTCAACTTTCTCGTTATCGGCATACTGTTCAAACAGCTTTTCCGCCGCTCTGACGCCGAACCCTTCATCTGCCCAAAGCAGGTTGCCAAGCCCTAAGATTGTTACTTCTGCCATTGTTATCACCTGAACCAGCGCCAGCCGCTTATCATGACGGAAATCACGCTTTGTCGGCTCATAATGTCTTCGCGGATAGCGGTATAAACATGCGCAATGACGAAGGCGATAATGAACCACATGCCCAGCCGGTGCCAGAAATGCAGCGCGAGGCTATCGTTGCCAGTCAGGCGAATCATCCAGCCAAACCATTGATACGCCCAACTGTCTGTTCCAAGTCCTTCGCCATAGAGCGCAAAGCCGCTACACACCATCAGTACGGACATCCAGAAATAGAACATTACCGCCAGTCCCGCTACCGGATTATGTCCATAGTAACGATGGGCCTCTTTTTCGAGGAAAAAATACCAGCGGATTTCGCTGATAACGCCTTTGCGCCAGGCGCGGCGCCAGAACGGAACCAGAAACATCTCCCTGGCGTACTCATTGCCGACACATGCCCAGTAAATACGAAACAGCAGCGCGACAGTAAAAATATACGCCGTGGTAAAATGGATCAGTCGTATCCAGCCCATCCAAAACATAAAGGTCGCTTCACCTTGAATCGATGGCAGGGGGTGGCCAATGAAATATCCTGTAACAGCCAGGACGACAATGGATAACGCCGTGATCCAGTGCCATAAACGGACCGGCGCTTCATAGATATAGTACCCCTGGCTGGTTATTTCTTTGAGATGCATTGAGACCTCCGAATCGTCGTCATCGTACCTGAACCCTGACCAGCTCCCCTCCATGATTATCAATAACATGGGTGGAGCAGGCCAGGCAGGGATCGAAGCTGTGCAGAGTACGTAAAATCTCCAATGGTTGATCGGGAACGGCGAGTTTAGTCCCCATTAACGCCGCTTCGTACGCGCCAATTTGACCTTTATCGTCACGTGGCCCGGCATTCCAGGTTGTCGGTACCACACACTGATAGCTGTCGATTTTCTGATTTTCAATTTTTATCCAGTGCCCCAGCGCGCCGCGCGGCGCCTCGCTGAAACCAACGCCTTTTGTCGATGTAGGCCAGGTATCGGGTTCCCAGAGCGTGACGTTTGCCGTCGCCGTATCGCCGGACTTGAGGTTACGCATCAGACGATCGAAGAAATATTGCAGCGTATTGCCTGCCCATACGGATTCCAGCGCCCGCGCGGCAGTACGCCCTAATGTAGAAAAGAGCGCTTCTTTAGGCAGCTTTAATACACTAAGCAGTTGATCCACGGGTTCTTTAAATTCCGGTTTATTTTGATGATATCCAATCAGATAACGCGCCAGCGGACCTACCTCCATCGCATGTCCCTTCCAGCGCGGCGATTTAATCCATGAATATTTAGCGGACTCATCCACCTGTTCGATAAAGGTTTTTGTGCCTTTATAGTGTTCGCCCATGACCAGTTGCGGTTCGGTCAGACCATCCCAAGGATGCAGGCCCTTATCGTTATTGCCGTTACCATAGGTATACCAGGAGTGAGTGACAAACTCCTGAATCTCATCGGGGGCGGTTAAATCGACAGGATGAATTTCGTCGAAACGACCGTTAATGATAGCCCCACGCGGAAGCAGAAGATTACTGGCGGAATAATCGTTAGGGTTATCCGGAAACTCGCCATAAGCCAGCAGGTTCATGCTCGATAACCCGCCGCCGATTTTTGCCCAGTCTTTGTAATAACTGGCAATCAGCAAGACGTCCGGAAGATAAACCTGTTCGCAGAACTGGCGAGCTTTTTGGATGATGGAACTGACAAGGTTCAGGCGTTCCATATTCACTGCGCCGACCGCGCCCGTTTCGTCAAGGTTGATGGCGCAAGGAACGCCGCCCACCAGCCAGTTAGGATGCGGGTTTTTACCACCGAAAACGGTGTGAATTTTTACGATCTCTTTTTGAAAATCGAGTGCTTCAAGATAGTGGGCGACCGCCAGCAAATTGGCTTCCGGCGGAAGTTTCATCGCCGGATGTCCCCAGTAGCCATTACGGAAAGGGCCAAGTTGACCGGACTCGATAAACCGCTTCAGTCGATTTTGCAAATCGCGGAAATATCCCGGCGAGGATAGCGGCCATGCGGAAAGGCTTTGCGCGATGGCGGAGGTCTGATGCGGGTCGGCTTTCAGGGCGGCAACCACATCAACCCAGTCCAGCGCGTGCAGATGATAAAAATGCACCAGGTGATCGTGAACGTGTAGCGTAGCCTGCATCATATTACGGATACAGTTTGCGTTGTCCGGAATCGCGATTCCCAGCGCATTTTCTACGGCACGGATTGAGGTCAGAGCGTGTGTACCGGTGCAGACGCCGCAAATGCGTTCAACAAATGCCCAGGCGTCTCGCGGATCGCGACCTTTCAGGATAACCTCCAGGCCGCGCCACATGGTGCCGGTCGACACGGCGTTAGTAATGACATTATTACTGTCGATATTCACTTCGCAGCGCATATGCCCTTCGATGCGAGTAACCGGATCGACCACAATTCGCCGTCCGCTATTGTCCAGCGTAAAACCCTGAGTCTGATAAGGATATGCCATAATTATTTTTTCTCTTCCGGAGCGTTTTCTGATGACGTGTTGTTTTTATTACGGGCGTGTTTTATGGCGCTAACCGTGGCGTGAGCGATGGCGGCAGCGCCCGCGACGCCGGCAACGCCCAGTCCGATTTTATCGGCGGTAGCCTCAATGCCGGTTTGCGGAATGCCCGTTGCCCGGCTGTAAAAAGAACCGTAATCCCAGAATCCATCTTCCGAACATCCGAGGCATCCATGACCTGACTGGATAGGAAAAGACACGCCATCATTCCAGCGAACGGTTGAACAGGCGTTATAAGTGGTCGGGCCTTTACAGCCCATCTTGTACAGGCAATACCCTTTTCTGGCGCCTTCGTCATCCCACGCTTCCACAAACTGACCGGCATCGAAATGCGCGCGTCGGTAACATTTGTCATGAATTCGCTGGCCATAAAACATTTTTGGTCGTCCAAGACGATCAAGGGGAGGGATGCGATCAAATGCCAGCATATAGGTGATAACGGCGGACATCACTTCAGGTATAGGTGGGCAGCCTGGCACTTTAATAATGGGTTTATCGGTAATTAATTTGTGAACCGGCGTGGCTTTAGTTGGGTTGGGACGGGCTGCCTGCACGCAGCCCCATGATGCGCAGGACCCCCAGGCGATAATCGCTTTAGCATCCGCGCTGACGCGTTTTAACTTCTCCAGGAACGGCTCACCAGCCAGTATGCAAAACATCCCATCTTCATTCAGCGGCGCGTTACCTTCCACGGCAACGATATAATTTCCTTTGTACTCGCGCATCACATCCGCCAACGCCTGCTCGGCTTGTTGCCCTGCGGCGGCCATAATGGTGTCGTCATAATCCAGGGAAATGAGCGACAGAATGGCATCTTTTGCCAACGGGTGCGCAGAGCGAATGAAAGATTCGGTACAACAGGTACATTCAAGACCATGCAGCCATATCACTGGCGTACGCGGTTTATTCTCCAGGGCATAAGCTATCTGAGGAATCATCGAACTGCTCAGGCCTAAAGACGTTGCGGTAAGGCTGCAAAACTTGAGGAAGCTACGCCTTGTCACGCCGTGTCTACGCATAACTTGATAAAATGTATCTTGTGTTTGCATAACGTTTATCCCAAACCACTATAGTTAGTGTGGGCATCATATGTTGCATTTCTTGTCTTTCTCAACGTGTTTTAGTAGCAATTATGTTTCTAATTCGTAACAACCGATTACATGTGTGCTACTCACATTACTCAAAAACATAAATTAATTTAATGTTATTGGTGATGTGGAGTAAATATAGCGTTGTGATGGTATCTCTTAATGTTGATAAGAAACCGTGTTTTTTATTTATAACATGATGGGATTTTTTTAAATGGTCACACGGATAACGCGTTTCATATTAGTTCGCTGTGTTTAACTCTCCTTTAAACCCGTCAGTTAAATTTATTAGCTTGTAAAATAAGATCACAATTAATTACGTGCTGCATAACCATTGATAGGTTTAATTTAATATATTCATCCAATCCATTTTACAAACAAGGAGAGCATGATGAAAAAAAGTAAAGCAATGTTATTTATCGCTCCGGCGCTGTTTTCATACGCCCTGGCTGCACAGGCCTGCACAACCCTTGCTATTCAGGATAAACAAGGCGATGTTTTTCATGGACGTACGCTGGAATATATGCAGGATTTACCCTCATGGTTAACGTATTATCCGGCGGGAACACAGTTTGATAAAAAAACGCCGGATGGCAGTCAGGGAGTGAGCTATCAGGCGAAATATCCGATACTGGCCATTACTTCCACCATCACTGATGGCGATAGCAGAGACATACTTGAAGGCATGAATAGCGCGGGATTGTCATTTAGTGAAAACATGATCATGAATGCGCAGTTGCCGCCATTGCCCGCGAGTGAATATAAACAGGCAATTCCTGTCACCTCGTTGGGAGAATGGGCGCTGGCCCGTTTTGCTACTGTCGGCGAGGTAAAACAGGCAATAAAAGAGGGTAAATTCTGGTCACCGGAACTGCATCGGTTTGGCGATCTGAAATCGCCATTTCATTATGCGTTTTACGACAAGAAAGGAGGAAGCATTGTCGTTGAAGTGGAAAATGGCAAATTCCATGTCTATGACAATCCCACTCGCGTGATGACAAATGGTCCCGCATTCCCCTGGCATCTGACAAATCTGAATAACTATACGCAATTAACCAATGTGGACCGCTCTTCAGGCA
Source organism: Salmonella sp. A7 (assembly GCF_020181675.1). Classification (NCBI taxonomy): domain Bacteria; kingdom Pseudomonadati; phylum Pseudomonadota; class Gammaproteobacteria; order Enterobacterales; family Enterobacteriaceae; genus Salmonella; species Salmonella sp. A7. The sequence goes on along the minus strand of NZ_CP084001.1, from coordinate 2,365,958 downwards.
CACTGGGCGGGATAAAAGTGATGCAGCCTGATAGCGGGATTGCTATTGCAGACTTGCCATCGTCCGATACGTCGGTTTCCCGTTTTATACGCGGCGTTTATTACACCACATATGCGCCGCAAGCGACATCCGCCCACGATGCAATGAATACGCTTGCGCATATTATGAGCCGTTTCGATCGTCCGAAAAATATTACGGTTGATTATATGGGGAGTGAAGGGGAAGGCAACGCCACCCGCAAACCGGTCTCAGAATATACGGTTTGGACAACGCTGTCTGACTTAACGCACGGTGAGATGATGGTGCGCGGCTACAATGATATCAACTATAAAACCTGGTCTCTTTCTCAGTTTAAGAACGCGACTGCGCCCGTGTTCGAGAAAATCAACGTCAAAGGATAAATCGCTCGTCTCGGTTTAGGTTCCCCGGTAGTCTCAGCGAAGGTAATGGAGACTACCGGCGGTTGCTTCTCTTTATCATGCACGGTAATTAATTATCACGATCACCAGCGCCAGGATGGTATGCTAAATCCATTCAAAATCCCCTGGATATGGATTGGAGGGCGCATGGTTATACCTGAGGTCAGGCAGGAGAGGCTCTATCAGAAGATAGCCAACCTCATCATTAAGCTGATCAATGATAATATTTTTCCACCGGGAACTTTTTTACCGCCAGAACGCGAACTGGCAAAACAGCTTGGCGTGAGCCGCGCCTCCTTGCGAGAAGCCCTTATTGTACTGGAGATCTCCGGATGGATCGTGATTCAGTCCGGTAATGGGGTTATCGTTTCAGATAAAAAACACCTTGCCAGCGACTATACTATCGAAGAAATTCTCTCTACTCGCGAGCTGGTCGATAGCCATTGTGCGCGCTTAGCCGCACAAAACGATAACGTTGACGTCATCAACCAAATAGAGGCGATTTATCATCGTATGGATCAAGCCATTAACGATAATAACGTCCACGGCTTTTACTCGCTGGATAAAGAGTTTCACCTTGCGATCTCTGAGGCCAGCCGTAACCGGGTGTTGTTCGATATGTCCCGTATGTTATGGGAACAACGGATTAATATCCCTTATGCCGGGCTTGATGAGCAGTCTGGAGACAGAAATGTTTTACTTAATCTCAACAAACAACATAAAGCGATAGTGGATGCGATGCGACAGTCTGATACTGACAGCGCCTATGAGGGATCTCTGGAACATTTACGCTATGTGAGAAAGATTGTCGGCGGCTAAGTTTGTCGATGAATAACACCGCATGGCGGTCATGCCATGCGGTAGAACTCGACGTAAATCAATGGAAAACAGCATTAATCTTTAAGTAGCGCTCCGGATAGCGATCAAGCTCTTTAACTGCATCAGGGATCTCATCAAGATTGACGATCTTACTGACAACATCTTGTGGATTAATCTCCAGCGTAGACAGCATACGTAATGCCTCATCAAATTCACCGGCACTGGTGCGGGAGCCGCGTAAATCCAGTTCTTTATAGGTGATCAGGTTCGTCGGCAGCGACGTTTCCTGTTTTGGCCATCCGGTAAACGAAATACGACCAGCAAACGATGCTAAATCAAGCGTATTTCGAATAGCGCTATTTGCGCCGGAAGCTTCTATCACGACCTGCGCCATGGTGCCGTGGGTGATATTTTTAATAGCGTCGATAACCTGATCGTCAGCGGCGTTCAGCACATAGGGAACGCCAAGCTTTTGTGCATAGCGTAGCCTTTCTTCCACAATATCGATCAGAATAGGCATTGCCTTGTAATGACGCGCGCTTAATGCCGCCATAAGACCAATGGCCCCCGCGCCGATGATGGCAACATATTCCCCGGCCTTAACGTTTGCCCGATGCAGCGCGTGCAGAGCGATAGTCAGCGGTTCTGCCAGCGGCGCCATTTCAGAAGGCACGTTATCTGGTATTTTATGAATTAAATGTGCGGGATGAGTCACCACCTCCTGCATTGCGCCATCGACATGCACGCCAATGACGTTTAAATTTTCACAACAGTTAGTTCTGCCGACAGAGCAAGGGTAGCAGTGACCACAATAAATATAGGGGTCAACAATCACGCGGTCGCCTTTTTTAATATTGTCCGGCATTCCGGTACCTTCCTGAAGAACAATTCCGGTCACTTCATGCCCAATAATTCTTGGGTAAGTAACAAGTGGGTTCGTTCCACGAAAAGCCCCGATATCCGATCCGCAAATGCCTGCAGCATCAACCTTAATTAATACTTCATTTTCTTTCTTATGGGGATAATCCACCCAGCGGGTTTCAACTTCACCAGGCTTATTAATGAACACAGCTTTGACTTTCATTGGCTTTGAATCCTTTACTTTTTACAAACACGAAGACCAACAGGCTTGAAACGATAGCGATAGCACCAGCCAGATAGAACGCATAGTCATATTTACCGCTAAATTGAACGATAAAACCGGTGACAAGCGGACCGATAATGCCGGATATATTAGCCAGGCCATGCATGGCTCCGCCGACGCTCCCTACTTTATCTTTATGAACAACATCCTGAATAACCGCCCAATAAATTGGGCCCGTTAAATAGAGCAGGAAGAGTGAAACTGACATGAGCGTAATTGCGCTACCAATAGTGCTAACAGTACCGGAAACGGCAACACATACCGCTGCGCCTGCCAGACATACGCCCAGAATAAGTCGACGTGAGAGCAGAGCATTACCGGTAATCCGATAAATTACATCAGAACAGACGCCGCCGAGCACCATACCAATGGCACCGATGACCCAGGGAATTACCGTGGCGATACTAATTTCTTTAATATCGAGATGTAACGAATGGTTCAGGTAACTTGGGAACCAGGTCAGGAAGAAAAAAAGAATATAGTTGTAGCTGAAAAAAGCCAGAGTTGTCGCCCATACCATTGGTTGTTTCATGTAATAGCCGAGTGAAGGCGTAGCCCGGCCATTATCAGATAAAATAACGTCCTCATGATTTTCAAAATCAATGCGTTCTTCCGGCGCCAGGCGTTTACTCATTGTTGGCTTATCGCTAACGATAAAGTACCAGAGCAGTACCCAGGCCAGGCCAAATAAGAAAATAATGCCAAATGCGGGGCGCCAGCCTAAGGATAACGCCAGCAGGCCCACTATCGGCCCGGACACCGCGCCGCCGAGCGGGGAACCGGCGCTAAAAATTCCGATCGCCGTGGCAGACTCCTTTCGGGAAATCCAGTTATTGATGATTTTATTTCCGGCAGCGCTGACCGGTCCTTCAGCCATACCGAAAAGAACGCGCACGATAAGCATTGTCCACAATCCGGTGACTAAACCAGTTAAGCCACAAAATATAGACCATAGTAACGCTGCGATGAGAAAAACCGTTTTTGGCCCAACTTTATCGCTGGCCCAGCCACCAATAAAATTAAACAGGGCGTATCCGATAAAAAATGCGCTGAAGATCATTCCCATCTCCGCGGCGTTAAATCCTAACTCCTTTTCGATCAAGGGGGCAGTTATCGACAATGCTGAACGATCCATATAGTTGAGCATGTAAACTATAAATAGAAGAAAAACGATAAGCCATCCCATTGTTTTTCTTTTCATGATTAATCCTCTTATTGTGGTCTAGCGGCCTGACCACAATATTTTAAGGTTATTTTCAAATCACCTCTCTTGTGGTTAGAACGTGATCAATATAACAAAAATTTATCGCAGAGGATTTTTATCCATCGCAAGTGTGATGGATAAAATTATTTAAAATCAGACAATTACTTGAAAATTCAATCGGGGCTATCGTTTTCCCCTAATCCACGCCCCGGTAACGTTTGACATGCGGCGTTAACGGAAGGTGGTGCTGTCTGTGGGTATTTTTCATCGGGCGTAATATAAACCTGACTCGTGGCGACATAGCCATCATTGAAAGTTGCTTCGATATAGGTAGCTTCCCAACCTGTCTTCGGTTCATTTAACGTAATACTGATCTTATTGTTGGCGGGAATATCTATTGTAAGTGGCTGATAGCGGATGCCACAGGCATAACGAAAATCACGCGCATTTGGATTATTGGCTGTCCAGCGAACGACTTTTACCGGCGCTTCTGAGAAATAGACCGTAAGAAGATGGTGGTGAATAAGGCCGATCAACTGTGGTAATGTTTTTTTACTTTGAAACCTATTAATAAATGGAACGAGGCTTTCTTCAGCGAACTGGTTAATTGAGTAGTGGTTCATATTAGGCACTATACGTAATGATTTTACGCCAGGAAGTTTGCTATAATAAAAGCGAGTGTTGTCTGGTACGAAAAAATCATCGCCACTTGCATTAATAATATATTTCGGTATTGCAAGGCGGGGTTGATAAATAGTGTTGAGATATCTTAACGGATCTATTATTTGCCTTAGCTGGGTAAATGTGGTGGATTTTATTTTCTCATCTATGCCTTGCTGGTAGTAGGGGTAGAATGTAATGGGCCAATTTCCACCGTATGATTGATAAATATGCTCAAGTGAAGCATCAATATCAAGTAGATCAATGGCGAAGGGAACAATTGCTTCAACATCAGGATCGGCGATAGCTGACAACCAGGTAGTCCACCCACGCTTTGAAATACCTGTAATGATAAAGGAATTTATATTCCATTGCGTTAACTCCTTTTTTGCTAATCTCATCGCTTGCGATAGGGCAGTGACCATAGGAATATTTAAGGGCATTAACTCACGTTGCTCCGGCGCTTCCATAAATAATGCCCAGCTTCGGGAAACGCTCTCGTCCTCTTTCAGTGGTTTTTTATCATCCTGAAAGGTTAAATATTGGTTAGGTATATCACTCACTGATATTACGATGGTATTCGTATCACGGGCGATGCTTGCCAGTGTTTCCTGGGGGAAATCACCGGGTTTACCAGTGATTTGTACGCCTTTATCATAATTAATTCCGTTGTTTACAACCACCAAAGCATGGTGCTCTTTTGCCGTTTCAGGGATATAAATATCAACGTTATGTCGCCATTGCGTAGGGGTTACCATGTCATCTGGCGACCAGTGTTGCGATAATAATTCATAGTGTCTGACTACAACCTGTGCTAATTGAGCTGTACTAATCAAGGTATATTTTAGCGGTGTGCCTGAAATCTTCTCCCGGTAGTCGGGGAGAACATGAGACAAATCACACTCCGGGCTGTTTCGACAAAAGAAGATGTTGTTATGAAGTAGTGTATAAACTTTTGTAGAAATAAAAAACAGTACGATAACAACGAGATATATTTTTTTCATGCTTTCCCCGCGCTTTACAAGGGCAAATGCCAACCAGCATAATTTCCATAAATACCTCTTAAACATTCAATATAAGTACAATACTTTTGATAAATAAGGGAAGAAGGGAGTAATAATGCTTGTGACGTTGTCACATTATTCTGTTTCTGGTTTCGCTATTAGCACTGAACTTTTTGAAAGGTAAATCATTGCCGTCACCAGACCAATAATGGCGACAGAGATAGCTATACCGATCCAGACACCATACAGGGCATAACCCAGGACAAATCCGCCCAATACGGGGGATATAAAATCAGCGATTGCGATTAATGCCTGCGCCGTTCCGATGACGATACCTTGTCGGGCAGGCGATACATGGACGGACAAGGCGGCAAGATAAGTGGGTTTGGCTAGCGCATCAGCGATACTAATACAAACGATAGCAAAAATAAGCACTGGTATGGTCGTGGCGATACCCGCAGTGAGAAATCCAGTACAAAGAAGGGCGAAGATTAGAATAATTAGCTTTCGCTCCGAAAAATATTGGCTCACCCAACCTAACAGAAATAGCTGAACGAAAATATTAATAACCCCGTCCGCCATTAACAGGTAGCTTAACGCTTTTGGCCCAAAGGGAAGCCCATTCCAGATGAAGGTGTCAGAAAGAAAAACAGGTAATTGTGAAGAGTACATGCCATAGGCGAAGAAATGACAAAGCATTACGATGATTAAGACGCGAAGGACTGGCATCTTTAAAATAGCGCGGGCAGATAACGCCGCTATTTTATCTGCGGTACGTGATGTTGTGGACGGGTCTTTTAACCCCCAAATCGCGACCAGGGCAGACCCAAGGACAAGTATAAAGGCGGCGTAGATCGGCGCGCTCAGACTGATACGCGATAGCCACCCTGAAACGCCTGCCCCGACAATACCGCCTAAACCAATGCAGCCTGTGAGGATACCGATTGCCTGGCGCCGATTTCTGACGTGCGTACAATCGGCAATATAGGCTGCGGCGGCTGACAAATTCCCGGCGCTAATGCCAAAAAGCGTGCGGGCGAGCAGGATAAACAGGATACATTGCGCGTTGGCGAGTAATAGTAAACTTATCGCCGCAATAGTCAGCGTGATAATCAGTATTCGCTTGCGGCCAACGCGATCGGAAAGGTGGCCAATCAGGGGCGCCGCACAAAATTGGCTAAAAGCCTCAGTGGCGATGATGATTCCAATGATAAGCGGCGAACCGCCCATCTCGCGGATATAAAAAGGCAGTACCGACATCACAGCCGCTGTACTGGCGGCGTAAAGGCCGACAAGCAGGAAAACAGGCAAAATACGCCGCTTGTTGAGCGGGGTGATAGTTTCGCTGTCGGTGTTCTCATAGACATTAGTATTCATCTTTAATCCCTATGGCAAAACGAGAGAGATAATTTTCAATATCGTTGCTCTGTTTGCTGTGAAAGAATGCGCCGACATAGCCATCGGGTCGGATCAGCACGCATTGACCCGGCGCCAGTTGATAGGACTCCCGGAAGTGCCCCAGGGTATCGATGAGCTCGTCCTGCTCGCCAATGTGATGAATACGCAGATTTCGCCGCGCATCGATGACCTTACCGTGGGTTTCGTAGGCCAACAGATTCCAGTCCGGACCTTGTAGTAACTGAAATAATCGTAATGATTGGCCGCCGGCGCCCAAAAGAGGAGCATCCGGCGCTCTTTCTCCCGCTTGTAACCCATGCTGACGTTCGGGCAACGTGTGGGCTAAGGGGGAGTCGGTATACTGGATGTCAAGTTGTTGAACGTCGCGTTCTCGTTTGATGCCACCCTGTTTTTGAGAGTCAAGTAATCGGGTAGAAAGGTGGAGCAGTGATTCGGCTACCGGGCGGCGTTCCTGTTCATAGCTATCGAGAAGTTCTTTTCCTGCGCCCCGCAGCGAGGCTGCCATTTTCCATCCCAGGTTATAGGCATCCTGGATACTGGTATTTAACCCTTGCCCACCCGTCGGCGGATGCACATGAGCGGCATCACCGGCTAAAAATACCTTACCCACACGGTAATGTTCCGCTATGCGCGCATTCATCTGGTACTTCGATACCCAGGGAATCGAATGGATGCGAACATCCGTCCGCCCGATTCGTTCAGTAAGAAAAGCCGTGAGCACGTCGGCTGAGAAATTCTGCGAGTCGTCCGGGGCCAACAACGCCTGGATTTGAAAGAGCTGCGTGCCGGCGAGAGGGCAAATCGTTATCATCCGCGCCATATCGCCATCGTTAAAATGGTGCCATACATCCCGGTTCAGACCGGAAAGTGAAGCGTCAGCCACAAGCGCATGGATTCCCAACGTACGACCGGGGAAGCTGACGCCTAATTTTTTTCTGACAAAGCTTCCGCCGCCATCCGCGCCTATCAAATAATGCGCGATGATGACCTCTTCTCCAGCCGGCCCGGCAACATACGCGGTGACTGTGCGTGGGGTTTGCGCAAAATGTCGTAACTCGCAGCCGAACTCCACCCGATGTCCCCATGCTTTTAATTGCTCTCGCATAATCGTTTCTGTCACGTTCTGTGGAACCATCAATGGCAGATGGTAGGGTTCGGCGTGGGTCGGTTTTGTATGATGCGCAATATCTGAATCTACATAGCTTCCGTCGTGACGGTAGGTTCGTAGTCGGGGATAGAGCCCGCCGGCGGCGACCACTTTATTGAGTATTCCAAGATCCTCGAAGATTTCTTGCGTTCGCGGCTGAATACCTTTACCGCGGGAGCCGATAAAAGGCGTCGCTCTTTTCTCAATCAGGCGAAATGAGACCCCGTGACGCGCCAGTTCGATGGCTAAAGTAAGCCCGGTAACGCCAGCGCCGCAGATCAGTACATCTGTAGTGGTGTATCTTGTCATCGTCTCTCCAATATGTGTATTATGCACATAAGAGGAGACATGCTATGTCAGAAAATAAAAATGTGCAAGATACACATATTTCCGAGCAAATGAAGGCGCTTCACGGTGCGTTGATTCGCGTGGTGAGCGCGCTTAACCGGCCTCGTAATGATGAGAAATTAATTGCAGAGGCGGGGATTCAACTCGATCGTGCGCTATTTTCGATCCTTATTAGTATCGAACGTTTAGGGCCGATTGGCGTTGTTGAGTTAGCCGAACGTGCCGGTCGTGATTATACGACGGTAAGCCGACAGGTCGCCAAACTGGAGAAGCTGGGGTTGATAATACGGCAGCATAATGCCATCGATCGTCGTATACGCGAGGCCGTTATCTCCCGGACAGGAAAGGCGATGACGGAGCGTATAGACGCTGCGCGAGAGCAAATGGGCAAAGTTGTTTTTAAAGACTGGCCTCAGGATGAACTTGATGTCTTTGTTCGGCTAATGCAAAAGTTTGCCGATGCAATGGATAGCGATGCTTCAATGCCGGAATAAGCAAAAGAAAAGGGCGGTCAAATCCGATCGTCCAGCTTAATATCGGTATCTGACATTGATTAAATAGCCAGCAAAGTAAATATAACAACAACATTTATTGAGTTAATTTTCACCCTCTGAAAGACCAACGTATACTGCAGAATACGGCTATATAACAATCGCCGTATCAATGGTTTTTCAAAGGGTAAATATATGCTTACCGAAAAATATGATTTTCGCATTACCGATCAGATGACTATCCCACTCAGACCTCATTGGATAGCCAATGATTCATACAGGGAAAAGTGTAAAATGCTTGTCCTCAACCGGAGTAAAGGAGAAATTCATAAGGTAGACTTTAGTAAATTAACAGATTATATCAAAGAAGGTGATGTAATCTGTTTTAACGACAGTACTATAATAAACCATATGTTTATCTGTAAAACAAGACAGAATAGGTTAATTAAAATTGTTTTAGAGGGATTTTTACCAAATAATAGAGTAATTATTTCCGGACTTTTAAAAGAAAGGCTTAACGCGAATGATGTTTTCTATTTGGTTGATAACCCTGAAATTTCCATTAAGATAGAGCAAAAGTTTAGCGAAGAGAGCCAGTACCGGGCCGTCGTGGAAAATCATGAGGCCTTAATTTGCTATTTAGCCAGTCATGGTGAGCGTCTTGATGAGTATGTGGATTCCAGCTTGTTTTATAAATATCCAGATGCTTACCGTTCCGTTTTTTCTAAAAAGTATGGTTCTTTGGAAATACCTTCTGCCGGCATTCATTTTACCTGGGATCTTATCCAAAAAATAAAAGATAAAGGTGGGTTAATATCCTTCATCACTTTACATGTGGCATCAACAGAAATGTTGTCCAACAGAAAAATACAAACAAAATGTGTAGAGGAAGTGACTATCAACGAAGAATACTACGAGGTTCCGCAAGCAACAGCGGATATCATTAATACTGCGAAGCAAAATGGCGGACGTATTTTTGCCGTAGGAACTACCGTTACACGATGCCTGGAATCTGCGTATTCAAGGGAGCACAATTGCCTCAAAGCAAGTTCTGGCTGGACTGCGCTTTATATACATCCAGGCTATCAACTGAAAGTGGTTGACTGCCTGCTAACGAACTTACATCAGCCAAAAACGACGCATATGGTGTTAACCGGTCAATTTGCTGGGGTTGATCTACTCATGAAGGCCTATGCCTCAGAACATATCCAGTCATGTAAGTTCGATATGTTTGGTGATTGCATGTTAATCATACAGGATGAAGGGTAGGGATGAATAAAATAAAACCGGTACATATAATGCTACCGGTTTTACCGAGAATAAGCATCAGGGGATTCGGGCAATAACCTTTATTTCGAAATCAAAGCCGGCCAGCCAGGTAACGCCAACAGCGGTCCAGTTAGGATAAGGGGGATGGGCAAATATCTCCTGTTTCACCGCCATCACGTCGTTAAGTTGTTGCTCTGGATCGGTATGGAATGTGGTGACATCCACTATGTCATCGAATGTGCATCCTGCTGCAGTCAGTGTTGCTTTCAGGTTTTCAAAAGCAAGCCTCACTTGTTTTTGAAAATCAGGCTCCGGCGTGCCGTCTGTGTGACTGCCTACCTGGCCTGAAACAAACAGTAAATCACCAGAACGGATGGCGGCGGAATACCCATGTTCTTCATACAGAGAATGGCGGTCAGCAGGAAAAACCGCGATACGTTGCGTCATAATGTTATCCTCAGATAGCGTAAACACTCCGGGCGGGAATAAAATGAATGTCACATACACAACGTAGGCCATAGTTTCATATACGTGGCATATGTCAAGGTGCCGTCACATAAAAGAACTGAGCCTGTTTGTCGTATCGCTTGACGGGGAAAGAGAGCATTTCCTGAGTGATTAGCTTCTGTGTTGTGTCACTTTGTAGACGGCATCATTTTCACGCTTTCCAACACCAATGACAGTTACCGTGATAATTTCATCTTCGACGCTGTACACCAGTCTGTATCCTGCACCACGCAGCTTAATTTTGTACTGATCCTTTCTTCCATGTAATTGAGAAGCCGGAACCCGAGGGTTTTCAAGCCGTTCCCGTAACTTTTTTTTAAACTGTTCCTGTATGGTATGACCCAGTTTTTTCCACTCTTTTAGTGCAGATTCGTTAAATGCCAGCTTATAAGTCATCAATGTTGACCTCAATGACGCGTTCATTCGCACGCTCATCGATAATACGACCGAGTTCTTCATCCTCAAGAATATCCATAAGATGAGCATAAAGTGCCGGAGGAACACAGTAGAAAGCCGGTTCATTACGGTTAAGAATGGCAACTGGAGCGCCATCTCCGGCATTGAAAGTTCCCATTGGATCACGTTTCAGTTCTGTAATGCTTGCTGCAGTAGTCGTTAAAATTTGAAATGCCATAATTTACCTCCTGGTTGATGACTAAATATAGCACCTTTAATAGTACTAATAAAAGCATCCTTCACGAAGGGGATTCAGCTCCAGCCCGGTCAGTGATGCGGGCAGCTGACGGTTTTTTCAAGGCTAAGTTCAGATGTCCAGAACCTAACTTGTGACCACTGAAACCGGCGTTAATAACTCGCCAACCCTTATCAAGCGTGATGTAACAACCGAAGTCAGCCTTGCAGATGGTGATATTATTTTACTTGGTGGCCTTGCTGAACAGTCGGATGGATTATTCTGGCCTCTGACGTGTCGCAGATTGCATATCGTACAGGCAGGGATTACAACCGTATTGCCAGAGGAAGCGATAAAATATGGTAAGTGATGCTCTTGAACAGCGGATTTATGAACTGGTAAGAAGCCATGATGGAATTTACCTCTTTAAGAAAAAAGAACTGACACCGTCAACAGATTTGGATTCAGATTTACGGTTGGAAGATGATGAAGCACTGGCATTGATGGATGATTTTTTTACGACATTCAATGTAGATAAAGGGAATTTCTCGATCACAACATACTATCCGCCAGAACCACCGCTAAAGCATTTGCTTAATCCGTTTCGCAAAAACGATATTCCTCAGGTGCCGGAGTTCACGATAGGTATGCTCATTGCGTCTGCCAGGTCTGGTCGCTGGTTGTATGACTGATTCACGCTGGGGGGCTGCTTTTCGCCCTCTGCTATTCTAATGCGCATAATGTATATTATGTTAAATGCACCAGAACATTTAAAAGACATGTTAAGGCGGCTGGATTCGTGCATGTCAAAAAACTTCTGGCCCATAAGTTTGATCCCTTCCCTGCCGTGACGCTGAGCGAATTCTGTTGATTTGCACCCGCTATTCCTGCACACGATTTCACGCAGCACACGCCGCTCAGGCATAAAAAAACCGGCTATTGTGTTCGGTTCGTCATTGTCAGTGTGTCAGTCCAGGATGAAATCGTCGCGCAGCGTATCAGCGAGCGCCCACGGCATTTCAGACGTAAAACTCTTTTCATCAAGGCCTGTTTCACGCGCTGCAGATAACACGGCATCGCCGTAGGACTCAACAGCCATTTCCGACAGTTCCCGTTTTAATGACGGGCTTTTTTCCATGCGCTGACATGGGCTAAAAAATCAATGGGAACCTCATTTCATGAGGTTTGATTATTCACTGTCTGCCAATGTCTTGCATTCACACTCGCCACCTACACCGGCGGCGGTCAAACATAATCGGTTCGTATATTAACGTCGCGCCTGGCATGACCTGCACATGCGTAACCGTATCGCCTGGCCTGTTTGTTTTTGTATACGACGCCGCCGAACATCCAAAAAGGTTGCGAAGAATTGGTAGCGATTTTACAAATGACATGTCTTACCTCAACCACCCGGTAAAAGTCATATATCGATAGCAGTATGTTACTCCAGATAAAACAATCAGCTCAGAAAGGGATATGTTCCAGCAGACAGGAATGTTATAAGGAGCTTCCCCCTTCGACACAAATAATGGTTGAGGACTAAGAACAGATGCAGCTGAATATGCTGGAAGCCATGAATATTTATGTCAATGTGGTAGAGCAAGGGAGCTTTATCCGCGCGGCGGAGGTGCTTGAACTGCACCGCCCTGCTGTTACCCGCGCCGTTCAGAATCTGGAACATGATCTGGGCGTTAAGCTCCTGCATCGTACAACACGACAGGTCAGTATGACGGATGAAGGGGAAGAGTTTTACCAGCGTTGCCTGTCGCTCTTAAGTGAGCTGGACGACGTCCGGCGATTATTTTCCCGCACGCAACCGCCGAAAGGTCGCCTGCGCCTTGACGTCCCTATTACACTCGCCCGGGCAGTCATCATTCCGGCTCTTGGAGATTTTCAGAACCGATACCCGGATATTGAGATTGTACTTGGTACGTCCGATCGCAAGATTGATTTGATTGCCGAGCGTGTGGACTGCGTCATCCGACTTGGTGAGCTTAATGACTCCAGTTTTGTTGCCAGACGTCTGGGAACGGCAGCCATGGTGACCTGTGCTGCGCCATCTTATCTTGCGAAGCATGGCACGCCGCACTCTATCGATGAGCTGATGACGTCCCACCGGGCTGTAAATTTTTTCAGTAATCACAGCCTGCAGATAATGGAGTGGAAATTCACGGTTGATGGCAGTATTGCGTCAATAAAAGTTCCCTCCAGCATCCTGGTAGACAATTCAGAAGCGTTTCTTTCATGTGGGCTGGCGGGGTTGGGGATTCTACACGGATTGCGTCCGTCGCTTGCACCCTTTATTGCCAGTGGAGAGCTGACAGAGATCCTCACTGATTTCCCGCCCCCGCCAAAACCGGTTTCACTGCTTTACCCGGATCGTCGGTATCTGGCACCTAAAGTTCGTGTATTCATCGACTGGCTGTGCGAGGTTTTTGGTCCGGATGCACATCTCTGATAACGCTCTTTCGTGCATATCCGACCTGGCTATTGTTACTTTATCAGTAATTCTGTTTTAAAGATTGGATGGTTTTTCGTAACAATAAAGAGGCTTAAGATCTTCTTCAGATTAATTAACTACCACAGTCGCCTAAAAGGCTGGCTGAAAATTTGTTCGAAGGAGATTACGTCATGAAGTACAACCGTATCTGCCAGATTCTGGGTATCGAAAAACCTGTTATACAAGGCCCATTGTCCTGGCTTACCGATGCAAGACTGGTTGCAGCCGTAAGCAACGCCGGTGGTTTGGGTGTGCTTGGCCCAAATGCGGGCTTAACAGCGGAAACTGCTGTATCAACGCCTGAAGAAACAGCAGAAAAAATGCGTGAAGAAATTCGTAAAACCAAAAAACTTACCGAAAAACCATTCGGGGTGAACCTTATTCCAACCCCTGAAAACGACATCTGGACTCCGCCTATCCTACAGGTAATAAAGGAAGAGGGAGTAAAAGCTGTTGTTTATACCGGTTACGGAGAAGGAGCTATTATCACTTCGCTGTTTAATGAACTAAAAGCGTCGGGTATTGCAATTATTTACCGCGATATTAATCCGACACCTGAAAATACACGTTTAGCGGAAAAAGCCGGCGCCGACATTATTGTTGCAACAGGTTTTGATGAAGGTGGCACATTGCCTGGTACCGCGCTTGGCACCTTTTCGATCGTGCCGCTGATTGCGGACTCGGTGAGGAGTGTTCCCGTCATGGCTGCAGGCGGGATTACCGATAGCCGTACCGCCCGTGCTGCCCATGCGCTGGGAGCAGAGGGTGTCTTTGCTGGTTCGGTGTTTATTGGGACAGAAGAAAGCCGTGTGCCGCAGTCAGTAAAGGATAAAATCATTAATGCTAACGGCCTGGATTTGCTGCTTTTCCGTACCCTGCCAGATTACTACCGCTCACTTCCTGGCAAGCTGGCTGACAAGCTCGTGTCGATGGATAAAGCTGGTGCAAGCAATGAAGAACTGGCCCAGACGATGGGAGGTTTACGAGGGTTGCGTATCGGCATGCTGGAAGGTAATACAGATGAAGGATACATTGCGCTGGGCACGGGCATTGGAAATATCCGCAGCATCAAGAGCGTAGCTGAGGTCGTGAACGAGCTGGCCATTTGTTAAGGGCAGTACTGACTGCAAAAATAATCGAACTTTGCGAAACGGCCTGGCGCGCAGCGGCCCTCTGACACAAGATGTGGTAGTGTTTTCAGACATTGAAACGCCATAGGCTGTATTCCTCCCCTACCCTGTGACTACCGGCTCACCACCGGACAAGCCGCTGTGCTTATCAGTAAAGCCGAAATGATTGTTTGAGTAACTTTACGACAATTGCTTCAAAAACTGACTTCCGCTACCAGACGGTATACACAGTATGACTATTTCTTTTTATATGCCCCATACAAAAGCGATACGGGTGTTTTTTCTAATATCTGGATTTCATTTTTATGTGCTTTATGTTCACTAAAAATATCTGCCAGACTTTTACCTCCAAAGGCCAGGCCAATTCCCGTTGCTGCTGCTGAAAGTAATGTCAATTGCGGCATGGCAAGTGAAGCTATACCTAACGTGGCTGTTCCTGCAAAAATTAATCCAGATGAGATCTTTTTTTTCTTTGAATTCTTAATGGCTGATTCATGCGACTTTCCATACTCTTCGACCACATTGATTAAATGTTTTGAAAAATTATTTGCCGCATCTTGCATTTGATCTGGTGTTTTTCCTTGCAAGTCATGCCTCGAGATTCTTAGTTCATGCCTTAAGGATTCCAGTTGACCTCTTTCTCTAATCTTTTTTAATTCCAGATCGGAAAGCGCAGTAAGGAATTTTACTTCCGCGGCTGAAAGGCCCATTGTAATCGCTTGCTCTTCAGAAGAAAGAGGATTTAATTTACCATAATCCTTGACCAACTGCTCCGTAGTCCATTCATGTAAAAACATATGGTTACTATAAATAACTGGATCAATGCCTAATAGTGTTGCCGATAATTGAGTTGATCGCTGTGCATAAATTGCACCTTCAACCTTACCCAGTAAGGTTCCTATAGCTGACGGCAGATCGTAATCCAGAAGATCTACCTCTCTTGTTGTAAAACTCTTTAAATCTGTATCGTAAACCCAGACTTCTTTTTCGATGTTATTGAAATTATTAAGCAATGTTTTTAATAATTCTTTATTTATTAGGATCTTCTGGAATGTTTCTTCATTTCTCCCAAAGTGCTCAAGAAACGCTAAATAAGTAGCGTAATCCATTTTTCTATCTTTAAAAAAGAGCTGACTTAGAAAAGCGGCAGATTGTTCATGATTGCGTTCTTTATCAAAATCTAGTAATTCAGGAACGATTAGAAAAATTGGATAATCATCATCAATAGTCATAAATGGGATGGCGCGAAATAGATTGGAAACATGTTCAAGTAATACCAACCTGCGCATGCGGACATAACTATTATCTGGTGGCAATGACAAAAATGAATGCAGAGAGCTAAGAGAAGGAAAATGTAATGGATCAACCATTATGATGCTATCAAAATAAATTCCCAGAGATCTAAGGTGATTAGATATGTTATAACCAAACCGTTGAATCGGAAGTAATAATCGATAACTTTTAGACGCCCGCACTTCTGTTATAAGCGCCGCAGCGTGAGTATCCCAAAATTTATTTAGCAACACCATTAGGTTTGTAAGTTGATTATCTAACTCGGGAGAGCTAATTAGCTCTTTCAGGATGAATCTACGTAATTCTTTCAGTTCTAAATTTCTAAATGCATATTTATATTTTTCAGAAAAAGCGTTTTCCATCAATAAAACATATTCATTCTGTATGCTTTTTGTAATACTACTCATCATCTATCTCCGAACCACCACGCAACGATTTCCCAGTGTAGTGGTTCTTATCATGTGTATATTGTTAGTCATGTTATCGTAGAAAATTCAGTGGTCAATAACTCATTGAGGTAGCTACTAAAATTTGCAGTTACCAGGATTAGGATGATTTTAAAAATGTTTATAAATTCAGGCTGCGCCGCAGCGATTGCACTGATTTCCACATAACATGATAATCAATGGCTTTGATACCCTTTAAACGAACAAATATGAGCTTAACATGGCGACAATAAAGGATGTTGCATCCATGGCCGGTGTATCAACCGCGACTGTATCACGCGTCATTAACCAGACCGCGTGGGTTGAACCCGTCACGCGCGAACGTGTAGAGAAAGCCATGCGCGATCTCAATTATCGCCGGAATGCCGCCGCTATCGCGCTGGCGAAACGTAGCGGCGATATGCTCGGATTGTTAACCGGCAATCTGGCCGATCCTTTTTTTGCCCGCCTTGCTCGCGGCGTAGAAGATGTTTCTCGTAAGCAGCAGTATCGCTTGATGGTATGTAGCGGCGGCCACGACGAAGAAATGGAAAAAGCGGGACTGGATTTTCTGGTTAATCAAGGCTGTGAGGCTATTGTTGTACATGCCAGCCGATTACCGGATAAAGAGCTGCTGCGCTACGCAGCCCACTTTCCAGCGCTGGTTGTTGTTAATCGTTATATCGCCGGTATGGCCAACCGGTGTATCTGGCTGGAAAATCGCAGCGCCGCCAGGGAAGCGACCCGATATCTCCTGGCGAACGGGCATCGGCGCATTGCCTGTGTGACATCTGACTTGCCAATTATCGATCGTCAGGAACGCCTTGATGGTTACCGTCAGGCGCTGGAAGAATATGGTATTTCTCCAGACCCTCGCTGGGTGATTAGCGTTCCGTTTAACGAAGAAGGCGGCGAGCGGGCCGCGCATCAACTTATCAATAGCGGGCTTCCCCTTACGGCTGCGGTCACGTTTAACGATGTGATGGCCGCTGGCATTATGCGTATTCTTCATCAACGCGGCGTTCAGCTTCCGCAACAGCTCTCTATTGTCGGCTTTGATGATGTGGTGCTGGCCCGGTATCTTTATCCGGCGTTAACAACAATGCATTATCCGGTCGAACAAATGGCGCGTTGTGCCGCGCAACTGGCGATACAGTTATACCAGGGCATTACGCCGCCGCCCAGCAGCAATCATTTCAATGCCGAACTGGTGATCCGCGATTCTGTCGCGCCCTATTTTTCACGATGAATGCGTCGTCAACAGTAAAAACTGTGATGACTATCAAATTAACCCTTCTCATGTAATCGGTTACATGGACGAAAGTAATGGATCACAGTAGTGAGAAGCGTATCCCCCTACCCTTGAGCTACCTTACTGACCGGAGCTCCATTATGAGTGCATCACAAAACAAGAAGAAAACGCTGTCATTGGGTTTAGCGCTAATCCCAGTCATCTCCATGTTGTTATTGTTGATTATCGGTTACGGCATCATGGGGCTACGTATCGAACCGCTCCTTCTGTGCTCTGCGGCGGTAGCGGCAGGCATTGCATGGTGGCAAGGATACTGTTGGGAAGACATCATCAACTCAGTGGTGGATAAGCTGGCTAAAGCAATGCCGGTTATCATGATCCTGATCTGCGTGGGCGGTTTGATTGGCACCTGGATGTTTAGTGGCACCATTCCCTACATGGTGTACTGGGGGCTAAAACTCATAAGCCCGGAATATATTTTGATTGCAGCCTTCTTTTTAACCAGCGTGGTCTCCGTCTGTACCGGTACATCGTGGGGGTCCGCAGGGACGGTTGGCGTTGCGTTAATGGGGGTTGCCGCCGGGCTGGACGTGTCTCTTGCAGCAGCAGCTGGCGCCGTCGTTTCTGGCGCTTATTTCGGCGATAAAATCTCACCCTTGTCCGACTCGACTAACTTTGCCGCGATTGTCGCAGACACTACTCTGTTTGAGCATATTCAGCATTTACTTTGGACGACCCTGCCAAGTTTCCTGCTTGCCGCCGTGGTTTATCTTATCGCCGGACACAGTAATATGCTGGGCGAGGTGGCCACGCCGCAGCGCGTTACGGATATCATCCACTCGCTGGAATCGCTATACCATTTTAATATTGTTCTTATTTTGCCGCCGGTGATCGTACTGTGGGGCGCAATTCGCAAGAAGCCTGTCATCCCATTAATGTTAAGCGCCTGCGTACTTGCCTTATTCCTCGGCGTCATCATGCAGGGACTGAGCATCAAACAGGGACTGGACGCTTTCATTGATGGATTTGATATCGCCATGTTCCCACAAGGCGCTGAAGGTGTCGTGGCCGATGTTCCGCGCCTGCTAAACCGGGGCGGAATGTTCTCGATGATGGGAACAATACTGTTAGTTTTCTGCGCTTTTTCATTTGCCGGAGCGCTAACGTTAACCGGCGCGTTAACGATCATCATTAACCGGCTGCTGACTATTATTCATAGCGTTGGTCAGCTCATTGCCGCCACTATCGGCACCACAATTTTGGTCACAGGAGCGACCAGCGACGGTAAACTGGCATTGTTAGTTCCCGCCGAACTGTTTAAAGATGCCTATCGTCGTATGGGGCTGGATACTAAAAACCTTTCACGGACGATAGAAGATGCCGGTACCGTTATCGAACCTCTCCTGCCGTGGACCTCGGCTGGTGTCTACATGGCGACCACGCTGGGCGTTAGCACGCTTGATCTTCTGCCCTGGGCTATCCAGTGCTATGCGGCGATCTTCTTCGCATTAATTTATGGTTTTAGCGGAATTGGTATTGCCAGAACTGCCTCCGCTTCAGAAAAGTCGCCGCAAGCGTCAGTGACGAAATAATAAGGAAACAAGATGGATTTTAACCAGATTATCAATCGCAACAATACTGGTTCGGTAAAGTGGGATTTTATTGAGCGTCACTTTGGCGACGGCGCTGGAAAACTGCTGCCGATGTGGGTTTCTGATTTCGATTTTGCCTGCCCGCCTGAGGTTCAGGCGGCATTGCATCAGCGAATCGAGCACGGCGTATTTGGCTATAGCGAACGCGATGAGGCCTATTTTAACGCCCTGCTTCACTGGTTTTCATCACGCCACCAGCTCACGTTAAAACAAGAATGGGTATGCAGCGTGGAAGGCGTCGTACCAGGGTTGGCGCTCTTAGTGCAAATGTTGACGCATCCAGGCGACGGCGTAGTGGTACAGGGACCATACTATGGCTCCTTCGCCAAAATAATCACGCTTAATGGTAGAAAACTGCTGGAGAATCCCCTTAGCGAGTCGCCGGACGATGGCTACCAGATGGATTTTTGCCAACTGGAAAGGCTGTTTCGCCATGAGCGCCCTCCGCTGATGATTTTGTGTAATCCACATAATCCAACCGGGCGTTGCTGGTCGGCCAACGAGCTGGAGCAACTGCTTTTATTATGTGAAGCTTATGATGTCACTCTCATCTCGGATGAAATATGGGCCGATCTATTGCTGCCCGGCGAAACCTTTACCTCGGTACTGCATTTAGGGGAGCGCTGGCATAAACGGGTCATCTCCGCCACTGCGGCCAGCAAAACGTTTGGCTTATCGTCGTTGCGAATTTCTAATTTTCTCATTCCCGATCCTACGCTTCGCCAGCGTTTCCTGTCTCGTCTGGACGCTCATGGGCTGGACGTCTTTAACGCCCTCTCCGTTCAGGCGGCGACTACCGCATGGAATGAAAGCAGACAGTGGCTGGATTCGCTACTGGATTACCTGGCGGAAAACCGCCGCTGGTTTGTTGAACAGGCGACAGAGCACCTTCCCTGGGCAAGAATTGCCCCGGCGCAGGGAACCTATTTATTATGGATGGATTGTAAAAAACTGGGACTGGATGACGAACAGCTAAAATGGGTAATGGCGGATGTCGCGGGTATTGCTCCTTCAATGGGCAGCGGCTTTGGCCCGGCGGGCAGCGGATTTATCCGTTTAAATCTGGGTTGTCCACGTACCTACCTTGAAATGGCAATAGACGGCCTGAAGCGAATATCGGTGAAGACAATTAAAGGAATACCAACAGGCGGATGAATTTTTCGGGCGATAAACTGACAACGGTGTTATTTCTGCGGCATGATATCGCCTGAGCGCCAGTAAAAAAACCGGCCATCAAGGCCGGTTGGGTCCGGAGCGCAGTTTTACTATCAGGGGCGTCTGAATAATACGATGCTGCGCCCGGCCAGATCGAAATCCATTTCTTCGGTAATCCGCATTCCCTGCTGCGCGTTATCGGCAGTCGTCAGTTCAAGTACCCAGCCGCCTTCTCCCCACATCGGAATACGGAACGGTACGCTGCCTTCAAACGGATTGAAAAGCAGTAAGGCGTCGTGCCAGATCCCCGCTTCCGGCTGAAGATCGGGTCGACTAATACATACGCCTATCGTCGATCCCTCATCCCATTGTTCGGATTGCTGCGCCCCTCCGCCGGCGTTAAACCAGCGGATCTCCAGACCGTCACGCCAGCTCTCCCGGCGCAGCAACGGTTGCGTGGCGCGCAGTTGAATCAGATGACGGGTAAACTCCCGTAGCGCATTGGCGGTTTCCGGCAAATTATCCCAGTGGACCCACGATATTTCACTGTCCTGACAGTAGCCATTGTTATTGCCCATCTGACTGCGGCCAAACTCATCGCCCGCTAATAACATCGGCGTGCCGTGCGAGAAAAGCAAGGTGGTCAGGAAATTACGTTTCTGTTGCTCGCGTATCGCATTGATGCCCTCGTCGTCGGTTGGCCCTTCTGCGCCATAGTTACAGGAGCGGTTATCATTATGCCCGTCATTATTATCTTCGCCATTGGCTTCATTATGTTTGTCGTTATAAGACACCAGATCGTTCAGCGTGAAGCCGTCATGGGCAGTAATAAAGTTAACGCTTGACCAGGGGCGACGGCCGCGCAAATCATAGAGATCGCCGGAACCCAGCAGACGTGCAGCGAAATCATTTGTGACGTTGTCACCTTTCCAGTATTCGCGCACCGTATCGCGGTATTTATCATTCCATTCGCCCCACCCTGGTGGAAAACCGCCAACCTGATAGCCGCCCGGTCCGATATCCCAGGGTTCGCCAATCAGTTTCAGTTTTGCCAGTACCGGGTCTTGCGTTACCGCATCAAAAAAGCCGCCTCTCTGATCAAAGCCTTCCGGCTCACGACCAAGAATGGTGCCCAAATCAAAACGAAAGCCGTCGACATGCATTGACTCCGCCCAATAGCGAAGCGAATCCATCACCATTTGCAGTACCCGTGGATGAGAGGTATTGACGGTATTACCTGTCCCTGTATCGTTAATGTAATAGCGATGCTGATCGGGCATGGTGCGATAGTAAGAGAAGTTATCGATACCTTTAAATGATAGCGTGGGGCCAAGCTCATTCCCTTCTGCCGTATGGTTATAGACCACATCCAGTATCACTTCGATGCCGGCATCATGGAAAGCGCGCACCATATCGCGGAATCCCTGAATACCTTTTGGACCATAGTAGCGCGTCGCCGGCGCAAAAAAGCCAAGCGAGTTGTATCCCCAGAAATTTTTCAGTCCTTTATCGAGCAGATGCTGATCGTCCGGAAACCAGTGAACGGGTAAAAGCTCGACGGAGGTAATACCCAGACTTTTAATGTAATCCACGCTGGCTTTATGCCCCATGCCCTCAAACGTACCGCGTAGAGGCTCAGGGATCGCGGAATTAAGCTGGGTAAAGCCTTTTACATGCGTTTCATAAATAATGGCGTTCGACCACGGTATGGAAGGCCGTTGTCTATCCTCCCAATTCGCCTCAGCCGGATCAATCACCCGGCATTTAGGCGTAAATGGCGCGCTATCCTGGTCATCAAAGGTCAAATCTTTATCGTCATGAAGTAATTGATACGCGAAATGCGCATCGTTCCACTGAATATCGCCCACCAGCTCACGGGCATAAGGGTCAATAAGCAGCTTATTGGGGTTAAAACGATGACCATTTTCCGGGTCATAAGGACCGTAAACGCGGTACCCATACAGCGCGCCGGGCTGCAACTTCGGGACATAGCCGTGCCATATTTCGTCGGTATATTCCGGTAACTCCAGACGAGCGATTTCATGCTCCCCGCTCGGATCGTAAAGACAAAGCTCGACGCGTTCCGCATGGGCGGAAAAAATAGCGAAATTCACGCCTTCGCCGTCATAATTCGCGCCAAGCGTATGGCTGTATCCTGATCTGATTTCAAAAGCCCTGTTTGTTGTCATTCTCTTTCTCCACCCACGGTAAACGTTGTCCTGTCACGGCACATCAACACATAAACTCAGTCGCTCATTAAAACCAGTACGCCGCCCTGATGTGAGGCCAACGACAGGCGTTCACCAGGCATTAACCTCTCCCGGGTAAGCACATTGCGATAACGATGCTGATTAAGCTGTCCGGGTATAATAATGTCGGTTCCTGCCCAGAAACCGCTATGCGATTGTGACAATAAGCCGTCACATTCGGCGAACACCAGTCGGGGCGCAACAACAATCAGCGCATCATCATGATTGGCTCTGGCGTAAGCGATGACTTTGTCGGCACGCTGACCAACAGCCCGCAGCGGTATATAGTCGCCAAAACGGAAGAGATCATGATTCTGCTGACGCAGACGCAGTAAGGCGGCGGTGGCATACTGATTCACCTGCCCGTTCAGCCAACTCTCTTCGCACGAGAAAACTCCCGGCGTTAGCTGGTCTAACTGCTGCGCCAGCGTGGCGAAATCCGGTTCGCGGCGGTTGTCGGGATCGACAAGGCTAAAATTCAACGCCTCGCTTCCCTGATAGATATCAGGTACTCCCGGCGCGGTTAATTTGATAACGGTCTGCGTCAGGCTGTTAACCAGCCCTGCGCGGATGAAGGATTGCAAGGAACGATAAAAATCCTGCAAAAATGTCTGATTATCCGGCGCCAGTAAATAACGGGCGTAATCAAGCATTGCCGTTTCGTAAGCCTCATTACTGTCCACCCAATCGGTACGTAGCTTCGCTTCGCGTAGCGCTTTCTCCACAAAGGCTTCAAAGCGTGTTTTCAGCGCGTTTAAACCTGTTTCGTCCTGTGGTTGTAGCATCGGGGGCCAGACGCCGGTCAGCGCCTGATATAACATCCACGTATCCGCCGATTTTGGCGCAGTGCCATCATTCAAAAATTTGACATGGGTCTGGTTCATCTGCCGCCAGCGGGCAAGGCATTCGCTCCACTGTTCCGGCGCTTCGGTAAGCGTATACAGCCGTGCTCGCGCATCCTCGCCTCGCTTGGTATCATGGGTCGACGTACCGGATAACGCGTCAGGCTGTCGCGCTTGTCGGGTTTTCATCTCATGGTGAAAGCGTTCAATGGAGAAGTGATGCGTGACGGGCTCGGCGCCGACTTCATTTAACGCCAGTCCCATGTTTTGACGAAAGAAAAGCGTATCCTCTACCGATTTCGCCATCAGCGGACCGGTGAGTTGCTGGAACCGAACGCGAAACTGTGTCGCCTCCTCCTGGCTGGAGGTGGGAACATCGCCGGTAAGAAGGCGGCTCAGAAATGTAAGCGCTTCTGGCTGCGGAGGGTTTTCAAGCGTCTTTACCCGTTCCACAATACGATGTAACAGGCAAATATCGGTCGGCGGTAGCCCTTCTGCCGTGCCGTAAGTGCGATATACGGGAAAGGCAATTAATAACTCGCGTAACGCCTGCCGAACGATGCTCTCTTCCTGTGCGATCTGTAGCTCGCTGGCAATCGATAGCGCAAGCGCGAGCAGCCGGGTAAATTCCCCCTCGAAATTGCGATCGACCATCAGCAATTTAGCTGCCCGTAATTCCGCCCGCATATCCACTGGCGCGCCTTTAACGGTCTCGTAAGCCTGGCGCAGATTGTCTATCTGCTCATCGTCAACCAGCACCTCCGCCAGCGAGGCGATGAATTCATAGCCTGTGGTGCCGGAAACCGGCCAGTCATCAGGAAGTTGCTCGCCTTTAGCGAGAATTTTTTCCACGGTGATATAGCACGCCGGCCCCACTTCCTGACGTAAACGCGCAAGATAGGCTTTCGGATCGGCAAGGCCGTCGATATGATCGATACGTAAACCGTCAACCGCCCCCGTTCTGACCAGCTCCAGAATCAGCCGATGTGTATCGTCGAAGACGGTTTTATCTTCCACCCGCATTCCTACCAGCCCTGTGACCTCAAAGAAACGCCGATATGAAAGCGAGCGAGCAGCATCGCGCCAGGACATTAATTTCCACGGCTGGCGCTCATGCAAATCAGCAATAGCGGCTTTATCGGTAAGCGCCAGTATTTCGGCCTCGCGCCCCTGCCATGTCGCCGGCGCAAGCGGATAATAGTTATCATAATAGGCGAACGCGGGTTTACCCGTAGCGGGATCGGGCTTGATCGCAATTTCTCCGTTTTCCAGCACGGCGTCAAATGTGTCGCCTAAAAAAGGCAGCGTCAGTCGGCGCGACCAGTCAATATCGAAATGGCGCGCGTAACGGCTCTCCTTGCCATATTCAAGCACGTCGCGCCACCAGGCGTTTTCTAGCGAGCTGGCCATGTGATTAGGCACAATATCGATGATCAATCCCAGACCTTGCGCTTTAAGTTCAGCCACCAGTCTTTCAAATCCTTCACGCCCGCCAATAGAAGGCTCAATCTCATTCGCATCGGTGACATCATAACCATGCGTTGACGCTTTGGTGGCGGTAAAGATGGGTGAGGCATAAAGATGGCTGATACCCAGATTTTTAAGGTAAGGCACCAGCGCCGCAGCGCGATCGAAGGTCATGCCATTACGAAACTGAAGGCGATACGTTGCAGTTGGGATCATGATGCAGACTCTCCCTGGGCTAAGCGGACAATAAGAGAATGTTGGGAAAGCGACCCGGTGGATTCATTCGGCCAGGCGAAGAGAGTCTTACCCGGTAAATCGGGCAGTAATACCGTCGTGGCGCTAATATTCAGCGCCAGTGACAGTGTTCCTCCCGGAAAACGCCAGCTAACGGCAATAAACCCGGGCGCGGTTTGCAATACCGTTCCTGAGCTCTCACGGGCAGCGGACAACAGCGGTACGATATGCTTCTGGCGCAAAAGCAGTAGTTCGCGGGTAAACGCCAGCCACGCTTTACCCTCTTCACTGTGCTGTTGCTTCCAGTTAAGTTTTGAGCGTTGAAAGGTCTCTGGCGCATTCGGGTCCGGAACATTTTCCCCTGCATGATCGGCAAACTCTTTTGCGCGACCTTCACGAACGGCGCGGGCTAAATCCCCATGGAAATCGGTAAAAAAAAGAAAAGGACGGCTTTCGCCATACTCTTCGCCCATAAAAAGCAGCGGAATATGCGGTGAAAGCAGCAACGTGGCGAGCAATACTTTTGTTCGTTCAGCACCCGCCAGGGTTATCAGTCTGTCGCCCTGGGCGCGGTTACCGACCTGATCGTGATTCTGAATAAAATCCACAAAAGCGACCGGGGGTTGTCCGGTACTTTTTACGCCGCGAGGTTCGCCGGTTTGTGGTGAAATTTCTCCCTGATAAGCGAATCCTTCGGCCAGCGCTCTTGCGAGGTGTTTTTCCGGGGCATCAGCAAAATCGTTGTAGTAGGCCTGGGTCTCTCCGGTCGCAAAAACGTGGACGGCATTATGAAAATCGTCATTCCATTCGGCGGTAAACAGCGGCACATTGCCATCCTGATCTCGGGGATGCAGAGAAATAATATTGCGGCTATCTTCGGTGGTCAGATGAATGGGTCTGTCGGTAATGTCTTCCCGAATACGTTGTGCGATTTCAACCAGCACATGCTTGGCGCTACTGTCCTCAATCTGATCGATAGCGTCAAAGCGTAAGCCGTCGAGATGGTATTCTGTCAGCCAGTATAACGGCGCCTCGATGATATAGCGCCGCACGGCGTCGACATCATAGGCGATACCATTTCCCCACGGCGTCATGCGCTCTTTGTGGAAAAACGCCGGCGCCAATAGCGGTAAATAATTTCCCTCCGGGCCGAAATGGTTCAGCACAATATCCAGGACGACGGAAAGACCATACCCATGCGCGGCGTCAATAAACGCTTTGAAATCATCCGGCGTCCCATAGGCTGAATGCGGCGCGTAAAGCAGTACGCCGTCATAGCCCCAGCCGCGTTCGCCGCCAAATTGCGCAACGGGCATCACTTCAATAACGGTAACGCCGAGTTCAGCGAGATAAGGCAGCTTCGCTATTGCGGCGCGGAAGGTGCCTTCCGGAGTGAACGTGCCTGTATGCATCTCGTACACCACGGCCTGCTCCCAACGGCTACCTTTCCACCCGGTGTTGCGCCACGCGTAGCTGCCTGGATCAATCACATATGACGGACCGTTGACGTCAGTTTTTTGGGCGCGGGAAGCCGGATCGGGGAGCACCATGCCATCGCTGAGTACAAAATTATACTCCGTACCTGGCGTCACCCCGGAGACGTCCAGCGTAAACCAGCCGTCACCGCTCGCCTGCATTTCCTGGTCTTTACCCGCAAGCCTGAGCATAACCTTTTGCTGACCGGTGGCCCAAAGACGAAAGCGGACAACATCAGCGGCGATATATTCAGCCCCCCAGCTTTTGCAAAAAATTTTTGAACTCATTTATCGCTCCGTTTAACCCATAACCTCTACAGCATCCGAAGAACAAGCATAGACTATGGGGCTAATCTTTACGTGACACTGTCACTTAACAGGCGTTCTTTTTCGTATCTGCGTGTAAAAGCGTGGAATTATTGTCGGGATTGCTCAGATGTACCGAAGTGCGCGGTATCGCCTCGCCCGTGTTCGCCAGCGCCCTGAACACGCTGTAGCTGGATAACTTCTCCCTGCTCCCAGGCGTTAGCCCCCTTGATAACGGGATGTTCAGGCAGATCCTGCCGCTCGCGTTTAATGGCCTGGGTATCAATTCCCAGACGGCGATCCCGATCGGCCAGCAGCGCGGGGTCAAGCTGCCCGTCGCCAGTAAAGCCCATCATCAGCGCAGGGATACCCATTGGCAGGGTTTTATCCCGGTCGGTATGCCAGGTGTGCCAGGTCTTGCCATAAGTATTAACAATCTTACTCATCAACGCCTTATCAGCGACCTGCGGTAAGCCAGGCGCCACCAGGCTACCGGATTTCACCTCGTACTGGTGGCTGTGCCACAGTTTTTTCTCCTCGGGAGGAAGCGTTTTAAATAAACGTTCGCTGATAATGTACTCCACCCCCATCAGGCGCGCGTTTTTCGTATTGCCGTCGTAAATCACCGCCTGCATGACATCTTCGTTCAGGACGGTAACGTAATGGTGCGCTTCCATCTGTCCGTTTTTATCACCGCTATAAAAATGGAACCCGTCAAGGTAGGTACTGATGGCATCGACAGGTGGTCTGGATTGAATAGCCGCCGCGCCTGTTTCCAGGGTACGTAATTTGGCAGATGTTTTTTCCCCGGGAATAGGCGTTTGCGGCGGCGTATTATTGGCGCCACATCCGGCCAGAAAAGGAATGATAAAGAGTGCCAGCGGTAAAATTTTCATTAGGTCTCCATATAGTGAAAGGGCTCTAATGAAAATAGTGCAATACCACGTGATTGGTAGAAGAAATGGAAGATGTTATTTGTGACGGTGTCACAAATAGTAAAACCCGACACACAGGCCGGGTTTTGATATCAGTTTACTCTTATTTTGAGAGTTCTTTCTTGATTTCGTCTTTTATTTTGCTTAATTCACTCTGCGGGTTTTTCTTACAAAGCTCAACGGCTAGCGGCACTGCTGTCGTCTCAGTTTCCTGGAAATCAACGTAGTCCCCGCCTTTAAAATCTTCATCTTCATTCAGCACCCAGAAAGCGACTGGCGCCATAGTCTGCGGATTGAGGTCAACAAACTCCTGGCAGCTCATACCTTTAGGCGTAACGTTTGTTTTAGTAGTATCTGTTGCCGCATTCACGCTAACACTGGTTACCAGCGCTGCCACGATAATACCTGCTGTAGCAAGGGAGAATTTATTCATTGTTGTTGCTCCAATAATTATATAAATAACCTCTACATCTGCGCGTTAACCCGTTAATGTAGAACGCAGAAAATAATACCCCTCCTCTCTCAGGAATAAAGATCACCCTCCGTGATATGGCTATTATTGATATTTACGTTGACTGATTTTGATGTTTGATGAATAAAGCAACATGGCGAGCAGATTTTAGGGCGAAAAAGTAGACCACGACAATAGCAAATGACGAGGTATGCGCTACGTTGAGCTGATGAAAGAGAACTTCGCTCTGACATGCTGTCGCAATCGCGCCAGCCAGACACAAACGGTGGGCAGAACAAACATCGTAAACAGATTGCCTGTCAGCATTCCGGAGGCAACCACCAGCCCTGGCCAAAACGGCTTGCGGCGTCTACGCCGCTGGCGAACCCTATCAGGGCTAAACCAACCACTATTGCCCCGGTAGTCATCAGCACCGGGCGCAATCGGATCTACAATACAATTTCATAGCATTTACAGATAGTCGGACAATTTCAGGTTTCCGTAATCATAAAAAACACCTTTCGTACACAAACTGTATACTTCCAGTAGATTTATTGTTATTTAGCACTATAACTGCAAGCAGTTGAATCCAAAGGGTAATAATTCAGGCATTATTGGAAGGGTAATTTACATTATTAAGATAAATAAATGCTTATCGGTGAAGTGAGCGACGTTTAAGTTTTGTTGTAACCACGGCTTTATACTTTTTACGAGTGCTATTTTTTTTGGCTAATTAAAAGGTAAAGTTAATGAAACTATCCGTAACATTGGCGTTTTTCGGTTACATGATGGCATCCAGTTTAGCACAAGCTAGCGATATCAATATGTGGCGTGAACCCAAACCTGTTGTGAAAGAGGGTAAATATTACAGCTTAATCATGGATCGTGGCGAGTTGCAGAAAGCAGTAAAAAGCAGCAATAACAACTATCTCTTTTCCGAAAAAGGTGCAGGAGTGAAACCGCTGGTATTGATCGGCTCTCCGGTAGAGATTAGCGAATTTATGTTGCAAAATAAAACTCGCAGTATTGAAAACCACATTAAAGGTCTACCTGACATTTATATGGGAGTGACAAAATATAAACCCAAACAACGTTTTACCGGCTTATTTCCGCTGCAGGATATATTGACTCAAACTGTTGATCAGGTATCGAAATTTGTGCCCGGTACCGATATCACCGATGCGGTGGGAATCCCCGCCGACCTAAAAGCATTACAGCAAGCTATTTTGGCTATGAAGCCAAAAGATAAAACCAGCAACAATATACTGTACGTCAAATTTAGCTACTTACCGGAAGATGGGATGGTGAAAGTAGGAAGCAAAACAGTTTCTTTTGGTCGTATTCTGGAGAAAATGCAGCAGAGTAATCGTACCCTGCGTAGATAAGCAGGAAGCTGGCAGTATTTCCAGCTTCTGGAATGTTAACTTAAGCTACAAAAGCTGTCTGGAGGTAATAGGTAGAAATAAGTTATAAAACAATAGCTTAATTGCAATTTATATATTTAAAGAGGCAAATGATTATGACCGGAATATTTGCAGAACAAACTGTAGAGGTAGTTAAAAGCGCGATCGAAACCGCAGATGGGGCATTAGATCTTTATAACAAATACCTCGACCAGGTCATCCCCTGGAAGACCTTTGATGAAACCATAAAAGAGTTAAGCCGTTTTAAACAGGAGTACTCGCAGGCAGCTTCTGTTTTAGTTGGTGATATTAAAGTTTTGCTTATGGACAGCCAGGACAAGTATTTTGAAGCGACACAAACTGTTTATGAATGGTGTGGTGTCGTGACGCAATTACTCTCAGCGTATATTTTACTATTTGATGAATATAATGAGAAAAAAGCATCAGCCCAGAAAGATATTCTCATCAGGATATTAGATGATGGCGTCAATAAACTGAATGAAGCGCAAAAATCTCTCCTGGCAAGTTCACAAAGTTTCAACAACGCTTCCGGAAAACTGCTGGCATTAGATAGCCAGTTAACCAATGATTTCTCGGAAAAAAGTAGTTATTTCCAGTCACAGGTGGATAGAATTCGTAAGGAAGCTTATGCCGGTGCTGCTGCAGGCATAGTCGCCGGTCCGTTTGGATTAATTATTTCCTATTCTATTGCTGCGGGCGTGATTGAAGGGAAATTGATTCCAGAATTGAATAACAGGCTAAAAGCAGTGCAAAATTTCTTTACTAGCTTATCGGCTACAGTGAAACAAGCGAATAAAGATATCGATGCGGCAAAATTGAAATTAGCCACTGAAATAGCAGCAATTGGGGAGATAAAAACGGAAACCGAAACAACCAGATTCTACGTTGATTATGATGATTTAATGCTTTCTTTACTAAAAGGAGCTGCAAAGAAAATGATTAACACCTGTAATGAATACCAACAAAGACACGGTAAGAAGACGCTTCTCGAGGTTCCTGACGTCTGATACTTTTTCATTCGCTCCGTGTACTTTTAACGCCCGATAGCGTGAAGAAAATGAGAGAGGGAGAAAAAGCGATATTCAACAGCCCGATAAACAAGAGTCGTTACCGGGCTGGCGGAGTTATCAGGCGTTAAGCTGGTAGTCGAGGGTGATTTCCGCATTCAGAACCTGCGATACCGGGCACCCGGCTTTTGCTTTCTGGATGATTTGATCGAAAGTTGAAGCATCAATATCTGCTACCGCGACTTTGCTTTGTAGCGCAATTTTGGTAATGGCGAAGCCCGCCTCCACCTTATCAAGCGATACGTCAGCGGTGGTGTCAATGGATGTCGGCGTAAATCCAGCCTCTCCCAGCATGAGTGATAGTGCCATGGAGAAACAGGCCGCATGTGCGGCGCCAATTAACTCTTCCGGGTTGGTCCCCTGCGCGCCTTCGAATCGGGTATTGAATCCATACGGTTGTTGATTAAGCACGCCGCTTTCTGTTGATACGGTACCTTTACCCCGTTTGATGTCGCCTTCCCAGTGTGCCTGACCTTTCTTATGGATTGTCATTTTTGCTCTCCTGTTGGCTCAAAAAATAAAGTATAGACCATGCTGCTAATCTGCGTTGTCCATGCCGATGGATGTAGCATGTTGTCAATTACCCGCACTTCAGATATAGAAAATAGTTGTATGCTTTTTCAGTGATGGATATTAAATCAACAGGCCTCCCTTTCTTTAAAGAATATATCCCTCCTTTTATCCTTACGTTTTCTTCCGGAAGCGTATTCCACTATGTATATTTTTATTCAAATTAAGATTTGTCTTATCTCGTTGTAATAAAAGATAAAAATCGCAATAAGTAGCCTTTTAAATGTATATTAATTGACCACTATTTGTATGAGGATATGTAATTGGAAAACGTAATATATTTTCTTCTGGGGTAAACAATTAGAGTTCCGCCTTGCGTTAAAATAACTCCAGGACTAATCTTAACCACAGCCGCAAAAATATTTGCCATGCTGAATACGAATTAATTTTCTGCGAGCCGTACTAAATAAATACATGTTCACGGAGGCATTATATGTTTACTTATCACTCAGCAAATACCTCAGCAGCACAACCGGCCCTGGTCAACGCGATTGAACAAGGATTACGCGCGGAGTTAGGCGTTGTCACTGAAGATGATATTTTAATGGAGCTGACCAAATGGGTTGAGGCTTCCGACAATGACATCCTCAGTGACATCTACCAGCAGACCATCAACTATGTGGTAAGCGGGCAGCACCCTACTCTGTAAAACCTGCTATGCTGTATCGGCAACCTTAGGGGTTACGTTTCTTTCGCGTAAGCGAATTTGTCCTTAAAACTAGCAACAGGATTGAGGAGTTAACATGAAATCGAACCGTCAAGCTCGTCATATACTTGGACTGGATTACAGAATTTCCAACCAGCGTAAGGTTGTTACTGAAGGCGACACCAGCAGCGTGGTGAATAACCCAACCGGCAGAAAGCGCCGCGCCGATAGCCAAAAGTAATCGTACAGTCCTGAAATGACGTTAAACACCATTGCATCTGCAATGGTGTTTTTGTTTATAGGAATGACCTTAACGTCTCACAATGCTTTATACTCAGGGTCGGTTCCCTGGTGGAAGGCAATATATGATGATAAACGACGGTGCCAGGGACAGTTATTCGAAAAAGAGTGAGTAACATGGAAACTACAACCAAGAAAGCACGTTCCCTTTATATCCCTTACGCTGGCCCTGTATTGCTGGAATTCCCCCTGTTAAACAAAGGCAGCGCTTTTAGCGTAGAAGAGCGCCGCAACTTCAATTTGTCAGGGCTGCTGCCGGAGGTCGTCGAGTCGATTGAAGAACAGGCCGAACGCGCCTGGCTCCAGTATCAGGGGTTTAAAACAGAAATCGATAAGCATATTTACCTGCGTAACATCCAGGATACCAACGAAACGCTCTTTTATCGACTGGTGCAAAACCATCTTGAAGAGATGATGCCGGTTATCTATACCCCGACCGTGGGCGCGGCCTGTGAGCGCTTCTCTGAGATTTATCGCCGGGCGCGCGGCGTATTTATCTCTTATCCGAACCGTCACAATATGGACGACATTTTGCAGAATGTGCCTAACCACAACATTAAAGTTATTGTGGTGACGGATGGCGAGCGGATTCTGGGGCTTGGCGATCAGGGCATCGGCGGGATGGGGATCCCTATCGGTAAGCTGTCATTATACACCGCCTGCGGCGGCATTAGTCCGGCCTATACCCTTCCCGTTGTGCTGGATGTCGGCACCAACAATCAACAGTTACTCAACGATCCGCTTTACATGGGCTGGCGTCATCCGCGCATTACCGACGATGAGTATTATGCGTTTGTCGACGAGTTTATTCAGGCCGTTAAGCAGCGCTGGCCAGATATCCTGCTACAGTTCGAAGATTTCGCGCAGAAAAACGCAATGCCGCTGTTGACGCGCTATCGTGATGAGATTTGCTCCTTTAACGATGATATTCAGGGCACCGCAGCCGTGACCGTCGGTACGTTGATCGCCGCCAGCCGCGCTGCCGGCAGTCAGCTTAGCGAGCAGAAAATCGTTTTCCTCGGCGCGGGTTCCGCCGGATGTGGAATTGCTGAACAGATCATCGCGCAGACTCAACGTGAAGGTTTAAGCGAGGATGCCGCTCGACAGAACGTTTTTATGGTCGATCGCTTCGGCCTGTTGACGGACCGGATGCCTAATTTATTGCCGTTCCAGGCAAAACTGGTGCAGAAATGCGACAATCTCCAGCACTGGGATACCGAAAATGACGTGCTGTCGCTGCTGGATGTGGTGCGTAACGTGAAGCCGGATATTCTGATCGGGGTTTCCGGCCAGACCGGGCTCTTTACTGAAGAGATCATCCGCGAGATGCATAAGCATTGCCCTCGCCCAATCGTCATGCCGCTCTCTAATCCCACCTCTCGCGTGGAGGCCACGCCACAGGACATTATCGCCTGGACGGAAGGCAACGCGCTGGTGGCAACCGGCAGCCCATTCTCGCCGGTCATCTGGAAAGATAAGATTTATCCGATCGCACAATGTAATAACGCCTATATTTTCCCCGGCATCGGTCTGGGGGTTATCGCTTCCGGCGCATCGCGCATTACTGATGAAATGCTGATGTCAGCCAGTGAGACGCTGGCGAAACATTCTCCGCTGGTGAATAACGGCGAAGGATTAGTGTTGCCAGCGCTTAAAGACATCCAGGTCGTGTCGCGCGCTATCGCTTTTGCCGTAGGCAAAATGGCGCAGCAACAAGGCGTAGCGGTGAAAACCTCAGCGGAAGCGCTGCAACAGGCGATTGACGATAACTTCTGGAAACCGGAATACCGCGACTACCGTCGGACTTCCATTTAATACGTACCCGGCGGTGAATGCCGCCGGATATCACTTCTTCTTTAGTTTTGGCGAGTCTGTCGACACACCTGAATTCCTTTCCCTGCTTATTTGTCAAGCTACTAATATTAGCCACCTTTATGTATTGAACGGGGATTTATCAGGATAATCCTGGCTAAACTATTACATTGTATTTCTGCCGCCTTGCATAACTCATCAGAAATATTAATCCTAAAGAGGTAATAGCACCTTACCTGCTATTACCTGCTATGCAGTTCACTATTAATAAAAGGAGAAGGTTATGAAAGCTGCTGTTGTCACACAAGATCATCAGGTTGATGTTACTGAGAAAACGCTGCGTCCCCTTCGCCACGGTGAAGCTTTGCTGAAAATGGAGTGCTGCGGCGTATGCCATACCGATCTACACGTGAAAAACGGAGATTTCGGTGACAAAACCGGCGTCATCCTGGGACACGAAGGCATTGGCGTCGTGGCGGAAGTCGGTCCTGGTGTCACCTCGCTGAAACCCGGCGATCGCGCGAGTGTCGCGTGGTTTTATGAAGGATGCGGACACTGTGAGTATTGCAATACGGGCAATGAAACCTTATGCCGCAACGTGAAAAATGCCGGTTACACGGTAGATGGCGGCATGGCCGAAGAGTGTATTGTCGTCGCGGATTATGCGGTGAAAGTACCGGAAGGTCTGGACTCTGCGGCGGCAAGTAGTATTACCTGCGCGGGCGTTACCACGTATAAAGCGGTGAAGATTTCTCATATTAAACCTGGCCAGTGGATTGCCATCTACGGTCTGGGCGGTCTGGGTAATCTGGCCTTGCAGTACGCGAAAAACGTTTTCAATGCGAAAGTGATCGCCATTGATGTCAATGATGGACAGCTGAAACTGGCCGAGGAAATGGGCGCAGATCTGACCATTAATTCACGTACGGAAGATGCGGCTAAAATTGTGCAGGAAAAAACCGGTGGCGCGCACGCAGCGGTGGTTACCGCGGTCGCTAAGGCGGCGTTTAATTCCGCAGTAGATGCCGTTCGCGCCGGAGGTCGCGTGGTGGCAGTCGGGCTGCCGCCAGAAGCCATGAACCTTGATATCCCTCGCCTGGTGCTGGATGGCATTCAGGTTGTCGGTTCGTTGGTGGGGACACGCCAGGATCTGACCGAAGCCTTCCAGTTCGCGGCGGAAGGAAAAGTCGTACCAAAAGTCGCTCTACGTCCGCTTGAAGATATCAACGTTATTTTTAAAGAGATGGAACAGGGACAAATTCGTGGCCGTATGGTCATCGATTTCCGTCGTTAAACGATTTGCTGTGGTCGTCTGAGTATACAGACAGCAGATGAAAACAAGGCGCTACCAGGATAGCGCCTTGTTTATCAGATCGCGAAAGAATTACTGAATACCTTCTTCGCTCTCTTTTTTTGCTTCCGCCTTCTCGATTTCACGATACCAGCGTGGATGATGTTTCTTCGCCCAGCGACGGCTGACCTTCCCTTCGATCATGCCTTTAATCGAGCCTTTCACCCAAAATGCCATATACATATGGATGAGGATCGCGTGCATTAAAATAATGCCCGCCGCCGCATGAATTAACAGGCTATAACGCACCACCTGCATGGGGAAATACTGCGCGAAATACGGACGCCAGATAATCACGCCAGTCACCAGCAGCACAAAAATCATGCTCATAATGGACCAGAACATCATCTTCTGTCCGGCATTGTATTTGCCGACATCCGCCACCTTATGCTCATTGCCTTTCAATACTTCGACAATATTTTTCAGCCACGGAATATCTTTTTTATCCGGGATGTTGTGGTGGACGAAACGCACG
The DNA here is from genome assembly GCF_020181675.1 of Salmonella sp. A7. Taxonomy (NCBI): domain Bacteria; kingdom Pseudomonadati; phylum Pseudomonadota; class Gammaproteobacteria; order Enterobacterales; family Enterobacteriaceae; genus Salmonella; species Salmonella sp. A7. The sequence continues at coordinate 2,329,885 of NZ_CP084001.1, read as the reverse complement.
AACATAAACATCAGCGCGATGAAAATGGCAATACCGAAGAACGGGTGCAAAATACGTCCCATCTGCGGCGTGCCGAAGGTTTGCGTCAGCCATTGTAGCGTCGGGAAGAAAAACGAAATCCCCGACAGCGCTACCAGGAAGAAGCAGATCACCACCGTCCAGTGACAGGCGCGGTCGACAAATTTCGTGCGCACAATCATTTTCGACTTACTCATGATGATCCTCCTCATCGTCGTCCGTTTCTTTATTCGGGCCAATACCGATGTAGTGGTAAATCAGACCGGCGAAAGTGGCGATAAAGCCCGCTGCGGCCAGCGGTTTTAGCGCCCCTTTCCACAGATTGATTGAGGTATCGATCTGCGGATCTTTCGGCAAGCCGTGGTACAACTCCGGCTGATTGGCATGGTGCAGCACATACATGACGTGCGTACCGCCAACGCCCTGCGGGTTGTAGATACCGGCATGTTCAAAGCCGCGCGCTTTTAACTTCTCCACGCGTTGCTCACCCAGTTCCAGCATCTCTTTTTTGGTGCCGAAGTGAATAGCCCCGGTCGGACAAGTTTTGACGCAGGCCGGTTCCTGGCCCACACTGACGCGATCGACGCAGAGCGTACATTTATAAACGCGGTTGTCCTCTTTGTTGAGGCGCGGAATATTAAACGGACACCCGGCGATACAGTAACCACAGCCGATACAGTGTTCAGATTGAAAATCAACAATCCCGTTCGCGTACTGGATGATAGCCCCGGCAGATGGACAGGCTTTAAGACAGCCTGGATCTTCACAGTGCATACAACCATCTTTACGAATCAGCCACTCCAGCTTGCCGTTCTGCTCGGTTTCGGTAAAGCGCATCACCGTCCAGGACTTGGCGCTGAGATCGGCAGGGTTATCGTACACCCCGACACAATGACCAACGTTATCGCGAATATCGTTCCATTCAGAACAGGCTACCTGGCAGGCTTTACAGCCGACACAGGAGGAGACGTCGATCAGTTTCGCGACTTCGGCTTTGTAATCACGCGCCTGTGGAGGCGGCGTGATGGCGTTTGTTGCGGACCGTTTAATAATGTCCTGCGTTTCCATAGACATATGTTCGCCTCCCTTACGCCTTCTCGATGTTAACTAAAAACGCTTTGTATTCCGGCGTTTGCGAGTTGGCATCACCGACATTTGGCGTCAGAGTATTGGCGATATAGCCTTTGCGCGCGACACCCTCAAAGCCCCAGTGAATCGGGATCCCCACCGTTTCAACCTGCTGACCGTTGACATGCAGGGTGCGAAGACGACGAGTTACCACCGCGACCGCGCGAATAAACCCGCGTTTACTGCTCACCTTCACATAGTCGCCGTTAGCAATACCTTTCGCTGCCGCCAGCGTCTCACTGATCTCCACAAACTGTTCCGGCTGAGCGATAGCGTTAAGTAGCGCATGTTTGGTCCAGGTATGGAAATGCTCTGTGAGGCGGTAAGTCGTGCCCACGTACGGAAACTGCTCCTTCTTACCCATGCGCAGCGCATCTTCTTCATACAGACGCGCCGCCGGGTTCGAGATCACATTCGGGTGCAGCGGGTTAGTGCCCAGCGGCGTTTCCATCGGCTCGTAGTGTTCAGGGAACGGTCCTTCTGCCATTTTATCAATAGCAAACAGACGTCCCAGCCCTTCCGGCTGCATGATAAACGGATTGGTCCCGCTCCCCGGCGCCGCGTTGTTAAAGTCCGGAATATCGTTCCCTGTCCACTTCGCGCCGTTCCACTGGATAAGCATCCGTTTTGGATCCCACGGTTTACCCTGCGGATCCGCCGAAGCGCGGTTATACAATACGCGACGGTTTAGCGGCCACGCCCACGCCCAACCCAGTGTATTGCCAAGCCCTGACGGGTCGGCGTTATCACGCCTGGACATCTGGTTGCCCTGCTCCGTCCAGCTACCGGTATAAATCCAGCAGGAGGAGGATGTCGTACCGTCATCGCGCAGTAATGCAAAACTGCTCAACAACTGGCCTTTCCTGGCAAGCAGTGTACCGTTGGCGTCATAGAGATCTTCCAGCGCATAGCCGTTGTTCTCTTTCGCCACTTCTTCCGAATGCGGTTCATCCGGCTGCTTGTAATTCCAGCTCATCTTCAATAGTGGTTCGGCGCCTTTACCGCCTTCTGCGCGATACATTTCACGCAGACGATGGTAAATACCGGCCAGAATCTCGCCGTCGTTACGCGCTTCGCCCGGCGCGTCCTGACCTTTCCAGTGCCACTGTAGCCAGCGGCCGGAGTTAGCGATAGAGCCATCCTCTTCTGCAAAACAGGTAGACGGCAGACGGAAGACTTCGGTCTGAATCGTTGTCGGATCGACATCGTTAGATTCGCCGTGGTTCTGCCAGAATGTTGACGTTTCAGTCACCAGCGGATCGATAACGACCAGATACTTCAATTTGCTTAAGCTTTGCACCACTTTGTTTTTGTCCGGGAAGGACGCCACCGGGTTAAAGCCCTGACAGAAATAGCCGGTGACTTTCCCGCTATCCATCATGTTGAAATATTTGATCACGTCATAGGACTGATCCCACTTAGGCAGCCAGGCAAAACCCCAGTCATTCTCTTTCTGCGCCGCATCGCCATAGAAAGATTTCATCAGGCTGACGAAGAACTTAGGATAATTACCCCAGTAGTTGACCTGATCGGCCAGCGTCGCTTTGGGGGTATTCGCGGCCAGATAAGTTTGCAGATCGGCCTGTTTTTCTGACGGTAGCGTCAGGTAACCCGGCAGGCTGGTGGAGAGCAGTCCTAAATCCGTTAAGCCCTGAATATTAGAGTGGCCGCGCAAGGCGTTCACACCGCCGCCAGCCATCCCCATATTGCCGAGCAGCAACTGGATCATCGCCATGGTACGGATGTTCTGCGCCCCGACGGTATGTTGCGTCCAGCCCAGCGCATACAGGAAGGTCGTAGTGCGATCCGGAGCGCTGGTAGAGGCCAACACCTCACACACCTTCAGGAAGTCCGCTTTCGGCGTACCGCAAATGTTTTCCACAACGTCCGGCGTATAGCGCGAAACGTGCTGCTTCAGCAGATTCCACACACAGCGTGGGTGCGTCAACGTTTCATCACGTTTGGCATAGCCGTTTTCATCGAACTGGTAGTTCCAGGAGGATTTATCGTACTGACGCTTTTGGGCGTCATAGCCGCTGAAAAGACCGTCATCAAAGGCAAAATCATCCCGCACCAGCAGGCTGGCGTTGGTGTAATGCTTAACGTACTCAGCGTTGATTTTGTTATTTTCGATCAGGTACAGCAACACGCCGGACAGAAAGGTAATGTCTGTACCGGAACGTATTGGCGCATAGATATCCGCCACCGACGCCGTACGTGTAAAGCGTGGATCAACGACAATCAGCGTCGCATCGTTATTGTTTTTCGCTTCCATCGCCCAGCGGAAACCCACCGGATGCGCTTCTGCGGCATTGCCGCCCATCACCATAACGACGTTGGCGTTTTTAATATCCACCCAGTGGTTGGTCATCGCACCGCGACCAAATGTTGGAGCAAGACTTGCTACCGTTGGTCCGTGTCAGACGCGCGCCTGGTTATCTACCGCCAGCATACCGAGAGAACGGGCAAACTTCTGCGTCAGCATACCCGTTTCATTGCTGGCCGCCGAGGCGCACAGCATCCCGGTAGAGAGCCAGCGGTTAACCGTGACGCCCTGCTCATTCTTTTCAATAAAGTTGGCGTCACGGTCGGCTTTCATTAATTTAGCAATACGAGTGAAAGCGTCATCCCAGCTAATGCGCTGCCACTTGTCGGAACCCGGCGCGCGGTATTCCGGATAGCGTAGGCGATCTTCACTGTGAACATAATCCAGCAAACCGGCCCCTTTCGGGCACAGCGCGCCACGGCTTACCGGATGATCCGGGTCGCCTTCAATATGGTAAATCGCTTCTTTCGCGTTTTTTGCCCCATCTCCCAGGCTATACATTAATAGCCCGCAACCTACGGAACAGTATGTGCAGGAGTTACGGATCTCTTTTGCGCGCAACAGCTTATAGTTTCGCGCCTGAGCCAGGGCCATTTTAGGGGTAAAACCCAGTGCGGCCACCGTTGTTCCCGCCATACCGCCCGCGCAGATTTTAAAAAATTGTCTGCGGCTGACGTCCATTGCTTTCCTCTTTTTTCCACTAATGCACGCCTCCTTCGAACTGCAGCAAAACCTCAGTCCAGGATGCGCGTATAACTTCGCGAGGAAACTAACAGCAAAATCGATAACTTTTTTGCGTCAAATCAATATTGAAACGGTTCCGCTATTAAATAGCCCTATTTTTAAACTGCAATAACTCCAGGGAGGTACTAAAAAATGACACTGCATGGCATCGCCCTCGGAAAAAGTGCTATAAGTGGCAGTTTATTTTGCGCGGTATTCAGGACAGTCACAAAGCATGACATCACAAAAAGCAACGCTAATAGGGCTTGTTGCCATCGTTCTGTGGAGCACGATGGTTGGGTTAATTCGCGGCGTCAGCGAAGGTCTCGGACCGGTAGGCGGCGCAGCCATGATCTATTCATTAAGCGGCCTGCTGCTGATTTTTACCGTCGGATTACCTGATATCCGTCGTTTCCCGGGGCGATACCTCATCGCAGGCAGCGTACTGTTTGTCAGTTATGAAATATGCCTGGCGCTTTCTCTCGGTTATGCCGCCACTCGCCATCAGGCTATCGAAGTCGGCATGGTTAACTATTTATGGCCCAGCCTGACCATTCTGTTTGCCATTCTTTTTAATGGGCAAAAAACTAACTGGCTTATTGTTCCTGGATTACTTATTGCACTTACTGGCGTTTGCTGGGTTCTGGGGGGCGAGAATGGTCTTAATCCAGGAGAAATTATCAGCAATGTCGCCACCAGTCCGCTAAGTTATTTACTGGCATTTCTTGGGGCGTTTATATGGGCGACGTACTGCACGGTCACCAATAAATATGCGCGTGGTTTTAACGGTATCACCGTCTTTGTGTTACTCACCGCCGTGGCGCTGTGGTTCCACTATTTTCTTACGCCGCAACCTGCCATGATATTTAGCCTACCGGTGATTGCTAAACTTTTTACCGCGGCATTAACGTTAGGGTTTGCCTACGCCGCATGGAATGTGGGCATACTTCATGGCAATGTGACTATCATGGCCGTAGGGTCTTATTTTACCCCCGTCATGTCCTCTGCTCTGGCTGCGCTGTTACTCAGCTCACCACTGTCATTCTCCTTCTGGCAAGGCGCAGTCATGGTTTGCGTAGGTTCGCTACTTTGTTGGCTGGCAACGCGGCGGCGCTAATAACGACGGGCGGGCCGATGTTGATATTAAATCGACCCGCTGCACCTTGACACTCTTCATAACACAACTACGCTTTTATCTATCGCCTGTGTGTATTTGACGATTTTTCATTTTCACGTGCTCCCCCTGCGCCATACCAGGATGCGCTGGTAAAAAATACGGATTTTATAAAATCGTTAAATATGTTAATGTGATGATATAATTTTATTAACAAATATATAATTAACGCTAGCTGGCAACTGTATTAGTGCATATAATAATCAGTCGTTACTACCAAAAATAAAACCATAAACAGCCCAATAGTCCCCTCCGAAAATATATCTTATTAGACAGTCCCTATTTAAATTAATACTCTCAAATGTATTAAGGAGATCTCGATCACACAAATTAAAATAATTTGTAATCTTATGAAACTTATTATTGAACTTATGCCACTCCGTCATTTAAAAATAGTCTGCCATTGACAAACGCCTCGTTTAACAATGGTTGAGGAAACACGCTAAGAAAATTATAAGGATTATTAAAATGAAACTTAAGTTAGTGGCAGTGGCAGTGACTTCCCTGTTGGCAGCAGGCGTTGTAAATGCAGCCGAGGTATATAACAAAGACGGCAATAAACTGGATCTGTACGGTAAAGTTCACGCTCAGCATTATTTCTCTGATGATAACGGAAGTGATGGTGACAAAACTTACGCGCGTCTGGGCTTTAAAGGCGAAACGCAGATCAACGATCAGTTAACCGGTTTTGGCCAGTGGGAATATGAATTCAAAGGCAACCGTACTGAAAGCCAGGGCGCTGACAAAGACAAAACCCGTCTGGCGTTTGCTGGTCTGAAATTCGCTGACTACGGTTCTTTCGACTACGGTCGTAACTACGGCGTTGCTTACGACATCGGTGCATGGACCGACGTTCTGCCAGAGTTTGGTGGCGATACCTGGACTCAGACTGACGTCTTCATGACTGGCCGTACTACTGGTGTTGCCACCTACCGTAACACTGACTTCTTTGGCCTGGTTGAAGGTCTGAACTTTGCCGCGCAGTACCAGGGCAAAAACGACCGTGACGGCGCATACGAGTCTAACGGCGACGGTTTCGGTCTGTCCGCAACGTATGAGTACGAAGGTTTTGGCGTAGGTGCGGCCTATGCGAAGTCTGACCGTACTAACAACCAGGTGAAAGCAGCGAGCAACCTGAATGCTGCGGGTAAAAACGCTGAAGTCTGGGCTGCTGGTCTGAAATATGATGCGAACAACATCTACCTGGCGACCACCTACTCCGAAACGCTGAACATGACCACCTTCGGTGAAGATGCAGCGGGTGATGCGTTTATCGCGAATAAAACCCAGAACTTCGAAGCGGTTGCTCAGTATCAGTTCGACTTCGGTCTGCGTCCGTCCATCGCTTACCTGAAATCCAAAGGTAAAAACCTGGGTACTTACGGCGACCAGGATCTGGTTGAGTACATCGATGTCGGTGCTACCTACTACTTCAACAAAAACATGTCCACCTTCGTTGATTACAAAATCAACCTGCTGGACGACAGCGACTTCACCAAAGCGGCTAAAGTGTCTACCGACAACATCGTTGCTGTTGGTCTGAACTACCAGTTCTAATTTTGTTGTAGTCTGAATACAAAGCCAGTCCTTTCAGGGCTGGCTTTTTCTCTTGATGTAGACTCGGTCATAAGGAGTATGCCGTGCAGACGTTCACTGGTCGTTGTCTTTGCGGACAGAGCCATTTTACCGTTGACGTCGAAATGCTGGATGTCTATGCCTGCCATTGTACGCTGTGTCAAAAATGGTCGGGTGGAATAGCCATGTATCTGGAAGCCTGCGGGCAACCACAGCTAGCCCCCCTTTCCCCGGAACCGCCATACTTTTCATCCTCTTCGCGCGGCGAACGCTACTTCTGTTCCGGCTGCGGGTGTCCGCTGTGGTTCCGGCTTACCGATACCGATCGCTATTTTATTCCCTGGACCTTACTGGAACTGAACGAAGTTGATCGCCGTCGGCTGATTCTGGCTGCGGAAATTTATACCGAAACCCAGCCTGCCTTCTGGCGACTGACGGGGCAATACGCACGCCTCAGCGGTAAAGAGGTTGAGGAAATGGACTCCCCCTGCCAGCTAGCGCATTAAGCGCTTATCTCACCAGGCGTTATGTTATCGGCGTTGGGCTTTTGCCAGGCTGAACCACATCCCTACCGCCAGCAAAAGAAGCATACTCCCGGCGCTGCTTAACGCCACGCTATGCGACCAGATAAAGGCATGTCTGGCGGCGTCCAGTATTGCCTGCCCCTGCGTGGGCGGTAGGCTATTCGCCAACTGCACGGCTTCTCCCATTGAAGATGACGCTCTGGCAATCTCTTGCGCCTCAAGCCCGGCAGGCAGACGGATAGACGCGGAGAAGCTACGGCTTAACAATAGACCGAAAATGGCAATGCCCAGTCCCGCGCCCAGTTCATAAGCCATCGTTTCTATCGCGCCGGCCGCCGCTGCTTTTTCTGCCGGCGCAGCGGCCATAATTGCCGACGTGGAAGCCAGCAATGCGCTGGCGGCGCTAAATCCCAGCAGCGCCATCAGCCCCCAGGCCTGCCATTGTTGGGTGCTGAAATCCGTCATCGCCAGGCCATAAAAACTCAGCGCGCTTAACGCCATGCCGCCCGTCGCGACCAGCCGTAGTCCCAGACGCGAGACCAGCACGCCCGCAATCGGCCCGCTGAATCCACTGGCGACCATCACCGGCAGCATAAATACCCCGGCCTCATAAGGCGATAGCCCGTGAACAAACTGCAGCTCTTGCGCCATCAGCAGCTCAAAACCCACCAGAGTGATCATCGCGGTCATCGCCATCACGACGCCGCTCAGGATAATGCGATGGGTAAATAGTCGCATATCAATCATCGGGCGCGATGTCGCAAGCTGTGTGCGGATAAAGAGTCCCAGGAGCAGCGCGCCGGTAAGCAGGGTAAACGAGATGACCCACAGCGACAGATGCCCTTTCAGCGCGGTTTTAGCGCTATAGACCAACAGCAAAATGGCAATAATCAGCATCACCGCATGGCCAAGATTGAGCGGTTGATCGCGACGGCCCGCCTGGCGAGGAACATAGCGGGCGGTTAAGCCCATGACGACTAGCACAATCGGCACGTTGATCAGGAAAACCGATCCCCAGTAAAAATGCTCTAATAATATGCCGCCGATGAGCGGCCCAAACGCCGCTCCGCCCGAACCTACCGCTGCCCAGACGCCCAGCGCCATGTTGCGATGCTTCTCTTCACAAAAGGTGGCGCGTATCCCGGCCAGCGTCGCCGGTACAATCATCGCCGCGCCAATAGCCAGTAATACCCTGGTGGCAATAAGCCAACTGGCGGTATGCGAAAACGCCGCCGCCAGTGACGCCAGGCCAAAGAGCGTCCCGCCCAGCATCAGCAGGCGTTTAAAACCGATACGATCGCCAAGCGCGCCCATCGGCAACACCATGCCAGCCATGACCAAAGAATAAATATCAATGATCCACAGCAGCTCGTTGCCGCTGGCCCCCAGTGTCATACTCAGTGTCGGGGCGGCGACATGCAAGACCGTGGCATCAATGGCGACAGGAATATAGACCAGCACAATAATGACTAACGTTAACCACTGACGAAACATAACTCTCCCTTCAAAAACTCAAATTTGGACGCTTGTCCAGCTTCAGGATCCTACGGTAAGTTGAACGAATGTCCAGCTTTTTGTTACACTGCGCGCATTGGCTAATGTGGGGAAAATATGAGTTACCTTAACCGGGATGAACGCCGCGAAGTGATCCTGCAAGCGGCGATGCGCGTGGCGCTGGCAGAGGGGTTTACCGCCATGACGGTGCGACGAATCGCATCAGAAGCCGATGTCGCCGCCGGCCAGGTGCATCACCACTTCAGCTCGGCGGGCGAGCTCAAAGCGCTGGCCTTTGTCCATTTGATCCGCACCCTGCTTGATGCCGGGCAAGTTCCGCCGCCCGCCACCTGGCGTGCACGGCTTCACGCTATGTTGGGTAGCGAAGACGGCGGCTTTGAGCCTTACATAAAATTGTGGCGAGAGGCGCAAATTCTGGCCGACCGGGATCCGCACATCAGAGATGCTTATCTCCTTACGATGCAGATGTGGCATGAGGAAACGGTCACAATTATTGAGCAGGGCAAACAGGCAGGAGAATTTACGTTTACTGCTAACGCCACGGATATCGCCTGGCGGCTTATCGCACTGGTGTGCGGGCTGGACGGTATGTATGTGCTGGGTATTCCGGAAATGGCCGATCCCGCGTTTAAATACCATCTGGATCGGATGATTACGCTTGAACTCTTTGCGTAAAGTTAAAAATAATTTAATAAAAATCACTTTTAGTTTACAAATAGTAACAATTAAGAAACATCATATCTCCTCTTCGCGCCGCGCTGGCCTGGTTTTTTATCTATTCTTTCACTCAATATTCTAAAAAAACTTCAATAAGTTCTCAAAAGAGCGCGTGACGCTCTGTCTCTTTTTTGTGTTTTTTTCAAATGATATGCGCATGTGAGGGGTAAAATGACACGACAAAACGAGAATTATAACCGTTATCTCTTGAGTGACTGGCGGCCCGAAAATCCAGCCTTCTGGGAAAATAAAGGGAAAGGCATCGCCAGAAGAAACTTATGGATTTCAGTAAGTTGTTTGCTCCTGGCATTTTGCGTCTGGATGTTGTTTAGCGCTGTTGCCGTCAACCTCAATAAAATTGGATTTAATTTTACCACCGACCAACTCTTTTTATTAACCGCATTACCTTCTCTTTCCGGCGCAATATTACGCGTTCCCTACTCCTTTATGGTGCCACTGTTTGGTGGTCGTAAATGGACCGTATTAAGCACCGTAATATTGATTATTCCCTGCGCCTGGCTGGGATTCGCCGTGCAAAATCCCGCCACCCCTTTCGGGGTATTTATGCTCATCGCTCTGTTGTGCGGTTTTGCGGGGGCAAACTTCGCGTCCAGTATGGGCAACATCAGTTTTTTCTTTCCAAAAGCCAGACAAGGTAGCGCGTTGGGTATTAACGGCGGCTTGGGAAATCTTGGCGTCAGTGTGATGCAGTTGATTGCGCCGCTGGTTATTTTTCTGCCGATATTTACTTTTTTAGGCGTCCGGGGCGTGCCGCAACCTGATGGCTCCCTGCTCGCCCTCACTAACGCCGCCTGGATCTGGGTGCCGTTACTGGCTGTCGCGACACTTGCCGCCTGGTTTGGTATGAACGATATCGGCAGTTCAAAAGCGTCTGTCGCCTCGCAATTGCCGGTGCTAAAACGCCTGCACCTGTGGCTGCTTAGCCTGCTGTACCTGGCGACATTCGGGTCATTCATCGGCTTTTCCGCAGGTTTCGCCATGCTCGCCAAAACGCAATTTCCCGACGTAAACATTCTGCAACTGGCGTTCTTTGGCCCCTTTATCGGCGCGCTGGCGCGATCGGCAGGCGGCGTGATCTCCGATAAATTCGGCGGCGTTCGCGTAACGCTCATTAATTTTATCTTTATGGCGCTGTTTACCGCCCTGCTATTCCTCACGCTGCCAGGATCCGGCGCAGGCAGCTTTAGCGCGTTCTATCTTGTTTTTATGGGCCTGTTTTTGACAGCGGGTCTCGGCAGCGGTTCTACCTTCCAGATGATTGCGGTGATCTTTCGTCAGATCACGCTCTACAACGTCAAACTGCGCGGCGGGAGCGATGAGCAGGCGCAGCGCGAAGCGGTGACGGATACCGCCGCCGCGCTCGGGTTTATCTCCGCTATTGGCGCTGTGGGCGGCTTCTTTATTCCAAAAGCGTTTGGCACCTCTTTGGCATTGACCGGCTCGCCGGTGGGCGCCATGAAAATCTTTTTGCTGTTTTACATCGCTTGCGTCCTGCTGACCTGGCTGGTCTACGGGCGTCGTAAGCCTAAACAGCAATAACAACATACATACCTGTAGGACGGCCATCCGGCAATGGTTTAACGCCAAATCGACAGGATGGCGGAAAATTTATCGAAGCAGGAGAAATGTCATGAGTAAACTGTTGGATCGCTTTCGTTACTTTAAACAAAAAGGCGATACCTTTGCCGACGGCCATGGTCAGGTGATGTATACCAACCGCGACTGGGAAGACAGTTATCGCCAGCGCTGGCAGTTTGATAAGATCGTGCGCTCAACCCACGGCGTCAACTGCACGGGCTCCTGTAGCTGGAAAATTTATGTCAAAAACGGTCTGGTGACGTGGGAAACCCAGCAAACCGACTACCCGCGCACGCGTCCCGATTTACCGAACCATGAACCGCGCGGCTGCCCGCGCGGCGCCAGCTACTCCTGGTATCTCTATAGCGCCAATCGTCTGAAATACCCTCTGGTGCGTAAGCGGCTGATAGAACTGTGGCGCGAGGCTCTTTCCCGGCACAGCGATCCGGTGCTGGCATGGGAATCTATAATGAACGACCCGCAAAAATGCCAAAGTTACAAACAGGCGCGCGGACATGGCGGCTTTATTCGTTCGAACTGGAAAGAGCTGAATCAGCTCATTGCCGCCGCTAACGTCTGGACAATCAAAACCTATGGCCCGGATCGTGTGGCGGGGTTTTCACCTATTCCGGCAATGTCGATGGTTTCTTACGCCGCCGGAACACGTTATCTGTCATTGCTTGGCGGTACTTGTCTGAGCTTCTATGACTGGTATTGCGATCTTCCACCCGCGTCGCCAATGACCTGGGGCGAGCAGACTGACGTGCCGGAGTCCGCCGACTGGTATAACTCAGCCTACATTATTGCCTGGGGCTCTAACGTGCCGCAGACGCGTACCCCGGACGCCCACTTCTTTACCGAAGTGCGCTACAAAGGCACCAAGACGATCGCCATCACCCCGGACTATTCCGAAGTCGCTAAACTGTGCGATCAGTGGCTGGCGCCAAAGCAAGGTACCGACAGCGCGCTGGCGATGGCCATGGGTCACGTTATTTTAAAAGAGTTTCATCTCGATAATCCCAGCGACTATTTTCTTAACTATTGCCGCCGTTATACCGATATGCCAATGCTGGTCCTGTTGGATGAGCGCGCAGACGGCAGTTATGTACCGGGGCGTATGATGCGCGCGTCGGATCTGGTGGATGGACTGGGAGAAGCCAATAATCCGGAATGGAAAACCGTCGCGCTCAACAGTACGGGCGAACTGGTCGCGCCCAATGGTTCTATCGGTTTTCGCTGGGGCGAAAAGGGAAAATGGAACCTGGAACCGGTGGCGGCGGGCGTCGAAACTGAACTGTCGCTCTCTTTACTCGGTCAGCATGATGACGTGGCGGGTGTCGCTTTCCCCTATTTTGGCGGCAACGAAAACCCACATTTTCGCAGCGTGCGGCAGGAACCGGTGCTGGTACGTCAGTTACCGGTGAAACGCCTGGCTCTGGCGGACGGTAGCGAGCGGATGGTCGTCAGCGTTTACGATCTGGTGCTGGCTAATTATGGGCTGGATCGTGGTCTGGATGACTGCCATAGCGCCAATAATTATAACGACGTAAAAGCCTACACGCCGGCCTGGGGCGAACAGATTACCGGTGTGCCGCGTCGACATATCGAAACTATTGCGCGTGAATTTGCCGAGACCGCCCATAAAACTCATGGTCGTTCGATGATCATCCTCGGCGCGGGAGTGAATCACTGGTATCACATGGATATGAATTACCGTGGGATGATTAACATGCTGGTGTTCTGCGGCTGTGTTGGACAAACTGGCGGCGGCTGGGCGCACTATGTCGGCCAGGAGAAGCTGCGGCCGCAAACCGGCTGGCTGCCGCTGGCCTTCGCGCTGGACTGGAATCGCCCGCCGCGTCAGATGAACAGTACCTCGTTTTTCTACAACCATGCCAGCCAGTGGCGCTATGAAAAACTGACTGCGCAAGAGTTGCTGTCGCCGTTGGCCGATCCGGCTAAATTTTCCGGACACCTGATCGATTTCAACGTGCGCGCGGAACGTATGGGCTGGCTACCCTCGGCGCCGCAGCTTAATCTTAACCCGCTCAGCGTGAAAGCGAGCGCCGATAAAGCCGGGCTGTCTGCGGCGGATTATACCGTGCAAGCGTTGAAATCAGGCGCTATCCGTTTTGCCTGCGAACAGCCTGACAGTGGTCATAATCACCCGCGAAATTTATTTGTCTGGCGCTCTAACCTGCTCGGCTCCTCCGGGAAAGGTCATGAGTACATGCTCAAATATCTGCTGGGCACAGACAGCGGTATCCAGGGCGAAGCGCTGGGTTCCAGCGAAGGAATTAAGCCTGAAGAGGTGGAATGGCAGTCCGCCGCGATTGAGGGCAAGCTCGATCTGTTGGTCACGCTTGATTTCCGTATGTCCAGTACCTGTCTGTTTTCCGATATCGTCCTGCCAACCGCCACCTGGTATGAAAAAGACGATATGAATACCTCGGATATGCATCCGTTTATCCACCCCCTTTCCGCCGCGGTCGATCCTGCCTGGGAATCCAAAAGCGACTGGGAAATCTACAAAGGTATCGCCAGCGTCTTTTCTGAGGTGTGTGTCGGACACCTCGGACAGGAAATCGATGTGGTGTTACACCCGCTCCAGCATGATTCCCCGGCGGAACTGGCGCAGCCATTTGATATTCTCGACTGGCGTAAAGGCGAGTGCGAACTTATTCCGGGCAAAACGGCCCCCAATATCGTCGTGGTTGAACGCGATTATCCGGCCACCTATGAACGTTTTACCTCGCTGGGTCCCCTGCTGGATAAATTAGGCAACGGCGGTAAGGGGATTGCCTGGAATACGCAAGATGAAGTCGATTTCCTCGGTAAGCTCAATTACACCAAACACGATGGCCCGGCGAAAGGACGTCCGCGCATCGACACCGCGCTGGATGCCTCGGAAGTGATTCTTGCCTTAGCGCCGGAAACCAACGGCCAGGTGGCGGTGAAAGCCTGGCAGGCGTTGGGCGAGATGACCGGGCGCGAGCACACCCATCTGGCCATCAATAAAGAAGATGAGAAAATTCGCTTTCGTGATATCCAGGCGCAACCGCGCAAAATTATCTCCAGCCCGACCTGGTCAGGACTGGAAAGCGAACATGTCTCTTATAACGCCGGGTATACCAACGTACATGAACTGATCCCGTGGCGTACGTTGTCGGGGCGGCAACAACTCTATCAGGATCATGCGTGGATGCGCGCTTTTGGCGAAAGCCTGGTGGCATATCGTCCGCCGATTGATACCCGCAGCGTCAGCGAAATGCGAGAAATTCCGCCCAACGGTTTCCCGGAAAAAGCGCTTAACTTCCTGACGCCGCACCAGAAATGGGGAATTCACTCCACCTACAGCGAAAACCTGCTGATGCTGACCTTGTCGCGCGGCGGGCCGATTGTCTGGATCAGCGAAGCCGATGCCCGTGAATTGGGTATTGAAGATAACGACTGGATTGAAGCCTTCAACGCTAATGGCGCCCTTACCGCTCGTGCGGTGGTCAGCCAGCGCGTTCCGCCGGGTATGACCATGATGTACCACGCCCAGGAGCGAATTATGAATATTCCGGGCTCGGAAGTGACCGGGATGCGCGGCGGGATCCATAACTCCGTGACCCGGGTCTGTCCAAAACCGACGCATATGATCGGCGGCTATGCGCAACTGGCTTACGGCTTCAACTATTACGGAACCGTGGGTTCGAATCGCGATGAATTCATCATGATCAGGAAAATGAAAAACATTAACTGGCTGGATGATGAGGGCCGGGATCAGGTACAGGAGGCGAAAAAATGAAAATACGCTCACAGGTTGGGATGGTACTGAATCTCGATAAATGTATTGGCTGTCACACCTGCTCCGTCACCTGTAAAAACGTCTGGACCGGACGTGAAGGGATGGAATACGCATGGTTCAATAACGTCGAAACTAAACCGGGTATCGGCTATCCCAAAAACTGGGAAGACCAGCAGGAGTGGCAAGGCGGTTGGGTTCGTGATGTTAATGGCAAGATAAGGCCCCGTCTGGGCGGCAAAATGGGGGTAATTAGCAAAATTTTCGCCAACCCGGTGATTCCGCAAATCGATGATTACTATGAACCCTTTACCTTCGATTATCAGCATTTACATCATGCGCCGGAGAGTAAGCATCAGCCCACTGCCCGTCCTCGTTCACTGATTGACGGAAAACGGATGGACAAGGTGATCTGGGGGCCAAACTGGGAAGAGCTGCTCGGCGGCGAATTTGAAAAACGCGCCCGCGACCGTAACTTCGACAACATACAAAAGGAGATGTACGGTCAGTTCGAAAACACCTTCATGATGTACCTGCCGCGCCTGTGCGAACACTGCCTGAACCCCAGTTGTGTCGCCACCTGCCCAAGTGGCGCTATTTATAAGCGTGAAGAAGACGGCATCGTGCTAATCGACCAGGATAAATGCCGGGGCTGGCGTTTGTGTATCAGCGGCTGCCCATACAAAAAAATCTACTTTAACTGGAAGAGCGGCAAGTCTGAGAAGTGCATATTTTGCTATCCGCGTATTGAATCCGGTCAGCCGACCGTTTGCTCGGAAACCTGCGTCGGGCGCATCCGTTATCTTGGCGTTCTGCTCTACGACGCCGACAGGATTGAAGAAGCGGCCAGTACCGAACACGAGACAGATTTGTATGAACGTCAGTGCGATGTGTTTCTCAATCCGCACGATCCGGCGGTCATCGAAGAGGCGCTTAAACAGGGCATCCCGCAAAACGTCATCGACGCCGCCCAACGGTCGCCGGTGTACAAAATGGCGATGGACTGGAAGCTGGCGCTTCCGCTGCACCCGGAATACCGTACCCTGCCGATGGTCTGGTACGTACCGCCGCTGTCGCCCATACAGTCATACGCTGACGCGGGCGGGTTGCCGCACAATGGCAATATTCTGCCGGCGGTGGAAACGCTGCGTATTCCGGTCCAGTACCTGGCCAATATGCTCAGCGCGGGCGATACCGGCCCGGTCATTCGGGCGCTAAAGCGGATGATGGCGATGCGCCACTACATGCGCTCGCAGACGGTTGAAGGCGTGACGGATACCCGCGCGATTGACGAAGTGGGTCTGAGCGTACAACAGGTTGAAGAGATGTATCGCTACCTGGCGATTGCCAATTATGAAGATCGTTTTGTCATTCCCACCAGCCACCGGGAAATGGCGCGCGACGCCTTTCCGGAGCGCAACGGCTGCGGCTTTACTTTTGGCGACGGTTGTCACGGCTCGGATACTAAATTCAACCTGTTCAACAGTAGCCGTATTGATGCCATCAATATCACCGAAGTGCGTGATAAAGCGGAGGGGGAATAATGCAAATCCTCAAAGCGATTGGCCTGTTGATGGAATATCCGGACGACGAGTTGTGGGAATGTCGGGATGAAGCGCTTGCCCTTATCCAACACGATGCGCCAATGCTGACCGACTTCACTCGCGAGCTGCTTTATGCGCCGTTACTGGATAAACAAGCAGAATGGTGCGAAGTGTTTGACCGCGGGCGCGCCACTTCATTGCTGTTATTCGAGCATGTTCATGCGGAGTCCCGCGATCGCGGCCAGGCGATGGTCGATTTGTTAAGCCAGTATGAAACCGTGGGCCTGCAGCTCAACTGCCGCGAACTACCGGATCACCTGCCGCTCTATCTGGAGTACTTAAGCGTGTTGCCGGAAGCGGAAGCGCGCGAGGGATTACAGAATATTGCCCCTATTCTGGCGCTGCTGGGCGGTCGTCTGAAACAGCGAGGAGCGCCGTGGTATCAACTGTTTGACGCCTTGCTGACGCTGGCGGGCAGTACGCTTACAAGTGACAGTGTCACCAAGCAAATTGTTCAGGAATCGCGGGATGATACCCGTCAGGCACTGGATGCCGTCTGGGAAGAAGAGCAGGTGAAGTTTATCGAAGATAACGCCACGACCTGTGACAGTTCACCGTTACACCATTATCAACGACGCTTTAGCCAGGACGCGGCGCCGCAGTACGTCGACGTCAGCGCGGGAGGCCCGAAATGATACAGTACCTGAACGTCTTTTTTTACGACATCTACCCCTATATTTGCGCCACGGTATTCTTCCTCGGCAGTTGGCTGCGCTATGACTACGGACAATATACCTGGCGCGCGTCGTCCAGCCAGATGCTGGATAAGCGCGGGATGGTGATATGGTCGAATTTGTTCCATATTGGCATTCTGGGGATCTTTTTTGGCCATCTGTTCGGGATGCTGACGCCACACTGGATGTATGCCTGGTTCCTGCCGATTGCGGTAAAACAGCAGATGGCGATGATCCTCGGCGGCGTGTGCGGCGTATTAACGTTGATCGGCGGCGCGGGATTACTGTGGCGTCGTCTGACCAATCAGCGTGTTCGGGCGACATCCACTACACCTGATATTATCATCATGAGCATTTTGCTGATTCAGTGCCTGCTTGGCCTGAGCACCATTCCGTTTTCGGCGCAATATCCGGATGGCAGCGAAATGATGAAGTTGGTGGGCTGGGCGCAAAGTATTGTCACCTTCCGCGGCGGGTCTTCGGAAATGCTGAGCGGTGTGGCGTTTGTTTTCCGCGTTCATCTGGTGCTGGGAATGACTATTTTCCTGCTCTTCCCGTTTACCCGCCTGGTTCATGTCTGGAGCGCGCCGTTTGAGTATTTCACCCGTCGCTACCAGATTGTTCGTACCCGCCGCTAATTCTCTTTGCCCGGGGGTACGCTTACCGGGCAAAGAAAAACACATGGGCGTCGTCATTCGGCAACGCACAGGCTATGATGATTCTTCAGTCAAAGGAGAACATCAATGAAACCGCAGATTTACCATGTTGACGCCTTCACCAGCGAACCCTTTCGCGGCAACTCTGCTGGCGTTGTCTTACATGCGGATACGCTAAGCGACGCGCAGATGCAGCTGATTGCCCGTGAACTTCGTCACTCGGAAACCGCCTTTTTGCTAAAAAGCGAAGAGAGTGATGTGCGCATACGCTATTTTACACCGACAGTAGAAGTCCCCATCTGTGGTCATGCCACCGTGGCCGCGCATTATGTTCGGGCAACGGTACTGGGATTGGGAAACACCACCGTCTGGCAAACCTCGTTAGCGGGCCGTCATCGCGTTGAAATTCATGCCGAACACAATGACTATCGCATCACGCTGGAACAAGGTCAGCCCTCTTTTGAACCACCGCTAGTCGGAGAGATTCGGGCTGCCATCATCACCGCGTTGAACCTGACTGAAGATGATATCGTGCCGGGAGCGCCAATTCAGGTGGCTTCAACAGGACATGCAAAAGTGATGATCCTGCTCAAACCAGACGTTGATATTGATGCCCTTTCTCCGAATCTGGAAGCCCTGACGGCAATCAGCCAGCAAATTGGCTGTAACGGCTTTTTTCCTTTCCAGATTCGTCCGGGAAAAAACGAAACCGATGGGCGAATGTTTTCCCCGGCGATAGGGATTGTGGAAGATCCGGTAACGGGAAACGCCAATGGCCCGATGGGAGCATGGCTCGTCCATCATGGCCTGATGGCGCATGACGGTAAAACGCTGCAGATTCAAGGCCATCAGGGGCGCGCTTTAGGCAAAGAGGGTACTGTTGATGTTACCGTCACCATTCGCGATGACCAGCCGGACAACGTCACCATCTCCGGCCAGGCGGTCATTCTGTTTCATGCCGAATGGGCCATTACTTTTTAATCTTTGTCAGGCCCGCAAATCCTCGCGGCAAAAAACTATTTTCCCGCCTCCGGATGGGTATCAAATGCAGCCATTACCGCGGCCAGCTCCGCCTCGGTAAAACCGTGCTTTACATCATTTACGCCGAGACCAAACTGCTGCTGAAGTAACTGATACAACGACGGTACATCCGGTATATTGACCTGTTCAACGGCATGTCCCTGGTGGTAACGCGTGAAGTGGAAATTCGTTAATGTCAGCTTGCCGCCATCAGGCAAATGGCGGCACATCAACAAATGATGACGAAAATGGGATTGCGGCCAGTGAGCCGACCAGAAATTGCCCATCACATGATCGCTCTGCTGCTGCACCCCCAGATCAAAACAGTACATCGACTGCCAGTGCTCATGGTGGCGGAATTGTAAAATCCATGTGCTCCCCTCCCGCATCAGGCGGTATTCGCCATGCGGCGTTTGCTGAGCAATTTCAGCCTGCAGACGAAGCGGCGCGGTTAGCGTTTGGCCGCCAAACCCCACGTCCGCGATCCACTGCTCGTCCTCAACATCAACCAGCAGCAAACGGTGCGTGCGCGGCGGTAAACTGGCGGGATGAGACAGAATGACCCGCCCCAATAAGCTTCGGACGTTAAAACCGATGTCGCGTAACGCACGTTCAAACAGGCCATTCAGTTCAAAACAGTATCCACCGCGTCGGGCATAAAGCAGTTTCTCCTCTAATGCCGTCTCATCGAGCTGTATTTCACGAGGCAGTAGCACATCCAGATTTTCAAAAGGAATCGCGCAGTTGTGCGCTAAGTGAAGCGTTCTGAGCGCTTCAACCGTAGGAACCCCCAACGGCTGACAATGTAATCGCGTAAAATAAGCATGTAAAAAAGAGGTCATCTGAGGCTTCCATTAATATTAATGCTTGCGTTCGGCACACAGGCTGAGGCGGATATCGCTGCGCAACAGGATACCCTATCCGTGGAATAGCGTTGGATACTTTTGAAAAAATAAGACAGGCCGGCTACAGCCGCCGGAGGTACGTGGAATTTTGGCGTACAAACGGAAATCGGGTTCTGAGAATCTCTTTGCGACACGCCGCCAAAATAGCGGCGTGTTAAAATTTTTAACGCCAGCTCAGCGAGTCTGATTTCTAACAAAACTGGCTAAACATAAACGCTTTTTAATACTTGTCCAAATAGTTATGGTAACGATCTTTTATGTCGGCCGCCCATTGCACTTTCGCCTCCTGCATGTCGCTGGCCCGAGCGATATAATGTTCTAAACTCGGAATAGCGCCTAATGCCTGAGGTAAGGCATTATATTCTGCTATTCGCTCTCTGACGGTTTTATATTTTTCATCAATATCATAATGATAGTACGCTGGCGCTTCAAAAAAGCCCTCTTCCAGTCTCATACAAATATCTTCAAAGGACCCCTTAACCTCTACGGTATGTTCGCCATCCGATATCCTGACGATTGGCTCACGTCCAGCCATCAGCGAGAGTTGTTCGAATGTTAACATCCGACCATCAGAAAGCTCGACATCTATAATAAATTGTTCATCACGTACAGCATCTGCAAGGTGATTATGGATATTCCCTGCATTGGCACAGAACTCCTCAACTTTAGGCGTAACATTGCAATAATGTTCAATTACTCTTGTAAATCCGTAGGCTAATCCTGCTGTAAGCACATACAAGATGCCTTTCATGATTTTTGTTGATAATTTATTTTCGTAATCTCCTGCAGCAACATGAGGTAGCTTATTTCCTGATAAAGCTCTGGCATAGGTAGAAACTGATGTATGTGGCATATCCTGCTCCTTCAAATTTTGCTCAATAGCTTTATATGTCCTACTCCTCTCTCATTATGACGATATGTCAATCAACAAAATTGCTCAAAGGCATATATTTTCAGGAGAAAATGAGAATAACAGGCGCAACGGCCTTATCTTATGCTGCTGCAATATCGTCAGGTAGTTTACCGTTCGAGGTTATATCTATGACCATAAATCCCACAAGTGATTAGCGCTGGTTAATTATTGCGCAACGCAAGCACTGCGGATTTGTGCTGGCGTCTTATCTGGCTGAATCGTGACCACACCACACCACATCTGACCACACAAATAAACTCGACATTCTCATTTTGTCCTTTCCGTATGTTTTGCGTCATTTAACAATTGCAGGTAGGATGCTCCGCCGGCGGTTTTATCCCTGTCACAGAATCAGGGAAAAGCGGCATTCGCCATTGCAGGCAATCGATTGGTGAGCGCCCGTCGCGGCATAAGGAATTTTTCTGTCAGGACAGGCTATAACAGGTAACGTAATGAAAACACAGACTACGCACGCCGCAGAACAACATGCGGCGAAACGACGCTGGCTGAACGCCCATGAAGAGGGGTATCACAAAGCGATGGGGAATCGTCAGGTTCAGATGATTGCTATCGGCGGCGCGATTGGCACCGGTTTATTTTTAGGTGCAGGCGCCCGATTGCAAATGGCCGGACCGGCACTGGCGCTGGTCTATCTGATATGTGGCATTTTTTCTTTTTTCATTTTACGCGCGCTGGGCGAACTGGTATTGCATCGCCCTTCCAGCGGGAGTTTCGTCTCCTACGCCCGTGAATTTTTGGGTGAAAAAGCGGCCTACGTCGCAGGCTGGATGTACTTTATTAACTGGGCGATGACCGGGATCGTCGATATCACCGCAGTGGCGTTATACATGCACTACTGGGGCGCATTTGGCGACGTTCCGCAATGGGTGTTCGCGCTCGGCGCGTTAACCATTGTCGGTACCATGAACATGATCGGCGTAAAATGGTTTGCCGAAATGGAGTTCTGGTTCGCGCTGATAAAAGTACTCGCCATTGTTATCTTCCTGGTGGTAGGCACGATTTTTCTCGGTACCGGTCAACCGCTTGAGGGTAATGCCACCGGTTTTCACCTGATTACAGATAATGGCGGCTTTTTCCCGCACGGCCTGTTGCCCGCGCTGGTACTGATTCAGGGCGTGGTGTTCGCTTTTGCTTCGATTGAACTGGTCGGTACCGCCGCTGGGGAGTGCAAAGATCCACAGACGATGGTGCCAAAAGCCATCAATAGCGTGATCTGGCGTATTGGTCTTTTCTATGTAGGATCGGTCGTATTGCTGGTTTTGCTGCTGCCGTGGAACGCCTACCAGGCGGGGCAAAGTCCGTTTGTCACCTTCTTTTCTAAACTTGGCGTGCCTTATATCGGCAGTATTATGAATATCGTGGTGTTAACCGCCGCGCTTTCCAGCCTGAACTCCGGGCTTTACTGTACGGGGAGAATTTTACGTTCAATGTCGATGGGGGGTTCCGCGCCGAAATTCATGGCGAAAATGAGCCGTCAGCATGTGCCCTATGCGGGTATTCTGGCGACTCTGGTGGTTTACGTGGTCGGCGTGTTCCTGAATTACCTGGTCCCCTCCCGCGTGTTTGAGATCGTTCTTAATTTTGCCTCGCTCGGCATTATCGCATCGTGGGCGTTTATCATGGTGTGCCAGATGCGTTTACGCCAGGCGATAAAAGAAGGCAAAGCCGCAGACGTCAGTTTTAAACTGCCCGGCGCGCCTTTTACCTCCTGGCTAACGCTGTTGTTTTTATTGAGCGTGCTGGTACTCATGGCGTTTGACTACCCGAATGGAACTTACACTATCGCCTCGTTGCCGCTGATCGCTATTCTGCTGGTCGCCGGCTGGTTTGGCGTGCGACGTCGCGTGGCGGAGATTCATCGCACTGCGCCAGTGACGGCGGATTCGACAGAGAGTGTCGTATTGAAAGAAGAAGCAGCGACATAACATTACCCTTCCCCGGCAGCCCCAGGCCTGCCGGGTTTAATGCGCGTTGCCGCCAACACCGCATCGCGCCCAATGCTTAGTCAGCCTTAATCAACTGCGCCACATCATTGCTGTTAATTTCCCGCTGGTTGCCTTCCTGATCGGTATAACTGGTCATTCCCGTCTCTTTATCTAACTGCGGCTTACCCTGAGTTACGATCGTTTGCCCATTCTTCGTCGTCATCACATAGTTGGTTGTGCAACCCGCAAGCATAAAAAACATCATGCCCAAACCAGAGCATATAAATAACCTTTTCATATTTTCCTCGTGAATATAATGAGTTAACTACAGCAAAAAGGCAGTGTAATTCTCACAGAATCATCAGGCTATCGGCGGGGTGTAACGAGGCGTATCGGTGCGTTTAAAGAGATGACTGGAGGGGTTTCCCCCTCCATACCCTATTTACAGAGCAATGCGAATAACATCATCCGGCTGCGTCGCTTCCTGTTCACGTGTCGATTTCTGCTTCACGCTGACGTAGAGCGTTTTACCGTCTGCCGATAGCGCCAGGCTATTCGGGTACGTCGGCGTATCGAACGTTTTAACAACGTTATAGGTCTTCGCATCGATCACGCTGACCTGCCCTGCCTGACGATGTGTCACATACGCCTCGTTACGTGTCGGGTTAAACAGGACGGCCAAAGAAGCAGGCGCCGCGATTTTGGCAAGAATATTGCCATTACGGGTATCGACAACCAGAACCTCAGTCGCCTTCGAGTCGGTGATAAACGCGCGATGACCTGCGGTATCGAGACTCAGGTTAATAAAGAAGTGTTCTTTACCGTCATCCAGCAACTTCTTACGACTGAGAATTTTATTGCTGGCGGTATCGATGGTGATAAATTCACCATCCGCATTGGTGGTGTACAGGCGTTGCGCTTTACTGTCGAGCGCCAGACCCGTACTCATTTTGCCGGTATTTTCGATCGTCGTTTTCAGTTTGATGGTTTCGCCATCCACTACCCAAATAGCACTCTCTTTACCAACACCGCTAATGTAGATCGTGTTGGTCGCCGCATCGGCAACCAGCTCACGGGGCTGTAACGGACGAACCTCTTCAGTACGTTTGCGCGCATCAAGTACCAGACGACCTTTTACATCACCCGTTTTGGCATCAATCGCGGTAACAGCGCTGTTAATGGTATTGCCAAACCACAGCGTTTGGGTCGCGGCATTGATGGTGGCGCCGAACGGCTTGAGATCGTTATGAATCGCTTGCGTGATTTCCAGCGTCACCGGGTCGAGACGATAAACTACGCCGCCTTTATCCAGTTTACGGCTTTGCGATGTAGCCAGCCAGAGCGCGTTTTCTTGCTGACTCCAGGCCATCTCATAAGCGCCTTTGCCTACCGCTTTACGCAGCATGTCTTCCGCCGCCAGCGTGCTAAATGAGGATGCGACGAGGAGCGAACCTAACAATAAAGAACCACGCAGGCGCGGCGAAAAAAGATGACGTAAGTGCATGACGACTCCCTTTGATAAAAACGTGTATAGCTGCTTCACACTACTTCGCTGCGCGGGATCTTCGTTCCGCACTTATTATAAGTTGAGAATAATAATCATTATTTATCAGAAAGTGGAGCTTTTCCTCGCCTGCGAATGTCATGGCTCTTAAATACCGCACATTTTCTTAACTTAATGTGCGATTAAAATTTCAAAACTTTACATATTGACTACCCTTAATGTCACGTTTTCCATTGATACGCTTACATTTATCCGGCATTTTCATGAAAATTATTTCCGTTAGACAGCGACTTTATCCCGCCCTCTTATTGCCTCTGACCTTCTCCCCGGTCCTTCAGGCCGCCAGCGCGCCCAATGAACAAACCATGATAGTCACCGCAACGCCGCAAACCGTATCCGAACTGGATACACCTGCCGCCGTTAGCGTCATTGAGGGAGAAGACATGCGTCTGGCGACGCCGCGCGTCAATTTATCTGAGTCTTTAACCAGCGTCCCGGGATTGCAGGTGCAAAACCGGCAGAACTACGCGCAGGATCTGCAAATCTCTATCCGCGGATTTGGCTCGCGTTCCGCCTTTGGCGTGCGCGGCATTCGTCTGTATGTTGATGGCATTCCCGCCACCATGCCGGATGGGCAAGGCCAGATTTCGAATATTGATATTAACAGCATACAAGACGTTGAAGTGTTACGCGGCCCTTTCTCAGCGCTATACGGCAATGCTTCCGGCGGCGTGATAAATGTCACCACCGAAACCGGCAAACAGCCGCCTACCCTTGAGGCCAGCAGCTACTACGGCAGTTATGGAAGCTGGCGCTATGGGCTAAAAGCCACGGGCGCGATGGGTGACGGCACACAGCCAGGCGACGTGGATTACACGGTATCGACTACCCGTTTCACCACCCACGGCTACCGCGATCACAGCGGTGCGCGAAAAAATCTGGCTAATGCCAAACTGGGCGTTCGCCTTGACGATGTCAGTAAACTCTCGCTGATTTTTAATAGTGTGGACATTAAGGCGGACGATCCCGGCGGACTTACCGAATCTGAATGGAAAGCCGATCCGCAACAGGCGCCGCGCGCTGAACAGTACAATACGCGTAAAACCATCAAACAAACTCAGGCAGGATTGCGTTATGAACGTCAGCTCAGCGCGCAGGATGATATCAGCGTGATGGCCTACGCCGGAGAGCGGGAAACCACGCAATACCAGTCTATTCCCCTGGTGGCACAGCTAAAACCAGCTCAGGCTGGCGGCGTAATTACACTGCAACGCCACTATCAGGGCATTGATTCCCGCTGGACTCACCGGGGAGAATTAGGTGTGCCGGTCACCTTCACTGGCGGAGTAAACTATGAAAACATGAGCGAAAACCGCAAGGGTTACAATAACTTCCGTCTCAACAACGGCACCCCTGAGTTTGGGCATAAAGGCGATTTACGCCGGGATGAGCGTAACCTGATGTGGAATGTCGATCCTTATCTGCAAACCCAGTGGCAGCTTACGCAAAAACTCTCGCTGGATGCTGGCGTGCGCTACAGTTCCGTGTGGTTCGATTCTAACGATCACTATATCGCGCCCGGCAATGGCGATGACAGCGGCGACGCCAGCTATCACCACTGGCTACCCGCCGGATCGCTAAAATATGCGTTAACTGACGCCTGGAATCTCTATCTTGCTGCCGGTCGCGGATTTGAAACTCCCACAATCAATGAGCTTTCTTATCGCGCTGACGGCCAAAGTGGGTTCAACTTTGACCTCAAACCGTCGACCAATGATACGGTGGAAGTCGGCAGTAAAACGCGGATTGGCAATGGCTTGTTGACCGCCGCGTTATTTCAAACCGATACCGATGATGAAATTGTTGTCGCCAGTAGTATGGGAGGACGCACTACCTACAAAAACGCGGGTAAAACACGCCGCCAGGGCGCAGAACTCTCGTTGGACCAGCGCTTCGCCGGCGACTGGCGGGTGAAAGCATCATGGACCTGGCTGGATGCGACCTATCGCAGTAACGTTTGTCAGGGGCAAAACTGTGATGGAAACCGGATGCCCGGCATCGCCCGTAATATGGGATTCGCCTCATTAGGTTTTATCCCGGATGAGGGGTGGTACGCCGGAACAGACGTTCGCTATATGGGCGATATCATGGCCAATGATGAAAATACCGCCAAAGCGCCTTCGTATACCGTTGTTGGACTAAATACAGGGTATAAATTTAATTACAGTCAGCTTACCGTCGATATTTTTGGGCGGGTAGATAATCTATTTGATAAAGAATATATCGGTTCAGTGATCGTTAATGAATCTAATGGCCGATATTATGAGCCAGCGCCAGGGCGTAACTATGGCGTGGGGATTAATCTGGCATGGCAATTTGAATAAATATCCGGCAAATATCCGGCAATAGCGGGGAATCCCCGCTATTGATAAGTCATAGTTTCATGAAGGTTACATGAAGTACTGATTTTTAATCGTCGCTACGTTTTGTTGCAAAA
The DNA here is from genome assembly GCF_020181675.1 of Salmonella sp. A7. NCBI lineage: Bacteria > Pseudomonadati > Pseudomonadota > Gammaproteobacteria > Enterobacterales > Enterobacteriaceae > Salmonella > Salmonella sp. A7. The sequence continues at coordinate 2,303,077 of NZ_CP084001.1, read as the reverse complement.
CGTTCTGTAGGCAGTGGCGACTGGCTTCTTTATCACCAGTCACTAACGCATTAAGCAATTTTCTGTACAGATTAACGCCGTTTTGATAATCATCAAGTTTAAAATTATCATATAAAAAATGCAGGCTTGGCCCCAGGCGTACCCATAATTGCTCGATCATGGCATACAGCGTTGGCATATCCGCGTAGTGGTAGATCTCAAAGCGGAATGCGCGGTTGGCCAAAAGAATTTTCTCCATAACGCCACTTTCCAGCGCCTGTTGAAATTCATCTAATAGCGCATTCAGTGTCTGCTCGCGATCCGGAGTAATCTTACCCGCAGCGGCGACCACCGCCATCTCCTCCAGGGCAGTACGAATCGTATTAATTTCCAGCAAACTTTCCAGCGAGATCTCCGGCACCATAAACGCCTGTGCTGGCGCCACCGCCAAAGCACTGGAAGAGACCAGCCTTAACAGGGCCTCACGCACCGGCGTAATACTGACGCCTAACTCTTGAGCGATATTTTTAGTGATAAGCCTTGCGCCTGGTTTTAATGCGCCAATAGACAATTGATGCTTTAACCGATTTTCAACCTGTGTGGTCAGGCTTATATGTTGTGTTTTTTCCGTACCCGGCATTTTCCTTCCTTCACCTCTTGGCAGAACAACATCGCAATCGAGTCCCGAAGAAGTTTCGGAACTTAATTGTAAAAAAGATAATCCAGGCCCGAACGGCCAAATAAATAAAAGTGATAATTTACTTGCGTGATATTCTCATCTTTTACAACAATACAGGTTTCTTTATGGCAACCGTTTTATCTCCGTCATTCCTTCATGTATCAAGATTTTTGACCGGTTCAGGCCGCTGAGGGAGATAAGCTGCCCCACCGCGATCTGAATGATGAATATAAGTAAAGCCGGAATTTTAAAATTTGCACATTTTTATGGCGACATAATGCCGCCATTTTTTCTTTACGCATCGTCCGCTAAACGTATCACGACTTTGCCAAAGTTCTTCCCCGCCAGCAGCCCCATAAACGCTTCTGGCGCATTTTCCAGCCCATCAGTAATCTGCTCCCGGTAATGTATTTTCCCTTCTTTGATCCAACGCCCCATTTCTTGCTGAAACTCATGTATCCGGTGACCATAGTCCTGGTTGATGATAAAACCTTGCAGGCGAATACGCTTTTTAAGTAATGTTGCCATCAGCAGAGGCAGTCTGTCTGGACCGTCCGGCAACGCTGTCGCATTGTAGCCGCTGACCAGACCGCAGAGCGGAATCCGCGCCGACGTATTCAGTAGCGGTAAGACGGCGTCAAAGACTTTACCACCGACATTCTCATAATAGATATCGATACCCTGCGGGCAGGCCTGTGCAAGCTGTTGTGGGAAATTATCAGCGTGATGATCAAGGCACAGATCAAATCCCAAAACGTCTGTTGCATGACGGCATTTTTCCGCGCCGCCAGCAATACCCACGACCCGGCAGCCCTTCAGCTTGCCAATTTGCCCAACCGTTGCGCCTACGGGGCCAGTGGCGGCGGCGACAACCAGCGTTTCGCCCTCTTTCGGCTGGCCGATATCCAGTAACCCCATATAGGCGGTAAATCCCGGCATTCCTAAAATACCCAGCGACCAGGAAGGATGTTGCGGATTATCACCCAGCTTTACCAACCCTTCGCCATCTGAAATGTCATAATCCTGCCAACCATTGTAACTCAACACCCATTCGTCTGGTCGGTAATCAGGATGGTTTGACGCGACAACGCGACTAACCGTACCGCCAACCATAACGCAGCCAGGTTCAACAGGCGGCGCATAAGAGGGTTCATCGCTCATGCGGCCACGCATATAAGGGTCGAGTGATAAAAAAACGGTACGCAATAGCACCTGCCCTTCACCGGGCGTCGCGACGTCATCTTCTTCGAGGCGGAAGTTATCCATCTGCGGCGCGCCGTGGGGACGCGAGGCCAAAACCCAACGACGATTTCGGTTGGTCTGTTGCTTCATTCTATTCTCCTCATGCCTGGCATAATCCATCAATAATAGTCGAACATTAGCTTTCTGAGGGAGTTAAACACTCTCAGATATCAGGCTGTGCGCTTTTATGAACGACTTTCCCCCCTCCTCGCTAAACATGAATTCTTGTGCTAATTCGTTGATTTATGCCGCCTTCAATAGTATTTCTAACACTATCGTAAACATTCCCTGGGGTTCCCTATGACGATTCGCTTTGCCGATAAAGCAGACTGCGCCGCGATTACCGAAATCTATAACCATGCGGTATTACATACTGCGGCCATCTGGAACGATCGGACGGTCGATACGGATAATCGCCTTGCCTGGTATGAGGCCCGTCAATTACTGGGCTATCCGGTGCTGGTAAGCGAAGAAAATGGCGTAGTGACTGGCTATGCATCATTTGGCGACTGGCGCAGTTTTGACGGTTTTCGCTATACCGTCGAGCACTCGGTTTATGTTCATCCGGCGCACCAGGGGAAAGGACTGGGGCGAAAACTGCTCAGCAGACTGATCGACGAAGCCCGACGCTGCGGCAAGCATGTGATGGTGGCCGGTATTGAGTCACAGAATGCCGCCTCAATACGCCTGCATCATTCGCTGGGATTTACCGTTACCGCGCAAATGCCGCAGGTCGGCGTAAAATTTGGCCGTTGGTTAGATCTTACGTTTATGCAGCTCCAGCTTGATGAACACGCCGCGCCGGACGCCTGCTGATGAACCAGTCGCTGACGCTTATCTTTTTGATCGCCGCCGGCGTCGGGCTGGTGGTACAAAACAGTATTATGGTGCGTATTACGCAGACATCATCGACGATTCTGATCGCTATGCTGTTGAACTCGCTGGTAGGGATCGTTTTATTTGTGACGATATTGTGGTTTAAGCAAGGCGCTGCGGGTTTCGGCGAGCTGGTCGCCAGCGTTCGCTGGTGGACATTGATCCCCGGTCTGCTGGGGTCATTTTTTGTATTTGCCAGCATTAGCGGGTATCAGAACGTTGGCGCCGCGACGACTATCGCGGTACTGGTCGCCAGCCAGTTAATCGGCGGACTGGCGCTGGATATCGCGCGTAGCCACGGCGTCACGTTACGCGCAATGGTCGGGCCGGCGTTTGGCGCGCTGTTGCTGGTCATTGGCGCATGGCTGATTGCGAAGCGCCAGTTTTAATGGGTTACAGGATCGTGCCGCCTTTGGTGAGCTGCTCGCGGCGCGCGTCCCGATCTTCTTGATATTGCCTGCCGTGATGCGCGATAGCCGTGCGTAAACGCTGCTGCTGCACATAACGATCTTCGCGACGTAATTCAGCGTCATCGCTCAAGGCAATCAGCAATTCATTCATATGGGCAATTACGCTCTCCGCGATGGCGGCATCCACGCGGGCGCTCACTTCCTCCAGGTGCGACATAAGCTCTCCTACTCTTTATTCTGTAACAGCATGATTCGCCTATTATACGCGTTATTGTCGCCCGATGCGGTCATTCGCCGCCGCCACCCTGATTTAACTTACGTCAAGTGGAAACACGGGGCTTAATAGACCGAGAATTCGCGCCTTTTTGCCTTTCTTCCGCCGTTTGCTTGCGTATAGACCCCGTAAAGTAGACGCGTGAAGAAGTCTAAGGGATAACAACGTGGCAAAATCTCTCTTGCGCAGCGGCAATCTGGATGATTATCAGGCCGTGGGCGGCGGCGGTCAGGCCGTATTTGAATCAGCATTGCAAATTCGCGAAACGCTTCGTCTGCGTAAACAGCAGGCGATGGTTGACTGTCTGGCGATTCCGCAACTTAACGATAATGGCGATCGGGTTGACTGGTATTCGCCGATTGAAGGTCAGGCGATAGCGTGGAAAGCGGCTGACGAAGAGACACGTTCTCGGGCTTTACGTTATTTAGCCAGCACTTTTGAAAGCGCGGCTGCACTCAGTCGCAAAAGTCTGCAATCCGGTAAAACAGCGCTTCAGCTATTTGGATCGCTACTTGAGAAAGCGACGCAATTTCCCGGCGAAAATCATGTTTTCCTGGTTAACGGCAAACCGGTTATCACCTTCTGGGGATTCGTTAATCTCAACGAAAATACACGCGATGATGTGCTGGACTGCCTGCGGATAACCGAGGCAATCCCCGACATCCCTCTGGTCGAGCCGGAGCCGGAGCCCGAAGAAAAGCCGCTGGTAGAGGCGGCGTTTAGTCAGGCGGATGAACCCTTGTTAACGTCTGTCATTGAGCCGCCGAAAATGCCGGAGGAACCTGTTGCGCCGCCCGTTATCGTTAGCGAGCCGAAGCCGGCCACACCCATCCCGGTTGCTGAGGCGAAAAGAGCTCGCCGTCTACCGCTGTGGAGCTTACCTGTCGCTGCCGTGGTTATCGCCGCCGTCGCCACGCCTTTTTTCTGGCCATCTTCATCCGTTGACGGGGCCTCTCCTGTTCGCGCCGCGCCTGTCGCTACCGCGAAAACTGACGTTACCCCATTGCCTGAACTCACCGCGCATTTGCCGCTGCATCGCGCTGAGGTGACGCCCGCCCCCAAAGCGGCGCCGTTGCCGGAAGCGCCTGTTATTATTGCCGCTATCCCCAAAGACGCACTGGTGATGGACAGTACGCAGATGAAGCTTGGAACCACGCGCTTTTTAAACGGTAGCTGGCGGGTCAGCGTGGATGTCAAAGATCCGATTACCGGCAAGCCGCCCTCTCTGCGTTATCAGATCCAAAATAACAAAGGTATCGCGCGCGTAGTACATGGCGATAACGTGGTTTGTCGGGCGGAAATTTTCTCTGGTCTGCATCAAACGGGCGAGCTGATGATTAAAAGTCGCGGCAATGCGCGCTGCACCGACGGTTCACGTTATCCGATGCCGGAAATTACCTGTAAAGCAGGCGTCAATGACGTCGCAACCTGTACCGCCCGTTATGGCGACCACGCGGCAATTCCGTTGACGTTTAAAAAGATAGGTGCCTGATTTTATGTTGGTCAATCTGTGTGATTACAAACAGAGCGTCACGCTCATTGCAAACAGCGGCGTCCAGTTTCTTGATTTTGGCTTAACGCCGCAAGAGTCGGCCCACTACGGACGTTTTGTGCGCAAAACGGCAAACGGTCCGCTACTGCGCCTCGATTTTGATCTGACCAGCGGGCGCTACACGTTGCCAGGACGTGCTGGCGGCCAACCCGAAGTCGTGAAACCGGAAAGCACTCAGACGCTGCACTATTCTCTGGATGTACTCGACGGAATCTGGCTCCCCCTGCCGTTCCTGCGTTTTAATCCGCCGCGTACCTTTATTGACGGGCCGGATAACTGGGCGCGCATTCAGGTACGTAAACTCAGCGAGCCAGATAGCGCCGGAAACACACACCGCATCACCCTCGCCTTCGACAGTCAGCTGGCAAAAAATATGCCTGCGGCGTTGGCGCCTTGCGAAAACGATCTGCTCAATGGCACACGTTTTGCGCTCGCCTGGCGCGATGAAGAAGTTGCCGATTTTCTTGACCAGACATGGATTGACGGCTGGCTGCGCGAGTCGTTTCTTCAGTATGCCTCACAGGTGGAAAACCGTTCGGAACAGGCCATACAACAAGCGCTGCGTAGCTTTGAGTATCAGGCGCACTGGTTGAATTTACTGACGCTGTTAGGCGAACAGCTTACGGTGCCGGAAGTAAAGTTTGTGACACATACGTTAAGCACGCCCGCAATCCCGGTCGATCTGATTCTGGATGTCGGCAATACGCATACCTGCGGCGTCTTGATCGAGGATCATGGCGATGCGAATGACGGGTTACGCCAGACGGCAGAGCTTCAGGTGCGTTCTTTAAGCGAGCCGCAGTATCTGAACGATCCTTTATTTACCAGCCGGGTAGAATTCTCAGAAGCGCGCTTTGGCAAGCAACACTTTTCTGTCGAAAGCGGACGAGACGACGCCTTTGTCTGGCCTTCCATTGTGCGTGTGGGCGACGAGGCTCGCGCCCTTGCTATGCAGCGTGTGGGCACCGAAGGCAGCAGCGGTATCTCCAGCCCGCGCCGCTACCTGTGGGATGAAACCCCCGCCTTGCAGGACTGGCGTTTTAGCCAGATCCACGGTAAAACGCAGCGCGAACCGCTTGCCACCGCGTTTCCGCTGATGAATCTGATGAACGACGACGGACAGCCGTTATTCCGCCTGCCGCATGAAGAAAGGCTACCGGTTTTTTCGCCGCAATACAGCCGTAGCACCTTGATGACGCATATGTTGTGCGAAATTCTGGCTCAGGCGCTGGGGCAAATTAACAGCGTCGCCACCCGGCTGCGACTCGGCTTTCCCGCCTCGCCGCGCCAGCTACGCACCCTGATTTTAACGCTGCCTTCCGCTATGCCGAAACAGGAGCGAGAAATTTTCCGCCAGCGAATGTTTGAAGCGCTGGCGCTGGTCTGGAAAGCCATGGGCTGGCATCCGCAGGATGAGGATTTCACCACGCCTAAGCAGCGTGAAAAAAGCGTGGTGCCGGTACCAGAAATACAGATGGAATGGGACGAAGCAAGTTGCGGCCAACTGGTATGGCTTTATAACGAAGCCATTTCGCATTACGCCGGGCGTACCGAATCCTTTTTTAATGCACTCGCCAGACCGGATCGCCAGCCTGAACCCGGCGTCGTCCCCGGGCGCGCATTGCGCGTGGCATCGATTGATATCGGCGGCGGCACGACGGATATGGCGATCGTTCACTATCAGTTAGATGACGGCGTGGGGGCCAATGTAAAAATTACGCCTCACCTCCTGTTTCGCGAAGGTTTTAAAGTCGCCGGGGACGATCTGCTATTGGATATCATTCAGCGTTGCGTACTCCCTTCCCTGCAAACGGCGTTGCAACGGGCAGGCGTTACGGATGCCGCCGCCCTGCTGGCGACCTTATTTGGCGATTCGGGACGAATTGATACTCAGGCCATTTTGCGCCAGCAAACGGCGCTGCAATTATTTATGCCGCTGGGCCATGCGGTACTTTCCGCCTGGGAGCAAAGCGACATTAACGATCCGTTTGCTGGTTTACACGCGACATTTGGCGATCTGCTGATCCGCCGCCCAACAAGCAACGTGATGAACTATATCCAGCAGGCGATCGATCATGCCTTACCGTCTGGTTCGCCGACATTTGATATATTCAATGTGCCGTTGCAAATCCAGTTTAGCCAGCTTCAGGAGGCTCTGCTGGCCGGTCAGTTTACGCTGACAACGCCGCTTCATGCGGTCTGCGAAGCGATCTCCCACTATCACTGCGATATCTTGCTGGTGACGGGGAGACCGACCTGTTTACCCGGCGTACAGGCGCTCATCCGGCACTTACAACCGGTGCCGGTTAATCGCATTGTGTGGATGGATAAGTATCAGGTACATGAATGGTATCCCTTCAGTCAGCAAGGGCGTATCGGCAATCCAAAATCCACTGCCGCGGTAGGCGCGATGTTATGCAGCCTGGCGCTGGACTTACGTCTGCCGCGTTTCAATTTTAAAGCGGCTGATATCGGCGCGTATTCGACTGTGCGTTATCTCGGCGTACTGGATAATACCGTTAATACGCTTCGCGATGAAAATATCTGGTATCACGAGATCGATTTGGATAAACCCGGCGCAACGCTGGACGCTCGCCTGCATTTTCCGCTACGCGGCAACGTGACGTTGGGCTTTCGTCAACTGGCGAACAGTCGCTGGCCGGCAACCCCACTCTATTGCCTGAGCATTAATTCCGCTGAACTGGCGAAAACCATCGCTGGCGACGGCGTACTGAATGTGCGACTGAAATTACGCGGCAGTAGCAAAGATAGCGCCCCGGAATCGTTCATATTAAGTGATGCCTGGCTCCAGGACGGGACGCCGGTCGCCGCCGATGCGCTGACATTAAAATTGAATACGCTGGCTGACCGTCGCCACAGCGGCAGCCACTACTGGATAGATAGTGGGAGTGTATACCTGAAATGACAAAACCGTTAAACACCACCCAGGCTGTTATCGAGTGGGTTAACAACACGCGCCGTTACGCAACGCGACTGGATGACGAAGCCGACGCTCTGCTGGCGCAACTTACGCTTGCCGCGGCGGATGAGTCAGCGCTCAACGCCGCCTGCGCATCACATGGCTGCGTTGGTCTGTACGGGTATGCGCAATCCGCAAAAGCGCATCTGTTAACGACGCTATGCGGTAACGAGAATGGCAAGCTGGAAATTATCACGCCGGACCGTGACTATGATTATTTCAGCCACATCAATCCGGGTCATGCGCCAGCGAATATGGCTATTCGCTTTACGCGCGACATTTTTTCAAACGAGAACAGCTGGCCGTTGCGCCTGCGCTTGATCAGTGAAGCCGAACTGGTGCAGATCTTTATTGCCTGGACCAGCTCGTCCCACATTTGTCGCCAGGTCGAAAAATCCATTATCACATCACGCCTGGAGAAATGGCAATCGCTTCGCCAACCGCAGCCCGTCCCCGGCGTTACCGCTGAAGAGGTCGCGACCATCGCGAGTTTCTGGCGCTCTTGTCTTCCGTCCGCCAGACAACATATTGATGATGCGACATGGCAACACTTTGCCTCGCTCTTGCCTGCGCTGGATCTCACGACTCGGGCGCACGCCTGGGCACTACTGTGGGGAGAGCAACCGGAGATCACCCAGCAATGGCTGGCGCTGGCGCATATGTTGCAACAAACCAGCCATGCCGGGGAACTGGCGGCGCCGCTCAGCCTGCTGGTCGATCATTTTGGCTTACCGGCGGAAAACTTCCTGACGCAAATGGCGCTAACCGCCAGCGATACGCAAAGCGATGTGGTGGTGCATCCGGTTAAGGAAGGCCGACTGCTCAATGCGGTCAGCCTTTCGCTTGATTCTCTGGCGCTGCTTACCCGCGAACTGGTGCTAACCGTTGAAAACAGCGTACTGGATAATGTTGATTTACTGGATATTCCGGTCGCGCCAGACAGTCATCCTCATCCGTTATGGCGGGCGAAATTAGGCTGGATGCTGGCCCATTACCGTCAACAGGTACAGCCCGATGTTCTGGTGATTTGCAATGCTCTGGCATCTCGCTCGCAAACGCCCACCGCCGCCCGTCACTTACTGGAGTGGGTTAACGCCACGCAGCCGCAGCATGAATCAGCGTTACCGGGCGTCGTCTGGGCTATTACTCCACAGGATGCCCGTTTTGCCACCCAGCAAAATCTGGATGAAGCCGTCCAGCAGTTGATGGGTAAACCTGGCGTGCATTGGGGAACGCTGCAGGCGCTGGATAAACACAGTATGCAGCGTTTGGTGGAATGGTTATCGCAGGCGACATCGGCACCACAGCGACAGGCGCGCTTACAGGCGTTACGCGAACAACTGCGAGGCCGCGTGCGCGATCTGTTACCGATGTTTGATGACGCGCAGCTACCGGTTGAAACCGTGATCCGGCGTCTTCAGGCCCAGGCCGCCAGACATGGCGACCTGCTGGCCGGGCTGTTACCGCCGGTACAGAACTTCGAAGCGTTGCTGCGCACCCGACAGTCGCGAGAAGAACAGGTCAGCGGTTTATTTAATGACGCGATCGATCTCTTTGCCGACGAACCAACGCGCGCTTCAGCGTCAGAAGGTCATGAAACAGGCTACCAGGCGCACAAAATGTGGATCAATCATCTGCGCCAGTGGGCCCACTGCCGGGATAATGCGCAGCGTCTGGGTCTGGAACCGCAGATGCTCAACGCCGTGGCGGAGATTTTAATTACCGCCAGCTATCGCCTCGGTTTACCTCAGCAGTTACAGAAAACCATGCAGCGCGAGGAGGTGAGCGGCGCGCAGCTTCATGCCATCATTGGTAACTTCATCGCCTGGCTCGGCTACACAAATATCGAGGAGGCCCAACGCCCGGCCAGCCGCGTTCAGAAAGGCGCAGCCATTTTCGCCGCAACGTCGCGTTCGACAATGTTGCGTCTAACAAAGCTTGACGAACAGCCCGTTCACGCCGCCAGCCGCTATGTCTATGACTGGCTTGTTGCGCTGTATACCCTGGCCAATGAGAACGCAGGATATCGGCATCCGCAGGACGTTACCGACGTAGACAGAGAGCAATTAATTGCCCTGATAGCCTGACCTGGCGGAAAAACCATGCCCGGTAACCTGTATCGGGCTTGAGGTCAGAAAAGCGAAAACAGCAACGCGACGGGGAAACTTATCGGCCATGTCGCGCCAACCAAAAAGGCGCTCAGGAAACGAATTCGTTTTTTGTCATGAGTCAAAAACCAGGTGATCAGGGATGATATCACCGCCATGACGGCGTAAAAAATTAATATCTTTTGAAAGAGGGTCATATCAGGCATCCGCGCCAACCAGAGGAAAAAACGCGCGCAATATGCTCTTTTTATTCGACACACATCAAGGTTTATCAGCCTTAACAGCAAAACGTTCTCAATGCACGGCTCCGCTCACAGAATATCCTGTTTACGTATTATTGCGGATCTCGCCAACCCGTACTATACCCATAGGGGTTATGATGAAAGGTGGCGAAAATGAATGTTTCCAGTAAAACCGTCGTGCTGATTAATGTCTTTGCTGCTGCAGGACTTTTGGGTCTGATCTCGTTGAGATTCGGCTGGTTTGCTTGAGGTGTTCAACCTTTGAGTACTTGCTGCGCATGTTGGCGGGGAGGTCCCCCTCTCCGCCAACACCCGCCTATTTTTTCATGATTTTTCTGAACAGTAAATGATCCTTAATGCTTAACCATGATGTGGCGGACAAGAGTGTAGTCTTCCAGACCATACAATGACATATCTTTGCCGTATCCCGACTGTTTTTGCCCTCCATGCGGCATCTCGCTAACCAACATGAAATGGGTATTAATCCAGGTACAGCCATACTGCAATCTGGCGCTAAGCCGGTGCGCCCGCCCGACGTCCTGAGTCCAGACGGAGGATGCCAGACCATAGCGAGAATCGTTGGCCCACCTCAGAACCTGATCTTCATCATCAAAGACGGTTATACTGACCACCGGGCCGAAGACCTCGCGTTGCACGATGGCATCTTCCTGTTTTGCGTCTGCCAGCAACGTCGGAGCGAAATAGTAACCTTTACCTTCCGTTTGACTTCCGCCAGTAATCACACGGATATGGCTGAGGGCCTTCGCCTCCTCTACAGCCGCTGTGACGCGCTTCAGGTGCGCCAGCGAACTTAACGGCCCCAGCTCTGTCGACTCATCCTCCGGCGCGCCTATTTTCAGGCTGCTCACCGCGTTCCCTAGCTTTTCGACCAGCGCATCATAGATACCGCGCTGCGCGTATATACGGCACGCCGCAGTACAATCCTGTCCGGCATTATAGAAACCGAAAGTCCGGACGCCCTGCGCCACCGCATCCAGATCGGCGTCATCAAAAACAATCACCGGGGCTTTACCACCGAGTTCCATATGCGTACGTTTTATCGCTGGCGCAGTATGGCGCAGAATATGCTCCCCGGTCGCGATAGAACCGGTTAAAGAGACCATGCGTACTTTTTCATGACCGGTCAATACATCGCCAACAGTCTGCCCTCGTCCGAACAGGACATTGAGCACCCCCGGCGGAAAGATATCCTTCGCCAGCGCGGCAAGTTTAAGCGCCGTCAGCGGCGTGATTTCAGAAGGCTTAATCACCACGCAGTTACCTGCCGCCAGCGCTGGCGCCAGCTTCCAGGCCGCCATCATGAGCGGATAATTCCACGGCGCGATAGAGGCAACCACGCCAATCGGATCCCGGCGAATCATCGACGTATGTCCTTCCAGATATTCGCCCGCCGCCAGCCCACTCAAACAACGGGCCGCGCCGGCAAAAAAGCGAAAGACATCCACGATTGCCGGAATTTCATCATTAATTACGCAGTGCAAAGGCTTACCGCAGTTTTGCGATTCAAGCCGGGCGAACTCAAGGGCGTTTTGCTCGATGCTGTCCGCCAGTTTTAACAGACATTCCGCCCGTGCTTTGGGTGTGGTCTGCCCCCATTCGGCAAACGCGCTATCGGCGGCCAGCACTGCGGCGTCAACCTGCGCGGGCGACGCTTCCGCAATCTCAAGTATGACCTCGCCTGTCGCCGGGTTATAAACGGACTGCCTTTCTCCCTCGCCGTCCACCAGCACGCCATTAATCAGTAATTGATATTGCATAGCATTTTCCCATATCGTCATTAATCGATTTCCGGCGAACGGACCGCCGCTTTCCTAAAAATAGACGGCGCGCCAGATGCTCACCCGGCACACTCGGGAAATTTAGTCAGGTTGTGAGCTGACACGCATTCCACCTCACACAAGGCTTTTAGCGCTCAGCATCTCGCGAATCAGGCTGCCAAGCTGTTTTACGGCCTGTTCTTCCCGTTCTCCCCAATGCCATGCGGTGTTAAAACGAAAGAAACGCGTCCAGGCGCCGGACGTTGAAAACATTTTCCCCGGCGCGATACTGATAAGGTGTTCAAGCGCTTTGGCGCTAAGTTCACCGGCATCAAGCTGCTCAGGTAGCTCCAGCCAAAGAAAATAACCGCTATCGTTATGGTGAATTTTTACTTCCGCCGGGAGATGGCGCAAAAGGGTTTGCCAGGCTTGCTGTTTACGTTCGGCAAGCTGCCTTCGCAATCGACGCAGATGCGCGTCATATCGACGAGTCGAGAGATAATCCACTAACGCCAATTGCATGGGGGAACTGGTGGATAATGTGCTCATTAACTGCAAACGCTGAATTTGTCTGGCATGGCTTCCTCCCGCAACCCAGCCAATGCGAAAACCGGGAACCAGACATTTGGAAAAAGACGAACAATGCAACACGGTATCGTCGCGATCCCATGCTTTGGCGGGCAGAGGTTTCTCGCGGCCAAAGTAGAGTTCGCTATAAACATCGTCTTCAATTAGCATCACGTTATGGTGCGTGAGTAACGCAACCAGCCGCGCTTTTTTCTCAGCACTCAGCGTGAACCCTAACGGATTCTGGCTGTTGGTCATTAACCAGCACGCTTTCACCGGATATTCCTGTAACGCCTGTTCCAGCGCCATAAGATCGATACCTTCTTTAACATCGGTGGGTATCGACAACGCTTTCAGGCGCAATCGCTCCAGGGCCTGTAGCGCACCGTAGAAACAGGGGTTCTCCACCACCACCCAGTCTCCCGGCGCCGTCACCGCCTGTAAACTAAGATTCAACGCTTCCAGCGCGCCGGCGGTAATGACGATCTCGTCAGGAGAAACGGTAATCCCCTGCTGCGCGTAACGGCGTGCTATTGCATAGCGCAATTCTGCATTACCTGGCGGCAAATTTTCGATGACGCTCATTGCCGTCGCGGTTTTACTGACCTGCGCCAGAGATCGGTTCAATTGCGGCAAGGGAAACAGACGCGGATCGGGAAACGCTGAAGCAAAAGGCACCACTGAGGTATCACGGCTGGCCTGCAGCATCTCAAAAATATAGGTATTGATATCTACGGCTTCATCCCGAATAACGTGCGCTGCCGTCGCGACTGACCGACAAACCGGATGCGGCGCGACATAATAACCGGATTGCGGACGGGCGATAATCCGGCCCTGACTTTCCAGCAACTGGTACGCATGACCGACAGTCATAAAACTCATGCCGCTACTGGCGACCTGCTCCCTCAGCGAGGGTAATCGATCGCCGGGCTGCCAAACGCCAGAGGCGATTTGTTCTCTAATTTGCTCCGCCAGACGTTGATATTTTTTCATTATTCGTTCTCATTGAGCGCTGCTTGCAGGTGGCAACCGCAGTGTATATCAGTTGTTAAAATTAACAACGATTTGCTAACTGTTATGGTGCTTTCCAACAGGCGTAATGATTAGATTTCGCAACAAAACGCCGTTTCAGGGTCTCTGCTTAACGGGAAAGTCAAACCAGGTGTTCGGGTATGGTTCATGAGTAAGGGAGAAGTGCCACCATTCAGTATCCAGTGGCGTAAAGCCCGCATCACGCATCAATGTTTGTAATAACAACCTATTTGCGCGTTGCTGAGCGGTAAGCATGGCATTATCGGGATGGGATAACGGACTAAAACAGTCAAAGCCGGTACCAAAATCCAGACTATTATCTGGCGAGCGTTGTGCCGCGGACGCAGTACAATTCACCAGTGGTCGTCCGGGATGGTATATCGGTATTTTACTGTCGAGTGGAACAATCGTTAGATCAAGCGTACTTCCCCGACTGTGGCCGGATCTGGCGGCAAGATAACCTTCCTCAAACAGACGCTTTTTCTCTACCAGCGGATAAAATTCGTTTTTCATTTGGTTTTGAGAAGGATCTTTGGCCCACGCGATAAAGTCGTTCACTGCGCTTTGCGGACGGTAGCAATCATATATTTTCAAGGTAAGTCCGAAGGGACGTAAACGATCGGCGACCTGCTTCACTGCGTTCGCGGCTGGTCGTGTTAACAGGCAAACAGGCGCGTTATAGCCTTTAATTGGGCGACCAATAAAGTTATGGGAAGTGAAGTATCGCATGTCTACCTGTACGTCGGGGGCGACCGTAGTAATATCGACAAAGTCTTTTGGCTGGTGGAGATCAATATGGTTTTCAGCTGACATTGCCTGAATGGAAAACAGGCTGAACAGGAGGAAAGAAGATACGCATTTTACCATATGTTACACCTCGCGAGAGTCACAGGGGTGATTATGTATTTGAGCAGGTAAAGATTAGCGGACAGCGCTTAAACAGATGGTTAAAATAAACATCATTCCCCCCTGTAATCTGTGCCTTATCACAAACGGAGAGGTTATATTTTGCTTATATGACCATTACGCCGCCTGTTCTATACCCAAAATAATTCGAGTTGCTTAAAGGCGGCAAGGGAATGAGTCCCAGGAGCACAGATAACGATGTGTTTTCACAAAGGCGAGTCTACCTGACCAGAAAGGTTATTTGATAATCAGTAGTACAGTTGTTGTCGCCTTCCATAACTAAATAACATTGTTTCGCCAAAGATAAGACCACTATATAGTCAGGAAGGCAATTAGTGAGGAACGCGTCGATTGTCGGCGATAATGCATCTGAAATTACGATTCACCGCAGTTGTTCAAACACATAGAATCCCCCTCGAACCGAGATAATTCGGTCTGCTGCTCATAGCCATTATTCAGTAAGAACGCAGGTTGCAGCGGCGGATCACGGGCGTGAAGAAAAATCCTGAGCCCCAAACTTTTTGGACAAGCGCTGAACCTGCCGTATACTTTTACTTAACGTACACTCCGCCATAAAAATAAACCCTGCGATGATACCGTAATGCCACAGGCATAACTTAAGGATATGCCATAAATCAAGCGAAGCATGATTTAACTTCTCAGTGATTGCGATAGTCTGTACAAATATTATGGGATGAAATAATAAGACGCCTAACAAAAATATCCCTGCCACGATCATGGCGAGTAACTGAAAAAAAGCCCATCCGATAACGAAACGGTAAAGTAACAGCAATAATAGCCGTCCACATTTTCTTAGCCATTCTGACTGCAAAATGCCCCAGGATGCTGTCTTTTCGTGAATTTCACCATCTGATTTCTTCATTTTGAGCCTCCTCGCAGGTTTTTATAATTTTATCGCCCAACTGGAAATAAATCCGTCAGCTAATCGTTACAACAAATATAATTAAGACAGAAACTAAAGAGTAAGGCATTTATATCATAAGTGCTATCAGTATTGGCCTTCTGCCCTACCGCTAAATATCTCATTGTTGTTAGCCTAATAATACTTTCAGTTTAACTTCTTATAAGAAAATTTCTACACGGTTGAGCAACAATTTACTTTATCTAAAAATAATATAGCGTGTAATTAATCATTACTTATGGTACATGATGATGTGAAAATTAAGAAAACCGTTTTAGTTTCATTCGTTTTACCTGACATACTTCATGTCCAGGAGGCGTGGGCATGACTAAAACTACGGGTCAATTTGAACGTTCAGGATAAAGCAAAAATCAGGTGTTTCACCGATAGGCAAACCGATGGGCAACATGGGATAATATTTTGAATACCACCTATTCCAGTAATGAAGTATTATATACTCACTTGTGGTCTAAATTATGCCAATTACTATCGGGAGAGGGTTTTTAAAGAGTGAGATGTTTTCTCAAAGTGCCATCTCTCAACGCTCCTTCTTTACGTTACTATGGGAAAAGATTAAAGATTTTTTCTGTAGCACGCGAAGATCCGCTGCCGATCAATATATAAATGAATTATGTGATGTTGCCTCTCCGCCTGATGCGCAACGTTTATTTGATTTATTTTGCAAGTTATATGAATTATCATCACCATCATGCAGAGGAAATTTCCATTTTCAGCACTATAAAGATGCTGAGTATCAATATACAAATCTCTGCATTAAAGATGACGAAGATATTCCGTTATGCATTGTGATACGTCAGGATCACTACTATTATGAGATAATGAATAGAACAGTGCTCTGTGTTGATACTCAGTCTGCCCACCTGAAAAGATATTCTGATATTAATATAAAAGCTAGCACTTATGTTTGTGAACCACTATGTTGCTTGTTCCCTGAGCGGTTACTACTCTCGCTATCCGGCGGTATAACATTTTCCGTTGACCTAAAAAATATAAAAGAGACGCTTATCGACATGGCAGAAAAGGGTAATTTATGTGACTGGAAGGAACAGGAAAGAAAAGCCGCCATCTCCTCCAGGATTAATCTGGGCATCGCCCAGGCAGGTGTACCACCTATTGACGACGCTATTAAAAACAAAATAGCCGCAAAGGTTATTGAGAATACTAACTTAAAGAATGCAACATTTCATGCAAATCATACACAAAGCTCAGTTACTCAACTAGTTTATTCATGTTTGTTTAAGAATGAGATATTAATGAATATGCTTGAGGAAAGTTCCTCTCATGGCCTGCTATGTTTAAACGACCTTGTTGAATATGTAGCGTTACAAGTTCATAACAGCCTTTTTTCTGAAGATTTATCTTCACTCGTTGAAACAACAAAAAATGAGGCTCATCACCAGAGTTGACCACACCATAAATAGTATGGCTTACAATCCCCTGGCAATACCAAAACCATCTAGTACAATAACTTTAAATATATACTTCCATGGAATAATGGATTTACTATGGAGCGAATTGGCTCGTTATTTTTATAATTGAGATACTGAGTATAAGTATATTTTCTCATACAACTTATCGCACTTATTGACAAACCGTTTTCGCTAATTTGAAGTGTTGAATAATAACTCAAAGAAATTATTGGCATCATAGCCTCACGACGTAACTGGAAGGTGGAATGATGCTTACAAAAACGTTATCAGTAGTTTTACTGACCTGTGCGCTGTTTTCAGGCCAGTTACTGGCGAAACAGCAAGACCACGCATTCGTATGGTTTGCGACGGGAGGGCACCAACTTAGACACGAAGCCGACAGTGATGAATTACGGGCGGCAGCGGAAGAATCCGCGGAAGGCTTGCGCGAGCACCACAACTGGCAGAAATCGCGCAAACCAGAGAGCTATTTTCGTTAATTAAACGCCCCTACGCTTCGGCAGCGTTTTCATCAGCGCTTCAGGGCTCACTGAAGCGACAACGCTGCCGGGCTGGGGCATTTTTAAGATGTGGTTTTTAATTTTGCCAATGACATGCATTTCGCAAGGGCGGCAGTCGAATTTTAGCGTCAGTACCTCATCGCCATGCACCAACTGCATCGGCGTGGCTTTCCAGCTCTTAATATTTCCTTTCGCCTGCTTAGGACAAAGGTTGAACGCAAAACGCAGGCAGTGTTTGGTGATCATGACCGGTACCTCTCCCTTCTCCTGATGCGCCTCATAGGCCGCATCAATCAATTGTACGCCGTAACGGTGATAAAATTCCCGCGCTTTGTGGTTGTAGACATTAGCGAGAAAGCTGAGATGCGTTTGCGGATAGACCGGCGCAGGCTGCGCCACGGGTTTCCGACGACCTCGTTGATAATGGGCCAGCCGCGCCGCGTCAAGCATATCAATCGCCTCCCGACGGAACTGATTGAGCAGGCTATTTGGCACGAACAACGCCGCCGGTAATGTCACCTGCATATCACGTGCGTAGTAAGGCGTCTGTCCCAGCTTCGCCAGTCCGGCTGTTAGGTTATTCAACGCTTTTTCAGAGTTATTGGCTTCCTCAAATACCCCGTCAAGCGTATGCGTGATGCAGACACCGTCTTCACTGGTCAGCGTCAGAATAAGCTGTTCCTGCCAGCCGCCCAGCATGATATCAACCGCCACACGGCGCTCACTGGAGGTTTTTGTCAGCGCTTGCTGCCAGTTATGATCCAGATTACGATTCAACGGATGATGCGGACGGACTTTATGCAGGTCGGCAGGCATATCATTTGGCCAAACGCGGTAGCGGTTATGACCGGTTTTCTCCACCGTATTGGCGCGAAAACCCACCACTTCACGCTTAATCAACACGTTAAGACCATCGCCATTCGCCAACGGCTCCGTAGCTTCTACATCGAGATAATCCTTCGCCACATTCAGCACCTCGCCTACCGGCAAGCCAATAAATTTTGGTGAATCAAATGCGCCAATATCGCCTTTCCGCGCGTTAACAAAATAGTCGGTGCTGCCGCGGTGGAAGGTTTTCTCCGTGGAGGGAACAAAAAAGTGCTCGGTCCGACCAACCGACGCACGCGCCAGATCGCCACGTTGCTCGATAATCGCGTCCAGCATCTGACGATAATGCGCGGTGATGTTTTTGACATAGCTCATGTCTTTGTAGCGCCCTTCAATCTTGAAGGAACGTACACCTGCATCGATCAACGCGCCGAGGTTAGCCGTTTGGTCGTTATCTTTCATCGATAGCAAATGTTTTTCGTAAGAGACCACCCGCCCCTGATCGTCTTTTAACGTATACGGTAAACGACAGGCTTGCGAACAGTCGCCCCGATTGGCGCTGCGCCCGGTTTGCGCATGAGAGATATAACACTGCCCAGAATAAGCGACACACAGCGCGCCATGAATGAAGAACTCAATCGTGGCGTCAGTAGCCTGATGAATAGCCGCTATCTGACTCAAATTAAGCTCGCGCGCCAGTACAATCTGTGAAAAACCGACATCGGCAAGAAATTTCGCTTTTTCCACACTACGAATATCACACTGTGTACTGGCGTGAAGCTCAATCGGCGGGATATCCAGCTCCAGAATGCCCATATCCTGCACAATCAGCGCATTCACCCCGGTGTTGTACAAATCGGTGATTAACCGCTGCGCGGGCTCCAGCTCATCATCATGCAGGATAGTATTCAGCGTGACAAAAATCCGGGCGCCGTAACGGTGAGCAAACGGGACCAGATCGGCGATATCGCGCAGACTGTTACTGGCGTTATGACGCGCGCCAAAACCGGGTCCGCCGATGTAGACGGCATCTGCGCCATGCAAAATCGCTTCGCGAGCAATTGCGGCGTCACGGGCCGGACTTAACAATTCGAGATAGTGAGGTTGCTGGCGCATACAGTCTTTCTTATCCAATAGCAGCGAAATGGCGGCTATTGTAGTCAGAAGCGCAAACTAACGAAATAGTTTTCCCGCTTAATCACGCGGGTAATGGATCAGCGAGTGAAAATGAACCGTCTGGTCACTGCTGTTGCGATAGGTATGCGCCGTATCGCCGGCAAAACGCAAACCTTTACCGGCGTCTATGGTTTGCCATACCCCACCAGTACACATGTCCAGCCGACCCTGAATCACCACCACATGTTCGATAACGCCGGTTTTATGCGGCGTTGATTCGCTGACCGCGCCTGGCGCCAGCAATAGGGAAAAATAGTCAAAACAGAGTTCAGGGTCCCACGGAAACAGCGGTGTGATTACCATCGCTTGCTGCTGGGGATCGAAGGTCGGAGGAAATTCGGCCTGCGGAGGCGAAATAAACATTGAGAATGGAACGTTCAGGCCCGTCGCAATTTTCCACAGCGTTGCGACTGTCGGGCTGGATTCATTACGCTCTATCTGCCCCAACATGGCTTTTGAGACGCCGGAGATCTCCGCCAGACGCGATAAACTCCAGCCTCGCTGATGGCGTAGCGTTCTTAACGTGGTCGCCAGATAGTGTGTCAGGTTATCCATTTTTCCCCCCTGTAAGGCCATAGCGTATCACTTGTACGCTATAACGCACAATGCTACATTGACTGACCGTTATAACGCACAAGAGGCGATCATGCGTCTGTTATCACTGCCGTTACCTACTGTATTATCTGGTCTGGTCGCCGTTCTGGTCGGCTATGCAAGTTCCGCCGCCATTATCTGGCAGGCGGCGCTCGCCGCTGGCGCAACACCCGCAGAGATCGCCGGCTGGATGACCGCCCTCGGTATAGCCATGGGCATAAGCACACTAACGTTAACCTTGTGGTATCGTGCGCCGGTTTTAACCGCCTGGTCAACGCCTGGCGCCGCTCTGTTGGTAACAGGGCTTCAGGGATTATCGTTGCCAGACGCGGTGGGCATATTCATTGTCGCCAATGCCCTGATTGTGCTGTGCGGCGTCACGGGATTGTTTGCGCGTTTGATGCGGATAATCCCCCATTCTCTTGCCGCCGCAATGCTGGCGGGAATACTGCTACGCTTCGGCCTGCAGGCGTTCGGGACGCTCAACGGAGAGTTTGTCATGTGCGGCGGTATGCTATTGGCGTGGCTACTCTTTAAAGTATTCGCGCCCCGCTATGCCGTTATTGCTGCCATGGTGATGGGAATAACGGTGGCGCTCATCCAGGGTAAGGTGGCGATGAGCGGTATTCATTTCGCGCCGGTGTGGCCCACCTTCGTTCCCCCCCACTTTTCATTCGCGCAAAGCCTGAGCGTCGCGGTACCGCTCTTTCTGGTGACGATGGCATCGCAAAACGCCCCCGGCGTCGCCACAATGAAGGCGTCTGGCTATCAGCTTCCTGTCTCTCCGTTAATGATTTTTACCGGATTGCTGGCGCTGCTGCTTTCGCCATTTGGCGTTTATTCTATCTGCATTGCCGCCATTACAGCCGCCATTTGTCAAAGCCCGGACGCGCACCCCGATCCAACGCGTCGCTGGTTAGCGGCCGCCGCCGCAGGCGTTTTTTATTTACTTGCCGGGTGGTTTGGCGGTTCGATAACCGCGCTGATGGTCGCCCTGCCGGTTAGCTGGGTGCAAATGCTGGCTGGTCTGGCACTGTTAAGTACGATTAGCGGTAGCCTGTATCAGGCGCTTACTCACGAAAATGAGCGTGACGCGGCAGTTATCGCATTTCTCGTCACCGCCAGCGGGCTAACGCTGATGGGCATCGGATCGGCATTCTGGGGGTTGATCGCTGGCGGGATAGGCTACGCTGTATTAACGAGAACGCGCCGCCCATCGTTGTCTGGCTGATGGCGACCGCTAATCTGCCGGGGTTTGCGCCATCTTGCGATGGCGCCGCAGAACTATTTTTTGTTAACGTCAAACATAGAGGTATCCGTCGCCATATCATCCACGACCTGTTTCAACGTCTCAAACGCCATTGGCGTACTGGAATTACTCAGGTCTTGACCTTCACCCTGGCGCACTACCTTGACGACCGGCTTGTTGGTCGCGGCATCTATCAGCTCACCCTCAAAATAGAGGTGGGTATCCATGGTCCGGTGGCCTGTCGCCATTTGCGTGCCCGCCACAATCAGCGCTACAGGGATCACCTCATAGAATTGCAGCCCTTCTTTGCTGGTATCCACGCCCGTAATCGCCCCGCGGAAAATCAAACTGCGCGGCCCTGGCGTCGTGACCAGCGGTTTGCGCTGTTCAATTGCTGATTTTACTTTACTGTTCGTATAAGCCAGCAGTTTATCAAGAACTTGCTGCCCGACCTGGGTCGTTGGCTTGGGGACGGGATAGTACGTTATCGGATTGTAAACAATATTGTCATAGTTAGAGTCATTGAAATGTGGATCTACCCAGCGCAACACCGGTTTTCCCGTGGCGGAGGTAGTTTCCTGCAGGTCCGAATAATTTTTTAAGAATCCAGAATACTTATCCGGCTGTGTGACTTTGGACGCACAGCCGGATAACGCCAGCAAGCCAGTAAGCACTGCAACTTTAAATAAAGTATGAGTACGCATGAAACGATCCCTTTAGTCTTCGCAATGATGCAAAGGAAATAATAGCAAAACGAAATCATTCTGGATGCACTAAAAATGGTAACGACAGCACAATTTGAACGCGGCGCCCGACAAAAAAATGCCGAACGCAGCGAGACTTACAGAACTTGCATCGGTCAGGCCGGTTTTCTCGCCAGCATCGTAGCAAAGCGCAGTTTGATACGGTTGCCGTTTTCGTCCGTGCGGTGAAGCTCGCCGACATCTTCGTTGTATTTCAGCATGTCCCATCCTTCGTAATAGCGGCGTAATTCGCCTTCTTTAAAAGCGAACGGGAATCCCACCGTACAGGGAAAATCCGGCGTATCCATTGCCGCAACAATCAAATTATACCCGCCGGGTTTTGTGCAGCGTTGCATATTGGCAATTAAACCGGGAATGGTTTGCGCCTCAAGAAACATCATAACCACCGTCGAGAGAATAAAATCGTACTCGCCGTCAAAGGTCAATGTATTCAGATCGACAAGGTCGGTTTGCAGATTATCCAGCCCTTCTGCCGCTTTAATACGCTCAAGGTTAGCCATACTGGCCGGATTTTTATCCCACGCGGTAACGTCATAACCGTTCGCGGCCAGATACAGACTATTGCGGCCATTGCCGCATCCCAAATCCAGCGTTCGGCCCGGCGCGACAACCTTTGCCGCCGCCAGCACATCCGAATGCGTGCGGGTTAATCCGTATTTCTCAGTAAAGTAATTTTCGTCACGAACGGTCATTTTTTTCCTCCGTTTTCAACAGTGCAGCGCGCTCAGTGCGAATAAGCAACGTCCCCTGCACCAGCAATAGAAATGTACGAACCAGCAATAAGGCGATAATAGCGTTAGTGAAAATAAACAGCGGGACGGCCAGAATATGGAAAAGCCCTGATTCACTACCGTGACCAAGATGTAACCCCGTGGTCGCCAGCGCGGAAACGCCGAACGAAAAACTCCAGAAAGAAGCATTAAACGGTTGTGATAAATACCAGGGCATTAATCGCAGCATAAATAAAAGCTGTAACAGACCGTAGCCGAATAGCATTTTCGCCAGCGTGTCGCCCTCCCCGCCATTGACGCTCAGCCAGGCGCTACAGGCGACCAGCGCGGGCGCCAGTTGGATACCCAACGACGTACGCAGCACCGCCGGTAATTCGCCGCAGCTACGCAGTCGCTGCAAAATAACCGGTTCCAGACTTAACCACGAAAAAACGCCTGCGCCTAAAAACACCAGTCCGGCATCATTGTAACCGAGCGCTCCACAGGCCATGGCGCTGATAAAATTATTCGCTACCGTGGGCAGATAAAGCCCCGGGGTTGTCGCTTCTTCCGGATGCGCTCCGCGCCAAAGTCCCGCCGTCTGCCAGGCGGCATACGCCAGTTGTATGACGACACCCACGCTGAATAGCGCAACGGCCAACGGGCGATACCAGGGAACGAAGCCGATCGCGACCAGCATCGTGGTGGCGGGAAACAGGCTGACAAAACTGCTCATTACCGGATGTCGCACTTCAGCCATCACGCTATGGGGAAAGCGCACCAGACGGCTAAGGAACGCCAGGGTCAAGAGTGCCCAAATAATCATCGCCAGGATCACCATGATGTCGCCGGGCCAGTGGCTTATTGCCCATATCTGGCTGGCATAACGCCAGGCGAATCCCATACCGATAGTGCCAAGGACGATGCCAAAATAGCCCGCAGGCAGATTGAGCACGCGATCGCTCTGCTTGTGATTACGCATTTTGTTTAATTTATAAAGTATATTTGAAATGCATTTTATGGAATTTCTGGTTGTTTCGCCAGTACCTTTGCTACGGTTATCTTAATCGTTCACACGGAATTTCCCTATGACCAAATATCGACTGAGTGAAGAACCTCGTGCTTTTACTTATCAGGTAGACGGTGAGAAGAAAAGCGTCTTATTACGACAAGTTATTGCCGTAACGGATTTTAACGATGTTAAAGCCGGAACCTCCGGCGGCTGGGTTGATGCCGATAATGTGCTGTCACAACAGGGGGATTGCTGGATTTATGATGAAAACGCGATGGCCTTTGCGGGCACGGAAATTACGGGTAATGCGCGTATCACGCTGCCGTGCACGCTCTACAATAACGTGCGAATAGGCGATAACGTCTGGATTGATCGCGCTGATATCAGCGATGGCGCACGGATAAGTGACAACGTCACCATTCAGTCCTCTTCCGTGCGCGGAGAGTGTGCGATTTATGGCGATGCCCGCGTGTTAAACCAGTCAGAAATTCTCGCCGTTCAGGGACTAACGCATGAACATGCGCAGATTTTACAAATTTA
Source organism: Salmonella sp. A7 (assembly GCF_020181675.1). Classification (NCBI taxonomy): domain Bacteria; kingdom Pseudomonadati; phylum Pseudomonadota; class Gammaproteobacteria; order Enterobacterales; family Enterobacteriaceae; genus Salmonella; species Salmonella sp. A7. The sequence goes on along the minus strand of NZ_CP084001.1, from coordinate 2,278,706 downwards.
CGATCGCGCCACCCTGAGCCATTCGCGGATTGTCCATCAGGTACAGCTTTATGGCGACGCCACTATCACACACGCTTTTATTGAGCACCGGGCGGAGGTCTTTGATTTCGCGCTCATCGAAGGCAACAAAGACAATAATGTCTGGATCTGTGACTGCGCCAAAGTCTATGGCCATGCGCGGGTTATCGCCGGCACAGAGGAAGATGCTATCCCTACCCTTCGCTACAGCTCGCAGGTAGCGGAACATGCGTTAATCGAAGGCAACTGTGTGTTAAAACATCATGTGCTGGTAGGCGGACATGCAGAGGTACGCGGAGGCCCGATTTTACTGGACGACCGCGTGCTGATTGAAGGCCATGCCTGTATACAGGGCGAAATTCTGATTGAGCACCAGGTCGAGATTAGCGGACGGGCGGCGGTGATAGCGTTTGACGGCAATACTATTCACCTGCGCGGCCCAAAAGTGATCAATGGCGAGGATCGTATTACGCGTACCCCCTTAGTCGGTTCCCTTTAATCCGCATCAATAATGCGGGCATACATATTAACGTCGTGATAGTCGCCGTTAAGATACTCGGCCTGTTTCATACAGCCTTCCAGCGTAAAATGGTTGCGCCGTGCGACCGCATTACTGGCCTGATTATCAACGCGGCATTTAATGACGAAGCGCCGAATATCGCCGCGCCGGGCATAATGTGTCATCAGCGCCTGTAATGATTGCGACATTATCCCTTGTCCCTGGAGGGACTCATCCAGCCAGTAACCGATATAGGCGGCTTTGTTTACCGGTTCGATGGCATTAAATGAGAGTACGCCCGCCATCTCATTCTGGCAGAAAATCAGGTACATTTTGGCGTAACCACGCTGGTGCAACAGTATATTACCCTGCACATGCTTACGCGTTTCCTCCTGCGACGTGACATATTGCGGCCAGTCGAGCGACTGTTGTAGCCACGTTTTGTTTTTGAGTACCAGTTGGTGCAGCGCCGGAACATGACTTTCATCTGCCGCTTGCAGTTCCAGCGTCGTGCTAACAGGAATAATTTCCACCATCGCGTTGCCCTTCTTCGTTGTTGGTCGTAATCACATAAATAGCCTGGTTTACCGATAACCCGCAGGTGATATGAGCGTTTTTATTGTATCGCCATCACATTATTTTTTATTGGCCCTATTTAGCGTATTTCCGCGTGACACATTTCACACTTATCCAACCATTCTCCGCCTATAAAACGCTCAACAACTGATTGTTTTATCACCACGGAGACGCCAATGACCTTTTCTGTGCAGGAAACGCTTTTTTCTTTACTGCGGCTAAACGGGATTTCAGGACATGAAAGCAGTATTGCAAACGTTATGCAGCACGCGTTTGAACAGCAGGCCAAAGACGTCTGGCGGGATCGCCTGGGCAATGTCGTCGCCCGTTATGGCAGCGATAAATCCGACGCGCTTCGCCTGATGATTTTTGCGCATATGGATGAAGTGGGTTTTATGGTACGCAAGATCGAACCCTCCGGTTTTTTACGTTTTGAACGCGTGGGCGGCCCGGCGCAAATTACTATGCCCGGTTCGATTGTGACGCTTGCCGGACGTTCAGGCGATATCATGGGCTGTATCGGTATTAAAGCATATCACTTCGCGAAGGGTGACGAGCGCACCCAGCCTCCCGCTCTCGATAAACTCTGGATTGATATCGGCGCAAAAGATAAAGCGGATGCCGAACGAATGGGTATTCAGGTGGGGACGCCAGTAACCCTTTACAACCCGCCGCACTGTCTGGGCAACGACCTGGTATGCAGTAAGGCGCTGGATGACAGGCTGGGGTGTACGGCGCTACTGGGCGTCGCCGAGGCCCTCGCCTCCACACCGCTTGATATCGCGGTATTCCTGGTCGCGTCGGTACAGGAAGAGTTCAATATTCGCGGTATTATTCCCGTTTTACGACGCGTGCGCCCCGACCTGGCGATTGGTATTGATATCACCCCATCCTGCGACACGCCTGACCTGCAGGATTACTCAGATGTGCGGGTCAACCACGGCGTCGGCATCACCTGTCTGAACTATCACGGACGCGGTACGTTGGCGGGACTGATTACGCCGCCGCGTTTGCTGCGGATGCTGGAGACCACCGCGCACGAAAATAATATTCCCGTACAGCGAGAAGTCGCGCCAGGCGTCATCACCGAAACCGGCTACATTCAGGTTGAACTGGACGGTATTCCCTGCGCCAGCCTTTCTATTCCTTGCCGCTATACCCACTCGCCAGCCGAAGTCGCCAGCCTGCGCGACCTGACTGATTGTATCCGTTTACTGACTGCGCTGGCCAATATGTCGCCAGAACAGTTTCCCATTGAGCCTGAAACAGGCGCTACACAAGAGGCACGACCATGATGAAAAAGATCCTTGTGGCATGTGGTACCGGCATGTCGACATCAACCATGATTGCACAAAAACTGCAGGACTTTCTTGCGGAGCAAGGCATTGCGGCAACCACGGCGCAATGTTGTCTGAATGAGATCCCGTTGAACTGTAACGGTATGGATCTCATCGTAACGTCCATGCGTACGCACAGTGACTATGGCATCCCGACGCTCAACGGCGCCGCCCTGCTGACAGGCATCAACGACGACGCATTAAAACAAGAAATCAAGGCGCTGTTAACACAATAAAGGGGGCATTATGTTTGATTACATCCTGTCTCTCGGCGGCACCGTCTTTGTGCCCATCATTATGATTATCATCGGCTTAATCTTTCGTATTCCCTGGCTGCAGGCGGTGAAAGCCGGGGTGACGGTCGGCATCGGTTTTGTCGGCATGGGGTTGGTGATCGTCATGGCGATCGACAGTCTCAGTCCGCCGATTAAAGTGATGATTGAGCGTTTTGGCCTGACGCTGCATGTGTTTGACGTCGGCGCCGGGCCCGCGTCCGGCGTCGGCTATGCGACGGCCATCGGCGCTATGATCATTCCCGTTATCTTTCTGCTCAACGTCGGTATGTTGGTGACTCGTCTGACCAAAACCATGAACGTTGATATTTATAACTACTGGCACTACGCCATTACCGGAACGGTCGTCCAGTTGATGACCGGCAGTCTGATTTATGGCGTACTGGGCGCGATTTGCCACGCCGCCTTGTCGTTGAAAATGGCCGACTGGACGGCGAAACGGGTACAGAACATTGTGGGTCTGGAAGGGATTTCTATTCCGCAAGGGTATGGCTCCAGTTCCGTGCCGTTGTTCGTATTACTGGATGCGATATACGAAAAAATACCGTTTATGAAAGGACGCAATATTGACGCTCAGGAGATCCAAAAACGGTATGGGATGGTCGGCGACCCGGTGATCATTGGTGTTGTTCTCGGGCTGATCTTCGGACTTGCCGCAGGCGAAGGCTTTAAAGGGTGCGCAACCTTAATGATTACCGTGGCGGCGATTATGGTGCTGTTTCCGCGCATGATTCGCCTTATCGTTGAGGGGTTAATGCCCATTTCCGACGGCGCGCGTAAGTTCTTCCAGAAACACTTTAAAGGGCGCGAAGTCTTTATCGGTCTGGATACCGCAGTGACGTTAGGCCACCCGACCACCATCGCGGTTGGACTGCTGTTAATTCCCATCATGTTAATTCTGGCGAGCATACTGCCGGGCAATAAAGTCCTGCCGCTGGCTGATTTACCGGTCGCGCCATTTTTTATCTGCATGGCCACGGTTATTCATCGCGGCGATCTGATTCGTACTCTGCTCAGCGGCATCATTGTCATGATTACCGTTTTGCTGATCGCCACCCAGTTTGCACCGTACTTTACCGATATGGCGCTCAAAGGCGGCTTTAGTTTCGCCGCTGAAAACGCGCAAATTACCGCGCTGTCGGTGGGAAATATGTTTGGCTGGTCAATATCTGAATTGATGTCGCTGGGCATGATTGGCGTGGTTATTGTGGTCGGCATTGTCGCCAGCATCATACTTGTCTTACGTAAACGTGAACTACCGGAATAAGGAGCAACCCAGAATGAGTTGGCTAAAAGAGGTAATAGGAACAGAAAAAGCCGTTATCGCCATGTGCCATTTACGGGCGTTGCCGGGCGATCCCGGGTTCGATACCAGGAAAGGCATGAACTGGGTAATTGACCGCGCCCATGACGATTTAATGGCGCTACAAAATGGCGGCGTGGATGCGGTGATGTTCTCCAACGAATTTAGTCTGCCTTATTTAACGAAAGTCAGACCGGAAACGACCGCCGCGATGGCAAGAATCATCGGTCAGTTAATGAGTGAAATTCGCGTACCGTTTGGGGTAAACGTGTTGTGGGACCCTGTGGCCTCGTTTGATTTGGCGATGGCGACCGACGCAAAATTTATTCGCGAAATTTTCACCGGCGCTTACGCCAGCGATTTTGGCGTCTGGGATACGAATGTCGGCGAAACCATTCGCCATCAGCATCGCATCGGCGCAAGTCACGTGAAAACGTTGTTTAACATCGTTCCAGAAGCGGCGGTGTATCTGGGAAACCGGGATGTCTGTTCAATTGCGAAATCGACCGTATTTAACAATAACCCCGATGCCCTGTGCGTCTCGGGGCTGACGGCGGGCGCTCGCACGGATAGCGCCATACTGAAGCGGGTAAAAGAGACCGTCCCCGACACGGTCGTGCTGGCGAATACCGGGGTGTGTCTGGAAAACGTCGAGGAGCAGCTCTGCATTGCCGACGGATGCGTAACGGCAACCACGTTTAAAAAAGACGGCGTCTTCGCCAACTTTGTTGACCAGGCGCGCGTGGCGAAGTTTATGGAGAAAGTACGCCATATCCGACAATAAAATGGGGATAAGCAAAACGCTTATCCCCTGCAGAGAGCGATAACTCTTCTGCCGATCTCCGTCGCCTTCGCCAAAAGACACGCCGGGGATCGGTTTCAGAGTAACCCGAACCGGCAAGGAGTCAACGATCGATGATTAATGATGTTAAGTGGGTTCAGGCGCAACGCCATGCCAGCGACTGGCGACACGCGCTGGATATCGCCGTTCGTCCGCTGATTACCTTCGGCGCGGCGGCCCCCTGCTACCTGGACGGTATTATTGAGAACACCCTTAAATGGGGGCCATATTATCTTATCGCGCCGGGGATTGCGCTGCCCCATGCCAGACCGGAGCAAGGCGCCAACCATAATCAAATCAGCGTCACTACGTTAGCAACGCCGGTCGCTTTCGGCAATGCGGATTGCGATCCCATCTGGCTGTTGCTTTGCGCCAGCGCCACGGATGCTGAAGCACATATTCGCACCATTCAACGCATCAGCCAGTGGCTCGACTCGCCGGAAAGCGTCGCGATGCTGCAAAATGCGCCAAATGATACCGCGCTTTTCGCGCAATTAACCGCATTGCGCTGATGGAGGTTCCGATGATCCTGCACCCTTCACTGGCCTCCGCCGATCCGCTGCGCTATGCCGAGGCGTTGACCGCTTTACACGATGCGCCTCTCGGCTCGCTGCATCTGGATATCGAAGATACCAGTTTCATCAACAATATTACCTTCGGTATGAAAACCATTCAGGCAGTCGCACAACACACTCGCCATCCGCTCTCATTTCACCTGATGGTCTCATCACCGCAACGCTGGCTACCCTGGCTTGCAGCTATCCGCCCCGGCTGGATTTTCATTCATGCCGAAAGCGTGCAAAACCCCTCGGAGATTCTGGCGGATATTCGCGCTATCGGGGCGAAAGCAGGACTGGCGCTTAACCCGGCAACGCCGCTATTGCCCTATCGTTATCTGGCATTGCAACTGGATGCGCTGATGATCATGACCAGCGAACCCGACGGGCGCGGGCAGCAATTTATCGCCGCGATGTGTGAAAAAGTGAGTCAGAGCAGAGAGCATTTCCCTGCTGCGGAATGCTGGGCGGACGGCGGTATTACACTTCGCGCCGCACGGCTGCTTGCCGCCGCAGGCGCACAGCATCTGGTGATTGGCCGGGCGTTGTTCACGACGGCGAACTATGATGTGACGTTGTCACAATACACCGCGCTATAAAGGAGTCATATGCTGATGAGCCAACAGCGCCCCGACCGTATCAAACAGATGTTGCATTACCTTTGGCAACACAGGCACCTCTCAACACAACAAGCTATTGAGCTTTTTGGCTATGCAGAGGCAACCGTACGCCGGGATTTTCACTATATCGCCAGCCGTTATCCCGGAATGGTTCGCGGCCATGGTTGTATTGACTTCGACGACAGCACGGAAGATAAAGAATATGTTTTCGACGTTAAGCGAACGTTACAAAGTGAGGCGAAACGCGAAATCGCCGCCCTCGCCCGCACGTTCATCAAGGATGGAGACTGCTTTTTTCTCGACTCCGGCTCCACCTGTCTGGAACTGGCAAAATGTCTGGTTGACGCCAAAGTAAAAGTCATTTGCAATGACATCAAAATCGCTAATGAACTGGGTGGCTTCCCACACGTAGAGAGCTACATTATCGGCGGACTGATCCGCCCCGGCTACTTTTCGGTGGGCGAGAGTCTGGCGCTGGAGATGATTAACGCCTTTGCCGTTGAACGCGCCTTTATCTCCTGCGATGCGCTGTCGATTGAAACGGGCATCACCAACGCTACCATGTTTGAAGTGGGCGTTAAAACGCGCATTATTCAGCGCTCACGCGAGGTCATATTGATGGCCGATCACTCAAAGTTTGATACTGTAGAACCCCATGCGGTGGCGACGCTGTCCTGTATTACTACCATTCTTAGCGACAGTGCGCTCCCGTCTGCTATCGCCCGACGTTATCAGCAGGCGGGATGCCGTCTCATCATGTCAACCCCCTCATCAGGAGCGCGTTAATGGACATCAGGCACATGAACAAAACCCATCTGGAGCACTGGCGCGGATTGCGAAAACAGCTCTGGCCTGATCACCCGGACGACGCCCATCTGGCGGACGGCGAAGAAATTCTGCAAGCCGATCATCTGGCATCATTTATTGCGATGGCAGACGGGGTGGCGACTGGCTTTGCGGATGCCTCAATCCGCCACGATTATGTCAATGGCTGTGACAGTTCGCCCGTGGTTTTCCTTGAAGGTATTTTTGTTCTCCCCTCGTTCCGTCAACGCGGCGTAGCGAAACAATTGATTGCAGCGGTGCAACGATGGGGAACGAATAAAGGGTGTCGGGAAATGGCCTCCGATACCTCGCCGGAAAATACAATTTCCCAGAAAGTTCACCAGGCGTTAGGATTTGAGGAAACAGAGCGCGTCATTTTCTACCGGAAGCGTTGTTGAGGGAAATCACACAGTAAAAGGTCGGGTATAGTACCCGACCTTTATATTACTGGGGCAGATCTTTTTCAGTTAACAAGCGTGTCATTTTCACTTGTTCAATATTCCTGGCGCCACCCAACATCATGTTAATTGTCAGCTCTTTGTTTAGCTGTTCAATCACTGATGCCACACCCTGAGCGCCGCCAAGATTAAGACCGTATAATACAGGCCGGCCAACCGCCACAATATCCGCTCCGCTGGCTAACGCTTTGAATACGTGCGAACCACGGCGTACTCCACTGTCAAAAATAACAGGCACTCGCTTGTTGACGACTTTTGCAATCGCAGGAAGCATATCGAATGAGGACGGCCCGCTGTCTAATTGACGACCACCATGATTAGAAACCCATATTCCTGCGGCTCCGGCCTGGATAGCAATTTCAGCATCCTCCGGCGACTGAATGCCTTTTACGATAACCGGCAGACCGGAAATACGATGTACATAGGCAATATCCTCCGGCGTAAAGGCTTGTTTAGCCTGCGCGTAAATTTCACTTATCCCTGCCCCTTTGCCGGTTTTTGAACCATCGTCATTTTTTCTGGCGAACATTTCCAGGTTTGCAAAGCCCAACGGGAACTGGAAGTTATTTTTAATATCTTCTTCCCGATAGCCACCGACAGGCGAATCTACGGTCAGAATAATCGCTTTAGCGCCATGCTTTACCGCTTGTGCAAGAATAAATTCGTTAAATTGATTATTCTTACTCATATAAAGCTGGAAGAAGAACGGATTTTTCCCGGAAACGTTAGCCACCTCTTCGATGGTCTTGTTGCCATAAGTGCTCAACGAGAAAATCGAACCGACCTGCGCCATGCCTTTCGCCGTCGCCAACTCTCCGGAGGCGTGGGCCAGGCCCTGCGCTGCCATCGGTGCCTGGATTATAGGCGTTTTAAGCGGAATACCCAGTAGCTGCGTTGATAAATCGATCTCTTTTAACTCAATGCCCTGTAATACGCGCGGCATAATATATTTTTTGTCAAAGCTTTCGGTGTTGCTGCGAAGGTTATTCTCATCTTCGGCTCCACCGCGAATATAACCAAATGCCCCTTTCTCCATTCTGGCTTGAACGCGCGCTTCCAGAGAGGCTACGTTCGTCATTTTTATTGCTTTTTCGTCCGTGCTGGCTTTGTACTCTTCAGCATAAGCCAGACCTGACGTTGCCAACATCGCCAGCGAGGCCACTACCCGAATGAGGTGATGAGTTTTCATCATCATTCCCTTTATTGCTTAACCGCTTCTGCCTGGATTTTTATATCGACAACTTTCGTCATCCCCATATCGACCAGATAATCTACACCCCACTGGGTGCGATCTATTTGCGTGACAAAATCACCACCGCAAACCTGCGCCTTGAATATCGGGCTCATATAACAGCCAAACTTGGTGGTGGTTAAGGTGACGGGCTTAGTTACTCCCTTCATTGTTAGCAAACCGTCAATAGAAACCGGTTTATTATCTTCAAAATGCCATTTTGTCGATTTAAATACTATTTCTGGATATTTTTCCGCATCCAGAATATCGCTACTGCGAATATGGTTATCAAACGCATCCACCCCGGTATTTAAGGCGCTCACGGGAATCGTCACGCGCATCTCTGCGACTTGCTTTTCCGGCTGATATTTCAGTTCGCCGCTAATAGCATAAAACCCGCCATGATTGGTTGAGGTCTGGAAATGATCGATATTAAATACCGCATTGGTATGCGTATTATCAAATTTATATACATCTGCATGAGCAGCACTTAATAAACCCAGAGACAGGACAGCACCAAGAAAACTCTTTTTCATTATATTCACTTTATATCTTAAATAAGGTGAAGCTATCTTAATGTCCCCTGTCCGCAGGATCGAGAGGGATAAACAGGAAGGACTGTTGCAAAAATAGAACGATGGAAAGGCCGTGTCACAAAAACAGCGGCTCACGAATGAGTTTATGCCAGGGCAATTTCCGCAACCTGTACCGCCTTTGTGGCGGTACAGAAGGCAAACTGACTAACGCATGATACGATCGTCGACATAACGGCGCTTATCCGGCGCGGGCGGGAAATACTGATACAGCCAGGTTTCGCTGATAGCCTCCCCCTGGCAGCGCAGGAACATACGCATATCCACCGGTGCCGTAGAATCCGAGGTCGGATACCAGTCAAACTGGATACGATAACCGTCGAAAGGCTCTACGTAGAGGATCTCAATCTGCTTCGCCTCGCCACTGGAGAGCGTAATCACCGGCTCAATGCCTTTTGGCGCGGCCGCTTTCAGATCGCCGCCGACAAAATCAATAGCAAAACGGCGCGCCCATTTATCCGGGTAATGTTCGCCCGGCGCCCAACCTTCGGGAAATCCGCCCATCCCTGTACGGGTCGCCATGACCCGCGCAAGCGGCGATTGTACCGGCGGCTGCGCGCTCCAGTACAAACGATAATTGAACGCCAGCGCATCCCCGGCTTTGATCGCTTTTTCCGGCTGCCAGAAACAGACCACATTATCCAGAGTTTCACCAGTGGTTGGGATCTCCATCAGGCTAACCGCGCCTTTCCCCCACTTACTGCGCGGCTCCACCCACAGGCTCGGACGTTTGTTGTACCAGCCCATCACATCCTGATAATGCGAGAAATCACGATCGAGTTGCAGCAGGCCGAACCCTTTTGGGTTATCGTCCATATATGCATTGAACTGCAATTTCTGCGGATTATTCAGCGGGCGGCAAATCCACTCGCCGTTACCCCGCCACATCGCCAGCCGATCGGAATCGTGAATTTGCGGATGAATGGTGTCGCATACCCGGCGTTCATTATTCCCACAGCTAAACATACTGGTCATCGGCGCAATGCCAAGTTGCTTAATATCTTTACGGGCGTAGAGATGGTTTTCTACATCCATGATCACCTGCGATTTTTCGCAATGAATCACAAATTTATACGCGCCCGTCACGCTGGCGCTGTCCAGCAGAGCGTAAACGGTAAATGTAGTATCGCCCGGCTTCGCGGTGTCAAACCAGAATGCGGTGAAGTCAGGGAACTCTTCCTGACCGTCAGTATAGGTATCTATCGCCAGCCCGCGAGCCGACAGGCCATACTGATAAGTATCATCTACCGCCCGGAAATAACTGGCGCCCAGGAAGGAGACGACATCGCGCCGCGCCAGTTCCGGCGCTTTAAAGACACGGAAACCGGCGAAACCGAGATCGCTCTGCCCTTCCAGTTGCGTCGTATCGACGCCGGCATCGTTGTATTTAAACAGTTCCGGGCGAAAATGAATCTCGCGAGCAAGATGCGTCGTCGTATCAACGGAAAACATGCGTACGCGACGACGAAAGCCCATCCCTACGTGGAAAAACTGAATATCGAGCTGCCGGTTGGCAACACCGTTCCAGAGTGAATGCGCCGCGTCATACTGAATGCTGTTATAGGCCTGCGGCGTCAGATTGGCGAGCGTATCCGGCAAGGGTCCCGGCGCGCCGCCCCAGGGCTTTTTCGCTAACGCCTGGGCCATTGATTGCAGACCAGCAAAATCAAAACGGACAATTTTACCATCCGCAATATCGGATTCCGCGGCAAACGCCGCCTGAGAAAAGAGTGAAGCAATACCGCTGGAACCGCACACGGCGGCCATTGCCATTGAACCTTTAATAAATCGTCTACGATTCATACCTGAAAATGAGTCCTTCTGGTCTTGTGAATGGTCCCGCGCTGGTTTTTTCAGCAGCAAGAATGTGCCCGTTTCTGACCGCTCACTCTAGACAAAATTCATTAATAATCCAATTGTTGGTCGCCTGGAAACTGTGCAAAAGCGTAAATATTTTATGTCGATAAGAACCGACCGAATCGGATGTAAACCTCACGCAGCATTCTTCAGGTTATGAAAAGTTTATTCCAGACTAACGTGATGTTTCATGACTCGTTTAAACAGCGCCAGACGCGCACGCATAAAGCGGTTTTCCACTTTAAAACCGGCAAGTTTGTTCAGCCCAATCCGCAACAGACGATCTCGCCCCCGAATGCTGGCGGGCCAGCGAACCGGGCCGTGCAGCACGTCGCGCGTGCGGCTGGCATGACGAGCGAAATTCACCCAGTAATCCGCCACCTGCGAGGCAAAGGCCAGGTCATTCTCATTCACATAATGGCATGTGGTCTCAGCCCGCGTTAACGTATCGAATACATACGGTATTTCATTGCCATGACAGGCACCATTCGCGTAGGTGTTATGCTCCGCTTCGGCGACATAATCAAACCAGTAACGCCAGCACGGTTCGCCGATCCGCTGCTGCGCTTGCATGACGACATAACCCAACGTGGTAAATACCATATCCCGACAGACCTGCCGCCCTAGTGCTTCGTCGCCTTTCACTCCAGGATAAAGCAGCCGGATTAACCCCAGGCCAACACGCCGCTCACGGCGCATTTTTTGAATTTGACCGGCAATATCGACGCCAAAAACTGCCAATACGCTGGCTTCATCGCTATTCGAGCCGATCATCACCGGTATCGGATGCTGTTTCGCCGCAAAGAAGGTTTCCAGCATCGGATGCGGCAGCACGACGTCGCCGGAAATCGGCGTCGGCGCAATTTTAAAAGGCGCGTCCAGCGGCCAAAACGTCTCTGCCGGTAAAGCGCGTAGCTGTTCGGCAGTGGCATGGGCTAAGCCAAGATGTTCTGCCAGCGCAACGCCTTTTTTTAGCGCCACCTCGCGGGGCGTATCCGGCAGCGTATAACCACTCTGAATAATCGCTTTATGAAAAAGCCCCTTCGCCAACGGCGAAGCCATCAACGACAGCACGCTGCGGGCGCCGGCGGATTCGCCAAATAACGTCACATTCTGCGTATCGCCGCCAAATGCGGCAATATTGTCCTGCACCCAACGCAGCGCAGCGATTTGATCGAGTAAAGCGAAATTATGAATACACTCCGCCTCTCCGCCTTCCAGCGCCGGATGCGCGAAAAAGCCCAGATGGCCAAGCCGATAATTGACCGTCACCACGATCGCGCCGCGCTTCGCCAGCGCATGTCCGTCATAGGGCGGCAAACTCCCCGCGCCAATAGTGTAACCGCCGCCGTGTAGCCAGACCATGACCGGCAACGGTTCATGACGCACGGCGGGAGCCCAGACGTTCAGATAGAGGCAGTCTTCGGAAAAATTTCCCGGATCGCCGCCGCCGAGTTCACGACACCAGGTAATATCCTGCCAACTGGCGCAGGAGAAACAATCCGCCTGGCGCACATCCTGCCAGGGCGTAACAGGCTGCGGCGCACGCCAGCGTAGCTCCCCTGTTGGCGGCGCGGCATAAGGTATACCGCGCCAGATATGGATTTCTTCCTGTACGACGCCCACGATTTTACCGTGACGCGTCGCCACCAGCGGAATGGAGGGATTCAACATAACGCCTTCCTTTTACAGTATCCTCACAGCCTGTGAAGCTTACCGCTTTTAAAGCAGACCGCAACGGCGTTTACTGCGTTCTTCCGCTTCCTGATATAACGAAAATTCATCCCGTACTGCACATCCCAGCGCCTGTTCAAAGGCGTCGCGGCTGGCATTGCCGTGGCTTCTGGCCAGCGTTTCATTTCCCAAATTCGACTGAAAAATGCCGGCTGCGCTGACCGGAAGAAAATCTTCATAGGTAATCGGCTGCGCGATCACCCAACCGCGCTCAATAAGCGGCTGCGGATCGTCGCCAGGATGGATCGCCTGACGATGCGCCTCGCCGGAAGGCGTTAAGCGATAGCGGAACCAGGCAAGCCCCTGCTGGCGAAGCAGAAATTCGCTATCCGGAAAGGCGTTAAAGACCTCCCGCAAATGGAGTTGATGCGTAAAGTTATCCTTACCCGTTCCCGCCTTGTGCAACAGTTCGTCATATAATCGACGACCTTTTGGCGTCAGCGCGACGCCACGTTGCTCAATTTCGCCGAAGCGCGCCGTGTGCGTACCCTGCTTTTCATCAACGAAGAGCACCTGCTCTTCCAGTGCTTTGAAACTGGTTTGCCGCAACAGAATAGGTACTTCGCGGCGAGGCGGACCTTCGATAAGAGTTTTAGGCGTAATGCCGCACTCCGGCATCATGGCCTGTACCCGGTCGATATCCAGAGTACGCGGCGTCAGATGGTTAATGTGACATCCCGGGAAACAGACCACGTCGGCAATTAAACGATGCTCACGATGCAGGCTGAGGTACGTTTCTTCATCAACGGTAGCCTGACGATGCCAGCGAAAAGTCTCCAGCGTTTCACGGACGAACTCTTCGGCCTGAGCAGCGCTAAAACCGCCCTGCTCGTCGTACTCATCCAGCAATTGTCGGCAGCGCGATGTAAAAATATCCCGCTGCGATAAGATTTCCGCCGCCCGCTGGCGTAATGCCGCGTTTTCAATGAGCTCCAGGCGTAATAGCGAAGTGAACATGCGAAAGGGATTACGCGAGAGCGAAGCCTCGTCAATGGGACGAAATGCCGTGGAGTGCACAGGCACGCCCGCCTGAGAGAGATCGTAATAACTTACTGGGTACATCCCCATGATGGCGAATATCCGACGCAAGGTAGAAAGTTCTTCTGCGGTGCCAACACGAATGGCGCCATGTCGTTCCACGTTCAATCGCGCCAGTTCATCGGCATTAGCCAACTGCTCATGCAGTTTGGGATTATTTTCCAGCACCGCCAGATTCACGTCAGCCACAAGTTCCAGTAACGTACCGTACTGCGGAACTTCCTGCTGGTACATTGCCGACATTGCCTGCGAAAAGTGTTCCCGAATCTCATCTGCCGTGATGGTGTTCGCCATAATGTCATGCCTCCAGTGAATGTTACCTGGAGTGTAGAAAACCTCATCCATTCCGGGGAGAAGAATTTATAAAGTGTGATCCGGTCTGAATTCATTATGCAGAACGGATTGACATGAGCTGGCGTATCCCCGACCAGATCGCGGCTTAACACGCTTAACGGCAGTTGAATCATCAGTAAAATAAAACAGTTGTAACTTGAAATGGTAAAATGTTAATAATATTTTGCTATCAGGTTATCAAAAACAAACAACTTTACTTGTCACCCGCACGGCTCTGTTTTTAACATCGCTTATGGAAAAAAATGGTCTGTTTAGTCAGCGCATTCGGTTGCGCCACCTTCATACATTTGTCGCCGTTGCGCAACAGGGAACGCTGGGGCGCGCGGCTGAAACCCTTAACCTGAGCCAGCCAGCGCTTTCTAAAACGCTGAACGAACTGGAACAACTCACCGGAACCCGTCTGTTCGAACGCGGGCGACTGGGCGCGCAATTAACGGTTCCTGGCGAACAATTTTTGACTCATGCGGTAAAAGTATTAGATGCATTGAATACCGCCGGGCAGGCGCTGAATCGCAAAGAGGACGCCAGCGCCGATGTGGTGCGTGTTGGCGCGCTCCCCACCGCTGCGCTGGGTATACTCCCGGCGGCTATTGGGCGGTTCCATCAACAGCAAAAATCGACCTCGTTACAGGTCGCGACCATGAACAATACGATGTTGCTTGCGGGTCTCAAGTCAGGCGAGATCGATCTGGGTATTGGCCGCATGTCAGACCCGGAATTAATGGGCGGTTTAAATTACGAACTGCTGTTTTTAGAATCGCTTAAATTAGTGGTACGCCCCGGTCATCCCCTGTTACAGGAGACGATCACGCTCAGTCGGGTTATGGAATGGCCGGTAGTCGTCTCGCCAAAAGGCACGGTACCGCGCCAGAATGCGGAAGCCCTGTTGCAAAGCCAGGGGTGTAAAATGCCTGCCGGATGTATCGAAACGCTATCCGCATCGTTATCACGACAACTTACCGTAGATTACGATTACGTCTGGTTCGTCCCCTCTGGCGCGGTTAAAGAAGATCTTCGCCAGGCAACGCTGGTCTCATTACCCGTGCCGACCCAGAGCGCGGGCGAACCGATAGGTATTCTTACGCGAGTTGATATCCCGCTCTCAACCGGGGCGCAAATGCTGATTGCGGCGATCCGTAAATCGATGCCGCTGTGATAGCGGCTGTCGGACATTAACCGCGCCCGCGGCTAAAATAGCCCGCTGGCGCGACGCTTACTAAAGGAAGGATGATCGCATCGTCGCGCCAGTATCCTGTAAACGAAACGCATCAACGGCTTGCGTCAAACGGGCAGCCTGTTCTTCAAGCGAAGCTGCCGCCGCGGACGCCTCTTCTACCAGCGACGCGTTTTGTTGCGTAACCTTGTCCATCTCAGAAATCGCCTGACTGACCTGAACAATACCGCGACTTTGCTCATCAGAGGCTGCCGCGATATCGAGCATAATATCGGTGACGCGTTTGACGGCATCCACAATCTCATTCATGGTGCTCCCCGCAGCGATAACCTCTTCAGATCCTTGTTCAATCAGGCTGACCGATGCGCCGATCAAGCCTTCAATCTCTTTTGCCGCCTGCGCGCTGCGACTGGCGAGGGTACGAACCTCACTGGCGACCACCGCAAAACCGCGTCCTTGTTCCCCGGCACGTGCCGCCTCGACCGCCGCGTTCAGCGCCAGTATGTTGGTCTGGAAAGCGATACTGTTAATGACGGCGGTAATTTCCGAGATTTTTTTCGAGCTGGTGGAAATATTCCCCATCGTTTGTACGACCCCGGAAACCATCTGGCCTCCGCGACTGGCTTTACCGGAAGCATCTTCCGCCAGTTTGCTGGCGTGATGCGCATTATCCGCATTCTGCTTAACGGTTGCCGTCAACTGTTCCATACTGGCCGCGGTTTGTTCAATGGCGGCAGCCTGCTGTTCAGTACGAGAAGATAAATCCGTATTACCGGCGGTAATTTCGCTGGTGCCTCGATAAATTTCCTCCGCCCCCTGACGCACCGCCCCTACCGTTTGTTGCAACGCATGCTGCATCTGCTGAAGATGATGACTCAGACGACCAATTTCACTGCGTCCTGTGGGCTCGTCAGCCATGGTCAGATCGCCCGCCGCAATGCGTTCGATACGTGACGCAGACTGCTGCAAGGGTTGTATCACCGTGCGACGCAGCACCATGAAGGTCATTAACGTCAATACCAGCGCCAACGTAAATGCGCCAATCATAAACATCATACCGAGCCGGGTACGTTGGTAAGCCTGCTCGCTAAGTAGTCTCGCCCGCTCGGTGCGCAGTTCAATCGCTTTCAACAGGATATGGTTATATGCGGCATCCAGTTGTTTTGCCTGCTCGTTTTCATGATTAATGATCGCTTCGAACATGCCATTTTTGGCAAATTTCAGCATCGGTTGCAGGCCGTTGATATAGGCGGTGTAACGGGCGTTTAACTCGTTATCCAATGCATCATCGGCGGGTGTTTTCACCGTTCTGGACATATAAGCGTTAAAGCCGTCCTGAGACTGCTTGATCCGCGTTTCCGCAGCGGCAATATTGGCTTTCATTTCATCCATTTCAGCAATCCGGCTCGCCGCGCCAGCGTGGATCATATTGATACGTGCGGTACGTAAGTGGTTAGCGCTGTTGGATAATCCCATCCGTACCTGAATCTCGTCCGTGACATCACGCTGATCGCGATCGGCCTGTAACAGAAAATAGCCTGCCAGCCCGGCGCTCAAAGCAAAAAGAAGAAGGATGCCACCGAGAATGGAGGAAAACAGCGGAACCAGCCGAATATGATGCAGGAAGCCCAGTTTATGCGAGGCTTGCATCGAAAATGTGTTGCCCATGACCGTCGACTCTCTTGTAAGTTTTATGCGTAAAACACGCCCGTTAGATAGTCATCGGCACTTCATGACGTTTGCTTACCGCGAAAAGCATCGCCTTCGTCACATTTTCACAACATTCATTCCAGAAAATTCAGAAAAGCGCCAGCGGAAAATCCGCTGGCGGATGAATCAGTTATCGCTAAAGTGGATAACAGTACGGATGGATTTACCCTGATGCATCAGTTCAAAGGCATCGTTAATCTGCTCCAGCGGCAGGCGGTGAGTAATAAAAGGATCTAAACGGATTTTACCGTTCATCGCATCTTCGACCATCCCTGGCAGCTGCGTGCGCCCTTTCACGCCGCCAAAAGCGGAGCCACGCCAGACGCGACCAGTCACTAGCTGGAAGGGACGGGTTTTGATTTCCTGCCCTGCCCCCGCTACGCCAATAATAATGCTTTCGCCCCAGCCTTTATGACAACATTCCAGCGCCGCTCGCATCACGTTAACGTTGCCGATACATTCAAAACTGAAATCTACGCCGCCATCAGTAAGCTCAACAATAACGTCCTGGATCGGTTTGTCGTAATCATTCGGATTAATAAAGTCCGTGGCCCCCATTTCGCCCGCCAGCGTAAATTTTTCCGGATTCGTGTCGATAGCTAAAATACGCCCGGCTTTAGCCTGAACCGCGCCCTGAATAACCGCCAGCCCAATACCGCCTAGACCAAAAACGGCAACGGTGTCGCCCGCTTTCACTTTAGCGGTGTTATGGACGGCGCCAATACCAGTCGTCACACCGCAGCCCAACAGACACACTTTATCCAGCGGCGCCTGCGGGTTCACTTTCGCCAGAGAAATTTCCGCGCAAACGGTATATTCGCTGAACGTGCTGGTTCCCATATAGTGATAAACGGGTTCGCCGTTATAAGAAAAGCGGGTAGTGCCATCCGGCATCAGCCCTTTTCCCTGAGTGGCGCGTACGGCCTGACAAAGGTTAGTTTTACCGGACTTACAGAACTTACACTCGCCGCATTCCGCCGTGTACAGTGGAATAACATGGTCGCCGGGTTTCAGGCTGGTGACCCCCTCGCCGACCTCAACTACCACGCCGCCGCCTTCGTGACCCAGGACTGCCGGGAATACGCCTTCCGGATCATCGCCGGAAAGGGTAAAAGCATCGGTATGGCAAACGCCGGTATGGGTGATTTTGACCAGAACTTCGCCTTTTTTCGGCGGCGCAACGTCAATCTCGACAATTTTTAGCGGCTGACCGGGACCAAAAGCAACTGCTGCACGTGATTTCATATATCTCTTCCTGTTACGGTGAGGGAAATTGTTATTTTAGATAAGCGCGAAGGAGATGGCCGATTTCCGCCATCCGAACCGCGCGCTGATCTGGCGTAGTTTCCCCGCTGACCAGCTCATCTTTCAGATGGATTTCAACCATTTCACTCATCAGGCCATTAGACGCGCCGCGCACGGCGGCAATCTGTTGCAGAATCGCCAGACAAGGTTCGCCAGACTCAAGCGCCCGCTCCAGCGCTTCGACCTGCCCGCGTATGCGACGAACACGGGTAAGGATACGTTTTTTATCTTCAGGTGAATGCGGCATTCGACCTCCATATACTATAGGGGGGTATACTATCAGAATTTTATATTTATGTAATTGTAAAATTACACACAATATAAAAATCAATAGCTTATAGCTTTCCGGCATAGACCATTAAGAATCAGTTCACATTCAGCATATTCAGCTCACGGGAACTTTTTCAGGCCACAGACAATAAACACCAAAGCTTTCTTTCTAAGCTGCAATGTTCTGCCCGACTGGGGCACAGAGGTAATGCCGGTAAATCCAGTCCCATTACCCAGAAGTAAATATTTGCTTAATAGTTTTTATTTACTCACCAGGTGGTAATGAATAAAGGTTATGATATGCAGATGTCAGTCTTGTAAGAACGTAACATCACAACTGCGATACACCGCCGACGGGTAGCGAAAATATCTCAACCCTGTGTCTTTCCAGACTTAGTTAATAGTGGACAAAAAATCAAATGAGCGTTATTTGAAAGATTTTTAATACCCAAAAGCGTCATCATTATTGTTAATTTGAAATCAATCTCAGGTAATAATCCATGCCTATTTCGATTTGTAAACATGGTGCTCCTTTTGTTGTTCAACATGAAAATCGGTACGGTTCCGGTGCAAGTCAGTCATCATCACTTTTCAAATCAATACGCCATATTAGCAACTCTCATGAGGCAATAAACTTTATAAGTTGCTATAGTGCAAATGGAAGCTGTTTTTCCAATGCACAGATGCTAGCCAATGCCTCAGGGAGCCCTGTTATAGGCTACTTTGGGAAAATAAATAAGTTAACAGCCAATCTGGATAATAGCGGTCGTATATTCCGCCCACAGCATAAGCTTGCGGCCAGGATTTGTTATGTAGGTAATCGGCTTCTGAGCGGTCCAATTCAACTTGGGTTTGGCCTGAAACATCTGCTAAACTGCCACTCAGATGGTAATGTCAGATAAAGTGTCATGCCATGCCCTTCCCGGCATTGCTATTCCACAGCCTACAGATATAGGCGCTCAGTTCTTTCTCTAATCTCTGCCATGGGAAGCTCTGGCGTCATTTCACGCTCTTGCCAACCAGTATTTTATTAAAGTCTGACTTTTACCAGGGTAATTTCATAAGAGTGTCCATCTTCTGGTCTAAAAATAATAAATCTATTGTTATTTTTAGTAAAGGATTTCGACAAAATAAAACTATCATGATACCTGGCCAGGACGTAGTACCAGCCTCCATCATACAATATCATTTCGTATTCTTTCTTTAATTGTGGCTTATAGATCCCAACAAAAAAAGAAAATATAAAAAAATATATAATAAAACCAATCATAACTATAGTGAAACAATGTCTTCGCACCCAACTGAGTTGCGTAAAACAAATCACTGGCATCAATTTACTATAAAAACGCATCCCCACCGATAGGCATAAAGCCACCAGTAAAATGATAAAAAAAAGCTCCCACAAAAACGATTCTGTTAAGAGAGAAAACTCGATAACAATTGGAATAAAGAACAAAACCGCTGCCAAAAAAAGGCGTAAGAAGCTAAGGTCGTGGATACGTGCTTTTTGCTTTACTAAAAAAAATAATAGAATACCCACTCCCCACGCTATTATGAATATAGCCATCAGGCTAATCGCATGGAATAGACTTCGGGCAATGTTGTCAGGGCCGACGCCTACATACCACCACGGGAAACCATAGTACGCGGAGACGCCCCAGCCATAAAAATAGGCGCTCCCCCATCCCAGACCACCTAAATAGGCCAAAAGCATTGAAGAGTTTTTAATAATTGAATCATCACTCATTATAGTTAACTCACTTAAGAAATATTTAATATGAAAATAGAAATCAACACGTTATATAAAACACCACCCCCTTGGAAATAATAGCTTGATGATAAGCTTACCTAATTTTCCTGAGTATCAAGCCAGCTCATACCCACGCCAGCACACTAAAATCAGGAGTGGCTACTTTTTTTAGAGGTTTGCCTTAACCAGACGCACAGTCAATAATGATAGCAGTCAGATAATATGTACCCGGCATTAACCTCACGTTGTTGATGATATATTTACTTCGTTGAAAAATAATAAATATTGCATGTGTTTTTTTGGCGGCGACAAACTGTAAAAGAAGCGCAATTCTATATACACCATTTACCTGATTACTTTTCTTGCTAATATTTGTTAATTAATGTTTTGCTAAAGCGTGATTAATTAGTAAGGAGGACACTATGCCATTGAGTGTTGGACAGGGTTATTTCACATCATCTATCAGTGCTGAAAGATTTAATGTGATAAAAGAAAGCGCACGCCCTCCGGAATTAAGTTTATGGGAGAAAATCAAAGCATATTTCTTCACCACTTACCATGCAGAGGCGCTCGAATGTATCTTTAAACTTTACCACTATCAGGAACTGAATCTAACACCGGTACAGGTTCGCGGAGCCTACATCAAACTTCGAGCCTTAGCGTCTCAGGGATGTAAAGAACAGTTTATTATAGAATCACAGGAACACGCCGATAAGTTGATTATTAAAGATGATAATGGTGAAAACATTTTATCTATTGAGGTTGAATGTCATCCGGAAGCTTTTGGTCTTGCCAAAGAAATCAATAGATTACATCCCAAGCCAAAAAATATTTCTTTAGGTGATATTACCAGACTGGTATTTTTTGGCGACAGTTTATCTGACTCCATGGGGCGTATGTTTGAAAAAACACATCATATCTTACCCTCCTATGGTCAATACTTTGGCGGAAGGTTTACTAATGGATTTACCTGGACTGAGTTTTTATCATCTCCACACTTCTTAGGTAAAGAGATGCTTAATTTTGCTGAAGGGGGAAGTACATCGGCAAGGTATTCCTGCTTTAATTGCCTCGGTGACTTTGTATCAAATACGGACAGACAAGTCGCATCTTACACCCCTTCTCACCAGGACCTGGCGATATTTTTATTGGGGGCTAATGACTATATGACACTACACAAAGATAATGTAATGATGGTCGTTGAGCAACAAATTGATGATATTGAAAAAATAATTTCCGGTGGAGTTAATAATGTTTTAGTCATGGGGATTCCCGATTTGTCTTTGACGCCCTATGGCAAACATTCTGATGAAAAAAGAAAACTTAAGGATGAAAGCACCGCTCACAATGCCCTGCTAAAAACTAATGTTGAAGAATTAAAAGAAAAATATCCCCAGCACAAAATATGCTATTTCGAGACTGCCGATGCATTTAAGATGATAATGGAGGTGGCCAGTAATATTGGTTATGATACGGAAAACCCTTATACTCACCACGGCTATGTACATGTTCCCGGGGCTAAAGACCCTCAGCTGGATATATGTCCGCAATACGTCTTCAATGACTTTGTCCATCCAACCCAGGAAGTCCATCATTGTTTTGCCACAATGTTAGAAAGTTTTATAGCTCATCATTATTCCACTGAATAATGTTCCATCGGCTGCGGTACGCCTTGAGCAAAACACCGCTCAATATCATAGTGCCGGTGGCATGAAAATATGAGGTTGTCTTTGCTGCCGGTTGGTCAATAAGTGATCCATACTCTATGTTCAGTAGGACAAAAATGGATAGAGTCGATAGATCGCCACCGTAACTACAATACTCACTATCACACTGACGATAAAGTATGTTTTGAATGGCTGCTTTTGCGTTTTATGACGGAAGAGTTGTTGACCAACAATCGCACCAGGCCACCCACCGACAACCCCAAACACCAACAAAGTGGATTCCGGCACTCTGCGCCAGGTTTTACGTGCCGCCGTTTTGTCTATACCGTAGATCGCCAGCGTTAGCACGTTGGCGAGCAGGAACCACATCGCGACGGGATGCGATGTAAAAATGCTTCCGACCGCAGCGGAGATCAGGAGTAAATAACAAAAGCGGTTAAGATACATATTATTATGTCATAGCAATGATTAGGGACATCGGAGCCCATTATACGCGATACATGCGCCTATGTGATGTAGAATTTTCTTTTCATTCAGCCAACGAGTCATCGAGGATTCATTTTTAATTACCATGGTAATCATAAGGTAATTAACGTGTTGTGAACACGATTAAAATGGGTAAAGCCACCAAAAATGTTACCACCTTAACCATTGCCAGGATAACTTAATGAAGAGCCCTCTTTATTGCTGTTTGTTATCCGGTTGGCAGTCTCAGTTTTGGATTTATTTATCGTATTTATATTTATTACATAAGATGTACGATGTTAATTTGAGAATTTTATCTCGACAACCGCATATATTAAGATATTTCTGAATTAAGATTATTGTCGATTAAAACAAGTTAACGTTTTGATAAACATAACAACATCGTCAGAACTCCTGATTTGTTGTCGTTTGTTCATAGGATAAATAATTTATATGCTTGCAAATATAGATAGCACGCAAATCAAATTAGCTCAGAAAATGTATTTGACAAGCAAAGATAAGTCTTTATATTGGCCCTGGATAGAGTGGCAAGATGATACTTAGAGACATTAAATACACCGTCACTGAAGCATTTATCTGCTTATCATGTAAATATGTATGCGTAAATGGAGCATAAACTATGTCCAGTATACTAATGTCTATGGTATTTTTACATTTTCACCTTTCATGGGGTCGCTGCACTCATATCCAGTTGATATCTCATGGTATATTCAATCCATTCCCTTTGATGATTCCTGTCAAACCTCCTGATTAAATTAGTTAACAGCGATGGAATACATAACGTTAAGTACTTTACGCCTGCAAATGTCAGGTTCACGCCCTAATGCTTAATTTATAATACACATTACCTTACTACAGGAAATAGATAGCATGTTATTCAAAAAAATTGGCTTATCGATGATAGTGTTGGGAATAATGTCGTCTTCAGCTTTTGCTGATAGCATCGTTGAAGGGAAAACACTCAATGTCGCAGTATCACCGGCCTCTCCCCCTATGTTATTTAAAAGTGCTGATGGCAAATTGCAGGGGATAGATCTGGAGCTTTTTTCGTCTTACTGTCAGTCACGGCATTGTAAGCTAAACATCACCGAATATGCCTGGGATGGAATGCTTGGCGCAGTGGCGAGTGGTCAGGCAGATGTCGCATTTTCGGGAATTTCAATCACAGATAAACGTAAGAAAGTTATTGATTTTTCTGAACCTTATTACATCAACTCTTTTTATCTGGTCAGTATGGCCAATCATAAAATAACGCTCAATAACCTCAATGAATTAAATCAATATTCTATTGGATACCCTCGAGGAATGGCTTACTCCGACCTTATCAAAAACGATCTGGAGCCCAAAGGATACTACTCGTTAAGTAAAGTAAAATTGTATCCAACATATAATGAGACGATGGCTGATCTAAAAAATGGCAATCTTGATCTGGCTTTTATAGAAGAGCCGGTTTATTTTACCTTCAAAAATAAGAAAAAGATGCCGATAGAAAGCCGTTATGTTTTCAAGAATGTTGATCAGCTTGGCATTGCCTTTAAGAAAGGCTCTCCCGTGCGCGATGATTTCAACTTATGGCTTAAAGAGCAAGGGCCACAAAAAATATCTGACATCGTCGATAACTGGATGAAATAGTAAGCTATGTCATCAGGTAATATGCTGGCTATCTTTTATTTCCTATTGGAAGGGATTGGTAATACGCTGCTTGTAACCTTTACCTGTTTTCTCTCAGCGTTTTTTACCGGGCTTACAGTCGCCGTATTACGGCGACTATCCCCCCTTCCACTACAGAAGATACTCGACGTACTGGTCTTTATTCTTCGGGGAATTCCAATACTTATTGCTGTTTTTCTTGTTTATTTTGGATTGCCATCGATTGGCATATATGTTTCACCTCTGGTAGCCATGAACCTCAGCGTCGGCTTAATCAGCGGGAGTTATCTTGCCGAGGTGTTCAGAGGGGCGCTTAAATTAGTTGAGCCATTCGAAATCACGGTAGCGAAAGTAGCAGGAATGCGTCAATTACAGATTATATTAAATATTGAGTTGCCACAGATGTTGCGATTTTCTGTGCCCGGTATTATCAATGAGTTTTCTTCTGTATTAAAAGCGACGCCCTTTGCTTATACTGTAGGTATCGCTGAAATAACGAAGCAGGCAATGTCACTGACAGCCATCACGCTGAACGGGTTACAGATCTATACTCTTGCCGGGGTATTATATTTCATTATTTATAAAATTTTTACTCTTCTGGCCGGAGTGTTTGAGAAAAAATATCGCATCAGTTGAAGCATAAAAATAGAGGTGATACTCATGGCTTTACTGGAACTAAAAGAGATAAGTAAGGAATATTCAGGAAAAAAGGTTCTTGATACGGTTAGTCTAAAAATTCAATCGGGAGACATGAAAGTAGTCATGGGGCCATCGGGTTGTGGAAAAACGACGCTTTTACGCTGTCTGCTTCGATTAGAAGAGCCTGATTATGGTGATATTTATTTTCACGGGAGAAATATTTATGACAAGGAATTTACTATTCTTGAGTTCAGAAAAAAAGTTGGTTGTGTCTTCCAGAATTACGCTTTGTATCGCCATCTTAACGTCATGGATAATATTACCCTTGCCCTATGTAAAGTGTTTGGCATGCCGGGACAACTAGCCCGGGAGAAAGCCTTACATGAGCTACAAAAACTTGATATGGTCTCGCATAGCGCGAAATACCCTTCGCAATTATCGGGCGGGCAGCAACAGCGCGTCGCCCTGGCCCGTACAATGGTCACCGACCCAGAACTCATTATTTTTGATGAGCCGACGTCTGCGCTTGATCCGCTCATGACTCGTGAAGTCGGAATGTTGATCAAGCAACTTCACGACAATGGCGTCACTATATTATGCGTCACTCATGATATTCGCCTCGCCAGATTACTAAGCGATAACGTAACGTTTCTTAATCATGGCAAAATTCGTGCAGAAGGCGCTTTTACCGATCTTGCTTTACGAGAAACGGATCCAGATATCCACTGTTTTTTTAGCGAGGCACAACGATGATCGCTGGCTGGTCTCTCTTCTTTAATGACCTGACTGAACAACTGCCACTTGTTGTGGACGGTATTAAAGAAACCTGTAAACTTGCGCTGATTGTTTCCATCACCGGTTTTTTGTGGGGAATTATTATTTTCTTTCTGAGCCTGAGCCATCGCCCCGTGGTAAAAGCCATAACTCGACTGTACATGGATTTCTTTATCGGTACGCCACTCATTCTTATTCTGTTTGTTATCTATTATGGTTTACCTCAATCTGGCATTCACCTGTCCTCTTTTACCGTGGCGGTTACAGGGTTTACTTTAAACGTCGGCGCATATAATGCCGCGTACATGACAACGGCCTATAACGCATTGAATAAATATGAAACGGAGGCCGCAGTCGTTCAGGGGTTGAACAAACGGCAGGTCTTTTTGTGGATTATACTGCCTCAGGTATTGCTGTCTTCCATTCCAGCCTTAACGAATCAGGTGATTAATAACCTTAAAGACAGCACCATCGTTTTTCTTATCCAATATACTGAGTTTTTCGCGCGAATTCAGGAGGTTGCTGCAACCAGCTTTAAATTCTTCCATGCTTACCTTTTTGCCGCCATAGTGTACCTTATTGGCGTTACCTTTATTGTCGGTTTGACCCGGTTTTTAGAGCATAGACTGCTTCGCCATTACGGTCAGGATTACTGAGTTGCACTGCACTATTCTGATTAATTCATCGCTGACATTATCAAAGTTATTTTTATTTAGTGTTGGTTAATATTTTAACCTTCATTATTGCGTTAGGTGTCCATTCTGGTCTAAGTCTTACTCCATTGAGGATATTATGGCGCTACCACAACTATCAATATGGCAGCCCGGCGATGGGTTAAGAAAAATAAAGTATAAATATCATGTTTGTCTCATTGTCATATTCTCCGTCCTTATACGGTTGCTGTTTATAACTGACCGCTACCTTTGGTGTGACGAAGCGTCCAGCGTGCTGATTAGTCGACATAGCGTAGATAATCTGCTCTTCCATGCCGCTTTTGACGTGCATCCCCCGCTTTATTATCTGTTACTGCATGGCTGGATCATATTATGGGGTGATAGCATTGCAGCGGTACGCTCTCTCAGTCTACTCTTTGGGATCCTGACAGTTGTGCTGGTTATCGCGCTTACGCGATGGCTGGCAAATGAGCGTACAGCCTTATTGGCAGGATGGTTTGCCGCCCTGATGCCGATGGCAGTCCATTACAGTCAAGAAACGCGCATGTACGCGTTAATGGGAATGCTAACGCTCGCAGCCGCGTTAGCATTGATGATGTGGATAAAAACACCCACCCATAATCGCTATCTTGTCGCGTATGCTTTACTTATGACGTTCAGCTTTTACACCCATTATTTCACCCTATTTGCACTTATTGCCCACTGGATCGCAGTAACAATATTATCCTGCCAAAGCCATAAAACGGCCTGCTACCTTAAACTTCCTGGCTGGTGGTTTGCTAACCTGGCGATTGCTGTCGCTTATCTCCCCTGGTTGCCCGTATTGTTTAATTTACTGACTCATCTGGCGCAGTTGAGAGCCGGTAATGATATCGGTTGGATTCCCCCCGTAACATGGCGTGACCTGCCTGCGATGTACTGGCATTTTTTTACCGGAAACAACGGACAGGGTTTTCCGTCGTTCATTCTGTGGCTGGCTGTGGGAGGTTTTATCGGTACTGTGGGGCGAATATCTTTATACAACGGAGAATATGAAAGATATCAGCTGATATTATTTTGTAATCTGGTCATCCCTGTAATGCTGGTCTTCATCATTTCCTGGTGGATGCCGTTATTTATCGATCGTTATTTCTTCTTCTCATCGCTGAGCATTCCTCCCCTGCTCGCGGTATTACTTACCCGCGAAAAAAAAGCGGTTTGTGGCTTCGGTTTTATCTTATTCACCTTATTATTCGGCTATGGTTCATATCATAATAATCCTGAGCACATAGACGAGTTTAAACCATTGGTAAACTATATTAATACCCGTCACCAGCCTAATGATGCCGTGGTAGTCAGTAAAATGTTCGATTATTTAAGTTATGTGTATTATAATAAGCGAGATTATCGTGCGTTTCTTTATACACCACCTAACGCACACGGAACATCAGGCAGACCGAATGCCTATGGCTTTGGTTCACTGTTTTATGCGCAAGCCGACCAGACATATATTGATACTCTGACAACGCTTTCAAAAAGTCACCATCGTGTCTGGTTGATAAGCGGCGGTAACTTTAGTCAGGATTACCCCTTGCCGTCAGAATGGCAAAATATCGCAAAATTCAGAAGTGGTAGATTTCAGGTACAATTATTTGTAATACCGACTCAACAGGCGCATCAAATGCAATGATTACCGTTTTTTATCCAGTGCAGTGATAAACAGTACTGCCACTGCCAGACCGCCTAAAAGTAAGGTCCAGCCAAACGCTTCAAAAACCTCAATCATATCGCCTCCGGGTAGGTGATATTAAATCACGATGGCTATCTCATCGTAACATTTAAAATATCAATTAATGTGCAATAATCGCTTTATGTGTATGAATAAATATTGTTCCTCCTGCATTTAATTGCATTACTATTATCATAGGGCTTAATATGTGTATATTAACGATTATTAATTATCAGCTTATAATAATATAACTGTCCAATTCATTTGCCAGCTATTATTATCCTCTATCTTCTTTAAGATAACCGCTTAACTCATAATATCGCCTTTATTCATCGCATTAAATTACTCACTCACCTGATTAATGCTTGCCTAACGATTGCTTCGTTGTTTTAATTCCAGCGCGAAATTATTTAGTGAGAGAACAATGAAGCATACACAACAATCAGGCGCAAAAGTCTATAACCCATTCACGCTTAGCTTATATGACTGGTGGGTACTCAATATCTCAAACAAATATGCCTGGAAGTGTCCTACTGATACGCGACTACTTCCTTTCTTCCTGCATCATATGGGCGAGACTCACCTGGATATTGGCGTAGGTACAGGTTATTACCTGAAGCATGCACCTGCGACTCATGCCATTTCGCTGATGGATTTAAATCCGGATAGTCTGAAAATAGCCGCCAGCCGAGTGGGTAATACGAAAATCCGCGCCACACTACAACACGATGTTTTCGACACGTTCCCGGCGGACTGGCACGGGCGCTTCGATTCCGTTTCGATGTACTATCTTCTGCACTGCTTACCTGGTGAGATGACAACAAAAGCGAAGGCAATTAAAAATGCCGGTATGGCGCTTAAACCCGGCGGCACACTTTTTGGTGCCACGATTCTGGGCAAAGAGGTTCCTCACAATGCTTTTGGCAAGAAATTGATGGCTGTTTATAACAAGAAAGGAATATTCAGTAATACCAATGATTCAGCCGATACGTTACGCAGCGTGTTGGACGAACATTTTGCTAAGGTGACTTTGGAGCAACATGGCGCCGTTGCGCTATTTTCCGCCACTATGCCACGTTCATCGTAAGTGTAGGCACTTCCGAGCGGTCGGGCAGCGCGATCATGTGGGTTTAACCCGTTGATTAAACATTGGATTACGGAATAGCAATTGCTTATTTTATTTGTCATACAAATAAGTATAATACCCGCTTCCGATGTAGACCCGTCCTCCTTCGCCTGCGTCACGGGTCCTGGTTCGACGCAGGCGTTTTCTGTATGGAATACGCCATCCCCTCCGATAGATGCCTTGTTTGCCTAAAGCAGTTAACCCCACCAGCGACAAACGTCATGCAGGACGGTCAGTCACGCTTACGCGGCATCATCCGTAACAGCGTATTGTCTTTCCAGAAATAGTGATGCATCAAAGCAGCGATGGCATGAAGTCCAATAACAAAATAGCCCAGGTTCGCCAGCGTGACGTGCCAGGATTTCAGCATATCTACGCGTTCAAAGTTAGCTTCGGCGGCATGCGGCATAGTAATGCCAAATGCGACCCAGGGATTGCCGCGGTTATACATCATGACCAGACCAATAACAGGCAGCACGATAAATAACAGGTAAATCACCAGATGTCCTAAATGCGCCATTCCGGTCATCATCGGTTTTGGACGAGGAACAATGGGCGGCGTGGGATATTTCAGCCGAATAATCAAGCGCGCCACCATTAAAAGCAAAATAGTGATACCACATGAAACGTGCGTCATATTAAACCAGGGCCGATAACTACGCGGCGCAAAACCGCGCAGCTCCATCGCGGCGTAAGCCACAATAACCAGAAAAAAGACTAACCAGTGAATACCAATTTGCAGGCCGGAATACTTATTGCCCATAGCGCGTCCTGAATGAAAACCGTAAAGCGACAACATAACCAGCTTTTATAAATAATTCATCAAATTTATGAGATGGTGGTCGCACTTGCCCGTTCACCCTCGCAAACGGGCGATTTTTAGCGTAAAGCTCTCTGTTCTAACGCACTGCGCAGCGTCGTATCTGCCTGCAATACCTGCCATGCGTTTTCAATATCGCGTGGGATATCAACGTGAATGATAAAATCTTTACCGCGCGGTCCATACCCTGTTTCATCGTCACGCAAACGTGGCAGCTCGCCGGCAATCAGAGACAAATAACGCTCCACCGTCCAGATGCCCTCTTCAACATTGGCAAAACGTGTACCGCCATTAAGGTGGCGCAGTACCGGAACAAAACCAGGAAAACTCAGCCAGCGCGGCGCATCGGTGTCGTCGTTTGTCACGCGCCGAAACGCCGCGATAGTGCGCCGCTGCATGGTGGGGTCTTGCACAACGATAGCCGTGTTAATGTTTTCTTTCGCCTGACGGATCAGTGCGCAAGAGAAACGGGCATTTTCGCCGCAATTAGTTGACCGATCTTCCAGCCAAATTTTCTCAGCCGGAATATGCCAGAACTGGTTCGCGATATCCGCGAGGATAGCGGCTTCAGCGCGTCCGCTTGTGCGAATAGTGTGGTAGCGCGAATGCCGGGCAATCACGGCGTACAAAAACGGCGTCGAATGGCCTATACCGCCGCTAATCAGTAAAGGAACACCTTGCGCTTTGGCGATGCGACAGGCCGCGTCGATAGTGGGGATCACCGCATTGCCCGCCAGGACGACACAATCCGACGAATAAGGTTGTTCGCCGGAAAAATCATTTTGCGCCAGCCACTGTCCGACGGTATTCACCGCCAGCAATGTTTCCGCAGAGAGCACCGGAAATGGCGTTGTATTCATAATTCCTCCTTTTTGTTCCGAACTTGTACCGGATCTCTTTGAAAGACATCGTCGCCTGGCTTTTTAGGCCGTAATCTGATCCATGGCCTGTAAAATACGCTTATCGGAAATAGGATAAGGCGTACCGAGCTGTTGCGCGAAATAACTGACACGCAGTTCTTCAATCATCCAACGGATCTCTTTAACATCATCATCTTCGCGACGCGCTGGAGGCAATTTATTTATCCATTGTTGCCACGCCTGCTGGACGCTTTCGACTTTCAGCATTTGCGCCCGATCGCGGTGCGGATCGACAGCCAGTTTCTCCAGCCGCTTTTCAATTGCCTGCAGATAACGCAGCGTATCGCCGAGACGTTTAAAGCCGTTGCCAGTCACAAAACCACGGTATACCAGACCGCTCATCTGCGCCTTGATATCGGAAAGCCCCAACGCCATGCTCATATCCACCCGCCCTTTCAGACGCTTATTGATATTGAATACGGTCGTCAGGATCCGCTCGACCTGCTTCGCGATATCCACCACAGTATCATTCAGCTCGGCGCGTACCTTTTCGTGCAGCGCGGTGAAACCTGCTTCGCTCCACACCGGTCCGCCGTTGGCATCTATCAGTTTATCTACCCCGCAGGCAATACAGTCATCAATCAACTCCAGTACTTTGCCGTACGGGTTAAAGTACAGCCCCAGCTTGGCTTTATTCGGCAATTTCTCATGCAGATACTTAATCGGTGAAGGAATGTTGAGCAACAGCAGACGGCGTAAACCGCACCACATCGCCTGTTGTTGTTCCAGCGGATTATCAAACAATTTGATAGCGACGCTGTCACGCTCATCCACTAACGCCGGCCACGCCTTCACTTTATAATTACCGCGTTTCTGTTCGTAGCTTTCCGGCAGCTCGCCGAAACTCCAGATATGCAGCCCGCTCTGCTCGATGCCGTCATCCGCCACCGCCGAGAGCGTCTCCTGCATTTTGCCTTTCAGCGCATTTTTAAGCTCGGCGAGCGAACGCCCTTCCTGCAGTTTCTTGTTTTTGTCATTCACCACGCGAAACGTGATTTTCAGATGCTCGGGCACCTGATCCCAATGCCAGTCTTCCCGGTCGACCGTGACGCCGGTCATCCGGCGCAGTTCACGCTCCAGAGCGTCCAGCAGCGGCAGCTCCAGCGGCGTTACGCGACCTAAAAACGCTTCAGCATAGTTTGGAGCCGGAACAAAGTTGCGACGTACCGGTTTTGGCAACGATTTAATCAGCGCAATCACTAATTCACGGCGCAGCCCTGGGATCTGCCATTCAAAACCGCTCTCATCAACCTGGTTAAGTAGCGGCAACGGAATATGGACGGTCACGCCGTCAGCATCCGCGCCCGGTTCAAATTGATAGCTCAAACGCAGCTTGAGATTGCCCTGGTGCCAGAAATTCGGGTAATCCAGTTTGCTGATTTTTTCCGCGCCTTCTTTAATCAGCATACTTTTTTCAAAGTTGAGCAGATCCGGCGTCTCGCGGCTGATTTTTTTCCACCAACTATCAAAGTGGCGGGCGGAAATAACGTCATGGCTAATACGCTGGTCATAAAACTCAAACAGGGTATCGTCATCCACCAGGATATCGCGGCGGCGAGATTTGTGCTCAAGTTCCTCGACTTCCGCACGCAATTTTAGATTCTCACGGAAGAAGGCATGACGGGTTTGCCAGTCCCCCTCCACCAGCGCATGGCGGATGAACAACTCGCGACACAACGCCGGGTCAATCTGGCTGTAATTCACCTTGCGCGCGGCGACAATCGGCAGACCGTAGACAGTAACCTTTTCCGTCGCCATCACCGCGCCTTGCGCCCGCTCCCAGTGCGGTTCGCTATATGAACGTTTAATCAGGTGCTGGGCTACCGGTTCCACCCATTCTGGCTCAATGCGGGCAGCGATACGCCCCCACAAACGGCTGGTCTCCACCAGTTCTGCGACCATTGTCCATTTCGGCGGTTTTTTGAATAAACCGGAACCGGGGAAAATAGAGAATCGGGCGTTACGCGCGCCGGTGTACTCTTGTTTATCGGCATCTTTCATCCCGATATGCGACAACAGCCCCGTTAACAACGCAACGTGAATTTCCCGGTACTCTGCGAGTTCGCTGTTTACCGGAATCCCCAGTTCTTTGACCACCTGACGCAGTTGGGTATAGATATCCTGCCACTCACGCACGCGTAAATAGTTCAGATAGTCGGTGCGACACAGACGGCGGAATTGATTCGACGACAGGGCCTTTTGTTGCTCGCCGAGGTAATTCCACAGGTTAACAAACGCCAGAAAATCGGACTCCTTATCATGGAAGCGCCGGTGTTTCTCATCGGAAGCCTGCTGCTTGTCCACTGGGCGCTCGCGCGGATCCTGAATAGAGAGTGCGGAAGTAATGATCATCGCTTCGCGCACACAGCCATGCTTTTGCGCTTCCAGAACCATACGCGCCAGGCGCGGGTCGACCGGCAACTGGGATAATTGTCGGCCCAGCGGCGTCAGCTTATATGCCGTTTGCTGTTCGTCGGCGGTAATCGCCCCCAGCTCTTCCAACAAACGCACGCCATCCTGAATATTGCGCTTATCCGGCGCTTCGACAAACGGGAAGGCAGCGATGTCACCCAGCCCCAGGGCGGTCATCTGCAAAATAACCGACGCCAGGTTGGTACGTAGAATTTCCGGGTCGGTAAATTCCGGACGTGACAAAAAGTCATCTTCCGAATACAGACGAATGCAGATCCCTTCCGATACGCGTCCGCAACGCCCTTTACGCTGGTTGGCGGAAGCCTGTGAGATCGGTTCAATCGGCAGGCGCTGCACTTTAGTGCGGTAGCTGTAGCGGCTGATGCGCGCAGTGCCAGGATCGATCACATACTTGATACCCGGCACCGTCAGCGAGGTTTCCGCCACGTTAGTCGCCAGCACGATACGGCGTCCGCTGTGCGACTGGAAAACGCGGTTCTGTTCGCTGTTCGACAAGCGTGCATACAGCGGCAACACTTCGGTATGCCGTAAGTTCAGCTTGTTCAGGGCGTCGGCGGTATCGCGGATTTCCCGCTCTCCGCTCATAAAAATCAGAATATCGCCGGGACTTTCACGCCCCAGTTCATCAACAGCGTCGAAAATTGCCTGTAGCTGATCGCGTTCAGTGTCGTCAGCCTCTTCCACGATAGGGCGATAACGAACTTCTACGGGATACGTTCGGCCAGAGACTTCGATAATCGGCGCGTTATTAAAGTGGCGCGAGAAACGTTCCGGGTCGATGGTCGCAGAGGTAATAATCACTTTCAGATCGGGGCGACGCGGCAGAAGCTCTTTCAGATAGCCCAGCAAGAAGTCAATATTCAGGCTGCGTTCATGCGCTTCATCAATAATGATGGTGTCATACTGCATCAATAGCCTGTCCTGCTGGATTTCCGCCAGCAGGATACCGTCCGTCATCAGTTTGACCATGGTGTTGCTACTGACATGATCGCTGAAACGAACTTTATAGCCGATGCAGCCGCCTGGCTCCGTTTGCAACTCTTCGGCAATGCGGTTAGCGACGGTGCGCGCCGCCAGGCGACGCGGCTGAGTATGTCCAATAAGTCCTTTAATTCCGCGTCCCAGCTCCATACAAATTTTCGGCAACTGGGTGGTTTTACCGGAACCGGTTTCCCCTGCCACGATCACCACCTGATGATCGCGGATCGCTTCCAGAATGTCCTGTTTCTTCTGGCTAACAGGTAAATTTTGCGGATAAGTGATTGAGGGGCGCGCCGCTTCGCGTAGAGCGACCTGCGCCGCAGCCTGTTCAATTTCTTTCGCCATCGTCTGGAAAATAGCCTGTTGCGCATCAGGATTTTTTACTTTCTTTACGCCATGCAGGCGGCGAGCAAAGCGCTGTTTGTCGCGCAGCATCAGTGCATCCAGCCGCTGCTGTAACACCTGAAGCGTCAACGTAGATTGTTCAGTCATAAAGCTCTTGGGCAGCATTCTGCCTGTTTAAAATCGTTTTAAATGATAGGTATAGAGTACCACATTGGGGCTTTTTTTGTGTTGTTCAATAATTTCGAACAAAGGGTTCGATATATTGCGCTATCCCTGCGACATATTTGTGAATAAAGTGTCAACAAGCAACGGGGCCCGCCCCTTCAAACACATAAAAGGAAACACCCATGAGCAAGGTATTAGTTCTTAAATCCAGTATTCTGGCAGGGTACTCTCAGTCTGGTCAGTTGACTGACTATTTTATTGAACAATGGCGCGAAAAACACGTCGCAGATGAAATTACTGTCCGCGATCTGGCGGCCAACCCTGTTCCGGTGCTGGATGGCGAGCTGGTGGGCGCGATGCGTCCGGGCGATGCGCCTTTAACGCCACGTCAGCAGGAGGCTCTGGCGCTGTCTGATGAACTCATTGCTGAACTGAAAGCCCACGACGTCATCGTTATTGCGGCACCGATGTACAATTTCAATATCCCGACGCAGCTGAAAAACTACTTTGATCTGATTGCCCGCGCCGGTATCACTTTCCGCTATACCGAAAAAGGCCCGGAAGGTCTGGTAACCGGTAAACGCGCGGTGGTTCTCTCCAGTCGCGGCGGTATCCATAAAGACACCCCGACGGATTTGATTGCGCCTTACCTGAAAGTGTTCCTTGGTTTTATCGGTATTACCGACGTGAATTTTGTCTTTGCCGAAGGCATCGCCTACGGGCCGGAAGTGGCGGCTAAAGCTCAGGCCGATGCAAAAGCCGCGATTGACAGCGTAGTGGCCGCTTAAATATTTTTGCCTCCCGTTTCGACGGGAGGTGACTTCTTCGGTTCGTAGCGCAAATATCCTACCACGCCGCTACTGCCGCCATCGCTGGGATGCGTTACCCCATCATTGACTTCAACGCAGGCGAAATCAAAAGGCGACACATTTTCGATGCACGCCACATTGACCCCATATTGATCGGGATTGGATCGACGTTGATGAAAAGTATATATCCCGCATACCGAACAGAAAAAATGCACCGCCTTGCCCGTATTGAAGCGATATTCGGTAAGCTTATCCTGCCCTTTTAGCACTTTAATACCCGATAGCGGCGCAGACACTGCCACTGCTCCGCGCATCCGGCAAAAGGAACAGTTGCAGCGCCTGGCGGTATGAAAGCCATCGCTAAGTTGAACGGTAAACACGACGCTGCCACAATGGCAGGCAGCAGATAATTTTTCAGACGTCATACCTGGTTACTCTCGCGAATAGTGATACCAGTCAACAGTATAGAAATGGCGTTTCCGGTTCGCCTAATATAAATACGACCTTCATATTCAGAAATTACCAATATAAAAATGCATTTTGCGGTAAAAAAATTGTCGGAAAGCGGTTATTTACGCATCCATTTGCCATTAATTCCCTGGACATATTCTCCCGGCCTGGCGCGCTCAACCAGTTTTTGCCCTGCCATCTTCGCCACCTCGTCCACGGGAAGATGATTGCTATCCGCTAACTGCTGATAACTGGCGCGACGGGCATGATTAATATCAAGCACCAGTTTCTGGGTTTCGGCATCATTCTTTAAGGCCACCAGATAGCCATTCAGCGTTTCCCCAACCCGGCCCTGCGTGCGCGCTTCGTCCAGGGTTAAGGCCCACACAGAAGGTGTGAGCAAGCTCAGCGTCAGCACCCATAGCATTAAATACTTTTTCATTATGGCCTCAGAATAGATCGCTGCGTGATTTCAGGAGTTCTTCAACATCTTTATCGACTTTGATATGTATTTCATGCTCGATCTTTACATTCATGTTGATGGTAATCGGCTGTTCCGGCGCGGCGACTTCAATACGTGGCGTGCACCCCACCACGATAAATGACGCAAGCGCTGACAGCATGGCAATACTCATTTTCATTATTTATCCTCACAGTCCTTGTCTTTCCGGCAAGGAGGTTGCGGCAACGCTGTATTTTGTTCAAGCCATGCCTGTAAATTGTCGCCAAAACGCAAACTGCGCCACAGCGTAAACACATTTTCTTCATGGGTATAGTTCAAGTTAACGATCGCGGTTTTACCATCTACCCGGCTTTTGCCGGTAATAGCCGCCTGCATCGTTAGTACGCCCAGGTTATCAACGTTAATTTTCGTCCACGAATGCGTAATTTCCATATAACGTAGCCAGTTAATCGCCGAGCCTGCCGTGACATTATCCTTCACCACCGCATCCGCAGTATCTTTATCGATGCGCAATGTCATTGGCCCAGGGTTGGTAAGCCAGCCATCTTTGATTATCCATTTTTCATTGTTCAGCCACAGCGGCAACGCGCCGCTAACAGGGCCAGACATGGCGAATTGCTTTGGATTTATGGCGCTAATCAATTCGCTGGATGAAATATTTTGCACCCGCAAAAGCGCCGGGTCGTGCTGCGGCATTCGCAACTGTTTCATAATGATTTGACCACCCAGCACGTCTACGCTGACATCGCTTAGCAGTAATGGATTCGACTCGCTCCAGGGATAACCGCCCTGTAAATCAGCGGTGATATTTTTCGCCGTGACCTGGTTGACTATCCCGGCAATACGCAGCGAGACGGGCCCGCGCGTCCCCAATTGCCACGCGCCGTTGTGGAAGCGAAATGGCAGAATGAAATCGACGCCGTTGATTTTGTTATCCGGCATCCAGGCGCTACCGCCTTTTAACACGCCGTGTCCACCTGCTTCAAACCCCTGCCCCTGTGCGGCGGAAAAAGCCACCTGCGCATACAGTGAGCCTTCGCGCAGCGTCATTTTCCAGTTTGGTGGAAGCAACGGCTGGAAAACGATAAGCGACTGCTTCGGCCACCAGGCCTGTCCGCGAAGGCGTTCGCCATCCCAGCGCCCATTCAGCCGTACCGGTCCTATCGCCCCCGCCCGAAGGTCGCCTTTAAACTGGAACAGGGTTGGCTCTCGCCCTTCAACGCTAAAATTAACGGTAGAAGGCGGCAGCACGCTCCCGCTGGTAAATACGGTTTTCCCCGCCTCCAGAGACAGCGCGCCCTGTAGCGACGGCGTTGTGGCGTCGCGAACCCAGACAATAGGTTTATTCAGCGCCAGTCTTGGCGATGTGACAGTCATTGCGCCATATTGCAACTGATCAAAACCGGTGGATAAACTGGTCAACCTGATGGTGTTATCATGCCATTCGCCCTGTCCGGCAATATCCCAGCGGGCGCGCATTGGCGTAAAGCTTCCTTGCCCCCAATAGCGCCACCGCCAGCGACCAGCATCAGGGAGAAAATCATTCGCCAGGCCATCAAGATGAAGAACGAAATCGCCCATCTCATTTTCGTGCGCCCGTAAAATAGCCTGTAATCGACCATCAACGCCGCGCGGCGTCACCTTAACGCCCGCCAGCGGCCAACGAATTTCATCAATATCTAACGCATCAATCACCCGTCCGCGCGAGCGTAGCAATGCGCCAGGTGCAAAGGTGAGCTGCGGATCGGCCAGACTGCCGCGGAACATAGCGGGCAATACGGCATAAAAGATTAAATCCTTCTGTTTAGCCTCGCCGGTAAGCTGTAGAGGCATCTCACTGCTGTCCATGCTGAGTTTTCCCGGGCCGATAGTCAGTACAGCGTTCGCTTTACCGGCATCGCCCTGGGTCAGAATATTCAGGCGTCCGCTGACTCGTGCATTATCCGGCCCGGCTTGCCAGTTATCGATATTAAAAGCCAGACGTCCGCTCAAGGGGAATCCCTGATATGGCCAGTTCCAGCGGCCATCGCTGATGGTAAGCCGCTGACGCGTTACCGCCCAGGGGAGATCGAGAATCGGGTCAG
Source organism: Salmonella sp. A7 (assembly GCF_020181675.1). NCBI lineage: Bacteria > Pseudomonadati > Pseudomonadota > Gammaproteobacteria > Enterobacterales > Enterobacteriaceae > Salmonella > Salmonella sp. A7. The sequence goes on along the minus strand of NZ_CP084001.1, from coordinate 2,240,169 downwards.
GATTACCTCGCGCCATCACGATGAGCTGTCCGGCGTTATCACGCCACTCCAGTTCCGCATCCACCAGCGACGGTTCCTGCGGCAGACGCAAGGTCGCTGCCGCATGACCGCTGACCGGCAGGCCATCCGGTACCAGCGGCAACATAAACTCCCCCGCCAGGCTAACGGGAGGCTGGTTGGCCAGCGCGGCGATCTCCAGTTGGCTCACCGTCAATGCCTGACCGCGTAACTGCCCTTGAAATTTTACTTTTTCGCCCTGATAACGTATCTGCTGAATGAGCGGCGTCATGGAGATCGCCAGCTTGCCCTGCCATTCCGGCCAGGGCGCGAGAATGACATTATCAATGTTAATCCAGGTATTGGGCAGCATTGACTGCCACTGCGCCAGCGTACGCGGCGCGGCGGGAGAAGCTTCCGTAGCGGGCAGTTTCGCCAGGCACGCGGCATCCAGTTTAAGGCTTTTAATATTCAGCAACCAACGGCTGGGATGCGTCAGTTCCGCCTGGGTAATATGCGCTAACGAACAATCATTGACCAGATAGCGAAGATCGGGAATCACTAACCCATGACGTGTCAGGCGTGGACTTTGTTCCAGAGCGATACGGGTACCGACGGGTAGCCAAATTCCCGCCAGAGTGGGAACCCACAGCCCGAGGGTCATCAGTAGCGTCAGAGGGACAAGAATCAGCAGTAACAGTAGCGCAAGGGCGGCTTTATATTTACCCTTCATGGGCCATTAATTTCCTGATTTAACGAAAAATTCAGTCGGCTATCTCTTTATTTTGGCATGATTGCCCGTACATAGCCTAATAGTTCATGTTGCAAGCGGGTGATGCGTTATGCATGTTGCAGGGGCGCCCTCCGGCTATTTGAGGCGTTGTGGAGAATGATAACCTAAAATTATTCATTATATGTATGACTATCAATTATTTTTGATTTTTTGTAAGATAATTTTAAGCATATTTGTGTGATTCTAACATCACTGGAGAAGGTCATATGAAACTCGCCGTCTATAGTACCAAACAGTATGACAAGAAATATCTACAGCAAGTGAACGAAGCGTTCGGTTTTGAACTGGAGTTTTTTGATTTTCTGCTGACCGAGAAAACGGCGAAAACCGCCAATGGATGTGAAGCAGTTTGTATCTTCGTGAATGACGACGGGAGCCGACCGGTACTGGAAGAGCTGAAAAAACACGGCGTGAAATACATCGCGCTGCGTTGCGCCGGATTTAATAATGTCGACCTGGATGCCGCTAAAGAGCTCGGTTTGCAGGTGGTGCGCGTACCGGCTTATTCTCCGGAAGCCGTCGCTGAACATGCGATTGGCATGATGATGACATTGAACCGCCGTATCCACCGCGCTTATCAACGCACCCGCGACGCTAACTTTTCCCTTGAGGGACTGACCGGCTTTACCATGCACGGAAAAACCGCTGGCGTCATTGGTACCGGTAAAATCGGCGTCGCCGCGCTGCGTATTCTGAAAGGCTTCGGAATGCGTTTACTGGCGTTTGATCCTTATCCCAGCACCGCCGCGCTTGATCTCGGCGTAGAGTATGTGGATCTGCAAACGTTGTTTGCCGAATCGGATGTCATTTCCCTGCACTGCCCGCTCACGCCGGAAAACTACCATTTACTGAACCATGCGGCATTCGACCAAATGAAAAATGGCGTTATGGTCATTAATACCAGTCGTGGCGCGCTGATTGATTCCCAGGCGGCTATCGAAGCTCTGAAGAATCAGAAAATCGGCTCGCTGGGGATGGATGTGTATGAAAACGAACGCGACCTGTTCTTTGAAGATAAGTCAAACGATGTTATTCAGGATGATGTTTTCCGCCGTCTGTCGGCCTGCCATAACGTACTGTTTACGGGGCACCAGGCATTCCTGACCGCAGAAGCGCTGATCAGCATCTCTGAAACCACGCTACAAAACTTAAGCCAGCTTGAGAAGGGCGAAGCCTGCCCGAACGCGCTGTTCTAATCCTGTCGCTCCCCTGCGCTCAGGGGAGCATTTTCGGATAACCCCTGAAGATCTATCCGGTCATATTATTACTATAGTCAGTGTTAACTATCAGATTACAGAGAATATCAATGAAGAAAATCGTCACGCTGGTCGCCCTGAGCATCATAATCACAGGGTGCGTGAGCAGTGGAAAAGTGTCCGTCAAACGCGAGCAACTGGAGCACCACCGCTTTGTTCTGGAAAGCGTAAACGGTAAAACGGTCACCGGCCCGGAGCTCAGCTTTGGCGAGGACATGACGGTATCTGGCAAAATGTGCAATCAATTCACCGGCGAAGGAAAACTGTCGGACGGCGAATTAAAAGTGAAAAATTTAGCGATGACCCGAATGATGTGCGCCGATCCACAGCTTAATGCGCTGGACGGCACCCTCAGCGAGCTCTTCAGCAAAGGCGCACAGGTCGATTTAACCGCGAACCAATTAACGCTGGCGACGGCAGAAACAACGCTAATGTATAAACTGGCGGATTTAGCGCACTAAGCCATTAAGTGAAAAGTTATACGCGTCAGGCGAAACGCTACGCTTAATAACTCCCGCAGTTTCCGGCGGCAAGCGACTGTTCGCTACAACGTTTGCCGTTGGGTAGCGCGCACATACCAATTACTGAACCATCAAGCTGCCGGGCCGCTGAAAGCGAACCGCCAATCATAGCGCAATTCGCTTCGCCGGCGCTGGACATCGCCGCTTTCATCCCTGGCGAAACATGCGCCGCGGTTGCCTGCTGAACAGGTTCGCTACTGCAAGCCGACAATAATAACGCGGCACATCCCACCCAAAACGCTGCGCGCATTTCTCTCCCCTCTGTTTATTCATCCAAACGACACCGCCCTAAATAATAGGCAGCAGAAACTGACGCGTCGAGAGGCAAAGCGCGCATTTATGCGCTTCATTAACATTTATTGGCAATTTTTTACGTCTTTTCGGCAAGAAATCGCCATTCTCCTCCCGCCAGGGACACAAAAGCGAAAATGGGGCTTGAAGGGCTTTGCTAAAATAAAAGGATAACTACAGGATGCGCTCACGATTATGCGTGTCCCTCTTTTTTGCGCAATGTAAGGGTGTCATATGCAAACAATTGACGGTAATGGCGCGGTAGCGTCTGTGGCGTTCCGTACCAGCGAGGTTATCGCCATTTACCCGATTACGCCCAGTTCAACAATGGCTGAACAAGCGGATGCCTGGGCCGGTAATGGGCTTAGAAATGTCTGGGGCGATACGCCGCGTGTGGTAGAGATGCAGTCGGAAGGCGGCGCGATCGCCGCCGTTCACGGTGCGTTACAAACCGGTTCGCTTTCTACGTCATTTACATCATCGCAGGGGCTGCTGCTGATGATTCCAACGCTGTATAAACTGGCGGGGCAGCTCACGCCGTTTGTACTGCACGTTGCCGCGCGCACCGTCGCCACGCACGCGCTTTCTATTTTTGGCGACCATTCCGATGTGATGGCGGTCCGCCAGACAGGCTGCGCGATGTTATGTGCCGCCAGCGTTCAGGAAGCGCAGGATTTTGCGCTGATCGCACACAGGGCTACGCTGAAAAGCCGCGTTCCGTTTATTCATTTTTTTGATGGCTTCCGTACATCGCATGAAATCAACAAAATTATACCGCTAACGGATGAAACCATTCTGAACCTGATGCCGCAGGCGGAGATCGACGCTCACCGCGCCCGCGCGCTGAATCCGGAACATCCGGTGATTCGTGGAACTTCAGCGAATCCGGACACCTACTTCCAGTCTCGCGAAGCGACCAATCCGTGGTACAACGCCGTTTATGATCATGTTGAAGAGGCGATGAAGGCATTTGGCGACGCTACAGGCCGCCAGTACCAGCCATTTGAATATTATGGCCATCCCCAGGCTGAACGCGTCATCATTATGATGGGCTCCGCCCTCGGCACCTGCGAAGAGGTCGTGGACGAGCTACTGATACGCGGAGAAAAGGTCGGCGTTCTGAAAGTCCGTCTGTTCCGCCCCTTCTCCGCCAAACATTTGTTACAGGCATTACCGGAAACCGTTCGCGCTATCGCCGTGCTGGATCGCACCAAAGAGCCTGGCGCGCAGGCCGAGCCGCTTTATCTGGACGTGATGACCGCACTGGCGGAAGCCTTTAATAATGGCGAGCGCGAAACGTTGCCGCGCACCATTGGCGGCCGTTATGGGCTATCATCCAAAGAGTTCGGCCCGGCGTGCGTACTGGCGGTCTTTAATGAACTCAGCCGCGCGAAACCCAAACCACGGTTTACAGTGGGCATTTATGATGACGTCACTAATCTCTCGCTGCCATTACCGGAAAATACCCTGCCCGGCAGCGCTAAACTTGAAGCGTTATTTTACGGTCTGGGAAGCGACGGCAGCGTATCCGCCACGAAAAATAATATTAAAATTATCGGTAATTCTACGCCGTGGTATGCGCAAGGTTATTTCGTTTATGACTCTAAAAAAGCTGGCGGGCTCACGGTATCGCACCTGCGCGTCAGCGAAAAACCCATTCGTTCCGCTTACTTAATTGCTCAGGCGGATTTTGTCGGCTGCCATCAATTACAGTTTATCGATAAATATCAGATGGCGGAACGTCTGAAGCCAGGCGGAATCTTTCTGCTTAATACGCCGTACAGCGCCGACGAGGTCTGGTCGCGTCTGCCGCAAGAAGTTCAGGCGGTGTTGAATCAGAAAAAGGCGCGTTTTTACGTGGTTAACGCGGCGAAAATCGCCCGCGAATGTGGACTTGGCGCCCGCATCAATACCGTCATGCAAATGGCTTTCTTCCACCTGACGCATATTCTTCCGGGCGATAGCGCCCTGGTTGAGCTGCAGGGCGCGATTGCCAAAAGCTATAGCAGCAAGGGTCAGGATCTGGTTGAGCGTAACTGGCAGGCATTGGCGCTGGCGCAGGCATCGCTGGCGGAAGTGCCGTTGCAGGCGGTTAATCCGCACAGCGCGCATCGCCCGCCGGTCGTCTCCGACGCCGCGCCGGATTTCGTGAAAACCGTTACCGCCGCCATGTTGGCGGGCCTCGGCGACGCACTGCCTGTTTCCGCCCTGCCGCCGGACGGAACATGGCCAATGGGCACCACCCGCTGGGAAAAGCGCAATATCGCCGAAGAGATTCCTGTCTGGAAAGAGGAACTGTGTACACAATGTAATCACTGCGTCGCCGCCTGCCCTCACTCGGCGATTCGTGCGAAAGTCGTTTCCCCGCAGGCGATGGAGAACGCGCCAGCCAGTCTGCATTCGCTGGACGTGAAGTCCCGCGATATGCGCGGCCAGAAATATGTGCTGCAGGTCGCGCCGGAAGACTGTACTGGCTGTAATTTATGCGTAGAGGTCTGCCCGGCTAAAGATCGGCAAAATCCACAGATCAAGGCGATTAACATGATGTCGCGCCTTGAGCATGTGGAAGAAGAGAAAGTGAATTATGACTTTTTCCTCGACTTACCGGAAATCGATCGCAGCAAACTGGAACGGATTGATATCCGCACGTCGCAGCTCATTACACCGCTGTTTGAATATTCCGGTGCCTGTTCCGGCTGCGGTGAAACGCCGTATATTAAACTGCTGACTCAGTTATATGGCGACAGAATGTTAATCGCTAACGCCACGGGGTGTTCCTCTATTTACGGCGGTAATTTGCCCTCAACGCCTTATACCACCGATGCCAACGGACGCGGCCCGGCATGGGCGAATTCGTTATTTGAAGATAACGCGGAATTTGGTCTCGGTTTCCGTCTGAGCGTGGATCAGCACCGGGCGCGCGTCATGCGTTTACTGGCGCAATTCGCCGATCGCATTCCGGCGGAATTAAACGATGCTCTGCATACCGAAGCAACGCCTGACGTTCGGCGTGAACAGGTCGCCGCATTACGCCAACATCTGAAATCGGTTGCGGGCGCAGAGGAACTGTTAAAGGATGCTGATGCGCTGGTAGAAAAATCAATCTGGCTGATTGGCGGCGATGGTTGGGCATACGACATCGGCTTTGGCGGTTTAGACCATGTGTTAAGCCTGACGGAGAATGTCAATATTCTGGTTCTGGATACGCAGTGTTATTCCAATACTGGCGGCCAGGCGTCGAAGGCGACGCCGCTTGGCGCCGTCACTAAATTTGGCGAACATGGCAAGCGTAAAGCCCGTAAAGATCTTGGCGTCAGCATGATGATGTATGGTCATGTTTATGTCGCGCAAATTTCGCTGGGCGCGCAGTTAAACCAGACGGTGAAAGCCATCCAGGAAGCCGAAGCCTGGCCAGGACCGTCGCTGATCATTGCCTATAGCCCCTGTGAGGAACATGGTTACGATCTGGCGCTAAGCCATGACCAGATGCGTCAGTTAACGGCGACCGGTTTCTGGCCGTTATACCGCTTTGATCCCCGCCGTGCGGATGAAGGCAAGCCGCCGCTGGCTCTGGACTCTCGGCCACCGTCAGATGCACTGGCGGAAACGTTGCTTAATGAACAGCGTTTCCGTCGCCTGAATGCGCAACAGCCCGAAGTAGCTGAACAATTATGGCAAGATGCCGCATTGGATTTGCAAAAACGCTATGACTTTCTTGCCTTGCTGGCAGGAAAAGCGGAAAAACCCGGCGCAGATTAAAAAATATTCTAAGGATTAACCTGGTGACTAGTCCTGATATAGGTTGACAGTTTTTTGTCTGTAAAACGCCTGATGAACATCATCGGGCGTTTTGTATTTCAGGGCCAGGTGTGGCCGTTCATGGTTATAAATTGCCACGGACTCTTTTACTATTTCCCGCGCTTGCGCCAGGTCTGCTGGACGCGAGAGTAAAAACTCATTTTTCAGTATCCCGTTTATTCTCTCAGCCAGCGCATTCTGGTAGCAGTCGTAACCATCGGTCATTGAACAGGTTATTCCGTTTCGCTCATGAACTGACTGATAAAGTACCGAACAGTATTGCAGTCCTCTGTCAGAGTGATGTACCAGCGGACCTGTCGTTTTTCTCCGCCTCAGAGCCTGCCTGAACGCCTTTACCACATTTTCTGTCTGCAGGTTTCCTCCGACATGGTAACCCACGATTTTTCTGGAGCAGGCATCGGTGACCAGACTCAGATAGGCCGTGCCGCTGCGTAGTGGAAGGTAAGTAATATCGGCGACCCAGACCTGTTCTGGCTCAAGGGCGGTAACCTGTTCAGGGCCGGGTTTCAGCAGATTAGGATGCCGGTAAAAGCGATGATGGCTGTTGGTGGTTTTGTGATATGCCCGTTTCACGGGTACCAGGAGCCGGTATTCACCCAGCAGATTAAACAGACGGTCCCGTCCGATATTCAGCGTGTTATCAGTCTGCATGTTCAGCAGATAGTGCAGTTTACGCGTACCGATTCGCGGCTGACGGCACCGGGTACGGGCAACAAAATCAAGAACCTGAGCATGATGCTCCTGCCGTTTATTACATCTTGTATTGTACTGGTACCACGCCTGTCTGCTGTGCCCCAGGAACTGGCATGCACGCGTAACTGTTATTTTGGGGGCCTGACTTTGCGTGAGGACTTGCCGGGCCGCTTTTTTACAACACTTACCCCGTAATCATTTTTCAGGACGTTGATAACGCACTCAAAAAACTCAGCTTTCTGGTTTGCCAGCTCAAGCTGTTCTTCAAGTTCCCTGATTCTTTGCTCGGGTGTCAGCGGGATAGTTGTCTGAGCCACAGGCAGTTTCCTCTTCACCAGGTCAGGAAGTCCGGGTCTCCAGTCAAGCCGGCCATATTTACGCAGCCAGACAAGTACGGTGGAGCGCCCCTGAATGCCATATCGCTGCTGGGCCTGTTTATAGGTCATCTCGCCTTTTTCGACCTGCTCAACGACGGCTATTTTAAAGGATAGAGGATAATCGCGTTGGGTGCGTTTGAACTCAGTCATCATCACGTTCTCCGGATTTAAGTCTGGAACGTGTCAACGCTATTCAGGACGGGTCATGGAAACAAAAAAAGCCCGAACATTCGTTCGGGCTTGTCAATTTATACGCTGGAAAGCAAAGGTTAACGCAATGGCCCAGCGACAAAATGAATATGTGACAATAAAGGCATATAACAGGCGTAGAATATCGTAACCGAATGATATTGTATAATTTTTATTTCGTATAATACCCCCAAAAGCATTCGTATAAATTATATCTATTTCACTGCGAATTATTTCATTAATTATTGAATTAAACGGTAACATCTCTTTTTAGGTCTTTCCTGACAAGGCATAAATAACGTTTTAACGTCAACTCGCTGATTATTTACGGGGAATGCGCTTAATATTACGCCGTCCTCCCCTGTTGGTAGTCCCCGCAGAGTATCGTGGAGCAGCACCTAAAATGTGACGTATGTCATTGTACATAAAGTGCCTTTAGGGAGTAGAATTTCAGTGGATACTTAAACAGGAGGTTTTATGAACAGAACGATTCTTGTACCCATCGATATTTCAGATTCAGAATTAACTCAACGCGTGATTTCACATGTTGAAGCCGAAGCAAAGATTGACGACGCTAAAGTGCACTTTTTGACTGTAATCCCGTCTTTGCCCTATTACGCTTCACTGGGACTGGCTTATTCAGCAGAGCTCCCCGCAATGGACGATTTGAAAGCCGAAGCCAAATCTCAACTGGAAGCGATTATCAAGAAATTCAACCTTCCCGCGGACCGCGTGCAGGCGCACGTTGCAGAAGGCTCTCCTAAAGATAAGATTCTGGAAATGGCAAAAAAATTACCGGCCGATATGGTGATTATCGCCTCGCATCGTCCGGATATTACTACCTATCTGTTGGGTTCCAACGCCGCAGCCGTTGTGCGTCATGCGGAATGCTCCGTACTGGTGGTGCGCTAAATACCCGAGCCCGCATAAGAGAGTGCGGGCTCAAATCAACCATCATCATCGCCTAGTGACTGACGCTTTTTGAAAACAGATTGATTACGATTACGCCGCAGATGATAAGCAACATGCCAATAATAGCCGGCACATCCAGTTTTTGGCCAAGAAACAACCATCCTATCAATCCAATAAGAACAATCCCTACCCCAGACCAAATGGCATAAATGATACCAGCAGGGATGGTTCGCATTGGGATGGTAAGGCACCAGAACGCGATACAATATCCGATGATGGTAACGAGGCTCGGTACCAGACGCGTAAAACTATCCGATAATTTTAATGAGATCGTGGCGATAACTTCTACCACGATGGCGATAAATAGAAAGATTACAGCTTCTTTAGTCATACATCTCTTCGTTCCGATATTTTTCTGAGCGTGATGACATCTTAATTAATACGGATGACAGAATAAAGACGCTTTTGAACCATTGCGTATCTTGCCATAACATACTTCAAGTTGCATGTGCTGCGGCTGCGTTCCCTTACCCCAGTCACTTACTTGAGTAAGCTCCTGGGGATCCGCTCGCTTGCCGCCTTCCTGCAACTCAAATTATTTAAAGTATAAAAGCAATCTTTTATACACGAGAGATAAAAACAATAAACTTGTTCAGGATTTATGATTACTTAGAAGCGTTTGCCTGCCCCGTATTTTCTGCTTTACCATATGTCCTGTCAATTATACCAACAGGGTCCACTGGTGTTTTTTTTGGCATAACCCAGCCGCTTTCACTGACGCTACCTCGTGTAAGATATTTGACTTTTACCCTAACGATAATAAGATAATGCTCCCTGCTGAACCTGTCGGCAACACTAAGATCGGTGGTATATTCAGGTACGATTCTTCCACTTCGAACCTGCTCTTTGGCTATTTCAGCAGAGACAGGCAATACCTCTACATCGCCCCCCTCAATACCGCCTGCTGTTTTAAAACTAACAATATTTTCAGCCTGCGGACCTATTGTACCTCGGCATAATACAACTTCAGTCTCCCCTGCTGCAGCATCCCCACTCTGGTATTTCTTATAAATACTTTGTACATTTTCTTCTGATGTAGGGTATAAATCTTCTGACAGAGAGGCCAGTATATCTTCCAGTAAGGGGGAATCATCCGTAATATCCAGAAGCTCTTCATCATAACCCGTGTCTCCTTCTCTTAACTCTGAATAAGGCTTATCAATATGGCGAATAAGCCCCCCACCTTTCAGCCCTGACGCCTGATAAAATCTTCCATCAGAAGATCGGTAAAATGTCATGGCTGAATTTTTTCCGCTATCCGAATAGGTTGCCTGATACGTTTCTGAACCGGGTTCTTTAGTTAAAACGAGCTCTCTGTCGCCATATTTTATCGTATTAGGCGCTTCCGATGACAGCGGTGGATATGAGGCTTGTTTTCTGTAGCGTCCCCCTGCCATAGATGTAACGTGTTCAAATAGGCCATCTAACACCTTACCTGCCAGGTTAGGCTCCGTAGTTGGGGCAGGATGATCCTCCGGGAGAGCCCTTTCATATCTCTGTAATTCTTTAACGGGTAAAAAATCATTCTCACCCTCTGAATTACCATTTTTTATCCTATAATCACCAGATGTTACTGCTAATCTTGATGATAATAACAAACCAGTTACTGCAATGTTTTTAATACTCCTGTCCATTTTATGAATGGTTACTGGCTGAAGATGATTGCGGCTATGAGAAGATAAGAAAATTTGCTTTTGAATTTCCTTTCCCTCAAATATAATTTGCTCAGTGCTTTTAGGTGGAACAGTTACGCTATCTACATTAAATAGCTCATGTTCACCACTCATCGTTACCTGAGAAAAACACGACGATGTATGTGCAATTGCAGCGGGATCAATCTCTTTATAAATAACATTGGCGTAAACGTTTGCAACTTCACCGCTTGCATTTAAATGATCGTGCAAAATATGTTTTAGAAATAGATCTAACAACAATTTTTTTGATGTGATTCCATTTACACAGTTGTGAAAGTCAGGGGGAATTGGATAGCCGTTTTGATCAAATGGAAGCGATAAACATCCTCGCCCCCCATCAATATTTTCGTAACTGTAATTTAGAGATATCTTTACCTCGCATTTATTGGTATCTACATCGTCATTGATACTGCGCTCTACTTTATAATTAACCAGCCTACGGAAGGTTGCGCTATTTGAATAATAAAAATCCAATGTTGATTGGATTTCTTCACATATAATTTCATGTGTCGGCTCAAAGAAGAATTCATAAATATTTAAGCTGTTCTTTTCTTCATCTTTGGCCATCTCATCCAGCTTAATATATTCTTCTGGTAAATTAGATATTTGCTCATGAAAGATATCGTCCTGATAAAGTCCATCCAACATTGAAAGGTACGGTATGGTATCCCAACTTCTGATAGCTTGTATCTGTACCGTCTGCTGTGATTCTCTGGTTGATATATCACTTACTGTTATACGCATTACGTTCTCCAGCCAGAATTATGGTATACATCATAAGATGTAGATATCAGGTAGCAATTCTCATCGCAAATAATTTGTCTGAACTGTACATATGAAACAGGCTATTTTTAATTCAATACGACCACCAGAATAGGCAAGAAAATTTTAAATAGTATACGGTAAACTGATCTTACCCAACGATAATTAAACACTCTGCACTATCTTAGTAGATAATAAAATACTGATACCGTATTTTATATCACCAATAAAAGAGCAAAAAGGGTGTGCCGAATATCATTTTACACCTGTCCCGGTTCACCCCACGGAACCACTTGAAACGTACCATCATCAGGACGCAGCAGCGCCTGAATTTCAGTTGAGCCCGTCACTTCTTAACGGACCTGGCTGCATGATGTATACAGTTGACAATATCCGAAGGTACTATCTCTATTAAAACGTGCTGGCATTCGTCGCCGTAATCCGTACCATACGCGACATACTTTTGCCTGCTGGCTGTTGACGGCAGGAGCGAACCCGGCATTTATCGCCAGCCAAATGGGGCATGAAACTGCGCAATGGTGTATGAAATTTACGGTATGTAGATTGATGACATGAACGACGAACAGGTAGCGATGTTGAATGCGCGGTTATCGTAGTTGCAAAGTTCGCCCCATTTAGTACCAGAGAACTGAAATAATGCAAGAAATTCAAAAGAATACAAAAAAAGAGCAATACAACCTCAACAAGTTGCAAAAGCGCCTGCGCCGTAACGTTGGCGAAGCGATTGCCGATTTTAATATGATTGAAGAAGGCGATCGCATTATGGTTTGCCTTTCTGGCGGCAAAGATAGCTATACGATGCTGGAAATTTTACGTAATTTGCAGCAAAGCGCCCCGATCAATTTTTCACTGGTCGCCGTCAACCTCGATCAAAAGCAGCCAGGTTTCCCGGAACATATCCTGCCAGCCTACCTTGAGCAGCTGGGCGTAGAATATAAAATCGTCGAAGAGAACACCTACGGCATTGTGAAAGAGAAGATTCCGGAAGGAAAAACCACCTGCTCGCTGTGCTCGCGTTTGCGTCGGGGTATCCTGTATCGTACGGCGACTGAATTGGGCGCGACCAAAATCGCCCTGGGCCACCATCGCGACGATATTCTGCAAACCCTGTTTCTGAATATGTTCTATGGCGGAAAAATGAAAGGGATGCCGCCGAAGCTGATGAGCGATGACGGCAAACATATCGTGATCCGCCCGCTGGCTTACTGCCGCGAGAAAGATATTATCCGTTTTGCTGAGGCCAAAGCCTTTCCTATCATTCCTTGTAATCTGTGCGGTTCGCAACCCAACCTGCAACGCCAGGTGATTGCCGACATGCTACGCGACTGGGATAAACGCTATCCTGGACGGATCGAGACGATGTTTAGCGCCATGCAGAATGTCGTGCCGTCTCACCTTTGTGACACTAACTTTTTCGATTTCAAAGGGATCACTCACGGTTCCGAGGTCGTCGACGGCGGCGATTTAGCGTTCGATCGTGAAGAGATTCCATTGCAGCCCGCTGGCTGGCAGCCGGAAGAAGATGACACCGCCTTAGAGGCGTTGCGGCTTGATGTTATCGAAGTGAAATAATCTGCAGGCGTCTCAGCACTCCGCTGAGACGCCATGCTATCGATCATTTTAATAGCCGTACCCGGCATGACTTGCCTTTGATCTTCCCGTTTTGCAACTGCTTCCAGGCTTTTTGCGCTACTGCTTGACGTACGGCGACGTAAACGTGCATTGGATGCACGTTAATTTTGCCAATATCCGCCCCGTCTAATCCAATATCGCCGGTCAGCGCGCCCAAAATATCTCCCGGACGCATTTTCGCTTTTTTGCCGCCGTCAATGCATAGGGTAGCCATCTCTGCGGCCAGAGGGAGTAACGGCTGCCGGGCGGGCGCATTCAGCCAGTTCAGCTTGAGTTGCAGCATTTCTGAAAGAATATTCGCCCGCTGCGCCTCTTCCGGCGCGCAGAAACTGATCGCCAGGCCGCTGCTTCCCGCGCGCGCCGTACGGCCAATACGATGGACATGCACCTCCGGGTCCCAGGCCAGTTCATAGTTAACCACCAGTTCGAGCGATTTAATGTCTAATCCTCGCGCGGCAACGTCGGTGGCAACCAGAATGCGCGCGCTACCGTTTGCAAAACGCACCAACGTCTGGTCGCGGTCGCGTTGTTCCAGATCGCCGTGGAGCGCCAACGCGCTTTGTCCTACCGCATTAAGCGCATCACAAACGGCCTGACAATCTTTTTTGGTATTGCAAAATACCACGCAGGACGCTGGCTGATGCTGGCTAAGCAACGTTTGTAGCAGCGAAATTTTTTCATGCGCAGACGTTTCGAAGAACTGTTGTTCGATAGCCGGTAGCGCATCTACCGTATCGATTTCAATACGTATTGGCTGCTGCTGTACACGACCGCTAATCGCCGCGATGGCCTCAGGCCAGGTTGCTGAAAACAATAACGTCTGGCGCGTCGCAGGCGCAAAGCGGATCACCTCATCAATGGCGTCACTGAATCCCATGTCCAGCATTCGGTCTGCTTCATCCATTACCAGAATGTGCAGCGCATCCAGCGATACGGTTTCTTTTTGTAAATGATCCAGCAGGCGCCCCGGCGTCGCGACAATGATATGCGGAGCGTGCTGAAGCGAGTCGCGCTGTGCGCCAAAGGGTTGCCCGCCACACAAGGTCAGAATTTTGGTATTTGGCAGAAAACGGGCCAGGCGACGTAACTCTCCGGCAACCTGATCCGCCAGCTCCCGCGTCGGACACAGCACTAATGCCTGTGTCTGGAACAGAGTGATATCAATTCGATGCAAGAGCCCAAGACCAAACGCCGCCGTTTTGCCGCTACCGGTCCTGGCCTGCACACGCACATCATTTCCCGCCAGAATGACGGGTAATGCTGCGGCCTGAACAGGCGTCATCTCAAGATAGCCCAGCTCAGTAAGGTTATTGAGCTGGGCGGCGGGCAAAACATTCAGGGTTGAAAAAGCGGTCACAATTTACTCTCGCGGTAACGACTCATAGTCAGCAGGCGCGTATCCTCGCAGATCCGCGCGTTTGATGCGACATTTTAATCGGTTCTTCGTCCGGCGGCGGGTCGGGCATCGGCTGAGGACGGGGAAGCGGCTCAGGAATGGGAACAGGGTCAGTGGGAATCGGGTCCGACAAGGACGAGTGTAGATATAATAAGGTCAAAAGACAGCTCATATTACCCTCCAGAATGTCATTCAGACTCTTAAAGGGTAGACGCAGATATTCTACAGGCAAAAAAAAGCCGACTAATCTAAGTCGGCGTCGTACGAATCAATTGTGCTATGCAGTAATTCAAAAAAGGAAGTAAGACAATATGGAGCGCAACGCCCATCGCTTGACGTTGCATTCACCTGCGAGAGAGATATTGCCCCGAATAGGTAGATGGTTTATTGACTTCGCTCAAATTTCTCGGCGTTTTTTCATACGAAATGGTCTGAAAAGCGCTTTTGTTACAACCATTTACTGCGATGCAACCATAAAGTAACACCACCGATCAGGACAACTAACAGAATACAAAACAGAGAAAAGCCGAACCGCCATCCGCCGCCAGGAATACCGCCCAGGTTAACGCCAAATAACCCTGTTAAAAAGGTGCTGGGCAGAAAAACCATCGCCATAAGCGACATGGTATAAGTTCTGCGCGCCAGAGACTCCTGCATCACCTGGGCAATTTCATCCGCCATGATGCCAGTACGCGCGATACAAGCGTCAATTTCATCCAACCCCCTTCCCAGCCTGTCGGCGATATCCTGCATTCTGCGCCGGTGATCGTCGCTCATCCACGGCAGCCGTTCACTCGCAAGCCGGGCATAGACGTCGCGCTGCGGCGCCATATAGCGGCGCATAACAATTAGCTGTTTACGTAGCAATGCGAGGAAACCGCGCGGTGGGATTTGCTGGTCGAGAAGATTATCTTCCAGATCGATAATTTTATCGTGTAGCTCTTCAATAAATTCACTGGCGTGATCGGTTAACGCATCGCACACATCTACTAACCAGCTGCCGCAATCTACGGGCCCGGTGCCCTCCTGCAAATCACTGACCACATCGTCCAGCGCCAGAACCTTTCGCTGACGGGTAGACACAATGAATCGCTCGTCCATATATAAACGCATTGCCACTAATTGATCCGGGCGTTCGTCGGTACTGCCATTAATACAGCGCAGCGTAATGAGCGTCCCTTCCCCCATACGACTTACGCGCGGGCGCGAGCTTTCACCAGCCAGCGCATCACGCACGTTATTGGGGAGTAAAGGCGTTGAAGCCAACCAGCGGGCGCTGTCCGGGTGGGTATAATTAAGATGTAGCCAACAGGGATGCTGACTATCGATCACATCATTATCTTCGAGCGGTTTTACTCCACCACGACCATCCAGTAGCCATGCGAAAACGGCATCCGGCACGTTCACATCCGATCCCTTAATGGCTTCCACAGCGCCTCCACGTTACAACTCTGATGCCGTTAGTCTAGCTTTCGGGAAAGGTTAAGCAATCTCTCATTTTCTCATTGCGCAAAAAGAATTACGGGAACCTGCGAAAAAAGCGCCTTAGCAACAGGCGCTTACCAAACATGTATTATCAGGCCTGGCCGCGCCTGGTGATGGTCGAAAGAGGTGATACATGAGAGCGCGACAGCGCATGTTCACTGTAACCCGGCTGGCTTAAACGAAATTTGTCGGTTTTAGTCTGTAACTCGATCACCTGCGCCTTTAAAACATCCGAAGAAGCAGATAGCGCTTCAACCATTAAGACATTGCTATGAGTTGCGCTTTCCAGATCGCTCAACGCCAGGGTTATCTGGTTAATGCCCTTTTCCTGCTCCCGCGTGGTGGTGGAAATTTCATTCATCAGCACGTTTAATTGCCCGGAGCCGCCAACAATCTCCTGCATATTTTTTTCAGCCTCCTGCACTATGGCGGCCCCCTGCCGCACATTGTCATGCGTAACGTCGATCAGCGCCTTGATACTTTTTGCCGCCTCGGCGCTACGATGCGCCAGATTACGCACTTCCCCGGCCACCACGGAGAAACCTTTTCCATGATCGCCCGCCCGCGCAGCCTCTACCGCCGCGTTAAGCGCCAGAATATTAGTCTGGAATGCGATACCGTCAATCAATGAAATAATCTCCGTCATCTGCGAGGCACAGTCGGTAATAGAACGCATATTTTCTGTAACCCGCACCATTAATTCACCGCCTTTACGGGCGCATTGGGTTGCACAATCCGCCTGTATGCTCGCCATTCGGGTATTATCCGCATTGTTTTTGGTACTCGCCGCCATTTCATCCATACTGGCGGCAGTTTGAATTAACGAGGCCGACTGCTGTTCCGTCTTTACGGATAGCGACATACTGCGCGCCGCCAGTTGTTCGGAAAGGGTCATTGCCGTTTGCGAAGAGGATCTGATTTCACGTACCAGCGCGGAAATATTATCCGACAGGCTATTAATCCCGGGGATGAGTCGCCCGGCGCAATTATTGCCAAATTCGGAGATATGAATAGACAAGTTTCCTGCTGCGACCTCTTCAATACTTTTCTTCACGGTATTAATTGGCACTACCAGATAGCAGGTCATATACCACCAAAGCAGTAATGTCGAGATCAGATAAATGATATTACACGTAATTAAAATAGGGAGATCGTGCAGAAAAGCTATTTGTAAAGTATCCACCAAAAGAAACGTACATACCATGAATAGAATAATGCATGTCCTGACGCTGATATTTCTCAACATTTTTGACGGCCTACAACCAGGATAGGAGACAGGTTTTATTTTTATAGCATTTCAGATATCTATTGCCATTCGTTTCTTTGACATTCTCCATATTCAATACCAGACCATCGCCATTTCCCTTAGTGCAACAGATAAAATCACCTATATTCGCTATGCCAGGATATTCATCCATCCATATTGACAAGTGATGTACTTATCACCATTTTCTGCTTAATAGTTAAGTCGAAAGCCAGTATATTTTAATAGACGCTTAAATAAGCGAATGACTGTTTCTCCGTGTTATTACCGCGGACAGCGTTATCGCCCGTTCTCTTGCAGAATCCTGAGCGTTTGGATGAGGCGTTATATCAGACATAAAATCGGGTTCGCGCGAGCTTGCGCTGGCGGTCCTGTCCGCCAGCGGCAACGATTTACCGACTACGCTTCGCATGGCGCTCCCAGTTATCCTGTTTAGCCTGCACCGTTTTACGTAACGCGACATAACATGCCCCGCCGCCGCCATGGTGCGGCAGCGCCGAACAATAAGCCTGTACATCCTCAAACTCTGTCAACCAGCGGGCCACATAGCTTCGGACGATATTGGCATGCGACTTCGCCTCTCGCCCTTTACCATGAATGATCAGGACATTACGCAACCCCTCCTTTTGCGCCTCCAGGATAAAACGAAACAGCATCTTTCGGCACGTTTCGACCGGCTGGCGTAACAAATTGAGGCTGGCCTGCTGAGGATATTTCCCACTGCGTAACTTGTCGATGACACCCTGCTGCAATCCTTCCCGACGAAACTCCAGCGGTTCATTCAGCGGCAGAATATCCAGAAAGCCCGTCGTCAGGAAATTATCAAGCTGAAGCGTGTCGATACGCTGGGGCGTTTTAAGATTACGCGTTGGCTGCCAGTGTACATCAGTATGGCGTTTCAGCGGCTGGACATCCTCCATGGCGTCAAGAAACAGCGCTTTATCGTCAAGGTTCATGGTTCATCCTCCAGCGTTTTTGCGACTGCCGTTATCATAACCGTGCCCTGTTATAGCAACAACGGTTTACAGTTATTTCCAATAACAGCGACAATGTAAGGCAATTAACCGCCTCGCCCGGCTCTCTTTTTCTCCGCCAACGATATTACTGGCGCTAAATGTGTTATCCCTGACTATCTTTTAAGGAGTATGGTTGCGGGTATTCCTGGCATGATATCTTGTCTCTTACGTTAGATTAAGACGATGTGAGAGAACGGATGCTGAGATTACTTGAAGAGAAGATAGCCACGCCATTAGGACCGTTATGGGTGGTTTGCGATGAGCAGTTTCGACTGCGGGCCATTGAGTGGGAACAGTACCGCGATCGTATGGAGCAACTGCTAAATATCCACTACCGTCACGAAGGCTATGAACGCCTTTCTGCGACTAACCCCGGTGGACTCAGCGATAAGCTTGCAGATTATTTTGCAGGCAATCTCGCCGTAATTGATACCCTGGAAACCGCAACGGGGGGCACACCTTTTCAACGGGAAGTATGGCAGGCGTTGCGCGCTATCCCCTGCGGGCAGGTGATGCACTATGGTCAACTGGCGGCGCAACTGGGACGACCGGGCGCCGCACGCGCAGTCGGTGCTGCGAATGGCGCTAACCCCATCAGTATTGTTGTTCCCTGCCATCGCGTCATCGGGCGTAACGGCACTCTGACCGGATACGCCGGTGGCGTGCAGCGAAAAGAGTGGCTATTACGCCATGAAGGCTATCTTTTATTATGAATATACAGGCAAAAAGTGCCTTATCGGTCACACTTTTATGTAAAGCAACAACAAATAAATTACGTATTTTCAAATAGATAAAAGTATTCATCAAACTTATACTTGAATTATTCCTTCTCCGGGATAGCTCAGACTTACGCGCTCACCAAAAAGATGTTAAAATTGACAAATATCAATTACGGCTTGAGCAGACCTATGATCCCGGAAAAGCGAATTATACGGCGCATTCAGTCTGGCGGTTGTGCTATCCATTGCCAGGATTGCAGTATCAGCCAGCTTTGCATCCCGTTCACACTTAACGAGCATGAGCTTGATCAGCTTGATAATATCATCGAGCGCAAAAAGCCCATTCAGAAAGGGCAAACTCTGTTTAAAGCAGGTGATGAATTGAAATCGCTCTATGCTATCCGCTCCGGAACGATTAAGAGCTACACCATTACCGAGCAAGGCGATGAGCAGATTACTGGATTCCATTTAGCAGGCGACCTGGTGGGTTTTGACGCCATTGGCAGCGGTCATCATCCGAGCTTTGCACAAGCGCTGGAAACCTCAATGGTATGTGAAATACCCTTTGAGACACTGGATGACCTGTCCGGCAAAATGCCTAACCTGCGTCAGCAAATGATGCGTCTGATGAGCGGTGAAATTAAAGGCGATCAGGATATGATCCTGTTATTGTCGAAGAAGAACGCCGAAGAACGTCTGGCTGCGTTTATTTACAACCTGTCCCGCCGCTTTGCGCAGCGTGGTTTTTCACCGCGTGAATTCCGCCTGACGATGACCCGCGGCGATATCGGCAACTATCTTGGCTTAACGGTCGAAACCATTAGCCGTCTGCTGGGGCGTTTCCAGAAAAGCGGCATGCTGGCGGTGAAAGGTAAGTATATTACTATTGAAAACAGCGATGCGCTGGCGGCCCTCGCCGGTCATACCCGCAACGTCGCTTAAACGTCAGCTAAACCATTGATGTTATCTTCTGCCATATCGTTAAATTTTTCTCATTTATTGATCTGGCAGAAGCGCTTCCTCTGTTTCATTCACCATATTTGAGTTACTCTTTAGTTACAAACTGCGATGACAGTTGTAAGGAGACCCTGTATGGCTATGTATCAAAATATGCTGGTGGTCATCGATCCCAATCAGGACGACCAACCCGCATTACGGCGAGCAGTTTATTTGCATCAACGGATTGGCGGCAAAATTAAAGCTTTCCTGCCTATTTACGATTTCTCGTATGAGATGACCACCCTGCTTTCTCCTGACGAACGCACCGCAATGCGTCAGGGCGTAATAAGTCAACGCACAGCCTGGATACGTGAGCAGGCGAAATATTATCTTGAAGCCGGTGTCCCCATTGAAATTAAAGTGGTCTGGCACAATCGTCCCTTTGAGGCCATCATCCAGGAGGTTATCGCCGGCAGTCACGATCTGGTGTTGAAAATGGCGCATCAGCACGATCGACTGGAAGCGGTCATTTTTACCCCTACCGACTGGCATTTGCTGCGTAAATGCCCAAGCCCCGTGTGGATGGTCAAAGATCAGCCGTGGCCAGAAGGCGGCAAAGCCCTGGTCGCCGTGAACCTGGCAAGCGAAGAGCCCTATCACAATGCTCTCAACGAAAAGCTGGTAAAAGAGACCTTACAATTGGCGGAGCAGGTTAATCATACCGAAGTACACCTGGTCGGCGCCTACCCCGTTACGCCAATCAATATCGCCATTGAGCTGCCGGAATTTGATCCCAGCGTGTATAACGACGCCATCAGAGGCCAGCATTTACTGGCGATGAAAGCGCTGCGCCAGAAATTCAGCATTGATGAAAAAGTTACGCATGTAGAAAAAGGCTTGCCGGAAGAAGTTATCCCGGATCTTGCCGAACATCTCCAGGCGGGGATCGTTGTGCTTGGCACCGTTGGACGTACCGGACTCTCGGCCGCGTTTCTGGGGAACACGGCCGAACAGGTCATTGACCATCTGCGCTGCGACCTGTTAGTCATTAAACCTGATGAGTATCAAACACCGGTTGAACTGGACGACGAGGACGATTAATCCCTCTTCTGTCCTGCCGGATGGCGCTGCCATCCGGCCAATACCTCATTCCTGTTACTCATCTCCGCCGAGGAAATAGATCCCCAAAGGAATCGCCAGCAGAATAGTGAACACCAGACTATAAACGAAAATCATTGCCGACTGAATGGCATACATAGAGCTTGTCCACTCGGACAGTGGAATATGATATTGCTCAATCACACCGCCGATAGTCGCGCGCGTTACCACCGATGCCGCAACGATAAACACTGCCAGCAGGCATAACAGAAATTTTTTCCCCTTCGCCGATTTCAGCTTCATCATGATCATAGTATTGTCCTTTACAGATGACTTTGTTACCTGATAGCAACAATACCATGACAATCACGCGATGTCTGCTCCATAAAACGTGACATTGTATTTACATAAAAAGTAAACCGCTGAGATTAAAGCTAATAGCACTATTTCTTCTTTTTACTTATCGATGATCTACGCGTTTATCCTGGGTAAAATACCTGTTAATCAGGTCATTCTGAGCTGTTATCGTAGGAAGGAGCGGAAAACAATAATGTTCACTGAATTTTTTCTCAAAAACGCATTTAATCTGGCGATACTTTTCAGTTGCGGCATGGCGTTGCTGGTCGTGAGATTTTGGCTCAGCCGTAACGTACAGTGGAAGAAAGGATTCACGTTCCATGCGGCACAGTTTTTTATCTACGCGATTATTATTGGGACCATCGGGAGCATCCTGAATAATGCTATTGAAGATTATAATTTGCGTTTTATCTCTTCCGGGGTCATTGATTTTATCTGCACCTCGCTCATTGCGCTTATTCTGACGATAAAACTTTTCCTGATTATTAACCAATTTGAAAAAGCACAGGTCAATAAAGGTAGAGATGTCACCAGTACCCGTATTCTGGCACGGGTCATAAAAATAACCATTATTGTCGCGATTGTCTTACTGTATGGCGAACATTTTGGCATGAGTCTGTCCGGTCTGCTGACCTTTGGCGGTATCGGCGGTATCGCTGTTGGTATGGCGGGCAAAGATGTCCTGAGCAATTTTTTCTCCGGTATTATGCTCTATTTCGATCGCCCCTTCAGTATCGGAGACTGGATTCGTTCTCCTGACAGAAATATCGAAGGTACGGTCGCCGAAATCGGCTGGCGAATTACACGAATTAACACATTCGACCACCGCCCGTTGTACGTGCCTAACTCGGTCTTTTCATCCATTAGCGTTGAGAATCCGGGACGGATGACCAACCGTCGAATAAAAACAGTTATTGGATTACGTTACGAAGATGCCGACAAAATTGGCCTCATTGTTGACGCTATCAGAAACATGCTGCAGGCGCACAGCGATATCGATCAGAAACAGACGCTGTTGGTCTATTTTAATGAATTCGCCGACTCTTCGCTGAATATTATGGTGTATTGCTTTACCAAAACAACAGTATGGCAGGAATGGCTTGCCGTACAGCAGGATGTTTACCTGAAAATTATTGCGATTGTCCAGGAAAACGGCGCTGACTTCGCCTTCCCAAGCCAGACGCTCTATATCGATGACCCGGAGGCCGCGCCTGCGACAAAATAAAAGATAGCCGGTGCCCGAAAATGCTTATCGGGCACCGAGGCTTCCCTGTCCGGATGACGGGTTGTTAGCGCCTTACGGTGATCAACGGCTCTTTTCATTCACCGTCATGGTAAATTCAAGCACCTCATTAGTGTCGTTAACGTAGGCATGAGGCATGTCGGTTCTGGCTACAGCGGAGCAGCCCTCCCGAATAATAAAGCGTCTACCGTTGACTGTTAATGTCAGTGTTCCCTGATTAACAAACAGTAATTCACAGGTGTCTGCCGGATGCCCTGCCGATTCAAACTGTTCACCAGGATGCATTATCCATTGCCAGAGTTCCAGCATATCCGGCCCGCTGGTTCCCGCCATCAGTTTTGCGCTGCCGCCTTTCTCGCCGCGCCACAACACCGGAATAGCATCCCGGTCGATAAGATGGACCATCGGCTCGCTGGCGACGTTGACAAAATCCGCCACGGACACTCCCATTGCCGCCGCGATCTTACATAACAGCGCAATGCTTGGATTGGCTTTACAGCCTTCAATTTCCACCAGCATTCCTTTACTGACGCCGGAACGCCGCGCAAGCTCATCCAGCGACATCTTTTTTTGGCTACGAAATTGTTTGATACGTTGGGAAACAGCTTCATTTATCGTGCTGACGTCGGCGCCCGCCGTGGTCGATAAGTTGACTTTTTTGGTCATTGGTCGATATCATAGAAGAAAATAGTCATTACAGGATTATGCGATGTCTTCTATGTTACCGTCAATCAGCCCGGAACTGGCCCGTATCGCTCCCGGCTTTCGTGCATTAAGTATTAATGTCATTGCCGCTCCGATTCGCGATGCGCAGGTCGGAGAAATCGCGCTAAAAGAGGCCTGTCAGGCCGTAATTAACGGCCAACCGGCGTGGGCACAGGCGCATATAGACGCCTGGAATGCAGTGTTTAAAGCATTCGGCGCAAAACCAAAGCGCACCCCCTGCTCGGCTGAAGCGCTACGAAAACGCGTGTTGAAGGATGGAACAATGGCGGCGCTGGATCCGGTCGTTGATCTTTATAACGCCGTGAGCCTGCGCTATGCCGTACCGGTAGGCGGCGAAAATAGCGCGGCTTATTGTGGATCGCCGCGGCTGGTTTTCGCAGACGGTAGTGAAACATTTGATACTCTGAAAGAAGGACAACCCGCCACCGAGTCGCCAGAACCGGGCGAAGTTATCTGGCGCGATGACAGAGGCGTCACCTGTCGGCGCTGGAACTGGCGTCAGGGAGTACGTACCCGACTAAGCGCTTCAGATAAAGCGATGTGGTTTATCCTTGAAAGCTTGCCGGAAATGCCGGTTGATGAATTGTACGCGGCAGGAAACATGCTGACTGACGGCCTTGAAAAAATGATGCCAGGTTTACGTTTTGAATCCACGTTGATAGGTGTTTGATTGATATTGCGTAACAGGAGAAATACCATGTCGCTGTTTCTGACAAGTTTTATTTTCGAAAAAAAAGAGTACGACGAAGAGTTTTATCAACTGGATGGCTGGATTGAGCGCTATACGCAGTCTATTGATGGCTATATTGGGATGGAAAGCTATACCGATGCCGCCAGCGGAAGAATGGTTAATAATTATTACTGGCAGACCCGCGAATCAATGGAGCTATTGATAAATAATTTACAGCACCAGCAGGCCAAATCACAAAGTCATAAGTGGCTTTCCGGTTACCAGACGATTATTGCAGAAATTCAGGGGTGCCATAACGTTAACCTGCCCCATCCGCTGGCATCATTTTCAGTTCCTTATGCGTGATGCAATAGTATATGTATTAAATGTGGGGGCACACAAGAGAATGCCTGCGCCCCTGCATTGCCGGTTATTCGGTTCTCTGTGCAGGGGCGTGCTGATATAAGTGATTAGTAAACAGGAAGATGAGTGATATCTCGTGGTACACTAACACGCGTAACCACATTGTTTTCATCGCACTCTATCAACGCTCTGGCAAAAATACTGAGCTCATTAATTTTCAGCCCGGAATTATCCAAAAACTGGCGGCAAGCGTAGTCAGAAAAAAAGGTTATGCCGGGATGAATATCATGTTCCCGAATAAAACGGGCCTGAGCAAATGGCGTATCCATACTCAGCACATATACCGCCCGGTTTGAGTGGCTACCCGCTGATTTAAGGCGGTCACTATAGTCTTTTACCTGCCATTCACAAACCGGCGTATCCAGTGACGGGACGACAATAATCCGCTTTTTTATCCCCGGGATACAGTAACCCGGTAATAAATTATGGCTCACCAGCCCCTTTGTGCAGGGTAATGGTTTGCCTTCAGCCAGTATACCGGGTTTGAGGGTCAGCTGCGTTTTGCCAAAGGTGACAGCGTGTTCCTGACCCAATGAAATATAATCTTGTGTTGTTGCTGGTGTCATAAAAAGTTCTCCTTTTAACGTTTGTATTATTTTAGCCATAATAATTATTTAGCAATCTACTAAAGAACCAAGTCAACATCCATAATAAGAGCAGTGAAATAAAAGCCAACCCATTATTCATTGCTGTTTTTACTCTACTTTTTTATTGTCCCGGAGATAGTAAATTTATCTTTAATCAATTCCCCAAAATATTTATATGTCAATTTCAACTCTCCATTTGAACCTCCATTATAAGTTACCGTCTGAAGATACTCTCCGGGATTACCCCCGGCTTTGATATCGCATCGACTATTCCAACTTCCTGTTGGAAAATGCCCACACTGGAGATTGAGATTAGATATGGGGTTATTATTTATATCTTTAACAATAATTTTCACAACAGCACTCTCTCCTGGCATCAGTAAAGATTTATCTGCACTAATGACAGATAAATCTTTACTCAATTTAACTATACGTTTTGTTTCAATAGAATGGAGTTCAGAAACCATCGGCACAGGCGTATATCCTGGTGCTGAGACCATATCTGTTTCGTTATAATGCTCAATTCTTATCTTCGAACCTACATTATCCTCGCTGATAACAATTTCATATTTACACGGCTTTTCACGTAGAAGCTCATGCTGTGAGTCATCTTTCTCAACGCGATAATACGTACATACTGTGGTAGCCGTTTCATTAGCTTGATATTTTTCAGAATCAAGATCACTGACTCTCCCAACCATTCTTGCTTTTAAAAGCATGCCTGGTATAGGTATATATGATTCAAAATATCCATAATACCCATTCAATTCCAACCCATAATCACTCAACGGCGAACTAGGCCTGTGCCCAACGCTCGGCGCCGTAGGAGGAGAAAACATCCCGACGGTTGCCGCGGACGTTGTCGACGAATCCGCCAAGACGCTTATCGACGCAGCCGCCAGAAGCAGGCTATAGATAATAAGATTATGTTTCGACATACGCACTGTTGATCCTTTTTAAAACATTAATTCGCATCAGATGCTGCGGTAGAACTCTTAGCATTTTCTTTATCAGAAATAATTCTGACGCGAATATATTTATTCTGTAGCGATTCCCCGTTAAGGCTATAAGGGATAAGCCAGGTGGCTTTTGTCGCCCCCGGTACGGATTGCCAGGATTTCATTTCATCCGAGATTTCCCACTGATAATTAAACGCATCAGTACAGTCCGTGTTATTTATACAAAGCGTTCTGGCTCGCATTTCCGTTCCGACGACTGGCGCGGTAACGCTTCCGTTGGCTTCTTCAGTACCCGGCGTAAAAAGCACCTCCACAGAAGTGACCTTCTGCGCAATACTGTCTGACTGCGCTTGTAGTAGTACGGTACCCTTCACCGGATGTTTATCGTCTGGTCCGCTTGCTTCAATATGTAATTTGAGCGAGCGGGCATCATCGCCGATATGGGTCACCAGAACCCGTTCAACCCAATGGCCGTCACGCTCTCTACCACCGAGTGCTTTAAATGCCAGACCCGGCGTATCTGATTGATACTTAATATTACGTGGTTTGAGCGACGCCCACTCCTCTTCAGAGCGCTCGCGCACGTAGTGCCACTCAATAACCTTCCCCTCTTCTCCGGCGGGAAGCGGCGTACTGACAACAAAGTTGCCATCCTCAACCTGAACATCGTCATTGATAACATTTATCCAGGAACGGAAACTGGTCTCATCCTGTGTCACCCTTACCGGGATACGCTCGGAGGTCACGCGAGTACCCCGGCTGTCAGTCACCGTTAAATAAAGGCTATACTCCTGACCGTCGGTCGCCGTCAGCGGAAGTTGTGGAAGGATAAGGCCGCTGCCCAGACTCCCCTGAAGCTGGAGCCCGGCGAGAAGCTCCGCATCACCCGACCACTCAACTTTCTCAATCGGGTAACGGCTATCTACCGTCGCCATTAATGTCACCAGCGTCCCGGACAGGCCTGACACAGGCATTGCCGTAATGCGGATTTTACTGGCCTGCTCCCGATACGCCATGACGATATCGTAATTACGATCGACAAAGGCACGCCGATTAGTCGTATTCGACGGCGCCCCAACGTTGCGGTAATCAAGCTGTTCATGTAACGGCGTACCGAAGGAATAGTTGACTCTCAGACCGCCCTCAGCCTGCGATCCGCCGTTACCGGCGTCCCGATATCCTGCTCTGACCTCAAGCAAGGGGACAGGATTCCAGACCAGAGCCGCACCTGCGGCGCGGGGATTCCGGCTTAATGTACCGTTACCCAATAGATCAACTTTATCCCCGTAATACTGTTCATATGTCAGCTCGCCACTGAACCAGGGAAAATCGGGAAGCGTGCCTTTTGTTCGCAGATCAAAGCCATATGCCGGACGCTCATCATGTAATTCATGAACTGCTGACGTTTTCCAGCCGGTGAGAGGGAAATAATAGTTGCCGGAAAAGGCCAGACTGTCTTTATAAACTTCCCCGCCAATGCCGCCACGTAAGTGGGAATAACGGATGTCGGCATCCAGAAATGTATTGACGCCGAGCAGCCATCCATTGACCTCCTGGCGATAACCCACACCAACGTTAACATAGGTGCGGCCATCGAAACTGCTGCTGTCGTGGTCGCGAAAGCCAAGCTGGCCAAAGAGTAAAGACGATGTTGTTTCCTCGACGGGAATAAACATATCGAACTCTGATGAGCGATATTTCGCGCCATCTTCAAGATTGACGCCACCACGGAAAATAATCTCCGGAAAAGCGCTCTTCATCCCCTCGTTCACCAAATGATTAGCGGCTTGCCCTGGTAATGCCTTTATTTTTCCTTTGGCATAATCCTCCAGCGTCCCCTCCTGCAGATGCGGAGAAATAGACGATGCCGTCCCCGCAATCCACGACTGAATTTCATTATCGCTATCAGCGATGACCGGGAGTGAAATCTGACTGGTAACAATGGCCCAGGTTATATATTTAGTAATGGGTTTTTTAGAAAAAACCACTTTATTGTCTCCTGCTATATCCCCCTGCCTGGCAGAGGGAGTATTAAAATAAGATGTTTATTTGGCGATAACCATCAGCGACGGATAGCGCGTTTATTCTCCGGCGTGGCTTTCGTCGTTTTAGGCGTAACGTGGACACGGAACAGTTTATTCTGCTCAGTTCCCTTAATAATATATTTATGTTTTTCAGCGTTGGTATTATTCAGATCGGTGAACTTATCTGGTGTCCCGGCATCCGCCATCTGCCAGGTAAAGTTATAATTACTGACCTCACACTCAGCCGCCGCTGTGGCGGCACATTCCAGTACCGCTTCAAGGGTGCCGCCCACCACTGGGGTGTTGGCGTCATTGGTACCGTTGAGTTCATCAGTTGGTTTACCACTTTCATTCACCACATTGATAGTGACAGAACGTAGCTTATTAGAAATCGTACCGTCTGCGGCGGAGTCGCCGCCCACGCCAGAAGATGAAGAAGTTAATAAGACAGTGGCAGGCAAGAATGCACTATCCGGCGTCCCCGTTGCCGTCTTAATCCGGTAAACGATTTTAATTTTTTTACCGCCTGCATCAGCAGGAATGGTAAAAGCCGTCCCGGTTGCCGCCGGGGTTCCAGAAGGATCGGCAGCCTCATTATCCACCAGGTACCATTTAATATCGTCGGCATTATTCATTTTATCCAGCGATAAGGGATCCCCATCCTCATCCCTAATAAAAACATCCGCTATCTGGAGGGTTGAACCGGTCGTCAGTTCCCCAGACACTTCTATCTTTTTTGCATTAGTAGTTGCCACAGGACGGTGACCAACAGAAGCAGGTGTAGCAGAAGAAGCCATATCATTGGCTCTGGTATTCGCCACCGCCTCTACTGAGACCACGGATGCACAAATCGCTAACGCTAATAAAGATTTTTTGAAGTACAAAACAATTCCCTTTTATTAAATCATTAGAAATAATTACGAGATTTATAATCTCACGAGCTAAAAATTCAGGGTTATTCAATCATTTTAACCCCCTGTGAAATTATGCCCTTCGCCATGCTAATTACTTAGCTTTACTGGCAAAAACCGATCTCCAAGTGTAAAGTTTATTCAAAAACGTCAAGCAATTTAAATATTTCTTGTTTTGCCAGAAAAGCTAACAACCCCACTAGTTTAATAACACAGTATGTCAAATACCTTAAATGTTTATATTTTCGGCTTCAATAAAGAGGAATGATGATGAAAAAAGCCATAATAATCTCAGTATTAGAGCAAATAGAAAAAAATATTGAAGAGAGGATTGATATTGAAAAGCTGGTTGTTATAACAGGTTATTCGCGAAGGAGTTTGCAGGATTTTTTTAAAGAAAAGTGTGGAGTCTCTATCGGAAAATATATCAGACAACGCAAGTTGAGCAGAAGCGCCACTCTGCTAAAGCTAACCTCTCAGTCGGTCACAGATATCGCGTTCAGAATGGGGTTTGATTCAGTGCAGTCCTATAGTCGAGAGTTCAAAAAGACATTTGGTGTCAATCCCAATAACTATCGCAAGGCTGATTTCTGGGATCTCAGAAACCTACGGCCTCCCTACTGGCTTGACTGTGATGAGCATTATCAGTTCGAAATTTGTCAGCTTACGTCAAAAGAAATTTTCGGATTTCAAACATCTCATCAGATCGCAACAAATGACCTTCCTAAAAAAGCGTCGCCTATAAAATGGAAAATCATTCATGAGACGCTCAGAACGTGGGGCGAAAATGTGTATTGTCTCTCGTCTTTTAAGCCGGATAATACCAATGACCAGGTCATCGCCGTAAGCAGTTTTTTTGGTATGGAACATAATTCCGTCGATGGAGGCAAAATACCCATGTCGAGGGTAATAAAATGTGGTAAATATGCAAAATTCCATTTCGTTGGTCATAAGGAAAAATATCAACAATTTTCCAATACAATATATATGTGTATATTGCCAAAACTGAATCTTATCAGGAGAGAAGGAGAAGATATTGAATACTTCCATTTGGCATCCGTCCAAAAGCAACAGAATAATGAATCCATTGTCGATCTTTATTATTATATCCCTGTACTGTAATGACTTCGTACCATCCACGTATTTCATCTGAAAAGCCTTCTCTTTTCAGAGCGGTAATAAAACTCTCAGTATTGATTCTGATAAAATAAGTGACTATTAAATAAGTTAACATTTTGAAAGGATTGAGAAAATAACTTGTTGTCACGCAACACCGGAGCCAGGTTTCTGACAGTACTGTACGGTGTAGTGATCAGGTAATATTGGCTACAGTTTACGGTAAAAGCAAAGTCCATACTTTAACTATTAATGGGAGTATGCTGGCCGGGCGGCCTGCGGGGCCTTCATACTCCCACATCTATAATGTTGGTATGATTACATTCTCTCTATACTTTCCTGTGCTAACCTTTTATCTCGTTGAGATAACGTTTAATTAAAATGTTCTCTTTTTGATGTACATTATAAGAGGAGACATTATTCATATTTTCGAAATCAGGGCAGACGATATGTATACAACCATCAGAAACTCAGCGCTAGCAATGGTAGCTTGTTTTTCGTATATCGCACATGCCAGTACCCACCCTCCTCTTATTATCACCAGGGGAGCCGGAGGAGACGCCTCCGGAGCCACAGTCATTCATGATAATTGGCGGCATGGCACTCCTGACCTGGTCAATCTTACCGATATCCCCATAGATAAAATCAGACCAGA
Source organism: Salmonella sp. A7 (assembly GCF_020181675.1). NCBI lineage: Bacteria > Pseudomonadati > Pseudomonadota > Gammaproteobacteria > Enterobacterales > Enterobacteriaceae > Salmonella > Salmonella sp. A7. Next base: position 2,209,564 of record NZ_CP084001.1, on the reverse strand, counting down.
AAAATACAGTTGCGTACTGATTATTGGGCAAGGAGCTATAAAAGAAATGCTTCTTGCGAACAATGCCTCAGCAATACTTTCCGGAAAAACTGTTGGTCTGTATACTCATCTGATCGATCAGAACACGCTCAGATTACTTCGGCAATTGCAGAACAAAGTGAGATTCAATCTCTTTTTTACCCGTTCACAGATAACTCTACTAAAACTAAGGAACATTTCAGAATATAATTTTTTGAGTTCTAAAATAAATAATGTCTGGGGACAAGACTCACTAGCAATTGAAACGGTGGCACCTGACAGGGGTAATATACCGGAAAAAGCCCTTCCCCTCAAAACAACAGATTATGTGATCTGGCTGGGTGGAAACTATACTACCTCCTTTGGTACGCAGCGTATCTTCACAAACGATCAGATTGTTGTAGCTCTGAAACCACTACATAATGTTATTTCATCAAACGCATCGATTGCTATTATGCTTTCACCACGTTTTTTTGATAATAGCATGAGTAAAGAAGCAAAAGTTAAACGACTGAAGGCAGTGCTTAACACCTTTTCGCGAAACAGGGTCACATTTTATATGAGTAAGGAGATGCTTGCTAATCTGAAAGAATTTGATTTGCCTGTTCAACTATCCCCTTCTTACGCGGAGCTGATGCGAATGCCCTGGGCCAGCGCTACCCAGCATTTTGCTTCTGTGGATCAATATAACCTGTTTGCTGATCTCATACCTAAAGTCACGCCGTTTCTTCTTGAACCGAATGATGCCGATCAAGCTCTCTATGCGACGGATTATCTTAATACCCGGCGTGTAAGTCTGACCCAAAATATTCTTAACCATGGTTGTGACTAAATAAAACGCGCAGAATCCGGGATAGTTAGCAATCCAAAACAGACCGTTAGCCATGAGTACTGTTTACCTTCAATATACAGGGAACAACCAAATAACTGACGACACAAATCAAGCTGAGACCCGGAATTCGGCTATACAGGCACTCTATTCAATTCAGGCCCAGAAACTGTCCGGTACCCATACAGGACACGGCCTCCCAACTGCTTTAGCGCATTACCAGTCCAGTTTCGATGCGCCTTCTGTCGTCTGCACTATTTCACTGGTTTTAATGACGCGATGATAACCATAAGCATCAGCGTATTTCGTCATTCCGGTTGCGGTGTCAACCTCCGGCTTACCCTGCGTTTCAATAATCTCTCCCGTCCGGGTCGTCATGGTATAGGTCGTTGTACATCCGGCTAGCATCAACACTGATAAGCTAAGTACCGTAATAAGACTACATTTTTGTATTTCTTGTTTCCCTGACACCTCTATTTTTGATGTACTTTACCGAATACCGCAACAGCAAGATGGATGATTAGGGCTATTGCTCCATGTTTGCCCATATCTGATTGACTCAGGTTTTTTGATGCGCTGCGTTAATCCGGCAGTAATCGCTCCAGCACATCTCCAGCCAGAAGTACGCTCTCCTGAAGACGCTCCAGGCTATACCCCGCTCGCGCCTTGGCGGAAAGTCCCGCCATTAACGTCCCCATAAAGTCCGTCGTCCGGTCAGCCTCTTGCGGATACCGCATGGCGACATAAGTGCGAATCAGGTTTTCAGCAGCGATGTAAAACTCGCAGGCGGCCTCTCGTGCCGGTTTATCGTTACAATGAGCGCCCTCCAGAACCAGACATCCGGTGGCATCAGGATCGGCAACGTAACGTCTTGCCGCTTCCATCAGCACATCAATAAGGCACTTCGCGGTCGGGCGATCGTGACGCAGAAGCGCCCCGAGCGGAATCGCGTCGGTCATCCTGTAACGCTTTAATACGCGGGTATACAGCCCCAGCTTGCTGCCAAACGCCGCATAGAAACTGGGAGGATTGATCCCGAACGCTTTTGTCAGATCCGCTACGCTCACCGCGTCGTAGCCGCGCGAATGAAATAAGTGTTGAGCGGTTTCAACGGCTTGCTCCGGATCGAACTGGCGAGGACGACCCGGCGTTCGACTATGTTTTGTAGTCATTACTACATAACTCCTTGACGGCATGATTTCATTACGCATATTGTAGTGGCTACTACAATATCATAAAGGACATCCTGATGATGCTATTTCGCAACAAATCTGTACTGGTTTTAGGGGGAAGTCGTGGTATCGGCGCGGCTATTGTACGACGCTTTAGCGCTGACGGCGCATCGGTCGTTTTCAGCTACGCCGGATCGCGCGAAGCCGCCGAAAAACTGGCAGCGGAAACCGGAAGCACCGCCATCCAGACGGATAGCGCCGATCGGGATGCCGTCATCAGCCTCGTGCGTGAGTACGGACCACTGGATATTCTGGTCGTCAATGCGGGCGTGGCTCTCTTCGGCGATGCGCTGGAACAAGATAGCGATGCGATAGATCGTTTGTTCCGTATTAATATCCATGCGCCTTACCATGCGTCAGTCGAAGCAGCCCGCAACATGCCGGAAGGTGGACGCATTATTATTATCGGTTCCGTGAATGGCGATCGGATGCCCGTACCGGGAATGGCCGCGTACGCCGCCAGTAAATCAGCCCTGCAAGGGCTGGCGCGCGGCCTGGCTCGTGATTTTGGCCCCCGCGGGATTACGATAAATGTGGTGCAGCCAGGCCCCATTGATACCGACATCAATCCGGAAGATGGCCCCATGAAAGAGCTGATGCACAGTTTCATGGCGATCAAACGACACGGAAGACCTGAAGAAGTGGCTGGAATGGTGGCATGGCTTGCCGGTCCGGAAGCCTCTTTCGTCACCGGCGCGATGCACACCATCGATGGTGCCTTCGGCGCCTGACGGCCAGGCGAATATCATACGGTTGCCGTCTACGCTCCGGCAACCGTGTTAGAAGCTGTTCATGCGAGAAAACATCCGCAAGCGCCGGGATCAATCGTGGATTTTAACGCCAAGACAACCGCGAACAAATTCGGGATTAAAATGCTTCACCGCTTCGCCAACATAGCCTAAATCAAGTGTGTTGATTTGAGCCATTTCGTTATCCGTTAGTGAGAAATCCCAGATGGTAAAGTTCTCTTCAATACGTTCCTGTCGAGTGGATTTAGGAATAACCGTGACGCCACGCTGCACGTTCCAACGCAGGACAACCTGAGCGATGGTTTTTTGATGGGCATCGGCAATCCTTTCAAGCATTTCATTTTCATACGGTTTATGTCTCCCGCCGCCTAACGGCGCCCACGCTTCAGGCTGAACGTTATAATGCTTCATGGTTTCCAGCGCGGCGGGTTGTGCAAAGTATGGATGCAATTCGACCTGGTTTACCATTGGCGTAATTCTGACGGTTTCACAGAAGTTGGCTAATACATGCGCATAGAAGTTGGATACGCCAATGGCTTTTAGTTTACCGGCTTCATAAGCGTCTTCCAGCGCGCGCCACGCACTAAAATAATCGCCCATGGCCTGATGCAATAAATACAGATCAAAATAATCTAACCCGGATTTTTTCAGCGACGCGTCAATACCTGCTTTGGCCAGATCGTAGTTAGCCATATCTTGCACCCACAGTTTAGAAGTAATAAATAACTCCTCACGGGTACACAGACCTGTCGCGATGGCTTCACGAACAGCGTCACCAACGGCATCTTCATTGCCGTATACCGCAGCGGTATCGATAAGACGATAACCGCTGCGAATAGCGCTTAACACTGACTGCTGGCATTCTTCTTTGTCGGTTACCTTAAAAACACCAAAACCCACCATAGGCATTTTAAGGTTGTTACTTAATATTGAATATTCCACGCTAAAGCACCCTTTCGTCGTAAAGACGCCATGATAAGAGCAAAAGACAGGTACAATGAGTATTGTTAAATCCGATTATATTTATACAAAAAGTTCATTAATAACAGTTGTACAGATTTTTTATTGCATCCAAACGTTCAGTGCTTGCTATATCCTCGCCGTGTAGCACCTGTTTGATAATGCCTTTTACTTATGCGTCAAAACCAGTACCGTCATTTTGACCGTCTGTGAAAAAGTTTTCTAAACAGGCAATGCGATATCCGGAATAATATTTTTTAGCGAAGAGACTCCGGCTGGCTCAGCGCCGTTTTGCACCAGTCATAAAAAGCGCGTACCGTAGGCGGCAGAAACCTGTTTTGCGGATAGACCAGCGCAAGCGGCAAATCATAAGAATGGTTGTCCATGCAGGTCACCAGCGCCCCACTGTGCAGATACGGCGCAACCAGATAGCTGGCGACGCGAATTAACCCCAGCCCCTGTATTCCGGCCTGAATATAAGCGTCCGTATCATCGACAACCAGCGTCTCCTGCACCCGCATCGCGTAATCCTTCCCCTCACGCGTAAAAAACCAGTCGGTGGTACGCCCAGTGCGGTGGTTCAGGTAGCCGACCGCATGGTGTTTTTGCAGATCATCTAAATTTTCAGGGCTACCGTAACGCTCAATGTAAGTGGGCGATGCTGCTATCACCCAGTTAAAGCTGGCAAGTGGACGGGCAACCAGCGTGGTGGAATCATCGATCCTGCCGGCCCGAATCACGCAGTCATACCCTTGCAGGATAATATCCTCCACGCTATCGCTGGAACAAAGTATCAGCTCCGGATACTGGCGCAAAAAGGCCGGGAGCGTGGGAATAATGCAATGCCGGGCGAGAGATTGCGGCATCCCTACTTTAAAACGCCCTTTGGGTTGTGCCGCCCGGCCGGGAAATGACGACTCCATGGCCGCGATATCTGCCAGTACTCTTTTGCACTCTTCGTAGTAACGCCGCCCCTCTGCGGTCACGCTAAGTTTGCGGGTTGTACGTTGCAAAAGCTGAATCTTAAGCCAGGATTCCAGTTCTTTAACCACCCGCGATACCGTTGAGCGCGGCACGCCCAGCACTTCGGCGGCTCTGATAAAACTATGGGTATCCACTACGCAAACATAGACCTGCATCGCTTCCAGCTTGTCCATTTTCCCCCCGCCAATTATCCCATTTATCAGAACAGTCTAACCCGTCTTCGGCGTCTTATCGAACGCAGAACCCTGACGTAATCTTTAATCTACAGGTGAACCAACACAGAGAGGGGCAAATGAAACAATCCAATAATCAGGTAGGTGAAAAAGTATTGGTGCTGGGCGCGGGACAACTGGGGGCGTCAGTGCTGGCGTCGTTGGTTCCGGCGGTCACACAGCGTAATGGTTCCGTTAGCGTTATTGTGTCAGGGCAATCCAGGGATAAACAGAGCAAACGACGTTCCAGCATTCATCAACAACTGGCAGATGCCGGTGCGCGGTTTATCCCGGTCGACATCGCGGGCAGTTCGGTTGCAGCGTTAAAAGATCAATTCCGCGGTTTTGATACGATCATCAATTGTATGGGGTTTGTCGCCGGTGCGGGTACCCAGATAAAAATCACCCGCGCGGTACTGGAGGCGGGCGTTAAGCGCTATTTCCCCTGGCAGTTTGGCGTGAATTACGATGTGGTCGGCAAAGGCAGCGGCCAGCCGGTGTGGGACGAACAGTATGACGTCAGGACGCTTTTGCGCGAGCAAAACGTCACAGAGTGGGTGATTGTTTCAACCGGTATATTTACCTCTTTTCTCTTCGAACCGGCCTTTGATGTGGTCAACTTAGCCAAAAAAACCATCAATGCCCTCGGCGGATGGGAAATGCAGGTCACCGTCACGTCGCCTGCGGATATTGGTCGCCTGACCACTGAAATTTATCTGCATCAGCCGCGTATCACTAACGAAGTCGTCTTTGTCGCGGGGGAAACGACCTCTTATGCAAAACTGGCGGAAACGGTCGAACGCGTGACGCAGCAAACTTTTACCCGAGGCGTATTGACGCTACCTGACTTACAGGAGCAGCTCCGTTTACATCCGCATGACCCAATGCTGCGCTATCGCGTCGCCTTTGCGCGTGGTGACGGTATGTGGTGGCCGATGAGTGACACCTGGAATGCACAACATCATCTGCCGACACAGGATATTGCCGCCTGGCTGAAAACACACCAATGAGAACGGCGGCATCAGGCGATCGCTTAATTCCCATGCCTTCTGCCAGCATCAGGCGGCGGGCGTGGCTACCTTGCGTTAACAAGAAACCAGTACGCATCAGTGCTTCACGATATACATCGTACGGCTATAGGCCACATCTTCCGGGTTAGTAATGGGGTATCCCTTTACCCACGGTTTAATTAACCGGCCATTGGTATACTGATAAATAGGCGCTATAGGCGCTTGTTCCGTTAAAATTTTCTCCGCTGCATTGTAATCCGCGTTACGCGCTTCGGCGGTATTTTCCATCGTCGCTTGCGTCAGGATTTTGTCATAAGTCGGATTAGTAAAGCGTGAAATATTCCCCGTATGCGTGGACGTTAATAAGGATAAGAAAGCCGACGGTTCGTTGTAATCCCCCACCCAGGAGGCGCGAATAACATCAAAATTACCGGTATTCCGGCTGTCGATATACGTTTTCCACTCCTGGTTTTGCAATTTCACATCCACCCCCAGATTTTTCTTCCACATTGACGCCACCGCAATCGCGATTTTCTGATGGTTTTCTGAGGTATTGTAAAGCAGGGTTAATTTAAGCGGCTTCTGCGATCCGTAGCCTGCTGCACGCAGCAATGTTTTCGCCTGGGCATTAAGTTCTTCCTGGCTCATTTGTTCAAACGGTGAAGGATCGGGCTTAAATCCTGCCGTGACATCCGGTGTAAAATGCCAGGCCGGTTTTTCACCGGTACCTAAGACTTTTTCCGCCATCAAACGGCGATCAATGGTCATACTTAGCGCCAGACGAACGCGGGAATCCGCCGTCGGCCCTTTCTGCGTATTAAACGCATAATAATAAGTCCCTAATTGCGGCGGCGTATAAACTTGCCCTGGAATATCCTTCAATAATTTCTGGTACATATTTTTAGGGAAAGATTCGGTGATATCAATATCACCGGCAAGATAACGTTTCGTCGCAGCCGACTCCTGGTTAATGGGTAAAAATGTCACTTTTTGCAGTACCGTTTTCGCGTTATCCCAGTAATGCGTATTAGGCACGACCACCAGTTTTTCATTTACCACGCGCTCTTTAAGCACATACGCGCCATTGCCGATCAGTTTTCCCGGCTTCATCCAGTCTTTACCGCTTTCAACATTCGCTTTTTGGACCGGATAAAAGGCAAAACTGGCGGTCAGACTGGCAAACCAGGGCAACGGCTTGTCAAGCTGAATACGCAAAGTGTGCGCGTCCACGGCACTGACGCCAAGCTGATCCGGCGTGGCTTTACCGTCGATAATGGCTTGCGCATTAGTGATGCCAGCCAGAGCGGCAAACCAGGCGAAGGGGGAAAGCGTTTTGGGATCAACGAGACGTTGCCAGCTATAGACAAAATCCTGGGCGGTCACCGGCGTTCCATCGGCCCATTGCGCATTATCCCGCAACGTAAACGTCCAGATACGATTATCATTGCTCTTCCACTGGCTGGCGACGCCAGGGATAATTTCACCCTTTTCGTTCTGGTTAACCAGCCCTTCAAATAGATCGCGGATCACCTGAATTTCAGGCAGCCCAACGGCTTTCGCTGGATCTAACGAAGCGGGCTCATCTTTGATATGACGCACCAGTTCTTGTTTCTCTGCCAGTACCGTTCCACCGGGAACATCCGCAGCATATGCCAGGGAAAAGCTGCTAACCAACAGCGCACAACAGGTTACTGAAACAGAATGCCTCATAGAAGTTCCTCAAAGATGAGTTAAATAACAACGTAATTATTTGTTTCAGCAGAAAGAAATGCAATTATCTTCCGCCAGAAAGTTGATATCGCGCCATACAAGAGGGTAAATAGAAACCATTTGATAATCGGCGGGTTTTACACAACACTACGATGATTACCCTACTGGTCTCAGCTTCGGGAAACATGTATGACTGTCACCCGCCCCCGTGCCGAGCGCGGCGCATTTCCGCCAGGCACTGAACATTATGGACGTTCGCTACTAGGCGCACCGCTAATCTGGTTTCCGGCGCCTGCCGCCGATCGCGAAAGCGGCCTGATACTGGCTGGCACCCACGGGGATGAAACCTCATCCGTGGTGACGCTCTCCTGTGCGTTACGCACCTTAAATCCTTCCCTTCGCCGTCATCATGTCGTACTTGCCGTTAATCCTGATGGCTGTCAACTGGGATTAAGGGCAAATGCAAATGGCATTGATTTAAACCGTAACTTTCCCGCCGCCAACTGGAAAGCGGGTGAAACAGTTTATCGCTGGAATAGCCGCGCGCAAGAGCGTGATGTCGTGCTGCTAACCGGCGACCATCCCGGCTCAGAACCGGAAACCCAGGCGCTTTGCCAGTTAATACATCGACTCCAACCCGCCTGGGTCGTCTCTTTTCACGATCCCCTGGCCTGCATTGAAGATCCACGTCGCAGCGAGCTAGGCGAGTGGCTGGCCGATGCGTTTGCGTTGCCGCTGGTGACCAGCGTTGGTTACGAAACGCCCGGTTCGTTTGGCAGCTGGTGCGCCGACCTCAACCTGCACTGCATTACCGCCGAGTTTCCCCCTGTTTCTGCCGATGAAGCCAGCGAAAAATACCTGCTGGCTATGTCGAATCTGCTCCGCTGGCATCCTAAAGATGGAGTTGACCCGTCGTAAAGCGTAGCGCGGGCTCAACATCAACCGCCAGCCATGTTGGGCCATCAAGATCGGCGAAGCTCACCTGCGGCATAAGCGGCAGCGCGGCGCTAATCGCTCTTGATGTACAGAGCATACAGCCCAGCATCAGGCCGAATCCTTGCTCCCGCGCCTCCGTTGCCAGCGCCAGCGCCTCGGTCAGACCGCCGGTTTTATCCAGCTTAATGTTAATCATATCGTAGCGCCCCGTCAGGGCTTTCAGACTACTGCGAGTATGGCAGCTCTCATCTGCACAGATGGGCAACGGATGAATAAAATTTTCCAGGGCGGCGTCATCCTGCGCGGGCAGCGGCTGCTCCAGCATCGCGACATTCAGATCCGCCAGTAACTGGCAACGCGCCGCCAGCCCCTCCGGACGCCACGATTCATTGGCGTCCACAATGAGCGTCGCCTCCGGCACCGCCGCGCGGATCGCCACCATACGTTCGCTAATCAGACGAGCATCGAGTTTGATTTTCAGCAACGTCGCCCCTTTTTCCCATAGTGCCGCCGCACTGGCTGCCATCTGTTCCGGCGTGCCTATCACTACCGTTTGCGCGGTAGTAAAAACCGGGGCCAGCGTCACGCCGAGCAACCCGGCAAGGCTTTGCTGCCGCTGGCGGGCCTGCAAATCCCATAAGGCGCTATCCACCGCGTTGCGCGCCGCGCCTGCCGGCAACAGTTTCTGCAATGCTTCGCGAGTCAGTCCGTTTTCCAACTGAGGCACAATACTCATGATTTGCGCCATGACCGAGGCATCACTTTCACCATAACGTGGATATGGCGTACATTCCCCGATGCCTTTTACGCCCTCTTCTTCCAGTTCGACAACGACAACATGCGCTTCGCTTCGGCTACCACGCGCAATAACGAAAGGCGTATGCAACGGCCAGGTTTCCTCATATACCTTAACAGATCTCATCTCTTCCCCTCTGATAGCGCCGGACGCGGCTTGCTACAAATAGTATTTGCCGTGTTAATGAATAATGACTTAAACTGGATTTCGACGTTAACTATAAGTAAATAGGAACATAATTATGTCACAGACTGTACATTTCCAGGGTAACCCGGTCACCGTTGCCAACGTTATTCCGCAGGCTGGTAGCAAAGCACAGGCTTTTACTCTTGTCGCAAAAGATTTGTCTGACGTTTCCCTCAGCCAATATGCAGGCAAACGCAAAGTGCTGAATATTTTCCCAAGCATTGATACTGGCGTATGCGCCGCATCAGTTCGTAAGTTTAATCAACTGGCCACAGAAGTGGAGAATACCGTCGTATTGTGCGTTTCTGCTGACCTGCCTTTTGCACAGTCGCGTTTTTGCGGCGCGGAAGGCCTGAGCAACGTTATTACGCTTTCCACTCTGCGTAATAACGAGTTTCTGAAAAACTACGGCGTCGAAATCGTTGACGGCCCGCTGAAAGGTTTGGCGGCGCGCGCAGTCATCGTGCTTGACGAAAACGACAACGTTATTTTCAGCCAGTTGGTGGATGAAATCACCCACGAGCCGGATTACGACGCCGCGCTTAATGTCCTGAAGGCATAAGCCAGCGACTGCTGGCGCTACGTTTGTCAGTGCTACAGGCGGTGCTCTTTTGTCACAAGAAGGCCTCTATCCAGAGGCCTTCTTTTTTTTCTACTCTTCACCCTTCTTCTGGCTCAGACCATATTCACGCAGCTTATTAGCTATCGCGGTGTGCGATACCCCCAACCGTTTCGCCAGTTTACGCGTACTCGGATAGCTACGATAAAGCTGGGTCAGGACAGAACGTTCAAAACGACTGGTAATGTCATCCAGCGAACCTTCCATCGCATCTTCGCCGACTGCCACCGTCGCGGCATCGTAGTCAGGCAGCAGGATATCCTGCGGACGCAGCTCATACCCTTCCAGTTGCGTCAGCGCCCGGTAAATCGCATTTTTAAGCTGGCGAACGTTACCCGGCCAGCCGTAACGAGTGAGGACCGTACTCAGATCGGCAGACAGTTTCGGTCGCGGAACGCCCTGTTCGTCGGCAAAACGCGCCACGAACAGTTCGGTCAACGGCATAATATCCTGCGGACAATCGCGCAACGGCGGCAAATTAAGCGTCAGAACGTTAAGTCGATAATAGAGATCTTCGCGGAACAGTCCTTTTTGCACCAGCTCCACCAGATTTTTCTGCGTGGCGCAGATAACGCGGACATCAACATGAATTTCGTGATCTTCGCCGACGCGACGGAACGTACCATCATTGAGAAAACGTAGCAGCTTCGCCTGCATACGCGGCGACATTTCGCCAATTTCATCCAGCAGCACCGAGCCGCCATTCGCCTGTTCAAAAAAGCCTTTTTTACCTTCCGGCGCATGGCCAAATAGTTCGCTTTCTACCGCATCTTCCGGGATTGAAGCGCAGTTGAGCGCCAGATACGGCTTCGCTGAACGAGGGCTTGCCTGATGACAGGCATAGGCGAAAAGATCTTTGCCGGTTCCCGTATCGCCGGTAATCAGCAGCGGCGCGCTGAGCATCGCCAGTTTGCGCGCCTGCTCAACGACGTGCTTCATCTTTGCGCTCACGGCAATAATCTGACTAAACGCGCTCAGATCCTGCGTGGACAAATTCTGTAGCTGCTGTCCCATACGAATCGTGGAACGCAACATCACGACCGCCCCGGTCAACACGTATTCGTCATTTTCGTTTTGTAAATGTACCGGCGTAATCTCCATCAGGAAGTTTTGCCCGTTGATCACAACATGTTCGTTATGGGAGCTTTGCGGGTTACCGTCCAGCCAGCGCTGAAAATTGAAGCCGTTGATTAATTGTGCGGCGGTATGGTGCCGCATTCGCTCCTGACTCTGGGCAAAAAGCTGACAACTCGCCGGGTTCGCCATCTCCACTTTACTCTTCATATCCAATGAGAGCACCGGCTCCGGCAACGCCTCAAGCAGCGCGCTCAGGGCCAGATGTTCACGTTCGGACGGCATCCAGGGAACGGTACGGACATCCGTTACGCCGGAAATACGGCGGATTTCGGCCATCAGGCTGCTAAAGTCGGTGAATTCCAGCTCAGCAAAATTAAGATAAATTCGCCCAATGGGATCAATCTCGATTCCGCGTAAATCAATGCTACGTAACACCAGTAAATCAAGTAATTCGCGGGTCAGACCAAGTCGGTCTTCACAAAAGACTTCCAGACGCATGGGAACCTTCACCTGAATAATGAACCATTAAATAGATGATAAGCCACTATTCGGCTGGCAGGAAGGATTCTGTCAACAAATATTGACAGCATGACGGAAAAACGGGCGCTGTGGCGTAAAGCCAGGCAGTCAGCGCCCTGTGGAAGGTCATTTCTCAGGCGACGACTTACTCTTTTGTAACGTCTCTTTTAGCTGACCGATAAGCTGACGACGAAAATCACCGAGACGTGGTTTATCGTTGTCGATCCACGGCAATGGCCGACATAGCTCCATCGCTTTTATTCCCAGTCGAGCAGTAAGGAGACCTGCGCCAATCCCCTGCGCCGCGCGCGTGGACAGGCGTGCGGCCAGATCCTGAGACATCCAGTCCATACCGACTTCACGCACCAGCTCACTGGCTCCCGCGAACGCGATATTCAGCAACACCAGACGGAACAGACGAAGGCGGCTGTAATAACCAAGTTCAATGCCATACAGCGTTGCGATACGGTTAATCAGGCGTAAATTACGCCAGGCAATAAACGCCATATCCACCAACGCTAACGGGCTGACGGCGATCATCAAAGTCGATTCCGCGGCGAAACGGCTAATCTCACGTCGCGCCTGCGCGTCAAGTACCGGCTGTACCAGATGCGCATACAAACCGACGATTTCCCTGTCGTTTTGCGTTTCGTGAATAGCGGCATACCAACGTTGTAATGCCGGATGTGATTGATCAATCCCCGCCTGCTGCGCCAGTTTTTCGCAAAATGCGCGACCTTTCCCGACGCTATGGCTATGTAACAGTTCACGCGCTTCATCCCGCTCATGCGCCCGCTGGCGCAAGCGCCATAATCGCCGCCACTCCGTGACCACCGATCCTACGCCAGCGCCAACGATCAGCGCGCCTGCGGCACAGCCGCCTAAAGCGACCCAGTCCTGAGTTTGCCAGGCATTCATTGTCCACTGTACGCCTTGCCCGACCACGCTCGCGCCAAACAGCGCCAGCCCTCCCATCACCATTTTACGCCACAGGCTGCGTTTGGGACGCAGCGCGGCATCGACCGCCGCTTCTGCCACGCCTTCGTCTTCCGGGCGCTCATCGATAGCTGCAGGCGCAAATGTACGCGACTCCGCTTCGCTGAAAGTTTGCTGCGCTTTGAAGGCCGACGTAGGTTCCTCCTTTAGCGGTTCTGCAAAATCAATACGCGGTTTTAACGGTTCGCTCATCGCAGCTTATCTCCTATTAAAAACTCCAGCGCAGCGTCCAGACGAATATGCGGTAACGGTTTATCAACATCCATCACCTGCGGACGAAAGGCTTCGAACTGAAAACCCTGACTATCCCAAAACGCTTGCCCCGGCAAACGCGAAGGCACTTCGCCGGGGTACACGGTTAACGGCGCGCCGTCACTCAAACGGTTTCCACGTAAAGCCGGGATTTTTTCACCGTTGACCTCAATCACGCCGCTGGTGGTCGCCTGTACCGACGCCAGCCCCAGGCAATCCATACTAATGCCTTCAAACGCGGCATTTTGCCAGGCATCCTGAATAAGCTGCTGGAGCAAGGCCACCATATTGGCATGTTGGTCGAGGGTGACATGGTCGGCTTTCGTCGCGGCGAACAGCAATTTGTCAATCACCGGCGAAAACAGGCGGCGAAACAGAGTTCGCTGACCATAGTGAAAACTTTGCATCAGCTGCGTTAAAGCGAGACGCATATCATTAAACGCCTGCGGCCCGCTATTAAGCGGTTGCAGACAGTCGACCAGCACAATCTGGCGATCAAAGCGTAGAAAATGATTTTTGTAGAACCCCTTGACCACTTTTTCACAATAGTAGTTAAAGCGTTCGCGCAGCATTCCAGCGTTGGTCTGCTTATCCGCCTGCGCCAGTTTTGACTCGCCGAAGGCGTCTACATCCGGCCACGGGAAAAACTGCAACGCTGGCGCACCCGCCATATCGCCCGGCAAAACAAACCGTCCAGGCTGAATAAAATGCAATCCCTGCGATTTACACTGATGCAAATAATCCGTCCAGGCGGCGGCAATCTCCGCCAGCCGGTTTTCATCGGCGGGCGCCAGCGGATCGAGCCCGTCGCAAAGTTGCCGCCATTTTGCGGCCCACTCAGCGCGTTGTCCTTGTAACAAGCCGTTCATCTGACGGGACCAGCTTAAATAATCCTGAGCCAGCATGGGCAGATCGAGTAACCATTCCCCTGGATAGTCCACAATCTCCAGATACAATGTCGAGGTATCTTTAAAATGGCGCAGCAGCGAGTCGTTTGAGCGATAGCGCAACGCCAGCCGAATCTCACTGACGCCGCGCGTCGGTGTGGGCCATGCGGGAGGATTGCCATAAAGCTGAAGTATCCCCTCGTCGTAGGTAAAACGGGGAATACCAAAATCACGTTGAGGCACGCGCTTTACGCCAAGCAGGCGTTCTTCGCGTACCGCGCTGAGCAACGGTAAGCGCGCGCCCGCGTGGACATTAAGCAACTGGTTAACCATCGCCGTGATAAACGCTGTTTTACCGCTGCGGCTCAACCCGGTTACGGCAAGACGCAAATGCCTGTCTACCCCACGATTGACCAGCGCGTTGAGTTCAGTTTTAAGTCGCTTCATTGACATCCTGTTGAGCCTGAAGAGAAGAAAAAATAATAACGAGCCTGCGTTATAGATATGTGCAAAAACGTTATTATCAACTACCCGGAGAGATCAACAACGGCGCATTAAGCGCCGCGGTTAGTATGAGTATTGAGCAATAGATTATCTATTTTTTTACTTTCGGCATATCAAGACGACTGATGCCGCCCATATTCATCGCGTGCGTATACCCCATATCAAGCAACATTTGTTTTGCCATGCCCGACTGTCGCCCGGAGTTGCAATATAACTTTACCGTATAGTTCCTGTCTGGAACTACCGTTTCGATATGAGATTTAATCTCCTTCAATGGGATATTAATCGCGCCCTGAATATGCTCTCGTTGATATTGTTCCGGAATGCGGACATCTATCCAGTATTCTGCGGCATAAAGCGGCATGGCTATGAATAACGCTAACGCAAATATTCCTTTTTTCAACATACTCCCGTCCTGACACGTAATGTATTTCGCACACACTATACGCCAGAGCTTAACGAAATATTATGACCAGACTCGCTATTTGTAACGCTGCGAAATTTTATTCGCCGCCTTACGAAGTACTGGCTCCAGCGCAAACGCCAGCAACATTTTTAGCGGACGACGGGCGACGGATTTTACCGCCCATCCCGCCACGCCGGCAGGCCCGTAGCGTAACGCGGTCAACAGAACCAGCTTACCTGCTATTTTGAAGCCGGGCTTCACCTTCTGCCCGGCGCGTTGCCAGCGAGTATTCATCTTCACCTTCCCGATATAACACTTAAAGTTGACGGAAACGACTACGCAGTGTGAACGTATCTGACGTGACGTAGCGTTCCATTTCTCGCAAACGCTTTTCGCCTGCGGCAAGCTCTCTGTCTACGGTATCCAGCAGTTCGCCGCTGGTCGGCTGCGGTTTGCCTGCGGCCAGATTATCCGGCATAGGGTCCAGTACAAAAGACAGAACGATATAGGCCACTACGGTAAAAAACGCCAGCCCAAAGAAAATCGACAGCACGACCAGAATACGCACCAGTTTTACCGGTACATCAAGGTAGTCGGCGATCCCAGCGCAAACGCCACGCAACATGCCCTTTTGCGGCATACGCCATAGTTTTTTATTCAGATTGATTCCACCCATTAGCGCTCTCTCCAGTTCGGATGCTCTGCATCAAGAATGTCTTCCAGCGCCTGAATGCGCTCGCGCATACGTTGCGCGTCGTCTGTGAGTTGCAGTAAGCGTTGCTGCTCGCTTTGCGACAGTTCTCCCCGACCGGCGCGGTTGCTGTAATGCAGCCACAGCCAAATCGGTAACACAAACAACACAAAAATGGTTAACGGGATGGCCAGAAATAGCGCGCTCATGCGTTCTCCTTACACCTAAAGCTGATGAGCGACGGCGCGTATCGGCGCCGCCATTGTCATTATTGATTATCTTGCTTCATTTTGGCTTTCAACTGCGCCAGCTGCTCGCTGATTTCATCATCGGCTTTCAGGTTGGCAAACTGTTGGTCCAGCGATTGCTGCTTACCAAAACGATGGCTTTCCGCTTCCGCTTCCATTTGATCGATACGACGTTCAAAGGATTCAAACCGCGCCATGGCTTCATCCAGTTTGCCGCTGTCAAGCTGACGACGAACATCGCGGGAAGAACTTGCCGCCTGATGACGCAGCATCAGCGCCTGCTGGCGAGCGCGTGTTTCGCTGAGTTTGTTTTCCAGCTCGCCAATCTCTTTCTTCATGCGCGCCAGCGTGTCATCCACCAGCGTGACTTCCTGTTCAAGCGTAGCAATTAAATCGGTCAGCTTTTGTTTTTCAATCAATGCGGCGCGCGCCAGATCGTCTTTATCTTTGCGCAGAGCCAGTTCCGCTTTTTCCTGCCACTCGGTCTGCTGAGCCGTAGCCTGTTCAATACGACGGGATAACTGTTTCTTTTCCGCTAAAGCACGCGCGGAGTTCGAGCGAACCTCCACCAGCGTATCTTCCATCTCCTGAATCATCAGGCGCACCAGCTTCTGCGGATCTTCCGCTTTTTCCAACAACGCATTGATATTGGCGTTCACGATGTCGGCAAAACGAGAAAAAATACCCATAATTCAATCCTCACATAATGTTCTGATAACGGGCGATGCCCTGCTACATGATTAATACAATTTGCGTGCCAACTTTTCATATCACTGATAATAAAGAAATTGTTTCGTTTTACCTCGCCAGCAAAAAAGGATAAAGTGGTGAAAAACACTAACAAGTGGCGATTTTCATCATGGCTGAATTTAAAGATAACCTGCTCGGCGAGGCAAACCGTTTTCTTGAAGTACTGGAACAAGTCTCCCGGCTCGCGCCGCTGGATAAGCCAGTGCTGATTATTGGCGAACGCGGTACGGGTAAAGAACTTATCGCCAATCGCCTGCACTATCTCTCTTCACGCTGGCAGGGGCCGCTTATCTCGCTTAACTGCGCGGCGCTTAACGAAAATCTGCTGGACTCCGAACTGTTTGGTCATGAAGCGGGCGCTTTTACCGGGGCGCAAAAACGTCATCCCGGTCGCTTTGAACGCGCCGATGGCGGCACGCTGTTTTTGGATGAACTGGCGACAGCGCCGATGCTGGTACAGGAAAAGCTGCTGCGGGTGATTGAATATGGCGAGCTAGAGCGCGTCGGCGGCAGCCAGCCGTTACAGGTTAATGTGCGATTAGTATGCGCCACCAATGCCGATTTACCCGCCATGGTGAAGGAAGGGACATTTCGTGCCGATCTGCTCGACAGGCTGGCTTTTGATGTTGTACAACTGCCGCCGCTGCGCGAACGCCAGAGCGATATCATGCTGATGGCCGAGCATTTTGCTATTCAGATGTGTCGTGAACTACGTCTGCCCTTATTTCCCGGTTTTACCGATCGGGCAAAAGAAACGTTGTTGCATTACGCCTGGCCGGGTAATGTCCGCGAGCTGAAAAACGTAGTCGAACGTTCAGTGTATCGCCACGGCAGCAGTGAACATCCTTTGGATGAAATTGTTATCGATCCTTTTCAACGCCATCCCGCCGAACCGCCCGCGCCCGCCCTGCCATCGGCAACCGCCACGCCCGACCTGCCGCTCAAGTTGCGGGAGTTTCAACTGCAACAGGAAAAAGCGCTGCTGCAACGTAGCTTACAGCAGGCGAAATTTAACCAGAAACGAGCCGCCGATTTGCTGGCACTCACTTACCACCAGTTTCGCGCCTTGCTTAAAAAGCATCAGCTTTAGCTATTTCTCCGGCTAATTGACGACATTTACGCCAGTTATCCACCGACATTTTTACGTGGCGGGCCGAAGTGCGATACACTTTGCAAATTGAACTTCAAAAACTTAACTATTATGCGCCTGGTTTTATCGTCTCTGATCGTGATAGCGGGTCTACTGAGTAGTCAGGCTACGGCTGCGACTGCGCCCGAACAAACTGCGAGTGCAGATATTCGCGATAGCGGCTTTGTGTATTGTGTCAGCGGGCAGGTCAACACCTTTAATCCGCAAAAAGCGAGCAGCGGCCTCATCGTCGATACCCTGGCCGCCCAGTTATATGACCGCCTGTTGGATGTCGATCCCTATACTTATCGTTTAGTCCCAGAGCTGGCAGAAAGCTGGGAAGTGCTGGATAACGGGGCAACGTACCGTTTTCACCTGCGCCGCGACGTTTCCTTTCAAAAAACCGCCTGGTTTACGCCGACCCGAAAACTCAATGCTGATGATGTTGTCTTTACCTTTCAGCGGATTTTCGATCGTCGACATCCGTGGCATAACATCAACGGCAGTAGCTTCCCCTACTTTGATAGCCTACAGTTCGCCGACAATGTAAAAAGCGTGCGTAAGCTGGACAATAACACCGTTGAGTTTCGCCTGACGCAGCCAGACGCCTCCTTTTTATGGCATCTGGCCACACACTACGCTTCCGTTATGTCCGCTGAGTACGCCGCGCAGCTTAGCCGAAAAGATCGTCAGGAACTGCTTGACCGCCAACCGGTCGGCACCGGGCCTTTCCAGCTTTCGGAGTACCGTGCCGGGCAGTTTATTCGTCTCCAGCGCCACGATGGTTTTTGGCGCGGCAAACCGCTGATGCCGCAAGTAGTAGTGGATTTAGGCTCCGGCGGTACCGGGCGTTTATCAAAATTACTGACCGGTGAATGCGATGTTCTGGCCTGGCCCGCCGCCAGCCAGCTAACTATTTTACGCGACGATCCGCGTTTGCGCCTGACGTTGCGCCCGGGGATGAATATCGCCTATCTGGCCTTTAACACCGATAAGCCGCCGTTGAATAATCCCGCAGTGCGCCATGCGCTGGCCTTATCGATCAACAACCAGCGCCTGATGCAGTCGATTTATTACGGCACGGCAGAAACCGCAGCCTCCATTTTACCGAGAGCCTCATGGGCTTACGATAACGATGCCAAAATTACGGAGTACAATCCGGAAAAATCGCGCGAACAGCTAAAAGCGCTGGGCATTGAGAATCTTACGCTGCATCTCTGGGTGCCGACCAGTTCTCAGGCCTGGAACCCAAGTCCGCTAAAAACGGCGGAGCTTATTCAGGCGGATATGGCGCAGGTTGGCGTAAAAGTGGTCATTGTACCGGTTGAAGGTCGTTTTCAGGAGGCGCGTCTGATGGATATGAATCACGATCTGACCTTATCCGGCTGGGCCACGGACAGCAACGATCCGGATAGCTTTTTCAGACCGCTGTTAAGCTGTGCGGCCATCAATTCGCAAACCAATTTCGCCCACTGGTGTAACCCTGAATTTGATAGCGTGCTGCGTAAAGCACTGTCGTCGCAGCAGTTGGCTTCGCGCATAGAAGCGTATGAGGAAGCGCAGAATATCCTGGAGAAAGAGCTGCCGATACTGCCGCTGGCATCATCACTACGCCTGCAGGCTTACCGCTACGATATTAAAGGGCTGGTGTTAAGCCCGTTCGGCAATGCGTCTTTTGCCGGCGTCTCCCGCGAAAAACACGAAGAGGTGAAAAAACCATGATTATCTTCACCCTGCGTCGGTTATTGCTGTTGCTGGTGACGCTATTCTTCCTGACCTTTATCGGCTTTAGCCTGAGCTATTTTACGCCGCACGCGCCGCTACAAGGCGCATCATTATGGAATGCCTGGGTTTTCTGGTTCAATGGTCTGCTGCACTGGGACTTTGGCGTGTCCAGCATTAACGGCCAGCTGATCTCCGAACAGCTTAAAGAGGTGTTTCCCGCCACGATGGAGCTGTGCATTCTCGCCTTTGGTTTTGCGCTGATGGTCGGCATCCCGGTCGGGATGCTGGCTGGCGTGACGCGTAGCAAATGGCCGGATCGTTTTATCAGCGCGCTGGCGCTATTAGGTTTCTCAATTCCGGTTTTCTGGCTGGCGCTTCTGCTCACACTGTTCTTTTCGCTCACGCTGGGGTGGCTGCCGGTATCCGGGCGATTTGACCTACTTTATGAAGTTAAACCGGTTACCGGTTTCGCCATCATTGACGCCTGGATTTCAGATTCGCCGTGGCGCGATGAAATGGTGATGAGCGCCATACGACATATGGTTTTACCGGTGCTCACGCTTTCCGTCGCGCCGACCACAGAAGTGATCCGCCTGATGCGAATCAGCACTATTGAGGTCTACGATCAGAACTACGTTAAAGCGGCGGCCACGCGCGGCTTGTCGCGCTTTACGATTTTACGCCGTCACGTGTTGCATAATGCGCTGCCGCCGGTCATTCCCCGTCTTGGCCTGCAGTTTTCAACCATGTTAACGCTGGCGATGATTACCGAAATGGTTTTCAGCTGGCCAGGGCTGGGACGATGGTTAATTCACGCCATTCGTCAGCAGGACTATGCCGCTATTTCCGCTGGCGTGATGGTCATTGGGTCGCTGGTTATTGTGGTCAATGTGATTTCCGATATTTTGGGTGCTATGGCTAACCCGCTGAAACATAAGGAATGGTATGCCTTACGATAAGAAACAATAAAAATATCATTAAATCAAAAAGTTATGCTTTTATTTTTGTGATAAGTTCGTTTTTTAGTACACAAATATATACACTTTGTTTTCTACTTTCTCCGGCAGTCAATGCTTCGATGATGATTGCCGGAGATTTATCTTCTGTATCAGCGCCTCCGGGTTTCACTACGTATCGCTACCTGCTGTCGCGGTACGCCAGCCCCAATCAAACGCCCGGCCTGCGCCTATTGTTCCAATGTTAGTTTCGGTCGTCGGCCACCATTACACCCCCTCTCCCTTGTCGCTTCCAGTCCAGCGCGGGTTCTTTCCACAATCAATTCACGTTCCATTTCATCAAGTGTGCCCATGACATGAAAGAAGAATCGCCCCATTGGCGTCGACGTGTCTATGCTGCTGTCGGTCAGGCTGTGGAAATTAACGCCGCGTTCGCGCAATTCTTCTACCAGAACGACCAGATGACGCATACTGTGACCCAGGCGATCAAGCTTCCATACAACCAGTGTGTCCCCTTCTGATAACGTCCTGACTAAAAGGAGCAGGCTTCACGGGCTGGATTTATCCAACAAAGCGCGTAGTGAGTGTTTCCCGTGAGGCTGAATACGAAAAAGGCCACGTAAATGCGCAGCCTTTATGGTGAGAGTTCTAATCTTAAGAGGCACTCCATCAAACAAACCACCCACAATTGTCAGAAGCTTGAAGGAGTGCTTTGGGGTGACAGTATCTGCGGCATTGTTGCCACGAACAACGTTCCCGCAAATGCTCAAAATACAATCCCAAAATCCGCTCCAGTAAACAGTCTGAATATCGTTGCCCCACAGATCGCTACAGCCATACAGGAACCTGATAAAGGTTCAGACATAATCGTCTCACCAACAAGATTAAGCCTGTTCTTTAGAGCGTTTAATACCCAGCAACATTTAATTTGTCAACATAGGCCCCATACAATAACTTGATGAGCTACAAGTAGTTATCGCAATTAATTCCCTGGAAGAGAATGCACTTTTGAAATCGGGGTCGCGCCAAACATTCTCTTTATAATATATCCTTACATCCCCCCCTGTTGTATAATAATACTTTGCTATATTTAGCATGTTATCAAACCCCTGTTTATGATTCCCGTACACATCCACTTTACACATGGCATTGACACTAATAGCCTCACTCCCGCGCTTCAGTTCGATACAAAAAAACTGAGTTTCCTTATCCCCTGACGTATACACACCATAAGACAGGTTTTTAATCTGAACATTACTCACATACGTATCATAATCAGCCATAGCTGCATAACAAACACTGGATAATGACGCAAGAGCAAGAGTCAGAACCTTTAATTTCTTTTTCATAATCCACTCCAACAATATTTACCATACTTGCATTTCTCTCGTAAACAAGCTCAACTGCTTCATGGATATTTTCAATTGGGATAGAATTTACAGATACATACTCACTTTGTAACTGCATCATCACTCGCTCAAAATGACCAAACTGGATACCACATAACTCAATATAAGCAACAGACGGCGGAAGGCTGTAGAAACTATTGTCTGCACGGATTCTGTATCTGTACAACCTGCCGCTAAATGTTGCTCTGGAGTAATATAATCGTGCTATATTATAAGACTCATTAATATCTGAGATAGTCGCAATATAGTACTGTCTCGACTACCGGATGCACAGGAGTCATCTCTTATATGTTGCTGAAGATTCCTGTTATTACCGTGCGAAGCAAAACCATCCCGAAAAATCACATCTGAAGGTCTCGAGTCAACACGATATACAAAATCAACGGCACTTGCATAATCAGAAAAACACTAAAAATAATATTACTTTTTTATCATACCCCCTCCCACAGAAACTATCAGGCAAACCACCTAATGTGTTAAACCGAGTGCTAACCATAGCTCAGTCATACTTTACGTCTCGCTGGATAAAATTAGAAAAACAAACCTCCCTGGTTTACGGGCACGAAAATCCCCGTAATCACACAATGCCTATCCTTAAACTGCGGCGTTCGCCTGGCGTTCGGCTTTATCCGTCTGGTATTTATCCCTGATACGCCTGGCACGCAGTTCCAGCGCGTAGATAGCGCCATGTTCAGGACAGCACCAGACAACGTTGCTGTAAGCAGGAGAAAACCATTCCCGGCAAACTTTGCATTTACGGCGCGGTAATTTAGCCATGCTCACCTCAGACCCGGTTACGGATATAGCATCTAATAACGTTAGATTATGCATGCGTAATAATTCATAGCATATTTATATTAATGTAAATAAAATACAGTCAACAGATTTCTCCAATTTTATTATATATAAACAGAGGCTTACGTTGAGTAATAACAAGATCATACAATCCCGCACCAGTAAAATTAATGTAAAAATAGGCGTAATCATGTATTAATATTGACTGGACAGCAGGTAAGTGATAACAAATAAATATTAAAAAGTAAATATCACATAATAATCATTATCACTACATGAGAGGTGAATATGATGAAACCTATTTCTGCCGCGATTCTCAATATTAGAGGGACAGCCCCCGGCACTGCCACTTCGGAAATGGCGCAACTAACCTAGCCAAAGATATTATTAGGGTAGCTAATATTGCTTATAATATTTCACAGGTTGAGCAAAAAAGTGGTTTCTTGTTAGTAATGGGAGAGAAAGGCTTCAACAAATCGGCTTGCCTGCATATGCTGGGACAACAAATATCCAGAGTTTTTTCTGGGAAGCACTTATATCCTGGTGTTTTTATAAGTAAAGACGCAGCGTCCGAATTTGAAAAAACAATCAGCACTCATTATAAAACTCTTTCGAGTCACATTGATCTGCAACAATACACTAATGATGTAAATTGCGGAGCAGCTGTAGGTATTGTTGCACGGCAGCAAGAAAACCTCATACTAGATGAGATCACATTAAGTGCGTTTAAAAAGGTCTATATTACCGGTCATGGTGCAGCAGGCACTAATGTTCTAGCCAGTGGCGACTCTGTTTTTTCTGCAAAACAACTGGTTGATATTCTGGTTGCTAATAAAGTTTTAGAGGTTATAAAGGATATAAGGATTAGTAGTTGTTATTCCGCAGATAAAAGAGAGCCTAATAGTTTTAAAAAGGAGGACATAGATAAAGCGAATAGAAATGCTGGTTTCTTTGAACGAATGGTGTTTGGAGAACGTGATACTTTTATAGAGAGGGTTGCTAATGAGATCTGGAGTAGAGGCTACATAGATGTCAAAGTTTCTGGTTACCATGGTGCTGGTGTATTTTATGCTGGTGAAATCCCATTTACACATCTTAGAAGCACGACGATCCCGCCAACTATCACTGTAAAAAGAAAGTCCGTAAGAGTAACGCTGGAAAGTCCTATAGATTAAATCATAAACTCAGCTCTATTACTTTTGGGTAGATCAAGGGGTTATCATCAAAATTATATTTTTGTTAATGTTTTTGCGATATTGTAAACTGACAGTTACTGTATAAATAATCGGTAACTGTCAGCTCACATCTGAGCTAATAAATATAATTCCCCCTGCTGACCCGCTGCAGCGGTTTAAGACGCAACACCCCATGCCGGAGTATTCCGATCTGTCTTATTGTGAACCTCCCAGAGACTAATACCGCAACTGAACACAAACTCCGCCAGATACTTTAAGCCGGACTATTCCCCGGATGCCGCCGCGCGCCGCTTCTACTAATGCCGCAACATCCTGATCGCGCCATACTCCAAACTGGCGCCAGCCGCCATTGTCGGTCTTAATGACCCTGGCCCAAATTCCGTACAGTGCTAAAACTTCTCCCAGTAGTCGTATGTTCTTTTACGGTTAACGCTTCTGTTTTTTTCTTCTTCTCCAGTACCATCTGGTGACGAGGATCGAGTCCCTCAGTTAACCATGATCTAAAGTACTGACGGCGTTCCCTGGCATGAGATAGTGATATGGTTGGATAATCGCCAATCGTCAGTTGAGCAGCGTTCCCGTTCCATCTGTATCGGTAAAAGAATGTTATACTGCCGGATGTAGAGAGCCTGACATTGAGACCATGAGCGTCTGAGATGACCTTGATTTGGTCTCTTTTTTTGCCTGGAGCCTTTCTTAATTTTGTATCGGCAAGCAATGTGTACACTTCATGAGAGGATATACACATTAGTGTACATATTTTGCATAAATTGATAACCTCAAAGTACACAAAATTAAAACGCCAACGCTCGATAACGAATTGATAATGTTTAAAAATTTCAAAAGACATAAAGCATGGTAAACAAAAATAAAACGAGTAAATATGCCTTACGATAGCGTCTACAGCGAAAAGCGCCCGCCAGGCACCCTGCGCACTGCCTGGCGTAAATTTTATAGCGACGCGCCTGCGATGGTGGGCCTGTATGGATGCGCCGGTCTGGCGTTGTTGTGTATTTTTGGCGGCTGGATCGCGCCCTATGGTATCGATCAGCAATTTTTGGGCTATCAGCTACTGCCGCCCTCCTGGTCACGCTATGGCGAAGTCTCCTTTTTTCTGGGGACTGACGATCTGGGGCGCGATGTGCTGAGCCGCCTGTTAAGCGGCGCGGCGCCCACAGTCGGCGGCGCGTTTATCGTAACGCTGGCGGCTACGCTATGTGGATTAGTCCTCGGCGTAGTGGCAGGCGCGACGCACGGTTTACGCTCTGCCGTACTGAACCATATTCTGGACACGCTGCTTTCCATCCCTTCGCTCTTGCTGGCGATTATCGTCGTGGCATTTGTCGGCCCACATCTGTCACACGCGATGTTTGCCGTCTGGCTGGCCCTGTTGCCGCGAATGGTACGTTCCGTCTATAGCATGGTGCATGATGAACTGGAAAAAGAGTACGTCATTGCCGCCCGTCTGGATGGCGCGACAACGCTGAATATTCTGTGGTTCGCCATTTTACCGAATATTACCGCCGGTCTGGTCACCGAAATTACCCGGGCGCTGTCGATGGCGATTCTGGACATCGCCGCGCTGGGATTTTTAGATCTCGGCGCGCAGCTTCCCTCTCCTGAATGGGGCGCCATGTTGGGAGATGCGCTGGAGCTAATCTATGTCGCGCCGTGGACCGTTATGCTACCCGGCGCGGCGATAACGCTCAGTGTTTTACTGGTAAACCTGCTCGGAGATGGGATTCGTCGTGCGATTATTGCGGGGGTGGAATAATGCCGTTACTGGATATCCGCAATCTCACCATTGAATTTAAAACCAGCGAAGGTTGGGTAAAAGCGGTCGATCGCGTCAGTATGACATTAAGCGAAGGCGAAATTCGCGGCCTGGTAGGTGAATCGGGTTCCGGAAAGAGCTTGATTGCTAAAGCTATTTGCGGCGTCGCGAAAGACAACTGGCGAGTCACTGCCGACCGTATGCGTTTTGATGATATCGATCTGCTGCGCCTCTCCTCTCGTGAACGGCGTAAGCTGGTCGGGCATAATGTGTCGATGATCTTCCAGGAGCCGCAGTCGTGCCTTGATCCTTCCGAACGCGTCGGCCGCCAGCTAATGCAAAATATTCCCGCCTGGACCTATAAAGGCCGCTGGTGGCAGCGTTTAGGCTGGCGTAAACGGCGTGCTATTGAATTACTGCACCGGGTGGGAATTAAAGATCATAAAGACGCGATGCGCAGTTTTCCCTATGAACTGACCGATGGCGAGTGTCAGAAAGTCATGATCGCTATCGCGCTGGCGAATCAACCGCGACTCCTGATCGCTGATGAACCCACCAACTCAATGGAACCGACGACGCAGGCGCAAATTTTTCGCCTGCTGACCCGACTGAATCAAAACAGTAATACCACCATTCTGTTGATTAGCCACGACCTGCAAATGCTGAGTCAGTGGGCTGACAAAATCAACGTTTTATACTGCGGCCAGACGGTAGAAACCGCGCCAAGTAAAGATCTGGTGACGACGCCACATCATCCTTATACGCAGGCGCTTATCCGCGCGATTCCGGATTTTGGCAGTGCGATGCCGCATAAAAGCCGTCTGAATACGCTGCCGGGCGCGATCCCGCTACTGGAGCAGTTACCGATAGGTTGTCGTCTGGGGCCGCGCTGCCCTTACGCGCAACGAGAATGCATTATCACGCCACGCTTAACCGGCGCGAAAAATCATCTCTATGCCTGTCATTTTCCGCTGAATATGGAGAGAGAGTGATATGGTGGAAACTCTGCTTGAAGTGCGCAACCTGAGTAAAACCTTTCGCTACCGGACAGGATGGTTTCGCCGCCAGACCGTCGACGCCGTGAAACCATTAAGCTTTACGCTTCGTGAGCGTCAGACTCTGGCCATTATCGGCGAAAACGGTTCCGGCAAATCCACGCTGGCAAAGATGCTGGCCGGCATGATTGAACCCACCAGCGGCGAGCTTCTTATTGACGATCATCCCCTGCATTACGGCGACTATTCGTTTCGAAGCCAACGTATTCGAATGATTTTTCAGGACCCCTCAACGTCACTGAATCCACGTCAACGTATTTCACAGATCCTTGACTTCCCCCTGCGCCTTAATACCGATCTGGAGCCGGAACAGCGGCGCAAACAGATTGTCGAGACGATGCGTATGGTGGGGCTATTGCCCGATCACGTGAGCTACTACCCGCATATGCTGGCGCCGGGGCAGAAACAGCGTCTGGGCCTGGCCCGCGCGCTGATTTTACGCCCTAAAGTCATTATCGCGGACGAAGCGCTGGCTTCGCTTGATATGTCCATGCGCTCGCAGCTCATCAATCTGATGCTTGAATTGCAGGAAAAACAAGGCATCTCCTATATCTATGTCACGCAGCATATCGGCATGATGAAGCATATTAGCGATCAGGTATTAGTGATGCATCAGGGGGAAGTGGTTGAACGCGGCAGCACCGCCGATGTGCTCGCCTCTCCGCTACATGAGCTTACCCGCCGTTTAATCGCAGGCCATTTTGGCGAGGCGCTGACCGCTGACGCATGGCGAAAGGATCGCTAAGCGAAACAAATACCCTCAGTTCGATTCTCTGAGGGTGTTCATGCGACTGCCCAACAGCAATGTTTCAACCTCTTCTAACGCAACGGAAGGAAATAACGTGCCCTGGGTTGCCCAAATGCCTGCCGTTTTTAACGCCGGCAAATAGCGTGCGTTTTCCTGGCCACCCACCACAATCTTGTCACAATAATGCCGGATATGTTTGACGAGCAGCGGAAACGTCATTTTTTCAATTTGTGAGACAAAAAAGCTGCGATCAAGTTTTACACCGCTAAAACACCCGCAAACTAATGGCGCAGCGGTTGCGTTCCCTACGCCCAGGTCGCCCAGCCATAATGGATTAGGTTGTTTATGAAGCGCGTGTATTAAAGGATCGACTAAGACGTTATCTTGACATGAAAAATGTTCAGCGACCTGCAGCCCCACAAATAACATGGCGTGTAGTAACGCGCGAATATCTTTGTCCTGAAGGACAAGCTGCGCCATACCCCGATCGATATTTACGATACAGAACAGGCCGTGGCGTAGAAACCAGCCATGTTTGGCCGCGATTGTCCGCAACAGATCAAGCAGAAAACGGCGCTTCTGCGAATTGTCCCATGACGAGATAACAAACTCAGGGTGTAGCGGACGAGCGGGCGACGATGCAAAATGGGTAGTGATTTCGACACCCAGTAAATCCCCCTCCATTGCCCTTATCGGCTCTGCCATAAAAAAATAGCGCATGTGACCACTCCACTTGATCTTAACTCCCTGATAATGCGCTTTTAACGCAAATCAATCAATAAAAACGATCAATATATAAAAAATGATCGAAAAAAACAATATATGTTAACCTCATGATAACTTGCTAATTTTATGTTTTGAGAATGTTCTTCTATTGCTATAAGGAAATTTACATACTACGCCGAACAACGCTAATACGACGGCATGAGACCATCCGTAAAGCCGGGGTCTTCTTGCCAGGTAGAGGGGAAAAATCAAGGCGAGTTAATGTTGTTGCACCATCGCGAGGCATTTCATCCACTATGGCGGCGCGGCATCACCAACCGTACTTGCGAGTTGCATCTCCGCTGCAGGCTGTCCAGATCCCCTGAACGACCTTTAAACGAATAGCAACTCTCAATAATTGATCGGCAAATCTGTAGCGAATGAGCCCCGGCGATTCGCAGAAAAGAACGGAACTAAATGCTATTTTTTTAATTCATCCTTTAATACTTTAGCCACAAGAGTCCCTTCCTCCGGCGCGGCTAGTTTAAAACGTCTTCCTGACGCAGGTGTCTGTTCTTCCTCTCCGATTAACTCATCAAGCTCTGTAATAAGTGACTTATAATATTCAATATCTTCAGTATTTCCTTCGGTCTCGGCCTGCTTTAATTTTATCAGGTAACGGGCCTTAATTTGCTCTTCCAATTGTGTTGTTGCAAGAGAAGCGCTTCGCTGTTGCCGGGATTCTTGTGACAGCACGATTTGATCGCCATCCACAAAGAAAAGTACCCCCTCTTTAACCAGAATATTACCTACGTTATCTATATCATGCATATAAACCCCCCGGGATTCAAGAAGCGCCTCCGCCATTCGATAGTTATCTTCATCTTCAATATCGAACTCCTGACCTTGAATATATTTTGAAACTAAAACCGTAACGTCTTTACCATTAATATTCATGATGGCCGAACGAGAAAAATCCTTGTCGCCATTGGCCATGTTCAAATACTTACTGACACGATCAGGATGACAATTACGATGTTCCGGAGAGTTAACATCCACTTTTATTCCCCGCTCATTAATTGGAATCTTAACAACAAACTCATCATTTAACAGATAGACTGTCCCATAACTTCCGCTACCTATTTTATTTTTTTCAATATCACGCATGCGGATATTTTTTTTAAACTCCGACGAGTTAATAAACGCCTCTATTGCCGCTGGTTGTGATGCATCCGTCTGATCAGTATCGCCGCTCTCATCACCAGACGCCATGGCGGGCGTGGTCAGGAAGTCTATCAAACGTTGCTCAAAAGCCTCATAGATTCCATTACTACCTGCTTCGCTCGGCGGCTGGTTATCATTATCTAAAGCGGCAAGCGTAATTTCCCCGGAATTATAATTAAACATCGTTTCTTTTAAAAAATCGACGCAATGTTCAGAACACTCCGTCTCGGTCACTAATACTCCATCGTAAAACATCTGTAGTAGTAACATATTTTCTTGATACGCTAATACCTCTACAGTGTATTTATCTCTTGTTTCAGGTCTGGAGGCATCAATCAGTTTAATATATCCAAGAAGGGGGCGCCATCGTGTACAGTCTTCATCTCGCCTCGAAAATGGTCGTAGCGAGAAAGGCTTCGTAATATCGGGACGCTCGTTTTTTTGGCACAGTAGATTATATATTTCTCTATAATCAGAGATTAAACTTCGACTGGTAAATATATTCCTGAAAAAATCTATGAATTTCTCATACGTTGAAAAAATATGCTCTTTTTTATTATCGATGATATCTCTTAAATACCTTTCTGATATCTGGCAACTATGATTTCCGATCTGAAATGTAAACGGCATATGCCTCATCCTCTGAAAATTTATTATAATACACATGCAAACATATAAAAACCCGATTTGTAACTACTGTAATCACCTGATTTCCAAAATTTTTCATATTAAGTATTACTCTGCATCAATAAATAGAGAAAACCTTCAGCACCTAAAAAAGAAATTATTTTTGTTAAGCATTTGATGGTTAAAATTACATGTCCATAACATCGCTAATAGGTGAGGTAAACCATTCGGATGAATATTCAGGCTTCCTACAGAACCTTTATTTGTCTGGTGGAAGGTGCATCGCTATGCGTACTTGCTATCCGTCCCGGTGTCTCTGGTTGGATGAGGCGAACCTTACACCAGCTGGTATACTGCAGCGTAGGGCCTGTCCCATTAGACTCTTTGATTTGCCAGTTTGGCCCTGGGGAGTGCTCAAAATCCTCAGGGACTTCGTTATCGTGTGGTTTTAGAACGTCACCAGCTGGAGATAGCAGCGGAAAAATAGCGTGACACACGGGGTCAGGAGTGAGATATAATTTCAGACTAATTTCGAATAATGTTGAAAAGTTGCTGTTAACCATTGTTCGTAAAAGCAAAAAATAAGCAATGACTATAAGGATTAAAGCTATGGGTTTTCTTTCCGGTAAGCGCATTCTGGTCACTGGCGTGGCCAGTAAACTGTCCATCGCCTACGGTATCGCACAGGCGATGCACCGCGAAGGAGCTGAACTGGCGTTCACCTACCAGAACGACAAACTGAAAGGCCGCGTAGAAGAATTTGCTGCCCAGCTGGGTTCCAGCATCGTTTTACCGTGTGATGTCGCTGAAGATGCCAGCATTGACGCTATGTTTGCGGAGCTGGGTAACGTTTGGCCGAAATTTGACGGTTTCGTACACTCAATTGGTTTCGCGCCTGGCGATCAGCTGGACGGCGATTATGTTAATGCGGTTACCCGCGAAGGCTTTAAAATCGCTCACGATATTAGCTCTTACAGCTTTGTTGCCATGGCGAAAGCCTGCCGCACCATGCTGAATCCGGGTTCTGCGCTGTTGACCTTGTCTTATCTGGGAGCGGAGCGCGCCATCCCGAACTACAATGTCATGGGTCTGGCGAAAGCCTCTCTGGAAGCCAACGTGCGTTATATGGCAAATGCAATGGGGCCGGAAGGGGTTCGCGTCAACGCCATCTCTGCGGGTCCAATCCGCACGCTGGCGGCGTCCGGTATTAAAGATTTCCGTAAAATGCTGGCCCATTGTGAAGCCGTTACGCCAATTCGTCGCACCGTGACCATTGAAGATGTGGGTAACTCAGCGGCGTTTCTGTGTTCCGATCTCTCGGCAGGCATTTCTGGCGAAGTCGTCCATGTTGACGGCGGTTTCAGCATTGCGGCAATGAATGAACTGGAACTGAAGTAAGCGCATTAAGTTTATTAGCGGGCGGCACGGCTGTGCTGCCCCATTCCCCTCACTCACCACTCATCTCGTTATATAGCGTTCTGATATTTGTTATCACCTAACAATCTTTCATCCCTTTCCCGCATACGCCAGGATAATCCAGCATAAACGATCCGACGCCGAATCATTATCGATCGCCATTTCATCCTCGGGAAACCCTATGGAACAATGCCGAAAAGCGGGTAAAAGCCACTGGTATCATGAAACACAATCCACTATGTCGTCACAAACCCCGCTTTCGCTAATGCCGGAAGCCGCGTATGTTAACGATCGATTTTTACTGGATTTAGCGGTAGCAGAAACCGCGTTGACGCCTTTTGAGTCATGGTTAAAGCCAGCTCGCCAGTTGGCGGATGTCTTATTTCCCCGCACGGTTCTCAACGACCGGCTTCATACATTTAGCGCCTATGAACGTATGAGCACCGCGCTGACCGCCGCTCAGGTATTTGGGGTTCAGCGTTTGTGCCGCTATTATGCCGCTCGTCTGGCGCCGCTACCCGGCCCTGATGCCTCAAGAGAGAGCAATCAACGGCTGGCGCAAATTACGCAATACGCTCGTCAGCTTGCCGGCTCCCCCTCCGTTATCAATACGCGGGCCCGCGAACAACTTGCAGAGGTGGGATTAACCACCCGGGATACCGTACTCATCAATCAGATCATTGGGTTTATCGGTTTTCAGGCGCGGGTAGCGGCGATATTTCAGGCGTTTTGTCGTCTACCCGTGCGCGAACTGCCCGGCCAGGAGATGCAGCGCTTTGCCAGGGCCGCGCGGTTTCAAAACCCCCAGACGACATGGCAGCCCGCCGCCAGTCTGGTAGAATATCCTCCCGCCCATACCAAAGTTCAGCGGCAATATTCGTCTTCACAATGCCAAATGATGGCACCGGTACTCATCTGCGATCCGTCTTCATTCGCGTTACTCGAACGCATACTGACCAGCACATTACACACTGCGTCGCCCCCCTCTTTACTTCCACTTATCACGCTCCTCACATCACGTATCAACGGCAGCGCCGCCTGCTTTAACGAACAGGCAACCCAACCTGGCGCGTGGCGTCGCGCTGTCATCACGTTACGCCAGGAAGACGACGACATCGCTCGTTGGGAACTTGAGCCTGCGCTGACACAGGCGATACAATGGCTCACCAGAGCGCCCGATCGCTTTAGCGCCGCGCATTTTTTCCCGCTACTCACCAGGGGTGTTTCATCGGAGCAGGCCATTAACATGTTAGGCTGGTGCGGCGTGTGCGGATGGTTAAATCGTTTAAAAATCGCGTTGGGCGAAACCTATTAACTCATCCATTACAGAAAGAGCGCTTGCTGCGCCAGGCAGAATCGCGTAAAACTGTCAGCCGCTCTTTTGGCTACGAAAATAGACGAATATGTTTCAGGACAACCCGCTGCTAGCGCAGCTTAAACAGCAACTGCATTCCCAGACGCCGCGCGCTGAAGGGGTCGTAAAAGCCACGGAAAAAGGCTTTGGCTTCCTTGAGGTTGACGCGCAAAAAAGCTATTTCATTCCTCCGCCGCAGATGAAAAAAGTGATGCATGGCGATCGTATCGTCGCGGTCATCCACACGGAAAAAGAACGGGAGTCTGCCGAGCCGGAAGAACTGATCGAACCGTTCCTGACGCGCTTTGTGGGAAAAGTTCAGGGTAAAAATGACCGCCTGTCCATCGTGCCGGATCATCCGTTGCTGAAAGACGCGATTCCCTGCCGCGCCGCGCGCGGCGTTCAGCATGAGTTCAAAGAAGGTGACTGGGCGGTTGCCGAAATGCGCCGCCATCCGCTTAAAGGCGACCGTTCGTTTTACGCCGATTTAACGCAGTACATCACCTTTGCCGACGATCACTTTGTTCCCTGGTGGGTTACGCTTGCCCGCCACAACCTGGAAAAAGAAGCACCGAACGGCGTAGCGACGGAGATGCTGGACGAAGGGCTGGAGCGCCAGGATCTTACCGCGCTGAATTTCGTCACTATCGATAGCGCCAGCACTGAAGATATGGATGACGCGCTTTATGCTGAGGAATTAGCAGACGGCAGACTCCAGCTTACGGTGGCTATCGCCGATCCTACCGCCTGGATTGCCGAAGGCAGTAAGCTGGATAACGCCGCGAAAATTCGCGCCTTCACCAACTACCTGCCGGGCTTCAATATTCCTATGCTGCCGCGTGAGCTGTCTGACGATCTGTGCTCACTGCGCGCCAACGAAGTGCGTCCGGCGCTCGCCTGTCGCATGATAATCGCCGCAGACGGCACCATTGACGATGATATCGCCTTTTTTGCGGCCATCATCGAATCGAAGGCCAAGCTGGCGTACGACAATGTCTCCGACTGGCTGGAAAATAACGGCACCTGGCAGCCGGATAACGAAGGCATTGCCCAGCAGATTCGTCTGTTGCACCGTATTTGTCTAAGCCGCAGTGAGTGGCGTCATCATCATGCGTTAGTCTTTAAAGACCGCCCGGATTACCGCTTTGTGCTTGGCGAAAAAGGCGAAGTACTGGATATTGTGGCGGAACCGCGCCGTATCGCTAACCGTATCGTAGAAGAGTCGATGATCGCCGCTAACCTTTGCGCCGCGCGCGTACTGCGCGATAAGCTCGGTTTCGGTATTTACAACGTACATACGGGCTTCGATCCCGCGAATGCCGACGCGCTGGCCGCACTGCTGAAAACGCATGGTCTTCATGTCGATGCCGAAGAGGTGCTGACGCTGGAAGGCTTCTGTAAACTGCGTCGCGAACTGGATGCGCAGCCCTCCGGTTTCCTTGACAGCCGCATTCGTCGCTTCCAGTCTTTTGCGGAAATCAGTACCGAGCCGGGGCCGCATTTCGGTCTTGGTCTTGAGGCTTACGCCACCTGGACCTCTCCCATCCGTAAGTATGGCGATATGATTAACCATCGCCTGCTGAAAGCGGTCATCAAGGGGGAAGCTATTGCGCGTCCGCAGGAAGATATCACCCAGCAAATGGCGGAACGCCGTCGCCTGAACCGTATGGCGGAGCGCGATGTCGGCGACTGGTTATATGCACGCTTCCTTAACGATAAGGCGGGGACAAATACCCGTTTCGCGGCAGAAATTATTGACGTCAGCCGCGGTGGTATGCGTGTGCGACTGGTCGATAACGGCGCTATCGCCTTTATCCCTGCCCCGTTCCTGCACGCCGTTCGCGATGAACTGGTATGCAGCCAAGAAAACGGTACGGTACAGATTAAAGGTGAGACGGTTTATAAAGTGACGGATGTCATTGATGTCACTATTGCGGAAGTTCGCATGGAAACCCGCAGCATTATTGCCCGACCGGCAGCGTAACCACGCTTAGCTCGCTCAACGGCCTTTGCTGAGAAGGCAAAGGCCGTTTCTTTTCTTCTTCTCCCTTCCGTCATGCTCTGCGTTTAATCTTATTCAAGCGCCCCATTTCTTGTTATTTTTAGCTGGCGACTATGCTTTTTCCAGAATCTGGATTACATATGAATACATAGATAAAACAATACGTTCAGCCATAATTACCCTTATTTATAACATGGCTAACCTTTCTTTTCGGGCACCTGGCGCTTAAATGGGATGGTATGCATGATGAAACAGATTCAGGAACAAACGGCGCTAAGTCCCCTTCACTCTCACTGGCGTCTGGCTGATAACCGCAACGTGCTGTATCTCTCCCCGACAGGTGAAACGGATACAGAAAAAACGGTCGAGCTATCGCCGGAGCAAGCCGGGCGTATCCGGGAAATAACGGCGATTACGTCCAGTCTGCTGATAACGTTGTTGATAGAAAAACAGGTTACCGTAGTACACCTGGTAGGCCGTAAGATTAATAACCGTGAATGGGCTGGCAGCCTGGCAACCTGGCCTGATACGCCTGCCGTCGCGCCAACGCAGGCGCAGGAGCTCTCTTTTGCCGAGCAAATCGTATCAGAAGCCAACTCAGTCATTGCGATACTGGATAGTCAGGGAAAAATCTGTCGATTTAATCAGTCATGCGAAGAGTACACGGGCTTAAAAGAGCGAGATGTAATTGGTCAAAGCGTCTTTAAATTATTTATGAGTCGCCGGGAGGCGGTTGCCTCCCGGCACTACATTGAGAATTTTTTTCGCAATGGCAATGCCTATGAAATCGAACGCTGGATAAAGACCCGTAAAGGCCAACGCCTGTTCTTATTTCGTAATAAATTCGTCCATAACGGCAGCGGAAAAAACGAAATTTTCCTGATCTGCGCAGGCACGGATATCACCGAAGAAAGGCGGGCTCAGGAGCGTTTACGCATACTGGCGAATACAGACACCGTCACCGGCCTGCCCAATCGCAATGCTATTCATGAATTTATTAATCATGCTATTGCCTCGGCTGGCGAGTCGCAGGTGGGTATCGTTTATCTCGATCTGGATAATTTCAAGAAAATTAATGACGCCTATGGGCATATGTTTGGCGATCAGCTCTTACAGGCCGTTTCGCTGGCGCTGTTGAGTTGTCTGGAGGAAGATCAATTGCTGGCCAGACTGGGGGGAGATGAATTCATTGTTCTCGCTGCCCATACGTCTCAGGCCGCGCTGGAAGCAGTAGCCTCACGAATCCTTACCCGTCTGCGGCAACCGTTTCGTATTGGACTCATTGAAGTTTACACGGGATGCGCTATTGGCATTTCGTTGGCCCCCCGGCACGGACAGGACAGCGAAAGTCTCATTCGCACTGCCGACACCGCAATGTATAACGCCAAAGAAGGCGGCCGCGGTCAGTTCTGCGTTTTTTCGCCGGAAATGAATCAGCGCGTATTTGACTACCACTGGCTGGATACAAACCTGCGAAAAGCGCTGGAAAACGACCAGTTACTTATTCACTATCAGCCCAAAATTACCTGGCGCGGCGAAGTACGTAGCCTGGAAGCACTGGTACGCTGGCAATCGCCGGAACGCGGATTAATTCCGCCGCTGGAGTTCATCTCATACGCCGAAGAGTCAGGACTCATCGTCCCGCTGGGCCGCTGGGTGATTCTGGATGTGGTTCGCCAGATTGCGAAATGGCGCGATAAGGGGATTAACTTGCGCGTAGCCGTTAACTTTTCGGCGCGACAACTGGCCGACCAGACGCTTTTTACTGCGCTTAAACAGGCTTTGTACGATCTGAATTTTGAGTATTGCCCGATCGATGTCGAGCTAACGGA
Source organism: Salmonella sp. A7 (assembly GCF_020181675.1). NCBI lineage: Bacteria > Pseudomonadati > Pseudomonadota > Gammaproteobacteria > Enterobacterales > Enterobacteriaceae > Salmonella > Salmonella sp. A7. The sequence goes on along the minus strand of NZ_CP084001.1, from coordinate 2,173,046 downwards.
AAGCTGCCTGATCGAAAACGACACGCTGGCGCTATCGGTTATCCAGCAATTTAGTCAGCTCGGCGCTCAGATTCATCTGGATGATTTTGGCACCGGGTATTCTTCGCTTTCTCAACTCGCCCGGTTCCCTATTGATGCCGTTAAACTGGATCAGGCTTTCGTCAGAGATATCCATAAGCAACCGCTGTCGCAATCTCTGGTTCGGGCGATTGTCGCGGTGGCTCAGGCGCTAAATTTACAAGTGATTGCCGAAGGCGTAGAAAATGCTAAAGAAGATGCCTTCCTGACAAAAAACGGCGTCAATGAACGACAGGGCTTTTTATTCGCCAAACCTATGCCCGCCGTTTCTTTTGAACGCTGGTACAAACGTTATCAGACGAAAAAAATGCGTTAATGGCGACGATAATAGGGAGAACAGCCTGTGCAGACAGGCATAGCCCTATTTTTCCCTTCTCTTTTCAGATTAATTTCTGCATCATGAATTGAAACCTTTTCTGACATTAAGGATGACAAACATGTCTGATATCGAAGCACAACGAATTGCCGCACGCATTGATACCGTGCTGGATATCCTTGTTGCTGGCGATTACCACTCGGCCATCAATAACCTTGAAATATTGAGAGCAGAGCTGTTAGATCAGGTTAAAGACGGTATCTCGCCATCCCAGGCTCCCGGGTCGCCCTGGGAAATCTGATAGCGATTATTTGTCCGGGATGGCCGTTAGCCCTTCCCGGCTCTCTGACTGTCTGTTGACTCCTCTTAACGAATAAAATTAATACTATGAACTCCCGACAACAATCAATTTTGCAAATGGTGGTTGATAAAGGCCAGATGAGCGTTGCTGAACTGGCGAAAATTACCGGCGTATCTGAAGTCACGATTCGTCAGGATCTGAATACCCTGGAAAAGCAGAGCTATTTACGCCGTGCGCACGGTTTCGCCGTTTCGCTTGAGAGCGATGACGTAGAGACTCGCATGATGACGAACTACACGCTAAAACGCCGACTGGCGGAGTTCGCCGCCTCGCTGGTCAGTCCAGGGGAATCCGTTTTTATTGAAAATGGCAGCAGCAATGCGCTATTGGCCCGGACGTTGGCGGAACAAAAAGATGTCACGATCATCACCGTGAGCAGTTATATCGCGCACCTGCTCAAAGAAACTCCTTGCGAAGTCATTCTCCTCGGTGGAATCTATCAGAAAAAAAGTGAAAGCATGGTAGGGCCGTTGACGCGACAGTTTATCCATCAAGTGCATTTCAGCAAAGCATTTATCGGTATTGATGGCTGGCAGGCTGATACCGGTTTTACCGGACGCGACATGATGCGATCGGATGTGGTTAACGCTGTTCTGGAAAAAGGCTCAGAAGCGATTGTCCTCACCGACAGCTCCAAATTTGGCTGTGTGCATCCCTATCCCCTGGGCCCGCTCTCTCGCTTTCATCGTGTCATTACGGATTCCAAAATTTCCGCCAGCGATCAAATGCAGTTAGAACATGCGGGGCTGCTAGTCAATGTTATTGGCTCATCCGTTTAAAATATTTCCTGATGGTTTGCCCTATGGCAAATCATCCTCTCTCTAAGACTTTTCTGACATCCCAATTAAGACTATTTACCTGTTGTAACGAGCGTAACGTCGTAAAATTAATATTAGCGAAATAACAGGAAGTGACTATCACCTGCGTGATATACCCCTGCGCAATCAGGTTTTACGGAAAATCTCTTAACAGGTTTTATTTTAACTATAGTTATAGTGAGCTTAATTCCGTGAATCGTTAATTCAGGAGAGAGTATTATGTTTATGACGAGCAAAAAAATGGCCGCTGCTGTGCTGGCAATCACCGTAGCAATGTCTCTGAGCGCCTGCTCAAACTGGTCCAAGCGCGATCGCAACACGGCTATTGGCGCAGGTGCGGGGGCGTTAGGCGGCGCAGTGTTAACGGACGGCAGTACATTAGGCACCCTGGGCGGCGCGGCGGTCGGCGGCGTGATTGGTCACCAGGTTGGAAAATAATCCAGACGTTTAAATATTGAACGGCTCAAAATAATACGTTTATTCTTTTCAGGTCTGGATTACAAAAATAGACAAAGTTGACTTTTACGCCACGGTAATTTACAACCGTGGCGTTTTCATTAGCCGCCAGCTAATTTTACTTTCATTCCTTTAGCTTCCAGCAATGATTTTATCAAGTCGCGTTTATCACCCTGAATTTCAATAATCCCTTCTTTTACTGCCCCGCCACAGCCGCATTTTTTCTTCAGTTCAGCCGCCAGTTTGGTTAATTCCGCATCATTCATCTCGATACCGGTAATCAAACATACGCCTTTACCCTTACGGCCACTGGTTTGACGCTGAATGCGAACGATACCATCCCCTTTGGGACGAACCGGCGCCGTTTTAGGTTCTTCAATGCGCCCCGTCTGTGTTGAATAAACCAGACGACTATTGGAATCGCTCATTATGCCTCCCGTTTCAGTGACGCGTTAATATCCTTCAGCGTTTGCGCCGGATCTACCGATTGCGTAACCGGGCGGCCAATCACCATATAGTCGACGCCGGCGGATAATGCCTGTTCGGGCGTCATAATGCGTCGCTGGTCGCCTGCCTCGCTGCCTGCGGGCCGAATGCCCGGCGTCACCAGCTTAAATGCAGCGCCAAAGGCCTGTTTAAATCTGACCGCTTCCTGAGCGGAACAGACCACGCCATCCAGCCCGCATTGCTGCGTCAGGCGCGCCAGCCGCTCCGCATGTTCCGCCGGTGACAACGTCACGCCCAGATCGCGCAGATCGCAGGTTTCCATACTGGTCAACACGGTCACGGCAATGAGCAACGGCGCATCTTTACCGAATGGCGCCAGCGCGTCGCGCGCTGCGGCCATCATTCTCGCCCCGCCAGACGCGTGAACGTTTACCATCCAGACGCCCAGGTCTGCCGCTGCGGCGACTGCCCGGGCCGTGGTGTTGGGAATATCATGAAATTTTAGATCAAGAAAGACATCAAACCCACGCTGCTGGAGATCCCGAACGAGCTGTGGACCAAACAGCGTGAACATCTCTTTGCCTACTTTTAAGCGACAATCGCGAGGATCGATTTTATCGACAAACGCCAGGGCTTTATCGCGTTCATGGTAATCCAACGCCACAACGACAGGCGATTCAGTAATAGCGCAGGAAGAAGATGAAGCAGTAAACGTCATGACCAGACCTTCTTGATGATGGGCACCGGAAGTGGCGCAAATTGGATAAACGGCGTGCATTCTACCTGCGGCGCAGGGAAATTAACAGGTTCGATTGACAACCTGATAAGCCTTGGTCGCCGATGCCAGCGTTGTTTTTAGTTTTACATCATTAAGTATGTTGTAACTAAAGTGAAGCTTTTTTTATATACTACTGCCCATCAAGTCCGCGAATAGGTTTAATGGTCGACCATGCCCGGCAGGACGGACAGTGCCAGTACAAGGTATAGGCGGTAAAACCGCATTTCTGACAACGATACCGCGGTTTACTGCGCACCTGCTCGCCAACCATATCACGCAGTACCATCAGGCTTTCTTTCGCTCGCCCTTCTTCCGCCTCGTTGAGATGGTAATCCATCAGCTTATGGAACACCCGCATGGTAGGATGTCGCTGTAGCTGACGTGTGATATAGACTTGAGCTGCGTCACTACCTTCACGCGCTTCCAGAATATCGGCAAGCATTAACTCAGCGCCAGCACCGGTATTCTCCTCAACGGCGCGACGTAAAAACTCCGCCCACTCGGCATTTTTACCGAGCTGTTGATAACAGGTTTGCAGCATCTCCAGCGTTTCGCTGACCAGCTCTTTATCCTGAACGATCACACGTTGCAGGCTTTCGACCGCTTTGGCGTAATCCCCTCTCGCCATATAAACGCGCCCCATCATGATAGACACCCGGGCGCTATTTTTATCTGCGGCGGCACCTTTTTTCAGCAACGCCATCGCGCGATCCATGTCGTCGTTGCCCATTTGCTGTAACGCTAACTCACAGTAAAAATGGGCGATTTCGATACGCTGTTTATCTTTGCCCAGTTTCACCAGCCGTTCTGCTACTTCGATCGCCTTTTGCCAGTCGCTGGTTAGCTGATAGATTTGCAAGAGCTGCTGTAACGCGCCTACGCGAAATTCCGTTTCGTCGGTAAGTTGGTTAAACATATCTTCCGCGCGGTCATATAAACCGGCGGCCATATAGTCGCGCCCCAGTTGCTGAACAGCCAGTAAACGCTGTTCATAGGTCAATGAAGCGCTTTCCATGAGCGTTTGATGAATACGAATGGCGCGATCGACTTCGCCTCGTGAGCGAAACAGATTACCGAGAGTGAGATGAGCCTCAACGGTGCCGGTATCCTCTTTAAGCATATCGAGGAACAGATCCACCGCTTTATCTTGTTGGTTACTCAGCAGGAAGTTAACCCCTGCGACATAATCGCGCGACAGGCGGTTAGCTTCATCCTGTTTTGTTTGTTGCGCACTTCTGCGACCCATATACCACCCATAGGCAGCGGCTACAGGCAACAGCAGAAATAACAACTCCAACATAAATGATTATTCCTTTACAACCGACGAATCGGCAGGGACCGCAACGTCGGTTGCTGGCGAAAGCTTGTTTTCCAGTCGTTTAATTTTACGTTCAGCACGGGCAAGGGAAACGCGGACCCGCAGCCAGAACAGGCCGCAAATCAGCCAGCCAATCGCAAAACCGACGGCGAACAACACAGCAAGCAACGTGGAGATACGATACTCCCCTCGCGCCAGCAGGTAGTTAAACGTCACCTGTTGATCATTCTGCGCGCCCAGCGTCACCGAAATAACAAAAATCGCCAATACCAGTAAGAAAATGAGTAAATATTTCACATTACTTCCCGTTATGTGGTTTGCGCGAATAAATCGTGTCCAACTTACCGCATCCAGCCTTCTAAATTACCATTTTCCCGCCTCGCGCGAAATGGAAATGCGCCCGCCATCAGATGATTTAAGGGCAATAGTCAGAAAATCAACCGTTGTCAGCTTTCCTGCTCGCGTTCAGCAATTTCTTGCGCTTCTTCACGAGGCGGCATAAGCGGCCCGCAAATTCGCTGCGCCAGCCAGGTCGCCAGGGTAACTAATAGCCAGGAGATGAGCGTGGCGACCACTAAATCTCGCGGCCAGTGCATTCCCAGAAGTAAACGGCTGCCCATTACGCCGGTCGCCCAGACTAACAAAAACGCGATGGTGAAAGTCCGTCTGCGCGGCCATAACAGACCCACGGCCAAAAGCGCCCAGCTCGCTGCAAACATGGTGTGTCCGGAGGGAAACGCAAAACCCGTCTCTTTTTGCCAGTGCTGACGCAGGAAAACGGGGATGTTCTGTTGCCCGGCCAACTGCTCTTTCACTAAATGTCCGCGTTCTGTACGCTTTAAAGTGTAGAACTCATCGACGGGAATATGGTGCGTTTTTTCAAGCCAGACCACAAATGGCCGCGGCTCCTGTACGCGCTCCTTTACCCATGACTTCACGCCCTGCCCGACGATAATCGCCCCACCGAGAATCGCAAACAGCATAATGGCGGCGCGCAGGCGAAATCGCAGGCACCATAAGAACCATCCACAAAGAATTACATGCGTGATAACGCCCCAGGGTTTGGTCACGGTTTCCGTTATCCAGAATAGCGTTTTTAGCCACCAGACCTGATGTCCTGGCTGCCACTGCCAGCCTGATACCCATACGGCAAGCGGCATGATAAGCAACAGGGCGGCGCCTGCCGCGGTGCGCTTCGCAATTGAAAGCATGGATGCTCCTTTTATAAGTAAGTATCACAATCATAACTGAAAATTCTCGCCGGACTGGAAAATTGACAAATTTGTGCCATTCCTGAGCAATTACGTGGTAGTGATTAGGTGATGACCGCCGCCTTATGGCAAAATAGCGGGATACAATCCAACAGGCGACGACACCGCAGGCGTCAGCATAATCTGGAGAAATACATGCAGCTTAAACGTGTGGCAGAAGCCAAACTGCCAACCCCATTGGGTGACTTTCTGATGGTGGGATTTGAAGAACTGGCAACCGGACACGACCATGCCGCGCTGGTTTTTGGCGATATTTCAGGTAAAACGCCGGTACTGGCTCGCGTTCATTCCGAATGTCTTACCGGGGACGCGCTTTTTAGTCTGCGCTGTGACTGTGGTTTTCAACTGGAAGCCGCGCTGACGCATATTGCGGAAGAAGGACGCGGTATTCTGATTTACCACCGTCAGGAAGGCCGCAATATCGGCCTGCTTAATAAAATTCGCGCTTATGCGTTACAGGATCAAGGCTATGACACGGTGGAGGCCAATCATCAGCTCGGCTTTGCCGCCGATGAGCGTGATTTCACCCTGTGCGCGGATATGTTCAAATTACTCGGCGTGGATGAAGTTCGCCTGCTGACCAATAATCCGAAGAAAGTCGAAATACTGACCGAGGCGGGAATTAATATCGTGGAACGCGTTCCGCTCATTGTGGGTCGTAATCCAAATAATGAGCATTATCTCGATACTAAAGCCGCCAAAATGGGCCACCTGCTAAGCAAGTAAGCCACCGGTATTAAAGCGCGGGCCTGCCTGTTTACGGCAGGCCCGATAAACGGCTTTAGTTCAGCATATTTCTAATGACATAGTGCAATATGCCGTCATTCTGGTAGTAAGTCAGCTCGGTGGCGGTATCAATGCGACAGCGACAAGGTACCGTTTCTTTGCTGCCGTCCGATCTCGTTAACGTCACCGGAATGGTCGCGCCAGGGCGCAGGTTTTGCAGATCCGCGATATCAATCACCTCTTCCCCGGTCAGTCCCAGCGTTTTACGCGTTACGCCCTGTGGAAACTCCAGCGGCAGGATCCCCATCCCAATCAGGTTTGAGCGGTGGATACGTTCGAACGACTCGGCGATCACCACGCGGATACCTAACAGCCGCGGACCTTTTGCCGCCCAGTCACGGCTCGATCCCGACCCATACTCTTTCCCGGCAATCACCGCCAGCGGCGTTTTTTCCTGCTGGTAGAGCATCGCGGCATCATAAATCGACATCGCTTCCGTACCCGGCAAATGCCGCGTCATCCCACCTTCGACGCCGGGCAGCATTTCGTTGCGAATACGAATATTGGCGAACGTACCGCGCATCATCACTTCATGGTTGCCGCGTCGTGATCCATAAGAGTTAAAATCCTTCCGCTCAACGCCGTGGTTTTGCAGATAGCGTCCGGCGGGACTGTCCGGCTTGATACTGCCGGCCGGAGAAATATGGTCGGTCGTTACCGAATCCCCCAGCATCGCCAGGATACGCGCGCCGTGGATATCTTTGACTGGCGCAGGCTGGGCCTGCATTTCATCAAAGAAAGGCGACAGGCGAATATAGGTTGAATCCGACTGCCAGCCGTAGGTATCGGACGATTCAACCTGAATCGATTTCCATTCTTCCGTGCCCTCAAACACTTCCGCATACTCTTTACGGAACATATCCGATGATACCAGTTCAACGGCGCGGGCAATTTCCTGCGCCGAAGGCCAGATATCCTTCAGGTATACCGGATCGCCTTTACGATCATACCCCAGCGGGTCTGTCGCGAGGTTAATATTCATGTTTCCGGCCAGCGCATACGCGACCACCAGCGGCGGCGACGCCAGCCAGTTCGTTTTCACCAGCGGATGGATACGCCCTTCAAAATTTCGGTTACCGGAAAGCACGGCCCCTACCGTCAGATCGCCTTTTTTAATCGCGGTCTCAATAGGCTCCGGCAACGGACCGGAGTTCCCGATACAGGTCGTACAGCCATAACCGACCAGGTTAAAACCGAGTTCATCCAGATAAGGCGTAAGTTTGGCCTGCGCCAGATAGTCAGATACCACTTTTGACCCCGGCGCCAGAGAAGCCTTGACCCACGGTTGACGCTTCAACCCCAGCGTTACTGCTTTTTTCGCCAGTAATCCCGCCGCCATCAGCACGCTGGGATTCGAGGTATTCGTGCAGGAGGTGATGGCGGCAATGACGACAGCGCCATCCGGAAGCTGATATGGCTGTCCGTTCATCGTATAGTCAACCGGCTGGCGATCTCTTTGCGCGGTATTCAGCTCCAGCTCGGCGCTGGCGGCAAAGGCTTTCGGCACATCGCCTAACGCCACGCGATCCTGTGGGCGTTTCGGCCCGGCCAGGCTGGCCTCGACATCGCCCATATCCAGTTCCAGAGTACTGGTAAATACCGGTTCGTCTCCGGGATTGCGCCACATTCCCTGCGCCTTCGCGTAGGCTTCAACCAGCTCGACCAGATCGTCGCTACGCCCGCTTAATCGCATATATTCCAGGGTGATGGCGTCAATGGGGAAAAAACCACAGGTGGCGCCATATTCCGGCGACATATTAGCGATGGTCGCGCGATCCGCCAACGGCAGCGAATCCAGACCATCACCATAAAATTCAACAAACTTACCCACGACGCCATGCTTACGCAGCATTTGCGTGACGGTTAGCACCAGGTCAGTGGCGGTGATCCCCTCCCGAAGTTTACCGGTTAACTTAAAGCCGACGACATCCGGGATAAGCATCGACACGGGCTGACCAAGCATCGCCGCTTCCGCTTCGATACCGCCCACGCCCCACCCCAATACGCCCAGACCATTAATCATGGTCGTATGGGAGTCAGTCCCCACCAGCGAGTCCGGGTAAGCAATCCACTCCCCGTCCTGTAATTCGCTCCAGACGGCTTTACCCAGGTATTCCAGGTTAACCTGATGGCAAATGCCGGTTCCGGGTGGCACCACGCTGAAACGACTGAATGCTTGCTTTCCCCATTTCAGGAACATATAACGCTCATGGTTACGTTCCATTTCCAGCCGCACGTTTTCTTCAAACGCATCGTCATCGCCGAAATGATCGACCGTCACAGAGTGGTCAATAACCAGATCAACCGGCGATAACGGGTTCACTTTCGACGTATCGCCGCCGAGGCGTTTAACGGCTTCACGCATCGCCGCCAGGTCGACAACGGCAGGCACGCCGGTAAAGTCCTGCATCAGGACACGGGCGGGCCGCCAGGCAATTTCACGATCGGCATGGGCATTTTTAAGCCAACCGGCCAGCGCCTGAATATCTTCATCAGTCACAGATTCGCCGTCCTGCCAGCGCAACAGGTTTTCCAGTAACACTTTAAGTGATTTGGGCAAACGGGCGATATCGCCCAGGGATTTGGCAGCCAGCGGCAGACTGTAGTAATGATACGTTTTATCTTTGGCCTGCAATGTATCCTTACTGGCTTCTCGTAGGGTTGACGACATAGCTCCTCCTTAAATGACAGGGTTGCGTTACCCTGATTCTCCACAGGGTTGTATTAAAGATAACACAAACAAAATGTAACGTTTTGATAACAACCCAAATTGCTAAAAGAGGAGAAACCTAACAGGCGAGGAGCGAAGATGAAAAAGCCCGATAAATAGCGCATTATCGGGCTTTGACGAGATTAGACGGCAATCCAGATTAACTCGGCCCAGAACAGTAGCGATAATATAAACGCGCCAGTCCATGACCAATACTTTATATTTGACGTTAACATAGGCGACACCAACTGTGTTTAATCAATACTGAGAGGCGCTCAGCACACGGTTGCTGCGGTGTAATAAGACAGCGTTAATAAAACAGTAACGCCAATAAAAAGACGAATATTATTTTTGTGACACCTCGTCAGCAAAAGCATCAATAAATGCCCGCTGCTGCGGTGTGAGCGTCCAGTGTTGCGGAACAGACCGGAAAACGGTCGTATCCGGGGTGTTATCATCGTCACAAGATTGAATCGGGGGCGCGACCACGCGCTCGCGTTCCGACGTAATGCTCACTTAGCCCCACCAATGCCAGATAACAAGCGCTACCACTACCCAGAACAACGCAGAACCCACAAAAACCGCCAGCCATGCTTTACGTTTGAGCTCAGGGTCGCGGCGCGGTTCCTGGTTTACAGAAGGCATTACTAACCTCATGCTATCGGTATCACTTATCATTTCAGCACCAAACAATCGGTACAATTAATCATCAGATGAGACAAATCCTAAATAAACTTTAGTCAAAAATCCAGTCAATTTACGAATCGTTGCCAGTGAATAAATCAATCTTTTGACTCAAGATAACTATTTGGAAAAAGAAACTGGCGGGACGGGTAATTCAACACTATTTTGCTGATCATTACCCGTAATACTTTGAGGGATATTGCAAAAAGCGGCTTTGTCTGCCATGCCACTACGACACAAACCGACGGTGCTATTACTTTTCAGGCAGCTTTATATCCTGAAACATCGCTTCAATTTCTTCATTAGAACGCAACGCCACCGCCGTATCCACCACATCACGCGTCAGATGCGGCGCAAAACGCTGGATAAAATCGTACATATAGCTGCGTAAAAAAGTACTACGGCGAAAACCAATTTTTGTGGTGCTGTGGCTAAAAATATCGTGCGCGTCAATCCGCACTAAATCAGGATCGGCAAGCGGATCGACCGCCATGCTGGCAATGACGCCAACGCCCAGCCCCAACCTGACATACGTTTTAATCACATCCGCATCGGTTGCTGTAAAGACGATCCGCGGCGTTAACCCTGCGCGATTAAAAGCGGTATCCAGTTCGGAACGCCCGGTAAAGCCGAAGGTATACGTCACCAGCGGATACTTCGCCAGCGCTTCAATCGTTACGGAAGACGTTGCCGCCAATGGATGATCCGGCGTCACCACTATCGAACGGTTCCAGTGATAGCATGGCAACATCACCAGATCGTCATATAAATGCAGCGCTTCCGTGGCAATCGCGAAATCGGCGTTCCCTTTCGATACCGCTTCCGCAATCTGCGTTGGCGACCCTTGGTGCATATGCAGCGAAACGCGCGGGTAACGCTCGATGAAGCCTTTAATCACGCCTGGCAATGCGTAACGCGCCTGAGTATGGGTAGTGGCAATATAGAGCGAGCCTTTATCCGGCCAGGTGTGCTCGCCGGCGACCGACTTAATGGCATCGACTTTGGAAAGCACCTCACGCGCAATACGAATAATCTCCTGTCCTGCGGGCGTCACCTGAGTCAGATGCTTACCGCTGCGGGCGAAAATCTGGATGCCAAGCTCATCTTCCAGCATCCTAACCTGCTTGCTGATCCCCGGCTGGGAAGTATACAACCCCTCAGCGGTAGAGGAGACGTTAAGGTTATGATTAACCACTTCAACAATGTAACGAAGCTGCTGCAATTTCATAATACATCATCCAGATTAGCGCCATCAGGCCATCGTTTATCTGCAGACTTAATCGGGCTGCTAATACGATTTAATAATAAAAAAGGTGTTAACTATAACCACTATATCATTTATATCTGAACTGTATAGCCAGCGCGATAAAATAATAAGGCCGCTATACCCAAAATAATTCGAGTGCTTAAAGGCGGCAAGAGAGTGAGTCCCCAGGAGCATAAGGTGACTGGGATGAGCGACAAATCTGCCGGGAGCAGATTTGAACGTCGCGTGCGACGGCCCGTCAGGACGAGGCCCATGGATGGGCCGAGTAATCCGTAGCCAACACATAAGCCACTTTAAATATGAAGGGTATATAAAAAAGGGCCGCTTACGCGGCCCGCTTGACTATAGTGACGACAGGCAGGGGTTATTTCTTGCCTTCAACCCACTTGCCGTCGACGAAGAACGCTGACCATCCCGTCGCCTTCCCGTCTTTTTCCGCCGCAACGTACTGCTGTTTTGTTTTGCGGCTAAAGCGAACAACGGTTTTATTGCCTTCCGGATCCTGCTGCGGCGCATCCGCCAGATAACGCAGTTTTTCCGGCAGGCGATCGCGGAACCGGCATAGCTCCTCGACTAATGGCGCGCGCGTTTCGCGTGATTTCGGGAACGTATTGGCCGCCAGGAATATCCCTGCGGCACCATCGCGCAGCACAAAGTACGCGTCCGATTTTTCACACGGCAGTTCCGGCAATGGAACAGGATCTTCCTTCGGCGGCGCAACTTCGCCGTTACGCAAGATCTTACGGGTATTTTTACATTCGTCGTTAGTACAGGCCATGTACTTACCAAAACGCCCCATTTTCAGGTGCATTTCGGAACCACATTTCTCACACTCAACGATCGGGCCGTCATACCCTTTGATGCGGAACTCGCCTTCTTCAATCTCGTAGCCGTCACAGGTCGGGTTATTACCACACACATGCAATTTACGCTTCGGATCGATCAGATAGCTGTCCATCGCCGTACCGCACTTCTGACAGCGACGTTTGGCGCGAAGGGCGTTGGTTTCGGCGTCGTCGCCTTCCAGCACGTTCAGAACTTCATTTTCCGGCACCAGGTTAATGGTCGTTTTACAACGCTCTTTCGGCGAAAGCGCATAACCTGAACATCCAAGGAAAACCCCCGTACTGGCAGTACGAATTCCCATTTTACGGCCACAGGTTGGACAGTCGATGCTGGTCAGCACCATCTGGTTAGGACGCATCCCCCCTTCTTCCGGATCTTTCTCGGCTTTATCGAGCTGCTGAGTAAAATCGCTGAAGAAGTTATCCAGCACCGCTTTCCACTCGGCCTGGTGATTTGCAACCTGATCCAGACTATCTTCCATCTGCGCGGTAAAATCGTAGTTCATCAATTCGCGGAAGTTTTCTTCCAGCCGATCGGTGACGATTTCACCCATTTTTTCCGCATAGAAGCGACGGTTTTCAACGCGAACATAGCCGCGATCCTGAATGGTCGAGATAATCGACGCATAGGTAGACGGACGACCAATACCGCGCTTCTCAAGCTCTTTAACCAGAGAAGCCTCGCTAAACCGGGCTGGCGGTTTAGTAAAGTGCTGAGCAGGCGTCAATTCAACTAGCGTCAGCGCATCGCCCTTATTCACGGCAGGCAATGTGCGATCTTCATCGCCTTTACGCAGCGCCGGCATCACTTTTGTCCAGCCGTCAAAGCGCAAAATACGCCCACGCGCTTTCAGACGGAATTCGCCTGCGCCAACGGTAAGCGTAGTAGAGTCATATTGCGCTGGCGTCATCTGACAGGCGACAAACTGACGCCAAATTAGTTGATACAACTTCTGCGCGTCAGCCTCCATGTCTTTCAGCGACTCCGCCATGACAGCAACGTCGGAAGGACGGATCGCTTCGTGCGCTTCCTGAGAGTTTTCTTTGCTGGCGTACTGGTTCGGGTTATCCGGCAGGTATTTCTTGCCGAAATTATCGCCAATATAACCACGCACCATGTTGACCGCATCCTGACTCAGGTTGGTGGAGTCTGTACGCATATAGGTGATGTAGCCCGCCTCATACAGACGCTGCGCCATCATCATGGTTTTCTTCACGCCAAAGCCCAGCCGGGTGCTGGCCGCCTGTTGTAGCGTGGAGGTGATAAACGGCGCGCCAGGTTTGCTGCTGGTCGGTTTGTCTTCACGCTCCAGTACGCTATAGCGCGCTTTTTCCAACAAGCTGACGGCGGCAAGCGTCTGCTCGCGATTTACCGGCCGGAATGGCTTGTCGTTCTGATGCGTGACCTGTAGCGGTAGCGCCTCGCCAGACGGCGTCGTCGTATTAGCGTCAATTTCCCAGAACTCTTCCGGAACAAACGCTTTAATCTCGCGCTCGCGCTCAACGACCAGACGGACCGCGACAGACTGAACGCGACCTGCCGACAAACCACGGGCGATCTTTTTCCACAGCAGCGGCGAGACCATATAGCCTACCACGCGGTCCATAAAGCGGCGCGCTTGCTGGGCGTTGACCCTGTTAATATTCAGCTCGCCCGGCTGTTCAAACGCCTGGCGAATGGCATTTTTGGTTATTTCGTTAAAGACTACGCGACTGTAGCGCGCGTCATCGCCGCCGATCACTTCCCGCAGGTGCCATGCAATGGCTTCCCCTTCGCGGTCAAGGTCGGTTGCGAGATAGATGTGGTCGGCTTTTTCCGCCAACTGTTTCAGTTCAGAGACGACCTTCTCTTTACCGGGCAGCACTTCATAGTGCGCATCCCAGTTGTGCCACGGATCAACCCCCATACGGTTGACGAGAGCGCCACGTTCATCCTTTTTGGGCTTTTTAGCCGTTTTGGTGGAGGTAGAGTCGGCGCTCTTTTTAGCTGCTGAGCCACTGGTCGGCAAATCACGGATATGACCCACGCTGGATTTCACCACGTAGCCATTACCCAGATACTTGTTGATCGTTTTGGCTTTTGCCGGGGACTCAACGATGACAAGAGCTTTACCCATATTCACCTTTACCTAAGTTGATTCTTCCAGGAATGCGTCGCATGTTGATTCACCTTCCACTGGCGACGAGACAACGATATATGGTCTCTGCGTCTGCGGATATCAACCCCTTGTACTGGCTTTGTGTACGAAATGTAACCCTCAGGTGACTGAGTTAACAGGCTTTTTTGCACACACGCGCTATAGCACGACGGAATTTTGGTCGAATGTCAAGCAATTCTGTTGCCAGATTGACGAAAGCGTCACACTGTACCTGATAAAATTCGATACGCAACTTTATTAGCATGCAAAAACAAATCTTGCCAGTGAACGCAACATGACAAATCCATCAATTTCCTGTGAGAATATTTGCCCATCAGAAGTGCTCAGCGTAGACTAATCTCCTTGTTTAAGGAGTAAAAAATGCATAAAGAGACGCAACCTATCGATCGCGAAACACTGTTGCTTGAAGCCAACAAAATTATTCGGGAACATGAAGACACGATGGCAGGTATTGTCGCCACCGGCGTAACGCAGAGAAATGGCGTGCTGGTTTTCAGCGGCGATTACTTTTTAGACGAGCAAGGGTTACCGACCCCTAAAAGCACCGCGGTGTTTAACATGTTTAAACACCTGGCGCATGTGCTGTCTGAGAAGTATCACCTGGTTGATTAATCCATGCCGGATGGCACTGAATGCCATCCGGCAATAGCGGTTTACATCAACGGCTTTTGTCCACGCTGCCACCAGCGCAGCAGCAGCCGATCCGCGCTTTCCGCCGCGCTGCCGGTAACACGATCGATCAGTTTTTTACGCTGCATATAGCGCACATTCAGCACCTCGCGCCCTTCCATCAGGCCGAGAATAACCTCATCGCTGGTGTTAATCTCATCAACCAGCCCCTTCTCCAGCGCCTGCTGACCGTACCAGTGTTCGCCCGTGGCGACCTGTTCAATGTCCAGAGCCGGACGCATCCGTTGCACAAACTCTTTGAACAGATGGTGCGTTTCGTTGAGATCTTCACGAAACTTCTGCCGCCCTTCTTCCGTATTCTCGCCTAACAATGTCAGGGTACGTTTGTACTGCCCTGCGGTATGCAGTTCAATATCAATGTCTTTACTTTTGAGAAAGCGGTTAAAGTTCGGAATTTGCGCGACAACACCAATTGACCCCACAATAGCGAACGGCGCCGCAATAATTTTTTCCGCCACGCAGGCCATCATGTAGCCTCCGCTTGCCGCGACTTTATCCACCGTCACGGTCAGCGGAATATTTTTATCGCGCAGGCGCTGCAATTGCGATGCCGCCAGGCCATAGCCATGCACAACGCCGCCGGGGCTTTCCAGACGCACAACCGCCCGATCGCCGGGTTTCGCCACTGCCAGCACCGCCGTGACCTCTTCGCGTAACGCATTAACTTCGTGAGCGTCCATACTGCCTTTGAAATCTATCACCCATACGCGCGGTTTGTCCGATGTCGCAATGTCCCCCAGCTTCGCTTTCGCTTTGGCGGCTTTCGCCTCCTGCTTATGCTTTTTTTTCTGCGCTTTATGCCACAGTTTTTGCTGATGGCCATCCATCAACGCCGCAGCAAGGTCATCCTTCATCTCCTGATACTGCTCGCTCAAATTGGTCACGCGCAGCTCGCCGCGCTGACGTTTGCGTTGCGTAGCATTCACGATCAGCAACACAATGACGGCAATGGCCACCACAACGGTGACGATTTTTGCCAAAAATAAGCCATATTCAGACAACAATTCCACGACTCCCACCTTGATTAAATAACGCGACTTGCGCTCAGTGTACAACAGGCATCGAAGCCAGTCTCTCTTCATCCGTATGCCTGTTGAGGAAGAAAAAGTATGACAAGACGTTCATTTTACGGCGTTATCGCCCCTGTCTGATTGAAAAAAAAGGCGCTTTCAGGCATAAACCCGAAAAGTTAACGCGAAGATAAGACAACCTGGCAGGACGGTGTACCACGCCGTTGAGGAGTAGCCATGCATTACCAACCGAAACAAGATCTATTGCAAAACCGCATTATTCTGGTCACTGGCGCCAGCGATGGCATTGGGCGGGAAGCCGCGCTCACGTATGCGCGTTACGGCGCAACGGTGATTCTGCTGGGACGCAACGAAGAGAAACTGCGTCGGGTCGCGCAGCACATTGCTAACGAGCAACATGTTCAACCACAGTGGTTTACGCTCGATCTGCTGACCTGCACCGCTGAAGAGTGCCGGCAAGTGGCCGACCGCATCGCCGCGCACTATCCCCGCCTGGATGGCGTCCTGCATAATGCCGGGTTACTGGGAGAAATCGGTCCAATGAGCGAACAAGATCCGCAGATCTGGCAGGATGTCATGCAGGTAAACGTTAACGCTACCTTTATGCTCACCCAGGCGCTGTTACCGTTATTATTGAAGTCCGATGCCGGCTCGCTGGTCTTTACGTCATCAAGCGTTGGCCGTCAGGGGCGCGCCAACTGGGGCGCCTATGCCACCTCGAAGTTTGCTACTGAAGGAATGATGCAGGTGCTGGCGGACGAATACCAGAACCGTTCTCTGCGTGTTAACTGCATTAACCCGGGCGGCACGCGCACCAGTATGCGCGCCAGCGCCTTTCCGACGGAAGATCCACAGAAATTAAAAACGCCTGCCGATATTATGCCGCTTTACCTGTGGCTTATGGGCGACGACAGTCGCCGTAAAACCGGTATGACCTTTGACGCCCAACCGGGCCGTAAACCAGGAATCGCCCAATGAGTGATGAACGTTATCAGCAGCGCCAGCAGAAGGTAAAAGATCGGGTTGACGCCCGCGTCGCCCAGGCACAGGAAGAGCGCGGTATTATTATCGTGTTTACTGGCAATGGTAAGGGCAAAACCACGGCGGCTTTCGGGACTGCCGCCCGCGCCGTAGGACACGGTAAAAGCGTAGGCGTGGTGCAATTTATTAAGGGCACCTGGCCCAACGGCGAGCGTAATCTGCTGGAACCGCATGGCGTCGAATTTCAGGTGATGGCAACGGGATTTACCTGGGAGACGCAAAATCGCGAGGCAGACACCGCAGCATGTATGGCCGTTTGGCAGCATGGGAAACGGATGCTGGCCGATCCGCTGCTTGATATGGTGGTCCTGGATGAGCTGACCTATATGGTGGCGTATGACTATTTGCCGCTGGAAGAGGTCATAAGCGCGCTAAACGCGCGCCCTGGTCACCAGACGGTGATTATTACAGGTCGCGGCTGTCATCGGGATATTCTTGATCTTGCGGATACCGTCAGCGAACTGCGTCCGGTTAAACATGCTTTCGACGCGGGCGTAAAAGCCCAGATGGGAATTGATTATTAACCGTAGGCCGGATTAAGGCGTTTGCGCCGCCATCCGGCACAAACCCTCTTGTCTGATGATTCTCGGCCTATAGACCGTGGTAGAGATTACCCGTTGTTATTACGCCCACCGGAGCGGCGTCCGCCAGCTATCTGGCTGTGGCGTTTTACCGCCCGACGGATCTGGTTCGCTTTCATACGACGACGGTCTTTTTCGACGGCAACCTTCGACGAGGTTTCCGGCGGGAGCTCTACCAGACCACGCAGATAGTTCGTTTGTGCGAGGTCGAGCTCAGTCCAGCCGCCGCGCGGCAGGCCTTTCGGCAGCGGGATATCGCCGTAACGAACGCGGATCAGACGGCTGACCTGAACACCTACCGCTTCCCACAGTCGGCGAACTTCGCGGTTCCGCCCTTCCGTCAGCGTCACGTTATACCACTGGTTAATGCCTTCGCCGCCGCTGAATTTAATGGTCTTAAATGCCGCCGGGCCATCTTCCAACTGTACGCCACGGCTTAAATCACGCAGTTTCGATTCATCCACCTGACCGAACACGCGCACGGCATATTCACGTTCAACTTCACGACTAGGATGCATCAGGCGGTTCGCCAGTTCACCGTCGGTGGTAAACAACAATAGCCCGCAGGTGTTGACATCCAGACGTCCTACCGCAATCCACCGCGCGCCGCGCAGTTTCGGTAAGCGATCAAAAACGGTTGGCCGCCCTTCAGGGTCATTGCGGGTACACAGTTCACCTTCTGGTTTGTAATAGGCCAGAACGCGGCAAATTTGTTCCGCCGACTCTTTCACCGAAATCAGGTGACCGTCGATACGGATTTTCAAACCGGGAGTGACTTCAACACGATCGCCAAGCGTGGCGATTTTACCGTCAACGCTGACACGTCCCGCTTCAATAATGGATTCGATTTCACGGCGAGAGCCGTGGCCAGCGCGCGCCAGCACTTTTTGTAACTTTTCGCTCATAGAGCTTCCTTCAGGTGTCGCCTTCACAGGCGTCGAACAGGAGAATGAACGGCGCGTTGCCGCGCCATTTTAAGGCCGCGTAGTATACAGGCTTACACCCTTATAAGAAAGGTGTAACGTCGCCGACGCCTTCGCGCAGCACCACCGGGGAGTCATTGGTCAAATCGATTACCGTGGTAGGCTGTTGACCGAGGTAACCGCCGTGGATGATCAGATCCACCTGCTTCTCCAGCCGATCTTTAATCTCCTCCGGGTCCGACTCGGTAAAGTCGCTGCCAGGCAGCATCAACGACGTCGAGAGCATCGGTTCGCCCAGCGTATCCAATAACGCCAGCGCAATCGGGTTTGACGGTACGCGCAGGCCGATGGTTTTACGCTTTTCCTGCAACAGACGGCGCGGCACCTCTTTTGTCCCCTTGAGGATAAAGGTGTAATTACCCGGCGTATTGTTTTTCATCAGACGAAACGCCACGTTGTCGACGTAGGAATAGGTCGACAACTCGGACAAATCGCGGCACATCAGCGTGAAGTTGTGGCCGTCCGGCAGATGACGGATGCGGCAAATGCGCTCCATTGCGCCTTTGTCTTCAATTTTACAACCAAGGGCATAGCCGGAATCGGTTGGATAAACAATAACACCGCCTTTACGCACAATGTCGACGGCCTGATTAATCAGCCGTTGCTGTGGGTTATCCGGATGGATATAAAAAAACTGGCTCATACTTCCCTCACTGTGATATTTGCGGCTGTTCCCATGTCTGCCATACGCCTTCAACGCCAGCGGGCAGCCAGAGTTTACGCCCCAACTCAATCCACGGGCAGGGCTGATGGAAATCAGATCCAAGCGATGCCCATAAATGATGCTGACGCGCAAGCGTCGCCAGTTGGGTGCGTTCATTGGGCGATTGTTGGCACTGCGCCACTTCCATCGCGTCGCCGTGATGGTCGGCAAAATGCGCCACTAATCTTTTCAGCCACTTAGCGCTAAGGTCGTAGCGTCCCGGATGGGCCAACACCGCCTTACCGCCAGAATGATGAATGACATCAATAGCTTGTTCTATTGTACACCACTGCGGCGGAACGTAACCGGTTTTCCCACGCGCGAGATATTTTTTAAAAACCTCCGCCATGGTCGCGGCTTTGCCGCACTCCACCAGAAAGCGGGCGAAGTGGCCGCGCGTCACCGCGCCGCCATTGGCCAGTCTCAATGCCCCTTCCCACGCGCCGGGAATATGGGCTTTTTCCAGACGCTCCGCAATGAGCCGACCGCGTGCTTGACGCCGCTGTGTCTGCTGCGCCAGAAAATCGCGCATTGCCGGGTGCGCAATATCAATATTCAGACCCACAATGTGAATCTCATGATTCTCCCAGACCGTTGAAATCTCCACGCCGGGAATAAGATTCAGGGCCAGCCCGGAACGTGAAATTTCTTCTCTTGCCGCAGGAATCGCGGCTGTGGTGTCATGATCGGTAATCGCCAGCGTGCCGACTCGCATCTCTACCGCACGGTGTACTAATGTTTCTGGCGTCAACAGTCCATCGGACGCCGTGGTATGACTGTGCAGATCGTAAATCACTGCGTAATTCGTGTCGCTCAAGGCGGCTCCCATAGAGATAAAGGTATGTCATGTACATCATAACGGTTCCGGCAAATATACTGAAATAGGTGTTGACATTATTCCATCGAACTAGTTAACTAGTACGAAAGTTCACATGAAGAGGGTATCTAAAATGGCAGCGACATTTGCATTACACGGTTGGTGGCGCACTTCCTGATAGCGGGCGGTGTATGAACAGCTGTAATCAGCCAAACGATACCCGGCCCGCCTGTTAAGCGGGCTTTTTTTTGAACAAAATAATGAGAATAACCATGCAAACACCAAAACCCACGCTCGAACTGTTGACCTGCGATGCCGCCTACCGGGAAAACCCAACGGCGCTTTTTCACCAGGTCTGCGGCGATCGCCCGGCAACGCTGCTGCTGGAGTCCGCAGATATCGACAGTAAAGACGATTTAAAAAGCCTGCTGCTGGTAGATAGCGCGCTGCGCATTACCGCTCTGGGTG
Organism: Salmonella sp. A7; assembly: GCF_020181675.1. Classification (NCBI taxonomy): domain Bacteria; kingdom Pseudomonadati; phylum Pseudomonadota; class Gammaproteobacteria; order Enterobacterales; family Enterobacteriaceae; genus Salmonella; species Salmonella sp. A7. The sequence continues at coordinate 2,152,438 of NZ_CP084001.1, read as the reverse complement.
ACACTGTCACTATTCAGGCGTTATCTGATAATGGCGCCTCGTTATTACCGCTACTGGATACCGCCCTGCCCGCTGGCGTGGAGAACGAAGTCCTGCCTGCCGGTCGCATTCTACGCTTTCCGCCCGTCAGCCCATTATTAGATGAAGACGCCCGTTTATGCTCTCTGTCGGTATTTGATGCGTTCCGCCTGTTACAGGGAGTGGTGAACATACCGACGCAAGAGCGGGAGGCTATGTTTTTCGGCGGTCTGTTTGCCTACGACCTGGTCGCTGGCTTTGAAGCGCTGCCACACCTTGAGGCTGGCAATAACTGCCCGGACTACTGCTTTTATTTAGCGGAAACGCTGATGGTGATAGACCATCAGAAAAAAAGCACCCGTATTCAGGCCAGTCTGTTCACCGCCAGCGACCGGGAAAAACAGCGCCTGAACGCCCGCCTGGCCTATCTTAGCCAACAGTTAACCCAGCCTGCGCCGCCGTTGCCGGTGACGCCGGTGCCGGACATGCGCTGCGAATGTAATCAGAGCGATGACGCGTTCGGCGCGGTGGTACGCCAGTTGCAAAAAGCCATCCGCGCGGGGGAGATATTTCAGGTGGTGCCGTCGCGCCGCTTTTCATTGCCCTGCCCGTCGCCGTTGGCTGCCTACTACGTGCTGAAAAAGAGCAACCCCAGCCCGTATATGTTCTTTATGCAGGATAATGATTTCACGCTTTTCGGCGCGTCGCCGGAAAGCTCGCTGAAATATGACGCCACCAGCCGTCAGATTGAAATTTACCCCATCGCGGGTACCCGTCCACGCGGTCGCCGCGCCGATGGTACGCTGGACAGAGATCTCGACAGCCGTATTGAGCTGGACATGCGTACCGACCATAAAGAGCTTTCCGAACATCTGATGCTGGTCGATCTGGCGCGCAATGACCTGGCGCGCATCTGTACGCCGGGCAGTCGCTACGTTGCCGATCTGACAAAAGTTGACCGCTATTCGTACGTGATGCATCTGGTTTCCCGGGTGGTGGGCGAACTGCGTCACGATCTCGACGCGCTGCACGCCTATCGCGCCTGCATGAACATGGGCACCCTGAGCGGCGCGCCGAAAGTACGCGCCATGCAGTTGATTGCCGATGCGGAAGGACAGCGCCGCGGCAGCTATGGCGGCGCTGTCGGTTACTTCACCGCCCACGGCGATCTGGACACCTGTATTGTTATCCGCTCCGCGCTGGTGGAGAACGGTATCGCCACCGTACAGGCGGGCGCCGGAATCGTGCTGGACTCTGTTCCGCAGTCTGAAGCCGATGAAACCCGTAATAAAGCGCGCGCCGTATTGCGTGCTATCGCCACCGCGCATCATGCACAGGAGACCTTCTGATGGCTGATATTCTGCTGCTCGATAACATCGACTCGTTTACATGGAACCTGGCAGATCAGCTACGGACCAACGGTCATAACGTGGTGATTTACCGTAACCATATTCCGGCACAGACGCTTATCGATCGCCTGGCGACAATGAAAAATCCGGTGCTAATGCTCTCCCCCGGTCCGGGCGTTCCCAGCGAGGCAGGCTGTATGCCGGAGCTGCTGACCCGACTACGCGGCAAGTTACCGATCGTCGGCATTTGTCTGGGGCATCAGGCGATTGTCGAAGCTTACGGCGGTTATGTCGGTCAGGCGGGAGAAATCCTGCATGGCAAAGCCTCCAGCATTGAGCATGACGGTCAGGCGATGTTCGCCGGGCTGGCGAATCCGCTACCGGTCGCGCGTTATCATTCGCTGGTCGGCAGTAATGTTCCTGCCGGGCTGACCATTAACGCCCATTTCAACGGCATGGTGATGGCGGTACGTCATGATGCGGATCGCGTTTGCGGTTTTCAATTTCATCCTGAGTCCATCCTGACGACACAGGGCGCGCGTCTGCTGGAGCAAACATTAGCCTGGGCGCAGCAAAAGCTGGAACCGACCAACACCCTACAGCCGATTCTGGAGAAACTCTATCAGGCGCAAACTCTGACGCAACAAGAGAGCCATCAGTTGTTTTCGGCGGTCGTCCGCGGCGAACTTAAGCCTGAACAGCTCGCTGCCGCGCTGGTGAGCATGAAAATTCGCGGCGAGCATCCCAATGAAATTGCCGGCGCCGCCACTGCGTTGCTGGAAAATGCCGCCCCGTTCCCGCGCCCGGAGTATCTGTTTGCGGATATCGTTGGTACCGGCGGCGATGGCAGTAACAGTATCAATATCTCTACCGCCAGCGCCTTTGTCGCGGCGGCCTGTGGACTGAAAGTGGCGAAACACGGCAACCGCAGCGTGTCCAGCAAATCGGGGTCATCCGATCTGCTGGCGGCATTCGGTATTAATCTGGATATGAACGCCGATAAATCACGTCAGGCGTTAGATGAACTGGGCGTCTGTTTCCTGTTCGCGCCGAAATATCACACCGGATTCCGTCACGCGATGCCGGTTCGCCAACAGTTAAAAACGCGAACCCTGTTCAACGTACTCGGCCCGCTGATCAACCCGGCGCATCCGCCGCTGGCATTGATTGGCGTCTATAGTCCGGAACTGGTGCTGCCGATTGCGGAAACCTTAAGGGTACTGGGCTATCAGCGCGCGGCGGTAGTACATAGCGGCGGCATGGATGAGGTTTCGCTCCATGCGCCGACGATTGTCGCGGAGCTGCATGACGGCGAAATTAAAAGCTATCAACTTACGGCGGAGGATTTTGGCCTGACGCCTTACCATCAGGATCAGTTGGCTGGCGGCACGCCGGAAGAAAACCGTGACATTCTGACGCGGTTATTACAAGGTAAAGGCGATGCCGCGCATGAGGCCGCCGTCGCCGCCAACGTGGCGATGCTGATGCGTCTGCATGGTCAGGAAGATCTCAAAGCCAACGCGCAAGCCGTGCTTGATGTTCTGCGCAACGGCACCGCATATGACAGAGTCACCGCACTGGCGGCAAGAGGGTAAATAATGCAAACCGTTTTAGCGAAAATCGTCGCAGACAAGGCGATTTGGGTAGAAGCCCGCAAACAGCAACAGCCGCTGGCCAGTTTTCAAAATGAGATCCAGCCAAGTACACGCCATTTTTATGATGCGCTCCAGGGCGCGCGTACCGCCTTTATTCTGGAGTGTAAGAAAGCATCGCCATCAAAAGGCGTGATTCGCGATGATTTCGATCCGGCGCGTATTGCCAGTATTTATCAACATTACGCCTCGGCAATCTCGGTGCTCACCGACGAAAAATATTTTCAGGGGAGCTTCGATTTTCTGCCGGTCGTTAGCCAAAGCGCGCCGCAGCCGATTCTGTGTAAGGATTTTATTATCGATCCCTATCAGATCTACCTTGCCCGTTACTATCAGGCCGATGCCTGTTTACTGATGCTCTCGGTTCTGGATGACGAACAGTATCGCCAACTCTCCGCCGTCGCGCACAGTCTGAAAATGGGCGTGCTCACGGAGGTCAGTAATGACGAAGAACGGGAGCGCGCGATAGCGTTAGGCGCAAAAGTGGTAGGTATCAACAATCGCGATCTGCGCGATCTGTCGATTGATTTGAATCGCACCCGCCAGCTGGCGCCAAAACTGGGCCACGGCGTGACTGTCATCAGCGAGTCCGGGATTAACACCTATGGTCAGGTACGCGAACTGAGCCACTTCGCCAACGGTTTTTTAATTGGCTCGGCGTTAATGGCGCATGACGATCTTAACGCCGCCGTCCGTCGCGTGCTGCTTGGCGAGAATAAAGTCTGCGGCCTGACCCGCGCCCAGGACGCTAAAGCTGCCTGTGACGCTGGCGCAATATATGGCGGGTTGATTTTTGTACCCTCATCTCCGCGCGCGGTGAGCGTTGAGCAGGCGCAAGAAGTGATAAGCGCCGCGCCATTGCAGTACGTCGGCGTTTTCCAGGACGCTGATATCGCCGATGTTTGCCAGAAAGCTGCCGTCCTGCCGCTTTCTGCCGTACAGCTACATGGCAGCGAAGACCAGGCGTATGTCAACGCGCTGCGCGAGGCGTTGCCCAAACAGGTGCAAATCTGGAAGGCGCTGAGCGTTAGCGATGCCCTTCCCGCACGCGATTACCACCATGTCGATAAATACATTTTCGACAATGGGCAAGGCGGCAGCGGGCAGCGCTTCGACTGGTCACTGCTACAGGGGCAACCGCTGGATAATGTGTTACTGGCGGGCGGGCTGGCGGCCGATAACTGCGTCCAGGCGGCGCAAGTCGGCTGTGCCGGTCTCGATTTTAATTCAGGTGTGGAGTCACAGCCGGGCATCAAAGATGCTCGTCTTCTGGCCTCGGTTTTTCAGACACTGCGCGCATATTAAGGAAAAAACATGACAACACTTCTCAACCCCTACTTTGGTGAATTCGGCGGCATGTATGTGCCGCAGATCCTGATGCCTGCGCTGAACCAGCTTGAAGAGGCCTTCGTCAGCGCGCAAAAAGATCCTGAATTTCAGGCGCAATTCGCCGATCTGCTAAAAAACTACGCGGGACGCCCCACTGCGCTGACGAAATGCCAGAACATTACCGCCGGTACGCGTACCACGTTGTATTTAAAGCGCGAAGATTTACTGCACGGCGGCGCGCACAAAACCAATCAGGTACTGGGTCAGGCGCTGCTGGCCAAACGGATGGGGAAAAGCGAGATTATCGCTGAAACCGGCGCCGGTCAGCACGGCGTCGCCTCTGCGCTCGCCAGCGCCCTGCTGGGTCTGAAATGCCGTATCTATATGGGCGCCAAAGACGTTGAGCGCCAGTCGCCGAACGTCTTCCGTATGCGTCTGATGGGCGCTGAGGTCATCCCGGTTCATAGCGGCTCCGCTACGCTAAAAGATGCCTGTAACGAGGCGCTGCGCGACTGGTCCGGTAGTTACGAAACCGCGCACTATATGCTCGGCACGGCGGCAGGACCGCATCCCTATCCCACCATCGTTCGCGAGTTCCAACGCATGATTGGCGAAGAGACGAAAGCGCAAATCCTCGACAAAGAGGGCCGTCTGCCAGATGCCGTTATCGCTTGCGTCGGTGGCGGCTCAAACGCTATCGGGATGTTTGCGGATTTTATTAATGATACCAGCGTCGGGCTAATAGGCGTTGAACCTGGCGGTCACGGTATTGAAACCGGCGAGCATGGCGCGCCGCTTAAACATGGTCGCGTTGGCATCTATTTCGGGATGAAAGCGCCGATGATGCAAACAGCGGACGGGCAAATTGAAGAGTCCTATTCCATTTCCGCCGGGCTCGATTTCCCGTCCGTTGGGCCGCAACATGCGTACCTGAACAGCATCGGACGCGCGGATTATGTCTCCATTACCGATGATGAGGCGCTGGAAGCCTTCAAAACGTTGTGCCGCCATGAGGGAATTATCCCGGCGCTGGAATCCTCCCACGCGTTGGCGCACGCTCTGAAAATGATGCGCGAGCAGCCGGAAAAAGAGCAACTGCTGGTGGTCAATCTCTCTGGCCGCGGTGATAAAGACATCTTTACCGTACACGATATCCTGAAAGCGCGAGGGGAAATCTGATGGAACGCTACGAAAATTTATTTGCACAGCTCAACGATCGCCGTGAAGGCGCTTTTGTCCCCTTCGTGACCCTGGGCGACCCTGGCATTGAACAGTCACTGAAAATTATCGACACACTGATTGACGCTGGCGCCGACGCTCTGGAGCTGGGGGTTCCCTTCTCCGATCCGCTGGCCGATGGCCCTACTATCCAGAATGCGAACTTACGCGCCTTCGCCGCTGGCGTCACGCCGGCTCAGTGTTTTGAAATGCTGGCGCTGATTCGTGAAAAACACCCGACCATTCCGATTGGCCTGCTAATGTACGCGAATCTGGTGTTCAATAACGGCATAGATGCGTTCTATGCCCGTTGTGAACAGGTTGGCGTAGATTCCGTGCTGGTCGCAGATGTCCCGGTTGAAGAATCGGCCCCCTTCCGCCAGGCGGCGTTACGGCATAATATCGCGCCGATCTTCATCTGCCCGCCAAATGCGGATGACGATCTTCTGCGCCAGGTCGCATCTTACGGCCGCGGTTACACCTACCTGCTTTCGCGTTCGGGCGTCACCGGCGCGGAAAACCGTGGCGCATTGCCGTTGCATCATCTCATTGAGAAGCTTAAAGAGTACCACGCCGCGCCTGCGTTACAGGGCTTCGGTATCTCCTCGCCGGAACAGGTGTCTGCGGCCGTGCGTGCCGGGGCGGCTGGCGCTATCTCCGGCTCAGCCATTGTCAACATTATCGAGAAAAACCACACGTCTCCCGAACAGATGTTGGCGGAGCTCAGGTCCTTTGTCTCAGCGATGAAAGCCGCCAGCCGCGCATAACGGGTTAAGCCGTCAGCATAACGCTGGCGGCTTAATGAGAGGTTGCGCCGAACCAGAATCACGATTCAGGCGTACATCATCAATCTTTTTGGTGTTATTCCCTGTCCAGCTTTCAAAAAGTCTGAAGTCAATTTTTGTTAAGAAAACTCCTAATCACGCCGAAAAATTTAGCGTTTTCACGTCAATTTCCCCCACCTTTATGTAAAGAAATGTCAACAAGCAATGCATTAACGTTTCTATTGCCGCAGATAGTGACACTTGTTATTAATAACAATGCAAAGCATTTTCTGTTAAATCGCTTATTCTAAAAGAAAATATAGAATATATTATCTCTAAACCATTTTTTGTGTGTTATTTACGCGGTAAATCACAACTATTTCCGTCAATTTGACTAATCGGTTTAACCAACTAATTTTAATAGGGTGTCGACACGGTTAAAACCGATTTTTTCAGCAAGCAACGAGACAGGAGAAATAATATGGCCGAACATCGTGGTGGTTCAGGAAATTTCGCCGAGAATCGTGAAAAAGCATCTGAAGCGGGCCGCAAAGGCGGTCAGCATAGCGGCGGGAATTTCAAAAACGATCCGCAACGAGCTTCTGAAGCCGGTAAAAAAGGTGGTCAGAATAGTCACGGCGGACGTAAATCCGATAATTCCTGATTTACTGTAATGTAAATATAACACATGCTTTTATCAAGCAATCTGCGAGTCTTCTGGCTCGCAGTATTTTGCCCAGGAGAATTAGATTTATGAATATTAAAACCGTTGAAGACCTTTTTATCCATCTACTTTCAGATACCTATAGTGCAGAAAAACAATTAACCAAGGCTCTTTCTAAACTAGCCAGAGCCACGTCCAATGAAAAATTAAGCCAGGCCTTTCAATCTCATCTTGAAGAAACCCAGGGTCAGATTGAACGTATTGATCAGATCGTCGAATCTGAATCTGGCATTAAACTGAAAAGAATGAAATGCGTCGCTATGGAAGGGCTGATTGAAGAAGCCAATGAAGTCATCGAAAGTACGGAGAAAAACGAAGTACGCGATGCAGCGCTTATCGCCGCGGCGCAAAAAGTCGAGCATTACGAAATCGCCAGCTACGGCACGCTTGCCACCCTGGCCGAGCAGCTCGGCTATAGCAAAGCATTAAAACTGCTCAAAGAAACCCTCGACGAGGAAAAACAAACTGATTTAAAACTTACCGATTTAGCAGTCAGCAATGTTAATAAAAGTGCTGAACGCAAATCGAAATAATATTTTTAATTATCAGCTTGCATGATTCCGATTTTATTACCGGAGCAGATTATCACGCATTGAGGAATTTAAAATGAATTATACTGAACATTATCATGACTGGCTTCGTGACGCCCATGCCATGGAAAAACAGGCAGAATCGATGCTTGAATCTATGGCCAGCCGTATTGAAAATTATCCTGATATAAAAGCCAGAATTGAACAACATATTAGTGAAACCAAACATCAAATTACCATGCTCGAAGAAGTATTGGACCGTAATGGCATTTCTCGTTCGGTGTTGAAAGACTCCATGAGTAAAATGGCAGCAATGGGGCAATCTATCGGTGGCATGTTCCCTTCCGATGAAATTGTCAAAGGCTCAATTAGCGGTTATGTTTTCGAGCAGTTCGAAATTGCTTGTTATACCTCCCTGCTGGCGGCGGCAAAAAAAGCTGGCGACACTGCCTCAATTCCGACGATTGAAGCCATTCTGAAAGAAGAAATGCAAATGGCTGACTGGCTTATCAAACATATTCCGCAGACAACGGAACAATTTTTACTGCGATCTGAAGCAGATGGCGTTGAAGCCAAAAAATAAATAATAAGCAGGAGGCAATATGTTTCGACACGTAAAACAACTTCAATATACAGTGCGAGTGAGCGAACCTAATCCTGGATTAGCGAACCTGCTGCTGGAACAGTTTGGCGGCCCGCAGGGCGAACTGGCGGCCGCCTGCCGCTACTTCACGCAAGGTTTAAGCGATGATGATGCCGGTCGTAGAGAGATGTTAATGGACATCGCCACCGAGGAGCTGAGTCATCTGGAAATTATCGGCTCACTGGTAGGAATGCTTAATAAAGGCGCTAAAGGCGAGCTGGCGGAAGGCACCGAAAGCGAAGCGGAACTTTATCGCTCGCTGACGCAGAATGGTAATGACAGCCATATCACCTCTCTGCTGTATGGCGGCGGCCCTGCGTTGACAAACTCCGGCGGCGTACCGTGGACCGCGGCTTATATTGATACTATCGGCGAAGTCACAGCCGATCTACGCTCAAACATCGCGGCAGAGGCGCGAGCGAAGATCATTTATGAACGCCTGATTAATCTGACCGACGATCCTGGCGTAAAAGACACGCTCAGTTTCTTAATGACCCGTGAAGTCGCGCACCAGCTCTCTTTTGAAAAGGCGCTGTATTCGATTCGTAACAACTTCCCGCCGGGTAAATTACCGCCAGTAGAACAGTATACCGACGTGTACTACAACATGTCGCAAGGCGACGATCCGCGAGGTAGCTGGAATAGCGATGAGAACTTCAACTATGTCGCAGAACCGATGCCTGCTGTTGATGGCGGCGATGGCCTGGCGACAGTGAAATTGCCGCGCGAGCAGCTGGCGCTGCTCAAAGCGATGGCAGAAAGAACGAAATCGGACCCCACCGTTGATCCTCTCACTGGCGCAGAACTAGGCTGCGGCGAACCGAAAGAAGACAAGTGAGTTCCGACAAGTAAAATCCGTGTGTCATGTCCTTTTTTGACCCCGCCTGGCGGGGTCTTTTTTCGTCACAACATCACGCGATTAGAAACGATAGCCTGCCGAGAACATAAATACCCATGGGTCCAGACGCACGCTGTCATGCTGCTGAACGCCGCCCATTTTATAATTGGCGGTAGTATCAATATCCATGTACCAGACAGAGGCGCCAATTAACCAGTCGCGGTTAATCAGGTAATCTACCCCAACTTGCCCTGCCGCGCCCCAGGAATCCTTAAAGCTCAGATCGGACAGCCCGGCATTTTTACCATTATCGTTAAAGCCGTTATCGAAGAAGGTGGTGTAGTTCACCCCTACGCCGACATAAGGACGCACTTTGCTGCTGGAATCGCCGAAGTACCACTGCGCCATTAACGTTGGCGGTAACAGGTGGACCGTGGCGATATCGCCCGTCGCGCCCGTACCCACCTTATGGCGGAACGGCGTGGCCGCCAGCAATTCAACCCCGATATTGTCCGTCGCCATGTAAGTGAATGTCAGGCCGAGTTGCGTGTTATTACTCACATCAAACCCGTTTAAATGCCCCAGCGTACCACCCGCCCCTTCTGTAGGTCTGACGGTTGCCGGACCTGCACGCATAAAGAATTCTCCGGCTTCGTGCGCGAACGCGCTGCCTGAGAGAAGAGTTGTTAACGCCAGTGCCGCCACTGTAAATTTTTTCATACCCGCTCCATCGTTATGGTTATAAAAGCGTGATGAATATACCCACAATGAAGTAATAAGTGATCTAACACAGATCACATTTGTTCTTATAATTTAACATTTATTGATCCAGATTAATTTAAAACTTGTATTGAAAATCCTGGTTATAGGAATTCAGATCAATTTTGACATATTCACGCTATGCAAATATTTGTCTGCTCTGTTGCCCTGGCGATAAAGGCTGGCTAAGGTAATCAATGTCCCGCAATGGCGCGTGGCGTTAAGATTCGCGAACACTGCGGGACAGATTAATTTCCGTTGTAATCTATTGATACGTGAGTTTTTTGCAGGTGGATCATGAGCGTTCTTAACCCATGCATGACATGCGGTGCCTGTTGTGCCTATTTTCGTGTCTCCTTTTATTGGGCTGAAGGCGACGATGCCAGCGGACGCGTTCCGGCGTCATTAACCGAGCCCGTTACCCCTTTTTTACGTTGTATGGCCGGTACCAACCAAAAACAGCCGCACTGTAAAGCGCTAATTGGCACGCCGGGTGAAAACGTCAGTTGCGCTATTTATGAAAACCGCCCTTCAACCTGTCGCGAATTTTCGATATCGGGCGAAGGAGGCGAAGTGAATGAGGCGTGCAATCGCGCCCGCGCGCGATACGGATTACCGCCGCTTTACAAAGATATGCTTTTCCATACAACTGCTGATGCTGCCACTGTAGAGTTATCCAGGGTACAATTGCCCGCAAATTAACACCTGCAAAACTCAAGGAGAGTGCATGTCTATCACGGCGAAGTCCGTTTACCGTGACGCCGGAAATTTTTTCCGAAATCAATTTATTACTATCTTGCTGGTTTCGTTGCTGTGCGCATTTATCACGGTGGTCTTAGGTCATGCCTTTTCACCCAGCGATGCGCAAATCGCGCAACTCAGTGAAGGAGAACATCTGGCAGGCAGCGCTGGCCTGTTTGAGCTGGTACAAAATATGACGCCGGAGCAGCAGCAGATCCTGTTGCGCGCCTCTGCCGCCTCGACGTTTTCCGGGCTTATCGGCAACGCTATTCTGGCCGGCGGTATCATCCTGATGATTCAGTTAGTTTCAGCGGGACATCGGGTTAGCGCGCTGCGCGCTATCGGCGCCAGCGCCCCTGCATTGCCTAAACTGTTTATTCTCATTTTTCTGACTACCCTGTTAGTGCAAATCGGTATAATGCTGATTGTCGTTCCGGGGATTATTATGGCCATTGTGCTGGCGCTTGCGCCAGTGATGTTGGTTGAAGAGAAAATGGGCGTGTTTGCCGCAATGCGCAGCAGTATGCGTTTAGCCTGGGCTAACATGAGACTGGTCGCGCCCGCGGTGATAGGCTGGTTACTGGCTAAAACATTGCTATTGCTGTTCGCGCCCAGCTTCGCTGTACTGACCCCAAATGTAGGCGCTGTACTGGCGAATACGTTGAGCAATCTGATTTCCGCAGTATTGCTTATCTACTTATTCCGCCTGTATATGTTGATTCGCCAATAATCCGCAATGCGCCGTTACGCGGCGCATTCGACGCTCGTTGATGATGGAATCGAAGAATGAAGCAGTTTCTGGATTTTTTACCGCTGGTTGTCTTTTTTGCGTTTTATAAACTTTATGACATCTATGCGGCGACCTCCGCACTGATTGTCGCGACGGCAATCGTGCTGATTTATAGCTGGGTGCGCTATCGGAAAATAGAGAAGATGGCGCTGATTACCTTTGTTCTGGTTGCCGTCTTCGGCGGTCTGACGCTCTTCTTCCATAACGATGAATTTATTAAATGGAAGGTGACGGTTATTTATGCGCTGTTCGCTGGCGCGCTGTTAATAAGCCAGTGGGTGATGAAAAAACCGTTAATCCAACGTATGTTAGGTAAAGAACTGGCGTTGCCGCAGCAGGTCTGGTCAAAGCTGAACCTGGCGTGGGCGCTGTTTTTTATTGTGTGCGGTCTGGCTAACATTTATATCGCCTTCTGGTTGCCGCAAAATATCTGGGTCAACTTTAAGGTTTTTGGACTCACGGCGCTGACGCTCATTTTTACCCTGCTGAGCGGCGTCTATATCTACCGGCATCTGCCACAGGAAGATAAATCATAACCCTCCCGTGACTTATCATCGCCAGACTGCGAACGCCTGGCGATATTTTCTCCACCTTTACGCCCTGCGCTTTCCCGTCAGTACCTTTATTCCCTCTATTCTCCACACAAAATTCATAGTAGCATCGCGGCTGTAATTTTTTCTGATAGTCGGTTTTACAATGACAACAATGGATAATACTCCTCAGGGCGAGCTGGTTTTACGTACATTGGCCATGCCTGCCGATACCAATGCGAACGGCGATATTTTTGGCGGCTGGCTGATGTCGCAAATGGATATTGGCGGCGCGATACTGGCCAAAGAGATCGCGCACGGTCGGGTTGTAACCGTACGCGTGGAAGGAATGACATTTCTGCGCCCCGTCGCGGTTGGCGATGTCGTATGCTGCTACGCGCGCTGCGTTAAACGCGGCACGACGTCTATTAGCATCAATATTGAAGTCTGGGTGAAAAAAGTCGCGTCAGAACCGATTGGACAGCGCTACAAGGCCACCGAGGCGCTGTTTATTTATGTTGCCGTCGATCCGGACGGTAAACCTCGCCCGCTCCCGGTTCAGGGTTAAGTATACCCGCTTACGCCGCCAGCAGGTGATGGTAATATTCCTACTGGCGGCGCCAGAGATTACTCAATCTGCGCCGTACCGTTCAGACGGAAGATAATATTGACCACCAGCCCGGAACCCGGCTTGCCTGCTTCATAGCGCCATTTGCGCATCGCATTCTTAACTTCACGCTCAAACATATTGGCCGGCTGCGCGGACAGAATCTGTACATTTTCCACTCGCCCAGCAGAGGTCACGTCAAACTTTACCTTTACGCGGCCTTCAATACGTAACGCCTGTGCTCGCGCCGGATACTGCGGCTGGTTACGGCTCAGAGCGCGAGGTCCAGTGGGCACGCTCACCGCCGGCTTGCTGGTCGCCGACGCGGTGCTGCTTGTTGGCCGCGCCGGGGCGCTATTTTCAAACGGTGAGGCAGGACGCGGCTCGGCCGGTTTGACTTCGCGCTTCGGCTGCTCTTCAACCTTTTTCACCGGTTCCGGTTTCGGTTTTGGCTTGGGTTTTGGCTTAGGTTTGGGTTTCTCAATCACCACGGGCGCTTCTTTAGGCGGTTCAGGGATCGGCTCTGGCTCCGGTTCGGGTTCAACCACTGGCTCCGGCGGCGGCTGAACCGCCTGGGGCGGCTCCAGGTCAGCGGGTGAAACCATTGTCACCGTGATAGGCTGCGCTGGCGCAGGCAATTCAATAACCTGATGTACCGAGGTATAGAGCAAACCTGCCACTACAGCACCATGAATGCCTACGGAAAGGAGTGTCGGCCAGGGAAAGCGACGAGGTAAATCAAGGGTCATTGAAGTCATAATCGTTTCAGTTGAAAAACCAGAGCTGAATTTTAAATGCAAATAGCAATCATATTCAATAAGGCATTGCCGATAGCGGCATTTAAAAGATGATATCGCACAAAAACACCACACAAAATGTGCATGTTTAACAAAGTCGGTATCTTTACATTGCAGTTAAATGCCCTTTCCAATAACGTAATCAGCAACTTTTGCCGATTAAGGAGCTCTACCCGTGCTGTATGTTATTTACGCTCAGGATAATGCCAACTCGCTTGAAAAACGCCTCTCGGTACGGCCCGCGCATCTGGCGCGCCTGCAACTTCTACATGATGAAGGGCGATTATTAACTGCCGGGCCGATGCCCGCAGTGGACAGTAACGATCCTGGGGTAGCCGGATTTACCGGGTCAACGGTGATTGCTGAATTTGAATCTTTAGAAGCGGCGCAATCCTGGGCTGATGCGGACCCCTACGTCGCAGCGGGCGTCTATGCGCAGGTTTCGGTCAAACCATATAAGAAGATCTTTTGAAAAGGATGGCCTGTTGGGCACCGCATACGGTGCCCTTTCTGGCTCACACACCGTGAATCGCAAAGAGTAATGAATTACGCTGACGATTAAAGATGCATTTCCTGATGGTATGGATACGCATATTACGGCGTGATTGCCCTTCAAGCCAACGCGCTTTACGGCGGCTCGCCTGACGTAGCATTCGCCAGCGCCCCACTTCCGTTCTACTACGCTTCATGTTTACGACTCTCACTGTAACAGAAGCGCCATTATACCCCCTCGCCGGATGCAGACCAGCGCTTTTCCCGTGTTTTTATTTGCCATGTGAATCCTGACGCGTAAACTCTTAACAACACGCTTTCTAAAGGATTTTTAAAGTTATGACAACCTTCTACACCGTGGTGAGTTGGCTGGTCATTTTGGGATACTGGGTTCTCATTGCCGGCGTCACATTACGTATTCTAATGAAACGGCGCGCAGTTCCCTCCGCAATGGCCTGGTTATTAATCATCTATATCCTTCCGCTGGTCGGGATCATCGCCTATTTGTCCGTGGGCGAATTGCATTTAGGCAAACGTCGCGCCGAGCGTGCCCGCGCCATGTGGCCGTCTACCGCCAAATGGTTGAATGACCTCAAAGCCTGCAAACACATTTTCGCGCAAGAAAACAGTAGCGTCGCATCGTCCTTGTTTAAGCTGTGCGAACGACGTCAGGGGATTGCGGGCGTCAAAGGCAACCAGTTGCAATTGCTTACCGACTCCGATGATGTCATGCAGGCGCTTATTCGCGATATCCAACTGGCGCGGCATAATATCGAAATGGTATTTTACATCTGGCAGCCAGGCGGCATGGCGGATCAGGTCGCTGAATCGTTAATGGCCGCCGCCCGCCGCGGCATCCACTGCCGGCTTATGCTGGATTCCGCGGGTAGCGTCGCTTTCTTCCGCAGCCCCTGGGCGGCCATGATGCGTAACGCTGGCATTGAAGTCGTAGAGGCGCTGAAGGTGAATCTGATGCGCGTCTTTTTACGCCGTATGGATCTTCGCCAGCACCGTAAAATGGTGATGATTGACAATTACATCGCCTATACCGGCAGTATGAATATGGTGGACCCGCGTTTTTTCAAACAGGATGCCGGCGTTGGGCAATGGGTCGATTTAATGGCGCGGATGGAGGGCCCCGTGGCGACAGCAATGGGGATTGTTTACTCCTGCGATTGGGAAATTGAGACGGGTAAACGCATTCTGCCTCCCCCGCCGGACGTGAATATTATGCCGTTTGAGCAGGCCAGCGGGCATACCATTCATACCATTGCTTCCGGTCCTGGTTTTCCGGAAGATCTCATTCACCAGGCACTATTAACCGCCACCTATGCTGCGCGCGAATATTTAATTATGACCACGCCATATTTCGTCCCCAGCGACGATCTGCTGCACGCCATTTGTACCGCTGCGCAGCGCGGCGTGGATGTCAGTATTATCCTGCCCCGTAAAAATGATTCACTGCTCGTCGGCTGGGCCAGTCGCGCCTTTTTTAGCGAGTTACTGGCGGCGGGCGTGAAAATCTATCAGTTCGAAGGCGGGCTGTTACATACCAAAAGCGTGCTGGTCGATGGCGAACTGAGCCTGGTCGGTACCGTGAATCTCGACATGCGTAGCCTGTGGCTTAATTTCGAGATTACGCTGGTCATTGATGATACGGGTTTCGGCGCCGATCTGGCTGCGGTACAGGACGATTATATTTCGCGCTCCCGCCTGTTAGATGCGCGTTTGTGGGTAAAACGTCCGTTATGGCAGCGTATTACCGAGCGATTGTTTTACTTCTTTAGTCCATTGCTGTAAAACGTGACCAACATGAGTAAACAGGTAGTCACTATGGAAATGGATCTGAACAATCGCCTGACTGAAGACGAAACGCTTGAGCAGGCTTACGATATTTTTCTTGAGCTGGCGGCGGATAATCTTGATCCGGCTGATATCATTCTGTTCAATTTGCAATTCGAGGAGCGCGGTGGCGCGGAGTTGTTTGATCCCGCTGAAGACTGGCAAGAGCACGTCGATTTTGACCTGAATCCAGACTTTTTTGCCGAGGTGGTGATTGGCCTGGCGGATACCGAAGACGGCGAAATTAACGACATTTTCGCCCGCGTTCTGCTGTGCCGGGAAAAGGACCACAAGCTGTGCCATATTCTCTGGCGCGAATAAGCGGTTCAGGCCGGATGGCGTTTGATTGCGCCCTCCGGCAAGCCTGTTTAATCCGGTAGCTTACTGCCGCATCGGTTACAATATTGCGCGCTATGTTCATGCTGGCTTTGCTGGCACTGCGGACATTTTCGCTGCCAGTGACGTTTTTGAAACGCGCTGCTCATGTGCGTGGTAATCAGTCCTGTAGGAATCGCAATCACCGAATAGCCAATCAAAATAAGCACCGACGCGACAATACGTCCCAGCGGCGTATGCGGCGTAATATCACCATACCCCACGGTTGTGACTGTCACTATCGCCCAATACACCGAGGCATTAAGCGTCGTGAAGCCATATTTCGGTCCTTCAATAAGATACATCAGGGCACCGAAAATAATCATCACGATCGCAATAAATGAATAGAACAGAATAAGCTGATGACGCGCGCTAATAATGGCGCTCCAGAATACGCGCAGGGATGGCATAAAGCGTAGCAGTTTAAGAATACGCAGCACGCGAATCGCTCGCATAGCACGCCAGGCAAACATATAGTTCAGGCTAATTTCCGGCCACAGCCACATGACGTACAGCGGCAAAATCGTCACCAGATCAATAAATCCCCAGAAACTAAAAACGTATTTTGCCGGTTCGGGCCAGCTAAACAGTCTGAGCAAGTATTCACCGGTAAATATCAGGGTAACGCAGAGCTCCAGCCAGACAAAAATATGCCATTCATCAAATGTCAGGTGATATTCCGTTCCTACGCCTGATTCAACAAAAATGACCAGTACGCTAAGCAGCGCAAACAGCGCGCATAACCCTTCAAAACGGCGACCTGAGCGCGTAGTCAAATCGAACAGATTATGATAAAGACGACGGCGAACCGACGACAAAGAAAGTGACACGGTAACCTCACCTACAAGAAGGGCTGACGAATTGTCAGCCCTTGCGATTATAACGGGTCTACTTTAAGGCAGGAAACGGCATGGCGAAAACTCCCTTCCAGCACCGGTCGCGTTAGCGCGCATTCTGGCCCGGCTAGCGGACAGCGTGTACGGAACACGCAGCCGGAAGGTGGGTTAATGGGCGAAGGTAATTCGCCCTCCAGCAATTGTATCTTCTTATTTCGCTCCAGATCGGGATCGGGAATCGGTACCGCCGACATCAGCGCTTTGGTATAAGGATGCAGTGGGTTATGGTACACCTCATCATAGGTGCCCAATTCTACCGCATGACCGAGATACATCACCAGGACACGATCGGATATGTGCTTTACGACCGCCAGATCGTGCGCAATAAAAATCAACGACAGCCCCATCTCTCGCTGTAACTGCTGGAGCAAATTCACCACCTGCGCCTGAATAGAAACGTCCAGCGCCGACACCGGCTCATCGCAAATAATAAGCTTAGGTTCCAGGATCAACGCCCGGGCGATACCGATGCGCTGGCACTGCCCCCCGGAAAATTCATGGGGATAACGGTTAATGAGATTCGGCAGCAGCCCCACTTTCAGCATCATGGCTTTCACGCGGTCACGCACGTCCTGGCGCGAAAGTTTAGGATGATAAGTGCGCAGCGGTTCAGCGATAATTTCGCCAATCGTCATTCGCGGGTTGAGTGACGCCAGTGGGTCCTGGAAAATCATCTGGATATCGCTGCGCACTTCGCGCCACTCATCCGCTTTCATGCCCAGCAGATCTTTTCCCAGCCAGGCGACTTTACCGTCCGTCGCCTTCACCAGACCAATAATGGCGCGCGCAAACGTCGACTTGCCGCAGCCGGATTCCCCCACCACGCCCAGCGTTTCGCCTTCATACAGGCGTAGCGTAACGCCGTCCACCGCTTTCAGGGTTTTCGGCGGTTGCCAGAACCACTGCTTCCCTTCTTTGATATCAAAATGTACTTTCAGATCGGCGATTTCGAGGAGAACTTTACGTTGTTCAATCACAGCATTCATAGCAGTTCCTCCACCGGTTTAAAACAGGCGCGCAAGCGACCAGGACTGAACGCTTCAAGTGGCGGCGCATTATTGCAGATCTCCATCGCATGAGGACAACGCGGCTGGAACGGACACCCTTTAGGCAAACGCAATAAATTGGGAGGATTGCCCGGAATCGTCAGCATTTCCGCCCCCTCGCTATCCAGACGCGGCACCGCATTAAGCAGGCCTATCGAATACGGATGAACGGGCTGATAAAAGACATCGCGCGCCTTACCGTATTCCATGGTACGCCCGGCATACATTACCAGGACCTTATCGCAAATACCCGCGACCACACCCAGATCGTGGGTAATCATGATAATGGCGGTATTAAATTCGCGCTTTAGCTCATTAAGCAAGGTCATAATCTGCGCCTGTACGGTAACATCAAGCGCGGTGGTAGGCTCATCGGCAATAAGCAGTTTCGGCCTGCACAACAGCGCCATCGCAATCATCACACGTTGACGCATTCCGCCGGAAAATTCGTGCGGGTACATTTTCATCCGTTTGCGCGCTTCCGGCATTTTTACGGCATCCAGCATTCTGACGGACTCTTCAAAAGCTTCCGCTTTGCTCATCCCTTTATGCAGCATCAGGACTTCCATTAACTGCTCCCCAACGCGCATATAAGGATTTAGCGAGGTCATCGGGTCCTGAAAAATCATCGAAATCTGTTCTGCGCGCAGCGTATTCAGTTCGCGCTCAGGTAGATTAAGAATTTCACGTCCGTTAAAGGTCGCGGAACCGCCGATTCGACCATTCGTCGCCAGCAGTCCCATTAATGCGAACGCCGTTTGCGATTTCCCCGATCCAGACTCGCCAACAATACCTAACGTTTCTCCAGCGCGAAGCGTAAAGTTCAGATCGTTGACCGCCGTCACATCGCCATCAGGCGTAGCGAACGTAACACGAAGATCGTTTACCTCCAGCAGTACATTCGCCGGTTGCGGCGCCTGAGTTGCGGTTTCTGATAAGCTCATGGCTGTACTCCTTAACGATCTTTCGGGTCGAGGGCATCACGCAGGCCATCGCCAATAAAGTTAAAACAGAATAACGTCACCACGAGAAAGCCAGCCGGAAACAGCAGCAGCCACGGTGAGACTTCCATTGAATTTGCGCCATCGCTCAACAACGCTCCCCAACTGCTTAACGGTTCCTGCGTCCCAAGCCCCAGGAAACTGAGGAAAGACTCAAACAGAATCATGCTGGGCACCAGCAACGATGCATACACTACTACTACGCCCAGGACGTTAGGCACAATATGGCGGATCACAATGCTGGCGGTCGACACACCACCCACCTGCGCGGCTTCGATGAACTCTTTACGTTTAAGACTTAGGGTTTGACCACGCACGATACGCGCCATATCAAGCCAGGAGACCATGCCGATGGCGACGAAAATCAACAGAATGTTCTGCCCAAAAAACGTCACCAGCAAAATCACAAAGAACATAAACGGGAACGAGTTGAGGATCTCCAACAACCGCATCATCACAGAATCAATTTTGCCGCCCAGATAGCCGGACAGCGAGCCATACAGCGTTCCGACAATGACCGCCACCAGCGCGGCGGCAATCCCGACCATCAATGAGATACGCCCGCCGATGGCAACGCGCACCAACAGATCGCGCCCGGAAGAGTCAGTGCCGAAATAGTGACCGGACGCCATATCCGGCGCGCTGGACATCATGCCCCAGTCGGTATCGAAATAGGTAAATTGCGACAGCATAGGCGCCACTGTCACGAACAGGGCTATCAGAAACAGGACAATAAGACTGGCCACCGCCGCACGGTTATGCATAAAGCGTCGGCGGGCATCTTGCCAAAGGCTGCGACCTTCCACCTCCAGCTTTTCACTGAAATTTTCCAGCGTCTCGCTGTTTTTCTTACTTAACATCATCGCGAGCTCCAGTATCAATAGCGAATTTTCGGGTCGATAACGGCATAGAGCACATCGACAATGGCGTTAAACAATATGGTCAGCGCCCCGACTAAAATGGTCAAACTTAACACCAGCGAGTAATCGCGGTTGAGCGCGCCATTAACGAAAAGCTGCCCAATGCCCGGTAAGCCATAAATAGTTTCAATCACCATTGAGCCGGTAATAATGCCGACAAAGGCTGGCCCCATATAGGATAAAACCGGCAGCAGCGCAGGTTTTAACGCATGGCGGAAGATGATTCTGCGCATCGGTAATCCTTTTGCCCGCGCGGTACGAATAAAGTTCGAATGCAGAACTTCAATCATTGAGCCGCGCGTAATACGAGCGATGCTGGCAATATAGGCCAGTGAAAGCGCGACCATCGGCAGGATCATAAATTTTAACGCCCCGCCGTTCCAGCCGCCGCCAGGCAGCCATTGCAAGGTTATCGCAAAGACCATCACCAGTAGCGGCGCTACCACAAAACTGGGGATAACGACGCCGGTCATGGCAAATCCCATCACCGTATAATCCCATCGCGTATTTTGCTTTAGCGCGGCAATCACGCCAGCGCTGACACCAATAATGACCGCCAGCAAAAAAGCGGCGGCGCCAAGTTTCGCCGAAACGGGGAAGCTGGCGGCAACCAGATCGTTGACCGTGTAATCTTTGTATTTAAACGATGGTCCAAAATCGCCATGCGCCAGCTGCTTCAGGTAGCTGAAGTACTGCGTCATGATAGGATCGTTCAGATGATATTTTGCTTCAATATTGGCCAGCACTTCCGGCGGCAATGCGCGCTCGCCGGTAAAAGGACTCCCCGGCGCGAGGCGCATCATAAAGAAAGAGATGGTAATAAGAATAAACAGCGTCGGAATCGCTTCCAGACAGCGGCGTAAAATAAATTTCAACATTGCCCGTACCTTCTGGCCTGTGCCTTTACTTCCCGGACGTGACAAACAGATCCGCCAGGGAACGTTATAGTGCGATGAAAAAAGACACCATGGGACAACCGCAGTTGTCCCATGTCTTGCCATTAATGTTTGATAATATATAAGTTTTTCACATAAATATTATCCAGCGGGTCTTTACCGGTATACCCGCCCACCCAGGGTTTCACCAGGCGCGCGTTAACGTAGTAATACACCGGCACAATAGCCGAGTCTTTATCTAACTGCTGCTCCGCTTTAGCGTAGAGTTCGCTGCGCTGCGTATCGTCCGCCACTTTCAGCGTGTCGGCAATCAGCTTATCAAACGCCGGGCTCTTATAATGCGCGGTGTTATTTGAACTGTCGGACAACATGGTATTCAGGAACGAGGTCGGTTCATTATAATCTGCGCACCACCCGGCTCTGGCGACATCAAAGGTGCCCTGATGACGGGTATCCAGGAAGGTTTTCCATTCCTGATTCTCCAGATTCACATTGACACCCAGATTTTTCTTCCAGATAGACGCCACGGCAATGGCCAGTTTTTTATGCAGATCGGAGGTGTTATACAGCAGGTCGAATGTTAAGGGCTTATCCGCCGTAAAGCCGGCTTCAGCCAACAATTTCTTCGCTTCTTCATTACGCTTTTGCTGGGACCATTTGAACCACTCAGGCTCTACCAGTTTTGCGCCATCGGTATACGGCGGCGTGTAGCTATAAGCGGGTAAATCGCCCTGATTTTTAACCTTATTAACAATAATGTCGCGATCTAACGCCAGTTTCAGCGCGGTACGCACGCGGACATCGTTAAACGGCGCTTTTTGATTATTAATTTCGTAATAATAGGTACACAAATAAGGGTCTACGCGGACTTCATTCGGGATCTCTTTTTTCAGTTTCTGGAATAATTCGATCGGCATATTGTTATAAGTCATATCGATCTCGCCGCTGCGGTAGCGGTTCACATCCGTCACCTCAGAAGAGATAGGCAAATAAGTTACCTGATTGATGACGGTTTTGGCGTTATCCCAGTATTGCGGGTTACGCTCCAGCACGATACGTTCGTTCACCACCCAGTTTTTTAACTTATAAGCGCCGTTAGTGACAATATTGGCTGGTTGCGTCCATTTATCGCCAAATTTTTCGACCGCTGATTTCGGTACAGGAGACACTGAAGGGTGGACCAACAATTTGTAGAAATAAGGCACCGGCTCACTTAAGGTCACTTCAAAGGTGTGATCATCAAGCGCTTTTACCCCCAGATCGGTGGCGGGTTTTTTACCGGCGATAATGTCATCGATATTAGCGATATGACCGTATTGCAGATAGCTGGCGTACGGCGATGCCGTATTAGGATCGGCCAGGCGTTGCCAACTATAAACGAAATCATGGGCGGTAACGGGCGTACCATCTGACCATTTCGCATTTTCACGTAGATGGAATGTCCAGACTTTAAAATCTTTATTTTCCCATTTTTCCGCGACGCCCGGTGAAGGATGCCCCTCGACATCACTAATTAATAAGCCTTCAAAGAGATCACGGCTGACGTTCGATTCCGGCACGCCTTCAATTTTATGCGGGTCGAGAGACTGCACTTCTGATCCATTATTACGTACCAACGTTTGCTTGTCGGCTAACTGAACACCGGCGGGCACGTCTGCCGCAGTCGCGGCGCTGGCGGCGATGAGCGCAGTGAGTATTCCCGCTGCAATCAAACTTTTTTTCGTGATGTTAGACATTGTGTTTGTACTCCACTCATTATAATTACTGGTTTTTACCAGCCTGTTTAATCCCGTCAGGGCTCCTGTACAGCACTGGTGGTGTACTGCCAGGTCTGTCACTGCTTTTGCTATCACCGACTTTATTTATTCTGACGATTCGTTCGATCGCCTTTCGTCGATTCGGTATACGACGTACCTGCCCACGTCGCACGTTATTTCTGACAACCATGTAAATGAAAATAGTTATCAACAATGTGAAATCTTCTGCAAAATGTTTGGCCGAAAAGTATCAAATGCGTTTCTGAACCGCCAATTCATTTTACAATTTTGTTAACCAATTCTCTTTTATGGAAAATTTCCTGCCCAGAAAAACAGTTAAAGAATGTTAAAAAATTTTAATTTATTATTTATAATCAACCAGTTGAAAGAAAATCATCTCGCTGTCACATCGTAGGATATACTTGCGCCAGAAAACACACACAAATTCAACAAATGCTCATTATTTAGCACATTCATCTACGATGGAGCTGAAACAACTAATAACATTTCAATAATCCTTCATCAAGCCCCAGAGTATGGTGTGAATAAAATAACAGACCTACCGCTTCTCACGGACTCAGTAATGTTCATAATAGTTTGATTAATAAAAATAAATAGCGTTAGATTATATTAGTATTTTTTATCATTAAAACGCTGAATGCTTATCAAAGTAAGAAGTGTTACGTGGGAATGTCACAAGGCGGCCCCCTTAGGGCACCGCCTGTAAATCAACAGGTGGGAGTTTAGTTGAGCAAGCCGGGGAAAATGCCTTTTATTCCTGTGACAATAAATTCGATGCCGAGCGCCATTAACAACAACCCCATGATTCGGGTAATAACGTTGATACCGGTTTGCCCCAGCAAACGAACCAGCCACGGCGCCATACGGAACACGCCCCAGCAGCAAAGCGCAAAAAGCGCAATGGCAACTGAAAAACCAAGCAAATGCGCGATACTGTGATAACGCGTCCCCCAGACGATAGTGGAGCTAATCGCCCCTGGCCCCGCCATTAACGGCAGCGCTAACGGCACAACGCCAATGCTCTCGCGTATGGCCGTCTCTGACTTTTCTTGCTTGTTTTGTTTATCTTCCCCCAGCTTCCCGCTGATCATCGACATTGCAATGGTGACAACCAGGATACCGCCCGCAATTCTGAACGAATCAATAGAAATACCAAACAGCTGCAGGATGCCATCGCCGAGGAATAAGGAACTCCACAAGATAATCGCGACCGACAGATTCGCGGTGAGGTTAGTTTTATTACGCGCCGTGGCCGTCTGGTAGCTGGTCATGCTGATGAAAACGGGGATAATCCCCACCGGGTTAACCAGCGCAAAGAGCCCGATAAAGAACTTAAAGTAAACAGGAAAATCAAAAAGCGGTTGAATCACGGTTAGCTCCGAAGCGTTAGCCGGATGAAGTCAATGTTCGTTAATGATCAAAACGCGCAGAAGATACGCCTTTTATTCGCATAGTTCACCTCTTATCTACACCTAATTTCATCCATTCATCGCTGTTATTTATATGTACTCGTTATGCTAATCCACTTACTCTTCATGACAACGATTTCTTAACAATTTACATAAAAGGCTAAAATGGCCTGCTGAAAGGTGTCAGCTTTGCGTAATCTTGATTTAGATCACACAATCGCTACTCAGAAGTGAGTAATCTTGCTTACGCCACCTGGACGTAACGCGTTAGAGTTAAATGATACTAACGCAGAAGCTCTTTTAGTAAATCAGAGCGAAACGGACGTTAAGTAACCACCTGAATTTCAGGCATTTATACAAAGTATCGTCGATCTGTCTATACTCACGTATCGCGCAGATGATTTACTAAAAAAGTTTAACATTATCAGGAGAGCATTATGGCTGTTACTAATGTCGCTGAACTTAACGCACTCGTAGAGCGTGTAAAAAAAGCCCAGCGTGAATATGCCAGTTTCACTCAAGAACAGGTCGACAAAATCTTCCGCGCCGCCGCTCTGGCAGCCGCTGATGCCCGCATTCCGCTGGCCAAAATGGCCGTCGCCGAATCCGGTATGGGTATCGTGGAAGACAAAGTGATTAAAAACCACTTCGCTTCTGAATATATTTATAACGCTTATAAAGATGAAAAAACCTGCGGCGTGCTGTCTGAAGACGACACCTTCGGGACCATCACCATTGCTGAACCTATCGGCATTATTTGCGGTATCGTTCCAACCACTAACCCGACCTCTACCGCGATCTTCAAATCGCTGATTAGCCTGAAGACCCGTAACGCCATCATCTTTTCTCCGCATCCACGCGCTAAAGAAGCAACCAACAAAGCGGCAGACATCGTTCTGCAAGCGGCTATCGCTGCCGGCGCGCCGAAAGATCTGATTGGCTGGATCGATCAACCTTCCGTAGAACTGTCTAATGCGCTGATGCACCACCCGGATATTAACCTGATCCTTGCGACGGGCGGTCCAGGCATGGTTAAAGCAGCATACAGCTCCGGTAAACCTGCTATCGGCGTAGGCGCAGGCAACACCCCGGTTGTCATTGATGAAACCGCTGATATCAAACGCGCTGTGGCGTCTGTTCTGATGTCTAAAACCTTCGATAACGGCGTAATCTGTGCTTCTGAACAGTCTGTTGTCGTTGTTGATTCCGTCTATGATGCCGTTCGCGAACGTTTCGCCAGCCACGGCGGCTACATGCTGCAGGGCCAGGAACTGAAAGCGGTTCAAAATGTTATCCTGAAAAATGGCGCTCTGAACGCCGCTATCGTTGGTCAGCCAGCCTACAAAATCGCTGAACTGGCAGGCTTCTCCGTACCAGAAACCACCAAGATTCTGATCGGTGAAGTTACGGTCGTTGATGAAAGCGAACCGTTCGCACACGAAAAACTGTCTCCGACTCTGGCGATGTATCGTGCGAAAGATTTCGAAGAAGCGGTAGAAAAAGCAGAAAAACTGGTCGCTATGGGCGGTATCGGTCACACCTCCTGCCTGTACACTGACCAGGATAACCAGCCAGAACGCGTTGCTTACTTCGGTCAGATGATGAAAACCGCGCGTATCCTGATCAACACCCCGGCCTCTCAGGGTGGTATCGGTGATCTGTACAACTTCAAACTCGCACCTTCCCTGACGTTGGGTTGTGGTTCCTGGGGTGGTAACTCCATCTCTGAAAACGTTGGTCCGAAACACCTGATCAACAAGAAAACCGTTGCTAAGCGAGCTGAAAACATGTTGTGGCACAAACTTCCGAAATCTATCTACTTCCGCCGTGGCTCTCTGCCCATCGCGCTGGATGAAGTGATTACTGATGGCCACAAACGTGCGCTCATCGTGACTGACCGCTTCCTGTTCAACAACGGCTACGCAGACCAGATCACCTCTGTGCTGAAAGCGGCTGGCGTTGAAACCGAAGTCTTCTTCGAAGTTGAAGCCGACCCGACGCTTTCCGTTGTTCGCAAAGGCGCTGAGCTGGCGAACTCCTTCAAACCGGACGTAATCATCGCGCTGGGCGGCGGTTCCCCGATGGACGCCGCGAAAATCATGTGGGTCATGTACGAACACCCGGAAACTCACTTCGAAGAACTGGCGCTGCGCTTTATGGACATCCGTAAACGTATCTACAAGTTCCCGAAAATGGGCGTGAAAGCGAAAATGATCGCCGTCACCACCACTTCCGGTACCGGTTCTGAAGTCACACCGTTTGCGGTTGTGACCGACGATGCAACCGGTCAGAAATATCCGCTGGCTGACTACGCCCTGACCCCGGATATGGCGATTGTCGATGCCAACCTGGTGATGGATATGCCGAAGTCCCTGTGTGCGTTCGGTGGTCTGGATGCGGTAACTCACGCCCTGGAAGCTTACGTTTCCGTACTGGCTTCTGAGTTCTCTGACGGTCAGGCTCTGCAGGCTCTGAAACTGCTGAAAGAAAACCTGCCGGCGTCTTACCACGAAGGGTCTAAAAACCCGGTTGCGCGTGAACGTGTTCACAGTGCAGCGACTATCGCCGGTATCGCGTTTGCCAACGCCTTCCTCGGTGTATGTCACTCCATGGCGCACAAACTGGGCTCTCAGTTCCACATTCCGCACGGTCTGGCGAACGCCCTGCTGATTTGTAACGTTATCCGCTACAACGCGAATGACAACCCGACCAAGCAGACCGCTTTCAGCCAGTACGATCGTCCGCAGGCACGCCGCCGTTACGCTGAAATTGCTGACCACCTGGGCCTGAGCGCGCCGGGCGACCGTACCGCCGCTAAGATTGAAAAACTGCTGGCATGGCTGGAAAGCATTAAAGCTGAGCTGGGTATTCCTAAGTCTATCCGTGAAGCAGGCGTACAGGAAGCTGACTTCCTGGCACACGTTGACAAACTGTCTGAAGATGCCTTCGATGACCAGTGCACCGGCGCTAACCCGCGTTATCCGCTGATCTCCGAACTGAAACAGATTCTGCTGGATACCTACTACGGTCGTGATTTCACCGAAGGTGAAGTTGCAGCGAAGAAAGACGTCGTTGCAGCACCGAAAGCAGAGAAGAAAGCGAAAAAATCCGCTTAATTCGTTATCTGCTTTAGCATGACAATAACGGCCTCAATTGAGGCCGTTTTTTGTTTTACCGGTTTATCTGATGCCTGAAGGCGCTATGCTTATCATCTGGCCTACGCGCTCACGGCACGCCCTTCGTCAGGAGGCCTGAATAATGACGTCCAAAGCGCTACAGGGCGTTTTATAAGCCATCGCTACCTCGGGTATCATATGTGCCGATGACGCTCCTGAATCGCCGTCAGTGAGCCCTCCTCCAGCGCGTCCTTATAATGCTTACGGCAAACTGAAACGTAGCGTTCATTCCCGCCAATAACCACCTGTTCGCCTTCGTTATAAGGCCTGCCGTCCTGATCAAGTCGCAGAACCATACTGGCTTTACGACCGCAGAAACAGATAGTTTTTAATTCCACCAGCTTATCTGACCATGCCAGCAAGTATTGGCTGCCGACAAAGAGCTCCCCACGAAAGTCTGTTCGTAGCCCATAGCAAAGTACGGGAATATCTAATTTGTCGACAACCTCGGATAATTGATAAACCTGCTGGCGAGTCAAAAACTGGCTTTCGTCGACTAACACGCAATGTATTGTCTGCCGCGCGCTCTCGGCACGAATCTCTTCAAACAAGGATGTATTTTGGTTAAACAATTTTGCCGGCGACGACAAACCGATACGAGAGCTGACTTTGCCTGCGCCGAAACGATCGTCGATTTCCGCCGTATATACGACGGTACGCATCCCGCGTTCCTGATAATTGTATGAAGATTGCAGCAGTGCAGTCGACTTACCCGCATTCATTGCCGAATAGTAGAAATATAGCTGTGCCATTGGTCGCAGGACCTCACCTGAGTGAAATAAAGATTGGCGGGATTGTACCATAATTTACCGACGCGACGGCGCGGCTCGCGCTCCGGTGAGTATTAAGAATTGTACAAACATCGCTCACTATACCCAAAATAATTTGAGTTGCTTAAAGGCGGCAAGGGAGTGAGTCCCCAGGAGCATAGATAACTATGTGACTGGGGTGAGCGAGCGTAGCCAACACATAAGCAACTTGAAGTATGAAGGGCATATACACATTCCTTCACAAATTATGCCGTTAAAATTCATCAACAATGCTTATCATCACCCGCCAATATGAAAACCTTGTACTTATTGTTACCGTTACTCATACCCGGTGCAAAGTAATAGGGTTTTCTTGTAAGGAAAGCTAATACAAGAGATTGATATCTCTGCAATGAGATCGTATTTCATCATGATAAAATGTGACCTGACTCCTAAATTTTTAGCGACAGACGATGAGTATCCCCCCTGCCAATAAGCTCTTTTTTGTGCGTCGCCTCAAGGAAAATTTAAGTTGAGATAATTAAAACGTGTGCTTAATAAAGCGTAATTTTGAATTCCTTACATTCCTGGCTATTGCACAACTGAATTTATCGCTCTATTATTAGCTCAACAAACCACCCCAATATAAGTTTGAGATTACTACAATGAGCGAAGCACTTAAAATTCTGAACAACATCCGTACTCTTCGTGCGCAGGCAAGAGAATGTACTCTGGAAACGCTTGAAGAAATGCTGGAAAAATTAGAAGTTGTCGTTAATGAGCGTCGTGAAGAAGAAAGCGCTGCTGCTGCTGAAGTGGAAGAACGCACTCGTAAACTGCAACAGTATCGTGAAATGTTAATTGCCGACGGCATTGACCCGAATGAACTGCTGAATAGCATGGCTGCCGCTAAATCCGGCACCAAAGCTAAACGCGCAGCTCGTCCGGCTAAATATAGCTATGTTGACGAAAACGGTGAAACTAAAACCTGGACTGGCCAGGGTCGTACACCGGCTGTAATCAAAAAAGCAATGGAAGAACAAGGTAAGCAACTGGAAGATTTCCTGATCAAGGAATAATTTACTTCCTGGATGCTTAAAATCCCGCCGCTGGCGGGATTTTTTTTGCCTGAGTTCTCCGCTGACAACCCCAGGCATAAAAAAAGCGCCGGATTTACCAGCGCTTCTGTTAAAAAATTTATAACGTATCGTTACTTCTTAATACCCATTTCTTCTTCAAGCCAGGCTTTAAATTCAGCACCCAGCGAATTATGACGGATGCCATATTCAACGAATGCCTGCATATATCCTAACTTATTACCACAGTCATGGCTTTTACCCTTCATGTGGTAGGCTTCAACCGTTTCTTTTTCGATCAGCATATCGATAGCATCGGTCAACTGAATTTCATCCCCGGCGCCCGGAGGGGTTTTCGCCAGCAACGCCCAGATATCCGCGCTCAACACATAACGCCCAACAATCGCAAGGTTAGACGGCGCGACATCCGCTTTTGGTTTTTCAACCACGCCAACCATCGGCACACTTTCGCCCGGCGCCAGCTCAACGCCTTTGCAATCTACCACGCCGTATGCAGTCACATCTTCTACCGGCTCAACCATAATCTGGCTATTGCCGGTTTCGTCGAAACGGCGGATCATTTCAGCCAGGTTATCCTGAGACAGGTCGGACTCATATTCGTCAAGAATAACGTCTGGTAGAATAACAGCGACAGGTTCGTTTCCGACAACGGGATGCGCGCACAATACGGCATGGCCCAGGCCTTTTGCCAGCCCTTGACGTACCTGCATAATAGTGACATGCGGAGGGCAAATAGACTGAACCTCCTCCAGAAGCTGACGCTTAACGCGTTTTTCCAGCATCGCTTCCAGCTCAAAACTGGTATCAAAGTGGTTTTCAATAGAGTTTTTAGACGAGTGCGTCACAAGCACGATTTCAGTAATGCCAGCAGCGATACATTCGTTCACGACGTACTGAATTAATGGCTTATCAACCAGCGGCAGCATCTCTTTCGGGATAGCTTTGGTCGCTGGCAGCATCCTGGTTCCCAATCCCGCGACCGGGATAACGGCTTTTTTGACTTTCGAATTAAGGGCAGCCATTTAAAATTCTCCTGGACTGTTCATGTATTGAACGTGTTCATTAATCTGTATCGTGTTCCAGTATATCAGTACCAGAACAAGCCTCAGGTCCAAAAAGGACTTATATTGGTATAATTAAGACAAATACTTATAAATCTGCCGCAGATAGTAACACTCGTCGGGAAAGGCCGGTAAAGCAATTTCCGCTCACTCTTCCGTTTGGTCATTCCGCAGACAACATCAATCGCAGACGCCCTCCTGCGCCCCATATTTGACACTGCCATGAGTCGCAACGCTGGCTTAATTGGTTAAGGTAGGCGTTACCCAATGTTCCTAGCGGCACGCCGCTGCTAATTTGAACCTGATGAGCGCCCGTATTTAAGGTGGCGTTCAATCCGGCGGAGACGAGAATCAAATTTTTGAGCTCACTGTGATAGTAGCCGACAAATAGCGGGAATTGCCCAGGTAAATTGGCTTGTCTGAGCAGATGATTTACCTGTTTTAATAGCGCGCCTAACTCCGGTAAACGGTGCTTTTGTTGGCCGAGCTGATCCTGCAATAAGCCGTTAAATAGCGCTCGCAGCAACAATGCGGCTAACACGCCGTTATCGCCCGCCCGGGTGACATCCAGGCAATAAAATGCCAGTTCGTTATCAGATAGCGGCGCAATATCCAGCACCAGTCCAGGCTGATCGGCGGAAACGAGCTGCCGGTAATTAATGCGGCAATGAGAAATCACCTGCTGTACCGGGGGCTGCAATTCCTGCAACAATTGCGCTGCGGCGGTTGGATTACTCACCATTGCATCCCAGTCACGAAACAGGCGTTCTTCTTCTTCAACCCGCGAGTTAAACATATTAGGGTATAAGCAAGCGAATACGGTTTCCCGCAAGCGGTTGAGATCTTTTACCGGCTTCAGCAAGACATCTTCAACCCCAAGGCGTAACGCTTTGGCGATATCCGCCATATTTTCTGTTGCGGAAATAACCAGAATAGGCGTCTGGTCTCCGCGATTACGTAAGTTTTCTACCAGTTTGAGACCGTTCATTCTCGGCATAGCGATATCACATATCATGAGATCAGGGGTAAAACGCCCCATCAACTCCAGGGCATCCACCCCGTCGCCTGCCAATGCCGTTGTCGCTCCCAAAGAGGAAAACCACGAATCCAGAAGCGAGCGAAATACAGGCTCGTCTTCAACAATAAGAATCTGTTTTCCGACCAATGGCTGCGTCATGTTCTCTCCCCTGACTGGCTTTAATCAATAGTGGCATGGTATTGCCGCTTGCGCCTGTCAGAATTTGCTTAAGTGATCGTAAAAGGTACATTAAACGTCGGTACGCACCAAGGGTATAAGTTCGTCCATCTTTTTCTCTACGGCTAAATGACCCGCCGCAATAGCGGCATGGGCGCGATGAAAATCCAGCGTAGAGATTTGCGGACAGAATGGTTGAATGAGAATATCAGGCGGATCGCCAGCCATACGGTTACGTTTAAGACGATTTTCCAACACCTGAATGGAGGTTGTCATGATTTCCATTGCCCCAGGCGAACTCACGCCACGGCGTGAAGTCAGGCTACTGAAACGTTCTTTTAAACGCTTATGCCAGGGCAGCGCATCATCGCTCTCTTCATTGATATTCCCGACATTTACAGAGAGTAAATCTTGCTGCATGAGGTGGGCATCATGTTGCAGATCTACCGCAATAACGATATCAGCCCCCAGCGCCCTGGTTAACGAAACAGGTACCGGATTAACGACTGCGCCATCTACCAGCCAGTAACCGTTATGTTCAACCGGAGACATCAGCCCTGGCATACTGCACGACGCGCGTACGGCAAGGTGTAGATCGCCTTCAGTAAACCATAGCTCTCGTCCCGTGCTAAGATTCGTCGCGACCGCGCCAAAACGTCTTGAACAGTGGTCAAAATCCGTGACGGGCATAATATCCCGATAGTGATTAAATACGCGTTCGCCGCGAAGCAACCCTCCTCTGCCCCAGGATACATCCATCAGGCGTAAAACATCCCAGTAGCGGAATGAACATACCCACTGTTCAAGCGCCGATAATTTATTACAGGCATACGCGGCGCCGACCAGTGAACCTATTGAGCATCCCGCAACGATATCAATATCAATGCCTGTTTGCTTGAGGGCTTTGATGACCCCAATATGAGACCATCCTCTCGCTGCGCCAGATCCCAGCGCCAGCCCTATTTTCATTTTTCTCATCGTACTTAACGACTTCCCCTGGCTTCAAGACGTAGCAACATCGCCACTGCTCAGTTAACATAATGCCACCCTGGCGTTCAACGCCGTTTTTTATATTCAGGGAGATTATTGTGTCTCAGCCTTGTCCCTGTGGTAGCGCTGACGAGTATAGCCTATGTTGTGGTCGTATTGTGTCCGGAGAACGAGTAGCACCCGATCCGTCACATCTCATGCGCTCTCGTTACTGCGCTTTTGTGATGAAAGACGCAGATTACTTAATTAAGAGCTGGCATCCAACCTGCAATGCGGCCGCGTTTCGTGATGATATCATCGCCGGATTTGCCAATACCAAGTGGCTCGGCCTGACTATTTTTGAACATACCTGGTCAGACGCAGAAAATACAGGGTATGTTAGTTTTATCGCGCGCTTTTCCGAACAAGGGAAAACCGGGGCGATTATCGAACGCTCTCGTTTTATCAAAGAAAACGGTCAGTGGTATTATATTGACGGTACCCGCCCGCAGTTGGGTCGAAATGATCCCTGCCCGTGCGGTTCAGGCAAAAAATTTAAAAAGTGCTGCGGCCAGTGACGCCTGACAGTATCGATACAGCAAACACTCTCAACAGGATTTTTCCGGCAATGCAATCACTACAACGTAAAGTTCTGCGTACTATTTGTCCCGATCAAAAAGGCCTTATCGCGCGGATTACCAACATTTGCTATAAGCACGAGCTTAATATTGTGCAAAACAATGAATTTGTGGACCATCGCACCGGTCGCTTTTTTATGCGGACCGAGCTGGAAGGCATCTTCAATGATTCCACTCTTCTGGCCGATCTGGACAGCGCCTTACCGGAAGGCTCTGTTCGTGAACTCAATCCCGCCGGACGCCGTCGGGTAGTGATTCTGGTTACCAAAGAGGCGCATTGTCTGGGCGACCTGCTGATGAAAGCCAACTATGGAGGGCTGGATGTTGAAATCGCCGCGGTCATTGGCAACCATGAAACGTTACGCTCGCTGGTTGAACGTTTTGAGATCCCTTTCGAACTGGTCAGCCATGAGGGATTAACGCGTGAAGAGCATGACACGAAGATGGCGGACGCCATTGATGCCCATCAACCGGACTATGTGGTGCTGGCCAAGTATATGCGTGTTTTGACGCCAGGTTTTGTGGCGCGCTTCCCGAACAAAATTATCAATATCCACCACTCATTCCTGCCGGCGTTTATCGGCGCGCGCCCTTATCATCAGGCCTATGAGCGCGGCGTGAAAATCATCGGCGCTACCGCGCACTATGTGAATGATAATCTGGATGAAGGCCCAATCATTATGCAGGACGTGATTCACGTCGATCACACCTACACCGCAGAAGATATGATGCGTGCCGGGCGCGACGTTGAGAAAAACGTATTAAGCCGCGCGCTGTATCAGGTTCTGGCGCAGCGGGTCTTTGTTTACGGCAATCGGACGATTATTCTTTAATCGTCAGTAATATGAATTGATTAGCTTTAATCCGTTACGGATGAAAAGTACGCAAACAGTTCATTTCAGGCAAAGGAATGCTTTACAGCGGCGTGTCATTTGATATGATGCGCCCCGCTTCCCGAAAGGAAGCGGGCCAGTATTAAGCATTACCCCGTGGTGGGGTTCCCGAGCGGCCAAAGGGAGCAGACTGTAAATCTGCCGTCATCGACTTCGAAGGTTCGAATCCTTCCCCCACCACCATTATTCACTACAGCGATGTAGTTAACTTGATGAGCAATGCAGAAGTTTGCACTTGTCGGGGAAGGGTGAGAACCTTCGATTAAGGTTCGACTTGAGCGAAAGCGAGAGAACGTTGCCAACGGCAACGGCCCGTAGGGTGAGGAGCGAAGCGACGAATAATCCTTCCCCCACCACCATCTTCAAGCTTTACCTACAATTTGAATTACCCCTGGTGGGGTTCCCGAGCGGCCAAAGGGAGCAGACTGTAAATCTGCCGTCATCGACTTCGAAGGTTCGAATCCTTCCCCCACCACCATCACTCTCGTCGCGTATCTTATCCCCGTTAAGCACAGTGCCTCATATCTCTCCGTACGGGGAAGGATGAGAAGCTTCGACTAAGGTTCGATTCGAGCGAAAGCGAGAAAGCGTTGCCGCAGGCAACGACCCGAAGGGCGAAGCGCGCAGCGCTGAGTCAACCTTCCCCCACCACCATCACTCTCGTCGCGTATCTTATCCCCGTTAAGCACAGTGCCTCATATCTCTCCGTACGGGGAAGGATGAGAAGCTTCGACTAAGGTTCGATTCGAGCGAAAGCGAGAAAGCGTTGCCGCAGGCAACGACCCGAAGGGCGAAGCGCGCAGCGCTGAGTCAACCTTCCCCCACCACCATCACTTCCCAGTCGCACTTCAGCAAGATCAAACCTTAATGTCCTATATTCTGCCCTCAATACTTGCCCGCAATATGCCTGATGCGCTGCGCTTATCAGGCCTACAGGAGAGTTGACGCCTGCGTAGGCCGGATAAGGCATTTATGCCGCCATCCGGCAAACAGCCATAAAAAAACTCCGCCGAAGCGGAGTTTAGGGCATCGAGAGAAAATCAGTGACGTGCACGAACAATCTGGTATTTGCGGGTCAGATACTCGACCGGCACGCTCCAGATATGCACCAGGCGCGAGAATGGGAACAACAGGAACAGCGTCATCCCCAGTACCAGGTGCATACGGAAGATAAAGGCCACACCGTCCAGATGTGCGGATGCGCCACCGTGGAAGGTCACAACTGACTGCGCCCACCCGACCAGCTTCATCATTTCACTCCCGTCCATATGCTGGGCGGAGAACGGAATGGTCAACAGGCCCAGCGCGCACTGAATCACCAGCAGCGAGAGAATCAAAATATCTGCTCCGGTAGTGGTGGCGCGGACACGTGGGCTGAACAGACGACGCTTGAGCAGTAAAATACCGCCAACCAGAGTCAGCACGCCGCAGGCGCCGCCGGCAATCATCGCCATCTTCTGTTTCACGTCGACCGGCAGAAAAGCTTCATACATCCAGTGCGGCGTTAACATGCCCAGGAAGTGACCGGCGAAAATACCCAAAATCCCAATGTGGAACAGGTTTGACGCCAGGTTCATTCCTTTGCGATCCAGCATCTGGCTGGAGGCCGCCCGCCAGGTGTACTGGCCGTAGTCGTAACGTAACCAGCTACCGATCAGAAATACCGATCCGGCAATGTACGGGTAGATATCAAAGAAGAACATATTCAGGAAGTGCATTAGTGCTGTCCTCCGGTGGTGATATTCAGATATTGCGGCGCCACGGCACCGGCAAAACGACGCTGGTGAGCGGAGATCTCCGACTCGCCACACCCCTGATCGGCGAAGAATTTCACCTGCTCTTCTTCCCAGACCGCATCCAACGCTTGTGGGGTATCATCACGTGCTTCATTCGCAATTTTTTCAGCCACTTTATCGCTGTCGATAACGGTATTCGCCAGTTTTAACAGCAGATCGAACAGCACCGCATAACGGCTGTCACGCTGTTGCAAACGTGCGCTTAGCAGCGCCAGAATCGGCGCGATATCCTGTAATCCCCCTAACGCTTCGCTTTTCGGCAATTGCGCAAGGTATTCCAGATACAGCGGCAGATGATCGGGAAGTTCGCGGCTGTCGAGCTGCAAACCGTGCTGTTCATACTGTGCCATCAGGTCAACCATCGCCTGACCGCGATCGCGGGATTCCCCGTGTACATGTTCAAACAGCAGCAGCGATGTGGCGCGACCACGGTCAAACAGTTCACTGTAGGCGGCCTGTACATCCAGCATGTCCTGCGCGGTTAAATCGCGCAGGAAAACGCCCAGAGCCTGGGCATCCTCTTTATCCAGGTTCTCAGATGACGCGAGTGCATCGAAAAGTTCCTGCTGATGCTGCCACAGGGCTGCATCCGGGTACTCGAGCAGACGCGAAACAATGACGAGTTCAATCATGCGTGCGGCTCCGTTTTGCTGGTCACATCAACAGCGTCGATGCGGCGGCTGTTGAACAGATTGAATTTGGTATCAGACCCGTGGCAACCATCGCCGAAGGTAAAGCCACAACCGCTTTTCTCCGGGAATGCGTCACGCGCCAGTTCACGATGGCTGCTCGGCACCACGAAACGATCTTCATAGTTGGCAATCGCCAGATAACGATACATTTCCTGCGCCTGGGCTTCGCTTAAACCCACCTCTTCCAGCGCGCGGGTATCCACTTTACCGTCTACGGTTTCCGCACGTTTGTAGTGACGCATCGCCAGCATCCGTTTCAGTGCCAACAGTACCGGCTGGGTGTCGCCAGCGGTCAACAGATTCGCCAGGTACTGAACCGGGATACGCAGACTGTCTACATCCGGCAGAATACCGTTGCTGCCCAGTTCACCCGCGTCGGCGGCAGACTGAATCGGCGACAGCGGCGGCACGTACCAGACCATCGGCAGCGTGCGGTATTCCGGATGCAGCGGCAGCGCCAGCTTCCAGTCCATCGCCATTTTGTACACTGGCGATTGCTGCGCCGCATCGATCACGCTCTGCGGCACGCCGTCCTTCAGCGCCTGTTCAATGACAACCGGATCGTTCGGATCGAGGAACACGTCCAGTTGACGCTGGTACAGATCTTTTTCGTTTTCCGTACTGGCGGCGCTTTCAATGGCATCTGCGTCATACAGCAGTACGCCAAGGTAGCGGATACGCCCCACGCAAGTTTCCGAGCAAACGGTCGGCTGACCGGCTTCGATACGCGGGTAGCAGAAGATGCACTTCTCGGACTTGCCGCTCTTCCAGTTGAAGTAAATTTTCTTGTACGGGCAACCGGTGATACACATCCGCCAGCCGCGGCACTTGTCCTGGTCGATCAGCACGATGCCATCTTCTTCACGCTTGTAGATAGCACCGCTCGGGCAGGTCGCCACGCACGCCGGATTGAGGCAGTGCTCGCACAGGCGCGGCAGGTACATCATGAAGGTGTTTTCGAACTGGCCGTACATCGCCTTCTGCATGTTTTCGAAATTCTGATCGTTGGCGCGTTTTTCGAACTCGCCGCCCAGAATCTCTTCCCAGTTTGGCCCGCTGGTAATTTTGTCCATCCGCTGGCCGGTAATCAGCGAGCGCGGACGCGCGATCGGCTGATGTTTGCTTTCCGGCGCGGTATGCAGGTTCTGGTAGTCGTAATCAAACGGCTCGTAGTAGTCGTCGATGCCCGGCAGATGCGGGTTAGCGAAGATTTTACCCAGCAGCAGCGCCCGGTTGCCCATGCGCGGCTGTAGTTTGCCGTTGATTTTGCGGATCCAGCCGCCTTTCCATTTTTCCTGATTTTCCCAGTCATTCGGAAAACCAACGCCAGGCTTACTTTCTACGTTGTTGAACCACGCGTATTCCATACCTTCGCGACTGGTCCAGACGTTTTTACAGGTGACTGAACAGGTATGACAGCCGATGCACTTATCGAGATTCAGCACCATGCCGACTTGTGAACGAATTTTCATTTTACGCTCTCCTGTACCTGGTCATTGCCTTCGCCATCCAACCAGTTAATGTTCTTCATCTTACGTACCACCACAAACTCATCGCGGTTGGAGCCGACGGTACCGTAGTAGTTAAAGCCGTAGGCTAACTGCGCATAGCCGCCGATCATATGGGTCGGTTTCGGCGTAATGCGCGTCACCGAGTTATGAATACCGCCGCGCTGCTGGGTAATTTCCGACCCCGGCAGGTTTACGATACGTTCCTGCGCGTGGTACATCATGGTCATGCCCGCCGGTACACGCTGGCTGACCACTGCGCGTGCGGTCAATGCGCCGTTGCTGTTGAAGACTTCGATCCAGTCGTTATCTTCAATGCCCAGATCTTTGGCGTCGGTTTCGCTCATCCACACAATCGGGCCGCCACGCGACAAGGTCAGCATCAACAGGTTATCGCTGTAGGTCGAGTGGATACCCCATTTCTGGTGCGGCGTCAGGAAGTTGAGCGCCTTCTCCGGATTACCGTTGGATTTACGCCCCATCACCTCTTTCACCGAGCGGGTGTCGATCGGTGGACGATACACCAGCAAACTTTCGCCGAAGTCGCGCATCCACTGGTGATCCTGATACAACTGTTGGCGGCCAGACAGCGTACGCCATGGAATCAACTCGTGAACGTTGGTATAACCGGCGTTATAAGAAACGTGCTCATCTTCCAGACCAGACCAGGTCGGGCTGGAGATAATTTTGCGCGGCTGGGCCTGAATATCGCGGAAGCGGATTTTCTCTTCTTCTTTATTGGTTGCCAGATGCGTATGGTCGCGACCGGTAAACTCGCTCAGCGCCGCCCAGGCTTTCACCGCCACCTGACCGTTGGTTTCCGGCGCTAACGTCAGGATCATCTCTGCCGCGTCAATCGCCGTGTTGAGCATCGGCTGGCCTTTCGCCGGACCGTCCGCTTTGGTGTAATTGAGCTTACGCAGCAAGTCCATTTCGCTCTGCGTGTTCCAGACAATCCCTTTCCCGCCGTTGCCGATTTTCTCCATCAGCGGGCCGATAGAGGTAAAGCGTTCGTAAGTCGCTGGGTAATCGCGCTCGACGGTCATGATGTGCGGCGCGGTTTTCCCTGGAATCAGATCGCATTCGCCTTTTTTCCAGTCTTTCACGTCCAGCGGCTGCGCCAGTTCAGCGGCAGAATCGTGCTGGATCGGCAGCGTCACGACGTCAGTCTCTTTACCCAGGTGGCCTACACAGACTTCGGAGAATTTCTTCGCAATGCCTTTGTAGATTTCCCAGTCGCTTTTCGATTCCCAGGCCGGATCTACGGCGGCAGACAGCGGATGAATAAACGGATGCATATCCGAGGTATTCATATCGTCTTTTTCATACCAGGTCGCCGTCGGCAGTACGATATCGGAGTACAGGCAGGTGCTCGACAGGCGGAAGTCCAGCGTCACCACCAGATCCAGTTTGCCGTCCAGGCCATTGTCACGCCATTCCACTTCTTCCGGCTTCACACCGCCCTGTTTACCCAGATCCAGCCCCTGAATACCATGCTCAGTACCCAGCAGATATTTCAGCATGTACTCATGGCCCTTACCGGAAGACCCAAGCAGGTTAGAACGCCAGATGAACAGGTTACGCGGGTGGTTTTTACCGTTTTCCGGCTGCTCGGCGGCAAAGCGAATCGAACCCTCTTTCAGGGATTTGACGGTATAATCTACCGGTGTCATACCGGCTTTTTCCGCTTCACGCGCAATATACAGCGGGTTAGTGCCTAACTGCGGCGCCGACGGCAACCAGCCCATACGCTCGGCGCGCACATTGAAGTCAATCAGATGACCGCTATAGCGGGATTTGTCCGCCATCGGCGACAGTAACTCCTCGGCGGTCACCGTCTCGTAGCGCCACTGGCTGGAGTGGTTATAGAAGTAAGAGGTGCTATTCATGTGACGCGCCGGACGCTGCCAGTCAAGGGCAAACGCCAGCGGCTGCCAGCCGGTCTGCGGACGCAGTTTTTCCTGGCCGACGTAGTGCGCCCAACCGCCGCCGCTCTGACCAACGCAACCACAGAACACCAACATATTGATCAGCCCGCGATAGTTCATATCGAGGTGATACCAGTGGTTCAGACCGGCGCCAACGATAATCATTGAATGCCCGTGCGTTTTGTCCGCGTTATCGGCGAACTCCCGTGCGATACGGATGATCTGCGCCCGCGGCACGCCGGTGATCTGCTCGGCCCATGCTGGCGTATACGCTTTGGTATCATCATAACTGGCGGCACAATTTTCATCGTTGAGGCCGCGTTCCAGACCATAGTTCGCCATGGTCAGGTCATACACGGTAGTGACTAACGCTGAAGAACCATCGGCCAGTTGCAGACGTTTAACCGGCAATTTATGCAGCAGGACGTTATCCAGCGCCACATGATTAAAGTACTCTGAACCCTCGCCGCCGAAATACGGGAAGCCCACGTCAGCAATCTCATCCTGGCTGCCCAGCAAGCTGAGCTGCAATTCAGTTTCTGCACCGGTAGTCCCGTCGCGCTGTTCGAGGTTCCATTTGCCTTTTTCGCCCCAGCGGAAACCAATTGAACCGTTTGGCGCCACCATTTCACCGTTGCTGTTAATGGCGACGGTTTTCCATTCCGGGTTATTTTCCTGCCCCAGCGAATCAACGAGATCGGCAGCGCGCAGCATACGACCTGCGGCATAATAACCATCACGCTCTTCAAGCATCACCAGCATTGGCATGTCGGTATAGCGACGGACATAATCGGTGAAGTACTGGCGCGGGTTGTCGAGGTGGAATTCGCGCAGCATGACGTGGCCCATCGCCAGCGCCATCGCCGCATCGGTCCCCTGCTTCGGTGCCAGCCACAGATCGCACAGTTTGGCGATTTCGGCATAGTCCGGCGTCACCGCGACGGTTTTAGTGCCTTTGTAACGTACTTCGGTAAAGAAGTGGGCATCCGGCGTACGGGTTTGCGGCACGTTAGAGCCCCAGGCGATAATATAGCTGGAATTGTACCAGTCAGCGGATTCCGGCACGTCGGTCTGCTCGCCCCAGGTTTGCGGGGAGGCTGGCGGCAGGTCGCAGTACCAGTCGTAAAAGCTCAGGCAGGTACCGCCAATCAGCGAAAGATAACGTGCGCCGGAAGCGTAGGAAACCATCGACATCGCCGGAATGGGTGAGAAGCCCGCGACGCGGTCAGGGCCATAGGTTTTCACGGTGTACACGTTGGAGGCGGCGATCAGCTCGTTCACTTCCTGCCATGAGGAGCGAACAAAGCCGCCACGACCACGCGCCTGTTTGAAGCTTTTGGCTTTATCGGCATCTTCAATGATGGAGGCCCATGCCTCTACCGGATCGCGATGCAGTTTTTTCGCCTCGCGCCACATCTTCATCAGACGTTTGCGCATTAGCGGATATTTCAGTCGGTTAGCGCTGTAGAGATACCAGGAGTAACTTGCCCCGCGCGGGCAGCCGCGAGGTTCATGGTTTGGCATATCAGGACGGGTGCGCGGGTAATCGGTTTGCTGTGTTTCCCAGGTCACCAGACCATTTTTGACATAAATTTTCCAGCTACAAGAACCGGTGCAGTTCACCCCATGGGTTGAGCGCACAATTTTGTCATGCTGCCAACGTTGGCGGTATCCGTCCTCCCAGTCCCGGTTTGTTTCGAGAAGCTGGCCGTGCCCATCGGCAAAGGTTTCGCCCTTCTGCTTGAAGTAGCGAAACCGGTCCAGGAATTTACTCATCGGGTTTCTCCTGTGTGGAACCTTACGGCTCTCTGATAAATCGACATTGCTTAACTAAGGGCGAAGGTAACGCGCTGAATGGGCGTGAGAATTGATAACGATCAAGGCGGACAGGGATGCAAATGGCGCGCAAACCTTCTACATACTCCTTTTGGAGGAGGAATTTTATTTATATATCTTATTGATTTAAATGTATAAAATTAAATTTACGCACGACATGAATGTTAAATTTTCAACAAGTGGGTATTAAGGGGTATCCCCCTGGATGACCGATAAAGATGTGCGTGGTTAGCCCTGTCGCGTCTATCTTTTTGACTATAAGTATGTTGTAACTAAATGCGGGTAAAAAAAAGCGCGGTCTAACGCCGCGCAAAGGATAATCAAAAGTTACTTTTTATTTTTAGAA
Organism: Salmonella sp. A7; assembly: GCF_020181675.1. NCBI lineage: Bacteria > Pseudomonadati > Pseudomonadota > Gammaproteobacteria > Enterobacterales > Enterobacteriaceae > Salmonella > Salmonella sp. A7. The sequence continues at coordinate 2,110,610 of NZ_CP084001.1, read as the reverse complement.
TGACGTCCATATACCGCCCAGGTAATAACGACGCAGGCGATATAGAAAATAAGAAAGACTTTCATCGCGCCGACTGGCGAACCGGTTAAGGCTAAAGATGAACCAAACGCTTTCGGAATAAAAAAGCCGCCAATCGCGCCAATCGCGGAAATAAAGCCCAGCGCCGCCGCCGTATCGGTCGCCGCTTCACGCATGGCTCTTTCGTCCGACCCGCCTTCCGCTTTTACCCGGTCCATCGTCAGTTTACGGAAGATAACGGAGATCATCTGGAAGGTAGAACCACTCCCCAACCCAGCCGTCAGGAACAGCGCCAGAAATACCCCGTAGAACGCGATAAAGCTACCGCCAACGCCGCCAGTAGGTAATGTCAGGAACAGCAGACCGCTGAAAATCGCCATCAGGACAAAGTTGATAAGCGTGACGCGAGTCCCCCCCAGACGGTCAGAAATTGCGCCGCCTGCCGAACGCGCCAGCGCGCCGATAAACGGACCGAAAAACGCATAATGCAGGATCTGCACATCCGGGAATTGCGTTTTAGACAGCATAGCGAACCCCGCGGAGAAACCGATAAACGATCCGAAGGTCGCCAGATACAGCAGACTCATGATCCACAGATGACCACGTTTGAGCACCGGCAGTTGCTCTTTTAGCGAGGCCTTAGACGTCGCCAGTTCGTTCATGCCGAACCACGCCGCCAGCGTAAAAATGGCCAGGAAAGGCACCCAAATCCAGGCAGCGTTCGCCAGATAGAGCTGAGAACCGTCCGGCTGCTCTACACCGTGGCTGCCAAAGGCGGCAAAGATAGAGAGCGAAACCACCAGCGGCGCAACCAGCTGCATCACGCTCACGCCCATATTGCCCAGACCGCCGTTCAGACCCAGCGCGCCGCCCTGCTTTTGTTTAGGAAAGAAAAAGCTGATGTTCGCCATACTGGAGGCAAAGTTCGCGCCGGCAAAACCACACAGCAAGGAAATAATAATGAAAGTGCTAAAGGGCGTACTGGTATCCTGAACGGCAAAGCCTAACCATACGCAAGGCACGATGAGGATACCGGTACTGAACGCTGTCCAGCGACGTCCGCCAAATAGCGGCACCATAAAGGAGTAAGGCACCCGTAGCAGCGCGCCGGAAACAGATGGCAGCGCAGTCAACATAAAGAGCTGATCGGTCGTAAAATTAAATCCCACTTTCGGCAGGTTCACCGCCACTGCGCTGAATAGCATCCAGACGCAAAACGCCAGCAGTAAACACGGGACAGAAATCCACAAATTACGGCTAGCGACACGATGGCCGCGCTGCTGCCAGAACGCCGGATCTTCCGGACGCCATTCCGTGATAACAGCGCCAGTTGCCCTTTCCGGGGCGGATGAGTGACTCATAGACACCTCTGATTCTTGATTTGATGTCTGCCACATTAGGGTTTACTGCCGAAGGTAAGTTGATATAAATCAAAGGAAAAGTCGTCATCACCGGCGACTAAAAAGCGTTATTACCCTTAATGAGTAGGCTATTTTGGTAAAAAAGCTGTGGTTTTTCACCATGCTGTGTCTGTCTACTCCTTCCCGTCGCAGATACCTCTCTACGGCGGCAATTAAGGAGTAACTCGTTATAGGTATGGGTATACTCCGCTGTATCGTTGAGAATAGCGGCACAGCCGATTGACGCCCCTCTTTTTTGCTACGTTTTTTCGGCGACATTACCCCGAAGAAAGAAGGTAACATGTTTAAACGGTGTTTCTCTCCTCTTACGCTGGTTAACCAACTGGCGCTGATTGTCATGCTCTCTACCGCTATCGGCGTGGCGGGGATGGCGGTTTCCGGCTGGCTGGTTCAGGGCGTGCAGGGTAGCGCTCATGCGATTAATAAAGCGGGCTCATTGCGTATGCAAAGCTATCGACTACTGGCCGCTGTCCCGCTGGATGCTAAAGATCAAAAGCTGCTGGATGAGATGGAGCAAACGGCATTCAGCCCGGAACTGACCCGCGCCGCTGAGCGAGACGGGCAGCAAAAGCAGCTTAAAGCGTTGCAGGATTACTGGCATAACGAACTCTCGCCAGGACTACAGCACGCGCAAAACGCGCACGCGGTCGCAGAAGATGTCACGCGCTTTGTGGCGGGCCTGGATCGCCTGGTGACGTCGTTCGACCATACTACTGAATTGCGTATCGAACGCGTGGTATTAGTTCACCGGGTAATGGCGATCTTTATGGCGCTATTGCTGGTATTTACGATTATCTGGCTACGTGTTCGCCTTTTGCAGCCCTGGAAACAGTTGTTATCAATGGCGCGCGCCGTCAGTCAGCGCGACTTTACCCAACGTGCCAATATCAGTGGACGCAATGAGATGGCCGCGTTGGGTTCTGCGCTCAATAATATGTCTGAAGAACTGGCCGAAAGTTATGCGGTACTGGAACAGCGCGTACAGGAAAAAACAGCCGGTCTGGAACATAAAAATCAGATTCTCTCGTTTTTGTGGCAAGCCAACCGCCGGCTGCATTCACCGGCTCCGCTATGTGAGCGTCTTTCACCGGTACTGAATGGCCTGCAAAATTTAACCCAGTTGCATGATATTGAGCTGCGAGTCTATGACCTGGAAGATGAAGATAATCACCAGGAATTTACCTGTCAGTCGGACATCAGTTGCGATGATAAAGGCTGCCACCTTTGCCCACGTAGCGCCCTGCCGATGATTAACGGCGGCACCACCTTAAAATGGCGGCTCACCGATTCTCACACCCAATACGGTATTTTGCTGGCAACGCTGCCCTATGGACGCCATCTCAGCCACGATCAGCAACAGTTGGTGGACACGCTGGTTGAACAGCTTACCGCGACTCTGGCGCTCGACAGGCATCAGGAGCGCCAGCAGCAGTTGATTGTCATGGAAGAGCGTGCCACCATTGCCCGCGAACTGCATGATTCTATTGCCCAGTCGCTCTCTTGTATGAAGATGCAGGTGAGCTGCCTGCAAATGCAGGGCGACGTGTTACCGGAAAGCAGCCGTGAGTTACTCAGCCAAATTCGCAATGAGCTGAACTGCTCCTGGGCGCAACTGCGCGAACTGTTAACCACTTTCCGCTTACAGTTGACGGAACCCGGGCTACGTCCGGCGCTGGAAGCAAGCTGCCAGGAGTTCAGCGCCCGGTTTGGCTTTACGGTAAAACTGGATTATCAGCTTCCCCCCCGCCTGGTGCCTTCACACCAGGCGATACACCTGTTGCAAATTGCCAGGGAAGCCCTCAGCAACGCCCTTAAACACTCTCATGCCGACGATGTGGTGGTGACAGTGACGCAATGTGGCAAACAGGTCAAACTAAAAGTGCAGGATAATGGCTGCGGCGTCCCGGAAAACGCCGAACGCAGTAATCACTACGGCATGATCATCATGCGCGATCGGGCGCAAAGTTTGCGCGGCGATTGCCAGGTACGCCGACGCGAGACTGGCGGAACAGAGGTCACTGTTACTTTTATTCCAGAAACAAACTTCACAGAAACCCAGGGAGATACCCATGAATAATCAGGAACCGGCAACCATCCTGTTAATTGACGACCATCCGATGCTACGCACGGGTGTAAAGCAGCTTGTGAGTATGGCGCCCGATATCAGCGTGGTCGGAGAAGCCAGCAACGGTGAGCAGGGTATTGACCTGGCGGAATCGCTCGATCCCGATCTGATCCTCCTTGATTTGAATATGCCGGGAATGAATGGTCTCGAAACGCTGGATAAATTACGCGAAAAAGCGCTGTCAGGACGTATTGTCGTTTTCAGCGTATCCAACCATGAAGAAGATGTCGTCACGGCGCTAAAGCGCGGCGCGGATGGTTATCTGTTGAAAGACATGGAGCCTGAGGACTTGCTCAAAGCGTTACAACAGGCCGCCGCCGGCGAAATGGTATTAAGTGAAGCGTTAACGCCGGTACTGGCGGCCAGCCTGCGGGCCAACCGCGCTACCACCGATCGCGATGTAACGCAACTCACCCCGCGTGAGCGCGATATTCTGAAGCTCATCGCGCAGGGATTGCCAAATAAGATGATTGCCCGACGTCTGGATATCACCGAAAGTACGGTCAAAGTGCACGTGAAACATATGCTCAAGAAAATGAAGCTGAAATCGCGCGTGGAGGCCGCCGTCTGGGTACATCAGGAACGCATCTTTTAATTATTGCTCCTGGAACGGTTGCCAATGCGGATTATCGTCCGGCATCGTGATAAACGGTTCAGTCAGCGCGAGCGTGATCTCATTGGAAGAGACACGCTGACCTTTTTCATCTTCAACCACCACTGATAAACGCCAGCGATTTGCCGCGCCTTCGCGGTGATCCCAGGCCGGCATAATGATTGTCCAGCCCTCGGTACTGCGGGTGTCCGTTCCTGCCGTCAAACTTAATGCCTGTGTATCGCCCTGCCAGCTCAAATGACGAATACCGTGCACGCTGCGCACCTGCAATTTTAACGCAACCGTCTCACCAGGCGTAAGATCCCAGGGCGGCGTCGCCAGAAAAACCGTTAACGTTTTACGCTGCCGATACTCCATTGTCGGCAGCGAGTTACGTTGCGGCGTATCATAGCGGCTACCGCGTAATGACTGGCTTTGCGCCACTTCACTGACGGCAAGCTGCTTTTTGAGCGGCACGCCGAAGCGGTAGTTAAGCGTCAGCCCCAGGTTATTTTGACTGACCCCGCTCTCGCCCTGTTTGTGCTGGGCGGTCACGGTAAGCAAAGGTACTGGCGTATAGTTGAGACCCAGTTTTAACGCGACAGGATTGTGATACCCCGTTCCGGAGTCAAACAGATCCACGCTATCGCCAAAGTACTGCTCCAGACTAACGCTGGTATTGATATGCTGGTAAAACGGCAGCCGCATTTGCGCGTTGATATCATACCCGCGCGCCATTCGCTGTTCTAAGGTCGCCGTATGCGTCTGCCAGTCGGCAAAAGGCTGATAATAGTTGGCGGATAAACGCAAATATTCTCCCCACGCCTCCGCGCCAAAGCCGGCGCGCTGCAAATTTTCATCCAGCAGATTATCGTAAAAGGTATTATAGCCAAGAAGCCAGCCATCCTGCGCCCAGCGCTGTCCTACGCCAACGTTGCTTACCAGTCCGTCAGTCTGTTGCGTAAGGCCAAGCTGGCTCCAGGTCAGATAGCGCTGTTTATCCTGTAAAGGGATAAACCAGCTTCCGCGACTGCCGTTAAAATGACCTTCGTTATCGACGTTAATATCAACGCTGGCGCTGCCCCAGGCTGATAGCCAGCTTTCAAGCTGCTGGTTAACCTGCTCGCTGACCACATCGCGTACCTGTCCGAAAGCGAATTGCCGCGCCTGTTCACCGGTATCCAGATCGTTATTTTTCATGCTGGCTTCGCCAAACGCTTTGGCCATCTCGGCAAAATGCTTTTCCCCTTCGTGGGATTCCGGCATCATGCCTAAATCCGGCAGACGGTTTTGCGTGAAAGGGTCTTGCGCCTGCGCACAGATCGTACCGCTGGCAGTCAGCAAGAGAAGCGAGAGTGAGAATGAACGAAAAACAATACGGCTCAACGTGTCGGCAACTTCTACAACAAAAGATAAGAGGAATGGCATCAGAGTAAACCATAACGTGTCCGGACAGGTTTTGCAGCCTTTTCTCGTGCTTCCAGGAATATCCTTATTTTTTCCGCAGAGCGTCCCGGGATTTTATCCACGCATTTGGCGGCACCCGGCTCACGAGGTAACATAACGCCATTGCCGACAAAATTTCTCAAGGAGAAGGGTTATTCATGCAAAATATCGTCATTATCGCTAACGGCGCCGCCTACGGCAGCGAATCATTATTTAATAGCCTGCGTCTGGCCATTGCGCTGCGCGAGCAGGAAAGCCATCTCGATTTACGCCTGTTTTTGATGTCAGATGCCGTAACCGCAGGGTTACGCGGTCAAAAACCAGCCGAAGGCTACAATATTCAGCAAATGCTGGAAATTCTGACCGCGCAAAACGTACCGGTAAAATTATGCAAAACCTGTGCGGACGGACGTGGTATCACTCCCCTGCCGCTGATTGACGGTGTGGAAATCGGAACGCTGGTCGAGCTGGCGCAATGGACGCTGGCGGCGGACAAAGTGCTGACATTTTAAATCTGTACGCGGGAAAAGCTCCCGCGTCAGGATAGACTTCCGGCAAGAAAATCAGGCTAACACGCGAGTAATACCGCGTTCATTTTTTCTTATGCCATTTATCATCCTCGCCTTTTTCATAATCGTTTTTAACCGCCGCCCAGGCGACTTTGTGTGCGGTTTCCTCGCGGCTGGCGTCATCACGACGATCGGCTTTATCTTTATATTGCTCCCAGGCGCTATTAAACGCTTCTTTGTAAATGTCCTGGGCATGGGCTGGAAGAACATTCCGTACATTATCGGGTAAATCACTTTTGGCTTTATACGGCATCAGCGCCTCCGTCTTCAGGGAAAACATTAAGTGTGGTAAACAATGCGTTATTACGCCAGTCGAGGAGGATTTTTGCTTTTTACGGAAATTAACTTTTTGTTATTTAAACACTGTTAAAACAAGATGTTTGTTTTACTGACCTTGAAAGAAAAAAATCGTCTACGCCGTAAAACTACGTAAAAAACCACTAAAAAAATACAAATTTCTGCTATTTTTACCTTCTTTACTCTTTCCAAAATATTAACACCTGCACAAGGGAGACCCTCATGACACATGCCTGTGAGGCGGTGAAAACCCGCCATAAGGAGACTTCGCTTATTTTCCCGGTTCTTGCGCTGGTAGTGCTGTTCCTTTGGGGAAGCAGCCAGTCACTACCAGTGGTTATTGGCATCAATATCCTTGCACTTATTGGTATTTTAAGCAGCGCATTTAGCGTGGTCCGTCATGCCGATGTATTAGCGCACCGACTCGGCGAACCCTACGGATCGCTTATTTTAAGCCTGTCCGTCGTTATTCTTGAGGTGAGTTTAATTTCAGCGCTGATGGCCACCGGCGATGCTGCGCCAACGCTTATGCGTGATACGCTCTACTCTATTATTATGATTGTCACCGGGGGACTGGTCGGTTTCTCGTTGTTGTTGGGCGGGCGTAAATTCGCAACGCAATATATGAATTTATTCGGGATTAAGCAGTATCTTATCGCGCTGTTTCCGCTGGCGATTATTGTGCTGGTTTTTCCCATGGCATTGCCGCAAGCCAATTTCTCTACCGGTCAGGCATTATTGGTCGCGTTAATTTCTGCCGCGATGTACGGCGTATTTTTGTTGATTCAAACCAAAACGCACCAGAGCTTATTTATCTATGAACATGAAGATGAAGGCGATGATGACAATCCACACCACGGTAAACCCTCCGCGCACAGTAGCGGCTGGCATACGGTCTGGTTACTCATTCATTTAATTGCGGTCATTGCCGTTACCAAAATGAATGCCAGCCCGCTGGAGGCGTTGCTGACCAGCATGAACGCCCCGGTCGCCTTTACCGGTTTCCTGGTCGCGCTGTTAATTCTCTCGCCGGAAGGACTGGGCGCGCTGAAGGCGGTACTGAATAATCAGGTTCAGCGGGCAATGAATCTGTTCTTCGGATCGGTGTTGGCGACGATTTCATTAACCGTGCCAGTCGTCACGCTCATCGCCTGGGCGACAGGTAATGATCTGGTGTTTGGTTTAGGCGCGCCGGAAATGGTAGTGATGGTAGCCTCGTTAGTGCTGTGCCATATTTCGTTCTCTACCGGACGCACCAACGTGCTAAACGGCGCGGCGCATCTGGCTTTATTTGCCGCCTATCTGATGACGATTTTTGCCTGATATAAAAAAGCCGGATAGTATCTTATCCGGCCTACACAGCTAAAAACCGCAATCAGTTCTCGGTATCCAGCTCGTCGAAGCTTTTCACCAAATCATCAATCGCTTTTATCTGGGTCAGGAACTGCTCCAGTTTCGCCAGCGGCAGCGCGGAAGGACCGTCGCACTTCGCGTTAGCCGGGTCCGGATGCGACTCCAGGAACAGGCCCGCCAGACCGACAGCCATACCGGCGCGCGCCAGCTCGGTCACCTGACCACGACGACCGCCAGAGGCGGCGCCAAATGGGTCGCGGCATTGCAGCGCATGGGTAACGTCGAAAATCACCGGCGAGTTGCCGGAGACCTTTTTCATCACGCTAAAGCCCAGCATATCCACCACCAGGTTGTCATAACCGAAGTTCGCGCCGCGGTCGCACAGAATCACCTTATCGTTACCGCCCTCATGGAACTTATCCACGATATTGCCCATCTGACCCGGGCTTACGAACTGCGGCTTTTTCACGTTAATCACAGCGCCGGTTTTCGCCATCGCTTCCACCAGGTCGGTCTGGCGCGCCAGAAACGCCGGGAGCTGAATCACGTCAACCACATCAGCAACAGGCTGCGCCTGGCTGGCTTCATGGACGTCAGTGATCACTTTTACGCCAAATGTCTGTTTGAGCTCCTGGAAGATTTTCATCCCTTCTTCCAGACCCGGCCCGCGGTAAGAGTGAATAGAGGAACGGTTGGCTTTATCAAAAGAGGCCTTGAACACGTAAGGAATACCCAGCTTCTGGGTAACGGTTACGTAGTGCTCACAAATGCGCATTGCCAGATCGCGAGACTCCAGCACGTTCATACCGCCAAACAGCACAAACGGCAGGTCATTTGCCACCTTAATGTCGCCAATGTTAACCACTTTTTGTTTCATAGGATCGCCTTACACTTATAGGTAAAATGTCGGTTAATTAATGTAGAACAATTTGCTTGTGCGCAATGGTGTTGATCTGCGCACGAATCATTTCGCTGATCGGGTCTTCCGGACACTGTTCAACGAAGTAGCTTAAATCAGTCAGCGCAACGTGTTCACACTCAAGCTGCGCGTAGATCAACCCGCGGTCACGGATTTCGTAAGGATCTTCCGGGTTAAATTGCAACAATGCTTCGCTAACGCGCAGCGCCAGCTCCATTTGCCGTTCCTCCATCAGCGAGGATTTCAGCGTATCCAGTAGCTTACGAATCACTTCGGCGTTATCCGCCTCGTCCAAATCTTCGTTAAACAACTCGGCGACCGGACTAATATTGCCTTTTAACCAGACTTCGAGGGTATGTTCATCAAGCGTTTCACCGTTGAACGGGTTAATCAGCCACATTTCCCCTTCCAGCGATTCAATACGCAAAATCAACTGCGTTGGGAAGATAACGGGCACCAACGGCAAATCAAGACGGTTTGCTATCCATAATAAAATAGCGCCCAACGATACCGCGCTACCCTGGCGTTTTTTCAGGACTTTATCGAGCCATAAAGCATCAGAAAGACGGTAGACGCCGCGGGAATCCGTGAACCCCCACTCGCCGTAAAAAAGTGCCAGCAATTTTTCCAGTTGCTCATCCTGAGACAGGAGCTGGCTAATTTCTTCCTGCGCCAGACTGACCAGACGTTCCAGTTCGTCGTAGACAAACTGCGTGGGAAAATCCAGGCGAATCATCTCTGATGCCAGGATCATGCCATCACACAGCGGCGCATTGTTAAATTCGAAATCAGCTAACGACCTCATGACTTACCCCAGTAACGGTATTTTTGTGGTGGCGAGTTTAATGATGATGTACAGCACCACCAGCGCCAGCGGAAAAGCGATAAAACGCGCCTGCTGGCTGCGCGCCTGACGATAATCAAGCGCAATAAAACCCAAAACGATGTAGATGATAACGCCAAACAGTTTTTCAGTCAGCCATGAGCCCGACTCCGTGAATGGCAGGATGTGCGTTTTAACGATTAACCCAATACCGCTAAGCAGTAACAGGGTATCTATGACGGGAGGCACGATTCGTGTCCAGCGCGCGGCGGCCAACGCATGGCCGCAATAGCGCCACCAGTAACGAGCGACAAACAAACTGACGGAGAGCGCAACACAGATAAGATGAAGCGTGAGCAACATTGCAATTGTCATGGCGTAAAACGTCCGCAGGTCACGCGTTCATTACCGCCATAATCACGACACGTTTCTACATCCGTGTAACCAGACCGCCTGAAAACCGCTCTTACCGCTTCGCCCTGCTGCCAACCGTGTTCCAGCAGCAGGAAGCCGCCGGGCGTTAACATCTGGCGGGCGTTATCGATAATATGCGTAAGATCCGCCATACCGTTTTCGTCCGCCACCAACGCCGAGCGCGGTTCAAAGCGTACATCGCCTTCGCTAAGATGCGGGTCCTGCGCGTCAATGTAGGGCGGATTGCTGACAATCATGTCGAACTGCTGCCCCGATAGCGCGCTGAACCAACAACTTTGCAGTATACGCACATTCCGGATAGCCAAATGTTCCGCGTTGCGTATCGCCAGCGCAACCGCATCAGGCATACGATCGACCGCAGTCACCTCGCAATCCGGTCGCTCGCAGGCCAGCGCCAGCGCAATCGCGCCGGTTCCGGTGCCTAAATCCAGAATACGACAGGTTTTTACCGGCAATCGCGCCAACGCCTGTTCAACCAGACATTCGGTATCCGGGCGCGGGATTAGCGTGACGGGAGAAACGAAGAGCGGCAGCGACCAAAATTCGCGTAAGCCCGTCAGGTACGCAATGGGTTCGCCCTGTTTACGCCGCTGCAGCAGATCCGCGAGCTGTTGTTGCTGGACGTCGGTAAGCGGCGTTTCGCCAAAGGCCATGATATACGTCCGCCCCTTGCCCGTAACGTACTCAAGCAGGATCTCGGCGTCGCGCCGGGGGCTGTCGCTGTCCCGGAGCTGGTTTACCGCCTCATGCAGCCAGTGCTGAAAATCCATTATTCCTGCTCGGACAACGCGGCTAACAGGTCAGCCTGATGTTCCTGAACAATCGGCTCAATCAGCATATCCAGCTTACCTTCCATCGTTTCATCAAGGCGATATAACGTCAGATTAATACGATGATCGGTCACGCGCCCCTGCGGGAAATTATAGGTCCGGTTACGATCGCTGCGATCGCCGCTGCCAAGCAGATTGCGTCGCGTTGACGCCTCGGCCTGCTGGCGTTTTGCCGTTTCGGCGGCGTGAATGCGCGCCCCGAGCACCGAGAGCGCTTTCGCTTTGTTTTTATGCTGCGAACGCTCGTCCTGGCATTCCACCACGATGCCGGTCGGCAAGTGGGTAATACGGATAGCGGAGTCGGTGGTGTTAACGTGCTGACCGCCCGCGCCGGAAGAACGAAACGTATCAATGCGCAGATCCGCCGGGTTAATATCCGGCAGCTCGGCTTCCGGCAGCTCCGGCATCACGGCGACGGTACAGGCGGAGGTATGGATACGCCCCTGCGACTCGGTCGCCGGAACACGCTGTACGCGGTGTCCGCCGGACTCAAATTTCAGTCTGCCATACACGCCGTCGCCGCTGATTTTGGCGATGATCTCTTTATAACCGCCATGCTCGCCTTCGCTCATGCTCATGATCTCCACGCGCCAGCGGCGCGATTCGGCATAACGGCTGTACATGCGGAACAGATCGCCGGCAAACAGCGCGGCTTCATCGCCGCCGGTGCCGGCGCGAACCTCAAGGAACGCGTTTCGTTCATCGTCCGGATCTTTCGGCAGCAGCAGTACCTGTAACTGTTGCTCCAGTTGTTCGCTTTTTTCTTTCGCTTCGCGCAGTTCTTCCTGCGCCATTTCTCGCATTTCAGGATCGTCGAGCATCATCTGAGCCGTCTCGATATCGTCCTGAACCTGTTGCCAGTCCGTAAAACAGCGAGAAACGTCGCTTAATTGCGCATATTCGCGCGACAATGCGCGAAAGCGGTCCTGGTCGGCGATAATTCCCGCATCGCCCAGCAACGCCTGAACTTCCTCATGGCGTTCGTGCAGGGCTTCCAGTTTGGCAACGATAGAAGGCTTCATAGGCGTAAATTCACCCTGTAAAAAAGTGTGGTGTGTGCTGCTACTCCAGCCCGAGGCTGTCGCGCAGAATATTCAGGCGTTCGTCATCCCCGTCACGGGCAGCCTGTTGAAGTGATTTCGTTGGCGCATGAATCAGGCGGTTGGTCAGTTTCCATGCCAGATCCTGCAAGATGGCTTGCGCATCACCGCCCTGTTGAAGGGCCGACAGCGCTTTGGTAGTCAGTTCGTCACGAATCTGCTCCGACTGACTACGGTATTCCCGAATGGTCTCGCTGGCCCCCTGGGCGCGTAGCCAGGCCATAAACTCGCTGGTTTCCTGCTCAACAATCGTTTCCGCTTCTACCGCCGCAGCCTGACGCTGCGCCAGATTATGCGAAATGATGCTCTGTAAATCATCGACGCTATAAAGATAAGCGTTCGCCAGTTTGCCGACTTCCGGCTCAACGTCGCGCGGTACGGCGATATCCACCAGCAGCATCGGCTGGTTGCGACGGCTTTTTAATGCGCGCTCCACCATGCCTTTACCGATAATCGGCAGCGGGCTGGCGGTCGAACTGATGATAATATCGGCATCCTGCAAACGGGCGTCGATATCGCTGAGCGAGATAACCTCAGCGCCTACCTCATCCGCCAGGGCTTGCGCGCGCTCGCGGGTTCGGTTGGCGATAATCATCTTTTGTACTTTATGCTCGCGCAGGTGACGCGCCACCAGTTCAATGGTTTCGCCCGCGCCAACTAACAGTACAGTGACCGTCGACAGCGATTCAAAGATTTGGCGGGCGAGCGTACAGGCGGCAAACGCGACGGAGACGGCGCTGGCGCCGATATCGGTTTCAGTCCGCACTCGCTTGGCGACGGAAAAAGACTTCTGAAACATTCGCTCCAGCGCGCTGGCGTTAAGGTGGCCTTTTTGCGAATCCGCAAACGCTTTTTTCACCTGACCGAGGATTTGCGGTTCGCCCAGCACCAGTGAATCCAGACCGCTGGCGACGCGCATCAGGTGGCTGACGGCGTCATTGTCCTGATGCCAGTACAGACTGTTGCGCAGATCGTCCTCGTTCAGGTTATGGTAATCGCATAACCAGCGGATCAGCGCTTCTTGCAGGTTATCCTGCTCTTCCACGCTCAGATACAGCTCTGTACGGTTACAGGTTGACAGCACGACCCCGCCCTGCACCATTGGCTGCGCAAGCAGGCTGTCCAGCGCCTGATCAAGCGTGTCCGGCGAAAACGTTACGCGTTCTCGCAGCGATACAGGTGCCGTTTTATGGTTAATACCGAGCGCTAAAAGGGTCATGTCTGCGGGAGTAGTACCAGCGTTGATATGGTTAGTCTGCTTGCATCATACAGGATGCGCGTGGTCAATAAAAGAGAGAGCCCCCTTTTGGAGTAATTGGCAGCGCTCGCTAATTTGATGATTTAAGACAACTTGAAAGTAGACGATGTCACCAGGCGGCGCTAGCATTAAAGGCTATAACTGTAACCGATAGCAAAAATTTGCCGAATCGCGACGCGAACGTTTTTACAGCCTGCAGGTTCAGTTTTCAGGCCTGATAAGCGTAACGCCATCAGGCAATTATTGCACCGTATCACAAGGATTCGTCATCACTATGACCCTGCCCGATTTTCGCCTGATTCGTCTACTGCCGTTAGCAAGCCTGGTTCTCACCGCCTGTACGCTTCCTGGGCATAAAGGCCCGGGCAAGAGCCCGGATTCCCCTCAGTGGCGCCAGCATCAGCAAGAGGTGCGTCATCTGAATCAATACCAGACGCGCGGCGCCTTTGCTTACATCTCAGATGATCAGAAAGTCTATGCGCGCTTCTTCTGGCAACAGACCGGACAGGATCGCTACCGCCTGCTGCTTACCAACCCGCTGGGCAGCACCGAGCTGGAGCTTAACGCCCAGCCGGGCAACGTCCAGTTGGTGGATAACAAAGGCCAGCGTTATACCGCCGATGACGCCGAAGAGATGATCGGCAAACTCACCGGGATGCCGATTCCGTTAAACAGCCTGCGGCAGTGGATCCTCGGTCTGCCTGGCGATGCCACTGACTACAAACTGGACGACCAGTACCGCCTGAGCGAAGTGAACTATCGCCAGGATGGTAAAAACTGGAAAGTGGTTTACGGTGGCTATGACAGCAAAACGCAGCCTGCCATGCCTGCCAATATGGAGCTTTCCGACGGCAGTCAGCGCATTAAGCTGAAAATGGATAACTGGATTGTGAAATGATGACCCATTGGCCTTCTCCGGCAAAATTAAATCTGTTTTTATATATCACCGGACAGCGTGCAGACGGCTACCACACGCTGCAGACGCTGTTTCAGTTTCTGGATTATGGCGACACACTCCACATCGAACCGCGTCGCGATGGCGAAATCCATTTATTAACGCCGGTTAACGGCGTTGAAAATGAAGACAATCTGATCGTCCGCGCCGCGCGGCTGTTGATGAAAGTCGCCTCGGAGAGTGGACGCCTGCCCACCGGAAGCGGCGCGGATATCAGCATTGAGAAGCGCCTTCCCATGGGCGGCGGTCTGGGCGGCGGCTCGTCTAACGCCGCGACCGTTCTGGTGGCGCTCAATCATCTTTGGCAATGCGGGCTTTCGGTTGATGAACTGGCGGCAATCGGCTTGACGTTGGGGGCGGATGTTCCCGTGTTCGTGCGCGGCCACGCGGCTTTTGCCGAAGGCGTAGGCGAAATATTAACGCCGGTGAATCCGCCGGAAAAATGGTATCTGGTCGCGCACCCTGGCGTAAGCATTCCGACGCCGGTTATCTTTAAAGATCCTCAATTGCCGCGTAATACGCCAAAAAGGTCAATAGATACGTTACTAAAATGTGAATTCAGCAATGATTGCGAGGTTATCGCAAGAAAACGTTTTCGCGAGGTTGATGCGGCGCTTTCCTGGCTGTTAGAATACGCGCCGTCGCGCCTGACTGGGACAGGGGCCTGTGTCTTTGCTGAATTCGATACAGAGTCTTGTGCTCGCCAGGTGCTTGAGCAAGCCCCGGAATGGCTCAATGCTTTTGTGGCGAAGGGTGTCAACCTCTCCCCATTGCATCGAGAGTTACTCTAACGCATTCGGGTTTCAGGAAGATGGCGAAATGACGAATCGCCGGTCATATATGCCGTATTTGACCGGTGTGAGGCATCGATACCAGCGCACATGAAACGTGAATGAAGACGAGTAAGCCGGGCAAGCTGAGCTTCGGTGACAACGTCACCTTGTTCCAGACGTTGCATCGCGCTCTTTAATACACCGCCTGGATAGGATTTTGCCTGGCCCGCACAGTTTTCGGCAGATTCTTTCCACCAATGGACGCATGCCTGAGGTTCTTCTCGTGCCTGATATGAAGCTTTTTGCTGGTAACGCCACCCCGGAACTAGCACAACGTATTGCCAACCGCCTGTACACTTCTCTCGGCGACGCCGCCGTAGGTCGCTTTAGCGACGGCGAAGTCAGCGTACAAATCAACGAAAATGTACGCGGTGGTGATATTTTCATCATCCAGTCCACTTGTGCCCCAACCAACGACAACCTGATGGAATTGGTCGTTATGGTTGATGCCCTGCGTCGTGCTTCCGCAGGTCGTATCACCGCCGTTATTCCCTACTTTGGCTATGCACGTCAGGACCGTCGCGTACGTTCCGCCCGTGTGCCGATTACCGCAAAAGTTGTCGCTGACTTCCTGTCCAGCGTCGGCGTTGACCGCGTTCTCACCGTAGATCTGCATGCTGAACAGATCCAGGGCTTCTTTGACGTTCCGGTTGATAACGTGTTCGGTAGCCCAATCCTGCTCGAAGATATGCTGCAACTGAATCTGGATAACCCGATCGTGGTTTCTCCGGATATTGGCGGCGTGGTTCGTGCCCGCGCTATCGCTAAGCTGCTGAACGATACCGATATGGCTATCATTGATAAACGTCGTCCGCGCGCGAACGTTTCTCAGGTGATGCACATCATCGGCGACGTCGCTGGCCGTGACTGCGTGCTGGTTGATGATATGATCGATACCGGCGGTACTCTGTGCAAAGCAGCAGAAGCATTGAAAGAACGTGGCGCTAAACGCGTGTTTGCCTACGCGACGCACCCGATCTTCTCAGGCAATGCGGCAAACAACCTGCGCAACTCCGTCATTGATGAAGTCGTTGTCTGCGACACCATTCCGCTGACCGACGAAATCAAAGCGCTGCCGAACGTGCGTACCTTGACCCTGTCAGGTATGCTGGCCGAAGCGATTCGCCGCATCAGCAACGAAGAATCGATTTCCGCCATGTTCGAGCATTGATCGAACCCGGATCTGAAACCCGCTGCGGCGGGTTTTTTTGTCTGTAACACCCTTTTGTATGACTTATGCCTCCTTCACCTGCCATTTAGTTGACAGATGATGCGCTCATGGATGAAACATTATTGTGAACAAATTATTTTCCTCACATGTGATGCCTTTCCGCGCTCTCATCGATGCTTGCTGGAAAGAAAAATATACCGCCTCCCGGTTCACCCGTGATGTGATAGCCGGGATCACCGTCGGGATTATTGCTATCCCGCTGGCGATGGCGCTGGCAATTGGCAGTGGCGTTGCGCCGCAATATGGCCTCTATACCTCCGCTGTCGCCGGGATCGTGATCGCGCTAACCGGCGGCTCGCGCTTTAGCGTTTCCGGCCCTACCGCCGCGTTTGTGGTGATTTTGTATCCGGTATCGCAACAGTTTGGTCTGGCGGGCCTACTGGTCGCCACGCTGATGTCGGGCTTCTTCCTGATCCTTTTCGGCCTGGCGAGACTGGGGCGATTGATTGAATATATCCCGGTGTCGGTCACGTTGGGTTTTACCTCAGGGATTGGTATTACCATCGGTACCATGCAGATTAAAGATTTTCTTGGTCTGCAGATGGCCCATGTGCCAGAGCACTATTTGCAGAAAGTCGGCGCGCTGTTTATGGCGTTGCCCACCGTCAATATTGGCGATGCCGCCATTGGCGTGGTAACGCTGGGAACGTTGATTTTCTGGCCGCGTCTCGGTATTCGTCTGCCAGGACATCTTCCCGCGCTGCTGGCCGGTTGCGCCGTAATGGGGATTGTTAATCTGCTGGGCGGCAATGTGGCGACTATCGGCTCACAGTTCCATTACGTTCTGGCTGACGGCACCCAGGGCAACGGCATCCCGCAGCTCCTGCCGCAACTGATGCTGCCGTGGAGTCTTCCTGGCTCCGATTTCACGCTAAGCTGGGATTCACTGCGCGCGCTGCTGCCAGCGGCCTTCTCGATGGCAATGCTGGGGGCAATCGAATCATTGCTCTGCGCCGTCGTGCTGGACGGCATGACCGGCACCAAACATAAAGCTAACAGCGAACTTATCGGCCAGGGGCTGGGGAATATGGTCGCGCCGTTCTTTGGCGGCATCACCGCCACCGCCGCGATTGCCCGCTCTGCCGCCAACGTTCGCGCTGGCGCGACCTCTCCCGTCTCGGCGGTAATTCACGCTATCCTGGTCATTCTGGCGCTACTGGTCTTAGCCCCGCTACTCTCCTGGCTGCCGCTTTCCGCGATGGCGGCGCTACTGCTGATGGTGGCATGGAATATGAGTGAAGCCCATAAAGTGGTGGATCTGTTACGCCATGCGCCGAAAGACGACATCATCGTTATGCTGCTGTGCATGTCATTAACGGTTCTGTTTGATATGGTCATCGCCATCAGCGTGGGGATTGTTCTTGCTTCCCTGCTGTTTATGCGCCGTATTGCGCGAATGACTCGACTTGCGCCGGTCAATGTCGATGTGCCTGATGATGTGCTGGTGCTGCGTGTTATCGGTCCGCTCTTTTTCGCCGCGGCGGAAGGGCTGTTTACCGACCTTGAGTCACGTATTAAGGGCAAACGTATCGTCGTTCTGAAATGGGACGCAGTACCAGTGCTGGATGCAGGCGGGCTTGATGCTTTTCAGCGTTTTGTGAAGCGTCTGCCGGAGGGTTGCGAATTGCGTATCAGTAACCTGGAGTTCCAACCGCTGCGCACAATGGCGCGTGCCGGTATCAAACCTATTCCTGGGCGTCTGACCTTCTTCCCGAACAGGACGGAGGCGTTAGCGGATTTACTCAGTTAATGGACAATGCCCGGTGGCGATAACGCTTACCGGGCCTGAACCGGTTAGCTATGACGACGATTGTCGTTACGGCGGCAACGTTTGTCATAGTGACGTACCCACCAATATTTGTCGCTCACCTGCTCATGCCCCCCTACACGAGCCCCCGCCAGCCAAAGAACTGCACCGACAAAAATGCTCAGTATTGCGCCATGCGCAAAAAATTGCGGCAAATTAAACTGCGGCAGTTGGTTTAAAATAGAGTAACCCACGCCGACAACCATCACGACCAGCCCCAACCCCATCAGCACGTTACCGAATAACGAAGCGTTTTTGCGTTTCATATGTCACCTCCGGAACTTTTGGGTTGTTTTTAGGAAATCCCCCTAAACTTTATGTGTAAAGTATAGACAACACTTTCGTTTGTAAGTGCGGCTGTGATCACAAATGTAAAGTTTCATTTAACAAAACTTTACAAATAACACACTGAACAGTTTACATTTTTAATAATCAATGCTGGCAATTATTTAATTTACTTCAGAGTGTCGCTGTGTTTTGTCAAGCGGGCAGACAGACAGTAAACTACGCGCCAGTTATGGATCTACTCAGGACAAAAAACGTGGCAATTAAATTGATTGTTGGTCTGGCGAATCCCGGCGCGGAATATGCCGCGACGCGACACAATGCAGGCGCATGGTACGTCGATTTACTGGCGGAGCGCCTGCGTGCGCCATTGCGTGAAGAGCCTAAATTCTTTGGCTATACCTCACGCATCACGCTGGAAGGGGAAGATGTTCGCCTGCTGGTACCCACCACGTTCATGAACCTCAGTGGTAAAGCAGTTGGCGCAATGGCCAGTTTTTACCGTATTCAGCCGGACGAAATTCTGGTCGCTCACGACGAGTTGGATCTCCCTCCGGGCGTCGCGAAATTTAAACTTGGCGGCGGCCACGGCGGCCACAATGGTCTGAAAGACATCATCAGCAAGCTGGGCAATAATCCCAACTTTCACCGCTTGCGCGTTGGAATTGGTCATCCAGGCGATAAAAATAAAGTTGTTGGTTTCGTGCTGGGTAAACCCCCTGTTTCTGAACAAAAATTAATTGATGAGGCCATTGACGAAGCGGCACGCTGTACGGAATTGTGGTTCAAAGAGGGTCTGGCCAAAGCAACAAGCCGTTTGCATACCTTTAAGGCGCAATAACCAGTGATGTGCGGCATTTTTGCCGCACGCCGTGTATAATAGGCGAAGTTATTTCCATTTCTGCAATCTGTTTTCTATAACAGGTTGATTATTAAGATATTAAGGTGAGTTAAATCATGGGATTCAAATGCGGTATCGTCGGTCTGCCCAACGTCGGGAAATCCACCCTGTTCAACGCGCTGACAAAAGCCGGTATTGAAGCGGCAAACTTTCCGTTCTGCACTATCGAACCGAATACCGGTGTCGTGCCGATGCCCGATCCGCGTCTGGACCAGTTGGCTGAGATTGTTAAACCGCAACGCATTCTACCAACCACGATGGAGTTCGTGGATATCGCCGGTCTGGTGAAAGGCGCGTCCAAAGGCGAAGGGTTGGGTAACCAGTTCCTGACCAATATCCGTGAAACCGAAGCTATCGGTCACGTGGTTCGCTGCTTTGAGAACGACAATATCATCCACGTGGCGGGTAAAGTAAATCCGGCAGAAGATATTGATGTTATCAATACCGAACTGGCGCTGGCTGACCTCGATACCTGCGAGCGCGCTATCCATCGCGTACAGAAGAAAGCCAAAGGCGGCGATAAAGACGCCAAAGCGGAACTGGCCGCGCTGGAAAAATGCCTGCCGCACCTGGCCGAAGCGGGGATGCTGCGTTCGCTGGACCTGACGGACGAAGATAAAGCGGCTATCCGTTATTTAAGCTTCCTGACGCTGAAGCCGACGATGTATATCGCTAACGTCAATGAAGACGGTTTTGAAAATAACCCGTATCTCGACCAGGTTCGCGAAATCGCCGCCAAAGAAGGTTCGGTCGTGGTTCCGGTGTGTGCCGCCGTCGAAGCTGATATTGCTGAGCTGGATGATGACGAGCGCGACGAATTTATGGCTGAACTGGGTCTGGAAGAACCGGGGCTGAACCGCGTTATTCGCGCAGGTTATCGCCTGCTGAACCTCCAGACCTACTTTACCGCCGGGGTGAAAGAAGTTCGCGCATGGACCATTCCGGTTGGCGCAACCGCGCCGCAGGCGGCAGGTAAAATCCATACCGACTTCGAAAAAGGCTTTATCCGCGCCCAAACTATCGCCTTTGACGACTTTATTACCTATAAAGGTGAACAAGGCGCGAAAGAAGCCGGTAAGATGCGAGCGGAAGGCAAAGATTACATCGTTAAAGATGGCGATATAATGAACTTCCTGTTCAACGTCTAAATAACATTTGTTGTCTCATGAGGTTTCATTGAACCTCATGAGAGGCAAAGAAAGTCATAAAATCCACGCAGCCGCGTGGATTTTTTATTTCATAATATCTCAACTCATGCTGACAGGCTCAATTAACGCAGAGCTAACAGGGTAAGTTCTTTTCTTAATTACCAGTCGACATTCACTGTATGATTATAAAAAGGATGCTGCTCCTTTAGCGGCGTCTCATAACTTGGGATCGCATCATAATCATCTTTTCCCCGAACGGAATACCTTCCCGCTTCGATATCAAAACGATGTTTGAGCCATCCCGCAACATGACTTGCGAAAGCTTCTTTTCTTCTTAATGGCCAATCAACAGAAGCCAAATTAACATCTAATAAGTACCGCCCTTCTTTATTAACCTTGATCATTCCAGCCTGCAGTAACGCCCGTACCACCTGGGATTGGTTATCATGAATCCAGACCCAGGCATTTCCAAATTCCATTGCATAACTATCATTTAAAAAATCTTTTTTTGAATATAATTCATTTACATAATCATTGATAGAATCAGCATAATTTTTTACTTTAGATGCAGATAAATCAAAAAAAGATTCAAATCCGAAAGTATTATCATTAATACAAGACAGTAACGCGCCCGGTTCCGAGAGCTGGGTCCATGATTGTAAACTCTCTACAGCTATAATGAATTTGAAAGTATTTCTTCCGATTACACCCCGGTCAATTAAAGTTAAAATATCGTGAGCTACGGTAGGAATATCTTCTACAAATGGGACGATTATTCCCGCACCACTTATTTCGCTTGATTTAAAATCAAACCCTGGGGTGCTTTCAATGTTTTCCGGAATACCATACTCTTTAATATGATTAAGGAAATTTTTAATATCGCCACGATATGGCCATCGCCATTCGCGTTCATGTGTCCAGTCAATCTTACCTGAAACATAAGTAACATATCTATATTGTTCAATCAAAGGAAGAGCAGTTTCATCAAGAATACGTTCCCCGTTTCTGCCTTGCGAGCATCGAGCATTGTTATGCTCATCCAACCCATATATGACTGGCCTTGCCCCATAATTAAACATTTGCTCTTTAGGTAAAACGATTGCATATAAACCGATTTTTTCTTTTCGTTCTAATCGGCGAACACCAGTTTCTAAATAAGCTGCAATCGGCATATCTGTAAAGCATACCACCGGGGAGTCACCATATACGGTTCGTTGCCCATTTCGGTATGACCAGGACGAGAAAATTTTATGACTGCGTAAAGATAATCGAAGTAAATATTTAGCATCAATGAAACATGCGTGGTGCTGATTATTAAAACCACAGTGTTCAGGCAAATAAATATGGCTACCGGTCTCTAAATCAACGTCCCGAAAAAAATGAATCAAATAATCGGACAAGTCAAATCTGATGTTATTTTTCATGGGACGCCCTCTTTCAAACGGTCTCTTTTTTGCATTCCTTTAAAACCAGCATCACTATTTTATATAAAAATCTTCACGAAGTATGCTTCTTTTAACGATGACATCAAATCCTCCCTCCTTTTGCGTCAACTTACGTATCCTGAAATGGCGAGACCAGGCTAAATCTACCCGAGGTCACTCGCTGAAACCTCATCCTGGAACAAGCTCAACCGTCCTTCCCCGCCACGGCCCTTTCGCCGAAAAACCGATAATGGGTATAAATATACCGCTATAAGCTATACCCACACACTTCACATTGTTTCTTATCGTTAATCCGATACGCTTTTTTCACATTATTTCTGGCGATATACGCCGGTGCAAAGTGAATCGGGCTCGTTTCCGCGCTCGCGCGTAACACAATTGATTTGCCTTGCTGGCGGAACGTCAACGGACCCGCAAAAGCGCCTTATGCCCCTGGCGGAGCGTGGTGCAAAAAGGAGAAAAAATACGCGTTATGAATAACGAGGAGACCTTTTATCAAGCCATGCGTCGTAAGGGAGTGACCCGACGCAGCTTTCTCAAATTCTGTAGCCTTGCCGCCACATCGCTGGGACTGGGCGCCGGAATGACGCCAAAGATCGCCTGGGCGCTGGAGAATAAACCGCGGATTCCGGTGGTCTGGATTCATGGACTGGAATGCACCTGCTGTACCGAATCCTTTATCCGTTCCTCGCACCCGCTAGCCAAAGATGTGATCCTCTCGCTGATTTCCCTTGATTATGACGACACCCTGATGGCCGCCGCCGGCGCACAGGCCGAAGAAGTCTTTGACGATATTACCACTCGCTACGCCGGGAAATACATTCTGGCGGTGGAAGGCAATCCGCCGTTAGGAGAGCAAGGAATGTTCTGTATCAGCGGCGGCCGCCCGTTTATTGAAAAACTGAAGAAAGCCGCCGCGGGCGCCAGCGCTATTATCGCCTGGGGAAACTGCGCCTCCTGGGGTTGCGTCCAGGCCGCCCGCCCCAATCCGACCCAGGCAACGCCTATCGATAAAGTGATCACCGACAAGCCGATCGTGAAGGTTCCAGGATGTCCGCCAATCCCGGATGTCATGAGCGCCATTATCACCTATATGGTGACGTTTGATCGTCTGCCGGAACTCGATCGCATGGGCCGTCCACTAATGTTCTACGGTCAGCGTATCCACGATAAATGCTACCGCCGCGCCCATTTTGACGCCGGTGAATTTGTCGAGAGCTGGGATGATGACGCCGCCCGCAAGGGATACTGCCTGTACAAGATGGGCTGTAAAGGACCAACCACCTATAACGCCTGCTCCTCCACACGCTGGAATGACGGCGTCTCCTTTCCTATCCAGTCCGGTCACGGATGTCTGGGATGTTCAGAAAATGGTTTCTGGGATCGCGGCTCGTTTTATAGCCGCGTGGTGGATATTCCCCAGATGGGTACCCATTCAACCGCCGATACGGTGGGGCTGACCGCGCTGGGCGTGGTCGCGGCGGGCGTTGGCGGTCACGCTGTCGCCAGCGCGCTCAACCAACGTAAACGCCACAAACAACAGTTAGCGCAAGCCGAACAACAGCCGGACAATGAGGATAAACAGGCATGAGTAACCAGTATCAAACCCAGGGTTATACCGTTAACGACGCCGGCCGTCGTCTGATCGTGGACCCGATTACCCGCATCGAAGGGCATATGCGCTGCGAAGTGAACATTGATGAGCAAAACGTCATTACCAATGCCGTTTCCTGCGGCACAATGTTCCGCGGGCTGGAGATCATTCTGCAAGGCCGTGACCCGCGTGACGCCTGGGCGTTTGTTGAACGTATTTGTGGTGTCTGTACCGGGGTACATGCTCTGGCATCGGTGTACGCTATCGAAGATGCGATTGGTATCCAGGTGCCGGATAACGCCAATATTATACGTAACATCATGCTGGCTACGTTGTGGTGTCACGATCATCTGGTCCATTTTTATCAGTTAGCCGGCATGGACTGGATTGATGTCCTGAATGCGCTGAAAGCCGATCCGCGCGCCACCTCGCAGTTGGCGCAAAGCCTTTCCGCCTGGCCGATGTCATCGCCGGGCTACTTCTTTGACGTACAAAATCGATTGAAGAAATTTGTCGATGGCGGCCAGCTTGGGATATTCCGTAACGGCTATTGGGGACATCCACAGTACAAATTGTCGCCAGAGGCTAATCTGATGGGCTTTGCCCACTATCTTGAAGCCCTCGACTTCCAGCGCGAGATCGTCAAAATCCATACCATATTTGGCGGTAAGAACCCCCATCCTAACTGGATCGTCGGCGGGATGCCGTGCGCGATCAATCTCGATCAAAGCGGCGCGGTCGGGGCTATCAATATGGAGCGCCTCAACCTGGTGCAGTCGATCATCACCCGCACCGCCGACTTCATTAACAACGTGATGGTTCCGGACGCGCTGGCTATCGGCCAGTTCAATAAAGCATGGAGTCAAATTGGCACCGGTCTGTCGGATAAATGCGTGCTGAGTTACGGCGCATTTCCGGACATTGCCAACGACTTCAGCCAGCAAAGCCTGTTAATGCCGGGCGGCGCGGTGGTCAATGGCGATTTTAAAAATGTCATGCCGGTAGATTTGGCCGATCCGCAGCAGATACAGGAGTTTGTGGATCACGCCTGGTACCGCTATCCGGACGATCGGCTGGGTCGTCATCCTTTTGACGGCATTACCGATCCCTGGTACAACCCGGGTGATGTCAAAGGCAGCGATACGCATATCCAGCAGCTCAACGAGCAGGAACGTTACTCCTGGATTAAAGCGCCGCGCTGGCGGGGTCATGCCATGGAAGTCGGCCCGCTTGCCCGAACGCTTATCGCGTACCACAAAGGGGATGCCGCCACCATAGAGTCGGTAGATCGCATGATGTCCGCCCTTAAACTGCCGCTCTCCGGTATCCAGTCTACGCTTGGTCGTATTTTATGCCGCGCGCACGAAGCGCAATGGGCCGTCGGTAAGCTGCAGTATTTTTTCGACAGGCTTATGACCAACCTGAAAAACGGCGACCTGGCCACCGCCAATACCGAGAAATGGGAACCGGCCAGTTGGCCGCAGCACTGCCGCGGCATCGGTTTTACCGAAGCGCCTCGCGGAGCGTTGGGACACTGGGCGTCAATACGCGATCAGAAGATTGAACTCTATCAGTGCGTGGTTCCCACCACCTGGAACGCCAGCCCGCGCGATCCTAAAAAACAGATCGGCGCCTATGAAGCGGCATTGATGGGAACGCAAATGGCGATTCCCGACCAACCGTTAGAAATCCTGAGGACGCTGCACAGCTTCGACCCCTGCCTCGCCTGTTCAACCCACGTGCTCGGCGACGACGGCAGCGAACTGATTGCCGTCCAGGTACGCTAAGCGTTAAGGAAAAGAACGATGACTGGAAAGCTATCTCCACGCGTCGGGGAGGCGCGTGATACTGCCGTCAGCCACTATGTGTTTGAAGCGCCGGTACGCCTGTGGCACTGGCTAACGGTGGCCTGCATGTTGGTACTGATGGTAACAGGCTACTTCATTGGCCGACCGCTGCCGTCGGTGAGTGGCGAGGCGACCTATATGTTTTACATGGGCTATATCCGGCTGATCCACTTTGCCGCCGCGATGATCTTTACCGTGTTACTGCTGGGGCGAATTTATTGGGCCTGTGTCGGCAACCGCTATTCGCGAGAGCTGTTTATCGTCCCGGTCTGGCGTCGCAGTTGGTGGCAAGGCGCTTTCTCCGTGGTCCGCTGGTATCTGTTTCTGGAGAAAAAACCGGGGAGCGACATCGGACATAACCCTGTCGCGCAGGCCGCGATGTTCGGCTATTTCCTGTTATCGGTATTTATGATCCTCACCGGTTTCGCTCTGTTTGGCGAGCATAGCCAGTACGCCATCTTTGCGCCGTTCCGCTATGTAGTTGAATTTTTCTACTGGACCGGCGGCAACTCCATCGATATTCACAGTTGGCACCGACTGGGCATGTGGCTGATCGCCGCCTTCATCGTCGGGCACGTTTACCTCGCTATCCGGGAAGACATTATGTCCGACGATACGGTGATCTCCACCATGATCAATGGCTATCGCAGCCACAAATTCCCCAAACCGCACGACAAGGAGCCCTCATGAATGCGCAACGCGTAGTGGTGATGGGGTTAGGAAACCTGCTGTGGGCCGATGAAGGATTCGGTATCCGGGTCGCGGAGCGTTTGTATGCCCGATATCACTGGCCTGAAGAGGTAGAAATTGTGGACGGCGGTACGCAAGGGCTAAACCTGTTAGGTTATGTAGAGCAAGCCAGCCATCTCCTGCTCCTTGACGCGATCGATTATGGCCTGGCGCCGGGCAGCCTGCGAACCTATGCCGGCGAGAAAATCCCCGCGTATCTCAGCGCCAAAAAAATGAGCCTGCATCAAAACAGTTTTTCCGAAGTTCTGGCGCTGGCCGACATCCGCGGGCATCTGCCCTGTCACATTGCGCTGGTCGGCCTGCAACCGGCGCTACTGGACGACTACGGCGGTAGCCTGAGCGAAATAGCTCGCAGCCAGCTACCGGCGGCGGAACAGGCCGCCCTGGAGCAACTGGCCGCCTGGGGGATCGTACCGCAGGCAAACGAGGTCGCACGCTGCCTGAACTATAAATGCCTGTCGATGGAAAATTATGAGGGAGTGCGCATACGTCAGTATCAGACACGTCTGGAGGGCAAAAGAAGTGGCGAATGACACCCCGTTCTCTGCGCTATGGCAACGCCTGTTAACCCGGGGATGGCAACCGGTAGAGGCTTCCACGGTAGACGACTGGATCAAACTGGTTGGAGATGGCGTCATCCTGTTAAGTAGCGATCCGCGGCGTACGCCGGAAGTCAGCGATAACCCGGTGATGATTGCCGAACTCCTGCGTGAGTTCCCGCAGTTTGACTGGCAGGTGGCGGTGGCCGACCTTGAACAAAGCGAAGCTATCGGCGATCGCTTTAATGTTCGTCGGTTTCCGGCGACGTTGGTTTTTACAGACGGCGAGTTACGCGGCGCGCTCAGCGGCATTCATCCCTGGGCTGAACTGCTCACGCTGATGCGTTCGATGGTTGACACTCCCGCAGCGCAGGAGACAGCACAATGAGCAACGCCTTTTTTCATCTGCTGGGGCCAGGTACGCAGCCTGATGACGCCAGTTTCTCGATGAATCCCTTACCGCTCACCTGTCAGGTCAATGGCGACCCAAGTATGGCGGCGCTGGAGCGCTGCGCTCACAGCCCGGCGGTGATGGCATTGTTGACCGATCTGCGAGGTCAGCTTGCCCGGTGCATTCCGGAAGTCGGCGACGTGCTGGGATGGGAGTTATCTCCCCTGAATGCCGATGATCTCTCATTCCTCAATACGTTATTGGGAGAAGGCGAAGTCTCGGTACGCATTCAGCATCCGGACGGGAGTGAAAGCGAGATCCAGGAGACCATCTTCTGCGGCCTGTGGCGGGTACGCCATCTGCATAACCGACGCCTGCTGACGGATCGTCTGGAAGCGGGTAGCGCGCCCCTGACATTGTGGCAAGCGGCGACTGCCGATACGCTGCCTGACGACTCTCTGCTGCCTCCGCCTGTCGCTGGCCTGATGAATGGACTGCCGCTGGCCCATGAGTTATTGGCGCACGTACGCGATCCGGCGTTGCAACCTCACAGCATCAATTTGACCCAACTGCCACTCAGCGAGGCCGATCGTCTTTTTCTGGCGCGTTTATGCGGACACGGGAACATCCAGATTCGCATCTCCGGGTATGGCGAAAGCCAAATCAACGCCACAGCATTGCGCCATCTCTGGCATGTGCGCTGTCTGGACGCCCTTAAAGGGCCGTTGCTCGATAGCTATGAGATTTGTCCTTTGCCGGAGCTGGTACTGGCGGCACCGGAAGATCTGGCCGATTCGCGCCAGCGCCTGGATGAAGTCTGCCGATGGCTGGAGACGCGCTAACGCTCTCAACAGGAACGTAACCGGTGTCCGGTACTGATTAGCTTTTTACTCTCTTTCTGCCTACAGGAGTTAGCATGTGGGATGTCATTGACTTATCGCGCTGGCAGTTTGCGCTGACCGCGCTGTATCACTTTTTATTTGTTCCTCTTACGCTTGGGCTGATTTTTTTGCTGGCCGTCATGGAGACGATCTATGTGGTGACGGGGAAAACCGTCTACCGCGATATGACGCGTTTCTGGGGCAAGCTCTTCGGGATCAATTTTGCTCTCGGTGTGGCTACCGGCCTGACCATGGAGTTTCAGTTCGGGACTAACTGGTCGCTCTATTCCAACTATGTGGGCGATATTTTCGGCGCGCCGCTGGCGATGGAAGCGTTACTGGCCTTCTTTCTCGAATCCACTTTTGTCGGCCTGTTCTTTTTCGGCTGGCAGCGGCTGAATAAATACCAACACCTGCTGGTCACCTGGCTGGTGGCCTTCGGCTCCAATATTTCAGCATTATGGATTCTGAATGCCAATGGCTGGATGCAGCATCCTACCGGCGCTCATTTCAACATCGATACGTTACGGATGGAAATGAGCAGCTTCAGCGATCTGGTCTTTAACCCGGTGAGCCAGGTGAAATTCGTCCATACCGTCATGTCCGGTTATGTCACCGGCGCCATGTTTATTATGTCCATCAGCGCCTGGTATCTGCTACGTGGCCGCGAGCGTGAAGTGGCCTTGCGCTCGTTTGCTATCGGCTCAGTATTCGGCACCCTGGCCATTCTGGGAACCCTGCAACTGGGGGACAGTTCGGCCTACGAGGTCGCCCAAATTCAGCCGGTGAAACTGGCGGCGATGGAAGGCGAATGGCAAACCGAACCCGCGCCCGCGCCGTTTCATCTGATTGCCTGGCCGCAGCAGGAACAGGAGCGTAATGCGTTTGCCGTGAAGATCCCTGCTCTGCTGGGTATTCTGGCCACCCATTCGCTGGATACGCCAGTTCCGGGGTTAAAAAACCTGATGGACGACACTCTGCCGCGCCTGAAGCGTGGCCGGGAGGCCTGGCTACTCATGCAGGAGATAGCGCAAGGCAATCGCTCGCCGCAGGTGCTGAATGCGTTTCACGCCGTTGAGGGCGATCTGGGGTACGGCATTCTGCTGGCGAAATATGCCCCGGATATGAACCATGTGACGCCGGAGCAATATCGTGCGGCCCAGCGTGGCGCTATTCCTCAGGTGGCGCCGGTGTTCTGGAGTTTCCGTATTATGGTCGGCTGCGGTTCGCTGCTGTTAGTGGTGATGTTGATTGCGTTGATACAGACGCTGCGAATGCGTATCGACCAGCATCGCTGGGTATTGCGTATGACGCTCTGGAGCCTGCCGTTACCGTGGATTGCCATTGAAGCCGGTTGGTTTATGACGGAGTTTGGCCGTCAGCCCTGGGCGATTCAGGACATTCTGCCGACCTGGTACGCTCACTCCGCGCTGACGCCGGGCCAGTTGGCCTTCTCAATGGGACTTATCCTCGGACTTTACACCCTGTTTTTAATCGCGGAAGTCTATCTGATGCAGAAGTACGCGCGTCTTGGGCCAAGCGCCATGCAACATCAACAACAAGCGCAACAACAGGGATAAAGGAGACAATCATGTTGGATTATGAAACGTTGCGGTTCATTTGGTGGCTGCTGATCGGCGTTATCCTGGTGGCATTTATGGTAACTGACGGGTTTGATATGGGTGTCGGTTGCCTGCTCCCGCTGATAGCGCGCAACGATGACGAACGCCGGGTGTTGATCAATAGCGTCGGCGCCCACTGGGAAGGAAACCAGGTATGGTTGATTCTCGCGGGCGGGGCATTATTCGCCGCCTGGCCACGGGTCTATGCCGCCGCGTTTTCCGGTTTTTATGTGGCGATGATCCTGGTGCTGTGTGCCCTCTTCTTTCGCCCGCTGGCCTTTGATTATCGGGGTAAAATCGCCAATGCTCGCTGGCGCGCGCTGTGGGATACCGGTCTGGTTATCGGCAGCCTGGTTCCCCCCGTCGTATTCGGTATCGCGTTCGGCAACCTGTTTTTAGGCGTGCCGTTTGCCTTCACGCCGCAGCTTCATGTTGACTATTTTGGCACCTTCTGGCAGTTACTCTCGCCCTTTGCCCTACTGTGTGGATTATTGAGTCTGTCGTTGGTGATTATGCAAGGAGGCGTCTGGCTACAGTTGAAAACGGAGGGCGTTATTCGTCAACGGGCTCTGTCGGCCACCCGCCACAGCGCGCTGCTGATCGTGATCTGCTTCCTGCTGGCCGGTTACTGGCTGTGGGCCGGCGTTGATGGCTTTGTCTTACTCACGCAAGATGCCAACGGCCCTTCCAATCCGCTCTTAAAAGGCGTGGCGATACTCCCTGGCGCATGGATGAACCACTTTATACGCTCGCCGCTACTGCTCATCATCCCGTTGCTCGGTATGATCCTGCCGATTCTGGCTTTCTATGCCTGCCTTCGCGGTCAGACTATTCGTGGATTTCTGTTCGCTTCCCTGACCCAGGCCTGCGTCATCTTTACCGCCGGCATAACGCTATTTCCTTTTGTGATGCCGTCGAGTGTTAGTCCTCTCTCCAGCCTGACGGTGTGGGACAGCACCTCCAGCCAGATGACGCTCGAAATCATGCTGGTGATTGTGCTGATTTTTCTGCCGATCGTACTGCTCTATACGCTGTGGAGCTATTACAAAATGTTGGGGCGTATCAACCTGGAGACCCTCCGCCGCAACGATCATGAACTTTATTAGGGAGCGGAAGCGATGTGGTATTTACTGTGGTTTGTCGGCATTCTGCTGATGTGCTCACTGTCGACACTGGTGTTGGTATGGCTTGAGTCGCGTCAACAATAAAGAGGTAAACCGGGGTCAGCGCCGTCTGACTCCGGTTATTTTTATCTTTTTACGCGCCTGGTGAAGACGTTTCCCCGCCGACAGGACGACATAACATTGATACATGTCGTTATCATAATGTTTACTTTTAGAGGTGCGTCATAATTATGACAAATAGCCGCCTTGCACATATTACGCATATTTAAGCAATTAATTGCATAATTAGCGATATATCACCTCTTATATAGGATAGTTAACCACTTCCAATCCAAAATCATAACGAAAATCCAACTGCCTGCCATTTTTGATCTGAGTTAATTGTTTAAAAAAGTGTTAAATTTATCGCTACATGGTGTGATCTACTATGTACCACGGTCAATTAAAGAACATATTACTTTTATCACTAAGGTTTATCATGGATAAGTTATCTTACGCTTCAGATAGCAGCACATCTGCCTGGAATACCTACCTGCAACAAATCGAGCGTGTGGCCCCTTATCTGGGCGAGTTATCCCCCTGGGTGGATACTCTGCGCCACCCAAAACGCGCTCTGATCGTCGATATTCCGGTACAAATGGATGATGGCACTATTCGTCATTTCGAAGGATATCGCGTGCAGCACAACCTCTCCCGAGGTCCGGGTAAAGGCGGTGTTCGCTACCATCCTGACGTTGATCTCAATGAAGTGATGGCCCTGTCAGCATGGATGACCATCAAATGTGCCGCGCTGAACCTGCCGTACGGCGGCGCCAAAGGCGGCATCCGCGTCGATCCGTTCTCGCTGTCGGAAGGTGAACTGGAGCGTTTGACCCGCCGCTATACCAGCGAGATCGGCATTATCATCGGGCCGCAGAAAGATATTCCTGCGCCGGATGTCGGCACCAACGGTAAAGTGATGGCCTGGATGATGGATACGTATTCCATGAATCATGGCACGACGGTCACTGGCGTCGTCACCGGTAAGCCTATCCATCTTGGCGGTTCGCTGGGCCGTGAAAAAGCGACGGGGCGCGGCGTTTTCGTCAGCGGGCTGGAAGCCGCGCGTCGGGCGAATATCGCCGTTGAAGGCGCTCGCGTTGCGGTTCAGGGTTTTGGTAACGTCGGCAGCGAAGCCGCGCGTCTGTTTGCAGGCGCTGGCGCCCGTGTCGTGGCGATTCAGGATCATACCGCAACGCTGTTTAACGCCACCGGTATTGACATGAAGGCGCTCACGGCATGGCAGACAGAACACAAACAGATAGCCGGTTTCCCGGGCGCGGAAACTATCGCCAGCGATGCGTTCTGGCGTCTGGAGATGGATATTCTGATCCCGGCGGCGCTTGAAGGCCAGATAACTCGTCAGCGCGCGGAAGCCCTGACGTGTAAGCTGGTGCTGGAAGGGGCTAACGGCCCGACCTATCCGGATGCTGATGATGTTCTGGCCAGCCGTGGTATCCTTGTGGTGCCTGACGTGGTCTGTAACGCAGGCGGCGTAACCGTCAGCTACTTCGAATGGGTACAAGATATGGCCAGCTTCTTCTGGAGCGAAGAAGAGATCAACGCGCGCATGGACAAAATCATGACCGACGCTATCGTCCATGTCTGGGAGAAAGCGACTGAGAAATCCTGCTCTCTGCGCACCGCAGCCTATATTGTCGCCTGTGAGCGCATTCTGTTGGCCCGTAAAGATCGCGGTATCTATCCGGGTTAAGGCGACAAATCATTACGCTAAAATCCACGTCCCGGCGTGGATTTTTTGTCTGTATACCCCGTTTTCCACGCGCGCGCCGATAAATTCCGTCTCAATAAAATGTCTGTTTGTTCGCAAAATAGCGGTTCAATCACGCGTATCTGGTCATCGTAGACTAAGGTTTTGTCATGGTAAATGCCGTTGGCTTTGGCTCACCGCTAAGGAGATAACTTGATGATACCCCCAGAGATTCGCCGTTCTGTTCTACTGCAGAAAGCCATAAAACTGGCGCTGGCAGGGACGCTGCTGACGTTTGCATCGTTTTCGGCGACTGCCGCAGACCCGTCTTCCGACACTGAAACTCCGCAGCCGCCGGATATTTTGCTTGGCCCGCTCTTTAATGATGTCCAGAATGCAAAACTCTTCCCCGATCAGAAAACCTTTGCTGACGCCATACCTAATAGCGATCCGCTCATGATTCTTGCGGATTATCGTATGCAGCGGAACCAGTCCGGCTTCGATTTGCGTCATTTTGTTGATGTTAACTTCACCCTGCCGAAAGCGGGTGAAAAATATGTCCCGCCGGCCGGACAGTCATTGCGTGAACATATTGATGGCCTGTGGCCGGTGCTGACCCGCTCAACTAAAAACGTCGAAAAGTGGGACTCGCTCTTGCCGTTGCCTGAATCCTATGTCGTACCGGGTGGGCGATTCAGAGAGATTTACTACTGGGACAGCTATTTTACGATGCTGGGGCTGGCGGAAAGCGGGCACTGGGATAAGGTGGCGGATATGGTGGCGAACTTTGGTTACGAAATTGACGCCTGGGGGCATATTCCCAACGGCAACCGTACCTACTACCTGAGTCGTTCGCAGCCGCCTTTCTTTGCGTTTATGGTTGAGTTACTGGCGCAACATGAAGGTGACGATGCGCTGAAAGAATACCTGCCGCAACTGCAAAAAGAGTACGCCTATTGGATGGAGGGCGTTGAGACATTGCAGCCAGGGCAACAAAACCAACGCGTCGTCAAACTGGAGGACGGCAGCGTTCTCAACCGCTACTGGGACGATCGGGATACGCCCCGCCCTGAATCCTGGGTTGAAGATATCGCTACCGCCAAAAGCAACCCCAACCGCCCGGCAACGGAGATCTATCGAGACCTCCGCTCTGCCGCCGCCTCTGGCTGGGATTTCAGCTCCCGCTGGATGGATAATCCGCAGCAGCTCAGTACCATTCGCACCACCACGATTGTCCCTGTCGATCTTAACGCTCTGCTGTATCAGCTGGAGAAGACCCTCGCCCGCGCCAGCGCTGCGGCGGGCGATCGGGCCAAAGCCTCGCAATATGACGCGCTGGCCAACGCGCGGCAAAAAGCCATTGAAATGCATCTGTGGAATAACAAAGAGGGTTGGTATGCCGACTACGATCTGCAGAACAATAAAATCCGCAACCAACTCACCGCTGCCGCGCTGTTCCCGCTCTATGTAAACGCCGCCGCGAAAGATCGCGCCGCGAAAGTGGCGGCGGCGGCCCAGGCGCATCTGCTACAGCCTGGCGGGCTGGCTACCACCTCGGTTAAAAGCGGACAGCAGTGGGATGCGCCAAACGGCTGGGCGCCGTTACAATGGGTCGCTGCCGAAGGATTGCAAAATTATGGGCAGGATGACGTGGCAATGGAAGTCACCTGGCGCTTTTTAACCAATGTGCAGCACACCTACGATCGCGAGAAAAAACTGGTCGAAAAATATGACGTCAGCAGTACCGGAACCGGCGGTGGCGGCGGCGAATATCCCCTTCAGGACGGCTTTGGCTGGACCAACGGCGTGACGCTGAAAATGCTCGATCTGATTTGTCCGCAGGAAAAACCGTGTGATAGCGTACCGTCTACTCGTCCGGCATCGTTAAGCGCAACGCCGACAAAAACGCCGTCTGCAGCGACGCAGTAACGCGTGTTTATAGTAGGTTGACCCGGCGCTGACCGGGTCAACGCTTACACGTTCTGCAGCGGTTAGCCGCGTCGCAGAAGGCGGAAAATCACCAGCACCACAATCGCGCCCACCACGGCGACCAGGAAACTGTGCAGATTAAAGCCGCTGATACTGCCGCCAATACCAAACATCGTCGCCAGCCATCCGCCAACGACCGCCCCGACGATACCGAGAATACAGGTCAGGATAAATCCCCCGCCATCGCGCCCCGGCATAAGCAATTTGGCGATAACGCCGGCAATCAAACCAAAAATAATCCAGGCGATAATTCCCATTTGCAAACCCTCTTTCCAGTAAAAACGTTTTAAGTATAGGCAAAGTCGAGCGTCGCATTTCTGAACACTGATTTATCTCGCGGACATAAAAATTTATTTATCGCTATTAAGTTCTTTCTACCGATGCCGATAACCCAACGATAGTCTGCGTATCAGGGGTTATTTCGTGTGAGTGGTTACAATGAGCAGTTCCTGAAAAAAAATCCATTAGCGATATTAGGCGTGCTACGGGATTTAAATAAAAATCAGGTTCCACTGCGTATTTCATGGGCGCATGGTCAATTCATCAGTAAAATTTTGGCGGTAGACCCGGAAAAACTCATCGTAGATTACGGCAGCCAGGAATATGAAAATAGCGCCGTATTACGTGCCGGGCAGGTAGCCATTATCGCAGAAACGCAGGGTGCAAAAGTCGAGTTCACGTTGCCGCAACTCGTTACAGGCGAATATCAGCGGCTGCCGGCCTTTATCACGCCCCTGCCGTCGTCACTGTGGTTTGTCCAGCGCCGGGAGTATTTTCGCATTGGCGCGCCGCTGTATCCGCCTTATTACGGCGTCACCACGCTACCGGACACCCGTACGTTACGTTTTCGCCTGTTTGATCTTTCCCTGGGCGGCATGGGCGCGCTACTGGAATCCGCCATCCCCGACGGACTAATCGAAGGCGCACGCTTTTCGCAGGTTGAACTGAACATGGGGCCATGGGGGATTTTTCACGTTGACGCCCAGCTTATCGCCATCAGCGAGCGTAAGGTGATTGATGGGAAAAATGAAACGATCACCACTCCCCGCCTGAGCTTTCGTTTCCTTAACGTTAGCCCGGCGGTGGAGCGGGAGTTGCAGCGGATTATTTTTTCGCTTGAGCGCGACGCCCGAGAAAGAGCGAATAAAGTGCGAGAATAATCTTCACGCTAAACTACATGGCGTCCAGCGCCTGCTGAAGCTTCCAGATATAGCGCGGCGCCTGCGGCGCGGGATGATTATCAACAACATGTTCAAAAAACTCGTCCGCATCCAGATCGTTAATTTTTTCTATCGCCTTCTTCCTGTCGGATGAAAAAGTACGCAATAACGCGCCTGCGCCGTTAGCATAAGAGACGACCAGCGCATATTGCATCACCTGCGGATCTTTGATGCCGGCCAGCGGCCCATTTTCCAGAATGCTCAGATACGCCGCGCCCATTGAGATGTTACGCTCAGGGTTTTTCAGCTCGCTGGTGGTCGGTTCGCCACGCCAGCCCATACGACGGTAAACGTCACGCCCGGAGGTCGACGCCTTTAACTGCATCAGGCCAATCGCATTGGACTTACTGACCGCGTTAGGGTTGCCACCGGATTCAATGGCGATAATCGCGGTGATTAAATGCGGATCAACCCCCCATGCCGCCCCGGCTTTTTCACTGATGGGCATCCACTGCATCGCACGCTTTACAGGCACTTCGGCATTCCACGGCGGATTCCTGTAATCCTGTTTTGAGCTACAGCCAGCCAGTATTACTACCAAAAAAGCAAACCATCTTAATTTCACGTCATCTATCCTTATAGCCGTAACTTATCTGCCGAAGAGGTCATACCGCCCCGGCCAGGTACTTAGGTTGCCTCCCTGGTGCGCATCCAGAAACGTCGCACAACGAGGGACATCGCCTAATATATGCGGCATGATATACATTTGCATTCTATTGTCAGCAAGGAATTACCATGTCTCTGTTTCATTTAATCGCCCCCTCGGGCTACTGTATTAACCAACAGGCCGCGTTACGCGGCGTTCAGCGCCTGACTGACGCGGGTCATCAGGTGGAGAATGACGAGGTGATTCGTCGCCGCTATCAGCGTTTTGCCGGTACGGACGCGGAACGGCTGGCCGATGTTAATTCGCTGGCCTCGCTAACTTCGCCGGATACGATCGTCATGCCGGTTCGCGGCGGCTATGGCGCCAGCCGCTTGCTGGATCGTATCGACTGGCAGGCGCTCGCCTCCCGGCAACAGCGCGATCCCTTACTGATTTGCGGTCATAGCGATTTTACGGCGATTCAGGCTGGACTCCTGGCGCAGGCCAATGTCATCACCTTTAGCGGTCCTATGCTGGCGGCAAATTTTGGCGCCGAAACGCTGAATACGTTCACCGAGCAACATTTCTGGCTGGCGCTACGTAAGGCGCAATTTACCGTAGAGTGGCAAGGCGACGGCCCTCAGTGCGACGTACAAGGCACCTTATGGGGCGGAAATCTGGCGATGTTGATTTCCCTTATCGGTACGCCCTGGATGCCGACTATCGATAAAGGAATTTTAGTGCTGGAAGATGTCAATGAGCATCCTTTCCGGGTGGAGCGTATGCTTTTGCAACTGGAGTACGCCGGAATTTTAAACCGTCAGAGCGCCATCGTTCTCGGCAGCTTTAGCGGCGCGGCGCCCAACGAGTATGACGCTGGCTATTCTCTGGAGAGCGTCTACGCGTTTTTACGTTCCCGTCTGTCCGTTCCGCTGATTACCGGTCTCGACTTCGGGCATGAACAGCGTACGGTGACGCTCCCTATCGGGGCAAACGCGACGCTTAAAAATACGCGCCAGGGGACTCAACTCACTTTATCTGGTCATCCTACGCTGCAATTGTAAAAAAAGTCCCCGACAGGCTAAGTAAAACGCTGCCCTGGCCGTTATTATGTTAATGTTAAATAATACGAAGTCGTGTGAGTCAGGAGATATAAAACGTTGGATGCTGCAACAATTATTAGTCTATTTATTTTAGGTTCCATCCTTGTAACCAGCAGTATCCTGTTAAGTTCATTCTCATCGCGACTGGGTATCCCGATTCTGGTCATTTTCCTCGCCATTGGGATGTTAGCGGGTGTGGATGGCATTGGCGGTATTCCTTTCGATAATTATCCTTTCGCTTATATGGTCAGTAACCTGGCGCTGGCGATTATTTTACTCGATGGCGGAATGCGCACCCAGGCCAGCTCTTTCCGGGTAGCGCTGGGCCCCGCGCTGTCGCTGGCGACGCTCGGCGTGCTGATCACGTCGGGGTTAACAGGTATGATGGCCGCCTGGCTGTTTCATCTGGATCTTATCGAAGGTCTGCTTATCGGCGCGATAGTCGGTTCCACTGACGCCGCAGCGGTCTTTTCTCTGCTTGGCGGCAAAGGGCTAAACGAACGTGTAGGCTCCACGCTGGAGATCGAATCGGGAAGTAACGACCCGATGGCCGTTTTTCTGACCATTACATTAATTGAGATGATCCAGAAACATGAAACCGGCCTGGACTGGATGTTTGCCGTCCATATTATCCAGCAGTTCGGTCTCGGTATTGTTTTTGGCCTCGGCGGCGGTTACCTGCTACAGCAGATGATCAACCGTATTTCTCTGCCCAGCGGCCTGTATCCGATGCTGGCGCTCAGCGGCGGTATTCTGATTTTTGCTTTGACGACCGCGCTTGAAGGCAGCGGCATTCTCGCGGTCTATCTGTGCGGATTCCTGTTAGGAAACCGTCCGATTCGCAACCGTTACGGCATCCTGCAAAACTTTGACGGACTGGCCTGGCTGGCGCAGATCGCCATGTTCCTGGTCCTGGGACTGCTGGTGACGCCTTCCGATCTGTGGCCGATTGCCGTCCCTGCGCTTATTCTCTCTATCTGGATGATTTTCTTCGCCCGCCCATTGTCGGTGTTTACCGGCCTGCTGCCATTTCGCGGCTTCAATCTTCGGGAGCGCATTTTCATCAGTTGGGTCGGACTGCGCGGCGCGGTGCCGATTATTCTCGCCGTTTTCCCGATGATGGCCGGGCTTGAAAACGCTCGCCTGTTCTTTAATGTCGCTTTCTTTGTGGTACTGGTGTCACTGCTCCTGCAGGGAACATCGCTGTCATGGGCGGCGAAAAGAGCCAAAGTGGTCGTGCCTCCGGTTGGCTGGCCAGTATCGCGCGTGGGGCTTGACATCCATCCTGATAATCCGTGGGAGCAATTCATCTATCAGTTGAGCGCCGACAAATGGTGCGTCGGCGCGGCGTTGCGCGACCTGCATATGCCGAACGAAACCCGCATTGCCGCGCTATTTCGCAATAATGAACTGTTTCACCCCACGGGTAGTACTCGTCTGCAGGAAGGCGACGTACTCTGCGTGATTGGCCGGGAGCGCGATCTGCCAGCGCTGGGCAAATTGTTTAGCCAGTCGCCGCCGGTTTCGTTAGATCAGCGTTTCTTTGGCGATTTTATCCTCGAAGCGAATGCGAAATTCGCCGACGTGGCGCTTATCTACGGGCTGGAAGAAGGAACGGAATACCGGGATAAACAACAAACCCTGGGTGAAATCATACAGCAACTGCTGGGCGCTGCGCCGGTCGTCGGCGATCAGGTGGAGTTTGGCGGCATGATTTGGACGGTAGCTGAAAAAGAAGATAACGTGGTACGCAAGATTGGGGTGCGCGTCGCCGAAGACGAAGCAGAATAAGGTCGCCTGGCAACGTCGACCCGCCCCCAAGTGGACCGGTCGACGCCTTAGCCTGAATTAGGTTACGTTGTCACAAACGGCACACGCGGCGCTACGGCGCACAGTAGCTCATAGCCCAGCGTGCCTGCCGCAGAGGCGACATCATCGACCTTAATTTCTTTGCCCCATAATTCAACCGGCGTGCCGATTCCCGCCTGCGGACACGGCGTCAAATCCACCGCCAGCATATCCATTGAAACGGTGCCTACTGTTCTGGTACGGATACCGTCCACCAGCACGGGCGTCCCGGTCGGCGCATGGCGTGGATAGCCATCGGCATAACCCGCCGCGACGATGCCAATGCGTTGTTCCTGAGTCACAGAATACCCTCCGCCATAGCCTACCCTTTCACCCGCGCTCAGCGTCTGCACGCCAATAATTTCGCTACTCAGCGTCATCACGGGTTTTAGCCCGGTATCGGCAATATCCCGCCACTGTCCTGACGGCGACGCGCCGTACAAAATAATGCCCGGCCTGACCCAGTCATAATGCGCCTGGGGATGCCACAGCGTCGCTGCCGAATTTGATAACGAGTATGCACACTGCAGGCCTTCTGTCGCCAGCGCAATACGTCTCATCGCCTCCCCGATACCTTCCGGATGATCGGCCTGAGCAAAATGTGACATCAGGGTCATTTCACCGACATTGCGCATTGTCCGCAATTGCTGCCAGACGGTCTGCACCCGCTCAGGCTGAAAACCGAGTCGGTTCATGCCGCTGTTGACTTTGACATAGATATCCAGCGGCGCGTTAAGCCGCGCATTTTGCAGCGCTTTCAACTGCCAGTTACTGTGGATGCAGGTGGTCAGCCGATAAGTGTCATACGCCTCCAGGTCTTGCGCATGGAAAAACCCCTCCAGCATCAATATCGCCCCTTTCCACCCGCGCTCACGCAGGGTAATCGCCTCTTCAAGGTTGAGCATAGCGAAACCATCTGTGGCGCCCAGCGCGCTCCAGACGCGTTCAATACCGTGGCCGTAGGCGTTGGCTTTCACTACCGACCAGACGCGCGCCTCTGGGGCCGCCCGGCGCACAATAGCCAAATTTTGTTTCATTACCTGTAAATCAAGGCTGGCCTGTATAGGGCGGGTCATTTCACTTCCTTTATCAGTTATGCGCGCTATGCAAACGTTGCGGGCGGGTGGGCGTAAAATCGGAACGGTATCGCGCCACGCTCAGATCGTCGTAGGGTATCGCTGGCGTACGACCCGACAAGATATCGCTTAACAACTGGCCTGAACCGCAGGCCATCGTCCAGCCTAAGGTGCCGTGTCCAGTATTAAGCCACAGATTTTTATAACGGGTGCGTCCTACTACCGGCGTGCCGTCCGGCGTCATGGGGCGCAGGCCGGTCCAGAATGTGGCCTGCTCAATATGACCGCCGCGCGGAAAGAGATCGCGCACAACCATCTCCAGCGTCTCGCGGCGTGGTTGCAGTAAGTCGGTATTAAAGCCCACGATTTCCGCCATTCCCCCCACGCGAATACGCTTATCAAAACGCGTAATAGCGATTTTGTAGGTTTCATCAAGAATCGTCGATACCGGCGCGCCGTCTGGCTCGACGATTGGGATGGTTAATGAATAGCCTTTCAGCGGATACACCGGGATATCAACAATGCCTTTAAGCATCGCCGTCGAATACGATCCAAACGCCATGACATACGCATCGGCTTTAATGATCTCATCGGCGCATTTCACGCCGTAAATCTGATCATTTTCGTACAGTAATTTTTCCACGGGAGTATTAAAGCGAAAGGTTACGCCCGCCTGCTCCGCCATGCGCGCCAGACGCTGGGTAAAGAGCTGACAGTCCCCGGTTTCATCATTCGGTAAGCGCAGTCCGCCGGTTAATTTATGCGCAACCTCAGCCAGAGCGGGTTCAACTTCCGCCAGTCGGCTGGCTTCCAGGAGCTGATACGGCACCCCGGCATCTTCCAGTACGGCGATATCACGGGTGGCGTTCTCATACTGTTGCGCGGTGCGGAAGAGTTGCAGCGTTCCCCCCTGGCGGCCTTCATATTCGATACCGGTCGCGGCGCGTAGCGTTTTCAGACAGTCGCGACTATATTCCGCCAGACGCACCATGCGGCCTTTATTTTCCATATAATGCCGGGTATCGCAGTTACGCAGCATTTGCCACATCCACTTCAGTTGAAACGGGGTGCCATCCAGACGCACCGCCAGCGGCGCATGGCGCTGGAACATCCATTTTATCGCCTTCAGCGGTACGCCAGGGGCCGCCCAGGGCGCCGCATATCCCGGTGAAATTTGTCCGGCATTCGCCGCGCTGGTTTCTTGCGCCGGGCCGGATTCGCGATCGATGACGGTGACATCATGCCCCGCCTGACTCAAGTACCAGGCGCTGGTCACGCCAACTACGCCACTCCCCAGGATGACAACTCGCATAGCCACTCCGTTAATAGTAAAAGAACAATCTTCTGATTACATCTTGATAACCCAGATGAAAATATTATTCAACATATGACTTTTTTATGGTGACGTGCTTCACATATACCCTAAAGACAAGCGATCCCACTGGTTTGGGATCTCCTGCTACGCGGCATGGCTATACAGCATAAAATGATGCCAATACCCGATTTTTTGCCGTTCAATGTGGAGGAAATCGCAAAGAAAAGTTTTCACGATCAAGTCGTTTTTTAACATGGTGTTCTATGCTTGAAAGGAGGCGCTCCATACAGAGAGCGTCGCCAACAATGAGGGTGCGCGAATGGCAACGATTGATTCCATGAACAAGGACACCACACGTTTGAGCGATGGACCCGACTGGACATTTGATCTGCTGGATGTCTATCTGGCAGAGATAGACCGCGTGGCGAAACTCTACCAACTGGATACTTACCCGCACCAAATTGAAGTCATCACTTCCGAACAGATGATGGACGCCTACTCCAGCGTCGGGATGCCGATCAACTATCCGCATTGGTCGTTTGGCAAAAAGTTCATTGAGACGGAACGTCTGTATAAGCATGGTCAACAAGGACTGGCTTATGAAATTGTGATCAACTCTAATCCCTGCATTGCCTACCTGATGGAAGAGAACACCATCACCATGCAAGCGCTGGTCATGGCGCACGCCTGTTACGGACACAACTCCTTTTTTAAAAATAATTATCTCTTCCGGAGCTGGACGGATGCCAGCTCTATCGTCGATTACCTGATTTTCGCCCGAAATTACATTACCCGCTGTGAAGAACGCTACGGAGTGGATGAAGTAGAAAAACTGCTCGACTCCTGCCACGCGCTGATGAATTACGGCGTCGATCGTTATAAGCGCCCGCAGAAAATCTCGTTGCAGGAAGAGAAAGCGCGACAAAAAAGCCGGGAAGAGTATCTACAAAGCCAGGTGAATATGCTGTGGCGCACGCTGCCAAAACGCGAGGAAGAAAAAACTGTCGCCGAAGCACGCCGCTTTCCCGCTGAACCGCAGGAAAACCTGCTCTATTTTATGGAGAAAAACGCCCCGTTGCTCGAGCCGTGGCAGCGCGAAATTCTGCGCATCGTGCGTAAAGTCAGCCAGTATTTTTATCCGCAGAAACAGACGCAGGTCATGAACGAGGGCTGGGCGACCTTCTGGCACTACACCATCTTGAACCATCTCTATGATGAAGGCAAAGTGACGGAACGCTTTATGCTGGAGTTTTTACACAGCCATACCAATGTCGTATTCCAGCCGCCCTATAATAGCCCCTGGTATAGCGGAATTAACCCCTATGCGCTCGGCTTTGCCATGTTCCAGGATATCAAACGTATTTGTCAGTCGCCCACGGATGAAGATAAATACTGGTTTCCGGATATTGCCGGTTCCGACTGGCTGGAAACGCTGCACTTCGCCATGCGCGATTTTAAAGATGAAAGCTTTATCAGTCAGTTCCTGTCGCCCAAAGTGATGCGTGATTTCCGTTTCTTCACGGTACTTGATGATGACAGGCATAATTATCTGGAGATCTCCGCCATTCATAACGAAGAAGGTTATCGGGAGATTCGATCAAAACTGTCGTCACAGTATAACCTGAGCAACCTGGAGCCGAATATTCAGGTCTGGAATGTGGATTTACGTGGCGACAGATCGCTGACGTTGCGTTATATCCCGCATAACCGCGCGCCGCTGGATAAAGGCCGCAAAGAGGTGCTGAAACATGTGCATCGGTTATGGGGCTTTGATGTGATGCTGGAGCAACAAAATGAGGATGGCAGCGTAGAACTGCTGGAGCGTTGTCCGCCGCGCATGAACATGCTGTAATCGAGATACTGCCCGGTAGTGTTTGCGCTTACCGGGCATCGCGGGATTATCGTCCCTGAATCGCTAAATCGCCGGGCAGATTTTTCTGCATCCGATGCCAAATCTCGCCGCTGTCATGCCCGTAACGCCGCACCGTTTCATACACCTGGTCGTGCGCACCCTGCTCGCATAACGACGATAATTTATGATAGAAACCCAGTGCCAGACTGCGCGCTTCCGGATTGGCGAAATAGTGGCGACCAATGCGGGTGTATAACCCTTTCATACCATTCAGGATCAAGCCGTAAATAGGATTGCCGGAGGCGAATGCCAGACCACGAAAGATGTTATAGTCCAGATCGGCGAATGCATCAGCATGGTCGGCCACTTCGTGGGCAGTGGCCAGCACTTCCTGCGCCTTATCCGGGTGTTGACGCAACGCGGTACGAATAAAGATAGTAGAAATATTGGTACGCACCGACAACAAATTGTCGATCAGTTGCGGAACGCTTTCATGGTCAAGGCGGGCCAGCGTTTCAAGGATATTCAGCCCTGACGTTTCCCAAAAATTATTAACCTT
The DNA here is from genome assembly GCF_020181675.1 of Salmonella sp. A7. Classification (NCBI taxonomy): domain Bacteria; kingdom Pseudomonadati; phylum Pseudomonadota; class Gammaproteobacteria; order Enterobacterales; family Enterobacteriaceae; genus Salmonella; species Salmonella sp. A7. The sequence goes on along the minus strand of NZ_CP084001.1, from coordinate 2,066,773 downwards.
TGTCGGTTTGCCATGCTGAATAGTCAGCCAGCCATCTCGCGCCAGCCGCTGTAACACCTCGCGTAATGTCGTGCGCGTCACGCCGATCAGTTCGGAGAGTTCTCGTTCTGCCGGTAAGATCGTGCCAGGAGGAAAGCGGTTATTCCAGATACTTTCAATAATATACTCTTCCGCGAAACCCGCCGGGCTCTGCGCCTTAATGACCATAGTGAGATTTCCATTACACAGCAAAACATAGTTGCACTCATCATACCAGACGGGCGTAACACCTGATAGCGGACGCAATGAAGAAAAAGGGGATCAAGGCACCATTTCTGATATCGCCTGCCAATATCGTTAAGGACTTGCTTGCATTCGTCGCGCTCGCTACTCTCTGTGTTTAAACATAAAAACGCTATTTCATTTTTCTAGGTAAGGAAAAATTTCATGGAGATCTCATGGGGTCGCGCCATGTGGCGCAACTTTTTAGGCCAGTCGCCCGACTGGTACAAACTGGCACTACTTGTCTTTTTAATTATTAACCCATTCATTTTCTTAGCTAATCCCTTTATTGCCGGTTGGCTGCTGGTGGCAGAGTTTATCTTCACCCTGGCGATGGCGTTAAAGTGTTACCCCCTGCTGCCCGGCGGGTTACTGGCCATTGAAGCCGTCATCATCGGCATGACCAGCGCCGCCCATGTACGTGAAGAGGTTGCCGCCAACCTGGAAGTCTTGCTGCTGCTGATGTTTATGGTGGCAGGCATCTACTTTATGAAGCAGTTATTGCTGTTTATTTTTACCCGTCTGTTACTCAGTATCCGCTCGAAGATGGTTCTGTCGCTGGCCTTTTGCGTCGCCGCCGCGTTCTTGTCGGCTTTTCTTGACGCGCTTACCGTCGTTGCGGTGGTGATCAGCGTCGCCGTCGGTTTTTACGGGATTTACCATCGTGTGGCCTCATCGCGCGGCGAAGAGAACGATATGCTGGACGATAGCCATATCGATCCGCATTACAAAACGGTGCTGGAGCAATTCCGCGGATTCTTGCGTAGCCTGATGATGCATGCGGGCGTGGGGACGGCGCTGGGCGGCGTCATGACCATGGTCGGGGAGCCGCAAAACCTGATCATCGCTAAAGCGGCTGGCTGGCATTTCGGCGACTTCTTTTTACGGATGTCGCCTGTCACCGTCCCGGTACTGATATGTGGACTGTTAACCTGTATGCTGGTCGAGAAAATGCGCTGGTTTGGCTATGGCGAAACGTTGCCCGAAAAAGTCCGCGACGTCTTGCAGCAATTCGACGATCAAAGCCGTAAGAAGCGCACCCGCCAGGATAAAATTAAACTAATAGTCCAGGCAATTATTGGCGTCTGGCTGGTTACCGCCCTCGCCCTCCATCTCGCGGAGGTGGGGCTGATTGGTCTGTCGGTTATTATTCTGGCCACCGCGTTAACGGGTGTAACCGATGAACACGCCATCGGCAAAGCGTTTACCGAGTCGCTGCCGTTTACTGCGCTGTTAACCGTTTTCTTCTCCATTGTGGCGGTTATTATCGATCAACATCTTTTCGCGCCGATTATTCAGTTTGTCTTGCAAGCCTCTGAACACGCGCAGCTAACGCTGTTCTATCTCTTTAACGGCCTGTTGTCTTCCATTTCGGATAACGTCTTTGTCGGCACTATTTATATCAACGAAGCGAAGGCGGCAATGGAAAACGGCGCTATCAGCTTAAAACAGTTTGAGCTGTTAGCTGTGGCCATCAATACCGGTACTAACCTGCCATCGGTAGCGACACCAAATGGTCAGGCGGCATTCTTATTCCTGCTGACCTCCGCGCTGGCGCCGTTAATCCGTCTCTCCTATGGCCGTATGGTCTGGATGGCGTTACCGTACACTATCGTACTGACCCTGATAGGGCTACTGTGCGTCGAATTCACTCTTGCGCCGGTCACCGAATGGATGACTCAGGCAGGATGGTTAGCAACGCTTTCGTAACGTTTGGCCGGGCAATACACCGCCCGGCTCCGATTTTTGCCTGATAATTATCCAATTACACATTATTTCATTTCCCGCTAGTGGCGCACGAATTGAATTGGTTTACACTGCGGTCTCTACGCATGTTGCAGGGAAATTATTATGTTGCGATTTTTAAACCAGTGCTCACGGGGTCGGGGCGCATGGTTACTGATGGCGTTTACCGCCCTGGCGCTGGAAATGGTGGCGCTGTGGTTCCAGCACGTCATGTTACTTAAACCTTGCGTGCTATGTATTTACGAACGTTGCGCCCTGTTTGGCGTGATGGGCGCGGGTCTGGTCGGCGCAATAGCGCCGAAAACGCCGTTGCGATACGTGGCGATGGTTATCTGGATTTACAGCGCCTGGCGGGGTCTACAACTGGCGTATGAACATACGATGATTCAGTTGCATCCCTCGCCGTTCATGACCTGTGACTTTATGGCGCGCTTTCCAGACTGGTTGCCGTTGGGTAAATGGCTGCCGCAGGTGTTTGTGGCATCCGGTGATTGCGCCGAACGCCAGTGGTCGTTTTTAACGCTGGAGATGCCACAATGGCTGTTGGGGATCTTTGCCGCTTACCTTGTGGTGGCGATAGCCGTCGTCATAGCCCAGGCATTTAAGCCTAAAAAACGCGACCTGTTCGGTCGTTGATACACACGCTCCTTCGGGAGCGTTTTTTTTGCCCGAAGCGTTGTTTGCCAGTGATTAAAAGGTGTATATTAAATACATCTTTTAATCACCACATCAGGGAGATGTCTTATGTCCCACTTGCGCATCCCGGCAAACTGGAAAGTTAAACGCTCTACCCCCTTTTTCACCAAAGAAAATGTTCCGGCGGCACTGCTCTCTCATCACAACACAGCGGCAGGCGTTTTCGGACAACTCTGCGTGATGGAAGGCACCGTGACCTACTATGGCTTTGCGAATGAAACCGCGACAGAACCCGAAGTGAAAGTGGTGATTAATGCCGGGCAATTCGCCACCAGTCCGCCGCAATACTGGCATCGGGTAGAGCTGAGCGATGATGCGCGGTTCAACATTCATTTTTGGGTAGAGGAAGACCATCAGGGCGAGGAAATGTATCAACAGAAAAAAGCCTGACATCGGTAAACCAGTCACCACTGGGCGGCGTCCCGCCCAGTAGCCAGGTAATTGATGGCGCTAATTAAACGCTAGAGTAGTTTAATTTTAACGTGGTATCCCTCAAGCCCTTTCATCGTTTCTCGCGGCGCGAACTCTATTTCGGAAACCTCTTGCCCGGTTTTCTTCCGTAGTTCGGCGACCTTTTTGCTAATGAGTGCCGCGATTTCCTCTTCTGCTTTATGTGTCAACTCTTCGCTGTTCATTGATTTCCTCCTTTGAACTCGCAAACGGCTAAGCGCAAATAAGACAGTGTCGTCATGGACGCGCTACTATTTTAACGTACAAAAAATTATAGGCTATCTTTCTGAGGATTATCAGGATGTTTCGCTTTAGAAGATGCAAAAAACCGCCTGGCACAGACGGTGCATCAGGCGGTTGGTTAATAGCACAAGACGCTATCTACGAGGATCTTCAACCTCATTCTGGGTATCCGGGTCGAGAGGATCGTCTCCCTCTGGTGTATCCGGAATATTTTCACCAGGAAGCGGCTCATCCTCTGGTAATGGATCGACTAAATCAGGACGTTCAGACATAAAGCCTCCAACGAACCATAGTTATTAAAGATACCCTACAGCACTACTTTTGGTTTTTCTTTGGATTTTTTCCTTCGTCTTCGGGTGTCTTATCAGGCTTCCTGGGCTGATCCTTTGAAACGCGCAACGGTTGGTTATTCATGGGGTAACTCCTCAGGATAGGCAGCGATATACTGCTTTGAAAGTATAGAGTCGCCGCCATACGTGCGCGAGCGCAGCGACAAGGCGCGTCAGGGAAGAATAGAAGGCAGTGATAACGCCAGGTGACGGAATTTGCACGCAATTCCTGATTTCAGGGGCCGCCCAGCGTAAATTAAAGAATTGTAAACAATCAGCCGTTTTGCCGAAGACTTATTCTGCCCACGACGGTTTATTTAAAATATGATCCTGCCAGTCCCGTACTTCGGATTCTTTAACCGCGATATGACGGACAGAAATTCGCTCGCCATGCATAGCGGCTTTCGATCCAGTCAGCAGCGGATGCCATGTCGGCAAGGGCTTACCTTCCGCCAACAAACGGTAGGCGCAGGTCATCGGCAACCATTCAAAGTCTGGCAAGTTTTCGCGAGTGAGTTTGATACAGTCGGGTTCAAATTCAAAACGGCGTTCATAATGACGGCACTGGCACGTTTTGATATTTAATTGCCTGCACGCCACGTTGGTGAAGTAGATTTCATCTGTATCTTCATCCATCAGCTTATGCAGGCAGCATTGACCGCAGCCATCGCACAGCGACTCCCACTCGGCATCGGTCATTTCATCCAGGGTTTTACGTTGCCAGAAAGGTGTATCGCTCATTAAAGTATCCGCCATTGCACTAAAGCTGCACCTTATAACCAGTCTGGCCTGCAGATGCAAGTTTTACCGCCGCTGAAGGCGGCAAGCAGATTTTACAGAACGCGGGTAGACAACGTTTCGCCATTAAAACGAATGTCCAGCTCATCGCCGCTTAATAATGGCCCCACGCCTGCCGGCGTGCCGGTTAGCACCACGTCCCCGGCTTTGAGCGTAAAATAGCGGCTCATATAGGCGATAAGGGGCACAATAGGATGAATCATATCCGCGGTCGACCCTTGCTGGCGAACCTCGCCATTAACGTTAAGTCCGATAACCGTATTTTGCGGATCGCCGCAGAAGGCCGCGACAGGGATGAAGCCTGAAATCGGACATGCGTTATCAAAACCTTTGGCTTTTTCCCAGGGCTGTCCGGCCTTTTTCATTTTCCCTTGAATATCGCGCAGGGTTAAATCAAGCGCCACGCCATAACCAGCTATCGCTTTACGTACATGATCTTCGGTCGCCTGGCGGAGCGTTGCGCCAATCAGCACAGCAAGCTCAACTTCATGATGAACAGCGCCCATATCCGCCGGAATCGCCAGCGGCTGGCGAATATCACACAATGCGGTTTCCGGCTTGATAAAAAGCACGGGTTCTTCCGGCGTCGCGCTGCCCATCTCCTTGATGTGATTTGCGTAATTACTGCCCACGCAGACCACTTTACTTACCGGGTAATCAAGCAAGGCACCTTGCCAGTTACGATGTTGATACATATTTTCCCCTAAGATCATGATGGAATTCAGGCGCGGCGCCGAATACCGTTTAACGGTCAGCGTGCGACGTATTTTGTCCCACCGAAGAAAGATGTTGTTTCAACAAATCTTCCGGCGGCGGCGGCAATTGTAAATAATAGCCCTGCTCGCTTAACGCCTGTTTTACTTTTTCGAGCTCGGCATTGACTAATTTTTTACGTCCATCAAGCGGCAGCATCATCGCTAACTGCGGCTGACCGAATCCTTTCATCAACGCTTCAGGCACTCGCGAAAAATCGTCTTTTTTTTCGACATACAAATAGGTTTGATCGCGCTTGCTACTTCTATAGATCACACAAAACATACTTTTACTCTGAATTAACGGGATGGTGACTTGCCTCAATATAATACTGACTATAACATGCCTTCTGGACTTCGGAATATCACTCCGTATCGGAGATGATAAATAGCAAATTGAGTAAGGCCAGGATGTCAAACACGCCAATCGAGCTTAAAGGCAGTAGCTTCACCTTATCAGTGGTTCATTTGCATGAAGCGGAACCAGAGGTTATTCGTCAGGCGTTAGAAGACAAAATAGCGCAGGCTCCTGCGTTTTTAAAACACGCCCCTGTCGTTATTAACGTTAGCGGTCTTGAAAGCCCGGTAAACTGGCCGGAACTGCATAAGATCGTGACCTCAACCGGCTTACGCATTATCGGCGTGAGCGGCTGTAAAGACGCCAGCCTGAAAGTAGAAATCGATCGGATGGGTCTTCCTTTACTGACTGAAGGTAAAGAGAAAGCGGTTCGGGCTGCGCCCGTTGAGCCGGCAACGCCCAGCGAACCGCCGCAAAACGCTAATCCCATCACAAAAACGCGATTAATTGATGTTCCGGTTCGTTCCGGTCAGCGCATTTATGCTCCACAATGTGATCTGATTGTTACAAGTCACGTCAGCGCTGGCGCAGAGCTTATCGCTGACGGCAATATCCATGTCTATGGCATGATGAGAGGTCGCGCGCTGGCAGGGGCGAGCGGCGATCGGGAAGCGCAAATTTTTTGTACCCATCTGACGGCAGAACTGGTCTCTATCGCAGGTGTTTACTGGCTGAGTGATAAAATCCCGGCAGAATTTTATGGCAAAGCGGCGCGCCTGCGTTTAGCAGACAACGCTTTGACAGTTCAACCGTTGAATTGATCCCTTTTTAACAAGGAATTTTTATGGCACGCATTATTGTTGTTACTTCGGGTAAAGGGGGCGTTGGCAAGACCACCTCCAGCGCGGCCATCGCTACAGGTTTGGCCCAGAAGGGAAAGAAAACTGTCGTCATTGATTTTGATATCGGACTGCGTAACCTCGATCTGATTATGGGGTGCGAACGTCGTGTCGTTTACGATTTTGTAAACGTCATTCAGGGCGATGCGACACTGAATCAGGCGCTGATCAAAGATAAGCGTACTGAAAATCTCTTCATTCTTCCGGCGTCGCAGACCCGGGATAAAGACGCGCTAACGCGCGAAGGCGTCGCTAAGGTACTGGACTCACTGAAAGCGATGGACTTTGAGTTCATCGTTTGCGACTCGCCGGCGGGTATCGAAACCGGGGCGCTGATGGCGCTCTATTTTGCCGATGAAGCGATCATCACGACTAACCCGGAAGTCTCTTCTGTCCGTGACTCGGACCGTATTCTGGGTATTCTGGCATCGAAATCTCGTCGCGCAGAAAATGGCGAAGAACCGATTAAAGAACATCTTCTGTTGACGCGCTACAATCCAGGCCGCGTAAATAAAGGCGACATGCTCAGCATGGAAGATGTACTGGAGATTCTGCGTATTAAACTCGTCGGGGTGATCCCGGAAGATCAATCCGTACTGCGCGCATCTAACCAGGGCGAACCGGTGATTCTTGACGCCACTGCGGATGCGGGTAAAGCCTATGCAGATACCGTAGATCGTCTGTTGGGAGAAGAACGTCCTTTCCGCTTCATTGAAGAAGAGAAGAAAGGTTTCCTCAAACGCCTGTTCGGAGGATAAATTATGGCATTACTGGATTTTTTTCTCTCGCGGAAAAAGAGTACCGCTAATATTGCAAAAGAGCGGTTGCAAATCATTGTCGCGGAACGTCGCCGTAGCGATGCCGAACCGCATTATTTACCGCAGTTACGTAAAGATATTCTTGAGGTCATTTGTAAATACGTACAAATCGATCCGGAAATGGTTACCGTCCAGCTTGAGCAAAAAGATGGTGATATCTCCATCCTTGAACTTAACGTAACGCTGCCGGAAGCCGAAGAGTCAAAATAAGCTCTTTTATGGGAAAATTCCTGGATTAAAAAAGGCAGAAGAATCTGCCTTTTTTATTTTTTTACATTATTCCGAATACGGACATTTATTTCACTGGCCGTTTTCCCGGCAATTACCGTCGTTAACGCGGATACTCCTGCAACAGAAGAGTTAACTTCTCCGCCATCAGTTCGGCGCGCCAGCCGGAAATCAATTCCGGTTGCCCATTTTGCGGTTTTAATTTCCAGTGCCAGTTAAGTAACTGATTAATCTGCCGACGCGATGCCAGTAGCTCGCCGCTGACGTGATGCGACGCGCTCACCTCCGCCACCAGCGCTTTGATGGCCTTAAACGCTTTGCGATAGCCCGGCATGTCCATCAGATTCAACAGGGGCTCCGGCAATGCCTCTTCCGGTAACGCCTGTGCTTTCGCCACCAGCGATATCAACGTCTTGCCGTGAAAACGAATCTCGCTGCCGAAAAGCCCCAGGCTATCCAGCTCACCGAGACTGCCCGGCATATAACGCGCGACCGCCCACAGGTTTTCTTCACGCACAACAAAGTTCACCGCCATATCGCGCTCACGCGCCTTACGTAGCCGCCAGTCAGCTAAAAGTTGCAGACAGGCTAACTGGCGGGTACGCAGTTGCCAGGCATTAGTGATATCCCGCCATGCTTCTTCCGGTGCCTGAATCTCCTGACGACGCTGCTGCATCAATCGGCATTCATCAAGCGCGGCAGGCAGCCATCCTGCGGCTTCAGTTTCAATCATCAGCTTTTTAGCGATCGGTAACAGATACCAGACATCCGCCGCCGCGTATTCACACTGACGCTCGCTTAAAGGCCGGGCTAACCAGTCGGTACGAGATTCGCTTTTATCCAGCGCCACGCCCGTATACTCTTCTACCATCGCCGCAAACCCCCACGACAGCGGACGCCCGCAAAACGCCGCCAGAATTTGCGTATCAATCAGGGGTTCCGGCAGTTCGCCAAACGCATTCAGAAATACTTCCAGATCTTCGCTACCCGCGTGCAGAAATTTGGTGATTCCCGTATCGCGCAACACCGCTTTTAACGGCGACCAGTCGCTGATGCCGAGCGGATCGATCAGGGCGACATTTGCCCCGTCAAATAACTGGATCAATCCTAACTGCGGGTAATAGGTGCGGGTACGGACAAATTCCGTATCTAAAGCAATAGCCGGACATGCGCGGACAGCTTCACACAGGCTCGCCAGCGCATCGTCCGTTTCAATCATTTGGTAATTCAAATCGTGTTCTCTTTGGTTCGCGCCAAAAAAAACGCCGGCTTAACCGGCGTCTCTCGTTAGCTGACTTAACGCTCAGGCTTTATTGTCTACTTTGCCACGGGCTTCGTCACGCAGTTCTCGTCGTAAAATTTTCCCAACGTTAGATTTTGGTAATTCCTCGCGAAACTCGACCTGTTTGGGCACCTTATATCCGGTCAGATGGCGACGGCAGAAGGTGATCAACGCATCGTCAGTCAATGCCGGATCTTTCTTAACCACAAAAAGCTTCACCGCTTCGCCGCTACTACCGGAAGGCACGCCAACCGCCGCGACTTCCTGCACGCCAGAATGCTGCATCACCACATCTTCAATTTCGTTTGGATAAACGTTGAAACCAGAAACCAGAATCATATCTTTCTTACGATCGACAATCCGCAGAAAGCCGTCTTCATCCATAACCGCAATATCGCCCGTATGCAGCCAGCCATCTTTAATGATTTCATCCGTCGCGTCAGGACGCTGCCAGTATCCCAGCATAACCTGCGGGCCTTTCACGCAAAGCTCTCCGGCCTCACCCGGCGCGACTTCGTTGTCATCGTCATCCACCAGTTTGGCTTCTGTTGAAGGTACTGGCAGGCCGATACTGCCGCTGTGATAATCAATATCATGCGGGTTGACGCTCACCAGCGGGGCGCACTCGGTCAGCCCGTAGCCTTCCAGCAGGTATTGCCCGGTCAGCTTTACCCAACGTTCCGCAACGACATTTTGTACCGGCATCCCGCCGCCGGCTGACAGATGCAGCGAAGAAAAATCCAGCTGTTGAAACTCTTTATTATTGAGCAGAGCGTTGAATAGCGTATTAACGCCAGTCATCGCCGTAAATGGATATTTCGCCAGCTCCTTGACCAGGCCGGGGATATCACGCGGATTGGTAATCAGCAGGTTTTGCCCACCCAGCTCGATAAAAAGCAGACAGTTCATGGTTAAGGCAAAAATGTGATACAGCGGCAGCGCGGTCACTACCAGCTCTTTCCCCGGGTGCAGCAGCGGCCCATAGGTCGCTTTCACCTGCTCCAGATTCGCCAGCATATTGCGGTGGGTCAACATCGCGCCTTTCGCCACGCCCGTCGTACCGCCGGTATATTGCAGGAAAGCCAGATCTTCAGCGACAACCTCGGGTTTGACATACTGCATACGGTAGCCATGCTGTAGCGCGCTGCGAAACGAGATCGCATCTGGCAAGTGGTATTTTGGCACCAGACGCTTGATGTATTTCACGACAAAGTTAACAACCGTACCTTTGGCGGTAGAAAGCTGGTCGCCCATCCGCGTCAGAATAACGTGCTGTACCGACGTTTTCTCGACCACTTTTTCCAGCGTATGGGCAAAGTTAGAAACAATAATGATTGCCGCCGCGCCGCTATCGTTAAGCTGATGCTCAAGTTCGCGCGGCGTGTAAAGCGGGTTAACGTTCACCACAATCATGCCGGCGCGTAAAATACCAAATAGCGCGACGGGATACTGCAACAGGTTTGGCATCATCAGCGCCACACGGTCGCCTTTTTTGAGTCCCAGCCCTTGTTGTAAATAAGCCGCAAATGCCCGACTACGTTCTTCTAATTTACGGAAGGTCATTACCTCCCCCATATTGACGAACGCAGGCTGATCGGCATAGCGCGTCGCCGCATGTTCAAACAGTTCAACCAGGGATTGATAACGGTCAGGGTTGATCTCCGCCGGAACATCAGCAGGATAACGGTTAAGCCAAACCTTCTTCAATGCATCACCTCTAAAATGAGTGTTCGTCGTCATCACAACCCCAGTTAATAAACAAGTCGTTAACATTATATTAACTCAGCGTACCAGTTTATTAATTACGCAACTGAAAGGTTGCGAAGCGCGTCACTATTTATTTTTATTATGTCTCTATGAATGCAGAAACAGCGGACCAGCCGCTGTTTCTTTTATTGATAAAACAAAGAGTTACTCTGTTACTATCGTCTGAACCTCTGCGGGTCCAGGGTTATACCACCCCCAACCGCCATAGCCATAAGGCCAGGCGCGTCCGCCGTAAAACCACGGATCGATCGGCTGTGGAGGCATGACGACCTGCTGAACAAGATGCCAGCGTTTATAGCCGGTAGCCTGCATCAGCATAAATTTATACGGCGTATTGCCGATTTTACCGTCAACCGTGCCGGTTATCGGGCCGACAACGGTAACTAACTGGCCACGGAAGTCCACCGGGTCCAGAAAACCGTTCACATCGGCAAAAATTCTGCCGCGCGAGGCTTCGCCCAGAACAGGACGCGCGCCGCTGTCGAGCGGTACGGTCGCGATTTCAAGCCGGGTTTTTCCCTGCTGATTTTGTACCGCCACAACTTTGCCGCCAAAACGCGCCTCTTGCCCGATATAGAGCTGCGGCGCATTCATCACCCGCACCAAATCCTGCTGCGGCGTCGGACTCGAACCTTTAATGGCATCCGGGATAGTCACGCAACCGCTCAGCATAAGCGCAAAAGCGCACGCCAGCACCCCTTTTATTAACCGTTTTTGAACCGCCATGATGCGACTCCTTTTTCTCGACCTCTATTCCACCCCACAGCATAAAGTATGGGGGGTAATAGTAGTGAGAGTCATTCTTTGCCGGGAAGTTTCTTCCACGCCACTTCGTTACGCAAATAAACCGGCTCGGCATGTTCCACGGCAACGGTCTCTCCTGCCGCCAGCTTTTGACTGGCGATGGGCAACATATCTTCCGCTGCCGGGAGCGACACCTCCCCATCATGAAGCGTCAGGCCGCACTCCTTCGCCAGATCGGGCCAGGCGGACCAACCCGTTCCTACGGTCGCCCACTCGCCGGAAAGCTGTTTCAACCGCTCGCCGACCCGTTCCGGTTTCAACACCGCTTCCGTCTCTTCGCCCTGCCAGACGCCCTGCGCATCACGCTGGTATTCCGCCCAGTACACTTCGCCCATCCGCGCGTCAATCGCAGCGAGTACGCGGGTCGCGCCGGTTTTACGCCACGCGCCCTGCGCCATCGTGGCAAGCGTCGAAACACCGATCATCGGCAGATTTGCCCCTAACGCCAGCCCTTGCGCAATACCAATGCCGATACGCACGCCGGTAAAGCTGCCCGGACCGCGCCCAAACGCCAGCGCATCTATCTCATTGAGCGAGACGCCGCTGGCGGCCAGAATCTCCTGCACCATGGGCAGGATACGTTGAGTGTGTTCTCGTGGACAAAGCTCAAAGTGAGCATTGATAGTACCGTTGTTCCACAGGGCGACAGAACAGGCCTCTGTGGCGGTATCGATAGCCAGAATTCGCATGAGGTTTCGTGCTTAGATCAATAAAATAGCGCGCATCTTACCATACTCCGTAACAAATTACTCGGCGGATGGAATCGCAAGAAAGCGAACGGCACGGGCGATATCACGCGTGCGCGGCGCAGGAGGCAGGCTGGCGAGAAACGTGGCGCCATAGGGCCGCATCACCAGCCGGTTATCACAAATCACTAACACCCCGCGATCGTCCGCATCGCGAATCAGCCGCCCTACGCCCTGCTTCAGCGTAATCACCGCGTCGGGCAGTTGAACCTCATCAAACGGATCGCCGCCGCGCAAACGACAGTCTTCCATTCGCGCTTTTAACAGCGGGTCGTCCGGGGAAGTAAACGGCAATTTGTCGATAATCACCAACGATAACGTATCGCCGCGCACGTCCACCCCTTCCCAGAAGCTGCTGGTGGCGACGAGCAGCGCGTTGCCCGCGCTAACAAATTGCTGTAACAGTTGGCCTTTACTGGTTTCCCCTTGCAACAATACCGGCAGCGTCATGGTGGCGCGAAACTGCTCCGCCAGCTCGCGCATCATGGCGTGTGAGGTGCACAGCATAAAACATCGCCCGTTATTGGCTTCGATAATCGGCCTGAGCATAGCCGCCAACTGTCGCGCCGCGCCGGGCTGGTTGGTTTGCGGTAGGTTACGCGGTACGCAGAGTAACGCCTGGCGCGTATAGTCGAATGGGCTGGGCAGTAGCATGGATTCTGCCTGTTCAATTCCCAGACGGGCGGTAAAGTGGTGAAGATCATCATTTACCGACAACGTGGCCGAGGTAAAAATCCAGCTACCGGGCTTCTGTTCCATCACTTCTTTGAATTTGTCCGCCACGGTGAGCGGCGTCAGCGCCAGGGTGAAATGGCGCGAGGTGCACTCATACCAGTAGCTGTATCCCGGCTGATTGATCTCTTTTAAGCGTTTCAGCCGTGAACGGTATAGCGTGGCGCGTTCAAAAGCCGCATCCAGCAGCGCCGAACGGCCCAGCGACAGCTTCGCCACGTCGTAACAAAGCTCCAGCGTATCATCCAGCAGTAAAAATGCCCGTTGGATACGTGGGTCGGCTAACAGTTCACGCAAATTTCCCCGGTAGCCGGGCTCCCCCAGTTGCAGACGAAAATCCTGGGCGCTCTGGGCAAGGCGATCGGCGCATTTTTGCAACTGTTGAGTGTCTTTCAGTTCCGTCCGGTAGGCGATGGTGATGTCTTTTGCTAAATCCAGCAACTGACGGCTGGAGAGCGATTGTCCGAAATACTGGCTGGCGATATCAGGCAGTTGGTGGGCTTCATCGAAGATCATTACTTCAGCCTGAGGGATAAGTTCGCCAAACCCGCTCTCTTTAACCACCATATCCGCAAGAAAAAGGTGGTGGTTTACAATCACCACATCCGCGTCCATCGCCTTTTTACGCGCTTTCACCACAAAGCACTCTTTGTAGAGCGGGCAATCGCTGCCAAGGCAGTTGTCGTTGGTACTGGTGACCAGCGGCCAGGCCTGGGAATCTTCTGCCACGCTGACGCAGGTGCTGATATCGCCATCCCGCGTCTGATTTGACCAGGAGCGCAGCAATATCACGTCGCTTAACGTTTGTACCGGTAAATCGCCGCCCGCCAGCGCTTGTTGTTCCAGACGCTCCAGGCAGAGGTAGTTTGAACGTCCTTTCAACAGGGCCGTCTTACCGGTAAACGCCAACGCTTTTGCTACCGTCGGCAGATCGCGGCTGTAGAGTTGATCCTGCAACGCTTTCGACCCGGTCGAAATAATGACTTTTTTCCCGGCGCGCAACGCCGGAGCGAGGTAAGCATAGGTCTTCCCGGTTCCGGTGCCGGCTTCAACAACCAAAGGCTGCGCATTTTCAATCGCTTGTGTTACGGCAACCGCCATTTGCCGCTGTGGTTCGCGCGGTTTAAAGCCGGTTATCGCTTTGGCCAGTTGGCCATCTGCTGCAAAATCGTCCGTCACACTGCCCCCTGTTAATTTGCACAGGGATTATGTCAGGGTAGAAAGGCTTACGCCAGTTACAGAGGTGACGGCGGCGCCACATTGTGGCAGTCTTGAACCATTCAAATGAAAAGCATAATGAGGAATAAGTAATGTCTATCGTGCGTATTGATGCCGAAGATCGTTGGTCAGACGTGGTGATCTACAATAATACGCTGTGGTATACCGGCGTGCCGGAAAACCTGGACGCCGATGCTTTTGAGCAAACGGCGAATACTCTGGCGCAAATTGATGCGGTGCTGGAAAAACAGGGCTCCAGTAAGTCACGTATTCTGGATGCCACTATTTTCCTGAGTGATAAAGCGGATTTTGCCGCCATGAATAAGGCGTGGGATGCGTGGGTCGTCGCAGGCCATGCGCCGGTACGCTGTACCGTACAGGCCGGGTTGATGAACCCGAAATATAAAGTTGAGATTAAGATTGTCGCGGCGGTATAAGCCGGTTATTCGTCTTCATCCTCAAAACGCGCCACTATCCGTTCGCCGGTATGGTTGGCGCGAAGTTCGCCCGCCACCTGGGCAATCGCTTCTCCGCTGCTCATACCTTGCGACATCAATTCCTGGATACGTTCTACGGCTTTTTGCTGTTGTTCATGACTGAGTGAAGGTAAACCTGCAAACATGATTAACTCCTGCTAAATTGTTAGCGCTAATTATTTCACGCTACCCGGCGGTAAGCCAGTAGTGTTGTAACGAGTCAGGAATGATGAAGACGTTATCTCCCACTGTTATCACCTTACCCTGGCGTCCGGACGCCGCTGAACACTATTTTGCGCCCGTAAACCATTTGCCCTGGGCGATGCTGCTGCATTCAGGTGATGCTATTCATCCCTATAACCGCTTTGATATTTTGGTCGCCGATCCTGTCACCACACTGACCACGCGCGCGCAGGAAACCACGGTATGTACTGCGCGCACGACCACCGTCACTCTCGACGATCCGTTACACGTTTTGCAGACTCAACTGGAGGCGCTGCCTTTTCATCCTCAGCCTGACCCTGACTTACCCTTTCAGGGCGGCGCGCTGGGTCTGTTTGGTTATGATTTAGGGCGGCGTTTCGAAATTCTGCCCGATACTGCCGCGCGCGATATCGTTTTACCCGATATGGCGATTGGCCTTTACGACTGGGCGCTGATTGTCGATCACCATAAACAGGTAGTGTCGCTGATAAGCTATCACGATGCAGACGCCCGATATCGCTGGCTCACCAGCCAGCGCGCGCCGACCCGCACGCCCTTCAGGCTTACCTCGGCCTGGCAATCCAATATGACGCGTTGCGAGTATGGCGAAAAGTTTCGTCAGGTGCAGGCCTGGCTGCACAGCGGGGACTGCTATCAGGTCAATCTTTCCCAGCGTTTTCAGGCGAGCTACGAGGGTAATGAATGGCAGGCTTTCGAACGCCTTAACCGCGCAAATCGCGCCCCGTTCAGCGCCTTTCTTCGTTTACATGACGGCGCCATATTGAGCCTTTCTCCCGAGCGTTTTATCCAACTGGAGAATGGTCATATTCAGACGCGCCCGATCAAAGGTACGCTTCCACGGCTTAACGATCCGCAGGCGGATCGTCAGCAAGCGCAGAAACTGGCAAACTCAATGAAAGATCGCGCTGAAAATTTGATGATCGTCGATTTGATGCGTAACGACATTGGCCGGGTCGCCGTGCCGGGTTCGGTGAAAGTGCCGGAACTGTTCGTCGTCGAACCATTTCCTGCCGTTCACCATCTGGTTAGCACCATTACCGCCCGTTTACCGGACTCGCTTCATGCCACCGACCTGCTGCGCGCGGCTTTCCCCGGCGGCTCCATTACCGGCGCGCCTAAAGTGCGGGCGATGGAAATTATCGACGAACTGGAGCCGCAGCGACGCAACGCCTGGTGCGGTAGCATCGGTTATCTGAGTTTCTGCGGCAAGATGGATACCAGTATTACTATCCGCACCGTCACGGCAACGCAGGGCCAACTCTATTGCTCTGCCGGCGGCGGTATCGTGGCCGATAGCAAGGAAGAAGCGGAATATCAGGAAACTTTTGATAAAGTTAATCGTATCCTGCACCCACTGGAGAACTAATACGTGGATACCAGCCGTCTGACGCTCGATCATTTCTTATCGCGCTTTCAGCTTTTGCGCCCGCAGATGACTCATGAAACGTTAAATCAACGTCAGGCCGCCGTACTGATCCCTGTGGTTCGCCGCCCCCAGCCGGGGCTGCTGTTGACCCAGCGGGCTATTCATTTACGCAAACACGCCGGACAGGTCGCCTTTCCCGGCGGGGCCGTGGACAGTACCGATGCTTCGCTTATCGCCGCAGCGCTTCGCGAAGCGCAGGAGGAAGTCGCCATCCCGCCGCAAGCCGTGGAAGTGATTGGCGTTTTACCGCCGGTAGACAGCGTGACCGGTTTTCAGGTCACCCCGGTGGTCGGCATTATTCCGCCAAACCTCCCCTGGCGCGCCAGTGAAGACGAAGTGTCTGCGGTGTTTGAAATGCCGCTGGCGCAAGCGTTGCAACTGGGTCGATATCATCCGCTTGATATTTACCGTCGCGGCAATTCGCACCGCGTATGGCTCTCCTGGTATGAGCATTATTTCGTCTGGGGCATGACCGCAAACATTCTTCGTGAGCTGGCGCTGCAAATCGGCGTAAAGCCCTGACTGTACACAACGCCATTCACGTTGCCTCAAGGCGGTAACAATCGCCTCCCCCAAAGAGGCAGCCTGAAGGGCAACGTGTATATACTTAACTTTACGCGCGCAAGACACGACTTGAGATTACTGTCGCAATATTAGTAAAAACGCGGTTATTCATTAGTTTAATTCATGTGAATAGTTAAGCTGATGCCAGCGTTCCCTCTTACACTATGCGCAGTTATAACATCGTAACCGGAAGCCCCGGTTGCCCTGTCAGGAGTATTATCGTGATTAGCCTATTCGACATGTTTAAGGTAGGGATTGGTCCCTCCTCTTCCCACACTGTTGGCCCGATGAAGGCCGGTAAACAGTTCGTCGATGACCTGGTCGAAAAAGGATTACTGGATAACGTTACCCGCGTCGCTGTCGATGTCTACGGCTCGCTGTCGCTGACGGGGAAAGGTCACCATACCGATATCGCCATTATTATGGGTCTGGCGGGTAATGAACCCGCTACCGTGGATATTGATAGTATCCCCGGTTTTATTCGCGACGTCGAAACGCGCGAGCGTCTGTTACTGGCCCAGGGACGTCACGAAGTCGACTTCCCGAAAGATGACGGAATGCGTTTTCACAACGGCAATTTGCCGCTGCATGAAAACGGGATGCAGATCCACGCCTGGCATGACGACACGGTCATTTATAGCAAGACGTACTATTCCATCGGCGGCGGCTTTATCGTTGATGAAGCGCATTTCGGCCAGGAAGCGACGAATGAGGTTACTGTACCTTATCCGTTTAAATCGGCGAAAGAAATGCTGGAGTATTGCAACAGCACCGGCCTTTCACTCTCCGGCATGGTGATGCAAAACGAACTGGCGTTGCATAGCAAGAAAGAGATTGAAGAGTATTTCGGTCACGTCTGGCAGACCATGCAGGCCTGTATTGATCGTGGTATGAATACCGAAGGCGTGCTGCCGGGGCCGCTGCGCGTACCGCGTCGCGCCTCTGCGCTGCGTCGTATGCTGGTTTCCAGCGATAAGCTTTCCAGCGATCCGATGAACGTCATTGACTGGGTGAACATGTTTGCTCTGGCGGTGAACGAAGAGAACGCCGCAGGTGGTCGCGTC
This sequence comes from Salmonella sp. A7, assembly GCF_020181675.1. Lineage (NCBI taxonomy): Bacteria > Pseudomonadati > Pseudomonadota > Gammaproteobacteria > Enterobacterales > Enterobacteriaceae > Salmonella > Salmonella sp. A7. Next base: position 2,048,951 of record NZ_CP084001.1, on the reverse strand, counting down.
GTGACGGCGCCAACCAACGGCGCGTGCGGCATCGTGCCTGCGGTACTGGCTTACTACGACCATTTTATTGAGTCTGTCAGCCCGGATATTTACACCCGCTACTTCCTGGCGGCAGGCGCTATTGGCGCGCTGTATAAGATGAACGCGTCTATTTCCGGCGCGGAAGTCGGCTGTCAGGGCGAAGTCGGGGTCGCCTGTTCGATGGCGGCGGCAGGCCTTGCTGAACTGTTGGGCGCCAGCCCGGAACAGGTTTGCGTTGCCGCTGAAATCGGCATGGAGCATAACCTGGGGCTGACCTGCGACCCGGTTGCCGGTCAGGTGCAGGTGCCGTGTATCGAGCGTAACGCCATTGCTTCGGTTAAAGCGATCAACGCTGCGCGTATGGCCATGCGTCGAACCAGCGCGCCGCGCGTCTCGCTGGATAAAGTCATCGAAACGATGTACGAGACCGGAAAAGACATAAACGCCAAATACCGCGAAACGTCGCGCGGCGGGTTGGCCATTAAAGTCCAGTGTGATTAAACGCCATTTCCCCTCCCTTCGCCCATCTGCTACGGATGGGCGAAATTTTTATCTCTTCCTCGTCGACTCCACGTTTCCCCACTACACTTGCTGTGTCGCGGTTGGCTTTTGTCGCCAACGCTTATTGGGCGGCCCGCATGCAAACAGCACAACGGATCATCAATCATTATCGCCGTAATCGTTTCATTGTTTGCACGATTTGTGCACTGGTCACGCTCATTCTTACGCTGAGCATCCGATTTATTTCGGAGCGGAACTTAAATCACCATCGCACGGTTGCATTCGCGAATCATGCCGTTGATGCGCTGGATAATGTGCTGCATCCTCTCCTGGTCGGACGAAACATATTGCTACCCTTACTTGAGCTTCCGTGCGCGACCGCGCATTTGCCGTTGCGTAAGCAAGCCGCCCGCCTGCAAACCATTCGTTCTATCGGGCTGGTAAAAGAGGGAATTCTCTACTGCTCAAGCATTTTTGGCGCCCGTAATACTCCCATACGCCAGCTTCAGCCCGATCTTCCCGCAGCTGGCGATCTGCTGCTACTTTCCACGGACCAATCGTTACTCAAGGGAAGCCCGATCCTCATTCAGTGGTATCCCGCCTCTGCCGATGGCCAGGATGGCGTGATGGAAATTGTGAATATTGACTTGCTGGCGACTATGCTACTTGAGCCGCAGCAGCCGCAAATTACCAGCGCCAGCCTGACGGTCGGCAAACGGCACCTGTTATATGGTCGGGGCGTGGTCGATACTCTTCCGGAATTAAAAAAAGATGAAGAGCGTTACCAGCTTTCATCGCGGCATTTCCCTTTTACTATCAGCGTCAGCGGGCCGTCGGCAGGCGTACTGGCGTTCAAACATCTCCCGACGCAGTTACCGCTGGCCGTATTGCTTAGCCTGTTGATCGGTTATATCGCCTGGCTGGCAACGGCCAGCAGAATGAGCTTTTCCTGGGAGATTAATCTGGCCCTTGCCGAACGGGAGTTTGAGCTATTTTGTCAGCCGTTGCTTAATGCCCGCACGCAGCAGTGTACCGGCGTTGAGATCCTGTTACGCTGGAATAACCCGCGCCAGGGCTGGATCTCACCGGATGTTTTTATTCCTATCGCCGAGGAGCATAACCTGATAGCGCCGCTGACCCGCTATGTGATTGCGGAAACCATTCGGCAGCGGCACTACTTCCCCATCAACCATCAGTTTCATATCGGCATCAATGTGGCGGCAAGCCATTTCCGACACGGCGTGCTTCTCAAGGATCTTAATCAGTACTGGTTTAGTGCGGAACCTGTTCAGCAACTGGTGCTGGAGCTCACGGAACGCGACGCGTTGCTTGACGTTGATTACCGCCTGATGCGCGAGCTGCATCGTAAAGGCGTGAAGTTAGCCATCGATGATTTTGGCACAGGAAACAGCTCGCTCTCCTGGCTGGAAAAACTGCGGCCGGATATTTTGAAAATCGATAAATCCTTCACCGCCGCCATCGGTACCGATGCGGTCAATTCAACGGTGACCGATATTATTATCGCGCTGGGGCAAAGACTGAATATTGAACTGGTGGCGGAAGGGGTCGAAAACCAGACGCAGGCACAGCATTTGCGCCAGCATGGCGTGCAAATGTTACAGGGCTATCTCTATGCGAAGCCGATGCCCATTAGCGAATTTCCACAGTGGCTGGCGGGCAGCGCGCCGCCGCCCGCCCGGCATAACGGACAGATTATGTCCGCGATGCCGCATCTATAGACTTGATTCCTGCGTGTGACGTTATTCCTCTTCGTCGTGGGCAGGCTGTTCTTTAACAATCCGAACCAGATCGACACGATAGTCGTTGGCCTCGACAATGGTGATCCGCAGGGGCGGAACATCAATGACATCGCCTACACGAGGAATATGGCCATTAGCGGCGATCACTAACCCCGCGACCGTCGCAATATCGCCCTCTTCGTTCACCAGATGGTCAACTTCCAGCGCCTGCTGTAGCGCATGAAGATCGGTGCCGCCCTTCACTATCCAGCCCTCGGCATCGGCAACGATTTCCGGCGTTTCATCGGCATCCGGGAACTCACCGGCAATCGCTTCCAGCACATCCAGCGGCGTAACCAGCCCCTGCACCACGCCGAACTCGTTAGTGACGATAACGAAACTGCCGCGCGCGCGACGCAAAACGCCTAACAGATTGATAGGATCAAGCGTTTCCGGCACCACTATCGCCGGAGAAGACGCGGCGATAGCCGCAACGTCCGCGCCCTCTTCCAGCGCCACCAGCAACTCTTTCGCCCGAACGATACCGATAATTTCATCCAGCTCGCCCCGACATACCGGGAACAGGCTATGCGGAGAAGAGAGTAACTGCTGACGGATTTCAGCTACGCTGAGATTCGCATCCACCCAACTAATTTCGCCTCGCGGCGTCATAATGCCGCGCAGGGAGCGCGACGCCAGAGTCAGTACGCCGTTAATCATGTAGCGTTCTTCTTCGGCGAAGGCGCCTTCCGACACCGATATCGCGGCCGGGCTATCCGTCTCATGTTGTGTACTCGCCTGACGTTTACCGCCCATCAGACGCAGGATAGCGTCCGCAGTACGCGCGCGCAGCGGCAACGTGGACTGATGACGAATAAAGTTGCGGCGCGCAATCTGGTTAAACACCTCGATAACGATCGAGAAACCAATTGCCGCGTACAGGTAGCCTTTCGGAATATGGAAACCAAACCCTTCCGCCACCAGGCTCAAGCCGATCATCAGCAGGAAACTCAGACAGAGCACCACTACCGTCGGATGCTGGTTGACAAAACGGGTCAGCGGTTTTGACGCCAGTAGCATCACCGCCATCGCAATCACCACCGCCGCCATCATAACCGGCAGATGGTTTACCATACCTACCGCCGTAATCACGGCGTCCAGCGAGAAGACCGCATCCAGGATGACAATCTGCGTGACTACCACCCAGAAGCTCGCATAGCCTTTACCGTGTCCGGTGTCATGCTCGCGGTTTTCCAGACGTTCATGCAGCTCGGTGGTCGCTTTAAACAGCAGGAATATACCGCCCAGCAGCATAATTAAATCGCGGCCGGAGAAGGTAAAATCCCAGACGGTAAAGAGCGGCTTTGTTAAGGTCACCAGCCACGAAATAATGGACAGCAGCGCCAGACGCATAATCAGCGCCAGCGAGAGCCCGATAAGACGCGCTTTGTCACGCTGCTTTGGCGGCAATTTATCGGCGAGGATCGCGATAAAGACCAGGTTATCGATACCCAGGACAATTTCCAGGACGACGAGCGTGAGTAAACCCACCCAAATTGAGGGATCCATTAATAATTCCATGACAAGCTCCTGCTTAAGGAATGACTAAACGGCGCCCACAACATCTCAAAGGATGCAGGCGGTAACGCAATAAACAAAGTAAGGCTATGGCAAGATATGCCAGATTGACAGGCGCAAAACGGCCAAAGAGTGAAATGACGTCGGTGACGATCCATACAACGGGCTGCTGCCCTATACCCCATTCTAATTAAACGGAAGCTAAACATAACAGAGACAACTGGTTTTTGGCAAAGATTTACCTTCCTTTGCAAAGAGATGTAACCGGGATATTTTACACTTCGAAATTTCTCATTATCGAAAACAAAATTACGGATCTCCATCACACAAAATATTTTTTTCGATATCTAAAATAATTCACGAAAATCATGCGTTTTTCGTTGTAACCCTCATCTGAATCGATTCGCTTGCGGACGGCGATTCAAAAAATACATCTGTCAAGTTGATGTGTTGACAATAATAAAGGAGGTAGCAAGTGACCATTGCTATTGTTATAGGCACACATGGTTGGGCTGCAGAGCAGTTACTTAAAACAGCCGAAATGCTGTTAGGCGAGCAGGAAAACGTCGGCTGGATCGATTTCGTTCCAGGCGAAAATGCCGAAACGCTGATCGAAAAGTACAACGCTCAGTTGGCTAAACTCGATACCAGTAAAGGCGTGCTATTTCTCGTTGATACATGGGGAGGCAGTCCGTTTAACGCTGCCAGCCGCATTGTCGTCGATAAAGAGCGCTATGAAGTTATTGCCGGCGTCAACATCCCGATGCTGGTCGAAACGTTTATGGCTCGTGACGACGATCCGAGCTTTGACGAACTGGTCGCACTGGCGGTAGAAACCGGTCGTGAAGGCGTAAAAGCGCTGAAAGCGAAACCGGTAGAAAAAGCCGCGCCAGCGCCAGTCGCCGCCGCGCCAAAAGCGGCCACGCCGGCAAAACCGATGGGCCCGAATGATTATATGGTTATCGGGCTTGCCCGTATTGATGACCGCCTCATTCACGGTCAGGTCGCTACCCGTTGGACCAAAGAGACCAATGTCAGCCGTATTATTGTTGTGAGCGATGAAGTCGCGGCGGATACCGTACGTAAAACGCTGCTGACGCAAGTTGCGCCGCCGGGCGTTACGGCGCATGTGGTTGACGTCGCGAAGATGATTCGCGTCTACAATAACCCGAAATACGCCGGCGAACGCGTGATGCTTCTGTTTACCAATCCTACCGACGTCGAGCGCATCGTTGAGGGCGGCGTGAAAGTCACTTCCGTGAACATTGGCGGTATGGCCTATCGTCAAGGTAAAACGCAGGTGAACAACGCCGTTTCCGTCGATGAAAAGGATATCGAAGCCTTTAAAAAGCTCAACGAGCGCGGCATCGAGCTTGAGGTGCGTAAAGTTTCCACCGATCCGAAACTGAAAATGATGGATTTAATTGCCAAAGTGGCGAAATAACCGCCGGCATTTAATTAGCTTTCACACTTAAGATAGCAATAGGAGAAGTACAATGGAGATTACCACTCTTCAGATTGTGCTGGTGTTCATCGTCGCATGTATCGCAGGTATGGAGTCGGTACTTGATGAATTTCAGTTCCACCGTCCGCTGATCGCCTGTACCTTAATCGGCGCCGTTCTGGGGGACATGAAAACCGGTATTATCATCGGCGGTACTCTGGAAATGATCGCTCTGGGCTGGATGAACATCGGTGCTGCCGTTGCGCCTGATGCCGCACTAGCGTCCATCATCTCTACCGTTCTGGTCATCGCCGGGCATCAAAGCATTGGCGCCGGTATCGCGCTGGCGATTCCGCTGGCGGCGGCAGGCCAGGTACTGACCATTATCGTTCGTACCATCACCGTGGCATTCCAGCACGCGGCGGACAAGGCGGCTGAAAACGGCAACCTGACGGCGCTCTCCTGGCTGCACGTTTCTTCTCTGTTCCTGCAGGCAATGCGTATCGCTATCCCGGCGGTTATCGTTGCCATCTCCGTAGGCACCAGCGAAGTACAGGGAATGCTGAATGCGATTCCTGAAGTCGTCACAGGCGGTCTGAACATCGCCGGCGGCATGATCGTCGTGGTTGGTTATGCGATGGTTATCAACATGATGCGCGCAGGCTACCTGATGCCGTTCTTCTACCTCGGTTTCGTCACCGCGGCTTTCACAAACTTCAACCTGGTCGCACTGGGTGTCATCGGCGCAGTGATGGCTATTCTTTACATCCAGCTGAGCCCGAAATACAACCGTGTAGCGGGCGCGCCTGCAGCGGCTGCTGGCAATAACGATCTCGACAACGAACTGGACTAACAGGTGAGCGAAATGGTTGATATGACTAAAACTACCACCGAGAAAAAACTCACTCCGAGCGATATTCGCGGCGTATTTCTTCGTTCTAACCTGTTCCAGGGGTCATGGAACTTCGAACGTATGCAAGCGCTGGGCTTCTGCTTCTCTATGGTGCCGGCGATTCGTCGCCTGTATCCGGAGAATAATGACGCGCGTAAACAGGCGATTAAACGTCACCTGGAGTTCTTTAACACTCATCCTTACGTTGCGGCGCCGGTACTGGGCGTGACCCTGGCAATGGAAGAAAAGCGTGCGAACGGCGCAGAGATTGACGATGGCGCTATCAACGGTATCAAAGTCGGTCTGATGGGACCGCTGGCAGGCGTCGGCGACCCTATCTTCTGGGGTACCGTCCGTCCGGTATTCGCGGCGCTGGGCGCAGGTATTGCGATGAGCGGCAGCCTGCTTGGTCCGCTGCTGTTTTTCATCCTGTTTAACCTGGTGCGTCTGGCGACCCGTTATTATGGCGTGGCTTATGGCTACCGCAAAGGCGTCGATATCGTTAAAGATATGGGCGGCGGCTTCCTGCAAAAACTGACTGAGGGGGCGTCAATCCTCGGCCTGTTTGTCATGGGGGCATTGGTTAACAAGTGGACGCATGTGAATATCCCGCTGGTGGTCTCCACCATCACCGGTCAGGATGGTCAGACACGCGTTACCACCGTGCAAACCATTCTCGACCAGCTGATGCCGGGTCTGGTTCCGCTACTGTTGACCTTTGCCTGTATGTGGCTGCTGCGTAAGAAAGTTAACCCGCTGTGGATTATCGTGGGCTTCTTCGTCATTGGTATCGCCGGCTACTCCGTAGGACTGCTGGGCCAGTAAGGCTGTTGTACACTACCGGGGCCAAACGGCCCCGTTTTTTTATTTCTCTGGAGGATAAATGACTATCACGGACCTGGTGCTGATTCTCTTTATTGCCGCATTATTGGCTTACGCTCTCTACGATCAGTTCATCATGCCCCGCCGCAATGGCCCCACTCTGCTTTCTATAGCCCTGCTTCGCCGTGGTCGCGTAGACAGCGTTATCTTCGTTGGGCTGGTCGCCATCCTTATTTATAACAACGTAACCAGCCACGGAGCGCAGATGACCACATGGTTATTAAGTGCGCTGGCGTTAATGGGGTTTTATATATTCTGGATCCGCACGCCACGGATCATCTTTAAACAACGTGGCTTTTTCTTCGCCAATGTCTGGATAGAATATAACCGTATTAAAGAGATGAATTTATCGGAGGACGGCGTACTGGTGATGCAATTAGAACAACGACGCTTGCTTATCCGTGTACGCAATATCGACGATCTGGAAAAAATATATAAACTTCTTATTGAAAATCAATAATCTAAGATATAGCCTCAACTATGTTTTTCGAATTTTATTTCGAATCATAATATAGCTAAGGCTATATTTTCTATTGACCAATTGTTATTTAATTTAACGTTTTATTGATGAATAAATCTAAATGAAAATCGTTTTCAATTAGAAGGCAAATAATATTTTATCGCTGTTGTTTTATATTCTAAAAATATGTTAATGTTGCGCCGTCAATTGGGGAGTAGCCGATTTCCAGACTCCGGAAATGTACGCGTCAACATACTCGTTGCAAAACGTGGCGCGTACGGACCAGCCGCCGCTGGTCAGGCGAGACCATAGGCGCATCAACTGCTGTGTATTTCGTCACAGAATGGCGACATGCATGTTTGCTGGGGGCAGTGATGTGTTTAATGGATACCCCGGTCAGGACGTTGTCATGCACTTTACTGCTACTGTTCTTCTCGCTTTCGGCATGTCGATGGATGCTTTCGCGGCATCAATTGGCAAAGGCGCCACCCTACATAAACCCAAATTCTCAGAAGCGTTGCGTACCGGCCTTATCTTTGGCGCGGTTGAAACGCTGACCCCGTTAATCGGCTGGGGGCTGGGGATATTGGCGAGTAAATTCGTTCTGGAATGGAACCACTGGATAGCCTTTGTTCTGCTGATCTTTCTGGGCGGACGCATGATCATCGAAGGTATCCGCGGCGGTAGTGATGAAGATGAAACACCGTTACGCCGCCACAGCTTTTGGCTATTAGTCACGACGGCTATAGCGACCAGCCTCGATGCGATGGCGGTTGGCGTCGGTCTGGCGTTTTTGCAGGTAAACATCATCGCTACCGCATTAGCTATCGGTTGCGCCACGCTTATCATGTCCACCCTCGGAATGATGATCGGTCGCTTTATCGGCCCAATGCTGGGTAAGCGTGCTGAAATTCTCGGCGGGGTCGTACTGATAGGAATTGGCGTCCAGATCCTCTGGACGCATTTTCACGGTTAACGGTTACGCTGCCAGAGATGAAGGTTGAAATCCGTCTGGCAGCTAAGTCCGGTGCTGGCGGCCAGTTGTTCCCACACTTCTGGCCTGGCGCGCCAGGCAAATGGCGTCATTTGCAACAGTGCTACAGCCGCTTCGGCGGTGAGCTGCATGTGATAAGCAAGGCGGGTACTCTGCTGCAATGTGAATCCGTCGAGCTGCTCGGTATACGGCGCATGTAAACGCACCTCATCATAAATGAGCCCTTTTAGTTCCATCAGATGATGCGGCCCCGGCGTGGCGGTAACGACCCAACCACCAGGTTTCACCACACGCGCCAATTCCTGCGCCTTACACGGGGCATAGATTCTGATCACCGCATCCATTGACGCATCGGCAAAGGGCAGTCGATGGCTTGACGCCACACAAAACTTCACCTGCGAATAGCGTTTCGCCGCCGCTTTGATCGCCGTTTTAGCAACGTCCAGTCCAAACGTGGTGACTTCCGGCAACGCCTCGGCAAAAGCGTGAGTGTAATACCCCTCGCCGCAGCCAATATCCAGAATCGCCGTGGCCGACTGATCCAGCCGCTCGCGCAACAGGTTAATCACGGCATCGCGCAGCGGCTGATAATGGCCCGCATCAAGAAACGCTCTCCGCGCCTGCATCATTTCGGCACTGTCGCCCGGATCGCGCGAACGTTTATGCTGTACCGGCAGCAGATTGATGTAGCCCTCTTTCGCCACATCAAACTGATGGCGCTGTGGACATATAACGCTGTTATTAATCTGCGTAAGCGGCTGATGGCAAAGCGGACAGGTAAACGACATGACAACTCCGGACTGGGGCGCTAAAGGGCGCAAGTGTAACGCGAATTGCGCCCCGGGAAAATCCTTTACGAGCCCGGAACCGCAACGTGGCTGCCATGCATCACCAGAAGGTGATCTGAATCGGCTGGCATACCGTCTGGCTCAACATTTTCCAGCCGCAGCACATCGCCCATGATCTGGCTGAATACGGGCGCAGATACCGCGCCGCCATAATAAGCCCCGTTTTGCGGATTATTAATCACCACCACCAGCGCAAATCTGGGGTTACTTGCCGGCGCGACGCCTGCGGTATATGCCACATACTTATCGACGTATTTACCATCATCGCCAATTTTTTTCGCCGTCCCGGTTTTGACCGCAATACGGTAGTCTCTTACTGCGGCTTTTGTTCCGCCGCCGCCAGGCAACGCGACGCTCTCCATCATATGTTCCACCTCGTGCACCAGTTCTTCCGGCATTACCCGCGTGCCGATCACGGGCGGATCAACTTTGGTGATCGATAACGGACGGTAGATACCAAAGCTGCCAATCGTGGCATAAACATGCGCCAGTTGCAGCGGCGTCACCATTAATCCATAGCCAAAAGCGAAGGTAGCGCGATCTAAATCACTCCAGTAACGGCGTTTCGGTAATAACCCGCTGCTCTCTCCGGTGAGACCCAGTCCGGTAGGCACGCCGAAACCAAAGCTTTTATAAGTATCCATTAATTTCTGCACCGGCATCGCCAGAGAAAGGTGAGAAACGCCGGTATCGCTGGATTTTTGCAAAATGCCGGTTAATGTCAGTTCCGGATAGTAACCGACGTCGCGGATACGGTGTCCATCGAGAGTAAAAGGATGGGTATCGATAACGCTGTCCGGCTGCACGATGCCCTGCTGTAACGCAGTCATAATGACCAATGGCTTCACAGTAGAACCGGGTTCGAAAGTGTCGCTAATCGCGCGGTTACGAAAATCGTCCAACTGCGCGCCTTCACGATTGTTCGGGTTGAAATCCGGGTAGCTCGCCATCGAGAGAATTTCACCCGTTGGGATGTTAATCAATACGGCAGCGCCGGATTCCGCTTTGTTCCAGATGACGGCGTTATCCAGCGCATCTTCGGTAACCGTTTGCAGACGTTCATCAATGCTAAGCTGAAGTTCATGAGCAGGAACCGGATTCACTTCCGTAATGTTCTCAATAACGTGACCAAATTTATCTTTACGCACCAGCCGGGAGCCCGGTTTTCCCGTCAGTTGCGCATTAAAGCTCTTTTCAATACCTTCTATTCCCTGCCCGTCGATATTGGTAAAGCCGATCAAATTGGCCGCTACGTGTCCGGCAGGGTAAAAACGGCGCGACTCTTCCCGCAGGTTAATACCCGGTAGATTCAGTTTATCTATCCATTCGGCTTGCTGGGGTGAAACCTGGCGCGCGAGGTAGATAAAACGGCCTGCCGGGTTACTGTTTACCCGTTCCGCAAGCGTACTGAGCGACAGATGCAGGGCGCTGGCCAGCGCCTGCCAGCGCTCATTGTAGCCAACGCCGCCTTTGCTTATGATAGTCTTCGGATCGGCCCAGACAGCATTAACCGGAACGCTCACCGCTAAGGGCCGCCCTTCTCTGTCGGTGATCATGCCGCGTGGAGAGGCCGTGGTCACTTCACGAAGCGAGCGCATATCTTCTTGTTTCACCAGTTTCGACGGCGTAACAATTTGCAGCCATGCCACCCGCCCTAACAACAATGCCATACTGAGCAGAATGGCAGTGCAAAGTAGTGCAAAACGTATGGGCGTAAAATTACGGGTATCGCCGTCGCTTTTCTTTTTCACCTGATCTCCAGCCGAATCATTTTTCAGGTGATTGATTTAACGGGAAACGGACGGAAAAACCAGAAAAAACAATGCTAATAATATCGCGCCTTTGCAACAAATCGCTAACGAGAGCGCGTCCAGACACATTTTGAAGGATATTGAATTAAAAAGCCCCGCTTTTAGCGAGGCTTTATATCTGAGGCTGACGCGACAAACGCATCAAATCAGTGGTGTCGATCAGATAGCTGTTACGTTAACAGCAGCCGGACCTTTCTGGCCGTCCTGAATTTCGAACTCAACGTTCTGGCCTTCAGCCAGAGTTTTGAAACCATTGCCCTGGATAGCGGAGAAGTGTACGAACACATCTTTGCTGCCGTCAGCCGGAGTAATGAAGCCAAAACCTTTGGATTCGTTGAACCACTTAACTTGACCTTTAATCTTTGCCATTTGCAAAATTCCTTAGAGTGTTTTCTTTGCCCGTAGGCATAACATAGATAAAACTGAGACATTACTGCTTGAGGCACTAATATAAGGTTCGGCAGAGAAGCGGTATTCAACGTCAACGTGTTTACTCAGGACTTCTTTACTGAAAATGCCACACATAAACAGAACTGTACCTCGTTTAACCCAAAGCCTGTTATCACATACAACGTTAATTATGGCAAGCCATTTTTAAACGTGTCTCGATCCGTCGCACAAATTACGAGAACCTTCACAAATTGACAGCACGTTTATGCAACAAAGTTGCGAAAGATATATCCTCACGCGCTGACGGACTCCTGACAACGTCACTGCTGAAAAGCCATTTTTCTACCATAGCTCAATAACTTCGCTTCTTCCAGTGCATCAAATCACATTTAAAAGCTGTATTTTTCATATCACTTTTTATGCTGAGTTATGCATAAATTGTCACAATGATAAAAAACACCTTTTAATCAAAATAATAGAAAAGAAAAGCGATTTTCGACACCGCTTTTTGTGATGTTATGCGTCTTTACAGAATGCCTTAAAATAATGAACAAACAATGACAATCCATAAAGAGAGAGAAACGTTTCGCTTTTAATAGAGAATGAGCGGTATCACAAAAATGCCATATGTCCTTTTGTTATACATATAAAACTATGTTGCATATAAAGCCATACATTATGTAAGGCGTTGATGCCGTAGTATCAGTTGCAAACGGCAACGCGGAGTGATCCGACGGGGAAATGGGGCGTATGGCACTGGCGCCATTTGCGCCCCGGTAAGCATTATCGTTCAGCAACCAGACGAATGATGTCCTCATCCTCTTTTGGTTCGCTTGCCGCTGTTGCGGGTTCCGCTTCTTTTTCTGGTTCGTTTGCTTCGCAAAGGCGGCGTAACAACGCGTTTTGCCGCTTCTGTTGATCCAATAACGCTTCGAGCAGTTCTATCTGCTCGTTGGCACGGGAACTTGCCCGGTTGACAAAGAACCAGAGCGCCAGCCCCACCACCAGAACCACCATTGATACTATTAAAGATGCAAGAGAAAACGCACCAGAGTTTAAAACGTCGTTCATTTCACCACCTCGATGTAGAGACGTCATTCTACCACTGCTACACGGGAAGGAAATCTCTGGTGTAAAACGTTTACCAGGGAATAAATTTATTGATGGCGCAAATACCGCTGAAAAATTGTACATCCTGATCGCACATGATATTAAACACCTGCGCCCACAGCAACAGGCATACTACCACCACGATGCCGAGAACGACCCATCGAAATTTTTTCACTCCACTCTCCGATCTTACATCTTATGTCGCTAAATTATCATGAGTTACTTAAACCAGGAGTAACTGTAGCGGCATTATATGTTTTTAGGAATGATTCACTTGTTTCAATCAATGTACACGCTACTCTTATTCTAACTAAAAAAGAAAAGAGGTAGTAATGCGTTTGATCATTCGCGCAATTGTATTGTTTGCCCTGGTGTGGATAGGCCTGCTGATGAGCGGCTATGGCATCCTGGTGGGAAGTAAAGTGAACGCTGCGGGGCTGGGTTTACAGTGCCATTACCTGACCGCACGCGGCACCAGCACGGCGCAATATCTCCATACCAACAGCGGCATTATTGGCTTTTCCGACTGTCCCATTTTTAGAAAAAGCGCCACCGTGGTGGATAATGGCTAAGCGGCAATAAATAATTTCACAGGGAAACTATCACCAATAATTCCGCTATATTGGCTGTTGTTCATAAGTACTGTTAAATAATATTTTAATAACCGTTAAATAAGCCGACAGACATTATCTTCTTTTACGATTTCATCCCACCCGATGTTATAAAAAAAGCAGCTACATTTTTCGCAGCTGCTTTTTTTTAACGTCATGCTAATAACGTTGCTTAGAAGGGATAATCGTTGTAACCCATTTGCTCAGAAATTTTACGCGCGGCGGCGTGTAACATAGCCACATATTCCTGTAGGCGTTCTTCTGAAAAACGCAGCGTCGGGAACGAAATGCTTAACCCTGCGATGACTACGCCAAAACGGTCAAATACCGGTACGCCGATACAACGTAACCCTTCTTCCTGTTCTTCGTTATCTTCACCGTAGCCTTGCGCACGCACTTCATCCAACAGCGGCAGCAACGCTTCAGTGCTGGTAATCGTGCGTCCAGTGCTTTGCTTATACTCTACGCCGTCGAGAATCTGCTTAACCTCATCACGGTCGCGCCAGGCCAGAAGCACTTTACCGATGGCCGTACTGTACAGCGGATTACGACGCCCAATACGTGAGTACATCCGCAGATTGTACATAGAGTCAATTTTATGGATATAGACAATGCTGTCTTCATCCAGCGCGCCAAGATGGATAGTTTCTTTTGTCAGACGAGACAGTTCGCGCATCTGAATGTCCGCACTGCGGATGAGATCAACATTTTGCAAAGCTCGTGCGCCCAGCTCAAACAGCTTTAGCGTCAGAGAGTATTTTTCAGACTCCCCCTCCTGAGCCACGTAGCCCAGCGTTTTCATGGTTTGCAAAAAGCGATAAACGGTACTTTTCGACATCATGACGCGCTGCGATAGCTCGGTAATCCCTATTTCACGCTCTTCACCCAGCGCCTGCAGAATGCCGAAAACTTTCAGCACAGAAGATACAGAATCAGGCTGCTTATCCAGATCTGCGTTTGCCATTTATCACCTCATTACGAGCGTTTTATAAAATTCAGAACGAGTTTTTATTATAATTTCACGCCAGGTCGCCCGCAATCCATCTTTGCTTACTTCGTTACAAATCTGCGACATAACAACTCAGTATTAATGCTAACATTATTATTCAGCTCATAATTCCCCTTATTACAAAATACTTATGGAAAAAACACGGGCCGATGGCCTGCCCCTCCCGCAGAGATACGGCGCTATCCTGACGATTATTATCGGTATTTCGATGGCGGTTCTGGATGGCGCAATCGCTAATGTCGCGCTGCCAACCATTGCGACTGATTTACATGCCTCCCCTGCCAGCTCTATCTGGATTGTCAATGCGTACCAAATCGCCATTGTCGTCTCACTACTTTCCCTGTCTTTTTTAGGCGACATGTTTGGTTATCGCCGGATCTATAAATGTGGTTTAGTGGTATTTCTGCTTTCATCATTGTTTTGCGCGCTTTCAGACTCGCTGCAGATGCTGACGCTGGCGCGCATCGCGCAGGGATTTGGCGGCGCGGCGCTAATGAGCGTAAACACGGCGCTGATTCGTCTTATCTACCCCCAGCGTCATCTGGGACGAGGCATGGGAATTAACTCTTTTATCGTCGCAGTCTCTTCCGCCGCGGGTCCGACGATCGCCGCGGCGATTTTGTCCATCTCATCATGGAAATGGCTGTTTCTGATTAATGTCCCGCTAGGTATCATCGCGTTAATTCTGGCCATCCGCTTTTTACCAGCAAACATCGCCCATGACACTAAGCCGCGCTTTGACTTACCGAGCGCGGTAATGAATGCGCTCACATTTGGCCTGCTGATTACCGCATTGAGCGGCTTTGCCCAGGGACAGTCGCTAACGTTGATTGGCGCAGAGCTGCTCGTTCTGGTCGTGGTCGGGTTTTTCTTCGTGCGCCGCCAGCTTTCTTTGCCCGTCCCTTTGTTACCCATCGACTTGTTACGCATTCCGCTTTTTTCACTCTCGATCGGCACGTCAATTTGCTCGTTCTGCGCGCAAATGTTAGCCATGGTCTCGCTACCTTTTTATCTGCAAACCGTGCTGGGCCGTAGCGAAGTAGAAACCGGCCTGTTATTGACGCCCTGGCCGCTGGCAACGATGGTGATGGCGCCGCTGGCGGGATACCTGATAGAACGTCTTCATGCCGGTTTGCTGGGGGCGCTGGGAATGGTGATAATGGCAGCCGGGTTGTTTGCGCTGGTCATGTTGCCAGGCTCCCCCTCCGATCTGAATATTATCTGGCCGATGATCCTTTGCGGCGCAGGGTTTGGCCTGTTCCAGTCGCCGAATAATCACACCATTATCACTTCCGCGCCGCGTGAGCGCAGCGGTGGCGCCAGCGGGATGCTGGGCACGGCGCGACTGTTAGGCCAAAGTACTGGCGCCGCGCTGGTAGCGCTGATGTTGAACCAGTTTGGCGATAGCGGTACGCATCTTTCGCTGCTCGCAGCGGCGATCCTGGCGACTCTCGCGGCGGTAGTGAGCGGTTTACGTATTACGCAACCACGCGTTCAGGCGTAAAAAAAGCGCGTCATTCGACGCGCTTTTCATACTTGCCAGTGGTCTTATTATTTCAGGTACTCGCCGCTACGCAGCGCTTCAATGCGTTTATCCAGCGGTGGGTGCGTCATAAACAGCTCGCTTAACGATTTCGATTTACCGTTAATACAAAACGCCATCATGCTGGTCGCTTCTTGCGGCTCGTAGCTGGTTTTCAGGCGCTGCAACGCGGCAATCATTTTTTCACGGCCAACCAGCTTCGCCGATCCCGCATCGGCATGAAACTCACGGTAACGGGAGAACCACATGGTGATAATGCTCGCCAGAATACCGAAGACCAGTTCCAGCACCGTCGCAACGGCGAAATAGATTAGCGGATTACCGTTACTTCCTTCGCCCTCATCACGGTTGCCGCCCAGAAAACCAGCGGCAATTTGCGCGATAATGCGCGAAATAAAGATAACGAAGGTGTTAACCACCCCCTGAATCAACGTCATCGTCACCATATCGCCATTGGCAATATGGCTGATTTCATGCGCAATGACGGCTTCCGCTTCGTCAGGGCTCATGTTTTGCAACAAACCGGTGCTCACAGCGACCAATGAGGCGTCACGGCGTGCGCCCGTCGCAAACGCGTTAATGTCCGGCGCATGGTAGATAGCAACCTGCGGCATGGCGATACCGGCCTGGCGCGCTTGCGTTGCTACGGTGTTCATCAACCAGCGTTCTCTTTCATTGCGAGGCTGTTCAATAACTTCCCCTCCTACGGATTTTAACGCCATCCATTTGGACATCAGCAATGAAATAAAAGAACCGCCAAAACCAAACAGCAGCGCCATGATCAGCAAGCCTTGCACGCTGCTCGACTGTATCCCTGTCAGGCTCAGAACCAGCCCGAAAACGACCATCACGGCCAGGTTCGTCAGCAGGAAGAGCGCGATTCGCATCATAATTTTCTTTTAACCTCAATTTAACAAAGCGCACTATGCGATTACCCACATCGTATGGGTCTTATGGCTATTTTCAAGCATCACCAGGCGGTAAGTCACGAGAAAAACACAACTTTACATTTTGTAGCATTATCCTGACGACTTCTGCGCTTGTTAAAAAAAACAGGCACAATTTTTTGTGCCTGTTTAGCGTTACTTATTGGCTGCCGCCTGCTCCGCTGGTTTTTCTTTTTCAAGATGCGCCAGATCCAGAGCAATCTTCACCGTTTCATCAAGGTACGGGTCCGGCTCCTGGTAATCCTTTGGCAGATCGTCCAGTTTCTTCAGCAACGGTTTACCCTCACGTTTAAACCGATCGTTAATACGCGCCAGACGCAGAGCGTCTTCTTCATTGTTCTCTTTCTCACGCTGCGCATAATTCAGAGAGACAATGTTGCGCTTATCCTTCATGGCATTGAAACGTGCGATATCCTTCATGATGTACTGGAACTCAGGATCTTTGGCGATACGCGCGTTGTGTTCTTTCAATAATTCCGGGCCAAACGGGGCCAAATCATCCGATTTCACGTACTTCGCCGCATCAATGCTATCCCACGGCAAGGCGTTATCTTCAAATTTTTCTCCGGTTTCCGTCTCTTCATTGCCAGTCGGCATGATGATATCCGGCGTGACCCCTTTACGCTGCGTACTACCGCCGTTGACACGGTAAAACTTCTGAATGGTGTACTGCACCGAACCCAGCGCAGGCCATTCCGGGCGAAGCATCTGATCGTAAATTCGGTTTAGCGAACGATATTGTTGTACCGTCCCTTTACCGAAGGTCGGCTCACCGACAATCAGCGCGCGCCCATAATCCTGCATCGCGGCAGCAAAGATTTCCGATGCCGAGGCACTGAAACGATCGACCAGCACCACCAGCGGGCCTTTGTAGTAGACCACGCCGTCGGTGTCGCTATCCTCACGCACTTTGCCGTTATTGTCGCGCACCTGAACTATCGGACCAGAAGGGATAAACAGACCGGAAAGCGAAACGGCTTCCGTCAGCGCCCCGCCGCCGTTTGAACGCAGATCGATAACGATGCTGCTAACGTTCTGTTTTTCCAGCTTCTGAAGCTGAACTTTGACATCATCGGTCAAGCCAACATAGAAGCCTGGAATATCCAGTACGCCAACTTTTTCCTTGCCGACGGTTTTCACCGACATTTTAACCGCGCGATCTTCAAGACGAATCCGTTCACGCGTCAGCGTGATGATACGCGTTTTCGTCCCTTTGCCAGCCGGCAGTATTTCCAGTCGAACCTTGCTGCCTTTCGGCCCTTTGATCAGCGCCACCACATCGTCAAGACGCCAGCCAATGACGTCGACCATCGGTTTTCCGGCTTGCCCTACGCCGACGATACGATCGCCGACGCTAATCGACTTGCTCTTCGCTGCCGGGCCGCCGGCAACCAATGAGTTAATGACAGTATAATCGTCATCCATTTGCAGCACCGCGCCGATACCTTCCAGAGACAGGCTCATTTCGGTATTAAACTGCTCGGTATTGCGGGGAGAAAGATAATTCGTATGTGGGTCGATTTCACGCGCAAAAGCGGTCATCGCCAGCGAGAACACATCTTCACTGTTGGTCTGCGCCAGGCGACGAATAGCGAATTTGTAGCGACGCGTCAGCGTTTCGCGAATTTCTTTGTCGCTCTTGCCGGTGAGTTTCAGACTGAGCTCATCGAATTTCACTTTACCATCCCACAGCGCATTTAGCTCAGCCTCATCTTTCGGCCAGGGCGCTTTACTGCGGTCCAGGTTAAACGTATCGTTTCCGGTGAAATCCATTGGCCGTTCCAGCACTTTTAGCGCGTACTGGTAACGTTCAAACCGGCGCTTTTGCGCCAGGTTATAAAGATCGTAAAAAACATCCAGCTTACCCGTGCGCAGCTCATCGCCCAACACGGTTTTCTTTTTCGCAAACTGCTCGACATCGCTCGCCAACAAAACGTTGTGGCTATAGTCGAGAAGATTCAGATAGCGATCAAAAATCTTTGCCGAAAATGCCTCATCCAGATCGAACTGGCGATAATGGGAGCGGGTAAAACGCGACGTTACGCGCTCGCTCACCGTCGCATGTTGCGTCTCTTCCTTTAATACGGGAATTTGATCGGCACGCGTAATATCTTCCACGGCGAAGGACTGGCCTGCTAATGCAAGCAGGCCAGCTAACGCGGTAAGCCTAAAAAAAGTGTTCATGCCAGGCCTGGCCTCCGTTTCAGAACACCAGGTGTTCTGCGCGTACAATCAAAGACATACCCGAATTCAGCTGTACACGGACACCATCTTTGGTGATTTCTAATACGGTGGCATCCATCGCATTATTACCCGCTTTCACCTTGAGGGACTGCCCTACGGTCAATACTGAAATATCAGAAACCGGCGTGTGCTTCTCTTCGCGAGGCGCACGCGGCGCTTTCGTCGTCGGTTTATCAGCGCGAGGTTTACGTTCAGCGCCTTCTTTACGACGCGCTACCGGGCGAGGTTTACGCTCGCGTCGCGGCGCGTCTTCTTTTTCGCCAGCCGCCGCGGCAGCTTCGCGTTTTTTCGCTTGCTGCTCTGCGCGCTGCGCCTGAACACGGGCTTTGGCTTCTTCAAGCTGCTTGCGCGCATGTTCGACATGCTGCTCTTCCAGCTCGCCGCACGGATTGCCATCAAGGTCGACGCGCGTTGCGCCCGGCTTAACGCCGTACAGGTAACGCCAGCTTGAAGTATAAAGACGTAAAGCGGAACGAAGTTGCGTTTTGCTGAGGTTCATTTCGCCCCCAACTCGCTCTACCAGATCCTGAAAAATACCAATTTTCAGCGGGCGAGCTTCGCCTTCCGCACTAAAACAGTGAGGAAAACGCTCGGCCAGAAACGCGATAACTTCTTTACTGCTATTCAACTTAGGTTGATTTTCCATGAAATTTCCTGATTACAACGGACGTAGCCAACAAGCAGCAGGCATGAACAGGCGTCATTATAATGACGCCATCAGTAATTGCTACGTTATCCGTTGATTATCCTGCGACGCTCGCAAAGAATTTTTTGTAATCCGTCGTTGCAAGCACGGTTTCAAGCTGTGCGACCAGCGTACGCAGGCCGTGTTCATCTTCTTCGGTAAAACGGCCAAACGCCGTGCTATCTATATCCAGCACGCCGATAATCCGTTCGCCAACCGTGACAGGCAGCACAATTTCGGCGTTGCTGGCGGCATCACAGGCAATATGGCCGTCAAACGCATGAACATCATCAATACGTTGAACCTTATTCTGCGCTACCGCTGCGCCGCACACGCCGCGACCAACCGGAATCCGCACACAGGCGATTCGCCCCTGAAACGGCCCCAACACCAGCGTATCGCCTTCGAGGAGATAAAATCCTGCCCAGTTCACCTCGGTAAGACGTTCGAACAGTAGCGCGCTGGTATTCGCCAGCGTGGCCAGAAAGCTGGTTTCACCTGCCATTAACGACTGAAAATCGCGGTTTAACGCCGCGTATAGTTCTGTTTTGCTCATTATATAATCACTTCGTGGTCTTACTCCTAAACACAGGCTATTAAAATAAGCATTAAATGCGTTCTTGCTCAAGATTATTCCTGTCATGAGTTAAGATTACATTATTCTAACACTTTGATTCACGATACATGGCTCTGAACACCTCACACGTCACGCCAACAAAAAAGCTAACGATCAGGTCAATTAGCGAAGCGCTGCCGCGCAGCCACTACCAGCGCTGCCCTGAATGCGACATGCTGTTCAGCTTGCCGGAGATGAGCGCTCATCAAAGCGCTTATTGTCCTCGTTGCCAGGCTAAAATTCGCGATGGGCGCGACTGGTCGCTGACGCGGCTGACCGCGATGGCGGTAACCATGCTGCTATTGATGCCGTTTGCCTGGAGCGAACCGTTACTCCATATCTACCTGTTGGGCGTACGCATTGATGCCAATGTGATGCACGGCATCTGGCAAATGACGCAGCAGGGCGATCCGTTAACCGCCGCAATGGTGCTCTTTTGCGTGGTGGGCGCGCCGCTTATTCTGGTTTTTTCAATTGCTTATCTGTGGTTTGGCAGCCTTCTCGGCATGAATCTGCGTCCAGTCCTGCTGATGCTGGAAAAACTGAAAGAGTGGGTGATGCTGGACATCTATCTGGTCGGTATTGGCGTTGCCTCTATCAAAGTGCAGGACTATGCCTTTCTGCAGCCGGGCATCGGGCTTTTAGCGTTCGTCTCGTTGGTGGTTCTTAGCATTCTGACTATGATTCATCTGAATGTGGAGCAACTATGGGAACGATTTTATCCGCAGCGCCCTGCTCAACGTGCGGACGAAAGATTGCGCGTCTGTCTTGGCTGCCACTTTAGCGGCTATCCGGATGCGAAAGGACGCTGCCCGCGTTGTCATATTCCGCTACGGTTACGCAGAAAACAGAGCATACAGAAGTGTTGGGCGGCCTTGCTGGCGTCTATTGTTTTTTTGCTGCCGGCAAACCTGCTGCCTATCTCGGTAATCTACATTAATGGCGGGCGTCAGGAAGATACTATCCTGTCGGGCATCATGTCGCTTGCCAGCAGCAATATCGCCGTCGCCGCCGTCGTTTTTATCGCCAGTATTTTGGTGCCGTTTACCAAAGTCATTGTGATGTTTACGCTACTGTTGAGTATCCATTTTAAATGCGAACAGGGACTGCGGGCGCGAATTCTGTTGCTGCGTCTGGTGACATGGATAGGCCGTTGGTCGATGCTGGATCTTTTCGTTATCTCGTTAACCATGTCTCTGATTAATCGCGATCAGATTCTGGCTTTTACTATGGGACCGGCTGCGTTTTATTTCGGCGCAGCGGTAATTTTGACTATTCTTGCAGTGGAATGGCTGGATAGCCGCTTACTTTGGGATGCACATGAGTCAGGAAACGCCCGCTTCGAAGACTGAAGCGCAAATTAAAACCAAACGCCGTATTTCACCTTTCTGGCTGCTACCGCTTATCGCGCTAATGATCGCAGGGTGGCTAGTATGGGATAGCTACCAGGATCGCGGCAATAGCGTGACTATCGATTTTATGTCGGCGGACGGTATCGTACCAGGCCGTACTCCCGTTCGCTATCAGGGAGTAGAAGTCGGCACCGTGGAAGATGTCAGTCTGAGCAAAGATCTGCGCAAAATTGAAGTTCGCGTCAGTATCAAATCAGATATGGAAGATGCGTTGCGCGAAGAGACGCAATTCTGGCTGGTGACGCCCAAAGCCTCGCTGGCGGGCGTTTCCGGCCTGGATGCGTTGGTCGGCGGGAATTACATCGGTATGATGCCAGGTAAAGGCAAGCCCAGAGATCATTTCGTCGCCCTGGATACACAGCCTAAATACCGGCTTAGCAACGGCGATCTGATGATTCATCTCAATGCGCCGGATCTCGGTTCGCTTAATAGCGGTTCACTGGTCTATTTCCGTAAAATCCCTGTCGGACGGGTGTATGACTATTCGATTAATCCTAACAAACAGGGCGTTACGATTGACGTTCTGATTGAGCGACGGTTTACCGATCTGGTGAAAAAAGGCAGCCGTTTCTGGAATGTCTCCGGCATTGACGCCGATCTAAGCCTGAGCGGCGCGAAGGTGAAACTGGAGAGCCTCGCGGCCCTGGTCAATGGCGCGATTGCGTTTGACTCGCCGGACAATTCCAAACCCGCCGCCCAGGATGACACGTTCGGCTTATATAAAGATTTAGCCCACAGCCAACGAGGGGTAATCGTTAAACTTGAGCTGCCCAGCGGAGACGGTCTGAAGGCGGAATCTACGCCGCTCATGTACCAGGGACTGGAGGTGGGTGAGCTTTCTAAACTGACGCTCAACCCTGGCGGTAAAGTCACCGGAGAGATGACCGTCGATCCCAGCGTTGTTCCGCTGATGCGGGAAAATACGCGTATTGAGTTACGCAATCCCAAACTGTCGCTAAGTGACGCGAATATCAGTTCGTTGTTAACCGGAAAAACCTTCGAGCTGGTGCCGGGCGACGGCGAACCGCGCAGTGAATTTGTGGTGGTGCCGGGTGAAAAAGCCCTGCTGCATGAAGCGAATGCCTTAACCCTGACGCTGACAGCCCCGGAAAGTTACGGCATCGAACCGGGCCAGCCGTTAATTTTACATGGTGTAAAAATTGGCCAGGTCATCGAGCGCAACTTATCCAGTAAAGGCGTGTCATTCACCGTCGCGATTGAACCGCAGCACCGGGATTTGGTACAGGGCGACAGTAAATTCGTGGTCAACAGCCGGGTGGATGTCAAAGTCGGCCTTGACGGCGTAGAGTTCCTCGGCGCCAGCGCCAGCGAGTGGATTGACGGCGGAATTCGTATTTTACCCGGTACGAGCGGGAAGATGAAATCCACCTACCCGCTCTATGCTAACCTGGAAAAAGCGCTGGAAAATAGCCTCAGTGACTTACCAACTACCACCTTAACGCTGACGGCCGAAACGTTGCCGGATGTCCAGGCAGGTTCCGTCGTGCTGTATCGAAAATTTGAAGTAGGCGAAGTCATCACCGTTCGCCCACGCGCCAATACCTTTGACATCGACCTGCATATTAAGCCGGAATATCGCCACCTGTTAACCAGCAATAGCGTGTTCTGGGCGGAAGGCGGCGCGAAGGTGCAACTTAACGGCAGCGGCCTAACGGTACAGGCCTCGCCACTCTCCCGCGCGCTGAAAGGGGCCATTAGTTTTGATAACCTGAGCGGCGCCAGCGCCAGCCGGCACAAAGGCGATAAACGCATTCTTTATGCTTCAGAAACTTCCGCCCGCGCGGTAGGCGGACAAATTACGCTGCACGCGTTCGACGCTGGAAAATTGGCGGAAGGGATGCCAATTCGTTACCTCGGTATTGATATCGGTCAGATCCAGACGCTGGAGTTGATCACCGCACGTAATGAAGTGCAGGCAAAAGCCGTACTTTATCCGGAGTACGTACAGACATTTGCCCGCGCCGGGACACGTTTTTCCGTTATTACGCCACAAATTTCCGCGGCGGGCGTCGAGCATCTGGATACGATTCTCCAGCCCTATATTAACGTTGAGCCAGGACGCGGCGCGGCGCGGCGCGACTTTGAACTGCAGGAAGCCACGATTACCGACTCACGCTATCTGGATGGGTTAAGCATCGTCGTGGAGGCGCCAGAAGCAGGCTCGCTTAATATTGGCACCCCCGTCCTGTTCCGCGGTATCGAAGTGGGAACCGTCACCGGAATGTCCCTGGGGTCGCTCTCCGATCGCGTGATGATCACCTTGCGCATCAGTAAGCGTTACCAATATCTGGTGCGTAATAACTCCGTATTCTGGCTCGCCTCCGGCTATAGTCTCGACTTTGGTCTGACAGGCGGCGTGGTGAAAACGGGAACATTTAATCAGTTCATCCGTGGCGGTATCGCCTTCGCTACTCCACCTGGTACGCCGCTGGCACCAAAAGCGCAAGCCGGTAAGCATTTCCTGTTACAAGAGAGCGAACCGAAAGAGTGGCGTGAATGGGGTACCGCTCTGCCACGTTAAACACCAGGCTCCGGCGTACTCGCGCCGGAGCGTTTTATGCTACACTGCGCGCCTGTTTTTTTGCCGGCGATACACCTGTGGCTCAACACGCTGTCTATTTTCCTGACGCTTTTCTGACGCAAATGCGTGAAGCAATGCCTTCCACGCTCTCTTTTGATGAATTTATTTCGGCCTGCCAACGCCCGTTGCGCCGCAGTATACGCATCAATACGCTTAAAATATCCGTGGCTGATTTCCTTGCCCTAATCGCGCCCTACGGCTGGTCGCTCACGCCAATTCCGTGGTGTCATGAAGGATTCTGGATCGAGCGCGATGATGAAGAGGCATTGCCGCTTGGCAGTACCGCTGAGCATTTAAGCGGCCTGTTTTACATTCAGGAGGCCAGTTCGATGCTGCCGGTCGCGGCCCTGTTCGCCGATGGTAATCATCCGCAGCGGGTCATGGATATGGCAGCGGCGCCTGGTTCCAAAACCACGCAGATCGCTGCCCGCATGGGGAACCGCGGCGCCATTCTGGCCAACGAATTTTCGGCCAGCCGCGTCAAAGTTCTGCACGCTAATATCAGCCGATGTGGAATCGCCAATACCGCACTGACGCATTTCGATGGCCGCGTATTTGGCGCTGCGTTACCGGAGATGTTTGACGCTATCCTGCTGGATGCGCCCTGCTCTGGCGAAGGCGTAGTACGTAAAGATCCTGATGCGCTAAAAAACTGGTCGCCAGAAAGCAATCTGGATATCGCGGCGACACAGCGGGAACTGCTCGACAGCGCTTTTCATGCTTTACGACCCGGCGGCACGCTGGTCTACTCCACCTGCACGTTAAATCGCCAGGAAAACGAAGCGGTCTGCCTCTGGCTGAAAGAGACCTACGCCGACGCCGTTGAATTTTTGCCGCTGGGTGATCTGTTTCCTGACGCTGACCGCGCCCTCACCCCGGAAGGCTTCCTGCACGTCTTCCCGCAAATTTACGACTGCGAAGGATTCTTTGTCGCACGTCTGCGTAAAATGTCATCCCTTCCAGCCATGCCCGCGCCGGGGTATAAAGTGGGGGCGTTTCCTTTTACCCCCCTCAAAGGCCGCGAAGCATTACACGTTACCCAGGCGGCCAACGCCGTCGGACTGCTATGGGATGAAAATCTCCATCTTTGGCAGCGTGAAAAAGAGGTCTGGCTGTTCCCGGCAGAGATTGAATCACTGATCGGAAAAGTCCGTTTTTCCCGGCTCGGTATTAAGCTGGCTGAAAGTCATAATAAAGGCTATCGCTGGCAACATGAGGCGACGATAGCCCTTGCCTGCCCGACTCATGCTCACGCGTTCGAACTTTCTGCGCAAGAGGCGGAGGAGTGGTATCGCGGTCGGGATATTTATCCGCAAACACCCCCTGCCGCTGATGATGTCCTGGTGACGTTCCAGCATCAGCCGCTTGGTCTGGCAAAACGTATCGGCGCCAGAATAAAGAACAGTTACCCGCGTGAACTGGTACGTGATGGCAAACTCTTTACTGGTAACAGTTAAAAGGCGCACAAAAAAACCGCACTTTTTGACTGGCGCTTTTGCGTACGTTGACTACGCTGAAAAATGGACGGCTAAACTGGTCGTACCACAATTAGCGTATTAACGGAGAGCACGATGATGAAAACCAGTGTGCGCATTGGCGCTTTTGAAATCGACGATGCCGAATTACATGGCGAATCACCGGGGGAGCGAACGTTAACTATCCCCTGTAAATCCGATCCGGATTTATGTATGCAACTGGACGCCTGGGATGCCGAAACCAGCGTTCCCGCCATTCTCAACGGGGAACATTCCGTTTTGTTCCGTAATCATTACGATCCTAAATCTGATGCCTGGGTCATGCGTCTTGCCTGACTCAAAAAGAACCCGTCGCCAGGCGGGTTATTTATTCTTCCTTTTCTCATTTCCCCCCTGCGCTAACCTCTCCTACACTATCGTGTAAAGTAGTTAACATTGAGGATGTAATGTTCGCGCTGGTACTTTTTGTATGTTACCTGGATGGAGGATGCGAGGATATTGTCTTGGACATCTACGATACCGAGCAGCAATGTCTTTATTCGATGGACGATCAACGGATTCGCCATGGCGGCTGTTTTCCGGTAGAGGATTTTATCGACGGCTTCTGGCGACCTGCGCAGCAATATAGCGATTTTTAACCCTGGTCGCTGATACCGCTATTGTATCCGCGCTAACGTCAATTGCCCGCCAAATACCGCGCCTGTATCAATATAGTGTACGTTGGCAAAATCCATGCGCCGGCGCAACGGCGTATGGCCAAACCAAAAATGATCGGCTCCGCTAATCCCGCCACGCTTATTTATGAGCCGTTCGCGGCTCCAGAGAACCTGATGTAAGTCGACCTTTTTTTGCCATTGATAGGTTGACGCTGGATAATCTGCATGAGCGATCACATGCGTGCTATGGCGGCAGCGAACTTCCAGTATCCAGGGCAGCCGCCGACAAAGGATAAAAAGCGCTTCAGCTTGCGCAGCGTGTTCAGCCGTCAGGCGGGTAAACCAGTCGCCACCATTCATCAACCACAGCGTCGACTGCGATGAGGCCCGCGCATCCAGCGCCATTTGTTCATGATTGCCGCGAACCGCCATCATCCAGGACTCACGCAGTAAAGCCAGGCAACCCAGGCTGTCCGGGCCTCTATCAATGAGATCGCCCACAGAAACTAACAAGTCTTGTTGCGGATCAAATCGACACTCACGTAACTTTTTCATTAACATTGAAAAACAGCCGTGGATATCGCCGACCACCCAGACATGCCGCCAATTCTTTGCCTCTATTCGCTGATAAATCTCTTCAGGCCGCATCATGTTTTTCCTGTCGTTCATTACCCAGGACAGATATAAAAAGATAGCGTGTGCAGATTTTTTTTGCTTAGTAAACGTGCTCTGTTGTAAATAGCGAATTTCATCAGTAGCGAGTAAATGCTTTGTTATCATCGCAATAAAATATAACTGGCTGCGCCAGGGGAGTGTTATCCCCTGGCGCAGCGAGCTACTCACTATCGCCTGTTCACGTTCAATATTCTTCCTCCTTAAAAACATATCGGAAACATAAACCACATATCGACACCACAGGCTTCAGCACACTCTTCAGCTGAGTGAGTTGCAAGGCAAACCAGCGCCAATGCAGGTGTCGTTACCGTGGCGACCATCGCCCCCACAAACAGGAGCAGCATAATTTTTTTTAAAGGCGGCATAACCTCTCCTGACAGTTAACAGACCATTAATCCTTATCGAGACATCATCCGTGCGCGGGTATCATAGACTTAACAACACGCAGCGTTACAAAAAAAGCTGTCTGGTTATACTGGTATTTAGAGTAATAACAATTATTTTAAGTTTTAAGGGTGTCCATTTGATTTTTATATTAAAATAAATATGACGACGTTTTGTTAAAAGCGTCGCCATAAAAATGAATATATAGTTTCAGAAAATCTGCTATTAATTCATACGGTTAATAGCGGTATTGTGTTTGCTATCTTCAGGAGGCATTCTGAAGATACTTATTCGCAATATTTTCTATAGTTAACTGAAATTGTTGTGGCGTTGGCATCGTCCCCTTATTAAACAGCGGCGTAACTTCTTTCATAACGATTTTCTCAGCATGCGCTTTAAAAGACACCTGCTGATTATGATTTATAAACATATGCGGATATTTAATGCTCGCTGCAGCAATGAGGGGGACGACAAAAGGATTCGCCCCTGCCCCACCTGGAGTAAATACGCCGTTTTTCATCTCTCCAGGTAGCCCCGCATTCTGCGCAGCCTCTCCTATCTCTTTCAGAAATGGGGTAATACTGATCCCTTTACTGATGAGTAATTTACAACATTGATCTTTATTATTACTGTACACGGCTGCTAATATGGCTTCGCATGTCTGACGAGCATAGGCCGGATCTTTACTCGCATTACCTTTGATATCCAGGCTATTGAGCTTTTGCAGCATAAAATCTTTAACAGTTTTACTGGTTAATACTGCCCTCCCCTCAGAGGCGCTCCCACGATGAAAATGGGTAGTCGGTATGTCTGTTTGCAGATGCAGGCTAAAGCGATCTGACAAACTCGTCGACAGGCTGATAAAGCTATTTCTAACGGCAGTAATACTTTTTGCAAAAATGTCCTTCTCCGTTGTTTTTTCTTTTACTGGTTCAACGTCACTTCTATGGATTCTGTAGTTCTGGGTGGATAGTGTTATGTTAGTCACGGTAGTTCTCCTTTTAGATAACTATGCATAGCTACACTTTATTTATATTTCTTGCTTTCAAAAAATAGCCACCTTCTCCACAACCATTTTTACTCATTGATCTTTATAAATTTTATTTTCCTGATGGATTTTGTTCTTCTGTCACTTAGCCTGTTTTTTTTCGGCGCAAGGTGATCGACTTTTATCGAGGAACATTTTTATCGGGACAATCCTGAACAGGCAAAACATCACTTCAATTCAACTGCTGCGTCACACAAAACATTCATGAATATTATTATTTATGCTGATGTTGTTACGATTTTACCCCCATTCACAGGCTGGCGACCAATTATCCTGCCAGCGAGTTAGCCGCTTTTTCAAAACCTATAAAGTCGCCATGCCAAACCTCTCCGCCACTGTAACCCTTATCTAAATATCAATTAATTAACTGATTTTTATATATTATGACTTTTCATGGCGTTCAGAAAAACTACAAATGAAATGGATTGACTCATCTATTAGTGGTCAAAAAAACGCGCTACGAGAAATAATCAGTAACAATTGCAACACTATTCCAATCATAACGTAAACTATATGATACCAGACGATTATTATTGCTTTTAGGTAACATCTTTGTATGGCTGCTTTTAAGCAACAATACTCTAACACAACATATAACATTATAACTTACAATAGGTTAACAAATGGAATTACAGCTTATGCTTAACCACTTTTTCGAGCGCGTCAGAAAGGATGCAAATTTCAACGCATTTCTAATCGATCTGGAATATAATAATATCGCTTATTACATCTATTTTGTTGCTACCGGTAATGTGAAAATTATCACTCATGCAGGCCACTTCATTTCTATTAAAAGCAATAGAAAGCTGATTAAAGTCAATTCAACACCAAATACGCAATTAATAAAATTGACTTCAGCCAAACACTTTTCGGGGGAACATTCCTATGAAAAATACTGTACCGATCTGGCAACAGCAGGCGTTTTTAAATGGATTGTTGAATTAAACCAAAAAACTCGACAATACTGGTCGAAAGACAACCAATTATTATATATAGAAAATGTGGTCATGCCGCTTTAACAAGCCAGGGTAATAATAGCGTCAGTCGTGACATTCGGCGTGTTACGACTGCGGATTATCCATTTGAGACCATAATGAGAGTCTGACTACGAGAGTTACCCTGTGCAGTCCGACCGGCGCAGCAACGTTTGACACGATTCCCGACAACAGCATCTCCTGGTGCAGGAGAAATGATTTTCAAAGCGATATCGACTAAAAGCTCAAAATATTTGCCTGCTATTTATATTCTATCTAATTAATACCCTCCAGGAAGTGTGGCATAATTGCAGAATCTGTCAGGATTCCGGGAGCATACCGGAGCGTAATCGAAAAACCATCTGGAGATGTATGAGCACGGATGAAATCAGTTATCAAATTCTTTACCGGTACTATCTGGAAAAGCTATACAGTACCCTTACCAGAAGAGTAGATAACGTGCTGTCATTTGCCCTCGTTTTTCTCGGGGTCGGCGTCACCATAAACGTCGGGAGTCCCTTTATTCTGGGGCCAGGCATTGTGGGTATCACCATACTAAAAAGAGTACTCCGCTTCGGCACGCGATCAGCACAGGCCGATCGGCAGTCCCGCGCCTGGCTGAAACTTTTTAATACTCAGCACCGCTTTCCTTCAGATAAGACACTGTTCCTTGCCTTCACATCGCTTGAGCAAGACACGAGCGAAGTATGGTCCATGCTTATTGGTCCTGCCATCGTCATGACTGAGACCGCCCTCGGAAAAACGCCCATTGAGCCATTGACGGCGGGTGAAAAACTCTGTGCATTTTTGAGCGGCGCGACGAAATCCCAGCCAGCAGATCGCAATTGAACTGTCTTCTAAACGCCTGTGCCATACCCCAGAGATTTAGTATAAAATTAATTAATGGAGTACTAACGCTGTCAGCAGGTTTCTCTGAGTGAAAGATTCGTATTATACGCACAGCCCAGTTTACAGTTTATATAACAGCGCAATATGTTTTTGTATCCGGACCATGCCGCCTACAAGCGACTGTCTGAGTACCTCTAGCCGTGCCATGGGGTATTAGCTCAAATGTGAGCTGACATATCTATGGCACAGCGCCAAACCTAATCTGACTGTCCGCCCTGTGCCAGAAGCGGACGCTGATCATGGTGTGTTAAGGCCAACAATACGATATATTTTAAAGCCACCTGATTGCAGCTTTCATAAAACTATGGGTATTCAAATGCAGCAAAGCTATAAACCAGGCTTAATTAAATAATGCCTTTGCGAACCTACTTTAGGAAAGTCCGGTAGCGACATTTGAAGTATATAACCCTGTTTTTCATAAAAAGGGAGAGCCTGGAAGCTAAAGGTATCTACAAGTCCATGAACACAGCCTTTCCGCAAACCTTCTTTTTCGGCCATCTCCATAAGTTTGCTCCCCAGACCGTTGCTCCTTGCAGATTCACTTACCCAAAGATAGTCGATGCAGAGCCACGGACCTTTTCTGTCAGCAATTAATCCGCCTACCATTTCGCCGCTTTCGTTTCTGCAGTAGACCCCAAGCTGCCCATTTTTACTAAAATCGACGAACTGAGCATTGTAGCTTCTTAACCCGGTTAATAGTTCTTCTTTATCAAATTCAGTAACTTGATGTGTAATTTGAATGTCCATACATATCCAATTGAACAAGTTTGCATTTGGAATATAACGTTATAAATAAGTTAATTAAATGTATCAATAGAAAGTTTATTTTTACTTCTGGGGGCAGGTCACGTCCGCTACTCGCTTCAAGCAGACTGTCAGTTGGAGTCTGAGCTGGTACAATTAATGTGCCACTGGTTAGAAATCAGTAATACGATTTTATCAGGCTGATGCTCTGGCCTGTCAGGATTTGAGGTATCCACCCGGTTTACCAGCACCCTGTATTTGGCACCGGTGGAACCCACTTCCCGATCCAGGATATCCAGTACCCACCACCGAACCTTTTCCCCAAAAGACATGAACAACCTCAAGCGCCTTGTCTGGATGATAACCACGGTATGAAGTTTGATAACGCGTGGAATCAGGGCGTTTGGTACGCTCTCCGTTCAGCAACTGGACGCCCTTCTCCCCAGCCTTTCAGCGTTGAAAATTTGCCAGCGCTGGGTGAAGAGTGTAGGCGAATTATGAAAATCACTTCTGCCGTTTATACTTCGAAAAAGACGTTATCAAAAAGGTGGTTCGCAAGCGCGGAGTTATTAAATCTTTACTTAACGAAATACGGTTTAAGTTGCTTGAATTGCAGCAGAAAGAAAACGACGGCTTGCTGATGCTGGACAAATTAAACAAGCATGGCATCAATGGACTGATACGCCGTCAATAGAAGAAAGGGAGCATGGACGATCCCGTCACATCACCAATCACAACGGAAGAGCACAAAACAGCATTTCACAGCGTAAAGGATAAAACACGATGCCATTTTCAATCAAAAACATATGTTCAGGTCCACAAGGACACTATCCAGAAATCTCCAGACCTATACAGGACAAGCCAGTACCGAGGAATTGCACACTGACCTCAACAACATGCAAAATACAGGACTATACAGTATTCAGCAGATGTTCCTGCAGTTATGAAATGCGCCCACCCGGTGCAGAAGAAAGAACCCCACGACTAAAATTCTCAGCAACGGAGCTCTCATGGCTATCTAAAACAATAGAAACAGAGATGCGCAACACAAAAGAATGAGCCTGTCAGTAATTCTGTGTAACTGCCCAGTTATTAAAGGTGATCGCTCAGGTGGTCACCTAACTTGAGAATAAAACGACTCACTACCAGTTCTGGATCGGCATACTCCATTTTTTCGACGCATCCTTGATCGCCAGATAAATAACCTTTCGTACCGAGTCATCCGTCGGGAACACCTTGCGTTTCTTAATCGCGGCACGGATCACGCTGTTCAGGGATTCGATTGCGTTTGTCTTGTAGATGGCCTTGCGGATATCCGGCGGATAACTGAAGAGCGTATTGAGGTTTTCCCGGTGCGCACGCCAGCTTTTGCTGATTTGCGGATATTTATCGTCCCGGACTTTCGCGAACGCATCCATCGCCATCAGTGCCGCATCTTCGGTCGGGACCTGATAGACCGTCTTCAGGCCGCTGGTGACGGCTTTGTAGCCTTTCCAGGCTACGTATTTCAGGCTGTTACGCACCATATGAATGATGCACAGCTGGATATGGGTCTGCGGGAAGACGCTGTTTATCGCATCCGGGAAGCCCTTCAGACCATCCACACAGGCAATCAGGATGTCCTTAAAATCAGGAAGAAGCAGGTCTTCATAGCGGGTGATATACCGAGGCGAAAGCATTTCTCG
The DNA here is from genome assembly GCF_020181675.1 of Salmonella sp. A7. NCBI lineage: Bacteria > Pseudomonadati > Pseudomonadota > Gammaproteobacteria > Enterobacterales > Enterobacteriaceae > Salmonella > Salmonella sp. A7. The sequence goes on along the minus strand of NZ_CP084001.1, from coordinate 2,016,062 downwards.
CTTCATAGCCCACTGTTGCGGCATCCCCCCCGGCGAAGTACAGCGTCCCCTTCCCGTCTTTTGCGTTAAGATGGTCCAGTACGTCCATCAGCTTCGCACTACCGGCGCGCGGCGCGTTATGTAAAATCACAGATTATCCTGCGATCGTGAAAATTCCCCCTGTGCCGTCGGCGTATTAGCCGCCGGGGGGAGTAGCCAGGTACCTTTCCACGTCAGCCTGGAATGTGAGTCCGGCGCCGTATCCAGCCCCCGTCCAACCATTAGTGCCGCCAATGTCGCGATGGGGTTTGTCGTTAATCAACCCACCGCCGTGGCGGTGGCTCGTCGCCTAGGGATAACCGCATCCGCAGGCGGTCTGTCGTGGCTACTGGACACCCATTATAGCGAACCCGGCGTAGCTTCCGGAGTGGGAATTCGCATCTATAACGATGCCGGTACGCCGATTAATCTGTTGCCCGATCGTATCAGGACGGGCATCGGCAACGCCCGAGGCTGGTATGGCTATAAAGATTTAACCACACGGGTATCATCCGGTTCAGTAGAAACCTACAGCGGTGATTTTACTGCCTCACTTGAGGCGATCGGCGGACAAACAGTAACAGCAGGAAGCGTTAATGCGCAATTACAGGCATCGCGTCGTAGTGTGTCTGGCATCTATGTTACGTTATAAACTGTTTTGCTCTGGTAACCCATTATGTTCTGCGGCTACGTAATGGGTTTTACAAGCTCTGGTGATGAATCTGACTCAGAACAAATTCTTCCAGGTAGCCGTACGGCCAGGAGAAGTAATTTAGAAGCGGATCACAATTTTGTTAATTGATTAGATTTTATCCCAAATGGCGCCAGTATTAAGGTCGCCATATAAAAACATTCTATTACAACGAGTTATCTCCTCCTGCCTCCGCCCCGGCGCAAAGCTATAGTTTTTTCTATCTCCTTGTGAAACAAACAATTATTCTTGCTATGGCGCTGATTAACAATCGTTCGCGGGCAACGTACATTCAGCGAGTTTCAGAGCTTCCTGACGGAATTCCGCCGGTGCTGTTTCCGGGGCTTCTTACTGGTTGATACAGATCCTGCCTCTTACTTGAGAATTTACTCATTTAGCCGTATGTCCATTATGGGTGGATAAGATCATTTATCATCGTAAGGGTTGAAAGCGATAAGTTAAACTTGTCCTGGCTCAACAAGGGAACCCGACTAATGATGAGCTCTTCATCTTCAAGGCGTTTTATGCCTTCCAGCAAGAATAGACATTAAATCGACAACTGCTGCCAGGTCTTGCTGGCGCAGTGGACAATCGTGTGGTAACAGCCTGAGTCATTTCTTATTTTTCTCATTCAGCATAACTGCGTCTTCTGATAGAGAAATTTTTATCTAAACATATAAAAAACACAGTGAAGAAAACGCTACTTTTTTCTAGCTAAAAAGCTAAATTAATTTTTTTACGGAGAGGATCTTATGCGCAAGGTGTCGATATCTATATTATTCATGCTAGTTTCACTGACCTGGGGGACTACATGGTTGGCTATGCGAATTGCCGTTGAAACTATCCCTCCAGTGTTTGCAACCGGAATGAGGTTTATGTTTGCAGCACCTTTTTTAATCATCATTGCATGGTTAAGAAAAAAAACACTGTTGTTTCCTCCCGGACAACGATTATTCCAGTTTGTGATTTGCATCTTTTATTTTTCTATTCCTTTCTCACTAATGATTTATGGTGAAACCTATGTCAACTCTGGGCTTGCCGCCATTATCTTTGCGAATATGCCTGTGGCCGTTTTGATAGCATCGGTTTTGTTTCTAAATGAAAAAGCGAAACTAATGCAGATCGCGGGCTTAACTATCGCAATCACTGCATTGACGGGGATACTTCTTGAAGAAACGAATACAAGTACAGAGAGTCACTGGCAGGGTATCACTGCACTTATTTCTGCTGTGTTAATCCATGCCATAATATATACACAATGTAAGAAAAGAAGTTGTACTGTCTCTGTTATCACATTTAATGCACTCCCGTGCCTTTTAGCTGGGTTGATACTTTCTGCGACAGGATGGTTTTTTGAAAGACCACAAGTATCAACCTTCTCAGTACACTCAATATTAGCTACCCTGTATCTCGGGGCTTTTGCTGGAGTTTTTGGTATCCTGTGCTACTTTGCGCTTCAGCAAAAGGCTAATGCCTTCCAGGCTTCGCTTGTATTTCTTATCTTTCCGCTGATTGCGGTAAGTCTGGAAGACTATATTTATGGATATGCTATTTCAACACACTCAATGCTGCTTATTATACCATTAGCTATCGGGATATTTCTTACTCTTGTCGCCAGAAATATCCCTGTAACCAGCAGATGCCGGGATAATTCATCACAGAAATAATCGATTTATAATAACGCAAATAATTCCTGATGCCTTACTGAGCTCCAGCTAATGCGGGGTGGATAAGCTGGAATACAGACCCGGTAATACACAGCGATTATATTAACAAGCAATGTAATAAAGGAGTTTTTTATGTTCATGTTTCTGCCATTCTTGCTTGCACTGAGCGTGGCAATGGGAGCCATAAACAGAAAGGATAAAGTCAGCTACATTCTGTGGGCCGTTTTACTCATCGTCACTATTTTATCATTCATCCATCATATGACCAATTCGCTGACTTTGTCATTTTAAGGAGTGTGTATGAAAACGCATCATCATCCAACAACATTTGTTCATCTGATTAATCAGATGGGACTCCTTGGGATATGCGTTGCTCTGGTTGTAGCCTTTTATTATCAACTCGTTAGGCATGAGCTGCCTTGTCCAATTTGCTTATTACAGCGGGCTGGCCTCATCATCGCCGGTTTTGGCTTTTTATTTAACCTCTGCTTTGGTCTACGAGGTATACATTACGGGATGGTAATTATTGGCAGTATCCTGACCGGAGTTATGGCATCCCGGCAAATATGTTTGCATATCATGCCCGGTGACACAGGTTATGGTTCTGCATTTTTTGGATTACACTTTTATACCTGGACTCTGATTACGTCAATTCTGATTATTATTGCTGTTGCGGTAATTCTGGCAATCAGTAGCATGAATGTTGCATTTCGTTCATTGAATATTAATCCGGACCTGTTCAGTATTGTCGGTTGGGTATTTCTGTTACTGATTACTGCCAACCTTATTTCAACTGTACTGGAATGTGGCGGAGGGGAATGTGCTGCTAACCCGGTCACATATAAGCTACTGTCGAAACAGGATATTGCCTTTCTGAAAACAGGCCTCCTGACGAGGACAGTTCTCCGGTTATGACGCACTTTTAAAATGACTGATTGGTAAATATATAGCAAGCACCTGTCTTGTAGAAATTGGAATGGTTATGGGCTAACACGGAAGTTACAGTAACGTTGAAATGGTGCAATAATAGGAATCAAACTTACAACCTTCGCATTACGAATTAGTAGAATCACATTTAACTAGCTGTTTCAAATACACATTTCCGCATTCACATTGCTCAACTCAATGGCACATGATGTTAGAAATAGAATGACACTTCACCATGTTTGATACAAAAATGGCACACCCTATAAAGCATCCACAGCACATATTTGGGCGGCACGCACCGTGGAAATACTGCATTACCCTAACACAGGGAATTTTCTGTACAGCGTCGACAGCCCCACATCATAAATAATCGCTACCTGCTGTCGCGGTACTCCTGCCCTAATGAGGCCCCCTGCCTGCGCCCATTGCTCCGGCGTCAGTTTTGGCCTACGGCCACCAATGTAGTGGCACTGTAGTGGCACACTGGGTACTGAAGCAATGGCCGCAACTGGCGCTTGATGCTATCAGCCAGATAACCTTCCAGATGGATAACAAACATAGCAGCTATCCTGTCTGTATCGGATTTGTAAAACCAGACGTTGACCATCTTCATCAAGGTTAAAGGAACAAAGAGCTCTTTAAAGTAACTCTTTGTTCCATTACGATAGTTTAAATATGATGTCGCGGCCATTCTGGAGAATGGCCAGTTCCTCATCCCGTTCTGCCAGTTGACGTTTCAGACGGGCGATCTCAGCGGACATCTCCTGCTCGCGTTCAGAAGAAGAGAGCTGATTTTGCGGTTTGCTTCGCCAGTTGTAGAGCTGTGATTCATACAGGTTAAGTTCGCGGGCGGCAGCGGCCACCCCAATGCGTTCAGCCAGTTTCAGGGCTTCCTGACGAAATTCAGGCGTGTGCTGCTTGCGTGGCTTTTTGGTGGTTGATACTGGTTTTGTCATGTAAGTCACCTCTTACTTGAGAGTTTACTCACTTAGTCGCGTGTCCACTATTGCTGGGTAAGATCAAAATCAAGGTTACGAATCTGGTAGACGCCGTCTGTTACTTCAAACAAGCCACTGATATTGATTAGTTGGGACTGAAGCCACAGACCAGGGTTAACAGTGTCAGGAGATTTTTCCCCTTCTTTTATGAAAGCGTACTGCTGTGGATTCCAGATGACATTCCCTTGCTCTCCCTTAATCACCTCTTCAGGTAAACCAGCGATAAAGCCTTTATGGGCATTCGTGAAATCGGTGTTATCAGAGAAAGGAAGTTGGTTATAAAGCGCATCGTTAGCTTGCTTGGTTGAAGCAGTGGCACCTTTTGGGGCTTCCTGTGCAAATAAAGGTGTCAGCGCAGTGGAAGAGAGTAGCCCCGCCAGCGCAAAACTTTTAACGATCAACTTAAGTCTCATTTGTACCCCTCATGTAAAAATGTTCTGTATCACTCAGTCTGATCGATTAATTATCTGTTAATTCAAACAATTAAAGTTATTTCTGGCCATTTTCGCTCTTTTAAATATAATCAAAACGTTACATTTCACTATTTATGGATACAAATAAATCGTATTTTACGTCTGCCAGTACATCCTCTTTTAGTAAGTGGGGTAAACTCGCTTCCAGTTTCCGGGAGACACTATAATTCTCCCCCCTACTACAGGAATTGTGACTATAAGTTCGTCACTGTGGAGCAAAAAATCATCTCATCAGCCAAAAATGCAGCCTGGCCTGATAGCTTTTCCATTTTTCACCGTGAAGTATCTCCGCACTACACTGGATAGTAATTATTCATTATATGAGGCGATTAAGGATGGGGCAGGATTCGGACGACAGGCGCCGTACCTCCAGTGCTGGAAGGGTATGGCAGGATCATAAAGATATGGTCAGGCAAGCGCTACGTGTAAGTATTCCGTGGTTCACATTTGTGAATATCAGCTTTGCGCTTATCATTTTATTTCGCCACATACTCATCAGTGACTTTGACAAGTCGATCAGTGCACAGACTGGAATACTGCCTTTAATAGACGATATTATGGGCAGTATTATTGTTTTTTCGTTCCTGATACTCCTTTTCATTTACCGCCTTCCGACCAGATTTACTCCTCTTTGTCTGGTGATGCTGCTGATTCTCAGTCTGATGTGGAGCTATTGTAGCTACTGTTTTATTGTCTGGTGGCAGCTGCCTTTTGCCTGGCCTCTCAGTGTCATCCTTATGCTTACCGCGCTGGCTGCGCTTTATTATCATCTGCTAGCGTTGCTACTTTTCATCGTCCCGTTATGGCTGACCGCCCTACTGGCCAGTGTGCAGCTTAACCAGTATGTGAATATCCGGTTTTTATTAGTCTGGCTTACTCTTACCGCCATACTCATTTATGGTCGCTTTATCCTGCAGCGCTGGTTTGATGAAGCCTGGTTGCGTTACCAGGAAAACCGGATGCTTATCGCGCGTCTCGACGTTATGGCTCACCAGGATGCACTGACCGGGACCGCTAATCGACGTTCAATGGAAAGTTTTCTTGGGGATGCTCTCCGCCAGACGGAGCCGTTTGCACTGATCATGCTCGATGTGGACTATTTCAAAAACTATAACGACCATTATGGTCACCAGGCTGGCGATGCCTGTCTGGCAAAGGTGGCCTGTGTAGTGAAGAGGTCGATTCGTACTCCGGCAGACCTGGTGGCACGTTACGGGGGCGAGGAGTTTGTCGTTGTGCTGCCTTCTTCGTCGCTGAATGAAGCAGCACTGGTTGCTCAACGTATTCAGACAAACCTGCGTGAAACCGCACTGCCGCATGCAGCATCTGCGGTTAGCGAAACGGTCACCGTCAGCATGGGCATCACCCTTTCCACAGCCGGTGACACTGTTACCGGCATTATTGCCAGAGCGGACGAGGCCCTTTATCGGGCTAAACAACAGGGACGTAATCGTTGGGTAAAGTAAAACCAGTTGCCCGGTGTTTGATACAGATGATCACCTTGCCATACTCAGATAATTAAAACTGAATATTTGGAAGCAAAAAAGACAGTCGGACTCACGGAATCTTTGCGCTGGTACAGCCTGAATATCAGATAAAATTATGTCCAGCCGCAGACAACCAGTTGACAGTGGAATATTCCTGGTGTTGTGAACAAGGCGACATTCACAACACGACTGTGCTCACGGAATTCAAATGCCGAACGGGTGATTACGATATTCACTACCTCTGCAAAGTTATATTATTCGATTTTCATGCAGATTTCGCCTCCCGGTAATGTCCCGGATAAAATGCCAGTACCCTTTGCATCGTCACGCTGTTCCGGCACTCCGTACAGATAACGTTTCTGGTCCGGTCGTAGGAACTCACGACACCTTCCGGCGTTTTCAGAAAGCGGGTAATCCTGGCATCTTCACGTTTCTGCTTCCAAAGCAGGAAAGCCTGTTCCGAAGGAAAAATACCGCTTCTCCCGGCCTGATACAGATCCCCACAACTTTCCGCCTTTTCCAGGTAGTGGCGGGCTGTAAAAATGGTTAACCCTGTTATCTTCCGCAGCTCTCCAAACGTCATCCGAGCGTGTGTTCGTATCAGTTCCGTCAGGCGCTTCTGTATTTCAGCTTTCTGCGCCGGTGTGTAATTTCTGCTCATAAGTCCCCCCTGTTAAAGCCTTCCCGCCGCCTTACGCCGTCTAAATTCTTCCATCATCAGTTGTGCCGGGGTTGGCCCTGCCGGATGACGCGGCTCTGCCAGTTGACGGCGTACCGGCGGTAGCCACAACGGAAATCCGAAAAGTTCCGGCGCTGGGTGACTGTGACACCATGAGTTTTGTCAGCGCCATCATTCAGTGTTCCCAGCTTGGGCTGGAACCCGGCGGCGCGCTCGGTCATGCCTATCTGCTGCCGTTCGGAAACAAAAACGAAAAGTCAGGCAAAAAAACGTTCAGTTAATTATTGGCTACCGGGGAATGATCGACCTTGCCCGCCGTTCCGGACAGATTGCCAGCCTTTCCGCGCGCGTTGTCCGTGAAGGTGACGATTTCAGCTTCGAGTTTGGTCTGGAAGAGAAGCTGGTACACTGTCCGGGTGAGAACGAAGATGCACAGGTTACTCATGTCTATGCCGTTGCCCGCCTTAATCGATCGCTGCCGACTGGTAAGCCGAACTGATTTCATGATCAGTGCCGGAATCAGGGAAAATAGCCCGACCGGGAATATACACCCGGATGGGCTGACAAAGAGATTTGTAAAAGCCAGAAAAATTTCAGGCGTTAAATTTAGTGATAACCCACCGACATTTCACGAGATCCGCAGCCTAGCTGGTCGGCTGTACAAAGACGAACGCGGCGAGGAATTCGCCCAAAAACTCCTGGGCCACACCTCAGCGAACACCACGAAACTCTATCTCGATGAACGCGATAATAAAGCTTACGTGATGCTCTGATTTTGCTGTAAAAGAAATGTTAAACTGGATTTGGATGTGATATAACCAAAAAGACCGGAATACAGAAATTCGAAAAATTTCGGATCGTTAATTGTAAGTAGCTTATTTATAAGAAAAATAAAAAGAAACCGAATACGATTCCTGTTTACGGCAACAATTGATCTTTCTCTTTAAATTCACAAGGTTACATATTAATTAAGTGATTTTAACGATTAGAATACGTTATTTTTGATTCTAATAGATTCAATTAGTTATCACTTTTTACGTTTTAATTCTGACATATTTCGAACCATTTTGCATATAAATCCCCCGACCAATCAAACTCACTGCCCAATATATCACTCGACCTCTTCCACTGGTGGCCTCCCGATGCCAAATGCCCATGTAGACGAAGGCTTAATAATGATGCCAACAAAAGCGATCACGAAAAGTTGAACAGATACCTGGTTTCAGATTAAACACATTGATTAGCCATTCTTAACCAGTAGAATCCGCCGCGACTGGCAACCATTCAATATTCGCACTATCGAACGATCGCCAGTTTGCCGCAGTCCGTTCCTGCATACGACGTGGCTGCGGCACCGATCATACCGGGCAGTCGTCAAACCTCCAGGATCGCGCATCGTCAACGATGCAGGTGATCGTGAACAAGATATAGTTTTCCACAGTTCGTACAGGATAGGCCTCCTTATTGCTGCCTTCGCAGTGACAGTAACTGTCCCTGTGTTTTCACATCCTAACCTACCATGTCCCCGATAAGTTAAGTATATGAGCGTATAGGAGCGTATAGGAGCTTTTCGACCATGGGCACAACCTCTAAATCTGAAGGGAGTTCATCAATAGATACAATAATGAACGTTTATTTAAAGATCTTTGTAGTCAGTCCCTGTTAGGTTGTCGTGACATAAGAATATCGCTTAATTTTGAATATAGGGAAATATAATTGATTATAAATGTTGGACATGTAGCTACAGAAAAATTCGACACAACTGGAGTGAGCGCCTGTAACAACCAACAGAGTACTTCAGTTGATTTATCCTCCTGTATTATTAATGCTGCTTCAGAATGTACCGTTTTTGTCAGAACAATAATAAAGAAATCGGACAGTTATGATGCTATGCAAATTGACAGGCTTAAAATTGATACGCAGGAAAAATACGACGCTCTTAATTTACAAAGAGAACATCACAAGAAATTTCTGCAAGCTATAAAAGCAAACTCTTTTGACAGAGCTATGGCTGAAAGACCAGAAAACCCAATATCTCTGAGTCTAATATATTCTTCCATTGATTCAATAAAATATAACACAGGGAACTGTGCTGATATGTCGCTAATTTTAGGTGCGATTATTGCAAAATATATACCACAAAGACTAACCGGAATAGGATTTTCGAAAAATAGTGTATTTGATGCCAGAATAAGCACATCCCTTATGTATAATAGCGCGTCAGGAGGGAATCATGTGGTCGTTTTTTTGACTTTTACTGATTCAAAAGGAATATCGGAATATATACTTGACCCTTGGCTAGATGCGCGCATTTTCAAAAAGGAAGAGTCATATGAAATTTATAAAAACAATAGCAGTGAATATATTAATGAAAATCATTGCTTCGAAGCATACGATAAATACACTGCTATAATGAATAGCGCAGAATATATAGACGCCATAACAAAGACAATAAATCTTTTATATAGAGTTAATCTTGATGAAATTCAATTAACCAATCCATTTAAGTTTATATAATTAACTCTTATGGATGATTAAAGGAGTGTTATTTTCCCATGAATGGCATCAAAGGCATGTTACTCGCCGGAAATTTTCTGTACAACGTCGAAACGCCAACATCATAAATAATCGCTACCTGCTGTCACGGTACTCCGGCCCTAATGAGGCGCCCGGCTGCTCCCATTGTTCCTGTGATTATTATTTAATAACGATTACGAAAGCAAAAACTCAACTAACTGAATTAAATAGAATTAAACAAAAGTGACATATAAAAATGTACTTAATTATGTACTTTTGAAATCGTCAGCATACGATCTGCTGATCAACATACGACGTTACATCACAATAGTGAACTGTACGACCTATAAACACGATTACAGTCAGTTCTGACTAAACAGCAGGCAGCCTACCAAGGCACGCTCTTGCAAACAACGTGACTGCGGTAATCCATCACATCAGAAATGTGAAAAATCAGGGTGAAAATTTAATTGAAGCTGTCACTTAACCCGAAGCAGGTCTTCATAGCGGATGGTATATCGTGGCTAGAGGATCTCCCGTTTAATATACCACTATTATTGGATTCCCTGCCCAGTAAAGGTTACAGGCGCAATGGAGAGAAGACAATCTCATCTGTAGTCTACTGATCAAACATTAGGGTAAGAGTAATGAAAAAAGTATATTTTATGTTTTTTATCTTGTTGTCACTTTCAAGTATTTATTCCGCGATGGCAAAACCCTGGCAGGAGATTAAAGAAAGCAAAGAGTTACGTGTGGGGGTGCCTGGTGACTATGCTCCCCTCGCATTTCACAACAGACAAAATAAATTAATCGGTTTTGATATTGATATGGCATATTCACTGGGCAAAGCTCTGCACCTGAATATCCTGTTTGTACCTAGCAGTTGGTCTACGCTGTCAGCTGACCTGGCTGCAGACAAATTTGATATTGCAATGGGAGGGATTACAGAAACTCCCGGCAGAAGAAAACAGTTCGCACTTTCTTCTCCGGTACTTAAAAATGGGAAAATAGCGCTGACGCAATGTAACAGGATTAATGACTTCAAATCTCTTGGAGATATTGACCGTAAGGGCGTGCGGATTGTTGTTAATCCAGGTGGTACAAATCAGGACTATGTTGACAAGCATATCAGGTATGCAGATGTTATTCACGAAAGAGATAATGATGCCACTCTGCAGAGGATTCGTGAACGCAGCGCTGATGTCATGTTTACCGACTTGCTCGAAGGTACTTATTACCAGAACAAAGAGCCAGGTGTCTTCTGCGTATCAACCAAGAGTATCCTCCCCGACACTGCCAACAATAAAGTCTATATGATGGCGAAGGATAATCAGTATCTTCTTGACGCTGTAAATAGCTGGTTATCTGATGAAAACAGAATCATACTTGCCAGAAAGTGGCAGATAAATCCAGAGTAGCTGCCACAAAGTTTTGTCAAACACCATTGCCGACTGACGAACAGAACTGGCGCGGGGTGAAAGCAGTGACGACGATAAAGCCAGCCAGGCTAAATGGATGGCTTATATCAGGAAGCTTAAAACGCTGGATTTAACAGGCGTTTCAGATGAAGCCACCTTCACAGTAATCAGATGGTCTGCATTACCACAGTAATACTACTAACTTGCAGTTTTTTAGGCGTTAATTTGGTTCTGGTATCTACATGAGTTCATTCAGATACAAGTAAATTTTCTGTAGAGAATGAAAGTTACCATACTTATTATTCCATTTTAAAAGTAAATACTTGCTTAACAATCAGTAGACAGACAAGAAAAATTTTCGCCTCTGCTTTATCCTGGTAAAAGGATTGCGGTAAAAGTTAAGAAGGAAGCATAACTCTCAACTATGTGGATAATATTATGAATAAATTTAACAGTGTATTGTTAGCGCTGGTTTTTGCTATATCAGCCATAACATTTTCTTCATCTGCAATGGCCACTGAAAGCGGTAACAAAGGATTCCCGGGCATTTCGTTTCCGTGGTGTAAAATCTGGCCGGCAGGTATATCAATCCCAGAACTACCAGAGGGTAAAATATGCTGGTAAACGAAACAACCTTTTATTAACATGGGTGATTAATTACCGTGTAAACAAGTAATTTGTGATATATGGATAATTAAAGTACCACAGTAACGACTACAGACTGGCTGGTTTATCCGGCCAGGAGGGGGCAGATATATCCACCCTGTTTACCATTACGCTGTAGAGTTCCCATGCCTCCAGCCGTTTAATCTCGTCATCTGTGGCAAATCATTCACAGTATTTACGTTCTTTCCCATACATTCCCCTGCCAAACCACCTGACCGCCAGATACATCACAATCCGTTTCCACTTCGGCACGCCAGGCACGGTCATTCCATCAAGGAATATCAAATCGGCTTCTTTTTTCGTGCGCAGCGCATTGTCGTAAAGGTAGTCGTGGATTATTGCCGCTTTAGCGTATTTGCCGTCTGGCGGCATGACTGACCAGAAGATGCGTGGAACGATGGCGAGATCAGTTACAAATCCGGCTGGTACGCTGATTACGTCGCTGTTGTCGTCGCTGAGGTAAAATTCAAAAGGTTTATGTACACGCCAAAGGTAGTGGCCAGGCATTTCAAGAATGGCCGGGGTTGTGAAGCAGCTCATAATACATTCCTTAACGGTTTCCGGCCAGCCAACCACGTAATCCAGTACAGCCTGTGCGTTGGTGAGACTGTTCACTTCGTCCTTCATCTGCCGCTGGCGTTCGTGGATTTTAAAACCCACCAGTACCATGTTTTGTTGCATAGCGGCTTCGAGTTTAATCAGTTCGTCTGCGCTCATTGGCACATCGATGTTATCTGCATCCGTCCAGAAGAATCCTGGCGGTAGCGCTCCCTGTTTTGCCACCGCCGTTACTGGCGACAGTCGGTCCTGCGACGCTTTACCGCAGTCCCAGTGGTGATCATTCAGTGTGAACGGGTAGTTACCGTTTTCCTGCGCATTACGCCACGCATTAATCTCAGCGTATTTCTGACCAAGTACGGTCGCAAGGTCAGCCACCCACTGACCGTTTTTAAATTTATCTATTGGTGATGTGGGAGCCTGTGTGGTGGTGTTCTCCGGTAACGGGCCGGGTTTTGAAATATAAATCGGGTTGCCGGTTTGCGTGTCGCACACTGTTTCGCCGCGATGGTCTTCGTTCAGACTCCACGTTTCGGTTTCAGAGTCAAATACAGCAATATGACTGGCTGGAATATCAGGAGGGGCAATATCGGTACAGTTTGACGGTAATCCGGTATGTGGCGCTACCGTCGGCAATATCCAGTCCGGCAGTGCCTGTCACCATTACCGAAACATTACTGCCTTCACCGGCACTCCAGACCTGCGCGACGATACGGTAATGCTCCTGGATATTTTGTGTCTGCGGTAACAGTGAACAGTCCAGATACAACGAACTCAGTTCCGGATCATCCCCGGTACCGGCGATAATCCCTGTGTTCTGGTCGTTAACACTGGCTGTGATGGCCCTCTCCCTGAAATACCGCTCCACAGCATTTAGCAACTCATCCGGTTTACGGTTACCGATGAATGATTTTCGTGAGGCAATTGTGGAAGGAAGAATAACAACGAATCCGGTTGAGCCAACCCGAGCACCTGAAATTAAGGTTGCCAGGGAACGCTTGCAACTGGAAACGTATAACGCCACACGAGCGGCAGCAGAGCATATGCCTGCATGGTTCCCTCTCGCGATGGATTTAGCGCTCGTTACTGGTCAACGTAGGGAGGATATCGTAAATATGAAATTTAGTGATGATTTTGACAACCGCTTATACGTAACTCAGATTAAAGCCGGAATGAAAATAGCCATTCCCCTCTCCCTGACACTTCAGGCAACGGGGTTACGTCTGGGAACGGTAATCGATCGCTGCCGACTGGTAAGCCGAACTGATTTCATGATCAGTGCCGGAATCAGGAAAAATAGCCCGACCGGGAATATTCATCCGGATGGATTGACAAAGACATTTGTAAAAGCAAGAAAAGCCTCCGGCGTTAACTTCAGCAATAATCCACCGACATTTCACGAGATCCGAAGTCTGGCCGGGCGGTTGTACAAAAACGAGCACGGCGAGGTGTTCGCCCAAAAACTCCTGGGCCACACCTCAGAGAACACCACGAAACTCTATCTCGATGAGCGTGATGATAAAGCTTATATGATGCTCTAATACTCCAATTTTCGTTGTGAAATAAATGTTAAATTTAATTTGATTGTGATATAACCAAAAAGACCGGAATACAGAAATTCGGACAAATTTCGGACATTTTCGGACAAGCGTTTTTAATTGTTTGATTTGTAAGGAAAATAAAAAGAGACCGAATACGATTCCTGTATTCGGTCCAGGGAAATGGCTCTTGGGAGAGAGCCGTGCGCTAAAAGTTGGCATTAATGCAGGCTAAATCGCCTTGCCCTTTAAGAATAGATGACGACGCCAGGTTTTCCAGTTTGTGACGAAGGTGATTGAAAAAACCTGGCGTTTTGTCTGTCATCAGAGATAAAAAAACCGTAAGCCTTTTCGTGAAGGTTTACGGTTTTTTATTAAAAATCAGTCAGCTATTGGATGGATCACAAAGCTTTTGCGCACGTTCGATAAACGGCGCCAGACTCATTTTCTCACCGGGCTTCGCCGGGTTATCGATTTGAATGACAGCGATAGGCTGAGCGCGCGTTTTACCCTCCGCTACTTGCTGTTCGGCAATGGCATTCAAGGGATACTGCACCAGCGTACTGGGGTTGATCACATAGAGCGCCTGGCCAGGCCGACAGGTCAACATGACCTCTTCCCGATTAAACGCCCACTTGTCTTTTCCTACTTCAAAACGACTTACGGTAATCACCTGCGGCGCCGCCAACGCTACGCCCGAAGTGGCCAGCAGAAGCGCCGGAAGGAGTATTTTTTTCATTCGTTATGCCAGTCCATCAGAAAGGTTCGAGGGTTGCAAACAGGCTGACGATCGCCAGAACTATGCCTCCAACTCCCCATTCAATTTGCGTCATCCTGACAAACCATAGGTCAGTCCGGGGATTTTCCTGTCGCATACGTGGTACGAGAACATACCGATTCGTCAGCGCAATTGCTACCATAAGCACCACCAGCGCACATTTTAACAAAAGCAACTGTCCATAGGTGGTCTGCCAGATAGCGGTAAATCCCGTGATAAATAGCGTGTTGCCAATGCCTGTGAGCAATACGCCCGCCACAAAAAAGTGACCATAACGAGAAAAACGCATCATGGCGCTAATGGCATGTTGACGCCAGCGTCCCTGAGCCATGCGCATACAATAAACCACTGGCAACAGCCCGCCAAACCAGGCTGCGGCACAGAGCAAATGCAGAGCATGGTTAATTTGCTGTAATGTTCCCGCTACACCATCGCGCATCGTCGCATGTCCAACGCCTGCCAGCAGGATAAACTGAGCAACGGTTAGAATAAGAAGCCGTCGTTGCATTTTTACCGGCGCAATGACTACCACCACCAGCGTGACCAGCGCGAGGATAATTTGCCATATCCAGACCGCGCCAAAGCGGGTTTGCAGTACCGCGCCCCACACCGAGACGGAAAAAACATCGGGCCAGCCGCCGCCCATCAGTCCGCCCTGAATCGCCAGCATGAAAGCCGCGCTGATAACGCTCCAGGCGGCGGCATGTCGTTGCAGATGTAAAAATCGACGCGTCATTAAACGACGAATTGATGCGGGTGCCAGCCAGGCGCCGTAAAGCGCGCAGCCGTAGACCAGCATCAAACTAGCAAAATGAATAAATCGGAGAGTTATCCAGACGAATGTCAGCATCATTTATTTCACGCTGAAGGTGTATTTCCCTTTTGTTTTATGCCCATCCACCGACACAACGTGCCAGTCTACCGTGTAAGCGCCAGATTTTAACGGCTGCTCAAGCGGGATAATCAACTGCGTTTTATCCTGTTCATTTCGCTTTGCCGGGCGCGTTTTGATGAGCTCTTGCTGAGGGCCTGTAATGGTTGCGCCGCTGAATCCTGGCTCAATCCCTTCAGAAAAATTCAGGGTCAGCGCCTGTGGCGAGGCCGTAACGGCAGCATTCGCCGCTGGATACTGATGCGTCAGGTGCGCATGTGCCCAGGCCGCTGGCGTCGCAAATGTCGATGCCAACAGCAGTAAAGCTAAACGTCGCGATGGTGCAGAAGAAGCCATATTCACTATTCCTTTTTGTTATACCTACGTTACAAAGAATAACCTTCAACAATCAATGAGTCGAGGATCATCATTTCCATCTTGCCATTACCGCGGACTCTTAGTACCTTCTGGCGGCAACAAAAAAGGAGACGCGTATGAAAACGAATCTGGCTCAGCTTGAACAAGCGGAAATGGATAAAGTCAATGTGGACCTGGCGGCAGCCGGGGTGGCATTTAAAGAGCGCTACAATATGCCAGTTGTCGCGGAGGTGGTCGAACGTGAGCAGCCAGAGCATCTACGCGCCTGGTTTCGCGAGCGGCTGATTGCCCATCGTCTGGCTTCCGTATCACTATCCCGACTCCCTTACGAACCCAAAGTTAAATAAAATTATATAACGTTACACTTCCTTACATGCAGACGACTACATTATAAGGCGATTCTTAACCTATGCTTTTTAGAATGGCTGTAGAGACTATGAAAAGGAAGTCATTATGTCCTCCTGGAAAATTGCTGCTGCGCAGTATGCGCCCCTGAACGCCTCGCCGGCGGAGCATGTCGCCCATCATCTGGAATATATTGAGCTTGCGGCTCGTCAACAGTGCGAACTGCTGGTCTTTCCGTCACTGTCGCTATTAGGCTGCGACGAAAGAAATAAATCGTTGCCCGCCCCACCTGACGAGGCGCTTTTACAGCCGCTCACTCATGCGGCCGATACTCACCATATGACTATCATTGTGGGTATGCCTGTTGAGCATAACTGCCGCTTCGTAAAAGGCATCGCTATTTTTGCCCCATGGCTAACGTCGCCGCTCATGTTTCACAAAAGTCATGGCGCCTGTATTGCCAGGCAGCGAAGCGCTATCAACGTGGTGGATGAGCAGCCAGAAGGTGGTGATATAGATCCCTCATTTACGTTATTCACAACCAGTCAATGTCTTAACGAACCTGAACTCCATGCTTCTACCTCACGCTTACAACGTTTTTCGCATAAATATGCGCTGGCCGTACTGATGGCCAATGCCTGTGGCAGTAGCGCGCTGTGGGATGAAAGCGGGCAACTTATTGTTCGTGCCGATTGCGGTTCGCTATTACTGACGGGTCTGCGCACAACCGAGGGTTGGCAAGGCGATATCATTCCATTACGCTAAGGTCTTTCGGTGAGGAATGAATCATGTTGCGGATTATAGACACGGAAACCTGCGGGCTGCAGGGTGGGATCGTAGAGATAGCCTCTGTTGATGTCATTGATGGCAACATTGTCAATCCCATGAGTCACCTGATACGCCCCGATCGCCCTATTACGCCGCAGGCGATGGCGATACACCGTATTACCGAAGCCATGGTCGCCGATAAGCCGTGGATTGAAGATGTCATACCGCTTTATTACGGTAGTGAGTGGTATGTCGCTCACAATGCCAGTTTCGACAGACGCGTATTACCTGAATTGCCGGGTGAGTGGATCTGTACCATGAAGTTGTCGCGACGCCTGTGGCCGGGAATAAAATACAGCAATATGGCGCTCTATAAATCGCGCAAACTAAGCGTACAAACGCCGCCGGGGCTGCATCATCACCGGGCGCTTTATGATTGCTATATCACCGCCGCCTTGCTGATTGATATTATGCGAACCACCGGCTGGACCGCGGAAGAAATGGTCAATATCACGGGCCGTCCTGCGCTGTTAACCACTTTCCCGTTCGGTAAATACCGCGGTAAGGCGGTATCTGAAGTCGCAAAACGCGATCCGGGCTATTTACGCTGGCTTTTTAATAACCTTGATAATATGAGCCCGGAACTTCGCCTGACGCTTAAACACTACCTGGAAGATGTTCAGGCTGACGAGCAACGCAGCAATGGAACACCACAATAACCCGAGACGCTCACAAGCCGTTGCGGGCGCGCGCGTCTATGCGCTATGTAAGGTTCCCTGCGCCAGGCCGATTAAAAAGGCGAACTCCAGCGCGACGCCTTCGTAGGATTTAAACCGCCCCGACTTACCACCGTGCCCGGAGTCCATATCCGTACATAACAGCAGCAGACGTTGGTCCGTTTTTAGCTCGCGTAATTTTGCCACCCACTTCGCCGGTTCCCAGTATTGCACCTGGGAATCGTGCAATCCTGTCGTCACCAGCAGGTGCGGATAGTCCTGCGCTTTGACATTGTCATAAGGACTATAGCTTTTCATATAGTCATAATACTCAATATCCTGCGGGTTCCCCCACTCTTCAAACTCTCCTGTCGTTAGTGGGATCGACTCATCCAGCATCGTGGTTAATACATCAACAAAGGGTACCTGGGCAATAACGCCGTGGAAAAGCTCGGGGCGTTCGTTGATAGCGACGCCCATTAACATTCCGCCCGCGCTCCCGCCCATCCCGTAACACAGCGACGGCGAACCGTAACCCAGTTTTAATAAGGCATCGCAGGCATCAAGATAATCATTAAAAGTATTCCGCTTTTTGAGGAATTTGCCATCTTCATACCACTGCTGCCCCAGCTCACCGCCGCCGCGAACGTGTACGATTGCGTAAACAAAGCCACGATCCAGCAAGCTCAGTCGGCTGCTGCTGAAGTCGGCGTCAATACTGGAACCGTAAGATCCGTAGCCGTAAACCAGAAGCGGATTTTGCCCTTTACGAAAATACTTCTGATGATAAACCAGCGATACCGGCACTTCGACGCCGTCGCGCGCGGTGATCCACAGGTGTTCGCTCTGATAACAGCCAGAATCAAACCCAGGCACTTCCGTCTGTTTAAGTACCCGTCGCTCTCCGGTATCCATATCCAGTTCAAACAAGGTATCTGGCGTCGTCATTGAAGAATAGCCGTAACGCAGCCGGGAGGTCTCAGGTTCGGGATTATAGGCAAGCCACGTCACGTAAGCCGGATCGTCAAAGGCAATGCCTATCACTTCACGGGTTTTACGGTTAATTTGCCGCAGGCTGGTAAGCCCCCGTTGACGCTCTTCTACCACTAACCAGTCGGTAAACAGGGTAAACCCTTCCAGCATAATATGCTCGCGCGGAGGGATCAGCTCTTCCCAGGCGTTTTCATTGCGCACGCGGGTACGGTACAACCCAAAGTTTTTACCGTTCCGGTTAGAACGCAGGTAAAACTTATGTTGATAGTGATCGAGACTATATTCATGGTCTTTGCGGCGCGGTAAAAATGAAAACGGCTCGGCATCGGCCAGTTCCGCGTCAAGTAACAGCACTTCGCTAGTGGTGGCGCTGGCAAGATGAATCACCACATAATGCTGCGAAGTGGTTTTATGCAGGCTGACATAAAAGGTATCGTCTTTCTCCTCATATACCAGTTCATCTTGCGATGACGGAGTGCCAATCGTGTGCCGCCAAACCTGATAGGGCAGCAGCGTCTTCTTATGCTTACGCACATAGTAAAGGGTCAGGGAATCATTGGCCCAGACAAATTCAGGCGCAACGTTATCCAGCAGTTCCGGATACCAGTTACCGCTTTCGAGGTTACGAAAACGCAACCCATACTGACGACGGGATAAATAATCTTCTGCCAGCGCCATAATGGTATTATCCGGCGTAATGGCAAGTCCGCCGAGCGTATAAAATTCGCTGTGCGCGGCCCGCTGGTTCGCATCGAGCAAGGTTTCCCACACATCCCACTCTTCGCTTAACGCCGATTGTCGTTGATAGATGGCATATTCGCAGCCGGGTTCATAGATATAACGGTAGCGATAGCCGTTTTTCACATACGGAGCGGAAACTTCTCTGGGCGGGATGCGATCGATAATTTCTTTTAGAATGCGGTCCTGTAACGCCTGCTGAGAGGACATGACCTTCCGGCCATACTCATTTTCCTGATGCAGGTAATCAAGGACTTCCGGCTGCGAGCGAGTGTCATCTCGCAGCCAGTAATAATTATCAATGCGCGTATCGCCATGTACGGTCATGGCATAGGGAATTCGATTGGCTTTTGGCAACATGTCGTTTTTTCTTTTGCGTTAATATTTGTTATATATCACGCGGCAAACACAGCGGCGTAGCATGGTAGTCCCGGTCGCTCACCTCGGTAAGCGCCTGAGATGTCACTGCTTCGCCGCTATCCTGCAACATGAATGACGTAAACTATCCATCCTATAAGGGTGGCAAAAGACACGCATGATGCAAGCGAAACATGTTACTTAATGGCAGGTTATCAGCCTGGTAGCGCCTGTTTTTGCTGCTGCAAGTCCTGCTCGATACCGTCCCGAACCTCCTGAGGAATTTTTAGCGCGTCTCCTAACGCATTCAGATAGCTACGTTCCATAAAGTGGTCAATATCAATGGCGGCGCAGCTCAGGAAGTAGATTTCCAGGGCTTCTTCTTCATTGCGAACACCCTGTGCCAGACGTTGTGGATCAAGCGGCTGCTCAATAGCTTTCTCGATAAACACACGCCCTTGCTCTTCTACACCTGATTCTCGCAGTTGGTGCTCAATCGCCGCGCGTTCTTTGGCATCAATATGCCCATCGCTTTTTGCAGCAAAAACCAGCGCCAGGATCAGTCGCTCAGTGCGAACATCCAGCGGCGTACTTTGGCTGCCGAATTGCGGCTCCCCCTGATGCGCAGCGCGTACTTTATCTTTGTACTTATTCCACAATACGGAACCCGCCACCGCGCCGCCGCCCACCAGCAAAGCGCCAGTACCGTATTTGGTTAATAATTTGCGCGAAGACTTATTGGCGACCAACAGTCCAGCCAGACCGCCCAGCGCGCCGGGAACCAGCAGTTTATTTAACCCATGTTCACCGGAAGGCGATGCGGAAGCGCCTTTTTGCCCAAGAAGTGATTGTAATTGGTTCAACCAGTTAGCCATAGTACCCCTCAAATACAGACCAATAATGGTCAAGCGTACCTGAGGGGATGTCAGGAATTGTCTGTTCCGGCAAAAGAAGCGCAAATTACGCTGCTAGCGGGGCTTATATTCCGCCTTGCCGGCTTTGCAATCAACGATGACCTGATAATGAATATCGGCACTTTTACCGCGAACAGTTAGCGGAACTGTCCATTTATCATTTTGACCTACAACGTCCTGCACATTAACCCACGCAACCGGGTCAGCCTGCCCGACCTTTTTTTGGTCGTCTGCCCACCGCACGATACGATTTTGCTGGTAGTCGCGCTTCACGCTTGCCGCAATCCCGGCGGCATCCAGCCCTTCGCACTGCGGAAACTTAACCGATTTACTCTCGGTGGATGCCGCAAATGCCGATACGCTGGCGGATAACAACAGCAGGCTCAACAACGCTCCTCTTTTATTCATACTTTTCTCCTTAGCACAATGATTCAGGAAAAGCATGGTACAAAACGCCGGGAGCGCAAGTGTGGGTTCAGGCGGCTTGCTTTTTCGTTTTACTCGCGGCGTCCTTTTCAACCGCCTGCGGAGAAGGCAACTTACCGGTTTTGAGGATAGTGCTTAACACCTCTTTATGTTCCGCCAGCCACAGCGACAACGCCTCGCGCTGTCCATCTTCCAGCACGACTGGCGACTGCTCAAGCCAGGTATCAAGAAGATCGGCAGTATCGAGCATTTTGTCCCAGGCGTCGGCTTCCTTTTTACTGGTAAATGACATCTTCTCCTCACCCTCGCGAATGACTACGTATTTAACTTCAACCGCCATTTTGCAGCCCCTTATTTACCTGTGTTTATATACAGTATATTGCAAGGCAGCAAGAAAAGCAATCTATTCGAAAAGACATACGCAAACGTTTTCGTATATACTGCGCGCAGGTAAATAAGGGGACAGAAATATGACGCTATTAGGCACTGCGCTGCGTCCGGCAGCAACGCGGGTGATGTTATTAGGGGCAGGAGAATTGGGAAAAGAGGTGGCGATTGAATGCCAACGCCTGGGGATCGAGGTTATCGCCGTCGATCGCTATCCTGATGCTCCCGCCATGCATGTGGCTCACCGTTCACACGTCATTAATATGCTGGACGGCGAGGCGCTACGTCATGTGATTACAGAGGAAAAACCGCATTATATCGTGCCGGAAATAGAAGCGATCGCCACCGATACGTTGCGCGAGCTGGAGGGCGAAGGGCTGAATGTCGTGCCTTGCGCCCGTGCAACGCAGCTCACGATGAACCGCGAAGGGATCCGTCGCCTGGCCGCAGAAGAATTAGGACTGCCGACATCGACGTATCGCTTTGCCGACAATGAGGCCAGTTTTCATGATGCGGTAGCCGCAGTGGGTTTTCCTTGCATCGTCAAACCGGTCATGAGCTCTTCCGGCAAAGGCCAGAGCTTTATCCGCTCGGCCGAACAGCTCGCGCAGGCATGGGAGTATGCTCAACAGGGCGGACGCGCTGGCGCGGGTCGCGTGATTGTGGAAGGCGTGGTTAAATTTGATTTTGAAATTACGCTGCTCACCGTTAGCGCCGTCGATGGCGTGCATTTCTGCGCGCCGGTCGGTCATCGTCAGCAAGATGGCGACTATCGCGAATCCTGGCAGCCACAGCAGATGAGTGAACTGGCGCTGAAGCGGGCGCAAGAGATTGCCCGTCATGTGGTACTGGCGTTAGGCGGTCATGGTCTGTTCGGCGTTGAACTCTTCGTCTGTGGCGATGAAGTCATTTTCAGCGAAGTCTCCCCTCGCCCGCACGATACCGGAATGGTCACGTTGATTTCTCAGGATCTCTCTGAGTTTGCGCTGCATGTGCGCGCCTTTCTGGGAATGCCCGTAGGCGCTATTCGCCAGTATGGTCCTGCTGCCTCGGCCGTGATTCTGCCGCAGCTTACCAGTCGAAATGTGACGTTTGATAATGTACACGCGGCGGTAGGAGCCGGAGTACAGGTACGGCTGTTTGGTAAGCCTGAGATCGACGGCACCCGTCGTCTTGGTGTAGCGTTAGCGACAGGTGAAAACGTTGAAGAAGCGGTGATAAGAGCGAAAAAGGCCGCCAGCCGCGTGACGGTAAAAGGCTAATGCGTCATCGCCTGATGGCGACGTTAGCGCATTTTTATCAGGCCTGCCAGATCGCCACTCGTAAGCCCGATAAGCAAGCGCCATCGGGCATTTAACGGCTTACTGCTTCGCGCCTTCTACCGCTTCGCGCGCCAGTTTGGTGATGCGATCGTAATCACCCGCTTCCAGCGCGTCGGCCGGCACCAGCCAGGAACCGCCGATGCACAATACGCTTTTCAGCGCCAGATAGTCACGATAGTTTGCCGGAGAGATGCCGCCAGTTGGGCAGAAACGCACCTGAGAGAACGGACCGGCAATCGCCTGCAACGCTTTAGTGCCGCCATTCGCTTCCGCCGGGAAGAATTTGAACTCTTTCAGACCATAGTCCATGCCCAACATCAGCTCAGAAACGGTGCTAATACCGGGAATCAATGGGATAGTGCCTGCCGTCGCGGCTTTCAGCAGTGGCTCAGTCAGTCCCGGGCTAATCGCAAACTGCGCGCCCGCTTCCGTCACCTCCGCCAACTGCTGCGGATTGAGAACGGTTCCGGCGCCGACAATCGCTTCCGGCACTTCTTTAGCGATAGCGCGAATAGCATCCATCGCGCAGGCCGTACGTAAAGTCACTTCCAGAACGCGAACGCCCCCGGCCACCAGCGCTTTAGCCATCGGCACCGCGTGCTCCAGTTTATTGACTACAATGACCGGGACAACCGGGCCGGTGGTCAGGATTGCTTCTGCACTTGTTTTCCAGTTTTTCATCGGAATTCTTCTCTCGCCTGATTACTAGTGTGTCATCTTAAAAAGTGATACAGGTTGCGCCCTGCTCCGCACCCGACAGCTTTTCGCGCAGCGCGCCAAACAACTCACGCCCCGTTCCGACGCGCGACGCGCTCAGGTCCGGAATATGAGGCTGACGAGCGGCAAGTTCCGCCTCGTCGACCAGCAGAGTTAACTCACCTGTCTGCCCATTCACGCGAATGATGTCGCCATCGCGCACTTTTGCCAGTAAGCCGCCATCGTAGGCTTCCGGCGTTACGTGGATAGCTGAAGGCACTTTACCCGAAGCGCCTGAAAGTCGTCCATCAGTAACTAACGCGATTTTGAAACGGCGGTCCAATAATACACCAAGTGGCGGCATGAGTTTATGTAATTCTGGCATTCCATTCGCTTTTGGTCCCTGATGACGCACGACAACGACACAATCCCGGTCAAGCAGGCCCGCGTCAAACGCAGGCAGCACATCATGCTGACTTTCAAATACCATGGCAGGCGCTTCAATGATCTGGTTTTCAACCGGTACCGCAGACGTCTTCATTACTGCGCGCCCCAGATTACCGCTTAGCACCTTAGTACCGCCGTGAGGAGAGAACGGCTTATCAAAAGAGGCAATGACATCGTTATCCAGTGACCTTTCCGCGCCTTCACGCCAGTCCAGCTCGCCGTTGTTGAGCCAGGGCTCCAGCGTATAGCGTTTCAGGCCGAAGCCTGCGACAGTGTTAACGTCTTCGTGCAACAATCCGGCATTGAGCAGCTCACGCATCAATACCGGTACGCCGCCCGCCGCCTGGAAGTGGTTAATGTCCGCCGGACCGTTCGGGTACAGACGCGCCATCAACGGAACCACTTCCGACAAATCCGAGAAGTCATCCCAGTTGATCAGAATGCCCGCCGCGCGCGCCATTGCAACCAGATGCATGGTGTGGTTGGTGGAACCGCCGGTAGCCAGCAGCGCGACAATGCCGTTCACCACGACTTTTTCGTCGATCATTTTACCGAGCGGCATCCACGTATTGCCGTTGCCGGTAAGACGTGTTACCTGACGTGCGGCAGCGGCAGTCAATGCCTCGCGCAGCGGCGCATCCGGATGCACAAACGAGGAACCCGGCAACTGCATTCCCATAAACTCCACCACCATCTGGTTGGTGTTGGCGGTGCCGTAAAATGTACAGGTGCCCGGCGCATGGTAAGAGGCGGCTTCTGACTCCAGCAGCGCCATTCTGTCTACTTTTCCTTCCGCATATAGCTGACGAATACGGACTTTTTCTTTATTCGGCAGGCCGCTCGCCATCGGGCCTGACGGAACAAAAATCGCGGGTAAATGACCAAAAGAGAGCGCGGCCATCGCCAGCCCCGGAACGATTTTGTCGCATACGCCGAGGAATAACGTGCCGTCAAACATATTGTGAGAGAGGCCTACTGCTGCCGACATCGCTATCACTTCGCGGCTGAGTAATGACAACTCCATGCCATCCTGCCCTTGCGTAACGCCATCGCACATTGCCGGTACGCCGCCTGCGACCTGACCTACCGCATTCACGGAATGCAGGGCCTGACGAATAATTTCCGGATAATGTTCATACGGTTGATGCGCAGAGAGCATGTCATTGTAGGAGGTGATGATGGCGATATTATTGCGCAACATACTTTTCAGCGAGGCTTTGTCCTCTGGCTGACAGGCGGCAAAGCCATGCGCCAGGTTGCCGCAGGCCAGTTGAGATCGGTGGACCGTGGCGGTTTTCGCCTGCTCAATGCGGGCAAGATAGGCTTTTCGGGTCTGCTGCGAGCGTTCGACAATGCGCTGTGTTACGCGTAACAAATTAGGATTCATAGAGGCTCCTGAAATTTATCTGTCCGGCTACCGGGTTTACCATGCGTTTCATCAATGTGGAAAGACAGTGAAATACATGATGTCCGGTGATAATGGGGCAAAATCGTTTCAGGCAGTGTAATAAAAAAAGCCTCGCAGGTGAATCCACACGAGGCTTAAAAGTGCAAAAATGATTCTACAATCTGTGTTAGATCATGTTACCGGTAAAATACCACCTAAGAGTGAGTGGTAAATTTACTCAAACTCATTCCACGAACGACCGTCACGGGTAATCATCGCCACGGACGCTACCGGTCCCCAGGTGCCCGCCTGATACGGCTTCGGCGCGTCGTTGTCCATCGCCCATGCTTCGGTAATGGAGTCCACCCACTTCCAGGCTTCTTCCACTTCGTCACGGCGGACAAACAGCGCCTGAATGCCACGCATCGTTTCCAGCAGCAGGCGCTCATATGCATCCGCCAGGTGCGTCTGATTAAAGGTCTCGGAGTAGCTCAGATCAAGCTTCGTGATCTGCAGATTATGCTTATGATCCAGCCCCGGTACTTTGTTAAGCACCTGAATATCTACGCCTTCATCCGGCTGCAGGCGAATCGTCAATTTGTTCTGCGGCAGGTCTTGCCAGGACTCTTTAAAGAGGTTCAGTTCAGGCGTCTTGAAATAAACCACGACTTCAGAGCACTTGGTTGGCAGACGCTTGCCGGTGCGCAGATAGAATGGCACGCCCGCCCAACGCCAGTTATCGATGTCGACGCGGATCGCGACGAAAGTTTCGGTGTTGCTGCTTTTATTCGCGCCCTCTTCTTCCAGATAGCCCGGCACCTTTTGCCCCTGCGCAAAGCCCGCGGTGTATTGACCACGAACCGTTTTTTCACGCACGTTGGAGCGATCAATCCGGCGCAGCGATTTCAACACTTTGACTTTTTCATCGCGAATACTGTCGGCGCTCAGGTCAGACGGCGGTGACATGGCAATCATGCAGAGAATTTGCAGCAAGTGGTTCTGGATCATATCGCGCATCTGACCGGCCTGGTCAAAGTATCCCCAGCGCCCTTCAATCCCCACCTCTTCCGCTACGGTAATCTCAACGTGATCGATAGTGCGGTTATCCCAGTTATTAACGAATAACGAGTTGGCAAAACGCAGCGCCAGCAGGTTGAGAACCGTTTCTTTGCCCAGATAGTGGTCGATACGATATACCTGGCACTCTTCAAAGTATTCGCCGACCCGATCGTTAATCTCACGCGAGGTCGCCAGCGAAGTACCCAACGGTTTCTCCATCACGACACGCGCCGGTTTGGCGTTGAGTTTAGCCTCCCCTAACCCTTTGCAAATAGCGCCAAACGTGCTGGGCGGCATCGCAAAATAGTTAATGGTGGTACGGTTTTTTTGATCCAGCATATCGCCCAGGCGACTGAACGCAGGCGTATCGTTAACGTCAAGATTACAAAAATCCAGACGGCCGCTCAGCGTATCCCACAAGCCTTCATCAATTTTTTCCTTCATGAAGGTTTCCAGCGCCTCACGCACGACGTGGGTATAAGCTTCTTTATCCCAGTCCGCGCGCCCCACCCCAATGATCCGGGTATCCGGATGGATCTGGCCGGCTTTCTCAAGCTGATACAGGGAAGGCAGCAGTTTCCGGCGCGCCAGGTCGCCTTTCGCGCCGAAAATGACCAGGTCACATGCCTGGGCTGTTTGCGTTACCGCCATGTCATTCTCCTCAGTTAATCTCCTGGTACTTTAGCCAGGATATCGTTGTAATTTTATTACACAGCACTGTACTGCTTTTACGAGATTACGGAAACCGTAAACGCCTTTTCATAGGTGAACCGGCGTTTGATTGGCAATATAATCGGCAAAACGCCTAATAAAATTGTCGCTTTTCCACACAAGCTGGAACTTAAAATCCGACGTCGGTCATGTAATGAAAAAAAACGACACCTTTTTTAGCCATTTTGCCCCCTTTGACAGCCGCCAGGAGTAATATCTAACAAAACGCGCTCGGTTTCGCGCATCATTGAAATCGCTAATACCCATGAGCCTTGCTAATCATGAATATGCTGGAAAAAGTCCAGTCTCAACTGGAACATTTAAGCAAATCTGAACGAAAAGTCGCCGATGTTATTCTGGCCGCCCCAGGCAGATCGATTCACTTAAGCATTGCCATGCTGGCCCAGGAAGCTAACGTTAGCGAGCCAACGGTGAACCGTTTCTGTCGCAGCATGAATACCCGCGGCTTTCCTGATTTTAAACTGCATCTGGCGCAAAGTCTGGCAAATGGCACCCCCTATGTTAATCGCAATGTGGATGAAGATGACAGCGTTGAGGCCTATACAGGAAAAATCTTCGAGTCCGCCATGGCCAGTCTCGACCATGTTCGTCAGTCGCTGGATAAATCGGCCGTCAACCGCGCCGTCGATTTACTGACCCAGGCAAAAAAAATCGCCTTTTTTGGTCTTGGTTCCTCCGCCGCGGTCGCGCATGACGCCATGAATAAGTTTTTTCGCTTCAATGTGCCGGTGATTTACTCCGACGATATCGTGCTGCAACGGATGAGCTGTATGAATTGTAACGATGATGACGTCGTGGTGCTCATTTCGCATACTGGCAGAACCAAGAGCCTGGTGGAACTGGCGCAGTTGGCGCGGGAAAACGATGCGATGGTGATCGCCCTGACCTCCGCTGGAACGCCGCTGGCGCGCGAAGCCACGCTGGCCATTACCCTCGACGTACCGGAAGATACAGACATTTATATGCCCATGGTCTCTCGACTTGCTCAGCTGACCGTGATAGATGTGCTGGCAACGGGATTTACTTTGCGTCGCGGGGCAAAATTCAGAGATAACTTGAAGCGTGTCAAGGAAGCGCTCAAGGAATCGCGTTTTGATAAAGAATTACTCATCAGGAGTGATGACCGCTAAAAGCAATAACAATGTTCTACCCTTTTCGTCATCCGGGGACGTTCATTTTATACCGTTAAGGTTTCAGAACGACCGGATCAATGTTCACGCAACACCAAGTTGTTTTAGTCAACGGAGTATTACATGTCCAGAAGGCTTCGCAGAACCAAAATCGTTACCACGTTAGGCCCGGCAACTGACCGCGATAACAACCTTGAGAAGGTTATCGCCGCGGGCGCAAACGTAGTACGTATGAACTTCTCTCACGGCTCGCCGGAAGATCATAAAATGCGTGCTGATAAAGTCCGTGAGATTGCCGCCAAACTGGGGCGTCATGTGGCTATTTTAGGCGACCTGCAAGGGCCAAAAATTCGCGTTTCCACTTTTAAAGAAGGCAAAGTGTTCCTCAATATCGGGGACAAATTTCTGTTAGACGCTAACCTGGGTAAAGGTGAAGGCGACAAAGAAAAAGTCGGCATTGATTACAAAGGGTTGCCGGCAGATGTCGTTCCTGGCGATATCCTGCTGCTTGACGATGGTCGAGTGCAGTTGAAAGTGCTTGAAGTCCAGGGCATGAAAGTCTTTACCGAGGTCACCGTCGGCGGTCCGCTGTCTAACAATAAAGGCATTAACAAGCTCGGCGGCGGGCTTTCTGCTGAAGCGCTGACCGAAAAAGACAAAGCCGATATTCAAACCGCTGCGCTGATAGGCGTTGACTATCTGGCTGTCTCCTTCCCGCGCTGCGGCGAAGATCTGAACTATGCACGCCGCCTGGCGCGCGACGCCGGCTGCGACGCGAAAATTGTGGCTAAGGTCGAACGCGCCGAAGCGGTATGCGATCAAAACGCCATGGACGATATCATTCTGGCCTCTGACGTTGTGATGGTCGCACGTGGCGACCTGGGCGTTGAAATCGGCGATCCGGAGCTGGTTGGTATCCAGAAGGCGCTGATTCGCCGTGCGCGTCAGCTAAACCGCGCAGTCATCACCGCAACGCAGATGATGGAGTCGATGATCACCAACCCGATGCCGACCCGTGCGGAAGTGATGGACGTGGCGAACGCCGTCCTGGATGGCACGGATGCGGTTATGCTGTCTGCCGAAACCGCAGCCGGTCAGTATCCTTCTGAAACCGTTGCCGCAATGGCGCGCGTCTGCCTGGGCGCAGAAAAAATCCCCAGCATCAATGTGTCTAAACACCGTCTCGACGTGCAGTTTGACAACGTTGAAGAAGCCATTGCCATGTCTGCGATGTATGCGGCAAACCATCTGAAAGGCGTTACCGCGATCATCACCATGACGGAATCCGGTCGTACCGCGCTAATGACTTCCCGTATCAGCTCCGGCCTGCCGATTTTCGCCATGTCGCGCCATGAACGCACGCTGAACCTGACCGCGCTCTACCGCGGAGTAACGCCGGTGCATTTTGATAGCGCGGCTGATGGCGTTGTCGCGGCGCATGAAGCTGTTAATCTGCTGCGCGATAAAGGGTATCTGGTTTCCGGTGACCTGGTTATCGTGACTCAGGGCGATGTCATGAGCACCGTCGGCTCAACCAATACCACGCGTATTTTGACCGTTGAGTAAAACTCCCCCACACCTGTTCATCAGGTAGTACAGGGTTTGTCAGCATAAAGCCTCTCTTACGAGAGGCTTTATTTATTTGATGGGATAAAGATCTTTACGCTTATACGGCTGAATCTCGCCTGGCTTGCGGGTTTTGAGCAGCTTCAGGATCCAGGTGTACTGTTCCGGATGCGGGCCGACAAAAATTTCGACCTCTTCGTTCATCCGTCTGGCGATAGTGTGGTCGTCAGCCGTGAGCAGATCGTCCATCGGCGGGCGAATCTGGATAGTCAGGCGATGCGTTTTACCATTATACACCGGGAAAAGCGGTATCACGCGTGCGCGGCACACTTTCATCAGCCGACCAATCGCAGGCAGCGTTGCTTTGTATGTCGCAAAGAAATCAACGAATTCACTATGCTCCGGGCCGTGATCCTGGTCCGGCAGGTAGTAACCCCAGTAGCCCTGACGAACAGACTGAATAAAGGGTTTAATCCCGTCATTTCGCGCATGCAAACGTCCGCCGAAACGCCGACGCACGGTGTTCCAGATATAGTCAAAAACCGGATTACCCTGATTATGAAACATCGCCGCCATTTTTTGCCCCTGAGAGGCCATCAGCATGGCTGGAATGTCGACGCCCCAGCCATGCGGAACGAGAAAAATGACTTTTTCGTCGTTACGACGCATCTCCTCAATGATTTCCAGACCTTCCCAGTCAACACGCTGTTGAATTTTTTCCGGACCGCGCATCGCCAACTCAGCCATCATCGCCATTGCCTGTGGCGCGGTGGCGAACATCTCATCGACAATCGCTTCGCGCTCAGCTTCGCTACGCTGCGGAAAGCACAATGACAGATTAATTAGCGCCCGGCGACGAGAACTCTTCCCCAGCCGTCCGGCAAAACGCCCCAGCGTCGCCAGCAAAGGGTCGCGGAATGATGCCGGCGTTAATGCGATCCCCGCCATTGCCGCCGCGCCCAACCAGGCGCCCCAATACTGCGGATAGCGAAAGGATTTTTCGAACTCAGGGATATACTCACTATTATTTTTTTTGGTTTCCATGCTTTTCCAGGGTCTGCTGACGCGAAAAGGAATTGTGAATAGTGTAGCGACGTCTGCGTCTCACACAAAACAAAAAAGCCGGCACACATCGCGTACCGGCTCTGTCAGCGCATTTGTTAATCGAAGCGCAGTTGCGGCAGAACCTCTTTCACCTGTGCCAGGTATTCACGACGATCTGACCCCGTCAGACCTTCCGTGCGCGGCAATTTTGCTGTCAGAGGGTTAACGGCTTGCTGGTTGATCCATACCTCATAATGCAGATGCGGTCCTGTGGAACGCCCGGTGTTACCAGAAAGCGCAATACGATCGCCACGTTTCACTTTTTGCCCCGGTTTCACCAGCAGCTTACGCAAGTGCATGTAACGTGTGGTGTAGGTGCGTCCATGACGAATCGCAATGTAGTAACCGGCAGCGCCGCTACGTTTAGCGACCACGACCTCGCCATCCCCCACCGACAGCACCGGCGTACCCTGCGGCATCGCAAAGTCAACGCCACGATGCGGCGCAATGCGTCCGGTAACCGGGTTCAGACGACGCGGATTGAAGTTGGAGGAGATGCGGAACTGTTTTGCGGTCGGGAAGCGTAAAAAGCCTTTCGCCAGGCCAACACCGTTACGGTCATAGAATTTACCGTCAGCGGCGCGAATGGCGTAGTAATCTTTACCATCGGAACGCATCCGCACGCCCAACAACTGACTCTGTTCACGCTTGCCATCCAGCATCTCGCGCGACATCAGAACCGAAAATTCATCGCCCTTTTTCAGCTTGCGAAAATCCATCTGCCACTGCATTGCTTTTATCACTGCGCTGATTTCGCTGCTGGTTAAACCGGCCTCTTTCGCGCTGGCGACAAAGCTACCCCCTACCGTACCTTTCAGCAGACTGTTGACCCAGTCCCCCTGCTGCATTTCACTGCTCATTTTAAAACCGTTGGCAGTGCGATCGTAGGTACGCGTTTCACGGCGGGAGACTTCCCATGTCAGACGCTGTAAATCGCCATCGGCGGTCAGTGTCCAGGAAAGCTGTTGGCCAATTTTCAGATTGCGCAGCTCCTTATCAGAAGCGGCAAGTCGGCTAATATCGCTCATATCGATGCCGTACTGATTCAGAATGCTGCTTAACGTATCGCCTGTGGAGACGACGTATTCATGGACGCCGACTTCGCCTGCGGTTTTATCGTCCAGCTCATCCTGAGGAATAGCTTCATCTTCCTGCGCGGCCTGATCAATGGGTTCGCTGGCCTCCGGTAAGAGGGAACGAGTCTCGCTTTTCTCCAGTTCAATAGTTTTAACGATTGGCGCGGATTCTGGGTGGTAAACATAGGGCCGCCATACGGCGACGGCCAGTGTCAGAACGGTAAGTGACCCCAGCATAACGCGGTGGGGTCGGGGCAGATTATTAAATGCCAGGGCGACAGAGCGGGCTATCTGTTGCACGTATTCACTTCCTCGTTAATCTCCTTTCAGGCAGCTCGCATACTGGTTGGCTAATTGGCTTAAAAACGCTGAATAGCTTGTTTTACCCAGTTTAATGTTCGTCCCGAGGGGGTCCAGTGTTCCCATTCGAACGGATGTCCCTCTCGCCACGGCTTCCACGACCGCTGGCCTGAATTGTGGCTCAGCAAAAACGCAGGTTGCTTTTTGCTCAACCAACTGTGTTCTTATTTCATGTAAACGCTGCGCGCCAGGTTGTATCTCAGGGTTCACGGTAAAGTGACCGAGCGGGGTGAGTCCGTAGTGTTTTTCGTAGTAACCGTAGGCGTCATGAAAAACGAAATACCCTTTCCCCTTGAGCGGCGCGAGCTCGTTACCGACCTGTTTATCGGTTGCGGCTAATTGTGCCTCAAAATCCTTCAGGTTGGCGTCGAGTTTGGCTCGACTTTGCGGCATAAGTTCCACTAATTTTTCATGGATTGCAACCGCTGTAGCCCGCGCTATCTCTGGGGAGAGCCAAAGATGCATGTTATATTCGCCGTGATGGTGATGTACGTCACCTTTTTCCTCATCGGCGCCCGTATGCGCATGTTCATCCTCATCATCATCCGCGCCCTTCATGAGTAACGGTTTTACATCGGCAAGTTGCGCAATGGTAACCTGCTTATTATCAGGGATATTCCTGACCGACTTCTCCATAAAGGCTTCCATTTCCGGGCCAACCCAGACGACTAAGTCCGCGCCCTGTAAGCGTTTTACGTCTGATGGACGCAATGAATAATCATGCTCGGATGCCCCATCCGGAAGTAATACTTGCGTATCCGTAACGCCATCAGCAATGGCGGAAGCGATAAACCCAAGTGGTTTAAGCGAAGCGACAACGGCGGCGTCGGCAGCCTGGGTTGCACTCCCCCAAAGCGCGGCGGATAATGCTGCGAAAAGAAGCGTATTTTTCTGTAACATAATGCGACTAATCATCGTAATGAATGTGTGAAATGTGATATTATAACATTCTATCACTTCTGCAAGCCTAAAATTAACATGACAAGTTTAGTTTCACTGGAAAACGTCTCGGTCTCATTTGGTCAACGCCGCGTCCTCTCTGACGTGTCGCTTGAATTGAGCCCCGGAAAAATTTTAACGCTTCTCGGCCCTAACGGCGCGGGGAAGTCAACGCTTGTTCGCGTGGTTTTAGGACTGGTAGCCCCTGATGAAGGGGTGATCAAGCGCAACGGGCAACTCCGTATCGGCTATGTCCCGCAAAAGCTCTATCTCGATACCACGCTTCCGCTGACGGTAAACCGATTTTTACGTTTACGTCCCGGCACGCAAAAAACGGATATTCTCCCGGCGCTTAAACGCGTTCAGGCCGGACATTTGATTGACGCGCCCATGCAAAAACTCTCCGGCGGTGAGACGCAGCGCGTACTGCTGGCCCGTGCTCTGCTTAACAGGCCGCAGTTGCTGGTACTTGATGAGCCTACGCAAGGCGTGGATGTCAACGGCCAGGTCGCGTTATACGACCTTATCGATCAGCTGCGCCGAGAACTCGATTGCGCCGTGCTGATGGTGTCACATGATCTACATCTGGTCATGGCAAAGACGGATGAAGTGTTATGTCTGAACCATCATATTTGCTGTTCCGGCGCGCCGGAAGTGGTGTCTATGCATCCGGAATTTATCTCTATGTTTGGCCCGCGAGGCGCGGAGCAATTAGGGATTTATCGCCATCATCATAATCATCGCCACGATTTACAGGGTCGTATTGTACTGCGCCGGGGAAATGGTCACTCATGATTGAATTATTACTGCCCGGCTGGCTGGCCGGGATGATGCTGGCGTGCGCCGCTGGTCCTTTGGGCTCATTTGTGGTCTGGCGTCGGATGTCCTATTTTGGCGATACGCTGGCTCACGCGTCGCTTCTGGGCGTGGCGTTTGGCCTGTTGCTGGACGTTAATCCCTTTTATGCGGTAATCGCCGTTACGCTGCTGCTGGCCGCCGGTCTGGTATGGCTGGAGAAACGCCCTCACCTCGCGATTGATACCTTACTGGGCATTATGGCGCACAGCGCCTTATCTTTAGGACTGGTCGTGGTCAGCCTGATGTCCAACGTCCGCGTTGATTTAATGGCTTATCTGTTTGGCGATTTGCTGGCCGTCACGCCGGAAGATCTTATCTCGATCGCTATTGGGGTCGTTATTGTGCTGGCCATTCTCTTCTGGCAGTGGCGCAACTTGCTGTCAATGACTATCAGTCCGGATCTTGCCTTTGTCGATGGCGTGAAGTTACAGCGCGTGAAGCTGCTATTGATGCTGGTAACGGCGTTAACTATCGGCGTAGCGATGAAGTTTGTCGGAGCGCTGATCATTACGTCGCTACTGATTATCCCCGCCGCAACCGCGCGTCGCTTTGCCCGTACGCCAGAGCAGATGGCGGGCGTCGCCGTTGGTGTAGGTATGATAGCGGTTACAGGTGGACTGACCTTCTCAGCCTTTTATGATACCCCGGCAGGGCCATCCGTAGTGCTGTGTGCCGCGCTGCTGTTTATCTTCAGTATGATGAAAAAGCAGGCAAGCTAAGCGTGTGTTGCCCGGTGGCGCTGCGCTTACCGGGCCTACAAAATCGCCCAGGTCTGATGAGCGCAGCGACTTCAGGCGCTAAGGCATCTCTGGCGGCGTGATCCCGAAATGGTTCCAGGCTCGCACCGTTGCCATACGCCCACGCGGCGTGCGCTGCAAAAAGCCTTGCTGAATCAGATACGGCTCCAGCACATCCTCAATGGTTTCACGCTCTTCGCCAATCGCCGCCGCCAGGTTATCCAGGCCGACCGGTCCACCGAAGAATTTATCAATAACCGCCAGCAGCAGCTTGCGATCCATATAGTCAAACCCTTCCGCATCGACGTTCAGCATATCCAGCGCCTGCGCGGCAATTTCCGCTGAAATAGCCCCGTCATGCTTCACCTCGGCGAAATCACGCACACGTCTGAGCAGGCGGTTGGCTATACGCGGCGTACCGCGCGCCCGACGCGCCACTTCCAGCGCGCCGTCATCGCTCATCTCAAGCCCCATGTGCCTTGCGCTGCGCCCGACGATGTGCTGCAGATCGGGCACCTGGTAGAACTCCAGGCGCTGCACAATACCAAAACGGTCGCGTAGCGGCGAGGTCAGCGAACCTGCTCGCGTCGTCGCGCCAATGAGCGTAAACGGCGGCAGATCGATCTTAATGGAACGTGCAGCAGGCCCTTCGCCAATCATAATATCCAGCTGGTAATCTTCCATCGCCGGATAGAGTACTTCTTCCACCACCGGTGAAAGCCGGTGAATCTCATCAATAAACAGCACATCATGCGGTTCAAGATTGGTGAGCATAGCCGCCAGATCGCCTGCTTTTTCCAGCACCGGGCCGGACGTGGTTCGGAGATTGACGCCCATTTCATTGGCAACGATATTCGCCAGAGTCGTCTTACCTAACCCTGGCGGGCCGAAAATCAGCAAGTGATCTAGTGCGTCGCCACGCCGTTTTGCCGCCTGAATAAAGATCTCCATCTGGGAGCGCACCTGCGGTTGGCCGACATATTCCGCCAATAACTTTGGGCGAATGGCGCGATCGGCGACGTCTTCTGCGATCGTGGCGCCTGCTGAAATCAGGCGATCTGCTTCTATCATCCTTTACCTCATAACGCGGCGCGTAACGCGTCGCGAATCAGTGTTTCACTGCTTGCATCCGGACGGGCGATCTTGCTTACCATCCGACTGGCTTCTTGCGGTTTATAACCCAGCGCCACCAGCGCAGCAACTGCTTCTTGTTCTGCATCTTCCGAGCCTGGGCTGGCCGGCGACGTCAATACCAGATCGACCGCTGGCGTAAAGAGATCGCCATGTAGCCCTTTAAAGCGGTCTTTCATTTCGACAATCAGCCTTTCGGCGGTTTTCTTGCCGATACCCGGCAGCTTCACCAGTGCGCCAAGCTCTTCGCGCTCAACCGCATTGACGAACTGTTGCGCCGACATGCCGGAGAGAATCGCCAGCGCCAGCTTAGGCCCGACGCCATTCGTTTTAATTAGCTCTTTAAACAGCGTGCGCTCTTGCTTATTGTTGAATCCGTACAGCAACTGCGCATCTTCACGCACCACAAAGTGGGTGAAGACGATTGCCTCCTGCCCGGCCTCCGGCAGCTCGTAAAAGCAGGTCATAGGCATATGTACTTCATAGCCTACGCCCCCTGTCTCCAGCAGCACGATCGGGGGTTGTTTTTCGAGAATAATGCCTCTGAGTCTGCCTATCACATGACGCTCCTGCGTAAAGGGCTGAAAAGATAATGCACTATCATAAAAAAAGACTGGATGTTTATCCAGATGAAAAACACGTATCCCGATATTTCTCTACTCCGACAACCCGCGATGGTTAACGACGGGTACGCTCCCCGCTGCGTACAAAATAAGTCGTACACTCATTGACAACTTTTTGCGTCCTACGCGAATAACTTTTTGCCAACATGCCGTGGCGCACGTTCGGTAGTCTTCAATAATGAGTATCCTGATAATACTAATAATGTATCCAGTACGAATGCCAACAGCGGAACATCGGGCCTCCAAAAAAACAGACCCGAGAATAGATTTAATAATATTAACCACTAGCGCTGAATTTAATCGCATGTTGTTTTATCGTCGCGCGCAACAGATTTTAATTCGCCATGACACAATAAATATTGTACAAACTCATTTTTCATGCCATCGAAATTCACGGCTGGTATCCCTTCTGAATAACTATAATAAATATTCACATACTCTTCGCTACTAAAAAGTGCCTGTCGTTTTGCTGCTAACCCACGGCCTTTTGCTGCAATATACTGGAAGCAGTGGCCGCTGGCGCCACAGCTCCGCCCATCATCAACAATATATATATCGGCAGCGTTAAACAGCTGTTCCAGCCAGCACTGGCGAATCGTTCCGGCCGCACAAACCAAAAATAATGATGCGCTAATCATCCACCCGGATTTTTTTACCGATGTCATAGCCAGGAAAGCCATAAAGCACGCTGCCTGCAGGTACAAAACCAATTCTTTATTGCCGGCAACCAAATGCCACTGGTTAAATACTAAGGTAATGAAAACTGAACTCAATGTTGCCAACAGTCTGGTTCTGAACCGCCTGGCAGGGAGAAGTAAAAATAATAATGAAATCGTCCCTGGCTTTAATAAAAAAACAACGGTATTAGCCTCCGCCATATCAATACTCAAACAATAACAAAAACTAATAAACAGATTAAGGATAATAGCAACAAAAATATAAGGAAAATAAAACACCCAGCCTATTCTCATTGGTTTATCATCAACCACGTCATACTCCCTGTCAATATAAGAGATCAGATGATGAGAAATTTACCACCTTAATTCCTCCCCCAGATATATTTACGACGTTAATTCCAATAAATGAAATATTCACCATACATATTTCGATGACACTAAGGCTTGTCATTTATCTGGTATAATGCTAACTACCCTGTAGAATAAATAAAAGGAATTTATTTCAAATAATGGAATGCAGAGATGAAAAAACATTATCCTGTCCAATATGAAACCGGGGATATCGTCTTTACCTGTATAGGTGCCGCGCTTTTCGGCCAGATATCCACCGCTTCACAGTGCTGGAGCAACCATGTTGGGATTATTATTGGTCATAATGGTGATGACTATCTGGTGGCGGAAAGCCGCGTCCCCCTCTCAACCGTCACCACGCTGTCACTGTTTATACAACGTTCAGCCGGACAACGTTACGCGGTTCGTCGCCTGTGCGGCGGCCTGACGGTCGAACAGAAACTCGCCATCATGGAACAGGTTCCCGCCCGGCTGAATAAGTTTTATCACACGGGGTTTAAATATGAGTCATCACGCCAGTTCTGCTCGAAATTTGTGTTTGATATCTATAAAGAAGCATTGTGTATTCCGGTAGGCGATATTGAGACATTCGAAGAATTACTTCACAGCAATCCTGATGCGAAACTCGCCTTCTGGAAGTTCTGGTTTTTAGGTTCAATCCCGTGGGATCGTAAGACGGTGACGCCCGCCAGCCTGTGGCAACATCCCAATTTAGAATTAATTAGCGCCTGTGGAATTGAAACCCCTCAACGCGAGGCTGAGGGAGAATGATTTAGCGCAACCTTCCCCGCGCCAGATTGAGTCGGCTCTCGCTCATTTGCATCGCGTTCTGGCTAACGTGGCAATGCGTAATGGCGATAGCCAGCGCATCCGCGGCATCGGCCTGCGGGTTAGCGGGGAGCTTCAGCAACGTGCGCACCATATGCTGAACCTGACTTTTCTCCGCGCTACCAATACCGACGACGGTTTGCTTCACCTGACGCGCCGCGTATTCAAACACGGGCAGTTCCTGATTGACCGCGGCGACAATCGCGACGCCGCGCGCCTGTCCCAGCTTGAGGGCTGAGTCGGCATTTTTCGCCATAAACACCTGTTCGATAGCAAAATAGTCCGGCTGGAACTGCGTGATGATTTCCGTCACGCCTGCGTATATAAGCTTCAAACGAGACGGCAAATCATCGACTTTGGTGCGAATACATCCGCTGCCCAGATAGGTCAGTTGTCTGCCTACCTGGCGGATAACGCCATAACCGGTAATGCGCGAGCCGGGGTCAATACCGAGAATAATCGACACGCTATACCCCCTGCCCGCCGGCGTTTAACAGCACCATTACAGGGTCGCCGCCACCTCATCAGAGATCTCACCGTTATGGTAGACTTCCTGAACATCGTCACAGTCTTCCAGCATATCGATCAGACGTAGCAGTTTCGGCGCGGTTTCCGCATCCATATCCGCTTTGGTTGACGGGATCATGGACACTTCGGCGCTGTCCGCTTTCAGACCCGCCGCTTCCAGCGCGTCACGCACTTTGCCCATCTCTTCCCAGGCAGTGTAAACATCAATCGCGCCATCATCATAGGTCACAACATCTTCCGCGCCGGCTTCCAGAGCGGCTTCCATGATGGTGTCTTCATCGCCTTTCTCAAAGGAGATGACCCCTTTCTTACTGAACAGGTACGCCACTGAGCCATCGGTACCCAGATTACCGCCGCACTTGCTGAAAGCATGACGCACTTCCGCTACGGTACGGTTACGGTTGTCACTCAGACACTCAATCATAATGGCCGTGCCGCCAGGACCATAACCTTCATAGATGATGGTTTCCATGTTCGAGTCTTCATCACCACCCACACCGCGAGCGATGGCACGGTTCAGAGTGTCGCGGGTCATGTTGTTGGCCAGCGCTTTATCTACAGCCGCGCGCAGACGCGGGTTGGCATCCGGATCGCCGCCGCCCAATTTAGCTGCCGTTACCAGTTCACGAATAATTTTAGTGAAGATTTTACCGCGCTTGGCATCCTGCGCAGCTTTACGATGTCTGGTGTTGGCCCATTTACTATGACCTGCCATAAATATTTCCTCAAAAAAAGCGCGCCTTTTCAGGCGACGTTAATGACAAACTCTTCAATCGCTTGCCGGTTACTCCAAGACTTGGTAAGCGCCGCCGCGTCAGGCGCATCAAGCCACTGGTACGTCAGATGTTCAGTGAATATCACCTGCCGCTCATGCGGTAACGCAAGGCAGAACCAGAATTCTGTATTGTGCATGACGCCCGGCGCATAGCGATGACGTAAATGTGAAAAAATTTCAAACTCCACCGTACGTTGGCAGTCGATTAAGGTCAGTTGCTCTGCCGCAACATCAATCGTGACCTCCTCTTTGACTTCACGTACGGCGGCCTGCAACGCGGTCTCCCCTTCTTCTATGCTGCCAGTCACTGACTGCCAAAAATCCGGGTCATCGCGTCGC
This sequence comes from Salmonella sp. A7, assembly GCF_020181675.1. NCBI lineage: Bacteria > Pseudomonadati > Pseudomonadota > Gammaproteobacteria > Enterobacterales > Enterobacteriaceae > Salmonella > Salmonella sp. A7. The sequence continues at coordinate 1,976,089 of NZ_CP084001.1, read as the reverse complement.
TGCAACATTAGCACCCGTTTCGTATCCTGCGCGAAAATAACCACCAGGACCGAAACGGGGCGCTTGTACACTTTATCCTTCACGCGACCTCGTTGTTGGCTGTTGGGTGACGCCGCGCATTGATGAGACTCCCCCTTGCGGGCCGCCGCGATATCACGCGAATGATGTCGTGTACATTGTTCATATCAGTTATTCTCGGCTTTCTTCACAACCTGAATCCCTAACTCCGTCAACGCTGCCTGGTTGGCGAAACTCGGCGCTTCGGTCATCAGACACGCGGCGGCGGTCGTTTTCGGGAAGGCGATAACATCACGAATATTGTCGGTGCCGGTCAACAGCATGGTCAGACGGTCCAGACCAAACGCCAGGCCCGCATGCGGCGGCGTACCGTATTTCAACGCATCCAACAGGAAGCCGAACTTTTCGCGCTGCTCCTGCTCATTGATACCGAGAATACCAAATACGGTTTGCTGCATTTCACCGTTGTGAATACGCACCGAACCGCCGCCCACTTCATAGCCGTTAATCACCATATCGTAAGCGTTAGCGACGGCTTCTTCCGGCGCAGTTTTCAGTTCAGACGCCGTCATGTCACGCGGGGCGGTGAACGGATGATGCATCGCGGTCAGACCGCCTTCGCCGTCGTCTTCGAACATCGGGAAGTCAATCACCCACAACGGTGCCCATTTGTCTTCGTCGGTCAGGCTCAGGTCTTTGCCCAGTTTCAGACGCAGCGCGCCCAGCGCATCGGCAACCACTTTTTTGTTATCTGCGCCGAAGAAGATCATGTCGCCGTCCTGCGCGCCGGTACGTTCAAGGATAGCGTCGACGATGTCGGCGGTCAGGAACTTGGCCACCGGACTGTTAATCCCGTCCAGACCTTTCGCGCGCTCGTTAACTTTGATATATGCCAGGCCTTTCGCGCCGTAGATCTTAACAAAGTTACCGTAATCGTCGATCTGCTTACGGCTAAGCTGTGCGCCGCCAGGCACACGCAGCGCTGCCACGCGGCCTTTCGGATCGTTAGCCGGGCCCGCGAAGACCGCGAACTCTACCGATTTCAGCAGGTCAGCGACATCTACCAGTTCCATCGGGTTACGCAGGTCTGGTTTGTCGGAACCGTAACGACGTTCCGCTTCGGCAAACGTCATGACCGGGAAATCCCCCAGATCCACGCCTTTCACTTCCAGCCACAAATGGCGCACCAGCGCTTCCATCACTTCGCGCACCTGCGGCGCGGTCATGAAGGAGGTCTCGACGTCGATCTGAGTAAACTCCGGCTGACGGTCAGCACGTAAGTCTTCATCACGGAAGCATTTGACTATCTGATAGTAACGGTCGAAACCGGACATCATCAGGAGCTGTTTGAACAGCTGCGGCGACTGCGGCAGCGCGTAGAATTTACCTTTGTGCACGCGCGAAGGCACCAGATAGTCGCGCGCGCCTTCCGGCGTGGCTTTGGTCAGCATCGGCGTTTCAATATCAAGGAAACCGTGATCGTCCATAAAACGACGCACCAGGCTGGTAATTTTGGCGCGAGTTTTCAGGCGCTGCGCCATTTCCGGACGACGCAAATCCAGATAGCGGTACTTGAGACGCGCCTCTTCGGTATTAACGTGGTTAGCGTCAAGCGGCAGTGAGTCTGCGCGGTTGATGATAGTGAGAGAGGACGCCAGCACTTCAATTTCGCCGGTCGCCATATCCGCATTGACGTTTTTCGCGTCACGCGCACGCACGGTGCCCGTAACCTGAATGCAGAACTCATTACGCAGTTCAGAGGCCAGCTTTAACGCGTCCGCACGATCCGGATCGAAGAACACCTGCACAATACCTTCGCGGTCGCGCATATCGATAAAGATCAGGCTGCCAAGATCACGACGACGGTTGACCCAACCACACAGAGTCACCTGCTGCCCCACGTGGGACAGACGTAGCTGTCCGCAATATTCTGTACGCATGAGATATCCCTTAACTTAGCCGCAGGCGGATTGTTGCCTGCCATGCAGGCGACGAAGTCGCAGCTTTAGCTGTATGTCACAACTGGATGAAAAAAGGCGGCTATTATACTGGAAATTCTGCCGCACGATAAGAGTCAATCCAGCATGGGAGCGATAACTTGCCCGTTTCATACGGTATCGACGCCTGGTTCATACTGACTGTACCCGGGTTTTTCACGCGGGTATTGCGTATGCTCACAAAAATTAACAATATTTGTCGCCGCTTTCCTCTTTAATCGCGCTTAAGGTGTAGTGAAATCCGCTATTTTTAGGAGAGTGATTATCATGCTGAAACTCAACGCGACCACAACCGCCCTGGTGGTTATTGATTTACAGGAAGGAATTCTTCCGTTTGCCGGCGGCCCGTATACGGCAAATGAGGTGGTCGCCCGCGCCGCGCGGCTGGCGGAAAAGTGTCGTGCCAACGGCTCGCCCGTGGTTATGGTACGCGTCGGATGGTCTGATGATTATGCCGAAGCGTTAAAACAACCCGTGGATGCCGCAACGCCTGCGCACGCGTTGCCGGAAAACTGGTGGACCTGGCCTACGGCATTGGGTAAAAAGGACAGCGATCTGGAAGTGACTAAACGCCAGTGGGGCGCGTTTTACGGCACCGACCTGGAATTACAGCTTCGCCGCCGGGGTATCGACACCATCATATTGTGCGGGATCTCAACCAATATCGGCGTCGAATCCACAGCGCGCAACGCCTGGGAGTTAGGATTTAACCTTATTATTGCCGAAGATGCCTGTAGCGCCGCCAGCAGTGAGCAGCATCAGAGCAGTATGACGCATATTTTCCCGCGCATTGGCCGGGTACGCAGCGTAGAGGATATTTTAAACGCCTTATGATCTACATTGGCCTGCCGCAATGGTCGCACCCGAAATGGGCGCGGCTCGGCATCACCAGTCTGGAAGAGTATGCCCGCCACTTCAACTGCGTGGAGGGCAACACCACGCTTTACGCGCTGCCGAAAGCGGAAATTGTCGATCGCTGGTATGCGCAAACTACGGACGATTTCCGTTTTTGCTTTAAATTTCCCGCGACCATTTCTCACCAGGCCGCGCTGCGTCATTGCGACGATCTGGTACAGGCGTTTTTTACCCGCCTGGCACCGCTGGAAACGCGTATTGGCCAATACTGGCTGCAGTTGCCCGCCGCCTTTGGACCGCGCGATCTCCCCGCCTTATGGCAGTTTCTTGATGCGCTCCCCGCCACGTTTACCTATGGCGTAGAAGTTCGTCATCCGTGTTTTTTTGACAAAGGTGAGGATGAACAGCGGCTCAATCGCGGGTTACACGCGCGCGGCGTAAACCGCGTGATCCTTATTAGACACGTTTAAATACACCATCTAAAGCGATACAATCTAGGGGTTATTAGGTGAGGTGAACAATGAAACGTGTAATCAGCTACATCAGATTCAGTTCTGAGCGACAAGCTAAAGGCGACTCACTACGCAGACAGTCTAAGATGGTTAATGACTGGCTTAAGGCTCATCCTGAGTACTACCTTGACCAAGATTTATCCTTCCGTGATTTAGGTGTGAGTGGATTCACTGGTAAGCACTTGAAAGGTGGCTTAGGTGACTTCTTAACCGCTATCGAGAAAGGGCTTGTTAAAGCTGGTGATACGCTCTTGATAGAATCTCTTGACCGTCTCTCACGTCAGGACGTAGACCAAGCAAGTGAGCTATTACGAAACATTCTTCGCTCTGGTGTAGATGTAGTCACCTTGTCCGATGGTGAACATTACACAAGTGAGTCTCTTAAAGACCCGTTAGCTCTGATTAAAAGCATTTTGATAATGCAAAGGGCGCATGAGGAGAGTTTGCGTAAATCTGAGCGTATACAAGCTGCATGGAACCGTAAAAAAGAACTCATCTCTGAAGGTATCAAGATTTCTAAACGTTGTCCTGCATGGTTAAGGCTGAATGATGACCGTAAAAGCTTCTCTGTGATACCTGATAAAGTGGAGACTGTGAAGAGGTGCTTTCAGCTACGGTTAGAGGGTAAGTCTATCTGGGAGATTGTCAGAACTCTTAATGCTGAAGGTCACCGGTCGATGAACCAATACAAGCCGGGTAAGTTTGGTCAAACATCTGTTCAAGACCTTTTGAAGAATCGCTCTGTAATTGGATACTTTACCCCGAAAGGCTGTGAAGAGATTGCAGGTTATTACCCGTCTGTAATTGATGAAACAACATTCTACAAAGTCCAGCAACTATCACATTCTCGTCACGGTCGAAAACCTGCTTCAGCTAAACCATTGAGTGTGAATCTCTTTAAAGGGGTTATCCGTTGTTCTGAATGTGGTCATGCTCTGATTATCACAGGCTTTAGCGATACAAGAAGCGGGATTTATCGTTGTCCTCTTCGTAATGAAAACCGTTGTAGTGCTAAAGGGCTGTCACGTAAGCAAACCGATGGTACATTACTTACCCTGCTATCTCGTCTTGACCGATTTGATAGCGATATGACGAATACCATAGATATGTTGAGGCTACACCGTGAACACATCTCAAGCAATATTGAAAAGCTGGTACAGCTATCACTTGAAATTGAAGATTTGTCAGCTATTACCATCAAACTAAAGCAGTTAAAAGGTGAGCTATCACAGGTTGATGCGGATATCGAGAAGGAGACACAACGCCTTAAATCTATTGATGTGGGTTGTTTGTCTGATTGTGACTTGACTACAAAGGCGGGAAGGATTGAAGCACAACTGATAATCAAAAGTGCTGTTAAAGAGGTCGTTTTAAATACTGCTAAACGTCGCTGTAAAGTAACTTTTCACAATGGTAAAACAATCACCTTACCAATAACAGAAAACCCCTCAGACAACGTTACAGGGGCTATACAGTCGCTTTCTGAAGTCATTGAGAGGGGGTTAATAGATGTTGATGAGGTTATCGTATAGTTGAGATTCTATCGTCAGTAGCGCTTGTGAGGATTCACAGACAGCCTCTTCAAAACATTACCTGTACCAGCATTATTAAGCACCTTTGCAGCACCTGAATTAGCGGCATCTGAGAAGGTGCTTTTTCCGTTCTTAATTTTGACACTTCTACCACAATTGATACGGGCTTGAAGTTGCTCATTAGAAAGTTCACTCGTAGAGCGATTATATAGCTCCTGACACATCAACATACCATTACCTAAACTTGTTGTAGTGTTCCCTGTATTCTTTTTACTGGTAGCACCACCGTCATTCGTGGTAGCAGTTTTGCCAGTAGCTGCTGAAACATCAGTTTGCCCTACAATGGCTTTGAAGTTAATTTCCTGAAAAGTTAGCTGGATTCTTAGACCGTTTGAAATACCAACATCTTTAGAGGCTTTAAAATTCGTAATAATGGAATCATCAATTTTAATTCCGTCCTTACAGATAACCGAAATAATTTGCTTCTGGTCACGCCAGCTTTCAAGGGTGTCGATGAAGTTTTCTACTAATTGACCCTGACGAGTTAATAATAAGTTTCCTTCATAGCCAACTACAACGACACCACTAATAGTGATTGTTCTGGGTGCTCTCTGCACATTATCTGTGACGGTTTGCCCTGATTGCATGTTCTGTGTAGTTACCTGCATAGGGCTGTCAAATTCCATGTTTTCAGTTGCTGATAAGGTTAAGAAGGCATCTACATTATCTCTTAAGTGGAAATAGATGCCATCTTTGCCAGTGTAACGAAGCTGATTAGTGTAAATCATTAAATTCTCCTTTGATTTCAAAGACTTAGTATATTTTAATCATTTTTAACCAAGCCTTTGATATATAAGTGTTTTCTCTGTTAAGCGTGAGCTACGTGAAAAATAATTTTTGGTGGGTATATCTGTTCAGGAGAGTTCACGTAGCATTCGACTATTATCAATCATCTTCTGGGAATGATGAACTTAATAGCGTAGCTTCTGCGTATTGGTCGTAGATATTACTGCTAAAGGTCATAAAGCTGGTTTCATCTGGTTTAATGGCAACTTCACCACCAAGTGAAACTTTCACAGGCTCCTGAATACGTTTGCTCAAAGCACTAATTTCATCTCTCAGGCTTTGGATATCCGTATTCGTTAATGCCGCATCTTGTCTCATGGTGATTAATTCTGGATGCTGGAAGTTAGCAAGATTCATAGCTGCACTATTAAACCAACCTTTCACATCGTCCATAGTAAATACTGGCTTAAGTCCAGATTCTTTAGCCAGCTCTGGTAATTTAGCTTGTGCTTCCATTCGTTCAGGTGTAGAAGCTAATCTTTCATAACCTGCATAGATAGCACTACCAGCTAATAGCATATTCATAGGGTTTAGTCTTGATGGTTTCCCATTCTTTCTATTCACGTTATCCGCTGTTGTATCAGCGACCTGACCTAATCTTGTGATAGCAGTCATAAGCCCGTAAATACTTCTGGTTACACCAACAACTTTATTTACAGCAATAACACCAGCCAAGACTTTTAAACTATTAATCAAGCCAGAACCTAAAGCATCAACTACTTTCTTTTGCTCATCGGTTAAACCACGGTAAGCTAATGTCACCTCATCAAAGAACGCTCTCACTCTGTAACTAATATCAGTCAGACTATCGACACCACTTGACATAGAAGTCATGAGACTACCAAGAGATTCACCAAGACTCTTACCACTTCCACCAAGAGCATTTAAAAGCGTTGTTAGGCTTCGTGTAAAATCTTGCAGACCATTTTCAGAACCTCTGAAGATACTATCAAGCGTGGTATTCCAAGAGTTTTTCAAGTTCCCTAGTTGTGCCTGAGTACTTTCTGAAATGGCTTTCCAGCCACCTTTAGCTGTGATTTGTTTATCCAATTCCTGAGTGACTTTCTGAAGAGTATCGGCAGATTTCAAAGCCCCCTTCTTCATGGCATCAAATAGCTCTTGTTCAGTCCTTCCGGTTGCTTTAGCAAATACCTGAACCATACCAGGAACAGCTTCAGCTAATTGCCCCTTAAGCTCTTCAGCCTGAACTTTACCTTTTGATGCCATCTGTGATAATGCTGTCAGTGCTCGCTTAATCTCTTCTTCACTTCTCCCCATCAGACGAGAATAGCCAATCATATTTCTAAAAAGTTCTTCAGAACCTTGAATACCCATAGATTCTTTAGCTGAAGCACCAAAACCAGCAAACTGTGATTGCAGTTCAGCGATATCTAAACCCGTTGTTTGAGCTAATGACTTTGTGAACTCTTTTACCTGACCTGCATCTTTATCAAATACGAAATCAATTGAACGTTCAGCACTTGCACGCTGTAAACCAACTTCCATAATCTTCTGATAACTGGCTAATACAGCCTGCATTGAGATAAATGCACCTGCTGTTTTGACTGCTGCCGAAGACAGGTTATCAAGGCTGCTAGCTGCTCTGTCACCATTAATGCTGGTGGATGTATGACCTCTGGCTTTAGTGATTGCTTCTCTGACTGAAGCGTTTAACTGAGCTAACTTCTCATTGAATTTTGAATTATCCATTGACCCAGCTTTAGCAGATAGCCCGTAAAACTGAGATTTGATGTATTTCTGCAAAATAGGGTCGAAGCCTTTTAACTTAGACATATTCGCTGAATAAGCTGCTGTGATTGCTCTGTTGCCGCTAATTCGTGGCTGTCTCGGTTGTCTAAGTGGCTTTAAAGTATCCTCAATTTCAGTTTTAATCTTAAACGCTTTAGTGTTTTTAAGACGCTGCTCAATCTTGGAAACAGTCTTATCGACATTCCTTTCCATGACCTTGAGAGAATCATTTAAAGGCGTAGGGTTAACTTTAAAAGCTTTATTCAATCGCTTCTCAATTCGTGATGCTACCTGCATCGTTTGTTTCTCGGCTTTTTCCAGACCTTTTAAAACCTTCTGAGAGCTAAAACCTAGCTCAATCAGAAAATCATCAACTTTAAATTGTGCCATTGTTCATATTTCACCTCTTTAAGCGTGAGCTACGTAAATTCTATTTTTCAGTGTGGGTATTAGCTTTACAGATTTCACGTAGCACATATACAAAAAAGGGAGAAACTACCGATGTCACTCGATAATCTCTCCCGTAGATTTTTACCCAACCAATTCTTTTTTAATGTCTGACAAGATAATGTAATTCCGTTTCACCTATGATTTGGGCATCAGAAGGGATACGGTCGATACACCACTTTGGAATCTTGCGTGTTTTTGGTTTGCGTGAGGTGATAATTTGATGTTTGGTTTTAATTCTTAAGGCTGGCTTAGTTTGTAACTTTAAGTTTTCACAAACAGACTTAATAGTTTCATAGCGTTCTGTTAAATCAATCATTCATCACCTCACATATTGCATAATCAAACAGCCTTGCTAAATTCTCGTGGAACACTCAGAAAATCATTGAAGCTGATAATCTGTGCCAACTCTTGACGGTACTCCTTAGCCAGCGCTTGATGGTCACTAATCAGCTTAGCCAGTCTTGATTTCAGCAAATTAATCTCATTTTCTCTTGCTTTCATCAGTTTCTCTTTGGCAATTTCTTCAAGCTCAGCTTGTGATTTATCAGCAACAATTAGAGACAGTCGATGTGGTGCTCTGACAGCTCTTTCTGTACGAACAACTCTTTGACCTTCTGGTAAATCTGCAATCACTTTACCAATCTCTACAGGGTCATACCCCCAACCGTCACGGTCTAGTCGAGAGAAATAAGCATAAGAATTGGTTTGAAGCTCCATCAAAATAGCCATTTCGTCGATTTCGTCTTCAAGCTTGGACTGAATTTTCTCGTAAACACTTCTCATTGCTTCTTGAGAGTCTTTAATAGCTTGGAAATATCGGCGTTGCAGCTTCAGTTTCAAATCAAGCTCACATTTCTCATTCATCGAAAAATCAATTTCAACTCTTGGAATCTCGAGTGGTTCTGGTGGAATATATGTACCTTTATTTACTTCGTGTGATTCCCGCCAAGCTCTATCAAAAGATTCACGCAAACTTAATTCGTGAATATCAAGTGCACTTGGTTTGTTTTCGATAATCATTTCATGTTCATCACGGATAGACATTATTATTTTTCCTCTTCTAAGATAATTTATGTTTCAGTTTTTAAAAAGCACACCTGACAGCCTTTGACGAACTTAGAAGAGGCTTAAAAGGCGGTTTGCCAAGTATGCTTTTTAAAAGCTGAAAAAGCCCTAAATAACTAAAACGCTATAAAGGGCTAAGGTGAAGAAATTAAAACTTCTGAAGGATTCAATGAATGAACAAGAGTACTTTTCGAGATGACCTCTCAGGTTATATAAGAGGCCATGTAGCGAAAAGCATTGCACCTTTCAGAATGTTCGGTATAGAACATACCTCACCAACTCAGAATATCCATCCATCCATCGGAATTGTTGAAAGAAATAAGAGAGAAATTCTCTCTATAATTAAAATTATGTCATGCTTAAGGTTATTTGTCAACAGCTTTTTAACAGATTGGTAACATTAATTCTTATTTACCGTATTACCTACCCAGCAACCAACAAATAACCCTAGCAGCGTCCATAATACAATTAACGTCATTAGTGAACCCTCACAGCATCCGTCACCAAAACATTGTCAGCGTACAAAATTGCTATAGCTGCCTTGAGATATCTTTCAGGGCTAACGCTGTATTTGTTCGTTTCTTCGATAATAAGTCGCTTCATGTTTGAGTCGGTAACAGGAAGTATAAAACGCGGTTCACCAGTTTCTATTTCCTGAATAAAATCTTCAATTGCTTCTGAGTTCTCAGCCATTAGCTTTAACAGCCTGTCAAAATCAATACTGACGCCTGCGCTTTGCACCATCATAGCGGTGTCGTTATCAACAAAAATTTGTAGCGGGAAATTATTCATTTTTAAATTCCTCTAAAACACATCTTAAATCTGCCAAAATAGCCATTCTGAGGCCAGTAACCATGCGGGTTATAGAGGGAGTGAGACACCTTAGTAATAGGGTAGCTCATCTTCGAGTCTCACTCATTCTCGCAGGCTTACACAGACGCTTTAATCTTGTAGTATTGACTGCGTGATAAACCGTATTTCTCAGAAATATAACTTTGTGATTGTCCTTTGATGATTGCATCAATGATTAAATCTTTATCGTATCTGTTGCCATTGGCTTTGTGCTTGTCACCATTTTTAATAGAGTTGAAATTCTCAATTAATTTAATGGCGTCTTTAAGGTCGTCTTCGTAAGCATAATCAAAACCCCTGATAAACTCGAAATCACCATTATCTTTTTGTGCTTCAGTCCAGATATCAAATCTTGAGGCTAATTGCTGGTGGGTAAACTTGGGTTTATTGGTTTCTGTTATGCCTTTCCAGACTCTACCGTCAAATCTTACCAAATGGTCACGATGTTTATAAAAGTCATACATTAAACCTCCATCGCTAATTTGTGAATTTTGATACTTAGTAACCTTGCTAAATCCAGTCCAAAGGCATTTAAAGATTTCAGACTATCAAGGTCATCTTGCTTAATCCTGATATGGTGTCTTGCAGCCTCTAAGCGACTATTAAGCAAATCCTGTTCGTTAATATCACGGTTAACTGCAAGCTTCATCACTGCTGAGTGTGGCAGACCTGTAATGTTTTTGATTCGGTTAAGTTCGTCAAAGGCTGTCTTTGTAATACGGGTCAAAGTGTGTTTCTTCATTTAAAATTCCTCCAAAATATACGGGTCAAACTCAAAGTCTGGTTGCTCGTTTTCCATTGGCTCAATATTACCAACGGCCATATGATGCTCAACAACACCAATTAACTTTGCGCACATTACAGCAAGCAAAGCGCAATATTTATCGCTTGGTAATTCATGGCTAAGTCTGGTTGCTTGACGCTGAAGATGATTTGTCACGTTGGCTGCGTTAATTTCATCAAGATTCTTTAGAATATAAAATAGCTTTCTGTTGTATTTTGGGTGACCTTCACTTCTACAGAATCCGATAATTACATCATCAAGCTTACTTGGTAATTGTTCGTAGCTGTCAAAGCTAGCCAGATAATTTTTAATAGTGTTCCGGGTGCTCTTTCTGGTTGGCATAAATCTATCTCGTGGCGTAATGCTACGAATTACTTCGTCAATGCCTTTGCGTTCTTTCTTGGTAAACTTGGGTAATTCGTGTCTGGTGGGGGAGCTTGTGTAAGCGTAGGAGTTGTGCTTGTTACGTTGTCTCGATGCCTGAAGCATCGCTCTAAATTCTCTGTCGTTCATTCATAAGCCAGTCCTTATAATTGTTAATTCTCTGTTAACCATATATACAATCTTAGCAGTTTCAAAGACTAATGTCAAGCATTTTTAACAATTTCGTAACATCTGTGGTATAATGGGTTTATGGGGAGAGTAAAATATAAAGGCGTGGCTATGAGGTTTATTCGATAGGGGTTGGTACAAGCCCAACTAACCGAATCAACTATGTATTTGGTCACATGGTTATTGCATTGCACACAGACCTCTTCAATCGCTCTGTAACGAGTTAAATGGCCTCTTCAGGTCAACTCATAAGGTCAGATACTTTTTTGTGTCAGAATGCGATTGAGAGCGTCTTACAAGGAAATTGAATGGTAAATCTCCCTCCTGAGCTGGGGTCACCTGATGTATGGGCTGGTGGAGGTATTGGGCTGATTGCAGGTCTTCTGCTCCGCTATTTCATCGTTCGGGTGTTTATCGTGTTCAGATTGTTTGGTCGTGAATGGTCATTTGACCTCAAGGACAGGACTCGAACAGATAACCGTTAAACTCCCTTCAAAACCCCCTGTACGAGATGGTATAGGGGTATCTTTAGCATTTTGTGCTATCTATTAAAAAATAGCTTGACAGAACCGGAAAGCTGTATCTATCAAGTATTCACTTCTCTGACAGTAATTTCTAAAAATGCTTATTTTTCAATTAGTTGTAATTAGCCATATATAGAGAACTGACAAGTCTCTTCACAGTTAACTCTGTAACCTTAACAGTAACTTCTAAAAATACTTATTTTTCAATGAGTTGTAATCACCCAATATATAAGACTGTCCAGTACCTTCACAGATAACTTCAAGCCTTCTTAACCGCCCCACTAATCGGGAGAAGAGCGATAACCCCAGAAAGGGGAAATCACCTCTTTAACATTCTCATAATCAGTGCTCTATATGAGAATTTTAGCTCAACCTTTGAACAATCCTGTAAGTGGTGCTTAGAGGCATTCTTAGCGATTCTGCGATGCTCTTGACGGATTGCCCTTGGTCATGCATTTTAATCAACCTGTCAAGCGTCTGTGCATCGTGTATATGAGGTCTTCCACGTAAACCACCCCTATTAACCACGGCAAGTAAAAGCATTGTGTCGCCACAATAGATTGTCTGGGTAATTTCAACCTTCGGTTTACGGGGTGTGTTCCTGTATATCAAAACGCAACTTGCAAACGGTGAACGCACTACAGCACCTTTTTTTCCTGCTGGTGGGAGGTATTTGACTGCTCGGTGTAACGTTCGAATCTCATGCAGAAAGGGGTTTGTATATACACACCGAAGCCAGTAAGTTGTCTTTGACCTGTGCGGAACCAGACATACACACACATCAGCTTCAGGGGCTTTTAGGAGGAACTGTTCAGCCATGCTAAACGGCGGGTTACAGAAGACCCGTTCACCAACCCATGATTGATTGTGAATATCATCGGTGAACCGTGGCAACAATGCGTCATGCTCAGTTGCAGCACCATCTAGACTGAAGCTATACTCATGATGCAGGTTACGAAATAAACGATACGGTGTACGCCAGTCATCAGAACCACCATGATGACGACCGATATTGATTATTGGATGTGACACAAGCGAAGCGCCCCTCTAAAAAGATTTTTTAACTACTTTGTTTAAAAGCACATCAAACGATACATTTTATTGATTTAGGTCAAAGACAAAAGCATTGACAAAATGGTAAGATTGTTCACATGACCCTGCCTAACAGATTTCTTAAGAGCTTTTGAGAAGCCTGTTAAACAGACACTCTTTCTGGAGTGTTGTCTTTTACTTAAGAGGTTTGTTTAGTTGTCTCTCAAGTTCTCTTCTTACGGTCACTGTTAAGATAGAACCTACCTTCGGTTTCATGGTTCTCTTCCTCCCGTTAAACACTCCTTCCTAACTATCTACATAATCACTTCTAAGAATCTTACAAGGTAATATCCAGACCTCTTATAGTTGACCTGATACAGAAACATTACAGGCATACTTTCTAGGTTCTGTGTAGTTCCCTTGGTGGGAATAGATGCTCCTACAATAAGAGCATCATTAATCTATATAGTCCTCTTCCGAGAACTTAATAGTTTTTTGATGTATATCAATCATTATCTAAAATATGATATGAAGTTTCTTGGTAGTATTACATCAACAAGTTAATTGAAATAAGGAATATTATGGTGACTAGGTATACCAAGGCATGGCCTGAAGAAGTTATAAGATACATCAATGAAAATATTACAGCAGATTTTGAATCTGGAACATTATTTAGAAATGGTGTAAAAATCGAGGGTTCACTTGTAAATCCTAAACCAAGACAGTATCTGGCTTTTGGTTGTCGGATTAATGGTAAGTTCAGAATACTTAAGGTGCATCAGGTTATTTTCTATCTATATCATGGTAAACAAGCTAAACTATGGATTGACCATATAGATGGTGACCCGCTAAATAATGCTATTAGCAATCTTCGCGAGGTTACCAAAGAGCAGAATCAGGCAAACATGATACCCAGAAAGAAAACAAAATCAGGTTACAAGGGAGTACACCCAAGAGTGGATAACAAGGGGTTCTGGGCTACAATACGCTGTAATGGAAAATCTCATTATCTGGGTCAGTTTAATACAGCAGAAGAAGCTGCAAAAGCCTATGATGCTGCATCACTGGAATTGCATGGTAAATATGGACACAGGAATTTTAGCTGATAGTTAATAAAGACCTGACATAAACTTGTCGATAGGTCTGATTAAAGTTTATACAGTGATTTTTCATCTTCTAATTTTTTTATAAAAATCGTAGTACCACCTCTACATTCCCCTTCACCGATAATCTTAAAAAATATCTACACAGTTGATTCGGTAGAATCTACCTCATGATTGATGGCTGTTAAGTACCCCAGATTCACGATATAGCACCCCCTTTGCAAAAGCAGTTAAAATATCTATAACCAATTATTGACTTTCTTCATAGCATCTGTTAACTCCACCTCAAGAAACCTTCATCACACTTCACGGCATCTATCAAGAAGATTTAACCTATCAATAGCTGTAACATTTTATAGTTCTGTGAAGTCCTATCCAGTTTTCTCTGTAACAGACACAAACTTCTGTGACCTTATGTATCAATGACTTAGAATACATGCTCTCAAGGTTCTGTATAGTCTCTTATCATCCAATACACAAAACCCTTATAAATCAGTACTGATACGTATACAGTGCGTTTTTAACATAATAGCTGTTTTACGCACTAATCGTGTTCTACATGAAATCTGTATAGATATTAAGGTGTCTGTAAGTGATTTTTTAAGAATGGACTACGAAGATTTGACAAGGTAACTATGAGGTTGATTCCTAGAACAACCGAATCAACTATAACCATCACTTTTCAATATTCACGCAGGATATCGTTAAGTTTCTTGATAGTTACACCATGTGACCAACTGCATGAATAGCGTTATATAGTCCTGTATATAGCACTTTTCTAAGGGTCGAGAGAGGAACGACTAACACGATACAGTTTACCCTGAAAAGAGACTTCACAGATTCTCTATATATTTCAATGAGTTAGGGTAAAAAGAGACTATACCGATACTGCATAGAATCTGTGTAGAATTGCTTAGATATTTGAAGAAATACCGTTAAATTGCATAGGTACTAACCTGATATTGTCCTGTTTTTAACAGGTATGTTCTATAGTTGGTCTTGTTATGAGGATGCTTCATCCGAATCATCTACCAACCCCTAATCAACCTCATAGTGTATTTAGACCTTGATGATTCTAGATAGTCGTCCGGTACATGCCGCCCATCCCCACAGCGAGGCCGTCCGCGACGCGCAGCGAAAAAAACCCAAAGTCCCGGTACATGCGGTCGTGACGGCCAGCCACCCGATGGTACGTTTTATCGGTAGCGACAATATGGCGCAAAACCGTGAGTTTTTCGCCGCCTGGTTGCAGAAACTCCCGCAGTGGCGGCAGACCACCACGCCTTTTCTGTTTTTACATACTCCGGATATCGCGCAGGCGCCGGAACTGGTGAATACGCTTTGGCATGATTTACGCAGCGTCTTACCGGAAATCGGCACTGCTCCGTCCATTCCACAGCAATCTTCTCTTTTCTGAAAATGCCCCCTATCATAGACAGTGCCATCAGCCATTTTAAAAGGGAGTTTGTATGGTAAGCGCGCTGTATGCCGTTTTGGGTGCGTTATTATTAATGAAGTTCTCTTTTAATGTCGTTCGCTTGCGAATGCAGTACCGTGTCGCCTATGGCGACGGCGGTTTTAGCGAATTGCAAAGCGCCATCCGTATTCATGGCAACGCGGTGGAATATATTCCTGTCGCGCTGGTGCTGCTGCTGTTTATGGAAATGAACGGCGCCGAAACGTGGATGGTGCATATCTGCGGCATCATTTTAATCGCCGGTCGGCTGATGCATTATTACGGTTTTCACCACCGCCTGTTCCGCTGGCGGCGGGCGGGGATGAGCGCGACCTGGTGCGCATTGTTGCTGATGGTGCTGGCAAACCTGTGGTATATGCCCTGGGAGTTGGTTTTCTCCCTGTATTAGCGCACAATATGCGCCTTTATTTTTCCCGGATGTATACGTTATGTCTCACCGCGACACGCTTTTTTCTGCGCCTATCGCCCGTCTCGGCGACTGGACTTTTGATGAACGAGTAGCCGAAGTTTTTCCCGACATGATTCAGCGTTCGGTACCAGGCTACTCCAACATCATCTCCATGATCGGCATGTTAGCTGAACGCTTTGTGCAGCCGAACACGCAGGTCTACGATCTGGGCTGCTCGCTGGGTGCCGCGACGCTGTCTGTTCGGCGTAATATCCGCCATGAGCATTGTCGCATTATCGCCGTCGATAACTCCCCGGCCATGATTGAACGCTGCCGCCGTCATATTGATGCGTATAAAGCGCCTACGCCGGTTGAAGTCGTTGAAGGCGATATCCGCGATATCACTATTGAAAACGCCTCGATGGTGGTGCTGAATTTTACCCTGCAATTCCTTGAACCTGCCGAACGCCAGGCATTGCTGGATAAGATTTACCTGGGGTTGAATCCCGGCGGCGCGCTGGTACTGTCGGAAAAATTTAGCTTTGAAGACGCGAAAGTGGGCGAGCTGTTATTCAACATGCACCACGATTTTAAACGCGCTAATGGGTACAGCGAACTGGAGATCAGCCAGAAGCGCAGTATGCTGGAAAACGTGATGCTCACCGACTCGGTGGAAACACATAAAGCGCGCCTGCGTCAGGCGGGTTTCGAACACAGTGAACTGTGGTTCCAGTGCTTTAATTTCGGGTCGCTTGTCGCGTTAAAAGCCGGAGTTGCCGCATGATCGAGTTTGGTAACTTTTATCAGCTCATTGCTAAAAATCATCTCTCCCACTGGCTGGAAACATTGCCCGCGCAGATTGCCGCCTGGCAACGCGAGCAGCAGCATGGCTTGTTTAAACAGTGGTCGAACGCGGTAGAATTTTTACCGGAAATTACGCCCTGGCGGCTGGATTTACTGCACAGTGTCACGGCGGAAAGCGAAACGCCGCTCAGCGAAGGTCAGCTAAAGCGTATTGATACATTGCTGCGTAATCTGATGCCGTGGCGTAAAGGCCCGTTCTCGCTTTATGGCGTAGATATTGATACCGAATGGCGCTCCGACTGGAAGTGGGATCGCGTACTGCCGCATCTGTCAGATTTAACCGGCCGGACGATCCTTGATGTCGGCTGCGGCAGCGGCTATCACCTGTGGCGGATGATTGGCGCGGGCGCACATCTGGCGGTCGGCATCGATCCTACACAGCTTTTCCTCTGCCAGTTTGAGGCGGTGCGTAAACTGTTGGGTAACGATCAGCGCGCGCATCTGCTGCCGTTAGGCATTGAACAACTCCCGGCGCTGAAAGCATTTGATACCGTCTTCTCGATGGGGGTGCTTTATCACCGTCGCTCGCCGCTGGAGCATCTGTGGCAGTTAAAAGATCAGTTGGTCAACGAGGGTGAACTGGTACTGGAAACGCTGGTCGTCGACGGCGACGAAAATACCGTTTTGGTGCCGGGTGACCGCTACGCGCAGATGCGTAACGTCTATTTTATTCCTTCCGCGCCGGCATTAAAAAAATGGCTGGAAAAATGCGGCTTTATTGACGTGCGTATCGCCGATGTCTGCGTCACTACCACCGAAGAGCAACGCCGTACCGAATGGATGGTTACCGAGTCGCTGGCCGATTTCCTTGACCCGAACGATCGCAGCAAGACGGTGGAAGGCTATCCCGCCCCGCAGCGCGCGGTGCTGATTGCGCGTAAACCGTGATGGATTGCCGAATGACCGTTACGTATAGCACCGTTTCTCCAAAATAGTTCAAGTTGCAGCAAGGCGGCAACGCAGCAAATCCCCGGGAACGTAGGTAGCTACGTGACCGGGGTGCGCGAGGCGGCCAACGCTGCTGCGGCTTGAAATATGAAGGAGAAAAAAAGGCCCCTGTTGAATTGGCAGGGGCCTGGTACGAGCAAGCATCATATTGGGCGACATGATGCAACGGTAAAAATCATTTGGCCTGATGGCGAACAATGATTCCTTTCATTTCAGCGACCGCCGCACCCTCTACCCTATAGCGAGAATACTCGTCCGCCTGTATATCGGCAGACATCGATAACCCCTGATTGCGATAGCGCATCGGCGAAGGCAGTAAGACTCCGGCGGAACTGTGTACTTCCCGTACTCCGGCATCGAGGAAATTCTGCAGGTTATTTGCACGAACCCCCGCACCAGCCATAATGATTGGAGCATCCCCCTGGGCAATAAGTTCCATAATTATTGATAAACCTTGCGCCGCATCGGCTTTTTGCCCGGAAGTCAGTACTCTTGATACGCCTGCGTCAGCCAGATTCTTTAGCGCATTGAAGGGATTAGCGCACATATCGAAGGCGCGGTGGAATGTCACTGCCAGCGGTCCGGCCGCCGCCATTATTTTTTCCATTCGCGACATATCGACATCCCCATCAACGGTCAACACGCCAGTAACCAGCCCGGGAAACCCCAACTCTCTGACGAGGCGGATATCTTCCAGCATGGCGGCAAATTCGCCGTCAGTGTAGTAAAAATCCCCGCCACGAGGACGAATAATCGGATGTACGGGAATCGTAATATGCTCGCGCACGCTGCGTAAGACGCCCAGCGAAGGCGTAAGCCCGCCTTCTTTCGGCGCGGCGCACAGTTCGATACGATCCGCGCCGTTTCGCTGCGCGGTGAGCGCGCATTCCATGCTGTAACAACAGATCTCAAGTAACGCCATATTCACTCCGCTCGGCAGGTTAATGGGCCGCCTGTTCGCTGGCGACAATCGCTTCAATCGACCATGGATGAAATTTTACCGTGATGCGGCCATCGGTCACGGCCAGCGTAGGGTTTGGCAAACGTTCATGCTCGCCCTGTGGCGAACTGGTTTTAACCACGATCCCCGGCTGACTAAGCCCCTCATCCGACAACAACGCCAGCGCCCTCGCGTTCAAGGTCTCCGGCTCGCCGGGCAGCACGATTTCAATATGCTCCCACCCTTCGTGTGGATAGCGTTTTTCTCCCGGCCACGGTAATTCAATAACAGAAAACCGCCAGTGTTCCACACATACCGGTTCATGCAGTTTAAACAGACAAATCGGCCTGCCGTTGATGATATTTTCCGATAGTAGCTCGCCGCATTGTTCAAAACCGCGACGCCAACGCTCCGCCGTCGTATTCTGGTGACAGCGCAATGAAATGTGATCGGCCTCAAGGGCGCTAATCTGCAGACCAAGGCGAGTGGAAAGTTCTCTGAACGCCAGAGTGAATCGCGGTAAATCTGCGGAAATATCATGCAGTTCATCAATGTGTTGCCAGTTCGCCATATCAGGACGCTCTTCTTGCTGTGAAAACCGCTAATTTACGCTGTTGCGCCCCGGCAACCAACCTTTGATTTGATTGGGCGTTTATTGAATGCTTATGCAGATTATTGTTGCGTATATTTCAGGCGACGCGCCGCGCGCGCAATGCTGACGCCAACGGGCATTTGCAGTATACTCCCGCCCTAATTCTTAAACTGGCGCGGGCAATACAGTCCGCTTCATAAACGTAAGGTATTCCGGTGAATATTCAGGCTCTTCTCTCAGAAAAAGTTAGTCAGGCCATGATTGCTGCAGGCGCGCCTGCAGATTGCGAGCCCCAGGTTCGTCAGTCAGCCAAAGTTCAGTTCGGCGACTATCAGGCCAACGGCATGATGGCAGTTGCGAAAAAACTGGGTATGGCCCCCCGACAACTTGCAGAGCAGGTGCTAACTCATCTGGATCTCAGCGGCATCGCCAGCAAGGTTGAAATCGCCGGCCCTGGCTTTATCAATATATTCCTCGAACCGGCTTTTCTCGCTGAACAGGTGCAGCAGGCGCTGGCCTCCGATCGTCTGGGCGTTTCTCAGCCGACTCGCCAGACGATTGTCGTCGACTACTCCGCGCCCAACGTCGCGAAAGAGATGCACGTTGGTCATCTACGCTCCACGATTATCGGCGATGCGGCAGTGCGCACGCTGGAGTTTCTGGGCCATCATGTTATTCGCGCTAACCACGTCGGCGACTGGGGCACCCAGTTCGGTATGCTTATCGCCTGGCTGGAAAAACAGCAGCAGGAAAACGCGGGCGACATGGCGCTGGCGGATCTCGAAGGATTTTACCGCGATGCGAAAAAGCATTATGACGAAGATGAAGCGTTTGCCGAGCGCGCGCGTAACTACGTCGTCAAATTGCAGAGCGGTGATACCTATTTCCGTGAGATGTGGCGTAAGCTGGTTGATATCACGATGACGCAAAACCAGATCACCTATGATCGTCTGAACGTCACTTTGACTCGTGACGATGTGATGGGCGAAAGTCTGTATAATCCGATGCTGCCGGGCATCGTCGCCGATCTGAAAGCCAAAGGCCTGGCGGTTGAAAGCGAAGGCGCAACGGTGGTTTTCCTTGATGAGTTTAAAAACAAGGAAGGCGACCCGATGGGCGTCATTATTCAGAAGAAAGATGGTGGTTATTTGTATACCACTACCGATATCGCCTGCGCCAAATACCGTTACGAAACGCTGCACGCCGACCGCGTGCTCTACTACATTGACTCCCGTCAGCACCAGCACCTGATGCAAGCCTGGACCATTGTGCGCAAAGCCGGTTATGTGCCGGATTCCGTTCCGCTGGAACACCACATGTTCGGCATGATGTTGGGTAAAGACGGTAAACCGTTTAAAACTCGCGCGGGCGGTACGGTGAAACTGGCGGATCTGTTGGATGAGGCGCTGGAGCGCGCGCGTCGTCTGGTGGCGGAGAAGAACCCGGATATGCCGGCTGACGAGCTGGAAAAACTGGCTAACGCCGTCGGTATTGGCGCGGTGAAATACGCCGATCTGTCAAAAAACCGCACCACTGACTATATCTTCGACTGGGATAATATGTTGGCTTTCGAAGGCAATACCGCTCCTTATATGCAGTATGCCTATACGCGTGTGCTGTCTGTTTTCCGTAAAGCGGACATCGACGAGCAGGCGCTGGCGAGCGCGCCGGTTATCATTAGCGAAGATCGCGAAGCGCAACTCGCTGCCCGTCTGCTGCAGTTTGAAGAAACCCTGACGGTGGTCGCGCGTGAAGGTACGCCGCACGTCATGTGCGCGTATCTGTATGACGTCGCCGGGCTGTTCTCCGGCTTCTACGAGCACTGCCCTATTCTCAGCGCCGAGAATGATGCGGTTCGCAATAGCCGCCTAAAACTGGCGCAACTGACGGCGAAGACGCTGAAACTGGGTCTGGATACGTTGGGTATCGAAACCGTAGAACGCATGTAAACGCGTCGTCGTTAACATCATCAGGCCTGATTCCGGGGAACGGACTCAGGCCTTTTTATTGCCACAGCGGTATATCTGTAACAAATCACAAGGAATGACACATTTCTATAGAGAGATGGAACATCTTTTACCTGTGCTGGCGCTGACCGCCCCGTATCATTAGGCGGCGGATTGTTCAGGTACAGGTAATGACTTTTAAAGACTTTGATGCGGAAGAGAAACTCTTCCTGAGACGTGTGATTGTGGCGTTTGGTGTAGTGGTTGTCTGCTTTGGTATCCTGATCTTCAACCTCTATAACTTGCAAATCCGTCAGCACCACTACTACACCACCCGTTCGAATGAGAACGATATCAAGATGCTACCCGTCGCGCCCACGCGCGGCATTATTTACGATCGCAACGGCATTCCGCTGGTGCGTAACGTAACCTGGTATGATATCGCGGTTACGCCCTATAAAATTGCCGATATGGATGCGCTGCTAAAACAGCTCACCCCTATTGTTGATCTCTCCCCCGATGATATCGCCGACTTTCGCCATGCGCTAAAATCCAGTAGCCGCTATCGTCCGGTGGTGCTCAAAAACGCGCTAACGGATGTTGAAATCGCACGCTTTGCGGTCAATCAGTTTCATTTCAACGGCGTCACGATCAATAGCTATCAGGATCGGCAGTATCCTTACGGCGCGGAGCTGGCGCATGTTCTCGGTTACGTGTCAAAGATAAACGATAACGACCTTAAAGCGCTGGATAAAAAAGGGCTGGCAGAGAATTACGCGGCGGACCATAACATCGGTAAACAGGGGATTGAGCGTTACTACGAAAACGATCTTCATGGCAAAACCGGTTATCAGGAGGTCGAGGTGGATAATCACGGGCGTATTGTCCGCCTGCTGAAAGACGTTCCTCCCATCGCGGGTAAGAATATTCACCTGACGCTGGATCTCCATTTACAAGAGTACATTGAAAGTTTGCTGGCCGGGCAGCGTGCTGCCGTACTGGTTGAAGATCCGCACGATGGTTCAGTGCTGGCGATGGTATCTATGCCCAGCTACGACCCGAACCCCTTTGTAAAAGGCATTAGCTATCAGGATTACGGCAAACTGCTGCACGATAAAAATCTGCCGCTGATCAACCGCGTGACGCAAGGGCTTTATCCCCCGGCGTCAACGGTTAAACCCTATATGGCGATGTCCGCGCTGTTATGCGGGATTATTACTCCGCAAACCACCTTCTTTGGCGCGCCAACCTGGACGCTTCCCGGCACGCAGCGGCATTACCGGGACTGGAAAAAAACCGGACACGGTATGCTGGATGTCACTAAAGCGATTGAGGAATCTGCGGATACCTTTTTCTATCAGGTTGCTTATATGATGGGTATTGACCGTATCGACACGATGTTGTCTCAGTTCGGCTATGGCAAACCGACGGGGATCGACCTTAATGAAGAGTATGACGGGCTGCTTCCCAGCCGCGCATGGAAACAGCGGGTCCATAAAAAAGCCTGGTATCAGGGCGATACCATCTCTGTCGGCATCGGCCAGGGCTACTGGATTGCCACCCCCATCCAGATGGTAAAAGCGATGGTGGCGCTCATCAACAACGGTAAGGTGATTGCCCCTCACCTGTTACTCAATGAAGAGAGCGGCAAAACGGTGGTTCCGTATCGCCCTTCAGGAACACCGGCACAGATAGCCGATCCGGCGTCGCCATACTGGGGACTGGTGCGTCAGGCGATGTACGGCATGGCGAATGCACCCAACGGAACGGGCTATAAGTTCTTTCACACCGCGCCCTACGGCATTGCGGCCAAAAGCGGCACGTCGCAGGTGTTTAGCCTGAAAGAAAATCAGACCTACAATGCGAAAATGATCCCCATTCGCCTGCGCGATCATGTGTTTTATACCGCTTTTGCACCGTATAAAAACCCTAAGGTCGCTATTGCCTTGATTCTGGAAAACGGCGGAAGCGACGGCGTTACCGCCGCGCCCATCATGCGAAAAATCCTTGACCACCTGTTTGATCCACAGGCTGATACCACACAGTCGGGTCAGGCGCCATAGTCAAATAAGCAAAGCGCCATCAGACAAGGATACGACCGGAATATCCGCATACATCAGAAATAGTTACGCAGATATTCCGTCAAACACAGCATAGCCATCGCCTGCCCGTAAGGCATAGAGGTCAACGGAATATGACGGTAAAAATCGAGATCGTGGCCCATGCCAGTGCCAAATGACGTTTGCAGCAGTTCACCTTCCGGCGAGATATGTTTCACTATCCCCCGAATAGCTTTTTCCGCCACCTGCGCATAGTGCCGCCCGACATAGCGTTTGCGCACCGCTTTAAGAATACCGTAGGCAAAACCCGCCGTCGCCGACGCCTCAAGATAAGAGTGCGGATCGTCAAGCAGCGTATGCCACAAACCGCTTTCATCCTGACATTTCGCCAGCGCGGCGATCTGCGCATTCAGTACCTGGACCAGGTAACGGCGCACGGCATTATTTTCCGGCAAGTCCAGCAGTTCAAGAAAATCCGGGATCACAATGGTCAGCCAGCTGTTGCCGCGCGCCCAGCGAGCGTTAGCGAAGTTATGATGACCGTCATAGCTCCAGCCGTGGAACCACAGCCCCGTCTCTTTATCCATCAAATTCTGCACGTGCAGCAGGAACTGATAGGTTGCCTCTTCCACATATTCCGGCCGGTTCAACAGTTTACCGATTTTCGCCAGCGGCAGCACCGTCATCATTAGCGTGTCGTCCCACATCTGCTGATGATTTTCCTCCGCCAGCGTGATGTGCTGCATTCCACCGTGATCGGTTCGGGGCATTTCATTCATCGCCCATTCGGCCCACGTTTCCAGCCACGGTAAATACGCTGGATTACGCGTCTCTTCATAGCGATACGCCAGCGTTAAAAACGGCGCCATCGTATTAACGTTTTTCGTCGTCGCGCCTTCCGCAAAACGATCGGCAAACCAGTCATCAATGATCTTACGCATCGTCTGGTCGCCGGTCTGTTGGTAATAGTGATACATTCCGTACAGGCCCACGCCGTGCGTCCACTCCCATCCGGCCCAGCCTTTAGTATCGATCACGCGTCCGTCGTCCAGTCGCAATAAAAATTCGCCTGTCTCATCTTTAATATTGACCAGGTTATGCGTCACCTTTTGCACCAGGGCTTTTAGTTCATCTCTGGCGATAAAATGCTCAGGCTGACGCAATAGCGGACTGTGTTTGACTGGATAAACCATCATTTGCTTAACCTCTGTGTAATGTCGAATTCAGTGCTGCGTGCAGTTTTACCGCCGACGCAGTCGATTCGCTACAGTAAAAGCTAAGCTGGGCGGAAACCTTTTTGTTTCTGCCATTGCCAGAGCGTAAATGGCAAAAACGCAAAGAGTCCGGCAATCTACCTCACCATTTTATAAAACGGCGTTTCTATTTATTCAAAAAGAGAGTCAGGTCTGCTACCTGGCAAAGAAAGGGGCGGTTAGCGGTAGTTCACAATCACCTGATTGCTCCGCACTTTTAACGCCGGGATAAGTCGGCCGCCGCCGGGGACTTCCCAGACAAAGCGGAGCGGCTCGACTGCGGGAACATGAGCAAAACCGTGGGTCGTGCCACTCTGACCATCAAGTTCTACGCAACGGGACTGGGAACATAAACGTACCCGTAAGCCCGCGGGGGTCGGGCCATTCAGTTCATAACGCCAGGCGACCAACGTCATCACACCGGAAACCGGCTGACGCGCCGACAATGGCGAAGACGATGCGGAAACGCCCCGGTAATTTAAGGTTACGCCCATACCGCTATCCTGCCACGCGCCTTCGCCTGCGGCCTGAACCGTCAGGGGAAAGAGCAACAATGCCAGCCATTTACGCATTATTTTCCTCCAATGGTCGCCGTCATGCGGATATGACGGTTATCGGAAAGCTCAAGGTTCGACAACACCACCAGCTGCGGTAAACTGCGCCGCAAAAAGCGGGACAATAATGGACGTAGCGCATGGTTAACCAGTAATACCGGCGGCGCGCCAAGCATCTCCTGGCGAGAAAGCGCCTCTTGCGTCTGCGCCAGCAGGCGATCCGCCAACCCCGGCTCAAGTCCACCGCCGCCCTGCAATGCCTGAAGCAGCAAACGCTCCAGCGCGGTATCCAGGCCAATCACCTGCACTTCTTCATTACCGGGGAACCACTGTTGCGTAATCGCTCGTCCTAATGCCACGCGTACCACGGCGGTTAATTCATGCGGATCGCTTTGTAACGGCGCATGTTCCGCCAGCGTTTCCAGAATGGTGCGCATATCGCGAATCGGGACTTTTTCCGCCAGTAAGTTTTGCAGGACTTTATGTAAAGTCGTGAGGGTCACGACGCCGGGGACCAGATCTTCCGTGAGTTTAGGCATCTCCTGAGAGACACGATCCAACAGTTGCTGCGCTTCCTGGCGGCCAAACAGTTCGGCGGAGAATTGGCCAATCAAGTGGTTAAGGTGCGTCGCCACAACGGTACTGGCTTCAACAACGGTAAAGCCCTGAATTTGCGCCTGCTCTTTCAGGGCGCTTTCAATCCAGATGGCATCAAGGCCAAAAGCTGGATCGACGGTTTTCTCGCCCGGTAGCGTTCCCGCCGCCGTGCCAGGGTTAATAGCCAGCCAGCGTCCCGGATAGGCGTCCCCGCTGCCAATCTCTACCCCTTTCATCAAAATACGGTAGCGCGCAGGCTGTAAATCCATATTGTCGCGAATATGGACAACCGGCGGCAGGAACCCCATATCCTGAGCGAATTTTTTACGAATACTGCGAATACGTCCGAGCAATTCGCCATCCTGTTGAAAATCCACCATCGGGATCAGGCGGTAGCCCACTTCCATGCCCAGTGAATCCTCAAGCTGTACGTCATTCCAGGTGGCTTCGACCACCGAGTTATTTTCCGGCATTTTTACCGGCTGCGGCTCCTCCGGCGCTTTTTCTTCACGCCCGCGCAGCCACCATGCCAGGCCGAGCAAAGCGGCGGTAAAGAGTAAAAATACCAGGTTAGGCATTCCTGGCACCATGCCAAGCAGCCCCAGCACCGCCGCCGCCAGCAGCATTACCCTTGGATTACTGAACAGTTGGCCAACCATCTGCTCGCCTACATCCTGATCGGTACTGACGCGGGTCACAATGACGCCCGCCGCCGTGGAGATAACCAGCGCCGGGATCTGGGCGACCAGGCCGTCGCCAATGGTCAGCAGGGTGTAGCTTTCCGCCGCGCTGCCTATGCTCATTCCGTGCTGCAATACGCCGACCAGCAGCCCGCCTACCACGTTAATGACCATGATGAGAATACCGGCGATGGCGTCGCCGCGCACAAATTTACTTGCCCCGTCCATCGAGCCGTAGAAATCGGCTTCCTGAGTGACTTCCGAACGCCGTTTTTTGGCCTCGTCTTCACCAATCAGACCGGCATTAAGATCGGCGTCAATCGCCATTTGCTTGCCGGGCATACCGTCCAGCACAAAGCGCGCGCCGACTTCGGCAATACGTCCGGCGCCTTTGGTGATGACCATGAAGTTGATAATGACGAGGATGATAAAAACCACAATCCCGATCGCGAAGTTACCGCCGACCAGGAAATGACCAAACGCCTCCACCACCTTTCCCGCCGCCGCCGCGCCGGTATGCCCTTCCATCAAAATAATGCGCGTTGAGGCTACGTTAAGCGCCAGACGCAGTAGCGTGGTAAACAGCAGAATGGTCGGAAACGCGGCAAAATCCAGAGTACGCTGGGTAAACATCGCCACCAGCAGCACCATGATCGATAGCGCAATATTAAAGGTAAACAATAAGTCGAGGATAAAAGCAGGTAGCGGCAGCACCATCATCGACAAAATCAGCAGAATGAGGATCGGCCCGGCAAGAATTTGCCATTGCGTCGATTTCAGGTTGCTGGGCAGGCGCAGCATCGCGACCAGATTAGCCATCAGTATTCTTCTCGTTCATAAAATCCAGCGCTTCTGGCACCGGAAGGTTCTCAGGTTGTGGAGGACGTTGCCCGCCCGCAAGCCGCCAGCGTTTAAGCTGCCAGACCCAGGCCAACACTTCCGCAACGGCAGCATATAACTGCCCGGGAATTTGCTGACCAATTTCGGCGTGGCGATATAATGCCCGCGCCAGCGGCGGCGCTTCTAAAGTGGGAACCCGATGTTCAGCGCCGATCTCGCGAATGCGCAGCGCTATTAATCCAGCCCCCTTCGCGACCACTTTCGGCGCGCTCATTTTGTTTTCGTCATACTGCAGCGCCACGGAATAGTGCGTCGGGTTAGTGACAATGACGTCCGCTTTCGGCACATCTTCCATCATGCGGCGCTGCGCGGCGGCGCGTTGCATCTGGCGAATTTTGCCCTTAACATGCGGATCGCCTTCGCTCTCTTTAAATTCGTCGCGAATGTCCTGTCGCGACATGCGTAATTTTTTCAGGTGGCTAAAGATCTGGAAAAACACGTCAAATCCCACCATCGGAATCACGCCCAGTACCACCAGTAACGCGCAGAGTCCAACCAGATCCAGCGCATTCCCCATTGCGACGATCGGCGACTCCGCCATCAGACGCATCATTTGCGGCCAGTTATGCCAGAGATAAAAGCCGGTAACGCAGCCGACCAGCGTGGATTTCAACACCGCTTTTAGCAGTTCCGCGCCGGTCTGCGCCGAAAACATGCGCTTAATTCCCGGCAGCGGGTTTAATTTAGAAAATTTTGGCTGTAGCGACTTACCGCTAAAAATCAGGCCGCCAAGCATAACCGGCGAGATAAGCGCCACCAGCACCACGCCCGCGATGAGCGGTAGCAGTGCCATCATCGCCGCTTTAATCAGCAAAATTATCTGCCCCAGGATCAGGTTAGGATCGTTCACCATACGGTGATCGAAGTGCAGGCCTGCTGAAAGCATTCCCGCCAGCTGCCGCGCTAACGACTCGCCGCCGAACCAAATAATACAAACGCCCACCAGCAATATCAGCAGTGAGGTCAGTTCTCTGGAACGGGGGATCTGCCCTTCTTCCCGCGCTTTTTCAAGTCGGTGGGGGGTGGGGGCTTCTGTTTTGTCGTCGTCGCTCTCTTCTGCCACGCAGCAAACCCTGGATAGATTGATAAGCGAGAATGATGCCAGAACCGCTTTACGCCAATGGGCAGAGTAAGCGGTAAAAAAGGCGGGGTTTATGGCGTTAATAGAGATAGCCGGATACGATAAGAAAGTCTCGTATCCGGCCTGGTTGACGGATTCGGACCCGATAAGCGCCGCGCCATCAGGTCAAAAAAGCTTAAAAGCCAAGACTGTCCAGCAGGTCGTCCACCTGATCCTGACTGGCAACGACGCCAGCTTTCGAAGTATCCACCTGCGGGCCGTTGAGTAAGCTTTCGTTCTCGCGTTTTGGTCGCGCGCTCTGTTCCGGGATGTTTTCCAGCAGCACCATTAACAACTGGCGCTCAATCTCCTGAATCACGTCCATCATGCGTTTGATCACCTGACCCGTCAGATCCTGGAAATCCTGCGCCATCATGATGTCCAGCAGTTGCGCGTTAGTAAAACTAGTATGGCCCGGGACATCCCTGAGAAACTGGCGCGTATCCGTCACCAGTTCACGGGCGTCGGAAAGCTCGATCGGATTGTCAAACCACTCGTCCCAACGTTGGGTTAGCGCTTTCGCCTCTTTTTCCATCGCATCCTGATGCGGCTGCGAAGCTTCGACACTGTTTAGCGCGCGTTCCGCCGCCTGCGCCGTCATCTGGACGACGTAATCCAGACGGTCGCGCGCATCAGGGATCGCCTCCGCCGCTTCGGCAATCGCCTGGTCCAGCCCCAGTTCACGCAGGCTGTCGCGCAGCATTCGGGTCAGACTACCGATGCGCGCAATGATGTCTCCTGCTGAGCCTTCATCAGCAGGCTTGATAGATGGTTGCATCATCATCGCATCCTCACATGCCCAGTTTCTCAAAGATTTTGTTGAGCTTCTCTTCCAGAGTCGCTGCGGTGAACGGTTTTACGACATAACCGCTGGCGCCAGCCTGTGCGGCGGCGATAATATTCTCTTTCTTGGCTTCCGCCGTGACCATCAACACGGGTAACGCCGACATGGCGCTATCGGCGCGAATGGTTTTCAGCAGCTCCAGGCCATCCATATTCGGCATGTTCCAGTCGGAGATAATAAAACCAAAGCCGCCCGCCTGGAGCTTGTTCAGCGCATCGACGCCGTCTTCGGCCTCTTCCACATTGTTAAATCCAAGCTCTTTTAAGAGGTTGCGCACGATACGACGCATGGTCGAAAAGTCATCCACAACCAAAAATTTAAGCTCTTTATCCGCCATAAAATACTACTCCTGGTTCAAATACGTATCGCCTGTCCGGCACTGATTTTCGCCAACATCTGCTGGCTTACCTGGCTAAGATCGACCACTTCGCTTACGCCACCCATATTGATGGCCTCGCGCGGCATGCCGAACACCACACAACTTGCTTCGTTTTGCGCAATGGTCCAGGCGCCAGCCTGGTACATCGCTAACATTCCAGCGGCGCCATCGTTGCCCATCCCCGTAAGAATGACGCCTACGGCGTTGCGCCCCGCGTGTTTCGCCACCGAATGAAACAGCACATCCACGGAAGGCCGATGCCGGTTTACCGGCGGGCCATCATGAATTTTGATTTGATAATTCGCCCCGCTACGCGCCAGCTCCATATGCTTGTCGCCGGGCGCAATGTAGGCATGACCTGGCAATACGCGTTCGCCGTCCTCGGCCTCCTTCACGCTGATTTGACAGAGTTTATTCAGGCGCTCGGCAAACGAGCGGGTAAAGCCAGGCGGCATATGCTGCGTAATAATCACTGCCGGACTGGAAAGCGGCAGCGGTTGCAGCACATGTCGGATAGCTTCAGTACCGCCCGTTGAAGCGCCGATAGCAATCAGTTTCTCCGAACTGAGGAGCGGACCGGCTTTTAAGGTTGCCGGGGCCGCCATCGGTTTATGTGCGGCGATGCGGGCCCGCGCGGCGGTACGCACTTTTTCGGCGATCATCTCGCTATACGACAGCATACCTTCACGAATGCCAAGCTGCGGTTTAGTGACAAAATCGATGGCCCCCAACTCCAGCGCCCGTAGCGTCACTTCGGAACCTTTACCGGTCAGCGAAGAGACCATAACCACCGGCATCGGTCGCAGGCGCATCAGTTTTTCCAGAAAATCGAGGCCGTCCATACGCGGCATCTCAACGTCCAGGGTCAATACGTCCGGATTAAATTTTTTAATGAGATCCCTGGCGACCAACGGGTCCGGCGCAGTCGCCACCATCTCCATGTCGCTATGGCTATTAATAATTTCGGTCATGATTTGGCGCATTAACGCGGAATCATCAACTGACAATACCCTGATTTTACTCATGCTTTATCCTTACTTAGCGCATACACCGTCTGTCCGCGCAGGCTAAACTCGCGCACGAGGTTGCTAAAGTTTTCTGAGTGACCGGCAAACAACAGTCCGTCAGGTTTAAGGAGTGGAACAAAACGGCGCAGAATGTCCTCCTGAGTCGTTTTATCAAAATAGATCATGACGTTACGGCAAAAAATCGCGTCAAAGGGACCGGGTACGTTGTACTGCTTTTCCAACAAATTAACGGAGGAAAATTCAACATAATTGGCCAGTTCCTGACGCACGCGCACCAGTCCTTCATGCGGCCCCGTACCGCGCATGAAATAACGTTGTAGCTGCTGCGGCGATAACGTTTTCAGTTCGCTGAGGCGATAAATACCGCTTCTCGCTTTTTCCAGCACTTCAGTATCAATATCGCTGGCGAATACTTTCCAGCGACCGGGGGCCATTCCCAACGCATCCGCCAGCGTAATGGCGATACTGTAAGGTTCTTCTCCTGTCGATGCCGCCGCACTCCAGACGCGGTACTCGCCGTGGCGGCGACGCGCATGTTCCGCAAGGATGGGAAAATGGTGCGCCTCGCGAAAAAAAGCGGTCAGGTTGGTAGTCAGAGCGTTGATAAAAGCCTGCCACTCAGCGCTGTTTTGGTTAGCCTCCAGCATACTGAGATAACGGCCAAAATCATCCAGTCCCAGGGTACGCAGCCGACGGACCAGGCGGTTATAAACCATATCCCGCTTATGGTCGGCCAGCACGATCCCTGCGCGCTGGTAGATTAATTGACATATCCGACGAAAATGCGCGTCGGACAGCGCGAGGCGCTGTGTCATCTGTAACAATACTGACGTTTGCCCGGAGGGCAGAGATGATGTCATAGCGCCTTCTTAATCACATTCAAAGTACAACGGGCGCGCCCTGCGGCAG
Organism: Salmonella sp. A7; assembly: GCF_020181675.1. Lineage (NCBI taxonomy): Bacteria > Pseudomonadati > Pseudomonadota > Gammaproteobacteria > Enterobacterales > Enterobacteriaceae > Salmonella > Salmonella sp. A7. The sequence goes on along the minus strand of NZ_CP084001.1, from coordinate 1,944,739 downwards.
CGCCATGCTTCCCGTATTACACATTTTTTGCTTTTATCTATGCGAACCAGACGAAAGGGATCGGCGGGTTCGCAAATTAATCGATAACCGACAGCACACAGCGCACGTCGATCAGAAGGTTTCCCAGTTCGCATCATCCCCGGCGGCTAAGGGCCGCGGCGTATTGCCGGACTGAGCGTCCACTGATAAACGCATCTCAGGTTTATTTACCGCCAGCGGTCGCGATGCCAGGCGGAAAGCCGATACCGCCTGGGTCAGACGGCTGGCCTGCTCTTCCAGCGCGGCGGCGGCCGCTGCGGATTCCTGAACCAGCGAGGCGTTCTGTTGCGTTACGCGATCCATTTCGGAAACGGCCAAAGCGACCTGATCGATACCCCGGCTTTGCTCATCCGAGGCGGAGGCGATTTCGCCCATGATATCCGTGACGCGCGTAACGGCATTGACGATGTCAGTCATGGTTTCCCCGGCGCTTTCCACCAGCACTGAACCGGTATCGACACGCGAGACGGAATCTTCAATCAACGCTTTTATTTCTTTCGCCGCCTGGGCGCTGCGGCTGGCCAGATTACGCACCTCGCCTGCCACGACCGCAAAACCGCGCCCCTGCTCTCCCGCGCGTGCCGCTTCTACCGCCGCGTTCAGCGCCAGAATGTTAGTCTGGAAGGCAATACCGTCGATAACGCTGATAATGTCAGCGATTTTTTTCGAACTGTCGGCAATTTCGTGCATAGTGTTTACTACGCCGTCGACCACTTTGCCGCCATGACGCGCGGTCTCGGAGGCGCTTTGCGCCAGTTGCGAAGCCTGACGGGCGTTATCGGCGTTTTGCTTCACGGTGGCCGTCAGTTGTTCCATGCTGGCCGCCGTCTCCTCCAGAGCGGAGGCCTGCTGTTCGGTACGGGAAGAGAGGTCGGTATTACCGGCGGCAATTTCACTGGTGCCGGAATAAATCGCATCCGAACCTTCACGAACCTGCGTCACGGTGTCAATCAGCGAGCGTTGCATATGTTCAACCGTTCCCGCCAGTTCGCCAATTTCATTACGTCCTGAGACGGTGAGCGTTTTCGTCAGATCGCCGCTGGCAATTTCACGGATATGAGTAATCACTCGCGCTAATGGGTTAAGCAGGGCATGACGAATGCCGAACCAAACCACCATCAAAATCAGCACCAGCACGACCGCAAGAACCCCCAGTTGCCATTGCGCAAAACGGTAGTCATGAGCGCTTTGATCAAATGTCTGGCGGTACAGGTTTTCGCTCACCCGGGCGTAATTGCCCAGCGCCTCGCCCAACGCGTTTTGCATTCCCTGGGTTGGCTGGGCGAAGTAGGCATCCATATTGCCATTGTCCAGAAACTGAATAAGTTCGGTTAATGCGGCCTGATAGCGCTGATATTTTTCATCGACGTTCGCGCTGGCCTCCGCCATCGCTGGCAATGGCGTCATGTTTTTGAAATTGGCGTAGTGCGCCGCCGCCTGTGCGAGGGTCGTTTTTGCATTCTGGAGTAAATCCGTTTTGGCGCTGCTCTGCTGGTTAGAAGCGTCCATCATCATGCGTGCGGCGGAGCGGCTCAGGTTAATGCGCGTTTGCAGCATTAAGTCCCATGTCGACGTGAGTTCGCTTTGTTGCTGGCGTAATTCGTTAGAAATAACAAAACCTTGCTGGTTATGCTGTAATGAAGAAAACAGCAAACCACCGGAAACAAGCTGTAGCAGTGCGAAAACCCCCAGCACCATCATCAGCATTGTGACAACGCGGATACGGTTAAACATAAGGCACCTTCCTGATAACGAGTTATCAACGTTATCGGCACCTGTGGTGATAACTTTACTTTTGCAAAAAGGAAATACGCTGTTCCGGAAGACGATATTGACAATAACAGCGTCGCAGCGGCGATGCCGGCGCAAAATGCAGGGGCTGGGCGCGGGCGATGAAGAGGCACTCTCACCGCTGGTGGAAGCATAACGGTGAATATTGCCGGATGGCGCGACGCCATCCGGCAACGTTATTACGCGACGTGTGATGCTGCGATATCCAGCAGCGCCATCTCTTCGCTGTTAAGCAGTTTTTCGATATTCACCAGAATCAGCATACGCTCGCCGAGCGCGCCCAATCCCGTCAAATATTCTGTTGACAAGGTCACGGCAAATTCTGGCGCCGGACGGATCTGTTCCGCCGTTAACGACAGTACGTCAGACACGCCGTCTACCACTATCCCGACGACGCGTTGCCCCAGATTCAGTACGATCACTACCGTATTGTCATCATACTCAACGTCGCCTTCACAGAATTTCACGCGCAGATCGACAATGGGTACAATCACGCCGCGCAGGTTAGTCACCCCTTTTATAAAGGCCGGTGTATTGGCGATACGCGTCACCTGGTCATAGCCACGGATCTCCTGCACTTTCAGGATATCGATGCCGTACTCTTCATTTCCCAGTGTAAACACCAGGAATTCCTGACCTGACGGCTCGCCGGCCAGTTTGCTTACATTACTCATACCGGTCATATTATTCCCTTCTCACTCAATCAGGCGGCTGTGATCGCCATACGTTGTTCGCGGTTTAAACCCTGCAATGCGGAAACATCAACAATCAGCGCGACGCTGCCGTCGCCCAGGATCGTCGCGGCGGAAATCCCCGGTACCTTGCGATAATTGCTTTCCAGATTTTTGACCACCACCTGGTGCTGACCGATGAGCTGATCGACCAGCAGCGCGTAACGGCGTCCCGCGCTTTGCAGGATCACAACAATGCCCTGCGTGGCTTCGGTTTTCGCCCCGTCCACGTCAAACACTTTCCACAATTCGACCAGCGGCAAATACTCGCCGCGAACTTCCAGAACCCGTTCGCCGCCCGCCAGCGGATGAAGATCCTCTTCACGCGGTTGCAGCGACTCCATCACCGCATTCAACGGCAGGATAAAAACTTCCCCCGCCACGCGAACCGACATCCCATCGAGGATGGCCAGCGTCAGCGGCAGCAGAATACGAATCGTGGTGCCGGAGCCTTGCTTTGACTGGATCTCAACGTGACCGCCCATCTCCTGAATGTTACGTTTCACCACATCCATGCCAACGCCGCGACCGGAGACATCCGTGACCTGTTCCGCAGTTGAGAATCCCGGCGCGAAGATCAACATGCCTACTTCATCGTCGGTCATGTTTTCATTCACCGCCATCCCCTGCGATATGGCCTTCGCCAGGATACGCTCACGGTTAAGCCCCGCGCCGTCATCGGTCACTTCAATACAAATATTCCCGCCCTGATGTTCTGCGGAAAGGATCAGGTTGCCGACAACATTTTTCCCCGCCTCAAGGCGTTTTTCCGGCATTTCAATCCCGTGGTCGAGACTGTTGCGCACCAGGTGCGTCAGCGGGTCGATAATGCGTTCGATCAGGCTTTTATCAAGTTCAGTGGAGCTCCCCACCAGCGTTAACTCTACCTGCTTGCCCAGTTTGCCCGCTAAATCGCGTACCAGACGCGGGAAACGGCTGAAGACGTACTCCATAGGCATCATGCGAATCGACATCACCGACTCTTGTAAGTCGCGGGCGTTACGTTGTAACTGACCCATACTGGTAATGAGATCGCCGTGGTTTACCGGGTCCAGCTCGTTAGAACGCTGGGCCAACATTGACTGGGTAATCACTAACTCGCCGACCAGGTTTATGAGCTGATCCACTTTCTCTACCGCCACGCGAATACTGGTGGACTCGCGTTCACGCGCAGGTTTTTCACGCCCTGCATGATGTTCATGCGCCGCGCTTTTGGCGGCTGGCGCAGCGACTGCCGGAGGTGCTACCGGCGCTACCTCGGTTTTCTCTTGCGCTTTTTCAACCGGCGCGGCGACCACTTTTTCAAAAGCGATCTGATCGGCCTCGATGACAAAACAGAGCACCGCGACAATGTCATCTTCCGCGACGCTGCCATCCAGAGTTGCCGACAGTGAATCCGTTCCCTTAACGACATCCGTCAGAGTAGCCAGATTGCCCAACTCTTCTTCAAGCAGATCGACCTCATTGGCTTTCAACCGTGAAAGTACAATGCGCAGTTTACTCTCGTCACGAGGCGATTCGGTTTCGGCTACGCTCTCTTCCTGGATCGCCGCGCTTAGTGCCGCGGTTTCTACGACCGCCGGCGTGGTTTCGCCTTTCGCCTCCAGCGCCAACTGGCGTAGCGCATTGCAGATATATTCGAAGCTTGCGGCATCCGGCTCTTCGGAGTTTTTATAGGCGTCGAGCTGTTCCTGCATAATATCTTTCGTTTCCAAAAACAGGTTGATAATGTCGGTATTGAGCTGCATTTCACCGCGTCGGGCTTCATCCAGCAGGTTTTCCATTAAATGCGTGGTTTCCTGCAGAATAGTGAAGCCGAATGTGCCCGCGCCGCCTTTAATGGAGTGCGCCGCGCGAAAAATGGCGTTCAGTTGTTCAGCGTCCGGGGATTCCGGCACCAAATCCAGCAGATGCTGCTCCATATCAGCCAACAGCTCGTCAGCTTCATCAAAAAATGTCTGATAAAAATCGCTAATATCCATGCTCACGCTATCACCTCGGTTCCGCTTTTGGCGATGTGGGTACGCTTGCCGGCGGGGCTGCCGCAGGCTGTTGTAATACACTTACCGGCTCATTCTGGCTTTCAGCGTTTTCATGCAAAATGGCCTGTTCCGCCTGTTTGTTTAACACCAGCAGGCTTATACGGCGGTTGATGGCGTCATCAGGACCGCGATCGCTCAGCCGCATCGTGGCGGCCATGCCAACCACCCGTAATACTTTTCCGTTATCCAGCCCGCCAGCGACCAGTTCGCGACGAGAGGCATTGGCGCGATCGGCGGATAACTCCCAGTTGCTATAGCCTTTTTCGCCGTTCGCGTAGGGAAAGTCATCGGTATGGCCGGCCAGGCTAATGCGATTAGGTATACCGTTTAACACTGGCGCAATCGCACGCAGGATATCGCGCATATACGGCTCAACTTCGGCGCTGCCGGTTTTAAACATAGGGCGGTTCTGGCTGTCGATAATCTGGATGCGCAACCCCTCCTGAACTAAATCAATTTTCAGATGCGGACGTAACGCGCGCAGTTTGGGATCGGATTCGATCAGTTGATCCAGATCGCCACGCAGTTTGTTTAACCGACTCTGCTCCATCCGTTTTTTCAGCTCGTCGATATTCGGCTGCTTTTCCACTTCACCCTGCTGTTGGGTGTAATCATCGCCGCCGCCTGGTATCGGGCTCTCGCTATTGGCAATCCGATTCCCCCCCGTTACCGCGGTGGCCAACGGCGTACGAAAATATTCGGCAATCTGAATTAATTCTTTAGGGCTGGAGATGGAAATCAGCCACATCACCAGAAAAAAAGCCATCATCGCCGTCATAAAATCGGCGTAGGCAATTTTCCAGGAACCGTGCGCCCCGCCGCCGTGCGGTTTGTGCCTGCGGCGTTTTACGACGACAATGGGATGAGCCTGATTTTTCATGCTTCCTCAGTCGTCTGCTGCTGGTTTGGGTTTCTCACTGCGCGAACGTGTTCTTCCAACTCAATAAATGATGGACGCTCACTGGAATAAAGCGTTTTACGTCCAAATTCCACGGCAATCGGCGGCGCATAGCCGTTCAGATTAGACAGCAGTGTAATTTTTACGCACTGCATCATCTTGGTGGTTTCGGCGCTCTTCTGGCGCAAAACGGTCGCTAACGGTGAAATGAATCCATAAGCCAGTAAAATACCGAGGAACGTACCTACCATGGCATGGGCAATCAGCGCCCCCAACTCCGCTGCCGGACGATCGGCTGAAGCCAGAGCGTGAACCACCCCCATTACCGCCGCGACGATACCAAAGGCAGGCAGCGAATCCCCCACCATCGCCAGACTGTTGGCCGGGACTTCCGCCTCGCTTTCATGGGTTTCAATCTCTTCATCCATCAACGCTTCAATTTCGAACGTATTCATGTTGCCGCTGATGATCAGGCGCAGATAATCGACAATAAAATCAAGCATTACCGCATCGGCCAGAATACGCGGATAACTGGCGAAGATTTCACTCTCTTTCGGATTTTCAATATCGCGTTCAAGGGAGAACATCCCCTGCTGGCGTGATTTGGCCATCAGACGATAGAGCAACGCCAGCAAATCCATGTACATAGATTTTGTGTATTTCGAACGACGAAATAACAACGGGATCGCTTTCATCGTGCCTTTGATGGCCTTCCCGTTGTTGCCGACAATGAACGCCCCTATCCCCGCGCCGCCAATGATGACCAGTTCAGCAGGTTGATAGAGTGCCCCAAGGTGTCCGCCGGTCATGACATAACCGCCGAAAACTGTACCGATAACCACCAGGTAACCTAATAAGATAAGCACGACATCATCCTTCCGCTGTTGACTATGACAGGATGCGCAGTCGGGCGATTAACGCGAAGGCAAGGCAAAAAAAAGCAGCGGTAATGACTTACCGCTGCTGGAGTGTTTGTCCACACCGTTTCGGTTAAACAGCCTGTTCGATCTGTTCATCCAGCAGTTGTGGAATAATATCGGCAGCATCTCGGGAAAGTTTACGTCTTTTTACTGCGCGGGATGGCGGCTGGCATAAACTACACGCAAAGCTGCCCACGGGCTGATGCGCATGGGTAATAAAGTTCCCACCGCAGCAGTTACAACTCGACAATTCAAGCAACCCACTTTCAACAAAACGCACCAGCGTCCATGCGCGAGTCAGCGCCAACAACGGCCCTTCAGGCGGTTGCGGACACTGCTCAAGATAAAGCCGATAAGCTTTAATCACCGCATCCACACCGCTGCATAAGCCGGTCTTCAGTAAAAATTGCCAGGCGTTGCAGAACATGGAGGCATGAATATTTTGCTCCCAGGTCATAAACCAGTCTGTCGAAAATGGCAGCATCCCTTTAGGCGGCGGGCTACCGCGTAATTCTTTGTACAGCCTGATGAGGCGACCACGGCTGAGCTGTGTTTCGCTTTCCAGCATTTGTAGACGAGCGCCAAGATTAATCAACTCCATCGCCAACTGGATATCGCGAGCTTCCTGAACAATGCTTTTTTCACTCATTATCATGCCCTTTTCTTACGCGCCGTATCGTCCACTTCATTGAGCAGACGCGTTGAAAGCATGATACCTGTGTGAATCTGCTGTAAGTCATCGACGCGCGAATCCTGAGTCAAACGGGTGATCGTCTGATGATCGTCAAACCGGAAATGACAAACTAACTGGTTCGTCTCCGCCAGTTTGACCATCTGCGGCAGGGTCAACGCGCCCAGTGTGTTTGCCATCTCTTCGTTGATACCGAGGCGGAACATCGCAGATGCTTTGTCCTGGACGATCAAACGCTGTGCAAGGAGTAAATATGACAAATTGATGTCATAAATGTGTTTTAGCAACTCGGATGTATGCATTGTTCCCATCCAGAATAACCAACTTTATTTTTGTGCGACGTAGCCGCACCCCGTGATGTCGCCGGGAAGGCCCGGTAAAAGAAGCAAAAAGGTCAAATGCATAGCAGCGCTCAGACATTGTGGACATTGTGACGTATAACGCAGCTTCCCACTGAGATTCGCCTTACACGTTTACATCAATTTTTACAAATGCCTAAGATTTTTCCTAATTCGACGCAACTCTACTCGTCAGCTTCGTGACATACAACGGAGCGGGACGGCGATTTTAGAAAATATGTGATGTAGATCACATAATTTAACAGAATACTTACTATAAAACCATCAGCATGGCTTTTACTTTGTTTAATTAATAACCTAATGTTCACTTTTTCTATTCCACACTGCTGAATAGGGGTACGTCAACACCAAATTCTTTTTTGTTTCTCTCTGTTAAAATAACGCCAGGATAATAGATAACAGGCTATTATTTCTATTTTAGAAACGATTCTATTTTACCTTTAGTAAACAGTGGCTTAAATATTAAACGTTATTAATTAATCTCGTCACAGCATACGCCCTCCTCTGTTAAAAATAAGCTCATTTGATTTAACTTTTAGCTTTCCTTGTTCACCCGTTTAAATAAAGCATCCTGGTGGTGTGTAAAAAGTGTCTTATGCCACGATTCTTTACATAAGAATAATTAATGATTAATTATGATGTCCTTCACATTAATGTGGCATTAGCGCATTGCAGAAATGCGCTAAACAGAGTAAAGCTAAAGCACAATCTCATATTCTTGCAATCAAGGAGCGAGTTATGAGCTACACCCATATTCTTGTCGCCGTTGCCGTCACCCCGGAAAGTCACCAGCTACTAGCTAAAGCGGTCTCTATCGCCCGCCCTGTTCAGGCGAAAGTAAGCCTGATTACTCTCGCTTCCGATCCCGAACTGTATAACCAGTTCGCCGCGCCCATGTTGGAGGATTTACGCGCGGTTATGCATGAGGAGACCGAGAATTTTCTTAAGATGCTGGGGGAAAAGGCGGATTATCCGATTGAACAAACTTTCATCGCATCAGGTGAGTTAAGCCAGCATATTTTAGCTGTGTGCCGCAAACACCATGTTGATCTGGTCATTTGCGGCAACCATAACCACAGTTTCTTTTCGCGCGCGTCCTGCTCGGCAAAAAGTGTCGTCAGCGCCAGCCAGGTAGATGTGTTGCTGGTGCCGTTAGCGGGCGACTAGTCGCCGCTCGCAATATTTCAGGCCAGCTTAGGGAACGTCGCCACGTTGTTCTGCTGCTGACGCTCAGGGCTACGCGGCGTGACCTCCTTTAGGTCATGAATAAAACGCTCCTGCCAGCGGTTAATGTCATTTTTAACGATCACGTCCAGCATTTCCGCATGGCGCGAAATACGCTCGGCAAGGGGCATCGTTAACGCACGATTGAGCGCCGCCGCCACGTCATCCCGATCGTAAGGATTGACGATTAACGCCGACGTCAGTTCATTCGCCGCGCCGGCAAACTGTGACAGTACCAATACGCCAGGATTAGCGGGGTCCTGCGCGGCGACAAACTCTTTCGCCACCAGGTTCATCCCGTCGCGCAACGGGGTGACGAGCCCGACGTCTGAATAACGGAATATCTTCATTAACAGTTTACGGTCAAAATGCTGATTCAGATAATAGAGCGGCGTCCAGCCCAATTGTCCATATTTCCCATTAATCCGGCCTGCTTCCGTCTCAAGCTGGTGGCGAATATCCTGATATGCCTGTACTTCGCCGCGTGACGTAGGCGCAATTTGGGTATAACGAATTTTTCCCCGATGCTGCGGGTAGTTTTCCAGTAGCGCTTCATACGCCAGAAAGCGTTCCGGCAGCCCTTTCGAATAATCCAGCCGCTCAACGGAAAAAATATTCTTCACATTTTTCAGTTCCGCCTTGAGCTGCGCCAGTTTAGGCGGCAACGGCCCGGCTGCCTGCAGAGCAATCTCATCGGGCTCAATACCGATAGGATACACTTCTGTCTGGAAGTCTTTACCCCACGCCATATGCTGCTTGCCGCTGCGAGTCGTGACTCGCGTTTGACTCGAAAGGCTATCCAGAAAAGCCAGGCGATCATTTTCGGTCTGGAACCCGAGCAGATCAAAGTCACACAACTGCTCCAGCAGTTCATCATGCGGCGGTAAAGCGTTAAAAATCTCCGGGGTCGGGAATGGAATATGCAGGAAAAAACCAATTCGGTTGTTCACGCCGCGTTTACGCAGCTCGCTGGCGAACGGTAACAGGTGGTAGTCATGCACCCAAATGATGTCGTTCTCTTTAATGAGGGGCAATAACTTATCCGCTAATAACGCATTCACCCGCATATAGCCTTCCCATGCAGGACGCTGAAACTGTACCAGGTCCAGACGATAATGGAACGCAGGCCAGAGAACCGCATTGGAAAATTGACAGTAATAATCTTCGTAATCTTGTTCACTCAGGTTAAACGATGCCCAGGTAATATTACCTTTTGTCACCTTTTTTAATGGCTCATCCTCGTTACCTGTCTCGCCACTCCAGCCGAACCACAACCCGCCAGCCGCTTTTAGCGCGCCAAGCACGCCAACGGCGAGGCCGCCGGCGCCGCCTTTGTTATCCGGGGGGGCAATTCGATTAGATACTACGACTAAACGACTCATAGCCATCTCTCCTGTTATTCATTACTTGTTGTTCTTGTTGTGGATAATTGATTTGCTCCAGCCAGCGCCAGACATCGGGTACGCTTTCCAGCCGCCATGCCGCCTGGGTTGCCCCGACGCCCACTTTTACGGAAATTCCGCCAGCGTGATTCACCACGCCAAAGCCAGCCTCATCGGTCAAATCGTCGCCCACAAAAACGGGAATCCGTCCCGCAAAGGGCGCCTCCTGCATAAAGGCGGCAATCGCTTCGCCTTTATTGGTTCCCTTAGGTTTGATTTCCACAACACATTTACCGGGCTGCAACGCCAGTTGCGGCCAGTGCTGCGTAACGTGTTGCGCAAGCGCCAATAGCGCCGCTTCATGTTCCGGAGCCTGACGGTAGTGCAGCGCAAACGCCATCCCCTTCGTCTCCAGCTCCGTTCCGGGCAGCGCTACAAGCGTCGAACGTAATAACGCCTCCACCTCACGGACTACCGCTTCAGGAAGGCGCACGATATGGGTTTTACCATTGATGTCACGACGCTCTGCCCCGTGAACGCCAGCGAGCGGAAAGCGAAAAGGCTTCGCCAAAGCATCCAGCTCAGTCATTGAACGCCCTGAAATCAATGCCAGTGCCCCTGCGTTGTGCGCCGCGAGACGGTCTAACAACTGAAGGATTTTATGCGGTACCACTACCTGATCGGGATGAGGCTTTATCTCTGCCAATGTGCCATCAAGGTCAAAAAAATACGCATAGTTCGCAGTGAGTTCGGGGGATACGGTTAACGGTTCTGCCACCCTGGTCTCCTCCTTATCATCATATTGAGACTCACAAACGGTCTCATTAGTCATGTAAGTATAGACAGTGTGACGCTGCTCGCCATTTAGAAAGACCATCGCCAGCCGGGGTAGCGGCTGGCGATGACGTGAAGCTATACTGTTTAGTTGAGTGTTAATTCATCAAATCGTACGCTTCGCTTTTTGCTTATAATGGTCGAAGATAACTGCTGTCAGAAGGATTCAGCCGCGAACCACATACTGTGCAAAAGGTGAAATGTTGAACAGGTTCATCGCGTTCTCCACCGTTCCTGATATCAGTACGCTCGCCACCACATATGAGACTTTTCCGAGGCCGCCTTTCAGGAATCCCCCCCTAAGACACACGCAGAAATAACGATTAACTCATAACCCAGGGAAGTCATTGACCAGCTTTAGCGTTTTTTATGTAGGGTAAAGTCAAACGATTCTTGTTAGAGAAGACGTAAAACGGTGCACTATCTTTCATTCATTAGATAAATGCTGATGGCAGGAATAGTTTTAGCGAAAAATGACATAACCCAGAGCGAATTCATCAGCCAAAAGGCAGGAAAGCCAGCACATTAATCCATAACATCAGCCAGCTAATCCTTACGGCCTTGGGTGAATAACGATTACCAGGAATAATAGATATGTTCAGCCTGTTCGCGAACCGGCGCATCGTCTCCCAGCAGTCTGGCGGAAAGGGTTAGCGCGAAATCAAAGACATGCCCCAAGCCTTTGCCGCTAATTAAATTACCATCTTCAACAACGGGCGCATCCACATAGACACCTTCCGGAACCGCTTTCCACAGGTCGCCGGAACAGACATAACGACGCCCCTTCAGCAATCCGTGAGCACCCAGCACCCTTGCCGCCGCGGAACAGATAGGACAAATTAATTTGCCTGCCGCATCATGACGCGCAACGAAAGCGATCACCGCCGGATTAGCCGCCAGATTAGCGCTCCCCTGCGGACCGCCCGGCAGCACTACCGCATCGAAAAGCGCCTGCTGGCGTTCACTCAGCGTGCTGTCCGCAACCATAGGAATATCATGGTAACTCACCACCGCCCGTGATTCAGCACACGCCAGCGTTTCGACGTCGATATGCAAACGTCGCAGAATATCAAGAGTAACAATGGCCTCTGCTTCTTCAAATCCTGGTGCCAACAGCACCGCGACCTTTTTCATTGACTGCTCCTTGTTAACGAGTCACCCATCAAAACTGCGCTCAACCGAATAACGTACTCGTATGATTAATGACATTAAAAATGATCTACCGCAAAATCGGCTAGTTTATAAAAACAGGCATATTTGCTCTCAACCGTTTATGCGTGTGATATCCAGACTGACTAATGTTTATTTTATTGAAATTACCATACTTGAAAGGCTCACCCCATGATCTGAAACAATGTTTCATAAATTAGAAATCTATATAATATCATTTAACTTTCAAACAGTTGAAACTACTCCACACCAAAAATCATTACACCTGAAAAAATCACACCGCTGAAAATGTAAAAAAAGATAAACAATGGCATTTAAGGATTTTCTTATTTTTATTGACGCGCTATTCTCATTACCGATCGATAAACAGGAAATGAGATCGCATAAGGGACTGGCGGAACGGAGTTCTTCTGCTAAGAGTATTTATTGTGCATAGATGATAGATGTAAGAAAGTGACAACGGCCCGTTGCATTCTCGTCTGTCATGCACATCAACACTTTCTGGAAATAAGGATATTGTTATGGCAGCTGTAGGAATGGTTCAAAAGCTCAACACGCCAATGAACCTTGAGTTTTACGCATCAAATCTTTACCTCCATCTAAGCGAATGGTGTTCTGAACACAGTTTAACAGGCACCGCCACCTTTCTTCGTACCCAGGCGCAAGGCAACGTGACGCAAATGATGCGCATGTTTAATTTTATGAAAAACGCCGGTGCCACCCCTATCGTTAAAGCCATTGATGTTCCGGGTGAAGAGCTCTGCTCTCTGGAAGAATTGTTCCAGAAAACCCTGGAGGATTATCAGCAACGCGCCAGCACGCTGTCGCGTCTGGCAGATGAAGCGAAAGCGCTGAATGATGCCTCAACGCTCGATTTTCTCCATACCCTGGAAAAAGAGCAGCAGCAGGATGGCGTACTTTTACAAACTATTCTCGAAGAAGTTCGCAGCGCTAAACGAGCAGGGTTATGCCTGGCGCAAACCGATCAGCATCTCCTTAACGTCGTGACCTATCAGCATCACTGATAGCGGCACCCCGAGCGACAATATTGAGACGTTATTAGCCGGATAGCAACGCGAAGCAGCTTATCCGGCCTACACCGTTTCTGATCTGTTTGCCAGAGGTGGCGCCTGTCGCTACTGGCGTATTATCGGCACATCATGCCAGCCGACAGGCGCGAAACGTCTCTGGCTTGTCCGGGCATTACCCCAGCATCTCACGTACAAACGCTTCTATTTCTTTATTCTGGCCGTTTTCAAACAAACATTGCTGGAAACGCGGCCCTGAAACCGCCGTTTTAACCAGTTCAGGATCGATAGCCCGCAGTGTATCCAGATAATTCTCTTTGACGACCGCGGCCTTAACCTGGTTCAAAATGCCCGCATTGCGTACCTGCGGCGCTTTGCGCTCAGGCGGATACCCCTCTCCTTTACGCCCGGTAAACGCTTTTTCAAAGATGAAACGCACGTTCAGCTCAGCGCCCCAGCCAAAGCCTTTCGCAAATGGCAGGGACAACGCATTGCCGTTGTTGATCTGCGCAAACAGAAAAGCATCTGCCGGATCGATGCAATAGCCACAAATGACACCTGGATGAATATTTAACGACATCAGCGCGCCCTGACCGGTGCCACAGCCAGTAACCACAAAATCAACCGCGTTTGCATTAAGCAGAATACTTGCCATGATGCCTAAATGAATGTACGTCAGGTGATGGTCATTTTCGTCGCACATGCCGACGTTAAAAACGGGAAATCCCTTTTCATTGGCGACGGCGCTAAGTTCGTTATAAATGATGGCATTTTTGCTGGCCTGGCTATTTTCCATCATCAGTGCAATTTTCATCCTGTTCCTCCTGAATGCAGACGGTCTTGCCTGCGTAAATCATGACGTTTTGCCCACACTACACATTTGCGAACACACATTCAAATTTAATGAAATGAGGTTTCATTAAATGAAAAGACGCTCACACATTTTCTGTTCCTGCTGTAAATCCCTGCCGTTACCTTTAATCAAGGCGAATCCGTAAGTTATTCCAGCCATTGACGGTGCAAGACACGAGGTAGCATGGTCTGATACCGAACTGTCGGAGCGATTTTATGAAGCCTCTTATTTTTACTCTTTCACTGCTAGCCCTGACGGGATGCACCATTACTCGACAAGCGCAGGTCAGCGAAGCCAGCCCGATAAGCGGCATCGTGCGCCTGACGTATAACCAGCCGCTATTTTTTACTTCACGGACAGATGACTATGTATCTCACGGGACCGCAACACGCGAATGCCAGCAGATGGGCTATGCCGATGCCGTTTCGTTTGGTCAGCCGGTAGGAACCTGTAGCATTTATGCGGGCTCGTTGTGTCTGAACACCCGATTTACCCTCTCCTGGCAGTGCCGGGGCGTTGCCGTCCCGCAAATCATGCCGCTTTATTATTAAGGCGGCTGGCTTAACGCCGACACCATGTACAATGGAGGAGAGTGCAAGATCGCTATTGCCAGCATGAAGGTGCTGGCTTTCCTTTATTTTTATACCCTATACACTGGCGTTAATGCGTTTTATTCCCATTCGTATTTTTAATAATTAAATTTAATATTTTACCTTTTGCAAATAATAAAATAACAAATTATAGTGGCGCCACATTACTGTATATCTTTTGCTATTTGTGGAGCGGAACCATGCTGAAAACGGAAATGATCGACAAACTGAATGAGCAAATGAATCTGGAGTTGTACTCCTCCCTGCTCTATCAACAAATGAGCGCGTGGTGTAGCTATCACAGTTTTGAAGGCGCGGCCGCATTTCTTCGTCGCCATGCGCAAGAAGAGATGACGCATATGCAGCGCCTGTTTGACTACCTTACCGATACCGGAAGCCTGCCGCGCATTAATACCGTTTCTTCGCCCTTCGCTGAGTACACCTCACTGGATGAGCTGTTCCGCGCGACCTATGAGCATGAGCAGCTTATTACGCAAAAAATTAATGAACTGGCTCATGCCGCAATGACCAGCCAGGATTATCCGACATTTAATTTCTTGCAGTGGTATGTGGCAGAACAGCATGAAGAAGAAAAACTGTTCAAATCTATTATTGATAAATTAACGCTGGCGGGAAAAAGCGGCGAAGGGCTTTATTTCATTGATAAAGAACTCTCCACACTGGATACGCAAAATTAATCCAACACGTCCTTACACGGTGAGACGAGCTCTCACCGTGGCGTATTAGTGGCGGCAGATTTTACTCTCATGCGTTGAAAAACCGTCCTCCACGGCAATAAACTTTCCTTTCGCCGCCAGAAACGCGACCAGTTCCGCCGCCGTCATATCTGACGCTGAACAGGTGTGAAATCGTGCCCGCTCGCCAAAGCGCGCTTTTATTGCCGCCTCCAGCGAGGTATGCGTGTACTGCTCGCCAGACTCAATCATCATGTTGAGCACTTCGTGACCGTGAATGGAATCCATAACTCCTCCTGAATAAAACTCGTAGCCTAATGTGTCCTTGTGCGAGCGACTTTGCGCTAGCGCAGGTTTGCGGCGGTTATCCGCGTCTCTTCCCATATTCGCTTTTATGCCCGGAACTGTAAATTTTACAGTACACCCATTGTAACGACCATTTGACGAAAATAGCGTAATGCCTTACCCTGCGCCGCGGATATCACCGTTCTTTGTTACCGGGGTAGTAGAAAGCGTGAAAAACAGAACTCTGGGCAGTATTTTTATCGTGGCAGGCACCACTATCGGCGCCGGGATGCTGGCAATGCCGCTGGCAGCGGCTGGCGTTGGTTTCAGCGTCACGCTGGGATTGTTGATTGGCCTGTGGGCGCTGATGTGTTATACCGCGCTACTATTACTGGAGGTATATCAACACGTTCCGGCAGATACCGGGCTGGGTTCGTTGGCAAAACGCTATCTTGGACGTTACGGACAGTGGCTTACGGGATTCAGTATGATGTTCTTAATGTATGCGCTCACCGCCGCCTACATTTCCGGAGCCGGAGAATTACTGGCATCCAGTATTAATAACTGGCTTGGCGCCACGCTCTCGCCCGCTGCCGGGGTGCTGCTGTTCACCTTTGTTGCCGGTGGGGTGGTGTGTGTGGGCACCTCGCTGGTCGACCTTTTTAACCGCTTCCTGTTTAGCGCAAAGATCATTTTTCTGGTCATCATGCTTGCGTTGCTCACGCCACATATTCATAAAGTAAATCTTCTTACGCTTCCTTTACAGCAGGGGCTGGCGTTATCCGCCATACCGGTCATTTTCACCTCGTTTGGTTTTCACGGAAGCGTACCGAGTATTGTGAGTTATATGAACGGCAACATTCGCCGGCTGCGTTGGGTCTTTATGACGGGTAGTGCCATTCCGTTAGTGGCCTATATTTTTTGGCAGCTCGCCACGCTGGGAAGTATCGACTCGCCGACATTCAGAGGGCTACTGGCCAGCCATGCCGGGTTAAATGGCCTGCTGCAGGCACTCAGAGAAGTGGTCGCTTCGCCACATGTCGAACTGGCGGTCCACCTGTTCGCCGATCTGGCGCTGGCGACCTCTTTTCTGGGCGTAGCGCTAGGATTATTTGATTACCTGGCCGATCTATTCCAGCGCCGCAGTACGGTGTCCGGACGTCTGCAAACCGGGCTGATTACCTTTCTGCCGCCGCTGGCGTTTGCGCTTTTCTACCCACGTGGATTTGTGATGGCATTAGGCTATGCCGGCGTAGCGCTGGCAGTGCTGGCACTGCTCATCCCTGCCATGCTGGTCTGGCAGTGCCGTAAACAGAGCCCTCAGGCGGGATATCGTGTGGCAGGCGGCACCCCAGCGCTGGCGCTGGTGTTTATCTGCGGCATTATCGTGATTGGCGTCCAGTTTTCGATCGCACTGGGGTTCCTGCCCGATCCAGGTTAATGCCAGGCAAAGATTACCGGGCCCGGACGCCGTCCAGGCTCGATAATCATCACGCTATGGCCGTTTACGAGCCATTAATGCAGGCAGCACTGCTTAAATTTTTTGCCGCTCCCGCATGGACAAGGATCGTTACGCCCCACTTTCACCTCTGCTTTTATCGGCATCTGTAGCGGCGTCGTGTGCGGATGCGCCATCCACCAGGCATGAAGCTCAAGCGCCGCGATACGGATAGCGTCAACGCTTTTATCGAACGCTTCCGGGCTCATTTTATCCAACAGCGCAAAGTTTTCTTCAGTGCCGTGTAAGGCAATCGCTTCCAGCGCCGGTTTTAGCGTATCCGGCAAGTCAGACCAGTCGGACAGCGACACTCCGCGCATGTAACCAAAGCACCATTCTTCAACAATCGTTAATTCATGGCCATCAACTTCTCGCAGGCCAAACAGCGGCTCGAACTGTTCTGGATAATCTTCAAGCCGGGCGGCTGTGTCCGCCATGTGCTGGAACACCAGATCCATAAATCGCGTCATTTCTTTTTCAGATGTCCAGCGCGGTACGTACGCGGGTCCCCCCCATATCGCGACCAGCCACTGTTCCGGCTCGATGGGACGCGGAGAACTTAGTACCGCAGTAATCAGACCGTCCAGCTCCGCGACATCCAAAATGGCCTGATCGGTATTGTATTTCGTCAGCACATCATCCAGCCATTCCAGCTCGTTCTCGTTTAATGGTTCCATTTTCATAACGCTTTTCCTCAGTGATGACTTCCGCCTGTAGGCCTCTTACATTGCAGCGGATAAAAATAATTTTTTTGCAGGCAGTTTGGATGGCAACCATCAGGGGCCAGATTAACACGAAATGAGGAGGATTCCGGAAGTTAACGCACAAAAGGAGGATCAGGGCGCAGATTTTCCGCCAGGAAACGCTCGCCCCACACAAAAGCGAGAGATGGGTTTCTCGCTATATTATACTCATGCTAACTTATACCACCGCCGCGGACAGATAAAACCGCCCTCTCAAATAGAGCTTATTTTCAGTAAAAAAGTGTTTAATGAGTTCGTCTACCGCTTCTCTGTCAGCAGAAAAGGTTATTTCCATAAACAGCGTATCGTACCCTATTTTGATATTTTTTTTCTTACAGTAAACACGGATCTCATCCTGCACACTCAGCAACGGCAGGCTAAATGTGTATAGCGGTTGCGGTTCTTTTTTCGCCGCTTTCTCAAAAACTTTAGTGACCAGATCCCCAAGATCGCGCTCTGACCGGGCACCGTTATTAAAATGCAATAAATTACGTCTTTTTACCACCCAGCCTCCAGCCAGATACCGCCAACAATAACTCTCACTTCAATGTGTGAGGCACATAATCACATCCAGAATCAGCTCCAGATAGTATTTCAAATAAACAGCCCGCACTATAGCGCATACTTTTTTCAGACACAGTTTACAGGGATACTCTCTTTATATCCACGCGCACGGTTGCCTTAATCATGTCTTCCGCGATAACACAGTTTGTCAACCTATTCTATATAACCAAGCTTAAACAGAACCTTACCAGCCAGCGATATCAGCTCAGGATTTTCAGGATAAAAACGCAGTAACGGCAAAAATACCGCCTCACCGATAATGCTCCGGCTATTAGCATGGTTTGGGCGCAATCCCCAGATATTCTGATAAGTCATCGGCACGACCTGCCCATTCATGGTTGTGTTACCGATATACAGCATAATATGCCCTGGAATATAGACCAACGTAGTAAACGGTTTTCCGTATCTGGTGAGATAATCGATCCGCATTTGGGGATTTTTATGACTAAGATCGACCACCCGTCCAGCAGACTCTACCTGCGCGGATGAATGTCTGGGCAGGTATATGCCAAACGGCATTAACAGGCTGCGGACTTCGGCTGAACAATCATTATAAAAGTTAAAATTTCCCCAACCGTAGGGGGCGCCGTGCATTGCTTTCATTAGCACGGCGATATTTTCCGGCGTCATTTTCCACGGCATAGCCGTAAACTCGTTACCGCTTAGCCAGACCCAATGTATAAACGCACGACCATTGCTATCGCGAACTGGCGCCGCAATCAGGAACTGGCCCGCCCGTTGATGTCGGAACGGTAAAATAGTGCCCGGTCGCCCGGTGAAATAATAGACGCCTGCGGCATGGACAGAAACCGGCGCGTTGATAAATGCCCCCAGTTGCTTATGAGCAAGCAAAACCCACTGTGTTATAAATTTCTGATCCGCACTGGCAATATCTTCACTATGAACCCAGCCAGTTACCGCTGGTGAAACGACATATTGCCAGCGTTGGTCTTTGCTCTTCGTCAGCGTATAGACCGGCGTACCGGGACGCAGCGAAGACATTTGTAAATTATCAAACGGGTACCCCTCGCCCGCCTGACGGGGATCGTTAAAGAGCGGGTCGTCCGTTGGCAGCGCTCTGACTAAACTTTCCCTGACCATAATGCCTCGCCGGGAGGCATTATAGATATTGTCAATCTGCGTATCCGTATTCCCTCTAACCCCCTCTTTCCAGCGAGAGGTATAAAGTCTGAAGTTTTCCCCCCAATAAGCACTGCCGTCGCTAAGAAACTGCTTAATACTGGCATCCCGCGCCTGTGCTGCGTTTTTTTTCAGCAATGCGGTAATATAAAAACCATTCCACGGCGAGTGCGCTTCACTGTCCATTCCGAAATAATGAGATTTTAGTGCGTTAAAGTAGCGTTGTTGGGTAGCACTATCAATAACCGGAATAGTGTAATCAGCCGAGTCCGGAGGTATCCATTTATCAACCGACTGTGAATAATCCGCTAACGGAAAGCGTGTTTTTGTCGGGTCAATATAGCTCCCTGTGAGAATTTCATCTTTGGCTGTTGATCGGTAGGTCGTCTGGTGGCAAGCGGTGAGGCACAATGGTATCAATAAAACGGCCCAGGTTTTCTTTTGCATCATCATCTCCGTAAAGCGGGGAAGGCATAATATAGAGACTGACCAAAACCGCCATTCACGAAAACCCGAAATTATCTGTAGTTGACCTGTTATTAAGACAATATTGCAAAACGTGATTAAAGCATGATGCGGATCACATTACCTTATGATGAATATTAGTTCGCTATCTACCTTTAATTAAATTGTGCAGAAAACACCCCTGAACAGTTATATACTCGTTTAATTTGCATAAATACTCCACTGCCCCGCCCCTGTTTTTTTCAGACAATACATACTGTAGCGCGTCAGCTCTACTTTTTTTATATACTCTGCAAAATCGTTTTCATCGACGTAGCCAATAAAATTACGCGCATCACATGTCGAAGAGGAAAACTCGCCTGGAAGAGAGTAGGTTGCGATTGCACTCTCAGGCTCATACAAAATAAAAAAAAGTAAAAAAGCGCAACCTACAATCCCAATATTAATGAAGCTAATAAACAATTTTGCATTATCGGTATATTTCACTGGCAGACCTACTCACTTTATAAAGCAGGCATAAAACATATCAGCATTTTTTATAGAGATTAATGGATTTTATCGGCTGATTTACCCGACGTTTAGTATTTACCAGGCATAAGTTCTTGCGGGTCGGTAGCACATAACTGTTGTACTGGCAGAAATGCCGCTACCGGTGTTTTTTTACCGTGTATCGCGCTGGAAAGTTCACGCTCGCGGTCGGCATACAAATTGAAGACACAAAAAAACCACCCGTAGGTGGTTTCACGACACTGCTTATTGCTTTGATTATTCTTGTCTTTCCCATGGTACCCGGAGCGGGACTTGAACCCGCACAGCGCGAACGCCGAGGGATTTTAAATCCCTTGTGTCTACCGATTCCACCATCCGGGCTCGGGAAAAATTGGAGGCGCGTTCCGGAGTCGAACCGGACTAGACGGATTTGCAATCCGCTACATAACCGCTTTGTTAACGCGCCAAATTTTTTTGCTTTTCAGCCAGCATCCGCTTTACGCCAATGCTTTTAAACTGGAGCGGGAAACGAGACTCGAACTCGCGACCCCGACCTTGGCAAGGTCGTGCTCTACCAACTGAGCTATTCCCGCAGTATCAAGCAACTTTGTTAATCACTTGATTTTGTTATCGTCTGGCAATCAGTGCTGCCGTTCGATGCGTTGCATTCTACTTACCTGACGCACTGAGTCAACGATATTTTTCGTCACTCACGATCGTTTGCTGAAATTTGCGGCGAAACGATCACTGATCAAGCAAATCTCCGCGTGCAGCGCTCAAATATTGCAACATGGACCACAACGTTAGCACCGCTGCAACAAAGAAAAGCGCGATCCCGGCATACTCTACCCAGATATTCGGACGCCACAAGAGCCACGCCAGCGCCACCATCTGCGCGGTAGTTTTGACTTTACCGATCCAGGAGACCGCTACACTACTGCGTTTGCCCAGCTCAGCCATCCATTCACGCAGAGCAGAGATAATAATTTCGCGGGCTATCATCGTCGCCGCAGGTAACGTCACCCACCAGCTATGATAATGCTCGGTGACCAGCACCATGGCGATCGCCACCAGCACCTTGTCGGCGACGGGGTCGAGGAAAGCGCCGAAACGCGTACTCTGGTTCCAGCGTCGCGCCAGAAAGCCGTCAAACCAGTCGGTAATAGCAGCAATACAGAAAATCAGCGCGCTGACCATCGGCGCCCAGGCGAACGGCAAATAAAACACCACGACAAAGAATGGAATCAGGATGACGCGAAACAGCGTGAGCAACGTAGGGATATTAAATTGCATAGTGACGGGTAACTATCTGTTGTCAGTGAAATTACCCCTATGTTGCTACAGTGGCCTCAATGTTTCAACGACCAGAAGATCTTTTCTGCCAGACCTTGCGAAATACCCGGCACTTTTGCAATTTCTTCTACGCTGGCGTTACGTAGTCCTTGCAAACCGCCCATATATTTCAGCAGCATCTGGCGACGTTTAGGCCCAACGCCTTCAATGGTTTCCAGCGTACTGGTATTTTTAACCTTCGCGCGTTTTTTACGGTGCCCGCCGATCGCGTGATCGTGCGACTCATCGCGAATATGCTGAATAACATGCAGCGCCGGCGAGTCCGGCGGCAGGCTAAACCCCTCGCCTTCCGGTTCAAAAAAGAGTGTTTCCAGACCGGCCTTTCTGTCTGCGCCTTTGGCGACGCCGAGCAACAAAGGGCGATGCTTATCCCAGGGGACATCCAGCTCAGCGAAAACGGCTTTCGCCTGGGCGAGCTGCCCTTTTCCGCCGTCGATCAGAATAACGTCCGGAATCTTACTTTCTTCTATGGCCTTGCCATAACGCCGACGTAGCACCTGATTCATCGCCGCGTAGTCATCACCCGGCGTGATGCCCGCGATATTATAACGACGATACTCGGCGCGTAACGGCCCGTTAGCGTCAAATACCACACAGGATGCGACCGTTTGCTCCCCCATGGTATGGCTGATGTCAAAACACTCCATCCGCTTGATAGCAGGAAGTTTTAATACCGCCGCCAGCGCAGTCAAACGCTGCGTGATGGTGGACTGCTGCGAAAGTTTTGTAATTAAGGCCGTTGCCGCGTTGGTCCGCGCCAGCTTGAGATAACGGGCGCGATCGCCGCGCGGTTTTGTCTGGACATGAATACGCCGTCCGGCAAGTTCCGACAATGAGTCGGCCAGCAGCGTTTTATCGTTAAGATTAAAATCGAGTAGAATCTCGCCCGGTAGCGTGCGCATCTGGCTACCCTGCAGGTAAAACTGCCCGACAAAGGTTTCCACCACTTCGCCCAGTTCCGTACCGCCAGGCACTTTTGGAAAATAGCTGCGGCTGCCCAGCACCTTACCCTGGCGAATAAACAGCACATGCACACAGGCCATACCCGCATCAAAAGCCACGCCGATCACGTCGAGATCGTCGCCTGCATTGGAGACAAACTGTCTCTCCGTGACCCGGCGTACCGCCTGGATCTGATCGCGAATACGCGCCGCCTCTTCAAATGCCAGATCCTGGCTGGCCTTTTCCATTCGGGCAATCAGCTGTGTTAAGACCTGGTCGTCCTTGCCGGACAAAAACAACCGGACATACTCCACTTGTTGCGTGTACTCCGCCTCGCTGACCAGTCCTGCAACGCAGGGGCCTAAGCAGCGGCCAATCTGGTATTGCAGGCAAGGACGCGAGCGGTTGCGATACACGCTGTTTTCGCACTGGCGGATAGGGAAAATTTTCTGTAACAGCGCCAGCGTTTCCCGCACGGCATAGCCATTAGGAAATGGACCGAAGTACTCGCCTTTCGCATGTTTGGCGCCACGGTGCATCGCCAGACGCGGATGGGTATCGCCGCTCAGAAAAATAAAAGGATAGGATTTATCATCACGCAACAACACGTTGTAACGCGGTTGATACAACTTGATGTAATTATGCTCAAGCAGCAGCGCTTCCGTTTCGGTATGCGTTACCGTGACATCAATGTGTTGAATTTGCGCAACTAGCGCTTCGGTTTTACGCGAAGCCAGGTTGCTGCGAAAGTAGCTGGAAAGACGCTTTTTCAGGTCTTTTGCTTTACCGACATAAATAACCGTACCGCCGGCGTCATACATACGATAGACACCGGGTTGGCTGGTAACGGTTTTCAGGAACGCCTTTGCGTCAAATATTTCACTCACTGGCTTGTTAACGTCTCCGCATTACACAGGCCATGGCGGATTGCCAGGTGAGTCAGCTCAACATCACCATGAATGTTTAATTTACTGAACATACGATAGCGATAGCTGTTCACCGTTTTAGGACTGAGATTCAGCTGTTCTGAAATCTCATTGACCTTCTGACCCTTGGTGATCATCAGCATAATCTGCAACTCGCGTTCAGACAAACTGGCGAACGGCGTTTCCGTTTTTGCAGGCTCGATCTGACTGAGCGCCATCTGCTGAGCGATATCGGAGGCGATATAACGTTGTCCGGAATACACCGAACGAATAGCGCTCACCACCTCCTGAGGCGCAGCGCCTTTGCTGAGATAGCCAGCTGCGCCAGCCTGCATCACTTTGGCGGGCAACGGGTTCTCCGTATGGACGGTCAGCATGATCACTTTGATATCCGCTGTCGATCGGGCAATTTTACGCGTCGCCTCAAGGCCGCCAATACCGGGCATGTTCATATCCATCAGCACGACGTCAACGGCGTTAGTACGGCACCATTTTACCGCATCCTCTCCGCAGCACGCTTCACCGACAACTTTAATGCCCTTTATATCTTCAAGAATGCGTCGTATCCCTGCGCGCACCAGTTCGTGGTCATCAACAAGAAGAACGTTGATCAAAGGAATATCTCCAGAATAGGGATAACGCTACTGATAGTTAATCGTCCTTATATTAGCTGGTTTTATCTCAACTTTGAAACGTAAAAAAACACCGGGTATTCGATTTTGCTCTCGTTTTTGGAAATTATGTTGTACGTCATGTGGCAACTGCCAACGTTGTAGCCCCTTCTGGCGGCGCTGTCCCGGGCTGATATTTCATAATGGTGACAAAAATTTCACGTTCCGCTGTCTAAACACTAATTAGAGAATCAACTTTGTAACAATAATTAACGAGTGAAATACGCGTAATAAACAAAGAATGAAGAAAATATATGCATCACGCGGCAACGTTTATTTTGTGGGTAAACCTTCCTCTTTTTGATCAAAAAACAACCACTGCTATTTTTAGCGTAGCTTATGGTATACTCCGCCGCCTTAACATCTGCTATCGCACATTTTCACTGAAACATAACGAGGAAAATAAATGAGTACGCCTGATTTTTCCACCGCTGAGAATAATCAAGAACTGGCTACTGAAGTCAACTGCCTGAAAGCCATGTTAACGCTGATGCTGCAGGCGATGGGCCAGGCCGATGCAGGGCGCGTGATTCTTAAAATGGAAAAACAGATCGCGCAGATGGATGATGAAGCACAAGCGGCGGTATTTTCCAGTACGGTTAAGCAAATTAAACAAGCTTACCGCCAGTAGTAAAAAACCGGCTGTTAGCATCGCTTTCAGCCGGTTTCGCGTCTGGCGCGAAGCATCGTCAGCACGTCATATCAGACCTGTCGCCGCAGCGTAGCAGGCAATCTGTGTTTTA
Organism: Salmonella sp. A7; assembly: GCF_020181675.1. Taxonomy (NCBI): domain Bacteria; kingdom Pseudomonadati; phylum Pseudomonadota; class Gammaproteobacteria; order Enterobacterales; family Enterobacteriaceae; genus Salmonella; species Salmonella sp. A7. The sequence goes on along the minus strand of NZ_CP084001.1, from coordinate 1,919,673 downwards.
TTTGGCGCATTGAATTTCTTCTGCATGTTTTTCTGATGGAAGTTAACGGTATTTTCAGAAATCGACAGAATAATGGCGATCTCTGATGAGGTCTTCCCTTCCGCCGTCCACTTCAGAATCTCTTTCTCACGTTTACTGAAACGCATCTCAGGCGCCATCACCATGTCGTCTTCAAATCTTGTCAGCGCCGAAAGACTCTCCCGCGCCAGCAGTTGCAACCTCAGCTCCACTTCATCGTAGGTAAACGAGGAGCAGCGTAAACTGCTACGGGAGACAGATAAAAAGCCCAGCGCCCGGTTCGGCAACATCACACACTGGGTTACGCCTCTGCGTAATCCGAAACGCTGGGCGGCATCCCACATCGCCTGCGCTTCATGAAATAGCACGTCATCCCAATGTAAATGACCCTGCCTGAAATTTTCCGGCTTTAATACCGGATCGATCGCAAAATAGTTTTCGGACTGATAATGCGTTACCCACGCCGGAGGATAAGTGGTACGAAGCGATATTTTAGGCCGGGTAAAGGGAACGGGATGACGAACACACAGGGCATAATAATCAAATTCCAGCCGCTGTGTCTGATATTGCAATTCAGTATAAACATCCTCTGCTGCCGCCATCTCCTGAAAGCGTAACAACATTGCGCGTCGCCAGGTGAAGAAATCATTTTCCTGCATATTTTATGGTCACGCCTTTGATATTGATAATCATTATTATGAATGACTTAAATTAACACATAAATAGTGTTTATATATAAGAAATATCGGACGAATCGTAGAATACTTGAGCGGCATTACAGTTTTTTGGCTTCCGCCTGAGAGCGAGGTTAATAATCTGGCAGAATGACTTCATAATTATTCATTGCGCTCGCCCGAGGCGCGGCTAATTCGGGCGAGCGTTGAAAAGGTATTATTTCACTAAAAATTTCTCAAGGAACTGGCGGGTACGCGGATGCTGAGGATCGGCGAACAAGGTTTTCGCCGGCCCCTGCTCAACGATTTGCCCCTGATCCATAAATATTGCCCGATCAGCCACGTCACGCGCAAAGCTCATTTCGTGAGTGACGATCACCATCGTGCGCTTTTCCTGCGCCAGCTGGCGAATCGTATTAAGCACCTCGCCGACTAATTCAGGATCAAGCGCCGACGTCGGCTCATCAAACAGAATCACTTCCGGGCGCATCGCCAGCGCGCGTGCAATCGCCACGCGCTGCTGTTGCCCGCCCGACAGGCGGCGCGGATAACGGGTCTCTTTACCAGCCAACCCGACTTTGGCTAACAGTTCCCGCGCCAGCGCCGTCGCCTCGGCTTTCGGCTCTCCCTTTACAATCACCGGACCTTCAATGATATTTTCCAGCACGGTACGATGCGGGAACAGGTTAAAACTCTGAAAGACAAAGCCGACATGCTGACGTAGCTGGCGAATCAACCCTTTTTGCTGGCTGAATGGGCGGGCGGTATCGATGATAATATCGCCCACTTTAATGGTGCCCGCTTCCGGTTGTTCCAGCAGGTTAATGCAGCGTAATAACGTTGTCTTCCCTGAGCCGCTCGGGCCGATAATGGCGACGACTTCTCCGGGCTTCACCTCAAGGTCGATACCGTGCAGCACCGTTTGACCATGAAATTTTTTGACCAGGTTGGTGACTTCGATCGCACTCATTTTGGCTCTCTCTCCTGGCGGTTAAGCTGGTTTTCAAAATAGTTTTGCAGTGCCGATAAGACGGTCGCCATTACCCAGTAGATTAACGACGCGGCCAGATACATGGTAAACACCTCCAGCGTTCGCGAGGTAATTAACTGCGCCTGGCGGAACAACTCCGGCACCTGAATCGTCGCGGCGAGCGACGTATCTTTCACCAGGCTGATAAAGCTGTTGCTCAACGGCGGAAGCGCGACACGAGCCGCCTGCGGCAAAATAGCGCGACGTAGCGTTTGCCACGGCGTCATGCCAATGCTCGCCGCCGCTTCCCATTGTCCCTTGTCGATAGCCGAGATCGCCGCGCGCAGCGTCTCGGACGTGTAAGCCGCGGTATTGAGCGATAAACCAATCATCGCCGCCGGGATAGGGTCCAGCTCAATCCCAAATTGCGGCAGGCCGTAATAGATCATAAATAACTGGGCGATAAGCGGCGTACCGCGAAAAATCGAGATATAAAAGCGCGCCAGCCAGCGAACCGGCCATAGCGGAGACATCCGCATCAGCGCCAGCACAAATCCCAGCAGCAGACCAAAAAACATACCGCCAATACTCAGTTGCAGGGTAAAGACGGCGCCTTTAAGCAAATACGGCAGCGATTCAATAACCAGTTGGATACTTTCTTGCATTCGCGTTGATTACCTGGAGGTTATACATGAGGATGGTAGGCAAACAGCGCAGGCGCCCCACCGGTGTGAATAAAGAGAATCGGCCCGTCATCGTTAAAGCGTTTCTGGCTGATGCCGTCTATCAGACCCGCCATCGCTTTGCCGGTATATACCGGATCTAGCAGCACCCCCTCCAGGCTCGCCAGCAGTTTCACCGCCTCCATCCCCGCGTCATTTGGCACGCCGTACCCCGGGGCAAAATAGTCATCCCATAAATGAATATCCGCCGTCGCCGTCAGCGCCAGCTGACCGGCAATAGCCTGCTGTAAGGCAATCACTTTGGGTTTCTGCTCGGCGACAGCACGTGAAACGGTCACGCCAATCAGTTCGACATCCGGCATCAGATGTTCCAGCCCGACAGCTAACCCGGCGTGCGTTCCGGCGCTGCCGGAGGCCACCACCACCGAAGAGAGCCCGACGACCTCTTCACACTGCTGGGCGATTTCCAGGGCGCTCTCTACGTATCCCATTGCGCCCAGCGCGCTGGAGCCGCCGACCGGAATCACATAGGGCCTGAACCCTTGCGCTTCAATGCGCGTCGCCAGCGTTTGCAACTGCGCATCCGGATCGGTTAGCGCATCGCACATCTCAATTTGTGTATTAAATAAATCCAGTAACAGGCGATTACCATTCGTCAGGTAATTTTCCGCGGTGGTACCGATTGGATTTTCCAGCAAAGCGACGCAATGCAGCCCCAATTTGGCCGCGACCGCCGCCGTCTGACGGACATGGTTTGACTGAATCGCCCCTGCGGTTATCAGCGTATCCGCCCCTTCTCGCAGCGCGTCGGCCACCAGAAACTCCAGCTTGCGCAGTTTATTGCCGCCCATTGCAATGGGCGTAACGTCATCGCGCTTAATGTAAATCTCACGGCCAAGATAATCAGACAATCGCGGCAGGTATTCGAGCGGGGTCGGCGCGCCGATAAGCTCCAGGCGAGGGAAGCGCGTTAAGTGATGTAGTGGCATTGAGCCTCCGGTAACGTTGTGGTGTGTTCTTTTTATTATGCACGTTGATCTAACGGAAATAAAAAAGGCGCCGGTTCACGCGCCTCCGTTTGCTGACATAGTATGAGGTTGATATTGCCCGGCGGCGCTCTGCCTGCCGGGCAACGTAGAGCATTATTGGGTCACGTCAGCGCCAAACCATTTTTCAGAGAGCGCTTTTAAGGTGCCATCTTTTTGCATTTCCGCAATGGCGTTATCTACCGCCTTCAGCAAGTCTTCGTTGCCTTTACGTAACGCAACGCCGGACTCCTGACGCGAAAACGCATCACCGGTGACAGCCAGCGTACCTTTGGTTTTTTTCACCAGATCCAGCGCCGCCAGACGATCGACTAAAATCGCGTCAATACGGCCTACGCGCAGATCCTGGTATTTTGTAGGATCATCGTCATAAGTACGGATATCCACACCCTGAACATGTTGACGTAGCCACTCTTCATAGTTAGTCCCCAGCCCAACGCCAACTTTTTTGCCCTGCAGATCGGCCGCCGTTTTGATCGTGCCTTCATTGCCTTTTTTCACCAGCGCCTGAACGCCGGAGACAGTGTAAGGCGTAGAGAAATCATACTTTTTCTTGCGGACGTCTGAAATCGTGACCTGGTTTATCACCACATCAATGCGTTTAGCGTCCAGCGACGCCAGTATTCCGTCCCATTTGGTCGGCTTCAACGACGCTTTAACGCCCAGGTGTTTTGCCAACGCCTCGGCGAAATCGACTTCAAAACCGGTTAATTTGCCGTCTTCGCCCTGAAAACTAAACGGCGGATAGGTACCTTCCAGCCCTACCAGCAGCGTGCCGCGTTCTTTAACTTTGTTCAGCAAACCCTCATCGGCAAAGCTCTTCGCGCTCATTCCCGCCACCAGCGCTACAGCCATTACTCCCATCAGTGCCTGACGTCCCAGCAGTGCTAATTTCATAGTAACCCCGAATATTGCCGTTAATGACCATAGACTGTGTCCCGCCATGGCGCATCGTCACGTCTCGCGAACCTTTGGGGGACTCAGCCTAATGTAGAAGGTTTGCCACGTTTCACCAACACGACTCTGCTACATCTTATGCTTTTTTAATATATATCAGAACTGGCGGTAAAGGGGGATTTCTGTCTGGGCGCAATCTGCTGATGCGCTTTATATTGCTGGTATTTACGTAGTGCGATACGGTAATTATTGGTGCTGGTTTGCGGCAACCATGGCGCCAGGCTTTCATCGAGAAAACCGTCCTGCAGCAGATCGTGGGAAATGTTTTGCTCGCTGAGGTAATTGCCAAGACGTCGTAAACGCACGACATATTCCCGCACCGTGCCATGGCTCATCTCGGTTTGTTCAAACAAATACTGCTTGAAACCGATAATATCGAAAAAATCACTCTGCTTTTTGCAGTGCAAATCGCCGCAAAAGCGACACAGCGCCACCCACTCCTTCTGCTCCCGCTGCCAGGCAGCGTCGTCAAGTAGCATATCCAGCTGTGAAATAGCGATTTTATTAACGATCTTGCCACGGCGAACCAGCGTAATGCGGTCGAGCAGTTTGTGACAATGCGCGCAATGCGTCTGGCTGTGTTTAAAGTCTTTAAGATAGCGGCTCAAGGGCCGCCTTTTAGGTTGCTGCACCGTCATGAGAACTCCTGGTAGTCTATACGTTGTGCGGCACTTTTCGGGTGCGACCATGCGCGACCTATAACTTACCCAGTTTGGTGCGTAATCGTTTGATGGCCTGACTATGCAACTGGCTGACCCGCGATTCGCCGACTTCCAGTACCGCGCCAATCTCTTTGAGATTGAGCTCTTCCTGGTAATACAGCGTTAACACCAGTTGCTCGCGTTCCGGCAGCGATTCAATCGCATCCATTACCCGCTGTCGCAGGTCGCCCTCCAGCAGTTGATGTAACGGGTTTTCCTGTTGATGTTCTTCAGTCACCAGTTCGATGCTATCGCCATGCTCTTCCCGCCACTCATCGTAAGAGAAAAGTTGGCTGTTGTTGGTATCGAGCAACATCTGACGATACTCCGCAACAGGGATGCCAAGACGTTCCGCCACTTCGGTTTCCGTCGCATTACGCCCCAGTTCCTGCTCCAGTTGTCCCATCGCCTGCGCCACTTCGCGGGCATTACGCCGGACGCTACGCGGCACCCAATCGCGGCTGCGTAATTCATCCAGCATCGCCCCACGAATACGCTGCACTGCGTAAGTGGTAAATGCCGTTCCTTGCAAAGCGTCATATCGGTCGACCGCATTTAATAACCCGATGCCGCCCGCTTGTAGCAGATCGTCCAGTTCCACGCTCGCCGGCAATCGCACCTGCAGGCGCAATGCTTCGTGACGCACCAGCGGTACATAACGCTGCCACAGCGAGTGTTTATCCATTACACCTTCAGCGGTATACAGTGAATTCACGATAAACAGCCCTGCGTTAAATGAGTTATCGGCATGATTATCCGTTTCTACAGAGGGTTCTATCGAAGGAATAAGGCTATAAAAGAAGGGTTATTTCACTTATGTAACCTGTAGCGCCTTTTTAGCGGCTCAAAGAGCAGAATAAAATCAGCCAGATAGGATAAACGGGATGCGCAAAAGCCCACCCCGAACAAAACTATGTCAGAAGATGAATCATCGACAGATCGTCGCCAGTACGCACCGTTTCTATATGGCGATGAAAATTCGCCGCCACCTCGCTGTTATGCTGGCTGCGGGAGTGAAAACTATACACAATATTGGTAACGTCATCCCACTCAAGACGCCCGCGCTCATGCACGCTGGCTGCCGTTAATAGCTTAATAAACGCATATTCCGCCACGATAATATACAGCGCGCGTAACGGGTCGACATTCGGCTGGTTGGGGAAATTATTTTCCCAAATTTTATAGAGAATTAAATTTCTGAAAGCCCAGTTCTTCTGCTGCTCATCCGCCTGTAAACAGCGCGCTAATGAGGACTCAATATCGCTCACCTTCTTCTCCATTGAAACGCCCTCTTCCGCCGTCAGCACCCGCAGAAGACACTGGATGTAGTGATCGAGGATAACACTGCCACGATTAAGTGGGAGCGAGCGGAAATAGTTCTGCATCTGCAATACCAGCGAGGTTTTTACCTTGCTATCCGGCGCGATATTCATCAACTCCTGCGCCAGCACGCCGGTCTGCAACTGTTCAAGTAACGCGGCATACACCTGTTCCAGTTCGCCCAGCGCGGCATCATCTATTTTGGCAAATTTCTGCGTATACATGACAAATTTAATCAACGCATAGAGCGCGGCTTCCGTACTGCTGTTGGCATGGTTGATCAGACTCAGGCAAAACAGATTGAGTAACTTTTGCTGCGCTGGGAATAACGGCGCAGTATTGAATGTCTGCTGAATGATAGTTTTTTCGCCGAGCGCCATCGCGTCAGGATCGTTTAAAATGCGGGACGTCACCTCCGGGCAGGCAAGACTCAGGGAGTTACGTACCTCATTTTTATAGGTATGGTGCGCCCGCGGGAAAGAGGAACAGGTATGACTTAATGCCTTTGCGCCTAACGTTTTTTGTACCCGGCACAGACGGTCCTCATCCAGATAGGGACAATTCCCCAGCGCCGAAGGCAGCTTAATTTCGCCCCAGTGGCTGTTGTTCTTTTTCAGCAGAATAATATTATCTTGCGCGATGGTACGAATCGTCGCGTCTTTACTGGCGAGATACTTTTTAACCGTCGTCTTATCCAGCGTGATTTTCCAGCCCTTACAACAGTGGTCGCGGCAGGCCGAGCCAGAACAGGAAAAGCGGGTGACAAAGGCAGGTTCAGTGACGGTGATTTCTTTCATTACACAGGCTCCGGAATTAAAAAAGGCAGCTTTCGCTGCCTTGATTGTGTACCACGTGTCGGTGAATCAATCGCCGGATTAACGCAGTAAAGAGAGGACGTTTTGCGGAACCTGGTTCGCCTGCGCCAGAACGGAGGTACCGGCCTGCTGCAGGATCTGCGCGCGAGACATGTTGGAAACTTCGGTCGCGTAGTCGGAATCTTCGATACGGCTACGGGCAGAAGACAGGTTATTTACGGTATTGCCCAGGTTGGTGATAGCGGAGTTGAAACGGTTCTGTACCGCACCCAGGTCAGAACGCAGCGCATCAACCTGCGCCAGCGCGGCATCAATTTTAGCCAGTGGGTTTTCGGTGGTTGTAGCAGCCGCTTCAGCCAGCTCTGGCTGTGCTTTGAAGTTGTGACCAGCAGCTTTGCTGGCATTATAGGTTTTACCGTCGATAGAAACGACTTCAGTTTTACCGTCTGCGCCACCCAGTTGGTTCAGTGCAGTTTTAGTGTTGCCGCCTTTATCGGTATATTCAGTGGTGTTAATGCTGAACGATCCATCTTTATTTTTTGTTGCAGCATAAATATTAGCCCCAACTTTAACACCGAAACCGCCATCAATAGTCTTACCGTTTTTATCCGTATAAGACATCGTAACTAATTGGCCTTTTGCAGCATCAGCAGCACTAATACCACTGTCGGTCAACTGATCTTTAACTGCTGTACTGAGGGCTACAGGTTTTGGCTGCGTTTCGGTTACTGCCGTCGCCGTGGCTGGCATGCCTCCTGTCACTTTCGTGGTTGTCGGCATTGTAACAGTGCCATCATCTGCAACACTAACTTCATAAACACCATTTTTAGTAGCGTCGCCAGCGGTTAAACCTTCTACTTCAATAAAATATTTATTATCAGTTGCATCGAAGAAGACTTTACCATCCTTAATTGCAGCAGTACCGTTTGTTGCACCACCAACACCCGTTTTAAGAGCTGCATCATTAAGACCAGTGGTATTGAGTGTTGCCCCACCGCCGCTTTTAACTGCTTCGCTCTTCACATCATATTTTTTCTGCACATTCAGCGTATCCAGACCCAGGGTCTGAGAGTTGATCTGCTTCAGATCGATATCGATAGTTTCACCGTCGTTGGCACCAACCTGGATGGTCAGGGTGTTGTCCTGCGCCAGGACTTTCACGCCGTTGAACTGAGTCTGGCCGGATACACGGTCGATTTCGTTCAGGCGCTGGGTGATTTCTGCCTGGATGGAGTCGAGGTCAGACTGGGAGTTGGTGCTGTTAGCAGACTGAACCGCCAGTTCACGCACACGCTGCAGGTTGTTGTTGATTTCGTTCAGCGCGCCTTCAGTGGTCTGCGCAATAGAAATACCGTCGTTAGCGTTACGGGAAGCCTGAGTCAGACCTTTGATGTTCGCGGTAAAACGGTTAGCAATCGCCTGACCTGCCGCATCGTCTTTCGCGCTGTTGATACGCAGACCGGAAGACAGACGCTCGATAGCGGTGCCCAGAGCAGACTGGGATTTGTTCAGGTTATTCTGGGTCAACAGCGACAGGCTGTTTGTATTAATGACTTGTGCCATGATCTTTTCCTTATCAATTACAACTTGATGTTATTGGGCTGTTGCCCACGGTTTCTCACCGTAACCCTTGTATCGGCACCTGAATTTCGAACTTTAGAAAATTTTTCACTTCCCCCGATCTTTTTCTTAGGCGGCGAAATAGCCGCTTTATGCATCATTATTCCGCGCATTATTTTTGCAAAATTATCATTAAACTTTGCCTCCAGATTGCCGATAACGCGCTTAACTACTGTTTGCAATCAAAAAGGAAGAAGGCATGGCTTCAATTTCATCATTAGGTGTGGGATCAAACTTACCGTTAGACCAGTTGTTGACAGACCTGACAAAGAACGAAAAAGGACGCTTAACGCCAATTACCAAACAGCAGAGCGCGAATTCGGCAAAGCTAACCGCCTATGGCACATTGAAAAGCGCATTAGAAAAATTCCAGACGGCAAATACCGCGTTAAATAAAGCGGATTTATTTAAGTCTACCGTGGCGTCCAGCACCACTGAAGATCTCAAAGTCAGTACTACCGCTGGCGCTGCCGCAGGGACTTATAAGATTAACGTAACCCAGCTTGCCGCCGCACAGTCGCTGGCGACAAAAACCACCTTCGCGACCACCAAAGAGCAGTTGGGCGATACGTCGGTCACGTCCCGGACAATTAAAATTGAACAGCCGGGACGTAAAGAGCCGCTGGAAATTAAGCTGGATAAAGGCGACACCTCCATGGAGGCGATCCGTGACGCCATCAATGACGCCGACAGCGGTATCGCCGCCAGTATCGTTAAGGTCAAAGAGAACGAATTCCAGTTGGTGCTTACCGCCAATAGCGGTACTGACAATACGATGAAGATCACGGTGGAAGGCGATACAAAACTTAACGATCTACTCGCTTATGACAGCACCACCAATACCGGCAATATGCAAGAGCTGGTGAAAGCAGAAAACGCGAAGCTGAACGTAAACGGCATCGACATTGAGCGTCAGAGCAATACCGTAACCGACGCCCCTCAGGGAATTACACTCACCCTGACCAAGAAAGTGACCGACGCGACCGTGACGGTAACGAAAGATGATACCAAGGCGAAAGAGGCGATTAAATCCTGGGTGGATGCCTATAACTCGCTGGTGGATACCTTTAGCTCGTTAACCAAATATACCGCCGTTGAGCCGGGCGAAGAAGCCAGCGATAAAAACGGCGCGCTGTTAGGCGATAGTGTGGTTCGTACTATCCAGACCGGGATTCGGGCACAATTTGCCAATAGCGGCAGTAATTCTGCGTTCAAAACAATGGCGGAAATTGGCATCACCCAGGATGGGACTTCCGGCAAACTGAAGATTGATGATGATAAGCTGACCAAAGTATTGAAAGATAATACAGCCGCAGCGCGTGAGCTGCTGGTGGGCGATGGTAAAGAAACGGGGATCACCACCAAAATTGCCACCGAAGTGAAAAGTTATCTGGCGGATGACGGCATTATTGATAATGCGCAGGACAACGTTAACGCCACGCTGAAAAGCCTGACAAAACAGTACCTGTCCGTTAGCAATAGCATCGATGAAACCGTTGCCCGTTACAAGGCCCAGTTTACCCAACTGGATACCATGATGAGTAAACTGAATAACACCAGTAGTTATTTGACCCAGCAATTTACAGCTATGAACAAGTCCTGATAACAGAGGTCACCATGTACACCGCGAGCGGTATCAAAGCTTATGCGCAAGTCAGCGTGGAAAGCGCCGTGATGAGCGCCAGCCCGCATCAGTTGATTGAAATGTTGTTTGATGGCGCGAATAGCGCTCTGGTGCGCGCTCGCCTGTTTTTAGAACAAGGCGATGTTGTCGCGAAAGGTGAAGCGTTAAGCAAAGCCATCAATATTATCGATAACGGGCTGAAAGCCGGCCTCGATCAGGAAAAAGGCGGTGAGATTGCGACGAATCTTTCCGAGCTATACGACTATATGATTCGCCGTTTACTGCAGGCTAATTTGCGTAACGACGCTCAGGCCATCGAAGAAGTGGAAGGGTTACTCAGCAATATTGCAGAAGCCTGGAAACAGATTTCACCGAAAGCATCTTTCCAGGAGTCTCGTTAATGACCTCAACCGTGGAGTTTATCAACCGTTGGCAGCGTATTGCGCTGCTCAGTCAATCGCTGCTTGAACTTGCGCAGCGAGGTGAATGGGATCTCTTATTGCAACAAGAGGTCTCCTATCTGCAAAGTATTGAAACGGTGATGGAAAAGCAAACTCCACCGGGCATTACGCGAAGTATTCAGGATATGGTCGCCGGATACATCAAACAAACGCTGGATAATGAGCAGCTCCTGAAAGGGCTGCTGCAACAGCGACTGGATGAACTCAGTAGTTTGATCGGACAATCCACCCGCCAAAAATCACTCAACAACGCTTATGGGCGTCTTTCCGGTATGTTACTCGTGCCAGATGCGCCTGGCGCCTCATAATATTTTCCCGTCTCGTATGAAAATTCTTCCATACTCCAGAGGTCGGCTAAACGACTTCTGGAGCACGGAAGATGAAAAACCCCACGTTATTGCAGTACTTCCACTGGTATTATCCCGACGGCGGTAAACTCTGGCCTGAGCTGGCGGAACGTGCTGATGGGCTGAATGATATCGGTATCAATATGGTCTGGCTACCGCCCGCCTGTAAAGGCGCCTCCGGCGGCTATTCCGTAGGCTATGATACCTACGACCTGTTTGACCTCGGCGAATTTGACCAAAAAGGAACTATCGCGACAAAGTACGGCGATAAACGCCAGTTACTGACGGCGATAGACGCGCTCAAAAAAAATAATATTGCGGTGCTGCTCGACGTCGTCGTGAACCACAAAATGGGGGCAGACGAAAAAGAACGTATTCGCGTTCAGCGCGTGAATCAGGATGACCGCACGCAAATCGATGACAACATCATTGAATGCGAAGGCTGGACGCGCTACACCTTCCCTGCCCGCGCGGGCCAGTATTCCAACTTTATTTGGGACTATCACTGTTTTAGCGGCATTGATCACATCGAGAATCCCGACGAAGACGGCATTTTTAAGATCGTCAATGACTATACCGGCGATGGCTGGAACGATCAGGTTGATGATGAGATGGGTAATTTTGACTATCTGATGGGGGAAAATATCGATTTTCGCAATCACGCGGTTACGGAAGAGATTAAATATTGGGCTCGTTGGGTCATGGAACAAACCCATTGTGACGGCTTTCGCCTGGACGCGGTAAAACATATACCCGCCTGGTTTTATAAAGAATGGATTGAGCATGTACAGGCGGTTGCACCAAAACCGCTGTTTATTGTCGCAGAATACTGGTCGCATGAAGTGGATAAACTGCAAACGTACATCGATCAGGTCGACGGGAAAACCATGCTGTTCGACGCGCCGTTGCAGATGAAATTTCATGAAGCCTCGCGCCAGGGCGCGGAGTATGACATGCGCCACATATTCACCGGCACGCTGGTAGAAGCCGACCCTTTTCATGCGGTGACGCTGGTCGCTAACCACGATACACAACCGTTACAGGCGCTGGAAGCGCCGGTAGAACCCTGGTTCAAACCATTGGCCTATGCGCTGATCCTGCTTCGTGAAAACGGCGTACCGTCGGTGTTTTATCCCGATTTATACGGCGCCAGCTATGAGGATAGCGGCGAAAATGGCGAGACCTGTCGGGTCGACATGCCGGTGATTAACCAACTGGATCGGCTGATCCTTGCTCGTCAGCGTTTTGCGCACGGTATACAAACTCTCTTTTTCGATCATCCTAACTGTATCGCCTTTAGTCGCAGCGGTACTGAAGAGAATCCGGGCTGTGTGGTTGTACTTTCCAATGGCGACGACGGTGAAAAAACCCTCCTGCTCGGCGACAATTACGCTAACAAGACCTGGCGTGATTTTCTGGGAAACCGCAGTGAGCATGTTGTAACCAATGATCAAGGCGAAGCGACGTTCTTCTGCAACGCAGGCAGCGTCAGCGTGTGGGTCATTGAGGACGTGTGATGAGCGTTCCCGGCGGCAGAGCGCTGCCGGGAAGCGAAATTACGGCAGCGGCGTCGGCAGCGGCGTTTTTTCTAACGCGGCGGCGCACTCCGGCGTCGGACGAGCGACCCGTTGCAGCGTCATGCCATCATATTCCAGAGTATTCCCGTCGCGCTCAATTTCATAGAGCTCACGCTTAACCGTAACATTGGTTAAGTCATCGGAGAGCATGGTCAGCTTGCCCGGCAGAGCAATAACGCGCTGCCACTGGCGGCAGTCCAGCGTATCGCCTTCTTTAGTCACTACCAGGCTGGCGATAGCTTCAGGGCTCACCAGCTTACGTTGTGGGCCTTTTGACTGCCAGTACCCTTCCAGACCGGCCGGCGCGGGCGTTTTCACCACATCATTATAGTTTTCCACCTCGGCGCATCCGGCCAGAACCAGCAATGCTCCAACGATCGCTACTTTTTTCATCATTCATCCTGCATCAGAAGAAAGAGGAATTGTGGCATTAAAGCCCTGACGCCGCCAGCCTTTCCAGGCGCTGACCGCAATTTGATCCAGTCGGTATTACCGCTTATTAGGTGTAGGCAAATTCTGTGATCGGTGTAGTATGCGCACTTCTTGTTTCACACCTTCTGAGTTCAGAGGCTAAACACATGTCATGGCAACACTTCAAGCAAACCTGGTTAATTAAATTCTGGGCGCCGGCCCCTGCGGTGATCGCAGCCGGTATTCTCTCTACCTACTATTTTGGCATCACCGGCACGTTCTGGGCCGTGACGGGCGAATTTACCCGCTGGGGCGGGCAAATTTTGCAGCTTTTTGGCGTTCATGCCGAACAGTGGGGCTACTACAAGCTGATTCATCTGGAAGGTACGCCGCTGACGCGTATCGACGGCATGATGATCCTCGGCATGTTCGGCGGCTGTTTCGCCGCGGCGCTGTGGGCCAACAACGTAAAACTGCGTATGCCGCGCAGCCGAATCCGTATCGTACAGGCGGTGGTCGGAGGCATGATCGCTGGCTTCGGCGCGCGTCTGGCGATGGGGTGTAACCTGGCCGCCTTTTTTACCGGGATCCCGCAGTTCTCCCTACACGCGTGGTTCTTTGCGCTGGCGACCGCTATCGGCTCCTGGTTCGGCGCCCGCTTTACGTTGCTGCCGATATTTCGCATACCGGTGAAAATGCAAAAGGTCTCCGCGGCTTCGCCACTGACGCAGAAACCAGATCAGGCAAGACGGCGTTTCAGGCTCGGTATGCTGGTCTTTATCGGCATGATTGGCTGGGCGTTATTAACGGCAATGCATCAGCCGAAACTGGGGCTGGCGATGCTGTTCGGCGTCGGGTTTGGGCTGCTGATCGAGCGCGCGCAAATCTGCTTTACCTCGGCCTTTCGCGATCTGTGGATCTCCGGACGCGCCCATATGGCGAAAGCGATTATTTTCGGCATGGCGGTCAGCGCCATTGGTATTTTCAGCTACGTGCAGTTGGGCGTTGCACCTAAAATTATGTGGGCTGGCCCGAATGCGATCATTGGCGGACTGCTGTTCGGTTTTGGCATCGTGCTGGCGGGCGGCTGCGAAACCGGCTGGATGTACCGCGCAGTAGAAGGCCAGGTGCATTACTGGTGGGTGGGCCTCGGCAATGTCATCGGTTCAACCATCCTGGCTTACTACTGGGATGATTTCGCGCCCGCGCTGGCGACCAGTTGGGATAAAGTTAACCTGCTGAATACCTTTGGTCCGCTGGGCGGTCTGCTGGTCACCTACCTGTTATTATTTGCCGCGCTGATGTTAATTATCGGCTGGGAAAAACGTTTTTTCCGCCGTGCGGGGCTGACGCCTGCTAAGGAATCTGTATGAAAAATATCGTCCCTGATTACCGTCTGGATATGGTTGGCGAACCTTGCCCGTACCCGGCGGTCGCCACTCTGGAAGCGATGCCGCAGCTAAAAAAAGGGGAGATCCTGGAAGTGGTGAGCGACTGTCCGCAATCCATTAATAATATTCCACTGGATGCACGCAATCACGGCTATACGGTGCTGGATATCCAGCAGGATGGCCCGACAATTCGTTATCTGATTCAAAAATAAACGCATGCTCCCGCTGTACGTTACGGCGGGAGACCTTTTACGGCGTAACCGGCAAAAATCTAAAACGCATAAAAGAAATCAGACAAGGTCGTCTTGTGCGCCGTGGCATAAATCTATTATATAACGTATACCGTTTTAATTTTGTCTGAGTCGATGAAAAACCCATGACTATTTTAAGCAAAACATAAAATAATTATTATTTTCCCTCTACGTCATAAAAGACTATCAGGTATTTATATTTTTACTCACTGACATTATCAGGTGATGATTTATTTATGCACAGCAGAAGCCAAAAAAATGATAAAAATTATTTTCATCTCCATTATTGGAGTCGTCTGTCTTGCCGCTGCCCGTTACTCACCCGTCACAGTGGTCAATGCACATCCGAGCGCCATTGCCCGCTGTCTCGCTGATAATCTGTCCCCGTATGGGTATATACTGGATCTCCATGAAACAGATATTCCAGGCATTAATAAAGAATTTACCGTGTATTATCGCAACGGCGCATATATTGCAGGAACATTCTGGATTGCAAACTCAATGACAATAGCGTCAGAACGAATAGTAGGAATGAATGGCGTCAGTAAACAGGCGTACCCTATTTTTAATAAGTCCCTGCAACAATGTGCAACCCGCTTATCAATAAAATGAGCGCGCCTCGCAAAAAACAAGCCCACATAATCACGCACTGGTTGCATGGGCGTCGCGCCCCCCCGCCGCTGACTTAGGTAAGCGCCCGGGAGTTCGCTGCGGATGGGTTGTCAGCCCTGGCTTAAACCTGCATGGACATGACTTCCTGGTACGCGGCGACCAGCTTGTTGCGCACCTGAATCCCCATTTGCATGGAGACGGACGCTTTTTGCATATCAGCCATCACGTCATTAAGCGCAATGCCCGGCTCACCCAGAGTGAATTTTTCCGCCTGAACGCGCGCCGCCGTTTGTCTGTCGCTAATACGATCCAGCGCAGCATGTAGCTGGCCGGCAAAACTCACCGTCGACTGCGAGTGCGTTTCTTGCCCGCGCGCGGCCATCGCCGTCGCCTGTAACTGGCTAATAACCCCTTCAATCCCCTGTATTGCTGCCATGCTATTCCCCTGGATGATTTTTTACGCAGCAGAGATTACCAGTTTGTCAATAAGATAAAGGCGTTAAATAACGATAAAAAACCTCGGTTTTTAGCGCATAGAAAAATTCGAAACCACAAATAATGAGACCGTCAATTTTTCGAGTTTGCTGACCCGGGAGTGAGTCTTGTTCCACTTTGCAAAAAACGCCGTCCACGATCAGTCACGAGGTGCGAGATGAGTGCGACTGCATCGACTGCAACCCAACCTAAACCTCTCGAGTGGCTTAATCGCCTACGCGCGAATCCCCGAATTCCGTTAATTGTGGCGGGTTCCGCTGCCGTGGCGATCGTCGTTGCGATGGTGCTGTGGGCCAAAACGCCCGATTACCGCACGCTATTTAGCAACCTTTCCGATCAGGACGGCGGCGCGATCGTCGCGCAGTTGACCCAGATGAATATCCCCTATCGCTTTGCCAATGGCAGCGGCGCGATTGAAGTGCCCGCCGACAAAGTGCATGAACTGCGTCTGCGTCTGGCGCAGCAGGGGCTGCCTAAAGGCGGCGCGGTAGGCTTTGAACTGCTTGATCAGGAAAAATTCGGTATCAGTCAGTTCAGCGAGCAGGTGAATTATCAGCGCGCGCTGGAAGGTGAACTGGCCCGGACGATCGAGACGCTGGGTCCGGTAAAAAGCGCCCGCGTTCACCTGGCGATGCCAAAGCCGTCGCTATTTGTGCGGGAACAAAAATCCCCTTCCGCCTCCGTCACCGTCACACTGGAACCGGGCCGGGCGCTGGATGAAGGACAAATTAGCGCCGTGGTACATCTGGTTTCCAGCGCTGTCGCCGGTTTGCCGCCAGGAAACGTCACTCTGGTCGATCAATCCGGTCATCTGCTCACGCAATCCAATACCAGCGGTCGCGACCTTAATGACGCGCAATTAAAATTTGCTAATGATGTGGAAAGCCGCATCCAACGCCGTATCGAAGCCATTCTGTCGCCTATCGTCGGGAACGGTAATGTTCACGCTCAGGTAACCGCCCAGTTGGATTTTGCCAATAAAGAGCAGACGGAAGAGCACTACAGCCCGAACGGCGATGCGTCGAAGGCCACTCTGCGTTCACGTCAGTTGAATATTAGCGAACAGGTAGGCGCGGGCTATCCCGGCGGCGTGCCTGGCGCGCTGTCGAACCAACCAGCGCCGCCTAACGAGGCGCCGATCGCCACGCCGCCGACCAATCAACAAAACGCGCAAAATACGCCACAAACCAGCACCAGTACTAACAGTAACAGCGCTGGCCCGCGCAATACACAGCGTAATGAAACCAGTAACTACGAAGTGGACCGCACCATTCGTCACACCAAAATGAATGTGGGCGATATTGAGCGTCTCTCCGTAGCTGTCGTGGTGAATTACAAAACGCTGGCGGATGGTAAACCGCTGCCATTGACCGCCGATCAGATGAAACAGATCGAGGATCTAACCCGTGAGGCGATGGGTTTTTCTGATAAACGCGGCGATACGCTAAACGTGGTGAATTCACCGTTTAGCGCAGTGGATGACACTGGCGGCGAACTGCCCTTCTGGCAACAGCAGTCCTTTATCGATCAGTTGCTCGCGGCAGGTCGCTGGTTACTGGTGCTGGTGGTGGCCTGGATTCTGTGGCGCAAAGCGGTACGTCCGCAGTTGACGCGCCGTGTTGAAGAAGCGAAAGCGGCGCAGGAACAGGCACAAGTTCGCCAGGAAACCGAAGAAGCCGTGGAAGTACGCCTTAGCAAAGACGAGCAGCTCCAGCAACGCCGGGCTAACCAGCGTCTGGGCGCTGAGGTGATGAGCCAGCGTATTCGCGAAATGTCAGACAACGATCCGCGCGTGGTGGCGCTGGTCATTCGCCAGTGGATGAGTAACGATCATGAGTAATCTTAGCGGTACCGATAAAAGCGTCATTTTGTTGATGACCATTGGCGAAGACCGGGCGGCAGAGGTGTTTAAACACCTCTCCACCCGCGAAGTGCAGGCGCTAAGTACGGCGATGGCTAACGTGCGTCAGATCTCCAACAAACAACTGACGGACGTACTATCAGAGTTTGAGCAAGAAGCGGAGCAGTTCGCCGCGCTGAATATTAACGCCAACGAATACCTGCGCTCCGTACTGGTTAAAGCGCTGGGCGAAGAACGCGCCTCCAGCCTGCTGGAAGATATTCTGGAAACGCGCGATACCACCAGCGGTATCGAAACGCTCAACTTTATGGAACCGCAGAGCGCCGCCGACCTGATTCGCGATGAACACCCGCAGATTATCGCCACCATTCTGGTCCACCTCAAACGCAGTCAGGCCGCCGATATTCTGGCGCTGTTTGACGAACGTCTGCGTCATGATGTGATGCTGCGTATCGCGACATTTGGCGGCGTACAGCCGGCGGCACTGGCGGAGTTGACCGAAGTGCTGAATGGCCTGCTCGACGGTCAGAACCTGAAACGCAGCAAAATGGGCGGCGTAAGAACCGCGGCGGAAATTATCAACCTGATGAAAACGCAGCAGGAAGAAGCGGTTATTACCGCTGTGCGCGAATTCGACGGCGAACTGGCGCAGAAAATCATCGACGAGATGTTCCTGTTCGAAAATCTGGTGGATGTGGACGATCGCAGTATCCAGCGTCTGTTGCAGGAAGTGGATTCCGAATCGCTGCTGATCGCTCTGAAAGGCGCCGAACCGCCATTACGCGAGAAGTTCCTGCGCAATATGTCCCAGCGCGCCGCCGATATCCTGCGCGACGACCTTGCCAACCGTGGCCCGGTTCGTCTGTCTCAGGTGGAAAACGAGCAGAAAGCGATTCTGCTTATTGTGCGTCGTCTGGCGGAAACCGGCGAAATGGTGATTGGCAGCGGCGAGGATACCTATGTCTAATGAATTGCCGTGGCAAGTCTGGACCCCCGACGATCTCGCCCCGCCGCCAGAAACATTTGTGCCGGTTGAGGCTGATAACGTGACCTTGACAGAAGATACGCCGGAGCCCGAACTCACTGCCGAACAGCAGCTGGAGCAGGAGCTGGCGCAGTTAAAAATACAGGCCCATGAACAAGGTTATAACGCCGGGCTGGCGGAGGGACGGCAAAAAGGACACGCGCAGGGATACCAGGAAGGGGTAGCGCAGGGGCTGGAGCAAGGACAAGCTCAGGCGCAGACGCAGCAGGCGCCGATTCATGCCCGTATGCAGCAGTTAGTGAGCGAGTTTCAGAACACGCTTGACGCGCTCGATAGCGTTATCGCCTCACGGCTGATGCAAATGGCCCTGGAGGCTGCGCGTCAGGTCATCGGCCAAACGCCGGCGGTGGACAACTCGGCGCTGATTAAACAGATCCAACAACTGTTGCAGCAAGAGCCGCTCTTTAGCGGCAAGCCGCAGTTGCGCGTGCATCCGGACGACTTACAGCGGGTGGAAGAGATGCTGGGCGCCACGCTCAGCCTTCACGGATGGCGGTTACGCGGCGATCCAACGTTGCATCACGGCGGATGTAAAGTCTCTGCCGATGAGGGCGATCTGGACGCCAGCGTCGCTACTCGCTGGCAAGAGTTGTGTCGCCTGGCGGCACCGGGAGTGCTCTGATGACCACGCGCCTGACCCGCTGGCTTACTGCGCTCGACAACTTTGAAGCAAAAATGGCGTTATTGCCGGCGGTGCGTCGTTATGGACGTTTAACCCGCGCCACTGGCCTGGTACTGGAGGCCACCGGTCTCCAGCTTCCGCTGGGCGCCACCTGCATTATTGAGCGCCAGGACGGCCCTGAAACCAAAGAGGTGGAATCGGAAGTCGTCGGTTTTAACGGCCAGCGTCTGTTTTTAATGCCGCTGGAAGAGGTCGAAGGCATTCTGCCCGGTGCCCGCGTTTACGCCCGTAACGGGCATGGCGACGGTCTGCAAAGCGGCAAACAGTTACCGCTCGGCCCGGCCCTGCTTGGTCGGGTGCTGGATGGCGGCGGTAAACCGCTCGACGGACTGCCTGCGCCGGATACGCTGGAAACCGGCGCGTTAATCACGCCGCCGTTTAACCCGCTACAGCGAACGCCAATCGAACATGTGTTGGATACCGGCGTACGCGCTATCAACGCGTTGTTAACCGTAGGGCGCGGTCAGCGTATGGGACTCTTTGCCGGTTCCGGCGTTGGTAAATCGGTTCTGCTTGGCATGATGGCGCGCTACACGCGGGCGGACGTGATTGTCGTGGGACTTATCGGCGAACGTGGCCGCGAAGTTAAAGATTTTATCGAAAATATTCTCGGCCCCGACGGTCGCGCGCGTTCGGTGGTGATTGCCGCCCCGGCGGATGTTTCGCCGCTGCTGCGAATGCAGGGCGCCGCCTATGCCACCCGCATCGCCGAAGACTTTCGCGATCGCGGACAGCATGTGTTGCTGATTATGGATTCGCTGACGCGCTATGCGATGGCGCAGCGTGAAATTGCGCTGGCAATCGGCGAACCACCAGCCACCAAAGGTTATCCGCCCTCGGTGTTCGCAAAGCTGCCGGCGCTGGTCGAGCGTGCCGGTAATGGTATCCATGGCGGCGGCTCTATCACCGCGTTTTATACCGTGTTGACCGAGGGGGACGACCAACAAGATCCCATTGCCGACTCGGCACGCGCAATCCTCGACGGGCACATTGTCTTGTCCCGCCGTCTGGCGGAGGCCGGGCACTATCCGGCCATTGATATCGAGGCGTCAATCAGCCGGGCGATGACCGCGCTCATTACCGAGCAGCACT
The DNA here is from genome assembly GCF_020181675.1 of Salmonella sp. A7. Lineage (NCBI taxonomy): Bacteria > Pseudomonadati > Pseudomonadota > Gammaproteobacteria > Enterobacterales > Enterobacteriaceae > Salmonella > Salmonella sp. A7. Next base: position 1,899,020 of record NZ_CP084001.1, on the reverse strand, counting down.
ATGCGCGGGTACGGCTATTTAAACAGTTGCTTTCCAGTTTCCAGCGTAACCGCGATCTGGTCAGCGTCGGCGCCTATGCCAAAGGCAGCGATCCGATGCTCGATAAAGCCATTACCTTATGGCCGCAACTGGAAGCGTTTTTACAGCAAGGCATTTTTGAACGGGCCGACTGGGAAGACTCTCTGCAGGCGCTCGATTTAATTTTCCCGACGGTGTGATAAAGCAGGAGGGCGACGATCATGGCACAACATGGCGCTCTGGAAACACTCAAAGATCTGGCCGAAAAAGAGGTAGATGACGCGGCGCGTTTACTGGGCGAAATGCGTCGCGGCTGCCAACAGGCGGAAGAACAGCTCAAAATGCTGATCGATTATCAGAATGAGTATCGCAGTAATTTGAACACCGATATGGGCAACGGCATCGCCAGTAATCGCTGGATTAACTATCAGCAGTTTATTCAGACACTGGAAAAGGCGATAGAGCAGCATCGCCTCCAGCTTACGCAGTGGACGCAAAAAGTCGACCTGGCGCTGAAGAGCTGGCGTGAGAAAAAGCAGCGACTTCAGGCCTGGCAAACCTTACAGGACCGACAAACCGCGGCAGCGCTGTTAGCTGAAAACCGCATGGATCAGAAAAAGATGGATGAATTTGCTCAGCGTGCAGCAATGAGGAAACCCGAATGATCACCCTGCCCCAACTGATCACCACCGATACCGACATGACCGCGGGTCTGACGTCAGGAAAAACCACCGGTTCAGCCGAGGACTTTCTGGCGCTCCTGGCGGGCGCGTTAGGCGCAGACGGCGCACAGGGCAAAGACGCCCGCATCACGCTGGCCGATTTACAGGCGGCAGGCGGCAAGTTATCGAAAGAGCTACTGACCCAACATGGCGAGCCGGGCCAGGCGGTGAAGCTTGCCGACCTGCTGGCGCAAAAAGCGAATGCGACGGATGAAACGCTTACCGATCTAACACAAGCGCAGCATCTACTGTCTACGCTAACGCCATCGTTGAAAACCAGCGCTCTGGCCGCATTGAGTAAAACGGCGCAGCATGATGAGAAAACGCCCGCGCTGAGCGATGAGGATCTTGCCAGTCTGAGCGCTTTATTCGCCATGCTGCCCGGACAACCTGTCGCGACGCCTGTCGCCGGAGAGACGCCGGCTGAAAATCACATCGCCTTGCCGTCACTGTTGCGCGGCGACATGCCATCGGCGCCGCAGGAAGAGACACATACGCTCTCTTTTAGCGAGCATGAAAAAGGGAAAACCGAGGCGTCGCTTGCGCGCGCCAGCGACGATCGCGCCACGGGGCCATCACTGACGCCGCTGGTGGTCGCTGCCGCCGCGACCAGCGCGAAAGTGGAGGTGGATAGCCCGCCCGCGCCAGTAACGCATGGCGCGGCAATGCCGACGCTCAGCAGCGCCACGGCGCAACCGCTACCTGTCGCCTCAGCCCCGGTACTCAGCGCGCCGTTAGGCAGCCATGAATGGCAGCAAACGTTCAGTCAGCAGGTCATGTTATTTACGCGTCAGGGACAGCAAAGCGCGCAGCTTCGATTGCATCCGGAAGAGTTAGGTCAGGTGCATATTTCGCTCAAGCTGGATGACAATCAGGCGCAGCTCCAGATGGTATCGCCGCACAGCCATGTCCGCGCCGCGCTGGAAGCCGCCCTGCCCATGTTACGCACTCAGTTGGCGGAAAGCGGCATTCAGTTGGGACAAAGCAGTATCAGTAGCGAAAGCTTTGCCGGACAGCAGCAGTCTTCGTCGCAACAACAGTCTTCCCGCGCCCAACACACGGACGCGTTTGGCGCTGAAGATGACATAGCGTTAGCGGCGCCGGCCTCGCTTCAGGCCGCCGCGCGCGGCAATGGCGCAGTGGATATCTTCGCCTAACGCCAGAGGTAGCATGATTATCCGCGTCTTTTCCACGCTTTGTCGTGGACAGGACACGGGATAATCAGCCAATAAGCAGTACCGAAACAGGAAGCCCGTATCAGATGACTGACTCCGCGATTAACAAAAAGAGCAAACGCTCGATTTGGATACCTTTGCTGGTGTTGATTACCCTCGCCGCCTGCGCGACCGCCGGTTATAGCTACTGGCGTATGCAGCAGCAACCGACCACGAACGCTAAAGCGGAACCGGCTCCGCCGCCCGCGCCGGTATTTTTTGCGCTGGATACGTTTACCGTCAATCTGGGCGATGCGGATCGCGTGTTGTATATCGGCGTGACCCTGCGTCTGAAAGACGAAGCGACGCGCGCGCGATTAAATGAATATCTGCCGGAAGTGCGCAGCCGTCTGTTGTTGTTGTTTTCCCGCCAGAATGCCTCCGAGCTCTCAACAGAAGCTGGCAAACAAAAACTGATTGCCGCCATTAAAGAGACGCTGGCCGCGCCGCTCGTTGCCGGACAACCAAAACAGGTCGTCACTGACGTGCTTTATACAGCTTTTATTCTGCGGTAACGATATGGGCGATAGTATTCTTTCTCAGGCTGAAATCGATGCGCTGTTGAACGGCGACAGCGACACCAAAGACGAACCCACTCCCGGTATCGCAAGCGATAGCGATATTCGCCCTTACGATCCTAATACCCAGCGTCGCGTCGTGCGTGAACGCTTGCAGGCGCTGGAGATTATTAACGAGCGTTTCGCACGCCAGTTCCGGATGGGATTATTTAACCTGCTGCGCCGCAGCCCGGATATTACCGTGGGCGCCATACGTATTCAGCCGTATCACGAATTTGCGCGTAACCTGCCGGTACCGACCAACCTGAACCTGATCCACCTGAAGCCGCTACGCGGCACCGGGCTGGTGGTGTTCTCGCCGAGTCTGGTGTTTATTGCCGTCGATAACCTGTTCGGCGGCGACGGCCGTTTTCCGACCAAAGTCGAGGGCCGCGAGTTTACCCATACGGAACAGCGTGTCATCAACCGTATGCTGAAACTGGCGCTGGAAGGCTATAGCGACGCATGGAAAGCCATTAATCCGCTGGAAGTGGAGTATGTACGTTCCGAAATGCAGGTGAAATTTACCAATATCACCACCTCGCCGAACGATATCGTCGTCAATACGCCGTTTCATGTGGAGATCGGCAATCTGACCGGTGAATTTAACATCTGTCTGCCATTTAGCATGATCGAGCCGCTGCGTGAGCTGTTGGTGAATCCGCCGCTGGAAAACTCGCGCCATGAAGATCAGAACTGGCGTGATAACCTGGTGCGCCAGGTTCAGCACTCTGAACTGGAGCTGGTAGCCAATTTTGCCGATATTCCGTTACGTCTTTCCCAGATTTTGAAGCTGAAACCCGGCGATGTACTGCCGATTGAAAAACCCGACCGCATTATTGCTCATGTGGACGGCGTTCCGGTACTCACCAGCCAATATGGCACCGTAAACGGACAGTATGCGCTACGCGTAGAACATTTGATCAACCCAATTTTGAATTCGCTGAATGAGGAACAGCCCAAATGAGTGACATGAATAATCCGTCCGATGAGAATACTGGCGCATTGGATGATCTGTGGGCTGACGCGTTAAACGAGCAAAAAGCGACCACCAATAAAAGCGCCGCCGACGCGGTTTTCCAACAGCTTGGCGGCGGCGATGTCAGCGGTGCTATGCAGGATATCGATCTGATTATGGATATCCCGGTCAAACTGACCGTAGAGCTGGGCCGCACGCGAATGACCATTAAAGAACTGTTGCGTCTGACGCAGGGGTCGGTCGTCGCGCTGGACGGGCTGGCGGGCGAGCCGCTGGATATCCTGATTAATGGCTACCTGATTGCCCAGGGTGAAGTGGTCGTCGTGGCGGATAAATACGGCGTACGTATCACCGATATTATTACGCCATCCGAGCGTATGCGTCGTTTGAGTCGTTAATGATGAAAACAGAGGCCACGGTTTCTCAGCCCACCGCGCCAGCCGGATCGCCGCTCATGCAGGTGAGCGGCGCATTAATTGGCATTATTGCGCTCATTCTGGCGGCGGCCTGGGTGATTAAGCGTATGGGATTCGTACCAAAAGGAAATAGCGTCCGGGGACTCAAGGTGTCAGCCAGCACCTCGCTTGGCCCGCGCGAACGCGTGGTGATTGTCGAGGTCGAAAATGCGCGTCTGGTACTGGGCGTGACCGCCTCGCAGATCAACCTGCTGCACACCCTCCCGCCCGCGGAGAATGACACGGAAGCACCCGTTGCCCCACCGGCGGATTTCCAGAACATGATGAAGAACTTACTCAAGCGTTCCGGGAGATCCTGATGCGCCGTTTGTTATTCCTTTCTCTGGCGGGTCTGTGGCTTTTTAGTCCCGCCGCCGCTGCGCAACTGCCGGGGCTTATCAGCCAACCATTAGCGGGCGGAGGCCAAAGCTGGTCATTATCCGTCCAGACGCTGGTTTTCATCACCTCGCTGACGTTTCTGCCGGCGATTTTACTGATGATGACGAGCTTCACGCGTATCATCATTGTTTTTGGCCTGTTGCGTAACGCGCTGGGCACGCCCTCGGCACCGCCAAACCAGGTGTTACTCGGACTGGCGTTGTTTTTGACCTTTTTTATTATGTCGCCCGTCATTGACAAGATTTACGTGGACGCTTACCAGCCGTTTAGCGAGCAGAAAATTTCTATGCAGGAAGCGCTGGATAAAGGCGCGCAACCGTTACGCGCGTTCATGCTGCGCCAAACCCGCGAAGCCGATCTGGCGCTGTTTGCCCGTCTGGCCAATAGCGGTCCGTTACAGGGACCGGAAGCAGTACCGATGCGTATCCTCCTGCCCGCTTATGTCACCAGCGAATTAAAGACGGCATTTCAGATCGGTTTTACGATTTTCATCCCTTTTTTGATTATCGACCTGGTGATCGCCAGCGTATTGATGGCGTTAGGGATGATGATGGTGCCACCAGCGACAATCGCCCTACCGTTTAAGCTGATGCTGTTTGTGCTGGTCGATGGTTGGCAATTGCTTGTGGGGTCGCTGGCCCAAAGCTTTTACAGTTAGAGGCGCAAAATGACTCCTGAATCCGTCATGATGATGGGCACCGAGGCGATGAAAGTCGCTCTCGCCCTGGCTGCGCCGCTGTTACTCGTCGCGCTGATTACCGGCCTCATTATCAGCATCTTGCAGGCCGCGACTCAGATTAATGAAATGACGCTGTCGTTTATCCCTAAAATCGTCGCGGTATTCATCGCAATTATCGTTGCCGGCCCGTGGATGCTCAACCTGCTGCTGGATTACGTGCGTACTCTGTTCAGCAATTTACCTTATATCATCGGATAAACAGAACGATGATACAGGTTACAAGCGAGCAATGGCTATACTGGCTGCATCTCTATTTCTGGCCTTTGCTGCGCGTACTGGCGCTGATTTCAACGGCGCCAATTCTCAGCGAGCGCGCTATTCCCAAGCGGGTAAAACTGGGGTTGGGAATAATGATTACCCTTGTTATCGCGCCGTCGCTACCGGCAAACGATACGCCGCTTTTTTCTATTGCCGCCTTATGGCTGGCGATGCAACAAATTCTGATCGGTATTGCGCTGGGATTTACCATGCAATTCGCCTTTGCGGCGGTGCGTACCGCAGGTGAGTTTATCGGTCTGCAAATGGGGCTTTCCTTTGCCACCTTCGTCGACCCGGGCAGCCACCTGAATATGCCGGTTCTGGCGCGTATTATGGATATGCTCGCCATGCTACTGTTTCTCACCTTTAATGGCCATTTGTGGCTTATTTCGCTGCTGGTCGATACCTTCCACACTCTGCCCATCGGTAGTAACCCGGTGAACAGTAATGCATTTATGGCGCTCGCCAGGGCCGGTGGGCTCATTTTCTTAAACGGACTGATGCTGGCATTGCCGGTCATTACCCTCCTGCTTACGCTCAACCTGGCGCTGGGGCTATTAAACCGCATGGCGCCGCAGCTCTCGATATTTGTTATCGGTTTCCCGCTTACCCTCACCGTCGGCATTATGCTGATGGCCGCGCTAATGCCATTAATTGCGCCGTTTTGCGAACATTTATTCAGCGAAATTTTCAATTTGCTTGCTGATATTGTTAGCGAGATGCCGATAAATAATAACCCATAATTTTTATCCTGTTTTACTAAGGTTTATCCGAAAATAAATTTTAAAAAACATTCACCAGGATATATCCGCTGCCCCTTATTTGTTTTTACTTCACTCACATAACGCAACATTCACTTTACTTTAAGATGATTCCTGGCAAATTATATGTAACTTTACGGGATAGTAAGTTCGCCTGAAAAACCGCGTAAGCGTTGTCTAAGGTGACTATTCGTGTTCCGTCTGATTATGGTGAGTTATTCAGGTAAGGGGAATTATCGTTACGCATTGAGTGAGGGTATGCCATGTCAACGATTATTATGGATTTATGCAGTTACACCCGGCTAGGGTTAAGCGGGTATCTGGTCAGCAGAGGGGTGAAAAAAAGGGAAATCAACGACATCGAAACCGTTGACGAACTCGCTATCGCTTGTGGCGCGCATCAGCCTTCGGTGGTGTTTATTAATGAGGACTGTTTCATTCATACGCCTTCAGACAGTCAACAAATAAAGCAAATCATTAATCAACATCCTGACACTTTATTTATTGTTTTTATGGCAATTGCTAATGTGCATTTTGATGAATATTTATTAGTAAGAAAAAACTTATTGATTAGCTCAAAATCGATTAAACCTGACTCGCTGGATACCATTCTTGGCGATATTCTGAAAAAAGAGTCGGGTATTTCAGGAACCATAAATTTACCAACATTATCGTTAAGTCGAACTGAATCCAGCATGTTGCGAATGTGGATGGAAGGTCAGGGAACCATTCAGATTTCTGACAGAATGAATATTAAAGCAAAAACAGTATCCTCCCATAAGGGGAATATAAAAAGAAAGATAAAAACGCATAATAAACAAGTGATCTATCATGTAGTACGGCTGACAGATAACGTCACTAACGGCATTTTTGTTAACATGCGCTGAGACATCCGGACTGGCAATGTACCTCCAGTCCGGCTCAATTAGTCCTGCTCCGCCTTCTCGACAAAAATACCATCCTGGTGACCTGACTCATTGAAGAACCAGATGCCGAGCGGGTAATCCTCCAGCGAAACCAGGTACATTGTGCCTTCACTAAATTCTTCCACTGCCAGTACCACGCCCGGTCGGCGGGGACCGCCGTCCGTTTTAACGGTTACCCGATCATTCACCTTCATCATTTTCCTCCTGTCACTTTGTGCCAGTGTAGAACAATTTTCTGCGTCTGACAGCGCCTTGCCGGCGTGTTTGCTGGTTTTCTCAACGGTCTATACTTAGGCTGTCAGGAACCCGTGAGGTAGTGAAGATGAAAACGGCAAAAGAGTACAGTGATACGGCCAAGCGCGAAGTGAGCGTCGATGTAGATGCGCTACTGGCGGCCATCAATGAAATCAGCGAAAGCGAGGTTCACCGTAGCCAGGAAGATCCTGAGCGGGTGAGCGTAGACGGACGGGAATATCATACATGGCATGAATTAGCTGAAGCATTCGAGCTGGATATTCATGATTTTAGTGTAACAGAAGTAAACCGTTAAAAATGGCCGAAAAAAATCCCGGCCCTACGGGTCGGGATCAAACTTGCTTATGCAAGAAGCACTTGAAAATTCGTTACACCAGGAAATCTGATGTGAGATTTACCTTATCTGCAATTTTTTTGCATGACAAGTAAATATTTTTTACATGAATGATTAAGCACGCTAATAGTTCGGTAGCAAAAGTGTGACAACGCATGTGCTGCCTGGAAGCGACGGGATCGGTTCCAGTTAGCGTTCGACTTCTTTCGGGTGTGCTTTAGGACTTTTCCTGGAAATAAGCCCGCCGTTGCAACGGAAAATGAGGAAAAAATGCTCTCAATCCATGACCCCTTGCTGATTTTTACCGATCTGGACGGCACATTGCTGAACAGCCACACTTTTGAGTGGCAGCCCGCGGCCCCCTGGCTTACTCGCCTGCATGAAAGCGGCGTGCCCGTGATCCTCTGTAGCAGTAAAACCGCGGCTGAAATGCTCCAGCTCCAGACGACGTTAAATCTACAGGGACTGCCGCTGATTGCGGAAAACGGCGCGGTGATCCAACTGGACGTTCATTGGGAAGACCATCCCAACTATCCCCGTCTGATAGCCGGTATTTCTCACAACGAAATCCGCCTCGTCCTGCATAAGTTGCGTGAAAAGGAACAGTTTAAGTTCACCACGTTTGATGACGTTGACGATCAGGTGATAAGCGAATGGACGGGCCTAAACCGGGCACAGTCTGCCCTAACCCGTCTGCATGAAGCGTCGGTGTCGCTGATCTGGCGCGATAGCGATGAACGCATGGCGCAGTTTGTCGCCCGTTTAAATGACCTGGGACTGCAATTTGTCCATGGCGCCCGTTTCTGGCATGTGCTGGACGCCTCCGCCGGAAAAGATCAGGCTGCCAACTGGCTGATTGAAGCATATCGTCGGCAGTGGCGCGCGCGTCCTCTGACGTTGGGACTAGGAGACGGCCCCAATGATGCGCCCTTACTGGATGTGATGGATTATGCGGTTGTCGTTAAAGGGCTAAACCGGGAGGGTGTACATTTGCGTAACGACGATCCTCAGCGCGTCTACCGTAGCCAGAACGAAGGGCCGGATGGCTGGCGCGAAGGAATGGACTATTTCTTTTCCCGCTCCTGAGTCGCGTCGCTGGCGCAAATACGGTTACGTCCGGACTGTTTGGCGTAATAAAGCCGTTTGTCGGCCAGCGACTGCAACTGCTCAAAATCATAGTCGCCGTATTCCTCCGCGCTACTGATCCCCATTGACGCGCTGATACGAAGCGTCGTGCTTTTCGTCACCAGAATCTCTTTGTCATTAATGCGCTGGCGTATGCGTTCGGCAATCTGCAGCGCCTGCGCTTTCGTCGCGCCGGGCAGCACGATACAAAACTCTTCGCCCCCTACCCGTCCGGCGATGTCGTGCGCTCGAATGGTGCTGCCAATGAGCCCAGCGGCATGGGACAACACGCGATCGCCTGCCTGATGGCCAAAGCGATCGTTAACGCTTTTAAAATAATCTAAATCCAGCTGTATCACAGAAAATGGCTGGCGGGCTTCCCGATAGCGCTTTGCCAGCCTGGACGCTTTTTCAAACAGCGCGCCACGGTTATATAGCCGGGTCAGCGGATCGTGCCATGCCTGCCATTGCAGCGAATTTTGCAGAACAAACATGTTTTTGACCATATGTCGAATAACGCCCCAGGAGATCAACAGCATCGCCGTAAAAAGCACCCATAACAGCGTCAGCGCGATACTAATACTGCCAAAATTCCCTTGTATGCCTTCACGTAATGTATGCACGCGCAGCAGGACGCCATCAAAATGATCCAGCCGCTCCCAGCTTACATAATGCGTTCCTAAACGCAGCCCGCCCAGGGTATCTTTTTCTATTTCACGCGCCAGTAAGGCGCGCTCACGGTCATTTAACGTATTCGCGGTTTGTTGTTCCGGCGCGGAGTCCGTCAACAAACGGAGATGGTTATCGTATAGCTGATATTCCCCTTCAATATCCTTTTCGGCCGCATCGCGCAGGAACCGCTGTAATGACGCGACGGGAATATCCATTGCCAGTACGCCATACCAGTAATTATCGTGATCCAGCGGTAGACTGGCTGTCACTTTTTTCTGCTCGTCAGCAACATAGGGCTGTGCGGAGGTAAACCACCGCACGCCGCGCTGTGGGTTACGCCGTTGGCTTTGCTCGATAAACCAGGGCTGGGTCACGTACTGATAGTAACGGGAGACAATATCGCTACCGTACGCCGTAGGGAGAGTTGAGAGGTAAAACCCTGAGCGAGAAACATACATCGTCTCCAGCGTCAGCATGGCGGCTGAGCGCGCCAGACGCGCCAGATACCCTAACTCCAGCGTGGCGGTTAATTCATTTGCCAGGTCACGACTCTCCCGCGAAAGAAGCGTCGTCCGGGCGACAAATTGATCGGAAACGCCATATAACGGCAATGTCCGCCGCTTATCCAGCTCCAGTTGCCAGAAATGTCTGACGCGTCGTTGCTCAAACTGCGTCACCGCGCTTTGCAATGCGGAAAAAGCCAGCGGCGCCACCAGCGCTTCATGCATACCGTTGCGTAAAAAGATCAACCTGTCCATGTTGAATTGCAGTTGGCGGTCAAGGACATTCGCGACGCTCCCCAGATGATTGCGCTGACTGGCGACATACGCGTCTTTCAGTATCATCACTTCCCGCCAGGTAAGTAGCGTCGAGAACAGCATCACGATCAGAAAACAGGTGTTGACGACATGACCGGGACCAAAACGCCGCGCCAGCTTTTTAAACCAGCCTTGATTATCTAACAGTGTTTCGTGCGGCACCCTGGTAACTCCTGGTTATTGATACAACGCCCCCTGATGGCTTACGGTAGCCAGACCTCATCAAGGGATACCACTCAATCCTGGCATAACCAGGTAGCAGCATGTCGCAGCGCGACGACTCTTTTTCTCCACAGCAAAACGCCCGGCATTAACCGGGCGTTTTGTCATCGGGCTTCGTCCCGCACGCGCCTTTCCTTGCCTGGCACGAGCTCATTCTCATGGAATGCCTCCCGCTTTACGCCAAAACCATCATACCAGCGACACTCTACCATTCCGCTGGAATAACCGGTGACGATCATCCGGGGCCCACCCTCTTTCACGGTAACTTCCTCACTGACAGAAAAGACCATACCTGCCTCCTGTATCAGATGAAACGTTTTCACCTTAGACGAGGATGGGCAATTTTGCATAATTCATTGTAGAAAATCAGTGCGAAACACCGCGAATTTTCGCCACACCTTTCACCAGCGCCACCACAATGGCGCCGATAATAAAGCCGAGCACCAGATTCAGCCCCGCAGGGATCGTATGCGCCATGAAAGCCCCCTGCTGCTGCGCAAAATGTTCAATGGCATGGTGTAGCGGCGCAATACCGTGTACGACAATCCCGCCGCCGACCAGAAACATCGCCAGCGTACCGACAATGGATAATGCTTTCATTAACCAGGGCGCGATAATCAGTAATCCTTTACCGACGCCCTGCGCCAACACGCTACGCTTTTCCGCCAGCCAGTACCCCATATCATCCAGTTTGACAATAATACCCACCAGGCCATACACGCCAATAGTCACAACCAAAGCAATCCCCGCCAGCACCAACACCTGATTAAGCAGCGGCGCCTGCGCGACAATCCCCAGGGTAATGGCCACAATTTCAGCGGAAAGAATGAAATCGGTACGGACCGCCCCTTTTACTTTATCTTTTTCAAAGGCCAAAGGATCTTGCGCAGCCAGCGCCTCAAGACGTTTTTGCCGCTCCGCCGGGTCTTCTTTGTGTTTTCGCGCCTCAAAGGTATGCAGGACTTTTTCTACCCCTTCAAAGCAGAGAAACGCGCCGCCTAACATTAATAAAGGCGTGATGGCCCACGGGATAAATGCGCTTATCAGCAGCGCCAACGGCACCAGAATAACCTTGTTGATTAATGATCCTTTCGCCACGCTCCATACCACTGGCAGCTCGCGATTAGCGCGAACGCCGGTCACCTGCTGCGCATTGAGCGACAGGTCGTCCCCCAGTACGCCCGCGGTTTTTTTCGCGGCCAATTTGCCCATTACCGAAATATCGTCCAGCAGCGTAGCGATATCGTCGAGTAATGTCAGTAAGCTACTTCCTGCCAAAATGATTTCCTCGGTCTTTTCTTCTAAGACGTTAAGTATGTAGCAAAACGCGCAATGCCGAAACCGGCGGCGCGGGTCAACGCCTTTTTATTCCAAAAGGACAATTATAATGCTCGCCAGCATAATAATTTTGACGTTTACTATATCCACCCTTTTTATTTCACCGTGAGTGATTATGCGTTTCCGGCAGTTATTACCTCTTTTTGGCGCGCTTTTTGCCTTGTACATCATTTGGGGGTCTACCTATTTTGTTATCCGCATAGGCGTTGAAAGCTGGCCGCCGCTGATGATGGCAGGCGTACGTTTTCTCTCGGCGGGGATGTTGCTCATGGCGTTTTTGCTGCTGCGCGGCGAAAAACTTCCGCCGCTGCGCCAGACCATCAACGCCGCGCTGATTGGTCTACTGCTGCTGGCGGTGGGTAACGGTCTGGTGACGGTGGCGGAGCATCAAAACGTGCCATCAGGCATTGCTGCCGTCGTGGTCGCCACTGTCCCGCTATTTACGCTGTGCTTTAGCTACTTTTTTGGTATTAAAACGCGCAAATTAGAATGGGTGGGGATTGCCATTGGACTTGCCGGGATTATTCTGCTGAACAGCGGCGGCAATTTAAGCGGCAATCCGTGGGGCGCGATTTTGATCCTGATAGGTTCGATGAGCTGGGCATTTGGTTCCGTTTACGGCTCGCGCATCGCCCTCCCTGTGGGCATGATGGCGGGCGCGATTGAAATGTTGGCGGCGGGCGTGGTATTGCTTTGCGCGGCGTTTCTTTCCGGCGAAAAGCTCGCCACGCTGCCGGGCTTATCGGGGTTTATGGCCGTCGGCTACCTGGCGTTGTTCGGTTCTATTATCGCCATTAATGCCTATATGTACCTGATTCGCAACGTCAGTCCGGCGCTGGCGACCAGCTACGCCTACGTGAATCCGGTTGTCGCCGTGTTGCTTGGCACCGGCCTGGGTGGCGAGAGGTTATCGCCCGTTGAATGGGCCGCGCTGGGTGTGATTGTGTTTGCCGTAGTGCTGGTGACTCTGGGTAAGTACCTGTTTCCTGTCAAGGCGGTGGTCACGCCGTGTAAAACGGAAGATTCACGCCAGTAGATGAATCCCCTGGGTGTCGATCTGCGCGCTGGCGCCGCCGCCGCAGATCCACTCTTCCAGGCGCTCCGCCAACGCCGCGTCGCTCAATTTCGCTCGCCCGCGCAAGGCGCACTCCCAGACGATCAGTACCCGCCAGCCAAGCGCCTGTAAACGCTGAATATCGCGCTCATCGCGCTCAACGTTCTTACCGATTTTTTCCAGCCAGAAAGCCGTCCGCGTGGCCGGTACTTTGAACAGATAACAGTGGTGATGATGCCAAAAGCAGCCGTGAGTAAAAATCACACAATCATAGTCATTCACCACAAAGTCCGGCTTGCCTGGTAATGTCGCGTCCTGAGTATGAAACGTAATCCCCTGCGCGCTTAGCAGGCCGGCAAGACGTTTTTCAATAGCCGTATCGCGGGTCGCTATCGCGCGCATATTTTTACTGCGCGTGGCTTTATCGTGAACGTCCGCCATCTACCGTCTCTCTCTGACGCAGCGTCACCGCCTGGTGAATTTTGGGTTCCAGCAGCTTTGCTACCGCGGCAAATACCGGCACCACCACGGAGTTGCCAAACTGGCGATAGGCCTGCGTATCCGAGACAGGTATCCTGAACTGGTACGTTTGCGGCGCCTCAAATCCCATTAAACGCGCGCACTCTCTCGGCGTGAGTCGGCGGGGACGATGTTGTTGGTTGCCAGCATCGTCGAAATTAACTTCGCCTTTCGCCATATCCCAACCACGATCGATCAGAATTTCGGCGCCATCTTTGTAGTAGCGAGCAGATAACGTGCGCGCCACACTTCCCGGATTATCAGGATAAACCATGCCATAGCCAAAACCGTTTCCCCGCGCCTGGTGCTTTTTCGCGTAGCGATATAAATATTTCCACAGCACCGGCGTCAGGATATATTTGGCTTCGACGACGGGCTCCAGCAGTTCTGCCAGCGTCGGACGGCGCGGTGGATAACAGCGGGCGATATTGCGTAACGTAAAATCGGTTTTCAGGTTTAAATCGCGGCGGAATCCCACTAACACAATACGTTCCCGATGCTGAGGAAGAAAGTGCTGCCCGTCGATAATTTTCGGATCGTCCGGGCCATTGTCAGCGGCATCCGCCACGTCATATCCCAGTTCATCGAGCGTTTGCATAATAATGCGGAAGGTGTTGCCCTGGTCGTGACTTTTAAGGTTTTTCACGTTTTCCAGCACAAACAGCGCGGGGCGGCGAGCGTCGATAATTCTTACGACATCAAAAAATAACGTCCCCTGAGTCTCGCAGGCAAAGCCGTGGGCGCGGCCCAGCGCATTTTTCTTGGAAACGCCCGCCAGAGAAAATGGCTGACAGGGAAAGCCCGCCAGCAGGACATCATGTTGCGGAATATGCTGGCGAATGTGTTCCGCCGCCTCATCATCGCTGACCCCTTCCCGGTGGCTCAATGTGATATCGCGGATATCTTCATTAAAGCGATGTTGCAGCGGATCGCAAAAATAGTTCGCTTTATATGTCCGTACCGCGTGCTTATTCCATTCGCTGGTAAACACGCACTGTCCGCCTATCGCTTCAAATCCGCGGCGAATGCCGCCGATGCCCGCGAAGAGATCGATAAAACGAAAGGCGTAATGTGGATGATGCGCTGGCGGCGTCGGCAACCCTGTTTTAAGACAGGTGAGTTCATTGTCGCTCAAACGATGCCATGCCGCGTTCATCATTACGCGCTTTAAGATGGCCGGGCTCCAGTGCTGCTCGCCCAGGCCGTTAAGGTGCGCCACCAGCGTTTTAACATCGTAGATTTCCAGCAATTGACTCAGCATCGCCTGGATCTCGCTTCCGGCGTCGTCGGCGATGAGGTTCCGGGCGTGTGTTACTGAAATATTTTCCTGCATACATTTAACCGGCCAAAAATAATTGCCGACAGACTAACATAAAATGACGCGGTTTACGTTTCAGCGACAGGGGTTACTGATGCGTAGCAAACATCTGGATGACCGCCTCATCCCGTGTTTCATAGTCGCCTTTCAGCTCAGCGCTCAGTTTCGCCATGTACGACACCAGAAAATCCGCATTACGCTGCGCCAGGTACTTGCCCCGTTCGGTCTGCATCGTCAGCGGCAGTTTCAGCAGCTTGGTTTGAAAATGGTCGAGCGCGAATTGCTTATCGTTAAGAGGCCGTCTGTCGGCAAAGGGATCGTCGGCATCAAACAGCGCGACGCCCAGCGCGCCGGAGACCGCGAAGACCCGCGCCAGACCAATGGCGCCCAACGCCTCCAGCCTGTCTGCATCCTGCACGATTTTTGCCTCTGGCGTGGTGGGCGCAATTTTTGCGCTGAAACTATGCGCTTCGATAGCATGACAAATGCCCGCCAGTTTTTCTGCCGGAAAGTCAGGAAAATCCCGCAGAAAAATACGCCGGGTTTCTGCCGCCGCCAGAATGGAAGAACGATGCCGCTGCGGATGATTTTTCGCCAGGCTGACGATGTCATGGAAATAACATGCCGATAGCACCACCAGCCAGTCGACAGGACTGTTTTCCCCCAGCGTTTGCGCGGTTGCCCAAACACGACGAAAATGGAAGATGTCATGGGCGGCATCCTGTTCCTGATGGTGGTGACGTAGCCAGTCTTCAAACTGCGATTGCCAGTATCCTGAGTCCATACGCCCTCTCTTTATAGCAGACCATTTTTATTACATGCCTGAGCACAGGGTTCGCTATCCTGACATATCCGCCACCACTTTACATCCCTGCTTGCTTGCGCGTTTCTGGCTTAGTGTCGGCGGGATAACTCCTGTTTTTGCGAGGCCGGGTATACCAGGCAATACTCCCCAGAATAAGCCAGACGACGCCCAGCGAAAGCGCGTTCAGCCATTTTTCCGTTGTGCTGCCAGGAGTGCTGATTGGGCCGAGAACCGGCTCGGTTTGTATGGCGGACATCAGCCACACGCAACGCGCCATCGCCCAGATGAAGTAGCCGCAAAAGGTATAAAAAACCCATAACGCTAATTTGCCGCCCATGCTACGGGTGGCGTTGTCCTCCCTGGTACTCAAACTTTACTCCGCTTTTGTGATGTAAGTCATATGACATTAATTACATTATAATGTGACATTAGTCACATTTCGACCATAAAATACCTTATCCACCTGTTCTGGTTATTCATTCCACAAATAGTTTATTCTCAGATAATGTTACGCCTGGCGCTGAACCTGCTGTTAAATAAGGGAATGGTGATTGAATCGCACTCTGATGCAGAATAACCCATAACCAGAACAACTTATTTTTACGCACCGCGATAGCGTTTTATTTTATTAGCATTAAGTGTCAGAATGATTCGGTTATTAGCCTTTTATCATTTATTTTATCATTACCCACATTACCGGCATTTATGCCGGTTTTTTTTATGCTTTTTCATAATCAAATCATGAAATACATATAAAAAACAAATTATATTCACGCCAAAAAACATCAAATCAAAACACATAACCCATTGATAAAAAATGATAATTATAGAATATATATTCTTAGTTACTTATATGGTCTGTATTATAAAAAACCAAACAGAAACAAATTGAAATATTTTAAATACCTTTGTTACATGTTATTTTTTAAATTCCATGAACTTCATAGAATAGTATCAATTTGTAGTTTTGTTGAAGTGGCTACATATTCATATAAATTATTATCATAAGGGAATACATAATGAACAGAAAAGTTCTGGCACTGCTTGTCCCGGCGTTATTAGTGGCAGGCGCAGCAAATGCGGCTGAAGTTTATAATAAAAATGGCAACAAACTCGACCTGTACGGCAAAGTTGATGGTCTGCGTTACTTCTCTGACAATGCAGGCGACGACGGCGACCAGTCCTACGCCCGTTTTGGCTTTAAAGGCGAAACGCAGATTAACGATATGCTGACCGGCTATGGTCAGTGGGAATACAACATTAAGGTAAACACCACCGAAGGCGAAGGTGCAAACTCCTGGACTCGTCTGGGCTTTGCCGGTCTGAAATTCGGCGAGTACGGCTCTTTCGATTATGGCCGTAACTATGGTGTTATCTACGACATTGAAGCCTGGACCGATGCGCTGCCGGAATTCGGCGGTGATACTTATACCCAGACCGATGTCTATATGCTGGGCAGAACCAACGGCGTTGCTACCTACCGTAATACCGACTTCTTCGGTCTGGTGGAAGGCCTGAACTTCGCGTTGCAGTACCAGGGTAATAATGAAAATGGCGGTGCTGGTGAAGGTACAGGTAACGGCGGCAGCCGCAAACTGGCCCGTGAAAACGGCGACGGTTTCGGTATGTCTGCCTCCTACGACTTTGACTTCGGGTTAAGCCTGGGTGCGGCCTACTCTTCCTCTGACCGTACGGACAATCAGGTTGCTCGTGGTTATGGCGACGGCATGAATGAGCGCAACAACTATGCTGGTGGTGAAACCGCTGAAGCCTGGACCGTAGGTGCCAAATATGACGCCTACAATGTTTACCTGGCGGCGATGTACGCTGAAACCCGCAACATGACCTATTATGGCGGCGGCAATGGCGAAGATAATGGCGGTATTGCTAACAAAACCCAGAACTTTGAAGTGGTTGCGCAGTATCAGTTCGATTTCGGTCTGCGTCCGTCCATCGCCTACTTGCAGTCTAAGGGCAAAGATTTAGGCGGTCAGGAAGTCCATCGTGGCAACTGGCGTTACACCAACAAAGATCTGGTTAAATATGTTGACGTCGGTATGACTTACTACTTCAACAAAAATATGTCCACCTACGTTGATTATAAAATCAACCTGCTGGACGAAGATGATGACTTCTACGCAAGCAACGGTATTGCAACCGATGATATCGTAGGTGTTGGCCTGGTCTACCAGTTCTAAGACGCTTTATATTATTCAAGCCCGTGCTTAGCGCGGGCTTGTTATTATAGGGCAAGAATTAAATAACGGATAACGGCGCAAAGACAGGTGACCTGGCTTCATCGGATAGATGAAGACAACGTCGCTCTTTTCAGGCGCTGTCTGCAAGAGAAATAACACTTTTGAGGAAAGGAAAATGCCACTATAGATGATGAATGCCAGCGTCTATAGATGACAATCATCGGGCATAAAAAAGCTCCGGTACGGAGCTAATATGAGTTATTTTCTAAAATCTGGCGGAACCTGTCCTGAGCGAATGTATAATCCAACATTATCAAAAGTGATCATGGTTGACTTACAAAAAATACATTTCGCGCCAAATGGGTTTTGCTCAGTAACATCGAATGTCGATGTTCTGTATTGTGAACCATGGCAACATGGACACCGGAAGTGAATTTTATTAGTAATATCAGTTGCCTTAAAGCGCCACAACGTTGACCGCTGATGGACCTTTTGGTCCCTGCTCTACTGAAAACTCCACTTCCTGATTTTCATTCAGAGTGCGGAATTCATTACTTTGAATGGCGGAAAAATGCACAAACACATCTTTGCTGCCATCTTTAGGCGTAATGAAACCAAAGCCCTTTTCAGGGTTAAACCATTTTACTAAACCAGTGATTTTCGTCGTCATAATATTGTTACCTTTTGAATGAGCCCTTGGGCAAAATGGCCTGAAGAAAATTATCAGAGAGAAAAAAACCTAAAGGAGATCTCAAGAGGAACAAATGATGAGAAATATTACAATCACTACTTCAGATAAGTTTGTATCAAACCGCACAACCATTAACGCATGGTTAACTGCACATAGCAAGCTTTAGTTTTGTTAAAAAAATATTAATTGTTTTTTAGCATTATCACGCTGATTGCCATACTCTTTTTATCCATGCCCGTCGCTACGGCTGAAACCTGGCGTAAATAAGTTACGTCTCCCAACGCCTACCTGGCAATAAACGCGCCACATTTTCTGATGTCGTAAACCAGAATACATGCGCATCATCGTGAGAGGTTCCTGTGATCTCGTGTGACCAAAACCGGTTAGAGAACGGGGATGATTTGGCAACTATCTCATGCATTGATCGCACAAGTTACTTAACACGCAGTAGATCAGAGTATCTTGTGGTGTACCGAGGCGAAAGCATTTCTCGCTTCATAGCCCACTGTTGCGACATCCCCTGCCCGGCGAAGTACAGTGTCCCCTTCCCGTCTTTTGCGTTAAGATGGTCCAGTACTTCCATCAGCTTCTCACTACCGGCGCGCGGCGCGTTATCGTCGAAAAGGTTGAGTTGCGCTACGCCCTGACTGAAGAAGTCACCCAGCATCACCCCCGCTTTCTGGTAGCAATGGCCGTCGCGCCAGATTTTATCCAGGCATTTCACAGCCGCATTGATAATGTCGCGTGAATCCTGCGTGGGGGTGAGAAGCGTCACCGCGGCGCTGTTACCGTAGTAGGGCTCGTTCAGGGCAAAGGGGGATGTTTTGACGAATGTTGAGATGAAACGGCAGTACTGGTGCTCGCCGCGGAGTTTTTCTGCCGCGCGCGCAGCGTAGCTGTAAATAGCCTGGCGCATTTCCTCATAGTCTGTGACCCGCTCGCCGAAAGAGCGGCTACAAACGATTTCCTGCTTTGCCGGCGCAAACTCTTCAAGCTCCAGACATGGCTCTCCGCGAAGCTCTCTCACGGTACGCTCCAGCACGACATTGAAGTGTTTCCTGATGATCCAGGTACTTTGTTCAGAGAGATCGAGAGCAGTCTTGATGCCCAGGGCATTGAGCTTCTTACTGATGCGTCTGCCGACACCCCAGACATCCTCTACGGGTATCAGGGCCAGCAGCCGACGCTGGCGATCGATGTTCGACAGGTCAACCACCCCGCCGGTCTGGCGCTGCCACTTTTTCGCAGCATGGTTAGCCAGCTTGGCAAGGGTTTTCGTCTGGGCAATGCCTACACCGACAGTCAGGTGCGTGCGCTTCAGGACCGTCGCTCTTATCTCGCGCCCGAAATCTGTCAGATCCCGGCAGTTTCGTACTCCCGTCAGATCACAAAAAGCCTCATCAATGCTGTAAATTTCTACCCGCGGCGCCATCTCCTCGAGTGTGGTCATTACCCGGTTCGACATATCAGCGTAAAGCTCGTAATTACTGCTGAAGCAAACAACACCGGATCGCCGGAAGCGTTCTTTCTGTTTGAAGAATGGCTCACCTGGTGCGATACCAAGCTGTTTCGCCTCGGCGCTACACGCGATAACGCAGCCATCATTGTTTGATAACACCACCACCGGTCGGCCACATAAATCAGGACGAAAGACCGTTTCGCAGGAGGCGTAAAAGCTATTAACATCGCAGAGCGCGAACATAATCAACTGACCGCTTTAATGATAAAGGTCACCACCCCGAATATGTCGAGCGTGTCTTCACTGCCGACAGGTATAGGTCGATAGGCGCCGTTCATGGGGATTAGCTGCACTGTCGGGCGCAACTGCAACCGTTTTACGGTGAACTCTCCTTCAATTGCCGCAATTACAATGTCACCGTGGTCAGCGTTCCGTGAGCTATCCACCACCAGCAGGTCGCCGTCGCTGATGCCTGCTTCAATCATTGAATCACCCGTGGCTTTGACAAAATATGTTGAGCTGGGATGAGAAACGAGCAACTCATTAAGATCGATACGCTGCTCAATGTAGTCCGCTGCGGGGCTGGGGAATCCACACGGCACTAAGTAACTGAAAAATGGGAGAGGAATAATTTCGCGCAACTCTGTAGGTCTGAAAAATTCCATAATCCATACCTCGAATACTGTTTTTATATACAGTAGTATTATTTAAACATGCGCGCAAGATACCGGAGTCGCTACGGCTGTTTAAATCTTCGTCGCTTCGTTTGTAAGTTTCTCTCTCAGTTCAAATTATGGGTTTTGTAAATTTTCCGGTTGTATTGTCATGTGTGCATATTTAAGCCAGTCTGGAGGCCACATTTTCTGTACAGCGTCGACAGCCCCGCAGCGTAAGTTATCGCCACGCGCCAGCGCGTTTCCCTGACAGCAATTAATCTTTCGCCCTGCGCCCATGTCTACAGGAGAACATTTCGGGCAACAGGCCGGGTGCGACGATTACCGAGGACGGCGGCGTTAAATCGCCGCTAGTGACATCAATATTAATCCAGATGGGGTACGGCGAAAGAGCGGGGGCAGAAAACCAGGAGTTGACTTATGATCGAAAAGTAAAAATAACACTATCCCTGGCCCCCTCTTCTGGCAGAAAAAGCATAAGATGGCGATACGTTTTTCACGTAATATTCTAACAGAATATTCTAAGTGTATTCTAAGTGTGAGACTGATCGCTGAAAGAAGATGAGCTAAGTGTTTGAATTGTGGCGGAGAGAGGGGGATTTGAACCCCCGGTAGAGTTGCCCCTACTCCGGTTTTCGAGACCGGTCCGTTCAGCCGCTCCGGCATCTCTCCGTATGTTGCAATGATGCCAGGTAATTTGGCATTTTAACAGACCCTATTCGGGTAATTTTGTTCAAGTGACGAGTTTACGAGCAAAACGATGATTAAGTGGCCCTGGAAAGCACAAGAAATAACCCAGAACGAAGACTGGCCGTGGAATGATGCGCTGGCTATACCTCTTCTGGTAAACCTCACCGCGCAAGAACAGGCTCGGCTTATTGCGCTAGCCGAACGTTTTTTGCAGCAGAAAAGACTGGTAGCGCTACAGGGATTTGAGCTCGACTCGTTAAAAAGTGCACGTATTGCGTTAATTTTTTGCTTACCGATCCTGGAGCTCGGTATTGAGTGGCTTGATGGTTTTCATGAAGTGCTCATTTATCCCGCGCCCTTTGTGGTAGATGATGAATGGGAAGATGATATAGGTCTGGTGCATAGCCAGCGTGTCGTACAGTCGGGACAAAGCTGGCAACAAGGGCCCATCATTCTGAACTGGCTGGATATCCAGGACTCGTTCGATGCTTCGGGTTTCAACCTCATTATCCATGAAGTCGCGCACAAACTGGATATGCGTAATGGCGATCGCGCCAGCGGCATCCCTTTCATCCCGTTGCGCGATGTGGCTGGCTGGGAACACGATCTCCACGCGGCAATGAATAATATTCAGGATGAAATCGATCTTGTTGGCGAAAGCGCTGCCAGTATAGATGCCTATGCCGCCACCGACCCTGCAGAATGTTTTGCCGTGTTGTCAGAGTATTTTTTCAGCGCGCCAGAACTGTTTGCTCCACGTTTCCCGGCGCTATGGCAGCGTTTTTGCCAGTTCTATCGCCAGGATCCTTCTCAGCGCTTACGGGTAAACGCCGCCGAAGGCGACTACGGCGAGGAATCCGAACATTAATTCCTCACTTTGTGGGTTAATTAACCAATTGAATTGGCGCGTTAATTTTACTGTTGACACGTTATAGCGGGCCCAGTATTATGCGCCTCGTTGAAACAATTCCTCTGTAGTTCAGTCGGTAGAACGGCGGACTGTTAATCCGTATGTCACTGGTTCGAGTCCAGTCAGAGGAGCCAAATTTAGGGAAGCAGACGTTCACTGACGTCTGCTTTCTGCATTTATATCAACTGATTATCCCCTTCTTCAGGTTCACCCTCGTTCACTAAAAATCATTCGAAGCCATACCCTTTTGCTGGTAAAGCTGGTTCGATTTACGTTTTACCAGCACGCGGAGGGAACCGTCATGTCACTTACTGATACTAAAGTAAAAAATGCCAGACCATCGGAAAAGGCTGTCAAGCTCACTGACGGGTTTGGCCTCTATCGGTTCGAAATACTGGCAGTTGGGCTACCGCTATTATGGCAATCAGGAGGTGTTTTCCATTGGGGTTTACCCTGCTGTATCGCTTGCCGATGCCAGATAATGCCGTGACGAGGCTAAAAGGTAGCTGGCTCAGGGGATTGACCCGAACGCAAAAAAACAGGCTGATGAAAAAATCCTTCAGGAAAATTTGACTTGTGTAATTACAGACAAAGTTGCGCCATGCCGGGGCAAAGCAGGGATTAGATCAAAACTTCAACGCTTTGTTGTTTTTGTCAGCAAACAAACGCGTAATCTTATTTCCCCCTTTGACAAGCCGATCACACATCGTTACTATGCGCCCCGTTCACACGATTCCTCTGTAGTTCAGTCGGTAGAACGGCGGACTGTTAATCCGTATGTCACTGGTTCGAGTCCAGTCAGAGGAGCCAAATTCCTGTTTTCAGGCGTACTTATAAGTCACTATTCAGTTAGGTTCCAATAAGTTAGCGTGAAAATCTTTCCCGATGTGTGTCTGGTTTTTCCTGCGTATCCGGCGAAATTAGTGGTCTGATTTGGGGCCATTTCAGTTCGATAATGGCGTGACCACCCTATATTCCTGTCCGACACGAAAATCCGCAGTATCAAGCCTTTTGATAACCCCTTTAAACTGATCGATTCACACGATTGTATCTGCTTGTCAATCCGGGCTTGTGGGTCAGGCGCTCAAGGAGCGTGAAGTGTGGCGCAATGTTTTCGCCTTCCGGCGCGTTTCCTGGCGTAGACGTGATTATCGGCGACAGGTCTCCGGCGATGGTGATGAAGCTCGCGGCACAATAAGGCCTTAGCGGGATGCGGAATCGCCTCCCGCTAAGGCTTCATTCAGCCACTTTCCATATCATATAAATACGCCTCTTCCGCTCCTGTCCAACAGCAGGCGACAGCTCATTTCGTTAGCGAAACGGTGGCTCATTAAACGTGCGTAATTTACGTGAGTGCAAACGATCACCTTCTGCGCGTAGCAAATCAATAGCACGAATACCAATTTGCAAATGTTCTGAAATAGCCCCCTCATAAAACCGGTTTGCCTGCCCGGGCAGTTTAATTTCACCGTGTAAAGGTTTGTCAGAAACACAAAGCAACGTGCCGTAAGGCACACGAAAGCGATAGCCCTGGGCTGCAATCGTCGCGCTCTCCATATCAATCGCAACCGCGCGGCTAAGGTTGAATCGCAGCGCCGATGCGGAATAACGAAGCTCCCAGTTACGATCATCCGTGGTGACGACTGTTCCCGTGCGCAGTCGCTGTTTCACCTCTTCGCCGGGCATTCCGCTAACCGCTTTGGTAGCGTCGTACAGCGCACGCTGTACTTCCGCAATGCTTGGAATAGGAATATCAGGCGGCAGAACAGCATCCAGCACATGATCATCGCGTAAGTAGGCATGGGCCAGCACATAATCGCCAATCGCCTGACTTTCTCGTAACCCTCCACAGTGCCCAATCATAAGCCAGACGTCAGGCCGCAACACGGCCAAATGGTCGCAAATCGTTTTAGCATTTGAAGGGCCGACACCAATATTTACCAGCGTAATCCCCTGCCCATCTGCCGTTACCAGGTGCCAGGCGGGCATCTGATGCTTCTTCCAGGCCAGATCGGAAATAGCCTCTTCCGGCGCTTCCGTTTCTGCCGTGATCCAAATTCCGCCGGCACAGGAAAGCGCGATATAGGGGCTGTCAGGATCAAGAATTTGGCTGCATCCCCAGCGCACAAACTCATCGACATAGCGGGTGTAGTTGGTAAACAAAACGAAGGGCTGAAAATGTTCAACCGGCGTACCGGTATAGTGCCGTAACCGGGCCAACGAGAAGTCAACACGACGCGCGTCGAAGTGCGATAACGGATAGAATTCGCCGGGGTGGAACAGACCGTCTGCCGTCTCATCGCCAATCTGCGCCAGTTCTGTGGTAGGAAAATGGCGCGTTAGCCCGGCGCTCATAGAACGATCCAGCGTCAGAGCTGAGCCGTCAATCACGTAAGGATACGGGATCTCATGGTGCGAGGCCTCCACCGCAATATGCGCGCCATAATCATGATAAACGAGGTTAAGCTGTTCCAGAAGATAAGCGCGAAATAGCGCAGGCCGCGTAACGGTAGTGGTATAACAGCCGGGATGAGTAAAGCGTCCAAAAGCGCGTGTTTTAGGCGGGTTCGGTGTCGCGCCATCCCAGCTTACAGACAGCGAAGGATAAACAAACAGTCCGTTAAGCCTGGCATGGGGATCGGGCAGCGTGCCGTTATCAACATAGTCAGCGATGGCTTCACGGAGCGCGTTAACCGACTGCTCGTACAGCTCCTCCAGGCGATCCAGCGCCTGCTCGGGCGTCAGGTTTGTGCCTTTATTTTCCATATTATTCTCCTTAGCGTTCACAGGTGAGGCACGTCATTCGATAGTATGACAGCAAAGGAAGAAACTAAAAGGGTTAGCGTAAGGGCGGCGGCAGTAAACATGAACCCTTTAAAAAGAAAAGAGAACTATCTTAGCGCCACCATCATCGCTCAAAAAGAAGGGTACTGGTACAGCCATTTGTTAAGTTCATTACAATTAGTCATATAACCATTTCCCGGCTTTTGCTGACTCGATCAGCATGCTGATAGTGAAATCTGGGACGGGTACAGGCTCCGTTTTCTTGAACGGATGCCATGAAAAAGGGTAATTAGGAAAATAGGTTTCTATTCTGAAGTTACCTCGCTCGACATTGAGTTTCTCGAAGAATTTATTCATGAGATCTTCGGCTTCAAGTTCATCAATGCTCAGATCAGTATCAAGGTCAATCTCTGGTGTTAATTCCACTTGCTTAATGTTGAACAGATATGTGCCAACATAAGGCCGTACAAGCTCGTAAACTTGCTGTTCAATATTGTCTACCATAACTTATCATTGCCCCGAGCAATGGTATTGTAGTCGCGTATAGTGCGATATGTTATTTGTGACACATCTGCGGCAAGGATAATTTCCCCGATCAAAGGAATGGAACGTCCAACAAACGGCACAATGTTACGAACCATAACACGTCTGGCTGTCCACGGGGTGTAACCGCCCTAACCATGTCGGAAGGGATATTCCAAAGGGAAATTTTGACTTTTTAAACACTGCACGTGCAGTCCTGGACGCGTATGATGTGCCTTTAGTCGCTCCAGCGGGTTTCGCCCTTGTCCAGAGATTATTGCGACCTGATACCAGAGCAACAACGGCCCCGAAATCTGCAACACCAATCCCAAACTGGCTTGCGGTATTCTCACAAAAAATCATAAACAGAAGTTCGGCAGCATTCAGATTGGATTTTCCTGCATAGAAGTATGTTCCATTTAGTTCTTCTACTGTATCCATTAGAAACTCTATAGCTGCTATTTTGGTTTACTTATTGTACAGCCTTGTTTCGAATGAAAGAAATCAATCTTTTGGGAAAGAACGGATCAAGATCACGGAAAATATCTGAAATCAGATGAAAGAGACAGTCGCGATTCCCACCAGGGGCATCACCTGGCAAGCTTGTGTGATCGCTCCGTTTGAACCGAACACATCTATATGTCAGCATACTGATACGGGTTTGATCTTGCGGATAGCGGTATCGGTTAATGCCATCGGCGGGGGCTCCATTTTTCCAACGAACCGTGAAGCCTCCGATTAAGCCCTCAAGAAACTATGGATGTCAAAAAACCCGGCAAACCTTCTCAGGTCAACCGGGTAAAGATAATTTCTTGTTTTTTAAACGTCTCCGGACTCACCAGGATGTCCCGAAACTAAAATCTGGCTCCTCTGACTGGACTCGAACCAGTGACATACGGATTAACAGTCCGCCGTTCTACCGACTGAACTACAGAGGAATCGTGTGAACGGGGCGAATATTAACGAGGTGCCCCTGGCTTGTCAAAGCCTGTTTTCACAAAAAAAGTTCGTTTGCTGTTTTATTCCACACTTCGGTTAAAATTCACCGTTTCCTGATGATTTTCACAGCAAAAAGCGCTTACTCCCTCTTTACGCGCGGGTATCTCCACAGCCAGCGCCCGCTTACCAGACGCCAGTAAAACAGTGCGCCGCGCACGGCCCAGTCAAGAAACATCCCCAGCCAAACCCCTACAACCCCCATACCCAGCACAATACCAAGCGTATACCCTGCCACAACGCGACAGCCCCACATCCCCAGCATCGATACCCACATCGCAAATCGCACATCGCGCGCGCCTTTAAAACCCGACGGCAACACCCACGCGGCCGCCCAAATTGGCATAAAGGCAGCATTAAGCCAGAGCAGAACTTTCACTACCTCTTTTACGTCCTGCTCCTGGGTATAAAATGAGGCAAACAGACCCGCGAACGGCGCTGTCCCCCAGGCGATTGCCGTAAGTACGATAGTCGACATCCAGAATACATGGCGCAGTTGACGCTCTGCCTGACCAATTTGTCCGGTACCAAGACGCTTACCGGTGATAATAGTCGACGCCGAACCAAGGGCGTTACCCGGCAGGTTGATAAGCGCCGCCACGGAAAAAGCAATAAAGTTACCCGCAATAACGTTAGTGCCCATTCCGGCGACAAACATTTGTGTCAGTAGCTTGCCACCGTTGAACAGCACTGACTCAATGCTCGCCGGAATACCGATACCCATCACTTCCCAGATAATGCCGAAATTCAGCGGCTTCAGATAGCTTTTCAGCGGAATGCGCAGCGCCGGATTAAAACCAATCATCAGCACCCAAATAATCGCTACCGCGCCGATGTAGCGCGAAATGGTTAATCCCAGCCCCGCGCCGGCAAAACCCAGCCCTTGCCAGGAGAAAGCCCCGTAAATCAGGATGCTGCTGATGATAATATTGAGAATGTTCATCCCGCCGTTAATCATCAACGGGATTTTCGTATTCCCTGCCCCACGCAGCGCGCCGCTACCGATTAGCGCAATTGCCGCAGCCGGATAACTCAGCACCGTCAGTTCAAGGTACGTTAACGCCAGCCCCTTTACTTCTGGCGTCGCCTCGCCTGCGACAATATAAATAATTTCGCTGCCGAAATAATGAATGACCACTGCCAGCACAACGGCAAATAGCGTCATAATCACCAGCGACTGGCGCGCCGCCGCCCTTGCCCGTCGCCTATCGCGCTTGCCCAGGCTAAAGGCGACCACCACCGTAGTACCAAGATCGATAGCCGCAAAAAAAGCCATAATTACCATATTAAAACTGTCGGCAAGCCCCACGCCTGCCATTGCTTCCTTGCCCAGCCAACTGACGAGAAAAGTACTGAGCACGCCCATTAGCAAAACACAGGTATTTTCCAGAAAAATGGGGATAGCAAGTGGGGTGATTTCACGCCAGAACAACACCTTGTAACTCTTGCGTTTGGCATACCAGGGCGTACGGACGACAACCTGGCGTAAGGCAGTGGAGACGTTCAAAATGGACCTTAAAGAAGAGAGTTGAAACCACATTTCAATAATGAGCGAGAAATCGTAAGGCTGCAAAGCTTTTTGCAGAAAAAATGTCTGCAAATGCAACAAAGTGATGAGATAACCCGCAATCGAATCTGTAAGGGGTTAAATGGGGTTTGACAAAAATTTTTCCGCCGCTAATATACGACCCCACACGATTCCTCTGTAGTTCAGTCGGTAGAACGGCGGACTGTTAATCCGTATGTCACTGGTTCGAGTCCAGTCAGAGGAGCCAAATTTTAGTTTCGGGACATCCTGGTGAGTCCGGAGACGTTTAAAAAACAAGAACTTATCTTTACCCGGTTGACCTGATAAGGTTTGCCGGGTTTTTTGACACCCATAGTTTTTGGGGACTTAATCGGGGGCCTCACGGTTCGTTGAGAAAATGAAGCCCCTGCCATGACACTCACTACTAATACAGATACTCCAGCCCATGAAAACCAGCAATGTGGCAGGATATTTAAAGGCCAGACCTGCCTGCGCTAATGTTGACCGGCATTCCGGAACGGCGCTCCAGCACCTCATTAACCCGCGAAGTATCAACGTCATCCCCTTTGATAAACGTGCGCAGCACTGGCGTAACGGGCAATGGAACTTTTTTGTCTGACTCAAATTCAGCACGGTTGCGAGAAAGCGGTTCGTGTACCTCTAGCCAACGGCTGCCATCCGGCTCTACCGAAAATTTAACGGGCCTGTCGATAATCTGAACGCGGGTTCCTACAGGAACATTGTCAAATAAATATTTAATATCGTCATTGCGTAAACGGATACAGCCCTGACTGACGCGAAGGCCAATGCCAAAGTTAGCATTAGTGCCATGGATGGCATATAACCTGCCGATATATATTGCGTATAGCCCCATAGGGTTATCCGGCCCCGCAGGCACCATCGCGGGCAGCGTTTTTCCCTCTTTAGCATATTCCCGACGCGTATTAGCCGTTGGCACCCAAACCGGGCCATCTTGTTTGCGTTCAACCGCAGTTACCCAGTTGCGCGGCGTTTCACGGCCAGCCTGACCAATACCAATAGGTAGCACCTCAACCGTATTCGTGCCTGCGGGATAATAATAAAGGCGCATCTCGGCGACGTTTACCACAATACCTTCACGAACGGTGTCAGGCAGAATCAACTGCTGCGGCACCACCAGTGTGGAACCAGACTGAGGTAAAAACACATCCACGCCGGGATTCGCTTCAAGCATATTACTCAGTCCCTGACCGTAGCGGGCGGCAAATGACTCTAAGGGCTGAGTATTGTTCTGCGGTACAGCGATTGTGACAGGCTGTCCTACCAGACGACTGCCTTCGGGCGGCAACGGATAGCTTATAGCCAGCGAGAAATGGCTTACCAACAAGACGAAAAACGGAAAAAAAGGTGTGGTACGACGCATTATATCCCTTCCTTTGTCGCGGCAGGTGTGCGTTAAGTATAGCTTTTTTCTCACATGGCTGGTGTTGTGCGCCCGGGTTATGTTGCGTTTGCGTTCCCCTCCGGCAGGACAATATTACTGGCCGCTAACTCCCCCATATTGTGGAACATGGCGCACGCGGCTTCCACGATCGGCATCGCCAGCGCCGCGCCGCTTCCTTCACCTAACCGCATCGCCATATGCAAATAGGGTTCCATAGACAAATGCGCGAGCGCGATGCGGGCACCCTTTTCCGCCGAAAAGTGCGACGGGATCAGATAAGGTCTCACGGCAGGCGCAATCTGACAGGCCGCCAGCGCTGCCGAGTAGGAAAGAAAGCCATCCAGCAATACGGGTAAGCCACACCTTGCCGCACCAAGCATCACGCCGGTCATCCCGACCAGATCAAAACCACCCACCTTCGACAACACATCAATGCCGTCGCGCGGATTGGGCTGATTAATCGCAATCGCCCGCCGCACGACGTCCACTTTATTATCGATGCGGGAAGGCGGAAGATTCGCGCCAATCCCCACCACCTCTTTTGCATCACTTCCTGTAAAAACGCTGACCATCGCGGCGGCTGGCGTGGTGTTCGCCATTCCCAGCTCCCCTACGCCAAATAAGGTCACGCCGCGTTGCGCCAGGTCGCAGGTGTAGCGGGAAACCTCCAGCAAAAGCTCCTCAGCCTGCGAGCGACTCATCGCCGGGCCAACGGCAATATTTCCGCAGCCGCGCGCGACGCGCATATTAACTACGCCAGGAATAGGTTCAGCATCAATACCAACATCAATGACATGCACCTTCGCACCGGCCTGAGCGGCAAGCACGCATACGCCGGTTGTTCCCCGCGTCATATTCGCCGCCTGAATCGCCGTCACGATTTTGGGCGAAACCGCTACGCCTTCATCCCAGACGCCATGGTCGGCGCACATCACCAGCATCGCCTTTTCACCTACCTGCGGCGTACCGTTAAGCCCCGGCATTCCCGCGAGCTGAACGGCTAAGGCTTCC
Source organism: Salmonella sp. A7 (assembly GCF_020181675.1). Classification (NCBI taxonomy): domain Bacteria; kingdom Pseudomonadati; phylum Pseudomonadota; class Gammaproteobacteria; order Enterobacterales; family Enterobacteriaceae; genus Salmonella; species Salmonella sp. A7. The sequence continues at coordinate 1,868,646 of NZ_CP084001.1, read as the reverse complement.
AGTCTGCCCAGGCTGCCCGGCGGTTTGAGCAGGCCGTCAATATGTTGCTGCGCACGCGCCATCGCCTCGGCGTCCGGCGCAGGAATGTCACGGAGTAAAGCGTGTAGTGTCTGCATAAGATGTCTCGTCCGTAATAATCGGCTCATAACAGAGCCAGCAGAAAGATCAGTTCGCCAAGTTCGATCGCCGCGCCCAGCGTATCGCCGGTTTGACCGCCAAGCGTACGTTTAAGCAACTGGCCAAGGATGAAAATCGCCGCGAGTGTGACCACCATTGCGGCCAGTCCTTGCATACCAGGCAGTAATACCGTGGCGACGATTACCGCCAATCCCAGAGTAATGCAGGTTTGCCGTCCGCTGACTTTACCGATAAATACATTGCCGAGCCCCTCGTCACGGGCGTAGCGATGACGGTACATCAATAAAACGGCGCTGCCACGCCCAGCCGCACAGGCCGCCGCCAGCGCCGCCAACATTGGCGTTCCACGTAACGCCAGTTCGCTGACCACCAGAATTTTTGCCAGTAGCACAAAAATAAGCGCCAGCCCGCCATGGGTTCCCAGACGACTATCGCGCATAATCTCCAGCATTCGCTCACGGCGGCGCGCGGAAAAAATGCCATCGCAGGTATCGGCCAGCCCATCCAGGTGAAAACCACCGGTCAGCAGCGCCAGCGCCAGAATACAGAACAACGCCGCTAGCGGAATGCCGCACCAGGATTGCAGGAGGATGAAAATCAGGCCGCTTATCCCTCCCAGAATCAACCCGATAAAGGGAAACATCACGATCCCACGCGAATACTGCTCGAAATCCAGTCCCTGCGACCAGCGTGACGGCACGGGCAAGCGGCTAATAAAAGCGAGCATGGCCCAAAACAGCTTACTCATTTAATTTTGACTCCAATACCTGAGACCACCAGCCAGACCTCATCCGCCGCTGCCGCCAGTCGTTGGTTGACCCGACCGGCAATATCACGAAAATGGCGCGCCAGACGGTTTTCCGGGACGATCCCCATTCCCACCTCATTTGTCACCAGTACCACTTTCGCCGGGCAGCGCTGGCAGGCTGCAATTAAAATCTGAATTTCATCGTCAATGGCGCGCTCCATCGCCGCGTAATCCCACTGTTCGGGATCGTTTTCTCCTCCCAGCGCAAACAGCAGATTCGTCACCATGGTGGTAATACATTCCAGTAAAATCGCGTCGTCAGGGGCAAGATCCGCGGTAATCAACGTATCAAGATGCCGCCAGCATTCTGCGGTCCGCCAGTGTGCCGGCCTGCCATCTTTATGATGCTGAATTCTCGCCGCCATCTCGTCATCAAGAATGTGCGAGGTGGCGATATACAGTACCTGCGGCGCATCGCCAATTAAGGTTTCAGCATGACGGCTTTTACCACTACGCGCCCCGCCCGTCACCAGAATCATCATACCGGCTCCTGATGTTGTTGCATGATGGTATAAATTTTATCAATATCAATATGTTGCCGCATCGCTTCCGCCAGCAGATCAAATTGCCGCGCTTTATGCTCCGCATAACAAAAAGTCGTTTCCCACGGCGCAAGCCCTTTTCGTGCCCGTAACCCATTGACCACCGCACGGGTAAACGCATCGCTGTCAAACAGGCCGTGAAGGTAAGTGCCAAACGCCAGTCCGTCGGCGGTGACCGCACCATCCGCCACAGAGCATCCATTTTTCTGTAACGTCATGGCCGTACAGCATCCTTCCTGCAGCACCGTTTCCCCCATGTGAATTTCATAACCGCGTACCGGTAGCCCCGCTGCGGCAGCCAGCCAGCCGGGCAGCTCGTCTGACATTGTCGCGTTAACCTGCGTCGTGGTTTTATCCTGTGCAAAGCGAGTGATCGTATTAAGCAGCCCCAGGCCCGGCTGCGTACCCAGCCCCGACTCCACCTCATCCACAATGGTGTCGCCCAGCATCTGGTAGCCGCCGCAAATTCCCATCACCGGCACGCCCTGCCGATGTGTCTGCAATACCGCATCCGCCATCCCGCTTTCGCGCAGCCAGGCGAGGTCGCTCAGCGTATTCTTACTGCCCGGCAGGATCACCAGATCAACGTCAGTCAATGCTTCCGGGCGGCGAATATAGCGTATGCGCACATCCGGCTGCGCCGCCAGAGCGTTAAAATCCGTAAAGTTAGAAATATGTGGCAGTTGCACAATGGCAATAGTGATATCACGGGGGGCGTTACCGCGATATTTATCGTTTTGCAGCGCGACGCCATCCTCATCTTCCAGATCCACATCCAGCCACGGCATCACGCCCAGGACCGGGACGCCGGTAAGCGATTCGATTTGTTCGATACCGGAATAGAGTAGTGCCACGTCGCCGCGGAATTTGTTGATAATGACGCCCTTTACTCTGTCACGCTCCTGTTTATGCAACAGCGCCAGCGTGCCATAAATAGCGGCGAATACGCCGCCCCGGTCGATATCCGCCACCAGAATAACCGGACACTGGGCCATTTCCGCCATTCCCATATTGACGATATCACGATCGCGCAGATTGATTTCCGCCGGGCTTCCGGCGCCTTCCAGCACAATAACGTCATATTCCTGCGCCAGGCTGTTATAGACCGCAAGGATTTGCTCACGCAAACACGGTTTATAGTCATGGTAACTAACCGCATCCATATTGGTCGCCACTTTCCCCATCAGCACGACCTGCGCCTGGCGATCGCTGGTCGGTTTGAGCAGCACCGGATTCATACGCACATCTGGCGTGATCCCCGCGGCTTCCGCCTGAAAAATCTGCGCCCGCCCCATCTCTTTGCCATCCGGCGTAATACCAGAATTAAGCGCCATATTTTGCGATTTAAACGGCGCGGTACGCAGACCATCCTGATAAAAAATGCGGCATAAACCCGCCGCCAGCACACTTTTGCCGACGTCGGATGCCGTCCCCTGCAACATAACTGCCTGTGTCATGACGCCTCCCTGAATGCGCACTTTTGCATTCGATGAAAAAACTCCGTTTCTGTTTTACACAGCGGCAGTCCCAGTTGAGTATGAAGTTTGACCAGCCAGGGCTGGGTTAGCCCCGCTTGTTCCATCGCTTCCGTACACGCGAAAACCTCGCCAGGCGCGCCATGCGTCAGGACCTGGCCCTGACATAACACGTATACGGCATCGCTAATTTCATAAATAAGATCGATATCATGGCTGGAGATAATGACATGATTGCCCTGCGCCACAATCCGCCTGATGATAGCAAGCATCTGAGTGCGCCCTGCGGGATCGAGACCAGCAGTGGGTTCATCCAGCAATAGATAGCGCGCCTGTAGCACCAGCGCTCCGGCGATAGCCACACGTTTTTTTTGCCCATGACTCAAACACTGAATGGGCTGATGGCGAAAATGTTGGGCGTCAACCAGCGTTAGCGCCTCGTCGACGCGGCGCGTGATTTCCGCTTCCGGCACCCCCAAATTACGTAAACTAAACGCAATATCGCTATCGATATCAGTATAAAAAATCTGCTGTTCAGGGTCCTGAAAAACCGTCGCAACTTGCTGGCGCAGCGCCAGTAGTCCGCGCTTGCTGTAATCCAGCGGTTTTCCCTGCCACAACACGGCCCCTTTTTGCGGACGCAACAGGCCGCTCAGGTTCATAAAAAGCGTAGACTTCCCACAGCCGTTCGCACCCACCAAACCGGTAACAGGCGAAAGCGAAAAATCCAGATTTAACCCTTTAAGTACCGGCTCATCCTGATAACGAAACCACAGGTCTGAAGTGGCAAGCATAATAGTCCTTACAGGTGAAAATCACCCTGATACAGTTTGATATCCAGCGTGGTGGTCATTTGCTGATAACGCATTAACACCCGCGTAAACAGGAGTCCAGTCAGCATTGCCAGAGATCGATAGCCGTTCGGCAGGCTGCAATAACCAAAACGCAGCGTTTGCGCGCGACGAATTGCCGCCGCCTCATCCAGAAGAATAAAGAGAAAGCGCCACGTTAACAGGATTTGCTCGGTAAGCAGGCGTGGAATATGCGCGCGCTTAAGCAAGCTAATTAACTGCGGAAACGGTAGGTTCATCACCAGCCACAACGTCGCGGACAGCGCCGTCAGGCTACGCCAGAACGTTTCATTCGCCGTAACCACGCCCGCACGGGTAATCCCGATCCAGTACGGCCCGACAGAGATGCCAGCCAGCAGCATTTGCGGCTCGCGGCTGATGCTGAAGATAATCGTTATCACGCCGACCAACAAAAATCCAAAAGGTATCGCCATCCATCGACACCAGCGCCAGAGGGATATGCGCAATAGCCAACAGCTCAATCCGGCAATGATCAGCAGCTCAATGCCCTGCCCTACAGGCGGCAGAGCAAACGCCAGTATCATCATCGCCAGCCACAGCAAAAATTTGCGCTGCGGCGCAACGTGTGCCCAGCGGCTTTGATAGCTGAGTCGATCAAGCCCGGTCATCACGGCGTTGTTTACCTTTGCAATACCCCAGGATATAAAAAATCACTGCCGCGCCAAGAGAGCCCTGAAGGGTAAACAGCAGGCTTTCAATTTCACCGCTGGCGGGTTCATATAACGGCTGAAACCAGGGTTTATACTGCGGCGCAATAGCCTGAATCTGGCTTTCCGCTTCGCCGTCTGAACCGCCATATTCACCGCCATGGTTAATAAAAAACGGCAGAATCACCAGCGCCACCACCATCGCTAACAACATCAACGTTTTTTTCATTTTAATGTCCTTGTACGGTAATCACTTGCCGTTTGGTTAACTGATCATAAATCATGACGGTTAATAAACCTTCGGCAATGGCGACAGGAATCTGTGTGAGGCAGAAAATCCCCATAAACTTCACAACAGACCCTGTCGCTCCGGCATGGGGATCGGGAAACGCAACGCCAAGCTGGACTGAAGTCACAAAATAGGTCGCCAAATCCGCCAGCATCGCGCACAGAAAAACGGCGACATCGCGGCGCAGTCCGGCACGGCAGGCCATTTTCCACACCAGATAACCGACAACCGGGCCAATCACCGCCATCGACATTCCATTTGCGCCAAGCGTCGTCAGGCCGCCGTGCGCCAGCAATAGCGCCTGAAACAACAGCACAACCGCGCCGAGAATCGCCACCACCCCGGGCCCGAACAAAATAACCGCCAGACCAACGCCGGTCGGATGTGAACAACTCCCCGTTACCGACGGAATTTTGAGCGCGGACAGGACAAAAATAAACGCGCCGCACAGCGCCAGCAGTACCTTCTGATGATTATCCTCCTGCACAATACGCCGTAAGCGCACCAGCCCATACCACAAGCAGGGTAAAAACAGTAACCACCAGGCCAGCGCCCACACTGGCGGTAAAAAGCCCTCCATGATATGCATCGCAAACGCCTGTTGCGGGACAACCATCAGCAATAGCGCTGCAGCCAGTCCACTGAAAGACAACTGTCTAAGTTGCTGTTCAAGTTTCATTCTGCATACTCCCACTGTTTATTGACCAGAATGGTCGAAAAATAGGGCAACGGTCGATCATCGTTGACCTCGTGGAGATGGCGCCAGCACTGCTCGCCGGGCAGCGTGGCCTCGGACATCATTAAGGCGCATTCCAGCAGGCCAGCCTGCGCCAGCAACGCTTTAATACGGGCGAATCGGCCATACACTTTCATCAACACCAGGCTATCATGCTGTTGTAGCGCCTGGGCTATTTCCGCTTCCGGCGCGGTACAAGAAATAACCGCCAGCGATTGCCGTTCTATGGCGAGCGGCATTTTCGCGCGGGCGGCTATCGCGGCGAAGGACGTGACGCCGGGGACAATCTCCAGCCACTCCGGGCAGCCGATTCGCTGGAGTAAAAAAATCCAGGTACTGAATAGCATCGCATCGCCCAGGGTAATAAAACCGACCTGTTTACCCGCTTCCACCTCTGCGGTAAGCGCGGCGGCAACCTCGTTCCAGACCGCTTCTTTCTCGGCGCCGTCAGCGCTCATAGGGAAATGGCAACAACGTACTTCCGTCTGCTCGCCGAGATAGTCGCGCACAATCGACAGCGCCAGACTATCGCCCCCCTTACGACCGGCGGGCGCATACAGAATGTCCAGCGAGCCAAGAATCCGCGCTGCGCGGACGGTTATCAGGTCGGGCGCGCCTGGCCCGGTACTTAATGCGTATAATTTACCGTTCATGCCGCCTCCTCTACCGCCAGGTTCAGCGCCTGGTGCAAATGCGCGACAAACATCGCCCGGATAGCCGGGTTTTCTCCCAGCCCGCTCAGCCACGGCGTCGCCGGAATGCCCGCCGCGTTAAAGCGCATTTTCCATGAGTCGCCGTCGTCTGAAGCCATATCATTAATGGCGTGATCGCCCGCCACCAGCATTAATGGCATCAAATGTACGCCGGTGACGCCTTCGTCACGCAGGCTGTCGATCAGGATGTCGACCTCCGGGTAGCTTTCTACGGCGCCGACGCGCGCCGGAAAGCGCTGCACGGTCATCATATGATCGAGGCAGGCATAAGCTGCGAATGCGTGATGGCTGGCGCCGTGGCCCATAAAAACGACTTTCTCCGTTTTTCTGAGCGATGGCATCTGTTGTCGCAACGCCTGCATTAGCTGCACATAATCGTTATGGCTGCTCAGCAGCGGCACGCCCAGCGTCAGGCGAGTGAATAACGGACGCAAGAGTTGTACTTCACGGACAATTTTTTCATATTCGTCGCCGTTAATAATGTGCAACGACTGAATCGCCACGTCCTGATATCCCTGTGCGGCAAGCTTTTGCAAAGCCTGTAATGGCGTATCGATGTCGATACCGTCACGCTGGCGAAGCTTGCGAATGATCATTCCGGAAGTGAAGGCGCGAAACAGGTCGCGATCGGGACAGGACGCCGCCAGATCACGTTCGCACGCCACAATGTTTTTTTCACAGGTGTCGTGATAGCTGGTGCCAAAACTGACCACCAGAAGCGCTTTTTTCATTTTTACTCCTTAGCTGCGGCCAGCCAGCGCGATAAACGCTGCGCAAAGGCGGCCTGGCTTTCCAGTAACTCATCACCCGTCACAAGCGGCGTCGGGCGCGCAATAACGATGCAGGGAATGCCCGCATCCAGACAGGGCTGAACTTTTTCCTGATATCCCCCCTCCGCGCCGGACGCTTTGGTAATGACCACGTCGGCCCGGCACTGGTGGTAAAACGCGGCGTTAAAATCAGCGCTGAACGGCCCACACAATGCGAAAATTTCTCCAACGCCGAACCCCAGTTCGCTGCAGCGTTGAATCACCTCCGCCACGGGCAGTACGCGCGCCAGCAACGTTTTTTCCGCCAGCCCGGCACGCCAGACGGCCAGATCTTTACTGCCGGTCGTCAGTAACACGCGCGGACCAAAACGCTTCGCTATCTCGCAGGCATCGGCAATACTGCGCGCCGTATAGAGAAGCGGATGCGTCAGATTGCTAAGCTGCTCCGGACGCTGATAACGACTTAACAACACGCCTGCCGTTTCACAGGCGCGAAGGAGGTTATGGCTGACCATTTCTGCATAAGGATGCGATGCATCTATTACCCAGCGAGTACGGTTTTCTTTTAGCCAGGCGACCATCTGCCCGTACTCCAGACGACCACAGCGCACCTGTCCTTTAATGTCGCCAGCCAGCGCTTTTCCGGCTGGCGTCGCCACGGATAAGGTGTATGCGACGTTCGCTGCATCCAGTTGTCGGCATAACGCGCGCGCATCGCTGGTGCCGCCCACCACCAGCACATCCCCCTCATTCACAGCGTGTAACCTCGCGGCGTTATCATCAGCCCATCCTGAACATAGGTCGTTTTATTACCGACGATGACCAGACTGGTCATATCTACCGGTTCAAAATCCATATCGCCGAGCGTAGTCAGCCATTTTTCCTCTTTCTTACGTCCGGCGGATTTCACCACGCCAACCAGCGTTTGCGCGCTTTTACTGGCGGCAAGCAGGTCAAACGCGCGCGCCAGATGCCCTTCGCGCCCGCGGCTACGCGGGTTGTAAAAACAGATAACAAAGTCTGCCTCTCCGGCGGCAACGATGCGTTTTTCAATCACCGGCCACGGCGTCAGCAGGTCGCTGAGGCTGATATGACAGAAGTCGTGCATCAGCGGCGCACCCAGCAGCGAGGCGGCTGCGATACTGGCGGTCATCCCCGGAATAAGGCGAACCTCTACATCCAGCTTCTGCTTGCTCACCAGCTCCAGCACCAGTCCCGCCATGCCGTAAATACCGGCGTCGCCACTGCTGATGAGCGCTACGTTATGCCCGGCCTGCGCCAGTTCAATAGCCGCCTGGCAGCGTTCAATTTCCTTACACATGCCGGTCTTGATCACCTGTTTATCGCCGGTAAATGCTTTAACCAGATGGGTATAGGTTTTGTAGCCCACGACGATTTCCGCCGCTTGAAGCGCCTCAATCGCCTCCATCGTCATCATTGCCTGCGAACCGGGGCCAATACCAATTACGCTCAACATCAGTGTGCAACTCCTAAAGTAATAGTGACGCCCTGTTCTCGCAGGGTCTCGCCTAACAATTGTCCCTGGCTTAATAACCACGCAGCCGGGCCGGATACGCTGCCAACGCCCACCGTTTTTCTGACGAAGCCAGAACCGGGAAAATGGTGTTCGAATTCGCGCAACGCTTCGGCGGTAAAGGTTTTAAAAGGCACGCGGCAGCAGGAGGCGAGCTGAATAAGCCCCGGTTCCCCTTTTTTGAGCGTGACGCTGCCAATCGCTTTTAACGCCAGCGGATCGAGTTTCTGCGCTTCAAGCTGGCGCGCCAGTAATGTCGCTAACAGGGGAAATGGCGTATTGCGGCGACAGCCAATTCCCGCCACCACACGCTGGGGCACCAGTTTCCAGTGCAGTACGGGAAGCTCAGGGAGGTCATTACGCAAAGAGACGCAGATAAGCGCATCCAGCTCAGGCAACCGCTGCAAATCATCAACAGGGATAAAACCGCGAATATCGCACTGGTCGATCTCTTCGGTTAGTTCGGCATCCCACCATAACCCCACACGTTGATGACTGACCAACATCTGGTTAACGGTTTTTACCGCCGTGCGAAGATCGGTCATGCGGGCGTTAAGCTGGAAAGCTAAGGTGTCCAACGCGGACATCTCATTGACATCCGTTGCCGTGGTAATCACCGGATCGGCGCCTAACATTCCTGCCAGGTAGCGCGTCAAGGCATTGGCCCCGCCCGCATGACCGGAAAGCAGGCTAATGACATGCTGACCACGTTCATCAATGACGACCACCGCCGGATCGCTGAACTTGTCGTTCACTAACGGCGCCAGGACACGAACGGCAATGCCGGTCGCGCCGATAAAAATAAGCGCGGTATAAGTGGTAAAAGCCTGCCGGGCGGTATTAGCGAATCCGCCATCGAAGGGAATAAATCCCTCTTCCCGCAGTTTTTCACTGGTAAAGCAGGTTAACGGCAGCATCGCGGCGAGTCTCTTTGCCAGCGCCACGCCGCCGGGCGTCAGGCAAAACAACGCAATGGATTCAGGCTTTACGGTATTCATGGCTAAAGTCCGTTGCATAGAGTCTTGAGTAGTGATACTCCTTACCCAGAAAATTCCCGACCAGGATTAGCGCCGTCTTACGGATGCCAGCATCACGTACTTTGTCGCTAATATCCGCTAATGTGCCGCGAACGGTATGACTTTCCGGCCAGGTAGCCTTATAGATCACTGCGACAGGCGTAGTTGCCGGATAACCGCCGGCAATGAGACGTTCCGCCACCCGATGAATACGCTGAACGGAAAGATAAATCGCCATCGACGTCTGGTGACTGGCGAACGCCTCCAGTTGTTCGCGCGCCGGTACTGGCGTGCGCCCTTCCAGACGGGTAATAATGAGACTCTGCGATACCTCCGGTACGGTATATTCCACACCCAGCTCCGCCGCAGCGCCGAGAAACGCGCTGACGCCAGGCACTACCTGCCAGTCGATACCACGGCGGGTTAACTCTTCGCCTTGCTCACGCACGGAGCCGTACAGCGAGACATCGCCCGTTTGCAACCGCACCACCGTTTTTCCCGCTTTCACGCCCGCAGCCATCAGCTCGATAATCTGCTCAAGATGCAGTTCGGCGCTATCGTAGCGTTCTGCCTGCGCGGGGCAGTAATCCAGCAGTTCGGTATTGATCAGCGAACCGGCATAGATAACTACCTGCGCCTGTTGCAGCAGGCGGTAGCCTTTAAGCGTGATCAGCTCGCGATCGCCCGGCCCGGCGCCGACGAACCATACACAGCGTGGATCAAATGTCTCTGACATGGTTTTCTTCCTTCTGACAGGCGATAACAAAAACAGGATTGTTCGGTTTGAAATAGTGTCCCGCCCCCAGCGGCGTTAACGATGAAAGCTGAAGCTGTACACAGTCCATTCGACATGCGCCGATGTGCGCAAGATGCGCCAGCGCGCTATGAAGGTTTTCCTGCAAGATAAAGGTCATCACCAGACGGCCACCGGGATGCAGATGGCCCATCGCCCAGTCAATCAGCGCCGTCAGATGCCCGCCGCTGCCGCCCATAAACACCGCATCGGCTTTCCCGGTTATGGTCATTGGCGCTTCGCCGGGGAGAATATCGATATTGCCGCAGGCAAAGCGCTGACGATTTTCATCAAGCAGCCGTAGCGCGGCAGGATTACGCTCGATAGCCGTCACCTGCAACGAAGGAAATTGCAGCGCCGCTTCAATTGAGACGCTTCCCGTTCCCGCCCCGACGTCAATCAGGTGACTGGCGCGGTGGAGCTCAAGTTTCGACAGCGCCAGCGCCCGTACCGCCTCTTTGGTCATCGGTACGTTCTCGCCGCGCAGAAAAAGCTCATCTTTCATCCAGGATCACCACTGCATTCATTTCATAGTCGGCGTTGACCGCACTGACGGGTAGCCAGTGGATCCGCTCATTTTCCATCGCCAGATTTTCACCAATCACCATTAAGCGATGCCCTTTGCCCCGCGCGACCAGTTCCCGCGCGATTTCTCGCGGCCCGCAGCGGGCATCCGTGACCATCGCCACTTTGCGATGGTTCGCTAACTGATCGAAGCTGACGCAACGACCGTGGCTACTGGTCAACCACATGTCATTCATATCAATTCCAGCCTGTGCGCACAGATACTGTACGGCGCTGATGCCAGGGATAATGCGAACCTGTTCGATACCAAAATGCGCCACCAGGCGTGTACCGATGCCATAAAACAGCGGATCGCCGGAGGCCAGCACCACGATCCCTTTATCCCAACGGGCGGCAATCCAGGACAACAACGCGCCAATATCCGCGCCCAGCGTAAATCGTTCGCCGCCAAACGCCGGAAACTGCGCCAAATGGCGTTTACCGCCTGCCAGCGCATCGGCGTGGTCTATCGCTTCCAGCGCCGCAGGCGTCATCAAATGCCGTCCAGCGGGCCCCATACCCACGACCGTTAGCATTGCAGCTCCTTAGCAATCTCGTCGACGGGACGATTACTGCCGAGAATATGGTTATCAAAAGAAAACAGGATGGCGTCGCAGACAGGCGGCGTTTTGGTAAAACGCAGCATCTGCATGACTCGCAAACAAATACGCCTGGCAAGATGGTTATAGATATGCCCGAAGCCATATGCTTCAATGTGCTCCATTGCCGCTTCGGTGGTATCGCAATCGCTGACCAGGGTGAGTAACTCCAGCGGCGCACCCAGTAAAGCTAAATGCGCGACCAGCGTTTCCATGCGCGCATCGGCAATATGGCTATGGGTATGAAAGATCCCGGCGGCGATTTTGATCAATTTTCCAGGATGCCCCACCAGCACTATCTGGCAAAATCCCAGCCGTACCGCCTCTTCAATCATGTAGCCGACAAAATTGCTCATGGTGACGACCGTCTGTGTGTCGACGCCCATTTGTTCGCGAACAAACCGTTCGCCGTGGTTGCCCGGCACGAGTATCACCCGCGTTAATCCTGACGCCCGTTTGATCTCCAGTTCCAGCGATAGCGAGCGTTTCCAGCTTTCTTCCGACATCGGCGTCACAATGCCGGTAGTGCCAATAATGGAAATGCCGCCAAGAATGCCAAGCCGCGAGTTATACGTTTTTTGCGCCCGCGCTTCGCCTTCCGGGGCAAAAATCTCCACATCGGCCCCACGCGCCGGGCCTATCGCTTCGCGCACCGCTGACTCAATGGTATGGCGCGGCGTACGATTGATGGCGGCGCTCCCGAGCGGCAGTCCAATCCCTTTACGCGTTACCGTACCAATGCCATCACCGCCAGTGAGCGTAATCTCACCGCTGTCGTTGAGCGTAACACGGGCAAAAATCAGCATCCCGTGCGTGGCATCCACGTCATCGCCGCCATCTTTACGAATTGCGGCTATCGCCTGCTGGCCTTCAATGTGCGGCGACTCCACGTTCAGGCATAGCGTGACGCCCGACGGCGTGACGATGGAGACCTGATGAATCAGATGTTGACGCAATACCATCAGCGCGGCGACTTTTGCCGCCGCCGTCGCGCAGGAACCGGTGGTATATCCTTTACGTAACGCTTTACCGTGGTGCCAGACCGGCGCGTCAAAAGAAAGCTCGCTCATCAGGCCTCCCGGAGGTGATAGAGCAGCGCATTGACGATAGCGGCAGCCACGTTACTGCCGCCTTTACGCCCTAACGCGGCAACCGCGGGGAAATGGCTATGGGTGAGTGCCTCTTTGGACTCCGCCGCGCCGACAAAGCCTACCGGTACGCCCACCACGCCGCTCACCGTCACGTTATGTTCAAGCAAACGGAACAGGGCCGTCGGCGCATTACCGAAAACAAAGAGCTTGTTTTTCTCCTCCTCGGCGATAGCGATATCGACGGCGGCCATTGAACGGGTAATCCCCTGCGTTTTTGCGGCGCGCACCACGCGCGGATCGCTGATATAACAGCGACACTCGCCGCCAAACGTCGCCAGTAATCTTTTATTAATGCCGGACAGCGCCATCGTGGTATCGGTATAAATAATGCACGGTTGGCGTAGCGCATCACAAAGCTGCTCCAGCGCATCGGCAGAGAACCACAAAATGTCCAGCCAGTCGAAATCGGCGGTGGTATGAATAACCCGCTTGATAATGGCCTCATGGAGCGGACTGGCGAAACGGTAATCAGGACGCGTTTCGCGAATAATGTCGCTAATAATGGTGAAACTGTTGGCCTCAATGGTTTGGGGCTGCTGGATATAATGCATACTGTCGTCCTCAGGCCACGCCAGATAACCCGCACCGCGCTACAATAAACAGCGCCAGCGCCAGGGTTGAAGCGACCCACATCAATCGAATCGTTCGGGAAATATCGTCCACGGAAATATCGCGCTGCGCGTCGCCGATCCAGGGCTTGTCCACACGCTCGCCAAAGTAGTTATTTGGGCCGCCGAGCTGGATACCTAAGGCGCCGGCCACACACGCTTCCGACCAGGCGCAATTTGGGCTACTGTGGTTATAACGGTCACGCCAGCCAATACGCAGCGCCCGCCAACCACTCAGGCGACACAGTCCTGCCGCAATGCCCAGCAACAGCCAGCTCAGGCGGGCGGGAAGATAGTTCGCTACGTCGTCCATACGGGCGCTGACCATACCAATCGCCCGGTATTTTTCATGTTTGTAGCCCACCATTGAATCCAGGGTATTGACGGCTTTGTAGGCCATCGCCAGCGGCGCGCCGCCGAGAAAGAGGAAAAAGAGCGGCGCGATAATGCCGTCAACGGTGTTTTCTGCAACCGTTTCCACCACGGCGCGATTGATCTGCGCTGGCTGAAGTTGCGACGTATCGCGCCCGACGATCCAGGAGAGTTTTATTCGGCTTTCCGCAAGGTCGTTCTCCCGCAACGGTCGCTCAACCTCCTGCGCGGCGCGGGCCAGAGAGCGTCCGGCCAGCGTGGTAAAGATCATCCAGACTTCGACGCTCCAGCCAAACCAGGGGTGAATCCGCTGCGCCAGCGCCAGTACGCCCCATGCCACGCCCCAGGTCGCCCCGACAACCACAACCCACATTACGCCGCCGCCAATCCGCAGCGCTTTATCGCCGGGACAATAGCGACGCACAATACGCTGCACAAACGTGATTAAACGGCCTATCCAGCGTACCGGATGGGGCCAGTGTTGAGGGTCGCCGATGATAAAATCCAGCACCCAGGCGATACACCAGGCAAGGATCGTCATAATATGCGCCTCGCCGCCGCCAGCCAGTGCTGCAACATTTCCGGACGCTGGGCGAAATGGACGTGCAGATAGCTGGCAAACGTGTTGCCTGTCTGCCAGCCGCCGGTCCATTCCTGTAACACGCGACCATCGCGAACCTTACGACAGGCCATAACGGCGGGTGTTTCGGGGATAAAATCTGAGTAGTGAAATTCATGGCCGCGCACTATCTCACCAGGCACCGCCAATAGCGTTGGCTGCATAGCCTGCGCCTCACAGTAACCAAAGCGGGTAAGTCGCTTACCCATTTTGCTGTGACCGGGGATAATATTCGCCATCTGATGAATTTCCCCGCCGCTATCCTCCAGAGTGCTCCCCAAATACATCAGACCGCCACACTCCGCGTAAATCGCCACGCCGCGCTGATGCGCCGCCTGCAAATGTTTTAACATCGCCGTATTTGCCGCCAGCTCTGCGGCGTATAATTCGGGATATCCACCGCCCAGCCAGATCATCTGACAATCAGGCAATACGCGGTCATGCAGTGGGCTAAAACGCACAATGTTAACGCCGGCACGCTCCAGCAAATCGATGTTATCGGGGTAATAAAAGTTAAAGGCTTCATCATCCGCCAGAGCAAGCGTCAGCCCTGCCCCCGCTGTGTTATCGGGGCGTTCAGGCCACATTCCCGCCGGAAGCGCTGATAACACGCTCAGCGAGAGTAACGCATCCACATCCACTGTTTGTTCCAGCGTGGCGGCAAAATCATGCCATGATTGCTGATTGACGAGGGATTCTCTGGCGGTAATCAACCCCAGGTGGCGTTCAGGTAATGCGACGCCGTCGCAAGGAGGGACATACCCCAGTACAGGCAGTGAGCAATAATGTTCAATGGCATTTTTGAGGAGCTGATAGTGGGCGTCGCTAGTGACGCGATTCACAATCACGCCCGCGAGGTTGAGGGTCGGGTCGAAGTGCTGAAATCCCATAACGGTAGCCGCAAGCGACGTTGAAACAGCCTTGCCGTCCACCAGTAGGATGACCGGGCAACCAAGCTGTTTCGCCATTGCGGCTGTGCTGCAATAATTGGGGTCGACGCCATAGCCGTCATACAGCCCCATGACCCCTTCAATGACGGCGATATCCGCCTGCCGCATTTGTTCGCAAAATAAGGCGTTGAGAACAGGAGGAGGAAGCATGAAACTGTCAAGATTACGGGACGCCACGCCACAGATAGCGGTATGCCAGCCGGTATCAAGGTAATCTGGCCCAACTTTAAACGGCTGTACGCGCAGCGCGCGTTTTTGCAGCAGCCTCAACAAACCAAGCGTCACCGTGGTTTTGCCGCAACCGCTTCCTGTGCCTGCAAGAATAAATGCGTGATGCCTTGCCGCCATTACCCTGATCCTGTTCAGGGTGGTAGGGGTATACAGGTACGCGCATGTTCAGTCTTTCGACTGTACGCGTCTTCGCAACCCACTTCCCACCGAAGTTGTTGGTTATCACCGACAGGCAGGTCTTCTGGCTTAGCGTCCTCCTCGCCCGTCCTTCCCAATCTTGCGATCAGTGGTCTTTACGGGGTCGTCAGCATCACAGCAGCGGGGGCTGCGGGGGATTTTCACCCCCTTCCCTACCACAAATGTGGCAAACCTGTTGGTTTACGTTATGGCTGTACGGCACACCCATAACGGCAATTAATAATGTGCTACGTTTTACATTTCTG
This sequence comes from Salmonella sp. A7, assembly GCF_020181675.1. Classification (NCBI taxonomy): domain Bacteria; kingdom Pseudomonadati; phylum Pseudomonadota; class Gammaproteobacteria; order Enterobacterales; family Enterobacteriaceae; genus Salmonella; species Salmonella sp. A7. The sequence goes on along the minus strand of NZ_CP084001.1, from coordinate 1,852,776 downwards.
TGAGCAATAACCTGAGCGGTTGCTCATCTGACGTTAATCTACTCATCCTTACCGGTATATTGACGATAAAACGTGTCGACAAAGCGTAATAAAACTTATCTTTCCTGACACTGTACTTCATCACAAAAATAAAAACTGGTGCAGTTTATGCCCTAAATTTTATTATTTTGTTGCGCTATGACAATTTATTGTCACACCAGATAAATTTTCTTTCTGAAATGATTAAGATACAAAACACTATCAAAAATCGGCAATAGCAAAATATTGCTATTCATAACGATGGAGGATGAGAATTCTCATTTATCTGCTGGCGATAAGCCTGCGGCGTAACCTGATAGGTCTGGCGGAAGACTTTACAAAAATAGCTGGTTTGCGAAAAGCCTAAATTACGCGCAATACTGGCAATACTCCAGTCACTATGGCAAAGCAATTCTCTGGCGCTAACCATTCTCTGGCGGTTCACCCACGCATTAAATCCGATTCCCTGATATTTCTTGAATAGCTTACTGAAGTAATAGGGGCTGAGATAGACATGTGAGGCGACATCCTCAAGACGAAGATCGTCGGACAAATGCGCATCAATATAGCGAAGCGCTTTTTTCATTTTACTGTCATGCGGAGTGGGACCACGAGCGGCTTTATTTGCCTCCGATTGCTGCGGATTGTCTTTGATAACCACGAAATTGAGTTGTTTTTTCAGGCAATTCTCAACAATCAGTTTAAGGAGATCGGCGGAAGCGATAACGCGTGAATAGTCCATCTCTGGCACATTCCGAAATTCATTCAAGAGCTCAGGGTCAGCCTGCCAGCGATCGTCAACATTAAGAATGTTTACCAACTCCACGTCATTACTTAAACGAACCTGTCCGCATAAAACAAAGCCAACTAAATGCCCTGCAATTACCAGCGGAATAGAAAAATCCGTTAGACCGGCATGACAACGATAAATACAGGGTTGATCGGACTTCGATGCCTCCAGTCCCCCGCAGCGATCGCTCATACGACAACGTGTACTATGCTGGGGATGCTGTCGCATCAACTGACAAAACGGCGTGAAATTGAATAGCTCAGATATTTCATCACCATGAATATTGACAACCACAACCGCCAGACCGGTGGCTTGTGCAAAATCCTGTGCGATTTTATTAATGAGTTCTGAGTTCAGAGCGCTCGCAGAAATCATGATAAAACCCCTCAGTTAATTTATTGTTATAAACAAAACACATTATTTACATTCACTTTTTATTAGCATTATCCTGGCCCTGATAAAAAGTACAATGACAATATCAAAAGTCTCCCATTGCTGGGAGACGTTTTGATCAGTTCGTGAAAGCAGATCACGAAATTATCTCACCTGTTTTTACGATACATCATTGCTGTGAATCTGGTTCGCATTTTCTTACAGTTCACAGCGGTTACAAGGTAAATTCTTACCAATAAAATAGCGATATATGGCTGCTCCGGCACAGGCGCCGATAACAGGCGCGACAATCGGCACGATAAAATAAGGGATCTCTCGCCCACCGCTCATCGCCATGTTCCCCCACCCCGCTAACCATGTGAACAGTTTGGGACCGAAATCACGCGCCGGGTTCATTGCAAAACCGGTAAGGGGTCCAGTAGACGCGCCGATAACGGCAACCAGTATCCCAATAAGCAAAGGCGCAAGCGGCCCTTTAGGAATGCCATTGCCATCATCCGTCAATGCCATGATCATGCCCATCAGAATCGACGTAATGACCACTTCCACCAACGCAGCCTGCCATACATTTAGCGCTGCGGCCGGATAGGTACTGAAAATGCTGGCTAATTGCAAACTTTCGACGCTACCGCGCACCATATGATGCGCAGTCTCAAATTCAGTAAAAAGGCTACTATAAAGCACATACGCCAGCAGAGCGCCGCCAAAAGCGCCGGCAAACTGGGCAATAATATAAGGCAATACTTTCTGTTTGGGAAAGCAGGCAAACAGCCACAGCGCAATCGTCACCGCAGGGTTAAGATGTCCGCCGGAGATTCCGGCCGTAAGGTAAACGGCCAGTGAAATTCCAAGCCCCCAAATAATGCAAATCTCCCATAATCCGAGGCTGGCGCCTGCGACTTTGAGCGCACTCAAACAACCGATACCAAAAAACAAAAAGAGTCCGGTGCCTAAAAATTCCGCACCACATTGCGCCTTTAGAGAATCATTCATGTGACACCTTCTGAGCAAAGTTCGTGTCCTGGCCAGCGCAAGTTTCGGCTGGCAGTAGAGTACAGCTAACCTCACTATAAAAAGTGCCGCCTGTAAATTGTTGGCAACCTGCGGACCTGTCTCCCGGAAAAATCGTGTTGCGATAGCAAAATTTTGCTTTTCCGATATTTTTATCAGCCCATCACACGGGAAATTTGAGCTATAAAATACGCCTGTTGAAATAATAAAATATTGCACAAGCCAACTTATCAATTTCGAATAAACATCACATTTTGCGTCTTTCGCCATATCAAATAAAAATACTCTCGTCACTAACAAAAATGTAAAAATGAAATAATAAAAACAAAATAATCATATAGACAATAATAAATTAAACTTTAATTATCAATTACTTATAAAAATAAAAGGCAATTTAATCATATTGCTTTCCCATTATTTTCTGATGTTCAACAGCAAGTCAGCCATTCTTTTTCCTCGCATCTTCTTATAGTCCCCACTATCGGAACACTCCATGCGAGGTCTTTATGCAACAAGAAGCACTAGGAATGGTAGAAACCAAAGGCTTAACCGCAGCCATAGAGGCCGCTGATGCAATGGTTAAGTCAGCCAATGTGATGTTAGTGGGCTATGAAAAGATTGGCTCCGGGCTGGTAACCGTCATCGTGCGCGGCGATGTTGGCGCGGTCAAAGCGGCCACCGATGCAGGTGCCGCAGCCGCACGCAACGTGGGTGAAGTGAAAGCCGTACACGTCATCCCACGCCCTCACACCGATGTAGAAAAAATCTTACCGAAGGGAATTAGCCAATGAGCAGCAATGAGCTGGTGGAACAGATCATGGCGCAGGTGATTGCCCGTGTGGCAACGCCGGAACAACAGGCCATCCCTGGTCAACCCCAACCTATACGAGAGACGGCTATGGCAGAAAAAAGCTGCAGTTTAACGGAATTTGTCGGGACCGCCATTGGCGATACCCTTGGCCTGGTTATCGCCAACGTCGATACCGCCCTGCTGGACGCGATGAAACTTGAGAAGCGCTATCGTTCCATCGGCATTCTCGGCGCCCGCACCGGCGCAGGCCCGCACATTATGGCGGCGGACGAAGCGGTGAAAGCCACCAACACCGAAGTGGTCAGCATTGAGCTGCCGCGCGATACCAAAGGCGGAGCGGGCCACGGTTCGCTGATTATTTTAGGCGGTAACGATGTATCCGACGTCAAGCGCGGTATCGAAGTCGCGCTGAAAGAGCTGGACCGCACCTTCGGTGATGTTTACGGCAACGAAGCCGGGCATATCGAGCTGCAGTACACCGCTCGCGCCAGCTACGCGCTGGAAAAAGCGTTCGGCGCGCCGATTGGCCGTGCCTGCGGCGTCATTGTCGGCGCTCCGGCTTCCGTCGGCGTACTGATGGCCGATACCGCCCTGAAGTCAGCCAACGTTGAAGTCGTGGCGTACAGCTCTCCGGCGCACGGCACCAGCTTTAGTAACGAAGCCATTCTGGTGATTTCCGGCGACTCCGGCGCGGTCCGTCAGGCGGTGACCTCCGCCCGCGAAATCGGCAAAACCGTCCTTGCGACCCTCGGTTCTGAACCGAAAAACGATCGCCCGTCCTACATCTGATACCCACGAGGCTGATTCATGAGATCGAAAAGATTTGAAGCACTGGCGAAACGCCCTGTGAATCAGGACGGCTTTGTTAAGGAGTGGATCGAAGAAGGCTTTATCGCAATGGAAAGCCCGAACGATCCAAAACCGTCGATTAAAATCGTTAACGGCGCGGTGACCGAGCTGGACGGAAAACCGGTTAGCGAATTCGACCTGATCGACCACTTTATCGCCCGCTACGGCATCAACCTGAACCGCGCCGAAGAAGTGATGGCGATGGATTCGGTCAAGCTGGCCAATATGCTGTGCGATCCTAACGTCAAGCGCAGCGAAATCGTTCCGCTGACCACCGCCATGACCCCGGCGAAAATTGTTGAAGTGGTTTCGCATATGAACGTGGTTGAGATGATGATGGCGATGCAGAAAATGCGCGCCCGCCGCACGCCATCTCAGCAGGCGCACGTCACCAACGTCAAGGATAACCCGGTGCAAATTGCCGCCGATGCCGCCGAAGGCGCATGGCGCGGGTTTGACGAACAAGAAACCACGGTTGCGGTAGCGCGCTATGCGCCGTTCAACGCCATCGCGCTGCTGGTTGGTTCTCAGGTTGGTCGTCCGGGCGTACTGACGCAGTGCTCCCTGGAAGAAGCCACCGAGCTGAAGCTCGGCATGCTGGGCCACACCTGCTACGCCGAAACCATCTCCGTTTACGGCACCGAGCCGGTCTTCACCGACGGTGACGATACCCCATGGTCGAAGGGCTTCTTAGCCTCTTCCTACGCCTCTCGCGGCCTGAAAATGCGCTTCACCTCCGGCTCCGGATCCGAAGTGCAGATGGGCTACGCCGAAGGCAAATCCATGCTGTATCTGGAAGCGCGCTGCATCTATATCACCAAAGCCGCGGGCGTTCAGGGGCTGCAAAACGGCTCAGTAAGCTGCATCGGCGTACCGTCTGCCGTGCCGTCAGGCATTCGTGCCGTGCTGGCGGAAAACCTGATCTGCTCGTCGCTGGATCTGGAATGCGCCTCCAGTAACGACCAGACCTTCACCCACTCCGATATGCGTCGTACCGCGCGCCTGCTGATGCAGTTTCTGCCGGGTACCGATTTTATCTCCTCTGGTTATTCCGCAGTGCCGAACTACGACAACATGTTCGCCGGTTCCAACGAAGATGCGGAAGACTTTGACGACTACAACGTTATCCAGCGTGACCTGAAAGTGGACGGCGGTCTGCGCCCGGTTCGCGAAGAGGACGTTATCGCCATCCGTAACAAAGCCGCCCGCGCGCTGCAGGCCGTGTTTGCCGGAATGGGACTACCGCCGATTACCGATGAAGAAGTTGAAGCCGCGACCTATGCCCACGGTTCGAAAGATATGCCGGAGCGTAACATCGTCGAAGACATCAAGTTCGCCCAGGAAATCATCAATAAAAACCGCAACGGTCTGGAAGTCGTTAAAGCGCTGGCGCAGGGCGGGTTTACCGACGTGGCCCAGGACATGCTCAACATCCAGAAAGCCAAGCTAACCGGCGACTATTTGCACACCTCCGCCATTATCGTCGGCGACGGACAAGTGCTCTCTGCGGTTAATGACGTCAATGACTATGCCGGTCCGGCAACAGGTTATCGCCTGCAGGGAGAACGCTGGGAAGAGATTAAAAATATCCCTGGCGCTCTTGATCCCAACGAGATTGATTAAGGGGTGAGAAATGGAAATTAATGAAAAATTGCTGCGCCAGATAATTGAAGACGTGCTCCGCGACATGAAGGGCAGCGATAAACCCGTCTCGTTTAATGCGCCTGCGGCATCCACAGCGCCACAGACCGCTGCGCCTGCGGGCGACGGCTTTCTGACCGAAGTGGGCGAAGCGCGCCAGGGCACTCAGCAGGACGAAGTCATTATCGCCGTCGGCCCGGCATTTGGCCTGGCACAGACTGTTAATATCGTCGGCTTACCACATAAGAGCATTCTGCGCGAAGTCATTGCCGGTATTGAAGAAGAAGGTATCAGGGCGCGCGTGATTCGCTGCTTTAAATCTTCCGACGTGGCGTTCGTCGCCGTGGAAGGTAACCGCCTGAGCGGCTCCGGCATCTCCATCGGCATCCAGTCGAAAGGTACTACGGTTATCCACCAGCAGGGGCTACCGCCGCTCTCCAACCTGGAGCTGTTCCCGCAGGCACCGCTGCTGACGCTGGAAACCTACCGTCAGATTGGTAAAAACGCCGCCCGTTATGCGAAACGCGAATCACCGCAGCCGGTCCCTACGCTCAATGACCAGATGGCACGCCCGAAGTACCAGGCAAAGTCGGCCATTTTGCACATTAAAGAGACCAAGTACGTCGTGACGGGCAAAAACCCGCAGGAACTGCGCGTGGCGCTTTGATAAAGGATAACTCCATGAATACCGACGCAATTGAATCGATGGTCCGGGACGTATTGAGCCGCATGAACAGCCTGCAGGGCGATGCGCCAGCAGCGGCTCCTGCGGCAGGCGGCACGTCCCGCAGCGCAAAGGTCAGCGACTACCCGCTGGCGAACAAACACCCGGAATGGGTGAAAACCGCCACCAATAAAACGCTGGACGACTTTACGCTGGAAAACGTGCTGAGCAATAAAGTCACCGCTCAGGATATGCGTATTACCCCGGAAACCCTGCGCTTACAGGCGTCTATCGCCAAAGATGCGGGCCGCGACCGGCTGGCGATGAACTTCGAACGCGCCGCCGAACTGACCGCGGTACCGGACGATCGCATTCTTGAAATCTACAACGCCCTTCGTCCGTATCGTTCAACGAAAGAAGAGCTGCTCGCTATCGCCGACGATCTCGAAAACCGTTATCAGGCAAAGATTTGCGCAGCTTTCGTTCGTGAAGCGGCAGGGCTGTACGTTGAGCGTAAAAAACTCAAAGGCGACGATTAATTACAGGGGTATGTGATGCGATATATAGCTGGCATTGATATCGGCAACTCATCGACGGAAGTCGCCCTGGCGACTCTGAATGAGGCTGGCGCGCTGACAATCACCCACAGCGCGCTGGCGGAAACGACCGGGATCAAAGGCACGTTGCGTAACGTGTTCGGCATTCAGGAAGCGCTCGCCCTCGTCGCAAAGCGCGCGGGGATCAATGTCAGCGATATTTCGCTCATCCGCATTAACGAAGCCACGCCGGTGATTGGCGATGTGGCGATGGAAACCATTACCGAAACCATCATCACCGAATCGACAATGATCGGCCATAACCCAAAAACGCCGGGGGGAGTAGGCCTTGGTGTGGGTATCACGATTACGCCGGAGGAGCTGTTAACCCGCCCTGCGGACTCGTCCTATATTCTGGTGGTATCGTCAGCCTTTGATTTTGCCGATATCGCCAATGTTATCAACGCCTCAATGCGCGCCGGATACCAGATTACCGGCGTCATTTTGCAGCGCGACGATGGCGTACTGGTCAGCAACCGGCTGGAAAAATCGCTGCCGATCGTTGACGAAGTTCTGTACATCGACCGCATTCCGCTGGGGATGCTGGCGGCGATTGAAGTCGCCGTGCCGGGGAAGGTTATCGAGACCCTCTCCAACCCTTACGGCATCGCCACCGTATTCAACCTCAACGCCGATGAGACGAAAAACATCGTCCCGATGGCGCGCGCGCTGATCGGCAACCGTTCCGCCGTGGTGGTTAAAACGCCATCCGGCGACGTCAAAGCTCGTGCGATACCCGCCGGTAACCTGGAGCTGCAGGCTCAGGGTCGTACCGTGCGCGTGGATGTCGCCGCCGGTGCCGAAGCTATCATGAAAGCGGTGGACGGCTGCGGCAAGCTCGACAACGTCACCGGCGAGGCCGGGACCAATATCGGCGGCATGCTGGAGCACGTGCGCCAGACCATGGCCGAGCTAACCAATAAACCCAGCAGCGAGATTTTCATTCAGGATCTTCTGGCCGTTGACACCTCGGTTCCGGTGAGCGTCACCGGCGGTCTGGCCGGGGAGTTCTCGCTGGAGCAGGCCGTCGGCATCGCCTCGATGGTGAAATCAGACCGTCTGCAGATGGCGATGATTGCCCGTGAAATTGAGCAGAAGCTTAATATCGACGTGCAGATCGGCGGCGCTGAGGCTGAAGCCGCCATTCTGGGCGCGCTGACCACACCGGGCACCACCCGACCGCTGGCGATCCTCGACCTCGGCGCGGGTTCCACCGATGCCTCCATCATCAACCCTAAAGGTGAAATCATCGCCACCCATCTCGCCGGGGCAGGCGACATGGTCACGATGATTATTGCCCGCGAACTGGGGCTGGAAGACCGCTATCTGGCGGAAGAGATCAAAAAATACCCGCTGGCTAAGGTCGAAAGCCTGTTCCACTTACGCCACGAGGACGGCAGCGTCCAGTTCTTCCCGACGCCGCTGCCTCCCGCCGTGTTCGCCCGCGTCTGCGTGGTGAAACCGGACGAACTGGTGCCGCTTCCCGGCGACTTAGCGCTGGAAAAAGTGCGCGCCATTCGCCGCAGCGCTAAAGAACGCGTCTTTGTCACCAACGCCCTGCGCGCGCTGCGCCAGGTCAGTCCAACCGGCAACATTCGCGATATTCCGTTCGTGGTGCTGGTCGGCGGCTCGTCGCTGGATTTCGAAGTTCCGCAGCTGGTCACCGATGCGCTGGCGCACTACCGCCTGGTCGCCGGGCGAGGAAATATTCGCGGCAGCGAAGGCCCAAGAAACGCGGTGGCCACCGGCCTGATTCTCTCCTGGCACAAGGAATTTGCATATGGACAGTAATCACAGCGCCCCGGCCATCGTCATTACCGTTATCAACGACTGCGCCAGCCTCTGGCACGAAGTGCTGCTGGGTATCGAAGAGGAAGGCATCCCTTTCCTGCTTCAGCGTCACCCGGCTGGAGATGTCGTTGACAGCGCCTGGCAGGCGGCGCGCAGCTCGCCGCTGCTGGTTGGCATAGCCTGCGATCGACACTCGCTGGTCGTGCATTACAAGAATTTACCCGCATCGGCGCCGCTTTTTACGCTGATGCATCATCAGGACAGTCAGGCCCAACGCAACACCGGTAATAACGCGGCACGGCTGGTCAAAGGGATCCCTTTCCGGGATCTGAATAGCTAAGCAACAGGAGAACTGCAGTATGAATAACGCACTGGGACTGGTTGAAACAAAAGGGCTGGTCGGCGCCATTGAAGCCGCCGATGCAATGGTTAAATCCGCCAACGTACAGCTGGTGGGCTACGAAAAAATTGGTTCTGGCCTGGTTACCGTCATGGTTCGCGGCGATGTCGGCGCGGTTAAAGCAGCCGTAGATGCAGGCAGCGCGGCGGCAAGCGTCGTGGGTGAAGTGAAATCCTGCCACGTTATCCCGCGTCCGCACAGCGATGTTGAGGCCATTTTACCGAAATCAGCCTAATCGATGGCAAATAAGGAGCACCGCGTGAAGCAATCACTGGGATTACTTGAAGTTTGTGGTCTGGCACTGGCTATCAGCTGCGCCGATATCATGGCGAAATCCGCTTCTATCACGCTGCTCGCCCTCGAAAAGACCAATGGTTCAGGCTGGATGGTGATTAAAATTACCGGTGATGTGGCCTCCGTTCAGGCGGCTATCACCACCGGTGCGCATTTCGCCGAACAGCGGAATGGCCTGGTGGCCCACAAGGTTATCGCCAGGCCCGGAGAAGGGATCCTGCTCGCAGAGCCCCCCCCACCCTCCGTCATTGAACCTGAGCCTGAAGCGTCAGAGATAGCTGATGTCGTTTCTGAAGCGACAGCAGAAGAGGCCCCGCAGGAATCAGAACTGGTCAGTTGCAACCTGTGTCTGGATCCAAAATGTCCTCGCCAGAAGGGCGAACCTCGTACGCTTTGCATTCATCCCGGTAAGCGAGGTGAAGCGTAATGGATAAAGAGCTTCTGCAATCAACGGTCAGTAAAGTTCTTGATGAGATGCGCCTGCGGCCTATCCCGCTGGGCGTCTCAAACCGTCATATCCACCTGTCCGCACAGGATTATGAGCGGCTGTTTCCCGGCCATCCCATCAGCGAGAAAAAAGCGCTGCTGCAGCCGGGACAATACGCCGCGGAGCAAACCGTCACCCTGGTGGGACCGAAAGGGCAGCTCAAAAATGTGCGCCTGCTCGGTCCGCTGCGCTCGGTAAGCCAGGTGGAAATTTCGCGTACCGATGCGAGAACGCTGGGGATTGCCGCGCCGCTGAGAATGTCCGGCAACCTGAAGGGGACGCCGGGCATCCGCCTGGTCAGCCCCTTTGCCGAACTGGAGCTACCTTCCGGGGTTATCGTCGCGCAGCGGCATATCCATATGTCGCCGCTTGATGCGCTGATCCTGCGGGTTTCCCACGGCGATAGGGTTTCAGTGGCGATTGAAGGCGACGAGCGCGGGCTGATTTTCAACAACGTGGCGATTCGCGTTTCACCGGACATGCGCCTCGAAATGCACATTGATACCGATGAAGCCAACGCCGCTGGTGCCGATAACCCGCAGGCCTTTGCCCGGCTGGTAGGCCCGCGATGAACGGCGAAACCCTGCAGCGCATTGTCGAGGAGATTGTCTCCCGGCTGCAGCGCCGTGCCCGGAGCACGGCGACGCTGAGCGTTACGCAACTTCGCGATGCCGACTGTCCAGCGCTGTTCTGTCAGCACGCGTCGCTACGCATCCTGCTCGTCGACCTGCCGCTGCTGGGTCAGCTTGCGGATGCAGAAACCGACGATGCCGCAGCCCGGAAAATTCACGACGCGCTGGCGTTTGGCATCCGCGTACAGCTCAGCCTGCACAGCCAGCTGCTGCCGGTTATCCCGGTAAAAAAACTGGCTCGTCTGCCGCTGGTATTCACCGACGAGCACGGACTGCCGCTGGTTCTGCATGCGGGTTCGGTGCTGAGCTATCGCGATGTCGCGCTGCTAAGCCGGGGGCGTGTGGTTGTCCACCGCAAATGCATCGTGACCGCCATGGCGCGTGACGCGGCCAATGCGCGGAATATTCAATTAATTAAGCAGGAGTAAATCATGCATCTGGCACGAGTCACGGGCGCGGTTGTCTCCACGCAAAAATCACCTTCTTTGATTGGGAAAAAGCTGCTGCTGGTGCGTCGGGTCAGCGCCGATGGCGAACTCCCCGCCTCGCCCACCTCCGGCGATGAAGTGGCCGTGGACTCCGTCGGCGCGGGCGTCGGCGAACTGGTTTTGCTCAGCGGCGGCTCCAGCGCCAGGCACGTTTTTTCCGGGCCAAATGAGGCCATCGACCTCGCCGTTGTCGGCATTGTAGATACGCTTTCGCGTTAAGGGGCGGTTATGGCGATTTATACCCGAACAGGTGACGCTGGCACCACATCACTGTTTACCGGCCAGCGGGTGAGCAAAACCCACCCGCGGGTTGAAGCCTACGGCACGCTGGATGAGCTGAACGCCGCGCTGAGCCTGTGCGCCTGCGCCGCTGCGGATGAAAATCACCGCACCTTACTCGAGGCCATCCAGCAGCAACTTTTTTGGTTTAGCGCAGAGCTGGCCAGCGACAGCGAGCAGCCGTCGCCCAAACAGCGCTACATCAGCAGCGAAGAGATTTCGGCCCTGGAAGCCGCTATCGATCGGGCAATGGCCCGCGTCGAACCGCTGCACAGCTTTATTTTACCCGGACGCTGCGAAGCCGCGAGCCGCTTACATTTTGCCCGCACGCTGGCGCGCCGCGCCGAACGCCGTCTGGTTGAACTGGCAACTGAAGTCAACGTACGCCAGGTGCTGATGCGCTACATCAACCGCTTATCGGACTGCCTGTACGCCCTGGCCCGCGCGGAAGATAGCGATGCGCACCAGGCCAACATCATCCGTGAAGTTAGCAAGCGCTATCTGGCTGCCAGCCAGCCGACCCGCAGCAAGGAGACAACGCCCGTGGCCCTCTCATTCCACGATCTGCACCAGCTCACCCGCGCCGCCGTTGAACGCGCGCAGCAACTGCAGGTTCCGGTAGTCGTCAGCATCGTTGACGCGCACGGCACGGAAACTGTGACCTGGCGGATGCCGGACGCCCTGCTGGTCAGCAGCGAACTGGCGCCAAAAAAGGCATGGACCGCAGTGGCAATGAAAACGGCGACCCATGAGCTGAGCGATGTCGTTCAGCCAGGCGCGGCGCTTTACGGTCTGGAAAGTCATTTACAGGGAAAAGTGGTCACCTTTGGCGGCGGTTACGCCCTATGGCGCGACGGCATATTAATTGGGGGTCTTGGCATCAGCGGCGGCAGCGTTGAGCAGGACATGGACATAGCACAGACCGCCATCGCGGCTATTAACGTGGAAACTCATCAATGAATACTTCTGAACTCGAAACCCTGATTCGCACCATTCTTAGCGAGCAATTAACCACGCCGGCGCAAACGCCGGCCCAGCCTAAGGGCAAAGGGATTTTCCAGTCCGTGAGCGAGGCCATCGATGCCGCGCACCAGGCGTTCTTACGTTATCAGCAGTGCCCACTAAAAACCCGCAGCGCCATTATCAGCGCGATGCGTCAGGAGCTGACGCCGCTGCTGGCTGCTCTGGCAGAGGAGAGTGCCAATGAAACGGGGATGGGCAACAAAGAAGATAAATTCCTCAAAAACAAGGCTGCGCTGGACAACACGCCGGGCGTAGAAGATCTCACCACCACCGCGCTGACCGGCGACGGCGGCATGGTGCTGTTTGAATACTCGCCGTTTGGCGTTATCGGTTCGGTCGCGCCGAGCACCAACCCGACGGAAACCATCATCAATAACAGCATCAGCATGTTAGCGGCGGGCAACAGTATTTACTTTAGCCCGCATCCGGGAGCGAAAAAGGTCTCTCTGAAGCTGATTAGCCTGATTGAAGAGATTGCCTTCCGCTGCTGCGGCATCCGCAATCTGGTGGTGACCGTGGCTGAACCCACCTTCGAAGCGACCCAGCAGATGATGGCCCACCCGCGAATCGCGGTACTGGCTATTACCGGCGGCCCCGGCATTGTGGCAATGGGCATGAAGAGCGGTAAGAAGGTGATTGGCGCTGGCGCGGGTAACCCGCCCTGCATCGTTGATGAAACGGCAGACCTGGTGAAAGCGGCGGAAGATATCATCAACGGCGCGTCATTCGATTACAACCTGCCCTGCATTGCCGAGAAGAGCCTGATCGTAGTGGAGAGCGTCGCCGAACGTCTGGTGCAGCAAATGCAAACCTTCGGCGCGCTGCTGCTAAGCCCGGCCGATACCGACAAACTCCGCGCCGTCTGCCTGCCTGAAGGCCAGGCGAATAAAAAACTGGTCGGCAAGAGCCCATCGGCCATGCTGGAAGCCGCCGGGATCGCTGTCCCTGCAAAAGCGCCGCGTCTGCTGATTGCCGTTGTCAACGCCGACGATCCGTGGGTCACCAGCGAACAGCTGATGCCGATGCTGCCGGTGGTAAAAGTCAGCGATTTCGATAGCGCGCTGGCGCTGGCCCTGAAGGTTGAAGAGGGGCTGCATCATACCGCCATTATGCACTCGCAGAACGTGTCGCGCCTGAACCTCGCGGCCCGCACGCTGCAAACCTCGATATTCGTCAAAAACGGCCCCTCCTATGCCGGGATCGGCGTCGGCGGCGAAGGCTTTACCACCTTTACTATTGCCACACCAACCGGTGAAGGGACCACGTCAGCGCGTACTTTTGCCCGCTCCCGGCGCTGCGTACTGACCAACGGCTTTTCTATTCGCTAACCGAGGTCGCGATGAATACCTTCTCACTACAAACGCGGTTGTACAGCGGTCAGGGCAGCCTGGCGGTGCTCAAGCGCTTTACCAATAAGCACATCTGGATAATCTGCGATGGTTTTCTGGCGTGCTCTCCGCTGCTGGATACCCTGCGTAACGCGCTGCCCGCAGATAACCGCATCAGCGTCTTTAGCGAGATAACGCCGGACCCCACCATCCACACCGTGGTGCAGGGCATTGCGCAAATGCAGGCCCTGCAGCCGCAGGTGGTAATTGGTTTTGGCGGCGGCTCGGCAATGGACGCGGCGAAAGCGATTGTCTGGTTTAGCCAGCAGAGCGGCATCAATATCGAAACCTGCGTGGCGATACCAACCACCAGCGGCACCGGTTCGGAAGTGACCAGCGCCTGCGTAATTAGCGACCCGGATAAAGGCATCAAGTATCCGCTGTTCAACAATGCGCTGTATCCGGATATGGCGATCCTCGACCCGGAGTTGGTGGTCAGCGTACCGCCGCAGATTACCGCCAACACCGGCATGGACGTGCTGACCCACGCCCTGGAAGCCTGGGTGTCACCGCACGCCAGCGACTTTACCGACGCGCTGGCGGAAAAAGCCGCCAAACTGGTGTTCCAGTATCTGCCCACGGCGGTGGAAAAAGGCGACTGCGTGGCGACGCGCGGGAAAATGCACAATGCTTCAACGCTGGCGGGGATGGCATTCAGCCAGGCGGGACTGGGTCTTAACCACGCGATAGCCCACCAGCTCGGCGGACAGTTTCATCTGCCGCACGGGCTGGCCAATGCGCTGCTGCTCACGACGGTGATCCGCTTTAACGCGGGTGGCCCGCGCGCCGCCAAACGCTACGCGCGGCTGGCCAAAGCCTGCGGTTTTTGCCCGGCAGAAGCCAATGACGTTGCGGCGATCAATGCGCTGATTCAGCAAATCGAACTGCTTAAGCAACGCTGTGCCCTTCCCTCACTGGCCGTTGCGCTTAAAGAAGGAAGATCCGACTTTTCCGCACGCATTCCGGCGATGGTGCAGGCTGCGCTGGCTGACGTTACGCTGCGCACCAACCCGCGCCCGGCCAATGCCGAGGAAATTCGGGAACTGCTGGAGGAACTGCTATGAGTACCGCCGTCAACGTCGTTGAAATGTCTCATAGCGCTGATGAAATTCGCGAGCGCGTCCGCGCAGCGGGCGTTGTCGGCGCGGGCGGCGCAGGTTTTCCCGCTCACGTCAAACTACAGGCGCAGGTAGAGATTTTTCTGGTGAACGCCGCCGAGTGTGAACCGATGCTCAAAGTTGACCAGCAACTGATGTGGCAGCAGGCCGCGCGTCTTGTCCGCGGCGTGCAGTACGCGATGACGGCAACCGGCGCGCGCGAAGGGGTGATAGCCCTGAAAGAAAAATACCGCCGGGCCATCGATGCCCTTACCCCGCAGCTGCCAGCCGGTATCCGCCTGCATATCCTGCCGGATGTTTATCCCGCGGGCGATGAGGTGCTGACTATCTGGATGGCAACCGGCCGCCGGGTCGCCCCGGCTGCGCTACCGACCAGCGTCGGCGTGGTCGTCAATAACGTGCAAACGGTGCTGAATATTGCCCGGGCGGTCGAGCAGCAGTTTCCGGTCACTCGTCGCACGTTGACCGTAAACGGCGCGGTCGCCAGACCGTTGACCGTTACCGTTCCTGTCGGCATGTCACTGCATGAAGTGCTGGCGCTGGCGGGCGGCGCAACGGTCGACGACCCTGGTTTTATTAACGGCGGCCCGATGATGGGTGGCCTGATTACCTCTCTTGATAACCCGGTGACGAAAACTACCGGCGGCCTGCTGGTGCTCCCAAAAAGCCATCCGCTTATCCAGCGGAGAATGCAGGACGAGCGCACGGTGCTTTCCGTCGCGCGTACCGTCTGCGAACAGTGCCGACTGTGTACCGATCTCTGTCCGCGACACCTGATCGGCCACGAACTCTCCCCGCACCTGCTGGTGCGGGCGTTGAACTTTCACCAGGCCGCCACGCCGCAGCTGCTGCTGAGCGCCCTTACCTGCTCGGAATGCAACGTTTGCGAAAGCGTGGCCTGCCCGGTGGGGATCTCGCCGATGCGCATCAACCGCATATTAAAACGCGAGCTGCGGGCGCAAAACCAGCGCTACGTAGGGCCGCTGAACCCGGCCGACGAGATGGCGAAATATCGCCTGGTGCCGGTGAAGCGGCTGATCGCCAAACTGGGACTAAGTCCCTGGTACCAGGAGGCACCGCTGGTGGAAGAAGAGCCGTCAGTAGAAAAAGTCACTTTGCAGCTGCGCCAGCATATTGGTGCCAGCGCAGTACCGACTGTTGCCGTCGGCGAGCGCGTGACGCGCGGACAGTGCGTTGCCGATGTCCCGCCTGGCGCGCTCGGCACCCCCATTCACGCCAGCATCGACGGCATTGTTTCGGCCATCAGCGAACAGGCCATCACGGTTGTAAGAGGTTAACCATGTCTCAGGCTATAGGAATTTTAGAACTCACCAGCATCGCCAAAGGGATGGAACTCGGCGATGCGATGCTGAAAAGCGCCAACGTTAATCTGCTGGTCAGTAAAACCATCTGTCCGGGGAAGTTTTTGCTGATGCTCGGCGGCGATATCGGCGCTATCCAGCAGGCCATTGAAACCGGTACGTCCCAGGCCGGCGAAATGCTCGTCGACAGCCTGGTGCTGGCAAATATTCATCCCAGCGTACTTCCGGCCATCAGCGGCCTGAACAGCGTCGATAAGCGCCAGGCGGTAGGTATCGTCGAAACCTGGAGCGTAGCGGCCTGCATTAGCGCCGCAGACCGGGCGGTGAAAGGCTCAAACGTCACCCTGGTGCGGGTGCATATGGCCTTCGGCATCGGCGGTAAATGCTACATGGTGGTGGCGGGCGACGTTTCTGATGTCAACAACGCCGTGACGGTTGCCAGCGAAAGCGCGGGCGAAAAAGGGTTGCTGGTTTACCGCTCGGTGATCCCGCGCCCGCATGAAGCCATGTGGCGACAGATGGTGGAGGGATAATGGAAAGACAGCCAACAACGGATCGCATGATTCAGGAGTACGTTCCCGGGAAACAGGTCACCCTCGCGCACCTGATTGCCAATCCGGGGAAAGATCTCTTTAAGAAGCTGGGCCTGCCGGATGCGGTTTCCGCGATTGGCATCCTTACCATCACGCCGAGCGAAGCATCGATTATCGCCTGCGATATCGCCACTAAATCCGGCGCGGTGGAAATTGGTTTTCTCGATCGCTTTACCGGTGCCGTAGTGCTGACCGGCGACGTTTCCGCCGTCGAGTATGCCCTCAAGCAGGTAACGCGCACGCTGGGCGAAATGATGCAGTTCACCACCTGTTCGATCACCCGGACGTAACGTCATGAAGCGTTTGATGTTTATCGGCCCCAGCCAATGCGGGAAAACCTCGCTGACCCAAAGCCTGCGCGGCGAAGCGCTCCATTATAAGAAAACTCAGGCCATTGAATGGTCTCCGATGGCTATCGATACGCCGGGCGAATATCTGGAGAACCGCTGCCTGTATAGCGCCCTGCTAACCAGCGCCTGCGAGGCCGACGTCATCGCGCTGGTGCTGAATGCCGACGCCCAGTGGTCGCCCTTTTCTCCGGGTTTTACCGCCCCGATGAACCGCCCGACGATTGGCCTTGTCACCAAAGCCGATCTCGCTGCCCCGCAGCGTATTTCGCTTATCGCACAATGGCTTACGCAGGCTGGCGCCCGGCAGATTTTTATTACCAGCGCGCTGAATAACTCGGGTCTCGACGCCGTGCTGGATTTTCTGAATTCGAAGGAACCTTTATGTCTTACAAAATAATGGCCATTAACGCCGGCAGCTCATCGTTAAAATTCCAGCTGCTGGAGATGCCGCAGGGCGACATGCTCTGCCAGGGGCTGATTGAGCGTATCGGTATGGCGGATGCGCAGGTGACAATTAAGACGCACAGCCAAAAATGGCAGGAAACCGTCCCCGTTGCCGATCATCGCGATGCGGTAACGCTGCTTCTGGAAAAGCTGCTGGGTTATCAAATCATTAACAGTCTGCGGGACATTGACGGGGTGGGCCATCGTGTGGCGCACGGCGGTGAGTTTTTTAAAGACTCGACGCTGGTCACGGATGAAACGTTAGCGCAAATCGAACGTCTTGCTGAACTGGCCCCGCTTCACAACCCGGTAAACGCGTTGGGTATTCACGTTTTTCGTCAACTGTTGCCTGATGCCCCTTCCGTAGCCGTGTTTGATACGGCATTTCACCAGACGCTGGATGAACCCGCCTATATTTACCCGCTTCCCTGGCATTATTACGCTGAACTGGGGATTCGCCGTTATGGCTTTCATGGCACCAGCCATAAGTATGTCAGCGGCGTTCTGGCTGAAAAGCTGGGCGTACCACTCAGCGCATTACGGGTGATTTGTTGTCATCTTGGAAACGGTAGCAGCATTTGCGCTATCAAGAACGGGCGTTCGGTCAATACGTCGATGGGCTTTACGCCGCAGTCAGGCGTGATGATGGGCACCCGTAGCGGAGATATTGATCCCTCTATTCTGCCGTGGATAGCCCAGCGCGAAAACAAAACGCCGCAACAGTTGAATCAGTTATTAAATAATGAGTCAGGCTTGCTGGGCGTTTCTGGCGTGTCGTCTGATTACCGCGATGTCGAACAGGCAGCCAATACCGGTAACCGGCAGGCTAAACTCGCTCTCACTCTGTTTGCCGAACGCATTCGCGCCACCATCGGCAGCTATATTATGCAAATGGGAGGACTGGATGCGCTGGTATTCACTGGGGGCATTGGCGAGAACTCAGCGCGCGCCAGATCGGCGGTGTGCCATAATTTGCAATTTTTGGGCTTAGCCGTTGATGAAGAGAAAAATCAGCGTAATGCGACATTTATCCAGACGGAGAACGCCCTGGTGAAAGTCGCCGTCATCAACACCAACGAAGAGTTAATGATCGCACAAGACGTTATGCGCGTTGCGCTACCTGCCACGGAAGGGCTTTGTGTACCAGCCTGAGAGGGTTATACGACGCATTGCGGCAAGTCATGGTAATAACGCTTTTACCATGACACTATGCGCGCACACTATTTGTACCTGAAAGGTGATAACGTGGCTGTTGCGCAATGCCCCGCCTCATGCGGGGAACTTATCCAGGGATGGATTCTGGGCAGTGAGAAACTGGTCTCCTGCCCTGTTGACTGGTACAGCACCGTAGCAGTCACGGCTGCGCCGCCGCTGGTAAACGAGCGTCCATTGTCGCGGGCGATGGTGGAGCGCGTTTTGGCGCACTGGCAGTATCCTGCGCACTGGAGTAACGAGATTCGCGTCGATGTGCGTTCGTCAATTCCCGTTGCCAAAGGCATGGCCAGCAGTACCGCAGATATCGCCGCTACGGCGGTGGCAACGGCGCATCATCTTGGCCATTCGCTGGATGAAACCACCCTTGCACAGCTTTGCGTCTCAATCGAACCCACTGATAGCACCGTTTTTCATCAGTTAACGCTGTTTGATCATAATAATGCAGCCACGCAAATCGCCTGCGAGCCACCGCCGCCAATCGATTTGCTGGTACTGGAAAGCCCGGTCACACTGCGCACGCAAGATTACCACCGTCTCCCTCGCCAGCAGAAATTAATAGCAAGTTCAGCAACCTTGCAGCAGGCCTGGAATCTGGTGCAGGAAGCCTGTATAACGCAAAATCCGCTCCGACTGGGTGAGGCGGCAACGCTTAGCGCTATCGCCAGCCAGACGCTGTTACCTAAGCCGGGCTTTACCGCCCTGCTGTCGCTGGTCGAAGAGTGTGATTTATACGGATTGAACGTGGCGCATAGCGGTAGCGTGGTGGGTCTGATGCTGGACCGGAAACGTCATGATATTGCGCGTCTGAAAGGTAAGCTGGCAGAGAAAAAACTTACCCGACACTGGCCAAAACAACATTTACTCAAGATGGTCACAGGCGGGGTCAAACTGCAGTGAGAGCCTGATATACGCTCCCACTGCCGTAGCGCATTATTCGGCTTTTACATCGGCGTGTTTCATTTCGCCCATCGCTTTCAGCTTTTTGGAAATGTCACGACGCTCTTTGGAGATTTCGGCATTTTTAATGATGTAGTCATCAACACGATCTTCATAGTCGCTTTTCATACTGGCGATGATACCCTGAATCGCCTCAACGCTCATACCTGGCTTGATGTAGTCGCTCAGGTTGTCCAGCAGCAGCACACGCTTCTGGTTGTCACGGATCTTCTTCTCAATGTCCTGAATTTCACGTTGCAGTTTATTTTTGCGACGGAACAGACGAACAAACTCCAGCACGTCCTGGAAAGAAGGCTTGGTTGTTTCCATTTTTACACCCCTGATAATGTGAGATTCGGATTCGTTAAGCAACTGCTAGTGGATAAACATTACGTTTATCCCCGTCATACTTCAAGCCGCCAGAGGAAACACCGTTACGTCGCCGTCTGGGGAAACCTGAAGGTTCGGAGATAAAATCGTTGTCAGTAGCACTCATTTTATCCTTATATTAGTATCATACTCTTAATCTTTGCTGAATCGAAGCAGCAACAAATTCATTCACCCCATCTGCTTTTTATTTGCGCAAAGCCCGGCAGATCAAATGCGAAAGCAGTTCCAACTGTCGGGCCGTTTCCATACTTAGCCAAACATAGCCGTGGATGGGGGTTTCAGCCACCGCGTCGTCCTGCTGCTCGTTCATTAGCTGCCGCAACTCGGCAGCAATATCATTCAGTTTACCGGTGTTTGCCAGTACCGGCTGCGGGTTGCCTTCAAACAACGCGTGGGCGATCGTTAACAAGGTTTGCTGCGTCATCTGCTGGGTTTCACGCAATGTGTGCGCGTTAAGCATCACAAAATGGCTGGCGCGCGTCGCCCAGTGGGCGTTGATTTGTAATTCAAGCATACAAACCAGATTGCGGTTGATGGTCTGAATGGCCTCGAAAATAGATTTTTGTATCCGGGTTTCTTTACTGGCGGGCGTTATCAGCCCGCGCATTTTGACGACATCGTTCAGCAACCGTTGCAAATGTTTATCCAACCGGGGGCGCTCCAGCAAATTCGGCGACAGCGCTGCCTGATACACCCGATTATACGCCGTGACGCAATGCGCCAGTCGGATGCGCCAGTGCAAAAAGGCGCGCTGGGGCCAGATGCCGGTAAACAACATTGCCAGTAGCGACCCCAAAATCACATCCCCGCCACGCCATAATGCCGTATTCATATCACCAGCGGGAGCGCCGACAACAACGGCGAGCGTTATGCCTATCAGTAGCGCCTGATACGGTTTTTTCCCTAATGCCAGCCAGCCGCACAAAAACATCGCTATCGCACACCACACCAGCATCAGCGGTAAGGAAAAGAGCTCCAGGCGTAGCGCCACCAGCCCTAACGCCGCGCCCAGGATCGTACCGCCTATGCGCTCAAAAGCACGAGGCACTACATTTCCCCAGAATGAGATGGGCCCCATAATCACCACTAACGTGATTAGCGGCCATGTGCCCTCGGGAATAGAAAACAGACGAACCAGCAGAAAGGTAAGAATGAACGCCAGGGCGATACGTATGCCATGCACGATGCGATAATGACGGTACAACCGTATTTCAAAAGGGCTTAATGACTTATCGGCACGCACGCTTGCGCTCCTTACGGGAATGGCAAAAAATGCATTGTACCTGCTTTATAGCAAAAATAGCGCACTGGCGGACGGAACACATTATCCGTCCGCTCTTTTCAGCCAGGAAACCAGTCGATCACTTCCGCTGTACCGGAATATACATTTCAATATCCCAGTATCCATCTTCCATACCGTTATTCAGATAGGTTTCAAAACAGGGCGCAGAGGCTATCTGATAAGCGCTATCCTGCTCCAGAACGTCAAAAAACCGTTCCCACGGCTTCGCAAAGTCACGGTCTTCCACTCGCGCGACAGCAGTGGCATATTCGCCGCCTTCAATGGCGGTCACGATTACGCCTTCACTATTGTCCGGCAGGATGAAATTCTCTGCCACGGACACCACGGTATCGCAGCGGAGTTTTTCTGCAGGTACGACATCTGGATTGTCGTAATAGACGGCAATCCATTCAACTGGCACGATCCGCTGTCGATCCACCCACGTCATCAGTTGTTCAAAACCCTGCTTCACGGTGTGTTCCCATGGACCGACCATGTGGAAACCGGCTATCTTGCGTTTTTGTTCCTGCCTGATTTCGTAATCCATGCTGCCTCCGTCACTTTATTATACTGTATGAATGTACAGTATAATTACAGCCTTTTACGGTCACAAGGACTGCGTGATCATTTTGTGAGCAACCTCGCAATCCCGCCCTTTTGACACCTCAGATGACGGTGAACGGTATGTGACAACGGCTTACGCTTTATGCTGAAAATAGTCGCTCAGACGAGAGAACATACCGCCTTTACCCACCGATTCCAGAGTGACCAGCGGCCACTGAGCGATCAGTTTATCCCGATCGTAGAGCTCTATTTCACCTACCTGTTGATGAGCGGCGATTGGCGCCTCCAGCTCTTTTCTATCCAGCACATATTTTGCTTTGATATGCGGAATTTCCGCTTTAGGCAGCGCCATCCAGAAATCCTGTTCCGTACCCAGCGCAATCTTTTCTTTGTCTCCATACCAGATTCGCTCGCTGCCCACTTTTTTACCGCTGTGCAAAATCTGCACCGTCGCAAAGTTTTGCAGGCCCCACTGCAACAGTTTTCGCGCCTGTTCTTCACGGCCTTTCGAACTTTTCGCTCCCATCACAACAGCGATAAGTCGACGCTGCCCGTCCACCGCCGATGCGATAAGATTAAATCCCGCCCCCGATGTGTGTCCGGTTTTAAGCCCATCAATATGCATGGTCTTATCCCATAACAAGCCGTTGCGGTTCTGCTGCGTGATGCCGTTCCAGGTCAGGCTTTTCTCGCTGTACATGTGATAAAATTCAGGTTCGCCGTGAATAATCGCCCGGGAGAGTACAGCCAGGTCATACGCGGAGCTATGTTGTCCCGGCGCATCCAGACCGTGGACGGTTTCAAAATGGGTATCCTGTAAATTGAGTTTTTTCACATAGCTGTTCATCATCGTCACAAACTGCGGCTGCCCGCCCGCGATATAATCCGCCAGCGCCACACAGGCATCGTTACCGGAATCCACAATTAAGCCACGGCTTAAATCGCGTACCGACACGCGATCCCCTTCTTTTAAAAACATCAACGAGGAGCCGACAAACACCGGATTATCCTTCGCCCAGGCGTCGCGCCCAACGGTGACGATATCGTCAGGGCTGATACGATGACTATCGATGGCGCGATCGACGACGTAGCCCGTCATTAGCTTGGTAAGGCTGGCGGGATTACGTTGCTGGTGTTCATTACCGGCGGTAAGAACCTGTCCCGTAGTGTAATCCATCAACACCCAGGCGCCTGCATCAATGGCTGGCGGTTGGGGAGCAAAACTTACGGCATCGGCCGCAAGCGCAGGAGAAAGGTGCATTGCGAATAAAGAAGCGGCAATAAACAAACGGCGTTTCAACAGCATGTCCTCAGGATGGTCTCTATTTGCCGTTCTTTTTACGGAAGTTCAGTTAAACAAACATGGATAAATTGCAAGAAAATGTGACACAAGGCACATTTTCTTGCTGACTTTATTTTATGGATACGCTCAGACGGCGGACTTATCCCCGCGCGGCGCGGTACGATGACGATGATAGCCGTCAACCATGCTACGGAAAATTTGTCCCGGCGTGTCGCCAAGAGTACACAGATAGAGATGCGCGCAAATAAACAGTAAGCCGATGATAGCAAGCGCCATATGCAGCACCAGCATCACAGGGCCCAGACCCGCAACCTGCGGATAGAGACACAGCAAACCGGTGATGATTAACAGCGGTACCAGCGCGTACATAATTGCCAGATATGCCAGTTGTTGCAGTGGATTGAACTTACTCTGCTCTGTTGCCGCGAACGGATGCGCTTCCCCTTTCATGATGCCAAAAAGGTAAAAACGCGTCTGGCGTATGCAGCGCGTCACCAGTCCGGAAAAATTTACCCGATAGTGACGCCCGTTACCTGTGGTGAGGTTGATCAGCACAAACCCGACCCAGAAAGCCAGTAAGGCAAAACCACACCAGGTATGCACTTGTACCATTAGCGCTACAGGGCCGAGAGAAAAATGACCAAATAAACCGCTTAACAGTAATAAAACAAACAGTAACGCATTTCCCCAATGCCAACGGCGAATCGCCAGCGAGTAGAGATAGTCACGATGCTCTTCGCCGCCCGCCGTTTTTGGCGCCAGCATCCGGCGCAATAACGCATGGATAACCAGCCCAACAAGCATGAGCAGCACCACGACGCCTGCGTAAATTAACCACAGCGGCCAATAATCTGGCGCATAATGTAGTTCCGCTCCCCAGATAGTATTCATGCTTTACCCTCCTGATGGACTTCTTTACGACGGTACAGACTGACCGCGCCGCTACGCGCCTCCTGCTGGCGATAGACCTCTTTCTGACCGACCCAGCGCTGGATCTCGCTCTCATCCAGTCTGCCGAATTTCAGCGCGTCCGTTGGGCAAACGGATACGCACGCCGGAGACTGGCCAGCCGCCAACCGCGTGTCGGCACAGAAGTTACACTTGTCGGCGACGCCGGTTTGCGGATTCAAATAGCGCACATGGAAAGGACATGCGGCAACACAATAATCGCAGCCAATACAGCGCGATTTATCCACCTGCACGATCCCGTTTTCATCACGATATGACGCTCCGGTAGGACAAACGCTGACACATGGCGCATTTTCACAGTGCTGACAGGAGACGCGGACAAATTGAAAATGGGTTAGTGCGTTGGATGCCTGTTCAGGGGCGCGAATTTGTACCTGTACGCGGCTAAATCCCTCCGGTACGTCATTAAGCACTTTGCAGGCAACGGTACACGCCTGGCAGCCGATACAACGTTTTTCATCATGCAGCATGACGTACTGATTCGTTAAATGATTCATGGTTCCCTCCTCCCTCATGCCCGGCTCAGCGTCACGCCTGCGGTATGCACTACCGTACCGGATACCGGACTCGTCACGTGCGGCAGTAAATTGCCACAGTGGATACCGTGTGTCGTCGCCGCCGTTTTGGCCCCTGCTTTAGCGCCAAATCCCATATAGACAAAAAGCGTGTCCGGACGGATACCGGGCGTCACCAGCGCCTTACCTTTCTCTTTACCCGTAGCATTTTCCAGCCAGATCTCATCTCCGGTCTTAATGCCTTTTTCTTGCGCCGTTTGCGGATGGACCCAGACCGCGTTATCCCACATTAGCTCGCTGAGTAAAGGTACGTACTGCGTCGCGCCATTGGTATGCACGGCCACCTTGCCCTGAATGAAGTAAAGCTCATTCTCTTTTTTAAGCGCAAAGTCACGAACGCGCGGAACGCCGTAGCCTGGGAGCAATTCCTCCAGGGTTGCGGAATAAAGTTCGATTTTGCCGGAGGGCGATTTGAAGCGAAGCTGTTCGCCATAGGTGTTGTCGCTGTCCGTCGCGATAGCGCCAGGGTAACGCGCCGTAAACAGGCGAACGGATTCTGGTTCGCGTAATAGCAGCGGAACGCCCCATTCGATATACCCTTTCTGTCGCAGTTCCTTCGCTAAAGCATGGTCGCCGTTCAATTGATAGAGTTGGCGCGTCTGCATATCCTGCCACGGATAGTACTGCCCTAATCCCAACTGCTCGCCAAGTTCTTTCCAGATTTGCCAACTCGGACGCGCCTCGCCAATCGGCTCTACGACCTGTTGGCGCAGAGCGTAAGCCGGGTGCAGTCCCGACATATCCGATACCTCTTCGTCCCGTTCGAGATAAGTGCATTCCGGCAGCAGATAGTCGGCATACGCCGCGCTCTCGCTCAAATAGACATCGCAGCTAACCACCAGATCCAGTTGCTCAACGGTTTTTACCAGGTCCGAACGACAGGTGACGGTCTGGAAAGGATTATGCCGCGACATAATCCACGCCTTTACCGGGTAAGGCTTCTGGGTTAACACCGCGTCAATAATGCTTTGCACCACGCCGCCGCCAGCGGCGATATATTTAAACTGCGGTGCGACCAAATCGATTCGTTGCGCCGTCGGTTTCGGCATATTTTTAATGTTGAGTTTCGCCAGCGTTGGCGCGACCTTTTCTCCGGCCAGTTTGTTGTAAACCGACGCGTTTTTTTTCTGATATAGCCCGCCTTCACGCTCAATATTACCGAGCAGTACATTAAGCGTAAAAATCATACGCCGCATATCGATCTCTTCCTGCGAGAACGTCGCACGATGACCAGGACTGACAATAGCGTGAGGCGCGCAGGCGGCCAGTTCGCGTGTCACCCGGACAATGACGTCGGCCGGGACATCAGCCTGCGCGGCGGCCCATTCCGGCGTCGTCTCTTTTACCGCCTGTGCTAACTGTTCAAATCCGCTGGTATAACGCTCAACAAAAGACGCATCGTAGAGCTGTTCATCAATCATGACGTGGCACATCGCCAGCAGAACCGCTAAATCTCCCCCGGGACGAATAGCGTGCCACTCATCCGCCTTGCTGGAAAATATCGACAGACGCGGATCGAAGCTCACCATTTTGGCCCCCTTCTCCTGCGCGGTCATTAACTCATGGGTATCGGCAACTTCAATCCCTTCATACAAATTGTGGCCAAACGAAACCAGATAGCGCGTGTTAGCGATATCCATCGCCAGATCGCCGCCCATCATCACTTTTGCCGCAATGGCTTTCCCGGCAGGGCATGTTGAGGCGTGAGTAAAGGTATTAGGCGAACCAAAGGCCGTAGCCAGATGGAAAAGATGGCTGGAGAGCGAACCCGATTTGGAAGAGAAAGCCACGCTCTCGGGGCCATGCTGCGCTTTGATGGCATTCATTTTCGCCGCGATTTCCTGGTAAGCCTGTTGCCAGCTAATCACCTGCCATTCACCGTCGCCGCGTGGCCCGGTGCGTTTCATAGGTTTTACAATCCGTTGCGGGTCATTGACCAGGCTGACGCCGCTCCCGCCCCTGGCGCATATGCGCGTCCCCTGCTGCGGCGCAGAAGGATTGCCCTGGATAAAAACGGTCTTGTTATTGACTACCTGCGCCTGAATAGGGCAACGAAAGGAACACATTTCGCACAAGCTTGGCGTTAGCGTGGTTTTACCGTTAATGCCGGCAATCGGGTTGCGCGCTAGCGCCCCGGGCGGAAAAGCGCCCAGCGCGCAGGCAGAGCAGCCGATGCCTACCCCCTGCAAAAAAGAACGACGACTAATGCTCATATAACCTCCTGTTATTAGATATAGCTGAAGATTATATTTAATTTGTATTATGAAATGTCGGCTTCAATCACAATTTGAAATAGTTGTTAAAATGAAGATGCCGACACGATAAAACCTTTTGTTTTATAAAAATTTTATATTTTCTGAACACGCACATGGACTGTCATTGAATAATCAGCAGAATTATCAAACAACTCACTGTTAATTATAAAAATGATACAACTCCAATAACACGTAATAATATTTTAAAAAAAACGATTAGTTCCTGAAAAGCGATTTCGCGCGCTTTTCGCAGTTCTTTCTCATACGCGCCGGACCGTCCGCCGACGATATCCCGAATGCCGGCGAAAAAACGCTGATTGAGCATCAAAGCGGGTTTACTTTTGCGCACTTATAGGCTTCGTTACCCGACCCGCTCTCTTATGCATGGATTTTTCCTCAGATACGTCAGCATCCCACAATACGGTGACATGATGGCAGGATGGACACTTTCTGAAAGAAACCTGCCAGATAACATGGTGAATTGTGATCTCCATCGCCATACCGACATATGAAACTTACTTCTAAGGCGTTAAAAATCCAGACCGTTTTTCCATAATGATGTTGATAAGGAATTCTAATGAAAATATCATCAGGCACAATTAATTTTTCTACTATTCCTAACCAGGTTAAAAAATTAATTACCTCTATTCGTGAACATACGAAAAACGGGCTCGCCTCAAAAATAACCAGTGTTAAAAACACGCATACATATTTAAATGAAAAATTTAAAACAGGAAAGGACTCACCGATTGAGTTCACGTTACCACAAAAAATAAAAGACTTCTTTCAGCCGAAAGATAAAAACACCTTAAACAAAACATTGATTACTGTTAAAAATATTAAAGATACAAATAATACAGGTAAGAAAAATATTTCAGAAGAAGATGCCTCAAAAATGACTGCAGCATTCATGCGTAAGCATATAGCAAATCAATCACGTGATTATAATTACAGAGTGACAGGTGCGGCCCCGCTCCCCGGTGGAGTCTCTGTATCAGCCAATAACAGGCCAACGGTTTCTGAAGGTAGAACACCACCAGTATCCCCCTCCCTCTCACTTCAGGCTACGTCTTCCCCGTCATCACCTGCCGACTGGGCTAAGAAACTCACGGATGCAGTTTTACGACAGCAAGCCGGAGAACCCCTTACGACCGCAGATCGCGATTTTTCAAACGCAGATTTCCGTAATATTAAATTCAGCAAAATATTGCCCCCCAACTTCATGAAGCGAGACGGCGATATTATCAAGGGGTTCAACTTTTCAAATTCAAAATTTACTTATTCTGATATATCTCATTTACATTTTGACGAATGCCGATTCACTTATTCGACACTGAATGATGTAGTCTGCAGTAATACGAAATTTAGTAATTCAAACATGAATGAAGTGTCTTTACTGTATTCAATTACTACACAACAACAGCCCTCTTTTATTAATACAACCTTAAAAAATACGCTTATACCTCACAAAGCCAACCTCTCCGACGTTATTTTAAATGAACCGGATAATTCATCACCTCCGTCAGTGTCAGGGGGCGGAAATTTTATTCGTCTAGGTGATATCTGGCTGCAAATGCCACTCCTTTGGACTGAGAACGCTGTGGATGGATTTTTAAATCATGAACATAATAATGGTAAAAGTATTCTGATGACCATTAACAACCTGCCCGATAAATACAGACAGGAAAAAGTCCGTGCAATGGAAGATCTGGTAAAGTCATTTCGGAGTGGCCGCTTAACAGAGGCACGTATCCGGCCAGTTGAAAGCTCGCTGGTGAGCGTACTGGCCCACCCCCCCTATACGCAAAGTGCGCTTATCAGCGAGTGGATCAGGCCTGTTCAGGAACGTTTTTTTGCCCACCAGTGCCAGACCTATAATGACGTTCCCCTGCCGGCTCCTGACACATATTATCAGCAGCGCATACTGCCTGTGTTGCTGGATTCGTTTGACAGGAACAGCGCCGCCATGACCACTCACAGCGGACTCTTTAATCAGGTGATTTTACACTGTATGACAGGCGTAGACTGCACTGATGGCACCCGCCAGAAAGCTGCAGCGCTTTATGAACAGTATCTTGCTCACCCGGCGGTGTCTCCCCACATCCATAATGGGCTCTTCGGCAATTATGACGGCAGCCCGGACTGGACAACCCGCGCTGCAGATAATTTCCTGCTGCTTTCCTCCCAAGATTCAGACACGGCGATGATGCTCTCCACTGACACGCTGTTAACAATGCTAAACCCTACTCCTGACACTGCATGGGACAACTTTTACCTGCTGCGAGCCGGAGAGAACGTTTCCACCGCGCAAATCTCTCCGGTAGAGTTATTCCGTCATGACTTTCCGGTGTTTCTCGCCGCATTTAATCAGCAGGCCGTGCAGCGACGCTTTGGGGAACTGATTGATATCATCCTCAGCACTGAAGAGCACGGGGAGCTGAACCAGCAGTTTATTGCCGCCACGAACCAGAAACATTCCACCGTGAAGTTGATTGATGATGCCTCAGTGTCGCGTCTGAACACCATTTTTGACCCCCTGTTTCCTGAAGGCAAACTCAGCCCGGCACACTACCAGCACATCCTCAGTGCTTATCACCTGACTGACGCCACCCCACAGAAGCAGGCGGAAACCCTGTTCTGTCTCAGTACCGCATTCGCACGCTATTCCTCCAGCGCCATTTTCGGCACTGAGCATGACTCTCCGCCGGCCCTGAGAGGCTATGCGGAGGCGCTGATGCAGAAAGCCTGGGAGCTGTCTCCGGCGATCTTCCCGTCCAGCGAACAGTTTACCGACTGGTCCGACCGTTTTCACGGCCTCCATGGCGCCTTTACCTGTACCAGCGTTGTGGCGGATAGTATGCAACGTCATGCCAGAAAATATTTCCCGAGTGTTCTGTCATCCATCCTGCCACTGGCCTGGGCGTAGTCCAGCCTTAACCCGTATGGAATTAAGGGACACAGCGTTGTGTCCCTCTGTAAATAGACCCGTTTTAGTCCATGCATTTTTTGAGATCCCGGCCAGATTGACCCTGGCCTAAATTCCATACAGTACTAAATCGGAATCAGTAATTTCAGATGAACCGGAATATGGTTTACCATAGAGGGAGCGTAGCTTAGTGTCGCTGATGGTCATTTTAGTATTTTGTACTCACCATCGCATGTACGAACATTAGCAACAATATCAATTGGTGTACAAATACAATCAATCAACGACAAAATAAAAGAATAAAATATTTCATATACATATAACATCAGGCGTGTACATCAAGTGACAGTTAAAAACGACAGCATACAGAGCACATTCCTCTTCCACGATTACGAAAACAAAATCACAACCCACTGAATTAAATAGAATTAAACAAAAGTAACATATAAAAATGTACTTAATTATGTACTCACACCCCTAAATTTGCCATTTGACTGATAGCCTAAATTTGAATAATACTGTACAAAAAACCAGTACGGGAGCACCACATGAAAAACACTGAATCTAACGTAAGCAGCTTACCCGAACTCACCAGTTTTGAAGTAGGCTATTCCCTTCGAACTAATGAAGTTTACCTGTCCGCTTCATTCACAGATAACATGGCCTGTATACCAAACTGGCCAATTAAAGAGTTTCCTGACCAGTTTATGTGTATCTCTCGTACTCGGGCGGTTGCACTCATAGAAGAGCTTCAAAAGGCTATCGACTACATGAACGCGGGGATAGAACGTCGCTCAGAAAATTTAATCCAGTAAATAGGAAGGTTTACGCTATTCCATTACATCTTTTGCAACAGCATAGATTCTGGACAGATACGCATCATCACTCTGATCCGAGTGCGCTTGCAGCATCAGGTTTATGCTGTTTTTGGTAACTGGCTGATTAGTTTCTTTTAGCATGACTACTGCGCGTCCAATAACCCTGCATATATCGTCAAAAACAGCTTGTTTTTCCTCATCCATAACTGTTTCTCGCTCTGTTATCGCTGAACCAACATCATTGTAATATAGGCCATAGTGCACCATTTATGTCTATATATTTCTATGGTTATAAACATATTGATATGTATTTTATTTAACCTTTTTACAATCAAATACATCAATACTACCCGCAAATTCGAGTGCCGAAGTGTGTGTTACCACCGCCCCGTTAAATTGGCTTACAGGCAAAGTATTAAATATTTGAATTTCGTAAGCATGACCATCATAACTAGCCGATACGGTTATGGAGCCATCAGCCGCCCGTCCATATCGCTCACCTGAGTCAGAATCAACAACTTCTAATTTTGGTGAGATAATCTGCTTATCGTCAGGAAAAAGGAAACCAACGGAATCAACGTTGTCCTTTACACGTACTCTCATGCGACTAGTATCAACTGGCCCACCAGATTGATTTAACGTCATTCGACAATAAAAAAGGTCTCCTTTTTTTACTGATGTTTGTTTATTTTTATTGGCTATTTTTTGCCGTTTCTTCTCTATTTTTTCGTTCTCAGAATAATACATACTAACAGTGCAATACCTATCCGAAGATTCAAAGCATTTATCAACCAATCGGTGGAGAAATTCACTTGTCTCCCCACCATTATCAACTAGTTTAGTTCGTAACACAGTAACGCTTAGAGGAGGCTGTTGTACCAATGACTGAGGAACTAAAAAACTTGGCACGTACTGCGGACCATACTCCAATAGGTAATCCCGCTTTTGCTCGATTGTTTTTGCTTTACCTTTATCCCAAGCACTACAACCGATCATAAAAAATGACAACAAAACTACTATACCAATTTTATTCATTTTTCATCCCTAAACATATGTACCGATAAGCGCAGTGTACACCATCATCACTGCGCCTCAAATCAACCTATAAGGTACGCGGTTGTTCAGGTTTCTTAGGCCAGTCGATTTTTGTCGCGGTCGATGTATCCACCCGGTTTACCAGCACCCTGTATTTTTTCCATTCGTCGAGCTGCGCTTTCTCATCATCTGTTGCAACGTTCTTTCCCATACATCCCCCTGCCAAACCACCTGACCGCCAGATGCATCACTATCCGTTTCCACTTCGGCACGCCAAGTACGGTCATTCTGTCCAGGAGTATCAAATCGGCTTCTTTTTTCGTGCGCAGCGCGTTGTCGTAAATCCAGTTGTGAATTATTGCGGTTTTGGAATATTTGCCATCTGGCGGCATGAACGTCCAGAATATGCGTGGTATCGTGGCAAAGTCGGTAATGAATCCAGCTGGTACACTGATTATATCGCTGATGTCGTCACTGAGGTAAAATTCAAAAGGCTCGTATACGCGCCATAAGAAATGGTCCAGCATTTCAAGAATTGCGGGAGTTGTGAAACGGCCCATGGTAATTATTGTTCTACCTGTGCGATAATGAGTTCTTTTTGAGGGGATGTTATGCGCACAAAGTTACACTCTCTGCAAGCACTGCGTGGTATTGCTGCGTTACTGGTTGTGTTGTTCCATTATAGAGGCTTTCTGAATGATGGAGCTAAAGGAAACCCTACAATATGGGATAAAGTATTTAGCCCTGGAATTATCGGTGTTGATATTTTCTTCATTATTAGCGGTTTTATAATGGTTTATACTACCTGGAGTTATATGCGAGGGAAAGCATCTCTGGTTCGGTTCTTGCTTAACAGGGTAATACGTATCATTCCGTTATACTATCTTTGTCTTGTCATAGCCTTTCTTCTTGAAGGCGCTATGAGCACTTTTCATTATCCAGACAAAGTGCAAAACATTTTAAGTGCGTTGACATTCACATTATACAAAACCTCTACACCGCCACTCTACATTGACGATGGTGGTACGTATAATATTCGATGGACACTCAACTACGAAATTTATTTCTACCTTGTATTCGCTTTATGTCTGCTGGTTAAACACCGAGTTCTGGCGCTCGTCACTTGGGGCGTTCTGGTAACCAGCATCATACCTGTGATAGCAGGATACCAACCAACAATAAATGTACAAGGTTATCCTTTTTCATCTCCATACTTCGGTTTTCTGACAAACCCTCTTCTACTGGAGTTTATTATTGGAGTTATAGTTGGCTGGCTGTACATCAAAATAAAACAAAACTTTCCTTCAAGAAAAATAGAATTATTATCAGGTATTAGTGCTATCGTACTACTAATATATATTATTTGGGGAATATATACTGGAAACATCCATGCGTTGGACAGGAAAAGTTCCCTTGTTTTGGGGTTCTTTGTTCTTGCCCTCACGCTTGGGGAATCTTTATTGCTGGCATTTATCCCCCGTTTTTTGACTTATGTGGGAAACATCTCATTTTCGTTATATCTGCTCCATAGCGCAGTTGGTCTTGCTGTGGTAAAAAGAGTTGGAGCTGTCGGATATTCGGATTTTAAGATGATCCCATCCGTGTTGCTGGCTATCGGGATATCTATCCTGGCAGCTCACTTTACACATAAATACATAGAGATTAATCTGACTCAGAGGATAAAAAATAAGTTAAAACAGAAAAATCTATTAAAGAACCCTCTTCCATACGGCAGTCTGCAATAAAAATAATTTATATACGCCCGGTAGTCCGGGCGTTGCTTTATTTAATTACCGTTATTATCATTCCAGTATCCTTTTTCATTTGCAGTTGGCGCCCATGGATTTTAAATCCCTGAAGACCATTGCCTGCATCATACCTGCCCAGTTATCTGTCTGTTGCCCCAAACCGTGAATCCACGGATGCGCCGGAACGACGGAACAATCCAGCGCAGCCAGGGAATCCGTAAAAGCCAGACGCGCTTCACGCCACATCCGGCACCTCCGGCCAGTCAGGGGAAGCTGTATCCACACGGTTAACCATTACGCTGTAGAGTTCCCATGCTTCAAGCCGTTTAATCTCTTCATCTGTGGCAATTTTTAGTTTTACTGCCCGCGCCAGTGGTGCGATGGCTGATTCAGCTTCAGAAAGGCGACGAATTTTTTCAGCCTCAGCCTTTTTACGCAGCTCTTCCGGAGAATAACCCCGCTGAACGACTTTACCGTCCTGATATAACCACGTACCATCACCACGGCAATCATCAGGACAGTCAGCAGCGTCTATTTCCGCAACAGACATATTAACCGGCCACAACATTGATACAGAATATGTGTTGCCACGTTGCGGGACTGGCTTATTAACAACACCCCAGATAACCCCTTCATGGTCGTACATTATTTTTGCAGTATCATCAGAAAATAATGACTGACACTCATACCAGTCCTGTCCGTCGTCTGACTTCAGAAAATATGCACCTATATTTATTTCGGCCTGAGTTTTCCCCCTGTTTACAGGCGCGTCAGTCAGTCTGAAATTTTTGATATTCTGATATTTTTTCATTATACCGTTCCCCCTTGTACGGTATACCACTGATTCCCGACTCGTTTTTGCAAAGGCGCATAATTAATACCATCAATATTTTCGCCATGATAATCTTTCCAGACGGAGGTAACTACATATCCGGGAGTGTTAGGCCATGACCCTGCATTGTTCCAGGTAGTCACTGATGTGCCGGCCCCTAACTGAACATCTAAGACGAGATTATTATTAATCCAGGTACTTAACCAGCCATTTCCCCATAGCGAACCAAAGATATCACCGTTATTCTGATAGATGGCCCCGCCTGCACACAGTACGTTAGCGGTGATATCGCCATTGACCGTAAACAGGACTGAACCATCAGGGTTTCGCTGGCTGTATAACTGCCATCCCTGATCATCATCCAGTTCAATTACAGTGGGCCTGTTTGCGTCGCCCCATAAGTTAAACGTGGCTGTCATTGTCGAATTATTATTACTCGTTAGTGACAGTTTTTTTTCTTTGCCTGCGCGAATAGCTCCCAGAACCATCATTTCACCGGGAGCGACACGAACGGTGTGCTGGTTGTTCGCGTATGTATCCAGTATCCCGTCACCGTTCTGTTTAAAACCGGTATCGTTATCACCGAGTACAATTGAATTACCGCCCAGTACATTGTCAGTACCAATGCTTAACGGACCGTTTAGCTGTCCCCCTGTAATCGGCAATGCACCCACATCACCGGCTGTTGGTTTCATCAGACTACTGTAAATTGTATATGTCTGACCGCTGGTTGAGTTTCCCGGCTGTACTGATGAATATTCAGGCGTACTGTGCAACGTGACATTTGCATTACCGGTGTAGTCATATTGCGCAATTAACCAGTACGCATACTGGCCGATATTAATATAAATATCGTAGGTGTCGCCTGATGTATTAACCCATGCGACCTCGTTAGCCGCAGCAGGCGAGCGTCTCCACAACGTGGCAGTTATTCCAACAGGTGAGCCATTACCGGCACGCAATACCAGTTCGCTGATTGCCGCCTGTTCAGGTGAACCAGCGTTAAACCCCGCCCCACCGTACAGTTTAATCACCGCTGTTGATGTAGCCTGCGGCATTACAACCGTGGCGATTTTGAACCAGCCTGATTCACCAAGTGTAATGGTAGTCGATGTTACCGCGCCGATAGTTCTCGCAAATTGTTTTTTGTCCGGAATATCGCCGCCATTCTGCGATTTTTGCAGTGCACCCGCAGCGAGATTTATCGTTTCTCCTAAACCAACGTTCTGGAGAAACAGCGGCTTATTCGGGATGTCCGCGCCATTCTGATTTTTTTCAAGACGGGTTTTAACCTGTTCATCGATCAGCCTGCCAATGGCGGCGTGAAGCTGCGTATGTTCGCCTTTACTGAGTTGTATGCCGGCGGCTTCAATAACAGTGCAGACCTCTTCCTGGACTGCATCCCACATATCACTGTTGAGATCCGTTGCGCGGCGGCCCGTGGCGGGATCACCATTCGTAAATCCGTTTTTTCCCTGACCAAATTTATCTTTTTGCGCGGTGGGCGTATCAATTCTGTGCATTCTCTTTTCCTTCCGGATAAGCAAAAACAACAACCGTATGTGACGGACAAAGCTTATCAATCACACATTCAGCAACAGTATCGCCCCACGTTCTGATCGCAGAATCGCAGGTGCTTGTACAGGTCTGCCAGCTGATGTTCGCATCAGCCGGAATATTCACACGCCAGTAGTAACGCCAGAATTCCCCCCATTCAGGATCGGGTGTGCTGTCGAGATTCTGAAACTGCTCAATGGTGGCAGCGGTATACCCCAACGCATCAAGCTGTTCCCGGTAAAACCTCTCGTTTATACCACCGGCAACATTCGCCTTTGCATCCAGACGTTGCTGGCGCTGCTGTAATGTCTGCACGCCTTCCGGTGCACAGGAATCAGGCAGGCCATACAGCTGTTCATAACGGTCTATCAGTTCTGTGGTTCTGGCCGGATCAATTTCAGCCATCAGTTCATCCGCTCTCTGATGTACCCGGTTCAGCGACGGCGCCAGCCCTTCAATCAGTGGATTTTCTCCGTCCCAGGCAGGTCCTTCCGGCAGAAGGTGATAAAGTAACTGCGTATATTCGTCCTGCAACGCCATAGTTATCCGTTCTCCCCGGTATAGGTGGCCCAGGTTATATTCCCCAGGACAGGAAGTTCAGTTTTTCCCAGAACCACATCTGCCGCCGGCACACGCAACTGATGTGCCACTTCCCCGGTCGCCAGGCTTATCGCCTCGCTGATTCGCGAAACATAAATTTTTCCGGACGGCGCGCCATCACGCAGCATCAGCGCATTTAGCTCCGCAATAATGGCAGTACGAATTTCCGGGGTATCTTTGGCCAGTGCGACTGTTACCGGAATGCTTTTTTCAGTGGCAGCGAAAACAAAGAGTCCGCCGCCAGCAACAGGTGCCAGCGGCAAAATATGGTCACGTACAGCCTTAACGAGATCGTCGCCAGGAGCCGGATTCACCGGGTTACTGGTAGCCACCATCACACCAACGGTGCCGGTCCCCTTATAATGGCGGAATGTCCACGCACGGGTTATTCCTGCGATTTCCTTTGCCCAGATGACGTAATCAGGATCAGCGCCCCCCTGAGGTATCCAGTAATAGCGCTCCATGACACGCGCGCGCCACGTTTCAAGCTCCTCTGTATCAGCCCCCCCGGTCAGAGTGTCAGCGTAACCTGTAGAAGGAATACCAGTAATCGGCGTGCCAAGGCGTAACGCCGTACCATCGTCAGTATTACCGGCAGTTCCCGCCACATCAGCAATAACCGGCACACGTAACAGGCCGCCGGAAGCTTTCACCGTCTGCAGGGTCGTGAATGTAACCTGATCATCCCGCTGAATCTGTGTACCCGCGGGGATCTCCGGCGTTCCGGCAATACCATCCCAGCGTGCAAATCCCTTCGCAGATACGGCATTTTTCCTGGGGCAACGCTTAATCATAGCGTGACGGTAAAGCCATTCCTCATCACACATATCAGGCAGCATATTCCGGGCCAGATAATCGATATAACCATACAGCGTATGTACGGCAGCAGCCTGTACCCGGCTGTAAACCTCGGCATCCATGCGACGTAACACAACATCCTGCTGAAAACGGGTCAGTAAATCGCTACGAATGGTTGCAATCAACTGAGGAAG
This sequence comes from Salmonella sp. A7, assembly GCF_020181675.1. Classification (NCBI taxonomy): domain Bacteria; kingdom Pseudomonadati; phylum Pseudomonadota; class Gammaproteobacteria; order Enterobacterales; family Enterobacteriaceae; genus Salmonella; species Salmonella sp. A7. The sequence goes on along the minus strand of NZ_CP084001.1, from coordinate 1,815,397 downwards.
TTCAGGACGTGCAAATTGACTGTCAGCCATTAAGTTCGCTCCATATATCATCGAATGTAATATTGTGAATTACCCCGTCCCGCTGATATATCGTCACGCCAGCTGCCAGGGTATCTGTTCCTGTGCGTTCGGATGTCACATCAATACGTGCCGCCACGCCATCGTCTGTCATCCACGCCAGCGCCTGCTGCATGTATTCGCGGGCATCCTGCGGCGTTTTATTGGTGAGTTTGCGGCGTTTCAGCAGGTAGAGGCGGGAACCGATGCGGTCATTCTGAACAGCAGGCCAGGTGTCCCCCCACCAGCCGTATGGCTGTGGGGTCCTGTCATCCCGTTCCGCCCGGCGCCAGGTAAAAAGAGAAATCACCACTGCCCGCGTCAGAAGGTCGAGCGAAGCCGTGGCATCCTTACGGATTCCATTAACATAAAGGATCATGATGTCAGCTCATGGGTTGGCCAGGCTTATCGGTTATACCGCCGCCATCGCCATTTTCTCTATGGGTATGACCGTTATAGGTCGTGCGCATTTCAGCCATCGTTTTTCCACTGCTGTCACAGTTGTCCCTGATATCGCCAGTGGATTCGATCGGCATTTCAAAACGTGCTTTAGTGGCATTCGTGAAAATAACTGGCTTTCCGCCGCCATTTATCACTATTCCGGCGCGGGTTAATGTGACCGACTGCCCCTGATCGTCATATAGCGCGACTTCCCCGCGCGCCAGCCCTTTCAGTCTGAAGCGGCGGTCAGCCACAACCACAGCCACTCCGTGCGAACGGTCACCGCCGGGAAACAATACCACCGCTTCTGCGCCATTCTGTGCTGCAGAGGTGAAACCGTAAGGTTCAAGATGCTCCACATTCTCTTTTTTTTCACCGGCAATAAGTTTCAGTCCGGCAGTCTGGCATTTTCTGACGGTATCAATCGCGGTAATGACTGCGCGCGTTACCATGTTCTGAAGAGGATGGTTAGCCATCAGAAATCCGCCTCCTCACTGACTTTTTTCTTCGCTTTCGGCCTGAATGGTTCAGGAAGATAAGCATCCGCAGGCCCCACCCGGATTTCGGTCAGGGTGCCGTTATTGTCCTGGCTGTACGTCACTTCGGCGATCACCAGCGTTTCATTGTCAAAACCGTTCAGCGGGTCATACACCACCACGGCCTGGTTCGGTTTCCACAATTCTCCATTCCCCTGTCTCCATCCCTGTACGGTATAGGTGGTTTCCAGCGTTTTCGCCGCACGCTGACGGGCTTCAAATTCACAGCGTGATTTGCAGCTGTCAGTTGTGGCAGTTCCTGACTGCTGAATGGTGTGGGGACGATACCGCGTGACGCCTGCATCACCAGTACTCTGCCGGATAGCAGCAATGGTTGCCTCGCCGAAATCGTCATCCGTACCAGGACGCTGCCCCGTAACCAGATAACTGGAGAAACGCTCGCGAACACTACGCTCGGTATCACAGGAAAGAATATTCTCGCCAAGTACCAGTGCCGTGGCTGCTTTCATACTGCCCGGCCTGCCGAGAACCAGCCGTCCCCGTTCGTCGTCATATGCCAGCGCCTGAGCCTGTCCAAGCAACCTGTTCAGACAGTCCACAACCGTTTCACCATGTTCCGGCTGAGCCTCAATAACGGCGGCTGCCGGCGCGCCTGCATCAACAACGTTCACGCCGAATGGCCGGGCAAGTGCGCTGGCGATCAGGAATAAATTTTTCCCGTTATGCTGTGCAGGCGATGCAGAACAGTCGATAAGATCTGCCGTTTTGCTGCGCCCGACAATGCCCGTCATAATGGTCTGCGCATCATAACGTAGTGGCAACGCCTCAACCCAGCCGGTAATGACTAAATCATCGCCAATGAGTACCTCAACAGCGTCACCATTTTTTACTGGCGGTACGTCTTCTCCACCAGGCCACTGCCGGGTGATCGAGACATTAAAGTCCCGGGCAATACGGTCAATGCCCGCACTTATCCGTACTGACGTCCATCCTCCCCAGTCACGCCCGTTGACGCGTAAAAAAACCGTATTATTCATCGTACCGGAACCCTCAGCGGCTCAACCGGGATAAATCCTGGATGGGGAACGGGATTACGAGTGAGGATATCAGATTCCCGCCCGGCGTCGTCATACCAGGCTGCAGCCAGTACCAGTGCAGGCAGAACATCATCAGGCGTTCGCAATGCAGTACGTTCAACCTGTGCCAGTCGTGCAGAAATATCGCGATTGAGATCCGTCCGCATAACGGAAATTTGCTGGAAAAGCACATCATCCCGGATACGCAACTGCTCCTGGTCAATCGCAGCATTGAGCGCGGTCCGGATAGCTTTCAGATCTTCATAATTCGGTGGAAAGCTGCCATTACTGACTGTCTGTACACCATCCAGCGCCGGGTGCATGACAGTGATAATGTCTGAGTCACGGCCTGTTCCTGCAGGCTGATTTACGCCCCGGGCACCAGGTACATCACGCGGCTGCTTCAGTGTTGTCACGGCGTGGACGGCTGTGCTGATGGCTGTTGTCCTGATGGCGGCTGCGATCATATTGCGTTGCATTTTCTGTTTCGCAGCAGATCCGGAGTCAGTGGGCCAGGTGCCACGGGGGGAAAGACCGGGATCAAGCGTGATACCTGACATCGTTTTTATCATCGTGACCAGATCCGATGTACTGCCTCTGAGCCTGTCACCTGAGCGCCAGGCTTTTTGCAGTGCGTTAACGAAATCACTTGCGGCGCCCGGTGGCATCAGAATGACAGACAAATCCCCCTGTAACAGCCGCATTGCGGCAGACACGCCGGAGTCAACCATCCTGAAAGCATCGGCAACATCGCCCAGCATGGAGGCAGCATCGGCAATGACATCGTTCTGGATAAAATCAGAAATACCTGACAACGAGAATGTGGAAAACATACTGTCAATCGCATCGTCGAAAAGCCCGCCTGATGTTTCCAGGCGCTTCGCCGTTGCCATTCCTGCCACCGGAAAAGAAAGTTCACCACTTTCCACAAACTGAAAGGAGACACGACACATGCGCCCTTCTGTACTGCTGTGAGTGATCCTGACCTGTCCGTCAATGCTGCCCTGCATTTCGCCATACTGCGGATGGACCAGCGTACCAGGGCCTGCGGTTTCAATGGCACCAATAAGACGATCCCGCCTGTCTGCGTAATCATCACCGACAAGATAAGCATTTATCGTCAGGCGGCGCGTGGCGCGACCTAAATCCTCCGTCCAGGGCTTATCCCTGTTCGGATATTCATGTACCTGTACGCGGCGTCCAAAGGTGCTTTCATCATCTTCAACGGAGAAAGGCACTCCACGAAATGATGCATCACGCAGGCGCCCGCGCCAGCCAGTTGAGGAGAAAAAAGCCATATTTACCCCATAAGAAAACCTGCCGGAGCAGGTTTATCGTGATGTACGAAAGGGTGAGTAACCCACATCATGGCTGATGTTCATCAATGGATTACCGGATTTCGGTATATCAGTCACACGCATACCTTGTGGTGCATTCTCAAATGTCACTTTGAGTTCGCTGCGCTGCGTTGATGGCGGGACAGCTCGCTCGAGTACGCCAGAACGCCGGGTCAGTGGCACATAAGGTTGATAACGCCCCTGCGGAATCGGGGTGTCCATACCAAGAAGCTCTTTGAGTCTGGGAATAAAACCGTTATACCCGCGTTCACGCTCCTTCGTTTGCAGCTTCTGTACAGCGAATGCGCCAGCATCCATACCCGCATCCTTTGCCCCCTGCTCCAGATCCTTAAGCTCTTTAAAGAGTGACACCGCCACGCCAATTGTCAGCGTCATGGCCCCCATCCGGCCAATTTTACCCAGCAGACCGGAAAGCCGTCCGGCCAGCAGGACGGACTGCTGCAGGGCACCAATGGTCCTGACGGTAAAAGAACCAGCCATAACCAGACCAACCCCTTCAATCACCGTCTCCCATCCGCCCATCTCCTGCGCAACGTTATCGACCTCCTGCCATACCGCCTTAATCACCGGAGCAACATCGTCCCAGTTCTCAATGATCAGCATAGCGCCGGCCACCAGCGCCGCAATGGCGACTTTCGCCGGAGAGAGATTAATGACACTGTTCAGGATTTTGACAGCCCGGGACAGGCTGCCAATGGATACGCCAACAGCCAGCAGCGCCGCGCCGAACTTCGCCGCAGACTGAACCAGTTCAGGATTCGCGCGAACGAATGTCCGGAGCTGCTCCAGGTAAGGCATGACCGCTTCTGCAGCTTCGTTAATGGCGGGCAGGAAGGTATCGCCCAGCGTTACCGAAATCGCATTGACGCTGTTTTTCAGCAGAACCAGCTGGTTTTCTGTTGTGGACGCGCGGGATGCGTATTCCTTCTGCATCGAGCCGCCATATTCCTGGGCATCAGCCACACGATCAAAATTGGTGCGTAACAAATCCAGGTTGGTCAGCAGCGGGGCAATCGCGCTAAGTGACTCCTTGCCAAACAGCGCATTCATGACGGCGGCCTGTTTAGCTTTTGGCACTTTCGCGAGCGAGTCCAGCACCTTCAGCATGGCCCCGCGCGAATCCTTTTGCATATCCTCAGCGAGTTTCCGGGGATTCAGCTTCAGGAAAGCCATAGCCTGTTTCTGGGCTTTGGTTGCCGAATTACCTGCGGTTAACGACAGCATGAAGTTTTTGATACCAGTGGAGGCTATCTCCGATTCAACCCCCATCCCGGCAATGGTGGCGCCCATCGCGGCAATTTCGCCGGATGCCACTCCGGCAACACCGCCAAGCGGACCAATCCGCGTCACGATATCAGAAATTTTCTTCGCATTTGCCGGGCCGGTATTCCCCAGATAGTTGATTTTATCGGCCAGGACAACCACGTCTTCCTGCGTCAGTTTGAACGCTGTCCGCCACTGCGCCATCATCTGACCGGACTCTTCGGCAGTGGTATCAAACGCCACACCCATTTTCACTGCGTCGTTCGCAAACTGCATCAAATCGCCGCGGGCAATGCCTGCCTGACCGCCCGCCGCCACGATCTCTGCAATTCCCTCCGCCGCCATCGGTAACTGTGTGGACAGCGTCAGGATATCGTCACTCATCTGCGCGAATGCTTTTTTATCATCCAGGCCGTCAACCACCTTCCGGATGTCAGCCATTTTTGACTCAAAGCCGATCGCAGCATTCACGGGCAGCGCCAGCGCCCCAAGAACAGCGGTCCCGGCAGCAGCAGCGCCGATCGCCAGCCCGGCCATTTCTTTCTGAAATCCCTTCAGTTCCCGCTGCATCCCTTTCAGCGGACCCGATAACTGGTCAACGGCAGTGATAATGGCCTTTAACTGGAAACTGTCAGCCATGCTTCATTTCCTCATTGATACGGACAGCCTCCGACTCCAGCTCCAGAAAATCGGATATCGCCGCCCGCCGGAGCTCCAGGGGGTTTATTCGCCAGAAGTATGCGGTGTTGTAGACTCGCTTTCTGAGTCCTCCTCCGTCTCCGACCGGGTAAAAAAATTGAGGATCAACATACAGGCTTTGAAAATATCCAGTTTTGCCAGTTGCGCTGCCGAGGAGCGTGGAATACCTGCCAGCACAGGGATATATTTCAGCGCAACCGAACTGTCCAGCCGGACGCCGCCGTCACCGGAAACGGTGAACGGAAAACCAATGGCTTCGATTTCATCGTAGGACGGTTCGCGCAGCTCCAGCACATGAAGCTTTTCGTTATGCGCCATAATCGGCTTTTTGAGCACAAGTTCTTTTATCACTGGTAAAATCCCTCCTCACCGTGGAACTCAAGGTCCACGGTGCCCTCTTCCGGGTTATGGTTGGCTTCGCCGTGCAGCCAGGCGTTTGAGAGAACATACACCTGACCATTTGCCAGCTCTGATGTGATGGTCATAACATCAGAAGACGTAATTTTATCGACCGGGAAGTTTTTCGGCACTTTGGCGGTCACCTTCGTATACGGTGCCCGGCTGGTTTCCTTGTAGTCAACGGAACCATCCAGGCCAATCACGTCGTCACGAACTTTGGTGTTCATGGGGACTTCAATCCCTCCGGTTACCGACAGTTGCTGTCCATCGATTTTGAAATACGTTGTTCCCGCAATTTTTCCCATTATGCAGCCTCCTCGCTGTACTGCAGACGGAACTGGTTAAGCACTGCAAACACACGTAACTGATTGACATAATCAGGCGGAAACAGCACATCCAGGCGGTTCGAATTGTTCGCGTTACGCTCAACTATCAGATGTTGCTGGAACAGATCGAAGTTTTCCACGATGCCTTCCCGCTCCATCTGGCGATATGTTGATCCCAGCTCACCACGGATAACGGCAGGCGTGACAATGGCCTGACCAGGCCCGAAACGCGTACCATCATTAGCAAGTTTATGGCGCCCGTATTTACTGGTAATAACAGATTTCAGACGGCGCAACACATAAGCACTGGTATGCAGCGTCTCGCTGTCAAGGTAGCTGTTATCCGCCACACCATACGCATTTTTCCTGTACGTCGTGATATCCCGCTGAATACGCAGCACGCCGCTTTCCACATACGCCGTTGCCACACCGTGGGAAAGTAACGTCTGCTGTTCAGTCGTCGTGAAGCGTTTGCCTTTCGGTGCCGGCAGCATGTCCACCAGTTCCCCGGTCTGGGTCGGGCGCGCCGGATCGTTACGGATAAAAACCGCAGCACGGGCAGTACGGCTTGCAGCCAGTTCATCAGCAGGCGTCTGGGTGTCTTTCTCATAGCCCGCCAGGGTGATGTGCTGCAGGTTAAACTGGTCACCCGCGGCCACAAGCTCCGACAGAGTCCCCGTCTTCGCCGTATAAACGTGACCATACAACTGCCGGACATAACTCCAGCGACCGCTGGAATCATTCATTTCAGTTGCCATCGTGTTCACCGATGCCGTGTCGTTAAACGGAAGGCCGATATAATCGAACGGCTCATCTCCCATCGCTGCCACCGCGTCGTTAAGAGCTGGCGCACCAGCCCCCTTCACGCCGCTGGCAACCGTAATATTCACACCCGCCGGTAACACCTCCCCACCGCCAAAGCCGTAATAATTGAGAGTGACCGGAATTTCATTTCCATATAACCCCTTGTGGCGCGCAGTCAGTGTCACCACCCCCGCTTCTGATGTTGCCGTAAAGGGAAGATCAGGGTTTGCATTGACCGCATCCTTAATGCTCACAGCCACCGCCGCAGCGTCATCACCGCTGGTCACGGGAGCCTGAACGCGGGTTCGGCCGGTATAGACATTCACCGTTCCGGTTTCCGTCGCTTCGCCAGTTACCGTCAAAGCGACGGTTGCTGCCGCGCCTGTGGATTCAGGTACGGCAATGACATACAGTTCGCCAAATGGATCGGTCTTACGGTACGCCCCGACCATACGGGCCAGCTGGCTTCCGGCACCGCAAATCTGACGGGCATAATCAACCGATGACACCAGAACAAGACTGTTGACGGCAATTGACGCATCATTGCTGGCGTGACCAATCAGCAGTGATGCCCCGCTGTCCCGGGCGGTATTTGCCGCCGAGTTATCCATCTCGGCATAAAACAGCGGAACCCGTGTATCTGACGGGATGGAATTAAAACTAATCGCCATTTGTTTTCACCTTTTTATTCGTGCGCCGGACATCCCCAGCGGCCTCGCGGCGCAGCCAGTAGTTATTCTCATCAACATTTCGACCTCCTTCAGGTAAAAGGTCGCCACGGGCCGGATCGGGAACCGATCGCCCTTTTGCGGGTTTCACAAACATGGTTTATTCCTGAAATGTAATTTCGGTGTGGTGCTCGATGTCGCCATCTGGCCCGGTACCGGGTTCGATAAAATCAACATTAATACTGAGCGTTTTAAGGTCGGGCAGGCCGTCCAGATCATCCTGCTGGCTGGTGTCTGTTTCGGTAATTTCATACTTCACCGTGAAGTCGAACTGGTAATACAGTTCGTGGCGGTTCAGATCGAGAAGCATCCCACCCGCATACTGAATTTCATGCGCCTGCGGATCCGGCTCCCACCCCAGCAGCGCCTTCCAGATTTCCTGCCTGACGTCGTGAACTGCGTCGTAAGAAGCCCACTGCCCTTTTTCATCCCGTTCGTTGCTGAGTACCACGATGACGGAAAAACCCTCCGTCAAATCCTGCCAGTAGTCGGTCTGCGATTTCTGCTCACCCGTGACGTCTTCGGCTGGCACAACATACGCGGCTGGTAGTCTGAGCTTTCCGGCCTCCGGTATCGCTTTAAACTGCGCTGCGCCACCCACACGGTTTTCAAACCGAGGGCAACGGCTGCGAAGTGCCGCAATAATCGGGGTTAATTTCATTTTTTCTTCCTTCGCTGAGGACGGAGTGATTTTCGCAATTCGCGGGAGAGCACATAACGTGTCCAGCTGCGGCGTTTATCCAGAACCTCCGCCATATAGTTGTTGCGGGGAGCAATTTTCCAGCCGCTGCCACCGGAGGCCCCCCGGTGATGCCCTTTTTTACGTTTTGCGCCGCGCCGTACACCGTAAAACAGAAATGCAGGGTAAAATGCGCCTGAGATCGGGCGGTTCCCTTCCCCGTTCTTCTGATTAGGGGCAATTTTCACCATCAATCCAGGACGGCGACTGGATGCCCGCGGAACGTAATACCCGATGGAGCGTGCCAGTTTTCCCGTTCTGTATGAAGGATTATCGCCGGGTCCGGAACGCCCCCGCTTCATGACCAGGCGGCGGGCATCACGCATATGTACCTGCCCGATACTGACAAACGCCCGGCGCAAACGCGCCCGGTTAAAAACAAGCGTTTCCGGTTGTTCAAAATCAACGTGTAAAAACGCTTTGTTCTGCATAGCCCTCTCCCCGTTCAGTGCCCAGTTCCTCGCATTCGAGCAACAGGAAACGACGTTTGCTGTTCAGGTCGCGTATGCGCCGGATGCGGTAAACCTGCCCGTCGCAGAACACTTCATGATCGGCGGTAATATTCCGGCGCCAGCGGATCGTGAAATAGTGCGTCACGATTTTTTCCGTCTGTACGGAGCCCTGATAGGCCGCCGCTCCGGGCTGGGCCATCTTCGCCCAGGTGCGGATTTCCTCCGGATACGAGGGGGACACGCCAAAATCATCATTCGGCTCATCCACACGCAGGCGAATCGCTATCCGTTTATCCAGCTCGCCGGGGTCAGGCAATATGTAAGTTGCGCTGGTCTGCGCCTGACGAATTTTCATTGTGGAAAGTACCTGTATGGACCGACAAGCCAGCCAAAGCTCTGTGGCATATCGAGTTTTTCCACTTCCGTGACGGAAGATCGGTTTTCGTAGAAATGACTGATAAGCATCAACATCCCCAGACGGATATCATCCTGCAGGAGCAGTCCGTCAGGATCGCTGTCCGGAATGGTTTCATCCGGCGCATAGAGCTTCCGGTTCAGATACGTCTCCGTCCGCTTTTGTACCGCTCTGGCCAGCAGTTGCAGGTAGCGCTCATCGGCTTCAAAATCCTCATCCAGCCGGAGTTGAGCTTTAATTTCTTCCACGCTCAGAAGCATACTCAGCCCTCTTGACTGGTCGTGGATTTTTTCTCTTTCACCGCTTTATTGCTTTTTGCACTGGTTTCGCACTCTGCTAACCCGGTCTGAAGCGCAATCTCCTGCACCCGGGCCGGGAGTATCCTGTCGTCGTGTTCACCGGCACGAATGATTTCAACACGCAGACCGTCTGGCGACCATTTGAGATCTTGTTTCAGGATCATGATTCCCTCACCTGTCAGAACAGGGGCGCCGTTCAGCGCCCCACCAGTGATTACGCAGCAGCGACTTTCAGCAGCTTGATAGCCTGTGAATCGACCAGCATACCCCCGGTGCGCTTGGTGGTATAAAAACCGACAAACGGTTTGTTGGTGTACGGGTCGCGCAGGATGCGGGTGCCGATACGGTCAACGATGGTGTAACCCCGTTTGAAGTTACCAAACGCAATGGCTTTCGCATCGGCGGCGATATCCGGCATCTGTTCGTTTTCAGCGATACCGTAACCCGCCAGTGAGGATGGCTGTCCCAGTTCCAGCCCCGGACGCCACAGATAGTTACCCTCGGTATCTTTCAGCAGACGGATGGCAAACAGGCTGTTGTTGTTCATCATGAACTTCGCGCCGGTACGATGCGCCTTACGCAGCGTGTAAATCAGCTTAATGATGGCATCAGCGGTCACCGCGGTCGCTTCACCGGATACGATGTGCTGAAGTTTACCGAACGCACGAGCCTTATCGGACTCTTCGGTGGATTCATAGGCCAGGAACCCTTTCGGCTTCTTGGTGCCGTCACCAGTGGTAAAGGCAATTTCCTCCTGTTCGGCAAATTCGGTCGCCAGTTCACTGTTGATCCAGGCTTCCACGTTGAAGAAGGCATCATCCAGCATTTTCTGGGTGGCCTGCGGGTTGCCGTAGATTTCCCCCATGAAAGGCTCAATCAGTCCCAGCCTGGAAGTAGCGGTCTGGGAACGCGTGTCAGTTTCGCCGACCCATCCGGAAGCCGTACCACCCAGATTCACCAGTTTTTTATAGTCGGAACCGCCCACGGTGATCACCGTGGCCTCCTGGCGCATCACCACCTCATCTTTCAGCAGGCTGAGAATGCTGCGATCCAGCTCTTCCGGCACGGCATAACCACCATCCTCATCAGTGCCCACCTGCAACGCCTTACGCTCCAGATCGCGCAGACCGTCTTCGCGGCCTTTACGCAGAAAGCCGACGAAAGCGTCTTTATGTTCTGCAGCCACCTTGTTTTGCGCTCCACCTGCCGGACGTTTCAGCTCAAGCAGCTCTTTTTCAAGGTCGCTTTTGAGATTTTCCAGCTCGCTGAGTTTCCCGTTCAGGGTTTCCACCTGCCCGGCAAGCTTGCCCTTTTCCTGCTCAATCGCCTCAACGCGCTTGTCGTTCTTTGCTTTGAAGTCGTCAAACTTCTGTTGAAGTTCCTGCGCGACCTGTTCCACATCTTTAATATCAACCGCCATCGTATTTCTCCTGATTAGAAGTTCAGATTTTTCAGTACATTCAGTGCAGAGCCCACATCCTCAGCGTCGCGCAGGGACAGTGCGCCATAGCCCCCGGCCATGAATGCTTTGGCCTGGGTACGGGAGAGTCCGACATCACGCAGGACTCTTTCGATTTTTTTCTGTTCGGGGATTTCCCCGCGGGCCAGCGCGTTCTTGACGTCGCTGATCCGTGCCTCATCGTTTGACGGGAACGTCACCAGACTGACTTCCCAGAGGTCGATTTCTTTCAGCAGAAAGGCTTCTTTGCTCCGGTCGTATTCCCAGTCTTTCAGTACGTACCCAATAGAAAGGCCGGTTAACGAACCGGCCTTCATGTGTGCATGTGCGCGTTTTGCCAGGGGATCATCATCAATGAGCAATCGCCCCTTAACGTACAGCCCGACATCGTCTTCCTTCATTTCGTTGTAAACACCGATGGGCTCATCCATGCGGTGCTGCCAGAGCAGCGCAGGTAACGCTTTTCTGTCACTCCACTCCCGCAGGGAAGCAGCAAATGCCCCGGACATCACCACATCATCGTGGCTGTCCTTTACACCAAAGACGGAGCCATACCCTTCAAACTCACCGGAGTCACTGACAGATTTAAGACTCAGCGGTACATCAAGACGTTGTTTCGTCTGCATTGGCGTTATCCTTCTGCTTACCAGTTTTACTGCCATCGGAGGGTTTCGTGGTCATGTTCATCGGTGTGAGATAGACATCACCACCGGGACGCGGATTCATATCTTCCAGGTCGCGGCAGTCATTGGGAGAGTAAATCCCCCAGTTGATCCCGGTGGCATAGGCTTCAAAACGGGACTTCATATCCCCACGCAGTAACGCTCCTGCGTTAAATTTGGCGTAAAAAACGCCCTGCTTACTTTTTCGTACCAGTCCGGTGTTGATCCGCTGTTCGATGCGGGTCAGATACGGCACCAGTGAATAGTTGATAAATCCCAGCCCCAGCTCTTCAATATTGTTGAAGGTGGCGCGATCGGTGTTCTGCACCATGTGCAATGGCACCCGGAACAGACGACAGATTTCTTCAAGCTGAAACTTGCGGGTTTCCAGGAACTGGCTGTCCTCGGCGTTCAGCGCCATCGACTTCCAGTCCAGCCCCATCTCAAGGATCATCGGGCGGTGAGCATTACCAAGCCCGGTGTGACGCTCCTCAAAATCTTTCTTCAGGCGCTCATAAGCCTGATCCGACAGCGTCTGCTCTGTACGCAACACACCCGACGTCACCGCGCCATTGCTGAACAGTCTGGCCCCGTGCTCTTCGGTCGCTGCCGCCAGCGATATTGCCTCGCGGGCATAGGCGATGGGATTCAGCCCCACCAGTCCGTCCAGCGTCAGCGTGCGCACATGCCAGATATCCTCCTGGCTCAGTACATCCGTGGAGCCATCCGGGAATGTGACCTGATAGACCGGCTCCCAGCTACTGTTAAGCTTCGGCACCACACAACCGGGATCGACGGGCAGCAGTTCAGCCACTTCGCCAAATGCTTTCACTTTGTAGGCATAAAAGTTGCCCCGCAGGCACAGACAGGTGACCACCAGCTCCCAGAACTCCTGCGGCGTCATATAGCCATTGGGATGCGTGGAGATCAGCTTATGCAGACGTTCGCCAGTGGCTCTCTGTTTCAGGCTGCCGTTCAGGTGATACAGGTTGCAGGGCAACATCCCGACCGACTCTGCCAGCACTCTGACGCAGGAAAAAACCGCCGTCAGTCGCATGGCCCGCTGACTGCTGATCTGCTTTCCGGTATAGGTGTCGTATGACAGCCCGATAGCATCCGCCAGCTCTGCTGGCGTGGTCACCGGCGCGTCACTTTTTCGTTGAAATAATCCCGAAAAGAACACTATTTACCTCCGCCGACAGACTGCTGTGTACGGTCGAGATATCGCGCCACCAGCCACGACCAGAACATGCACAGCGCCCCGGCAACAACAAAACCCGCCGGGGGATAAATCAGCCAGGCACCATACGCCAGCAAAAGCGCACCCAGCACGCCCACCAGAGGCGCGAGAATCAGCATGATCATAATTACCTCAGTTAAAGCGAGCGGATCCCGTAGGACTCAATGTGATCAGACAGCGTGTCTTCTTTTTCGTACAGCATGGCTCTGCCAACCGTCATAATCAGCGCAACTGCACCATCGATTTTGTTTTCCGCCTGCTCTTTGACGGGTTTCACCACATCATCGTTACCCGGCATGTTTTTGCCGACCACGTTGCCGATACACCAGGTCATGATGGGATTGCCGTCATGATGAAAACGTCCCGATTCAATCGCCGCTTCCAGTTCTTTCATCGGATCGGACATGTTGGTGTAGTTCTGAATGATGGTGATGGGGTTCAGGTCTTCATCAGCAAGGTCATGCGACAGCCCGGTCGCCCCGAAGGGGTCGATGGGTGACTCACAGACCGGGCTGATTTTGTTCGCCGCTTTGGCCTCTTCGAGGATGTAGCGATAATCCACCTCCGCACCAGCGGTAACGGTCAGAACGCCCATTTCCACCCATTTCTGAAAGCGTTCGGCTGTCCGGCGATCTTCATTTTTCTCGACGCTGTACACCGTGTCATACGGTACCCAGAAGCGCGGAGCCACACTGTAGTAATGCGTTTTACCGTCAATCTCGCGGGTATAAAGTCGCGCCATACTGTTCATATCCAGCTTACGCGCCAGGTCAAAGGCCAGAATGCACGGCTGCCCCTCGAACTGCTCAAGGGTCAGTGATTTATCCTCGCAGCTCTGCCAGCTCACCAGGTTAAAATACGCCGAACGTGCCGACACCCAGATATTGAGGTGCTTTGTTTTAAAGACGTTTGTCAGACGGGCGTTATTTTTCGCACGCTGCTGCTGACTTAACAAAAATTCGCGATAAACCGACACGCCAATATTCGGGTTAGCTTTTTCCAGCACCTGCGGGTCGGTCCAGTCATCGCCTTCATCAACGGTATAGATGATCCCGAACAGTTCATCGTTGGGTACCGACCCGTTGAGCATCTCGATAACTTCCCGCCGCTTGTCGTAGCACGGCCCCTCAATGTTGTACCCGGCAGTAGTAATGGCCCACATCAGTGGCTGACGTCGCGCCCCCATCCCGGTAAGCATCGTGGTGTAAAGCGCATCGGTGGCGTGCTCGTGATATTCATCCACCACCGCACAGTGGGGTGATGAACCATCACCGGGGTTACCGATCAGCGGTTCAAACCGCGCGCCATCCTCCGGACGGTTCATGTTTGAGGCGTTAACCTCAATCCCGAACGCTTCCGTCAGCATTGGTGTGCGTTTACACATCAGTCGCGCCGGGCGAAAGACTTCCCACGCTTGTTTCTCTGTCGTGGCACCGGAATACACTTCCGCGCCAAACTCGTTATCACAGGCAAAACAATACAGGGCAACACCGGCAGAGATTGCCGATTTGCCGTTCTTACGGGGGATTTCGGTATACACCTCCCGGAAGCGGCGCAGCCGGGAGCCTTTATTGACCCAGCCAAACGCGCAGCAGATCACAAAGAGCTGCCACGGCTCCAGCGTGATGGGCATCCGTTTGAATGCCCACTCCCCCTTGGTGTGTGGCAACAGCTGAATAAATTTCGCGGCCCGTTCAGCCAGGTCCTTGTCGAAGCGGTAACGAAACGACTTACTTTTTTCCGCCATCAGGTCATCAAGATGGCGCTGGCAGGCCTGAATCACAAACTGGCAGGCCACAATCTTTCCGCGCACGACATCACGGGCATACTGATTGGCAGCATTTACGTTGGGGTAAGATTTCCGGCTCATGACTCGATGATTTTCAGAAACGGGTTAGTGGCTTTCTTCTGCCCCGCCAGGCCAATCAGACGCTGGCGGCTGCTGGGGTCGAGTCCGAGCATTGCACCCGTGCTGCTCATCTCGGACTCCTGTTCTTTTTTGGCGGTCAGCTCCGGATTTTTGACCATGCCGCCCATTGCACCGGTGATGGTGTTGCCCTGTATGGCAATATTTTTCACGGCACGTCGCCAGAACTCATAGGCCACGCACCACCGCTCAAGTACCGCCAGGTCAGTCACGCACAGCAGGCCCTGACCGCAGAGTTCTTTGGTTGTCAGTTGCCACATGATCGTGGCGAGAGGGAGAGCTTCTTCTGCGAACCACTCCGGTGGCTCAACACCTTTGATGGGCGTAAAAACAGGTTCATCTTTGTTCAGGGCTCGCTTGCCGGGGTTTCCGGCCAGCGCCTTGCGCGCCGTTGGCTTGGGGCGACGCCCGGAACGCCCCGCCGTTCCAGCCATATGCGGCACTCCTGGTTAAATTTCATTTTTCGCGGGTATAAAAAAACGATGAGGCGGGCAGTCCAGAAGACGTCAGGTCACAGAGATTTGACCTCCCCTCCCCTCAGACAGTTGAGAGTTATTATCACTTCAGCCGTTCACAGGCCGTCTTCGCCTTATGACACGGCCAGCACAGACTCTGCAGATTACTGTCTGCATCAGTGCCGCCATGCGCCTTAGGGATAATGTGGTCAACGGTTTTCGCCTCACGCACCACACCGGCACGCAGACATAACTGACACAGGCCTTTGTCACGCTTCAGCACACGTTCACGGATGGTATCCCACTTCGAACCGTAACCGCGCTGATGACGTGACAGGCCTGGTTTGTATTGCTTCCAGCCTTCGCTTTTGTGGCTTTCGCAATAGCCTGACGGATCTATGGTGGTATTGCGGCAGCCGCGAACGCGGCAGGCTTTTGGGGTTCGTGGTGGCATGTAAAATATCCATAATGAGAGAGTACTTGTCTCTCTCATATAAAAATTAATCTATGAACACTACAATTCTAGAATATATTTTTTCTATTTTTGATAAGTAGCAATTTTTATTTCCACCAGTCAGAATATATTGACTATAACCAGTCCTGAGTTGTTTCCATTCAGCATGTATACTTTTATCTTTAATCCCCCCTTCACATAAAACCCATGCTCTCACTGCATTCTGGTATGCTGATTTAAGGTCTTCTTTCTTGAAATATAGCTGTGCTTCATCATCAACTCGGTGAACAACAGCATTATACTGCTGTCCAACTCTTGTTCTAGCTATTCTATATTGTGTGGAATTCCAATTATCTGGCATTGCCTCAAAGGCATCCTCCAGCTCAAGTAAAGCTCTTTTAAACTCTAACTTTACTTTAAATTGCTCTTGTCTATTCCATGTGTTTAACGCCTTGCGTGCATAACACAACGCCCCCCAAGACGCGATAGCCGAACAACAAGCTCCAATAGCAGACAACATATTCCAATCCATCATAATGCCTCCCGTTAAAGGGGCGATATTAACACGGAATCATCTCTATAAAGGTGCAGGCCCTTTTACTTGTTAGCATCGATACTTTTTATTGTCGCTTTATCAAGATTACACTGTTCCAACGCTGACAACAGACTCACATTCAACTCCAGACTGTCACCATAGGTCAGAGTATCGGGGATGTGCGGTACTGGAGTTTCCAAAGTCAGAGTAGCTGGAAGCGGAATTGGAGGTACTGTTACGTAAACTGTCCGCGTATTTCCGCAACCGGTCAGCAGCGGCAGCAGGCACAAGGCGTACAGCACAATCATCATCCGCAACAGCCACTTTGATATCTTCCTGGGTTCTCTGTGACTCCAGTGCGATCTGCTGTTTTGCATGTTGATTCGCCTCCTGAATGATGTTCGTTATTGCCATAGTACGCAGAACATTCTCGGTGATAGCCTCAGTAGAATCAGCTCGCTGTTCCGCAGCATCAGCACGCTTCTGCTCCTCCAGAAACTTTCCATGATAGTGATTCGCTGACCAGACAAGACCACCAGCGACACAAGCAATAAACGTTAAAATGAGCGCCCAATAACTCATCTTCATACCAGCAGCGCCGCCCGCGCCTTGTTGTATCGGACCTTACGATCCTCAATACCGTTCAAACCGCCGTTAATGATGCGCGTAACACGGTTAATATCGGCACCGTAGATCATGCAACCTTTAGAGGTGTAGAACCATGCAGCTGAGCGCGCAGCCTGTAGTTCCTGTTCCAGTTGTTCAGGTGAAGTCACCAGATCTAACTTCAGCGCCGCGCCACAGATGCGATAATTATGGAGGCCAGTGATTTGAATTAATCCTCTACCACGATATTTCCAGCCATCACCGGGTGCTTTGTTACCCAGCCGGTTGCTATACACCAGATTGGCAATAGCATCCTGACGAGCTGCATGTCCGGATGTTCTGCCAAGGGCATCAGCCTGCTGCTGTGTGATCCTCTTTCCGAACGTCGCCACCAGCGCAGATGGCGTGTAGTTAAAATTTTCAACTACGGCGCTAAACCCCATCGACTCATGGCCTACCTGAGCGATAAACATCGCCTGATCCGCTGGTGCTGTAATGCCGAATTCCTTCATCGCCGCATCAATGTGCGGAAACCAGCGCGCGGCCAGTTCGGCGCTGATACCAGCCGCCTGCTGAAATTGAGACTCGTTCATGATTAAACCTTGTTATTATCCCCACCGATACGACCACTGATAAACTTCATTGCAAAGCCGCGGATCGCATCCACGCCGATAAGGCCGACGCCGCCACCTATCGCAACAGACAGGGACTTGGGCCAGCCGAAATATTCCAGCGCAGATGAGAAGGTCAACGTCAGGGCGCCGCAAAGTAGAATTTCGAGTGTTTTTTTCTTCCAGCCACCGTTACCGCCAAAATAGGCAATGCGCAGACCAGCCATAAATAACGACATCAGAACAGCGCCCAGCGGGGTATCTCCTCGCCACCAGCTCTGGAACAGCTCCAGCCAGCCCTGCCAGGAATGGGGATCGTTGTGCATTTTCATAAGCCTCACCTCCGATAGCTCGGATGGCGCAGTGTGAAGTAGGAAGGCCGCCCGGTGGATTAACGACAAAACTCAGAGGGATTATTCCGGACGGCACAAACAGAAAAGCCCCGCACGATGGCGAGGCTTGAATTTGTTTGGTCGACGATTGAAGCTATGGCGACGATATCAGATTTACTCAAAATGTATGCTATTTAATTGACTTTTGCAATACCCTGCTGCGAAAAGGTCGCTTTTTGTTGTGATCTTGTTTTCACCAGGCAAAGCAGAGATTCGGTATCAAGCCTCTTAAAGATGTTACTCATCGCGCGCCAGTAGTCCGCATAGTTGTGGCTCCAGTTGTCAGGCTTAACCCCGCACAGGCTGGCAAGCTCCTGTTGCTGGTAGACGTATCGTCCGGCCAGCCCCTCTCTGACATCCTGCGCCGCCAGCCAGATAAGTTTCTTCAGCCGCTCCACTGTCTTGCCAGCCATCTTCCTCCCTGCAAGCTGCTGTCTGAACTCGCACCACGCCCAACTTGTTATTTCGACCTGGTGTTCCCAGCAGGTATTCTCACTATAATTCCACAACAACCACGCCTTGTAGTGTTCATCGAGTGAAAGAACCGCCCGGCGCCATGAGGCAGTGGAATATTCCACAGGCTTCACCAGCGGGATAGCGCTTCCTTTCGCCAGCGACTGCTTGCCGGGGATTGGCGGGTTATTTAACGTTATCCAGCTTTCTGTTTCCTCGTTCCAGATACGCTGTTTTTTTCGGGGATAGTTTTTCGTGTCGAATTGCGCGTTCTCCAGCCAGGCCAAAAGCTGCCCTTTAGTCTCCCCGCTTAAATCGGCTGTCGCTACCATTAGCTGCTCACGTACATACTGGAGGTATTGAGTGTTCATTGAGTAAATCCTGTGAACTGATAAATACGAACAAAATTGCGCAGGATGCGGTAGTCAACCAACACCGACCCCGGACGGCGGTAAATGCGGAGGCGCTGCCAGCGCATGCGGAGTATCTCGATCAGTTCTGGTTTCATGCGGCCTCCAGCTTTTTTAGCGCACGCAGATCCGCCAGAGCCGCGAGCCTGATTTCCTTCAGCTCCTCGACCGTCCAGCGGTGCGGGGTGTTATTGTTCTCGAGTGCCAGCACCGCCGCCTCACCGTAACGCTCAACCAGCGCAGTACGATATGCTTCGATGTTCCCTGATTTGTAGACGTTGCAGACATCACACTGAAGATGGATGTTGAAGCGAGTGAAGCGCAGATGCCCCGCGGCGGCCGTAGTCCTGTAATGGCCTGCATGCCATGCGAACGCCGTCTTCGTTCCACAGGAGATGCAACCGAGTCCTTCTGCCAGTTCGGTTTCGCGGCAAATGTCATTTACGGCGCGCTGCGTCAAGTCAATCCAGTGCTTCAGCGGCTTAACCGCGGCTTTCCGCTGGCGCCAGGTGGCGCGTTCTTTTTTCTCAGCGGCGCGCTGAAGGGATTGCGCCTTACGTTGCGCGGCTTCGCGAGCTTTTCTGGTTTGTTCTTTGCCGACGGCGCTGGCGCACTGGTACGAGCAAACGATCTGCCCCTCGCGTATCGGGTGAAACCACTGGCGGCATTCTTTGTTTACGCACTTACGGCGCGGTAATTTAGCCATGTTCACCCCCAGACCTTTTGGCGTAAGGATTTTGGCGTCCGCACCCGGTGTGCATATTCAGGTAATTTCGCGCTGACAGTCCAGGTAATGAAGTCAGGGTTCAGGCTCTTTTCTGTCCTTACGCCCCGCTTCTGATAATCCGATATCAGCGTGTCGGCCTGCTCGGTTGTGCAGTCATGATGATGGAACCAGGAGTATTTCATCGCCATCACCCCGCAAAGCTCATGAGCTGGGCGGCGGCGTTCTCGGCCTCGCGCTGAGTACGGAATGTCCGTGATAAAATCCATCGCCAGAGAACATCAAGCGCAGATTTATACAACTGCTGAAATTCGACCTCATCCATACTGGAAAAAGCGATGCTGCGGGGATGTTTGCGAAGGGTGCCGTCCGGTAACTGGATGGCGTCATAGTGACCAGCCTCAACCGTCACCCATGCGCGGTAGGCATCGAATGATTTACACAGGCTAATCCCGTTTGTTACCCGGCGGTTTGCAATCTGTTCCAGATACTGTTCAGCCGCATCCAGTAATGCGCTTTCATTCCCGCCATATGCAGCGAGAAACTTTGCATAACCGTTTACCAGTTTGCGCTCATTGGCAGAAATGGCGCCGCCGGTGGGTTCCCAGTATTCAAACCCAAGATTAAGCAACGCGAAAAAGCGGCGATGGAATGCAGGATTCCTCACCTGACGGAACTCAGCCACCAGCACGGCGCCGAGTTTGATTTTTGATTGCAGAATATCACTGGTCTCCGGCGTTGCGGGGATCAGAATTCCAGATGACTGCTTGATGAGTTGTAATTCGTGCGCCATGGTATTCTCCGTGGCGCAGAAGGTTAACGGTTGTTCAGGCCGTTGATTTCATATTATCAGAAGGTGGTATTACCCGGTAGCCGAGACGACGAATAAAATGCATAAAACCGTTGGGAGTAAAAACTTCTTCATCATCCAGCAAAGGACGCATAGATACCATGCCATTTACACGATAGATAAGATGCCTGCCTGATGATGGAAAGCTAAACACCACGCAGCCATCAGATCTTCTTACAATGTCATACCAGCTATCTTCTGACTTTTGCAAAGCTGAATTATTCAATTTTTGTTCTCCCTTCAGGCGATGTACAGGCGCGGTTAAAAATTGTCGGCAGCAGCATCAAAGGGATACGCAAATTGCGGTATTCTGAAAAATGCGCGCCAGCATTAAGCGCAATGTTAATAAAACCAGTCGTCAGCGCTTTCCCACGTTTCCTGCAGAATGCTCTGTATACGTTTTTTATCGCCATCAGCAGCACCGACGATACTCAGACCATCCTGACTGCCTCGACGGATGGTTAAGTTGCAGTTTTCATACTGATTCTGGAGACGGGTAATTAATTCTTTTTCAAGCGCAGGAACGGCACCTTCCGGAAGCTGTTTTGTCCGGCTGATAACAAGTTCAATTCTCATAATTCCCTCTACATTTAACTACTGTATATAAACACAGTATACCTGTTAGAAAGAATATTCAAGAGGTGAATAGCACTTTTTGCAAAAGCTAGCATGTTGTTTCATATCAGATTTTAGGCGAAAAAACCCGCCGCAGCGGGTTATGACGCAACACTTCATGCCGGAATTTTCCGATCCGTCTTGTTGTGAACCTCCCAGAGACTAATGCCGCAACTGAACACAAACTCAGCCAGATAATTTAAACCGGACCATTCCCGGATGCCGCCGCGCGCCGCTTCCACAAATACAGCGATATCCTGATCACGCCACACTCCAAACAGGCGCCAGCCGCCACTGTCAGTCTTAACGGCTGCTATACGCGTCAGAACACCAGTCTGGTACAGGTCAGTGAACGCAGGTTTCTTCCTGGTTATTATTCGCATATCTACAAACCTAAGAAATGTTGATTACAAATCACTGATTCGTATTTTTTGATTTTGTACTAATGCCTACTCCTGAATTGCTTCAGAAGGTAGCCCAATCATCTCGTTCAGCGCTTCCCGGCGAATAGCAGGAGGCAGGGGAACAACCGCATCTTCAGCAGGTAACAGTTCTTTGGCTTCAGGCCACTGTTCCAGCAGTCGCTTAACCGTTCTGGCTTTATCCAGTGCGGCGGTGACGTTCTGGCGGATGTCTGTTTCGTCGCTTTTTATTTCCCTGTAAAGCGCATCGAAGCTGTAGAACTCGGTAACGAGTGGGTCATCTGCCAGTAAGGTGTATTCATAGGGGGTTATTTTTTGGATATGGTCTGGTGAACCCGGCTCATTGTGCCGGTAATTGCCGTTGAAGTATGCAGTAACACGCGAACCCGCCAGATTCAGATAAATATCGCTGTCATATCTGACAAACGTATAGTTTGTCCTCAGTTCTTCGGGCAGTTTCGCAATAAGCGCTGCAATTTTCTTTTCGGTTTTTAATACCTCAGACTCGGCTTCCGGTCCGCCAATTGCCGCCAGCCTTACACGTTCCGCCCAGTCTGCCCGGGCAGCACGCAGGGCTTTCTTCCGTTGCGGAATACCAGCTTTTGCCAGTGCATTATCCACGATTTTCTCTTTAATGGATTTATTCAGTGTCTGGTTCATATTTTTCACCTTGTATAATTCAGGTTGTACGAATCCCGCCGCGTGAGCGGTGTTTAAAAACGTTTTTACGGTTAATTAATTATTCAGATGCGCGTTATGGCATATGCAAAAGCCCACGCTATCCCGACATATAAAAATGCGTCAGGCCAGTTCATCCATTATTTCCCTCCTGTTTTGGTGCCGCTTTAATCATCGCCGCCCAGCACAACTCAGCCCGTCGCGCAGCCCGTCGACACCCGCTTAACGCTTCGTATTCCGCCCACACTTTTTCGTCGCTGAAATGTGGATCTGGCTCAGACTCGAAGCCGTTAATCACCATGTACTCGGTTGGAACGATCGGCACCAGCGCATAGCCATCCGGAATTACTGGGGAGCTCAACTCATCACGATTACTTACAGGTTGGCCACCCTGAAGCATGGCAGCTCGGCAGGCGTTCCAGCCTTGCGCAAAGCTCTTTTGATAAAGATTCATGTCATCAGATGTCGCCATTTCATCCGGCACTACCGGCGCTGGCTGCTCTTTGATATGCAGTCGTGGCTCGCCGTCTTTCGGTTCAGGCCATTCGCGCTTCTTGTTCACCGCCAGCTTTTCTACCATCGCCAGGGTAATCTGCTCGTCACTGATACCAGCACGTCTTTGCGCATCCCATAACAGGAATTGCATATCGGCCCACTCGCTCAGGTCGTCAGGTTCTGCGGCAGTTTCCAATGCTTCTTTTGAGAGATGTTTCAGCGGCCCTACTGGCCCAACATCGCCGAACGTCTTATCAGACCATTCGGCGTGCTCGCGGCGAACCTGTTCGCGTTCTGAAGCTGGCGGGGAAGCATATAACGGCATATACACGGCAACATCATCAGCAGCGTTTGACTGCTGCTCTAACGTCACGCATGTACCTGAAAATTTATTTAGATATCGCACAGGTTCAGCGGTAAGCGCTGCCAGTGTCTGCTTCAGCACAATAAGAATTTTGGCGTCGTCATCGCTCAGTCCAAACGGAATATCGTCACGAGTGTTCTCAAATTCAGCGATGGTTTGCTGTAGCCATTCTTTGGTAATAGTGGTCATCTCAATACATCCTCCACACTGATTAACCCTTTGCTGCTCAAATAGTCCATTGCATCGATATGTAACTTGCTGTCTGGTCTGGTGTTTCTAAGCGAGTAGGCCAGGCGCTTAATCCACATCGTTAATTCTTCCACTTGCTTTTCTGCCCGATCTGCTCGCTCACCCTCAGACTCTGCCAGTCCGTGGTAATGCCATTTTTCAGCCTCGTATGCGCTGGCGTAACCGTTGGCGCTGTCCAGCTCATCCAGCAGCGCCAGCACATCCGGGTCGCTCACATCGACGACAGTGACGCGAGACTGTTCATAATGGTCATCTGCGATACTGCGGCCTTCTGCGTAGTGGCAACCTTTATCGTCGTAGGTCGCGCCCGTGCAGCCATAGGTAATTCGACTGGCAGACATGCGCTGTATTGTCATTTCTTTGCCGCAAATGTGGCATTCAGGTGCAGGTTTTGGTGAATAGCGCTCACGCAGCGCACGTTTGTCGATGTTGCTCATTGGGCTGGCCCCTCGCATTTGTGATTTTCTGGATCATCGGCTTTGAAATAACCGCCGCAGATTTTGCAGGGTATCGTCGGCACTTCGTCGTAATTTGAGGTTCCCGTAATCATGACTGCACTCCTTTGCGAAGCTGGGCGGCGAACTCGTCAGCATCAAAAATCTGGTAGCGCAGGCTCACATGCGCTGCATCAAAAATATTTTCTGAAGTTGTTGGCAATGCGGTGAGCTGCGCCCTGTATTTATCTGCGAACATCTCCACACCCTGCGCACGCACCTCAGCCAGGAAAGCGTCGGTGGCTGGGGTTTCGCCGTGGTGCAGGGCATCATTGATAATCATCGCAGCTACTCCGGCCTGTCCTGCGTCCGTGACCGACACATGCTCAAGAGTTACGGCCATTGCGTGTTTCAGCCCCGCATTCTCCGCAGCCAGCGTATTACGCTCCTGAACCAGCTTTTCCGTTGCGTCCTGCGCCAGTTTGTTTGCTTGTTCGGTGGCTTCCATAAGGTCGTTAATCATGCTCAGCTTTGCAGACAGCGCCGCGCATCTGGATTCCAGTGCCGCTATGGTAGTTACGTGTTCAGCATTACGTTCCGCAAGCTGATTCATGGTTAAACCATCAGTTATTCCACGTTCTTTCATTTGGTTGCTCCTGTTAAATCAGACCGGCGTCTTTGCGTTGTTTGTATTTCGCCATTAACATCTCGGCTGGCGTTGGACCGCGATCCCGCGACGGCGCGGATAAAGCGCGACGAACAGGCGGTATGGGTTTACCTGCAAGAGCTCGCTTTTCCCAGTCATGTAGGATATCGCCAGCGGCCCGGATAAGTTCCTTTTCACTTAATTGCCCCTCAGTTCCACGGCGGCGCAGCTCCAGGCAGACGTGGTAATACAGCGGGTTTTTATCCCTCCAGGGGAATTGCTCACTGGTCGGATAACGGAAAACAAGCTTCCGCCAACGCCAGTATTCGCCCATGATGTCGTCAACACTGACCCCGAGTACTCCACTCCCCTCACGGCACCACGAAATAAACTGACCTGGCGACGGCCAGAACGGAGACTGGCTGGAACGGGCTTTCTGCATTCCGGCGGATAGCTGCTTGCGGGTGCGGATGCCATTTTCTGAAAATGCCGCTATCCATTGCTGCTTAGCTACTCGCTCGTCAGCATCGGAGCGGAGATTGGTTTGCGTCGCGGCCGGGAAAATCTGCTTCAGTTGCATGAACAGCGCGTCAACAAGGCGCTCAGCGTCTGAATTCACAACCCGGCCATGCTCAGGGTTGCCCCCGGCTATGCTTGCCATCGCTGCGCCATCCCGATTGTTTATTGCGCGGTAGAGTTCAGGTTTCATAGGAAATCCCTCCATGCATCCGGGCTGTTCCAGTGGATACTTTCCTGATCGATATCTCTGCTGCGCTTCGCCTGTCCGTCAGGTTCGAACAGACCCTGCCAGCCATTCGCAATACTGCGGTTAATAATTTCTTCAGGTGTGTATCCGTTCAGCCTGCAGCGGTCGAGCAGGTTGATAGCCTGCGTCACGGTCTGCTGAGACTTAATCGGCTTTTTCAGGTCACGGCGGTATTCAACCCATGAAGACCAGGTGATCGAAGACAGCCAGTCAGGCAACTGAACACTTGACGCATCGAACGAAACCGCCCGGGGGGATTTAGGGGGGTTATTACTATTGTCTTTACTGTCTTTTGTAATAGTGTCTTTTGTGTTTACCTGATTTGGGTAATAGCCGTTACCTGATTCGGGTAAACTTTTCTTACCTGATTCAGGTAAATTTACCTTTTTCAGGTAAGTTTTTTTTTCTGTACCTTTTTCAGGTAAAGATGACCATTCGCTGACCGTTTTATTAATCCCGATAACACGACCGGTTTGAGTTAATATCCCCCGCTTAACCAGGGCGCTTTTTGCAGATGAGCACTTATGAGGGAGAATGCCGGTCAGCTCCGAGAGCTGCTCGTTACTGACCCAGTCAGATTTCTTATTGAAGCCGTATGTTTTGCGCATGACAGCCATGAACACCAAAAGCTGATGCTGCGACAAACCTGCATGCATTACAGCCTCAAGGATCTCATTGGCGATGCGCGTAAACCCATCATCGAGATCTGCCACGCGCGGCTCCTTATGTGCCACGTCAGGCACAGGAAAATTGATTACTTCAGCAGTGTTTGCCATAATTACTCCTGTGAATTGATCCAGTTAATTCCACCAGAAAGCCGTTGGTGACCCCTCACCGCGGCTTTCGCCTTTTTGGTTGCTACCATTTTCAGTCCCACCCCAGCGCATCCGGCCTGGCTCGTTCAGCCTTTAGCCCGGCATCAGCGAGAATCTCTACGGCTGTGAGATAGTTTCTGGATACCAGTACCGCCTCCGGTGGCGCGGCCTGAATTCCAAGAAAAGCCAGCTCTTTCGCCATGTTGCAGAAATATCCCTCAGCTTTACGTCTGCTGACTGTCGACTCGCTGATGCCCATATGCTCGGCGTAAGATTTCTGACCTACCGATGCAAGCCGGTTGAGCAGGACGCTCTCTATTTCAATCGGGTTGATTTCTGGTGGGTCTAACTTTCGTGCAATTGCGTTCTCCATGGGTAAATATCCTCTATGGTTGTTTGGCTGATGCCTCTTGGCTTGGTAATCCATCTGTTGGGTTTGGGTAGAGATCAGGGCGCAGTTCGTGTGGGGTAACACCAGTAGCGCTGTAAATTGGAAGTACTCGATCGGCAGGAACCACTCCTTGATAACGATTCCGCCAATGACTGATGGTCATTGCGCTTACTTCCAGTAGTTCAGCAAGCCGGGTTGCGGTTCCTGCTCTGGTAATGGCTTTATCAATTGCTTTCATATTTGACTCCAGTGGCAACAGCCAAATTAAACAAAATGTTTATCATAATGTCAACATTTTGAATATTGAGCTAATAAACTTTTGGTTTAGAATTGTGTTATGAAAGAAAAAACTCATCAGATTAATCACCCACAAGTGCAGAGGCTCAACGAGATCCTCGAACTTAAAAAGTTGACCAAGTCGGACATGGCTCGCATTTGCGGGGTCAGTGCTCAGTCGGTCAATAACTGGTTTGTGCGCGGTACAATTGGGAAAAGCTCGGCGATAAAACTGGCAGACGCGCTTGGGGTGAGTCTTGAGTGGGTTCTTGGCCAAGAGGTCGACGAGAGGGACGGTTTAAAGGCCGACGAACGGAGACTGCTCGAACTATATCGCCAGCTTCCAGATGACGAGGAAAAGCAGAATTTTCTTCGGGTATTATCGCTTCGTCTCAAGGAACTGGATGCCATGTACGAGAAGTACATGAAGGGAAGGATTCGAACGCGCGAAGATTAAGATAAAAGCTCGGAGTAATTATCAAAATGACTCATTCTCAACATAGCAAGGAATAATTATGCCAGCATCGGTAATTAGCTTTATTAATATGAAAGGCGGGGTAGGAAAAACAACTCTATGTGTTGGCATTGCTGAGTTCATGGCTAACTATCTTGGTAAAAGAGTTTTAGTTATTGATGTTGATCCTCAATTCAATGCAACTCAATCACTCCTAGGTCATTATGGTCGTGTCGATGAATATCTTGATCAACTTCAAACAAATAAAATCACAATACGTCGAATTTTCGAAGTTCCAACATCCATTATGGATACGGCTCAAGCCATTAGACCTGTTGATGTTATAACTAAAGTTTCTGATAACCTCGACGTCATCTTAGGTGATATTAATATAATCTTTGACACATCTCAGGAGTCTGTAAGAATATTCAAAATCAAGAGGTTCATCGATGATAACAACCTCCGTGACCAATATGATTATATTTTCCTAGATAGCCCTCCTACAATATCAATTTTCACTGATGCTTCACTTGTTGCTTCAGATTTTTATGTCGTTCCGGTAAAAATTGATCACTACTCCATTTTAGGAGCAACTAGTCTGGTCAGTGTGGTGCGAAATGTAAGACACAATCATAATCCGAATATTAGACACTTAGGATTCGTTTACACCAATACTGATGATGAATTGACATTAAAAACAAGCAAGATAAAAGATAATTTTGAAGAAAAATTCAGTGAATTTTACTTCTTTGAACATAAGTTATCATACGTACGAGATTTAATGGTTGGGCAGCAGGGTAACATTCCCTCTTGCTATACAAAGTCAAGAAGTGATATAAGCGCAATATCAACAGAATTCGCATTAAGAGTTGACCAACTAATGGTGAGTGAAAATGGATAAAGAACAATACAACACTCTATTCAGGTTTGCCCATGGCGGAGTAACAAAAGAATCCGCGATAGGTCTTTTTGTGACCATCTTACTTGATAAAGATTTGTTAAAATCAAATCATGATGTAAAAGATTTTGTTGAAAGTGTCTTTTCCATAGCCCTATTACCATACGTTGTTCGCTCAAGAACACTTATTTGCGCAAAAATATGCAGATTTTTAGTAAGCAGAGAAAGAAAAGAAATCAATAACTATGGTGTTATGGCTCGTTCATATTTCGAAAATATTTTTTCTAAAGAAGAAGACCTGCAAGGCCATAAAAAAAGAAATACAGCACTTTCTAATATGGATCTGTGGGTATCTAGGATGCTTAAGAAAGGCGATAAATAATGCTTTCTAACGACCCATACGGCAACAGAGCAGAAACTGACAGGTTTCGCCAAGAGGCAACTAAGTATCTGAGTGATGAGTCAGATATAAATACCTTGGTAAGTGTTTTCAAACACGTTAGAATTTATAGCATGATTATTGAAATGAATACCAATCTATCACACAAATCACATGTGAAGGGTATAATTTATGATTCTTTAAATTCCATCGTTGCAATATTAAATAAAAGAGAACGATATTTACATTTAAATCTTCGTTCTATGATTGAGCATATAGCAAGAATAGCTTTGAATAAAACTTATTCTGGTGGTGATTTCGATGGAACGGTACGACGACGAGATTTTGATTACCTTAAATCTAATAGAAGAAATGAAAATTGGAACTATCTGCACAATGTTTATATAAACGCTTGTCATTATGTGCATTTTTCACCGCAAGCAAATATTAACACGTCAGCAACTTTTTTGCAGTTGCTTGTAAACGACTGCCATTCATCGCAAAAGAATCTTATTCGTAATCTACATAGATTAACAAGTTCCGTAATGGAAACTTACATTACTTATTTTCACTATGAAGTTGCGAGTACATTTTATAGATCCATGGCAGATCTGAAGTATCTGCTGGGGAATAGTTTATACACCAAATTTAAAGCGCTGAACTAACACCTCTAATTTAACCGGGCAACAAAGACGTTTTTTATCCTTAGCCCCCTTCCCCAAAACTGCAAGTGATCCCAGCCTCATGGCTGGTTTTTTTTGTCCAAAATCGGCATAAATCACACCTCCAAAAGTCAGATTAAACATTTTGTTTATTGATTTATACTCATTATGTTGACATATGTTTAAACATTGTGTTTAATGAAATCACCAAAACGCACCACGACCACCCAGGCAGGACGCCCACGAAGTAGCCGTCCGGGGCATACGAAGACCGGAATGAGGTGGAAAAGTTAACGCGCAGAAGGTTTAAACAATGTTCCGCTGGCCGGGCGATATCGGCACGAGGATGAGATGACTAATTACGGCACAACAACATTACCAAGAACCAGCGTTGTACCGGGAATGCTGGTTAAGTACCAGGGGCGCACATACCGCGCATCTGCAAACGTAGGAAAAGGGTTGTACTTGTTTGCCCTTTTCGAACGCCTGCGGACAACCAACGACGAGATCGAGGTTTACCTCAACCAACACGGCAAACCTGCAACCCATTAGCAGGAAAAACCAGCAAAACGAAATACTGCACAGATTCTGGCAGACCACATGGTGTCGGGGATTCTGCAAACAAAATTCAGGAGTTCAGCCATGAACGCATATCTCACTTACGACCGGATCGAGGCTCAGGACTGGACCCAGCATTACCAGCAAATCGCCAGAGAAGAGAAAGAGTCAGAACTTGCTGACGATCTGGAGAAAGGACTGTCGCTTCACATGCTGGAGTCGCTGTGTATGGACGAGCTACCGCGTCACGGCGCCAACAAAAAAGCGATCAGTCGGGCATTTGATGACGATGTCGAATTCCAGGAGCGCGCGTCGGAGTTTGTGCGGTACATGGTTGAGGTGTTTTCCCTGCATCAAATTGATATTGAATCAGAGGAATAAGACAAATGAGCACAGCACTCGCAACACTGGCAGGAAAACTGGCTGAACGTGTAGGAATGGATTCTGTAGATCCGCAGGAACTGATCACCACATTGCGCCAGACAGCGTTTAAAGGTGATGCCAGTGATGCGCAGTTTATTGCGCTACTGATAGTCGCCAACCAGTACGGTCTTAATCCGTGGACGAAAGAAATTTACGCCTTTCCTGATAAGCAGAACGGGATCGTCCCTGTGGTGGGTGTTGATGGCTGGTCCCGTATTATCAACGAAAACCAGCAGTTTGACGGCATGGATTTTGAGCAGGATAACGAATCATGTACATGCAGGATTTACCGTAAGGACCGCAACCATCCGATCTGCGTTACCGAATGGATGGATGAATGTCGCCGGGAACCATTCAAAACCCGTGATGGTCGTGAGATTACTGGACCGTGGCAGTCACATCCCAAACGGATGTTGCGACACAAAGCAATGATCCAGTGCGCCCGTCTTGCCTTCGGTTTCGCAGGCATCTACGACAAGGATGAGGCCGAACGCATTGTCGAAAATACCACGTATACCACAGATCGCCAGACGGAACGCGACATCACTCCGGTTAGCGATGAAACCATGCGGGAAATTAATGATCTGCTGATCACCCTGAATAAAACATGGGATGACGATCTGCTGCCGCTCTGCTCCCAAATCTTCCGCCGCGATATTGGTGCATCGTCAGATCTTACGCAAATCGAAGCAGTGAAAGCCCTCGGATTCCTGAAGCAGAAAGCAGCAGAACAGAAGGTGGAAGCATGACACCAGAAATTATCCTGGCTCGTACAGGTATTGACGTTAGCAACATCGAGCAAGGTGATGAAGCATGGCACCGTCTACGCCTCGGTGTCATCACTGCTTCCGAAGTTCACAACGTCATTTCCAGGCCAAAGTCGGGCAAGAAGTGGACTGATATGAAGATGTCCTACTTTCTCACCCTTCTTGCTGAAGTTTGCACCGGCGTGGCGCCGGAAGTTAACGCCAGGGCGCTGGCCTGGGGGAAACAGTATGAGGACGATGCTCGCACCCTGTTTGAGTTCACCACTGACGTGAAGGTCACCGGATCGCCGATCCTTTTCCGTGACGAGGGCATGCGTACCGCCTGTTCTCCTGACGGCCTGTGCAGTGATGGCCGCGGTCTTGAGTTGAAGTGCCCTTTCACCTCTCGCGACTTTATGAAATTCAGGCTTGGCGGCTTCGAGGCTATCAAATCCGCCTATATGGCCCAGGTGCAATTCAGCATGTGGGTAACCGGGAGAGATGCCTGGTATTTCGCGAATTATGACCCGCGCATGAAGCGAGAAGGCATTCACCACGTGGTTGTTGAGCGCGACGACAAATACACGTCCCTCTTCAATGAAATGGTACCGGAATTTATCGAAAAGATGGACGAAGCGCTAAAGGAGATTGGCTTCACGTTCGGGGAGCAGTGGCGATGACGCACGCAACAACGGCAGTACTACCAGTTGAAAAAAGTGTTCCGCGCACCTGGCGCCGCCCGTTCCTGAAATGGGCAGGCGGTAAATATTCGCTGCTGCCGGAACTGGATCGTCTTATCCCGGCAGGTAAACGACTGATAGAACCATTTGTGGGCGGCGGTTCGGTGTTTCTCAACTCAGACAAGCACGAACGTTTCCTTCTGGCTGACGTCAACGCCGACCTGATTAACCTGTACCAGATGCTGGCCGTAGTGCCTGATTCGGTAATCGCAGAGGCAATAAAAGCTTTCAGACATCTGAATGATGCCGAAAACTACACAGTAATTCGTGAAGCATTCAACGCCCAGAAACTGAATGCGACAGAACGAGCAGCCGCATTCCTTTATCTCAACAGGCACTGCTTTAACGGTCTGATGCGTTACAACCTTGACGGTTTTTTCAATGTTGGATGGGGAAAGTATAAAGCCCCATATTTCCCGGAAGAAGAGATCAGGGCATTCAGGAAGAAGTCTCGCGCGTGCGTATTTATGACTGCGGGTTTCGAACGTACTCTCAGGCTGGCGGGTGATGGTGATGTCGTTTACTGCGATCCGCCATACGAGCCAATACCCGGCACCACTGGCTTCACTAGCTACGCCTCCGGTGGGTTCTCATGGGATAGCCAGGTAGCGCTTGCTGAAAGCTGCGTTGCAGCCCATCAGCGCGGCGCAAAGGTGTTTATCAGTAATTCTACCGCACCACGCGTTATTGAACTTTACGAGCGGCACGGCTTCACTTTGCACCGGGTCAATGCCCGCAGATCAATATCGAGTAAAGGCAGTACCCGAGAAACAGCGAACGATATCGTCGCCTCACTGGGGATTTAGTGATGATGAAACTTATTAACAGAAGCAAGCAATCACCAGTCGGTCGTCGCGCATGTGATATTGCACTGGCTGCGCATCATGAGAAGTTCGGCGATTACGGCAGACAAAAGCACGTTACCAATTACACCGTTGTAGTGGATGGCGTAAAGGTTCCTGTCGAAGTAGTTAACCGGGCCACCAGCTACGTAGCCACCGCAATGATCGGCGTCCGGAAACTTAGAAATCTGCCGGCACAGGCAAACTGAATATTAGCGATGGCCCGCTGCAGGGCCACTGGAGAAAACGATGAGCAACAAAATCGAGAACCCTGTCGTGATTGGCGGTATGCAGTGTGGGAACATTCGACGCCTAACTGCCAGCACTCTTTATTCTACTGCGATGGTCGCTGGTGCTGTCTATGTAGCCAGTCTGTGAGGTGGATATGAACGATATTGCACAGAACAATGTTGGTATGATTGACGAAAAAGAAGCTATGAGAATGATCAAAGTATCTTCACGGATGACCATTTCGAAATATACCAAGCTATATAATTTTCCAAAACCAATCCGAACTCACCCCAAACAATACCTTCAGTCTGAGGTGGTACAGTGGATCTTAAACGGGGGGATCAACCAGAAATCTTCCTGATATGCCAGAATATTTTTTCAGCGTACAGCTCATAGGCGGCTTTCTGTTCAGCAATCCAGTCATGTTTGTTATAAACAGAAAGTACGCCGCCCAGCTCATGCCCCAACATTTTCTCAATAACATGCGGAGCTATACCTTCTTCTGAAAGTCTGGTTGCCAGTGTACGCCGAAAATCATGAGCGGAAAATTCGCCAATACCCAGGGATGATTCTATCCTTCCAAGAAATCTGTTTGCACCAGCAATAGTCATGGACTTTTTCAGATCCGGACCAGGGAAAAGAATATTCCCGTATGTCATTTCTGCTTTTTTAAGCAACTGATCGGCCGCGTCAAAAATTGGTCGTCTGATAATTCTGTTCGTTTTACTTTTTTCGGCGGGTACGGTCCATATCCCCTCCTCACGATCGAATTCCTCCTTAACAGCCAAGCGAAGTTCGCTATTCCTTGCGCCATACAGCATCAGTAGTTGATGGAGCAATCGGTTAGACGTTGACCCTCTGCTACGCTCTATCGCCAGCCAGATTTTAGCAAGCTGATTATAACTGAGTGTCACCTCACCCACGGTTGGTTTTGTCCCCACATCTTTTGGCTGTAACAGCATTAAATCAGCCGTGCTGATAAATTGTCTGCGTGTACACCAGCCAATAGCTGCCCGAAGTTGTACCAGTAACTGACGAGCCCTGCGTGGGTTTAATCGCTCTTCGTCAGTAAATCGTTCAACCCACAGGCGAACAGGAATTTCTTCAATCGGAACACCGGCGAACGCATCACTCATGTGCTTTATGACCGTCGACCTGTAAAGTGCCTTAGTCTTTTCCCTCAAAGCCACGTTAACATAGTTTGCCTCCCAGTAATCCAGGCAGTCTTTTACCGTTGGTTTTTTCTTTGACTTGTTGTTTCCGGCAAGCTCACGAGGATCAATGCCTTTATCGACGGACTCTCTTAAATCTGCGACTATGTTACGGGCGTCACGCAGAGTGAGAGCAGGATAGCGACCAAGTCCCATGCGGTGCTGTTTCCCATCCCAGCGAAAACGGAACTGGAAGCTAATGATTCCCTTTGGAGTAATACGGATACCCAACCCATCAGAATCAGTAATTTCAGATGGGCCGGAATATGGTTTACCATAGACAGAGCGAAGCTTAGTGTCACTGATTGCCATTTTAGTTTTCTGTACTCAATGATTTTATGGTTTATGTACTTATTTTGTACTCAATATCGCATGTACCAACATAAACCACAATATCCAGACATGTACAAATAAAAGCAATCAATATCAAAAACGGCACTAAAAACATTTTATTTCATGGACATACAACATCAGGCGTGTACATCAGGTGACAGTTAAAAACAACAGCGTACAGAATACATTCCTCTTCCACGATTACGAAACCTTCGGTACGCATCCGGCCCTCGACAGACCTGCGCAATTCGCCGCGCTCCGTACGGATAACGACTTCAACGTTATTGGCGAGCCGGAGGTGTTTTATTGCAAACCCGCCGATGATTATCTACCGCAGCCCGGCGCAGTGCTGATTACCGGCATCACGCCGCAGGAAGCGCGTGAGAAAGGAGAAAACGAAGCCGCTTTCGCCAGACGCATTCATGCGCTGTTTACCGTTCCTAAAACCTGCGTTGTGGGCTACAACAATGTGCGCTTTGATGATGAAGTCACGCGCAATATTTTTTATCGCAACTTTTACGATCCCTATGCCTGGAGCTGGCAGCATGATAATTCACGTTGGGATCTATTGGATGTCATGCGCGCCTGTTATGCGCTGCGCCCGGAGGGAATTAACTGGCCGGAAAACGACGACGGCCTGCCCAGCTTTCGTCTGGAACATTTAACCCAGGCGAACGGGATCGAACACAGCAACGCGCATGATGCGATGGCGGATGTCTACGCCACTATTGCGATGGCGCAACTGGTGAAAACACGCCAGCCGCGGCTGTTTGATTATCTTTATAGCCACCGCAGTAAACATAAACTGGCGGCGCTGATTGACGTTCCGCAAATGAAGCCGCTGGTGCATGTCTCCGGCATGTTTGGCGCGTGGCGCGGTAATACAAGCTGGGTCGCGCCGCTGGCGTGGCATCCTGAAAACCGTAACGCGGTGATCATGGTCGATTTAGCAGGCGATATTTCTCCTCTTCTTGAGCTGGACAGCGACACCCTTCGCGAGCGGCTTTATACGGCCAAAGCCGATCTTGGCGATCTCGCCGCAGTGCCGGTAAAGCTGGTGCATATCAATAAATGTCCGGTACTGGCGCAGGCGAATACCTTGCGCCCGGAGGATGCCGACCGGCTGGGAATTAACCGCCAGCACTGCCTGGATAACCTGAAAGTGTTGCGTGAAAACCCGCAGGTCCGCGACAAAGTGGTGGCGATTTTTGCCGAAGCCGAACCTTTTGCCGCCTCGGATAACGTTGATGCCCAGCTCTATGATGGTTTTTTCAGCGATGCCGATCGCGCAGCCATGAAAATCGTACTCGAAACCGAGCCACGTAACCTGCCCGCGCTGGACATTACCTTTGTCGATAAGCGCATTGAGAAGCTGCTGTTTAATTACCGCGCACGCAATTTTCCCGGTACGCTGGATGACGCAGAGCAGCAGCGCTGGCTGGAGCATCGCCGTCAGGTACTGACGCCGGAGTTTTTACAACAGTATGCCAACGAATTGCAGATGCTTTCTCAGCAGTATGCGGAAGATAAAACGAAGCTGGGGTTGCTGAAATCACTGTGGCAGTACGCAACTGAGATTGTGTAATTGACCAATGCCTGACGGGCATTGTTAATCCAGAGCGGATAAATAGTGACGCAGCCATCTGGTAAACGTGCTGGATGACAGACAAAAAACCGGAGGCACTGCCTCCGGTTTTACTATTGCCGATAATACGCGCGATTACGCGACGTCTTCGTACTGTGGAACCGGGTTGCGGAAGCTTTTAGTTACGCAGGCCAGATAAATCAGCCCGATACCCGCCCAGATCAGGCCCAGTACCATTGAGCTCTCTTCCAGGTTAACCCACAACGCGCCAACCGTGAGCGCGCCGCACATGGGCAGGAACAGATACTGGAAGTGATCTTTCAACGTCTTATTACGCTTCTCACGGATCCAGAACTGCGAAATCACCGACAGGTTAACGAAGGTAAACGCGACCAGCGCGCCAAAGTTAATCAGCGCCGTCGCCATCACCAGGTCAAAATTAATCGCCAGCAGCGCGATCGCCCCGACCAGGATGATGTTCATCGCTGGCGTACGCCATTTCGGATGAACGTAACCGAAGAAGCTTTTCGGGAATACGCCGTCGCGCCCCATAACGTACATCAGGCGCGCTACGCCTGCATGCGCCGCCATACCGGAAGCCAGTACGGTGATAGTAGAGAAGATCAGCGCACCCACCTGGAAGGTTTTACCCGCCACGTACAGCATGATTTCCGGCTGAGACGCATCCGGATCTTTAAAGCGAGAGATATCCGGGAAGTACAATTGCAGGAAATAGGTTGCAAAGATGAAGATCAGGCCGCCAATCAGCGCGGTCAGGAAAATCGCACGCGGGATCACGCGTTCAGCATCTTTGGTCTCTTCCGACAGGTTACTGATGCCGTCAAAGCCGGTAAAGGAGAAGCACAGGATCGTCGCTCCCGTAATCATCGGGATAACGTGCGCATCGCCGGACCAGAACGGACGGGTGCTCGCCAGCGTACCGGCGCCTTCGCCTTCAAATACGCCATAAACCACCATGCCCAGAATGACCGCAATCAGCACCACCTGTAGCACTACAATCACGGTGTTGAAGTTAGCGACCGATTTGAGGCTGCGCAGGTTAAAGGCCGTCATAAAGGCCACCAGCGCCACGACAAACACCCATGACGGAATGGAGGGCACCAGCGCTTCAAAATAAATTTTCGCCAACAGAATGTTGATCATCGGCGCGAACAGATAATCGAGCAGAGAAGACCAACCCACCATAAAGCCAACGGTCGGGCTGATGGATTTCTGGGCATAGGTGTACGCCGAACCCGCGGAAGGGTAGCGACGCACCAGTTTCCCGTAGCTCAACGCCGTAAACAGAATCGCGATTAACGCGAATGCATACGCCGTCGGTACGTGACCGTCAGTGAGGCCTGAAACGATACCAAATGTATCGAACAGCGTCATCGGCTGCATATAGGCAAGACCCATCATTACAACCGGAACTAACGTAAGCGTTTTACGTAATTCCACGCGAGAGGTGTTTGGAGTAACGTTATGCGACATGGTCATTCTCCTTTACGGCGAATGCCGTCGCGTAAGCAAAAAATTGCCCCATTTTCTGGATTCCTCAGCGACAACAACTGTCGATTTTTAAGTAAGTATCTATCCGGTACGAAGCCCGGCCTCTTGGTATTGAATGATGTGTTTGAAGCAAAAAAATAACCGACGCGTATTAAAACGTCGGTTAGTGTCATTTTTTGCAAGCGGCGTATTCTGCCCTAAATTGAAGTGAAATGACAAGAGAATGCGAGCGCGTTCAAAAAATTATTTTTCATAAGCGATTGATTTTTAAACCGGCGATTTTGCATACACCCCAGCAATAGCATTATTTGCTAAAATTTCATCCCGCCACCAGCCGCTGGCCAGCCCGGCGGTCTGTTCATTCCAGCCAACCCACACCGGTTCATAGACGATTTGCGCTACAACTTTCTTCTCTATAAGCGCACCGCTTTCCAAAAATCGCTGCGCCAGATAACGCGGTAAATAGCCGCATCCCAGGCCGCTAATTTGCAGCTCCAGCTTGGTTTTAAAATCAAACACGGTAATCGCTTCCTGAGCGTCGAGCAGTTCAGACCCTATTGATCGCGAGGAATGGACGCTATCGCCAACCACAATCGCGCGAAAACGTTTGATCGTCTGGCGGCTAAGCGGTTCCTCTTCATGAACCAGCGGATGATGCGGAGCGACAGCAAACACCAGTTCAAGATCGCCCAGTCTTGCAAAGCCAAAGCCGGTGTCAGGCGGCGGCGCGCGCATGGCGCCAACGATGATATCCGCCCTTCCCTGCGTCAGCGTCTCCCATGAACCGCCGAGAACGCCATTAACAAATTTAAGGCGCGTCACGCTGTGGCGTTGATAAAAAGCGTCGATAAGCGGGGCCAGAAGAGAAAAGGGAAAGGTATCATCCACACCGATGACCAGTTCGTTCTCCCAGCCTTCATGCAGTTTAATCGCCTGCTTTTCCAGCTCGCGAACGGTGTGCAGCACTTCACGGCCTTTTTCCAGTAGCATCTTACCGGTTCGCGTAAATCGCGCGCGATGCCCGCTACGGTCGAGCAGTTGGATATTAAGATCGTTTTCCAGCTTATGAACGGTATAACTAAGGGCGGACGGCGTTTTAAATAATTTTGCCGACGCCGCCGCGAAGCTGCCTTCTTTTTCTAACGCATCAAGAATAATCAGAACGTCCAGCAGTGGTTTCATACTCGTCCCCTTGCGCTATATGGCGACCACCTGCTGGACAGCGACTCACTCCATCGGCATCACCAGCGGATCGGGATATTGATATTCAAATCCCAGCTCATTACAAATCCGGCTACCGTCGATAATCTTCCCTTTGCCGTTGTCCGGTGCGTCACGAAAATGCGGCGGCGCTATTCCCAGCAAGCGCGTCATTTGCGGATAAAACACGTTGCGGGCTGGATGCGCCGGCGCACATATATTATAGATGTGCCCTCCTTTTGGCGCCTGTAGCAAGAGGGTAATTGCGCCAACCACGTCTTCAAGATGCACCAGATTGACCCCGTGTTGACCATCCGGCGCGGTTTTTCCAGCAAAGAAACGTCCGGGGTGGCGTCCAGGCCCGACCAACCCCGCCAGCCGCAGAATATCCACTGACGTGCCCGGCAGATTATGCAGCCAATCTTCCAGTTCCTTCAGGGTACGCCCGCTGGCCGTGACCGGATTACGCGGCGTATTCTCTTTCACCACGCCTTGCGCATCGCCGTAAACAGACGTCGAACTGGTAAAAATAATACGCGGGATACGATAAGCCAGCGCGCTGTCGACCAGTTCCTGCATCGCCTGCAGATAAAAATCCTCTCCCGGACCGCTACGGCGCGCGGGCAGTGTTATCACCAGCGCATCGACATCCAGCAGAGCGTCAAGATCGTCCGCCTCACAGACCAGCTCCGGCTCCAGACGCAGCGGATAGCTTTCAATTCCACTCATACGGGCCGCTTCCACCCCGTCAAGGGTGGTTTTGCTGCCGGTAACCTGCCAGCCTCTCGCTGCCAGCGACATTGCCAGCGGCATGCCTAACCAACCTAAACCGACAATTGCGACCTTTTTCATCCATTTTCTCCTGACTTTAACGCCTTATACATAAGGCTACGCCAGCCCGCCGTGACTGACAATTCATACTATAAATGCGAAATGAAAAAAGCGCTTGCTTTAAGGCGTAAAAGTGGTTTAGGTTAAAAGGTATCAAATGAATAAGCATTCATCGGAATTTTTATGACACGCGTTCAATTTAAACACCACCATCATCACCATCATCCTGACTAGTCTTTCAGGCGATGTGTGCTGGAAGACATTCAGATCTTCCAGTGGTGCATGAACGCATGAGAAAGCCCCCGGAAGATCATCTTCCGGGGGCTTTTTTTTGGCGCGCGATACAGACCGGTTCAGACAGGATAAAGAGGAACGCAGAATGTTAGACAACACCCGCTTACGCATAGCTATTCAGAAATCAGGCCGTTTAAGCGATGATTCACGAGAATTGCTGGCCCGCTGCGGCATAAAAATTAATTTACACACTCAGCGCCTGATTGCGATGGCGGAAAACATGCCGATTGATATCCTGCGCGTGCGTGATGATGACATTCCGGGTCTGGTGATGGATGGCGTGGTCGATCTCGGCATTATCGGCGAGAACGTGCTGGAAGAAGAGCTACTCAATCGCCGCGCGCAGGGCGAAGATCCGCGCTATTTTACCCTGCGCCGTCTTGACTTCGGCGGCTGCCGTTTATCGCTGGCAACGCCGGTTGACGAAGCCTGGGACGGCCCGGCGGCGCTGGACGGTAAACGTATCGCTACCTCTTATCCGCACCTCCTCAAACGCTACCTCGACCAGAAAGGCGTCTCTTTTAAATCGTGTCTGCTAAATGGTTCTGTCGAAGTCGCGCCGCGCGCGGGGCTGGCCGACGCTATCTGCGATTTGGTCTCTACCGGCGCGACGCTTGAAGCTAACGGCCTGCGTGAAGTCGAAGTTATCTACCGCTCTAAAGCCTGTCTGATTCAGCGCGACGGTGAGATGGCACAGAGCAAGCAACAGCTGATCGATAAATTGCTGACCCGTATTCAGGGCGTGATTCAGGCGCGCGAATCGAAATACATCATGATGCACGCGCCAAGCGAACGCCTGGAAGAGGTTATCGCCCTGCTGCCAGGCGCCGAAAGGCCGACAATCCTGCCGCTGGCGGGCGAGCAACAGCGCGTGGCGATGCACATGGTCAGCAGCGAAACGCTGTTCTGGGAAACCATGGAGAAACTGAAAGCGCTTGGCGCCAGCTCGATTCTGGTACTGCCGATCGAGAAGATGATGGAGTGATCTGACGCCTGATGGCGCTGCGCTTATCAGGCCTACGTAATGCGTTGATATTTTGGGTTCTGTAGGCCGGATAAGGCGGAACCCTGTGATGGAGTAAAGACCATGAGCTTCAATACCCTGATTGACTGGAACAGCTGTAGCCCTGAACAGCAGTGTGCGCTGCTGACACGTCCGGCGATTTCCGCCTCTGACAGTATTACCCGGACGGTCTGCGATATTCTGGATAATGTAAAAACGCGCGGTGACGATGCCCTGCGTGAATACAGCGCTAAATTTGATAAAACAGAAGTGACAGCGCTACGCGTCACCCCTGAAGAGATCGCCGCCGCCGGCGCGCGTCTGAGCGACGAATTAAAACAGGCGATGGCCGCTGCCGTCAAAAATATTGAAACGTTCCATTCCGCGCAGACGCTACCGCCTGTAGATGTGGAAACCCAGCCAGGCGTGCGTTGCCAGCAGGTTACGCGTCCCGTCGCGTCCGTCGGTCTGTATATTCCCGGCGGCTCGGCTCCGCTCTTCTCAACGGTGCTGATGCTGGCGACGCCGGCGCGCATTGCGGGATGCCAGAACGTGGTTCTGTGCTCGCCGCCGCCCATCGCTGATGAAATCCTCTATGCGGCGCAACTGTGTGGCGTGCAGGAAATCTTTAACGTCGGCGGCGCGCAGGCGATTGCCGCTCTGGCCTTCGGCAGCGAGTCCGTACCGAAAGTGGATAAAATTTTTGGCCCCGGCAACGCCTTTGTAACCGAAGCCAAGCGTCAGGTCAGCCAACGCCTCGACGGCGCGGCTATCGATATGCCAGCCGGGCCGTCTGAAGTGCTGGTGATCGCCGACAGCGGCGCAACACCGGATTTCGTCGCTTCTGACCTGCTCTC
Source organism: Salmonella sp. A7 (assembly GCF_020181675.1). Taxonomy (NCBI): domain Bacteria; kingdom Pseudomonadati; phylum Pseudomonadota; class Gammaproteobacteria; order Enterobacterales; family Enterobacteriaceae; genus Salmonella; species Salmonella sp. A7. Next base: position 1,774,156 of record NZ_CP084001.1, on the reverse strand, counting down.
CCAGGCAGAACACGGTCCGGATTCCCAGGTGATTCTGCTGACGCCTGATGCTGACATTGCCCGCAAGGTGGCGGAGGCGGTAGAACGTCAACTGGCGGAGCTGCCGCGCGCGGACACCGCCCGGCAGGCCCTGAGCGCCAGTCGTCTGATTGTGACCAAAGATTTAGCGCAGTGCGTCGCCATCTCTAATCAGTATGGGCCGGAACACTTAATCATCCAGACGCGCAATGCGCGCGATTTGGTGGATGCGATTACCAGCGCAGGCTCGGTATTTCTCGGCGACTGGTCGCCGGAATCCGCCGGTGATTACGCTTCCGGAACCAACCATGTTTTACCGACCTATGGCTATACTGCTACCTGTTCCAGCCTTGGGTTAGCGGATTTCCAGAAACGGATGACCGTTCAGGAACTGTCGAAAGCGGGCTTTTCCGCTCTGGCATCAACCATTGAAACATTGGCGGCGGCAGAACGTCTGACCGCCCATAAAAATGCCGTGACCCTGCGCGTAAACGCCCTCAAGGAGCAAGCATGAGCACTGAAAACACTCTCAGCGTCGCTGACTTAGCCCGTGAAAATGTCCGCAACCTGGTACCGTATCAGTCCGCCCGCCGTCTGGGCGGTAACGGCGATGTCTGGCTGAACGCGAATGAATTCCCGACAGCGGTGGAGTTTCAGCTCACCCAACAAACGCTTAACCGCTACCCGGAATGCCAGCCAAAGGCCGTGATTGAAAACTACGCGCAATATGCTGGCGTAAAGCCAGAGCAGGTGCTGGTCAGCCGCGGCGCGGATGAAGGGATCGAGCTGGTGATCCGCGCCTTCTGCGAACCGGGAAAAGACGCCATTCTCTACTGTCCGCCCACTTACGGTATGTACAGCGTCAGCGCCGAAACCATTGGCGTAGAGCGCCGGACGGTTCCCGCGCTTGAAAACTGGCAGCTGGATCTACAGGGGATTTCCGACAACCTTGACGGCACAAAAGTGGTGTTCGTTTGTAGCCCCAATAATCCTACCGGGCAACTTATCAACCCGCAGGATCTGCGCACGCTGCTGGAGTTGACACGCGGTAAAGCGATAGTCGTCGCCGACGAAGCTTATATTGAGTTTTGCCCGCAGGCCACGCTGACAGGCTGGCTGGTTGAATATCCTCATCTGGTTATCCTGCGCACATTGTCGAAAGCTTTTGCACTGGCGGGTCTGCGCTGCGGCTTTACGCTGGCTAATGAAGAGGTGATCAACCTGCTGTTAAAAGTGATCGCCCCTTATCCGCTTTCTACGCCAGTGGCGGATATCGCCGCCCAGGCGCTGAGTCCGCAGGGAATAAACGCAATGCGCGATCGCGTGGCGCAGACAGTGCAGGAACGTCAGTATCTGGTGAATGCCCTGCAACAGACCGCCTGCGTAGAACACGTCTTTGACTCTGAAACCAACTATATTCTGGCGCGGTTTACTGCCTCCAGCAGCGTGTTTAAATCCTTATGGGATCAGGGCATTATCTTACGCGATCAGAATAAACAACCTTCTTTAAGCGGCTGCCTGCGGATTACGGTCGGCACCCGCCAGGAAAACCAGCGCGTCATTGACGCCTTACGTGCGGAGCCAGTATGAGTCAGAAGTATCTTTTCATCGACCGGGACGGAACCTTAATTTCCGAACCGCCAAGCGATTTTCAGGTAGACCGCTTTGATAAACTGGCCTTTGAGCCAGAGGTGATTCCCGTATTGCTGAAGCTGCAAAAAGCCGGTTTTAAGCTGGTGATGATCACTAACCAGGATGGACTTGGCACGCAAAGCTTCCCGCAGGCGGACTTCGACGGACCGCACAACCTGATGATGCAGATTTTCACTTCTCAGGGCGTATGCTTTGATGAGGTGCTGATCTGCCCTCATCTGCCCGCAGACGATTGCGACTGCCGTAAGCCCAAAGTGAAGCTGGTGGAGCGTTATCTTGCGGAACAAGCGATGGATAGCGCCAACAGCTATGTGATTGGCGATCGTGCAACCGATATCCAGCTCGCTGATAACATGGGCATTACTGGTTTACGCTATCACCGTGAAACGCTGAACTGGACGATGATTGGCGAACAGCTAACGAAACGCGATCGTTATGCGCATGTGGTCCGTAACACCAAAGAAACACAGATTGATGTCAGCGTCTGGCTGGATCGCGAAGGCAACAGCAAGATTAATACCGGCGTCGGCTTCTTTGACCATATGCTCGATCAAATCGCCACCCACGGCGGCTTTCGCATGGAGATTACCGTTAAGGGCGATCTCTATATCGACGATCACCACACGGTAGAAGATACCGGACTGGCGCTCGGTGAAGCATTAAAACTGGCACTCGGCGACAAGCGCGGTATCTGCCGTTTTGGCTTTGTACTGCCGATGGATGAATGTCTGGCGCGCTGCGCGCTGGATATTTCCGGTCGTCCGCATCTGGAATATAAAGCTGAATTTACCTACCAGCGTGTGGGCGATTTGAGCACAGAGATGATTGAACACTTTTTCCGCTCACTCTCTTACACGATGGGCGTCACTCTGCATCTCAAGACTAAGGGTAAGAACGATCACCACCGTGTCGAAAGTTTGTTTAAAGCCTTTGGTCGAACGCTACGCCAGGCTATTCGCGTGGAGGGCGATACATTACCGTCCTCGAAAGGAGTGCTGTGATGAACGTCGTCATCCTTGACACCGGCTGCGCCAATTTAAGCTCGGTAAAATCCGCCGTGGCGCGCCACGGTTACACCCCGGTGGTCAGCCGCGAAGCGGAAATCGTATTACGCGCTGACAAACTCTTTCTGCCCGGCGTCGGCACGGCGCAGGCCGCTATGGATCAACTGCGCGAACGTGAACTGATCGACTTAATTAAAGCGTGTACTCAGCCGGTACTGGGTATCTGCTTAGGGATGCAACTGCTGGGTCGTCGCAGCGAAGAGACGCGCGGCGTGGATCTGCTGAACATTATCGAACAAGATGTGCCGAAAATGACCGACTTTGGTCTACCGCTGCCGCACATGGGCTGGAATCGCGTGTATCCGCAGGCGGGCAACCGACTGTTTCAGGGCATTGAAGATGGCGCCTATTTTTACTTTGTGCACAGCTACGCGATGCCGGTCAACCCGTGGACTATCGCCCAGTGCAATTACGGCGAGCCATTCACCGCGGCGGTACAGAAAGATAATTTCTTCGGCGTACAGTTCCATCCGGAACGTTCGGGCGCGGCGGGCGCACAGTTGCTGAAAAACTTCCTGGAGATGTAATGATTATTCCGGCATTAGATTTAATTGACGGCACCGTGGTGCGTCTCCATCAGGGCGACTACGCCCGCCAGCGGGATTACGGTAACGATCCCCTGCCCCGTTTGCAGGATTACGCCGCCCAGGGCGCCGGGGTGCTGCATCTGGTAGATCTGACCGGCGCTAAAGATCCGGCGAAGCGACAGATACCGCTGATTAAAACCCTGGTCGCGGGCGTGAACGTGCCTGTTCAGGTCGGCGGCGGCGTGCGTACCGAAGAAGACGTTGCGGCATTACTGAAAGCTGGCGTTGCCCGTGTGGTCATCGGTTCAACGGCGGTGAAATCCCCTGACGTGGTGAAAGGCTGGTTTGAACGTTTTGGCGCGCAGGCGCTGGTGCTGGCGCTGGACGTTCGCATAGACGAACACGGCAACAAGCAGGTGGCGGTTAGCGGCTGGCAGGAAAATTCCGGTGTCTCGCTGGAGCAACTGGTGGAGACCTATCTCCCCGTCGGCCTGAAACATGTACTGTGCACCGATATTTCTCGCGACGGCACGCTGGCGGGCTCTAACGTTTCGCTGTACGAAGAGGTATGCGCCAGATATCCGCAGATCGCCTTTCAATCCTCCGGCGGTATTGGCGATATCGATGATATTGCCGCCCTGCGCGGCACCGGCGTGCGCGGCGTGATTGTCGGGCGCGCTCTACTGGAAGGGAAATTTACCGTTAAGGAGGCCATCCAATGCTGGCAAAACGTATAATTCCGTGTCTGGATGTTCGTGATGGTCAGGTGGTGAAAGGCGTACAGTTTCGCAACCATGAGATCATTGGCGATATCGTTCCGCTGGCCAAACGCTATGCCGACGAAGGCGCGGACGAACTGGTGTTCTATGACATTACCGCCTCCAGCGATGGTCGCGTAGTCGATAAAAGCTGGGTGGCGCGCGTTGCCGAGGTGATCGACATTCCGTTTTGCGTAGCGGGCGGTATCCGGTCAATTGACGACGCCGCCAAAATTCTTTCTTTCGGGGCGGATAAGATCTCTATCAACTCCCCGGCGCTGGCTGACCCAACGCTGATTACCCGTCTGGCTGACCGTTTTGGCGTACAGTGCATTGTCGTCGGGATTGATACCTGGTTTGACGACGCCACGGGGAAATACCATGTTAACCAGTATACCGGCGATGAAAACCGTACCCGCGTGACGCAGTGGGAGACGCTGGACTGGGTGCAAGAGGTACAACAGCGCGGCGCGGGGGAAATCGTCCTGAATATGATGAACCAGGACGGCGTGCGTAACGGTTACGATCTGACGCAGTTGAAAAAAGTCCGTGACGTTTGCCGCGTGCCGCTAATCGCCTCCGGCGGCGCGGGCACGATGGAACACTTTCTTGAGGCATTCCGTGATGCCGATGTCGACGGCGCGCTTGCCGCCTCCGTTTTTCACAAGCAAATCATCAATATTGGCGAATTAAAAGCGTACCTGGCAGGCCAGGGCGTGGAGATCAGGATATGTTAACAGAGCAACAACGCCGCGAGCTGGACTGGGAAAAAACCGATGGCCTGATGCCAGCCATCGTGCAACATGCGGTATCCGGCGAAGTATTGATGCTGGGTTATATGAACCCACAAGCGCTGGACAAAACCATTGAATCCGGCCATGTTACGTTCTTCTCACGCACGAAACAGCGTTTATGGACCAAAGGCGAAACCTCAGGCCATGTGCTGAATGTCGTCAGCATTGCGCCAGATTGCGACAACGATACACTGCTGGTGCTGGCAAACCCTGTCGGGCCGACCTGCCATAAAGGTACCAGTAGCTGCTTTGGCGACGCCAGCCATCAATGGTTATTCCTGTATCAACTGGAGCAGCTACTGGCAGAGCGCAAAACCGCCGATCCGGCCAGCTCTTACACGGCGAAACTGTACGCCAGCGGTACCAAACGTATTGCGCAAAAAGTTGGCGAAGAAGGTGTGGAAACCGCGCTGGCGGCCACCGTTAACGATCGTGTTGAGCTGACCAATGAAGCGTCTGATTTGATGTACCACCTGCTGGTGCTGTTGCAGGATCAGGATCTCAACCTCACCACCGTGATCGACAATCTTCGTAAGCGTCATCAATAAGCGTAAAAAAACCGGGCAACGCCCGGTTTTTTAGTGAGAAATTTTACCTGTCGTAGCCGAATAAGGCACTTGTACCACCATCCGGCAAAGAAGCTTACAAGGCTTTTGGCTTATAGCTACGTAGCGCATTGCGTCCCAGCACAATCCCGGCGCCGATCATCCCGCCCAGCAACACTGCCAGCACGAGAGTAATGGCTGTTTTCGGGCTATCGCGACGGACCGGCAGCGTCGGCTTCATCACATAACGATAGACGTGCACCGTATCGGCAGTCACTTTCAGATTTTTAATGTCCAGCAGTGTCTGCTTCGTCTGGTAATAGGCCGGAGAAAAGACCAGTGGACGCGTCGCTTCGTTCTGTATCATCGATTTCAGCGCATCGCTGCCCAGCAGGAACATCGTGTCCTGGGTAACATCCTGGGTTTGCTGAATCTGCGGCTGCGTGATTTTGGCCTCATCCGCATAACGCAACGCTTCTTCGATTTGCTTAATACGCAGATCTTTTTGTTCCTGCGCCACAACTTCCTGCGTCTCAAGAGACTCCTGCAACGTTTTGGTTTGCAGCGTGATGTTATCTTTCAGGTCAACTTCCAGTTCCTTAGCGACCTCTTCATCCACCTGTTGGATATATTCCGCCAGCCGACGCTGCGCCCCTTCAGCGGTAGTACTCACATAAGAAACCGAGAGTGGCAGCGCCTGCCCCTTTACCGACTGTTCAATGGTGAGCTTTTCCCGCTCTTTCTGATTATCCAGCGCTTCCGATAATGCGGAAAACGCAGAGCTAAAGCGGCTTATAAAATTCGCCTGCACTTCAGAGATTTTGGGAGCATTCCCGCCATACAAGACGTTGAGCGCGTTGGTATAGGTGGCAACCTGCGCGGCATCAGGTTGGGTAATAATCGCCGTGGATGTCCATTTTTCTTTGGCTATCATCAGGTAGCCTACGGCCAGCAAAATGGCGATAACAACGGCTACAATAATGGTCATCTTCCCACGCCATAACTGTAGAAATAACTCAATCAAATCAATCTGTTCCGGATCGTTCCCATGCCCGGAAGACGTATTACTATCCACTGTCATAGATACCCTAACTAAAAAAAGGATGAAGCTGGAGACAGTGTAGTCATAAAGAAAATATATGCCATAGGATTAATGATAAAAATCAGACATTATTTCCATTTGGTCAATAAATCATCGGGACTCATCAGCCCCGATTGCCTTATTAATCACTACCGAAAAGATCGCGGGTATACACTTTTTCAGCGACATCCAAAAGCTCTGCCGCCATCCTGTTGGAAATAATGACATCCGCCTGCTGTTTAAAGCAGTGCAAATCACGCTCAAGGCGAGAGTTGAAGTAAGTATCTTCTTCCATTACCGGCTCATAGATAATGACCTCTACGCCTTTCGCTTTAATACGTTTCATAATCCCCTGAATCGATGAGGCGCGGAAGTTATCGGAGCCACTCTTCATAATCAGGCGATAAATGCCCACCACTTTAGGCTTTCTGGCGAGGATAGCGTCGGCAATAAAATCTTTACGCGTACGGTTTGCTTCAACGATAGCGGAGATAATATTATTAGGCACTGACTGATAATTAGCCAGCAACTGTTTGGTATCTTTTGGCAAACAATATCCGCCATAACCAAAAGAGGGATTATTATAATGATTGCCAATACGCGGGTCGAGGCATACCCCTTCAATAATTTGTCGGGTATTTAACCCTAATGTTTCAGCATAGCTGTCTAATTCATTAAAATAAGCGACTCGCATAGCGAGATAAGTATTGGCGAAAAGTTTAATGGCTTCCGCTTCAGTGGAGTCCGTAAACAGCGTCGGAATCTCCTGTTTAATAGCGCCTTCCTGGAGTAATGCGGCAAATTCTCTGGCGCGCTCAGACTGTTCCCCAATCACGATACGGGAGGGATAAAGGTTATCGTAAAGGGCCTTACCTTCACGTAAAAACTCCGGAGAGAAAATGATATTTTCTGTCGCAAACTTCTGGCGCATTGCTGCCGTGAAGCCAACCGGCACCGTGGACTTAATAATCATCACGGCTGCGGGGTTGAAGCTGATCACATCCTGAATGACCGATTCCACACTGGACGTATCAAAATAGTTGGTTTTTGGATCGTAATCTGTAGGCGTAGCAATGATGACGTAATCTGCATTCTGGTACGCATCAAACTTATCCAGCGTTGCCCTGAATGTGATGTTATCTTCCTTTAAAAATTGCTGAATTTCTTTATCAACAATCGGAGATATCCGATCATTTAACAGTTCAACACGGGAAGGAACAATGTCTAACGCCACCACTTCATGGTGTTGTGCAATAAGCAAACCATTAGACAAGCCAACATAACCCGTCCCGGATATCGTGATTTTCATTATTCGCTCTCAGAATTAACTTAATTATGAATCATGATGTATTTCGCATCCTGATAAGATATTAAAGTTTTAACGCCTGAGTATATAAAGTGCAACGCAGACGAAAACAATTCAGATTATCTTCATTACGATAAACACAGATTATTAAGTTAATATTAAGCAAAAGCGATAAATCAATAAGAATAGAGATAAAAAAAAAGCCCGGTATTAAACCGGGCTTAAACATTTTTGCAGAAATTATTCCAACCACTCGGTATGGAAAATGCCTTCTTTATCAGTACGTTTATAGGTGTGCGCACCAAAGTAGTCACGCTGCGCCTGAATTAAGTTAGCTGGCAGTACTGCGGCGCGATAGCTGTCATAGTAGGCCACTGCCGCAGAGAATGTCGGCACCGGAATGCCGTTCTGCACCGCGTAAGCCACAACATCACGCAGCGCCTGCTGGTACTCATCAGCAATTTTCTTGAAGTAAGGCGCTAACAGCAAATTGGCAATACCAGCGTTTTCTGCGTAAGCATCGGTGATTTTCTGCAGGAACTGAGCGCGAATGATACAACCCGCACGGAAAATCTTAGCAATCTCGCCGTAGTTGAGATCCCAGTGATATTCATCAGACGCGGCGCGTAGCTGCGAGAAGCCTTGCGCATAGGAGACGATCTTGCCAAGATACAGCGCGCGACGCACTTTCTCGATAAATTCCGCTTTGTCGCCTGCCGGCTGCGCTTTCGGCCCGGAGAGCACTTTAGATGCGGCAACACGTTGCGCTTTCAACGAAGAGATGTAACGCGCAAAGACAGATTCGGTAATCAGCGACAGCGGTTCGCCCAGATCCAGCGCGCTCTGGCTGGTCCATTTACCGGTCCCTTTGTTGGCGGCTTCATCAAGAATGACATCCACCAGGTAGTTTCCGTCTTCATCTTTTTTAGTGAAGATGTCTTTAGTGATGTCGATCAGATAACTGCTCAGCTCGCCGTTATTCCACTCGGTAAAAGTGTTCGCCAGCTCTTCATTGCTGAGGTTCAGGCCGCCTTTCAGCAAGGAGTAAGCTTCAGCGATAAGCTGCATATCGCCATATTCAATACCATTGTGGACCATCTTGACGTAGTGACCAGCACCATCGGCGCCGATATAGGTCACGCACGGTTCGCCATCTTCCGCCACAGCAGCAATCTTCGTCAGGATCGGCGCCACCAGTTCATAGGCATCTTTCTGACCGCCAGGCATGATAGATGGCCCTTTCAGCGCGCCCTCTTCACCACCGGAAACACCGGTACCGATAAAGTTAAAACCTTCCGCAGACAGCTCGCGATTGCGACGGATTGTGTCCTGGAAGAAGGTGTTACCGCCATCAATAATGATATCGCCTTTTTCCAGATACGGTTTCAGCGAATCGATAGCTGCATCAGTACCTGCGCCCGCTTTCACCATTAACAGGATACGACGAGGCGTTTCGAGGGATTCAACAAACTCTTTCACCGTGTAATAAGGCACCAGCTTTTTGCCGGGATTCTCGGCAATCACTTCTTCGGTCTTTTCACGGGAGCGGTTGAAAACGGATACGGTATAACCACGGCTTTCGATGTTGAGCGCGAGATTGCGCCCCATCACTGCCATACCGACGACGCCGATCTGTTGCTTGGACATTACATACTCCTGTCAGGTGTGGTTACTCATAGGAACTATATCCAATGAGATGAAGTGAATAATATGATAACCCAGACTTAAAGCCCGAAGAAACAATCATTAATTACCTATTTCTACCTACGACACACCGGAATCCTTATCTGGGAACGCGTCGGTAGACTAAATAAAAATCTCCTGAGTAACCTATTACGTGATATTTATCCTAAAATTAACACTTAAACATTAGGCCGCATTAAAGCTAAAATTAGCTTTTAATTGATTCTAAAATCCCGCTTAAATTTTATCTTCCCTATTACTTTCTGTTTCAGAATACTAAAAATTAGAGGCAGTAGCAAACCTAATGCAATGTAGACAGGAACGGACCATTTAGTGATAAAGTGATTATCATATACATCTGTTCCCGATAGGCTATAATCGCCTAAAATTGAAGCAATTATATCTAAAATTACATATACAAGTAAATGATATGCCATGATAGCTCTTGAATTCTGACCTATCATTTTTAGCAGCTTAATTTCTTTCACTCCCCTTGTAATTAATAGAGAGATAAAAAACACAGCATAAATACCTATCAGCGCGTTAATAACAGACATTATTAACCCATCCGGATAATAACTCCATGACATAATTGTCTGCGTAGAGAAACCATAACTTTTCGAAACATATAATATTACAGTTAATAAAATAAAAATATAGAAATTTAATAAGCTATATATCTGATTTCTTATCACATATCCAAAAATATAAAACGACATACCGGTTAACACCTGGCATATAAAATTCAGCTTATAGTCTTTCACCAGAATATACTGAGGAGATAAATATGTTATTGAGACAGTTATTAATAATGCACTAATCGCCACCAATACCGATAATAATAAAGCATTGCTAACAACGACCCGTTTTATGCTTTTTATAATAATCACCGACAAAATGCTCACAAATATATAAGCAAACAGAAACCAACCTGTTAAAAACATTTTATTGTTATGAAAATTTGATTTTATAGCAAGTTTAACCGTTTCATATAGTCCTGTCGAAAAAGCATCACCTGTGTGTATTCCATAACGTACATTAATTAATAATGCAATAGCACCAATAATCAAATAAGTTATTATAAGATAAGGTAACTGTTTTTTTATAACATGCGCTATAAAATTTGTTATACATCTTGTATCTTTATATAAAACCCCACCAATAAAGAAAAATAATGGCATATGAAAAAGATAGGCATAATAAACATTAAATATGTCATTATTTATATGCCCAACCAATACGAAAATCATACCAAAAGCTTTAACATAATCCATAGTTAAGGAATGTTCGTGGCTTATGGGAAAAGAGCTTTTTTCCGTCATAACTCCGATTATGTCTCCATAACAATAATGTTTCTCAATATATATACTGGACGTTTTTCATATAAAAATATAAAAATAATTGCACATGATTTATAATATAAGATAATTAGTACATAAATTACCTCAAACTGAACATGACAATTATACTAGCATTCTGCCAAATATAATATAAAATTAATACGCACCGTTGCGGTGAAAAACAACTTTTACCGTTTTAAACAGAATGGCAATATCATTCCAAAGCGTCCAGTTTTTAACATACCAGGAATCAAAATAAACACGGGTGTCATAATCAACATCATTACGCCCACTCACTTGCCATAGACCTGTCATGCCCGGCTTTGCCATCAAATAATAATCAACATCATCACAATAACGCTCCAGTTCATCCGAAACGATAGGTCGTGGTCCAACCAGGCTCATATCACCTTTTAGTACATTAAAAAGTTGTGGCAACTCATCAAGACTAGTTTTACGTATAAATCGACCTACAGCTGTGATTCGAGGATCATTTTTCAGTTTAAAATCTTTTTCCCATTCAGCCCTGGCAATAGGATCGTTAGCTAAAAGTTCTTTTAGTACCTCTTGAGAATTCATAACCATAGAACGAAATTTGTAGCATGGAAAAAGTTTTCCATGCCGACCTACTCGCTGGTGGCCATAAATAGCCGGACCACCATCCCGAGTAACTTTATACCACAGATAAATCATAAGTGGTGATGCAATAATAAGAATCATTATTGAACAAACAATATCAAATGTCCGTTTGAGAAAACGGGACGACCTTTTAGCCAAGTTATTTTGTATCCTTAATAACATAACTTCATGGCTAAAGATAAAAGACATATCAGTATTATATAATGGCAATCCTCTAAACGAGGGGACTACAGTAACAGAACGACAATGATGTTTTGAAAGTTCACGTAGCCAAAAATGTGTTTTCTCCAACTCGGTGTATTCATAAGCAAGTATATAATGGACATCACCTGTACGATTTAAATCCCAAATAATCTCAGTATCCTTTATCACCGGCAACATATTTATTTCAGCATCTGACGCATCCGTATCAAAAAAAGCGATAACATCAAACCCCATCATTTCCTCACTTTGCAGCGCAGAATATGCACCACGAGCATTCTGTCCGCTCCCCAGGATGATAGTTTTTTTCTTCCAGATACCTAGCTTGTTCAATAAATGCTTTGTAAGTGCGCGAAAAAAAGGCACCAGGATTATGGCAAAAGTCCAACAAAACACCCAGACATAGCGTGAAAACTGCCATTTTGTAAACGCTATCAGAGCCAAATCAAATATAGCAAAAATAACGATCGTACGAAAAATTTCTTTTAACTCATACCAAAATGGCTTGCGGTATGTATAATGTCGCAAACGAATCCAAAACCAACCGACACATACTACTGACAAAATAAAATGTGTAATAACTCTTGTATCTAATTGGTCTTGAGGAATAAATCGCTGTACTTGATCAAAAATAAAATAGACACATCCTAATGAAAACCATAAGGCTAAATTAAAAAAAATCAAATCCGATATAGCCAAAAAAATTTTACATAGCTGTGGATTATACTTATTATCAATATTATCCATTTAATCCTCACCCTCTGACCGTGCATAATGTAAATAAAATAGGCATATTAAGTAAATAACATTCAATTCTTTTACGGCAAGCATCGTTTTTTAATATTAGCAAGCGTTGTATTTACAAGATCCTGAGCTCTATTTAATAAATTAGCTTCTGCATAGCAGCGTAACTCAGGTGCATTACCAGAAGCGCGCAAATGCACAATACATCCATCACGTAAGGTAATTCGCATACCATCTGTCATATCTGTAGAAATTGCACCTTCATTCTCCAAGCCAATATAGCTTAAGAGGTTGCTCAGATTTTCTCTGCCCATACTAATTAAGGATTGGCTTTTATCAGTCGTAATCCCCTGTAATCTGTCAGAATGGGTGTAACGAGTTGGGAGTTCATTGACTAAAGCGCTAATGCTGGTATTCCTACTTTTGTAAAGCAGCATTATTGCCGGTAATACAGCATCACGAGTTGGTAAGGCATGAAGATTCTGCTCGTTAATACAGATGTCGCTTCCTAATAAAAAGCCGCCATTGGCTTCAAAACCGACAATACGACTATAACTCCGCGATAGTTCATTAAAAGCTTCGATAACATAAGGCGAACCTATTTTCGTAAGCTTAACATGTTTAAAAAAGCAGCCAGAAGAGATTATGCTATTACAACTAACAGGAATAGCGACGGCTTCTGCATCCAATGCAAGTGAACATAATAGACCTAGTATATCGCCTCTTAGCCACTCACCGGCCTCATCAGCAATAAGAGGGCGATCACCATCCCCATCTGTCGAGAATATGGCATCTAAATCGAACTCTTTAGCCCATGAGCGAGCTTTTTCCCGATCCTCTTTGCTTACAGCCTCTGTATCTATAGGTACAAAATTATCGCTTCTACCCAAGCTAACGACTTCAGCCCCCAATGCAATAAATAAAGGCTTATAAAGATCACGCCCAGCGCTTGAATGTTCGTAAATACCAATACGCTTATTTTTCAGGAATGGAGTAGAAAATAAAGATGTATAACGAGATATATAATTAACAGCAGCCATTTCTGAAACTATGAGTTCTTTAAGCTCTAAATGGCTACACGTATCTTCAACACTAAGGATCGCAGCCTCATCATGTTTCGTGATTTCACCATCAGGACGATAAAACTTGAGGCCGTTCCGCTCGAATGGAATATGACTTCCCGTAACCATTATCGCAGGCATATTGTCAGACATAGACTGAAAGGCCAAAGCTGGGGTTGGTACCACTCCATAAAAAATACAGTTAACGCCTTTATCCGCCAATGCAGCAGCACACGCCTGAGCCATCCCATAACTACTTGGACGATTATCTATTGCCAATGCTACGGTATCAAACGAAAAATGTTCCTGCATAACGGCAATAAATGAAACCGTAAAAGCAGCACATACCTGAGGTGTAAAATCTTTTACAAGACCGCGAGCCCCACTCGTTCCAAACACAATACCTGATGAATGAATAACATCACGGCTATTATTAACTACGTTCATTAGTCCACTCCTTCGAAAATCCAGAACGTTGTTCTAAACGAATAATATCATCCTCACCAAGATAGGTACCTGATTGAATCTCAATTAACTTCAGGGGGATCATTCCGGGGTTTTCCAGCGCGTGAATAGTATCCGGAGGAATAAATGTTGATTCATTTTCAGAAACCATGTAAATCTGCTCTCCCTTTGTAACACGAGCAGTCCCGGATAATACTATCCAATGCTCAGCCCGGTGGTGATGCATCTGCGCCACAAATTTCTCACCCGGCTTAACAGTGATACATCTAACGAGGTAATTTTTTCCGCTATCAATCACATTATATTTTCCCCAAGGGCGGAAAACTTCTTGATGTTGTTTATATTCGTTCCTATCATTTCGTTTTAAATAATCGACAATTTTTTTAACATCTTGTACTGTATCTTTATTAGCCACCAGTAAAGCGTCTGTTGTTTGAACAATGACAAGATTACTTACACCAATCGCACTTATAAACATATCTTCGGAATAAATGTAATTATCATTACAAGCATGTGCGAAGATATCTCCTTTTAAAACATTTCTCTGATGATCTTTATTCGATATATCCCAAAGTGAGGACCAGGATCCCACATCCGACCAGCCAGCACTCATTGGTATCACCACGGCATGCTGTGTGTGCTCCATAACTGCATAATCGATAGAATCACTCGGGCATGAGATAAACTCTTCTTTATCAATACGAATAAAATCAAGATCGGGATTTATATGTCCTACCGCCTTTTCACAAGCTTTGTAAATTTCAGGTGATAAGCACTTCAATTCGTTTAAATAAGAGCTTGCACGAAATAAAAACATACCGCTATTCCAGTAATATTTCCCTGATTTGAAATAGTCACCGGCGGTATCGATATCCGGTTTCTCCACAAATTCAGCCACTGCATAAGCGTCATTTCCTATCAACTCACCACGACGAATATATCCATAACCCGTTTCAGCATGCGTTGGAACAATACCAAAAGTTACAAGCTTACCATTTGCGGCGTATTCTTCAGCATGTCTGACAGCTTTCGTAAAAGCTATTTCATCTTGGATCACATGATCTGCAGCAAGAACCAACAAAAGAGGATCAGCATTATCAGCATTCTGGAGCGCACAAAACGCGGCAAGAGCGATCGCTGGTGCAGTATTACGGCCTACCGGTTCGAGAATAATATTATTTGCTAACTTGTCAATTTCGCGGAGTTGTTCAGCGACTAAGAAACGGTGTCTGTCATTACAAATGACAACGGGTTCTTCTGTAGAAAGTGAAGCTAATCGCTTTATAGTATTTTGCAGCATTGATAGTTTACCTTCAACGCTTAGAAACTGCTTCGGATGATATTCGCGTGAAAGCGGCCATAAACGGCTACCTGTGCCGCCAGCCATAATTACGGGAAGAAAAGACATTTATTTTATCTCTTTTGACGAAGAATATTGGATATTATTCCAATAACTCTTGTACATGCTAAAATAGCGACATGTAGACAACGGTAAAGATTGCCAATGCTTGCCTAATTTGTAACCCAGAAATTTAGCAAAGGTTGTTAATAAAGCTCTTGGAATCCAGAACGGTGCATTTTTAAGCAGGAATTGAATCTCTGATTTTACGAAGCGGAAACCCTCACCACCGGCTCCGCCAAAGTCACGCTGAATCCAAGGGTTACAGGCATGAAATACCCCTGTATCAAAATACCGTTGGAACTCTTGTTTTGGCGTATAATTATGCGAATGCCTTACACTGGCTTCTGCGCAATAAGCAATTTTATAACCCGCCTGGATCATTCTCGCAGCCATAAACATATCTTCAGCGAGGATAGTATGTTCAGGAAACCCCCCAAGTGCTTCAAAAACAGACCGCCGATAAGCTGCAAAAGAATTTGACATGAACACGGTTTTAATGCCGAGTTTTTTTATATCATTTTTACTTTTAATTAGAGTTTCAGTACCATAATTAAAATTTCTTGCGTGTATAGCAAGAGGATTAGCATCATGATGAGGAAGCTGTCTGCCACATACTGCAGCGACATTTTTGTCATTAAATAATGATAATATTTCTTCCAGGGCATTTTTATTTTCAAATATAGCATCCTGGGTTAAAAAAACAACAAAATCACTTTCTTCGGCGGAAGCTAATGCTTTATTTCTCGTCCCTCCGTGATTAAATTCACTTGGTGATATAACTATAATATTGTTGGTATAAGTGCTTGCAATATTTCTAGTGTCATCTGTCGATGATGAATCAATGATTATCAATTGTGATGGCTGATTAGTTTGTTTTTGAAAAGCGTGAAACCACTCATTCCATCTAGCACTACCAGCATTATATGTAGGAACAATTAAAGTAAAGGAGGGCATTTTTTAGTCCAAAAGCTCAAGTATTTTTTTACCAAATTGTGTTTTATTAACAATGTGAAGCTTTTTATGGCTTTCAATACCTTCAGCCCCAACCTCAGTAGCAACAACCGTTGCACCCGCCTCAAGCATCTGTAACACCTTTATTTTTACTCCAGCTCCATATAGTAAAGGTGCAACACTTAAATCGGCCTTTTGAAAAGCCAAGGTAGGATCTGATACAGCACCAGCGACATGTACATTAGATATACACTTGCCGATCAACTTCAGTAAAGGTCTGGGAGCCAAGCCTAAAATCCAAAGATGGATATGTGGATTTTGTTTTCTTATTTTAAGAAAAACAAAAAATATAAACCATATTATAGACCAGTGGTTTTCCGCACGCTTCATGTAACCAAAAAAAATTAAATTTTTTCTATCCTTAAATTTATTTACAACCTCTTCAATCGGAATACCATTTAATACCTCACCGACTTTTTGTACTCCAAGATCAGCAACCTCTATAACTCCCTTATAATTCATTTGTTCAAGTAACAATTTATCTTTATGAGACATTGCCACAATTTTTTTCAACTTACAGAATAAGTTTGCCTCAACTTTTGCAATCTCTTTATTGATAGGTTTCTTTGTAAGAGAACGACTTGTGCGCTGTGATACAACATCATGGGCAAAATAATGAATATTTGGATGTAAAATATGTTTTACCACTCCTAAAACTGATGGAAAATCAAGCCATACTAAGTCGTAATTCGTGTGAGAGATCTTATTATTTATCCGTTTAATTAAACTTTTATTTACTCTAGTAAAAAACCATGGCGCAATAAAAGATTTATATTTAGCATTGAAAAGTATTCCTTTAAGATAATCTTTCTTACTAACGTTGATCACTTCATAAGAATGGCATAGTGCTTTAATTTCGGGATTTTCATATTGTGTTGCAGGAGATATAACAATAACATCGACTTGACTGCCATTATTTACATGTTTTTTTAAATTATCACCACAAATGGCCTCACCAGCACCGATCGAACCTCTCGCCCCAGGATGAAAGGCACTAATAAAAAGAACTTTATGCATTTTTAATTCAACCATTATTTTTAAGTGGGAGTAACTTATAGATAAAATAAAAAATCATCATAAATATGAACAAAAGAGAAATATATTTAACACCATAGGTAAGGTCTTTTCTCATTGCAACAAATATGAGGGAAATAATTGGAAAATGATAAATTATGAGCCTGCTTTTCTTGGCTACACGATAAAATACTATTAGCATTACACCCAAGATTAAACCATGCAGGAATACTCCGACATAACCAAGTGAATGAAAAGCCTCTGTGAATATAAACTGCCCACCTTTATCCTCATAAAAACGCATCTCATTATTCTCGAACAAAGATTGTTTATCTAAACCAAAAATGCCATATATAAAAGCAGGGATAATAAATAATATGGGAGAAAATAAATCTAATACTCCCCCATAAGGTAAATTATTATATAAATGTGTTCTCACTTCATTAGCCAAAGTCGCTAAAGAAAAATGTGTTTCATACATCACGGCAAAAGGTATAGCTGTAAAAATACTTCCTCCTGAAGTTGAAGTGCTTTCACGCAAATATAAACCTAATCCAGCAATGAAAAACATTATTATACAAATAATGCTTACTTTGATAATACGTTTAAAATTAATTTTATAATTTAGCATATAGAATGACACGAAACATAATATTAGCAAAATTAAATTTTCTCTTCGTCCCTGAATAAATATAGAAACAAGTATTAATAGCGATACTGCTATGACAACTTTATTAGTTATTGATATTTCTTTAAAGTTGACACGAATGCTAGTTAATAGTGCATAGTTAGCAAGCAATCCCGATGAAGATATGAGAATATCTCTGGTTTGATTTTCTGCACTACCTTCATAGATTGCTATATAAGGCGTATGTAGAAATGCTATGTAACCACCATATGCAGCGACACCTAAGGCGAAAATTAGAAACGCTGAAATAATAAAGCATACTGAACAAAAATTTATAAAACAAGAATTATTAAAATCTTTTATTCCTACTAACTTGATTTTAGAAAATGCAAAATAGCCGAGAAAAACTCCCACTATCCCCGTGGATACGACAATGATTACATCGCCCACTGTATCAGTATATGCAAGGGCCCCTAGTGGTGATAATTGAGGAAATTGAAGATAAAGAATTCCACATATTATATATATCCCAATAGCAATAAACCAAGCTAAAAATACCATAACACATCTCATATTATTAAGCGATAAGGAATAAGATAATACTTTATTACATATATTTATCTTGTTTAGATTTATACCTTATTTTCAATAGCCAAATAGTCGCTTTTGCGTACACCACTACGCTTAATATATATCGGTTTCATTATCAAACTATCCAGGCAACGATCTTTTTCTCCAATTTTAGAGAATCAATTTTCCCTATACATTTTTTTAAACATAACAAACATGAATTTCCGAACGTTGCTATCAAAGACGCTGTATATCATTATCAATAACAATAAAGGAGTAATGCTACTCATACACACTTGTATAAAGAAATCTAGCCATTCATTGCTGACTATAACTTTTGCCCTTGTAATAAAAAAGATGGAAAGCAAGAATATGCTTATAAAGAACCATGATCTTATAAGCTCATGAATAATAAATGCATTATCCGATTTAAGGGCATTTTTGTATAAAAATACTGGTTTCAAGATCATGACAACGATGATATTACTAACGATAGTTCCAATAACTATCCCATTTAAACCTAAATAATGTACTAAAACTAATGAAACGATAATATTAATTATGGCTTCCAGTAGGGGTAATTCAATATCTGACATATAACCAAGGCCTACTTTTGCAACATCAAAAGAGATCCTTGCAATCAATACGAAGCAATTAACAGAAAGTAACAAAACTAATTGTTGGCTAAGTACAATTTCTTTTCCCATCCATAAGGATACAAATGTACTTGAAGATATATAAAACATGTACGCGCAAAAAACACCTAGCATAAAAAAAAGTGAATTATAAAGTGATATAATCCTGATAACTTTTTCCTTACTATCAGAATATAATTTTGCTCCTATATAGGCACCCAGTGGGGAAGCTATTGCTGATATCAGAAAACCCAATGCTTGAATTAACATCATATAGGAAGAAAAAGATGTGATAACCGTTATACCTAGAAAGACAGATATAATTAAATAATCTGTATTAAATACAACAACACCAGCAATTTTATGTACAAACGTATATTTTATCTCTCTTTTTATTTTAGATTTTACACTTATTATATTTTCTTTATTGATAGTATCAGTAATATCCAACTTTACTAATTGCGGATATTTTTTTAATGTTAGTCTGTTAAAAAGAATAAGTTGTATTACATTAGAAAGTAATTCAATAGCGCACACAATCCAAAAGGAGACGCCGCAAATCATTAGAAATATTTGCAATATATACGCTAAACTTCTAGTTAACCCAGTAATTAATTTAACCAAATAGACATTCTGGTCTGCTGTTAAAATGACAGATTGAGCAGAGTATAAATATGATAATGATGTACTTATAACAAACACCCCCCATGTTATATATAGATTTTCAGGGGATATACTTGCATTTACTATAGAATTTAATAACAAAAAGAAAAGCAGTCCAATAACTAATATGCCCAATGCTATAAAATGGTATATTTTCTTTATTATAAAATATAATTGTCTTAACTCACTATTTTCTTTTCTATGCAGTGGTTTAAATAGGATATATGTTAAGGCTGTACTTATACCTAGCTCAGCAAGGTTTAATACTCCCATCAACTGTACTACTAATAAATAATACCCGGTTAAATCAGAACCATATACTTTAACAAAGTAACTTCTTAAAAAAAAGTTTGTTATTAATATAAGAACTGAAGTAAACAATCCTATCTGAGACCCAAGAGCAACTTTATTTCTAAACATATTAGGATAAAACTCGAATCATCTGTATTTTGTTAGCTAAAAAGGAATGTTGAATGATAGTTTCTAATATCATATTTTTATTTTCTTGAACTGACTTTACTTATTCCAGGTAAATATCTGTCTGATATTTTTTGAAATCTATCTAACTTGGTTATTTTGTCTAAAAAACCCATATTCACACATCGTTCACACAACAGATGAATAGACTAAGCTCTTTAAAATATCTCTATAACTCTCTAAATTTTAATTACAATGCAATAAATAGGATTAGAAAATTTTAATAACACCTATAAAACGCTTATAGGTGTTGAACAATATCTATTCAATTATAAATAATGGCAATTGTGTTACTTTACTAAACCTTTATGAATTTTATCTTTTAATGAAAGAATTGGACTATCTATTCCCCATGTAATATTAATATCAGGATCATTCCAAATAATACCTCTTTCATGTTCGCCAGAGTAATAGTTTGATGTTTTATAAACAAATTCAGCTTCTTCACTTAATACTAAGAACCCATGAGCAAAACCTTCAGGTATCCACAACTGCCTTTTATTTTCAGAAGAAATATTGACACCAACCCATTTACCAAACGTTTCGGAATCTTTGCGAATATCTACAGCAACATCAAAAACTTCTCCAGCTATACAGCGTACAAGCTTCCCTTGAGCATAAGGTTCAACTTGATAATGTAAACCACGTAACACACCTTTAGTTGATTTTGAATGATTATCCTGAACAAATTCAATCTTTCGGCCAACCGCTTCCTCAAATACTTTCTGATTAAAACTTTCCATAAAGAACCCACGTTCATCACTAAACACTTTAGGTTCAAAAATTAATACATCAGGAATTTCTGTTTTAATAACGTTCATTTTATTAATAACCTTTAATCATGTTCAGGAGATACTGCCCATAAGCATTCTTCGACAACGGTTTAGCCAGATTCTTAATCTGCTCCGCATCAATAAACCCTTTTCTATAAGCGATCTCTTCCGGGCAAGACACTTTTAGTCCCTGGCGTTCTTCGATGGTTGCAATAAAATTACTGGCCTCTATCAAACTCTGATGCGTCCCTGTATCCAGCCAGGCATAACCGCGCCCCATCATGGCGACAGACAATCTTCCCTGATCCATATAGATACGGTTAATATCCGTGATTTCTAACTCACCGCGAGCGGAAGGCTTAAGATTTTTCGCCATCTCCACCACGCTATTATCATAAAAATACAGCCCCGTTACCGCGTAATTACTCTTCGGTTGTAACGGTTTTTCCTCCAGACTAACGGCTGTGCCACTTTGGTCAAACTCAACCACACCGTAGCGCTCTGGATCGTTTACATGATAAGCAAAGACGGTAGCACCACTTTCTTTATTAACGGCAGCTTCCATTAACTTTGGTAAATCATGACCATAGAAGATATTGTCACCTAGTACTAATGCACAATCATCATTACCAATGAACTCTTCACCAATAATAAACGCCTGTGCTAAGCCATCCGGGCTTGGCTGTACTTTATATTGAAGATTCAGCCCCCACTGGCTGCCGTCTCCCAGCAGTTGTTGAAAACGCGGCGTGTCCTGTGGCGTACTGATGATCAGGATATCCCGAATGCCTGCCAGCATAAGTGTGGAAAGGGGATAGTAAATCATCGGTTTATCATAAATTGGTAGCAATTGCTTACTTACCGCCATGGTCACCGGATAAAGACGGGTGCCGGAGCCCCCCGCTAAAATAATGCCCTTACGCGTTTTCATTTCCATTTCTCATTCATAGAAAATGCCCTGATGGGCATTTAAATTTATCAGATGGTTGTCGTCGTAAACATTTCAGTCAGCATGCGCTTAACTCCTAATTCCCATTGCGGCAGAATAAGGTCAAAATTACGCTGAAACTTTTCAGTATTGAGACGCGAATTGCCTGGTCTGCTCGCCGGCGTCGGGTAGGCACTGGTCGGCACAGCATTAAGCTCAGTCAGCGCAAGCGTTATCCCTGCCTTGCGCGCCTCGTCAAAGACTAAGGCCGCGTAGTCATGCCAAGTTGTGGTTCCCCCGGCAACCAGATGGTAAAGACCTGCGACTTCTGGTTTATTTAACGCCACACGGATCGCATGCGCCGTGCAGTCAGCCAGTAATTCCGCACCGGTCGGCGCACCGTACTGATCGTTGATGACTGAAAGTGTCTGACGCTCTTTCGCCAGACGAAGCATTGTCTTTGCGAAATTATTGCCCTTACCTGCATAAACCCAACTGGTGCGGAAGATAAGATGCTTAGGGCAGTTATCCTGCAGGGCCTTTTCTCCCGCCAGTTTGGTCTTGCCATAGACATTCAGCGGCGACGTAGCGTCCGTTTCCTGCCATGGGATATCGCCGGTACCAGGAAATACATAATCGGTTGAATAATGCACTACCCATGCGCCAGTTTCGTTGGCCGCTTTAGCGATGGCTTCCACACTGGTGGCGTTAAGTAACTGCGCCAGTTCTGGTTCAGACTCTGCTTTATCTACTGCAGTATGGGCTGCTGCGTTAACAATCACATCGGGACGAAGTTTACGAACGGTTTCGGCAACGCCTTTCGGATTGCTAAAATCACCGCAAAACTCTTTTGAATGGACATCCAGGGCAATCAGATTCCCCACTGGCGCAAGAGAACGTTGCAACTCCCAGCCTACTTGCCCTGTCTTACCAAAAAGTAAGATATTCATTACTGGCGTCCTTCATAGTTCTGTTCTATCCAACTCTGATACGCCCCACTTTTAACATTGTTTACCCATTGAGTATTTGCAAGGTACCATTCCACTGTTTTACGAATACCGCTTTCAAAGGTCTCCAGCGGTTTCCAGCCTAATTCACGGCTAATTTTACCTGCATCAATGGCATAACGACGATCATGGCCCGGACGATCCGCGACATAAGTGATTTGTTCACGATAAGAAGTCGCTTTGGGTACAATCTCATCCAGCAGATCACAGATAGTAAATACCACATCGAGATTTTTCTTCTCATTGTGGCCACCAATGTTATAAGTCTCCCCTGCCTTGCCTTCAGTCACTACCATATGAAGCGCGCGAGCGTGATCTTCTACATATAGCCAGTCGCGAATCTGATCCCCTTTGCCATAAATTGGCAAAGGCTTTCCTTCCAGTGCGTTCAAAATGACCAACGGAATCAGTTTTTCAGGGAAGTGATAAGGGCCATAGTTATTAGAACAATTGGTAACGATCGTTGGTAGACCATAGGTACGCCGCCAGGCACGGACTAAATGATCGCTGGATGCTTTTGACGCAGAATAGGGGCTACTTGGCGCATATGCCGTCGTTTCAGTAAATAACGGCAGCGTAACGCTGTTTTCAACTTCATCAGGATGCGGTAAATCGCCGTAAACTTCATCAGTGGAAATATGATGAAAACGAAAACTATTTTTTTTATCTTCGCCAAGCGCAGACCAGTATTTACGCGCAGCTTCAAGAAGTACATAGGTGCCGACGATATTGGTTTCAATAAATGCTGCCGGCCCGGTAATCGAACGATCCACATGACTTTCCGCAGCCAAATGCATCACCGCGTCCGGCTGGTACTGCTCAAAAATACGCGTTATTTCAGCGGAATCACAAATATCCGCGTGTTCAAAATTGTAGCGATTACTTTCAGAAATATCAGAAAGGGATTCAAGATTACCGGCGTAGGTTAATTTATCAATATTAACTACAGTGTCCTGTGTATTCTTAATAATATGGCGGACAACAGCTGATCCAATAAAACCTGCCCCGCCAGTAATAAGTATTTTCACTTTTCTATTCCATAAGGCGTATTTAATGTGGTATTTAATTTGCCAATAAAAATTAATTGCTCAAGTCGTTACACACGCTACCGCCCCTGGCTCATCAGCTACCAGTGCACTGCGTACATATCGACTTGTTACAAACCTCGCCCAGCAGGGCAAAGTTCACTAAAACTTAAACGCTAATTGTCTTATTAATTGCATCCGGAAACAAGGATTAATCTTATAAAATCAGCATTAAAATGCTCCAGATAACCCCTTGTTACTTAAGTCCTTTATACAAAACTAAAACGGCAGTCAACACTCGTTTCAGCCAACTTGCCGCTTCGAATGTTCACTGCCGTTATTATGTTTATCACCAACCATTTATCACGGTTGTTAATACTTATTCATGCAGAAGCTGCTCTATGCTCTTACGGAACTTCGCTCCTTCTTTCAGGTTGCGCAGCCCGTACTTCACAAATGCCTGCATGTAGCCCATTTTTTTACCGCAGTCATAGCTGTCACCCGTCATTAGCATCGCGTCAACCGACTGTTTTTTCGCCAGTTCTGCAATGGCATCGGTGAGCTGGATACGGCCCCAGGCGCCCGGTTCGGTTCTTTCCAGTTCCGCCCAGATGTCGGCTGAAAGCACATAACGGCCCACCGCCATCAGATCGGAATCCAGCGTCTGCGGCTGATCCGGTTTTTCGATAAACTCCACAATCCGGCTGACTTTGCCTTCATTATCCAGAGGTTCTTTCGTCTGGATAACGGAATACTCCGATAAATCACCTTTCATGCGCTTCGCCAGCACCTGGCTGCGACCCGTTTCATTGAAACGCGCCACCATCGCCGCAAGGTTATAGCGCAGCGGATCGGCGGTAGCATCATCAATAATAATATCCGGGAGTACCACAATGAAAGGGTTATCGCCCACGACCGGACGCGCGCACAGAATAGAGTGCCCCAGCCCTAACGGCTGCGCCTGGCGCACGTTCATAATCGTTACGCCCGGTGGGCAGATAGATTGCACTTCCGCCAAAAGCTGACGCTTAACGCGCTGTTCAAGAAGTGATTCAAGTTCATAAGAGGTGTCGAAGTGGTTCTCAACGGCGTTTTTGGACGCGTGAGTCACCAGTACGATTTCTTTGATCCCTGCAGCCACAATCTCATCGACAATGTACTGAATCATTGGCTTGTCGACGATCGGTAGCATCTCTTTTGGGATTGCCTTGGTGGCAGGCAACATATGCATACCCAAACCCGCTACCGGTATAACTGCTTTCAAATTCATCATTGTTTCTTCCACCTGTAAAATGGTTGCTGAATTATAGCTCTTTAGCTTGTTTTCGCCAGCATGAATTACTCTGCTGCCAGGGATAATGATGGCACGCTCTACATTACGTCTTAGTCGGCACCATAACATTAAGTATGAACAACTTTTTCCCAGGAATTTTCGTAAAAATAGCGGTACTTACCCTCCCCGCTTCGGCAGCGGAAAATTCACTGCTTCGACATTCACGGTTTGGTGATTAATCCTGTCGATATCCACGGAACTCTGCCCGTTTTCATTGATGGCATGAACATTAGCGAGGGAAAGCAGCGTGTCCTGGCGGGCCATAAATTGACCACGGACATCTTTACGCAAATCGAAGCGCATTTTTAACGCCGGGCCAATGACTGAAGTTTGCATCACGTCGATATTACGCAGAAAAAGATGCTGTGGTTGATTATGCAGTTCCAGCGTAGCACGCGTCATCCGTACATTGGTGATGGCGACAAAAGAGGGGGCGTTACCGGAGGAAATTTGAATGCCGCGTAATTTATAAGCAACCTGGCGATTATCCAACCGAATAGCGTTTAATTTAAAGTTTTGCGGAATTGACAGGTATTTTCCTTTAACAACGCCATAGCCGATGAGCATCCCAGCACTATTCGTCATATCAATATTATCAATGACGAAATTATCACAGCCATAAATTGCGATCGTTGCGTTATCAATACCTGCATTTTTACTGAAATCGGGCGTGATGTTTTTGGCTTTGACATTGCGAATGACGAAATGTTTGCCATTTTCTACGTGCACAAGCTGTCGGCAATCAGATCCGGTAATATTGGCCACCACAAAGTTTTTTACTGCCTGGTCTTCAGGATAACTATTGTCATAGGTGCTACCCGCCAGCCCGATGCCGATCCCCCAGTTGATTTTGCCATTGGTACAATCAATGCGTTCGATGACATGATCGGAAATCAGGATGTCGCGGTCGTGAATCGCGACATTCCACTCAATGGCGTCCCCCTGCAAATCGCTAAAGCGGCTATGCGTAATCCGCACGCCGTCCATTTGGTTATGAAATCCCTGGCGGAGAATGGCGTAGTTGGCGTGGGTAACGGTGATGTCATCGATAATGAGATTACGCATCACCTGCGGTTCCTTACCGCCAATGAAAATTTGCGCGACGGGGCCAAAGCCGCTCATCGTCACGCCTTTAATCACACAGTCCGACCCGCGAACATCCAGCGTCACATTGTGCAGACTGCCGCCCTGCTCCCCCACCACCTGACACCCGTCTAGCAAAATAAACCGTCCCCGGCCATTCCCACGCACCGCGCCCTGTACCCGCAGCGTTTTTCCCGCCGGGATCGTTATCGCCGCATTGATATTTTCACACACCCATCCTGGCGGTACGACCACGGTCTGTCCGTCGGCGAAGGCCTGTTTGAACGAGGCAATACCGTCATCCGCCGGATAATCCTTAATATCGACGGTCTGGCGAGGTTCACGCGCCTGTAGCGGCAAGGCGCGCAGAAAAGGAAGAACAGCAAGCGCGGAACCTGCCGTCAGGAGGGTTCGTCGGGAGAATTTAGTCGCGGGCATACCACCTCGTTTATATCGTTTGTAGCAGGCTGGCTAACTGGCGATTAATCACCTGCTGATTAAAATCTTGCGCCACTTTTTCACGGGCGCGCGTGATCACCGACTCCAGCGTGTCGTGGTCAATCCGGCTGAAATCAGCGAGTCGGGCCGCCAGCGCCTGCGCATCGTGTTCCGGCACCAGCCAGCCGGATTTGCCGGCCTCCACCAGTTCCGGAATGCCGCTATGCACGGTAGACACCACGGGAATCCCCACCGCCATCGCCTCCATCAGCGCTACCGGAATACCTTCCATATCGCCATCCGTACCGGTAATCGACGGCAGCAAAAAAACATCGGCGTCATCCAGCATCGCCTTCACTTCATGGCTCGGTTTAAACCCCGGCATCTCAATGACATCCTCTAACTGATACTGCTCGATGAGCGTGCGCAGCCGACGTTCCCACGGGCCAATCCCCAGAATGCGGTAGCGAAACGCCACGCCCTGCGCTTTCAGTTGCCAACAGGCTTCAATCGCCACATGCAGGCCTTTTTTCTCGGTCAGGCGCGCGACGGAAATCATCTCCAGCGGCATCCCTGGCGCTTTCACTGGACGATGAGTAAAACGCGTCATATCGACGCCCATGCGCGAAACGGCAATCTTTTCCGGCGGGCAGCCCATACTTTTCAGGCGACCGGCCCACAGATCGCTGATGGGCAGCATCAGATCGCCACGACGAAACAACTGCTGATACTCCGGCGTGTAATGACTGAGCACTTCGCGGCTGGAAATATCAATCCCGTGGAAAATAGTCGCGATTTTGCCGCGAAGCACGCCCAGTTCGCGTAGTTTGGCCGCCGTCACGCCCGCCGGACCAAAGTGTGCGATAAACACATCCGCCACAAAAGGGTGGCTCACCTGCGCGCAAATCGCGGAAAGGATCAAATTGCGTGATTCATCGCCATAGCGGGTAAAATTGAGCGCTTTCCAGGTCGCCGCCCGATGCAGCCCCGGCAGCGTTTTACATGCCCGGTAGCGCAGTTTCGCCAGCCGTCCCTGGGGCTCATCCTGTAACCAGCGGGTTTTCGCCGCCAGGCCATACTTCTCCCAGGCGGCGTGAGTATGTTGGGTATCGCCTTTTTGTAACGCGACAATCTCCACCTCATGGCCCATATCAATAAACGCAGTAATCTGATTCAGCACAAAGGTTTCCGATGAGAGTGGAAATTTCAGCAGAAAAAAGCTGACTTTCATTGTTCCTCCCGAATTCTGTCGAGAACGGATTTGATCATCGTGAACCCTTTCGCCCGCTCCTCGGTGACGGCGTTAGCCACTTTTGCCTTTAGCGCAGGCAATTGATTGAGCGTATCGGCCACCACGCTTTGTAATGAACCGTTCAGCAAGTGACGGATATCGATAGCCAATTCCGCCAGGCCTAGCTGCTGCATAATCCCGGCGGATTTATGTTCATAATTAATGGCGATGGCGGGTGTGCCAAAATTCATGGAGATAATGGCGGAATGCAGGCGCGTCCCGATGGTCAGTACGCAGGAGGCGAGGATCTTTCCGATTTCCACGTCATTGAGTTCGTCCATCGCGATATGGAAATGTTCTGAGTCGTTTACATACTTCGCCATCCGTAACGCAACCATCCGGTCATCGCGGTTATAGCGATCGATACTGGTGCAGGTCGACAGCGCCAGTACCTGATAACCGTCCGCAATCAGGCGATTCACGACCTGGGCAAATGCCTGCTCATAGGCCTGCTGAGTGGTGCCCAGGCGTTTATCAAACGGCTCCAGATCGCGCAACGTAATCGCGACGGTTTTGCGGCGCGCGGTGACGTCCAGCCAGTGCTGCACAGCATAACTGGCGACAAACTCGTCGTGACGGCGTTCGACTAACCAGGCAGTATCCACCCCCTGCTCTACTTTTCGGGTATCGATCTGCGCGGCGGTCATCAGATCGCGGCTGACGGTTTCACGCAGGATCAGCGCACTGGTGCGCCCAAAAACATAATTGGCGAGCTGGTTAAAGTCAGGGTTCTGGAAAGGGCCGACGCTATGTCCCACCATATAAATTGGTTTGTTCGCCATAAACGCGCACAGCGGATATTCAAAGTGAGTCAAACCGTATAAGTCGACATAGTTTGAACCGCCCACCTGAATGACGGCGTCATACTGCGCAATAAATTGCGCGAATTCGGCAAATTCCGGCGCGATAGCAAAATTACGCAGCGATCCTTCCTGGGCGACTTTAGACAATAAAATTTTATGCTGAAAACGACGGCGTAATACTTTTTTCACCCGACCGTTAAGTCCTGCCGCCGCCTGCTGTTTCTGACTTAACTGATACAGCGGGTCGGCAATAATCGGGCGCCCCTGCAACCAGGAGGAACTCACCGGGAAACGGCTCATCACATCCATCTCCGCCTCTGGCGCCTGTTGACGGATGGCATCAAGCAAACCGCGCATAATGGCGCTATCACCACGGTTGCCGCATGTGTGGTTGCCTAAAATTAATAATTTCATAAATAGCCTCTTATATCCCCGTCATCCGACACGTAATAACTTTTTCAGTTTTGCACTGCCAACAAGCTGATTTTTAATTTCCATCACCAGCGCATTGCGTGAAAAAATAATCATTAAAATAAAACTCAAAATACCGACCATAACCTGTAGCGCGAATACCCCTGACAACGGTAAATAGCCGTCGACCAGCTTTCCTGCGCCGTAGCTGGTAATAAATGTGGGCAATGAGAGATAAAACGGTAGCCACAGGCTGAGAATATACTGACGATAGCTGGAGCCGAGTACCGGCTTAATCATCACGAAATAGCTCAGAATGGTGTTGATGATTTGCACCACCAGGAACCCCAGCGTCACGCCAATCGCCCCCGCCAGATGGCCACCAATGAGAATTGCCGGGATAAACAGAAACGTTTTAAAGACGTTGAATTTAAAGCTGATATCCACGCGCGCTTTCGCCATCAACAGCGAACCAATCGGGTTGCCGACCGAGCGCAGCAGCCCCACCACGCACAGCAATTGCAGGATCGGGATAATGCTGTTCCACTTCTCGCCAAACACTAACGGCACAAAATTGTTCGCCACTACCATCAGGCCCAACAGCGCGGGAAAATTGATAATTCCCACCACGGAAAGCAACTTATAGAAGTTGACGCGCAGCTTCTCGGTATCGTCCTGGATTTTTGCGAATGCCGGAAATAGCACGCGAGTAATGATGGGGTTAAGCTTCGCCGGCGGCACAACCGCCACGTTGTACGCGAGGTTATATCCCCCGGCGACGCTTGCGCCGAGAATTCTCGCCAGTACCAGCGTCGATAAATTCGTGTTGATGTAATTGACGATACTGTCCGCCGTCAGCCACGCGCCAAAACGCAGGTTCGTGGACACCGATGCCAGCGAAAAATGCAGCCCCGGACGATAAATCTTGCGGCCAAAGTAACCAAACAGCAGCGTTCGCACCGCGCTGTTCACCAGATAGCCGAGAATCGCGGTTAACGCCAGCGGCCAGTAATGGGCGCTAATCACCGTAAAGGTGAACCCCGCCAGCACGGAGGTCGTTTCGATCATGCCGATCTTATTGAACTCCAGCTCTTTTTGCATCAGCGCGCGGAACTGCTGCCCGTGAGGGATCACGATAAACGCCAGCGACAACGTTTTGATTAACGGCGCGAGATCCGGGTTATGCAAAACATGGGCAATCGCATCGCTCAGCCAAAAGACCACCGCAAATACCACAATCCCAAGCCCAACGTTTAGCCAGTAGAGCGTGGTCAGCTCCAGATGCCCAATCGTTTTACGCTGGATAATCGAGTTCGCGATGCCAAAGTCCGAGATCGTGTCGGCCAGCGCAATAATCACCAGCGAGACGGTCAACAGGCCAAACTGGTGGTTGTCGATGATCCGCGCCAGCACCGTCATCTGAATTAACCCCAGACCGATAATCACTATCGTGGCGATAGCCGACCATTTAGCGCCGCTGATCGTTTTTTGTCGTAAACTCATTCTTTTCTCCAGAACCTGTTCACAAGGCATCATTGGCGCAGCCAGATTGAACACGGACTGCGCGGAAAAACCGGAGCGTACACGCTGCCCTGGTGCAATATGGCAAGTAAAATAGCCTTGTGGGTCAGGTTCTTAATACGCCGCTTTATTCACAAACCCTTTAAAAATCGTCAGAAAAACGATTTTGATATCGAACCAAATACTCCATTCGCGGATGTATTCCAGGTCGAACTCCACGCGTTTTTCCATTTTCTCCAGCGTATCGGTCTCACCGCGCCAGCCATTAATTTGCGCCCAGCCGGTGATGCCCGGCTTCATCTTGTGGCGTAGCATGTAACCTTCAATCAACTGACGATACTGTTCGTTATGCGCCACCGCGTGCGGGCGAGGACCGACGATAGACATCCCGCCGGTTAATACGTTGATAAACTGCGGTAATTCATCCAGCGAGGTACGACGCAAAAAGTTACCTACCCGGGTGACGCGCGGATCGTTTTGCGTCGCCTGGGTAACGACCTTATCGTTCTCCATTACCTTCATTGAGCGGAACTTCCAGACTTTGATCGGCTTGCCGTCCATCCCGTAGCGCGTCTGACGGAAAATCACCGGCCCGGGCGAGCTCAATTTGACCGCCAGCGCAATGCAGCACAGTACCGGTGAGATGAGCAGCAGAATCAGCGACGCCAGCACGATATCTTCTGCCCGTTTAAGCAGACGGTTAATCCCTGACAGCGGCGTGTCATACAGCGGAACGACCGGAACGCCGCTCATCTCCTCCACGCGCGAGTGGAGAATATTAAAGGTGAACACATCGGGAATAAGGATCACCGAGCAGGTGGTGTCGGCCAGCTCGCGCACCAATTTTTTCACCATGGCGCCGTCGCTCATTGACATGGCGATATAAACATTGTGAATTCGCGAGGCTTTCGCATCGTCAATTAACTGCTCGAAGTTCCCGGCCCAGTCAGCAGAGACGCCGCCCGGTTTGGGATCGTGATAGACGCCCACCACCTCAAAACCTAGCCACGGCTCATTACGGAAGCTATCCAGCAACGCCTGGCCCGCAGGCAAATCTCCGGCGACGGCGACCCGGCGAGTGTTATAACCACGATTGCGTAGCCAGCCCGCGCCGAAACGAATAAATGAACGGCATAACACTAAGCCCAGGCTGGACAGCGCATACCAGGCCAGCCAGGTGGCAAGGCGGTTGTCAAAGTCATCATTAAACGCCACCAGACCGGCGCTGAAGATCAGGCTCAGCGTCCAGTTTTGCAGTAACAGCGTTAACTCTGTCGACATTTTGACGCCGCGCCAGGAGCGATAAAAATCGGTCATCCCGCCCAGCATTTGAAAAACAACCAGCGTAATCAGCGCCACCAACAGGTGCATGTACAGGAATGGCAGTCCACTGACTTCACAGATGAACCACAGCCCGCCAAACATGATGGTGATATCTGAAAAGCGTTGCACCATAGAGATTAACGATGCATTGGTTTTGGCTCGTTCGCGCTTTTTTAGATTTGTCATCGTTGTTCCTGTGATTGGCCCCTTACCCGCAGGCGGTAAGGGGAGATCTGACGTTACTGATTCAGCAGCGCCAGCAGAGTGCGTGTTCGCGCTTCCATCAGCGGAATATCGCCGCGTGATTCCACATTCAGGCGCACCACCGGTTCGGTGTTCGACGAGCGCAGGTTGAAACGCCAGTCGGCGAACGACATGCTGAGTCCGTCCGTGCGGTCCACCGCCTGCGCCTCTTCCGCGAAGTGCGCTTCCACCCGCGCGATGGCCGCTGCCGGCTCCGCCAGCCTGCTGTTGATTTCCCCGCTCGCCGGGAACGCCGCCATCCGGTCGCGGACCAGTTCACCCAGCGACTGTCCCTTCAGGCACACCAGCTCCGCCACCAGCAGCCACGGGATCATTCCGCTGTCACAGTAGGCAAAATCACGAAAATAGTGATGCGCGCTCATTTCCCCGCCATAAATGGCATCCTCCGTACGCATCCGCTCCTTGATAAAGGCGTGCCCGGTTTTTGACATCACCGGCGTCCCGCCCGCCGCCGTCACCACTGCCTCCGTGTTCCAGGTCAGGCGCGGGTCGTGGATAATCTTCGCCCCCGGGTGTTTTTCCAGAAACGCTTCCGCCAGCAGCCCGACGATGTAGTACCCCTCGATAAACTGCCCTTTCTCATCGAACAGGAAGCAGCGGTCGAAGTCGCCGTCAAAGGCGATGCCCATGTCCGCCCCGTGTTCAATAACGGCCTTGCGGGTGTCGTCGCGACACTCCGGCAGCAACGGGTTGGGAATGCCGTTCGGGAAGGTGCCGTCCGGGGTGTTGTGGATTTTGATGAACTCCACCGGCGCGCCCAGCGCCTTCAGACGCGCTTCGATGGCGTCAATGACCGGCCCCGCCGCCCCGTTGCCGGAATTCACCACCAGCTTCAGCGGGGTGAGATTGTTAACACTGATGTAGGCGAGCAGGTGGTCGATGTAGGCGTCGCGCAGGCTGATTTGTCTGTAGCTGCCGCGCGCGGCCTCGTTCACCGGCGGGAAGTCGCCCGCTTCCGCCAGACGCTGAACGTCGCGCAGACCGGTGTCGCCGCTTATCGGGCGGGCGCCCTCGCGCACCAGCTTCATACCGTTGTAGTCCATCGGATTATGGCTGGCGGTCACTTCAATACCGCCGTCCACGCCGAGGTGGAAGGTGGCGAAGTAAATCTCTTCGGTGCCGGACATACCGATATCCAGCACGTCGACGCCCGCGTCCTGTAACCCTTTCGCCAGCGCCAGCTTCAGCGCCTCGCTGGTCAGACGCACGTCGCCGCCCAGCACGATGGTTTTCGGTTTTAAATATTCGCCGTAAGCGCGGCCAATCCGCCACGCGATATCTTCATTGAGCTCTTCGCCCAGCCTGCCGCGAATGTCGTAGGCCTTGAAACAGGTTAATTTTGTCATGTTCTTACCCTTCTTCAGGCAACAGTTAGCCCTGACCATAAATGGCCAACATCGTTCTTGTTGTTCATTGCCGGATGGCGCGTTGCGCTTACCGGGCACCGTTGCAGGCGTCAGACCCGCCCGTAACGGTCCTCGAACCGCACCACGTCGTCCTCTTCGAGATACGAGCCGGAACGCACTTCAATTAAATCGAGCGGTATTTTTCCCGGATTTTCCAGGCAGTGGGTCGCCCCCAGCGGAATATAGATGGACTCGTTTTCACCGAGCAGCTTAACCTCGCCGTTGATGGTGACTCTGGCGGTCCCTGCCACCACCACCCAGTGCTCGGCGCGGTGATGGTGCATCTGTACCGACAGTCCTTCCCCCGGCTTGACGGTAATGCGCTTCACCTGATAGCGCTCGCCCGCGTCGATGGAGTCGTATTTGCCCCACGGACGGTAAACCTCGCGATGCATGTGGTGCTCATGGCGTCCGTCGGCCTTGATCTTCTCCACCACCTTTTTCACGTCCTGCACCGCGTGGCGATCGGCAATCAGCACGGCGTCTTTGGTCTGCACCACCACCAGATCCTTCACACCGACGGTGGTCACCAGGCCGGATTCGGCGTAAACGTAGCTGTTTTCCGTTTTATGGCTGATGACGTCGCCGTGGTGGACATTTCCCTCCGGGGTGTGGGCGCTGATTTCCCACAGCGAGGACCACGAGCCGACATCGCTCCAGCCCGCGTCCATTGGCATCACCACCGCGTCCGCCGTCCGCTCCATCACCGCGTAGTCAATGGACTCTTCCGGACAGGCGAGGAAGGCCTCTTCATCCACACGAATGAAGTCAAGATCCGGATCGACGCCGCGCATCGCCTGTTCACAAGCGGCCAGAATATCGGGGCGGAACTTTTTCAGCTCTTCCAGATAGCGTCCGGCGCGGAACAGAAACATGCCGCTGTTCCAGTAGTAATCGCCGCTGGCGACGTAGGCCTGGGCGGTTTCCAGCCCCGGCTTCTCAACGAACTGCGCCACCTCAAAAGCCACCGCATCCGTCGCGCCCGGCACGACATCACCGCGCCGGATATAGCCATAGCCGGTTTCCGGCAGATCCGGCACAATACCGAAGGTCACCAGTTTGCCCGCGTAAGCATAGGGCATGGCGCCGCGCACCGCGTCGCGGAAGGCCTCTTCATTGGCGATCGCATGATCCGCCGCCAGTACCAGCATCAGCGGATCGCAGTCCGTATGCTGGCGCGTCGCTGCCAGCGCCGCCAGCGCAATCGCCGGCGCGGTATTGCGCCCGGCGGGCTCAAGAATAATGTTCTCCGTCAGCTTATTGAGCTGGCGGAGCTGTTCGGCAACGATAAAACGGTGCTGTTCGTTGCAGATAACCACCGGGCTTTCGCACTCCACGCCGTTCAGACGGCAAATGGTGGTTTGCAGCATGGTGAGATCGCCTTTCAGGCACAAAAACTGTTTTGGATAAAGCACGCGAGAAAGCGGCCACAATCGGCTACCGGAGCCACCGGCCATCACAACCGGGTAAAGTTTTGTCTGACGCATTATCATCCCCGAATATCTGCAATAAATTGGCGTAGCACGTTCTCTTTATTGAGCGTGCGTTCGGCGTATTCACGTGCCGTCGTGTTGTTTTTCGGCATGGCGAGCGCCTGGCTAATCCCGTCGACCAGCGCGTCGGTTGACTCCGGCTCCACGCAAACGGCGATGCCCGGATAACGCGCGCAAAGTTGTCCTAATTCGGTGTGCGGCTCAGCGGTAATTACCGCATTGCCGCCGACCGCCAGAATGTTAGTCAGCTTGGAGGGCAGTACCGCATCCGCCGCGCCGCGCTTTTGCACCACCAGATGGCAGTCGCCCATTTTCAGCAGCGCGGGTAAGGCGTCGTAAGGCTGCAGCGGGAGGAATTTAATATTTGGCAGGCCGCGTTCGCGGGCCATGTTCTCCAGCCGCGCCTTGCCGCCCCCCTGGCCGACAATCGCGAAAATCAGCGGTCGATCGCGTAATCGTTCCGCGGCGTCTATCACCTTTTCCAGCCCTTGCTTTTCGCCGATATTGCCGGAATAGAGCACGATTTTTTTACCCTCTGGCAAGCCAAGCTGCTGACGCAAAGCCGTCACGTCAGCGTCATTAACGTCCTGAAAGCGCGCCACTTCCGACCAGTTCGGAAAAAAGAGGATTTTTTCCGCCGCGACGCCCTTTTCCCGCGCTTTATTCATCATGGAGCGAGAGATGGTCGAAACATTATCAACGTTACGCAGCGCGCTGCGTTCAAAGGCCGTCGCTAACCGCGCTACGCTGCCGCGCTTGCCTTTTCCCGCCATTCCTAAGCCGAGCATGGCGTCCGCTTCGTAATCCTGAATATGCAGTACGGTACGCGCGCCGGAGAGTGTCGCCAGCAGACGCATTCCCGGCGTACAAAAGAGCGTCGGTACAACGCCGATAATCCGATCCGGCTTCCAGCGACGCTGCGCCATCAGTGGGAAAAAACTGCTCAATGCAAAACTCCCCAGATGAAGCAACCGTTTTAAGGTGGAGGGCTGTTTCGGCACATACAGCGGGCAGCGCCAGACGGTAGCCTCGCCCTCTTCCCGGCGATAGCGCCAGGCGGAATAGCGCTCGCCGACCTTCCACTGCGGGTAGTACGGCGGCGCAGTAATGACCCGCACCTCATGGCCTTCCCGCGCCATCCACGCCACCATTTCGCCGGTATATTTGCCGATACCGGTCAGTTCCGGCGAATAGTTAATGCCATAGACCAGGATCTTCATAGGCCCACCGCCGGCGCGTCAGGAAGGAAGTAGGCCCGACTGTTCTCATGAACATTATCGCTTGCCAGAAGCTGTTCCGGCGTCAGCCAGCGGTAACTGCCATGCTGGGTCTCAGGCAGGCGTAAATCGCTCTCCGCCACGCGCAGACGAAAGCCGAGCACGATGTAGTGAGTTGAAAAATCCTCACCGGAAAAGTTGTCGTCATAGAAGTGCTGCCAGACGCCATAAAACGTCCCTGCCGCCAGCGGCAGACGCACGCCCAGTTCCGCCTGCGTCAGGCGTGCAAAGGCGGCCTCCAGCGTTTCGTCTTTGCACACCCGCCCCCCCGGCACAAACCAGTAGCCCTGCGCCGGACGGTTGAGACGCTGGCCCAGTAAAATTTCCCCCTGGCCGTTTTCCACAATGAAATCGAGGGAGATGAGGGGCGTCGCCCGCACCACGGCGGCGAAATCTTCCTGACGTAAAAACATTGTCACCCCCGGAACCGTTGCTGATTCTCAAGGAACCACTGGTAAGTACCGGCAAGCCCTGCCTCCAGTGAAATTTCGTGATACCAGCCAAGCTGATGCAGGCGCGTGACGTCGAGCAATTTACGCGGCGTGCCGTCCGGCTTCGCGGCGTCGAACACCACCCGGCCCTGGTAACCCACCACCTTTGCGATGGTCTGCGCCAGCTCGCGGATGGTGCAGTCCACGCCAGTGCCGACGTTAATGTGCGACAGCATCGGGGCGGTGTTCTCCTGCCACACTTCGCGCGCCAGCTCCATCACGTGAATACTGGCCGCCGCCATATCGTCAACGTGCAGAAATTCGCGCATCGGCGTGCCGCTGCCCCACACCACCACCTCCGGCGCGTGGCTCTGCGCAGCCTCATGAAAGCGACGCAGCAGCGCCGGGATCACATGTGAATTGTCCGGGTGGAAATTATCATGCGGGCCGTACAGGTT
Organism: Salmonella sp. A7; assembly: GCF_020181675.1. Lineage (NCBI taxonomy): Bacteria > Pseudomonadati > Pseudomonadota > Gammaproteobacteria > Enterobacterales > Enterobacteriaceae > Salmonella > Salmonella sp. A7. The sequence continues at coordinate 1,736,612 of NZ_CP084001.1, read as the reverse complement.
GGTTGGCATCACCGAACGGTAGTCGCGACCGTACTGCCGGTTGTAGGACTCGCACAGTTTAATCCCGGCGATCTTGGCGATGGCATACGGCTCGTTGGTCGGCTCCAGCGTTCCCTGCAGCAGCTCGCTTTCCGCCATCGGCTGCCTTGCCAGTTTCGGATAGATACAGGACGAACCGAGAAACAGCAGTTTGTTCACGTTGTGCAGGTGCGCGGCGTGAATAATGTTGCTCTCTATCATCATGTTTTCATAAATAAAATCCGCCGGATACGTGTTGTTGGCGACAATGCCGCCCACTTTCGCCGCCGCCAGATAAACCTGGTCGATACCCGCCCCGGCAAAGAACGCCTGTACCGCACGCCCGTCGAGCAGATCCAGCTCATCGCGGGTGCGCAGTACCAGTTCCACGTCGCCGCGCTGCGCAAGCTGCCGTACAATCGCGGAGCCCACCATCCCGCGATGGCCCGCCACAAAAATTCGTTGCTTATTCATTCTCAGGACTCCAGCGCGATGGCCACCTCGTAACCGTGAGATTTCAGCAGTGAGTGTTTTTTCGCGGCCTCCAGATCGTTCGCCACCATCTCGGAGACCATCTCCGACAGGGTGATTTCCGGTTTCCAGCCCAGTTTCTCATGCGCTTTGGACGGGTCGCCCAGCAGGGTTTCCACTTCCGCCGGACGGAAATAACGCGGATCAACGGCCACAATCACATCGCCCGGTTTCACGCCCGGCGCATCGTGTCCGGTAACGGATACCACAATCCCTTTCTCATGAATGCCTTCGCCTTCAAAGCGCAGTTTTATCCCCAGCTGCGCCGCCGCCAGCTCCACAAACTGGCGTACGGAATACTGCACGCCGGTGGCAATCACGAAATCTTCCGGCTGCTCCTGCTGTAACATCATCCACTGCATTCGCACGTAATCTTTCGCATGACCCCAGTCGCGCAGCGAGTCCATGTTGCCGAGATACAGGCAGGACTCCAGTCCCTGGGCGATATTGGCGATGGCGCGGGTGATCTTACGGGTGACGAAGGTTTCGCCGCGACGCGGGGACTCGTGGTTAAACAGAATGCCGTTACAGGCGTAAATACCGTAGGATTCACGGTAGTTGACGGTGATCCAGTAGGCGTACAGTTTCGCTACCGCATAGGGGGAACGCGGGTAGAACGGCGTGGTCTCTTTCTGCGGGATCTCCTGCACCAGCCCGTACAGTTCAGAGGTGGAGGCCTGGTAGAACCGCGTTTTCTTTTCAAGACCGAGGAAGCGAATCGCCTCCAGCAGGCGCAGCGTGCCCATCGCATCCACATCGGCGGTATATTCCGGCGACTCAAACGACACCGCCACGTGGCTCATCGCGCCCAGGTTGTAGACCTCGTCCGGCTGCACTTCCTGTAAAATGCGGGTCAGGTTGGAGGCGTCGGTCAGGTCGCCATAATGCAGATGAAATTTCGGGTTGCAGCTGTGCGGGTCCTGATAAATATGGTCCACGCGCTCGGTATTAAACGATGACGCGCGGCGCTTGATACCATGCACCTCATACCCTTTTTCCAGCAGAAATTCTGCCAGGTAAGACCCATCCTGTCCGGTTACGCCAGTAATGAGAGCGACTTTTGACATTTTCATTTCCTCAAATAGTCCCGTTAGGGAGTAACTTTCTGAACGCGCTGGCGCGTTACCACTGCGGGATTGCCCCGACAAATCGCATTTGCCGGTAATGATTTAAATACGCTGCTGCGCGCGCCGACGACGGTGCCATGACCTATCGTCACGCCGGGCGCGACAAAAACATCGGTTGCCAGCCAACATTTTTCGCCAATAACAATCGGCGCGGCGTTAATATCGAAATGGGCGCTGGTATAATCATGGCTACCGGTACACAAATACCCTTTTTGTGAAATGACCGCATGTGCGCCAATATTAATTTCACCCAACGTATATAACACAGCGTCGTCGCCTACCCAGGCATAATCGCCGACGGTTAATTTCCACGGATAGGTAATTTTTACTGACGGTCGGATAACCACATTCTTTCCAATTTTGGCGCCAAACAGACGTAGCAAAAAAGCTCGCCAGCGATACAATATTTGCGGCGACCCGGCGAATAATGTCGCCTGTACCGCCCACCATAATTGTACTTTTAGCGCATTAGCGCCGCGGAACCCTTTCGGCACCGTAAAGCCGCTAAGATCCTGCATAATAACTCCCGGTGATTAGACTTTGTTATACCGCGCTTTTGTTTTACCCGTCGTTTTCAGACGTAATAAATAGGATAATTGCGCCCAAAACCCTGGCACACGTAATATTTTTCGCTGTACATTTTTTGCATCCTGACATAATTCCAGATTATTCGAGGTTGACACGCCGCCCATCGAAAATTCAGATACCAGTCCGTTAATTCGCCGAAAAGGATAGCCTGCTTTATAGAGACGGGCCGCCAGCGCATAATCTGAAGAGACATGATATTGCAGATCATAAGGATACTTTTTTAACGCTACCGTCGGGAAAAATATCGCCTGATGGCTGGCTGGCAAACTATGGTAGATATAATACCCGGGTTTAGCCTTCCGGCGTATTTTATGCCCGCCGCCGAAATCCAGCAGCGCGTCGCCAATATACATCGCCTCGCCCTTTTGTCGCGCCAGTTGGCGGACAAACAGCGCGGCATCATCATGGAACGCATCACCGGAATTAAGAAACAGGGTATAGCGCCCCTGCGCCAGCGCAATGCCTTTGTTCATGGCATCATAAATACCGCGATCCTTTTCACTGATAAAACGCAGGTTAAACTCACCGTGACGTTTTTGCAGAAATTCGCGCGTGCCGTCCTCCGAACCGCCATCCACTACGATCCATTCAAATGACAGACCCGGATCGCGCGCCAGATTGCGCAGCGAGCGCCAGGTTTTTACCACCCCTTCGTAATTGCGAAAGGCGACGGTAACGACGCTTAAAAACATGCCACCCCCCCGTTATGAAATTTTTAACGCCTTGCGCAAAATGAACGGACAGACGATTAAAAAAGCATATTCCGGGCTAAATATTGAACCGGTAAAAAACAGCGACACCGGCGTAAAAAGATAGAGCTGCACCCGAAAATTGCGATTATCGCCAAACGCATTTAGCGCCATTTTTAAAACTTTCCCCATATACCACAGCGTCATTAGCACTGCGAACCAGGAAAAATAAATAATCAGTAGATACAATCCATTGTCTATGGTTTTCCCGACATCCGCACCGTTAAAGATTCCGAATGATGCGACATATTCATAAAGTGAGCCAAATCTGACTACACCATCAATATGGGTCAAGGAATATCCGACCATGACTAAGGGGCCCACAATACGATAATAAGAAGATGAGCCTTCCGTCCCTAAATCGCCAAGTCGTGTCGCGATATAAGGAAATGCAATAATTACCCCAACCAAAAACAGGGTTAATGAGACCAGCGCCAGTGGAAGTTTTTTCTTTATCGCATCCTTATTCAAATATTGGAACGCCCACTCCAGAAGATAAAACAGGATAAAGGTCATTACCCCTGAAAATGATCCTGATAATATTATCCCTGCCAGAATCATAGCATCGCTTTTCGGTGTTTTGATACCAAACTGTTTGATGCTCAGCCAAATTGAGATTAGTGCCAAAGCGAAAAATGCCGGTTCAAAATAAAGCGCAGTGGTACGCTTACCGCCAAATTTTATGAAGTTCAGTACGTAGCTATTACTGTAAATGAGATATTTCGAAATTCCTTCCATAATACTGCTGCCGCCGGTAAGGATAATTTGCGCCATCTCAACCGCGGCGAGCGCGACCACTATACCCACCACCAGATAAAAAAAACGCAAAATCTTTCGGTGGTTATGCACGGAAATGGTTTTGAATCGGATACTCCAGACCATCCCGATAATGACCACAATATAGACAAACAGCATCGTGGACGTGACATATTTACCAGCATTCAGCGACTGGCCGAACAGGAAGTTAAATGCCGTAAGCCCCGCGCCGATGCCTAAGGCGATCATCAATTTTTTTACGCTAATGCGTTCCACAAATAACAGCAGCAACAGCGGTAAAAAAGTGACGATGGTAATGGGAAAGCTTTCCCCCAGTTGGGCAATCTTGACATTGACCAGTAGGTAGATCAGCGGCAGCAGCAGGTAGCTACAGATTCTGATAGAACGAGACATACTCCTCCAGCATCTGTTGACCGCTGTACGCGACGCGGCTACGCATACGAAAGGCGTCCAGCGTGGCGCCAAATACCGCCTGAGCAATCTCTGGCTTACGCCGCTGCGCCAGGCGCAGTACATCTGTAGCGGCAAAGGTCTGGCCGCCGGATTTCGCCAGCACCTCCTGCGCCGCCTCGCTGTGGGTAGCGAGCACCGGTACGCCGATCGAGAGCGCTTCACACAAGATCAGCGGATAGTTATCGACCCGCGAGCTAAAGACCAGCGCATCCATCTCATTGAGCGCGCTCATTAATTTGCGCTTATCGGTTTCAAAACCGTGATTAACAACGTTTTGACCAGTAAAAGGCGAAAATTTACCGAAGGTATGCAGTTCAATTTTTTCGCCCAGCGCCATCATGTCGTGTACCAGACGCTGGTCAGTTTTGCCGTCATAACGCAAGTCATGCGCCACAATGGCAATTCGCGGTTTTCCCGGATTCAGCGGCACAGGTGATAGCTGCGCGAGAATCGCCTCGGTCGCCAGATCGATACCGTTGTTAATAATCTGGCAGCGCCCCGCGCCATAAACGCTGTTAAAGGCCTCGGCCACGTGCTGGCTCGGCGAAATAAACTGGCAGCCCAGCCGCAGCATGTCACGAAAGCGCTGACGTTTGCCGTCAATAAGCTGGTGCGCCCGATCCACCCTGACCGGCGGATAATTGCTTAGGGTCGGGCATTTTTGGCAGCCGCTTTTCCAGCCCTCGCAACCGTCGGTGAAGGCGCAACGCCCGGTGACGCTCCAGTGATCGTGCAGCGTCCAGACCAGCGTGACGTCCGTTTTTTGCGCTTTGACTTTTTCGCAAAACGTCACGATGTCCGCCAGGTTTAGCCAGTAACTGTGGAGAACATGAAAATGCAGCACCAGCGGGCCGGATGTCTGGATAACCGTGCGGTAAAGATTGTCGAGATTGCCAAACAGATCGCGATTCAGGAAACGAAACAGCGCGATATTAGCGATTGCCGTGCCGCGCGGCGTCTGTTTTATCACCTGCGGATAACGGTGGTGGCTGACGCTTTTTTTTCCGCCTTTGCCATAACCATAGACAAAACGTGACGTCAGCCCTTTTTGCAGCGCCCGCAGATGGAGATCCAACGCCACTCCCGCCGCGCCGCCTTCCGCCAGCCGTACATTAAATTGCAGAATATTCATGTGCTGACCTTCACCCGTGCTTTTTCTCCCACCACCAGCGCATGGTCCGGAATACTGTCAAGCACCACGCTACCCGCGCCAATCGTGACGTGATTACCGATAGTAATATCGCCAAGCAGGATGACATTCGCCCCCAGCTCAACGCCGTGACCAATCACCGGACAAGCCAGGCTGTCCGCGCCGCGATTGCCAATGGTGACGCCGTGGCGAATGGTAAAATCGTCACCGGCGACGACATGTTTGTTGATCACTACCGCGTAACCATGATGGATAGTGAACCGCCGACCAATGGTCGCGGCGGCCTGGATTTCATACCCGAACAGGCATTCCGTGATCACGCGATACAGCACCAGCACCGGCGCGGCCCACAGATTATTCAGCACATTCTTTTTGCGCCAGACGGAACAAAAATGAGCGATACGGTAGGCCAGCACCATGCAACAAGGGCGTAAGCTCCAGCTATTCGCGCGTAAGTCTTCCAGCATCGTTATCGCCCCCGCAGCCCGGCCGCCAGGCGTTTGCTATTACGCACGGAGAGCAACGTCAGCAACGTGCGCCAGGTCATTCGCTTATTGCGAATTTGGTACAGGGTAAAAAGCTGGTATTTTTTACTGGCGCGATCAAATTTATCTTTGTGCTTACGATAAAAATGGAAATAGCCGGAGAACTTTTTCGGCGAAGAGGTAATCTGCATCTCGCCGTGGTTGATATGTAAAATTTGCGTCGCCTCTTCGACTTTCCACGGTTCGCCATACTCCACCACCATGCGCAGAAAAATGTCGTAGTCCTGCGCCGCCTTGAGTTCGGTATCGAACAAACACGCTTTAAAACGCCAGGCCCAGGTAAAAACCTGATTGCCAATAATATTGCGCTTGTAGAACAAGCGGCGCGAATAAGGGGATTTCGGATACAGCGGCAGGCTGGCAGGCTGAGAGTAGACCTCGCCCTCGCACACATAGTCGTTGGCATACAAAAAGGCGTGCGTAGTCAACTGGTGTTTATGGGCCAGAAACACGCTCAGACGGTTTGGCGTCCATTCATCGTCATCATCAATACCGGTAATGTAATGCCCTTGCGCCTGCATAATGGCCTGGTTGCGAACCGCGCAGGCGCCAGTATTCCTGGCATTATGGGTATAACGGACGCGCGGGTCGTTCAGCTCCTCAACAAATTGTTGTAGCTGCTGATAAGACGAGGAGCAATCATCCACGATGATCATCTCCCAGTGACGGTAGTCCTGACGTAGTACTGATTTAATCGCCCGGATAGCCAACTGCTGCCTGTTCCAGGTTGGCATATAAATTGAGATCAGCGGATTGTCTGTTGTCATGCTTATTCCCCAGATAGTTTTGCCGCATGGCGCTACGCTTGTCCGGCCTACAGTCACAGGCCGCGCCATCCGGCACGCCTTATTTTTTATTTGGAATCTGACTGGTATTCATACTCGTAATAGCCATAATCCTGGTAACCCGTCGCCCGGCGGAAAATGGAGTTGAGAATGACGCCTTTGACCTGAATGCCATTCTGGTCAAAACGGCTCAGACTGGTTTCCACCTCTTTTAAGGTGTTGACGGCATAACGCGCCACCATCAGCGTCGTCCCGACGTGACGACCCACAATCGCGGCGTCCGTCACGGCCAGAATCGGCGGCGTGTCGATTAATACCAGGTCGTAGCGGCTGCTTGCCCAGGCGATCAGCTCGCCGAAGCGCTCGCTCATCAGCAGTTCCGATGGATTAGGCGGTACCTGACCGCGCGGAATAAGATCAAAATTAGCGATCGCTGTGGGTTTCGCGCAGGAGGCTATCTCGCCTTTGCCCGCCAGAATGTCAGATAAGCCGTCCACGTTATTGGTGCCGAGCAGTTCATGGGTGTAGCCTTTGCGCATATCGCAGTCGATCAGTAATACCCGTTTATGCGTCTGGCTGATGACGGCCGCCAGATTGGCACAAACAAAGGTTTTGCCGATAGAGGGGCTGACGCCTGTGAGCATGAGTACATTATTTTGCGCCTGCATCATGGCGAAATGCAGGCTGGTGCGCAGGCTGCGAATCGCCTCAATCGCCAGATCGGTCGGATTGCCCACCGCCAGCAGTTGGCTCTGCTTGTAACGCTTAATCCCTTTAATGGTTTTGACGCTATCGCGCGCTTTTTGCCATTCCGACAGCGGAATACTGGCATAGACGCTGATCCCGTGCTCCTCCAGCACCTGCGGGCTTTCGATACCACGATTAAACAGCGAGCGCAGCAGCACGCCGACAATCGATAACATTAATCCCAGAATAATGCTGCCGAGAATAATCAACGCCTTTTTCGGCTTCAGCACGCCCGGCTGGGTAATCGCCGGGTCAACGATGCGTACGTCGCCAACGGTGCTGGCTTCGGTGATTTTCAGCTCCTGCTGTTTATTAAGCAGTTGCATATAGACCTGCTGGCCGGACTCCACATCGCGGGTCAAACGCACAATCTCCTGCTGGGTTTTCGGCATTGCCGTCACCCGCCCGTTCAGTTTGGCTTTTTCATCTTCCAGCGCTTTACGTTTTTCCAGCAGGGTGCGGTAAGCCGGATGCGCTTTGGTAAAGAGCTTGGAAATTTCCGCCTCTTTAAACGTCAACTCATTCAACTGGGCGTCGATATTAACCATCGAATCGAGCACCGCCTTCGCCTCCAGCGGTAAATCCACCGAGTCTTTATCCTGGCGGAAAGCGTTTAGCTTGTTTTCCGCCACATCCAGACGGCTGCGGACTTCCGGCAGTTGTTTTGCCAGAAACGCCAGGCTCTTCCCCGCCTCTTCAGATTTCCGCGCAATATCCTGTTGCAGATAGTTACGGGTAATACTGTTGAGAATTTCGCGGATCTGGTCGCGATCCTCTCCCGTGAACGTCAGGCTCAGAACGCCGGTATCTTTGCCGGTTTCCGTTACGGTGAGGTTATTTTGCAGGTTATTAATCATGCCAAGCGTTGAGAATTTACTCACCGTAAATTCCGTATCAGGACGGGCGTCAATTGCCTCTACCCGCATCGTCACGCCGTCTTTATTGAGTGGCTGGCCCACAACGCCCTGCGCGCTAAATCCGCCGTCGCTGACCAACTGATAACGTTTGTCGCCCAGCACTTTGAGGGTGAAGATCTGTCCGCTCATCGTCTCTGGTCGGGTGAATGTCGTGACTTTCACCCTTTCATTGTGACGTCCCATCAGCCGCTCCCACCCGGCGCCGAACAGCGGAAAGGTGTTTTTGGTGACGGCAATATCCAGATCCAGATCGTCAACGGTCTTCCCCAGCACCAGGCGCGATCGAATGAGCTGAATTTCCGCATCGGAAGCCGGCGGCTTATTCGCTAATGCGCTATTGATATCCTGTACCAGCGAATTACCGGCGTTTTGTTCAATCTGTACCAGCGCATCGGCGCTATAGATGGGCGTGGCGAAGAACGTATAAATTACCGCGCACAGCGCAAAGATGGCCGTCGTCCCCAACACCCACCAACGCGCTTCAATCACCGTTCCGACCAGACGCCCGATATCGATTTCATCGCTACCCGTAACCGCCGCAGATTGTTTTACTTTTTCTGTCATGGTTTTCCCTGCTCTGCATTCAGTGCCTGCGCCCACTGGCGGGCAGACCTTTCCAGTAATGTGTACACCGCCTCAAACGCATCGCGGCTTTTGCGATACGGGTCCGGTATTTCACGCTCGCTGTCCCAGTGACCAAACAGCATTACCTTGCCGCGCATTTCCGGCGCAATGTCGCACAGGGCGGCGATGTGACGTTTCTCCATCGTCAGAATCAGGTCATATTCCCGGCACAGACGCGCGGAAATTTGCCTTGCGCAGTGATTTTCCAAAGACAGATCGTGGGCGCTCGCCACGCTCGCCGCCGCAGGATCGGCGCCTTTGCCGACCAGCGCGCCTAATCCGGCGGACGCAACCGTCAGCGAGGGATGAAAGCGCTTTAGCAAACGTTCCGCCGTCGGGGAACGGCAAACATTCCCCACACAGACCACTAAGATTTTGTTAAACATAACGATTACCAGGAATGAATGTCGCTGGCCGTATCCGTCATATAACGGACACCGCTAATGGTCGGCAGCAACTGATTGATCAGACGGTTCCAGCGAGCAACCGGCGCGGTCGTGACGTACACCACATCGTAAGGCTGAAGTCGGAATTCCGTCGCCATCACCAATGACGTAGCGTCAGACATATCAAGCTGGTAGATATTGGCGATCTTGCCGCCGCGTCCCCCCTCGCCTTTCAACGGACGAATCACAAAAATGCCGCTGGCGTTGGAGGTGGTCAGATCGATGCCTTCCGCATTGCCTAATGCTTCGGTGAGCGTCATACCGCTGAAATCCATTTTGAGGGTGCTCTGTTTTTTCACTTCGCCCATGACAAAGACTTTCAGATCGTCATTGCGCGGCACATACAGAATGTCGCCAGGGTAGAGCAAGCGGTTCTGGCTAAGATCGCCATTTTGCATCAGCGCCTGTAGCGAAATGCGCTGTTCTTTGCCGTTGTGCGTCAACACGACGTTGCGCCAGTCCGCCATATCGGTCAGGCCGCCCGCGGCGTTAATCGCATCCAGGACGGTTAGCGGTACGTTAGTAATGGCCTGCTGACCGGATTTATTCACCTGGCCGGAGATGTACGCTTTTTGCGAGCGGAAAGCGGCGATATTGACATCCACCTGCGGATCCGCGATGTACTTCGCTAAACGCCCGGTAATATCGCTGCGAATCTCTGACAAAGTTTTACCGACGACGCTAACCTTGCCAATGTAGGGATAAAACATGGTGCCGTCCGGCTGTACCCAGTTGCCGGTATCGCTTGAGCTGCGGTACTGGCCTGCTGGCGTGGTCAATTCCGGGTGATCCCAGACGGTGACATTCAGCACATCGCCAGGCCCGACGCGATACTGATAGCTGGCGATCTCCTGGTCCAGCGACATATTCGGTTGCGCGACATTGGGCCGCGGGCGTAATTGCTCAACCAACCGTGGCGTCAGCGGATACACATTGACCATCCGGTCAAGATCAAAGTCAGCGTCTTGCTGTTTGATCACATCTTTCCCCATCGTAGACATATTGCTGCCCGGAAGTACTGTGCAACCACTTATCAAGCTGAGCGACGCCAATAATGGCATCAATTTCATTTTGGATTTCATCATTGATTATTTATCACTTTGGCAGAGTCATTATCCTGTGCAATTTAAATAGCGGCTTCGTCCGTGCACATTTACCTTGCAGTTAATGGCAGAGAAAATTAACTGGCATCATTCTGAAAAAAAATCAATTCATCCGCAGGCTATTGACAGAATAATAAAGGCTTATATTCAGGCTTTCAGGCACGCTACCGCCCCTGGCTTCTTAGCTACCAATACACTGATTATTCTAAATTTTCGCATTCCCCTCCGATTTTATCCTCGTTCAGATAAAAATCTTCAGCGAAATAAAGGTTACGTATTAATAGTTTTCTCGATGTTGTGACAGGATATTTAAGAGCGCTATCTTAATCCTGCAAGAATTGTTGCAGCTAACCTAATGACAGGCAAGGTAACAAACCCGCCATTCTATATTTTTAAGATTAATATTAAATGAATTAACAGATGATTTTAGGATTTTATTGATGTTGACAATATTTATTTACTCCACTCCACCTGCGATATTTCCTAAATATATTCTTGACATTATTTAGTTTCCGACAGAAACATTACGGCTATTTTAAAGTTATTTTATAGCCGCGTAACAAAGATAAATTGCTCTGCGGCATTGCATTTTTCCGCCGTATTATCCATGATCGAATTGTGACAATTGTCATATTACAGAAGGTATTGCTCTTACTATGGAATGGATTGCCGATCCGTCAATCTGGGCCGGACTGGTAACGTTAATCGTTATCGAACTTGTTCTCGGCATTGATAACCTGGTCTTTATTGCCATCCTCGCTGAAAAACTACCGCCGGGGCAGCGCGACCGCGCGCGCATTACCGGCCTGATACTGGCGATGATCATGCGCCTGCTGCTGCTGGCGTCAATCTCGTGGCTGGTCACCTTGACTAAGCCGCTCTTTAGCGTACAGGCATTAAGCTTCAGCGCCCGCGATCTGATTATGCTGTTCGGCGGCTTCTTCCTGCTCTTTAAAGCCACCATGGAGCTCAACGAACGGCTGGAAGGGAAAGATAGCGCCAACCCTACCCAGCGTAAGGGGGCGAAATTCTGGGCGGTGGTCGCGCAAATCGTGGTGCTGGACGCTATCTTTTCTCTCGACTCCGTGATTACCGCCGTGGGGATGGTCGATCACCTGGCGGTCATGATGGCGGCAGTGATAATCGCCATTAGCCTGATGCTGCTCGCCAGCAAGTCCCTGACCCGATTTGTGAACAACCATCCCACCATTGTCATTTTGTGCCTTAGCTTCCTGCTAATGATCGGCTTTAGCCTGGTGGCGGAAGGGTTTGGTTTCCACATTCCGAAAGGGTATCTGTACGCGGCTATCGGCTTCTCGGTGATGATCGAGGCGCTCAACCAACTGGCTATTTTTAACCGCCGCCGTTTTCTTTCCGCTAACCATACGCTGCGCCAGCGCACAACGGAGGCCGTGATGCGGCTGATTAGCGGTAAAAAAGAGGATGCCGAACTGGATGCGGAAACCGCTGCGATGCTGGCAGACCATGACGACAGCCAGATTTTTAATCCGCAGGAGCGCAGGATGATCGAGCGGGTGCTGAATCTCAACCAGCGCACCGTAAGTAGCATCATGACGTCGCGCCACGATATCGAGCATATCGATCTCAACGCGCCGGAAGCGGAAATCCGCGCTCTGCTGGAAAAGAACCAGCATACGCGTCTGGTCGTGACGGGTGAAAATGAACAGGAAGATTTACTCGGCGTCGTCCACGTCATCGATCTGTTGCAACAATCGCTGCGCGGCGAACCGCTCAACCTGCGGGCGCTGATTCGCCAACCGCTGGTTTTCCCTGAAACATTGCCGCTGCTGCCTGCGCTGGAGCAGTTCCGTAACGCCAGAACCCATTTTGCCTTTGTCGTAGATGAGTTTGGCTCGGTTGAAGGCATTGTGACATTAAGCGATGTCATGGAGACTATCGCCGGTAATCTGCCGAATGAAGTCGAGGAAATTGACGCCCGCCACGATATTCAGAAGAACCCGGACGGTTCCTGGACAGCAAACGGCCATATGCCGCTGGAGGATTTGGTGCAGTACGTGCCGCTACCACTGGATGAAAAACGGGAATACCATACGATTGCCGGCTTGTTGATGGAATATTTGCAGCGCATACCGCAAACCGGTGAAGAGGTTCAGGTGGGCGATTATTTGCTGAAAACATTGCAGGTAGAAAGCCATCGAGTGCAGAAAGTGCAGTTAATTCCGCTGCATAACGGCGAGCCAGACTCGGAGATGTAACGTCTGTTCGTCTGCCCCGGCCTGCTTACCAGGCAGGCCGGAAGCGCGTTAGCCTCGCCATCCGGCTCTGCCCTTTGGCCAAAAACTACAGCTTATTCAGCAGTTTCTTCACATCTTTACCGTTGCGGGTATCTTTATTGCGATCCGCCCAGTCATTGAGCCGACGCTTTGCCTCATCCTGTAAATGCTTACGCAATAACTGATCCACTTGCAGGGTATAGTTCAGCTCCTGCCACTTGCCATAGACGCGCAGCGGCACCGGCGTCTCTTTCAGGAAGGTGATCAGGTTGCTATTGCCGTTCCAGCCGCCCAGCACACGCAGATTAAATTGCGTATCACAGCTCTGCTTAACCAGATCCAGCGTTCCGCTGCCGGTTAACGCCAGCATAGAAGATTGCCCGACCATGTCGTCGAGCGTCAGCGTGCCCTTATTTAGCGTCAGATCGGTCGTGAAGCGATCCAGTCGGGTCGCGTTGTCCATATTTTCCTGCGACTGCTGCGCGTCGCCGCCGCTTCGCTCTACGGCCTGCTGCACCAGTTGCTGGAAATTCATTCCTTCGAGGCGCGTATTGCTCATGTCAACATGCGCTTTTCCTTTCCAGCTGTGGCGAAATGCCTCTGCGTCAATATCCGCCCCGGAGAAATCGCCAACCAGCGACATCTTACCGGTCAGGCTAATCGGATAATTAAAGGCTTTCAGGATAGTCCCAATCTCAACATGGTTGAGGCGAGGGTGGAACTCGATGCGCGGACTGGCGGTGCGGGCGTCAAGCGTGCCGGGCAGCGACATCTCTCCGTCGGCCAGTTTCCCCTGCAACTCGGTGATATCCAGCAATCCGGCCTGATTAGACATCTTCGTCGAAACCTGGGTAAAGTCCATTCCCCGCCAGCGAACTGAATCCGCCTGTAAAGCAATCTCCGCCGTAAAGCTTTGCAGCCCCTGATAAGGCGGCGCACCAACACGCGACGCGATAACTGGCCTGGTCAGGGGGAGCGTATTTTGCCCCTGCGACACCGCGCCGCCCGTCTGTGCCACGGTGCTATGATGCGGCAACAGGTTGTCCAGATTAAGCTTGCTGGACTGGAGGTCAATTTGCCATTCCGGCTGCTCCGCCAGCGTTACCTGAACATGCCCGGTCAGAGAACTGTCATTCGCCGTTAAATTTAAGTGGTTAAATGAAAGACGTTTTTGCGCCTCCTGCCACTGCGCCTGCAGTTGTCCCTGCCCCTCAATCCCCTGCGCCGGTAGATCCGCGCCCTGCAATTGCCAACGCAGTTGCTCAATACCCGCGGTTAAATTATGCGGATAATCGGAAGCATCCACCGTTCCGCTGAATGATAAAGCAAGATCCCGCTGATCGCGGTTCACGCGTCCCGAAAAATCAAACGTGCCGCGATGCTCGGCATCTTGTTCCATATTCAGACGAATATCGCGCACCGTGACCTGATCATCATTTTCATGCTGGAAAACCAGCACGCTGTCGGCAACGCGCAGGCTACGAATATCAAACGACCAGCCGCGATCTTCCGCTACGTCCGGCAAGGTATTATCTTTCGGCGCGACCGGCGCATCATCGCTGCGTACCGCTTCCGTTTGCGGCGTCAGTTGAATCACCCCGCCTTTCAGCATCACCTGCTTAACATGAAGCTGATGACTCAATAGCGGCCATAAAGCGACGTCCAGGCGCATATTGTCAGCCCGCACCAGCGGTTCGCTGGCGCCTCGCGCCGTTAGCGTCATTCGCCCGGAAAGGATGCTGAGTTGCGGCCATACGTGCCAGCGCAGCGGCCCGTCCAGTTGCAACTGATATTCACTACGCGCGGCAACCTGCTGCACCATATAGGCGCGGAAATCATTCGGATTGACCAACAATACCAACGCAGAGAATCCGGCCACCAGCACGACCAGGAGAATCATCAGCGTCGTCAGAAATCGTCTCATGCTACCCTCAATGGACCGGCAGTATTGCGCCGAATGGCTCAGTCTTTATCAATCCGGCTGGCAACAGCGCCCTGCTGATCGCGATATTTGGCATCCTGACGGCGGTTATAAGGCCGCGCCGCCGGACCGGACAGCGGCTCAAAGCTCAGCGCGCCGATGAGCATACCCGGACGCAACGCCAGCGGCAGCTTCCCGGAGTTGTAAAACTCAAGCACAATGCAGCCCGACCAGCCGGGATCGATACGGTGCGCCGTCACATGCACCATCAGTCCCAGACGCGCCAGCGAGGAACGACCATCCAGCCAGCCCACTAAATCCGGCGGCAGGGTAACGGATTCAAAGGTGACAGCCAGCGCCAACTCGCCCGGATGCAGATAAAATGCCTCGCCGTCCGGCAAAACGATTTCATCGCTCATCACGCGATCCAGCGCCGCGCTGACCTCATCTTTCGGCCCGCTCAGATCGATAAACGCCGCCGTATGGCCACGGAAGGTTCGAAATTTATTGCCAAGACGTACATCGACCGTCGCGCCGTTAATGCGCTCTACGGGAGGTCGCGGGGTGATAGACAAACGGCCTTCATCCAGCCAGGCTTCAATATCTCGGTCGCATAAACGCATGGCACTTTCTCCTTTCGCGCATCAAGCCCTTAAATCAAGCACATCAAGGGCTAACCAGGTTATCACTGAACGGTACACAATTCGCCAGATTTATTCAAAGAACTGGCTGATTTTCGCTTTCAGAATATCAATAGCGATGCGGTTTTTACCGCCGCGCGGCACGATAATATCCGCATATTGTTTGGAAGGCTCAATAAATTGCAGGAACATCGGACGCACCGTTTTCTGATATTGCGCCATCACCGAATCCATTGAGCGACCACGCTCGTTCACATCGCGTTTGATACGGCGCATCAAACAGATATCCAGCGGCGTATCGACAAAAATAGAGAAGTTCATCTCTTCACGCAAACGCGCGTCGGTCAGTAACAGAATACCTTCAAGAATAATCACTTTCTTCGGTTCTACGCGAACCGTTTCCTGCATACGGGTATGCTCAACATAACTGTATACCGGTAATTCAATCGCCGAACCGCGCTTGAGCGCCTGAAGATGCTGAAATAGCAGGCTGTGATCCATCGCATTCGGATGGTCATAGTTGGTTTTTACGCGTTCTTCCATCGACAGATGGCTTTGATCTTTGTAATAACTGTCTTCGGGAATAACGCCAATATGTTCGTCACCCACTTGTTCACGCAATTCGCGGTAAAGGGTACTGGCAATAAGACTCTTGCCGGAAGCCGATGCGCCAGCGATACCGATAATGACGCACTGATGAGACTGATCAGTCATAAATTTAGCGACCTGATTAACCTGGATGTAAGGAAGGGGGGCGCCGAAACGCCAAACGCGGCAATTATAGGGATTTCAGCAGCGCGATACCAGTCCGGCGCTATGCCACGGTGAATTTGTTGGCGGCGCATTCGACGTCGCGACGTAAAAGCGTTCAGTTTTAACGCGGACAGCGGATTTATCGACCCGTCTGGAGGAGGAATACGCCGGGAGCCACAATTTATATTCAGCCAGCGTATAAATCATTACGCGTTTATACTAGCATAATCACAGAGTAAACTGACGCGTCCGGTATTCCGCGACGTTACCGGCGATTCGGATAGAGTGGTAATGAGTAAACCATCCCAACATGTTTTCGTTACCGTCCCCCACCCGCTATTGCGTCTGGTCAGTTTAGGCCTGGTCGCGTTTGTCTTTACGCTCTTTTCGCTCGTATTATCGCGTGTCGGCACCCAACTCGCGCCGCTGTGGTTCCCCACCTCCATTATGATGGTCGCGTTTTACCGCCATGCGGGCCGTCTGTGGCCAGGGATCGCGGTCGCCTGCTCGCTCGGCAGCATCGGCGCCTCACTGACTTTATTTCCTGCCGCCTCGCTTAACTTTAGCTGGACGGCAATAAATATTATCGAGGCGGCCACTGGCGCGATACTGCTGCGAAAACTGCTCCCCAGCTACAACCCCTTACAAAATTTGAATGACTGGTTTCGTCTGGCTATCGGCAGCGCCGTGATTCCGCCGCTACTCGGCGGCATGTTATTTTGGCTGATAGCGCCGGAAGCGGTCGCCTCGAAAGCGTTTCTGATTTGGGTATTATCGGAAGCCATCGGCGCGCTGACGCTGGTACCGTTAGGTTTACTGTTTAAACCACACTATCTGTTGCGTCATCGCGACCCGCATCTGTTGCTGGAAACGCTATTGACGCTGGTCATTACGCTGGCGCTAAGCTGGCTCGCTATGCGCTATATTCCGTGGCCGTTTACGTGCGTTATCGTCCTGTTGATGTGGAGTGCGGTGCGCCTGCCGCGAATGGAGGCGTTTTTAATTTTTTTAGCTACCGTTATCGTGGTCTCGCTCATGCTGGCCAATGACCCCACGCTGCTCGCCACGCCGAAAACCGACGTGATGGTCAATATGCCGTGGCTACCTTTTTTAATGATCCTGCTGCCTGCCAATATGATGACGATGGTGATGTACGCGTTTCGCACGGAACGCAAACATATCACCGAGAGCGAATCCCGCTTTCGCAACGCGATGGAGTATTCCGCCATTGGTATGGCGCTGGTCGGTACGGAGGGTCAGTGGCTACAGGTCAATAAATCTCTGAGCCATTTTCTTGGCTATAGCCAGGATGAATTACGCACGATGACATTTCAGCAATTGACCTGGCCGGAAGACCTGAATAATGACCTTGAACAGCTAAACATGCTGGTGCGCGGCGACATCAATAGCTATTCCATGGAAAAACGCTACTACACCCGCAACGGCGATGTCGTCTGGGCGCTACTGGCCGTCTCGCTGGTTCGTCATAAAGACAATAAACCTCTCTATTTTATTGCTCAGATTGAAGATATTAACGATCTCAAGCAAAGCGAGCAGGAAAACCAGCGGTTGATGGAGCGTATTACACAGGCGAACGACGCGCTATTTCAGGAAAAAGAACGGTTGCACATCACGCTTGACTCTATCGGAGAAGCGGTGGTGTGTATTGATGTCGCGATGAATATCACCTTTATGAACCCGATCGCCGAGAAGATGAGCGGCTGGCGGCAGGAGGATGCTTTAGGCGCGCCATTATTAACGGTTCTGCGCATTACGTCAGGTAATAAGGGGCCGCTGCTGGAGGATATTTATCGCGCCGACAGGTCGCGATCGGACATGGAACAGGAGATAGTGCTCCATTGTCATAACGGCGGCAGCTACGATATTCATTACAGTATCACGCCGCTCAGTACGCTTGACGGCGATAAGATTGGTTCGGTTCTGGTTATCCAGGACGTTACCGAATCACGAAAAATGTTACGCCAGCTCAGCTACAGCGCAACGCATGACGCCCTCACCCATCTTGCCAACCGCGCCAGTTTTGAAAAGCAGCTTCAACAGCGCCTGCAAACAATACAGGAATCGCCTCAACATCATGCGCTGGTGTTTATCGATCTGGACCGTTTTAAAGCGGTTAACGACAGCGCGGGACATGCCGCCGGCGATGCCTTATTGCGCGAACTCGCGTCACTGATGCTCAGTATGCTTCGATCTGGCGATCTCCTGGCCCGTCTGGGTGGCGATGAGTTTGGCCTGTTGCTGCCGGATTGTAATAGTGACAGCGCGCGCTTTATCGTGACGCGGCTTATCAACGCCGTTAATGAATATCACTTTATGTGGGAAGGACGCCTGCATCGGATCGGCGCCAGCGCCGGGATCACAATGATAAATGAACATAACTGCCAGCTCACAGAGGTCGTGTCTCAGGCCGATATAGCCTGCTACG
The DNA here is from genome assembly GCF_020181675.1 of Salmonella sp. A7. Lineage (NCBI taxonomy): Bacteria > Pseudomonadati > Pseudomonadota > Gammaproteobacteria > Enterobacterales > Enterobacteriaceae > Salmonella > Salmonella sp. A7. Next base: position 1,718,036 of record NZ_CP084001.1, on the reverse strand, counting down.
CCGCGAAAAATAGCGGTCGCGGCCGTCTGACCGTGTACGAACCGCAGCACGCATTAACCTCCTCAAAGGGAATGATGCCGCTGGAAGAACAGTGGCATATGATTAAAAATAACCACCTGCTAATGCTTGCCAGAAACGTCGCGCCGCCGCGTACGCCGGAGGCCACCAGCTTTTGGCTGGTCTCACTCAGGCTGTGGACCAGCGAAGGGGAAGTGATGGAAGAGCGCGCGTTCCGGGCAGGATTAGCCGACTCCGCGCTGCATCACGCGCTTGACCGACGGGTATTCCATGAGTTTTTCCACCATGCGGCGACCGCCGTCGCCAGCAAGGGATTAAGCGTTGCGCTGCCGCTGTCCGCCGCGGGATTATACAGCGCGACCCTTATTGATGAGCTGCTGGAACAACTGGAGCATAGCCCACTGCCGCCACGGTTATTACACCTGATTATCCCGGCTGACGTTATCGTTAAGCAGGCGCAGACCGCCGCTGCGACTCTGCGAAAACTGCGGCAACGCGGCTGCCAGGTGATTCTCAGCCATGTCGGGCGCGATTTACAGCTGTTTAATTTACTGCCCCCGCATATCGTCGATTATTTACTGCTGGATAGCGACCTTATCGCCAACGTTCATGAGAGTTTAATGGATGAAATGCTGACCTCGATCATCCAGGGACACGCCCAGCATCTGGACATCAAAACGCTCGCCGGGCCGGTACAAAACCCACAGGTGCTGGATACGCTCTCCCGTATTGGCGTGGATCTAATTTATGGCGACACTATCGCCGAAGCGCAACCACTGGATTTGTTACTGAATACCAGCTATTTCGCTATCCATTGACGGTTGCCAGCCGTGGGTATACCAGATATGCAGTAGCGCGTAGGAACGCCACGGTTTCCAGCGCTCCGCGTAGCGACGGATCTGCGCGGGCGTCATCCCGGCGAAGCGCTGCTTAATTAAGTAATCATCGGGTAAAAAGATATCTTTTGCCTGCCAACCGCGCAGGGCGAAATAGTTCGCCGTCCAGCGGCCAATTCCCGGAAACGTTTGTAAATTTTTAACGCTCTGCTCAATATCCGGCGGCGCGGCGAGCGCCAGTTTTCCCGCCAGCGTCGCCTGCGCCAGATGAATCAGCGCTTCGGCGCGCCGCAGCGGCATCCCCAGAGCTTTAAGCGCCAGCGGATCGGCCAACGCCAGCGTTTCCGGACCGGGAAAACAGACATAATCGGGCGCATCCGGCAACGCCTCGCCATAGCGGCGCGCCACTTTCGCCGTCAACTTTGCCGCCATCGCGACACTCACCAGTTGCCCCAGTATCGCCCGCACGCCTTGTTCAAACGTATCAACCGATCCCGGTAAACGCAGCCCCGGTCTGTCCTCACCCAGTGGCCCCAGCACGGCGGCAACCTGCGCGGGCTGGCAGTCAAGATCAAACAGACGCGAAACCTTCGCCAGACACGCCGGCGCGACGGGAAGTAATCCGGCGCTTACGCTCACCTGCACAGTGTGGGTGGGCAGATTGGGCCTCACGCTGACCAGTCCGCGATGCTCGCCCACCACCAGGCTGCGCGCATAAAAGCCCTCGCCTACCGTTTCTACGCCGTCCACCGCACGCGCGGCAAGAAAGCCCAACATCCACGACCAGTCGTAAGGCGGCTGCCAGCTCAGGGTAAACATACTTTTCTCCTTTATTTGACTTTTCAGCATAAACGCTAATCGCACGTAACGCCTTGCTTTCATATTCCAGTTGTCGCCGCGACGACATTTCGCTAAAGTCACGCCCCTTCTTCACTGGCATGGGGATTTTAAGGTGTTTATAGGATTTGATTACGGTACGGCAAACTGCTCGGTCGCCATTATGCGCGACGGGCATCCACAGTTGCTGACAATGGAGAATAACAGCGCATTACTGCCGTCTATGCTGTGCGCGCCGACGCGCGAAGCGGTGAGCGAGTGGCTGTATCGCCATCATGATGTGCCGGCAACGGACGAAGAAACCCAGGCGCTGCTACGCCGCGCGATACGCTACAACCGCGAGGAAGATATTGAGGTTGGCGCGCAAAGCGTACAGTTTGGTCTGGCGTCGCTGGCGCACTATATTGACGATCCCCAGGAGGTCTGGTTTGTCAAATCGCCGAAATCCTTTTTAGGCGCCAGCGGCCTGAAACCGCAGCAGGTCGCGCTGTTTGAAGATTTGGTCTGCGCCATGATGGTACATATTCGTCATACGGCGCACAGCCAATTGCCGGAGGCCATTACCCAGGCGGTAATCGGTCGCCCGATCAACTTTCAGGGACTCGGCGGCGATGACGCGAACCGCCAGGCGCAGGGTATTCTGGAGCGGGCGGCAAAACGCGCCGGTTTTCAGGAGGTGGTATTCCAGTATGAACCGGTTGCGGCGGGCCTGGACTACGAAGCTACGCTGCGGGAAGAGAAGCGTGTGCTGGTCGTGGATATTGGCGGCGGCACCACCGACTGCTCCATGCTGCTGATGGGGCCGCAGTGGCGTCAGCGCGCCGATCGTGAAAACAGCCTGTTGGGGCACAGCGGTTGCCGCGTGGGCGGAAACGATCTGGATATCGCGCTGGCCTTTAAAAATCTGATGCCTTTGCTGGGCATGGGCGGCGAAACCGAAAAAGGCATCGCCCTGCCGGTGCTGCCGTGGTGGAACGCCGTGGCGATTAACGACGTCCCGGCGCAAAGCGATTTTTACAGTAGCGCGAATGGTCGTCTGTTGAACGATTTGGTTCGCAACGCGCGTGAAGCAGACAAGGTCGCGTTGCTGCTCAAGGTCTGGCGCCAGCGGCTTAGTTACCGCCTGGTACGCTGCGCGGAAGAGAGCAAAATCGCCCTTTCCGGCCAGGCGGATATTACGGCGAGGCTGCCATTTATCAGCGACGACCTGGCGGTCGCTATCAGCCAGCAAGGACTGGAAGCGGCGCTGGATCAACCGCTGGCGCGTATTCTGGAACAGGTGCAACTGGCGCTGGACAGCGCGCAGGAAAAACCGGATGTCATCTATCTGACCGGCGGCAGCGCCCGTTCGCCATTGATTAAAAAAGCGCTTTCCGAACAGCTACCGGGCATACCCGTCGCTGGCGGCGATGATTTCGGCTCCGTCACCGCAGGACTGGCGCGCTGGGCGGAGGTTGTTTTCCGCTAAGCGCCTCGCAAGCTCAGTGCTGATGGATTGACATTATTCTTGATGTGGCTTAACGTCAGGAGTGAGGGTAAGGGAGGATTCCTCCTCCCCCTGGTGTCTTAGTAAGCTGGTAGGCTAATCACTAAGAGTATCACCAGTATGATGACTACCTTCATCATAACCCTTTCCTTATTTTGGCCCCTTCCTCGGGAGGGGCTTTCCCGTTTCAGCGTCCTGCTGAAATCGGTGGCTTACCTTCATTGCCGTGCCGCCACTTTACCGCACTCCGGCGCGTTAACGATTTTCACCGATGAGAGTTGCGTAGCGCCTCGCAAAGCGGGTCGCCATTCAGAATAATCCCGACCGTGTTCCATAATTCCTCCATTTTTCTCCCTTCCCTGCTGACTACAATAGAGGGAGCAACATTCCGCAAAACGTTTCAGGATGAGAAACTTATACCGATGAAAGGCAGTAATACTTTCCGCTGGGCAATAGCGATTGGGGTTGTAGTGGCCGCCGCCGCATTCTGGTTCTGGCATAGCCGTAGCGAAAGCCCGACCGCCGCGCCGGGCGTCGCCGCGCAAGCGCCGCATACCGCCGCCGCAGGTCGCCGCGGTATGCGCGACGGCCCTCTGGCGCCGGTACAGGCCGCGACCGCGACCACGCAGGCCGTACCGCGCTATCTGAGCGGGCTGGGTACCGTGACCGCAGCGAATACCGTTACGGTACGTAGCCGCGTGGATGGTCAACTCATCGCCCTGCACTTTCAGGAAGGTCAGCAGGTCAACGCAGGCGATCTGCTGGCGCAAATCGATCCCAGCCAGTTTAAGGTCGCCCTGGCGCAGGCTCAGGGACAGTTGGCGAAAGATAACGCTACGCTGGCGAATGCGCGTCGTGATCTGGCGCGCTATCAGCAACTGGCAAAAACCAATCTGGTTTCCCGTCAGGAACTGGATGCGCAACAGGCGCTGGTCAACGAAACCCAGGGAACCATTAAAGCGGATGAAGCCAATGTCGCCAGCGCGCAGTTACAGCTCGACTGGAGTCGTATCACGGCCCCGGTCTCGGGACGCGTGGGTCTGAAACAGGTGGATGTCGGCAACCAGATTTCCAGCAGCGATACCGCCGGTATTGTCGTCATTACGCAAACGCACCCGATTGATCTCATTTTTACTCTGCCGGAAAGCGATATCGCGACCGTGGTTCAGGCACAGAAAGCGGGGAAAGCGCTGGTCGTAGAAGCCTGGGATCGGACTAACTCGCACAAACTGAGCGAAGGTGTGTTGCTCAGTCTGGACAACCAGATTGATCCCACGACGGGAACGATCAAAATTAAAGCACGCTTTACCAATCAGGACGATACGCTGTTCCCCAATCAATTTGTGAACGCCCGGATGCTGGTCGATACCGAACAAAATGCCGTTGTGGTGCCTGCCGCGGCGGTGCAAATGGGCAATGAGGGCCACTTTGTGTGGGTGCTGAACGACGAAAATAACGTCAGCAAGAAGCGGGTAAAAATCGGTATTCAGGATAACCGAAACGTGGTGATCAGCGCTGGCTTGTCGGCAGGCGATCGCGTCGTTACCGATGGTATTGATCGACTGACGGAAGGCGCAAAAGTCGAGGTCGTTGAGCCGCAAACCACCGTGGCGGATGAAAAATCCCCTTCCCGCCATGAAGGTCAAAAAGGAGCGCGCGCCTGATGCAGGTATTACCTCCGGGCAGCACGGGCGGCCCTTCGCGTCTGTTTATTCTGCGCCCCGTGGCCACCACTCTGCTGATGGCGGCGATTTTACTCGCCGGGATTATCGGCTATCGCTTCCTGCCCGTCGCCGCTTTGCCGGAGGTCGACTACCCCACTATTCAGGTTGTTACGCTCTACCCTGGCGCCAGCCCGGATGTCATGACCTCCGCCGTCACCGCGCCGCTTGAGCGCCAGTTCGGCCAGATGTCAGGACTGAAGCAGATGTCGTCGCAAAGCTCCGGCAGCGCATCGGTGGTAACGCTACAGTTTCAGTTGACGCTGCCGCTGGACGTTGCCGAGCAGGAAGTACAGGCGGCGATTAACGCAGCCACCAATTTATTGCCTTCCGACCTGCCGAATCCGCCGATTTATAGCAAAGTCAACCCGGCGGACCCGCCGATTATGACGCTTGCCGTCACCTCAAACGCGATGCCGATGACCCAGGTAGAGGACATGGTAGAAACCCGCGTGGCGCAGAAGATCTCGCAGGTCGCCGGCGTCGGGCTGGTGACGCTTGCCGGCGGGCAGCGCCCTGCGGTACGCGTAAAACTGAATGCTCAGGCTGTCGCCGCGCTCGGTCTGACCAGCGAAACGGTCCGTACCGCAATTACCGGCGCCAACGTCAACTCGGCGAAAGGCAGTCTGGATGGCCCCGAACGGGCGGTGACGCTTTCTGCTAACGATCAGATGCAGTCTGCCGACGAATACCGCAGGCTTATCATCGCGTATCAAAACGGCGCGCCGATACGGCTGGGCGATGTCGCCACCGTCGAACAGGGGGCGGAAAATAGCTGGCTCGGCGCATGGGCGAATCAAGCGCCGGCTATCGTGATGAACGTTCAACGCCAGCCTGGCGCCAATATCATTGCGACAGCGGACAGCATTCGCCAGATGCTGCCCCAGCTTACCGAAAGCCTGCCGAAATCGGTGAAGGTCACGGTCCTGTCCGATCGCACCACCAATATTCGCGCTTCCGTGCGCGATACCCAGTTTGAACTGATGCTGGCGATCGCGCTGGTCGTCATGATTATCTATCTTTTTTTACGTAACATTCCCGCCACAATTATTCCCGGCGTCGCCGTACCGCTGTCGCTTATCGGCACCTTTGCGGTGATGGTGTTTTTAGATTTTTCCATTAATAACCTGACGCTGATGGCGCTCACTATCGCCACGGGTTTCGTGGTGGACGATGCGATTGTGGTGATCGAGAACATCTCGCGTTACATCGAAAAAGGAGAAAAACCGCTGGCGGCGGCGCTCAAAGGCGCGGGCGAAATCGGCTTTACCATTATTTCCCTCACCTTTTCACTGATTGCGGTGCTGATCCCGTTGCTCTTTATGGGCGATATTGTTGGTCGACTGTTCCGCGAATTTGCGGTGACGTTGGCGGTAGCGATTTTAATCTCCGCCGTCGTCTCTTTGACGCTCACGCCCATGATGTGCGCGCGTATGCTCAGCCAGCAATCTCTGCGTAAACAAAACCGCTTTTCCCGCGCCTGCGAGCGGATGTTTGACCGCGTGATCGCCAGCTACGGACGCGGATTAGCGAAAGTGCTCAACCATCCGTGGCTTACATTGAGCGTGGCATTCGCCACGCTCCTGCTCAGCGTTATGCTGTGGATAGTCATCCCGAAAGGGTTCTTTCCGGTACAGGATAACGGCATTATCCAGGGGACGCTGCAGGCGCCGCAATCGTCATCGTATGCCAGTATGGCGCAACGTCAGCGCCAGGTGGCGGAGCGGATATTACAGGACCCGGCGGTGCAAAGCCTGACGACTTTTGTTGGCGTAGACGGCGCTAACCCCACGCTGAATAGCGCGCGCCTGCAAATTAACCTCAAGCCGCTGGATGCGCGTGATGACCGCGTGCAGCAGGTGATCTCCCGGCTGCAAACCGCCGTGGCGACGATTCCCGGCGTGGCGCTGTATCTCCAGCCGACGCAGGATTTAACCATCGACACGCAGGTCAGCCGCACGCAGTATCAGTTTACCCTGCAGGCCACGACGCTCGATGCGCTCAGTCACTGGGTGCCAAAACTGCAGAACGCGCTACAGTCGTTACCACAGCTCTCTGAGGTAAGCAGCGACTGGCAAGATCGGGGATTAGCGGCCTGGGTGAATGTCGACCGCGACAGCGCCAGCCGTCTGGGTATCAGCATGGCGGATGTGGATAACGCGCTCTACAACGCGTTCGGGCAACGCCTGATTTCAACGATTTATACCCAGGCGAACCAGTACCGCGTCGTACTGGAACATAATACCGCCAGCACGCCGGGACTGGCGGCGCTGGAGACGATTCGCCTGACGAGCCGCGACGGCGGCACCGTACCGCTCAGCGCGATTGCCCGCATTGAGCAGCGCTTCGCTCCGCTCTCTATCAATCATTTAGATCAGTTCCCGGTTACGACATTTTCGTTTAACGTGCCGGAGGGCTATTCGCTCGGCGATGCGGTGCAGGCGATTCTCGATACGGAAAAAACGCTCGCCCTGCCAGCGGATATTACAACGCAGTTTCAGGGCAGTACGCTCGCCTTCCAGGCGGCGCTGGGCAGCACCGTCTGGCTTATTGTCGCCGCCGTGGTGGCGATGTATATCGTGCTCGGCGTGCTGTATGAGAGTTTTATCCATCCGATCACGATTCTCTCAACGCTGCCTACGGCGGGCGTCGGCGCGCTGCTGGCGCTGATCATCGCCGGTAGCGAGCTCGATATTATCGCCATTATCGGCATTATTTTGCTGATCGGCATCGTGAAGAAAAACGCCATCATGATGATTGACTTCGCCCTCGCCGCCGAACGCGAACAGGGGATGAGTCCGCGCGACGCTATCTTCCAGGCCTGTCTGCTGCGTTTTCGACCGATTCTGATGACCACGCTGGCGGCGTTGCTCGGGGCATTGCCATTAATGTTGAGTACCGGCGTTGGCGCGGAATTACGTCGCCCGTTGGGGATCGCAATGGTGGGCGGCCTACTGGTCAGCCAGGTATTAACTCTGTTTACCACACCGGTGATTTATCTCCTGTTTGACCGCCTGTCGCTGTACGTGAAAAGTCGCTTTCCGCGCCATAAAGAGGAGGCGTAGATGCGCTTTTTCGCCCTTTTCATCTACCGCCCGGTCGCCACCATTTTGATTGCCGCCGCCATTACGCTGTGCGGCATTCTGGGCTTCCGTCTGCTGCCGGTCGCCCCGCTGCCGCAGGTCGATTTCCCGGTGATTATGGTTAGCGCCTCGCTGCCGGGCGCCTCGCCGGAAACCATGGCTTCGTCGGTGGCGACGCCGTTGGAACGCTCTTTGGGACGCATTGCAGGCGTCAATGAAATGACTTCCAGCAGCTCGCTCGGCAGTACGCGCATTATTCTCGAATTTAATTTCGATCGTGATATTAACGGCGCGGCGCGCGACGTGCAGGCCGCCATTAACGCCGCGCAAAGCTTGTTGCCAGGCGGAATGCCCAGCCGCCCGACTTATCGCAAGGCCAACCCATCCGACGCGCCGATTATGATTTTAACGCTCACCTCGGAGAGCTGGTCACAGGGCAAACTGTATGATTTCGCCTCTACCCAACTGGCGCAAACCATCGCGCAAATTGACGGCGTCGGCGATGTTGACGTCGGCGGCAGCTCCCTGCCCGCAGTACGTGTAGGCTTAAACCCGCAGGCGCTCTTTAACCAGGGCGTCTCGCTGGATGAGGTCCGCGAAGCGATCGACAGCGCCAACGTACGCCGACCGCAAGGCGCAATTGAAGATAGCGTCCACCGCTGGCAAATCCAGACCAACGACGAACTGAAAACCGCCGCCGAATACCAGCCGCTGATTATTCACTATAACAACGGCGCGGCGGTACGCCTGGGCGACGTCGCCAGCGTCACCGACTCGGTGCAGGATGTCCGTAACGCCGGGATGACGAACGCTAACCCCGCTATTTTGTTGATGATCCGCAAGCTGCCGGAGGCCAACATTATTCAGACGGTCGACGGCATCCGGGCAAAACTGCCGGAACTGCGGGCAATGATCCCCGCCGCTATCGATTTACAAATCGCCCAGGATCGTTCGCCGACGATTCGCGCATCGCTGCAAGAGGTAGAAGAGACGCTGGCTATCTCTGTCGCGCTGGTGATCCTGGTGGTGTTTTTATTCCTGCGTTCCGGGCGCGCCACGCTAATCCCCGCCGTCGCCGTTCCCGTTTCGCTCATCGGCACCTTCGCCGCCATGTATCTGTGCGGCTTCAGCCTCAACAATCTGTCGCTGATGGCGCTGACTATCGCGACCGGATTTGTCGTTGATGATGCCATTGTGGTGCTGGAAAATATCGCCCGCCATCTGGAGGCGGGAATGAAACCTTTGCAAGCGGCATTACAGGGTACGCGGGAAGTCGGGTTTACGGTCATCTCCATGAGTCTGTCGCTGGTGGCGGTATTTCTGCCGCTGCTGTTAATGGGCGGCCTGCCAGGGCGATTATTACGGGAATTCGCCGTTACCCTCTCGGTGGCGATTGGCATTTCGCTGGTGGTCTCGCTCACGCTGACGCCGATGATGTGCGGCTGGATGCTTAAATCAAGCAAACCGCGCACCCAACCGCGTAAACGGGGCGTTGGCCGTTTGCTGGTCGCCTTGCAACAGGGTTACGGCACGTCGTTAAAATGGGTGCTTAACCATACGCGTCTTGTCGGTGTGGTTTTTCTTGGCACCGTTGCGCTGAACATCTGGCTTTATATCGCCATCCCTAAAACATTCTTTCCGGAGCAGGACACCGGCGTGTTGATGGGCGGTATTCAGGCTGACCAGAGCATCTCTTTCCAGGCCATGCGCGGCAAGCTGCAGGATTTTATGAAAATTATTCGCGACGATCCGGCGGTGAATAATGTCACTGGTTTTACCGGCGGCTCGCGGGTGAATAGCGGCATGATGTTTATTACGCTGAAGCCGCGCGGCGAACGCAAAGAGACGGCGCAGCAAATCATTGACCGACTGCGGGTCAAACTGGCAAAAGAACCCGGCGCCAGGCTGTTTCTGATGGCGGTACAGGATATTCGCGTCGGCGGGCGGCAGGCTAACGCCAGTTACCAATATACGTTGCTGTCTGACTCCCTGGCGGCGCTGCGCGAGTGGGAGCCGAAAATACGCAAAGCGCTCTCGGCCCTGCCGCAACTGGCGGACGTAAACTCCGACCAGCAGGATAATGGCGCGGAGATGAACCTTATCTACGACCGCGACACCATGTCACGGCTGGGTATTGATGTTCAGGCCGCAAACAGTCTGTTAAATAATGCTTTCGGCCAGCGGCAAATTTCCACCATTTATCAGCCGATGAACCAGTATAAAGTGGTGATGGAAGTCGATCCGCGCTATAGCCAGGATATCAGCGCGCTGGAGAAAATGTTCGTTATCAACCGTGACGGAAAAGCGATTCCCCTCTCTTATTTCGCCCAATGGCGGCCCGCCAATGCGCCGCTGTCGGTGAACCATCAGGGATTGTCCGCGGCGTCCACGATTGCCTTTAACCTGCCGACCGGCACATCGTTATCGCAGGCGACGGAGGCCATTAATCGCACAATGACGCAGCTTGGCGTCCCCCCGACGGTACGCGGCAGTTTTTCCGGAACGGCGCAAGTCTTCCAGCAGACCATGAATTCACAGCTTATTTTGATAGTGGCGGCGATCGCTACCGTCTACATTGTGCTGGGGATACTGTACGAAAGCTACGTCCATCCACTGACCATTCTCTCTACTCTGCCATCGGCGGGCGTTGGGGCGCTTCTGGCGCTGGAACTCTTCAATGCCCCTTTCAGCCTAATCGCCCTGATAGGGATCATGCTATTAATTGGCATTGTGAAGAAAAACGCCATTATGATGGTCGATTTTGCGCTTGAAGCGCAACGAAGCGGCGGCCTGACGCCGGAACAAGCCATTTTCCAGGCCTGCTTGTTACGCTTCCGTCCAATAATGATGACCACGCTGGCGGCGCTGTTCGGCGCACTGCCATTGGTGTTATCTGGCGGAGACGGTTCGGAATTACGGCAGCCGCTGGGGATAACCATTGTCGGCGGTTTGGTCATGAGCCAGCTCCTGACGCTCTATACCACGCCGGTGGTGTACCTCTTTTTCGATCGTCTGCGGCGGCGTTTTTCGCGTAAAAATAGCAAACCGGTAGTAGAAATATGACAGAACTTCCTGACAACACCCGCTGGCAACTCTGGATTGTGGCATTCGGCTTTTTTATGCAGTCGCTGGATACCACCATCGTCAACACTGCGCTGCCCTCCATGGCGAAAAGCCTGGGGGAAAGCCCGCTGCATATGCACATGGTAGTGGTGTCATATGTTCTTACCGTCGCCGTAATGCTCCCCGCCAGCGGCTGGCTGGCAGATAAAATCGGCGTGCGTAATATCTTCTTTGCCGCCATTGTGCTGTTCACGCTGGGTTCGCTGTTTTGCGCCCTCTCCGGCACGCTTAATCAACTGGTATTAGCGCGGGTTTTACAAGGCGTAGGCGGCGCGATGATGGTACCGGTCGGACGCCTGACGGTCATGAAAATCGTGCCGCGCGCGCAATATATGGCGGCGATGACCTTCGTCACCCTACCGGGACAGATCGGGCCGTTACTCGGCCCCGCGCTGGGCGGGGTGCTGGTGGAATATGCTTCATGGCACTGGATCTTTCTGAGCAATATCCCGGTGGGAATTGTCGGCGCTATTGCAACCTTTATGCTGATGCCAAACTACACCATAGAGACCCGGCGCTTTGATCTGCCGGGGTTCCTGCTGTTAGCTATCGGCATGGCGGTACTCACGCTGGCGCTGGATGGTAGTAAAAGCATGGGGATTTCGCCCTGGACATTAGCCGGACTTGCTGCGGGCGGCGCGGCAGCCATTCTGCTCTATCTCCTCCATGCCAAAAAAAACTCAGGCGCGTTATTCAGCCTGCGATTGTTCCGCACGCCCACGTTTTCACTGGGGTTGCTGGGCAGTTTTGCCGGGCGTATCGGCAGCGGTATGCTGCCGTTTATGACGCCGGTCTTTTTGCAAATTGGTCTTGGTTTTTCACCGTTTCATGCCGGTTTGATGATGATCCCCATGGTGCTGGGCAGCATGGGAATGAAGCGGATTGTGGTGCAGATAGTTAACCGTTTTGGCTATCGTCGGGTTCTGGTGGCGACCACGCTCGGACTGGCATTGGTTAGCCTGTTGTTTATGTCGGTCGCGCTGCTCGGCTGGTATTATCTCCTGCCGCTGGTACTGCTTTTGCAGGGAATGGTGAACTCGGCGCGCTTTTCTTCCATGAACACCTTAACGCTAAAAGACCTTCCCGATACGCTGGCCAGCAGCGGCAATAGCTTATTATCGATGATTATGCAGCTCTCGATGAGTATTGGCGTCACTATTGCCGGAATGCTGCTGGGTATGTTTGGCCAACAGCATATCGGGATAGACAGTAGCGCCACACATCACGTCTTTATGTACACCTGGTTATGTATGGCGGTTATTATCGCGCTACCGGCGATAATTTTTGCCCGCGTGCCGAACGATACACAGCAAAACATGGTCATTTCACGGCGTAAAAGGAGCCTGTAATGAAAGTCTGGCGGCCCGGAATCACCGGCAAGCTGTTTCTGGCGATTTTCGCCACCTGCATCGTGCTGCTGATCAGTATGCATTGGGCCGTGCGCGTCAGTTTTGAACGCGGATTTATTGACTATATCAAACACGGCAACGAGCAGCGGCTACAAATGCTGGGCGATGCGCTGGGCGACCAGTACCAGCAACACGGCAACTGGCGTTTTTTACGCAACAACGATCGCTTCGTTTTCCAGATTCTGCGTTCATTTGAGCATGACAACGACCGGGATAAACCCGGCCCCGGTATGCCGCCGCACGGTTGGCGCACCCAGTTCTGGGTCGTCGATCAAAATGGCCGGGTGCTGGTCGGCCCACGCGGTCCGGTGCCGCATGACGGTACTCGCCGCCCCATTCTGGTCAATGGCGTCGAAGTCGGCGCGATTATCGCCTCTCCTGTCGAGCGGCTGACGCGCAATACGGATATTAATTTTGATATGCAGCAGCGGCGCGCCAGTTGGATGATCGTGGCATTATCAACGTTGCTGGCCGCGCTGGCGACATTTTTGCTGGCGCGTGGCCTGCTCGCCCCGGTCAAACGGTTGGTCGAGGGTACGCACAGACTGGCGGCGGGGGATTTTACCACGCGCGTGACCCCAACCAGCGCCGATGAGCTGGGAAAACTGGCGCAGGACTTTAACCAGCTTGCCAGCACGCTGGAAAAAAATCAGCAGATGCGCCGCGACTTTATGGCGGATATTTCCCACGAACTGCGCACGCCGCTGGCGGTATTGCGCGGCGAACTGGAAGCCATTCAGGATGGCGTTCGCCAGTTCACGCCAGAATCGGTTATCTCCCTACAGGCGGAAGTCGGTACGCTTACCAAACTGGTTGACGACCTGCATCAGCTTTCGTTGTCTGACGAGGGCGCGCTGGCTTACCAAAAAACGACCGTCGATCTTGTTCCCCTGTTGGAAGTCGCTGGCGGCGCGTTCAGAGAGCGCTTTACCAGCCGGGGGCTAACGCTACATTACGCGTTGCCGGATAGCATGACCGTCTTCGGCGACCCGGATCGCCTGATGCAACTGTTTAATAATCTGCTGGAAAACAGTCTGCGCTACACCGACAGCGGCGGCGGCCTGCATATTTCCGCCGAACAACGCGATAAATCATTATTCCTGACCTTTGCCGATTCTGCACCGGGCGTCAGCGATGAGCAGTTACAAAAGCTTTTTGACCGTTTTTACCGCACGGAAGTGTCCCGTAACCGCGCCAGCGGCGGTTCTGGACTGGGGCTGGCGATATGCGTCAATATTGTACACGCGCATAACGGTCATCTTCACGCCGCTCATTCGCCTTTTGGCGGGGTTAGCATTACAGTAGAGTTACCGCTGGATCGCGATTTACAGAGAGAAGTATGACTGAATTACCCATTGATGAAAACACGCCGCGCATTTTGATTGTTGAAGATGAACCCAAGCTGGGTCAGCTGCTTATTGACTACTTACGCGCGGCGAGTTACGCCCCCACGCTCATCAATCATGGCGACAAGGTACTGCCGTATGTGCGTCAAACGCCGCCGGATCTGATCCTGCTGGATCTGATGCTGCCGGGTACCGATGGTCTGACGCTATGCCGGGAGATTCGCCGTTTTTCCGACATCCCCATTGTGATGGTCACGGCCAAAATCGAAGAGATCGACCGGCTGCTTGGGCTGGAAATCGGCGCCGATGATTATATCTGTAAGCCTTACAGCCCGCGCGAAGTCGTGGCCCGCGTGAAAACCATTTTGCGCCGCTGTAAACCGCAGCGCGAACTCCAGCAGCAGGATGCCGAAAGCCCGTTAATGATTGATGAAAGCCGCTTTCAGGCCTCCTGGTGTGGTAAAGCGCTGGATTTAACCCCCGCTGAATTCCGCCTGCTAAAAACCTTATCGCTTGAACCGGGTAAAGTTTTTTCCCGCGAGCAGTTGTTAAACCACCTCTACGACGACTACCGTGTGGTGACCGATCGTACTATCGACAGCCACATTAAAAACCTGCGCCGTAAACTGGAATCGCTGGATGCCGAACAGTCATTTATACGCGCGGTCTACGGGGTGGGATATCGCTGGGAAGCGGATGCGTGTCGCCTGGTATAATGATTATTGGCATAACAATAACAAGGTCGTAAAACGATATTTTCCGCCAACGCTATTCTGGCGGAATTAACACACTGTCCTCTTTTCTTTGGCCAAGCGGTATCCCGAAAACCATGACGAACGCGATCGGGGACAATAAATTATTTGGCCGCTCTTTTTAGTTTACCGATATACTGTGAGTAGTTTTTTAAACTTATTGCGCATTAATTCATTAAGTGAATCTAAAAATAAATAAACATAATACCAACTTAATTATACATGGATTTTTATGACAGAAACGTCATCTCACCGCTATAAACCACGCAATATAATAAATGCGCCAAATGTAAAATCGTCTATTTTTTCCCGGAGCCAACAACGCGGCGACAGCGAAAATATCCAGCGCTGGTTAAGCAACCATTTTTATCGTTGGATCATCGGTGACTTTCCTCATGTTTATCCTGTGCGCTCCGGCGCCGATTATGCCGTTTATTTTAGCGCTGATGCAGAAATCCCCGCCTGGCTGGCGCCAAAGCTGGGTGGCGATGAGCGCTTTTACTACCTTAACGTTCAGCACCCGCAACTTGTGGCAATGGAAAGAGATTTAGTGGAATTTCTTTCGCGTCAGGAAGGAACGCGGCTGGAAACTAAACTACAGCGCATCAACTGCTTTACCGTGCTGGCAATGCGCGAAGCGGAGCATCAAAAAATGCAGCGCCTGCGTGAACAAGGTTGGTATCCCTCCAACAGCGAGGCGCTAAAACCGGTGATGACGGTGAATAACGGCGTGCTGGTTGAGTTTGATGCAACAAACCCCGGCCTGCGCAGTGAGATGGCGTATGAATCCTGGCATATGCAACACTGCGTCGGAGATTTTGATAATAAAGGCGCGCTTTCCGGCGGCTACGGCGATTACTACGCCCGGCAAATTGAACAACAAAAACTTCGCCTGTTCAGCCTGCGCGACGGCAATAATATTCCCCACGTCACAATAAGCCTGGTGGTTGGTAATAACGGCCTGAGCATTGATCAGATTAAAGGTAAGCAAAATCGCCATCCTATTAAGAAATATGCTAACGATGTTTTATCTCTGTTACGCCATCTGCAACCACTTCCTGAGCGCCACGCCGATTGCGAAGAGATGGGAATAGTTTATGAAGCAACGCCGGAATATTCAGGTTGGAAATTTATTACTCATATTCATGACCTCAATTTTCTGCTCAATGTGCTGCATGACAATTTTCATTTAATGGAGCACTTCCCTACGCCTCCGGTGGCTTTACAGTGGCTGCTGCACAGCGCCCCGGAGGCGCTGCGCTATCTTCAGGTTGTTGATCCTAACGTGGCGACGGCTGCGGAAATGCTGTTTCCACGGCATGAATGGCACCCTACGCTTGCCGGAAAAAACACCAGTAGTGAACCTTTCGAAATTGAAAGCCTGACGCTACAAACCACGCGCTATCTTTCTGCAACCAGGGAGGAGCGCTAATGTTCTGGATTGTTCTTATTATTGCCGCCCTATTTTTTAGCTGGCGCAACTACAAAAAAAACAAACCGCTGATTGCGGCCCGTATCGCCGAGGAGAAAGAAAAAGATCGTCTGAAGGATCTGCGTCGCGATACCCGACGGCGGCAATGGGCGCTGGCGCTAGCTGATATCCTCGCCCGGCGCAACGGGCTACCGACCAAAGGCGTTGAGCTGGTCTTCAAACTTGACGATGACAAACGCCGCTATCTGGCACAGCAGGTAAAAAAAGAGCTGGGCTTGAGCGAAAACCTCGACGGCGCGGCGTTACGCCACAAGGTCGAGGATATCTTACGCCGCTGGCCTGCGGGCATCGGCAGCTCGCCGCGCACGTTTTACCATTATCTGGCGGCCCAGGGACAGGTCCGCGACGCGCTGGCATTCGACTGCATGCGCACCGCCTTCCTGACCCGCTGTATCGCCGGGCTCGGCTGGTGTGATGAAAATCAGGCCTGGCTGGTGTTGTTACTTAACGCCCAGCGCGCTCAGGACTGTTTTGATTCCTGGGAGGATTACGCCACCGCCTACGTTCGCGCACGCCGGGTATGGCTCACGCTACGTGACACGCCAACAGCGCCTGCCGGACGGGATTTACAGGAAGCCACCCATTATCTGCAAGACCCTGTCAGCCGCTGGCGACAACTGCCGTGGAATGAATTCAAAATTTTCGAGCCGATTTAAAGGACGCTTTATGGAACAGGGTGATCGTCTGCTCAACGCTATGTTTGAGATGTGCAACCACAAAAATCCCCTCAATGACGGGCAACGCGAATGGCATATCGCCGATATTCCCGGCCTGCTGCGCGAAGAACGCTATGACGAACTGGACGAACGCTACAACCAGGCGCTGACGGAGAGCTTTACCAGCCGCGAAGCGGAAAAGCGCTATTTCTTCGCCTGGAATCAAATGGACAACCCTTTTTACGATATGGACACGCTGGTTGAGGCCGGGCCGCAAGGATTAGCGCTGATCAAAAACTGGCAGCGCGCCCGCCCCCGCTCTACTCACGCCTGGCTTGCCGAGGCGCAATACTGGAATCACCGTGCGTGGCTGTATCGCAGCTATGGCTGGGCGAGAGAAACCACCCGAGCGATGTGGATCTGCGCTGCCGCCTGCAACGAACGGATGGTCATCGCCGTGCTCAATGCTATCGACTGTGAACCGCGCCAGTGGATGGCGGCGGCCCTGACCAGCACCAACTCAAAAGTCTTCGGCCAGCCCGACTGGCTGGTTGAGTTCCTTGTGGGCGCGGATGTTGCCGGGCAGCCATTAATGGAAGATCTGGCTGAATATCATCGCCATTCACCGCAGGAGGTGGACGCGCTGATGGCCCATTCCGGGCTGTCGTTTGCCGACGCGGTTTGCCCAAATTTGCCGCGCCCGTCCGTGCTACCGGAGTGCAATGACGATGCCGGGCAAAAATACTGGCTCGCCGTCTGCCTGGCTATTTTCCCGACGGCATTTTACGTGCTGGATGAATATATCCCGTTTCGTATGCCGCGCTGGGGAGGGTCTCACGAGGAAATCCGCGAATTTCTGGAATCAAGCGTATGCGATCACCTTTCTGCCGCAGAACGTGAACATCTGGAGCTATTAATCTGGTGGGACGATCACCGCGATCTGCGCATTAAAGAGGTTGACTCCCCGGCAGAACAGGAACGCATTATCGCCAAAGCCGAAGAGATTAGCCTGCGGGCGCATATCCAGGAATCTCGCCACAACGCGCTGGAGTGGCTGCGGGTCTGCTATAGCGATCTGGACGATAATGACGCGCTCTGGCGAACCCTTCAGCGTTCGATCATGGAAAAAGTTAAGCTCAACAATTATTTCTCTGATGACACGATAAAGTTCGCCCTGCGTGATTTTCCTGACACCTGGTGGATGTATAATTTTCTCTGTCAGAATGCGCAGCAAACGCAATTCGCAGTGCCGAAAATCCGTCGTGGCTACGTTCAGTACGCCGGGCTATTGGGTTTCGAAAAGGATGAGGCGCAAGGCCTCGCCTGGCTCGATAGCGTCGCCGACATTAAATATAACCATCACTGGCGGGCGGCGATTAAAAATTTCAACTGGTTCGGGCTCCCGGAACATTTCGTGCCGCTGGCAGAGCTGGGCGCGCAAAGAAATATCCCCGCCGCGCTAAACCTGCTGGGCCTTGAACACAATAATAAAGAGAACAACGGCCTACTACCTTACGATCCTGCCATCGCGTTAGGGTATTTTCAGCGCGCGGCGGAGATTTTGCACCGGCAGTTAGCTCTGCGCGAGAGCACCCCGTACAAATTAATAGATAACGGAGGCTATACTGACTATGAAAATGACCTGCAAAATATTCATTTCAGCATCGGCGTCTGCAACCAGCGTCTGAGTAAACAAGAATTTGATACCGAAAAACGTTCCGCTTATGAAAAAGAACTACTCGATAATCTCTGGCTGGCGCATCAGTTCGGGCATAAAGAGGCCTGGGGCTTGTTCCTGCTGAATATTTTTGAAGTGAAGGATATTACGCTGGCGCATAAGCATCTGGAACTGGTGCAACAAGAGGCCAACAAAGGCACGCTACACGCTATGGTGACCCTATCGCGCCTGCACGGTAATAAACACGATCGAACGCTGTTTAATATGAAGCTAAGCGCACGCTGGGCACATTTTGCCTTCACGCTTTACCCGGATAATGAAATCGTTATGGACTGCCTGGACCACCTGCATTTCGATTCTTTCTGGAAACGCTTTCGTTTCGCCTGGTATACCGTCCGCATCCCGAATTCAGAGCTGCCGGGACAGGTCAACTCAATGGTGTAAGGTGGTTTACTCCCCTCTCCCACGGCGCTACAATGCCCGCCCTTAAAGTGAGGACTCTCCTCCAGCCGCCTCATCAGGTGAGGCGGATCTGACCTGTCATCAGAACGAGAAAATGATGTTTAAACCAGAACTTCTTTCGCCGGCGGGAACGCTGAAAAATATGCGTTACGCTTTCGCTTACGGTGCCGATGCCGTCTATGCGGGCCAACCGCGCTACTCTTTACGCGTGCGTAATAACGAATTCAATCACGAAAATTTGCAGCTTGGCATCAACGAAGCCCACGCGCTCGGAAAAAAATTCTACGTGGTGGTGAACATCGCCCCGCATAACGCCAAGCTCAAAACCTTTATCCGTGACCTGAAACCCGTCGTCGAGATGGGCCCGGATGCGCTGATCATGTCCGATCCAGGGTTGATTATGCTGGTACGCGAGCACTTCCCGGCAATGCCGATTCACCTGTCGGTACAGGCTAATGCCGTAAACTGGGCGACGGTAAAATTCTGGCAGCAGATGGGGCTGACCCGTGTGATTCTCTCCCGCGAGCTGTCGCTGGAAGAGATTGAGGAAATTCGCCAGCAGGTGCCGGATATGGAAATAGAAATTTTCGTCCACGGCGCGCTATGCATGGCCTATTCCGGCCGCTGCCTGCTTTCCGGCTACATCAATAAACGCGATCCGAATCAGGGCACCTGCACCAATGCCTGCCGTTGGGAATATAACGTGCAGGAAGGAAAAGAAGACGTTGTCGGCAACATCGTGCATAAGCACGAACCGATTCCGGTACAGAACGTTGAGCCGACGCTCGGTATCGGTGCGCCGACGGATAAAGTGTTTATGATAGAAGAGGCCCAAAGACCGGGCGAATACATGACCGCGTTCGAAGACGAGCATGGCACCTATATCATGAACTCAAAAGATTTGCGCGCTATCGCCCACGTGGAGCGCCTGACGAAAATGGGCGTCCACTCGCTGAAAATCGAAGGCCGCACCAAATCCTTTTATTACTGCGCCCGTACCGCGCAGGTCTACCGTAAGGCCATCGACGACGCCGCCGCGGGTAAACCCTTCGACCCTACGCTGCTGGAAACGCTGGAAGGTCTGGCTCATCGCGGCTATACCGAAGGTTTCCTGCGTCGCCATACGCACGACGATTACCAGAATTACGAGTACGGTTACTCCGTTTCCGAACGCCAGCAATTTGTCGGCGAGTTCACCGGCGAGCGTAAAGGCCAACTGGCGGCCGTGGCGGTGAAGAATAAATTCTCCGTTGGCGATAGTCTGGAGCTGATGACACCGCAGGGAAATATCAATTTCACCCTGGAACAGATGGAGAACGCCAAAGGAGACGCTATGCCGGTGGCACCTGGCGATGGCTATACCGTCTGGATGCCCGTCCCGCAGGACGTTACGCTGGATTACGCACTATTGATGCGTAATTTCTCAGGCGAATCAACGCGTAACCCCCATGCTAAGTAGTTAATTGCGGTTATTTTTTCATGGCGGGAAGATTCTTAGAAATTGATCACATACCGCTTCGCTCAATGCGGGTATTATTCAACGCGCTGAAAAACATAACCCATAAATGCTAGCTGTACCAGGAACCACCTCCTTGGCCTGCGTAATCTCCCTTACGCAGGCTTATTTTTTGCATATAATCAATAAAAAAGTGGTACTTCCCGCCATATCCAAAAATTGACCACACTAACCAAAGCGCAAATGGGCGCTTTGGTTTAGAGACCTCCCCTATCCATTGCCAGCCAGCAAGTCACAATCCTCCCGCATCCGGTCAGACTCAGGACTTAGCATTCTGACATTTACGTTTAAAATCAGTGAATTAAATCAAGAACTGCTTTGTGAGAACTTACACAAAAAGTTTCCAGGTTATTAAATTAAGGTTAAAAACCGATAATTTAAGCGTGTAAAGTTATGGCACGTTTTAATGCCGGTTTTACAAGGATTAAAATAATGTTTTCCCGGATTAGAGGTTTGATTTCATGTCAAAGTAATACTCAAACCATCGCACCTACGCTCAGTCCACCTTCATCAGGCCATGTAAGTTTTGCTGGGATTGATTATCCTCTATTACCACCAGATCACCAAACACCCTTCCCACCGTCACGTATAATCGGTATCCAGAGTTATTCCTTTATCCTGTAAAATGTGATACAGATTCTCCATTGATCTAATAACTACCTCAATTTCACATTCAAGTTTCTCTACAGAACTTTCATTGAGTGAGAAATTGAGAGCCAGTAATAATGATTGTGAGTTATTATCATAACACAAATGTGGTCCATTATTCTCTGCAAACCATAAATTAGCATTGAGAAATTCAAAAGCAAGATTATTATTATCCGGAGGTCTTCCGCAAAAACCGTATATCATTATATACTCGCTATTAGTGCTTGTTAGTAAGATACGGTAACGGTTATCTATAATAAATGAGCATAATCTGTTTTCGTCAAAGGCAATTGAATCGGAATTTAATTTTAGTGAAAACTGTCTTAATAAGCGATCGGCTCTTGAATACATAACACCCCATACTCTATTTAAAGAGTTTCTATATAAGTCATAAGCCTCTTGTCTGGACGCTTAACACCCCGTGTCATCGTCGGAATTCATCTTTTCCCTATGACTTGCTGTGTTTGCTCATTTATGGCCAGGCTGGCCGGGTTCTGATGCCATTTGCGCTAAGGTATAGTCCGGCGCATATTCCCATCATACCAATTCCCCCCATGCCAAGCGATGCGCCTAAAACCGTCAGAGCGGTAGTATATGCAGCACCACTACTGACACTGGCGACAGCCCCTGAGCATACCCCACTGAAAACACTTGTAAACAATGCCGAGGTTCCCAGACACATTAAACATCTGGGTTTATTGCCGTAAGCGTTAAACTCAACGATTTCAGCTACTGGTTTTTCGTCATTACCCCGTTCAGAAGGAGGGAGCAATGGCGTTTGCGCATTCACGCCTGAAGTGACATTCATATAAACCTCTTCATGCACATGCCTGTTTATGTTTATGAGAAAAGCGGTACCTCAGGCACGACTATAAGACACCGCGCTAAGTCATCATCTAAATAGGTTTTATTTGATAACAAGAATAGTGTACTGCTAATAGTGCGTCTTGTTCCTGCCAAAGCAGTCTAAAGAACATTTCGATTTTATGCTATTAAAAAGTATGTTTGGTAATAAATATCAGGTTTTTATCTGATATTATGGTGTTTGAAATTAATACTGATAACTGACGTATGTTCGTCTTGTTAATCCTCCGTTTCGTTATTAAAGGCGCTATATCGGAAAGCGTCTGACTCCCCCTTGTGGTTTCCCTGCACTCTCACAAGCGCTACTCAATGCGCATACCGGCATCTCTCTTGTCGCCATTTGTCTTAAACCATGCTTCGCTTACCGCTGCGTACAGCAGGAAGAAAAACGGTAAAGCAATAAGTGCGCAACATTTCAATTTTCATCCTGTTCTGACCTCGCTTTTTCATTTCTGCTATACACTTTCTGGAGATTGTTGTTCAACTTATTAAGGCATAACGGATGGCTAACTTTCCCGCCAGCTTACTGATCCTCAATGGCAAAAGCGCTGATAACCAGCCGCTACGTGAGGCCATTACTCTACTTCGCGACGAAGGTATACAGATTCACGTTCGGGTAACCTGGGAAAAAGGCGACGCGCAGCGTTACGTTGATGAAGCCCGTAGACTGGGCGTTGAAACGGTGATTGCCGGCGGCGGAGACGGTACCATTAATGAAGTGTCGACCGCGCTCATCCAGATCCGCGACGGCGTAGCCCCTGCACTGGGCCTTTTGCCGCTCGGCACTGCCAACGATTTTGCCACCAGCGCCGGTATTCCTGAAGCGCTGGACAAAGCGCTGAAACTGGCGATTGCCGGAAACGCGATGGAAATTGATATGGCCAGGGTCAATGATAAAACCTGTTTTATCAATATGGCGACGGGCGGTTTTGGCACCCGCATTACCACCGAAACGCCGGAAAAACTTAAAGCCGCGTTGGGCGGCGTCTCCTATCTTATTCACGGTCTGATGAGAATGGATACGCTGACCCCTGACCGCTGCGAAATACGTGGCGAAAACTTTCACTGGCAGGGAGATGCGCTGGTAATCGGCATCGGCAACGGTCGTCAGGCCGGCGGCGGGCAGCAATTATGTCCCACCGCGCTGATTAACGACGGGCTGTTACAGCTACGGATTTTTACCGGCGAAGAGCTGCTGCCGGCGCTGTTTTCCACACTCACGCAGTCAGATGACAATCCGAATATTATTGACGGCGCCTCGGCGTGGTTTAATATTCATGCGCCGCATGAAATCACGTTTAATCTGGATGGCGAACCACTCAGCGGACAAGAATTTCATATTGAGGTGCTACCTGGCGCATTACGCTGTCGGCTGCCGCCAGACTGCCCGTTGCTACGTTAATAACACCTGTCGCTGGCCGGATGCGCTCACATCCGGCTTTTCTTCGTTAAACTCAGGCGATGGTGACTTTGCTATCCAGATAGACATCCTGTACGGCGTTAATCAACTTCACGCCATCAGCCATCGATTTCTTAAAGGCTTTACGTCCCAGAATTAGCCCCATTCCACCGGCTCGTTTGTTGATCACCGCGGTACGAACCGCGTCGCCGAGATCAGTGTCGCCGCCGTCCGCGCCGCCGGAGTTGATAAGCCCGGCGCGTCCCATATAGCAGTTCGCCAACTGGTAACGTACCAAATCAATCGGGTTATCGCTGGTCAGTTTGCTGTACACGCGATCGTCGGTATAGCCGAAGTTGACCGCTTTATAACCGCCATTATTCTCGGCCATTTTCTGTTTCACAATATCCGCGCCAATCGTAGCGGCCAGATGGTTGGCTTGCCCCGTCAGGTCAGCGGATACATGGTAATCGACGCCGTCTTTTTTAAAGGAAGAATTACGCAGGTAAGCCCACAATACGGTCACCATACCCAGCTCATGCGCACGCTCAAAAGCGGCGGAGATCTCTTCAATCTGGCGACGAGACTGTTCCGAACCGAAATAGATCGTCGCGCCTACCGCCACGGCGCCCATATTGAACGCCTGCTCAACGCTGGCGTACAGGGTCTGATCGTACTCTGTCGGATAGCTCAATGTTTCGTTGTGATTCAGTTTGACCAAAAACGGAATACGGTGCGCATAACGCCGTGAAACCGAGGCCAGTACGCCGTAGGTAGAGGCCACGCAGTTACAGCCGGCCTCAATCGCCAATTCAACAATGTTTTTTGGGTCAAAGTAGCGCGGGTTGGCCGCAAAAGAAGCGCCGGCGGAGTGCTCCACCCCCTGATCGACGGGCAGTATCGAAAGGTATCCTGTTCCCGCCAGGCGACCAGTATTATAGAGCGTCTGCATATTACGCAGAACGGCTGGTGGACGATTATTGTCAATCATCACCCGGTCAACGTAATCCTTGCCGGGTAGATAAAGCTGATCGGACGGAATGGTCATACAACGATGCTGTAAAAGGCTGTCGGCGTCTTTGCCAAGCAACTGCGCAATATCAGTCATAGCTATGCTCCCGTAAGTTCCGATAGGGTATCGGAAGGTGAATAGTCCTGTCCCGCAGATTGCGGGTCGCAATAAGCCTGGTACTGACCGACCATTTTTGCCAACTTTAGCGCATTTTTTCGGCGCTATCTGCTGACTCGATTCACGTCCGAAAAAGTGTTAGATCGGTCAAAATTAATGCTCATTGGTATTTAAAAGGTATTATTAAATGGTATTGTCATGGCGTACCTTACCTGTCATGAAGGATTCAAAAATGAAAACGACCTTTAAACTGTCGTTCATGATGTTCGTGGAGTGGTTTATCTGGGGCGCCTGGTTCGTCCCCCTGTGGCTATGGCTAAATAAAAGCGGGTTTTCCGCCGGTGAAATAGGCTGGTCTTATGCCTGTACCGCCATTGCGGCGATCCTGTCGCCGATTCTGGTCGGCTCCGTTACCGACCGTTTTTTCTCGGCGCAAAAAGTCCTGGCGGTACTGATGTTTGCAGGCGCCGTGCTGATGTATTTCGCGGCGCAGCAAACCACCTTTGTCGGATTCTTTCCGCTGCTTCTGGCCTATTCATTGACCTATATGCCGACCATCGCGCTGACAAACAGCATTGCCTTCGCTAACGTACCGGATGTTGAACGCGATTTTCCACGCATTCGCGTTATGGGAACCATTGGGTGGATAGCCTCCGGCCTCGCCTGTGGATTCCTGCCGCAAATGTTAGGCTATAACGATATTTCCCCCACCAACATTCCACTGCTCATAACCGCCGCAAGTTCAGCGTTGCTGGGCGTATTTGCGTTCTGTCTGCCAGACACGCCGCCAAAAAGCACCGGCAAGATGGATATTAAAGTGATGCTGGGGCTGGATGCGCTGGTCCTGCTGCGCGATAAAAACTTTCTCGTTTTCTTCATCTGCTCCTTCCTGTTTGCGATGCCGCTGGCCTTCTACTACATCTTCGCTAACGGCTATCTGACAGAAGTGGGAATGAAAAACACCACCGGCTGGATGACGCTCGGCCAGTTCTCTGAAATCTTCTTTATGCTGGCTTTGCCCTTTTTCACTAAGCGCTTTGGTATTAAAAAGGTATTATTACTTGGTCTTATTACCGCCGCGATCCGCTACGGCTTTTTTGTCTATGGCGGCGCGGAGACGTACTTCACTTACGCCCTGCTGTTCCTCGGTATTTTGCTGCACGGCGTAAGTTACGATTTCTACTACGTCACCGCCTACATTTATGTCGATAAAAAAGCGCCGGTTCATATGCGTACCGCTGCGCAAGGGCTTATCACCCTCTGCTGTCAGGGATTCGGCAGCCTGCTGGGGTATCGTCTCGGCGGCGTGATGATGGAAAAAATGTTTGCTTATCCGCAACCGGTTAACGGTCTGACATTCAACTGGGCGGGCATGTGGACGTTTGGCGCAGTGATGATTGCCGTCATCGCGCTACTGTTTATGATTTTCTTTCGCGAATCGGACAAAGAGATCACTGCTATTGACGATCGCGATATTGCGTTGACACAAGGGGAAGTAAAATGAAAGCAGAACGTATTCTCGGTGCTCTTTACGGGCAAGCGTTAGGGGATGCGATGGGAATGCCCTCTGAGCTGTGGCCGAGAACGCGCGTCAAAGCGCATTTCGGCTGGATTGACCGCTTTCTGCCCGGGCCAAAAGAGAATAATGCCGCCTGCTATTTTAACCGCGCGGAGTTTACGGACGATACCGCAATGGCGCTCTGCCTGGCCGACGCGCTACTCGAATGCGAAGGCAGTATTGATCCCGAGATTATTGGACGTAACATCCTCGCCTGGGCGGAACGCTTTGATGCGTTCAATAAAAATGTACTCGGCCCGACGTCAAAAATTGCGCTGAATGCGATTCGCGACGGCAAACCCATCGCGGCGCTGGAAAATAACGGCGTGACTAACGGCGCGGCCATGCGCGTTTCGCCGTTGGGCTGCCTGTTGCCGCCAACTAACCTGACAGCCTTTATAGCAGAAGTAGCGTTAGCCTCCAGCCCGACGCATAAATCCGATCTGGCGGTGGCTGGCGCCGTGGTTGTCGCCTGGGCCGTCTCGCGAGCGGTTAACGGCGACACGTGGCAAAGTATTGCCGACTCGCTCCCCGCCGTCGCCCATCAGGCGCAGACAGCGCGTATTACCACGTTTAGCGCCTCGCTATCGTCACGTCTGGAACTGGCGCTAAACATTGTCCGCCGCGCCGACGGCGTCGAATCTGCCAGCGAACAGCTCTATCAGATCATCGGCGCGGGAACCAGCACCATTGAATCGGTTCCCTGCGCTATCGCCATGGTGGAACTGGCGAATACCGATCCTAACCGCTGTGCCGTGCTGTGCGCTAACCTCGGCGGCGATACCGACACTATCGGCGCGATGGCTACCGCCATTTGCGGCGCGTTGCACGGGGTAAGCGCCATTAACCCCCAGTTAAAGCAAACGCTGGACGAGGTTAATCAGCTGGATTTTGCGCGCTATGCCGTTGCGCTGGCGAGTTATCGTCAACGGCGGGAGGCACTATGAACGGCGCACGGTTGCTGACATTATTACCGACCCTGCATACCCGGCGTCCGCTCACCGTTATCGGCGCGGCAGTGATCGATATCATTGCCGACGCCTGGACGTTGCCGCGTCGCGGAGGCGATATTGAACTGCAACAACAGAGCGTCAATGTCGGCGGCTGTGCGCTGAATATTGCCGTGGCGTTGAAACGACTGGGGATTGACGCCAGCAATGCGCTGCCGCTGGGCCAGGGCGTGTGGGCGGAGAGGATTCGCCGCCGTCTGGCAAAAGAGGGATTATCCAGCGTGATTGACGCGGTTGAAGGAGATAACGGCTGGTGTCTGGCGTTAGTCGAACCGGATGGCGAACGCACGTTTATGTCTTTTAGCGGCGTGGAAAACCAGTGGAATGCGGACTGGCTGTCGCAGCTCAGGACACCGCGGGGCAGTCTTGTCTACCTGTCCGGTTATCAACTGGCCTCGTCCTGTGGCGAACCACTGATCCAGTGGCTGGAAACCGTCGACGATGTCACGCCTTTTATCGATTTTGGCCCACGAATCGGTGATATTACAGACGATGTAATGGCGCGCATTATGGCCTGCCGACCCATCGTCTCCCTCAATCGCCAGGAAGCCATCATCGCCGCGGAACGCGCCGGACTTGCGACCGATACGCGCACTTTCGGCGAAGCATGGGTAAACCGCTTTTCCGCGCCGCTGGTGGTGCGCCACGATAAAGACGGAGCGTGGTATTTTAGCGCGCAATCTTCCGGCGTTGTGCCAGCGTTTCCGACAACCGTGGTGGATACCATCGGCGCAGGCGACAGCCATGCTGGCGGCGTGCTGGCAGGACTGGCGTCAGGCTGGCCGCTCGCGGATGCCGTACTGCTGGGAAATGCGGTGGCAAGCTGGGTGGTCGGGCATCGCGGCGGCGACTGCGCGCCCACGCGCGAGGCGCTACTCCTCGCACACAAAAACGTATAGGTCGCTACGACAATAACTGATGCTGTATTCAATAGGCCGCTGCTGCTGATCGAGCGCCACCTGCTTAATCACCAGCACCGGCACTTTACCATCCATTTGAATATGCGACTGAAACTCATCATCCGGCATCCGGGCGCTGACGCGAGATCGGGTACGCTGAGGGTAAATGTGCTGGCGACGAAAATAGTCATACAGCGAAATGCCAATCGCGTCGACATCATGAATCAGATGCGCGGGCACCCAGGACTCTTCAATCGACACCGCGTCCTCATCAACATAACGAATGCGTTTGAGTAAAAAGACGTCGCTGCCTGCGGGGATCGCCAGATGCTGCGCGACCTCATCCGGACAACTTACCACGCGTTTGTTAACCCATAGCGTATCCGGTTTTTTGCCGCGCAAGACAACCTGCTGAGAAAATCCCCGCGCCTCTTTCAGGGAATATTCAAAGATATTATTGATTTGCGTACCGTAGCCGCGGGCGCGCGTGACGACACCCTCTTCTTCCAGCGCCTGCATCGCTTTCCGTACCGTGATGCGCGAGACGCCAGTAAGCTGGCTGAGATCGCGTTCGCCAGGCAAAATATTACCGTGCTCAAGAATACCGCTGCGCACGGCATCCTTTACCGTCTGGGCGAATTTCATGTATAGCGGCGTATTATCCGCCGCTGAAATTCGTTCATTCAGTTGCGCGATGAGCCGGGTATGCGCTTGTTCCATTTATCATTTCCTGACGACGGGTCTGTAGGCAGTATACTACCACCACGCGTGGAAATGATGTACCGGACCAATGCCCTTCCCCACTTCCAGCGTGTCCGCCTGCGCCAACGCCGCCGAAAGCCATGCCTTCGCCTCGTTTACCGTCTCTCCCCAACTGCGATGCCGGGGCCGTAACGCCGCCAGCGCCGCCGACAACGTACAGCCCGTCCCATGCGTATTTTTGGTGTTCACACGCGGCGCGCTAAAACGTTGCTCGCCCTCACGGGTAAAGAGCCAGTCCGGGCTTTGCGCATCCTCTAAATGCCCGCCTTTCATCAATACCGCTTCACACCCCATCGCCAGTAACGCCCGCCCCTGCGCCAGCATCTCCTGTTCCGTATGCGCATGGGGCGCATCCAGCAATGCTGCGGCTTCCGGCAAATTAGGCGTAATCAGCGATACCTGCGGCAACAGCCGGACGCGTAATGTTTCTATCGCAGAGGGCGAGAGCAGCGGATCGCCGCTTTTCGCCAGCATCACCGTATCCAGCACCACATTACGTACATGATGGCGCTGTAGTCGCTCCGCCACGGCCTCGACAATATCGGTTTCCGCCAGCATCCCGATTTTTGTGGTATCAATTCGCACATCGCTGAGCACGGAATCAAGTTGAGCGGCGACAAAGTCCGGCTCTATCCGGTACACCGACTGTACGCCACAGGTATTTTGCGCCACCAGCGCGGTGATGACCGAACAGCCATACGCGCCCAGCGCGGAAAAGGTCTTGAGATCCGCCTGGATACCGGCCCCGCCGCTGGGATCGGTGCCAGCAATCGTCAGCGCGTTAATTCGTTGCATTGGCCGCCTCCACATCCAGATGATAGAGCGCATCAAGAAAAGCCGGGATGAAGCTGCCCGGTCCTTCGCTACGCTCTGCCGCGGCCTGTCCAGCCAGTTTCATCCAGCAGCAGGCCGAAGCGACATTGTCCAGCGCGGCGCCCGGTAACGCGCAACTGGCGGCGACGACCGCCGACAACGCGCAGCCGGTGCCTACAATGCGAGTCATTAACGGATCGCCGCCGGGAATGCTCAGCGTGCGCTGACCGTTAGTGACGTAATCTACCTCTCCGGTAACCACAACGATGCAGTCTATCTGACGCGCCAGCGCCTGCGCCGCAGGCAGTGCGGCCAACGCCGCCTCGGTGGTATCTACGCCGCGTCCGCCCAGCGCCATGCCGGATAACGCCAGGATTTCCGAGGCGTTGCCGCGTATTGCCGCCGGGCGCAGGGGCAAGAGATCCAGGCAAAATCGCCGACGAAATTCCAGCGCGCCCACCGCGACAGGATCAAGCGTCCACGGCGTTTTGGCATCATAAGCGCTTTCTACCGCCGCACGCATCGCGTCAGCGCGTGAGGCGGTTAAGGTTCCGACATTAACCAGCAAGGCGTTGGCGATGGCGGCAAACGATCTGGCCTCGACAGGATCAATCACCATGGCGGGTGAAGCGCCCAGCGCCAGCAGCGTATTGGCGGTAAATGTTTGTACGACGTCATTCGTCATACAGTGCGTAAGCGGGGAGTGCGCGCGAAAGTGTTTTAACGTATGCGCCGCAAGCGTGCGGCAGTGCAGGTCAGGCTGCATGGTTCAGCTCCTGCCCGCGTGAAGAAGGGACACGAGCAGTGTCAGACTTCCCTACGCTGGCATTATCCAGATCAGGTGGTACGGGTATTTCTCAGCCTTCACAAAGAAGGGCACCCCGAGTCGTCAAGCCCCACCGTGTTAAGCGGGGTTTCGCTATTAAGCATACTGTCTGCGCCAGACAATGTAAATTTACAGCCAACGGCGGACGATAATTTCAGCGTTATCAGATAGTTCTCAAAACCTATTCGGTTCTGGCAAACTTGCTGGCGGATATGTTGCTGCACGACGCTTTCGTTTACACTTTTTACGAAAAGGGGCGTGAGATAACAAAATAGCGCTTGTCAGATACGCCACCAGCAGAAATGATACACACGATGTTAACTGACCCGCATATGTGGAGGGTAAAAGTATGAAAAGTAAGTTGCTGCCTTGCGCGCTGTTGCTTGCAACCAGTTTTGCATGGGCCGCCCCCGCGACAACGGGCATTGATCAATATGAGTTAAAAAGTTTTATCGCCGACTTCACCCACTTCAAGCCCGGCGATACCGTTCCGCAAATGTACCGCACCGATGAGTATAATATTAAACAGTGGAAATTACGTAATCTGCCCGCGCCAGATGCCGGTACTCACTGGACCTATATGGGCGGCGCGTATGTACTGATTAACGATACCGATGGAAAAATCATCAAAGCCTATGATGGCGAGATTTTTTATCATCGATAATGATATACGCACTCTTTGTATAAAGAGTGCGTACAGCATAAAATTAATTATAAGATACCACGATTAATGCTTTCGATTGTAATGGCCCCGCTTTAACTTTTGCAGGATCAAGAACATAATATGTGGCAAAGACAGGAATAGCTTCCACCGAATTCACTGCACTGCCTTTGGCATAGGTTTTGAAAATACTGTTTATCGCTGCTCCTTTGTTTATTTTAAGCAGGCTCCGATTTGAATCTCTTAAGATAAACCCAACGCCATTATCGTTATCCGGTTTCAGGACTGCTTCATTCTCATCCCAGACTAAATCACTACGTAGATTCACCGCTATTTGCCGTGATGTCAGCATCGCATTCCGTACCTGATTTTTGCAATCCAGAATAATATCACCCTGCTTAGAAAATTCACTAACCTCTCCTTTAGTGCGGAGTTTAGTCATAGGCACCGGGTCCAGCGTGATGGTGAGATTCTGGGGGGCGCAGGTAGTTTCTTTACGGTTGTAATTTATCGTTAAATTGGCTTTATAAACGCCTTTCCCATTCAGATCAGTGATAACGTTCGCAACACACTCTCTATTCCCCCAACAGCCAATATATTTTAAAATAAATACCACCCAATCGCTACCGCTCCATTGATTCTTTGCACCCGACATCACCGTTATATTATCTATCGTAACCGAGTATCCCCCCCTGGCAGACACAGTCACCGCCTCCAGTGAGTTTATTTCTGAAATCGTTATCTTATAGGGGGCTTCAATTACACCGTTTTGGTTGCGCATATTTATCGCACTACTGCTTTGCCATTCAACTTTTAATTTTAACTTAACACTATCATTCGGCCCCATACCAATAATATGATCGGATGTCTCTAATTTAGTCACAACATCACTATTAGAACAATTGGCATCAGTGAAACCATTTGTAATAATGGCTGACTCCTCCCCCCCCAGCATTAAGCTATCGGATTGAATCGTATAATCCTTCGTGTTGGTTAAGGTCGCATTACACGCCGCGTAACCCAACTGCGTAAACTGCATCATTATTAATAAAAATAGTAGTCTTTTCATGGCGTCACCTAAAGATTACCGACAAATATAAACGTTATTTTCATCAATCTGTTTATCAAAAGTGATCTTACAGAAAAGACCCTGTTGTTTATCTGTTGCGACTTTTACCGAAACGGGAACCTTTTCAGTACGAATAAATACCCGGCTCCCCTGACCTACCAGTCCTACATTATTTCCCTCGTCATCTTCCACTTCATAACCAAACGTTAAAGGCTCGCCATCTGCGCGCCGCGCCAGGAAATAAAAAGGTTTACTGGTCTCTGTTTCAAAATCAACCACCACTACGGCTCCGCGATAAGGCACTGTAACTTTACGGTTTCCCAGCAGAGCGACATCACTTTCACTCTCGGAGACATCAAGAGAGATAAAATTTTGCCGGTATGGCGTCAATGCTTCAAATACGGCATAACCTTTTGCATTGGTACGTAAATAGGGACGCCCCTGCACCGCCGCGCCTTCCAGGTACGGCGCGTTAATAATCGCGATAGTATCATTAAGGCGAGAGGCTAAATGCACGCCATCGGCCCATGCAACCAGCCCTCCCTGAATATTTCCGCCCACCTGATGATATTGATTGGATTGGCTGTAACTGCCGCCGACCGTCGCCAGCGGGGCGTTCCAGGTTACTGATCCCCCGAATGTCGTTTGGTGTTCCTGTCGCTGCTGGCTGAGGTTAGTCGTATAATTAAACTGATCGCGATTACCGAACGTGCCGCTAAGGCTGGTGTTATTCGCCTCATAACCTTGATCGTCAAAGGTGGTGGAATTCGATAAATGGATATCACGATTTCCCCCATTCTCCTTTACTCCCCATGTTAAGGGAATCGATAAATAGATATTAAAGCGCTTATCTTCACGGTTATCGCTGTCATAAGTCTGGGTTGCCGATAGCGTAAAACTGAGCCGCTGCCAGGTATTACTGTAGCTTAACTGATAATCCTTGCCTGTACCGCTACGCCCCCAATAGTCGCGCCACAGGGCGCTGGCAGTAAAATATCCCCACCCATCGGGTAGCGTCTGATTAATATTGAGAGTGAAAGTATTTTTACGCCCAAAGTCATTCTCATAATAATCTGCAATATCATAAATATCGTCATCATCGCGACGATAGTTGTCCCGGTTATTAGCCCAGACATGATCGTTAAAAGTGCGATAATCACGTGATGAGTAGCGATATGCTGCCAGAGAAAAATGGGTGGCTGATTGCGGGAGATATTTATTCCAGGCAATCTGGTAGCTTTCCCCATCAAAAACATCGCCATTATCCTGCTTGCTATGAGACAACGTACCGTCGACAGATACCGCGCCAATCAGCGTGTTCCACCCGGTGCCAAGGGTAAATGAGCGATAATCGCTGGCTAACATCGTTCCGCCATACAACGTTAGCAGGTTATTGATCCCGTACTGATAGGTTCCCTGGAGAAAATCAGTTTGCTGAGAGGCTCCTTCAATTCTGCTTCGTCCGGCGGCGAAATCATATTTTGCTACGCCGGGCTGCACCATATTGGGAACGGAAGAATACGGAACAATAAACCGTGAAACAGTACCGTCAGCCTCTTTAACGCTCACGTCCAGATCGGCTCCCCCCCCTGCCAGCTGAAGATCTTCAAATACAAAGGGGCCAGGCGGAACTTCTTTTTGATAAACAATGAAGCCATTCTGTTCAACCGTCACCAGGGCGTTACTTTGCGCCACGCCACGCACAACCGGAGCGAAATTTTGCTTAGAGTGCGGCAGCATTTGCATATCACGCCAGAAGCGCACCCCGCGAAAGCGCACCGTATCAAACATATCCCCGCTAGTGTACTGTTCCCCCAGACGCATTGTCCCCAGTACCGCCGGGAAATCACGTTCCAGATACAGAGTATTGCTCTGCCATTTGCCAGCTGAATTGTCACTTTTGGAAAAATTAGCGTTAGAATGTAATTGCCATCCAAGCAGATTCAATCCGCTGACAAAATTTGCGTAAGTATTTTTCTCACTACCGCCGCTTTTATAATGGCTGTAATATTCGCTGGCATAATACGATGTATAAAAAGCGTTAATTCCACGGTCCCATGTCTCTGGAGACGCATAGCCCGCTTCATATTCCAACACATAAGCCTGAGGGACGCTCAGATAAAGGTTAAAAGCGGCAGTGTCATAAGAAACACTACCTCCATGAACCACCGTTTTCAGCGCAATACATTCATTTTCTACTGTTGTACTCTGCGGGGTAAATTTAATTCCCAGGCTGGCGATCAGATCCGGAGAAATACAGGTACTATCGGGGTCATCCTGAATATTAACCTCATAAGTTCCACGCCATTCTTTATTGACATAAACGTCCATCTCATAAACGCCAGCCATGGGTTTGGTGCTATCAATCTGATAACGGGACACCTTTTCACCTTTCAACCCACCGAACATAAAGTTAGTATCGAATGTTTCTTCTTCAGCCCAGGCGGGTGAAGTAAGCAACGCTGCAAAAAGTGACAGCGTGATGGCGTTTAACTTTTCCATTATCTATCCTTAGGTTAATTCCCCGCTTTTAATTTTCTATTTTGATAGTCTCGTTTAAATAATTCCCAGAATCATCAATTAGCGTCACGGTATAACTATTTACAACTGCCGTTGTGGTGATACTCTGCGATGACCATGGAGCCAGTAATAAGGTTTCTTTATTTACTTTACTTTTTGCTTTAACTTCTGGAATAGTGATCCAGTTTGCGGAATTATTTTTCACGCTAATACTCCCTGGCGCACGAAGCAACTGCAAGCGGGAAAATGTTGCTTTATCGACTTTCTGTACCCCCGGTGGGCGATAGATCAACTTTATCCGGTTTTGTAGCGCAAATTTAATAATGTTTTTATCTTTGTTCTCGTCTGAATTTGGTGGAATATCCAGTACATTGAGGTAGAAAAGACTTTCACGATCGCCAGGCAAGTTATTAGCGAGTTTTTTTATTTTTAATTGCTGACCTGAATTTGCCGCGACTCTAATTACAGGTGGGGTCATAATAAATGGAACCTGTAATTTTTCTGGCGGCAGGCTGGTATCACCGTTATCAATCCACGCCTGGATGAGTGAGCTTCGTTTACCGTCATTCATTAATTGTACGGTAATATCTTTTTTCTGCGCCGGATAAATAATACGTGTACCATATATATAAATGCCGCTCCACGCAGGCATAGCGGCACAAGCCAGGCATAATGCAATCATCCGTTTCATGGCCGATAACCTTATAAAAGAGATACAAGCGGCTAAAAGCTTAGCCGCCAAAAAAAGATTGTTAATCAGTTAATACCGTCATTGTCAGTACAGATTCAACAGAACCTGGTGTTACAGTATTTTCAACGGCGGCATAGCGGGCAGAAAAGTTCAGGGTATATACACCATTTTCAAACTTACTTGAATTCAGAGTGTAATTCCCCGACTCATCAGGTTTCACCTGAATACCATCAAGATAAACAGCGAAGCCCGCGCCATTATTAGTAGCATTATTTTTGGTGATTTGCATATTATCCACAAATTGAGAACGGTTAAAACTAATTCGTGGATTAGCTGTATTCGAACATTTTACTTTTAAAATCGCTTCTGGACTAGTGTATCCTGTATATATATCGCCAGGGTTTAAGTCAGTCAATCTATCAACACCTACCTGGGATAATTCAATAGTCGCGCTATTTGCGCCTTCGAACGTACAGGATGTTCCTACCACTTCTCCGTTGATTTTTAATTCACCCATATCTTCATCAGCAGCAAAAGCCCCAGCGCTCATAAATACAGCAGACAATACAGAAGCAGCAATAAGTGAACGTTTCATAATCTCTTCCTTAATGAAGTAATTTCTATTTGTTAAGAGTTATTAACCCTTGCAAAGAAAATTCTCACAGACAGGAAGTTATCGCAATGTAAACACGATGTTTTGTTGATTTAAAACAATTTACAGATTGCAATATAATTGCAACAAATAATCATTGCTTATCATTATTTTGTAAACTTATTAATTTCCGAAATTTACTGCCCTTACATATAAACACAACGAATAAAAAAGCCCATATCATTGATGTCAATGATATGGGCCTGCGGAATTAATAAGAATTAGTCGTAATGATTAACAACAATCTGTCGGGTGCTATCACCAGGCACCGTGTATAGCTGCGTTGTCACACCTCTCATCGGCGTAGCGGCGGGTGTTTGCAGCGTTGAAACGTGGATAGTGTTGCCGCAACGCTGCTGCAACTGTGCGTTTACCACTTCTGTACTGCACGTTGGCGCGGTCACTTTTCCACTGATGGTTAATGTTGCGGTGTCGGAGGCAAAAACAGGTACGCTTATCCCATAAGCCGAAACTATAATTCCCATCAGCAAATATTTTTTCATAGTGAGCAATTGTTCCTCTGGTGAACGTCAAACAGTATGCAGGCCGTCCTGATGAGCAGGATGAACGTATCGATACCTTAAAACCAATTGAAAAAATAAATCAGTAGGATAGGTATGATCAATTCAAATAATGTTTTTGCCGATTATTTCAGATAAACACCTGTCTGTTTAAGCAGGAATTAACAATGCGGGGGCTATTATTTTATTAATACATTCACTGCATCAATATATATTAATGCAGTGAATGCCATATTCTCTTTAGAATACGTCAGGAGGATTACACCGCGCGGAAGGCGATTTCACCCGGAATCACTTCACCCTGCCAGTAAAGCTGTGCCGCAACGCGATCGGCCAGTTCGCGATAGATCGCGGTAAATTCGCTCTCCGGACGGCTAACCACCGTCGGCGTACCGCGATCGAGATCTTCGCGCAGACTAATATGCAGCGGCATCTGACCCAGAAGCTGAGTATGGTATTTTTCCGCCAGCTTCTGCGCACCGCCCGTGCCGAAGATCGGTTCGTGATGGCCGCAGTTGCTACAAATATGCATACTCATATTTTCCACAATGCCGAGCACCGGCACTTCCACCTTCTCGAACATCACGATACCTTTTTTGGCGTCGATTAGCGCGATATCCTGCGGCGTAGTCACCACCACCGCGCCGGTTACAGGAATGTTCTGCGCCAGCGTTAGCTGAATATCCCCGGTTCCCGGCGGCATATCCAGTACCAGATAATCCAGATCCGGCCACAGCGTCTCCTGCAACATCTGCATCAGCGCCTTACTGGCCATTGGGCCGCGCCATACCATCGCGTTATCGTCAGTCACCAGATAACCGATCGAGTTGGTCGCCAGGCCGTGAGACATAATCGGCGCCATATGCGTACCGTCTGGCGATGTCGGGCGCTGATCTTCTGCGCCAAGCATGGTTGGGATCGACGGGCCGTAAATATCGGCATCGAGAACCCCGACCTTTGCGCCTTCAACCGCTAACGCCAGCGCCAGGTTTACCGCCGTGGACGATTTACCCACCCCGCCTTTACCGGAGCTCACGGCAATGATGTTTTTCACGCCATTAATGCCAGGCTGATTTTTGACGCGTTTCAGCGTCGCAATGTTGTACGACAGTTTCCAGTCGATCGCTTTTGCGCCTGTAATACGTAACAGATCGGCGCTGCATTGCTCTTTTAAGACCTCAAACGCGCTGTTCCAGACGAACGGCATGACCAGCTCAACGTGCAGCGTATCATCCATCCAGGCGACGTGGTGCAACGCCTTAAGCGTGGTGAGGTTATGCTTCAGGGTTGGGTGCTGAAAATTCGCCAGCGTCCCGGCGACCATCGCTCGCAGGGTATCTGGTGATTTGGCCTGGGATTGTTCGTTCATCCCGACTCCTTTTGTAGTTCTGAAAAGTACGATTGTAACTTTGTAGTTTACTCCAGCGGTAACAATTATTCATTTACGGATAAATGCCCTTATCGCTTGGCGCAGTAATTACCATTTTGGTACTATCAAAGCCCTTTTTTACAACAGAAGAAGTAATACCCACTATGACTCAAGTCGCGAAGAAAATTCTGGTAACGTGCGCGCTGCCGTACGCCAACGGCTCTATCCACCTCGGCCATATGCTGGAGCACATCCAGGCTGATGTCTGGGTCCGTTACCAGCGAATGCGCGGCCATGAGGTTAACTTCATCTGTGCCGATGACGCTCATGGCACGCCGATCATGCTGAAAGCGCAGCAGCTTGGTATTACGCCGGAGCAAATGATCGGTGAAATGAGCCAGGAGCACCAGACCGATTTCGCCGGTTTTAATATTAGCTACGACAACTACCACTCAACGCACAGCGACGAGAATCGCGAGCTGTCCGAGTTGATTTATACGCGCCTGAAAGAGAACGGTTTTATTAAGAACCGCACTATTTCTCAACTCTACGATCCGGAAAAAGGCATGTTCCTGCCGGACCGATTTGTGAAAGGCACCTGCCCGAAATGTAAATCCGCGGACCAGTACGGCGATAACTGTGAAGTCTGCGGCGCAACTTACAGCCCGACCGAACTTATCGAGCCGAAATCCGTGGTGTCCGGCGCGACGCCGGTAATGCGTGACTCCGAGCACTTTTTCTTTGACCTACCGTCATTCAGCGAAATGCTGCAGGCGTGGACCCGCAGCGGCGCGCTGCAGGAGCAGGTGGCGAACAAAATGCAGGAGTGGTTTGAATCCGGCCTCCAGCAGTGGGACATTTCCCGCGACGCGCCGTATTTTGGTTTCGAAATCCCGAACGCGCCGGGCAAATATTTCTACGTCTGGCTGGACGCGCCGATTGGCTATATGGGCTCCTTCAAAAATCTGTGCGATAAGCGCGGTGACACGACCAGTTTTGATGAGTACTGGAAAAAAGACTCCGATGCCGAGCTGTACCACTTTATCGGCAAAGACATCGTCTATTTCCACAGCCTGTTCTGGCCTGCCATGCTGGAAGGCAGCCACTTCCGTAAGCCGACCAACCTGTTCGTTCACGGTTACGTGACGGTGAACGGCGCGAAGATGTCTAAGTCTCGCGGCACCTTTATTAAGGCCAGCACCTGGCTGAAACACTTTGACGCCGACAGCCTGCGCTACTACTACACCGCGAAGCTTTCTTCACGCATTGATGACATCGACCTGAACCTGGAAGACTTTGTCCAGCGCGTCAATGCCGATATCGTCAATAAAGTAGTCAACCTGGCCTCGCGTAACGCCGGTTTTATCAATAAGCGTTTCGACGGCGTGCTGGCGGCTGAACTGGCCGATCCGCAATTGTACAAAACCTTTACTGACGCCGCTGCGGTGATTGGCGAAGCATGGGAAAGCCGTGAATTCGGTAAAGCTATCCGTGAGATTATGGCGCTGGCCGACGTCGCTAACCGTTATGTTGACGAGCAAGCGCCGTGGGTGGTGGCTAAACAGGAAGGCCGCGACGCTGACCTGCAGGCCATTTGCTCGATGGGCATCAACCTGTTCCGCGTGCTGATGACGTATCTGAAACCGGTACTGCCGACGCTTTCTGAACGCGTTGAAGCCTTCCTGAACAGCGAACTGAACTGGGATGCCATCGAACAGCCGCTGCTCGGTCACAAGGTCAACACCTTTAAGGCGCTCTACAATCGCATCGACATGAAGCAAGTTGAAGCGCTGGTTGAAGCGTCTAAAGAAGAGGTGAAAGCCGCAGCTGCGCCGGTTACCGGCCCGTTAGCCGACTTCCCGATTCAGGAAACCATCACCTTTGACGATTTCGCCAAAATTGACCTGCGCGTAGCATTGATTGAAAACGCCGAGTTTGTGGAAGGCTCTGACAAATTGCTGCGTCTGACGCTGGATCTGGGCGGCGAGAAGCGTAACGTCTTCTCCGGCATTCGTTCCGCCTACCCGGACCCGCAGGCGCTGATTGGCCGCCAGACGGTAATGGTCGCCAACCTCGCGCCGCGCAAAATGCGCTTTGGCGTTTCCGAGGGAATGGTGATGGCCGCAGGCCCTGGCGGGAAAGATATCTTCCTGTTAAGCCCTGATGAGGGCGCGAAGCCTGGCCAGCAGGTGAAATAAGCAACAAGCCGGAGCATGCTCCGGCTTTTTTAACCGCTTAATCCTGACTGGCATATCGCCCCCTCCGCGCGTTTTAACTTTTTCCTTAATAAGCAATAGCGCTAAGACTCCATATCCGGACTGCTAAATAACGGCTAAAAGTCATATTCTATCCCTCCCTGATACATTGCTATTACTGGGTTAAATTAATTCATTGAAATTATTTTAAAAACCCAATCATTATATAAAATGGAGTTTTAGATGAAAATTTCTGGCAAGTTATTGTCCGCGGCTTTGGCTTCCGTACTGGTGTTCTCTCTTGCTGGCTGTGGCGATAAAGAAGAATCAAAGACCTTTAACGCAAACCTGGCGGGGACAGAAATTTCAATTACTTACACCTATAAAGGTGACAAAATCATTAAGCAGACGTCTGAAAGTAAAATCAGCTATGCCACTGTAGGCGCTAAAACGAAAGAAGATGCCGCCAAAATTCTCGATCCGCTGAGCGCGAAATATAAAAATATCGCCGGAGTGGAAGAAAAATTAACCTATGAAGATACCTATGCCCAGGAAAACGTCTCTGTGGATATGGAAAAAGTGGACTTTAAAGCGTTACAGGGAATCTCTGGGACAATGGTGTCCGGCGATACCAGCAAAGGTATCAGCATGAAACAAACCCAGACGCTGCTGGAAGCTGCTGGTTTTAAAGAAGCGAAATAACTGGCAGGCATAATGTATTGCATCGACTGGTAAAGTCGCTCAGGGCGCTGCTTCGGCAGCGTCTTTTCTTTATGAATTCCGAAAAAAGACAGCCTCGCTGTAAGTCCCCTCGCCAAAGCCTATAATCCCTGAATTCCTGGCCACACCAATACTTAACGACAAGGAATTGTTATGCGGATTCTACGCCTTATGGCGCTGCCACTATTCGCGCTCTCTCTATCGGTTAGCATAACTGGCTGCGATCAGAAAAACGATACTTTCCAGGGAAACCAAAATAACATGACAGCGTTTATCAAAAAGATAGCCGCTAACAAAGAGTCAGAGGAAACACAACGCTATGTAGGTAATCTCAACGGTATTGAAATCAAGTTAACCTATTACTACAAAGGGGATATCGTTTTACGTCAATCATCTGAAAATAAAATACTTTATAAAACCCTGAAAGCCAATAATAAAGAAGAAGCACAAAAAATGCTGAGTCAAGTCAGCGAAGCTTATCAGGGTATGCCGGGTTTGACTGAACGAATCGACTATTATGATAGCTATGCTACAGAATATGTGAATATTGATTTTACCCAGGCAAAAATGAGCGACCTCTGTAAATTGCCAGGATCATCAATTGACAACTGTTCCGCGCACTATCTGTCAATGATTCGCTCGCAGAAACTGTTGGAAGAGAGCGGGTATCATAGAATCAATTAGTATAATAATGCGTTTTCCCGGTCAGACAGGACGCTGCCGGGAACAATACCGCAGAATTACTTCGCCGCGTGTTCACGGGCCGCCAGACCGCGCAGAAAATAACGCATAAACTGATCGCCGCATTCGCGGAAGTTCTTATGATCCGGCGCGCGCATCATCGCGGTGATCTCTGGCATCGAGACACGAAACAACTGATCGGTAAGTATCGCCAGGATATCATCTGTTTTTAGCGAAAAGGCAATACGCAGCTTTTTCAGCACAATATTGTTGTTGATACGACGTTCCGCCGTCAATGCAGGCGCCGCCTCATCTTTGCCGCGTTTTTCATAAATGAGGCCATTGAGAAATGAGGACAACACGATATCCGGGCAACGCTGAAACCCCTCTTCCTCTTCTTTGCGCAACCAGATTGCAATCTGCTCCGGCGTAGCATCAACGTTACCCAGCGCCAGGATACGCGCCAGATCGGTATTATTAGCTTTTAAAATGTAGCGCACGCTACGCAGAATATCGTTACTCAGCATGAGGCCTTCGGTCGTTTCTATGGCAAAACGATATTCTAACAGTCTTTTACAGGCCAATCGCCTCTTTTAAACTTTTCAGATAGCGACGGCTTACCGGCACCGTCAGGCCGTTGCGTAAAATCAGCTCTGCCTGCCCATTATCCTCCAGCCGAATTTCCTGCAAATGGGCCATATTCACCAGAAACTGACGATGACAACGCAGTAGCGGCGTCCGGCTTTCCAGCGTACGCAGCGTCAGCTCGGTAAACCCCTCTTTACCTTCACTGCTGGTCACATAAACGCCGCTCATACGGCTACTGACAAAGGCGACATCATCCATTTGCAACAAATAGATCCGGCTGTGTCCGGTACAGGGAATGAATTTAAGCGCCTGCTGGTTTTCCGGCAACAACGAAACATCCTGTTTACTGCGCTCCTGACGCAGACGATGTAACGTTTTCTCCAGCCGTTTCTCCTCTATCGGCTTGAGCAGATAATCAAAAGCGTGTTCTTCAAAGGCTTTGATGGCGTATTCGTCAAACGCGGTTAAAAAAACGATATACGGGCGGTGTTCCGGGTCAAGCATTCCTACCATCTCCAGTCCACTGATACGCGGCATCTGAATATCCAGAAACAGCACATCAGGTCGCAGCTTATGTACCGCGCCAATCGCTTCTACCGCGTTCGCGCATTCCCCCACAATCTCAATGTCATCCTGCCCCTGGAGCAAAATCCGCAGATTTTCCCGCGCTAACGGCTCATCATCCACAATCAGCACTTTAATCATGCGTCCTCCTCCAGTGGAAGTCGTAATGTAATTCGGGTAAAACAGTCCGGCTCGCAGGCCACGCTAATACCATAATCATCGCCAAAGTGTTCG
The DNA here is from genome assembly GCF_020181675.1 of Salmonella sp. A7. Taxonomy (NCBI): domain Bacteria; kingdom Pseudomonadati; phylum Pseudomonadota; class Gammaproteobacteria; order Enterobacterales; family Enterobacteriaceae; genus Salmonella; species Salmonella sp. A7. Next base: position 1,675,248 of record NZ_CP084001.1, on the reverse strand, counting down.
CGCAGACGTTTATCCACCAGACTCATCCCCAGCCCGCTACTGCCGGCGGAAGGCTGATACAGTCCCGCATTATCTTCAATATCTAACATCAAATGCTGCCCTTCTCGCCGGGCGCGAATAGCGACGTTGCCGGTATCAAGCAGTTGCGACGTGCCATGTTTAATGGCGTTCTCAACAATCGGCTGTAATGTAAACGCAGGCAATTTCTGACGTGAAAGCGTCGATGGAACATCAAGCTGTACCTGCAGACGCGACTGAAAACGCGCTTTTTCAATTTGCAGATAAGCGTTCACGTGTTCAATTTCATCCGCCAGCGTGACGATTTCCGACGGGCGTTTTAAATTTTTGCGAAAAAAGGTCGACAAGTACTGCACCAGTTGGCTGGCCTGTTCGCTGTCGCGGCGAATCACCGCTTTAATGGTATTGAGTGCATTAAACAGAAAATGCGGATTCACCTGCGCGTGCAACAGCTTGATCTCTGACTGCGTCAGCAACGCCTTCTGCCGTTCATACTGCCCGGCCAGGATCTGCGCGGATAAAAGCTGCGCAATACCCTCTCCCAGGGTGCGGTTAATTGAGCTGAACAGCCGGTTTTTCGCTTCGTACAATTTAATGGTGCCCATGACTCGCTGATTTTCGCCACGCAGCGGGATCACCAGCGTCGAGCCGAGTTTACACTGCGGGTGTAGCGAACAGCGATACGGCACTTCGTTGCCATCGGCATAAACCACCTCTCCGGTTTCAATTGCTTTCAGCGTATAACCTGATGAAATGGGTTTGCCCGGTAGATGGTGATCGTCGCCAATACCAGTAAAAGCCAGCAGTTTTTCGCGATCGGTGATGGCGACGGCGCCGATATCCAGCTCCTGATATAACACCTGCGCCACCTTCATACTGTTCACTTCGTTAAATCCCTGACGCAGAATCCCCTCCGTTGACGCGGCGACCTTCAGCGCGGTAGCAGAAAATGCCGAAGTATATTTTTCGAACATGGCGCGCTTATCGAGCAAAATACGCATGAACAGCGCGGCGCCAACGGTATTCGTCACCATCATCGGCGCGGCAATATTACTGACCAGATGCAGGGCATCGTCAAACGGCCTGGCTATCAGTAAAATGATCAGCATCTGCACCAGTTCGGCAACACACGTAATTGCTCCCGCCGTCAGCGGGCTAAACACTTTGTCCGGGCGTCCGCGACGTATGAGAACGCTGTGTACCAACCCGCCCAGTAGCCCTTCGACGATGGTGGAAATCATACAGCTCAGCGCCGTCATGCCGCCCATAGAATACCGATGTAACCCACCGGTCAGACCGACCAGCCCGCCGACGACCGGCCCGCCGAGTAGGCCACCCATCACCGCGCCAATCGCGCGGGTATTGGCAATCGAATCTTCGATATGCAGCCCAAAATAAGTGCCCATAATGCAGAAGATAGAAAACGTGACGTAACACAGAAGCTTGTGCGGCAGACGAACCGTGACCTGCATAAGCGGGATGAACAGGCGCGTTTTACTCATTAGCCACGCAATGACCAGAAACACGCACATCTGCTGAAGCAGCAGCAACACCAGATTAAACTCGTACATACCCGCAAACCACACTTCAATTAAAAGCGCGTAACATACATTGAGTACGATTAACTTTCTTTGAACTGTTGCATAAAAATATGAATTCGTGAATACGATCACTTAAACGCCGCGCCGCAACCCGCTACTTCGCGTTTTAATGCATAAAAAACAGGCAAAACTTCCTGGTTAGTAAAAGAGCGTCTAAAGTTAAACCGGGACCTCGCGAGCAAGGGTGAAACGATGGCGCTTTACACAATTGGTGAAGTGGCTTTGCTTTGTGATATCAATCCTGTCACGTTGCGCGCGTGGCAGAGACGTTATGGACTTTTAAAACCACAGCGAACGGATGGCGGTCATCGTCTGTTTAACGATGCCGATATCGACAGAATCCGCGAAATCAAGCGCTGGATAGATAACGGCGTCCAGGTCAGCAAAGTCAAAGTGCTGCTCAGTAGCGACAGTAGCGAACAACCTAACGGCTGGCGCGAACAGCAGGAGATTCTGCTGCACTACCTGCAAAGCAGTAATCTGCACAGTTTACGGTTATGGGTCAAAGAACGCGGTCAGGATTATCCAGCCCAGACATTGACCACTAACCTGTTCGTCCCCCTGCGGCGACGATTACAGTGCCAACAACCCGCCCTTCAGGCGCTGCTCGGCATTCTTGACGGTATCCTGATCAACTATATTGCGCTCTGCCTGGCGTCTGCGCGTAAGAAACAGGGAAAAGATGCGTTGGTGATCGGCTGGAATATCCATGATACCACCCGCCTGTGGCTGGAAGGTTGGGTCGCCAGCCAACAGGGATGGCGAATCGACGTGCTGGCGCACTCGCTTAGCCAGTTCCGCCCGGAACTGTTTGACGGCAAGACGTTACTGGTATGGTGCGGAGAAAACCAGACGCTGGCGCAGCAGCAGCAACTTTTGGCCTGGCGCGCCCAGGGATGCGACATTCATCCCCTTGGCGTTTAAACAGCAGCTAACAAATTCGCTTTAATGTATACTCCTTTTATTAACATAAGGAGTACATAATGCGCGTAGCGAAAATCGGGGTGATCGCCCTTTTCCTGCTGATGGCTATTGGCGGTATCGGCGGCGTGATGCTGGCAGGTTACAGTTTTATTTTGCGTGCCGGGTAAGCGCGCGCGTCAGCCTTTCAAACAGGCGATCGATAATGATCGCCGCCAGCGCCACCAGCAGCGCCCCCTGGATAACATAGGCCGTATTAAAGCCGCTAAGCCCGATAATGATCGGCGTGCCTAACGTACTGGCCCCCACCGTTGAAGCGATGGTCGCCGTACCAATATTGATAATCACCGAGGTTCGGATGCCCGCCAGAATCACCGGCGCGGCCAGCGGCAGCTCAACCTGATACAACTGTTGGCGACGGCTCATTCCCATACCGCTGGCAACGCTCATCACGCTGGCAGGCACCGCTCCCAGCCCGGCCAGGGTCGCCTGCAGGATGGGCAACACCCCATACAGGATCAAGGCGATAATGGCCGGTTGCTGACCAAAACCCATGACGGGTACCGCGATCGCCAGTACCGCGACCGGCGGAAAGGTCTGCCCGACGGCAGCGATAGTCTCCACCAGGGGACGAAACTCCTTCCCACTTTCTCGCGTGACCGCAATCCCTGCGCCGACGCCCACCACGACGGCAAACAAACTTGAGATGCCCACCAACCAGAAATGGGCGAGCGCGAGGGCGGCAAAACTCTCCTGTTGGTAGACCGGGCGCGGTAAATCGGGAAACAGCGCGGCGAAGAACGGCTGGCTATAAGGCAATCCAAACAGCAGAAGCAAGAACAGAACAATAAGCCAGAGAAGCGGATCACACAGTCGTTTCACGGGGGGACGTCTCCGAAAGCAGATCGCGGAAATGGAGCGTACCGCAGGGCTCGCCCTGCTGATTCGCCACCGGCAGGACGTCGCACCGGCGGGCGACAAACATCGATAGCGCATCGCGTAACGTCATCTCTTCCACCAGCGCGTCGCCGCTGAGCTGTTCATGCCGGCGTACATAATCGCCTACGCTACGTAACGAAAGCAGCCTTACGCCCAGCTCGCTGCGGCCAAAAAACGCCTGCACGAAATCATTTTCCGGCGAGGTCAGCATAGAAAGCGGCGATCCCTGTTGGATAACGTGGCCCCCGTCCATCAGCACCAGATGGTCGGCGAGGCGTAGCGCCTCGTCGATGTCGTGCGTCACCAGTACGATGGTGCGTCCCAGTAGCTGATGAATGCGGGTCATCTCCTGCTGCAATGCGCCGCGCGTTACCGGATCAAGCGCGCCGAAAGGCTCGTCCATCAGCAATACCTGCGGATCGGCAGCCAGCGCCCGCGCAACGCCGACCCGCTGCTGTTGCCCGCCGGAAAGCTGATGCGGATAGCGATCGCGCAGCGCGCTTTCCAGACCCAATAATGCCATCAGTTCATCAATACGATCGTTAATCCGCGCACGCGACCACTTTTGTAGTTGCGGTACGGTGGCGATATTTTGCGCCACCGTCCAGTGGGGAAAAAGACCGATAGACTGAATGGCATAGCCCATGCGACGGCGCAGTTCAAGCACCGGCAGGCTGCGGATCTCTTCCCCGGCAAAACGGATCGTTCCGCTATCATGCTCTACCAGCCGGTTAATCATCTTCAGAGTGGTCGATTTTCCCGAACCGGAGGTGCCAATTAACACCGAAAAGCTGCCTTCGCTAAAGTGCAAATTGAGGTCGCTAACAGCCTGTTGATCGCCGAAGGTTTTACTGACATGGTTAAATTCAATCATCGGTTGCTCCCTTCAAAAACGCGATCCATAAATCAAACAGCGCGTCGATCACTACCGCCAGCGCAATCACCGGAATGACGCCCAACAGGACTAAATCAATGGCGCTGCTCAATAGCCCCTGAAACACCAGCGCGCCGAAACCTCCCGCGCCAATCAGCGCGGCGACGACGGCCATTCCCACTGTCTGGACCATTACTACCCGCAGGCTACGTAAAAAGACCGGCAGCGCCAGCGGCAGTTGCACATGCCTGAAGCGCTGGCCGCTACTCATTCCCATTGCTCTTGCGCTCTCCAGCACATCGCGCGGCACCTGATTGAGCCCGGCGACCACGCCGCGCACCAGCGGCAATAACGCATAGAGCACCAGCGCTATCAGCGCAGGCGTCATGCCGGTTCCCGCGACGCCGAATGCGGCAAGCCACGGAAAATGTTTCACCAGCCCGGCCAACGGCGCAATCAGCAGGCCAAACAGCGCGACCGAAGGAATAGTCTGGATCACATTCAGCACGGTAAACACCGGCCCCTGGCGTGAGGCGGAAAAATAACACCAGACGCCCAACGGTAGTCCGATCGCCAGCGCCGGCAGCACCGTGCCCGCCAGTAACATCAAATGTTGCACCAGCGCGGCATCGAAAACATCCTGGCGATTGGTATACTCTTTCAGAAGCGAGAGGTTGTCGAACGTGCCTGAAAACAGCAGCGCCAGCGGGACAATGACAATTTGCGCGTGCAGCAACCAGCGCCACAGCGGCCCAGTGGTAATACGGCGGATCGCATCGCTACAGGCCAGCAGCATCAGACCGAGGCCCAGCCACAATCCACTTCCCAGACTGGTACGCGCCAGCGGACTGCCCTCCTGCGCCAACTGGGTCGCCGCCCTGCCGACTCCCCACAGCATGACAATAAAAAGCGTCTGCGCCATCATCAGCGTCAGTACGCTACCGCGTTTACCGGGTATAAAGCACAGCGTAAACAGCGCGCATCCCGCGCCAGTCAGCATCCAGATGGTCGCCGGCCAGATCTCCCATAACTGGCGCCCCTCGCCGCTCACCAGACGATTCGGGGCGTAATTAATGAAAGGCAGCGCGACAGCAAGCAGGGTCAGAACAACCAACAGCAACAGCACACGATTAACCGTAATTTTTTTGGCAGCGTCACTCACAGATTACTTCACCCACCCTTTTTGTCGGAGGTAATCTGCGGCGACTTTTTTCGCATCCAGCCCTTCTACGGCGATTCTGGCATTCAACTGTTGCAGCGTTTTCTCATCAAGGCTGGCGAAAACGGGTTGCAGCCAGTCGGCTATCTGAGGATAGGCCTGTAACACCGATTCACGCACTACCGGCGCGGGCGCATAAATAGGCTGGACGCCTTTCGGGTCGCTCAGGGTTTGCAGACCCAGCGCGGCGACCGGGCCGTCGGTGCCATACGCCATCGCGGCGTTAACGCCGGATGTTTGTTGCGCGGCGGCTTTGATCGTGACCGCCGTATCGCCGCCCGCCAGCGACAAGAGCTGGTTCTGATTCAAGGTAAAATCATAGGCTTTTTCAAATGCCGGCAGCGCATCCGCCCGTTCGATAAATTCCGCAGACGCCGCCAGTTTAAAAGTGCCGCCCTCTTTCAGATAACGGCTGAGATCGGCAAGCGAGGAGAGTTTATTTTTTTCCGCGATGTCCTGGCGTACCGCGATGGTCCAGGTGTTATTTGCCGGCGCAGGCGTCAACCAGACCAGCTTATTCTGCTCCGCATCCAGTTTTTTGACTTTCTCAAAGCCTTGCTTTGCATTCTTCCATGCCGGATCGTTTTCATCTTTAAAAAAGAACGCCCCGTTACCGGTGTATTCCGGATAGATATCCAGCTCTCCGGCGGTAATCGCGCCACGAACGACTGGCGTGGTCCCGAGCTGAATTTTATTGACCGTTTTAACGCCGTGGCTTTCCAGTACCTGCAAAATCATGTTGCCGAGCAGCGCGCCTTCGGTATCAATCTTTGACCCGACCGTCACGGGCGATGCCGCCTGTAAAGGTAAACTCACCGTCGCCAGCAACGCCAGCGAACTTACCCATAGCTTTGAGATCGTCATGATGCTTTCCTCATCCTTTTACGGCCTTTTTCAGAGACTTGAGAAAAAAGCATAGTTGAAAAGTCTGCGTTTAACCTGGGATTTTCCGCCAGTGTAAGTGACGTGACTGGTAATAAAAGGGGGGACAGGAAAAGTCATTGCCAGACAGGGCGCAGCTATCGCGCCCTGTTGACGGCAGGCTTACAGTAGTTCGAACGATCCTTGTTTAACGCGAGCGGAATCCACGCCGATAAAGACGTTGAACTTGCCGGGTTCCGCGTCATATTTCATCTGCTGATTCCAGAACTTCAACGCCTCGATATCAATCGGGAAACTCACGGTTTTACGTTCGCCGGGTTTGAGGGTGATTTTTTCAAAGCCTTTTAATTGCTTCACCGGGCGGCTCATTGACGCCGTGACATCCTGTAAGTACATCTGGATGACCGTTGCCCCTTCGCGTTTACCGGTGTTCGTGACCTCTACGCTGGCCGTGACTTTGCCGTCGCGTTGCATTGTCGGTGAGGAGAGCGTGACGTCAGACACCGTAAATGTGGTGTAGCTCAGACCGTAACCAAACGGATAGAGCGGGCCATTCGCTTCGTCAAAATAGCGTGAGGTATATTTGTTTGGCTTTTCAGGATTATACGGGCGTCCCGTATTGAGATGGCTGTAATAGACCGGAATTTGTCCCACCGAACGCGGGAAAGATATCGGCAGTTTCCCTGACGGGTTGTAATCGCCAAACAGCACATCGGCAATGGCGTTACCGCCTTCCGTCCCGGCAAACCAGGTCTCCAGAATCGCATCGGCCTGTTGATCTTCTTTTACCAGCGCCAGCGGTCTGCCGTTCATTAATACCAGTACCAGCGGCTTACCGGTGGCTTTCAGAGCGGTGATTAAGTCGCGCTGACTCTGCGGAATGGTGATATTGGTACGGCTGGAGGCTTCATGCGCCATCCCCTGCGACTCGCCTACCACTGCGACCACCACATCGGCCTGTTTCGCCGCCTGTACGGCCTCATCAATCATCGCCTGCGGTGAGCGCGGATCGATTTTCACCGCCTCTTCATACAGGTTTAAGAAATCGACGATGTCTTTATCGTTAGTGATATTCGCCCCTTTGGCATAGAGGATCTTCGCCCCGTCGCCGACGGCATTTTGAATACCCGCCAGCACCGTCACCGACTGATTCGCAACCCCAGCAGCAGACCAGCTCCCCATGACATCACGTTGACTGTCGGCCAGCGGCCCAACAACGGCAATGGTGCCCGATTTTTTCAGCGGCAGCGTTTCCAGCCGGTTTTTCAGCAGTACCACACTTTCCCGCGCCACTTCCCGCGCCTCTTTACGATGCAGGCGGCTTTCGGCATTGGTGTCCACCGGGTCGCTCTCTTTCGGCCCCAGATGGCTATAGGGGTCGTTAAACAATCCCATGTCATATTTTACGTTGAGCACATGGCGCGTCGCGTCGTCCAGTTCCGCCATCGTCACTTTGCCCGATTTAATCAGACCCGGCAGATATTTGCTGTAATACTCATCCGCCATGCTCATATCCACCCCTGCCTTTAGCGCCACGCGCACCGCATCTTCCGGGTCGGCCGCGGTACCGTGTTTAATCAGTTCTTTAATAGCGCCGTGGTCGGAAACGGTAATTCCCTTAAAGCCCCACTCATCGCGCAGGACATCTTTCAATAGCCAGGAATCTGACGTCGCAGGCGTACCGTTCAGCGAGTTCAGCGCCACCATCACCGCACCGCTCCCCGCATCCAGCCCCGCTTTGTACGGCGGCATGTAGTCATTAAACAGACGCTGGGAACTCATATCCACGGTGTTGTATTCTTTACCGCCTTCAACGGCGCCATAGGCGGCAAAATGTTTCACGCTGGTCATCACCGAATAGCGATCCGCCGGACTTTTGCCCTGCATCGCTTTCACCATGGTTTCGCCCATGATGGAGGTTAAATATGTATCTTCGCCAAAGCCTTCGGAGGCGCGTCCCCAACGCGGATCGCGGGAGACATCCACCATCGGTGCCCAGGTCATATTCAGACCGTCGTCCGCCGCTTCATACGCCGATACGCGTCCTACGGTTCTTACCGCATCCAGATTAAAAGAAGAAGCCAGACCGAGGCTTATTGGGAAGACGGTTCGCTGGCCGTGTACCACGTCATAGGCAAAAAAGAGAGGAATTTTCAGGCGGCTCAATGCCATCACCTGATCCTGCATTTGACGGATATCCTGGCGGGTGACGGTATTGAAAATCGCCCCTACCTGCCCGTCTTTGATCATCTCGCGGATCGCTTCTTTCGGGTTATCAGGGCCGACGCTAATCAGACGTAACTGACCAATTTTTTCATCGACAGTCATTTTCTTGAGTAAATCCGTGACGAACGCGTCGCGCGCTTCGGGCGTCAGCGGGTGATTGCCAAACAGGTTTTCCGCCAATGCTGGCTGCATCGCCAGACTCACAGCAACACCTACTGAACATAACCATTTCATGTTGAGTCTCTCTTTATCTTTATCCCGACGAGGCGGTAAAAACAGAATAAAAACCGCAGTTTGCCATAAGCCTAAACGCGAGAGGAGAAGAAAGCGAAGGTTATTCTCCTAATTTTCCGCACAGTCGAATACGCAACCGCCAGCAAATGGTATCAAGGCGGCAAATGAATACTACCAACACAGAGACAATTTGAATGAGAAAGCGTATTGTCATACAAAGCGCTATGCTTAACGCTGATATTTTGTCCCACCACAAGGAGTGGAGAATGTCTTCCATAACAATGACTGATAATAAAACGTTCCTGAATGAGCTGGCCCGCCTGGTAGGCCATTCTCACCTGCTGACAGACCCCGCCAAAACCGCCCGCTATCGCAAGGGTTTCCGTTCCGGTCAGGGCGACGCGCTGGCCGTTGTTTTCCCGGGTTCATTACTGGAACTGTGGCGTGTGCTCAACGCCTGCGTTAACGCTGACAAAATTATTCTGATGCAGGCCGCCAACACCGGTCTGACGGAAGGCTCCACGCCGAACGGCAACGACTACGATCGCGATATTGTGATTATCAGCACCCAGCGGCTGGATAAGCTGCACTTACTGGATAACGGCCAACAGGTTCTGGCCTGGCCCGGTACGACGCTCTATGCGCTGGAAAAAGCGCTTAAACCGCTGGGCCGTGAACCGCACTCGGTGATTGGTTCGTCGTGTATCGGCGCGTCGGTCATCGGCGGCATCTGTAATAACTCCGGCGGCTCGCTGGTGCAGCGCGGCCCGGCCTATACCGAGATGTCGCTCTTTGCCCGTATTGACGAGCAAGGCAAACTGCAACTGGTCAATCATCTGGGTATCGATCTTGGGCATACGCCGGAGCAGATCCTGAGCAAGCTGGATGACGAACGGATTAAAGATGAGGATGTGCGTCACGATGGTCGTCATGCGCACGATCACGACTACGTGACGCGGGTACGAGATATCAACGCCGATACGCCCGCCCGCTATAACGCCGACCCGGACCGTTTGTTTGAATCTTCCGGCTGCGCCGGAAAACTGGCGGTTTTTGCCGTTCGCCTTGATACCTTTGCAGCGGAAAAAAATCAGCAGGTTTTTTATATCGGCACCAATCAGCCCGCGGTACTGACTGAAATCCGTCGGCATATTCTGGCGAACTTCGACAATCTGCCAGTGGCGGGAGAATATATGCATCGCGATATCTACGATATTGCGGAGCAGTACGGTAAAGATACCTTTCTGATGATCGATAAACTCGGCACCGACAAGATGCCATTCTTTTTCACGCTAAAAGGCCGAACCGATGCGATGCTGGAAAAAGTAAAATTTTTCCGTCCGCATTTCACCGACCGCGCGATGCAGAAATTCGGCCATCTGTTTCCCAGCCATCTGCCGCCGCGAATGAAAAACTGGCGCGATAAATATGAGCATCATCTGCTGTTAAAAATGGCGGGAGACGGCGTCGCAGAAGCGCAACGCTGGCTGAATGAATTTTTTAAATCCGCTGAGGGCGGTTTCTTCACCTGTACGCCGGAAGAAGGCAGCAAAGCCTTCCTGCACCGCTTCGCCGCTGCTGGCGCGGCGATTCGTTATCAGGCCGTACACTCTGATGAAGTGGAAGATATCCTGGCGCTGGATATCGCTCTGCGCCGCAACGATACCGACTGGTTCGAGCATCTGCCGCCGGAAATCGACAGCCAACTGGTACATAAACTCTATTACGGTCACTTTATATGCCACGTTTTTCATCAGGACTATATCGTGAAGAAAGGCGTCGACGTCCATGCGCTGAAAGCGCAAATGCTGGAGCTATTGCAGGCGCGCGGGGCGCAGTACCCGGCGGAGCACAACGTGGGACATCTGTATAAAGCGCCGGAAACGCTGACGCGTTTTTATCGGCAAAATGACCCGACCAACAGTATGAACCCCGGTATCGGCAAAACGAGTAAGCGGAAATTCTGGCAGGAAAATACGCCCGACGAAGCGCATTAACACCGTGCGGTTTACCGTGAATGCCCGGCGGCGCGATGCCTGCCGGGCCTACGGCGATTTAATCGTTCTGTGCGGTTTGCGCCCCGGCACTGGCGCTGGCTGCCGCCATTTGCGCGGCTTTTTGCTTTTTATAGCTCAGCGCGGCAGCCGGAACGGGCATGACTTTACCGGTTTCAATCCATGTACGCAGGCGACTGGCGTCCGCAAAGTGGGTATATTTGCCGAACGCGTCCATGACCACCAGCGCGACCGGTTTGTTATTGATCACGGTACGCATCACCAGGCAATGCCCCGCCGCATTGGTAAAGCCGGTTTTCGTTAACTGGATATTCCAGTTATCACGGTAGACCAAATGGTTGGTATTGCGAAACGGCAGCGTATACGCCGGATGCGAGAATGTCGCCATGTCTTCGCGCGTGGTGCTTAGCTGGCCAATCAGCGGGTATTGCTTCGTGGCAATCAGCAGTTTTGTTAAATCCCGCGCGGTCGAGACGTTATGAATCGACAGCCCCGTCGGCTCAACGAAGCGGGTATGCGTCATGCCCAGCGCTTTCGCCTTCGCATTCATCGCTTTAATAAACGCGTTATAACCGCCAGGATAATAGTGTGCCAGGCTTGCCGCCGCACGGTTTTCGGATGACATCAACGCCAGCAGCAACATATTTTTGCGACTAATTTCGCTGTTCAGGCGCACGCGGGAGTAAACCCCTTTCATTTCCGGCGTCTGGCTGATATCGACCTTCAGTATTTCATCCAGCGGCAATCGCGCGTCGAGCACGACCATCGCCGTCATTAATTTGGTTATTGAGGCAATCGGACGCACCAGATCCGGGTGGTTCGAATAGATCACTTTATTGGTGTTGAGATCAACAATCATTGCGCTACCGGAGGCAATCTCAGGTTGAGACGCCGCGGTTGTCGCTGCCGTTTTCGCCACGGCCTGCGAGGCAAAAGGTACGGCCAACATCAGAGCAAGGCTCAGGAATGAAGCTCGGAATTTCAGCATGATGAGATTTCTGATAATGATTCACGCGCGTCGTAACGCACACCGCCTGAGCTAAGATTATACTCAAGCTAGCAGTGGCATCATAGCGGCACGCCAGCGTTGCCGCTACAGAAGAATCGTCAGCAAATGCTGCATTGCTGGCTTTTGCGCCAGCCCTTTTTCGCATCAGAACAGGCGGTAGCCGTATCCCCACAGGATCACGGTGATCGCCAGTAGCACCTCCAGGACCAGCACGCCGATAGCGAGCGTCGAACTGGAGAAGCTTAATCCTTCCTCTCTATTAATGTTAAGGAAAGTCGGAATACCCAAATACAGCAAATAGCCGGTGTAAAAGAGCGCGACAGCGCCGACCAAAGCGCATAGCCATACCAGGGGATAGAGCGCCACCAGACCACTTAAAAACAGCGGCGTCGCGACATAGCCGGCAAAAACCATACAGCGCGCAAGCGATGGCCGTTGCGGATAGTTTCGCGCCATCCACCAGATGACGCGTCCCATCACCGCGACGCCCGCCAGCATCACGCCGTAGAACAAGACCGCCAGCGCAAAAGCGGTAAACAGCGAGAGTTGTAACACGTTGCCGTCGCCAAAATTCCAGCCGATTTGCGTCGTGCCGATAAAGGCGCAGACGACGGGAATCGCCGCCATCAGCAAAACATGGTGCGTATAGTGATGCGAAACGGTTTCGTTTTCGCTTTTGATCACCTGCATTTCCCGATCGGGATGGGAAAAAAGCCCCCATACATGGTTCATACTACCCCCTTCTGCTGCCTCAGATGCCAGTATGTTCAAGTATAATTCAGTTTCTGGTTATTTTATGAGCAATGGCAAAATAGTCTTCGGCAAAACGTCGGCTTTGCCGCGCACGCCTCTTGCCAGGGTGTATGCTTAATGCCGGAGGTGGTTTACGCATGGATATCAACACGCTTATTACGCATTATGGCTATGCGGCGCTGGTTATCGGCAGTATGGCCGAAGGTGAAACCGTTACCCTGTTGGGGGGCGTCGCGGCGCATCAGGGATTGCTCAAGTTTCCGCTGGTGGCGGCGGCCGTCGCGCTGGGAGGGATGATGGGCGATCAGCTACTTTACCTGTTAGGACGATGCTATGGCGGGAAGATCCTGCGTCGTTTCCCGCGTTATCATACGAAGATTCGTCGCGCGCAGAAAATGATCCAACGCCATCCGTATCTGTTTGTGATCGGCACGCGTTTTATGTATGGCTTCCGGGTGGTTGGCCCGTTGCTGATTGGCGCCAGCCGCCTGCCGCCTAAAATTTTTCTGCCGCTGAATATTATAGGCGCGCTGGTCTGGGCGCTGCTGTTTACCACGCTGGGATATCTTGGCGGCGAGGTGATCGCGCCATGGCTGCACGACCTCGATCAGCATCTCAGGCACGGGGTCTGGCTGATTCTGGCCATCGTCCTGGTGGTGGGCGTGCGCTGGTGGCTGAAAAGACGCGGCAAAGCGGAGGCCCGTTAAACCCGATGGTATCCGGATGGCATAACGCCGCCATCCGGCACCCGGCGTTTATTTTGCGTTGAATTGCGGATTTGCCAGCATAAACCCGCCGTCGACAATCAGCGACTGACCGGTGGTATAGCTTGCTCCTTCCGAACACAGCCAGGCGACGAGGCTGGCTATTTCATGCGTAGAACCCGGTCGGGCGATAGGGATCGAGGGTTCCGATCCCGGCTCAATATCGCTGTCATCCATATCATTCATCGGCGTGGCGATAGCGCCTGGCGCGACGGCGTTGACCAAAATATGATGCTCAATCAGTTCCAGCGCCATGGATTTAGTCAATCCGCCCAGCGCATGTTTCGCCGCGGTATAGGCGCTGGCTTGCGGAAGCGGCGTATGCTCATGGACGGAGGTGATGTTGATAATGCGCCCTCCCTCTCCTTGTTTAATCATATGCCGGGCGGCGATCTGCGCGCAGAGAAACGCGCCGTCGACATCCACAGTAAAAATTTGCCGCCACTGCGTAAACGGCATATCAATAAACGCGGATTTGGTCATCGCCCCGGCATTATTGACCAGCACGTCAACGCGCCCCAGGCGCTGAATAAGATGTTCAATGGCCTGCGCGCCCTCGGGTAACTGGCTCAGGTCAAGATGAATGGTCTCTGCCCGCACACCAAACTGCGCCGCTTTTTTCGCCGTCTCCTGCGCGCCGCGTTCATCGGAATGCCAGGTGATACCAATATCAAAACCGTTTTGTGCTAATAACAACGCACACGCTTTGCCAATTCCCGAATCTGATGCCGTTACAATTGCGACTTTGGTCATATTCCTCTCCGGATGATTCATACACAGCCTAAGTATAGGAACCCTGTCTGAATCATTCGGAAAAATCAGGAATGATAACCGCCGCCCAGCGCGCTGGTAAGCTGAATAGAGGCATCCAGCCACTGGCCCTGCAACAGCAAGCCGTTACACTGCTCGCGCAGTGCCGGGATTTTGGCCTCGCTCACGCGGGAACCCGCAATAATGCCGGCATTAAAGCGCGCTTGCGCCAGACCGACCACACGCTGCGCATCATGCTCAATCTGCTTCTGATGCTGGTTTTTCTGCGCCAGCGTCTCTACCTGACTGGCGGCGCGCGCCACATCATTAACCGCATCTACCACCGCTTTGTTGTAGTTGGCGATAGAAAGGTTGCTTTGCGCTTTGGCGATATCGAGGTTGGCATTCAGCCTGCCGCTGTCGAAAATCGGCAGCGTCAGCCCGCCGGTAATGCCATATTGCTGTGCGGAATGGCGGAACAGATCGCTCAGATGTAACGCATCCTGCTGTAAAAAAGCCATCAGATTGATATCGGGATAAAACGCGGCCTTCGCGGCGTCAATGCTGCTCAACGAGGATTCAATGTACCAGTGCGCGGCCTGTAGATCCGCCCGGCGCGCCAGCAACGAATACCCCAGTTGCGACGGTAACTGGCTTTCAACGGCGGGGAGACTCACCTGACGCAGCTTGAGCGCCGCCGATTGCGTATTGGTTAACGCGCTGAGCCGCGCTTCAATCACCTTCATTTTACCGTTAACGTCATTCAACTGCTGTTGGGTTTTGCTGGCGTCGATATCGGTCTCGACCCCTTCAACAGAAGAAGTAATACCGTGTTGATACAGCTCCCGGTTTACCGTCACCACGTTTTGCTGCTCTTGCTCGATTTGCATCAGCACATTTTTCAGCGCCGCCTGCGTCTGCCACTCCCAGTAGAGTCGCGCCACGCCGCTTGCCAGCAATTGTCGGGTCTGCTCCTGCTCCGCTTCGCGCGCTTTGACCGCCCCGATCCGCGCGGTAACTTCAGCGCGGTTTTTCCCCCATAAATCCAGATCCCAGCCCGCCGTCAGGCCGAATGTACCGTTGGTATACCACGGCCCGGTCGTTCCCGCCGCGGGGTCGGTAATCGCGAATGGCCCCATCAGTCCTTCCGCGGACATTCGCTGGCGCTCAATGTCGGCAGAAAAGTCGAGCTGCGGGCCGTCCTGCGCCTCAACCGCTTTCGCCTGCGCTTCCGCCAGTTGAATACGCTGTTCAGCCACCTGCATATCCGGCGAATGCTGTATGGCATTATCAATCAGCGCGTCAAGCTGCGCATCGTGATACGCCTTCCACCACTGGCTATCCGGCCAACCGTTTTTCAATGCCGCCGGCAGGCTGGAATCAACATGAGAAGAGGGCGTCTGCTGAGTCAGCGACTGGCGGGTATCGTGCATGGGGGCGCAGCCCGCCAGCAAAATAAAAAGCGGTAAGCTCGCTGTCGCGGCAAGGAAAGAATTACGATTCATGGAGGTGTTCTGATAAAAAAAGGTGCGCAGAGAGTACGTCTTACGACGATCTATTTTTTAGTTACGCGTGGCAATACATCATCAGACAACAAAAGACATATTTTGAAATTTATATGATTAGCAAATAATTTCATCTGATACATTTTTTGATGTAATGATTCAATGTAAAGTCCCATTAACCCGTTAATAAATGAACGATTTTGCTGCAATACCCGCCAGCAGCCTTCATGAGTTAAACGTCGCCGCGCCCAACAAGGCAGCAAATGGCTTAATACTTTCCTATACTTTGTTTGTATTTACCAATAAAGGGACAAACAATGAAAATTCTTCTATGGGCAATCTTAATTATTTTTCTGATTGGGCTGTTGGTGGTAACGAGCGTGTTTAAGATGATTTTCTGATTCCTGCGCCGGGCAGCGATAGTATCTGTCCGGCACACGTTCTGGACGCTATAGAGATTAGATTTTAATAGCCTGAATCGCCCGCGCAATCTCGGACGAACGGTTTAACGCCCGAATCGACTGAAAGAGCTCCGTCGCCTCAATATATTCCTTACGTAAATATCCCAACCACTGTTTAATACGCGCGACATGGTATAAACCGGTATCGCCCTGCTTTTCCAGTCGGGTATATTTTTGTAATAATGCAACCACTTCCGGCCACGGCATACGCGGATCGTTATACTTCACCACCCGGCTCAGGTTAGGAATATTTAACGCCCCACGGCCAATCATCACCGCATCGCAGCCGCTGGCCGCCATACATGCCTGCGCGCTCTGCCAGTCCCAGATTTCGCCATTCGCGATAACCGGAATAGTCAGACGCTGGCGTATTTCGCCGATCGCCTGCCAGTCGATATGCTCGGCGCGGTAGCCCTGCGCTTTAGTACGGCCATGCACCACCAGTTCACTGGCGCCGGCCTGCTGCACCGCATCGGCGATTTCAAATTTTCTATCGCCGCTATCCCAGCCGAGACGCACTTTTACCGTCACCGGCAGATGCGACGGTACCGCGGCCCGCATCGCTTTCGCGCCCTGATAGATGAGTTCGGGATCTTTGAGCAATGTCGCGCCGCCGCCGCTGCCGTTCACCACTTTTGACGGACAGCCGCAGTTCAGGTCCACGCCATACGATCCCAACGCCGTCGCCCGCGCGGCGTTTTCCGCCAGCCACTGCGGGTGCTGGCCCAGAAGCTGAATACGCACCGGCGTGCCGGACGGCGTGCGGCTGGCGTGATGCAACTCCGGGCAGATGCGATGAAACACTTTTACCGGCAGCAGCTGATCCACCACGCGCACAAATTCAGTGATGCAGAGATCGTAATCATTCACTTCGGTCAGCAGCTCGCGCACTAACGCGTCGAGCACGCCTTCCATCGGCGCCAGTAAAACACGCATATCGGTATCCACAGCAAAAAAAGAGGCGCTATCATAACGCCTCTCTGCGATGAGCAAAACTTTTTGCCGGGTGGCGGCACAAACGCCACGCTACGTCACGTAAAGTGCTCAACGCGGCTCAAGACAGTTATCTTCTTTCCAGCCGTACAGCCATTCGATACCGCGATAAAACGCCTCCTGCGATTTCCCTTTCCACAACAGATTACGCACCTGACGCTCCACCCCGGCGGCGTGATAGAGACGCCCCATCTCGCGGGTAGACCAGACGATACGCGCCGTGCGGGGAATACGCACCGACTCATACAGCGCAAATGCCTGCTGCGCGTCGCCGTCGCAGCGTTCCAGCGCTTTGCCTAGCGTGACGGCGTCTTCCAGCGCCATACAGGCGCCCTGGGCCATATATTGCGCCACCGGATGCGCGGCGTCGCCCACCAGAGTGATACGCTCGGTTCCCCATTTCGCGACCGGCTCGCGATCGGCGGTCGACCAGCGGCGCCAGGAGGTCGGCTTATCCAGCATCTGGCGCGGGCGGGGATGAATGCCGGCAAAATAAGAGAGCACCTCTTCTTTACTGCCGTCTTTCACGCCCCACTCTTCTTGCTGGCGGCTGTGGAATGTCACCACCAGATTGTACTGTTGGCCTCCGCGCAGCGGATAATGAACCAGGTGACAATGCGGGCCTGCCCACAGCACCGGTGCGTTAATACGTAAATCGTCCGGCATATCGTCGCAATCAATCACCGCCCGATAGACTACATGCCCCGTTACGCGCGGCGCGTCGCCGAGTAAACTTTGCCGCACGACCGATTTAACGCCGTCGCAGCCCACGAGAATATCCGCCGTCCAGCTATTTCCCTGCTCATCAAACACCGTAACGTCATCCGGCGTCTGGCGGATATCGACAATATGGGTCGAGGTACGATACTCCACGCCAGGGTGCGTCAGCACCGCTTCCCATACCGTTGCATGAATATCTACCCGGTGAATTACCGCATACGGCCCGCCAAAATGGTCGCGGAACGCCTGCCCGGTTTCAATGCATACCACTTCTTCGGCATTCACGGCATCCATCATGGTAATGTGATCGGTAAACACCGCACGCTGGCGGGCAACATCGCCCACACCGAGACTATCCAGCGCCGAAAAAGCGTTCGGCCCAAGCTGAATACCCGCGCCAATCTCGCCAATTTCGTGCGCTTTTTCCAGCAGCATGACTTTTATTCCCTGGCGCGCCAGCGACAGCGCAGTCGCCGCGCCGCCGATTCCGCCACCTACAATAATTGCGCTTGTCACGTGAGTCATGGTCATTCTCCTTTTCAGGCCGGGATTTTATCTTGTTGATTTTCCGGCGCGGCGGCAATAAACGCCGGTAGCTGTACGCAGGCGTCATAAACGGCTTTACAGCGCGGATAGCCTGATAAATCGCAGTCCATCCTGAGCGCATTCGCCCACTGAGGAATCAGGCAGCAGTCCGCAAGGCCTGGCGCGTCGCCCACGCAGAATCGGCCGGACTGACTTTTACGCAATAGCTGCTCTACCGCGCTTAACCCTTGCTGTATCCAGTGGGCGTACCAGCGTTTTTTATCCTCTTCGCTAACCTTCAGCTCATCGGTCAGGTAGCGCAACACGCGCATGTTATTGATTGGGTGTATATCGCAGGCGATAGCGTAAACAATTTCCAGCGCCTGGCTGCGCGCCGGGTCGCTCGTCGGCAGCAGCGGCGTTTGCGGAAAATGTCGGTCCAGCCAGTCGACGATGGCCAGCGATTGCCCCAACGATTCGCCGTCATCAGTGACCAGCGTCGGCACCAGGCCTACCGGATTCATCCGTCGGTAGGCCAGCTCATTCTGCTGGCCGATACGAATATTGACGCCCACCGTCTGGTAATCAATCCCCTTTAACGCCAGCGCAATACGTACACGATAAGACGCCGAACTATTAAAGAAACTGTACAGCTTCATCGTTCACCTCAGACAATTTTCACAGCAATCGGCGTCAGACCTTCTACGTTCCCGGTGATGACATCCCCTTTCACCACGGCGCCCACCCCCTCTGGCGTACCGGTGAAAATCAAATCGCCTGGCTGCAATTCAAAAAAGCCGGACAAATAGCTGATGGTTTCATTCACCGACCAAATCAGATGACGAATATCGCTGCGCTGATGGTCTTCGCCGTTAACCTGTAGCCAAATAGGGGCGTTATCCACATTATGCGTTTCAGCGGCTTTGTGTAATGGCGCAATGGGCGCGGAGAGATCGAACGCTTTGCCAATTTCCCACGGGCGTCCCATCTGACGCATTTCCATCTGACGATCGCGACGCGTCATGTCCAGACCGGTGGCGTATCCCCAGACATATTCATGGGCTTTTTCCAGCGGGATATCGCTCCCCTTTTTACCAATCGCCACCACCAGCTCAATTTCATAATGGTAGTTATCGGTCTGCGCCGGATACGGCAGTTCCAGGGTATCCCCCGCCACTACCGGGACGACAGCGTCCGCTGGTTTACAAAAGAAGAACGGCGGTTCGCGATCGGGATCAAAGCCCATTTCACGGGCATGGGCGGCATAGTTGCGACCCACGCAGTAAACGCGACGTACCGGAAACTGCTCATCACTGCCCGCCACTGGTACTGTCACCGGGGCCTGCGGCTGGAATACATATTTGGTCATGTTCTCTCTCCCTAATTAATAACGTGCTTCGCGGAACAGCCCCAGGGCTTCCTGAACCGGCTTGTCCGAAAAGCTGAATAACACCGTGTCTTCGCTGCTACGAAACGACACCTCATGCCAGGTCGGCGCCACAAAAATGTCTTTTGCGGAAAAATGAAAAGTTCCGTTGCCGATAGTGACCTGCCCTGCCCCTTCAACGACGTGGTAGATAGTGCTGTCGGTGCTCCGCGCCACACGCGAGGCAAAGCCTTTTGGCAGCAGTTGCAGGAACGCGCCCATTGACGGCATCGGATAACCGCCGGTGACGGGATTAACGTAACGCAGCTTGTAACCTTCCCACTCATCCGGATCGCCCATACGGGTCAGATCGTGCAGCGCCTCGCGACTGCGGTCGTAACGGTAGTTGAAAATCGGCGACGAATTCCCGCGCTGGTGGCGCAGCGGCAGCATATTCGCTGCATAGCGCGGCAGATAATCGCCCTCTTTTCGCGTTACCGGCTGCTGATCTTCGGGATAGTCTTCCGCAAACCCACAGCCCAGGAGGTTGACTAACGGCAGATCCAGACCATCCAGCCATACCACCGGCTCTGACCCCGGATTACCATGATCGTGCCAGCGCCACTGCGGCGTCAGGATAAAATCGCCGGTATGCATTGGCGTGCGCTCGCCGTCCACCGCGGTAAATGCGCCTTTACCTTCGACGATAAAACGCAGCGCCGACTGGTTATGGCGATGACTCGGCGCGACTTCGCCGGGCAGGATCAGCTGTAAACCAGCGTATAAGGTCGCCGTGATCGACGACTGACCGCGCAATGCCGGATTTTCCAGCACCAGCACCCGGCGGATCGCCTCTTTCGCGCCAATGACATTGCCGCTTTCCATCAGTAGCGGACGAATTTCCTGATAATTCCAGTAGGCCGGCGCGCAGTTGGCGTTTGGCGTCTGCGGTACCAGGTGATGTAACGATTCCCACAGCGGCGTCAGATTCTGCCCAGAAATATGCTGGTAATACTGCTGACGGCTATCTTTTACGTTCTGATTTATTTCAGACATGGAGATTCTCCTTATTCGTTTACGACGCTGGCACGCGGCAGGTCGTCAGGTACAGAAATCGAAAGGCGGACAACCACCGTCAGCAGGGTAAGCATTACCGCGCTGATAGCCGCCGGAATAGCAATGACAAAAAACAACGTATCGAAAGAGAAATTGAGGGCCATCATCATGCCGCCGGAGAGCGAACCGACAATCGCCCCGCAGCGTCCAATGGCGTTCGACCAGCTCACGCCCGTCGCCCGGCTTTGGGTGGGGTACAGCGTCGCCGTCAGAGCATTCAGCCCTACCTGGGAACCGCTAATACCGATGCCAGTACCAAAAATCGCCAGCGCCATCAGCCAAAGGCCGTTTTCGCTCAGGCCTATCATGACAATGCAAACCGCGCCCAGCGCATAGCTCACCGCCAGTACCCGGAACGGGTTAAGCCGGTCCATCAACACGCCGAGTAACAGCGCGCCAAGCGTGCCGCCAACCTGGAATGCGGCAGTCACCCACGACGCCTGTTGCAGATCAATACCGCGATGGTTAAGTAACGTCGGCATCCAGCTGGAAAGCAGATAGATAATGAGCAGGCTCATAAAGAACACCACCCATAACATCAGGGTAATGACAAGCTGTCGCCCGGCAAAAAGCTGGCGAATACTGCCTTTGGCGACGGCTGCCGTCTCATGCAGAAAGAATTGCGTATCGTGATAGCGCTCGCCGGTAATGGCGCTGACCGTCCGGGCGACAACGGCTTGCGGTAGTTGGCGACGTACCTGCCAGCGGGGAGATTCCGGCAGCGCGAACAGCAGGCCGAAAAACAGCATCAAAGGCAAGATGCCGCCTAGCGCCAGAATTCCGTGCCAGCCAATCAGCGGCACCAGTTGCGCGCTCACAATCCCACCCATCGCCGACCCCAGGGTAAAACCGCAGAACATCAGCGTGACCAGCGCTCCGCGTCGACGAGCGGGAAGGTATTCCGACGTCATGGTGATGGTATTCGGCATCGCTCCACCCAGTCCCAGACCGGTTAAGAAGCGCAGCAACACCAGGGTTTCTATATCCGGCGAGAAAGCGGAAAGCAGGCTCAATGCGCCGAATAGCGCCACGCAAAGCTCAATGACCCGCTTGCGGCCAAAGCGATCCGCCAGCGGTCCGCATAGCAGCGCGCCGGCTGTAAGCCCCAGCAGCCCTGCGCCAAACAGCGGCGCAAGTTCGCTGGCGCTTAGCTGCCAGTGAGTACGAATATCCGGGGCGATGAAGCCAATCGCGGCGGTGTCAAAACCGTCGAGCATAACCACCAGAAAACAGCAGATGATAACGCGCCACTGCATTTTGCCGACGGGCGCGGCATCAATAAGGGCTTGTAGATCACGTCGTTGAGTCATAGCTAATGCCTCAGTGCAGGGAGATAGATGTTGTTTTTATGTTTGCTATGTTACGAGTTTGTAGAGTGAGCGATAAAATGTACAATGGCTTTTCAGGCAGAGACATAACCTGGAGGTTATAGCGAATGGCGAACTGGGCGCAGAAATTGAAATTACATCACCTGCAAACGCTGGTTGCGCTGGGCGAACAGGGCAACCTGACGCACGTCGCCCGGATGATGAATATCTCCCAGCCGGCGCTATCGAAGTGGTTATCTCAACTCGAAGATGAGATAGGCATCACGCTTTTTGAGCGCCACAGTAAAGGGCTACGCCCCTCAGAAGGCGGTAAATTACTGCTCCAGCACGCCCAGCGCCTAATTAACGATCTGGAGCGTTCACAGTATGAAATCGCCCGTTTCAAGCAGGGCGGCCTGGTTGGCAGCCTGAAGATCGGCTGTTCGCCCGTGGCGACTGACTGCGTATCACAGGCGATTCTGAGCCTGCTTAACGAAATGCCGACGCTGCATCTGAATATTGAAGAGAAGGTAATGACGCCGCTGCTGCACGATTTGCTTGCCGGTCAGGTGGATGTGGTGGTAGGGCGTGTCGGCGGCCGCGCCCTGCAACTGCCGCTTAATTATCAGGTACTTTATACCGAACCGGTCTGCTTTGTGGCGCGTCCGCACCATCCGCTGGCCGCGCGAGCGCAGATCGCCTGGAGCGATCTGGCGCACTGGCGGTGGATAGTCTGGCCAACCGGCACCCCTATTCGCATCAGTATTGATAACGCCCTCGTCGATAACGGCGTCATGCTCCCGGAAAACACCATTGAATCGGCGTCAATGAACGTCAGCACCAATTTGCTGCAAAGCAGCGATATGATCTCTATTCTTTCTTTACGGCTGGCGCAACGCTATGCCAGCCAGGGGCAACTGGCGATTTTAAACTTGCCAAAAATTGAGCAAAAAGGCAGCGTAGGGATGTTCTGGCGTAAGAATGAGACGCCGTCTTTGGCCCTGAGTCGCTTTTTGTATTTTTTAGCCCAGGTTTAACGCCGCCGACCAGGGGCATTGCCCGATGTTCCTGCTGTCTATACCCACTATGCTAAGAATTCATGATGTGATCGGTAGCACGTTTTAACGTTTAATTGTATGATGAATCCATCTCATCAAGGGCTTTAAACATGAGTAAGTCACTGAATATTATCTGGCAATATATACGCGCTTTTGTATTGATTTATGCCTGTTTGTACGCAGGCATTTTTCTTGCATCACTGCTTCCTATCACTATTCCCGGCAGCATTATCGGGATGTTAATTCTGTTTGTGTTGCTGGCGCTGCAAATTCTGCCGGCAAAGTGGGTTAACCCCGGCTGTTATGTGCTGATTCGTTATATGGCGTTGCTGTTTGTGCCGATTGGCGTTGGGGTCATGCAATATTTTGACTTACTGCGCGCGCAATTCGGCCCGGTGGTGGTCTCTTGCGCTATCAGTACGCTGGTCGTTTTTGTGGTCGTAAGCTGGAGTTCACATCTGATACACGGTGAGCGTAAAGTGGTTGGGCAGAAGGGAACGAAAAAATGATGACATATATCTGGTGGTCGTTACCGCTGACGCTGGCGGTATTTTTCGCCGCCCGCAGACTGGCGGCGCATTTTAAAATGCCGTTGCTGAATCCGCTGCTGGTGGCAATGGTAGTCATTATTCCTTTTCTGTTGCTGACCGGTATTCCCTACGAGCACTACTTCAAAGGCAGCGAAGTACTTAACGATCTGCTGCAACCGGCGGTGGTGGCGCTGGCCTATCCCCTTTATGAACAGTTGCACCAGATTCGCGCGCGTTGGAAATCCATTATTAGCATCTGTTTTGTCGGCAGTCTGGTAGCGATGATTACCGGGACATCCGTTGCCTTGCTGATGGGCGCAACGCCTGAAATCGCGGCATCGGTACTGCCTAAATCCGTGACTACGCCTATCGCGATGGCGGTGGGCGGCAGCATCGGCGGCATCCCTGCGATCAGCGCGGTATGCGTAATTTTTGTCGGTATTCTGGGCGCGGTGTTTGGCCACACGCTGTTAAACGCGATGCACATCCGTACTAAGGCCGCACGCGGGCTGGCAATGGGGACCGCCTCACATGCGCTCGGTACTGCGCGCTGCGCCGAGCTGGATTACCAGGAAGGCGCGTTTAGCTCCCTGGCGCTGGTGATCTGCGGCATTATTACCTCGCTGGTAGCGCCCTTTTTGTTTCCGCTCATTCTGGCGGTAATGCGCTAACGACGGGACAAAAGACCGGGTTAAAATTTGCGATACGTCGCGCATTTTTCATTTAAGTTTCACAAGTTGCATAAGCAATGAGATTTAGATCACATATTAAGACATAGCAGGCCCGTAAACTACGGTTCCATTACATTGTTATGAGGCAACGCCATGCATCCACGTTTTCAAACTGCTTTTGCCCAGCTTGCGGATAATTTGCAATCAGCGCTGGCCCCTATCCTGGCGGACCACCATTTTCCCGCCATGCTAACCGCAGAGCAGGTCTCGACGCTTAAAAATACGGCGGGACTGGACGAAGACGCGCTGGCTTTCGCACTGTTACCTCTGGCGGCGGCCTGCGCCCGTACCGATTTGTCCCATTTTAACGTCGGCGCGATTGCGCGCGGCGTTAGCGGCAACTGGTATTTCGGCGCGAATATGGAGTTCCTGGGCGCCACCATGCAACAAACTGTGCATGCTGAACAAAGCACGATTAGCCATGCCTGGCTACGCGGCGAAAAAGGGCTCGCCGCCGTCACCGTTAACTACACGCCTTGCGGCCACTGTCGCCAGTTTATGAACGAGCTGAACAGCGGTCTGGATCTGCGCATTCATCTGCCGGGCCGCGCGCCGCATACGTTACGCGATTATCTGCCTGACGCTTTCGGGCCAAAAGATCTGGAGATCAAAACGCTGCTGATGGACGAGCAGGATCATGGCTTTACGTTAACGGGCGATACGCTAACGCAAGCGGCGATTACGGCAGCCAATAAGAGCCATATGCCTTATAGCCACTCACCGAGCGGCGTGGCGCTGGAATGTAAAGATGGCCGTATTTTCACCGGCAGCTATGCGGAAAACGCCGCCTTTAACCCTACGCTTCCCCCACTGCAAGGCGCGCTAAACCTGCTGAGTCTCAATGGCTATGACTATGCGGATATTCAGCGCGCGATTCTGGCGGAAAAAGGCGATGCGGCATTAATTCAATGGGATGCCACCGCCGCAACGCTGAAAGCGTTAGGTTGCCATAATATTGACCGCGTGCTTCTCGGCTAAGCAAATGTGCCGGATAGCGACGCCCTGGCGTCTTATCCGGCCTGACTCTCCTCTCCCGCGACCCGATACAAGGGAAATCATGCTGAAAATCTCCGCAATCAGACGGCGGTTTCTTGCGCTACGTCTTCGGGTACAGTAGCCTGATCGTACTTTCATCCTGGTATCGAGTTTCCTGCATGTTAAAGCGCGTGTTTTACAGCCTGTTGGTCCTGGTAGGCTTGCTGCTGTTGACGGTGCTTGGCCTCGATCGGTGGATGAGCTGGAAAACAGCGCCCTATATCTATGACGAGCTACAGGATCTCCCCTACCGCCAGGTTGGCGTCGTGTTAGGGACAGCCAAATACTATCGCAAGGGTGTCATTAATCAGTACTATCGTTATCGTATCCAGGGCGCGTTAAACGCTTACAATAGCGGTAAAGTCAATTACCTGCTGCTCAGCGGCGACAATGCCCTGCAAAGCTATAACGAACCGATGACCATGCGCAAAGACCTTATCGCGGCGGGCGTCGATCCTGCGGACATTGTGCTTGATTACGCTGGCTTCCGTACGCTTGACTCCATTGTGCGTACCCGCAAAGTGTTTGATACCAACGACTTTATTATCATCACTCAGCGCTTCCACTGCGAGCGCGCCTTGTTTATTGCGTTGCATATGGGCATTCAGGCGCAGTGTTACGCGGTACCTTCGCCCAAAAATATGCTGACAGTGCGCCTGCGCGAATTTGGCGCCCGCTTTAGCGCGCTGGCGGATCTCTATATTTTTAAACGCGAACCGCGTTTTTTAGGCCCGCTGGTACCTATCCCCACGCAGCATCAGGTGCCAAATGACGCCCAGGGGTATCCGGCAGTTACGCCGGAACAATTGCTTGAACTGGAAAAGAAAAAAGGGAAATGATCATGGATGTACAGACGATATTTGTCATATTAGCCTTTCTGCTACTCCCGCTTTTTTGCTTCCGTGAGGCCTGGAAAGGCTGGCGAACCGGCGCGGTAGATAAAGTTGTCAAAAATGCGCGAAAACCGGTTTATGTTTATCGCCATGCCGATCCCGTACAATATTGGTCTTATCTTTTTCTTTATACCGGTTGCGGTTTTTTATTTACTGGAATGATTATTTATCTTCTTGTTTATCGTTAATCTATTTATTATCCCTTTAAAATTGAGAATAGTTATTATTATGATATAAGGAACAAATGCTGTTTTGCATTCTGGTTTCATTTTTTTGTGAATTCTTTCACAGAATACCCTTCTTTCAATGCTTAGGCTGGCGGTAGATTTTAGATCATTAAAACGCGTTATTTGCGTTTCGCCTTAATTTATTCAAGCATTAAGGAAGATTATATGCCGCAACAAAATTATCTGGATGAACTCACGCCTGGTTTTACGCCATTACTGGCAATAAAAGAGGCTTCACGTTGTTTATTATGTCACGATGCGCCCTGTAGTCAGGCTTGCCCGGCGCAAACCGATCCGGGGAAATTTATTCGTTCTATTTACTTTCGCAATTTTAAAGGCGCAGCGGAAACTATCCGGGAAAATAACGCGCTTGGCGCCGTCTGCGCCAGAGTCTGTCCGACGGAAAAATTGTGCCAGCGCGGATGTACACGTTCCGGAATAGATAAACCTATTGATATTGCACGCCTGCAACGTTTTATTACCGATTTTGAACAGCAGACTGCCATGCAGATTTATCAGCCCGGGAGTAAAACACGCGGGAAAGTCGCGATTATTGGCGCGGGTCCGGCAGGTTTGCAGGCAAGCGTGACGCTCACGCATTTAGGCTATGACGTCACCATTTACGAAAAACAGCCGCAGCCCGGCGGATGGCTGCGTCACGGCATCCCGGCATTTCGTCTGCCGCAAAGCGTACTCGATCAGGAAATTGCCCGCATTGTAGAAATGGGCGTCAATATTAAATGTAATTGTGAGGTGGGCGGGTCGCTATCGCTTGCGCAACTCAAAGCCGAATATCGCGCCGTGCTGATGACCGTCGGGATGTCCTGTGGTTCTGATTTACCGTTATTTGAGCAAGCCAGTCACGTAGAGATTGCCGTTGATTTTTTACAGCGCGCCCGTCAGGCCGACGGCGATATTAGCGTTCCGCGTAGCGCATTAATTATTGGCGGCGGCGACGTAGCGATGGATGTCGCCAGTACGTTAAAAATTCTCGGCTGTCCTTCCGTCACCTGCGTGGCGCGGGAAGAATTAGCCGAATTCCCCGCCAGCGAAAAAGAATTTACCAGCACGCAGGCATTAGACGTATCGATTATTGATGGTTTTACGCCTGTCGCCGTCAGCGGAAATAAAGTGACCTTCCACCATGTACGCCACTCAGGAGAACTGACGCTGGAAGCGGAAAATATTATTTTGGCCGTGGGTCAGCACGCGCGACTGGATACCTTTGCGGAGATAAAAGCGCAGCATAATATTATCGACACGCACAATTATCAAACCGACGACCCGGCGATCTTTGCCGCTGGCGATATTGTTAAAGGCGATAAGACCGTCGTTTATGCGGTAAAAACCGGAAAAGAAGCCGCTCAGGCTATTCATCATTATTTAGAGGAGGCCTGCTCATGTTAACAAAAGATTTGTCTGTTACCTTTTGCGGCGTTAAGTTTCCCAATCCGTTTTGTCTTTCTTCTTCTCCGGTAGGCAATTGTTATGAGATGTGCGCCAAAGCCTATGATACCGGCTGGGGCGGGATCGTTTTTAAAACCATTGGTTTTTTTATTGCCAACGAAGTCTCTCCACGTTTTGACCACCTGACGAAAGAAGATACCGGTTTTATTGGTTTCAAAAACATGGAGCAAATTGCTGAGCATCCGCTGGAAGAGAACCTGGCCGCCATTCGACGGCTAAAACAGGATTATCCGGATAAGGTGCTGATTGCTTCCATCATGGGGGAAAATGAGCAGCAGTGGCAGGAACTGGCGCGTCTGGTTGAAGAAGCCGGCGCGGATATGATTGAGTGTAACTTCTCTTGCCCGCAGATGACCTCGCACGCCATGGGAAGCGATGTAGGGCAAAGCCCGGAGCTGGTTGAAAAATACTGCCGCGCCGTAAAACGCGGTTCATCTTTGCCAATGCTGGCGAAAATGACGCCGAATATTGGCGATATGTGCGAAGTCGCGCTGGCCGCCAAACGCGGCGGAGCCGACGGTATCGCCACCATCAACACCGTGAAATCCATTACTAACATCGACCTGAACCGCAAAATCGGGATGCCGGTGGTTAACGGTAAATCCAGCATCTCCGGTTATTCAGGAAAAGCGGTGAAACCCATTGCGCTGCGTTTTATCCAGCAGTTGCGAATGCACCCTGAACTGCGCGATTTCCCGATTAGCGGTATCGGCGGCATTGAAACCTGGGAAGACGCTGCCGAATTTCTGCTGCTGGGCGCGGCGACCCTACAGGTGACGACAGGCATTATGCAATACGGTTACCGCATTGTAGAAGATATGGCGAGCGGCCTCAGCCACTATCTGGCCGATCAGGGATTTGCCTCATTACAGGAGATGATCGGGCTGGCGAATGGCAATATTATCCCGGCGGAAGACCTGGATCGCAGCTATATCGTCTATCCGCGGATTAATCAGGAGAAATGCGTCGGCTGCGGACGTTGCTATATCTCCTGCTATGACGGCGGTCATCAGGCGATGGAGTGGGATGAACACAGCCGCACGCCGCATTGCAATACGGAAAAATGCGTCGGTTGTCTGCTGTGCGGTCATGTCTGCCCGGTCGCCTGTATTGATTTAGGCGAGGTCAAATTTAAAAAAGGCGAAAAAGAGCACGCGTTAACGCTGTAGCTCGCGGTATGAAGCCCGGCGCGCAGTTTCGCTGCGCCGGGTTATCTGATAAGCAAGGCAATAGGTCTGGATAACTACTTCTTACGCGCGTATTTCAGCGAGTCCAGCGCCACGGCGAAAATGATAATGCCGCCTTTGATAATGTACTGCCAGTACGGGTTTACCCCGATATAGGTCAGGCCGTAGTTGATGACGGTAAAGATAATGACGCCGGTCACCACGCCGAAGACCGTACCCACTCCGCCGCTAAACGATACGCCCCCGACAACGCACGCGGCAATCGCATCCAGTTCATACATAAAGCCGAGGTTGTTGGTGGCAGAACCAATACGCCCAGCTTCCAGTAAGCCGCCGAAAGCATAAAACACGCCGGAGAGCGCATAAATCATCAGCAGGTTCAGCGCCACGTTTACTCCAGAAACTTTTGCCGCTTCCGGGTTGCCGCCAATAGCAAAAATGTTTTTACCAAAACGGGTCTTATTCCACAGCACCCAGACAAACGCTACCGCAATCAGGGCGTAAAAAGTGATGTAGGAGAGCCGGAAACTGCCCATCGCCACAAAGCCCTGCGCAAAGGTGGAAAAGCCGCTGTCAAAGCCGGAAATGGGCGAAGCGCCGACAAAGTCATAGTAAAGGGAGTTGATCCCATAAACGATAATCATCGTGCCAAGCGTGGTAATAAACGGTGTCACGTTCAGGTAAGCAATGATGATGCCGTTCACCAGGCCAATCACCGCGCCAATCGCGCAGACAATCAGGATGACCAGCGCAATCGGCATGGTCGCCATTTCCGGAAACACTTTATTGGCGTTTTCCATTGATTGCAGTAATGTTGCCGCCACGACCGCCGCCAGCCCTACCTGACGCCCCGCCGACAGGTCTGTCCCCTGGGTGACGATGAGTCCCGCCACGCCCAGCGCGATAATAATACGTACCGAAGATTGCGTCAGAATATTACTTAAATTCAGCAAACTTAAAAAAGTCGGGTCCTGGAAAATAATAATCGCCAGCAACACTAAAAGAACGACGTAAATTCCGCCCTCTTTCAGCCAGGTCAAAAAGCTTTTCTTGTTTAACGCACTCATAAGGAGCCCCTGATCTTAAAGGTGCAAAGAAGCAAGACGCAAAATTTCGTTTTGCGTTGTTGTTTTAGTATCGACAATGCCAGAAACGAGACCGTTACTCATCACCAGGATACGATCGGTAATCCCTAACAGCTCCGGCATTTCAGAAGAGATAATGATGATCCCCTTGCCTTTTTTCGCCAGTTCCGCAATAAGCTGATAAATTTCAAACTTTGCGCCGACATCAATGCCACGGGTCGGTTCATCCAGCATTAATATTTCCGGCTGCGTTAATAGCCAACGACCAATGATCACCTTTTGCTGATTGCCGCCGGAAAGCGAACCAATTTGCGTGCGATGCCCCGGCGTTTTTACCCGCATGGAGTCAATGACCCATTGGGTGTCGCTTTTCATCCGGGAATTATCCAATAACCCCACTTTATTTTTATAATTACGGATATTCGAAATTAATGAGTTAAATCCGATATCCAGATAGGCGTAAATTCCGGTGGAACGACGTTCTTCCGTCACCAGCGCAAAACCGTGGTTAATCGCTTCGTTCGCAGTGTGATTATTAATTTTCTTGCCATGTAAAGTGATTGTCCCGGACGACTTCTCACGAATGCCAAACAGCGTTTCGACGATATCGGTACGCTTTGCCCCAACCAGGCCGGCAATGCCCAGAATTTCGCCCTTGTGCAAATCAAAGGAGACATCGCGAATGGAAGGCTGGCGCAGCGAGGTCAGGTGACGGACCTCCAGAATCACATCGCCCGGCTTATTTTCTTTATCCGGAAAGCGCTGGTTCAGGGAACGCCCGACCATCATCGCAATGATCTTATCCATATCCAGCCCTTCCAGCGGCTGGGTGGCAATCCATTGACCGTCGCGCAAAATAGTAATTTCATCGCACAATTG
The DNA here is from genome assembly GCF_020181675.1 of Salmonella sp. A7. Taxonomy (NCBI): domain Bacteria; kingdom Pseudomonadati; phylum Pseudomonadota; class Gammaproteobacteria; order Enterobacterales; family Enterobacteriaceae; genus Salmonella; species Salmonella sp. A7. Next base: position 1,643,958 of record NZ_CP084001.1, on the reverse strand, counting down.
AAAAATTTCTTCCATTTTATGCGAGATATAAACAATTCCGCAGCCGCGTTCTTTCAGCTTGCGAATAATGGTGAACAGATGATTAACCTCTTTCTCAGTTAACGATGAGGTCGGTTCATCCATAATAACGATCTTAGCGTTATAGGAAAACGCCTTCGCAATTTCGATCATCTGCATTTGCGAAACGGATAACGTTCCCACGCGCGCGCGCGGGTCAATATCGATATCCAGCTCATCAAATATCGCTTTGGTATCCTGGTACATTTTATCCTGGTCGACAAACATACCTTTGGTGGGATAACGCCCCAGCCACATGTTATCCATGACCGAACGTTGCAATACCAGATTTAACTCCTGGTGTACCATCGAAATCCCATTCTCCAGCGCTTCTTTCGCCGAATGGAAGTCCACTTCCTTTCCCTGAAATATAATGCTGCCGGAGTCTTTTTGATAAATACCGAAAAGACATTTTAATAACGTTGATTTGCCTGCGCCGTTTTCGCCCATTAATGCATGAATAGAGTGCGGACGAACGTTTAAGTTGACATTATCAAGCGCTTTCACGCCGGGAAATGATTTGTTAATGCCACGCATTTCCAACAAATATTCACCCGACGACGGAGAAATCGTGCTGCCCATAATGATACCCTGTCGGCCTTTTTAATTATGACTATCCGCGCCGGATGGCAAAAGAAATACGTTATCCGGTCTGCGACGCGTCACCCTTCCACGGTTTCAGGGCGCAACAAAATTGCGCCCACAGACGGAAAAGTTATTTTTGGGTAAATTCGCTCAGATTGTCTTTGTCCACGCCGACATAAGGCACGCGCACGATTTTATTCTCAATCTTCCAGCTGGTGCCGTCAGCCGCGCCCTTGCCTTCGGCGAGGTTTTTCGCCAGATCGAATGTCGCTTTCGCCTGATTGTTGGCGTCATTCAGTACCGTACCGGCCATCGCGCCCGATTTCACCAGCGCCAAAGCTTCCGGTAACGCATCGACGCCAAAGACCGGAATCGACGATTTATTATGCGCTTTCAGCGCCTCTACCGCGCCCATCGCCATCGCATCGTTATTCGCGATAACCACTTCAATCTTGTTAGCGTTCGGGCCAGACAGCCAGGCATCCATCTTATCTTTTGCCTGCGCGGTATCCCACATGGCGGTGTCTAACGCCAGTTGCTCGGTCTGAATACCTTTAGCATTTAACTCTTTCACCACATACGTCGTACGGGCTTCCGCATCCGGGTGCCCCGGCTCGCCTTTCAGCAGAACATACTGAATTTTACCGTCTTTATTCAGATCCCAACCCTGATTCGCCTGCCAGTGTTTGGCAATCAAGTCGCCCTGAATCACACCCGATTCTTTAGAGTCAGTCCCGACATAATACGCCTTGTCATAGCTGTCCAGCGCTTTGCGGGAAGGCTCTTTGTTAAAGAACACCACCGGCACATTTTGCCCGCGCGCTTTCTCAATCACCGTACCGGCGGCTGCCGGGTCGACCAGGTTAATCGCCAGAGCTTTAACCCCTTTCGCCAATAAAACGTCAATTTGATCATTCTGTTTAGATTGATCGTTTTGCGAGTCATTCATCAGTAGCTGAACATCCGGCGCGGATTTGCCATCTTTTTCAATAGCCTTACGCACCACGGACATAAAGTTATCGTCATATTTATAAATCGTCACGCCAATACGAGTATCAGCCGCGTGCGCGTGCGCGCCGAATAACAGACTTGCCATCACGGCAGAAAGGGTCAGTACCTTCTTATTCATGGTAGCTCCGGTTTTATTATGTAGGGTATAGCGTAAAAAAATGCCCGGCTGTTCAGCACGTTAACGCGTGTTACTGAACGCCGAAGCGTATTTAGAGCCTATCCCACCAGGCGTTATTGGCGCAGCCAGTTTGGACACGGACATCGCGCAAAAACCGGAGCGTACACGTAGTACGTGAGGTTTGACTCGCTACGCTCGCCCTTCGGGCCGCCGCTAGCGGCGTTCAAAACGCTAACGCGTTTTGGCGAGCACTGCCCAGGTCCAAAATGGCAAGTAAAATAGCCCTAATGGGATAGGCTCTTATTCAACTCTTTATTTTTGTCCGGTAGTCGCGGGATATTGTGATAACGGTTTTTATAAGCGAAATACCCCAGCAAAACTGACAACTAACTGTTACACATTAGTTACAGTGCGACAAACGTTGTCATCATAGCTATCACAATGTTAATAAACTGTGAATTTACTCACAGATTGAAAACGGTTACATGCGGGGCGTAATCAGTTAGTGATCAGTACCGCATTCTGTCGCCACGCCACCGAATGGCGCCGCACCAGGGTCGGCATAAAGCAGTGCGTCGCCGTGATATCCAGCGTGCCTGCAGCCCCCTGTAACGCCAGCTCGGTCGCGATTTTCGCCATAGAAGCAATAGGATAGCGCACGGTAGTCAACTGAGGATCGGTATAACGAGCAATAGGGATATCATCGAAACCGATGACAGACAGATGCAAGGGAATGGCGATGCCGTTATCTTTTAACGCCGTCAGCGCGCCCGCCGCCATGTTATCGTTATAGGCAAATACCGCCGTCAGTTGCAGATTGCGTCCCAGCAACTCAACCATTGCCGACTCGCCGCCCTGCATGTCCGGCGTGCCGGTGCCTATCCAGCTCTCCGACGCAGCAATCCCCTGCTCTTGCAGCGCGTGTAACCACCCTTCTCTGCGCATCGCGTCATCTTCAATACGGTGGCTGGAGGCCAGGTAGCCGATGCGTTGATGTCCATTATTCAGCAACATTCGGGTCGCCATTCTGGCGCCGCTCACATTGTCGAGACAAACACAACGATGCGCATAACCCGGCACGATACGGTTAATCAGCACCATACCAGGGATCTGATCCATAAAGTCGCTCAGCTCGCGATCGGTTAAGGCTTTTGAGTGAACAATCAATGCATTACAACGCTGACGGATCAAGACTTCAATCGCATGGCGCTCTTTTTCCGCCTCATGATAACTGTTGCCAATGAGAACATATTTCTGGTGCTGCTGCGCGACCAGATCTACGGCTTTCACCAGAGCGCCGAAAAAGGCATCGGAAACATCCATGACCACGACGCCGATAGTATCGCTCACCTGGGTGGCCAGCGCTTGCGCATTCGCATTTGGCCGATATCCCAGCAGAGTGACGGCCTGCATAACGGCGTCACGGGTGTCGGGACTGACCAACGCGCTGTTATTCAGTACGCGGGAAACGGTCGCTACAGACACGCCAGCCTGGCGCGCTACATCACGAATGGTGATCATATTCACTGCCCTGTTTGAGTTCAAAAATGCTCACAAATGCCCCGTTAGCAGGCGGCTATTTTGTCAGCACCCTGCCCAGGGCTGCGTGAGAAACATCACAGGGATGGAAACGGTTACAGCCATTTTGTTAATGAATGTGATCCAGATCGTTATCTGAACGATCCTGACGCGCGCAACGTGAGTTGACGCCATAACCACTCGACCGGTCCCTGTCGCCAGAAACGTAGCCAGATGACGGAAAAGAGAAGGTTTATTGCCCATACCGGAACGACAAAGAACAAGAGTTCCAGTCGATTGAATTCCATAAATAAGCCAAACTGATAAAACAGCGTGGTACAGATGATCGTCTGCAGCAGATAATTGGTCAGCGCCATTCGCCCTACGCAGGCAATGGCAAGCGTCAGTCTGCATCGGCTAAGCTGCGGCCAGAAGCCAAACATCAGCGCGGCATAGCCCAGCGTTTGCAACGGCGCGCTCAGTTCGCGCGGCGCCTGCAATAAGAAGGCGCACCAGCGGTACGCCCAGTCCAGCCGCCATTGTAAGATGACCGCAGGCAGGTTGATCATTAGCCCTAACGCCACCAGCAGAATCCCGGTACGGCGATAGTGCCGCAGACTGTACTGACCTTTCAGCCAGCCGCTACGCATTAGCGCGGCGCCCAGCAGCATCATACCCGCCAGTTGCCAGCCATACTGCGCGCCGAGCGCCAGTAAACTATTCGACAGCATCTCTGCCCGGTTGCTGATAGCCTCCATGCCGCCGTTCAGCTTCCAGTATTTTTCATACAATATTGCCGACGCATCCGGCGTCCAGGCGCGGCTGGTTTCGCTACTCGATGCTACGCCCAGCAGCAGTAGCACGCCAATCCCGACCAGATAAAGGAGTATGCCGGTATTGAACAGGCTTTTTACCGAAGGCGCGTCGCGTACCAGTCGCCAGCAAATTAACCCGACCAGACCGTAGGCCAGCAGAATGTCGCCGTCCCAAAAGAATAACGCATGGATAAAACCTAACAGTACCAATAGCGTTAAGCGCGACTGAATCCACTGTTTACCACGCGGAAGCAGCATTTGTAGCCCCGCGCCAAACAACAACGCGAACAGCGTAAGAAACTTAGCCTGCGCCACAATATCGAGAATCGCCCAGGACCAGGCGTCTTCGGGAACGATCGCGCCGTACCAGGCGGGATTGAGATAAGCCGCCTTCGGCAATCCAAAGGCGCTAATGTTAAGAAGCAGGATACCGAGGATGGCGACGCCACGTACAAAATCCAGCGTGACATTACGCTCCATCGTCTCCGCCTTAATCATGGATGATGGCGAACGGCACGCAGAAACTCCTGGCGCGTATTCTGGCTGGACTTAAACAATCCGCCCAGCGATGTCGTCGTCGTGGCGCTGGTTGCGTCACGAATACCGCGCGCTTTCACGCAGTAATGCACCGCATCAATCGATACCGCTACATTATTGGTGCCGAGCAAGGTTTGCAGCGCCGTCAGAATTTGTTGGGTCAAACGTTCCTGAACCTGCGGACGCTGGGCGAAGAATTGCACGATACGGTTAATTTTCGACAGGCCGATCACGGAATCTTTGGGGATATACGCGACAGTCGCTTTGCCATCAATGGTCACGAAGTGATGTTCACAGGTGCTGGTCAGCGTGATATCGCGGACGGTGACCATTTCATCCACCTTCATTTTATTTTCAATGAGGGTAATTTTCGGGAAATTGGCGTAGTCGAGGCCGGCGAAAATCTCGTCAACGTACATCTTAGCGATACGATGCGGCGTTTCCATCAGACTGTCATCGCTCAAATCGAGATTCAGCAACTGCATAATCTCAGTCATATGCCCTGCGATAAGGCTTTTTCGCGTTTCATTATCCAGTTCATCCATAGGCGGGCGCAGCGGCGTTTCCAGCCCCCGGGCAACCAGCGCGTCATGAACCAGGGCCGCTTCTTTACTGAGTGATGGCATTAATCGTGTTCTCCTGCAGGTGTGGCGCCTCTGCCCTGCATGGGGCAAAGTTTGTCAATATTGTGACAGTGTGATTATTGTGCGTGAGGTAGCGCACATAATCCAGTATTCACGCCCATAATTGTTGAAATTGTCGCTGCCTTTCATGACATCTTTTCCGGTGCGGGAATGATGGCAGGACAAAGGGCATATTTGTTAACGCAACGTTATTTAAATGATGAAGCATGTTTATGTATTACGGAAGTGAAAGTTACTCACAACGCGGTGAATAATCTGTATTATGAAGAATCTGCATACCTTATCAGGTTCACTATAAAAGGAGCCCCCGCATGGAAATGCTCGAAGAGCACCGATGTTTTGGCGGCTGGCAGCAGCGCTGGCGTCATCATGCCGCCACGCTAAACTGCGCCATGACATTCAGCATTTTTCTTCCGCCGACTCAGGATAATGAACCGCCTCCGGTACTGTACTGGTTGTCCGGGTTGACCTGCAATGATGAGAACTTTACCACCAAAGCAGGCGCGCAGCGTATCGCAGCAGAACTGGGCATTGTATTGGTGATGCCGGATACCAGTCCACGCGGTGAACAGGTCGCCGACGATAGCGGATACGATTTAGGCCACGGCGCCGGGTTTTATCTCAATGCCACACAGCCGCCCTGGGCCAGCCATTATCGCATGTACGATTACCTGCGCGATGAGCTTCCGGCGCTCATCCAGACACAGTTTAACGTCAGCGACCGTTGCGCCATCAGCGGGCACTCGATGGGCGGCCACGGCGCGTTAATCATGGCGCTGAAAAATCCGGGCAAATATACCAGCGTCTCTGCTTTTGCGCCCATCGTCAACCCCAGCCGCGTGCCGTGGGGAATCAAAGCGCTTACCGCTTATCTCGGCGAAGATGAATCAGCCTGGACTGAGTGGGATAGCTGCGAATTAATGCTGGCCAGCCAGCCGCAGGACGCCATTCCTGTGCTCATCGATCAGGGCGACAGCGATCAGTTCCTCGCCGATCAGCTTCAGCCCGCCGTACTGGCGGAAGCCGCGCGGCAAACCGCCTGGCCGATGACGCTACGAATCCAGCCCGGTTACGATCATAGCTATTATTTTATTGCGTCCTTCATCGAGGACCATCTGCGCTTTCATGCCCGGTATTTACGGGGCGAGCGTGAGACGTCACCAACATAATGAATTTTCCAGCGCCGCGCTGTAATTCACCTCCTCCGACTGCGGCGCGGAAGATTTATTATTTAAATCCGCGGCCTGCTGGCGTACCTGAAGGCGGCCGCTGCCCTCTCCGCCTTCATAACTTTCGTGAAAATTACGCAGCTCGGATTCAAACAGCACCGCATCAAGATTATGCAACTTATCCAGCGCCCGCAGGAGAGAAATTAACGTATCAAGATTGAGCCCTCCCCCCTTCTCGATACGCTTGATGGTGGCGATGCCAACGTGCGCGCGATCGGCAAGCTGCTGCTGGGTCATCGAAAGAGACAGACGCGTCTCCTTTAAGCGAGCGCACAACGACAGGATAATCTCGTCGTTATTCATCGTATTGTATTTCACGCTGTTACCCTCTCTTGCGCGGCTGAATTTTCCCCAGCGAACCATGATACGTTTCACGGTATTTAGCGCTCATGTCTTTACCGGTCTCGTACATCGCAGCAATGATCTCATCGAGCGAAATACAGGGTTCGCTTACGCGACTCATCGCCATCGTCGCCGCGTTTATCGCTTTCACGGCAGAGATGGCATTTCTCTCTATGCAGGGAATTTGTACCTGTCCGCCCAGCGGATCGCAGGTCAATCCCAGATGATGTTCCATGGCAATTTCAGCGGCGCTCAGCGTTTGCTCCACGGATGCGCCCATCAGTTCAGCCAGGCCCGCCGCCGCCATTGAGCATGCCACGCCGATTTCCCCCTGACAGCCAACTTCAGATCCCAGAATAGAGGCGTTTTGTTTAAACAACATCGCGATAGCGGCGGCGGTCAGGAAGAAACGGGTCAGAGCACCGGGCTCCAGCGGCGTGACAAATTTATCATACCAGCAGAGCGCTGCCGGAATGATGCCGCACGCGCCATTGGTTGGCGCGGTAACAATCTGTCCGCCGCTGGCATTTTCTTCGCTTACCGCAATCGCGAAGGCATTGACCCAGTTCAGCGCGGTTAAAAAATCGCTGGCGGAACGGTTAGCCTGTAACGTCTTATGTAACGCACAGGCGCGCCGCGGTACCTGATAGGGACCGGGTAATACCCCCTCAGTATGCAGGCCGCGATAAACCGCCTGCTGCATCACGTCCCATATTTGCGCCAGATAATTCTGCAACGTCTGTGGCGAGTGGCGGCACAGCTCATTTTTCATCATCAGCGCCGCCACGGACAGGCCATTACGCCGGCACAGCGCCAGCAACTGCGCGGCATGACTAAATTCAAAGGGCGACACTGTACGCAAAGGAAGCGATGGCGTCAGCGGCTCGCCATGTTTGCGAACCTGTCCGGCGCCGGTCGAAAACCAGGTCTCTTCATACACCGTGAAATAATCATCTCTGGCGCGAAACGTCATGGCATAAGGATGGCCTGGATGCGCCTGGTGATTGGCGATAATCTTGACTTTTATCGTGATTCCGCCCGCGTCGGAGAGCGGGAGTTCGATTTTGTTTTCATTTTCCGCACGCTTAATCACCGCCATATGCGAACGGAGATCGACATTCTCCGGCTGGCAACCCAGCAGCCCAAGATACAGGGCGGTATCCACATTGTGGCACTTGCGGCTTAACGATAACGCGCCATACAGCTCGATTTCTATTTCCCGAATTAGCGGCAACGTCTCTTGTTCTCTGAGCAATGAAATAAAGTGACAGGCGGCGCGCATCGGCCCTACGGTACGTGAGCTGGATGGACCTATTACTATTTTGAATATATCAAGGCAACTCTCCATCGTTATATCAATCCTTTCAGTGTCATTCGCGTTCAGTAATAAATAACATCCTCGCACAGTTGGCATATCAAAAGTGATACCTTTTGTGTCTGAACTTTACCTGGTATCAAAAACAACGCTTTTTTAGCCCTTTTCTGGCTGTGATATCTGTGATAGCACAAGATTCCACGTCGCAAAAGAGCCATTATAATACCCGTAAATTAAGGGAGTTATCATATGAGCATTATTTATTTTATTACCACACAGGATATCGATACGTTTCAGAAAAAATTACAGGAAACGTTATTTGATGCCGTCACCATGCCGTTTCCGCTATTATTTGATAAACGTTATGCCGCGCTTATCAATACCGCTTATTTAAAGCTTACGCTGCCAACGGAATGTCTGACGCCTGAATTTTATCGCTATTTACGCGAACTCTCATTACAATGGCAGTTTGATTTTTTTATTAAGCCGCAGCCACTGCCTGCTAACGGTATTATCGCGTTTGATATGGACTCGACATTTATTGCGGAAGAAGGCGTGGATGAAATTGCCCGCGCGCTTGGCATGTCGACGCAAATCACCGCCATTACCCAACAGGCGATGGAGGGCAAGCTTGATTTTAACGCCAGTTTTACCCGACGCATCGGAATGTTGAAAGGCACACCGAAAGCAGTGCTGAACGCCGTATGCGATCGCATGACCCTTTCGCCAGGCCTGTTAACTATTCTGCCAGTCATCAAGGCCAAAGGATTTAAAACCGCGATTATCTCCGGGGGACTGGATATATTCACCCAGCGTCTAAAAGCGCGATATCAACTGGATTATGCCTTTTCGAATACAGTTGAAATACGCGATAACGTTCTGACGGATAACATTACCTTACCGATTATGAACGCCGCAAACAAAAAACAGACGCTGGTTGACCTGGCTGCCCGGTTAAATATTGCCACAGAGAACATTATTGCCTGCGGCGATGGCGCCAACGATCTGCCGATGTTAGAACATGCCGGCACCGGTATTGCCTGGAAAGCGAAGCCGGTTGTACGGGAAAAAATCCACCATCAGATTAATTATCACGGTTTCGAATTGCTTCTTTTTCTTATTGAAGATGAATTATAACGCGACTCACCTCGCCGGAAGGGAATTTTAAAATGAGTATAAAAACATTTATTTTCAGCCAGCCCGATAAGCCGATTGTAAAAGAGAAAAAAGAGATAGACCAGACCTATAAAAAATTTCGTTTTGAGATTATCGCCTCGGTCTTTATCTCTTATGCCGTCTTTTATCTTACCCGTAAAAACTTCTCCGCCGCGATGCCGGCCATGCTGACGGAAACGTCGCTGACCGCAGAAGACTTCGCCATTATGTCTTCTATTTTTTACATTCTTTATGGCGCGATGAAGTTTGTCGGCGGGATGCTGGTCGATAAAATTAACCCGAAGGCCATGACCGGCCCGGTGTTGATTGGCGTGGGGATTGTAAATATTCTGTTCGGCTTTTCCGATAGCGTGGCGGCATTCTACGTACTGTACAGCCTCAACGCGATATTACAGGGCACCAGCTTTCCGCCGATGGCGAAAATTATGGCCTCGTGGTTTTCGAAAAACGAACGGGGACGCTGGTGGGCTATCGTTGAAGCGGCGCACAATATCGGCGGCAGCCTCGCGCCGCTGCTGACCAGTTTTGCTATCGCCTTTAGCGGTAGCTGGAAAATGGGGTTTTATGTTCCCGGCGCCATTTCGCTGCTGATGGGGATAGTGGCGCTATTTACCATTAAAGATCGTCCCGGTACGTTAGGTTTGCCCAACGTAGGGCAGTGGCGTAACGACCCGACGGAACTGGCCCAGGTCAAGGCCAGCCCGGTCAACCTGAGCTTCTGGCAGATTTTTGTGAAATATATCCTGACCAATCCACTGGTATGGATCATTATTATCGGTGATATGTCAGTTTATATTGCGCGCACTATTCTTAACGACTGGCCGCAGATTTACTATTCGCAGGTTCACGGCTGGAGTCTGATAAAAGCGAACTCGATTATTTCCTGGTTTGAGGCGGGCGGACTGGCAGGTGGGTTGCTGGCAGGCTACTTGTCTGACTTTATGTTCAAAAGTAACCGCTGGATGACCGGATTAATCTTCGCGTTAGCGCTGTGCATATGCATCGTGCTGGTGCCGCTGGTTCAGGATACCTCTTACACCCTCACCGCGATTCTGTTCACCATCATGGGCTTCGCCTTATACGGACCGCATATGCTTTTTGCCGTCGGCTGTCTGGATGTGACCCATAAGGATGCGGCGGGATCGATTACCGGCTTTCGGGGATTGTTCAGCTATGTCGGCGCGGCAATGGCCGGTGTGCCGGTAATTATGGTGAAAAATAGCTGGGCGTGGTCGGGCGTTTATATCTATGCGGTGATCGCCATTCTGCTAACGACTCTGTCGCTGGCGCTGCTCTCCAGGCTGCATCGGTTATAACATTCTGGCGACAGCGGCAAAACGCGGCTGTCGCCAGTCTCTGTCAGAAACGGTAATCCACCGCCATAAAGTAACGACGTCCGTCTTCGGTGTAACCGTAGTCGTCGCGTTTGAGATCTTTATCGCCCACGTTCAGAACGCCCGCACGCAGTTTAACATTTTTCGTCGCCTGCCATGCCGCGCCGGTATCCCAGACCACGTACCCACCCGGCGTTTTCGCCGTTGCGCTGTCGGCCCGCTTACGCCCGGTATAATTCCCTGATACGTAGAATGACCAGTCTTCGAGCTGCGCCGGTTTCCAGTCCAGCGTACCGTTCGCGGTGTGGAACGGCAGATCGGAAAGCGGCTTGTTCCCGCCATTACTGACGTCGCGTCCGTCGTTATAGGTGTAATTCAACGACAGCTTCCACGCCTCGTTAAACGGAACTTTCAACTCGGTTTCCACACCCTGAATACGCGCTTTATTCACGTTGTAATAACGGAAGACCGGAACGCGCTGTCCCCGACTGTTGGTTTCGAAACCGACAAAGTTGGAATAGCCGGGCGCGGCGTTAACGTCAGCGGTACGGCTAATGCTGATGCGATTGTCCACATCGTTACGGAACGTGGTAACGCTCGCTTCCACGCCCTCCAGTATGCCTTCTTCGCCACGGTAATAAAGGCCGAGCTCCCAGCTTTCACTGGTTTCAGGTTTCAGATCCGGGCTACCGATAATGCGGCATCCTCCACGGCAGGAGTTGGTCGCCCAGTCCGGACTTAATTGCAATAGCGACGGCGCTTTAAAGGCCGTGGCCCACCCACCTTTCACCGTCAGGGTATCCGTTGCGTTATAAACCAGATAAGCACGCGGGCTCCAGTGATCGCCATAGGTTTCATGGTCATCCATACGAATACCGGTGGTCAGCGCCAGCGGTTCGAAGATGCGCCACTCATCTTCAAGGAACAGAGCATACTGGCTGGCGGAGGTTTTAGTACTGGAACCGCCGGTCAGGTTGACTGCATCGCTCAGTTTATCGTGACGCCATTCGCCGCCGAAGGTGAGGAACTGGTTGACAGACGCTAACGGCAGAACGTATTTCCCGTCAATCGAATTGCTTTCTGACGTGATAGGGCTACTGTTGCCGGGGTTTTTGTTTTCCACTTTTTCGCCGTAGAACTTGAGCTCGCTGTTACCGAGATCCCAACGTCCGTTATGGCTCAACGCGTAGTTTTGCCGTTCCAGACGGTTTTTATCCAGCGAGTCGGAGTCCCGGTCCTGGCGATCAAAACCGTAGCCTGCGGTAACGTCATGATTTTCGTTTGGTGTCCAGGCAAACTCGACGTTTCCATCCCGGCTGGTAAATCCTTCAATGCGCGGAGTTTCACCCGTAGCGGTGGTGGCGGAACTCTGCTGCTCGTCTTTTTCGCGTTTCGCCAGGCTACCGTAGGCTTTCATTCCCAGCACGCCGTCGATCAGCGGACCGCTGGTAAAGAACTGGCCGTTATAGGTATCGCCACGGTCGCGATGTTCCTGAATAGTGGAATCAACCGTGACGCTGCCGTGCCATTTCTGACCAATTTTTTTGGTGATAATGTTGACCACGCCGCCCAGCGCATCGGAGCCATACAGCGAGGACATGGGGCCACGCACCACTTCAATGCGTTCGATAGCGTCAACCGGTATCCAGTTCAGATCAAAATCATTATGGCGGAAGACCGCGTTACGGGAGTTAACGCGCTTACCGTCGATCAGGATCAGTGTATAACTGCTGTCCAGACCACGAATACTCACGCCTTTACGGTTATCCCCTTCGTTAGTGAGCTGTACGCCCGGCACCTCTTTCAGGACATCTTTCAGGTTTTGCACGGGCCTGCGCTGTAAATCTTGCTGGGTAATGACGCTGATACTTGCTGGCGCATCTTTCAGATTTTGTTCGATGGCGGACGCGGTAACGACCATGGTTTCACCATCATCCGTTGCCGCGGCAACCGGCCAGGCCAACGTAACTGCGGACATACAAAGCCCTACCCGAACGAAAGGGTTAAACCTAAACATTCCATTTCTCCATGAGGTAAATACGACAAAAAAATCGGTTATCGCTCACAACGCATTACGTTTCGCCTGCGATAACGGTTATCACGGCGAACTCTTTTTATGCAGGCGAGTCGGGCTCATTAGTGACGGTCGCGCCCGAATCTTCATCCTTTCTGATTTCGAGCGTAACGATAAAGCAAACGATAATAATTATCAATTTAATTGTTAATAATTATGTCATTTGAACCAATAATGAAGAAAAAACAAAAAACCCTCTCGAATGAGAGGGTTAGAAGAGTCAGGTTCAGGCAGTCAGTGCCGGATAGCGGTATAAAGCCTTATCCGGCCATGACGAGAATACCGCGTTACTTTTTAACGCGTTCCGGGAAGTGCATTTCGCTATAGCGCACGAAATGCGTGCCTTTTATCAGCTTGTAGCCGAACCAGATAAGCAGGAACAGCGGAATACCGATATAGGTCGCCGCGACGCCGCCCCAGTCGATGGTATCTTTCAGGAACGCTTCATAGTTCTGCCCCAACGTAATAATCAGGCACAGTACAAAGGCGAAAATCGGCCCCAGCGGGAAGAACCCGGAACGGTACGGCAAATCATTCACATCATACCCTTGTATCACGTAACCGCGACGGAAGCGATAATGGCTAATGGCAATCCCCAGCCAGGCGATGAAGCCCGTCATACCGGAGGTGTTCAACAGCCACAGATAGACCGTCTGGTTGCCGAACATTGAGGTCAAAAAGCAAAGACCGGCAATCACGGTGGTGGCATAAAGCGCATTGCGCGGTACGCCGCCGCGGGACAATTTCGCAAAAATACGCGGGGCCTTACCGTCACAGGCCAGGGTGTAGAGCATACGGGTCGAGGCATACATTCCGGAGTTGCCCGCAGACAGTACCGCCGTCAGGATAACCGCATTCATTATCGCCGCCGCAGACAACAAGCCCGCATGCTGGAACACTAAGGTAAACGGACTGACGCTAATGTCTTTGACGTCGTTACGCAGCAGGTTTGGATCGGTATAAGGAATGATCAGGCTGATAATCAAAATCGCGAAAACATAAAACAGCAGAATACGCCAGAACACCTGACGCACCGCGCGCGGAATATTCTTCTCCGGGTTTTCAGATTCCCCGGCGGCAATACCAATCAGCTCAGTTCCCTGGAAAGAGAAGCCCACGATCATCGCGACGCCAATCATTGCCGCAAAACCGCCAGCAAAAGGCGCATCGCCCGTCGTCCAGTTGCTCCAGCCGACCGGCTCAACACCTTTAAAGATGCCGATAATCATCGCTACGCCAACGATGATGAAGATAATAACGGTCGCGACTTTAATTAACGAGAACCAGTACTCCGCCTCGCCAAAACCGCGTACGGAAATGTAGTTCAGCAAGAAAATGACGCAGAGGAATAGCGCGCTCCAGATCCAGCCCGGCGTGTCCGGGAACCACCAGCCCATCACTAATTGCGCGGCAACCAGGTCAACAGCGATAGTCACCGCCCAGTTGTACCAGTAGTTCCAGCCCAGCGCGAAACCAAAGCCTTCTTCCACATAGTTCTGACCATATGTCGCAAACGAGCCAGATACCGGCATATAGGCCGCCAGCTCGCCAAGACTGGTCATCAGGAAGTAGACCATCAAACCAATCAGAATATAAGAAAACAGCGCGCCGCCTGGCCCCGCCTGAGAAATTGTCGCACCAGATGCAACGAAAAGACCTGTCCCGATGGAGCCGCCAATGGCAATCATCGTCAGGTGACGCGCCTTTAATTCGCGACGTAGCGCGGGCGCTTCTGTGGTTTTAGTTTTGGAACCCATGTGAAAATGCTATCCATCCAAAAAATGAGGCGCGATTGTAACAGACGAAATACTATCCTTCCGACACAAATGCGCGGTTATAAGAGACCTTCATGACCGGCCACGGATTATAAGTAAAGCAGAGAATAACGTATACGTAAGCGGATACTAAAAATGGCGATGCCGCCCGGGCAGCCCTCCTCTTCACCTTTATTCACAGTAACTCAAAAAACGCTGCAACGCGTTAGAAAGATGTTTCTGCCGATGATGAACACGCCACAACGTGCGCACCAGGCGCGGTAACGGCACCGCGACTTCGCCCAGGGTTCCCGCCTGGAGTTGTTCAGCAATCACCCGGCGCGATAAACAGCTTATCCCCAGTCCGTGACGCACCGCATGTTTGATCGCTTCTGAATTCCCCAACTCCATCGCCATATGAAAGCGCGGCAAATGCGACAACAGCAAATAATCGACAATTTCCCGCGTACCGGAACCGCGCTCGCGTAAAATCCATGGGGATGCCGCAAGCTGTTCCAGCGTCACCGGCCCCTGCGTCAGCGGCGAGGACGGCGCGGCAAAGACCACCAGCTCATCTTCCAGCCACGGCTCAGAGATAATCTCTGTACTGTGACATGGTCCTTCAATCAGGCCGATATCAACCCGAAAATCCAGCACCGCGTTAATCACGTCCTGGCTGTTTCCCACGCTGAGTTCCAGCGGTAAGGCCGGATAATGCTGGCGATAGCGGGCAATCATGGCGGGTAAAATGTAATTGCCGATGGTGCTACTGGCATAAACCCGTATCGCGCCGTTATCTTCACGAAATAGCTGCTCAATTTCTACCGCTTGCTCCAGCAATGCCAGCGCGCGCGGATATAACAAGCGCCCATGTTCGTTGACCACCAGCCGTTTCCCCACCCGATCAAACAACTGTACGCCGAGCTGACCTTCCAGATCGGTGAGCGCGGCGCTAACGGCGGACTGCGATAATGACAGCATGACCGACGCCTGGGTTGTTGAACCGCTTTTCAGTACTTCAGCAAACACTTCAAGTTGTCGTAGCGTAATATGCATAGTCGTATCCCACCGATAGCGTTTCACTTACCACTTATAAAGATTAATTATAAATATATAATCAATTTTATTTTTAAACCAGATCACCGTAACCTTATTGTCCATATACAGGAGAAGGTTATGACAGAACTCACCTTGCAGAATCATCGTCGTACAATGTGGCATTTTATACCGGGGCTCGCTCTGAGCGCCGTCATTACAGGAGTCGCCCTGTGGGGCGGCGCTATCCCTGCCGTTGCAGGCGCGGGGTTCAGCGCCCTGACCCTGGCTATCCTGCTGGGTATGGTTATCGGGAATACCGTCTATCCACAAATATGGAAACAATGCGACGGCGGCGTGCTGTTTGCAAAACAACATCTGCTGCGTTTAGGGATTATCCTTTACGGCTTCCGCCTTACCTTTTCACAAATCGCCGATGTGGGCATTAGCGGTATTGTGATTGACGTATTAACGCTTTCCAGCACGTTCATGCTGGCCTGCTTCTTAGGCCAAAAAGTCTTTGGTCTGGACAGGCACACCAGCTGGCTGATTGGCGCCGGTAGCAGTATCTGCGGCGCGGCGGCGGTACTGGCGACAGAACCGGTGGTAAAAGCGGAAGCCAGTAAGGTTACTGTAGCCGTCGCGACTGTCGTTATTTTCGGCACCATCGCTATTTTCCTTTACCCGGCAATGTATCCGCTGCTGGCGCACTGGTTCAGCCCGGAAACTTACGGCATCTATATCGGCTCAACCATGCATGAAGTCGCGCAAGTGGTCGCAGCGGGTCACGCCGTTAGCCCGGATGCGGAAAATGCGGCAGTTATCGCTAAGATGCTGCGTGTCATGATGCTGGCGCCGTTCCTGATCATTCTGGCGGCACGCGTTAAACAGCTTTCACCGGCGACCGGCGCGGAAAAAAGCAAAATTACCATTCCGTGGTTTGCTATTTTCTTCATCGTAGTGGCGATCTTCAACTCTTTCCACCTGCTGCCGAAAGCCGTGGTGGATATGCTGGTGACGCTGGACACGGTACTGCTGGCGATGGCGATGGCGGCGTTGGGTCTGACCACTCACGTTAGCGCATTGAAAAAAGCGGGGGCGAAACCGCTGCTGATGGCGCTGGCATTATTCGCCTGGCTGATTATTGGCGGTGGCGCCATTAACGTCCTAATCCATAGCCTTATCGCATAAATTATTACGTTTCACGCCTGTTAACCCGTTATCATAGCGTTCGTAATGAACCGTTAGCGGGTTTAACAGGAGTCTTTTATGAAATACATCGGAGCGCACGTCAGCGCTGCTGGCGGTCTGGCTAACGCCCCTGCCCGCGCGGCTGAAATTGGCGCAACGGCCTTTGCGCTTTTCACAAAAAACCAGCGTCAGTGGCGTGCCGCCCCCCTTACTCCCCAGGTCATTGATGACTTTAAAATCGCCTGTGAAAAGTATCATTTCTCGGCGGCGCAAATTCTTCCCCACGATAGTTACCTGATTAATCTGGGCCATCCGGTCAGTGAAGCACTGGAAAAATCACGTGATGCCTTTCTCGATGAAATGCAACGCTGTGAACAACTCGGCTTAACCTTGCTTAATTTTCATCCCGGTAGCCATTTGATGCAGATTGCACAGGAGGATTGCCTGGCGCGGATCGCGGAATCCATCAATATTGCCCTCGCGCAGACCGAGGGCGTTACGGCGGTTATCGAAAATACAGCCGGTCAGGGCAGTAATCTGGGGTTTGAGTTTGAACAGTTAGCCGCCATCATCGACGGCGTGGAAGATAAGTCGCGCGTTGGCGTCTGTATCGATACCTGCCATGCCTTTGCCGCCGGATATGATCTGCGTACGCCAGAGGCGTGCGAAAAAACGTTCGCCGGATTCGGGAAAATTGTCGGATTTCAGTATTTGCGCGGAATGCACCTGAACGACGCCAAAAGCGCCTTCGGTAGCCGCGTTGACCGCCATCACAGTCTGGGTGAAGGCAATATCGGCCACGATGCGTTTCGTTGGATTATGCAGGATGCGCGTTTTGACGGTATTCCGCTGATACTGGAGACCATCAATCCTGATATCTGGGCGGAAGAGATTGCGTGGTTAAAAGCCCAGCAAATTGCCGAAGCGGTGGCCTGACGCTCAATGTTCTTCAGGCAATAAAAAAGGCAGAGCGCGCTCTGCCTTTTTTAGCGTGTTTCTCTTACGCCGCTTTTGCCGCGACTTCCGTCTCCGGACGTTTCAGGACGGCATAAGCCAGCCCTGCCACCAGCGTACCGGCCACAATTGCCAGCAGATATCCCAATACCGGCGTAATTGCGCCTGGGATAAGCAGAACAAACAGACCGCCATGCGGCGCCATCAATTTTGCGCCTACCGCCATAGAAATGGCCCCGGTCAACGCGCCGCCAACGATACAGCACGGCAGTACACGCATCGGGTCGCGCGCCGCAAACGGAATAGCGCCTTCAGTGATAAAGCACAGCCCCAGCACCAACGCCGCTTTACCGCCTTCCTGCTGCGCTTTGTCGAATTTACGACGCGCCACCATCGTCGCCAGACCCAGCGCTAACGGCGGTACCATACCTGCGGCCATGATCGCCGCCATCGGCGCGTAAGTTTGCGTACTCAGCAGACCAACGCCAAACGCATACGCCGCTTTGTTCACCGGGCCGCCCATGTCGGTACACATCATCCCGCCGAGAATCGCGCCCAGCAGCACCGCATTTGCCGTCCCCATCGTTTGCAGCCAGTGGGTGAGCCCTTCCAGAATCCCGGCAACCGGTTTACCGATCAGGTAAATCATCGCCAGCCCCACCACCAGACTGGAAATTAACGGGATGATCAGGATTGGCTTCAGCGCTTCCATACTTTGCGGAAGTTTCAGTTTGGTACTGATAAGCTTCGCCATATACCCGGCAAGGAAGCCGGCAATGATCCCGCCGATAAAACCGGAACCGGTGCTAACCGCCAGCATACCGCCAATCAGACCTGGCGTAAGGCCTGGGCGATCCGCGATGGAGAAAGCGATATAACCCGCCAGTACCGGCACCATCAGCGCAAACGCCGAACCGCCGCCAATCTGCATCAGCGCCGCCGCTAGCGTGTCCGGCACCTTAAAGGCTTCAATACCAAAAGCGAAGGAAAGCGCAATACACAGTCCCCCGGCAACCACCATAGGCAGCATGTAAGAAACACCCGTCAACAGATGCCGGTATGCGCCAGCGCTCTCTTTCTTCCCTTCGGTCGCCGCTTGCGATGCCTTACCCGCCGGTTGATACGGCGTCGCTTCCACTACGGCTTTATCCAGCTCCTGCGCCGTCTTTTTCAGCGCCAGGCCGGTCGACGTGCGGTACATCGGGAGACCGGCAAACTTCGCCAGATCCACTTCGATATCCGCCGCCACAATCACTAAATCCGCTTCCGCCACCTCTTCCGGGGTGATGGCATTGCCGGCCCCCACGGAGCCGCGCGTTTCGACTTTTACCCACCAGCCGCGTTTTTTCGCTTCGGTTTCAATGGCTTCAGCCGCCATAAAAGTATGGGCGACGCCGGTCGGGCAGGCCGTTACCGCGACCACGCGTTTCGGACCGCCGCTCGCCGCAGGAGCAACCGCAGCAGGAGCGCTGTAAGGGGTCGCATGGCTTTTGGCTTCACTCAGAAACAGTTCCGGATGCGCGACGGCGCGACCAATATCCCCCAGCCAAACCTTTTTGCCGTTCAGAGCATTGTCGTTCGGCAGAGATTCGCCCAGCACGATCGCCAGCTCAGCATCATTCGGATTGTCGATAATTTCCAGATTTGCTTTATGCGCCGCCGCTCCAAGCAGGGTTTTCGCCATGTAAGCGCGAGCCTGGCCGAGATTAGCGTCAATTATCAGCAGCGTTTTCATTATGCCTCTCCTGCTGTCAGTTAAACGGTTGTAAGTCGACACGCGCCATCATTGCGGCCAACTGAGGACGATCGGTAATACCCACATTGCTCTGGCTGACCGCCAGCGCGGCAACCGCCGTCGCCAGACGCAGCGTATGTTCGCTGGACTCGCGCATCAGCAGGCCGTAAATCAATCCGCCAACCATGGAATCGCCTGCGCCGACGGTACTTACCACGTCAACTGCCGGTGGTTTAGCGATCCATTCTCCTGAGGCGTTAACCCACAGCGCGCCTTCCGCCCCCAGCGAAATCACCACATGGGCGATACCCTGTTCGCGTAACGCGTGCGCCGCATCAATCACATCTTTCATTTCCGGGAGCTTACGACCCGCCCAAATTTCCAGTTCGCGGCGATTCGGTTTCACCAGCCACGGCGCAGCTTTAAGACCGGCGACTAACGCTTCACGGCTACTATCAAAGATAATGCATGGACACTGGCTGCGCAGACGCGTCATCCAGTCGGTGAACGCTTCCGGACTCACGCCAGCCGGTAAGCTACCGCTGACGCAGACCATATCGAACTGACCCAGCCAGCTCAGGGAGTCGTTAACAAAGCGTTCCCAGTCTGCGGGGGTCACGTCAAAGCCGGAAAAGTTGAAGTCGGTCACTTCGCCATCTTTTTCCGTCAGCTTCACGTTGATGCGGGTCCGGCCCTGAACCACCTGAAAGCGGTTAGCGATGCCCAGTTCGCTGAACAATTGCTGAAAACCGTCCTGGTTATCTTTACCGAGAAAACCGCCGACGGTGACGTCGATGCCTAAGTCTTTCAGCACCTTGGCAACGTTAATGCCTTTGCCCGCCGCGTGCAGACCCGTGGTTTTCACCAGGTTCACTTCGCCGCGTTCGATTTCAGGGCAAAACCCAACCAGATCGTAAGCCGGATTAAGGGTAATGGTGGCAACACGCCTGCTCATTATGCGCCCTCCCCGAGACCGGCGGCGATCGCATCGCCAATCGCTTTCAGCGCCTGTTCAGCATCTTCACCCTGCGCGGTAAAGCGCAGACGATGGCCTTTCTTCACGCCTAATGCCACCACTTTCATCAGACTACGTCCGTTTGCCGGTTTGCCGGTTCCATCAAGGTTTGTCACGGTAATTTCACTGTTAAATTGTTTAATCGTATTCACCAGCATGGTGCCCGGACGGGCATGGAGACCATGCTCATTACGCACTACAAATTCCGCGCTCAGTACGTCATCCGTCAGCGCATCATCACTGGTCAGCAACGCCAGCAGCGTCGCGGCGTCGGCGCTCAGCAGACGATCGGCTTTATTGTTCAGCAACAGGTCGCCGAGGCGTTTTAGCACGGCAATCGGCTGCTCGTCGTTCATCGCGACAGTGACTAATAAGGCTGCTTTTTCACCCTCTACGTCAAACGCCTGAGTCGCACGGCTTACCGCAACAGCGCTGCGCAAATTGCCTTCCGCGCTGTCGTTCAGCCAGATACCTTGTCCCAGATTCATCGGACTGTCGTTAATCGTTTTTGCGACGAACGCCGCATCAACCGCTCCCGCCTCTTTCAGACGCGCCGCATTTAGCGCCTGCAATGTGACCAGCGAGCTGGCGATGACATCCAGCGTCATCGTCTCGTTATCAAGTTTTAATTGTTCACTTTGCTTCTCGCCCATCAGCAATGCGCGCAGCTCTTCCGCCGTTGTCGCGGATTTCAGCTGTTCAGCCACGGAGTCATCGCTCAGCACATGCGTCAACTGACGCAGCAGGCCGAGGTGTTCGTCCGAACTGGCGGCAATACCAATCGCCACATAGGCGACCTGGCCTTCTCCCCAGGTAACGCCCTGCGGGAATTGAAAGACCTGGACGCCGGTTTTCAGCACCTGATCGCGCGTGTCTGTTGTGCCATGGGGAATCGCAATACCATTGCCAAGAAAGGTCGAGGTTTGCTGTTCGCGCGCCAGCATACCGTCAACATAGCCGCCCGCCACATTCCCCGCCTGCGCTAACGCGGCGGCGATTTGCCGAATGGCCTCTTCTTTATTTCCGGCCTGCTCGCCCGGATGAATGTCCTGAACCGATAACTGGAACATGTGTCTCCTCTCCTGCTGAATTGAAACGATTCAGCCACTATGAGAAAAAAAGCGCCAATCTGAGTTATCAAAAAAACCAGATCGCGCTGAAACGTTTCAAGAAGTCTGGATCTTTCTGCTTCAGCACGCAAGAAAAGTTACCGGTTTTGTAGCAATTTTTTGAGGTGAAGCACATTTTTTCTCCAACAGCCCCTCAATAGCTGACGCATAAAAGGCTTCAGCTTTTTTCTTTCAGCTTGCGTCAGCACGCCCTGGTAACAAATTGGAATGCTATTTTGATTTTTCGTGTCGATTTTGATTCAGACGCCTGTTTATTTTCTGACGGGCAGCGTAAACTCCGCCTCTCTTCACACCACTGATATAGAAACATGCACAACAGTCCCGCCGCCGCTGCGCCTAAATCATTTGACCTGACGTCTACCGCCTTTTTGATCGTCGCTTTTCTCACCGGTATTGCCGGTGCGTTACAGACGCCGACGCTCAGTATTTTTCTGACGGATGAGGTTCACGCCCGTCCCGGCATGGTGGGATTCTTTTTTACCGGCAGCGCGGTTATCGGCATTATCGTGAGCCAGTTTCTGGCGGGTCGCTCAGATAAAAAAGGCGATCGCAAAAAACTGATCGTTTTCTGTTGCGTGCTGGGCATGTTGGCCTGCGTGTTGTTTGCCTGGAACCGCAACTACTTTATTTTGCTGTTCATCGGCGTCTTTCTCAGTAGCTTCGGCTCTACCGCCAACCCGCAGATGTTTGCGCTGGCCCGTGAACATGCCGATCGTACAGGTCGTGAAGCGGTGATGTTCAGCTCAATCCTCCGCGCCCAGGTCTCATTGGCCTGGGTCATTGGGCCGCCGCTGGCCTATGCGCTGGCGATGGGTTTTAGCTTTACGGTGATGTATTTGAGCGCGGCGGTAGCTTTTATCGTCTGCAGCGTCATGGTGTGGTTCTTTTTACCGTCAATGCGCAAAGATGCGCCGCTGGCAACCGGTACGCTGGAAGCACCGCGTCGTAATCGCCGCGATACGCTGTTGTTGTTTGTCATCTGTACGTTAATGTGGGGAACTAACAGCCTGTATATCATTAATATGCCGCTGTTTATCATCAATGAGCTGCATCTTCCGGAAAAACTTGCAGGCGTGATGATGGGCACCGCCGCCGGGCTGGAGATTCCCACAATGCTGATTGCAGGTTACTTCGCCAAACGGTTGGGAAAACGCCTGTTAATGTGCATCGCCGTTGTCGCCGGACTGTGCTTTTATGCGGGTATGTTGCTGGCGCACGCACCGGCGACGTTGCTCGGCTTGCAGTTGCTGAACGCGATTTACATCGGCATTCTTGGCGGGATTGGCATGCTCTATTTTCAGGATCTCATGCCAGGCCAGGCGGGTTCAGCCACCACGCTGTATACCAATACCATTCGCGTCGGCTGGATCATTGCCGGTTCGTTGGCGGGAATCGCCGCAGAAATCTGGAATTATCATGCGGTCTTCTGGTTTGCGTTAGTCATGATTGTCGCCACCATGTTCTGCCTGGCGCGTATTAAAGATGTTTAACTTGCAAGCCTGATACTTTTACTCTTCGACACATTTCAGCGCAGAGTTTATCTCTGCGTAATGTTCATGCGCGGTCATTCATTGTCTTTTTCTCAATACGATATTCTGTTAGCGCCCTCCTACATAAAAGACCGGTTATTGAGAAAATTACGCCCATCAGTCCGCAAAGGACTAACACCAGCCGCATCTTATATTTTGGTGTAACAGCAACATCTATCACTTCAATGTTAGCATTATTTTTAACCGCCTCCGACAACAATGATAGCTTTGCATATGTTTCCGTTTTTAACATATTTTTATGCACGCCATAACGTTTAATGTCACCATCATCGATATACCATGCTGCCATTTTATCGACACTATTTTTCAGGGTGGAAATAATATTATTGACGCTTTCTTCCCTCCCCTGCGCCTTAAAAAAGACAAGCTGATTTTTCGCGTCAAAACTTATTTTATTTTTATATTCCGCAGGCAAGAAACGGCTAAACTGGTTAAGGATAACCGTTGTTTTACATTGAATATCATTAGTATAGCCACATAACGCATAGGTAGCAGGCGTATCCAGATTAGGTTTGATTGTCATACTCACAACCTTTGTATCATGCTGCACGCTCACAAAAACATAGCCAATGGCAACAAAAATAAAGGTAGCGATCATGATACTTAGCCATTTTCTTATAAGGAATAAGGAAACGTCGACTAAATCAATTTCACTATTTTCTCCCCGCATTTCACATCCCTTTTAAAACGCTAATAGTCAACCCGAATACTGAAATAACAAAAAGCAACACCAGCGTAAAAATAAACGCCCTGGCTGCGAACGTATATTTCTTCATAAGATAAAACCCACACATAAGAATTCGAGTATTTTAAAGGAAAATAACAACACATTCACACTGGTTATATCGATCGGTAAATACATCAATGATAGATATAAACTATCAAATTCATGATATCGATCGTTATAAATAATTAAAATCGATCAAAATTCCTCTTTTTAATAGATAAAAGCTATCATATAAATAAAATTGATCGTTTTTGTTTTATGTGACGGTTTGTTCGGTACACATTCAGGCACCAACGGGGTTGGGCGGCGGCATCTACCGCTTCAGAAGCCACGAAATAAGGTAATCATGTATTACGCTATTTAATGATAAAAGGAGGTAATTTGAGGCGCAGCTTTTGCAGACTATTTCGGGATATAACATAAGCCCCTACGCATTTATCAAAAGCGGCTTAGCTCATGGTAAAGTTTTCTGTTCGAGTTCCAGCAAATAAATAATGGCCTCTTCCCGGGTCGTTAAACACATGTCCCCTGTCGGTTGCAAACCAGAGCACACTTTTGGGCGTAAAGGCGAGCCAAAGATAAGGCACAAGTTATCTTCCGAAAGCTGCGCGCATCTGGTATTCATCGGCTTGCCATTCGGCATTCCGGGTATCGGCGACGAAATTGAAGGCGCAATACAGCAAGCGCCACAACCGCTACGACAGTCCATGCTCAGCCCTCTATTTATAACCAAATGAAAGATAACAGAATTTGTCCAAAGAAAAATCCAGATTTAAAATGTGGACGTCATCATGATCAGGCCTGCCCTCAGACATTCCGAAGACAAGGCTGGAAACAGAAGGGACAACACAGCACACTTCCCCCCTCCGGGCGACATGCCATCGCGTATTCTCGTTGAACGCGGAGCGGAAAGCGGGCGAACAGTATCACCTTTTTTGCACCAGCAAAAGTGACAATTCCACTTGCCTGGACGGCCCGGCGCGAGTAGTTTTACGCGATATTTTAGATAATCTCTACAACAGGATCTCCTCGATGCCAAGAGCGAACGAAATCAAAAAAGGTATGGTACTGAACTACAACGGCAAATTGCTGATTGTGAAAGATATCGACATTCAGTCGCCTACCGCCCGTGGCGCCGCCACACTGTATAAAATGCGTTTTTCTGATGTCCGCACCGGTCTGAAAGTGGAAGAACGTTTCAAAGGCGACGATATCGTTGATACCGTCACCCTGAGCCGTCGCGGCGTTGACTTTTCTTATGTCGATGGCAACGAATATGTGTTCATGGATAAAGAAGACTATACGCCGTATACCTTCACCAAAGATCAGATTGAAGAAGAGTTGCTGTTTATGCCTGAAGGCGGAATGCCGGATATGCAGGTTCTGACCTGGGACGGCCAACTGCTGGCGCTAGAGCTTCCGCAGACCGTGGATCTGGAAATCGTCGAAACCGCGCCGGGTATTAAAGGAGCGTCCGCCAGCGCACGTAACAAACCCGCGACATTAAGCACCGGTCTGGTGATTCAGGTTCCCGAATACCTGAGCGCAGGTGAGAAAATCCGCATTCATATCGAAGAGCGCCGTTATATGGGGCGCGCGGATTAAGTTTCGCATTTTTCGGCTGCGCCCTGGGGCGCAGCCTGACCCTTTTCTTTATTGACTGTTCTGCGCCAGGAAAGAGAAACGTTAAAAATTTAACATTTTCTGCTCTTAAGATGGCAGAAGCACGACTTCGTCAACTCAGCGCTTCTCTTTTTCACGTTTATTCGCCAGGATTATTAAAGTTGTTATGTTGTATCAATATTCTGGAGCTGACGTGACCAAAACCAATCTTATTACTGGATTTCTCGGTAGCGGAAAAACCACCTCTATCCTTCATTTATTAGCCCATAAAGATCCGGCTGAAAAGTGGGCCGTCCTGGTTAATGAATTTGGCGAAGTGGGTATTGACGGCGCGCTGCTTGCCGACAGCGGCGCACTGCTAAAAGAGATCCCCGGCGGCTGCATGTGCTGCGTCAACGGATTGCCTATGCAGGTGGGGCTCAACACGCTGCTACGCCAGGGCAAACCTGACCGGTTGCTGATTGAACCAACCGGACTGGGGCACCCAAAACAGATTCTGGATTTATTAACTGCGCCGGTTTATGAGCCGTGGATTGATTTACGCGCTACGCTCTGCATCCTTGACCCTCGCCTGCTACTGGACCAACAGAGCGTCGCCAATGAAAATTTCCGCGATCAGCTCGCCTCAGCCGATATTATCATCGCCAATAAAACCGATCGCGCCACGGCGCAGAGCGATGCCGCCCTGCAACAGTGGTGGCGACAGTACGGCGGCGATCGCCAACTGATTCATGCCGAACATGGACAGATAGACGGTAAGCTTCTGGATTTACCGCGACAAAATCTGGCGGAACTGCCAGCCAGCGCCGCGCATTCTCACACTCATGCCAGTAAAAAAGGACTCGCCGCGCTAAATCTGCCCGCACAGCAGCGCTGGCGACGCAGCCTCAATAGCGGACAAGGTCATCAGGCCTGCGGCTGGATTTTCGATGCCGATACCGTGTTTGACACCATTGGCCTCCTCGAATGGGCTCGTCTGGCGCCGGTGGGCCGGGTGAAAGGCGTTATGCGCATACAAGAGGGGCTGGTACGCATCAATCGCCAGGGCGATGACCTGCACATCGAAACACAGAGTGTCGCGCCGCCGGATAGCCGGGTTGAACTTATCTCAAGCACAGAAACCGACTGGAATACGTTACAGACGGCCTTGTTGAAGCTTCGTTTAGCGACGCACGCGTAAGGTTGCCACCGTTTAAAAACTATGGCGAAATGACGATGAAAACCCGCTATTCCTTGATAATTCTGCTTAATGCCGCCGGTCTGGCGCTGTTTTTGTCATGGTATCTCCCCGTCAATCACGGTTTCTGGTTCACCATTGATTCCGGCATATTCCACTTCTTTAACCAGAAACTGGTGGAAAGCCACGCGTTCCTCTGGTGGGTCGCTATTACCAATAATCGGGCGTTTGATGGGTGTTCGCTGCTGGCGATGGGCGGACTGATGCTCAGTTTCTGGCTAAAAGAAGACGCATCGGGCCGGCGGCGCATTGTGATAATCGGATTGGTCATGCTGCTAACAGCGGTGGTGCTTAACCAACTCGGTCAGGCGCTGATCCCCGTCAAGCGCGCCAGCCCAACGCTCTCTTTTGAGCATATTTATCGCGTCAGCGAGTTGCTGCACATCCCGACAAAAGACGCGTCAAAAGACAGTTTCCCAGGCGATCACGGTATGATGCTGCTGATATTTTCCGCCTTTATGCTGCGTTATTTCGGCAAAACGGCGGGGATTATCGCCCTTATTATATTTGTGGTTTTCGCGTTTCCGCGCGTTATGATTGGCGCTCACTGGTTCACCGATATTGTGGTCGGGTCGCTCACGGTTATTTTGATTGGCCTCCCCTGGTGGCTGATGACCCCGCTCAGCGACCGGGCGATAGCGCTTTTTGAGAATTATCTCCCGGGCGGAAATAAACAAATTTTAAACAAATAACCCATGTAATTAACATTACCTTCAGCGATAGTTTTACATCGTTGAAGGTAATTTATGATGATATTCCCCCAGCCCATCATTTTTCGGTCATATTATTCCTCTGCAAAATGAACAGGTTGCACGATTTTTAAACGATCTGCGCTTAATTTGACCCTTGCTGATAGTTCACTTTTCGTATCATAAATTCTTATAAAAAATCACGCGAAATCGCTCGCAATGACAGCAACAATCGGGTAATCTCAAACTCGTTTTGCCTCGCCAGATAATTATTCTCATTGCGAATAAATTTGTGCGTTCCGCCACAGATTTGTGCACAAAGAATTGTCTCAAGCTGTGCAGGTAATTAGTCTCATCACGTTTGGCATTTTTATAACGATATTTATCGTTAAGGACTTCAAGGGAAAACAAACAACATGGTCAAATCTCAACCGATTTTGAGATATATTTTGCGCGGGATTCCTGCGATTGCAGTTGCGGTTCTGCTTTCTGCTTGTAGCACAACCACCAATACCGCAAAGAATATGCATTCTGAGACGCATGCTGTGGGCAATAGCGATAGCTCTTCACTGCAAGCCTCTCAGGATGAATTTGAAAATATGGTGCGTAACCTCGACGTTAAGTCGCGGATTATGGATCAGTATGCTGACTGGAAAGGCGTGCGTTACCGCCTGGGCGGCAGCACTAAGAAAGGCGTCGACTGTTCCAGCTTTGTACAGCGCACCTTCCGTGAACAGTTTGGTTTAGAGCTTCCGCGTTCAACCTATGAACAGCAGGAAATGGGCAAAGCAGTTTCACGCAATAACCTGCGTACGGGCGATCTGGTTCTGTTCCGCGCCGGTTCCACTGGTCGTCATGTCGGTATTTATATCGGCAATAACCAGTTTGTCCATGCGTCTACCAGTAGCGGCGTCATTATCTCCAGTATGAACGAACCGTACTGGAAAAAACGCTACAATGAAGCGCGTCGAGTTCTGAGCCGCAGTTAATATTCATCAGGCAGCACCTCCCTTGGCTTACCTGATGAGACGACATAAAAAGCACTGTTTCGGCAGTGCTTTTGCTTATTATCCCTTCTGAACCCATTTTGCCGAATAGCGACGTGTGGCCTCTTATCCAGCCTACCACACACGAACGTAGGCCTGATAAACATAGTGCCATCAGGCATTCAGGTCGTTTCCCCCAACGGCTACTGCGACAATACGCTTTCCTGCGCATCACAGAAAAGCATGACTATCCGGGGTAATCCAGGCTATAGTCTTATAAATCAACCAGATTAACCGGCATCCGCCTTTTCAGGTCACACCAGGAATTATGCTTACACGCGACTCCTCTTCCGGTCGGAAAATCCTGCTTACCTGTATCATTACGGGGATGGCAGCAGCATTACTTATTGGTAGCCTGCAATTTTTCCTGTCGTGGCATAAACGGGATGTTAAATACAATACGCTCCTTTCTGATGTACAACATTACCTGGCCAGCTATTTCGCCGACTTGAAAGCCACCACCGATATTCTTCAGCCGTTGACGATCAACACCTGTCAGCAGGTTGGCGCAGAACTTACCTCAAGAGCCGCTTTTAGCCTTAATGTCCGTGCCTTCTTATTGATTAAAGATAAAAAAGTGTTTTGCTCTTCCGCCACTGGCGCCATGAATATGCCGCTTCAGCAACTGGTACCGGATATAGATATCCGCAAAGACGTTGCTATGGCGATTCTGCCCGGCACGCCAATGATGCCCAACAAACCGACAATGGTGATTTGGTATCGGAACCCATTATTAAATGACAGCGGCGTATTCACATCGCTGAATATTAACCTGACACCCTACTTACTCTATACCACGCGCCAGGACGATTTTAACGGCATCGCGCTGATTGTCGGCAATACCGCGCTGTCGACTTTTTCTTCGCGTCTGCTGACCGTCGCGGAGCTGCCGGGTACGCCATCACGACAGACAACTATCAACGGCCTGCCGCTTAAAATACAGCTTTATGCCGATAGCTGGACCTACAATGACTTGTGGTATGCGTTGATGCTGGGCTGCATTAGCGGCATCGTAGCAGGGTTTATCTGTTACTTTATCTATGCCCTCCGGACGCGACCGGGCAAAGAGATTTTAACGGCGATCAAACACGAGCAGTTTTATGTGGTTTATCAGCCCGTCGTCGATACTCGTACGCTGAGCGTCACCGGGCTTGAAGTCTTACTGCGCTGGCGTCACCCTACGGCAGGCGAGATTCCGCCGGATGCCTTTATCCACTATGCCGAAGCGCAGCAACTTATCGTACCGTTAACGCAGCATCTGTTCGAGCTGATCGCCCGCGACGCGCCCACGCTACAGAAGGTGATGCCCGTCGGTGCCAAATTTGGCATTAACATCGCGCCGGAACATCTGCACAGCGACAGTTTTAAAGAGGATATGCACCGGCTCAGGGACGCCCTGCCCGCGCACCATTTTCATATCGTGCTGGAAATCACTGAACGCGATATGCTTCAGCAGTATGAAGCGGCCAAACTGTTCGAATGGCTGCATTCCGCCGGGTTTGAAATCGCTATAGATGATTTCGGTACAGGCCATAGCGCCCTGATTTATCTGGAGCGATTTACTTTAGATTATCTGAAAATCGATCGCGGCTTTATCCAGGCGATCGGCACGGAAACCGTCACGTCGCCGGTTCTGGATACCGTGCTGACGCTCTCCAGACGCCTGAATATGCTGACGGTGGCCGAGGGCGTTGAAACGCCGGAGCAGGCCCGTTGGCTACGCGATCACGGTGTTAATTACTTGCAGGGGTACTGGATTAGCCGTCCTTTACCCCTAAAAGATTTCGTGCTGTGGATGTCGGCGCCTTCCGTGCCTGAATGGTAGTCCCCTTACGGTTTTAACGGATTCACATCAGACGCAACGTCACTTATTATTCAGCGAAACGCCTGCCGGTTTGCAGCGGGCAATACGATAAGGAAACCGCCTTCAGATGATTGCGCGCGTAATGCTTCTGCTTGTCGCACTGGTTAGCGCTGGCGCCCAGGCCCAGGAAATCAAAGAAAGCTACGCTTTCGCCGTACTCGGCGAACCTAAGTATGCTTTTAACTTTGATCACTTTGATTATGTGAATCCTGCTGCGCCGAAAGGCGGTCAGATGACGCTTTCCGCCATTGGTACGTTCGATAATTTCAATCGCTATTCGCTGCGCGGCAATCCCGGCGTACGTACCGAAGCCCTTTACGATACGCTTTTTACCACCTCGGATGATGAACCCGGAAGCTATTATCCGCTGATTGCCGACCATGCCCGCTATGCCGCCGACTATTCCTGGGTGGAAATCTCGATTAATCCCCGTGCTCGTTTTCACGATGGCACGCCCATTACCGCCCGCGATGTGGCCTTTACCTTTCATAAGTTTATGACCGAAGGCGTACCGCAGTTCCGTCTGGTCTATAAAGGTACTACCGTGAAGGCGATTGCGCCTTTAACCGTGCGAATTGAGCTGGCGAAGCCTGGTAAAGAAGACATGCTTAGTCTGT
Organism: Salmonella sp. A7; assembly: GCF_020181675.1. NCBI lineage: Bacteria > Pseudomonadati > Pseudomonadota > Gammaproteobacteria > Enterobacterales > Enterobacteriaceae > Salmonella > Salmonella sp. A7. The sequence continues at coordinate 1,613,036 of NZ_CP084001.1, read as the reverse complement.
TTTCACTACCGATCATGCCCGAAAAATTCTGGAAAAATCACAAACTCAGCGATCCGCTTTCAACGCCGCCCTTAGCCAGCGGGCCATACCGGATTACTCAGTGGAAAATGGGCCAGTACATTGTCTATTCACGCGTCAAAAACTACTGGGCGGCTAATCTGCCGGTCAATCGTGGACGTTTTAACCTCGACACTATCCGCTACGATTACTACCTTGATGACAATGTCGCTTTCGAGGCGTTTAAAGCGGGCGCATTTGATCTACGGCTGGAAAACGACGCTAAAAACTGGGCAACGCGCTACATCGGTAAAAATTTCGATAATCATTACATCATTAAAGAAGAGCAGAAAAACGAGTCGGCGCAGGACACACGCTGGCTGGCCTTTAATATTCAGCGCCCGGTATTTAAAGACCGGCGGGTACGTGAAGCTGTCACCCTGGCTTTCGATTTTGAGTGGATGAATAAAGCGCTGTTCTATAATGCCTGGAGCCGAACCAACAGTTACTTCCAGAATACCGAGTACGCCGCCAGAAATTATCCTGACGCCGATGAGCTGGTATTACTCGCGCCGATGAAAAAAGATCTTCCTCCTGAAGTCTTCACTCAGATCTATCAGCCGCCGGTCTCTAACGGCGACGGCTACGATCGCGAAAATCTTCTTAAAGCTGACGCCTTGTTGACGCAGGCCGGATGGGTGATCAACGGACAGCAACGGGTCAATAGCGTCACCGGTAAGCCTCTGACGTTTGAACTTCTCCTTCCTGCCAGCAGTAATAGCCAGTGGGTTCTGCCCTTCCAGCATAATCTTCAGCGTCTGGGCATTACGATGACTATCCGTCAGGTTGATAATTCTCAACTCACCAACCGGATGCGTAGCCGCGACTATGACATGATGCCGAGGCTATGGCGGGCGATGCCCTGGCCCAGCTCCGATCTACAAATCTCATGGGCGTCGGAATACATTGACTCCAGTTATAACGCTCCCGGCGTACAAAGCCCGGTGGTGGATAAACTGATCGCGCAAATTATCGCAGCGCAGGGTGATAAAGCGAAACTGGTGCCGCTGGGACGGGCGCTGGATCGCGTGCTGACCTGGAACTATTACATGCTGCCGATGTGGTATATGGCGCAAGACAGGCTCGCCTGGTGGGATAAATTCTCCCATCCGGCGATTCGCCCGGTATATACCATCGGGTTAGATACCTGGTGGTATGATGTCAACAAAGCCGCCAAACTACCGGCAGCCAGGAGGTAGTAAGAATCAATGGGCGCCTATCTTATCCGCCGTCTGTTACTGGTGATCCCCACGCTATGGGCCATTATTACCATTAACTTTTTTATCGTGCAGATCGCTCCCGGCGGCCCTGTCGATCAAGCGATTGCCGCGATTGAATTTGGTCAGGGCGGCGCGTTGCCCGGCGCCAGCGGCGAAGGCGTTCGCGCCAGTCATGCGCAAACCGGCGTCGGCAATATCAGCGACAGCCATTATCGCGGCGGCCGGGGACTCGATCCGGAGGTGATCGCGGAGATCACCCATCGCTACGGCTTCGACAAACCGCTGCATGAGCGTTATTTCAAGATGCTACGGGACTATCTCTCTTTTGACTTCGGCGACAGTCTGTTTCGCAGCGCATCCGTACTGACGCTAATCAAAGACAGCCTTCCCGTCTCCATTACCCTGGGATTATGGAGCACGCTGATTATTTATCTGGTGTCTATCCCGCTGGGGATTCGCAAAGCCGTCCATAACGGCAGTCGCTTTGATGTGTGGAGCAGCGCGTTTATCATTATCGGTTATGCGATCCCCGCCTTTCTGTTTGCTATTTTATTAATCGTCTTTTTTGCCGGCGGCAGCTACTACGATATTTTTCCGCTACGTGGCCTGGTCTCCGCCAACTTTGACACATTACCGTGGTACCAGAAAATCACCGATTATTTGTGGCATATTACGCTGCCGGTGTTGGCGACCGTCATCGGCGGTTTTGCCGCCCTGACGATGCTGACGAAAAATTCGTTTCTCGACGAGGTGCGTAAACAGTATGTCGTTACCGCTCGCGCTAAAGGCGTGAGTGAAAAAAACATTCTCTGGAAACATGTTTTTCGTAACGCCATGCTGCTGGTGATCGCCGGGTTTCCCGCCACTTTTATCAGTATGTTTTTCACCGGCTCGCTGCTAATTGAAGTCATGTTCTCGCTCAACGGCCTGGGGCTGCTGGGTTATGAAGCAACCGTTTCGCGCGACTATCCGGTGATGTTCGGCACGCTTTATATCTTTACCCTGATTGGCTTATTACTGAATATCCTGAGCGATATCAGCTATACGCTGGTCGATCCACGCATTGATTTTGAGGGACGATAATGCCGCGATTAAGCCCGGTCAATCAGGCCCGCTGGGCGCGTTTCCGCCATAATCGCCGGGGCTACTGGTCACTATGGATTTTCCTGGTAGTGTTCAGCCTGAGCTTATGCGCGGAACTGATTGCTAACGATAAGCCATTGCTGGTGCGCTATGAAGGCCAGTGGTATTTTCCGCTAGTAAAAAATTACAGCGAGCGCGATTTCGGCGGCCCGCTGGCGACAACGGCAGATTATCAGGACCCCTGGCTACAACGGCAGCTTGAGAATCGGGGCTGGGTGTTGTGGGCCCCCGTACGCTTTGGCGCCAATACCATTAATTTTGCCACCACGCAGCCTTTCCCCTCCCCGCCTTCGGCGAAAAACTGGCTGGGCACCGATGCGAATGGCGGCGACGTTTTCGCCCGCATCCTGTACGGCACCCGCATTTCTATTTTATTCGGCCTGATGTTAACGATTTGCTCCAGCGTCATGGGCGTACTGGCGGGCGCGCTACAGGGCTATTATGGCGGCAAAGTCGATTTATGGGGGCAACGTCTCATTGAAGTCTGGTCGGGAATGCCGACCCTGTTTCTGATTATTTTACTTTCCAGCGTAGTGCAGCCTAACTTCTGGTGGTTGCTGGCCATAACCGTACTGTTTGGCTGGATGAGTCTGGTGGGCGTGGTGCGCGCCGAGTTTTTACGGACCCGCAATTTTGACTATATCCGCGCCGCGCAGGCGCTTGGCGTCAGCGATCGTGACATTATCCTGCGCCATATGTTGCCTAATGCGATGGTCGCTACCCTGACATTTTTACCGTTTATTTTATGTAGCTCCATCACCACCCTGACGTCGCTGGATTTTCTGGGATTTGGTCTGCCGCTTGGCTCCCCTTCTCTCGGCGAACTTCTTTTACAGGGGAAAAACAACTTACAGGCTCCCTGGCTGGGGATCACCGCCTTTCTGTCTGTCGCCATTCTGCTATCGCTGCTGATTTTTATCGGCGAAGCGGTACGCGACGCCTTTGATCCTGCTAAGGCGGTATAAGATGACATCTCCATTGCTTGCGATTGAAAATTTATCGGTAGGTTTCCGTCAGCAACAGCACGTACGTCCTGTCGTTAACGCCATTTCGTTACAGGTGAACGCCGGGGAAACGCTGGCGCTGGTCGGCGAGTCCGGGTCAGGAAAAAGCGTGACGGCGCTTTCCATTCTGCGTCTTTTGCCTACCCCTCCCGCCGTCTACCTCTCCGGCGATATTCGCTTTCACGGCGAATCATTGCTTCATGCCAGTGAGCAGACGCTACGCGGCGTGCGCGGCAATAAAATCGCCATGATTTTTCAGGAACCGATGGTTTCACTTAACCCGCTGCATACGCTGGAAAAACAGCTCTATGAAGTGCTGTCGCTCCATCGGGGAATGCGTCGGGAGGCGGCAAGGGCGGAGATGATCGGTTGTCTGGATCGGGTCGGTATCCGCCAGGCGAGCCAGCGTCTGCGCGATTATCCGCATCAGCTTTCCGGCGGCGAACGCCAGCGCGTCATGATAGCCATGGCGCTGTTAACACGGCCGGAATTACTGATCGCCGATGAGCCGACCACCGCCCTCGACGTCTCCGTACAGGCGCAGATTTTATCTCTACTGCGGGAACTCCAGCGCGAGCTCAATATGGGATTGCTGTTTATCACCCATAACCTCAGCATTGTAAAAAAACTGGCGGATTCAGTGGCGGTAATGCAACACGGCAAGTGCGTAGAGAACCAACACGCCGACACGCTGCTCTCCGCGCCGACCCATCCGTACACGCAAAAACTACTCAACAGCGAACCCACAGGCGATCCGGTTCCGCTCCCCGCCGGGCAGACGCCGTTGCTGGAGGTGGACAGGCTGCGCGTCGCCTTCCCGATCCGCAAAGGCATTCTGAAGCGCGTCGTGGATCATAATGTGGTGGTTAACAATATCAGTTTCACCCTGCATCCAGGCGAAACGCTGGGTCTGGTCGGCGAGTCAGGATCGGGAAAAAGCACCACCGGTCTGGCGCTGTTACGGCTTATCCGCTCCGAAGGCCGCATCGTGTTTGACGGTCAATCGCTGGATACGTTAAACCGCCGCCAGCTTTTACCTGTTCGCCACCGTATCCAGGTCGTATTCCAGGACCCGAACTCATCGCTAAACCCGCGTTTAAACGTGTTGCAAATTATCGAAGAAGGCCTGCGCGTCCACCAGCCTACGCTTTCAGGCGCGCAGCGCGAACAGCAGGTGAAAGCGGTCATGATGGAAGTCGGCCTGGACCCGGAAACACGGCATCGTTACCCCGCTGAGTTTTCCGGCGGCCAGCGTCAACGTATCGCCGTCGCCAGGGCGTTGATTTTAAAACCGTCGCTTATTATTCTGGATGAGCCGACCTCATCGCTGGATAAAACCGTTCAGGCGCAGATTCTTGCCCTCCTGAAATCGCTCCAGCAAAAGCACCGTCTGGCCTATATCTTCATTAGCCACGATCTGCATGTAGTACGCGCGCTGTGCCATCAGGTTATCGTGCTGCGACAGGGGGAGGTGCTTGAACAGGGGCAATGCGAGCGCGTGTTTACCGCACCGCAACAGGCCTATACGCGTCAGCTACTCGCGTTAAGCTGACGCCTAAAAAGGATTATTGTTAGAAAAAGGTTCCGCTATCGCCACGCCGAAATTTTTCAGCCGACAGGTGGCGGCAAACTCATCCTGACGATTAACGAACAGGCACGGTTCCCCTTCGCACTCCAGCACGGAGCAAGGAACTTCAATATCGCTTAGCGCCTGGCTGAGCTTATGCATCACTGACCACGCGCTATCGCCTGCCGGACTCAACAGTTTAAGCGCCACCAGACTATTCTCGGTGCTCTGCCCGTTTTGCGGAATCGGTTCAACCTTTGACCCCGCAAAACCCGCCGACCAGCGATAGTTTTGCGGCAGACGGTGAACAATTGAGAGCTGTAATGTATTCACTTTCTTTCCCCGGAAGCACAATTACTTCACAATTTAATTACATTTATATTAACACATCATTGACAACCCGTCCTTAAACAGATTGCTAACGCCCTACTCTCCGTCAGTGGCTCTACAGCAAGCGGGAGTTAAAATAGTTTTACCGACGCGGAGATAGCGGCGGGCTATATGTACCCGTTTCTGCGATCTAACTCAACCTTTTTAACTACAATGATGTGACTTTTTACATAAATGGATTTTACATAAAATAAACATAAATGAGGAAAATGATGAATTGGTAATTGATATGCATCAACTATGAAAGCCGTTTGGCTTTGCCATCGTGTAGCGGATAGCGCCCCCCAACGCCGCCTGCGCATTTTTCGGCGCCATTGAGGGACACCGCGCCCGTCACCGTTTTTTGGGACGGCTGGCGTAGAGATAAAACAGAATGGAACAGGCGGCGCAAAGCGCAATCGACCAGATCATCGGCCACGCACTGGTAAAGGTAGCCAGCGACAGCAACGCGCCGACGATAGCGCCAATACCAAAGCGGAAAGTGCCCGCCAACGAAGACGCCGTTCCGGCCATATGCGGAAACTCATCCAAAATGACCGCCATCGCATTGGACGAAACCATCGACACACAGCCGACAAACGCCGCAACGCCGACCACCAGCGCCCAGAATCCAATGCCCATCAGCGCACTGAAAACCATCCACACCGCCATCGCAAACTGAATCCATAGCCCGGCCCGAAACATGTTTAGCGCCCCTACCCGTCTGACAAAACGGCTGTTGATAATCGTCATCACAAACAGAAATACGATGTTCAACGCGAAGTAGTAGCCGAAATCCTGCGGCGGAACATGATTAATTTCGATATAAACAAACGGCCCCGCGCTCAAAAAAGAGAACATACCGGCAAAACTAAACCCGCTCGCCAGCATATAGCTCAGTACGCGTTTGTGGCGAAACAACGCGGCAAAGTTACCTATTGTGGTACGAATATGAAAAGGCTGACGCCGCTCAACGGGCAGCGTCTCTTTAATCAGAGCAAAGATCATGACTGACGCCAGAATCGCCGCAATGGCCAGTATCCAGAAGATATAGTGCCAGCTTAACCATACCAACACCCAGCCGCCGACAATGGGCGCCATTAACGGCGCTATCGTAGTGACCAGCATGACAAATGACATCATGCGCGAAAACTCTTCCTTTGGATAAATATCCCGCATCAGCGCATTGATGACGACGCTTGCCGCCGCGGCCGCTAAACCGTGGAAAAAACGCATCACGATCAGTTGATCGATAGTCTGCGCCAACGCACAGGCGACCGCAGCAGCGGCAAATACCAGCGTCCCGCCCAGGATGACCGGCTTACGCCCGAGGCTATCCGCCATCGGTCCATAGATAAGCTGACCCAGCGCAAACCCCAGAATATAGGTGCTGAGCGTCATCTGCGCGCTACCGGCAGGCACGCCGAATTGCGCAGAAATCACCGGCAGCGCTGGAAGATACATATCAATCGACAGCGGCATTAACATGGCCAACAGGCCAAGGATAAAGACAATGGCAAAGGAAGAGTGCTGCCGGGTGGTCACATCGAACTCCTGAAATTAACGAGATAGTTAGCCGACGCTGGCGATTTCTTCTTCAGTCAACGGGCGGTACTCGCCGGGAGCCAGATTCTCATCCAGCGTAATGGCGCCAATCCGTTCGCGGTGCAGTTCCACAACGCGATTGCCTACTGCGGCAAACATCCGCTTTACCTGATGATAGCGGCCTTCGCTGATGGTCAGACGGACCTGCACAGGCGTTATCACCTCCAGCGTAGCGGGTTTAGTGAGATCTTTTTCATTATGCAACTGCACGCCTTTCGCAAATTGCGCTGCCGTATCGTCGGCCACCGGCGACTCCAGGGTCACCAGATAGGTTTTTTCACAGTGATGGCGCGGCGACGTAATACGGTGCGACCACTGACCGTCATCTGTCATTAACACCAGACCGGTAGTATCGATATCCAGACGTCCTGCGGCATGCAGCTTATACGCCACCGGCTCATCCAGGAAATACAGCACCGTTGGATGATCGGGATCATCGGTTGAACAAACGTATCCCTGCGGCTTGTTAAGCATAAAATAGCGTGGCCCGTGTTGCTGCGCTAAGGGATTGCCGTCATACGCAACCGCATGTTCCGGGAGCAGTTTGAAGGCCGCATTTTTAATGATGTCGCCATCGACGGTAACGCGGTTACCACGAATTTCACGCCCGGCAATAGCGCGGCTGACGCCAAGCTGCTGAGCGATAAATTTATCAAGTCGCATGTGTGTGATTTAGCCTGTAATAATACGGAAATCGGGCATTCTACCCGAAAAAAGGGAATTGCTATCCGCTCAGTATAGCGGGCTAACTATATCCCTCAAGGGAAATGATTCATGGCATACTATTCCCGGAACCGTTTAACGTAGTGAGACCATGATTTTTACACTCCGCCCCTACCAGCAAGAAGCCGTAGACGCCACGCTCAGCCACTTTCGCCGCCACCGTACGCCCGCCGTGATTGTTCTGCCGACCGGCGCAGGTAAAAGCCTGGTGATCGCCGAACTGGCGCGCGTCGCCCGCGGACGGGTACTGGTGCTGGCGCATGTGAAAGAGTTGGTCGCGCAGAACCACGCCAAATATTGCGCGCTGGGGCTGGAAGCGGATATTTTCGCCGCCGGACTCAAACGTAAAGAGAGTCAGGGCAAAGTCGTGTTCGGCAGCGTACAGTCGGTGGCGCGTAATCTTGACGCCTTCCAGGAGGAGTTTTCGCTGTTGATTGTCGATGAATGCCACCGCATCGGTGACGATGAAGACAGTCAGTATCAGCAAATCCTCACTCACCTGAGTAAAGTTAATCCTCACTTACGTCTGCTTGGGCTCACCGCCACGCCCTTCCGCCTCGGAAAAGGCTGGATTTATCAATTTCATTATCACGGTATGGTGCGCGGCAACGACAACGCTCTGTTTCGCGACTGTATTTATGAACTGCCGCTGCGCTATATGATTAAACACGGCTATCTGACGCCGCCTGAGCGGCTTGATATGCCAGTGGTCCAATACGATTTCAGCCGCCTGCAGGCCCAAAGCAATGGGCTGTTCAGCGAAGCCGACCTGAACCGCGAGCTGAAAAAGCAGCAGCGGATTACGCCGCACATCATCAGCCAGATTATGGAATTTGCGCAAACGCGCAAAGGCGTGATGATTTTCGCCGCCACGGTCGAACATGCGAAAGAGATTGTCGGTCTGCTTCCGGCGGACGACGCGGCGCTGATTACCGGCGATACGCCAGGGCCCGAGCGCGACGCGCTGATTGATAATTTCAAGGCGCAGCGTTTTCGCTATCTGGTTAACGTCTCGGTGCTGACCACCGGCTTTGACGCCCCACACGTTGATCTCATCGCGATTCTACGTCCCACCGAGTCAGTTAGTCTTTACCAACAAATTGTCGGGCGTGGTCTGCGCCTTGCGCCGGGAAAGACCGATTGCCTGATTCTTGATTACGCAGGCAACCCGCACGACCTGTATGCCCCGGAGGTCGGTAGCCCGAAGGGAAAAAGCGATAACGTCCCTGTCCAGGTATTTTGCCCGGCCTGCGGCTTTGCCAACACCTTCTGGGGGAAAACCACTGCCGACGGCACGCTGATTGAACACTTTGGCCGTCGCTGCCAGGGCTGGTTTGACGATGACGACGGCCATCGCGAGCAGTGCGATTTTCGCTTTCGCTTCAAAAACTGCCCGCAGTGTAATGCCGAAAACGATATTGCCGCCCGACGCTGCCGGGAATGTGACGCCATTCTGGTCGACCCGGACGATATGTTAAAAGCGGCGCTCAGGCTCAAGGATGCGTTAGTCCTGCGCTGTAGCGGAATGACGATGCAGCATGGGCAGGATGAGAAAGGCGAATGGCTGAAAATCACTTACTATGACGAGGACGGCGCGGATGTCAGTGAGCGCTTCCGCTTGCACACGCCCGCCCAGCGTACCGCTTTCGAACAGCTATTTATTCGCCCGCATACCCGCACGCCCGGCGTTCCTTTACGCTGGATCACGGCGGCGGATATTGTCGCGCAACAGGCGCTGTTGCGGCATCCCGATTTTGTGGTCGCGCGGATGAAAGGCCAGTACTGGCAGGTGCGTGAAAAAGTGTTCGACTATGAAGGCCGCTTCCGCCGGGCGCACGAATTACGTGGTTAATTGTACTTTTCATTGATGTAACGGCGATTTGAGTATAAAATCCCGCCCGCCTTTGCATACGCAAAGCAGATCACTTACCTGTTGCTGGGTCGCCTGTAACAGGAATTATTAAAGAGAGATTTAAATGTTTACTATCAACGCAGAAGTACGTAAAGAGCAGGGTAAGGGTGCGAGCCGCCGCCTGCGCGCCGCTAACAAGTTCCCGGCAATCATCTACGGCGGTTCTGAAGCCCCGATTGCTATCGAACTGGACCACGACCAGGTGATGAACATGCAAGCTAAAGCTGAATTCTACAGCGAAGTTCTGACCCTCGTTGTTGACGGTAAAGAAGTAAAAGTTAAAGCTCAGGCTGTACAGCGTCACGCTTACAAACCGAAGCTGACTCACATCGACTTCGTTCGCGCGTAATCGCCTGGAAGTTGAAGAAAAACCCCGCCCCGGCGGGGTTTTTTTATGGAATTTAGTTCGCGGTAAAGATGAATCACACTTGCCGGATAAGGCGTTTCCTCCCCCATCCGGCAAGCGACTTTATTTCCCGCCCGACGTGCGTCGCTGCAACTGATCGCGCAAATTCGGCGGCGTCCCTTTGATAGTCAGGGTATCGGTCGCCGGGTCCCAGAAAATCCGCTCGCCCAGCAGCATCGCATCAAAGTTAATCGTTAACCCGCCGCCGCTGCCGGCATATTTGGTTAACTGGCGTAGCGTACTGCGATCCGCCGGGAAGCTCTCTTCCAGCTCATAGCCTTTTTCGGCGGTAAATTCGCTGAAGCTGACTTCACTGACGCCGGAAAGCTCTTTAGACAGCGATTCCAGCTCAATCTCTTCCCCGGCTTGTAACTGCTCGTTGCAGTAGCTGTACACCTGCTGGCGCACGTTCTGACGTTCTGCTTTATCCAACTGCGCTTCTGCGGTGAAATCATCCACTGCCTGCAACAGGCCGCGATTCTGCGCTTTGGCGTTCAACCCTTCGCTGGCGCCGAGGAAATCCATAAAGAAGTCAGCGACCTTGCGCCCTACCCGACCTTTCAGGAACGTCAGATAGCGGGTCGATTGCGGATTAGTTTCCCACTCGGTAAGATCGATACGTGCCACGATATCCGCATGGTTGATATCAAGATAATGCGTCGGGTTAATGTCCAGATTTTCATTGACCCGCATACTACTCAGGTTGTTCAGTACCGTAACCAGCAGATACTCCACCGCCAGGTAGCGATAATGGCAGAACAATACAATGCCGCCGTCCGCAAAGGGATATTTCGCCAGTTCGTCACGCAGGCGTCCGGTCGCCGCCCGGCTAAAGGCAAGAAAATCTTCTTCCCCCTGACGTTGCAACCGCAGCGCTTGCGCCAGTTCACTCTCTTCATTAAACAGGCCATACGCCTTATTCTTGGCGCTATAGACCCGATGCAGTTCAGCCACCATCTCGACAACGGTGGTTGTCGGCTCCAGCAATGAATCGCGCAAGACCAGCTCAAGATTTTGCTCATCGCGCTTGATAAGCTGGTGCAGGGCAATCTGGTTGATATCCAGACTCATGATAAACTCTCCTTTAAGACCGGGCGGTATTCAACCACCGCCTGCCGGAAGACGCAAGCAATCGCCCTGCCATTTCAGGCGTTATCCGTAACGCGAATGATTTAGGGGATAAAAATGCAGAAAAAAAACTGTTGCTACGGTAATATGTTGCCCTTTCATGAACAAACAGATTTTGATTTATGCCACAACTCTCCCGCTATAGTGATGAACATGTTGAACAACTGCTGAGCGAACTGCTCAGTGTACTGGAAAAACATAAGGCGCCGACCGATCTTTCCCTGATGGTGCTGGGAAATATGGTCACCAACCTTATCAACACCAGCGTTGCGCCGGCTCAACGCCAGGCGATTGCGAACTCTTTTGCCCGCGCCTTGCAGTCTTCGATTAGCGAAGACAACGCGCACTAAAAAGCCGACTCCGGAGAAACAAGCGACAGGTATGGTAACTCATCGTCAGCGCTACCGTGAAAAAGTCTCCCAGATGGTTAGCTGGGGGCACTGGTTCGCTCTGTTCAATATACTGTTGGCTACGTTGCTCGGCAGCCGTTACCTGTTTGTCGCCGACTGGCCGACAACGCTTGCGGGTCGCATATACTCCTACCTGAGCATTGTCGGGCACTTTAGCTTTCTGGTGTTCGCCACCTATTTGCTTATTCTTTTTCCGCTCACGTTTATCGTGATGTCCCAGCGGCTGATGCGGTTTTTATCAGCCATTCTGGCGACCGCGGGTATGACGTTGTTGCTTATCGACAGCGAAGTCTTTACCCGTTTTCACCTGCATCTTAACCCCATTGTCTGGGAGCTGGTCATCAACCCTGACCAGAACGAAACGGCGCGCGACTGGCAGCTTATGTTTATTAGCGTGCCGGTTATCTTATTGATTGAGATGCTATTTGCGACATGGAGTTGGCAAAAGCTGCGCAGTCTCACGCGCCGCCGCCATTTCGCAAGGCCGCTTGCGGCATTCTTTTTCGTCTCCTTTATTGCATCGCATCTTATCTACATCTGGGCAGACGCTAATTTTTACCGGCCGATTACCATGCAGCGGGCAAACCTGCCGCTCTCTTATCCGATGACGGCGCGACGTTTTCTTGAAAAACACGGTCTGCTGGATGCGCAGGAATATCAGCGCCGTCTGGTAGAGCAAGGCAATCCGGAAGCGGTCTCCGTACAGTACCCGCTCAGCAATTTGCACTATCGCGATATGGGCACCGGTCAGAATGTGCTGCTCATTACCGTAGACGGCCTGAACTATTCTCGCTTTGAGAAGCAGATGCCGGAGCTGGCTACATTTGCCGAACAAAATATCGACTTCACCCGTCATATGAGTTCAGGGAATACCACTGATAACGGTATTTTCGGCCTGTTCTATGGCATATCGCCAGGCTATATGGATGGCGTGTTATCCACCAGAACCCCTGCGGCGCTCATTACCGCGTTGAATCAGCAAGGCTACCAACTGGGACTGTTTTCTTCGGATGGTTTCGCCAGCCCGCTTTACCGTCAGGCATTACTGTCCGATTTCTCGATGCCGGCAGCGCAGACGCAGTCTGATGCGCAAACGGCCAGCCAGTGGATAGACTGGCTTGGGCGCTACGCACAGGAAGATAACCGCTGGTTCTCATGGGTATCGTTTAACGGTACTAACATTGATGACAGTAATCAGAAGAATTTTGTTAAGCGTTACGCCAGCGCCGCCAGCGACGTGGATGCGCAAATCAATCGGGTTCTGAACGCGCTGCGAGAGGCCGGTAAATTCGACAATACCGTCGTGATCATTACCGCAGGACGCGGCATACCGTTGACGCCGGAAGAAAATCGCTTCGACTGGTCGCAAGGTCATCTGCAAGTACCGCTGGTGATCCACTGGCCGGGGACGCCTGCGCAGCGTATTAATGCGCTTACCGATCATACCGATGTAATGACCACGTTGATGCAACGCCTGTTACATGTCAGCACGCCAGCGAACGAATATTCACAGGGCCAGGACATCTTTACCGTTCCACGTCGCCATAACTGGGTAACGGCGGCAGACGGCAGTACGTTGGCAATCACGACGCCGCAAATGATCCTGGTGCTCAATAATAACGGTCATTATCAGACCTATAATTTACACGGCGAGAAGATCAAAGATCAGAAGCCGCAGCTCAGTCTGCTGCTGCAAGTGCTAACAGAAGAGAAACGTTTTATCGCTAACTGATTAATTATAAATCAGTTAGCACCGTTTCCCCTTGCATTCGCGTTGGAAAGAGGTAGTATTAGCACCCACAAGTCGGCACGTAGCGCAGCCTGGTAGCGCACCGTCATGGGGTGTCGGGGGTCGGAGGTTCAAATCCTCTCGTGCCGACCAAAATTCCCCTTAAAAACCAGCCTCTCAGGGCTGGTTCTTTTATGCCTGCAATTAAAAAGTTAGCTGATGCCAGAGACGTTATTTTGCATGAACTGATTTTGCATGAACTGATCGGACATCTTTCCTGTGCAGTGGTCACAGTAAAGTCAATGCAGGCAAATAACGTAAACCATGTTTGTACTAAAACAGAAAAAGCGCATCTACACCCTATGCTGGAAGAAATGTTCGCAGTGGCAGGTAAATGAGTAAGCAATCTGTCGCAGCAATAATAAAACGTTCTGGTAAGGTAAATGGCTTACCACTTCTTTGTCACTAACAATTAGCCTCCCTGTCGCCATAGGGCCGATAACGATCGGCTAGTCACAACACGTTTTTGTAGACAACGTACTGTGATTAATTACTCCTTCAGCCAGCAACTCGCTAATTGTTATTCAACTTTAGAAATTATAACTAATTGAAGCACCTACAAAATTATGCCCTGAATTTTTATCCGTGAGTGATCCATTCGAGAAATGCCGAATATAAGCTTCTGTAGAAAAAGCCCCAAAGTTCCAACCAAGAAACGCTTTTTCCCCAAAGGTAAATGCAGAATTGACACGCATATCATCTCGCGACTTAGATTTTATATAAGCCCCCAGACCAATACCGGTATAGATACCAGCGAAATGAACCAGCGCCACATCCTTCGAGATACCCAATACGCCCTGGTTATATTTATTGCAGGGAACGCTGCCAGAATGTTTACTGCAATCATCGTTCCCCTTAGCCTTAAATCCTCCTAACTCCAGATTATTTCTTGCCTGTAAAAAGAAAAAATCGCTGGGTTCACTGTATGTCAGAAAAGCCGTATATAAGTGCTCAACCCCTCCTCTCCTTATACTTTCTCCCCCAGCAAAAGAGATCTGATGTTTGTTTCCCTTACCAAAAAAAACATTATCATTAGCAGAACATGCGAATGCACAAAGTAATAATAGATATATAAATATTCTCTTCATATACACTCCATCACCATTTCAATGTCAATAGCTATTTTTAACCGACTAATATATTTAAAATTTTCTACGCCACGCTTACGCTCACAGAAACGGCTGATATAGCAGCCAGTATTAATATTATTTTCATAATTACTCCAACCAGCATTATTGATGCAAACAGGCTGGACATGGACTGTGTGCAGACATCGAAACATACTCACTACGCTTTCCCCTTGAGTCGCCCCAATGGGTGCTCAAAACGCCGCGAGTGTTGTTCAGGCACATCCAGGATAAGTTATAAGTGAACGACTCTCATTCCTGACCACATTTTCATTTATGATAAGAATATCGTCAGAATCTCTTTATCGCATAAAAATATCTCTACTATTGACTTGATATTTAATTTAACAGATGTCGCGGTTTATTCGTTCTGCTCAGATGTATTTCATTGACATTAATAAAACAATAAATAAATTCAATTAAAATAATTTGTTAATAATGACAAGCTTTAGACGCCATGACTTTTAATAAGGAATTTCCTGTCAGTAAAGATAGTCTGGACTTACGGGTGCAAGGGCGCAGCAACATATGCCACACTTCTGTTATGTCACATTGTCCGAAAAAAGCGTCCAGACCAGTATTCAACCTCAGGGAGTATTCTGTTTTCTCTCACAACGGGTTGTTTTATCCTTTCTATCGTTCAGCTAATTACTCGCCTGTCACAGGTTTTACTACTTACCCATGCACTAATTAGGGTAAAATTTACACGCTTGACAATGTGGCAAATCTGGACGATTTCCGCGCTGAAAACAATAATCATTCTAATAAAACTCAGGAGATATAGCATGCCTGAAGTAACACCTTTTCAGGTGCTTATTGTGGACGACCATCCACTTATGCGGCGAGGTATTCGTCAATTACTGGAACTGGATCCGGCTTTTTATGTCGTTGCCGAAGCGGGTGACGGGGCGAGTGCGATCGATCTGGCGAATCGCATTGAGCCCGATCTGATCCTGCTGGATCTGAATATGAAAGGTCTGAGCGGGTTAGATACCCTGAACGCGCTACGCCGGGATGGTGTGACAGCGCAAATTATTATTCTTACCGTCTCGGATTCCGCCAGCGACATCTACGCGCTGATCGACGCCGGTGCCGACGGTTATCTGCTCAAAGATAGCGATCCAGAAGTGCTGCTGGAGGCCATTCGCAAAGGCGCTAACGGCGGTAAAGTCTTTAGCGATCGGGTCAATGAATATCTGCGTGAGCGCGAACGGTTTGGCGCGCAGGAAGATCCCTTTAGTATCCTGACCGAACGAGAGTTAGATGTCTTGCATGAGCTGGCGCAGGGGCTTTCTAACAAACAGATTGCGTCAGTACTGAATATTTCTGAGCAGACGGTTAAGGTGCACATTCGTAATCTACTTCGCAAACTAAACGTGCGCTCGCGCGTCGCGGCGACCATTCTATTTTTACAAACACGCGGAATGCAGTAACAAGCCAGGCCCGGTGGCGCCACGCCACCGGGCCGTCAGGGCATTATTTCTCCTGCGCCAGCCGGATACTGCGCTCTATCACCGCCCGCCGGGCGTCACCCGCCGGCAGCAGCTTCAGCATCATCTCCCAGGCCGCCACCGCCTCGCCAAAGCGCTGCTGCTCAAAGGCGCTGAACGCATACAGGCTTAACACCCGGATATCCGTGTGGTCGCGGCTCACCAGCCGGCGCAGCAGCTCCCCGCCGCGGCGGTTATCCTCCGGGTCGGACGAGCGCGTCAGCGCCTCCGCGTAGCCCAGCGCCGCATCGCTGTTTTTCGGGTCCAGGCGACAGGCGTTCGCATACGCCCCGGTGGCGGTACCGGCATTACCCAGTACCATACCGATGCGCCCCAGCATGAGCCAGCCCTCAACATTGCCGGCATCATTCTGCAGGCGGGTGCGCAGCCCCAGCGCCAGCCGCGCCATCTCCTCTTCATTCAGCGGCTGCGCCTGCGGGTCCAGCGCCCGCGCCAGCAGCCCGGGCGTCTGCGCCGTCGCCTGCTGCCAGGCCCTGACCTGCTGATAGCTGCCGGTCTGTGAGTAACTGATGGCGGCCACGACCAGCGCCATAACCACGCCCGGAAGATACACCCCCACCCCTGCGCGTGGTCCCGCCGCCGGAATGGCGTCAGCCAGGACGTCCTGTCTGATACGCACCCGCCGGCGCGTGCGGGCAACGATTATCCACCCGCCCGCCACGATGGCGGCCAGCGGCAGCACCCACAGCAGCACCGTCAGCGGGGTCAGCGGCGGGTCGTAGGTGACAAAGTGGCCGTAGCGCGCCACCATGTAATCGATGATTTCCTGGCGGCTCTTCCCCTCCTGCATCAGGTCATACACCCTGCGGCGCATGTCGGTGGCTATCATCGCGTTCGAGTCCGCAATGCTGTTGTTCTGGCATTTCGGGCAGCGCAGCTGCTCCGTGAGCTGGCGGAACTGCTGCTCCTGTGCTTCATCTTTAAACGGCATCACGTCGGTGGTCGCCCGCGCTGACCCGGCGATAACCAGCGCCAGCATCAGCATCACCATGCCCGGTAACAGTCTCATTGCGCCGCCTCCCGGCTGTATCTGTCCCACAGCGGTTTCAGTTCACTTTCCCATACCCGGGCATTCAAATCGCCCGCATGGCGGTAGCGGATAATCCCCCTGCCGTCGATGAGGAAGGTTTCCGGCGCGCCGTACACGCCCAGGTCCAGCCCCAGCATCCCGTCGCTGTCCGATAAACTCAGCGCATACGGGTTGCCCAGTTCTTTTAACCAGGCCACCGCCTTCGCCCGGTCGTCCTTATAGTTCAGCCCGACCACCCGGATACCCTGCGCAGAAAGCTGGTTCAGGTACTGATGTTCGGCGCGGCAGGTCGGGCACCAGGTGGCCCAGACGTTAAGCAGCACCGGTTTCCCCTGCGTCAGCACCTCCGCCTCATAGTACTGACCCGGCGTCTCCAGCGATTCCAGGCGGAACGCCGGCACCGGCTTTCCGGTCAGCGCCGATTCGAGATTCGTCGGGTCATCGCCCTGCGCGTTGCGCGCCAGCTGCCACAGCAGCGCCGCGGCAATCAGCAGAAAAATCAGCAGCGGTAATAACAGTACGTTGCGTTTCATCCGGCCTCCGGCAATGGTTTACGGCGGCGGTAGCGCGGGTCCGCCAGGCACAGCAGCCCGCCCAGCGCCATCAGCAGCCCCCCGGCCCATATCCAGCGGACAAACGGTTTGTAGTACAGGCGCACGGCCCACGCGCCGTTGTCCAGCTCCTCCCCGAGCGCGGCGTACAGGTCGCGGGTCAGCCCGCCGTCAATCGCCGCCTCGGTCATCACCATCCGGCTGGTGTTGTAGAGCCGTTTCTCCGCGTGCAGCACCGCCTCCGGCTCGCCGTGGCGCGTCACCCCGATGAGGGCCACCCCGCCGCGGTAGTTGGGGCCGGTGATGTCCCGCACCTCCCGGAAGGTGAAGCGGTAGTCGTGAATGGTCACGCTGTCGCCCGCCCGCATCCGCACGTCACGCTCCACGCTGTAATTCTGGCTGAAGGCGATGCCGGTAATCGTCACCGCCAGCCCGAGGTGCGCCGCCACCATTCCCCAGTAGCTGAGAGAGGTTTTCGTGCCGCGGGACACGCGCTGTACGGCTTCGGCCACCGCCAGCACCGTAATCCAGCAGGCCATCGCCATCCCGGCCACCGCCATGGCGGCGATGCGGTCCTGCAACAGCCACGGCAGCAGTACCGACAGCGCCAGGGTGGAGACCAGGGCGGTGAGCAGCAGCGCCCTGATGTTACGCGGCCGGTCCCGGCCCCAGCGCACCAGCGGCCCCACCCCCAGCAGCAGGGCAAAGGGGACCATCAGCCAGGTGAACATGGTGTTAAAGAACGGCTCCCCCACCGAAATGCTGCCCAGCCCCAGCTGTTTGTGCACCAGCGGCAGCAGGGTGCCCAGCAGCACCACCAGCATGGCGGCCATCAGCAGGACGTTGTTGCCGAGCAGCAGCGACTCGCGCGACCACAGCGTGTTGTTCACCCGCGAACGCACCCTGTGCCCGCGCACGGCGAACAGCAGCAGCGAGCCGCCGGTGACCAGCACCATAAAGGCGAGGATAAACATCCCGCGCGCCGGGTCGGAGGCGAAGGCGTGCACCGACACCAGCACCCCGGAGCGCACCAGGAAGGTGCCCAGCAGGCACAGCGAGAAGGCGCAGATGGACAGCAGCAGCGTCCACGCCTTAAAGCCGGCGCGCTGTTCCGTGACCGCCAGCGAGTGCAGCAGGGCGGTACCCGCCAGCCACGGCATAAAGGAGGCGTTCTCCACCGGGTCCCAGAACCACCAGCCGCCCCAGCCCAGCTCGTAGTAGGCCCACGCCGAGCCGAGCACGATGCCCAGCGTCAGGAACACCCACGCCGCCAGCGTCCACGGGCGGGCAAAACGGGCGAACGCGCTGTCCAGACGCCCGCTCAGCAGCGCGGCGATGGCGAAGGCGAAGGCCACCGAGAAGCCGACATAGCCCATGTACAGCAGCGGCGGGTGGAAAATCAGCCCCGGGTCCTGCAGCAGCGGGTTCAGGTCGCGCCCCTCCACCGGAAAGGCCGGCAGCGTGCGGGCGAACGGGCTGGAAGTGAACAGGATGAACACCAGAAAACCGGCGCAGACCATTCCCATCACCGCCAGCACCCGGGCGACGATATCCGCCGGCACCCGCCGGCTGAACACCGCCACCGCCAGGGTCCAGCCGCTCATCAGCAGCACCCACAGCAGCAGCGAGCCCTCGTGCGCTCCCCAGGTGGCGGCCACCCGGTACCACACCGGCAGCTGCGTGTTCGAGTTGCCGGCGACATAGGCCACGGTGAAGTCGTTAACCACAAAGGCGTGCACCAGCACGAAAAACGCGCCCGCCACGCAGATGAACAGCAGCCAGGCGAACACCCCGGCCGACGCCATCATCCGCGCGTCGCCGCGCGCCACGCCCCACAGCGGGTAAACGGACAGCAGCAGCGCCACGCCGAGCGCCAGGCACAGCAGCGCGGTGCCGTATTCAGGCATCATGATGAGGTGTCCTTATCAGCGCGTTGCGGGCGGCGGTGGTTTTCCTGCATCGCCTTTTCCACTTCCGGCGGGGTGTAGTTCTCGTCATGCTTGGCCAGCACCTCCTGCGCCAGGACGTGGTTGCCCTTCTCCAGGGTGCCCTGCACCACCACCCCCTGCCCCTCGCGGAACAGGTCCGGCAGTATCCCCTCATAGCTCACCGTCACCGACCCCTCGGCGTCGTAGAGGCTGAAGTTCACCTTCAGCGAGTCCGGGTCGCGCCTGACGCTGCCGGGCATCACCATCCCGCCGACGCGCAGGCGCTGGCCCGCCGCCGGCAGCTGCTGCGTCTCGCGCTTGCCGTAGAGAATTTCGCCGGGGGTATAGAACAGGTCGATATTCGCGCGCAGCGCGTACAGGACCAGGGCGGTGGTCAGCGCCAGGCCTGCCAGCACCGCGCAGACCACCCATAGCCGGTTTTTACGTCGCAGGTTCACGCCGCCTCCTGTTGCGCCTGTGCGGCACGCATCCGCGCCTCGCGCGCCCGCTGCTGCGCCACGCCGCGCAGAATGGCCCGGCGCTGCAGCACCGTGTGCAGCGCCAGCAGCGCCAGCGGCGCCACGGTCATCGCCACCGCCAGCCAGACAAAAAAGGCGTACCCGCCCATGGCGAAAAAATCGCTCCACGATGAAAATGCCGGACTCACCGGTGCCCCCTTTTCAGTATCAGTTCGCTCACCCACGGGCGGCGTTTTTCCATCAGTAAAATCAGGTTGCGCATCCGCATCAGCGACAGCGTCATAAAGAGCAGCAGGTAGCCGGCGATGGCCCAGCGCAGCGGCGAGCGCATCGCCGGGTCGATACTCTGCTGCATCTGCGTCGAGCCCTGGTGCAGGGTGTTCCACCACTCGACGGAATAGTGGATAACCGGCAGGTTCACCACGCCGACCAGCACCAGAATGCCCGCCGCGCGCCCGGCCATTTTACGGTCGTCAAAGGCGTGCCACAGGGCGATGACCCCGGCGTAGAGAAACAGCAGCACCAGCTCCGAGGTCAGGCGCGCGTCCCACACCCACCAGGTGCCCCACATCGGTTTGCCCCACGCCGCGCCGGTGACCAGCGCGATGAAGGTGTACACCGCCCCCACCGGCGCCATCGCCGCGACGGCAAGGCTGGCCATTTTCATCTGCCAGACCAGCCCGGTAAACGCCGCCACCGCCATCGCCGCATAGATACCCATTGACCAGATGGCCGCCGGGACATGCAGGTACATAATGCGGTAGCCCTCCCCCTGCTGGTAGTCCGCCGGGGCGAAACCAAAGCCCCGGATCCAGCCGGTGGCCAGCGCGATGATGCCGGCCGCCGCCAGCCACGGCACGAGCCTGCCGCAAATCTGATACAGCCGGGGCGGCGCCGCCAGCTGATGAAGGGTTTTCCACATAGTCGTCACCTGACCTCCTGAAACCAGTAAAATGTCCGTCGCGCCGGGGCGCTACTGCACGCTGAGGCGCAGCGCCGCTGCGGTGGCGAACGGGCTTAACGTTGCGCTGCCCGCCAGCAGCGCCCCCAGCACCGCCAGATAGCCGTCAGCGGGTAAATGCATCGATGCCGCGTCCATCGCCGCAGCGGCGAAAATCAGCACCGGGACACTCAGCGGCAGCACCAGAATGCCCAGCAGGACACCGCCGCGCCGCAGGCCGGCCGTCAGCCCGACGCCCGGCGCGGCGAGAAACCCCAGCGCCGGCGTGCCGAGCAGCAGCGTCAGCGCCATGATTTTCCAGCCGTACACGTCCATCCCCAGCAGCAGCGCCACCAGCGGGGAGAGCATAATCAGCGGCAGGCCGGTCACCGCCCAGTGGGCCAGCACCTTCGCCAGCACCACCGCCGGCAGCGGCACCGGCAGCAGCATCAGCTGCTCCAGGCTGCCGTCCTGCAGGTCGTCGCGAAACAGCCGCTCCAGCGCCAGCAGCGAGGCCAGCAGCGCCGCCACCTGGATGATGCCCGGCGCGATACGCGCCAGCAGCTGCGGCTGCGGCCCGACGCTTAACGGAAACAGGGTGATGACCATCAGGAAGAACCACAGCGGGCCGGCGATGTCCGCGCCGTGGCGGAACGCCACGCGCAGCTCGAGACAGAAGACACGCCACATCACAGCCCTGCCTCCCCGCCGGTCAGCGCCAGGCGGCGGACGGTGTCCGCGGCCCCCGGCAGCGGCTGGTGGGTGGTGAGAATGACCATCCCGCCCTGCGCCGTGTGCGCCGCCATCCGCCGGGTGAGGCGCGCCACGCCGTTAACGTCAATGGCGGTGAACGGCTCGTCGAGTACCCACAGCGCGGCGCGGGTCAGCCACAGGCGGGCCAGCGCCACCCGGCGCTGCTGCCCGGCCGAGAGCCGGGCGACCGGCACGTCCTCAAATCCCGCCAGCCCGGCCTGCGCCAGCGCCTCCGGGAGGCGCGCGCCGTCGCCGGGGTGGAAGAAGTGCAGGTTCTCCCGCGCCGTCAGGCGGGATTTAATCCCCGGCTGGTGCCCTATCCACAGCAGGCCGGAATGGAAGCTGTCGCGCACGCGGCGCAGGGGTTCGCCCTGCCAGTACACCTCCCCGCCGTCCGGGCGCGCCAGCCCGGTCAGCAGGCGCAGCAGGGTGGTTTTTCCCGCGCCGTTGCCGCCGGTGACCTGCACCCACTCCCCGGCGTCCACGGTGAACGACAGCCCGCGAAACAGCGTCCTCTCGTCCCGCTCGCAGTACAGATCTCTGGCTTCAAGCATTCCCACTCATCAACGTCCTGTCAGAAACCTGGTTTAACATCACGCATATCCGGCAGTTTATGCGCGATCCCTTTGTGGCAATCGATACAGGTCTGTCCATCTTTTACCGCCTGATCGTGCATTTTCGCCGCGACGCCTTTTTGCGCGGTCAGATCCATAAAGTCGAAATTGTGGCAGTTACGGCATTCCTGCGAGTTGTTGTCTTTCATGCGCCGCCACTCATTTTGTGCCATTGTCAGGCGATGAGCTTCAAATTTCTGCGGTGTATCTATCAGCCCAAATACCTTCGCATACAGCTCTTTACTGGCTTTGATCTTACGGATCATCTTCGGCCCCCACTCATGCGGCACATGGCAGTCAGGACAGGTGGCACGAACGCCGCTACGGTTGTTGTAGTGGACGGTTTCCATATACTCCTCATACACCGTGTTGCGCATTTCATGGCAGCTAATACAAAACTCTTCGGTGTTAGCCTTTTCCATTCCGGTATTGAAGCCGCCCCAGAAGATGATGCCGCCGATAAAACCGATTAACAGCAGCGTCCCCAACGCCAGGCGGCTGGGGCTGCGCCACCATCGCCAGACGCGCTTTATCCAGCCAGGTTTACGGTTAGAATTTTCCATAATGACCTCTTATTTCCCGTAACCTTGCGAGGGGGTAAAGGTATTGTCGATAATCGGCGCGGTATCAGACTGCGGTACGTGGCACTGCAGGCAGAAATAACGACGCGGCGCGACGTTGCCCGACACTTTACCGTCGCTGTCCATAAAGTGCGTCGGACTGATACGCGGCGCGCCCGTCGTACGATAACTTTCCACGCCGTGGCATTGCAGACAGCGGTTGGTATTGGTCGTCACCTGGTAGCCCTCGACGCTGTGCGGGATCATCGGCGGCTGGTTGACGTAATTTAGCGGCATACGTTCCTGCTCTTTCGGCATACGAATCGCCCCTTCCTGCGTCCCGGATACTTCCGGCGACTGGCTCAGATCCACTCCGTTTGCCGCCCAAACCGCACCACTTACCACCAGGGCAAGCGTGGCCATCCATTGACACAGCGCTTTCATCAGGTCATGGCTTTTCATTGTTTCGCTCCCGAACTCCATCGCATTTACACTTCATCCTTCGAGCTGCCTCTTTGTTGGCTGCGCTCGAAAATCCCAGTCACATCGTTATCTATGCTCCCGGGGATTTCCTCGCTTACCGCCGCGATGCATCCCGAATGATGTTGTGTATCGTTATTGTAAAAACATCCTCAGAACAGACATCCACGCAGCGACCGCAGGTCATGCAGTCGCGGTGAGTGACCTGCGCCGGGCCTTGCTCATCCAGCACCGGCGCACGTAGCACATGCGGTTCCGGGCAAACATGAAAACAATCCATACAGCGATTACATTTCTCACGTTTTTTGGCCGTCACGGTCACTACGCCTTTACTGCCCAGCACGCCATACAGCGCGCCCATCGGGCAAATATGACCGCACCAACCGTGCTCAACGACTAATAAATCAAATAAAAACAAAGCAATAATCAGCAACGCGCCGCTACTAAATCCCATAACCAGACTACGGCCTAACAGCGACACGGGATTAATCCATTCCCACAGCAGCGTGCCGGTCAACGCCGAACCGATTAACACCACCACCAGAAGGACGTACCGTATATGGCGTGGAATCGTCGCAGACTGGTTCAGGTCAAATTTCCTGCGCATCCAGTTAGCCAAATCGGTAACGGGGTTTAGCGGGCAAACCCAACTGCAAAATAATCGCTTTCCCGCCAGCGCATACAGCACAGCGATAATCACTGCTCCCGTCAGCGCCACGGTAGCGGGAAGATGCCCACTGGCGAGACTTTCCAGGGTAATCAGCGGATCGGTCAACGGGAGGGTATCGAACAGCAAACTACTGCTGTAGTTGCCATGCAAAACCCAAAAGCCCAGCCATGGGCCGCTGAGAAACATCCCCAGCACCATAAACTGGCTGATACGGCGTAACACCAGCCAACGGTGGCTACGCCACCAGCCTTTTTTCGCCCGCGCTTCTCGCCCGGCGTCGCGTTTACGATTTGCCATCTTTCCCCTCCAGCCAGCCGAAGCGGTAATGGTGTCCTAACTCCCCTTTCGCCAATGACAACGGCAACACTTTTATCGCTGGTTGCTCCAGTACGCAGACTTTTTCGCATTTGCCGCAGCCGGTACAGGCGTCGCTGTGTACGGTGGGCAGAAAGCGCGCATGTTTGCCGGTGCGCATGTTGCGATCCAGCTCCAGCGTGATGGCCTCATCGATTTTCGGGCATTCGCGGTAGCAAACATCGCAGCGCAGCCCCTGAAAGTTGAGGCAGTTTTCCTGATCCAGCAGCACCGCCAGCCCCATGCGCGAGTCATCAATGGAGGCGATATCTTTATTCAGCGCCCCGCTGGGGCAGACTTTGGCGCACGGAATGTCTTCACACATTTCGCAGGGGATGTCGCGAGCGACGAAATAGGGCGTGCCTGCCGATAGCCCGGAGGCCAGCGTCGCCAGTTTTAGCGTGTCGTATGGACACGCCTGAACGCACTGCCCGCAGCGCACACAGGCGCTGGCGAAGACATTTTCATTCAGCGCGCCAGGCGGACGCAGCCGCACGCCCGTTGCGCGCGCGGTTTGCTGTTGCAAGCCCAGCGCCACGCCAACCGCCGCCAGCCCGCCCGCAGTGCGCACAACATCACGCAGAAAGCGGCGGCGGCCATTTTGGGGTTTCGCTGTACGGGACATAACGCGTTACACCTTCGCCAGCTTAACGGCGCACTTCTTGAAGTCCGTCTCTTTAGAGAGCGGGTCCGTCGCATCCAGCGTCAGGTTGTTCACTAGCTGAGCGGCATCGAAGAACGGCATATACACCAGTCCCTGCGGCGGACGGTTACGTCCACGCGTTTCGACAATCGAAATCACTTCGCCGCGGCGGGACGACACTTTAACCTTATCCCCACGACGCAGATCGCGCGCTTTCGCATCCAGCGGGTGAATAAAGACCACCGCTTCCGGGAAGGCGCGATGCAATTCAGGCACGCGGCGCGTCATACTGCCGGTATGCCAGTGTTCCAGCACGCGACCGGTGGAAAGCCACAGATCGTACTCGTTGTCCGGCGACTCCGCCGCGGGTTCAAATGGCAGCGCGAAGATCACCGCTTTGCCATCCGGTTTACCGTAGAATTTGTACCCTTCCCCCGCTTTTACATACGGGTCGTTGCCTTCGCTGTAACGCCATTGCGTCTCTTTGCCTTCGACGACCGGCCAGCGCAGACCGCGCGCGTTGTGGTAATCGTCGAACGGCGCCAGATCGTGCCCGTGGCCACGTCCAAACCAGGCGTATTCTTCAAACAACCCTTTTTGCAGATAGAAGCCCAGTTCACGAGACTCATCGTTTAACTGATCCTCTTTCAGCTCGCTCAGCGGGAATTTGCTGACCGCCGGCGTGGCGAACAGAACGTCATACAGCGTTTTACCGCGCAGCTCCGGCTTCTGGGCCAGCAACGCCTCCGGCCAGACCTCCTCGGTTTTAAAACGACGGGAGAACTGCACCAGTTGCCAGAGGTCGGATTTAGCTTCGCCCGGCGCTTTAATTTGCTGACGCCAGAACTGCGTGCGGCGTTCGGCGTTGCCGTAAGCGCCTTCTTTCTCAACCCACATGGCGGTCGGCAGGATCAGATCCGCAGACAGCGCGCTCACCGTCGGGTAAGGATCGGAGACAATGATGAAGTTACGCGGATCGCGCCAGCCCGGCATCCGATCTTCATTGATGTTCGGCCCGGCCTGCATATTGTTATTACACATTACCCAGTAGACGTTCAGCTTGCCGTCTTTCAACGCGCGATCCTGCGCCACCGCGTGTAAACCCACTTTTGCCGGAATAGTGCCAGCAGGGATCTGCCAGTGTTTTTCGCAGATATCACGGTGTTTTTCGTTCGTCACGACCATGTCTGCGGGCAGACGGTGTGAGAAGGTTCCCACTTCACGCGCCGTACCGCAGGCGGAAGGCTGGCCGGTCAGCGAGAAAGGACCGCAGCCAGGCTGGGAGATTTTTCCGGTCAGCAGATGGAGGTTGTAAACCAGGTTATTCGCCCACACGCCACGGGTATGCTGGTTAAAACCCATCGTCCAGTAAGAGATCACGCGCTTATTCGGATCGGCGTAGAGCTGCGCCAACTGTTCCAGCTGATCTTTCGGCACGCCGGTCATTTCAGCAGTCTTGTCCAGCGTATATTCCGCCACGAAGGCTTTATACTCGTCGAAGCTCATCGGTTCGGAAGCGTCGGAGCCCGGATTCTTCGCCGCTTTTTCCAGCGGGTGCGTCGGGCGTAAGCCGTAGCCGATATCCGTCGCCCCTTTACGCAGATTCACATGCTTTGTGAAGAAATCCTGATTTACCGCGTTGTTCTGAATAATGTAATTCGCGATATAGTTAAGGATCACCAGATCGCTTTGCGGGGTAAAGACAATACCGTTGTCCGCCAGCTCAAAGCTACGGTGCTGGAAGGTGGAGAGGACCGCGACTTTCACATTCGGGTCGGACAAACGGCGGTTAGTGATGCGCGACCATAAAATCGGGTGCATCTCCGCCATGTTGGAACCCCACAGCACAAACGCATCGGCCTGCTCAATATCGTCGTAGCAGCCCATCGGTTCATCCATGCCAAAGGTGCGCATAAAGCCCACCACCGCCGAGGCCATGCAGTGACGCGCATTCGGGTCAATGTTGTTAGAGCGGAAACCAGCCTTGAACAGTTTCGCGGCGGCATAGCCTTCCCAGATGGTCCATTGACCCGATCCAAACATGCCGATCGCTTCTGGTCCTTTCTCTTTCAGAGAGGTTTTAAACTTCTCTTCCATCACATCGAAGGCCTGTTCCCAGCTCACCGGCGTAAACTCGCCGTCTTTGTGATAGCTGCCGTCTTTCATGCGCAGCATCGGCTGCGTCAGACGATCTTTACCGTACATGATTTTGGGCAGGAAGTAGCCTTTAATGCAGTTCAGACCACGGTTGACCGGCGCGTCGGGGTCGCCCTGGCAGGCGACCACACGGCCCTGCTGCGTGCCCACTAACACACCGCAACCCGTTCCGCAAAAACGGCACGGCGCTTTATCCCATTTGATGGCTTCCTGCTGCCCGACAACGGCGCGGGCGACGCCCGGCACGCTCAGACCGGCAGCCGCCGCAGCGGCCGCAACGGCGTTAGCTTTCATAAAGCTACGACGACTGAGTTTCATGGTGTTTCCTCACCTTGCTCATCCTGCTGGTGATAAACCAGCGACACCGCCAGTACGCCCTCGACATTGCGTACTGACTCAATTGTTTGCATCAGCGTTTCACTCTGATCTGCTTCCGCCACCACGATCAGTTGCCCGCTTTCAACGTCGCTTAACGCGACTTCGCAACCCGGCAACGTGTTCAACTGTGGGCCAATGGCGGCGATGTTCTGACTTTTGGCCTGCACGACCAGGCTACAGACCTGCCAGTTAGTGCGCATGGTGGTTCTCCGCTTTGATGGCTGACACGGGACAGATAGCCACACACGCCCCGCATCCGTTACAGGCCTGCGAGTCAAGCTGCGGCTGGTAAATGCCGGATAGCGTGGGACGAAAGGTAATGGCCATAGGTTCACAACTGTCCTGGCAACGATGGCATTCAACCGATTGCCTGGCGAGGCAGTTTTCCGTGAGTGTAAAAATCAGATCCCAGGCCCTGGTGTGGCGCGGAAGAAAAAGCGATTCAGTACAGGCCTGCGCGCAGGCATAACAAAAGCTGCACTCGCCCCGTTTGAAATCTACGCTCGGATATCCCCCCGTCCCTCGCTGCAGGATGTCGGCCTCACACGCCTGGATGCAGGCGTCGCAACGCAGACAATGTGCGAGAAAATAGGTTGTTTCTCTGGCCCACGGCGGAAGAATCCCATTGCTGGCGTTGCGCCAACTGCCGGTCAACATGCTTCGACGGGATAAATCAACCATGATATCGCCCTTCCATAACGACACGCTTCCATAGGGAGTGAATGCCAATAAAAACCGTACAATTTATGAGTAGTTATTTTTGTAAATAAGATATTTCAGGATGTGTAAGAGATGCATACCCCGATAGAGGTAAATGCTGTTGCCGGATCAAAAGAGTGCCGGGTAAAGACCCGTAAACGTGCTTTTTCTCACATTTCAATGAGTTATATAGCTATCTATATAACGAAAGCCACTAATAGCTGATAATTCCATTTACATTATCAATATCGGAATATTCCACTATATAAAAAGACGCTATTTTATTAATAATCTTGAAAATATGAGTAAATACAGATTAATAGATGATATGAATGTGTTAATCTGTTGTCCGTGCATACCGAAAACAGCAGAAAGGAAATACTGTGAACAATCAAATGAAGATGTTTGTCCCTGCCGTCGTCTTCGCCGCCCTCGCCAGCGCCTCTGCCTGGGCTAACAATAGCGATACCGCCCAGCCGCTGGAGAAAATCGCCCCCTATCCGCAGGCGGAAAAAGGAATGAAGCGGCAAGTGATAACCCTTACCCCTCAGCAGGATGAATCTACCCTCAAAGTGGAACTGTTGATTGGCCAAACGCTGAATGTGGATTGTAACCAGCATCGCCTCGGCGGCACGCTGGAAACAAAAACGCTGGAAGGCTGGGGCTATGACTATTATGTCTTTGATAACGTCACCTCTCCGGTATCAACCATGATGGCCTGCCCTGAAGGTAAGAAAGAGCAAAAATTCGTCACCGCCTGGCTGGGTGAAGACGGGATGCTGCGCTACAACAGCAAGCTGCCGATCGTGGTGTATAC
Organism: Salmonella sp. A7; assembly: GCF_020181675.1. NCBI lineage: Bacteria > Pseudomonadati > Pseudomonadota > Gammaproteobacteria > Enterobacterales > Enterobacteriaceae > Salmonella > Salmonella sp. A7. The sequence goes on along the minus strand of NZ_CP084001.1, from coordinate 1,584,012 downwards.
CCCGGCGAATGTAGACGTGAAATACCGCATCTGGAAAGCGGACGCTAACGTACAGAACGCCGTCGCGCGATAATGTTACGCTGCCCGGTCACACTTACCGGGCATCTGAACACGCCGGCTCACGCAGCGCTCCGGGGTTCTTTTTAAAACACGTCTGGAAATCCGCTCGCCCGCCGCAAAAAATACCCCGATGCCTGGTGGCGACGCGTGGCATCTTATCAGGCCTACCCGCGTGCGGACGTAGGGCTGCCATCAGGTGGTTCATCCGGCGCCATAGTCCATTACGCAGTACGCGCAACCGCATCACGCGAGGCGGCGTCACGTTCGTCGCCGGTGAGTTCGGTTAGCTGTCCGTTACGCATTTCAAGCAGACGATCAGCGTGAATAAAATAGTGATCATCATGGCTGATGGCGAAAATGGTTTTGCCCATTTCCTGCATTAACGGCAACAGCACCTGATAAAACTCCCGGCGGAAATGCGGGTCCTGATCGGCGGCCCACTCATCCAGCAAAATAATATCGCGCTCTTCCGCCAGCGCCAGCAGCAGCGCAATGCGCTTTTTTTGCCCTTTCGACAGTTTAAGATTCAAAATGCGCCCATCGTTTAGCTCCAGCTTGTGCGTCATTTTCAGGTGCTCAAGCCACTTTTCGACCAGAGCGGGATTGGCGGGTTTCCCCTGCGGCCCCAGCAGGCGGTCGAATAACCACACATCGGTGAACACCGCAGAAAACAGTTTGCGATAATCTTCCGGCTGCCCGGCGGCAATAGGTTGACCATCAAGTAAAATCGTTCCCGATTGCGGCTGGTATAATCCGGTCAATAACATGGCCAGCGTCGATTTCCCGCTACCGTTGCCGCCAATTAAAAACAGCAGTTCGCCGCGGTGAATCGTCAGGTTGATGGGCCCCACGGAAAACGCGTTATCCTGATAGTGAAAAACCACGTTGCGCAGCTCCAGCGTCTTCCAGTCGGGAAAGGCTTTCGGCTGTGGAAAATCAGGCTTATACGGGGCGAGCGCGAATTTATTCAGTTTATTAAACGCCACCTGGGCGGTCAGTAGCGTTGGCAACGCCCCTACCGCAGACAGCAGCGGCGTGCGCAGGAACAGCAACGTCAGTGAATAAGTCGCCGCGACGTTGGTATCCGCCCAGCCGAGACTATTCGCCATCCAGAAAACCAGGCCTATCGCCCCCAGCATCATGATATTCGACCAGTTGACGGCGCTCAGGTGAAAAGTATCGGCACGGATAATGTGATGACGATACTCTTTGGCGTCCGGGATATAGCATTGCTGAAAAATCTGCTCCGCACGCTCGCGGTTTAGCGTCAGCTCTTTGCGTCCTTCCAGCACCGTCTGATAGTCGTTGTACAGCTTATCTTCGGTCTCGCGCAGGGTCGCCATATGCTGGTAAACCCGCGCCACCAGCACGAATCCGCCCCAGATAGTGACCGCCATCCAGATAGCCGTAACCAGCAGCATTTTTGTCGATAGCATCGCCAGATACGCCGCCGAGCCGACGGTGAGGATAATGCCCTGCACCAGCTCAGGCAGACGCACAAAGGCGATAGTAATATTGCGAATATCGCTGGTCAGACCGGCCAGTAAAGAGGCGCTGCCCAGTTGCTCAATGCGTTCAACGTGCGTATCCAGAATGCGCTTGATAAATTCGCTGCGCAGGCGGTAAACGAAATGGTGTCCCAGAGTGGTGAGCGCCAGTTGGGAACCTAATGTGACGACCATTAGTAACAGGAGCAGACCGAGAAATTCCGGCAGCACCATGACGGTGGTGTCCACCGTTTCAATCAGGCGCTGATTGATAAACGCGATCAGGCCAATCCCCAGCGCCGCGCTGGCGAGGCTCAGCGCCATCACGCTAATAAATGGCCAGCGGTACTGCCGCCAGACAAGAATAAGAAGTTCCATGCATACAACCCGGACCGATAATAACAGCCCGCAGTTTAACTAACTCCACCTGCACAGCAATAATAATTCTTATTTTTATTCTTTTTCAGCCGCCTGACGGAAGGTGAGATTGTAACGAAATTCACCGGTCATGGGATGAAAGCCCGCTTTAAGCGGCTGGATACCATGATAAAACAGCCGGGACTCGCCGCCCCAGACCACGATATCGCCATGCTCCAGTAAGATCCGCTGGAGCGGATCGCTGCGACGCAGGCCGCCAAACTGAAAAACCGCCGGCACCCCCAACGAAACTGAGACGATAGGCGCGCGCAGATCCGGCTCGTCTTTATCCTGATGCAGCGACAGTTTTGCGCCGGGCGCGTAGCGATTGATCAGGCAGGCGTCCGGTTGGAAGCTCGCATACCCTGCCGCGATTGCCGCCTGACGACATACGCTGGCAAACGATAACGGCAGCGCAGGCCAGGGTTTATCGGTCAACGGATCGCGCACGGCATAACAATAACCGTGACGATCGGTGGTCCACCCTAACGCGCCGCAGTTGGTCATCGCCACCGACATGGTGTAGCCGCCCGGCGTCACCATCTGACGAAACGGAGACTGACTGGCGACAAACCCGATATCGTCTAATAGCGACTGCGCCGCGCGAAACGCAAAGCGGCGCAACACCACCGCGCCAGGCGCCAGGGGCTCTTGCCAGGGCGCTTCATCAGCAAATAGATCCAGCATTGCTACTCCTCTTTTTGCGCTTCTCGCTTTAATAGCTGCGCTTTTCGACGCACGCCCCAACGATAACCGGAGAGCGCGCCATCGCGACGCACGACCCGATGACACGGGATCACCATCGCCAGTTTATTCGCGCCGCACGCGCTGGCGACCGCGCGTACTGCCGTGGGTTTGCCGATAGTCGCGGCAAGCTGTTGATAGCTTACGGTTTCGCCGCAGGGAATTGCGCATAACGCCTGCCAGACCTGCTGTTGAAACGCGGTTCCCTGGATATCCAGCGGCAACGAGAGCAGCACATCGCGTGTGTTGATAGCCGCGACAACCTGCCGCACCCGTTGCTGAAAAGGCGCGTCAGCAGGTGCGTGGCGGGCCGCCGGGAAAAGGGTGTGTAATTCAGCCAGTAGCGCATCGTCGCTATCACCGGGGAGAATCGCGCAAATCCCCCGCTCGCTCTCCGCCACCAGGCACCGTCCGTAAACCCAGTCCGTCAGCGCATAGCGAACGGAGACATTATCGCCGCCTTTGCGAAACTGTTTTGCCGTCATGCCCAGCGTCTGGTCGGCATGACGGTAGTAGCTACTGCTATCCGGGAAGCCGGCGCGGTAAATAGCCGCCGTGATCGGCTCTCCTTTCGCCAACGCCTCACGCAGCCGCCGGGCGCGCCACGCCTGCTGCCACCCTTTCGGCGTCATGCCGGTGCTCGCTTTAAACAGACGGTGCAGATGAAACGGGCTCATCGCCACCGCCTGCGCCAGAGACGCCAGCGTTACCGGCGTCTCCTGCTCAAGTAAACGGCAGGCGCAGGCAATCTTATCCAACCGCCGTTGCTGCGCGCGCGCATTATCCGGCTGACAGCGCTTGCAGGGGCGAAAACCGGCGTCCAGCGCCTGCTGCGCGTTGGCAAAAAAGCGAACATTTTTACGTAATGCCCGCTTCGAGCGACAAGAAGGGCGGCAAAAAACGCCGGTAGTTCGCACCGCAAAAACGAAACGCCCATCCGCGCTGGCATCGCGCGCCTGCACCCGCAGCCAGCATTCATCATCGGTAAGTAACGCTTTTTTCATCATAGACTCCTTCATTAAGCATAGTGCTTGCTTACATGCAGTGTGTCCGTAAATCCGCCCACAAAAACCCGTAATCTTGCGTTTTAATTCTTATCGCTCACCAGGAACGTTTTGAACTGCGGCGACATCCAGGTTTTAAAGCCCTCACCTTCTTTCATGATCATAAAGACCGCCAGCCCTTCCCGCCGCACGACCTCTTGCGCCTTTTGCGTACCGAGCACCATCAGGCCGGTATCCCAGCCGTCCGCTTCCAGCGCCGTTGGCGCAATGACCGTAACCGATACCAGGTTGTGTTCAATGGGGCGCCCCGTTTGCGGATCGATAACGTGCGAGACACGCTTGCCATCCAGCTCATAATAGTTACGGTAGCTGCCGGAGGTGCTGATGCCATACCCGTTGATATCCACAATCGCCTGCACCGCGTTTTCCCGGTCGGTCGGCTTCTGAATCGCGACGCGCCACGGCAGCCCTTGCGCATTCATCCCGCGACTGCTTAATGCGCCGCCCACCGAGACCAGATAACGCGCAATGCCCTCCTGCTCCATCAGACGCGCCAGATGATCCGCCGCATAGCCCTCCCCGACCGTGGAGAGATCGACATAAAGATCCGGCAGATCTTTTTGCAAAAACTGATGTCCAGCCCTGTCGATAACCTGCAAATGTTGCAGGCCTGTTTTCGCTTTTGCCGCATCGATTTGTGCTGGTGTTGGGATATGCAGCGGCTGCCGATCCGGTCCAAACCCCCACAGATTGACCAGCGGGCCCACGGTGATATCCATCGCGCCATCCGTCTTCGCGCCAATACGCAGCGCCGAGGTCACGATATCCGCCATGGCTTCGCTGACCGGCCAGGGCGCAAGACTGCGTGAATGGTTAAAACGCATCAGCGCGGAGTCATTTTTATAGGTAGAAAGCAACCAATCATCAGCATCAAGCTGAGTCTGGATTTTAGTCTGTAGCTCTGCGGCGCGTTTCGCATCGATGCCAACCACGCTCACCCGCCAGATAGTCCCCATCGTCTTACCTTCCAGCACCTGAGCGGCAGGTGACGCTGTTGTCGTTTCGGGAGCCTCATCGCAGCCCATAAGTAAAAAAGCCGCCGCCAGACACACGGCCCGGCAAAAAGTCATTTTCATCGCTGTTTATCCTCATTCGAATGGACGCAAGCGTATATCAAAACGTCGTATTTGTACGCCGGAATAAGGCATGAAAAAAGGGCCCGCAGGCCCTTTAGCAACATCTTTTGCTGATTAGAACTGGTAAACCAGACCCAGCGCTACGATGTCGTCGGTGTTGATGCCCGCATCGCGGGTAAAGTCGTTTTTATCCAGCAGGTTGATTTTGTAATCAACATAGGTGGACATGTTTTTGTTGAAGTAGTAAGTCGCGCCGACATCAACATATTTTACGATGTCCTGGTCGCCATAGCTGGCGCCGTAGCCGTTGCTGATGTCCTTACCTTTAGACTGCAGGTACGCCACAGACGGACGCAGACCAAAGTCGAACTGGTACTGAGCAACCACTTCAAAGTTCTGCGCTTTGTTGGCAAAACCGTAAGAGGTGGACGGGTTGCTGCCGTTAGAGGTACCAAAACGGGTTGCGTTATAGGTCTGAGAATACTGCGCTGCCAGATAGATGTTGTTCGCATCGTATTTCAGGCCGCCGGTGTAAACCGTGGCGCGATCGCCGTTACCATACAGGCGAGCGTTAGCGGTGTTGTTCTGATCGGCAGTACGTTTAGACGTGGTGATAGCGCCACCGACAGAGAAGCCTTCGCCGATTGCATAGGTCAGCGATCCGCCGTAACCGTCGCCGTTCTGGTTCAGCAGGCTGCGACCGTTGGTGTTTTCACCGCTCACGCTGCCGTTTTTGCCCTGATACTGCAACGCGAAGTCCAGACCATCCACCAGGCCGAAGAAGTCGGTGTTACGGTAAGTGGCATAGCCGTTACCACGCTGCTGCATAAAGTTGTCAGCGCCGTAGGTGTCGCCGCCGAACTCCGGCAGAACGTCGGTCCAGGAGGTCACATCATAGGTTACGCCGTAGTTACGACCATAATCGAAGGAACCTGCGTCAGCGAATTTCAGACCCGCAAACGCCACACGCGTCCAGGAGTCGTTGCTGCCTTCAGTCTGGTTGCCCTGAATCTGATATTCCCACTGGCCATAACCGGTCAGCTGATCGTTAACCTGCGTTTCGCCTTTGAAGCCGATACGCATGTAGGTCTGGTCGCCGTCGCTGCCTTTGTCGTCAGAGAAGTAGTGCAGGCCATCAACTTTACCAAACAGGTCTAATTTGTTGCCGTCTTTATTATAAATTTCAGCCGCATTCGCTGCGCCCGCCACCAGCAGAGCTGGTACCAGGAGGGACAGTACTTTAACTTTCATGTTATTAACCCTCTGTTATATGCCTTTATTGCTTTTTTATGCCACTGCTTACTGGTTAACCCTCATTAACCAGTCGGCAAGTCCATTCTCCGCAAAAATACAGAATAATCCAACACGAATATGATACTAAAACTTTTAAGATGTTACAGTTATCTACATAGATGTTTCAAAATATGAATTTTACGGAACTTTTTTAAAGCAAAAATCAAGTAAAAATAAGCACAAATCGACAAAATATATTCACGAGACTTTTAAAATCAATGGGTTAAATTGATGAAATTCATAGCACTGAATGATAAAACAGAATCTTCATTCGCAACTAAAATAGTGACCGCTATCATCATTAACTTTATTTATTACCGTCATTCACTTCTGAATGTCTGTTTACCCCTATTTCAACCGAATGCTTCGCATTCGGTTTTTTTTACCCTTTTTCAGACACACCCGGCAGATTTATGCTACCTGCCTAAAACTATCACGGTTATTCACTACCCCCCCTGCTCTACCGTTCGTAAGACATTAGCAAATAATTTCTTGATATTTAGTGCTAAACATTTATAAGTAGTCTTTATATTTGTACCGTTCTGCGAAGGTTGTACGCTTTTCCCGTCCCGCCAACGGAGCGCGTGTTAAGTTGCCCGGCATGACGTAAGAGTCTGGAAATTCATTCATTACCCTTTATACTGCCCTTCACCTTCAGCGTTGCTTTTACAGGTCGTAAACATAAATGAGTCAGTCTGACACAACGGTCTCTACCCGATTCTCCCTTCTACCGGGAAGCATTACCCGTTTCTTCTTATTGCTGATCATTGTGCTGCTGGTAACGATGGGCGTTATGGTACAGAGCGCCGTCAACGCCTGGTTGAAAGACAAAAGCTATCAAATTGTCGATATCACCCACGCTATTCATAAACGCGTGGATACCTGGCGGTATGTTACCTGGCAAATTTATGACAACATCGCCGCGACCACTACGCCATCGACAGGTGAAGGACTTCAGGAAACGCGTCTGAAGCAGGATGTGTATTATCTTGAAAAGCCGCGACGTAAAACTGAAGCGCTGATTTTCGGTTCCCATGACAGCGCCACGCTGGAAATGACGCAGCGTATGTCAACTTATCTGGATACGCTGTGGGGCGCGGAAAACGTGCCGTGGTCAATGTATTACCTCAACGGACAGGATAACAGCCTGATTCTTATCTCTACCCTACCGTTGAAAGATCTCTCTTCCGGCTTTAAAGAGTCCACTATTGGCAATATCGTCGATTCCCGCCGGGCAGAGATGTTGCAACAGGCGAATGCGCTGGATGAGCGCGAAAGTTTCTCCTCATTGCGAAAACTGGCCTGGCAAAACGGTCACTATTTTACGCTACGCACGACCTTCAATCAGCCAGGACATCTGGCGACCGTGGTGGCGTTTGATCTGCCCATTAATGATTTAATCCCGCCGGGAATGCCGCTGGACAGTTTTCGGATAGAGCCTGACGCAACCCAGGCGACGGGGCGAAGCAGTGAAAAGGAAGCGCCTGATAGCGTCACGATTAGCTTTAACGGTTCAAAAATTGAGATCTCCTCAGCGCTTAACTCTACCGGAATGCGCCTGATCTGGCAGGTACCGTTCGGTACGCTTTTGCTTGATACGCTGCAAAATATTTTGCTGCCTTTACTGCTGAACATCGGGCTGCTGGCGTTGGCGTTATTTGGCTACGCCACGTTCCGTCATCAGCCGGGACGGACGACAGAATCGACATCCGGCAACGCGGCGAATAACGAGCTTCGCGTCTTACGCGCCATTAATGAAGAGATCGTTTCTCTGCTGCCGCTGGGTCTGCTGGTCTACGATCAGGAAGGAAACCGCACCGTGATCAGCAATAAAATCGCCGATCATCTGTTGCCGCATCTTAACCTGCAAAATATTACCAGCATGGCGGAACAGCATCAGGGCGTGATTCAGGCGACAATTAATAACGAACTGTATGAGATCCGTCTGTTTCGCAGCCAGATCGCCCCCCGCACGCAGATCTTTATTATCCGCGATCAGGACCGGGAAGTGCTGGTGAATAAGAAGCTTAAACAGGCGCAGCGTTTGTATGAGAAGAATCAGCAGGGCCGTGCCGCCTTTATGCAAAATATCAGCAACACGCTTAAAGAGCCCGTACGCCAACTGGCGGTTAACGCCGCGGCAGTCACCACGCCGGAAAGCCTGAAACTGGCGGATCAGGCGGATGTATTGGTACGTATGATCGATGAAATCCAACTGGCGAATATGCTGGAAAATGACGCATGGAAAAGCGAAGCCACGCTGTTCTCCCTTCAGGATCTTATTGACGAAGTCGTGCCGGAAGTGCTGCCCGCCATTAAGCGTAAAGGGCTGCAACTGCTGATTAATAACCATCTTAGCGGCAACGATGAACGCTGGGGCGATCGCGACGCCCTGCGCCGGATTTTGCTGCTGTTGATTCAGTATGCCGTCACGACGACCGCTATGGGTAAAATTACGCTTGAAGTCGAGCAAGATGAATCTATCGCGGAGCGTCTGACTTTCCGTATTCTGGATACGGGCGAAGGCGTAACGTTAAACGAGATTGATAATCTGCATTTCCCGTATATGAATGAAACGCAGGGCGACCGTTACGGCAAAGCGAATCCGCTCACCTTCTGGCTGTGCAATCAACTGGCGCGCAAACTGGGCGGTCATCTCAACATTAAAGCGCGGGAAACGCTGGGCACGCGCTATACCGTTCATGTCAAAATGCTTCCTCACGATCAGCATACCCAGGTCGAAGAGCGCCTGCTGGACGACGTGAGCGTGATGGTCGATGTGACGTCCAACGAGGTTCGCGCGATTGTGCTGCGTCAGTTAGAAAACTGGGGCGCCACCTGCATCACGCCGGATGAAAGGCAGATAAGTCAAGAATATGATCTCTTTTTAACGGATAATCCGTCTAATCTTACTGCCTCGGGCTTGCTTTTAAGCGATGATGAGTCAGGCGTGCGGAAAATTGGCCCGGGTCAGTTGCGCGTCAACTTTAATATGAGCAATGCTATGCAGGAAGCTGTACTACAACTTATCGAAGAGCAGCTGGCGCAGGAAGAGATTCCCGCCTCCCCGCTCGGCGGAGATGAAAATGCCGAGCTTCATGCCAGCGGCTATTATGCGCTATTTGTAGACACAGTACCGGATGATGTTAAGAGGTTGTATACTGAGGCGGCAACCAGCGATTTCGCTGCGCTGGCCCAAACGGCCCACCGCCTGAAAGGGGTGTTTGCCATGCTTAATCTGGTACCCGGCAAGCAGTTATGTGAAACGCTGGAACATCTGATTCGTGAGAAAGATGCTCCAGGTATAGAAAAATATATCAGCGACATTGACGCCTACGTCAAAAGCTTGCTGTAGCAAGGTAGCCCAATACATGAACAATATGAACGTAATTATTGCCGATGACCACCCGATTGTACTGTTCGGTATTCGCAAATCACTTGAACAAATCGAGTGGGTGAATGTTGTCGGCGAATTTGAAGATTCCACAGCATTGATCAACAATCTGCCGAAATTAGATGCGCATGTGTTGATCACTGACCTCTCCATGCCGGGAGATAAATACGGCGATGGGATCACCTTGATCAAGTACATCAAGCGTCATTTTCCGAGCCTGTCTATTATCGTTCTGACCATGAACAACAATCCGGCGATCCTGAGCGCCGTGTTGGATCTTGATATTGAAGGGATCGTACTCAAGCAGGGTGCGCCAACCGATCTGCCTAAGGCGCTGGCCGCGCTGCAAAAAGGCAAAAAATTCACCCCAGAAAGCGTTTCTCGTCTGCTGGAGAAAATCAGCGCAGGCGGTTACGGCGACAAGCGCCTGTCGCCAAAAGAGAGCGAAGTATTACGCCTGTTCGCCGAGGGCTTCCTGGTCACCGAAATCGCCAAGAAGCTCAACCGCAGCATTAAGACCATCAGCAGCCAGAAGAAATCGGCGATGATGAAACTGGGCGTAGAGAATGATATCGCGCTGCTCAACTATCTCTCTTCCGTTACCCTGAGTCCGACAGACAAAGAATAAATCGCTTTTACGTTACCCAGCCTGATGGCGCTACGCTTATCAGGCCTACCAGTCGACTCATCTTTTGCAGGCCGGACAGGCGACGCCGCCATCCGGCATTTTTTATGCCCGCGTTTTACGTACCCGCTCGGCATACACCGCCAGCGTCTGTTTCAACACATCCAGCGTCACAGGCTTCGACAAACAGCTGTCCATACCGGACTCCAGGCAACGTTGTTTCTCTTCCGCCAGCGCGTTCGCCGTCACGCCGACGACCGGCAGCGTCAGCCCAAGCTGACGGATACGCTGCGTCAGGCGGTAGCCGTCCATGTTCGGCATGTTCACATCGCTCAGAACAATATCGATAGCATTTTTACTCAGCACATTCAGAGCGTCCACGCCATCATTGGCTGTCTTACACTGATATCCCAGCGATCCCAATTGATCGGCCAGCAAGCGGCGATTGATCGGATGATCGTCAACGACCAGAATCATCATGTCGTCATTTGAATCTGCGGTTTTATCCGTCGTCGGCAATGCGCTGGAAAGCGCTTCACTATCCAGCTCAATACTATAGATACGCGCCAACAGCGCGGGCAACTCATGCACCGACGCCACACTATGCACCCACTCGCCCGGCGCTCTTTCCAACGGAATCCCGATATGGCGGCGGCAAAAGACGACCGCCGCCCTCCCCTGCCAGGTATGCTCCAGCGCGTCATCGACAATCAAAATATCGTCCGCGGCGGGTTCTTGCCCTTCATAACGCTGCGTATGAACGCCGCTACGCGCCAGACTGGTCTCAATAAACTGGCACAAAGAAGTATTGCGCACCGCCAGCCAACAGCAGGTTCCGGCGAGTCCTTCCACGCCCTTTTTCACAGGGTATTGCGCACCATAAAGCGGGATGCGCAGTGTAAACTGGCTTCCCATGCCCGGCTCCGAATCGACGGAAATATCGCCGTCCATCATGCTGATCAATTTTTCGCAAATCGCCAGCCCCAGACCGGTCCCCTGAAAGTTACGCTGTACGCCGGTTCCCACCTGGAAGAAGGGATCGAACAGGCGAACCACCTCTTTTGCCGGAATACCGACGCCGGTATCCCGCACGCGAATGCTGAGATAATCCCCATCACAGCGCACATGCAGCACGATGCAGCCAATATCGGTAAACTTAATGGCGTTGCTCAACAGGTTTGAAATGACCTGCTGTAAACGCATCGGGTCGCCGTTCAGCGATACCGGCACGTCAGGCTCAATAAAACAATACAGGCCGAGCTGCTTACGCACCACCAACGGCAGATAATTGGCGGTGATATGGTTCATCACCTCTCGCGGTGAAAATTCGCGCGGCTCAATCTTTAGCTGTTCCGACTCAATTTTCGAGAAGTCGAGAATGTCGCTGATAATTTTCAGCAACAGACTGGAGGAGTTATTCATCGCCGTGACCAGACGATCCACGCCTTTTGGCAACTCTTTGGTTTGCAGCAGATCGAGATTGCCGATGATACCGTACAGCGGTGTGCGCAATTCATGGCTGACCGTTGCAAGGAACATGGATTTAGACTGGCTTGCCTGTTCCGCCGCCTGCGCCATCTCCTGCAGCGACTCTTCCATTTTGACGCGCGTACTCACATCTACCAACACGCAAATCGCGACGTTTTCATTACGATAGCGGGAATGGACGAAGCTAATTTGCAAATTGGTATTATTGCTGGTCAATACATCGACGAAGTTAACCTGCTGGCCGCAAATGATTTGCGTCAGGCGCTGTCTGTCTTCATGCGTGAGCATGTTCAGGTAGGTGTGCGCCAGTTCGTTACTCAGAATATTGACGCCATCAATAGTGCGCAGAATACAGATCCCCACCGGCGCGGAGGCGACGATTTTACGGTTGAACTGTTCATGCTCTTCCAGACGCTGGGCATCGCTCTCCGCCGGAATAAAAATTCGCCGCTCATACATCCGCGCAAGCGTAAACAGCCCTGCGCCCACCAGCACGTTCAGCAGGATAGCGTTCAGGATAAGAATACGAATACGCTCCAGGACTAAATCTACAGGCACAGAATAGACAATACTGAGCGAGGATGGCGGCAGGCTTTTTTTGAGTACCAGTTCGCGAAAACCTGGCGTATAACCAAACCAGGAGCGCTCCTGCATCCAGCGCGGCTCCGCTTTAATAATGCCGTCAGGACCGGCCAACGAAATCAGCGAATGGCCGTTCTCATCAATAATGGTGACGCCCATCGGCAAACTGCCCGGCGTGAAAAAATTTTCCATGCGGATGGACTGCTCGACGCCCAGCAGCGCCTGCAGACGGTTGGCCAGATACACCGGCGTCAGCGCATAAAAGTAGCCCACGCCCTGACGCGCGCCCTGGCTTATCCAGAAAAGGTTATTCCCACTTTCTTCTTGCGGCGCGTTGCGGTATTTCATAATCCGCTCATGTAACGCTTTTAACGCATCATCGCGCTCCACGGGCATTTCACGCAGGCCGAAATTCGCCATACAGAGGTTATCGCTGCCAATCAGGAAAACGCGGTTAAGATCATACGCTGCTGAAAAGTTGTCGCGCCAGTAACGCATAAACCAGGCCAGCGACTCCAGCGATCCGCGCCATGCGGAGCCCATCGCCGCACAGTCTGAGTCGGCGAATAGCGGTTCAAAGTCCGGCACCACCATTTTGTCATCACGCGCACGCGACGACATAACGCCGTTTTCCGCCGTTAAACGGTTCTCGGCAATATATTTGAGCTCTTTCATCACATCCGATGTGCGCTGGATAAAACGCTGCGCCTGATCGGAGCTAAGGTTGAACTCCTGACGAATTTCAGATTCCCGCTGGTGCAGGGCATTGACGATGTAAAACACCGAAACAAAGGCGATTAAGAGCCAAATGAGTAACGCTAACGCTCTGAATAAGTAGCGCGAGACTTTCAGCGTAGTTCGAAAGGAAGCAAGGTATTTCAAAGGGGCGAAGCTCCGCCTCAGGATGTAAATAGAGTGTGACTAAGGTAGCGGTAAATGACGTAGCCCGCAACGGCAAAGAAAAAGGGCCGGATATCCGGCCCTCGCACAGCAATAACATTACTCGTCAGCGTCATCCGCAACGTCGTCATCGCTTTCCGCTTCCGGGGCGATATCCTCATCCCCTTCCGCCACGCTGCCGTCGATAGCGTCGAGTTCTTCGTCATCTACCGGTTCAGCAACGCGTTGCAGACCCACCACGTTTTCATCTTCCGCCGTGCGGATAAGGATAACGCCCTGGGTATTACGTCCCACTACGCTGATCTCGGACACACGGGTACGCACCAGAGTACCGGCATCCGTGATCATCATGATCTGGTCGCAATCGTCCACCTGTACCGCGCCAACAACGGAACCGTTGCGCTCGGTCACTTTGATAGAGATAACGCCCTGCGTCGCGCGAGACTTGGTCGGGTACTCGTCCGCTGCGGTACGCTTCCCGTAGCCGTTTTGCGTTACGGTCAGAATAGCGCCTTCGCCGCGTGGGATGATCAGAGAGACGACTTTATCGTCTCCCGCCAGCTTAATACCGCGCACACCGGTCGCGGTACGCCCCATCGCACGGACGGCGTCTTCTTTGAAGCGCACCACTTTACCCGCGGCCGAGAACAGCATGACTTCGTCAGAACCAGAAGTCAGGTCAACGCCAATCAGCTCGTCGCCGTCGTTGAGGTTCACCGCGATAATACCGGCGGAACGCGGACGGCTGAATTCGGTCAGCGCCGTTTTCTTCACGGTACCGCTGGCGGTCGCCATAAAGACGTTGACGCCCTCTTCGTACTCACGAACCGGCAGAATCGCGGTGATACGTTCGTTCGCTTCCAGCGGCAGCAGGTTGACGATCGGACGACCGCGCGCGCCACGGCTGGCTTCCGGCAACTGATAGACCTTCATCCAGTACAGACGGCCCCGGCTGGAGAAGCAGAGGATGGTGTCATGGGTGTTGGCCACCAGCAGGCGGTCGATAAAGTCTTCTTCTTTAATACGCGCGGCAGATTTACCTTTCCCACCACGACGTTGCGCTTCGTAATCCGTCAGCGGTTGATACTTGACGTAACCCTGGTGAGACAGCGTCACGACAACATCTTCCTGGCTAATCAGATCTTCGATATTAATATCGGCGCTGTTGGCGGTGATTTCGGTACGACGCTCATCGCCGAACTGATCGCGAATTAACTCCATCTCTTCGCGAATCACTTCCATCAGGCGATCGGCGCTGCCCAGAATGTGCAGCAGTTCAGCAATCTGCTCCAGCAACTCTTTGTATTCGTCGAGCAGTTTTTCATGCTCCAGGCCGGTCAGTTTCTGCAAACGCAGATCCAGAATCGCCTGCGCCTGCTGTTCAGTCAGGTAGTACTGACCGTCACGCACGCCAAATTCTGGCTCCAGCCATTCCGGACGCGCGGCGTCATCACCGGCGCGCTCCAGCATCGCAGCAACGTTACCCAGATCCCACGGACGCGAAATCAGCGCCGCTTTCGCTTCTGCCGGCGTTGGCGCGCGGCGAATCAGTTCGATAATCGGGTCGATGTTAGCTAGCGCAATCGCCAGAGCTTCAAGGATATGCGCGCGGTCACGGGCTTTACGCAGTTCAAAAATAGTCCGACGCGTCACCACTTCACGGCGGTGGCGCACGAACGCTGAAATGATGTCTTTCAGGTTCATGATCTTCGGCTGGCCGTGATGCAGCGCCACCATGTTAATACCGAAGGAAACCTGTAGCTGGGTCTGGGAGTAGAGATTATTAAGCACCACCTCGCCCACCGCATCGCGTTTTACTTCAATCACGATGCGCATACCGTCTTTGTCGGATTCGTCACGCAGCGCGCTGATGCCTTCCACGCGTTTATCTTTCACCAGCTCGGCGATTTTCTCGATCAGGCGCGCTTTGTTCACCTGATAGGGAATTTCATGGACGATGATGGTTTCACGGCCCGTTTTGGCGTCAGCTTCAACTTCCGCGCGGGCGCGGATGTACACTTTGCCACGACCGGTACGGTAGGCTTCTTCGATACCACGACGACCGTTGATGATCGCGGCGGTCGGGAAGTCCGGACCCGGAATATGTTCCATCAGCCCTTCAATGCTGATGTCTTCGTTGTCGATATACGCCAGGCAGCCGTTAATCACTTCCGTCAGGTTGTGCGGCGGGATATTCGTCGCCATACCTACTGCGATACCGGAAGAACCGTTCACCAGCAGATTCGGAATTTTGGTCGGCATGACGTCCGGAATTTTTTCCGTACCGTCATAGTTATCCACGAAATCCACCGTCTCTTTTTCGAGATCGGCCATCAGTTCGTGGGCGATTTTCGCCAGACGGATCTCCGTATAACGCATTGCCGCCGCGGAGTCGCCGTCAATAGAACCGAAGTTACCCTGACCATCCACCAGCATGTAACGCAGCGAGAATGGCTGCGCCATACGAACGATGGTGTCATACACTGCGGAATCGCCGTGGGGATGGTATTTACCGATTACGTCACCAACGACACGGGCAGATTTTTTATAGGCTTTGTTCCAGTCATTGCCCAATACGTTCATGGCGTAAAGTACGCGACGGTGTACCGGCTTCAGGCCATCTCGGACATCCGGCAGCGCACGGCCAACAATGACCGACATCGCATAATCCAGATAGGAGCTCTTCAGCTCTTCCTCAATGTTGACCGGTGTAATTTCTCTCGCAAGGTCGCTCATCTAACCGCTATCCCTCTACTGTATCCCGGATTCAAAGGTCGCAAATTATAACACATTCGCCCACGTACTGGTAAACGGAATGCAGCCAGACAATGCTTTATTCAGGTGCCGCATGCTCTCTTCATTTATAACCGTGGTCTCGGCGTTTATCGGCGATCGGCTTCAGAGGCGACACAGGGGAGATCGGGGCCTGGCCAGGAAGAGGTTAGAAAATCAATACCTCCCGTGTATACCCGTCATACTTCAAGTTTCATGTGCGTTGGCAGCGAGTTACTCGGCCCATCCCTGGGCCTCTCCCCGTCGCGGTTAGCGCAAGCGCTGTTCAAGACGGTTAACCATTTTATCCTGCAACTCGAATTATTTAGGGGATATGCCGGGAGGCATAAACCATAATCAGTATCACCAGATGCTATTTAATCACATAGGCCAGGTATTCTTTCACTACCTCATCGTTTAATTCCTGACCCAATCCGGGCTGTTCCGGCGCGACATAATAGCCATTTTCCGGCTGATAATCGTGGGTACAAAGTTCCCGAATAGATGCTTTCATCGCATTGGTATGATGCTCATGAATAATAAAGTTGGGAATTGCTGTTTCCATATGCAGCGCGGCTACCGTGGAAACAGGACCGCCGCAAACATGCACCTGTACAGTGGTGTCATAAATATTAGCATAGTCACAGATTTTCTTTCCTTCGGTAATTCCGCCGCAGAGACACAAATCAGGTTGCGCTACGGCAATAGACTGCTTCTCCAGTAATTCCCTGTATCCCCATCTTGTGTAGGAACGCTCACCAGTGGCGATTGGAATCGTTGTTGAACGGGAAACTTTCTGCATATTATCAGAATTTAATGGATGGATCGGTTCTTCATAAAGAAAGATACGATACTTTTCTATCGCCTTCGCAAATTGAATAGCTGAGTTTGTACCGAGAAGAGAATGGATTTCCACGATAATATCAGCATCATCCCCCATTGCTTCACGCATAGCGGCAATTCGCGCTTCCCCCATTTTTAATTGATCGGCCAGTAACAATCCTGAATAGTTACGATTTTTATTCTGAAAAACACAGTCATCGCCATTACGATCGATTTCGAGTGGATCCACTTTAATCGCATCATATCCATCGTCAAGAGCCGCACGCGCCGCCTCAGCATATTCATCAGGTGTCACTAATATCTGGCGTTTATCCCCCCAACCAAATTGTAACTGACTAGCATAGGTTCTTAATTTTTCATTAGTTTTCCCGCCAAGGAGCTGATAAACAGGTACACCTAAATATTTACCTTTGATATCCCAAAGAGCAATATCAATAGCGCTCATTCCGGCATAAAAAACGTTTCCGCCCCCCATCCCCCAAAAAGTCTTTCTGAAAAAGAACTCCCAAATTTTTTCGATATTTAGTGGATCTTCACCCACAATCAATGGCGCCAGATCTCTGATGATCCCTACGCCAGCTTTAGCGCCTGCGCCATAGGCCAGTCCTACTTCGCCAATACCACTTAATCCTGAGTCGGTATTCACCCGGATAAGTACTGGATTATAGGAGGACATCGTTTGATCTCTTTTTTTTAATTCACAGTCAAAAACTTCAATAGACGTAATTTTCATAATTTCTCCATTTATCAGGTTCGTGATACAACATTTGTTTGTTGGCTTTTTTCTTTTTTCACATCAATTTTCATTAACGCCAGAACGGCTACCGCAGCGAAGCAAAGTATTGCCTCTACAATAAATATCCCTGTCGCACCATAATGAGTAGAAACGAATCCCAGTGACTTATTAATCAGGAATCCGCCAAGACTTGAACATGAGTTAATAAACGCAATGCTGATAGCTAACCCTGACGGCGACAATAATGCAGAAGGCAGCGCCCAGTAAGGTCCGTAATAGCTGAGGATCCCAACACCATAGAACGTTAGCCCCAGCATTCTCAGCGACATTGAGGGGACAAGAGCAATCATCAGAAAACCACAGCCCGCCAGAAACATGGGTAATGCAGCATGCCATTTTCGTTCATTCTTTTTATCGGAATGCCAGCCCCACCAGGGCATGCTGAACATAGCGAAAATAAACGGAATACTCATGATTAAACCAACGTCAGTATCCGTAAAATCAGCTGAAAATCCCTTCACCAACCCCGGCAACCAGTAGTTTGCCGCCAGAGCAGCCGCCTGAATCAACATGTAGGCGAAAGAAAGCTGAAGCAAAACTGGATTTTTGATTACGGAAAGAAAGGATGAGTTGGTATTTTTATTTAATGCAGCTGCGGTTTCATTGTCAGTGCGTAATTTATTAACTAAGGCCGATATCTGCTGTGGCGTAAGCCATTTAGCCTTTTCTGGACTGTCAGGCAGTAAATAAAATGTCAGGATGCCAAGGAATACGGTTGGGATACCTTCAATAGCAAAAAGCCAGCGCCAGCCTTCATAATCCGGGGTATTCAAATGCTCGATGATCCAACCAGACATCGGTGCAGCCAATACCGATGCTACAGCAATAGATAACATGAAGAAACTATTGACTTTTCCGCGTTCACGAGCCGGAAACCAACATGCAAGATAATAAACCATGCCCGGGAAAAAGCCAGCTTCAAATACCCCCAAAAAAATGCGAGCCAGCAAAATATATTGAGTATCTTTAGCAAAAAAAATCAGCCCAGTTACCGCTCCCCAGCCGATAATAATGGAACTAATCCATTTTCTTGCGCCAAGCTTTTGCAAGCCAATGCTACTCGGAATTTGAAAGATTAAATATGATATGAAGAATATAGAAGAAATATTAGCGAAATCCTCAGGCGTAATACCGAGAGATTCATTCATGCGTAATGCAGCAAACCCAATATTGACACGATCCATATAGTTAAAAAAGTAAAGAATAAAGGCCAAAGGAATGATTTTCCTTTTTACAATACGAATTGCATCGTATAAATTTTCTTGTGGACTACTCATTTTGCATCACCTTTTATGATTCAATGAATAAGGGTATTGACCGGAATCGATGTTACGTAAAAAACAATACAATTCAAAAGCTAATGTGTCATATCTGATATATCAGCAAGCAAACTTAATGAAATATACAATAACAACAATAAAGTATGTAAATTTTCTTATATCTGATATATTAGATCCGTTAATTTTGAATAAATTAATTACAATGGAGCCGGGTTTAACCATGGAGGAGAAGAAAATGAAAAATAGATTAAAGCGTGACTTTAGTCACATATCAATTGAAATACCCAAATCCATCACCCAGGTGATTAAAGAGAAAATAAGGGAGATGATTATCCATGGCGATTTCGATCTTGGGCAAGCGATCAGTGAAAATGAACTATCAAATATTCTGATGGTAAGTAAAACACCAATTCGTGAAGCTTTTATTTGGCTGAGCTATAATGAAAACCTGGTCAACATCATTCCCCGCAGTGGGACATTTGTTTTTTCTGTCACCGACGAGGATATCAATGATCTCATCAAAATGAGGGTTATCCTTGAACAGGGCGCAATTCGTGAAGCGATGGAGAAAAATGCTAACAATGTCATAGTCGAATTAAGCAATATTTTATCGAAGTCAGCAAAAATTAATGCAGAGCGAGATACGCAAGCTTATCTCAAACTGGATCATGATTTTCATTATGTTTTTGTGAAATATGCCGATAATAAATACATTTCGCAAGCACACCTGTTGATCTCAGCACGTTTATTGGCAATTCGCTACAGACTGGATTTTACCGCTGAATATATCACCAGCTCTAACCGGGGACATGCCACTATTTTGGATATGTTAAAAAACAACAACGTCGAGGGCGTCTGTAATTTTATCACGCACCACATCGGTAGCGGTTTTACAGAACGCGCAAGAAAACTTCTTGCGCTGAAAGCGTAATAAAGACGGCAGCAGATATAACGCAGCGACTTTGCACCTGCTATACTGCCCCGATAGATCAATAGCGGAATCTCATGTACTCATGAACACTGAAAAACCGTCGGTAGCTCACAACGTTGACCATAATGAAATCGCCAAATTCGAAGCCGTCGCGTCGCGCTGGTGGGATCTGGAGGGCGAATTCAAGCCATTGCATCGCATCAACCCTCTACGCCTTGGCTACATTACTGAACGCTCAGGCGGCCTGTTTGGTAAAAAGGTACTCGACGTCGGCTGCGGCGGCGGCATTCTGGCGGAAAGTATGGCACGCGAAGGCGCAACCGTCACCGGGCTGGATATGGGCTTTGAGCCTTTGCAGGTCGCCAAACTGCATGCGCTGGAAAGCGGCATCGAGGTAGAGTACGTGCAGGAGACGGTTGAGGAACATGCGGCAAAACACGCTCAGCAATACGACGTCGTCACCTGTATGGAAATGCTGGAGCACGTTCCCGATCCGCAATCGGTCGTCCACGCCTGCGCCCAACTGGTTAAACCCGGCGGCGAGGTGTTCTTCTCAACGTTGAACCGCAATGGGAAATCCTGGCTGATGGCGGTCGTCGGCGCTGAGTATATTCTGCGCATGGTGCCAAAAGGCACGCACGACGTGAAGAAATTCATTAAGCCTGCTGAACTGTTAAGCTGGGTAGATGAAACCGTCCTGAAAGAGCAACATATCACCGGACTGCACTACAACCCGATAACCAATACTTTCAAACTCGGTCCCGGAGTAGACGTTAACTATATGTTGCATACCCGCGCTAAAAAAGCCTGACATCAAAGAATTTTCCTATAAGGGTTGCGTTAGATCATCGGGCGCAACCTTTCTCTTCGATGAAGAAATCAGCATTCGATCAAATTTTGATTTTTTTTTATGAATTGTTGACATCCTCTCCAGGCCTTATCAGACGCGCATTTAGCGATTCTTACGCTTTTACAACCGCAATTTAACGCCAAAATCAACTCTTGTACTCAAAAGAATCCCTACTAGAATACTCACCATATAGCGTTTCACTTATCGATTACCCCCTATATATAGTATTTATCCACAGAGTTAGTCACAACGTGACGTTGTGGATAAGCGGGGGGATATTTTTCTTTCACGGACAGGTAAACAGGTAGAAAACCACATGAATCAGAGTCTGCTGGTGACAAAGCGTGACGGCCGTACTGAGCGCATCAATCTCGACAAAATTCATCGCGTGCTTGATTGGGCGGCAGAAGGACTGAATAACGTATCGGTTTCTCAGGTCGAGCTACGCTCGCATATTCAGTTTTATGATGGGATTAAGACCTCCGATATCCATGAAACTATCATTAAGGCCGCCGCAGACCTGATCTCTCGCGATGCGCCGGATTATCAATACCTGGCTGCGCGTCTGGCGATTTTCCACCTGCGTAAGAAAGCCTTCGGCCA
Organism: Salmonella sp. A7; assembly: GCF_020181675.1. Taxonomy (NCBI): domain Bacteria; kingdom Pseudomonadati; phylum Pseudomonadota; class Gammaproteobacteria; order Enterobacterales; family Enterobacteriaceae; genus Salmonella; species Salmonella sp. A7. Next base: position 1,562,807 of record NZ_CP084001.1, on the reverse strand, counting down.
GTTTGAGCCGCCCGCACTTTACCACCATGTGGTAAAAATGGTTGAGCTTGGCAAATACGACAATCATCTGCTGGAAGACTACACGGAAGAAGAGTTCAAGCAGATGGATTCGTTTATCGTTCACGATCGCGATATGACCTTCTCCTACGCTGCCGTTAAGCAGCTGGAAGGGAAATATCTGGTGCAAAACCGCGTGACCGGCGAAATCTATGAAAGCGCGCAGTTCCTCTACATTCTGGTAGCGGCCTGCCTGTTCTCTAACTACCCGCGTGAAACGCGTCTTGACTATGTAAAACGTTTTTACGATGCGGTCTCTACGTTCAAAATCTCGCTGCCGACGCCCATCATGTCCGGTGTGCGTACCCCAACCCGGCAGTTCAGCTCCTGCGTACTGATCGAGTGTGGCGACAGTCTGGATTCCATCAACGCCACCTCCAGCGCTATCGTGAAATACGTTTCTCAGCGCGCCGGTATCGGTATCAACGCGGGACGCATTCGTGCGCTGGGCAGCCCGATTCGCGGCGGCGAAGCCTTCCACACCGGCTGTATTCCGTTCTACAAGCACTTCCAGACGGCGGTGAAATCCTGTTCGCAGGGCGGCGTGCGCGGCGGCGCGGCGACACTGTTCTACCCGATGTGGCACCTGGAAGTGGAAAGCCTGCTGGTACTGAAAAACAACCGTGGCGTGGAAGGCAACCGCGTACGTCACATGGACTACGGCGTACAGATCAACAAACTGATGTATACCCGCCTGCTGAAGGGCGGCGACATTACGTTGTTCAGTCCGTCCGATGTACCCGGGCTATACGATGCGTTCTTCGCCGACCAGGACGAATTCGAACGCCTGTACGTGAAATATGAAAACGACGACAGCATCCGCAAACAGCGTGTGAAAGCGGTCGAACTGTTCTCGCTGATGATGCAGGAACGCGCCTCTACCGGTCGTATCTATATCCAGAACGTTGACCACTGCAATACTCACAGTCCGTTCGATCCGGTTGTCGCCCCGGTACGCCAGTCTAACCTGTGTCTGGAGATTGCCCTGCCGACCAAACCGCTGCACGATGTCAACGATGAAAACGGCGAAATTGCGTTGTGTACGCTGTCTGCATTCAACTTGGGCGCCATTAAAACTCTGGACGAGCTGGAAGAACTGGCTATTCTGGCAGTACGCGCTTTGGATGCTCTGCTCGATTATCAGGATTACCCGATTCCGGCTGCCAAACGCGGCGCAATGGGCCGTCGTACGCTGGGCATTGGCGTGATTAACTTCGCCTACTGGCTGGCGAAAAACGGTAAACGTTATTCCGACGGCAGCGCCAATAATCTGACGCATAAAACCTTCGAAGCCATTCAATACTATCTGCTTAAAGCGTCCAACGAACTGGCGAAAGAGCAAGGCGCCTGCCCATGGTTCAACGAAACCACCTATGCAAAAGGCATTTTGCCGATCGACACCTACAAAAAAGATCTGGATGCGATCGTCAACGAACCGCTGCACTACGACTGGGAACAGCTGCGTGAGTCGATCAAAACCCACGGTCTGCGTAACTCCACGCTATCGGCGCTAATGCCGTCGGAAACGTCGTCCCAGATCTCCAACGCCACCAACGGCATTGAGCCGCCGCGCGGCTACGTCAGCATCAAGGCCTCGAAAGACGGTATTTTGCGTCAGGTCGTGCCGGATTATGAGCATCTGAAAGACGCTTACGAACTGTTGTGGGAGATGCCGAACAACGACGGTTATCTGCAACTGGTGGGTATCATGCAGAAGTTTATCGATCAGTCGATTTCCGCCAATACCAACTACGATCCGTCACGTTTCCCGTCAGGAAAAGTGCCGATGCAGCAACTGCTGAAAGATTTGCTCACCGCGTATAAGTTTGGCGTGAAAACTCTGTACTATCAAAATACCCGCGACGGCGCGGAAGATGCGCAGGACGATTTGGCGCCTTCTATTCAGGACGATGGCTGCGAAAGCGGCGCTTGTAAGATCTGATGAATAGTGCCGGGTAGCGCTATGCTTACCCGGCCTACGATTGTACGGTTTGTAGGCCGGATAAGGCGCTTGCGCCGCCATCCGGCGCTCATCCCATAAAGGATTCACTTCAATGGCATACACCACTTTTTCACAGACGAAAAACGATCAGCTCAAGGAACCCATGTTCTTTGGCCAGCCGGTCAACGTTGCACGCTATGACCAGCAGAAATATGACATCTTCGAAAAACTGATCGAAAAACAGCTCTCTTTCTTCTGGCGTCCGGAAGAGGTCGACGTCTCCCGCGATCGTATCGATTATCAGGCGTTGCCGGAGCACGAAAAACATATCTTCATCAGCAACCTCAAATACCAGACGCTGCTGGATTCCATTCAGGGACGTAGCCCGAACGTCGCCCTGCTGCCGCTCATTTCCATCCCGGAGCTGGAGACGTGGGTAGAGACCTGGGCGTTTTCTGAGACGATTCACTCACGATCCTACACCCACATTATTCGTAACATCGTCAACGATCCGGCGGTCGTGTTTGACGATATCGTGACCAATGAGCAAATTCAGAAGCGCGCCGAAGGGATCTCCGCCTACTACGACGAACTTATTGAGATGACCAGTTACTGGCATCTGCTCGGTGAAGGCACCCATACCGTTAATGGCAAAACGGTTGTCGTAAATCTGCGTGAGCTGAAGAAAAAACTGTATCTGTGCCTGATGAGCGTGAACGCGCTGGAAGCCATCCGCTTCTACGTCAGCTTCGCCTGCTCTTTCGCATTTGCCGAGCGTGAACTGATGGAAGGCAACGCCAAAATTATCCGTCTGATCGCCCGTGACGAAGCTCTGCATCTGACCGGCACGCAACATATGCTGAACCTGTTGCGTAGCGGCGTGGACGACCCGGAGATGGCGGAAATCGCCGAAGAGTGTAAACAGGAATGTTATGACCTGTTCGTGCAGGCGGCGCAGCAGGAAAAAGAGTGGGCGGACTATCTGTTCCGCGACGGTTCGATGATCGGCCTGAATAAAGATATCCTGTGTCAATACGTTGAATATATTACTAATATTCGTATGCAGGCGGTAGGGCTGGATCTGCCGTTCCAGACCCGCTCCAACCCAATCCCGTGGATCAATACCTGGCTGGTGTCCGATAACGTTCAGGTCGCGCCACAGGAAGTGGAAGTTAGCTCTTATCTGGTCGGACAAATCGATTCGGAAGTCGATACCGACGATCTGAGTAATTTCCAGCTCTGATGGGACGCGTCACGCTGCGTATCACTGGCACACAACTGCTGTGCCAGGATGAACACCCTTCTCTGCTGGCCGCGCTGGAATCGCATAACGTTGAGGTGGAGTATCAGTGCCGCGAAGGATATTGCGGCTCCTGTCGTACCCGGCTGGTTGCCGGTCAGGTTGACTGGATTACGGAACCTTTAGCGTTTATCCAGCCGGGAGAGATTTTGCCCTGCTGCTGCAGGGCAAAAGGCGATATCGAAATCGAGATGTAACTCAGTGCAACTCGCTGGTGGAAACCAAAGGCATCACGCCACGTTTTTTCATCTGCACGGCATACAGAGCGCCAGCGAGTACCACCAGCACCGCGCCAGCGACATAAATCATACGATAGCCAACCGACTCAACCATCATTCCCATGATAAAGGCGCCAATCGCCATTCCGGCATCCATCGCGTTAAAGAACAGTGAATTCGCCACGCCGATTTTATGCGGTTCAACCGAGCTGATAATTTGCGTCTGGAAAACCGGCGTGACCGAACCGTAGCCGATACCGATGAGACCGCCGGAAATAATCATCATGATGCTGCCATTGGTGTAGCCCAGCGCCACCAGACCGATGGTAAAAGCCAACAGACATGGGAAAACAACGTATTTCGGCCCTTTTTTATCACAAATATTCCCGGTGAAGGTACGGCATATCATCAGGAAAATCGCGTAGCACAGCAGGAAATTACTGGCCGCCGCCATTAAATCCAGCTCACGCGCATACAGCGCCAGGAAAGCCGATACGCCGGCATAGGAGAAAGTCATAAAAAAGGTGACCAGCGCAAAAGGCAAGGCGGCGCGGTCAAACATCGCGGCAAAACCCAGATTCGGCTTCGAACCATCGGCATGACGAATTACCGGAGGGACCGTCACAATCAGAGAAAGCACAATCCCTAACGCCGCTACAGCGGAACAAAGCCAGAATGCGGCAGTGAACGCGTTCCAGCGGGCCATATTCAAACCGATCCACGGTCCGACGACCATCGCCAGGCCCATCGCTAAAGAGAAAAAGCTGATGCCCTCTCCACGTCGGGAGGCCGGAATTAACCGCGCTGAAATAGTTCCTTTTACCGTGGTAATAACACCAAACGTAATCCCATGAAGTACGCGGATAAAGAGCAGCGACTCGATAGAATGGCAAACCGGATACAGCGCGGTAATCACCAAAAAAGCCAGAGAAGAGAGCACCAGAATCTTTTTATTCGAATATTTTCCCACCCACTGTCCGGCAAATGGCCGAATAACAATTGCCGCGGCCAGGAAACATGTCACTAACAGCCCGGCCTTATCTGCAGAAGCATGCAGGCGGTCAGCGATATAAATGGGTAATAAAGTTAGCAGTACATAAAAAACAAAAAAGATAATAAAACTGACTATGGTGATTGCCCAAAAATCCTTCGTCCATAATTTTTCTTTCATTCTTAACGACCCGTTCAGATGGCGCACGCAGGCAACGCTCAGCTCAACTGAACACCTATCAGGTGCGTCAAAATGTGATGTATTCGATAGAATCACAGTATAAACAAGTGCACTCTATTAGGAAAATTAATCGTTTTAATTATATTGATTAGGTTTTACTAATGACACTAACCCAAATCCACGCCCTGCTTGCCGTACTGGAGTACGGCGGATTTACCGAAGCCAGCAAACGGCTATACATGACGCAATCCGCCGTCAGCCAGGCCATCTCCGCGCTTGAGGAGGAGCTCGGCGTTGACATATTGATTCGTGAGCGTCGTAAAGAGATTGAGCTTACCGCCGCCGGTAGCCGCATCGTCAGGCACTTACGCGCGATCCAGCGCGACGTCAACGCGGTAAAAGAGATTGCCGAACAAGAAAAAAAGAACCCGGCCCGTACGCTACGGATTGGCTGTTTTCCCAGCGCCTGCGCCTGCATTTTACCCGGCGTCATTCGCTATTTTGAAAGCCATCATCCAAATGTAAAAATTATCCCCTATGAAGAGAACAGTACGGCTATTATTGATTCGCTGCAGGACGGAAGTATTGATGCCGGTTTCGTTCCTTTTCCGGTCAACGGTATGTATTGCGTCCCCATTTACCGGGATAAATTCACCGTAGTGGTGCCTGAAAATCATCCCCTGGCGGCCAATAGTACAGTAACGGTTGAAGAACTGATGGACGAACCCCTTATTGTCAGTAAAGGTCGTTATGAATTAAGCATTATGGCGTTGTTTAAAGAAAAGGGTATTGAGCCGATATTTAAATATGAATTTAACCATCCCGATACTGCGCTGAATTTTATTCGCCAGGGATTAGGTATCGCCTTATTGCCAGAATTAACCTTAAAAGCCACGACAGGAAAATTATGTTCCGTGGCGCTGGAACCCACCTTTTATCGACAAATTTCCCTGTTAGCAAAAGAACCGCCAGTAGAAGGAAGCCCGCTATTTTTATTACAAAAATGTATGGAAACACTGACCGATGAGGGGTTGCTATAAAACAACACCGCCTGATGGCATTGCGTTTACCAGACTTACGCTGGCAAACGTTGCGCCAGGCCGGATGAGGCGTTTATGGCCTCATCCGGCGCGTCACTTCGACTATGGCAAACCTTTAGTCATTTTTTTGCAGGAACATGACCGCCTTATCCGGGAAGTCAGTGAACAGCCCGTCGACGCCCGCCTTGTTATACAGGATGTCGTACAACTGATTGACGTCTGTGGCATAGTCCGGCAATTGATCGGCACGCACAGTGTAAGGATGCACTACCATCTTATTCTGATGCGCGTCTTGCACCATTCCAGTCAGCTTGATATTCCCTTTCGTTGAGCCTTCCGCGACCAGCATATGGTAATCCGGACCAATACCGTCCGCATATTCCGCCACCTGCTTCATAGCGCCCGGCTTAAACATCCAGTCGTAGTTGTAATTTACCCAACGACCGTCCGGCTGTTTCTGCTGTGTTTCATTCCAGTCGGTATACGCAATAAGTTGAACCAGATTGAGATCCATCCCCATTTTGGGTTCCAGTTCATTCTTAATACGTTTCAGTTCAGCGACATCAAAACACTGCAAATAGACATTGTCCTGCTTGCCGGTGTAACCATACTTCTTCAGCACTTCCAGCGTTTTCGCGGCAATATCTTTCCCTTCCTGATGATGGAACCACGGCGCTTTAATTTCCGGATAAATACCGATATTTTTACCGGTAGAGTGATTTAATCCCTGAACGAATTCAATTTCCTCTTCAAAGGTATGAATGCGGAAATCAGATTTTCCCATCGGGAAACGGCCCGGATAAGTTTGTACTTTTTTGCCGTTTTCAATATCAAACCCTTCGGTAAACTTCAGGGATTTAATTTCATCCAGCGTAAAATCGATAGCGTAATAGCGCCCATCTTTACGCGCCCGGTCCGGAAAACGGTCAGCGACGTCAGTCACCCGGTCAAGGTAGTGGTCATGGAGGACGACCAGATGGTCGTCCTTTGTCATCACTAAATCTTGTTCCAGATAATCTGCCCCTTGCGCATACGCCATCGCTTTCGCCGGTAGCGTATGCTCCGGCAGATAACCGCTGGCGCCACGGTGGGCGATAACGACTTTTTCAGCCGCCACGGCACAGCTTCCGATGGCCATTCCTGCCAACATCAACGCCACGCTAAGGTTTTTCAGTGTGGTTTTCATGTTATTAGCCTCCGTTGCGTTTTAACTGCAGCTCATCATGATGGCGTTTTTCGCCAATCATCACGACCACCAGCAGGATTACCGCCAGAATGCTGCCGCCAATCATCACCATAAAGCCGCCATCCCAACCGAAGAAGTCAACGGTATAACCCACAATGGCGCTTGCAGCGACAGAACCGCCCAGGTAACCAAACAGACCGGTGAAGCCCGCCGCCGTACCCGCCGCTTTTTTCGGCGCCAGTTCCAGCGCGTGCAGACCGATCAACATTACCGGGCCGTAGATCAGGAAGCCGATGATAATCATACAAGCCATATCAACGTTCGGGTTTCCTGCCGGGTTCATCCAGTAAACGATGGTCGCGATAGTCACCAGGGTCATAAAGAACACGCCCGTCGCACCGCGGTTGCCGCGGAAGACTTTATCCGACATCCAGCCACACAGCAGCGTGCCCGGAATACCCGCGTATTCATACAGGAAATATGCCCAGGAGGATTTATCCAGTGCGAAATGCTTCACTTCTTTCAGGTAGGTCGGCGACCAGTCGAGGATGCCGTAGCGCAGCAGATAAACAAACACGTTGGCGATGGCGATGTACCACAACAGTTTGTTTGGCAGTACGTACTGCATGAAGATCTGCTTCGCAGTCAGCTCTTCTTCCGCTTTTTCGTTGTAGTCATCCGGATAGTCGTTTTTATACTCTTCGATAGGCGGCAGACCGCAGGATTGCGGCGTATCGCGCATCATTGCGAAAGCGAACAGCGCCACCACAATCGCGCCAAAGGCTGGCATATAGAGCGCCGCTTTCCAGTCGTTAAACCACGCCATCCCCAGCAGGAACAGCAGTGGCGGGATCCCGCCGCCGACGTTATGCGCACAGTTCCAGACCGACACAATGCCGCCGCGCTCTTTCTGCGACCACCAGTGAACCATCGTACGTCCGCACGGCGGCCACCCCATCCCCTGGAACCAGCCGCAAAGGAACAACAGCACAAACATCACGGCGATGCTGGATGTCGCCCACGGTACAAAGCCCATAAACAACATGACTGCTGCGGCCAGAATCAACCCTGCCGGCAGAAAAACGCGCGGATTCGAGCGATCGGACACCGAACCCATTATAAATTTCGAAAAACCATAAGCGATGGAAATCCCGGACAGCGCAAAGCCCAGATCGCCGCGTGAAAAACCCTGTTCTACCAGGTAGGGCATCGCGAGGGCAAAGTTCTTGCGCACCAGATAATACGCGGCATAGCCAAAGAATATCCCCAGGAAAATCTGCCAGCGTAATCGGCGATAGGTCGGATCAATCTCCGCCGCTGGCAAGCGCGCTTTATGCGGCGCTGGTTTAAAAATACTCAACATATTGTAGCCTCCGTGGCCCGTATTTTATTTAGAGGTAAACACCGCAGTTTGTTCAAACAACCCCGCTGCTCCCAGTGTGGCCGCGATGTTAAGTAAAGATACGTCACGTTAATGTGAATTACAGCACATATTGTTACAGTTTTATGACTAATGTTCAGAAAGGCGCACGAAATCACGTTTCATTTTCGAATAGTGAGCGATTATGCGCGAAATCAAACATTCCATATGATTTGTATGGCTAAATGATAAAAAACGAACTGTGAGGAAAAACAATGAAAACTCGCGACTCGCAAGCAAGTGACGTGATTATCATTGGCGGTGGAGCAACAGGCGCAGGGATCGCCCGCGACTGCGCGCTGCGCGGTTTACGTGTCATTCTGGTGGAGCGGCATGATATAGCGACCGGCGCGACCGGGCGTAACCACGGGCTGCTGCACAGCGGCGCTCGTTATGCGGTTACCGACGCGGAATCCGCGCGCGAGTGCATTAGTGAAAACCAGATTTTAAAACGGATCGCCCGCCATTGCGTCGAACCGACGGATGGTCTGTTTATTACGTTGCCGGAAGATGATCTTGCGTTTCAGGCCACCTTTATTCGCGCCTGTGAAGCGGCAGGCATTCGCGCTGAAGCCATCGATCCGCAGCAGGCTCGCATCATCGAACCTTCCGTTAACCCTGCGCTCATCGGTGCGGTAAAAGTGCCGGATGGCACCGTGGACCCTTTCCGCCTTACCGCCGCCAATATGCTGGATGCCAGAGAACATGGCGCAATCGTGTTAACGGCGCATGAAGTGACCGGGCTCATTCGTGAAGGCGCAACGGTCTGCGGCGTCCATGTGCGCAACCATCTCACTGGCGAAACCCAGACGCTTCACGCGCCGGTGGTGGTCAATGCGGCAGGTATCTGGGGGCAACGGATCGCCGAATACGCCGACCTGAGTATTCGCATGTTCCCGGCGAAAGGCTCGCTGTTGATCATGGACCATCGGATCAACCAGCATGTCATTAACCGCTGCCGGAAACCATCGGATGCCGACATTCTGGTACCTGGCGATACGATTTCACTGATCGGCACCACCTCTACCCATATTGATTACAATGAGATAGACAGCAACCGCGTCACCGCAGATGAAGTCGATATCCTGCTGCGTGAAGGGGAAAAACTGGCCCCTGTCATGGCGAAGACGCGTATTCTGCGCGCGTATTCCGGCGTCCGCCCGCTGGTGGCCAGCGATGACGATCCCAGCGGTCGTAACGTCAGCCGCGGTATTGTGTTGTTCGACCACGCCGAACGCGACGGGCTTGATGGCTTCATTACCATTACCGGCGGGAAGCTAATGACGTACCGCCTGATGGCGGAATGGGCGACCGACGCCGTGTGCCGCAAGTTGGGCAATACTCGCCCCTGCATCACGGCGGATACGCCGTTGCCTGGCTCAAAAGAGTCTACGGAACATACGCTGAAACGCATTATCTCGCTTCCCGCGCCGCTACGCGGATCGGCGGTTTATCGGCATGGCGATCGCACGCCGGGGTGGCTGAGCGAAGGCCGCCAACACCGTAGCCTGGTCTGTGAATGCGAGGCCGTCACGGCGGGAGAAGTGCAGTATGCCGTCGAAAACTTAACCGTGAATAGCCTGCTGGATCTGCGTCGTCGCACCCGCGTAGGGATGGGCACTTGCCAGGGCGAGCTGTGCGCCTGCCGCGCGGCCGGGCTATTGCAGCGTTTTAATGTGACGACCGCGGCGCAATCTATTACGCAACTCTCTGAATTTCTGAATGAGCGCTGGAAAGGCGTACAACCTGTCGCCTGGGGAGACGCGCTGCGCGAAAGCGAATTCACGCGCTGGGTTTATCAGGGATTATGCGGTCTGGAGAAGGAGCACCAGGATGAAATTTGATACGGTTATTATGGGCGGCGGTCTCGCCGGTTTGCTGTGCGGACTGCAACTCCAGCAGCATGGATTACGCTGCGCCATCGTCACCCGCGGACAAAGCGCGCTGCATTTTTCCTCCGGCTCGCTGGATCTACTCAGCACTCTGCCCGACGGCCAACCGGTGACCGACATTACCGCCGGGCTTGATGCACTGCGCCGCCAGGCGCCTGAACATCCTTATTCACGTTTGGGCGCGCAAAAAGTCCTTACGCTGGCGCAACAGGCGCAAACGCTACTTAACGCCAGCGGCGCGCAGTTATACGGCGACGTACAGCAGGCGCACCAGCGTGTCACGCCGCTTGGCACATTGCGTTCAACCTGGCTTAGCTCGCCGGAAGTACCGGTCTGGCCGTTATCCGCACAGCGAATTTGCGTCGTCGGCGTTAGCGGATTACTGGATTTCCAGGCGCACCTTGCGGCAGCGTCGCTGCGCCAACGCGACCTCAACGTGGAAACCGCAGAAATCGACCTTCCGGAACTGGACGTACTGCGTGATAACCCGACGGAATTTCGCGCGGTCAATATTGCGCGTCTGCTTGATAACGAAGAAAAATGGCCGCTGCTGTACGACGCGCTGTCGCCAATAGCGACAAACTGCGACATGATCATCATGCCCGCCTGTTTCGGGCTGGCGAACGATACGCTGTGGCGCTGGCTTAACGAACGTCTGCCCTGCGCGCTCACGCTGCTGCCGACGCTGCCGCCATCGGTGCTCGGTATTCGTCTGCACAATCAGCTCCAGCGCCAGTTTGTCCGTCAGGGCGGCATCTGGATGCCGGGCGATGAAGTGAAGAAAGTCACCTGCCGTCGCGGTACCGTGAGCGAAATATGGACCCGCAACCATGCCGATATCCCACTGCGCCCGCGTTTTGCCGTACTTGCCAGCGGTAGCTTCTTTAGTAGCGGTCTGGTTGCCGAGCGCGAAGGGATCCGCGAACCTATTTTAGGGCTCGACGTACAGCAAACGGCCACCCGCGCCGAATGGTATCAACAACATTTCTTCGACCCACAGCCCTGGCAGCAGTTTGGCGTCGTGACGGATGACGCCTTCCGCCCCTCCCTTGCGGGCAACACGGTAGAAAATCTGTATGCAATAGGTTCTGTGCTGGCGGGATTCGATCCTATAGCTGAGGGATGCGGCGGCGGTGTCTGCGCAGTCAGCGCCCTCCAGGCCGCGCACCATATCGCTGAGCGTGCAGGAGAACAGCAATGAGCGACACACGTTTTGAAAGTTGTATTAAATGTACGGTGTGCACCACCGCGTGCCCGGTCAGCCGCGTTAATCCTGGCTACCCTGGCCCTAAACAGGCCGGACCGGATGGCGAACGCCTGCGTCTGAAAGACGGCGCGCTGTATGATGAGGCGCTGAAATATTGCATTAACTGCAAACGGTGTGAGGTCGCCTGTCCGTCGGACGTGAAGATTGGCGATATCATCCAGCGCGCCCGCGCGAAATACGATACGACGCGCCCGTCATTGCGTAACTTTATTCTCAGCCATACCGATCTGATGGGCAGCGTTTCAACGCCGTTCGCGCCGGTGGTCAATACCGCCACCGCATTAAAGCCAGTGCGCCAGTTGCTTGATTACGCGCTCAAAATCGATCATCGCCGCACCTTACCAAAATACTCTTTCGGCACCTTCCGCCGCTGGTATCGTAGCGTGGCGGCGCAGCAGACTAAATACAAAGATCAGGTCGCCTTTTTCCATGGCTGTTTTGTGAATTACAACCATCCGCAGCTCGGAAAAGATCTGATTAAGGTGCTGAACGCAATGGGTACCGGCGTACAGTTACTGAGTAAAGAGAAGTGTTGCGGCGTACCGCTGATCGCTAACGGTTTTACGGATAAAGCTCGCAAGCAGGCTATCAGCAATGTGGAGTCGCTACGCGAGGCGATTGCCGTCAAAGGTATTCCGGTCATCGCCACGTCATCCACCTGTACGTTTGCGTTGCGCGATGAATATCCTGAAGTGCTGGACGTGGACAACGCCGGGCTGCGCGAACATATCGAGCTGGCCACCCGCTGGCTATGGCGCAAACTGGATGCCGGGAAAACGCTGCCGCTTAATCCTTTGCCGCTGAAAGTGGTCTACCATACGCCGTGTCATATGGAAAAAATGGGCTGGACGCTTTACACGCTTGAACTATTGCGGCAAATTCCGGGGCTTGAATTGACGGTACTTGATTCACAGTGCTGCGGCATTGCCGGTACGTATGGATTTAAAAAGGAAAACTATCCGACATCACAGTCCATCGGCGCGCCGCTGTTCCGCCAGATTGAAGAGAGCGGCGCCGACATTGTCGTCACCGATTGTGAAACCTGTAAGTGGCAAATTGAGATGTCTACAAGCAAACGCTGCGAACACCCCATTACGCTACTCGCCCAGGCGCTCGGCTAAGTAAAAAGCGCCGGAGCCCCTCCGGCGCCATTACCCTACTCACCAGGGCCGATTTTCCATCAGACATATACCCTTCATACTTCAAGTTGCTTACGTGTTGGCTAAGGATTATTTTGGGTATAAACGCGGATGTCTCTTTGCAATAACCTGCCCTATTTGGTTAACCATGACCGCTAACCCACGGTGGCATGACAGATAACGACGTTACTGTTTATAGAGCAATATCTCTTGTATCGACGCGTTACCAGCCTCCTTTAAAGAGGGAGATAACTGAATATCTCCGATAATAATTGAGTGCTATGTGAATAATAATAAAATCAGGTCTATGCCTGATTTAATATATCCCCCACTAACAATAATATTTTTACAAATAATTATAAATTACATCATATTCGCTACTTTCACCTACCAGGAAACAGAGCAAAATGAATATATGTGTAAATTCACTTTACCGATTGAGCATACCGCAATTTCACAGCTTATATGCAGAAGAGGTGAGCGATGAGACGCTTGCGTTGTTGTTTAGCGCCGTAGAGAACGGTGATCAGAATTGTATTGATCTGGTATGCAATCTTGCGTTACGCAACGATGATCTGGGACATAGAGTTGAGAAATTTCTTTTTGATCTTTTTAGCGGAAAAAGATTGGGCTCACCAGATATAGATAAAAAAATCAATCAGGCTTGCCTTGTATTACATCAAATTGCCAATAACGATATAACAAAAAATAATACTGAGTGGAAAAAGCTACATGCCCCTTCCAGATTACTTTATATGGCCGGTTCCGCGACAACCGACCTTTCTAAAAAAATAGAAATAGCACATAAAATTATGGGCGACCAGTTCGCTCAGACAGATCAAGAACAGGTAGGAGTTGAAAATCTTTGGTGTGGTGCGCGAATGTTGTCGTCAGATGAGCTGGCAGCCGCAACGCAAAGTCTGGTTCAAGAATCACCTCTTCTCTCGGTAAACTATCCTATTGGGCTTATTCATCCTACCACCAAAGAAAATATATTACGCACTCAGCTACTTGAAAAGATGGCTCAATCAGGATTATCTGAAAATGAAGTCTTTCTGATAAATACAGGAGATCACTGGCTTATCTGTTTATTCTATAAACTTGCAGAAAAAGTAAAATGCCTTATATTTAATACTTATCATGATTTAAATGAAAATACTAAGCAAGAGATTATAGAAGCAGCAACAATTGCAGGCATATCAGAAAAAGAAGATATTGATTTTATTGAGACTAATTTACAAAATAATGTACCCAACGGCTGCGGTCTATTTTGTTACCATACAATTCAACTCTTATCGAATGCCGGGCAAAACGATCCTGCTACCACACTACGAGAATTTGCGGAAAATTTCTTAACGCTTTCAGTAGAGGAACAAACACTATTTAACACCCAAACCCGGCGACAAATATATGAATACAGTCTCCAGTAATGGTGAGTACTTAGAGCCTATCCCATTAGGCTATTTTATTCGCCATTTTGGGACCGGGCAGTGCTCAAAATCCTCACGTACTACGTGTACGCTCCGGTTTCTGCGCGCTGGCCGGCCCCAAACTGGCTTCAACAATTACGCCTGGTGGGATAGGCTCTTATTCTGAAATGAAGCTCTGCGAAAAATTTATAAGTATATAAGAGTGGGAAGGCCAGGCCTTCCCACTAAAAGTTCTATGCCGTCAATGATTCAACCACGTCTATCCAGCCATGCTCGCTGGTAATGTCCTCGCCATTAAGCCAGCGGCGCAGCATATTTAGCGCCATCATCGCACAGACCTCCTGACGTATTGCCAGACTATACCGATTGGCGCTAAAACGCACGCGTAAGGCATACGTGCCATCCGGCGTCGCCAGCGCGAAATTAAGATGTTCGTTTTCCAGCCCCGACACGGCCAGCGCCAGACCGGCATAATGATTGCTGCGCCGTTCTGTCGTCCAGTGCGCCGTTTGCGCCAGCGTCTCTTCCTGAGAAGGAACGACTTCGCTGGCAAGAACAGGCGCCCCGGCGCGGGAAAGCTGTAGCGCCAGTAAGCCGCTGGTATATTGCTCGCTCAACGTTAGACTCAACTGCCTTTCCTGCAGGCGGCGGGCTATTTGCGCTGGCAGGTTTTCCGTACCTTCAAAAATCAGATTCTGTCCGGCAACCCGTTTGACCTCTGGCCATAACGCCAGCATCGCCTCCCGTTGCGTCGCCGGGCCGGTCAACTTCAGTTCAATGATCGGCATTGATGAGCGATACCCCATCGTCACGCCGGGCGGCAACGGCAGTGCGTCGAGACGCTGCGCCAGGTCGCTTTCTGAACGTCCAAAAGTCGTTAACCGCAGGCAAAGCGGCGGCTCCGGCAGCGAAAAACGCGCGCGTAACCGCGGTAAGATTTCCTTCTCCACCATAACCTTAAATTCAGACGGTACGCCGGGGGTGAAAAACATCAGGCAGCGGTTGAGCTGTAGCGCAAATCCACAGGCAGTGCCGACCGGATTATTAATAAACTCCGCGCTGGCAGGCAGTTCCGCCTGTTTACGGTTGCTCGGCGCCATCACACGACCGCGCTGCTGAAAATAACGTTCCATTTCGGTCAGCCACGCCTGGTGCAGTACTAATCCTTCGCCTTTTGCCGTTGCCGCGGCGAGCGCGCTTAAATCATCGCTGGTCGGCCCTAACCCGCCATTAACAATCAAAACATCAGCATGTTGACTGCGTTCACGCAAGATAGCGACCAGACTGTCCAGGTTATCGCCTACCGTATTTCGCCGTGATAACGGAACGCCCTGATGAAAGAAAAAATCAGCCAGCCAGGCGGCATTGGTGTCAACGATTTGTCCGTGCAACACCTCATCCCCGGTGGATAGCATTTCCACATTTAGCATTGTGTTCTCCTGCTCTTATGATGAAAACACTATAACGCAAAGACGAATATGACGTGGAAAGAAGAATGACGGGAAAAGGAGGAATATGGCGCGACGATTGCCGCGCCGTTAGCATCAAAAGCTGGCGTTTACGCCAACATAAGGGCCGTCAGCAATCGCATTATCGCGGTTGCCGTCTTTACCCGCCAGGTTCAGGTAACGATAACCGGCTTCAATGCTCAGCGGGCGCATAATGGTGAAACGCGCGCCTGCATTCGCTTCTTCATAACTTTCGATACCGCTGGACAGCGAATCTGGTGAATAATAATACTCGCCGAACAGACGGAAGCTGTCGCCGATTTTCCATTGTAACCCACCGCCGACAGCCGCCGCATAGCCTTCATCACTGTCTTTCGGATTGGTATAAATACCTTTACCGCCGACCGTCGCCAGCAGCGGTCCCACCGGAATGTTCAGCCCCAGACCAACGCCCGCAGCATCGCCATCATCATCGTTGTGCATCCAGTTACCGCTTAGCGCCAGTCCCGTCGATTCCGTACCAAAACCCACGCCAATGTTGGTGTAATCTTCGCCCGCCTGGCCGCTAATACTGATAGCCTGCGCCGATGCAGAAACGAACAGCATTCCGGCAAAACCTAATAATATGCTTTTTTTCATTTTTACCCTTTCCAGCAAGCACATAAAGAAAAACTCCCCAAAACGGCAGAATTGTACTGCCAGACGCTGAGGAATCAATGCACTAAGAAACCATTCCAAAAACATATTGTAACGAAATACTACTTTCGCCATGACGCATCATTGCGCCATCACATGGCGACGCCTGCATCAACAAAATTAACCAAAAACGCAGTCTGCGTTATCGCTTCCATTTTTCACAAAGAATTTCGCAGAATGATTTGTTAAGCTGATGTCCTGGTGGTTTAAGGAAGCGACTTATGCGTCAACGAACTATAGTTTGCCCATTAATTCAAAATGATGGCTGTTATCTGCTGTGCAAAATGGCCGACAACCGCGGCGTCTTTCCCGGTCAGTGGGCGCTGTCGGGCGGTGGGGTCGAGCCAGGCGAACACATTGAAGAGGCGCTGCGTCGGGAGGTTCGGGAAGAACTCGGCGAACAACTGATTCTGAGCGATATTACGCCGTGGACCTTCCGCGACGATATCCGTGTTAAAACGTACGCTGATGGCAGACAAGAAGAAATTTATATGATTTATCTCATCTTCGACTGTGTTTCCGCTAATCGCGATATATGTATTAACGACGAATTTCAGGACTACGCCTGGGTCAAGCCAGAAGAACTGGCGCTGTATGATTTGAATGTAGCGACACGCCACACATTAGCATTGAAAGGGTTATTATAATGACGACAGCCGCTTCAGGCTGTCTTTACGCTTTTAACATGCCGGCTAGCCGGGAACAAATTCACCATCTAAAAAGAGTTTTCCGTTTTCCGCATGCATAACGAGCGCATCAAGATAGTCCGGATCAAACTTTACGCCGCGCTTATTTTTTGCAATATACGTCAAACAATGATTATGGGTAAAAATGACTATATTTTTATTCTGCGACTTTTTCAGTAACGTATTGATTGAAGCATAAATACCGCTGCCGCAATCCATCATTTTTTTATCCACCGTAAGCGACCTGCCCGCAGAAAACCAGGTTGCCGACTGGATGGTGCGCACCGTATTACTGGAATAGAGATTGTAATTTTGTATATCGGCACTGAAGGCTTTACCCAGCGCTCTGGCGTCTTGCGCACCGTTGACCGTAATCCCCGTGCTGTCTGACAGGCAGGTATTATCGGAACGATCGCACCGCTCGGCATGGCGGAATAACACGACTACCGGATGCTGCTTCGCCAGCGCCGCCAGCGCTTTACCGTTAATCTGCGGTAGACCGTTACCACTCCAGGCATGTTGTGAGATCAACCCGGCGATAATAACCAACGCCCCCGCCAGAGTCGCGCGATAGCGTTTGTTTTTAATAAAGCGTAGGGTAAATGCCAGCACATTAACCTCTCAGGCAAACAGTGCAGCTAACTTAATAGCAATACGATTAAAATGAAATCCCGCGACGGAAGACCAGACCAGAAACATAAAAACAGCTTTTGGGCATGCATAAAATGCCTTAAACTTTCGGCGAAATCAAAGCATAATTCCGTTAAAAATTATCTTTTTACTTCACCTTAATTTCTTAATGTTAATTTAATATTCATCCAGTAGGGTTCAGTTAAATGCGTTAAAAAATAAGCCCTTTTCTATTGCCGAAATATTTGAAAAGCGGCTTTCAATGGCTGAAGGAAAAATGATGTCGGACTTTTTGCCTTTCTCTCGTCCGGCGATGGGCGCGGAAGAGCTCGCTGCCGTTAAGACCGTACTGGATTCAGGTTGGATAACAACCGGCCCGAAAAATCAGGAACTGGAAGCGGAATTTTGTCGGCTAACAGGCAATCAATATGCCGTTGCCGTCAGTTCAGCCACTGCCGGTATGCACATCGCGTTGATGGCGCTGGGCATTGGTGAAGGCGACGAGGTCATTACACCGTCAATGACGTGGGTTTCTACGCTAAATATGATCGTTTTACTCGGCGCGAACCCCGTCATGGTCGATGTCGATCGCGATACGCTGATGGTCACGCCTGAACATATTGAAGCCGCGATTACGCCACAAACCAAAGCAATTATCCCCGTCCACTACGCTGGCGCGCCCGCCGATCTGGACGCTATTTACGCTCTTGGCGAGCGTTATGGCATTCCGGTGATTGAAGACGCGGCGCACGCGACAGGAACCAGCTACAAAGGTCGCCACATTGGCGCCCGGGGCACCGCGATTTTCTCCTTCCACGCCATTAAGAACATTACCTGCGCTGAAGGCGGTATCGTCGTCACGGATAACCCGCAATTCGCCGATAAACTGCGCAGTCTCAAGTTTCACGGGCTTGGCGTTGATGCCTGGGATCGACAGAGCGGAGGACGCGCGCCACAAGCGGAAGTCCTGGCGCCGGGCTACAAATATAATTTGCCCGACCTCAACGCCGCTATCGCGCTTGCCCAGTTACAGAAACTGGATGCGCTTAACGCTCGCCGCGCCGCCATCGCAGCGCAGTACCACCAGGCAATGGCAGACCTGCCTTTTCAGCCTCTGAGCCTTCCGTCGTGGGAACATATTCACGCCTGGCATTTATTCATTATCCGGGTCGATGAAGCCCGCGGCGGTATTACCCGGGATGCTCTGATGGCATTGCTGAAAGCGAAAGGCATCGGCACAGGGCTGCATTTCCGCGCCGCGCATACGCAAAAATATTATCGCGAACGTTTCCCAACGCTCACGCTGCCTGACACCGAGTGGAACAGCGAGCGGATCTGCTCACTGCCGCTCTTCCCGGACATGACCGAGAGTGACTTTGATCGGGTCATTACCGCCCTTCATCAGATAGCAGGACAATAAGCATGTTTGACGCCGCCCCCATAAAAAAAGTCTCGGTGGTTATTCCTGTCTATAACGAACAGGAAAGCCTGCCGGAATTGATAAGACGCACCACCACCGCCTGCGAGAGTCTGGGCAAAGCGTGGGAGATTTTATTGATAGATGATGGTAGCAGCGATAGCTCGGCGGAGCTGATGGTTAAGGCGTCCCAGGAGGCCGATAGCCATATCATCTCTATTTTACTCAACCGTAACTACGGTCAACATGCAGCGATTATGGCGGGGTTTAGCCATGTAAGCGGCGATCTTATCATTACGCTGGATGCCGATCTGCAAAACCCGCCGGAAGAGATCCCGCGCCTGGTGGCGAAAGCCGATGAAGGGTTCGATGTGGTAGGCACCGTGCGACAGAACCGACAGGACAGCCTGTTTCGCAAATCGGCGTCAAAAATCATTAATCTGCTGATTCAGCGCACAACGGGCAAAGCGATGGGCGATTACGGCTGCATGTTACGCGCCTATCGCCGCCCTATTATCGATACTATGTTGCGCTGCCATGAACGCAGCACCTTTATCCCTATTCTGGCCAACATTTTCGCTCGTCGGGCTACCGAGATCCCGGTGCATCACGCTGAACGTGAATTTGGCGACTCTAAATACAGTTTTATGCGTCTCATTAACCTGATGTATGACCTGGTGACCTGCCTGACGACGACGCCGCTGCGCCTGTTGAGCCTGCTGGGCAGCGTTATCGCCATCGGCGGGTTTAGCCTGTCGGTATTGCTTATTGTACTTCGCCTGGCGCTGGGACCGCAGTGGGCCGCGGAAGGCGTATTTATGCTCTTTGCCGTCCTGTTTACCTTCATCGGCGCGCAATTCATCGGTATGGGACTGCTGGGCGAATACATCGGTCGCATTTATAACGATGTCCGCGCCCGCCCCCGCTATTTTGTTCAACAAGTTATCTACCCGGAAAGCACGCCGTTTACTGAGGAAAGTCACCAATGAAAGCCGTTATTTTTGCCTATCACGATATGGGATGTCAGGGTGTGCAGGCCGTACTGGATGCCGGATATGAGATTGCCGCGATTTTCACTCATGCCGATAATCCTGCGGAAAACACCTTTTTTGGCTCCGTCTCCCGGCTGGCGGCAGAATTAGGTATTCCGGTTTATGCGCCGGATAACGTAAATCATCCTATCTGGGTCGACCGCATCGCTGAACTTGCGCCGGATATTATTTTTTCGTTCTATTACCGTAACCTGTTAAGCGAAGAAATTCTGCACCTCGCCCCGGCTGGCGCGTTCAATCTGCACGGTTCTCTATTGCCTGCCTATCGTGGCCGTGCGCCGCTAAACTGGGTTCTGGTTAACGGCGAAAGCGAAACGGGCGTAACGCTGCATCGTATGGTCAAACGTGCCGACGCCGGAGAGATTGTCGCCAGTCAACGCGTTGCTATTGCGCAGGACGATGTTGCGCTTACCCTGCATCATAAGCTATGTCAGGCCGCGCGCCAGTTGCTTAATAGCATCCTGCCCACCATGAAATGCGGCGATATACCTTCTGTTCCCCAGCGTGAGTCTGACGCTACATATTATGGTCGCCGCAGGCCGGAAGATGGCCTTATCGACTGGCACAAACCGGTTTCCACGGTGCATAACCTGGTGCGGGCGGTAGCCGCCCCCTGGCCCGGCGCGTTCAGCTATAACGGCTCGCAAAAATTCACTATCTGGTCTTCCCGAATTTGTCCGGATGCGCAGGGCGCGCTTCCCGGCTCGGTAATTTCGGTCTCTCCGCTGCGGGTCGCCTGCGCCGATGGCGCGCTGGAGATTATTACCGGCCAGGCCGGAGACGGTATTACTGTACAGGGCTCGCAGCTTGCACAGACGCTTGGTCTGGTGGCGGGCGCGCGTTTGAACCGTCCACCAGCGACCAGCGGTAAACGTCGCATTCGCGTTCTCATCCTCGGCGTCAACGGTTTTATCGGCAATCATTTGACCGAACGGTTACTGAATGAAGAGAATTACGAGGTCTACGGTATGGATATCGGCAGCAACGCCATTAGCCGATTCCTGCTCCACCCTCGCTTTCATTTCGTGGAGGGAGATATCAGCATCCACTCAGAATGGATCGAATATCATGTCAAAAAATGCGATGTCGTACTGCCGCTGGTAGCGATTGCTACCCCGATTGAATACACCCGCAACCCGCTGCGCGTCTTTGAACTTGATTTTGAAGAAAACCTGCGGATTATCCGTTATTGCGTGAAATACCGTAAACGCGTGGTTTTCCCGTCTACCTCTGAAGTGTACGGCATGTGTACGGACGCCTCTTTTGACGAGGACAAATCGAATCTGATCGTCGGGCCGGTGAATAAGCCACGCTGGATTTACTCCGTTTCCAAACAGCTTCTCGATCGGGTGATTTGGGCTTATGGCGAAAAAGAGGGATTGCGCTTCACGCTTTTCCGTCCCTTTAACTGGATGGGGCCGCGGCTGGATAGCCTGAACGCGGCGCGTATCGGCAGTTCACGCGCGATAACGCAGTTGATTCTGAACCTGGTAGAAGGGACGCCGATAAAGCTTATCGACGGCGGTCAGCAGAAGCGCTGTTTCACCGATATTCGCGATGGGATCGAAGCATTATTCCGCATTATTGTGAATGATGGCGATCGGTGCGATGGCAAAATCATTAATATCGGCAACCCTGACAACGAAGCCAGTATTCAGGAACTGGCGACGCTGTTGCTCGACAGTTTTGATAAGCATCCGCTGCGCTGCCATTTCCCACCGTTTGCCGGTTTCCAGGTCGTCGAAAGCCGTAGTTATTACGGCAAGGGTTATCAGGATGTCGCACACCGGAAACCCAGTATCGACAATGCCAGGCGCTGTCTGGACTGGGAACCGTCTATTGCGATGCGGGATACGGTTGAAGAAACGCTGGACTTCTTTTTGCGCAGCGTCGATATCGCGGAACGCGCATCATGACGAAAGTCGGTTTACGCATTGATGTTGATACCTTGCGAGGAACGCGTGAAGGTGTTCCCCGGCTGCTGGAGACATTGCATCGCCACGGCGTTCAGGCCAGCTTTTTCTTCAGCGTCGGGCCGGACAATATGGGACGTCATCTTTGGCGTCTGATAAAACCGCGATTTTTATGGAAAATGCTACGTTCAAACGCCGCCTCGCTCTACGGCTGGGATATCCTGCTGGCCGGTACCGCCTGGCCGGGAAAAAATATCGGCAACGCCAATGCCGGGATTATTCGTGAAACGGCAACATACCATGAGACGGGACTACACGCCTGGGATCACCATGCGTGGCAGACTCACAGCGACCACTGGAGTATCCGCCAGCTTGAAGAAGATATTGCGCGCGGCATAACGGCGCTTGAGGCCATTATCGGAAAACCCGTCACCTGCTCAGCCGCGGCCGGCTGGCGAGCGGATGGGCGCGTTGTTCGTGCGAAAGAGCCGTTCAACCTGCGGTATAACAGCGATTGCCGTGGAACCACCTTATTCCGTCCGCTACTGATGCCGGGCCAGACAGGGACGCCGCAAATCCCGGTCACCTTACCCACGTGGGATGAGGTTATCGGCCCCGCGGTTCAGGCGCAGTCGTTCAATACCTGGATTATTTCCCGTATGTTGCAGGACAAAGGCACGCCGGTATATACCATCCATGCGGAAGTCGAAGGTATTGTCTATCAGACGCTGTTTGAAGATTTGCTCGTTCGTGCACGTGACGCGGGGATCACCTTTTGTCCTCTGGGCGAACTGCTGCCGACATCGCCTGAGTCTCTGCCGTTGGGGCAAATTGTACGTGGACACATCCCTGGCCGTGAAGGTTGGCTGGGGTGCCAACAGGCAGCGAGCGCCTCATGATGAAATCGATACGCTATTATCTGGCTTTCGCCGCATTTATCGCGCTCTACTATGTTATTCCTGTCAATAGCCGCCTGCTCTGGCAGCCGGATGAAACGCGCTATGCCGAAATAAGTCGGGAGATGCTGGCGTCTGGCGACTGGATCGTGCCGCATTTTCTGGGATTACGTTATTTTGAAAAACCGATAGCCGGTTACTGGATAAACAGTCTGGGTCAGTGGCTTTTTGGCGCTACCAATTTTGGCGTGCGGGCTGGCGCTATTTTGACGACATTACTGGCCGCAGCGCTGGTGGCGTGGCTGACGTTCCGCTTATGGCGGGATAAACGTACCGCGTTGCTCGCCTCCGTGATCTTTCTCTCCCTCTTTGCCGTTTACAGTATCGGGACGTATGCGGTACTCGACCCGATGATCGCGCTTTGGCTTACGGCCGGGATGTGTTGTTTCTGGCAGGGGATGCAGGCCACGACCCGAACGGGCAAGATTGGGATGTTTTTGCTACTGGGCGCAACCTGCGGTCTGGGTGTATTAACTAAAGGGTTCCTCGCCCTGGCCGTACCGGTGGTGAGCGTGCTGCCGTGGGTTATTGTTCAGAAACGCTGGAAGGACTTTTTGCTATACGGCTGGCTGGCGGTCTTGAGCTGCTTTGTGGTTGTCCTTCCCTGGGCGATCGCCATTGCGCAACGCGAAGCCGATTTCTGGCATTACTTTTTCTGGGTGGAGCATATCCAGCGATTCGCCATGAGCGATGCCCAGCATAAAGCCCCTTTCTGGTACTATCTGCCGGTACTGCTCGCGGGAAGTTTACCGTGGCTGGGATTACTGCCTGGCGCGCTTAAACTGGGCTGGCGCGAGCGAAACGGCGCATTCTATTTGCTTGGATGGACGATCATGCCGCTTCTCTTTTTCAGCATTGCGAAAGGGAAACTGCCCACCTATGTTCTTTCCTGTTTCGCACCGATAGCGATACTCATGGCGCGCTTCGTCCTGCATAACGTAAAAGAAGGCGTCGCCGCGCTACGTGTCAACGGCGGGATCAACCTGGTGTTCGGGTTAGTCGGGATCGTCGCAGCGTTTGTCGTCTCCTCATGGGGCCCGCTGAAATCGCCGGTGTGGACGCATATCGAAACCTATAAAGTTTTTTGCGTCTGGGGCGTCTTTACTGTTTGGGCGTTTGTGGGCTGGTATAGCCTCTGTCATAGCCAAAAATACCTATTACCCGCGTTTTGTCCGCTGGGACTGGCGCTGCTGTTCGGCTTTTCCGTCCCCGACAGGGTGATGGAGTCCAAACAGCCACAGTTTTTTGTCGAAATGACCCAGGCGCCTTTGGCATCAAGCCGCTATATTCTTGTCGACAACGTGGGCGTCGCCGCCGGGCTGGCCTGGAGTCTGAAACGAGACGATATTATGCTCTACGGACACGCGGGCGAACTCAGGTATGGTCTTAGCTATCCTGATGTGCAGGATAAATTCGTTAAAGCCGACGATTTTAACGCCTGGCTCAACCAGCATCGTCAGGAGGGCATTATTACGCTAGTACTTTCAATAGCCAAAGATGAAGACATCAGCGCTCTTTCCCTCCCCCCTGCGGACAATATTGATTATCAGGGGCGTCTGGTGTTAATTCAGTATCGGCCTAAATGATCGGCGTCGTTCTGGTGCTTGCCAGTCTGCTCAGCGTTGGCGGTCAGCTCTGCCAGAAGCAAGCGACACGGCCATTGACGACAGGCGGACGCCGCCGCCACCTGATGCTGTGGCTGGGCCTGGCGCTGATATGCATGGGTGCAGCGATGGTGCTGTGGCTGCTGGTGCTACAAACCCTGCCGGTGGGGATTGCTTACCCGATGTTGAGTCTGAATTTTGTCTGGGTCACGTTGGCGGCATGGAAAATCTGGCATGAACAGGTTCCGCCCCGCCACTGGTTTGGCGTCGCATTGATTATCAGCGGCATTATCATTCTGGGGAGTGCGGCATAATGGGCGTAATGTGGGGACTGATAAGCGTTGCGATTGCCTCCCTCGCCCAGTTGAGTTTAGGATTCGCCATGATGCGGCTGCCATCGATAGCGCATCCACTGGCGTTTATTTCCGGACTGGGCGCATTTAATGCCGCGACCCTGGCGCTATTCGCCGGTTTGTCGGGGTATCTGGTTTCCGTCTTCTGCTGGCATAAAACATTACACACGCTCGCGCTCAGCAAAGCCTATGCGCTGCTGAGTCTCAGTTATGTGCTTGTCTGGGTAGCCTCAATGCTGTTACCCGGTTTGCAAGGCGCTTTCAGCCTAAAAGCGATGCTCGGCGTATTGTGTATTATGGCGGGGGTAATGCTGATTTTTCTGCCCGCCAGATCATGAAGGCTTGCGCGTCAACCGCTGCCATTCGTCGCAGGAATAACAGCGTGCATCAACGATTTTTAAGGTCTGGTGTTTTTCCCGATTAATACAATACTGCGCATCCTGTAAAGGCGACAGGATATCGCCGGGACTCAGTAATATCATGGAATTCGCCTCGGCGATCATTTTTAGCGAACCGCCGCTATCGCACAGCACCAGAACATGGCACGCCCTCTTTTTGACATAATGCGATTTCTTAACCAACCATTCCATAGCGCCCCCGTTTCACGCTGATTGTTCATAACACGTTACACATCAACGGATAAACAAAACGGCAATAGCGATGGAATGGTTGTATATTAACCTAACATTAATTTTTACAGTTCTCACACACCCACTGCTGGAGCGCACGGCGAGATATTTTAATCCCTCCGTTTTTCAGTTCTGACGGCAGCGTCAACCAGCGAACCGGCTGTTGAAAACGCGCCAGCTTATCACGGACCCATTCAGCGAGGTTCACGTCTCCGGCCTGCGATGCATACTCCACAACCGCAACGGGACGATGACCAAACTCTTTATCTTCTACCGGCACGACGAAGGCTTGTTGCACCAGCGGATGCGCGTTAATAACGCGTTCGACTTCCTCCGGCTGAATGCCTTCGCCGCCGCTAAAGAACAGGTTGTCCAGCCGCCCGGCGATGGTTAGCCTGCCGTGGTTCAACTCGCCGCGATCGCGCGTGGCAAACCAGCCCTCGTCATTAACCAGCGGGATCAGTTTGCCATCACGCCAGTAACCTTCCGCCATACTGGCGGCGCGCAGCCAGACTTCATTATCGACGATTCTGATCTCTCTGCCGGGGAGCGGCGCGCCAACATCATCCGAACCATCGGCCTCTTTGGCGCATACCGTAGACGCGAACTCCGTGAGCCCATACCCGCACCAGCAACGAATCCCTTGTTTGCTGGCCTGGTCGGTGAGTTCAACCGGAATCACCGCGCCGCCGAGCAAAACGGCTTTCAGCGTCACCGCCGCCCGATTCGCCAGCAACCGCCATAGCTGCGTCGGCACCAGCGAAGCATGAGTACACCCTGCCAGCATCTGCTCCAGCGGTTGCTTATCGCGTACCGTCATGCGCGCCCCGGCGAAGAGCCAACGCCACATAATACCCTGCCCGGATACATGAAACAGCGGCAGCGATAGCAGCCAGTCATCCTGAGGGCCAAACGGCATTAGCGAAAGCACCCCCTGCGCGCTGGCAAGATGCGCCTGGCACGTATGTACAGCCGCTTTTGGCAATCCTGTGGAACCCGATGTCAGCGTCATAGAAACCAGACGCTGCGGTTGCCAGGCCACGGCATACGCCGCTGTGCTCTTTTGTATCTGCAACGCGGTTAACCCGGAAAATACGTTTTCGCCTTCCAGTGTCAGCGCAAAACGCAGCGTTAACTCCGGTAACAGCGCCTCCAGCAACGTCTGGGGCAACTGCGGGTTGACGGGCAGAATCCGCGCACCGCACTGCATCAGCGCAAGCCATGCCAACAGAGTGCGCGGCTGATTCCCGGCGCGCAGCAGGACACCGTCGCCCTCCCGTACGCCCTGCGCGGCAAACCCATCCGCCAGCGCATCAATACGCTCACAGAGGGCGCGCCAGCTTAGCACTTCATCGTTCAGGCGCAGAGCGGGCGCCTGACTGCGAACCTGACGCCAGTGGCGCCACGGCCAGTCCGTGAATGTCATAACAGTCGTTCCAGCTCATCACGCTTCAGACAAGGCAACGCGCTACCGGGCCAGGGGCGAACCTGTTGCGCCTGCATCAGATGTAAGGTATCCAGTCCAGGCAGCGTTCCCGGCGTCAACCAGGCGGCAATCCGCGCCAGTTGCGTCAGGCCGAGGCTGGACTCGATCGAAGAGCTGATGACCGCCGTCAGTCCCAACGCATGGGCGGCGGCGACTTGCTCACGCACTTTATCAAGCGATCCGGTCAGCGTAGGTTTGATAACCACAGCCCTGACGCCCTCTTCGGCTTCAAAGGTGAAATCCGCTTCGCGCAGACTTTCGTCCCAGGCAATCGCGATGCCGGTTTCACGGGCAAAGGCGCGGGAATCATCCCGCGTCTTACACGGTTCTTCGAGAAAGGCGATACGAGCGCGGTAGTCCGGATTAACATACTTTGCGAACTGTTGGGCTTTTAGCGGCGTCCAGGCGCGATTCGCATCCAGACGCAGATGCAGATCCGGGATCGCCTCCAGCAGCAAATTAACCACCATGCCGTCACGTACCGCTTCATAGAGACCCACTTTGACCTTAGCGATTTTCTCACCGGGCATATCGGCAAGCCGCAGCACCAAGTCGTCAGGATCGCCAGTGCATAACGGCGCAGCGCGATAGTCCGCCGCCTCCGGCAAGACGCCAGTCAGTTCCGCCAGCGCGCAGCTTGCGCCAAACGCGACCGAAGGCATCTCCGGTAATCCCTCGCTCCCCTGAAGCCAGTCGTTCACCCATGTCAGGAGCGCCGTCTGCGCCTCTTCCCACGTTTCCTGACTGAAGCCCGGCAGCGGAGAGATCTCTCCCCACCCTTCACGCTCGCCGTCACGCAGACAAACATACAGCCCGTCGCGAGTTTTTAACCGCCTGTCGCGCAGAACCACCCCCGCGTCCATGGGGATCTGCCAGCGGTATACCTGCGCGCTACGCATTATGGGTTCCGTTTGAATTTGCTGAAGTCAGGCTGACGCTTCTGGTTAAAGGCGTTACGGCCTTCCTGCCCTTCTTCGGTCATGTAGAACAGCATGGTAGCGTTGCCCGCCAGCTCCTGCAGCCCGGCCTGACCGTCACAATCGGCATTCAGCGCGGCTTTCAGGCAACGCAGCGCCATCGGACTGTTTTGCAACATTTCGCGGCACCAGCGCACGGTCTCTTTTTCCAGATCCGCCAGCGGAACCACAGTGTTAACCAGCCCCATGTCCAGCGCCTGTTGCGCATCGTACTGGCGGCACAGGAACCAGATTTCACGCGCTTTCTTCTGACCAACGATACGCGCCATATACGAAGCGCCCCAGCCGCCGTCAAAGGAGCCGACTTTCGGACCGGTCTGGCCGAAGATGGCGTTTTCCGCCGCGATGGTCAGGTCACACATCATATGCAGCACATGTCCACCGCCGATGGAATACCCCGCGACCATCGCGACAACCGGTTTTGGACAGGTGCGAATCTGGCGCTGGAAATCCAGCACGTTCAGGTGATGCACGCCGGAGTCATCCTGATAACCGCCGTAATCGCCGCGCACCTTCTGGTCGCCGCCCGCGCAAAATGCTTTATCGCCTTCGCCGGTCAGAATAATCACGCCCACGTTGTCGTCGTAGCGGGCATCCGCCAGCGCCTGAATCATCTCTTTGACGGTCAACGGACGAAATGCATTGCGCACCTGCGGACGATTAATGGTGATTTTTGCAATACCGTCGGTGGATTTTTCATAACGAATGTCGGTGTAACCCTCCGAACAGTCGTGCCATTCTACCGGTGCGTAAAGCATTGTTTCATCAGGATAGATCATAGTGTGTCCTTTAGTCAGAGACGCAGAATCTGAGCCAGACTGTCTACCACGCCAGCGGGGTTTTCCCGATGCGCGTTGTGTCCGGCGTTACGAATAACATGGCATGTCGCCGCCACTTCCTGCGCCAGGGCGCGGAATTTGCTGTCGCGTTCGCCACATAAATAATAAAACGGAAATGCCAGCGCGTTGAGCGCCTCGCGTAAATCCGGCTGGGCGGCAAGCGATGTCGCCTCCAGCATCGCAGCCAGCGTTTCGCCGTTATTCTGGCTACGCAGCGCCGTCAACGCCTGCCTTTGCTGCGCCGTCAGCGAGGCGAACACCGGCTGCTGATACCAGTCGTGAAAAACCTCAGTCAGGGGTTCACGACGAAAACGCTCTGCCCAGCGCCCGTCGGACAATCGTCTTTCAGCGCGCGCCTGTTCATTTTGCAGCCCCGGATGACCGCCTTCGACCACCAGGCCGCACAGGCCTGGTATTCCCTGGCAGGCTGCCATCATCGCCACCCGGCCTCCAAGAGAGTATCCCACCAACCAGAACTTTAGTATGTTGTAACTAATTAACGTAACGCGCAGTAATCTGATGACATCGGCAAATCCACCGACCGGAATAGCCGCAGATCCGCCATGTCCCGGTAAGTCAATATAGAGCCGCGAACAGCCGTGAAACTGTTCGCCAACCGGCTGCCATTCACGGCAATCGCCAGAAAAACCGTGCAGGAAAACCAGCGAGGGCGCCCCAGGCTGTCCGGGCATGTGCTGCGCGTGCAACATCATAGATGGCTTACCTGAGCCAAAAGCTGCTGCAACGTCTGCGCGCCGTCCGTATCGTTTACCACCAGCTCAATCACCGTCGTCGCCGGGGTTCGCCACGCGCCAGCCAGCGCAGACTCCAGTTCTTCCCAGTTTTCCGGGCGATGATAGCGCAGGTTAAACATGGCGGCCGCATGGTCAAAATGGACGTTTTGCGGCATCAAATAAAAGCGCTCACGCTTGCTTTGCGGCGTAGGCAGCAGGGAAAAGATCTGCCCGCCGTTATTGTTGACCACAATCAACACAAACGGCGCGGATACCTGACGTAGTAACGCCAGCGCGTTAAGATCGTACAGCGCGGATAAATCGCCGACGATAGCCAGCGTCGATTTGGCGCTGGCGCGCTGTACGCCCGCCGCTGTGGAAAGCAGGCCGTCAATGCCGCTCGCCCCGCGATTGCTGTATACCGGATAGCCAGCCGGCAACTGCGACAGCGCGTCGATCAGACGCACCACCAGACTATTGCCCACGAACAATTGCCCCTGCTCCGGCAGATAGTCGCGGATACGGTGCGCCAGCTGCGCTTCGCCAAAGGTGTCTCGCTGCGCGACCACCCGTTGCCACGCCAGTTCCGCCAGACGCGGGATCTCTACACACCACGGTTTACGTTTTTCCGCCGGATGCATCTCCAGCCAGTCGGCGATTTTCGCTACCAGTCTGCGTCCACGATGGTGCGCCGGGTCCAGACGACCTTCAATATTGTCGATTACCCAGTACTCTTCCGGCTCGCAGGTTGCCTGCCATTGCAGTAAGCGTTTTCCGGTAAGGCTACTGCCAAGCTGGACGACAATCTGCGCCTGCTGCAGTTCGGTCACCGCTTTGGCGTTGCCGAGCCACAGGTCGGCGCACGGCAGCGGCTGCCCGGTTTGCGACAATACGTCGCCAATTAATGGCCATCCCAGAGTTTGCGCCCACTGCGCCACTTTTTTGCCTTCTTCCGCGCTCATACGCCCGGCGACGACGACGCCGCGTTTTTGTCGCCAGAAGAACCAGTCGCGCTGTTTGTCGCTTGCCAGTCGACGCGCTTCGCGCAGCCAGGGTTTTTCATCCTGCCACCAGTCGCCGAGACGCTGCTGCCAGACCAGGCCGGTGTCATTCATATCGCCATACAGCGGTTCGGCAAAAGGACAGTTAATGTGCAGCGCGCCCGCATGAAGCATGGCGAGCGCATTATCGATGGTCGACACCAGCCAGCGCGCCGGAATATCCTGCGTGGGACGCGGCAACGACAGAGTTTGGGAGGGGTGCGAGGCAAACATCCCCGCCTGACGGATCGCCTGGTTGGCGCCGCAGTCAATCAGCTCCGGCGGGCGATCGGCGGTAAGTAAAATGAGCTTCTCGCCCGTCAGCCCCGCCTCAATCAACGCCGGATAGAGGTTCGCCACGGCGGTACCTGAAGTGACAATAACGGCAACCGGCTGTTGGCTGACTTTCGCCAGCCCTAACGCCAGATGACCAAGCCCACGCTCATCAAAGTGCGTATGGTGGATAAAAGCAGGATTCTCTGCCGCCGCCAACGTGAGCGGCGTGGAACGGGAACCAGGGGCGATACAAACATGCCTGACGCCATGACGGGTTAAGGCTTCCAGGATGACCGCCGCCCAGCGCCGGTTAAATGCACTTACTGACATGAGTTTGTCCGGTATCAATCATTGGGACTAAGTATAAAGAGCTGCAAAAATGGATTATTGATATGGGTCGGGAATATGTGACTCATTACACATCCATCTGCAATAAGGTACGTAACCCGGCCGCTTTATTATCTATTTCCTGCCATTCCTGTTCCGGATCGGAGCCGCGGACGATTCCCGCGCCGGCATACAATCGCACCACATTGGCCGTCACTTTGGCTGAACGTAACGTCACGCAAAACTCACTTTGCCGCGTGGAGAGATAGCCTGCCGACCCGGCATACCATTCACGTTCGAACGGCTCATGTTGTTCTATAAAACAACGCGCGGGTTCACGAGGGATCCCCGCGACCGCTGCGGTAGGCTGTAACTGGTGCAGGCAGAGCGTGTCGTCCGCCTGATTAAGCGCCGTCCAGATACAGCGGCGCAAATGCTGTACCTTGCGCAGTCTGAGCACCTGCGGCGGCAGCACATCCAGCGAGTGGGTGCAGTTTTGCAGTCGCTGGCAGATGTCTTCGACAACCAGCATATTTTCTCGCTGGTTTTTATCGTCTTTCATTAACCATTCGCCAAGCTGCCAGGCTTTATGGTTATCCGGATGGTTCGCCACCGTCCCGGCCAGAGCTTCGGTACGTAGCGCCGTTTCACGCCGCCGCCAGAGCCGCTCCGGCGATGATCCCAGAAAGGCGGTATCGGCGGAAAAGGCCATAAAAAAGTGGTAGCAGTTGAGATTTAAACGACGACTGGACGCCATCATCGCGGCGGCATTGACCGGACGGGAGAATTGTAAGTCGGTGGCCCGCGCCAGCACAACTTTATCAAACGCCTCTTGCGCAATGGTGTGGGTGGCCTGCTGAATCAGCTTCACCCAACCGTCTTTGTCCGGCCAGTGCTGCTCGCTCGTGAGCGAAAGGCGCAGCGCCGGAACAGGCTTAATACCGACCAGAGAAGCGAGAAACGCTTTCGCCTGGCGCGCATCATCGCGTAGCGAAACGTCACTGTGCAGATGTAAGCGTAAGGTCGCCGTACCACCGCTACGTCGCCACTCCAGCCGCGGCAGCAATAAGTAGCCCTCTTTCGGCTCGAACGCATTCAGCCCCCAAATACGCAGGTCAGGCTGCGCGTGCTGACGTAAAAACCGTTGCGCCAGATCGAGCGATGAAAAGACGGTGATTGCCCCGAGAACGGCAGCTTCTTCGTCGCCATTGCGCTGTTGCCAGTAGAATTGCGGAAAGGATGACTGGCTGGCCAGCCAGCTCAATGCATCGAAGGCATCGTTTAAAGGGAAAGGCGCATCGAAAACGCAAAGCCCTGGCGTCGCCGGTATCTCTTGCGATAGCTGACGCGTCAGATTTTCCAGCGCAGTAGTAATAGAATGCACGCGGACCCTCCCTGTTAAAAACCCCACATTATACGGGGTACTGCCCTAAAAAAGCAGTACCTCATTTAGGGAGGGTTGCAATTCTGTTCAGTGGGGGGATTTAGCGCCGCGCCAGCAGCAGTCCAAGTACCAGTCCTACCGCCGCGCCTACGCCAATACCCTGCCAGGGTTTTTCATGAACGTAGTCATCCGCTTTATAAACGGCCTGCTTTGCCCGGTAATAATAGCTATCCGACGCATGGCTTACGCGGCTTTTCACCTCTTCCAGCGCTTGTTCCGCGCGGGCTTTCAGCTCAATGTATTTTTGATCGGCGGGATCGCCTGAGGAACGTAAAACCTCTTCCAGCGTTTCGCTGAGCAAAGTCAGATCATCATCAACACGTGATTCACCAAATTGATATGACATTCTCATTCTCCGTTGTGTTAACACCTGCTCCTAACTATAGTCAACGGTTTCGGCTTATGCCTGATGAACCTCCCGCGCCATTCCCCGGTGCGGAATGCCATCTTCGTCATAAACATCGGTGACCGGAATAAAACCAAACCGCGCGTAAAAAGGTTGCAGATGCGCCTGCGCCCCCAGATATAGCGGCTTATCCGGCCAGTGCCGCCCACAAGATTCCAGCGTTTTCGCCATTAATTGCTGGCCCAGTTTCGCCCCTCGCCAGGCATCGCTGACGATCACCCGGCCAATAACAACCGGGTCTGATTCGTTATCGCTTTTCAGAATCCTCGCATACGCCACCAGCTCATCCTGATGCCAGCCCAGAATATGCCGATTGTCGCCGACTAAATCATCGCCATCCACATCCAGGTAAGGACAGCGCTGTTCTACCACAAAGACCGCGCAGCGCAATTTGAGTAACGCGTAAAGTTGAGGAACGGTAAGTTCGCTATGGTGGAGATCCTGCCAGTCAATCATGATGCGCTCCTGTGTTGTGGTAATCTTGGGTTAAACGATAACCAAACGTGTATGGACAAGATGGAATTAATTTTTTTAGGTACGTCCGCAGGCGTTCCCACGCGCTCACGCAATGTAACGGCAATTTTATTACATCTGCAACATCCAACGCAGCCGGGAGTATGGCTTTTTGATTGCGGCGAAGGGACACAGCATCAAATGCTTAATACCGCGTTTCATCCCGGTAAGCTTGAGCGCATTTTTATCAGCCATCTTCACGGAGATCATCTGTTTGGCCTGCCGGGTCTGCTATGCAGCCGGTCGATGGCGGGGAATCCCCATCCGCTAACCGTATACGGGCCTCAAGGCGTGCGTGAGTTTATTGCAACCACACTGCGCCTTAGCGGTTCATGGACCGATTTTCCGTTGCAAATTGAAGAAATTAGCGCAGGCGATATTCTTGACGACGGTCTGCGTAAAGTGACCGCGTTCAGGCTGGAGCATCCACTGGAGTGCTACGGATATCGCGTTGTTGAACATGACAAGCCTGGCGCGCTGAATGCCAGGGCGTTAAAAGCCGCAGGCGTTACGCCCGGCCCGCTGTTTCAGGCGTTGAAGGCAGGAAAAACCGTCACGCTTGCCGATGGAAGGCAGATCAATGGCGCCGACTACCTTGCTCCCGCCGTGGCCGGGAAATCAGTGGCGATTTTCGGCGATACCGCGCCCTGCGAGGCCGCCCTCGCGCTGGCGCAAGGCGTGGATGTGATGGTACATGAAACCACGCTGGATGCGTCAATGGAGGAGAAAGCCAACGCTCGCGGACACAGCTCCACCCGTCAAACCGCGACGCTGGCGCGGGAAGCTGACGTCGGTCGGCTGATCATGACCCATATTAGCTCACGCTATGACGATAAAGGCTGTCAGCGCTTACTGGCGGAATGCCGCGCTATTTTCCCGGCGACGGAGCTGGCTTACGATTTTTCTGTTTTCCCGGTTTAGCGCTCCATTTTTTGTCCTCATTGCCGATAACACTAAAAAAGGCAGGCTTTCATAATGAGGTGAGGATGGACAATTTTCAGAAAGATATTGATGACAGGGCCAATTTAACCCTGTCAAACCGTTTTGAGCTGCTGTTATTCCGTCTTGGTACATCGCTGCATGAACAGAAGTCAGAGCTGTTCGGCATCAATGTATTTAAGCTGCGCGAAATCGTACCGATGCCCGCCTTTACGCGCCCGGCAGGCATGAAAGCGCCGCTATTGGGCATGGTCAATATTCGGGATCAGGTCATTCCGGTGATTGATTTGCCAGCGGTAGCGGGCTGCAAGCCGGAAACCGGGCTGAATATTTTGCTGATCACCGAATATGCGCGCAGCGTACAGGCATTTGCCGTCGAGTCGGTGGAAAATATTATGCGTCTTGACTGGCAACAGGTGCATACCGCCGAGAAAGCCGTCAACGGTCGCTACATCACCAGTATTGCCTGCCTGGATGACAACAAAGAAACCAACAACCTGGCGCTGGTGCTCGACGTTGAGCAGATCCTTTATGATATTGTCCCCTCCAGCCACGATCTGCGCGCCACCAATCTAAAGACCAATAAATTTTATATTACCCCAGGCGCGGTAGCCATTGTGGCGGAAGACTCCAAAGTCGCCCGCGCGATGCTGGAAAAAGGGCTGAACGCAATGGGAATTCCGCATCAGATGCATGTGACCGGCAAGGATGCATGGGAGAGAATCCAGCAACTGGCGCAGGAAGCGGAGGCCGAAGGTAAGCCAATTAGCGAGAAAATCGCGCTGGTCCTGACAGATCTTGAGATGCCGGAGATGGATGGCTTTACGTTAACGCGTAAAATTAAAACCGATGAACGGCTGAAAAAGATCCCGGTCGTTATTCACTCTTCCCTTTCCGGCAGCGCCAACGAAGATCATGTGCGTAAGGTGAAGGCCGACGGCTACGTCGCCAAATTTGAAATCAATGAACTCTCTTCAGTGATACAGGAAGTGATGGAGCGCGCGGCGCAAAACGTCAGCGGCCCGTTGGTAAGCCGGCAGTTGCTAAGTTAAATTCCGGTCGCTGAGACCTTACCTGCCGGATGGCGGCGCAAGCGCCTTATCCGGCCTACAATCCATAGTTATTTCAACGCATTACATCAGATAATAAAAAACCCGCTTCGTGAAGCGGGTTTTTCGTTTTTACTTATTGCTTACATCAACGGCGTCGCTAACTGCACAAGGCTAATCAGCGGCTGCGGCCAGACGCCCAGTACCAACACCAGCAACGCGGAGATCAGCACCACGATCCCGCCCGCGCTGTACTGCCAGTTTGTCGGCGCGTCGCGTCCCGGTTGCTGCGGCGCGTGCAGGTAGAGACTCACCGCAACGCGCAGGTAGTAGTACAAACCAATCGCGGAACCCACTACCACGGCGGCGACCAGCCACCACAGGCTGGCCTGAACGCCGACCGCCAGCACGTAGAATTTGCCGATAAAGCCCAGCGTCATCGGGATACCTGCCAGCGACAGCATCATCACCGTCATCACCGCGGCAAGAACCGGACGGTGCCAGAACAGACCACGGTAAGAGTACAGGGAATCGGCATCCGGGCCGCGGAACGGGCTGGACATCAGGCTGACCACGCCAAACGCGCCGAGGCTGCTGAACAGATAACCGGCCAGGTAAACGCCAACCGCTTCCATCGACATCTCGCCGCTCTGCAGGGCAATCAGCGCCACCAGCAAGTAGCCGAGGTGAGAGATAGAAGAGTAACCGAGCAGACGTTTGATGTTGGTCTGGCTCAGCGCCATCAGGTTACCAAAGATGATAGAGGCAAAGGCGATAATGCCCAGCACCACGCGTACCGCTTCGCTGTCGCCTACCGGCGCATAGAGGAACAGACGCATCACCACGCCGAAGATAGCGATTTTGCTCGCCGTCGCCAGGAAGGTGGAAACCGGCGCAGGCGCGCCCTGGTATACGTCTGGCGTCCACAGGTGGAACGGCACCAGAGAGAGTTTAAAGCCCAGACCGACAATCATCAGGCCAAAGCCCGCCAGCAGCAACGGCTCGTGCAGCATACCATCGCCGAGGCTCT
The DNA here is from genome assembly GCF_020181675.1 of Salmonella sp. A7. Lineage (NCBI taxonomy): Bacteria > Pseudomonadati > Pseudomonadota > Gammaproteobacteria > Enterobacterales > Enterobacteriaceae > Salmonella > Salmonella sp. A7. The sequence continues at coordinate 1,526,301 of NZ_CP084001.1, read as the reverse complement.
TACCGAGCGCTTCGAAAGACAGGTTGCCGGACTGCGCATAGACCAGCGCCATCCCGAACAGCAGGAAAGACGAGGCGGCGGCGGAGAGGATGGTGTATTTGATACTGGCTTCCAGCGAGCGTTTCTGGCGGAAAGCATAACCAATCAGGCCGAACAGCGGCAGCGAGATCAGTTCAATACCGAGGAACAGCGCCGCCAGATGGTTAGCGTTCGCCAGCAGAATTCCCCCCAGGCTGGCGATTAACACCAGCAGGTAGAACTCTTCCTGGTTATCGTTATAGCCTTCCAGCCACGGGTAGGCAAAGGTGCAGGTGGCGAGGCTCGCCAGCAGCACCAGCCCGGTGTAGAGCATCGCAAAGCCGTCAACGCGCATCAGCGGCGTGACGTCCATTGCCCCGGCCTGGCCGACAAACCAAAGCGAAACCAGAGCAGCGTTAAGCCCAATGACCGACAGCGTGGCATTGAGGAAGTGATTGCGTCGCCACGCAATGGAGAGCATCACAACCACCACCGTCAAGCCGACGATCAGCAGCGGTAGCAGCGCAATCAGGTGTTGTGGAGTTATTGTCATGGCGATTTACGGCCTTGTAGTAGTAACAGAATTAACAAACCACTGCTGGATGTTGCTCATCGCAGAATGCGAGGTATCCAGAATCGGCTGCGGATAGAAGCCAAGCAGTACCAGAAGCACCACCAGCAACAGAATGATAAACAGCTCGCGCAGCGACATCCCTGGCAGTTCCTGGCTGGCAATCTGGCTCTTCGCTTTACCAAAGTAAGCGCGATGCAGCATCGCCAGCGAGTATACAGAGGCGAATACCAACCCAAAGGTGGAGATAACGGTAATCACCGGCACCACCTGGTAGCTGCCGAACAGAATCATAAATTCGCCGACAAAGTTACCGGTGCCCGGCATCCCGAGCGTCGCCACCGCAAAGAACATGGAGAGCGCAGGCAACCACTTCATCTTGCCCCACAGGCCGCCCATCATACGCATGTCACGCGTATGCAGACGTTCGTACAACTGGCCACACAGAATGAACAGACCGGCTGCGGACAAACCGTGCGCAATCATCTGAATCACCGCGCCCTGGTACGCCAGTTGGCTGCCGGTGTAGATAGCGATCAGCACGAAGCCCATATGCGAAACGGAGGTATAGGCAATCAGGCGCTTGATGTCGTATTGGGTAAAGGCCATCCACGCGCCGTAGAAAATGCCGATAACGCCCAGCCACATGGCGATCGGCGCAAACTCCGCCGACGCGTTCGGGAACAATGGCAGGGAGAAACGCAGCAGACCGTAAGCGGCGGTTTTCAGCAAGATACCGGCCAGGTCGACGGAACCGGCGGTCGGCGCCTGGGAGTGCGCATCTGGCAGCCAGCCATGCAGCGGCACCACCGGCATTTTCACCGCGAAGGCGATGAAGAAGCCCAGCATCAGCAGATATTCCACACCGTGGGACATCGGCGTGTTCAGCAGCTCTTCATAGTTGAAGGTCCACACGCCGGTCGCGTTGTAGTGCACAAAGACCAGCGCCAGGATGGCAATCAGCATCACCAGACCACTCGCCTGGGTATAAATGAAGAACTTGGTTGCCGCCGTGATACGCGTTTTCCCGTCAGAAGCTTTATGCCCCCACAGCGCTATCAGGAAGTACATCGGCACCAGCATCATTTCCCAGAAGAAGAAGAACAGGAACATGTCGATGGCCAGGAACACGCCGATAACGCCGCCTAAGATCCACATCAGGTTCAGGTGGAAGAAGCCCTGATATTTTTCGATTTCTCGCCAGGAGCAAAGCACCGCCAGAACGCCGAGCAGGCCGGTCAGCACCACCATTAGCAGCGACAGTCCGTCGAGCGCCAGATGGATAGAGATGCCAAAACGCGGGATCCACGGCAGGACAAATTCAGATTGCCACTGTGGAATACCGGCGGATTGCGTCAGTGAGTAGCCGCCCTGCAACCACAATTGCAGACCGAGCGCCAGCGTCAGCCCCATGGTAATCAGCGCTATCCAGCGCGGCACCTTCACGCCAAAGCGTTCGGTCTGCCAGCACAGAAAGCCGCCGATAAAGGGAATCAATATTAGCCAGGGTAGTAACATGGCGATTTTTATTCCTTTTTAAGGCCTCTGACAGAGGCCTGATTTTCAACGAATTTGGATAAAATTCACTTTACGATCAACGCAGTGCCATCAGCAGCGCCAGCACCACAACCGCGCCGATGCTCATGGATGCCACATACCAGCGCAAATAACCGTTCTCGCTCAGTACCAGGCCTTTGCCTGCAAAACGGGAAAGGATAGCCGGAATGTTCATCAACGCATTAAGCGGGTCGCGCTTCAGCAGCCAGGCGATACCGAGGAATGGCTTGACGAATACTTTGTCGTACAGCCAGTCAAAGCCCCAGGCGTTATACCACCAGGTCCCCAGCAGACGGCCCGGCGCGCTGTTGGCGATCGACGTCACCAGCGTGCGTTTACCCAGCCACAGCCATGCGGCAATCAGGATGCCGGCAATCGCTACTACGCCAGAGGTAATTTCCAGCGTCATGACGCGACCATGCGCCAGTTCAGTTGTCTGCGGCAGCACTCCCTGCAGCGGCGGCACAATCAGCGCGCCAACAAAGGTAGACAGAATCATCAGGACAATCAGCGGCAGATGGTGGGTAATCCCCTTCCCTGCATGAGCGTGAATTTGTTCTTTACCGTGGAAGACGATGAAAATCATCCGGAAGGTGTACAGGGAGGTCATGAACGCGCCGACCAGACCCGCCACCATCAGATTGATATGACCGTTCGCCATCGCGCCAGCCAGGATCTCATCCTTACTGAAGAAGCCCGCAGTGACCAGCGGCAGCGCCGACAGCGCCGCGCCCCCCACCAGGAAGCAGGCATACACCAGTGGAATCGACTTACGCAGACCGCCCATCTTAAAGATGTTCTGTTCGTGATGGCAGGCCAGAATGACCGAGCCGGACGCCAGGAACAACAGCGCTTTAAAGAAGGCGTGCGTCATCAGGTGGAAAATTGCCGCATCCCACGCCTGTACGCCGAGCGCCAGGAACATGTAGCCAATCTGGCTCATGGTGGAATAGGCCAGCACGCGTTTGATGTCGGTCTGCACCAGCGCGGCGAAACCCGCCATGACCAACGTAATCGCCCCGATAATGCCCACCAGATGCAGAATTTCCGGGGTCATCAGGAACAAACCATGGGTACGAGCGATCAGGTAGACACCGGCGGTCACCATGGTAGCGGCGTGGATCAGCGCGGAGACCGGCGTCGGGCCGGCCATCGCGTCGGCAAGCCAGGTCTGCAACGGAAGCTGCGCAGATTTACCGACCGCGCCGCCCAGCAGCATCAGCGTCGCCCACATCAGCATGTTGTTGCCGTCAGCAAAGTGCGCTGGCGCCAGCTCGACCATTTCGCGGAAGTTCAGCGTGCCCAGTTCGTTGTAGAGGATGAACAGCGCGAAGGCGAGGAATACGTCACCGACACGGGTCACCACGAAGGCTTTCATTGCCGCTGCGCCATTCTTCGGATCGCTGTAATAGAAGCCGATCAACAGATAAGAGCACAGGCCCACGCCTTCCCAGCCGAGGTACATCAACAGCAGGTTATCGGACAGCACCAGAACAACCATGCTGGCGATAAACAGGTTGGTATAAGCGAAGAAGCGGGAGTAACCCTCTTCTCCACGCATGTACCAGGACGCGAACATGTGGATCAGGAAGCCGACGCCGGTGACCACAGAGAGCATGGTCAGCGACAGGCCGTCCAGCACCAGGTTAAAACCGATGTTGAAGTTACCGACCGACATCCACGTCCACAGCGGCTGGCTGAACGCCTGTTTGCCGTTGGCGAAGAAATCCATCCCGACAAACGCTGTCACCAACGCCGCCAGACCAACGGAACCCACGCCAATGGTCGCGGAGAGATTTTCCGACCAGCGTCCGCGAGAGAACGCCAGCAGTACAAAGCCAATCAATGGCAGAATAATGGTTAAGGCAAGCATGTTCATCCACGCATCTCACTTACTGAATCGATGTTCAGGTTCTGGCGACGGCGATGGAGTTGCAGCAACAGCGCAAGTCCAATACTCGCTTCCGCAGCCGCAAGGCTGATGGCGAGAATGTACATCACCTGACCATCGGTCTGGCCCCAGTAGCTCCCGGCGACCACAAAGGCCAGCGCGGAGGCGTTAATCATGATTTCCAGCCCGATCAGCATAAACAGCAGATTGCGGCGGATAACCAGACCGGTTAAACCCAGGACGAATAAAATCGCAGCGAGGATCAGTCCATGTGTTAAGGGGATCATGCGCGCTCCTCCGTTTTTCTTTTCGCGCGGTCATCGGCGCGGTTGCTTAGCACTTCACCCGCACGCTCTTCACGACCGACGTGGAACGCCACCACCAGGCCTGCCAGCAGCAGCATAGACGCCAGTTCGACCGCCAGAACATAAGGCCCGAACAGCGTGATGCCCACCGCTTTCGCGCTAATCGGCGTGCCGTCGATGCCCTGGTCGTTAACGCCCAGAATGGCGTACACAATGACCGCCAGCATAATGGCCGACAAAACCGCCGGACCAATCCACACCTGCGGCTTCAGCCACTGGCGTTCCTGTTCGATTTCGCTGCCGCCGAGGTTGAGCATCATCACCACGAACACAAACAGCACCATGATGGCGCCTGCGTAGACGATAATTTCCAGCGCACCGGCAAAATAAGCGCCCAGCGAAAAGAACACCCCGGAAATCGCCAGTAGCGATATCACCAGATACAACAGCGCGTGTACCGGATTGGTATGGGTGATCACTCGCAGGGTCGCGAGGATGGCTATCAGGCCACAGATATAAAAAGCGAATTCCATTGCCCTCTCCTTACGGTAACAGGCTCTTGACGTCGATAGGCTTGGCTTCGTTCTCTGCTTCGCCTTTATCTTTGCCGTCGATTGCCATACCCGCCATCCGGTAGAAGTTATATTCCGGGTATTTGCCCGGACCGGAAATCAGCAGATCCTCTTTTTCGTACACCAGATCCTGACGTTTGTATTCGCCCAGTTCGAAGTCCGGGGTCAACTGAATCGCCGTGGTCGGGCACGCTTCTTCGCACAGGCCGCAGAAGATGCAGCGTGAGAAGTTAATGCGGAAAAATTCCGGATACCAGCGGCCATCTTTGGTCTCCGCTTTTTGCAGAGAGATACAGCCTACCGGACAGGCTACCGCACACAGGTTACAGGCAACGCAGCGCTCTTCACCGTCCGGGTCGCGCGTGAGCACGATACGGCCACGGTAACGGGGCGGTAAATAGACCGGCTCTTCCGGATACATCCGCGTTTCGCGTTTGGCGAACGCATGCAGGCCGATCATCCAGATACTGCGTACCTGAGTGCCGAAACCTACTAATAATTCTTTTAAGGTCATGGTCTTTGTGTCCCTTATTGCGCCTGCCACAGAATGACAGCCGCCGTTACCAGCAAGTTGATGAGCGTCAGCGGCAGGCAAACTTTCCAGCCGAAGGACATTACCTGGTCATAACGCGGACGCGGTAACGACGCACGAATCAAAATGAACATCATCATGAAGAACGCGGTTTTCAGCGCGAACCAGACGAATGGCGGTAAGAACGGGCCATGCCAGCCACCGAAGAACAACGTTACCATCAGCGCGGAAACGGTGACGATGCCGATGTACTCCCCCACAAAGAACAGACCGAATTTCATACCGGAATATTCGATGTGGTAACCGTCCGCCAGTTCCTGCTCGGCTTCCGGCTGGTCAAACGGGTGACGGTGACAGACCGCTACGCCCGCGATGGCGAAAGTAACAAACCCAAAGAATTGCGGAATCACGTTCCACAGATGCGCCTGGTTATTGACGATATCGGTCATATTAAATGAACCGGCCTGCGCCACCACGCCCATCAGGGAAAGACCAAGGAACACTTCGTAGCTCACCGTCTGGGCAGACGCGCGCATCGCGCCCAGCAGCGAGTATTTGTTGTTGCTCGACCAACCGGCGAACAGCACCGCGTAAACCGCCAGACCGGCCATCATCAGGAAGAACAAAATCCCGATGTTTAAATCGGCCACCACCCAATTAGGGCTAACCGGCACAATGGCGAAGGAGAGCAGCAGCGAAGTAAACGCGATCATCGGCGCCAGGGTAAAGATGACGCGATCCGAGAATTTCGGGATCCAGTCTTCTTTAAAGAACATCTTGATCATGTCCGCGACCAGCTGGAGCGAGCCGCCCCAGCCAACGCGGTTTGGTCCATAACGGTTCTGGAACAGACCCAGCAGACGACGTTCGCCAAAGCTCATGAAGGCCCCGCAGGTGACGACCACCAGCAAAATCACCACCGCTTTGAGAATGCTCAGCAGGATCTCAATCAGATCCGGTGTAATCCAACTCATTGTTGCGCCTCCCGCAGATCCTCAAGACGCGCGCCAGCCAGAACCGGCGCGATGCCAGGCATACCCATCGGCAGCCCTACCTGCCCTGCCGCTAACCCTTCAGAGATTTCAACCGGCAGCGTCACCGTATTGCCATCGTAGCTAAAGGAGACGCGCGTCCCGGCATTGACACCCAACTTCGCGGCATCCGCCGGGTTAAGTTTGATATACGGCTGCGGCATACGGCTCTGGAAGACCGGAGAACGCTGAGACAATTCGTCGCTGCCAAACAGGTGGTAATACGGCGCAATACGCCACTGACCGTCCTGCGCCTGGAAGCTTGCCGGCACGGTAGTGAAATAATCCAGACCGCCCTCAGTCGCTTCAATCAAACGCACGCCCGGATCGCCGTGACGCAGTTTGCCGCCCACTTCATCCTGGAATTTGTTCCACGCCTGCGGGGAGTTCCAGCCCGGCGCCCAGGCGAACGGAATTTCAGATCGCGGGGCAGTCGGTTGGTTATTCCCTTCCATTGAGAAGGCGAACATGGTGTCTTTATCCTGCGGCTGACGTGGTTCGTGCACGCTGATATTGGCGCGCATTGCGGTACGACCGCTGTAACGATGCGGTTCGCGCGCCAGCTTCTGCCCACGAATGCGGAAGGTCGCATCCGGCGCGGCGTCTTTAATACCGGCAAATTGCGGCATGGCGGCAATGACCGCGTCGATCACGTGGTCAAGCTGAGTCCAGTCCACTTCGCGGTTTTCGACGGTGCTGTGCAGTGAATGCAGCCAGCGCCAGCTTTCCAGCATAATCGTCTTGTTATCGTAGTAGGCCGGATCATAAACCTGGAAGAAGCGCTGCGCGCGGCCTTCGTTGTTGATGACCGTACCATCGCTTTCGGCGAAGCTTGCCGCGGAAAGCACCAGATGCGCGTTTTCCATAATCGCCGTGCGCTGATGGTCAACCACCATCACCAGCGGCGCTTTGGCGAGCGCAGCGTTCACGCGCGTAGCGCTTGCATGACGGTGGAGATCGTTTTCCAGCACCACCACCGCGTCCGCACTGCCGGTTTCCAGCTCGCCCAAGGCATCATCAAGCGAACCGCCGCCCATCATACCCAGCCCCATGCTGTTCACGGAACGAGCAATCATAGTAATACCGACGTCGGCGCCACGGCCTTTCAGCGCTTTCGCCACGTTGGCGGCCGCCTGAATCACCTCACTGCTACCGGCGTTAGTGCCGGAGATAATCAGCGGTTTTTTCGCGCCGGCCAACGCCTGCACAATGACATCAATTTTGTTTTGTAAGTCGCTGTCGATACCGTCAACCGCAGGCGCTGTATTGTCCAGCGCATGAGCAATCGCAAAGCCCAGGCGCGCCTGATCTTCCACCGGCGCGCGATAGGTCCAGGCGGCGATATCATCCAGACGGGTGCCGTCCACGTTGGTCACGAACAGCGGATGTTTGGCACGCTGGCCGATGTTAAGGATGGCCGCAATCTGCCAGTCGGCCACTTTCTGCGCCGCCGCCATTTCACGCGCTTTACCTTTCACCGCCTGGCGTACCGCCAGCGCAACGCGCGCGCCGGTCTGAGTGACATCCTCACCCAAGACCAGTACCGCGTCATAAGATTCGATCTCCCGCAGCGCCGGGGTGTAAATTCCGCCTTCACGCAGCACTTTCAGCGCCAGTTGCAGACGTTCCTGCTCGCCGCGCGCGATACCGGTGTAGAAGTTTTCCGCACCAACCAGCTCACGCAGCGCAAAGTTGCTCTCAATGCTGGCGCGTGGCGAACCGATACCGATCACTTTCTTCGACTGGCGCAGAATATCCGCCGCGCCCTGCATCGCCTGCTCGGCGTTGAGAGTAATAAAGTCATCGCCGCGGCGCTGAACCGGCTGACGCGGACGGTCTTTCAGGTTCACATAGCCATAGCCGAAACGACCGCGGTCGCAGAGGAAGTAGTGGTTAACGGTACCGTTGTAACGGTTTTCGATACGGCGTAATTCGCCATAGCGCTCGCCCGGGCTGATGTTACAGCCGATGGAACACTGCTGGCAGATGCTCGGCGCAAACTGCATGTCCCATTTACGGTTGTAACGCTCGGAGTGCGTTTTATCGGTGAAGACGCCGGTCGGGCAAATCTCGACCAGGTTACCGGAGAATTCGCTTTCCAGCGTACCGTCTTCCGGACGCCCGAAGTAGACGTTGTCATGCGCGCCATAGACGCCCAGATCGGTGCCGTCGGCATAATCTTTGTAGTAACGCACACAACGGTAGCAGGCGATGCAGCGGTTCATTTCGTGAGAGATGAACGGCCCCAGATCCTGGTTGCGGTGGGTACGTTTGGTGAAACGGTAGCGGCGGAAACTGTGCCCCGTCATCACGGTCATATCCTGAAGATGGCAGTTACCGCCCTCTTCACAAACCGGACAGTCGTGCGGGTGGTTAGTCATCAGCCACTCCACCACGCTTTCACGGAACTGTTTCGCTTCTTCGTCGTCAATAGAGATAAAGGTACCGTCGGTGGCTGGCGTCATACAGGACATCACCAGGCGACCACGCGTATCTTCCGCGTTTTGGTATTGCTTCACCGCACACTGGCGGCAAGCACCGACGCTTCCCAGCGCCGGGTGCCAGCAAAAATACGGAATATCAAGGCCCAGGGACAGACATGCCTGTAGCAGGTTGTCCGCGCCGTTGACCTCGTATTCTTTGCCGTCTACATGAATCGTAGCCATTAGCATGCTTCCAAATTAAAAATCGTTAACTCACCAGCGCTCTTTGAGCAGGTTCGGCTGAATACCATTGATTAAATGGGTATTGCTGAACGGCTGCTTGATGCCAGCTTCGAATTCTTCGCGGAAATACTTAATTGCGCTTTGCAGTGGCTCAACCGCGCCCGGCGCATGCGCGCAGAAGGTTTTACCCGGTCCGAGGAAACGACACAGTTGCTCAAGTGTCTCGATATCCCCCGGCTGGCCTTCGCCACGCTCCAGCGCGCGCAGAATTTTCACGCTCCACGGCAACCCGTCGCGGCATGGCGTACACCAGCCGCAGGATTCGCGGGCAAAGAACTCTTCCAGGTTACGCACCAGCGATACCATGCCGATTTCGTGGTCTACCGCCATCGCCAGCGCGGTGCCCAGACGGCTGCCTGCTTTACCGATGCTTTCGAACTCCATCGGCAGGTCAAGATGCGCCTCGGTCAGGAAGTCGGTTCCCGCCCCGCCCGGCTGCCAGGCTTTGAATTTCAGGCCATCGCGCATACCGCCCGCATAATCTTCTAGGATCTCACGCGCGGTGGTGCCGAACGGTAATTCCCACAGGCCCGGATTCTTCACGCGGCCTGAGAAGCCCATCAGCTTGGTACCCGCATCTTTGCTTTTCGAAATGTTCTGGTACCACTCCACGCCGTTGGCGAGGATTGCCGGGACGTTGCACAACGTTTCGACGTTATTCACACAGGTCGGCTTGCCCCATACGCCGGAGGTCGCCGGGAAGGGCGGCTTGGAGCGCGGGTTCGCGCGACGGCCTTCGAGGGAGTTAATCAGCGCCGTTTCTTCACCACAGATGTAACGTCCTGCCCCGGTGTGGACAAACAGTTCAAAGTCGAACCCGGTGCCCATGATATTTTTGCCAAGCAGCCCGGCCTCGGTTGCTTCAGCAATCGCACGGCGCAGATGTACAGCCGCTTCGATATATTCGCCGCGCAGGAAGATGTAACCACGATACGCTTTCAGCGCGAACGCGGAGATCAGCATACCTTCCACCAGCAGGTGCGGCAGCTGTTCCATCAGCAGACGGTCTTTATAGGTGCCCGGCTCCATTTCATCGGCGTTACACAGCAGGTAACGGATGTTCATGGATTCATCTTTCGGCATCAGGCTCCACTTCAGACCGGTGGAAAAGCCCGCGCCGCCGCGCCCTTTCAGACCGGCGTCTTTTACCTGGCTGACGATTTCATCCGGAGACAGGCCGGTCAGCGCCTTACGCGCGCCTTCGTAGCCGTTTTTGCTACGATATTCATCCAGCCAGACCGGCTGTTTGTCATCGCGCAGACGCCAGGTCAGCGGGTGGGTTTCGGGAGTACGGATAACGTTTTTCATTTATACCGCTCCAGTAGTTCAGGAATGGCTTCCGGGGTCAGATGGCTGTGAGTATCCTCATCAATCATCATGTTCGGCCCTTTATCGCAATTCCCCAGGCAGCAGGTCGGCAGCAGCGTAAAGCGACCATCAAAGGTCGTCTGCCCCGGTTTGATGTTGAGATTTTTTTCCAGCGCGGCCTGAATCCCCTGATAGCCGGTGATATGGCACACCACGCTGTCGCAGTAGCGAATCACGTGGCGACCGACCGGCTGACGGAAGATCTGGCTGTAGAATGTGGCGACGCCTTCGACGTCGCTCGCCGGAATACCCAGCACATCGGCAATAGCGTAGATCGCGCCGTCCGGCACCCAGCCACGCTGCTTCTGAACGATTTTCAGCGCTTCAATGGACGCCGCACGCGGGTCTTCGTAGTGGTGCTTCTCGTGCTCTATCGCTTCACGCTCTGCCGCACTCAGCTCAAAAGCCTCGGTTTGTGGTTGTTGATTCTCGTGCATAATTAGCGGTCCACATCTGACATAACAAAATCGATACTACCCAGATAGACAATCAGGTCGGAGACCAGGCTACCGCGGATCGCCGAGGGAATCTGCTGCAGGTGCGCAAAGCTCGGCGTGCGCACGCGGGTACGGTAGCTCATAGTGCTGCCGTCGCTGGTCAGGTAGTAACTGTTAATCCCCTTCGTCGCTTCCACCATCTGGAAGGACTCCTGCGCCGGCATTACCGGGCCCCAGGAGACCTGCAGGAAGTGGGTGATCAGGGTTTCGATATGTTGCAGCGTGCGCTCTTTCGGCGGCGGCGTGGTCAGCGGGTGATCCGCTTTGAACGGGCCTTCCGGCATGTTATCGAGGCACTGCTGAAGAATGCGCAGACTCTGGCGCAGCTCTTCCACTTTCAGCATCACGCGGGTATAGCAGTCGGAAACGCCGCCGCCCACCGGCACTTCAAAGTCAAAGTTTTCGTAGCCAGAGTATGGACGCCATTTACGCACGTCGAAGTCGATCCCGGTCGCGCGCAGCCCTGCGCCGGTGGTGCCCCACTCCAGCGCCTCTTTCGCGCCGTAAGCGGCAACGCCCTGCGAACGCCCTTTCAAAATGGTGTTACGCAGCGCGGCTTTCTCGTAAGAATCCAGACGCTTCGGCATCCACTCAAGGAACTCTCGCAGCAGGCGATCCCAACCGCGCGGCAAGTCGTGCGCGACGCCGCCGATACGGAACCAGGCCGGGTGCATACGGAAACCGGTAATGGCTTCCACTAGGTCATAAATTTTCTGCCGGTCGGTAAAGGCAAAGAAGACCGGCGTCATCGCGCCGACGTCCTGAATAAAGGTCGAGATGTACAGCAGATGACTGTTAATGCGGAACAGTTCGGAGAGCATCACGCGGATGACGTTCACACGATCCGGGACGGTGATCCCTGCCAACTTTTCTACCGCCAGCACGTACGGCATTTCATTGACGCAACCACCGAGGTATTCGATACGGTCGGTATAGGGAATGTAGCTATGCCAGGACTGGCGCTCGCCCATTTTTTCGGCGCCGCGGTGGTGATAACCGATATCCGGCACGCAGTCGACGATTTCTTCGCCGTCAAGTTGCAGGATAATACGAAACGCACCGTGCGCGGACGGGTGGTTCGGGCCGAGGTTGAGGAACATAAAGTCCTCGTTGTCAGTCCCGCGCTTCATCCCCCAGTCTTCCGGCTTAAAGGTCAGCGCTTCCATTTCCAGATCCTGCTTAGCTTTGGTCAGCTCAAACGGGTCGAATTCGGTCGCGCGCGCCGGATAATCTTTACGCAGCGGATGGCCTTCCCAGGTTTGCGGCATCATGATGCGCGTCAGGTGCGGGTGGCCTTCGATATCAATGCCAAACATCTCCCAGGTCTCACGCTCGTACCAGTTGGCGTTAGGGAAAAGTTTAGTGAAGGTCGGCACGCGCAGGTCGTTTTCAGACAACGCCACCTTGAGCATGATATCGCGATTACGCTCAATGGAAATCAGGTGGTAGAAAACGGAAAAATCCGCGGCGGGTAACCCGTCACGGTGCGTACGCAGGCGTTCATCCATGCCGTGTAAGTCAAACAGCATGACGTAAGGTTTCGGCAGTTTCTTTAAGAAATTGCCAACCTCCAGTAGTTGTTCACGCTTGACCCAAACAACGGGGATACCGGTGCGGGTCGCCTGAACGGTAAAGGCATCCGGCCCAAAACGGTTGCGCAGTTCGCCGATAACCGGATCATCAAGATGATCGCGGGTACTCCATGCAGCGTCTTGCGCGGTTAAGTCGGTCATATTGTTCACCATTGCAAATGGTCCGTGGTGGTCGGCAGTGCTTCGCGCTATTAAAATAGTGGTTAGCGAAGTGAAGTGCTGCTGCCGACAGGCGCAAATTAAATCTCGTCCGGGGTACGCAGGTTCGTGACGGCAATACGCTCGCCGCGTTTACGTTCGCGTTCTGGCTGCATATTGGCGCGATACACGCCCTGATCGCCCACCACCCATGAGAGCGGACGGCGCTCTTTGCCAATCGATTCTTGCAGCAGCATCAACGCCTGCATATACGCTTCCGGACGCGGCGGACAGCCAGGGATATACACATCCACCGGGATAAACTTATCAACGCCCTGCACTACCGAATAAATATCGTACATGCCGCCGGAGTTGGCGCAGGCGCCCATAGAAATGACCCATTTTGGCTCCAGCATTTGGTCATACAGACGCTGAATAACCGGGGCCATTTTGGTAAAGCAGGTACCGGCCACCACCATCAGGTCAGCCTGACGTGGCGACGCACGCAACACTTCCGCGCCGAAACGGGCGACGTCATGCACTGCGGTAAAAGAGGTCACCATCTCTACATAGCAGCAAGAAAGGCCGAAGTTGTAGGGCCAAATTGAGTTTTTACGGCCCCAGTTAACCATGTCATGCAGTTTGCCCATGAACACGTTTTTGTTAACTTCCTGCTCCAGGGGGTCAGTTACGATCTCCTGTTTTTGCAGGGGGTAACGGTCATTCTCACCGTTAGGATCTATGCGGGTGAGCGTATAATCCATCTTAATGCCTCGCGGTTAGCGTTGACGATTAGCGATACTGTTCGTTTCCGGGTTCATACGCTCGCGGCGTGAACGCGCGGGCGTCCAGTCCAACGCGCCAATACGCGCCAGATAAACCAGACCAGCCAGTAACACAAAAATAAAAATTGCAGCTTCCACAAAGCCAACCCAGCCGCTTTCGCGGATAGAAGTCGACCATGCGAACAGATACAGCGCTTCAACGTCGAAGATAACGAAGAACATGGCTACCAGGTAAAACTTGGCAGACAAGCGTAAGCGGGCGGTGCCGACCGAGTCGATACCTGATTCAAACGGAACGTTCTTGTGCCTCGCGCGTGCGCGACCGCCCAAAAACCAACCGCCTACCAGCATCAGGCAGCACAGGCCAATGGCAACGATAAGAAAGATAGCGAATGCCCAGTGATGAGCGATGACTTCAGTGGATGTTGACATACTCATTGCTTACTCATCAAAAGTAGCGCCAGTTTCTCTGCTCTTTACGGCAGATGGGCGCCACATCGATTCATGGGGAGGAATAAAAAAAACCCTACAATTACTGTAGAAAATGATAAAAACAGCTAATTGATGTGGTTTTTTACTCCTTTCTATAACCTTTTGTCAACTTTAACAAAAGTTCCTTCACATTAATTTACATCAATTCATCATCATTAACATTAAGTGCCATCCTGGAGAAAATGACTCTTCGACCAGGGGGGATTTTATGTTGTTGAATCGTGTCCGTTGTGAAGCAAAAGAAATAACACACACCTATTTTGACAGGAATTTGTGAAGATGCCTCCCCCTAAATGGGAGTATTTTCTTGATCTGTGACACGCTTTTGTTAATTCACCCCCTAAAACAGCAACAATTTCTCTAGTTTTTTAACATGCAAATTCATAAAATGGATGTTCTGGTTATTTTTTACCCACATTGAACTGTGAATCGCTACTGGCTGATTTACCGGAACTTTTACAATTTGTGCGGTTAAGCGCGTACAGATGGGCACAAAAAAAGAGCCACTGAGCGTTTTTTCATCGCCAGCGGCTCTTTTTTACATTTACGACTTAGCGCCTTCTGCCTGCGAGCTACTCAAAACCCCCTTCCACCATCAGCGGATCATCTCCGCCCTCTGCAGAAAACTGGTTGTAATGCCATGGGTTTTGATAGCTTTCCATCGCATGGAAAATCACCATCGCCAGCTCGTTCTGGCTATTGGGATCGCGGCACAACAGATATTCCGTATCCGGCAAAGGCGGTAATCCGTCTGCGGCGCCCAGCACGCGAAGGTCGGGACTCATCATTTCGACAGGTCGAGCCGTTACGCCAAGACCGGCTTTAACGGCCGCGCGTACCGCCGGTAATGTAGACGCCACATAGGCCAGCCGCCAGGGAATACCCGCTGCATTTAGCGTCTCCAGCACCATATCGCGGAATGGGCTGGGATCGTCCAGCAGGACTAATGGTACGGGCTCTCCCCTTTGCAAAACATACTCAGCCGCACAATACCAATGGGTGGGCGAGGTCCGCAAATTCAGACAGTCCAGCGAATGAGGTTGGTTAGTCGTCACCACCAAATCTACTTCCTGCGATTTAACCATGTCCACCATATAGGCGTTGCGTTTTACCCGTACATCAAGCGCGAGTTTCGGATAAACCGAGCTGATTCGGCTAAGCAAAAAAGGCAGGATAGTGTCAGCTGATTCATCAGAAGCGCCAATTGTTAACACTCCCTGAAGATTACTGAACATTAATGATGAACACGCCTCATCATTAAAACGCAGGATTTTTCTGGCGTACCCCAGAAGCTGGATACCGTGTTCGGTCAAAAGTTTGTTACGACCATGGCGGGCGAACAATTCCTTTCCCACGAGTTGCTCAAGACGCTGCATTTGCTGACTGACCGCAGACTGAGTACGACATACCGCCGCCGCCGCCGCGGCGAAGGTGTTCAGATCGGCAACGGCCACGAACGTTCTCAGCAGATCGAGATCGAGGTTAATTATCGGACGATTTGCATTTATCATAATTTTTCACTTACTGGCGGGTCATATCGGGCTGACCTGGTTAATGCTGTGCATTCAGAAACAAGCAATTCCATTTGTAATGTGCATCCTTCGCAGTACCGCCTGGTTACCCAGGTAAATGTTAGAATGTAATTGAAAATACGACCAAAACACTTCTCTTACTTACTGATATAATACCAAATGCAACTGATCGGGATATATCAAAGAGAATGTGTCATACCTTTAGGCGTCTACAGATTTCTGCTAATGATGGACGTGTAAATCTTGTAACAGCGTCAAATAGTTTACCGAGACGCACAGATACAAAAACAATATATTGAACAATAGGTTATGTATAAAATCGCGTCATGATAATTAGCAGACAACGCAGACTACGCCCCCGTTTCGGATCATTATCTTAACCTAAAACCGCTATATTTATAAGTATTATTACGAATAATCTTAACCTGGGATATGTTATACTAATCGGACCAGAAAGATATTATTACGACTTTAGTAAATGCTTTTTAAATATTAAATAATAATTAATTAAGATTTCTACCATTCATTAATTATACTTAACAATAGTTTCACACCACCCACCCCCGGAAAGGTCTAACCTTCTCATTTTACCTTTAATACTCAGTATTTCCGAAATAGCCAGCGCGACACTAATGATGAATGCTTATCTCTCATAAAACAGATAATTTCTGACAACATAAAAAACCACATTACGAGCAATCGAATAGAACAAAACACTACACATACAAACAAAAATAGAAAATACATCTAAACAAATGATTTTATGAAGTTTTAAACAGTACGAAAGCGCGTTAAAAATAAACAAAATCTTCTTCTGTTCACTCTTCAAAACTCACCGTCGTGGGAGTACATTGTTTCGTGCTGACTTCCACGGCAGGGAGTGGCAATAACAGCTAAAAGGTCAAGATTCATGTCCCCCATTGAAAAATCCAGCAAACTCGAAAATGTCTGTTATGACATTCGTGGCCCCGTTCTGAAAGAAGCGAAACGCCTTGAGGAAGAAGGTAATAAAGTTCTTAAACTGAATATCGGCAACCCCGCCCCCTTCGGATTTGAAGCGCCGGACGAAATTCTGGTCGATGTCATTCGTAATTTGCCGACGGCGCAAGGATATTGCGACTCGAAAGGGCTTTATTCCGCCCGTAAAGCGATTATGCAGCATTATCAGGCCCGTGGAATGCGCGATGTAACCGTGGAAGATATCTATATCGGTAACGGCGTTTCCGAGCTGATCGTTCAGGCGATGCAGGCGTTGCTTAACAGTGGCGATGAAATGCTGGTTCCCGCGCCCGATTATCCGTTATGGACAGCGGCGGTATCGCTCTCCAGCGGCAAGGCGGTACATTATCTTTGCGATGAATCTTCCGACTGGTTCCCGGACCTTGACGATATCCGCGCCAAAATCACCCCACGTACGCGTGGTATTGTCATTATTAATCCAAACAACCCTACTGGCGCCGTCTATTCTAAAGAATTGTTGATGGAAATTGTCAACATTGCGCGCGAGCATAATCTCATCATCTTCGCCGATGAAATTTATGACAAGATTCTCTATGACGATGCCGAGCATCACTCTATCGCCGCACTGGCGCCTGATCTGCTGACCATCACCTTTAATGGGTTGTCTAAAACCTATCGCGTCGCCGGCTTCCGCCAGGGCTGGATGGTGCTGAACGGGCCGAAAAAACATGCGAAGGGCTATATTGAAGGACTGGAGATGTTAGCCTCAATGCGCCTGTGCGCCAACGTCCCGGCGCAACATGCTATTCAGACCGCGCTCGGCGGCTATCAAAGCATTAGCGAATTTATTCTGCCGGGCGGCCGACTGTATGAACAGCGTAACCGCGCCTGGGAGTTGATTAACGTTATCCCCGGCGTTTCCTGCGTAAAACCGCGCGGCGCGTTGTACATGTTCCCCAGGATCGACGCTAAACGTTTTAATATTCACGACGACCAGAAGATGGTGCTGGACTTCCTGCTACAGGAAAAGGTGCTGCTGGTGCAAGGTACCGCCTTTAACTGGCCGTGGCCGGATCACTTCCGCATTGTGACGCTACCGCGTGAAGATGACCTGGAGATGGCCATCAACCGTTTTGGGCGTTTCCTCTCAGGTTACCATCAATAATCTTAAATTCAGGCTACTTCGGTAGCCTGAATTGCATCTTCATCACCCTCCCCGCACAATGAAGTCTGCCGCAGTGAAAACAAAAGGTAATCTATGAAGCAGAGCCATTTTTTCGCCCATCTCTCCCGCATGAAGTTGATTAACCGCTGGCCGCTGATGCGTAACGTGCGTACGGAAAACGTCTCCGAACATAGTCTGCAGGTGGCGATGGTCGCCCATGCGTTGGCGGCGATAAAAAACCGTAAATTTGGCGGTCAGCTCAATGCTGAACGCATCGCGCTTCTGGCGATGTATCATGATGCCTCGGAAGTACTGACCGGCGATCTGCCGACGCCGGTAAAATATTTTAATTCCCAGATAGCCCAGGAATATAAAGCGATCGAAAAAATCGCCCAGCAAAAGCTGGTTGATATGGCGCCGGATGAATTACGCGATATTTTCGCACCGCTTATTGATGAGAATGCCTGGAGCGAAGAAGAACAGGCAATCGTAAAACAGGCCGATGCGCTTTGCGCCTACCTGAAATGCCTGGAGGAGCTCTCAGCGGGAAACAATGAGTTTGGACTGGCAAAAACGCGGCTGGAAAAAACGCTGGAATTACGTCGCAGCCAGGAGATGGACTATTTTATGGCGGTGTTCGTACCAAGTTTCCATCTCTCTCTTGACGAGATAAGCCAGGATTCACCGCTTTAGTTGCCGGATGGCGGCTAACGCCTTATCCGGCCTACCGTTCTTCCCGTAGGCCTGATAAGCGCAGCGCCATCAGGCCTTTTCCAGCCTGGGGTTAAAACGGAAACAACATCGGAATCATCACAATACAAACCGCCATCACAATAAGCGTGAACGGCACGCCAAGCTTCACAAAATCGCTAAAGCTATAGTTTCCCGGCCCCAGAACCAGAGTATTGACCGGCGATGAAACCGGCGTCATAAAGGCGGCGGAGGCCGCCATCGCCACCGCCATCGCAAACGGATAGGGCGATACCCCCATTGATTTCGCCGCCGCCAGCGCAATCGGCGCCATCAGCACCGCCGTTGCCGTGTTAGAAATGAACAGTCCTATGACGGCGCACAGCACGAACAGGCATCCCAGCATCATATACGGCCCATAGCCGCCGCCGATATCCATTAACCCTTGCACGACCAGAGAGACGCCGCCGGTTTTTTGCAACGCCAGCGCAAACGGCATCATACCCACAATCAAGATAATACTCGGCCAGTGGATCGCTTTATACGCGCTTTCAGCATCAATACAGCGAAATTTTCCCATCAGCAGGCAGGCGATAATCGCCGCGATCGGGTTGGGAATTTCATCGGTCAACATCAGCGCCACCATCAGTACCAGGCAGAAAATGGCGTGCGGCGCCTGGCTGTGCGCAGGAGAGGCTTCGCTGACCTCGACCGGCATATTCAGCACCACAAAGTCGCGGCCTTTTTGCCCCAACAGGCTGATTAACTTCCAGTTCCCCACGACCAGAATGATATCGCCCATCAATAACGGCTCATCGGCCAGCGACCCTTCCAGCGCGACGCCGTCGCGTTTCAGGCCGACCACATTCAGCCCGTAACGTGTACGGAAGGCGATTTCACGCACCGACTTGCCAATCAGTTCAGACTCCGGAATAAGCGAAATTTCCGCCATCCCGACATCCAACGCCTGATCGGAAAAATATTCTCCTCGCAATACCATCGGTTCCAGCAGTTGCTCGGCGCAGAACTCTCTGAGGTCAACCTCCGCCGCCGACATATCAATCAGCAGAACGTCGCGAGCGCGAAACTCCGATACGCCGTTCACATTGACGATAACCCGCCGAAAGCGCCGCCAGCGTTCAACGCCGATGACATTGGCGCCGTAACGTTCGCGCAGTTTAAGGTCGTCCAGTCGCTGTCCCACCATCGGCGAACCGGGGCGAATCGCCAGACGGCGAGCGCGCCCCGTCAGACGGTACTCGCGGATAAGATCGCGGAAAGTGCGCCGCTTACCGGCCTGTTGTCCGGGCGCATCGCCTTTTAGCATGAAGCGCATCACCAGCATATAAACAATGCCGAGCGCCAACACCACTACCCCCAGCGGCGTCACGCTAAAAAAGTTGAACCCGTGCAGGCCTTCACGCAGCAGTTCACTGTTAACCACCAGGTTCGGTGGCGTCGCCACCAGCGTCATCATTCCGCTGATAAGCCCGGCAAAACTCAGCGGCATCATCAGGCGCGAAGGCGAGGTCTGCATATGCATAGAAACGCTAAGAACAACGGGGATAAAAATCGCCACCACGCCGGTTGAACTCATGAAAGCGCCAAGTCCGGCGACAGTGATCATCAGTAAAACCAGCATTTTGATTTCACTGCTGCCCGCCATTTTAACCAGCCAGGTACCGACCACCGTAGCAACGCCGGTGCGCACGAGGCCGTCGCCAATAATAAATAAGGCGGCGATAAGAATGACATTCGGATCGCTAAAGCCGGAGAAGGCTTCCGGAAGGGTCAAGGTACCGCTAAGGACAAAAGCAACAATGACGAATAAAGCCACCGCATCCATACGTACTTTGCCCGTCGCAAACAACACGACGGCAATCGCCAGTAAAGAGAGAACCCAAATCAATTCACCGTTCACAACATATCCTTGTCAGATGAGAAGATAACGAGATTCTGCCATAAATATGCCCCGCCAAAGCGGGGCGATATCATGATCAGGTCTTTCTTAACACCACCACATCGCCGTTTGGTTGTTTAGCGACCGATAATTGCGTCAGGCTATCCAACGCAAAATCAACATCCGCCAGACGCGGCGTGTCGGCCGGCGCATTGACCGCAATGACGTGGCAGCCCGCAGCCAGTCCGGACAGCACGCCAGCCGGGGCATCTTCTACTACGACGCACTCCTGAGGGGCCAGGCCAAGCAGTTGTGCGCCCAGCAAATACGCATCCGGCTCCGGTTTGCCGCGTTTGACTCGTTCGGCGGTGACAAACACCTCTGGCGCTGGAAGGCCCGCGACCTGATGGCGCGCACGCGCGACCGGCATTGAACCGGAGGTGACGATAGCCCACGGAATGCCCGCTTTATTCAGGTGATTGAGTAAATCGACTGCCCCCGGCAACGCGGTGATCCCTGCGGTTTCAGTGGCTTCTATTTGCTCCAGGCGCGTAAACTCAGCGGCAATTTCCGCCTCCGATTTACCCGCCATAAAATGCCGCAACGAGGTGATCGCCTGTTTACCATGAATAAAGCCCAGCACCTCATCATGAGCAAGGTTAAAACGATCGGCCCAGCTACACCACGCGCGTTCGACGGCAGGTAATGAGTCAACCAACGTTCCATCCAGATCAAACAGAAAACCTTTACACTGCACGCGAGCCTCCTCAGGCATTAATGATTTGATTGATTTCATTCGCGCTCAGGTGGTACTGACGCGGGCAGGCATGCCAGACATTCAACATCCGCTGGTATTTTTCCCACATCGGCGTCTGGGCATTAAAGCCGTGCGTCCCGGCGTCAAAGTGAGTGTAGCGTCCTTCTATATTCACCATAAAACGGACATAGCCGAGGTAACGCGCTTCCGTCGCAGCGTCAAACCCCAGGAAGGTGACGCGACGTTCGTCGATGGCTTGCGTATCTTTGAGGTTGGTCCAGGAGACGTGCAGCGCATGGTACATCTCCATAATATCGATGATGGTACGACAGGTCTCTTCCATCAGCTCGCCAAACTCGCGATCCAGCTCGCGCATCTGCAGGCCGTAGCCGCGTTCAATAATTGTTTGTAAGCGACGGTAACGCTCGGCGTTGGTGGGATCGAGCATCGTCATCATTTTGTACTGGTTAGACAAAATCAGACGTTGCGCGTTGGTCATTTCCATTTTGAACTCCTGTATCACGCTATGGCGATGAAAAAAAGAAGGCATTGGTATGCCTTCTTTTATATGCGTAATCCGGGGTCAATTACAAATCATCCAGGAAAGTTTTATCTAGTTGTTTGAAGGCGCGCTTAAGCGTGTCAGCTAATGCCTGGTAATCCGGCTTTCCTTCTACCGGCGCCAGCGCTTGTCCAGCCTCCTGCAATTTACCGCGAACTTCGTAAAACCAGTTAAGGATTGAAGGCGGCAACGGCGTCACGGAACGTTTCCCTAACCACCATAATCCCTGCATAGGCAAGCTCAGGGCGAACAGGGCGGTCGCCACGGCCGGACCTAACTGACCGCCCAGCGCTATCTGCCAGCATAATGTAAAAACGGCGACAGGCGGCATAAATCGTATGGCATAGCGCGTCATACGAATGACGCGGTTTTCGACGAAAACGGGCGCCAGCCGTTTTTCCATCGGCCACGTCTTCGCGTAGTGCTGCCCCCGGCGAAATAAGCTAAAAAAATTTACGGAGCGATTATCCGGTGTCGACATGGCCTACCTCAACTTCACATATAAAATTTAAAAAATTTGTGCAAAACAACAACTGCGAGGGACAACGTTCAAAACATTTTGTCTTCGATACCCACTATCAGGTATCCTGTGTCGGCCTGTCAAAGGCCGGTAGTTTAAAATCATTGAGTCGTCAATATTACACATAGGATGCCATTGGCTGAAAAATACGCAAAATGGCATAGACTCAAAGGTATTTCTTCCATCATGCCCAAAAAAACTCCTGCGCATGATGTTAATCATAAATGTCAGGGCTATCATGCGCTACGCTCTATGGCTCACTGACGTTTTTTTAGCCACGTATCATAAATAGGTACTTCCATGTCGAGTAAGTTAGTACTGGTTCTGAACTGCGGTAGTTCTTCACTGAAATTTGCAATTATTGATGCAGTTAATGGTGATGAATACCTTTCTGGTTTAGCCGAATGTTTCCATCTGCCAGAAGCACGCATCAAATGGAAAATGGACGGCAGTAAACAAGAAGCGGCTTTAGGTGCAGGCGCCGCTCACAGTGAAGCGCTGAACTTTATCGTTAACACTATTCTGGCACAAAAACCAGAACTGTCTGCGCAGTTAACTGCAATTGGTCACCGTATCGTACACGGCGGCGAGAAGTATACCAGTTCCGTAGTCATTGATGAGTCCGTCATTCAGGGCATCAAAGATTCCGCCTCTTTCGCACCGCTGCATAACCCGGCTCACCTGATTGGTATCGCCGAAGCGCTGAAATCTTTCCCGCAGCTGAAAGATAAAAACGTTGCAGTATTCGACACCGCCTTCCATCAGACCATGCCGGAAGAATCTTACCTGTATGCCCTGCCGTACAGCCTGTATAAAGAACACGGCGTTCGTCGCTATGGCGCACACGGCACCAGCCACTTCTATGTAACTCAGGAAGCGGCAAAAATGCTGAACAAGCCGGTAGAAGAACTGAACATTATCACCTGCCACCTGGGCAACGGCGGTTCTGTTTCTGCTATCCGTAACGGTAAATGCGTGGATACCTCTATGGGTCTGACCCCGCTGGAAGGCCTGGTCATGGGTACCCGTTCCGGCGATATCGACCCTGCGATTATCTTCCACCTGCACGACACTCTGGGCATGAGCGTGGATCAGATCAACAAAATGCTGACCAAAGAGTCCGGTCTGCTGGGTCTGACTGAAGTGACCAGCGACTGCCGTTATGTTGAAGACAACTACGCCACCAAAGAAGACGCTAAACGTGCGATGGACGTTTACTGCCACCGCCTTGCGAAGTACATCGGTTCTTACACCGCTCTGATGGACGGTCGTCTGGATGCAGTCGTGTTCACCGGCGGTATCGGTGAAAACGCCGCGATGGTTCGCGAACTGTCTCTGGGTAAACTGGGCGTGCTGGGCTTTGAAGTCGACCACGAACGTAACCTGGCGGCCCGCTTCGGCAAATCTGGTTTCATCAACAAAGAAGGTACCCGTCCGGCGGTGGTGATCCCAACCAACGAAGAACTGGTTATCGCGCAGGACGCGAGCCGTCTGACTGCCTGATTTGACACCGCCAGCCTCGCTGGCGGTGCTGTTTTGTAACCCGTCTCCAAAAGACGGTAACGAAAGAGGATAAACCGTGTCCCGTATTATTATGCTGATCCCTACCGGAACCAGCGTCGGCCTGACCAGCGTCAGCCTCGGCGTCATCCGTGCTATGGAACGCAAAGGCGTTCGTCTGAGCGTCTTTAAGCCTATCGCCCAGCCTCGCGCTGGCGGCGATGCGCCTGACCAGACCACCACTATCGTTCGCGCGAACTCTACCCTGCCGGCGGCTGAACCGCTGAAGATGAGCCACGTTGAATCTCTGCTCTCCAGCAACCAGAAAGACGTGCTGATGGAAGAGATCATCGCGAACTACCATGCGAATACCAAAGACGCGGAAGTGGTGCTGGTTGAAGGTCTGGTTCCGACCCGTAAACATCAGTTCGCTCAGTCTCTGAACTATGAAATCGCGAAAACGCTGAATGCGGAAATCGTTTTTGTCATGTCTCAGGGGACCGACACGCCAGAACAGCTGAACGAGCGTATCGAATTGACGCGCAGCAGCTTCGGCGGCGCGAAAAACACCAACATCACCGGCGTTATCATCAACAAACTGAATGCGCCGGTTGATGAACAAGGCCGTACTCGCCCGGATCTGTCGGAGATCTTTGACGACTCTTCCAAAGCACAGGTGATCAAAATCGATCCTGCTAAACTGCAGGAATCCAGCCCGCTGCCGGTTCTGGGCGCGGTGCCGTGGAGCTTCGACCTGATTGCGACCCGCGCTATCGATATGGCGCGTCACCTGAACGCCACCATCATTAACGAAGGCGATATCAAAACCCGCCGCGTTAAATCCGTCACGTTCTGCGCGCGTAGTATTCCGCATATGCTGGAACATTTCCGCGCAGGATCGTTGTTAGTGACCTCCGCTGACCGTCCGGACGTACTGGTCGCAGCTTGCCTGGCCGCGATGAACGGCGTAGAAATCGGCGCCCTGCTGCTGACCGGCGGCTATGAAATGGACGCGCGCATTTCTAAACTGTGCGAACGCGCATTCGCCACCGGTCTGCCGGTCTTTATGGTGAACACCAACACCTGGCAGACTTCGCTGAGCCTGCAAAGCTTCAATCTGGAAGTCCCGGTTGATGACCATGAGCGCATCGAGAAAGTTCAGGAATACGTCGCGAACTACGTTAACGCTGACTGGATCGAGTCGCTGACCGCCACTTCCGAGCGTAGCCGTCGTCTCTCTCCGCCGGCGTTCCGCTACCAACTGACTGAGCTGGCGCGTAAAGCCGGTAAACGCGTAGTGCTGCCGGAAGGCGACGAACCGCGTACCGTCAAAGCGGCGGCAATCTGCGCTGAACGCGGCATCGCCACTTGCGTACTGCTAGGCAACCCGGATGAAATCAACCGCGTCGCGGCATCTCAGGGCGTTGAGCTGGGCGCAGGCATTGAAATCGTCGATCCGGAAGTGGTGCGTGAAAGCTATGTCGCTCGCCTGGTTGAGCTGCGTAAGAGCAAAGGCATGACCGAACCGGTTGCCCGCGAACAGCTGGAAGACAACGTGGTGCTCGGCACACTGATGCTGGAGCAAGACGAAGTCGACGGTCTGGTTTCCGGCGCGGTTCATACCACCGCCAACACCATCCGTCCGCCGCTGCAGCTTATTAAAACGGCGCCGGGTAGCTCCCTGGTCTCTTCTGTGTTCTTTATGCTACTGCCGGAGCAGGTTTACGTTTACGGCGACTGCGCAATCAACCCAGACCCTACTGCAGAGCAGCTGGCAGAAATCGCGATTCAGTCTGCGGATTCCGCCATTGCCTTCGGCATCGAACCGCGTGTGGCAATGCTCTCCTACTCCACCGGCACCTCTGGCGCGGGCAGCGACGTAGAGAAAGTACGTGAAGCGACGCGTCTGGCGCAGGAAAAACGTCCTGACCTGATGATCGACGGTCCGTTGCAGTACGACGCCGCGGTCATGGCTGACGTAGCGAAATCCAAAGCGCCGAACTCGCCGGTTGCGGGTCGCGCTACCGTGTTCATTTTCCCGGATCTGAACACCGGTAACACCACCTACAAAGCGGTGCAGCGTTCTGCCGACCTGATCTCCATCGGGCCGATGCTGCAGGGTATGCGCAAGCCGGTGAACGATCTGTCCCGTGGCGCGCTGGTAGACGATATCGTCTACACCATCGCCCTGACGGCGATCCAGGCTTCTCAACAGCAGCAGTAACAGTAAAAGCTAATGCCGGATGGCGGCGTGAACGCCTTGTCCGGCCTACAGGGGAAATACCGTTGTAGGCCGGATAAGACGCGTTAGCATCGCCATCCGGCATTCTGCTATTTACCCTGCAAAGCGGAATTTTTTGCTTAACTGCGCTGCATCAATGAATAACTATTCCCTTCTTCTCATACTTAGCCTCTTTGCTTTGCAACAGGGATAGTCCGTCATGTCTGTCGTTACAGAATCAAAAACAGCCAGAAAATGGGCAATGCCCGATACGCTGGTCATCATCTTTTTTGTCGCCATTTTAACCAGTATCGCCACCTGGGTCGTCCCCGTTGGGATGTTTGATAGCCAGGAAGTGCAGTATCAGGTCGATGGTCAGACAAAAACCCGCAAAGTCGTCGACCCGCACTCTTTTCGCATTGTGACCAACGAGGCCGGGGAAGCGCAGTATCATCGAGTACAATTTTTCACTACCGGCGATGAAAGACCAGGACTGATGAATTTTCCGTTTGAAGGGTTAACATCCGGATCGAAATTCGGCACTGCCGTCGGCATCATTATGTTTATGTTGGTGATTGGCGGCGCATTCGGCATCGTGATGCGTACCGGCACCGTGGATAACGGCATTCTAGCGCTTATTCGCCACACGCGGGGCAACGAAGTCCTGTTTATTCCGGTGCTATTTGTCCTCTTTTCGTTAGGGGGCGCCGTATTTGGCATGGGCGAAGAGGCGGTCGCCTTTGCAATTATCATAGCCCCACTGATGGTCAGGCTGGGCTATGACAGCATTACCACCGTCCTGGTGACCTATATCGCCACCCAAATTGGCTTTGCCAGTTCGTGGATGAACCCTTTCTGCGTAGTCGTCGCTCAGGGGATTGCCGGCGTGCCGGTACTTTCCGGCTCCGGGCTGCGTATTGTGGTCTGGATTGTCGCCACACTGATTGGGCTGGTTTTTACGCTGGTCTACGCCTCACGCGTGAAAAAGAATCCGCTGCTTTCCCGCGTCCACGAATCCGATCGCTATTTCCGCGAACAGCAGGATGAAGTCGTCCAGCGCCCTTTCACCTTCGGTGACTGGCTGGTACTGCTGGTCCTGACCGGCGTAATGATTTGGGTCGTCTGGGGTGTGATTGTCCACGCCTGGTTTATTCCGGAGATCGCCAGCCAGTTTTTCACCATGGGCGTGGTGATCGGCCTCATTGGCGTTATCTTCCGCCTCAACGGTATGACGGTCAACGTGATGGCGTCCTCATTCACCGAAGGGGCGAGGATGATGATCGCGCCCGCCTTGCTGGTGGGTTTTGCCAAAGGCATTCTGCTGCTGGTCGGCAACGGCGAAGCCGGGGAACCCAGCGTGCTCAATACGCTGCTTAACAGTATCGCGCATGGCATCAGCGGGCTTAATAATGCTATCGCCGCCTGGTTTATGCTGCTCTTCCAGGCGGTATTTAATTTCTTTGTCACGTCCGGTTCGGGTCAGGCGGCATTAACCATGCCATTACTGGCGCCGCTCGGCGATCTGGTCGGCGTTAACCGTCAGGTGACTGTTCTGGCCTTCCAGTTTGGCGATGGCTTCAGCCATATTATCTATCCGACATCAGCTTCGCTGATGGCCACGCTGGGCGTGTGCCGGGTCGATTTTCGCAACTGGCTGAAAGTGGGAGCGTCGCTGCTGGGACTACTGTTTATTATGTCCAGCGTGGTCGTCATTGGCGCGCAGATGATGGGATATCATTGATCCAAAATGCCGGATGAGCATCAGCGCCATCCGGCAATATCTCCATGATTAAAGCAGTGATTTCGCGGCTTCTACAATCGCTGCGGCGGTGAGTCCGTACTCTTGTTGTAAGAAATCCTGCGTTCCTACCTGCCCATAACGCTCTTTGACGCCAACACGGCGCATCGGCACCGGGCAGTTTTCCACCAGCACTTCCGCCACCGCCGATCCCAGTCCATTATGGATGCTGTGGTTTTCACACGTGACGATACGCCGCGTTTTTTCCGCGTAGTTTTTCACCAACATGCGATCGATAGGCTTTAAGGTGAACATATCAATGACTGCGGCGCTCACGCCTTCCTGCTCCAGTTGGCGCGCCGCCTCCAGCGCCTCCGCCACCATAATGCCGTTGGCGATAAGCGTAATATCATCGCCCTCGCGCAGTACGTTGCCCTTGCCAATGGTAAAGGTAGAGCCTGGCGCATAGATACTCCGCGCCTGCTTACGGATGGTACGCAGCCAGTAAAAACCGTCCAGGTCCATTAGCTGGCGTAAAATATCCGCGAACATCACCGCATCCGTCACCTCCAGTACTACGGAGTGCGCCAGCCCGCGAACAATGCCCATATCTTCAAAAGACATATGGGTGCCACCGTTATGGCACGCTGTCACTCCGGCATCGGAGGCGATCACTTTGACGTTGTTACGCTGATAATCCAGCGCCATAAAGAGCTGATCAAAACAGCGACGGCTGGCAAAAGCGGTAAAGGTATGCACAAACGGTTTACGACCGGTCAGCGCCAGCCCCGCCGCAGTGCCAATCACATTCGCCTCCATAATACCGCAGTTAATGACATGCTGCGGGTAGTCACGCGCCACGCTGTCCATCGCCATTGAGCTCATTAAATCAGCCTCAAGCGCAATAATTGGGCTTCCGGCCTCAATCTGCCCGGCGACAAAACCGGCGTAAACTTTGCGCATTTCGATATCGTCTTTAAGCCCTGCGGGCGCAAGCTTAATCATGCATGACCTCCAGTTGATGAATGGCCTCATTGAGCGTCTGCTTCATGCCATCCGTCAGGCGTAAGTGGTGAGAATTCGTTAACTGCTCCAGGCATGGCACCCCCTGCCCTTTAATGCTGTCAAGGATCACTACCCTTGGCCGGGCATCAGCGGGCGGCACTGGCTGAACCACCGCCAGTAGTCCGGCGATATCATCGCCTTTGACGGTGACGACATCGAAACCAAACGCGCGGAATTTCCCTTCCAGATCGAATGGATTGATAATCTCCTCCAGTTCGCCGTCAAGCTGCTGTTTATTCCAGTCAATGAAAACGGTCAGATTATTCAGGCGGTGGTGGGCAATAAACTGAAACGCCTCCCAGCACTGCCCTTCATTGAGCTCGCCATCGCCGACAATGCAAAATACCCGGTTGGATCGCCGCGCCAGTTTATGCGACAAAGCCATTCCGCCCGCAATAGAGATGCCCTGTCCCAGTGAGCCGGTCGTGGCGTCCACGCCGCGCGTTTTTAGCCGATCCGGATGGCTGGGAAGACGGGTGCCGTTCTGGTTAAGCGTATTCAGCTCTTCGCGCGGGAAATAGCCTTTAATCGCCAGGGTACTGTACAACGCGGGGCCCGCATGGCCTTTCGACAGTACGAAGTAATCGCGCTCCGGCCAGTCCGGGTCGGCAGGGTCGATTTTCATCACCGCGCCGTACAGAACCGCCAGAGTTTCCACTACCGACATGCTGCCGCCATAGTGACCAAAGCCAAGATGGTTTAAGGATTTGAGCGTGGCGACGCGAATGTCGCGCGCCAGTTGGGTGATTTCGGTTACGTTCATTCTTTCGCTCCGCTATTTTCCTGCACTTCGGCAGTCGCTTTTTTGTTTTTGGCCAACACGTTGTACGCCACCAGTAGCGCGAATAGCGCCACCACCAGCCCCGTGATAGCCATCGGCGACAGATAACGCGCCAGGTTACCCAGCAAAATACCGATTACGCCAAAGTCAGCATCCGAGAACGTGGTATTGGCGAAGCCGATCGCGCCGAGAACCGGCAGTAACAGCACTGGCAGGAAAGTGATTAATAGACCATTAGCAAATGCGCCGATCATCGCCCCGCGGCGACCGCCGGTGGCATTGCCAAAGACGCCTGCGGTCGCGCCGGTAAAGAAGTGCGGCACAACGCCTGGCAGGATCAACACAAGCTTCATCTGTCCAAGCAGGAACAACCCCACCAGCCCACCGAGAAAACTGAACAGGAAGCCAATCAGTACCGCGTTAGGGGCATAGGGATACACCACCGGGCAGTCCAGCGCCGGACGCGCGTTTGGCACCAGTTTTTCTGAAAATCCGGTAAAGGCCGGAACAATTTCCGCCAGAATCAGACGGACGCCTTGCAGAATGATGAATACGCCGGCGGCGAAGGTGATTGCCATGATGATGGCGTACACCAGATAGTTTTGCCCGCCGCTAAACGTCGCTTCGACATACTCACGCCCTGCGCTGACTGCCATGATCAGATAGATAATCATCATGGTCAGCGAAATCGAGATAGAACTGTCGCGTAAAAAACTGAGGTTTTTCGGCAGGTTCATCTCTTCCGTGGAGCGGGAGCCTTTACCACACAGGCTGCCAATCCAGCCGGAAAGCACATATCCCAGGGTACCGAAGTGACCAAACGCAATGTCATCGGTACCGGTAATCCGCCTCATATAACGTTGGGCCAACGCCGGGAAGAAGGCCATCACCAGCCCCAGGATCAGCGATCCGGTGAAGACCAGCCCTACGCCCTCAAACCCCGCCACGGTCAGGATTACGCCAATCATACAGGCCATGTAAAAGGTGTGATGCCCGGTCAAAAAGATATATTTAAGACGCGTAAAGCGCGCCACGACAATATTGGCCACCATACCAAATGCCATAATTAACGCCGTGGACGCGCCATATTTCTCCAGCGCGATTGAAACTATCGCTTCATTATTAGGAATAATGCCCTGAATATTAAAAGCGTGTTCAAACATACCCCCTAGCGGATTTAATGAACCCACCAGTACGGTTGCGCCACCGCCAAGCACAATAAAACCTAAAATAGTTTTAATCGTGCCTTTTACCACATCGGAAAACGCTTTTTTCTGCGCCACCAGACCAATCAGCGCAATTAACCCTACAAGCACCGATGGCACTTTTAAAATATCAACAACAAAATTCAGCGTTTCAAGGATAAACATATCCACCTCGCCAGCAATAATTATTGTTTAGCGAACCATGCGCGCAGCTGCGTTTCCAGTTCGTTGATGTCGATGATGTTATTGATCACCACCAGTTGGCTTTCCGGTACGCTGGCGCTGGCCGCGATATCTTTGGCCATTACAAAAAGATCGGCAGCCCCGGGCGTGGCCGATGAGAGATCGGAGTGTTCCACTTCAGCGTCAATATTGAGTTTCTTTAATACTTTTTTAATGTTCATTTCTACCATAAAACTACTACCCAGGCCGGAACCGCAAATTGCCATGATTTTCATTATTGTCACCTTTTAAAAGTAGAGTTGGTCTGCATCACGCACGGGCGTAATGTTATTTACCGCAAGAAAATGGAATAAAATCAGAAACGGTCAATAATCGTTTTAATGTCCTCCAGGTTTTTTGCCTGATGTAATTTTTCCATATCTACATCACTGGAAAATAATTCCGCCAGCGCCGATATCATTTCGATATGACTGTGCTTATCAGGCGCCGCCAGCATAATAATGATGTCAACCGGATCGAATTCGTCTGCGCCAAATGAAACGCCGCGCTGTAGTTTCAGTAACGATAAACCTAACCCTTTCGCCCCCTCTTCCGGCCTCGCATGCGGCATCGCTAACCCTGGCGCTAATACATAATACGGCCCAAGCTTTTGGTGCTGCTGAACAATCGCCGTAATGTATTCCGGTGCGATAACACCTGCGTCCAGCAGGGGTTTGCCGCAAATTTCCAGCGCCTGCGGCCACGTTTCCACGCTCTCCTGTAGCGTGATGGTTGCGTCAGATAACCAGGTTCCCAGCATGTTATTCGCCCCCACGGTGTATGAAATTATGAACAAACTTTATTCAAGCCATTCGATATTAGCTGCGATCGTTATCACAAAGATAGCGCTACCAGCGACTATTACTCAGAATTGTGATAGCGCTATCAAATTAAAATCATGGTGTGAAATCACAGCAAAAAAGCGGATTTAAGGCGTATACTGCCAATTATGCGAAGCAAAGAACGACAATAAAAAAGCATCTCAACATGTTGTAATGACGCAGGAATTTGTATGTCGATACCCCGTAAACGGCGCAGTACCGGTAAAGTGACTATCGCCGATGTAGCCCAACTTGCCGGTGTAGGCACGATGACCGTATCACGAGCCTTACGCACGCCGGAACAGGTCTCTGATAAACTCCGGGAAAAAATCGAAGCGGCAGTGCATGAGCTGGGCTATATGCCTAATCTCGCCGCCAGCGCGCTGGCGTCTGCCTCCTCGCACACCATCGCGATGGTCGTACCGAACCTTGCGGAAGCGGGGTGTTCTGAAATGTTCGCCGGGCTGCAACAAATTTTACAGCCCGCTGGCTACCAGATTATGCTGGCGGAATCGCAGCATCGCGTGGAACAAGAGGAGAAGCTGCTCGAAACGCTGCTGGCCTCCAACATTGCCGCGGCGATTCTGCTTAGCGTCGAACATAGCACTACCGTGCGCCAGTGGCTGAAAAATGCCTCTATCCCGGTGATGGAGATGGGCGCGATTCGCAGCGATCCTATTGATATGAATATCGGTATTGATAACGTTGCGGCAATGTATGAGCTGACGGAAATGCTGATTCAGCGCGGTTATCAGAATATCGGGCTGCTATGCGCCAATCAGGAGCAGTGGATTTTTCAGCAACATCTGCACGGCTGGTACAAAGCGATGCTTCGCCACCATATGTCGCCAAACCGGGTGATTAATGCCGCCTTGCCGCCCAATTTTTCTACCGGCGCGTCGCAACTGCCGGAGTTTTTACTGGCGTGGCCGGAGCTGGACGCGCTGGTATGCGTATCGGATGAGCTGGCCTGCGGCGCGTTATACGAGTGCCAACGACGGCGGATCAAAGTTCCGGACGATTTAGCGGTGGTCGGGTTTGGCGATAGCGATGTCAGCCGGGTCTGCCAGCCGCCGTTAACCACCATGGCCGTACCGCACCGTAAGATTGGCAGTGAAGCCGGACGGGCGCTGTTGGAAAGGTTAAATCAGGGAAACTGGAGCGATCGAAAATCCATCGCCTCCAGTTTATGTATGCGGGAAAGCTGCTAAAACGCTTATTCCGTCTCTTCCGGTTTCTCCTGGAGCGCGGCTTCGTTTTTGGCGTTGCGGGTCATCCACAGCGCCAGCGCTTTGAGCGAGTCCGGCGTAAACTCATCACAGCGCGCGGTGATCTCCTCCGGAGTCAGCCAACACACTTCGCTGACTTCATCTTCCTGAAGCGCGAAAGGCCCGTGGGAAACGCAGCTAAACAGAGCGCCCCAAACCCGGCAATGTGAGTCTTCAAAGTAAAACAGACCGTGTTCGGCAAACGGCACGCCTGCAATACCCAACTCTTCTTCCGCTTCGCGGCGGGCAGATTCCAGTAGCTGCTCATCAGCCTGGACCACGCCGCCTGCGGTAGCATCTAACATACCGGGCAAAAAATCTTTTGTTTCGGTACGACGCTGCACCAGAATTTTACCCATACCATCATGAACGACGATATACGTCGCACGATGCCGTAAGCGTTGCGCACGCATCTGTTCCCGGCTGGACTGTGCAATGACTTCATTGTCTTCATTCACAATATCCACCCATTCCGTACTTGCCAAACGACGCTGTTCCACCATCAGGAAACCTTCTTATTTCTGGCGCTCTTACGGCGCATTTACGTTTGTGAGGTAAATTACGAGTTAATTGCAACCTGCGCAATGATACTTTGATCATTGAGTGCGATTACGCTCAACACATTATCATCCAGAATACCGTAGCTTGCCGCATACCCGCCTTTCGGGATGCTCACTGACCCAGGATTAAAGTGATACAGTCCTTCCTGCTGTTGCGCCACCGGCAGATGCGTATGACCATAGACCAACACATCGCCAGTATGCAGAGCGGGCAGATTCGTCGGCCCGAAGAGGTGCCCATGCGTTAAAAATAGCCGCCTCTCTTGCGTCAATATTTGCTGCCACGGCGCTGTTATCGGGAAATGCAGCAGCATCTGATCCACTTCGCTATCGCAGTTGCCGCGCACGGCAATGATTTGCGTCGCCACCGCGTTCAGGCGTTCGGCGACCTGGGCGGGCGCATAGCCTTCAGGCAGCGCATTGCGCGGCCCGTGGTTAAGGACATCGCCTAATATCACCAGCCAACGCGCGCCGCTTTGCGCGAACCGCTCAAGCACGCGTTCCGTGGCGGGTAAAGAACCATGAATGTCCGATGCGAACATCAGTTTCATCGCTCACTCCTCGTTGTGAAAAACGGCGTTATGATACTGGAATATGAATAGATTTTCAGCCTGAACGCTTCGAGGAAAGCGCAATAAAACGCTGTACGGAAGCACGCTGCCACTGGAATGTCGCATACGCCGCCAGCGACGCCGGCACGTCATCGCCATGCAGCGCCAGACGATTGATCATCAATGCCAGATCGGTATCGGCAATGCACCATTCACCAAATAAATTTTGCGTCCCCTGCCCCAATAGCGCTTCAGCCGTCGCAAACAGTTTTGCCGCGCTGGCTTTTCCAGCCTCGCTTAGCGGCGCTTTTTTCGCCCCGGCAAACACCACGTCGGTAGGCCGTTCTTCGCGAAGCGGCAGTAAATCGCTGCGTAGCCACGCCTGAATCTGTCGCGCGCGGGCGCGTTTTTGTAAATCGTGCGGGTAGATACGCTCCCACTGCGGCGGCGCGAAACGCTCCTCCAGGTATTCCGCAATAGCGGACGACTCGCTCAGCTCAAAATTGTCGGCCTCAAGCACCGGTACGCGCTGCGTCAGCGCATATCCCCGCCAGCCAGGTTGCAGATGTTCTCCCTGGTCCAGATCGCGGGTTTTCAGAGTAAAGGAAAGCCCTTTTTCTTGTAATGCCACCCAGGCGGACAAGACGTAGGGAGAGAAAAAGTTCGCATCCGACCACAGCACAATAACAGGCTTACTCATAATGTCCTCTTGAGGGCGTATTAGGTTTCTTCCCAAAATATAGCGTCTTTCGCCTGCTGTCACCTGATGAAAACTCACACACATCAGGAGGCTTTCTATACTTAATTCAGCCCAGACTCTTTACGCATATGCAGGAGCCAAAATGATTGACCTTTACTACGCCCCCACGCCCAACGGGCATAAAATAACGCTGTTTCTGGAAGAGGCGGAGCTGGCGTATCGTTTGCTAAAAGTAGATATCAGCAAGGGCAATCAGTTTCGCCCTGATTTTTTGGCTATCTCTCCCAATAATAAAATTCCTGCCATCGTCGATCACGCCCCGGCAGACGGCGGTCAACCGCTTAGTCTTTTTGAATCCGGCGAAATTCTTCTCTACCTGGCGGAAAAAAGCGGCAAACTGCTTAGCGGGGAGCTGCGTGAACGCCATACCACGCTGCAATGGCTGTTCTGGCAGGTCGGCGGGTTAGGGCCGATGCTGGGCCAGAATCACCACTTTAACCACTTTGCGCCGCAGGCCATCCCCTATGCGATTGAACGCTATCAGGTTGAAACGCAACGCTTATACAACGTCCTGAATAAACGCCTGGAAACCTCCCCGTGGCTGGGCGGCGACCACTACAGTATTGCGGATATCGCCAGTTGGCCGTGGGTTAACGCACATCAGCGTCAGCGAATCGATCTTGATACCTACCCGGCGGTGTATAACTGGTTTGAACGCATTCGCACGCGTCCTGCGACAGCGCGCGCACTGTTACAAGCGCAACTGCACTGTAACAGTACGAAAGCGTAACGCGGTAGCATACATCATGTATGATGTAGAAGTGTATACACGGAAAAAACCTGCGTCCGGCACCCTTATTCGTATTAAAAACCTGACATTAGGGAAGAGGAAATCCTCCCTACTCTGGAGGTCATATGCAGATTCTGATTACCGGCGGTACGGGCCTGATAGGGCGTCATCTCATTCCCCGGCTGTTAACACTGGGGCACCAGGTGACGGTCGTTACGCGCAATCCCGATAACGCGCGTCAGATTCTCGATTCCAGAGTGACATTATGGAAAGGGCTGGCGGAACGTGAGCACCTCAATGAGATTGATGCCATCATCAATCTGGCGGGCGAACCGATTGCCGACAAGCGCTGGACGTCGCAACAAAAAGAACGGTTGTGCCAAAGCCGCTGGGCTATCACGCAAAAGTTGGTGGATTTAATTCATGCCAGCGCAACGCCGCCCTCGGTGTTGATATCCGGCTCCGCCACGGGCTATTACGGCGATCTGGGCGACGTTGTCGTCACTGAAGATGAGCCGCCGCACAACGAATTTACGCATAAACTTTGCGCCCGCTGGGAACAGATTGCCTGTCGTGCGCAGAGCGACCAGACCCGCGTCTGCCTGCTGCGTACCGGCGTTGTCCTGGCGCCGCAAGGCGGGATTCTGGGGAAAATGGTTCCGCCGTTTCGCCTCGGACTCGGCGGTCCGGTGGGTAATGGTCGGCAATATCTGGCCTGGATTCACATCGACGATATGGTCAACGGCATTCTGTGGCTGCTGGATAACGATCTTCGCGGTCCCTTCAATATGGTCTCGCCGTATCCCGTCCATAATGAGCATTTTGCTCATGCGCTGGGTCGCGCGCTGCGCCGTCCGGCGATTATTCGCATTCCGGCGACGGCAATTCGCTTATTGATGGGAGAGTCGTCAGTGCTGGTGCTGGGCGGACAGCGGGCGCTGCCAAAACGGCTTGAAGCCGCCGGATTCGCATTTCGCTGGTATGATTTAGAAGAGGCGCTGGCGGATGTGATTCGCTAGTTCCCAAAGCGCCGTATCCTGCCCGGTAAGCGATGCGCCGCCGGGCTTCTTTTATTTCAGCGAGCCTTTCAGGAATTGCTGTAAACGCGGGCTTTGCGGATTGCCGAACACCTGCTCCGGATCGCCCTCTTCTTCAATTTTCCCCTGATGCAGAAAAATAACGTGCGAAGAGACATGGCGAGCGAAGCCCATTTCATGCGTGACCACCACCATCGTTTTGCCTTCTTCCGCCAGTTGTTGCATGATGCGCAACACTTCGCCGACCAGTTCAGGATCGAGCGCCGAAGTAGGTTCATCGAACAGTAAAACGTCAGGTTCCATCGCCAGCGCGCGCGCAATAGAAACGCGCTGCTGTTGGCCGCCGGAGAGATGGACGGGATATTTGCCCTGAGCGCGCTCATCAATCCCCACCTTCGCCAGATATTTCAACGCCCGCTCGCGCGCGTCGTGCTTGCTTAATCCCAGTACCTGAATCGGCGCTTCCATCACATTTTCCAGCACCGTCATGTGGCTCCAGAGGTTAAAGTGCTGAAACACCATCGTCAGGCGGGTACGCAACAAGCGTAGCTGATTTTTATCCGCCACTTTGAGCTGCCCGTCTTTGTCGCGCACCAGATTAATGTTCTGACCGTTCACGATAATCGCGCCTTCGCTCGGTTTTTCGAGGAAGTTAATACAGCGCAAAAAAGTGCTTTTACCGGAGCCGGACGAGCCGATGATGCTAATCACATCTCCGGCGCGGGCCTGCAGCGATACCCCTTTCAGCACTTCATGACCGCCGTAGCGTTTGTGCAAATCGATAACGTGTAATTTATTTTCTGACATCATGTTACTCGAATTATTTAGAGGACACGTGCTGCAACCAGCGTCTTTCCGCCCGACGGAACAGGCTTATCAGGACATACGAAATGAGTAAATACAACACGGCGGCAATGCCAAACGCGGTAAACGGCTGGTAAGTCGCTGAGTTAATATCGCGGGCGATTTTCAACAAATCCGGCACCGTCGCGGTAAACGCCAGCGCCGTAGAGTGCAGCATTAAAATCACTTCGTTGCTGTAGGCAGGCAAGGCGATGCGTAATGCCGACGGCAAAATAATGCAGCGATACATTTTAAATGACGAGAAGCCATAGGCCCGTGCCGCTTCAATTTCACCGTGCGGCACCGAGCGAATCGCCCCGGCGAAAATTTCCGTGGTGTACGCGCAGGTATTCAGCGTCAGCGCCAGTACGGTACAGTTCAGTCCGCTGCGGAAAAACGCGTTAAGAAGATCGGTGCCTTTGACTATCTCCAGCGTATACATCCCCGAATAGAACACCAGTAGCTGTACGTACAGCGGCGTGCCGCGAAAAATATACGTAAACAGCCAGATGGGAAAACGGATGAATTTATTACTGGAAACGCGGCCTACCGCCAGAATCACCGCCAGAAGACCGCCCATCACCACCGATGAAATTAACAACCACAGCGTAATCGCCACGCCGGTAAAACGATAGCCATCCGTCCACAGCAGGGATTTCCAGTACTCCTGAATGATCTCAATCACAAATCGGCCCTCTTCACGCCCACGGAATAGCGACGCTCAAGTAAGAGCAGCACACCATTGGAAACGGTGGTAAATACCAGGTAGATGAGTCCACAGACCACGGCAAAATAGAAAGGCTCCCAGGTGCTTTTACCGGCAAGCTGCGTGGCTTTGACGACATCTTCCAGACCCAGCAGCGACACCAGCGCCGTCGCTTTGAGTATCACCTGCCAGTTATTGCCGATCCCCGGCAGGGCGTAACGCATCATCGCCGGGAACATAATCCGCCGGAAGGTTTGCCCGTGGGTAAAACCAAAGGCCGTCGCCGCCTCGATATGGCCTTTCGGCACCGCCATAAACGCGCCGCGAAAGGTTTCGGTAAAATAGGCGCCGTAGATGAAACCAAGGGTGATAATACCGGCCACCATCGGATCAATATCTATCTGGTCGATACCCAGCGAATCGGTCACCACGTTAAGCGCGATTTGCAATCCGTAAAATATCAGCAGCATTAAGACCAGATCCGGCACCCCGCGAATCAGGGTGGTGTACCCTTCAAAAATAAGCCCCGTTACCCGGTTTTGCGAAAGCTTCGCCCCCGCGCCGACGAGACCAATAAGCACGGCCAGCACAACGGAACTGAGCGCCAGTTCCAGCGTGACGATCGCGCCCTGTAAAATTACGCCTGAAAACCCGTACAACATGCAGCCTGTCCTGTTGTGTGTGGTGAAGTAAGAAGCCTCTTTTGCATTTTTGCCTCACATCACGCCGGATGGCGGCTGTGCCTTGCCCGGCCTACGATGCTCCCCGTAGGCCTGACACGCACAGCGCCATCAGGCAATGCAGACAGTCAACATTCTTTGGGCTTTATCTGCACCGACGGTGATTAACCGCCATAAACATCAAAATCAAAGTACTTTTTCGCCAGCTTTTCGTAAGTACCGTCAGCACGCATTTCAGCAAAGGCTTTGTTCAGCGCTTCGCGCAGCTCGTTATCCTCTTTGCGCAGCCCCATACCGGTTC
Organism: Salmonella sp. A7; assembly: GCF_020181675.1. NCBI lineage: Bacteria > Pseudomonadati > Pseudomonadota > Gammaproteobacteria > Enterobacterales > Enterobacteriaceae > Salmonella > Salmonella sp. A7. The sequence continues at coordinate 1,487,151 of NZ_CP084001.1, read as the reverse complement.
CTACGCCGAATAACTTCTCATCTTTCACCGCCGGGCCGCCGAATTTATAGTCTTTTCCGACGGGCTGTTTAAGGAAACCTTCGCTGGCCGCGACCTCATCCTGGAACGCCGCATCAATACGACCCGCCGTCAGATCGGAATAAATGTTGTCCTGCCCCTGGTAAGAGACGATCTCAATCCCTTTCGGCGCCCAGTGCTCATTGCCGAAGGTCTCCTGCGTCGTCCCCTGTAGCACGCCGACGCGCTTGCCTTTCAGCGACGCGACGGTTGGCTGAATATCAGAGTTCTTCGCCACCACCAGACGGGAATCAGCGGCGTAAAGCTTGTCGGTAAACGCGATTTCCTGCTGGCGCTTTTCAGTGATGGACAGCGAGGACATGATGGCATCAATTTTCTTCGCTTTTAAAGACGGAATCAGCGCATCCAGCGGGTTTTCCACGAACGTACACTGTGTGTTGATACGTTTGCACAGCTCTTTGGCCAGATCGATATCAAAGCCGACCAATTCACCTTGTGCATTTTTGGATTCAAACGGTGCGTATGTAGGATCGGTACCGATACGAATCTTTTGTGGAATAGCGGCAAATGCTGCGGTAGCGCTGGAAAATGCCAGCACCAGAGAAAGGGATAACGCCAGTTTTTTCATAACTATCCTCAACAGACTGTCTTTCCAGGAGATCTTTACAGATCCGATGCGACTATCGTGCCATTAATCAGGCCGACAAGGCAAAGCATTCTACCTTGTCAGCCGGTTTATTTTGCATAAAAATCGATTAAGTATGCATTTATGCGCCTGTTCCGCAACGGCTTATGCACCAAAAAGGTGCAAAACATCTATTTTGCACCGTGATAGTTCCCCATCGCGGCGCGTTATCCCCTTTTCTCAATCGCCGTAGACATTAAAATCGAAGTACTTTTTGGCCATTTTGTCGTAAGTTCCGTCCTGGCGCAGTTCGGTCAGCGCTTTATCAAACGCGGCTTTTAGCTCGGTATCGTCTTTGCGCAGCCCAACCCCCGTCCCGTCGCCAAAATATTTTTTATCCTTCACGGAAGGACCGGCAAACGCATACTCTTTGCCCGCAGGCTGCTTCAGGAATCCTTCGCTGGCGGCGACTTCATCCTGTAATGCGGCATCCAGACGACCGGCGGTTAAATCGGAATAGATAAGATCCTGGTTGGCATAAGCCACCACATCCACACCTTTAGTGCGCCAGTTATCATTGGCATAAGCCTCTTGCGTGGACCCTTGCAGCACGCCGACATGCTTGCCTTTCAGCGATTCCAGCGTCGGCTGAATGGGAGACCCTTTTGCCGCAATCAGGCGTGAATCCGCCGCGTAAAGTTTGTCGGAAAACGCAATTTCTTGCTGGCGTTTATCGGTGATAGAGAGCGATGAAATAATGGCATCAATTTTTTTCGCTTTTAGTGAGGGAATAAGCGCATCAAAGTCGCTGGCGACCCAGGTACATTTCACCTGCATACGCTTACACATTTCATTACCGAGATCGATATCAAAGCCAATAAAGTCGCCTTTGGCATCTTTCGATGAGAAAGGCGCGTAGGTGGTATCTGTTCCAATACGAACCGTTTGCGGAAGCGCGGCGTAACTGGCCGCCGTCGCGCCCAGACCTATCAGCAAAGACAAAGCGAGAACGGTCTTCTTCATACATACCCCTCAAGTAGCGTTATTTTCTTATGTTTTACGTGGTGTTGTGTGTTTGCAGACTTTTTCATGCAGGTCTTATGCCATTTTCACGTCAGCAAAACGATTCGACGTTAAATTTGTTAATAAAACGTTGCAATATTGTCCTGATGTTGAAGATAGCAGGTATGACGGTTGAACCGCAGCGTTTCGACGGCTTTTAACGAATTAAATGTTGAGGATATGATCGCGGTTACAAAATTGCCCTGAAACAGGGCAACAGGGACAATAATGCACGCTAAACAGACAACGCTATGCGCCCTGCCAGCGAACAAAAAGATCGTGCGGAAGGGGGATATCAAACTGATCCAAAACTCGGTTAACCGTTTGATTTATAACATCATCTAACGTCTGAGGAAGATGATAAAAAGCCGGAACCGGCGGCATAATCACCGCGCCTATCTCAGCGGCCTGGGTCATTAAACGCAAATGCCCGATATGCAGCGGCGTTTCGCGCACACACAGCACCAGAGGTCGCCGCTCTTTTAATATCACATCCGCCGCGCGGGTAAGCAGTCCGTCAGTATAACTGTGGACAATCCCCGACAGCGTTTTAATCGAACAAGGCAAGATAACCATTCCCGCCGTCGGGTAAGAGCCCGAGGAAATGCTGGCGGCAATGTCGCGCGCATCGTGCGTCACATCGGCCAGCGCCTGCACCTCGCGCAGCGAAAAATGGGTCTCCAGCGCCAGCGTTTGCCGGGCCGCCTGGCTCATCACCAGATGCGTTTCCACGCTATCGACATCGCGCAAAATTTGTAATAAGCGCACGCCATAAATCGCTCCGCTGGCGCCGCTAATTCCTACAATGAGTCGTTTCATGTTCTCTTACCGTTTACGAGCGCCGTTCATCCCACTGTGTTACGTAATCGGCTCAAAGTGGGTCTGAAGAGATACCATGACAAAAGAATCCCTATCATAAAAGCCAGCTCAACCAACATTATCACTACCCCTTGCTCACTAAACCAGGTGCCGACCATAATGGCAAAATTGGTGATAATGACAAATCGGGCCGTCCAGGGAAAAAGCGGCGATCGATAGCGTAGCAAATCGCTGGCGTACGTTCCATTACGCACCGATTGTCGGAAGCGATACTGGCACCATCCGATGGTTATCCATGCCAGGCAACCCACCTGCCCGGTACTGGCGATCAGATATAAATAAAATTGCTGTGCGGGAATATAGCGGGTCAGCAACGACACCAACGCCAGCAAGGCCGTGATTAAAATAGCATACACCGGCACGCCGCCGCCGTTCGTTTTCCCAAAGCAGGCTGGCGCAAAGCGATCGCCCGCCATAGACCACAGCATACGCGAACTGGCGTAAATGGCCGAGTTAGCGGCAGAAACCGCGGCGGAAAAGATCACCAGCGTCATCAGCGTATCCGCCCCCGGAATGCCCGCGTGGGAGAATACCCATACAAAGGGACTTTGTCCATTTGGCGTCAGTTCATGCGGATAGACCAGCGCCAGCACCGCAATCGCCAAGCCGTAAAACAAAATGATTCTGAGACCGATCCCCAGGATCACTTTCGGTAAAATAATGTGCGGCGATTCGGTCTCCCCTGCCGCATTTCCTACCAGTTCCACCCCCTGGAAGGAGTAAATCACGATCGTCATACAAACCACAATTTGCTCCCAACCGTGGGGAAACCACATTCCGTCTGTTTTTAACGTCGGGTGCCAGTCACTATGGCCCATTAGCGAGTAGATCATGACCCCGCCCGCGCAGATAAACAGCACGATCGCGAAGACCTTAATGGCCGAAAGCCAGTATTCGCATTCGCCAAAACTTTTTGCGGAGGTGAGATTGATAGCCGTCAGGATGAGCAGAATCGCCAGGCAGAACATATATACCGGAACCGCGGGGAAAAGCTGGTGAGCAATAAACCCTGCGGCAGTGAGGTCGGCTGCCAGGGAAAAGACCCAGCTAAACCAGTAAAGCCAGCCAATGGTATAGCTCCAGCAAGGTGACGGCATAAACATCAGCGCGTAATGTTGAAATGAACCGGAGTGAGGAAAGGCGCATGATAATTCGCCAAGACACATCATCGTTGCCAGCATAATGGTTCCGGCAAACAGATAGGCCAGTAAGGTTCCCGCCGGCCCGACGCTGCTTAACGGTTCGGCAATGCCGATAAATAAGCCGGTGCCAATCGTGCCGCCCAGCGACATCATCAGCAGATGCCGTTTCTTCAGGTTACGCCGCAGACCGCCTTCAGGCTCTGCTGGCGGTGATTGTTGCAGGGTATCCATCGTTACTCCCTGTCTTTCGTGAGGTCAAAGATGCCGCCGCGACATAGCCGCGGCGGTTATGCGTTAACGCGTAAACCTCCAGGCGACGCCTTTGGTCTGGCAGGCCATTAACAGGCCCGTATAATCCAGCTCAAAGCGAACCACATCGCCTACTTTTAGCGACTGACGACAATCTTCAATATCCACCAGCGTATGATCGCTGGTTTGCCCTAAGATAGTGATAGCGTCGTCGCATGGCACACAGTTATCCGATGGCACATCCTGACGACCAAACGCCAGCAATGCGCGTCGGCGTATGCCACGATCGACAAAGGTTTTACTTTGCAAAAAGGCATCGACGCCCAGCTCCCCGACCGGGACGGTCGGTTTACTGTTCAGTTCGATGATTTCCGCTTCCAGGATATACATATCGGAACAGGCTTTATCGACCGGTTTTGCGGAGTGGTGAAATTCATTCAGGTATTTCATGTCCACATATTCAATGCCGAATTCATGCAGTCCGCCGATGCGCAGATGATTCAGCCCCTGCGGCCAGATACCTTTATCCAGCAGGTGATAGCTGGTGCAATTTCCCGCAGAAAGCCGCCGGACAGGAATACCGCTGTCGGCTTCCAGCCGGGCGGCCAGCGCCAGAAAATCCTCGCCATTTTTTACCGTTGGCAACACGGTGCCGTAACAATTAAAGTTGGTGCCCAGTCCATATAATTCCAGACCGGGCAGACCCGTAATCAGAGTCACGGTCTCAAGAATGCGTTGATATTCACCAAACCAGATACCCTCGCGTAAATCGCCCATATCCACCATCAGTAATACCTGATGCGTTTTCCCCTGGCGTTGGGCTTCCTGCGATAATGCCCGTAATACCACCGGCTCGCTATTTAAACTAATATCCGCGTAGCGCACCACATCTTCGATTTCACTCAGACACGGGCTGCGTAACAGGCAGGTCGTACATCCTGTCTCGCGTATTTTTTTCAAATTATAGGTTCGTGATTCAGCAATAACGGTAATTCCACCGTTGAATACCGCCTGCGCGGTTTCCACGCAGCCGTCAAAAACTTTATTGACAGCCATCACGTCAATACCGCTGCTTGCCAGCAGAGCTTTTTCCGTGCGGGCGTTTTCTTCCAGCTTGCGTAGATTTATTTCCAGAACTGGCATATACATTTTATTTTCCTCCCGCCATGCTTAAACGGGCATTACGTTTCTGCGCCCGATGGTAAATGTACTCCGCGACGACAACCGCCAGCACGGCTCCGCCAATAATCTTCCCGGCGTACTGGAAATATCCGCCCATATCAATTTGAGAAGGCGGAATAAATAACAGCGCAACGGCAAAGGCGATAGAAAGAAAACCCAGCGCGGGTAAAATAGCCGGTAAAACCTTGCCCGGAATTTTAAAACTTCTTGGCGTATCCGGCTGAGTCTTACGTAAACGCCAGAACGCCGGGAACATCACCAGATAAGGAATAAAATAGGTGATGGTCGTTAGCGCCGTTAACATCCAGTAAGCCGCCGCAACGCTTGGCGAAATAAAAGTCGAAAAACACAGGACCGTGACAATAATCGCCTGTACAGTCAAGGCAAAGGCGGGCGTTTTCCACACCGGATGTAATTTGCCGATTCGGTCCCCCAGCAGATTATCTTCACGCGAGGCTTCCTGGAGCATATAAATCGGCCCCACCAGCCAGGAGTTAATCTGCCCGAGAGCGCCAAAAAACATACAGATGGCCATAACAGGAATTAACCACGGCATATGCAGCGTGTCCGCAGCAGCATGCATAGCCTGCATGACGCCTGCCACGATGTCGGTTTTCCCGGCGGGTAAAAGCGTGTTTAGCGCCCAGGTACCGACCATATAGATCCCAACGATAACGGCGGCGGAGACGGCCATCGCTCGCGGAAAATCACGCTGTGGATTACGGGTACGCCCGGCAATCATCGGGGCGACCTCCAGTCCGGCAAACGCAAACATCATGCTGGATAAGAAAACGATCGTATCCCAGTGCCCGAGATCTGGAATCCAGTTTTTCGCTGTAGTGTAGTCCGTCTGCATCTGGTGTCCGGTACATAGCCATACCACCGCCAGCAAAATGAGGATGGCGGAGGGAATAAATACGCCGCACCAGGCGCTGATGCTATTAATAATTTTTGTCCATTCCATCCCGCGGATATTCATCAGCGTTAATAGCCAGAAAATTACCGCGGAACCAATACCGATAAATGCTTTATTTTCCGCCAGGCCGCCGCCGATCATATAGCCCAACGCGGTAAAGCCGAATTGCAGCATTAATGGGAAAAACAGTACGCAGGAAAAGAGAAAACAAACCACGACAATCCATGCAATACGTTTACCAAATGCCTCTTTAATCCAGACAAATATCCCGCCATCTTTCGGCCAGCCGGTTGACAGCTCGCCGCATACCATCGCTAAAGGAAAAAACAAGCAGAATGCGGCTATCACCCATAACAACATGGCCGATGCCCCGTAAGGCGCCACGTTAGGGATTTGCCGCAAACTCAGAATAGCGATGACATTCATAAAGACAATGTCTTTGATGCCAAGTAAGCCAGAATTCGTGTTACTCATGGCCATCTCCTGTTATGCATTCAGGCATCACTGCCCTCTTCTTATCATCTGACGACGGGCTTCAGCATGAAACTGAAGCCCAAAACAGTATTAATAAATGTCGTACTTGACCATGTCTTCGTAACTGTCTTCCCGACGAATCAGACGCGTCTCACCATTTTTATCGATCATCACCACGCCCGTGCGCGGACGGTTGTTATAAACGGTTTGACTTTCAATGGTGTATGCCCCGGCATCAAGAAACGCGACAATATCGCCAACATGAGTCTCCTTCGGCAGTAAAAACTCTTCGCCTTTCACTCCCATGTGGAAATAATCTCCGCCATCACACAGCGGCCCGGCTAATTTTATCCAGGCGTCATGCGCTGCCGTCATGCGAGAGGCGTTATAGACATAAAAGAACCAGTCAAAATGCTGGCTGTCAGAGAGTACGCTGTAACCAGCGTCGACAAATTTCCATTCAACGTGGCATTCCACATTGCCGTTAAGATCGTAATTTGTTTTACGTTTTTCGCAGGAGACTTCCGTCAGTAAAACCGCCGCCGACCCGGTCACTTTACGTCCCGGTTCAATACATATTTCCACATCGGTACGCCATTTATGCACTTCGCGAATGACCGCATCGGCAAAATCCTGGGCGGTAATACCGGCATACATATTATCTTTTAACGGGTCGCCATTCTCGTCGTCATATTTATAGGGAACCGGAATTCCGCCGCCCACGTTGATCAAATCAAATTTAATACCGAGCACCTCTTCCAGGCGACGGGATTCATCCACCAGCACTTTAGTCGCTTTTGCGAAAGGCTCTGACTCCGGCACCTGATCGCCCACATGCATATGCAAGCCGCGCAAATGCACATAAGGCATCGCCAGAATGCGGCGGCAGGTTTCTTCCGCCTGTTCCAGGTCGAGACCCGACTTCGCATGGAAAGCGGTAACCAGTTCCGCATGCGTCGCCGAGGGAACATTCGGCTCTACGCGGACGCAAACATTGGCGACTTTCTTCAGCCTGCGAGAGATGGCATCAATATGTTCCAGCTCATAGAGGCTATCAACATTAATAAGATACAGATCGTTAGCGATGGCATATTCCAGATCGGCAGGCTTTTTCACCACGCCGTTGAAGACGATCTGATCGCCGCGAAAGCCTATCTCCAGACACTTGCGAACCTCATATTGTGAGTTTGCCTCCGCGCAAATTCCGGCGTCACGAATGGCTTTCAACACCCCCATGACCGAGCAGGTTTTTGACGCAAAGAAGGTTTTGGTATTTTTATGCGCCGCAAATGCCTGCTGGATTTCATGAATGTTACGAATAATCTCCGGCTCAGAAAACACATAGAACGGCGTGGGGTACTGGCGCGCCAGAGCGTCCAGATCGACCCCTTCAAAACACAAATGACCGTCTTTGTGCTGGAAACGGCGATCGCCGTTGATTACCTGCTCACGTAGCTGGTTGTAATTCTGCATAATCGAGTCAGTCATAACGCCCTCTGCTTAATGTTTATGGTAAAAATCCGCATTCTTTACAGGGATAAAGCAAAAGGTATGCCACTATTTTTTATCAAAATAATCAATTAGTTATAAAAATAAGTTTTTCCTCATTTTCGTCATTGAGTTTGCTATTCATCACAACGACGAAAATTCGTCACTTTTATAATGACAACATGAACAATAGATATGAGGAATGCGTGTATGGCATCCACCAATCAGGAACTGGCCTCGGCGCTCAGGATGTTTTCCCGCTTTTTCGATTTGATTCATCAGCCGTTGGCCGTCATTAATGAGCGTGGTGAATACGTTTACTACAATCAGGAAAGCGCGGATCTGGACGGCTACAGTATTGAACGGGCAATGGGAAAACATATGCTGGATGTCTATCCGGGCATGAAAGAGACCCAAAGTACGATGCTTTCATCGTTAAAAAAAGGCGTGGAATACATTGGCCATTATCAAATTTATTACAATGCGCGAGGCCAGGCCGTTGACTATCAACACACCACCGCGCCGCTCTATGCAAGCGATGGCGGCATGGTCGGCGTTATCGAAATCGGCAGGAATATGTCCGGCGTCAGGCGGCTCCAGGAGCAGGTGGTAGAACTGAACCAACTGCTGTATGCCGATCACCATGAGAAGCACCATGCCATTATTACCGAAAACCCGGAAATGCTCAGTAATATTGCCAAAGCCAAACGGCTGGCCGCCAGTAATATTCCGGTGACGATTGTCGGGGAGACGGGTACGGGTAAGGAGCTATTTTCCCGCCTGATCCATCAATGCAGCAAGCGGGCGAATAAACCATTTATCGCCCTGAACTGCGGCGCTCTACCGCCTACGCTTATCGAAAGTACGCTTTTCGGCACCGTGCGCGGCGCCTATACCGGCGCGGAAAATAGCCAGGGCTATCTGGAGCTGGCAAACGGGGGAACGCTCTTTCTTGATGAGCTGAACGCCATGCCGATAGAGATGCAAAGTAAGCTGCTGCGATTCTTGCAGGATAAAACCTTCTGGCGGCTCGGCGGACAACAGCAACTCCACTCTGATGTCAGGATCGTTGCCGCCATGAACGAAGCGCCCGTCAAATTAATTCAACAAGAACGCCTGCGGGCAGATCTTTTTTATCGGTTGAGCGTCGGAATGTTGACGTTACCGCCGCTGCGCGCCCGCCCGGAAGATATTCCCTTACTGGCGAATTATTTTATTGATAAATACCGTAATGACGTGCCGCAGGACATTCACGGATTAAGCGAGACGGCGCGTGCTGATCTGCTCAATCACGCCTGGCCGGGTAATGTCAGGATGCTGGAAAACGCGATTGTACGCAGCATGATCATGCAGGAAAAAGACGGACTGCTCAAACACATCATTTTTGAACAGGACGAGTTAAATTTAGGCGTACCGGAAACCGCGCCGGAAAATCCCCTTCCCTCGTCACCCGATCCGCAGTATGAAGGATCGCTGGAGGTACGGGTTGCCAACTACGAAAGGCATTTAATAGAAACCGCGCTGGATACGCATCAGGGGAATATTGCCGCCGCGGCCCGCAGCCTTAACGTATCGCGCACCACGTTACAGTACAAAGTACAAAAATACGCTATTCGCTTCGGCGTGGTGCGTAATTGACATCGGCCAGCGGCATTGCGCCGCTGGCAAAGCCATTAGCCTTCGTTATGCATTTCCAGGTTTTCCATTTCGTTCTGGAACAGCACCGCTTTGGCGTCGTCATTACGTAATGAATCCAGGAAGTCGAGGTATTGCTGGTCGACGTCTTTGGTGACATATACCCCGTTAAATACCGAACACTCAAACTGCTGGATATCCGGGTTTTCCGCGCGTACGGCTTCGATCAGATCGTTCAGGTCCTGGAAGATAAGCCCGTCTGCGCCGATGATCTGACGAATCTCATCCACCTCGCGACCATGCGCGATCAGCTCATTGGCGGTCGGCATATCAATGCCATAGACGTTAGGGAAACGAATTTCCGGCGCGGCGGACGCCAGATAAACCTTCTTCGCGCCGGCTTCCCGGGCCATCTCGATGATCTGCTCTGATGTGGTGCCACGCACGATGGAATCATCCACCAGCAGGACGTTCTTATCGCGGAATTCCGCGCGATTAGCATTGAGCTTACGGCGCACGGATTTACGGCGTAGCTGTTGGCCCGGCATGATAAAGGTACGTCCCACGTAACGATTTTTGACAAATCCCTGGCGGTACGGCTTGCCGAGAATACGGGCAATTTCCAGTGCGATATCGCAGGAGGTTTCCGGGATAGGGATCACGACGTCGATGTCCAGATCTTCCCATTCACGAGCGATTTTTTCGCCAAGTTTGGTGCCCATATTCACACGAGCGCTGTAGACGGAGATCTTGTCGATAAAGGAGTCCGGGCGAGCAAAATAAACGTACTCAAACAGACAGGGGTTACTGACCGGGTTATCCGCGCACTGGCGCGTGAACAGTTGCCCCTTTTCGGTAATATAGATAGCTTCGCCCGGCGCGACATCGCGCAGGAATTCAAAGCCCAGCGTATCCAGCGCCACGCTTTCAGAAGCGACCATATACTCCGTACGACCATCGCCAACGTCACGCTTGCCCAGCACTAATGGGCGAATGCCGTGCGGATCGCGAAAAGCCACCATACCGTGACCGATAATCATCGCCACGCAGGCATAGGCGCCGCGGATTTGACGGTTAGTCGCGGCAATCGCGGCAAAAATATTGTCGGCTTCCAGCGGATAGTGACGGAAGTTGTCGAGCTCGCTGGCGAAAATATTGAGCAGGATTTCGGAATCGGAGGTGGTGTTGATATGACGGCGCTTTTCTTCAAACAGCTTTTTACGTAGCTCGTGCGCGTTAGTCAGGTTGCCATTATGGGCCAACGTGATGCCATACGGCGAGTTAACGTAAAAAGGTTGCGCTTCCGAAGCGCTGGAGCTGCCTGCGGTAGGGTAGCGCACATGGCCGATCCCCATGTTGCCCTGCAAACGCTGCATGTGGCGAGCTTCAAAAATATCGTTCACCAGTCCGTTTGCCTTACGCAAGCGGAAGCAGTTATTCGCATCAATGGTGATGATACCGGCAGCATCCTGACCACGATGCTGGAGCACTGTTAACGCGTCATAAATCGACTGGTTGACCGGCATAACACCGGCGATACCGACAATACCGCACATACGTCATTTTCCTCGTTAAGCCACATCTCAGAACCTGTTACGTCCTGGGCAAGAAACTCGACGAGCTTTGCAGATAGTCAAAGAACCATCTGATGATGAAGCTGAACTGCGGGATGAGCTGCGATTTGCTCCAGTCTTCGCTTTTCGACAAGCCGGTAAAGGTATCAAGGAAGAACAGAATGGCGGCGACAATCAGCGCCCCTCGCAGTGCGCCGAAACAGATCCCCAACACCCGGTCAGTTCCCGACAGGCCGGTCTTTTCTACTAGCTGACCTATCACAAAATTCACGATAGCGCCGACGATAAGCGTCGCGATAAACAGTACCGCGATAGCAATCCCATTACGAACCAGTTCGTCTTCAAAGCCCGTAAACCAGACAGACAGGTAAGTGTAGTAGTGACTGGCGACAAAGAAAGCACAACCCCACGTCACCAGCGATAACGCTTCACGAACAAAGCCGCGGATCAGGCTAACCAGACAGGAAAAAGCAATCACCGCGATAATGGCGTAATCAATCCAGACCATAGATGTCCCACGATTTTACGCCCTGTCGTCCTGTTCGGGGCGCATTCTAACAGAAAAAGAAAACGTTTGCGTAGGGATTTCCTTCCCACGCGTAAATAAAAATGGCGCTGAAAAAATATTCAACGCCATCACACTTTTTATCTCTTCGGGCACGACCAGAAGAGCTGCCATCGGCCTGATAAGCGCAGGATACCAGGTTTATTCCTTCTGCCGGATGGCGGCGTAAACGCCTTATCCAGCCTACAGGACTTCGGCTATTACCAGATGAACACCGTAGGCCTTAACGCTGCGCAGTCGGGCAAAACGCGCCTTAGTTCGGGCTATACCCCATCACCACGCCGCTTAACCCGGAAATCTGCTTGAGCTCGCCAAGCGATCCTTTCATCTTATCTTTCGACGCATCCGGCCCGACGAGAATACGGGTTATTTTACCCTGTACCGGCGTTGAGGGGGAAGTATAAACCCGGAACCCGGCGGAACGAAGCTTGCCGACTATCTCGTTGACTTTATCCGCGTTTTTCAGCGCGCCCAACTGTACGACATAAGCTTTGCCGGTCGGCGCAGGTTTATCGTCGGCGGCCGGTTTCGGCGCGGGCGTCGGCGTGGAAGCGACGACAACCGGCTGTTGCGGTTTAAGCTGCGGCTTTGGCTTTTCAACCGGCTTCGGTTTAGGCGTCTCCGCCGGTATCGGATCAAGCTCGACATTGTTAGACGCCATGCGCGACGGGTCCAGCGATGGCGCTGCCGCATCTCCCGCCCGCACCTCTTCAGCCGCCCCTTCCGGCGGCTGTGTCGGTAGCGCCTGCGTTGCGGCAGGCATCATATCCGGCTCATCGCGGTCGCCAGGCTTCGGTACCAGTGGAATCGCAGCAAATTCATCCTGATAATGCTTTTTCTGTCCGTCCAGCAGACCGGGAAGCACAATAACCCCCAGCGCGACTAACACAATCGTGCCGACTAAACGATTCTGAAACTTACTCGCCACCGATTCTCCCCGCGTCTATCACTTCCATAACATGTGCGACGGTGTGGAACGATCCGCACACCAGCACGGTATCTTCTGGCTGCGCCGCGTCGATAGCGGCCTGCCATGCCTGCGCGACGCTATCATAGACATTCCCTTTCCCCAGATGTTCCAGAAGTTGTTCCGCCGTCGCGCCGCGCGGCCCCTCTAACGGAGCACAATACCAGTCGTCAACCACGCTTTTCAACCAGGCTAACGTGCCGGCGATATCTTTATCATGCAGCATACCAATCACCGCAAGCACGCGCCCGCGTTTCGGCAACATTTTCAGACGACCCGTCAGGTATTCCGCCGCGTGGGGATTATGGGCGACATCAAAGATAACGCGCGGCGACTCACTCACGATTTGAAAACGTCCCGGCAAGGTAGCCTGCGCAATACCGTCGCGAATCGCCTGCTCGTCAATGTTCAACCTGCTGGCGCGCAGCGCGGCCAGAGCGGTGGCGGCATTCGGCTGAGGAACCTGCGGCAACGGCAGTCCGGCAAGCGTGCCGTCGCCATCGGTAAACGCCCAGTGGGTCGCTGTCACCTCATAACGCCAGTCAACGCCGCGACGCCGCAACAGCGCGCCGGTCTCCTGCGCGACATCCGCGATGGTTGCCGGCATTTCCGGTTCGCCGACGATAGCGGGTTTTTCCGCGCGAAAAATCCCGGCCTTCTCGCGGCCGATACTTTCGCGATCCGGCCCCAGCCAGTCAGTATGGTCAAGCGCGATGCTGGTAATTACCGCTACATCGGCATCCACAATGTTCGTGGCGTCCAGGCGGCCACCCAACCCGACCTCCAGAATCACCACGTCAAGGTTAGCCTGTTTAAACAGCCACAATGCCGACAACGTACCATATTCAAAATAGGTCAATGAAATATCGCCGCGCGCCGCTTCTATTTCCGCAAAGGACGCGGTATGCGCGGATTCCGCTAATTCTTTCCCCTGCACGCGCACGCGCTCGGTGTAACGTACCAGATGAGGCGAACTATAGACGCCCACACGGTATCCCGCCGCGATTAACACCGACTCCAGCGTTCGACAGGTCGTACCTTTACCGTTGGTTCCCGCCACGGTAAAAACGAACGGCGCAGGCTTGAGGATGTCCAGACGCGCTGCCACCTGGCTTACGCGCTCAAGGCCTAAATCGATACTCTTGCTGTGCAGGTTTTCCAGATAAGAAAGCCACGAGGCCAGGGGCGACGCAGCTTGAGGTATAGATTTGTTTTTCATTGATTCCGCTGCTTCTTTACGGTGAAAAGCAAAAGGGCAGAGCCTGCGGCCCTGCCCTTTTCAGTTATCAGGCCTCAGACTCCTGATCCGGCGCCGGAGGCACCACCACGCCTTCACGCGGGGCGTCCGGGTTCGGCGCGGGCAGATTCATCAGCTTCGCCAGAATGCTCGCCAGCTTCAGGCGCATTTCCGGGCGGCGGACTATCATATCAATAGCGCCTTTTTCGATCAGGAACTCACTGCGCTGGAATCCTGGCGGCAGTTTTTCGCGAACGGTCTGTTCGATAACGCGCGGGCCGGCGAAGCCAATCAGGGCTTTTGGCTCGGCGATGTTGAGATCGCCCAGCATCGCAAAACTGGCGGAAACGCCGCCCATTGTCGGATCGGTCAATACCGAGATGTAGGGCAGACCACGTTCCTGCATTTTAGCCAGCGCCGCCGAGGTTTTCGCCATCTGCATCAGCGACATCAGCGCTTCTTGCATACGCGCGCCGCCGGAAGCAGAGAAACACACTAACGGACAGTTATCTTCCAGCGCCTGTTCAACGGCGCGAACGAAGCGTGCGCCAACGACAGACCCCATTGAGCCGCCCATGAACGCGAATTCAAACGCGGCGGCGACAACCGGCATACCGTGAAGCGTCCCTTTCATGACCACCAGCGCGTCTTTCTCGCCGGTTTCTTTCTGCGCGGACGCCAGTCTGTCTTTATATTTTTTGGAGTCGCGGAACTTGAGCACGTCTTTTGGCTCCAGCTCGCTACCCAACTCCACAAGGGAACCTTCATCTAACAGGCTATGCAGGCGATTGCGCGCCGACATGCGCATATGATGGTCACACTTAGGACAGACCTCAAGATTACGTTCCAGCTCAGCGCGGTATAAAACCTGACCGCAGCTATCACACTTGGTCCACACCCCTTCAGGAATGCTTGCCTTGCGGGTGGGAGTAATGTTGCTTTTAATTCGTTCAATCCAGCTCATTGGTGACCTTTCTGCCTGAACCTTAGTCAGCTTTATTATAAGGGGCGCATAATGCCATTTTTGCCCCCAACAGACCATGAATGTTGCACATTAAAACATAACAGCCCGAAACTTTGGATAAAAAAGTGGTCGAACCGCTGAGTTACTTTCTATTTTGCGGCACGCGACGCAGCGCGCTTATGCCGGACAATCTCAATGACGCCAGGTAATATCGAAACCACGATAATCCCCACAATCAGCAGCTTAAGGTTATCCTGAATCAACGGTATCGTACCGAAGAAATAACCGGCGTAGGTAAAGAGCAGTACCCACAGCAGCGCGCCGATGACGTTATAGGCTGCAAAATGCCGATAGGACATGTGCCCCATCCCTGCCACAAACGGCGCAAAGGTTCTGACGATCGGCACGAAGCGAGCGAGAATGATAGTTTTACCGCCGTGTTTTTCATAAAACTGGTGGGTTTTATCCAGATAACTGCGGCGGAAAATTTTCGAATTCGGATTACTGAACAGTTTTTCGCCGAACAGTCGACCAATCGTGTAATTTACCGCATCGCCGACAATTGCGGCGATCAGCATTAACGCCACCATAACATGCACATTGAGATCGTTGGTTTCCAGCGAAGCCAGCGCCCCGGCGACAAACAGCAGCGAGTCGCCCGGCAGGAACGGCGTGACGACCAGGCCGGTTTCACAAAACAGAATCAAAAACAAAATAGCGTACACCCAGACGCCGTACTCCGCGACCAGCTCCGCCAGATGCACATCGATGTGCAGAATAAAATCAATAATAAAGTAGATCAGGTCCATATTTGTCTTTGCCTTTCTACCCGACACGTTTCGGGTGTACGATTCGGATTAGTCCGCCAGAAATAGCGGGCCCATTGGCGGTTTTGGAAGGTCAAACCGGTCAGGGTAATCCACCGCAACCAAATATAGCCCTTCCGCCTTCGCCGTTGCCGCCGCCAGCGTTCTGTCCCTGGCCGCTAACAGCTCTGCGATCCAGCTCTCCGGCTGGTTGTGAGCACCTACTTCCAGCAGGCTGCCGACAATATTCCTGACCATATGATGAACAAAGGCATTCGCTTTGATATCGACCACCACATAAGGGCCGTGGCGAGTAACGTTGATGTGCATCACATTACGCCACGGCGTGCGCGACTGGCACTGCACTGCGCGAAACGAGGTAAAATCATTTTCACCAAGCAGACACTGCGCCGCGCGATGCATCCGCTCTGCATCCAGCGGCTCATAGTGATGCGTCACGCCTTTTGCTAACACCGCAGGACGCAGTCGATGATTGTAGATGATATAGCGATAACGGCGAGCCGTAGCGCTAAATCGCGCGTGAAAATCATCCGGTACAGTTTTCACCCAGCGCACGGCAATGTCACCAGGCAAATTCGCATTTACCCCCAGCGTCCATGCCGCATCTTTGCGCAATGCGGTCGTTTCGAAATGGACAACCTGCCCGGTGCCGTGAACGCCGGCATCGGTACGCCCGGCGCAGAACACGTTAATAGGTTCATTTGCCACCTGCGAGAGCGCTTTTTCCAGCTTTTCCTGCACGCTGCGCACTTCATTCTGACGCTGCCAGCCATAATACTTGCTGCCGTCGTACTCAATACCCAGCGCAATTTTATAGACCGGCGATGATTGCTGTCCGGACATCAGTACAGATACTCCTGCACCAGCTTCTCCGCAATTTTAACGGCCATCAGCGCGCCGCCGAAACGCACGTTGTCCGCCACTGACCAGAACTGAATTTGTTCCGGCATACCGTAATCATTATGCACACAGCCAATAGAGAGCTGTGGATTGCCGGAAGCGTCGCCCACCTGCGTCGGGTAATCCGTCTCTTCTGACAGTACGATATCTTCACCGCGGGAAAACGCCTCGCGCGCCTCTTCCGCCGCCAGCGGACGGAGCGCTTCAAAGCTCACCATCTGCGCATGGCCATAGAACACCGGCGACTGCACGACACTGGCGGAGATCATCACGCCATCGTCCTGCAAAATTTTACGCACTTCATCGACGATACGACGTTCCTGGCGCACGCTGCCTTCACGATCCGGCAGCAGCGGCAGCATATTGAACGCCAACTGGCGGCCAAAGAAATCATCTTCATCAATCGGTATGCCGTTAAGCAGCTTCGCACTCTGTCCGGCCAGCGCATCGACCGCTTTTTTCCCCTGTGCGGACGCTGATAACATACTGGTGACGGCGATGCGCGACAGTCCCCCCTGATCGATTAACGGCTTGAGCGCCGCCAGCAGTTGACTGGTCAGACTATCGGCGACCGCAATCACGTTACGGTTACGGTAATCCGCCAGTACATACGGGTTAACTTCCGGCACGACCAGCGGCACATCAGGCTCCAGCGCGAACAGACCGCTGGAATCTATCACCAGGCAACCTGCATTAGTCGCGTCGTCTATCCAGGCAGCCGATGCCTCTGCGCCGGCAACGAAAAACGCCAACTGCGCCTGCGTCCAGTCAAAGTCCGCCGCATCCTGGACAATGACCGACTTGCCACCAAAACGGAGGTGCTCGCCCGCGCTTTCATGACGCGCCAACGCATAAATTTCACCGACCGGGAACTGGCGTTCAGCCAGTGTTTCAAGCAGGGCTTCGCCTACGGCGCCCGTTGCGCCCAGAATGGCAATGTTCCAGCCTTCAGACATGGTGATTTACTCCAGAAATACATAAGCGTCCCTGTCGCATTATTCGACAGGGAGCATTAAGAAGACATTAATGTGCCGGGTGATGAACAGCGTTAAAACCTAGCTTACACAGCAAGGCGGCTGCCGTTTCGTCGTCACACATCACGTATAAAGACGACCATTCACGGCGCTCAAGATAATTTTTACGCAATTTATCAAATTCACCCGGAATTCCAGCGACTTTACGCAGCGGCGCATCGTCGCGGCGCACATCATACACCAAATGCGCCAGTCTTTTCAGCGTCGGTTGATCCAGCGGGCCGTGAAGCGTAATACGACCAAACTCAGGCGCAGGCAGTAATGTCTCCAGCGCGACATGCTGCTCGCGACCGGTAAACGCGCTATACGCCTCAAAGACCTGGGTGGTGCCGCGCGCTTTGCCTTCCAGCGTATAGCCGGCAATATGCGACGTGCCGATATCCACGGCTTCCAGTAGCGCGACGTTAAGATCCGGTTCGCCCTCCCACACATCAAGCACCACGCTCAGCGGCTGCCCGGCATTAAGTCGCGCCAGCAACGCGGCGTTATCCACCACCGGACCGCGGCAGGCGTTAATGAGAATGGCGCCGGGTTTCAGTCGACGGATCAGCGTCTCATCGGCCAGATGCAGCGTTTTGTACGGTCCGTCTTTATAAAGCGGCGTATGGAAAGTCAGGACATCCGCTTCCTGCACCAGCTCATCCAGCGTACGAAAATCACCCTCGTCCCCGCGTGCGGCGCGTGGCGGATCGCACAGCAACGTGCGGATACCTAACGCTTCAAGCCTGGTCTGTAGCCGGCTTCCGACGTTACCCACGCCGACAATCCCTATAGTGCGATCGCGTAACGAAAAGCCGTCACGTTCGGCCAGCATCAACAGCGCGGAAAACACATACTCCACCACGGCGATAGCATTACAGCCGGGCGCGGCTGAAAAACCGATGCCCGCCTGCTTCAGCCATGCCTCATCCACATGATCGGTGCCTGCCGTAGCAGTACCAACGAAGTTAATCGGCGTGCCGCTCAGCAGCGATTCATTCACTTTCGTGACCGAACGCACCATTAACGCATCGGCATGGTTCAATTCTTCAACGGGGATCGGGCGACCCGGCACTGCCTTTACCTCACCCAGGCGGCTAAATAATTCGCGGGCGTAAGGCATATTTTCATCAACGAGAATTTTCACGACTGTCGTACCTGTTTGAGAACGAGAGTTAACCGAACAAGTGTGCCATAATCTGGCCGCCAGGCATATATTGCTCAGATTTATGGTTAAAGGATAATTAATTATGCATCCCATCTCCGGTGCCCCTGCACAGCCTCCAGGCGAAGGGCGTAATCCTCTTTCCGCTGCGAGCGAGCAGCCGCTTTCCATGCAACAGCGTACGGTACTGGAAAGGCTGATCACGCGCCTGATTTCACTGACCCAGCAGCAAAGCGCGGAAGTATGGGCCGGAATGAAACACGATCTGGGGATAAAAAATGACGCGCCGCTACTGTCGCGCCACTTCCCCGCCGCTGAACAGAATCTTACCCAGCGTCTGGGCGTAGCGCAGCAAAATCACGCCAATCGTCAGGTGCTTTCACAGCTAACAGAGCTGCTTGGCGTCGGGAATAATCGTCAGGCCGTCAGCGATTTTATCCGTCAGCAATACGGTCAAACCGCGCTTAGCCAGCTTACGCCCGATCAACTTAAAAACGTGCTGACGCTTCTGCAACAGGGGCAGCTTTCCATTCCGCAGCCGCAGCAACGTCCGGCAACGGATCGGCCATTATTGCCTGCTGAACATAATACGTTGAATCAGTTGGTGACGAAGCTGGCGGCCGCGACCGGCGAGTCAAACAAACTTATCTGGCAATCAATGCTGGAACTCTCCGGCGTGAAAAGCGGCGAGCTCATTCCGGCAAAGCAGTTTACCCATCTGGCGACATGGCTACAGGCGCGGCAGACGCTGTCACTACAACACGCGCCTACGCTACATACGCTGCAGGCTGCGTTAAAACAACCGCTGGAGCCAGACGAGCTCACGGCGATCAAAGAGTATGCCCAACACACTTATCAAATTCAGCCGCAAACGGTGCTGACCACCGCCCAGGTGCAGGATTTACTTAACCATATTTTCCTGCGTCGCGTAGAGCGGGAGGCGAATGAGCTCGAACCGCTCTCTATTCAACCCATCTACCGCCCGTTCGCGCCGATGATTGAAACCGTGAAAAATCTGTCTGCACGGCCAGGCCTGTTGTTTATCGCGCTAATAATTGTACTGGCGCTTTTCTGGCTGGTTTCTTAACCGCGCCGGAACGATAATATCGTCACCAGGATGCCAACCACCGCGGAGATCGCTCCCGCGAGGAATACGGAAGGATAGCCGCATGACGTGGCCAGCATGCCCGCCAGCGGGCCGGTAACGCCGTAGGAGATATCCTGAAACGCGGCGTAGCCGCCGAGCGCCGTACCGCGTACCTGTGCAGGTACGCGTTTCACAACCTCCACGCCCAGCGCCGGGAAAATCAATGAACACCCTGCCCCGGTGAGCGCCGCGCCTACCAGCGCTATCCAGGCCGTCGGCGCCAGCCACAAGAGCAGCAGTCCTGCCGTCTCAACCAGCAATGAGACAACGGCGACCTTCACGCCGCCAAAGCGGTCCGGCATCCAACCGAACAATATGCGCATCAGTACAAACGCACCGCCAAACGCGGTCAGGGTGAATCCCGCCATCGTCCAGCCATTGCTGACAAAATAAAGTGAAATAAACGTACCGATGACGGCAAAGCCCACGCCCTGCAATGCCAGGCCCAGGCCCGGTTTCCAGATAAGCCCGACCACGCTCCACAGTGAAGGTCGCTCCCCCGTATACGCAGGCACTTTACGCACGGTGCCGTTGAATGCCCAGGCCAGCAGCGGTAAAACCATCGTCGTTCCCGCCAGCGCCGCGAAGCCAAAGTGGCTATGGATCAGCAAGCCCAACGGCGCACCGGCCGCCAGCGCGCCGTAAATCGCCATTCCGTTCCACGACATCACCTTACCGGAACGCGTTGGGCCAACCAGCCCCAGTCCCCAGGTCAGGGTTCCGGTCAGCAGCTGGCTTTCGCCAAATCCGAGGATCAAACGCCCGACAATAAGCAGCGCGAATTTTACCGGCGCGGAAACCGGCAACAGCGCTGCCAGGAGCCAGGCGGCGCCCGCCAGCCCGCAGGCAAACATCCCCTGTAACGCCGATCGTTTAGCGCCATATTGATCCGCCAGCCGTCCGGCATAGCCGCGCGTCAGTACCGTCGCAAAAAACTGAATGCCCACGGCGATCCCAACCATCGTATTGCTATAGCCCAGTTCGTGATGGACAAAAAGCGGGATGACGGGTAACGGCAGGCCGACCGTCATATAGGTCAGGAAAACCGCAAAGGCGATGCGGAACAGCGAAAAATTCGCAGACGGGGTCGTTGTTTTTTGGCTAACTGCTGTCATGCATTACTCCAGAATGCAGAGTAAGGCGGGGAAAGGCCACGCCCCCCTCTACCTGAACGTCAGGATTAAGGTGCGTTGGATAACGTTAAACGCTTACGCATTATCGGAAGGATAATGTAGAGAGTGAAGTCTGCCTGTGAGACGCGAAACTTGTCAACCTTGAAATTGCAGCCAGGGTATCAACGCGGCGGCGTGTCATCAAACAGAAAGGGAAAGACCGCTTTCATCCCTCTCACCTTAAACCGCCCGGTCACCTGCTTGCGCTGTTCTGGCGTCAGTAACCTGAACATCATCTCCCAGATATCTTCAGGCTCCGCTTCCTGTAAGGAAATGGGTTCTGGCGTCGGTTCCTCTCCGCTGTCGTCCAGATAACGATGAACATAAAGAGGGAAAACAGATATATGAAACTCCTCGGCCTTTGATTTAACACGCTTACGCCTGACACCCTCTTTCCCTTCGCTGTACTTATACAAACGGCGCCAGAGTGGATTCCACAGTTACGGGTTGGGAAGGCACACCCTTTCCTCGGCGGAGAAAAAGTGGATGTTCTGTTGGCTACAGAGTCAACGCCCATCCACCTGGAAGTTTATACCCGTTGGGAAGAGGGACGCTGGAAAATTTACCGCGTTCGGGATGCTGATAAGGGTTATGAACAGCCGATTTATGACGCAGGCGCCATCACCCAGGCTGAGGCCTGGTCAGCGAAAGTCGCGCAGGAATATAAGAAGCATTAAAAAAGGGAACCGCCATCGGTCTCTTGTTCGTACCGGAGAGGTTAAAGCGCCTATTGCATCAGGCGCTTATTCCGTCGCTGAAAACAGTAAGCCGAAAATAACCCAGGCATTATTTAAAATATGAAGTATTATCGGTATCATTAACCCACGGCTTCTCATTCGAACAACGCATAATATCGATGAAAAAACAAACAGATAAACAAAAGTCACCGCAAAGAGATATTGTGTATGCATAAATGCAAAAGCGAGTGAGGTAATAATAATACCGGAAACTCTTGAGTACCGACCCCAACCGATACTGCTGTTTAATAAAAACCCTCTGAATATAATTTCCTCCGCCACAGGAGCCAGAAAGCACATCGCCAGCGTGTTAAGAAATTTATGAAGAAAAAATTGCCTTGATAACTCGGCCATCCAGGGTTCCGGGCCACTAAAAGCATTGTAGAGAACGGTAAGGCACACCAGGGCCAGCGCCGGAAAAAAACATTCCACAAATGATAAGCGGCCCAATGATAAAAACGGATAATACTTTGAATAAATACTCCAGGCGGCAATCGCATAGACAAAAACAATACTATATATAAAAGGCGCAGCCAGACCTGCCAAATAAAGCCAGGCATAGGAAGGCGAAAATGAGGCAAAAACAAAAATGCCAAGCAAACCAAATAAAACAGCCACACAACTCAAACTATGCCTAATTTTATCTAATGTATTAGTTGGCATTTATAGAATATCCATATGATTTGTTGTTCCCTGAATGAAAAAACAGGTCGCATTAGCGACCTGTTTCATTATTGATACTACAACGTAATAGTCAGGCTTACAACTTACGCATCACCAGCGTGGCGTTGGTGCCGCCAAAACCGAAGCTGTTAGACATTACAGTAGTCAGTTCACGCTCGGTCGTTTCGGTCACGATGTCCAGACCCGCAGCCTGCTCATCCAGCTCTTCGATGTTGATACTCGGCGCGATAAAACCGTGCTCCAGCATCAGCAGAGAGTAGATAGCTTCCTGCACGCCTGCGGCACCCAGCGAGTGGCCGGTCATCGCTTTGGTCGCGGAGATAGCCGGGCTGTTATCGCCAAACACTTCACGGATTGCACCGAGTTCTTTCACGTCGCCTACCGGAGTAGAGGTACCGTGAGAGTTCAGGTAGTCGATCGGCGTGTCTACGCCGTGCATCGCCATCTGCATGCAACGTACTGCGCCTTCACCAGACGGAGCAACCATGTCTGCGCCATCGGATGTTGCGCCGTAACCGACGATTTCCGCATAGATATGCGCGCCGCGCGCCAGAGCGTGTTCCAGCTCTTCGACAACAACCATACCGCCACCGCCTGCGATGACAAACCCATCACGGTGCGCATCATAGGTACGGGACGCTTTTTCAGGCGTATCGTTATATTTGGTGGACAATGCCCCCATCGCGTCGAACTCACAGGCCATTTCCCAGCACAGCTCTTCGCCGCCGCCAGCAAAAACGATGTCCTGTTTGCCCAGTTGGATCTGTTCAACCGCATTGCCGATACAGTGTGCGGAGGTCGCGCAAGCGGAGCTAATGGAGTAGTTCACGCCATAAATTTTAAACGGCGTAGCGAGGCAGGCGGAAACGCCGGATGCCATTGCTTTCGTCACCACATACGGGCCCACGGCTTTCAGACCACGCGGGCTACGCATGGCGTCTGCGCCAAAGACCTGGAATTTCGGGGAGCCGCCGCCGGAACCTGCAATCAGGCCGACACGCGGGTTATTCTGATAGACTTCCGGCGCCAGACCGGCGTCGGCCACTGCCTGCTCCATAGACAGATAAGCATAGATGGAGGCGTCGCTCATAAAGCGCACGACTTTGCGGTCAATGAGGCCAGTGGTATCCAGTTTTACGTTGCCCCATACCTGGCTACGCATGCCGGCGTCCTTCAGCTCCTGAGAGAAAGTGATCCCTGAACGTCCTTCACGCAGAGATGCCAGGACTTCCTGCTGGTTATTACCGATGCTGGAAACGATGCCCAGGCCAGTAATCACTGCACGTTTCATTCAATACCTCTGTAATTCGCACTATTTTTAAGTTTCGATTGGCACAATAGCGTACACTTGTACGCCGAACAAGTCCGATCAGCCATTTAGTAAGGAAATTTGCGCCATCAGGCACACATCGTTAAGATCGCGATACCGCCCGTCAGACGAGTAACTTACGTGAAACAATACGCCATACAACCCGCCACACTCGAATTTAACGCTGAGGGTACACCTGTTTCCCGAGATTTTGATGATGTCTATTTTTCTAATGACAATGGACTCGAAGAGACACGCTACGTTTTTCTTGGCGGCAATCGTCTTGCGGAGCGATTTCCCGTACATTCACATCCATTATTTATAGTCGCGGAAAGCGGTTTTGGCACCGGACTCAACTTCCTGACGCTGTGGCAGGCGTTTGACGGCTTTCGTTCTGAGCATCCACAGGCGACGCTGCAAAGGTTACATTTCATCAGTTTTGAGAAATTCCCGTTAACGCGCGGCGATCTGGCGCTGGCGCACCAACACTGGCCGGAGCTCGCGCCCTGGGCAGAGCAGCTGCAGGCGCAATGGCCGCTGCCGCTCCCGGGATGCCACCGCCTATTGCTGGATCGGGGTCGGGTGACGCTGGATTTGTGGTTTGGCGATATTAATGAACTGACCGACCAACTGGACGCCACGCTGAATCAAACAGTCGACGCCTGGTTCCTCGACGGTTTTGCCCCGGCGAAAAATCCGGATATGTGGACGTCAAACCTGTTTAACGCGATGGCGCGGCTGGCGCGGCCCGGCGCAACGCTGGCGACGTTTACCTCGGCGGGTTTCGTTCGTCGGGGATTACAGGAAGCCGGTTTTACCATGCAAAAACGCAAAGGCTTCGGACGTAAACGCGAGATGCTTTGTGGAGTGATGGAACAACACCTCATGCCGACCCTTTCCGCGCCCTGGTTTTACCGCAGCGGAAGCGAAAAACGTGAAACGGCGATCATTGGCGGCGGCATCGCCAGCGCGCTGTTATCACTGGCGTTACTGCGTCGCGGCTGGCAGGTGACCCTCTATTGCGCGGACGACCAGCCCGCCCAGGGCGCTTCCGGTAATCGACAGGGCGCGCTTTATCCGCTCCTTAGCAAACATGACGCCGCCATTAATCGCTTTTTCCCGACCGCATTCACCTTTGCCCGTCGCCTGTATGATGCCCTGCCCGTCTCTTTTGATCATGACTGGTGCGGCGTGACGCAGCTCGGATGGGATGAGAAAAGCCAGCAGAAAATTACCCAGATGCTGTCCCTGGCGCTGCCCGCCGGACTGGCCTCGGCGCTCAATGCCGAAGAGGCGGAACAGGCGGTTGGCGTGACGACACGCTGCGGAGGAATTACCTATCCGGCAGGCGGCTGGCTGTGCCCGGAACAATTAACTCGCGCAGTCATCGCACTGGCGACCGAACAGGGTTTACAAATGCGCTTTTGCCATACGCTCACGTCGCTCGTTGCGCAGGAGTCGCGCTGGCAACTGCGCTTTACGTCAGGTGAAACCGCCAGCCATGAGACCGTCGTCCTGGCGAACGGCCATCAGATTAACCGTTTTGATCAGACCCGGCCGCTGCCAGTTTATGCCGTCGGGGGGCAGGTCAGTCATATTCCCACCACCCCCGCCCTCTCGGCGTTGCGTCAGGTGTTATGCTACGACGGCTATCTGACGCCGCAAAATCCGCATAATCAGCAGCACTGTATTGGCGCCAGCTATCACCGGGGCGATGAAAGCACCGTCTGGCGCGAAGAAGATCAGCGTCAGAACCGACAGCGTCTGCTTGACTGTTTTCCGGATGCGAAATGGGCCACAGAGGTTGACGTTAGCGGCAACAGCGCCCGTTGCGGCGTGCGTTGCGCCACCCGCGACCATCTGCCGATGGTGGGCAATGTCCCGGATTACCACGCCACGCTGACGCATTACGCCGATTTAGCCGATAATAAAACGTCGGCGGCGCCTGCGCCTGTGTATCCAGGTTTATTTATGCTCGGCGCGCTGGGATCGCGCGGTTTGTGCTCAGCGCCATTATGCGCAGAAATTCTGGCGGCGCAGATGAGTAACGAGCCGATTCCACTGGATGCCGGTACGCTGGCGGCGTTAAATCCGAATCGGTTATGGGTGAGAAAGTTATTGAAGGGAAAAGCGGTGAAGTAATGGGTCAGTCAATAGCGGAAGGCGGCAAGCGTCGCCTTCCGGCCCACGGCGTTATTGTTTTGCCTTGTCGAACAAATTGTCCCACATCGCTTTGACTAACGCCTGATCGCGCGGCGACAGTTCGCCGGCGCCGATCGCTTTTTCCAGACTTTGGCTAACGTTGGCATAGACCGCCTCGACGGAGTGGTCATCACCGCTCTCCAGCTCGGCAATGGCTAACGTCAGGTGGCCACGCAGGTATCCACTGGCAAAAAGCTCATCGTCGCTGGCGTGCTCTACCATATCGTCAATTAATGCCAGAATGCGTGATTCAAACTCCGCGATCATCTTCTTTCCTCATTGTAAACGTGGCGCTGGCTTTAATTAAGCGCTTCCGGCCACGGGAACTGTTCCGCCTTAAGTTCGGGCGTGTGATAGTAATTCTGTAGCGCTTTGATGAAGCGGGCCGGACGTTCAGGAATGCCCTGCTCCAGATACGCCATTACCTGCGCATGAACCCGGCGCTGAAACGCCACGCGATCCGGCTCAATATCGCCTTCCAGATTGTCGCAACTGACGTTAAAGGGATACCCCGCCGCCACGCAAAATAACCAGTCGAAAGCCTGTGGCTTCACCTCCACGTCTTCGAATTGACTTTGAGTCTGCGCGTCGCGTCCGTCCGGGCAGTACCAGTAACCAAAGTCAACCAGTTCGCGGCGCGCCTTGCCGGCGATACACCAGTGAGAAATCTCATGCAGCGCGCTGGCGTAAAACCCATGCGCAAAGACGATGCGGTGATACGGTACCTGCGCGTCAGCAGGAAGATAGATCGGTTCGTCGTCGCCTTTAATCAGACGGGTATTAAATTCTTCGGCAAAGCAGCCGTTAAAAATCTCAATTAACTGTTCGTAATGGTGCGTACTGTTCATTAGTTCATCCCCAACCATTGGAGGATCTCCTGTCCGTGGCTATCATAAAGTAACCTGGCGCTCATTACCGCCGAGACAATAACGATCATCGGTCTGATAAGCTTTTGGCCTTTGCTCAACACTAGACGCGACCCCATTCGCGCCCCTAAAAACTGACCAACCAGCATCACAAAGCCCGTCGCCCAGATCACTTTGCCGCCGATGATAAATAACAGCAGGCCGCCAACGTTGGAGGTAGCGTTAAGCACTTTGGCATGTGCCGTGGATTTCGCCAGGTTATAGCCACATAAGGTGACAAACGCCAGAGCGTAAAACGACCCGGCGGCAGGCCCGAAAAAGCCGTCGTAAAACCCGACGCATCCCCCGGCTATCAGCGCGAACGGTAATCCATACAGGCGACGCTGGCGATCTTCCTCGCCCAGCTTCGGCATCAATAAAAAATAGAGGCCGATGAAAATCACCAGGATGGGCAAGATCTGGCGCAAAATATCCGCCTGCACGTGCTGCACCAGCAGCGCGCCGCTCATCGAGCCAATGAACGTCATCAGAATATTGAGCTTTTGCTCCGCCAGGTTTACCACTTTACGGCGAATAAAATAGAGCGAAGACGAGAGGGAGCCGCCGCACGCCTGTAATTTATTGGTCGCCAGCGCGTTTGCCGGCGACATCCCGGCGGCCATCAGCGCAGGGATAGTGAGCAGCCCTCCGCCCCCGGCGATAGAATCGATAAATCCTGCCAGTACGGCGACAAAAAACAGCACCACCAGCAGCAGCGGGGAGACCATAAACAGATCATAAAAATTGTCCATCAGAGTACATGCTCATCCAGTAGCGCCTGGCAGGAAGGCGGCAACGGCGGCGGTGTCTTCTTCTCAGGCTTTGTGGTGCCAGGTTTTGGCGGTTCGAACCAGCTTTGCAGTTCAGCGCCGCATCCATCACCCGGCGGGGGTAAAGGTTGATCTTCGCACTCCAGGCTGTCGGCAGGGCAGCGTAAACGCACGTGCATATGCGCGCGATGCTGGAACCAGGGGCGTACTTTACGTAGCCAGTCACGATCGTTTCCGGCATCGAGGCAAAGCTGTTGTTTAATAGCCGGATTGACGAAAATACGGGTGACGTCATTGTCTTGTGCCGCCAGTTTGATCAGACTGGCGATATCCGACGACCAGCGCGACGGCACAACATGTTTACCGTCGCGGGACACCAGATCTAACGCCTGCGGGCGCAATAGCTGCGCCTGGCTCCAGCGCGTTTTCGGCAACTGCAAGAAAATATCCACATCAAGCCCGGTCTGATGACTGGCGTGTCCGCCATTAAAGCGGCCTCCGGCAGGCATCCCCATGTCGCCTATCAGGACGGTTCCGAGCCCCCGTTGCTGCGCCTGATGACTCAACCGCTGGATAAACATGACCAGATCCGGGTGGCCGAAATAACGGCGCTGATCGGTGCGCATCACCTGATAATTATCGGACTGTACCGGCAACGTGTCGGCGCCAATGATGCATCCGTTGGCAAAGCTACCGATAGACTGGGCTGCGCCGGGGACAGGATGAGTTATTTTCTGCCACGGCGTCGCCGCCAGGCTGGCGCTACTGACAAACCATGCCAGCAGCGCAATCGCGGTTTTTTTCATTTCTTACCAGCGTGGAATCTCTGTCTTTACATCCGCATTCTGTGCCCGATGGCGCAGCAGGTGATCCATCAGCACGATCGCCAGCATGGCTTCTGCGATCGGCACTGCGCGAATCCCCACACACGGATCGTGGCGCCCTTTGGTGATCATCTCGACTTCTTCACCCATCCGGTTGATCGTACGTCCCGGCACGGTAATGCTGGAGGTAGGCTTCAGCGCCATATGCGCCACAATGTGTTGCCCGCTACTGATGCCACCGAGGATGCCGCCAGCGTGGTTGCTCTGAAAACCCTGCGCCGTGATTTCATCGCGATTCTGGCTGCCGCGCAGCGCCACCACGTTAAATCCTTCGCCGATCTCCACGCCTTTCACCGCATTGATGCTCATCAGCGCATGGGCGATGTCCGCATCCAGTCGGTCAAATACCGGTTCGCCAAGCCCTGCCGGCACGCCGCTCGCCATCACCGTCACTTTCGCGCCGATGGAGTCACCCTCTTTTTTCAGCGCGCGCATCAGTTCGTCCAGCGCGTCAAGTTTGTCCGCATCGGGACAAAAGAACGGATTAAGCTCAACCTGACGCCAGTCTTTAATCTCCAGCGGAATGTCGCCCATCTGGGTCAGGCAGCCGCGGATTTCGATGCCGAACTTTTCCGCCAGGTATTTCTTGGCGATCGCCCCTGCCGCTACGCGCATCGCGGTTTCACGCGCGGAAGAACGTCCACCGCCACGGTAATCGCGCAGGCCGTATTTCTGCTCATAGGTATAATCCGCGTGTCCCGGACGAAAAACATCTTTAATCGCGCTGTAGTCCTGCGAGCGCTGATCGGTGTTTTCAATCAGCAGGCCAATGCTGGTGCCGGTCGTCACGCCATCAAACACGCCGGAGAGAATTTTTACCTGATCCGGTTCGCGGCGCTGGGTAGTATAGCGCGAGGTGCCGGGGCGGCGTCTGTCGAGATCGTGCTGCAGATCGGCCTCCGTTAACGGGATGCCGGGCGGCACGCCATCGACGATACACCCAAGCGCCAGCCCGTGTGATTCGCCGAAAGTGGTTACGCGAAAGAGTTGTCCAATTGTGTTTCCTGCCATCACGGCTCCGTTATCGTTGTTGTCGTTTGCGTGTTTTAATCTTTATAAATATTGAAATGTTCACGGGCCGCGAGCAACTGCGCTTTGGTCAACATAAAGACGCCATCGCCGCCGTTGTCAAACTCCAGCCAGGTGAACGGCACATCCGGATACTGCTCCATCAGATGTACCATGCTGTTTCCGACTTCACAAATCAGAACGCCGTCATCGGACAGATAATCCGGCGCATTTCCCAGGATACGGCGGGTCAATTTTAGGCCGTCAGTGCCGGACGCCAGCCCCAGCTCAGGTTCGTGGCGATATTCGTTCGGCAGATCGGACATATCCTCCGCATCGACATAAGGCGGGTTAGTGACAATCAGATCGTACTGAACTTTCGGCAGATCGCGGAACAGATCGGAACGGATTGGCGTCACGTGATGGATAAGACCGTGTTCTTCAATGTTATGCTCGGCGACAGCCAGCGCATCCGGCGAAATATCGACCGCATCAACCTCTGCGTCCGGGAAAGCATAAGCACAGGCGATGGCGATGCAGCCGCTACCGGTACACATATCCAGAATATATTTCGGCTGTTGGCTAATAAGGCCGGCGAAGTGGTTATTAATCAGCTCGCCAATCGGCGAACGCGGCACCAGCACGCGCTCATCGACATAAAATTCGTGGCCGCAGAACCAGGCTTTATTGGTCAGATAGGCGACCGGGATACGCTCGTTAATGCGACGAATCACTCGCTCGACAATGCGGTGTTTTTCGCTGGACGTCAGCCGCGCGGTCCGCATATCTTCCGGAATATCCAGCGGCAGATAAAGAGACGGCAACACCAGTTGCACCGCTTCATCCCACGGGTTATCGGTACCGTGTCCATACCAGATATTCGCCGCGCTAAAGCGGCTTACCGCCCAGCGCAACATGTCCTGAATGGTATGCAGTTCACTTACTGCTTCATCGACGAAAATTTTATCCACGTATTCCTCCAGGGCATGCTCGCATTAAATTCGGCGGCTAGTTTGCCACGAAGACAGGGATAAATCAGCATTGACGCGGCGGGAGAATACGAAAAATCCGTTTTGACCGTTCGGATATCCTCCGGGTCGGGTAAACTAAGGCAAAAGATCAGACGAGACCCACGAATGAAAAAGAAAACATCGCTCAGCGAGGAGGACCAGGCGCTGTTCCGTCAGCTGATGGTCGGCACCCGAAAGATTAAACAGGATACTATCGTCCATCGGCCACTGCGCAAGAAAATCACGGAAGTCCCTACCCGAAGGTTAATTCAGGAACAGGCGGACGCCAGCCACTATTTTTCTGATGAGTTCCAGCCGCTGCTCAATACGGAAGGGCCGGTAAAGTATGTCCGTGAAGATGTCAGCCATTTCGAGCTAAAAAAAATGCGCCGCGGCGACTATTCGCCAGAACTGTTTCTGGATTTACACGGCTTAACGCAGCTTCAGGCCAAGCAGGAATTGGGAGCGCTAATTGCCGCCTGCCGTCGGGAACATATTTTTTGCGCCTGCGTCATGCATGGACACGGTAAACATATTCTGAAACAGCAAACGCCGTTATGGCTGGCGCAGCATCCGCATGTGATGGCCTTTCATCAGGCACCAAAAGAGTACGGCGGCGACGCCGCGCTGCTGGTGTTGATTGAAGTGGAAGAGTGGCAACCGCCCGAATTACCCTGATGCGGAATTGCCGGATGGCGGCGCAAGCGGCTTATCCAGCCTACGAACAGCCAGCGCTGTCGTAGGCCTGATAAGCGAAGCGCCATCAGGCAGCAAAGATTAAATCGCTTTCGCCATTTTCAGATTGCAGGGACTCATTTGCCAGTTGAATGTCCCCTTGCCGCTTACATCAAGCGTAACGTTGGCAATTGCGGACGTCGTGAACATCGGCGGCGTTTCGCCCGGACAAAGCTCAGATACCAGGTATCCGACCAGAGGTAAGTGAGAGATCACCAGCACCGATCCGATCTCTTCATTGGCCAGCGCCTGGAGGTAGGCGCTGACCAGACCGACATCGCCACAGGGCGTTAGCTCCGGCAGGACATCCACCTGAGCCGGCAGATTCATACAATCGCCGACCACATCTAACGTCTGTTCGGCCCGAAGAAACGGACTCACCAGAACACGTTCGATATCCACTTTTTGACCTTTCAGCCAGTTCGCCATCAGGCGAGACTCGTCACACCCACAAGGGGTCAAGGGACGAACCGAATCACTGGCGGCATCGAGGGCTGCGTCGCCGTGACGCATGATAAAAACTTGCATATTGCACCGCTTTTGTTAACCAGTTTCACCAACACGCTTACCACATGCCCCTATTGGCTGCGGCAAAAATGCGGTGGCCGGCATTGTGCCTTATCCATTCACCGAATGAAACGCTGTTTTTTACCTCAATGGCGTAAGTATAGTCAATCCTTGATTATTATTTCGCCATTAAGGAGGCATTCAGTGCGGATTCATATTCTCTTTGACCTCAATTTCCCTGGTCAGTTTCCCCATTCGTCCAGAAATGCTCCCTGCGCTCCGCCATGCGCACTAATTGTTCACAAGGCGCGTAACGAGGACCGTAAAGTGCGGCCAGGCGCTGTAATGTCGCCACCATTTCACCCGGCCCGAGAGCATCCATATAGCGGAACGGGCCACCGAGGAACGGCGGAAAACCGATACCAAACACGGCGCCAATATCGCCATCGCGCGCGCTGCGAATCACTTTTTCGTCGAAACAGCGCGCCGCTTCGTTAAGCATTAACATGACACAGCGCTCTGCCACCTGCTGCGCAGATAGTCGACTCTGCCCTTGCACGCCAATAAGCTTATAAATAGCAGGGTCAACCTGTTTTTTGCTTTTACGCCCTTTTTCGCCATAAAGATAGAAACCGCGGCCATTTTTTCTACCTTTGCGATCGTCATTCAAAATTGAAGCGACAACATTTGCAGGCGCGCTAAAACGTTCTCCATACGCCGCCTCAAGCACAGGAATAATTTTAGTGCCCGTGTCGATTCCTACCTCATCCAAAAGTTGGATTGGCCCCACCGGAAAACCAAATTTTACCAGGGCGGCGTCAATATGTTCGACACGTTCGCCTTCAGTCAGCATCCGAATCGCCTCATTGATATATGGCGCAAGAATTCGGTTAACATAAAACCCGGCTTTATCGCTGACGACTATCGGGGTTTTACCCTGTTTTTTCGCCAGCTTAACGGTCGTGGCGATGGTCTGCGCGGAAGTAGACGCGTGAGGAATGACCTCAACCAGCGGCATTTTCTCGACCGGGCTAAAAAAGTGCAATCCAATCACCTGTTCCGGTCTGGCCGCATTCGCCGCAATATCGCCAATCGGCAGGGAAGAAGTATTGGAGGCAAAAATGGTGTGAGCAGCGCAATTTTGTTCCACTTCCGCCACCATCTGTTGTTTTAACGGCAGATCTTCAAACACCGCTTCAATGATCAGATCACGATGACTGAAACCACGATAATCTGTCGAACCTGATATCAACGCCAATTGTTTATCGCGTTCGCTGGCTTTGATATGGCGGCGGCGTACTTTTGTTTCAAGCAGATCCCAGCTGTACTTCAGAGCATGATTGATCCCCTGAGTATTTATATCCTTAATTCGTACTGGCAATCCGCCTTTACAGGCCGTAACCCAGGCGATACCGCCACCCATTAATCCGCCGCCTAAGATGCCCACGCTGTTCAGCGGGCCGGGCGGCGCATCGCTACCGGGATCTTTTTTCACCTCGGTACTGGCAAAGAAAATAGCGCGCAGCGCCTGCGATTGAGGCGTCATCGCCAGCTCGCCGAAAGCGCGCGCTTCCGCGTCATAGCCGCTACTGCTGCCCTGCGCCAGTCCCGTTTCAATCACATCAATGATCCGCTCCGTCGCCGGATAATTACCCTGCGTTTTTTGCGCCGTCTTTTTACGCACCAGGCGAAATAACAGCGCGCGCCCCAGCGGCCCCGCCAGGATACGTTCCCGGACCGGTAATGTCCGTTGCGCCAGGCGTTCTTTTTTAGCCAGCTCGACAGCCGCTTCCAGTAAAATAGTTTGCGGCACCACATCATCAACCAGCCCGGCTTTAAGCGCCTGTCTGGCGCGAAGCTGTTTACCTGTCAGGATCATATCCAGCGCGGTACTGACCCCCACCAGCCGCGGAAGACGCTGCGTTCCGCCCGATCCCGGTAAAAGCCCTAACTGTACCTCCGGCAGTCCGAGAATAGTTTTAACGTCGTCGGTACAGATACGTCGATGGCAGGCCAGCGCCATTTCAAGGCCGCCCCCCAGACAGGCGCCATGAATGGCGGCGATAACCGGAACAGGCAACGCCTGGATCTCCGCCATCAGTTGTTGCCCCTGACGCGCCAGCGTTTCCGCTTCCTGCGCATTTTGGCAGTGACCTATCATGTTGATATCAGCGCCAGCAATAAAGTTATCTGCTTTGGCTGAGATAAAAACAACGCCCTGCAACGCTTTATTTTCCCGGATCTGCTTCAGGATGGCGCGTACCTGCGCGGCAAACTCCGCTTTCAGGGTGTTCACCTTTTCTCCAGGGACATCAATAGCGACAACCGCGACATTATCCAGACGCACGTTAAGTATAAAAGCTGATGTGGTAGTCATTATTCCGCCTCCAGAACCATCGCCGCGCCAAGACCGCCAGCCGCGCAGGCCGTGACCAAGCCAAAACCTCCGCCCCGACGCCGTAATTCATGCAACGTTTGGGTTATCATCCGCGCGCCCGTTGCGGCAAAAGGATGCCCGTAGGCGATTGAGCCGCCAAGCACGTTGAATTTAGCGTCATCCACCTCCCCTGTCGCCTGCGCACGACCAAGCACCTCACGGGCAAATCGTTCGCTGCCCAGCAGTTGTAAGTTCGCCAGAGTCTGAGCGGCAAACGCTTCATGCATGTCGAAAAGCGTCAGATCGGCCATCGTCAACCCGGCCCGCTCCAGCGCCAGCGGCGTTGACCAGGCCGGCCCCAATAGCATGTCCTGCCAGACATCAATAGCGGTAAAGGCGTAGCTGCGCAGATAACCAAGCGGGCGCAGCCCCAGCTCTTTAGCGCGGGATTCGGTCATCAGAATAACGGCGGCAGCGCCGTCGGTCAGCGGTGTACTATTGGCGGCGGTCACGGAGCCATGTTTTCTGTCAAAAGCCGGACGCAGTTTAGCGTAGTCCGCCAGCGTGGAGGTGCCGCGAATGTTGTTGTCTTCTGCAAAGGGGTTTTTATACGGCGGCACATAGGTCGTCATCACTTCTTCCGCCAGTTTGCCCTCCGCCCATGCCTGCGCGGCGCGCTGATGTGAACGATGCGCCAGCGCGTCCTGCTGTTCACGCGTAATACCATACGTTTTCGCCATCTGTTCGGCGGTATCGCCCATGCGCAGACCGGTGGAATACTCAGCAACGGCGGGAGGAACGGGCAGCAGGTCGCGTAAGCGCAGACGAGAAAAAAGCGTCAGCCGTTGGCGGGTCGTCCGGGCTTTATTGACATCAACCAGTACCCGCGCCAGGGCTTTACTCACGCCTATTGGCAGTACCGACGACGAATCCGCGCCGCCAGCGATACCCGCGCGTATCGTGCCGGCCATCAGGCTTTCCGCCACATTCGCTACCGCCTGAAAACTGGTGGCACAGGCGCGGCTTACGCTATAGGCATCGGTATGAACATTCATCCCCGTACCCAGCACAATTTCGCGCGCAATGTTGGGCGCTTCCGGCATTTGTACTACCTGACCAAAAACCAGTTGCTCAATGGCATCGGCTGGAATTTCACTGCGCGCCAGCAGCTCGCCTACCACCATCTTGCCGAGATCAACAGCGGGAATACCATGAAATGCAGTGGCCTGACGAGCGAAGGGGGTTCGTAACCCACTGACAATAGCAATGCGATCGCCCTGGCGGGTGACCAACGGTAAAGCCTGACGCATAGTACTCCCCTGTAAAAAAATAAATTAGTGGTCTGACCTGATCACAGTCTTAACCAATTTTTTACATTTAGCCAAGCAGAGAGAAAAGAAAGTGGGAGCTAAGGCACAGTGAAGGGAAGCGACAAAAAAAGAAAACGCCTCCGCCAGATGATGACGGAGGCGTCGTGAATGAACGGATTAACGCAGGCCGAGCTGGAAGATCAGCGTTTCTGCTTCGCAGGCGAAAACAAAATCAATATCCAGACGAACGCCTTCGGATTCCTCAATAAAGGTTGGCGTAATTTGGCAAGGTTCAGACTCCACGCTACGCGCTTTTTCGGTTAACGCCGCCAGCGTCTCTTCAGCCTCTGCGCGGGTAGCGAATACGCGGCTGTATGACGCGGTGCAATCGGAGTTGTCCATGATGGTTCCAACGTCCATACAGCAGCAAACCGGGGTTTCATCAGCACTGCATTTACTCATTGTAGATTTCCTCTGTATTTGCACCCAGGGTGCCAGATAAACGATGGGGATATTTTACGCTCCCGGCATTCGCCTCTCCAGTCGTTAATGGTGGGAAACGCGTTAAGTGACCGAAATCACACTTAAAAATGATCTAAAACAAAAATCGCGCGATCGGGTGACCGTTAAGCCCGCCGATTTTGCCAGCCAGATCTCGTTTCTAAGATCACAATTGA
The DNA here is from genome assembly GCF_020181675.1 of Salmonella sp. A7. NCBI lineage: Bacteria > Pseudomonadati > Pseudomonadota > Gammaproteobacteria > Enterobacterales > Enterobacteriaceae > Salmonella > Salmonella sp. A7. Next base: position 1,450,835 of record NZ_CP084001.1, on the reverse strand, counting down.
AAAAACTTATAAACATACTTGCAACATTCTAGCTGGTCAGACCTATACTCTCGCCACTGGTCTGATTTCTAAGTCGTACCGCAGACCCTACACTTCGCGCTCCTGTTACAGCATGTAACATAGTTTGTATAAAAATAATCAATGAGGTTATGGTCATGAGCCAGAAAACCCTGTTTACAAAGTCTGCTCTCGCAGTCGCAGTGGCAATCATCTCCACCCAAGCCTGGTCTGCAGGCTTTCAGTTAAACGAATTTTCTTCCTCTGGCCTTGGCCGGGCCTATTCGGGTGAAGGCGCAATCGCAGATGATGCGGGTAACGTTAGCCGCAACCCGGCGTTAATTACTATGTTTGACCGCCCGACGTTTTCAGCGGGCGCGGTTTATATAGATCCTGATGTTAATATTAGCGGGACATCGCCATCTCGTCGGACGTTAGATGCGGATAACATCGCGCCGACGGCCTGGGTGCCGAACGTCCATTTTGTCGCCCCGATTAACGATCAGTTTGGCTGGGGAGCTTCTATTACCTCTAACTATGGTCTGGCGACAGAGTTTAACGACACATACGCCGGCGGCTCGGTAGGCGGTACGACCGATCTTGAAACCATGAACCTGAATTTAAGCGGCGCTTATCGCTTAAATGAGGCCTGGAGCTTCGGCCTCGGCTTTGATGCGGTATACGCGCGTGCAAAAATCGAACGTTTTGCGGGCGATTTAGGCCAGTTGGTCGCGGCACAGAATCCGGCGCTGGCGCCGGTCGCGGGTCAGATTCCCAGCGACACCAAGATTGCCCACCTGAACGGTAATCAGTGGGGCTTTGGCTGGAATGCCGGTATCCTTTATGAACTGGATAAAAATAACCGCTACGCGCTGACCTACCGCTCGGAAGTCAAAATTGACTTTAAAGGCAACTACAGTAGCGATCTTCCCATCGCTATAAACCGCTTTAACCTGCCTATCCCAACGGCAACCGGCGGCGCGACGCAGTCAGGCTACCTGACGCTGAATCTGCCGGAAATGTGGGAAGTGTCCGGTTATAACCGTGTGGCGCCACAGTGGGCCATCCACTATAGCCTGGCCTATACCAGCTGGAGCCAGTTCCAGGAATTGAAGGCAAAATCGACCGCTGGCGATACGCTCTTTGAGAAGCATGAAGGCTTTAAAGACGCTTATCGCATTGCGTTGGGCACCACCTATTACTACGATGACAACTGGACGTTCCGTACCGGTATCGCCTTCGATGACAGCCCGGTACCAGCGCAAAACCGTTCTATCTCTATTCCGGACCAGGACCGTTTCTGGCTGAGCGCCGGTACGACTTACGCCTTTAATAAAGATGCGTCTGTCGACGTTGGCGTCTCTTATATGCATGGTCAGAGCGTGAAAATTAATGAAGGCCCTTATCAGTTTGAATCTGAAGGGAAAGCCTGGCTGTTCGGTACTAACTTTAACTACGCGTTCTAATCTCTTTCTGAAACGGATCAAAAAGGTGAGCATTGCGCTCACCTTTTTATTTACTGCCGTTTATTCCGAGTCGATCTCTTTGAGTTCGTCCTGAATCGCCTGCGCGTTCGGGTTTTCCTGCGGCTTGAGTTTTCCGCCATTGGCGATAAAGTCATGACGCTGGAAGTACGCCTCGCGCACCATAATATAAGGATCGGAAGACTGGCGCAGCAAACCATCGGAGTCCAGCAACTGCGCGCGGGTTTCTATCCCTTCGATAGTCCATTTTCCTATGGACATTGGCCAGGTCAACCACGAGAGCACCGGATACAAGGTATCCGCCATATCCCCGCCATCTTCACGCAGCGTGAAGCTGCCGTAGAACGGAAGTTGCATATAAGGCCCATACCCCACGCCATAATGGCCCAGCGTACTGCCAAAGCGATGCGGTTCAACGCGCTGCAGCTTAGGATTCGCCATTCCCGCGACGTCAATAAAGCCGCCCATCCCTAATAAGGTATTCAGGAAGAAACGGGTGAAATGCACCATACCCTGATAAGGATCGCCCTGCAGGAAATAGTTCACCATGATCGCCGGTTCTTCGAGGTTGCCGGTGAAATTACTTAAACCGTTACGCGCAGGCTGTGGAACATAATCACGCCAGGCGACCGCGACCGGCCGAACAACATACGGGTCCAGCACATTAAAGTTGAAGTTGTACATGGTGCGGTTAAACCCTTCAAATGGGTCTGAACGCCCCTGCTGTTCTGTACCGGAACTCGCACACCCGACCAGCAGTGTGGTTCCCAGCGCCAGCGCCGACAGGCGAAGCTTCATAGATGTCTCCCTGTGAATTATGGCTATCGCTGATTGCCATCCATGACGGAACGCTACCGTATCCGCCTGTTTAGGTGTGAGCGATTTTAACAGCACGTCAAACGATGTCTATATGCGCGATCTCATTGCTCTGAGCATAGCCTGGTAACGCAACAACGTGACGGCCCTATTCTAACGAAACAGATAAAAACGAGCGTGATCATTTTTATTTTTTCGGAGAATGCCCCGGCCTGGGTAAATGAAAAACCGCTACGCTTTATTAATATGTGTTAATCAGCAGAGATCATCATGGATAGCCTTAACGACGATAAAATTAACCGGCACAGCAGTGACCTGGAAGTTGAAAGCGAAGAAAAACAAAGCGGTAAAGAGATTGAAGTGGATGAAGATCGTCTTCCCTCCCGCGCCATGGCGATTCATGAACATATTCGCCAGGATGGTGAAAAAGAGATGGAACGCGATGCGATGGCTTTGCTCTGGTCAGCCATTGCCGCAGGACTTTCTATGGGGGCATCACTCCTGGCGAAAGGAATTTTCCACGTGCAGCTTGAAGGCGTTCCCGGCGGCTTTTTACTGGAAAATCTCGGCTATACCTTTGGTTTTATCATTGTCATCATGGCCCGCCAGCAATTATTTACTGAAAATACCGTTACTGCCGTATTGCCGGTAATGCAAAATCCCACTCTGAGTAACGTTGGCCTGCTGATGCGCTTATGGGGCGTAGTCTTATTGGGCAACCTTATTGGCACCGGGGTTGCGGCGTGGGCATTTGAATATATGCCTATATTTGATGAAGAGACCCGCGACGCCTTTGTCAAAATTGGTATGGAGGTCATGAAAAATAGCCCAACGGAGATGTTTGCCAACGCGATTATCTCTGGCTGGATCATCGCCACAATGGTATGGATGTTTCCTGCTGCAGGCGGGGCAAAAATTGTGGTCATTATTTTGATGACCTGGCTTATCGCGCTGGGCGATACCACCCATATTGTCGTCGGTTCCGTTGAAATTTTGTATTTGGTTTTCAACGGCACACTGCCCTGGAGCGACTTTCTCTGGCCCTTCGCCCTTCCCACACTTGCCGGAAATATCTGCGGCGGCACCTTTATTTTCGCATTGATGAGCCACGCGCAGATCCGCAACGATATGAGCAATAAGCGTAAGGAAGAAGCGAGGCTACGCGGCGAACGCCTGGAACGGGAGCGGAAAAAAGCGGAAAAACAGCGCTGAGTGGCGACGCTTTAACCAGTCAGGCGGCGCTACACTTACTCCGGCGAATAAAAAACGCTATACTGGCGCCGCGTTGTCCCCTTAGTTAAATGGATATAACGAGCCCCTCCTAAGGGCTAGTTGCAGGTTCGATTCCTGCAGGGGACACCATTGATACCCAGGACATTCTCTTCTTGCTGCATAGCCTTTCGAGCGGTTCCCCTTTCATGTTGCTTTTATTGCCCCTATGCAATATCACCGGACATGCCATACGTTCAGCAAAAAGTCGTCATCGGCCGGTTATGACCGATGACATCCCGATGTGGTCTAGAAGCGGTACTGCAACCCCGCGGTAACCGTATAGTTATTATTAGCTATACCTGCGGCATCGCCACCAAAATACGCCGTATCACCGCTGGTTTTATCTATGATTTGCGTACCGCCCTTACCTTCTTCATATTTACTGTAAGCAAACTCAGCAAAGATTTTTGCATTACTGGTAATATAATATCCGGCGTCAATAGAAGCGCCATAATATCGTGAATTTTCCGTTTTTTCACGGAAGGTAAGTTTGCGCATGTAGTGTTCGTCATTATCATGCGCATTTACCCAGTCGCTGTATTTAAACAGTACATTACACTCAAAGTCATTAATACGATAATCACCCGCCAGCCCGATATAGGGCATTTCGAAACGCTGGCTATAACCTATGCCGCGCACGCCATGAGGAAAATTACCAATATATCGACCATTATCATAAATATAAGACCCGCCTCTTGCCGTCCAGCTAAAACGGGTTTCCTGATAGCCCGCTGTTACGCCCGCCTTGTAGTTATCGCCCTGCAATAACCAACCTTTCACGTTCAAATCGTATTCATTAGCATAGTTGACGCTGGTGTCCGGATGAATTGAACGATCGGTCCAGCCTGGCTGCTCACTGCTCATCCAGTCATGGTCAACCATATGACCCGATCCCGACGCCAAAGACGTCCAGCCGCGGGCGTCCAGCGTCATGAACGAATAGGGTTCCCATGATAAATCCCCCTGCAACGTGGCGACATTTTTTATTTTCCAGTCCAGTTGACTCAGCTTCCGCCCGGTGTCGGTATCATAAACCAGCTCCCTGGATTTACCATTTAACACTCCCACGGAAAGGGATGTCGTGACGCTCTCAGGAGAGACGTCCGGAATAAATAAGGTAGACTCCGCATAAGCCGACTCAGAAAATACGGCGATCATCATTACTGCAATAGCATGTTTTTTCATTTCTCTTGTCCTCATATTCAGATGTAATCTGGAGAGGTAATGAAGTTTTCATCTTGTCAAATCGTCGGACAAGAGTACATTTATTACGCCAGAGAAATTGACGCATTTTTACTTTATATTGAAGTTAAGAAATAGAATTCGATGCTCAGGAGAATAATAAGCAAGCTATAATCATGATGGAATGATTTACCATTACGGTGATGCGGCGTTATCTGGCTAACGACATCGTTGCTGATGTTGTCAGCCAGATTGAAAGTAACTGTAATATCAGAATTTATAATGCTCTTTACTTAAACCATATTTTTTCATGCGCAGATAAAGTTTTTTACGGGGAATTTGCAGGTACTCCGCCACTTCATTAATTCGTCCCTGATGAATATTTAATGCTTCGGTAATGATTTGTCGCTCATACTCTTCAACGCGCCGGTCAAGCGGGGTCGGCTCCTGCAGAAGTAACTGCGGGTTGACCGTTTCCGCCAGCGGCAGCACGCCAACAGCAAAAAGCTCTGCCGCATTAGCCAGTTCGCGCACATTGCTTGGCCAGGCGCGTCGCATTATTCCTTTCAGTAATTCCCCCGCTATTTCCGGCACTGGATGATTGAGTCGCAGGCAGGCTTTTCGAAGATAATGGCGAAATAACGGCTCGATATCATCCGGTCGCTGAGAAAGAGACTGGCAGGCGATTTGGGTCATGGCGAAACAGTAGTAAAGCTCGGCCGCAATCTGGTTAGCTGCCGCCTGCTCCACCAGCGAAGCGCTGCCAACGCCCACCAAACGAAAAGGCCGATGCTCCAGGCTTTGTAAACGCGCCAGATGGTGCTGCTGTTCGCGTGTCAGATATTCGGGATGACTCAACACCAGCGTACCTCCTTGCGCCTGGTCGATGAATGTCTCCAACTGCCCGGCATTCTCCGGCGTGAGTTCATAGCGTACAAACGGCCCTTTCGCGTTACGCCCCAGTTGATGGAGATAACGGGCGCCAGTCATACGTCCAGTGCCATGCTCACCGTAAAACCATACGGCAATGTCCGTTTCCGCCAGTTGTTGTAACCGTTGTCGAAACTGATTCATCCACTCGCTGCGCCCAATCAGTTCAACCTGTAACGTCTGCTGGCAATATTGCCGCCGTGCAATGACCGACCGGCGCTGGCGTAGCGCGTCTTCAATTAATATCAACAGCTTGCCCGGATCGACGGGTTTTTGCAGAAAATCCCAGGCGCCCTTTTTCACCGCATCAACCGCCATCGGTACATCGCCATGTCCGGTAATCAATAAGATTGGCAGTTGATCGTCATCCTGATGAAACAGCGTCATAAGATCGATACCGGAACACCCCGGCATACATACATCGCTCAAAACGATCCCCTCCCAATCCGCTTTTACCCACTCTTTGGCCTCGAAAGGATGGGTAAAGCCACGCACGCGGTAGCCTGCCTGCTCAAGCATTTGGGTATAGGCGTCAAGTACATCAACGTCATCATCAATCAGCAAAATAGAACATTCATCATTCAACATCATCGACATCCGTTACCGAGAATTGCAGCACCACGCAAGCGTTACGCGTCAGCGTCGACGCCAGACGCAGGTCGCCCTTCATTTGCGCCATCAGCGACACGCTAATCGACAGCCCAATACCCAATCCGACAGCTTTACTGGTAGTAAATGGCTTGAGTAAAGAGGGCAACAGCGCCACAGGCCAGCCAGGGCCGTTATCTGCAATATAAACCTCCAGCGCCTCTCCCTGCGTCTGCCACGTCACCGCGATCGCCGCATCATGCGAACAGGCGTCAAGCGCATTCGCCAGTACATTCACCAGAACCTGCTGAATACGCACTTCATCGCCGCTAACCCATACGGTGTCGGTTGGCAGTGAAAGCGCTCCCTGCCGGGATTGGTGGCGCATGGCCAATAACTCCCATGCCGCCACGAAAGTTTGGCGCAGATCAACGGGATACAATGGCGTTTCCAGCTCCGCCCGGCGGGTAAACTGCCGCAGCGAACGGATGATGGCGTCAATCCGGTTAATGAGCCCTTCCGCTTTGGTGAGAGTATTTCTCGCCTGTCCGCTCTGACCTTGTTCAATCGCGCGTCCCGCCGTAAATAAATACATTGAAAGCGCATTCAGCGGCTGGTTAATTTCATGCGCCAGCGTGGTCATGGTCTGGCCGACTACCGCCAGTTTCGCCGTCTGAATCAACTCATCCTGCATGGCGCGCAGGTCGGCTTCTATCTCTTTGCGCTCGGCGACCTCTTGTTCAAGCTGCCTGCGTTGCATATTGAGCTGGCCCAGCGTATGACGTAGCAAACGGGCTATCCGTCCTAGCTCATCGCGCCCGTAAACCGGGATAGTCGAGTCGGTTCTCCCCAGCCCTATCTGTACCACAGCCTGATTAAGCGCGGTAAAACGCTTTACCAGCCGGGAACGGATAAAATAGTGGTTGAGTCCCCAGGCCAGCAGCAACGCCAGGAGCGTTGCCACTAAAATAAGCCCACCGCTAACGCGGACAATCTGTTCCAGGCGTTGATTGAACGTCTGCATTTGCTGGTGACTACTACCTAACTGCGCCTCAAGCAGCGTGCGAAAGCGCCCTAGCGTAGCCTCTCTGGCGCGGCTGGCGTCCAGTAAGGCTTTTTGCGCCGCAACATAATCGCGCATGGTATCGGGCATCTTATTTTTTACCATCCCGATTTCCAATAGTTCGTCGATGGTTTGCCGCAGCGTGATTGTACTGGGCCAGTCATCCAGCGCACGAATATTCTCATCCGCCGTTTTTTTTAGGTTTTCCAGATAGCGAATATGGGTCTCTACCAACATCCCGTCATTATTGCCGGACTTGAGCTCATTCAATCTGTCGCGCAGGTCGTCAACAATCTGATTTTCAATTCGCGCCAGGGTATATACCTGTTGCTGCTCGTTCTGCACCTCGCGCGAACGTTGCAAGTACTGCGCTGCATCGCCCTGATTCGCCTCAATTTGATCGAGCAGCGTCCCCTGCTGCCAGGTAAAATCCTGTACCAGCGAATTTAGCTCCGTGGTGAAATCATCATGGAGCCAGTCAATGCGAGCGGAAAGCTCGCTGACTTTCTCCCGCACCAAAAACATGTTGTAGAGGGCGTTGTCCAGTTCCGCCAGTAAGGTCCGGCTATCCTGTAAAATGACGGCCAGTTGCCGGCGTTCAGCAAGCTGAAGCCCCTGACTGAGACGCTCAATCTTATCCAGATGCTGAATAATCTGCGTACGTAACTGCAAACGTACCGTCGTGTTCGGCGCCAGCAAAAATTCATTGAGCTGATCCACGGCCAGATTCAGGTTCCCCTCAATTAAAAAAGCGGAGTGGATACGAGGAAAATATTCATCAAGCGAATAGCGAACCTGCGAACTTTGCTCATGCCAGGAATAAAGGCTGACCATACTGACAATCAGCGTCAGTAATGCGCCCGTTAAAAATGCGCCCCGTAAACTGTTGCTGATACTGAGCTGACGAAGCCGTTGCAATAATCTCCCCTTCATTTCAGCTCTTCCAGTTTGTGAATCGCCAGCCGCTGATTGTTCAGAAACCAGATCTGCCACTCCATCATTTTTTGTTCGGCAAAGCTTTTATTATCAAACTGCGCCAGCCAGGTTTCATCTTCGCTGCTTGCCGCATCCACCGGGACGCTGGTCAATAAGGCTCTGATTTCAGGTAAGGGGCGTTTAAGCCGCGTTTCTGCACTGTGCAACGCTCGCCATGCATCTTTAAGCTGCGCAAGACGAAAACTGATCGCGGTATCAAACATGCGTTGTACCAGTTGCTGACGCTTCAGGATCAGACGATAGTTCAACGGCGGCTGGGCCATCAAACGCTGTTGTTGCGCGGCGCGAGGATTATCGGCGCTAAGCGGTGCGACGGGATACTTACCGGTATTCGCGTCAGCCAGTATCCTTTGCCCTTTCGGACTTAATAAGTAATGAATAAAAGCACGCGCTTCGTCTGCATGACGGCTGTTTTTCAACACCGCGACGTAAGTGGGCGACACCGCAGAATACGGGAAATAGGTAAAAGTAAGATTAGGATCGTTAAGTAGCAAATTAGCATAGTTATCAATGACCGGCCCGGCAACGCCAAGCCCGCTTTTGATTTTATCCGCTACGCCGAAACTGCGAGAGGAAATCGTGACCAAATTACCCGAGATTGCCAGCAGCGTCGCCCATCCTGCCGTCCAGCCTTTTTGCTGCAACAGCGACTCCACCATCAAATGATTGGTGTCTGAGCGTGACGGACTGCTCATTAATAGAGCGCCCTGGTAACTGGGCAGGCCCATATCCTGCCAGTCGGCAGGCGGCGGAAGATGGCGCGCAGCGAGCGCTGAACGATTGATCAATAGCCCAAATCCGGATACCGCTACCGCCACTGAAGTTGAGCGGATAGAACGCGGCACCAGCTTCTGGCTGGCGGCAGGCGCGCTATCTAATAGCGCCAGCTTTTGGTGCTCCTGAAGGTGTTGCAACAGCATGGGGGATGACGTCAGGATCAGATCGACATTTTCCGCATTCGCCGTATCAAGTAATTGCTCTAAAGAACCGCTGGTGCGGTTGAGCGTACGAATCATGACGGAACCCGGCTCCGTCTGCCAGCGCTGGATAATCCAGGCGGTCGCGCTGGGTGAAAAGGTCGTTGCCATCACCAGCTCGCGGCTGTACGCCTGGCAAGAACCGAACATCGCCGCCAGCCATAGCGTAAAAGCGCCCACTCTGGCGAAACGACCACAGCATGAGAAAAGTCGATTTGTGATCCCGTTCATAAATATCGATATCACATAAAGAAAATATTGAGACAAAACTTACCCTTTTATTTCTGTTGGCATCCAGAACAGCGTTATTTGAATAATAACGGGTCCGTCGCTCGAAAACATCAATAAAGCGTATCAGATTACTGGCAGCAAATTTGTTAATATCCGCACATGCTAACGATAAAACGGCCATGCCAATAATTAAAGTTTCACCACCCCCTTCAGGATGGGTCAAAAATAACCTTTAAATTCACCCAATTGAGTCAATTTTGACACATTTCTTCGACTTGAATTTTATTGTCACTCCTTTCACTCTACCGACAAAACCTCCTGATGTTCATCTCACTATAAAATACAGGTGACTCCATGTTAACAATATTAAAAACAGGGCAATCGGCGCATAAAGTCCCACCGGAAAAAGTCCAGACCACATATGGTCGATATCGTATACAGGCATTGTTAAGCGTATTTCTGGGATATCTCGCTTACTATATAGTCAGAAACAATTTCACATTATCGACGCCTTATTTAAAAGAGCAATTGGATCTCAGCGCTACGCAAATCGGCCTGCTGAGTAGTTGTATGCTTATTGCTTACGGAATCAGTAAAGGCGTAATGAGCAGTCTGGCGGATAAAGCCAGCCCAAAAGTCTTCATGGCGTGCGGTCTGGTACTCTGCGCGATTGTTAACGTTGGGCTGGGATTCAGTAGCGCATTCTGGATATTTGCCGCTCTGGTGGTCTTCAATGGCCTTTTTCAGGGCATGGGCGTCGGCCCCTCGTTTATTACTATTGCAAACTGGTTCCCTCGTCGGGAGCGCGGACGCGTAGGCGCCTTCTGGAATATCTCGCATAACGTTGGCGGCGGGATCGTCGCGCCTATCGTCGGTGCGGCTTTTGCGATATTGGGCAGCGAACACTGGCAAAGCGCCAGTTATATCGTTCCGGCCTGCGTCGCCGTCATTTTTGCCTTAATTGTTCTGGTATTGGGAAAAGGTTCGCCGCGCGAAGAAGGTCTTCCCTCCCTGGAACAGATGATGCCGGAAGAAAAAGTCGTACTGAAAACGAAGAATACGGCAAAAGCGCCGGAAAATATGAGCGCATGGCAAATCTTCTGTACTTATGTGCTGCGCAATAAAAATGCCTGGTATATTTCGCTGGTGGATGTCTTCGTCTATATGGTGCGGTTTGGCATGATTAGCTGGTTGCCTATCTATCTGTTGACAGTAAAACACTTTTCAAAAGAACAGATGAGCGTCGCGTTTCTCTTTTTCGAATGGGCGGCGATTCCCTCTACGCTACTGGCAGGCTGGCTGTCAGATAAACTGTTTAAGGGCCGCAGAATGCCGTTAGCCATGATTTGCATGGCGCTGATTTTTGTCTGTCTGATCGGATACTGGAAAAGTGAATCTTTGCTGATGGTAACGATTTTCGCCGCCATTGTAGGTTGTCTGATTTACGTCCCACAATTCCTCGCGTCCGTACAGACAATGGAGATAGTCCCCAGCTTTGCCGTAGGTTCCGCCGTCGGATTACGTGGGTTCATGAGCTATATTTTCGGCGCCTCGTTGGGCACCAGCCTGTTTGGCGTCATGGTGGATAAACTGGGCTGGTACGGCGGATTTTATCTTCTGATGGGCGGTATCGTGTGCTGCATTTTATTCTGTTACCTCTCCCATCGCGGCGCGCTGGAACTGGAACGTCAGCGCCAGAATGCGTTACATCATCAGGACTCGCTGCAGCTTGCGGACGCGCAATAAACGATTAGCCTTCCCGGGGAACAGAAGCGCCGACAATGTCGGCGCTATCTATTCGCTGACATCGTATATACCCAAAATAATTCGAGTTGCTTAAAGGCGGCAAGGGAGTGAGTCCCCAGGAGCATAGATAACGATGTGACTGGGGTGAGCGACAAATCTGCCGGGAGCAGATTTGAACGTCGCGTGCGACGGCCCATCAGGGCGAGGCCCATGGATGGGCCGGGTAATCCGTAGCCAACACATAAGCAACTTGAAGTAGGAAGGGTATCTACTGACTAACGCTTACCGTATCCCACCATAAAGCGAATAATTAACCCACATGCCGGTGCGAGAAAAAGCAATAATCCGCTAACGATGTCATCGCCATCCTGCAGCCATACATTGAGTAAATAAATCAGCGCGGCAAGGATAACCATTCCCGTAAAAGAAGAAACCGCAGAAAAAGCCCCCATCACCTGACCGATATAGCAACTCACGGCAAGTATACTTATTGCAAGAAATGTCCATAAATAGATCATCTATAATACCTCCTGTCTATGGCAAGGCTTCCATATAGCCTTACGGTCCCTCTCACTTCTCCTTTAAGATAAACCTTATCAGCAAGTCATTTCCATAACATTTATCTCACATTTTATTTTTTTAATCATTTTTCAATGACCTTCGTCTGAAATAAAATTATTACTGTAAAAACAATGCATTAAAAATAATGATTAGCTTATTTTTGCTACGGGAGAAATATTTACGCTTCTTGATAAAGAATTTCTGGGCGCGAGTAAATAACTGGTGGTACATTAGCCTGCCTGGCGTTCATGCCCTCGTGGTTTAGTACTGACTTAGTTTTACACTCCTTACGGGAACCATTGTCGTACATGATGGCCTAACTATACGTAAATCATTCAAGTTACCCTGATGGGCTTACTCAAGTAAGTGCTTTGGATAAGCGAACGCAACTTGAAGGATGATGCGTATTTCAGAGTGTACCGCTGCGGATAATGACTCTTCTGCGATACATTATTTTCGTATCTACAGAAGGTATTTTATGTTTCCTCAAAGCAAATTTTCACGCGCGTTTTTGCACCCGCGCTACTGGCTGACGTGGTTTGGCGTTGGCGTCCTCTGGTTACTGGTGCAGCTTCCCTACCCGGTTTTGCGTTTTCTGGGCACCCGCACCGGTAAACTGGCGCGCCCCTTCCTGAAGCGACGTGAGTCGATCGCCCAGAAAAATATTGAACTCTGTTTTCCGACCCTCTCCCGGGAAGAAAGGGAAAAACTGATCGCCGAGAATTTCCACTCTCTTGGCATGGCGCTGCTTGAAACGGGCATGGCCTGGTTCTGGCCTGATAGCCGGGTTCGCAAATGGTTTGATGTGGACGGGCTGGACAACCTTACCCGTGCGCAGGCGCAAAATCGCGGCGTAATGGTCGTTGGCGTGCATTTTATGTCGCTGGAGTTGGGAGGCCGGGTAATGGGTCTCTGCCAGCCGATGATGGCGACCTATCGTCCGCATAACAATCCGCTCATGGAGTGGGTGCAGACGCGCGGTCGCATGCGCTCAAATAAAGCGATGATCGGCAGAAACAATCTGCGCGGCATTGTGGGCGCGCTAAAAAAAGGGGAAGCCGTTTGGTTTGCTCCCGACCAGGACTACGGCCCTAAAGGCAGCTCCTTTGCGCCATTTTTCGCGGTTGAAAACGTCGCCACCACCAACGGCACCTATGTACTGTCCAGGCTGTCTGGCGCCGCCATGCTGACCGTTACAATGGTAAGGAAATCCGATAACTCGGGTTATCGTCTGTATATTACCCCTGAAATGGAAGGTTACCCGGCAGATGAAAATCAAGCCGCTGCCTATATGAATAAAATTATTGAGAAAGAGATCATGCGCGCCCCGGAGCAATATCTCTGGATTCATCGCCGTTTCAAGACTCGCCCGTTGGGAGAAGCGTCACTCTACATCTGAAAAAGGCCGCAAGGCCTTTTATTTTGTCATTTCGCATTGCCATAATATTCACATCATAAATTACTCATTCCTGCTTTTAGCGATAAGTCTCCTGTTTACAGGCGATTTTTTACTGTGTCGGCGGCGTCGCCCAATAGCGATTCATCACTGTCAGAAATTAAACTGTCGCCGATTCCCGACACTTGTAAGTTACTAAAAGTAAATAAGAAAATGCCTCTTGTTTCACCTCATTTTTAGGCGTACATTAGCGCCGTCTGGAGCGATGACGCGCAGAATTCTGAGGTGATGCAGGCGGTCGAAACACGAATAATTCTCAATTTCGTATTGTCCGGCATCAACTCTCTATAATCAGGTAAGTGTAAGTTCATTTAGGCGTACGACAGGTACGCGGAGAGATGAAACGTGAAATATTTCTTTATGGGCATTTCATTTATGGTCATCGTTTGGGCCGGTACTTTCGCCCTGATGATTTAAAAGTACAATGCAAAGAAAAACAGGAGCCATGGGGCTCCTGTTTGCTTTTCTACTCCGTGCTCGCTTCAACGGGTTTTGGATGTGACGGCAGCACGCCATCGGCGCGGAACATCGCTTTAATCCCTCTGACGGCCTGGCGAATGCGGTCGCGATTCTCTATTAATGCAAAGCGTACATGGGTGTCGCCATAATCACCAAAGCCTATCCCTGGAGAAACACAAACCTTCGCCTCATTCAGCAGCTTCTTGGCAAACTCAAGCGATCCCATCGCCGCATATTGCTCCGGGATTTTCGCCCAGACGTACATTGAGGCTTTCGGCATTTCAACCATCCAGCCCGCCTCATGCAGCCCCTTCACCAGCACATCGCGACGACGTTTATACTGCTCGGCGATATCGCGCACGCACTGCTGATCGCCTTCCAGAGCGGCGATAGCCGCCACCTGAAGCGGGGTAAAGGTGCCATAATCGTGATAACTTTTAATGCGCGCCAGCGCGCTGACCAGGGTTTTATTGCCCACCATAAACCCAATACGCCAGCCCGCCATATTATAGCTTTTCGACAGCGTGAAAAATTCGACCGCCACGTCGCGCGCGCCAGGCACCTGCATAATGGATGGCGCTTTCCAGCCGTCGTACACGATATCGGCATACGCCAGATCGTGCACTACCAGCACATCATAACGTTTAGCCAGAGCGACCACTTTTTCAAAAAATTCCAGTTCGACGCACTGGGCCGTAGGGTTAGACGGAAAACCCAAAATCATCATTTTCGGTTTCGGATAACTTTCGCGAATAGCGCGCTCCAGCTCGTTGAAGAAATCCACCCCCTCTACCAATGGAACCGAACGCACCTGCGCCCCGGCGATAACGGCGCCATAGATATGAATCGGGTAACTGGGGTTCGGCACCAGAACCGTATCGCCATGATCCAGCGTCGCCAGCATTAAATGCGCCAGTCCCTCTTTGGAACCGATGGTCACAATCGCTTCGGTTTCCGGATCGATATCGACATCGTAACGTTCCTGATACCAGTGAGAAATCGCGCGGCGTAAGCGCGGTATGCCGCGAGACGTGGAATAACCGTGCGTATCCGGACGCTGCGCGACGGTGCAAAGTTTTTCGACAATGTGGGGAGGGGTTGCGCCATCAGGATTACCCATACTGAAATCAATAATATCTTCGCCGCGCCGACGCGCAGCCATTTTGAGTTCAGCGGTGATGTTAAAAACATAGGGCGGAAGGCGATCGATACGCGTAAAGCGACGTTCAGGGCGGAAGTCAGCCATAATATCCTCAGATTAACGTTAGCGCCCGGACCGTCCGAGCGACGCTGCCACGATGGTGGCTCCTTTAGAAAATAGCCTGAAAATTTTCTTCCTGTCGAGAGGCTAATGAAAATATTTTTTAGCGACGAAAAAGAGGAACAACAGTAAAAATTTACTTTTTAAGCGTGTCGTTATAGCATCAAAAAAAAACAATATTATTAACAAATTGATATCTTTGAATTTACCTAAAGCGGTACAGCCGACGATAATTTCCTGTCAATAAACCTTATCTCAAATAATCCCCTTTTGATTTTGTGGTTTTTCCTCTTTAATCAAAACCCTTACTAACGCTAATGGTATTCGATCATGTCATATTGCGGTATTTTTCAGAGACATTTCCCCGAAAATAAAGATCCTTTCCGGCAAGCTGCCGCGATGAAACCGTAAATAAGGCAGCGAACCGGGTACGTATAATAAAATAAATCCCTGTTTTCGCCTGACTAACCGCCATGACGTGATGACTCAACGCGCTGGTGTTTGACCTTTCGCTCAGCAAGAGTAAAGTGAAATAATTCAGTCAGTTGAAGTATTCATGCACAGGAAAGGCAATGAAAAAAACCGCGTGAGGCTCGCGGTTTGAGACTGGCAAGAGAATGATTAATTGCCTGATGACGCTGCGCTTATCAGGCCTACAGATGACACACTTTTGTAGGCCGGCTAAGGCGTTTATGCCGCCATCTGGCTTATAGAATATGACCTAATGTCTGGCGCAGATGCGCGCCGGAACCTAACAAGCCAGGGTTATCATGGACAATCAGATAGACCGGAATACCGTGTACATAATCTTTAAAGCGGCCTTTATCTTCAAAGCCACCACGGAAGCCGGACGCTTTAAAAAATTCCAGGAAGCGCGGGACAATACCGCCAGCGATATAAACGCCGCCAAATGTCCCCATGGTTAACGCCAGGTCGCCGCCAAATCGCCCCATTATGACGCAAAAGAGCGACAACGCGCGGCGACAATCGATACAGCTATCCGCCAGGGCGCGTTCGGTAATATCTTTCGGGCGCAGATTTTCCGGCAGACGGTTGTCGGACTTAACAATCGCCCGGTAAAGATTCACCAGCCCCGGGCCAGACAGCACGCGCTCGGCGGAAACATGGCCAATTTCGGCGCGCAATATTTCCAGAATCATAGCTTCTTCTTCGCTATTAGGCGCAAAATCGACATGCCCGCCTTCGCCCGGAAGGCTAATCCAACGCTTATCCACATGCACCAGATGCGCCACGCCCAAGCCGGTTCCCGCGCCATACACCGCAATAGGTTTGCCGTCTACCGGTTCGCCGCCACCGAACTGAATTAAATGCTCTTTTTTCAGCATCGGGATCGCCATCGACACGGCGGTGAAATCGTTGATGATTTCCAGATGGCTAAAGCCGAGATTTTTTTTCATTTCCGCAATAGAAAAAGCCCAGGTATGGTTAGTCATCGCTACCCAGTCACCGGTAATCGGGCAGGCTATGGCGATACAACCATCTTCCACGCTGACGCTATGCTCATCGAGATAAACGCGCACCACGGCCTCAAGACTGGGATAATCCAGGCCGGAATACGTTTTGGCCTGCGAGATTTCTCCACTGGCGATATCACACAGGGCAAGACGCGCATTCGTGCCGCCTACATCTCCTACTAAAGCATACTTTGTCATTCTTCTACTGCTCCGCTAAAGTCAAAATAAGTCTTTGTCACACTGTAAATTCATGGGGGCATAACAACAACGGCCATCAGGCTGACTGCCTATAAATATAGATCTTCATCACAGAATTACTTTCTTGTTTCAGCACCAATTGCAGCAATGCCGTCGGGCAGGCTGTGCAAAATAGGTATACGACCCCCGTGTAAGGAAGAGATTATGTTCCACCCGCGTGCCCGAACGATGCTGCTGCTGTCGCTCCCCGCGCTGATTATTGGCGTAGCGTCAAGCCTGGTTTTAATCGCTGCGATGAAAGTCGCGTCGGTTTTTCAGCAATTTCTTTGGCAACAACTGCCCACCAGCATCGGCATCGCTTATGATTCGCCGTTCTGGATAGTGGGTATGCTCACGCTAACTGGGATCGTGGTGGGTTTGATTATCCGTTACAGTCCCGGACACGCTGGCCCCGATCCGGCCATCGAACCGTTAATCAGTATGCCGGTCTCGCCATCTGCGCTGCCCGGGCTGCTTCTCGCCTTAATCATCGGCCTTGCTGGTGGGGTAAGTTTGGGGCCAGAGCATCCGATAATGACAATAAATATCGCGCTGGCGGCGGCTTTCGGTTCCCGCCTGTTTCCGCGTATCACGGCGTTAGACTGGACGATTCTGGCCTCAGCGGGCACCATCGGCGCGCTATTCGGCACGCCCGTCGCCGCAGCGCTGATTTTTTCGCAAACCCTTAGCGGCTCTAACGATATTCCTATGTGGGATCGCCTGTTTGCGCCGTTAATGGCGGCAGCGGCGGGGTCACTCACTACCAGCCTGTTCTTTCATCCGCATTTTTCGTTACCCATCGCCCATTACACGCAGATGCGGCTGGTGGACATTGCCAGCGGAGCGATCGTCGCGGCGATCGCCATTGCTGCAGGGATGGTCGCCGTCTGGTGCCTTCCGCGTCTGCATGAGTTGCTGCACCGACTAAAAAATCCGGTCCTGATTCTCGGCATTGGCGGTTTTATACTGGGTATTCTGGGCGTCATTGGCGGGCCGCTTACCCTCTTTAAAGGCCTGGACGAAATGCAACAAATGGCGTTTAGCCAGACGTTGGGCGCGGGAGATTATTTTACCTTAGCCGTCGTCAAACTCGCCGCGCTGGTCATCGCGGCGGCGAGCGGCTTTCGCGGCGGGCGCATTTTTCCGGCTGTGTTTATCGGCGCGGCGCTGGGGCTCATGCTCCATGCTCATGTTGAGGCCGTACCCGCGGCGATTACCGTCTCCTGCGCGATTCTTGGCTTAGTGCTGGTAGTGACGCGTGACGGCTGGCTCAGTCTGTTTATGGCGGTAGTTGTCGTACCGGATACCAATCTGCTGCCGCTGCTCTGCATTGTGATGCTCCCCGCCTGGCTATTGCTGGCGGGAAAACCGTTGCTGGCCGCCAACCGTCACGAACCCTAATCTGGCGCAGCGGGGGCCATTATCCCCCGTTGCGGGCTTCCAGCGCCCGGGTCACGGTACGCAGTAATTCCGGCAGATCGGCTTTTGGCAACATCACTTCAATAAATGACAGACGTTGTGGGCGCGCCAGCCGTTCGAGGACCTCCGCCAGTTGGATAGCCTGCGTCACCCGCCAGCACTCCGCCTGTTGCGCCGCGTTTAGCGCCGGTGGTATCTGCGTCCAGTTCCAGCTCGCGATGTCGTTATACCGCTGGGCCGCGCCGTGAATGGCGCGCTCTACGGTATAGCCGTCATTGTTGAGCAGCAGGATGACCGGCGCCTGCCCGTCGCGTAACATCGAGCCCATCTCCTGAATCGTGAGCTGCGCCGCGCCATCGCCGATAATCAGAATCACCCGCCGATCGGGGCAGGCGGTTTGCGCGCCAAACGCGGCGGGCAAGGAATAGCCGATAGATCCCCACAGCGGCTGTACCACAACCTCCGCGCCGTCAGGAAGCGACAGCGCGGCAGCGCCAAAGGCGGCGGTCCCCTGGTCGACAAGGACAATATCGCCGGGTTTGAGATACTGCTGTAAAGTTTGCCAGAAACTTTCCTGGGTCAGTTCTCCCTTATCAATCCGCACTGGCTGTCCGGCGGAACGCGTCGGCGGCGGCGCAAAAGCGCATTCAAGGCACAGTTCGCGCAGCGTAGACACCGCCTGCGCCATCGGGAGGTTGAACCAGGTTTCGCCGATGCGCGACGCGTAAGGCTGAATCTCCAGCGTGCGTTCCGCCGGCAATTGTTGGGTAAATCCGGCCGTAAGGGTATCGACAAAACGGGTGCCGACGCAGATAACCCTATCGGCGTCCTCTATGGCCTGACGCACTTCTTTGCTGCTGGCGCCAGCGCTATAGGTGCCAACGAAGTTCGGGTGCTGTTCATCAAAAAGCCCCTTCCCCATCAGTAGTGTCGCATGAGCGATGGGCGTTTCCGCCATCCAGCGCTGCAACAGTGGTCGTAAACCAAAACGCCCGGCAAGAAAGTCGGCCAATAGCGCAATGCGCCGACTGTTCATCAGGCACTGACGGGCGTGGTAACGAAAAGCCGTCTCCACGCCGCTTTGCGCTTCATGCACGGGCAACGCCAGCGCCTGCGTAGGCGGGATGGCCGTTTTTTTCGCCACGTCGGCGGGCAACATGATGTATCCTGGCCTGCGTGCGGCAAGCATTTCACCCAATACGCGGTCAATCTCGAAACAGGCGTTCTGTTCATCCAATATTGCGCTGGCAACAGATATCGCCTGACTCATGCGATAAAAATGACGAAAATCGCCGTCACCGAGGGTATGGTGCATCAATTCGCCACGCTGCTGCGCAGCGCTACAGGGCGCGCCGACGATATGCAAGACCGGGACATATTCCGCGTAACTGCCCGCGATACCGTTAATAGCGCTAAGTTCTCCCACGCCAAAGGTGGTGAGTAGCGCTCCAGCGCCCGACATGCGCGCATAACCGTCCGCGGCATAAGCGGCGTTCAGCTCATTGGCGCATCCCACCCAACGCAAGGTCGGGTGGTCAATCACATGGTCAAGAAACTGCAAGTTATAATCGCCCGGTACGCCAAAAAGATGGCCAATGCCGCATCCTGCCAGTCTGTCCAGCAAATAGTCGGCCACGGTATAGGGGTTTTGCATGACAGCTTTCCTTCTGACGTTGACATTATGTTGAGTATTAAGGAATGGCGATGGCTGTCCAGCCACGGCGGGATGAAAGCCTGGAAAACAATGTTTACAGCGGTGAACAGTAAAATCCGGATACCGCCTGGCGAGTGTAACCGTATACACTATTTATTCACGCCACAGGGGGAAAGGTCATGATTTATCAGCCCGATGAAAATCGTTATCACACAATGGAGTATCGTCGCTGCGGGCGCAGCGGCGTCAAACTTCCCGCCATTTCGCTGGGGTTATGGCACAACTTCGGCGATGCGACACGGGTAGAAAATAGCCGGGCGCTGCTGCAACGCGCGTTCGATCTGGGCATTACCCACTTTGATCTCGCCAATAATTATGGGCCGCCGCCGGGCTCCGCAGAATGCAATTTTGGCCGTATTCTGCAGGAAGATTTTTTACCGTGGCGCGATGAGTTAGTCATCTCCACCAAAGCGGGCTACACCATGTGGGATGGCCCTTATGGCGACTGGGGCTCACGGAAATACCTTATCGCCAGCCTCGATCAAAGCCTGAAACGTATGGGGCTGGAGTATGTCGACATCTTTTATCACCATCGTCCCGATCCCGAAACGCCGCTTAAAGAGACGATGAAAGCGTTAGATCACCTTGTGCGCCAGGGCAAAGCGTTGTACGTGGGGATCTCTAACTATCCTGCCGATCTGGCCAGACAAGCTATCGATATTCTGGAGGATCTCGGCACGCCTTGCCTGATTCATCAGCCTAAATATTCGCTTTTTGAGCGTTGGGTAGAGGACGGGCTGCTGGCGCTGTTGCAGGAAAAAGGCGTCGGTAGTATTGCCTTCTCGCCGCTGGCGGGCGGGCAGCTCACTGACCGTTATCTGAATGGCATTCCGGAAGATTCCCGCGCGGCGAGCGGAAGCCGTTTCCTTAAACCAGAACAGATTACCGCCGACAAACTGGAAAAAGTTCGCCAGTTGAATGAACTGGCTGCGCGACGGGGCCAAAAATTGTCTCAGATGGCGCTCGCCTGGGTGCTGCGTAACGATAACGTTACCTCGGTACTGATTGGCGCCAGCAAACCGTCGCAAATCGAAGACGCCGTAGGAATGCTGGCCAATCGCCGTTTTTCGGCGGCGGAATGTGCAGAAATTGACGCTATTCTGGAGGGCCGGTTTTAGCAAAAAATGCTCTCCTTCATGATTTAAGAGTTAAGGCGATGAAACAAATCTTTACTGCTTTGTAATATTGCATTAACAGGCCGGCGACGGCTCGATCGTGAAGGAGAGAAAGTATGTTCAGGTCACTGATTCTGGCGGCAACCTTGCTGGCTTTTACACCGCTTGCCGCGAATGCGGGCGAAATCACCCTGTTGCCCTCAATAAAATTACAGATTGGCGATCGCGATGATTACGGTAACTACTGGGACGGTGGTCGCTGGCGCGACCGTGATTACTGGCACAACCATTATGAATGGCGTAAAAATCGCTGGTGGCGCCATGACAACGGCTATCATCGCGGCTGGGATAAGCGTAAAGCGTATGAACGCGGTTATCGGGAAGGCTGGCGCGATCGCGACGATCATCGCGGGCGAGGCCGGGGTCACAAACATCATCACTAAGCCTCCTGCTGAATAACAGCCCGATGACGCCCACGCATCGGGCCTGCTATCTTTCTGTCTTTATGACAATCCCATTACCGTTCCAACCAGCAACCAGATATTCAGGGCGACGACCAGCACGACAATTATCCAGCCAATCTGTTTTACCCGCCGGGTGTTCACCAGCTCGCCCATTAGCGTAGCGTTACTGGTGAAAATCAGGAGCGGCACCAGCGCCAGCGCAATACCAAAACTCAGCAGCACCTGACTCATCACCAGAATTCGGGTAGGGTCCAGCCCCATCAAAATCACAATAAATGAGGGCAGCATGGTAATGGTGCGCCGTACCCACAGCGGAATGTGAAAACGGACAAACCCTTGCATCACCACCTGCCCCGCCAGAGTCCCTACCACGGTGGAGGAAAGCCCTGCCGCTACCAGACTAAGACCAAACACCGTTGCCGCCGCATGGCTTAGTAACGGTTCCAGCGTCAGGTATGCCTGATCGAGGTCGGCGATGCCAGTGTGGCCGCTAAAATGAAACGCCGCCGCGGCGGTTGCCATCATTGCCAGATTGACAAAACCGGCAATCGTCATGGCAATAGCGACATCCCATTTCGTTGCTGAGTACCGTTGTTGCCGCGTTCCGCCGTGCAGATGCTGCGTTAATGACGAGTGCAGATAAATCACGTGCGGCATAATCGTCGCGCCAAGCACGCCGGCGGCTAAGAATACGGCTTCCGGGTTCGGTAGCGCCGGGATAACAATTCCTTTGCCGAGCTGCGCCATATCAGGCTGAGAGAAAAACAGCTCCACAATGTAAGCAGCGGCGACAAAAAGCAGTAAACCGCCGATGACTTTTTCAAGCGGTTTTTGACCGCGGCGTTGTAACATTAAAATCAGAAACGTCGCGATACCGGTCAATACCGCGCCCTGTAATAAAGAGACGCCCAGGATCAGCTTAAAACCTATTGCCGCGCCGATAAATTCAGCTAAATCGGTGGCCATCGCGATGATTTCCGCCTGTACCCAGTAAAACCAGACTACCGGGCGCGGATAATGGTCGCGAATTTGCTCCGCCAGGTTCTTACCCGTGGCGATTCCGAGTTTTGCCGAGAGGATTTGAATCAGCATCGCCATCAGGTTCGCCCAGACCACCACCCAGAGTAGCTGGTAGCCAAAGCTGGCGCCGGCCTGAATATTGGTCGCGAAGTTACCAGGATCGATATAACCAATCGCGGCAATGAACGCAGGTCCCATTAATGCGAGCCGTAGCTTGCGCGCCGCCCGTCCGCTGCTATTCTCTACGCGATTGTCAGTCATCTTTTGCCTCAAAAACATAGCCTTTGCTATGTTTTATGCTATGTTTATTGATAATGATTATCAAGTGCATTTCAATGGGTACGGGTGATTACTTTGATAGTGTGAAACGATAGACCGATACGATGGCGACCTGTATCAGAACAGTTTGGCTTAACATTACAAGATTAGCACACTGATATAACTTTTCATTTTCATATTCAGTACAGTAAAAGTGTATTACAGATCACTAATTTTGAATCTCGTCACAGGTCCTTATTATAGTGTGTGTTGGATCTCGTTTTCTTTACGGCTGTTGCATAGAATGTGCACGAAAATTAAACCTGCCTCATATTTGGAGCAAATATGGACCGCGTCCTTCATTTTGTCCTGGCGCTTGCCGTTGTTGCGGTACTCGCACTGCTGGTTAGCAGCGACCGTAAAAAAATTCGCATTCGTTACGTCATTCAGTTACTTGTTATCGAAGTATTACTGGCCTGGTTCTTCCTGAATTCGGATGTTGGCCTTGGCTTCGTAAAAGGTTTCTCCGAGATGTTTGAAAAACTGCTCGGATTTGCCAACGAAGGGACAAACTTCGTCTTCGGCAGTATGAACGATCAAGGTTTGGCGTTCTTCTTCCTGAAAGTATTGTGCCCGATCGTCTTTATTTCCGCGTTGATCGGTATTCTTCAGCATATCCGTGTTCTGCCAGTGGTCATCCGCGCTATTGGTTTCCTGCTGTCCAAAGTAAACGGTATGGGCAAACTGGAATCTTTTAACGCCGTCAGCTCGCTGATCCTCGGCCAGTCTGAGAACTTTATCGCTTATAAAGATATCCTCGGCAAAATGTCCCGTAACCGCATGTACACCATGGCTGCAACGGCGATGTCGACCGTTTCCATGTCTATTGTGGGCGCGTATATGACCATGCTGGACCCTAAATATGTGGTCGCAGCGCTGGTTCTGAACATGTTCAGCACCTTTATCGTACTGTCGCTGATCAACCCCTATACCGTTGATGCCAGCGAAGAAAATATTCAGATGTCGAACCTGCATGAAGGCCAAAGTTTCTTCGAAATGCTGGGCGAGTACATTCTGGCAGGTTTTAAAGTGGCGATTATCGTCGCGGCGATGCTGATCGGCTTCATCGCGCTGATCGCGGCGCTGAACGCGCTGTTCGCAACGGTTACCGGTTGGTTCGGTTACAGCATCTCCTTCCAGGGCATTCTGGGTTACATCTTCTACCCGGTCGCATGGGTAATGGGCGTACCGTCCAGTGAAGCGCTGCAGGTAGGAAGTATCATGGCGACCAAACTGGTTTCCAACGAATTCGTGGCGATGATGGATCTGCAGAAAATCGCCTCTACCCTCTCTCCACGCGCTGAAGGCATTATCTCCGTCTTCCTGGTGTCCTTCGCGAACTTCTCTTCCATCGGTATTATTGCGGGCGCGATTAAAGGCCTGAACGAAGAGCAAGGCAACGTGGTTTCCCGTTTTGGTCTGAAGCTGGTGTACGGTTCTACGCTGGTGAGCGTACTGTCCGCCTCTATCGCGGCGCTGGTACTGTAAGTCTGCGTTTAATGTAGAAACCGGGGAGCTATCCCCGGTTTTTTTATGCCGCTTATTTACCTAACGGGCGCGGGCGGCCAATCAGATATCCCTGCAAACTGTGTACGCCAAGCTGCAATAGCAGATCGCGCTGCGCAGGCGTTTCAACAAACTCAGCCACGACGCTCAACGATTTCGCTTTCGCTAAATCAGTGATGGATTTCACGATCATCGCATCCAGGGAGTCCGTCAGAATATCTTTTACGAAACAACCGTCGATTTTAATGATGTCCGCCTTGAGGCGTTTTAGCCGTTCATAGTTTGCATAACCGGTACCGAAATCATCAATGGCGATTTTTAGGCCAAACTTACGCAGCTGGTTGATATTGTGCATACTGATTTCGGAATGAGAGAAGGCCTGTTCTTCAGTAATTTCGATGATGACCGAAGCAGGCGGGACGCCATAGCGTTTAAAAAGCTGCATAATGCGCGACGCCGTCTCTTTTTGCAGCAGCGTCAGCGGCATCAAATTAACCGAGAAACGCGCCCCCTGCTCCGCCGAAGGATGCGCGGACAACCATTGCAGGAGCGCTTCCATCACCTGCATATCAAACCGTACGCTCAGGTTAAACTGGGCGATAAGCGGAATGAACTGATTCGGCATCATGATACCGTCGTCGCACCGAAGCCGCGTCAGAATCTCGTCATACCCTTTTCCCTGCGCGTCGCGAATGGGTTGCGCATACAAAACCAGCGCGCCGCGCTCCAGCGCCTGACGGATTTTCTGCAACCGCAGCACCCGTTCCGTCGTCTGCCCGGAAGCGGCTTCAATACTCTGGGTCAGTGCAAGCACCCGACGGTGCGAACAGGATTGCTCCGCCAGCCAGCTTAATTGCCCCAACAGCGGTTGCAAGGTTTCCTGGCGTCCATCGAATGTTCCCCACGATGCGCCATATTCCATGTCCAGACCGGTATTGTTCCAGTAAATTTTGCGGTTATTAAGCACATTGAGCATATATTGCAGGCGGGCTTCCGTCTCCGGTCCCGTCAGTACCAGCAATAATTCACTGCCCGGCAGATGGAAAATTTTCTCCTTTTCCAGCAGCAGCGGCTGCAACACGCGAAACACCTCGCGTTCGCAATGCACGCGCATCTGCATACCGTAATGACGGCTCAGAAATTCCAGGTTTTCCATGCGTAGATAACACACGCTTTGCCCGGTATCCTGTAAAAGAAACTGCTCCAGCGCACGCAGGTTAGGCAGCTGCGTCAACGGATCGGTCAACGCCTGCGAGTGCCATTGTCGATTCAACCATTCGCTACGCTGATTAATCCGCGCCATGTACAACAAACAAATACTAAAAGAAATGAGAACTGAAAGGATAAATGCCAGCGAATATTCTGAGCCCACGCCCTGCAGAAAATTGCGGTTATAGCTAAGCAGGAATAGCGCAGTGAGAGCCCAACTAAAATTCAACAGCGGATAGCTGATTTTCCCCACGCCGATGGTAAATCCAATGAACAGGACTGGCACCAGATAGCCAGCAATATACTTTGTCTCGAAAGGCGTACACAGCACCGCTAATAGCGTCGCCAGAGTGGCAAACCAGAGAAGCGTAAACAGGCGTTTTTCTTTGGCGAGATAAGGAGCGATATCCCTCCGCCAGAAAATACGAATATAGTGCGGGCTGACTATCATCCGCAGCGGATAATAGAAAAAGAGGGTAAAAATAAGCGCGGCAGAAATCAGACTCAATAAATCAACAATCGAGAAAATAGCGGTGCCGGTGCCAAAGAAGGTAGAGATGGTCACCGGGAAAGCCAGGTAGTGCCCCGCCAGATGCATACTGATTTTTATGCCAAACGGCGTCATTAACCCTAACCAGAAAACGCGTAGCCAGATGCCTTGGTTGGGTATTCCGTAGCGCCAGCGCGCGCCCAGCTGCCAGCGTACGATAGCGCAAACCAGCAACACGGGAAACGTCTGGCAAAATAGCAGCACCATCGCCTGTGGCAGAGGTAAATGAAAATTCCATTCATTAGTCAACATCATTCCGCCTACCATCGGCGCGACGCCACGGCGGCCAAATAAGAACAGCACGGAAAACATGACGCAGAGCGGTAGCCAGGCCAGAAAGATATAGCTGGAATCAATTGTGGCGCGGGGAGAAATGAGACGAGATAGCAGAATAGCCGGAACGGTCAGGCAGAAAGCCAGTAAAAATATTTTTATATTTTTTAATACGTTACACTTATCCGGCATTGCTTTAATGCTCACATCATTATATAAGGCGCATGAATAATAAGTATATTCGCATTATGAAGCAATCTAACAAAAGCTCATATTGACCGCAAAAGCAGCGGCAAACAAACGCACCTGAAGAACAGATCAGACGCCATGAATTTTGTGACAAAAAGCAAAAACCCCCGCTTTTCAGCGAGGGTTTGAATATTGGTGGAGCTAAGCGGGATCGAACCGCTGACCTCTTGCATGCCATGCAAGCGCTCTCCCAGCTGAGCTATAGCCCCATAGTGCTTTTACGTATACGCCAAATTTATCGGGAGTAAATTTGGTGGAGCTAAGCGGGATCGAACCGCTGACCTCTTGCATGCCATGCAAGCGCTCTCCCAGCTGAGCTATAGCCCCACTACGTAAAGCTTGTCGAGTTGACGGGCGGCATCATATGAATTCCCTCGGCATGTGTCAACGGCAAAATGAACTTGCCGAATTCAATCGCTGAAAAAGCATTCAAATAAAGGACATTGCGGCACAACTCGCATTCAGTAGTTAAACACGTCACGGTTTCGACTAAAATGGTGCTATAAAATGAACCACTAATTAACCCCACGACTATTCAGGGAATCGTTATGTTCAAGGAACGGATGACGCCAGAAGAACTCGCTAATCTCACCGGTTACAGCCGACAAACCATCAATAAATGGGTACGGAAAGAAGGCTGGGCAACATCGCCCAAACCTGGCGTCCAGGGCGGTAAAGCCCGTCTGGTTCATGTAAACGAACAGGTTCGTGAATATATCCGCAGCGCTGAACGTTCAGTTGACCATCACGCAGACACATTCACGCCTGCCAGCAACGCATCGCTTGAAGCGCTGCTTATGACGCTCGCCAAAGAGATGACCTCATCCGAGCAGAAACAGTTTACCTCTCTCCTCGTGCGTGAAGGGATTACCGGTTTGTTACAACGCTTAGGGATACGCGATAGCAAATAATATGAAAAGATTACGCAGTAAAATGACCACTGAAGAGCTGGCTGAATGCCTCGGCGTGGCCAGACAAACCGTCAATCGCTGGATCAGAGAACAACACTGGAAAACCGAAAAATTTCCCGGCGTCAAAGGCGGACGCGCAAGACTCATCCATATTGATGCCAGCGTGCGGGAGTTTATTCTCAATATTCCGGCTTTTCGCAAACTGCCTGCGTTTTATCAGGCGGAAGAGGCTTTCGCAGAATATGCGAACGCGGCGCACAGTCACGCTTATCGACAAATTATTGATGCCGTTGAAAATATGTCTGCTCAGGAACAGGAAAAACTGGCGCTGTTTTTATCGCGGGAAGGTATTCGCGGATTTCTGACGCGTTTAGGTATCAATGAGGCGGACTAACAAATAATAAACGGCAGGCGTCTGCCCTGCCGTTTATTCTGTTTCAGCTGGCGTTACTGCTGGCTTTCACGCTCGGCGATAAAGCCCAGCGCTTTGTTGATGCGCTCAATGCTGCGGGTTTTGCCAATCGCATGTACGGTGACATCCAGCGCAGGCGACTGCCCGGCACCGGTCACAGCCACACGCAGCGGCATCCCTACTTTACCCATCCCCACTTCCAGCTCATCCGCCGTGGCCTGAATCGCGTGGTGGACGTTTTCTGCTGACCAGTCCGTAATCGCCGACAGCTTGTCGCGCACCACTTCCAGCGGCTGACGCGCCACCGGGCGGAGGTGTTTTTTCGCCGCATCGGCGTCAAACTCGCTGAAGTCTTCATAGAAGTAGCGGCAGCTCTGCGCCATCTCTTTCAGAGTTTTGCAGCGTTCGCCCAGCAACTTCACCAGTTCAGCAAGCTGCGGGCCGTTACGGGTGTCGATATTTTCCTGCTCGATATGCCACTGCAAATGCGTCGCCACATATTCCGGCGCCAGCGTATTGATATAGTGGTGGTTCAGCCACAGCAGTTTATCGGTGTTGAACGCGCTCGCAGACTTGCTCACCGCACCGAGGGAGAACAGCTTGATCATCTCTTCGCGGGTGAAGATTTCCTGATCGCCGCTGGACCAACCCAGACGCACCAGATAGTTCAGCAACGCTTCCGGCAGATAACCGTCATCGCGATACTGCATCACGCTCACCGCACCGTGACGTTTAGACAGCTTTTTACCGTCGTCGCCGTTAATCATCGACACATGCGCGTACATCGGCACCGGCGCGTTTAACGCTTTCAGAATGTTAATCTGGCGCGGAGTATTGTTGATATGGTCTTCGCCACGAATCACATGGGTAATTTCCATATCCCAGTCGTCCACCACCACACAGAAGTTGTAGGTCGGCGAACCGTCGGTACGACGAATGATCAGATCGTCCAGCTCCTGATTGCTGAATTCGATCGGCCCACGGATCTGATCATCAAAAATAACGGAACCGTCCTGCGGGTTAGCAAAGCGCACCACGCATGGCTCATCGTCGGCATGATGTTCGTGACTGTGGCGGCAGCGCCCGTCATAACGCGGCTTCTCGCCTTTCGCCATCTGATCTTCACGCAGTTGCTCCAGACGCTCTTTAGAGCAGTAGCATTTATAGGCCGTTCCCGCCTCCAGCATCTCGTCAATCACCGCGTTATAGCGATCAAAACGTTTGGTCTGGAAATATGGGCCTTCGTCCCATTCCAGGTTCAGCCAGTTCATACCATCCATGATGGCTTCAATGGCTTCCGGCGTGGAACGCTCAAGATCGGTGTCTTCAATACGCAGCACGAACTCACCGCCGTGGTGACGTGCGAAAAGCCAGGAATAAAGAGCAGTACGCGCGCCGCCGACGTGCAGATAACCTGTCGGGCTAGGCGCGAAGCGAGTTTTGATTTTCATGAAATGGCCTTACGTTTATAAAGATGCCGACAACCGGCAAATCCTGGAAAGATGAATAGCCTTGTATTCTATCACTGTGGCTTGATTCCTCAATGTTGATCCGGTCAGAACGCTACGCTTTGCTATTTCCGTATAGAAATCATGCAGCGCGGAGTAATTCACGATCGTTTTGTTTAATTTTACGACGAACAAACAAAAACTTTAGAAAATGCGTTGACTCATTTTCAACTCTCCCTATAATGCGACTCCACACAGCGGGGGTGATTAGCTCAGCTGGGAGAGCACCTCCCTTACAAGGAGGGGGTCGGCGGTTCGATCCCGTCATCACCCACCAACTACTTTATGTAGTCTCCGCCGTGTAGATAAGAAATTGAGAAGTGGGTGATTAGCTCAGCTGGGAGAGCACCTCCCTTACAAGGAGGGGGTCGGCGGTTCGATCCCGTCATCACCCACCACTTTCTCGCCAGCTAAATTTCTTATTGTGAAGTACCGAAGTGGGTGATTAGCTCAGCTGGGAGAGCACCTCCCTTACAAGGAGGGGGTCGGCGGTTCGATCCCGTCATCACCCACCACTTCGGGTCGTTAGCTCAGTTGGTAGAGCAGTTGACTTTTAATCAATTGGTCGCAGGTTCGAATCCTGCACGACCCACCAATGTAAAAAAGCGCCCTAAAGGCGCTTTTTTGCTATCTGCGATTTATAAGATTCGAACCTGCCGCAAGTTCGGGTCTTGCCTGATGCGCTGCGCTTATCAGGCCTACAGACGACACCGCACACGTAGGCCGGATAAGACGTTAGTCGCCATCCGGCGCAGACGACACCGCACGCGTAGGCCGGATAAGACGTTAGTCGCCATCCGGCGCAGACATCATACCGTCAACGCCGCCACCAGTTTCTCCAGTGCTGGCGTTGCCTGCTGCTGGTCATACACAATATACAAATCCGCCGGAATACGTTCCTCTAACGGACGGAACACCACACCCGGCCAGCTCATTTGCGCATAGCCATCAGCCATCAACGTAATCCCAATCCCCATACTGATCATCGCCAACACCGTTTGCGGCTCAACCACTTCCCGAATAATCATTGGCGAGAAACCCGCCTGTTGGCATACACGTTGTAAAAATCCCCAATCAGAA
Source organism: Salmonella sp. A7 (assembly GCF_020181675.1). NCBI lineage: Bacteria > Pseudomonadati > Pseudomonadota > Gammaproteobacteria > Enterobacterales > Enterobacteriaceae > Salmonella > Salmonella sp. A7. The sequence continues at coordinate 1,420,356 of NZ_CP084001.1, read as the reverse complement.
TGCACGGAAGGCAGCGTGACAAAATATTCATTGCGCAACGCCGCCAGCGGCACAGAATCTCTGGATGCCAGATCGTGATCTTCCGGAACTGCAACCATGAATGCAGATTCATGCAAACGTATGCTGGTAAAACCGACTGCCGGTTCGATAGCCATACGCCAGATCCCTGCATCAAGCTCCCGACGCTCTAACAACGCCATTTGCATACCTGGAGACTTTTCGCGAAAAAGTACTTCAACATTGGGGTTTGCTTTCAAAAAGTGACGCATTGCAGGACGCATTCTTCCCCACAGCGCCGTACCAACCACACCCAGTTCAATGCGCCCCGCTTCACCGCGACCAATCTGCTCCACTCGCGCCAGCGCCTGGTTTGCATTGGCTAACAAGCGACGTGACTCCTCCATTAAAACTTTCCCGGCATGGGTTAATGCAACGCTGCGGGAATGACGAATAAACAACAATGTACCCAGTTGCTGTTCAAGTTCTTTGATATGGATACTCAAGGGAGGTTGTGACATATTTAACCGGGCAGCAGCCCGGCCAAAATGCAATTCTTCTGCAACAGCGAGGAAATAACGTAATAGCTTTAGATCAATACGATGGGCTCGTTCCATCACTATCGCACTCCAGCAATAAGGGATAACGTCTGGAATTTACCATATTACCTAGTAAAAAATAGATTTAACGACAAGATACCCAATATACATAAATACAATAGATAACACCCCGGGTAAAACATTTGGTGCAGGAATAGGTATACGGCATAAAGTAAAAAATGCGCCAATACCAAATCCAATACTGGAGGAGAGAATAATTTCTTTCATGCTGTGTCCTTGTTCATAAAAATGGACTGGCGAACATCCTCTCGCCAGTCAAATAAAATTAATGTGCTAATGATTTGGTCGACAGTTTTTCTGGATGGTGCTTATATTTAAAGAACAATGCAAAAATAACGGCCAATGCCAGAGCGTAGGCGGCAAAGACCAGCCAGATGGTTTGCCAATCTTTTACGCCATCAATAGAAAAATAATCCACGGCCATACCGCTTAAAAGAGACCCAATCCACGCCCCCACGCCGTTAACCATGGTCATAAACAGCCCCTGCGCGCTGGCGCGAATACTTGAGTCCACTTCCTGCTCTACAAATACCGACCCTGAGATGTTGAAGAAATCAAATGCGCAGCCATAAACAATCATCGACAGCAGCAATAGCACAAAGCCAAACGGGGATGGATCGCCAAAGGCAAAGAAGCCGAAACGCAGCGTCCACGCCAGCATGCTCATCAGCATTACCGTTTTAATACCAAAGCGTTTAAGGAAGAATGGAATGGTGAGGATAAAGCCCACTTCCGCCATCTGCGAAACTGAAAGCAAGATAGAGGGATACTTCACCACAAAACTATCGGCAAACTCAGGATTACGGGCAAAATCATGCAGGAACGGATTACCGAAGACATTGGTAATTTGCAGCACCGCCCCCAACATCATCGCAAACAAAAAGAAGATTGCCATGCGTGGATTTTTAAACAGAACAAAAGCATCCAGTCCGAGCTTACTGGCAAGCGTGGTGTTCGCCTTCTTCTCGGCTACCGGAATTTTCGGTAACGTCAGCGCATACAGGGCCAGCAATAACGATGCGCCAGAAGCGATGTATAATTGCGCACTGCTCAGTTCCAGCCCCATCAGGCTCACCGTCCACATCGCAACAATAAAACCTATTGTGCCGAAAACGCGCACAGGCGGAAATGACGTTACCGGATCCTGACCTGCTTTCGCCAGACAGGAGTACGAAACGCTATTGGATAATGCAATCGTTGGCATATACGCCATCGCATTAACCAACATCACCCAGAACATCGTCTGGGGATCGGTAACAGTGGTGGCGTACAATAAAGCCCCCGCGCAAACCAGATGGCAAAGCATATAGGCTCGTTCAGCGCGCAGCCATTTATCAGCAATGATCCCCATAATGCCCGGCATGATAATCGCTGCCAGTCCTTTTGAGCTGTAGACCATACCGACATTCGCGCCGGTAAAATCCAGTGTATTGATCATGTAAGAGCCCAGGGTAACCAGCCAGCTCCCCCAGATAAAATATTGCAAGAACGACATGACTTTTAAGCGGGACGTAATACCCATTTTTTTATTCCTTGCCGTGAGATAAAGCCCCAATACGGGGCCGTAGTCATTGTGTTTAGTCCAGCTTACGTAAAAAGCCGCAAATCAGATTTATAAAGTTCTGCCGGGAAAGTTCAGCCGCAGCCAGCGTTTGCGCATGGGAGAGTTTTACATCGCCCAGCCCTTCCGCCAGATTGGTGATCGCTGAGACAGCAACAACTTTGAGACCACAATGACGTGCGCTAATCACCTCAGGGACAACGGACATTCCGACCACATCGCCGCCAATAATCTGCATCATGCGGATTTCTGCCGCCGTTTCGAAGTTCGGACCCGGATAAGAAACAAATACGCCTTCAGTGAGGGGGAATCCCTCCTCTGCCGCAACGGACTGAAGCATGGCGCGATAATCTGCGTCATAAGCATTAGCCAGCGAGAAGAAGCGATCGCCATAACGATCATCGTTTGGCCCCACCATCGGCGTACCGGGCATCGTATTAATGTGATCGCTAAGCGCAACCAGGCTACCCGGCCCCACTTCCGGACGCAGAGATCCTGCCGCATTGGTGCAGAACAACACTTCACAGCCCAGTAATTTCAACGTGCGAATGGCATCGGTCATCACCGCCATTCCACGCCCTTCATAAAAATGCCCGCGGCCTTTCATACAGGCCACCGGAACACCCGCCAGATGACCGAGCACCAGTTCACCAGCATGGCCGTGTACGGTGCTGACGGGAAATCCCGGCAATTTCTCGTAAGAAATGGCTACCGCATCTTCGATTTGGTCCGCCAGAGCACCCAACCCGGAGCCTAAAATAAACGCGACTCGCGGGGTAAATGCCGGTTTATGTGCATGAATAATATCAACACAATACTCAGGATTATGAGAAAAAAAAGCGTGAGGCATAAGTTTCCTTGTTCTATCGGATTTAATTTGACTCCTTTTTATAACGACCATCGCCCCTTGCTGACCAATACACTTTTCACGTGTCATCAATAGCCATTTAATATCGATAGATTTAGATCGCTTCTGTATTAATACAGAGGGAAAACAGTATTGGTTTTTGCTTGCACTTCATATTAACAATATGCCGCTTTCATATTTATAAATTGCCTCTTTTTAATTAACCCATTAATAATTATCGGCATAGGGAAATATGCTATGAAAAAAATCCTTACTCTGACGCTTTCTTCTTTACTCATTATTCCCACACTCACCCATGCGGAATTTAAAGGCGGGTTCGCCGATATCGGCCTCCATTACCTCGACTGGACATCAGACACCACGGAAAAAACCAGTAAAAAATCTCATAAAGATGATTTTGGGTACCTGGAACTGGAAGGCGGAGCGAATTTTAGCTGGGGAGAAATGTACGGTTTTTTCGACTGGGAAAATTTTTACAATGGCCGCCACGCTAAACCCGGCAGCGAACAGCGTTACACCTTTAAAAATACTAACCGTATTTATCTGGGCGATACAGGATTAAACCTCTATCTCCATGCCTACGGGACGTACGGTTCACCTCATCGCGCTAATTTCCATGATGACATGTTTCTCTATGGTTTAGGCTATAACTTCGCAGGTAACGGTTACTGGTTTAAACCCTTCTTTGCCAAACGTTATACCGATCAGACCTACTACACAGGCGATAATGGTTATGTATTAGGTTGGGTGGCCGGCTATAGCTTCTCGTTGGGTAGTGAGAATTTCAGCGTAACGAACTGGAATGAGTATGAGTTTGACCGCGATGCGTCCTACGCTGCGGGCAATGGCGGGAAAGATGGCATTAATGGCGCAGTAGCGCTGTGGTGGAATGCGACTCCTCACCTGACCACAGGAGTACAATATCGTTACGCTGATAATAAGTTAGGAGAATCCTTCCTGCAGGATGGCATTATTTATTCCATCAAATACCTGTTTTAATACACTGCCCTGTCAAAAATGGCAGGGCAAGACCGCACCTCACGCACGGACAGATAGATATTTATAGCTGATACAGCGGATCTTTCGCCCTCGCGGCGGTTAATTCGCTGGCCTGGGTGCGTACTACATCCCATAACGCCTGCGCCGCGGTGGATAAAGAACGGTTTTTTCGCCGCGCCAGCATGAGCTGCCTTTCAACTACGGGCGTCAGCCGTTTAACCTGTAAGTGGCTGCCCTGCGGGAGCGGTAACGCCAGCGCGGGCAGCACGCTGATGCCGATTCCCGCTTCCACCATTGGAAAAAGCGTGGCCGGGTGACCAATCTCCTGAACAATATTGGCATCAATCGAAAAGTGGGCCAGCGCCGCATCAATCAGCGGTCGACTGCCGGAAGCATAATCCTGTAAGACCAGCGACGCCTGTTTAAGATCCTGCCAGCTTACCCATTCCTGATGCGCCAGCGGATGATCCTGGCGACACAACAGTAAAAAAGGCTCTGATAAGATGGCTTCACACTGTAAATCCACCGCTGCGCCAGGATCGATAACGATGCCAAAATCCACTTCTCCCTGGCGGATACTCTCCAGCACCCACTGCTGCGGACGATCGTGCAATACAAAATCAATAGCGGGATAAAGTGAATTACTTTGGGCAATGCATTGCGGAATAAGATGCGCAGAAATGGTTTGGCTCGCGGCAACGCGCACGGTGCCGGTTAATTGTGTCCCTACTCTGCCTGCATCGCGCAGTATGCTGTTCAGTTCATCAAGCACCCGCTCCAGACGCGTCGCCAGTTGTTGCCCCGCCTCGGTCAGCACCACCTCACGCGTAGTGCGATCCAGCAGTCTGACGCCGGTTTGCCGCTCCAGCTCTTTTACGCTATGACTGACCGCAGACTGGCTCAGTCCAATCCTGTCCCCTGCCCGACTAAAACTTTTGGCCTGGGCGACGGTAATAAAAATACGCAGTTGACGCAGTGAATAGTTCATCGACTAGATTCATATATAGATGCAATAAATCAATTTTATTTCTCAAAGCGAAAAACGCAAAATAGCTGCACCGACTTTCAGGAGTTTTTATGAAACTTTTTCGTATCCTTGACCCTTTCACGCTGACACTTATCACCGTGGTACTGCTGGCCTCTTTTTTCCCGGCGGAAGGTGGCTTTGTGCCTGTCGTTGAAGGCATTACGACAGCGGCCATCGCTCTGCTGTTTTTTATGCATGGCGCGAAGCTTTCACGTGAAGCGATCATCGCTGGCGGCAGCCACTGGCGGTTGCATCTGTGGGTCATGTGCAGCACTTTTGTGCTCTTCCCTGTCCTCGGCGTACTGTTTGCCTGGTGGGCGCCTGTCAATGTCGACCCTATGCTCTACAGCGGCTTTCTGTATCTGTGTATTTTGCCCGCCACCGTGCAGTCTGCGATTGCGTTTACTTCACTCGCGGGCGGTAACGTCGCGGCCGCGGTGTGCTCAGCGTCTGCGTCCAGTCTGCTGGGCATTTTCCTGTCGCCGCTGCTGGTCGGTCTGGTAATGAATATTCATGGCGCGCAGGGCAGTCTGGAAGAGGTGGGCAAAATTATGCTGCAACTGCTGCTGCCTTTTGTGCTGGGACACCTGTCTCGCCCGTGGATCGGCAACTGGGTCGCGCGCAACAAAAAGTGGATCGCGAAAACGGATCAGACCTCTATTCTGCTGGTGGTCTACTCGGCGTTCAGCGAAGCGGTGGTCAACGGCATCTGGCACAAAGTCGGCTGGGGATCGCTGCTGTTTATCGTCGTGGTCAGCCTCATACTGTTGGCGATCGTCATCGCTATTAACGTCTTTGTCGCCCGTAAATGCGGCTTCAATAAAGCCGACGAAATCACTATTGTTTTCTGCGGTTCGAAAAAAAGCCTGGCCAACGGGATCCCGATGGCCAATATTCTTTTTCCGACGTCAGTGCTGGGTATGATGGTATTACCGCTGATGATCTTCCACCAGATCCAACTGATGGTCTGCGCAGGGCTGGCGCGGCGCTACAAACGCCAGACCGAGAAGTTACAGGCGCAGCAGGAAAGCCGCGCCGCGAAAGCTTAAAGCGGGCGTTTCAGGGGCTGCACCAGTTGCGTCAGCCCCTCGGTTTTAATCAGCAGCGTGATTTGCATCAACTCCCCCAGTTTACCCGCCGGAAATTGATCTTTACGGGCAAACCACAGCAAATACTCTTCCGGAAGGTCGATCAATCGACGTCCCTGATATTTGCCAAAGGGCATCACGGTGTTGGCGATTTCAACCAGCTGCTCTTTTTCCATCTCAGGCACCCAGTAAGCGGATCATTTCCGCTTCATCAATCACGGTAATACCCAGTTCCTGCGCTTTGGCAAGTTTGGAACCCGCCGCTTCACCGGCAATCACCAGATCGGTTTTCTTCGATACGCTGCCTGCCACTTTCGCGCCCACCGCCACTAAACGCGCTTTAGCGTCATCGCGGGACATCTGGCTCAGGCTACCGGTTAGTACCACGGTTTTACCGGCAAACGGGCTATCGATCTCTTGCACATTAATGACTACCGGCGCGGGCCAGTGAACCCCTTCCGCCAGTAGCTGCCCAATCACGTCACGATTACTCTCTTCGGCAAAAAAGTTAAAGACGTGCGTAGCGACCACAATCCCCACGTCAGGTACTTTCTGCAACTCGTCAATGGTGGCGGCCTGCAGCGCCTCCAGCGTGCCGAAATAAGCCGCCAGCCCCGCCGCCGTCGCTTCACCCACTTCACGGATGCCCAGCGCATAGAGAAAACGCGCAAAGGTCGTCGCTTTGGCTTTTTCCAGCGCGTTAACAACATTTTGCGCGGACTTTGGCCCCATTCGGTCCAGGCCGGTCAGTTTACCCGCCGTCAGACGGAACAGATCCGCTGGCGTATGGACATACTCCCTTTCCACCAGTTGGTCGATGATCTTATCGCCCATCCCGTCTACATCCATCGCCCGGCGCGACACAAAATGTTTCAGCGACTCTTTACGCTGCGCGCCGCAAATTAGCCCGCCGGTACAACGGGTAACGGCTTCGCCTTCAACGCGCTCTACGTCCGATCCGCACACCGGACAGTGCGTTGGAAACACAATCGGACGCGTCTCTTCAGGGCGTTCGGACAGAACCACGTTGACCACCTGAGGGATCACATCGCCTGCCCGACGGATAACCACCTTATCGCCAATACGCAAGCCAAGCCGTTCAATTTCATCGGCATTATGCAACGTGGCATTGCTGACCAGCACACCAGCCACCTGAACTGGTTCCAGACGCGCCACCGGCGTAATCGCCCCGGTGCGCCCGACCTGAAACTCAACATCGCGCACAAAAGTCATCTGCTCCTGAGCAGGGAATTTAAACGCCACCGCCCAGCGCGGCGCGCGGGCCACAAAGCCCAGCTGTTCCTGCAAAGCCAGCGAGTTGACCTTAATCACCACGCCGTCGATATCAAAACCGAGCGTGGGGCGATCTTTTTCGACGTTGTGATAAAAATCCAGTACCGCCTGGGGAGAATCGCACAGCGTCACGCGATCGCTGACCGGTAGCCCCCACGCTTTAAATTGCAGCAAACGTCCCAGATGCGTATCCGGCAACTCGCCGCCTTCCAGAATACCGACGCCGTAGCAGAAAAATGTTAGTGGTCGCTTCGCCGTAATACGCGGATCGAGCTGACGCAGCGAGCCCGCCGCCGCGTTACGCGGGTTAGCAAACACTTTGCCGCCAGTACGGCGCGCGTCTTCATTGATCTTTTCGAACCCGGCCTGCGGTAAAAATACCTCTCCGCGAACTTCAAGACGCGCCGGAATGTTATCGCCATGCAGCTTTAAAGGAATGGCACGAATCGTGCGCACGTTTGAAGTGATATCTTCACCGGTGGTGCCGTCGCCACGCGTCGCAGCGCTCACCAGCACGCCGTTTTCATACAGAATGCTGACCGCCAGGCCATCCAGTTTTAGCTCGCAGCACCAGATGACATTTTCCGTGCTTTTTAGACGATCCTGCACTCGCTTGTTAAACGCCAGGAAGCTTTCTTCATCAAATACGTTATCGAGCGACAGCATCGGTACTTCATGGCGAATCTGGTTGAATGCCGTCAGCGGCGCCGCGCCAACGCGCTGCGTGGGCGAATCCGGCGTGATAAGGTCCGGACGTTGCGCCTCCAGCTCTCGCAGTTCCCGCATCAGGCGGTCATATTCGGCGTCGGGAATCTCCGGCGCATCCATCACATGATACAGATATTCATGATGGCGAAGCGTGGTTCGCAGTTCTGTCAGTTGTTGTTCGATTGGTTCCATATCACACCATCAATGATAAAAAACCCCCGACAGGCGGGGGTTACGTTAAAAATGTCACACCTGCGTTAACCTCAGGCGTTAGCGTCCATCACCTCGCGGATGCGGTCCTGATATTCGCGCAGTTTCTGCGGCGTCATCATCCGACGCTGGTCATCCAGCACAACGCCGCCGACCTCATCAGCGATATGCTGCGCGGATTGCAGCATCAGCTTGAAGTTCTGCAGCGCATCGCCGTAAGACGGAACCTGCATAAAGATAGTGACGCCAGGCGTAGTGAAGTCCGTCATTTCAGGATCAAACGTTCCCGGATTGACCATATTCGCGAGACTGAACAAGGCCGGGCCGCTGCCGTCCGGGCTCAAATGACGATGGAAAATATTCATATCGCCAAATTTAAAGCCTGACTGCTGAATACTGTTCAGTAACACTTCACCATTAAGCTCGCTGCCATGATGGGCCGCGACGTTCATAATGATGACCGCCTCTTTACGCTGCGGTTTTTCCACAACCGGCGCTTCTTCCACTACCGGTTCTGCCTCAACCACAGGTTCCGCAGGCTGGAAGGTTTGCGCTGATGGCGGCGGCGCGGGCTGCGCAACAGGCTGCGGCGTTTGCGACGGCGGTGCAGGCTGCTGTTGCGGCGGCTGTACCGGCGGCGCAGATGGCTGAACCTGCTGAGGCTGCGGCGCAGGTTGGACCGGTTGCTGAACCGGCTGTTGCATCGGCGCTTGCGGCTGCGGCGGCGCCGCTGGACGCGGTTGCGCAGACGCATAAGGCGGCTGGTACTGGTGTTGCGGCGACTGACGAGGGGCATCATGCTCCTGCGGCTGGCCGGGGGCATGATTTACGCGGTGAACACGAACTTCACCCACGCCTTCGTCTTCTTCAACATCGTCGTCATACGAGTCGTCGTCGCGTTTCGATTTCATGCGTTTTAGTGGACGATCGCGGAACATAGAAGATCGTTCTTTACGGCTGGTCCAGAAACCATGTACCAGTAAAGCGATTATGGCGATCGCGCCAACAATGATTAATATCAGACGCAAATCCTGCATCATTATATTCTCTGTTGTTCTAACACCTTGCCACCACGGCAAACATTTACTCACTAAGAGTATTTGCCGATTACGTCAAGTGCAAGTGTACTGTTGGCTTTCGCAGCATAAAGATGAAGGAAAATGTACTTTTTGCTGTTTTTTCGAACATTTCCGAACTATCCACCGTCTGATAACCGGGTAAGATATCCCACGTTTACCCAGGGCTTTAAGAAAAAGGAGTATGTCCTGAATATGGTTTCATCATCCACAACCGTACCACGTAGCGGCGTCTATTATTTCTCGCAAGGATGGAAGTTAGTCACCCTACCGGGAATCCGCCGCTTTGTTATTTTACCTTTGCTGGTCAACATTGTGCTGATGGGCGGCGCATTTTGGTGGCTGTTTACGCAGCTTGACGCCTGGATACCTTCGTTGATGAGTCATGTGCCGGACTGGCTGCAATGGCTGAGCTATCTGCTGTGGCCGATTGCGGTTATCTCTGTTCTGCTGGTCTTTGGCTATTTTTTCTCTACCCTCGCCAACTGGATCGCCGCGCCGTTTAACGGCCTTTTAGCCGAACAGCTTGAGGCGCGGTTAACCGGCGCCACGCCGCCAGATACCGGCATACTCGGCATCATGAAAGATGTACCGCGCATTATGAAACGTGAATGGCAAAAGCTGGCGTGGTATCTGCCGCGCGCTATTGTGCTGCTGGTTCTCTATTTCATTCCTGGCATTGGCCAAACCATCGCGCCGGTGTTGTGGTTTTTGTTCAGCGCCTGGATGCTGGCGATCCAGTATTGCGACTACCCGTTTGATAACCACAAAGTGCCGTTTAAAACGATGCGCGCCGCGTTGCGCACGCAGAAGGTCGCGAATATGCAATTTGGCGCGCTCACCAGCCTCTTTACGATGATTCCGGTGCTTAACCTTTTCATTATGCCTGTTGCCGTCTGTGGCGCGACGGCAATGTGGGTTGATTGCTGGCGTGCTAAACACGCGTTATGGAAATAACGTAAAAATGTATAAATAAGAGATGGCTTAGAGCCTATCCCACCAGGCGTTATTGGCGCAGCCAGTTTGGACACGGACAGCGCGCAAAAACCGGAGCGTACACGTAGTACGTGAGGATTTTGAGCACTGCCCAGGACCAAAATGGCAAGTAAAATAGCCCTAATGGGATAGGCTCTTATGCTGTCTCTTATTCTATACTGATAACCATTATTTCCCATCAGCATATAGATATGCGAAATCTTTACTTCCCCATATCTGGCTGGAAGGTATGCTGGGAAGGTATCCCAATTTCATATAGTTAAGGACAGGCCATGAGTAAGATTTATGAAGATAACTCGCTGACTATCGGCCATACGCCGCTGGTTCGACTGAACCGTATCGGTAATGGACGCATTCTGGCGAAGGTGGAGTCGCGCAACCCGAGCTTCAGCGTCAAGTGCCGTATCGGCGCCAATATGATTTGGGATGCCGAAAAGCGTGGCGTACTGAAACCTGGCGTGGAACTGGTGGAGCCGACCAGCGGCAACACCGGTATTGCGCTGGCGTATGTCGCCGCCGCGCGCGGTTACAAACTCACCCTGACCATGCCGGAAACCATGAGCATTGAACGCCGCAAGCTACTCAAAGCATTAGGCGCGAATCTGGTGCTGACCGAAGGGGCGAAAGGGATGAAAGGCGCTATTCAGAAAGCCGAAGAAATTGTCGCCAGCGATCCGCAAAAATATCTCCTGCTCCAGCAGTTCAGCAACCCTGCCAACCCGGAAATCCATGAAAAAACCACCGGCCCGGAAATCTGGGAAGACACCGATGGTCAGGTGGATGTGTTTATCTCCGGCGTCGGTACTGGCGGTACGTTAACCGGCGTCACGCGTTATATCAAAGGGACGAAGGGTAAAACCGATCTTATCACCGTTGCGGTAGAACCCACTGACTCCCCGGTTATCGCCCAGGCGCTGGCTGGTGAAGAGATCAAACCGGGCCCGCATAAAATTCAGGGCATCGGCGCAGGCTTCATCCCAGGCAACCTGGATCTGAAACTGATTGATAAAGTGGTTGGCATCACCAATGAAGAAGCCATTTCTACCGCGCGCCGTCTGATGGAAGAGGAAGGTATTCTGGCGGGAATTTCTTCCGGCGCCGCGGTTGCTGCAGCGCTTAAGCTGCAGGAAGATGAAAGCTTTACCAATAAGAATATTGTGGTTATCCTACCTTCATCAGGTGAGCGTTATCTGAGCACCGCGTTGTTCGCCGATCTCTTTACTGAGAAAGAACTGCAACAGTGATGCCAGCATGTTAAAAACGCGTAAAAAAGCACCTTTTTGGGTGCTTTTTTGTGGCCTGCTTCAAACTTTCACCTCACCTGGCATTGATTCACCCTGCCGGAACTGGTATTTAACCAGACTAATTATTTTGATGCGCGAAATTAATCGTTACAGGAAAAGCGTTAGCTGAATCGATTTTATGATTTGGTTCAAATCTTCCTTTCGCGGCATAATGTTTAATGACGAGCGAAACGTCAGCGGCCATAAGTTGCCAGCAACGGATTGCGTAGAACACCTTTTGTGTCGCGTCCCGTTTACGCCGGCGCTAACAATACAGGCTAAAGTTGAGCCGCCAGGCTAGACTTTAGTTCCACAACACTAAACCTATAAGTTGGGGAAATACAATGTTCCAGCAAGAAGTTACCATTACCGCTCCGAACGGTCTGCACACCCGCCCTGCTGCTCAGTTTGTTAAAGAAGCAAAAGGCTTCACTTCTGAGATTACTGTGACTTCCAACGGCAAAAGCGCCAGCGCGAAAAGCCTGTTTAAACTGCAGACTCTGGGCCTGACTCAAGGCACCGTCGTCACCATCTCCGCAGAAGGTGAAGATGAGCAGAAAGCGGTTGAACATCTGGTCAAACTGATGGCGGAACTCGAGTAAGTTTTTTTCCGGGTTCTTTTAAAAATCAGTCACAAGTAAGGTAGGGTTATGATTTCAGGCATTTTAGCATCCCCGGGTATCGCTTTCGGCAAAGCACTGCTGCTGAAAGAAGACGAAATCGTCATTGACCGGAAAAAAATTTCTGCCGACAAGGTTGATCAGGAAGTTGAACGTTTTCTGAGCGGTCGTGCCAAGGCATCTGCGCAACTGGAAGCGATCAAGACAAAAGCTGGTGAAACGTTCGGTGAAGAAAAAGAAGCCATCTTTGAAGGGCATATTATGCTGCTCGAAGATGAGGAGCTGGAGCAGGAAATCATAGCCCTGATTAAAGATAAGCACATGACGGCTGACGCAGCCGCACATGAAGTTATCGAAGGTCAGGCCACTGCCCTGGAAGAACTGGATGATGAATACCTGAAAGAGCGCGCGGCTGACGTACGTGATATCGGTAAGCGCCTGCTGCGCAACATCCTGGGTCTGGCCATTATCGATCTGAGCGCGATTCAGGAAGAAGTTATCCTGGTTGCCGCTGACCTGACGCCATCAGAAACTGCACAGCTGAACCTGCAGAAAGTGCTGGGCTTCATCACCGACGCGGGCGGACGCACGTCTCATACCTCCATCATGGCGCGTTCTCTGGAACTGCCGGCGATCGTAGGTACCGGTAGCGTCACCTCTCAGGTGAAAAACGGCGACTATCTGATTCTGGATGCCGTAAACAACCAGGTTTACGTCAACCCGACCAACGATGTTATTGAGCAACTGCGCGCCGTCCAGGAGCAGGTTGCGACCGAGAAAGCGGAACTCGCAAAACTGAAAGATCTGCCGGCAATCACGCTGGATGGACATCAGGTTGAAGTTTGCGCCAACATCGGTACCGTTCGTGACGTTGAAGGCGCTGAGCGCAACGGCGCGGAAGGCGTTGGTCTGTATCGTACTGAATTCCTGTTCATGGATCGCGACGCGCTGCCGACGGAAGAAGAGCAGTTTGCCGCCTATAAAGCGGTCGCTGAAGCGTGCGGCTCGCAGGCGGTTATCGTCCGTACCATGGACATTGGCGGCGACAAAGAGCTGCCGTACATGAACTTCCCGAAAGAAGAGAACCCGTTCCTGGGCTGGCGCGCCGTGCGTATCGCCATGGATCGCAAAGAGATCCTGCGTGACCAGGTTCGCGCGATTCTGCGTGCCTCCGCTTTCGGTAAATTGCGCATTATGTTCCCGATGATCATCTCTGTTGAAGAAGTTCGCGCGCTGCGCAAAGAGATTGAAATCTACAAACAGGAACTGCGTGACGAAGGTAAAGCATTTGACGAAAGCATTGAGATTGGCGTGATGGTGGAAACACCGGCTGCGGCGACAATTGCGCGTCATTTAGCCAAAGAAGTTGATTTCTTTAGTATCGGCACCAATGATTTAACGCAGTACACCCTGGCAGTTGACCGTGGTAATGATATGATTTCACACCTTTACCAGCCAATGTCACCGTCCGTACTGAACTTGATCAAGCAAGTTATTGATGCTTCTCATGCAGAAGGTAAATGGACTGGCATGTGTGGTGAGCTTGCAGGCGACGAACGTGCTACACTTCTGTTGCTGGGGATGGGTCTGGACGAATTCTCTATGAGCGCCATTTCTATCCCGCGCATTAAGAAGATTATCCGTAACACGAACTTCGAAGATGCGAAGGTGTTAGCAGAGCAGGCTCTTGCTCAACCGACAACGGACGAGTTAATGGCGCTGGTTAACAAGTTCATTGAAGAAAAAACAATCTGCTAATCCACGAGATGCGGCCCAATTTACTGCTTAGGAGAAGATCATGGGTTTGTTCGATAAACTAAAATCTCTGGTTTCTGATGATAAGAAAGACACCGGAACTATTGAGATTGTTGCCCCGCTCTCTGGCGAGATCGTCAACATCGAAGACGTGCCGGATGTAGTTTTTGCTGAAAAAATCGTTGGTGATGGCATCGCTATCAAACCAACCGGTAACAAAATGGTCGCCCCTGTTGACGGTACCATCGGCAAAATCTTTGAAACCAACCATGCGTTCTCTATCGAATCCGATAGCGGCATTGAGCTGTTCGTTCACTTCGGTATCGACACCGTTGAGCTGAAAGGTGAAGGCTTCAAGCGTATTGCTGAAGAAGGTCAGCGCGTGAAAGTTGGCGATCCGGTCATCGAGTTCGATCTGCCGTTGCTGGAAGAAAAAGCCAAGTCTACCCTGACTCCGGTTGTTATCTCCAACATGGATGAAATCAAAGAACTGATCAAACTGTCCGGTAGCGTGACCGTGGGTGAAACTCCGGTTATCCGCATTAAGAAGTAATTCTTGCCGCAGTGAAGAATGGCGCCTTTGGGCGCCATTTTTTTTGCCTGTGGCCGGATAAGGCGCTTGCGCCGCCATCCGGCGATGGTGCGGCGCACTGCCTGATGGCGCTACGCTTATCAGGCCTACAAGGTTGCGAACATTTCAGCGCCAATCCACGGGTTACAACTGCGAGGTCACCGGGCGAAAGCACTTCTCGCGCATCAGGATCTTCATCCCATCCGGGCCACTCTCCAGCATCCTGCGTTCGGAATCGGACACTTGCAACTCGCACTGATAGCCGCCAGTGATACCAAACATCGCCCGCGCTACGCAAATATCTTCCAGCGCGTCCAGCCCGCTCGTTTCAAAATGCCCCACGATACGTCCCTGCTGGCGAACTACCAGCCGATAACTCTTCATCGCGCCTCCCCTGCCGGCGGCAGAATTAACTCATCACAGCCACACTGCTGTGTCCAGGTCATCACCTCCAGCACGCGCTGCGCCGCATCTTTTGCCGCGGTCGTCAGTTTTTTTCCCTGCACAATACCGCTGACCAGCTCGGCGCAGAAGAGATCTCCCGTCCCTTTTAATTCCGTCGCCACCCGCGGGTGGGCAAAGACCTCCACGACCTGCGCGGTAACGACGGCAACCGTTATGGTCTCCAGCGATTCGCCCGGCGCGCTGGTGATAACCACCCATTTCAGCGTATCGGAAAGCAGCGATTGCGCCGCCGCCACCGCCTCTTCCAGCGTGCGACACGGTTTACCACTCAGCATCTCCAGCTCAAATACGTTCGGCGTTAGCCCCTGCGCCTGCGGCAACAAATGTGTGCGATAAGCCTGCGGAATTTCCGCCTGCACATACATTCCACTGTCGGTATCGCCAATGACCGGATCAACAAGAATACACACATCCGGATGCGAAGCCCGGATCGCCATTAGCCACTTCGAAAGCAAGACAATTTGGTCTGCGCTGCCCATGTAACCGGTGGTAATCGCTTTTAATTCACGTAGAGCATCGCGCTCATTCAACGCCGTAAGGTAGCCTGCAAACCACTCGGCGGGAATAATGCCGCCATAAAACGTTTTATAGTGCGGCGTATTGCTGAACAGCACCGTCGGGACAGCCGCCACGCGTAATCCCTGCGCTTTAATGGCCGGAACAGCGATGCTGTTGCCTACGCTGCCGTACACGACCTGTGACTGGACGGCGACGATATCGGTCTGTAACGCCCGATGGTTGTCGTCGAAGAGCACTGACTGAATATCACTCTCTTGTCCCATAAAATTTTCCTCTCGCTGGACAGCAGGCTACCGCCTCATTATCATTGTCATATGCTAAAATTCATTTTGTCATAGGTCAATAATGATCGACGGAAAAACCGCTAACGAAATTTTTGACAGTATCCGTCAACACATTATTGCCGGCACGTTACGGGCAGAGGATTCGCTCCCGCCGGTACGGGAGCTGGCAAACGAATTAAAGGTGAACCGCAATACCGTCGCAGCGGCGTATAAACGGCTGATAACGGCGGGACTGGCGCAAAGTTTAGGCCGCAATGGGACGGTGATTAAAGGCAGTCCGTCTCCCGTAGCGCTGGAAGGCGGCGATCCGCATACGCCTCTGCACGACCTTTCCGGCGGCAATCCCGATCCGCAGCGTCTGCCTGACCTCAGCCATTATTTTGCCCGTCTCAACCGCACGCCGCATCTCTACGGCGATGCGCCCGTTTCCCCTGAACTACACGCCTGGGCGGCGCGCTGGCTACGGGATGCCACTCCCGTCGCAGGCGAAATTGATATCACCAGCGGAGCTATCGACGCTATCGAAAGACTGCTTTGCGCGCATCTGCTGCCGGGCGACAGCGTCGCGGTGGAAGATCCCTGTTTTTTAAGCAGTATCAATATGCTGCGCTATGCCGGTTTTAGCGCCAGCCCGGTCAGCGTAGATAGCGAAGGAATGCAGCCTGAAAAGCTGGAGCAGGCGCTAAATCAGGGCGCGCGGGCAGTGATCTTAACGCCGCGCGCGCACAACCCTACCGGCTGTAGTCTGAGCGCTCGCCGTGCCGCTGCGCTGCAAAATATACTGGCGCGTTACCCTCAGGTACTGGTCATTATCGACGATCACTTCGCCTTGCTTTCTTCGTCGCCCTGGCAGCCGGTTATTGCGCAGACAACGCAACACTGGGCGGTGATACGCTCCGTTTCCAAAGCCCTCGGCCCCGATTTACGTCTTGCTATTGTCGCCAGCGACAGCGCGACCTCGGCAAAACTTCGGCTGCGGCTAAATGCCGGTAGTCAGTGGGTCAGCCATCTGTTACAGGATCTGGTCTACGCCTGCCTGACCGACCCTGAGTATCAGCACAGGCTGGCGCAAACGCGGCTGTTTTACGCCGCCCGGCAACAAAAACTGGCCCGCGCCCTACAGCAATATGGCATCGCCATTTCTCCCGGCGACGGCGTGAATGCCTGGCTCCCGCTGGACACTCATAGCCAGGCTACCGCGTTTACGCTGGCAAAATCCGGCTGGCTGGTACGTGAGGGAGAAGCCTTTGGCGTAAGCGCGCCGTCTCACGGTCTACGTATCACGCTGTCGACATTAAATGACAGCGAGATCAACACGCTGGCGGCTGATATCCATCAGGCGCTAAATCGCTAACAGGAGAAAATAACGTGCGAGTTCATTTTGTTGTCCATGAGTCGTTTGAATCCGCTGGCGCTTATCTGAAATGGGCTGAAGATCGCGGTTATACCATTTCATGGTCGCGCGTCTATGCCGGAGAAGCGCTACCGCCCAATGCCGATGAGTTCGATATGCTCGTGGTATTTGGCGGTCCGCAGTCGCCGCGCACCACCCGCGAAGAGTGCCCATACTTTGACTCTCGCGCCGAACAGCACTTAATTAATCAGGCGATTACGGCCCGGCGAATGGTTATCGGCATTTGTCTTGGTTCACAGCTCATTGGCGAGGCGCTGGGCGCCGCTGTGTGCCAAAGTCCGGAAAAAGAGATTGGTCACTACCCTATTACGCTCACTGAAGCCGGTCTGCGGCATCCGCTTATCACCCACTTTGGCTCCCCGTTAACCGTCGGCCACTGGCACAACGATATGCCAGGACTCACCGATCAGGCGACCGTGCTGGCTGAAAGTGCCGGCTGTCCACGTCAGATAGTGCAGTACGGCAATTTTATCTACGGCTTCCAGTGTCATATGGAATTTACCGTCGAGGCGGTTGAAGGATTAATCCAACATTCGCAACAGGAGTTGGCCGACGCGCAAGGGAAGCGTTTTATCCGCTCGGTCGCCGAGATGCGCGCATGGGATTACCAGCAAATGAATGAAAAGCTGTGGCGTTTTCTGGATGAACTCACGCTGGCGCACTCACAGAAATAACCACACCAGGAGTGCAACTTATTACCCGGCTAACGGTCTGAGGTGCAGTGATTCTCGCATGAAAAAGGATTTTACCATGAAGAAAATTGTCTGCGCCGTCGTTGCGCTCCTGCTGGCCCTACCCGCCTGGGCGAAGCTAAACGCCCACGAAGAAGCGCGCATTAACGCCATGCTTAATGCGCTGGCGCAGAAAAAGGATCTGACATTCGTTCGTAACGGTGATGCGCATAACTGCGAGGAAGCCGTATCGCACCTGCGCTTAAAACTGGGTAACACGCGCAATCGTATCGACACCGCCGAACAGTTTATCGATAAAGTCGCGTCGTCGTCGTCCATCACCGGAAAACCCTATATCGTTAAAATTCCCGGTAAAAGCGATGAAAACGCGCAGCCTTATTTACATGCGCTTATTGCGGAAACGGATAAAACGCTATAACACACGGGTGCCATACGACGATGGCACCTCGTTTAAATCCCTGCCCCCTGGCTGAAATGCTCTTCACCAAACACGCCGGTAGACAAGTAACGGTCGCCGCGATCGCAGATGATCGCCACCACTATCGCGCCGGGCGTGGCTCGTGCGACGCGTAACGCACCCGCTACCGCGCCGCCGGAACTCACGCCGCAGAAAATCCCTTCACGCACCGCCAGTTCACGCATGGTGTTTTCGGCATCATTCTGATGAATATCCAGCACCTCATCCACCAGCGAAGCGTTAAATATGCCCGGCATATATTCCGCAGGCCAGCGGCGAATTCCCGGAATACTGCTGCCCTCTTCCGGCTGCAGGCCAACGATAGTGACCGGCTTTTCCTGCTCGCGCAGAAAACGCGACACGCCGGTAATGGTGCCGGTCGTGCCCATGCTGGAGACAAAATGCGTTACCCGCCCCTGCGTTTGCCGCCAGATTTCCGGGCCGGTGGTGGTGTAGTGAGCGTAGGGATTATCAGGATTATTAAACTGATCGAGCAGTTTGCCCTCGCCTCGCTCAGACATAGCGAGCGCTAAATCGCGCGCCCCTTCCATTCCCTGCTCTTTAGTGACCAGAATCAGTTCCGCGCCATAGGCCCGCATTGCCGCCCGACGCTCCTGGCTCATGTTGTCTGGCATCAACAGCTTCATGCGATAACCTTTCAGCGCGGCGATCATCGCCAGCGCAATGCCAGTGTTGCCGCTGGTCGCTTCAATCAGGACATCGCCCGGTTTAATTTCCCCGCGCTTTTCCGCCTCGACAATCATCGATAGCGCCGCGCGATCTTTCACCGATCCTGCTGGATTATTGCCTTCCAGCTTGACCCAGATTTCACTGCCGTTATCCGGCGCCAGACGTTGTAATTTGACCAGCGGCGTATTGCCGATGGTTTGTTCTAATGTATTCACGTTTTCAGCTCAATAAAAATGCCGGGTGGCGCTGTGCTTACCCGGCCTACAAAATCACGATATACGCTGTAGGCCCGGTAAGCGAAGCGCCACCGGGCGATAACTATACAAATTAACCTATCAGGCCGATTGCGCCAGAGCAAGTTCCTCTTCACGCGTTTCAATACGCTGGTCGCCGTTATACAGACGCGCTTTTTGCAGTCCAACAAACAAACGCTCGCCGCGAACCGGAACATCCTCACCCGCCATCACCACCGTCAGCGGATCGTGATACCACCCCAGCGGCTGTACCACTAACTGTGTATAATGACCTTTCGGGCTGGCCTCAATGACCTGTACTGGTAGCGGAGAATCCAGGCTGGTGCGGCGGCTAATATCCACCTCCCACGGACGCAGGAACAGATCGACCGGCCCCTGGTACGCGGGCGTATAACCCAGCGGCCAGCGATGCGCGCCAACGTGAAACTGCCCGCCGCGGACGGTGCCTGTCAGGCGGTTCACCTCGCCCATAAACTCCAGTACGAAGCGGGTTGCCGGTTCACGCCACACCCGATCCGGCGCATCAGCCTGTTCGATATTGCCCTGACTCATCACCACCACCCGATCCGCCACTTCCGTCGCTTCTTCCTGATCGTGGGTGACAAAGACGCTGGTGAATTTCAGTTCTTCATGTAGCTGGCGCAACCAGCGACGTAACTCTTTACGTACCTGGGCATCCAGCGCGCCAAAGGGTTCATCCAGCAGTAGAATTTGCGGTTCCACGGCAAGCGCGCGCGCCAGCGCCACGCGCTGTTTTTGTCCGCCGGAAAGCTGGGCGGGGAAACGATCCGCGAGGTGCGCCAGTTGCACCATCTCCAGCAATTGCGTCACTTTCGTTTTAATCGCCGCCGCAGTTGGGCGGTCGCGTCGCGGCAGCACCGTCAGACCAAAAGCAATGTTGTCAAACACCGTCATATGGCGAAACAGCGCATAGTGCTGAAACACAAAACCGACTTTACGCTCACGCGCGTGCAGGCGGCTAACGTCCGTACCGTGGAAACGAATATGGCCGCTGGACTGATGTTCCAGCCCAGCAATAATGCGCAGCAGCGTCGTTTTGCCGGAACCTGACGGCCCCAACAAGGCAACCATCTGGCCGGAAGGAATATCCAGCGAGATATCATTCAGTACCTGAGTACGACCAAACGATTTCTTAATTCTGGCGATCTCAATGCTCATGATTTTCCTCCTGTTGCGCGCGTTTTTCCTGATTCTCCAGACGCCATTGCAACATGCTCTTCAAAAACAGGGTAATAATCGCCATTAGCGTCAACAATGCGGCGGCGGTAAAGGAGCCGACGGTGTTGTAGTCCTGCTCCAGTAATTCAATCTGTAACGGTAGCGATAACGTTTCGCCGCGAATCGAGCCGGACACCACCGACACCGCGCCAAACTCGCCAATCGCGCGGGCGTTGGTTAACACCACGCCGTAAAGTAGCGCCCAGCGAATATTCGGCAATGTCACGCGGCGAAACATTTGCCAGCCGGATGCGCCCAGTAAAATCGCCGCCTCATCTTCCTGACTGCCCTGGCTGAGCATCACTGGCACCAGTTCGCGCACCACAAACGGACAGGTGACAAAAATAGTGACCAGTACCATCCCCGGCCAGGAGAACATCATTTGCAAATTATGTTCATCCAGCCAGCCGCCCAACGGGCCGTTGGAGCCATAAAACAGCAGATAAACCAGACCGGCCACCACCGGCGAGACGGCAAAGGGAATATCCAGCAGGGTCAGCAGTAGCTGACGTCCGGGGAAGTTAAAGCGCGTCACCAGCCACGCCAGCAGAATGCCGAACACCAGATTCACCGGCACTGCGATCAAGGCAATCAACACCGTCAGCCAGATAGCGTGCAGCATGTCCGGATCGGCCAGATTTTGCAGTACCGGCATTAACCCTTTGCTGAACGCCTGCACGAAGATGTAAATCATCGGCACCAGCAGGATAAACGCCGAAACCAGCATCCCGACGCCAATCAAAAACCATTTTCCCCAGTTAATGCGGGGGACGTCGTATCGCTTCAATTGAGTCACTTCCGCCATTAATGACCTACCACACGTCGACCAAAGCGACTTTGCAAGGTATTGATAGAGAACAGCAGCAGCAAGGATGCCGCAAGGATCACCGAGGCAATGGCGCTGGCGGCGGGGTAATCAAACTCCTGCAAACGCACAAAAATCATCAGCGAAGTCACTTCTGTTTTCCAGGCGATATTTCCGGCGATAAAAATCACCGCGCCAAACTCGCCCAGGCTACGGGTAAAAGAGAGCGCCACGCCGGCAATCAGCGCAGGCGACAGCTCAGGCAGCACGACTTTGCGAAAACTTTGCAGGCGGGTGGCCCCCAGCGTTTGTGCCGCTTCTTCATATTCCGGCCCCAGCTCTTCCAGTACCGGCTGGACGGTGCGTACCACAAATGGAATGCTGGTAAAGGCCATCGCCACCGCAATACCGAGCCAGGTATAGGTCACTTTGATATCAAACTGCGCTAGAAACTGACCGTAGAAACCGTTCACAGAGAACAGCGAGGCCAGCGTTAACCCCGCTACTGCTGTCGGCAGCGCAAACGGCAGATCCATCAGCGCATCCAGCAACGTGCGCCCAGGAAAACGGTAGCGGGTTAAAATCCACGCCATCAACAGGCCAAACACGCCGTTAAAAATCGACGCCACAAATGCCGCCAGTAGCGTCACTTTATAGGCAGCCACCACCTGAGGGTTGGTCACGACATCCCAGTATTGCGCCCAGCTCATCTGTGAGAGCTGCATCACCAGCGCGCTCAACGGCAACAGTAGGATCAGGCAGACAAACAGCAAACTGGTGCCGAGGCTTAACGTAAAGCCGGGCAGCACGCGTCGGGAAGAAACGGCAAGCATTACTTACGCCCCGCCGCCAACAGTTTGTCCAGCTCGCCGCCGCTGGCAAAGTGCGTTTTCATCACCTCAGGCCACGTGCCAAACTTGTCTTCCACGCGGAACAGTTCGGTCTGCGGGAATTTATCTGCTTGCTTGCCCATGATTTCCGGGTTACTCACGCGGTAGTAGTAATGGGTAATGATGGTCTGCGCCTGCGGGCTATACAGCCAGTTCAGGTAAGCTTTGGCGGCTTTTTCTGTGCCGTTGGCCTGCACGTTTTTATCCACCCAGGCAACCGGGAACTCAGCAAGAATGTTCGTTTTCGGGATCACCACTTCAAATCCCTGGGCTTCATATTGTTTGCGGATGTTGTTCACTTCCGATTCAAAACTAATCAGCACATCGCCCAGACCACGCTCGGCAAAGGTAGTCGTAGCGCCGCGACCGCCGGTATCAAACACTTCGACGTTTTTCAGGAACTGGGTCATAAACTGTTCGGTTTTGGCTTTATCGCCGCCGTCCGCGTTATCCGCCGCGCCCCATGCCGCCAGATACGTATAGCGGGCGTTGCCGGAGGTTTTCGGGTTAGGGAAAATCAGCTTCACGTCGGAACGTACAAGATCGCTCCAGTCGTGAATATTTTTCGGGTTCCCCTTGCGCACCAGGAAGCCCATCGTGGAATAGAATGGTGAACTGTTGTTCGGCAGACGGCTTTGCCAGTCGGCAGGGATCAGTTTGCCTTTATCATGGAGAATCTGTACGTCGGTCACCTGATTGTAGGTCACGACGTCTGCCTTCAGCCCCTGCAAAATCGCCAGCGCCTGTTTTGATGACCCGGCATGAGACTGCTTAATCGTCAGCTTATCGCCGCCGTTATCCTTCGCCCATTGTTGCTCAAACGGCGGGTTAAGGGCGGCAAACAGCTCGCGGGAGACATCGTATGAGCTGTTCAGCAGCTCCGTTGCCTGCGCCTGCCCTGCCAGTAACAGCATTGCTGCCAGCGTCGGGGGTCTCTTTTTCAGTAAGTTAACGGCCATTGCGCACCCTTATAAATTTAATGACTTTCTTATGGTCATCATATTTATAACCAGCGCTAAAGGAGTAACGGTTTTATATACCGTTTGATGATTTGAAAGTTGAAAAGGGAATAAGAGAATCCCTCCCCACGCGGCGCGGGGAGGAGACCGGCATCAATCAGACGCCTACGCTCACGCTTTCAGGCAGGGTACTGCCGCCATCAATGACGTTTTGCGTTCCGGTAAGATAGCTGGACTCATCGGAAGCCAGAAATGCCGCCAGTTCCCCTACTTCCAGCGGATCGGCAAGACGGCGTAGCGGAATGGCTTTTGCCATTTCCGTTAATACCGATTCCGGATCGTCAGGATTAGACTGACGGGCAATGCTTTCCGCCATCGGCGTTCTTACATAACCGGGGCAAATGGCATTCACGCGAATACCGGACTGCGCATACTCCACCGCCAGCGATTTGGTTAAACCGACAATGGCGGCTTTTGACAGCGCATAGGCCGTTTCACCCGGGTCCGCCACCATATCTCCCGTGACGGAAGACATCATCACAATGCGGCCATCTTTACGTTTAATCATCTCCGGCAGGACGGCTTTGGTGACGTTCCAGACACCTTTAATATTAATATCAATGTGGAAATCGCGATCTTCTTCACTCATATCGAGGAAGTTGCCCAGACGGCACACGCCAGCGTTATTCACCAAAATATCAATTCTACCTTCAGTCTCTTTGGCGCGCGCAACCGCCGCCTGCACCGAAGCAAAATCTCTGACGTCAGCCTTAACGGCAGTACAGCGATGCCCGCGCCCGCCCAGCTCATCCGCCAGCTTTTCAATCTCATCGGAGATATCCAGCAAGATTAAGTTCGCGCCGTGGCGTGCGAATACGCGAGCGATCCCTTCGCCAATGCCCTGCGATGCGCCCGTAATCAATGCTGTCTTGCCCGTGAGTTTACCCATTTTCAATGTCTCCTTTTGAATATGGAGTCTTACACTCCATTAACACTGAAAATACAGTAATAACAAATAAGTGCTGAGGAATAGCTCACTAATTCAGGTAAATATTAGGTAAAAAAATCCCCGCGGAGGCGGGGATGGGCATTTTTATGCTGTTCTGCCTGATGGCGCGGCGCTTATCAGGCCTACCAATCGTAGGTCGAATAAAGCGTTTGCGCTGCCATCCGACAGGGTTTTACCTTATAGCGCTAACAGGCGATCCAGCGACGGCGCAAAATAGTAGCCGCCAGTCACCGGTTTGGTGAAGCGCAGCATCGCGTCGCGTTTACCGTCGGTATCGCCGAACATACTCAGAAGCTGCTGTTCGATATTGTGCAGGCGTGCGCAGTAAGCGCAGAAATAGAGACCATGAGTACCGCTGGCGGTGCCGTATGGCAGGCTCTGGCGCACAATCTTCAGCCCTTTGCCATCTTCTTTGAGATCGACGCGGCTCAGGTGAGACGTTGCCGGACGCGCATCGCCGTCAATCTCTTCATTGGCTTCTTTGGTACGCCCGATCATCATCTCCTGATCGTGAATACTCATCCGGTTAAGTTGCTTGAGATTGTGTTCCCAACGCTGCACGAACACATAACTGCCGCCGGCATCCACGCCATCTTTGATCACCGCCACTTCACGACGCGTCTCTTCGCCCGCTGGGTTCTCTGTCCCGTCGACAAAGCCGCTCAGATCGCGTTCTTCCACCCAACGGAAGCCGTGAACTTCTTCTTTCACGTCGATACAGTCACCGAAGGCTTCCATCGCCGCCTGGGCAACAGAAAAATTCACATCGTGGCGCAGGGAAAGGATATGGATCAGCACGTCATACTGCGTGGCCGGCGCCAGCCCTTTACCATAAGGAATAAAATCTTTCAGTTCTTCCGCCCCGACGCCGCCGCTCAGGGCGCGCCAGGTGTTGTTGCCAAACGCCACAACGGCCCCAAGATGGGCGTCCGGAAATTTGACTTCGAAGGTCGCCAGTTTATCGGCAAATGTTCTGCTGGCCGCGCGCAGGGCGTCCAGGTCGCCTTTCACATTGGCTTCAATCCAAATTGCCGCACGGCAATGTTCCGGCAAAATGCCACTTTGAACCTGAGACATGATTCCTCCTGAAAATGAGAATGCCACGCAGTCGTGGCATTAATGGAGGCTATTTTACCTTGTTTTTAAGCGAAGCGGTTTGTTCAGGCGCAAATTAACGACGCCAGATAATTTTGCGCACGTCCCAGTTTTTTAAGACGTCATCAGGAGGCATTAAGCCTTCCGGTCCGCTCCACTCGCCGGAGAAAACATAGCTAATATGCTGACTTCCCTCGGCTTTACATTCGACGCTGGTATGGCTATCGCTGGAAACCGGCTCGCAGTGACCAAACGCTTTGCTGTAAAGGTCGCTAAACGGCGTACCGATTTTGCCCCCCGCGGCGGTTGGGATATCGCTGTCCAGCACATCAATACGGCTCACGGTTCCCTGCTCGCCGTTGATCACCATCGCGACATTGTCGCCCTTCATCGCTTCGAAAAAGCGCACCACGTTACCGTTATCGGTTTTCATACCGCTACGCAGGCGATAATCGCCATCTAATGCCTCTGCAATAGCCGGCTCTTCCAGCGGCGTGGCGGCGGTCAGCGCTCCCACGCCTTGCTCAGTGACTTCTGTCGAGGAACCAAACCAGTTCCATGGATTTGCGGCAGACCAGTTGACCGAGGAAAGCGTTGAGCAGCCGGTCAGCGCCAGCGGCAGTGCGAGTAAAGTCAAACGCAGCGATTTCATCTCACTTCCTTTCTTTTATTAATTAACGTTGGTTGGAGTGCGGGTTCGCCAAAAAGTGCCGTTATTCTTTCTCAAGGGAAAAACAGGCACGCAAACGTTGATTGGTTAACAGCCAGATCAGCGCGACGATGTCCGCCAGCAGCAGCGCCAGCCCGACGCCGTTGACCGGGTCGCCACCCAGCCACATCACCGGCAGCCAGCACAACGACACCAGTTGAGCAAGGATCAGGAGTCCGCGCAGCCAGCGCCACACACCAGGAACCGCTTCACGCCGCCCGCTGAGTAAAAATGCCACTACCGCCGGAACGCCGGGCAACAGCCCCAGCCAAAAATTGTCATGGTCGGGATAAAAAAAGTTTAACAAAGTATTACCCTGTCCACGGGATGAACCGGCAATGACAAAGAGTACCCAGGCGCGCGCCTGAAGTAGCAGTACGCACCAGAACAGAAACGGCAGGCGTAAACGCCCGTGTACATCATAATCGGCTGGATGAAACTCAGTACTCTTCATCTTCAATCAGGCGTTTACCCAAACTTAGGGCGTCAGAATGCTCATACCCCAGACGTTCATACATGCCCAGCACAACGTCGTTATCATCACGCACCATAATTTGGATTTTCGGACACCCGCGGGCGATGAGTTTTTTTTCCAGCCGGTTAAGCAACGCATTCGCAATGCCGCGCCCGCGGAACTCCGGGTGAACGCCCAGGTAATACGCCGAGCCGCGATGCCCGTCATAACCGCCCATTACCGTACCGACAACTTCGCCGCTAACTTCCGCAACGAGGAACAAGCTGACATCGTGATTCACCTTGCGTTCAATATCCATTTCAGGATCGTTCCATGGACGCAGCAGGTCGCAACGCTCCCAGAGGGTGATCACCTCTTCGAAATCTTCCTGGCGAAAAACGCGTATTTCCATGGTATTCGTTGCCTTTTCGGGTGGAAAAACCAAGATTATGGCGCAAACATCTGATTCAGCCAATATCTGACGCGATGTCGCGGAAAAAATGGCATAATGGCGATGTGTCACGTATTGAAATGAAAAGTAAAACAATTCTCATCACCAACCGTCGTAACGGATTACGCGATACGATATAACATCTTGAACTTAATTTTCACAACTCAGGCCGTATGAGCACTTTTAAACTCCTAAAAACTCTCACATCGCGCCGCCAGGTACTCAAAACAGGTCTGGCGGCCCTGACGCTGTCAGGTATGTCGCACGCAATAGCCAAAGAAGAAACGCTAAAAACCAGTAATGGTCACAGCAAACCCAAAACCAAAAAAACCGGCAGTAAACGGTTGGTGATGCTCGACCCCGGACACGGCGGCATCGATACCGGCGCGATTGGCCGCAACGGTTCTCAGGAAAAACACGTCGTGCTGGCAATTGCCAAAAACGTGCGCGCTATTTTGCGAAATCACGGAATCGATGCGCGTTTAACCCGGACAGGGGATACCTTTATTCCGCTGTACGATCGAGTGGAAATCGCCCATAAGCACGGCGCGGATCTGTTTATGTCCATTCATGCCGATGGTTTTACCAATCCGAAAGCGGCGGGCGCTTCCGTTTTTGCGCTTTCCAACCGCGGGGCCAGTAGCGCCATGGCGAAGTATCTCTCCGAGCGTGAAAACCGCGCGGACGAAGTGGCGGGTAAAAAAGCCACTGACCGGGATCATCTATTACAACAAGTTTTGTTTGATCTGGTGCAAACCGATACGATTAAAAACAGTCTGACGCTGGGTTCGCATATTCTCAAGAAAATCAAACCTATACATAAATTACACAGCCGCACTACCGAACAAGCGGCTTTCGTGGTGCTAAAATCACCGTCAATTCCGTCGGTACTGGTCGAAACCTCGTTTATTACCAATCCGGAAGAAGAACGTCTGCTGGGCACGACGGCGTTTCGCCAGAAAATCGCTACGGCGATCGCCAACGGCATCATCAGTTATTTTCACTGGTTTGATAATCAGAAAGCACACACGAAGAAACGGTAATCATGAAACCCGATGCACATCACGTAAAACAGTTTCTGCTACGCCTGCAGGATGATATTTGCCAAACGTTATCCGCTGTGGATGGCGCAAACTTTGTCGAAGATAGCTGGCGACGCGAAGCGGGCGGCGGCGGACGCAGCCGGGTATTACGCAACGGCGGGATTTTCGAACAGGCGGGCGTTAATTTCTCTCACGTTCACGGCGATGCGATGCCCGCGTCCGCCACCGCGCATCGGCCAGAGCTGGCCGGGCGTAGCTTTGAAGCGATGGGCGTATCGCTGGTGGTGCATCCGCACAATCCGTATATTCCCACCAGCCATGCTAACGTGCGCTTTTTTATTGCCGAAAAACCGGGCGCCGATCCGGTGTGGTGGTTTGGCGGCGGGTTCGATTTAACGCCCTACTACGGCTTTGAAGAGGATGCCGTTCACTGGCACCGCACCGCCCGCGACCTGTGTCAGCCGTTTGGCGACGATGTGTATCCGCGCTATAAAAAGTGGTGCGACGACTACTTTTTCCTCAAACACCGCAACGAACAACGCGGTATCGGCGGCCTGTTTTTTGACGATTTGAATACGCCGGATTTCGACCACTGCTTCGCCTTTATGCAGGCGGTCGGTAACGGCTACACCCAGGCGTATTTACCGATTGTCGAACGACGCAAAGCGATGGTCTGGGGCGAGCGGGAGCGTAATTTTCAACTTTATCGCCGCGGGCGCTACGTGGAGTTCAATCTGGTATGGGACAGAGGCACCCTGTTTGGTCTACAAACCGGCGGGCGCACTGAATCTATCCTGATGTCAATGCCGCCGCTGGTGCGCTGGGAGTACGACTGGCAGCCAGAAGCGGGTAGCCCGGAAGCGGCGCTGAGCGAGTTTATTCAGGTACGCGACTGGGTGTAATTGCCTTATAGCGCCACGCTTATCAGGCCTACAACCACAACTGCACCGCCCCGTAGGCCGGATAAGACGCAAAGCGTCGCATCCGGCACAAGAATGCCATCAAGCCCATTGCCGCATCCGTTGATGCAGCGTCAACGACGGTTTTTCGGCAAATAATTGCTGATAATCGGTAGCAAATTGCCCCAGATGCCAGAATCCCCACTGCATCGCGGCATCTTTGACCGTGGCGCTCTGCGACCACGGGCTAATCAGTTCCCGGCGTACTGCGTTTAAGCGAATACGTTTCAGCCACGCATTGGGGCCAATGCCCAAAATGGCGTGAAACGCATTTTGCAGCGTGCGACGGCTTACGTGTAGCTGGTTACATAAGTCGAGCACCGTCAGCGGCTCCGACATATTTTCCAGCACATATTCCCGCGCCCGCGACAGTAGCCTACGATATCCCTGATGGCTGATGCTTTCGGCGCTATGAATCGGCTTCGCCTCTTCCAGCATCGTGCCCATCGCCAGCAACAAATTATCACTCAAGACCTTACGCACCGCAGGTTGATGCAGGGTTTCAGGACTCTCGCTAAAGGTGGCCAGCGCCTGCTGCACAAAGCCCCACAGCCCCGCTTTATGCTGCTCTTTTACCTCCAGCGCTAACTGGTTACGCAGCATATGCAGCACCCTTTCCGGGTTATGCAAAAACGTGGCCTGACGGGAAATAACATCTTCCGAGATAACGACGCCCAGAATGGTGTAATCATCCGGCGTGCTCAGTTCAAACTCGGTGCCTCCCGGTCGGGTGGCAATCTCGGCGCTGCCGAGCCCCTGCGCGCCGATAAATCCCTGTTCGCCGCGCGTCGCCGGAATACCAAACCAGAAAGAGTTTGGCCAAACCAGACACGACTGACGCAGCGCCAGGCCGGTGTATTCACGGAACACCTGAATCTCATCAAGCAGGATTTCCGTGAACTCGCCATGAAATTTACCCGGGTGTAACTGATCGTAGATCTGCTGCCAGGCGGTGATAGTCAGAGCATGTTCATAGACATCCGTCGTCCGTCGCTGATGAACATTGTCCACCTCGACTCTGGGCGTAAGTTTAACGTCTTCGGGTAACGCTTCATGATAAAGATGGTGCAAATTCGCTGTACGGGTCTTTTTCATGATCTTCTATGCCGGACGCCCGCCAGGACGCCCGGCCCTCCGACAGATTAATTTTTGATGCGATAGCGACTACTGCGTTTACGCAACGCTCCGTCAGAAAAGAGTTGTTCCAGCACGTTTCTGGCCTGCTCCAGCGGCCAGCCAAAATGCGCGGCAACCTCTCCCGCCGTCATTCCCTGGCGTACTGATGCCAGCAGCGCCAGTAACGCTTCAGCGAACTCAGGCGTTGCGGGTACCTGGGGCGCTTTCTCAGTCGGCGTTGTCGCACGCGCAAACCCGCCAATCAGCCACTGGGTGTCCTCTTCCGGACGACCAATTTCTTTGCGGCTAATCACACGGCCTGTGCGCTGCGCGGCGGCGCTTCCGGCATCCAGCGCCGCACGACACGCCGCCAGATCGCCCTCCACCACCAGCGTGAGCCTGCCAGGGTCGAGCACTTGATGACTGAGCAAACGAACGTTGGCCGCTTTCAGCATGGCATCCGCCGCATCGACGGCGGCGACCATTCCGTCCACTTCCAGTAATCCCAGGGCATTGATCATTGGCAGCCTCCGTTACGCACGCTGGACAGGGTTACGGGCGATATCCAGCACGGCGTCGGTAAAGGCATTGCAGGCGGCTTTACACGCGGCCTGGCTTCCCGTTAAGAACGCGGCCGAATAGTTGGTTTCCGACGGCGGCGGCACGTAAGTCACCAGCTGAACGTCAGCGGATTTCATCGCCGCGTCAATGCCGAATGTCGCTTCCAGCGGCGGCGCCACCAGGTAGGCCATTGGATCGCCCAGCGCGATACCTGCGGTAGACGAGAGGTACGAGCCGGTACGCGAAACCACATGCGCCAGGAATGCGGTATTTTCCGCATCGTTCGCCCACTGGAACGCCGCGCCGTTTTCAATGCTGGCGACCATTGCATCCAGACCGGCGCGCACTTCCGCCGGGTTCGGTCCGCCCAGCATAATCAACACCTCACCGGCGGTCGGCGACGGCCCGTGAGCCGCCCCGGCATAGAGGGAGCGGCCATAGACCACTTCCACCATCGCCTGTTTTGTCGCTTCGTCAGCGGCAATATAGGTCACATCATCAGAATCTGCCGTGATGAGTCCGAGGCTACGGATATGTGGCGGTAATTTAAGTTCCCGCGCAAAGCCGTCATTCACGGAGGCAATCACGCGCATGGCAGTCACTGAAGGTCGAATCAAATCTAATGCAGGCATGATGTCTCCTTAACGGGTCATGTTGATGCCGGACGCTTTCTGCTCCAGCATCCGTTTGGCCAAATCCACAATCACGGCGGCGGCTTCTACTGGCGGCGTCCCCCCCTGATGAATGTTTGAAATACAGGTTCTGTCGGCCTCGACGGTGGTCGCCACGCGCGGGGAATAGACGGCGTAGCAGGAGAGGCTTTCCGACTGCCCCAGCCCCGGACGTTCGCCCACCAGCAGGATGACGACCTTCGCGCCAAGAATTTCGCCAATCTGATCTTCAATCTTCACGCGGCCATAGCGCACAAAGAACGGCGTGCCGACGTTCAGCCCGGCCTGCTTCAGACCGGCAAGCAGCGGCGGCAGGATCTCTTCATAGTTGGCGGTGATCGCATCCGTAGAGAGGCCATCGGAGACCACTACCTGCACATCCGGGTTCATCACGCACTGCGACTTCAGCGCGTCAATGGCTTCCGGGCTCAGGCGACGCCCCATATCCGGGCGCGTCAGGTACAGGTTTTTGTCGCTGATTTCCGAACGCACTTCCAGCAGCCCTTGCGCTTTTACCCACTCTTCCGGCACTTCTTTGAGCACGGTATCTTTCGAACGGGAGTGATCCGCCAGGAAGCGCAACAGCGCCTGGGTACGTGGACGCGGCCCGGCACGACCCGTACAGACGCGTGCCGCAGTACTGCGACGCAGTTCGGTCAGCACGTCCGCACGATGCGGGTTCTCGACGCCAATCCAGGCTTTTGCCTCCGCAGAACCTAAATCCAGCGCGCAGCTTTCGGTCACCGTCGGCGCGGCGCACTGCGGCTTTGCGCCTTCCTGCGTTGACGGCGCGACGGGCTGCGGTACGTCCTGTCCCATTGACGCCATCACGCTACGTACAATTTCTTCAATCTGTTTTTGATCCATGGTGTTATCCCCGCGTCATCAGAAGAACAGTGACGGATCGCCCGCCCGTTTGGTCAGACGACCGTTTGCCATAATGCCCATCGTTTCCAGCCAGCGTTCAAACTCCGGCGATGGCCGTAAATTCAGCAACTGACGGACGGTGGCGGTATCGTGGAAAGCGGTGGTCTGGTAGTTGAGCATGATGTCGTCGCCGAGCGGCATCCCCATGATGTAGTTACAGCCGGCAGTGGCGAGCAGAATCATCAGGTTTTCGTTAAGGTTCTGGTCGGCGTCGGCATGGTTGGTATAGCAGCAGTCGCAGCCCATCGAGATGCCGCTCAGCTTGCCCATAAAGTGATCTTCGAGACCGGCGCGGATAATCTGCCTGTCGTTGTAGAGATATTCCGGCCCGATAAAGCCCACCACGGTGTTCACCAGGAACGGATCGTAGTGGCGAGCCAGCCCGTAGTTACGCGCTTCCATCGTCACCTGGTCGGCACCAAAGTTCGCGCCAGCAGAGAGCGCAGACCCTTGCCCGGTTTCAAAGTACAGGCAGTTTTCCCCGGCGATGCGGTTGAACTCCGCCCCCACAGCCCGCGCTTCGTCGAGCATCGCCAGTTCCACACCGAACTCTTTTAAGCCCTTCTCGCTGCCGCAAATGCTTTGGAAAATCAGTCCGCCCGGCGCGCCGCGACGAATCGCTTCAATCTGGGTGGTGACATGCGCCAGCACGCAGCCCTGGGTCGGAATATTGAATTTATCGATAACGCCGTAAACGGTGTCGAGCACGCGGGTCAGGTTCTCCACGTCATCGGTCACCGGGTTAACGCCGATCACCGCATCGCCCGCGCCGAAAGAAAGCCCTTCGTAGATTTGCGCGGCGATACTCTGTACATCGTCACGGGTATCGTTCGGCTGCAAACGGCAGCTAAAAGTGCCCGGAATACCGATGGTGGTATTGGCTTTTTTGATCACCGGCATTTTCTTGCCGCCGTAGATCAGGTCAGCGTTGGAGCAGATTTTCGCTACTGCCGCCACCACTTCGGAGGTCAGGCCTTTGCGGGTAAACGCGATGTCGTCCACGGAGGTTTCATCGCTCAGCACGTATTCACGCAATTCGCTGATGCTCCAGTTTTTAATCCGGTTATAGGCCGTTTCGTTGACGTCGTCCTGAATCAGGCGCGTCACGCAGTCCTCTTCATAGGCAATCACCGGATTGTTGCGGATATCCGCCACCGTCATTTCCGACAGTACCTGTTTTGCCGCTACGCGCTCCTGCGAACTTGCCGCGGCAACCCCGGCCAGCACATCCCCCGAACGCAGTTCGTTGGCTTTAGCCAGTACCTCTTTTACATCCTTAAACTGATAAACATTGCCGAACAATGTGGTCTTTAGTTTCATAAGTCGTTCCCTCAGGAAGGAAATGCGAGTGATTTCACCGTCACCGGCACAACCGATCCGCCAAAAAGAGGCGTACCAATGTCGATATAGTCTCCCGCCCGCACGACCACCTCATCGATGACCGCCAGCGGAAGTTGCGGTAACTGTGGGCGCAATAACATGCCCAGCGCTTTACCAAAATCCTGCTCGGCCACCACCAGCAGGGGATATGGATTGGGATAACGCGCGACAAAAGCCGTCAGCGCGTTGATGACCGTGAGTAATGCGGCGTAACGCACCGGGAGCGTGGCGGGAAGCGCCAGCACGTAAGCGTCGGTTTGCGGGTCGAGATCAAGCTGGAGAAGCGCCTGCCGCCAGGCGTTCACCAGATCGGCGTCATCCTGCGGGATCGCCACCGGCAGGTTGCGCAGCGGCAGTTGGACGTCTTCCAGCCAGATAGTACTGCCGGAAAGCGAGAGCGTATGGGCCCCAGCGCCAATCACCGTGGCGCGCACGGTTTGCGCCGGAAACTGCACGTTCATCTCGCGCAGACGCGGGTGCTCATGCAGCGCGGTCGCCAGCAGCGGCCCGATATCAGAAAAGCAGAACGGATCGGCAGGTTGGTTGCGGTAGCATTCACCTACCCCACCGGAAAGGGTGATCACCTCCGGCGTAATATCGGCGGGCAGTAGCCCGGTTTGCATCAGCGATTGCGCCAGCGGCGAGAGCGCGCCGGTGATAACCTCGACGATGAGATCCGCCATCCGCCGCGCCACCTGCCCCAACTGTGCGGCAGCTAAGGCGCGAGCATCAGTACCCGAACCGAACACCTCATCGATAATCATCTGCCCCGGCTGATGGGCATAAACCACGCGCCCCTGAGCGTCGGTTTCCAGCAGGCGACCACCGACGTTAAGGCAGGCGGTGCCGCTGACTTTTCCCGCGTCAAACAGCGCGTAGTTAGACGTGCCGCCGCCGATATCAATATTCAACACCCGACACATCCGCTGCTCAGACAAGCTTTGCGCTCCGGCGCCGTAACCGGCAATGACCGATTCCAGATGCGGCCCGGCGCTGGCGACCACAAAGTCGCCCAGCGACTGCGAGAGCGTCATGACCGCCGGACGGACGTTGCGGGTTTTGGCGCTTTCGCCGGTGATAATGATAGCCCCTGAGTCCACCGATTCAGGCGCGATGCCTGCGGCCTGATACTGGGCCAGAATCAGCGCTTTAAGTTCGGCCTCTTTCAGACCGCCCTGCTTATCCACGGGCGTAAAGAAGACCGGGCTTTGCCAGCTAATGTCGCGTTTGATGAATTCGTAGCGCGGCACCTGCGACACCGCCGCACGGTTAACCAACTCCAGGCGCGAGAAGATCACCTGCGTGGTGGTGGTGCCGATATCGATACCGACGCTCAGTAGCTGGCGAGTGTTCACGATTGCGCCTCCGCTTCGGTTTTCACCTGGGCGGCGTCATCTTTCGGCACCAGCATCATCGCCACGCCAATCGCCGTCACGCCGCCGATCAGCTTGCCGACAATCATCGGGAAGATCATGGCGTTCATGTTGGCAGCGGCGAAGCCTAAATGGTCGCCCAGCGCGAACGCCGCAGAGACGGCAAATGCGCAGTTAATCACTTTGCCGCGGGTATCCATCTGCTTCATCATGCCGAACATGGGGATATTGTTCGCCAGGGTCGCTACCATGCCTGCCGCCGCAATATTATTTACGTTCAGCAGCTTACCGACATTCATCAACGGTTTTTCAAACCAGCGGGTCAGTAACAGCACCATCGGATACGCGCCGAGCAGCACGCAGGAGATAGAGCCGATCACTTCAATGGCGCGCATCACTTCGCCAGGTTTGTCGCCTGGCGCCATAAAGATCGGGTCGAGCCCCGGAATCAACTCCCAGCCCAACAGGAATTTAATCACCGCAGCCGCCAGACCGATGGTGATCAGCGCCACCAGAAATTTGGCGAAAATCTGGAAACCGTTGATCATTTTTTCCGGGATGAACTTCAGCCCCAGCGCTACCAGCACCGCGACAATCAATACCGGGATCATGTTCATCAGGATCAGCGCGAAGGTAAACTCCACTGGCTGACCATTGATCTGCACGCCTGAGTACATGGCGATCAATCCCCCCGCAATGCAGCCAATGGGAATGGTGACGATACCCGCGAGTACGCCAAGCGCCAGGTAGCGGCGGTCAGACGGTTCGATAATGCCGAGCGCCACCGGAATGGAGAACACAATGGTCGGCCCCATCATCGACCCAAGTATTAACCCTGAGTATAGCCACGCCGCGACATCACCGCCGGCCAGCTCTTTGGCGAGGAAGAATCCGCCCATATCACAGGCCAGCAGCGTACCCGCGAACATGGATGGGTTCGCGCCCAGCATTTCGTATACCGGGATAATAACCGGCCCCAGTACATGCGCCAGCACCGGCGCCAGCGCGGTCATACCGACCATCGCCAGTCCCAGCGCGCCCATCGCCATAAAGCCCTCTTCAAACTGGCCGCCAGACCCCTCAATACTCTTACCGAATTTACCGAGGAAGCGCGCCGACCCGCCGAACTGCGACAGGATTCTGTCCACGGCGGCAATCAGCATAAAGAACATCATGATGTACATGATGATTTCGTTAATTCCCATAGCCCTTACTCCCTGCCATTTATGATTTGTAGGCCGGATAAGACGTTTACGTCGCCTCCGGCATTAACGCCGTGTTATTGCCGGATGGCGGTGCGAGCACCTTATCCGGCCTACAGGCATTACCCGGCAGCCGCGTACAGATCGATAATCTGTGCCTGTGTGGCGGTGCGTGGGTTACTGCGCAGACAAATATCCTCCAGCGCGGCTTGCGCCCATGCGCTGTAGTGTTCGGGTTTGGCGCCAGCGTCAGCCAGCCGTTTGCTCTGCCCTACTTCGGCAATCAGCTCGCTCACCGCCGCAATCGCATCGCGATCGTCCGATTTCTTATTGGTTAACGCCCGACCGATTTGACTGAAGCGTTCGCGGCATACCATCCGGTTAAAGCCCATGACCGTTGGCAGCAGCATGGCGTTGGCCTGGCCGTGCGGAATATGCAGCGCCGCCCCTGGCTGGTGCGCCATCGCATGACACAGCCCCAGACCAGCGCTGGAAAAGGCCATTCCCGCCATACAGGAGGCCAGCAACATATTTTCACGCGCCGCCAGATCGTGGCCGTAACCCACGGCTTTCGGCAGCGATTTGCCAATCATCGCTATCGCGCCAATCGCCAGGCTGTCGGTAAACGGCGTGGCGTTGAGCGCGCTGTAGGCCTCAATCGCATGAGTCAACGCATCGATACCGGTCATCGCCGTCACGTTTGGCGGAACGCCTTCGGTCACGGCAGCATCAAGAATCGCCACGTCCGGCATTAGTGACGCGTGCGCCAGCACCTGCTTGCGCCCGCTGACCGCGTCGATAATCACCGTCACGTTGGTGGTTTCAGAACCGGTTCCGGCGGTGGTCGGCACCGCAATCAGCGGCAGACGCGGGCGTAATGTACTGCGCTCGGTCATGGCGCTCAGCGTCTGGTCAGGGTTAGTCACCAGCAGGGCGACCGCTTTCGCCGCGTCCAGCACCGAACCGCCGCCAAAGGCCACTACGCCGTCGCACGCCGCCTCACGCAGTTGCGCCACCGCCGCGCAGACGTCGGTGATGCACGGCTCGCCTGGCGGACACGGCCAGACCGTCATCGCCACGCCCTTCATCGCCAGGCTACGTGCCAGCGGCGCGGTCATTCCCGCCTGATGCAGGAAGCTGTCGACCATCACAAACAGATGGCTTACGCCTCGCGCTTGCGCTTCCTGTCCACAGGCGCCGAGCGCCCCAAGTCCGCACAGCGTGACCGGCGGTACGCTGAACGTTTTCACCCGTTGCAGATTCAGGGTGTCGAATGCCTGAAACAGCGCCGTCTGTAGTTCAGCTTGCATAGAGTCCCTCCGCTTTCGCTCTCCCGCTGTTGGCTATCGCCAGCGGGGTCATAAACAGGCTGTGCTGCGGTAAATGCACCTGTAACTCCGGGAAACGCTGGCGAAATAACGCCTCCACGCCCGGCTGCATACAGGAACCGCCCGCCAGCCATAAATCAGCAATTCCTTGCCCTTCAATGTGGCGAGCAACGATTTCCGCCATTTTTTCGTACACCGGCTTCACTACCGGCCAAATCTCCTGCGCATTGCTGCGCTTGTACTGTTCCGCCTCTTCCAGGGGAATACGGCGGTTGCCCGCCAGCGTCAGGGAGATATGGTGCCCGCCAGTGGCTTCATCGGCGGAGTAAGTCACCTTGCCCTGTTTGACGATGGCAATGCCGGTAGTGCCGCCGCCAATATCCACCACGCCTGCATTATCAAGCGCCAGCAGATCCGCCACCGCCGTCGGCTCATCCAGTACGTGGCTGACTTCTAACCCGGCAGACTCCAGCACGTTGATCGAAATACGCGGGTCGGTGCCTGGCGGAAACGAGGTCGCCGCGTGGGTAAAGCGGCAGCCGAGCTGCTGTTCAAGGGTGTCGAGATGGCGGCGCACGAGGGTGACGGCGCCGAAGAAATCCCAGACGATGCCGTCACGCACAACGTCGGCCCAGTCAAGGCACACCGCCACCGGCTGGGCGTTGCCGTCGACCACCATCGACACCACGTCGCAGGTGCCCAAATCGATGCCCAGCCACAGCGGTGTATCGCTGGCGGCGGGCGTCTGGTTACACAGGGCCGCCGCTTTTTGCAGTCTTGGGGTGAGCCAGAGTTGTTCGTCGTGCGCCATGAGTCATCCCTTATACAATGCGAAACGCATCCACCAGCACGCATCGACGCAGCCGCACAAAGGTACGCGCGCTGGTCACGCCTTCGCCGGTTGGCGTGGTGATGGTCATGGTGGTCCAGCCTTCTCCGCCCAATCCAAGCCCGGCAATGCACGGCCCGTTTTTGACGAAAATGCTGGTGTCAATGGCGTTCGCCATCTGGTTCATGTTGTCGATATTGCGCGAGTGCATCGCCGCCGTATGGTGGCAACCGCCTTCAAGTTGTACCGCCAGGGCGATGGCTTCTTCGACGTTGGCGACCCGTACCACCGGCAGTACCGGCATCATCATTTCAGTGACGGCAAACGGATGGTTAGCTGGCGTTTCCACAAACAGCAGGCGCGTTTGATCCGGGACGTTCAGGCCGATGGCTGCGGCGATCTTGCCCGCGTCACGACCGACCCAGTCACGGCTGACGGTGCCTTTACCGCGTTCATCGATATTCTTCAGTAGCACCGGCTGGAGCTGTTCGGCCTGAGCGGCGGTCAGTTTCACCGCGTGCTGACCTTCCATCAGACGCATCAGCTCGTCGGCGACGCTATCCACCACAATCAGCACTTTTTCGTCAGCACAGATGATGTTGTTATCAAACGACGCGCCTTTGACGATGGATTGTGCAGCGCGAGGCAGGTCGGCGGTCTCATCCACCACCACCGGGGGATTACCGGCACCAGCGGCAATCAGGCGTTTATTAGTATGTTTGCGCGCCGCGTCCACCACCGCTTCGCCGCCGGTCACCACCAGCAGGCCAATACCGGGATACTTGAACAGCCGCTGGGCGGTTTCGATATCCGGGTTCGCCACGGTGACCAGCAAATTTTCCGGGCCACCGGCGGCGACCACCGCCTGATTGAGGAGGGTGATTGCCCGCTGAGAGACCTTTTTCGCCGCCGGATGCGGAGCAAACACAACGCTGTTGCCTGCGGCAATCAGGCTGATGGCGTTATTAATCACCGTCGCCGCCGGATTGGTGGACGGCGTGACCGAGGCCACCACGCCCCACGGCGCATTTTCAATCAGCGTCAGGCCGTTATCGCCGGTCAGCACCTGCGGAGATAAACACTCGACGCCCGGCGTGCCGCGCGCCTGCGCCACGTTTTTAGCAAATTTATCGTCAACGCGTCCCATGCCGGTTTCGCTGACGGCAAGTTCCGCTAATTCTCGGGCGTGTTTTTCGCCCGCTTCGCGAATGGCATGAATGGCAAGCTGGCGCATCGCCACGCTCTTCAGCCCCTGCTGGGCCCGTTTTGCTGCCGCCACTGCGTCATCCAGGGAGGCAAAAACGCCCATCTCATGAACAGTACTGGCCGGCTGGCTGCTGTCTTTCATTTTCAGCAGTACCGCTTTCACCACCTGTTCAATATCCTGTTGATTCATGATGTTCAGTCCTATTTATGGAAAACCACTTTCCCGCCAGCCACCACTTCATCGACGATGCCAATGACGCACAGATCGACCGGTGATAATTCGCTGCGATGCGCCTGGCGTGCGGAACTGCCGCTGACCAGCAGTACCCACTCTCCGGTTCCCGCCCCGATACTGTCGATAGCGACGGCACACTGCCCGTCGGGGTTGCCCTGGGCATCGATCATTTCCACCATCAGCAATTTGTCATGCGCCAGTCCCTGATGGCGGACGGTACATACGATTTGTCCTGTGACGACTGCCAGTTTCATATCCGCCTCCATGGATTGCCCGTTGGGTCGTAGGCCTTGAATCTGCGCACCATCAGGCAATGGCGCGCATTCATGCCGGATGGCGACGCTGCGCGTCTTATCCGGCCTACCATCAAATGTTGCTGTCGCCTTTGAAGCTGATCGGGAACACTTCTTCCAGATCGCCGTGCGGGCGTGGAATCACGTGTACGGAGACCAGCTCGCCAATGCGCTGCGCCGCAGCGGCGCCAGCATCGGTTGCGGCTTTGCACGCCGCCACGTCGCCACGTACCATGGCCGTACACAGGCCACCGCCAATCTGCTTCACGCCGACCAGCTTCACGCGTGCGGCTTTTACCATCGCATCTGAGGCCTCAATCAGCGCAACCAGGCCCCGGGTTTCAATCATTCCTAATGCTTCCATCGTGTTTTCCTCTCATTAAAGGGGTCCAGAACGGGACCGTTCATTCAACCAGTGTGTGTAAGCTGCGTTCGCGGCTCACGTCAGCCTGGCGCGGCACGGCTGCCACCAACGCCAGTTCGATAATTTCCTGCACGCTACAGCCTCGGGAGAGGTCGTGAAGCGGCGCGGCAAGCCCCTGAATTAGCGGCCCAACAGCGCGATAGCCTCCCAGACGCTGAGCGATTTTGTAGCCAATATTGCCCGCCTCCAGCGACGGGAAAATCATCACGTTGGCGCGGCCTTGCAGCGGGCTGTCAGGCGCTTTTTGCGCGGCGACCTCCGGTACGAAAGCGGCGTCAAACTGCAATTCACCGTCCACAAGCAGTTGCGGCGCACGTTCGCGAACGAGCTCTGTCGCCTGCTGCACGTTGGCAACATTGGGGTGACGGGCGCTGCCGTTGCTTGAAAATGACAGCATCGCCACGTGCGGCTCTTCGCCGGTAATGGCCCGCCAGGTGTCGGCGCTGGCGATAGCGATATCCGCCAGCTGCGCCGCCGTCGGCTGCGGCACTACGCTGCAATCGGCGAACCCTAATGCCCGACCGGCATACTGCGGCAGCATCAGGAAAATAGACGACAATGTTTTGCATCCGGGTTGCAGGCCAATCACCCGCAGCCCTGCGCGCAGCACATTCGCCGTTGACGACAGGTTGCCTGCGATACACACATCAGCCTCACCGGCGCTCACCATGGCGGCAGCGAACATTAGCGGGTCGCTAAGCTTTTCCACTGCGTCCGGCGGCGTTTTTTCTCCGGCACGGGCAAGCCAGCGTTGCGCAAAACGCTGGCGCATACTCAGGTTGCTGTGTGGGTCGATGACCTGAATGCCATCCATCGCCATACGATGACTCAGGGCAAACTGACGCAGCGCAAACGGACTGGCGACCAGAACGGGGCGAGCCAGACCGCACTGTTGCAGGTAATGCGCCGCTTTCAGCACGCGTTCGTCCAGCGCATCGGGAAAGACGACTCTGGCGGGGGCGCGTACCGCCAGTTCGCGGGCGCGTTCAATGATCATGGCTTCTCTCCCAACCGTTGTTGAATTTGGGCGACCGTCAGCGGATGTTTCGCCACGCTCAAAATCATCATCACGTAAACCGTGCTGGAGAGTCGGTTCAGCGCCTGTAAAATGTCCGGGCGCAAGACCTCAAAACTACGGGTAATAAACACTTGTGCGGCGAGGGTTTCCGTTTCGCGGACTTTGGTTCGCAGGAGATTAAGCAGCGCCGCATCGCGACCGTGGCTGGCCTCCGGCACCAGGTGATCGTGGTCGAGATAGCGCAGCGGCTGGTGGGAAAGCCGATGCAGCTCATCCTCGTTCAGCCCGACGATAGACTGCGCCGCCAGCGGTTCATCTATAGCGTCGGCGCGCATAATGTTGCCCAGCCGCGACCGGATATCGAAAAGCCACGGCTGCCAGGGTTCCGCCAGTTCGATTTGTAGCCACACGGTCAGCGCGATGGCGCTGTCGAGCGCGGCGCGAAAGCCGAGGCGCGGGTCGCTTTTGGCGACCATTTTGTCCGCCGTCAGATGGGTCAGCGTATCGGGCTTTTTCACCACCGGCTGGCGGCACAGTTCACAGCAGGCCTGTGGGTGCGTATCGCTACTGGTTAAGCCATGTACCGGCTGCGGCTGCTGTTCGTCATCATCGACAAACAGCCGGCCTTGCTGATCCAGAAACTTAATGCGCAAGCGGCGGCTTTCCAGCAGTTCCCGGGCCGAGGGCGTCAGTCGTGCATCAGCGGGCAGATGGATTTCCGATCCTTCGCTGAGCGTATGATTCGCTCTGAGCCACGTTTCGGTGATGAAATCGTTCATACGGATTGCCAGTTCGCAGGCCAGGCGACGTACAGAAAGCGCACGGACGTTGGCGTGCCAAATTCAATGCTGGAGCCTTTAGGGATGAACATGACATCTCCGGCTTTGGCAATCATGGTTTCGCCTTCATGGCGTACGTGCAGTTCGCCCTCCAGCACCATGTCGATTTCGTCGTAGTTCAGCGTCCACGGGAAAAAGGCGTTGTCCCACTGCATAAACCCGGCAGCCATGCTGCTGCCGTCCTGCTCTGTAACCAGATCGGTTAAGCCGACGCAGTGCGGTTCGGCGCCGTCGAAGCGGCCAAATTTCACGCTGCTGCCGTTAATGACTTTCACGCCGCCTTTACCCGTGACGGAGGTAAAGCTCGGCTGCATCGTCCCCAGTTCCAGCGACTGCTTTTCCTTGAGCACTTTTTCCATCAGCTGCGCCACCAGGCTTTCAGTAAACTGCCCTTCCGGGAGCTGCGCGATGATGGCTTCCCGAATGCGCTGGCTTTCGCTTTTACACGCCTGCGCCGATGTGGATGCCGGGACGGACTCGTCGCATTCGGTAATCGTGAAGCCCAGTAGTTCCGCCACTTCGCGAGCCTCCGGGGTAATAATGCTGGCGCGCAGCACTACCGACATCGCCTGTTCGCCGCGGGCGTGGGCCGCACGAATATCGTTAGCTGTGATAAGTTTTTTCACCTGCCTCTTCCTCCTGTTCACTGAGAGCCGCCAGATAATCCACCAACTGCCGCACGCTTTGCGGGTCGTGGCCGTTGAGCTCGAAAATCGGCTCCCGGAATCCAATCTCGCAAAGCAACTGCCGCGTAGCGGCGACGTCGGCATCCGGCATGTCCGTTTTGCTGATAACGGCGATATGTCGTTTACGGGTTCCAACATCCAATAACCCGGCAGGTAAGCGACTTTCTTTATCGTTTGCCGCGTGGACATAAATCAGCGTGTCCACATCCTGCAACGTGGTAATTAAGGCGTGATACCAACGGGGATGGCTAAAATATTCACCCGGCGTATCTATATCGCCATGATCATTAAATTCCACGGCCTGTGTTTTTCTGGCGAGGAAATAATTTCCCCGTAACGCGTTAAAAAGCGTTGTCTTTCCGGCACCGACCGCGCCGACAAAAGCAATACGTTTCATTACCGCCACCAATTAACTTTTTGTTAACTCACACAGGGTAAAGTTTAATAATCGCCCCAACCCGCTGACCGTCTGTAATAGCGCTTCTTCTACTGCACCGACGGTGCCATAAATCACCAGCGCGCCGCTAAATCTGTCGAGAAAACCGATGTGTACATCCGCAGCCTTCATCGCTAAATCGCCAGCGATCATGGCCGTTTCCCCCGGCGTTAAGGTCATAATGCCAATCGCGCCAGCATCGGGAACGCCGATCTTTTTCGCCAGTTCTTCACCAGGGTGCGCAATGAGATGCGCCAGCGTGACCTGTTTGCCCGGCACAAATTCCTGAATAATGCGTTCTTTATTCATTGCTCACCGTCTCCACTGAAACTGCCGTCATCGTGGCAATTTTTTGTCGGAGTAAATAACAAAATTCGGCAAGGTGATGTAAAAGGTGAGGTAGATCACTAAGAGAAAGAAAATAAAAGGGACTTCTGTCGAAGGTGTTAACGATAAATATCGTGGTGCATCACATTTTCAGGCGTCATTCTGAATTTAAGCTTATTCCGCAATAAATACCCACCGGCTATTCTTTGTATTACTACTATTGATAAAAATAATGCGTATCACTCGATTTGTGCATAGTACAGATTCAGTGAAATAAGTAGGGGTAACACAATAGGTTCCAGAATATCCCCACACGAGCCTTTCATGCCATGGCGAAGCCCAGCGGCGCATAAAAAAAGCGCAGGAGAACCTGCGCCAGAAGAGAGAGTAATGTGTTATTAAAGCGGCGTGGTTTGCGCTTCAACTACCGCTAACGCCACCATATTCACGATACGGCGTACAGAGGCGATCGGCGTTAATACATGTACCGGTTTAGACACGCCCATCAGAACCGGGCCGACCGTGACGCCTTCGGAGCTGGAGACGCGTAGTAAGTTGTAACTAATGCGGGCGGCTTCCATATTCGGCATCACCAGAATATTGGCGGCTCCCTTCAGCGGGCTATCCGGCATCCGGTCATTACGAATACTTTCCACCAACGCTGCATCACCGTGCATCTCACCGTCAATCATCAGATCGGGCGCTCGTTCGCGTACCCGCTCAAGGGTTTCGCGCATTTTGCTGGCGGACAGCGAATTTGAGGAACCAAAGTTAGAGTGCGACAACAGCGCGACTTTCGGCTCAATACCAAAGCGGCGAACGGTTTCCGCCGCCATTACGGTGATCTCCGCCAACTGTTCCGGCGTGGGATCTTCGTTAA
This sequence comes from Salmonella sp. A7, assembly GCF_020181675.1. NCBI lineage: Bacteria > Pseudomonadati > Pseudomonadota > Gammaproteobacteria > Enterobacterales > Enterobacteriaceae > Salmonella > Salmonella sp. A7. The sequence continues at coordinate 1,375,565 of NZ_CP084001.1, read as the reverse complement.
CATAAGTATCGGCGATAAAAGTGTTGCCGCTTGGCAGCAGTAAGGCGTTCATCGCCCCTGCCGTATGCACGCCGTCACGGTAGCCAAAGACGGCTTTCACGACGCTGAAATGCTCATGGTAGTCGCCGATAGTGCCGCAGATCATCGCATCCGCTTCCCCACGCTGCACCATGATCGCGCCAATGGCCGTATGGTTGCCGATCATCGCACGCTGCGCCTGTTCCTGAGTTACCCCGCGACGCTTCATGATCTGGTAATACTCGCTCCAGTACTCTTTGAAGCGCGGATCGGATTCATTATTCACGATCTCGAAATCAACGCCCGCTTTGATCTGTAGCCCCAGTTTCTGGATACGCATTTCGATCACGCTCGGACGTCCGATCAGGATGGGTTTCGCCAGCCCCAGGGTGATCAACTCCTGGGTTGCGTGCAGCACGCGCGCCTCTTCCCCTTCCGGCAGCACTACACGCTTCGGATCTTTGCGTGCCTGCGAGAAGATCGGCTTCATGAACAGGTTGGTTTTGTAGACAAACTCGGTCAGTTTATCGATATAGGCATCAAAGTCAGCAATCGGGCGCGTCGCCACGCCGGAATCCATTGCCGCTTTCGCGACCGCCGGAGCGATTTTGACAATCAGACGCGGGTCAAACGGTTTCGGAATAATGTATTCCGGCCCAAAGCTCAGGTCCTGATCGCCATAGGCCGAGGCCACCACTTCGCTCTGTTCGGCGTGCGCCAGCTCGGCAATCGCACGGACCGCCGCCAGTTTCATCTCTTCGTTGATCGCCGTCGCGCCGACGTCCAGTGCGCCGCGGAAGATAAACGGGAAGCACAATACGTTGTTCACCTGGTTCGGATAGTCGGAACGACCGGTACAGATGATGGCGTCCGGACGCACTTCTTTCGCCAGCGGCGGCAGAATTTCCGGTTCCGGGTTGGCCAGCGCCAGAATCATTGGCGCGCGGGCCATTTTCTTCACCATCTCCTGAGTCAGCACTTTCGGGCCTGAACAGCCGAGGAAAATATCCGCGCCGTCAATGACCTCATCCAGCGTGCGCTTGCCGCTGTCGTCTACCGCATAGGCCGCTTTGGTCTCCGCCATATTCGGCTCACGGCCTTTGTAAATAACGCCCTTAGAGTCGCACACCACGATGTTGTGCTTTTGCATCCCCAACGCGACCAGCAGGTTCATACAAGCGATTGCCGCCGCCCCTGCGCCGGAGACGACCATCCGCACGTCGGAAATATTTTTCTCTACGACTCGCAGGCCATTAAGAATGGCGGCAGTACTGATGATCGCCGTTCCGTGCTGATCGTCATGGAAAACCGGGATGTTCATGCGCTCGCGCAGTTTCTGTTCAATATAGAAACATTCCGGCGCTTTAATGTCTTCGAGGTTAATGCCGCCAAAGGTCGGCTCCAGCGCCGCGACCACGTTGATAAATTTGTCCGGGTCAAGCTCATCGACTTCAATGTCAAACACATCAATGCCGGCGAATTTTTTAAACAGAACGCCTTTGCCTTCCATGACCGGCTTGCCGGCCAGCGCGCCAATGTTGCCTAACCCCAGCACCGCTGTACCGTTGGAAATGACCGCGACAAGGTTGCCGCGCGCGGTGTATTTGTAGGCTGCCAGCGGATCTTTTTCGATTTCCAGGCAGGGCGCCGCCACGCCTGGCGAGTAAGCCAACGCCAGATCGCGTTGGGTGGCAAGGGGCTTAGTCGGAGAAACCTGAATTTTACCGGGTACCGGAAATTCGTGGAAATCAAGGGCGCTTTGTTTTAACTGCTCATCCATCTTGTTGTTCCTTTCACGTATCGTTCAAAAAGTGACGCGGCCTGGTGCGCCGCACATTATCACCGTACTGCGCAACACAAACTTTGAAGGTCTGCAAACTATCACGACGCGGCGCAAGAGTTTGTTATCAACTTATAACGGCCATGTTACCTGCTTATACCAGCAATACCATGCCTGTCTGCTATGCTTTTTGGTTATGTAGTGTATCAATCTTTCAGAAGTGTGAATCAACACACTCATCTAACACTTTACTTTTCAAGGAGTATTTCCTATGAACCAGCTAGACGGCATCAAACAATTCACTACCGTCGTCGCCGACAGCGGCGACATCGAGTCCATCCGCCACTACCAGCCGCAGGATGCCACGACAAATCCCTCTTTACTGTTGAAAGCCGCCGGGCTTGAGCAGTATGGTCATTTGATTGAGGATGCGATTGCCTGGGGAAAAAAACACGGCGGTACGCAGGAACAGCAGGTTGCAGCAGCCAGCGATAAACTGGCGGTCAATTTTGGCGCGGAAATACTGAAAAGTATTCCCGGTCGCGTCTCCACTGAAGTCGACGCGCGGTTATCATTCGATAAAGAAAAAAGTATCGAGAAAGCGCGCCATCTGGTGGATCTCTACCAGCAGCAGGGTATTGATAAATCGCGCATTCTGATCAAGCTCGCCGCAACCTGGGAAGGTATCCGCGCCGCCGGGCAGCTCGAAAAAGAGGGCATTAATTGCAACCTGACGTTGTTGTTCTCTTTTGCCCAGGCGCGCGCCTGCGCCGAAGCGGGCGTCTATTTGATCTCTCCGTTCGTGGGCCGAATTTACGACTGGTATCAGGCGCGTAGTCCGCTGGAGCCGTATGTCGTGGAGGAAGATCCCGGCGTGAAATCGGTACGCAATATCTACGATTACTTTAAACAGCATCGCTATGAAACCATCGTGATGGGCGCAAGTTTCCGCCGTACTGAGCAAATCCTCGCGCTAACCGGCTGCGATCGACTGACTATCTCCCCTAATCTGCTTAAAGAGCTGAAAGAAAAAGAAGAACCGGTGATCCGTAAACTGGTGCCTTCCTCGCAGATGTTCCACCGTCCTACGCCAATGACGGAAGCGGAGTTCCGCTGGGAACATAATCAGGACGCGATGGCCGTAGAGAAGCTGTCGGAAGGTATCCGTCTTTTTGCTGTTGACCAGCGCAAACTGGAAGACCTGCTTGCCGCCAAACTATAAACCTTGCATGGAGTGATTTATGTCCCGTAAAGACCTTGCCAATGCGATTCGTGCGCTGAGCATGGATGCCGTTCAAAAAGCCAATTCCGGGCACCCCGGCGCGCCGATGGGGATGGCGGATATCGCTGAAGTGCTATGGAACGATTTTCTTAAACATAACCCCACCGATCCGACCTGGTATGACCGTGATCGTTTTATCCTTTCCAACGGTCACGCCTCCATGCTGCTCTATAGTCTGCTGCATTTAACCGGTTATGACCTGCCGCTGGAGGAGCTAAAAAACTTCCGTCAACTGCACTCCAAAACGCCAGGTCACCCGGAGATTGGCTATACGCCCGGCGTTGAAACCACCACCGGACCGCTGGGCCAGGGGCTGGCGAATGCCGTCGGGCTGGCGATTGCCGAGCGTACGTTAGGCGCACAGTTCAACCGGCAGGACCACGAGATTGTCGACCACTACACCTATGTCTTTATGGGCGACGGCTGTCTGATGGAGGGGATCTCGCATGAGGTGTGTTCGCTGGCTGGTACGCTGGGACTGGGCAAACTGATCGGCTTTTACGATCACAACGGCATCTCCATTGATGGCGAAACCGAAGGCTGGTTTACCGACGATACCGCCAAACGTTTTGAAGCCTACCACTGGCATGTCGTGCATGACATTGACGGGCACGATCCGGAAGCGGTGAAAAAAGCCATTCTCGAAGCCCAGAGTGTAAAAGATAAACCTTCGCTAATTATCTGTCGGACGGTGATAGGTTTTGGCTCGCCGAATAAAGCCGGGAAGGAGGAGTCGCACGGCGCGGCGCTGGGCGAAGAAGAGGTGGCGCTGACCCGCCAGAAGCTGGGATGGCATCATCCGGCGTTTGAGATCCCAAAAGAGATTTACCGCGCGTGGGATGGCCGTGAAAAAGGCGAGAAAGCGCAGCAGCAGTGGCAGGAAAAGTTTGCTGCTTATGAGAAGGCTTATCCTGAGCTGGCCGCAGAGTTTACCCGCCGGATGAGCGGCGGACTGCCGGAGACATGGGAATCCGCCACGCAAAAATTTATTAACGACTTGCAGGCTAATCCGGCCAAAATCGCCACCCGTAAAGCATCGCAAAATACGCTCAATGCCTACGGTCCCCTGTTGCCGGAACTGTTGGGCGGATCGGCGGATCTGGCACCGAGCAACCTGACTATCTGGAAAGGTTCGACCTCGTTGAAAGAGGATCCGGCAGGTAATTACATCCACTATGGCGTGCGCGAATTCGGCATGACCGCCATTGCCAACGGCATCGCCCACCACGGCGGCTTTGTACCGTATACCGCCACGTTTCTGATGTTTGTCGAATATGCCCGTAACGCGGCGCGTATGGCGGCCTTAATGAAAGCCCGGCAGATTATGGTCTATACCCACGACTCCATCGGTTTGGGCGAAGATGGCCCGACACACCAGGCCGTGGAACAACTGGCGAGCCTGCGCTTAACGCCAAACTTCAGCACCTGGCGTCCCTGCGATCAGGTTGAGGCGGCGGTCGGCTGGAAGCTGGCCATTGAACGTCAGCACGGGCCGACGGCGTTGATTCTCTCGCGGCAGAATCTGGCGCAGGTGGAACGCACGCCGGAACAGGTGAAAGCGATTGCCCGCGGCGGATATATTCTCAAAGATAGCGGCGGCAAGCCGGATATCATTCTGATCGCTACCGGATCGGAAATGGAAATTACCCTCCAGGCGGCGGAAAAATTGACTGGCGAGGGGCATAACGTTCGCGTGGTGTCGTTGCCTTCAACGGATATTTTCGATGCGCAGGACGAAGCATATCGCGAATCAGTGCTACCAGCGCACGTGACCGCCCGCGTCGCGGTGGAAGCCGGTATAGCCGACTACTGGTATAAATATGTTGGCCTAAAAGGCGCAATTATCGGCATGACGGGATACGGTGAATCCGCCCCGGCTGACAAACTGTTCCCGTATTTTGGCTTTACCGTGGAAAATATTGTAGAAAAAGCCCGCCGGGTGCTGAACATCAAAGGCTAAGGCGAGCGTTAGCAACACAGACTTTGCGCAGTCTGCAGACCTGTTCTGTAGGCTGTGCAAAATTACTTCGTAGACTCAGGCGCATCTGACTGCCCGATGACGACCTCATCAATGGATTTATGGCACATCAGGCAAAAGGCCTTTTTTTTATGCGCCTGTAATGTTGAATCCCACGCCGCTGATCCGCCTTCTTTATTCACTTTTTCTCTTATCGCCGCCAGCCGATCTATTTCATAATAAGCGCTCAGGCAGCCACAATGGGGGCATAATACGGGGCCATTATTTATTTTCATACTATTTCCTGCTGTGGTGAGGCTATCGGGTAAAGTAACAATCCTACCGTAACGTAGCAATCTCTATACCATAAATGAAACCTCAATAGGTGTATCCCTATTCTGAAAAGGGGATAACAACCAGGATTCAACGCGTGATCCACAGCGTAGGCCAGGCATCCGGCCCGTGCCAGTTATCGCAGCTCGGTTCTTCGGCATAACGCACCAGACGAAAACGATCGCCATCATAACGCCAGCGCGTCTGGATACCGCAGTCGGTTAACCCCCGCCCTTTCGCCAACGTCACCAGCTCGCGCGTTTTCTCGTCAAAGAAGGCGTTCATCAACTCCATGTCATTACTTTCGACGCCGCGATTAAACGGCAGCCGCAAACGTACGGCGCGCGAGGCGAGCGTTTTTTTGCGTGAAACTACCCAGGCGAGATCAATAGTGTTATAGGCGCCGGCTTCGCAGTTAACAATCAATAACGCTTTATCATCCGTCAACGCGCTGACCTGCGTCTCGCGACGCAGCGGGTCAAGCGAACAGCGAATGCCGTTTACCCGCCATGCTGCGTAGTCCAGCAGATCGTCGCGTTCTTCCTCACTCAGCGGTACGGGCGTTGGATTAATCACGGCGATCCCCTTTAATGCCGGTGCCGGGGGCACGCTGAGCGGCGGTTCGTTTCCTTTTTCAATCCAGGCGGTTTCGCTGCCCACACGTTTTTGTTGCGCGTCGATAAACAGTAATGCCGCTTTTAATCCCGCCAGCGAAAGCGTCTGAACGCCGTTTTTTAAGGTGATGGCCTGCGCATCCTGAATCGTCTGTAAAAATGCGGTGATGGTGGCAGGATCGCCGGTCATGAGATGCCAGGGCGACACGCGCCAGTGTGGACTGTTGAACGAAAGCGGTTTGCCATCCAGCAATAAGCGAGGCGCAATTGCGGCTTCTTTAGCATCGGGCGGCGCCAAACCGCCGCGGTCGATACGCAGTACCGCATCGGTACGCGCCCCGGCGCTGCGGCTTAATGTCATCACCAGCCCATGATGTTCGCCAGTATTGCGCGCTACGCAAAAATTTTGGTTATTACAGGTGACCTGCCAGTCGGAAAAAGTCCGTTGCGCTGGCGCAGCCCACAGTAGCTGGACCGGCAACAGGCCAAACAGACAAAAAAGAATAACGCGGTAGCGCATGAACGGAACAACCCCAGATTCAGAACAACACAGCTAAGGCGGTATCTTCCTTGCGCGCCTCAGGGTTCTCAATCAGATTTATCGGATTGGTCTTTTTTGTGTAAAGAAATATATTTCTTTTTTTTCAGTCCATTAGATGAGACGTCTGTAAATAGTTAAGCAATAACACGGTCTTACCGTCCCGAATCTCACCTGAGCGCACCATTTCCAGCGCCCGGGAAAACGGCAGTTCAAGCACCTCAATCTCTTCGTCCTCCACGCCGCCGCCGATGCTGGCACGCTCGCTATCATGATATTCGGCAATGAAGAAATGAATCAGCTCCGTGACGCCGCCTGGCGACATATAAAGCTCAAATATCTTGCGTACCTCACCAACGTCATACCCTGTCTCTTCAATGGCCTCTTTACGGATACAGACCTCCGGCTCGTCGTTATCAAGCAGGCCAGCGCAGGTTTCAATTAACATACCGTCTTGATTACCGTTGACCCATGTCGCCACGCGAAACTGACGAACCAGAACCACGGTTTTTTTAGTTGAGTTGTAAAGCAGAATGGTTGCGCCATTCCCGCGATCGTAAACCTCACGCTTGTGACGGATAACCTCGCCATTACGACGGGTCAGGTCATAGGTAATGTTGCGCAGAGTAAAATAATTATCAGAAAGAATTTTATCCTTAATAAGCGTAATGGTTTGCGACATGCTGGCTCCAGGGTGTAAAAAGAGCATTAATATTACGCCGTGAGGTCGGTTTTGTCTGCTGAAGGGTTAATCCTTAACGCCGACTGAACAGATGTACAGCCATATTTTTCTGTCACTGCCATGACCATATTCTGCTTCTCCGGGCCGCAAAGTCCATGCTCGCGATATGATTTGACGGCCGGAGTGAGACTGAGGGAATCATCATGAAATTTACTCTCGTTGCGACGGTTCTACTGACGTTTTCCCTTTCAGCTTTTGCCGTTGAGTATCCGGTATTGACCACCGCGAGCCCTGATCAGGTGGGATTTGATAGCCAAAAACTTCACCGACTTGATGGCTGGATTCAAAATCAAATTGATGCCGGATATCCCAGTATTAATCTTCTGGTGATAAAAGATAATCATATTGTTCTACAAAAAGCCTGGGGCTATGCCAAAAAATATGACGGTTCCACGCTGTTAGCCCATCCCATTCGGGCGACCACTAACACGATGTATGACCTGGCTTCAAACACAAAAATGTATGCCACTAACTTTGCATTGCAAAAACTGGTGTATGAAGGGAAAATAGATGTCAATGATTTGGTATCAAAATACATCCCCGGCTTTAAGGATATGCCTGGGGATAAAATAAAAGGCAAAGATAAACTCCGCATTATTGATATTCTTCATCACGTCGCGGGCTTTCCTGCCGACCCACAATATCCCAATAAAAACGTCGCCGGTAAATTATTTTCACAGAGTAAAAGCACTACTCTGGAGATGATTAAAAAGACGCCGCTGGAATATCAACCTGGATCAAAGCATATCTACAGCGACGTGGATTATATGATTCTTGGTTTTATCGTTGAATCGATAACGGCAATGCCATTAGATCGCTACGTCGAAACCACCATTTATAAACCGCTCGGATTAAAACATACCGTCTTTAACCCGCTGATGAAAGGCTTCACGCCGCCGCAAATCGCCGCAACGGAACTACATGGCAACACGCGTGACGGCGTGATTCATTTCCCCAATATTCGCACCGGTACACTATGGGGCCAGGTGCATGACGAAAAAGCCTGGTACTCAATGGGCGGCGTTTCAGGACACGCCGGACTGTTTTCTGACACCCATGATATGGCTGTGTTAATGCAAGTCATGCTCAATGGGGGCGGCTACGGTAACGTGAAGCTATTCGACGACAAAACGGTTGCGCAGTTTACTCGCCGCTCGCCAGAAGACGCTACCTTTGGTCTGGGGTGGCGCGTTAACGGCAACGCCTCAATGACCCCCACGTTCGGGGTATTAGCCAGTCCGCAAACGTATGGACATACCGGATGGACCGGAACGCTGACGTCTATCGATCCGGTTAATCATATGGCGATTGTGATTTTAGGTAACAGGCCGCACTCGCCGGTAGCAAATCCTAAAGTGAACCCGAATGTTTTTGTCAGTGGATTATTACCTGCGGCGACGTATGGCTGGATTGTTGACCAGATATATGGTTCCTTAAAATAAAAATTAAGAGCCTATCTCACCAGGCGTTATTGGCGCAGCCAGTTTGGACACGGACAGCGCGCAAAAACCGGAGCGTACACGTAGTACGTGAGGTTTGACTCGCTACGCTCGCCCTTCGGGCCGCCGCTAGCGGCGTTCAAAACGCTAACGCGTTTTGGCGAGCACTGCCCAGGGCCAAAATGACAAGTAAAATAGTCGTAATGGGATAGGCTCTAAGAAGGGATTCTGATAGCGTCCCTTCCTTCAATTTACACTCTATTTTCAATACTAAGATTGGCCTCATCAGGCCTGTTAAACGTCGCCCCGACGGGAAAATGTTTATCGCAGGGCGTCCAGCCCTGCGAGCGTCAACATTTCTGCAAACGGAGTAAGGTTAGCCAATAAGTTTAAGATTTTTTATCACTCAATCATTTAACCGTTCCAGGCCTTAACCGGCCTACAAATACGCTTATTTAGCTAACCAGTCGAGTATCCCCTGCGCGGCATGTCGGCCTTCTGCCATCGCCGTCACCACCAGATCGGCACCGCGCACCGCATCGCCGCCGGCGAAAATTTTCGGGTTGGACGTCTGGTAACGAAACTCGCTCTCGACGCTGGCGGCAATACGTCCCCAGTTATCCACCTTCACGCCATGCGATTCCAGCCACGACATACCATGCGGATGAAAACCAAACGCCATAATGACCGCATCCGCCGGCATCACGAACTCGCTGTCCGGTACAGGTACCGGACGGCGTCGCCCCTGACCATCCGGTTCGCCAAGCCGCGTACGCAAAAAGCGAATACCGCTGACGCGCCCGTGCGTATCCAGCACCAACTCAACCGGCTGAACGTTAAATTCAAAGTTCGCGCCCTCTTCCCGCGCGTTTTTCACCTCTTTTTTCGACCCCGGCATATTGGCCTCATCACGGCGATAAGCGCAGGTGACGTTGGCAGCGCCATGACGCAGCGCCGTACGTACGCAGTCCATTGCGGTGTCACCGCCGCCCAGCACAACCACGTTAAGGCCCGCAGTATCAATAAACGGCTCGTCAGGCAACGCCGGAAGCCCCATCACCTGTTTGGTATTGGCGATGAGGAATGGCAACGCATCATATACCCCCGGCGCGTCTTCATTCGGTAAATCAGCCTTCATGGAACGGTAGGTTCCTACCCCGACAAAGACGGCGTCATAACTCTCCAGCAGCGTCTCCAGAGAAATATCTTTCCCTACTTCGCAGTTAAGCTCGAAACGAATCCCCATCGCGCTGAAGATTTCCCGACGGCGCGCCAGCAGAGATTTATCCAGTTTGAAAGCCGGAATACCAAAGGTGAGCAAACCGCCGATTTCCGGGTGGCGATCGTAGACGGTGGCGCTTACGCCATGGCGCGCCAGCACGTCAGCGCAGGCAAGACCTGCCGGCCCCGCGCCGATAATCGCCACGCGCTTATCGCTCTTCTGTACGTCCGACAGGTCGGGACGCCAGCCTTTGCTCAGAGCGCGATCGGAGATATAGCGCTCAATGTTGCCGATGGTAACCGCGCCATACTCATCGCGGAGTGTACACGCGCCTTCGCATAGCCGGTCCTGCGGACAGACGCGCCCGGTAATTTCCGGCAGGCAGTTGGTCTGGTGGGAAAGCTCTACCGCCGCATCAATATCGCCGGCTTTCACCAGTTCGATCCACTGGGGAATATGGTTATGCAGAGGACAGGTCCATTCGCAGATACTGTGTTCCCCGCATGTGAGGCAGCGGGACGCTTCACGCTCCGCCTGCGCGGCGCGAAACGGCAGATAAATTTCCTCAAAGGTGGTTTTACGCGCTTCAATCGCCAGTTTATCCGGTTCGCCGCGTGGCGGCGTCGCCTGCATACGCTCGACTTTGCTGCTTGCTGTCCCACTGTGTTGTGTATCCACGGTATGCCAGGGGCGAATCTCCTGCCGGGCGGTACGCAGCCGTCGCGTTTTAGCCAGACGGGTCAACGAGTCTTCGGTGACCAGTTGCAGCGCATCCGCCGGGCAATTTTCCACGCAGGCCGGACCCTGTTCACGTCCCTGACACAGATCGCATTTATGCGCGCTGGCTTTGAACTGGTTTGGCGCGACGGGCGTCAATACCATCTGCATGGTGCCGAATGGGCAGGCGACGACGCAGGATTTACAGCCGATGCACTTCTGCGCATTGACCTGCACGCTGTTGTTAATATGCGCGATCGCGCCGTTCGGACAGCTACGGGCGCAGGGCGCATCTTCGCAATGGTGACATGTGACCGCGCTGCGCTGGTGCTGATGTTTGATGACAGTAATTCGGGGCTGATAGCGCTGTGACGTCAGGACATGTCGCTCATCATTGTGAGCCATTACGCAGGCGACCTCGCAGGCATGGCAGCCCAGACACTGCTGGCTATTGGCCATAATAAAACGATTCATGGCATCCTTCTGTTTTGGTTGTAAAAACCTTATTCTTTATATGAGCATTGTTATTAACTGACGAAGGCGGGGTCGGCAATGTTCATCTGCCCAGGAAGCACAACTATCTGTCCAGAACCTGTGGCAGATCAATTTATTTCAAAGCAAATGCAATTGCGATTCAGCTAAATGCGGGGAGTGCCAGCGTGACGGTTAAACGCCCGGTCTCAGCCAGTCTGGCTAAGGCTTTTTTCTATATTGTGCTGTTGTCTATTCTGTCCACCGGCAGCGCATTACTGACGCTGACCAGCAGTTTACGGGATGCCGAAGCGATCAATATCGCCGGTTCGCTACGAATGCAGAGCTATCGGCTGGGTTACGATCTGCAAAGCCGTAGCCCGCAGATTAATGCGCATCGTCAACTTTTCCAGCACGCGCTCAACTCGCCGGTACTGCAAAATCTCAACGCCTGGTATGTGCCGCAGGCGGTGAAAACTCGCTACGCGCGCCTGCACGCCAACTGGCTGGAGATGAATAGCCGCCTACAGGACGGCGACATTGCCTGGTATCAGATCAATATCAACAATTACGTCGATCAAATTGATCTCTTCGTTCTGGCGTTACAGCATTACGCCGAGCGTAAAGTCATGCTGGTCGTCGCCATATCGCTGGCGGGCGGTATCGGCATATTTACGCTGGTCTTTTTTACCCTACGGCGTATTCGCCAGCAGGTCGTTCGCCCGCTGAATCAACTGGTCACCGCCAGTCAGCGTATTGAACATGGTCAGTTCGCCCCGCTGCCGCTGGATACCAGCTTACCCAATGAGCTGGGATTATTGGCGAAAACGTTTAGTCAGATGTCGAGCGAGCTGCATAAACTTTACCGTTCGCTGGAAGCCTCGGTGGAAGAAAAAACGCACGATCTGCACGAAGCGCATCGCCGCCTGGAGGTGTTATACCAGTGCTCCCAGGCGCTGAATACCAGCCAAATCGATGTCCACTGTTTTCGCCATATTTTGCAAATTGTCCGTGAACATGACGCCGCCTGGTATCTGGAGTTAACCGTGGGCGATAACTGGCGGATTAGCGAAGGCACGCAAAGCCCCGACCTGCCGATGCAAATGCTGCCAGTGACGATGCAGGACACGGTCTATGGCGAACTCCACTGGCAAAGCCCCAACGTTAATGCCTCTACGCCGCTGCTGAACAGCGTCTCCACGATGCTGGGGCGTGGTTTGTACTTTAATCAGGCGCAAAAACACTTTCAGCAACTTTTGTTAATGGAAGAGCGCGCGACAATTGCCCGTGAGCTACACGATTCGCTGGCGCAGGTACTTTCTTATTTACGTATTCAGTTAACGCTTTTGAAGCGCGCCATTCCAGAAGATAACGCCGGCGCGCAAAGCATCATGGCGGATTTTTCCAGAGCGCTGAACGACGCCTACCGTCAGCTTCGCGAGCTACTCACCACGTTCCGTCTGACGTTACAGCAGGCCGATTTACCCTCCGCATTGCATGAGATGCTGGAAGATTTACAGAGTCAGACCCCAGCCAAACTCACGTTGGATTGCCGTTTACCCACGCTGGCACTGGATGCGCAAATGCAGGTGCATTTGTTGCAAATTGTGCGTGAAGCGGTCCTGAACGCCATTAAACACGCCAACGCGAGCGAAATCGCCGTGAGCTGCGTCACCGCGCCTGACGGCGATCATACTGTTTATATTCGCGATAATGGCATTGGTATCGGCGAACCGCATGAGCCTGCCGGACACTATGGTCTGAATATAATGCGTGAGCGCGCGGAGCGCCTTGGCGGCACGCTGAATTTTTCGCAACCCTCCGGCGGCGGCACACTGGTCAGTATCAGTTTTCGCTCCTCCAACAAGGAAGAGAGTCAGTTAACGTAAAGAACGGCAAATCGCCGGAAGGCCAGATGTCAGGCTTTCCGGCGTTGGCACAAAAAGTATGCTGTAAAAGCGCATGATAATTTACATTATCTCCTTTATTTCTCCACGTTTGGCTCGTAGCTTGCCGCTACAGTGAAGCAGTTCAAATCTATAACGATATGTAGAAACACGAGGTTCCCCTTTAATGGCGAATTTTTTTATCGATCGCCCCATTTTTGCCTGGGTGCTGGCTATCCTGTTGTGTCTGACAGGGGCGTTAGCCATTTTTTCTTTACCTGTTGAACAATATCCCGATCTGGCGCCGCCCAACGTACGTATTACCGCGAATTATCCGGGAGCGTCGGCGCAAACGCTGGAAAATACCGTAACCCAGGTTATTGAGCAGAATATGACGGGCCTCGATAATCTGATGTACATGTCATCACAAAGCAGCGGAACCGGACAGGCGACCATCACCCTGAGCTTTATTGCGGGAACCGATCCTGATGAGGCGGTTCAGCAGGTGCAAAACCAGTTACAGTCCGCGATGCGTAAACTGCCGCAGGCGGTACAGGATCAAGGCGTCACGGTACGCAAAACGGGCGATACCAATATTTTGACCATCGCTTTCGTCTCTACCGACGGTTCTATGGACAAGCAGGATATCGCCGACTACGTCGCCAGTAATATTCAGGACCCGCTCAGCCGCGTCAACGGCGTGGGCGATATTGACGCTTATGGTTCACAGTACTCTATGCGTATCTGGCTCGATCCGGCCAAATTGAATAGTTTTCAGATGACCACGAAAGACGTGACCGATGCAATTGAGTCGCAGAATGCGCAAATCGCCGTCGGGCAGCTTGGCGGTACGCCTTCGGTCGACAAGCAGGCGCTGAACGCCACCATTAATGCGCAGTCACTGCTGCAAACGCCGCAACAATTTCGCGATATCACCCTGCGCGTTAATCAGGACGGTTCCGAGGTCAAACTGGGCGATGTCGCCACCGTGGAGCTGGGGGCGGAAAAGTATGACTACCTCAGCCGTTTTAACGGCAATCCGGCTTCCGGTCTTGGGGTTAAGCTGGCTTCCGGCGCGAATGAAATGGCGACCGCGAAGCTGGTGCTGGATCGCCTCAACGAGCTGGCGCAGTACTTCCCTCACGGCCTGGAATACAAGATCGCGTATGAAACCACCTCCTTTGTTAAAGCCTCGATTATCGATGTGGTCAAAACGTTGCTGGAGGCTATCGCGCTGGTTTTCCTGGTGATGTACCTGTTCCTGCAAAACTTTCGCGCCACGCTGATTCCGACGATCGCCGTGCCGGTGGTATTAATGGGCACCTTCTCCGTGCTTTACGCGTTTGGCTACAGTATTAACACATTAACCATGTTCGCGATGGTGCTGGCGATCGGGCTCCTGGTCGACGATGCCATCGTGGTGGTGGAAAACGTCGAACGTATCATGAGCGAAGAAGGGCTCACGCCGCGTGAAGCGACGCGCAAATCCATGGGGCAGATCCAGGGGGCGCTGGTCGGTATTGCGATGGTGCTGTCTGCGGTATTCGTGCCGATGGCGTTCTTTGGCGGTACCACCGGGGCGATTTATCGTCAGTTTTCTATCACCATTGTCTCGGCAATGGTGCTGTCGGTGCTGGTCGCCATGATCCTGACACCGGCGCTGTGCGCAACGTTATTAAAACCGCTGCACAAAGGCGAACAACACGGGCAACGCGGATTTTTCGGCTGGTTTAACCGTACCTTCAATCGTAATGCCGAACGTTATGAGAAAGGCGTAGCGAAAATTTTGCATCGCAGCCTGCGCTGGATTCTGATTTATGTTCTGTTGCTTGGCGGCATGGTGTTCCTGTTTTTGCGTCTCCCCACCTCCTTTCTACCGCAAGAAGATCGGGGCATGTTCACTACGTCTATCCAGCTACCGAGCGGTTCTACGCAACAGCAGACCCTGAAAGTCGTTGAAAAGGTTGAAAACTATTACTTCACCCATGAGAAAGACAACATTATGTCGGTCTTCTCGACGGTAGGTTCCGGCCCTGGCGGGAATGGGCAAAACGTCGCGCGCATGTTTGTTCGCTTGAAAGACTGGGACGCGCGCGATCCCACCACCGGCTCCTCGTTCGCCATTATTGAGCGGGCGACAAAAGCGTTTAACCAGATTAAAGAAGCTCGCGTCTTCGCCAGCAGCCCGCCGGCAATTAGCGGTCTGGGCAGCTCCGCCGGTTTTGATATGGAATTACAGGATCACGCCGGAGCAGGCCATGACGCGCTGATGGCCGCACGAGATCAACTCATTGAGCTGGCCGGGAAAAACAGTTCCTTGACCCGCGTGCGCCACAACGGCCTGGACGACAGCCCGCAACTGCAAATTGATATTGACCAACGAAAAGCGCAGGCGCTGGGCGTATCGATTGACGATATCAACGACACCCTGCAAACAGCCTGGGGATCGAGCTACGTCAACGACTTTATGGACCGGGGCCGCGTGAAGAAGGTCTATGTTCAGGCCGCGGCGAAATATCGTATGTTGCCGGATGATATTAATCTTTGGTATGTCCGTAACAAAGACGGCGGCATGGTCCCCTTCTCCGCCTTCGCCACCTCGCGCTGGGAAACCGGATCGCCGCGTCTGGAACGCTATAACGGCTATTCGGCGGTAGAAATTGTCGGAGAGGCCGCGCCGGGGGTCAGTACCGGGACGGCGATGGATGTCATGGAGTCGTTGGTGCATCAGCTACCGGGCGGTTTTGGCCTGGAATGGACAGCCATGTCTTACCAGGAACGGCTCTCCGGCGCGCAGGCGCCTGCGCTGTACGCTATTTCGCTATTAGTCGTCTTCCTGTGTCTGGCGGCATTGTATGAAAGCTGGTCGGTGCCCTTCTCGGTGATGCTGGTTGTGCCGCTCGGCGTCATTGGCGCGCTACTCGCTACCTGGATGCGCGGGCTGGAAAACGATGTTTACTTCCAGGTGGGGCTGTTGACCGTTATCGGCCTCTCGGCGAAAAACGCGATTCTGATTGTGGAATTCGCTAACGAAATGAATCAGAAGGGACACGCGCTGTTAGACGCCACGCTGTACGCCAGCCGCCAGCGCCTGCGACCGATACTGATGACTTCGCTGGCGTTTATCTTTGGCGTATTGCCGATGGCCACCAGCACCGGGGCAGGCTCGGGTAGCCAACATGCTGTCGGAACCGGCGTGATGGGGGGAATGATCTCAGCAACCATTCTGGCTATCTTCTTTGTACCCCTGTTTTTCGTGCTGATACGTCGCCGCTTCCCGCTGAAGCCGCGCCCGGAATAAGCTCCCGGCCAGCCTGATACGAGGTGTCGGGCACAAAAAAGGCGACTTTCGTTGAGTCGCCTTTTCTTATCCCCTATGGGAGCGCGGTGCCTTCCAGGCATTTATTTACGAAGCATGACTTCGATAAAATCTTTCCAGTTCCCCAGTTCACGTTCAATCATAATAGCCTCTCTTATTATTATGGGTATTCTACGTAGTTAGCGGTATAGAGAGAAGTTCATTTAACCGATTGTTGCGATATCCTCTGGTTACGCTGTCTATGATATTACTATGGCGCTGTAGCCGTAAATTTTATGTGACTTACTGCAATATTTAGCAACATTAATACCTTTTCTACTACTTTATCAAATCGGGTTAAAAAACAATCAATTGCATGTGCGCAAAATAGGATTTGTCCCGCGAATTATAAACAAGCCACATTTGGAACGTTTTGGAATCATTATTCACATTCACTCAACAATGTTATATTGATTGCCGATCAGCGCTGGATAAATAACCATTAACAGCCACACTTATTATCCCGCAGACGATACTATTGATTATTTATTCGAATTTCGCGTTAAAGGATTCAATATGATTACCCTCTATGGCATTAAGAATTGCGACACGATCAAAAAAGCGCGCCGTTGGCTGGAGGAGCATGGCATTGATTATCGTTTTCACGATTACCGTGTGGATGGCATAGACCTCCCTCTTCTTAATACCTTTATTGCCGAACTCGGCTGGCAGCCTTTACTGAATACGCGCGGCACAACATGGCGCAAACTGGATGAAGGCGACCGCAGCGGGATTACCGATGCCGACTCCGCCGCTGCTCTCATGGTTGAACAGCCGGCAATCATCAAACGCCCATTGCTCTGCGCGCCCGGGAAGCCTATGCTGCTTGGTTTCAGTGAATCCCGTTATCAGCAGTTTTTTGATGAGGTGTAGTCTATGTCGTGCCCGGTTATTGAGCTGACACAGCAACTTATTCGTCGCCCCTCCCTGAGTCCGGATGACGCAGGCTGTCAGGCATTAATGATTGAACGCCTGCGTAAAATCGGTTTTACCATTGAGCATATGGATTTTGGCGACACGCAAAATTTTTGGGCATGGCGTGGGCGTGGCGAAACGCTGGCGTTCGCCGGGCATACTGACGTCGTACCGGCTGGCGATGTCGATCGCTGGATCAATCCGCCGTTTGAACCTACGATTCGCGACGGAATGTTGTTCGGTCGCGGCGCGGCGGATATGAAAGGTTCACTGGCGGCCATGGTGGTGGCTGCTGAACGTTTTGTTGCGCAGCATCCTCATCACCGGGGCCGTCTCGCATTTTTGATTACCTCTGATGAGGAAGCCAGCGCAAAAAATGGCACCGTAAAGGTGGTTGAAGCGCTGATGGCCCGTAACGAGCGGCTGGATTACTGTCTGGTCGGCGAACCTTCCAGTACTGAAATTGTGGGCGATGTCGTCAAAAACGGGCGTCGCGGTTCCCTCACCTGTAACCTCACTATTCATGGCGTTCAGGGGCACGTTGCCTATCCGCATCTGGCGGATAACCCTGTTCATCGCGCCGCGCCTTTTCTTAATGAACTGGTCGCTATCGAGTGGGATCGGGGCAATGACTTTTTCCCGGCCACCAGTATGCAGGTAGCCAATATCCAGGCAGGCACCGGCAGCAATAATGTCATTCCCGGCGAACTGTTCGTGCAGTTTAACTTCCGTTTCAGCACGGAACTGACCGATGAGATGATCAAAGAGCGGGTACATGCGCTGCTTGAGAAGCATCAGCTGCGTTATACCGTAGACTGGTGGCTTTCCGGCCAGCCGTTCCTGACCGCACGCGGCAAGCTGGTGGACGCGGTGGTAAACGCCATTGAGCACTATAATGAAATTAAACCGCAATTACTGACGACGGGCGGTACGTCCGACGGACGTTTTATCGCCCGTATGGGAGCGCAGGTGGTAGAACTGGGGCCGGTGAACGCCACCATTCATAAAATTAATGAATGTGTGAATGCCGCCGATCTCCAGCTACTGGCCCGTATGTATCAACGTATTATGGAACAGCTCGTCGCCTGATGAGCGTTCCGGTAAGAGGAAATAAGCATGGACTGGCTGGCAAAATATTGGTGGATTCTGGTATTGGTGTTTCTGGTAGGCGTACTGCTGAATGTGATCAAAGATCTCAAACGCATCGACCATAAGAAATTCCTTGCCAATAAACCTGAGCTGCCCCCGCATCGCGATTTTAACGATAAGTGGGACGATGAAGAAGACTGGCCGAAGAAAAATCAGCCGAAAAAGTAACCGGATAACATGCCGGACAGCTATCGCTATCCGGCATGCTCCCCACCGCCGGGCATTACGTCGCGCAAACGCTGCGTTCGTCCGGCATCCAGCGCAATCAGCGCCTGCGCCGCCTGCGCACGCTGCAACGCCAGCAGAGCTTTACGGCCTGAAATGCGTAGCCGGGCGCACAGTTCGGCATCGCTGGCTTTTTCCTCCAGCCGCCCTCTCAGCGCCGGTAATGGCAATGCGCTGTATTGCAGTAAACGATGCAGGCAACCTAACGATGTCAGTAGCGGGCGGTGCGCGAACGCAAAACCGACCAGCTCACGCCAGTCTTCACCATTAAGCGCCTGTTCGCGTAACGCCGCCAGCGGTATCGCCTCGCCGTTCCACTGCGTCAGGATATCCGCATCGCGGCGCAAACGTCGGTGTTCCTGCTGCGCCAGCCGTGTTCCCGCGTCGCTCAGCGGCAATAACGCCATCGCCGTATAGCAACCGCTGCTCGCCTCCCGATGGTTGCCCATCCGTACCAGTACAAAGCCGCAGCGTTGCCAGAAACGCCACAGCTCCGGCGTATAGCCGAAGCTGACGGAAAGATAATCACACTGCGCCGCCTGCATGCACGCGCAGGCAATCAACTGCTGACCGATGCCTTCACGCTGGCGAGCGGGGTGCACTGCGATACGGCTTACGCGACGCCCGACCAGCGTCGCGGCTAAAGGGTCGCTACCGTGCGCCGCCAGCGACTGCGCCACCAGATTTCCACGCGGACGCCGGAAACCGGCCCATACAGCCTGACTGAGTTCTGCGGATAACCCGCCCTCTTCGACCAGCCAGAGGGCGCCCGCCACACGGTTATTCGCCGTGGCCTGCAAGAAATGCTGTCCTGGCGCATCCATCATTCGGCGCAGATCCAGCGGCGAAGTACGATAGTGCGCCCCCGACAGTAACTGATACACAGCCCTCGGCAACGCGGGCGTCTCCCCCCAAGCCTGTTGGTAAAACGCCGAGATTGCTATCGCGCCATGTGGCGCCTGCGCAAACGCTTCATCGTCGAATATCAGCGCCTCGCTGACGATATTTTCCAGCGGGCATTCTGGCGCCCAGCGGACAGGCTGACGAAGCGTGAAGCGGTGAAGCTGCGGAAAACGGGCGCAAAACTTAAGTAAAAAACCTCGTCCGGTGCCTTCGTAGCCCTGAACGGTGGTGGTGAGTAGTATGCGGGGAAAGCGCGAAACCAGTTGCAGCAGCAGCGGCGCGGGGATTGCCGCCGCCTCGTCAACCACCAGCCAGTCGGCTCTTGCCCCGCTCGCCAGCAGCGCATCCGGCGCCATAAAGCAGAACCGCTCACCGGCAAACGCTGCCAGGATATCCGTTGCCGTTTTCGCCGGTGCGGTCACGATAGCCGTGCCCGCCATCCGGGAGATGAATTGCCCGGCCAGCGCCGATTTGCCGCGCCCACGGGGGGCAATCACCGTCGCCACGCCGGGCGGCATTTCACGTAAACGCGATAAGATAGCCGCCTGCTCCGGCTGCGGCTCGCCGGTGGCGGGTCGCCAGCGTTCACGGGAAGGATAAGATGGCCAGCAAAACGGCTGGCGCTGTCGCCAAAGCAGCGTTTGCGGATCGCGGGAAAGAGTCCGTTTAAGATGCTGTGCAAACTGCGGTGTGGGGATAGGCTGCGCGCAGTCGCTCCAGCGCAGTGAATCGATATCAGGCCTGCTTTCCCACGTCTCATACGGCGGCATCAGCAGAAGCAGCCAGCTTCCGGCCTGCAAGGTCCCGCTCAGGGCGGCAAACGCTGCGGCGTCAAAGCCCTGCCAGGCATCAAATATCGCATGACGGAATTCACGGCCCAGCAGCGTTTGTAACGCCTGTGGCGTACAGCGCGGCTGGGCGGGCGCGTCAGGCGCGACCCACAGCCAGTCACCGGGCAGCGCAGCGCGTATCGCCTCGGCCCGCTCCCGGCACCACGCCGCATCGCCGCTGATGACCAGTAAACGGCGAATGCCTTCCTGTGTCATTTGCGACGTTAACGCCTGTAGCGCATCGATATCAGACATCCCTGCCCCGGTTTATCAAAAGTTTTTGCCAAACGTATTACATTGCGCCGGGTCGCCGCTGTCAAAGCCACGCTTAAACCAGCTGTAGCGCTGTTCTGAGGTGCCGTGGGTAAAACTATCCGGCACGACGCGCCCCTGCCCCTGTTGCTGTAAGCGATCGTCGCCGATAGCCTGTGCGGCATTGAGCGCCTCTTCCAGATCGCCCGCCTCCAGTACGCCTTGCTGCTGCATACTGTGTCCCCACACGCCGGCAAAGCAATCCGCCTGTAGCTCCATGCGCACCGAAAGGCGATTCACCTCTGTTTGCGATGCGTTTTGCTGCAACTGGCGTACTTTCGGCTCAATACCTAACAGTTTTTGTACGTGGTGGCCGACTTCGTGGGCGATGACATAACCCTGAGCAAAATCACCGTCCGCGCCCAGCTTATTTTTCATATCATCGTAAAATGAGAGATCGATATAAACGGTGCCGTCCGCCGGGCAGTAAAACGGCCCCATCACGGACTGACCCGCACCACAGCCGGTGCGCGTCATACCACGGTACATCACCAGTTTTGGCTGCTGATAGCCGCGCCCCATTTTTTGAAAGAGTTGCCCCCAGGTATCTTCGGTCGTCGCCAGAATCACCGAGGTAAATTTTGCCGCTTCATCATCATTGGGGCTTATCGAACGCGTCGACTGCTGCTGCGAAATCGGCTGACCGGTCAACAGACCGGTTAAATCCACCCCATAGTACCCTGCGACCAACACCACCACCAACAGAATGATGCCGCCTTTTCCGCGCGGAAGACGAAAGCCTGGGCCACCCAGCGAGGGGCCGCCTGGCCGATTACGTCTGTCCTCTACATTGTTGCTTTCACGACGCCCTTGCCAGCGCATAATCACCTCATTCTCTCTTTGTTATACAGATGATCGTAGGCGGTCAGGCGCAGGATTACCACAGGTAAACGCTATCAGAATGAGGAAAGGATGATACCGGAGAGCGGTTGCCCCCCGGTCAGAAGCGGAATTAATCTAATTTCACGCCCAGGCGATGCGCGACGGCTTCATAGGCTTCAATCAGACCACCCAGACTCTGGCGGAAGCGGTCTTTGTCCATTTTGTCCAGCGTCTCTTTATCCCACAGGCGGCTGCCGTCCGGCGAAAACTCATCGCCCAGCACCACTTCGCCTTTATACAGGCCAAACTCCAGTTTGAAATCCACCAGGATAAGACCCGCGTCATCAAACAGTTTTTTCAGTACGTCGTTGGCTTTGTAGGTTAGCTCTTTCATACGCGCCAGATTTTCCTGACTTACCCAACCGAACGTTTCACAGTAGGAACTATTCACCATCGGGTCGTGCAGCGCGTCGTTTTTCAGGAACAGATCGAATATCGGCGGGTTAAGCTCCATGCCTTCTTCCACGCCCAGACGCTTGACCAGCGACCCTGCCGCACGGTTGCGCACCACACATTCAACCGGCACCATCTCTAGTTTCTTCACCAGACACTCGGTATCAGACAGCAAACGTTCCATCTGGGTCGGGATGCCCGCCTCGGCCAGTTTGGTCATAATGAAATGGTTGAATTTGTTATTTACCATGCCTTTGCGATCAAACTGTTCAATGCGCGCGCCATCCCCTGCTGACGTATCATTGCGGAATTCGAGCACCAACAGGTCCGGGTTTTCCGTGCTGTATACGGTTTTCGCTTTACCACGATACAACTCAGCTTGCTTTTGCATCTTTAACACTCCTGGGTGTGAATTAACGATAAGTATTCATTTCCTGCTACGCCTGCCGGAGACGTCGGCCTGTAATTGTGGTGCGAAATAGCGGTTAAATCGCGTTTTTGTACCGACGCACACGTTTGCGTATCTTATCAGAAAAAAGGGCCGGATTACTCCAGCCCTGTTAAATTACTTGTTGAACGCTGCCTGGAAGACGGCAACCAGCGCGTCGTTCTGGCTTTGCGTCAGAGTATGCCCCTTAGGATCGATAAACTGCAAGCTGCTGCGGTTATCTAAATCGCCGACCTGCAATTTATAGTCTCCGGATGCCAGGCCCGGGTCGCTAGCGCCCAGATCCCGCCAGTCGCTGTCAGACAACGGTTTGTACGTTACCGCCATGCTGCCCTGAGAGCGAGTGCTGTCGGTGACTTTCATGCCCACTTTTTCCAACGCGGCCGGGAGGCGTTGCCACACGAGGTTGAACGGACCGCGAACGACCAGCATAGGTAAACCGGTATCATCAGCGGCGCTCTGCACATCCATCGTTGCGGCGGAACGGTTCTGCGCGGCATTTGCCGCATCCGTAGCGGTCTTATCCAGACCGGCGGAAATGACGTTCATCATTTCAGTGCTATAGCGCTGCAGCGACGCCGCGTCAGCGACCGGCTTGCCAGCCTGTTCCAGATTAACCAGTTTTACCGTTACCGCCTGCTGATAGCCCTGCGGCTTCACCGAGATTTGATAACGTCCGCGATACTGTTCGTCTTCATCCAGGCGGTTCCAGTTCACCCAATCGGTCGTCAGGGTCTGGCTGGCATCGTCACGTTTTTCAATCGGATAATTTTTCGCCTGAATCACGCTGACGACTTGCGGCCACAGCGTGCTGCTCCGGCCATTCTCCACAAATAGCGTAGCGGTATCGCCAGAGAACTGGGTACGCGCGCCGCTCACTAACGCTAACGGCTGCGCTGGCGGACGGATATCCAACGCCTTACCAACCGCGCCGCTCCCCTTCGTGACCGGAATAACGTAGTCGCCGGTCGTTATCGGCAGGATCATTCCTGCCGGGGCGTGAAGTTCAGCAAGCGGCGCGGCATCCAGATAGGATTCATCGCCGCTTACCTGGCGCTTGTAGCGCGAATCGGAACTACAGGCAGCGAGCAGCAAAACAAGCGAAACACCCGCAACCTTCGCCAGGCGCGACTTTTGTACTGAGTAAGCCATCAAATCTCCCTAAACTTTACAGCAGGCCAGCATGCTGAAGCGCTGCTTTGACGATGTCACGACCATGGTCCGTGATAGGCGTCATTGGCAGGCGCAGCGTGTCGGTCGCCACAAGACCCAATGCCTTACATGCCCATTTCACCGGGATAGGATTGGGTTCGACAAATAGTTTGTTGTGTAACGGCATCAGACGCTGGTTGATAGCGCGCGCCTCGGCAAATTGCCCTTCCGCCGCCAGTTTGCACATGTCAGCCATCTCGCGCGCCGCTACGTTAGCCGTAACGGAAATCACGCCATGACCACCCAGTTGCATAAAGTCCAGCGCAGACGCGTCATCGCCGCTAAGCAGAATAAAATCGTCTGAAACCAGCTCTTTGATCTGGTGAACGCGGGTTAAGTTCCCTGTCGCCTCTTTGATAGCGATAATATTTTTTATTTCCGCCAGACGACCCACGGTTTCCGGCAACATGTCGCAGCCGGTACGGGACGGCACATTATACAGAATTTGCGGCAAGTCAGTGTGTTCCGCGATGGCTTTGAAATGCTGGAACAAACCTTCCTGCGTGGGGCGATTGTAGTACGGCGTCACCGTCAGGCAGCCAACAATGCCGCTATCGTTAAAACGCTGCGTCAGGCTAATCGCTTCCGCGGTCGCGTTTGCGCCCGTGCCGGCGATAACCGGAATACGTCCGTCAGCCAGTTCCAGCGTCATCATCACGACATCGCCATGTTCATCATGGCTTAGCGTGGCAGACTCGCCGGTGGTGCCAACCGAAACAATCGCCGAGGTACCGTTGGCGACATGATAATCAATGAGTTTTTTCAGGCAAGACCTACTGACGTTACCTTTCTCATCCATCGGCGTAACAAGCGCGACAATACTTCCCGTGAACATGGGCCATCCTCTGTGCAAACAAGTCCCTCAATGGTACGTTTGGTATGGCAATAAAAGCAAGCGACCAAAGCCGTTCTGATTGTTGTATGCAGGTTTTTTTTATGGTTTCCTTAAGATTACCTCACCGCTCAAAGGAATAACTGGTTTGACACCGTCATCACAACACTATTTGGTTATCACTGCGCTGGGCGCCGACAGGCCCGGTATTGTGAATACCATTACTCGCCATGTCAGCAGTTGCGGCTGTAATATCGAAGACAGCCGACTGGCGATGCTGGGCGATGAATTCACGTTTATTATGTTGTTGTCCGGCACGTGGAACGCGATTACCTTGATTGAATCGACATTGCCGTTAAAAGGCGCGGAGCTGGATCTGCTGATTGTGATGAAACGGACGTCCGACCGCCCCCGCCCGGCAATGCCCGCGACGGTATGGGTTCAGGTTGAGGTCGCCGACTCCCCGCATTTAATTGAGCGATTCACCGCGCTGTTTAATAGTCATGAAATGAATATTGCGGAGCTGGTCTCCCGCACACAGCCGGCTGAAGGTGATAAAGCTGCGCAATTATTTATTCAAATCACCGCACATAGCCCGGCGTCGCAAAATTCCGCAAATATTGAGCAAGCCTTTAAAGCACTATGTACAGAACTCAATGCGCAAGGCAGTATAAACGTCGTCAATTACTCACAACATGATGAACAGGATGGAGTTAAGTAATGAATCCACTGAAAGCCGGTGATATCGCACCGAAATTTAGCTTGCCGGATCAAGACGGGGAACAAGTAAATTTGACCGACTTCCAGGGACAGCGCGTTCTGGTTTATTTCTACCCAAAAGCCATGACACCCGGCTGTACCGTGCAGGCCTGCGGCTTACGCGATAACATGGACGAGCTCAAAAAAGCAGGCGTGGACGTGCTGGGCATCAGCACCGATAAACCTGAAAAACTCTCCCGTTTCGCTGAAAAAGAGCTGCTGAACTTTACCCTTTTGTCCGATGAAAACCATCAGGTGTGTGAACAGTTCGGCGTCTGGGGCGAAAAGTCGTTTATGGGCAAAACGTATGACGGCATTCACCGCATCAGCTTTTTGATTGACGCTGATGGTAAGATTGAACACGTCTTTAATGATTTTAAAACCAGCAATCACCATGATGTGGTGCTGAACTGGCTGAAAGAAAACGCGTAAAAGCCTCAGGCCGCGCTGATGTGCGGCCTGGAAAGGGAATGCGCCGTCAGGCTTGCCGCGCCAGACGCCATATCGCCGCCACATTGCGCGCCGACAGGCTCAGGTTATATTCCGCCTCGTGTAAGGCTTCCGGCAGCGTAACGATATGCGACAAAATCGACAGCGCCGCATCGATACCCTGCTGATACACAACGTGATGATCGTGTTGCAGCCCACCGGCGAGCGCGATAACCGGTTTATGATACCGCTTCGCCACTCTGGCGACGCCAATCGGCGTCTTGCCGCAAATACTTTGGCTGTCCAGCCGCCCTTCTCCGGTAATCACCAGATCGGCATCTTTAACCGCCTGCTCAAGCTGTAGCGTTTCCACAACAATCTCTACGCCGGCGCGTAATTCCGCATTGAGCAATCCTAAAAGCGCGGCGCCCATTCCACCTGCCGCGCCCGCGCCGGGAGCATTAATCACCTCACGCCCCGTAGCCTGATAAATATGTCGGCCCCAGTTTTCCAGCGCCGCGTCCAGGGTGTTCACCATTTCCGCTGTCGCCCCTTTTTGTGGGCCAAAGATGGCCGATGCGCCCTGGGGACCACACAGCGGATTGTTGACATCGCACGCCACGGTTATCGATACCTTACGCAGCAATGGGTGACAACCGGACAGATCGATAGAGGCCAGCGCCGCCAGCGCCTCGCCGCCCGGAGAAAGCGAGCGTCCCTGTTTATCGCGCAATATAACGCCAAGCGCCTGCATCATCCCCGCGCCGCCGTCATTCGTCGCGCTGCCGCCAATTCCCAGAATAATACGCTTTACGCCACGCTCCAGCGCCGCGACGATTAACTCGCCGGTGCCGTAGCTGGTGGTATTAAGCGGGTTGCGCAATTCAGGCGAAACGTGATGCAGCCCGGATGCCGCCGCCATTTCAATCACGGCGGTATCGCTATCGCCCAGCATTCCCCAGCGCGCGGCCACCGGCTGCCCAAGCGGGCCTTGTACCCACTGGTCAACATAACGCCCGCCGCTGGCTTCCACCATTGATTGTACGGTTCCTTCCCCGCCATCCGCCATGGGCACTTTAACGTAGTCGGCGTCAGGATAAATTTCGCGGAACCCCTTTTCTATCGCCTCAGCGACCGCCATTGCGGACAAACTTTCTTTAAATGAATCAGGAGCAATAACAATTTTCATAGGGATTATCCTGCAAAACCAAAGAAACCGAACATCAGAGTAGAAATAAAGGTAATGGCTAACCCCACCAGCGTTTCATACGGCATTAGCTTTAAACGTTCATGAATTTGCATATTGACGCTGCCGCCCGTCGCGTGGAAAAAGCTGCCGTGCGGCAGATGGTCCAGCACCGTGGCGCCCGCATGGATCATAGCGGCTCCCGCCAGGGCGGAAACGCCAAGTTCAAGTAACGTGGGAGAGAAAACGCCGGACGCCACCGCCGTTCCCGCTGTGGTTGAGGCCGTCGCCATTGACATCATGGCGCCAGACACGGGTGCCAGCAGCCAGGACGGCAATCCCGAAGCGGTGAGGCCATGAATCAGGACATCTTTAAGTTCGGAATTAGCGATAATGCCGGCCAGCGTACCGGTTCCCAGCAACATAATAGCGACAGGCGCCATACGCATCAGACCGGCGACCATGTACTGGTTACAGTGGCGCGCGCGTCCCATCAACAGCAGACCGACCAATCCCCCTACGGGCAGGGCAATTAACGGGTCAATGGAAATGCCGGCAAACGGACGGAGAGAAAGCAGGAAAATAGCGACCAGCGGCGCGCTAATCGCCACCAGAAAGCCGGGTCTGGCGACGGAGTCATCATGGTGAGTCACTTCATGATCGGCGACGCCCGCGCCTTTATTATTCAGCCGTTTCGCTAACAGATAGGCGATAATAAGCCCAACGATGCCCGGAACCACGCCCGCCAGCATAATAGAGGTAAGAGGAACATGAAACGCATCAGAGGCGGCAATAGCGTTCGGGTTGGGTGACATCACGTTACCCGCTTTGCCGCCGCCAACCATCGCCAGCAGAATAGCGCTTTTTGACAGGCCAGCATTACGCGCAATCGACAGCGCAATCGGCGCGACGGTAATCACCGCCACATCAATAAATACGCCGACGGCGGTCAAACATAGTGTGGCAATGGCTAATGCCAATAATGCCCGGGTTTCCCCCACTTTGCGGACAATCGTCTCAGCAATCGTATTCGCCGCCCCGGACTCAATTAATACGCCCGCCAGTACGCCTGCGGCCAGAATACGCAATACGGCATTAACGATGCCCTGCGCGCCTGACACCATCAGCGACACGGTTTGCAGAAGATCGGCGCCGCCAATCAAACCGCCGACCAGCGCGCCCGCCATCATGCCGTAGGCTGGCGACACTTTTCTTAAAATTAATACGATGGCCACAACCAATGCGGCAATGGCTCCCAGGGTGGATATCGACGTCATATACTGCGCCTCCTTTAACATGGAGCGCGCAGTATGGAAAAACCCGCCTAAAAATCCGCTGGAGCTTTCAACAAATTTCGATTCGACCTGGCAGCGGTAACTTGTCGGACGGTACAGATTCGGCCTGGAGCTCCATACCGATATAAAGCCAAAGCGTACTTTTTAACTCGTTGATTTTTATGTGTGTAATATCCTCACAGCGCTGTAAGCGATAGCGCAATGTATTCACATGAATATGCAATGCTTTGGCTGTTTGCGTCAGGTCACAATTATGTTCAAACCAGGTCCGCAGCGTCTGTTGCAATACGCCTTTCGCGTCATGTTGCGCCAGTTGCAGCCACAGACGCGATAGCTCCTGCACTTGCCAACTTTCAGACAGCCCGCTTAGCAGCGCGGGAAGCGCATGGTCATGATAAAAAATGTACTGGCTGCGCAGCTTTTGTCTTTTCGCCATCGCCTGCGTGGCTCTCGCAGTGAGCAAAGATCGGTGCAATCCCGTCTCGCCGGCAAAATAACCCCCAACCAAAATACGGCTAAAGCCCGATGATGCAGCCCATGATTTAAAAATCTGCAATTCGCCCATTTCCTGGCGGGTATTCCACTTTCCCTCTTTTAACGTGATAGGCTTAATAATGATTAATTCATTAAATTCGGTAAACGTCACCAAATGGTTGCGCGCGTGATTCTCGAAATAATCCATTACATTGCGCAGCGCTTCGCGATCCGGCTGGGAAAGTTCAATAATCAGCACCACTCTGGGAACCGCCAGATCAATGCCCAGATAGGCCGCCATGGAGCGCAACGACTCTGTTGAATTTTCTCGCAAAATCAATTGGTTGATCAGCTCTTCGCGATAGCGTTTATCCCACTGTCGCTGTTCGATCAGCACCATATGCTCGATCACCAGCTCCGCCGCCATTTTAACCAGCTCGGCATACGCGCGAACCTCCTCCGGCTCGCCGGTAATGCCGACCACGCCGATAAGCTGTTCATGAAAAGAGATGGGAAGATTAATGCCGGATCGCACGCCTTTTAGCTGATTGGCGGTAGCGGAATCAATTTCTACAATACGGTTTTCCTTCAGCGCCAGAATGGCCCCTTCGTGACGCTGGCGAAGCCGCGAAGGTTCGCCAGACGCGATAATGACGCCATGTTCATCCATGACGTTTACCGAGTAAGGAATAATTTTCATGGCTCGCTGTACAATTTGCCGCGCGGTATACCCTTTCAAGTAATGTTTTCTCAACACACTCATTCCCTGTTTCGTTATCGCTTTACATTAAAAAAGCAATCTCGCATCAATGATGTCACTTATTAACGAATTTCTCAGAAGAATGCTTAGGTTAAGTCACCAAATTTTGGCGGCTTTACAGCGAGAATTTTGTAGGTTCCGACAATAAAAATGCCGCAACACGGCGCGGCATTAAAAAAAGAGCGGCTTTCTAAGCGCTTGTCCCTCATCAGGCGTGCGCAAAATGGCGGCAGGGCACTATGATGTCGTTCACGCTTTACAACTTTTGTACAGACCGCTCAGGATGAGGCATCTGTCACCTGACCATCCGGCCAGGCATGGACAACGGCTTTAATCAGCGTCGCCAATGGAATGGCGAAAAACACTCCCCAGAAACCCCACAGACCGCCGAAAATCACCACTGACAGAATAATCACCAGCGGATGCAAATTCACCGCTTCGGAGAAAAGTACCGGTACCAGCAAATTGCCATCCAGCGCCTGAATAATCAGATAAACGGCAAAACAGCTCCAGAATTCCGTCCCCAGGCCAAACTGAAACAGCGCGACGCCCACCACCGGAATTGTCACCACAAAAGCGCCGATATAGGGGATCAGGACCGAAAAGCCCACCAGTACCGCCAGCAGTAGCGAATAATTGAGGCCAAACAGCAAAAAGCCCAGCCAGGTCGCCACGCCCACCACCACCATCTCCAGCACTTTTCCGCGGATATAGTTGGTGATCTGCTGATTCATCTCATTCCACACCTGCCCCGCCAGCCCGCGATTACGCGGCAGCACGCGGCGCACGGCATTTAGCATCTGCTCTTTATCTTTTACCAGGAAAAAGACCATCAGCGGCACCAGCACCAGATATACCGCCAGCGTCAGTAGCCCGACTAACGAAGCCAGCGAATACTTCACCACCGAATCGCCCATGTTAAGCATCCGGGTACGCATGTTTTCCGCCATCGCATCAATAATGCCCGCATCCATCAGCGCCGGATAGCGTCGCGGCAAGGTCGCGGCAAAATCGGACAGTTTATTCAGCATACCGGGCATATCACGAATCAGGTAAATACCCTGCTGCCAGGCAATCGGCATCACCACAAACGCCATTAATAACAGAATGCCGACAAAGAGGATAAGGACAATGGAGGCTGCCCAGCGCCGGGAACAGCCAATCGCCTGCAGGCGCGCCGTCGGCCACTCCAACAGGTAGGCCAGTACGATAGCGACCAGCAGCGGCGCTAACAGGCCGCTAAAGAAAAAGAGGATGCTAAAACCAGCCACCAGAATGACCAGCAAGGCAATCGCCTCCGGGTCGCTGAAGCGACGGCGATACCATTGCATTAACATTTCGAGCATAAAACCCTTCCCAGAACTCAACTGCGGGATTGTGATGCCGAATTGTATCGAAATGTCACAAAAAAGACTTCGCTTTTTATCGTTGATTCAGGAAACTAAAATAGTGAGTCTGTGCTCATCACAGTTACACTTATGAAGTGTCGGAGCGTGGAACGATATTTCACGACGTTGGTCAAAGGGCTATCTCAAAACAACAGGATAGAGGTTATGTTCAGGCAGTTGAAAAAAAACCTGGTGGCAACCCTCATTGCAGCATTGGCTCTCGGTCAGGTCGCGCCCGCATTTGCCGACCCTGCCGACACGCTGCCCGATATGGGAACCTCGGCAGGAAGCACGCTTTCTATCGGACAAGAGATGCAAATGGGCGACTTTTATGTGCGCCAGCTACGCGGCAGCGCGCCGTTAATCAACGATCCGCTGCTGGTGCAATACATTAACGCGCTGGGTATGCGTCTGGTCTCGCACGCCGACTCCGTCAAAACGCCCTTCCATTTTTTCTTGATCAATAATGACGAAATCAACGCGTTCGCGTTCTTTGGCGGCAATGTGGTGCTGCACTCGGCACTTTTTCGCTACGCGGATAACGAAAGCCAGCTAGCTTCAGTCATGGCGCATGAAATCTCCCACGTGACGCAGCGCCATCTGGCGCGCGCGATGGAAGATCAAAAGCGCAGCGCGCCGCTTACCTGGGTGGGCGCGCTGGGTTCCATTTTGCTGGCCATGGCCAGCCCACAGGCCGGTATGGCGGCGCTAACCGGTACTCTGGCGGGAACGCGCCAGGGAATGATAAGTTTCACCCAGCAAAATGAGCAAGAAGCCGACCGTATTGGTATTCAGGTACTGCAACGCGCCGGATTTGACCCACAGGCGATGCCCTCTTTCCTCGAAAAACTGCTCGACCAGGCGCGTTACTCCACGCGTCCGCCTGAAATTTTGCTCACTCACCCCTTACCGGAAAGCCGCCTTGCGGATGCCCGCAACCGTGCCAACCAGATGCGCCCGGTCGTGGTGCAATCTTCCGCTGACTTCTATCTCGCCAAAGCGCGCGCCCTGGGAATGTACAATTCCGGACGTAACCAGCTTACCAGCGACCTGCTGGATCAGTGGTCTAAAGGCAACGTGCGTCAGCAACATGCGGCGCAATATGGCCGGGCGTTGCAGGCGATGGAAGCGAGCAAATACGATGAAGCGCGCAAAACGTTGCAGCCGCTGTTAAGCGCGGAACCGAACAATGCCTGGTATCTTGACCTCGCCACCGATATTGACCTGGGGCAGAAAAGAGCCAACGACGCGATTAATCGCCTGAAAAATGCCCGCGATCTGCGCGTTAATCCTGTGCTGCAGTTAAACCTCGCCAATGCGTACCTCCAGGGAGGCCAGCCGAAAGCGGCGGAAACCATTCTGAATCGCTACACCTTTAGCCATAAAGATGACGGTAACGGCTGGGATCTGCTTGCTCAGGCCGAAGCCGCGCTGAACAACCGCGATCAGGAGCTGGCGGCGCGCGCTGAAAGTTATGCGCTGGCGGGACGACTGGATCAGGCAATTTCACTGCTCAGTAGCGCCAGCGCCCAGGCAAAACTGGGTAGCCAGCAACAGGCGCGTTACGATGCGCGTATCGACCAGCTGCGCCAGTTACAGGAACGCTTCAAGCCATACACGAAAATGTAATCGCCGTTTATTAGCCGGATGGCGTCACAAGGAGAACTCATGACCGACACGATTAAAATCTACCATAACCCGCGCTGCTCGAAGAGCCGCGACACGCTGAACCTGCTGAAATCTAACGGCGTGGAACCGGAAGTGGTGCTTTATCTGGATACGCCCGCCGATGCCGCCACCGTGCGGGAACTGCTGCGTATGTTGGGCATGTCCAGCGCGCGCGAACTGATGCGCCAGAAAGAAGATCTCTATAAGACGCTTCACCTGGCGGATAGCCAGCTGAGTGAAGAGGCGTTAATCCAGGCGCTGGTTGAACACCCTAAACTGATGGAGCGCCCCATTGTGGTGGCAAATGGTCAGGCGCGCATTGGCCGACCGCCTGAGCAGGTGCTGGACATCCTCGGTTAACCGTTGAACGCCGCCGTCGCGGCGTATTACAGTTTCAGGATCTCTTTGACAAACGGGATCGTCAGTTTTCGCTGGGCAGTGATCGACGCATGATCGAGCTGATCCAGCGTCATAAACAGCGTGCGCATTTCGCGATCAAGACGTTTGAGTAAAAACCGCCCGACATCTTCCGGCAGTTCAAACCCCCGTAACCGGGCGCGCAACTGTAGCGCCTGAAGTTTGTCTTCATCGGAAAGAGGCTGGAGTTTATAGATTTGCCCCCAGTCCAGACGGGAAGCGAGATCGGGCAAGCCCAGATTTAACTGTCTTGGCGGACGATCGCCGGTGATCAATAACCGCGTCTTACCGGACTCCAGAATGCGGTTATAGAGATCAAAGATCGCCATCTCCCACAGTTCATCGCCAGCAACACACTCAATGTTATCAATACACACCAGCGAGAGGTGTTCCATACCGTCGAGCACTTCCGGCACGAACCAGGTGCGTTTATCGAGCGGGACGTAGCCTACCGCATCTCCACGCTGCGACAGTTCAGCGCAGGCGGCGTGCAGCAAATGGCTGCGGCCCGCGCCTTCACGCGCCCAAAGGTAGATATATCCACTATGTTCCTGGCGCAACACGTTTTGTAACGCGGCCAGTAGAGAGGCGTTATCCCCCGGCCAGAAACTTGCGAAAGTTTCGTCGTCAGGAAGATAAAGTGGCAAAGAGAGCTGTGCCGGTGTGTTCAGAGATACCTCAACCCAGGATGACATAAAATCGCGCTGAGTTTACCACATAATTCCCTTGAGATAGAACCGGGCAGCATCGCTGCCCGGCAACCCGTTACTGATGCGGAGACTCCGCATCATTTGCCTCCAGTACCACTTCTTCCGGACGCAACAGGCTAATCAGTTTAAAAATCAGGCTCAGGCCAATCCCGACGATGGTCGCCAGCGCCATCCCTTTCAATTCTGCCGCGCCGATATGCACTTTCGCGCCGCTCACGCCGATGATCAAAATCACCGAGGTGAGGATCAAGTTTTGCGCTTTGTTGTAGTCGACTTTTGATTCGATCAATACGCGAATCCCCGACGCGCCGATGACGCCGTACAACAGCAGCGAGACGCCGCCCATCACGGGTAACGGGATAATCTGAATCGCCGCCGCCAGTTTGCCGACGCAGGAAAGCAGAATGGCGAAAATCGCCGCGCCGCCGATAACCCAGGTACTGTAAACGCGGGTGATCGCCATGACGCCAATATTTTCCCCATAGGTGGTATTCGGCGTGGAGCCGAAGAAACCGGAGACGATCGTCGACAGTCCGTTAGCGAACATCGAGCGGTGCAAACCGGGATCGCGCACCAGATCTTTTTTGACGATATTCGCCGTCACCACCAGATGACCGACATGCTCGGCGATCACGACCAACGCCGCGGGCAGAATCGTCAGGATCGCGAACCATTCAAAACGCGGCGTATAGAAAGTCGGTAGCGCAAACCAGTGCGCCTGGGCAATCGGCGTGGTATCGACCACCCCCAACGCGAATGACAGCGCATAGCCCGCCAGCACGCCGATCAAAATCGGAATGATCGCCAGGAAACCGCGAAACAGTACGGAGCCGAACACCGTCACCGCCAGCGTGACCATGGAGATGATAATTGTTTTCGTGTCCGGCGACTGCCCTTGCGCAGGCAGCAATCCGGCCATCCCCGCCGCGACGCCAGCCAGCTCCAGACCGATAACGGCAACGATTGCGCCCATTGCCGCAGGCGGGAACATCACATCCAGCCAGCCGGTGCCCGCTTTTTTAACGATGAAAGAAACCAGACAGAACAACACGCCGCACATAATAAAACCGCCCAGCGCCACTTCATAACCCAGCGGCAACAGCAGTAGTACCGGGGAAATAAAGGCAAAGCTCGATCCGAGGTAGGCCGGAATTTTACCTTTGCAGATAAAGAGATACAGCAGCGTTCCGATACCGTTAAACAACAGCACCGTCGCGGGGTTGATATGAAACAGAACTGGCACCAGCACGGTCGCGCCAAACATGGCGAAAAGGTGCTGTAAACTAAGCGGGATTGTCTGTAAAAGCGGCGGTCTTTCACTCACCCCGATAGCACGGCGCGTCATAGTGTTTTCCTCTAAGTGTGTTTGTTATGAGTTGTTTTATTCAAAAAAAAGCCGACTCTTAAAGTCGGCTTTTAATTATTTATTCACTTACTTGGTACCAAAAATCTTATCGCCGGCATCGCCAAGCCCCGGAATAATGTATCCGTGCTCGTTAAGCCCCTGATCGATAGAGGCGGTGTACAGTTCAACGTCCGGGTGCGCTTTTTCCAGCGCCGCAATGCCTTCCGGCGCGGCGACCAGCACCAGCACCTTAATGCTGCTACAGCCTGCTTTTTTCAGCAGGTCGATGGTCGCGATGACAGAACCGCCGGTCGCCAGCATCGGGTCGACGATCAGCGCCATGCGCTCATCAATGTTCGATACCAGTTTCTGGAAATAAGGTACTGGCTCAAGCGTCTCTTCGTTACGGTACATCCCGACTACGCTGATACGCGCGCTCGGTACATTTTCCAGAACGCCTTCCATCATGCCCAGACCCGCGCGCAGAATCGGCACAACGGTAATTTTTTTACCTTTGATCTGGTCGATTTCCACCGGGCCATTCCAGCCTTCGATGGTGACTTTTTCCGTTTCCAGGTCGGCTGTCGCTTCATACGTCAGCAGGCTGCCTACTTCTGAGGCGAGTTCACGAAAGCGTTTAGTGCTAATGTCGTTTTCACGCATCAGACCCAGCTTGTGTTTGACGAGTGGGTGTTTGACTTCCACGATCTTCATACTCTTCTCCTATCCTCAGATGACTGGCAACCACAAAAAAAATCGCCGGATTATACCGCTTTTCCTCTCTGACGCAACACAATGTATGCTTGACCTGGATCAACCAAAAGCGCTGATAGCGGAAAAGTGAGTATAAATCACTCACGTTGAAACAGGCGATAAAGGCTAACAACCGTTTGAATCTTAGCAATTTTAAGGATGAATGGCCTGTCCAGACCACCCGTCGTAAACCAAGTGCTGGATATCCTTTTCTTTTTTACCAACAGAGAAATTTTCAAGCAGCGACCGAAACCATGCCAAAAAAATCGCCCGGATATCCAGGGCGCAGACCACGCTCGCAAACGTTTGCTTTCCCTGTTAGAATTGCGCCGAATTTAACTTTTACCGCAAGAAAAAACGTGGGGAACCAGGCAGTGACCGATAAGACCTCTCTTAGCTATAAAGATGCCGGCGTCGATATTGATGCGGGTAACGCTCTGGTTGATCGAATCAAAGGCGTAGTGAAGAAAACTCGCCGCCCGGAGGTTATGGGCGGTCTGGGCGGTTTCGGTGCGCTGTGCGCGTTGCCGCAAAAATATCGTGAACCGGTACTGGTTTCCGGCACTGACGGCGTAGGCACCAAACTTCGCCTGGCGATGGACTTAAAGCGTCACGACGCTATCGGTATTGATCTGGTGGCGATGTGCGTAAACGATCTGGTCGTTCAGGGCGCGGAACCGCTGTTTTTCCTCGATTACTATGCCACGGGTAAACTGGATGTCGATACCGCCGCCAGCGTGATCAACGGTATTGCCGAAGGCTGCCTGCAATCCGGCTGCGCGCTGGTTGGCGGCGAGACGGCGGAAATGCCGGGCATGTATCACGGCGAAGATTACGATGTGGCGGGTTTCTGCGTCGGCGTAGTCGAAAAATCAGAAATCATCGACGGCTCCCGGGTTGCCGAAGGCGACGTGCTGATTGCGCTCGGCTCCAGCGGCCCGCACTCGAATGGATATTCGCTGGTGCGGAAAATTATTGACGTTAGCGGCTGCGACCCACAAACCACTCTGCTGGAAGGGAAGCCGCTGGCCGATCATCTGCTTGAACCGACCCGTATCTACGTAAAATCGGTTCTGGAACTGATTGAAAACGTCGATGTGCACGCTATCGCCCACCTCACCGGCGGCGGCTTTTGGGAAAATATTCCGCGCGTTCTGCCGGAGAATACCCAGGCGGTAATTAATGAGTCGTCCTGGCAGTGGCCCGCCATCTTTACCTGGCTGCAAACCGCCGGTAATGTCAGCCGACATGAAATGTACCGTACCTTTAACTGCGGCGTCGGCATGGTGATTGCGCTCTCCGCTCCGGAAGCGGACAAAGCGCTTGCTCTGCTAAACGAGAAAGGTGAAAACGCATGGAAAATCGGTATCATCAAAGCCTCTGATTCCGAACAGCGTGTGGTTATTGAATAATGAATATTGTGGTGCTGATTTCCGGCAATGGAAGCAATTTACAGGCGATTATCGATGCCTGCGAAGCGAAGAAAATTAAAGGCACCCTCAGGGCAGTATTCAGCAATAAGGCCGACGCGTTCGGCCTTGAACGCGCCAGAGAAGCCGGCATTCCGGCGCAAGCGCTGACTGCCGATCGGTTTGACAGCCGCGACGCCTTCGATCGCGAGTTGATTCGCAAGATAGACGCGTATGCGCCCGATGTGGTCGTGCTGGCCGGTTTTATGCGTATTCTGAGTCCGATGTTTGTCGCGCATTACTACGGGCGTCTGCTGAACATTCACCCTTCCCTGCTGCCAAAATATCCGGGGTTGCATACCCATCGCCAGGCGCTGGAAAACGGCGATGAGGAGCACGGTACCTCGGTGCATTTCGTGACAGACGAACTCGACGGCGGCCCGGTCATTCTCCAGGCGAAGGTGCCGGTTTTTGCCGACGACAGCGAAGATGATATCACCGCACGCGTACAGACTCAGGAACATGCGATTTATCCGCTGGTGATTGGCTGGTTTGCGCAGGGGCGTCTAAAGATGCGCGATAACGCCGCCTGGCTGGACGGGCGTCGTCTGCCGCCGCAAGGTTATGCGTCTGACGAATAATACGTCATCGGACAGGACTGCGTCTGCTTGCCGGATGGTGGCATAAATGCCTATCCGGCCTACTCTTTTCCCTTCCTTTATGCTATCAGTTTATTGTCATATTTTTCTGGCGCAGTTGGACATTAACGCGTAATGCTCGCCATAATCATCAGGCAGTGTCCCGTGAATAAAACGGAGTATAGGTAGTAATGGGTCAGGAAAAGCTATATATCGAGAAAGAACTGAGCTGGTTAGCATTTAACGAACGCGTGTTACAGGAAGCAGCGGATAAATCCAACCCGTTGATTGAGCGGATGCGGTTCCTGGGAATCTATTCTAATAACCTCGACGAGTTCTACAAAGTGCGTTTCGCTGAATTGAAACGACGCATTATTATCAGCGAAGAACAGGGTTCAAATTCTCATTCACGCCATTTGTTAGGCAAAATTCAGTCCCGCGTGTTGAAAGCAGACCAGGAGTTCGACGGCCTGTACAACGAATTACTGCTGGAAATGGCGCGTAATCAAATCTTTCTGATCAACGAGCGTCAGCTCTCGGTGAACCAACAAAGCTGGTTGCGCCACTATTTTAAGCACTATTTGCGCCAGCATATTACCCCGATTCTCATTAACCGGGAGACGGATCTTGTTCAGTTTTTAAAAGATGATTACACCTATCTGGCGGTGGAGATTATCCGCGGCGATACCATCAACTATGCGCTGCTGGAGATACCGTCCGACAAAGTCCCACGCTTCGTTAATCTGCCGCCGGAGACACCGCGCAGACGCAAGCCGATGATCCTTCTGGATAATATTCTGCGCTACTGCCTGGATGACATTTTTAAAGGGTTCTTCGACTATGACGCGCTTAATGCCTATTCGATGAAAATGACCCGCGATGCCGAATATGACCTGGTGCATGAGATGGAATCCAGTCTGATGGAGCTGATGTCTTCCAGCCTGAAGCAGCGCCTGACCGCTGAACCTGTGCGCTTTGTCTATCAACGCGATATGCCCGCCGCGCTGGTCGACGTGCTGCGGGAAAAACTGACGATCTCCCGGTATGACTCAATCGTACCCGGCGGGCGCTACCACAATTTTAAAGACTTTATTAATTTTCCGAATGTCGGTAAAGCCAACCTGGTCAATAAACCGTTACCGCGGTTACGCCATCTTTGGTTTGATAAAGAGAAGTTTCGTAACGGTTTTGACGCGATTCGTGAACGTGATGTGCTGCTCTATTATCCGTACCATACCTTCGAGCATGTACTGGAACTGCTACGCCAGGCGTCGTTTGACCCAAGCGTGCTGGCGATCAAAATCAATATTTATCGCGTAGCGAAAGACTCGCGCATTATTGACTCGATGATCCATGCCGCCCATAACGGCAAAAAAGTCACCGTGGTGGTGGAGTTGCAGGCGCGCTTCGATGAAGAGGCGAATATTCACTGGGCCAAGCGGTTAACCGAAGCGGGCGTCCATGTTATTTTCTCTGCGCCCGGGCTGAAAATTCACGCCAAACTCTTCCTCATCTCACGAAAAGAGGGCGATGACGTGGTGCGTTATGCGCATATCGGCACCGGTAACTTCAACGAAAAAACAGCGCGGCTGTATACCGATTATTCGCTGCTGACCGCCGATGCGCGCATTACCAATGAAGTGCGTCGGGTCTTTAATTTTATTGAAAACCCCTATCGCCCGGTCACTTTCGATTATTTGATGGTTTCTCCACAAAACTCACGGCGTCTGCTGTATGAGATGATCGATCGTGAAATCGCCAATGCCCAGCAAGGCTTACCGTCAGGGATTACGTTAAAGCTTAACAACCTGGTCGATAAAGGGTTGGTCGACAGGCTCTACGCCGCGTCGGGTTCGGGCGTCCAGGTCAATCTGCTGGTGCGCGGTATGTGTTCTCTTATTCCGCAGCTGGAAGGCATTAGCGATAATATTCGCGCGATTAGCATCGTGGATCGCTATCTGGAACACGATCGGGTTTATATTTTCGAAAACGGCGGTGATAAGCAAGTTTGGCTCTCTTCAGCTGACTGGATGACGCGTAATATTGACTACCGTATCGAAGTCGCTACGCCTATCCTCGACCCGCGGCTTAAACAACGCGTCCTGGATATCATTGACATTCTGTTTAGCGACACGGTAAAAGCGCGTTTTATCGATAAAGAACTCAGCAACCGCTACGTGCCGCGCGGCAATCGCCGTAAAGTTCAGGCGCAGCTGGCAATTTATGACTACATCAAATCACTCGAGCAACCAGACTAACGCTATGCCAATTTACGATAAATCCCCTCGCCCGCAGGAGTTCGCTGCGGTCGATCTCGGCTCAAACAGCTTTCATATGGTCATTGCCCGCGTGGTTGACGGCGCAATGCAGATTATCGGGCGCTTAAAACAGCGCGTCCATCTGGCGGACGGGCTGGGCGCAGATAACAAACTCAGCGAAGAAGCCATGGAACGGGGGCTTAGCTGTCTGTCGCTGTTTGCTGAACGCTTACAAGGTTTCTCCCCTTCCAGCGTCTGTATCGTAGGCACCCATACGTTACGTCAGGCGCAAAATGCCGCTGATTTTCTCAAACGCGCGGAAAAGGTTATTCCCTACCCGATAGAGATTATTTCCGGTAACGAAGAAGCGCGCCTGATTTTTATGGGCGTAGAACATACGCAGCCGGAAAAAGGCCGCAAGCTGGTGATCGATATCGGCGGCGGGTCAACAGAGCTGGTCATTGGCGAAAACTTCGAACCCAAGCTGGTTGAAAGCCGTCGTATGGGCTGCGTGAGCTTCGCGCAGCTCTACTTTCCCGGCGGCGTTATCAATAAAGAAAACTTCCAGCGCGCCCGAATGGCGGCGGCGCAAAAACTGGAAACCTTAACCTGGCAGTATCGTATTCAGGGTTGGAACGTGGCGATGGGCGCTTCCGGTACGATTAAGGCCGCTCATGAAGTTCTCCTGGCGCTGGGTGAGAAAGATGGCTTCATTACGCCGGAGCGCCTCGATAAACTGAAGTCAGAAGTGTTGAAGCACCGCTCCTTTAATGCGCTCAGCCTGCCGGGTCTGTCTGAAGAACGAAAAGCGGTCTTTGTGCCGGGCCTGGCGATTCTGTGCGGCGTTTTTGATGCTCTGGCTATCCGCGAGCTTCGCCTTTCCGACGGCGCGTTGCGCGAAGGCGTGCTGTATGAAATGGAAGGCCGCTTCCGCCATCAGGATGTTCGCAGCCGTACCGCAAAAAGTCTGGCCAATCAATACAACATTGACAGAGAACAGGCCAGACGCGTGCTGGAAACCACCATGCAGATGTACGAGCAGTGGCAGGCCCAGCAGCCAAAACTGGCGCATCCGCAGCTTGAAGCGTTGCTCCGTTGGGCGGCAATGCTGCATGAGGTTGGACTGAATATTAATCACAGCGGTTTACATCGCCATTCGGCTTATATTCTGCAACACAGCGATTTGCCCGGCTTTAATCAGGAGCAGCAAATGATGATGGCGACGCTGGTGCGTTATCATCGTAAAGCCATAAAACTGGATGATATGCCCCGCTTTACGCTGTTTAAGAAAAAACAGTATCTGCCGTTAATTCAGCTACTTCGGCTGGGCGTATTACTGAACAACCAGCGACAGGCGACCACCACGCCGCCGACGCTGCGGCTAACGACCGATGACAGCCACTGGACGTTATGTTTTCCGCATGACTGGTTCAGCCAGAATGCGCTGGTACTGCTTGATCTGGAAAAAGAACAGCAGTACTGGGAAGCGGTAACTGGCTGGCGTCTCAATATTGAG
The DNA here is from genome assembly GCF_020181675.1 of Salmonella sp. A7. Lineage (NCBI taxonomy): Bacteria > Pseudomonadati > Pseudomonadota > Gammaproteobacteria > Enterobacterales > Enterobacteriaceae > Salmonella > Salmonella sp. A7. Next base: position 1,334,102 of record NZ_CP084001.1, on the reverse strand, counting down.
GAAGAAAGCTCGCCGGAGATCGCCGCGTAAATTGTGGATCAGACGCCGCGCCGCGGCGTCTGCCTTTACTGAATCTCAGATAATAGCTGCGGCTCGCCAATTAAATATCCCTGAAGATAGTCGATCCCCAACGACAGCACGACGCTTCGTATTTCTTCGCTCTCGACATACTCCGCGACGACCTGCATTTTTTTCATTCGCGCTAAATGACAAATAGAAGCCACGATCTGATAATCGAGACTGTTTGACACTATATTGCGAATAAAACTGCCGTCAATTTTAAGAATATCGGCGTTAACGTTTTTCAGCCGCGCATAGCTGGCGTAGCCTGTACCGAAATCATCAATCGCTATCTGACAGCCAAACTGCTGTAGCTGTCCCAGCGTCAATTGCGCCTGCTCAGCATTGGTGAGAGAGTTGCTTTCCGTTACCTCAAAAACCAGTTGCCAGGGTTCAACCTGATATTGTTTAAGCAGTTGCTTAACTTCTGCAGGAAAACGGGCGCGACATACCGATGTTGGCGACAGATTAATGGCAAAACGATGCGCGGGCATATATTCCCGGCTGGCCGCCATAAACCGCAGCGTGTTTTCAATCACCCAAAGATCGATAGCGGAAGACAAACCAAACTCATGCGCCACGGGTAAAAAATTGTCCGGGTTGATAACGTCGCCGTTGTCATCCCTGAGTCGCAGTAAAATTTCATGGTAAACGTCCCCACGAACACCAAAAATAGGCTGCGCCATCAGGAAAAAATGATCGTGCTCCAACGCCTGTTGCAGCCGATTCATCATTGCAATTCTGCCCTTCAAATCGCGCTGCAGGTGCATTGCGCCACGCCGCTGTAAATCCTCCGGCGCGTTAGTCGTCAACGAAAGATCGGAACTGGTGCTTAATTCGCCCAACAGCAGATAAAGGTGGCTAACCGGAGAACGCACGCAGCAGTAGCTCACGCCGACAGGCGGCTGTAGCGGCAGTCCGTCCCAGATAAACCGAAACTGCTTAATATGTTTATCCAGCGCTTCAATACGCTGCTGATGCGACTCTGTATTAAGACGCAGCACCAGGTCGTGCCCTGACATCTGGTAGACGCACTCATTTGAGGCCAACATCGGCGTAATCCAGTGAGAGAGCTTTTGCTTATACTGGATGCGTAGCATGACGCCATAATTTTTACCCAATAGCTCCAGACCCGGCACGTGTAAAAAACAGATCGTAGACCAGGGCGCATTTTGGAGCGTGCGGTTTAACGCACGTAAATTGGGAAGATGTACAACCGGGTCAAGATAGGCCAGCCGCCGTGCGCGACTACTCACTACGCGCTGGCGCGTGGCCAGCACAGACATATAATTAACAATAAAAGAAAAAACCAGATAGCTCGAAGAGGTAATCGCTAATTGCGTATCATAACCTGAATACCAGGGCATATAACGCTGATAATAATGAATTGACGTAATTAGCACGACGGCCCAGATAATTGAAATAAACTTATAGCCATAGCGCATCGCGCCCCACAGCATGACCGGCAATAATAACGAAAGCGTATAGTTGGTACTAAATATTGAACTATTATCAGTCAATGGCATACACAGTATAAACATTAGTGTAGTCAATACGGCCAGCCAAATAACGATCTCTTTTTTAGTGGCCTTGCTATCAATCTGTAGCTTTAATTGCTGATAATACCCCCGCAGGTGCAGCGGATTGCGGAGAGTACGAATAATAAAATAGCACAATGGCACGCCGATAAGGTTACCGACCAGTAACGCCTGGTAATTAATCAGCGTGTTGATATTAAAGGGCATTACCCCCATCAGGCTGGCTTTACTTTCGTACATGCCAACAAAAGCGGCAAACTGGTAGATGACCAGAAATAATGTTGCTGAACAAAATACCTGCCAGAACATTCGTTGAAACAACAGGTGGGCGTCGCCGTGGGAAACATTATTTCGCCGGGGGGAAAAGACACGATAGCCGCCCCAACTTAGCACGATAGTAATGATAAAGTGCATCGTCACAGAAAGGGTTTCATACAGCCCTGTCTGCGGGTATCTGCGCCAGAAGATAGCAAGCACAATACCCGGCAGTGCTGCCCAGCCGAAAAAGAGCATCAGACTAAGCATAAAAGCTAACGGCAGGTAAAAAAGAACCACATTTCCAGTGCTGGTAGGCGCATAAGTATTTGCGCTACTTAAAACAGGTAGTAAAATCGAAGGGAGAATGAGCGGTAGTCCCCACCATTTATCTCTGATATTTATATAAGTTTTATTTAGTTTCATAGATGCTCAGCAGAACCCCCCAATCCCAAAGGGGCGTTAACAGACAGGCATCCCACCTGACTTTAAATTGATGATGCGATATACATCACACGATAGTCATCGATTGTAATTATTAAACAAAAGTAACATTTGATTTAAGTCAATTATTACCTTTCTCCTGCAGCCTTTATTCGTCTTTTTATTCTTTGTTATCATTAATTTATTATTAATGTAAATACTAAAATTATCTTCCATAACAATATAAGATAAATCAACTGACGCAATTTTACATTAAGAGGAATTGACCATCGGTTCGCAGTATGCCTTAATGTAGAGTGAACGCAGGCTTGTTACGTTCTTCGCCTTGATAATACCCTTGAAGAACCCGGCCTGATCCCGCCCATATCGCTGGGCCAACGTTAAGGAACCCTTTGTGAGTCAGGCCAACAGTATGCGAAAACGACATCGATTTAACACTCGCATGACCCGTATCGTACTGCTTATCAGTTTTCTCTTCTTCTTTGGACGTTTCGTCTACTCTTCTATCGGCGCCTGGCAGCACCATCAGGATAAAAAAGAAGCGCAACAGTCATCGCTTTCTGTCACCACGCCGGGACAACGTTAAGCTGTTATCCGTTGGCGATATTATCGTCACAGGCTTACTGTGTTATCCAGAACTCTGTTTTCCCTTCCCTGGCTTAGCATGAACCGATAAAAACAAAGCATCGTACTATCTAATGCTTTGTTTTTTAGTCTAAAAAAACAATCAACTACAAGAAACGATAGTTTACTTTTTTTAAGATTAGTCTTAAATACATTCCTTTTTGCGTTATTACCTAAACAAGGAATTGTGATGAATTTTAAAAAAAATGCTTTGCCTCTGGTTTTGTTTGCCTCTTTTTCTCTTGCCGGATGCCAGTCCAATGCGGATGACTATGCCGCAGATGTTTACCAAACCGGGCAGTTAAACGCGAAGCAAGAAACAAAGACCGTCAATATTATCTCTGTTTTGCCAGCGAAAGTTGCCGTAGATAACACCGCCAATAAAAAAACCGCTCAGACCTTCGGCGCAATTCTTGGGGCTGTAGCGGGCGGCGTTACTGGTCATAACGTGGGTTCAGGTAGCGGTTTGGGTACTACTGCCGGCGCGGTTGGCGGCGGAGCCGTTGGCGCAGCGGCGGGTTCATTAGTTAAAGATAAAACGTTAGTTGAAGCTGTATCTTTGACTTACAAAGAAGGAACGAAGGTTTATACCTCCACCCAGGTTGGAAAAACGTGCCAATTTACCACCGGTCTGGCGATGGTGATATCGACCAAAGATAACGAAACGCGAATTCAACCCAATACGAAATGTCCTGAGAAAAGCTAACTATCAGGAGATTTTATGAAGAAAGTTATTTTAGCCACTGTTTTATTCACCCTAAGCGGCTCGGTTTTATCTTCTTCTTTGCAGGATCAGCTTGCGGCGGTAGCCCAGGCTGAACAGCAAGGAAAAAATGAAGAAAACAGACAACGTGATGCTCTGCAAGCCAAACGAGATCAAGAGGCTCAACAGGAAAGACAAAGGCAAGCCAATGCGGCCGCGGTTGCTAAGCAGCGAGCAAAAGCGGCAGAAGCTGAACGGAAAGCACGGCAAGCAAAATTGGCAGCGGAAGCCGCGCAAGATAAAGCGCGCGATCAAAGCTACGAAGATGAGCTTCGTCGTTTAGAAATTCAGAAACAAAAACTGGCGCTGGCCAGGGAAGAGGCCCGGGTAAAAAGAGAAAATGAATTCATCGATCAAGAGCTGAAAAGTAAAGCTGCCCAGACAGATGTTATTCAATCTCATGCTGATGCAAATAGAAATCTATCTGAAGGCGGTCGCGATCTGCTGCAAAGCGAAGGTAAAGCCCGTGAGAAAAAGGCAAGCGGCTGGTTTAACTGATTTCGCTAATCATTTGTGTATTAGCTCAGATTTGACCTGACACAACTATGGCACAGACCTAAACCTAATCTGACAGGCAGGTCTGTGCCAGCAGCAGGACCGGTTTGCCATTCATCACGATAAGCCGTCCCTGCTGGTTATAGCGGGTCACAGGAACGATTTTTAGCGGCTCATTCACATCCGCCTTTGTGAAGTTGCGTAAGGTATTTCGAATACGTAACACCCGTTCTTCCGGCGTAGTGAGGCCAAATTTCTCCTGCAGCATCACAATCGGTTGATGGAAGATATAAACCGTACGGGCTCGCTCTGCGTCGGTGGGTTCCTGACGGGGTTCTGCGGCAAGAGAATAAAACGAGATAATCGATAACATCGTCGAGATAATTGCGAGCACAAGCTTATTCATACCCACCACCGAGTAATGTGAAATTATCATTATTATTCAAGCAACCAGCCGAGCGGCAGATCTTGTATTTTCTGAGCATAGACCAGTAGTTCACATCTGCAATATCTTGCAATCTACGAAACCGTCATTGCTCAAAGCCCGTATTGACGCCATCCAACGCCGCGCCGAAAAAACGCATGATATAACCAAATGATGCATACGCAATAATTTCAGTAACTTATAAATAACCAATTATAAAGATTACATTTTTGCAGATTTGACTATTCTTAAATGGGTTCCCTTTTTGATGTCAGATCACCCCCACAATTACTACTCTGGAAGCCATTTTTACCTCTGATTATTCGTCCTACTCACTCAGGAAAGGTTTATGAAAGTTAAAGTCATCACCAGCGCGGTTTTGCTGGCACTTATGGTGTCTCAGCCCGCAACTGCAGTCGACGCCCCACAATCGCCGCTAATGAAACAACTCAATAATGGCAACTGGCTTCCTCAGGAAGAAGCACAGTCGCTCAGCGATGAACTTTACTATCAGGACGCGATCCAGGCCTATATTCAGACGTTGCCGCTGTTGAACACTATTGGCCTGCGCGATGGTTCAGAGGCGGCATTTGGCAAAGGCTATAATGTCCTGCCTATCTGGAAAGAGCGGATGGACAGCCGCGCCGTGGTGCCAACGCCGAACGGTGACGTTATCTATTCAATGAGCTACCTGGATCTGAAAGAAACCGGTCCGCTGGTCATCAAAGCGCCACCGAACGTGATTGGCATGTTTACCGACTTCTTCCAGAAAACCATTACCGATGTGGGCGCTATTGGTCCGGATCGTGCTCGTGGCGGGCTGTACCTGTTATTGCCCCCGGACTACGACGGGCCGGTGCCTCAGGGGTACTACGCGTTTAAATCCTCGACCTACAATGTGTTCCTGTTCTTCAGAACCATTATGGGCAAAGGTGACGGGAAGCCTGATCCGGTTCCGGCGGTGAAAAGCGCGGAAACAACGCGCGTCTATCCGCTGTGGGATGTTGAAAAAGAAGTCAAACCGATGCAGTTCCCGGACGCCAGCGGTAAGCGTGTCAATATGATGTACCCGACCGACGCCAGCTACTGGCAGAAACTGAAAACCTTCGTGGACTATGAGCCGTTGACGGCAATCCCAGAAGAAACACGCAGCGCGTTACTGAGCATTGGGATGGTGAAAGGCAAACCGTTCAACCCAACGGCGAAGCAGCAAGAGATGCTGAAAAAAGCCGTCGAGACCGCGCCACGCATGATCCTTGCGCGTCGCCAGGTGGGCCGGGACGATCAACGCCAATTGTATTACAAGGACCGCCAGTGGGAAAACTCATGGGCGGGAGCAACAGCGGAGTGGATGCAGTACGGCACGCTTGATGCCAATCAGCGCGCAGCATTTTTCCAGATTGCCTATTCCAGCGCCGCGGCAATGGTGATGCACACCACGGGGGCGGGGTCTAAGTATCCATATGCGGTCAAGGATAATACCGGCAAATTCCTAGATGGTGGCAATACCTACAAACTCCATCTGCCGCCAAACCCGCCAGCGGCGCTGTTCTGGGCGGTCACCGCTTATAACATTACCGACGGTACCATGCCGGAAACTGACCAGTTACTGCCGTCGACCAATGGCTATTACAACATACCCAAGAACAAAGATGGTTCTATCGACCTCTGGTTTGGGCCGAATAAACCAGAAGGCGTCGCCGACAGCGCGTTTATTAAAACCGTTTCTGGCCGTAATTTCCTCGTGGCATTACGACTTTATGGTACCGAAGACGGTTTCTATGACCAGACCTGGGTGCCGGACGATCTGGTTCAGACCAATAAATAACAGTGAGACATAAGATGAAAATGAAACACCTGGCGATGTTGACTGCTCTGACGCTCAGCGCCGGAGCCTTTGCCCAGAGCGCGCCACTGACGATCCCGCATCCGACCAAGTTTGATGAGCTGAAGCAACCGTCACCGGACGTCACGATGCCGGAGAGCTATGTGAAGGCCATTGCACAGCAGGCCTACCTCTGGGGCTGGCCGATGGTGAACCAGTTCAACCGCCGTGAAACCATCACCAAAGCGCCATACCCGGCGCTTAACGGTGGGATGGTTCCGGTTGCGCCGATGGGTCAACTCAGCATGCTCACCGACTACATCAAACCGGAAGAGACCTTCGTTACCTGCCCGAACCAGGACGTAGCCTACGGACTTGGCTTCTTTGAGCTGGATAAAGAGCCTGTCGTTATCCAGGTGCCGGATTTTGGCGACCGATTCTGGGTTTATGCCATCTATGATGCCCGTACCGATCAGATTGGTAATGTGGGTAAACCCTATGGAACGAAGCCAGGTTTCTATTTGCTCGTGGGTCCCAACTGGAAAGGTGAAACGCCAAAAGGCTTTAACGGCGTAATTCAGTCTTCGACAGAAATGGCGAACGTCATTCCCCGTATTCAGATGGATGATACGCCGGAAGATCGCAGGGCGATTCAAGCGCCCATCAAAGAAGTGATGACTTATCCGTTGAGTCAATTTGATGGCAAGATGAAATCCTATGAGTACTCCAAAATCCCGGCGATCGGTGATAAACCGGATGCCAGCGCCGGAGAAACGCCTTGGGTCGTTCCGGAAAAATTCTTTGACCAGTTCGCTAACGTGCTGGAAAAAGTACCGCCACTTCCGGGTGAAGAGGCCCTGTATGCGCAGTTCCGCCATCTGGTAGACGCTGGCAAGAAAAACCCGGAAATCCGTAAATGGATGGATGCCGCCGCTGTCGAGACGGACAAAACCGTCATCGCGGATTTCTTTAAATGGAAGAACAACGGTGTGCCTGCAGGCAACGGCTGGAACCGTTCAAAAAATAACGCCGAGTTTGGTGTGGATTACTACAACCGTACCGGTACGTCCAAATCCAATATGTTCGACAACAAGCCGGACGAAACGCAGTATTTCTACACCGACAATGATGCCACAGGTAAGCAGCTTTCAGGTGAGCATGACTACACGGTAACCTTCCCGAAAGGCGGGCTTCCGCCGGTGAAGGGCTTCTGGTCACTTACGCTCTACAACAGCAAGCATCTGTTCAGCCCAAATGAACTGAACCGTTATTCGCTGGGGACGAAAAATAAAAACCTGAAGTATAACGAAGACGGTTCACTGACCCTCTACGTGAGCAAAAAGCGCCCTTCTGAGGATAAAGTGAATAACTGGCTGCCGGCACCTGACGGCAACCTGTCACTCTATATCCGAGCATATTGGGGGGAGCAACCAATTCTGGATGGTACCTGGCAGCCGCCAAAAATTGAAACGGTTAAATAAGCCGCCTGTAGCCCTCTGTTTATGACTGGGGGCTTTTTTCCTCCTTCCGTTTAGCGCACATAAGGAACAACCATACTTAAATCTCCCACATTGCAGGAGAGTTGAGTATGAACACGTCACCGTGGAACAAAGACCGTATCATCGGCCAAAAAAGGTCACTTCAGATATCTCATATCTGGGGGATCCGAATCCGGCTTGAACAGGAAGGTAAAACGCGTGATTTAGCTCTGTTCAATATGGCCCTGGACAGTAAACTACCAGGCTGTGATCTGGTCAAACTCAAAGTATCTGATGTTGCATATGGTGGCTCTGTTTCAAAAACCGGTAGCCCTGTGCAATTTGAAATAACCAAAGGGACAAGAGAAGCTGTTGCTGCTTTGATAGATGCCTGGCAATTTTCATAGCAAAGACTTCTTGTTTCGGTCTCGAGTCGGAACTAATCAGCACATATCAACCCGGCAATACAACCGAATTTTTCATGGATGGGTAGAAAAGCCTGGTCTCGAAGCTTCGCTTTACGGCACACATTCCATGAGAAGAACAAAACCTCACCTGATCTACGAGAAAACCAAGAGTCTCTGGGTGATCCAACTACTGTGGGCCATAAGAAACGGGAAAGCGCTGTCCGATATTTGGGCATTGAAGCCGATGATGCGTTCGAAATCCCTGAATCAATTGAAGTATAGGGTCGTCAGGGCTGCAACAGCAGCTCTGTGCAGAAGCCGACCTTTCTAAAGCAATTATGTGTCAACAAAGTGGTTGAAGATCAGCGAATTAGTTCATCACAGGGATATTATGATAGATTGTTTGTCAGTTAGAAAGCAGCCTAACCAAACAACCAGGGAAAGGAGAGTAATCGGTATGACGATTTTAGTGACGGTGCAGGCTCAGCTCATTACTGGAGAAGCGCAGATAATAAAAAGCCAGGCTCCTGAGGGGATGCTGGCCGCCGTATTTGAAGATGACGGCCAGACCGGGTATTTCTACGCGCTCGATGAATCCGTTGAAGGAAACCCGATTCAGGATGCAGTGCATATCTACAATGTCGAGGATATTTCAGACGGTCACATTCCTTCTGACGTTAAAATCGGCTGGTCAGAAGACAGTCAGAAGTGCGTGCTCCTTATCAACGGATATCCGCATGGAGCATTCGATTTCGTGGGGAAAAATGGGTACTGCAGAAGCGGATTTCCTCCTCCAATAAACAAGGTATGGTCTGTGTCCGGCCATGAGTGGAGCGATTCGGTAGATGACTTTTTCCGGTGAGTTATGGTGGGCTTAACGCCTGCCGTTATTTTCTACCCATATTGATAATGTCACTCTGAAAGGAGCGGACAGTTTCATGGGCTCTCAGGAGGTAAACTATGTACTCCGAATGACTATATTTCGCTCGAAGCCGACTGTCAGATTTGATTGTGTGCTGCCAGTGAAACCCGCTATTGTGTCGATGTAGTGCTTTACCGTCAGGAGCTGTGCGCTACACAGAAAACTCATCTATGCACATAAATAAAAACCCTCTGCAAAAACAGAGGGTTAAATTTTCTTTTACCTGTTCATGAAAACACAGGAAGGGTTATCGGCTTATTCCCACTCAATGGTAGCCGGTGGTTTACCGCTAATGTCATACACCACACGGGAAATCCCGTTGACTTCATTGATAATGCGGTTGGAAACACGACCCAGGAAGTCATACGGCAGATGTGCCCAGTGCGCGGTCATAAAGTCGATGGTTTCGACGGCACGCAGAGAGACCACCCAATCGTACTTACGACCATCGCCCATGACGCCTACGGAACGGACCGGCAGGAAGACGGTGAACGCCTGACTAACTTTGTCGTACAGATCCGCCTTACGCAGTTCTTCAATGAAGATGGCGTCAGCACGGCGCAGCAGGTCGCAGTACTCTTTCTTCACTTCGCCCAGTACGCGTACGCCGAGGCCCGGCCCCGGGAACGGATGGCGATACAGCATGTCATACGGCAGGCCCAGCTCCAGACCAATCTTACGCACTTCGTCTTTGAACAGCTCTTTCAGCGGTTCAACCAGCCCCATCTTCATCTCTTTCGGCAGGCCGCCGACATTGTGGTGAGATTTGATGACGTGCGCTTTACCGGTTGCAGACGCCGCAGATTCGATAACGTCAGGGTAGATGGTGCCCTGCGCCAGCCATTTCACGTCTTCCAGTTTCAGCGCTTCTTCATCGAACACTTCCACAAAAACGCGACCGATGATCTTACGCTTGGCTTCCGGATCGTTCTCACCAGCCAACGCGGACAGGAAACGCTCTTCTGCCGGTACGTGAACGATATTCAGGCCAAAATGGTCGCCAAACATGTCCATCACCTGCTCGGCTTCGTTGAGGCGCAGCAGGCCGTTATCGACGAATACACAGGTCAGATTTTTACCGATCGCGCGGTGCAGCAGCATTGCGGTGACGGAGGAATCCACGCCGCCGGAGAGACCGAGGATTACTTTGTCGTCGCCCACCTGCTCGCGGATGCGGGCTACAGCGTCGTCGATGATCTTCGCCGGCGTCCACAGGGCTTCACACTGGCAGATATCGCGTACAAAACGCTCCAGCATACGCATACCCTGGCGGGTATGGGTCACTTCCGGGTGGAACTGTACGCCGTAGAAGCGTTTTTCTTCGTTGGCCATAATGGCGAACGGGCAGCTTTCGGTGCTGGCGACGGTCACGAAGTCGGACGGAATCGCCGTCACTTTATCGCCGTGGCTCATCCACACGTCCAGCAGCGGTTTGCCGTCGGCGGTCAGGGAATCTTCAATACCGCGAACCAGCGCGCTGTCGGTCAATACTTCGACCTGCGCGTAACCAAATTCACGCTCATTAGAACCTTCTACATGACCACCAAGCTGCATCGCCATAGTCTGCATCCCGTAGCAGACGCCAAATACCGGCACACCTGCTTCAAAGACATACTGCGGCGCGCGCGGGCTGTTTTCTTCGGTGGTGCTTTCCGGGCCGCCGGAAAGAATAATGCCGCTTGGGTTGAAGTCACGAATTTGCGCTTCTGTCACATCCCACGCCCACAGTTCGCAGTAAACACCCAGCTCACGCACGCGGCGTGCAACCAGTTGAGTGTACTGAGAACCGAAGTCCAGAATGAGGATGCGATGCTTATGAATGTTTTCCGTCATTGACGCTTATTCCGAGGCAAGTGAAACAGATTAAATAAATCGCCCGACGCGAAGGTCGGGCGAAGAAAATCAGGAGCCCAGACGGTAGTTCGGGGACTCTTTGGTGATGGTCACGTCGTGAACGTGGCTTTCCTGGATACCCGCACCGCTGATACGCACAAACTCCGCTTTAGTACGCAGTTCGTCGATGGTAGCACAACCGGTCAGCCCCATACAGGAGCGCAGGCCGCCCATCTGCTGGTGAATGATCTCTTTCAGGCGACCTTTATAGGCTACGCGGCCTTCGATACCTTCCGGCACCAGTTTGTCGGCGGCGTTGTCGCTCTGGAAGTAACGGTCGGAGGAACCTTTGGACATCGCGCCCAGCGAGCCCATGCCGCGGTAAGATTTGTACGAACGGCCCTGGTAGAGTTCGATTTCGCCCGGGGATTCTTCGGTACCGGCCAGCATAGAACCCACCATCACCGCGCTCGCGCCTGCGGCGATGGCTTTGGCGATGTCGCCGGAGAAACGGATACCGCCGTCAGCGATAACCGGAATTCCGGTGCCTTCCAGCGCTTCTACCGCGTCGGAAACAGCGGTGATCTGCGGAACGCCCACGCCAGTCACGATACGAGTCGTACAGATAGAGCCAGGGCCGATACCCACTTTCACCGCGCTGCAACCGGCTTCCGCCAGTGCGCGAGCGCCTGCGCCAGTGGCGACGTTGCCGCCGATGATTTGCAGGTCAGGATATTTAGCACGAGTTTCACGGATACGTTGCAACACGCCTTCAGAGTGACCGTGAGAGGAGTCGATCAGCAGTACGTCAACGCCTGCCGCCACCAGCGCGTCAACGCGCTCTTCGTTGCCCGCGCCTGCGCCGACCGCCGCGCCGACACGTAAACGGCCCTGCTCATCTTTACAGGAGTTTGGTTTACGTTCCGCTTTCTGGAAATCTTTTACGGTAATCATGCCAAGCAGATGGAAGTTATCATCAACGACCAGCGCTTTTTCTACGCGTTTTTCGTGCATTTTTGCCAGCACGACTTCACGGGCTTCGCCTTCACGAACGGTCACCAGACGCTCTTTCGGTGTCATGTAGACACTCACCGGCTGGTTCAGGTCAGTCACAAAACGCACGTCACGACCGGTGATGATACCCACCAGCTCGTTATCTTCAGTCACCACCGGATAGCCCGCGAAGCCATTACGCTCGGTCAGAGCTTTCACTTCATGCAACGTGGTGGTTGGCAGGACGGTCTGCGGGTCGGTCACTACGCCGGACTCGTGTTTCTTCACGCGGCGAACTTCTTCCGCCTGGCGCTCGATGGACATGTTTTTGTGGATAAAACCAATGCCGCCTTCCTGAGCCAGGGCAATTGCCAGGCGCGCTTCCGTCACGGTGTCCATCGCCGCAGAAAGCATAGGAATATTCAGACGAATAGTTTTCGTCAACTGCGTGCTGAGATCGGCAGTATTCGGCAAAACGGTGGAGTGAGCGGGAACAAGGAGGACGTCGTCAAACGTCAGGGCTTCTTTAGCGATACGTAGCATGGGCAATATCTCACCTGGGAGGTTAATAAATATTGCCGCGGCATTATACAGAACGTAATCGGTTGCATCTACATTTTTTTGCAAATAGTGCTTGCGATCCCCCGTGAGCAGGTTACTATCGATTGAATAACCTGCTGATTTAGAATTTGATCCCGCTCACATGTTATCCTCTCAAACTTCCTCAATTTTTACCGTAAGCCGCCTTAACCAGACGGTTCGTCTGCTGTTAGAACAGGAGATGGGACAGGTATGGATCAGCGGCGAGATTTCTAATTTCACACAGCCTGCGTCGGGCCACTGGTACTTTACGCTCAAAGACGATACCGCTCAAGTGCGCTGTGCGATGTTCCGTAACAGCAACCGCCGGGTGACGTTCCGCCCGCAGCACGGGCAGCAGGTGCTGGTACGCGCCAATATTACGCTGTACGAGCCGCGCGGCGATTATCAAATCATCGCCGAAAGTATGCAGCCCGCGGGCGAAGGCTTGTTGCAGCAGAAATATGAGCAGCTAAAAGCCAAACTGCAGGCCGAAGGGTTGTTCGATCAGCAGCATAAACAACCGTTGCCCTCCCCGGCCCACTGCGTGGGGGTGATCACCTCGAAAACCGGCGCGGCACTGCACGATATTCTCCACGTGCTAAAGCGTCGTGACCCATCCCTGCCCGTTATTATCTACCCGACTGCGGTCCAGGGCGACGACGCGCCGGGGCAGATTGTTCGTGCTATCGAACTGGCGAACGCGCGGGGCGAGTGTGATGTACTGATCGTCGGACGCGGCGGCGGTTCGCTGGAAGATTTGTGGAGTTTTAACGACGAACGCGTGGCGCGGGCGATTTTTGCCAGCCGCATTCCGGTAGTCAGCGCCGTCGGTCACGAAACGGACGTCACGATAGCTGATTTTGTCGCCGACCTGCGTGCGCCGACGCCATCAGCAGCGGCAGAAATTGTCAGCCGTAACCAGCAGGAGTTGTTGCGTCAGATCCAGTCCGCCCAGCAGCGTCTGGGCATGGCGATGGACTACTACCTCGCCAACCGCAGCCGTCGTTTCACGCAGATTTTTCACCGTCTGCAACAGCAACATCCGCAACTGCGTCTGGCCCGTCAGCAAACCGCCCTGGAACGTCTACGCCAACGGATGGGATTTGCGCTTGAGGCCAGGATTAAGCAGGCCACTCAGCGCCAACAGCGCGTAAGTCAACGCCTGAGCCAGCAAAATCCGCAGCCGCGAATTCACCGCGCGCAGTCGCGCATCCAACAGCTGGAATATCGTCTGACGGAGAATATCCGCTCACGGTTAAGCGAACAGCGCGAACGCTTTGGCAACGCGGTCACGCATCTGGAGGCGGTCAGCCCGTTAGCCACGCTGGCGCGCGGCTATACGGTTTCGACGACAACGGACGGCAAAGTGCTGAAAAAGATCAAACAGGTTAAAGCAGGCGATATTATGACCACGAGACTGGAGGACGGCTGGCTTGAAAGTGAAGTCAAATCCGTCACGCCGGGCACGTAATCCAACATTCCCCCACCCTTTGCAGCGCGATGTTGGGGTTCGACTTCGCCTCAGCCAACCTACGCGCCACATCGGATAAGGTGTAGCCATAATCTGACGATCAACCGGTTTGTCACTCGCCTCAAAACCGGGCAGAGAATACCTGCCCGGTTTTGTCACTAACTTACCAGTTATAGCGCAGATTGAGGCTACCGTTCAGATCGCCAAAATCATTGCTGCCAGTCTGCCCGGCAACCTGAGCGCGAACGCTCCACTGCTTATCGATATCTGCCTGCAGACCTACTTTCAGCTCCGCACGGTTAGCCGGAAGATCCTGTTTCACCGTAGCATCATCAAACGATACCGACACATCATCGCTGGTGTGCAGCCAGTTAGCTTCAGCAAACGGCTGGATAACCGTACGACTGCCCTTGTACAGCTTGCCGTCAACTCGCAGACCCAGGCGCGTTGTCCAACTGTCACTATCCTGACCGTCGATCCGGGTGCCGTAGTTATCCTTCACGCTATCCGCTGAGTAATTCTGCCAGACAACCTGCGCCTGCGGCGTCAGACTGACAGTATTGCCGTTACTCAGCGCAATATCGTAGCGATAACCGGTTTCCAGCGAGACAGCGTTAGCGGTTGAATCGTAAGATTCAGAACCCGCATCACCGCTCTCTACGCTGTTGTTGTAGAAACCATATTGGTACCAGCTGTCGACATACGCGCCGCTATGCGTTTGGGCATCGGCAAACCAGGTGGCATAGACGCCAAGGTTGTAGCCGTCTACGTTGCTGCTGCTGGTGAACTGGCTACCGTCCGCGCCACGGTTACCGGTGCTGTCGGTATCGGCGTTGATGTAGCTCGCCATGACGCCAACGGTAACGCTCTGCTGGCCGTTGCCCCAGGCCAGAATGTCGCCGCCTAACTGGAACTGGGAGTAGTTGCTGTCCATATCGATATTGCCGCTGACAGCCTCGGATTCCGCTTTACCCGCTTTGAAGCGCGCCCATACGCTACCATCGGCGTTACGATACTGGCTACCCTCGCGGTCATAGAGGGTCTGCATTTGCAGGTTGCGCGCCATCCACTGGTTGCCCATGTACGCGCCGATATCCGCACGGTACTGCGGTGCGACATCGCCGCCATCGTCCGGAGGCGTGACATCACTGCCGCTGTCGTCATCATCAGACTGTGCTTTTGACGCCAGATACCAGTCGTTGTCACTTTCATTCCAGTACAGACGGTAGGTATACAGACTGGCGTTAACTTCATTTTTTAACACAAACGCATCGCTTGTCGATGTGCCGCCAACATCCACCACTTCGATACCGTTAGTGGTCTGCGCCCCATTGCCGATGCCGTTGATGTACAGATCGGTGGTGCCGGAGGCATCGCCGGTAATGACTAACTTATCGGTCGCCGAATCATCGTCGCCCAGGACGGTATTCAGGTAAAGCGAGCCGCCGTTGCCGGTGTAATCGCCATCGACATAAAGCGTATTGCCAGGCGTGCTGGAGGAGCTGCCGCTGGCGAGCGTCCCCATGTTGATCAGATCGCCATTGAGGGTGAGGATGGCGCCAGTTTCCTCGCTGTCGCCGAAGACCAGCGTCCCTTCGTTGGTCACCTTACCGTTAACGGTCGTACCGTTGCTGCCGCCGAAGGTCGCCCCGGAGGCGACGTTCACCGCCTGCTGGCTGCCCATTTCGCCAATCGTACCGTCCCCGGACAGCCACAGTGTGCCTTCCTGTACGTTGGTATCGCCGCTATAGGTATTCGCGCCGCTCAGCGTCAGTTTACCCGCGCCCAGTTTGGTCAGCGATTTACCGTCCCAGTCGCCGTTGCCGGTTTTATCGCCCAGTACGCTGGTGACTTCAAAACTGTCGCCTGCGCCCAGGGTAAACGTGCCGTGTGCTGGCGTCGCTGACGTGGCGGTCGCATTCCAGCTCAGCCCTTCGGTAAGCAGATATTCTGACGCATCTTCAGGATTGATTGCCCCGATTACGGTCAGATAGTCCGGCTTGTCAGTAAGGTTCATCGTCAGGCTGGTAAAGTCGCCGCTGATATCGCTGTCCATATCCATCAGTTTAAAGGACTGGAACTCCGCGTCGGAGGCGCGCGCTTGCAGGCTGGCGTCGCTGACGACCAGATCGCCGCCAAGCGTGGCGCTGCCGCCGGTAATCAGCGGTTGCACTGAGTCACTATTCAGCTCAACGTTCAGCGTACTGCCATCTTGCTGAATTAACGCGCTGTCGCCGAGATCCAACGAGGTGCCGAGCGCCAGTTGGGTCGTCGCGCCGCTATGAGTGGTGATGCCGCCCACCGCGCTGACTTCACCATCTGCGTCCAGCACCAGCGTGGCGTTATTGTCGACCAGGCCGGTGCCCAGCGCCGTCGTACTGGCGGCGACCAACGTACCTTCATTGATGGTGGTGCCGCCGCTGTAGTCGTTGTCGCCGGAGAGGATCAGCGTGCCTGCGTCTTCTTTGGTCAGCGATTTACCGTCCCATGTGCTATTCGGATCAAGCGTGTCGTCAACGTCTGTCAGATTAGCCGCAACGTTAAAGCTGCCGTCAGGGTCGCTAAGGGTAAAGGTACCGTGAGCATCGGTAGAAGCGTTGTCTCTGTCCGCATACCAGGAGAGGGAGGCCGTCAGATCATAGTGGGTGTTGTCTGCTTCGTCGACTTTTCCGTCGATAGTCAGGAAGTCAACATCTTCTCTATTCATTCCCGCGACGGTCAGATTGTCGAAATCGCTGGTAATGGCGCTGTCGCTGTCAATCAGCGTGTAGGTGTATGCCTCAGGCGTCCAGCTGTCTGTAACGCTGCCGATGCCGGTGACGTTCAGCGTGCCGCCCAGCGTGACGCTGTCGGCGGTAATGGCGCTTTCACCGTTGGCCTTACTGAGGTCAATATTCAGCGTACTATCGGCTTGCTGAGTCAGCGAGTCGACGTTGAGCGTCGTACCTTTGGCCAGCTCAGTCGTTGCTCCAGACTGGGTTGTGACATTCGCAAGGTTGAATTCGCCCTCCGCGTCCAGCTTCAGCGTACCCGCGTTATCGACATCACCGCCGCCCAGCGCGTTAACGTTGGCGGCAATCAGCACACCGTCGTCAATAGTGGTGCCGCCGGAGTAAGTGTTATCGCCGCTTAACGTCAGCTCGCCCGTACCGGTTTTCACCAGCGAGCCGCTGCCGGAAAGCGTATTTTCCAGCTCGCCTTCGCCGACCTGAAGCACGCCGCTGTTGGCAATAACGCCAGTGCCCAGTGAATCCGCATGGTCAGCCGTCAGCGTACCGCCGGTAATAGTGGTGTCGCCGGAGTAAGTGTTATCGCCGGTCACGATCAGCTCATCGTTACCGGTTTTGACAATTTGGCCCCCGCCGGTCACGTTGTTATCCAGCGTGCCCTGGCTCAGCGCAAGCGTTGCGCTTTCTGTAATCGTCACATCGCCAGTACCGAGCGAGGCGGCGTCTTTGGCGGCCAGAATGCCGCCGTCAATTTCAGTGTCGCCGTAGTCGTTGCCAGTGTTGCTGAGGATCAGCGTGCCGTCGCCCTGTTTGGTTAGCTTGCTGCCATCCCAGTTGGGGGTCGCCGTGGTTTCATCCAGTTCGCTGGTGACGGTAAAGGTACTGCATGCATCAACGGTAAAAGTGCCATGCGCAGCGCGCGTAGAATTTGCGCCCGCGTACCAACTCAAGCCCGTAGACAACTCGTAGTTGGTATTATCATTCGCATCAACGCCCGCGTTGATCGTAAGGTAATCCGGCATAGCAGAGATATCGGCATCCAGCGTTACGCTGTCAAAATCGGTAGTGATCGCAGTTTGCGAATCAATCAGCGTGAACGCTCCTAAGTGTTCGTCGGTTTCGGGCGCGACAAAGGTGGCCGTTGAGCTAAGGTTCAGCGTCCCGTCCAACGTGACGTTGGTGGCTTTGATAATTGGCGAGCTGTTGGCGGTATCCAGCGTCGCGTTTATCTGGCTGCCGTCCTGCAAGGTCAGGGTATTGTCCACCGTCAGCAGCGTACCTGTCGAACCGCTCGCGTTGCCCAGCGTAATGCCGCCGTCGTTGGTCAGGTTGCCGACGGTTGACGGGTCGGTCATGTTCCACTGGCTGGTTTCGTCAAGCGTCAATGAACTGTTCAGGCCGTTGACGCTCCCTTGCAGTGAGGATTTTTCGGCCAGCGACAAGGACGATACTGTGCTCCCCGCGTCAATGTTGCCATTCAGCGTTGTGTTGTTGGCCTCTACGGTTGCCGCATTATCCAGTTTAATAGCCGTTTGGCCAGTCAATGTGCTGTCGGTTAATGTAATGGGCTTTTCTATCACCGTGTTTTTATCAACGTGCAGCGCGGCGGCGTCGTCTGAGGTCACGTCCGCATTGTTGACCGTCAGCCCGGAGTTATTGCTGTAAAAACTGCTGCCCCCCGTGGTCATCAAAATGCCATCGCCTTTGGCGATGATGGTGGCGCCGTCAATGTTGACGGAAGATTTAGCGCTTTTAATGCCGATATCTTCGGACGTAATGACCATCGAGTTTTTATTATCGCCGGAAATGGTTACCGTTGAGGCATTACCAGCCTCAATGGCTGCGCCTTTGGCATTATCGTGCATGACGGTAGAGTTCGTAATATCAAGAACGCCCTTGTTGGACGCGATAACAGTACTGTCTGTACCCGTGGAACTCACTGTACTATCGCTCACATTCAGGAAAGCGTTGCCTGTTGTGCTGCCAACCACGCGCAGTTGTCCCCTCGTGAGCGTGATTTCACTCCCGTCCGTGATGTTCAGCGTGCTGCCTTCTTGCGAAACTACATCGCTGCCGGTTTCCGCTGTTGCTGTTACCTTGATGTCGCTCAATGTCGCTTGCGACTCGCCGCTGAGCGTCATGATGCCATAATTGCCTCCGGCCAGGAGAGTCCCTCCCGTTAGCATTATGCTGCTCTGTCCTGATAGCTCGATACCCATAGCATATTCTCCCGACGTCGTGATTACCGCGTCGGTAAGATTAAGCATCGCGCCGTTAGTAAGCTTAACCGCCGTGGCGGCTGCATGGCTGCTACCGTCCGGGAGGAGAGCGCCGCCGCCGTCCGTTTCAATCACAACGCCCGTGCCTGTGCCTGAGGTTGGCTGCCAGCCCTGGTTCTGTGTGGGCAAACCTTCGAGGTACAGTGCCGTACCCTGGCCGGTACCTGAATAAGAAATTGGCGACGTTTCTGCGTTCAGGTCGTGGTCGACTCCGTCAATGTAGGACACCGAATTATCGGCCATAGCCAGCGGACTGGCGAACCCAAGCGCGGCAACAATTGCGAAGGCCAGCGCATTGTGTTTTGCACTAATTATCCATCCTGACTCAGGCTTTTCAATAGAAAGGGCGACTTCATTAGCGTGCGCCTGTATTTTAACTTTGCTGTGGCCTCGCGCCAGTTCTGAAGCCACGACATACATATTTCGCACGGCGCTCCAGACGATACTGTAGGTCCTGTTCAATTTTTAAATTTCCTTTTAATAACGTTCACGAAGCAAACTTGATTTTGATTGGCTGTAAATAGCTTTTAAATGGTGTATATAAATGAGATAAATAATAAATAACAAAAATATAGTTCTATGAATGATTACAATCATCTGTAACAATATATTATCAAAGACAGATTATTAACTAATTTCAAGGCCTATTTCAATGCCAGGTCAACCTTTGATTAATTCATAATTGATATAAATATATCTATCCATTTTATAAATATTTATATTATGAATGATATTTAATGGTTTCATATATTGAGATAAATAGATGCGTGAGGAAAAAGGTGTGATTATCATGCGACACCTGGTGTTATTGTAAATATACTCGTCATACTTCAAGTTGCATGTGCTGCGGCTGCGTTCCTGCAACTCGAATTATTTAGAGTATATGGGTAGCGCCAGATGCCGGGTTGCAGAAGCGAGACGGCGCTTTTACACACTCGCGGCAAACGGTGGTGACTCCAATTAGCAGAACATATACTTTTCAATGAATGTGTCGATTACTTTTTCATGAAGCTCAATGGAACATGAAAAGCAGATTTTTTTCGTGCCAGACGCTTAATACGTTAATCCACGCACGTCGCATAACCTGCTGAACTTGCCGGCTTAATGGCGCAGTTTTGATTCCTGGTATTCTCATCCACGCCGCAATACATGCCGCCGCTCGAGGTTGATTTAGATAAATAGGGATAGCCCTGCGTCGGCCAGCCTAACGAGCTAATGGAATGATACAGCGTCAACAGGTCGTTATTATCTGGTGCTTTGCTAAGGCTACCGCACTGCTTGGCAATATCCCATTTAGTGTTGTCCACCGTATGCGCCATCGCCCAGTACTCGTTATTTGTATGCACTCCGTTGGTAAATACTGGCGTCACGCCTGACAGCAGCTCAGCCTGAAGCCACGGACGATGCAGCGTTTTTCCGTTAACGGATGTCGTATCCGCCATATTTCCCCAGAACAACGCTTTATCCGTATCCGGACTGGTAAGTACCATAAAAATCACATCCAGTGATGCGTGAAGAGTCGTATTGTCCGTCAGTTTCACCGTGAGTGGCGTTTTCAACCCCAGGCTTTTATCCTGATTAAGCGTAAACGTTGCCGTACCGTCGCTGCCGGTAGTGCCGGTAAAGACAATCCCGGTGGTGGTCATACTTTGGCTGGCGCTTGCGGGTGTCAGCGCTTTAAGCATGAGATCGTCTGCTCCGGCATCCGCTGCCACGTCGCCATCCGTTACCACCGTACCTGCCCGATTTTTCGAATCGCCACGCGACAACGTAAAACCGACGTTGGCGACCGGGTTACCGCTGCTATCTTTTACCGTCACCGTTAACGGCATCGCGCCTCCCTTCTCCACTACCGCCGCGTTTTTCGCGCTGTCCATCGCCGTTGAGGTCAGCGTGATACTGGCAGGAGTAGAAGTATGCGGCTCGACCAGACACACCTGAGCGCCGGTGGCAGTCGATGAACTGGCGGTGCCTTTATCGCCGCTATTCAGGTTTATAAATTGGTAATATCCGGTATTCGGCGCACGATCCGCCGCCCACCAGGATTTGTTCCCCGCCACCGGCCAGCCGTAGTTTGTACCGATTGCGCCGTCAGGATTGTCGCCATACAACGTTTGCAGATCGCCTGACAACGGCTGGTATTCGACATCACAGCCGGTTGCGCCCGCTTTTTCAGTGTTCGCTGCGGTGACTAAGGGCCATGTTTCATTGTTAACCAGGTAAGTACCGCTATTCGACGTCATCTCCGCCGCCAGTAGCGGACGCCGGAACTTCACGCCCGCGCTGTTAGTCACGGTTTCCGGCATATGTCCCCAGTATTTGGCTTTCTCGCTGTCCGGGCTGGTAATGACGGTGAAAATGACGTCCATATCGCTAACTGTCAGCGGATCGTCGACAAGCATCGCCTGCAGCGGTGTTCTCAGGCCACGGGAGTCATCCTGCGTCACTTCGAGTTGCGCTTTACCATCCTCATCCGTAATGCCATACCAATAACTTGTGCACGAAGATACCGTGCAGTTAAACGTCATTGAGCCCGTAGACGGCGCAACCGATGTGAGTACCATGCCTCCGCCGGAACTGCCATCAACGACACCCGCCCGGTCTATCGAAAGCGTTCGTCCCAAACGGATAGCGGTATTGGGCTGCGGCGTACCAGAACCATCCCTCACAGTGACGGTCAACGGCAGACTCTCGCCCTTCTTCGCCACCGGAGCGCCTTTATCCGCATCCATGGCGCTGGAGGTGAGTTCTATCGACAAGTCCCGGCGCTTTGCCAGACAAAGCTGCGCCGTGGCGGTATTGGCTTTGGTTGTCAGCGTATTATTATCGCTGAGTCTGACATACTGGAACTGACTGTCTGAGTGCGTGGCATCCGGTACTGAGTTACCCGCCCCCCAATATTTTCCTGATGCCACCGGTAGGCCAAGCGTTGTCGTGAGTGCGCCATTGGGATAATCGGTATATAGCGTCTGTAAATCATTTACCGTCGGCAACCCCAGCCGATCGCACGGGCTGGCGGTGTCCTGATACATATTCGGATAACGGCTCCAGGTATACCAGGACTCGTTATTTTCCGTATAACCCGACGTGTCCGCCGTTGAAGAAAGTTCAGCGCGCAGCAGCGGTCGCTTAAATTCAACCCCCTTACTGTTGGTAAAGGTTTCCGGCATATGGCCCCAGTATTTGGCCTTATCGCTGTCCGGGCTGGTCACTACGGTAAAGATTGCGTCTTTACTGTCCGTCAGGTTGCTGCCGTCCATCGTGGCGGCGCTGATAGTGGTCTTTAAACCTGTGGTACTGTCCTGAGCCAGGGTAAATGTCACCTGACCCAGTTCATCAGTTTCCACGTACAGATATTTCGCGGAGGTATCCAGCAGGGATGTCGCAAGGCCGGACGGCATCACATTACGTAGCGTAATATCGTCTGTGGCGCCTGAAGCCGATGCGGCGCTGTTGGCGCGATTGTACGACGTTCCCCGGCTGATTTTCACCATCACGTTTTTCATCGGCTGGCCTGCGGCGTCTTTCACCGTGACGGTGGCGGCAATCTGCTCGCCCTTCTTCGCCTTTGCGATTCCGGTGGCTTCATCCTGGCCTGCCAGCGTCAGCGTCAGGCTGGCAGCGGCGCGGCGCGCCGAGACAAGACAGGTCTGCATGTAGTAAGCCGTGGTGCTGGTCGTCGTTTTGACATCATTGCCGTCGTTAAACAGGTTGACCGCCGCGTAGAGCGACTGCGCGCCGTCTGACGATATCACGTAATCCCCCGCCCACCAGTAGCGGCTGACGTTGTTGTTGCCCGAACTGGTCATCGGCCAGCCGTTACGGCTACGCATGGCATTATCAGGCCAGGTATTGTACAGCGTCTGGAGGTTGCTGACGCTGGGCAGATAATCGCGCCCGCAGCCGCCGCTGACGCCGTTCCAGGCTTTATCGACGGTTATCATGCCCCAGGTTTCGCCCTTGTCGTAGTAGCCGTTGGCGATGGTCAGCGTTTTGCCGGGCGTAGCGCTGAACTCGCTCGCCAGCAGCGGACGTTTGTACGCCACGCCGCTGCTGTCGGTTAACGTTTCCGCCATATGGCCCCAGTAGCTGGCCTTCGGGGTGTCCGGGCTGGTAACCACGGTGAAAATAACCGGCAATGGCGCGGTCGTTGCGGCGTTGCTGTGCTCTATCGACGCCATCAGCGGCGTTTTAAAGCCAGCGCCCCCGTCCTGGCTGATATCCAGCGTCAGCGTACCGTCCGCGCCGGTAGCGGTGTAATACTCAACGCCGCTGTTGCGCGCGTCGCTGTGGTTAATCTGTATGGCTGCCGCCTGCGAACCGTTAACCTCCTGATTCGCCCGCCCAATGCTGTCGCCGCGCGTAAAGATAACCGGCGTGTCCGCCACCGGGTTGCCCTGGGCATCCAGCGTGGTGATGGTGACCGGAATCGTCTCGCCGACCTTCGCTTTAGCGAAACCATCGCTGTCGTTATACTGCGGCGAAGTCAGCGTTATCTGCGTCGCCACCGGATGGGCGTTTTGCAGGCAGACAAAATAGAGTTTTTCATCCCACAGCAGCGAACCGATGCCGCCGTCGCGCAGATTAATCGACTTAACGTAGCGGTTTTCCGATGTCCTGCTTAAATCGGCGGTGCTGTCCTGGTAGTTTTTACCGTCCAGCGGCCAGCCCTGCTGGGTATTCATGGCGCCGCCTGGCCAGGTGTCGTACAGCGACTGGAGATCGGCAAGCGAGGGAACAAATCCCGCGCCGCAGGCATCTTTCGCCACCTCAAAATTCACGCTGCCCCAGGTTTCGTTATTTTCCGTATTGCTGCCGTGGGTAATACCGCTGGCGATTTCAGCCGATAACAGCGGGCGCTTAAATACCTCGCCGTTGGCCGCCGCTACCGTTTCCGGCATATGGCCCCACATTTTAGCCTTATCGCTGTCGGGGCTGGTGACCACGGTAAAAATGGTGTCGATACTGGCCGTCGCGCTGGCGTTATCGTACAGCGCCGCCGTAATCGCGACCTTCGTACCGTGGGTATCCGGGCGGGTGACGTTGATAATTTTGCTGCCGTCCTCGCCGGTCAGTTCGCCGATTTTGGTGGCGGTATCGTTGAGCGATTCACCGTCGATGACCACCGCAGAAACGATGCCGTCGCCGCTACCGGCGATATGTTTTTCCCCCTGGCGGGTATAGCCGTCGCCGCGACTGAGCACAAACGGCGCATCCGGGACCGGATTGCCGCTGGCGTCTTTCGCCGTCACCTTGAGCTGAAGGGTGTCGCCTTTTTTCACTTTCACCGCGTGCTCGCCGCCGACGTCATACCACAGCGACGTATCTACCGGTTCGATGGTAATTGAGGCGGCCGTGGGATTGACGCCAACCAGGCAACTCACAAAATCGGAAGCGTCGCCGGAAGCGGTTTTGTCGCCGGAGGCCAGCGATACCGTCTGCCACGAACTGGCGCTGGCGAAGGTGGAAGACCAGTAGTTATACGACGTCGGCCAGCCGGATACGGTGTGAATTTTATTGCCATCGTTCGCGGTATAGAGTGCGCTAAGCTGCTGATCTTGCGGCAGATGATTAACCTCGCAGCCTCCGGCGTCGGGGTTGTTCAGCGCATCGGCATGGGTAACGCGCGCCCAGGTTTCGTTATTCTGATCTTCGGTCCTGGTCGCGGCAGTCGCTTCCGCCGCCAGTTTTGGCCGCTGGAATTCCATATTGTCCACGGTGAGCGTATCCGCCATATGTCCCCACATATGCGCTTTTGGCGTGTCGGGGCTGGTGGGTACGGTGAATTTCACGCTGCGGTTGACGGGGGCGGTGATCAGCGAGTGGAGCGGCAGTACGGTCAGCGGCGTCAGCAAGCCGACGCCCTGCGGCTGTTCAATCACCAGCGTGGCGTTCCCCTCGGCATCGGTGATGCCCTGATACGTCATCGACGCCTGGGAGGAGCCAAACGAGGTTCCCCCCATGACCAACGTTCCGTCGCTGGAGTCGGTAAAACCGGTCGTCGCGTTGTCGCGATTTTTGCCATGCGACATGGTCACGGTAAACGCGGCGTTAGGCACAGTCAGTCCGTTCAGCGCGTTGACGGAGTGCACGTTCATCGTTACCTGTTCGCCCACTTTGGCGACCGCATTGCGTAACGACTCGTTGCCATCGAAGTAAACGTTCAGGATGGTCACCAGTTCGTTGCCGGAACAGGAAAGATAGTTCGGTTCAGCGCCGCTGAACATGCTGTCCGCGCCGGTCGCCAGGTTGACGTGCGCGGTGGTAGAGCCATCGGTATCCGCCGCGATATAGCTGTGTTTCTGCGTCGGCCAGCCGTAGGTCGTTTCCATCGCGTTGCCGGAATGGGCCGCATACAGCGTATCCAGCAGCAGTTGCCCCGGCACCTGGCCCGCGCCGCACTGGTTTGTCGCCGCCGTTACCGAGTTAAACGTGGCCCAGTATTCGTTATTCTCAAATTCAGAGCCGGTGTCCTGCGCGGCTTCGTCCGCCAGCAGCGGACGTTTGTAGATATTGCCCGCCTCCACCACGCCCTGCATATGGCCCCACATGCGCGCCTGCGCCACGTCCGGGCTGGTGACTACGGTAAAAATGACGTTCTGCGTCGCTTCCGTCCCGTCGAACAGCACCACGCGCACCGGGGTTAACACGCCCGCGCCCCGATCCTGGGTCAGCGCCAGCGAGAACTGGCCGTTGGCGT
Organism: Salmonella sp. A7; assembly: GCF_020181675.1. Taxonomy (NCBI): domain Bacteria; kingdom Pseudomonadati; phylum Pseudomonadota; class Gammaproteobacteria; order Enterobacterales; family Enterobacteriaceae; genus Salmonella; species Salmonella sp. A7. The sequence goes on along the minus strand of NZ_CP084001.1, from coordinate 1,308,280 downwards.
CGGTGACGCCGTGATAGTGACCGTCGCTGCCTTCCAGATTGGTGATGACGACCGGTTCATCCGACCACTGATGCGCCGCGTCAATATCGGCGTTCTTTTGATTCTGGCGATTCTGTTCGTCGCCCAGATAGACATTAAAGTAGCGATAGGGCAGCGGTTTGTTGGTGGCGCTGTCGGTCACGCTGATCTTCATATTGATCTCATCGCCAACCTCGACTTTCGCGGCATTGACCGTTGAATCAAAACTGTCGGCGCTAATCACTAACTTCGGCGTAACCTCCGGCGAGGCTTTATCCACGCAGCTTACCAGCGATTGCGTGGCGTCCGGCATTTGCGTAAGGCTGCGGCTGCGCATATCAATGCTGATATGGTCGGCGGCGATCGACCCCTGGGAGGAGGACCAGTACTCTTCATCTCCGGATGTCAGCCCCACCGGCCAGCCGAGGGTGGTGGATAAATCGCCGCGCTCAATTTTTAACCCTTCCAGTTGGCGCGCATCCGGCAGAATATCGCAGTGTTTATCCGCATTAGCCCAGTTGAACTGCGCCCAGCTTTCATTGTTGATACTGACGGCACGATCTTCGCCGTCGGTTTCCGCCGCCAGTTTGGGGCGGCTAAAGGTGTAGCTTTCGCCGTCCACCGTGGCGGTGGAATTGTCCGCCATATGGCCGTACATATTGGCGCTGCCGCTGTCCGGGCTGGTGAGGGTGGTAAAAATCACGTCCACGTCGGCTTTCAGCGCAGGCGCACCTGACGGGTGCGCCACCAGTGGGGTTTTTACCCCCGGACCGTTAGCCTGGGTGACGGTCACCGTCGCCACGCCTTCCGCATTGGTGGTGCCGTGATATTCGGTGGCGGTGGTGGTCAGTTCGGTATTGCCGACGCGTACCGGCACGGTATTGTTCACCACGCCCTGGCGATTCAGCGCATCGCCGCGGGTAATCACGAACGCGATATTGCCCGCAGGCTCGCCGTTACAGCCTTTGGTATTCACCGTCAGCGTGATGCTTTCACCGGCTTTGACCTTCGCGGCGTTGAGCGACTCGTCCAGATGATCGGCGGCGAGCGTTACCGGGTCGCCCACGGCGGGGGCAATATCCACCGCAATCTTTTGATTGAGTATCTCTACCGCGCTGTCATAAGGCACGCCGGTGCGGGTAAGCAGCCACAGCGGCGGTACGGCGGTTGAGGTATCCAGTTGCGGCCAGACTACCAGGTGGCGGCCCGCCATATTTTGCTCACAGAACGTCAGGTTTGCCGATGGCTGCGGAGACAGCGGCGTATCCGGCGTGGCGGCGTCGGCCCAGACCAGCGTGACGGAAGGTATCCTGTCGCTCTGCCAGACCAGCGGCGGATTGGCGAAAATATCGCCTTCGGTATCGTGCGGATTGGTTAAGGTCAGCGCGCTGCCGGCATCGCTGGTGCTGAACTGGCTGGGTTTCGCGGAGTAATCAACAGAATTAGCCGCATCAGAGCGCAACTGAACGCTGCCCTGATAGACCGGGATCGTCACACTATCGGCCTGAGGGGGAGTACCGTTAATAGCCGCAGTTTGCTCAGTGAGTTCCTGCCATGCGCCGCTGCTTCGCACGGCCTGCGCGAAGAAAGGCGTTAAAATAAAGGCGCATAACAGCAACCAGGATAAAAAACCGACACACTTTTTCGATTTCACTGACGTACCTGAGAAAAGTCCATTTCGTTGCAGCTCATTCCATTAATACAAGGAATTAAAAATGCATCGCGACCGGCACAACGCCAGCCGCAAGGGATACACAGGTTGGGCGCGCCTCACCCAACCTACTGCACCCGGCACGAGGCATAAGCAAAACCTTGACTTGAAAGCGTACAGTTTTCCGTATTGGTCGTTTCGTTAAATGAGCAATACTTACCGCCAACCATCGTTTGCGATGCATAATCATATGTATACGACGACGCCGGCGCAGCCGTAGGCCAGTGCAGGTCGCCAATGATGTTCTTCAGCGCCTTCAGATCGTCCAGCGTCGCGGCGTTTTCCAGCGAGCCGCAAAGATAAGGCAGCGATGTCGTAGCATGAATGGATGTTTCACCATAATCAATATAGTTCGCCGCCCAGGTTTCATTATTAAGCGGCCAGGTGCCTGGCGGCATTTTGGACATCTCTGTTTTCAGGAATGGGCGGCGCAGCGTAACGCCGTTAACCTCAACGGTATCCGGCATATGGCCCCAGTATGACGCATACGGTGTATCCGGGCTGGTTGGTACCGTAAAGATCGCATCGACGCTCGCCGTCTCGCCAGCCAGCTCCGAAAGCGTCGCCGTGATGGATGTTCTCAAACCCAGCGATTTATCCTGGTTTAACGTGAACCGCAACTTACCGTCATCGCCGGTGACGCCATACCATTTCGTGCTGGTTCCCCTCTGGTTATTAAACACCACTGCCGCACCCGCAGGCGATACCGGCGTCAGGGTCATGTCTGATAACGCGCCTTTGGACGCAACCGGCTCGCCAATCACACCGGCCTGAATGTATTTGCTATCCACCGTGCCACGCGAATAAGAGTAATCACGCGTCAGCATAACCGTCGCCCCCGCCTGCGGCTGCCCGGCGCCGTTAGTCACCGTTACCGTCATCGGTATCGCCTCGCCTGTTTTCGCCACCGCCGCCGATTTATCCGCGTTCCACACGTCCGTAGATAACGCAATCTTCATCTGTCGCGGTTCCGTCAGACAGAGCTGGTAATAGAAATTCCCCGGAGTTTCCAACGTGGTGCCGCCATTACCCGTATTGAGATCGGTAAATTGCCAGTAAATGGATTGATTTTTTACCAGGCTGTCGCCTGCCCACCATTTTTTCTTGATGGGTAATCCAATGTCGGTCGTGATCTTACCTTTGGGGTGATCGCGGTACAGCGACTGGAGATCATCCTGCGTGGCCATCTGATTTATCGGGCACGCGCCATAATTCCCGGTATTAAAATTATTCACCGTAAACCAGGTTTCATTGGTTTCGAAGTAACTCGACGTATGATTCTGCGATGAGAGTTCGCCATACAGCAGCGGGCGCATAAACTCCGCGCCGTTGCTGGCGGTGAAGGTTTCCGGCATATGGCCGTACATATTGGCCTTGTCGCTGTTCGGGCTGGTGATGACGGTAAACACTGCCGGCAGCGACGAGGTTACTGTCGGCGTATCATACAGGCTGGCAGTCACCACGCTTTTCACCCCGACTCCGCCAGGTTCGTCAAGCGAAAGGGCCAACGTACCGTTCGCCCCGGTCGCCCCATAAAGAACCGATGAACTGTAGGCAAACTCTTGCGTCGCGCCACCAGACTGCGTCATCGTCATGGTGTAGCTGTTGGTAAACGGGTAGTCAGCTTTACGCGGCGTCCCGGCGTCGCGCTTAAGCGAAAACGTCGTATAAGGCACCGGATTACCCGCCGCATCGGTGGTGGTGACGAGCAGTGGGATCGACTCACTGTTTTTAGCCTTCACCGCCTGAATAGTGTCATCCGTCGCCAGCGTGGAGGTGAGCGTAATTTGCGTAGCCTGCGTCTTCGGCGTCGTTGCGCAAATTTGGTATTGCCTGTCGTTCACACCGTCATTAACGACGCCCCGGCGCGAATCATCATCCAGATCGACAATGTAATAGGATCGGGGCTTTCCGCCGGTTAACGACCCGGAACTGGAACCGCTCCAGTAAGAACGGTTGATCGGCCAGCCCTGGGCGGTTTTTATCGTGCGGTTTGGGTATTTGCTGTAGAGCGAATCCAGCGCCTCGACGGAAGGGAAATAGCCCGCAGCGCAGTTAACAGCGGGGTCGGTTTTTGAACTGTCTGGCCCATAAAGCCCCGCCCAGATTTCGTTGTCTTCGGTATATTGCGCGGCACTTGCCTGATTGGCTAATTCAGCGTAGAGCTGTGGACGCTGATACTCCGCGCCATCCGCCGCCGTGAGCGACGGCAACATATGCCCCCACATGCGGGCAACGTCGACATCCGGGCTGGTGATGACGGTAAAGATGGTGTCAATGCTGGCGCTCACGGCGGCATTTTCATACAGCGCGGCGATAATGGCCGTTCGGGTGCCGTGTGTGTCCGGGCGGGTAACGCTGATGATGCGGGTGCCGTCAGCGCCGGTCAGCATCCCCATTTTGGTGGTGGTCCAGGCCAGGGATTCGCCATCGATCACCACGGGCGTGACGATGCCTTGCTGATCGTTGCCCTCACTGGCGGTGTACTTCTCGCCCCTGCGATCGTAACCGTCGCCGCGGGTGAGCACAAACGGCGCTTCCGGGATCGGGTTGCCGCTGGCGTCCTTCACCGTCACCTTCAGTTGCATCGTGTCGCCTTTTTTCGCTTTGACCGCGTGAACGCCGCTGCCATCGTACCACTGCGACGCATCCACCGGTTCAATGGTAATCGAGGCCGCCGCCGGGTTATCGCTGGCCAGACAGCTGGCGTAAATGGAGACGTTGGCGTTGGCGAATTCACTGCCGCTAAACAGCGAGATCAGTTTCCACGTGGTAGCGCTCTGGAAGGTCGAAGACCAGTAGTTAAGCAGCGTCGGCCAACCCTGGGTGCTTTTCATCACGCCGTCGCTGTTGGCGTTGTACAACGCCTCAAGCTGATCGATGCGCGGCAGGCGGTTCGCCGCGCAGCCGCCCTTATCCGGGTTGCCCGCCGCGTCAGGGTGCAGAACGCGCGCCCAGGTTTCGTTAGCCTCAGCCTGAGTACGTTCCGGCGTCACTTCATCCGCCAGCTTAGGCCGCTCAAAGGTCAGATCGCCGACGGTGATGGTATCAGCCATATGGCCCCACATTTTGGCTTTTGGCGTATCCGGGCTGGTGGCGACGGTAAACTTCACGCTGCGGGAAACGGGCGTGCTGATTAATGAATCGACGGGCGCAATGCTTAACGGCGTCAGCAGCCCTACTCCCTTCGGCTGGGTGAGGATAATGGTCGCATCGCCGTTGGCGTCGGTGATCCCATGATAAGCCTGCCCGGCAAGGTAGCCCACGTCATTAAACAGCATCTGGCCATTGCTGGTGTCGGTAAAACCGGTCGTCAGCCCGTCGCGCCGTTTGCCGTTCGCCATGGTGACGGTGAAGTCGGTATAGGCGATCGCCATGCCGTTGAGGGCGTTGCGCGAATGAATGTTCAGCTTAATCTGTTCACCCACTTTGGCAACCATATCGCTGTTTTTGGTCGCCGGGTCATCGTTGAAGTAGACGTCCAGCACCGCCACCATTTCGTTGGCCGAGCAGGTCAGGTAGTTCGGTTGATTGGTAAATTTACCGCTATCGCCGTTTTCAAGGTTGACGTGCGCCGTTCCCGAAGCGTCGCTGTCCGCGGCGATGTAATAGTCTTCGGTTGGCCAGCCGTGTTCGCTTTCCATCTTGCCGCCAGCATGTTCGCTGTATAAATGCGCCAGCGATGACTGATCCGGCACCTGGCCGATGCCGCACTGCGCGGTGGCTTTTTCCACTGAATTAAACGTCGCCCACTCTTCGTTGTTTTCGCTGAACTGACCGTCTTTGTGGCTGGTTTCCACCGCCAGCAGCGGGCGTCTATACAGGTTGCCCGCGTCCACCACGCCCTGCATATGGCCCCACATGTTGGCGCCGTCCACGTCCGGGCTGGTTATCACGGTGAAAATTACGCTAAAGGGCAACTCGACGCTGCCGCCTTCATCATCCGGCATCACGATGCGGATGGGCGTTTCTACGCCCAGGCCGCTGTCGTGTTTTAACGTCAGGTGTACCTGGCCGTTGGCGTCGGTCACACCGGTATAGTGTTCCGGCGACGAGGCGCGCATATCTTCGGTGTTGATTGTAACCCGTTGGTTATCCCACGCGTCCTGATGCTCTCCTTTGCGGTTTTTCGCTGGGTCAATGAACAGCTCCATATAGCGATAAGGCAGCGGCTTTTGCGTGTCGCGATCCACAACGGTCATCACTAAATCAATCGATTCCCCCACCTGTGCTTTATACGGCCCCTCTGGAGAGAGCGTCATCTGCGGATGCGCCGCAGGCTGGGCCTTATCCACACAACTGACCAGTAGCGTGTCGCTGTTGGCGGCCCTGACGACCGACGCGCTGTTCATATGCACGGCAGCGTGGTAGTCGTTTATCTGATCTTTGGTTGACGACCAGTATTCCGCATCGCCCGTCACCGGCCAGCCGGTGTACGTTGCCAACGCACTATGCTCATGCCTTAGCGCCACCAGTTGTTCGGCATCCGGCAGAATGTCGCAATGGTTATCCGCGCCACTCCAGGTAAACTGCGCCCAGGTTTCGTTGGTGTCCACAACGGTGCCGTCATTTCCGCTGGTTTCCGCCGCCAGTTTCGGGCGGGTGAAAGTGTAGGTCGTACCGTTCAGCGTCGCCGTGGCGTTCTCAAGCATATGACCGTACATGTTGGCCTTATCACTGTCAGGGCTGGTGATGGTAGTGAAAATGACGTCGACATTGTCGGTCAGCGTGGGATAGCTTTGCGAAGAGACGATGAGTCGTGTTTTTACCCCCGGACCTTGCTCTTGCGTCACCACCACCGTGGCGTTGCCCTGCCCGTCCGTTACACCGTGATATTCTGTTTGCGTAGTCGTTAACTCGGTATCGCCAACGCGCACCGGGTTAGCGTTATTGACCACGCCCTGGCGATTGATTGCATCCTCGCGGCGGATCACGAAGGCAGCATTCGGCGCTACGTCGCCATTACAGGCTTTGGTGGAGACAGTGAGGGTAATGCTCTCCCCCGCTTTGACTTTCGAGGCTGCAAAGTTGGCGTCAATATGATCGCCGCTCACAGAAACAGGATCGCTCACCGCCGGTTTGATATTCAGCGTCACTTTCGGGCTAAGTAGCGGAATGACCGCACTGTTCGGCACCCCGGTACGGGTATAAAGCCACAGTGCGGGAACGCTGTTCTCATCTTCCACCTGCGCCCAGGCAACCAGTTGCCGCCCGGCGAGGTTTTGGGCGCAAAAGGTCTGGTTAAGAATCGGCTGCGGCGAGAGCGGTGTATCCGGCGTGGCGGCATCGGCCCATACCAGGCTCATGGTCGGCGGTTCTTGATTTTCCCAGGCGATGGAGGGCGGATCGGTAAAGAGATCGCCTTCCGTATCGGTGGAGTTGACCGCACGCATCGAGGTTGAGGAGGCATCAGCGCTAAAATCGCGCGGCATGGCGGTAAACTCGATATCGTAGGTCTTGGTAGGGTCAAGCAGCATACTTCCCTGATACAGGGGAATAGTGGCACCGTCGGCCAGCGGCGCGGTGCCGTTAACCGCGCCGGTCGTCGAGTTCAGCTCTTGCCAGGTCCCGCCCTTCAATAACGCCTGCGCAGGCGCGATCGACACTGCAAACATGATCAGTAATGTCAGTAAGAAATGTACCACTTTATTCACTTGCCGATTCCTGTTCATGAGCGATAGCCACCCGTATTCATTCTCTGTCGTGATTCAACCCACTTTGCTTAGCGTGCAGCTAAGCAAAGTGCGCGGAAAATACCACTCCCCGCGGGGAGTGGTATGTTGAGGACAACTTATTTGCGTCTGTAGTCGATGGACAAACCAAAGCCCTGGACACCGTCGGAGCCCACGGTAACGCCGCCTTCCGCGCCCTCGAACGCCGTTTTCGCTTCGGCGTTGGTGACAGGGATGACAAGGTCTTTATCGTTCCAGCTTTCGTTGACGATACCGCCAGTACCGGTACCTGCAATTTTACTGGTGCCGACGAATTTCCAGCGGTAGTCGTACTGGCTGGTAACCTCTTCACCGGTATCGTATTTACCTGCCGTACCACCCTCTTTATCTTTCCACAACAGAACCTTATAAGTTGTGTTGGTTTTGAGCGGAGTAGAGGTACCCAGCAGGTTGGTGGTTGAGCCAGACTCGTAGATAACCACATGGACGTTTTCATCCACCACCGGACCTTCCGGAATATCGTCACCATCCGCACCACCGCCCGCATCGGTCGACAGGTCTTTCAACAGCAGTTCAGCTGCCACGGCAGGATCACCGGTGGTGGTGGTTGGCGTGATTTTGATACCGATATAGTGGTCGGCGTCACCCGCCTGAATTTCATAGGTATCGCTACCTTTGGTGCCAATCTCTTCGGGATTGCTACCATTCTGGTCGCTGTATCTCATCCACTGTACCGTCAATTTCGTGGCGGCGTTGTCGGTATCCAGGTCGCCTTCCGTATCGCCAATCGCCCAGTTCACCGTGACCTTATCGCCAACGTGGAACTGCTTATCGCCTTCGGTCACAATTTTACGATCGCCGCGATCGATAGTTACCGTTACGTGATCTTTATCGGTATCCGCAGTTTTATCCGCCGCACGGGTAATCCACGGCACCGTACCCTGAATGGTGCCCGTCTGTTCAGAGACAATCTGCCACTGCCCCGATTTCAGATTACCGTTTGCCGCCACCGCTGGCGCGGCGCAATACCCGGCAACTACTAATGCTAAAGCGACCTTCGTCAGCCGCCGTTTTACTGTTGCTTGCATTCAGACTCTCCTTTTTCTCAAAATTCAGCGGCTGGCTGGTCAGCCACAACGCTGACGCTATTTCTGGCTATACGTAACGCGTATGCCGTAACCCTGAACGCCATCTTCCTCATTGGCGGCAAACTTCTGCGCCGCCTCTTTATTGGTTACTGGCAGGACAAGATCTTCATTCATGGTGTTGGCCAGCGCGCCGGTATGTCCGTTTGTACTCTGCCCGGTAAACTCCCACTGGTAGTCGTACAGCGCCATCTCTTCTTCCGTGAGCTGCTCGGACATCTGAAAAACATTGTCTTTATTCTTGTCGCGCCACAGCAGGAAACGGTAGGTATTATTGACCGTAGGGTGCTTATCTTCTTTGCCGATAAGGTTGACAGGGTTGGCGGCTTTGACCTGATAAATCACCGCATTCAGCGCGCTCAGGTTGTCGCCGATAAAAGTGACATCAACGTAGTTACTGTCGCCATAGGCGTCTGCTTTCGCCTTCCAGCGGAAAGTGCCCGGCAGGGTGCTGGAAAGCGTCACCGTCCCCGCTTCTTTGTCACGGCTGGCAATAAACACGCAGGGGGTTTCCGTAGTGCAGGGCGTCTGGGCCAGGGTGACTTTTTTATCATTGCTGTCGTACAACACGGGCATCATGGTATCGTCCACCAGTTCGTTACCATTGCGATCCGTGGCGTCGCCAAAGGAATCGGTGATCAGGAGATCCATCACCACGCCGTCTTCGCCATCGGCCAGCGCGCTGGCTTCATGGCTGTGATCGCTGCGATCGGTATCGGCAATGTTGTCGACGATCAGTTCAATTTTGCGATCCTGCTGGACGGTGATTTCAACCACGCCGGAGTTCTGCTTATTGCCCTTTTCATCTTCCAGCGTCATGCGTACTTTCCAGGTGTTCAACGCGGTGCGCTGCTCTTCGGTATCGGCGTTAACCCAAGCAGGAAGCACCAGATTCCAGCGGTTGTTGTTACCTTCGGTTAACGCATCCGCTTTCACCACCGGCATCACCAGCGTACGGGCGGCGTTGTTTTTCGCCTGCCAGGAAGCAGAAATAATTTTGTAATGGTGGTTAATCAGCGCGTTGACCGTCCACTTACATTTCTCCAGCCCCACCGCGGCCTCAGGCGTATCTTCAATCACGCATTCCGGGTGTTCGTTGGTGGCGTCGGCCTTCAGCCACAACGTGACGTCCAGCGGATCTTTCTCGCGATATTCGAGAACGATGAAATTGTTACGATCGACAAAATCGGTGCGGCTGCCCATTAAGGAGTGCTGAATTTTAACGTTTTCCGGATCGAGCTGCGCCGCCAGCGGCGTGCCTATCTGGTAGTTCACGGTCGCGTTAACGCTAAAATCGTTACTATCGCCAGTACCGGCTTTGTAATCCGTACCAACCGTGACCAGCGGTACCGGCGTGTAATTTAGTCCGACGGTAACGGCATGAGGATCTTTTTGCAGGTTATCGGTGCCAAACAGCGCCACTTCATCGCCGTAGTACTGTTCATAAACTAATTTAGCGCCAAGCTGCGGATAAAACGGCAGCCAGCTTTCCATGCGGATATCCCAGCCGCGCGCGGGTCGTTCTTCATAAAAGTCGAAATCTTTGGAATCTTTCCAGTCAGAAAGAGGATGGTAATAGTTGCCGGAGAATTTCAGGTAATCCGTCCAGGCTTCGGTTCCCAGGCCTAATCGACGGTGACCGCGCGTAAAATCGTAGTCATAGAATGCGTTGCCGCCAAGCAGCCAGTTGCCGACGTTCTGGCGAACGCCAAGCCCAACGTTACCAATGGTGCGGTCTTCCTTACGCTGAGCCGAAATCTGGCTAAAGAAAAGCGTGCTCTGGTTATCATACCAGGGAATAAAATAATCCAGCGAACTGCCGTCCAGATCGCCGCCTTCGCCAATAGATAAACTGGTGCGCACTTTACCATAAGGCGAAAGCATACCTTCGAGATAGGATTGCGCAGAAGACGTGACTTGCCCTTGAATATAACCGCGCGCCTGGGATTCCAGCGCTTCCGGGGTGAGATTATCAAAGCCCTGGGTGGCGGAATTAATAAAGTAGTCAGCGCCCTGTTCTTTAAAGGTCTTTCCTTTATTTTCCTGTTCTTCTTTTTTCGCGGATTCGCTGGCTAAATCAGGCAGGGAGGAGTGGCTTTCATCATTTGCAGATACAGAGTTATCTGCGCCGGAAGCCGCAACTGATACTCCAGACACTAATAGCAAAACCAGAATGCGAATCCTTCGCACCATATGATATCCCTGTCGTTAAATAAACACGCCGCTATGAAAAGATATTATATGGATGATTCAGATGGAATCATAACTAACAGACCTAAATATATTCCTAAAAAGAAAAGTTTAATATGAAACAGAGTTATAATATTGATATAATAAATAAAAAAGAAGGCTATTATTTATTTCTAATATTAATTTTCGGAAATAATATTCCCTATAAATAGTTGAATAAATAAAAAGAATAAAATAGCTGCCGGGCAGGATACGATGCTGATATTACGGGAGTATCGAATAACGCTTTTGTCCTTAGCCGGATAAGACGTCGGCGCCTCTGCTCTGCGGCGCAACGTCGACAGCGATTTTATTGATCGGAAATGACGAAGTTAACCCGTTTTTTTGAAATTAAACCATGACCGTTCTGGCAAAAATAGTCCACTGCGCCGCAGGCTTTCAAAACCTGTAATGGCTGGCGGCAATCAGGACACATTGCCTGTAACGAGAAATCTTTAGCGCATGTTTCGCAATGCGCTGTATCGCCATTGCGCTCCAGCGCGTGATGGCAAACGGGGCAGGTTATTTCCATAACATTCTCCTCAGGCGCGTGACTCACTTTTACTTGAAAGGCCTGATAGCGCAGCGCTTGTCAGGCCTGGAATATTACTGAAAAAGCATTACTTGCTTTTCTTGATATGTTTCATCAGACGCTTACGTTTGCGCATTTGCGTTGGCGTCAGTGTGTTACGCTTGTTCGCATACGGGTTCTCCCCTTCTTTAAACTGAATGCGAATCGGCGTCCCCATCACTTCCAACGACTTGCGGAAGTAGTTCATCAGATAGCGCTTATAGGAGTCTGGCAGATCTTTTACCTGGTTGCCGTGAATCACCACAATCGGCGGGTTATAGCCGCCAGCGTGGGCATATTTCAGTTTCACACGGCGACCGCGCACCAGCGGCGGCTGATGATCTTCCACCGCCATCGTCATGATACGGGTCAGCATCGCAGTGCTCACCCGGCGAGTGGAACTGTCGTAAGCCTCGCGTACGGACTCAAACAGGTTGCCGACGCCGCTGCCGTGTAGCGCAGAGATAAAATGGACGCGGGCAAAATCAATAAAGCCCAGACGGAAATCCAGCGTCTCTTTCACCTGCTCTTTGACTTCCTGGCTCAGGCCATCCCATTTGTTGACTACGATAACGAGTGAGCGCCCACTATTGAGGATAAAGCCCAGCAGAGACAAATCCTGGTCGGAGATCCCCTCGCGCGCATCGATAACCAACAGTACGACGTTAGCGTCTTCAATCGCCTGCAACGTTTTAATCACCGAGAACTTTTCTACCGCATCGGTGATTTTTCCGCGCTTACGCACCCCCGCCGTGTCAATCAGCACGTATTCCCGTTCGTCGCGTTCCATCGGGATATAAATGCTGTCGCGAGTGGTGCCCGGCATGTCGTATACCACCACGCGCTCTTCGCCGAGAATACGGTTAGTGAGTGTGGACTTACCTACGTTCGGGCGACCAACAATCGCCAGCTTTATCGGCAGGCTTTGCGGGTCAAAATCATCTTCCGGCGCATCTTCGCCATTTTGTTCCGCCTCGAACTGCGCCCAGTATTCCGCGTCTTCATCCACCTCTTCCTGCGGCGCGACATCATCCATCCACGGCAGAAGCACATGTTCCAGCAGGCTCAATACGCCGCGACCATGTGAGGCGGCGATAGGGTAAATTTCGCCTAATCCCAGCGAGTAAAAATCGACAACCGCCTGATCGGGATCGAGACCATCCGTTTTATTCGCCACCAGGAAGGTCGGTTTTTCACGGGAACGCAGATGTTTGGCAATCGCTTCATCCGCCGGCATCAGGCCAGCGCGCGCATCTACCATGAATAACACCACATCCGCTTCTTCAATCGCCAGCAGCGACTGTTCCGCCATCCGCGTTTCGACGCCGTCTTCGGTGCCGTCAATACCGCCGGTGTCGATACAGATAAACTCGCGGCCTTCAACTTCCGCACGACCGTACTTACGGTCACGAGTCAGACCCGGGAAATCCGCAACCAGCGCATCTCGGGTGCGGGTCAGACGGTTAAATAGCGTGGATTTTCCGACGTTAGGGCGCCCGACAAGCGCGACCACAGGTACCATGTTTAAAGCCTCATTAAAAAAATCATCAGACAACGCGCGCATTTTGCGCCATTGTTAAAAACAGGAAAACGGCCCCTACACCAGGAGCCGTTTTTTAAAACGCACAACCGTGACGATTAACGCGTAATCGCGTAGACCGTACCGTCTTTGGCCTGGATGAGCAGTTTACCATCCGCCACCGTCGGTTCGGTCAGAAAACCGGAACTGTCTACTTTTTGTTGGGCCACAAAACGCCCGTCATCAACATCAATCCAGTGCAGATAACCTTCGCTATCGCCGACGACTAAATCACCATTATACAGTACCGGGGAGGTCAGCAAACGGTGCAGCAGATCGCTTTGCGTCCACAGCGTTACGCCGCCGTCAGTGGTCAGCGCCAGCACGCGATCGTTCTGATCGACCAGGTAGATACGGTCGCCGTCGACGATAAAGTCATTGACCGAACCCAGCTCGCGTTTCCACATAATCTGACCACTGCGCAGATCCAGCGCCGTTAAGTTACCATTATACGCCAACGCGTAAACGACGCCGTTTACCACAACCGGCGTGGTATCAACGTCGCTCAGACGGTCAATTTCCGTTGGGCCAGTGGCCTGGGAGATACGCTGTTGCCAAATCATCTGGCCTTGTTGCATCAACACGGCGCTGACGCGGCCATTATCACCACCAACAATAGCCGCGCCGAACGCGGTTGCCGGCGCAGATTCGCCGCGCAGTGATAGCGAAGGCATATCCAGGTTCACCGTCCATTTAATTGCGCCATCCGCCTGATTTAGCGCCTGCAACTGACCGTTGCTGGTATGGATAAGGACGATTCCATCACTGACAACCGGGCGAGACAACGCTTCGCCTGCGACCTTCGTCTGCCATGCTGTGGTACCGTCGCTGGTATTCAGCGCATAAACCTCGGCCTTTTCACTGCCGATATAGACGTGACCGCCCGCGACCGTGACGCCGCCGGACAACAGCGCGGACGAACGAGAGAACCAGCCGTCTTTCTCGCCCAGATTCACAGACCAGATCTCTTTGCCATCATCCGCATTGAGCGCTTTTACCACGCCCGCGCGATCGGCTGCATAGACCACGTTATCTGCCATTACCGGATGAAGGTTAGAATAAAATTCGCCAATTCCGTTACCGACAGAGGTACTCCAGACAGTGGTCGGGGTAAACTGGTTTTCAACCTGCGGTAATGGAGACATCTTGACGACATCTTCTTCGCCGCTAAACAGTGAACAGCCGCTGAGCAGGGTAACGGAAAGCAACCCTGGCAGAAGTAATTTACGCAATTGCATCGGGTCCCTCTCAGATGGACAAATTATTGATTTTCATCTGCATCATTTCGCTCAACGCCGGAGAAGCATCGCTATTGACGCCCGCTTCCCATGCGCTGCGCGCGCCTTTTTTATCACCCTTACTCAGCAACGCTTCGCCGCGCAAATCCGCGACAATGGCCGTCCATCCTTCGCCTTTAACGGCATCCAGAGTTTTCAGCGCGGCATCAGCTTGCTTAAGCTGTAACTGAACGCGAGCGAGACGCAGATTAATCACCGCTTTGAGATTTTCATCGCTGGTGGCCGCCAACCCCTGCTGCAACTGGGCTTCGGCTTTTTTAAGTTCATTCTTATCCACAAACTGCTGCGCCAGTTCCATAGACGCCAGCGCACCATAGGTATTTTTATTCTCAGCCGCGAATTTTTCAGCGGCCGGAATGCTATCCGGCTTATCGGCGCTTACCGCCGTCACCGCATTTTGATACGCCAGAGAAGCAGCACGCGCGGACTCCGTCTGATGGCTGCTCCAGTAACGCCAGCCAACCAGCGCGCCAACCCCTAAAATCACTCCGACAGCCAGCGCTTTGCCGTTTTCGGCAAAGAAGCGTTTAATCGCATCCACCTGGTCGTGTTCGTTCTCGTAAATTTCCACGCTGTCCTTCTCCTTAGCCCAATAAAGTGCGCAAATGCGCGGCGACGCTGTCCTGCGCCACTGCCGTTTGCTCACCGGAGCGCAAATCCTTCACTACAACAGTCCCATCGGCGACTTCAGATTCGCCAAGAACCAGTGCAATACGGGCGCCCCACTTATCGGCGCGGGCAAACTGTTTCTTAAAGTTGCCGCCGCCGTGGTTTGTCATTAGCTTCACGCCTGGCATTTCATCGCGCAGCCGCTCCGCCAGCGTCATTGCCGCAGACTGCGTTTGTGCGCCGGCAGCCACCAGGTATATATCGACAACAGGAGAGGCAATAAATTCCGGATTAACTGCCTGAACTAACAAAACAAGTCGTTCCAGGCCCATCGCAAAGCCCACTGCCGGGGTAGCGCGACCGCCCAGTTGTTCCACCAGACCGTCATAACGACCACCCGCACAGACGGTGCCTTGTGACCCCAGACTGTTTGTTACCCATTCAAATACGGTGCGGTTGTAGTAATCCAGACCGCGTACCAGACGCTGGTTGACGGTGTAGGCAATCCCCGCCGCGTCCAGCAATTTACACAGGCCGGCAAAGTGCTCGCGTGAATCGTCATCGAGATAGTCGCCGAGAGCGGGCGCGTCGTTGAGCAGCGCCTGCACGTCCGGATTTTTTGAATCCAGCACGCGCAGCGGATTGGTATACATGCGGCGTTTGCAGTCTTCGTCCAGCGTCTCTTGATGCTGTTCGAGGAACGCGACCAGCGCATCGCGATAGTTCGCACGCGCCTCTAACGAACCAATAGAGTTCAGCTCCAGGCTAACGTGTTCAGCGATGCCCAGCGCGCGCCACCAGCGGGCGGTCAGCATAATCAGCTCCGCGTCAATATCCGGGCCTTGTAAGCCGAAGACTTCGGCGCCTAGCTGATGGAACTGACGGTAGCGACCTTTTTGCGGACGCTCATGACGGAACATCGGGCCGATATACCACAAACGCTGTTCCTGATTGTACAGGAGACCATGTTCGATGCCGGCGCGTACACAGCCCGCCGTACCTTCAGGGCGCAATGTCAGGCTATCGCCGTTGCGATCCTCAAAGGTGTACATCTCTTTTTCAACCACGTCAGTAACTTCACCGATCGCGCGTTTGAATAACGGGGTCTGCTCTACAATCGGCAAGCGGATTTCACTGTAACCGTAGCTGCCGAGCACGTTTTTGAGTGTGCCTTCAATGCGCTGCCAGATGGCGGTTTCGCCAGGCAGATAATCGTTCATGCCGCGAATGGCTTGAATGTTTTTTGCCACGTTTATTCTCTTTCTGAATATAAAAATGAACCCTCAGCGCTTCCCCGAACGAACCGGGAGCCATGCGGGTTCAATCATACACGGGAAGCGCGCCGCTTCCCATCACGTTCTTATTTTTCAACCTGCAGCACGTCAATCCGACGCGCTTCATCAAGTTGACTTGCTTTCGCGCGAATACGGGATTCAAGCTGCGCGATCATATCGTCGTTATCGAGTCTGTCCTTACGCACGCCGTCTTCATACAGGCCGCTTTTCTTATTGCCGCCCGTCACGCCCAGCGTCGATACCAGCGCTTCGCCCGGTCCGTTCACTACGCAACCGATGATCGAGACGTCCATCGGGGTGATGATATCTTCCAGACGCTGCTCCAGCGCGTTCACCGTGCCGATAACGTCGAACTCCTGGCGAGAACAGGTCGGGCAGGCGATGAAATTGATGCCGCGCGCGCGAATGCGCAGCGACTTCAAAATATCGAAACCGACTTTGATCTCTTCCACCGGGTCGGCCGCCAACGATACGCGCAGCGTGTCGCCGATGCCTTCCGATAACAGCAGACCTAAACCGATCGCCGACTTGACTGCCCCGCTACGCGCGCCGCCCGCTTCGGTGATCCCCAGATGCAGCGGCTGATCGATCTGCTTGGCTAACAAACGATAAGACTCAACGGCAAGGAATACATCGGACGCTTTTACGCTCACTTTGAACTGATCAAAGTTGAGACGATCGAGATGATCGACATGGCGCATGGCTGATTCCAGCAGCGCCTGCGGCGTCGGCTCACCGTATTTTTCCTGCAGATCTTTTTCCAGCGATCCGGCATTTACGCCGATACGAATAGGGATGTTTTTGTCGCGCGCGCAGTCCACCACCATACGAATGCGCTCTTCGTTACCGATATTGCCGGGGTTGATACGCAAGCAGTCAACGCCGTATTCCGCTACTTTCAGCGCAATGCGGTAGTCGAAGTGAATATCGGCAACCAGCGGGACGTTAACCTGCTGTTTGATAAGCTTGAACGCTTCGGCGGCGTCCATGGTCGGTACAGAAACACGAACAATATCTGCGCCAACGCGTTCCAGCGCTTTGATCTGATTAACCGTCGCTTCCACGTCAGTGGTACGCGTGTTAGTCATCGACTGAACGGTGATGGGGGCGCCATCGCCAATCGGCACATTCCCAACGTAAATACGTGTCGATTTTCTACGTTGAATCGGAGCCTGGTTATGCATGAAAAATCTCCCGCGTTACCCGTCTGTTACTGCGCCGGTGTCGGTTCGGCATTAAGGGTCAGACGCGCAACCTGATTAGTTCTGATAAAGCGGCTCAGATCGACAGGTTTTCCTTGATACTGGATCTGCACCGCGGCCGGTGCGCCAATTTTAAGTTTATAAGGCGCCTGACCTGTTAGGTTTAAATTACCATCTTTACGCTGCATACCGCTAAACAGCTTCTTACCCGTGGCGTCAGTGACTTCGAGCCAGCAGTCAGCGGTAAAATTCATCACCAGCGCGTTCGGATCGGCAGCAGGCGCCGCTACGCCAGCCTGACTGGTCGGCAGCGCGGACGGCGTTTCCGTTGCCGCTGGCGCGGCAGATGTCGCAGCCGTATCGACATTCGCCTGCGAAGGCGCGACTACCGTATTTTGCGTTGCCGTTGACGCTGGCGTTTGCGTCGCCGCTGTCGAATCAACCGGCGTCGCAGGCGCCGGAGCCGTTTGCGCTGGCGTCGTATCCTGACTTGTCGCGTCACGGGTGTCCAGCGGTACATTTTGGCCGCTGTCTTTATCTGCGTTCAGTTCAGCCGTGCTTTGATCGGCCATTGTCGTGATCTCTTCCTGCTGCGCCTTATGGTTCTGCCACCACCAGGCGCCGGTCAGCCCTACGACCACAAACAGTACCAGCCAGGTAAAAGACATTAACCAGCCGTCACGTTTTTTGCGACGCTTTCCTAATGAGAAACTCTGCATCGGAGCGACTTTGGCGGCGCGCAGCGGGGCCTGTTTTTCCAGCCCCGGCAGCAGTTCCTCTTCTGGAACATGCACCAGACGCGCATATGAGCGGATATATCCGCGCAGGAAGGTTGAAGCAAGATCGGACGGCGCCTTATCTTCTTCAATATCGCGTACCGTAGAAACCTTCAGGCAAAGTCGCTCAGCGACAGCCTGCTGGCTGAGTCCGAGTTGTTCACGGGCATTGCGCAGACGAACGCCGGTGGTTTGTGCTTCATTTTGGTCGTGCGTGGCTTCAGTATTCATTCGCTACAGCTACAGGTACGTGTAAATTAGGATTCAGGCGCCGACGAGCCGTAATGCCCGCCCACACCGCGAAACATCAGGTTAGTTAACCTTAGTCAGACAGTATAAGCCTGTCAGGCCGCAGATGACAAAACCGCGTAAGACACAAGGCTAAACTCTTGTTGCACCGTTACATACTGCCTTAAAGTCGACAAAAACGCACCGTTATTATTGACCAGACAAGTACAACGCCAGACATTATTCAACTGACATTGCGCCACGGTATAATGAATGCACCGTGGCGCAACTGCTATCAAATAGCCTTGATGTCAATCACCTCTCCCTGCATACGCTTACGCAGGGTACGTTTAGTACGGTCAATCACATCGCCTGCCAACTGTCCGCATGCCGCATCAATGTCATCGCCACGCGTCTTGCGTACGATGGTCGTGAAACCATAACTCATCAAAACTTTAGAAAAGCGATCGATACGGCTGTTAGAGCTGCGGCCATACGGCGCGCCAGGGAACGGGTTCCACGGAATCAGATTAATCTTACAAGGCGTCTCTTTTAGTAGCTCCGCCAGTTGATGCGCGTGTTCAGTGCCGTCGTTGACGTGGTCAAGCATCACGTATTCAATCGTCACGCGCCCCTGATTGGCGTTGGATTTCTCCAGATAGCGGCGAACCGCGCCCAGGAACGTTTCGATATTGTATTTTTTGTTGATCGGGACGATTTCGTCGCGAATAGTGTCATTCGGCGCATGTAAGGAGATAGCCAGCGCGACATCTATCATATCGCCCAGCTTATCCAGCGCAGGCACCACGCCGGACGTTGAGAGCGTGACACGACGTTTGGACAGGCCGAAACCAAAGTCATCGAGCATAATTTCCATCGCCGGTACGACATTGGTCAGGTTAAGCAATGGCTCGCCCATTCCCATCATGACTACGTTGGTGATCGGACGCTGGCCGGTGACTTTGGCCGCGCCGACGATTTTCGCCGCACGCCAGACCTGACCGATAATTTCCGATACGCGCAGGTTGCGGTTAAAGCCCTGCTGCGCAGTTGAACAAAACTTGCACTCCAGCGCGCACCCTACCTGAGAAGAGACACACAGCGTAGCGCGGTCGTCTTCCGGGATATATACCGTTTCAACGCGCTGATCGCCGACAGCAATCGCCCACTTGATGGTGCCGTCTGAGGAACGCTGCTCTTCAACGACCTCCGGCGCGCGGATTTCCGCGACCTCTTTTAATTTGCCGCGCAACACTTTGTTGATGTCGGTCATCTCATCAAAATTATCGCAGCAATAGTGATACATCCATTTCATCACCTGATCGGCGCGGAAAGGCTTTTCACCTAAGTTTTTAAAAAACTCGCGCATCTGCTGACGGTTGAGATCCAGCAGGTTGATTTTTGTTTCGTTGTTAAGAACTACCGGGGTACTGCTTTCAGGTGTGACAATTTGTTCAGACATATGCTATTCCGGCCTCGTTATTACACGTTATGGCCCCTGGAGGGTTGAAAAAAGAAACGCCCCGGTAAGCTTACTGCTCGTCCGGGGGCGTTGCATTGTACAAATTCTGGCGTAAGGATGCCACGTCTGCACGCGGCATTAGCAAAAATAATATTTGAACCGATAATTTATCGCCAACGCATTTACAGCGTGAAAGACGAAGGAGATTAACGGGTGCGCGGGCACACTTCGCCTTCACCGAAGAAAAAGGCGATTTCGCGCTGCGCGGATTCCAGCGAATCCGAACCGTGGGTGCCGTTTTCAGTTAAGCTATCAGCGTAGTCGGCGCGCAGCGTACCCGCCAACGCGTTCGCCGGATTGGTGGCGCCAAGCAGATCGCGGTGACGCTGTACCGCATTTTCACTTTCCAGCACGGAGACCACGATAGGGCCAGAGGTCATGAACTCCACCAGACCGTCAAAGAACGGCTTGCCGTCGTGCTCAGCATAGAAGCCGCGCGCCTGCTCAACGGTCAGGTGCAGCATTTTAGTGCCAACAATTTTGAACCCTGCAGCTTCAAAGCGCGCAAAGATGCTGCCAATAACGTTTTTTGCCACCGCGTTGGGTTTAATGATGGAAAAAGTCCGTTCAATAGCCATGTTTACCTCTGAAATATGTTCTGTTGTTATGTCAGGCGCGGATTATAAAGAGCATCCCATCAATTGCCTATGGATGCAGGTAACATTTTTTTAAAATAAAATGAGCATTAGCAACAAAAGTTAAAGGCGCACAGCAAACTCAGGGGACTGACACAGCACGCAGTGCGTGTGTTCAGGCGTGAGAGCATGGAAAGTACGTTTGCAGCTTTCGCAGGTGAGCGTATACGCCGCACTATGCCGCGTTGAGGCGGGTTCCACGTCAAACCGCAGCCGCAGCGCCTGATGCGGACATACCGCCGCACAGCCGCCGCATCCCGTACAACGCGCCGCCGCTATCGTCAGGGTATTGTCGTCAAACTGGATAACATTTTCCGGGCAGCTTCGCCAGCAGGCGCCGCACATCCTGCACTCTTGCGGACTGATTTCGGGTACGCATTCGCTGAACGCGGAAAACGCCTGTCTGAGACGCCGTTTCCCCGGCTCGACGGCGCACGGGGTAATGGCGTCGCGCGGAACATGAAACAGAGTGCGCCGCGAGGCGTTAATCTCCGCGCCGACAACGTGTTTGAAAGACCAGCCCGGCTCGCCGTAGCGGCGCAGCGCTAAATTTAGCCCCGCCAGCGCCATCAGCCACTGCGCCGATCGCTCCACCGCAATATCAATAAAGCGAATACCGTACTGGCTGTGCCAGAGAAGCAGTTCATCGACCGTTGGCGCCTGTAGCGAAAACGGCCCCACCAACGTATCCCCCTGCACAAAGCGTTTAACCGGTTTGATACCGGTAATGGCGTCAACAGGACAGACAAACAGACAGTCGCCACAGGCTATGCAGCGCGTCGTATCTATGCTGACCTGCCCCTGCGCCAGCGAAAACGCCTGCGCCGGACAAACATCGGCGCAGGCGCGGCAGGAAGAAAAACGAAAGCGACGACGGACGCAGGCCTGCGTCACGTCTACCGCCGGATCGATCGTCAGGTTAACCATCAGCCAATACTAAAGAAGACGTAGCGCAGCATAATCTCGCCGATAAGCAGCAATACGCTGCCCGCCACCAGCGTCCCTCTGGCGTTTCGCAGACCGCCTGCGGCAAAGCAGAGCATTCCCGCCGCTGAGACACACCAGCCGAGAAGATAGACGTCACGCAACTGCGCCAGCGCCTGTAGCGGATGATGCGGGAAAGTGACGACCGTCGTATCCACCGCATTAATATCCGCCAGCCATAGCGGCTGCATGATCAGGCGAATCAGCACCATCAGTGCGACCACCACCACAGCGCAGCGCATTGCGGTGCCAGCGTTGCGCAGATAAGCCAGCGCAATGACTACCGAGCCGATAATGCCTGACGTGCCAAAGAACAGCGCCAGCGTGTTGCTATGCTGCCAGGTCGCCACCGAGGCATGGATATAAACCTGCGCCATGCAGAATACATCCACCAGCCCGAACGCTGCCGCCAGCGCCAGCAGCGGCTGCCAGCCTGGCTTTCGGAAAAACAGTAGCACAACCCCCAGTCCCAGCGCCGCCAGATAAAGGCTGGCAAAGACGATTTCGCGACTCAGCCACGAACTGGCGACATGACGTAACGCGTTTAGCGCATTCAGGGGATAGCCCATGTGCAGCGCTGAAGCAAGCAGCCCCACGCAGGCCAGCACAAACGCCCCCGCCATCGCGGGAAGCGCGCCGCGTGCAGGCACGCGTCCCTCTACGGCGTACTGGCGGCCCAACGCCAGCCACAGAGTCACCCCCACAGACCCTTGCAAACAGAGCGTAAAAATCAGCAGCGGTAACTCATGCATGGCGTTTACCCTCTTTTTCTGCGCCCTGATGCGCTTTTACAACCAGATTAGGCTTGGTTATGGATGAATCTGGCAGCCCGTTAACGTCGCATACGCTACCGTACTTCGCACGCAGTTCATCAATCGGGCCAAACTTGATGGCCTCCAGCGGACAGGTCGCGACACAGACGGGCGGTTCACCTTTCGCCAGTAAATCAACGCACATGTCGCACTTGGACATTTGGCCGGTCTGCTCGTTAAGCTGCGGCGCGCCGTAAGGGCAGGACCAGGCGCAATAGCCACAGCCGACGCATTTGTCGGTATCAACGCGCACGATGCCGTCGCCCGGACGTTTATGCATAGCGGTAGTCGGGCAATTTTTGGTGCAGACAGGGTCCGCACAGTGGTTGCAGGAAATGGAAAGCGTATAAGCAAATACATTATTGCTGACCCCGCCCTGCCCGGTCGGGATGAAACTTCCGCCCTTGACTTCATAGACGCGGCGGAAACGACGGCCTACTTCCAGATTGTTTTTGTCTTTGCAGGCCACCTGGCAGGCTTTACAACCGGAGCAGCGTGAGGAGTCGATGAAAAACCCCAGTTGTTTATCGCTCACCGGCGGGTAATGTGTAAACTGACTCATGCTTTAGCCACCTCCACCAGCATGGTTTGATGTGAATTTCCCTTCGCCAGCGCGGTAATACGGGCCGAGCTGAGGACGTTCGCACAGCCGCCTTTATCAATACCGTTCTCATCCGGCTGCCACCAGGCGCCAGCCTGCATTGCGACAACGCCGGGAATAATGCGCGGCGTCACTTCCGCCGGGATTTCGCAAATCCCGCGTGAGTTATGAATGCGCACCATGTCGCCATGCGTAATGCCGCGCTTTTGCGCATCCTGCGGGTTGATCCACAATGTCTGCTGCTGCACTTCAATCAGCCACGGATTAGCGTATTGCGTTGAGTTGGCGCGGTTTTTTCCTTTCCACGTAATTAACTGAAGCGGAAAATCTTTCGCCAGCGCATCCTCCGGGCCTTCATGCGCGGGAACGTAGTGCGATAACGCCGGGATTTCCGGATGCTGCATGTCGTACAGGCGCTTCGAGAAGATCTCTATTTTCCCTGACGGCGTCGGGAACGGATGATTTTCCGGATCGCGAATATTGTCTTCAAAGGCGATAAATGGCGCGCTTTTGAACAGATGCTGACGGGTCTTTTGCAGCGTGGCGAAATCCGGCAGATTTTCGTCCGGCATCGCCAGGCGCGTCTGTTCCCAGATGTGTTCAATCCACGCTTTCTCATCGCGCCCCTGGCTAAATTCATTCTCAATGTCTAATTTCGCCGCCACCTCACGTAGCCAGTCGTAGTCGGAGCGCCGCTCAAATTCAGGCTCGATCAGTTTTTCAGAGAGTATCAGGTAGCTTGCCGTGCCCCAGGTTTCACCGATGTTCCAGCGTTCCATAAAGCTGGTTTCCGGCAGCAGTAGATCAGCGTATTTCGCGCTCGGCGTCATAAACAGATCGCTGGCGACAATAAACTGGATCTTTGATTCATCCTCCAGTACGCGTACCGCCTGGTGCAGATCGGGGTTCTGATTCGCCAGATAGTTCCCGGCCAGCGAGAACAGAATACGGATGTTACTGTCCAGCTTATCGGCATCTTTCAGTCCAATATCCGGCGTCACTTTGCTGGCGTCGTCTGCGGCCTGCACCCAGTTCATCACCGAAATTTTGGCTTTTACCGGGTTATCCGGCATCTCCGGACCCACGGCGAATTTACGGTTAGCGCAGCCGCCATAACCCGCAGCCCAACCGCCTTTGATGCCGACATTACCGGTAATGGTCGCCAGTAGAGTCGAGCCGCGCGCGGTGCGCTCGCCGCAGTTGTGGCGCTGTGGTCCCCACCCCTGAATCAACGCGGCGGGTTTGGTATTCGCGTAATCACGCGCTAACTGGCGTATGGTTTGCGCCGGCACATGGGTGATCTTTTCCGCCCACTCGGGGGACTTAACGACACCGTCTTTGGCGCCGGTCAGATACGCCACCAGCGATTCGTTAGCCGGTACGCCTTCCGGCATTGAGTCTTCGTCAAAACCGATAGCGTAGCGCGCAATAAATGCGCGATCGTGCAGATTCTCGCTGATGATGACGTACATCATCGCGTCCATCAGCGCATTGTCGGTGGTGGGCAGCAGCGGGATCCACTGATCCGCCAGCGACGAAACGGTGTCGGAATAGCGCGGATCGACCACGATAAACCGCGTACCGTTCTGCTTCATCTTCTGCAAGAAATAGTTGGTATGACCAAAAATGGTCTCCGTCGGGTTATGGCCCCACAGAATCACCAGTTTGGTCTCCAAAAGCGTATCCAGCGAACTGCCGCTGGCGGCAATGCCGTAAGTATAAGGCGTTGCGGCCGCCGTGTTGCCCATACTCACAGAATGGTAGCTTTCGAGATAGCCGCCGGTCAGATTCAGCAGGCGACGCGCCATTTTATCGCCGGAAAAGGTGCCGCCGGAAACGGCAGTGCCAACATGAACATAGCGCGAAGCCGGGCCATATTTTTCAGTAATCGATTTTAAATTATCGGCGATTAAGGTTGTCGCTTCATCCCAGGAAATTCGCTCGAATTTTCCTTCACCGCGTTTTCCTACGCGCTTCATGGGATATTTAAGTCTGTCAGGATGATAAACAAATTTACGGTATGCGCGTCCACGAACACAGGCACGCATCACCGGCATTTGCGCATCCAGCGCATTATCCGGTCGCGTTGAAATTCGCGTCACGATACCTTCACTGACATGCGCCCGAATATCGCATTTGCCCCCGCAGTCAAAAGTGCTGCATGTCTGGACGACTTTTTCCGCAGGCCTGTTTTCAGTTGCCGTCACAGCGCGCGCCTGAGCGGTAGCTGGCGAGGAGACAAACGGTAACGCAATAAGCGCGGAGCTGGCCTGGATAAAATGGCGGCGAGAAATAGCGGGCTGTTCGCCATTTCCCTGGCTTTTTATATTTTTCATGATCCGACTCGTCAAATAAAAACCCATTCTCACGTTTTTAAGTGTTAGATCTCTTGATATTTATCAAGCTCCCTCATTAAGGGTAATTCCGGAAAATTAATAATTCTCATTAACTTTAAATTAAATGAAATTCATAATTTATTCTGAAGAGTTGTTAACGTATTAATTCAAAATTAACCGCTGCAACCTGACCGGACTCATCCATTACGACAAGTTGATAACGTCCAGCGATATTGAGTAATAAAGAAAGACGATTATTTTCGCCATTAACAGGCTCGCCATTTAAAAACCACCAGCGACGCCCTTTACCGCCGGTAGTCGAGACGGGCAGCGTGACGTTTTCCTGGCCTGGCAATTGCCTGATCACCGCGCCATCCCTCACTCCTGACAGCATTAACGGCGCGGCATCATTGCCCTGTAGCGGCGGACAGTGAGCGGACGCCGCGGGCAAGCGGGCGCTACGTCTTTCCGCAGGCGGCAGCCACGGCTCCAGCGGCCGCGGCCAGACGATAAACGTATGCGCACGCGCCTGCGGACAGTCGGCAGCGACACGCCGCCCCGTATCATCCAGCCAGACCGGGAAACGAATACCGTTGATGTCTTCCTGCTCAGGTAACAGCAGCGTGGGCGGCTGGCTGTCATCAAGCAGCCATGTCGCCAGTCGGCGGCGACAGTTGCTGTCTCCGGCAGGCAGAGTCTGTCCGCCCGGCCAGCAAATGACGCCGCGGCTTACCGTCTGCGGACGCGGATCTTCCGGCAGGCGTCCCGTATGCGCCAGTAACAGATTATTGACCTGGTTAAGCAATGGCACCGCGCTGGCAAAACCAAATTGCCCCACCACAGGCGTGCCGTCGGGCCTGCCTGTCCAGATACCGATGATATAGCGCGCGTTAACGCCAATAGCCCACGCATCGCGATAGCCGTAGCTGGTGCCGGTTTTCCACGCCAACGACACAATGCGTGGCAGCGCGTTATCCGGCAAGGGTTGCGCTTCATCCGCCATAATCCGTCGAATGATCCACGCCGCTCCCGGCGACATTAATGGTCTTTCCGACAGCGGATCGTCCGGCTGTAACCGTAGTTTCGCCGCTTTCCCATGACGAGCGAACGCGCTGTATGCCGCCGCCATCTCGTCAAGCCGCGCGCCCGCGCCACCCAGAATCAGCGAAAGATTGGGCGCCGCGCCAGCAGGCAAATATAGCGGCAGGCCGACGTTACGCAGTTTTGCCGCAAATCGTTTCGGCCCATAGGCTTCAAGCACCTGAACGGCAGGCAGATTCAGCGAGCGTACCAGCGCGTCGCTCATGCTGACCGGGCCGTGAAATCCGCTGTCGAAGTTTCCCGGGCGGTAATCTCCGGTGCGGCGCGGAACGTCCTGTAATAATGATGCGGGATGGATCAAGCCGTCATCCAGCGCCAGACCGTACACAAAGGGTTTAAGTACCGATCCCGGCGATCGGATCGCCGTTACCATGTCGACATGACCAAAACGACTGTCGTCATTAAGGTCTACCGATCCTACCCAACCGCGCACGCTCATATCGGTATGATCGACGACGATCATCGCCAACGAACTGCGTGCAGGCAACCGCCCTTTCCATGCCCGCGCCAGATCTTCCAGTTGCCGCTGCAACCCGGCGTCCAGCGTGGTCACAATTTTGTCGTTCTGGCTTTTACTCAACATCATTCGGGCAAAAAGCGGCGCCAGTTGCGGCATTTGACGCGGCGCCAGCCAGACCGGCTCTTCACGCGACTCGCGTACCGTTTCGGCAGGCCAGACGCCCTGCGCCGCCATCCGATCCAGCACTTTATTTCGTGCCGCTTCAGCTCTCGCTGGCCAGCGGTCGGGACGTAACCGGCTCGGCGCCTGCGGCAATACGGCCAGCAGCGCCGCGTCAGCGTAGCTCAGGCGCGCGGGCGGCTTGCCGAAGTAGGCCCAGCTTGCAGCGCCAATACCCTGTAGCGTGCCGCCGAACGGCGCGCGGTTCAGGTACAGCGTCAGGATATCGCGCTTGGACAAATGCCATTCAAGCTGGAGGGCGCGCCAAAGCTGGCGGATTTTACCGCCGAACGTGCGCGAATGTGGGTCCAGCAGTCTCGCCACCTGCATAGTCAGCGTACTGCCGCCGGAAATAACGCGCCCGGCGGTAAGATCCTGCCATGCCGCGCGCGCGACGGAGAAAGGGTTAACGCCAGGGTGCCGCCAGAACCAGCGATCTTCGTAATTGATTAGGGCCTCCAGGTAGCGGGGAGAGACCTCTTCAATCGTCACCGGATAACGCCAGATCCCCCCGGCGTCGGCAAAGCGCCACAGCGGCGTACCGTCATGGGCTACCACGACCCGCGCAGGATGGACCTCATTGAGCGGCAGCGGCCAAAGTTTATCCGCCGCCCATAACGCCAGAAGAATAAAAAGCGGCGCGCCCGCCAGCCACAGCCAGCGGCCACGTTTACCACGCCAACCGTTCATTTAAGGCGTCACAATCAGCAGCCCCTCGCTCGCGCCGGTTGCCCGCCACTGAGGCACGTACATCGATTCCACCTGCGGTTGCGCAAGCTGGTACGTCCCCGGCGTTACCGCGCGCGCCAGGTAGACCAGCGTCACGGGCTGGCCCTCATTGACAACGACGGCAGCCACAAACCGATCGTCGCGGAATTCCATATACTGAATATCCGCCTGCTGCATCTGATTAAGCAGATTTTGCACTTCGCTACCGCTCTCCGGCAGGCTGGCGCTGCTGTCAGCCAGATTCTGGTTTTCCAGCTCCAGTCCGGCCGGGAGCAGGTCCACCACCAGCGCATCCGGCACATTGCGATCGGCCACTACCGTTAACCAGACCAGCACCAGTTCGCCGCTACGCAACGAGGACAGCGATTTGCGCTGACCATCGGTCCCCAGTATTTGTCGTTCAATCTGCAAAACGTTGCTGGCAGGCTCAGGCGCAGATGAGGGATAGCCGCTGCTATCCAGACGCAACCATAGCGGCTGGCTACCGGTGTTCGTCACCTCAAGGGCGGCCAACTGGTCAGCATCCAGATTACGGGTCAGCGCCTTGTCGCCCGACAGCGGCTGCGCCTCTAACGAGGTCTGCGCCTGCCAGGCGCCCGCACTGGCCTGTCGCGAATGCGCGGCGAGGAACAAGGCATTGTTCTCCTGGGTAGAGAGCCAGCGCTGACCGAAGGCCTGCTCAGAAAGCGAGCTTAATAGCGCATTTTGCGCGTCCGGTCTGAGGTTGTTCTCTTCCAGTAGCGACAACATCAGAGCGTTATCGCGCAGAGAACTGCCGTAATCCGCTATCCATTGCCGTTCGTCCTGACGCGGCGTATTCAGAGCCAGCGTAATGGCCTCTTCGCCGCGTCTGGCATCACCCATCGTGTTTAACGCGATGCCCAATTGCATCAGCGGCAGTCCTGAAGCCGCCTGACTACGGCGCTCCCAGATTTCGCGCAGCGCGCCGAGCGGCGCTTTCTGCTGACGCGCCAGTACCAGCGCGGCGTAAGCCTGAGCGGCAAAAGTACTGGCCTGGGTATTATCGCTATAACGAATCAGCATCGTACCGGGATCCTGCAGATAGCGCAGCAGTCGCTCATTGCCCCGGTTAATGGCCTCCGGCGGGACGCTATATCCCTGCTCGCCCGCGCGAATGAGGAAATCCATCGCGTAGGCCGTTAGCCAGGGCTCTTCCGCCCCATTTTCATCCCATAGCGCAAAACCGCCGTTATCACGCTGCATCTGTAGTACCCGTGAGATGCCGATATCCACTGCGGCGCGCCGTTTTTCATCGCTATCGCCGGTAATACCGAGCGACTGCAATTGAGCGGCATTGGTATACAGCGCCGGGAATAACCCGCTGGTGGTTTGTTCCAGGCACCCGTACGGATATGCTTTCAGCTCGCGAATGTAGCGCGCCAGATTGAGCGGCGGTTTTCCGCTTAATAGCAGTTGTCCCTGTAACGTGGCTGGCGAGACGTTTGCCAGATGCTGCTCTGGTACATGCCAGCTCTCTCCCGGCGCCAGCGCAATGCCACTATTTACCGTTTGGGCAGGCCAGGCCGGACGCACGCCGATTTGCCACTGCTTATGCTGCGCGCCGAGGGTTTCTCCCGGCAGATTCAGACCGCTAATGGTCGCCTGGATTTCGCCTTCGCCCAAACCTTCCAGCGCGCGTACCGGAACGAATAAGGTGGTGCGCACGCCCGGCGCCAGGTTGACCGGTTGCGGCTGCTGGCTAAGCAGTTCCAGTAACCCACTGGCGGCGAGCGCAATATTCAGCGTCTGCGGGCGGTCGGTCAGATTGGTGACGTCCAGCACCAGTCGCGAAACATCCCCTCCCGCCAGAAAACGCGGCATATTCAGCTCGGCAATCACTGGCGCGGCGACAACAACTTTGCTTTCGCCGCGACCAAAATCGTCCGCTGTCCATGCCTGCGCCATAACCCGCAGTTCGCCGTTAAAGTCGCCAATCGGCAGCGTTACGACCCCTTCGCCCTGCTCATTGAGCGTGATCGGCTGCGCCTGCTGCGCGATGATATTGACATGGTTTACCGGCGGTTTTCCGCCGCGCTTAAGGTCGTCGCCATCGCCGCCAAAACGCAACGCCGCCAGCCGCCCCTGCCCTTCAATGACCTGGCCGTAAATATCGTAGATATCCGCACCGTAGCGTTTTTGACCGAAGAACGCCTGCCACGGGTCCGGCGTCGCGTAATCGGTGATATTCAATACGCCGCTATCGACCGCGGAGACCAGCACGTTGATCTGTTTTGGCATTTCGCCGTGTTTAACGCTGGCTTTCACCCTGACGGTGAGCGGCTGATTCGGGCGCATTTTAGCCGGGCTTTCCAGCGCCAGATCGAGGCGGCGGTTTTCATCCCCCAGCGGTAGGTGTAGTAACCCTACGGCGCGTTTTGGCGTCGCGGAACGAGATTTATCGCCGGGACGCACCACCAGCGTACTGAGATAGAGATCGTGGCGATTCCAGGTTTTATCCACCGGAATCGTGAGCTCCAGACCTTGTGCCGGCACATCGATCGCCTGCCACCACAGCGGACCATCGCTGGACTCCACCATCGCATAACCTTTACCGGCGACCGGCGCGGCGATATGCAATTTCATGGTATCGCCTGGACGATAATTCGCTTTATCCAGTTTGAGGGTGACGCGATCCGGACGCGCCGCGCCGCTACCGTCGCTGTTATCCTGCCAGCTATAGCCGGCCCAGAAACGAACGCTGCTGACCGTCTCATTCGGCGCTTTGACCTCCAGACGGTACGCGCCCCATTCCACCGGGAAGCTGACTTTTCCGGTTTCATCCGCGTTCAGATCCAGCGTCTGCTCGCCCTCTACCAGATCTTTTTGATCAAACTGCGACTGCCAGCCTTCGCTTTCCGACCAGTTCCAGTAATAGTCGCGACGCTCGCGGATGAGCCGCACCTGTAAACCAGACACCGCTTTTTTCTCGCCCTGCGCGTTGGCGTAAACAATATCGAATGCGGCGTTGCTGTCTTCGTCGACAATCGGTTGATTAACGGTGGTATCCATACGGTAGTCGTATACCGCTTTGGCGGCGAACTGTGGACGAATTCCCGGTAACGTATCGGCAGGCCAAATCGCCTGCTCTACGCGACGAGTGACCGGACGACCGCCAGACTCCAGCAGGCTGGCCTGTAGAATTACCTGCAGCGGCGAATGCGCTTCTTGCCACTGGCTGGCAGCACTCACTTCACCACGTCCGCCTTTATCCAACGTCAGTTGAACTTCGTCCAGGCTGCGCGCAAGATTCTCTTCGGCAATATTGCCGAACTGGAAGCCAGGCAACGCCGCGACAGCGTCGCGCAGGGGACGCAGGAAAAGTTGCCCTTGCAGGGTATTGCCGTTAGCAGGCGCGCCATACAAGTAATAGCCGACAACGGAGAATTTCACCTCATCCGCAGGCGACAGCGGTGTTTTTTGCGCCGTCAGGTTGAGCGCCATCCGCTCCGGCATAAAGTCTTCCACGTGGAAATCCCAACTCCGCAGCAAATTATCGCCGGTGTTGGCGCGGACATGCCACAAGCCAGTCGGCGCGTTGATATCCAGCGGATAATTCAAACGGTATAGCCCGTTTTCCGGCTGGCTGACGACGGTACGCATCACCTGTCCGTCTGGTTTTACCACTTCCAGCTTAACGGGTTGATCGGGCAGCGTTTTACCGTCGCTATCGCGCAGTAATCCGTTGAGGATAACCGTTTCGCCCGGTCGGTAGAGATCGCGCGGGCCGAACATAAAGAACTGCTTGCTGTAGCCGGGCGCGCCAGCGACATTAAATTCCGACAGATCCAGAGCCGGAAGCGTGAGATCGAGCAGCGTAGTCTGCTCCTCTTTACGCGCCAGTAATAGCGCCGCCGCTTTATCAGCTTCCAGTTGCACATGTCCCTGCGCGTCGCTCGTCGCCTGCGCCAGCGTCTGACCTTTATCATTCAGAAGAACGATCTCAATTCCCGACTGCGCCGCGCCGTTTTCCAGGCTTTGCGTAAAGATATCCAGCCGATTATGGTAACGGTGCGCGGACACGCCGATATCGCTAAGGGTAAACAACGTAGCGGCATTACTATAGTTGTAGTGTCCAGCCTGATTCATTACCGCCACATATACGCCCGCCTGTTGCAGCGGCTTAATATCGCTTAATGGCAGCAGCAGTTTCTCACGCGTATTGCGCGCCGGATTAAGATCAAAACGACCGGTATAAACCAAATCCGCCATTTTCAGCAGATTGTCGGACTCCCAGTTAGAGAGAGAACTACGGTACTCCCACTGGCTGACAAATGACGCCAGCGATCCGGGCTTAACGCGGAAAAAGTTCACATCAACGTGGTTGACGTTAAGCGCCATGACCGGCAGTCCTTCCGCGATTTTCCCCGGTAGCAGCGATCCCCGGCTGGCAAAGCCGACGCTGGGCTGGACATCACGCGTGGTAATCGTTTTTTCATAAGACTTGCCGAAGGTGGCGTTATTCAGCGCTTTAACGGCGGGATCAACCGTGACCACCAGCACGCGTTCAGGTTCCAGATGACGTAACCTTAGCTCTTTTAAATTTGGCGCCAGCTCCCATGCGCCGTCAACGCTGCCGCTTTTCTTATCAACCACGTGAACCACACGGGAGAAATCCTGTTCAGGATCTAAAGGAATTGAAAACGTCAGCACCAGCGTCGCCGCGCCGTCGAGCTGCGCTTCGGAGGCGTCTAATAGCGTGAGCGCTTTGCCCTGGCTTTGCTGCGCCAACTTCTGTAGCTGTGCCGGGTCTTGCGCGGGCGAGGGCTGCGCTACGGCTGGCGCTTCGCTTTTAGTCGTCGGGGCGGTTTTATCGTTGTTATCGCATCCCGCCAGCGCCAGCATGATCATGCAGGCCACCACGCGTAAATGTTTCATCTTTCATCCCTGGCCTTAACGGCCTGTCAGCAACGGTTGATGAGATATTATGCGCGAGAAATTTTATTGTGTAAGTCCGTATTACTGTGATGATGCGAAAATTTTACGCAGAAATGTGGTTTCGCCAGCCAAAACAGCCTCTTCTACTTGTCCCTTTTCGGGAAACGTCCGACAATTTGATCATAATCAGGTAACAATGGAGATGCCCATGACCACCGCCTTTTTTGTCGCCGCCGACTGGCTTGCCGAACATATTGATGATCCGGAAATACAGATTCTTGACGCCCGTATGGCGCCGCCGGGACAGGAACATCGTGATATGGCGGGCGAATATCGCGCCGGACATATTCCCGGCGCGCTGTTTTTTGATATTGAAGCTCTTTCCGATCGCGCATCGCCGCTGCCGCATATGATGCCGCGCCCGGAAGCGTTTGCGGTGGCCATGCGTGAACTGGGTGTTCGCCAGGATAAACACCTGGTCATATACGATGAAGGCAATCTGTTCTCCGCTCCGCGGGCATGGTGGATGCTACGCACGTTCGGTGCCGAGAAAGTGTCCATTCTGGCGGGCGGACTGGCGGGCTGGCAGCGTGACGAATGGCTATTGCGCGAAGGCGAAGAAGCGCATGAAGGAGGCGAGTTTGAGGCGAAATTCGCGCCGCAAGCCGTGGTGCGTCTCACCGACGTATTGCTGGCAAGTCATGAAAAAACCGCGCAAATCGTTGATGCGCGTCCGGCGGCGCGTTTTAACGCTCAGGCTGATGAACCGCGTCCGGGGCTGAGGCGCGGACACATTCCTGGCGCGCTAAACGTCCCGTGGACGGAACTGGTGTATGAGGGCGAATTAAAAACCACTGACGAACTGAATGAGGTTTTTTTCAGCCACGGCGTGAGTTTCGACAGACCGATTATCGCCAGTTGCGGTTCCGGCGTGACGGCCGCGGTCGTGGTGCTGGCGCTCGCCACGCTGGATGTGCCTGACGTCACGCTTTACGACGGCGCGTGGAGCGAATGGGGCGCGCGTACCGATTTACCGGTTGAACCCGCTTAATATCTGCCATGCCGGATGGCGCTCACGCTTATCCGGCCTACCGTTCTGGCTGATTTAAAACGAATCTACATAAATTCTGTTTAAGCAGGTCACAAAAAAACCGCTCAATTGAGCGGTTTTTTTGTGCTGGTCCGGTTCGCGGCCTTTCCAGCAGGCTTTGTTGCCATAGCAACGCAGGCACACCACAGTAGGTAAATACTCCCTTTTAAGGAGAGCAAAGTCAAGTTAATTCACGACGAAACTATTCAGCATTTGAGGTATTATCTTTCCCGGCCCCCTCCGCCGTCTCGCAAACGGGCGCTGGCTTCAGGAGAGGATGTTCCATGGCCGTAAGCGCAGGCACACCACAGTGCCTGCTATCACGGCATTATCGCCAGCGGTACTGCCGTGATGCGGTCTTCGCAAGGACCGCAACATGGAGGTACGATGCTTTTGTGTCGTGCTTCTTGTTTCTGGCACGTTGTGTCTTCACGCAGACAGAAGCTACCCAGGTAATTCTGTTCCCGTAACGCTCAACGTCCAGAGCAGGTAAGCCAGGAGGCCGCCCTGTTGGGCGGCTTTCTTTTCTTCAGATGATGCGATTCTGTTTAAAATCGCGCAGGAACCCGCCCCAGCGGCGCTCGTAGAACGGTGCGATATGCTCGGTGATAAAGTGGCTGATACCCTGCTCGCCCTTCCTCACCTGACAAATATCGATCGGTTCGTCACCCGGTAACGTGTCGGTCGCCACATTGCCCGCTGCGTGAATGATCTCTTCAATATCGCCGTCAGCCTCAATGCCAATCAGTAGATTGGGTTGGGCGTCCGCATGTTCTTTAATCGCGCAGAGAAATGCGCGTTTCACCGGTTTGATGGTTTTAAACAGCGTAGTGAGGGAATCAATCATCTGCGACGGCGGCTCGGCCACTTCGGATAAAATAAGCGACTCGCCGCCTTCCAGCACTTCCTGCGTACTTAATGGACTGCCTTCCTCAGCGAGAAGCAGGCTGATTTCACGCGGCATAAACTCTTTGCCGGTCGGCAATTTAGCGTTGAGGAATAACGTTTCGCCAAGCGTCATTTCAAACAGCGTGCGCGCCGGCATCACCACAAACGCCTGTTCGTCTTCCACGGCCTGCTGCAGCGCCTCCAGAGAAGTAAAGAAGGGAATGACGGTCGTGCCGTCTTCTTTTTCCCAGTGCTGCAAATCCAGAGCGCTGTCTTCCACAATCGCCTCGCCTTCGGCAGCGCTGCCCGGCACCCAGACGGTGGACTCCAGTAAGGTACGGAAAAATGCCGGACGATGCGCGGGCTCAGTCGCCGCTTTCTCCAGCAAGATTTCTAATTCATTTTTAGTTTCGGACATAGGAATCACAAATTATGTATATGGGTTGTAGGCCTGATAAGACGCACGGCGTCGCCATCAGGCAAAATGCCGGGTGGCGCTTCGCTTACCCGGCCTACAAAAACACCGTTCAGGCGGTCAGCAGATTCGCGATGGTGCGCACACCCAGACCGGTTGCCCCGGCAGCCCACTGCTCAACCGGCGCTTTGCGATAAGTGGCGGAACAGTCAATGTGCAGCCAGCCTTCGCGGTAATTTTCAACAAAGTGCGACAGAAAACCCGCAGCGGTGCTTGCCCCAGCGGGATACGCCGCGCTGCCGGTGTTGTTCAGTTCCGCAAAGTTAGACGGCAGCTGGTTACGGTGGAACTCCGCCAGCGGCAGACGCCAGAACGGTTCATTCTCTTGCGCCGCGCTGGTCAGCAAGCGCCCCGCCAGCGTATCGTCAAAACTGAATAGCGCATGGTAGTCGTTACCCAGCGCCGTTTTCGCCGCGCCGGTTAACGTCGCCATATCAATGATTAGCTGCGGGTGTTGCGCGCTGGCGTCAATCAGGCCATCCGCCAGCACCAGTCGCCCTTCCGCATCGGTATTCATGACTTCGACATTCTTGCCATTACGGTAGCGAATAATGTCGCCCAGTTTAAACGCATTGCCGCTGATCAGATTATCGGCGCAGCACAGGAACAGTTTTACGCGTTTATTCAGCCCACGGGTAATGGCGAACGCCAGCGCGCCTGTTACTGTCGCCGCGCCGCCCATATCGGATTTCATTGAGTCCATAAAAGCGCTTTGTTTGATACTGTAGCCGCCGGAGTCAAAGGTAATACCTTTACCGACCAGGCAGGCATAAACCGGCGCATCTTTGTCTCCCGTCGGGTTGTAATCCAGCGCCAGCAGCACCGGCGGACGCTCAGAACCACGGCCTACGGTATGCAACCCCATATAGTTCTGCTCGCGCAGATCTTCGCCTTTGGTGATACGGTAAGTGACGCTATCGCACGCGACGCTACACAGCAGATCCACCGAGCGCTGCGCCAGTTGCTCCGGCCCAAGCTCTTCCGCCGGAGCATTAATGGTGTCGCGCACCCAGTCAATAATAGTCAGGCGGTTATCCAGCTCCTGACGTTGGGCATCGTCTAAATCCGGCCACATTACGGTACGGACGCCTTTTGGTCCTTTGTAACCCGCCCAGAATGCCCAACAACGCTCGGTATCCCATCCTTCGCCTGTCAGCGCGACCTGTTTTATTCCCAGGCCGTCGATTTTACGCGCCGCACGCTGGATCAACCCCAGATCGTCTTTACCGTTAAGATGCAAGGTAATACCGTCGTTATTAATACTGTAAGTGGCTTTATCGCCCCAGCGCGCATCGGCAGGCTGCGTGGAAAGCGTAATTTTCATGGCTTCTGTCATTGTTATTTTCCTTATTAGCAAACGGGCCGCCGTAGGGCAGCCCGTTATTTGACTTACTCTGCTTCATCCAACCAGACTAGCAGAATCGCCTCCAGAATTTTTTCATTGGATGCGTTAGGGTCGTCGTCAAAATCGTCCATTTCGCAGATCCACTGATGCAGATCGGTGAAACGAACGGTTTTAGGATCGACATCAGGATATGCGTCGTATAACGCTTCGCCGATCTCGCGGCTATCGGTCCACTTGAGTCCCATACTACCCTCTGTTAATGCTCACGCGCATGGTTGATTGTGTAACGTGGAATTTCGATAACCAGATCGTCGTCGGTAACGCGGGCCTGGCAGCTCAGTCGACTTTCCGGCTCCAGCCCCCACGCTTTATCCAGCATATCGTCTTCTTCTTCCGAACTTTCCGGCAAGGAGTCGAAGCCTTCACGTACAATACAGTGACAGGTGGTGCAGGCGCACGATTTCTCACAGGCGTGTTCAATCTCGATGCCGTTGCGCAGCGCAACGTCAAGAATGGTTTCACCGGTCTCAGCTTCCAGAACTGCGCCATCCGGACAAAGATCCTGATGAGGCAGAATAACAATCTTCGGCATGTTAAACCTCGTCTACGGAATGGCCTTTCAACGCGCGACGAACCGACTGGTCCATGCGGCGAGCGGCAAATTCCTGGGTTTGTTTATCTACGTTTTTAATGGCTTGTTCTATGGCGTCAACATCATCGCCTTGTGCGACCGCGCTTAAATGTGCGGCGGCATCATCAATGCATTGACGTTCTGCGGCGCTTAGCAGCGCGGCGTCGGCAGTTAGCGCGCCGGTCAAACTTTCCAGCACGCGCGCGGCTTCGACTTTTTGCTCCGCCAGCATACGCGCTTTCACGTCCTGCTCGGCAAAACTCATGGAATCCTTGATCATCGAGGCGATTTCGCTATCGGTCAGGCCATAGGAAGGTTTGACCTGAATGGAGGCCTCGACGCCGGTGGATTTTTCCATTGCGGTGACGCTCAACAGGCCATCGGCGTCTACCTGGAAGGTCACGCGAATATGCGCCCCGCCCGCCGGCAGCGGCGGAATCCCGCGCAGCGCAAAGCGCGCCAGCGAACGGCAGTCCTGCACCAGTTCGCGTTCGCCCTGCATCACATGGATAGACATCGCGGTCTGACCGTCTTTGAAGGTGGTGAAATCCTGCGCGCGCGCCACCGGGATAGTGGTGTTGCGCGGAATGACTTTTTCCACCAGGCCGCCCATCGTTTCCAGCCCAAGAGAGAGTGGAATCACGTCCAGCAGCAGCATTTCGCTGTCCGGCTTGTTGCCGACCAGAATATCGGCCTGAATCGCTGCGCCGATAGCGACCACTTTATCCGGGTCGATAGCGGTTAACGGCGTGCGGCCAAAAAATTCGCCCACCCGCTCACGAACCAGCGGTACACGGGTCGAACCGCCGACCATGACCACTTCCAGAACGTCCTGGGGCTCAACGCCGGCATCTTTCAATGCGCGACGGCAGGCCAATAGCGTGCGCTTAACCAGCGCGGAAATGAGATCGTTAAACTGCTCGCGAGTGATCTCCCCCTGCCAGCCCGCAACGTTAACGCGAACGGTATCGGCATCGCTTAAGGCGATTTTCGCCGCAATCGCGGCATCCAGCAGTTCGCGCTGAACGCGATTGTCGCTACGATCGGCAATTCCCGCCTGCTCACGAATATAGTCCGCCAGCAGATGGTCAAAGTCGTCGCCGCCGAGCGCAGAATCACCGCCCGTCGCCAGCACTTCAAACACCCCGCGGCTCAGGCGTAAAATAGAGATATCGAAGGTACCGCCGCCGAGATCGTAAACAGCAATAACGCCTTCTTTGCCTGAGTCCAGACCGTAGGCAATCGCCGCCGCCGTCGGTTCGTTGAGCAGGCGCAGTACATGCAGGCCCGCCAGCCGCGCGGCGTCTTTCGTCCCCTGACGTTGGGCATCATCGAAATAGGCGGGAACGGTAATCACCACGCCATCCAGCTCGCCGGAGAGCGATTCGCTAGCCCGCGCGGCCAGCGCTTTGAGAATATCAGCCGATACGCGTACCGGATTGAGCAATCCAGCCGCCGTGTCAATCATCGGCAGCCCATTAACGCTTGCCTTAAACCGGTAAGGCAGATGCTGATAGCGCGCCTGGATATCCGCCAGCGAGCGTCCCATCATGCGTTTCACAGAGCTGATAGTGTTGGCCGTATCCTGCGCGGCATTGTCACGCGCAGCGTAACCGACCGTATGGCCCTGCTGCTGATAGTGAACCACTGAAGGCAACAGGTGGCGCCCTTCGTGGTCAGGCAGAGTTTCCGCCTGGCCGCTGCGAACCGTCGCAACCAGAGAGTTGGTAGTGCCTAAGTCGATGCCCGCCGCCAGACGACGCTGATGCGGCGCGGCGCTCAGACCAGGCTCACTAATTTGTAATAAGGCCATGTTAGATTCCAGTTAAAAATCGAGCAGCTTTTCTTCGAGTTGTTCTGCGCTGCTTCGCAGTTTATCGAGAAACCGCAGTTTGCGCACCGTATCCGCCGCCGCGTCCCACGCGGCGTTGTCCAACTGTTCCACCATTTGCTGAAGACGAGCATCAAACATCTTTTGTACGCGTTTGATGAAGCTTTCCAGCCGCACGTCGTCTTTTGATTGTTCGATATCGTCCAGCTCTTCGCGAAGCGTGAGTTGTTCCATCAGAAACGCGGTGTCGCGTACCGTATGTTGCTCGCTGGCCAGATCGAACCCGTGTAAGGAAAGCAGATACTCCGCGCGCGTCAAAGGGTGACGCAGCGTTTGCCAGGCCTGGTTGATCGTGGCGGATTGCTGGACGGCGGCAAGCTGCTGCGCCTGAGTGCCGTTGGCAAATTTGTCAGGGTGATACTGGCGTTGCAGATCCTGAAAACGAAGGCTCAGCGCCTGGGTGTCAATCTGATAACGGGCTGGTAAGCCAAAGAGGGTGAAGTAATCCATAACATTCTCAGGGATAGCCTGTCAGAACAAACCCCACACGCAGGCGACCACGGTGGGGTTATACCTTCTTACTTCGCGCCGCAGATGCGTTGTCTGCGCGGGTTCCCCCAGACACTGACTCAAATAAGCGCCTGGGGATTCACTCGCTTGCCGCTTTTCTGCAGCACGAATGCTCGGTATAACAGCGGAACACGGTTACACGTGGAAGCTTTCGCCGCAACCACACTCATCTTTCACATTCGGGTTGGAGAATTTAAACCCTTCGTTCAGACCTTCTTTTACGAAGTCCAGCTGTGTACCGTCCAGAAATTGCAGGCTCTTGCCGTCAACCACTACCTTAACGCCTTTGTCTTCAAACACGGTGTCTTCCGCCGTTGGCTCGTCAACAAATTCCAGTACATAAGCCATACCTGAGCAGCCGGAGGTTCTCACGCCCAGACGCAGACCAAACCCTTTACCACGGTTGGCCAGGAAGGTATTAACTCGCGCTGCTGCACTGTCGCTAAGTGTAATCGACATAACAAAACCTCAATGTTAACGTTCTATTTTATTTCGCTTCGCGTTTGCTTTTGTAATCCGCAATAGCGGCTTTAATCGCGTCTTCCGCCAGAATAGAGCAGTGAATTTTCACCGGCGGCAGTTCCAGTTCGTCTGCAATGTCGGTGTTTTTAATCGCCTGCGCTTCGTCCAGGGATTTCCCTTTCACCCACTCCGTTACCAGAGAACTGGAAGCGATAGCGGAACCGCAGCCGTAAGTCTTGAAGCGCGCGTCTTCAATGATACCTTCATCGTTAACTTTAATCTGCAACTTCATGACGTCGCCGCAGGCCGGAGCGCCAACCATGCCGCTTCCCACGTTATCGTCGTTGTTGTCAAACGACCCTACGTTACGCGGGTTCTCATAGTGATCGATTACTTTTTCGCTGTAAGCCATTATAAATTCTCCTGATTCCGATACCGATTAATGATGTGCCCATTCGATGCTGTTCAGATCCACACCCTGCTTGTACATTTCCCACAGTGGAGAAAGGTCACGCAGACGGCCAATGGATTTACGAACCAGATCAATGGTGTAGTCGATCTCTTCTTCAGTGGTAAAACGACCTAAAGAGAAACGGATAGAGCTATGCGCCAGCTCGTCATTCATGCCCAACGCGCGCAGCACGTAGGACGGTTCCAGACTGGCGGAGGTGCAGGCGGAACCGGAAGAGACCGCCAGGTCTTTCAGCGCCATGATCAGCGACTCGCCTTCAACGTAGTTAAAGCTCACGTTGAGAATGTTTGGCGCGCCCTGCTCAAGGTCGCCGTTCAGGTAAACTTCTTCAATATCTTTGATGCCGTTCCAAAGACGGTTACGCAGACCGCGCAGACGGGCCATTTCGGTCTCCATCTCTTCTTTCGCGATACGGTAAGCTTCGCCCATGCCGACGATCTGGTGAACAGGCAGAGTACCAGAGCGCATACCGCGCTCGTGCCCGCCGCCATGCATCTGCGCTTCAATGCGAATACGCGGCTTACGACGCACATACAGCGCGCCAATGCCTTTCGGACCATAAATTTTATGACCGGAGAAGGACATCAGATCCACTTTCAGTTGGCTCAGGTCGATAGGCAGTTTGCCCACGCTCTGGGTGGCGTCAACGTGGTAGATGATACCGCGCACGCGGCACATTTCGCCGATGGTCGCGATATCCTGCACCACGCCGATTTCGTTGTTCACGTGCATGATGGAAACCAGAATGGTGTCGTCACGCATCGCTGCTTCGAGCTCGTTGAGATCGATGATGCCGTTGCGCTGCGGCGCCAGGTAGGTCACTTCAAACCCCTCGCGCTCAAGCTGACGGCAGGTGTCCAGCACCGCTTTGTGCTCGGTCTTGCTGGTGATGATGTGCTTGCCTTTTTTCTGATAAAAGTTGGCAGCGCCTTTGATCGCCAGGTTATCAGACTCCGTCGCCCCTGAGGTAAAGACGATTTCACGCGGGTCAGCGCCGACCAGTTCAGCAATCTGGTTACGGGCGATATCTACCGCCTCTTCAGCCTGCCAGCCGAAACGGTGTGAACGAGACGCCGGGTTCCCAAAGGTTCCGTCCAGGGTCAGAAACTGCATCATTTTCTCGGCAACACGCGGGTCCACCGGCGTGGTTGCGGAGTAGTCGAGATAAATCGGTAATTTCATTGCTCTTAAACTCCGTACATCACTCAATGCAAGGAATCAGGCAACCGGCTGGATGTACGACCGTGTTGACGGGACGTCCGCGTCCCGGCCTGATTCTGAATTCTTTTTTACGCTTCATCCTTCAGACGACCGCGGCATTCACCGCATGAGGCCGCCAGAAGAGATGGCGTAATATTTTAATTAAGCGCGTAATTTAACGTCGATAGCGTCCTGCGCACGACCGCTGGCGCGCGGCGCGTCATGCGTGTGCTGGCGACCAGACACATCCAGAACTTCCTGGTTATTCACCAGCTCGCCTAAAGTAATATTGTTGAGAAAACCGGTCAGACGATCGCTTAAATCACGCCACAGCGCATGGGTCAGGCATTTATCGCCGCCCTGGCAG
This sequence comes from Salmonella sp. A7, assembly GCF_020181675.1. NCBI lineage: Bacteria > Pseudomonadati > Pseudomonadota > Gammaproteobacteria > Enterobacterales > Enterobacteriaceae > Salmonella > Salmonella sp. A7. Next base: position 1,266,321 of record NZ_CP084001.1, on the reverse strand, counting down.
CCGCCTTTGCCCTGGCAACGGGTCGCGTCAACGGATTCATCAACCGCGCTGATCACTTCGCCGACCGCGATACTGCCAGCATCTTTACCCAGCAGATAACCGCCGCCCGGCCCGCGTACGCTGGAAACCAGACCGTTTTTACGTAAACGGGAAAATAGCTGTTCCAGATAAGAAAGGGAAATCCCCTGACGTTCAGAAATATCAGCCAACGGTACCGGGCCCGCTTCGGAGTTGAGCGCAACGTCTAACATTGCGGTCACGGCATAACGCCCTTTAGATGTCAGTCTCATGTCTTACTTAACCTCAAACTCGCCCCTGCCCGGGGTTTTTTATTGTAAAATGGGGGTATTGCATAGCAGGGACAAGTCTGACATTCCCGAGTAATTTGGTCAACTATTTACTTGAGTAAATTAGTCAGGTATTTAGCGTTCCGTGCGGTATTAACGCGGTTACTTGCCTTTATTCTGCTGCTCAATAGACGCCAGAATCCCACGCAGAATATTCAACTCCTGGCTTTCCGGGCGGGCGCGGGTAAACAGACGGCGCAATTTATTCATCACCTGCCCCGGATGGTTTTCGCGAATAAAGCCAGTGGAGAGCAACGTCTGCTCCAGATGGCCGTAGAAACGTTCAAGATCGTCCACCAGCGGATACGGCGTCTCTTCATGATCTGCCGCGTCGCCGTTTTCCTGCGTCGCCAGCCAGGCCATGCGGACTTCATACGCGATGACCTGTACCGCCATCGCCAGATTCAACGAGCTGTACTCCGGGTTAGCGGCAATCGCGACGTGATAATGGCATTTTTGCAACTCATCGTTAGTCAGCCCGACACGCTCACGACCAAAAACCAGCGCAACCGGCGTATTTGCTGCTTCCGCCACGCTTTTTAAGCCGCACTCGCGCGGATCAAGCATCGGCCACGGCAGAGTGCGGGAACGGGCGCTGGTGCCGACCACCAGGCTACAGCCAGCTAACGCTTCATCCAGCGTATCGACGATCTGCGCATTACCGATCACATCGCTGGCACCTGCCGCCAGGGCGATGGCCTGGGAGTCCGGTTTCACCAGCGGGTTTACCAGCCACAGGTTAGTTAAGCCCATGGTTTTCATAGCGCGAGCCACAGAGCCCATATTGCCGGTGTGAGAGGTTTCCACCAGCACAATTCGAATGTTTTGCAGCATTGTCTTTCTTCAGCTAAAGATTATTCTGACATCTTACCATAAAACCAAGACAGATTCCGATCTCGCTGCTATACTCTGCGCCGTTTTCCCGTTCTTTAACATCCAGTGAGAGAGACCGATGCATCCGATGCTGACCATCGCCGTGCGCGCAGCGCGCAAGGCGGGTAATGTAATTGCCAAAAACTATGAAACTCCGGACGCTGTAGAAGCGAGCCAAAAAGGCAGTAACGATTTTGTGACCAATGTAGATAAAGCCGCTGAAGCGGTAATTATCGACACCATTCGCAAATCTTACCCGCAACACACTATTATCACCGAAGAAAGCGGTGAGCACGTTGGCACAGATCAGGATGTTCAATGGGTTATCGATCCGCTGGATGGCACCACCAACTTCATCAAACGTCTGCCACACTTCGCTGTTTCCATTGCTGTACGCATTAAAGGCCGTACTGAAGTGGCTGTCGTGTACGATCCGATGCGTAACGAACTGTTCACCGCCACCCGCGGTCAGGGCGCGCAGCTGAACGGCTACCGTCTGCGCGGCAGTACCGCTCGCGATCTGGACGGCACTATCCTCGCTACCGGCTTCCCGTTCAAAGCCAAACAATACGCGACCACCTACATTAATATTATCGGCAAGCTGTTCACCGAATGCGCCGATTTCCGCCGCACCGGTTCCGCCGCGCTGGATCTGGCCTATGTGGCTGCAGGTCGTGTCGATGGTTTCTTTGAAATTGGCCTTCGTCCGTGGGATTTCGCCGCGGGCGAACTGCTGGTTCGTGAAGCGGGCGGTATCGTCAGCGATTTCACCGGCGGTCATAACTACATGATGACCGGTAATATCGTGGCGGGGAATCCGCGCGTCGTTAAAGCCATGCTGGCGAATATGCGCGACGAACTGAGCGATGCGCTGAAGCGCTAAGTCTCTTCGGCGGATGGGGCCACTCATCCGCCGTGCCTTTTCAGGCGTTTTTCCTAAACACAGCCTCATCGCTTTACTTGCCTGCATGTTTTTGTACGATCGCTCCCTGTTCCGCTATTGGCATAAAGCGGCAAGGAAGCGAACATGACCCTTCAACATACCCGACGCATCGTCAAATCCCTTTTTATTCTGTTTATCATTGTGGTCTGTATTTACCTGCTACCCCGCGTAGCGATCAATGCCTTTTATTACCCGGACAATAAAGTCTATGGACCAACCCCTGCCGAAGCTGAATCCATTACCTTTACCGCCAAAGATGGCACGCATCTGCACGGCTGGTTTATTCCCACTGCTTTCGGCAGGCCGGAAAACGCCGTCGCGACGGTGATTCATGTCCATGGCAACGCCGGAAATATGTCGGCGCACTGGCCGTTAGTCAGTTGGCTGCCAGAACGCAACGTAAACCTGTTTATGTTTGATTACCGTGGTTTTGGCGAATCTGAGGGTACCCCATCACAAGAGGGGCTACTGGACGATACGAAAAGCGCGATAGATTATGTGCGGCATCGCGCCGACGTTAACCCCGAGCGCCTGGTACTGCTGGGACAGAGCCTGGGCGGCAATAATGTACTGGCCGCCGTAGGCCACTGCGTAGGTTGCGCAAATATGCGCTACGCCGACCAGGCGGGCATACGTGCGATTATCCTCGACTCAACGTTTTTATCCTATTCCTCCATCGCCAACCAGATGATCCCGGGCAGCGGCTATTTGCTTGATGACCGCTATAGCGCGGATCGCAATATCGCCAGCGTCAGCCCCATTCCGGTATTGATTCTTCATGGCACGGCAGACCATGTTATTCCCTGGCAGGACAGTGAGAAATTGTATGCCCTCGCCCGGGAGCCCAAACAAAAAATCTTCATTCCTGGCGGCGATCACATTGATGCTTTTTCCGGGCGTTATGAAAACCTTTACCGCGATGCAATGATTAATTTTATTCAGACCGCGCTATCCGCTAAATAGCGCGACGCTGTATATATGCATATTTTATGATTAAGAATATATTTATTATACCGATAGTAAAAACCATTTTTTCCCGTTAGCGAAGGCGGTGGATTAGCGCTAGCGTAACAGTAATATTCAACTGATTTTTATAACAATTTATTTTCATTTGTTTTTCCTGAATATTACTGTGGAGTATGTGATGGCTATCAAAATTACGCCTGACGAGTTTAGTCTGCTTATCCAGCGATTAAACAAAAAATGGCGCGTGTTTGCCCCGTCCGCAGAGTTTCGCGGCGGACGTTTTTCCGACACTGACAACATTATTTATCAACGAATTAGCGGCTGGCGCGATCTCATCTGGCACGAGAAATCGCACATGTCGCCGAATACCATTATTGCCCCTATCACCGAAACGCTCTTTTATTTCGATAAAGACACCATTCAAATTGCCGAGACAGACACCTCCCCGATAATCGTCTTTGCCCGCGCCTGCGACATTAACGCCATGTCGCGGCTGGATTATATGTATTTATCAAATGGGAATAATTCCGATTACAGTTATCAACTGCTACGGGAGCATATTCGTTTCGTCCTTATTGAGTGTGAAGAAAGCTTCGAAAATTGTTTCTGCGTCTCAATGGGTACTAATAAAACTGACTGTTATAGCGCCGCTATGCGTTTTAGCGATGAAGGCGCGCTTGTCAGCATCCGCGATCCCTTTATCGAGGCGGCGATACAAGGGCTGGGGCAGGAGGCTGACTATACCCCCTCTTTCGTCAGCGAAAACCGGGAAACCGTCGTCACGCCGGACAGCGTTTGCCGCGATCCGCAAAAAATTCGCGATATTCTCACCCGCCATCCGCTATGGGACGCCTACGACAGCCGCTGCATCAGTTGTGGTCGCTGCACTACCGGGTGCCCAACCTGTACCTGCTATAGCGTCTTTGACGTCGCCTATGATGAAAATCCGCAGCGCGGCGAACGCCGCCGCCAGTGGGCAAGCTGCATGGTGCCGGGCTTTAGCGACATGGCCGGCGGTCATGGTTTTCGCGAAAAACCCGGCGAGCGTCTGCGCTACCGCGCCCTGCATAAGGTCAATGACTACAAAGCGCGCAACGGCATTGAACATATGTGCGTCGGCTGCGGCCGCTGCGACGATCGCTGCCCGCAATACATCAAATTTTCTTTGATTATCAACAAAATGACCGCTGCCGTTCGGCAGGCGCTGGCAGAGGAGGCATAACGCATGTCACATTGTTCCTGTCATGATAAACCGCAGCACAGTTTGCTGCCTGCGGCGTACCGCATCCTCAGTATTACTCGCCACACGCCGCTGGAGTGGAATTTCCGCGTGGCCGTCGATTTTCCCGCGCACTGGGGGCAATTTGTTGAGGTGTCGCTGCCGCGCGTCGGCGAAGCGCCCATCTCCGTTTCCGACTATGGCGACGGCTGGATAGATCTGCTGATTCGTAATGTCGGAAAAGTGACCAGCGCCCTCTTTACGCTGAAAGAAGGCGACAACGTGTGGCTACGCGGCTGCTATGGCAATGGCTATCCGGTCGATACGCTGCGCCATAAACCCTTACTGGTTGTCGCAGGCGGCACGGGCGTCGCGCCGGTGAAAGGCTTAATGCGCTATTTCGTTGAGAATCCCCAGGAAATTGGTCAACTGGATATGATTCTCGGCTATAAAAATCGCGATTGCGTGCTGTACAAAGAAGAAATGGCGACGTGGCGCGGCAAACATAATCTGGTGCTCACGCTGGATGAAGGCGAGGCTGATGACCGTTACCAGATTGGTCGGGTGACCGATCGGCTTGCCGACATGACGCTTAGCGATATCGACACCATGCAGGCCATCGTCGTTGGGCCGCCAATAATGATTACCTTTACCGTAAAAATGCTGCTGCAAAAAGGGCTCAAGCCGGAGCAAATTTGGGTGGACTACGAACGCCGGATGGCCTGCTCCGTCGGGAAGTGCGGCCACTGCCGTATGGGCGAAGTGTATGTCTGCACCGACGGCCCGATATTTAACTACGCCGTCGCGCAACGTTTTGCCGATTAAAGGAGAACATCATGAGCATTGATATTGATATCATTAAAGCCCGTGCGAAAAACGAATATCGCCTGTCAAAAGTGCGCGGCGAAGCCATGATCAGCGTCCGCATTCCCGGCGGTATTTTGCCCGCGCATTTGCTAACGGTGGCGCGTGACATCGCCGAAACCTGGGGCAACGGACAAATTCACCTCACTACCCGCCAGAAGCTGGCGATGCCGGGTATCCGTTACGAAGATATCGACAACGTGAACGCCGCGCTGGAGCCGTTTCTTCGCGAGATTGAAATAGAACTGTGCGACGTCCAGGTTGAGGATACCAAAGCGGGCTATCTCGCTATTGGCGGGCGAAATATTGTCGCCTGTCAGGGGAACCGCATTTGCCAGAAAGCCAACACTGACACGACCGGTCTGTCCCGTCGTCTTGAAAAACTGGTCTATCCCAGCCCTTATCATCTCAAAACGGTCATCGTCGGCTGTCCGAATGATTGCGCGAAGGCGTCAATGGCCGATCTGGGGATTATTGGCGTGGCGAAAATGCGCTTCACTGCCGATCGCTGTATCGGTTGCGGCGCCTGCGTGAAGGCCTGTAGTCACCACGCGGTAGGCTGCCTGGCGCTGAAGAACGGCAAAGCGGTCAAAGAAGAGTCCGCCTGTATCGGCTGCGGCGAGTGCGTGCTGGCCTGTCCGACGCTGGCCTGGCAACGTAAGCCGGATCAGCTCTGGCAAGTCCGTCTGGGCGGACGCACCAGTAAAAAGACGCCGCGCGTCGGCAAGCTCTTCCTCAACTGGGTGACTGAAGATGTGATAAAGCAGGTGATCGTTAACCTGTATGAATTTGAAAAAGAGATGCTCGGCGGAAAACCGATCTATCTACATATGGGCCATCTGATCGACAAAGGCGGCTACCTGCGTTTTAAAGAACGGGTACTGCGCGGCGTTCAGCTCAATCCGGAAGCGATGGTCGCCGAACGCATTTACTGGGCCGAAGACGAATCCGTCGCGCGGATGCATCTCAAACCCGCCGGGCACTAATCAACCACGCCATGGCCGCAGCCCGCCCACAGGCTGCGGCACGCTAAACCACATGACCAGCGCCGCGACAAGCAGTATGACCCCTCCGGCCAGCGCCAGCGTTGACCAGCCTACCTGCCGCCATAACGCCGGCGCTTTGTTTCCACTGAGCTTCACCGCCAGAGCACGAAAAGTGTGTACCAGCAGCGCCAGCGAGGTAATCGTTAGCGAGGTTCCCGCCGCCATCGCCAGTACCGACGCCATTCCCCAGCTAAAAACGCCAATCACTTTACTGAATAACAGCACCATTATCGCGCCGGAACAGGGCCGCATCCCCATAGACAGTACGATCATGAGTCGCGCGCGCCAGTCATCGCCGCTATGCAATTGTTCCTGCGTCGGTAAATGCTGATGTCCGCAGCCGCATTTTTCATGGTGAACATGGCGCGGCGTAAAAGCGATAAAGACAGGTTTACGTAGCAGCGCGCGTAACCTTTTTATGGCCCGCCAGCACAGCAAGATGCCCAGGCCGCCAACTAACGCATAGCTCCCCTTTTCCAGCCAGAAGCCGCTCAGATGGAGCTGCCTGGCCGGAAGTTGCAATACGGTCAGCACGCCCACCACCAACCCGATAGCCACGAACCCCTGTAATAACGCGGCGGCGAGGGTTAACACGATACTCGATTTCAGCTTCGAAGGATGCGTCGCCAGCCATGTCGCGATCACCACTTTGCCGTGTCCCGGCCCCAGCGCATGAAGCACGCCATACATAAAACTCAGCAGAAGCAACGATCTGCCCGCCCGCTCAGGATGCGTCGACACCGCGTTAAGCAGCGCGCTCAACTGCTGATTTACGTCCCGCTGCCAAAGAGCGCTTTTCAACATCACCTGCGGCCAGGCCTGCCATATCCACAGACCGCCAACCAGCATCAGCAGCAGGAATAACGCCAATGGCCACAGCGAGAGCCAGCGCCACCCCGGAGTGCGTTGAGAAAAAATTACTGACATTGCAAGGTCACCGTTTGGGCAAACTGTTTACCTAAATCCATATCCTCCGGCGGCGCGTCCTCTTTATCCAGCGACTGGGCGAAACGTAGCGTCTCTTCGCCGGGCGCAGGAGTATAAACCTGAATCCGACACTTTTCGCGCAGCGGTTCCGGCATCGTGATATCGCTGTCCTGGTCATAATGCATATCGACATAATAAGAGGGATCAAACGTTGAAAAGGTATAAGTCTGTCCGCTTAACGGCTGCGGTTCAGCCAGCGGTAGCGTAAAGGTCAATACCGCCTGATGCACGTCACGCGTCATACCGTATTCTGTCGGCCTGTTTTTAAACTTCACTTTCGCGCCATTGCGCCACACTTCTGTAAAGTAGTGCTGCCCAAGTACGTTAGCCATCACTTCCGCCGCCAACTTTTTCCATATTTCTGACCCCGGAGCCGCGTTTCCGGCGTCATACAGCAGATCTGCGGATGTCAGCGCGTCCATTGTCCAGCGCATTTTTAACGCCACAAATTGCTCATTTTCACTGACCACCTGCGTTTGCAGACGGATGAAGCTGTGCGGATGCGCCGCCGCCACGAAAGATAAAACGGCAAGAAATAGTGTTAAGGCGCTGCGTTTCACTGACTTCATCTGTTCCTCGCGATAAAAATTCTGTGACGCTCCTCAGCATTCCTGACCTAAAAGCACGCTTATCACATTTTTCACACGCAAACTTTAGCTATCCTTACCAGACAAACTAACGGGAGACCTGACAGATGATGCCGACAATTGCCCCACCATCTGTACTTTCCGCTCCCCAGCGCCGCTGTCAGGTATTGCTGACGCTTTTCCAGCCGGAGCCAATTGCCACGGTGGAAATCTTCAGCGCGCTTAATGGCGTTGATGATGATACTGCCCGTGAGGATATCACTGAGACAAGCCTGGAGATCCAGCGCTATCATCGCCTTGCCATCACAACATGCCAGAACGGTTGCTATCGGATCGAAGGTACAGCACTCGATCAGCGCCTTTGCCTTTTACACTGGCTCAGGCGCGGCCTGCGTTTATGCCCGACCTTCGTCACGCAACAGTTTACCCCGGCCTTAAAAAACGCGCTAAAGCAGCGCGGTATCGCGCGTCCGCTGTATGACGATATTAATCTGCACGCGCTCATCAATCTGTGCGCCCGCCGGTTGCAAAAACCATTTGAACATCGCGACGTGCAGTTCCTGCGTCTCTTTTTACAGTATTGTCTGCTACAACACCATGCTGGCATCACCCCGGAATTCAACCCTGTACAGCAGATTTGGGCGCAGTCGTGCGCGGAATATCCACTCGCCCAGGAAATTGGTCGTCACTGGCAGCGCCACGTGATGCAGGCCGCACCGCTCAATGAAGCGCTGTTTATGGCGTTACTGTTTTCAATGATTCGCCTCCCCGACCCGATTCGCGACACGCATCAACGGGCGCAGCAACTGCGACTGGAGGTGGCGCGGCTGGTGCTGCGCTTTCGAGAAAAAGGGAACGTACGCTTCAGCGACGAACAAGGGCTTAACGATCAGCTGTATGTCCATCTCGCCCAGGCGCTGAACCGAAGTTTATTCACGATTGGCATCGATAATACGCTTCCGGAAGAGTTCAACCGTCTTTATCCGCGTCTGGTTCGTACCACACGTGAGGCGCTAGCCGGATTTGAAGCCGAATATGGTGTCCACTTTTCCGAGGAAGAGACGGGGCTGGTGGCAGTGATTTTCGGCGCCTGGCTGATGCAGGATAACGATTTGCATGAGAGACAGATCGTATTGTTAGCGGATAAAAATGATGCGCTGGAGACGCATATTGAGCAGCAACTGCGTGAACTGACCCTGTTGCCGCTGAATATCAGACGGATATCGCTCCAGGCGTTTCAAAAAGAGGGATGCCCGCGCGGCGTAGCGCTGATTGTTACCCCTTACGCCACGCCGCTACCGCTCTTCTCACCGCCGTTAATTCATGCGGATCGCGCCCTCACAGAGCACCAACAGCAGCAGATCCGCAAGATCCTGGAATCATGACGCGGCAACCACTTTGGGCCGAAGAAAGATAGCGGGCAATGCCACCAGCGCCATAATCCAGAATACGCCGCCGCCCAGATGTTGATACAGAAAACCGGCAAATACTGTCATAATCGCGATGCTGCCGCCCATCGCCACAGCGGAATAGACGGCCTGCAAACGAATCACCTCGCTTCCCTGACGCGCAGCGATATAACGCATGGCGGCCAGATGGCAAACGGTAAACGTGCCACAGTGCAGGATTTGTATCACAATCAGCCACGGCAGCGCCGTACTCCAGCCCATCAGCCCCCAGCGTACCACCCCGCACACAGCAGAAAGCAATAGCAAGTCGCGGGCGCTAAACCGGCGGAATAGCTTTTTACTCAGGGCGAAAATGATCACTTCCGCCACCACGCCCAACGACCATAAATAGCCGACCGCCGATGCTGAATAGCCAGCCCCCTGCCAGTAGATGGCGCTAAAACCATAGTAGGCGGCGTGCGCCCCTTGCAGCAAACAGACGCAGGCGAGAAAACGCCAACTTTGTGCCACCAGCGTACGCCAGGCGGGCCAGCCTGCGCTCTCCTGCTGACGGCTTTCCCCTTGCGGCGGCACGCTGGGACGTAACAACATACCCAGCAACATCGAGGCGACGCCGAGCGTCAGTAGCGCCAGAATCGCCTGGTAATCGTATAAACTCACCAGCTTACCGGTCAGCGCCGACCCTATCACGAAGGCGATGGACCCCCACAGCCGCACCCGACCATAGTCCAGGGTAATTTGCTTTTGCCAGGTATTGGCCAGCGCATCGGTCAGCGGCACCAGTGGTGAAAAGAAGAGGTTAAACCCAACCATCACCACCATTAGCCACGCGACATGCGTTCCTGCCCAAAATGCCAGCGCAAATACCAGCGTCAGCAATGCCAGTACGCGCAGCGCGGAGATCAACCGCGAAGGATCGCTTACGCGAGGCGCAATGAGCAGACTACCGAGAAAACGCGCGACCAGACCCACGCCCAGCAGAAGACCGATGGTTTCCGGCGTTAGCCCAAGACCTTTGAGCCAGACGCTCCAGAAGGGCAGAAAAATACCGTAACTAAAGAAGTAGGTGAAATAACTGAGCGCCAGCCAGCGCGTGGAATGCAATGCCATGATTCCCTCCCGTTTGGAGGCGATAGTCTGGCGGTAAACGGTTGCGCTGGCAAGGGTAACATAAGATTAACAAGCGGAGGGAGAAGTTCAAACGGCAACGCCGCCGGATAATGACTTCCGGCGGCGTCACGTTATGGCGCATAAGTAATGCCCGACAGACGCAGCGCCATCGGGCCATTTTCACAACATAAGCGCTTACGCGTAAACCGGGAAGCGGGCGCAGATATCCAGTACTTTCGCTTTCACGCGTTCAATGGTGGCTTCATCATTGATGTTGTCCAGCACGTCGCACATCCAGCCAGCCAGCTCTTTCACTTCCGCTTCTTTGAAGCCGCGACGAGTAACCGCCGGGGAACCGATACGGATACCGGAGGTCACGAACGGGCTCTTCGGATCGTTCGGCACGCTGTTTTTGTTCACGGTGATGTTAGCACGGCCCAGCGCGGCGTCAGCTTCTTTACCGGTCAGGTTTTTATCCACCAGGTCCAGCAGGAACAGGTGGTTCTCAGTGCCGCCAGACACCACTTTGTAGCCGCGGTTCAGGAACACTTCCACCATCGCTTTGGCGTTTTTCGCCACCTGCTGCTGGTAGACTTTGAACTCCGGCTCCATCGCTTCTTTCAGCGCTACCGCTTTACCGGCGATCACGTGCATCAGCGGGCCGCCCTGCGCGCTTGGGAAGACGGCAGAGTTCAGTTTTTTGTACAGCTCTTCGTCGCCGCCCTTCGCCAGGATCAGGCCGCCGCGCGGACCCGCCAGGGTTTTGTGGGTGGTGGTGGTGACCACATGCGCATGGGGAACCGGGTTCGGGTAAACGCCTGCGGCAATCAGGCCCGCCACGTGCGCCATGTCGACAAACAGGTATGCGCCGATGCTGTCAGCGATTTCACGCATTTTTGCCCAGTCAACCACGCCAGAGTAGGCAGAGAAGCCACCGATAATCATCTTCGGCTTGTGCTCTTTGGCCAGCTTCGCCATCTCGTCATAGTCAATTTTACCGGACTCATCGATACCGTAAGGTACGATGTTGTACAGTTTACCGGAGAAGTTAACCGGGGAGCCGTGAGTCAGGTGGCCGCCCTGCGCCAGGTTCATACCCAGAACGGTATCGCCCGGCTGCAGCAGCGCGGTGTAAACAGCGAAGTTAGCCTGAGAACCGGAGTGCGGCTGCACGTTAGCGTAGTCGGCGCCGAACAGTTCTTTCGCGCGGTCGATAGCCAGTTGCTCTACAATATCAACGTATTCGCAACCGCCGTAGTAGCGCTTGCCCGGATAACCTTCAGCGTATTTGTTGGTCAGCTGAGACCCCTGCGCCTGCATCACGCGCGGGCTGGTGTAGTTTTCGGAGGCGATCAGTTCGATGTGCTCTTCCTGACGTACTTTTTCCTGCTCCATAGCCTGCCACAACTCGGCATCATAATCGGCAATGTTCATTTCACGCTTTAACATCCGCATCTCCTGACTCAGCTAACAATAAAATTTGTGCCTGAAAAGGCAGTCCGTGGGACTTCGGCCAACAGTATAACCGAATCATTCTTCGATAACAGGTCTTGACAAAGGTTTTTACGCAAACGATTACCTATGCGTCAGATAAGGGTTTCCTGAACGAGAGCCTGACGAATTTCAACGGATTTCTTTTCAGCTTTGTGATGCAGATTTTTCACGTTGTTACCTCCATAACGTAAAGCAGAGAAGAACCATTTACAATGCAAGGGTATTTTTATAAGATGCATTTGATATACATCATTAGATTTTCACATAAAGGAAGCACGTATGCTTGACGCACAAACCATCGCTACAGTAAAGGCCACCATTCCCCTGCTGGTTGAAACAGGACCGAAACTGACCGCCCACTTCTACGACCGTATGTTTACGCATAATCCGGAGCTCAAAGAAATCTTCAATATGAGCAACCAGCGTAACGGCGATCAGCGCGAAGCCCTGTTTAATGCTATCGCGGCCTACGCCAGCAATATCGAAAATTTACCGGCGTTGCTGCCGGCGGTAGAAAAAATCGCGCAGAAGCACACCAGCTTCCAGATTAAGCCGGAGCAGTACAACATCGTCGGGACGCATCTGCTGGCGACGCTGGACGAAATGTTCAACCCGGGCCAGGAGGTGCTGGACGCGTGGGGCAAAGCCTATGGCGTACTGGCTAACGTCTTTATTCATCGGGAAGCCGAGATTTATCACGAGAACGCCAGCAAAGACGGCGGCTGGGAAGGCACGCGCCCCTTCCGCATCGTTGCGAAAATCCCACGTAGCGCACTGATCACCAGCTTTGAGTTTGAACCGGTCGACGGCGGTACGGTGGCGGAATACCGTCCCGGGCAGTATCTGGGTGTCTGGCTGAAGCCGGAAGGTTTTGCGCATCAGGAGATCCGCCAATATTCACTGACCCGTAAACCCGATGGCAAAGGGTACCGTATTGCCGTGAAGCGTGAAGACGGCGGCCAGGTATCAAACTGGTTACACCACCACGCCAGCGTGGGCGATGTGGTACATCTGGCTGCGCCGGCAGGTGACTTCTTTATGAATGTCGCCGCTGGTACCCCCGTTTCGCTGATTTCCGCTGGCGTCGGCCAGACGCCGATGTTGGCGATGCTCGATACGCTGGCGAAAGGACAGCATACCGCGCAGGTGAACTGGTTCCACGCGGCGGAGAACGGCGACGTTCATGCGTTTGCCGACGAAGTGAGCGAGCTGGGCCGTACACTGCCGCGTTTCACTGCCCATACCTGGTACCGCGAGCCGACCGAGGCCGATCGCGCCCAACGCCTCTTCGACAGCGAAGGGCTGATGGATTTAAGCAAACTGGAAGCCGCGATCAGCGATCCGGCAATGCAGTTCTATCTTTGCGGCCCGGTAGGCTTTATGCAGTTTGCCGCAAAACAACTGGTTTCACTTGGCGTGAATAACGAAAACATTCATTACGAATGTTTCGGCCCGCATAAAGTGCTGTAATTGCAAGAAATCCTCTGAAAAAACGGGCGTTATCGTTAAGGCGAACGCCCGTTTTCCTCCCCGTTCCCCTGCTTATTACACTGCTTTTTATGCCTTTCTTTTACAAAAAAGGGGAATAAAAAAAGTCTGTGCAAATCGTGTTATTATTAACGTTTGACTTAGCTCGTTAGGGCATCTTTTTATGCAGCAACCTGTTGTACGCATTGGAGAGTGGCTGGTTACACCTTCTGTTAATCAGATCAGTCGTCAGGGACGCCAGATTACTCTTGAACCACGGCTGATCGATCTTCTGATGTATTTTGCGCATCATCCGGATGAAGTGTTAAGCCGGGATAACATTATTGATCATGTCTGGATGCGCACCATCGTGACCAACCATGTTGTCACCCAAAGCATTTCTGAACTACGCAAATCATTAAGAGATGGCGGAGACAGCAATGCTGAATACATCGTTACCGTACCTAAACGCGGCTATAAGCTGACGGCGCCGGTTATCTGGTGCGAAGAAAATAGCGATGAGATCGATAATTCATCAACGTCGCCGCCGCCGCCGCCGATCGCAGCAACGAAAGCAGAACCGGCAGAGGGGGCTACTGCCGCTACGCCTGTGCCGCCCGCCTCTTTGCAAACGCCGACTAAAAAGGCGAAAAAGCCGCGTATCGCCGCTTTCTGGACGTGGGTAATGTTCCTACTCTCGCTGGCGACGCTGGTGGTGTTTATCGTGATGTCGGTGGTAGATCATAATGCCGCGGTAACAAAAACGCGGTTATTACTTAACCCACGAGATATAGATGTTCGTTTTGAAGGCGGCAATTCCTGTAATAACTGGGTCTCGCAGGAGTCCTACGCCATCGGTCTGGGCGGCTTAATCACCGACCTGCTGAACACCTACTCGACCTTTATGGTGCACGATAAAACCAATTACCGGGTTAATGAGCCAAGCAGCTCCGGTAAGACGTTAACCATTCAGTTTGTCAATCAGCGCCACTATCGGGCGCAGCAGTGCTTTATGTCTGTGGTGCTCATTGATAACGCCGATGGTTCAACCATGCTGGATAAGCGTTATTTCGTCACCAATACTAACCAGTTGTCCATCCAGGATGATCTGTTTAATAGTCTGTCTTTCGTTTTAACACAGCCCTGGCCTAATCGTATGCGAGAACAACTGGCCCTGTTCAGAACGCCGCAAAATACCGCGCTGATGCGTTTTTATGAGGCGCGCCAGCTTATTCTGAGCGGCGATGCGCAGGCGCTAGGTAAAGCCAGCGATATTCTGAATGGCATTATTAAGGAAACGCCTGATTTCAACTATGCCTATGAATATAAAGTGCTGGTAGATGTATTACGGCAATCACAGCAGCCGTTTGATAAAGAACAAGTGGCCGCACTGAACGAAGAGTTTAAAAAAATAGATCAAATTCCGGGCGTTGAGAAAACGTCTGTTTATTATAAAATCAAGACCGTCGATCTGTTAGGCAAAGGTGATATCGATGCAGCGTATGAGGAAATCAATAAAAGCATCGAGCTTGAAATGTCGTGGTTTAACTATGTCCTGTTGGGGAAAGTTTACGAAATGAAAGGTGAGAATCGTCTGGCCGCTGATGCCTATCTGACCGCCTTTAATTTACGTCCAGGTGAAAACACACTGTACTGGATCGAAAATGGCGTATTTCAGACATCCGTTCAGAAAATTGTCCCTTATCTGAATAGTTTTCTGGCAGAAGATTAAATTTAACGCTGAACCATGACAAATAAAAGCGAAAAGATATTAAATTTTTCGCTTTTATTTTGTGAAAAACATGTTGCCAAAAATAGCTTATGTTAATTTTGGCAACATGTTCATCGCAAAGAAATGTAAATATAACTCTTTGTAATTAAACAATGTTTATCCTTTCATGATATTTTCCATGATATTTATATGTTAATTCAAAAAAATCAATCTATCAGTTTTTTCATGTTTGTGTTTATTTCACTTTTTCTTTAGGACTTATCTCAACCCATTCGTTAATCTTGTCGACAGTTGAACGGGCACGCAGCATATATGAAGCATAAGCCCGGTTCTTAAAAATACAGCTCAGGAGAAATGAACATGAGTTCTGTCAAAAAGATCGGGCTATTTGCCTGTACTGGCGTCGTTGCCGGTAATATGATGGGGAGCGGGATTGCATTATTACCCGCCAACCTTGCCAGTATTGGTGGCATTGCCATCTGGGGCTGGGTAATTTCTATTATTGGGGCAATGTCGCTGGCTTATGTTTATGCGAGGCTGGCAACCAAAAACCCTCAACAGGGTGGCCCTATCGCTTATGCTGGGGAAATATCTCCGGCGTTTGGTTTCCAGACCGGCGTTCTTTATTATCACGCAAACTGGATTGGTAACTTAGCCATCGGTATTACCGCTGTTTCTTATCTTTCTACATTCTTCCCGGCATTAAATAATCCAATACCGGCAGGTATTGCCTGTATTGCTATCGTCTGGCTGTTCACCTTTATTAATATGCTGGGCGGGGCCTGGGTCAGCCGCTTAACAACGATTGGCCTATTCCTGGTGCTGATCCCGGTAGTCTTGACCGCAGTCGCCGGCTGGCATTGGTTCGATATCGCGACCTATCACGCGAACTGGAACACGTCTACGACGACCGACTCTCACGCCATTGTTAAAAGTATTCTGCTCTGCCTGTGGGCGTTCGTTGGCGTTGAGTCTGCCGCCGTCAGCACCGGCATGGTGAAAAACCCGAAACGCACCGTACCTCTGGCAACCATGCTGGGTACCGCGCTGGCAGGCATCATCTATATCGCTGCGACTCAGGTTATCGCCGGGATGTTCCCAGCTTCCGTTATGGCCTCTTCCGGCGCGCCGTTCGCTATCAGTACCTCCACGATTCTGGGTGGCTGGGCTGCGCCGCTGGTTTCCGCCTTTACCGCTTTCGCCTGCCTGACGTCTCTGGGCTCCTGGATGATGCTGGTCGGCCAGGCTGGGGTTCGCGCCGCCAACGACGGCAACTTCCCGAAAATTTACGGTGAAATGGATAAAAACGGTATTCCGAAAAAAGGTCTGCTGTTGGCTGCTGTGAAAATGACGGCGCTGATGATTCTGATCACCATCATGAACTCCAGCGGCGGTAAAGCGTCCGACCTGTTCGGCGAACTGACCGGGATTGCCGTACTGCTTACCATGCTGCCGTACTTCTACTCCTGTGTTGACCTGATTCGCTTCGAAGGGTTCAACATCCGTAACTCGGTAAGCCTGATTTGTTCTGTACTGGGCTGCGCATTTTGCTTCATCGCACTGATGGGCGCCAGCTCCTTCGAACTCTCCGGCACCTTTATCGTCAGTCTGATCATCCTGATGTTCTACGGTCGCAAAATGCACCAGCGCCAGAACAACGACAGCGACAACAATACGGCTGAAGCGCTTTAACCGCTAACTCCTTTTTCTCAAAGCCCCTTTCGTCACCTGCTATAGCGTAGCGGGAGGGGCCCACTTTACCAGGAACAAGACTATGAACGTTATTGCTATCATGAACCACATGGGCGTCTACTTTAAAGAAGAGCCTATTCGTGAACTGCATCGTGCACTGGAAGGTTTAAATTTCCGTATCGTCTATCCAAACGACCGAGAAGACCTGCTGAAGCTGATTGAAAATAACTCCCGCCTTTGCGGCGTCATTTTCGACTGGGATAAATATAACCTTGAGCTTTGCGAAGAGATTAGCAAGCTGAACGAGTATATGCCGCTGTACGCCTTCGCCAACAGCTACTCTACGCTGGACGTCAGCCTCAACGATCTGAGAATGCAGGTTCGCTTCTTTGAATATGCTTTAGGCGCCGCAGCCGATATCGCGGCGAAAATTCGCCAGAATACCGATGAATACATCGACAATATTCTGCCGCCGCTGACAAAAGCGTTGTTCAAATATGTGCGCGAAGGGAAATATACTTTCTGTACGCCTGGCCACATGGGCGGGACCGCTTTCCAGAAAAGCCCCGTCGGCAGCATCTTTTATGATTTCTTCGGCCCGAACACGATGAAATCCGATATTTCGATTTCCGTTTCCGAACTGGGTTCGCTGCTGGACCACTCCGGCCCGCATAAAGAAGCGGAAGAGTATATCGCCCGCGTCTTTAACGCCGAACGTAGCTACATGGTGACGAACGGCACCTCTACGGCGAACAAAATCGTCGGTATGTACTCCGCGCCGGCAGGCAGCACGGTACTGATTGACCGTAACTGCCATAAATCGCTGACCCATCTGATGATGATGAGCGACATTACGCCGATTTATTTCCGCCCAACCCGTAACGCCTACGGTATTCTTGGCGGTATTCCGCAAAGCGAGTTCCAGCACGCCACTATCGCTAAACGGGTAAAAGAGACGCCTAACGCAACCTGGCCGGTCCATGCTGTTATTACTAACTCAACCTATGACGGTTTGTTGTATAACACTGACTACATCAAGAAAACTCTGGATGTGAAGTCCATTCATTTTGACTCCGCCTGGGTGCCTTATACCAATTTCTCCCCTATTTATCAGGGTAAATGCGGTATGAGCGGCGACCGTGTAGAAGGCAAAATCATTTATGAAACCCAGTCCACGCATAAACTGCTGGCGGCGTTTTCACAGGCATCCATGATTCATGTTAAAGGCGACATTAACGAAGAAACCTTTAACGAAGCCTACATGATGCATACCACCACTTCTCCGCACTACGGTATCGTAGCGTCTACTGAAACCGCAGCGGCGATGATGAAAGGTAATGCGGGTAAACGCCTGATTAACGGTTCTATTGAACGTGCGATTAAATTCCGTAAAGAAATTAAACGCCTGAAAAGCGAATCCGACGGCTGGTTCTTTGACGTATGGCAGCCGGAACATATCGATGGGGCTGAGTGCTGGCCGCTGCGTTCAGATAGCGCATGGCATGGCTTCAAAAATATCGATAACGAACACATGTACCTCGACCCGATCAAAGTCACTATCCTGACGCCGGGGATGAAAAAAGACGGTACGATGGATGAGTTCGGTATTCCGGCAAGTCTGGTCGCCAAATATCTCGATGAACGTGGCATCATCGTAGAAAAAACCGGTCCATACAACCTGCTGTTCCTGTTCAGCATTGGTATCGACAAAACCAAAGCTCTGAGCCTGCTGCGCGCGCTCACTGAATTTAAACGCGCCTTTGACCTGAACCTGCGCGTCAAAAACATTCTGCCAGCACTGTACCGCGAAGCGCCTGAGTTTTATGAAAATATGCGCATCCAGGAACTGGCGCAGAATATTCATAAACTGGTCGAACATCATAATCTGCCGGACTTAATGTACCGTGCGTTTGAAGTGCTGCCGAAAATGGTGATGACGCCGTATACTGCGTTCCAGAAAGAGCTGCATGGCGAAACGGAAGAGGTGTATCTTGAAGAGATGGTTGGACGCGTCAACGCCAACATGATCCTTCCTTACCCTCCGGGAGTGCCGCTGGTGATGCCTGGTGAAATGATCACCGAGGAAAGCCGTCCGGTACTGGAATTCCTGCAAATGCTGTGCGAAATCGGCGCTCACTATCCGGGCTTCGAAACCGATATCCACGGCGCCTATCGTCAGGCAGACGGACGTTACACCGTTAAGGTGCTGAAAGAAAATACGAAATAAGTACCAAAGGGAAGTGGCTTGCCACTTCCCTTTTTTCACGCAGCAAGGAGACTTTATGAAAACACCCTCACAACCGCGCGCGATTTTTTACATCGTGGCGATTCAAATTTGGGAATACTTCAGCTTTTACGGCATGCGTGCCTTACTCATCCTCTATCTTACCCACCAGCTTGGTTTTAATGACAGCCACGCGATCAACCTCTTCAGCGCCTACGCCTCTTTAGTTTACGTTACCCCTATTCTTGGCGGCTGGCTTGCCGACCGCCTGCTTGGCAACCGCATGGCGGTTATCACCGGCGCCTTATTGATGACGCTGGGTCATGTGGTATTGGGCTTAGAATCTGATTCAACGCTGAGTTTATATGCGGCGCTGGCCATTATTATCTGCGGCTACGGCTTGTTTAAATCCAATATTAGCTGTCTGCTGGGCGAACTTTACGCCCCTGATGACAACCGCCGCGACGGGGGATTCTCGCTGCTCTACGCCGCCGGGAATATTGGATCGATAGCCGCGCCGATCGCCTGTGGTCTGGCGGCACAGTGGTATGGCTGGCATGTCGGCTTTGCGCTGGCGGGCGTGGGAATGTTCATCGGCCTGCTCATCTTTTTAAGCGGTCATCGCCACTTTCAGCAGACGCGCGGTGTTAATCGCCCCGCGCTGCGGGCGGTTAAATTCGCCCTTCCAACCTGGGGTTGGCTGGTATTAATGCTGTGTATCGCGCCGGTATTCTTCACCCTCCTGCTGGAAAATAACTGGTCTGGCTATGTGCTGGCCATTGTCTGCGTCTTCGCGGCGCAACTCATCGCCCGTATTATGGTTAAATTTCCCGAACACCGTCGCGCCTTGTGGCAAATCGTTCTGTTAATGATCACCGGCACTCTCTTCTGGGTTCTGGCGCAGCAGGGCGGAAGTTCGATCAGTTTATTCATCGACCGTTTTGTCAACCGCCACTGGCTAAACATGACCGTCCCCACCGCATTGTTCCAGTCGGTCAATGCGATTGCGGTGATGGCGGCGGGCGTGGTGCTGGCGTGGCTGAGCAGCCCGAAAGAGAGCGCCCGCTCGGTGCTGCGCGTCTGGCTTAAATTTGCCGTGGGGCTGGTATTAATGGGCGGCGGTTTTATGCTGTTGGCGCTAAACGCGCATCAGGCCCGGTTAGACGGGCAGGCATCAATGGGAATGATGATCGCAGGGCTGGCGCTGATGGGCTTTGCGGAGCTGTTTATTGATCCGGTCGCGATGGCGCAAATTACCCGCCTCAACCTGCCTGGCGTCACGGGCGTACTGACCGGTATTTATATGCTGGCGACCGGCGCGGTCGCTAACTGGCTGGCTGGCGTCGTCGCGCAACAAACCACGGAATCGCAAATTAGTGATACGGCGGTAGCCGCCTACGGACACTTTTTCTCGCAAATGGGCGAGTGGACGCTAAGTTGCGTGGCGCTGATCGTCGCCATTGTCGGCCTGAGATGGGTTTGCACCCGGACTACATCGGCGCTACCGCAGGGCGATTAAACGGTGGTTCGCTGCCCACAAGGAGGAGACGGGCAGCGAATCGGCACATCAGATAGCCGCGTCGTCTTCTTCGCCAGTACGGATACGAATAACACGGGCAACATCAAAGACAAAAATCTTACCGTCGCCGATTTTCCCCGTCTGCGCGGTACGAATGATGGTGTCAACACAGGTATCCACGATGTCGTCAGGCACAACGATTTCAATTTTTACCTTTGGCAGAAAATCCACCATATATTCCGCGCCGCGATACAGCTCGGTGTGGCCTTTTTGACGGCCAAAGCCTTTGACTTCAGTTACCGTCATCCCGGTAATACCTACCTCGGCCAGCGCTTCACGGACATCGTCCAGCTTGAAGGGTTTAATAATCGCATCAATCTTTTTCATGCTATTCCTTGAAAAGGTCGCCTGTGTTTTGATCGGTTAAACGTAACATATTTCGCGCTACTTTACGGCATGAAAACTACTCTTTGAAATCATTCGCATCCAGTTCGTGACGGGAGAGTAGCTTATAGAATTCCGTGCGGTTGCGCCCCGCCATCCTTGCCGCGTGCGTCACGTTACCTTTGGTAATTTGCAGTAACTTGCGCAGATAGTTCAGTTCAAATTGGTTTCGCGCTTCGGCAAAAGTTGGCAGCGCGGTGTTTTCGCCTTCCAGCGCCTGTTCGACCAACGCATCGCTGATCACCGGCGAAGAGGTTAACGCCACGCATTGTTCAATGACGTTGACCAGTTGGCGCACGTTGCCCGGCCAGCTTGCCGTCATCAGCCGTTTCATTGCATCAGTAGAAAAGGCGCGAACAAACGGTTTATGCCGCTGTGCCGACTGTCTGAGCAGATGATTAGCCAGCAGCGGAATATCTTCGGTACGCTCCGCCAGCGCCGGAATTTTCAGACTCACGACATTCAGCCGGTAGTACAAATCTTCACGAAATTCGCCCCGCGCCATCGCCTTCGGCAGATCGCGGTGCGTCGCGGAAATAATTCGCACGTCTATATCAATATCGCGATTGCTGCCCAGCGGCCTGACTTTGCGCTCCTGTAACACCCGCAGCAGCTTCACCTGTAACGGCGCGGGCATATCGCCAATTTCATCCAGAAACAGCGTGCCGCCTTCCGCCGCCTGGAACAACCCTTCACGATTGCTCACTGCGCCGGTAAAGGCGCCGCGCGCATGGCCGAATAATTCGGACTCCAGCAACTGTTCCGGCAACGCGCCGCAGTTGATGGCGACAAACGGCTTGTTATTGCGCGGGCTGGCATTATGAATCGCCTGTGCGAAAATCTCTTTTCCGGTACCGCTTTGTCCGTTAATCAATACGCTGACATCCGACTGCGCGACCATGCGCGCCTGTTCAAGCAGTCGCAGCATCAGCGGGCTACGGGTAACGATAGCGTTGCGCCAGCTATCGTCCGTCGCGGGAGCGGACTGCTCCAGCGCTTCATCTATCGCTTTATATAACGCGTCTCTGTCGATCGGCTTTGTCAAAAAGCTGAATACGCCCTTCTGGGTAGCGGCCACCGCATCCGGAATGGAACCATGCGCCGTCAGAATGATAACCGGCATTCCCGGCTGTACTTTCTGAATTTCTGTGAACAGTTGCATACCATCCATTTCATCCATGCGCAGGTCGCTTATTACCAGATCCACTTTTTCCCGATGCAGTACCCGCAGTCCTTCCTGACCGCTCTCTGCGGTCACGACACTGTATCCTTCACTGGTCAGGCGCATACCGAGCAATTTCAGTAATCCGGGATCGTCATCGACCAGCAACAGGTGCGCCGGTTTACGGCTTATCATGGCGTTACCTCATCTTGTGACGGCGACGGCGCCGCGCCATCTTCAGACGTCGCGGGTTTGTCATTCGTATGCGGCGTATCGGCGTTGTAATTCCCTGCCGGTTTTCGTGTCGAAAGCTGGCGCTCAATATCGGTTAAACTCTCCAGCTTACGGGTGGTAAGATCGAGCTGCGTTTGCAAGGCCTGTTGCTGCTGGCGCAGCGCATCCAGCTCACTATCTGACGTTTGCTGGAGTTTACTATAACGCTGACGTTCGGCAGAAAGCGCTAATTGCAGCGCCTGACCGTCATGCCAGATTTGGTAGACGGGCCGTACCTGAGCCGGTATTTGCGCGCTTAACGCCTCCAGACGGGTCACTATGGCGCGCCGCTCCGGCGGCGTAATTTTTGCATCCGCCAGTAAGATCCCGCGCCTGAAGGCATTCTGCCAGTTATCATCCGTCAACGCGCGCGCCTCTGCGCGCGACTGAACCGGCATCAGACGATCGGCGCAGTCAATCGTGCGTAGCCAGTACAGCGGATTCGTCTCTACCGCCTGCCCGCGTAGCGACCAGATATCCGCGCACGCCGTCGGGAGATAATCCGCCAGTTGATAATGGGGGAGCGTGTCCTGCGCTGCGCTATCGGGCAGTTGCTGTGAAGCATGGGGAACACATGCGGTCAGCGCCAGACACGATATGCCCACCGGTATTCCCCACCGCAAAAGGCATCGTTTAATAGTTTGGACTAAAACGTGTGACATACGCACCAGGCTTAAATTCATATTAGTGTTTGTCAGATGCAGGCAATGGCAGCGAGATGCGAAAACAGACTTCCTGCGCTTTGTCATCCACCAGTTGGATCTCTCCCTGCATTCGGCGAATACAATCTCTGGCGATACTCAGCCCTAACCCACTGCCTTTTACCGCCCCTTTTCGCTGGTGGCTTCCCTGGAAAAAAGGCTCAAAAATCATTTCTCTTTCGGTTTGCGGAATCGGCTCGCCGCTATTAACCACATCGATATAAACCGTGGAGCCCTGAGAGCGACTACGGATACAAATGTTACCGGATTCAGCGCCATAGTGCACCGCGTTGGAATAGAGATTATCCAGCACACTCATCAGCAACATGGGCTCTGCTATGCAGCGTTCGGCCTCCAGGTCGACATCGGTATGCATCATTTTAGCGCGGGCAGGCAAACTGTGGGCGGAAACCACCATATCCACAAGCGGCGCGATATCGACCGCTTCCAGCTCTGTGGCACTGTCTACCAGTTTCCGGTTGTAATCAAGCAATTGCTCAATCAATTTTTGTAAATTACGACTGCTGTCATCCAGAATATCGACCACCTCTTTTTGCTCCGGCGTCAGCGGCCCAACCACCTGATCGGCCAGCAGCTCTGTCCCCTCGCGCATACTGGCCAGCGGGGTTTTCAGCTCATGGGACAGGTGACGTAGAAACTGATGGCGCTGGGATTCCAGCCACGCCAGACGCTCACTCAGCCAGATAATGCGCTGCCCCACCGATCGTAATTCACGCGGACCGGTAAAGGTGACGGTATTCCCCAAAGAACGGCCTTCGCCCAGGCGATTAATCATCCGTTCAATTCCTTTCACCGGCCCGATAATCATGCGGGTAAAAAGTAGCACCATCGCCAGGCTCACCAGAAATAGCACCAGCGCCTGCCAGCCGAAAAATTGTCCGCGCTCGGCGATTTCTTGTTGTAACTGCTGCCCGCGCGAGTAAACCACAGTACGCGTCGCCTGCACCATTTCCGTATTCGCGTTGGCAAAGGCCTCCAGACGCGCGGCCGCTGCCGCTTCCGGGCCGCTATCTTTACACTGCAATTGCGCCAGCGCGTTTAAATCCTGGCGTAACGCCTGATACAACTTATCATCCGGCAAGACGCCGGCATGGGCGTCCAGCATATCGCTATAGCGCTTACGCTGGCTTTGATACACTTTTGCCAGCGTCGGATCGTCAAGCACACAATACTGTCGGTAGCTTCGCTCCATCTCCAGCGCGACGTTGGTCATCGCCTCGCTGCGCCGGGCGTCAATAAGCGTGCTGCGGTTAGTCACCGCAGCCTGATCGCTTAACGCGTTAAGGCTTTGCCACGCCTGCCAGGCCAGAACCAGCAACGGCAGCAGGATTAGCAAAAAGGCCAGCATGACCAATTGTCGTAAAGAACGGGGGAAAACAGACCAGCGCTTCAACGTGTCGCTCACATAAAAGAAGAATAAAAAAGATGCTAACCGAGGGGAGCGCCAGATACAACAAAGCCGGGCTAAACCCGGCTTTGTTATGGAATAAGGCGGTGCCTAACTCGACGTTTCGCCCGGAGGTTGATAAAGCTACGCTATTATCAGAAGTTGGACGGCAGGCACCTTGTTGTGCGTCATTCGAAGTTTATGTAGCGCGTCCCTAAGGGGCTGACATAAGAAGGTGAATGAGCCACTGGTTACCATTATGCAGTAATTGTGCCAACATTCAAAATACTTTGTTAACACAATGATAGATATGAAAAATATCGTTATTCATGCTCAAAATGGCTCTGCCTGTTTTTTGCCCTTTCTGTCGCCAATCAGCAACACCTGCAACACCTAAAAATAAAACAATTTAAAATCAAATAGTTAAACGTCTCTTTTTGGCGACAACCTATCCCCCACTCATGTCGGGATTTCCCGACACTTTAATCTTGCGGCATAAGCGCTAGTTTATTGCCGGATGGCGGCGTAAACGCCTTATCCGGCCTACCGCTTGACGTTCAAGACGATAGCTACAACCGCGCTTCCCCGTGGGCCTGATAAGCGCCGTCTACAAAAAAGCCCCTCGTGAAGAGGGGCTTAGTGGCTATCGGGCTAATTAACCAAGCTGCTTACGCGCATTACGGAAGATACGCATCCACGGGCTATCCTCGCCCCAGCTTTCCGGGTGCCAGGAGTTGGCGACGGTGCGGAATACGCGTTCCGGATGCGGCATCATAATCGTCACCCGACCGTTTTCGGTAGTCACCGCCGTGATGCCGTTCGGCGAACCGTTCGGGTTAGCCGGATAGGTTTCGGTCACCTTACCAAAGTTATCAACGTAGCGCAGAGCGACCAGGCCTTTGCTCTCAAGCGCGGCAAGATGCGCATCGTCACGCACCTCAACGCGCCCTTCCCCATGGGAAACCGCAATCGGCATCTGTGAGCCTACCATTCCTTGCAGCAGCAGCGATGGGCTTTGCGTCACTTCCACCAGGCTGAAGCGGGCTTCGAAGCGGTCAGAATGGTTACGTACAAAACGCGGCCACAGTTCGCTGCCCGGGATCAGCTCGCGCAGATTCGACATCATCTGGCAACCGTTGCACACGCCCAGCGCCAGCGTCTGCGGACGATGGAAGAAGGTTTCGAATTCGTCGCGCACCCGATGGTTAAACAGAATGGATTTCGCCCAGCCTTCACCCGCCCCCAGCACGTCGCCGTAGGAAAAGCCGCCGCAAGCCACCAGCGCGTGGAAGTTACCCAGACCGATACGACCGCCCAGCAGGTCGCTCATATGGACGTCAATCGCGTCAAAGCCCGCACGATGGAACGCCGCCGCCATCTCCACGTGAGAGTTCACCCCCTGCTCGCGCAGTACAGCGACTTTCGGTCGTGCGCCTGTCGCAATGTACGGCGCGGCGATATCTTCATTAATATCAAACGACAGCTTCACGTTGAGGCCCGGATCGGCATCATTCGCTTTCTCCTCGTGTTCCTGGTCTGCACATTGCGGATTGTCGCGCAGACGCTGCATCTGCCAGGTGGTTTCCGCCCACCAGACACGCAGCGTAGTGCGGCTTTCGCTGAATACCGTCTGGTCATTAGCGGTAATCACAAAGCGATCGCCAGCCAGAGCCTGACCAAGGTAGTGGACGCAGTCAGCAAGGCCGTACTGCGCCAACAGCGCTTCTACCGCGTCTCTGTCTTCAGCGCGTACCTGAATCACGCCGCCCAGCTCCTCGTTGAACAGTGCGGCCAGATGGTCATCGCCCAGCGCAGCGATATCGACCTGCACGCCGCAGTGGCCGGCAAAGGCCATCTCGGCCAGCGTCACCAGCAGACCGCCGTCGGAACGGTCGTGCCAGGCCAGTAATTTACGCGCAGCGACCAGCGCCTGCATGGCGTCATAGAAGCCTTTCAGTTGCGCGACGTCACGCACGTCCGCGGGTTTGTCGCCAAGCTGACGATAGACCTGCGCCAGCGCCGTTGCGCCCAGCGCGTTGTGGCCCTTGCCAAGATCGATCAGCAGCAAGGCGTTATCTTCCGTTGACAGCTGCGGCGTAAGGGTGTGACGCACGTCTTCCACGCGGGCAAACGCGGAAATCACCAGCGACAGCGGCGAGGTCATTTCGCGCTGTTCGTTGCCTTCCTGCCAGCGGGTTTTCATCGACATCGAATCTTTGCCCACCGGGATCGTCAGGCCAAGCTGCGGACAGAGTTCCTCTCCCACCGCTTTAACCGCGTCATACAAACCGGCATCTTCGCCAGGATGACCGGCTGCCGCCATCCAGTTAGCGGAAAGTTTGATGCGCTTGATATCGCCAATCTGCGTCGCGGCAATGTTAGTCAACGCTTCACCGACGGCCAGACGGGCGGAGGCGGCAAAGTCCAGCAGCGCCACCGGCGCGCGCTCGCCAATCGACATCGCTTCGCCGTAGTAGCTGTCGAGGCTGGCGGTAGTGACCGCGCAGTCAGCCACCGGGACCTGCCACGGGCCAACCATCTGGTCACGCGCCACCATACCGGTGACGGTACGGTCGCCAATAGTGACAAGGAAGGTTTTTTCCGCCACGGTCGGCAGATGCAGAACACGCTTTACCGCGTCGGTAATCGTGATATCCGCGCGGTTCAGCGCATCGCCTTTCGCCTTCAATGTTTGCACATCGCGGGTCATTTTCGGCGTTTTGCCCAGCAGGACATCCAGCGGTAGGTCGATCGGCTGATTGTCGAAATGGTTATCATGCAACGAGAGATGCTGTTCTTCGGTAGCGTCGCCAATGACCGCATACGGCGCGCGTTCGCGCTTACACAGTTCGTCGAACAGCGGCAACTGGTCAGCCGCGACCGCCAGCACATAGCGCTCCTGGGATTCGTTACACCAGATTTCCAGCGGGCTCATGCCCGGCTCGTCGCTAAGAATGTCGCGCAGTTCGAACTTCCCGCCGCGCCCGCCGTCGCTCACCAGCTCCGGCATCGCATTGGAGAGACCGCCCGCGCCCACATCATGGATAAACAGGATTGGGTTGGCGTCGCCCAACTGCCAGCAGCGGTCGATCACCTCCTGGCAGCGGCGTTCCATTTCCGGGTTGTCGCGCTGTACGGAAGCAAAGTCGAGGTCAGCGTCAGATTGGCCGGAAGCCATTGACGATGCCGCGCCGCCGCCGAGGCCTATATTCATCGCCGGGCCGCCAAGGACGATCAGCTTCGCGCCGACGACGATCTCGCCTTTCTGCACGTGATCGGCGCGGATATTACCGATCCCGCCCGCCAGCATGATCGGCTTATGGTAGCCGCGCAGCTCTTCGCCGTTGTGGCTGTTCACTTTCTCTTCATAAGTACGGAAGTAACCGGTCAGCGCCGGGCGACCAAATTCGTTGTTAAACGCCGCGCCGCCCAGCGGACCTTCGGTCATGATATCCAGCGCGGTGACAATACGTTCCGGCTTGCCAAAATCCTCTTCCCACGGCTGTTCAAAGCCCGGAATACGCAGGTTGGAAACGGAGAAGCCCACCAGCCCGGCTTTTGGTTTCGCGCCACGCCCGGTGGCGCCTTCATCACGAATTTCGCCGCCGGAACCGGTCGCCGCCCCCGGCCACGGAGAGATGGCGGTTGGGTGGTTATGCGTTTCGACCTTCATCAAAATGTGCGCGGGCTCCTGATGAAAATCGTAACGGCCGGTATTGTGGTCGGCGAAGTAGCGCCCCACCGCAGATCCTTCCATCACCGCGGCATTGTCTTTATAGGCAGAGAGCACATAGTCCGGCGTGGTTTCGAAGGTGTTTTTAATCATTTTAAACAGCGACTTCGGCTGCGGTTTACCGTCGATAATCCAGTCGGCGTTAAAAATCTTGTGGCGGCAGTGCTCGGAGTTCGCCTGGGCGAACATGTACAATTCGATATCGTTCGGGTTGCGCCCCAGTTTGGTAAACGCCTCCTGCAAATAGTCGATTTCATCTTCCGCCAGCGCCAGACCGAGACGCAGGTTGGCGTCAATTAACGCCTGACGGCCTTCTCCCAGCAGATCGACACTGGAAACCGGCGCAGGCTGATGGTGGATAAACAGTTTTTCCGCATCGGTTAAAGAAGAGAACACCGTCTCCATCATACGGTCGTGCAGCTCTGCGGCCACTTGTCGCCACTGTTCCGCCGTCAACGTCGAAGCCTCGATATAGTACGCTACGCCGCGCTCCAGCCGATCAACCTGTTGCAGGCCGCAGTTGTGGGCGATATCCGTTGCTTTTGAAGACCAGGGGGAGATGGTACCAGGACGCGGTGTGACCAACAGGAGTTTACCCGCCGGCGTATGGCTGCTAAGCGCCGGGCCGTATTGCAGCAGACGGGTAAGCTGCGCCTGCTCGCTATCATTTAACGGGGCGTTCAGGTCAGCAAAATGGACATACTCAGCGTATATATTGTGGACCTGGAGGTTGGCAGCCTGAAAGCGCGCCAGCAGTTTATTGATACGGAATGCAGACAGTGCAGGCGAACCACGCAGAATTTCCATCATAAGTCTCTCGTCTTCTAAGCTTTGGTGTGCGCAAGGGGGGAAACGGCCGTCATTATAAAGAATCTGACGCGCCGACGAAACCGTTTGCGTATAAATAAAATCACCGCTTTTTCTTGTCATACGGTGCGGCTATCGTTGCGAATAAGTTGCCAACTGGCGCATTGTTACGCAAAATGCCGCTCATTAATGACTTATCTATTGCAGCAAAACATCTTTTTCAGCCCGAGGCAACGCACGATCCAGAGAATTAACTAATTGAAAAAATTAAAGATTAATTATCTGTTCATCGGCATATTGACGCTGCTGCTGGCAGCAGCCCTTTGGCCCTCAATCCCCTGGTTCGGTAAAACCGAAAACCATATCGCCGCGATTCAAGCCCGGGGGGTACTGCGCGTCAGTACGATCGACTCGCCATTAACCTATTCCGTTATCAACGGTAAAAAATATGGTCTGGACTATGAACTGGCGCAGCAGTTCGCCAACTATCTCGGCGTGAAGCTGAAAGTGACGGTGCGCCAGAATATCAGCCAGTTGTTTGACGATCTGGATAACGACAATGCCGACCTGCTCGCGGCTGGGCTGGTCTACGACAGCGCGCGCGTTAAAAACTATCAGCCCGGCCCCATGTATTACTCGGTTTCGCAACAGCTCGTCTACCGGGTCGGACAATATCGCCCACGCTCGCTGGCGACCGTTAACGAGAATCAGCTTACCATTGCGCCAGGGCACGTCGTGGTCAATGATTTACAGCGTTTAAAAGAGACAAAGTTTCCCGACCTGAGCTGGAAGGTGGATGATAAAAAAGGCTCGACGACGCTGCTGGAAGAGGTCATCAGCGGCAAACTGGATTACACCATTGCCGATTCAGTGGCGATCAGTCTGTTTCAGCGCGTTCATCCCGAACTGGCCGTGGCGCTGGATGTCACGGATGAACAGCCCGTGACCTGGTTTAGCCGACTGGACGACGATAATACGCTCTCCGCCGCGCTGCTCGATTTTTTCAATTCGATCAATGAAGACGGTTCTCTGGCGCGGATCGAAGAGAAATATCTGGGGCATGGCGATGATTTCGACTACGTTGATACCCGCTCTTTCCTGCGAGCGGTGGATAACGTCCTGCCGGAGCTGGAACCGTTATTTAAAAAATATGCCAAAGAGATAGACTGGCGCCTGCTGGCGGCGATTTCTTATCAGGAATCACACTGGGACCCGCTGGCGACCTCGCCAACCGGCGTGCGCGGCCTGATGATGCTGACTAAAAATACCGCCCAAAGTCTGGGGCTGACCGACCGTACCGATGCGGAGCAAAGCATCAGCGGCGGCGCTCGCTATCTTGAAGATATGATGGCTAAAGTTCCCGAAACCGTTCCGGAAGACGAGCGTATCTGGTTTGCTTTAGCCGCCTACAATATGGGTTATGCGCACATGCTCGACGCCAGATCGCTGACGGTAAAAACCAAAGGCAATCCGGATAGCTGGACCGATGTGAAGCAGCGTTTGCCGCTGTTAAGCCAAAAACCGTATTACAGTAAGCTAACCTACGGTTACGCGCGTGGACATGAGGCTTATGCTTATGTGGAAAATATCCGTAAATACCAGATAAGTTTAGTGGGGTATTTGCAGGAAAAAGAAAAGCAGGAAGCGGAAGCCATGAAACTGGCGCAGGATTACCCGGCGGTGTCGCCGGAGGAGCTGAATAAAGCGCCCTTCCCCCTCCTGTCGTTTTTATCGCAGTCATCAGGCTACCTGACGCATTCGCCGTCTTTACTGTTTACGCCGCAGAAGAAAGAAGAAAAATAGCGTGATGGTCTTATCGGATGGCGACGCGTAACCTCTTATCCGGCATTGCGCTATACTGTCGGCCCCGCGCCTTGCGCACGGTCGGCTTTCTTCAGGGCTTTAATTTCCTGACGACGCATACGGAAAAAATCACTGAGCAGCGTCGCACATTCATCGCGCAGCACCCCTTCAATAATGTCGACCCGGTGATTCATTCCCGGATGGTGCAGCACATCAATTAGCGATCCGGCCGCGCCGGTTTTTGCATCGCGCGCGCCAAAGACAACGCGTCCAATGCGGCTATGCACCATAGCGCCTGCGCACATCACACAGGGTTCCAGCGTGACATACAGCGTGGTATCCAGTAACCGATAATTCTGCAATACCAGACCGCCCTGACGCAGCGCCATTATTTCAGCATGCGCAGTAGGATCGTGGCGGCCAATGGGTCGATTCCAGCCTTCGCCAATGACGCGATGGTTATGCACCAATACCGCGCCAACCGGAACCTCGCGTTCGTCCCAGGCGCGTTTCGCCAGCGTCAGCGCGTGGCGCATCCAGTATTCGTGATCTAATTCGACATCAGACAAAGAGATAACTCCGGTAATGAAAGCGGGCGGCATTATACACAGACGCTATGCGTTTCACTATTCGAGCTGCTGCAACTCGCCGTGCGGCGTCACCCGCCAGCGATGCTGGCAAAAATAAAGCAGCGGGTTATCCTGTTTGCTGTCGCTGTAGCCGCTATAAAGACGCAGCGGCGTACCGATTTTACGTTCCAGTTGCGCGACTTTTTCATGGCCCAGACAGCGCACGGTTAATACCCAGCCGCCATACCGTCGCGCCATCTGGCTGGCGATGAGGTTAACGCGCGGCAACCACGGCGTATCAAAATAGACTTGCTCTACCAATGATTGCGGAGAACCGGTAATAAGCCAGATATCCGCGTCAGAGCTCAATAGATAGGTGGTCAGACGCTCCTGTACAACCGGAAATGCCGTGACGTTAGCGCGAAACCAACGGACAAAATCCGCCTGATGCGCCTGCAAACGCGTTTCGCTATGGCCAAAAGTACAGCCCCACAACAACAGACTCATCGGCCAGCGGGCCGCACGCCCTTTTACCAGTAAACCGATACCGATAATGGGTAACAACGGCAGTACGAGCAGCGCATTTAGCGGCTGACGGCGCAGCAAATAACGCAGAAAACTGCCGAACATATCCTGTTGATGTAACGTTCCATCCAAATCAAAAAAGACGACACGACGCTCGTGGCTGACCAAACCTTACTCCTCTGGATCATTGAACCCCAGCAGCCAGGTAAAAATAAACCCGGCAATTACCGCTATTAAATAGCCTAACAGATAGAACAGGACTTTTCCGGCAACAATTGTTAATGCCAGCGGCAAACCGGAAATACCAAAGGTAATTACCGTCGCCACTTTCCAGTAGCTGATCAACGCCCCGCCTACCGCGCCGCCAAGACAAGCGCCAATAAATGGCTTACCCAATGGCAGCGTGACGCCAAAAATCAGCGGCTCGCCAATTCCCAGCAGTCCGACCGGAAGCGCGCCTTTAATCACCTTTTTGAGTCGCGCATTGCGGGTTTTCATCAGTACGGCAATGGCCGCGCCTATCTGACCAACGCCCGCCATCGCCAGGATGGGAAACAACGCGTTATAGCCGTGCGCTTGTACCAGCTCCACATGAATAGGCACCAGTCCCTGATGTAGCCCGGTCAGTACCAACGGCAGGAAGGTTCCGGCTAACACCGCGCCCACCAGAAAACCGCCGCGATCGATAGCCCAGGACGCGCCGTGAGCGATAGCGTCTGAAATCCAGCCGCCAAGCGGTTGCAGAGCGACAATCGCTACCGCGCCGGTGATAACAGTCGTCAATAAAGGGTTAAGAATTAACTCTAGCGACCCCGGCAGCAGCTTACGGAACTGGCGCTCAATCCAGCACATTAACGCCACCACCAGCAGGACGGCGATGACGCCGCCCCGTCCCGGCTGAAGCGCCTCGCCAAAGAGCGTAATCTGCGCCAGTTGCGGGCTGGAAAGGATCCCCGCCATCACGCCGCCTAACGCCTGCGATCCGCCAAAGACTTTCGCGGTATTGACGCCAACCAGAATGTTCATGATAGCGAATACCGCGCTGCCAAATATCCCCATCAGGCCCAGCAGGTTAGGATAGTGGACGGCAACGTCGCCGACGATATCCGGACGTTTAAGAATGTTGATAATGCCGGTAATCAAGCCGGATGCGATAAAGGCGGGGATAAGCGGAATAAAAACATTCGCCAGCTTACGCAACGCATCGCTCATCGGCGCTTTATACTTCGCTTTCACCTCGGATTTGGTACGCGCCATAGCGTCGTCCGGCTTTACACCACCTGCGGCAATCTGCACGCGCATCGCATCAACCACCTGCGCAGCCTTCCCCGGCCCAACGATCAGCTGATGTTGCTCCCCTTGCTTTACGTATCCACTGACGCCAGGCAACGCTTTTAAGCGCGGAATATCCAGTTGGCTGTCGTCCTGTACCTCCACCCTGACTCGCGTCATACAGTTTTCCAGGCGCAGAATATTTTGCTCTCCGCCGATACCACGTAAAATGTCGCTGGCGAGCGCTGCCGTCTTATCCATACACACCTCTTTAGTGTTCTAACGCCGCCCTTAAAAAGCCCTGATGAGCAGCGAGTTTTTCCCTGGCGGCTGCAGCATCCAGCCCCGTAAGCGCCATCAAAATGGCGGGCTTAACCTCAAAATCGGTCTGTTTCAGCAACGTTTCCGCCTCTTCACGACCTATCCCGGTCGCTTCAACGACCATCCGACACGCACGATCGACCAGTTTGACGTTGGTGGCTTTCATATCCACCATCAGGTTTTGATAGACCTTGCCGAACTTCACCATCGCGCCGGTAGAAATCATATTGAGCACCATTTTCTGCGCGGTGCCGGATTTCAGCCGCGTGGAGCCGGTAAGCGCTTCCGGCCCGACAACGGGCGAAATAGCGATATTAGCCTCCCGCGCAATAGGCGAATCTGGATTACAGGAGACGGCAACAGTGGTACAACCGGACTGTCGCGCATAGCGCAGGCCGCCAATCACATAGGGTGTACGACCCGACGCCGCGAGCCCCACGACCAGATCCTGTTCTTGCAGATTTAGTGCGACAAGATCGTCTTCGCCTGCCTGTTGGCTGTCTTCCGCGCCTTCGACCGCTTTCAACAACGCGCCCGGCCCGCCGGCAATCAGTCCGACGACCAGACCGTGCGGAACGCCAAACGTCGGGGGGCATTCTGAGGCATCCAGTACGCCAAGCCGACCACTGGTGCCCGCGCCCATATAGATGATACGTCCGCCAGACTTCAGCGCCGCCGCAGCGGCATCCACCGCACGCGCAACGTCAGGCAGAGTGGCTTTTACTGCTTCCGCTACCAGCGTATCCTGTTCATTAAAACGCTTAACTAATTCAGGAGTAGGCAACGCATCCAGATCCATCGTTTGCGGGTTACGGGTTTCAGACACTAAGGTACCAAGATTCATTTTTGTCCCTCTGGAATTTTTAATTCATAATAAGCGTCCATGATGGAATAGAATATTCCCCCGGGCGAGTGAAATTTCGTTTTGTCGTCGCCATCACGTTTCGCAGGAGCTGCCCATGAACTGTTTGATTCGTATTCGCCAGCGTTATCCGGATCTCGCGCAAAGCGACAGGAAACTGGCGGATTATCTGCTCGCGCAACCGGATACGGCGCGGCATCTGAGCTCGCAGCAACTGGCGGCTGAAGCGGGCGTCAGCCAATCCAGCGTAGTCAAGTTCGCGCAAAAACTGGGGTTTAAAGGGTTTCCGGCGTTGAAACTGGCTCTCAGCGAAGCGTTGGCCAGCAATCCTAATCCGCATTCCGTTCCCGTTCATAACCAGATTCGCGGCGACGATCCGATGCGTCTGGTCGGGGAAAAATTAATTAAAGAAAATGTGGCGGCGATGCACGCCACGCTGGACGTTAACAGTGAAGAAAAGCTGTTAGAAAGCGTCACGATGCTGCGCCACGCCCGCCGTATTGTGATCACCGGGATTGGCGCCTCTGGGCTGGTGGCGCAAAATTTTGCCTGGAAGCTACTGAAGATTGGCATTAACGCGGTGGTTGAGCGCGATATGCACGCCCTGCTGGCGACGGTGCAGGCGCTGGCGCCGGAGGATCTGCTGCTGGCGATCTCTTATTCCGGGGAGCGGCGCGAGCTGAACCTGGCGGCGGACGAAACATTACGCGCAGGCGCGAAAATCCTGGCCATTACCGGTTTTTCTCCCAACGCCTTGCAGCAGCGCGCCACCCGCTGTCTGTATACGATTGCCGAAGAGCAAGCGACGCGTAGCGCCGCTATCTCCTCGACACATGCGCAAATGATGTTGACCGACTTACTGTTTATGGCGCTGGTACAACAGGATTTAGAGCGGGCGCCGGAGCGTATTCGCCATAGCGAGGCGCTGGTAAAAAAACTGGTTTGAAAATGGCTCTTCCGCCTCATGCAGAAGAGCTATCAAGTTTATTGCGCTTCTTTAGCGTGAATCAATTGCGTCAGGAGTGTGTTAACCGGTACGGCAATATTGTTCTGAGCGCCGATTCGCGCAATCGCACCATTTAAATAGTCGATTTCAGTCAGTCGGCCTTTATGTAAATCCTGATGCATAGAAGGATAGTGGTGGCCGCTCTCACGCGGATCGAACACTTTCTTCACCGTATTCATCACCATTTGCTCAGTCAACGGAATATTCTGGCTGGCAGCAACTAACACAAACTCATCAACTACCGCTTGCGCTAAATCTAAAGCACCAGGCCGCTGACCAAATCCGCCGACATTACAATCCAGTAGCGCACAATAGGTGTTCATTACGCTATTAAAGGCTGCTTTCTTCCAGATCGATAATAATACGTCAGGGCTTATTTCAGCATTCAATCCAGCGCTATTAAGGGTGGCAATGACCTTAGCCTCTTGAGCCGCATCCTGGCTGGCAATCGGCTGCAGTTCAATCGTTCCGGTACCGGTGGCCATAATATGCCCAGCCCCCTCCAGTTCGCTGGACCATAACGTCACACCCGCATAGATTTTCTGCCGATCGACATATTTCTCCAGCGTTTCGATATTTCCCAGGCCGTTAGATAAAATCATCACTACTTTCGCGGCTGGCAGTAATGGCTTGATACGCTGTAACATGCTATCCAGCTGCATTGCTTTGGTAAACAGAATAACCAGCTCAAACTCCCCCTGGGATTCATCAGCCAACATAGCAGGGATGGGGTAATACTTCTGAGTCGTTTCCGTTTCGACAAACAACCCCTTGCTACGAATAGCGTCGACATGCTCCTGCCAGCTATCGATAAGCGTCACGTCGTGCCCGGCCTCCAGCAGCATATAGCCAAAACGACATCCCATAGCGCCTGCACCTGCGATTGCAATTTTCATTTTTATTTCCTTATTATCTGATTAATGAATTTTGGCTAAAACCGTTGCGACATATTTTTTCGTTATCAGGGTCAACACGACTCCAATAAGCAATAGCACCGTGGTCAAAATAAATACCGTATCGTAGCTTCCGGTATATTTTGCAATAGCGGACGTGACGTAAGGAGCAATAACCGCACCGACGGCAAAACCAAAATACATAAAGCCGTAGTTTAGTCCCTGGTTACGCATACCAAAATTCTGGCTGGTCAAGCCAGGGAAGATAACTAATATACCGGCATAAGCAAAGCCCACGCCCAGAGCGCTGAAATAGAATACCGAAGTATTGCCATTGAAGAAAAATAACAGCAGCATACACAAGCAAGTAAAGAGGTAAACAATAACCAGCGTATTATAGCCGCCTAATTTATCGGTTAACCCTCCCCAGAACAGGCGACCGATCGAGTTAAATATCGATACCAGGCTAACGACTAATGCACCGGACAGTAAACCGTACTGCGTCATACCAATTTGCGCAGAGCTTGAGCTAATTACCATCCCAGAGAACACGCCCAGCGCCAGAATCATAAACAGCAGCCAGAAGCGCAGATCTTTCAGCATGTGCCGATAGTCTTTATCCAGTGGCGACGCTTTAATTCCTCCACTATCTTTTGCTGGCGCGCTACGAATAAAGAACTGGACGATAAAAATAACCACCAGATAAACAATGCCCAGATATAACAACGCCCGACTAACATCGTGAGTTTGCGCCATAAAATATTCGGCCAGGCGGGTGCAAAGTAGCGTCCCGACGCCAACACCCGCCAGTACGATACCGCTAGCCAGACCGCGACGGTCAGGGAAAAATTTCAGAATATTATTAAGATTACCCGTAAAAGCCAGGCCCGATCCCAACCCGGCAATGACACCGTAGGTTAAAAATAGCATGGGCAAATTATCCACAAAGCCGGACAAGATAAAACCTAAAGAAAACAGGATACCGCCGATAACTATCGCCTGCTTTCCTTTACCGTTGTCGATCATTCTCCCGCCCCAAATCATCGGTAAAGGAATGATCCCCATATTGATAGAGAATGCTAACGCCAGCGTAGCCGGATCCCAGTGATATTGCGCCATGAGTGGTGTTTTGAAATAGCTAAATGCGTAGACGCCCCCGAGCACAAAATTGATGCACACGTGAGCGGCAAGCATTCCCCAGCGGTTGATTGATGCCGACATAATTTTCCCTTTTTAAAATGCACTGATCACAGTTTAAAAAAAGCAAAATAGGCAAACAATTTGGTATTTTTTATAATCGTTATAACAAAACCCAATCGATTGGCATTAAATTTTAATGAATATCAAACAACTACATTCCTTCCTGATATTGTGTGATGAATTACATTATAGTCGGGCAGCCAGTCGCCTGTTTATCACTCAGCCATCATTAAGTCAGCAAATCAAACAACTTGAGTCATCACTTAAAACAATATTATTTAAGCGAAAAGGTAGAGGAATTAAATTAACAAAAGCAGGCATTATTTTGCAACGACATGCTAACAAAATAATGCTGGATTTAAAAAATGCCGAAAATGAACTTCTTCCCTACCAGGATCAACAGCGCGATACTATTTCAATCGGGGTGTCAGGCAGCTACCTGGTCCTGCCCGCTTTTCGCAACTTTATGGCACACCATCCGGAAATATCTTTAAATGTTAAAGAGTTCTCAACTGAGCAAACCATTAAAAAGCTGACGGATAGCGCCGTTGATATTGGCATTGTTTATCGAACAGCGCTCCCTGCCCAGCTAAGCTCGACCATGCTGTTTGAAGATGAAATTATCGCTGCAATCCCACTTTCTCATCCTCTGGCGACACGCGAACGTCTGCAGCTAAAAGATTTAAACGACCAGCCCATTATCGTGCTTAATGACTCTCTGCTATTAAGAGGGATCATCACCACTGAATTTAATAACCGCAAAGTCGTTCCTAACGTCATCTGCGAACTGGATAACCACTACTCATGCCTTGAGTATGCCGAAGCGCAGATTGGCATCGCATTTATTACCCGCTCGCTAACCCATTTATCGACACCCAAAAATGTTCGCCTGGTTTCACTGGGCATCCCCGCATTCTTTATTCCTGTCATGCTGGTGCACAGTAATGACCTTTCACTGGATAACGCAACCATCTGCCTGCTCAAGCAGATCAAAAATTTTTACACTGTAGATAACAAATCAGCGCCAGAAAAGAGCTGGCCCGAGCAGAAAATAGGCGTATAATGCCCGCCCGATTTGTGTTGTTTCTGAGAATTTCCTGATGGCGCTGTTAATCACCAAAAAATGTATCAATTGCGATATGTGCGAGCCGGAGTGCCCGAATGAGGCGATTTCAATGGGCGACAGCATTTATGAGATTAACAGCGACAAATGCACCGAGTGTGTAGGCCATTACGAAACGCCGACCTGTCAGAAAGTCTGCCCAATCCCCAATACGATTTTGCAGGATCCCGCCCATGTCGAAAGCGAAGAACAGTTGTGGGATAAGTTTGTTCTGATGCATCACGCAGATAAACTGTAAGCGGGTTAACGCACTTCCAACGCAACAATGCCTGATGGCGCTATGCTTATCAGGCCGACAATATATCGGCCTGTAGGTCAGATAACGTGTTTACGCCGCCATCCGGCAAATCTAACTTTCCAGAATGACCGTAGCGCAGGCGTAATGGCGTTCATCGGCCAACGTGACATGCATGTGCGCCACACCGAGTTTTTCCGCCAGCGTTAACGCCTCGCCCCACAGCCGCAAACGTGGTTTTCCCAGCTCATCGTTAAACACTTCGAACTGATTAAACGCCAGACCGTTGCGGATGCCGGTGCCAAAAGCTTTCGCTGCCGCCTCTTTGACCGCAAAACGCTTGGCGAGAAAACGCACCGGCTGCTGATGCGTCTCCCAGATAGCCCACTCGTTGTCACTGAGCACACGCCTTGCCAGACGTTCGCCGGAACGGGAGATCACTGCCTCAATGCGGGCAATCTCTACAATATCCGTTCCCAGGCCGAGAATCGCCATTAGCCGCGCGCTTCCAGCATCAAACGTTTCATTTCAGCCACCGCCTCTTTCAGGCCCGTCATCACCGCCCGACCAATAATGGCATGACCGATATTAAGTTCGTGCATTTCCGGCAGCGCGGCAATAGCTTTGACGTTATGGTAGGTCAGGCCATGACCCGCATTTACTTTTAGCCCCAGGCGAGCCGCCAGGGTCGCGGCGCTGGCAATACGCGCCAGCTCTTTTGCCTGTTCCGCATCGGTTTCTGCGTTGGCGTAGCAGCCGGTATGGATTTCGATAAACGGCGCGCCGACTTCCGCCGCCGCGTTGATTTGCGTTTCATCGGCATCGATAAAGAGCGAAACCTGGATGCCAGCCGCC
Organism: Salmonella sp. A7; assembly: GCF_020181675.1. NCBI lineage: Bacteria > Pseudomonadati > Pseudomonadota > Gammaproteobacteria > Enterobacterales > Enterobacteriaceae > Salmonella > Salmonella sp. A7. The sequence continues at coordinate 1,226,650 of NZ_CP084001.1, read as the reverse complement.
GCCAGGCGCGCACAGGCATCACGCATTTTATCGCGCTGTCCGGCCACATCCAGGCCGCCTTCGGTGGTGACTTCCTGGCGTTTTTCCGGCACCAGACAACAGAAATGCGGCCTGGTTTCTACGGCGATCGCCAGCATCTCTTCGGTCACCGCCATCTCCAGATTCATACGCGTATGCAGCGTCTGACGCAGAATGCGCACATCGCGATCGGTAATGTGGCGACGATCTTCGCGCAGGTGTACGGTAATGCCGTCCGCGCCTGCCTGTTCAGCAATAAACGCCGCCTGTACCGGATCCGGATAGTCGGTGCCGCGCGCATTACGTAACGTGGCAATGTGGTCAATATTGACGCCTAACAGTAATTCAGCCATGACAATCCTCGTTAATCTTTCTTCGTTTTTACTGTGCGTTTGGGCATAAATTGCCGGAACAGCTCCCGGCTTTTTAACGGTTTTCCCCCAAGATACGGCTTTAATGCCATACGGGTAAAGCGTTTAGCGGCACGCAGGGTATCTACATCCGGAAATTCCCGCGCCTCCAGCGCTTTCAGGTGCCGTCCGGTAAAGGTGTTGTTATCAATGACGACGCTGGCGAAAAAGCCTTTTTCTTCGCGGTAACGGTAGGTCATGGTGTCATCCACCCGTTCGCCGCTGCCTGCACAGTGGGTGAAATTGACGCCATACCCCAGATGTCCCAGCAACGCCAGTTCGAAACGTCGCAACGCCGGTTCAGGCGAGCCGGTGGTTCCCGCCAGCGCCTGAATACAGTTCAGATAATCAAAAAAGAGTTCGGAGAAGCGCGTTTCATATTCCAGTACGCGAGAGAGGAGTTCGTTGATATACAGGCCGCTATAGAGCGTAATACCGCTTAACGGCAGCGCCAGAGAAACTGCCTCGGCGCTGCGCAGGGTTTTCACCTCGCCGCGTCCGCTGTAGCGTAGCAATAACGGCGTAAAAGGCTGCAATGCGCCTTTCAGATTGGAACGTTTAGATCGCGCGCCTTTGGCGACAAGGCGCACGCGCCCCGATTCTTCCGTGAAGACGTCCAGCATCAGGCTGGTTTCGCTCCAGGGGCGACTGTGCAGGACAAATGCGCGCTGCCACCCTTCCACGCTGTGTTAACTCACAGATCGTCTACGTAACCGAGACTGCGCAGAGCGCGTTCGTCATCGGCCCAGCCGGATTTCACTTTCACCCACAATTCCAGGTGTACCGGCGCTTCGAACATCTCCTGCATGTCTTTACGCGCTTCAATACCAATGGTTTTGATCTTGGCGCCTTTGTTGCCAATCACCATCTTCTTCTGCCCTTCGCGCTCGACGAGGATCAGCCCGTTGATATCATAGCCGCCGCGTTCGTTGGTAACAAAACGTTCAATCTCAACGGTAACGGAATACGGCAGCTCGGCGCCGAGAAAACGCATCAGCTTTTCACGGATGATTTCAGACGCCATAAAGCGCTGAGAGCGATCGGTGATGTAATCTTCCGGGAAGTGATGAATAGCTTCCGGTAAATGTTTACGCACGATACCGGCAATGGTATCGACGTTCATACCCGTTTCAGCAGAGATCGGTACGATATCAAGAAAGTTCATCTGGCTTGCCAGGAACTGGAGGTGCGGCAGCAAATCGGCTTTTTCCTGCACGTTATCCACCTTGTTAACGGCGAGAATAACCGGCGCTTTGCCATCGCGCAGTTTGTTCAGGACCATTTCGTCGTCCGGCGTCCAACGGGTGCCCTCCACAACGAAAATCACCAGCTCAACGTCGCCAATCGAACTGCTCGCTGCCTTATTCATCAAACGGTTAATGGCGCGCTTTTCTTCCATATGCAGACCCGGGGTATCGACATAGATTGCCTGATACGGGCCTTCGGTATGAATACCGACAATGCGGTGGCGCGTGGTCTGCGCTTTACGGGAAGTGATCGAAATCTTCTGCCCGAGCAGTTTGTTCAGCAAGGTGGATTTGCCAACGTTCGGACGTCCGACGATGGCAATAAATCCGCAGTAAGTTTTGTCGGTGCTCATTCCAACTCCAGTTTTTTCAGCGCCTGTTCGGCGGCAGCCTGCTCCGCCTTACGACGGCTGGAACCCGTGCCAACCACCGGTTCGCTCAGGCCGCTGACCTGGCAGTGGATAGTAAATTCCTGATCGTGCGCCTCGCCGCGTACCTGCACAACCAGGTAAGATGGCAGCGGCAGATGGCGACCCTGCAAATACTCCTGCAAGCGCGTTTTAGGATCTTTTTGTTTATCGCCCGGACTTATCTCATCCAGACGGGTTTTATACCAGTTAAGGATTAACTGCTCGACGGTCTGGATATTGCTATCGAGAAATACTCCGCCGATTAACGCTTCAACGGTGTCCGCCAGAATGGACTCTCGACGGAATCCGCCGCTTTTTAATTCGCCCGGCCCTAAACGCAGGCACTCGCCTAAATCAAATTCACGGGCTAATTCCGCCAGCGTATTACCACGTACCAACGTGGCGCGCATACGGCTCATATCTCCCTCATCCACCCGTGGAAAACGGTGATAAAGCGCGTTAGCGATAACGAAGCTCAGGATTGAATCGCCTAAAAACTCCAGGCGTTCGTTATGTTTACTGCTGGCGCTGCGGTGAGTTAATGCCTGCTGCAACAGCTCCTGATGATTAAAAGTGTAGCCCAGCTTCCGTTGAAGCCGATTAATTACGATGGGGTTCATGCGATACCAATAAATGAATGCGTCAACAATCCAGCACACGAAACAGACCTGATACACGTCATCTGTCCTGCCGCATCGCTGCAGCGGAAAGAAGGTTGTCTATAACCAACGCTGTTTCGTGTGCCGTGGCGACCAAACGGCGCCAACCTAAAACTTCGGGGGAATATTCTATACACAACGACAGGGGATGTCGTTAGTCTGAGGGAATTTATCCAGGAAATAATTCACGCTGCCGCTAAAAAGACGGCAGCGTGAACGATCATTTCGTCACAGTTAGTGAATACCGCCGATACGACTCAGGCGTACGCCTGTCGGCCACTCCCCTTCCTGCTTGTCAAAGCTCATCCAGATAGCGACCGCTTTACCGACCAGATTCGCTTCCGGAACAAATCCCCAGTAACGGCTATCCGCACTGTTATCGCGGTTGTCGCCCATCATGAAATATTGTCCCGGTGGTACAACCCAGGTCGCCAGCGGTTGTCCTGGCTGTTGGTAATACATGCCCAACTGATCCTGAGCTATCGGCACCATCAGGATGCGGTGGGTCACATCGCCTAACGTCTCTTTACGTTCAGTCAGGCGAATGCCGTTTTCTTTTGTCTCGTTTAGCGGAACCTCAAAGAAACCGCTGGTCGCTTCTCCGCCGTTACGGCGGGCAAAGGTCTGTACAAAATCGCTCGGCTCAACGTTAGAGTAGGTAACCGGCAGCGCATTTTCGCACGCCTGACCGGAGCTACAGCCAGGCTGAATCGTCACCTCTTTCGCAACCGGATCATAAGTGATTTTATCGCCCGGCAAACCGACGGCGCGTTTGATGTAATCTAACTTAGGATCTTCCGGATATTTAAATACCACAATATCCCCGCGCTTTGGATGACCGGTCTCAATCAGGGTTTTCTGGTAGATCGGATCTTTAATGCCGTAGGCAAATTTTTCCACCAGAATAAAATCGCCGATAAGCAGTGTCGGCATCATTGAGCCTGACGGGATCTGAAAGGGTTCATAAAGAAATGAACGAACGATCAGAACGATCGCCAGAACCGGGAAAACCGACGCCCCGGTCTCCAGCCAGCCTGGTTTAGGCGCCACTTTATTGAGCGTAGCGTTATCCAGCGCATCTCCCGACGCCGTTTGCGCAGCAGCCTGGCGCGCCCGACGTTTTGGCGCGAAAACAAACTTATCAACGCACCATAAAATGCCCGTCACCAGTGTGGCTATCACCAGAATCAGGGCAAACATGTTCGCCATGCCAACTCCTTAGGGATTATTTATTGTCTTTACCGACATGCAGAATGGCGAGGAACGCCTCCTGAGGCAGCTCGACGTTACCGATCTGCTTCATGCGTTTCTTACCTTCTTTCTGTTTCTGCAGCAGTTTTTTCTTACGACTGATATCACCGCCGTAGCACTTCGCCAGCACGTTTTTACGTAACTGTTTTACCGTCGAACGGGCAATAATATGCGTACCAATCGCCGCCTGAATCGCGATATCAAACTGCTGGCGTGGGATCAAATCTTTCATCTTCTCCACCAGCTCGCGACCACGGCTTTGCGAGTTATCGCGGTGCGTGATCAGCGCCAGCGCATCGACACGCTCGTTGTTGATTAACACATCAACACGCACCATATCGGAAGCCTGGAAGCGCTTGAAGTTATAATCCAGAGACGCATAGCCGCGCGACGTCGATTTCAGACGGTCAAAGAAGTCGAGCACCACTTCCGCCATCGGGATTTCATAGGTCAACGCGACCTGGTTACCGTGATACACCATGTTAGTTTGTACGCCGCGTTTCTCAATACACAGCGTAATAACGTTACCTAAATAGGCTTGTGGTAACAGCATATGACATTCGGCGATAGGCTCGCGCAGTTCATAAATGTTATTCAACGGCGGCAGCTTGGAGGGGCTATCAACATAGATAGTCTCTTTCGCCGTTGTTTCTACTTCATAAACCACGGTCGGCGCAGTGGTGATCAGATCCAGATCGTATTCGCGTTCCAGACGCTCCTGAATGATCTCCATGTGCAACAGGCCGAGGAAGCCGCAGCGGAAACCAAAACCCAGCGCCGAGGAGCTTTCCGGTTCATAAAACAGTGAGGCATCGTTCAGGCTCAGCTTGCCGAGCGCGTCGCGGAAACTTTCATAATCGTCGGAGCTGACCGGGAACAGACCTGCATAGACCTGCGGTTTCACCTTCTTAAAGCCCGGCAACGCTTTTTCCGCTGGGTTACGCGCTGAGGTTAAGGTATCGCCAACCGGCGCACCGAGGATATCTTTAATGGCGCAGACCAGCCAGCCTACTTCGCCGCACTTCAGCTCGGTACGATCAACCTGTTTCGGCGTGAAGATCCCCAGGCGGTCAGCGTTGTAGGTCTGCCCGGTACTCATCACTTTAATTTTGTCGCCTTTACGCATGGTGCCGTTTTTAATACGCACCAGCGATACCACGCCCAGGTAGTTATCGAACCAGGAGTCAATAATCAGCGCCTGCAGCGGGCCGTCCGGATCGCCTTGCGGCGGCGGGATATCGCGCACCAGGCGTTCCAGAACATCCGTCACGCCGACACCCGTTTTGGCGGAGCAGCGTACCGCGTCCGTCGCATCGATACCGACAATGTCTTCGATTTCTTCCGCCACACGCTCCGGATCGGCGGCCGGCAGGTCAATCTTGTTAAGCACCGGCACCACTTCAAGATCCATTTCCATCGCGGTGTAGCAGTTCGCCAACGTTTGCGCTTCTACGCCCTGGCCGGCATCCACCACCAGCAGCGCGCCCTCGCAGGCGGCTAACGAACGGGAAACTTCATAGGAAAAGTCAACGTGTCCCGGCGTGTCGATAAAGTTCAGTTGATAAGTTTCACCATCAGACGCTTTAAAATCCAGCGTCACACTCTGGGCTTTAATAGTAATACCGCGCTCACGCTCAAGATCCATCGAATCAAGTACCTGAGCTTCCATTTCACGGTCAGACAGGCCACCGCAGATTTGGATAATACGGTCAGACAGCGTCGATTTACCGTGGTCAATGTGAGCAATGATCGAAAAGTTACGTATGTTCTTCATAGAGATAAATTATTATGCCTTACGCCTGGTTGACCAGACTTTAGAGGTCGCTGTTCTGAGCTTAACGTCTGTTTTAACTGAAACGCCGCATTCTACACTACAACGCTAAGGCGAGGAAATGTTCATAGTGTAAGGAGAACGGGAACTGGAAAACGCCTCGCTTTTTTCCTGTAAAACACCGCAACGCAGGAAAAGCGCATGCTTATCGGGACAACAACCCAACGCGGCAGGTGTACCGTTGGGCAAAACGTTTACTGGCGCGTTTCGATTGAGGTAGTTTCGACGCGAACAAGGTCCGGCGGGAGGGCAACGTTTAAAATCACCGGCTGCCAGGCGTCGCGCTCCGCCAGTTTTCGGGAATAGCCGCGGGCAACCAGAAAACCGCCCACGCCGCCCAACACGGCCCCGCTTAATGCGGCAAGGTCAGATCCAAACAGCATCTGAAAAAGCGCCGCACAAAGAAATAGCCCCGCTAAAGGCGACATATAGACCAGCATCGCCGAACCTAAAAGGCTTTTTTCGGCGATGCCCAACTCGACTTTCTGCCCCGGCGCCAGCGGCTCCGCGCTTGGCACAACAATGGTATGCGTGGTTTGCGGCCCTAATTTATTCAGCACGCGACTGCCGCATCCCGCACGGGAGGCGCAGCTGCTGCATGACGCTTTAACGTCGCAGCTCACCACCGCCTGACCATTCTGCCAGGAGACAACGGTTGCCCACTCTTTAATCATTGTACTGCCCTGAATTTGATACTGTCGGCAATGCGCTTCGCCGTTTGCGGCGGAAGCTCGCCGACAATGGTGATTTCCGCGTTGTCGCGAACGCTGCTATAAACCGTTCGGCGCCCGGTGCGCAGCATCTGATCGCTGCTGTTTTGCGTCGCCCGGTTCACATTGACGGAAAAGCTAAACAGACCGTCAGAATAAAGCCGCGATTCGATAGGCAGGTTATCCATCGTCGGCAACGGACGACGGCTGCTGGAAACTTCGCTAAAGCCTTGCGGCACCCAGGATGGACTCCAGTTAAATTTCGTTTTTTCGCCACCGGGAACAGAAAGCAGCGGCGGCAGATTCGCCTTCGCCAGCGCCTGCATGTTGCTGCCGATATCCTGACTCACCGTGAACGCAATAACGCGGAACTGCTCCAGCGTCTCGCCATCGCGATCCAGCAGATCAACGCGCATCGGTAGTTTGGTGTCCATGTCCATCCAGACGATATAGCTGTAACGCGTACCATCGCGCGCCACAACGCGGATAACTTCGCACAATCTGTCTGCGATACGGGTGCGTCCGACAGAAATAAAGTCGTAGTAAGGCGCCAGGCGCTTGAAGTCGGTGTAAATCAGGGAAGGCAGAGAATCGACAATATAATCACCGTTCAGGGTGAACGGCTCAAGGCCCGGTTCAAAATAACTGATTTCATTACCACGCTGTACGACCTCCCGGCGGGGACCGTCCAACTGTAGCAATTGCGCAAGCGGGCGACTATCCAGGCGTGCGTGTCGATAACGCAGAGATTCAACGCCTTGTTTCGTGATGCTGACGAATGACAGCTCGTAATTCAGTGACTGACTGGCGATGTTCATCTGCTGCAATAACGCCCCGGACGCAGGGTCGGCCGAGGCGTTTGCTGAGAAGAACAGGCTAGCCGCCACAAGGGACATGGCAAACCAAAGTTGCTTCATTACTGCGATTGCGTTCCTAAAGTTTGGATTCCTGGCACCTGTACCGCGGCTTGCTGGGTTTGCGCCTGCTCAAACTGAAGCTGTTCGGAGTGCAGTCGGCGCTGCAGTTCATAGTCCTGCAACATGGCATTAATGCGACGACGCTGCTCCTGTACCTGCTGTTGCTGACTGCCGACAGGCGCTGCTTCAGAAGGCACTCCCAGACTTACCGGGCTGGCTTTCCCCATCATAGGCAGGGTATTGAAAACCGGCGTTTCAGGTTGTTGGGATGTTTCAGATTGCCCATTATAGTGCTGGACACCGACGATAACTGCAAGTGAAACGCACGCCGCCACGCCCATTTGGGTAAGCTGCGCCGCCCACGGACGCACTTTTTTCCAGAACGGCATTTTCTGCCATTGCTGCGGAGCGGGTTGGGCCTCAGGGATTAATGGCGACACCTGACGTACTGGCTCGTTTTCAATAGCGGCCATCACGCGAGCGGATATATCGAAATGGAGAACGTCAGGCGTATCCCCCCGCATTGAATCGCGGATCAGGTGATAACTCTCCCAGGTTTTCTGCATTTCCGGGTCGTGCGTAAGCGCTTTGAGCAGCTCACTATCCAACGTTTCGCCATCCATCAAAGCGGAAAGTTTTTCTTTCTGCATGCCTAATACCTTTTCCAGTATCCCGCTATCGTCAACGCCTGATAAGCGGTTGAACTTTATTATCAATAGCTTCCCGCGCCCGGAAGATACGTGAACGCACCGTTCCCACCGGACAATCCATGATAGCCGCTATCTCTTCATAGCTCAGGCCATCCAGCTCCCGTAAGGTGATTGCCATACGTAAATCTTCCGGGAGGGACTCAATAGTTCGGAAAACTATCTGTCTCAGTTCTTCTGACAACATTAAGTTCTCAGGGTTCGAAATTTCTTTCAGCGCGCCGCCGCTTTCAAAGTTTTCTGCTTCAATCGCGTCTACATCACTGGAAGGCGGACGACGCCCCTGCGCAACCAGGTAGTTCTTCGCGGTATTGACCGCAATGCGATACAACCAGGTATAAAAAGCGCTATCCCCCCGGAAAGAATCCAGCGCGCGATAGGCCTTAATAAATGATTCCTGTACAACATCGGGAACGTCGCCCGATGGCACATAGCGGGAAACCAGACTCGCCACTTTATGCTGGTAGCGCACTACCAGTAAGTTAAAGGCTTTCTGATCTCCCTTCTGGACCCGTTCAACCAGGACCTGGTCCGTTAACTGCTCGCTCATCCGAGGTAATGTCTCCCCAAACCAAATTTCCACGCGCTTTCGAAACGCCACTCCATAAGCCGCACTATGAGCAAGCAACAGGTTAGAGTGTCTATGTTTCGTAAAGTTCCGTTACGCATTTGTTTTTGTTTGTCATGTTGTAGACAGGTCTTATCTTCCATTATAAGTCTACAGATGCTGAACAACGCACTATCTGTACAGAAATGCCCATTTCGTCGTTTGCAGAGTAACCTAACAGCATCTTTATTTCACTACAAAATCCGACGCTAACACCCTGCCCTATAAAATATTTTTTGCCGTTTATCTCTCGCCGTATTTTTATTTTATGTTTAATAAGCACAACACCAGCGAAATCATCACGTGCTTTTTAGCGCCATATAGTGCTAATCTGCCGCAACCGTGTTTAGTAAATTAAACAAAAACCATGATGACAACTCCTGAACTGTCCTGTGATGTGTTAATTATCGGCAGCGGCGCGGCCGGACTCTCGCTGGCGCTGCGTCTGGCTGAAAAACATAAGGTTATCGTCCTGAGTAAAGGGCCGGTGAGCGAGGGCTCCACGTTTTATGCGCAGGGCGGTATTGCCGCCGTGTTTGATGAAACCGACAGTATTGCGTCGCATGTCGAAGATACGCTGATTGCCGGCGCCGGAATTTGCGATCGCCACGCGGTGGAGTTTGTCGCCAGCAACGCTCGTACCTGCGTGCAGTGGCTTATCGATCAGGGCGTGCTGTTTGATACGCATGTCCAGCCAAACGGCAAGGAGAGCTATCATCTCACGCGTGAAGGCGGCCATAGCCATCGCCGTATCCTTCATGCCGCTGACGCTACCGGAAAGGAAGTCGAAACCACGTTGGTCAGTCGGGCGCAAAATCATCCTAATATTCAGGTGCTGGAACGCAGCAACGCCGTTGATTTAATTATCTCCGATAAAATGGGTCTGCCAGGGCCTCGCCGGGTCGTCGGCGCCTGGATCTGGAATCGCAATAAAGAGTGGGTTGAAACCTGTCATGCGAAGTCGGTGGTGCTGGCGACCGGCGGCGCCTCAAAGGTTTATCAATACACCACTAACCCGGATATTTCCTCCGGCGACGGTATCGCGATGGCCTGGCGCGCAGGCTGTCGGGTCGCTAATCTGGAATTTAACCAGTTTCATCCCACCGCCCTTTATCACCCGCAGGCGCGTAATTTTCTCCTTACCGAAGCGCTGCGCGGCGAAGGCGCATACCTTAAACGTCCGGACGGTTCACGGTTTATGCCGGACGTTGACGAACGCGGGGAACTGGCGCCGCGCGATATTGTCGCCCGCGCTATTGACCATGAGATGAAACGACTCGGCGCAGACTGTATGTTTCTTGATATCAGCCACAAGCCTGACGATTTTGTCCGCCAGCACTTCCCGATGATCTATGCGAAACTGCTCGATTTGGGTATGGATTTAACCAAAGAACCGATTCCCGTTGTTCCTGCCGCACACTATACCTGCGGCGGCGTGGTCGTCGATGATTATGGTCGTACCGATGTAGACGGCTTATATGCCATTGGCGAAGTCAGTTACACCGGCCTGCACGGCGCTAACCGTATGGCGTCCAACTCGTTGCTGGAATGCTTAGTGTACGGCTGGTCCGCAGCAATGGATATCGACAGGCGAATGCCTTCTGTCCACAGCGTTGACGCCCTTCCCGCCTGGGATGAAAGTCGCGTGGAGAACGCCGATGAGCGGGTGGTGATTCAGCATAACTGGCATGAACTGCGCCTGCTGATGTGGGACTATGTGGGCATTGTGCGCACGACGAAACGGCTGGAGCGCGCCCTACGGCGTATTACTATGTTGCAACAAGAGATTGACGAGTATTACGCCAACTTTCGCGTCTCGAATAATTTACTGGAGCTGCGCAATCTGGTGCAAGTGGCCGAACTGATTGTGCGTTGCGCGATGATGCGTAAAGAGAGCCGGGGGCTGCACTTTACGCTGGATTATCCGCAACCACTGGCTGAATCAGGCCCATCGATCCTTTCGCCGTTAACGCCTCACATAAACAGATAAAATGCCTGGGTCAGCGCCGTATAACTTTCAGAATAATGCTGGTCTGACCCGCGAATTACTAATCTGTCGCTAAAGCACTCCCCGGCTTGCGGGGAGAATGCGAGCAAAACCCGGTGCGGCAAGCGCGCTTCGTTTTCCGCAACGTCAGTACGTAATCGCAAATGCCATCCCATGTTGAGCGCTTGCTGCGTAAAAGCGTTACCTATTTGTTCCGGCAAGACTACGCAAAAAAAGCCATCTTCGGTAATACAATCCGCCGCAATAGCCAATAACGTCTGGTGATCCAGCGTAGCGGTGTAACGCGCCTGCTCCCGCTGCGGCGTGGCGCATTCCACACCGGGTTCGTAATAAGGCGGGTTGCTGATAATAAGATCAAAGCGTACCGTCTGGCGAGGCGCCCAACGCTGAATATCGTCAGTATGCACCGTTATTCGATGCGGCCAGGGAGAGTGAGCAACGTTTTCCTGCGCTTGCATGGCAGCCCCGGCATCCAGTTCCACGGCGTCAATAGGCACATTGTCATCCGTCCGCTGCGCCAACATTAACGCCAGCAGACCGCTTCCAGTACCGATATCCAGAATTCGCTTTACATCCGCGACCGGCGCCCACGCCCCAAGTAAAATACCGTCAGTTCCCACTTTCATCGCACACCGATCGTGTGCGACAAAAAACTGTTTAAACGTAAATCCGTTACGACGAAGAACGGAGCCAGACTGAGACATGTAAAAACAACCTTGCAAAAAACGGCGACAGCGCCGGGTGAAAACAATACCTGAGAAGGGATATCCATACAAACAGATGAAGATTGTGGCCGTAACGTCTATAATCAGCGCCCCACACAGAGGTAGAACATGACTGTAACGACTTTTTCCGAACTTGAACTCGACGAAAGCCTGCTGGATGCCCTCCAGGATAAAGGTTTCACTCGCCCGACCGCCATTCAGGCTGCCGCCATTCCGCCTGCGCTCGATGGCCGTGATGTACTCGGTTCTGCGCCGACAGGCACCGGTAAAACGGCGGCATATCTGCTGCCGGCGTTGCAGCACCTGCTCGACTTTCCGCGTAAAAAATCGGGGCCGCCGCGCATTCTGATCCTGACGCCAACCCGCGAACTGGCAATGCAGGTTGCCGATCACGCTCGTGAACTGGCTAAGCATACTCATCTGGATATCGCCACGATTACCGGCGGCGTGGCCTATATGAACCATGCTGAAGTGTTTAGCGAAAACCAGGATATCGTGGTCGCCACGACGGGCCGTCTGCTGCAATATATAAAAGAAGAGAACTTTGACTGCCGGGCGGTTGAAACACTGATTCTTGACGAAGCTGACCGGATGCTCGACATGGGCTTCGCTCAGGACATTGAACATATCGCTGGTGAGACCCGCTGGCGTAAACAGACGATGCTGTTCTCCGCCACGCTGGAAGGCGATGCGATTAAAGATTTTGCTGAGCGCCTGCTGGAAGACCCAGTTGAGGTTTCCGCCAATCCGTCAACCCGCGAGCGTAAGAAAATTCACCAGTGGTACTACCGTGCCGACAATTTCGAACATAAAGTTGCGCTGTTGAAGCACCTGCTAAAACAAGACGATGCAACCCGTTCTATCGTGTTTGTACGTAAACGTGAACGCGTCCATGAACTGGCTGAAACGCTGCGTCTGGCAGGGATCAACAATTGCTATCTTGAAGGCGAGATGGCGCAGATCAAACGTAACGAAGGTATTAAGCGTCTCACCGACGGTCGCGTTAACGTGCTGGTCGCGACCGACGTCGCGGCACGCGGGATTGATATTCCTGACGTCAGCCACGTCATTAACTTCGACATGCCGCGCAGTGGCGATACCTATCTGCATCGCATTGGTCGTACAGGCCGTGCTGGCCGCAAAGGCACTGCAATCTCGCTGGTAGAAGCCCACGACCATCTGTTGCTGCTGAAAATCGGTCGCTACATCGAAGAGCCGCTAAAAGCGCGCGTCATTGATGAGCTTCGCCCGACCACGCGTGCGCCCAGCGAAAAGCTGACCGGCAAACCGTCGAAAAAAGTGCTGGCGAAACGCGCCGAGAAGAAAAAAGAGAAAGAAAAAGAGAAGCCGCGCGTGAAGAAACGTCACCGCGATACAAAAAATATCGGTAAGCGCCGCAAGCCAAGCGGTACGAAGATGCAGGAGCAATCCAGCGAAGAGTGATGATAATGCCGGGTTCGTTAACCCGGCATTTTTTTATCTTCCACGGTAAAACACGCCTCCATACACTGCATAAATATCTGCATTGCCGGGCTGACCGCTTTCCCGGCATGATGGGCGCACAGCGCCATGATCGATAGCGACGGCGCGCCAAACGGCAGCTCTTTCAACTGACCGGTACTAAGTTCTCGTTCAACGGTAAAACGTGGTAAAAAGCTGATGCCCAGGTTAGCAGCCACACACTGTTTAATGCTTTCAATACTCCACAGTTCAATGGTGTTTTCCAGCGTAATCCGCCTCTGCCGTAGCGTACTTTCAAACAGCTGGCGGAAGACACATTGCGGTTCATTGATGATGAAGCTACAGGGAATATGCTGATCTGGCTGCGTAAAATCAGCATCCTGTAGCAGTGGAGAGGCCACCAGCGCCAGCGACTGCTCCCCCAGTTGCTGCATCGTGAGCGCATCATCATTACCTACGCGATAAAAAACGCCCAGATCGACCTCGTCATTCAGCAACGCATCACGTATTACATAGCAATTCAGCGACTGTAGCGACAATCTGACATTCGGCGCTCGCAGCTTAAATCGTTGTAAAACCTGCGGCATTTTGTACGCCAGTAAGGTTTCACCTGTCGCCACGCGCAGCTCTCCGCCGGGTTCCGCATCCTGTCTTGCGGCTTCACGAATCGACTCCATCACACGCGTCAGTTCATGGATATGCGGCATCAGCTTTTTCCCCTCATTGGTCAGGCACATTCGGCGCCCTATTTTCTCGAACAGTTGCAGGGAAAACTCACGTTCAAGCTGTTGAATATGAAAAGTTACCGTCGACTGAGTACAGCACAGCTTTTGCGAAGCCCGCAGAAACGAGCCCTCTTCCACTACCGTTTTCAGCGTAATAAACCGACGCAGATCCATAACCACCAACCTATCGAAAATCTCGAATTCAGAATTAAAAAACATTCATTTTTTTAAATATTTCATATCGGGTACTGTCTGCTAAAACAGAGGAGATGACAAGTGACACCGATGCTTTTAAGCGCTTTCTGGACTTATACATTAATCACCGCCCTTACCCCCGGCCCTAACAATATTCTCGCGCTTAGCGCAGCAACTGCACATGGTTTTCGGCAGAGTATTCGTGTACTGGCAGGTATGAGTCTGGGATTTTTGGTCGTCATGCTGCTGTGCGCTGGGATCGCGTTTTCCCTTGCGGTTATCGATCCGGCAATCATTCATTTACTCAGTTGGGTGGGGGCTGCGTATATCCTGTGGCTGGCGTGGAAAATTGCCACCAGTCCAGCGGCGGATGAGAATGTCAGACCAAAACCGGTTGGCTTTTGGGTAAGCTTTGGCCTGCAGTTTGTGAACGTCAAAATTATTCTGTACGGCATTACCGCTCTGTCTACATTTGTTTTACCGCAAACGCAGGCGCTGAATTGGGTCATCGGCGTCAGTATATTGCTGGCATTGATCGGCACGTTCGGTAATGTGTGTTGGGCGCTGGCGGGATATCTGTTTCAGCGGGCGTTTCGCCATTATGGTCGCCAGTTAAATATCATTCTGGCGTTACTGCTGGTGTACTGCGCGGTGCGGATTTTTTACTGACACAAATAAAACAAAAGCGGAAAAGGCCCGGCCTCTTCCGCTTGTTATTACCGGATAAGCCTTACAGGCTTTCGGTAAAGGTACGAGCGATAACGTCGCGCTGCTGTTCCGGCGTCAGGGAGTTAAAACGCACCGCATAACCAGAAACACGAATAGTCAGCTGCGGGTATTTTTCCGGATGCTTAACCGCGTCTTCCAGAGTTTCACGACGCAGAACGTTAACGTTCAGATGCTGACCGCCTTCAACGCGTACTTCCGGTTTAACTTCCATCGGAATTTCACGGTATTCAATCTCGCCCAGTTTGCTGACAGCCACAACTTCATCTTCAGCAAAGCCGGATTTTGCAACGATGCAGCGCGCTTCGCCTTTTTCGCTGTCCAGCAGCCAGAAGGAATTCAGCAGGTCGTCGTTAGCGGCTTTAGTAATCTGGATACCTGTAATCATGTGATGCCTCCCCAGGCAAAATTATTTGATTTCGGTCGGCCTAATCCCGGCCAATTGGTAAAACCATTGTTGCTTGAGTGTATATATACCCTTCGATCACCCTTCATTCTTTGATTTAAATCAATAAAAACCACACCATAAAAAGGGTAATGAAGGGAATTTATTGTTTTACATCAACTTACACCATTCAGACCTATAAACTTTTTACATAAATTTTCAACTATCTTTTGTAGGTAACCGTTTTTGTAGCACGCAGGATTTTGCACTGCAGAAAGAAGCAGTTAAGCTAAGGGAACTGGAAATTCGCAGGAGAGCGAGATGGCGACTGAGTTAACCTGGCACGATGTGCTGGCTGATGAGAAACAGCAACCTTACTTTATCAATACGCTTCACACTGTTGCTGGCGAGCGTCAGTCGGGTATCACGGTCTACCCGCCGCAAAAAGATGTGTTTAACGCCTTTCGCTTCACGGAACTGGGCGACGTTAAGGTGGTGATCCTGGGACAAGATCCTTACCACGGCCCCGGCCAGGCACATGGTCTGGCGTTTTCCGTGCGTCCTGGGATCGCTCCCCCGCCGTCATTAGTGAATATGTACAAAGAGCTGGAAGCCTCCATTCCCGGCTTTGTTCGCCCCGCGCACGGTTATCTGGAAAGCTGGGCACGCCAGGGCGTACTGTTACTGAATACGGTGCTCACGGTACGGGCAGGCCAGGCGCACTCTCATGCCAGCCTGGGGTGGGAAACCTTTACGGATAAAGTGATAAGCCTGATTAACCAACACCGCGAAGGGGTTGTCTTCCTGCTGTGGGGCTCGCACGCCCAGAAGAAAGGCGCGATTATTGATCCACAGCGCCACCATATTCTGAAAGCCCCGCATCCCTCGCCACTCTCTGCGCACCGCGGATTTTTTGGCTGTAACCATTTTGCGCTAACGAACCAATGGCTGGAACAACACGGCGAGAAAACTATCGACTGGACGCCAGTATTACCGGCTGAGAGTGAATAACGTTGGCGACTCGCCGTTTTATCGCCCGGATAACGGCGCGAAAGCGCCTTGTCTGACCGGGCGGTAGGAAGTACATCATTGGCCCGGCGCGCGTTGCGTCACCGGGCTGCAGCCCTTACGCTTTATTCTGTCGCCACCACTCGGCGAGCAGTACGCCTGTCGCAACCGACACATTCAGGCTTTCCACGTTCCCGGTGCCGTTAATTTTCACGCACAGATCGTCGGGTTCGCGCGCCGCTTCCGGCAGGTAGTCATATTCACGGCCTAAGACCAGCACCATCTTTTCCGGCAGGGTCGTACTAAAGAGCGCCTGACCGCGATCGCTGGACGTCGTCACCACGGTGTACCCCGCCTGACGAAAATCATCCAGTACGTCAACAATGCTTTCACCAGTGATCGGCTGGACATGCTCCGCCCCGCCTTCCGCGGTACGAATCGCCGCGCCGGACTCCAGCAACGCCGCATCCTGTACCACCACGCCTTTCACGCCGAAGTGCGCGCAGCTACGCATCATGCCGCCCAGATTATGCGGGTTAGCGACATCTTCCAACGCCAGCACGCAGTCTTGATCCGCCGCCTGCTTTACCCATTGCTTAACGGTCGTACCGTTACGCTTTTTAATCAGGAAGCAAACGCCGCCGTGGTGCTCGGTGCCGGAAGCTTTTGCCAGTTCGGCTTCATCCACCACATGGTAGGCTTTACGATTCGCCGCCATCCAGCGCAAGGCTTCTTTAAAGCGCGGGGTCACGCTTTGGATAAACCAGGCGCGAACGATAGCATCCGGGCGGCTCTGGAATAGCGCCTGGCAGGCATTTTCGCCGTAGACGCGCGTCTCTTCCGCACGCTGGCGACGCAAAACTTCAGGGTCGATAAAACTTTTACCGCTAATACCACCATGATCGACTTTCTCAGGCGTTTCATCGCCTGGCGCGCGGGACACGGTGCGCCACGGCGAAGTTTCATGTTTACGGTCACGGCTCTGATTATTTCGCTCATCACGGGCGGGGCGACGTCCACCGTCAGTGCGAGACTTTGCTGGGCGGCCTCCCCCTTTCCCGGTACGCGGGTTATGGGTGCGTTTATCAGAGTCATCATCACTACGGACATACATCACTTTGACTTTGCCGCTTTTGTTTTTTAATTCATCGTTCATGCTTTTCTCCACCAGCGCAGCGCGAAGCGCGAAGATTACCCGATGTGCATCCGGTTAGCCATGATTTCGTTTAAAAGCTTGCGACTATTGTACTCATTGAATAAAACACATTGTTGTTTAGCACAGACTCCTCGATAATATGTAACATTATAGAAACATCCCGCGCGTAGCGGGACGTCTTCCGACGTATTCAGAGGTTAGCTATGAACACCGTTTGTACCCATTGTCAGGCCATTAACCGCATCCCCGACGATCGGCTTCAGGATGCGGCAAAATGTGGACGCTGCGGTCATGAGTTGTTTGACGGAGAAGTCATTAATGCGACCGGCGAAACGCTGGACAAACTGTTGAAGGACGATCTTCCAGTGGTGATCGACTTTTGGGCCCCCTGGTGCGGCCCTTGCCGTAACTTTGCGCCAATCTTCGAGGATGTCGCAGAAGAGCGCAGCGGTAAAGTCCGTTTCGTCAAAGTAAATACCGAGGCGGAACGGGAACTCAGCGCCCGTTTCGGTATTCGCAGCATCCCGACGATTATGATTTTTAAACATGGACAGGTGGTCGATATGCTTAATGGCGCAGTGCCTAAAGCGCCTTTCGACAGCTGGCTGAACGAAGCGCTGTAAACGCCACGGGGCGCATCTTGTGCCCCGTTTTCACCTCTGCCACAATAGCGTTTTTCTCCGCAAACGCTTTCTATGACCAATAACGCTGTCCTTCAGTTACGCGCCGAACGGCTTGCGCGCGCTACACGCCCTTTTCTTGCCAGAGGCAATCGGGTTCGCCGCTGTCAACGCTGCCTGCTGCCGCTAAAATCTTGCCTGTGTGATACGTTAACGCCTTCTCAGGCGAAAAGCCGTTTTTGTCTGGTCATGTTTGACACTGAACCGATGAAACCCAGCAATACCGGCCGGCTGATAGCCGATATTTTGCCGGATACCGCGGCGTTTCAGTGGTCGCGTACCGAGCCGCCGCAGGCGTTGCTGGAGCTGGTACGGCATCCGGATTATCAGCCGATAGTGGTCTTTCCTGCGTCCTACGCTGGCGAAGCGCGCGAGGTCATTTCCACCCCGCCCGCCGGGAAACCGCCGCTGTTTATTATGCTGGACGGCACCTGGCCCGAAGCACGTAAAATGTTTCGTAAAAGCCCTTATCTGGATCATCTGCCGGTCATTTCCGTCGATTTATCGCGTCTTTCAGCTTATCGTCTGCGTGAAATCCATGCCGAAGGGCAATATTGTACCGCCGAAGTCGCCATAGCGTTGTTAGATCTGGCGGGAGATACCGAGGCGGCAACCAGTTTAGGTGAACATTTTACCCGTTTTAAAACGCGCTATCTGGCAGGAAAAACGCAACATCCGGGAAACGTCACAGCATAAAATAGCGAAAGCGTTTAAAATTATCCGGTCACTTCTGTGTAAGGGAAACCGGTATGAGCCAGCAAGGACTGGAAGCGCTACTGCGACCAAAATCGATCGCGGTGATTGGCGCATCAATGAAGCCCCACCGCGCGGGTTACCTGATGATGCGTAACTTGTTGGCGGGCGGATTCAATGGCCCCGTCCTTCCCGTGACGCCCGCCTGGAAAGCCGTTTTAGGCGTCATGGCCTGGCCGGATATCGCCAGTCTTCCTTTCACCCCCGATCTGGCTATTTTATGCACTAACGCCAGCCGTAACCTGGCGTTAGTGGACGCGCTTGGCGCGAAAGGGTGTAAAACGTGCATTATCCTTTCTGCTCCCACGTCGCAACATGAAGAACTTCTTGCCTGTGCCCGGCATTATAAAATGCGTCTGCTGGGTCCAAACAGTCTTGGGCTCCTCGCGCCGTGGCAAGGGCTGAATGCCAGCTTTTCTCCCGTCCCGATTAAACAGGGCAAGCTCGCTTTTATTTCCCAGTCTGCCGCCGTTTCCAATACTATTCTTGACTGGGCGCAACAGCGTGAAATGGGCTTTTCCTACTTTATCGCGCTGGGCGATAGCCTGGATATTGATGTCGATGAACTACTGGACTATCTGGCGCGCGATAGCAAGACCAGCGCAATTTTGCTCTATCTGGAACAGTTAAGCGACGCCCGCCGTTTTGTTTCCGCCGCCCGTAGCGCTTCACGTAACAAACCGATTCTGGTGATTAAAAGCGGCCGAAGCCCGGCAGCCCAGCGTTTACTTAATACCAGCGCGGGAATGGACCCTGCGTGGGATGCGGCCATCCAGCGCGCAGGCCTGCTGCGAGTCCAGGATACGCACGAGCTTTTTTCCGCCGTCGAAACACTAAGCCATATGCGTCCGCTACGCGGCGACAGACTGATGATCATCAGCAATGGCGCCGCGCCTGCCGCGCTGGCGTTAGATGAGTTGTGGTCGCGTAACGGCAAACTGGCGACGTTGAGCGAAGAGACCTGCCTGCAATTACGGCAGGCGCTTCCCGCGCACATTGATATTGCCAATCCGCTGGATCTGTGTGATGACGCCAGCAGCGAACATTACGTCAAAACGCTGGATATCCTGCTCGCCAGTCAGGATTTTGACGCGCTTATGGTTATCCACTCTCCCAGCGCTGCCGCGCCGGGTACGGAAAGCGCCCATGCCCTGATCGAGACGATTAAGCGCCACCCCAGAGGCAAGTTTGTTACGCTGCTGACAAACTGGTGCGGCGAGTTCTCGTCTCAGGAAGCAAGACGGCTATTCAGCGAAGCCGGATTACCAACCTACCGCACGCCGGAAGGCACGATTACCGCGTTTATGCATATGGTGGAATACCGGCGTAACCAGAAGCAACTGCGGGAAACGCCAGCGTTGCCGAGTAACCTGACGTCCAATACCGCTGAGGCGCATAATCTGTTACAGCGGGCGATTGCGGAAGGCGCCACCTCACTGGATACCCATGAAGTACAGCCGATTTTACACGCCTATGGGCTGCATACGCTCCCAACCTGGATTGCCAGCGACAGCGCTGAAGCGGTGCATATCGCCGAACAGATAGGCTATCCGGTAGCTCTCAAGCTGCGCTCGCCCGACATTCCGCATAAATCTGAAGTTCAGGGGGTCATGCTTTACCTGCGGACCGCAAGCGAGGTACAACAGGCCGCGAACGCCATTTTCGATCGTGTAAAGATGGCCTGGCCGCAGGCGCGGATTCACGGTTTGCTGGTACAAAGTATGGCTAACCGCGCCGGCGCGCAGGAGCTGCGTGTGGTGGTCGAGCACGATCCGGTGTTTGGTCCTTTGATTATGTTGGGTGAAGGCGGTGTAGAGTGGCGTCCGGAAGAGCAGGCGGTCGTCGCGCTGCCGCCGCTCAACATGAATCTGGCGCGCTATCTGGTAATTCAGGGCATTAAACAGCGGAAAATTCGCGCCCGTAGCGCGCTGCGTCCGCTGGATATTGTCGGTTTAAGCCAGCTGCTGGTCCAGGTTTCAAACCTGATTGTCGACTGTCCGGAAATTCAGCGTCTGGATATCCATCCGCTGCTGGCTTCCGCCAGTGAGTTTACCGCGCTGGATGTGACGCTGGATATTGCCCCGTTTGATGGCGATAACGAAAGTCGACTTGCGGTACGCCCCTATCCCCACCAGCTCGAAGAGTGGGTGGAGATGAAAAACGGCGATCGCTGCCTGTTCCGTCCGATCCTGCCGGAAGATGAGCCCCAACTGCGACAATTCATCGCCCAGGTCACCAAAGAGGATCTTTACTACCGTTATTTCAGCGAGATCAACGAATTCACCCATGAAGATTTAGCCAACATGACGCAGATCGACTACGATCGAGAAATGGCCTTTGTGGCCGTGAGGCGGATGGACAACGCTGAAGAGATCCTCGGCGTAACGCGCGCGATCTCCGATCCTGACAACGTAGATGCCGAATTTGCCGTATTGGTGCGTTCAGATCTCAAAGGGTTGGGTTTAGGACGCCGTTTAATGGAGAAATTGATTGCCTATACTCGCGATCACGGATTGAAGCGGCTGAACGGTATTACGATGCCGAACAATCGCGGCATGGTCGCGTTGGCCAGAAAACTGGGATTTCAGGTCGATATCCAGCTCGAAGAGGGCATCGTGGGATTGACGCTGAATCTGGCCAAATGTGATGAATCGTGAGTAATGTACTGGAAATGTTGACCACTTTAACGGGTACTGATGTTATTATTGCTCGCTTATGTCGTCTGCATAGCACAGAGGACCCTTCAATGAACAGAGAAGAAATGCACTGTGATGTTGTCAAAATTTAAGCGTAATAAACATCAACAACACCTTGCCCAACTCCCTAAGATTTCTCAGTCAGTTGATGATGTAGATTTCTTTTATACTCCTGCTACTTTTCGGGAGACACTGCTGGAGAAAATCGCCAGCGCGACGCAGCGTATTTGTATCGTTGCCCTGTATCTGGAACAGGACGATGGGGGTAAAGGTATACTCGACGCGCTCTATGCGGCTAAACGGCAGCGTCCTGAACTGGACGTGAGGGTGCTGGTCGACTGGCATCGCGCGCAACGCGGGCGCATTGGCGCAGCAGCCTCGAATACCAATGCAGACTGGTATTGCCGACTGGCGCAGGAAAACCCCGGCATTGATGTCCCGGTTTACGGCGTACCGATTAATACGCGAGAAGCGCTTGGCGTACTGCATTTTAAAGGCTTTATCATTGATGATAGCGTCCTGTACAGCGGCGCCAGCCTGAACGATGTCTATCTCCATCAGCATGACAAATATCGCTACGATCGCTACCAGCTGATTCGCAATCGGCAAATGGCAGACATCATGTTTGACTGGGTGACGCAAAATCTGATGAATGGCCGTGGTGTGAATCGTCTGGATAATACCCAGCGTCCGAAAAGCCCGGAGATTAAAAACGATATCCGCTTATACCGTCAGGAGCTGCGTGATGCGTCATATCATTTTCAGGGTGACGCTAATGACGAGCAACTCTCCGTTACGCCGCTGGTCGGGCTTGGCAAATCCAGTCTGCTGAACAAAACCATTTTCCATCTCATGCCCTGTGCGGAGCATAAGCTCACCATTTGTACCCCTTACTTCAATCTACCAGCGGTACTGGTGCGGAATATTATTCAGCTACTGCGCGACGGAAAGAAAGTCGAAATCATTGTTGGCGATAAAACCGCGAATGATTTTTACATTCCGGAAGATGAACCGTTCAAGATCATTGGCGCGTTACCCTATCTCTATGAGATTAACCTGCGCCGCTTCCTGAGCCGTTTACAGTATTACGTCAATACCGATCAGCTTGTGGTGCGTCTGTGGAAAGATGACGACAATACCTATCATTTGAAAGGGATGTGGGTAGATGATAAATGGATGCTACTCACCGGCAACAATCTGAATCCTCGCGCCTGGCGTCTGGATCTGGAAAACGCCATTCTGATCCACGATCCTAAGCAAGAGCTTGCCCCTCAGCGGGAAAAAGAGCTGGAACTTATCCGAACGCACACAACCATCGTAAAACATTATCGTGACCTGCAGAGCATTGCCGACTATCCGATAAAAGTGCGTAAATTGATTCGCCGTCTGCGCCGGATCCGCATCGACAGATTAATTAGCCGTATCCTGTAATCGAAGCCCCGTCCTGTACGGGGTTTTCTCTTAGGAGTGAACTGGTGCGCGTGTTGATTCCTTTTACGGTGTTGTTTCTCTCCGGGTGCAGCCATCTGGCTAACGACCGCTGGAGCGGTCAGGATAAAGCCCAGCATTTTATGGCATCAGCGATGCTATCGGCAGCCGGTAATGAGTATGCGCGTCGCCAGGGAGTAAGCCCTGACCGCAGCGCAGCGATAGGGCTGATGTTTTCTTTGAGTCTCGGAGCCTCAAAAGAACTCTGGGACAGCCGCCCGGAAGGCAGCGGCTGGAGCTGGAAAGATTTTGTCTGGGATGTCGCTGGCGCGACAACCGGTTACGCTATCTGGCAAATGGCGCAATACTAAAGGCGCAAGCCCTTTCCTTTACGGTGCAACATCAGCGAAACCAGGAAAGCCAGAACGGCCATCGCGGTAACATACCAGAAGAATGAACTCTCCATACCGACAGATTTTAGCGACAGCGCGACATATTCCGCAGAGCCGCCAAATAACGCGTTTGCTACCGCGTAAGATAAACCGACGCCCAGGGCGCGAACCTGCGCCGGAAACATCTCCGCTTTCAGGATCCCGCTAATCGAGGTATAGAAACTCACAATCAATAGCGCGCACATCACTAAAGCAAATGCGGCATAAGGCGACGTCACATTCTGCAACGCGGAGAGAATTGGAACGGTGAAAAGCGTCGCGAGCGCGCCAAAACATAGCATAGAAGTGCGCCTGCCAATCTTATCGGATAACGCGCCGAATAACGGCTGCACCAACATGAAAACACACAGCGCGACCGTCATAATGCCGCTGGCGACATTGGCATGCATACCTGCTGTATTTACCAGATATTTCTGCATATAGGTGGTGAAAGTATAAAAGCACAGCGAGCCTGCCGCGGTGAAACCAAGCACCATCAAAAAGGCTTTGCGATTACGCCACAAACCTTTCAACGAACCGGCTTCTTTTAACGCGCGAGTCTCATGCTTCGAGGTTTCATCCAGCTGGCGACGTAGCCATAATGCCACAACCGCCAGCACGGCGCCCAACGCAAAGGGAATACGCCATCCCCAGGCACGAAGCTCAGCATCCTCCAGAACCTGCTGCAAAATCACAACGACCAGCAATGCCAGTAGTTGGCCACCGATAAGCGTAACGTACTGAAACGAGGCGAAAAATCCCTTACGACCTTCAAGCGCAACTTCACTCATATATGTCGCGCTGGTCCCATACTCTCCCCCTACCGAGAGCCCCTGAAATAACCTTGCAATAAGTAGCAGCGCCGGTGCCCAGGTGCCGATGGTATCGTAACCAGGTAAGCAGGCAATCACCAGCGACCCCATGCACATCATGCACACCGAAATCAACATTGAGGCTTTGCGCCCGCGTCGATCGGCAATGCGTCCAAACAGCCAACCACCGATAGGTCGCATTAAAAAACCGGCGGCAAAGACGCCTGCCGTTTGCAAAAGCTGAGTGGTGGTATTACCAGAAGGAAAGAAGATATGTGCAAAATAGAGCGAGCAGAAAGAGTAGACGTAGAAATCAAACCATTCCACTAAGTTTCCGGAAGATGCCCCCACGATAGCCCATATGCGTCGCCGCATCTCCGGAGCCTCAGCGTTGTTTTTATCTATACGCTGAATAATTTCTGCCATACTGTTCTCCTTGTTGCCAGGCTTAATCGGCCTTTTATTTTGGAGATTCAGATTACGCGAGACCAAAAAGTAAATAAAGTGTTAATTATTTGTTTGCTAATTTTTATCCCCACCGTGCCTGATGCTGGCGTTTCCGTTTCAGATAGTCTTCGTCCTGACGAATTTTATCCCACCAACCTTTGAAAACCGTTGCCGCCGCGGCCTTAATAGGATCATTACCCCGTGTATTCAGGCTGCCGTCTTCTGCATACTTTTTACCGCCTTTATAGTTAGCGTATCGCCTGGCGCGGGTGTATCCCATCTGAATAAATTTACGCGCCATGTCCATACCAACGAAATCATCCTGCTGCCGGTAAGCTTCGAACAACTGGTAGATCTGCTCTGCGGATTTCATCGCCGATGCTTCATCTTTATAGCGCCAGAAAGGAAGAATTTCGCTTTTGTAGGGTTCAACCAGTAGCACCCCCTGCTCGCCTCGTCCAACCTGATACAATTCAGGCTGCTGGCGGAAGTCGATGCTGGAAAAGTCTTGCTGGTAGTTAAAAGGTTTGATAGCCAATGAAAATCCTCACTGCTTATATAAGCACGTGTAAAGGATAGTTCATCGTTAACGATTGGGTGGGTTGTGCTCTTATCGGTTCTACAAGAACACCAGCTTCGTAGGCGGGATAATTCCTGTGGGCCGAATAAGGCGGAGCCGCCATCCGGCAGAAACAGACAAAAACAAAAGGCCCTGTCTTCCGACAGGGCCTTTTGTTTTATTTGATGCCTGGCAGTTCCCTACTCTCGCATGGGGAGACCCCACACTACCATCGGCGCTACGGCGTTTCACTTCTGAGTTCGGCATGGGGTCAGGTGGGACCACCGCGCTAATGCCGCCAGGCAAATTCTTTTATGCTCAGTACGCAATTCTTTATCACATCAGCGGCGTTGCCTGCGCTCGCAAAGTCAGTCACATACTTCTGTATGCTCCTTCCTTTCCTTCGCTTGCCGCCTTGCTGCTGCGCAAATTATTGCGTACTCAACTCTGAATCAGTGCTGAAAATCATCTCTCAACCGCCAAAACATCTTCGGCGTTGTAAGGTTAAGCCTCACGGTTCATTAGTACCGGTTAGCTCAACGCATCGCTGCGCTTACACACCCGGCCTATCAACGTCGTCGTCTTCAACGTTCCTTCAGGAGACTCTAAGTCTCAGGGAGAACTCATCTCGGGGCAAGTTTCGTGCTTAGATGCTTTCAGCACTTATCTCTTCCGCATTTAGCTACCGGGCAGTGCCATTGGCATGACAACCCGAACACCAGTGATGCGTCCACTCCGGTCCTCTCGTACTAGGAGCAGCCCCCCTCAGTTCTCCAGCGCCCACGGCAGATAGGGACCGAACTGTCTCACGACGTTCTAAACCCAGCTCGCGTACCACTTTAAATGGCGAACAGCCATACCCTTGGGACCTACTTCAGCCCCAGGATGTGATGAGCCGACATCGAGGTGCCAAACACCGCCGTCGATATGAACTCTTGGGCGGTATCAGCCTGTTATCCCCGGAGTACCTTTTATCCGTTGAGCGATGGCCCTTCCATTCAGAACCACCGGATCACTATGACCTGCTTTCGCACCTGCTCGCGCCGTCACGCTCGCAGTCAAGCTGGCTTATGCCATTGCACTAACCTCCTGATGTCCGACCAGGATTAGCCAACCTTCGTGCTCCTCCGTTACTCTTTAGGAGGAGACCGCCCCAGTCAAACTACCCACCAGACACTGTCCGCAACCCGGATCACGGGTCCACGTTAGAACATCAAACATTAAAGGGTGGTATTTCAAGGTCGGCTCCATGCAGACTGGCGTCCACACTTCAAAGCCTCCCACCTATCCTACACATCAAGGCTCAATGTTCAGTGTCAAGCTATAGTAAAGGTTCACGGGGTCTTTCCGTCTTGCCGCGGGTACACTGCATCTTCACAGCGAGTTCAATTTCACTGAGTCTCGGGTGGAGACAGCCTGGCCATCATTACGCCATTCGTGCAGGTCGGAACTTACCCGACAAGGAATTTCGCTACCTTAGGACCGTTATAGTTACGGCCGCCGTTTACCGGGGCTTCGATCAGGAGCTTCGCTTGCGCTGACCCCATCAATTAACCTTCCGGCACCGGGCAGGCGTCACACCGTATACGTCCACTTTCGTGTTTGCACAGTGCTGTGTTTTTAATAAACAGTTGCAGCCAGCTGGTATCTTCGACTGACTTCAGCTCCATGAGTAAATCACTTCACCTACGTGTCAGCGTGCCTTCTCCCGAAGTTACGGCACCATTTTGCCTAGTTCCTTCACCCGAGTTCTCTCAAGCGCCTTGGTATTCTCTACCTGACCACCTGTGTCGGTTTGGGGTACGATTTGATGTTACCTGATGCTTAGAGGCTTTTCCTGGAAGCAGGGCATTTGTTGCTTCAGCACCGTAGTGCCTCGTCGTCACGCCTCAGCCTTGATTTTCCGGATTTGCCTGGAAAACCAGCCTACACGCTTAAACCGGGACAACCGTCGCCCGGCCAACATAGCCTTCTCCGTCCCCCCTTCGCAGTAACACCAAGTACGGGAATATTAACCCGTTTCCCATCGACTACGCCTTTCGGCCTCGCCTTAGGGGTCGACTCACCCTGCCCCGATTAACGTTGGACAGGAACCCTTGGTCTTCCGGCGAGCGGGCTTTTCACCCGCTTTATCGTTACTTATGTCAGCATTCGCACTTCTGATACCTCCAGCAACCCTCACAGGCCACCTTCGCAGGCTTACAGAACGCTCCCCTACCCAACAACACCTGAGTGTCGCTGCCGCAGCTTCGGTGCATGGTTTAGCCCCGTTACATCTTCCGCGCAGGCCGACTCGACCAGTGAGCTATTACGCTTTCTTTAAATGATGGCTGCTTCTAAGCCAACATCCTGGCTGTCTGGGCCTTCCCACATCGTTTCCCACTTAACCATGACTTTGGGACCTTAGCTGGCGGTCTGGGTTGTTTCCCTCTTCACGACGGACGTTAGCACCCGCCGTGTGTCTCCCGTGATAACATTCTCCGGTATTCGCAGTTTGCATCGGGTTGGTAAGCCGGGATGGCCCCCTAGCCGAAACAGTGCTCTACCCCCGGAGATGAATTCACGAGGCGCTACCTAAATAGCTTTCGGGGAGAACCAGCTATCTCCCGGTTTGATTGGCCTTTCACCCCCAGCCACAGGTCATCCGCTAATTTTTCAACATTAGTCGGTTCGGTCCTCCAGTTAGTGTTACCCAACCTTCAACCTGCCCATGGCTAGATCACCGGGTTTCGGGTCTATACCCTGCAACTTAACGCCCGGTTAAGACTCGGTTTCCCTCCGGCTCCCCTATTCGGTTAACCTTGCTACAGAATATAAGTCGCTGACCCATTATACAAAAGGTACGCAGTCACCCCACCACTAAGCCCCCTCTGCTTCTTTTGAGGTTGAACGTCGCTTTCGCTCCGTTAACCGTATCCTCAGCAAAGGATGCGTATGTGGAGTTCACCACTGGCTTAGTGGTGGGGCTCCCACTGCTTGTACGTACACGGTTTCAGGTTCTTTTTCACTCCCCTCGCCGGGGTTCTTTTCGCCTTTCCCTCACGGTACTGGTTCACTATCGGTCAGTCAGGAGTATTTAGCCTTGGAGGATGGTCCCCCCATATTCAGACAGGATACCACGTGTCCCGCCCTACTCATCGAGCTCACAGCACATGCGCTTTTGTGTACGGGGCTGTCACCCTGTATCGCGCGCCTTTCCAGACGCTTCCACTAACACACATGCTGATTCAGGCTCTGGGCTCCTCCCCGTTCGCTCGCCGCTACTGGGGGAATCTCGGTTGATTTCTTTTCCTCGGGGTACTTAGATGTTTCAGTTCCCCCGGTTCGCCTCATTAACCTATGGATTCAGTTAATGATAGTGTGACGAGTCACACTGGGTTTCCCCATTCGGGTATCGCCGGTTATAACGGTTCATATCACCTTACCGGCGCTTATCGCAGATTAGCACGCCCTTCATCGCCTCTGACTGCCAGGGCATCCACCGTGTACGCTTAGTCGCTTAACCTCACAACCCGAAGATGTTTCTTACGATTCATCATCGTGTTGCGAAAATTTGAGAGACTCACGAACAACTTTCGTTGTTCTGTGTTTCAATTTTCAGCTTGATCCAGATTTTTAAAGAGCAAATATCTCAAACGTGACTCGTAAGTCAGTTTTGAGATACTGATGGCAACGCCTTTCACACATTACCGCGCAAGTGGCGTCCCCTAGGGGATTCGAACCCCTGTTACCGCCGTGAAAGGGCGGTGTCCTGGGCCTCTAGACGAAGGGGACACTGAAGTCTCAATCGCAAGACGCCTTGCTATTCACTTTTCATCAGACAATCTGTGTGAGCACTTCAAAGACCGTTTCTTTAAGGTAAGGAGGTGATCCAACCGCAGGTTCCCCTACGGTTACCTTGTTACGACTTCACCCCAGTCATGAATCACAAAGTGGTAAGCGCCCTCCCGAAGGTTAAGCTACCTACTTCTTTTGCAACCCACTCCCATGGTGTGACGGGCGGTGTGTACAAGGCCCGGGAACGTATTCACCGTGGCATTCTGATCCACGATTACTAGCGATTCCGACTTCATGGAGTCGAGTTGCAGACTCCAATCCGGACTACGACGCACTTTATGAGGTCCGCTTGCTCTCGCGAGGTCGCTTCTCTTTGTATGCGCCATTGTAGCACGTGTGTAGCCCTGGTCGTAAGGGCCATGATGACTTGACGTCATCCCCACCTTCCTCCAGTTTATCACTGGCAGTCTCCTTTGAGTTCCCGGCCGGACCGCTGGCAACAAAGGATAAGGGTTGCGCTCGTTGCGGGACTTAACCCAACATTTCACAACACGAGCTGACGACAGCCATGCAGCACCTGTCTCACAGTTCCCGAAGGCACCAATCCATCTCTGGAAAGTTCTGTGGATGTCAAGACCAGGTAAGGTTCTTCGCGTTGCATCGAATTAAACCACATGCTCCACCGCTTGTGCGGGCCCCCGTCAATTCATTTGAGTTTTAACCTTGCGGCCGTACTCCCCAGGCGGTCTACTTAACGCGTTAGCTCCGGAAGCCACGCCTCAAGGGCACAACCTCCAAGTAGACATCGTTTACGGCGTGGACTACCAGGGTATCTAATCCTGTTTGCTCCCCACGCTTTCGCACCTGAGCGTCAGTCTTTGTCCAGGGGGCCGCCTTCGCCACCGGTATTCCTCCAGATCTCTACGCATTTCACCGCTACACCTGGAATTCTACCCCCCTCTACAAGACTCAAGCCTGCCAGTTTCGAATGCAGTTCCCAGGTTGAGCCCGGGGATTTCACATCCGACTTGACAGACCGCCTGCGTGCGCTTTACGCCCAGTAATTCCGATTAACGCTTGCACCCTCCGTATTACCGCGGCTGCTGGCACGGAGTTAGCCGGTGCTTCTTCTGCGGGTAACGTCAATTGCTGCGGTTATTAACCACAACACCTTCCTCCCCGCTGAAAGTACTTTACAACCCGAAGGCCTTCTTCATACACGCGGCATGGCTGCATCAGGCTTGCGCCCAT
Organism: Salmonella sp. A7; assembly: GCF_020181675.1. Classification (NCBI taxonomy): domain Bacteria; kingdom Pseudomonadati; phylum Pseudomonadota; class Gammaproteobacteria; order Enterobacterales; family Enterobacteriaceae; genus Salmonella; species Salmonella sp. A7. The sequence goes on along the minus strand of NZ_CP084001.1, from coordinate 1,196,660 downwards.
TGTGCAATATTCCCCACTGCTGCCTCCCGTAGGAGTCTGGACCGTGTCTCAGTTCCAGTGTGGCTGGTCATCCTCTCAGACCAGCTAGGGATCGTCGCCTTGGTGAGCCGTTACCTCACCAACAAGCTAATCCCATCTGGGCACATCTGATGGCAAGAGGCCCGAAGGTCCCCCTCTTTGGTCTTGCGACGTTATGCGGTATTAGCCACCGTTTCCAGTAGTTATCCCCCTCCATCAGGCAGTTTCCCAGACATTACTCACCCGTCCGCCACTCGTCAGCAAAGCAGCAAGCTGCTTCCTGTTACCGTTCGACTTGCATGTGTTAGGCCTGCCGCCAGCGTTCAATCTGAGCCATGATCAAACTCTTCAATTTAAAAGTTTGATGCTCAAAGAATTAAACTTCGTAATGAATTACGTGTTCACTCTTGAGACTTGGTATTCATTTTTCGTCCGAGGACGTTAAGAATCCGTATCTTCGAGTGCCCACACAGATTGTCTGATAAATTGTTAAAGAGCAGGTGCGACGCGGCTTTCAGCTCACCGTCGCGAGGTGGCGTATATTACGCTTTCCTCTTTTTGAGTCAAGCCTTTATTTTCGCTTTCCTCACAGACTTCTTAACGAAGCCTTTCTGACCAGGCGGCCTGTATGCCGTTGTTCCGTGTCAGTGGTGGCGCATTATAGGGAGTTATTAGAGCCTGACAAGACCTAAATGCAAAAAAAAGCTCAACCGTTCACTTTTCAAACAACATTTGAACCAAAAGCCTATTTTCGCCTGGTTTTTAAACAAAAACGAGCCCGTCAGGGCCCGTTTTATTCAAATTTGTGACTTACTGCACTGCCACAATACGATCATCATTGGCTTCAAGGCGAATCACTTTGCCAGGAACCAGTTCACCAGACAGGATTTGCTGCGCCAGTGGGTTTTCGATCTGCTGTTGAATAGCACGTTTTAACGGACGCGCCCCGTAGACCGGATCGTAACCGTTGGCGCTCAACAGTTTCAGCGCCTCGTCGGAGATATGGATTTCATAACCACGTTCTTCCAGACGTTTGTACAGACGCTGCAGCTGGATCTGAGCAATAGAAGCGATGTGTTGTTCACCTAACGGATGGAATACCACAACTTCATCAATACGGTTGATAAATTCCGGACGGAAGTTTTGGCTAACCACACCCAGCACCATCTCTTTCATTCGACCGTAATCCAGTTCGCCAAAGCGCTCCTGAATGAGATCGGAACCGAGGTTAGAAGTCATAATGACCACCGTATTACGGAAGTCGACCGTTCTCCCCTGCCCGTCAGTCAGTCGACCGTCGTCCAGCACCTGCAACAGAATGTTGAATACATCCGGATGCGCTTTTTCCACTTCATCCAACAAGATGACGGAATAAGGGCGACGGCGCACCGCTTCCGTCAAATAACCGCCTTCTTCATAGCCGACATATCCCGGAGGCGCCCCGACCAAACGAGACACGGAGTGTTTCTCCATAAACTCAGACATGTCGATACGCACCATCGCGTCGTCGCTGTCAAACATAAAGTTAGCCAGCGCTTTACACAGTTCGGTTTTACCGACCCCCGTCGGCCCAAGGAACAAGAAGGAACCAATCGGACGATTCGGATCGGACAGCCCCGCGCGGCTACGACGTATGGCGTTCGATACTGCTTCAACGGCTTCATTCTGCCCGATCACACGGCTGTGTAACTCTTGTTCCATACGCAACAGTTTTTCACGTTCGCCTTCCAGCATTCTGGCGACCGGAATACCGGTCCAGCGCGCCAGCACTTCGGCAATTTCCGCATCCGTTACTTTGTTACGTAACAGACGCATGGTTTTACCTTCCGACTGGGTCGCGGCTTCCAACTGTTTTTCCAGCTCCGGAATTTTGCCGTACTGCAGTTCAGACATTCGCGCCAGATCGCCCACACGACGCGCCTGCTCAATGGCGATCTTCGCCTGCTCCAGCTCCGCTTTAATAGTTTGCGTACCAGAGAGCGACGCTTTTTCCGCTTTCCACTCTTCTTCTAACTCAGAGTACTGGCGCTCTTTATCGTCCAGTTCTTCATTCAGCATATCGAGACGTTTTTTACTCGCCTCGTCAGACTCTTTCATCAACGCCTGCTGTTCCAGTTTGAGCTGAATAATGCGGCGGTCGAGCCTGTCCAGCTCCTCCGGCTTAGAGTCAATCTGCATACGAATGCTGGATGCCGCTTCATCGATGAGGTCGATAGCTTTATCCGGCAACTGACGGTCGGCGATATAGCGGTGAGACAATGTTGCCGCCGCCACAATCGCCGGGTCAGTGATCTGCACATGGTGGTGCAGCTCGTAACGTTCTTTCAGGCCACGCAGAATAGCAATGGTGTCTTCCACTGAAGGTTCTGCGACAAACACTTTTTGAAAACGACGTTCCAGCGCCGCGTCTTTTTCAATGTACTGACGGTATTCATCCAGCGTGGTGGCGCCCACACAGTGCAGTTCACCACGCGCCAGCGCCGGTTTCAGCATATTCCCGGCGTCCATTGCGCCATCGGCCTTACCTGCGCCAACCATGGTGTGCAGCTCGTCAATAAACAGAATGACGTTGCCTTCCTGTTTCGCCAGATCGTTCAGCACGCCTTTCAGACGCTCTTCAAATTCGCCGCGATATTTCGCTCCGGCCACCAGTGCGCCCATATCCAGCGCCAGTACGCGGCGACCTTTTAAGCCTTCAGGGACTTCACCATTAATAATGCGCTGCGCCAGCCCTTCAACAATTGCCGTTTTACCGACCCCTGGCTCACCGATTAACACTGGGTTGTTTTTAGTACGACGTTGCAGCACCTGAATGGTGCGGCGAATTTCTTCATCACGACCGATAACCGGATCGAGCTTGCCCTGTTCGGCGCGCTCGGTCAGATCGACGGTATATTTTTTCAAGGCCTGACGTTGGTCTTCAGCCCCTTGATCGTTCACGCTTTCACCTCCGCGCATCTGTTCAATTGCCTGAGTGATATTGGCCGTGGTCGCACCGGCTGATTTCAGCAGATCGGTTAACGTGCCGCGAGACTCAAGCGCCGCCAGAACAAACAGCTCTGACGAAATAAAATTGTCCCCCCGTTTTTGCGCCAGCTTGTCGCAAAGGTTCAGTACGCGTACCAGTTCCGAAGAAGGCTGTACGTCGCCGCCGGTGCCTTCCACCTGCGGTAAACGGCTCAGCGCCTGATCGATAGCGGTGCGCAACTGGCCAGCATTAATGCCGGCGGAGGTTAATAAAGGACGTATCGATCCCCCTTCCTGGTTCAGCAAGGCGCTCATTAAATGAAGTGGTTCGATGAATTGATTGTCGTGCCCCAGCGCAAGCGACTGGGCATCGGCAAGAGCAAGCTGGAATTTATTAGTAAGACGATCCAGACGCATAACTCCTCCCATAACAGGTCAAAATTGCTACTGGAGATTAAATGAGGTCATCCCTCAATTATTCAAGGTGAATGACCTGAATTATGTGAAAAGAAAGTTACCCGTACCGGATCGTCTTGATTCTTTAGGTTATATCAGCCAAATAAAACTTGCCATACGACCTGTCGTCTTGTCGCGACGATAAGAGAAGAAAGTCTCACTTTCGCTAAAGGTGCAGCGATCCCCGCCATAGACATGTTCAACGCCGGTATTCGCCAGACGTTGGCGTGCAAGCTGATAAATATCCGCCAGAAATTTTTCCCCGTGCGGCAAAAATGCGCTATCGGCTTGCGCATCTTTTGCTAAAAATGCGTCACGCACTTCCGGCCCCACTTCAAACGCGGTCGGGCCGATCGCCGGACCTAACCAGGCGATGATATTTTCTGGTTTGTCAGCAAAGCAGGTGACAGTTTCCTCCAGTACGCCTTCACATAATCCGCGCCAGCCCGCATGAGCCGCCGCCACTTCTGTTCCCTCACGGTTACAGAATAGCACAGGCAGGCAGTCTGCCGTCATTACCGCGCAGACGGTTCCTGGCGTATTGCTGTAAGACGCATCCGCACGTTTGGAGGCATAAGGTTCCCCGGTAAGCCTCAACACATTTTTACCGTGAACCTGTTCAAGCCAGACAGGTTTCGAAGGCAGATTGCCCGCCGCAAACAGACGCTTGCGGTTCTCTTCAACATGCTCCGGGTTATCGCCGCAATGCGCGCCCAGATTCAGCGAGTCGTAAGGCGGTAAACTCACCCCGCCAATACGGGTAGAACTACAGGCTGCGACGCCTTTCGGCAGCGGCCACTGCGGGACAATCAGTGCATTCATAACCAGTCCACATCATCTTTATGATCTTCGAAATCGGCGCGCATCGCATCGATAAGGTCCACCATATCTTGGGGAATCGGCGCGTGCCACTCCATTTCGATACCCGATACAGGATGGTAGAGACGCAGCATCGTTGCATGAAGCGCCTGGCGGTCAAACTTACGCAGCGTGGAAATAAACTCTTCCGATGCGCCTTTCGGTGGACGTGGACGACCACCGTAGACCTGATCGCCCACTAACGGATGCGTAATATGCGCCATATGCACGCGGATCTGGTGCGTACGCCCGGTCTCCAGACGCAACCTAAGACGCGTGTGCACACGGAAATGTTCCATAATGCGGTAGTGGGTCACCGCCGGTTTGCCCATAGGATGCACCGACATATGGGTACGTTTGGTCGGGTGACGACTGATGGGTTCATTCACCGTTCCTCCCGCCGTCATATGTCCGATCGCGACCGCTTCATATTCGCGGGTGATCTCGCGCAGCTGCAAAGACTCCACCAGGCGCGTTTGCGCCGGAACGGTTTTGGCCACCACCATCAGCCCCGTCGTGTCCTTATCCAGACGATGCACAATGCCCGCGCGCGGAACATCCGCAATCGGCGGATAATAATGTAGCAACGCGTTCAGTACCGTACCGTCCGGGTTACCCGCGCCAGGATGTACCACCAGATCGCGTGGTTTGTTGATAACCAGAATATCGTCATCTTCATAAACAATATCTAACGGGATATCCTGCGCTTCAAAACGAATCTCTTCGTCGATCTCCGCATCAATAGCCACCCGCTCGCCGCCTAACACTTTTTCTTTTGGCTTATCGCAAAGTTGACCATTGACCAACACGCGCTGATTCAAAATCCATTCTTTTATACGCGAACGTGAATAATCCGGGAACATTTCGGCCAAAGCCTGATCTAAGCGTTGACCGAGTTGGTTTTCGGAGACCGTTGCGGTGAGTTGTACTCGTTGTGCCATATACAGCTTCTTCGTTTAACGTTGGGTTTTACGGCTTTGCCGTTTAATATAGTGTGCTATTGTAGCTGGTCTTAACCGGGAGCAGGAACAGAGAATCTCCCGTAAAACATTTTGAGGAAAGTCAAAACGTCATGACGCGCATGAAATATCTGGTGGCAGCAGCCACGTTGAGCCTGTTTCTGGCGGGTTGCTCGGGTTCAAAGGAAGAGGTGCCCGATAATCCGCCGAATGAAATCTACGCGACTGCTCAGCAAAAGCTGCAGGACGGTAACTGGAAACAGGCAATAACGCAATTGGAAGCGTTAGATAATCGTTATCCATTCGGACCGTATTCTCAGCAGGTGCAGTTGGATCTTATCTACGCCTATTACAAAAACGCCGATTTGCCGCTAGCGCAGGCCGCCATCGATCGTTTTATGCGTCTTAATCCAACGCACCCTAATATTGACTATGTCATGTACATGCGCGGCCTGACGAACATGGCGCTGGATGATAGCGCGCTGCAAGGTTTCTTTGGCGTCGATCGCAGCGATCGCGATCCGCAACATGCTCGGGCGGCGTTCAATGACTTTTCGAAACTGGTACGCAGCTATCCTAATAGCCAGTACACCACCGATGCCACTAAGCGTCTGGTATTCCTGAAAGACCGTCTGGCGAAATATGAATATTCCGTCGCAGAGTACTATACCGCGCGCGGCGCATGGGTTGCGGTCGTAAACCGGGTAGAAGGTATGCTACGCAATTATCCTGATACGCAGGCCACGCGCGATGCGTTGCCGCTGATGGAAAACGCCTATCGTCAGATGCAGCTGAATGCGCAGGCTGACAAAGTCGCGAAAATTATTGCCGCTAACAGCAAAAACACCTGAAGCAATACCAACAAGCAAAACGGCAGCCTTCCGGCTGCCGTTTTTTTATTCGGTATCTGATGCAACAGAAATGATTTCACTGCAACGCATCCAGTCAAATATGGCCTGCTTTCAGGCATTCCTCAAGTAAAAGATCGCTTCTTCCTGCGATGCCTCACAAAAAGTTCGCCTTGACAAAAAGTGACAAAATAATGTGATTTACATCACACATTTTGACATTAAGAACGGTATGCTGGAATCACCAAGACGGGAAAGACAAGAGGTAAAATTTATGACAATGAACATTACCAGTAAACAAATGGAAATTACTCCGGCAATCCGCCAACATGTCGCAGACCGTCTCGCCAAACTGGAAAAATGGCAAACTCACCTGATTAATCCTCATATCATTCTGTCTAAAGAGCCACAGGGCTTTATTGCTGACGCCACCATTAATACACCGAACGGACATCTGGTCGCCAGCGCAAAACACGAAGATATGTATACCGCTATTAATGAATTGATCAACAAGCTGGAACGGCAGCTCAATAAAGTGCAGCACAAAGGCGAAGCCCGTCGTGCCACCGCATCGGTGAAAGATGCCAGCTTCGTCGAAGCAGAAGAAGAGTAGTCCCTTACATTGAGTGTATCGCCAACGCGCCTTCGGGCGCGTTTTTTGTTGACAGGATTAAAACAGTACGAGTACTGTACTTACGTACACAAAGGAAACAGTTATGAAGCTAACCCGGTTTTTCTTCGCATTCTTTTTTATCTTCCCCTGACCGGGAGGCGTTTCGTCATGTGATAAAGAATGCGAAGACGAACAAGAAGGCCTCCCCCACCGGGAGGCCTTTTTTATTGATAACAAAAAAGGCAACACTATGACATCGGAAAACCCATTACTGGCGCTGCGAGATAAAATCAGCGCCTTAGACGAAGAGTTACTGGCCTTACTGGCAAAACGACGCGCGCTGGCGATTGAAGTGGGACAAGCAAAACTACTGTCGCATCGTCCGGTTCGGGATATCGATCGTGAACGCGCGCTGCTGGACAGGCTCATCCATCTCGGTAAAGCCCACCATCTCGACGCACACTACATTACCCGTCTGTTCCAGCTTATCATTGAAGACTCCGTGCTTACTCAGCAGGCGCTGCTGCAACAACATCTGAATAATACTCACCCTCATTCGGCACGTATTGCGTTTCTTGGGCCGAAAGGCTCCTATTCTCATCTCGCGGCGCGCCAGTATGCCGCACGTCATTTTGAGCAATTTATTGAGAGCGGTTGCGCAAAATTCACCGATATTTTTCATCAGGTCGAAACCGGCCAGGCCGATTACGCCGTGGTTCCGATAGAGAACACCAGCTCCGGCGCTATCAACGATGTGTACGACTTATTGCAACACACCAGTCTGTCAATTGTCGGTGAGATGACCGTCACTATCGATCACTGCGTGCTGGTTTCCGGCGCTACGGATCTGAATACCATCGAAACGGTGTACAGCCATCCGCAGCCGTTCCAGCAGTGCAGTAAATTTTTGAGCCGCTATCCGCACTGGAAAATCGACTATACCGAGAGTACGTCGGCCGCGATGGAAAAAGTCGCGCAGGCGAACTCTCCGCGCGTCGCGGCGCTCGGCAGCGAGGCAGGCGGCATGTTGCACGGTTTACAGGTGCTGGAACGCATCGCCGCAAACCAGACGCAGAATATCACCCGCTTTCTGGTACTGGCGCGCAAAGCCATCAACGTTTCCGATCAGGTTCCGGCAAAAACCACTCTGTTAATCGCCACCGGGCAGCAGGCTGGCGCGCTGGTCGAAGCGCTGCTGGTGCTGCGTAACCACAATCTCATCATGACGAAACTGGAGTCGCGCCCCATTCACGGCAATCCGTGGGAAGAGATGTTTTATCTCGATATTCAGGCGAACCTGGAGTCGCAGGTAATGCAAAGCGCGCTAAAAGAGCTGGGCGAGATCACGCGCTCAATGAAAGTGCTTGGCTGCTATCCCAGCGAAAACGTCGTGCCGGTAGAACCTGCCTGACGTTCAATAAAACGGCTTTTCTTCATCCCTGCGACGGCTACCTGCAGGGTGAAGATGGCGCCGGAGAGCGGATAATCCGCCACTTCCTGAGCAGACATATTTTCTCTGGTAGTTGTAATAAACAGCGTTTTCATATCTGCGCCGCCAAAGCAAACCATCGTCGGACAACGTACCGGCAACCGGTACTCTTCCAGCTGCTCTCCTTGCGGTGAGAAACGCGCCACGCGCCAGCCGTCAAACATCGCGCTCCAGTAGCACCCTTCACTATCCATCGCCGCGCCGTCGGGAAGTCCTTCTCCTTCGCCAAAATGGCGAAAAAGTTCACGCTTGCCCGGTTCGCCATGCTTATCAAGTAACGTGCGGTATATCACGCCATTCGGCGTATCGGAGGTATACATCCACTGGTTATCCGGGCTGAACGCCAGGCCGTTGTGTCCCTGGATATCGCACTGGATCACTTTTGCCGTCAGGTCATGATCGATCCGCATCAGCAACGCGCCATTATAGTCACCTGGCGCCCAGAACGTTCCGGCATAAAAACGTCCATCGCCATCAGTGCCGCCATCGTTGAAACGCGCCAGTTTCGTATTAGAGGGATTGTCGCAAACCTTACGCTGCAATAATCCATTTTTATCGGCCAGCCAGATAGCATGACGCATGGCCACAATAAATCCGCCCTGCTCACGCAAGGCAAAACAGCCCACTTCTTCCGGAAACGCCAGCACGCTATGCGTCCCGCTCGCCGAATGGTAACGATGGATCTCCTGTTCCAGGATATCGGTCCAATACAGCGCGCTTTCATCCTCGCTCCATGTGGGGCATTCTGGTAGATGTCCGACATAATCAAATAAAACGTGCGGTGTAGTCATAACGGTTCCTTAAACGAAAAAAGCCAGCAAAGCTGGCTTTTAGTATAGATGTCATCATTATGGTCGGCTGTCATTCGCCTGACGCAATAACACACGGCTTTCATTCTGGAAGCGTCTGGCATAATCGCCAAACCAGTGTTCAACTTTGCGAAAACTGTCGATAAAAGCCTGCTTATCGCCCTGTTCCAGTAACCCGATCGCATCGCCAAAACGTTTATAGTAACGCTTGATAAGCGCCAGATTGCGCTCCGACGACATAATAATGTCCGCATACAGTTGCGGGTCCTGGGCGAACAGACGCCCGACCATCGCCAGCTCCAGTCGATAAATCGGCGATGATAGCGCCAGAAGCTGCTCAAGCTGGACGTTCTCTTCCGCCAGATGCAGCCCATAAGCGAAGGTAGCAAAGTGGCGCAACGCCTGGATAAAAGCCATGTTCTGATCGTGCTCGACAGCGCTAATTCGGTGCAACCGCGCGCCCCACACCTGGATTTGCTCAAGGAACCACTGATACGCTTCCGGTTGACGCCCGTCACACCAGACCACCACCTGCTTCGCCAGGCTCCCGCTGTCCGGACCAAACATCGGATGCAAGCCCAACACGGGGCCATCATGGGCCGCCAACATTGCCTGCAACGGACCGCTTTTCACCGATGCCAGATCGACCAGAATACAGTCGGACGGCAGGGGCGGCAGTTGCGCTATGACCTGTTCAGTAACATGAATCGGCACGCTGACGATCACCATTCCGGCATCGGCGACAATGTCCCCGGCGCGCGGCCAGTCCTGTTGTTCCAGAATACGGACCTGATAGCCCGACAGCGTGAGCATTTTTTCAAACAGACGCCCCATCTGTCCGCCGCCACCCACAATGACGACCGGACGCAGAGAAGGACAAAGCGTTTTGAACCCCTTATCATTTTCGCTGGAGTAAGATTCACGCATTACCCGGCGCAGGACATCTTCAATGAGATCGGGCGGGACACCGATCGCTTCTGCTTCCGCCCGTCGTGAAGCCAGCATAGAGGCCTCACGCTCCGGCACGTAAATAGGCAGGCCAAAACGGCTTTTCACCTCGCCGACTTTGGCTACCAGTTCCAGGCGCTTAGCCAGTAAATTCAACAACGCTTTATCGACATCATCTATTTGATCGCGTAATGCGGTCAATTCAGCAACCATAACAACCTCTTATGCGACGCGCACCGCCAGCTGGCCGCTCAAATCTTTATGAATTTCACGTAACAGGGCATCGGTCATCTCCCAGCTAATACAAGCATCGGTGACGGAAACGCCATACTTCATTTCGCTGCGCGGCTGTTCGGAAGACTGATTACCCTCATGAATATTACTTTCAATCATTAAGCCAATGATTGAACGATTGCCATCTTTAATCTGCGCAACCACAGATTCGGCAACGGCTGGCTGGCGGCGATAATCTTTATTGGAGTTACCATGACTGCAATCTACCATCAGCGAAGGACGTAGTCCCGCCTGTTCCATCTCTTTTTCACACTGAGCGACATCTGCCGGGCTATAGTTTGGCGCTTTGCCGCCACGCAGAATTACATGGCCATGCGGATTTCCCTGGGTTTGCAATAACGCAACCTGACCGGCCTGGTTAATGCCAACAAAACGATGAGGTTGCGCAGCGGCGCGCATGGCGTTAATCGCTGTCGCCAGGCTGCCATCCGTGCCGTTTTTAAAGCCGACCGGCATAGAAAGACCAGACGCCATTTCGCGGTGGGTTTGCGATTCGGTTGTGCGCGCGCCTATCGCCGACCAGCTAAACAGATCGCCCAGGTATTGCGGGCTGTTCGGATCCAACGCTTCGGTCGCCAATGGCAACCCCATATTCACCAGTTCCACCAGTAGCTGACGCGCTATTTTCAACCCGGCTTCCACATCAAATGAGCCATCCATGTGAGGATCGTTAATCAGCCCTTTCCAGCCGACGGTAGTCCGCGGCTTTTCAAAATAGACGCGCATTACCAGATAGAGGCTATCGCTGACCTCTGCGGCAAGGGCTTTAAATCGACGGGCATATTCCAGAGCGGTTTCAGGATCGTGAATAGAACAAGGACCGCATACCACCAACAGACGCGGATCGCGCCCGGCAATAATGTCAGAAATGATTCCCCGGGACTGCGCTATCTGCGCTTCCTGCGCCAGACTCAACGGAAAGGCCGCTTTAAGCTGCTCCGGCGTCATTAATACCTGTTCATCGGTGATACGTACGTTATTCAGCGCGTCTTTTTGCATGATGGCGATCCTGTCTTTTCTTGTTTGCGATAGTTGATCCTCCACGAGGATGTTTAAACCATACCACAAAAAGTAAAGATTTCAATCCATATTACGTAAAATAAACTTTACACCATGCAAAATAGTCGATTAAACCCCTTTATTTTGTATCAAAAACTTTACACAACAAGTGAATTATTTTATTCCCAGCCTCAGAAAAGCGGTAAAATGAGCGATGCTCGCTATTTTTTGATTATTTTTTCTCCGCACACATATTTTTACTTTCTGATATAGGGTGATTAATACCATAATCACAAGAATTTAATATCAGGGACGCCAATTAAATTATTCATATTATCAATAAGACATAATGACGATATGGCAAAATAATGTTATTTTGCTACAAACAATCACGGATGTATTTTAATGCTTTACGACTGAAGATGGTGGGGACTTGTTAATGCGTTTTTCTCACCGATTTATCCTTCTGTTATCGCTATTATTAGCCAGCTTGCCTCTGTATGCTCAACGCGTCACGGAAGAAGAGAAATCCGTACGCGCCATCGTCTCCGGTATCGTCAGTTATACACACTGGCCGGCGTTATCCGGGCCGCCAAGGCTATGCATATTTTCATCTGCGCGTTTTGTCAGGGTACTTAGCGAAGAGGCTGACTGGGCTTTCCCTTATCAACCGCTTGTCATCCGTACCACACAAGAAGCCCTGAGCGCCCGCTGTGATGGTTTTTACTTTGGCAATGAATCGCCAGCTTATCAGGTGGAGTTAACGCGTCATTATCCAGTTAATGCTTTGTTATTAATTGCCGAGCAAAACACCGAATGTATTATTGGCAGCGCATTTTGTCTGATCATTAACAATGATGAAGTCAAATTTTCCGTCAACCTGGACTCCCTCTCGCATAGCGGCGTGAGAGTAAATCCAGAAGTATTAATGCTTGCACGGAATCAAAAGCATGAATAAGGAATTTTCTCTGTCCAGACCAACATTTAAACGCACACTTCGGCGGATTAGTATAATCAGCGTGCTGCTTACGATGACATTGATCTGGCTATTAATTTGCGTTGCGTCTGTCCTTACGCTCAAACAGTATGCGCAAAAGAATCTCGATTTGACCGCCGCCACAATGGCCCATAGCCTTGAAGCGGCACTGGTATTTTCCGATAACGCGGCCGCAGCGGAAACGCTCGCCACACTGGGACGCCAGGGACAATTTTCAGCGGCGGAGGTCCGCGATAAAAATGGCCGTACTATCGCCTCATGGCGCTATGATGCGCGAGCCGCAGACGATAAGCTCATCGGCTTAATTAGCCACTGGCTTTTTCCATTGCCGGTATCGCAACCCGTCTGGCACAACGGAAGGGCCATCGGCGAAGTACGGCTTGTCGCCCGCGACAGCCTTATTGGTCATTTTATCTGGCTATCGCTGGCAGTGCTGACAGGATGTATTCTGCTGGCATCCGGCATTGCCCTGCTGCTCACGCGTTATTTACACAATGGCGTTGTGGATGCGCTGCAAAATATTACTGAAGTTGTACACGACGTTCGCACTAACCGAAATTTTTCACGCCGGGTACCTGATGAGCGTATTGCGGAATTTCACCTGTTTGCGCAGGATTTCAATAGCCTTCTGGATGAGATGGAAGAATGGCAGCTACGGCTTCAGGCTAAAAATGCCCAGTTACTACGTACCGCGCTGCACGATCCGCTGACGGGGCTTGCCAATCGCGCGGCATTTCGCAGCTGTATTAACGCGCTGATGAAGGACAATTCCGCTCGTAGCAGTTCGGCATTGTTATTTCTGGATGGCGATAACTTTAAATATATTAATGATACCTGGGGACATGCGGCAGGCGACCGCGTACTTATAGAGGTTGCCAAAAGATTAGCGGAATTCGGTGGTAGCCGTTATCAAACTTACCGACTCGGCGGCGATGAATTTGCGATGGTGCTTTACGATGTACATTCGGAATATGAAGTACAACGTATTTGCGCAGCGCTATCCCAGGCATTTAATCGACCTTTTGAACTGCATAACGGCCAGCGAATAACGATGACCATGAGTATTGGCTTTGCGCTGACATGGGAACATGCCACTGCCGAAAAACTACAAGAACTGGCCGATCGAAATATGTATCAGGCTAAACACCGGCGTGCGGAACGCTCGCTAAACTAAGGAACGGGCCTGGCCGTTTCTGATTCAGCGTTGATACCACTGACCCGGCCTAATCATGTAACCGTCTATGGCGTGGAGCAACCCATAAAAAAGGGGCCAGCGTAATGCCAGCCCCTTCTTTTCTACAAGCTTTCGGATGTTGCGAAAGCGCGTTCTTAGTTAAGACGCTCTTTGATACGAGCCGCTTTACCAGTACGCTCACGCAGGTAGTACAGTTTAGCTTTACGAACAGCACCACGACGTTTAACAGCAATGCTGTCAACTACCGGAGAGTGAGTCTGGAAGACACGCTCAACGCCTTCGCCGTTGGAAATTTTACGAACAGTGAATGCAGAGTGCAGACCGCGGTTACGAATAGCGATAACCACGCCCTCGAATGCCTGCAGACGTTTCTTGGTACCTTCAACAACCCATACTTTCACTTCCACGGTATCGCCCGGACGGAAGGAAGGTACGTTCTGCTTCATCTGCTCTTGTTCAAGTTGCTTAATAATGTTGCTCATAATTTAATCTCTTATCCTGGGTAAACTGATATTCGGGGGCCTATGCCATCCCATCATGTTTATGCTGCTGTTGTGCGTGTTCTGTTTTGAACTCCGCCAGCAACCTTGCTTGCTCTTCAGTCAGAGCCAGGTTTTCCAGAAGTTCAGGTCTTCTAAGCCAGGTTCGGCCCAGCGACTGTTTCAAACGCCAGCGACGTATCTCGGCATGGTTTCCCGACAGCAATACTGGCGGTACTTCCATCCCCTCTAACACTTCAGGGCGCGTATAGTGCGGACAATCCAGCAACCCATCAGCAAACGAATCTTCGATTGCTGATGCTTCATGCCCCAGAACTCCCGGTATAAACCGGGCGACGGAGTCAATCAGCGTCATTGCCGGTAGTTCGCCACCGCTGAGAACGTAATCGCCAATTGACCATTCTTCGTCAATTTCGGTCTGAATTACGCGCTCATCTACGCCTTCGTAGCGACCACACACCAGAATAAGTTTCTGATTCGTGGCCAGCTCGCTAACGCCCGCTTGATCAAGCTTGCGTCCCTGAGGCGACAGATAAATCACTTTAGCGCCTTCACCTGCCGCGGCTTTTGCTGCGTGAATGGCGTCCCGCAAGGGTTGCACCATCATTAACATCCCCGGTCCGCCGCCGTAAGGACGATCGTCCACGGTACGGTGCCGGTCATGCGTGAAGTCGCGAGGACTCCAGCTTTGGATGTTCAGCAGGCCTTTTTTTACTGCCCGGCCAGTTACCCCGTAATCGGTAATTGCGCGGAACATTTCAGGAAACAGGCTAACGATGCCAATAAACACAAGCCAATCCCCATAACGCCATTTATTACCGTTTATTCGGTGGTTTAAAAACCAGGATCCCAGTCTACTTCGATAGTACGAGTAGCGAGATCGACTTTCTTGATAACCTGCCCATCGAGGAACGGTACTAGTCGTTCCTTGATACCAAATGCATCTTTCAGGTTCGCCTTAATGACGAGAACGTCATTCGACCCGGTTTCCATCATGTCGATAACTTTACCGAGATCGTAGCCTTCAGCGGTGACTACCTGGCAACCCATCAGGTCTTTCCAGTAGTAGTCTCCCTCCTCAAGCGCAGGAAGTTGCGAGGAATCCACGACAATTTCGCAATTCGTCAGAAGATTCGCGGCATCTCGATCGTCAACGCCTTTCAGCTTGATGATCAGATCCTGATTGTGGTGCTTCCAGCTTTCCAGCTGTACCTGCTGCCACTGACCCGCCTTCTGGATAAACCAGGGCTGATAGTCAAAAATGCTTTCGGCGTCTTCAGTGGAGGAAAACACTCTGAGCCAACCACGGATACCGTATGAAGAACCCATTTTCCCCAGTACAACCGGTTCAGCGGGTACTTGTGCGGCGAGTTGCTTGCTCATCATGACCACCGTGACAGATTAAGCTGCTTTTTTTACTTCTTTGATCAGCGCCGCAACGCGATCGGAAATGGTTGCGCCCTGGCCAACCCAGTGAGCGATGCGATCCAGATCCAGGCGGGTGCCTTCTTCTTTTTCGCTAGCGATTGGGTTGAAGAAACCAACGCGCTCAATGAAGCGACCGTTGCGTGCATTACGGCTGTCGGTGACAACAACCTGGTAGAACGGACGCTTTTTAGCGCCGTGACGAGCTAAACGAATAGTTACCATAACATCCTCTTGTGTGAATAAAACAACCGGGCCCCATCGAGGAACGGAGCCCGGCGTCATATTAAAAGCCCGAAAATTTTACTGATTTCTGGGAAAAAAGCAATCAACATGTGATGAAGCTTGATTCCAGGGCGTGACCGTTGCAGCCAGTTTGGCGTCGGCGTGCGCGCAGAAAGCGGAGCGTACACGCAGTACGTGAGCATTTCGAGCACACTCCGGCGTCAAAATGGCAAATAAGGTAGCCCGATATATTTATCTACCCGGGAAGCCTGGCGGCATCATCCCCTTCATACTCCGCATCATCTTCGCCATCCCGCCCTTCTTCATTTTCTTCATCATGCGCTGCATGTCGTCGAACTGTTTCAGAAGGCGGTTAACGTCCTGCACCTGCATCCCACAGCCTTGTGCGATACGGCGTTTACGGGAACCTTTGATGATTTCCGGCTTCGCGCGCTCTTTCAGCGTCATCGAATTGATGATCGCCTCCATACGCACCAGCACTTTGTCATCCATTTGCGATTTAACGTTGTCCGGAATCTGCCCCATGCCCGGTAATTTGCCCATCAGACTGGCCATACCGCCCATGTTTTTCATCTGTTTGAGCTGTTCCAGGAAGTCGTTCAGGTCGAAACCGTCGCCTTTCTTCAGTTTGGTCGCCAGCTTTTCAGCCTGTGCGCGGTCAACTTTGCTTTCGATATCTTCGATAAGAGACAGTACGTCGCCCATGCCGAGAATACGTGAGGCGATACGATCCGGGTGGAACGGCTCCAGCGCGTCGGTTTTCTCGCCGACACCGAGGAATTTAATCGGCTTGCCGGTGATATGACGAATAGAGAGCGCCGCACCGCCACGCGCATCACCATCGACCTTGGTCAGCACCACGCCGGTTAACGGCAGCGCTTCGTTAAAGGCTTTTGCGGTATTCGCGGCATCCTGACCGGTCATCGCATCGACGACAAACAGCGTTTCTACTGGCTTGATAGAAGCGTGGACCTGTTTGATTTCGTCCATCATCGCTTCGTCAACGTGCAGACGACCGGCGGTATCCACCAGCAGCACGTCGTAGAATTTGAGCTTCGCTTCTTTCAGCGCGGCGTTGACGATATCAACCGGTTTCTGGCCGACATCAGACGGGAAGAAATCCACGCCAACCTGTTCAGCCAGCGTTTCGAGCTGTTTGATCGCCGCCGGGCGATAGACGTCGGCAGAGACGACCAGCACTTTCTTCTTGTGCTTCTCGCGCAAGAATTTACCCAGCTTACCGACGCTGGTGGTTTTACCCGCCCCCTGCAGACCCGCCATCAATACTACGGCTGGCGGCTGCGCAGCTAAATTCAGCGTCTGGTTCTCTTCGCCCATCGCCGCAACCAGTTCGCTACGGACAATCTTGACGAACTCCTGCCCAGGGGTCAGGCTCTTGTTAACTTCATGACCAACCGCTTTCTCTTTTACGCGATTGATGAACTCACGCACTACCGGCAGCGCAACGTCAGCCTCCAGCAGCGCCATGCGCACTTCGCGCAGCGTCTCTTTAACGTTGTCTTCAGTAAGGCGCCCACGGCCACTGATATTGCGCAGCGTGCGCGACAAACGATCGGTTAAATTATCAAACATTGTCTCTCGCCTGGGGTGGAAACGGTTGGTCGCCGCAGCGACACAGTTACAGAATTTCGCCACAGTATACCATGAAGCCGTCTTTGTTGTTATGCAACGGTTGGAGCTGCGGTCACGTAACGCTATACTGCTTCTCTTTCTCACTGGTCAACTGTCGACACAACTATGCCCGTTTTTGCTTTACTTGCCCTTGTCGCCTACTCCTTCAGCCTCGCGCTGATCGTTCCCGGACTGTTGCAAAAAAACAGCGGCTGGCGGCGTATGGCTATTCTTTCTGCGGTCATCGCTCTGGTGTGCCATGCTGTCGCGCTGGAATCGCGTATTCTGCCCGGCGGCGACAGTGGACAAAACCTGAGCCTGCTGAATGTCGGTTCGCTGGTCAGCCTGATGATCTGCACGGTAATGACCATTGTCGCGTCGCGTAATCGCGGCTGGCTACTTCTGCCCATTGTCTATGCTTTTGCGCTGATTAACCTGGCCTTCGCCACGTTCATGCCTAATGAATATATTACGCATCTGGAAGCGACCCCAGGCATGATGGTGCACATCGGTCTGTCGCTTTTCTCTTACGCGACGCTGATAATCGCCGCTCTGTATGCGCTACAGCTGGCGTGGATCGACTATCAGTTGAAGAACAAAAAGCTGGCGTTTAGTAATGAAATGCCGCCATTGATGAGCATTGAGCGCAAAATGTTTCATATCACGCAGATTGGCGTCGTACTGCTGACCCTTACTCTGTGTACCGGCCTGTTTTACATGCATAACCTGTTCAGTACTGAAAATATTGATAAAGCCGTGCTCTCTATCGTGGCATGGTTTGTCTATATCGTTCTGCTGTGGGGGCATTACCATGAAGGCTGGCGGGGTCGGCGGGTCGTGTGGTTTAACGTCGCAGGCGCGGGTATTCTGACGCTGGCCTATTTTGGTAGCCGCATATTACAGCAATTTGTAAGCTAAGCTTTTAAAGGAGTTTCCCCTGGAACACATCTCCACCACCACGCTGATTATCATATTAATCATCATGGTGGTCATCTCGGCCTATTTTTCCGGTTCCGAAACTGGAATGATGACGCTAAACCGTTACCGTTTACGCCATATGGCGAAGCAAGGTAATCGCTCGGCAAAACGGGTAGAAAAATTACTGCGTAAACCCGACCGACTGATAAGCCTGGTGCTGATCGGCAATAACCTGGTCAACATTCTTGCCTCGGCGCTCGGCACGATTGTGGGTATGCGGCTTTACGGCGACGCCGGCGTGGCTATCGCCACTGGGGTACTGACGTTTGTCGTGTTAGTTTTTGCCGAAGTCCTGCCCAAAACTATCGCCGCGCTCTATCCGGAAAAAGTGGCCTATCCCAGCAGCTTCCTGCTGGCGCCGTTACAGATACTGATGATGCCGCTGGTGTGGTTACTTAACACCATCACCCGCCTGCTGATGCGTCTGATGGGAATTAAAACGGACATCGTGGTCAGCGGGTCGTTAAGCAAAGAGGAATTACGCACTATCGTGCATGAATCCCGTTCGCAAATCTCTCGCCGCAATCAGGATATGCTGCTATCGGTCCTCGACCTGGAAAAGGTCAGCGTGGATGACATCATGGTACCGCGTAATGAAATTATCGGGATCGATATCAATGACGACTGGAAGTCTATCGAGCGGCAGCTCACCCACTCCCCGCACGGACGCATTGTGCTCTATCGCGATTCGCTGGATGACGCCATCAGTATGCTGCGCGTGCGTGAAGCCTGGCGGTTAATGGCTGAGAAAAAAGAGTTCACCAAAGAGATGATGCTGCGCGCCGCCGATGAAATCTATTACGTCCCGGAAGGTACGCCGCTCAGTACGCAACTGATCAAATTTCAGCGCAATAAAAAGAAAGTCGGACTGGTCGTCAACGAATATGGCGATATCCAGGGGCTGGTCACCGTGGAAGATATTCTCGAGGAGATCGTTGGCGACTTCACCACATCGATGTCGCCGACACTGGCGGAAGAGGTCACGCCGCAAAACGACGGTTCGGTCATTATTGACGGTACCGCCAACGTCCGGGAAATCAATAAAGCGTTTAACTGGCACCTGCCGGAAGATGACGCGCGCACCGTCAACGGGGTGATTCTGGAGGCGCTGGAGGAAATTCCGGTTGCTGGCACGCGCGTGCGCATTGAGCAGTACGATATCGATATTCTCGATGTACAGGAAAATATGATTAAGCAGGTAAAGGTTGTACCGGTAAAACCGCTGCGCGAGAGTATTCTTGAATAACCCTCCTCCTTTCTTAAAACGGCAGCCAATGGTTTGCCGTTTTCCTTGTTAATTAAGATTTTATTCATTCATCTCCTCTCCGGAATAGTGACACAATAAAAGCTTATTAATGGAAAGGAAAACCATACTATGTACGATGATTACGTTGTTGAATGGGATCTGGCGTTTGCTGAATATTTAAAAAAGCTGGCCAGCATATTCTTAAAGGAAACGCCAGATTTATGGCCCAATATCGTCTCCCGCCTCGCCAGCGATCCTGCCAGTTTTGAAGACGACGAGGACGATGACTACGGGATAGTGGAAGTGCTTGATTGCAGTGGCGGTGATTTAGACAATCGTGCGTTGTTACAGGCATTCATGCAGGTTCTACGTACTGAAGGCGTTATTGAAGAAATCGATTACAAGGGGGAGGGTGAAGAAGGTCTGCTCGCCACTTTTGCGGCCAATCGTTATTATGACCTGACAAAAGATTTTGCCAGTACAGATGAACTAAAAACGCGACTACTGGCACTCACCAGATATGATGAAATAGGCAAGGTCTGCAAAAAAGGCGACCGTTACGTCGATGAGATATTTGAGCGCATTCAAAGCCAGCTCAACGAACGTGGCTTTCAGATAGCCAGTCTCAATGAAAGCACTGATGCCTATAATATATTTGTTTTACCTATGGATGAGTACGAACAAATAGCTGACTTCGACACTCCATGGCTCGAAGTACAGGATTTTTTAAGCTAAAAAAATGGCCGACTTTACATCGGCCATCAGACTTTTACTTCGCCTTCGCTACCGTCACCATCGCCGCGCGAATGGTACGACCGTTCAGCGTATAGCCTTTCTGCATAATACCCAGCACATTGCCTGCCGGAACCTCTTCCGACTCCACCATCGCAATCGCCTGATGCACGTTCGGGTCCAGCGGCACGTTGGTCTCAGCAATCACTTCCACGCCGAACTTACGCACCACATCCAGCATAGACTTCAGCGTCAGCTCAATCCCTTCGACCATTGCCGCCATATCCGGATTGGCTTTGTCTGCGACTTCCAGCGCGCGATCCAGGCTATCGATTACCGGCAGCAATTCGTTGACGAACTTCTCGAGAGCGAATTTATGCGCTTTTTCGATGTCCTGTTCAGTACGACGGCGCAGGTTTTCCATTTCCGCTTTGATGCGCAACACGGTGTCGCGTTCGCGAGTCTGGGCTTCTGCAAGCTGAACTTCCAGATTCGCAATTTTTTCATCGCGCGGATCCACCTGCTCAGCAGAATCGTTTGGTTCAACTGCCTCAACCTCTTCGTGCTGATCCATGATAATTTCTTCCGGGGCTTGCCCCTCAGGCGTTTTCTGTTCTTTACTACTCATGAATTTCTCCGCGTTTTTTTCGCATTCATCTCGCTAACTTCGCTTATTATGGGGATCAGATTCAGGGTTTCAAGGGAAGTACTCACATTGTCATCAATCTTCGCTACAAGGACCTCAGAAAAATGAATAATCATTTCAAGTGTATCGGCATTGTGGGGCATCCGCGTCATCCCACCGCACTCACGACACATGAAATGCTCTACCGTTGGCTATGCGATCAGGGTTATGAGGTCATTGTGGAGCAACAAATCGCCCACGAATTACAGCTAAAAAATGTGCCAACCGGCACGCTGGCGGAAATTGGTCAACAGGCGGATCTGGCGGTAGTCGTGGGCGGCGACGGCAATATGCTTGGCGCAGCGCGTACGCTGGCGCGTTATGACATCAATGTGATTGGCATTAACCGCGGTAATCTTGGCTTCCTGACCGATCTCGATCCGGACAACGCCCTGCAACAATTATCTGATGTGCTGGAAGGGCGCTATATCTCCGAAAAACGTTTTCTGCTGGAAGCGCAGGTCTGCCAACAGGACCGCCAGAAGCGTATCAGCACAGCCATTAATGAAGTGGTGCTGCATCCGGGAAAAGTGGCGCATATGATCGAGTTCGAGGTTTATATTGATGAAACCTTCGCTTTTTCACAGCGATCTGATGGTCTGATCATTTCTACGCCGACAGGCTCCACCGCCTATTCGCTCTCCGCAGGCGGCCCTATTCTGACCCCTTCACTGGATGCAATCACCCTGGTGCCGATGTTCCCGCATACCTTGTCGGCGCGCCCGTTAGTCATTAACAGCAGTAGCACGATTCGTCTGCGTTTTTCGCATCGCCGTAGCGATCTGGAAATTAGCTGCGACAGCCAGATAGCGCTGCCTATTCAGGAAGGAGAAGATGTGCTGATTCGCCGCTGCGACTACCACCTCAACCTGATACATCCCAAAGACTATAGCTATTTCAATACATTAAGCACAAAACTCGGTTGGTCAAAAAAATTATTCTAATTTTACGTTAGCCTCTTTACTGTATAAAAAACCAGTTTATACTGTATTTAATTACAGTCATGGTTTTTCATACAGGAAAACAGCTATGTTGGCGCAACTGACCATCAGCAATTTTGCTATCGTTCGTGAGCTTGAGATCGATTTTCAGAGCGGAATGACCGTCATTACTGGTGAAACCGGCGCGGGTAAATCTATTGCGATTGATGCCCTGGGTCTGTGTCTGGGCGGTCGCGCTGAGGCCGATATGGTCCGTACCGGAGCGACCCGCGCCGATTTGTGTGCCCGCTTTGCGCTGAAAGACACGCCTGCGGCATTGCGCTGGCTGGAAGAAAACCAGCTTGAAGAAGGTCGCGAATGCTTACTTCGCCGCGTTATCAGCAGCGATGGCCGCTCACGGGGCTTTATTAACGGCACCGCTGTGCCCCTGTCTCAATTACGCGAGCTCGGTCAGTTGCTGATTCAAATTCATGGTCAACATGCGCACCAGCAGCTTACCAAACCCGAACAGCAAAAATCGCTGCTGGATAGCTATGCCAACGAAGCCGCTTTAGCGCAGCAGATGGCTGCCCGCTACCAATTATGGCATCAAAGCTGCCGCGATCTCGCCCATCACCAGCAACAAAGCCAGGAACGCGCCGCGCGCGCGGAACTGCTGCAATATCAGTTAAAAGAGTTGAACGACTTTAACCCGCAGGCCGGCGAATTCGAGCAAATTGACGAAGAATACAAACGGCTGGCCAACAGCGGGCAGTTGCTTACGACCAGCCAGAACGCTCTGGCGCTACTCGCGGACGGCGAAGACGTTAACCTGCAAAGCCAGTTATATAGCGCAAAACAACTGGTTAGCGAGCTGGTGAGTATGGACAGCAAGCTTTCCGGCATCCTGGATATGCTGGAAGAAGCCACTATTCAACTCACCGAAGCCAGCGATGAATTACGCCATTATTGCGAGCGTCTGGATTTAGACCCCAATCGCCTGTTTGAACTTGAACAGCGCATCGCTAAACAAATTTCGCTGGCGCGAAAACATCACGTCAGCCCGGAAGCGCTGCCGCAGCTTTATCAGTCACTGCTCGAAGAACAGCAGCAGCTCGACGATCAGGCCGATTCGCTGGAAACGCTGACGCTGGCGGTTAATAAGCATCACCAACAAGCGCTGGAAACGGCGCAAGCGCTGCATCAACAGCGTCAGTTTTACGCCCAGGAGCTGGGGCAGTTGATCACTGAAAGTATGCATTTACTTTCAATGCCGCACGGTCTGTTTACTATCGACGTGAAATTTGATGAGCATCATCTGAGCAACGACGGCGCCGATCGCGTGGAGTTTAAAGTGACGACAAACCCAGGTCAGCCGCTGCAACCTATCGCTAAAGTCGCGTCTGGCGGTGAACTGTCGCGCATTGCGTTGGCTATTCAGGTGATTACCGCGCGCAAAATGGAAACGCCGGCGCTGATTTTTGACGAGGTCGATGTTGGCATCAGCGGCCCAACCGCCGCCGTGGTCGGTAAACTCCTGCGTCAGCTTGGCGAATCCACTCAGGTGATGTGCGTCACTCACCTGCCACAGGTAGCCGGGTGCGGTCACCAGCACTTCTTTGTCAGTAAAGAAACAGACGGGGCAATGACCGAAACACATATGCAACCTTTGGATAAACGTGCGCGTTTACAGGAACTGGCCCGCCTGTTGGGAGGAAGTGAAGTTACGCGTAATACGCTGGCAAACGCAAAAGAACTGCTGGCGGCGTAAACTTTTTTATCTCCCGAAGGTCTGAGTTCACAACAAAAACGCCGTAAGACCCGACAGCAAAAGGTTTTAAAGTGATGAAAGGTCTATTATCATCGGCATATTAATATGAGCCACGTACTGCTCAGGCCCGAAAAGGAACCCAATCACTATGCGCTGTAAAACGCTGACTGCTGCCGCAGCAGTACTCCTGATGTTGACCGCAGGCTGTTCCACTCTGGAGCGAGTGGTTTACCGACCTGACATCAATCAGGGGAACTATCTTACACCTACGGATGTCGCCAAAGTGCGTGTTGGTATGACGCAACAACAGGTTGCGTATGCTTTAGGCACGCCGATGATGACCGATCCTTTTGGTACGAACACCTGGTTTTATGTCTTCCGCCAGCAGCCAGGACATGAGAACGTGACGCAGCAGACTCTGACGCTCACCTTTAACAGCAGCGGCGTGTTAACCAATATTGATAACAAACCGGCGTTGACGAAGTAATTTTGTGATACCGCCTGATGAGGTTACGTTCATCAGGCCTGCAAACCTCTCCCCACCATTTGGTACGAATTTGCCTGATGGCGCTACGTTCATCTGGCTTACAGGCACACCTGTGCTTCAGGTGTGGTACGGCTTTCACACCGTTATCCGGCAAGGTTAATTATCTGCCAGCCGATTTTTCGGCGCGCTGGCGGCGTAATGCTTTTGGATCGGCGATTAAGGGACGGTAAATTTCAACCCGATCGCCATCCTGCACCGTATCGGTGAGTTTTACCGGACGACTATAGATGCCCACTTTATTTTTCGCCAGATCGATATCTGTGCGCAACTCCAGCAAGCCGGAAGCGCGAATCGCCTCTTCGACCGTCGCGCCCTCCTCCAGCGTTACGCGCTGCAAATACTGCTTTTCCGGCAGCGCATAAGCCACTTCAACCACAAGTTTATCCGGCACGGTAAACCTCTTTGGCGCGAACCGTAAACGCCTGCACCATGTTGGACGCTAACTCTTTGAATACACGACCAAACGCCAGCTCAATGAGTTTATTGGTAAACTCAAAATCAAGCTGAAACTCAATACGGCACGCCTCGGGGCTGAGCGGGGTAAATTTCCAGCCGCCGATCAGCTTTTTAAAGGGGCCATCCACCAGATGCATCAGAATGCTCTGGTTACGCGTTAGCTGATTACGCGTCGTAAACGTCTTGCTGATACCCGCCTTCGACACGTCAACAGCCGCCGTCATCTGTGCTGGCGATGACTCCAGGACGCGACTACCAACACACCCAGGCAAAAACTGGGGATACGATTGCACGTCATTCACTAACTGATACATCTGTTCCGCACTGTAGGGGACTAAAGCAGTCCGACTAATCTGAGGCATAGCAATTCCCATCAACATAAATCGTGTAAATAATACCACTTATCAGCGAGTAAAAAAAATGCTGTCCCCAACCGTCATGCCTTAATTGTGCGTGCATAGCCCAACTCATGCTAAGATAGATTTTTGCACCTCATCAGGACGTAATGGGGTGTTTTCGATATCAGATTACCTATGAATTCACGACACTTATGACGAAGAAAAAAGCACATAAACCGGGCTCAGCCACCATCGCGCTGAATAAGCGCGCCCGGCACGAATACTTTATCGAAGAAGAGTTCGAGGCTGGTCTCGCCCTGCAAGGCTGGGAAGTAAAATCCCTGCGCGCAGGAAAAGCCAATATCGGCGACAGTTACGTTATCCTCAAAGATGGCGAGGCCTGGCTGTTTGGCGCAAACTTTACGCCGATGGCGGTCGCCTCGACACATGTCGTATGCGACCCAACCCGAACCCGCAAACTGTTGTTAAATCAGCGTGAGCTTGATTCGCTGTATGGCCGTATTAATCGTGAAGGTTATACTGTCGTCGCGCTTTCTCTGTACTGGAAAAATGCCTGGTGCAAAGTGAAGATCGGCGTGGCGAAAGGTAAAAAACAACATGATAAACGTTCCGATCTTAAAGAACGTGAGTGGCAACTGGATAAAGCACGCATTATGAAAAATGCAGGCCGATAATAGACATTTTTTGTGACCAGCTTCTCAGTATGAAGCTGGTCAATATTCATATCTCATGCATGCCTCGAAAATATATTCTCTGTGTCTGACGCTTATCAATAGCAATAAATACCACAACAAGAATATATTCTTTGTTTAAAAAATTTTTATAGCCTAATAACACAATACTTCAAATGATTTTTATAAAATTTAATAATGCTGAATACCTTCACAAAAGGTATTGTTTTTATGTTAAAAAAGAAAAAGACGAAGAAATTAAAATTCATTATAAAACATAAAGATAAATAAAAAATCATCATGCGTTGTTAGCCCACCCACCTCTCCTTAACACAAACTCCGTTATATTTCAGACGCACTAACATCTTTATCAATAGATCTTAATTTGCAGAAAGATTTTTTTCTGACTATATCATCTAATACGAAAGCACTAGTCAGGCACAAAAAACAAAGGGTTATTCGGCGAGAAAACCAGACCTTCACCTACGCTCATAAAAAAGAATATGGCTACGGAAATTCATCTCTCACGATGAACGGGAAGGCTCGTCTACGCATTTTGCCCTGAACGTCGTGCCCGTTAATTAATACACAGAGCAAATCCATCAGGAGCTAATTTATGCGTCTACTCGCCGTGGTTTCGAAATTGACTGGCGTCTCCACCACTGTGGAATCCTCAGCGGTCACTCTTAACGCCCCGTCAATTGTTAAATTATCAGTGGCCCGGGAGGAAATTAGTCAACTTACGCGCATTAATCAGGATCTGGTGGTGACGCTCCATTCCGGCGAAACGATCACGATTAAAAACTTTTACGTTACCAACGATCTGGGCGCAAGCCAGCTGGTACTGGCGGAAAATGATGGCACGTTATGGTGGGTAGAAAATCCGCAAGCCGGGCTACATTTTGAACAAATCGCTGATATTAATGAGCTGCTGGTCACTTCCGGCACTTCCCATGAAGCAGGCGGCGCCGTTTGGCCGTGGGTACTGGCTGGCGCGGTGGCGGCTGGCGGCATTGCCGCTATCGCGTCTTCCGGCGGCGGCGATTCCCACCATCATTCGGATGGCGATAATCCGCCCCCCGATAACACCAATCCTGACGGTAATCCCCCTGATAACAGCAATCCCGGCGGCAGTAACCCTAACGGCAATACTCCAGGTAGCAGTAATCCTGTAGATACTACCCCGCCTCTCGCTCCCGGCAAGTTGCTGATTTCAGCGGACGGAAAAACGGTGAGCGGCGAGGCCGAAGCGGGCAGTACCATTACCATCAAAGATCCTTCAGGTAACGTCGTTGGCGAGGGCAAAGCGGATAGCGACGGTAAATTTAGTATTGATCTAACAGCGCCACAGATTAGCGGCGAACAACTTACCGTGACCGCGACTGACGATGCCGGCAATACCGGCCCATCCGCAACCATTG
The DNA here is from genome assembly GCF_020181675.1 of Salmonella sp. A7. NCBI lineage: Bacteria > Pseudomonadati > Pseudomonadota > Gammaproteobacteria > Enterobacterales > Enterobacteriaceae > Salmonella > Salmonella sp. A7. The sequence goes on along the minus strand of NZ_CP084001.1, from coordinate 1,169,621 downwards.
ATGCGCCCAACATTCCTCTCCCCGATACACCAGCTATCACCGCCGCTATCGATGATGCCGCTCCCCTCACCGGCACGCTGAGCAATAACCAGTTTACGAACGACAATACCCCCACTCTGGAGGGAACCGGCAGCGCAGGCACAGTCATCCATATTTACGCCAATGGTCAGGAAATAGGCTCCACAACGGTTGATAGCAGCGGAAGCTGGCATTTTGCCATTACCAGCGCGCTAGCGGATGGGGAAAATCATTTCACCGCCATTGCGACTAACGTTAAAGGCGAAAGTAGCGAATCAGCCCGCTTTTCGCTGACTATCGACACACTCAGCCCCGATGCCCCACGCGTTGAACTGATTGCCGATAACACCGGTTTGCTCACCGGGCCGCTACAGAATAATGACCGGACTGACGAGGCAAAACCGCTATTTTCCGGGCAGGGAGAGGCTGGCAATACCATCACGATTAAAGAGGGTTCAACCGTTATCGGCAGCGCTACCGTAGACGAAAATGGGCGCTGGACCTTTACGCCGACTACACCGTTAAGCGATGGCGAACATACCTTTACCGTCGAACAAAGCGACAAAGCCGGAAACGTGAGCCGCGTGACGACAACGCCTACTATCATTGTGGACACCACGCCGCCTGACGCCGCTATCATTGATAATGTCGCGAAAGACGGCACAACCGTTAGCGGTACCGCTGAAGCTGGCAGTACCGTGTCGATCTATGACCCGGCGGGAAATTACCTGGGCTCCACGATTACCGGAGAAAATAACCACTTCAGCATCACGCTGAATCCGGCTCAGACCCACGGCGAGCGTCTGGAAGCGCGTATTCAGGACGCCGTTGGTAACATCGGCCCCGCCACGGAGTTTACCGCTTCTGACTCACAGTATCCTGCCCAGCCGACTATCCTTACCGTGACGGATGACGCTGGCACCGTTACCGGGCTGCTGAAAAATGGCGATGCCACAGATGATAACCGCCCAACCCTCAGCGGTACTGCTGAACCAGGCAGTACGATATCGATTAACGATAATGGCTTTCCTGTACCGACCTTTCCGCCCATTGTCGCTGACGCTGACGGCAAATGGAGCTTTACCCCCTCGCTGGCACTTGCCGATGGCAACCATGTCTTTACCGCTACCGCGACCAACAATCGCGGCACCAGCGGGCAGTCCGTCTCCTTTACCATTGATATCGACACGCAGCCGCCGGTGCTGGAAGGCCTGGCGGTTAGCGACGTCGGCGACAGACTTACCGGCACTACGGAAGCTGGCAGTACTGTGGTTATCAAAGACAGCCTGGGAAATACGCTCGGTAGTGGAACGGCAGGCGACGACGGCACCTTCTCAATAGGTATTAGCCCGGCGAAAATTAACGGCGAAACATTAAGCATTAGCGTTACCGATAAAGCCGCGAATAGCGGTCCGGTAGAAACGCTGAACGCGCCGGATAAAACTGCGCCTGCGGCACCGAACGGTCTTATCGTGGCGACCGACGGTCTGTCCGTAAGCGGTCAGGCGGAAGCCGGGGCAACGGTCACTATCCGTGACAGTAGCAACACCGTACTTGGCAGCGCCGTCGCTAACGGCAACGGACAATTTATCGTTCCGCTGAATACGGCGCAGACTAACGGCCAGGCGCTTATCGCTACCGCCACCGATGTTGCGAAAAACGAAAGCGCCGCCGCGACGGTTATCGCGCCGGACAGTACCGCGCCGGAAATGCCGAAAAACGTGGTAATTAGTGAGGATGGCACCAGTATTAGCGGCACCGCCGAACCGGGTAGCGCCATTACGATCGCCACGCCGGACGGCACGCCGCTTGGCAGCGGCAAAGCAGATGGCGAAGGTCATTTTACCCTTCCCCTCGTCCCCGCACAGACCAACGGCGAACAGGTTACCGTCACCGCCACCGACAGCGCCAACAACGTTAGCCCGCCAACCACAGCGCAAGCGCCCGATATCACCGCCCCGGATAAGCCCATTATCACTCAGGTGCTGGACGATGTTGAAAGCTTCACCGGGCCGCTGGTTAACGGACAAACCACCAATGACAACCGCCCCACCCTTAGCGGTACGGCGGAGGCTGGCGCGCGTGTCGAAATTTTTGATAACGGTGTTTCGCTGGGACTCGCCACGCTACAGCCCAACGGCACCTGGACGTTTACGCCGTCGCAAAATTTAGGTGAAGGCGCGCATCGACTGACCGTAATCGCAACCGACGCTAAAGGCAATGCCAGTCCGGCCGCGTCATTCGACCTGGTGGTCGATACGCAATCGCCGCAGCAACCGGTAATCACCTTCATTACAGATGATGCGCCGGGTATTCTCGGTAGCGTCGCGCATCTGGGGCTCACTAACGACAGCACGCCAACGATTAACGGTACAGGTGAACCGGGTTCCACAGTACACCTGTATCAGAATGGCGCACGGATAGCGGATATTATCGTCGGTAATTCCGGCGTCTGGAGCTACGCCTACACCACGGCCTCGCCACTGGCGGACGACACCTACACCTTTACCGTGACGGCCAGCGACAGTAACGGCAACACCACGCCTTTTTCGACCGATTTTACGATTACCATTGATACCCAGGCCCCTGCCGCCCCCGGCGTTATCGGCGTAACTGACGGCGACGGAAATACGATTGATACCAATCAGATTACCCAGGAATCCCAGCCCCGGTTGAGCGGTAGCGGCACCGCAGGCGACACAATCATCCTTTACGATAACGGCAATGCCATAGGTCAGGCGCTGGTCGGCACGGACGGGCGCTGGCAGTTTACGCCGCCTGCCGCGCTGGGCGACGGCGACCACCTTCTGACCGCTCGCGCCAACGATCCGGCGGGGAACGAAAGTCCCGAATCCCTCAGCTTTACCCTGCGCGTCGATACCCAGGCGCCGGATGCGCCGCAGATCGTGTCAGCCGCCATCACAGGCGGAGAAGGCGAGGTGCTACTGGCAAACGGCAGTATTACCAATCAGCGTATGCCGACCCTCAGCGGCACCGGCGAACCCGGCGCCATCATCACCCTGTACAATAACGGCGTAGAACTGGCTACCGTCCAGGTCAATCCACAGGGTAGCTGGACCTATCCGCTAACCCGTAATCTGAGCGAAGGGTTAAACATCCTGACGGCCACCGCCACGGATGCCGCAGGCAATAGTAGCCCCACCTCCAGCGTTTTCTCCGTTACCCTTGATACCCAGCCTCCAGCGCAGCCTGACGCGCCGCTAATCAGCGATAACGTCGCGCCGATTATCGGCAACATCGGCAATAATGGCGCAACGAACGATACCACGCCGACCTTCAGCGGCACGGGAGAGATCGGCAGCACGATAATTCTCTACAATAATGGCAGTGAAATTGGTCGCACAACGGTAGGCGATAACGGAAGCTGGAGCTTTACGCCTGCGGCACTGACGCCAGAAACCTATACCATTACCGTCACGGAAACCGATATAGCGGGCAATATCAGTCCACCTTCCGCCTCAGTCACTTTTACGCTAGACACCACTGCGCCCGCCAATCCAGTTATCACTTTTGCCGAAGATAACGTCGGCGAAGTCCAGGATACTATTGTCAGCGGCGCAACCACTGACGACAATACACCGGTCATTCACGGCACTGGCGACATCGGCAGCGTGATCACGCTCTATAACGGCAGTAGTGTCGTGGGCGTAGTCACCGTCGATGAGACCGGCACTTGGACGCTGCCGGTGACCAGCGCGTTGCCGGATGGCATCTACACCCTGACCGCCATTGCCGCCGACGCCGCCGGAAACAGCAGCGGCGTATCGAACAGCTTTACCTTCACCGTCGATACCGTTCCGTTGCAGCCGCCCGTCGTCAATGAAATCCTCGACGATGTTGCGCCAGTGACCGGGCCATTAACCGATGGCGCCTTTACTAACGATCGGACGCTGACTATCAACGGCAGCGGCGAAAACGGCAGCACCGTCACGATTTACGACAATGGCGTGGCAATCGGTACGGCGCTCGTCACCGACGGGGGCTGGACATTCAATACGCCCGAATTGTCAGAAGCCAGCCATGCGCTAACCTTCAGCGCGACTGACGATGCTGGAAATACCACGGCGCAAACCCAACCGATCACCATTACTGTGGATATCACCGCCCCGCCCGCGCCAACGATCCAGACGGTGGACGACGATGGCACGCGCGTCGCCGGACTTGCCGATCCTTACGCTACCGTTGAAATTCATCATGCCGATGGCACCCTGGTCGGCAGCGCTGTCGCTAATGGCACCGGTGAATTCGTCGTTACGCTCAGTCCGGCGCAAACCGATGGCGGTACGCTGACGGCAATTGCTATCGATCGCGCGGGGAATAACGGCCCGGCTACGAATTTTCCCGCTTCCGACAGCGGTCTGCCCGCCGTCCCGGCCATCACGGCGATTGAAGATGATGTCGGGAGCGTACAGGGGAATATTGCGGCGGGCGGCGCCACGGACGACACCACGCCGACGCTGCGCGGCACTACGGATATCGGCTCTACCGTTGAAATTTTCATTGATGGCGATTCGGCAGGCTTTGCCACCGTTGACGCCAGCGGGAACTGGATCTTTGAGATTGCGACGCCATTAAGCGAAAGCACACATTACTTCACCGTCCAGGCAACCAATGCGAATGGCCAGGGCGGCCTGTCCGCACCGGTCGGGATCACTGTCGATCTTAGCGCGCCGGCGCAACCGGTTATTACCAGCGCAACGGATGATGTCCCCGGCATGACCGGTACGCTGGATAACGGCGCGCTCACCAATGATTCACGCCCGACGCTCAACGGAACGGGAGAAGCAGGCGCCACCATCCGCATTCTGGATAACGGCGTAGAAATCGGTTCCGCTACGGTAGATCAAAGCGGCAACTGGCGCTTCACCCCGAACGCGCCGCTGGAGAGCAACGCGCACATCTTTACCGCCGTAGCGACCGATCCCGTCGGCAATAGCGGCCAGCCTTCGGACGGTTTTACGCTGAACATTGACGCGCAGGCGCCAGATGTGCCGGTTATCACGTCCGTGATTGACGATAACAATCAACCGACCGTTCCGGTGTTACCGGGGCAATCCACCGACGATCGGCAGCCAATACTGAACGGAACTGGCGAACCTGGCGCGACAATCACCATTTTTGATAACGGTACGCCGCTTGGCACGGCTCAGGTAGGCGAAAACGGTAGCTGGACCTTCCCGGTGCCCCGCAATTTGTCAGAGGGAAGCCATAATCTGACGGTTAGCGCTACCGATCCGGCGGGCAATACCAGCGCGGTCTCCGCGCCGTGGACGATCGTGGTCGATATTACGCCTCCGGCGATCCCGGTTCTCACCTCCGTCGTGGATGACCAGCCCGGTATTACCGGCAACCTGGTAAGCGGGCAGCTAACGAACGATGCGACGCCCGCCCTGAACGGGCGCGGAGAGGCAGGCGCGACGATTAATGTCTATCTTGACGGCAATCCAGCGTCCATCGGTACCACGACGGTGAATAGCGACGGCACATGGAGTTTCACGCCGCAGACGCCGCTTGCAAACGGTAGCCACACGTTCACCCTTAGCGCCACCGATCCGGCGGGTAATAGCAGCGCGGTGTCCAGCGGATTTGTGCTGACGATTGACGCCACACCGCCCGCCGCGCCGGTTATCGCCAGCGTGGCAGACAATACGGCTCCGGTGACGGGCATCGTCCCCAACGGCGGCTCGACGAACGAAACCCGACCAACACTCTCGGGTACCGGTGAGGCGGGTACAACCATCTCGATTTATAATGGCAGCACGCTGGTCGGCACGGCGCAAGTTCAGGCCAACGGTAGCTGGAGCTTTACACCGTCTACCTCGCTGGGCGCGGGCGTCTGGAACCTGACGGCGATAGCAACCGATGCGGCAGGCAATACCAGCTCCGCGTCCGAAATACGCTCGTTTACTATTGATACCACGGCTCCCGCCGCGCCTGTTATTGATACGGTCTACGACGGTACGGGCCCCATTACCGGCAATCTGAGTTCAGGGCAGATCACAGACGAGGCGCGCCCTGTCATTAGCGGCACCCGTGAAGCCAACACAACTATTCGTCTTTACGATAACGGCACGCTGCTGGCTGAAATTCCCGCCGACAATAGCAGTAGCTGGCGCTACACGCCCGATGCCTCTCTGGCGACGGGCAACCATGTAATTACCGTCATTGCCGTTGATGCCGCAGGCAACGCCAGTCCCGTTTCAGACAGCGTTAATTTCGTCGTCGATACCACGCCGCCGCTGACGCCGGTAATCACATCAGTCAGTGACGATCAGGCGCCAGGCCTCGGCACGATCGCGAACGGCCAAAATACCAACGATCCTACGCCAACCTTCAGCGGCACCGCAGAAGCCGGCGCCACGATCACGCTCTATGAAAATGGTACGGTCATTGGCACGACAACGGCTCAACCTGACGGCGCGTGGAGCGTCTCCACCTCAACGCTGGCAAGCGGAACACACGTCATCACCGCCGTCGCCACCGATGCCGCAGGAAACAGCAGCCCGAACAGTACGGCTTTCACCCTGACGGTCGATACCACCGCGCCGCAAACGCCAATCCTGACGTCCGTGGTGGATGACGTCGCGGGTGGGGTCACAGGAAATCTCGCTAATGGTCAGATAACCAATGATAACCGCCCCACGCTGAACGGCACTGCCGAAGCGGGCAGCGTGATCAGTATCTATGATGGCAACACTCTGCTTGGCGTCACCTCGGCTAACGCGGGCGGCGCGTGGAGCTTCACGCCGACGACAGGGTTAAACGATGGCACGCGCACATTAACAGTGACCGCCACCGACCCGGCAGGCAACGTTAGCCCGGCCACCAGCGGTTTTACTATCGTGGTCGATACCCTTGCGCCAACGGTTCCGCTTATAACCAGCATCGTTGATGATGTCCCGAACAACACCGGCGCCATTGGCAATGGACAATCGACCAATGACACACAGCCGACGCTCAACGGTACCGCGGAAGCCAACAGCGCGGTAAGCATCTTCGATAATGGCGCGCTGGTCGCGACCGTGAACGCCAATGCCAGCGGCAACTGGAGCTGGACGCCAACCGCCGCGCTCGGCCAGGGAAGTCACGCCTATAGCGTTAGCGCCGCCGATGCGGCTGGCAACGTTAGCGCCGCTTCGCCATCGACAACGATTATCGTGGATACCATTGCGCCCGGCGCGCCCGGCAACCTGGTCATCAATGCTACCGGTAATCGGGTGACGGGCACCGCGGAAGCAGGCAGTACAGTGACGATTACCTCTGAGACTGGTGTGGTACTGGGAACCGCCACCGCCGACGGTACAGGCAGCTTCACCGCCACACTCACGCCCGCGCAGACCAATGGTCAGCCGCTACTGGCATTTGCCCAGGATAAAGCAGGCAACACTGGCATTGCCGCCGGATTTACCGCGCCCGATACGCGCGTGCCGGAAGCACCGATCATCACCAACGTAGTGGATGATGTGGGTATTTATACCGGCGCTATCGCCAACGGTCAGGTCACTAATGACGCACAACCCACATTGAATGGTACCGCTCAGGCGGGCGCCACGGTGAGCATTTATAACAACGGGGCGCTGCTCGGCACCACCACGGCGAACGCCAGCGGAAACTGGAGCTTTACCCCGACAGGCAATTTGACCGAAGGCAGCCACGCCTTCACCGCCACCGCGACTAACGCCAACGGTACAGGCAGCGTCTCCACCGCCGCGACGGTGATTGTCGATACGCTGGCGCCCGGTACGCCGTCAGGTACGCTCAGCGCCGATGGCGGTTCACTTTCCGGACAGGCTGAGGCAAACAGCACCGTAACCGTCACGCTGGCGGGGGGCGTGACGCTCACCACCACCGCCGGCAGCAACGGCGCATGGTCTCTCACCTTGCCGACAAAACAAATTGAAGGTCAACTCATTAACGTGACGGCCACTGACGCTGCGGGTAACGCCTCCGACACGTTAGGCATTACCGCGCCGGTTCTGCCGCTGGCGGCAAGGGATAACATCACCAGCCTTGATCTGACCTCGACCGCCGTCACCAGCACGCAAAACTATTCGGATTACGGCCTGCTGCTGGTTGGCGCGCTTGGCAATGTCGCCTCGGTTTTGGGTAACGATACCGCTCAGGTTGAGTTCACCATTGCTGAAGGTGGTACGGGCGACGTCACCATCGATGCCGCCGCAACGGGAATCGTGCTTTCGCTGCTCAGTACTCAGGAGATTGTGGTACAGCGCTACGACACCAGCCTCGGCGCCTGGACGACGATCGTCAACACCGCCGTTGGCGACTTCGCGAATTTGCTTACCCTGACCGGGAGCGGCGTTACTCTGAACCTGAGCGGCCTGGGCGAAGGCCAGTACCGGGTACTCACTTATAACACCAGTCTGCTCGCTACCGGGTCATATACCAGCCTGGATGTCGATGTACACCAGACCAGCGCAGGTATTATTAGCGGGCCAACCATCAGTACCGGCAACGTCATGGCTGATGATACCGCGCCGACGGGCACCACGGTCACCGCCATCACCAACGCCAACGGCGTCAGTACGCCGGTCGGCGCGGGCGGCGTGGATATCCAGGGGCAATACGGCACGCTGCACATTAATCAGGATGGCAGTTACACCTACACGCTGACTAAGCCCACGGCAGGATACGGACATAAAGAGAGCTTCACCTACACCATTACCCAGAATGGCGTCGGTAGCAGCGCCGCGCAACTGGTTATCAATCTGGGTCCCGCGCCTGTACCGGGCAGCGTGATAGCGACAGACAATAACGCCTCTCTGGTCTTTGATACTCACGTTAGCTACGTCAACAACGGTCCCTCGACACAAAGCGGCGTCACGGTATTAAGCGTCGGACTTGGTAATGTACTGAACGCGAATCTGCTTGATGATATGACTAATCCGATCATCTTTAACGTTGAAGAAGGCGCTACGCGAACCATGACGTTACAGGGAACCGTCGGCGGCGTCTCACTGGTTTCCACGTTCGATCTGTACGTTTATCGCTTCAACGATGCCATTCAGCAATATGAGCAGTTTCGGGTGCAAAAGGGCTGGATTAACACCCTGCTGTTAGCCGGACAGTCCCAGCCGCTGACCCTGACGTTGCCTGGCGGCGAATACCTGTTCGTGCTGAATACCGCCAGCGGCATTAGCGTCCTCACTGGCTATACGCTGGCGATTTCCCAGGACCACACCTATGCCGTTGACAGTATCACCGCCAACACCACCGGCAACGTACTGACCAATGATGTCGCCCCTACGGACGCCCTCCTCACTGAAGTAAACGGCGTGGCGATTGCGGCGACCGGCACGACGGAGGTAAACGGGCTGTATGGCTCGCTCATCATTGACGCAAGAGGCAACTATACCTACACGCTGAAGAATGGCGTCGGCGCCGACAGCATTAAAACGCCGGACAGCTTTATCTATACGGTCAAAGCGCCAAACGGCGATACCGATACGGCCTCGCTCAATATCACGCCAACCGCCAGGGCGCTGGATGCGATTAATGATGTCAGCGATACCCTTAGCGTCGCCACGCTTCAGGATACCTCTGCCTGGCTGGACTCCAGCGTCGGCAGCGCCAGTTGGGGGCTACTCGGCAAATCGGGCAGCGGGAGCGGCACCTTTGACGTTGCAACGGGCACCGTACTTAAAGGCGCGTCACTGGTCTTTGATGTCTCCACGCTCATTACGCTGGGCAATCTGAATATTAGCTGGGCCATTCAGGAGAACGGGACCGTCATACGCAACGGAACCGTTCCGGTGGCGAATATCACGCTGGGCAGCGCGACGGTGACCGTCAACCTGAGCGGCCTGGAGCTGGATGCCGGAACGTACACGCTTAACTTTACCGGCACCAATACCCTGGCCGGGGCGGCGACGATCACGCCACGCGTCATCGGCACCACCGTCGATCTGGATAATTTTGAAACGTCCGGAACGCATACCGTTCTCGGCAATATTTTTGACGGCAGCGATGCGGCGGGGGCGATGGATCAGCTTAATACGGTGAATACCCGCCTGAGCATTAGCGGGTATAACGGCAGCGCCGCCACGCTGGACGCCGCGGCGAATACCACCAGCGCCACGATTCAGGGACATTACGGCACATTGCAAATTAACCTCGATGGCGCTTACACCTACACCCTGAATAATGGCGTCGCGATGTCGTCCATCACCAGTAAAGAGGTCTTTACCTATCAACTGGATGACAAGATGGGTCATACGGATAGCGCCACATTGACCATTGATATGGCGCCGCAAATCGTCAGTACCAACCAAAACGATGTTCTCATCGGCTCCGCCTATGGCGATACGCTGATTTACCACCTGTTAAACGGCGCGGACGCGACCGGCGGCAATGGCGCCGATCGCTGGCAAAACTTCTCCACCGCGCAGGGCGACAAGATCGATATCCACGAACTGCTGACCGGCTGGGATCATCAGGCGGCGACGCTGGGTAACTTTGTTCAGGTTCATACCAGCGGCGCCAATACGGTGATATCCGTCGATCGCGACGGCGTCGGCAGCGCGTTTAAATCAACCGACCTTGTCACTCTGGAGAATGTGCAGCTCACGCTAAATGATCTTTTGCAAAACAACCACCTGATAACCGGCGGTTGATAAAAAAGCCCCGAACGCCACGACGTTCGGGGCAACAAGCGGTGATATTTAAAAGGGATAAACTATGGGAAGAGTCGCGCCTGTCGCCATCGTACTGGCATTTGCTTTGTTTCATCACCAGCCCCGGGGCGCAGAAGCGCCGCCAATTATTACATCCGAAGGATTAGCAACGGACCAGATGCTTCCTTCGCTGGATGGCTCCGCCGCTGAGTTGCCGCTCAGCGCCGCCGCGCCGGGCAACCTGACGCTCAATGACGCGGTCAATCGCGCCGTTAACTGGCATCCTTCTATTCGCGAAGCCGTCGGCAAACTGCTCGCACAGAATGAACAAATAGAGGTCGCCAAATCGAAATATTATCCGCAAGTCAGCGCTGGCGTGAACAATGGGTACAGCAATACCTACACCGATCACGGGTATAGCCCCTCGCTGGTGCTGTCGGTATCGCAAATGCTTTATGACTTCGGCAAAGTGGCAAGCCAGGTTCGCGCCGAAACCGCAGGCGCAGCGCAGCAACAGGCCAATGTGTTGCTCAGTATTGATACCGTCGCGCACGAAACCGCCAACGCCATTGTACAAACGCAGAGCTGGCAGCAAATGGTAGAAGCGGCGGAAGAACAGCTCGTCGCGCTGGACAGCATCGGTAAACTTATCCGGCAGCGCAGCGATGAGGGCGCTACGTCGCTATCTGACGTAGTGCAAACCGAAGCCAGAATCGAATCCGCCCGCTCGCAACTGGCTCAGTATCAGGCCAATCTCGACAGTGCGAAAGCCTCACTGATGAGCTGGCTGGGCTGGAATTCGCTTAACGGCATCAATAATGACTTCCCGGCGAAACTTGCTCGCAGCTGTGAGACGGCAACTCCCGACGATCGGCTGGTGCCTGCGGTACTGGCCGCCTGGGCGCAGGCCAACGTTGCGCGGGCGAATCTGGACTATGCCAGCGCGCAAATGACGCCGACAATTTCGCTCGAACCTTCCGTTCAACATTATCTTAATGATAAATATCCCAGTCATGAAGTGCTGGATAAAACCCAGTATTCCACCTGGGTGAAAGTTGAGATGCCGCTTTATCAGGGCGGAGGGCTGACTGCCCGACGCAACGCCGCCAGCCATGCGGTAGACGCGGCTCAGTCGACCATTCAGCGCACCCGGCTTGATGTCCGCCAGAAACTAATGGAGGCACGCAGCCAGGCAATGAGTCTTGCCAGCGCGTTACAAATCCTTCGTCGGCAACAGCAGCTTAGCGAACGCACGCGCGAACTGTATCAGCAGCAATACCTTGACCTCGGTTCCCGCCCGCTGCTCGACGTGCTTAATGCGGAGCAAGAGGTTTACCAGGCGCGTTTTGCCGAACTGCAAACGGAAAGCCAGTTGCATCAGTTGCAACTGAACTGTCTGTATAACACCGGCGCGCTTCGTCAGGCGTTCGCGTTAAATCATCGCAGCATTCAATCCGTGGAGATCCAGCCATGACCCGCGCCGCCCCCGATGTAGAAGAGGTACTCAGTGAGCGCGCGCTAAGCCAATGGGCGCAGGCCATCAGCTATGTCGCCGGTCATTATCGCGTTGCCTGTTCTCCCGGTTCAATTCAGGCCAACGCCCCGTGGTTTAGGGGTAAAAGCAGAACGACCGCCTTAACGCAGCTCGCGCGGCAGGCGGGTTTATCCTTTCATGCGCCGGACATAGACAAAACGGCATTTAGTCAGTGGCGATTGCCGTTGGTTGTCGAGCTCCGGGACGGGCAGTTATTGGTCATCGAGCATGTTAATGGCGAAGATGCGGTAGACGTTTTTGTGATTGAAGAAGAGGGCCAGCGTAACCGCCTGACGCTCAGCGAGTTATTGCCGGAGATCCTCTATGTTGCCGCGCTACGCCCGCTATCGGCGCTCAAGGATAGCCGCGTCGACCGCTATATCTCCCGCTTTAAACCCGACTGGATGCGCGAGCTGGTTCTGCAGGATATGCGCCCTTATTTACCAGTAATGGTCGCCGCCTTTCTGATTAACGTGCTGTCGCTGGCCGGGATTGTGTTCTCTATGCAGGTTTACGATCGGGTGATCCCCGCTCAGTCATATCCTACCCTGTACGTTCTCTCCTTCGGCGTACTGGTAGCGGTGCTGTTCGGTTTTCTGCTGCGTGAAGCGCGTACGCACATTATGGATGTGCTCGGTAAACGCGCCGATATGCGCATTTCCGATCGGGTATTCGGTCATGCGTTAAGGCTGCGCAACAGCGCTATCCCCCGTTCCACTGGCAGTTTTATCTCGCAGTTACGCGAACTGGAGCAGATCCGCGAGATGATTACCTCTTCAACGCTGGCGACCATTGTCGATCTGCCTTTCTTTTTCCTGTTTATGGTAGTCCTGGCGATTATTGCCCCACCGCTGGCATGGATAGCGCCCGTGGCGGCGCTGCTGATGATCCTGCCGGGCGTCGCACTGCAAAAAAAACTGGCTGTCCTCGCCAACCAGGCCGCCCACGAAGCGACGCTACGCAATGCAGTCTTGGTCGAAAGCGTTCAGGGACTGGAAGATATTAAACTGATGCAGGCGGAGAACCGCTTTCTTCAGCAGTGGAATAGCTATATCCGTATCACCGGCGAGTCGGGTCTACGCACCCGCAAACTCACGCAAGGGCTTATCAGTTGGGGGATGTCGGTACAAAGTCTGGTGTATGCCGCAGTGATTATGTTCGGCGCGCCGATGGTCATTGAAGGCAGTATGACTACCGGCACCGTGGTCGCCGCGTCGATGCTCGGCTCGCGGATGATCGCGCCAATGGCTAACCTGTGCGGCGTGCTGGCGCGCTGGCAGCAGGTGAAAGCGGCGAAGATGGGTCTCGACAACATTATGCAACTGCCCACCGAGACACAGCATGACGATAGCCTGATACACCGCGACATCCTCCACGGGCATTACCTCTTTGAAAACGCTCAGTTTCGTTACCATAACGACGATCAACGCATACCGTTGCGCCTCGTGCGTCTGGAGATCATGCCAGGCGAGCGGATTGCGATACTGGGGCGTAACGGTGCGGGTAAATCCACACTTTTACAGGCGATGGCGGGTGGCCTGGAGATGATTCAGGGAGATGCCCGGCTTGATAATCTCAGCTTGTCGCACATCGATATGGCGGATTTACGCCGCAACATCGGCTTTCTTAGCCAGAACGCGCGGCTTTTCTTCGGCACCCTACGAGAGAACCTGACGCTCGGCGCGCCGCACGCCAACGATGAACAGATTTTTGACGCGCTCGAAGTCAGCGGCGGCGCCGTCTTCGTCAGGCGGCTGGCAAAAGGGTTGGATCATCCCATTATGGAGGGCGGTAACGGCCTGTCCGGCGGGCAGCGTCAGTCCCTGTTGCTGGCGAGAATGCTGCTGCGCTCCCCCAATATTGTGCTACTTGACGAACCCAGCGCCTCGCTGGACGAGCATACGGAGCGAGAGTTTATTCAGCGGTTACATCAGTGGCTTGGCAACCGTACCCTGGTCGTCGCGACGCACCGGGTACCAATACTGGAGCTGGTTGAGCGTGTCATTGTCCTGAAAGAAGGACAACTGGTGATGGATGCGCCAAAAGCGCAGGCGCTTAACGCGGATCGGATGCAAAGTCACCGTCGGGAGTGGAAAAATGAAAATCAATCAGCATGATGCCGCGATGGACGATTTCGATATTCAGCGTGAACGGGCGTTTTCCGGCGCGAGTCGTATTGTTCTGATCTGCTCACTGTTATTTCTCATTCTCGGCATCTGGGCGTGGTTTGGCCGGCTGGATGAGGTTTCCACCGGCAACGGGAAAGTGATCCCCAGTTCACGCGAACAGGTTCTGCAGTCGCTGGATGGCGGCATTCTGGCGCAGTTGACGGTGCGGGAAGGCGACAGAGTTCAGGCTAACCAGATTGTCGCCCGGCTTGATCCGACGCGTCTGGCGTCCAATGTTGGTGAAAGTGCGGCAAAATATCGCGCTTCACTCGCCTCCAGCGCACGGTTAACTGCGGAAGTCAGCGACTTACCTCTCGCCTTTCCCGCTGAGCTGAACGGCTGGCCGGATCTGATTGCCGCAGAGACGCGTCTCTATAAAAGCCGCCGCGCGCAGCTGGCCGATACCGAAGCCGAGCTACGGGATGCGCTGGCGTCGGTTAATAAAGAGCTGACCATTACCCAGCGGCTGGAGAAAAGCGGCGCGGCCAGTCATGTTGAAGTGCTACGCCTGCAACGACAAAAAAGCGATTTAGGCTTAAAAATTACCGATCTGCGCTCACAATATTATGTGCAGGCACGCGAAGCGTTATCGAAAGCGAACGCTGAGGTCGATATGCTCTCCGCCATTTTAAAAGGACGCGAGGATTCCGTCACCCGCCTTACCGTGCGTTCGCCGGTACGCGGCATTGTTAAAAATATCCAGGTCACGACGATTGGCGGCGTGATCCCGCCTAACGGCGAGATGATGGAGATAGTGCCGGTAGACGATCGTCTGCTGATTGAAACCCGCCTTTCGCCGCGTGATATCGCCTTTATTCATCCCGGCCAACGCGCATTGGTTAAAATTACTGCTTACGATTACGCCATTTACGGCGGGCTTGACGGCGTGGTGGAGACCATTTCACCGGACACCATTCAGGATAAAGTGAAACCGGAAATTTTCTACTATCGCGTGTTTATCCGCACCCACCAGGACTATCTACAAAATAAATCAGGACGCCGTTTTTCGATTGTTCCAGGCATGATCGCCACGGTGGATATCAAAACCGGTGAAAAAACCATTGTCGACTATTTAATCAAACCGTTTAATCGCGCGAAAGAAGCGCTGCGCGAGCGGTAAATCGTTGAAGATAAGAAGATACGGGGGCTGGTCACGCGTGTCACAAGTCTGTTATACTTACCTTACACATTGGGGCTGATTCTGGATTCGACGGGATTTGCGAAACCCAAGGTGCATGCCGAGGGGCGGTTGGCCTCGTAAAAAGCCGCAAAAAAATAGTCGCAAACGACGAAACCTACGCTTTAGCAGCTTAATAACCTGCTTAGAGCCCTCTCTCCCTAGCCTCCGCTCTTAGGACGGGGATCAAGAGAGGTCAAACCCAAAAGAGATCGCGCGGATGCCCTGCCTGGGGTTGAAGCGTTAAAACGAATCAGGCTAGTCTGGTAGTGGCGTGTCCGTCCGCAGGTGCCAGGCGAATGTAAAGACTGACTAAGCATGTAGTACCGAGGATGTAGGAATTTCGGACGCGGGTTCAACTCCCGCCAGCTCCACCAAATAAAACAAGGGGTTACGTGAAAACGTAGCCCCTTTTTCTTTGGTAGTGGCGGCAAAATGGCGACAGCGTGTCGGACTGGCGGCAACAAAAAACCCGCCATTAAAGCGGGTTCTGTTCAGAAACTCATGTGGCCTTGACCACCTTTTCCCGGATGTGGTGGCGCAGAAGAAATTAGATTCGGTTTTATAATGTGCCGTACAAACGTTTCATGAGTAACGAACGTACAGCCACAATTTATATTTTGGCACTGGTTGTAACGTTCTTTTGTCGTAGCTGATACCTGAAAGCTGCTTCTGGTATGTGCTGCATGACCGCACTCTGGACAGTTCATCATTGCTGTTATCCCACCACTTTTGCCGTAATCGCAATAATGATACATCATCATTCAATATTAAGAACTAATTATTCGATTTCAAGACCATCAATCTTTACTTCAAGCTCTATGCTGGTCGTAAATCCATTATCCGGGCTGACAGAATGCGTCAGGGTAGTAATGGTCCATTCTGCATCATCAATCGGCTGCTTAAATCCCGTCACCTTCACCGGCATTTCCGTATAGAGATCAGCCCGCCCCTCAGCGAGCTGCAGGGAAAATGAAGCAACCCCGCGCTGCAGGCGCTCCCACTGCATTTTTGCTGCGCGCTCTGCATTGCTCCGGTTGGCGTAGGTACGATTAAGAACCAACACGTTTTCATCCGTTCCCACCAGATAATCACCCTGTTTTGCTTCCGGCACTTTGGGGGTGGTGGCTTTCTTTCGACGACGCTTAACACGGGTTGTCTCTTTTTTCCTGGGTTCACGCGTATGCAACCAGCTGGCAATAACACCGGTATAGGCACCACGATCAGCAAGGGTGAACCGATGACCGTCACCGGCTTTGCGCGTGATGGTGATAACCGGCAGCTGCTTGCCGCTTGCCGTTCTTCCCTGTCCCTGCCGAATAAACAGCAAGTTCCCGTCTTTAACGGAAGCAATCGCCCCATACTGTCTCGCCAGTTTCATCAGAAAACTTGCATCGCTTTCATTGGTCTGGTCCATATGATCCAGCGCCTTATTCGTCAGGTCTTGACCCAGCGCCACTTTGAGGTTGTGCCGGGCGGCGATTTCCTTTACCACCTCCCCCACCGTTGTCTGATGCCATGATTTTTCGCGCCGTGTATTGAGGGTTTCACGAAAATCTGCGCTACGCGCCCTGATGGTCAGCCGGTCAGGGGCTCCGCTGTGTTCAATTTCATCTACGGTAAAAGCCCCTTTAGGGAAAAGTGGCTGGCCTTTCCAGCCCAACGCCAGCTGAATCACAGCCCCACGTCGCGGCAGGGCGATCAGCCCGTCGGCGTCGTCCAGCTCCAGATCAAGCTGGTCCGCTTCAAAGCCCCGGTTATCCGTCAGTGTCAGACTCATCAGGCGCGCGTCCATCACCGTCGTCACGTCTTTGCCTTCGATGGAGATACTGAAAGCCGGGCTTTTGCTGTTCAGATTCAGGAGATCAGAATTAACGTTCACTGCAGCAATCCTCCAACCGTGTTTTTAATCCCCCCAATAGCAGATGCTGCGGAGTCCTGCAGGTTGCTGAGCTGGTCACTCAGGCTCCCGAACATGTCAGAGAGCGACTCATCAACCCGTTTGAGGGTGATCGTAAACTCAATGCGCCTGGGCATTCCGCTGGCAAAAAACTCCGTCTTTGTCTGGCTCAGACTCTCAATAACAAACATGCCGTAAATGGTTCCACTACCTTCAATCAAAGGCCATGCCTTGCCCAGTTCAGCCATTTGTTCAAGCGCCAGTAATGACAGTCTGCCGCCGGTCACTTCCGGCAGCAGAACCCCGGACAGTGTCAGTGAATCGTTATCCGGGCCAAGAAACTGCGTTGACGGACGGCGGTTCACCCGGCTGTTGGCGGCGTGTCGCCAGCTGCGCTGATACTGCAGTTCCTGATAAGGGACAGTGCGCAGCATAAATACATATAAACCCAGTACCATCATCATGATTCATACCCCCCCTGATCGCTGAAATTGCTGCGTGCTTTTGCCCTGGCCCGGCGCTCCCGTTCGTCAAGCTGGCGTGCCACTTCACGGGCAATTTCCTGCGCGTTCTGCCCAGGCTGAGCGACAATATGAATGGGCGCATTTATCTCATAACGAATAACCGGCGGCGGGCTATCTGCCTTAGCAAGCGGGGGCTGGTATGCCCTCGCAGGCAAACTGAACGGATGAAGCGGAGCCGCTTCTGCAGGTGTCGCAGCTCCCCCCATCACGCCAGCAACGACAGAGGCCAGCGCAGCAGTACGCCGCCTGCTGGTAACATTTGCCGGTCCGTTCACAATTTCAGGGCCATTTTCTCCGACAATGCCAAACTGCCCGCGTGGAATGATCCCGCCCGTGTCGTACATCCCCGCGTAAGCCGGGAACCCGCCTGGCGGCAGCACCACTTTGCCGTCACTGTTCACTGTGGCGGACTGCTGCTGCGTAACCTGCGCAGGTAGTTTCGCCTTTGCCGCCTCCTTACTGACAATACCGAGCTTTTCCAGCAGCCATGACACACCGGATTTAAGTGACTCAAGTGGGTGCATCACCATATTCAGACCTTCCGCCAGCGCCTCACCAAACCGACGCCCCATTGCAGCTGCGCTGTTCAGTTCTTCGGAAGTGGATTTAACCGGGGTAAGTAAATCATTGAACCAGCCCCACAAGGCCTGCACCCTGTCACCAATCCACTGAAACACGGGTCTGAGCGGCTCAAAGGCGGCGCTGATGGGCGCAGCAGCGGCTCTGAACCCTTCCACCACGCCCCCCAGAAATGCACTAATGGGCTGCCAGTATTTCCAGATAACCAGCGCCACGCCTGCCAGTGCAGCCACAACCAGCCCTACAGGACTGAGCAGCGCCCCCAGCAGGCTACCAACAGCAAATAATGCCACGCGCAGCAAAGCCAGCGGACCAGAGATCAACAGACGCAGCACGCTACCTGTACGTGTGGCAGCGGCGGCTGCAGAAGGTAACGCTTTAACTGACAGCATGGACAGGCCAAACCGGATAACCGCCAGCGGTCCCAGCACAGCAGCCACCGCCACTGCCAGCGCCCCCAACCCAACAGTAATGGCTGCCGTAGCTGCCGCCACTTTCATCAGCGTGCCAGCCAGCACGGGATTCTGCTCAACCCAGCGACGCAACGCCCCGGTCACGCGCTTAACCATGCCCATAATATCCATCAGCGGCTGGCGCAGCGTTTCCCCCAGGCTGCTGAAAGCGTTTTGCGCGCCCGTCTTAACCAGCAACCACTGCGCAGACAATGAATCCTTGTTAATGTCGGATTCTTTCTGCATGGAGCCATTAGCACCACTGCCTGATGTGAGTTTCAGCTGGCGCTGCAGCTCCGGCAGGTTGTTAGCCAGCTTTGCCGCATCATCGCCAAACTCTTTGCCAAAAATCATTGTCATGGCTGACAGGCGTTTATCCTGCGGCAGATTGTTGACCTTCTCCAGAACCCGCTGAATTGTGCCCATGGCATCGGTGGTCATCTGCTTTTCAATCTCCGCCGGATTGAGTTGCAACAGATTCATGCCTTCAAAAAATCGTTTACTTTGCATGGTGGCAATGGACAGTTCACGCACCATGGCATTAGAGGCGCTGGCGGCGATTTCCGGGGCAGCCCCAAGAGAAAGGAATGTTGAACCCAGCGCCGCGGCCTTTCGGAAGTCAAGGCGGTCAGCCACGCCCCCCATACGCTGCAGGACGTTGATAATGTCCCCACCCTTTGACATGGCGTTATCGTCCAGGTAGTTCAGCGCATCGCCCAGTTGTTCAATATTGCGCGTCGGAACTTTATAGAGCTGCGCGATTTTCCCCAGCCCTTCTGCCAGTTCATCTGCGGGCAGCTCAAAGGCCGTTGCCGCTTTTGCCGCCGTGTATGCAAAAGCCAGCAGGTCACGTTTCTGCTCTTCGTAAGGATCGTCCTGATTGGTCACCCCCATGCGAGCACCACCTTCAACCAGCGCGGCATAGTCTATAGCGCCGTTCTCCATCGGCAGCTGTTCGCTGGCGGCCTTGATGGCATCCTGCATGTCATAAAACTGTTTTGTGCGGTTGCCATTATCGTCCCGTAGCCTGTTTACCTGCTTTGCCACGCCTTTCATGGCATCTTCCATGCTGGCGTAGCTCTTAACTGCCGCCACAACAGGTGCGCCCATTGCCACCCCCGCAGCCGTAGTGGTAGCCCCTGCCCCGGCGATGCGATCCCGCACCTCAAGACGGCGTGAATACTGATCGCGGACGGCGTTCATTCGCGCCTGCTGTTCGCCCAGGCGTTTAAGGGATTTCTGCTGCCGGTCCAGGGCCTGCCGGGTTTCGTCGGCATTCTGCCGCAGTTCCCGCTGCGCACTACTGAGCTTTTTCGTGTCCAGCCCGGCTTCATTGAGCGCAAGACGCTGGCGCTGCACCGACTGACGTAGACCGTTATATTTGCTCTGTAACTCCGTAACGCGGTTTTTTGCCTGCTCAAGCAACCGTGCCTGCGCCGCCGTCGGGCGGTTGGTGGCAGAGAATTGCGTGGCAAGTTTTGCAGCTTCTTCGCGTGCGGCTTTCAGGCTGTTACCGGTGACTGCCAGCTGCGCGCTGGCCTTGCGGAAACCGTCAATGCGGCCCGCCTGAGCATCTAATTCTTTTAAACGGGCGCGGCTTTGCTGAATCGCTGTAGCCAGCTCTTTTGAGCTGGCCTGCGCGGATCGAAATGGGCGGGTGAGCTTGTCAACCGCATTAAGAATCACCTGCAGACGCAGGTTATTGTCACTCATCGCTGGCCCCGCTTCGCTGAATTGCCTTATGCCGCCACGCCAGCACCTCAGTCAGCGGCATAACGTCAGTGATGGATGGCGACCAGTGAAAGATGGTGGCGATGTCCGCCACAAGATCATCAATCGTCAGGCTGTCGGTAAACCGGCAAGCACCGACTTCTTCAACAAAAAAGTCACCACCTCTACCGACAGCGCGGTGAGATCGGCGGGGTCCAGCTCTGCCATTTCCTGCGCGGTCAGCGTCGGGGTGGAGATTCGTGGGATCACAGTCATCATTGCGCCCACGTCCATATCCATAATGGCCTGCAGACGGGTGCCACGCAGTGCGCCGGACTGAGGCTTGCGCAGCACAATTTCGGTAATTTCAGCTTTACCGCGCATGATGGGGGTATCCAGTTTTACGGTCTTTTCAGTCAGCTTGTCGCTCATGTTCGTATCCTGTTAATGAAATACTGGCGCGGCTGCCCGCGCCGTTAAGGTTAATCAGAGGCCGAGGGCATTACGGTGTGCTTCCATCAGGTCCACGCCGCCAACGATTTCTACCATGTTGACCAGATCGACCTCATAGAGCACCTCACCATTAATGGTCAGCTTCGCGTAGCTGTTGGTACTGCTGACTTTGGTGGTGCTGCTCTCGCCGGTTTTCCACTCGCCGGAATCCACTTCTTTATGGCGCCCGCGCACAACTAGCTCAAGGGCCTGCACTTCGCCGGTATCGTCACGCTGAATGGAACCGGTGAAACGCAGCTGGATGCCGTCAACGGTTGCCTTGCCCATCTGCTTGAATAACAGCAGCTCGGTACCGCCGATTGAAAATTCCGTGTCCAGTGCACCGTCATCCAGCCCCATGTCCACATCCACTGCGCCCGGCATACCGCCGCCGCGATACTTCTCAAACTTGCGGGTAAATTTCGGCAGGGTCAGAGACTCAACGATCCCCTGCCAGTTGTTCCCGTCGTTGAACAGGTTCAGGTGTTTTAACTTGCGTGGTAAAGCCATGATTCCCCCTTATGCAGCGACACGGCTGGCAAAATCGACCAGGTAACGATCGGTGATGCGCTGGCGCAGCATCAGGTTTTCAAGCGGAGGCACCGGGGTGTAGTCATAATCGATGGTCAGTTTCCCGGCTTTAAGGGTGTCTTTATCGTTAACAGACTCATCCAGCCAGCAGTCACCACCAATCAGGTATCCCTGGTTGACCAGACTGCGCATCTTGGCGCGTAGTCCTTCAATAATGTCGCGGGCCAGCGACGGATTAAGCACGCCATCCACCGCCCACATGTGCGCCTCCGCCATAGTGTCAGCCAGCACCTGCGCCGTGCGGGTGTAGTTCTCAAAGGCAAACAGCGGATCGTCACTGAGACAACGGGAACCCCAGAAGCGGAAGCCGTCTTTGCGGATCAATGTGGTGACGTCATTTTTGTTCAGCAGTCCCGCATCGGTTGCCGGGTCCTGCAGATCCCAGAACACATCAGCGGAAATGCCGGTGACACCGTTCACACCCACATTGGACAGGGTTTTATGCCAGCCGATCTGCTCGTCGATTTTGGCACGCAGGCCGAGCGCACGGGCGGAGGCGTAAGCCGTCGCGTCTGCTTTCAGCACGGTGTCAAAGTTGATGAAGTCAGGCCAGATCAGCATTCCCTCGCGCTGACTGAAATTCTCGCGATAGGCAATAGCTTCCTCCACCGTTTTGCAGCCATTAGCAGCAAGGTAGGCAAACCCGCGCAAGCTTTGCGCCACGCCCAGCAGTTCAGTAGCAACGGCCTGAGTGTCATGTCCTGGCACCCCAAGAATGCGCGGCTTGACACCGAGCTGTGACTGCGCCGACAGTAGCGCTTTCATGCCCGTTTTCTTACCGTCAGAAGTTACGCCGCCGATAATATTGGAGGTGGTTTCCGCTTCGGTTTCGCCCTGCGCCACACGCACAACGACAGTCACGGGTTTTGCCTGATCTGCAATCGCGTCCAGCGAGCGGGCCAGCGTGCCGGACTCCCCCGCTTTACCGCTGGCGGTGAGCACATCAGTCAGCAGGACCGGCTTATTGAGGGGGAACACGGACGCATCAGCATCATCGCCGGTGCAGACCATGCCCACGATGGCAGTGCTCACCGTGGTAATAGGTCGGGTGCCCTCGTTGATTTCAACAACGCGCACCCCGTGGTGGTAATCCTGAGCCATAAGGCAGTCTCTCCGGTTGACAGGGATACCTTATGTTCTGGTTGATACGCACGCGGCGCACGCGATATACGTTGTACAGGAGATGGCACAATGGAAGGGATAAAAAGACCCCGCTAACGCAGGGACGGAGTTACTTTTTCGGATACACAGGCCAGTTAATATTTGGCGCAGCAGTTAAATCCATTCGTCTTAGTTTCGTACGATATTCACGCAGTGCTGAAAGTTCCAGCAGTTCTGTCGCCGTAATATCGCTATCGTCCTGAGCTTCCATAAGCTGATTGATTTTTATCGTGACCGCAGCCATACGCCTGTCGCGATCTGCCGTCGCTAAAGCAACATAATCAGTCTGAACAGGGGCGATAGTGCCGTTGCTGTAGGTGAAATTACCTGGCTGGAAATCATCAGGAATATCAGTATCAGCAAATTCCACAACAGAGCAATTCAGTGGAAATAGCTTTGTCACATCTTTATCTGCAGAAATAATCAGTCCTGTTTTGTCATACTGGATTTTCAGTGTACCGGAGTGGAATAATTTTTGTAATATATACCAGTCAATACCTGCTTCATCATTGATAAACTGGATGCTGCAGTTCTCTGATAATTCCTGCTGAACGGGTGTTAATTCCGTTGTTTTAGTGAAATTTTTAAAATGTTTCATTTTTATGCCCCCACCGTATACCACTGACCATTCACTTTAAGCTGTAACAAGCGTCGTTGGATCCTGTCTGGTGTTTCGTTCGAGTCTCCATTCTCAACACCTGTAATGACGTAACCTAATTGGTCTGCAAATCCGGGCGAACGATATACGTTTCCATGCTCAACGGCACCGAATCGAATTGACTGAACATACCCACTTAGCATGTCAGTTGTAGCAAGGAATACACCATAACCATCATCATGAAGCATAAATGGCTTTGTTTTGTCGTTCTGGTACACACCGACCATGGTGATGTATTGTCGTAACGGTCTGCCTGCAATATACGCACTCAACCAGCCAGGCCCGCTGCCTGTGCCCCATATATCGCCGTAAACATCGCCGTTTTTGTTGAATATCGCATTTCCGGCCTGCAAATTTTCAGCAGCTGCGATAACACCGAGTCGGGTGCTGATATATGCCCGGATAGCCAGGTCTTCTGAGTTCTGAAATCCGATACCATTCCATGACTTAATGTTCAGATTGTTACCATTAAAACCTGCACCATCAACGTCACCTTTAGCCATCCCACCAGTGCCATCCCCAACTGTAACCAGGGTATCACCACGCATATTTGGTGCAGAAATACCCCCCGTAAAGGCGCCTCCCTCCAGCATCGCCACTTGACGCCATGAGGTAATACCCGCTCCTGTGCCGTGACCAAACAATACGTTATTGCCACTGACTGCAAGAACATCCACAACAGTGGTCGGACTTATCACCTCGCTAAGGGTAATAATTTGCCAGAAACTTACCTGGTCTGGCGCATCAGGTGCCTGATGTGCGCGCATAAACTGACAGCCTGTAGCCGCTCTGGCACCAATTGATGTTCGGTCAATTGCGTCACTGACAAACGTTCCCGCAAGGAATCGCCCGTCACCTTTTAAAAGTGCGTCTTTTAAACCGAGGTATTGGAGAATCCCTGCATTGTCTTTTCCACTCAGATTCGTCAGCGTGGTATCGAGAGGTTGTTTTCCTGCCAGCGCATTCATCACTGTTGTCGCAAAGTTTGGATCATTCCCCAGCGCAGCAGCCAGTTCATTTAATGTATCCAGCGCCGCTGGCGATGACGCAACCAGTGCTGCTATCGCTGCCTGAACAAATGCCGTATTAGCAATCTGGCTGCTGTTATTTCCTGCCGCTGGCGTTGGCGCTCTTGGTGTACCTGTGAACGACGGGCTAACTTTAGGCGCGTACTGCGTATGTGGATCTACTGCAGCAAGATGTTTTGCCATCAGGTCGTCTACATATACCTTCAGCTCCAGCGCCTTATCATCCGCATATTTACGGGTTGCCAGCACTACTGCAGGGTCAATTTTCAGGGTGATGTTATCGGTGCTGCTGGTAATCAGTACCATGCGCACGGTCTGCGTACGTCCGCTCCCTTCTACCAGCTTCGGCTTGTAGCTCTCCGGGCAGTTACCCACAGCGATCAGCGCACCGGTTTCATCAAACAGGCCGACTTCACGAATCCACCACCCGCCCTCATTTTCCGGGATCACCTGCTCAGCAATAATCTGGCTGCTGTTCTGCGGGTCGATATACAGCATATTCAGCGCTGCGCGGCGCTCCTCAGCAACTAATGCGGTCTGTTGCGCGTTGGGTGTGGGCAGCACACCACCACCGCTACCCACCGCCATATGGGTAATTTTCAACGGGACACCGAGCGCGGCGGCGCTTGCCAGTTTCGCCGCGCCGATCTCCGTCAGCAGGGTATAAAATTTTGCGCTCATGGATTCACTCTCATCGTGTCAATAACATGGACTGCCCCGCCTTCATGTGCGGTGCCGCCGGAAACAATCGTTTCATTGATATACGGATACACCGTGATTTCTTCGCCAAGGTAGCTGGCAGCGCCAACCCAGTAAGGGCCGCTGGTCTGCATATTAATAGACATACCTGTCATGTGGCGGCTGCATGGCTTGGCATCGCTTATCAGGCGCTCCAGCTCCAGAAAGGTGTCTTCGGTGATACCATGATCCTGTACGCCAATATCCAGACGGAACGTCCCCGGCGTTTCGCCAGTCTGCCACCACTCAATGATGCGGATCAGGAAGCCGAACGGCTCCACCACGCGCCGCACGGCGCTGGTTGTCCCCTTGTGCTGATGGATATAAAAAGCGTCCTGCACAACGCGGCGCTTGACGCTTTCTGTCCAGCTCTCATCCCAGCGGTCAACAGAAAACGCCCAGGCCAGATAAGGCAGGAATCTGATCGGGCAGGTTGCCGGGTTCCACAAATCACGCAGCGATACCTGCAGATCGGAAATCCCGCTGCAGGTCTGCGCCAGTCGGCGCTCAAGCGGCGACGAACCCGGCGGCAACAGACTATTCATCCGTGCCCCCGTTGGTAACGCTCCATTCAGTACAGGATGCCGCCTGCGTCTTATCCAGCACCACATCCTCCAGAGGGGACGTTAGCTCCACACGCTGGACGCCCTCCACGTGCAGCGCGGCATAAATGGCGCTGCGGCGGATATCACGTCCCAGCCTCGTCTGACTGGCGATGTACTTCTGCAGGCTGGCTTTTGCCGCCGCCATAACAGGCTCCGCTTCCGGCCCCGGATAAAGAAAAATGGTAGCCTCCACCCGGTACGGTATGATCTCCGCACTACGAACCGTCAGACGGTCAGCCACCGGGCGTACACTCTCACTGTTCAGGGCTTTTTCAACCACATCCAGCAGGTCTTTTACTGCTGTACCGTCACCCTCCCGGCTCAGCACGGTAAGTACCACCTCTGCAGGAGCCGGACTGGTTGCGCTGGCATCTGCCACACGTCCGTCCGCACTTCTGGCGTGAAATTCATAGGCTCCCGTCGGGCCAGCAACGGACAGTCCCTCAAATGCTGCAGGGATGCGCTGGCGCAGCGCCTCATCATCTTCCATCACTGCGGCGACCGGCGGTACTGCATCATTATCAGCAGGCACTACCGTCAGACGTTTCACGTTGCAGTTGGCTGCCAGCTGCTCAAGATCATTTCCTATCGAATAGGCCACCATGACCGCCTGCGCAGCCTCGTTAATACGCTGGCGCAGCAGGATTTCGCGGTATGTGCTTTCCTGCAGCAGCTTGGTGACGGGTTCAGATTCCAGCGCCAGTGTGCGCCGCACCGCGTCCTGTTCATCCGCCGGATAAAGGAGCACAAAAGCGGCCTTGCGCTCAGCCAGCAGCGTCTCAAAATCCGGCACGTCCACTATCTGCGGCGCAGGCAACTGGGAAAGGTCAATTACTGCCATTGTCTGCTCCTGTTGATATGGAAAGGGAAACCGGCGCGCCGTTGTTGCGCTGCCCGGTAAGCTCAACCACCATGGAGCCATCAAAATTGCTGCTGATGGTGATGGAGTCCAGCGTGAGGCGCGGCTCCCAGCGGTTCAGCGCCACATAGACCGCAGACATAATCTGCAGGCGTAGCGCCGGGTTCTGCGGCTGGTCAATCAGTGCAGACAGCAGGGAGCCATATTCTCTGCGGGCAAGACGGCTGCCCTGCGGCGTCAGCAGAATATCCCGTACCGACTGGCGCAGATGGTCTGTATCTGCAATGGCCTGCCCGTCATTCCTGCTCATACCGATATACAACGTCATACCGGACCTCCCGATGTATCCCCGCCTGACTTAACGCCAGTGTGACCGTGTTTATCCATCACGACCCCGTTAGAACTCATTGCGCCGCCGCCCTGGGTGACGCCGCCGTTGATCACCACCTCGCTGTTAATGCGTGTTGTGTCAGCCTCCACCACAAACTCACCGGTTTTTAGGGTGATATTGTCCGCCGCCTCGATCACCATGGATTTGATACCCCGGACATGCCACCGCCCGGTGGCGGGTTCGTACTCAAACCAGCCCCCGTCCGGGTACTCCGTCACGCAGCCGCCCACAGAATCCGACGGTGGCGGAAACTGATTGGAGTAGATAGCGGGCAGCACAAAAGCGGTTTCCAGATTGCCGCCCATGCTCAGCACCACCACCTGCTCATCCGGCGACGGACACCACCATGTACGGGCACCACCGGCGCGCAGCGTCAGCCAGTTAATCCAGTTTGTTTCAAGCTCGCCCACTTTCACCCGGCACAGCCAGTTTTCCCGATCCACTTCGGTCACAATGCCGGTGCGGATGAGGTTGGTGATAAGGCGCATGATTTCGGTCAGTTGTTCGTTCATGTGGAGAGCATGATAGAAACAGCAAATGAGAAGTAGCATTGATATTTGTATGAGGCTTCATACAAAAAACTAGAAAGTTCAGATAAGCAGATATACATTATATAGACTTATCTCATTGACACTGGACTGGATATCAGAATGGAACATCTAAAGCAACTACTAAAAAAGACTGATTTTGTCGAGAAATATGGCGTTGGAAACGCGCACCTATTATGGTCCCTAGGTCTATACTTGGACGAATCAGACTTTGATAAATTAGCCTCAGATGGTTTAACTGATGGTGGTAATGATAAAAAAATAGATTTTATTACTGTAATAAATTCAACACTATTTATTGCGCAAGGTTATTACTGCAACCAAGAAGCTTTGAAAATCGTTGCGCCCGCGAATAAAGCATCCGATCTCAACACTGCTTTAGCATGGATAACTTCAGGTTCTGGTCAATCTCCTAATGAAAAATTAAGAGCGAAAATTGCCGAGGTCAGAAAACTTATTGATGATAATGAAATAGAAGCTGTAGAGCTTTTATATATTCACAATTGCGCTGAGTCAGAACAGGTAAGAGTTGAATTAGAAACATGTCGTGACTATCTGGCAGGTCGCTTTACTGATAAAGAAATCGAAGTAACGTACAAAGAATTGGGTGTATATAGTCTTGAAAAATTATATATAGCACTTTCTCAGCAAATCGTTGTGAAAGACGATATAGTTTTTGATGGTATTCTTGTCGATTCAGTACAAGGAGACGGATGGACTTCCCATGTAGGGTTCGCTAATGGCAGTTGGCTGAACTCTCTTTTCAAAACACATGGTGCTGAACTATTCTCAGCTAACTACCGCGGTTTTATGGGGCTAAGCAAAAGAAGAAAAATAAACTCATCAATTAGAAGTACAGCCGAAACCACTCCTAAAGATTTTTTTGTTTTTAATAATGGCGTATCAATTCTTACAACGAAATTCAAAAAGAATAAAAATGAAGGAATTTTAGAAGGCATATCGATCATCAACGGAGCGCAAACCACTGGCTCTATAGGCTCTGTGCAAGATATACAAAAACTTGATGGGTTGAAAGTATTATGTAAAGTTATTGAGTGCAATGATGCTGATAAAGTAAAAAAAATAGTTCAGTTCAATAACACTCAAAATCATATAACGACTTGGGATCATTATTCAAATAGTCCAGAACAAAAACAAGTAGGAGAGGAGTTTTCAACCTTAGGTTATAGTTATTCTTTAAAACGAGGCTTTGAGAACACCAGTTCTTTATTTGGCATTGAGTCAGTTGCACAACCCTTAGTAGCTCTACATGGCGATTACGCCAGCGCAAATAGAGGCAAAAACTATGTTTTTGATACTAAGACTGCTTATGACAATGCATTTCATGAATCAAAAGCTCAACATATTTTATGTGCATACACTATTTCGAAAGCAATAGAAAAAGTTAAGGCACAGATTAAAAATAAAGAAAACAAAATAAAATCTGATGAGGATAACTTACTATTCTTACAAAACCTTAAATCTCGTTTCTTTTTGATTGCTATAGTAGGCGAAATTCTTGAGGAATTAACAGACAAGCCATTGAATAAGAAATTTGTTAAATACAAATATAATACATCCCTTGCAGCAAACAATTCGTTAGACGACTTAATTAACTTATGGACGCCAGTAATCGCTGCTATACTGCCATTTGTCATTAGATTTGCTGGTCAAGATCTAACCACATACTTATCTGAAACAGAAAATCCTTTGCATACTGTCGCTACAGAAGTTAAAAACACTTTAAGCTCCTTAAAAGCATTTCAGCCTATAGAACCGTTAAGAGTCTTAGCTGAAAACTTAGAATAAATATTTTTGGGCGGTTTTAAAACGCCGCCCAACCATTTATATATGAATTATTATTTTAACCACTCTACTAAGACATCATAAATTTGTTTTTCAACCTTATCGTTATTACCAAGTAATCGCCTCTCCTCATATCGAATCCAAGGCCCCTTGTGGCTTACACGATCACGCAGTCCGTAATGGTGAACACGAGCAATGCGCTGCACCTTACCTGCAAACTGCACGCTGGCAGAATCCACGTTGGCTGCAGTTTTCAGGTATTTCGCCGTGCGCAGCTTCGAAAACATCTGCCGCTTGATACGCCCCTTTTTGGTTCGGGCCGTAACTTTTCGCGGCTCGTACCCGCTGCCATCAGGATTACGCTGCAGCCGAATATTGTTTTGCTGGTTCCGGCGTAATTCCTGCGCCAGTTCGCGCATCATACGCTGGCGTTCGGTAGGCTCCAGATTTGCCAGCAATGCCGTCAGCCAGTCATCCACCCTGTGCAGTTCATCCACGTTTCACCGTCCACATTTCTTCTGGTTCGTCAGGTTCTGGCTCCGCCTCAACTGTCGAGATTCCACCTTCGGTACTGACCAGTACACGCTCCGTCAGTTGCAGATTCAGACTGATATCGCATACATCATTGCGCAGAATGTCTACTTCAAAGGTGAACAGTTTTTCTCGCAACTCCGGATTGTTGATGGCGTCCGGCTGGTTATCTCTGAGCCACAGCAACACGGGAGCCATCAGCAGATTCTGGTCGCCGCTGAAATCCTCGATCACCACGTTCAGGGTGTATCGGTATTCCCATGACATAGAGCTGGCACC
Source organism: Salmonella sp. A7 (assembly GCF_020181675.1). Classification (NCBI taxonomy): domain Bacteria; kingdom Pseudomonadati; phylum Pseudomonadota; class Gammaproteobacteria; order Enterobacterales; family Enterobacteriaceae; genus Salmonella; species Salmonella sp. A7. Next base: position 1,139,220 of record NZ_CP084001.1, on the reverse strand, counting down.
GGTTGCCACCAGTGAGCCGTTATCAACGAAAAGGTGCAGCTTGTCCGGGTTATTGCGGACATACGTTACCGCTTTATTCAGGGCGCTGCGCAGGGACTGCGGTTTGTTCACTGTTTCGCTCCTGACACGCAACTATCGTGTCTACTTTGTCAGCACAGGCCGACCAGGCGGCCTCTGTTTCATCCAGCGCCGCATTCAGATCACCGTTACTGCGCGGCGCTGACCTTTCCAGACGGCACTGCGTCACTCTGGGACAGCCATTCACGGTAAGCTGCACCTCCGGCAAGGGCCGGACGTTCGCGCAGCCTGATAATGTCAGTTGGCAAAGGAGCGTCAGCCCAGCGGCGTAAATCCTCGTTTTCACGTTTCAGTTCCTCGATCCGGCGCTGGCGGCTTCGCAGCAGTGCGGTGGTCTGTTCCGCTGCCGCATAAAGCCGCGTCTGTTCCCGGCTGTTGGTTTCGGTCAGAATGGACAGACCAATCAACTGACTGTTTTTCTTCGTCAGTTCCTGCCCTTTCGTTTCCAGTTCACGCCCCTGTGTCTCGATGGTGTGACTGGCATTGTTAAGCCGCCACGACTGCCAGCCCAGCGCCGCAAAAACCAGCGCCAGCACTACCGCCAGCAAGCGCGTCATGCCCCAATTCCTTTCAGACACCAGGCCAGTTCCCGCGCGCGGCGATTCTCCAGACCTTTATTTTTCACACCGTTAACGTAAATCCAACGCGGTAGCTGGTTGCATGCCTGCCACCACTGCTGGCGATTGATATATGACACCATGGTTGACCTGCAGATCGCGCCGGTCCCTACATTGAAACCAATACTCACCAGCGCATCGTAGACATGCTGTGGGGGCTTAACCGTCAGGCAGGCATCCAGCCTTTTTTCAGTCAGTAGTACATTGTTTATTAACCCCTGCGCCGCCTGCCGTTCCGTGATGGTTTTCCCCGGCACCACACCGGAAGTATTGCCGATCCCGTCAGTCCACACGCCTGCACTGCACTGATACGGCTGCAGGCGGCATCCCTCGTAATCGGCAATCAGTTTCAGCCCCTCGACGGAGGTATGAAGCGACTGGAAACCGGGCAGCGTGGCGGCGATAGCCAGCACCGCCCCGACAAGGCAGCGCTTAACGATTGAAGGATTCATATTCCCCCCGCGAAATTTTGCCGCCACGTAACAATTTGAAAGACTGGTGTTTGTAGTACCAGTTGATAGCCAGCATCAGCACACCAATCAGTACGCCGCCAACCGTTGACGCATCCTTGAGCGACAGATCGCCCAGCCATGCCAGCAGTACGGCGATGCAGTAAGTGATAAAGGCGCTGATTCGTTCAAGCGTCATAATTCAGTCCCATAGCTGGACGGTCTGCGCCGTGGTTGACGCCGTAATGTCCGGCAGCTCCACCTTCAGCCCGTGCGGTAAAAATGGGCCGTACTCTGCCAGCCCCGGATTTGCCTTCAGAACCTGCTCAGTGACCCCCTGCGTGCGCCCGTAATGACGCCAGCAAAGCGCGTCCACCGTGTCATACTGATGCGCTCGCACTTTCATCAGATAAGCTCCACCGTACAGTGCGGTGCATCCTGCACCCGGCTGATAGCCCAGCGGGCATCACGCCACAGATCACCACTGGCTTCCGCCAGTTCCTCCCCTCGCTTCACACCTGACGCCGTGGCGTCATAGTCCTGATAACGCTCATTGAGCACAGCGCGCGCCCAGCAAAAAACGGCGTTGTGGTAGTGCCGGATACGCTCGCTTTTACCATCCAGCATGTCCGCCGGAACCTCAGCCAGTGTCCGCCAGCCCAGCAACTGCTGGCGGTTGCGGAAATCGTACAGCTCAGCGTTAACCTCAGAAATAGCCGTCAGTACAACCTGCTTTAAACGCGGCTGCGTCACCGTGCCGTCAGTGCGCATCACACTGCGAAATTCCGACAGGTCCACATCAGGCCAGAACGGCGTATTTTTGATGACCTCCGCCTGTTCCGGTGCCTGTTCGGGCGCAACAAACTTCATGCGGCTTTCTCCTGAATAAGTGGGCGGTGGACGGAATTTTGATGTGGCAGTGCCTTTCGCCATCCCGTGCCGCCCGTGCGCGGGGCACGTTCTTTAGCGACTGTCATTGCGCAGTCTGCGCTCCAGTTGCTGCTTTTCTTTTTTCACACCGCAGCGGGGATCAAGCTGCAGCGCATGGTTAAGGTGATTCAGGGCAGACGCCGGGTTGCTTTCGCTCAGTACAGCACCGATGGCTTTATGCAGGCGCGCCCGCGACTGGTCCGGCATATCCAGATCGGTGGTCAGGTCCAGCGTCTGCAGAAGCAGATCGGCATCAAAACCGGCAGCGGCAAGCAGAGCGCTTTGCGCCGCGTCTGCCATTTCTTCTGCCAGCACGGTCTGCACGTTACGGTTGCCCAGTGGCATCACCCAGCCATGGCGCAGCGCATGGCGCCCGATTTCGAGCGCACCGGCATAATCACCGGCGTCGATACGCCACAGCATCACGTACATCAGCACGTCATCCTGCTGCGCACCTCCGGCAGCCAGCACGCCCTCCGCCCAGGCGGAATATTTCGGCAGCAGTTCCACCTTGATTTCCGCCTTTTTCACCGTGGACTGGACGCCCTTGAGGCGGCGGCGGTCTTCTGCCAGCTGCAGCAGCATCAGGTCATAGCCCGACGCATGGCGAACACTGCCGCCCTCACGGGTGGCCTGTTCAGCCTGAATGCGCAGGCGGTGCTGCCGTGCGGGACTCAGGCTCATGCGTTATTCCCCACTTTCCGGTGCGGCAGGCGCGCTGAAATCACCGATTTCGATGTTTTCTACCAGCGCCGCGCAGCGGTAGTCCTCGACCACATACGCCTCGTTGACGGACTCAAAGTTTTCAATCCGGTCACGTTTCGGGTTGTCGATAACAGAACGGCGGCGGGTATCTTCCTGCCAGTAGATGGACAGGTTATCCAGACGGGTGATCAGCAGGGCATTTGCCGGGAAATAAGGCGCACGCACGGCCTGCAGGCCGCCCATACGTTTCTGGCTGATGATCAGATCGGCGGCAATTTTCTCGCTGTTGTCCTGCTCTTTGTTGACCAGCGGGAAATACTTGTCAGACAGCAGTTCACGTCCGCAGACGACAACCAGATCGTCATCATCCTGATAAACCGCGTCGATCAGCTCGTTGACGGCATCCATCACCACGGCGTCCAGGTTGGCATAGTCGCCGCCCTTGCCCACTTTGACCGTGCCTGCAGTCGTTGCACCGTCTTTTGTGGTGCTGCCCATAACATGATCCGGCGCGTCTTCGCGGATTTTCTGTAACCAGCCTTTATTGACGTCCTGCAGCAGCGGGTTTTCAGCACGATTTGAGGTTTTGGCGCGCTTCACGCCGTTAAAGCCGATCATGATGCGGTCCAGCGCCTGACGCTTGACGATGGCGTTGCGGATACGCACCTGGAAGTCCTGGAACTTGGCCCACAGGTCCAGTTTTGCGTAGGTCAGCACCGTATCAAAGTTGGTCTGTTCGCATTTGTATTCCACGTCTTCCATCAGCGTCGGATCGGTAGGCTCGCGCTCTTTGGTGGTGGTATCGGTGGTTCCGGCAATGGTGCTGCCAACGCCCAGCCCCAGCAACTGTCCTGACTGTTCAGTGACCGGCGTGATGTTAATCAGCGTCAGGAAAGCGGCGGACTGCTGGATCTGGTCTTCCAGCGTCTGCTGCACGGACGGCTCCACGGTAAACTTGCTGGAGAGTTCTTCAACCTCCACACTGTTCAGGCGCGCCAACTGCTGCAGGTAAGCGTTAAAGGCAAAGCGGGTTTTCTTTTTCATCGGGTTTTATGCTCCATCAGCAATTGGTCAGGGTGCCTGCCGGTGCGTCACCGCCCGGCGCGCGCTGGCGGTAGTCTTTACGGCTGTCTTCGCTGCTAAGCTTCTGCTCTAGCTCGGCAAAGGCGGCCAGCTGTTCCTGCAGGGAGGACTCCAGCTCAGAAAGGCGCTTGTCCTGTTCGGACAGGGATTTATCAGTGCGCTCGCTCAGGTTCTGCTGCTCGGAGGCGACCAGTTCCACGGCTTTATGCACATCGGAGAAACGCGCCTCATCGGTCTGCTCTTTTTTGGTGAACAGCGCGGTGACGCGGGCAAAGAGGGACGGCTTTTCGTCCTGGACCTCTTCCAGTTCGATCAGCGTTTCGACAGCTTCCGAAAACAGGTTTTCAGGGTTCTGCTTACGGTTTGCCAGCGGATTATGTGCGGCGCTGGCGCTGAAAGCCAGCATTTCGGTGCCAAGGCTCGCAGGATCGTCCGTCGCACCCAGCCCCACAAGGTAGGCTTTGCCGGTGTCGGCAAACTTCGTGCTGACCTCCATGGAGGTGAAAAGCTTCTGGCCTTTTTTCACCAGTTCCACCAGGGCGTCAGTGGGTTCGATATCGGCATAAAGTGCCATCTTGCCCGCCAGCGGGCCGTCCTGGATTTCTTCTGCAACCAGCCCCGTCACCCTGCCATAGCGGTTAAAAGTGCTCTCCGGCAGATAAGATTTGATGTGCTCAAGGTTAATCAGCGCGGTATAGACCGTCGGGTTGTAGCTGGCAGCCATCTGTACCAGCCATTCACGCTGGATCTCGCGCCCGTCAGTGGTGGCACCTTCCACCCCGATGCGGAAACGCTTTGCTTTCACTGTCATGAGCCGTGCTCCGTTAGAAATAACTTACTGGAGCCTTATGTTTGCGGTGATAGGGGGAGTGAGACAACGCGCTGTATTTGTACGGTAAACCACACAAACCGCAGCCGGGGAAAGCCGCCATCCAAGGCCGTATGTTTGGGCCATGAACACGACACTGACCCCCGCAGACCTCGATCCCCGTAGGCAGGCCATGCTGCTGTACTTTCAGGGATACCGCGTAGCCCGCATTGCTGAAATGCTGGGCGAAAAAGTTGCAACCGTTCACAGCTGGAAAAAACGCGACAAGTGGGGCGACTATGGGCCGCTGGATCAGATGCAGCTCACCACCGCCGCACGCTACTGCCAGCTCATTATGAAGGAGCATAAAGAAGGGAAAGATTTCAAAGAAATTGACCTGCTGGCGCGCCAGTCGGAGCGCCACGCGCGGATCGGCAAGTTTAACAATGGTGGCAACGAAGCCGACTTAAACCCTAACGTCGCCAACCGCAACAAAGGCCCACGCCGTCAGCCGGAAAAGAATGTTTTCACTGATGAACAGATCGAAAAGCTGGAAGAAGTCTTCCACGCCTCTATGTTCGACTATCAGCGTCACTGGTTTGAAGCAGGGAAAACAAACCGCATCCGCAACCTGCTCAAGTCGCGCCAGATTGGCGCCACGTTTTATTTTGCCCGTGAAGCCCTTATTGATGCCCTGCTGACCGGACGCAACCAGATTTTCCTTTCTGCCAGTAAGGCACAGGCACACGTCTTTAAGCAGTACATCATCGACTTTGCAAAAGAAGTGGATGTTGAGCTAAAAGGCGATCCCATGGTGCTACCCAATGGCGCAGCATTGTACTTCCTCGGCACCAACGCCCGCACGGCGCAGAGCTACCACGGCAACCTGTATCTTGATGAATATTTCTGGATACCGAAATTCCAGGAACTACGCAAGGTGGCCTCCGGCATGGCCATTCACAAGAAATGGCGACAAACCTACTTTTCCACGCCGTCCAGCCTGACCCACAGCGCCTATCCGTTCTGGTCCGGCGCGCTGTTTAACCGGGGCCGAGCCAAAGCGGACAAGGTGGATATTGACCTGACCCACAGCAACCTGGCCCCCGGCCTGCTGTGTGCAGACGGGCAATATCGCCAGATCGTCACCGTGGAGGATGCGGTGCGCGGCGGCTGTAACCTGTTCGACCTCGACCAGCTGCGCATGGAGTACAGCCCGGACGAATACCAGAACCTGCTGATGTGCGAATTTATTGACGATCTGGCGTCAGTATTCCCGCTCAGCGAGCTGCAGGCGTGCATGGTGGACAGCTGGGAAGTCTGGACCGATTTTCAGGCTCTGGCGCTGCGCCCGTTTGGCTGGCGCGAAGTGTGGATCGGTTATGACCCGGCAAAAGGTACGCAGAACGGTGACAGCGCAGGCTGCGTGGTTATGGCACCGCCAACTGTACCTGGCGGGAAGTTCCGAATTCTGGAGCGTCATCAGTGGCGCGGGATGGACTTTCGCGCCCAGGCTGATGCTATCAAAAAACTGACGCAGCAGTACAACGTGACCTATATCGGCATCGACTCGACCGGCGTCGGGCACGGTGTTTATGAGAACGTAAAAGCGTTCTTTCCTGCCGTGCGGGAGTTTGTCTACAACCCTAACGTCAAAAATGCCCTGGTGCTCAAGGCGTACGACATTATCAGCCACCGCCGTCTGGAGTTTGACGCTGGGCACACCGACATTGCGCAGTCCTTTATGGCTATCCGCCGCGCCACCACCGCCAGCGGCAACCGTCCAACCTATGAAGCCAGCCGCAGCGAAGAGGCCAGCCACGCAGATTTGGCCTGGGCAACGATGCATGCACTGTTTAACGAACCGCTGCAGGGCGAATCCGCCAATACCAGCAACATTGTGGAGATTTTTTGATGAGTGAGCTCGAAGCCTTAACCAGCACAACGCCAACAGAAGATATGGCGCCTAAAAACGCAGACGTAACTGCCGAGGCTTTCAGCTTTGGTGATCCAATCCCGGTGCTGGACCGCCGCGAGCTGCTGGACTATGTGGAATGCGTGCAGATGGACCGCTGGTATGAACCGCCGGTCAGCTTTGACGGGCTGGCGCGAACCTACCGTGCCGCAGTGCATCACAGCTCTCCCATTGCGGTAAAACGCAACATTCTGACCAGCACCTTTATCCCGCATCCACTTCTTAGCCAGCAGGCGTTCAGCCGGTTTGTGCAGGACTATCTGGTATTCGGTAATGCCTATCTGGAGAAGCGCACCAACCGACTCGGCGGCATTCTGTCGCTGGAGCCATCACTGGCGAAATACACCCGCCGCGGGATCGATTTAGACACCTACTGGTTTGTGCAATACGGCCTAACCACGCACCCCTACGAGTTCACCAAAGGCAGCATCTTTCACCTGATGGAGCCGGATTTAAACCAGGAGATTTACGGTCTGCCGGAATATCTGTCAGCTATCCCTTCCGCCCTGCTGAATGAGTCCGCAACACTGTTCCGCCGGAAGTACTACATTAACGGTAGCCACGCAGGCTTCATCATGTACATGACTGACGCCGCGCAGAACCAGGAGGACGTGAACAACATCCGCCAGGCAATGAAAAGCGCCAAAGGGCCGGGCAACTTCCGCAACCTGTTTATGTACTCGCCCAACGGTAAAAAGGACGGTATCCAAATCATTCCACTTTCGGAGGTTGCAGCTAAGGATGAGTTTTTGAACATCAAGAACGTGAGCCGCGATGACATGATGGCAGCACACCGCGTTCCGCCGCAGATGATGGGGATTATGCCGAGTAATGTTGGGGGGTTTGGGGATGTGGAGAAGGCAGCGAAAGTATTTGTACGCAATGAACTATTGCCTTTACAGAAGCGTCTAACTGAACTTAATTCTTGGCTAAACGATGAAGTAATTAAATTTGAAGCATATTCATATGATATAACCTAGATAACATAAAGGTTGAATTTAAAGACCATCTTATTCATATTTAAAACATAATAATTAAATCTCTCGCTAAGCCTGAAAATTCAAGCTTAGCGAACTCTGCACTTTACAAACCTTTTTCCATACCCTGAATATAAGCAGCAATCTTGGTTTTAGTCTTTGCGTCTTTGAAGTACCTATTAAATGAAAATGAAGCATCATCACGCTGGGCTTTTTCGACCATTGCACTTATATATTTTATCGCGGCAGGAACAAACGTAATTGCTTTTTGATAATTCAATCTATCAACGCCTTTAGCATCACAGATTTGTCCTACCGCAAATAACACATGATAAGCACCATCAATTAAAAACATATGCGCAGAATTGAACTTCTCCTCTTTCCTGATAGAGGATTGCAATAATTTCTTCTTATTTTCAATAACTGAAAGTACTTTGATAGAAGCCAAAAGCTCATCAGCCATTAATTCATCTGTAAATACAGTTTCATAAAGATCTGAGAAAATCCTCCCCCTATCCTTTTTAGCTACTTCAGGTAAATCTAGCGAATAAGCTAAATGAGCTTGTCCGGCACTCAAAGCATCAACTCTGACACTTTTAGGCTGGTTCGAATGCTGCCCATCCTTTCTATCATAAAAAAGCCCCATGCCCTCAAAAGCTTCCTCTAATTTTTTCTGAATATCATCATTTGAACGAAGGTCTCGACTTTTAATTGGAGTTTGACTGTTCGTTGACTCAGCAATAGCCAGACTAACTGGTTGAGATTTAGTTTCAATTATCCTTACTAATATTAAAACATCTTCCAGTCTTTCTTCGGAATTTAAGCTAGCTTCAAATAATGCATTAGATGTCTGCCCTCCATTCACGATTTGGATATTTTTTAATTCTACCAATGGAGCTCTTTTCCCTTTTATATAAGAAAAAGAGTCACAAGTTACAGTAATTCCATTATTCAAATACCAAAATAATGGGCTGCGATCTGATAATGCAGTTTCAATTATGCGTCTGTTTATTTTATTTGTTCGACTTAAATAAACTCTTACATTATCATTAAAAATTTCTTTCCTAACCTCCTTTGGATTTTCAGGGTTTGTAATTATCCTTACAATTTCAGAAGCTTCAACAGTACATATTAACCCTCTAATACTGCCATCGGTACGGTCAAAATAGTCCTTATCCACTATCTGTAACTGCTCATCAATAACGCTATTCTTTCTTTCAACAAAATAATTAACAATAGTGTCCAAACTATGATGGTGAACATTGAAATATTTATATTTACTTAATGACGCATTGGCTCTTTCTTTTTCTCCGTTCTGCATTTCCATTGTGTTACCACAAAAGTGAACTTCAATGGAAGGATTACTTTTCTCAAGTGCAGCCCAAATTTCTTTAATTTTATTCCATAATATCGGATTGCAAGTTTTCTCGAGAGATTTATTTAAATCCAACAAGTCATCAAAGAATGACACTAACTTATCGATTTCATTGCTGGGAAAATTCTTTTTAGTATTCTCAAAGGTATCAGCATATTTAAACTGAAATATATGGATAGAATTCCTGCCATCACGGTCATCGACATAAACAGCATCAACACCTCTATCCATTGAACCATCAGTTATGGCATCTTCAGCTTCTTCATCAGATACATTTAGTAACGTTGCCACCATCAAAATTGGAAAAGCTTTTTGTGGTTTATCGATTCCATTCTCAGGATCCAAGTATGCTTGTACTTTGTGATGAAGTGTATTCCAATCTAACAAATTAGCCATCGAATCACTCTTACTTTTGGGATAATAGAAGTTAAAGAAATTTTACTGATTTTATACCCTGTGATTCGTATGGAGCAACTGAAACAATATTTGTTTATACAATTATACATATCAGCGCGCGCTCGTATCCCCGCCACGCCTGCCCGCTTTCTGTAGTGGTTTTCATGCACCTGCATGATCTACGCAGAAGCCCACCAATTCTGGCGGGCCTTAGCAAAAACGATCCTCAAACGATTATGCGATCTCATGCGGCATAGACATGCATGACATGGAAATCGGTAGAACAGTGAAACGAGTCATAGCACATCAGCCATCTTATATGCACTAGCGTCAGCTCTTTCGGGTAACTGATTCCATCTTAAAGCGAACAGGATTTTCAAGTTTCAACATGAGGATCCGTACAGGTTTTCTCAGACCAGTAGCTTGCACAGCACACCTTGGCACATGATATGGCTACGGGTTTGTCATGCCAGATAATCCTGTTAGGATTAGTCTTGTTTGTTTACGATTGGGATAGGGATATGAAGAAATTAACTGGCGTAATTGTTCTTGCACTGCTGCTTACTGCTTGTGACAAACCGAAGATCGATGCATCAAGCGATCAGTCGATGAAAGAGTCCATTCAAAAGGTAAGAGAGTCCTTACCTGCAGATAAAAAAGCTCAGTTTGATGATGCGGTTAAAGTCGTTGCCTTTAGCCAAATCAACATGAGAGAGCTAATGCAAGCTGGAGCGTCTTCTGGGGACGTTTACGAAACAAAAATTAAGACAGCGCTGGAAGGTAAAACTGGTGATGAGGTTATAAATTACGCAGAAACTATTCGCCTTGAGCGTGAGAGGAGGGAGAGAGAACAGGCTCTGCAAGAAATAAAAGAACTGGAAGCCAAACAAACCTCGGCGGCACAGGCAGCTGAAAAAATGAAAGCCTTCAAGGTCGAACGCTCCCGTTTTTATTTCCAGAAAGAGGATTACGGCAATGACCAACCAATTCTGGATATTAGCGTTGAAAACGGAACAGACAAAGCGGTTGCTAGAGTATTCTTTAAAGGAGTTATTGCAAGCCCTGGAAGAAGCGTCCCTTGGTTCTCTGACGTCTTCAACTATAAAATTTCTGGAGGTCTGGAACCAAGTGAGAAAGCCAACTGGAAATTAGCCCCTAACAGGTACTCTGATTGGGGAAAACTTGAGGTTCCGGCTGATGCAGTATTTACCGTCACAGTCACTGGCCTTGAAGACGCAGATGGAAAATCGATCTATGGTGACGCCGAGTTTTCAGAACGCGATGCTGATAGACTGAATCAACTTAGAGAAAAGTACCTTTCTAAATAAGGTCGTAATTAAAGCTGATACAGCATAGTCCCTGAGAATATATCTTGGGGACTACTAGGCACTCGTAAGTAATCCTTAATTAAATAATACCAAACGCTTAGAAAGATACCATGAAAAATATAACTCTCCCCTTTACGTTAGTAGCAATCATCATAGCTCTGGCTGGATGTGCTTTTCCGGATAAAGACGGCGACTTCGGAGCTTATGTCCATGCCTGTCAGCAATACGCATACGGAAAATCCTATGCCTTTGAGCATAGAGACTTCGCGTATAAAGTCTGCAAGGATGCGGCTAAACTATGGGGTGATGAAGTTCCTAGCTATGTCATTAGGCAGATCCAATTACATCCTGAAATACCTGCCGATGAAATTAAATATGCTGCGATGGCAGGCTCACTGGGGAACAACTAAATCGACGTATGTGAAAGGGGCCTTATGCCCCTTTTGGATTATCCAATCAAGGGCCATCAGGACACTGATCAACTGGTTACATCCATAGACCTGCTGTATTCATGGCTGCGAATTTTTGCCATCAGTTCGTCTGTCAGTTCGGATACCCACTGGATAGCCAGCCGCTTCTCTTCGTCGCTGCACTCACTAGCCGCCACAAGCTTGATAAAAAAATCAATGCGCTGGAGCTTCAACGACTCCAAAAGATAGTCCTGCATCTTCCCTCCTTTCACTGCTACGGAACACAATGCTGTATATATAACCACTGTTTATAATTACAGTATATTAGGAAGCTAGAAATGTAAAACTCTTTTTATCTGTCAATTAGATAGCCCTGACACCGATCAATAACCGCATAAATTATTAACCCGCGTCAGCCGTACCATTGCCGCCATCTATCATCTTCCTGCAACCGCTGGTTACGGTAAAAAATACGCAACCCAGCCCCGGATGGAATACTGCCGCCACGCAGAAGCAAATCAATCTCCGATGCACTACCTTCAAACCCTCTGGCAGTCAGTTCTGCCTTAAGCTGCAGGCGCTGCTGCTCCGAAATATTCTGTTTGTATACTGTTTTCCGCTTCGGTTTTACCAGTCTCAACCTGGCGGTAAGTTCCCGCCGTTCCTTCTGGCCCATATTGTGGAGATAATCCTGCAGTTCCTTCTCATTCATGGTTTTAATATCGGGCAGATCTCCCCCTGATTTGTTCGTATTTTCAACAGGGGGACAGTTATTGCCACGAGTCCAAGGGGCGCAAGCGCCCTGGTCGGCTGTCGCCTCCTGAACGTCAACGGCCTTACGAACCTTTTTCCACTTCATCGCGTGCGTGCAAATCTTGCCCTCTATAATCGGGGACCAGATGCCATAGATACGGATACCGTGATCGCCGTAGGCGCTCGGTTCGTCGTTAAGCTCATAAGCCGTACGGACAAGGTGATGTTTGCGGGGAACCAGTACACCGCCCTGCTTCATGATGTAAGTGGCAAAGCAACCCGCATCTGCAGCTGCCAGTACCGCATCCAGACGCGGGTTATCCAGTACCGGTGCACCCGCTTTGCGCTCGCCCTGCACTCTCGCCGCCTGACCAGCCAGCAAGCGCAGCTCACGGTATGCCTGACGCCCCGGAATACCAAAGAAACGGAATTGCTGGACACGGTGCAGTGACGCCCAGGCACAGACATGCTCGGCGCTGTCACGCAATGATCTGCCGGTTTCTTTGCTGATTTCTTTAGCCAGCCCGCGCCCGTCGATGTTTTTACTAATGTATTTGGCGATGTAGCTGGTCGGTGTACCCTTGCGCGGGTTGATTAGCTCGGACTTGAAGCGCGGGCCGGTATTGGTGCCCAGTTCCTCGCGGTCTTCACGGATGGCGAACTTACGCAGCAGCGCGGTGATGGAACGACGGTCTTTTTTGCGCATAAAGCACAGAAGATGCCAGTGCACGGTGCCGTCATGGTGCGGCTCTGCAACGCGGACGCCGTACCAGCGCAACCCGGCCTTGTGCATGGCCTTGCGGAAAGCGGCGAACGTATCAACCAGATAATCACTGCTCTGCCGAACAGTGGCACAGGTCCACTTCGGATTAGGTCTGCCGTTGTTGAGGGTTGCGTGGAAGCGTGACGGGCAGGTGATGGTATAGAACACCGCGCAGTCTCCGCGCATTTCCGCTATCAGTTCCAGCCCCTTAACACAGGCCATCATTTCATTACGGCGGTGTGCCGGGTTGCTGTTGCTGGCGTTCACCACATCTTCCATGTCCAGCGTGTCGCCGTCTTCATTGACCAGCTCATGCGAGCGGAAGAACTCCAGCGATTTTCGGCGCTGCTCGCGTTTGTGGATCACAGCTTCATAGCTGACATACGGGGACGCTTTCTTGTTTACCAGGCAGACGGCGCGCAGCTGTTCCTCCCGCCACTCGCAGCGCATCTGCCACAATTTGCGATACCACCAGTCCGCGCACAACATACGCGCCAGCGATGGTGGGATCAGTTCATAAGGCACCGGCTTGCGGCGGTACTTTTTGCGGCGTAGCTTCTCAAACGCTGGCGGGATGACCTCAAGGCGCATGGCTTCTGCAGCAACCCTTTCCCATGCCTGGCGGATTTCTTCTGGTTTTACATCATCGCTGACGAACAGATCACCGCAGGACGCATCGAGACACATGCTCATATGTGCCGCAACCAGCGTGGATAGGCGTTTGACCTGATCCTGATTCATTTCAGGGAGTACCAGCAGCCCCTCCAGCCCGTCGTGGCTCGCCATGAACCGGAAAGACGCAGACACCTGGCTGTCACGCACGCGCTCCAGCCGCTCAAGACACGGCCTGATTGTTTCGCGCAGGTAGCGGGAATAAGCTTTTGCTCTGCCCAGGCTATGGAAATATTTAATCCGTTCAAGTAGCGGCTTGCTGATATGCGCCGGTTGGGCGCCCACATCGGCAATAATGACCAGATCGGGATTAAAACGCTGCTGCTCACGCGCCGTTTTGGCATGGCTAATCAGCCGATCCTGCTCCATTTCACGCTGGACAGGATCACGGGATTCATTGAAGAAATAGCGTTCCCAGACCTCATCGCTCAGCCTCTCACGGCGCAACTGCTCCTGCTCGTTATCCGCAGCGTAAAGAGCGATCAGGTTTGAAAGCGCAGACTCCGGCGCAACTTCCGCCGTGTCCAGATACGGGTTAACCGCTTTTTTTGGGGTATTCCATGGAAAGGCTGCGGCGGCCTCATTCGAGCCGCCGGTGGTTTGTACATAATGTAATGTGATTTTACTCACTGCCACGCCCGCACCTCAGTTTCCACCGAGATATCAGGACCAGACGCCAAATCAACACCAAACCAGCATGCTGATTTTGTGGCGATGATTTCTACTTCAGTTTTACTATCACCGGCAGCCACGCCCATGCTGCGCTTAGAGGTTATACGATGGCGAGTAAAATCACGATAAAGCGAACGGGTCAGAGACGTATCGCTGTTGGACACGATAACCGGATGACCTTCTGATGACCGGTGTTCAAGAATAGACGCCAGATGGAACTGATCATTCTCTGTAAAACCAGCTGTGTGATATCCGTTAAACGTGCCGTCATATGGTGGATCGCAATAGACAACATCACCCGTTTGCAGCAGTGCCAGTGTCTCGTCATAGCTGGCGCAGATAAACGTTGCGCGTTTTGCTTTTTCTGCAAATGCACGTATTTCGTTTTCAGGGAAGTACGGCTTTTTATAATTACCGTAAGGAACATTAAAATAACCGTCCAAGTTATAGCGACACAGTCCGCGATAACCATGGCGATTTAAATATAAGAAATACAATGCCCGTTCAATTGCGCCACCATGGCGCAAGTTAAACTCCTGTCTCGTCTTATAATATGCCTCTGGATCATTACGGGCTTCAAAAAGATATCTGCCCTCTTTGATGAAGTATTCAACATCATTCTTAATCACCTGATAGAGATTAATCAGGTCTGGATTAATATCCGCGACAAGATAATGAGGATAGTCTGTCTCTATCATCACAGCGCATGAACCCGCGAAAGGTTCAACCAGTCGCGGGCCTGCTGGGAGGTGTTTTTTCAGTTCTGCCATGATGGCGGTTTTATTACCCGCCCATTTCAGGATGGTGCTCATACAGCACCTCCGTTGTAGTGTTTGCCTTTCAGCTCTGCGATTTCCTGACAGGTGATGCAGCACTGCACGCCCGGAATGGCGCGGCGGCGTGCTGGCGGGATCGGTGCATCGCAATCAATGCAGAGAACACGGGAAACGCCCGGCGTTTTATTGCGGGCGGTATGGATGTGGCGCTGGCGTTCTTCTTCAACGCGCTGCTGTACGAGGTCCATTGAATCAGCCATCAGTGGATCTCCTGCGCTTCGTTCTGAATCTTCACCGCTTCTTGACGCAGCAGCTCAGCCGCTTCCGTGTGGTTAAGCTGACGTGACACGATATGGGCAGCCAAAGAGTCCAGACGTGCTGCCATCAAATCAGCGCGTCCACGGCGTTCTTCCATGCGCGCATCAGTCAGCAACTGATTAAGGCCAGCATCATCTGGTCCGGTTTTAGTGATACGGGTTTCAATATTTCGCATTGTTGTTTCTCCTGAATTTGGGCAATAAGAAGCCCGGCGGGTTTACGCCATTAATTTCTGTTGTGGGTTAATTCGGCATGGTTAGCCGTTTTGGAAATAAGCTCACCACTGCACGAAAATGATTCATTGCTTTAATCAGTTCCCGCTTTTCGTCAGTAGTCAGATCACTAATATTGACGCTATGACGTTCTGCTGGAATCTTTGCCATATAGAATATGGCTGCCAGTGCCCTCTCATTTTGTTTATTGTTAACATCCCTTTGGTCGCGCATATCTTCAATGAACCTTTCAAGCTCCGACTCAATATTCAGGCCGAACACTTTTGCGCGTAATTCAGCAATATGATTCAACCCATCCAGGCGTTTGCCGGGGCTTAATGGAACTGTCGCCACCGGGCCATCAATAGCCATTCCCCCTCCTATCTCGTCGTACATATACCTATTTGAAGTTGTGCCGGGAATTTTTTCACACGCCCGGCGCGTGCCTTAGTGGTAGACTATTTGCGCCAACAATCACCTACCCCTCGAAGGAGAAACCTGATGTCAGACTCTGACAACTTCCATGTATTGCCTCGTCCTGCCCCTGCACCTAAGCCAGAACCGGGGCAAGATAAAAAATAGGAATCCGGCATGACTAAACAAAGCTCCGAATATTTCCAGTTGCATTACTGCTATTACCTTGAGCTTATGACAGCGACACTTCACGGTAGGGCTGACAAATTGATGACTGCTATTCAGATTATTAGCGGTACTGCTGTCATAGCCGATACCGGGCTGGAATGGGTATTCGCTTTGCCCGTTGTTGTAATCGCAACAATTCAACTTGTGTGGCAACCCGCAATTATTTCCGAGCGTGCTAGCGTACAAAGCCGTCAGTACGGTGAATTGCTTTATGCTGGGGATGAATTGACCCCGGAGCTGATTGCACAAAAATTGAAAACACTGCATCACTCTGATTCCGCACCTTTCGGTTCTTTGTTAAATCCAGCCTACAAAAGAGCAGCTATTGCATGTGGTCGGTCTGACGACACTAAGCTCAGCTTCCAGGAAAAGCTTTTCGCCTGGTTTGCAGGATGCCTGCCACGTTAAAACTTAGACGTTGTAGCAATCTCTTTTTACCTATTCCCCGGACAGCCTGCTGCCGGGGAGACAGTTCAATACATGGATGCCACTTTTTTCCGCAAGGTAAATAAATCCAGCCGTGACCGTAGTGCATTGCTGGGCTTTGCTTAACGAGAAGTGATGCAAAAGATGGTTCTCTAGTCAGCATAGCCACCTCAGATCAGACCGAATGAAGCGCCGAGGCCCGTCACGCTATCCACCGCGCTTGCCATCACCGGGTTAGCCTGCAAACGTGCCTGTATGGAAACGGCAGCCAGTGCCATTAGGCGAGTAACAGAGTTGATGCTACTGATAACATCGCGGCGGCCTGCAGTAGTTTTCACATCACCCGATACAGCACCGGCAGCAATACGTCCGATTTCAGCAGTAGCGCTCATGACGTAATGTGGCAACTTCTCTTTTGCCACTTCGTTCATCGGTACGCATGGCAGGCAGTGAATCTGAGCCAAAAAACCGTCAACGAGCGTAGAGTCCTCAGTAAGATCGGTAAGCAGCCAGATCTCCGACGGCGTGAGCTGATGCGGTTGTTCCGGGTTCAGCTTGTTACGCAGCGTCTGGACTTTCATTCCCGCGCGTTCTGCCAGCTTCGCCATGTTGTGACGCAGCGCGAAAACCCGGCAGGCTTCGTCAAAGTGTGGATGTTTGGAAATCTTATAATCAAACATGCAAGCCCCTTAGAAAGTTCTCATAATCGAACTTACTAACCAACAATGACGCGGAAGTTGGAATGACCAAGAGACTCACGAACCTGGTCGGTTTTGTACATCAGGTACCGCAGGCTTACACGTCCTTTATTTTTTTCTTTCTTCACCATGTACTTAGCAAGCTGACCATGGTGAATTTTTTGATACACAGAGCCACGGGAGATACCTTCCCACTCCGCGAACTCAGCAGGCGTTGCCATCTCTTTTGGTACACGAATTGAAATATCAGTACTCATAGTGCAGTATCTCTTAGTTTGGGTTCGTTTTATCTTGTTTTATGTGGTTTGGTTTTGCTTTTCAAACCATGAATGGATATTAAGATCACTTTTTATATACGTCAAGAGGTTTGATTATGAGTTTAATCAAGGCGGGGAATGATAGTGGTGGGCGCGATGCGATTAACAGGCTTATTAAGGCTTACAATTTCAGCTCACGACAGCAGCTCTGCGAACATCTGGAAGTATCAAAAAGCACTATGGCTAACAGATACTTAAGGGATAGTTTCCCTGCTGAATGGGTAATTCAATGCGCTCTTGAAACAGGAATTTCCCTTCTATGGCTGGCTACGGGACAAGGAGATATGTATGCGTGTGAGAACGAAGAAAGAAATCTCAAAAACGAAACCTCCGTCACGGTAAGACCACTTTCTAAAATTGTTGCTCCTAGCATCAAACATGTTGAACTGAAGAACGGTGAACTGCAGCCAAGTGATGAAATTCTTCTTGATAGCAGACTGCTCGATGGTGACTCATCCAACTCTTTATTTGTAAAAACAGCTACTGATAGCTTTGTTGTGGATACGTCTGTTAAACAAGTCAGTAATGGCTTCTGGTTAGTCGATATGGACGGAGTTAAAAGCATCGTCAAAATCGCTCGCGTTCCAGGCAACAAAATTGTAGTTCACCAAGATGAAACATCATTTGAATGCTCGGTCGACGACATTGAAGCTATCGGGCGTGCAGTCAAAGTAATCAAGAGCCTCTAACTTATGAGCATCAGAAAACAGCCTAACGGAAAATGGTTGTGTGAATGCTACCCGAACGGACGGGATGGCAAACGTGTACGCAAGCAATTTGCGACTAAAGGCGAGGCCATAGCATTCGAAAACCACACCATGGATGAGGTGAACAAAAAACCGTGGCTGGGGGAGAAGGAAGATCGGCGGCATTTGTCAGAAGTGATTGATCAGTGGCATTCACTTTATGGGCAGACGCTGGCAGACCCCAAACGCCTGATGGCAAAACTCAGCATTATTTGTAATGGCTTGGGCGATCCCATTGCCTCAGAGTTAACCGCAGGCGATTTTACGAAATACAGGGAAGCACGGTTAAAAGGTGAAGTAAAAAATGAAGATGGCGTGCTTATGTCGCCAGTTAAGCCCCGTACGGTAAACCTTGAACAACGTAACCTATCATCTGTTTTTGGCACACTGAAAAAGCTGGGCCACTGGTCAGCACCCAACCCGCTCGCTGGGCTACCAACATTCAAAATCGCAGAGGGCGAACTGGCGTTCCTGGCACCGGAAGAAATTAAACGTCTACTGGATGCCTGTGCTGATTCTCAGAGTCCCAGTTTGCTGATGATTGCAAAAGTATGCCTGGCAACTGGCGCCCGATGGAGTGAAGCTGAAAACCTGCAGGGCCATCAGCTATCAAAATACCGCATCACTTATACCAAGACGAAGGGCAAGAAAAACCGTACCGTGCCAATATCTCAGGATCTGTATGACGAACTCCCCAAAAACAGAGGGAAGCTATTCACGCCATGCAGAAAAGCTTTTGAGCGTGCAGTAAAAAGAGCTGGTATTGAGCTACCAGAAGGCCAATGTACCCACGTGCTGCGCCATACCTTCGCCAGCCACTTTATGATGAACGGCGGAAACATACTGGTACTGCGCGATATTCTGGGCCACGCAGATATAAAAATGACGATGGTTTACGCTCACTTTGCCCCTGACCACCTCGAAGACGCAGTGACAAAAAACCCGCTTCACAACCTCAATTGGAAACGCTAATTTATGGCGGCATTTTGGCGGCAGGGCATTAAAAATGCGTAAAACGGACGAACACTGAATAATACTAACTCGCTGTTTTTAAACGCAATACACTGTTTTTACTATACTAAAAATGGTATGTAGGAATTTCGGACGCGGGTTCAACTCCCGCCAGCTCCACCAAATGATGATCCGGATACGTCCGGTGAAGTACAGAAATCCCGCACGACACAAGCCCTGCGGGCTTTTTTGTGTCTGTCGTTGTCCGAGGGCATCCGGCTAAATCCGATGATTATTGGTATACGTTTAGGTATACGATAGGATGTATACCTAAACGCGTATACCAATTCATGAAGGAGCGGCCACAGTGGCACGGACAACACGCCCCCTGACCAACACCGAAGTTCTGCGTACTAAGGCGTTAGAGAAGGATCTAACGCTACATGATGGTGATGGGCTTTTCCTGATAGTGAAAACCAGTGGGAAAAAGCTCTGGCGTTTCCGTTATCAACGTCCGGCAACAAAGCAGCGGACAATGATGGGACTCGGTGCCTTCCCCGCCCTTTCACTTGCTGATGCCCGAGGATTAAGAGCGGATTATCTTGCCTTATTAGCCAACGGAATTGACCCACAAATTCAAGCTGAAGCCGTAGAGGAAGAGCAAAAAATCGCTCTGGACAGTATTTTTTCGACAGTCGCCGCTAACTGGTTCCAGCTCAAAAGCAAAAGCGTTACTCCTGATTACGCAAAAGACATTTGGCGTTCACTGCAGAAAGATGTATTCCCTGCCATCGGTGAGATCCCTGTTCAGCAAATCAAAGCCCGTACATTGGTTGAAGCGCTTGAACCAATCAAAGCTCGTGGGGCGCTTGAGACTGTACGTCGACTGGTGCAGCGTATTAACGAGATAATGATTTATGCCGTAAACACTGGTCTGATTGATGCCAACCCTGCATCTGGTATTGGTATGGCATTTGAGAAGCCTAAAAAGCAAAACATGCCGACACTGCGGCCAGAAGAATTGCCGAAACTGATGCGTTCTTTAATCATGTCAAATCTGTCTGTTTCGACTCGCTGTCTTATTGAATGGCAACTCCTGACTCTTGTGCGCCCTTCTGAGGCCTCCGGTGCCAGGTGGACAGAGATCGATCTCGATACAAAGCTCTGGACGATTCCAGCCGAACGAATGAAGGCCAAGCGTGAGCACGTTGTTCCTCTATCTCCTCAGGCATTAGATATTCTAGAGGTTATGAAGCCTATTAGCGCACATCGAGAATATGTTTTTCCGAGTAGGAATAATCCAAAGCAGCCAATGAATAGCCAGACAGCTAATGCAGCCTTAAAGCGGATTGGATATGGGCAAAAATTAGTTGCTCATGGCTTGAGATCTATTGCAAGCACAGCAATGAATGAGGCTGGTTTTAACTCAGACGTTATCGAAACTGCACTTTCTCATGTTGACAAAGACGAAGTCCGCCGAGCATATAATCGTGCTTTGTACATTGAGCAACGTAAGGAACTCTTATCTTGGTGGGGTGCAATAATTACGAGTTCTAAATGACAATATTTAGCGAATATATTATTATTTAAGGCTTTCAATCATGAAAGCCTTCTGTAGCGACTATAGGCTCATCTAGCAAATATTGTTTTGCAACATACAACGGAAAGAAATCAGAGGTGTAAAACTTATAAATATCCCATTGAACATAAAACCACAATAATAATAAAGAAAATATCGAGACTATATTCACTGCAGATATATGAAAACTCCAAAGTATACAAAACAAAAGAGAAAAAATAATCTCGGAGTTAATTACCTTAACACGAAGACAAGCCTTTTTATCTGTTATTTTGTTATCTATCTCCTTGATGAGAAAGAAATCATAGGCATCATTTCTTTTTAAACTCTTATATTTTTCATGAATTTTTGCAATATACCCATTAGAATTACCGATTAAAATCAATCGATTGAAAATAGAAAAATTTATTTTTTTATGCGAACTATTCAAAATCAAAGAAATGATGAGAGCTTGCATTAGTTGCAACATTGAAAGCCCTGACAACACGCCGCCCTGAAAATCAAAGACTTCCTTAAGCGATGTTTGGTTCAGAATATTGTAAATATCAACATTACCATTTTGATAAGTTAGCATAAAGAAAATTACCATGAACAATATCAAAAAACGATGTAGAGGATACTTACTAGTAAGATCCTCTATATATTTTTCTTGGACTTTTTTTGCTAACTCATCCATTAATACACCTGTATAAAATATACATCTCCGCAAGCTGGATCAAAAGCACCATATTCTATATAAGGCGCACCCAAAAACACCATTTCTTTTTCACCTTGAAAATAAGGGAAAACTTCTTGAAAATCTTCCTTTGAGGCAAATCTCAGCGTGCTTACCGAGTTATTAAAATTATTCTTCATTTTAGCAGAAAGATATTGTAAGTCCATCTCGGTGACTTTCACTCGATAAATTACGGGGTCTCCCAATTTCTTTCTTGTTATAACTCTATGGAAATCATTAGCTTTAGCTCTATTGAATTCAAATACCTCTGTGCGATCTGCTGTCAACGATATTTCTAACGAGCTATCACCAGAGTGATTCGATCTAATAATTGCCAGCATTTGATCTATGTCTCTTACAATAGCCCGATCACCATACCGCCGATTAACTGCCGGATCAGGATTTTCTAAAAGTTTTTGATAATCACGTGGAAGAACTTTTTGAGCAGCGATTTGCGCACGTTTAGTTTCCAAACTTTTACTGATAGTGTCAGCATTTTCAAGACCTGCTTGCTGTGCTTCTACTACAGCATTATTTATTGCATTTGAAACCCTTTCGACAACTTTTTTTGTAATTTCTTTCTTTGAGAAGAAGTCAATAATGTATCCGCCTTCTCTAGGAGGCTGTACCAACATTTCAACATCTTTATAGTAGTCATGGTGCATCTTGGCATATTTCCAAAGATTACCATGCCTTATGTCAAGATAAGCCCGGTCTAAGGCACTTTGCAAGTGACCTAAACTTTTAGAAAGAGTTCTTAGAGATACTTGGTGATCAGGTGCAATATCGCCATCAAAATGCAATTCAACAATCGCCACTTCACTTTGCTCCATGTGAAAAAACAATTCATCAAGAATAACATTTTATGTTCATACGAAGCCTAGATCTACCTCTTAAAACTAACTACCAATGATCAAACTGAATGCGATTGGAGAAAACTTTACTACAAATTTTTTATGTAATGTCGCGCGCAATGCTCTCCCCGCCACGCCTGCCCGCTTAATGGGCCGCTTTTAATGCAGGTGCAAAGATGGTCTCAGGCCGCGCCACGACTGGCGCTGGTCTGGCATGCCGGAGCGAGAAAACGCATGCAAAACCATGCACCTTATGGATGCATGGCTTATTTGGTTAAAAATAGCGGGATTTACAGGGATTTTTTGACAGTCTACTGCGCGGCCAGTCCGGCGCGTCGACGGGCGTAAATCATGTTCTGTGCAGGGGTGAATTTTTCACGATTATCATCCCGCGAAGGCGCATCAGGCCTGTATCCTATGGCCGTTAAAATATCTTTATCCTGTGCAGAATAATTAATTTCATTTCCTGCGGTCAGCCAGACGGAAAGGGCTTCACGGAGATATGCCATCGAACGGTCAAGCGCGCGGTTTTTTATCATCGCGGGCTGGTTTTTAATCCCCATCAGCTCCGGTGCCAGTGCGGCGGCCAGCTCCGCTCCGTTCTGCTGCATAAAATCATGCAGCCGGTTACGGATGCTGATGCGCTGCACCTCCTCATGCGAGAAGATGTAGCGACCGGCGGCCTGATTAACTTCCCATTTTTTTACGTCAATCAGGTCACGCAGCGTCTGTAATCTGCGGGAGCCTGATGCATTGTCATCCAGCAATAATTCCTGATATTCCTGCATTGCGGCGGCCAGTTCGCTTTTACGGTTCAGCCACGCGGTTTTGTTCGTCTGACAGGCGTCACAGGCCTGCTGTAACGTCAGAGTGGTCACGGGTTGTTTCTCCTTATTAATGGCGGAACGGCGAGCTGTAGCAGCCTTTTACCCGACGGGGTGCAACGGGGGCTGTCGGCACCGGCGCGGTTTTCTCATCGACGCCCGGCGAGCGTATCACTTCAAAAATCGACTCATGCGTTTTAAATGTCGCCGAGCAGTGTACATTCTGGCACTGCAGGTAACTCTCTTTGACGCTGTCAGACATATAGCGGCTGGTGCGAACGTGTGCCGCTGTGCGGCAGAAAGGGCAGCGCATCATGACAGTAACCCCCGTGCCTTAAGGTCAGACTCACGTTTTTTCATTTTCTCAAACCATACCTGACGCTGGCCGGGCGTAACCGCAACATCATGCTCCATATGTGGCAGCGTGGAGGATGAGAGCCCTGTTTTAAACAGCACCGGTTCATCGGTCAGACGGATATTGCAGCCATTCACGGCCTGTTCAAGCCACGCTTTCACCTGCTGCATAACGGCCTGCTCTGGCTGGATATAGCCCTGATGGCCGGCGGTATTGGCAAGCGGGTTATTCAGTACCAGTATGTTGAGTTTCATTGCCCTGACCAGCGCGCTACAGGTTTCACGCAGGGCAGCATTTAGCTCATGCTCTGCGTACTGGCTGAGGACGCTGTGATGTGCCTGACGATACGCTTTGGCCGTCCGGTCACACGCTCCTTTAAGGCTGTCCAGCTCAAAAGACAGTACCTCGTTCATGCTGTCACATTCCTGCGCCAGTTCCCGCCGTGCCACGCGCGCCAGATGGCGTTGTTTCAGCTCGTCGGTAATGACAGCACCACCGGCACGAAAGGCGGCGCGCCATGCGCCGGAATCATTGCCGTTTTCCTGCTCCAGCTCCTTTTTTTGTGCTTTCACCTGGCTGATGGCCGCCGTGGTTTCATCCATGCGTCGGGCATTAATGAGATGTTCCTCTCTGGCCGTCTCAAGCCGTTCCATCGCGGGTTTAAGGTAGTCGGGAATAACAGCGGTATGAGTCATGTCGGGTCTCCTCTTCGTTTCAATCTGAGGAGATTCTGCCGCGCCGGACACAACAACACGATTCATTGCCGTTGTGGCAAAAATGGCACAAACAGACCTTAAAACCCGGCTGGCCAGAGAAAGGTCTCAGGAAAACCTTACTCACTGTTTGTTTTTTTACTTATAACTATTCACTACTGTTCACTGAAAAGAAAAAGATAAGTAATACAGTCAGATAAAGGGTGAACAGTTGAGGGTGTAACTGTTCACCGACTGTTCACTACTGTTCACCGCTACCGGCAATCTCCCTCCGAATGATTCATTGTTTTTTTATTTTTATTTTCTGTAATTAATAGAAGAATCCAATCAGCCGGATTTTATGAGCGTCTCAGCGCGTCGTGTGCCGATTATTTTTCGCCTTTTCATTTCACTGCTCAAATAACAGACAAAACCGCTCCACGACACAACATGCACCTGTTGCACTGGAGAAAAATATTCACAAAATAAAGAGCTACCCGAAGCCGGACGGACACGACCGGCGCTGTATGGATTGTTACGAGGTGGCTTAATGCAAACTGCTTTTTCTTCTCCGTCTTCTGCTCCAGCGGCTCCCCTGATGCCGGTATCTGATGCCACTCAGGAGCGATTTTTACGCCTGCCTGAAGTGATGCATCTGTGCGGTCTGTCCCGCTCCACGCTTTACGATCTCATTAAGAAAAATGCCTTTCCGCAGCAGATAACCCTCGGTGGTAAAAATGTTGCTTGGCTGCAATCCGAAGTCACCGCATGGATGGCCGACCGTATTGCACAACGCAAGCGGGGATATGACGCATGATGCGACCTGTTCAGCAAAAAGCCCCTTTTTCTGGCTTGCATCTTTTGTATGTTTCCTGGTACAGTTTTGCTGTTGCCGCAAAATCGGCAACCGGGCGTGAGAACCCGAGCAATCCATCGGCGATACCAGACGCGCCATGCGTCTTTTTTTGTGTCGCAATCAACGCCACAGAGCACCAGATAATGGTGTGGTGTGCGGACATTCGTGCAGGTGTGACTTTCCGTCGCCTGCCCGTATTCGTACATTATGTCATCATGTCAATGGTAGCTCAGGCGGGGCAGCCCTCGGGCTGGCCGGTATTCGATGGAGCCGGTATTCTCACCCCCGTCTGGGCTATCGCCACTGAGCGTGAGAACTCCGGCGATAGCAATTATCAGCTATCCATCGGAGGTTGCCTTATGGCTACAACCCTCACCCCGTCTCACCATGAATTTATTTTTGTGTTTGCGGCCGTTCGCCGCACTGAGCGTAAACCACATATCTGCATGCTCCGCACCGTTGCCGGTGACGAGCGCACCGCACGCAGTTCCCTTGTCCGCGACTATGTCCTTTCTCTTTCCGCCCGTCTGCCGCTTGCGGAGGTGTCACATGCACACTGAAAACAGCATTCAGACCGTCTCAGCGCGTCGTGATGACCTTAACACTCTTCGCGAGCACCTCAGCATTGAGGCATACCATAAACTCAACCGCGCCAGCACTATAACGCAGTTTGTCGGGCTTGATTTGGGGCAACGTGAATTAACCGGCCTGCATCAGCTTTGTATGCCACATATTTTCAGCTATCTGCACGATGACATCAGTTTTGTTCTGGAGGAACTGAAAGGCAAAGGCCTGTGCCGTGACTTTCTCACTCAGCAAGGCCTGCGGGAGGAAGAAGACCATGTTTGATTTTCCTCAGCCCGGTGAGATTTATCGCTGCACAGGCTTCCCTGATGTGGTCGTGGTCGGCGTTCTGGCCGCTGGCATTCCATGGGATATGCCGTACCGTTGCCCGGCGCTGGCCTGGAATCCGTACCGCCGGACGTACAGCATTCTTGTCCGTACAGAAAATGATGACCATTTTACGGAAATACCGCTCGGTCGTTTTTTGCAGGAATTTACCTGTGTGAAACCAGATCTGTTTAAACGCTGCCGCGAAAATCGTTATGCCGTACTGAAAGAAGTCACTTTCGACCCTGAATTACAGAAGTGGCGGGCGAAAAATATCGATATTTACCAGAAAGATATAACGACTCCCAAGCGAACAGTACCAGCGGCGCGTAAATGGCGGGATATTCCGCGAGCGGATCCAGAAATAAAACCGGATAACAGTTACCGCCATTATCTGTAATTAAAAAACGACATTCCCAAAATTAAATGTGCGTATTCGCGCAGGGATACGCACACCTGCAGGAGAAGAAATTATGCCTGTTTACAGTACGGAACGGCCGCAGAATAAACACCAGCCCGCCATCAGCCGGGCAGACCTCGAATGTCTGGAACATATGCGCAACGTCGGCCTGCTCGTCGGCGATCTGATGCAGGTGCAGGACTGCGCCACCGTTCGCCGTGACCCGGTGCAGCAGTTACAGCTCACCTCCGTGATTTACCTTATGACCGCCCAGCTCGACGGCGTGGTCGAGCGCTGCAATCAGCACTGGCTGACCGGGGAGGGCAATGTATGAAAAAACCATTACCACCCGTATTACGCGCCGCGCTGTATCGTCGCGCCGTGGCCTGTGCCTGGCTGACCCTGTGCGAACGTCAGCACCGCTACCCGCAACTCACCCTCGACACACTGGAAAGCGCCATTGCTGCCGAGCTGGAGGGCTTCTATCTGCGCCAGCACGGCGAGGAAAAAGGCCGCCAGATTGCCTGTGCACTGCTGGAAGATTTAATGGAAGCCGGACCACTCAAGGCCGCGCCGTCGCTGTCCTTTCTCGGGCTCGCCGTGATGAATGAACTTTGCGCCCGTCATATCACCGCACCGGTACTGCACTGAGGGAGAAAATAACGATGAAAATGAACGTAACGGAAACCGTAAAACAGGCCTGTGGCCACTGGCCGAACATTCTCCCTGCGCTGGGTGTGAAGGTGATTAAAAACCGCCATCAGTCCTGCCCGGTGTGTGGCGGCTCTGACCGTTTCCGCTTTGACGATAAAGAGGGGCGCGGGACGTGGTTCTGCAATCAGTGTGGCGCAGGTGACGGGCTTAAGCTGGTAGAGAAAGTGTTTGGCGTGACCCCGTCAGAAGCTGCCGGGAAGGTGAACGCCGTGACCGGCAATCTGTCGCCGGTTGCCCCGGAAGTGATTGCGGCCGCAGAGGCTGAAACGGAGGCCGACCGCAAAGCGGCGACCGCGCTGGCTGTCAGGCTCATGGAGAAAACCCGACCGACCACCGGCAACGCCTACCTCACCCGCAAGGGTTTCCCCGCTCTGGAATGTCTGACGCTCACCGTCATGCATAAAACCGGCGGCGTGACGTTCCGCGCCGGGGATGTGGTTGTCCCGCTGTCTGACGATACCGGCGCACTGGTTAACCTTCAGTTTATCAATGCTGATGGTCTCAAACGCACCTTGAAAGGCGGTCAGGTCAAAGGGGCATGTCATATCATCGAAGGGAAAAAACAGGCCGGAAAACGCCTGTGGATTGCGGAAGGTTATGCGACCGCGCTCACCGTGCATCACCTGACCGGGGAAACCGTCATGGTGGCGCTGTCCTCCGTGAACCTCCTTTCTCTGGCGAGCCTTACCCGTCAGAAGTCCCCGGCCTGTCAGATTGTGCTGGCCGCCGACCGTGACCTGAACGGCGACGGCCAGAGCAAAGCCGCTGCGGCCGCAGATGCCTGTGAGGGCATTGTTGCCCTGCCGCCGGTGTTCGGTGACTGGAATGATGCGTTTATGCAGAAAGGTGAAGAGGCCACGCGGAAAGCCATTTATGACGCTATCCGGCCACCGGCGCAAAGTCCGTTTGATACCATGAGCGAAGCGGAATTTACCGCCATGAGCGCCAGCGACAAGGCCTTGCGGGTGCATGAGCATTACGGCGAAGCGCTGGCGGTGGATGCGAACGGCCAGCTCCTGTCCCGCTATGAAAACGGCATCTGGAAAAATATCCCTGCCGCCACTTTTTCACGGAATGTGGCTGATTTATTCCAGCGCTTACGCGCCCCGTTCTCGTCGGGGAAAATCGCCTCAGTGGTGGAGACCCTGAAACTGATTATTCCGCAGCAGGACGCACCGGCGCGCCGTCTGATTGGTTTTCGTAACGGGGTACTCGATACCGCCACCGGCACTTTCAGCCCGCATCATAAATCGCACTGGCTGCGCACGCTATGTGATGTTGATTTCACCCCACCGGTGGAGGGCGAAACGCTGGAAACCCACGCCCCTTATTTCTGGCGCTGGCTTGACCGCGCTGCCGGTAGCAAACCGGAAAAACGCGATGTGATTCTGGCCGCGCTGTTTATGGTTCTGGCGAACCGTTACGACTGGCAGCTCTTTCTCGAAGTCACCGGCCCCGGCGGGAGCGGAAAAAGTATTCTGGCCGAAATTGCGACCATGCTTGCCGGGGAAGATAACGCCACGTCGGCTACCATCGAAACGCTGGAATCACCACGTGAGCGCGCGGCGCTGATTGGCTTCTCGCTGATACGGCTGCCTGACCAGGAAAAATGGAGCGGTGACGGTGCAGGACTTAAGGCCATCACAGGCGGTGATGCGGTATCGGTCGACCCGAAATACAAGGATGCGTACTCCACCCATATTCCGGCGGTGATTCTGGCCGTGAACAATAACCCGATGCGATTTACCGACCGTAGCGGCGGTGTTTCCCGTCGCCGGGTGATCCTGCATTTCCCGGAACAGATTGCCCCGGAAGAGCGCGACCCGCAGCTCAAGAACAAAATCGCCCGCGAGCTGGCCGTGATTGTACGCCAGCTAATGCAGAAGTTCAGCGATCCGATGATCGCCCGCACACTGCTCCAGTCACAGCAGAACTCCGACGAGGCGCTCAGTATTAAACGCGACGCCGACCCGACATTTGATTTTTGTGGTTACCTTGAAGCACTGCCGGAGCCTGAGGGGATGTATATTGGCAATGCCAACATCATTCCGCGTCAGCCGCGCCTGTATCTGTATCATGCCTATCTGGCGTATATGGAAGCCCACGGCTACAGGAATACCCTGAGCCTTACCATGTTCGGTAAAGGACTGCCAGCCATGCTGAAAGAATACGGGCTAAGTTATGAGAAGCGCCGGAAAAATCAGGGCATACAGACCAATCTCGCGCTAAGAGAAGAAAGCAACGCCGACTGGCTGCCAAAATGCGATGACCCCATAGCGAAATAACCTGACCTGACCGGCAATTGCCGGTCTTTTTTTACCTGCAAAACGGCAAAAGTGAACAGTAAAGTGTTCACTGTTCACCAACCATTCACCGTGTAACGTAATGATTTCAATAAACAAAAATACACAGTGAACAGTGTGAACAGTTTTTCTAAAAAAAAAGTTTTTTTCTTGATGTGATCTATCCAAAAACAGGTTCACTTAACCACAGGAAGCGCTGCAACAAATCTCCATTGGTATACGCTTAGGTATACCAATGAAAGTTGAATTGGATAAAGTCACATAATAACAGATAGTTACGTGAATTATTCAGACTCCGCCAGCCCACCAAATAATGATCCGGATACGTCCGGTGAAGTACAGAAAGCCCGTACGGCACAAGCCCTGCGGGCTTTTTTACATCTATTGCCGCCTGGTGAGGATTGCTGAGAGCCTCACGGGCATTGACGTCAAATGACGCAATGGGTGACAGGGCAAAACGCCAAAAGTCTCACCAATAACTCCCGAAAGAATTGGAATACGAGAGTCAAAGAAAATGGAACTCCAGCCTGGCTGGGGCAAAGCTCTCAGTCAGGCTGTCGAACATAAAGATAAGCAGTTGCCCGTGAGACGCCAGGATGTTGGGCTACAGTATCCATAGATTTGCAAAAATTCAGCAGACCTTCTTTGCGAAGCTTTAATGATCAATTCTTTTCTGTCAGCTGCTTTAAGCGTCCTGGCCGTAGTGGCACGAGCAGCGGCGAAACTATCTATGCGCTGTCGAATGGTCTCTGTTCCTCCAGGATCAATATTTTCTCACGGAATTTTTTATTACCGTATGCGTTATTCAGCGTAGTCCGAAGACGTGATCCTGCTCACCCAGTCAAACATAACTTGCATATGATTGCCATTGGGTTTCCTCACACCAACCTGACACGCATTTACGCCTGTCGTTTTGCCAGTCAAAACCTGTCCATACTTCATATAGATTTTGATACCGACTCCCTGTTTATAGCACTTATTGCAAATCGAGAAATAATCTCTTCTTGATGGAGTATCTTGCTGAAGATTAAATTCGTCAGCCGGCACCAGCGAAAGATTAAAAGCGTCATTACCTGATAATTCTTCAAGAATTGCCAGAGACTCTAATTTAACTTCAATGCGCTTATTTCCTTTAGGTTTATCCGAAGCCAGAATCAAATTTTCCCTCGGATTAAACTTCGCAATGTAGCCTGTGATTATCCGGGCATTATTACTCACCAATCGAACAGGGATATCATTAAAACGTAGAAATTGAACTCGACGAGCAAGCATAGAATAATCCCGCGGCCATATTTCAGCCTCTCGCCCGTAGGAAATATCATTTACAGCCATACATTCCATAAAGATATATTCATCTATGCTGAATGAAAAAGCCCCGAATTCACGGGGCTGAATAAAACGAAATAAATTAACGTAACAGAGACAGCACGTTCTGCGGGACCTGGTTAGCCTGCGCCAGAACGGAAGTACCAGCCTGCTGCAGAATCTGCGCGCGAGACATGTTGGAGACTTCAGTCGCATAGTCGGAATCTTCGATACGGCTACGCGCTTCAGACAGGTTGTTTACGGTATTGCCCAGGTTGGTGATAGCGGAGTTGAAACGGTTCTGTACCGCACCCAGGTCAGAGCGCAGCGCATCCACCTGCGCCAGCGCGGCATCAATTTTCTGCAGCGGGTTTTCGGTGGTTTTAGCGGCTGCTTCAGCCAGCTCTGGTTGTGCTTTGAAATCATGACCAGCGGCTTTGCTGGCATTATAGGTTTTACCGTCGATAGTAACGACTTCGGTTTTACCGTCTACGCCACCCAGTTGGTTAGCCGCTGTTTTGGTAGTGCCGTCAGCAGCGGTATAACTTGTGGTTTTAGCTTTAATTGCTCCTGTCGCTTCATCGTAATCTGCGGCGTAATACTTATCGCCAGCTTTAAGCGCATAACCGCCTTCAATTGTCTTACCATTTTTATCGGTATAAGACATTTTGACCAACTCAGCGCCATTAGCATCGGTAGCGTCAACGCCGCCAGCAATTAAGGCATTTTTAGCATCTGCGGAAACAACTGCCGGTGTATCTTTTAACTCCTGTACTTCTGTTTTAGTTGTCGCACCAGCAGGCATTGTGGTTTTAGTTGCGCCAGCCGCAAGGGTTACTGTACCGTCAGTAGCAACGTTAACTTCATAATCGCCATTTTTGTCGAGATCAGCACCAGTAAAGCCACCAATAGTAACAAAGTACTTGTTATTATCTGCGTCAAATTTAACCGCACTACCTGTTACACTAGGTGCACCATTCGTACCACCCGTAGCCGCTTTAATAGCTGCATCATCAAGACCCGATACATCCAGTGTAGTACCATTATTGGCATAAGCTTTCGTTGTTACTGCTGTATCTTTCACATCATACGCTTTCTACACGTTCAGTGAATCCAGACCCAGGGTCTGAGAGTTGATCTGCTTCAGATCGATATCGATAGTTTCACCATCGTTGGCACCAACCTGGATGGTCAGGGTGTTGTCCTGCGCCAGGACTTTCACGCCGTTGAACTGAGTCTGGCCGGATACACGGTCGATTTCGTTCAGGCGCTGGGTGATTTCAGCCTGGATGGAGTCGAGGTCAGACTGGGAGTTGGTGCTGTTAGCAGACTGAACCGCCAGTTCACGCACACGCTGCAGGTTGTTGTTGATTTCGTTCAGCGCGCCTTCAGTGGTCTGCGCAATGGAGATACCGTCGTTAGCGTTACGGGAGGCCTGAGTCAGACCTTTGATGTTCGCGGTAAAACGGTTAGCAATCGCCTGACCTGCCGCATCGTCTTTCGCGCTGTTGATACGCAGACCAGAAGACAGACGCTCGATAGCGGTGCCCAGTGCGGACTGGGATTTGTTCAGGTTATTCTGGGTCAGCAGCGACAGACTGTTAGTGTTGATTACTTGTGCCATAAAATTTTCCTTTTGGAAGGTTTTTGATAAAGCAATCTCCCATGAGAAAAGCGACTAAAATTCTTCTTTATCTGATGTAAAGGAGAAAATCATGGCTACTATTGGGTATATTCGGGTGTCAACAATTGACCAAAATATCGATTTACAGCGTAATGCGCTTACTAGTGCAAATTGTGACCGCATTTTTGAGGACCGTATCAGTGGCAAGATTGCAAACCGCCCCGGCCTGAAACGAGCGCTAAAGTATGTAAATAAAGGCGATACTCTTGTCGTCTGGAAATTAGACAGACTGGGCCGCAGCGTGAAAAACCTGGTGGCGTTAATATCAGAATTACATGAACGTGGAGCTCACTTCCATTCTTTAACCGATAGTATTGATACCAGTAGCGCGATGGGGCGATTCTTTTTTCATGTAATGTCAGCACTGGCCGAGATGGAGCGAGAATTAATTGTCGAGCGAACCCTTGCCGGACTGGCTGCCGCCAGAGCGCAAGGACGACTGGGAGGGCGCCCTCGGGCGATCAATAGACATGAACAGGAACAGATTAGCCGGCTATTAGAGAAAGGCCATCCTCGGCAGCAATTAGCTATTATTTTTGGTATTGGCGTATCCACCTTATACAGATACTTTCCGGCAAATCGTATAAAAAACGAATGAATTAAAATAAAAATCACAACAGGATGGATATAACATTTTTGTAATACAGACGTATGGCATGAATAAACCGAAAGGGTATACGAAAAAGACAGCATCTAATAAAAAAGAGAAAAAATTCAACGCATTAACATATATAGTATAACACACTCACGATAAAGCCTATGTTATATCCAGCTATAGACGACATCGCTCAAAACACTACCAGACGCAGTGTTCACATAGAAAGGCTTTTTAATCAAACTGTTAGATGTAAGCATTTACGGATAGAAAAAGTAGTAAAGTTTATGCCTTAAGTGTCGATAACCTGGATGACACAGGTAAGCCTGGCATAACATTGGTTATCAAAAACCTTGGTTTTCAAGAACCAATAAATCGTGTGGCTGATGCGCTATAAAAATCGCAGAGCGGTGACGATATTCCGCATAAGGAGCTGTTCGTTCGCAACATTCGAACGGTGACGTTAAAGCCGGTTTCATTGGCTAATGAAGACGAAGGGGACAAAATTACTACAGAGTTGATACCACAGAGATAGTCCAGGCTCGCAGGTGATACGGGATTTAACGCCGGAAAGTCTGCACAGAACACGATCTGCCGCCGGACACCATTAAATTGCCCCGCAACGCGTTATCAATACTACTACCTACGCTTCCCGTTACCTTGTTGTCGGTACGTTTACCTCAGTGTCTGAAAGGTTATTTGCAAAGTTATCATTAATAATCCACGGGCGTCTGGTATGCGAATCCAGTTCCCCAATCCTGGCGCTTTGCCTGTGCGACCATACGCGCGTAAATAAGCCTGAAACCAAACTTCACCGCTTAACGCTCTCCTCTTTCCCGATTTTTACGCAAAAAATCATCACATGATCAAGTGTCGTATTAGTTATTGCATTTTACAAATGATATTGGTAATTATTATCATTCTCATTAACGACTTGTTCGATTTATGACGTGGAGAGAGAGGATTTCTCATGCGTATTCTGTTTGTCGGTCCACCACTGTATGGACTGCTATACCCTGTGCTGTCCCTGGCGCAAGCGTTTCGTGTTAATGGCCATGAAGTGCTGATTGCAAGCGGTGGAAAATTTGCACAGAAAGCAGCCGAAGCTGGGTTGGTGGTATTTGACGCTGCGCCTGGTTTCGATTCGGAAGCGGGTTATCGCCGTCAGGAGGCATTACGAAAAGAAAATAACATTGGAACAAAAATGGGGAACTTCTCATTCTTCAGCGAAGAGATGACTGACCCGCTGGTCGCGTTCGCCGGGCAGTGGCGACCAGATCTCATCGTCTACCCTCCCCTTGGGGTCGTTGGACCACTGATTGCCGCTAAGTATGACATTCCGGTAGTGATGCAAACCGTCGGCTTCGGTCATACGCCC
Organism: Salmonella sp. A7; assembly: GCF_020181675.1. Lineage (NCBI taxonomy): Bacteria > Pseudomonadati > Pseudomonadota > Gammaproteobacteria > Enterobacterales > Enterobacteriaceae > Salmonella > Salmonella sp. A7. Next base: position 1,105,001 of record NZ_CP084001.1, on the reverse strand, counting down.
TGGCACATCAAAGGCGTGACGAAATCACTTTCTAACGCCTACCGCCGCCATGGGGTCAGCGCGCCACCAAGAGATCTGGCGTGGATAGACGTCACACCGCCCAGCATGAGCATACTGCAAAATGACGGAGAGCCGGTTATCTCCATGCAATACGTCCCGTATAACGGCGGCGCCGTCTGGGAAGAATGGTGGGAACGTACACCTGATCGCAAGCGTCTTCTGGTCAGCCTCGGCACCGTCAAACCGATGGTGGATGGCCTGGATCTGATTTCCTGGGTAATGGATTCTGCCGGCGAAGTAGATGCCGAAATCATCCTGCATCTTCCGGCAAACGCCCGCTCGGATTTACGTTCACTGCCGCCGAATGTCCGTCTGGTCGACTGGCTTCCGATGGGCGTTTTCCTTAACGGTGCCGACGGTTTTATCCACCATGGCGGCGCAGGCAACACCCTGACGGCGCTGCATGCCGGCATTCCGCAGATAGTCTTTGGTCAGGGTGCCGACAGACCCGTCAATGCCCGCGCCGTGGTCGAGCGCGGATGCGGAATTATTCCCGGTAAGAGCGGGCTTACGAGCAGCATGATCAATACCTTCCTCGGTAATCGCGCGCTTCGCGAGGCGTCGCAGGAGGTCGCGGCGGAAATGGCGGCCCAGCCTTGCCCGACCGAGGTGGCAAAAAAACTGATCGCCATGCTGCAACACAGCTAACCGCGGCAGCGCAATGACAATGTGGCGGCTGAACCCAGCGTGTGTCGCCATATCTCATCTTTCACCGATAAGGAGGCTTAATGCCCGCGACTCATTCCCCCATGCCCGCTCGTGCCTGGATAGTTCGCCTTGCCCGCGTGTGTTGGGAACGTAAAACACTGAGCATCATTGTCATCGTAGCATCAGTATCGACTATTTTACTGGCTGCGCTGACGCCGCTAATAACGCGTCAGGCCGTCAATGACGCGATAGCAGGCGATACGACCCACCTGCCGTTACTTGCCTGCGGCCTGCTATTAATTGCCCTTTTTGATTTTATCGGGAATTACGTGCGCCGCGGCTATGCCGGGGAACTCTCGCTGTGGGTTCAGCATACGTTACGTAGCCGTGCGTTCGACAGTATTCAAAAACTGGACGGCGCAGGCCAGGACGCCTTGCGTACCGGGCAGGTCATTTCGCGTACCAACAGCGATCTTCAACAGGTACACACCTTGCTACAGATGTGTCCGGTGCCGCTGGCGGTGCTCACTTACTATGTGGCCGGTATCGCGGTGATGCTATGGATGTCGCCATCCATGACGCTTATCGTGATTTGCGTACTGGCCGCCCTTGCTATTACCGCCCTGCGCGCCCGTCGCCGTGTTTTCGCGCAAACGGGGCTTGCCTCAGACCGGCTGGCGCACATGACGGAACATATGCGCGAAGTATTGGAACAGATCTCAGTGGTGAAGTCCTGCGTGGCGGAGTTACGCGAAACGCGTTGGCTCGATGGTCAGTCGCGGCAGATGGTGCGGGTACGCATCGGTGCCGCTATCTCGCAGGCGATGCCGGGCGCAACCATGCTGGCGCTACCGGTGATAGGGCAGATCGTCCTGCTGTGCTATGGCGGCTGGTCGGTAATGAATGGGCGCATCGATCTGGGAACCTTCGTTGCGTTCGCGAGTTTTCTCGCTATGCTGACCGGCCCCACCCGCGTACTGGCATCGTTTTTGGTTATTGCACAGCGCACACAGGCGTCGGTAGAGCGCGTCTTCGCGCTTATCGACACGCGTTCTCGCATGGAAGACGGTACTGAGTCGGTTGAGGGTCAGATTATTGGGCTGGACGTGGAGAAGATGAGTTTCCACTACGACAACGGTAACCGTATCCTCAATGAGATCTCCTTTTCCATTCACGCCGGTGAAACCGTGGCAGTGGTTGGCGCATCCGGCTCCGGGAAATCAACATTGCTGATGTTGCTGGCGCGCTTTTACGATCCCACCTCCGGCGGGGTGTGGCTCAACACCACTGCGGGTCAACAGAATATTCGCGACCTGAAACTGACGGCGCTTCGTCGTCGCGTTGGCGTAGTGTTTGAAGACGCGTTTCTGTTTGCCGGTACGGTGGCGGAAAACATCGCCTATGGGCACCCGCAAGCGACTCAGGACGACATTCGACGCGCCGCCGATGCCGCAGGCGCCAGCGGGTTCATCAATGCGCTACCGCAGGGGTTCAACACCCGACTGGCCGAACGCGGAAGCAACCTCTCCGGCGGCCAACGCCAGCGTATTGCGCTAGCCCGGGCACTGATTACCGCGCCGGAACTGCTGATTCTCGATGACACCACCTCGGCGGTCGATGCCGGTACTGAAGCGGAAATTAACACGGCTCTTGGTCGTTATGCCGATAATGAGCATATGCTGCTGGTGATTGCACGTCGCCGTTCAACACTGCAGTTAGCCGATCGGATCGTCGTGCTGGATAAAGGCCGCGTCGTGGATATCGGTACCCAGGCGGAGCTGGATGCAAGGTGTCCGACGTTTCGCTCGCTGATGAGCGGCGAGGGGGATTTTCTCGCCCTCGCCCCGGCGGAACAACGTGCGCTATGGCCAACAACGCAGGCGGCAAAATCCGACGACGCGCATGAGCGCCAGACACCCGCCGGAAAAGGTTTTGTCGACCGGATGACGCGCGTTCCGGAACGCGCCGTACAGATGGCGCTGGCAGGCCACGGGCGTCAAGTCTCATCGTTGCTGACGCCAGTAGCCTGGATGTTCGTCATCGCCGCCCTGCTTATCGCGCTTGATTCCGCCGCAGGCGTTGGCGTGCTGGTGCTTTTGCAGCGCGGTATTGACTCAGGCGTTGCCGCAGGGGATATGTCGACTATTGGCATATGCGCCCTGCTCGCGCTGTGCCTGGTGGCGATCGGTTGGTGCTGCTATGCGCTGCAAACGATCTTCGCCGCCCGCGCGGCAGAGTCGGTACAGCATACGGTACGCTTACGCAGCTTCAGCCACCTGCTACGCCTGAGTCTTCCCTGGCACGAGAAGCACATCGACTCGCGTCTTACTCGCATGACCGTCGACGTTGATTCACTCGCCCGATTTCTGCAAAACGGTCTTGCCAGCGCGGCCACCAGCATCGTGACGATGGTCGCTATCGCCGCGGCAATGTTCTGGCTTGACCCCATTCTTGCGTTAACGGCATTAAGCGCCGTGCCTGTAGTGGTGCTGGCGACGTGGATTTACCGCCGTTTGAGCTCGCCTGCCTACGCCCAAGCACGGCTGGAAATTGGTAAGGTGAACAGTACGCTTCAGGAAAAGGTCTCCGGTATGCGGGTAGTACAGTCACACGGCCAACAACAGCAGGAAGCCGCCAGGCTACGGGCGTTATCAGACAACTTCCGCGCCACCCGCGTGCGGGCGCAAAAATACCTTGCCGTTTATTTTCCGTTCCTGACCTTCTGCACCGAGGCTGCCTATGCCGCCGTGCTTTTAATCGGAGCGACCCGGGTCGCCGAAGGCGAAATGACGCCCGGGATACTGGCGGCGTTCTTCCTGCTATTGGGACAATTTTATGGCCCGGTACAGCAGTTGTCAGGCATTGTTGATTCCTGGCAGCAGGCGACCGCCAGCGGCAAACATATCAATGCGCTATTGGCGACTGAGGAAACGGAGAATATTGAACCGTCATCCATAACGCCTGGCACTGGCGGCGCGCTACGTCTGGAGGCATTGACATTCCGCTATCCCGAAAAAACGCAACCTGTGCTTGATAAGCTCTCGCTCACCATTCCGCCAGGAACGGTAGTCGCGGTGGTCGGACGTAGCGGCGCCGGCAAATCGACGCTGATCAAGCTGCTGGCCGGGCTCTACTCTCCCGGCAGCGGGCAAATCCGTGTCGGTGAGCGCCTAATTGATGCCGCGTCGCTTAGTGATTATCGTCGCCAGACGGGGCTGGTCACTCAGGATGTCGCATTATTTAGCGGCGATATTGCCGAAAATATCCGCTATTCGCGGCCAGACAGCAGCGACACGGAGGTGGAGATCGCGGCGCGACGGGCGGGACTCTTTGAAACTGTGCAACATCTGCCGCTGGGGTTTCGTACTCCGGTCAATAACGGCGGCACGGATCTGTCCGCGGGCCAGCGTCAGTTGATTGCCCTCGCCCGCGCCCAACTGGCGCAGGCGCACATTCTGCTGCTCGACGAGGCGACAGCGCGTATCGACCGCAGCGCCGAGGAGCGCTTAATAACCTCGCTTACCGGAGTGACGCATACCGAGAAACGCATCGCGCTTATCGTCGCGCACCGACTGACCACCGCTCGCCGCTGCGATGTTATTGTCGTAATCGATAAAGGATGTATCGCTGAATATGGCAGCCATGAGCAGTTGATAGCGGCTCATAGCCTGTATGCTCGTCTGTGGCGGGACAGCGTCGGCCAGACACGCGATACGAAAGGAGAGGTCACAGGATAGTTTTTATCGCCACGATTTACGCAAAAGAAAGCCCGCAAGCGGCTGTTCCTGTAACAGCCGCTTTAGCTATTGATACTGACCGAAATATAAATGAGATGGAATACAGAAAATGAGACTGAGCCCGCCCGTCGCTCCTGTCGCTATACAGACCGCTACGCGCCTTCGCCGCCAACTCGCCGCCGGAAGCCAGGTTGACGCTTCTCACTTCTGGCGAGAAGCAAACTCGCTCGCGCTGCCGCTGGTGACAGCCATTAACGACGCAGACGATGAACGGGAAGTCACCTTCCTGTGGCGTGCCGCCTCTCCTCTGCGGGGGGTTTATGTCCGCCTGAACCGTGTCACCGATAAAGATAACGTGGCGAAAGGTATGATGACGCAACTGCCCACAACGGATATCTGGCATCTGACGCTTCGCTTACCGGCATCCTACTGCGGTTCCTATACGATGGTCGAAATACCACCGGAAACCCCGGACGAGACGGTGTTGCAGCTTGGAAGCCGTTTCGCCTCCCTTGTCGGGAAGGCGGACCCGCTGAACAGCACGCCGGGAATAAATGTTCGGGGCAATGCGCAGGAATCCGTTCTGGCGCTGGATCACGCCCCGGCACAGGAGGAGTGGTCAGGCTGTCGCGCTTACGCCGGGCAGCTTTTCACCTCAGAACATCGGCTCGCCGGACAACGTCGCCGTGTGCGGCTGTATCTTCCTGACGTTCCTGTCGTACAACCGCTGGGCTTACTGGTACTCACGGATGGCGAGATCTGGTTCGACCATCTTGGGGTAAGTGCCGCCATTGACGCTGCCATCCGCAGCGGACACATCGCGCCGGTGGCCGTACTCGGCATTGATAACATCAATGCGCGTGAACGCGTCGCAATCCTCGGCGGTCGCCGCGAGCTGGTGCTCGACATTGCCGAACGCCTGCTGCCAACCCTTCGCGCCAAATACCCGGAACGGCGGTGGGCGGACCGTACACAAACGGTGCTGGCAGGGCAAAGCCTCGGCGGCGTGACCGCGCTGATGGCGGCCCGCCACGCGCCAGAGAGCTTCGGCCTGGTGCTGAGCCACTCCCCCTCAATGTGGTGGACGCCGGACAACCGCAATCGCCCGGACCATTTCAGCGCAGAAGAGCGTTCATGGGTCAGCGAACATGTGTTATCCGCGCCCTCGCCAGCCGTACGTACGCATCTGTGCGTGGGATCGCTGGAAGGTTCGACGGTCCCGCAGGTCAAACAGTTGCATGAAAAATTGCGCACCGCCGGCGTCGAAAGCCATTGCAGCGTGTACACCGGCGGTCACGATTATGCCTGGTGGCGCGGCGCGCTGATTGACGGATTACGTCTACTACCCCGATAAAACTTCACCTGCCAAAAAGGAATCACATCCGATGTATGGTCGCCAGTACCACAACAAGTGCTATCGCATGGCGCTATTTTTAGTGAGTTTTTGTTCTAGCGCGCTGAGTTATGCGCAGCCGGATATGCAGCCATTAGGGCCGAATATCGCTGATAAAGGTTCGGGATATTACCATTTTAGGGTCAATGACTTTCAATCTGCCGATGGCGCAAGACATTACCGGGTATGGACCGCTATTCCCAATAAAGCCGCCCCGCCGTCGGGTTATCCTGTCTTATATATGTTGGACGGCAACGCAGTGATGGACAGGCTGCCGGAGGCGTTGCTCAAACAACTGGCAGACCACTCGCCGCCGGTGATTGTGGCGATTGGCTATCAGACTAACCTGCCGTTTGATCTTAACGGCAGAGCTTATGACTATACGCCGGCGCCGGGAATCGATCGCGAAGGCAGTGAAAATAACCCGCGTTTTCATCGTAAAACCGGCGGCGGGCCAGCGTTCCGCCAGCTACTGGAGAGACATATCGCGCCGCAGGTGGAACAAGGAATAACCATCAACCCCGAACGGCGCGGGGTATGGGGACATTCTTATGGCGGCCTGTTCGTTTTGGACTCCTGGCTGTCGTCATCCTTCTTTCATATCTATTACAGCGCCAGCCCGTCACTCAGCAGGGATAACTTTGCTCTGTTGAATCGCCTTACGACAGTGAAGCCGTCGCCGTTCTGCCATAAAAAACTCATCATAATGGAAGGTTCAGCGTCGAATGGGGATAGCAGGCAACGCCAGATGGCCGAGCTCCTGCAAAAAGTTCAGGAGACCGTGAGAACGCTTGAGAACAACGGCGTTAACGCGGCCCTGCAGCATTACCCGGGCCTGGGCCACGGGCCCATGTTTAACGCCTCTTTTCGCAGTGCATTGCTGGATATCAGTCGCGAACCGGCAAGCCAAAAACCACGCTGCCATTAACCCGCCGCCAGAATATGCCCGCCAGCGGCGGGCATAATCCATCAAAACGAGGCCGTCACACCGGCATAATAAGCCCGACCCGGTTCGTTATAGGTATTTGCCCCTTCGGCGGAGCGATAGATCTGTTTATCGAAGATATTGCTGATACCGACATTAAGACGCAGGTTCTTGTTGATATCGTAATTAACGTTAGCGCCGACCAGTGAGTAAGCCCCCAGCGCTTTCCCGGACAATCCTTTGGTCTCTTCACTACGCGACTCCGCATGTGTTCGCGGTTTTTGCTTGCCGTATAACGTCCAGTTGACGTTAGCGGAGAGCGCGCTGGTAATAGTCCAGTCGAGGAAGGTATTCACCGTATATTTCGGGATTATCGATAAGGGATTGCCGGTATCTTTTTGCTCAGAAGCGATCATATAAGTCGCATTGGTATTCCAGTTCAGACGGTCCGGCATCAGCGGAACAGCCATGCTGGCTTCAATACCTTCAATCAGCGCTTTACCGCCGTTCTGCCATTGCAATACATAAGCGCCAGATGCGCTTCTGCCAATAATTTTATCACCTGCGACAATCTTATTCTGATAATCGTTACGGAAATACGTGACGCTTGCGTGGTAATCGTCTACGGTAAATTCCAGCCCAATCTCTTTATTAATGCTAATTTCAGGATCGAGGTTCTTATTACCGACCAGGTAACAGCCGCCCGACGTAATATCTTTTGGACAACCGTTTCCTTTCGAATAGAGTAAATACCCCTCACTGGTTTGATACAAGTTCGGTGCCTTAAAGGCACGGGCAATACCGGCTTTCACCTTGACGTATTCACCTAACTCCTGGGAAAGGTTAAGACTGGGACTAAAATTACTCCCGGATTCGCTCAAATAGTCAAAACGCAGACCCGGAATAATATTGGTACCGGCCATGGGTTCGATATTATCTTCAACGTACAGCGCACTGATTTCCGATTTATTTTTGCTGCTACGGTTAGCCGCCGAACCGGATATCCCGGCGATATTGCTATCCTTAACCGTCAGACTGGTAGAGGAAGGATCGTTCAGTTCATCGCGGTTCCACTCCGCGCCGACGGTGAGCGTTTGCTCAAATAGCCATATCACCGGGACATTCACCTCGCCGCTGGTGCGATACGAGGTCAGGCGGTTAGTGGTGAACGTCTGGTCGTTGGTAATACGCCCCTCGCCGCCGCCGGAGAGCCCCTCATTCATGCGGGTATTATCGGTTTTTTCATAGTAGAACCCCAGGCGGCTTTGCCCCCAGTCCCAGATGCCGTTATGAGTTAGACCGTAATTCTGCCGGTACAGGCGATTGGTCTCCCGCCCGGACTGCGCGAGACTTTTAGTAACCGCGTTCGAAGTACTGTTTTGCGTATCGCCGGCATAGATATTCCCCTGCCGACTGTATCCCGCTTCAAAATCAAGGATTTGCTGCGGGGTCATTTTCCATGAGAAGACGCTATTAATATCTTTATTGGTGACCCCCTCCCGTCCGGCGGCATTTTTGGTACCGGCGGAGGAGTTAATATCCCAGCTGTCGGCATCGGTTCTGTTGAGATTACCGTACAGGCGCATCGTCAACGTATCACCAGCCAACGGGCCGCTAAGGCTAAAGTTACCCCGCCGGGTGTCACCTTCTTTGCTGCTTTCCGGCTGGTTGGTATAGAGCGACAGCGAGCCGTGCCAGTCGTTAGTCGGACGTTTGGTGATGATATTCACCACCCCGCCAGCGGCACCGGAGCCATAGCGCGCGGCGGCGGGCCCACGGATCACTTCAATACGTTCTACCATCTCCGGCGGTACCCAGTTCGTATCGCCACGGGTGTCGCGTTCTCCGCGCCAGCTATAGCGAACCGAATTTCGCGACGTCACCGGCACGCCGTCAATCAGCACTAAGGTATTTTCCGGCCCCATACCACGAATATCAATTTGTCGGTTATTTCCGCGCGTCCCCGAGGCGCTATTGCCGGTAAGATTAACCCCAGGCATCTTACGAATAATATCGGCAAGATCGTTAACGGGAGGATTCTTTTGAATATCGTCACGAGTAATAATCGAAACGCCCGGCTGTTGCTTTAATACTTGCTCGGCGGTGGATTCAACCACCATCGTTTCGCCGTTGTCGTCAGTAGATTCTGCTGCTGATAATGGACTATTAACCCCTGTAGAAACCACGGTTATTAACCAGATGAACTTCTTAACTCTCATACCCATTCCCTAAATAATGTCTAAAGTAGCGCTGTTGCCCTCAAGCTCACATCCTTGCCAGGTTACGTCTATATAGTAATTATTATCATATGCTAATAATAATAATTATCATTCAATTAAGGAAAAGGCAATCTTTCGACCACAAAAATCTGGTAATAAAAAAACGGAAACGGGATTTTGCAATATGACTCTCTGTCCGGGCTCCGCTTTGCCAGTAAATCCGGGAAGGGGGCAGAATGCGCCTACTGAACGGAGGTTTTACAAAACAGAAATAGATAAAATAAAACTATTTTTCAGATCGTTAATCACAAGAAACACCCAGGTAAGATGGTATAGCACGGTTCAGGGTTCACCGCCGCTTCCCTGCCGACGGCGAACCATTCTTACAGTTTGCTAGCGACTTTCCGTCTGGGTAATGGTGGGATCGGATACGATTGTAGTCATTCGATATATGACGATGAAAGTGATGTTGGCGCCAAAATACAAAGCGCCTGGTAATATTTATCAGGCGCTTTGCAGACTGAAAACCATCAAACATCGGTTTCTCGTTCCCCAGGATCTACCGGGAAAAATGGCAACCCACAGTTAGTGGATTTTACTGTCGGGTCTTGCCAGGGATGTTGTGTTACCCCCAGATCTTTTAAAAGACCTCGTAACAGCACTAACTCGCTGGGTGTCATTTTTTGCTTTGATTCACCCCCTTTAGGTGGACGAATATCCTCCTGACTAGTACATGTAACACAATAACCTTTTAACTCTATCCATTTAGGCGCGGGGGGGCCCTTAGGATCGGGAGGCGTCGGGCTGGCAACGCACGAACAGGCACTTATACATCCAGGCATAACGTTTTCCTTTTCAAACAATTCACTTTAGTTGGAAGTTCTACTTGAGAAAATAGAAATAGTTATTCAGATATTTTTACCGTCGCATACTCCTGTAATAATAAAAGATACTTTAAATAATTTACTCCCAGCTACTATTCAGTAGCAGATTGTTATTCTTACATTGCTTTTATTTCAGATTTACGTCAAATAGGGCTAAATATTTTCACTATAAAATACGTTAAAAAGTGTTTGTGTACTCGTAGACATTGTGGCGTCTTCAGTACGCAAATCGGTTAGTGTACAATCTTTAAAACAGGTATTGTTTAAATTAGCCTCAGCCAAATCAGCCCCGTCCAGGTTCGTAGAAATGAAACTAGCCTTTCGCAGGTTTGCCCGGGTTAAGACAGCGCCTTCCATAATTGCAGCCATTATAGTAGCACCCTGTAATGTCGCACCGCTCATATCAGCACGTATAAGGGTTGCGCCTGAAAGATTAGTGTGATCCATATTTGCACCGGAGCAATTACATTCTATCATGCTACAGCCTAACAGACTCGCGTGTTGTAAATTGGCGCCAGTAAGATTAGCGTGATCGAGGGTAGCGCCACACATAATGCTATCTTCCAGACAGGCGTTCTTGAAATTACTGTCGCCTAGTGATGTTCCCGATAGATTTGCGCCCTTAAAATTTGCACCTTCACAATCCGCCATAAACAGCACTGCCCCCTCTAAATTTGCGCCGCTTAAGTCTGCGTCACATAAATTTTCTGCCGTCAGATTTGCTCCGGTAAGGACAGCGCCTTTAAGATTCATGCCTCCCTGGGCAGTTAATATTACAGAATCCTGAGGGAGAGAAAATTCGCATCTGAATAGTAAAGCTCGGCATATTTTTTCAAAAGAGGCAAGCGGAATTTCTCTTGTCTCAGAATGGTCGCCTTTACTGACTCGTACAATAACTTGTCCAGCTTCGTTATTCTCACCAGGAAGATTAAATTCGACACGACACCCATCCATATCATCCAGGATGATGTTTTCTGGCAACGGAGCACCTCTGTCAGGCATTGTACTTTTCAATGTCTCAGCCATAGTCTCTATCAATTCCTGATATTGTGTTTCATTTCTCCGACGTATCCCACCACAGGTAAAAAAGTTAATGATATATTCCAGAATGGTTTTGGGAGAGGTGGCTTGCCGCATAGCAGCAGAAGTCCCCGCGCCAAAAGCAGATGTAGCCATACCAGCCAGACTATCGAGTGAACGCTCCATAATATTTTCTCCCAGAGAGAGCAACACAGTATATGATAAAATTTATCATATAGATTTGCATTTAGAGATAAGGTGAATACCCCCTTTGCGTCTGGTTACATAATCACGCATCACGACGCTTTGCTGTCTGACTTACACAATACCAGCCAAATAAATATATTGGCTTATACTCGTCATACTTCAAGTTGCATGTGCTGCGGCTGCGTTCCCTCACCCCAGTCACTTACTTTAGTAAGCTCCTGGGGATTCGCTCGCTTGCCGCCTTCCTGCAACTCGAATTATTTAGAGTATAAACATTATTTAAAATAATAAACACGGCATTCGTTTTAATACTACGTTCAGGACTCATCCCACTCATTAGCAGAAAACCTATTAAAAAGCGTGTTCAGGCGTTTTATTGCTGCCATTGATAAACTGTTTAACAACATCGTCTGTACAGGCCTTCTTCGTTGCCTTTACGTTTAACTCAATCAGGCTACCGTCTCGGTTATAAGTCTATCGAGTAGTAGGGACGTAGTATGACGATGCAGCAAAGTGATATGGAAAGATATAATCCATTATTAATGTTAAAAGAAGTCATGGCGCAGACGCCTTATCGCCATAAACGCTGGGGAGAGCGTAAGTTTCGCTATAAATTTGTATTACGTTGCCTTATTAACCCCGTAACGACAATTAAATACTTCAATGAATTATGCCATCTGTCTCAGCCCAGAACGCTGATCATTCATCGTCCCCTATTGCCGGCAAAAATCCAGCGGCCCTATTTGTATACCGGGCTTAGCATACGTTGCCGGGCAAGAGCTATTCTGGAACACTACCAGTTCGTTCAGTCCTTTCCGGAAAGTAAAATTAAAAAGATCCTTCTGTCCGAGGAACAAATCTTACTCGCTCACCTGGAAGGAAAAAACGGTGCTCTGGTAGATATCTACTGCGGTCCCTGTGGCTATGACAGAGAAGGTGAGCTGACATTAACGCTGTGCTTCAATGATACGCCGTTGGCACGTTTATCATTTTCCTTTATCCGCCATGAAGGGAAGCAAATAGCGCTGGTTGCCGGGTTACAAGGGCCCAGTAAACATATCGGCCCACAAGTCATACGTAACGCCACCAAAGATTGTTACGGTCTCTTTCCTAAACGGATGCTGTATGAAGCATTTGCGACATTGATGCAGGCCTGTAATGTCGACGAGATTTATGCGGTAAGTGAAAACAACCATGTTTATCGTCAACTCAGGTACTTATTCCAGAAGAAAAAAACTTTTGTGGCCAGCTATAGTGAATTCTGGGAGTCGCTAAACGGCGTTAAGAAAGGTGCCTTATATCATCTGCCATCACAGGTGATGCGTAAAGCGCCTGAAAGTATCCCCAGCAAAAAACGCGCAGAGTATCGGAAACGCTATCATATTCTGGATACAATAATACAAGAGGTTAACAGCCTCTCCCGGTAGAACTATTTCATACGCGGATGTGCAGATCCTGCTACCGTTCAGCGGATCTCTTTGAAATCTGTATCGCTACTGGATGGTTAAATACAGAATGGCTTGCGAGTGAAAAGCGCGGCATTAAACCGTCGCTTTCACTCATGCTATGATCAACATCTTAATCTTATTCCCTTCACCATAACGTCATCGATTAGCATGTTAACCATTAAATACAAGCTAAACATTTGTCACATTTTTATTTGGTTAAGCAAAAAAATAATACAAAATAGAATTTTCAGTAAGCCAAGTCAGGAGTTTTGGTGAAAATACAAGAAGTTAAGCGTATATTAACCCGCTGGCAGCCGTCTTCCTTTACCCTATACCGGGAGGTGTTTGCGCAATACGGCGGTAGTATCAATATGCACCCAGATATTGTTGATTATTTTATGAAGCGCCATAACTGGCATTTTAAATTCTTCCACTATGAAGAAGATGATAAGATTAAAGGCGCCTACTTTATTTGTAATGATCAGAATATTGGCATCCTGACGCGCAGAACCTTCCCGCTATCGTCAGACGAGATACTTATTCCGATGGCACCAGATTTACGCTGCTTCTTACCCGATCGTACTAACCGACTTTCGGCGTTACATCAGCCACAAATACGCAATGCCATATGGAAACTCACCAGAAAAAAACAAAATTGTCTGGTCAAAGAAGCGTTCTCTTCTAAGTTTGAAAAAACACGCCGTAATGAATATCAGCGATTTCTTAAAAAAGGCGGAAGTGTAAAAAGCGTTGCTGATTGTTCTTCTGATGAACTGACTCATATTTTTATCGAGTTATTTCGGTCTCGTTTCGGCAACACTTCATCCTGCTATCCCGCTGATAACCTTGCCAACTTTTTTAGTCAACTGCATCACCTTCTGTTTGGGCATATTCTTTATATTGAAGGGATACCCTGTGCATTTGATATCGTACTGAAATCTGAAAGCCAGATGAACGTCTACTTTGACGTATCTAATGGTGCAATTAAAAATGAGTGCAGGCCACTCAGTCCCGGCAGCATACTAATGTGGCTAAATATTAGCCGCGCCAGAAATTACTGCCAGGAAAGACAAAAAAAATTACTTTTTTCCATCGGCATACTAAAGCCTGAATGGGAATATAAGCGCATGTGGTCGACCCCCTATTTTACCGGGAAATCGATTTGCTAAAAAGAAAGCCTGGACGTAAATATGTTTTTTACGTCCAGATTTTTCATAAATCCTGATGAACTGATAAAAAACTAAAATTTAATCAGAATTTAAAAAATAAGTTAACCACCATATAATCATAATGACAATTACTCGAAATTCACTTACACTATACTCGGTTTTATGGAATTGATTAACACGGTATGTTACAGATAACGTGCTAAAAAGCGTGCAGCGGTTATACATTTTCATATGTGTGTGTCATTAACCTGGCGTCAGGAACAGATGATGATGACAACCACCATTTTATCTCTTCTGGCCTGGCATACCGTCAGTAGATTAAAGGTGTAGCCTTGCTTTATGGCATTACAAAAATGCGGGTGGGGTCTATGCTCAATGCATACGTTATTTGTAACAACGCTCTTGTGCATAAACAATACGTTATTGTCAACAGCACTGAACGGGTACAGTGGTTCTTGCTGACAACAGGCTTAAAGATCGCCTTAACACGGGATACCTGATAACTGGATTATATTATGACACATGCAGACTGGCTGATTCTTGGGTATACAACTGTTATTATTATTTTTGGTATTGTATGTTATATCGGATTGCTTAAATTGATAACGAAAGGCAAGCATGAAAAATAACGCACTTACCGGGAAGAATATACTCTCAGGAGATAAAATGCTTCGGCAATGATATGACACCACTGCCGAAATGTTATTTTTACAGAAATCAATCAGGTATTGAGGGTGATTTTATCATAGCCGCGCCAGCGATAATTCAACAACGAGAGCAGCCAGAATAGCACAAAAGCGCCCACTACCCAGAAGCCCACATTCCCCATATGATCGTTAAGCGTGCTTACGGTCTGCCAAAATGTTCCGCTTAACTGTAACGCATCATCAATCAACCCCAGCGCCTCAAGCCCGCCAATCGCCAGCGCGACAATGACAGATGCGGCGGTAATGGTCATATTATAATAAAGCTTACGTAATGGATGCGAGAAAGCCCAACCGTAAGCGCCGACCATGACAAAGTTATCCAGGGAATCCACCAGCGCCATCCCGGCGGTAAACAGCACAGGAAAAATCATCATCGACCAGAGAGATAGCCCCTGGTTAGCTGCTGAAGCGGAAATGCCCAGCAACCCAACCTCGGTTGCGGTATCAAATCCCAGACCAAACAGAAAACCGACAAAATACATATGCCAACTGGAAGTGACCAAACGAAACGTACGCTGAAATATACGCGTCATCAGCCCGCCAGGTATCGCCTCGTCATGCGCCCTCACTGACTCGCCGCGGGTAACCGAGCGAAATTGCCGCCAGACGTTGAACAAAATAAACAGGTTAAGCAGGGCCATCGCCAGCAGAAAAAAAGCGGAAACAGCCGTACCAATCAACGAACCATATTGATGCAAAACATCAATACGATCGCGAAATGCCATCGACGTCACAACAATCGCCAGACATGCCAGAACGACAATGGTCGAATGACCCAATGAAAAAAACGCCCCCACGCCTAAAGGCGTTTTACCCTGCTGCATCAGTTTACGGGTGACGGTATCGATGGCTGCGATATGATCGGCATCAACCGCATGACGCAGCCCAAAGCTATACGCCAGTATGGCTGCGCTTAGCATGACGGCATGGTGATGAAAAACACAGAACGCCCAAATCCAGGCCAGGATGTTAACCCCAACAAGAAAGACGGTTAATGCTATTCCCCGTCGTTTAGTATGATTATTCATGCCCCTGAACCCACTATATTTTTAATTAACGCTACGGTTTGTAGGGGAAATGTATGATCATTTGATTAAAACGTCACACCTCAAGATGCGACTTTTTGTAAACGTGCTTTACCGCTGACACATTTGTGCGCATTACTGCGGAACAAGGCTTAAAAAGCGTATCCGAACGTATAACCCTCCCAACGCTTCGCTACGGGAAAAATGGGGATGAGTACGGTGCAGGCGTGCGATATCATTGACCAAAGCCAGACCAATGCCCGCCCCGGCCACATTTCCTACATTATCGAGCCGGTGGAACGGCTGTAGCGCCAGATGGATGTGTTCATCATCAATACCGGGGCCGCTATCTTCGACAACCAGCGTCACGGCATCACTATCCCGTTCAAGCCGCGCGGTGACGATGCCTTGCTCAGGCGTGTATTTCAGCGCATTATCCAGCAAGTTTCCGCACAGCTCGCTAAGCAGTACCTCATCCCCCTCGATCCACATCGCTTCCTGTTCGCCTTCGTAGCCCAGGTCGATATGTTTACTCCGCGCCTGCGCCAGGCGGGTAAAACAGCCGCTCTGTACGATATCGTACAGATTCACCGGGGAAAAACGCCGCTCGCCCTGCTCTTTATGCTTTACCGCAGAAAGTTGCAACAATCTTTCCGTGAGCTGAATGGTGCTATCCAGCGTTACGCTCATCGCCTGCAGACTTTCGTACCAGTGATGAGGGTGCTGGCTGGCTAACGCCACCGCCGCCTGCGTTTTTAACACCGCCAGCGGCGTTTTTAACTGGTGAGAAGCATCGGCGCTAAAGCGTTCCTGCCGGGAGAGGATGCCGCGGAGCCTGTCAATGTAGCGATTAAACGCCACGATTAACAAGCGTGTTTCCGACCACGGCAGCAGTTCCGGCAGCGGCGTTAGCAGACCCGGTTCGCGGCGTACCATTAATGACGAAAGTTGACGCATAGGGCGCAGGATCCGGCGTAATAACCAGCCAACCAGCACCAGGGTCAGCAACACCAGCAGCCCCTGTGAGATCCAGGAAGAGAACAGCAGTTGGCCCGCCAGATAACGACGGGACTGCAGCGTCTCTGCGACATAAATCTCCGCCATGCCGATAATGCCGCCTTCGTTGATCGGCTGTAGCAAACGCGCCACGCGGATCGCCTCGCCGCGATACTCGGTATGATAGAACCACGCCAGCGCCGGATAAAGCCGGGTACGAGGCGTAGCAGGCGGCATGGCGGGCAGATCGTCATAACCGGAAATGACCTTTCCGGAAGGGTCGACGACTTTGTAATAGAGTCGATCATTCATATTAAGCTCGAAGCTATCCAGCACCACCCAGGGCACGTTAACTTCCAGATGGTTATTGCGCACCACCAGCCGTTCCGATACCGTTCGCGCCGAGGAGAGCAACGTACGGTCATAAGCCTGAGTGGCGGCCTGTAGCGCATTGACATAACTGTTAAACGCCGATAGCCCCCATAGCAGAATCAGCGGCAACCCCAGGAACAGTAAGAGTTGCAGGTATAACGATTGCGGCTTAACCCACTTCATCGCCGCGCTCCAGCACATAACCCAGGCCGCGCAGCGTCGTAATTCGTACATCGCTTCCCTGGAGTTTTTTACGCAGTCGATGAATATAAAGTTCGATGCTTTCAGGGCTTACCTCATCGTTCAGGCTGAACACCTGTTCAAAAAGCTGCTGACGCGAAACTGGTCGCGTTCGTCGGTACATCAATACGGTTAAGAGCGCCTGCTCACGCGGCGTCAGCGCTAACGGCTGTCCCTGTAACAGAAAATACCCTTCATCATGAAAGATCAATTCACCCAGTTGCTGAACTTCATGAACCTGCCCAGCGCTGCGTCGGAGCAAGGCCCGTAAACGGGCATCCAGCTCCTCCAGTTCAAAGGGTTTCGGCAGATAGTCATCGGCGCCGACGTTGAGACCTTTTACGCGATCCGCCACCGCGCTTCGCGCCGTGAGCAGCAAAACGGGCAAGGTCTGACCGCGTTTACGCAGCCGTTGCACCACCTCCAGTCCATCCATTCCCGGCATATTGATATCCAGCACCGCCAGCGCGTACATTTCACTGTGCAGAAGATGGTCAGCCGCCAGGCCGTCAAATACGCAGTCCACGGCAAAGCCGTTTTGCACCAGCGCTTTCTCCAGCCAGTGAGCCAGCTCACGGTTATCTTCCGCCAATAAGAGACGCATATCACATCCTGTAAAGTTTCTGCCGCATTGAAAGGGAATTGAAAGGTTATTGTTTTAACAATCACGCAACCGAACTGCTACATGTCGGCTCACATAATCACAAAAATCTTCTTCCGAACCTGAAAAATCCGGACGTCCGGCGTGAGGATAAAAAATGAAAAAACAATTACTTCGTACCCTTACTGCAAGCATTTTATTAATGAGTACCTCTGTTCTGGCGCAGGAGGCGCCGTCGCGAACGGAATGTATCGCACCAGCCAAACCTGGCGGCGGTTTCGACCTTACCTGTAAGCTGATTCAGGTGAGTTTGCTGGAGACTGGCGCTATCGAGAAACCCATGCGGGTAACGTATATGCCCGGCGGCGTCGGCGCTGTGGCCTATAACGCGATAGTCGCCCAACGCCCTGGCGAACCCGGGACTGTGGTCGCCTTTTCCGGCGGTTCGCTGCTCAACCTGTCGCAGGGGAAATTTGGTCGCTACGGCGTGGATGATGTGCGCTGGCTGGCAAGCGTGGGCACTGATTACGGCATGATCGCCGTGCGTGCGGATTCCCCGTGGAAAACGCTGAAAGATCTGATGACGGCGATGGAAAAAGATCCCAACAGCGTGGTCATTGGCGCTGGCGCCTCTATTGGCAGCCAGGACTGGATGAAGTCGGCGTTGCTGGCGCAAAAGGCGAACGTCGACCCGCACAAGATGCGCTACGTTGCCTTTGAGGGCGGCGGCGAGCCGGTGACGGCATTAATGGGCAACCATGTTCAGGTTGTCTCCGGCGATCTCAGTGAAATGGTGCCTTATCTGGGCGGCGACAAAATCCGCGTGCTTGCCGTCTTTTCAGAAAATCGTCTGCCGGGCCAGCTTGCCAATATCCCTACCGCTAAAGAACAGGGCTACGACCTGGTGTGGCCGATTATTCGCGGCTTCTACGTCGGGCCCAAAGTCAGCGATGCCGATTACCAGTGGTGGGTGGATACCTTCAAGAAGCTTCAGCAAACCGACGAGTTTAAAAAGCAGCGCGATCTGCGCGGCCTGTTTGAGTTCGACATGACCGGCCAGCAGCTCGATGACTACGTGAAAAAACAGGTTACTGATTACCGTGAACAGGCGAAAGCCTTCGGACTCGCGAAATAATCGCGGAGGCAATGATGAGCGATCGTATCTTTGCGGGTATCTGGCTGTTGCTCTGTATTGCCGGGCTATTCATCGCCTGGCAGATCCAAAGCGAATACAGCTATGAACCCGTCGGCCCCCGCCCTTTTCCGCTGGGGATTATCGGCCTGATGGCGCTCTGCGCGCTGGCGCTGTTATTGCGCCATCCCGACACGGTGAGCTGGCCGCGCCGCCATGTTCTGCAAAAGCTAGTTACCATGATCATCATCCTGTTGATGTATGCCTGGGGATTCGAATGGCTGGGTTTTCCCATCGCCACCGCGCTTCTCACCATGGTTATCGGGATGCTGTTCGGCGCCACGATTCCAGCGGCGGGTATCTCCGGCGCGGTATTAGGCATTCTGCTGTGGTATGCCTTTGACCGGCTGCTTGATGTCACCTTACCTCTCGGCGCCTGGCTGAGTTAACGGAGCAACGATGGATACCTGGATATATCTTTCTCAGGGCTTTGCGGTGGCGATGACGCCGGAAAACCTGGTTATCGCGTTGATTGGCTGCTTCGTGGGCACGATCGTCGGTCTGCTGCCGGGCCTGGGACCGATCAACGGCGTGGCAATTTTACTGCCGCTGGCCTTTGCGTTGCATCTGCCTGCGGAGTCGGCGCTAATTCTGCTGGCGACGGTGTACATTGGCTGTGAGTATGGCGGCAGGATCTCCTCCATATTGCTCAACGTCCCCGGCGATGCGGCGGCGATCATGACGGCGCTGGACGGTTACCCGATGGCGCAGCAAGGGAAAGGCGGCGTAGCGCTGTCGATTTCCGCAGTAAGCTCATTTTTCGGTTCATTAATCGCTATCGGCGGCATCATTCTGTTCGCCCCTTTACTGGCGCAATGGTCGCTGGCCTTTGGTCCGGCGGAATATTTCGCCTTAATGGTTTTTGCCATCGCCTGTCTTGGCAGCATGATGGCGCAAAACCCGCTTAAATCATTTCTGGCAGCGCTGATCGGTCTTGGCCTTGCGACCGTCGGCGTGGACGCCAACACCGGGGTTTATCGCTTTACCTTTGACAGCGTTCATCTTTCCGACGGCGTACAGTTTATCGTCGTGGTGATCGGCCTGTTCTCGGTATCAGAAATACTTTTAATGCTGGAACATACCAGCAGCGGGCAAACAATGGTCCGCAAAACGGGTCGAATGTTGTTCAACCTGAAAGAAGGCGCGCAGTGTATCGGCACCACCCTGCGTTCTTCGGTAATCGGCTTTTTTGTCGGCGTATTGCCCGGCGCCGGGGCGACCATCGCCAGCGCCATTACCTATATGACCGAGAAAAAACTCAGCGGCAACAGCGATAGCTTCGGCAAAGGTGATATTCGCGGCGTCGCGGCGCCGGAGGCGGCAAACAACGCCTCTGCCTGCGGCTCCTTCATCCCGATGCTGACGCTGGGCGTTCCCGGTTCCGGCACTACGGCAGTGATGATGGGGGCGCTGACGCTGTACAACATCACGCCAGGCCCGGCGATGTTCACCGAACAGCCGGATATCGTCTGGGGACTCATCGCTGCGCTGCTGATTGCGAACGTGATGCTGCTGATCATGAATATCCCGTTGATCGGTCTGTTTACCCGTATGCTCACCATTCCGCTGTGGTTCCTGGTACCCGCCATCGCTGCCGTATCGGCGGTAGGGGTGTATGCGGTACACAGCACCACCTTCGATCTGGTGCTGATGGTCGCGCTCGGCGTGTTAGGGTACATTTTACGTAAAATGCACTTCCCCATGTCGCCGCTGATCCTGGGATTCGTACTGGGGGAAATGCTGGAGCAGAACCTGCGCCGCGCACTCTCCATCAGTAACGGCAATATGGCGATTTTGTGGCAAAGCGGCGTTGCCAAAGCCCTGCTGATCATGGCGATCATGGTCATTGTCGTACCGCCAGTGTTACGTCTGATCCGTAAACACAGCCGTAAACCGCAGGTTGACGCCGGTTAATTGACTGCTGAAATACATTGTACTTGTCCGGCCTACGCGCTCATTTGCCAGGCCGGGCAACCCCGCCAGCATCACTCTCCCATAACTCGCTCATTTTACCCCCCTTCTTGCCGTTGTCAGGCTCGTGGCGCCGTTAACCTCACCTTTCGCATTGTTAAATATTTGTTGTTTTTGATCACAATAATTAAACAAAAGCGGTTATTTCATACGCGTTCCTGAAAAATGTCGATATTTTTAATTTATGGCTACGAAATGAGCATCGCCATGTCTCCCTGACCATCTACCGAGAGGAATGATTCTGATGAATGCACTGACTGCCGTAAAAGCGAACACAGATGATTTAGCCCAACGCCATACTGGTTTCACCCTTGCCCCTTCGGCGCAGTCGCCGCGCCTGCTGGCGTTAACGTTTACGGCGGATACCACAAGACAATTTCTCCATCAGGTTGCGCAGTGGCCGGTGCAGGCGCTGGAATACAAATCTTTCTTACGTTTTAAAATCGGCAAGATCCTCGACGATCTGTGCGGCAATCAGCTACAACCTCTGTTGATCAAAACGCTCCTCAACCGTGCACAAGGCGCGCTGTTGATCAGCGCCGAAGGGATCGATGATGTCGCACAGGCAGAAGAGATGGTCAAACTGGCGACGGCGGTGGCGCATCTTATTGGTCGCTCCAACTACGATGCGATGAGCGGCCAGTATTACGCGCGTTTCGTGGTCAAAAACGTCGACAACTCCGACAGTTATCTGCGCCAGCCCCACCGCGTAATGGAACTGCACAATGACGGTACCTATGTTGAGGAGGTGACCGACTACGTGCTGATGATGAAAATCGACGAACAAAATATGGAAGGCGGTAACTCGCTGCTGCTGCACCTTGATGACTGGGAACATCTGGAGTCGTTTTTTACCCATCCGCTGGCGCGTCGCGTCATGCGCTGGGCGGCGCCGCCAAGCAAAAATGTTAGCCATGACGTCTGGCACCCGGTGTTTGATGTCGACCAACAAGGCCGCCCGGTCATGCGTTATATCGACCAGTTCGTCCAGCCAAAAGACTTTGAAGAAGGCGTCTGGCTCAGCGAGCTTTCAGACGCGCTGGAAACCAGTCAAAACATCCTCTCCGTACCGGTACCGGTCGGCAAATTCCTGCTGATTAACAATCTGTTCTGGCTACATGGACGCGATCGTTTTACGCCGCATCCTGACTTGCGTCGCGAACTGATGCGCCAGCGCGGTTACTTCGCCTACGCCGCCAGCCATTATCAAACTCACCAATAAGCGCCACGGCGAAGGAATTACGCGGATGTATGATTTTGTGATTATCGGCGGCGGCATTATCGGCATGTCGACCGCCATGCAACTTATTGATGTCTACGCGGATGCGCGCATCGCGTTGCTGGAAAAAGAGTCCGCGCCAGCCTGCCACCAGACCGGGCATAACAGCGGCGTGATCCATGCCGGGGTGTACTACACGCCCGGCAGCCTCAAAGCGCGGTTTTGTCTGGCAGGCAATCAGGCGACCAAAACCTTTTGCGATCAAAACAACATCCGCTACGACACCTGCGGCAAAATGTTGGTCGCCACCTCGGAGCTGGAAATGGCGCGGATGCGCGCGCTATGGGAGCGGACGGCGGCCAACGGCTTAGAGCGCGAGTGGTTAAGCGCGGCGGAGCTGCGTGAACGCGAACCCAATATCATTGGCCTGGGCGGGATTTTTGTCCCTTCCAGCGGGATTGTCAGCTATCGCGATGTCGCGACGGCCATGGCGAACCGCTTTCAGGCCAAAGGCGGCGAGATCATCTACCATGCCGAGGTCAGCGCGCTAACAGAACATGCCGCTGGCGTTGTCATTCGCACCTCGCAAGGTCGGGAAATCGAAACCGCTACGCTTATCGGCTGTGCAGGACTGATGGCGGATCGGCTGGTCAAAATGCTGGGCGTGGAGCCCGGTTTTATTATCTGCCCTTTCCGCGGCGAGTACTTTCGTCTGGCCCCGCGACACAACCGGATCGTTAACCATTTGATCTACCCGATCCCCGATCCGGCAATGCCGTTTCTCGGCGTCCATCTTACCCGCATGATCGACGGCAGCGTTACGGTCGGGCCGAATGCGGTGCTGGCGCTTAAACGCGAAGGCTACCGTAAGCGCGACGTTTCCTTCACCGACACCCTGGAGATTTTCCGCTCCGCCGGCATTCGCCGCGTACTGCAAAACCATCTGCTTTCCGGACTGGGCGAGATGAAAAACTCGCTGTGCAAAAGCGGCTATTTGCGGCGAGTACAAAAGTATTGCCCCAGCCTGACCGTCAACGATCTCCAGCCCTGGCCGGCAGGCGTGCGGGCGCAGGCGGTTTCGCCGGACGGCAAACTGATTGATGATTTTCTGTTTGTCACGACGCCGCGTTCCATTCACACCTGTAACGCCCCCTCCCCGGCGGCGACATCCGCGATACCTATCGGCGCGCATATCGTCAGCAAAGTTCAGGCGCTACGCGCAAGCCAGAGCAACCCCGGACGTACGCTGCGTGCGGCACGCAGCGTGGACGCATTACACGCCGCATTTACCCGTTAACCCTTCAGACAGGAAGCAATTATGCAACTTAACGACTCTACCCTGTTCCGCCAGCAGGCCTTTATCGATGGCGACTGGCGCGACGCGCGCGGCGGCGATGTCATCCCCGTGAGCAACCCCGCCAACGGGAAACCGCTCGGCAATGTGCCCAAAATGGGGGCGGAAGAGACGCGCGACGCCATCAACGCCGCCAATCGCGCCCTGCCCGCCTGGCGCGCGCTCACCGCCAAAGAGCGAGCCAATATCCTGCGTCGCTGGTTCAATCTGATGATGGAACATCAGGACGATTTGGCGCGTCTGATGACGCTGGAACAGGGCAAACCGCTGGCGGAAGCGAAAGGCGAAATTAGCTACGCCGCCTCGTTTATTGAATGGTTCGCCGAAGAGGGGAAACGTATCTATGGCGACACGATTCCAGGTCATCAGGCCGATAAACGGCTGCTGGTGATTAAGCAGCCCATCGGCGTCACCGCCGCGATTACCCCGTGGAACTTTCCCTCGGCAATGATCACCCGTAAAGCCGGCCCCGCGCTGGCCGCAGGCTGCACAATGGTACTCAAACCCGCCAGCCAGACGCCGTTTTCCGCGCTGGCGCTGGCGGAACTGGCCCGGCGCGCCGGAATTCCCGCAGGCGTATTTAACGTCGTTACCGGTTCGGCAGGCGATATCGGCGGCGAGCTGACCAGCAACCCGCTGGTACGCAAACTGTCGTTTACCGGCTCGACGGAGATTGGCCGCCAGCTAATGGAACAATGCGCCAAAGACATTAAAAAAGTGTCGCTGGAGTTGGGCGGCAATGCGCCGTTTATCGTCTTTGACGATGCCGATCTGGATAAAGCCGTCGAAGGCGCGCTGGCTTCGAAGTTTCGCAACGCCGGGCAGACCTGTGTCTGCGCCAATAGATTGTATGTTCAGGACGGCGTTTACGATCGTTTTGCGGAAAAACTCAACCAGGCGGTAAATAAGCTCGCGGTCGGCGACGGTCTGCAAGCCGACGTTGCTATCGGGCCGCTGATTGATGAAAAAGCCGTGGCGAAAGTCCAGGAGCATATCGCCGATGCGCTGGAAAAAGGCGCCCGCGTCATCACGGGCGGTGAAGCGCACAAATTGGGCGGCAACTTCTTTCAACCGACCATTCTGGCGGATGTTCCTGATAACGCGAAAGTCGCCAAAGAAGAGACATTCGGGCCGCTCGCGCCTCTGTTCCGCTTCAGCGACGAGGCGGATGTCATCAGGCAGGCTAACGATACCGAGTTCGGCCTGGCAGCCTATTTTTATGCACGCGATTTAAGCCGCGTTTTCCGCGTCGGCGAAGCGCTGGAATACGGCATCGTCGGTATTAATACCGGCATTATCTCCAACGAAGTCGCGCCTTTCGGCGGTATTAAGGCCTCCGGATTAGGCCGTGAAGGTTCCAAATACGGCATCGAAGATTATTTAGAAATCAAATATATGTGCATCGGCCTTTAACAGGAGAGTCGCTAATGAATACCAATAACGCTTTAATGCAGCGCCGTCATAACGCCGTTCCTCGCGGCGTGGGCCAGATTCACCCGATTTTCGCCGAGCGGGCGGAAAATTGTCGGGTCTGGGATGTCGAAGGCCGTGAGTATCTCGATTTCGCGGGCGGCATTGCCGTCCTGAACACTGGTCATTTACATCCGGGCATTGTTTCAGCGGTCGAAGCGCAGTTGAAGAAATTGTCGCATACCTGTTTTCAGGTGCTGGCCTATGAACCGTACCTGGCGTTGTGCGAACGCATGAACCAGAAGGTACCGGGCGATTTCGCCAAAAAAACGTTGCTGGTCACGACCGGTTCAGAAGCGGTTGAAAACGCCGTGAAAATCGCCCGCGCGGCGACAAAACGCAGCGGTGCTATCGCGTTTAGCGGCGCTTACCACGGTCGTACCCACTACACGCTCTCTCTGACCGGGAAAGTACACCCGTACTCTGCTGGTATGGGATTGATGCCAGGCCACGTCTACCGCGCGCTTTATCCTTGCCCGCTTCACAACATCAGCGATGACGACGCGATCGCCAGCATTGAACGCATCTTTAAAAATGATGCCGCGCCGGAAGATATCGCCGCCATTATTATTGAGCCGGTACAGGGCGAAGGCGGATTTTACGCCACCTCTCCCGCGTTTATGCAGCGACTGCGCGCGCTATGCGACCAACACGGCATTATGTTGATTGCCGACGAAGTGCAAAGCGGCGCGGGCCGGACCGGTACGCTGTTCGCCATGGAACAGATGGGCGTTGCGGCAGATATTACCACGTTTGCGAAATCGATCGCCGGCGGCTTTCCGCTGGCAGGCGTTACCGGCCGGGCAGACGTGATGGACGCTATCGCGCCGGGCGGTCTGGGCGGCACCTATGCCGGAAACCCGATTGCCTGCGCCGCCGCGCTGGCGGTACTGGACATTTTCGAGCAGGAAAATCTACTGCAAAAGGCAAATACGCTTGGCAAAACGCTGCGCGATGGCCTGATGGAGATAGCGGAAACGCACCGTGAGATTGGCGACGTGCGCGGACTGGGCGCCATGATCGCCATTGAGTTGTTCGAAAATGGCGACCCCGGCAAACCGAACGCGACTCTGACCGCCGACATTGTGGCCCGCGCCCGCGAGAAAGGGTTAATTCTGCTCTCCTGCGGTCCTTACTACAACATCTTGCGCATCCTCGTTCCACTCACTATTGAGGCCTCGCAGATTCGGCAAGGCCTGGAGATTATCGCCCAGTGCTTTGATGAGGCGAAACAAGCGTAATGTCCAATAAGCAGCGTCGGATGGCGACGTAACTGTCTTATCCGGCCTACAAAAACCGTTTCGATTGTAGGCCGAATAATTAAGCCAGGCGCCATCCGGTAAACGAGCGCAATAACAATAAAGAGGTTTTAGGATGGGGCAATTGTCAGAATCACATGCATTAGGGGGCGGGCTGAAATCACGCCACGTCACCATGTTATCGATCGCCGGCGTCATCGGTGCCAGCCTGTTTGTCGGCTCCAGCGTGGCGATTGCGGAGGCCGGCCCTGCGGTACTGCTGGCCTATCTGTTCGCAGGATTTTTAGTCGTCATGATTATGCGAATGCTGGCTGAAATGGCCGTCGCCACGCCGGATACCGGTTCTTTTTCCACCTATGCGGATAAAGCGATCGGCCCCTGGGCCGGGTATACCATCGGCTGGTT
Organism: Salmonella sp. A7; assembly: GCF_020181675.1. NCBI lineage: Bacteria > Pseudomonadati > Pseudomonadota > Gammaproteobacteria > Enterobacterales > Enterobacteriaceae > Salmonella > Salmonella sp. A7. The sequence continues at coordinate 1,078,480 of NZ_CP084001.1, read as the reverse complement.
ATACTGGTGGTTTTGGGTGCTGGTTATTCCGCTGGAGGCCAATATTGCCGCCATTATTCTGAATTCATGGATACCGGGTATTCCGGTGTGGCTATTTTCATTAGTGATTACGCTTGCCTTAACTGGAAGCAATTTATTGAGCGTCAAAAATTACGGCGAATTCGAATTCTGGCTGGCGCTATGTAAAGTGATTGCTATCCTGGCGTTTATCGCGCTGGGCGCGACGGCGATTAGCGGTTTTTATCCATATGCCGAGGTAAGCGGTATCTCCCGGCTATGGGATCACGGCGGTTTTATGCCTAACGGCTTCGGCGCGGTGTTAAGCGCCATGTTGATCACCATGTTCTCTTTTATGGGCGCGGAAATCGTCACTATTGCTGCCGCGGAATCCGATACGCCGGATAAACATATCGTACGCGCCACCAATTCTGTTATCTGGCGAATTTCCATCTTTTACCTGTGTTCCATTTTTGTGGTGGTGGCGCTGATCCCGTGGAATATGCCGGGTCTGAAAAGCGTAGGTTCGTACCGTTCGGTACTGGAGCTGCTTCATATTCCGCACGCAAAATTCATTATGGACTGCGTGATTTTGTTGTCGGTGACCAGTTGTCTGAACTCCGCATTATATACCGCCTCCCGGATGCTCTATTCCCTTAGCCGCCGCGGCGATGCGCCTGCGATAATGGGAAAAACTAACCGTAGCAAAACGCCCTGGGTGGCGGTTCTCCTCTCTACCGGCGCGGCGTTTTTAACCGTTGTCGTCAATTATTACGCCCCGGCAAAAGTGTTTAAATTTCTTATCGACAGTTCCGGCGCCATCGCGCTGTTGGTCTATCTGGTGATTGCGATTTCGCAATTGCGGATGCGTAAAATTCTGCTGGCGCAGGGCGGAGAAATTAAGTTGAAAATGTGGCTTTATCCGTGGCTCACCTGGCTGGTTATCGGCTTTATCTGCTTTGTCCTGGTGGTGATGCTGTTTCGACCGGCACAACAACTAGAAGTCATTTCGACGGGGCTGTTAGGGCTGGGCATAATAGGTACTGTACCCATTATGTCTCGCTGGAAAAAACTGATAAGGTGGCAAAAAGCCCCCCTGCAAAACCTACGTTAGTTATTCCCGGCGTCAGCCGGGAAGCTTCTCAGGAGTAAAAGATGACCGCCCTTTCCCAACCGACGGCCATAGATGGCTATCGCTGGCTTAAAAATGACATTATTCGCGGCACTTATCAGCCGGATGAGAAACTGCGGATGAGTTTATTAACCGCCCGCTATGCGCTCGGCGTAGGGCCGCTGCGCGAGGCGCTGTCGCAACTGGTGGCGGAACGGCTGGTCACCGTGGTGAATCAAAAAGGCTATCGCGTGGCATCCATGTCAGAGGCGGAACTCCTCGATATTTTTGACGCGCGCGCCAATATGGAAGCGATGCTGGTACGCCTGGCGATTGAACGCGGCGATGATGCGTGGGAGGCGGAGATCCTGGCGCGAGCGCATATGCTCAGTAAACTGGAAGCCAGCGATGCCAGTGAACATATGCTCGATGAATGGGACCAGCGCCACCAGGCGTTCCATTCCGCCATTGTCGCCGGGTGCGGCTCCCACTATCTGCTACAGATGCGTGAACGCTTATTTGACCTGGCGGCCCGCTACCGCTTTATTTGGTTACGTGAAACCGTTCTGTCCGTCGAGATGCTGGAAGATAAACATATTCAGCATCACACGCTAACCGAAGCGATACTGGCGCGCGAGGCGGCACGCGCCAGCGAATTAATGCGTCAGCATTTGCTGACGCCGATTCCCATTATTCGCCAGGCGATGGCAGGAAAAATGTAGCCTGGCGCGGCCTGATAGCCATTATTCTTCAGGAATACGCAACACTTGTCCCGGATATATTTTTTCCGGGCTTTTCAGCATCGGTTTATTTGCCTCGAAGATTTTATTATACAGATTGGCGTTACCATACACTTGCTTTGAAATAGCGCTCAGGGTGTCGCCTGATTTTACGGTATAAAACTGACTTTCAGCCGCTGGCGTCGTGGTTTTAACCTGATCGTCAACGCTGCTAATCCCGGCGATATTCCCCACGGCAACCAGAATTTTTTCTTTTGCCTCCTGACTCAGCCCATCACCCGTCACTGTCGCTTTTCCATCCGCAATTTGCACATTCACTTTGTCAGCGTCGGGTATTCCCGTTTTATTTAAATGTTCCTGGACTTTTTTCGCCTGATCGTCCTTATCATGATTAGCGGTTACCGCGTCCCAGAGTTTTTCACCTGCATCTTTTACAAAATTGAAAAGTCCCATATTCACCTCGCTTGTCAAAAATACACACAAAGAAAAGTGTAGCAGAGGGAATGAGGTTATCCTGATAAGCGGCGCTTATGCGCCGCCGGTGGCCGGTAATTAATGACGCATCTGAACCCAAAATGCGTGGATAAGCCCCGGAATATATCCGAGTAATGTCAGCAGGATATTAAGGATAAATGCCCAACCGAACCCTTTTCCTAAAAGTACGCCGAGCGGAGGCAAAATAATCGTAAATACAATTCTCCAGAAACCCATATACACTCCATACAAGCAAAATTAGTCATTGTTTAAAAAGAGATTTTATCTCTAAGCATAGTCAGTTTACCTGAGCCTGCCAGTCGCGCGCCGCGCTTTTACCCTCCTTTACGCTTTTTACGCTGGCATCAGGTTGACGTTTATTTTAGAATTAACTAAATTTAGAAAATGCTTAAATAACTATGACAGAGCTTGAACAACTTCAGGCCAGCGCAGAACAGGCGGCGGCCCTGCTCAAAGCGATGAGCCACCCAAAAAGATTACTGATTTTATGTATGCTTTGCGGTTCGCCAAAAACCAGCGCAGGCGAACTGGCGCGCATTACCGGGCTAAGCCCCTCCGCGACATCGCAACATCTGGCGCGGATGCGGGAAGAAGGGCTGATTGATAGTCAACGCGATGCCCAGCGCATTCACTATTTCATTAAAAATAAGGCGGTTAATACGATTATCGCCACGTTAAAGAATCTCTATTGTCCATAAGGAGGCACGATGTCCATTGGGATAGTTTCCCCCCGTGAGGCGCAAGCGCTGATAGCGCAAGGCGCGAAACTGATTGATGTGCGCGACGCCGATGAATATCTGCGCGAGCATATTCCACATGCGCAACTGGCGCCGCTCTCCCGGCTTGAACAGGGCGATTTGCCCGCCAACCTGCGAGCGGAACAGATTATTTTTCACTGTCAGTCAGGTAAACGAACCAGCAGCAATGCAGCAAAACTACAGGCCATTGCCGCCCCTGCTCAGGTCAGTCTACTGGAAGGCGGTATCGACGGATGGAAAGCGGCAGGATTGCCCGTCACAGAAGACAAATCGCAACCGTTGCCACTGATGCGTCAGGTGCAAATCGCCGCCGGCGGGTTGACGTTGCTTGGGGTGATTCTGGGCTATACGGTCCACGGCGGCTTTTTCCTCATTAGCGGTTTTGTCGGGGCCGGGTTAATGCTGGCAGGCATGACCGGCTTCTGCGGAATGGCGCGACTACTGGAAAAAATGCCCTGGAATACCCGTACTCATTAAGCGGTACCTTCACCACGCGTCGGTAAGTGTGTAGTAGACTGAAGGCGGGTTTATAGCATTGTTCAACAGGAGGGCGTGATGTTCACACCAGGCGATTTTGTACAGCCCCGAATGGGGGGGCCGAAACTGAAAGTGATTGAAGTCAACGAGGATCATATTGTCGCGGTACAGGCCAGCAATGAGCAGGGCGAAAAATTGATCCTCAAAGCGGAAGATGTCACCCCCTATTGCGAAGAGGGCGATTTTGGCGTGTGCTGATTTATCAGAATGAGCATGGCGCAACGTTCCCTGAGTCCCGGTTAATAGAGACAGGAAACGAAGCGCCATCCGTTAAAGGTTATCCGTGATTAGATTAAGAAATCATCCAGAGATTTCCCCGCCGCCAGCGCCTGGGCAATCGGTTTAGGCGTACGACCTTGTCCGGTCCAGGTTTTTTCTTCGCCATTGAAATCAGTAAAACGATATTTTGCCGGACGCGGCTGGCGCTTTTTAGCAGAACGCGGCATTGCTGAATCCATGGCAAATAACTCTTCCGGGTTAATACCGTCTGCTTTCATCAGCTCCAGAAAGGCATTAATTTTCTCCTGCTTCTCGGCAAGCTGGCGTTGCTGCAATTCTTCTTCTTCGCGTCTTTCTTTAGTGACAACCCTGAATTTTTCGAGCATTTCTTCAAGAACGTCAATGGAGAATTCGCGAGCCATAGCACGCAGCGTGCGGATATTATTTAAGTTCTGTAACATCAAATTCATATCAATAAAAACCTTTTAACGCAGAAAACAAAAAACTATTACAGGCGGTATTGTATGCGATTATTGATTATATTTCCAGATCCTAAAGTTCATACAGATATACTCAGTATAACTCCATTAATTATATTAATCTGTTAACCAGAAGGTTATATTCATTACCCCCTGTGTATTTCAGGTTATTCTGCCTACGGTATATCTGTAGGTTTCCCGTTCAGCTGTTTATACCCTTCATACTTCAAGTTGCTTATGTGTTGGCTACGGATTACCCGGCCCATCCATGGGCCTCGCCCTGACGGGCCGTCGCACGCGACGTTCAAATCTGCTCCCGGCAGATTTGCCGCTCACCCCAGTCACATCGTTATCTATGCTCCTGGTGACTCACTCTCTTGCCGCCTTTAAGCAATTCGAAATCCATAGAATATATAGCGTATTGCGTATCTCAGTAGCCACGGTGACCCTCACGGTGGCTGACCTTATACAGAAGTGAATATTTCATCATAATAAGAGATTAACCATTCAAAAATTATCATCAGAGCTTTATGCTAAAAATCACCCTGCAATAGCTATGATTATGCTGAGAAAAGTAGAACGCGTGCCGTTAGCCGAGAATAGATCGCATCTGACAACATTTGGAATGTGGCTGAAAATCGCCAGAAAAACAATGCATTATAATACATTGATTTAAAAGTAATTAATGACTAACAACAACGAAAATCTCGCCGCGAGCAAAAAACACACAATCGTAGAGTATTTTATCGACAAAAAGCCTATAAATAAAAATATTACACTAGTTGATAGTTATTATATAGGGATATACTCTATGCAAAGACAAAAGTGCTTTATGATTTCACTACCAACCATCACTTCATTCTGATCGATACGCTACAAGGAGCATTAACATGTTCTCTCCACAGTCACGCTTGCGTCATGCCGTAGCAGACACGTTTGCGATGGTTGTTTACTGTTCTGTTGTGAACATGTTGATCGAGATATTCCTCTCCGGAATGAGCTTTGAGCAGTCGCTTTCTTCCAGGCTGGTGGCGATACCTGTCAACATTTTGATTGCATGGCCATACGGCGTTTACCGCGATCTGATTATGCGCGTCGCGCGTAAGGCAAGCCCGGCGGGATGGGCCAAAAACCTGGCGGATGTATTGGCTTATGTCACCTTTCAGTCACCCGTTTATATTATCATCTTGCTGACCGTCGGCGCCGGCTGGCATCAGATAGTGGCCGCCGTGAGTTCAAACATTGTTGTTTCAATGTTAATGGGCGCGGTTTATGGCTACTTCCTGGATTATTGTCGTCGCCTGTTTAAAGTGAGCAGCTATCATCAGGCTAAGGCATAAGTTAACGTCGCGACTGGCATTGCCAGTCGCGCTTTTAGTCGCTTTTTTCGTCGCCAAAAAGCCCGTTCAGATAACGTTCTAACGCTATTCGGGAGCTAAAGCCGTGGGGAATACCGTAATGTTCGTGGGTCTCGCCGCCTAAATAGAGCGGAAAATTTTGGTAGTGATCGCAGGTTTTAATATCCGAAGCCGGGTCAGCCAGTGATGAGCTACGGTCTTTTAATCTGGGGTGAATGATCAGCGCGGTACGCCCCATACGCGCCTCGCGGTTAACATAAACATAATTCTCGCCGCGTCGATAACCATACGTCTTATTCGTCACCACATCGACGGTAAACCCTGCCTTTTCCAGTACCCGCGCCACCTCGTCAGGTCGTAAATACATATTTTATCCTCATTCTCTTTTACTGCGGGCTTACCTTACCCGATAGCGCGTTATCAACGCTTTCAGAAAAGTCCAGAAACGCATGATATCGCCGTAACAAGCCTCAGCAGGTAAAAATATGAACTACACTGAAAGCTACATCGAAATCAATGGAGGATCATATGCTTAACAAACCGAACCGAAACGACGTCGATGATGGTGTTCAGGATATTCAGAATGATGTCAATCGATTAGCCGACAGTCTGGAAGATGTCCTTAAATCCTGGGGAAGCGATGCGAAAGACGAAGCCGAGGCTGCGCGACGTAAAGCACAGGCGTTGTTGAAAGAGACCCGGGCGCGGATGCAGGGTCGTACTCGCGTAAAACAAGCCGCCTGTGATGCGATGGGGTGCGCGGATACGTTTGTGCGTGAAAAACCCTGGTGTAGCGTAGGAACCGCCGCAGCGGTAGGGATTTTTATCGGGGCGCTGCTCAGCCTGCGTCGCTAACGACGTGCGCTGCCGGATGGCGACATACTTTATTGGGCCTGCATCATTGCCGCAGGCCCAGGTCGCGCCATTCGGCGAAACGGTTACTGTATCGCCTGTCGAAGCTGCCATGCGACCTGTTTCGCCATGCCAGCGGAAGTAATATTGGTAAACGACAGTAAAATGCCCCCCTTTCCTGACGAAACCACTCGCCAACGGCTTAGCGCCTGTACCGCCAGTCCGGCCTGATTCGCTTTCGCTACCTGCGCTTTATCATCGCCTTCAACCTCAATAACCAATTGAATACCGCCTTTCTGTAATGTCACGACAAATCCCTGTTCTGCCAGCGCCTCTTCAATCCATAACCGTCGCTGAGCATAATGTTGACGCATCTTTTTCAGATGCCGCCAGAAATGGCCATCACGGATAAAATCAGCCAGCGTGTGCTGCCATAACAACGGTACGCTACAGGGCATCAGCGACGCCTGCTGGCGGAAATGCTCAATCTGCTTTATCGGCACCACCAGCCAGGCGGTACGTAATGCCGGAAAGAGCGACTTACTGAACGTTCCGGCGTAAATCACTCGCTGCGGGGCATCCAGACTCTTGAGCGGCGGAAGTGGTTTACCGTGATAACGAAATTCGCTGTCGTAATCATCTTCAATAATCCAGGCCTGCACATTCGCCGCCCATGCCAGAAGTTGCCGTCGGCGAGTTAACGACAGAGCTACCCCCAAAGGACTTTGATGGGCGGGCGTCACCAATGCAAAGCGCCCCTGCGGGCAATCCCGCATCCCCGCCGCGACATTCAGCCCATCGGCATCGACCGGAATCGGCGCCAGCGTAATCCCCTCCTGCGTTATCACCGGGCGAATTAACGGAAAGCCGGGATCTTCCACCCACATGCTGTCTCCCGGCACAGACAATGTACGCAGGATCAGCCGCATAGAATCCGCATATCCGGAGGTAATAAGTACCTGTTCCGGCAGGCATTCAATGCTACGCGAAACCCGCAGGTAATCGACTATCGCCTGGCGCAAAATCGCCTCGCCGCAGACGTCGCCTAATGCCAGATCGAAGCGCGTCTGCGTGCGCAACCGACGCCCCATCACTCGCGCCCACTTCTCGCGCGGAAAGAGATCCAGCGCCGGTAACCCCATCTGAAAGGGTTTCGGTTCCGGACTTTCTCCGGCAAAAACAGCGGGTATCGGCGGCGCCGTCTCAAACCGTAGAGCGTTGCTCACAAACGTGCCTGCCTGGCCACGTCGCTCCAGCCAGCCCTGCGCCACCAGCTCGCCATAGGCATTTTCCACCGTGGCGCGAGAAACGCCCAGTTCCTGCGCCCACGTCCGACTGGACGGCAAACGCGTTCCGGGCGCGAGTTCTCCTTGCTCAATGGCCGTTTTTAACTGACGAGCGATGTGTTGATAGCGCGGCATATGGTCTGCTTTTTCTGTAAAAATATGGCTCTCTTTTACAGACCATTATAGTGCTACAGTGCTCGTCATCAACACGAGGAGAAACATGATGACGACGTTACGCCAACCCTATTATGAACTGAGCCCGGAGGTTTACAGCGCTCTGGTGCAGGCGAAAAACGCGCTGGAAAAGAGCACGCTTGACCCCACGCTGATGGAGCTGATTTACCTGCGTGTTTCGCAAATAAATGGCTGTGCATTTTGCCTGGAGATGCACAGCAAAGCGCTGCGTAAGGCTGGCGTGAATCAAGCTAAATTAGATGCGCTGGCAGGATGGCGGGTAAGCCACCATTTCAGCGAGCAAGAGTGCGCGGCGTTAGCCTGGGCGGAATCGGTGACGCACATTGCTGAAACCCACGCCGAAGATAATGTTTACTTGCCGCTGCTCGATCATTTCAGCGCGCGTCAAATCAGCGATCTGACCTTCGCCATCGGTTTAATGAACTGCTTTAACCGTCTGGCGATCGGTATGCGAATGTGACGCATTGTTGCCGGATGGCGCTGATGTCAGCCAACTCTGTTATGCGTGAACCTGCAGGCCGGATCGGGCGTTCACGCCGCCATCCGGCAAAAATTAGCCATGCCGCCCCTACCCCGCTGCGTTCATCAGCGGCGTTAGAATTAATCGAAAATTCCCATATCTTGTATGGTTGAATCTTAATTCAACTACATCTAGTATTTCCTGTATCAACATCCGACAATCCGACGCGTTTCATCGCGCCGTTTTCTCATTTTAAATGGAAATACGAATCATGAGCATTACTATTTACACTCGCAATAACTGTGTTCAGTGCCACGCCACAAAGCGGGCGATGGAAAGCCGTGGATTTGAATTTGAGATGGTGAACGTCGATCTGGTGCCGGATGCAGCGGATACGCTCCGGGCGCAAGGATTTCGTCAATTACCGGTAGTGATGGCGGGCGATTTGAGCTGGTCTGGCTTCCGCCCGGACATGATTAACCGTCTGCACCCGATACCCCACGCGGCAAACGCATGAGCGCGCTCGTCTACTTCTCCAGCAGCTCTGAAAATACGCACCGTTTTATGCAGCGTCTGGGGCTGCCTGCCACGCGTATTCCGCTCAATGAACGGGAGCGAATTCAGGTAGACGAACCGTACATTCTGGTTGTGCCGTCATACGGCGGCGGCGGGATGGCCGGTGCGGTGCCGCGACAGGTGATCCGCTTTTTAAATGATGAACACAACCGGGCGCGCATTCGCGGCGTTATCGCCTCCGGTAATCGCAATTTCGGCGATGCCTGGGGATGCGCTGGCGATGTGATAGCACAAAAATGCGGCGTCCCCTGGCTGTACCGCTTTGAGCTCATGGGCACACAACGCGACATCGATAACGTCCGAAAAGGAGTAAATGAATTTTGGCAACAACTACCCCGGAGCGCGTAATGCAGGAAACCATGGATTACCACGCCCTGAACGCGATGCTGAATCTTTATGATAAAGCAGGCCATATTCAGTTCGACAAGGACCAGCAGGCGATCGACGCCTTCTTTGCCGCCCATGTCCGCCCGCATTCCGTGACGTTTGCCAGCCAGCATGAACGTCTGGAGACGCTGGTTCGGGAAGGGTATTACGATGACGCCGTCCTCGCGCGTTACGACCGCGCCTTCGTCCTCCGCCTGTTCGAGCACGCCCACGCCAGCGGCTTTCGCTTCCAGACGTTTCTTGGCGCCTGGAAGTTCTATACCAGTTACACGCTGAAAACCTTCGACGGCAAACGTTATCTGGAACACTTTGAAGATCGGGTGACAATGGTGGCGTTGACGCTGGCGCAGGGTGACGAAACGCTGGCCACCCAACTGACCGATGAAATGCTTTCTGGTCGCTTTCAGCCTGCTACCCCGACTTTTTTAAATTGCGGTAAACAGCAGCGTGGGGAACTGGTCTCCTGCTTCCTGCTCCGTATCGAAGACAATATGGAGTCGATCGGGCGAGCGGTGAATTCGGCGCTGCAACTCTCCAAACGCGGCGGCGGCGTCGCGTTTTTACTCTCCAATCTGCGCGAGGCGGGCGCGCCGATCAAACGCATTGAGAATCAATCTTCCGGCGTGATCCCGGTGATGAAAATGCTGGAAGACGCATTTTCGTATGCCAACCAGCTTGGCGCGCGCCAGGGGGCCGGCGCGGTTTATCTCCATGCGCACCACCCGGATATTCTGCGTTTTCTGGATACCAAACGGGAAAATGCTGACGAAAAAATCCGGATCAAAACGCTCTCTCTCGGCGTGGTGATCCCGGATATCACCTTCCGGCTGGCGAAAGAAAACGCGCAAATGGCGCTCTTTTCGCCCTATGACGTACAACGACGCTACGGCAAACCGTTTGGCGATATCGCCATTAGCGAACGGTACGATGAATTAATTGCCGATCCGCACGTGCGTAAAACCTATATTAACGCCCGTGACTTTTTTCAAACACTGGCGGAGATTCAGTTCGAATCCGGGTATCCCTACATCATGTTTGAAGATACGGTAAACCGCGCGAATCCCATTGCTGGTCGCATTAATATGAGCAATCTGTGCTCGGAAATTTTACAGGTCAATAGCGCCTCCCGTTACGACGATAACCTTGACTATACCCACATCGGGCATGACATCTCCTGCAATCTCGGCTCGCTGAATATCGCTCACGTCATGGATTCACCGGACATTGGTCGTACCGTAGAAACCGCTATTCGCGGCCTGACGGCGGTGTCGGACATGAGCCATATACGCAGCGTGCCCTCAATAGCCGCCGGTAATGCCGCCTCTCATGCCATCGGTCTGGGCCAGATGAATCTGCATGGCTATCTGGCGAGAGAAGGCATTGCCTACGGTTCGCCGGAGGCGTTGGATTTCACCAATTTCTATTTTTACACCATTACCTGGCATGCCGTGCATACTTCAATGCGGCTGGCCCGCGAACGCGGCAAAACCTTCGCCGGATTTGCGCAGTCGCGCTATGCCAGCGGCGACTATTTTACGCAGTATTTACAGGACGACTGGCAACCGAAAACGGCGAAAGTCAGGGCGCTATTTGCCCGCAGCGGCATTACGCTGCCCACACGAGAAATGTGGCTAAAGCTGCGCGACGATGTGATGCGCTATGGCATCTATAACCAAAATTTGCAGGCGGTGCCGCCGACCGGTTCGATTTCTTACATTAATCATGCGACTTCCAGCATTCATCCGATTGTGGCCAAAATTGAGATTCGCAAAGAGGGCAAAACCGGGCGTGTGTATTACCCCGCGCCGTTTATGACCAATGAAAATCTGGACATGTATCAGGATGCCTACGATATCGGTCCGGAAAAAATTATTGATACCTATGCCGAGGCCACGCGCCACGTCGATCAAGGACTGTCGCTCACCCTGTTTTTCCCCGATACCGCCACGACCCGCGATATCAACAAAGCGCAGATCTATGCCTGGCGAAAAGGTATTAAGTCACTGTATTACATCCGGCTTCGCCAGTTGGCGCTGGAAGGTACTGAAATTGAAGGCTGCGTATCCTGCGCGCTATAAGGAAAGCCATATGAAATTATCTCGTATTAGCGCCATCAACTGGAACAAGATCCAGGACGACAAAGATCTGGAGGTGTGGAACCGGCTGACCAGTAACTTCTGGCTGCCGGAAAAAGTGCCGTTGTCGAATGATATTCCGGCCTGGCAGACGCTAAGCGCCGCCGAACAGCAGCTCACCATTCGCGTGTTTACGGGTCTTACGCTGCTCGACACTATCCAGAACATCGCAGGCGCGCCGTCGTTAATGGCAGATGCCATCACGCCGCATGAAGAGGCAGTACTGTCGAACATCAGCTTTATGGAAGCGGTACACGCCCGCTCTTACAGTTCTATTTTTTCCACGCTGTGCCAGACGAAAGAGGTTGATGCCGCCTACGCCTGGAGCGAAGAAAACCCGCCGCTTCAGCGTAAGGCGCAGATTATTTTGGCTCATTACGTCAGCGATGAACCGCTAAAGAAAAAGATTGCCAGCGTCTTTTTAGAGTCTTTTCTGTTCTATTCCGGCTTCTGGCTGCCGATGTATTTCTCCAGCCGCGGTAAGCTCACGAACACTGCCGACCTGATTCGTTTAATCATTCGCGATGAAGCGGTTCACGGTTATTATATTGGCTATAAGTATCAGATAGCGCTACAAAAACTATCGGCAATCGAGCGTGAAGAGTTAAAGCTTTTCGCGCTGGATTTGTTGATGGAACTGTACGACAACGAAATCCGCTACACAGAAGCGTTATATGCGGAAACCGGCTGGGTTAACGACGTCAAAGCCTTCTTGTGCTACAACGCCAATAAAGCCTTAATGAACCTGGGTTATGAGGCGTTATTTCCGCCGGAGATGGCAGACGTGAATCCCGCAATCCTTGCCGCGCTCTCGCCGAATGCCGACGAAAACCATGATTTCTTTTCCGGCTCAGGTTCATCTTATGTGATGGGGAAAACAGTCGAAACCGAAGACGAAGACTGGAATTTTTAACCTTACGGGCATGGGAAATAACGTTACATTCCCCATGCCTTTATTTCAAGCAATAGCGGGTTAAATCGCGCAAATATTACAACATGTCCTACACTCAATACGAGTGAGATTATTCACCTGGATTCCCCCAATTCAGGTGGATTTTTGCTGGTTGTCCCAAAAAATATCTCTCCCTCTCCATTCGCGTTCAGCCCTTATATCATGGGAAATCACAGCCGATAGAACCTCGCAATATTCATGCCAGAAGCAAATTCAGGGTTGTCTCAGATTCTGAGTATGTTAGGGTAGAAAAAGGTAACTATTTCTATCAGGTAACATATCGACATAAGTAAATAACAGGAATCATTCTATTGCATGGCAATTAAATTAGAAGTGAAGAATCTGTATAAAATATTTGGAGAGCATCCGCAGCGTGCCTTCAAATATATTGAAAAGGGACTATCGAAAGAGCAAATACTGGAAAAAACGGGGCTATCGCTTGGCGTTAAAGACGCCAGTCTGGCCATTGAAGAAGGCGAGATATTTGTCATCATGGGATTATCCGGCTCGGGTAAATCCACAATGGTACGCCTTCTCAATCGCCTGATTGAACCCACCCGCGGACAGGTACTGATTGACGGCGTTGATATTGCCAAAATATCAGACGCTGAGCTTCGCGAGGTGCGCAGGAAAAAGATTGCGATGGTCTTCCAGTCATTTGCGCTCATGCCGCATATGACCGTGCTGGATAATACGGCATTCGGTATGGAATTAGCGGGCATCGCGGCGCAAGAGCGTCGCGAAAAAGCGCTGGACGCCTTGCGTCAGGTGGGGCTTGAGAATTACGCTCACGCCTACCCGGATGAACTTTCCGGTGGGATGCGTCAGCGTGTTGGGCTTGCCCGCGCGCTGGCAATCAACCCTGATATCTTATTAATGGATGAAGCATTTTCCGCCCTCGATCCATTAATTCGTACCGAAATGCAGGATGAGCTGGTGAAATTACAGGCGAAACATCAGCGCACCATTGTCTTTATTTCCCACGATCTTGATGAGGCTATGCGTATTGGCGACAGGATTGCCATTATGCAAAATGGCGAGGTCGTACAGGTTGGTACGCCGGATGAGATCCTGAATAATCCGGCAAATGATTATGTCCGCACGTTCTTCCGTGGCGTGGATATTAGCCAGGTCTTTAGCGCCAAAGATATTGCCCGTCGCAGTCCGGTCGGATTAATTCGTAAAACGCCAGGTTTTGGTCCCCGTTCGGCACTGAAATTATTACAGGATGAAGACCGTGAATATGGTTACGTCATTGAGCGTGGCAATAAATTCGTGGGCGTCGTGTCCATCGACTCATTAAAAGCGGCATTAAGCCAGGCGCAAGGGATTGAAGCGGCGCTTATCGACGACCCTTTAGTCGTTGATGCGCAAACCCCACTCAGCGAGTTGCTCTCTCACGTCGGCCAGGCGCCCTGCGCGGTGCCGGTTGTCGATGAAGAACACCAGTATGTTGGCATTATTTCAAAACGTATGTTGCTACAGGCTTTAGATCGCGAGGGGGGTAACAATGGCTGATCAAACGAATCCGTGGGATACCGCACAGGTGGCCGATACGACGACGCAAACGGCTGATGCCTGGGGAACACCGGCAGGCGTAGCCACGGACGGCGGCAGTACCGACTGGTTGAACAGCGCGCCCGCGCCAGCCCCTGAACACTTTTCTCTTCTGGACCCGTTCCATAAGACGCTGATCCCGCTGGATAGCTGGGTCACAGAGGGAATCGACTGGGTCGTCACCCATTTCCGTCCCCTTTTTCAGGGGATTCGTGTGCCGGTGGATTACATTCTTAACGGCTTTCAGCAACTGCTGCTGGGAATGCCCGCCCCTGTGGCGATTATTCTCTTTGCGCTGATTGCCTGGCAGGTTTCCGGCGTGGGCATGGGGATCGCAACGCTGATATCGCTGATCGCGATCGGCGCGATCGGTGCCTGGTCGCAGGCGATGATTACCCTGGCGCTGGTGTTGACCGCCCTGTTGTTCTGCGTCGTGATCGGATTACCGATGGGAATCTGGCTGGCGCGCAGCCCGCGCGCAGCCAAAATAGTTCGTCCGCTGCTGGATGCGATGCAGACCACGCCCGCGTTTGTCTATCTGGTGCCGATTGTCATGTTATTCGGCATCGGTAACGTGCCGGGCGTGGTGGTGACGATTATTTTTGCTCTACCGCCGATTATACGCCTGACGATCCTGGGCATTAACCAGGTGCCTGCCGACTTAATTGAAGCGTCGCGCTCGTTCGGCGCCAGCCCGCGCCAAATGTTGTTCAAAGTGCAACTACCGCTGGCGATGCCCACCATTATGGCAGGCGTTAATCAGACGCTGATGCTGGCTCTCTCAATGGTCGTCATCGCCTCGATGATTGCGGTCGGCGGGCTTGGCCAGATGGTATTACGCGGCATTGGTCGTCTTGATATGGGGCTGGCAACCGTGGGCGGCGTCGGCATTGTGATTCTCGCCATCATTCTGGACCGTCTGACGCAGGCCGTCGGGCGCGACTCGCGTAGCCGCGGTAACCGTCGCTGGTATACCACCGGTCCTGTTGGGCTAATCACCCGCCCTTTCGTTAAGTAACTCTCCTGACGCCCGGTGACATTGCGCTTACCGGGCTTACAACTCCCTACCATAATTAAAGGAACAACGATGCGACATACTGTGATATTTGCCTCAGCGTTTGCCACCCTTGTCACCGCCAGCGCTTTCGCTGCCGACCTGCCTGGCAAAGGCATTACCGTCCAACCAATCCAAAGCACGATTTCTGAAGAGTCCTTCCAGACGTTACTGGTCAGCCGGGCGCTGGAAAAGTTGGGTTATACCGTAAATAAGCCGAGTGAAGTCGATTACAACGTAGGCTATACCTCCATCGCCTCTGGCGATGCGACGTTTACCGCCGTGAACTGGCAGCCGCTGCATGATGATATGTATGCCGCAGCAGGCGGAGACAAAAAGTTTTACCGCGAGGGTGTCTTCGTCTCCGGCGCTGCGCAGGGCTATCTGATCGATAAAAAAACCGCCGAGCAGTACAACATCACCAATATCGCTCAGCTAAAAGATCCGAAAATCGCCAAAATCTTCGATACCAATGGCGACGGCAAAGCGGACATGATGGGCTGCTCGCCGGGCTGGGGCTGCGAAGCCGTGATCAATCACCAGAATAAAGCGTTTGATCTGCAAAAAACCGTTGAGGTCAGCCACGGTAACTATGCGGCGATGATGGCTGATACCATTACCCGTTTTAAAGAAGGCAAGCCGGTGCTGTATTACACCTGGACCCCGTACTGGGTGAGCGACGTAATGAAGCCGGGTAAAGATGTCGTCTGGCTACAGGTGCCGTTCTCCTCCCTGCCGGGCGAACAGAAAAATATTGATACTAAACTGCCGAACGGCGCGAACTATGGGTTCCCGGTTAATACCATGCATATTGTCGCCAATAAGGCATGGGCGGAGAAAAACCCGGCGGCGGCGAAACTGTTCGCCATCATGAAGCTGCCGCTGGCGGATATCAACGCGCAGAACGCCATGATGCATGCCGGTAAATCGTCTGAAGCCGATGTTCAGGGCCATGTGGACGGCTGGATCAACGCCCACCAGCAGCAGTTTGACGGCTGGGTGAAAGAAGCGCTGGCCGCGCAGAAATAAGATCGTTTTTTATGCCGGATAAGGCGCAGTTCATGCGCCGCTATCCGGCCAACGCAATCTCTCCTCAAAGCGCACGATTCATCACGTCACCGTTCCCCTTTATTCATCAACATCCGCTATGATTGTTTTCCCAGGAAATAATTATCTGAATCACGATTACCATCATGACGAAACCCACCCATGGGCTTAGCCCGGCGCTGATCGTTTTAATGTCTGTGGCCACGGGTCTGGCGGTCGCCAGCAACTACTACGCCCAGCCGCTGCTTGATACCATCGCGCATCACTTTTCGCTTTCCGCCAGCTCCGCAGGGTTTATCGTTACCGCCGCGCAGTTGGGCTATGCCGCTGGCCTGTTGTTTCTGGTGCCGCTCGGCGACATGTTTGAACGCCGAACGCTGATTGTCTCCATGACGTTGCTGGCGGCTGGCGGAATGCTGATCACCGCCAGCAGTCAGTCGCTTAGCATGATGATACTCGGAACGACCTTAACCGGACTGTTCTCCGTGGTGGCGCAGATTCTGGTTCCGCTGGCCGCCACGCTTGCGACGCCCGCCACCCGCGGTAAAGTGGTCGGCACCATTATGAGCGGCCTGTTGCTGGGGATCCTGCTGGCGCGAACGGTCGCCGGACTGCTGGCAAACCTCGGCGGTTGGCGCACCGTATTTTGGGTAGCGTCGGCGCTGATGGCGCTGATGGCCGTCGCGTTGTGGCGCGGACTGCCAAAGCTCAAATCCGACACCCATCTTAACTACCCGCAACTGTTGGGTTCTGTATTCAGCCTGTTTATTCACGATAAGCTGCTGCGTACCCGCGCGCTGCTGGGCTGTCTGACCTTTGCTAATTTCAGCATCCTCTGGACATCAATGGCCTTTTTGCTCGCCGCGCCGCCGTTTAGCTATTCCGAGGGAATGATTGGCCTGTTTGGCCTGGCGGGGGCCGCCGGCGCTTTAGGCGCGCGTCCGGCTGGCGGATTTGCCGATAAAGGTAAATCTCACCTCACCACCACGTTCGGCTTACTGCTGCTGTTACTCTCCTGGCTGGCTATCTGGCTTGGGCACACCTCGGTACTGGCGCTGATTATTGGCATTCTGGTACTGGACCTCACCGTTCAGGGGGTACATATCACCAATCAGACGGTCATCTATCGTTTGCATCCGGATGCGCGTAACCGGCTCACCGCCGGCTATATGACCAGCTACTTTATCGGTGGCGCTGCAGGGTCGCTGATTTCCGCCTCCGCCTGGCAACATGCCGGCTGGGCCGGCGTTTGTCTGGCGGGTGTCACGGTAGCCTTACTTAATTTACTGGTCTGGTGGCGAGGTTTTCACCGACAGGAAGCCGTAAATTAAGCGGATAGTGAGCGTTTACCTTTGTTTAAGCTCCTTAGGGTGTTAAGGAGCTCCCCAGTCTGTTAAGGTTATGCTATTCATTTATCATGGTTATTTTTATACCGGTGAAGAATAATATAATTCTATGGAAAGCCCTGCATCCCCATCTGCTCCCAGGCCAATAGCGCCCGTTCAAGGATTCGAAGGTCGTTCACCGATAGCTATCCGTGATATTCCGGTGGCTTTTGCATCGGGTTGTAAGGCCGTTTACCCGGCTTTCGCCCCTCCCGCTTATCGTTCTCTCCTGATTTTTTCATGCAGGCACTCACGCTTTTCTCGTCATTCCTGGATTTGCCGCAGGCGGCGCTTTACCGGGCCCAATGTTCCCGCTGGCGTCTCAGTCTGCGTATCATTGGTTGCTTTATAGCCTGAAAGAATGATTTTGTATTAATAATACATTTACTTTATTTGTCACTGTCGTTACTATATCGGCTGAAATTAATGAGGTCATGCCCAAATGGATAGTTCGTTTACGCCCATTGAACAAATGCTAAAATTTCGCGCCAGCCGTCACGAAGACTTTCCTTACCAGGAAATTCTTTTGACTCGTCTTTGTATGCACATGCAAGGCAAGCTCCTGGAAAACCGCAATAAAATGCTGAAGGCTCAAGGGATTAACGAGACGTTGTTTATGGCGTTGATTACGCTGGAGTCTCAGGAAAACCACAGTATTCAGCCGTCTGAATTAAGCTGCGCGCTGGGTTCATCTCGCACCAATGCGACACGCATTGCAGATGAGCTGGAAAAACGCGGCTGGATTGAGCGTCGTGAGAGCGATAACGACCGCCGTTGCCTGCATCTGCAATTAACGGAGAAAGGCCAGGCATTTTTGCAAGAAGTGCTTCCACCTCAGCATCATTGTCTGCATCAACTCTGGTCATCACTTAGCACAGCCGAAAAAGATCAACTTGAGCACATCACTCGTAAACTCCTGACGCGTCTTGATCAAATGGAGCAGGAAGGCACTGTTCTTGAGGCGCTGCGCTAAAGCGCCGACCCGCTCAAAAATCCAGATTAATAACAGGAAAGCGGACAGGCCGGCACGCGTTACTGCTGGCCTTTCTGACAACAGGTCGGCTCAGCCGATGTGAATAATAAGATCGTGGAGAACAACATGAGCGCAAATGCGGAGATCCAAACCCCGCAGCAACCGGCTAAGAAGAAAGGCAAACGCAAAACAGCGCTGCTACTTCTTACCTTGCTCTTTGTTATTATTGCCGTGGCATATGGAATTTATTGGTTTTTAGTATTGCGTCATATTGAAGAGACAGATGATGCTTACGTGGCAGGGAACCAGGTTCAAATCATGGCGCAGGTGTCAGGCAGCGTGACGAAAGTCTGGGCTGATAACACCGACTTTGTAAAAGAGGGCGATGTTCTGGTCACGCTCGATCAGACTGACGCCAAACAAGCGTTTGAAAAAGCCAAAACAGCGCTGGCCTCCAGCGTGCGCCAGACGCACCAGTTGATGATTAACAGCAAGCAGTTGCAGGCGAATATCGACGTGCAAAAAACCGCCCTGGCGCAAGCGCAAAGCGACCTTAACCGTCGTGTGCCGCTGGGTAATGCCAATCTTATTGGCCGTGAAGAGCTGCAACACGCCCGCGATGCCGTCGCCAGCGCGCAGGCACAGCTGGATGTCGCCATTCAACAGTACAATGCCAACCAGGCAATGATTCTCAACAGTAATCTGGAAGATCAGCCTGCGGTTCAACAAGCGGCGACCGAAGTGCGTAACGCCTGGCTGGCGCTGGAGCGTACTCGCATCGTCAGCCCAATGACTGGTTATGTCTCTCGCCGCGCCGTCCAGCCTGGCGCGCAAATCAGCCCCACCACGCCGCTGATGGCCGTGGTGCCTGCAACCGATCTGTGGGTGGACGCTAACTTTAAAGAGACCCAATTAGCGAACATGCGCATTGGGCAGCCAGTGACGGTGATTACTGATATTTATGGCGACGACGTAAAATACACCGGTAAAGTCGTCGGTCTGGATATGGGAACAGGCAGCGCCTTCTCCCTGCTGCCCGCGCAAAATGCGACGGGTAACTGGATTAAAGTGGTTCAACGTCTGCCGGTACGCGTCGAACTGGACGCCCGCCAGTTAGAACAACATCCGCTGCGTATTGGTTTATCGACGCTGGTCACCGTGGATACCGCTAATCGCGACGGTCAGGTACTGGCCAGCCAGGTACGAACGACGCCGGTTGCCGAAAGTAACGCACGCGAAATTAATCTCGCGCCGGTCAATAAACTGATCGACGACATCGTACAGGCTAACGCGGGTTAATCCTGAGGTGCGTGTGATGCAACAGCAAAAACCGCTGGAGGGCGCGCAGCTCGTCATCATGACGATCGCGCTGTCGCTGGCGACATTCATGCAGGTGCTGGACTCCACCATTGCCAACGTGGCGATTCCGACCATCGCCGGGAACCTGGGTTCTTCCCTAAGCCAGGGGACATGGGTTATCACCTCTTTCGGGGTGGCGAACGCTATCTCGATTCCCTTAACCGGCTGGCTGGCGAAACGTTTTGGCGAAGTCAAACTGTTCATGTGGTCGACGGTCGCCTTTGCCGCAGCCTCCTGGGCCTGTGGCGTATCCAGCAGCCTGAATATGCTGATCTTCTTCCGCGTGGTGCAGGGCGTGGTCGCCGGGCCGCTGATTCCGCTCTCGCAAAGCCTGTTGCTGAATAACTATCCGCCTGCAAAGCGCTCCATTGCGCTGGCGCTCTGGTCAATGACCGTCATTGTCGCGCCGATTTGCGGCCCGATTCTGGGGGGCTACATCAGTGATAATTACCACTGGGGATGGATTTTCTTCATCAACGTGCCGATTGGCATCGCCGTCGTCCTGATGACGTTACACACGCTGCGCGGGCGTGAAACGCATACCGAACGGCGACGTATTGACGCCGTCGGGCTGGCGTTACTGGTGATTGGCATCGGCAGCCTGCAAATTATGCTCGACCGCGGTAAAGAACTGGACTGGTTCTCCTCGCAGGAAATTATCATCCTGACCGTGGTCGCCGTCATCGCCATCAGTTTCCTGATCGTCTGGGAACTGACCGACGATCACCCTATCGTCGATCTTTCTCTTTTTAAATCGCGTAACTTCACGATTGGCTGCTTGTGCATCAGCCTTGCCTATATGCTCTATTTCGGCGCCATTGTTCTACTGCCGCAGCTTTTGCAAGAGGTGTACGGCTATACCGCAACGTGGGCAGGTCTGGCGTCGGCGCCAGTCGGTATTATTCCGGTAATTTTGTCGCCGATTATCGGACGCTTCGCGCATAAACTGGATATGCGCAGGCTGGTCACGTTCAGCTTCATTATGTACGCCGTCTGTTTTTACTGGCGCGCCTGGACGTTCGAACCGGGTATGGATTTCGGCGCTTCCGCATGGCCGCAGTTTATTCAGGGATTTGCCGTCGCCTGCTTCTTCATGCCGCTGACCACCATTACGCTCTCCGGGTTACCGCCCGAACGGCTGGCGGCGGCATCAAGCCTGTCGAACTTCACGCGAACGCTGGCAGGTTCAATTGGCACCTCGATTACCACCACTATGTGGACCGATCGTGAGTCGCTACACCATGCTCAGCTCACGGAGTCGATTACGGCGTATAATCCAAACGCTCAGGCTATGTACGATAAACTGGAAGGCTTAGGGATGACGCACCAACAGGCGTCAGGCTGGATAGCCCAGCAAATCACGAATCAGGGGCTGATTATTTCCGCCAACGAAATCTTCTGGATGTCGGCGGGGATCTTCCTGGTGCTGCTCGGCCTGGTGTGGTTCGCCAAACCGCCCTTCGGTGCGGGCGGCGGCGGCGGCGCGCACTAACTATCTGATAAAAGGGATCTGCGGATCCCTTTTTTAGTAGACCAACAATCAGAAGAAATATTTGAATCTCAGACGCCCGCCGTAACGCGCATCTTCACTGTTATCGCCATTATTCGGATTGGCCTCTACCCATGAAGCATAGGCACCGAGGTAGATGTTAAAGTTTTTCATATCCATCACGTTGGGGAATAAATATGAGGCATGAATAGTGTGAATGTCATAATTGCCGGGATCGGTAATCCAGCAATCGTCCTCACAAACGGCATCGATATTGGTAGCATTGAAGGCTTCGATTTTGTTATGCGCATAGATATAACCCAGTTCAAATCGATGCCACAGCGCATTCACCCCAGCGGTAAAATCTGTCTCATCGGTCGCATCCATATAGGCGGTATTCAGGTTAATCACTGCGCCATCTTCCGGGTCAGTTTTTTGACCATTCCAGGTCATGGTAAAACCATAGCCCGTACGATCTGACTGATCGATCCACTTCCCATTCTCATAATAGCCATAGGCGTTGTTAACGACGTTACTTTCCATCGCTATCGCCGTTGAAAAACGCCCGTTTTGCCAGGCGATAACCGGACGGACGTAAGCCACGTTTTTATCGTTGCTAAAATCCATTCCATGGTACTGCTTCTCGGTATATAACGTACTGCCATTTTCCAGCAATGTGTTAACTTCGAAATACCAGTTGTCGATGGTTTTACTCAGCAGGAAGTTACCCCCACTGTCGCTACGTCCCCGTCCTTCTTTCATCATATAGATATAGCCGTAACCGTCACTGTAAAGATCGTTCGCTGTATTCCCCGAATATTCAATAAACGTATCCTGATTCAGCGGGAACATATCGTAGGCTTCAAAACGACCAACCTTAATTTTCCAGTCATTCTCACGACCAAAGAAGAAAACGGCATCATCAAGGTTCATTTTTCCGGTCAGGTCCGCCAGAGGCTGTACAGAGAATCCGGCAAAATTACCGTTGTCCAGCCGCTGGTAGCCATCAAAGCCCAGCAACAGGCGTCCGTTAATATCCCAGCGTTCATTGGTTCCTGATGCCCAATCTTTATTCGCTGACGTTCTCATCGAGGTCAGGCTACCGGAACGGCTTGCCGCATCCATATTAAATTCGACATCGCCATAGAACTTAATATCGCTGAATCCGGATAAGGTCAGCTTCGGCGGCGTTTTATCTGCTGCAATGGGCTCGGCGGACTGGACATTCACCGTCGGCGTAGCGGCGACCTGCTGCTGTTTCAGCGAGCGAATTTGCGCCTCGGCATCGGATGCCCGTTTTTCAGCATTAACAACACGTTGCTCCAGTTCAGCCAGACGCTGCTCAATAGTGATATTATTCGCTGCCCAAAGGTTATGAGAAAAGCAAGCACCGATCATCAGCGCCAAATATTTAGCCTTCATTTTTTATCCCTTAAGTTTGATGTATACCAGATAAGATTTGCTAAAAACCCCATCGACCGGCTATTAGTAGAGTCTTGTTATTACCTGGATATCTGGCGCATTCCATTATGTTTTTCTATTAATTATTTATGATTTTTAGTTTATGTGATCAATACACTCTGGCATCGTGAGTTATCCGCCTTTTCTGTTTGCCAGATCACATTTTATTATTTAACAGGCCAGGCATTACTTAATTTAAAACGTATTCTCGCCGCAAATATAATAAACGCAAATTATATTAAGCAATAAAAAACCCCGGCCATAAACCGGGGTTAATTTAAATACTGGAACCGCTTACCAATAAGACTAAATATGCAGTTCCTGCAGTTTTTCTTTCGGTAGCGCCAGCTCTTTATTGCTGTTCACGCGTACATCACGCTCCAGAATATGACGGGCAATGTCCTGCGCTTCACTGAGCGAGTGCATCTGATACGTACCGCACTGGTAAACGTTCAGCTCCGGGATCTGGTTTTGATCCTGCACTTTCAGCACATCCGCCATCGCCGCTTTCCACGCGTCGGCAACACGCTGCTCGTCCGGCGTGCCAATCAGGCTCATGTAGAAACCGGTACGGCAGCCCATCGGCGAGATATCGATAATCTCAACGCCGTTACCGTTGAGGTGGTCGCGCATAAAGCCAGCAAACAGATGCTCAAGCGTATGAATCCCTTTTTCCGGCATCACTTCTTTGTTCGGAATGCAAAAACGCAGATCAAACACGGTGATTGCGTCGCCATGCGGGGTGTTCATCGTTTTTGCAACCCGGACCGCCGGCGCTTGCATCCGGGTATGATCGACTGCGAAGCTATCTAATAATGGCATTTAGTCACCTCCGATAATTTTTTAAAAATAAACTGAACTCTTTGTTCCGGGGCGAGTCTGAGTATATGAAAGACGCGCATTTGTTATCATCATCCCTGTTTTCAGCGATGAAATTTTGGCCACTCCGTGAGTGGCCTTTTTCTTTTGGGTCAGGCGTGTTTCGCAAGCCACGCGGCAAACGGCTCGGTATCCGCCGCCTCAATCTCCTGCTGACGACGTACTGAAGCGTCACGTTCAGCAATAAACTCTTCTTCCTGTAAAATCTCCAGCGGCTCTTCGCGTAACAGATTACGGTAAGCCTCACCGAACGCTTTCCCGGTGCCGCCAATGCCTTCATCAATCATAGACCGTAGGATCCGGGCGGAGAATGTCAGTTCAGGATTATCAAAGCAGGCGACCAACTCATCACACACCTTTTGATACTCCTCTCCCCCGTGGATACTGTCCAGCGTTTGCGCCACACGTTTCAGATCGCGGAAGAGATCTTTCCCTACTTTGGGCAGCGGGAACTGCGCAGTTTCACAGCCAATGCCTAACGTCAGGCCCGGCTTACGCCCTTCCAGAATAACGCGATTCCAGTTTGTACGCGTACATAACAGCTCATCGCTACTCATTTCCGGCGCATCGGCCAATACGCACCAGACCATAAACAGATCGAGGAAGCGCACCTGTTGCTCGTCTACGCCGATCGGTGAGAACGGGTTAATATCGAGAGAACGAACTTCAATATACTCAATACCACCACGCAGAAGCGCGTCAGAAGGCGATTCGCCGCTGCGCGTCACGCGCTTGGGACGAATGGGCGCGTACAGCTCATTTTCAATTTGCAGAACGTTGCTGTTAATCTGTAGCCGCTTACCGTCTTTTTCCACACCAATCCGCGCGTACTCCTCGGAAGGGGTTTTAATCGCGCGCTTCAGACCTGCCACATACTCATGCAAATCGTTAAACGTAATTCCGAGATTGCTTTGCGACTTATTGGTATAACCCAAATCGCTCAGACGTAGCGACGTCGCGTACGGCAGGTAGTACATGCCGCAGTCCGTTTTTTCAAACGGTAATGTGGTTGGCTTTCCTTGCAGGAAAGAGGAACAAATGGCCGGAGACGCGCCAAACAGATAGGGGATGACCCAGCCAAAACGGTAATAGTTGCGAATCAGACGAAAATAGCCGGCAGAAATTTTTTCTTTTGCCGCTTCGCCTTCCGTAACGCCGCATTTCGCCTGCCAGAACGCCATCGGTAATGAAAAATTGTAATGTACGCCGGAGATGGTTTGCATCAAGGCGCCATAACGATTTTTCAGCCCTTCGCGATAGAGCGTCTTAAAGCGCCCGGTATTTGATGTGCCGTACTGCGCCAGCTCTATGTCCTGCCCTTCCGCAATATAGCAGGGCATACTTAATGGCCACATCCGCTCATCGCCCAGTTTCCTGGCCGTATACCGATGGAGATCGCGCATAAAAGTGAGCATATGCTGGATATCGCCATCGACTGGCGTAATAAACTCCAGTAGGGCTTCCGCAAAATCCGTGGTAATCCATTTATGGGTCAGCGCTGAACCTAACGCTTCAGGATGACCTGTTGTCGCCAGCGTGCCATCAGCATTGACACGCAGCGTTTCGCGCTCTAACCCGCGCTGTATCCCCTTTAACGCCTGAGGATGTTTTTCCAGCCAGGCCAGAGCCTGTGATACGTCCGGGATCAAATTGACCTCCCGCCTGTCCAAATCGTTTTAATAAGCATAACTGTAATGGCGGCCATACATGCCAAACCTACAATTATTACCACCACATCATGCCCTGAACCGTCGCCGCTGCGAGCGCAACATAGCGCAGCGCCTTACCAAGACACAAAAAAAAGATCGTCCGCCCCCACGGGATGCGCATCCATCCCGCTAACAGGCACAACAAATCACCGATGACCGGCATCCAGCTTAATAATAGTGTGGCTGCGCCATAACGCTTTAGCCAGCCAGTCGCTTTTTCCTGCCAGCGCGACGTTTTGCGCAGCGGAAAGAAACGCCCAAGAATAACGTTAGTTACCCCTCCAAGGCTATTACCCATTGTTGCTGTTAAGACTAAGACCCAGGGATGACTGACGCCGGAGACCAGCATAGCAACCAAAACCACCTCAGAATTACCGGGTAACAGCGTTGCGCTGAGAAAACTACTGGCAAACAGAGACAGGAGCGACAGTCCGTCACTCACAATAGTCGAACATCCACGGCATCCATTCCCGCCGTCCGCGCCGCCTGTAAACCAAAATCGGCATCTTCAAATACCACGCACTGCGTCGGCATGACGCCCATCCGCTGGGCGCACAGTAGGAAGGTGTCAGGCGCGGGTTTGTGATGCTGTACGTGATCTGCCGCCACAACCGCATCAAAATAACGACGCAGCTCCAGATGCGCTAACAAGGCTTCCGCGATAGCGCTTTCGCTACCGGTACCGACCGACATGGGGCGCCGCCCATGCCACGCTTTAACCACCTCAACCAGCGGCAGCGGTTCTACGCAGTCCAGCAGGATGCTTTTTACCGCGTCGGTTTTCTCACGCGCCAGTGACAGGGGATCAAGATCGGCATGGTTAAGCTCAATGATTGACTGGGCGATAAGCCAGGTTGGCGAACCGTTAAGCGCGACCATTGCCTGTTCATCAAAACGAAGACCATAGCGCCCCAAAACCTCACGCCACGCTTTGCGATGCGTGGGTTCGGTATCCAGGAGAGTACCGTCCATATCAAAAATCAAACCAGCATAACGTGCGTACATCGTGTTCTCGCAAACCGAATAACCAGACAGTACTTTATCGCAATTGGTTGATTTTGTCGCTAATAGAGATGAAGAGGTATATTCAGGATAAGGGGAAAAGCGATTGCAGGGCAGTGACGTATCCGGGAGGATTATTCGCCTTATGGGCCGTTGCTGACGCAACGTTATCCTTCTGATGCCAGCGGTGATTACCGCTATCTTATCTGCATCTTCATCGCTGAAAGTATGGAGAATAAAGTATGGAGAATATGGTGCATCCGGGAGGATTCGAACCTCCGACCGCTCGGTTCGTAGCCGAGTACTCTATCCAGCTGAGCTACGGATGCATTGGAAATGATGTTTACTACAAGATTTGATGTCGCATTTACTGCCACACTAAATAAAATGGTGCATCCGGGAGGATTACTCGCCTTACGGCTCGCCCTTCGGGCCGTTGCTGATGCAACGTTATCCTTCCTGGTGCCAGCGGTGATTACCGCTATCTTATCCGTATCTTCATCACTGAAAGTACGGGGAATATGGTGCATCCGGGAGGATTCGAACCTCCGACCGCTCGGTTCGTAGCCGAGTACTCTATCCAGCTGAGCTACGGATGCATCGGAAAACTTGCTTTACTGCCGATATTGATACCGCGGTGAAAGCCGTATCAAGTAAGAGATGGTGCATCCGGGAGGATTCGAACCTCCGACCGCTCGGTTCGTAGCCGAGTACTCTATCCAGCTGAGCTACGGATGCATCGGGAAACTTACTTTACTGCAGATTTTGATACCGCGGGAAAGCCGTATCAAGTAAGAGATGGTGCATCCGGGAGGATTCGAACCTCCGACCGCTCGGTTCGTAGCCGAGTACTCTATCCAGCTGAGCTACGGATGCAAATGGCGGTGAGGCGGGGATTCGAACCCCGGATGCAGCTTTTGACCGCATACTCCCTTAGCAGGGGAGCGCCTTCAGCCTCTCGGCCACCTCACCACACGCCTCTTACGAGTGCTTCGAAGAACTTGTTCTGCTCATCGTCGCTGCGTGGCGCACATATTACTTTCTGGGACTTATAAGTCAAACAATTTTTCCAGAGCTTTTATCGTTTGCACACTTCACGCTCAATTAGTCTGTAAAAAAGCCAAAAAGAGTGTTTTATCAACAGATAATTTGATGACACGCTGGCCGCCAAAAGCGCACCATATCAACAGTGGGGTTGAAAAAAGTCATGAAGGGACAACGAGGGCGAGCGAGAAGAGAGGCTGCGTCTCACCCGAAAAGTGAGACGCGAAAACCTTAGTAACTGGACTGCTGGGATTTTTCAGCCTGGATACGCTGGTAGATCTCTTCACGATGGACAGAAACTTCTTTCGGGGCGTTCACGCCGATACGCACCTGGTTGCCCTTCACCCCTAAAACTGTCACGGTGACCTCATCGCCAATCATGAGGGTCTCACCAACTCGACGAGTCAGAATCAGCATTCTTTGCTCCTTGAAAGATTAAAAGAGTCGGGTCTCTCTGTATCCCGGCATTATCCATCATATAACGCCAAAAAGTAAGCGATGACAAACACCTTAGGTGTAAGCAGTCATGGCATTACATTCTGTTAAACCTAAGTTTAGCCGATATACAAAACTTCAACCTGACTTTATCGTTGTCGATAGCGTTGACGTAAACGCCGCAGCACGGGCTGCGGCGCCAACGAACGCTTATAATTATTGCAATTTTGCGCTGACCCAGCCTTGTACACTGGCTAACGCTGCAGGCAGAGCTGCCGCATCCGTACCACCGGCTTGCGCCATGTCCGGACGACCGCCACCCTTACCGCCCACCTGCTGAGCGACCATACCAATCAATTCCCCTGCTTTAACCCGGTCGGTCACATCCTTCGACACGCCCGCAATCAGAGAAACCTTACCTTCAACAACCGTTGCCAGTACGATAACGGTAGACCCCAGTTGATTTTTCAGATCATCAACCATGGTTCGCAGCATTTTCGGCTCAATACCAGCAAGCTCGCTGACCAGGAGCTTCACGCCGTTGAGATCGACCGCTTTACTGGAAAGATTTGCACTCTCCTGCGCTGCGGCCTGGTCCTTCAACTGCTGCAACTCTTTTTCCAGCTGACGTGTACGTTCCAGCACGGCACGCACTTTGTCGCCCAGATTCTGGCTGTCGCCCTTCAGCAGATGCGCAATATCGTTTAAGCGATCGCTTTGCGCGTGAACGGTGGCCATAGCGCCTTCACCGGTTACCGCCTCAATACGACGAATGCCCGCTGCGGTGCCGGACTCAGAGATAATACGGAATAGACCGATATCACCGGTACGACTGGCGTGAGTACCGCCGCACAGTTCGGTAGAGAAATCGCCCATGCTCAGAACGCGTACACGTTCGTCATATTTCTCGCCAAACAGCGCCATGGCCCCTTTCGCCTTCGCCGCGTCGAGATCCATGATGTTCGTTTCAATCGGCAGGTTGCGGCGAATTTGCGCATTCACCAAATCTTCAACCTGACGAATCTCCGACGGCTTCATCGCTTCATTGTGCGAGAAGTCGAAGCGCAGCACTTTATCGCTAACCAGCGAACCTTTCTGCGCAACGTGTGTCCCAAGCACCTGGCGCAACGCCGCGTGCATCAGGTGCGTGGCGGAGTGGTTCAGACGGATACGTGCGCGGCGCGCTTCATCTACATCAGCCTGTACCGCATCGCCCACTTTCAGAGCGCCCGCAGACAATTTGCCGAGGTGACCAATCGCCTGACCATATTTTTGCGTGTCGTCCACAGCGAAAGTAAATCCAGCGCCTTTCAGCTCGCCTTTATCGCCAACCTGACCGCCTGATTCCGCATAGAATGGGGTCTGATCCAGCACGACAACTGCTTCCTGTCCCGCGTTAATCGCTTCAACCGCTTTACCATCGACAAACAGCGCAGTCACTTTGCCGTTCAGTTCCAGATGGTCATAGCCTTTAAATTCAGAAGCGCTATCAACGCGGATCATCGCGTTGTAGTCCGCGCCAAAACCGCTAGCTTCGCGCGCGCGACGGCGTTGCTCTTCCATGGCTGCTTCAAAACCGGCTTCGTCGACTTTGATATTGCGCTCACGGCAGACGTCCGCCGTTAAATCGACCGGGAAACCATAAGTATCATACAGACGGAAAGCGGTTTCGCCGTCCAGGGTATCACCCTGCAATTTCGCCAGTTCTTCATCCAGCAGCGCCAGACCGCGCTCCAGCGTACGGGCGAACTGCTCTTCTTCCGTTTTCAGAACCTGCTCGACCTGCGCCTGCTGACGTTTCAACTCTTCGCCTGCGGAGCCCATTACCTCAATTAGCGGCCCAACCAGCTTGTAGAAGAAGGTCTCTTTCGCGCCCAGCATGTTGCCGTGACGAACCGCGCGACGAATAATGCGACGCAGCACATAGCCACGGTTTTCATTCGACGGCAGCACGCCATCGGCAACCAGGAATGCGCAAGAACGGATGTGGTCGGCGATAACGCGCAGCGATTTATTACCCAGATCGGTGGCGCCGGTGACTTTCGCTACCGCTTCAATCAACGTGCGGAACAGGTCGATATCATAGTTAGAGTTAACGTGTTGCAGTACCGCGGCAATACGCTCCAGCCCCATACCGGTATCTACAGACGGTTTCGGCAATGGTTCCATAGTCCCGTCAGCCTGACGGTTGAACTGCATAAAGACGATGTTCCAGATCTCAATATAGCGATCGCCGTCTTCTTCCGGGCTTCCCGGGGGGCCGCCCCAGATGTGGTCGCCATGATCGTAGAAGATTTCGGTGCACGGACCGCAGGGACCGGTATCGCCCATCTGCCAGAAGTTATCCGATGCGTATGGCGCGCCTTTATTGTCGCCAATACGGATAATACGCTCGCGCGGGATGCCGACTTCTTTTTCCCAGATCTCATAGGCTTCGTCGTCGGTTTCATAGACGGTGACCCATAAACGCTCTTTTGGCAGAGCAAACCAGTTTTCACCGGTCAGTAATTCCCATGCGAACTGAATGGCGTCGTGTTTGAAGTAATCGCCGAAGCTGAAGTTGCCCAGCATTTCGAAGAAAGTATGGTGACGTGCAGTGTATCCGACGTTTTCCAGATCGTTGTGTTTACCCCCCGCGCGTACGCAACGCTGGGAAGTGGTTGCACGGGAATAATTACGTTTATCGAGCCCAAGGAAAACATCCTTGAACTGGTTCATCCCGGCATTGGTAAACAACAGAGTGGGGTCATTGTTAGGCACCAGGGAACTGCTGGCAACTACCTGATGCCCTTTACTATGGAAAAAGTCGAGAAACGCCTGACGGATCTCAGCGGTGCTCTTGCTCATAATTATCCTGAAATCAAGCTACACTTCATCCTTCAGGCCGCCTCTGCGTTGGCTGCGAGTTTCCCGGTCACGCGTTCCCGAGGCTCACTTGCCGCTTTGATGCGGCTTGAATGATTTTGTGTATTTAAGGAATATTCGTCGCAGACGCTGTTCGCCGTTAAGCAACCCGCGTCCAGACGGAAAAAGTGGGAATAAGATAAGTTTTCTTTACCGGGAAGTAAAATCCCGTATGCGCTCAATCTGCAAAATTTCGCCATATTTGCTGGATATCGTCCATCAGATACCCGCGATAGAGCAAAAAGCGCTGTACCTTAACCTTTTCTGAAAAGTTTGAAGGGAGCGGCTCGCCATATTTGCGAATGGCCTGTTCACGTGCCATTTCACTCCAGTCAATTTCACATTCTCGCATTGCTTTTTCAGTCGATTCACGGGAAATGCCTTTCTGATTCAACTCCTGGCGAATACGCGCCGGGCCATAGCCTTTGCGGCTACGACTGGCGATAAAGCGCATCACGAAGCGCTCGTCATCAAGATAGCGATGTTCGTGGCACCAGGCGATCACGCGTTCATAATCGTCTGCCGTCGCATCAATCTCTTCCGGCCCATTTTTGCCCATCACCGGCGCGGAGAGTTTACGCCGTAATTCCTGCTCGCTGTGATCGCGGACAGCAAGAATACGTACCGCACGATCAAGGAGACGAGCATAAGCGGGACGGCGCGATGTGGGTTCACTCATAAAAAACCTTAACAGGGAGAAATGCCAAAAGGGCCGCATAAATGCAGCCCTTGATGGTAATTTAACGTTTTGCTGAATGGCGGCTTCGTTTTGTCCGACCCACCATCACCTGATGATTAAAAATCTTCGTTGGTTTCTGCAACGCCTTCGCTATCGTCAACGGCGAAATCGGGCGTGGCATTCTGATTACTTAACAGTAATTCACGAACCCTTTTCTCGATCTCTTTCGCTGTCGCCGGGTTCTCTTTCAGCCAGGTAGTCGCGTTCGCTTTGCCCTGGCCAATCTTCTCGCCGTTGTAGCTGTACCATGCGCCCGCTTTCTCGATCAGCTTCTCTTTCACGCCCAGGTCAACCAGTTCGCCATAGAAGTTGATGCCTTCGCCGTAGAGGATCTGGAACTCGGCCTGCTTAAACGGCGCGGCGATTTTGTTTTTCACCACTTTCACACGCGTTTCGCTACCCACGACATTATCGCCCTCTTTCACCGCGCCAATACGACGGATATCAAGACGAACAGAGGCGTAGAATTTCAGCGCGTTACCGCCAGTAGTGGTTTCCGGGTTACCGAACATCACGCCAATCTTCATACGGATCTGGTTAATGAAAATCAACAGCGTGTTGGACTGTTTCAGGTTCCCCGCCAGCTTACGCATCGCCTGGCTCATCATACGCGCCGCTAGGCCCATGTGAGAGTCGCCGATTTCGCCTTCGATTTCCGCTTTCGGCGTTAGCGCCGCTACGGAGTCGACCACAATGACGTCCACCGCGCCTGAACGCGCCAGCGCGTCACAGATTTCCAGCGCCTGCTCGCCGGTATCCGGCTGAGAACAGAGCAGGTTATCGATATCGACGCCCAGCTTGCGTGCGTAAACAGGGTCAAGCGCGTGTTCCGCATCGATAAACGCACAGGTTTTACCTTCACGCTGCGCAGCGGCAATCACCTGTAGCGTCAGGGTCGTTTTACCGGAAGATTCCGGCCCGTAAATTTCGACGATACGCCCCATCGGCAGACCGCCCGCACCGAGTGCGATGTCCAGTGAAAGCGAACCGGTGGAGATAGTTTCCACATCCATAGAACGGTCTTCACCCAGACGCATGATGGAGCCTTTACCAAATTGCTTTTCAATTTGGCCCAGTGCTGCCGCCAACGCTTTCTGTTTGTTTTCGTCGATAGCCATTATTACTCCTGTCATGCAACTTGGTATTGAACCGGATAGTGAATTCGTACTGCTGAAGCAATTATACTGTATGCTCATACAGTATCAAGTGTTTTGTAGAAATTGTTGCCACAGGGTTTGTAGCGCGTACGTCGTCGCCTGTCGACGCACCGATTCACGGTCGCCGCTGAAGCATTCCCGACGCGTAATCCCTTCTCCACTGACGCTGGCGAAAGCAAACCACACCGTACCAACCGGCTTTTCTTCACTGCCGCCATCCGGCCCGGCAATTCCGCTAATAGCGACAGCAAAATCGGCGCGAGCGGCCTTCAGCGCCCCGATCGCCATTTCGACCACTACGGGTTCGCTGACCGCGCCATGCTGCGCCAGAGTCTCTTCACGCACGCCAATCATCTGCGCTTTGGCTTCATTACTATAGGTGACAAAGCCGCGTTCAAACCAGGCGGAGCTTCCGGCGATGTCGGTAATGGCTTTCGCCAGCCAGCCGCCGGTACAGGACTCTGCTGTCGTTACGGTCGCCCCGCGCGCTTTTAACGCCAGCCCGACCTGCTCGCTAAGCCGCATCAGTTCACTGTCAGTCATCATGACCTCTGTCAGTTAGAAATCTTGCCGCACAAGATAGCACTTTCTCACCAGAGATGGGGACGAGCAGTCGATTTTACGAGTCGGATTCCGAAAAAATGCCAGCAGGTTATTTATGCAGAATGAAAGAGGTAGCACATGACTAAATAGCAGTACCATGTTGCTAAATTTACACGCACGGAGACAAAGCAAGGATGTCACTCAAAAAAACGGAAAGCACACAGCACAAACTGAAACAAACCTGTCAACTACGGCTGTGGTTAATTGTGGGTGGAGTATGTTCATTAGGAATGGGAGTACTGAATATATTGTCGTCAGGCTATTTTGAACCGTATGATGGCGGTCAAATTATCTTAGGCCTGGGATGTCTGGGATATAGTCTGGCACTATCAAAGAAGATATCCCACTTGCAGGCAGAGAATCAGCCCAAAAAGCCATAATAATAGCGGAGGGGGTGCTCCCCTCCCTAAGCGTAAATTAGCGCACCCGCGCCAGCGCTACCGCCTGGCCCAGTTGCCAAACCGCCATCGCATAATGCGTGCTGTGGTTATATCGGGTAATGGTGTAGAAGTTCGGCAGGCCGTACCAGTACTGGTAGCCCGTACCGATATCCAGACGCAGCAGGCTGGCTTCCTGATGATTGCCCAACGATTGCTGCGGCGTTAAGCCTGCGGCGGCAAGCTGAGAGAGGCTATATTTTGTTTTGAAACCATTCGCCAGCCCAGGCGCCTGACCATTCGCCGGCACCGCAACCGTATCGCCTTTCACCCAACCATGCGCCTTGAAGTAGTTCGCCACGCTGCCGATGGCATCAACCGGGTCCCAAAGGTTGATGTGATTGTCGCCATTGAAATCGACCGCATATTCTTTATAGGAAGATGGCATAAACTGGCCGTAGCCCATCGCGCCCGCAAAGGAACCTTTCAGATTGAGCGGATCGTCTTGCTCATCGCGCGCCATGAGCAGGAAGGTTTCCAGCTCGCCGGAGAAATATTCCGCCCGACGCGGATAGTTAAATGACAGCGTCGCCAGCGCGTCCAGAATCCGCGTTTTCCCCATGATACGTCCCCAGCGGGTTTCCACGCCGATAATCCCCACGATGATTTCCGGCGGTACGCCGTATACCTGCCAGGCGCGGTTCAGCGCGTCTTCATACTGATTCCAGAACGCGACGCCGTTTTGCACGTTATCCGGCGTAATAAATTGTTTGCGGTAGCGCAACCAGGCGCCATTTGGTCCAGCGGGCGGCTGAGTGGTCGGCGCTTGTCTGTCCATCAGACGCAGGACGTAATCCAGTCTTTTAGACTGCGAGAGGATCTCCTGCAGTTGCTGACGGTCGAAACCGTGTTTACTGACCATTTTATCAATGAACTGCTGCGCATTAGGGTTGTTGGCGAAGTCGCCGCCCATTTGCATGACGTTATGCTGCGGCTCAAGCAGGAAGCCGCCGGAAGGCGTGCCCGTCGTCGCTTGAGTCTCGGAAGATTTTGGCTTGCTGCTACAGGCAGCAAGCAATACGCAAAGTGGAAGTAACGCTACATAACGACGCTTGAACATGAGACATCCATTAAACAAATTCAGCCAGGGAGAAGTATGGTAAAGCATCCCCCGCCGCACAAGGAAGCGGCACAAGAGAATAAAATCACCTTTCTCCTCTTTTCAATTTGTATCTGCTCCCCCACCCCACAAACTTTCAAGTTAAAATATTTTTCTTTTATTTTGCGATCACAATAACACTTTTGAATCTTTCAACATGATTAAAATGAACAGGAAATTAGCAAGAAAACTAAAAACCCTACAGGAGAGAACAATGATCGAAACCATTACACATGGTGCGGAGTGGTTCATCGGGTTATTCCAGAAAGGCGGAGAGGTGTTTACCGGTATGGTGACAGGTATTCTTCCGCTACTGATAAGCCTGCTGGTTATCATGAATGCGCTCATCAATTTTATCGGCCAGCAGCGTATTGAGCGTTTTGCCCAACGTTGCGCCGGAAATCCGCTATCTCGTTACCTGCTTTTACCGTGTATCGGGACATTTGTTTTTTGTAATCCGATGACCCTGAGTCTGGGACGCTTTATGCCGGAGAAGTACAAGCCGAGCTATTACGCGGCGGCCTCCTATAGCTGTCACTCCATGAACGGTCTGTTTCCGCATATCAATCCCGGCGAACTGTTTGTTTATCTGGGTATCGCCAGCGGACTCACCACGTTAGGGCTTCCTCTCGGCCCGCTCGCAGTGAGCTATCTGCTGGTAGGTCTGGTGACGAACTTCTTCCGCGGTTGGGTAACCGATCTCACCACCGCTATTTTTGAGAAAAAAATGGGGATTCAACTTGAGCAGAAAGTTCATCTGACAGGAGCGGTATCATGACACGGGTTCGTATTGAGAAAGGCGCCGGCGGCTGGGGCGGCCCGCTTGAACTGGACGTTACGCCAGGCAAAAAGATCGTCTATATCACAGCCGGTACGCGCCCGGCGATCGTCGACAAACTGGCGCAACTAACAGGCTGGCAAGCGGTGGACGGCTTTAAAGAAGGCGAACCGCCGGAAGCGGAAATCGGCGCGGCCATTATCGACTGCGGCGGTACGCTGCGCTGCGGTATCTATCCGAAACGCCGGATTCCAACCATTAATATTCACTCGACGGGTAAGTCCGGCCCACTGGCGCAGTATATTGTTGAGGATATTTATGTCTCCGGCGTAAAAGAAGAAAACATTACTCTTGTCGGCGAAACGCCTGACAGTCCCCAGCCTGCCAAAACGACATTAGGACGTGACTACGACACCAGCAAAAAAATCACCGAGCAGAGCGACGGGCTGCTGGCAAAAGTTGGTATGGGAATGGGCTCCGCCGTGGCGGTACTGTTCCAGTCCGGTCGCGACACCATTGATACGGTCCTGAAAACAATCCTGCCGTTTATGGCGTTCGTTTCGGCGCTGATCGGCATCATTATGGCCTCAGGTCTTGGCGACTGGATCGCCCACGGTCTGGCGCCATTAGCCAGCCATCCACTGGGGCTGGTGACGCTGGCATTGATCTGCTCTTTCCCACTGCTGTCGCCCTTTCTCGGCCCTGGCGCGGTTATCGCTCAGGTCATTGGCGTCCTGATTGGCGTTCAGATAGGCCTGGGCAATATCCCCCCGCATCTGGCGCTTCCTGCCCTGTTCGCGATTAACGCGCAGGCGGCCTGCGACTTTATCCCGGTCGGCCTGTCGCTGGCAGAAGCGAAACAAGACACCGTTCGCGTCGGCGTACCTTCCGTGCTGGTCGGACGCTTCCTGACTGGCGCGCCCACGGTACTTATCGCCTGGTTTGTTTCCGGCTTTATCTATCAATAAGAGGTTCAGACATGAGCGTGATTTATCAAACCACCATCACCCGTATCGGCCAGAGCGCGAAGGAGGCGCTCGGCGAACAGATGCTGATTACGTTTCGGGAAGGCGCGCCGGCGGATATCGAAGAATTTTGCTTCATCCATTGTCATGGCGAACTGACCGGCGCGCTGCAGCCTGGCGCGCGGTGTGAATTGGGCCAACATTGCTATCCGGTCACGGCGGTCGGCAGCGTAGCCGAGCAAAACCTGCGTGAACTGGGGCATATCACTTTGCGCTTCGATGGTCTGCGCGAAGCGGAATTTCCCGGCACCGTACACGTTGCGGGGCCTGTACCGGACGATATCGCGCCGGGCTGTATTTTGACGTTTGTCGCTTAAGGAGAAAAAACATGAATCAAGTTGCCGTTGTCATTGGCGGAGGCCAGACCCTGGGGGCATTCCTTTGCCGTGGGCTTGCAGAAGAAGGATACCGCGTGGCGGTCGTTGATATTCAAAGCGATAAAGCCGCGAATGTCGCCCAGGAAATTAACGCCGATTTTGGCGAAGGTATGGCGTACGGTTTTGGCGCCGACGCTACC
Organism: Salmonella sp. A7; assembly: GCF_020181675.1. NCBI lineage: Bacteria > Pseudomonadati > Pseudomonadota > Gammaproteobacteria > Enterobacterales > Enterobacteriaceae > Salmonella > Salmonella sp. A7. The sequence continues at coordinate 1,041,290 of NZ_CP084001.1, read as the reverse complement.
AGCGAGCAGAGCGTGCTGGCGCTGTCCCGCGGCGTAGACGAGATTTTCGGGCGCGCCGATCTGCTGGTTTACAGCGCGGGTATCGCCAAAGCGGCGTTTATCAGCGATTTCCAGTTGGGCGATTTTGACCGCTCGCTACAGGTGAATCTGGTGGGCTATTTCCTCTGCGCCCGTGAGTTTTCCCGCCTGATGATCCGCGACGGCATTCAGGGGCGCATTATTCAGATTAACTCTAAATCCGGCAAAGTGGGCAGTAAACACAACTCCGGCTACAGCGCGGCGAAATTCGGCGGCGTGGGGTTAACCCAGTCTCTGGCGCTGGATCTGGCGGAATACGGCATTACCGTACACTCGTTGATGCTCGGCAACCTTTTGAAATCGCCAATGTTCCAGTCACTGCTGCCGCAATACGCCACTAAACTGGGCATTAAGCCCGACGAGGTGGAACAGTATTACATTGATAAGGTACCACTCAAACGCGGGTGTGATTATCAGGATGTGCTGAACATGCTGTTATTTTATGCCAGCCCGAAAGCGTCTTATTGCACCGGGCAGTCGATCAACGTAACCGGCGGTCAAGTGATGTTCTGACCGTGAATTGCCGGATGGCGCCGTAGGCCGGATAAGACGGTTACGCCGCCATCAGGCAAAACAACAGGAGCACATTATGGTTTCCACTCTGATTACCGTCGCCGTTATCGCCTGGTGCGCGCAACTGGCGCTGGGCGGCTGGCAGATTTCCCGCTTTAATCGGGCTTTCGATAAACTTAGCCAACAGGGGCGGGTCGGCGTCGGGCGCTCCGGCGGGCGTTTTAAGCCCCGGGTGGTGGTTGCTGTGGCGCTGGACGAACAGCAGCGGGTGACGGACACTTTATTGATGAAAGGCCTTACGGTATTCGCCAGACCGGTTAAAATTGCCGCAATGCAAGGAAAACATTTGCATGAATTACAGCCTGATGTGATCTTTCCCCATGATTCGCTCGCGCAGAATGCACTATCATTGGCGCTTAAACTGAAACATGGGTAATTTCGTTGTGAATGCGTATAGCTTGCGAAATTATCATTTTGCAACCAATACCCTAAATAATTCGAGTTGCAGGAAGGCGGCGACGCAGTGAATCCCAGGAGCGTACATCAGTACGTGACCGGGGTGAGCGAGGAAAGCCAACGCACATGCAGCGTGAAGTATGACGGGTAAATACATAAGTCAGGGTAATCACGCCTATGAAACCTCGTCAGCGTCAGGCCGCGATTCTGGAGCACCTGCAAAAACAGGGAAAATGCTCGGTTGAAGAACTGGCCCAGTACTTTGACACGACAGGCACCACTATCCGTAAAGATCTGGTCATTCTGGAAAATGCCGGAACCGTCATCCGCACCTATGGCGGCGTGGTGTTGAATAAAGAAGAGTCCGATCCGCCTATTGATCACAAAACGCTTATCAACACCCACAAAAAAGCGCTGATAGCCGCAGCCGCTGTGAAATATATCCATGATGGCGATTCCATTATTCTGGACGCCGGAAGTACCGTGTTACAGATGGTGCCGTTGCTTTCGCGTTTTAGCAACATCACGGTGATGACCAACAGCCTCCATATTGTTAACGCGCTATCGGAACTGGACAACGAACAAACTATCCTGATGCCCGGCGGCACCTTCCGTAAAAAATCGGCGTCGTTTCACGGTCAACTGGCGGAAAACGCCTTTGAGCAATTCAGCTTTGATAAACTTTTCATGGGAACTGACGGTATTGACCTGAACGTCGGTGTGACCACGTTCAATGAGGTTTACACCGTCAGTAACGCAATGTGCAATGCAGCACGCGAGGTGATTCTGATGGCGGACTCCTCAAAATTTGGTCGTAAAAGCCCCAATGTGGTGTGCAGTCTGGAAACCGTCGACAAACTGATCACGGACGCGGGGATCGATCCGGCATTTCGTCAGGCGCTGGAAGCAAAAGGGATTGAAGTAATCATAACCGGAGAAAGCAATGAGTGATGCACTACTAAACGCGGGCCGTCAGACCTTAATGCTGGAGCTACAGGAAGCCAGCCGTCTGCCGGAGCGTCTGGGCGATGATTTTGTCCGCGCCGCCAATATCATTATTCACTGTGAAGGCAAAGTGATCGTTTCCGGCATTGGTAAGTCAGGCCATATTGGTAAAAAAATCGCCGCGACGCTTGCCAGTACCGGTACTCCCGCTTTTTTTGTTCATCCGGCGGAAGCACTGCATGGCGATCTGGGGATGATTGAAAGCCGCGACGTGATGTTATTTATCTCCTATTCCGGCGGCGCAAAAGAACTCGACCTCATCATCCCGCGTCTGGAAGATAAATCCGTCGCGCTGCTGGCGATGACCGGTAAACCTCACTCTCCGCTGGGGCGAGCGGCAAAAGCCGTTCTGGATATTTCCGTCGAGCGTGAAGCCTGCCCGATGCATCTGGCGCCGACGTCCAGTACCGTCAATACGCTAATGATGGGCGATGCGCTGGCGATGGCGGTCATGCAGGCGCGCGGTTTTAACGAAGAAGATTTCGCCCGTTCGCATCCGGCTGGCGCACTGGGCGCGCGTTTGCTCAATAATGTGCATCACCTGATGCGCCAGGGCGATGCAATACCGCAGGTGATGCTCGCCACCAGCGTGATGGATGCCATGCTGGAACTTAGCCGTACCGGACTGGGGCTGGTGGCGGTTTGCGATGAGCAACATGTTGTGAAAGGCGTCTTTACCGACGGCGACCTGCGTCGCTGGCTGGTGGGCGGCGGCGCGCTCACCACGCCGGTAAGCGAAGCCATGACGCCCAACGGTATTACGCTCCAGGCGCAAAGCCGCGCCATTGACGCCAAAGAGATCCTGATGAAACGCAAAATTACCGCCGCGCCAGTGGTCGATGAAAACGGCAAACTCACCGGCGCCATTAACCTGCAGGATTTCTACCAGGCAGGGATTATCTAATCCTTCAGTCCCAGACGCTTCGCCAGCCGATGCAGGTTGGCGACGTCGGTTTCCAGCGCCCGCGCGCTGGCCGCCCAGTTATGATTATTTTGCGCCAGCGCCTGGCGAATCATCTCTCGCTGGAAGTTCTCCGTCGATTCGCGCAAATTGCGGCAGGTTGGCAGCGCCAGAAAGCTTTCCGCAGGCGGCGCGGGTAAAACGTCCTCTGACAAGGCAAAATGCTGCGCCTCCAGTATCACCTCATCCCCTGCCCGAGTCGCTCTCGCCAGCACAACCGCACGGTGAATGGCATGTTCCAGCTCCCGGACGTTGCCCGGCCAGCCATAGTTGAGCAAATGGCGGCGCGCGTCGGGACTCAGCACCACGCGGGACAGCCCCAGCCGCAGTCGGCACTGCTCGCAAAAATAGCCCGCCAGCAGCACCACATCATCGCCACGCTCGCGCAGCGGCGGCACAAAGAGCGGAAAAACGCTCAGGCGATGGAACAGATCGGCGCGAAAACGCCCCGCCAGCACCTCTTCACGCAGGTCACGGTTGGTCGCCGCCAACACCCGCACATCCACGCGCAGGCTACGATCGTCGCCGACGCGCTGAATATCGCCATACTGCAACACGCGAAGTAGCTTGGCCTGTAGCGCCAGCGACAGTTCGCCAATCTCATCCAGAAACAGCGTACCGTTATCTGCCATTTCGAACTTACCGCTACGATTACTGATAGCCCCGGTAAAAGCCCCTTTTACATGACCAAACAACTCGCTCTCCGCCACGCTTTCCGGCAGCGCGGCGCAGTTGAGATAGACCAGCGGATTGACCGCTCTGGGGGAGCCCTGGTGAATAGCTTTCGCCACCAGCTCTTTACCGGTCCCCGTTTCACCGCCGATCAGCACGTTAAGATCGGAGCCCGCCACAATCTCGATCTCTTTTTTCAACTGCGTCATCGCAGGCGACAGGCCGATCATGTGCGTCTCTTTTATCGGTTCAAACACGCCTGACGACCCCGGCAGCATGTTCTGGCTTTCCAGTTGTTCAATTAACAGCGCATTACTCAATGCCCCGGCGGCCAGCGCGGCGACAAGCCGTAGTTCTTCATCGCTAAATACCTCGAACTGCTCCGGCGTCATAGCATCAAGGGTCAGCGCACCGATGAGGTTCTGTCCGGCAAACAGCGGCAGACCAACACAGGCGTGGACTTTCAGGCTTTCCTGTCCGGGAATTAACCCGTCATACGGATCGGGCAAATCGCTATCAGCCGGAAAACGCACCACGTCCCCCGCGCGGGCGATGGCTTCCAGGCGCGGATGCCCTTCCAGGGTAAAACGTCTGCCGAGGACGTCCTGCGCCAGGCCATCAATCGCCAGTGGAATAAATTGTCGTGATTCATAACGCAACAGCGCCGAGGCGTCGCACGCCAGCACCTGACGCAGCGTAGTAATCAGCCGCTGAAAACGATCCTGATGCCCAATACCGCGTTGTAACTCAATGGCGATGCCCGCCAATACCTCCACGGAAAAACTCATGGTTACCTCATTGTCATTTTGACAATCTATAGTGTCATATTGACAGCATCATTTATAGTCTTTTTGACTATATCAAAAATACAAACTTATTATAAATTCATATAAATCAATAAGATGTAAAGTTGGCACACTACCTGCAATAAGCAAAACAACTTTTTGCAAACGTTGAATGAATTGAGGTGGTTATGTCTATCCTGGTTAAAAATAATATTCATTGGGTTGGCCAGCGCGACTGGGAAGTTCGTGATTTTCACGGCACTGAATACAAAACGCTGCGAGGCAGCAGCTATAACAGCTATCTCATTCGTGAAGAAAAGAATGTGCTGATCGATACCGTCGATCATAAGTTTAGCCGTGAGTTTGTGCAAAACCTGCGCAGTGAAATCGACCTCGCGGACATCGACTACATCATCATTAACCATGCCGAAGAAGACCATGCAGGCGCGCTGACCGAACTGATGGCGCAGATCCCGGACACGCCTATCTACTGTACCGCCAACGCCATTGATTCTATCAACGGCCATCACCATCACCCGGAATGGAATTTTAAGGTGGTGAAAACCGGCGATACGCTGGATATCGGCAACGGCAAGCAGTTGATCTTCGTGGAAACGCCGATGCTGCACTGGCCGGACAGCATGATGACCTATATGACCGGCGACGCGGTGTTATTCAGCAACGACGCCTTTGGTCAGCACTACTGCGACGAGCGTCTGTTCAATGATGAAGTGGACCAAACCGAACTGTTTGAACAATGCCAGCGCTACTACGCCAATATCCTGACGCCGTTCAGCCGTCTGGTAACGCCAAAAATTACCGAAATCCTCGGCTTCAACCTGCCGGTGGATATGATTGCCACCTCACACGGCGTGGTATGGCGCGACAACCCAACGCAAATCGTGGAACTGTATCTGAAATGGGCGGCAGATTATCAGGAAGATCGTATCACTATTTTCTACGATACCATGTCGAACAATACTCGCATGATGGCGGATGCCATCGCACAGGGTATCAATGAAGTGGACCCGAACGTGGCGGTCAAAATCTTTAACGTCGCCCGCAGCGATAAAAATGAAATACTGACCAATGTCTTCCGTTCGAAAGGCGTGCTGGTCGGCACTTCTACCATGAACAACGTGATGATGCCGAAAATCGCTGGTCTGGTGGAAGAGATTACCGGCCTGCGCTTTCGCAACAAACGCGCCAGCGCCTTCGGTTCTCATGGCTGGAGCGGCGGCGCGGTGGATCGACTGTCCACGCGCTTACAGGATGCCGGTTTTGAAATGTCCCTGAGTCTGAAAGCAAAATGGCGTCCGGATCTGGATGCGCTGGAGCTGTGCCGTCAGCACGGTCGCGACATCGCGCGTCAGTGGGCGCTTGCTCCGCTGCCGGAAACCACACAGAAAACCACGCCAGCCGAAGAAACCACAACCTGCGCCGCCGCAGACCTCGGCCCTAAAATGCAATGCAGCGTATGCCAGTGGATTTACGACCCTGCGCAGGGCGAGCCGTTGCAGGATGTCGCGCCGGGTACGCCGTGGAGCGACGTGCCGGATAACTTCCTGTGCCCGGAATGTTCATTAGGTAAAGACGTGTTCGACGTACTGGCGACGGAGGCAAAATGAGTCGGGGAATCATCATTATTGGGTCGGGCTTCGCCGCCCGCCAGCTCGTCAAAAATATTCGTAAACAAGATGCGCATGTGCCGTTAACTCTGATTGCGGCGGACAGCATGGATGAGTACAACAAGCCCGATCTCAGCCACGTTATCAGCCAGTCGCAGCGCGCCGATGATCTCACCCGCCAGTTAGCGGGGGAATTTGCTGAACAGTTTAATCTGCGACTGTTCCCGCATACCTGGGTTGCTGACATTGATGCCGATGCCCATGTGGTGAAAAGTCAGGATAAGCAGTGGCAGTACGACAAGCTGGTACTGGCGACCGGGGCGACAGCCTTTGTACCGCCGATTACAGGACGTGAGTTAATGCTTACTTTGAATAGCCAGCAGGAGTACCGCGCCTGTGAGACACAACTGCGCGACGCGCAGCGAGTGCTGATTGTCGGCGGCGGTCTCATTGGCAGTGAATTAGCGATGGATTTCTGCCGCGCCGGGAAAACGGTAACGTTGATGGATAACGCCGCCAGCCTTCTCGCCTCACTGATGCCACCGGAAGTGAGCAGTCGCTTACAGCATCACCTGACCGATATAGGGGTGCATCTGCTGCTGAAATCGCAGTTGCAAAAACTGGAGAAAACCGAAGCCGGTATCCGCGCTACGCTGGTAAGCCAGCATAGTATTGAGGTCGATGCGGTGATTGCCGCCACCGGCTTACGCCCGGAAACCGCTCTGGCGCGCCGCGCCGGGGTAGCCGTCAACCGCGGCGTCTGCGTGGATAGCTATCTACAGACCAGTCACCCGGATATTTATGCGATCGGCGACTGCGCGGAGATCAACGGTCAGGTGCTGCCCTTCCTGCAACCGATCCAGTTAAGTGCGATGTACCTGGCGAAAAATCTGCTCGGCGGCAACGCGCCGCTGAAGCTACCGGCGATGCTGGTCAAAGTCAAAACGCCGGAACTGCCGCTGCATCTGGCGGGAGAAACTCAGCGCCGCGATTTGAGCTGGCAGATTACCGCAGAATCTGACGGTATGATTGCCAAAGGCATGAGTGGAGAAGGCCAACTACGCGCCTTTGTGGTGAGTGAAGACCGCATGAAAGAGGCCTTTGCACTGCTGAAAACGTTGTCCGTATAAGCCTGTGATGCCGGATGGCGCCGCTTCGCGTCTTATCCGGGCTACGAGTGAGCATCTGTTTACAGGCCGAATAAGGCGCAGCCGCCATCTGGCACCCTACACTTCCCTTAATGCTCGCGCTGCGGCAATCACGCCCTGTCCAAACGACAGCCCGCCGTCGCCCGCTGGTAACCGCTGCGGAAATAACAATTTAAAATCAGAAAGATAAAAGGCAAGACGCGCGCGCAGTAAGCGGTTGTGTATCACCCCGCCGCTGAAGACCAGAGTGGTTATCCCCCGCGCCGTAGCCTGCTGGCGCATTAGCGTGGCAAACCCGCACGCCAGCGCATCATGAAAAGCCCAGGCGCGTTGCGCGGGCGTGGCCTGCCAGTTCAACCATTGCCGCCAGAAAACAGCGACGTCCAGTTGAGCGCCGTTAAGCGGCATCGTTACCGGATGCTCAACGTTAGCGCATTGAGAGGCCAGCGCCTCCAGCGCGCAGGCGGCCTCGCCCTCATAGCTAAGCGATGCTGGCGCGCAGCGAAGCGCGGCAGCCACCGCGTCAAACAACCTCCCGCAGGAAGAGGCCAACGGGGCATTGACGCCGCGCTCAATGGCACGCGCCAGGACACTCCAGTTTTGCTGTTGCAGCCCCGCTGTCTCCGGGTAATCCTGCCAGTCCGACACAAAGCGCAGGCACTGCGCTAACAGATTACGCCACGGCTGTTTGGCAGCCAGATCGCCTCCCGGCAGCGCCACGGCGGGTAAACCACCTAAATGTTCGCATTCGCGATAATTGACCCGCAAACATTCTCCGCCCCATAGCGCGCCATTCTCACCCATGCCGATACCGTCTACCGTCAGGGCAATCACCTCTCCGCCGTCCAGCGGCCAACCATGCTCGGCCAGGCAAGCCGCCGCATGGGCATGATGGTGTAACACCGTCTCTGTCGGCAGACGCATCTCACTGGCCCACTGACTGGAAACATAGCCCGGATGCGCATCACAGACGATACGCTCTGGCGTAAAATCGTAGATTGACTGGATCAGACGCAATGCCTCGCGCCACTGCGCCTGGATACCGTCATCGCTGAGATCGCCCAAATGTTGGCTGACAACCGCCTGTTCGCCGCGTACCAGACAGAACGTGTTTTTCAGATCCGCGCCCAGACAAAGTATCGGCGGCACATCGCGAAATCCGGGCGGCAACGCAATCGCGTCCGGCACGTATCCCCGCGAACGACGCAGCATTTCGCCGCTGTCGCGCACGACAGAGTCGTCCATGCGCTGTACAATGTCGCGATTGTGCAACAGAAAACCATCGGCAATATCGTGTAAATCGTCCAGCGCCTGTTCGTTGGTGATGGCGGGCGGTTTGCCGCTCAGGTTGCCGGATGTCATCACCAGCGGGTAATTGAGCGCCTGCAACAAGAGATGTTGCAATGGGTTGGCTGGCAGCATCACACCCACTTCCGTAAGTCCTGGCGCGATGCCTTCACCCAGCGAAGGCACATACTGCTTATCCACCAGCACAATCGGGGCCGCTGGCGTGGTCAGCAGCGAACGCGCCGCGCTCGGCAGCGTTTGCGCCGTGGGCAACATCACCGCCAATGGTTTCGCCGGGCGATGTTTACGCGCCCGCAGCATCGCCACTGCGTTATCGTTGCGCGCATCGCAGGCCAGATGAAAACCACCCAGCCCTTTAACGGCAATAATGCCCCCGGCGTTCAGTTGGGCGACCGCCGCCTGCAAAGCCGCCTCTTTTTCCGCTCGTTCATGTTGGCTCCGCCACTCAAGATGCGGCCCGCATGACGGACAGGCAACGGGCTGGGCATGAAAACGGCGATCGTACGGATCGCGGTATTCGCTGTCGCATTCCGGACACAAGGGAAACGCCGCCATCACCGTAAATGGTCGGTCATAGGGCATAGCACGAATAATGGTGAAGCGTGGTCCGCAGTGGGTGCAATTGATGAAAGGATAACGGTAGCGCCGCTCGCCTGGGGTATTCATCTCGGCAAGACATGCCGGGCAGGTCGCCGCATCCGGCACGATTTGCGTGTTCATCGAACCGCCTGCGCTCTGACGAATGGTAAAATCCGTCGGTGCGCGCTCCCATATCAACGACGCGTGTTCAACGCTGTCAATCCGCGCCAGCGGCGGGCAATCCTGATAAAGCGCGGCAATAAATTGCGACGGCTCTTCCAGTAGCCGAACGACGACGCCGTCGCCGTCATTACACACGTCGCCGTGTAATCGCAACTGCTGCGCCAGCTGCCAGACAAAAGGACGAAAACCGACGCCCTGTACTTTGCCCCGAATGCGTAGCTGTACGCCGGAAGGTGTGTCTATCGCCATCTTATTTTCCCGCCATCATCGAACCCGGATGCCTGATGGCGCGACGCTTATCAGGCCTACAACCGCACGGACCGTAGACCGGATAAGGCATTGATACCGCCATCCGGCAATGCTTTGTGGCGTATTCTACGCGCAATCGCAGAAATCAGAAAAGCAGCGATGCCGTTGAATCCAGCGCCGCACGACGGCGTTTTTCCGCGCTCAGCTGTTCAAGCTTATTGCGGTCCACGCAGATGAGGGCGTGCGTTGGGCAAGCGGCCATACAGGCCGGACCGGCTTCACGGTGGTGACACAGATCGCACTTGTTGGCTTCGGCTTTTTCGGCACGCACGTTCAGCCCCGCGCCGCTATTGCGAACCACCGGACGTACCACCACTTCCATGGCGCCGTAAGGACATGCCACTACGCAAGTTTTACAGCCAATGCAGCGTTCCTGCATCACATGAACAAAACCTTTGTCACGGCTGATGGCGCCATTCGGGCAAACGTTGGCGCACGGAGCGTCTTCACACTGGCGACACAGCGTTGCCGTGGAAACATTCACGCCTTTGATGACATGGATACGAGGTAAAAAGGTTTCAGGGGTCAGCGATGCGCAATCCTGATTTTCCTGATGGGATACGACGCAAGCCACTTCACAGGTACGGCAACCAATGCACTTACTCGCGTCTGCAATGATGAAACGGTTCATCAAATTCTCCAGCAATAACAGATGATGTGCCGATATATACACGAATCGTGCCAATTTTTATTTCATTGTTATTTAAGAATATTATTTCTATTTTCGTGAGCATTTACGTGTCATCGTCACAAGTGTCGATGACACGTAATGTCGCCAGTGGTGGTCAAGATTTGCAGTGATAGCCAGCCAACTCTGCACCGCAACTGGCATCAATCCTGATTAACGCCTGGCAATACGTTACCGCGTATTAAACAGAGCTGCGTAAGGGAAAGATCGTCCGTTTGCGGATTCCTTCCGGCAATAGGTTTGATAATTAATTTACGGCCAGGATAGTGATTAAAACGGGTCAGCGCCGGATAACTCAACCGGCCAAACCAGCCGTGTACGCGCTGCCAGCGGGCGTCCTTCACCTGATATAAATTGGTTATCCAGTAGCCTGAGTCAAACTGCATATCCAACAGTTGCGTGCGCCCATTGCCCTGTAAATCAAGCAAATCATCGACGCCAGTATCGGTCGCGGTATAAAACCCCCACGGTTCAAAGACGCAGGGGCGGCCATTCTTGAGAAAGGTGAAAATGATGTATTGCGCGCTCGGCGCCAGGCCCAACCCAGGATTGCCCAACCAGATAACCAGGTCCTGAATGCCGTTACGATCGAGGTCAGCGCGATAAAATTGCGCATTACCCGCCAAATTAATCAGCCTTCCCACCGGGACAACCCACGAATTACCGGCTCTGTCTTTTCCGCTAATCCGCCATTCGTTATCTTTTTTCGGCTCCGGCAGTAGCGTCACGCCACTGACTCCGACCTGGCGAAAATGCCAGGTCTGGTCGGGCGATACAGAATAAGGCAGGGTCAACAGCGGCTTCAGCGCACGCTTTTGCGCATATTCACCGTCGCTCATCGGCAGGTAACCGACAAAATCGGTGGCCAGCGCGCGCACGGCGAGGCAGAGAAATAGCAGTCCGCTCCATACGATAATCTTCACGTCCTTCTTACAACCGTTGCCGGGTAACTCAAATTCTCCCTAAATATGTGCGCATTTTACGCCTCCGGCGCTTCCAGCGCGGCAAATCCGCCGTTTCCCTGCCATCCTTCCAGGCGCTGATAGACGATGTTTACCGCGTCCTTAATCGGTTGAGTCATCGGATAATAAAACCCGACGATATCCGGCTGGATACCAAGAAAAATCACCTCGCCGACATCCTCTTTGAGCTGATCGACCAGGTAGTTCAGCGGCATATTGTGGGTGGTCATCATAAACATTTCGGCGATATCATCCGGATCGATAATGCGGATCTCGCCCGGATTAAGTCCCATGTCGGTGGCGTCGACAATCAACAGACGCTGCGGGCGCAGTTCGCGAATCGCCACAATGTCGTTTTCCGGCACGCTGCCGCCATCAATCACCACCCAATTACCCTTCGGCTGCGCCGCGCACATTTCCGCCAGTAGCGGGCCTGCGCCGTCGTCGCCCATCATGCTGTTGCCGACACAGAGTAAAACGTCAGTCACGAAGCCTCCTCACCATCAGGTAGATGGCGCTTTCCTGATGAATGTCATGCAGCATACTGAGCATCAGTTTGCTCCATTCTTGCTGCTGCGGGGTCTGCGCGGCGCGCGCCTCATCAAACGCGCGCGCCAGCATTTGCACATGGTTGAAATCGATGACGATCTCGCCATACTTCGGCACGCCTTCCATTTTACGCCGGGCATCGCTACCGGCTTCCAGGGTGGCGATCCACGCCAGATACTCATCCCATGGGCAGGTGAGCGCGGCCTCCAGACAATCGATAACCCCCAGGTGGTGACCAATCGCCAGGCTGTAATAGACAACCTGCTGCGCCTCGGCGGGCGTCGCATCGTTCTCATCAATAAACTTACGGCTCAGTTGACTGAACACCACCTGTTCGCTCATCGGATACGCGCCTCTTCAACAACATGATTGAGATGGGTGACAATTTCGGTTAAACGCGGATCGTTTTCCGCTTCCAGCCAACGCGCCACTTGCTGCTCGCCCTGCCCCAACTGTGTCAGGTAATCATCAGCGATCTGACGACCATAGCGATAACCCGCCAGCCGGCGCGCCGCGCGATCCACCTTCACGCGCAGCGGCTGCACCATATCCGGATGCAGGATCTCTGCGGGCTGCTCGTCCAGCTCACCCGGCGCGCGGGCGTGGATTTTCTGCTCCAGCAGGCCAAGCGCCATTGCAAATCCGTACAGCGTGGCGGCAGGCGTTGGCGGGCACCCCGGAATGTACACATCCACCGGGACGATTTTGTCGGTACCGCCCCAAACGCAGTACAGATCATGGAAGATGCCGCCGCTGTTGCCGCAGGCGCCGTAAGAGATACAGATTTTCGGGTCCGGCGCCGACTGCCAGGCGCGCAGCGCCGGAGAGCGCATGGCGCGGGTCACCGCGCCGGTAAACAGCAGAATATCGGCATGACGCGGCGACGGTACTACTTTGATGCCGAAACGCTCGGCATCAAACAGCGGCGACAGCGTCGCAAAGATTTCGATTTCACAGCCGTTACAGCCGCCGCAGTCCACGCGGTAAACGTATGCCGAACGCTTAATATTTTTCAGTAGAGACGCCTTCATGCTGGCGATGGATTCATCCACCGTCATCGGTACCGGAATGCCGTTGGCGTCACGCGGGCCTAATAAATTGCTCATTAGCTGACCTCTTTCATATGGCGAGTCAGTTCAATACGGTCGGACGGCACCAGGCATTTCTGACGCTTACAGTCCGGGCAGGTCTCAAAGCTTTCGCGGTGGTTTTCCGCGCGGCTGTCGCCGTTGTGCGCAAGCAGCGCAATGGCGTAGTCAATCTCTTTCTGTACCGCGAAAGGACGATTGCACACGCGGCAGTTGCACAGCGCAAAGCGGGACTGTTGCAGGAAATCTTCTTTCTTCCACACCGCCAGTTCGTACTCTTGCGACAGTTTAATCGCCGCCGTCGGGCACACCTCTTCGCAGCGACCGCAGAAGATACAACGGCCAAGATTGAACTGCCACGCCAGCTCATTGGTTGCAAGATCGGTTTCCACCGTCAGCGCGTTCGACGGGCAGGCATTAACGCAGGCGGCGCAGCCGATGCACTGCTGCGGATTATGTTCCGGCTTGCCGCGGAAGTTTTTATCAACCGCAATCGGCTCCAGCGGATAAGACGAGGTCGCCGTGCCGGTTTTGATAACTTTTTTGATAAAGGTAAACATGGCGATTCCTTATTTCAGCGGCGAGTTTTTACGCTCAATGCTGTAGCGCTCAAGTTCTTTGTACGGCACGACTTTGCTCTTCTTCTTACGCACATCGACCACGGTCATCCGGTCGGTACAGGAGTAGCACGGGTCGAGGCTGCCGATAATCAGCGGCGCGTCGGAGACGGTGTTGCCGCGCAGCATATAGCGCAGCGTCGGCCAGTTGGCGTAGGTCGCCGCACGACAGCGCCAGCGGTAAAGCTTTTGGTTGTCGCCGGTCATGCTCCAGTGGATATCGTCACCACGCGGCGCTTCGGCAAAGCCGAGCGCAAAACGGTGCGGAATATAGGTAAAGCCTTCCACCATCAGCGGGCCGCCCGGCAGATTATCCAGACCGAAATCGATCATATTCAGCGAGGTGTAAACTTCGTTGATACGGACTTTCAGACGAGAAATCACATCGCAGCCCTGCTCGCTGTGCACTTCCATCGGCAGCAGGCCATAGCCCACAAACGGGTGGTCGGCGCGGGTGTCGCGGGCGTGACCGCTGGCGCGCACCATCGGGCCGACATTACTGAAGTCACGGGCAATTTCCGGGTCCAGACGGCCGATACCCACGGTACGCTGTTCCATATTCGGCGTGCTCAGCAGCATGTCCACCAGCTCCTGCACGTCACGACGCATCTGCTGCGCCAGTTGACGGGTCTGGATCATGTCCTCTTTGAGCAGATCGCGGCGAATCCCGCCGATCAGGTTCAGTCCGTAAGTTTTGCGCGCGCCGGTAAGGATCTCTGCCATTTTCATGGAGGTTTCACGCACGCGGAAGAACTGCATAAAGCCGGAGTCAAAACCGGTAAAGTGGCAGGCGAGGCCTAGGTTCAGCAGGTGCGAGTGCAGGCGTTCCACTTCCAGCAGAATAGCGCGGATCATCTGCGCACGTTCCGGCACCTGAATGCCCATCGCGTTTTCCACGGAAGTGGTGTAGGCGGTGCTGTGGGCGAAGCCGCAGATACCACACACGCGATCCGACAGGAACGTCACTTCGTTATAACCCATACGGGTTTCCGCCAGTTTTTCCATGCCGCGGTGGACATAGAACAGACGGTAGTCGGCGTCGATGATGTTCTCGCCGTCAACAAACAGACGGAAGTGTCCCGGCTCATCGGAGGTCACGTGCAGCGGGCCAATCGGCACCACGTTATTTTTCTTGTCACCCAGCTCGTTAATGAACTCGTAGGTTTCCGCATCGGTGGTCGGCGCCGGGCGCTGACGATAATCCATACTGTCTTTACGCAGCGGATAGAGTTCATCCGGCCAGTCGTCCGGCAGCACCAGACGGCGCTCGTCCGGCAGACCGACCGGGATTAAACCGTACATGTCGCGTACTTCGCGCTCACCCCACACGGCAGCCGGCACGCGCGGCGTAACGGATGGGAATTCCAGCTTATTGGCATCCACTTCAACGCGGACGGTGATCCAGCACTTGGTGCCCTGCTCCATCGACAGCACGTAATAAACGGCATAGTGGCCGCACAACTGGCGTTCGTCATTACCGAACAGCACCGACAACCACCCACCCTGCTGGTAGTAAAGAAACTCCACCACTTCCGGCAGATAGTTCACTTTTACCGTAATAGTCAGCTGATCTTTGGTCTGCCAGGCTTCGTCCAGCACGACGCCCGGAAAGGCCTGGTGCAGCGCCGCAAGGTATTGTTGACCTAATTTTTCTTCAGACATGCTCAAACTCTCTTAAATCACGCCGCCAGCAAGGAGACGAAGGCTAAAAACGCAAACCCAAAACCGGCCCAGGTCACGCGTGAAGTGGCGCAAAAACGCAGTCGCGCCATGCTGTTTTCAAACAGGGCGATCACCAGTACGCCGACAATCAGCTTGACGACGGCAATCACCAGCGCCAGCAACAGTCCGCCTGCGCTGAAGGTTTCCATCTGTCCCCACGGCAGAAACACGCCGACGAACATTTGCAACACCACCAGTTGTTTAAGGCTGATGCCCCATTTCAGCACCGCAAAGCCGCTACCGCTGTATTCGGTCAACGGCCCTTCCTGCAACTCCTGCTCCGCTTCCGCCAGGTCGAACGGCAGCTTGCCCATTTCGATAAAGGTGGCGAAGGCGCAGGCGCACAGCGCCAGAATCAGCGGAATACTGCGCGCGACAGGCCAGTGATAAATGGTATCGGCGATATTGCTGATATGAGTTGAACCCGCCACCTGCGCGGCGACCCACAGACCCAGCAGCAGAATCGGCTCCACCAGCACCCCGAGCATCGCTTCACGGCTGGCGCCGATCGCGGTGAACGGGCTGCCGGTATCCAGGCCTGCAATAGAGAAGAAGAAGCGCGCAATCGCGAACAGGTAAATCAGGGTGATTAAATCACCCAGTTGCGGCAACGGAGATCCAACGGTGACAACCGGCAGCGCGGTGGCGATAGTCAGCATCACGCCGACCATCACAAACGGCGTCAGGCGAAAAACCCAGCCGGAATCCGCAGGCGCAATACTCTGACGACCGAGCAGTTTGATAATGTCGCGGTACTCCTGCAACACACCCGGCCCTCGGCGATTGTGTAGACGGGCGCGCGCCACGCGAGTAATACCGGACAGCAATGGCGCAACGGCAAATAGCACCAGCGCCTGAATTAACGGATAAAACACACTCATTTTCAGGCTCCTCGTGAAACCACAATCACCACCAGCACCGCCAGCTCAATCAGCGCCAGACGACGGAACAGCACCGCGGCCGCCGCGTTCTGCCAGCCCGGCACCAGCGATACCGGGTTCAGCCATTTACGCAGTTTGAGTACCGGGGCAAAGGCCTCTTTCACCGGCATGGCAAAACCGTGCGCGGTAATCACCATCGACTGCTCATGGTCGTAGCCGCACACCCAGGCCGCGCCGCGAGAACGCGACGGCAGACGGTTGCCTTTGAACATCGCCATAATGATGAACGGCAGTAGCGGACAGGCGACCAACAGCAGCGTGATCATCGGCTGCGATACGGTGGTGTGCGCGGTTTCCAGCGGCAACGGTACCGCAGTGGAAATCATCGGCAGCAGCCACGGCGCGGCAACCCCGCCCAGTACGCAGCAAATCGCCAATGCCACCACGCTGACGCCCATCAGGATCGGCGCGCAGCTGGCATTTTCAGCTTCCTTCGTGCGCGGCGCGCCAAGGAACGTCACGCCGTAAACTTTCGCCATACACATCACCGCCAGCGCGCCGGTAATCGCCAGGCCAACCGCCAGCAGCGGTCCTAACAGACGACCAACAAACGCGCCGCTGTTGCCCAGTTTGAAGAAGGACTGGTAAATCACCCACTCGCCGGCAAAGCCGTTCAGCGGCGGCAGCGCCGCCATCGCCATCAGACCGACCAGCATGGCGATAGAAATAACCGGCATCCGTTTACCAATACCGCCCAGTTTTTCGATATCGCGATGACCGGTACGGAACCAGATGCTACCCGCGCCCAGAAACAGCACGCTTTTAAACAGGCTATGGTTCAGCAGGTGATAGAGCCCGCCGGTCAGACCCAGCGCGATCAGTACCGGCTGATTGAGAGCAATCCCGGTAACGCCTGCGCCCAGACCGAGCAGAATGATGCCGATATTCTCCAGCGTGTGATAGGCCAGCAGACGCTGAATGTTATGCTCCATCAGCGCGTACAAACCACCGACAAAGGCGGTGATCATCCCAAGTACCAACAGCGCCACGCCCCACCACAGCGGCGCATTGCCGCCAAGCAGAGATAGCGTGAGAATGCCCAGCAGCCCGATTTTCATCACCACGGTCGAGAACAGCGCGGCGGCGGGAGCGCTGGCGTTGGCGTGCGCCTGCGGCACCCAACCGTGTAGCGGGATAATCCCGGCCAGCAGACCAAAACCGATAACGCCGAGCAGCCAGATATCGGAGCCCAGCGGCAGTTGCTGAGCGCGTTGATCCAGCACCCCCAGATCCAGCGTGCCGTAGCGCTGCCACACCAGCCAACAGGCGATTGCCAGCAGCAGCGTACCGAGACGGCCCAGCGCAAACCACAGTTTGCCCTCTTTGCTACCGCCGGTGAGGAACACGGCGCAGAGCGCCATGATTTCCGCCATCACCACCATCGTCCCCAGATTACTGGCGACCACGGCGCAGACGGCTGCCGCCATCAGCAGGTTGATCAACAGTCCGTTGGCTTTTACCTGTGGATGGCGATGCCAGTCGATATTGAACAGGCTGACGAACAGGCCGCACAGCCCCAGCGTAATCAGCCAGATAGCATTCAGCGGCGTAATTTGCAGCATGTGGCCGGTAAACGGCATCACGCCGCTCACCGTAACGGCGCTGGTCAGTGCGGTGAACCCCGCGCCAGCCGTACACAGGCTGCCGACCGCGCCGCCGATACCGGCAATCCAGCCGCTCAGCGCTTTATGAAACGAAAACAGAAACGCCAGAACGGCGGCGGCGGCAAACCACGCGACGCCGCTAGTAATCAGTGAAAGTGAACTCATTATGCATCCCCACTCTGAGCCTGCTGAAACAAGGTGAGATCGCCAAAATCGGTATTAAACGTCAGCTCACGTTTACGTTTGCTGGCGCGGGCGATATCCGTGTTCTCCACCAGGTGTAGCGCTTTAGTCGGGCACATCCGCACACAGGCCGGGCCTTGCTCGTCAAAGCTGCACAGGTCGCATTTCACCGCGATAGCGCGTACGCCCGGCACCCAGTCGAGCAACGTACTGACGCGCGCAGGCGCTGGCGGCGCTGGCGGCGCTTTCGGCGTATTGGCGTTCGCCGGAATATGCAGCGGACGGCTGCCGGAAAACTCAATAGCGCCAAACGGACAGGCAATACCGCACAGTTTACAGCTCACGCACAGGCTTTCATTAAGCTGGACAGCGCCGTCAACGCGATTAATCGCGTTAACCGGGCATACCGTGGCGCATGGCGCATCTTCACAGTGGTGACAAAGCTGCGGCGCAGATTCTTTTTCATTCAGCATCACTTTCAGGCGCGGCATTGACTGCAGGCCATGCTGGCGATGCGTCTCTGAACAGGCGGCCTCACAGGTGTGGCAGCCGATACAGAGAGTGGAGTCAGCAATTACAAAACGATTCACCAGGCATTCCTCAGGTGATTGTCATTTTTGACGAAAACATGCCGTTGAAATGTCATTTTCGACACTTATCGACACGCCCATCCCCAAAACATTCATGACATGGCGCAACGCCACATCGCGAATCAAAGCGGGCAACGCCTCAGGCTTATACCGCCGGGCTGTTTCCCTTTACCAATTGACGCAAATTAACCGGCGAGTTGGTTTCTACAGCGGTATAGAGGCTGTCGTAAACGCTGGCGATTTTTTCCAGATAGTGCTCCAGCACCTGCTCGCGATCGCGGTTGTTAACCCGTTCGTCAACCTTGCCGTCGATATCGAGCTGCGCCTGTGCAATCAATTGTTTATCTTCGCCATCTTTGGTTTCAACGTAGTACTCAATGGTGTGGCTGTTAAAACCATCCGCCAACGCGACGTAAATACGAAAGTGCTCAAACAGGACAAAGCAAAGATCCCTTTCCGGCGCGCAGCTCATTGCGTGATGCAGGCGCGCTTTCGAGAGGGTGATCCCCTGAACCAGCGAATTGCAGTAAATATGCCACTGGTCCTGTAGGCGACGATGCCGTTGCGCGATGTAATCGGCCTTTTCGCTTATTTCCCAAATAGTCATGTCAGGTTACCCGTTTAACAGAGATGCCTGCGTTAAGCATTTTCCATGCCAATTTTTAACTTATTGTTTTTAATGGCAGACGCGCACAGTAACTGCCGTTTCGACGCGGTGACGACATGTCATTTCGTCATCGTCGACATTAAACTGCCAGGGGATAAAAATATTGGCATAAATATTGCTTTACAGGGGCAACCACTACGGGAGGCGATATGCACGAAATCACCCTCTGCCAACGGGCACTGGAATTGATTGAACAACAGGCTTCAGCATACGGTGCAAAACGTGTGACAGCCGTCTGGATCAAAATTGGCGCATTTTCTTGCGTGGAAACCAGCGCTCTTTCCTTTTGTTTTGATCTGGTATGCCGCGGCACGATAGCAGAAGGTTGTAAACTGCACCTCGAAGAACAGGAAGCCGAATGCTGGTGTGAGCATTGTCAACAATATGTCACGTTGTTAACCCACCGTGTACGTCGTTGTCCGCAATGTCATAGCGATACGCTGCGAATTGTGGCCGATGACGGCTTACAAATTCGGCGCATAGAGATTGATGAAACTGAAGATTAATGCCGGATAGGCGCTCGCGTCGCCATCCGGCAGAAAGCCTGTAACAAGAAAAAGATCAGGAGTAAGCGATGTGTACGACTTGCGGTTGCGCTGAAGGCAACCTTTATATAGAAGGCGATGAACATAATCCGCACTCAGCGTTTCGTAGCGCGCCCTTTGCCCCAGCGGCTCGCCCGGCGCTGAATATTACCGGCATTAAAAAGCCTGACTTTGCCCCAAGTCAGACCGCAGAAGGCGATCTGCATTACGGCCACGGCGAAGCCGGAACCCACGCGCCTGGTATGAGTCAGCGGCGGATGCTGGAGGTTGAAATCGACGTGCTGGACAAAAATAATCGTCTGGCTGAGCGCAACCGCGCCCGTTTCGCCGCCCGCCAGCAACTGGTGCTCAACCTGGTGTCCAGCCCCGGGTCCGGTAAAACCACCCTGCTGACCGAAACGCTGATGAAATTGAAAGACCGTGTACCGTGCGCGGTGATTGAAGGCGACCAACAGACAGTGAACGACGCCGCCCGCATCCGCGCTACCGGCACGCCCGCCATTCAGGTCAACACCGGTAAAGGCTGCCATCTTGACGCGCAAATGATCGCCGACGCCGCGCCGCGCCTGCCGCTGGATGACCACGGTATTCTGTTTATCGAAAACGTCGGTAATCTTGTCTGCCCGGCCAGCTTCGATCTGGGCGAAAAGCATAAAGTCGCAGTGCTTTCCGTGACCGAAGGTGAAGATAAGCCGCTGAAATATCCCCATATGTTTGCCGCTGCGTCGCTCATGCTGCTCAATAAAGTCGATCTGCTGCCCTACCTCAATTTTGACGTTGAGAAGTGCATCGCCAGCGCGCGTGAAGTGAACCCGGAGATTGAAATTATCCTGATTTCCGCCACCAGCGGCGAAGGCATGGATCAGTGGCTGGCCTGGCTGGAGGCGCAGCGATGTGCATAGGCGTGCCGGGTCAAATCCGCGCCATTGACGGCAATCAGGCAAAAGTTGACGTCTGCGGCATTCAGCGCGACGTCGATCTCACATTAGTTGGCAGTTGTGATGAAAACGGTCAGCCGCGTCTGGGTCAGTGGGTGCTGGTTCATGTCGGATTCGCCATGAGCGTCATTAACGAAGCGGAAGCGCGCGACACGCTCGACGCGCTACAAAATATGTTTGATGTTGAGCCGGACGTCGGCGCACTGCTGTATGGTGAGGAGAGATAATGCGTTTTGTTGACGAGTACCGTGCGCCGGAACAGGTAATGCAGCTCATTGAACACCTGCGTGAACGCGCCGCCCTTCTTCCTTACACTGCCGAACGTCCGTTGCGCATTATGGAAGTCTGCGGGGGTCATACCCACGCGATTTTTAAATTTGGTCTCGATCAGTTACTGCCCGAAAACGTGGAGTTTATTCACGGCCCCGGTTGTCCGGTCTGCGTGCTGCCGATGGGACGCATCGACAGTTGCGTGGAAATCGCCAGCCATCCGGAGGTGATTTTCTGCACCTTTGGCGATGCCATGCGCGTGCCGGGGAAACAGGGGTCTCTGTTGCAGGCTAAAGCGCGCGGCGCGGATGTCCGTATTGTTTACTCTCCGATGGACGCGCTGAAGCTGGCGCAGGATAACCCGACCCGCAAAGTGGTATTTTTCGGGCTGGGCTTTGAAACCACCATGCCGACCACCGCCATCACGCTGCAGCAGGCAAAACAGCGTGACGTGCGAAACTTCTACTTTTTCTGCCAGCACATTACGCTGATCCCGACGCTGCGTAGCTTACTGGAGCAGCCGGACAACGGCATTGACGCCTTTCTTGCGCCAGGCCACGTCAGCATGGTCATCGGCACCGAGGCGTACCAGTTTATCGCCGCCGATTTTAATCGCCCGCTGGTGGTGGCTGGATTCGAACCGCTTGATCTACTGCAAGGCGTGGTCATGCTGGTTGAGCAGAAAATAGCGGCCCTAAGCCAGGTTGAAAACCAATACCGTCGCGTGGTGCCGGATGCCGGAAACATGCTGGCGCAGCAGGCCATCGCCGATGTGTTCTGCGTTAATGGCGATAGCGAGTGGCGCGGTCTGGGCGTGATTGAATCCTCCGGCGTCCACCTGACGCCAGAGTATCAGCGCTTTGACGCCGAAGCGCATTTCCGCCCAGCGCCGCAGCAGGTCTATGACGATCCGCGCGCCCGCTGCGGCGAAGTGCTGACCGGCAGATGCAAGCCGCATCAGTGCCCGCTATTTGGTAAAACATGTAATCCAGAGACCGCGTTTGGCGCGCTGATGGTCTCTTCCGAAGGCGCATGCGCCGCCTGGTATCAGTATCGTCAGCAGGAGTGTGAAGTTTGAACAATATACAACTCGCCCACGGTAGCGGCGGCCAGGCTATGCAACAGTTGATTAATAGCCTGTTTATGGAGGCCTTTGCCAACCCGTGGCTGGCGGAACAAGAAGATCAGGCGCGTCTGGAGCTGGCGCAACTGACGGCGGAGGGAGACCGTCTGGCGTTTTCTACCGATAGCTATGTGATCGATCCGCTCTTTTTCCCCGGCGGCAATATCGGCAAACTGGCGATTTGCGGTACGGCGAACGACGTAGCGGTGAGCGGCGCGATCCCCCGCTATCTCTCCTGCGGCTTTATCCTTGAAGAAGGGCTGCCGATGGATACGTTAAAAAGCGTGGTCAATAGCATGGCGGCGACCGCGCGGGAAGCGGGTATCGCCATTGTAACCGGCGACACCAAAGTTGTGCAGCGCGGCGCGGCGGATAAATTGTTTATCAACACTGCCGGCATGGGGGCGATTCCCGCCGATATTCACTGGGGCGCGCAAACGCTGAGCGTTGGCGATGTGCTGTTAGTCAGCGGTACGCTTGGCGATCACGGCGCCACTATCCTCAACCTGCGTGAGCAACTGGGGCTGGATGGCGAGCTGGCGAGCGACTGCGCAGTATTAACGCCGCTTATTCAGACGCTGCGTCATATTGACGGAGTGAAGGCATTGCGTGACGCCACGCGCGGCGGCGTGAATGCGGTCGCCCATGAGTTTGCGGCGTCCTGCGGTTACGGTATTGAATTGTCCGAATCCGCACTGCCGCTCAAACCTGCCGTGCGCGGCGTCTGCGAGCTGTTGGGGCTGGATGCCCTGAACTTTGCCAACGAAGGAAAACTGGTGATTGCCGTTGAACGGCAGGCCGCAGATCGGGCGTTGGCGGCATTACGCGCGCATCCGCTGGGACGTGATGCGGCGCTGATTGGCGAAGTCGTGGAACGCAAAGGCGTTCGCTTAGCCGGACTCTATGGCGTGAAGCGAACCCTTGATTTGCCACACGCCGAACCATTACCTCGTATATGCTAGCAGCCTGTTGGCAGCATACTGTAGGCCGGATAAGACGCATTTGCGTCGACATCCGGCATTAACGCTGCATTAACGCCTGATGGCGCTTTGCTTATCAGGCCTACGGAGTGTGTGACCAGCGAGTTTGCGGTCAGCCATCCGGCAATAACTTACGACTTATACCTATAATTCATTTACCGTTTTCGCACCGTTTTGCGGTATTTTCCTGGAAAAGCAACATGTCGTATACACCCATGAGCGATCTTGGACAGCAAGGCTTGTTCGATATCACTCGTACCTTATTGCAGCAGCCCGATTTGGCGTCGCTCAGTGAAGCGCTTTCGCAACTGGTAAAGCGCTCAGCGCTCGCCGACAGCGCCGGCATTGTGCTATGGCAGGCGCAGTCGCAACGCGCACAATATTATGCGACGCGAGAAAATGGCCGTCCTGTTGAATATGAAGATGAAACCGTACTGGCGCACGGCCCGGTACGTCGCATCCTTTCTCGCCCCGATGCATTGCACTGTAATTTCCATGAGTTTACCGAAACCTGGCCGCAGCTTGCCGCGAGCGGCCTCTACCCTGAATTTGGTCATTACTGTCTGCTTCCTTTAGCCGCGGAGGGCCGTATTTTCGGCGGCTGCGAATTCATCCGTCAGGAAGATCGCCCCTGGAGTGAAAAGGAATATGACCGTCTGCATACGTTTACCCAAATTGTCGGCGTGGTCGCCGAGCAAATTCAAAACCGGGTAAACAATAACGTCGATTATGATCTGTTGTGCCGCGAACGCGATAACTTCCGTATTCTGGTTGCGATTACCAACGCCGTCCTGTCGCGTCTGGATATTGATGAGCTGGTAAGCGAAGTCGCAAAAGAGATCCACCACTATTTCAATATCGACGCAATCAGCATCGTGTTGCGCAGCCATCGCAAAAATAAGCTGAATATCTACTCCACCCACTACCTTGATGAGCATCATCCGGCGCACGAACAGAGCGAAGTCGACGAAGCCGGCACGCTCACGGAGCGCGTCTTTAAAAGTAAAGAGATGCTGCTTATCAACCTCAACGAACGCGATCCGCTTGCTCCCTACGAACGCATGCTGTTCGATACCTGGGGCAATCAGATCCAGACGCTTTGCCTGCTGCCGTTGATGTCCGGCAAGACGATGCTTGGCGTGCTCAAACTGGCCCAGTGCGAAGAAAAAGTGTTTACCACCGCCAACCTCAAGCTGCTGCGTCAGATTGCCGAACGGGTAGCCATTGCCGTGGATAATGCGCTGGCCTATCAGGAAATCCACCGCCTGAAGGAACGCCTGGTCGACGAAAACCTGGCGCTCACGGAGCAGCTTAATAACGTCGACAGCGAGTTTGGCGAGATCATCGGGCGCAGCGAAGCGATGTACAACGTGCTAAAGCAGGTTGAGATGGTGGCGCAGAGCGACAGTACCGTACTGATTCTGGGCGAAACGGGAACCGGTAAAGAGTTGATTGCCCGCGCCATTCACAACCTGAGCGGACGTAGCGGGCGCAGGATGGTAAAGATGAACTGCGCCGCGATGCCGGCGGGGCTGCTGGAAAGCGATTTGTTTGGTCATGAGCGCGGCGCGTTTACCGGCGCCAGCGCGCAGCGGATTGGCCGTTTCGAGCTGGCGGATAAAAGCTCGCTGTTTCTGGATGAAGTGGGCGACATGCCGCTGGAGCTACAGCCTAAGCTGCTGCGCGTCCTTCAGGAGCAAGAGTTTGAACGTCTCGGCAGCAATAAACTGATCCAGACCGACGTGCGGCTGATCGCCGCGACTAACCGCGATCTGAAAAAAATGGTCGCC
Organism: Salmonella sp. A7; assembly: GCF_020181675.1. Lineage (NCBI taxonomy): Bacteria > Pseudomonadati > Pseudomonadota > Gammaproteobacteria > Enterobacterales > Enterobacteriaceae > Salmonella > Salmonella sp. A7. The sequence goes on along the minus strand of NZ_CP084001.1, from coordinate 1,016,408 downwards.
GATCGCGAATTCCGTAACGATCTCTACTATCGGCTGAATGTATTTCCGATCCAGCTTCCTCCGTTACGCGAACGTCCGGAAGATATACCACTACTGGTCAAAGCGTTCACCTTCAAAATCGCCCGCCGAATGGGGCGTAATATCGACAGCATTCCCGCCGAAACACTGCGCACGCTCAGCAGCATGGAATGGCCGGGGAACGTTCGCGAGCTGGAGAATGTCGTCGAGCGCGCCGTGCTGCTGACGCGCGGCAATGTGCTACAACTGTCGCTGCCGGATATTACCGCCGTAACGCCCGATACCTCGCCTGTTGCAACTGAAAGCGCCAAAGAAGGCGAAGATGAATATCAGCTTATTATACGCGTGCTGAAAGAGACCAATGGCGTAGTGGCTGGACCAAAAGGCGCGGCGCAGCGTCTGGGGCTTAAACGAACCACCCTGCTGTCGCGTATGAAGCGATTGGGTATTGATAAAGACGCGTTAGCGTAACGGGTTGCCGGATCTGATCCGGCCTGGAGATGATGCGCGCCGTAGGCCTGGCGCTTCCCCTTCACTTCTTGCGCTGATATTTTTCCGGCAATTCCGGAACGGGGCGCTTATCGTCGATAAGGTGCCGCACGGTCAGGACAGGGTGTCGCCAAAGCATTCGCGGACCTGCCCAACGCATAATCTGCTTCATCTCCTCGCGTTTAGCCGGCTGATAGCAGTGCACCGGGCACTGCTTACAGGCGGGTTTTTCCTCGCCAAATACGCATTTATCAAGACGTTTTTGCGCGTAGGCGAACAGCGCGTCGTAATGCCCCTGCACCGCTGACGCCTGTGGGCACTGGCTTTCATACAGCGCGATCATTTTTTTGATCGTCAGTTTTTCACGAGCGATACGTTTACCAGGCATCGTGCTCTCTCCGAACATTAAGATGTATTTATTTTACACCTTATCCCTCTTTAGCACTATCACTGCATATCGTCGCCATTTCGCAAATAAGAATTATTTTCATTTATTCATACCTTGTGCTATATAACATAGCAAAGGCTATATTCGATGATTAATTAACCACATTGTTGCGAGGGATACTATGACGAATCTACATCGTCTGAAAACACTCCTGATTGCCGGTATTGTTGCAATACTCGCGCTATCGCCAGCCTATGCAAAAGAGAAATTTAAAGTCATCACCACGTTTACCGTTATTGCCGACATGGCGAAAAACGTGGCGGGCGACGCAGCGGAAGTCAGCTCAATTACCAAGCCCGGCGCTGAAATCCATGAGTATCAGCCAACGCCCGGCGATATTAAACGAGCGCAGGGGGCACAGCTTATCCTCGCGAATGGTCTGAACCTGGAGCGATGGTTCGCCCGCTTTTATCAGCACCTTTCCGGCGTGCCGGAAGTCGTCGTCTCCACCGGTGTCAAACCGATGGGCATTACCGAAGGCCCGTATAACGGTAAACCGAACCCGCACGCCTGGATGTCGGCAGAAAACGCGCTGATTTATGTCGATAACATTCGCGACGCCCTGGTGAAGTACGATCCGGATAATGCGCAGATCTATAAGCAAAACGCCGAACGCTATAAAGCGAAAATTCGCCAGATGGCCGATCCGTTGCGTGCCGAGCTGGAAAAAATTCCCGCCGATCAGCGCTGGCTGGTCACCAGTGAAGGCGCGTTCTCTTACCTGGCGCGCGATAATGACATGAAAGAGCTTTATCTCTGGCCAATTAACGCCGATCAACAGGGGACGCCAAAACAGGTGCGTAAAGTGATTGATACCATTAAAAAGCACCATATTCCCGCCATCTTTAGCGAGAGTACGGTTTCCGATAAACCGGCCCGTCAGGTCGCGCGTGAATCCGGCGCGCATTATGGCGGCGTGCTGTATGTCGATTCTCTGAGCGCCGCTGACGGTCCTGTGCCAACCTATCTGGATCTGCTGCGCGTCACGACCGAAACCATCGTCAACGGCATTAACGACGGACTGAGGAGTCAACAATGAGTCAATGTGCGATTACCGTTGATCAGGTCACGGTGACGTATCGCAACGGTCATACCGCCCTACGGGACGCCACTTTTCAGGTGCCTGGCGGTTCAATCGCCGCGCTGGTAGGCGTAAATGGTTCCGGTAAGTCTACGTTATTTAAAGCGTTAATGGGCTTTGTGCATCTTGCGCAGGGCGATATCACTATCCTGCAACAGTCAGTCAACAAGGCGCTGAAAAAAAACCTCATTGCTTATGTTCCGCAATCGGAAGAAGTGGACTGGTCATTTCCGGTGCTGGTAGAAGATGTGGTGATGATGGGACGCTACGGCCATATGGGCTGGCTACGCCGTCCCACTGCGCATGATCACGCCTGTGTTGACGCCGCGCTGGCGCGGGTGGATATGCAGGAATATCGTCACAGGCAGATTGGCGAGCTGTCCGGTGGGCAGAAAAAACGTGTGTTTCTTGCCAGGGCCATCGCTCAGGATGGACAAGTAATCCTGCTGGATGAACCTTTTACCGGCGTGGATGTAAAAACCGAAGCGCGAATCATCGATCTACTGCGGGAACTGCGCGATGAAGGCCGCACGATGCTGGTCTCAACGCATAATCTCGGCTCCGTCACCGAGTTTTGCGACTATACGGTAATGATTAAAGGAACCGTACTAGCCAGCGGCCCTACCGAAACCACGTTTACCGCCGCGAATCTGGAACAGGCGTTTAGCGGCGTTCTACGTCATATCGCGCTAAGCGGAGGTGAAGAGCACATCATCACCGATGACGAGCGCCCCTTTATTTCCCGGCGCGTGGCCAGCGGAGGAAAATCGTCATGAACTGGCTTGTTGAGCCGTTTGGCTACCAGTATATGCTCAACGCGATGTGGGTCTCCGCGATGGTGGGCGGTCTGTGCGCGTTTCTCTCCTGCTATTTGATGCTCAAAGGCTGGTCGCTCATTGGCGATGCGCTATCTCACTCTATTGTGCCTGGCGTCGCTGGCGCCTGGATGTTAGGGCTGCCCTTCTCGCTCGGCGCGTTTCTTTCCGGCGGACTGGCGGCAGGCAGTATGCTCTTTCTTAACCAACGCTCACGCCTGAAAGAAGACGCGATTATCGGGCTTATCTTCTCCTCTTTTTTTGGCGTCGGCCTTTTTATGGTGTCGCTCAATCCGATGTCGGTGAATATCCAGACGATTATTCTCGGCAACGTGCTGGCTATCGCGCCAGCGGATATTGCGCAACTGGCGATTATCGGCGCGGTCTCGCTGACTATTCTGCTGTTAAAATGGAAAGATTTAATGGTCGTCTTTTTCGATGAAACTCATGCGCGTTCTATCGGGCTTAATCCGGGTCGACTAAAGCTGTTGTTTTTCACTCTGTTGTCCGTCTCCACCGTGGCGGCCCTGCAAACCGTTGGGGCGTTCCTGGTGATCTGTCTCGTCGTCACGCCGGGCGCGACGGCCTGGTTACTCACCGACCGTTTTCCACGTCTGCTCATGATTGCCGTCGTGATTGGCAGCCTGACCAGTTTTCTGGGCGCATGGCTTAGCTACTGGCTGGATGGCGCCACGGGTGGAATTATTGTCGTCATGCAAACCTTACTGTTCATCACAGCCTTTATTTTCGCCCCGAAACACGGTCTGTTAGCCAACCGTCGACGCGCCCGCCTGCAGAAGGAGCCGACATGTTCTTAACAACGTTACTGGAACCCTTTCAGTTTGATTTTATGGTGAACGCCCTTATGGTTTCGGTCATTGTGGCGATTCCCTGCGCCTTACTGTCCGTGTTTTTAGTGTTAAAAGGCTGGGCGTTAATGGGCGACGCAATGAGTCATGCGGTATTCCCCGGGGTCGTGCTGGCATATATTGTGGGGATCCCCCTGGCGATTGGCGCTTTCATTGCCGGATTATTTTGCGCTATCGCGACCGGCTATCTGGACGATAACAGCCGCATCAAACGTGATACGGTGATGGGCATCGTCTTTTCCGGGATGTTTGGCGCAGGTCTGGTGCTCTATGTTTCTATTCAATCGGAAGTGCATCTGGATCACATCCTGTTTGGGGATATGCTGGGCGTATCGCTGGGGGATATCGTACAAACGTCGGTTATTGCACTGGGTATTGCGTTAATCATAGGGCTGAAATGGAAAGATCTCCTGCTACACGCTTTTGACCCGCACCAGGCGAAAGCCAGCGGGCTAAATACGACGCTACTGCATTATGGCCTGCTATGTATGATTGCGCTGACTATCGTCGCCACGCTGAAATCGGTGGGCATTATTCTGTCGATTTCATTGCTTATCGCCCCCGGCGCAATTGCCATTTTGCTGACGCGACGCTTTGCGCGCGCGCTGGGATTAGCGGTGAGTCTGTCAGTTATTACCGCTTTTGCGGGCGTCTATCTGTCTTTTTATCTTGATAGCGCGCCAGCGCCGACCATCGTGGTATTATTTGCCATCGTGTTTATTGCGGTATTTATTTACGCAACATGGCGCGACAGGCGTAATGAAATCGTACCAGAGGCGCAAGGTTAACACTTTTTTGCCTGCTATTCAGGAAACATACAGTCATAATATAGAGTAGTCTTATGGCGCTGGAAGGATTACCTCTGGCAGGCAACCTTATAACTTCATTACGGTTTAAGTAAAGACTTATATTCAGCTATCCTTTTTTTATGAGCGGATATAGAGAGTTTTTTATCGTTTAGCATAACGGCATTGTTATCGAATCGCTCATAAAGCGTTTCATTCTTTTTGTTTACTATACTGCTTCCCGCCGCCGGATTGGCCTGCACATATTCATTTAATCGTTGTACGCCTTGAGTATGTTTGTAAAAACTCACCGGCAGATAGCGGTCTGCTTTATCGGACGGGAGAAAAGGTTCTTCACCACACAGACGTTCACAAATATTATCTTCATGAATTTTTACTAAGTTCATAAATTCAAGATGAAGTTTTTTGGCGAGCGCCAGGCTAAAAATACCGCATTCAGAAGAGCTTCGTTGAATGTCCAGCTCGACCATAGCAAAATAACAATCAGGCAATTGTTCACGTTCAAGAGCTGCTTTGGTCCTCAATGCCAGTAAAGCAGGTCCAAAAGCGCTACACGCTGCTGGTTCGAACAAAATCACCGATGTCTTTCCGTCCATAACTCTAAAATCGACGACTGAAACATGGATACCTGAACTTCCCATATTTACGATAAATCGGGCAGATTCAACGCCTTCCATTCTGGTCTCCTTTATAGAGGAAACAAGCTCATGGACTGACATAACAAATTTAAGATTTAACTCTGGATACTTCTTATTGGCCTGTGCAACAAGAAAAGGCATCATTTCGAGATCGGTTTCCTCGTAACTGATATGAATCCAGCTGCCATCTATAATTTCACTTTCCAGACGCTCAACAATACAGGTCAATGCTTCGGTGTTTAGCTCCCCGCTGACGTCAGACTGAGGCGATAAACTCGCCCCCATATTACGAGTCGTAGGACTTAGCATACTTTTCCCTCCACATGATAGCTCCTGCACCGAAAATATCATCTTTAACTTTTCAGATTCAATATATTGCCTGCAAAAATATGCCTCAATGATTGAGCCAGGCTACCAACCACCTCCGGATGATTATATATAAGAATTACTACTCAAAAAATCTTTTTTATAATAAAAGCTCAACACATGGTCATAAATGATAAAAAATATTTTAATTCATTCCTACCGCAATCGGTAACGCGCAATTATCGTCAGGTACAGCAGGGTTATGTGCAAAAGCAGTGCGCTGTAAATGCGCGTCTAGTTTCAGTCCCCGGAACAGCGATAGCGGTGAAGAGTCCATCCCCAAACGATACATAACCTTCTTACGATAAATACTAACGGTTTTTGTTCCCAGACCAAATTTTTTCGCCAGTTCAATTGCTGGATGTCCGGAGGATAATAATATCAGCAGCGCATATTTCGCCTGAGTGACGCCGGGAGGTAGATTCCACCAGGCGTATTGATTGATATTAAACAATACCTCTTCCGGCGTCTCGCCGGCATTAAAAGCATACGTAGCAGCCACGGTTTTCTTTTGTGGCCTGTGGCAGAAACGCAGCCAGGCTTCCGGAAGACGGAGCTTCTCTCGATCCGAGCGGATAGCGCAGGATAGTTCGTCTTTTAAAACATAATCCATAACGCCAAAATATTGCAGCACACAGCGATCGATATAATACAAGCGATCTGCCATTACCAAAACTTTACGGTTCTGCAACCGCGCCTGCAACGCATGAAAAAGATAAACATGCTCATGCGGGTTCAAAGCTAAAATCAGCCCGGCGTCCGGCATATCGGATAGAGAATGCAAAAGTGCAGTTAATGAGTTACACGTTTTAACGCACTTTTCCGGATATTTTTGCTTAAAAATAGACTGAAGGGCATAACAATTAGTCCAGTTAATACCGTATATAATTACATTTCTCATTTATTTATCCTTTTTTGAAAACTGACCACAGCTTCGGTAATGATTTTTCTTCCTGGGCGACTACTGCGCAAGTAGATAACGCCTTCTTACTACAAAGGTAATAAGACCAGATACGTTATTACATGCGCAATGTCGTTACCGAAATGAATTCCTTTTACAAATCTGATAATGATTAAATTTGCTGTTTTACTTTACAGTAATCTCTTAGAGTACAACGATTGCCCGGCGCCTGGTGGCCATGTATGTCTGACAATGAACGCTTTCGATTCCCTTTCATTAACTACATATCACTGGTGTAGCGATACTGAAATATACACTACGATTAAAAAAATATTTGGTATCTGTAACGCAAACAGATAGTAACGTTTAAAATAATTTCACAAATCAATGGTTCATCGTACGCATAAAGCTAAGCGGTGTAATCTTAAAATGCCGTTTAAAAATAGCGATAAAATAAGAAGGCGTATCATAGCCACACATCGTCGCGACTTGTGAAATATTTCCAGCCCCCATACGTAATAATTTTATAGCCTGATTCATACGAGCATCCAGGTATATTTTGCTAAAACTCACCTCTTCAGCGGCCAGTTTTCGCTTCAGACTTGATACGCTCATAAACAGCTTTCCTGCCACCTCAGCCTGTGACCATTTGCGGGTGAGATCGCTGATAATAATGTTATAAACTTTCTCTTTTGTCGTAATTTTTATTGCTCGCTCAAGGAAATCAAACCCACCGGGCTTACGTACAAATGCCGATATAAGATACATCAATGAGAAATATGAATAATCATGATCATCAATACTCACATTACTACAAACCCGTGGACATGCCACACCATGCAAAATAGAGTCAAAAGTATCACTCATCCCTGGCAACAAGTCCGCATGAAAAAAATACTTTGGTTTCGTTTTTAATGATAGCTCTCGATCATTATAGTTTCTTGTACTGTAAAAAACTTTGTAGAATTTTTGCATTAAGTCATAGGAAACTTCCAGTGAAGAAAAATCAATATGCCCTTCTATTTCGCTCATACTAAGCGTGATTGTTTGATCTTTTTCCAATAAAAATAAACACGGCGCAGATTGTTCGATGAACTCCCCAAATTCGTTTTCAATTCGCAAACTACCTTTATTAAGTTTAAACAATAAGCAGTTTGCGACATAATAGTCTCTTACGTCAGCTAATCCATTTATTAATGGAAATTTGTTCGGCTGTTGAAGGTGATTATTGCTAATGGCCTCAACTGATTTATTCATTGAAGGCAATACCATATTTTATCCTGTGTGCTATAAGGAACTCAAAATCGTTATATTCTTATAAACAAATAATTAAAACTCACAGAGATGATTTAAATCCGATTTTTTTATTATTATAGCCAATAATTACATTCCAACGCGCGTTCATTTCGTCACAAAAAGATACTCTTACAAACTTTATGCACAATTTTGTAATGGAAGCTTACAATATTAATATAATCATTTCAGAATAAAACGCCTGGCAGATACCTTAATAATCCATATACATCAATAAGATAGACACACTGACATGGTGCATTTTCTGCATTATTTGCTGATATATACACCATACCTTATCACAAATCGCCAGCAATGGGGGGTTCACCAGTCAATTGCCTCTTTGTTTTCCCCGCCCGATAAAATAATCTCCTGCATCCAGGAGGTCATTTGTGACTGTGCATTCATTGTACCAACTAATACCCCGTTTAAAGCCTCATATAAATGGGTGCCCGGTTCAACTTTTGCTAACATGTTTTGTAGCATGGCTGTTTGCTGCTCAAAAGAAACAAAAGCCGAATCACCACTTTTAGGATCTTTGAAGGCATTCATCTCTTGATAAATGCTATCTTTAAGCGTTTCAGAAGAGGCTGACTCAGGAAGCGCCAAAAGTTGTTGGTAGAATGCATCATAAAGATCAACGTCGCCGCCATTGCTTAAAGGCGCGCTATCCACATTATTCAGCATAGCGGCCCTGGCACTCAACGAAACCACACCCGTCGCTTCAGTATCCGCTGTCGGGACCAAATAAGAAGTCGGAATCGTACCCGGTATCACCTTATAACCTCCATTTTACAATGCTTGCGTTTTTGTCTTCCATTCATCAATAAGTGCGTTAATGGCGTTATCAGAAATTGTCCGGCAGTCTTGTGGAAGTTCATCAAGATGATGCTTAATGACGCCTACTGCCGTTTCAACAAATTGTTCAGGTGAAAATTCTGCGATCTGATCGCCGCAACTCATGATAAAGCGCTGTTCCTGATGATATTTAAGATTAAAAGTGCCTGGCCAGTTCTCCATAAGCAACACCATCAGTTTTTGGTGATCTTTTTTCGCATTAACTGGCAGTGTTAAAAAAAGTTGCCCCTCCGGCTTATCGAAATCCCTCAGCCACTCATCCAGGACGGTTAAAAGCGTTTCGGGATGATCGACCGCAGCTGAAAATAACTCGCGGGCATAAATCTGTATTTTTTCCATCCACTTCCAGGCCATTGTCTGATTATCAGTAAGATAAGCGGCGACCTGCTGTAACGCGTCTATCATTCCCTGCTCGTAACCTTCCTGATAGGCGTACATCCGCAAGGTCTTTGCCTCTTCTTCCGCCTCTCGCAAAATACGCTTAGCCCGTTGATGCGCCTGCTGTTCTAATCTTTCAATAGAGAAATAACGTTCCAGCGTTTTACGCTTTATCAGTATCCCCTCAACAGGAGAAAGCGGGGACGGAATTGGGATATTTTTGAGCATATTGTAAGGCCAGTAGCAAAATTGACATTTCTACAGCATCCTGCTTCGATGCCTCCTCAATAAATGGAGGAAAAAGCAAAGGAAAACGCTGTGCTAAAGATTCAGGTAAAAATTCATTCAGGGCATTTAACTGTGCATACCCGACGCTAAGTAAAAACCGGTGATTCGGCGCCTTATTGCAGACAGATAAACTTGTTCCCTGATGCATTGCCAAAAATGCTTGCGCCCAATCCGGCAGGCCAAGCAAGGCTCCCTGCCTTGCCAGATCGGCTCTCAGTTTATGGCAACCGAGTAAATACGCTACTTGCGGCAGTCGGCGCCACTGACGCAGCCACAGCTGCGTCAGTGAGTTTTGAATACACTCCTTTTCTCCGTTCTTAAGCCGCCATGCCGCCAGTATTAACTCATTTGCCGCCGCCCTGGCGGCGGGTCTGACAATCATTTCCGGCGCTATCTGCAACCGCTGAGGATGGATATACGATAACGGATCAAAAATGATTCTTTGCCAGATAATGGGTAATGGCTGCCTATTCATTTGACGATTTCGCCTTATCATCAACCGTTATGCCTTTCTTATTGCGGGCATAATGGTTTTTGTAATACCAGACGCCAAAGCCTGCTGACATCACGGATAACAAAATAATCAACACAATCCAACTGGTTGCAAAAGAATTACGTTTTACTGGTGTGCCGGGAGCCTGTAATTGGGCATCAGAACGTTCTGACAACACAACAGAAATGTTGTCATAATCCACATCGGCAAAACTATTCTTTAAGAAACGCTTGATATCGCTGATCTGATGCGCAAGCGGCGAACCTCGTTCATATACGGCTAATGCCGACAGATGAACAGGTTTTGGCGGACGGCCATTTTCACCAGCATCAATATCATAACTAATATGGACCCTGGCGGAGAGCACGCCCTCCATCGTCTGTAATGACTGTTCCAGTCGCTGTTCAATAGCCGAATATAACCTGGCCTTTTCAGCTCGCGGAGACGATACCAGCGAATCCGCCGGGAACATCTGCGCTATTTCCACCCGTGGCCGGGGAGGAAGCTGATAAGTTTTAATCCAGTACACCGCAGCGGTAAAATCAGGCTCAGCAACGGTAATGCTATAGCCCAATTTTCCGCTATCAATTTTATTCGCCTCTATATTGTGCATTTGCAGAACGGCAATGACCTCATTAGCCTGTTCCTGGTCCAGTCCTTTTAAAAGATCCTTATCCTTACAGCCGGCAAGGGTCATTACCAGCAGAAAGGTATATAGATATCGACGAATCATGAGCGTAATAGCGTTTCAACAGCCCCGACTCCTTTACGAGTAAGGGTACTTACCATAGAAACATACAGGTTATAATCTGAAATCATCTCTTGCGAAATAGCCAGCTCTTTAGGATCCGTCACCAGATTAGGGTCCTCAATCCTGTTGGTAATCGTCTGTTTATCCACAGCCGTGGCAATCGCCGAACCAGAAAAAGCCTGGAGTAGCCGGTCATCCAGCGAGACAATGTCCGTCTCCATAGACCTGATATTGACCGCCTGCCCTATAACGGCATTCTCAGGGACAATAGTTGCAATCGACATAATCCACCTTATAACTGATTAACGGAAGTTCTGAATAATGGCAGCATCAATATCCTTAAAGACTTTTACCGTGTTCGATTGCGCGTTACGGTACAAGTTATATTCCGAGAGCTTACTCTGATACGCCGCTAGTAGCGCCGGATCGGAGGGTTTTGCTGCTAATTTATCCAGCGCCTCTGTTACCTGCGTTTGTAGATTATCAACGCCCGTATCAAATTTTGCTGAAACTTCATCCAGATAGCCTGACCAAGGTGTTGGCATAATGACTTCCTTATTTGCGTTAAATTAAAGTGGGCTTGGGAAATACCAATGGCCTGGGCTCATTTTGATATAACCTTCCGCCCCGTACTGAAATGAGCGCCCCTTGAGCCAGTCATCTTTTAATTCGATCGCAAACTGCACATAGCGTCCTCCCCATGTGCGGTAATAGCTATCGACAAATTGACGGGCTCTGAGTATTTCTACATCATCGAGCGCCCCCTGAATAACAAACGTTACGCCCCCCTTATGATTCCTGCGGGAATAAGGTAACGCCTGCTGTTTTAGCCCCGCTTCCGCCTGGCCTGCGGCGGTAACATCGTCCATCAACGTGATGTTAACCGAATCCGCGTAAGGCATTAGCGCTCTCAGCTTTTGACTTAACACCTCGAGCTCTTTCTTGCTCATCGTGTTTCGCTGGCGGCTTAGCCAGAAAACGGGTTTACGCGGCTCATCGAAATGAAGCCGATAATAAGCCAGCTGCGGATAATAGGTATCCAGCCAGGTAGAGATACGCTTATTTTCTTCGTTTTCGTTAATCACTCGCGCATTTTTATCATAATCGCCCCTCGCTAAAACCTGACGAGCCCACAGCGTATCTCTTTCATTTTGCGCAGCGACATAGAGCATTTTGTCCCGTCCTGGCAACACCTGAAAGCGCTCCTTCTCCTGCCCCAATAACGAATCGAGCTCTGCGGCCTGCCGCTGCGGCGAGTTAAGTATCCATAACGTCCCCACCGTCCCAATTCCCAATATAAAAAACCCGGCCAGTGCTGCTACAATTCCGTTTTTAAAACGTGGCTCGTTCTTTTTTGCAGACGTTTCTAACTTCTCAGGCTGCTCGGGCACCCACGGCTCGCTTTCCGGGCGAATCAGGATAAGCAATTCACCGACCTGTATTGGCGTATTTAATTGCACCGAACGAGATTCAGAATTTCCTTCTTTCAGCTCATGGAGTATAATTTCGGTCGCATCCGTATCCACCTGGATTTCAAAATTTACTCCGCCATGGTCCAACGGGATAAAAAAGCTATCGGCAGGTATATCAGGGAGTTGGCCTGAAGCAGTGAGCGCATCACTCTGACCTACCACAAAGAGTGTTCGGCCTGTCAGCAATGGAAACTCACAGCCGTTCAGTGAGCTGTTAAGTAATCGAACTATGTATGGCCCTGGGCTTGTTATCGTCTTCTCTTTTGATGTTTCCATATATACTGTTAGCGATGTCTGTCGTTCTCGATAGCAGCAGATTACCGCACAGGACACAGGGATTCCTGATGAAAATAGAATGAAAAGTGAGAAATAAAATCAATTTATTCTGTATAATGCGTCTCAACACATATTAAAAGAACCATCATCCCCATTGGGACTTAAACTACTGTAGATAAATTACCCAAATTTGGGTTCTTTTGGTGTAACAATCAGACCATTGCCAACACACGCTAATAAAGAGCATTTACAACTCAGATTTTTTCAGTAGGATACCAGTAAGGAACATTAAAATAACATCAACAAAGGGATAATATGGAAAATGTAACCTTTGTAAGTAATAGTCATCAGCGTCCTGCCGCAGATAACTTACAGAAATTAAAATCACTTTTGACAAATACCCGGCAGCAAATTAAAAGTCAGACTCAGCAGGTTACCATCAAAAATCTTTATGTAAGCAGTTTCACTTTAGTTTGCTTTCGGAGCGGTAAACTGACGATTAGCAATAATCACGATACGATTTACTGTGACGAACCTGGGATGTTGGTGCTCAAAAAAGAGCAGGTAGTTAACGTGACGCTTGAAGAGGTCAATGGCCACATGGATTTCGATATACTCGAGATACCGACGCAACGACTTGGCGCTCTCTATGCACTTATCCCAAACGAGCAGCAAACAAAAATGGCGGTACCCACAGAGAAAGCGCAGAAAATCTTCTATACGCCTGACTTTCCTGCCAGAAGAGAGGTATTTGAACATCTGAAAACGGCGTTCTCCTGTACGAAGGATACAAGCAAAGGTTGCAGTAACTGTAACAACAAGAGTTGTATTGAAAATGAAGAGTTAATTCCTTATTTTCTGCTGTTCCTGCTTACTGCTTTTCTCCGACTCCCGGAGAGTTATGAGATCATCCTTAGCTCGGCTCAGATAACGTTAAAGGAGCGCGTTTACAACATTATATCTTCGTCACCCAGTAGACAGTGGAAGCTTACGGATGTTGCCGATCATATATTTATGAGTACGTCAACGCTCAAACGGAAACTTGCAGAAGAAGGTACCAGCTTTAGCGACATCTACTTATCGGCAAGAATGAATCAGGCAGCAAAACTTTTACGCATAGGCAACCATAATGTTAATGCTGTAGCATTAAAATGTGGTTATGACAGCACGTCCTACTTCATTCAATGTTTCAAAAAATATTTTAAAACTACGCCATCGACACTCATAAAAATGGCGAACCATTAACATTTTTTGTATCTGTCATTCAAGTAAAGATTTTTATTAAAATTGTAATAATTTAAAATTCAGACTGCGCATTAACACGCTATATCAGAATGGGAGGCTATTCAATATCATTGTTCTGTCCGGAAGACAGCTTATACTGATATCTCTGGTAATTTAAAGTAAGGCTGATTATATAACACGATTTTTGTGAACTTGTCATCGCTATGATGACTGGTAAACCGATATTGCCTTATTCACAGCGTAAGAATTCGTCCAGATGACACTATCTCCTTCCGGCTTTAACCCTGTGGATTAAGGCCGGCATTTTATTCCTATATATACATCATCCGTTCCCTCTGAGAACTATTTGCCTGAACGGTCTACACCGAAACAGTCACGCTTGTTAGCTTTCTGCCAGGCATACCTCTTCTCTTCCTCCTGATATCGATATAATGCCTGGGGGCCAGCCTGAGGATGATACTGCTCATAACCCCCCTGCCTTTTTGACGCTATAGCTGAAGGGAGGAAAGAAAAGACGATATCATTATTTTGCAAAAAAATATAAAAATAAGCGCACCATTAAAAACAGTCTTTCATTTATATTTTGGCACCTAAGACAAATTACACTCTTAAACTTTCAACGAATGGTCATTTAGTGGAAATCTTCGAGAAAAATGGTTCTGATGGTGTAATTATCAGACCATTAACCATGAAGATATAATAAGCAGCATTTACACCCAAAAAAAATGCAGTAAGATAGCTACAAAACTAATCTCTATTGCAATGAGGCCAAGTTAAATATGTAAATATTTAGATGCCCGGCGCTGACTCTCTGCACCAGGATATACGACAGCGTCCATTCGATAATCACGGTTAGTTATAACAATATTATTACCAACATGTCAGTTATTTAAAGCACAGGCATAAGCTAAATAATCAAATGTTAAAAACATATAAACCCGAGCCCGTACAATATGACATTAAGCTCATAATAAAAGCTCAACCTGACCGTTAGTACTAACAGCAGAATTACTGAAACAGTAGATTCTATCCTAACGACTTGTATTAGCTATTATAACTTTTCACCCTGTAAGAGAATACACTATTATCATGCCACATTTTAATCCTGTTCCTGTATCGAATAAAAAATTCGTCTTTGATGATTTCATACTCAACATGGACGGCTCCCTGCTACGCTCAGAAAAGAAAGTCAATATTCCGCCAAAAGAATATGCCGTTCTGGTCATCCTGCTCGAAGCCGCCGGCGAGATTGTGAGTAAAAACACCTTACTGGACCAGGTATGGGGCGACGCGGAAGTTAACGAAGAATCTCTTACCCGCTGTATTTATGCCTTACGACGTATTCTGTCGGAAGATAAAGAGCATCGTTACATTGAAACACTGTACGGACAGGGCTATCGGTTTAATCGTCCGGTCGTAGTGGTGTCTCCGCCAGCGCCGCAACCTACGACTCATACATTAGCGATACTTCCTTTTCAGATGCAGGATCAGGTTCAATCCGAGAGTCTGCATTACTCTATTGTGAAGGGATTATCGCAGTATGCGCCCTTTGGCCTGAGCGTGCTGCCGGTGACCATTACGAAGAACTGCCGCAGTGTTAAGGATATACTTGAGCTCATGGATCAATTACGCCCCGATTATTATATCTCCGGGCAGATGATACCCGATGGCAATGATAATATTGTACAGATCGAGATAGTTCGGGTTAAAGGTTATCACCTGCTGCACCAGGAAAGCATTAAGTTGATAGAACACCAACCCGCTTCTCTCTTGCAAAACAAAATTGCTAATCTTTTGCTCAGATGTATTCCCGGGCTTCGCTGGGACACAAAGCAGGTTAGCGAGCTAAATTCGATTGACAGTACTATGGTTTACTTACGCGGTAAGCATGAGTTAAATCAATATACCCCCTATAGCTTACAGCAAGCGCTTAAATTGCTGACTCAATGCGTTAACATGTCGCCAAACAGCATTGCGCCTTACTGTGCGCTGGCAGAATGCTACCTCAGCATGGCGCAAATGGGGATTTTTGATAAACAAAACGCCATGATCAAAGCTAAAGAACATGCGATTAAGGCGACAGAGCTGGACCACAATAATCCACAAGCTTTAGGATTACTGGGGCTAATTAATACGATTCATTCAGAATACATCGTCGGGAGTTTGCTATTCAAACAAGCTAACTTACTTTCGCCCATTTCTGCAGATATTAAATATTATTATGGCTGGAATCTTTTCATGGCTGGTCAGTTGGAGGAGGCCTTACAAACGATTAATGAGTGTTTAAAATTGGATCCAACGCGTGCAGCCGCAGGGATCACTAAGCTGTGGATTACCTATTATCATACTGGTATTGATGATGCTATACGTTTAGGCGATGAATTACGCTCACAACACCTGCAGGATAATCCAATATTATTAAGTATGCAGGTTATGTTTCTTTCGCTTAAAGGTAAACATGAACTGGCACGAAAATTAACTAAAGAAATATCCACGCAGGAAATAACAGGGCTTATTGCTGTTAATCTTCTTTATGCTGAATACTGTCAGAATAGTGAGCGAGCCTTACCGACGATAAGAGAATTTCTGGAAAGTGAACAGCGTATAGATAATAATCCGGGATTATTACCGTTAGTGCTGGTTGCCCACGGCGAAGCTATTGCCGAGAAAATGTGGAATAAATTTAAAAACGAAGACAATATTTGGTTCAAAAGATGGAAACAGGATCCCCGCTTGATTAAATTACGGTAAAATCTGAGAGAGGAGATATGCATTATTTTTTTATCATCGTAATCTGGTTGCTTAGCATAAATACTGCATGGGCTGATTGCTGGCTTCAGGCTGAAAAAATGTTCAATATTGAATCCGAACTACTTTACGCTATCGCCCAGCAGGAATCGGCGATGAAACCAGGCGCCATTGGTTATAACCGAGATGGTTCAACCGATCTTGGCCTGATGCAAATTAACAGCTTCCATATGAAAAGGCTGAAAAAAATGGGGATTAGTGAAAAACAGTTGTTACAGGACCCCTGCATTTCTGTCATTGTGGGCGCATCCATTTTATCAGATATGATGAAAATCTACGGTTATAGCTGGGAGGCCGTTGGCGCTTATAATGCCGGGACGTCACCAAAACGATCGGATATAAGGAAGCGTTATGCTAAAAAAATTTGGGAGAATTACAGAAAATTAAAAGGGATGTCAGCAGAAGAGAAAAACAAAAGACTTTCTATCGCGGTAAACAAATAATTATACAGAAATAGCTTACTTTCAGATAGTTCTAAAAGTAAGCTATGTTTTTATCAGCTTGCCGTCGTCATAAGCAACTGGGCTTGCATTGCTTTTAGTTGTACAAACTGTGAGGCGTCTTCCAGCATTCTATTGTTCCGTGAATCCCGGAAATCTGCACGTACCTGCTCCAGATTACTATGAGGATTATCCTTAAGTACAAGAGCCGCCGCCATCGTTCCGGTTCTCCCCACTCCGCCCAGACAATGAATCATCGGTAAATGCTTATCTGATGAACTACGCCCCGGCGCGCCATTTTGGTTACTATTTTTCACCCTATCCGCCAGGTATTCTAACTGATCAGTAGACGGTAACGGCTGGTGATCTGGCCAATTTTTCACATGCAATACCGGGATTGTATACTGCTTTTCCCCGCAGGACAGGTGCATATTGTATTGGTCTATCGCTCCTCCCTGACTGGCTGAGCTCACTTTTTGGCTGTTGGTATGCACCTCGCCAAAAGTGTAGCTCCCTCTGAAATAGGCTGGTAATTGTTTTGCCTGCATCTGATCTTCCGACGTTAACACCACCAGGCACGAGCATTCTTTTTCAAGAAGCATTTTCATATGCGCTTCCAGCGCGTCCGGCGTATTTTTTGGGTACGAACCGGCTAATGCCACAGGCTTACCGTCAAAAGTTAACGTATTCACTGGCACAGGCATTCCATCGCTCAGTTTCACTTGGGTTTGCTGATTAATTGGAATGCTGCTGACCGCAAACCGTGCCAGGCCCAGTGTCGGTCCGCTCATCGTCTGTGGCATTGGCGCGCCGGCTTTTATTTTCTCAAGTTCAGCTGTAACGTTTTTCAGTTCTTTAGCAATAACGTGAATTTTTTTTACAGCCTGGGTTAATTCATGGGTAGAGGCTTTATCAATCCACCTCTCAACCACTCCCCCACAGGTTCCCCATTGTGAGAACCTGTCTGCTCCTATCTGAATATTTTTTAACGTTGTAACATAATCATTAAGTTGTTTAGCCTCTGGAATTTTATTTAAATTCTGTAAATTCGTCATTAATGAACGTAGCGGGCCGTTACCTGAAGCCATCTCCTGGAAGTTTTCTCGCAGGCTATTTCCATCCATTTGTTCCAGTTGCGGTATTGTTCTCTTAAGTCCTTTTAGCGCGATATCGAGTAAAGGTTGCTTACTTTCTGCTCCAACATCGTTATTTTTTTCTGCCACTTTTGTATCGCCGCCTTTTATGACTAAAGCGGCATTCATGACACCAACATTATCCTTGCTCTTAATAAGGTTTATAAACCCTTCGTCAGCAGCTTTTACACACTCCGTGATCTGCACTGCTAAACGTTGGGTAAGGGGTTTGTTCATATTTATACGGGACATTAACAGTGCGTTATTGACCGCTGTTTCCCCATATTTTTCCGTTAGTGCCTGGAGAAATGTTTGTAAAATTTTCTGATCCTGTCCCTTGATGTTTTCCGTATGTTTTTGCACCACTTCAGTGTTTTTAAATAACGGCATTTTTCCAAGCCAGGTTAATACTTTTGACGAAAATTTTTCAGGCGCAACATATGCCTTATCCGTATTTTCCTTAGCAATATAAAGTCGGGCATCATTCGACACACCAACTTTTGAAAACGAAGACAACGTTAAATTATTCAATTTTCTCTCCTCATACTTTAGCATATTCCTGCAGTATGTTTTTGAGCGCTTCCTGCTGATTCACAAATGACTCAAGCTGCGATATAATATGGTAAGTATTTGTCAGATCGGTAATTGCATGTATAAACAACAACGTCTCAGCAGCCTCAATATACGCTAACGTACCTTCATTATTCGCAGCCAGTTCACCATTAATCACCATAATCTGCCGCCAGATAGAATCGCCACAAACAGGCGATAACGGTATAATCATACCGTTCAATAACCAGATATCATCTTTAGCTTCAATAGACGTAAAAATATCGCTATCGAGTAGTAATAAGCACTGATTGTTGTCGTCAAAAGTGAGCGGTAAACCCAATTTCTCACCAATATTAGCGATAATATCCTGGTGTGCTTGCAATTTACTTTCCTCTTGAATTATATCTTTTATAAGATTGCTTCTTCAAATTTAATCTGGTTACACAATGTCTTGATACTTTTTCGCGCCCATCGCCGGGCGCAATATTTCTCTCCTTTAATCCAGTAGAATAGCCATTCACTACGCATCGGAACACATATCAGCAGCTCCTTCGGATCATTTTCAACATGACGTAACTTGCCTTTAATAACAAAACGCGGACTGTCAGCAATATCATCATATATTGCAGCCATACCTGAACCGGGTACTACGTGTGTGATGATTTTCATAACAATTAATCTTGTTCAATTGTTGTCGAGCGAGAGAAAAATACTACACCCTGGACTCAAGACTTTTTTTAACAACACGGCATATATCCGCAAAGGTCGTCATATCAGGAAGATCGTTTTCATTGCAACTAATGTCAAACTCCTCACTAAGACCAAATACAATATCAATTAAATCCAATGAGTCAGCATAAAGATCCTCAACCAGATGGGTCTGACCATTGATACTATCAACATCAACGGCAATACAGGAGGTGATCACTTTTTTGACTCTTGCTTCAATATCCATATTCATCGCATCTTTCCCGGTTAATTAACGCTGCATGTGCAAGCCATCAACGGTAGTAATAACCCGATCTACGCCAGGTTTATTCAGGTATGACTCGTAAGCCGGGCCAGCTCGCCAGCTACCGTCTCCGATAAGGCCGTCCAGCACATTACTTAACACATAGTCAGTTTCCCCTTTTTGCCTGGTCAACCCCGCCTCTCTGGCAAACTGCAGTGCAATCTCAGCCAGTTTTTCTTTTTGTGGATGATGAGTAATGACCTCTTTAAGCGTATCCATTTTCGCTTTCAATTCTGGGTGCTTGTCAATATCGCTACATTGCGCTTTCAACGCTGCACTCTTTATCGTGTCATTGGGTAATATTTCCGCACGCAAGCCGTCAAACGCTCTGCGTACAGGGAACGGTGTGGAGGTATCCGGCTCCAGGGCTTTACGTATCACACCCAAAAACGCCTCACGGGCGTTGAAATGCATTGAATGCATATTCGTAACGCTCGGTACTGTTGAGAGGAAACTATTTTGCTTAAACTTCAAACCAGAAAATGGGCCAGTCTTATCTGTCTGGCTATTATCATTATCGGTCGTACCGGCTTTATTACCTGTAATTACCGTCGAGTCTGATTGTAAGGTATCGATTTTAACATTCTCAATGCCAGCCAGTTGACTGGCAAGCGGCTTCACATTCACAATCTCTGCCGTCTGGCTTTGCTGTTTATTATCATCAACGCCGTGCACCGTGGCCTGTACCGGCTTGCCGATAATGCTCTTGCTGGTTACGCCATCAACTTCATCAAAAGAGGTTGTTTCACCCGTAGTGCCCTTTTCTGACGTGACCACCTTTCCATCTTTACTTTCGGATGAAGAGTTGGTCACAGCCTCTGCCGTCGCATGAGCCGTGATGTCAATTTTACCTGCGATGCCATGGTCAATTGCCCCTGTGTTGGCGCTGTGTGCCGTCTCCGTTTGATGCGTAGTCGAATCCACACGCGAATGACTATGACTTACGTTGCTGCTGTTAGTCGAATGGTGTGACTCGCCATGGCGTTGGCTGTTATCAATAAATGTTCGGCTATTATCAATCGTCTTCCGGCTATTATCATGGTTGCTATTATCGATATGGCGCTGGCTATTATCGACATGGCTTCGGCTATTGTTAATATGCTTACTGTTATCCACGCTATGGTTACTGCTATCAATATTAATATTGATATTAATACCCGTAGGTTCTGCTTTTTTCCCACCATCAGGTACTGGTCCAGCCGCAGGTTCCGGAATTTTAGGGTCAGGCAGTTTATCTGCAGGAATTTGTGCAAAAACATTACGTAGCAGCAGGGGTATCAACGTTTGCATTTCAAGGTGCCGGGCTTCCCGTCCTACGCTGGTACCCTGCTCTTGCGTTAATTTTTGGTGGCACATATCAAGCGCCTTAACCGCCTTCGCCGCCGCGGCGTCAACAAGCTGCGTAAGATTGCTACGGGTTAACGGATCTAACGTACAGCCAAAGTTATGTTCAATGCAGCTGGCAATATAGGGCATCACCTCCTGCATAACAAGATTCGTCGATAATTTACTTAATTCACCGCCAGTGTTATTTTTGATGATATCTAACAGCTGCTTTTCCAGGTTTTCCAGCTTCGCTTCCGCTTTCTTTGTTTCTGGCAGCCATGGCCCAAAAGCTGACTTTTCTTTCAGGCCATCTTTTATGATTTGCGTGGTATACTCTGCCCCCACCTTCATTAGTAGCGTCTTCGCCTCAGGAGAATCACTGGTGGCGTTGAGCGCTGAACGAAAGAGCCCGGCAAATTCCATTATCGCTTTCTTACCGGCGACATTATTTGAATTGGTGAAAATTTCTTTTAACGCCTCAGCGTCTTTCCCGCATTTAAACAACGCATCCAGACTCGCCTGTTTGATCAGCGCGGGAAAATCTTCCAGTTGCGGGCCTTTAATTTCCCCTGACAGCGTCGCTGTGGCACTTTCTCTGACTGCGGAAAGATTCGCCGCAAGATTCGTGGCCTGCGTTTTGATCTCGGTCTGCATACCTGGCATCATGACGGGGGGCTGAGTTCTTACACTTGTAACCATTATTAATATCCTCTTCTATTATCCTTGCAGGAAGCTTTTGGCGGTTTCCAGGCTGCTACTTATCGTACTGCTCAGCACTTTTACCAGGTTGTCGTACAATGAATTGGCATTGCTGTATTTTTGCGTCAGCGTCTGTAATGTGGTTTTCAGATTTTCTTCCTGTGCTTTAAAACCCGACTGCCAGGCTTGATATTTGGCGTTATCCAGTTCAAGGGCTGAACCCGATCCTATTCCATTAAGATCGCTAACCATTTTGCTCAGTGGCCCCGTATCTACCAGTACGACATAACCAGAACCAGACGCCTTTAGACAGCTGTCCGGTAAATTCAATTCTTTAATCCACTGCTCAGCTTCCGCTTTCGTTGCTGTTGTCACTCCGCTGCCAGTTTGCGAGGGAAATAAAATCGTATTTTTATTTATTTGAGTGTATTTATTAATTAAACTACTTATTTCACTTTTAAGTGAGTCAACATTTAGCTTAATGGTATTTCCATCCTTACCAGGCGATAACCAGCCTCCCATTTTGGAAAGAATATCACTGAAGGCCTGATAAAAATCGGTATAGACTGCGACAACGTTTTCATAAACGCCCAGATAGCTGTCACCTATCGCCGATATATTTTGGGAAACCATATCCCAAATCTCAGCATCAGAAATGGTTGTTCTCGGCTGCGCCATAGGCGAAGCGCTAAATAAGGCCGACGTCGGCGCAGAAAACGCGCTCCGCAGGTTCTCATTTTGTTCTGCGGATAATGACACGCCAGACTTCGCCAGCGCATTCAGGCTGCTGGTCAACTGCTGGCGCGCCAGCGTGCGCTCGTCATTATTCTCTTCAGAGATCGGTGGCGTTGACTGCAGCGTCTGCTGTGCCTGCTGGATTTTAGTAGCCGCCTGCGATAATGAAATGATATCTGTGCCGCGATGTTCTGTGGTAGACGGTACCACGGCAGTCTCGACGTGCTCGCTCGCCGAGGGAGTCTGCGGCCGTTCGGCAACGATCCCCGGATGAGGAGAAGCGGAATAATTTTGAATATTAAGCATAATATCCCCAGTTCGCCATCAGGAGCGCGATTAAATCCCCCCCATGATGGCGTATAGATGACCTTTCAGATTAAGCGCGAATATTGCCTGCGATAGCAGCAAGTGCGGATGCTTTCGACTGGTTAATGCTCTCCATTGTTTTCAGCATTTCCTGAATCAGGCTGGTCGATTTACGTGAACTTTCACGGGCTTCGTCCGATGCGGTGCTGGCAACACGGTTATTCACCTGGCTAATTTGCTGCTCAGAACGTTCCTGAGTAGCGGCGTACTGCCCGGACGCCCCTGCAATACCACCGACCGTGACCGAGTTCTTCATAATCAGATCGCCCGTCATCTGCATCTTGCGCGCATCAATTCGGGTCATATCCATGGTATTCTGCTCAAGACGAATATCGGATTCGACAGACTCAAGACGTTTCGACAGAATAGCCTGATGTTCAGGGGAGATTTGTTTATTACTGTCTTTAATACCCAGACTTTCCGTGGCGCTGGTTCCGGCATTAGATTTAAGCGTCGCATCATTAAGATTTTTCGTCGCATCGGTACCGGTTTTCTTCATATTTAACGATTTCAGAGAATCGACGCCTTCAGCACCGAGTTTGACGCTATTCTGCCCGTTCAGCACGTTTTTAATACTGTGGCTTTCAGTGGTCAGTTTATCGATCTTCGCGGCATTATGTTTAAGCGCGCCTCTTTCATTCTGCAGCCCCTTATATTCCAGTTTGGCGCCCACGCCAGTGATCCCCAACTGAAGCGCGCTCTGGGAAATACTACCGGACAACGCATTCATCCCTTCGCGCATCATGGAGCTTGCCGTCGTTTTAGCTGCATCAAAACTGACTAATGACAACTTACCAGACAGTTTGCTATCAGCCTGGTTCAACGTCAGCATTAACGTATTCGCGGCAGCCAACAGCGCAACGGCACTGGAAGACATTCCGCTAATATCAAAAAACTTTCCGACTTCTGCCTGCTGCTCGCGTAACTGGGTTTGCACAACCTCATTCGCTTTAGTCGTGACATTATTTGCCAGGGCATTCAAATCCTGATTCATGTCGGTATTTTGAATACTGGCTTTTAAAAAGGACGTGATCGTTCCGGGGGTTTGCGTTAATACCCCTGGCGCAGGCGCGCTCAGTGTAGGACTCAACCCCAGGTCACTGACTTTACTGCTGCTAATACCAATACTATTCAGAATATCTTTAGCGCTAACGGATTGCGAAGCTGTCTGTGAACTATTCTCAACAGAATGATTATTTAAATAAGCGGCGGGATTTATTCCCACATTACTAATTAACATATTTTTCTCCCTTTATTTTGGCAGTTTTTATGCGCGACTCTGGCGCAGAATAAAACGCGAAGCATCCGCATTTTGCTGTACCGCAGAAGACATGGCTTTTTGCAGTTCCGCCGTTACCTTCTGGTTTTCACCAAATATTTCTACGGATTGTTTAAGCCACTGCTGAATCTGATCCATGGCAAAACGGGCGAGCATAAAATCAGCAAGCGCCTCGCTGGCATTTTTAATAAATACGCCCTCGGCAACACCACCGGCTGACTGGGCTGCGGTATTCGTGACTTCCATGCCCAACGCCACTTTATTTAGGGTATTACCTACCAGCTCTTTACTTAAGGCATTCGTTTGCAGGCCCATCTTGCTACCCACATTACCCAGACCGCTAGTAATACGTTGCATCCCCTGGGTAAAGAGTTTGCTGCCGTTTTGTGCCAACTGTTTCAGCACGTTAGGCACCAACTTCTTAATCGTTTCGCCCATCATTTTGCTCAGCGCGTTACCCAGTTTCGCCGCCGCGCCTTTCCCGACAACTGCGACCACCACAATGACCGCTACCATGGCAATAGCGGCGACAATCGCACCAACAATGCTGCCGGCCATCTCTGCCGTTTTCTTATCGACGCCTAATCCTTCCAGCGCTTTGGTAATCGCCTTGCCAATCAGCTCCATTAACGGCTTCAGCACATGCTCCATAATCGGGTTTAGCGCCTGCTGAATAAACGACACCCCCGTCGCCGCCTTCACAATTTCATCGGCCACCATTACCGCAAGTCCCACCGCAGCCAGCGCCAGACTCGCCCCACCGGTAAAAACAGCGGCCACAACGCTGACAATGGTTAGCAGCGCGCCGAGGACTTTCCCGATACATCCCATAATGCGGTTCGTTTCCTCGGCTTTGCGCGTCTCTTCCTGGAATTCAGCCGATTTCTTTTCCATCTCCGCCTGACGCCCTTCCTGCAAGGCGTTGAAAAGCGCAAGATCGTTTTGCAGGCTTTCTTCCGTATTTTTGCCCACAATCTCAATAAACATGGCCATGAGCATAGTGAGGCGGGCGACATTTGACAGATTATCCTGCTCACCCTGGGAAACCTGATTCTGAGAGGCGGCATTAGCCGTTCCCTGGAATTTGGTCAGAATGTTATCCGCTTTCTCGGCTTTCGCTTTGGCGTCTGTGCCTGCTTTAACCGTCGCATCCGTGGCCTTATCTAAGGCCTCTTTCGCCTCTGTCGCTTCTTTTCCGGCCTGTTCTACCGCGGCTTCAGCTTGTGCATAGCCGGGGTCAGCCGGGTCCAGCGATTGCAATTTATTTTGCGCCTGCGTCAGTTTTTTGGCCGCAGCGTCATAAACACTCTTGGCGGTATCCGTCTTTTTGATGCTGGCTTCATAGAGATCCGTCGCCTCCTGAGCCTCTCCCAGAGCCGTCTGGAATTCTTTCGATACCTGAATCCCCATCTCTTTTTGTGACTCAATCATCGCCTGCCATACCGCCAGACGAGACTCCAGTTGAGACAGCGAAACATCGCCCAGTAGGGTCATTAACTTGCCAAGCAGTAATGTCAATTGCCCTTCGCTGGAGAGTTTTTCCCGGGCGGCGTCCGTAGGCGGCTTTAGACCCACCGTATTAATAGCGCTCTCGCCGGACTTTGTTCCGGCTTTAAGGTCGCCCGCTTTCGTTGCCACCACATCTTTAAAAGCTTTATCCGCCGCTTTTAAAAAGTCCGTGTTCTTACGAACGCCTTCAAAAGCCGCCTCAGCGAGGCGCGGATTTTGGGTATATCCGCTACGGCTAATGCTACTTGCGTCATTTACCATAATTATTCCTTTTCTTGTTCACTGTGCTGCTCTGTCTCCGCCGTTTTTAGCGCCTCCAGATAGACCAACGCTTTTGCCCGCAGAGACTCATCTTCAGTACGTTCATTGACAAGTTCAAAACACTGTCTGGCTTTTGCCGCCTTACGCATTAATAATTGACACTGCCCGGTAAAAAAAACGGGGCGATAATCATTTTTAAGTAACGTAAACGCTACTGCATAAAGGTCACATGCTTTCTGAAATTGTTTTTTCAGTTGGCATACCGCCGCCAGTCCCATGGTGTAATCGGGATTGTAAAAATCATAAATGCATAAGAAACGAAAGAACGTCTCAGCTTCATCCAGTCGTCCCTGGTTATAAAACTCATAAGCATGAGCATATAAACCGTCCATCATATCTTGAGGGATCCCGTGAACGTCTTTTAGCGTGGCGCCTTCACTAACGGCATCCCAAATCATTTCCGCAACACGTTCTTCGCTGACATTATTTTGATAATCCATTACTTACTCCTGTTATCTGTCACCGACTTTGTAGAACTTAACGACTGCGTTTATCTGATGCAGTTATTAAACCCCGACGGTGGTTAGTGAACATTCAAAAAACGCCCAATGAATACATCGCTACTGCTTTACGCGGCTCAATGTCGTACTTCATTTTCTTGTGGCTGAATAACGTCTTTGCCCGCGTTTTCTACCTCTTCCAGCCAAACCAGAAGACGTAAAACTTCATCAATTTCTTCCAGACTCACCAGATCATAACGGCGATGGGTTTTGAAAAGACTGCGCGCCAGTTTGATATCGACGATCACAGGTACGCCAACCTTCTCCGCATAGGCGCGGACGGCCAGTGCGCGCTGATTCGTTTCATACACCGAGATCATCGGAATCGGCATCAGTTCGGGTTTAAAATAAATCCCGATCGTAATATGCGTGGGGTTGGCAACAATCAGGCGTGAGTTTTCAATATCGGATTTCACCTGTTCAGACAGAATTTCCATATGAACTTCACGTCTTTTAGATTTAACCTCTGGGTTCCCTTCCTGCTCCTTCATTTCACGCTTCACTTCTTCCTTATCCATTTTCATATCTTTCATGGTCAGGAAATATTCCGCAATAGCATCCAATAATAAGACAATCAATGCGCAAGCAAGGCAAGTTAATACCAACGCGAGAAGAAGCTCACGCCAAATGACGGCAATACCTACAATATTGCCATTTAGCTGAGAAAAGATTTCAACCTTATATTTCTTCCAGCAAATGATGGCGGCCACCACAAAGGATGAGAGATACAGTAGGGTTTTGACCGTATCTTTAACCGTTCGCATACTAAAAAGTTTTTTCGCCCCTTCTACCGGGTTTAACGCCGATAAATTAGGTTTTAATGCTTCTGTCGCCAGCACAAAACCGGCCTGTAATAACGCCGGTAATGCGGAACACACTAAGCAGAGCAGCATAAATGGAATCAGATATTTTAACCCTATCCCAAAAACGGCCAAACTGTAGTCAGCCATGCTCTGATCAAAATTATCCGCAATAATGATCTTAATTATCCCCATAAACTCATTAAATGAGCCATACGACACCAGATAGGCAATTCCTCCCAGCGTCAGGCAGGCGATAATGAGATCTTTACTTTTAAATGATTGGCCTTTTTTAGCGGAGTCTTCCAGCCGTTTTTTAGTCGGTTTTTCTGTTTTATTCGAGGACATGCGTCGCCCCTCGCTCGTAAAACCAACTGCTTAATCCTGTGGCCTGGAAAGAGAGTCGCAGTACATTGTCCGGTAGCACCGGAGAGAAATAAAGCAGCATAATTAAAACGGCAATGCCGCTTTTTACCGTCAGTGAAATCGCAAAGGCGTTCATTTGCGGAGCAAAGCGCGACAATAAACCCAGGAATACTTCTGACAGCAACAGCACTAATACCACCGGACTGGCCAGAACCAAGGCGTTTTGAGCCACCTGATTAATAAACGTTAATAGCGGCGGTAATGAAGGCGTGCACTCGTTCATCGGATCGCATAGCTGATAGCTTTTATTTAACACGTCAACCATCGTGACCAGACCGCCGTTTTGTAAATAAACGACAGCGGCAAACATATTCAGGAAATTAGCCATTTCCGAGGTATCAATGCCGTTTGCCGGATCGATACTGCTACTTAGCGTTGCCCCTCGCTGGTTATCGATAATACAACCCAGTGCATGCATAACCCAAAAAGGCCATGACAGCAGACAGCCCAGCATGACGCCTACCGCCGCTTCTTGCAGAACTAACGGGATCATCGCCACCGATAAAAACGGCGGCGCCTCGTTCAATGCATGCGGCCATACTCCCAATGTCACCAGGATGATAATGGCGTTTCTCGGCGCGCCGCTTAATACCCCGCTATTCAAAAACGGCAGGAAGAAAAAAATCGGCGCCACGCGAGCAAACCCTAGTGCCGCAGACGCAACCAGGTGATGAATTTCAAAGTACAACGCGTAAAACATTTTTTACCCCTTAGCCAACGCCAGGAATATCACCTGACGCCCGTAAGAGAGTAAAACTTCGCCATACCAGCCAGACAGTAAAAACAAGCACAAACACACGCCAAGTAATTTAATGCCAAAAGGCAGCGTCTGTTCCTGTAATTGCGTTACCGTCTGGAATAACCCTACCAGGAGGCCGATAATCGTTGCGACAATCGTCGGCCACCCTGACAGGATCAAAACAAGATAGAGCGCCTTATTACCTGCAAACACTAAATCATCCATTTAACTATCCCGTCTCGTAATGATGTCATGTTGCAATGTCCATATACTGTAAAATCAATCCCTTAGACAGTAATGTCCAGCCATCAAGCGCGACAAAAAGCACCAGCTTAATAGGTGTAGATATCGTCACCGGACTCATCATCATCATCCCCAGCGCCAGTAGCACGCTGGATACCACCAGGTCGACGACAACAAAGGGCAAATAGAGATAAAAACCAATTTTAAACGCGCTTTTTATTTCGCTCAGCGCATAAGCAGGTAATAACGCAAATATTGATGGTTTTTCAATTTCATCTTTGTCACGCTTTACCGTCTCGGTCTCTTCTCCATACTGACGCTTCAGTTGCGCGTTTTCAAAAAACTGAACTAACTCGCGATCTGAATATTTGATCAGATAATCGCGATAACCATCCAGACCTTCATCAACGTGCTTACTTAATGACGAAATATCATTAAAGGTGACATCTTCGTCCTCAAAATAGACGTAGGCATCATGCATTATGGGCCACATAACAAACATAGAAAGCAGCAATGCGACGCCGTTAAGCGTCATATTTGAAGGTATCTGCTGCAATCCCAGGGCGTTACGCACCATGACAAATACAATAGAAAATTTAACGAAACAGGTTCCTGACGCAATAATAAATGGCAACAGGGTGGAAAATGCCAGTAAGGCAATTAATGAGATATCATTCCCCATTACCAGACTCGCTCAGCCATTCATGGATCTCAACGCCTAAGGTGTCATTCATCTGTACCAGTTCGCCATTACCCAGCAAAACACCATTCGCCATAATTTCAACGTTAAGTTCAGCATTGGTCGGCAGTGATAATAGCTGCTGCTGCCCCATGGTTTCGAGTTCGGCGAGGGTAACGTTCTTACGATACAAAACAAATTCCAGTTTGACGGGCAATTGGTTCAAGCCAGGCAGAGTTTCTGCAGTTTCAGTTGTATTATTTTCTTCTTCGATATGTTGAATATCTAACGTTTCCACAATAATTCCCCCTTCAACACGGTTGAAATGACCTAACTTTTTCGCGTAGCAATAAACTTCCGCACGGGAAGTACGAATCAGGAGTACATCTCCGATCCCGATTCGGCCCAGCAACGAACGCTGCGTATCACTGCTACCGATTACAAAGCGCAACGGCCAACGCAGCATTTTCGGCCTGCCGCCCCCGACTGCAGGCAGTTCAGGAAGATATTCAAACCACAGGCCGCCCCGATCGCTCATAATGTGCAACAATTTCCCTTCCGGCAGCGCACTTCCCGGCACGGGGTTCTCTACGCATAAACGCCGACAGGACAAATGCGGCACGGGCAACTCAAACGGTCGCTCTGTTGCAGCAAGCCAGGGAACGACCAGGTGCTCAGCGCCAGCAGAAACCGCCGCCCCCGCCAGAGCGGGAGAGACATGCTCAAGCCAGTCCCCAGGTTTAATCCACGCCGACCACCGTTTTTCTGCATCGCTCAACCGAACCCACATTCCCTGTCGCGTCGGATATTCCAGCGTAGCTTCCTGGCCATGGCGCTGGCATTCTGTCGCGGTTTGCGCCAATAGCCATTCGCGACGATCAATCTGTCTCACACGCAATGACATCAGGCGTCATCCTCCTCGCCAGATTGCTGTCTGTGCTGTTGCTGCTGCGGATTTTGTTGATCGTCTCGCGTCAGGTGCCAGCGCTGGGGATTACCGTTTTGCCATTGATCATGCAAACGATGTTCAACCTGCGTATTTGACGGTATTAACGAAAACTCCCCTGCTTGCCGCGCCTGAATATTGACGGAATAGTCATTTCCCCAGCGCTGAAAACGGTAAGTCAGCGAGCTATCCTCCCCTTTCACGCCATCGGCAGTGGGAAAAATAGTCATCATCGGCTTTGATTGCGCCGCTAAAGGCATTTTTTCATCGCCGCCGGTTAATTGGCTAAGATCGGCGATAGTGGTTGGTTGCAGCGGAAGCTGAGAAACATCTTTAACCTTTTTATGATCTTTATCGTCAGGCTTACCGGTATTGGCTGCGGCCATTCGGGCAGGTGCGACATCCCGCGCCAGCGGCGCGCCCTCTTTACGAACGCCTTCGCCCGCGATGGCTTTATTATCCCCAGGCAATGCCTTGATATTATCGTCAGAGATTCCCGTGGCGTTATCGGCTACTTCACTAACGGATTCCACAGCTTTTAAATCAGCAGATAATTTTTTACCGCTTACGTTTTCTAACGGCCTATTTTTAGACGATAGCAACGCTGCGGATTTATCTACTTTGGCCTCCGCAGAGATCAAACCGACAGATTTTTCAGCAGTGACTTTCAACAGTTTTTCAGCAATCCTGAGTTCGCCTTTTCCGTTATGATGCAGACCAGAAACATTACCATTGTGATGTTCTGATTTCGCTGGCGCGCCATGTCGCCATGCCGCCAGCAATACCGGTAAAGCCGTTTCTTTATGCATTACGAAAGCATCGCCATAGTCGCGATCTTTTTTATGATCGGAATATTCTGTCTTATGTTTTTCCACCGCTTTTTTTAATGCTTCTGATAAACCGCCAACCTCATCCTGCTGCGGCAGTAAAATGTTCCCGGATGAACTGACAGCTGACACATCGCCCATTAAATTATCTCCTCTGACTCGGCCTCTTCCTGCTGTATCTCTCGCTGGATATAGTGTCTTTTCTGACGGATTATCCAGCGTTGATAGTTCCCTTCTTTGCGCAACCAATATTTACTTTTTTTCTGAAACTCTTCCCTTTTCTTTTCCAGCTCGCTCCGTTTTTCCTGAATTTGTATAATCTGGAGTTCTAAATCTTTTATCTGCCGGCGAACAATAGACTGCTTACGTAATAACGTATAAATTTCCTCACGACTGAGCTGTCTGTTTTCTGCACGCAGCGTATCTAATAACAATTTCAGACCCGCTATTTGTTCAAGGATCGCCTCCTCCTCGGCCTGCAGCCCGCGGTCCTCATCCTGATAGCGAAGTAATATCGACTCACACTGTGAATGAAATACCGTACAGCGCCGCTGCAATACTTTAATTCTGGTCAGCGAATGCATTCATACCGCTCAACGTGTCATCAAAGGATGAATACTGCGCTACCGGCTGGCATAACCAGGCTTTCAGGCTATCCCGCATCTGCATCGCCCGATCGTTATCGATATTTTCGCCAGGACGATATTCTCCCAAGTCAATGAAAAGCTGGAGCTCTTCCAGACGCGTCATTAATTTACGCACGGCAGATGCCTGTTCAGCATGTGTCGGCGTCGTGACTTGTCCAAAAACGCGGCTTACGCTTTTCAGTACATCGATTGCCGGGTAATGTCCCTGCCCGGCCAGCTTTCTGCTCAGATACAGGTGACCGTCAAGGATAGAGCGAATTTCATCCGCCATCGGGTCCGCCTCTTCCTCGCTTTCCAGCAGTACCGTATAAAAGGCAGTAATGCTTCCCTCGCTGGTCGCCCCGGGGCGTTCCAGCAAGCGGGGCAAATTATCGAATACGGAGGCGGGATAACCTCGACGGGCCGGACGCTCTCCCGACGCCAGTGCCACATCTCGCAAAGCACGCGCATAACGGGTCATGGAATCGATAAAAAGCACGACCCGTTTTCCCTGGTCGCGAAAATATTCCGCTACGGTTGTCGCCAGTTGCGCCGCATTGCAGCGATCGACCGAGGGGAAATCGGAAGTGGCAAAAACCAGCACGCATTTTTCTTTCTTATGCGAAGCGCGCAACATATCCACGAATTCAGTGACCTCGCGGCCTCGTTCACCGATAAGACCAATAACAAAAACATCCGCCTCCGTTTGCTCGATCAGCATATGCATCAGCATGGTCTTACCGCATCCTGCGGAGGCAAAAATGCCCATTCGCTGGCCTACGCCACAGGTCAATAACCCGTCAATCGCGCGCACACCGGTAATCAGCGGTTCACGGACGCCAACGCGCGAAGCGTAAGAAGGCGGTGCGACATCAATAACGCGTTCTTCGCTAATCGGCGCCACTTCAGGGGTAAAACGCTCAACGATTTTCCCTGTCGGATCCAACACCGCGCCTAATACCGAGTATCCCACCCACGCCGATAACGCACGTCCAGTGGGATAAAGCACGACATCGCGGCTCAGCCCCTGGGCATTGCCGATAAGGCTCAGCACGGTGCGTTCCCGCTGTAAGCCAACCACCTGCGCACGTGCAACAACCTGTTTTTGGTGCCAGCCACGGCGTATTTCACACAGCTCGCCAATGGCCACATCGCGCAATTCCGCCTCAATAATTGGGCCGGTTATTTTTTGTGGGTAGGCCAGATATTGCAGTAAACGAGGTGTTTTCATCTCATTAGCGACCGACTAAAAACTTCCAGATAGTTGTAAAACCCATTCAAGGCATTAGAGAACTTTTCACCGTCAGATAAAAAATCCGGATGCACTAAGGCTTTAAGCGTTAGCTCCCCATTCTGCTCCCCCAGTAGTAATTGCCCGCCGCGGACAAACTGGCATCCTTCCATTATGGTCATTACGATTTCATAAGCCCGCTGTTGTAATACCACCATGCTGTCAGCACCCAATTGCGCCCAGATCCATACATCATCGTCCTTGACGCTGATACAGATACTTGGCAATGCAAATAAATCCAGAACAATTGTTGAATGGCTATCTATTCCTCCGATGAGTGAAGGATCGCAACCACTTACTTCCAGTGCGGAACGAACTAATTCAGCGATATCCAAATGTTGCATAGATCTTTTCCTTAATTAAGCCCTTATATTGTTTTTATAACATTCACTGACTTGCTATCTGCTATCTCACCGAAAGATAAAACCTCCAGATCCGGAAAACGACCTTCAATCATTTTCTTAATAAATCGACGGACATCGACAGACGTAAGGAGGACAAGATCTTTATGTGCAATCAATAAATCATCCAACTTAAGTGTAATGAGATCCATCAAATTAGCGGAGGCTTCCGGGTCAAGGCTGAGGAAGGTACTGCCAGAGGTCTGACGGATCCCTTTGCGAATAACATCCTCAACTTCAGCAGATACCATTACTGCTCGTAATTCGCCGCCATTGGCGAATTTATGGCAAATATAACGCGCCATTGCCCCACGAATATGCTCCACAAGGTTAATGACATCTTTTTCTCTTGGCGCCCACAATGCGAGCGCTTCCATAATTAATTTCATATTACGCACGGAAACACGTTCGCTTAACAAACGCTGCAAAACTTCAGATATACGTTGTACCGTGGCATGTCTGAGCACTTCTTTAAGTAAATCAGGAAATTTCGCTTCCAGTTGGTCCAGCATATGTTTTGTTTCCTGAATACCGAAATATTCATTGACGTTGCGCGCCAGCGTCACCGCCAGACAGTGGTAAAGCTCATCAAGCGCGTTCCGCAACACATAGCCAAGCTCCCGCAGTTTCTCCCCCTCTTCATGCGTTACCCAGAAATACTGACTGCTACCTTGCTGATGGATTGTTGGATTAATGCCAAAGGAAACAACTTCATCGGAATAATTTACCACTCGCATCAAATCAAAATAGACCGTAAATTGTTCAACACGGATCTCATTAATCAACAATACGATGCTGTTATCGTCCAGACCCTCGCCATCGCGTAACAATACTTCCGGCAGGCGCACGCCATAATCAATAAAGAACTGACTACGTAGACGCTCCGCAAGTTGAGCTTTTTCCAGATCTTCACGCCGGCTCTTCGGCACAAGTAATATCAACGGTACGGTTTCTGTAGAGACTTTATCGAGATCGCCAATCAGTCCCAACGACGACCCTTCTTTTTCCTCAATACTGAGCGGCTGCTCGCCTTTGCTGGTTTTAGGTTTGGCGGCGCTACGTTTTGCTTCACGGAATTTAAAATAGAAGAGTACGCTTAAAACCACCGATAAAATAACAAATACCGGCAGCGGGAATCCCGGCAGAGTTCCCATTGAAATGGTCAAAATAGCCGTAACAACCAATACAAATGGGTTGTTCAACAGCTGCGTCATGATATTCCGCCCCATATTATCGCTATCGCCATTTACGCGAGTCACGATAAAACCGGCACTAATCGCAATCAACAATGCGGGGATCTGGGCGACAAGACCATCACCAATGGTCAGCATGGTATAAGTAGACAGAGCGGAGGACAAATCCATACCATGGCGGGTCATCCCCACCGAAATACCGCCAATAAAGTTCACAAAGATAATAATGATGCCGGCAATAGCGTCACCTTTGATAAACTTCATCGCACCGTCAAAGGAACCGTAAAGCTGGCTTTCCCTTTCCAGTACACTTCGCCGTTCGCGCGCGGCATCCGCATCAATAATACCGGCCTTCAAATCGGCATCAATACTCATCTGTTTACCGGGCATACCATCCAGAGAAAATCGGGCCGCGACTTCCGCGACGCGTTCTGAACCTTTGGTAATAACGATAAACTGGACCACGGTGACAATAGAGAAGACAACAAAACCCACCGCCAGGCTATCGCCAATAACGAATTGCCCGAACGTGGCGATAATTTCACCGGCATCGGCTTCAA
Source organism: Salmonella sp. A7 (assembly GCF_020181675.1). NCBI lineage: Bacteria > Pseudomonadati > Pseudomonadota > Gammaproteobacteria > Enterobacterales > Enterobacteriaceae > Salmonella > Salmonella sp. A7. The sequence goes on along the minus strand of NZ_CP084001.1, from coordinate 981,512 downwards.
TCAAGATAAGACGGCTGGTACTGATCGATAATGCCAGACGAAAGAGCGTGGTAATTAACAGTACCGCAGGAAACGTTGAAAAACTGAGGATTCTGTCAATGTAGAACGACCCCATAAACACCAATATCGCCAGTACGATATTCAGTGCGATCAGGAAATCAACCAGATAGGTAGGTAATGGAATGACGAACATAGAAATGATCATCACCATTAGTACCAGAATCAGTAATTCAGGTCGTAAACGAGCACTGTTAAGTAGAGAAAGCAGCACTATAGGTATCCTGTTAATATTAAATTAAGACAGCTTTTCAATAGTACGACGCTGTTCTGCCATTTCATGCTTGTAGGCAATATCGGTCATACTACGTAACGCCATTAACAATTCTTCCTGCCAATATTCTTCATAAAAGAGTGAAGAGGGTATGGCTTTACATACTTGATAAAATATCTGCAAAAAGGATGCATGTTCCTTATGACTAAGCAATAACGCATTCAAACCTATAATATCGGCTAACAGCGAATCCACTTCATGTGGCTGTTGCAATAGTGAAAGCATCAGTAGTAGCCACGACGACTCCTCCGCATTAAACGCTTTGGTAAACGAATACGACAACAATGTACTCACAAACAGTAGGTCAGCGGAGCGCAACATTTTAAGTTGCGTCAGGCGTCGTAAAAGCTGGCCAAACTCCAGACGCGAACAGCTGGCGTCATTCGCGTCAATATCGGTTAATAGCGAACCCTCGATAAAATCCAGTACCACCAGTCGACGTTGATAGCCATAACTGGCTATCCAGTCAGAGTAAATCTCCACTTCATGTGATTCACTCTGGATAAATTGCCGATAGCTGGCGCGCAATAAGCCTGGTTTTAACGATAATGTTTTCCCAAAAAGCCGGGCCTTCAACGCACAATTAATCCCTGCCTTGAGGGTCTTCGGATCGGTTTGCTCTTCAACGTGCTTAAGTAACGACTCCAGCTTTTTCCGCACGATCTCTTCCAGATCTTTACGACGAAGCAATTCGCGTAACACAAGGACTAAATCACTGGGGTCAGGAAATAAGCTACGCGCCTGACGTAAAAAATCTTCTAACGCGCCGCCATGTACGCTAATTAGCTTTAATATTTGCTTCGCCTTCGGTAAAGCCTCATCCTCCAGCACGCGTTCAAAACTATTAGATAAATTACTGGATTTTTTTTCATAATCGCGACGGTTACGAAATTGCGCCAGCGCCGCTGACATTTCGTCCGTCGACTGGACAAATTTTTGTACTTCCGCCCCTGGAGATGAATCCTCTGCGGCCTGTTGTATTTCCGCCTGTTGCGCATCAGTATGCTGGGTCGCATCCTGGTGAGATGTCTGCCGGGACAATATTCTGGAAAATGAAATACCGGAGGTTGAGCCAGGAATCATTTAATTGCCTCCTGACCTCTATCCAGATAAACACGAACCCATTTCTGTAACTTATCGTCCCCACTCCAGGCACCGCTTTGTTTCAGAATATTGTTTACCGATTCGCTGGCATCCGGCGTTAACGGGTCGACAATTTCTTTTGGTTCAATCATGAATACACGAACAACATTACTTTTATTCTTACTGGAATAACGAAACAGGCTACCAATAAGCGGTAATTTGCCTAAAAACGGAATACTTTGGACAGTATCGGTATTTGCATCCCGTGTATAACCACCGACCAGCAAACTTTTTCCGTGCGGAACTCTCGCAATAGTGCTAATTAACGTTCGTCCGACTTCGGGTAACGCATCTACGGAGGTGGTAGTATCGGATTGCGGCGTCTTATCGTTACCATCTTCAATGTCCAGCGACATTTCTATCTGACCATCTGCGGAAAAACGGGGCAGCACTCGGATCATTGTTCCGTATGTTACATGCTCAAGCGCCACATTACGTTCCCCAATCAGCTTGGTGTAAAACGTTCTGTTGTTATCAAAAATAGCGGGAACATTTTCCTGAGTCAGTAATACCGGGCGCGAAACCACCGTCGCCTGTTTCTTCTCTTCTAACGCATTTACCGCGGCGATGAATCGACTGCCATCGAGGGTACTTATTGAAGCCTGGTTTAATGACACGCCAAGTTTGTCCCCAATAGTAATGCTGCCGCTCCATGAAGTGCCCAAACGCTCCAGATCGCTTTTATTAAGATCGACAATCCACAGGGATAATTCTACGTGACGTTTGGCGACATCCAGCGCTTTAACCAGCATTTCGATAAAATGCACCTGCTCAGCCGTTCCTTTTACTAACAAACTGTTGGTATCCGGATAGGCCACGATTTTAATATTGCCCGCCGCGGCATTTTGCTTTAAAGCTTCCTGCAGACTCATGCCACCGGCATAATTTGCTGCTTTACCTTTTTCTCCATTCGCTGAAAACGCTGGCATCGCCGGAGGTTCGCTACTGACAATATTACCTAAGGGTTGCTCTTCTCCCTGCAATAACCTTTCAATCGCCGTAGCAATACCGGGGATAACCATTTTCTGATCGCGCAGATTGTAGGTACGATCGCCCACGAAGGTATTGTTCAGACGCATCACCCCTATTTTCTGGCGTCCCAGCTCAATACCATCGTTTTGCTTGTCCATCATGGTGGCGGCGTTGACCACCATATCAACATAGACGGGTGGCCCTGAAACATAGAATGTTCCTTTACGGTTATCGCCACGTAGCGGGTAATTTTTGTTATATAAACCTGAGCGTTTTAGAAAATTGTTGAACTCATTGAGTGAGACGTTGCGTAAAGAAACCACGGCATTGCGCATTTCACTGGCGTCATAAATATAGATAGCCTGCCCATCGAAATACCAAATCAGCCCCAGTTGTAGGGAAAGCTTCTCCAGTAATGCGTTAGGATCGTGAAACTCAAAGTTGCCCGTAATTTTTTTTCGTGCCGCCATTTTGCTAACAATGACAGGCTCCTTTAGCTGTAGCGCCATTGCATCGAAAAATGTCCGCAGGCTATCGTCTTTCGCAACAAACCCACTTCCCGTTACAGGTATTTTTTCACTAGAATAACCAGGTGCAACCAGAACAAGCGCGGCACATGCCAGCACTCTGGCCAAAAGAATATGTGTCTTCATTTGTCTGCCAATTGAATAATATTTGATAATTTCCGCGGCGAAACGCCGATCAGCTCTTTGATCTCACTAGAAAAATGTGAAGGCGATGAGTAACCATGATTAACGGCTAATTGGGTGATGTTCTCGCGGCCTTCTACACTATTCAGCAACGATTGCGCCATACGCCAGTTTCGTAATTCACTCTTCGCTTTTCCGCCCAACGCTCTGCTGCACAAACGACGAAAATGGGTATAAGAAACGCCATAGTCTTCTCCCAGCATTCTCATCGTGTTGCCGCTGGTTGACTGAGCGAGTAAATAGCCAACCAACCAGTAACTCTCGCTTTTTCGTAACAGCGCCAGTACCTTATTGAAGGCCGGAGAAGGCGTAATAATTTGCTGCAAAAACCAGTACTCGCAGCGTTTACGATCTTGCCAAATAGCGCGAAACTCAGGACTCAGCAAAACCCATTTATCGGATTCAGCATATGTCGTGTCCACTAATCCTGCGCCATCGATAAATGCCAGTAATTTGCTGAGTACTTCAATTTTTAACGGTCGAAAAACCACGTCTCCTGATACTGGTGCGACAACAGCCTGCTCGCAAAAAAGCAGCGCGCCTTCCTGAATCAGGCAGTTTTCATTGTGTCGGCCTTCAGAAAATGACATATGCAGCTTTTGCGCGGAACACGTCTGTATAAACCATGCTTCCGGGCTGCGGATTTTCCGCTTCTCTCCTTCTTTAAGTACTTCCTGCGTATTTAGCATAGTTGTCAGCACCAGTTAAAAATCATTTTAATATGTAAACAATACCGGGAGCGGGTGGCAAAAACCTGATGCAATCATTATGAAACTGATGCCACCCGCTAATTAAATTGGCCCACTTGCACAGCGCTTGATAATTTAAAATAGAAAATCAGCTCATAGTGTATAAATTCTGGCTTATTATTCTGCAGCAGCAAAAAATCAAATATTGTCATCGGGATGAAGAATTAATTATTTATATCAGGAGTTTTTTTTGCTAGCATTCCTGAAACGCATTCGCCCCCTTATAACTATTGTCAGATAACGTTCTGACGGTTGTGTAAAAACATTGTGCCTCATTCTTCTGTAGTTGGAGTTAATATGAAAAAATTTTATAGCTGTCTTCCTGTCTTTTTACTGATTGGCTGTGCCCAGGTGCCCCTCCCTTCCTCCGTGAGCAAACCTGTACCGCAACCTGGCGCTCAGAAAGAGCAACTGGCCAACGCAAATAGTATTGATGAGTGTCAGTCTCTTCCGTATGTGCCGTCAGACCTTGCGAAGAATAAATCATTATCAAACCAGAACGCTGATAATTCCGCATCAAAAAATAGCGCAATCAGCTCAAGCATTTTTTGCGAAAAATATAAACAAACCAAAGAACAGGCGCTCACCTTCTTCCAGGAACATCCACAATACATGCGTTCGAAAGAAGATGAAGAGCAACTCATGACCGAATTTAAAAAAGTTTTGCTTGAACCCGGAAGTAAGAATTTAAGCATATATCAGACGTTACTTGCTGCCCATGAAAGACTGCAAGCCTTATAAGGCTATATCACCGTTGGCTGAACTCATCATGATATAATTAAGACCATATTTTGCATTGCCACTTAATATCAATATAATTATTATAGCTATGGTCACTTTTACGGTTGGCCATTTGTCTCTTACGTTGCATTTATCAATCTGCTTTTGATACAGCAGCACCTCGCTGCTGCTTTTTTTATTTGCGATAAAGAACGGCCTCCCAGACTTGGGAAATAGCCGAAACTTATACTGACAAACTATCATCTCGTATATCGCGGTAAACTAACATCCCCCTCTTGCCCCACATGTTGGCATTCTTACGATACCCCATCCACTTTTCGCGAATAACGTTCTTTTTACCTGTGACAGCGTATTGACTACCAGGCTAGTATAGCGGCAGAAACGTCCCGATGTCTGGAATGAATGGCAAACAGTCTATAAGGTGATTGAATGGATACGACAGAAGAACTAAACGGAACCTACTTCTACCACGGACAATCGAACCTGTCAGCAGGTGAACTATTTGATGTAATTTTCCTTGAGCAATTTTGTGATGAACCTGGGATTGGCATTGAGTCAGGTGCTGCTATCCTCGCCGGGCAACCGTGGTTAAAAACCAGAACGAAACCGGGAGAGGCAATCAAAGGGACAAGTGTTATCTCCAGGTATGGGAGAATGCTTTTACGAAATGCACAAACTCCTTTCGGTATTAGAGTTCCTACACCCGTTGGTATAAGAATGCGAAAAACAAATAATCTTGCCGCAGTCATAGCACGATATGTTCCATGGTTAGGTTGGGTTGGTCTTGTGAATTCAATTTACCAGGTATCAAGGAGAACTCAGGCAAAATACAACCTAATAGCACGCCCTAAAGATCGTATACAATGGACATCCTTTTGATGGACACAATTCAGCAAGAGGTGTTAACACTCTTCCGTGAAGAGATTCCCGGATATTTAGACAGCAATTGGAAAGAAATCCCTTTAGAACTTGATTCTGATTTATTTGAAGCTCCAGGCGATGACCTGCATGAAGCTTTGGATAAATTTGAAAAAAAATTTAATGTAGATTTATCACAAGTTAAATGGTCGTGTTATTTTCCTTGGGAGAATACTCCACTGCTTACACGATGGCTTAAATTAAAACGGGAAGATATAGAACGAACTCGTAAGCCTTTAACAATCAGAATGTTTTCTGAATCAGCGAAAGCTGGGAAATGGCTTTATGATTAATGAAAAATATGTCGAATTAAACAGGAGTTAATTACTATGAATTTTGTTATTTGGCGCAGTATCATTAAACGATCAACCCCTTTCCTTGTTGCTGTCGTTTAAAACGCTTTATGCTACTTTATCTGCATCTGGTAGGTTATGACAACATGAGGCTTGGTTGAATAATTCAGAATCGGCCAACGATAAGGATACAGGACTCCCACCGGAGCACTCGTTATACGAGCCTGACGCTGGTCGGCATTGCCAACAACGTCATCCAGTTCAGCGCCTTGAGCATCGCCATCGCTTCACCCACCTGCGCGTCATAGTTCCGCAGACTCAGATAGCCGCCCAGCAAGGTTTTAATACGAAACATCGCTGTTTCCACTACTGAACGACGGTGATAGCCCACTTTCTTTTCCAGACCTCATTGCTGCCGCTCCGATGTTGATTCGCCACCGCGTGGTTACGCTCATGGTACTACTTGTCCGGCCAGTATCGCGCACCGCTTCGTGGCGGGATTAGCGGCCTGATTTTTTTCCTCAATAACACATCATGGCAATAGCGCGTGTCATAAGCGCCGTCAGCCGAGGCTTCCCTGATTTTACAGTGAGTCTGGCTAATCAGCCCCGGCAGTGCCTGCGTATCCGTCGTGCCGCTGAGCGAGAAAGTATGCCTTTGCAATTAATCAGTAAAGTGTTGCGCGAGAAATCGTGCATCTTTCAAGCACATCGTCTACTTTAATTAACCGATTCATAAAATATATATTATCTGTTGATTTCTAGCTTGTAGGTTATTTTAATAACTGTGTATTTTAAAGAATAAAAATTAATATCACCCTACTTCTTTGTTATAATACCAGCCTCCAAAGTTGTGCTATAGGAACATCATGGAATTAATTCGTTATGCTGACATCAACAGCGATCTCTATCGCCACATTTGGGTCGTTGGTGATATTCATGGATGTTACTCCTTATTGTTAACCAGACTGGCTCAATTAAATTTCTCTCCTGATACCGATCTCTTGATCTCCACTGGAGATAACATTGATCGAGGAAAAGAAAACCTTGAAACACTGAGACTGTTAAATACCTCATGGTTTATTTCTGTAGTGGGTAATCATGAAGCTATGGCACTTGACGCTTTTGAAACACAGGATGGCAATTTCTGGTATGTAAACGGTGGTTACTGGTACGACTCGGTCACCGAAAAAGACAGGCAAGAAGCCACTGAACTATTACTAACTTTTAAGCAGCGTCCTCACATCATACAGGTTGAAACGTCCTCAAAGAAGTACGTGATTGCCCATGCCGATTATCCAGATGACAGCTACGATTATGAGAAGCAAGTTGATATTGATAGCGTTCTATGGTCACGCGATCGTCTGCTTGGTTCGTTACAGGGGAATATCCATCCAATACGCGGTGCGGATACTTTCATCTTCGGCCATATGATTGTTGACTACACAACAACATTCGCCAATCAAATCTACATTGACACCGGTTCTTTCTGTTCAGGCAATCTGTCTTTTTTTAAAATAAAGTAATCTGGAAATAGAATTATATAATATTAACCCTCCCTGCATTATGGGCAATGATATAGCCTTCAATAAGTACCATTGCCCATTCGTAATAGCGTCTAAATTTCGCGTTTTTCTGCCCATATCATCATTAAGATCGCAGATCAAAAAACGAAGCCGTAATCCGACGCAGGTAGTTACTCGATCGCCTGAGAAGAGTAAAGATCGCACAGCTCAAGATACCTATCGGAAGAAAGCGCAATAACCGTGGTGGCGAAATGGATCGGCTTACCTTCATGCAACACAATCTTGATAGCTGTGGCCGTCGGGATGAAGTTAATGCTCTGTGAATGCCAGGTGTTTTTCGTCCATAAAGCAACCAGCTTTTGATGTTGAATCGAACATATCAAAATCAGGCAATTACACAATTTTAATTACAGTCTCATTTTGAGTTCGGAAGCATCCGTTTCCCTCTTAATTTTGTTGGGATTTCTCTTTGTTGCGAGCATGGTCTGAACTAATTGCCTGGTTACTTGCCTTGTTTCGTCAATATTTGGAAAATCGAACACATTTCCAACTTTTACTTTCAAGACAGAACTTGGCTTCCTACCCTCACTGACATTACGATCTGACGAGGCTACTCTTCGCTGGATTACGTAGGTTTTTTTCGTCAAACTGGCTTTTACCCCGAAACCAGCAGGAGCTTCTCTGTGGTCATCGAAAACAATGTAGAGTTTTTGAGCTGGGTTAGCTTCGAAAACGATTTTTCCAGAGCGACTGAGCGCAGACTTAACATTGATACTTAACTTGTTGATAATGAAAGGCTGGCTGAGAGTTGTTTTCAAAGTATCACCCCTGTTGTAGTCCAGGAATGATGAGAATGTAACCTGTCACATTTTAGGCTACAGGTGAGCTACAAATTTATGGGTTTATGTGAGTTTATAAGGGTTTTCCCCGGGGCCACATGAGCACTTGAAAGAATAAAAAACGAGTAAAATCAATATGAATGAGTCATTTGATAAGGACTTCTCCAACCACACACCGATGATGCAGCAGTATCTCAAGCTGAAAGCCCAGCATCCGGAGATCCTGCTCTTTTATCGTATGGGAGACTTTTACGAGCTGTTTTATGACGACGCAAAGCGTGCGTCGCAGTTGCTCGATATTTCGCTGACCAAACGCGGCGCATCGGCTGGCGAACCTATCCCTATGGCGGGTATCCCGCACCACGCCGTAGAAAACTACCTCGCGAAACTGGTCAATCAGGGCGAATCCGTCGCTATTTGCGAACAGATTGGCGATCCGGCCACCAGCAAAGGTCCCGTTGAACGTAAGGTCGTGCGTATCGTTACGCCTGGCACTATCAGTGATGAAGCCCTGCTACAGGAGCGTCAGGATAACCTGCTGGCGGCTATCTGGCAGGATGGTAAAGGCTACGGTTACGCCACGCTGGATATCAGCTCCGGGCGCTTTCGTCTGAGCGAACCCGCCGACCGTGAAACGATGGCCGCAGAGTTGCAGCGCACCAATCCCGCCGAACTGTTGTATGCCGAAGATTTTGCTGAAATGGCGTTAATAGAGGGACGCCGGGGTCTGCGCCGTCGCCCGCTGTGGGAGTTTGAGATTGATACCGCCCGCCAGCAGCTAAATCTGCAATTCGGTACGCGGGATCTGGTCGGTTTCGGCGTCGAAAATGCCTCGCGTGGATTATGTGCGGCAGGCTGCCTGTTACAGTACGTAAAAGATACCCAGCGCACCTCCCTGCCGCATATTCGTTCCATTACGATGGAACGCCAGCAGGACAGCATCATTATGGATGCCGCCACCCGCCGCAATCTGGAAATTACCCAGAACCTGGCCGGCGGCGTCGAAAATACCCTCGCCGCGGTGCTTGACTGTACCGTGACGCCAATGGGTAGCCGAATGCTTAAACGCTGGCTGCATATGCCGGTACGAAATACCGACATATTGCGTGAACGCCAGCAGACCATCGGCGCCTTGCAGGACACCGTCAGCGAACTGCAACCGGTGCTGCGTCAGGTCGGCGATCTGGAGCGTATCCTTGCGCGTCTGGCGCTGCGCACCGCGCGTCCGCGCGATCTCGCCCGAATGCGTCACGCCTTCCAGCAGCTGCCGGAGTTGCACGCTCAGCTTGAAACCGTTGACAGCGCGCCGGTACAGGCGTTGCGTAAAAAAATGGGCGATTTCGCCGAGCTGCGCGACCTCCTGGAACGCGCCATTATTGACGCGCCGCCGGTACTGGTCCGCGACGGCGGCGTTATTGCGCCCGGCTACCATGAAGAGCTGGACGAATGGCGCGCGCTGGCGGACGGCGCCACCGATTATCTCGATCGTCTGGAAATTCGCGAGCGCGAGCGTACCGGGCTGGATACGCTGAAAGTCGGCTATAACGCGGTACATGGTTATTACATTCAGATTAGCCGTGGTCAAAGCCATCTGGCGCCCATCAATTATGTGCGTCGCCAGACGCTGAAAAATGCCGAACGCTACATTATTCCTGAGCTTAAAGAGTACGAAGATAAAGTTCTGACCTCGAAAGGCAAAGCGCTGGCGCTGGAAAAACAGCTATATGACGAATTGTTTGATCTGCTGTTGCCGCATCTGGCCGATTTACAGCAGAGCGCCAACGCGCTGGCGGAACTGGATGTGCTGGTTAACCTGGCCGAACGCGCCTGGACGCTGAATTACACCTGCCCGACATTTACCGATAAACCCGGTATCCGTATTACCGAAGGTCGCCACCCGGTGGTTGAACAGGTACTGAATGAGCCGTTTATCGCTAACCCGCTCAATCTGTCGCCGCAGCGCCGGATGTTGATCATTACCGGCCCCAATATGGGCGGTAAAAGTACCTATATGCGACAAACGGCATTGATCGCCCTGCTGGCCTATATCGGCAGTTACGTTCCGGCGCAAAACGTGGAAATCGGCCCCATCGACCGTATTTTTACCCGCGTCGGCGCAGCGGACGACCTGGCTTCCGGGCGTTCGACCTTTATGGTGGAGATGACCGAAACCGCGAACATTCTGCATAATGCCACGGAAAACAGTCTGGTATTGATGGATGAAATCGGGCGCGGTACCTCCACGTATGACGGGCTGTCGTTGGCCTGGGCCTGCGCGGAGAATCTCGCGAATAAGATTAAAGCGTTAACGCTGTTCGCTACCCACTACTTCGAGCTGACCCAATTACCGGAGAAAATGGAAGGCGTGGCGAACGTCCACCTGGATGCGCTGGAACACGGCGATACTATCGCGTTTATGCACAGCGTGCAGGACGGCGCGGCAAGTAAGAGCTATGGCCTGGCGGTCGCGGCGCTTGCGGGCGTCCCTAAAGAAGTCATCAAACGCGCGCGCCAAAAACTCCGCGAGCTGGAAAGCATCTCGCCCAATGCGGCGGCAACGCAGGTGGACGGCACGCAAATGTCGTTGCTTGCGGCCCCGGAGGAGACATCGCCTGCCGTTGAAGCGCTGGAGAATCTCGATCCGGACTCCCTGACGCCACGCCAGGCGCTGGAGTGGATCTATCGGCTGAAAAGTCTGGTGTAAACGTGTCGGGCCCGATAGCGGCGCGTTATCGGGCCCACGCGCCGGAACAGGCTTTTCAGGCTGTGACTGTCGTTTCATGTAAATGACGCCAGACTATCCGTCCTCTTTCCCTTTTTAAAATGACCGTCGACCAGCGTACCGTCTCAGCCTGGCCCGGCAGTTGCTGTCGCTCACGATAACGCAGCGCGGCGCCTTCCGGCCACTCCGCCACAAGGTCAATATGCTCAACCACGATAACCAGCCCCGGGCGACACCCGCGCTGCGCCTGGAAAAAAGCGCCGAGCGCCGGATAATCCAGACAAACACCGCCTGGCGTTATCATCGTAAAATCAGCAGCGAAACGCGCTATCAACGCCTCCAGGCTACCCATCCCCTTACTAAGCCAGCTCTCAATCGCCGCATGGGCGTGAATAATTTCATCTTTATATGGATTCATGATCTTTCCTTTTTCAGGCACAGAAGTGCCTGTCTATTGTTTAGACAGACAGCGTAAATAAGGGGCAGCAGGGTGATACCGGCGGCGGCAATAAAGGTCCAGCGATAAGCAACCTCAAGCGACATAACGCGCTGGAGCGCATTTAACAGCAGCGTCAACAGCGTCGCGCCAAGGAAAAAGCTGATCTGACGATTAAGATTCCATAGCGCGCTGGCGTCAGGCATGTCCCGGCGAGCAATAGTCAGGAAAGCGCCACTCTGCGCGGTACTGCTGCACAAACTGCCGCCAGCGCCCATTAAGGCGAATATCATCATCAGTACACGGTGCGATGTCGCAGGCGTAACGTTAGTTAAAAGCAGTATCCCTGCGGCCTGAAGAAGACAGCCGACGATAATCAGCGGACGCGGCCCAAGCCGATTGAAGTAACGTGCGGTAAGCATAATGGCGACAAATGAAGCGATCGACCAGGGGAGCATCAGCGACCCCGCCGCCGCAGGCGATAACTGCGCGACGTTCTGTAGATAAAACATCCCGACCACGCTGATACCAATGAACATACCCGGCACACACAGATAGACGATCATGGCAAAACGCAGCAGCTTGTCCATCAACAACGGCAGATGGAGCAATCTTGCTGACGCCATTGTCGTCGGCGCGGCGTTCAGCCAACGATAAGCGAGCAATAAAGTGAGAACGGCCACCGGCAGCGTGGCAAAGAATATCCAGCGCCAGCCCCACGTTTCCACCAGCAGCCCGCCAATCGCAGGCGAACATGCCGGCGCCAGTAGCGCCACCATCATGACAACCGATGACACGCCAGCGCGTTCATGCGGTTTAAACTGTTGCCAGGTTAACGCCTGACCAACCGGGATCAATAAGCCACCGCCCGCCCCCTGCACAATACGCCAGAAAACAAGGCTGTGTAAGGAATCGGCAAAACCTGCGGCAGCGGCGGCAACGCTAAACAGGATGAGCGAAAATATGATCAGCCGTCGAGCGCCAAGATAACGCGCAAGAAACGCGCTAAACGGAATGATCAGCGTTAATCCTGCGATATAACCGTTACTCACCCATGCCAGCGCCGATATGGACGTATGCAGATCCACGGACATCGCAGGAAAAGCCACGCTGGCAATAAACAGATTAATCAGATCAAGAAAGAAGCCGAGCAGGTAAACCACTGCCACTTTACTGCGATACGTCATTATGCATCCTCCGTCAGAGGCGCTAATGTAGCCGTCCGGAGAAAGCCAGATAAGTCCGCGCTTCAACGATATACTGTCAAAATAATTTTGACAGTAAAGGAGCTCGCCATGCTCAATTTGCAGCGTATGTCGCTGTTTATCGCCGTGGTAGATAGCGGCAGCTTCACGGCGGCGGCGGCCGCATCGGGCCAAACAAAAGCGGTAGTGAGTTTTAATATTCGGCAGCTTGAAAAAGAGCTTGGCGTAACGTTACTGCTACGTTCCACCCGACGACTGACGCTCACAGACGCCGGCGTCCTCTTTTACCAAAAAGGCGTGAATTTACTCAATGCAGCGAAAAATTTGCAGGATGAAGTGCGTGCCAGCCATAGTGGGCTGGGCGGCGAGTTACGTATTACCACTACGCCCGAGTTTGGCGAACAGGTGGTCATTCCGGTACTGGCGCAGTTTAGTCAGCGCCATCCCGATCTCCGTATTCGGCATATGTCCTCATCACATCATGCCGATTTAATTGCCGAGCGCTTTGATGTGGCGATTCGGCTTGGCTCGCTGGCGGACTCCCGCTATCGCGCCGCGCTGATATCCCGCTTTACCATTCTGCCGGTCGCCGCGCCGCAGTGGCTCGCCCGCCACCCCGTGTCGTCACTGGAGTCGTTGGCCCATGCGGAATGGATTATTCATGAGCGATTACCTACGCCGCTACGGTGGACAGTAACGAATAATCATGGCCAACACTCACGCCTGGAGATAAGCAAAGCCGGCAAAATTTCTGTCGACAGCGCGCGCTCGCTGATGGCCTTCGCTCTCGCGGGAAGCGGCGTCGCATTACTGCCGCAATGGTTAGTCAACACCGCACTGGAGGATGGAACGTTAATTCACGTGTTACCCGACTATCATTTTCCCCGTCAGGGCATTTATGCCGTTTACCCCGACGCCCGCCATGTATCGACAAAAGTACGCGCATTTATTGATTTTTTACGTTCGCAATGGGATTGCGGGGAGCACGCCCCATCATCGTAGCCAGTCCGGGAGCATTGCGCTCCCGGACGGATAATACCGTCTTAATCCTTAACTACCAGCTTGTCTTTGATCCCCTGCGCCTGCCAACGCACCCACAGCATAATTGCCGCCAGAACGACGATCGGCAGTAACGGATCGAGCCAACTGCCGCCGGAACCAAACAGCAGGTTAATCAGCGCCACGCCGGTGCCGCCAATCGCCCAGGCAATGGTCGTCGGTACAGACCAAACCACCATCTGCTGTTTGACATCAGAGACGCCCATCATGCGGTTAACCACCCAGAACAGGCTATCGTTGAAGTAGCCGAAGAACAGCGACCCCATCGTTGCGGCCTGAGCGGCAAGCAACATATTGATGCCGGGGATCTGCGCCAGGATCGGCGCGGAAATCGAGGCGGCAGTGATCATCGCCACCGTCCCCGATCCCTGAATCAGGCGTACCAGCGTCGCCACGATAAACGGGATCAGGATCGGCGAGATCGGCAGGTTGGCAACCTGCTCCGCCAGCTGTTGCCCCGCGCCGCTGTCGCGCAGGATCGCGCCCAACGCGCCGCCAGCGCCCGTGACCAGTAAGATAATCCCGGCGCTTTGCAAGCCCTCTTCCAGACGCTCTGCGGTGGTATGTTTATCCATGCGCGGCACCAGCGTATACACCGCCAGCAGAACGCTGATGGCCAACGCGATCACTGGACTTCCCACAAAGTTGATTGCCTGTACCACCGGATGCGTCGCCAGGCCGGACCATCCTTCTACAGTGGCGAGGGTGGAACAGATAGCCTTCAGGAAGATCAGCACGATCGGCACCACAATAGGCAGCAGAGAGAGCGTCAGGCTCGGCAGATCCTTTTGCTCTTTCTCTTTATTGTACTGCTCCAGCGCGGCATTGACTTCATCGGCGTTCAGCGTGCGCGGCACGAAATCAGGGTAGCGTTTATCCAGCCACTGCGCATAGAACACAATGCCGATCACACAGGGCACCGCCAGCGCCATCCCGGTCAATAACATTGCGCCGATGTCGACGTTAAAAATCCCGGCTACCCCCAGCGGGCCTGGCGTGGGAGGTACCGTATGGTGAGTGACCACCAGCCCGCCCGCCAGCGCGACGCCCAGCGTCAGTAGCGAACGTTTACCGCTTTTCGCCAGCGCTTTCGCCACCGGATAAAGAATGACAAAAGCGGAATCGACGAAAATGGGAATGCTGACAATATAACCCGTGATCGCCAGCGCCCACTCTTCACGGCGTTTCCCCAGCCATTTGATAAAGCTCCAGGCGATACGCTCCGCCGCGCCGGAAACCTCCAGCAAGCGCCCCATCATTACGCCGAGACCAATCACCAGGCCAATGCTGCCCAGCGTCGTACCGAATCCGCTGGTGATGACAGAGAGCGTTTTATCAATGCCCATTCCCCCCAACAGACCGGCGATACAGGCCGCCGCCAGCATCGCGATCAGCGCATGAACACGGGTGCGTAACACCAGCCATACCAGAACGAAAACGGCAACGATCAGGCCGATAATTGGGGTCGGTAAACTTGTCATGACCTCCCCTCCATATCATCTTGTCGAAAGCGTTCGATAATGTCATCGAAGCGTTTATCGGCGACAAAACCTAACGCCAGCGCACGCTGGTTATCGATACGTCCCGGCCAGGAGGCGACAATTTTCTCGACGCCTTCGTCGCGCTGATGCGTAACCCGATCGCGCGCCGCCTGACCGCCCGCCTGACGCAACGTTTCCAGCATCTCGCCCACGGTTACGCTGATCCCCGGTAAGTTGATGCTGCTCGCCTCGCCAGGCGCGGGTAACGTTGCGGCCAGCGACAGGTTATGGATCACCGTCGCCGGGCTGGAAATCCACAGCCGCAAACTTTCCGACACCGGGCAGATGGTCGTCTCGCCCTGCAACGGTTCACGAATAATCGCACTGACAAAAGAAGAAGCGGCGCGGTTTGGTTTACCCGGGCGAACACAGATCGTCGGCAAACGCAGCGCCAGCCCATCCACATAGCCTTTGCGGGTATAGTCGTTGACCAACAGTTCACAGGCAGCCTTCTGCGCGCCATAAGACGAGCGCGGCGTGAGCGCGGTGGTATCGGTGACGCATTCCGGCAGCGTACCGCCATAAACGGCAAGCGAGCTGGAGAAGACAAAACGAATTTTCTGCGGTTGCCGACGACACGCCTCAAGTAACTGGCGGGTAAGATCCAGGTTAACTTTCCATCCCAGATCGAAATCGTCTTCCGCATGGCTGCTGACAATCGCAGCGAGATGATAAACAACAGAGGTATTAGCGGTAATCACATTCTCCAGCACGCCCGGCTGGGTTAAGTCAGCCTCCAGACAGCGTAAACGTGGGGAGTCTGATAACCGCGCAGGCATTTTTAAATCAACAAGAAGCAGTTCGTTAAACGCCAGCGATGAGTTTAATAAGGCGCTTGCGAGTTTCTGGCCTAAAAAGCCGCCCCCGCCAGTAATGATAATCTGCATCCGGATGTCCTCTTTATTGTTGTGTAGGGTAGTTCAGGGTTAGCGCCAGGCGTTAAACCAGCCAAGCCCGTCCTGCGTGGTATTCCGTGGTTGGTATTCGCAGCCTATCCAGCCGCGATAACCTACGTCATCGAACAGCCGGAACAGCCACGGGTAGTTGATCTCACCATCATCCGGTTCATGTCTGTCCGGTAGCGAGGCGATTTGTACATGGGCATAGCGGCCCGCGTACTCGCGAATCAGGTGACTCAAATTGCCATCCACTTTTTGCGCGTGGAAAGTGTCGAGCTGGATGAACACATTCGGACGGTCAACCTCTTCTGCGATGCCCAGCGCCTGATATTGGCTGGAAAAGAGGTAGCCGGGTTTAACGCCAGGACTCAGCGCTTCGATCAAAATACGTTTATCGTGGGCGGCAAACCGGTCGGCGGCATAACGCAAATTATCGATAAACGTGGCGCGATAACGTGCGCCATCAGCGCCATCCGGCACTACACCCGCCATGATGTGAACCTGCTCGCATTCCAGCGCCAGAGCGTATTCCAGAGCCAGATCGATATCGGCGCGCGCGTCGTGTTCGCGCCCCGGTAGCGCGGCACGTCCCCACTCGCCCGCCGCGGTATCACCCGCCGAAGTATTAAACAGCGCCAGCGTCAGATCATGACGCGATAGCTGGGCTTTAATCTCGCTGGCGGCAAAGCCGTAGGGGAACAGAAACTCAACGGCCTGAAAACCGGCTTCGGCAGCAGCGGCAAAACGCTCGATAAACGGCACTTCGGTAAACATCATCGACAAATTGGCGGCAAAACGCGGCATCGGGTTATCTCCTTAACTGCGCAATTTCTTCGGTGGTTAAATAACGAATCGGGCGTTCGCCAAGGATAAAAATCAGCTTTGCCGTCTCTTCCAGCTCCTCGGTATTATTAGCGGCTTCCTGCAAATTCTCCCCGCACACGACCGGCCCATGATTAGCCAGTAAAAAGGCCTGATGCCGGGCCGCCAGCGCAGCCAAATCGCGAGCAATTCGGTCATCCCCCGGGCGATAGTAGGGAACCAGCGGAATGTCTCCCATCCGCATCACCACATAGGGGGTAAACGGGCGAATCACATTTTGCGGGTCCAGCCCTTCGAGACAGGAAAGCGCCGTTGACCAGGTGCTGTGCAGATGTACCACGGCCTTGCAGCAAGGATTATTGCGATACAACGCCAGATGAAAACGCACCTCTTTAGACGGTTTATCGCCGCTGAGCCATTCGCCCTGCGGGTCCACTTTGGATAGCCGCTGCGGGTCGAGATTACCCAGACACGAACCGGTGGGCGTCGCCAGAATATTGCCGTCCGGCAGTAACAGCGAGAGGTTGCCTGCCGAGCCGGTGGCATAGCCGCGCTGGAAAAACGAGGCGGCTATCCTGACCATCTCTTCTCGCAAAGCGTGCTCTTCTTTTGCCAGTATCGTCATACCTGAAACTCCCTTTGAGCGCGGATGAAAAAGGATTCATCGCCAAAATTACCTGACTTTAGCGCCAGCGAGACTGGCGCATGGAGCGCGTTGACCCACGGCACGCCGGGTGAAATGCACGGTCCGATGTGAAAACCGGTAATACCGAGGCTTTGCGTCACCACGCCCGAGGTTTCGCCGCCCGCCACGATAAACCGGGTGATACCGCCTTCCGCTAAGCGAGCGGCCAGCAGGGAAAAGAGCGCCTCTACCGCATGGCTGGCTTCAGTAGCGCCATATTGCTGCTGGATGGCGGCCAGCGCCTGCGTGGAGGCGGTGGCGCTAATCATTGGCGCC
The DNA here is from genome assembly GCF_020181675.1 of Salmonella sp. A7. Classification (NCBI taxonomy): domain Bacteria; kingdom Pseudomonadati; phylum Pseudomonadota; class Gammaproteobacteria; order Enterobacterales; family Enterobacteriaceae; genus Salmonella; species Salmonella sp. A7. The sequence goes on along the minus strand of NZ_CP084001.1, from coordinate 963,646 downwards.
AGTTCGCTGTCCTGACTGAGCACCCACTGCGCCAGCGCTTCAGCGTAGGCCTCGCGCGTCTCGGATGACAGGCAGCGCGCCACATCAACGTCGCGTGTGGGAGCATGTTGTCGATAGAAGGCCACCTGCTGATTCGTCATTTGCGAACAGGAACCGGAAAGCACCACCGCGCGACCGCTCAGCGGATAGCCTGCGGAACGGGCCTGAGAAACGCCGTGCTTCGCCCACTGACGCGCCAGCCCCATTGCCATCCCGGAACCGCCGGTCACCAGCAGGGCATCACGCAAAACCTCGCCCTGAATTTCCAGGTGCCGCTCATTGAGCGCGTCAAGTACCGCGTAGCGATATCCTTCCTGCTGTAAACGCGACAGCGCCGCACGGGTCGCGGCAACGCCTTCATCAAGCGTCTGAGCCGGAATAACGCCGCAGCGCCCTTGCGCCTGCGCTTCCATCAGACGCGGCAGGTAGCTGTCGGTCATCGGATTGATAGGGTGGTGGCGCATACCGGACTCCGCCAGCAAGTGGTTCATGACAAACAGATAGCCCTGATAAACCGTGCGTCCGTTAACCGGCAGCGCGGGAGAAATCACGGTAAATAAGGTATCCAGCGCCACCATCAGCGCATCGGTGACCGGGCCGATATTGCCTTCGGCGGTACTATCGAAAGTCGAGCAATATTTGAAATAGACTTGCTGGCAGCCCTGTTTTTTCAGCCATACCAGCGCCGCCAGCGATTGTTTTATCGCCTCTTGCGCCGGGCATGAGCGGGTTTTCAGGCTGATAACCACCGCGTCGCATCCTTCCGGTTGCGTCCCGGTTGGGACATCATTGATCTGCACTGTCGGCATCCCGTTTTCGACCAGAAAACTGGCGATGTCGGTCGCGCCGGTAAAATCATCGGCAATGACGCCAATTTTTAACATGACGGCTCCTCAGGCGTGACGCCAGGCAGAGTAATCCCCGAGAAAATTTTGATCACAGCGCTGTCATCCTCTTTGCCATAACCGGCGTTACTGGCGCTGGTGAACATATTTAACGCCGTAGAGGCCAGCGGTAAGGGGAAGCGCAGCGCTTTCGCCGTGTCGGCAACCAGCCCCAAATCTTTGACAAAAATGTCGACGGCCGAACGCGGGGTATAGTCGCCGTCAACGACATGCTGCATACGGTTTTCGAACATCCAGGAGTTGCCGGCGGCATGGGTCACGACGTCATACATCACGTCCAGAGGAATACCGGCCCGCGCGGCCAGCGCCATCGCTTCGGCCGCCGCCGCAATATGCACGCCAGCCAGCAGTTGATGAATGATTTTGACGGTTGAACCTGCGCCCGGCGTATCGCTGATGCGATAAACGTTGCTGGCAACGGCCTCCAGCACAGGCTTCAGGCGGGTAAACGCCGCCTCGCTCCCGGAGGCCATCACCGTCATTTCGCCCTGCGCCGCTTTTACCGCGCCGCCGGAAACCGGCGCATCCAGCATGTTAAGATTCAATGCCGTCAACGCCGCGGCGATCTCTTGCGCGTCGGCGCTTGAGATCGTGGACGAAACCATCACCGCGCTTCCGGGTTTCATCAGATGGGCGGCGCCATCCTCACCGAATAACACCTGTCTGACCTGGGCGGCATTGACGACCAGAATGACTAACGCATCCACGACGCCGGCGAACTCCCTGGCGCTGGCGGCAGCCCCACAAGCCCCTTCAGCAAGAAGATTCGCGCACGCTTGCGGGTTAAGATCGGCCCCCCATGTGGAAAGCCCGGCGCGCAGGCATGAACGCGCAGCGCCCATTCCCATTGAGCCAAGCCCCACAATGCCGACATGAAAATCAGTTCCTGTTGTCATTATCACTCCATGTTAATTTACGTGATATTATGTTTTGTTATGTGAATATAGGCGTTTTTGTAAACAATTGCGGTGAGTTGTTTCACAAAAAATAACAAAATGTGTTATTTTTTGTGAAGGCAATCCTCATAGAACTTCACACGCTGTGACGAGAAATCGCGTAAAATCGCGACAGGACTAAAGAAAGGAGCAGACGTTGATACCTACTGAGCGTCGACAAATCATTCTTGATATGGTGGCGGAGAAAGGCATCGTCAGTATCGCTGAGCTGACCGAGCGCATGCATGTATCCCACATGACTATCCGCCGTGATTTACAAAAACTGGAGCAGCAAGGCGCGGTAATCCAGGTCTCTGGCGGCGTGCAATCATCGACTCGCGTGGCGCACGAGCCCTCGCATCAGATCAAAACCGAACTGGCGACGCCGCAGAAAGCGGCGATTGGCAAACTGGCCGCCAGCCTGGTACAGCCAGAAAGCTGTATCTACCTTGATGCAGGTACTACCACGCTGGCGATTGCCAGGCAGCTGGTTACGATGAATAAACTTACGGTGGTGACGAATGATTTCGTTATCGCCGATTACCTGATGGACAATAGCGATTGCACAATTATTCACACTGGCGGGGCGGTATGCCGGGAAAACCGGTCGTGCGTCGGTGAAGCCGCGGCGACGCTCTTGCGCGGGTTGATGATTGACCAGGCCTTTATTTCCGCCTCTTCCTGGAGCGTGCGCGGTATTTCAACGCCGGCAGAAGATAAAGTCACGGTGAAACGGGCCGTCGCCAGCGCCAGCCGCCAAAAAATTCTGGTGTGCGACGCGACCAAATACGGCCAGGTCGCTACATGGCTGGCGTTACCGCTGGCGGAATTCAACCAAATCGTCACCGATGACGGCCTGCCGGAAAGCGCAATTCGGGCGCTGGCCAAAGTGGATATCTCACTGCTGATGGCCAAACAATAGCGAAGCGGCGCAAGCCGCTTACGTCATCATCTTGCGTACCAGTTGCGTAAACTGTTCGCGTTCTTCAGCGCTCAGTCGCCCCAAAAATTCATCGTCAACGCGATCCCCCAGTGGTATCGCGGCGGCGAGCAACGTTTGGCCCTGAACGGTGAGATAGACAAAACGCCGGCGTTTATCCAGCGGATCGTTTTCTCGCTTTACCAGCCCACGATTTTCCATCCGGCTTAACATCTCCGCCAGCGTCGCTTTAGTGCTAACCGCCGCTTCGGTCAGATCGACCTGTTCAATACCCGGATGTTCAGCAATAACGCGCATCACCGCATATTGAGGTTTGGTGAGCTCCGGTAGTTCATGCTGCCAGCGTGCGGTATGTTGCTGAAAAAGTTGGCGTAACAGATGAAACGCGGTGTTTCGTAACTCCATGAGCGCTCCGGATAAATTAACTTTTTCTATCATAACGACTTATGCACGGTTTTTTAATGACGAATGCTTTAGCTAAACGTGCGCAGGCGTCGGGAGCGATCTTGTCGTAAAGGCCGTGTGGGCGTATTTTGATCAAAATGTTCGTATACGAACGATATTTGAGGTAAGAAATGAGATTGATTGTGGGGATGACCGGTGCGACCGGCGCGCCGCTTGGCGTCGAGCTACTCCAGGCATTGCGGGCGATACCTGATGTTGAAACGCATCTGGTGATGTCAAAGTGGGCGAAAACCACTATTGAACTGGAGACGCCCTACACGCCCGCTGAGGTAGCCGCCCTGGCAGATTATTGTCATAGCCCGGCCGATCAGGCGGCGACCATTTCCTCCGGCTCATTTCGTACCGACGGCATGATTATTATCCCCTGCAGTATGAAAACACTGGCGGGAGTTCGCGCCGGCTATGCCGAGGGGCTGGTGGGACGCGCTGCCGATGTCGTGTTGAAAGAGGGTCGCAAGCTGGTGCTTGTACCGCGGGAAATGCCGCTCAGCACGATTCATCTGGAAAACATGCTTGCGCTTTCTCGTATGGGGGTGGCGATAGTGCCGCCCATGCCCGCGTTCTACAACCTGCCGCAAACCGTTGACGATATTATCCAGCACATCGTAGCGCGCGTTCTCGACCAGTTTGGTCTGGAGCATACGCGCGCGCGTCGCTGGCAAGGACTGCGACAGGCAGCAAATTTTTCACAGGAGAATGGATAATGGCATTTGATGATTTGCGCAGTTTTTTACATGCGCTGGATCAGCAGGGACAACTGCTGAAAATCAGCGAGGAAGTGAATGCGGAGCCGGATCTCGCCGCCGCTGCCAACGCAACGGGACGAATCGGCGATGGCGCGCCCGCGCTGTGGTTTGACAATATTCGTGGTTTTACCGACGCCCGCGTGGCGATGAATACCATCGGTTCCTGGCAGAACCATGCCATCTCACTGGGTTTGCCGCCTAACACGCCGGTTAAAAAACAGATCGATGAATTTATTCGCCGCTGGGACAATTTTCCGGTAGCACCGGAACGACGGGCGAATCCGGGCTGGGCGGAAAATACCGTCGACGGCGACGCAATCAACCTGTTTGATATCCTGCCGCTGTTTCGTCTGAACGACGGCGACGGCGGATTCTATCTGGATAAAGCCTGTGTGGTATCACGCGATCCGCTCGATCCCGATAACTTCGGCAAGCAGAATGTCGGTATCTACCGTATGGAAGTTAAAGGCAAGCGTAAGCTGGGTCTGCAACCAGTGCCGATGCATGATATCGCATTGCACCTGCACAAAGCTGAAGAGCGTGGCGAAGATCTGCCGATTGCGATCACGTTGGGTAACGATCCGATCATTACCCTGATGGGCGCAACGCCGCTGAAATACGATCAGTCAGAGTATGAAATGGCAGGCGCGCTGCGTGAAAGCCCCTATCCTATCGCCACCGCGCCGCTGACCGGTTTTGATGTGCCGTGGGGATCTGAAGTCATTCTTGAAGGGGTCATCGAAAGCCGTAAACGTGAAATTGAAGGACCGTTCGGCGAATTTACCGGCCACTATTCCGGCGGTCGCAACATGACCGTGGTGCGTATCGATAAGGTCTCTTACCGCAGCAAACCCATTTTTGAATCGCTCTATTTGGGGATGCCGTGGACGGAAATCGACTACCTGATGGGGCCGGCGACCTGCGTGCCACTGTATCAACAGTTGAAAGCCGAATTTCCGGAAGTGCAGGCGGTAAACGCCATGTACACCCACGGCCTGCTGGCCATCATCTCAACCAAAAAACGCTACGGCGGCTTTGCCCGTGCGGTGGGCCTGCGAGCGATGACGACGCCGCACGGTCTGGGATATGTGAAGATGGTGATCATGGTCGATGAAGATGTCGATCCATTCAATCTGCCACAGGTGATGTGGGCGTTGTCGTCGAAAGTGAATCCGGCAGGCGATCTGGTACAGCTACCGAATATGTCCGTCCTGGAACTGGATCCGGGCTCAAGCCCGGCGGGGATTACCGACAAGCTGATCATTGACGCCACCACGCCGGTTGCGCCAGATAACCGTGGTCACTATAGCCAGCCGGTTGTTGATTTACCGGAAACTAAAGCCTGGGCTGAAAAGCTGACCGCCATGCTGGCCAACCGTAAATAAGGAGCAACCGATGATTTGTCCACGCTGTGCCGATGCACATATTGAACTCATGGCGACTTCGCCGGTAAAAGGAGTCTGGACGGTATATCAGTGTCAGCATTGTCTGTATACCTGGCGCGATACCGAACCGTTACGCCGTACCAGCCGCGAACACTATCCACAAGCGTTTCGCATGACGCAAAAAGATATTGATGACGCGCCAATGGTGCCGAGTATCCCGCCGTTGCTGGCAGAAGACAAACGGTAAAAAAAAGGCCAGTCTGTCGACTGGCCTTTTTTTGACAAGGGTACTTACTCGCGGAACAGCGCTTCGATATTCAGCCCCTGCGTCTGCAGAATTTCGCGCAGACGGCGCAGGCCTTCAACCTGAATCTGACGAACACGTTCACGCGTAAGACCGATTTCACGGCCTACATCTTCCAGTGTCGCAGCTTCATATCCCAGCAGACCGAAACGGCGCGCCAGCACTTCACGCTGTTTGGCGTTCAGTTCGAACAACCATTTGACGATGCTCTGTTTCATATCGTCATCTTGCGTGGTGTCTTCCGGACCGTTCTCTTTTTCATCGGCCAGGATGTCCAGCAACGCTTTTTCGGAATCACCGCCCAGCGGGGTGTCTACCGAGGTAATGCGCTCGTTGAGACGAAGCATACGGCTGACGTCATCAACCGGTTTATCCAGTTGCTCTGCAATTTCTTCCGCACTCGGTTCGTGGTCCAGTTTATGCGACAACTCACGTGCGGTGCGCAGGTATACGTTCAGCTCTTTAACAATGTGAATCGGCAAGCGAATCGTACGGGTTTGGTTCATAATCGCCCGTTCGATTGTCTGGCGAATCCACCAGGTTGCGTATGTTGAGAAGCGGAACCCGCGTTCCGGGTCAAACTTCTCGACTGCACGGATAAGCCCCAGGTTGCCCTCTTCAATCAGGTCCAGCAACGCCAGTCCACGATTGCCATAACGGCGGGCAATTTTTACCACCAGACGCAGGTTACTCTCAATCATGCGACGGCGAGAAGCGACATCTCCACGCAGTGCGCGACGCGCAAAATAGACTTCTTCTTCGGCTGTTAACAGTGGTGAATACCCAATCTCACCAAGGTAAAGCTGAGTCGCGTCCAACACACGCTGTGTGGCCCCTTGCGATAACAGCTCTTCTTCAGCCAGGTCGTTATCACTGGGTTCCTCTTCACTCAAGGCTTTTTCGTCAAAAGCCTCTACTCCGTTCTCATCAAATTCCGCGTCTTCATTTAAATCATGAACTTTCAGCGTATTCTGACTCATAAGGTGGCTCCTACCCGTGATCCCTTGACGGAACTAGCAAGTCAAAGCCTGGTTCCGCCGCTTTATCGCTGCGGTAAATAACGCAGCGGGTTTACGGATTTCCCCTTGTAACGAATTTCAAAATGCAAGCGTGTAGAGCTGGTGCCGGTGCTACCCATAGTAGCGATTTTTTGCCCCGCCTTAACTTCCTGTTGTTCCCGGACCAGCATCGTATCATTATGGGCGTAGGCACTCAGGTAATCATCGTTATGTTTGATGATAATAAGATTACCGTAACCACGCAGCGCGTTACCGGCATATACGACGCGCCCATCAGCGGTTGCGACGATAGCCTGTCCCTTACTGCCTGCAATGTCGATCCCTTTATTGCCCCCTTCGGAAGCGCCAAAGTTTTCGATCACTTTGCCATCCGTCGGCCAGCGCCATGCGGAAATCGGCGCGCTGGTTGACGTACTGCTTGCATTTGGTTCGGTCGTGCTTACCGTTGGTGCCGTTACAGGCGCTGTGACAACCGTCCCAGCAGGCTTGTTGTTTGGCAACATTTTGTTAGCACTTTGTTCACCTGAGCCCTCAGAATACGTAATTGTTGGTTGAGACGCAACTGCAACGGTGGAATTTTGTGCAGACCTGGTCACAACTCCTTGCTGTGCTGCATCCGCCTGGGTGATCGCATTTCCGCCAGTAATTGGCGTACCGGATGCGTTACCAACTTGCAAAGTTTGCCCTACATTCAGGCTATACGGGGCAGGAATACTGTTTCTCTGGGCCAGATCGCGGAAATCGTTCCCGGTAATCCAGGCGATGTAAAAAAGCGTATCACCCTTTTTCACGGTGTAAGTACTGCCACCCGTATAGCTACCTTTCGGAATATTCCCATACTGGCGATTGTATACGATTCGCCCATTTTCCATCTGCACGGGCTGTTCCGCGACCGGTTGAGTTTGCATGGGCTGCGTTACAGGACGCTGAACGGGTTGAATTTGCGGCGCTTGTTGCGTCGTCGCGCCCATTTTTGGCGGCGGTGTGATCAACATCCCGGAATTGGTATTTGATGACGAACCACTGTCCACAGACGTAACCGGCGCCGGAGGGTTTGACGAACTGGTACAACCTGCCAGCCATAGTGAAACCAGTGATAGTGCCGCAATGCGACTAACGGTGAATTTTGGGCTTCCCGCGCTCATTTATCCCCCAGGAAAAAATTTGGTTAACAACCAGTGACGTAAGAACCGTGCAACGCATTAAGTGAACACGGGAAAATGTGTTCACGATACGCTTAACCCACCGGGAATAACCAGGAAAACTCCAGGTATTCGTTTCGGCTTCATCAGGCGTAATAGTGGGTGTTTGCAGGGCAAACTAGGCCAGCTCTCCCTTGACTAACGGGACGAAGCGAACGGCCTCCACGGTATCGATAATAAATTCGCCGCCCCGGCGACGCACGCGTTTCAAAAACTGCTGCTCATCGCCCACGGGCAGAACAAGAATGCCGCCTTCATCCAACTGTGCCATGAGCGCGGTAGGAATTTCCGGCGGCGCGGCCGTCACAATGATAGCGTCAAACGGCGCACGCGCCTGCCAGCCTTGCCAGCCATCGCCATGACGGGTAGAAACATTATGTAAATCGAGCTGCTTCAGGCGGCGACGCGCCTGCCATTGCAGCCCCTTAATCCGCTCAACGGAGCAAACGTGATGTACCAGATGCGCCAGAATCGCCGTCTGATAGCCGGAACCGGTGCCAATTTCCAGCACCCTGGATTGCGGTGTCAGTTCGAGCAGCTCCGTCATTCGCGCCACCATATAGGGCTGCGAAATCGTCTGACCCTGGCCTATCGGCAAAGCGATATTTTCCCAGGCCTTATGTTCAAACGCTTCATCAATAAATTTCTCGCGCGGCACTGCAGCAAGCGCATTAAGCACCTGCTCATCTCTGATACCCTGCGCGCGCAATTGTTCAAGAAGAGCCTGTACACGTCCACTTACCATTGCGTGCCAACTCCCACGCTGTCTAACCAGTCTGAAACCACATCATGCGCGCTGTGCGCGGTTAAATCCACATGCAACGGCGTGACGGAGACGTAGCCTTCATCCACCGCCGCGAAATCGGTATCCGGCCCGGCATCGTATTTATCGCCCGGCGGGCCAATCCAGTACAATGTATTACCGCGCGGATCTTCCTGCGGGATCACTTTATCCGCTGGATGGCGGCTACCACAGCGAGTCACGCGGATGCCTTTAACCTGCGCTAACGGTAGATCCGGGACATTCACGTTGAGAATACGCCCGGTACGCAACGGCTCCCGGCTTAACCCTCGCAAAAGCGCGCAAGTCACGGCTGCAGCCGTATCATAATGTTGATAGCCGTTAAGGGAGACCGCTAATGCCGGAAAGCCGAGATGACGACCTTCCATCGCCGCGGCGACAGTACCGGAATAGATCACATCATCACCCAGATTCGGACCCGCGTTAATACCGGAAACGACAATATCCGGACGCGGACGCATTAAGGCATTAACGCCCAGATAGACGCAATCGGTCGGCGTCCCCATCTGTACGGCGATATCGCCATTATCAAAGGTAAAAGTACGAAGCGAAGATTCCAGCGTGAGGGAATTAGACGCGCCGCTGCGGTTACGATCCGGGGCTACGACCTGTACATCAGCAAACTCACGCAGCGCTTTCGCCAGCGTTTGTATACCGGGCGCGTGAACCCCGTCATCGTTACTCAGCAATATGCGCATAATCACCCATTGTGTTGATCAGTTCCCTTACTACGCTGGTGGCAAAACTGCCTGCGGGCAGCCAGAAACGTAACTCGACGGTAACGTCATCCCACCAGTTCCAGCTTAATTGTTGCGGATAAAGCAGCATCGCTCTGCGCGACGCCTCTACTTTTTCGCGCAGCAACAGCGATTGCAACACCGTTTCCTGAGCAATGGCATCTTGCTCAAACGCCAACGCCGCACGCTGTGTTCCCCACTCTCCGCTGCCCGGCAACGACGCTGTAATCATCAGCTCTTTTTCGTCTACCCGGCGCTGCAATTCAGGCAGTTCTTCAGATGTCGCGACGAACCAGCTTCCACGCCCCGCTAATTGTAGCGCATCGCCGTCAACAACTTGATTAAAGTCTGGTTTCTTCAGCCGCTGGTGAACAATTTGATTAAACAACGCGCTACGTGCCGCCGACAACCAAAAACTGCGTTTATTGCGATCGCGCACCGGCGCGTTACTTTGCGCCCAGCGCAGCGCGCCCTGCACGTTGCTGCCGCCAATGCCGAATCGTTGTGCGCCAAAATAGTTCGGCACGCCGCCGTCGCGAATCGCCTGCAATCGTGTTTCGACATCGCGGCGATCGCTTATTTCACGCAATACCAGCGTAAAGGCATTGCCTTTCAGCGCGCCTAAACGCAGCTTACGCTTGTGACGCGCGTATTCCAGCACTTTACAACCTTCCAGCTGAAAGGCGCTGAAATCGGGCATCTCTTTCCCCGGCACGCGCGCGCACAGCCACTGCTCGGTAACGGCGTGTTTATCTTTTTGCCCGGCAAAGCTCACTTCGCGAGCGTGAATTTTCAGGAATTTCGCCAGCGCGTCAGCGACAAAACGGGTATTGCAACCGTTTTTCAAAATACGCAGCAGAATGTGCTCGCCTTCACCATCCGGCGTAAAGCCTAAATCTTCAACCACCACAAAATCTTCCGGATTCGCTTTCAGCAATCCGCTACCTTGTGGTTTTCCGTGCAGCCAGGTGAGATTGTCAAACTCTGTCATTTCGCCGCCTTCATCAGCAACGCGACCGCTTCGCAGGCAATGCCTTCTCCGCGTCCGGTAAATCCGAGCTTTTCCGTCGTCGTCGCCTTCACGTTAACGTCATCCATATGGCAGCCGAGATCTTCGGCGATAAAGACGCGCATTTGCGGAATATGCGGCAGCATTTTCGGCGCCTGCGCAATAATGGTGACATCTACGTTGCCGAGGGTGTACCCCTTCGCCTGAATACGACGCCAGGCTTCACGCAGTAGTTCGCGGCTATCCGCTCCCTTAAATGCCGGATCGGTATCCGGGAAGAGCTTGCCGATATCGCCAAGCGCCGCCGCGCCCAGCAGCGCATCGGTCAGCGCATGTAACGCCACATCGCCATCGGAATGCGCCAATAGCCCTTTTTCATAAGGGATACGCACGCCGCCAATAATAATCGGCCCTTCTCCGCCAAACGCGTGTACGTCAAAACCGTGTCCAATTCGCATTATGCTTTCTCCTGGTGGATGGTTCGGGTCAGATAAAATTCCGCCAGCGCCAGATCTTCCGGACGGGTGACCTTGATGTTATCCGCGCGACCTTCTACCAGCGCCGGATGAAAACCACAATATTCCAGCGCTGACGCTTCGTCGGTGATGGTCGCGCCTTCATTCAGCGCACGCGTCAGACAATCGTGCAAGAGTTCGCGGGGGAAAAACTGCGGGGTGAGCGCGTGCCATAAATCGGCGCGCTCTACGGTATGGGCAATAGCGTTTTTCCCTGGTTCGCCGCGTTTCATGGTGTCGCGCACCGGACTGGCGAGGATACCGCCGACCCGGCTGTTTTCGCTAATGGTCAGCAACCGCGCAAGGTCATCCTGATGCAAACAGGGTCTTGCCGCGTCGTGCACCAGCACCCACTGCGCCTCTGCAACGGCCTGTAACCCGGCCAAAACGGAATCAGCGCGTTCGTTGCCGCCATCCACAACGGTGATTTGCGGATGATTCGCCAGCGGAAGTTGGGCAAAGCGATGATCGCCAGGGCTGATAGCAATAACAACGCGTGTCACCCGAGGATGCGCCAGCAGCGCATGAACTGAGTGCTCCAGAATGGTTTTATTACCGATTGAGAGATACTGCTTAGGACATTCTGTTTGCATTCGGCGGCCAAATCCGGCAGCCGGCACCACGGCGCAAACGTCCAATAAAGTGGCTGCCATGTTAAATCCCTGGATGGTTTATCGATGAGTTTGCCCCGCCGTTGCCGCGCGTTTTGAGGCGTCAGGCACCAGACGATAGAAGGTTTCGCCCGGTTTGGTCATGCTAAGTTCGTTGCGCGCGCGCTCCTCAATCGCTTCCTGGCCGCCATTGAGATCGTCAATTTCGGCAAAAAGCTGATCGTTACGCGCTTTAAGTTTGGCGTTTGTCGCCTGCTGCGCGACCACATCATCGTTGACGCGGCTATAGTCATGTATGCCGTTCTTACCGAACCACAGCGAGTACTGTAGCCAGACCAGTAAAGCCAGCAACAGCAGCGTTAGTTTACCCATCCTGCCCCCTGAAAAACGGCATCATCATCCCATAACGTCCTCTGTGACTCCACATTCAGGACGGGATTGCCGCGACAACGCCGGCAAATGTACCACATTTGCCGGATGTTACGTATACCCGAGTAAGGAGAACATAATCTCATTGTTGGTTACGGTTTGAATTATGACCGGAGGCGCACTGATAACCCGTCTACCCTAATAGCCATATAAATAACGCGCCGAACAGCGCGCCTACGGCCAGTAGAGTAAACATGATGCTAAAAAGTATTTTGCCCTTTACCAGCAGATGCAACGCAATGCCGATAATCACCGATACCGGCATTAACGCGAGGAAAAAGGGCCAGGTATAGAGGAAAAAAAACAGCGTGTTAGGGCCATAAAGCAGAAAAGGGATCCCCAACGCCAACAGCCATGACACAAAGCCGACCACCGCCCCCGGAAATGCACTGGTGGCGTCATCGTCGACCATGAAGGCGTCTGACCTTGTGAAAGTAATGTTATGGCTATTACGCATATTAAATCCTGTAACCTTGACCATACCGGGCATACAAGCCCGGTGGTGTCTCAGGATCTGATAATATCGCGCCGTCTCAGCAGGTCTAATAATTGGGAAACCAAATTTGTTACTAATTGTTCACCATTAAGATGAACCTGGGGCGAGTCAGGCGCTTCGTAAATGGCGTCGATACCGGTAAAGTTACGCAACTCGCCCGCGCGCGCTTTTTTATACAACCCCTTAGGATCGCGCTGTTCACAGATAGCCAGCGGCGTATTGACATAAATCTCGATAAAACGATCGTGGCCGACGCGCTCTTTTACCAGTTGCCGCTCGGCGCGGTGCGGAGAAATAAATGCCGTCAAAACAATCAGGCCAGCGTCCGCCATCAGACTGGCCACTTCGCCTACCCGCCGGATATTTTCCTGGCGATCGGCATCGCTAAAGCCTAAATCACGGCACAAACCGTGGCGCACATTATCGCCATCCAACAGGTAGGTACTGACGCCACGCTGATGTAACGCCTCTTCCAGCGCGCCGGCCACCGTTGATTTTCCCGAACCGGAGAGTCCGGTAAACCACAGCACCACGCCACGGTGGCCGTGGAGCTGTTCACGGGCGGCGACAGTAACGGGATGAGAATGCCAGACCACGTTCTCATCATGCAGCGCCATGTTTATCTCCCAGCAAATCGCGGGCGTCCCAGTGCGGAAAATGACGGCGTACCAGCGCATTCAGCTCCAGCTCAAACGCACTGTATTCCACGGGTGGCGTCGCTCCGCGTTCGTCCAGTTCCCGCACCATGCCAGCGCCCACGGTAACGTTAGAAAGCCGGTCGATAAAAATCAGTCCGCCCGTCACCGGATTTTGCTGATAAATATCCAGCGCGAGCGGCTCATCGAATGTCATCTCTACCAGACCAATACCGTTTAACGGCAGGCTCTCGACGTCTCGTTGGGTCAGATTGTTGATATCAATCTGATAGCGAATAGCCTCGATACGCGCGCGGGTTTTCTTACCCGCAAGTTTAACGTCGTAGCTTTGGCCCGGCGCCAGCGGCTGTTCCGCCATCCATACCACATCGATCGCGGCGTGCCGCGCAGGTGCCAGCGTCTCGTTTGCCGCCAGCAGCAGATCGCCGCGGCTAATATCAATGTCGTCGTTGAGTACCAGGGTAATGGCTTCGCCCGCACAGGCTTCTTCTTTATCGCCATCAAAAGTGACGATACGCGCCACGCTGGATTCCACGCCGGACGGCAGCACTTTAATGCGCTCTCCGACTTTGACGCTACCAGACGCCAGAGTGCCGGCGTATCCCCGAAAATCAAGGTTCGGGCGATTGACATATTGTACCGGAAAGCGCATCGGCTGACGGTCTACCGCACGCTGTATGTCTACCGTTTCCAGGACTTCCAGCAGCGTCGGACCGCTGTACCAGCGCATATTCGCGCTCTGCGCGGCGACATTATCCCCTTCCAGCGCCGAAAGCGGGACAAAGCGAATATCCAGATCGCCCGGCAACTGTTCAGCAAAGGTCAGATAATCTTCACGAATACGGGCGAAGGTCTCTTCGCGGTAGTCAACGAGATCCATTTTGTTGATTGCCACCACCAGATGTTTGATCCCCAACAGAGTGGAGATAAAGCTATGGCGACGCGTCTGATCCAGCACGCCTTTACGCGCGTCGATCAGTAGGATCGCCAGATCGCAGGTGGACGCCCCGGTCGCCATATTACGGGTATATTGTTCATGGCCCGGCGTGTCGGCGATAATAAATTTTCGTTTTTCCGTGGAGAAATAGCGGTACGCGACGTCAATAGTAATGCCCTGCTCACGCTCAGCCTGCAGCCCATCTACCAGCAGCGCCAGATCGAGTTTTTCTCCCTGCGTGCCATGACGTTTACTGTCATTATGCAGAGAAGAGAGCTGATCTTCATAAATTTGCAGGGTATCGTGCAGCAAACGACCTATCAGCGTACTTTTACCGTCATCAACGCTGCCACAGGTTAAAAAACGCAACAGGCTTTTGTGCTGTTGGGCAATCATCCAGGCTTCGACGCCGCCTTCATTGGCGATTTGTTGGGCAAGTATGGTGTTCATGGCGGCTCCTTAGAAATACCCCTGACGTTTTTTAAGCTCCATCGACCCCGCCTGATCGCGGTCAATCATCCTTCCCTGGCGCTCGCTGGTGGTAGAAACCAGCATCTCTTCGATAATTTCCGGCAGCGTTTGCGCGTGGGATTCCACCGCCCCGGTGAGCGGCCAACAGCCAAGTGTACGGAAGCGCACCATCCTTTTTTTGATGACTTCGCCAGGCTGGAGATCGATACGATCGTCATCCACCATCATCAACATGCCGTCACGTTCCAGAACCGGGCGTTCAGCAGCCAAATACAGCGGCACGATGTCGATGTTTTCCAGCCAGATGTATTGCCAGATATCCTGCTCTGTCCAGTTGGAGAGAGGGAAGACGCGTATACTTTCGCCTTTATTAATCTGACCGTTATAGTTACGCCACAACTCTGGACGCTGATTTTTCGGGTCCCAGCGATGGAAACGGTCACGAAAGGAGTAAATACGTTCTTTCGCGCGGGATTTTTCCTCATCGCGCCGTGCGCCGCCGAACGCGGCATCAAAACCGTACTTATTCAGCGCCTGCTTTAACCCTTCGGTTTTCATAATGTCGGTGTGTTTAGCGCTACCGTGAACGAACGGATTGATGCCCATCGCCACGCCTTCCGGATTTTTATGTACCAGCAATTCGCAGCCGTATGCGTTGGCGGTACGATCGCGAAAGGCGTACATCTCACGGAATTTCCAACCGGTATCAACGTGCAATAGCGGGAACGGCAACGTACCCGGATAAAACGCCTTACGCGCCAGATGCAGCATGACGCTGGAGTCTTTACCAATGGAGTACAGCATGACCGGATTAGCGAATTCCGCTGCCACTTCACGGATAATGTGGATACTTTCCGCCTCCAGTTGCCGCAGGTGGGTGAGTCGTTTTTGATCCATAACCGTTCCTTTGCAATACCGTTTTTTGCTAAACATTTCGATTACACGACTATAGGGAGCGCAGGAGAGTGAATGAAATGACGAATTGGAATGAGTAGTTCCTCAAAGGAATAACGCGGCCCAAAAACCAATATCAAAAAATGCTTAACGTACCGGATTGCCAGCATTTAGGAGCAAATGAAATTGTATTAACACGATCGCGGTTTCATACTAGCCACGTAAAATTTTGTTCTGTATTTAAGGACTCATTATGTTTTCCGCAACGCGCCGCTTTGCCGTCATTCTGGCGCTCGGCGTAGGCTTTATCCTTCCTGCACAAGCAGCATCACCAGAGCCTGGTGAAATAGCGAATACTCAGGCACGACATATCGCCACCTTTTTTCCCGGGAGAATGACTGGCTCCCCCGCCGAGATGTTATCTGCCGATTATTTACGCCAACAATTTACCCAGATGGGATACCAAAGCGATATTCGAACGTTTAATAGCCGATTTATTTATACTACGAAGGATAATCGCAAAAACTGGCATAACGTGACGGGCAGTACGGTCATCGCCGCCCATGAAGGGCGCGTGCCGCAACAGATCATTATTATGGCGCATCTGGATACCTACGCTCCGCAGAGCGACGCTGATGTCGATGCCAATCTGGGCGGTTTAACGTTACAAGGAATGGATGATAATGCCGCGGGATTAGGCGTTATGCTGGAACTGGCGGCGCGCCTGAAAGATATACCGACCCATTATGGGATTCGTTTTATCGCCACCAGCGGGGAAGAAGAGGGAAAGCTAGGCGCGGAAAATTTACTCAAACGAATGAGTGACGCTGAGAAGAAAAATACGCTGCTGGTCATTAATCTCGATAACCTGATTGTTGGCGACAAGCTCTATTTTAATAGCGGGAAAAATACGCCGGAAGCGGTGCGTACACTGACCCGCGATCGGGCATTAGCGATTGCGCGCCGTTATGGTATCGCCGCCAACACCAATCCGGGACGCAATCCATCCTACCCCAAAGGAACGGGTTGCTGTAATGATGCGGAGGTTTTCGATAAAGCGGGAATATCGGTGCTTTCTGTTGAGGCGACGAACTGGAATCTGGGTAAAAAAGACGGATACCAGCAACGCGTGAAAAATGCATCCTTCCCGAACGGTAATAGCTGGCACGACGTACGGCTTGATAATCAACAGTATATTGACAAGGCGCTGCCAGGGCGAATTGAGCGCCGTAGCCGCGATGTAGTGCGGATAATGCTGCCGTTGGTAAAAGAGCTGGCGAAGGCGGAAAAAACGTCCTGATATGCTGGTGAAACGTGTTTATCCCCGCTGACGCGGGGAACACTTTTCAGCCCTTGTCGACTGCGGAACGCCCCTCGGTTTATCCCCGCTGGCGCGGGGAACACTGAGTCATTTGTGTTCTCAATCTCTACGTCTGCGGTTCATCCCCGCTGACGCGGGGAACACCCGGCAGCGCCGCCAATTAAGCCTCCGCCCATCGGTTTATCCCCGCTGGCGCGGGGAACACTGAGTCGGCCTCTCCTTTTCCTGTTATTGCCGCGGTTTATCCCCGCTGGCGCGGGGAACACTTTGTGCTCAACTCAGAGAGCCGCACTGTCACCGGTTTATCCCCGCTGGCGCGGGGAACACCTGTTCTCAAGCGCCGTTTTAGCCATATCGGCCGGTTTATCCCCGCTGGCGCGGGGAACACGTTCCGTACTGCAGTGGTGAATTATCAGTAATCGGTTTATCCCCGCTGGCGCGGGGAACACACTAAAACTATATATTTGTTCTAAAAGCCCTTTTTTACTACCTAACAAACTACCAACGGTAAGATAACAATTCCTTATTATTAAAGAACATTCAACTTATTGATTTTCAACAGGAAGAAAAGAAACTAATCTAAGTCCATCCAAATCTACCGGAATACGTCGGTTTTCACCCCATGTCTGAAACTCAAATCCCGATTCCGTGTTAGTCGCCCAGGCCATGACGGCATTCCCGCAACCGCCAAGCTGTGTGATCTGTTGCCAAATCATTTCCCGAATACGCTTCGAGGTATCACCAACATAAACACCTGCACGAACCTCGAGTAACCAGACGGCAAGACGTCCCCGCAGGCGCGGCGGTACGTTTTCCGTGACCACAACCACCATACTCATCAACCATGCCCCCGATGGCCGCTATCCCCCAAGGATTCAGGTTCCGGTATTGCTGGCGGCAGCATATCCGGCGCAGGCTGAGGCGGTTCAATTTCACCGGCAGCGAGCACCTCTTCGATCAGTGGGATCAACTTTCCGGTCAGCTTCGAACTGCGAAAAATATCACGGCAGGCCAGGCGCACTTCTTTATCTGGTTCCGCCGGGTGACGAGCGGCGATCTCAAATGCTTTGGGCACCACCGATTCAAATTTGATGATATCGGCAATGTCATAAACAAAAGAAAGCGGCTTACCGCTATGGATAAAACCGATAGCCGGCGCATATCCCGCCGCCAGGATAGCCGCTTCTGAAATCCCGTACAGGCACGATGTTGCCGCGCTAATACATCGGTTGACGACATCCCCCTTCTCCCAGTCTTTCGGATCATAGTTACGACCATGCCATTTCACGCCATACTGCTTCGCCAGTAATGCATAGGTCGCCCGCACACGGGATCCTTCAATACCGCGCAGTTGCTCAACGGAGCGACGGGCGGGCGGCGGTTCGCGAAAACGCAGTTCATACATTTTGCGCACCACCTTCAGCCGCAGATCGTCATCTAACGCCAGCTTTGCCTGATAAAGCAACTTATCGGCTCGTGCGCCGCCGGGTTGTCCGGAGGAATAGACCCGCACTCCCGCCTCGCCCACCCATACCAGCAGCGTTCCTACCGTCGATGCCAGACGCACAGCCGCATGGGAAACCCGCGTTCCCGGTTCCAGCATGATGCAGGCAACCGAACCAACAGGAATATGCGTGCGGATTCCTGTTTTATCGATCAGCACGAATGCCCCATCCAGCACGTCGATCTGACCGTACTGGAGGAAGATCATCGAGGTTCGATCTTTTAACGGGATCGGGTTGAGCGGTACGAACGTCACGCGTCCTCTCCGGGTTTGATCATCATCATTCCGCAGCCAAACGCCCGGCTTTTACCGTACCCCTGCGCCAGACGTTGCAGGAAAAGCGCGGGATCGTTAATCACCAGCACGCCGGTATAGTCCACGCTGCTAAACTGAATCATCTGCCGGGATTTCTCGCGACGTATCTGCTGCTGCCGGTAAGCATCAACGCTCGCCTCGCGTAGGGTAAAGCCATTTTGCTCCCCCTGGCGCACCAGCCATTCCAACGCCGCCTGCTGCTGATAAGACCAAATATCCTGGCTATCGCCCTGCGTTTTACGCTGGCGTTTCGCCTCCATCAGCAAATCGTGACGCTTACCGTTTTTGCAAATTGTCGGATTGGCGCGCAGGTTAAACCGCAGCGTCTGCCCCGCGCTCAGCGTTGGCGCAAACGGGCGAGTCTGCACGTCAAAAATCGCGCTGGCGGCAGGCTGTTCCTGCGAGAGGACAAAAAAGCGAAACGCGCCCTGTAACTCTTCGCGGCGATACAGAAACTGCCGTTCCTTGCCGCCGGGAAAGAGATCCCATAACCACTGGTGCATCACGTACTCACCGCGCTCCACCAGATGCAAGAGTTGTGCTGGCGAAAGCTCGCTGGTGTGCAGCGTTATTCTTGAGAGATACACGCGTCCTCCTTGCTGAGCCACGGCCCCTGATTCACGCTACGTTCACCGAACAGCCATTGCTGGCGGCTCAATGGCATGTCGCGACGACGTAAAATTTTGTTCGCCGTTAAGCCATCGTGTTCACCTTCCCACCAGCATTCGTTCTGTAGCCTGGGAAGAGGTAGTCTCAGCGCATTAAATTTATCCTGGTACTGACGATACGCTTCGCGCAGGGCATCCGGCGCGCGTCCTTCCAGCAGTTGCGGCGCAAGCGGCAACGCCAGAGGGTGACTTTTGCGCCCCAGATACAGCGGGAACACAGGATGTTGTAACGCCGCCTGAAGCTGCGCCAACGTGTAAGGCGCGTCCGGCGTCGCGCTGACAGCAATCATCCACCAAGCGTCGGTGTAGTAGTCGCGTCGGGAAATCAGCGCGCTCAGTAATTCAGGATCCTGCAACTCTTCACGGCGGCTGAAGTAACGTGCCTTACGTACCTCTTTCGGCATCTGCACCGTGTGATAATCCCGCGCCCAGCGCGGGTTGCCACTGGCGCACAGCAAAAATTGGTAATGACGATTGAAGGCGTTTAGCCGTTCCTCCTCATCGCGGCGAATTCCCAGCGCCGCAGCTAATAACCCCAACAGCGCCGAGCGCGAGGGTAGCTCATGGCTGTGGCGCACTTCGCCTGGCGCATCCACGCCCCAGGAGGCCATCGGCCCGTGAAGCTGAAAAACCAGATATTGGCTCATAAGCCGCCCCTTACGCGCAGATGAAGTCAAGCACGTCTTTCATGCTTCCCTGCTGATTCATCACGTCGAAACTGGCGGTATCAGTCCGCTGGCCATAAACCTTATTCATATTCTTATGCAGCGATGTAATACGCTTAACCGCAACGTTCAATTGGTCTGTACCGTTGATCGGTTCATAAAACGCAGCCGCCAGTGAACGTGGTTGGTCGGTGCCTTTTTCGGCCAGCGCCCACGAGGCATAGGCACGGCTGGCAAAGCTGTTCTGTTTGCCGGTCGGCGACACTTTCAGCGCCGCTTCAGTAAAGGCGCGCAGCGTTTTGTTTGCCAGTTCTTCATTGCCGTTCAGGTTTTTCACCAGCAGATCTTTGTCGATGCAGATATAGGTGTAAAACAGCGCGGAGCCAAAGCCGGTTTCGCCGAGATGGCCTGCACCTGCATCTTCTGCCGATGCCTGGCGTAGGTCATCCACAGCAGTAAAGAAATCGTCTTCGACGATCGTTTCGCTGACGCCGAAGGCGTGGCCGACCTGGCAGGCGGCTTCAACGTTAAAATCAGTTTTCTCCGCTAACATCCGGCCAAACATGGCAATATCGACGGCCATGCGATCTTTACGTAGCAGTGCAAGCTCTTCCTCTTTTGGCGCGCGTTTTTCTTCTGCCAGACGGTGCGCCAGCGCTTTCACAGCCTCAAACTCAGCTGGGCTGATATGCACCAGTTGCCCGGTTTCAGCATTCGTCAACTCATCTTTGGGTTTCTTTTCCGCCTTTACCTTGCCAAAATAGTTAGCGATGTTCTTGACGTACTCAACCGCTTTTTTGGCGTCAATGCCGCTTTCAACGAGGATCTGCGCCGCTTCGCGCGCAATACGTCCGCTACGAATACCGATATTCCCGGCAAGCGCCTGCTCAAACAGTTCCGAGGTACGCCAGGCACGTTTCAGGCTCTGAGAGGAGATACGCAGACGCGTCGCGCCGCCAAGCACCACGGTTTTTGGCGCGCCGGTATCGTCACGGTTGAGGTTGGCGGCAGGATAAGCGGTTAATAAATGGAGTTGAATAAACGTTGTCATAAAGATATCCCTGTTAATCTTGTTCGTTATCGCCAGCCTGGTAGTATTCCAGCGCCCAGCGGATACGGAGAAATTCGGTTGGCCGCTGCTGGCGGCGATGGTGGTTCAGCAAGTCATTCTGCTCCTGGCACCAGCAGAAAATATCGTCTGCAAGAGAAAACAGGTTGACCGAACCATCTAACAGCTTCACCGCACGCCGTAACTGGCGCAGCAGTTCATCCGGCGTTTTTACCGCTAATAGGTGGGAGAAGCGTAATTTTGACATCACCGGAGTGTCGCCACCTTTCTTCTGTCCAAGCTGCGCAGCAAAACTCTTTTGCTCATCAATAAATTTGATATGTGCAGCCAGTGCCGCTGTGATTGCCAATGCAGTAACATGCCAGGGTGCCTTGTTTTTCCACAACGAATGCGTCTGCATTAACAGCAAATGAAATCCCTCAGACAAGCAGGCCTCATTCACCGTTTTACTGCGCCGCAAGCTGGCCCGTGCACCCCGCTTCTCCTGCAAATCCTCATGCCATTTGCGCAGCGTGGCTTTGTGATCCTCTTGCACAATACTCATTCAGCAGCCTCCTGCTTCTTTGCTTTGGCGGCTTTCGCGCTTTGCTTTTCCGCCGATGAGGTAAAATATTTTTTGCGCGCCTTCATGATGCGCTCCAGATCGCTGCTCTCGTAGGGGTTGGTAAAGACGTGATCATCGAAGTAACAACGGGTAAACAGCCAAAGTTCTCTTTGCCATTTATTCAGCCTTTCGTCCGGCTTGTGGCCGTTTTCCAGATCGTGGATCAGATTGAGAAAGCGCCCCTGCGTCAGGTTCCAGAAATCAATGTCGATAAAACTGAAATCACCGCGGGCGCCCTTCGCATTGGCGAACCACGCTTCTTTTAGCGCACTGCGCAGCAGGCTGAGGAGTCGGGTAGCAGTTTGTATTGCTTTACGTAAATCAGGGATCAGACCTTCCGTCATCAGCAACGGAAAGTGGTGCTCATACCAACAGCGGATTTTCATTTTTTTGGAATCGGCACCAAATCCCCACAAGCCTACTTTGATATTCCTGAGCTCTCGGGCATTAAACACTTTGATCACCTGTGCCGGATATTCGGTATTCTTTTCCGTCGGGTTTTCTTGACTTAGTCCCAGCCAATCTCGCCAAAGAAGTCCACCAGGTTGGGTTATAACAGGTTCAAATCCCTTACTATTCTTTATTTGCAGGCGATGTGGTGTTAATGGGTGCCGCCAGCGGTCATAATTAACGCCATAATTCTTGACCAACATCTGGATTAGCAGCTCATCGCTATTATTACCGCAGATATTGCACACTCCCTGACGTATTGTCGCGAAATCCAGACGGATACGGCGTGGCATCCCCCAGTATGCTTGTAATTTATTTACCTGCTCATCTGTTGTAATAGTATGAGCTGGTGGCTCGCTGGTACGTGTTGCGGCAAGCCAGGGAAATACAGCCGCATCATAGACGACAGGCAAAGGCAGATCCGCAGCATCCTGCGGCATCACGTTGAGCCACAGCTTGCGCCAGAGCGGCGTTTGCCGCTCTCCCTGATATTCCTGCAATTCAATCAATGTAGTCAGCGGCCCGCCGCCGCGCAGCCCAGTGCGGTAGCCTTGTCCGCCGGAAGGAGCGTTAAGCTGCATAGAAAACAACGCCAACGCGGCACAATGCGGGCAAAAACATTCCATTACGCCACGTTTGATAAAATGATCTGTATTTAACTCAGTAGTTTGAATACCTGGTGTTTCCGGTAATAGCGAAGCTATAGTTATTTTATTGTCGGGTAATTCTTCAAAATCCTGCATAAAAGACGGCGTTTCCGCGCCAAACTGAAAAGCGTGTTCTAACGGTGCTAATGCCTTATGGAGCGCATCGGCATGCAATCCATCAAACCAGATATCCTCCCAGTTTTTGTATCTTTTCGGCGCGATACTGCATTGCAGCAATCCCAACAGAAACTGCCAGGCCGCTCCCTGCAAATCTGCTCGCGTTGCGGCGATATCCACCACGTTTTCATCTGCCAGATTGACAGGAGCCAGTTTGCCCGTGGAACCGTCTTTGAAACGGACGGGGAGCCAGGGCGTTGTTAAAAGCGAAAAATTGTCCATATCTATATTCGTTATTCCCCCATCATGCCAATCAATCCCTCATTCGCCGAATAACCACAAGCGGCACAATCCGTCACCACAATCACCGTGGCAAAATCCTTATCCTGATGCTGTTGCGCACACCACTTACGCAGGGGTTCGCCATCTAATTTTTCAAACTCGTCTTTATGTTTATCCCACCAGCTCTGACGTACCCGCAGCACGCTCATCTCCCAGGCATGTTCACCGCTGGCATAAGGGGTTACGACGCCATCCACGATTTTCGCCAGCCACAGCGTGACAGACTCTTCCGCCAACCGCGTTGACATTTTCTCCGGTAGAGAATCGCTAATTTCAGCACAATAGCCCGGCGCAAAGTTAAGCAGCATCTGTCTGGCAAATGCCCGGTCGCAATAAAATTTGCCTTTCTGCAATTGCTCGGTTTTTGCAAATCCAACCGGCATGTTGACGTCCTCGCCGTAGACCGACTCAATCAACAATCGGGCAGATTGCGGCATCCGAATCGTCCCCTGCTCACGTAATATGCGCTGCGTCAGCCACATGCGCCCATGATCGGGATAGACATAGGCGCTGTTACGCATGGCGCTGGATAACCAGTTCTCTCGCGGCGCGTCATCCCACTCCGGAGCAAGAATGCGCAGCACTGGCGTCTCTCGCTCATCCTGCCCACTCTTTTTCACCAGACCGTTACGATCGCGAATATGACGCTGTAGTCGACCGGCCCGCTGAATTAATAAATCCACCGGCGCTAAATCAGAGATCATCTCATCGCAGTCAATATCCAGACTTTGTTCGATTACCTGCGTGGCGATAATGACCTTACCGGCACGTTGCGCGCCGCTCTGTTTGCCAAAGAGATTCAGCGTCTGTGACTCAATCCGCTGACGATCGTGAAAAGCAAAGCGACTATGGAAGAGTAAAAGGTTTTCCGTGGCGACGACCTTACTCAGTTGAAGCTGGCGATAGATACGAATCGCATCATCAACGGAGTTACGTATCCAGGCGATACAGTTTCCTTTTTCCACTGCTTCACCTATACGTTCAAGACACGCCTCTTCACTATGTAGCCAGCCAATATCTACGCTACGTTCAACCTCTTTGCGTGTATCAACCCGCTGAGAAATCAACTCTGTTTGTGTGACCTGAGTCAGCCAGGGATAATCGTCATGGCCTAGCAACGGCGCCTGCACACTACGCCTCACCCCACGGGAAAATGCCGCCACCAGCTTATCTCGCTGCTGCTGCGATAGCGTCGCAGATAACAGAATAGTGGCGTTGCCATTACTGGCCTGCCGTTCAATCAAACCTTCAAGTATTCTGGACATCCATGCATCACAGGCATGGATCTCATCAGCCAGTAAAATCTTGTTGCTAAGACCCAGTAACCGCAGGTTGTTATGTTTAAATGGCATTACCGCCATCATCGCCTGATCCAACGTGCCTACGCCAACCTCCGCCAACAACGCTTTTTTATTGCTGTCGGCAAACCAGGCGGCGCATCCCTGACTATCAGGCTGCGCTTCATCGGGTTCTTCCGTACCGGAAAGAGTGACCGACCATATTGACTGATTGAAACGATCCATTAAGCGACGCGCGCTATGCGCCAGAATCAGGCTGGGACGGGAGTCCGGCTGATACAGCGCCAGCCAGGTGTTCGCCATACGTTCAAACATCGCGTTGGCTGTCGCCATTGTCGGCAGTCCAAAATAGAGTCCCTGCGCTTTACCTGCCGCCATCAGTCGATGAGCTAATATGAGCGCCGCCTCTGTTTTTCCGGCCCCGGTGACATCTTCAAGAATAAAGAGTTGGGCGCCATCCACGTTGATATCCAGCTCTAGCGCCTTTTGTTGTAACGGTGTGGGATGCTGAATAAAAGGGAAAAGCGTTTCTATGCCCGTAAAGGCAGACACATTCGCCGCTGAGGGAAATAGCGTGATGGCAGTTTGTGCTTTAGCGAGAGCTTGCTGCCAGTAGGTATCAACAGGCATTTTTTCCGCAGTACGCGGAAAATAACGGCTGGCAGAACCAGTCCAGTCAGCCAGTACAACCGCAGCGGAAATAAACCAGGAAAGTTGCTGAAATTGGTCGATACCCTCATCTTCATCCCAGGATTCAGGCAAAGTAATTAAAGGAAAGAGCGCTTTTATTCTCAGAAGAAAATCTCTTGCCGCGTCTTTATCCTGCTGGCGAAAATGGTCCAGCTCCTGGATTGCCTCTGGAGGGCGTCCATGATGACCTGTAGTGACTGGCATCCAAAGCGCCATAACGCGCTTACTTTTACGAACTGAAAGCGAAGAAGGAGGAAACAATTCAGGGCATTCACTTAGCCAGGAGTTCCACAACACGTATCCCAGCGTGGTATGCGCGATTTTTTCATAATGCCGTGTAGGCTCATTAAAGATGTTTAAAGCCTCATGACGGTATAGTTGCTGGAAGGAATGAGCAAATTTTCCAATATCATGCCAACATAAAATCCAGGCAAAAAATTGCGCCGCCTGCTCCTTATCCTGGATGCCTAATTTTTTTAGATAGTGGTCAATAAAATAAATATTATTTATCACCATCCAGTAACCCACAGCCGCAACATCTAAAGAATGCCAGCAAAGCAAATGGTAATCATCACCGCCGTCAATTTCTCCTCGTCGAGACTTTCCCCAATAGTGATATATCGACACGTAAACTCCAGCATGTGGATAATAAAAGCACTCTACGCCTTTTTAATGGTCTTTTTTGTTGATATATCTCACAAAAATCGCATACCATGAGATTATATTTAAATATACTTACTCAAGTTTATATATTCTTCGGAAATATTTATTTCACGAATAATTATTATAAATTTTTCCGCCCTTGTCTTCTGGAAGAGGCGATCAAAGAGGCTTCGTCCAATGCCCCCTGCATGAGGCAAAATTTAAAAAAACGACCATTTGCGGCGAATCATCTACCTTTTGTCTGAATTATCGTCACCACAAAGGATTACCAACCATAAATGTGCTGTATTAATAATGTCGTTCAAATTCTCTCCTGTAGTAAACTTTATCTGTTTAATAAAAAAGAGAGAATTGAACGATATATTTTACTCCGGATATTGAATAATATAAATTTGAAGGAAAATATTATGCCAGTCACTTTAAGCTTCGGTAATCATCAAAATTATACGCTTAATGAAAGTCGGCTTGCTCATCTGTTAAGCGCAGATAAAGAAAAAGCAATCCATATGGGGGGCTGGGATAAAGTCCAGGATCATTTTAGAGCGGAAAAAAAGGACCATGCGCTGGAAGTGTTACACTCCATCATTCACGGGCAGGGCCGTGGTGAACCTGGAGAGATGGAAGTTAACGTAGAGGATATAAATAAAATTTACGCCTTTAAACGGCTACAACATCTGGCCTGCCCGGCTCATCAGGATCTGTTTACTATCAAGTTGGACGCTTCTCAGACACAATTTTTACTTATGGTCGGCGACACGGTGATCAGCCAAAGCAATATTAAGGACATCCTCAATATATCAGATGATGCAGTGATAGAATCTATGAGTAGAGAGGAGAGACAGTTATTTTTACAAATATGCGAGGTGATTGGTGCGAAGATGACCTGGCACCCGGAATTACTTCAGGAGTCGATTTCAACTCTACGAAAAGAAGTGACGGGCAATGCACAAATCAAAGCGGCGGTTTATGAGATGATGCGTCCCGCAGAGGCTCCAGACCACCCGCTTGTCGAATGGCAGGACTCACTTACTGCAGATGAAAAATCGATGCTGGCCTGTATTAATGCCGGTAACTTTGAGCCTACGACTCAGTTTTGCAAAATAGGTTATCAGGAGGTACAAGGTGAAGTCGCTTTTAGCATGATGCATCCGTGCATCTCCTATTTACTACACAGCTATTCACCGTTTGCAGAGTTTAAACCAACAAATTCTGGTTTTTTAAAAAAACTTAATCAGGATTATAACGACTATCATGCAAAAAAAATGTTTATTGATGTAATTCTTGAAAAACTATATCTAACCCATGAACGTTCTTTGCACATTGGTAAAGATGGGTGCAGTCGTAATATATTACTGACATAAAGATAGTCAGTAATATAACCAATTTAAAATCCGGCTGCCTGCCGGATTTTTCATAGCAGCAAGTATAATCATACCGCGTAAGGACAATTACCCTTCATGCAGCCCGCACTCACGTTTCAGTCCGAAGAAGCGTGTCTCTTCTTCCGCCATGCCCGGCTCCCACTTGCGGGTAGTATGTGTATCGCCCACCGACAGATAGCCCTGATCCCACAGCGGATGGTATTTCAGACCATGCTTTTGCAGATACTGGTAAACCGTGCGGTTATCCCAGTCGATAATCGGTAGCACTTTAAACACGCCGCGCTGGATAGCGAGAACAGGTAAATGCGCGCGGCTGCCGGACTGCTCGCGACGCAGACCCGCAAACCACGTCTGCGCTTTCAGCTCTTTTAGCGCCCGGTTCATCGGCTCGACTTTGTTGATGTCATTGTATTTCTCAATACCTTCTACGCCCTGCTCCCACAGCTTGCCGTAGCGCGCTTCCTGCCAGGCCGGACTTTCGCCCGCGCGGTAAACTTTCAGGTTGAGTTTGAGTTTGTCCGTTAACTCATCAATAAACTGATAGGTTTCCGGGAACAAATAGCCGGTATCGGTGAGGATCACCGGGATATCCGGGCGAATCTGGTTCACCAGGTGCAGGCTCACCGCCGCCTGGATGCCAAAGCTTGAGGAGAGCACGTATTCGCTGGGCAGATTTTCCAGCGCCCAGGCCACGCGTTCTTCGGCAGTTAGCGTTTCCAGTTGGGCGTTGGTTTCCGCCAACGCCAGTACGCGATCGACTTTTGGCAGTTCATTCAATGCGTTGAGATCGAGTTGGGACATAAGTTCCTCACTGTTTGCCTTGCCTGATGGCGCTGCGCTTATCAGGCCTACACAGACGCCATCCGGCAATTCAGGTTATTCCCAGAAATCACGCGCGGGATCGAGCACCGGGCGAATGATGCCCGCACGCACCGTAAAGTCGCCGAAGCCTTCACCCGCTTCACGCTCTTTCGCCCAGCGCCCAATCAGTTCATCCAGCGAAGCCAGAATATCCGGCTCGGTGATATTTTCTTGATACATCCGTGGGATACGTGTCCCAATACGGTTGCCACCAAGATGCAGGTTATAACGACCCGGCGCTTTCCCTACTAAGCCAATTTCCGCCAGCATCGCGCGACCACAGCCGTTCGGGCAGCCGGTCACGCGCATCACGATATGCTCATCAGGAATGCCGTGTTTTTCCAGAATCGCCTCCACTTTGTCCGTGAACGACGGCAGGAAACGCTCGGCTTCCGCCATTGCCAGCGGGCAGGTCGGGAACGATACACAGGCCATTGAGTTTTCACGCTGCGCGCTCACGGCATTCATCAACCCGTGGTCGCGCGCCAGCGTCTCGATTTTCACTTTCTGGCTTTCCGGCACGCTGGCAATAATCAGGTTCTGGTTAGCGGTAATACGGAACTCGCCCTGATGAATCTTCGCGATCTCCAGCAGGCCGGTTTTCAGCGGGCGCCCCGGATAATCCAGGATACGACCATTTTCAATAAACAGCGTCAGGTGCCAGTTGTTGTCGATCCCTTTCACCCAACCGATACGATCGCCGCGACCGGTAAACTCATACGGGCGGATCGGCTCAAATTTGATCCCCGCGCGACGCTCGACTTCCGCTTTAAACGTCTCCAGTCCCACGCGCTCAAGGGTGTATTTGGTTTTGGCGTTTTTCCTGTCGGTACGGTTACCCCAGTCGCGCTGCGTCGTCACTACCGCTTCCGCCACCGCCAGGGTGTGCTCCAGCGGTAGATAGCCAAACTCGCTCGCGGTACGGGCATAGGTTTTCTTATTACCATGCTCAATAGACAGACCGCCGCCCACCAGCAGGTTAAAGCCGACCAGCTTGCCGTTTTCGGCAATCGCCACAAAGTTCATGTCGTTGGCGTGCAGATCGATATCGTTTTGTGGCGGGATCACTACCGTGGTTTTGAACTTACGCGGCAGATAGGTCTGCCCGAGGATCGGCTCTTCATCGGTGGTCGCTACCTTCTCCTGATCGAGCCAGATCTCCGCATAGGCGCGAGTGCGCGGCAGCAGATGTTCAGAGATCTTCTTCGCCCATTCGTAGGCTTCCGCGTGCAACTGCGATTCGTACGGGTTGGAGGTGCACAGCACGTTACGGTTCATGTCGTTGGCGGTCGCCAGCGCGTCCAGACCGACCGAATGCAGCATCTGGTGCACCGGCTTGACGTTCTTCTTCAGAATGCCATGGAACTGGAAGGTCTGGCGGTTGGTCAGACGGATACTGCCATAAATCGTGTTATCCGCCGCGAATTTATCGATCGCCTGCCATTGCGCCGTAGTAATCACCCCGCCCGGCAGGCGGCAGCGCAGCAGCATGGCGTGGCGCGGCTCCAGCTTCTGCGCCGCACGCTCGGCGCGAATATCGCGGTCATCCTGCTGATACATGCCATGAAAGCGTATTAGCAGGAAGTTGTCGCCTTTAAAACCGCCGGTGAGACCGTCGTTCAGATCTTCCGCAATGGTACCGCGCAGGTAGTTGCTTTCCAGCTTCATGCGCTCGGCATCGGACAGTTTACCTTCGACCACCAGTGGGCCTGGATGTTTTTCGCTCATTAGTAGACATCTCGCTGATAACGGCGCTCGACGCGCAGCTCACTTAAAAATTCATCCGCCGCTTCGATGTCCATTGCACCGAATTCAGCAATCACTTCCAGCAATGCTTTTTCGACATCTGCGGCCATACGCCTGGCGTCGCCGCAGACATAAATGTGGGCACCGTCATTGATCCAGCGCCACAGCTCCGCGCCCTGTTCGCGCAGTTTGTCTTGTACGTAGATTTTTTCTTTTTGATCGCGGGACCAGGCCAGATCGATCCGGTTCAGCACGCCTTCTTTCACGTAACGCTGCCATTCAACCTGATAAAGGAAGTCTTCGGTGAAGTGCGGGTTACCGAAGAACAGCCAGTTCTTGCCTTCCGCACCGTCGGCGGCGCGTTGCTGCATAAAGGCGCGGAACGGCGCGATACCCGTACCTGGGCCAATCATAATCACCGGCGTTTCCGGGTTAGCAGGCAGGCGGAAGTTATCGTTATGCTCAATAAAGACGCGAACTTCGCCCTCTTCTTCCACGCGGTCAGCGAGGAAGCTGGAAGCGCCACCGGCGCGGGCGCGGCCTTCAATGTCATAACGAACCACGCCAACGGTGATATGCACTTCGCTCTCCACTTCAGCCTGTGCGGAGGCGATGGAGTACAGACGCGGCGTTAGCGGACGCAGCAGGTCGATTAGCGCCTGAGCATCCAGCTGCGCCGGAGAGAAACGCACCATATCAACGATCGGCGTGGTGGCGGCATACTGTTGAAGCAGGGCTTTATCGCCCACCAGCGGCAACAGCGACTCACTGCGCGTCAGGGTCGCGTAGTTCTCAACAATGTTGGCGGTATTCACCGTCAGCTCGAAGTGCCACTCCAGCGCTTCGGCGAGCGGCAGGGTTTTACCGTCAACCGTCACCGGCTCATCGCCTTTCAACCACAGCAACTCAACCAGCTCTTTCACCAGATCCGGATCGTTCTGATACCAGACGCCCAGCGCATCGCCCGGCTGATAGCGCAGGCCGGAGTCGCCTAAATCAATCTCAATATGGCGCACATCTTTTTCTGAATCGCGACCGGTGATTTTCTGATTCACGGCGAGGGTCGCGGTCAGCGGCGCGTCTTTGGTATAGGGGCTGGTGTGGATGTCGTTTACCGCGCCAGTAGCGACGGATTGCGAAGGTGCCGCGACAGGTGCGCGGGACTTCAGAACATCAACCACGCGGGCGCGCCATTCGCTGGCAGCGGCCTGATATTCAACGTCAGCATCGACACGGTCGAGCAGACGTTCACCGCCCAGTTCCGCCAGTTTGCTGTCAAAATCTTTTCCGGACTGGCAGAAAAATTCATAAGAGGTGTCGCCGAGGCTAAACACGGCAAAAGCGGTGTTTTCCAGTTTCGGCGCTTTTTTCGAGAACAGGAACTTATGCAGCGCGACGGCCTCTTCCGGCGGCTCGCCTTCTCCCTGGGTGGACGTCACTATCACCAGCAGTTTTTCACTGGCAATCTGTTTGAATTTGTAGTCGCCGGCGTTCACCAGTGTCACATTAAGGTTGGCCGCCAGCAGATCATCACGCAGCGCTTCCGCCACACGACGCGCGTTGCCGGTTTGCGAAGCGGAGATAAGCGTAACCCCCGGCATCTTCCCCTCAGGAGCAGGCGTGACGGCAACAGTGCCTGAGCGCGGGTTCAGTACGCCCCAAAAATAGCCGGAGACCCAGGCAAGCTGTTCGGGAGTAAGGTCGGTTGTCGCGGCCTGAAGGCGCGCCAGTTGCTCCGGATTAAGCGGAAGCAACCCAGTCAGTGGAGCCGGTGTCGTCATGCGTCGTTATGTTCCAGTAAGCAAAGCGGATCTACACACAAAATCATTCAAGTTCGCCGTAAGCTGAGCGCGCCCCAGGAGCGTACATAAATACGTGACTAGGGTGAGTAAACGCAGTCAACACAGATGCGGCTTGAAGGATGAAGTGTATAAGCGATAAATCCCAAACTAAGGATAAGGGTAACGGTGAGAGGAATAACAATTAAAGAAGGGTTGGAAATAACAAATAACCAAATGAACTAACCTGTTTTAGTTATCGTTATTAACGCCAAAATCGATTTTATAATTAATTGATAATTATTAAATTTTCTGGAAATTCTTAAATTAATTGCCCGTCACAAGGCGGAGAATGGTTTTAGTTAATGATAAAAAATGCGCTTTCCGGTACCCTACGGCGGTTTTTTTATTGCCTGAGAGTTCATCATGTCCACCACGTTGTATAAAGATTTCACCTTTGAAGCCGCTCACCGCCTGCCTCACGTGCCTGAAGGGCATAAGTGCGGCCGCCTGCACGGACACTCGTTTATGGTGCGTCTCGAAATTACCGGTGAAGTCGATCCGCATACCGGTTGGATTATGGATTTCGCGGATCTCAAAGCGGCGTTTAAACCTACTTACGATCGTCTTGATCACTACTATCTGAATGATATTCCAGGGCTGTCCAATCCCACCAGCGAAGTGCTGGCAAAATGGATTTGGGATCAGGTTAAGCCCGTCGTGCCGCTACTGAGCGCCGTGATGGTGAAAGAGACCTGTACAGCCGGCTGCGTCTATCGCGGCGAATAAGGTTTATTAACGCGTGGGCTGGATGGCAAATTGATTCCAGCCTATTCACACGACGTTTTATCAGTGAAAACATTGTCCAGCGCGGTGTTAAAAGCGCAGCACATCACCAGTTGCAGGTGCGGTTATTTCCGGTAGCCACAACCGCCCCCAGACCCCTGTACAGTGACAACCGCATAGTTTTTCAGGTTTTTGTTCTTGCAGAAAGCGCCTGACTCGCCACATCGTGAACGGTGATGCGCAGCGGAGATGAAATCCGCCGACAAGCGCGTAAATCCGCTTTATACCGGTAATGTTCTGACAGTGCCGGACAATATTTGCGATCCCCCGATGCCCGCATCCCGTAATGATGACTAATCCTTTTGCCGATTGGTAAATCAGTACGCCCTCATCCAAAATAGAGTCCGGCTCCGCATTGTGGCCGCCAAAAATGCCGTAGGCTTCAGGCGCGACCACCGGTATTTCCCCTGACCAGATAAAGTTTTCGCCAATCGGCAGGGGGTCACGCGTGTACATCATTCGGTAGCGTGAATAGTCCACCTCACATGACAATTTTTTTATTTTTCGGGTAATACCGAGAAAAGTCATTGCCGCATAACGTTCACGCGCAATATCGGGATGGCAGATGATTCGACTGTTATCAGGAAGCCACGGCACGCCGCCGCAATGATCGTAATGACCATGCGAAAGCACCACAGCAGACACATCGGACAGGTCGATCCCCATCGCCGACGCGTTTTGCATAAAACTGTCATCAGGGCCGGTATCGAACAAGATCGACGTAGACTCATCCTCGACCAACAGGCTTAATCCTGGCCGGGCCTTCAATGATTTATCCGCTCCAGCTCCCTTATGATTTTCGAGCAATACCCTGATCCTTAACGCCATGGCCTTCTCCTGTATAAAAGCCTCCCCGGGAAAACGCGGCCTTTTTACTTTACAGGTTTGTAGCAGCCATTACTGGTACACAGATTATGATTATGCAACGGCTATCCCCGCTGACGCGGGGAACACACGGCAACGGATGCGACCGCCAGCGCGATCCCCGGTTTATCCCCGCTGGCGCGGGGAACACAGGCCGCAGCAGGTGATCAAAATACGTATCTGCGGTTTATCCCCGCTGGCGCGGGGAACACTTCGTGCCTCTTCCCACGCGTTACGAAGGCCGCGGTTTATCCCCGCTGGCGCGGGGAACACTTTTCGCCAGTGTCGGACGCCTCCGGCAAACTCGGTTTATCCCCGCTGGCGCGGGGAACACTTAGTATTTGTAGCGGTTTTCCGGAGAAAACGCGGTTTATCCCCGCTGGCGCGGGGAACACACTAAACGTATATCATTGTTTATAAACTACTTTTTGTCAGCACCACATTCCACCAACATAATCGCAACAATTTAAATTATTAAAGAACAGCTAATTTGCTGATTTTGATGCAAAAAAGTTCATAGAATGATTTTTTCTTTAAATTTACCAAAATAGCGTGATCCGTGCATCGCTATGGAAAAATTTATCAGCGCTTTTATACACTCATCGAAATTCACATAGAGAAAATAAACAATGCAAGGTAATGGATGAGTCACAGACGGCATCGGCAGGCCGTCTGTAAGATTAGTAATGCATCAGGCAATATTTAAATATTTATGTGTTTGCATCGACAAACGCCAGTTACGTGCAATACAAGTTTCAATACACAGACGCGTCGCGTCTTCTTTCTGGCTAATGGGCTGCAAAGCAATCACGCGCGGTTTATCATCGCTCAACGTGGCTAACAGTTCATCCAGCGCCTCAATATCACGAACTCGCCCAACGGGATGCTTGATTTCATTGGCGCGCTCCAGCGCCTGGGAAAGCACGTCATATCCCCCGCGCATATTCACTTTTGGTGAAACCGTGACCCAGGTATTGGGCGTACAGCGCACTTCGTGCGTCCCGCTGGTTTCAATCTGACAACTAAAACCACTCTTTTCAAGCAGATCGGTGAGCGGCATGAGGTCGTGAATGCAGGGTTCGCCACCGGTGATGACAACGTGACGCGCGGTATAGTCCTGACGATTAATCACCGCCAGCAGATCTTCACTGCTCGCAGCACCCCATTTGTCGCTCTCTTTGGTTTTTGCCAGAATGCTGAACAGAGACACTTCCCGATCGCTCAGTTTATCCCAGGTATGCTTGGTATCACACCAGGCACAGCCGACCGGACATCCCTGTAAACGAATAAAAATAGCGGGGACGCCGGTAAAATAACCCTCGCCTTGTAGGGTCTGGAACATCTCGTTAATCGGGTACTGCATAGCGTTCTCTGTTAAGGGGATAATCGTTAATTATTGCAGATTTCGTCTGCCCGGTCATGCACAGCGGCTGCGCTATTGAACAGATACAAAAAAACCCGCCGAAGCGGGTTTATACGTTAAGAGGTAAAAGCAGGATTACGCCTGGCCTTTGATCTCTTTACGACCGTTGTACGGTGCTTTTTCGCCCAGAGCTTCTTCGATACGAATCAGCTGGTTGTATTTAGCAACACGGTCAGAACGGCTCATAGAACCGGTTTTGATCTGGCCTGCAGCGGTACCAACAGCCAGGTCAGCAATGGTAGCGTCTTCAGTTTCGCCAGAACGGTGAGAGATGACAGCAGTGTAGCCAGCGTCTTTCGCCATCTTGATTGCAGCCAGAGTTTCGGTCAGAGAACCGATCTGGTTGAATTTGATCAGGATGGAGTTAGCGATACCTTTCTCGATGCCTTCTTTCAGGATTTTGGTGTTGGTTACGAACAGGTCGTCACCAACCAGCTGGATTTTGTCGCCCAGTACTTTGGTCTGGTATGCAAAACCGTCCCAGTCAGACTCGTCCAGACCATCTTCGATGGAAACGATCGGGTACTGTTTGGTCAGTTCTTCCAGGAAGTGGGTGAATTCTTCGGAGGTGAACGCTTTGTTGCCTTCGCCAGCCAGAACGTATTTACCGTCTTTGTAGAATTCAGATGCTGCGCAGTCCATCGCCAGGGTGATGTCTTTACCCAGCTCGTAACCAGCCGCTTTAACCGCTTCAGCGATAACAGCCAGTGCTTCCGCGTTGGAGCCCAGGTTCGGCGCATAGCCGCCTTCGTCACCCACAGCGGTGTTCATGCCTTTGCCTTTCAGCACTTTTGCCAGGTGATGGAAAACTTCAGAACCCATACGGATGGCTTCTTTAACCGTTTTCGCGCCAACCGGCTGGATCATGAATTCCTGGATGTCGACGTTGTTGTCAGCGTGCTCGCCGCCGTTGATGATGTTCATCATCGGAACCGGCATGGAGTATTTGCCCGGAGTGCCGTTCAGTTCAGCAATGTGCTCGTACAGCGGCATACCTTTAGCGGCAGCAGCAGCTTTGGCGTTAGCCAGAGAGACAGCCAGAATGGCGTTTGCACCGAAGTTAGATTTGTTTTCAGTACCGTCCAGGTCGATCATGATTTTGTCGATGCCAGCCTGGTCTTTAGCGTCTTTGCCAAAAATAGCCTGAGCGATCGGGCCGTTAACCGCGCCAACAGCTTTGGTTACGCCTTTACCCAGGAAACGGGATTTGTCGCCATCGCGCAGCTCCAGCGCTTCGCGGGAACCAGTAGAAGCACCTGACGGAGCTGCCGCCATACCTACGAAACCACCTTCCAGGTGTACTTCAGCTTCAACAGTCGGGTTACCACGGGAGTCGATGATTTCACGACCGATGACTTTAACGATTTTGGACATTAGGTTTTCCTCAAGTCACTAGTTAAACTAAAACTTCAGACAAACGGTGCACCGCTTAGGGTGCACCGCTGTTCTAACTTTTTTACTTCGCCTGACGTTTCTGATGCTCGCTGGCGGCTTTAACAAAGCCGGCGAACAACGGATGTCCATCACGCGGCGTGGAAGTAAATTCCGGATGGAACTGACAGGCCACGAACCACGGATGATTCGGTACCTCAATGATCTCGACTAACTGATCATCACCGGAACGGCCTGCGACACGCAGACCCGCTGCTTCAATTTGTTTCAACAACATATTGTTGACTTCGTAACGATGGCGATGACGTTCAACAATCGTCGACGCGCCGTACAACTGACGTACCAGACTGTCATCGCTAAGTTGGCACTGCTGCGCACCCAGGCGCATGGTGCCACCCAGATCGCTCTTCTCGCTACGGACTTCAACGTTACCGTCTTCATCGCGCCACTCGGTAATTAACGCCACAACCGGGTACTTACAGTCTGGCACAAATTCCGTTGAGTTGGCGTTGTCCATGCCGGCCACGTTACGAGCGAACTCAATCAACGCAACCTGCATCCCCAGGCAAATGCCCAGATAAGGAATATTGTTTTCACGCGCATAGCGCGCAGTGGCGATTTTACCTTCAACGCCACGATAGCCGAAGCCGCCGGGGATCAGGATAGCGTCCAAATCTTTCAGAATTTCGACGCCGCGCGTTTCAACATCTTGCGAATCGATCAATTTGATGTTGACGGTAACGCGGTTTTTCAGACCACCGTGTTTCAGCGCTTCGATCACCGACTTATAGGCATCCGGCAGTTCAATATATTTGCCGACCATGCCGATAGTCACTTCGCCTGCCGGGTTCGCTTCTTCGTAAATGACCTGTTCCCATTCAGACAGGTTAGCTTCCGGACAGTTCAAGCTGAATCGTTTACAAATATAATCATCAAGCCCCTGAGATTTCAACAGGCCCGGAATTTTATAAATGGAATCGACATCTTTCATTGAAATAACGGCTTTTTCCGGCACATTACAGAACAATGCAATTTTTGCACGCTCGTTGGCAGGAACCGCACGGTCGGAACGACAAATCAGAATATCGGGCTGAATACCGATAGACAGCAGCTCTTTCACGGAGTGCTGAGTCGGTTTAGTTTTCACTTCGCCCGCAGCCGCCAGGTAAGGTACCAGCGTCAGGTGCATAAACAGCGCGTGTTCACGACCGATATCTACCGCCAATTGACGAATCGCCTCAAGAAACGGCAGCGATTCGATATCACCGACGGTACCGCCGATTTCCACCAGTACCACATCGTGGCCTTCGCCGCCTTCCAGCACGCGCTCTTTAATCGCGTTAGTGATGTGAGGGATTACCTGTACGGTTGCGCCCAGATAGTCGCCACGGCGTTCTTTACGCAGAACGTCGGAGTAGATACGGCCAGTCGTGAAGTTGTTGCGGCGAGACATCTTGGTGCGGATGAAACGCTCGTAGTGCCCCAGGTCCAGGTCGGTTTCAGCGCCGTCTTCAGTAACGAACACTTCCCCGTGTTGGATTGGGCTCATAGTACCCGGATCAACGTTGATGTACGGATCCAGTTTCATGATGGTCACGTTGAGACCACGGGCTTCCAGAATGGCTGCGAGGGAGGCTGCGGCAATGCCTTTACCCAGAGAGGATACGACCCCGCCGGTCACAAAAATATAGTTCGTTGTCATGCGGAACCTGAGAAGTTAGGTTTAAAAGACGATGGAATAACCAGGACGGGAAAGCAGTATACCCGAACATGACCTACGCCACAAACTTTCATTATTCCTCCTCTTCGTCAGGCTGACATTCACACAGGGAGGGAGAAAATAGCCCCTTTGAGGTAAATGTTTTTGACGTAAATCAAGCGCTTGTTATTTAAAAAATCACACAAATCGCTCTTGACCGCCTAAAACCTTTAGAGATCAATTTCCTGGCGTTTTACTTCCTGCCAAACTTCTTCCATTGTTTCCAGGTCCACCCCGGTCATTTCCAGGCCTCTGGCTGCGACAATACGTTCAACTTCGCGAAAACGACGTTCAAATTTATCGTTCGCTTTTTGCAAAGCGAGCTCCGCTTTCGTACCTAAATGACGCGCCATGTTGACCGTGGCAAAGAGCAAATCGCCCATTTCCTCTTCCAGTTTAGCCTGATCAACAACCGCCTGCCGCGCCTCGAACATCACCTCATCGATCTCTTCATAGACCTTATCGACGACCGGTCCCAGCGTCGTCCAGTCAAAGCCCACGTTTGAACACCGTTTCTGGATTTTTTGCGCGCGCATTAAGGCCGGTAAGCTGCGCGGAATATCGTCCAGCGCGGAATGCTGCGCTTTTTGCGCGCGCTCTTCCGTTTTGATTTGCTCCCAGCGAACTAATGCTTCTTCGCTATTATCCGCGGAAAGCTCGCCAAAAACATGCGGATGGCGGCGCTCCAGCTTGTCGCTGATGGCAGCGCAGATATCATTAAAATCGAAGCGGCCTTCTTCCTGCGCCATCTGCGCGTAAAACACCACCTGGAACAACAGGTCGCCCAGTTCGCCGCGCAAATCGTCAAAATCCTCACGCGCAATAGCATCCAGTACTTCATAGGTTTCTTCCAGCGTATAAGGCGCGATGCTGGCGAAGGTCTGCTCTTTATCCCACGGGCAGCCGTTTTCCGGGTCACGCAGGCGCTGCATGAGGGTGAGAAGACGGTCAATTTGATGGTTAGTTGTCATGGTTTTTAATCGGTTGTAAATACTAGCGACAATTGTAACGTATTATTCTTAACCATTCACGCACAGAGACACTACGGCAACGCCTATATAATAAAATATATTGTTAACAGGTGTTGAACGCTACCTCTCCCGTATAATTTTAAAATTATTAATCGATACACAACAATATAATAATCATATAACTAACTTATTAAAAAAACAGATATTTGTACCAGGCATTATAAATAACATCAATTAAGCAAAAAAAATTATGCAAACGCTATAAGCCCCCCCCAAAGAGCCTTCCCTTTCAAAAAAATAAATTATTTCACTTTTACGGAAAAACGAGTAGCATGCACGCCAGTTTAATATCCAAAAAAGACCACTTTTTTTGTTTTTTCTGGAACATACATGAAATAAACATATTGAAAGTATTACATATAATATTTTATGAGCCTGTACGATCATTCAGCCCTTAAGAATACACTCATAAAAATGTAGAAATATAATATTTTTATTATGACCTATTTTTTACCCAAAGCCCGCAGCATGGCTCTATGCCGCATATCCCTTGGTATACGCGTACAAAATGCTGCCATAAAATACGTTAATTAAGGATAACACGATGAAGTCATCTCATTTTTGTAAACTGGCAGTAACTGCATCTTTAGTTATGGGAATTGTCTCCGGCGCTCAAGCCGCGGGTAGCAACACAGCAAAGGTTACTTTCCTTGGTAATATTGTTGATTCCCCCTGCTCAATCACACTTGTTTTTTAGATAAAAAGGCTATAACCAATTTACATGCTTACCAGCATCCTGATTCTGGCTCAGAATACGTATCACGATAACTTCCGTAACTGATTGTATAAAATAGATAATATGCCTTTCAAACGGTAAGGCATAAATGTATTCACCCAGTTCAGGTCGAGGCGTGCCAATGTTATTGGCACTCATGATGCTGAATATTTCTGATAGATGATTAATATATCGATCGGCCTGTATTTCGCCAAAATACAGCCAGCCGTAATGCCAGATATTTTCCAGATCTTCACTGGCCTTTGGCGTTAATTTTACCGTTCTCATCGGGTTTGATCATCCCTGTTTTGACCTTCCGTAAAAAGGCGTCCTTTTCCCAGGCCTGGGGCTCTCCGCTGTTCAGACCTTCAGCCAGAAGTTCACGTAACGCCTGAAGTCGTGACTCGGCCTGTTTTTCCCTCAGCAGACGAAGAGACTCTCTGATCACTTCACTTTGTGTTCTGTAATCACCTGATTCTATGAGCGATTCAATAAACTCGCGCAGTTCATCGCCAAGATCAACGGTCATTGTTCTGGCCATAACAGCCTCCACTGTAAGTATAAATCTTACATAAGAGTACACCGGAAATGAAATGTACGTCAAAAACATACCCCATATCTCATGCTTATGGGGTTGGTTAATGCGGCTTTGCTGAACGAGTAGCAAAGCCGCTACATTATTACTGTCTGGGGTTTACCCCCCGTGCAAACGACGGGCATCAATCACATCCGGCACCTGGTTCAGCTTACCGAGCACGCGGCCCAGCACCTGCAGGTTGTAGATCTCGATGGTCATATCAATGGTGGCGATCTGCTGCTTAATGTCGCTGCGGCTGGCGACGCCCAGCACGTTGACTTTTTCGTTAGCCAGAATGGTGGTGATATCACGCAATAAACCGCTGCGATCGTTGGCCTGGACGCGCACCACCAGCGAATATCCCGCCGAGTAGCTTTCGCCCCATACCGCCTCTACGATCCGCTCCGGCGCATGTGAGCGCAGTTCCGCCAACTGTTCGCAATCGGCCCGGTGCACGGAAATCCCCCGCCCCTGAGTAATGAAGCCGACAATTTCATCCCCCGGAATCGGCTGGCAGCAGCGGGCAATGTGGTGCATCAAATTACCCACGCCTTCTACCACCACGCGCCCGTCGTCTTTACGACGATTTTGCGGCGCGTATGTTTTTTGCTGAAGCTGTTTCAGCGCCGCTGCATCCTGCTCCTCTGCACTCGGCTTATTGAACTGCGATTGCAGGAAATTCACCATCTGATTAAGACGGATATCGCCGCCGCCTATCGCCGCCAGCAACTCTTCCAGCTCATTAAAGTTGTAGCGCGGCAGCAGATGTTTCTCGGCCTCTTTCAGGCTAATCCCCAAATGCGCCAGCTCATCGTCGAGGATCTGCCGTCCAGCCAGGATATTTTTGTCACGGTCCTGTTTACGGAACCAGGCGTGAATTTTCGAGCGTCCGCGGCTGGTCGTCACATAGCCCAGGTTTGGATTCAGCCAGTCGCGGCTGGGATTCGGCTGCTTCTGAGTGATAATTTCAACCTGATCCCCCATCTGCAACTGATAGGTGAATGGCACAATACGCCCACCAATTTTCGCGCCGATGCAGCGGTGCCCGACATCGCTGTGGATGTGGTAAGCAAAATCGAGCGGCGTAGATCCGGCAGGCAAGTCAACCACGTCGCCTTTTGGCGTAAAAACGTAGACCCGATCGTCAAACACCTGGCTG
The DNA here is from genome assembly GCF_020181675.1 of Salmonella sp. A7. Taxonomy (NCBI): domain Bacteria; kingdom Pseudomonadati; phylum Pseudomonadota; class Gammaproteobacteria; order Enterobacterales; family Enterobacteriaceae; genus Salmonella; species Salmonella sp. A7. Next base: position 922,263 of record NZ_CP084001.1, on the reverse strand, counting down.
CGCACTTCATCCAGCATTTCGCCGGAATCCGCCATCTCTTCCTGCCAGGCGATCAGCTTACGCAGCCACGCAATTCTGTCTTCATGGCCGGAACGCACGCCGCCGGACGCGGCGCCTTCTTTATACTTCCAGTGCGCCGCCACGCCCAGTTCGGCGTCTTCATGCATCTGTTTGGTACGGATCTGGATCTCAACGGTTTTACCGCCCGGCCCCAGGACCACGGTGTGGATAGACTGGTAACCGTTCGGTTTCGGGTTAGCGACATAATCATCGAATTCATCCGGCAGGTGGCGATAGTGCGTATGCACTATCCCCAACGCGGCATAGCAGTCCTGCAGACGTTCAGCGACAATACGCACGGCGCGCACGTCAAAGAGTTCATCAAACGCCAGATGCTTTTTCTGCATTTTGCGCCAGATGCTATAAATATGTTTTGGTCGTCCGTAGACTTCCGCCTGCACGCCTTCGTTTTTCATTTCGGCGCGCAGATGTCCAACAAACTCTTCGATGTAATGTTCGCGATCGAGACGGCGCTCATGCAGCAGTTTGGCGATGCGTTTGTATTCCGCCGGATGCAGGTAGCGGAAACAGTAGTCTTCCAGTTCCCACTTCAGTTGCCCGATGCCCAGACGATTAGCGAGCGGCGCATAGATGTTGGTACATTCTTTCGCCGCCAGCACGCGCTCATCTTCCGGCGCCTCTTTCACTTCGCGCAAATGAGCGATTCGCTCGGCCAGTTTGATCACCACGCAGCGGAAATCATCCACCATCGCCAATAACATTCGACGGACGTTATCAACCTGCTCCGAAGAAACAGAGTCGTTATGAGTGGCGTTTAGCTGACGGATCGCCGCCATATCGCGCACGCCATGAATCAGGGTCACGATAGATTTGCCGACGCTTTCGCGCAGTACATCTTCGCTGACTACGTTGGCGTCGGCCAGAGGGAACAGTAGCGCCGCCCGCAGCGTGTCGATATCCATACTCAGCGTGGAAAGAATTTCTACCATCTCCACGCCACGCCACAGCAACAGATCCGCATCCGGATGTCCTTGTGTCTGTTGCAGGCAATACGCCCAGGTTTCGGCTAAGCGCTCACACGACTGCTGGCTGGAAATTCCCAGGCTTGCGATCCACTTCTTCGGATCAAATTCACCAGCTTTATTAATATGTGCACTTCTTACCGCGACCATCGTCCTCTCCTTAAGGGACCAGGCCTACCGAAGTCGGTAAGCCGGTAATCATTACATGCGCTCGAACAGAACCATTGATTCCAGATGTCCTGTGTGCGGGAACATGTCGAGCATCGCTAAACGCGTAACCTCATATCCCGCATTGACTAGCGCTTCACTATCGCGCGCCAGCGTCGCCGGGTTACAGGATACATAAACAATGCGAATAGGTTTTAATTTTATAATATGTCGCATCACTCCTGTAGCCCCCGCACGCGCAGGATCGAGTAAGACTTTGTCAAAGCCGTTTTTCGCCCACGGCTGCTTCGTGACATCTTCCTCCAGGTTCTCATGGAAGAATGTCACATTATGTAAACCATTGCGGATGGCGTTTTCACGGCCTTTTTCTACCAGCGCCGGAACGCCCTCAACCCCTACCACGCTTGCCGCGCGCGTTGCCAGCGGCAGCGTAAAATTCCCCATTCCGCAGAACAGATCCAGGACACGATCCTCGGCGCGCACATCAAGCCACTCCAGCGCGCGGGCGATCATTTGCTGGTTTACCGCCTCATTAACCTGAATAAAATCTCGCGGACTGAAGGCTAAACGTAAGCCGTGCGAATCATACCAGGGCGCCTCGCCAGATACCGTTTCCAGTATCTCGCTAAACGGCGCCAGAAACAGAGACAATCCCTCAGAATGCGAAAAGCGTTCCAGTTTTTCTTTATCCGCCGCACTCAATGGCGCGGTATGGCGCAGAATCATCAGCGTACCGCTTCCCGCCTGTACCAGCTCAACATGCCCAAGATGTCGGGTGCCGTGTAAACTCGCCAGACACGCCCTGATTCGGGGCAGCAATGCTTCAAGCTGGGGCGCCAAAACAGGGCACTGTTCGACATTGACGATATCGCTGGAACCCGCTTTGCGAAATCCCATTTGCAGCGGTTTATCCGGCAGGCAATTCAGACTTAACCGCGCACGACGCCGATAACTCCAGGGCTCGCCGGCGATGATGTCATTCACCTCGTGTTTCATCAAACGCGCCAGCGCCGCGCTTTTGCTGCGTTGTTGCAGGGCGATGCTGACATGCTGTTGCTGACAACCGCCGCAGACGCCAAAATGCGGGCAGCGCGGCGTTTCTCGTTCCGGGCTATCATTCAAACGGCGCGAAACGCGTGCGCGGGCAAATTGCTTTTTATCTTCTGTAATAATGACTTCTGCGCTTTCCTCAGGCAATAAACCGGGGATAAACAGCGCCTTTCCGTTATGACGGGCTACGCCCTGACCAAATGAATCGAGGTCATTGACTTTAACGGTTATGATCTGACGCGTCGTCACGCGCCGTTTTGCAGAGTAGAATTGCGCCATCGACCAGCTTTTTCTCAATTTAACAGTGTGACCCTAATTGTCCCATAACGGAACTCCATGACCAACTACAGCCTGCGCGCACGCATGATGATTCTGATCCTGGCCCCGACCGTCCTGATAGGTTTGCTGCTCAGTATCTTTTTTGTAGTGCACCGCTATAACGACCTGCAGCGTCAACTGGAAGATGCCGGCGCCAGTATTATTGAACCGCTCGCCGTCTCCAGCGAATATGGTATGAACTTACAAAACCGGGAGTCTATCGGCCAACTTATTAGCGTCCTGCACCGCAGACACTCTGATATTGTGCGGGCGATTTCCGTTTATGACGATCATAACCGCCTGTTTGTAACGTCTAATTTCCATCTGGACCCCTCACAGATGCAGCTTCCCGCCGGAGCGCCGTTTCCACGTCGTCTGAGCGTCGATCGCCACGGCGATATTATGATTCTGCGCACTCCGATTATCTCGGAGAGCTATTCGCCGGACGAGTCAGCCATTGCCGACGCGAAAAATACCAAAAATATGCTGGGGTATGTGGCGCTTGAACTGGATCTCAAGTCGGTAAGGCTACAGCAATACAAAGAGATTTTTATCTCCAGCGTGATGATGCTTTTTTGTATTGGCATTGCGCTGATCTTTGGCTGGCGGCTTATGCGCGATGTCACCGGGCCTATCCGTAATATGGTGAATACCGTTGACCGCATTCGCCGCGGACAACTGGATAGCCGTGTGGAAGGATTTATGCTGGGCGAACTGGATATGCTGAAAAACGGCATTAATTCCATGGCGATGTCGCTTGCCGCCTATCACGAAGAGATGCAGCATAATATCGATCAGGCTACTTCGGACCTGCGTGAAACCCTTGAGCAGATGGAAATCCAAAACGTTGAGCTGGATCTGGCGAAAAAGCGTGCCCAGGAAGCGGCGCGTATTAAGTCGGAGTTCCTGGCGAACATGTCTCACGAACTGCGAACGCCGCTGAACGGCGTCATTGGCTTTACCCGCCTGACATTAAAAACGGAGCTGAATCCCACCCAGCGCGACCATCTGAACACCATTGAGCGTTCCGCGAATAATCTGCTGGCGATCATTAATGACGTGCTTGATTTCTCCAAGCTGGAAGCCGGTAAGCTCATTCTGGAAAGTATCCCTTTTCCACTGCGCAACACGCTGGATGAAGTGGTTACGCTGCTGGCCCACTCGTCGCATGATAAAGGGCTGGAGTTGACGTTAAATATTAAAAACGACGTCCCGGATAATGTGATTGGCGACCCGCTGCGCCTGCAACAGGTCATTACTAATCTGGTGGGCAATGCCATTAAGTTCACCGAGAGTGGCAATATCGACATTCTGGTAGAAAAGCGGGCGCTCAGTAACACCAAAGTACAGATTGAAGTGCAGATCCGCGATACGGGGATCGGCATTCCGGAACGCGACCAGTCGCGACTGTTTCAGGCGTTTCGCCAGGCCGATGCCAGTATTTCTCGCCGTCACGGCGGCACCGGGCTTGGGCTGGTGATTACACAAAAGCTGGTCAACGAAATGGGCGGGGATATCTCTTTCCACAGCCAGCCTAATCGCGGCTCGACCTTCTGGTTTCATATTAATCTTGATCTTAACCCAAATGTCATTATTGACGGGCCGTCGACCGCATGTCTGGCCGGAAAACGGCTGGCTTATGTCGAACCGAATGCTACCGCCGCGCAATGTACCCTGGATCTGCTGAGCGACACGCCGGTGGAGGTGGTTTACAGCCCGACCTTCTCCGCGCTGCCGTTAGCGCACTACGATATTATGATTTTGAGCGTTCCGGTGACCTTCCGCGAGCCGCTCACCATGCAGCATGAACGTCTGGCGAAAGCGGCATCAATGACGGACTTTCTACTGCTGGCGCTACCTTGCCATGCGCAAATTAACGCCGAAAAGCTGAAACAAGGAGGCGCGGCGGCCTGTCTGTTAAAACCATTAACGTCAACGCGCCTGTTGCCAGCGCTGACGGAATATTGCCAGTTGAATCACCATCCTGAACCGCTGCTAATGGATACCAGTAAAATCACCATGACGGTTATGGCGGTTGATGATAATCCCGCCAATCTGAAGCTTATCGGCGCGTTACTGGAAGATAAAGTCCAGCACGTAGAGCTTTGTGATAGCGGACATCAGGCGGTGGATCGGGCGAAACAAATGCAGTTTGATCTGATTTTGATGGACATTCAGATGCCGGATATGGACGGCATACGCGCCTGCGAGTTAATTCACCAGCTTCCTCATCAGCAGCAAACACCGGTTATTGCCGTTACGGCACATGCGATGGCCGGGCAAAAAGAGAAGTTGCTCAGCGCGGGCATGAACGACTATCTGGCTAAACCGATAGAAGAAGAGAAGTTGCATAATCTGTTGCTGCGCTATAAACCTGGCGCCAACGTAGCAGCGCGCCTGATGGCGCCGGAACCGGCTGAGTTTATCTTCAATCCGAATGCAACGCTCGACTGGCAGCTTGCGCTCCGCCAGGCTGCCGGTAAGCCCGATCTGGCACGGGATATGCTGCAAATGCTGATTGATTTTCTGCCGGAAGTGCGCAACAAAATTGAAGAACAACTGGTGGGAGAAAATCCCAACGGTTTGGTCGATCTGGTCCATAAGCTACACGGGAGCTGCGGCTATAGCGGCGTACCGCGGATGAAGAACCTTTGCCAGCTTATTGAGCAACAGCTTCGCAGCGGCGTCCACGAAGAGGAGCTGGAGCCTGAGTTTCTGGAGCTGCTGGATGAGATGGATAATGTTGCGCGTGAAGCGAAGAAGATATTAGGATGATATTCGCCGGATGGCGGCGTGACCGCCTTATCCGGCCTATAACTCAGCGTAACTGTTGCCCCGCTTTCAGCGTTGCAGCCACGTTGCGCGCGGTCATTCGTACGTTTTCACTCGCATTCTTCAGCGCGTCCTCCAGCGTGCAGATGGTATAAATCACGCTGAAAACGGCATCAAGCCCATGTTCATGAACCACGCCAACATCCGCCGTCAGGCTACCCGCAATACCAATTACCGGCTTGTTATACCGTTTGGCGATGTTTGCCACGCCAATAGGGACTTTACCGTGAATGGTCTGGCTGTCGATGCGCCCCTCGCCGGTGATGACTAAATCAGCATCCGCAAGACACGCTTCCAGATGAAGCGCATCGGTGACAATCTCAATACCACGCCGTAGCTGCGCGCCGCAAAACGCGTATAACGCCGCCCCCATGCCGCCTGCCGCGCCGCCGCCTGCCAGATCCAACACATCGACATGCAGATCGCGGGCAATCAAATGCGCATAGCGAGTCAATGCCGTATCCAGGCGTTCAATCATTTCCGGCGTCGCCCCTTTTTGCGGACCAAAAACCGCAGACGCGCCCTCTTTGCCGGTAAGGGGATTCGTGACATCGCAGGCGACCTCTATATGACACGCCGACAAACGCTTATCCAGGCCGCTAATATCAATGCTGGCGAGTGTTTCCAGCCCAATGCCGCCTTGCACAATATCATTGCCCTGCGCATCCCGTAGCCTGGCCCCCAGCGCCTGCACCATCCCCGCGCCGCCATCGTTGGTGGCGCTACCGCCGATACCAATAATGATATGCTCAACGCCCGCATCCAGCGCATGACGGATCAGCTCGCCGGTTCCCCATGATGTGGTCTTCAACGGATCGCGTTGCGCGGGCGGTACCTGCTCCAGCCCACTGGCGGCCGCCATTTCAATGAACGCGGAACGCGCATCGCCGGAAAGCCCATAAAACGCATTGACGCGATGCCCCAACGGCCCGGTGACCTCAACATGCACGATTCGACCCGCCGTCGCTTCAACCATCGCTTCGACAGTACCTTCTCCGCCATCAGCCAGCGGTAATTTCAGGTAATCGGCGTCAGGCCAGATCTCGCGAAATCCTTGTTCAATGGCGGTCGCTACCTCAAGAGCACTCAAACTTTCCTTATACGAGTCTGGTGCGATCACTATTTTCATAAGTCGTCCTTACGCATGTTGATCCTGTTAAGCATACACCCAGAGAAGGACCGGTTCCTTACGGAACCGGCTCTGACTTAACGCACCATGCAAGGACGCTTATTATCAAACGTCCAGCCAGGAATTAAGTACTGCATTCCCATCGCGTCGTCACGCGCGCCTAAGCCATGCTTTTGATAAAGCTCATGCGCTTTCATCACCTGATCCATATCGAGCTCAACGCCCAGCCCCGGTTTGGTCGGTACTTGCACCATGCCGCCTTTAATTTCAAACGGTTCTTTAGTCAGACGTTGGTTGCCTTCCTGCCAGATCCAGTGGGTATCGATCGCGGTGATCTTGCCCGGCGCCGCCGCGGCAACATGGGTAAACATCGCCAACGAAATATCAAAGTGGTTGTTAGAGTGCGAGCCCCAGGTCAGACCGAACTCATGACACATTTGCGCCACGCGTACAGAGCCTTGCATAGTCCAGAAGTGCGGGTCCGCCAGCGGGATATCGACGGATTGCAGCGACAGCGTATGCCCCATTTGACGCCAGTCGGTCGCTATCATATTGGTGGCCGTCGGTAATCCGGTCGCGCGACGGAATTCCGCCATCACTTCACGTCCGGAAAAACCCTGCTCCGCGCCGCACGGATCTTCTGCATAGGCCAGAGAACCTTTCAGGTATTTACCAATGCTGATCGCTTCGTTCAACGACCAGGCGCCGTTTGGATCGAGCGTGACGCGCGCTTGTGGGAAACGTTTCGCCAGCGCCACGATTGACTCGGCCTCTTCTTCGCCCGCCAGCACGCCGCCTTTCAGTTTGAAGTCGTTGAAGCCGTATTTTTCATAGGCGGCTTCCGCCAGACGTACTACCGTTTCCGGCGTCATCGCCTCTTCATGGCGCAGACGATACCAGTCGCATTGCTCATCCGGCTGGCTCTGATACGGCAGCGGCGTGGCCTTGCGATTGCCGACAAAGAACAGATAACCCAGCATTTCGACTTCGCTGCGCTGCTGACCGTCGCCTAACAGCGAAGCGACGTTGACGCCCAGGTGTTGGCCCAAAAGGTCAAGCATTGCCGCTTCAATACCAGTCACCACATGGATAGTGGTACGGAGATCGAACGTTTGTAAACCGCGTCCGCCCGCATCGCGATCGGCAAACTGGTTGCGAACGGCGGTCAGGACATTTTTATATTCACCCAGCGTTTTTCCCACCACCAGTGGGATCGCATCTTCCAGCGTTTTGCGGATTTTTTCGCCGCCCGGAATCTCGCCGACCCCGGTATGACCGGAGTTATCTTTAATAATGACGATGTTGCGCGTGAAGAACGGGGCATGCGCGCCGCTCAGGTTCATCAGCATACTGTCATGGCCCGCAACCGGGATAACCTGCATTTCAGTCACTACAGGCGTCGTAAATTGAGTACTCATAACTGTGTCCTTATTCAGAATTAGTGACGACCAAAAACAGGGCGTTTGCGGTCAAAAGTCCAGCCGGGGATCAGGTATTGCATCGGGCCTGCATCATTACGCGCGCCGCCTGGCAGCGTTTTATACGCGTCATGCGCTTTTCGCACCTGTTCCCAGTCAAGCTCCACGCCCAGTCCTGGCGCATCCGGAACGGCAATTTTGCCGTTTTTAATTTCCAGCGGATTTTTAGTCAGGCGGCAATCGCCCTCCTGCCAGATCCAGTGCGTATCAATAGCGGTGGGTTTGCCTGGCGCCGCCGCGCCGACATGGGTAAACATCGCCAGTGAAATATCAAAATGGTTATTCGAATGGCAGCCCCAGGTTAGCCCCCAGTCATCGCACAGTTGCGCCACGCGAACGGCGCCGGTGAGAGTCCAGAAATGCGGGTCGGCAAGAGGAATGTCTACCGCATTGAGCATCGCCGCGTGTCCCATTTCACGCCAGTTGGTGGCAATCATATTGGTCGCTACCGGCAGTCCTGTAGCACGGCGGAACTCCGCCATGACTTCACGACCAGAGAATCCTTGCTCCGCGCCGCACGGATCTTCCGCGTAGGTCAGTACATCATTCAGCCCTTTGCACAACGCAATGGCTTCATCCAGTAGCCAGGCGCCGTTCGGATCCACGGTAATACGCGCGTCCGGGAAGCGTTTTTTTAGCGCGCGAACGGTATCAATCTCTTGTTCGCCCGGCAGCACGCCGCCCTTGAGTTTAAAATCTTTAAAACCGTAGCGATCCTGAGACGCTTCCGCCAGCCGCACGACCGCGTCGCTGTTCAGCGCTTCCTGATGGCGCAGGCGATACCATTCATGACTGCCCGGCGTGCTTTCCAGATACGGCAGATCGGTTTTAGTGCGATCGCCAATATAGAAGAGATAGCCCAACACGGTGACGGCATCGCGCTGTTTACCGGGTCCTAACAGTTCACAGACCGGCACATTAAGCGCCTGTCCCAGTAGATCAAGCAGCGCCGCTTCCAAAGCCGCCACCGCGTTAACCCGCAGTTCAAACGTCCATGCGCCTTTACCAAAGGTGTCAAAATCAGCGGCTTGGTTGCCTTTATGCACCTGCTGCACCACTTTGTTCAGGCGGGCGACTTCCTGGCCTAATACCATCGGAATAGCATCGACCAGCGTCTGATAAATCACTTCTCCGCCCGGCGCCTCGCCGACGCCAGTATGCCCGGCGTTATCGGTGAGGACGACGATGTTACGGGTGAAGTACGCGTTATGCGCGCCACCGATGTTGAGTAGCATACTGTCATGTCCGGCAACCGGAATGACCTTCATGTCCGTAATAACGGGACTGGATTGCGTTGTCATGATAATTGTCCTGCGACAGGTTTCAGTTCAATACGCTTAATATCGCCTACCAGCACCAGATAGCTGATGATGGCCACCAGGGCATGTACGCCGACATAGATCAACGCGCCGTTGAAGGAACCGGTGGTGCCAACGATGTAACCAATCGCGATTGGCGTCACAATACCGGAAATATTGCCGAACATATTAAACAAGCCGCCGGAAAGACCGCTGATCTCTTTCGGCGCGGTATCCGCCATTACTGCCCAGCCCAACGCGCCGATACCTTTACCGAAGAAGGCCAACGCCATAAAGCCGATGATCATCCATTCCACGTTCACATAGTTACAGAACACCATAACCATTGACAGCAACATCCCCAGCACAATCGGCGTCTTGCGCGCGATATTCAGGGAGCCAGTACGACGCATCAACCAGTCGGAAATGATGCCGCCCAACACGCCGCCGATAAAGCCGCAGACCGCAGGAACCGAGGCGACAAAGCCCGCTTTGAGAATCGACATGCCGCGCGCCTGGACCAAATAGACCGGGAACCAAGTAATAAAGAAATAGGTCAATGCGTTAATACAGTACTGACCGATGTAAACGCCAATCATCATACGAGAGCCCAGCAGCTGTTTGATCTGGCCCCATTTGACGCTAAACGGTACTTTCGCTTTGGTGTCTTTCTGATCCATATTGATCAGCGCGCCGCCTTCTGCGATGTACTCCAACTCTTTCTTATTTACGCCCGGATGGTTATTTGGTTCATGGATAACTTTCAACCAGATAAAGCTGATAATGATCCCTAACCCGCCCATAAAGAAGAAGACATGCGACCAGCCCACTTCGTGCGTCAGCCAGCCCATAATCGGCGCGAAAATAACCGTGGCAAAGTATTGCGCGGAGTTAAAGATGGCCACTGCCGTTCCCCTCTCCTGCGCCGGGAACCAGGCTGCAACGATGCGACTGTTGCCCGGGAAAGAAGGCGATTCCGCCAGACCAACCAGGAAACGAAGCGTAAAGAGGGCGACAATAATGCCGAAACCACTAAAGATATCGACAAAACCCTGCAACAGGGTGAAGACTGACCAAATGAAAATAGACCAGAAATAGACGCGTTTGGAACCAAAGCGGTCCAGCAGCCAGCCGCCCGGGATCTGCCCGATAACATAGGCCCATGAAAAAGCAGAAAAAACATAGCCCATGCCTACCGGATCAAGGCCGATATCTTTGGCCATTTCTGAGCCGGCAATGGACAATGTGGCGCGGTCGCCGTAGTTGAAGGATGTGACGATAAACAGCATCACCACTATCCAGTAGCGGGCGTTCGTGCGTTTCTCCGCACTACTCGCCGCGTGACTTAATGAACTCATTGTTGCACTCCTGAAATTTCGCGTTAGCTACGCTCACTCTGAACTGCACAACCGGTAGGGAATCAGAGATAACGTTTCCTTGTTGCAGCTTTTATTAGGTCGTTTGCTTTGCACGCTGCATGCTTTTATTCACTGGCAGGAGAAGTATAAAAAGCGCGCCACACACACTCACCGTGCAACAACACAGTATTTCGGCGATGAATTACGCCTGTTTATGGCAAAAGCCCAGGACAGTGGAAGCCACTTCACGGAAATGAAATCAGAAGGCGTCAGGCGTCGACGCAGGAGGAATAAAAGGAGAAGAATGTGAAACAGGTCGCTTGATTACATGAAAACGCCCGTAAAAAACTGCCGCTTTTGCGGGCATATGCCCAAAGCTAACACGATTCAGTTACTTTACACTGTGTACAGGTCGTGATTTTGCTTACTGGCAACGCAAGCAAACGAAAAGGTACCCTCCCGTAGGGGGGAGGGATTTACCTCAGGAAAGTAAAGTTCCCCAGTTTTCAACCCAGGGATTGGATTGGCTCTCCGGCTCCGGATGTTCGCTGGCGTCAATGAATAACATCTCCCCCACCCGCTGCGCGCTTTGCTCCTGCAACAGGGCATCAAACTGTTTGCCGCCATTACAGAAATTGGGGTAGCTGCTATCACCTAACGCAATCACCCCGTAACGCAGGTTTGGTTGAAAACCGACGGTATCTTTAATGCCGTGAAAGAGCGGCGCAATGCTATCCGGTAGATCGCCCTGCCCGGTCGTCGAGGTAACGACCAGCGCAACCTTATCCTGATATTGCTGCCAGTCGGACAGTTCAGGATCTTCAAACACGGTCGCGCTGTGGCCCTGTCTGGCGAGGATCGCTTCCGCTTCTTCCGCCACCAGCAGTGAGTTGCCATACATGGTCCCGACAAAAATACCAATTTCCGCCATTATGCGTATCTCCCTGAATTATGCCTGATGAGTCTCATCCTGCCGGGACGCCGCCGTAAACTCAACCCTTTCATTGTCAGGGAGAAGTCCACGCCAGCCAAACTGTGTCAGCGCCTGCATCCAGGTTTCATCCAACCCGGCCTGAATCATCAACGGCTGTCCGGTGAAGGGGTGCGTCAGTTCAAGCCGACTGGCATGAAGCATCAGGCGACGACAGGCAAAATGCTCTGCGGCGCTGCGGTTTTGTCGCAAATCGCCATGCTTGCTGTCGCCGATGATAGGATGACGCAGATGCGCCAGATGACGACGAAGCTGGTGCTTGCGTCCCGTTTTTGGTTCCAGCTCAACCAGACCATAACGCGTGGTGGGATAACGCCCGGTCGGCACCGCCATTTCGACTGTCGCCAGCCCGCGATACTGCGTTACAGCCGGCTGGGGCGCTTTATCTTCGCGGGCGAATTTATCGGCAATTTTATCGCGCTCTTCCACCAGCGGATAATCCAGTACCGCGTCATCCATCAGCCAGCCGCGCACAATGGCATGGTAGCGTTTACGGATGTGGTGCTGCTCGAACTGCTGCGCCAGACGGCGTCCCGCTTCGCTGGACAGCCCCATTAACAGTACGCCCGACGTGGGTCTGTCGAGACGGTGGGCGGTAAAAACATGCTGGCCGATTTGGTCGCGCACCGTTTGCATGACCACGACTTTTTCGTCGCGATCCAGCCAGCTCCGGTGAACAAGCCAGCCTGCGGGTTTATTCACGGCAACCAGCCACTGGTCTTGATAGAGGATCTCCAGCATCAGGATTTATCGCGGACGAATAGCGCATCCAGATCCTGCAAAACCGCCAGGATCGCCTCCCTCTGCGGATGATCCGCCGCCAGCGCCATTTCATAATAAGGGGCGACGGCAAACGCCTCGGGCAGTGGCTGCGCATTATCAAGTAGGGTATGCATACGTGGGATCAATACCCATTGCAGCCATTCCAGCGGTTCCATGGTATCCATAAAAAATGGTTGGGTGCTGGTAAACAGGTGCGCCTGCGGCGCATCCAGCCGCCAGTGGCGATGCTCGCGCAGCAGCGTTTCAAGCGCATGTAACTGCTGACGCACACGGTCATGAGTCGTCATGTTAAAAACCTCAATGATGAAAATCTGGCGCGAAGAATAACAAAAAAAAGGGAGCACTGTATAAACAGTGCTCCCGGTTCGTTTCGCAGCATTCCAGCTACTTTTCGTGCTCCCTGCTCATCCGTGACAACTTTTCCTGTGACCTTACGGCCTGTTCATCCTGAACGTTTGCATCCTGCGCACATCGCCCGATGTGATAGCTTCTTCCTGAAGCGTCCCTGGTCATCCAGACCCGCCGAACATCCTGATCGGCTCTCGTTCTCCGTCCTGGAGGTGTCCTTTAACGCATCCTGCGCTTTCCACTTTGCTTCATCCTGAAGCCTTTCCTTGTAACACCATCCTGGCGTGTCCTGCTGAAGCGTCATCATCCTGACGTTCGCTTCGTTGTACGACTCCCTGTCGACGAAGATAGAATCGCCTGTTTCACCTTGTCTTACAAGACACCTACAGACAATACCTTAAGTAAATTTTCATATGAAAGTGCGCAAAAACATTTTAACAGGTTGTTTTATATAGACTTACATAAGAAAACGGGACTCAGTATCCGCTGATATCCTGGCGATCTCCTACAGACTTTGTAAGAGATCTCTCACACCTGTTAGGGCAAACGATTACAGAAGAGGATTAAGTTGCGTAAGGAATTCCGCAAGCGTTGCGGCAAGAACGGTACGATTGCGGGTGCCCAGCGTTTCTTTAATCACCTCGCCGGACAGATTACAGACCGAAATGACCTCAAGCTCATTTTCCTGCGTCGCAATAAAAAGCGTGGGAGGAAGCTTGAGCCGCTTTTGCGTGACCAGGTGGCCTATCAGATTTTCCTGCACGCGCCGAAAGTCATCCTGACTCCAGGTTTGCAGTAGCGTAAGCTTTTCATCCGCGAACTGCGCGGGCATGTCGCCAGCAAACTGCGTGGTGTAAAACGCGTGGAGCGCAGGTTGTACCATAATATCGAAGGCGCGTTCAACCGCGTTTACATTTTCTTCGCCTTCAAAAGGTTGCGGCTGCCAGTAAACGGCATCGCGGGTTGAAGAAATAATGCACGGAGAAGGTACGCCATACAGTTCTTCGCTCAACGGCCAGCTACCGTGTTTTTCTTGCCACGCGTCGCAGTAACGCGTCGTAAAGGCTTTCAATGCCTGCGCTGTCAGTTCGTCCACCAGTTTCTCTCTTCATAAAAGCCAGGATACACTTGGCGCATAGTGTATCTGGTTTATGACGGTGAAACATGTCTTCTTATGAAAACCATCAGGCTCTCGATGGCCTGACTCTCGGAAAATCAACGGATTACCGGGACAATTATGATGCCAGCCTGCTGCAGGGCGTACCGCGCAGTTTGAATCGCGACCCGCTCGGATTAACAGCCGATAATTTGCCGTTCCACGGCGCGGATATCTGGACGTTGTATGAACTTTCCTGGCTTAACAGCCGTGGTCTTCCGCAGGTCGCCGTCGGGCATGTCGAACTGGATTACACCAGCGTTAATTTAATCGAATCCAAAAGCTTTAAACTGTATCTGAACAGCTTTAACCAGACGCGCTTTGACACCTGGGAGACGGTGCGCCAGACGCTGGAGCGCGATCTGCGCGCCTGCGCGCAGGGCAACGTTAGCGTGAGGCTTCATCGTCTTGATGAGCTGGAAGGACAGCCTGTCGCCCATTTCCACGGCACCTGTATTGACGATCAGGATATCAGTATCGACAACTACCAGTTTACTACCGACTATCTGCAACATGCGGTCAGCGGCGAGAAGCAAGTAGAGGAGACGCTGGTCAGTCATCTGCTGAAATCCAACTGCCTGATCACCCACCAACCGGACTGGGGCTCAATACAAATTCAGTATCGCGGGCGCAAAATCGACAGGGAAAAACTGCTGCGTTATCTGGTCTCCTTCCGTCACCATAATGAATTTCACGAGCAGTGCGTAGAGCGTATTTTTAATGACATTCTGCGCTTCTGTCAGCCGGAAACGTTAAGCGTTTATGCGCGCTATACCCGCCGCGGCGGGCTGGACATTAATCCCTGGCGCAGCAATGCCGATTTTGTGCCCGCCACGGGCAGGCTGGCGCGTCAGTAATCTTTTTTGTCAATTTTGCGTGCCGGATTGCGCATGTAAGGTTGTGAAAGGTCATCAGCCAGGGCTATTGTAATCAACAGGGAATGGCGTGTTGCGTCCCATAAGGAGTTTACTTGATTACACATATTAGCCCGCTTGGCTCAATGGATATGTTGTCGCAACTGGAAGTGGACATGCTGAAACGCACGGCCAGTAGCGACCTGTATCAACTGTTTCGTAACTGTTCACTTGCCGTTCTTAACTCCGGCAGCCTGACCGACAACAGCAAAGAGCTGCTGTCCCGCTTTGAAAATTTCGATATTAACGTGCTGCGCCGCGAGCGCGGCGTGAAGCTGGAATTGATTAATCCGCCTGAAGACGCCTTTGTTGACGGGCGGATTATTCGTGCGCTACAGGCTAACCTGTTCGCGGTGCTGCGCGACATTCTCTTTGTGAATGGGCAGATCCATAATGCCGGTCGTTTCCAGCATCTGGATCTTGAAAGCTCAACACATATCACCAATCTGGTGTTCTCCATTTTGCGCAACGCCCGGGCGCTGCACGTCGGCGAAGCGCCAAACATGGTGGTATGCTGGGGCGGCCACTCAATTAACGAAAACGAGTACCTGTATGCCCGTCGCGTCGGCACACAGTTGGGATTACGCGAGCTGAACATCTGCACCGGCTGCGGCCCTGGGGCGATGGAAGCCCCCATGAAGGGCGCGGCGGTCGGTCACGCGCAGCAGCGTTATAAAGACAGCCGCTTTATCGGC
Organism: Salmonella sp. A7; assembly: GCF_020181675.1. Lineage (NCBI taxonomy): Bacteria > Pseudomonadati > Pseudomonadota > Gammaproteobacteria > Enterobacterales > Enterobacteriaceae > Salmonella > Salmonella sp. A7. The sequence goes on along the minus strand of NZ_CP084001.1, from coordinate 906,702 downwards.
ATGACTGAACCTTCCATTATTGCGGCTGAACCGCCTAACCCGCTGGTGAACGAACTGATCATCATGCCGGATATCGAAAAACGCCTGGAAGCGTTCGTCCGTATCGCACACGGTATCATCATCTTCCCGGGCGGCGTGGGTACGGCGGAAGAGCTGCTTTATTTGCTGGGGATTCTGATGAATCCAGCCAATAAAAATCAGGTGCTGCCGCTGATCCTGACCGGACCAAAAGAGAGCGCCGATTACTTCCGCGTGCTGGATGAGTTTATTACCCATACGCTGGGCGAAGCGGCCCGCCGTCATTACCGCATCATCATTGACGATGCGGCGGAGGTAGCGCGGCTGATGAAGAAAGCGATGCCGCAAGTGAAAGAGAATCGCCGCGATACCGGCGACGCCTATAGTTTTAACTGGTCGATGCGTATTGCACCGGATCTGCAGGTGCCGTTTGAGCCGTCGCATGAGAATATGGCCAACCTGAAACTGTACCCGGATCAACCGGTTGAGATTCTGGCGGCGGATCTGCGGCGCGCCTTCTCCGGTATTGTCGCGGGGAACGTGAAGGAGGTCGGGATACGCGCCATTGAAGCTAATGGTCCGTATAAAATCCACGGCGATCGAGAGATGATGCGTCGCATGGACGATCTGCTGCAGGGATTCGTCGCGCAGCATCGTATGAAATTGCCAGGTTCCGCCTACATCCCCTGTTACGAGATCTGCGCTTAGCGCTTATGCCCGGTTGCCGCCAGCAGCCGGGCGCTTCTCCCATTCCTTTCATTGCGGTATGGCGATTAACGTATGCCTTCATTTTTTATGATGATCATCAGAGGCATAGCCCGCATTGTTTTATAAACACCATTTATAATTCACCATAAATAGATTGCCAGGCAAACGTTTACCTCACTCCTCTTACCGTGATTTATCGGTTCAAACTCTTATTCTTCGTCAGAATTCACTAAAAACCTTGATTTTTATAGTCAAACCTCCGTATCTTGCGCCCCAATCTTTCCGGCCTTATATCGTTAATGGTAGCCTTCGCGCCCGGAAATTCGTTATGACGTTTTTTTAATAGATTAATGGTCCAAATTTATCCATGTAAGAAGCGGATTATTGCATTTGAGATCGGGATCACTGATAGATTCATCACTTAAATGTATCTTTCCGCCCGAAAATTATTACGGCGAAAAATTATATAAAAAGCGTCCCTAAGCAGATTTCATTTTACGATCAGGTCTTTTTTCATTGGATTAGACCAGCAACCTGATTTTTAGCATCCTCCAGGAGAAATAGATGGAAACCACTCAGACCAGCACTATTGCTTCGATTGACTCTCGAAGCGCATGGCGCAAAACGGATACCATGTGGATGCTGGGCCTTTACGGCACGGCAATCGGCGCGGGCGTTCTGTTCCTGCCGATCAACGCAGGCGTCGGCGGCATGATTCCGCTCATCATCATGGCAATTCTCGCTTTCCCGATGACCTTTTTCGCACACCGTGGTTTAACCCGCTTCGTGCTGTCCGGTAAAAACCCGGGTGAAGACATCACTGAAGTCGTTGAGGAACACTTCGGTATCGGCGCAGGTAAACTGATTACCCTGCTCTACTTCTTCGCGATTTACCCCATCCTGCTGGTTTACAGCGTGGCGATTACTAATACCGTGGAAAGCTTCCTGACCCACCAGTTAGCGATTAATCCGCCGCCGCGGGCGATTCTTTCCCTGATCCTGATTGTTGGCATGATGACCATCGTGCGCTTCGGCGAGCAAATGATCGTTAAGGCGATGAGTATCCTGGTATTCCCGTTCGTCGCTGCGCTGATGCTGCTGGCCTTGTACCTGATCCCGCAGTGGAACGGCGCGGCGCTGGAAACGCTGTCCTTTGATTCCGCCGCGTCTACCGGTAACGGTCTGTGGATGACGCTGTGGCTGGCGATTCCGGTGATGGTTTTCTCTTTCAACCACTCCCCGATCATCTCCTCCTTCGCGGTTGCGAAGCGTGAAGAGTACGGTGAAGGCGCTGAGAAGAAATGTTCTAAAATTCTGGCCTTCGCCCACATCATGATGGTGCTAACCGTGATGTTCTTCGTCTTCAGTTGCGTGCTGAGCCTGACGCCGGCAGATCTGGCGGCAGCAAAAGAGCAGAACATCTCTATTCTGTCTTACCTGGCGAACCACTTTAACGCGCCGATCATCGCCTGGATGGCGCCGATCATTGCGATGATTGCTATCACCAAATCCTTCCTCGGCCACTACCTGGGCGCGCGTGAAGGCTTTAACGGTATGGTGATTAAATCGCTGCGTGGTAAAGGTAAATCCATCGAAATCAACAAACTGAATAAAATTACCGCGCTGTTCATGCTGGTCACCACCTGGATTGTGGCGACGCTGAACCCCAGCATCCTGGGCATGATTGAAACCCTGGGCGGCCCGATCATCGCGATGATTCTGTTCCTGATGCCGATGTATGCCATCCAGAAAGTACCGGCAATGCGTAAGTACAGCGGTCATATCAGCAACGTATTCGTTGTGATTATGGGCCTGATTGCCATCTCCGCTATTTTCTACTCACTGTTCAGCTAAGTCCTTTAGCGCCGCTTACCGCGGCGCTTCTCTATGATACAACCGCAATGGATGCCCTATGATTAGCGTATTCGATATTTTTAAAATCGGCATTGGCCCTTCCAGTTCTCACACCGTCGGACCAATGAAAGCAGGCAAGCAGTTCACGGACGATCTGATTGCCCGCCATATCCTTACAGATGTCACCCGCGTCGTGGTGGATGTCTACGGCTCTCTGTCATTGACGGGTAAAGGCCACCACACTGATATCGCCATTATTATGGGCCTGGCGGGGAATCTGCCGGACACCGTCGATATCGACGCCATTCCGTCCTTTATCCAGGATGTGAACACCCATGGGCGTTTACTACTGGCCAATGGGCAGCATGAAGTCGAATTTCCGGTCGATAAGTGCATGAATTTCCACGCCGACAACCTGTCTCTGCATGAAAACGGGATGCGTATTACCGCGCTGGCGGGCGATAAGGTGCTCTACAGCCAAACCTACTACTCCATTGGCGGCGGCTTTATCGTCGATGAAGAGCACTTTGGTTTGACGAATAGCGAACCTGTTAACGTGCCGTACCCTTACAAAACCGCCGCGGATTTACAGCGCCACTGCCAGGAGACGGGTCTGTCGCTCTCCGGTCTGATGATGCAAAACGAACTGGCCCTGCACAGTAAAGAAGCGCTGGAGCAGCACTTCGCCAGGGTCTGGGAGGTAATGCGCAGCGGTATCGAGCGCGGTATCACCACCGAGGGCGTATTGCCGGGCAAACTGCGCGTTCCGCGTCGCGCGGCGGCGCTGCGTCGGGTGCTGGTCAGTCAGGATAAGACCACCACCGATCCGATGGCGGTCGTCGACTGGATCAATATGTTCGCGCTGGCGGTGAACGAAGAGAATGCCGCAGGCGGACGAGTAGTCACTGCGCCGACTAACGGCGCATGTGGTATTGTTCCGGCGGTGCTGGCGTACTATGACAAGTTTATCCGCGAAGTAAATGCTAACTCACTTGCTCGCTATATGCTGGTCGCCAGCGCGATTGGCTCGCTGTATAAGATGAACGCCTCTATTTCCGGCGCCGAAGTGGGTTGTCAGGGAGAGGTCGGCGTGGCCTGTTCCATGGCGGCAGCGGGTCTGGCCGAGCTGCTGGGCGGTAGTCCGGCGCAGGTGTGTATCGCCGCAGAAATCGCCATGGAGCATAATCTGGGGTTAACTTGCGATCCGGTTGCCGGTCAGGTACAGGTTCCCTGCATTGAGCGTAACGCGATTGCTTCAGTCAAAGCAGTCAACGCCGCGCGTATGGCGCTGCGCCGTACCAGCGAACCGCGTGTATGCCTCGATAAAGTGATTGAGACCATGTACGAAACCGGTAAAGACATGAACGCTAAGTACCGCGAAACTTCGCGCGGCGGCCTGGCGATGAAGATCGTTACCTGCGATTAATTCTCAGCACATTTTAGGATCTGTAGGCCGGATAAGGCGCTCGTCGCCATCCGGCTTTGTTGCCTGATGTCGCTTCGCTTATCAGGCCTACGGATAGCGCTATTTCGCAATGCTCGCCTCCCCCCGCCGTGAATGTTACCCTACGCGCAGGTTTGTAAGGGAGAACACCGTGGCTGCTCATCTGCTTATCGTCGACGCGCTCAATTTGATTCGCCGTATTCACGCCGTTCAGGGATCGCCCTGTGTGGAAACCTGCCAACACGCGCTCGATCAATTGATTATCCACAGCCAGCCAACCCATGCCGTAGCGGTATTTGATGACGACGCGCGCAGCAGCGGCTGGCGTCACCAGCGTTTGCCGGACTACAAAGCAGGACGTCCGCCGATGCCTGACGATTTACATAATGAAATGCCCGCCCTACGCGCCGCGTTTGAACAGCGCGGCGTACGCTGTTGGGCATCAGATGGTAATGAAGCGGACGATCTGGCGGCGACGCTGGCGCTAAAAGTTACCGAAGCCGGACACCAGGCAACCATTGTGTCAACCGATAAAGGCTATTGCCAGTTGCTCTCTCCGGGATTGCGCATTCGCGACTACTTCCAGAAACGCTGGCTGGACGCGCCGTTTATTGAAAAAGAGTTTGGCGTACTTCCCCGACAGTTGCCGGATTACTGGGGTCTGGCAGGAATCAGCAGTTCGAAAGTCCCCGGCGTTGCCGGTATCGGCCCCAAAAGCGCGACCCAGCTATTGATTCAGTTTCAAAATCTGGAGGGAATTTACGCCCATCTGGACGAGGTGCCGGAAAAGTGGCGCAAAAAGCTTGAGATGCATAAAGAAATGGCATTTCTCTGCCGCGATATTGCACGTCTGCAAACCGATTTACATATCGACGGAAACTTACAGCAGCTACGGCTGGCGCGGTAGTTTTGTTGCCGGATGGCGGCGTGAACGCCTTATCCTGCCTACAGGACTGCACGAAATGTAGAGCGGATAAGCGCAGCGCCATCCGGCAAAATTACCAGGCGATATGATACAGTTCGACAATGTCCGCCAGACTCGCTTCACGCGGATTGCCGCCCGTACAGACATCATCGAACGCCGCCTGCGCCAGCGCCGGGATATCCTCTTTTCGAACGCCGACATCACGCAAATGCAGCGGAATTCCCACATCGCGATTTAACGCAAATACGGCTTCCACTGCGGCATTACGCGCCTCTTCAAGGCTCAATCCTTCTACCTTCACCCCCATCGCCCGGGCGATATCACGGAATTTCTCGTTGGTAGACCCGGCATTGAAACGCATCACATGCGGAAGCAAAATAGCATTCGCGACGCCGTGCGGCGTGTTGTAAAACGCGCCCAGCGGATGCGCCATCCCATGCACCAGTCCCAGCCCCACATTGGAAAACCCCATCCCGGCAACGTATTGCCCCAGCGCCATCGCCTCACCGGCCTCTTTTTCTCCGGCTACGGCGCCGCGCAGCGCGCCAGCAATAATCTCAATGGCTTTGATATGTAATGCATCCGTCAGCGCCCATGCGGCCCGGGTAATATAGCCTTCAATAGCATGGGTTAGCGCATCCACGCCCGTTGCCGCTTTCAGCGCGGGCGGCATACCGTCCATCATATCGGCATCGATAAATGCCGCCTGCGGAATATCATGTGGATCGACACAAACGAATTTGCGCCGTTTCTCTTCATCGGTAATCACATAATTGATAGTGACTTCCGCCGCGGTTCCCGCCGTTGTCGGGATCGCCATAATCGGCACGCTGGGTTTACGGGTCGGCGATAGCCCTTCCAGACTGCGCACATCGGCAAATTCCGGATTGTTACTGATAATACCGATCGCTTTGCAGGTATCCTGCGGAGAACCGCCGCCAATGGCGATGAGATAGTCCGCGCCGCTTTGGGTAAAGACCTTAAGCCCTTCCTGGACAACGGAAATCGTAGGATTAGGGATCACGCCCGCATAGATTTCCCACGCCAGCCCTGCGGCATCCATTCTGCTTGTCACTTTATCGACCACACCGCATTGCACCAGCGTTTTATCCGTAACAATCAGCGCTTTATGATAACCGCGGCGCGTCACCTCATCGGTTAATGCGTCCACCGCTCCCCGGCCAAACCATGCCGTTTCATTCAGAATCATTCTGTTCGCCATCGCCTGTCTCCTGACATCACTCTTCAATACGTAACCCGTAAGTTTTAAATTTCTCCAGTACGATAGCGATCGCCTCGTCATCCAGCACCGGTACCGGATCGACAATGGCCAGCGTACTTAAATAGAGCTGCGCCAGCACTTCCACTTCATGCGCCAGCCACAATGCTTTGTCTAAATTTTCTTCACAAGCGATAAGCCCGTGATGCTGTAACAGCGTCGCTTTACGATTTTTAAGCGCCACAGCAACATGGTCAGAAAGTTCGCGGGTGCCAAAAGTGGCGTAGGGCGCGCAGGGAATAGAGTTTCCCCCTGCGGCGGCAATCATGTAGTGAATTGCCGGAATCGGGCGATTCAGGATCGAGACTGCCGTACAATGGACAGCGTGGTTATGTACCACGGCATTGGCGTCAGGGCGCGTCTGGTATGCCGCCATATGAAAACGCCACTCGCTGGAAGGCAGCTTGCCCTGCTCATGCTGACCGTCAGCATCAATAAAAACAATGTGCGACTCTGTCAGCTTCTCGTAGGGGATCCCCGTCGGCGTAATCAGCATTCCGCCCTGATAACGTACGCTCACGTTACCTGCCGTCCCCTGATTTAACCCTAACCGCGTCATTTCCAGACAGGTATCAATAATCTGCCGCGCCAGTCTATTTCGTTCCATTATTTACCTCTCTCTGTGATTCAAAATGAGACAACAAAACCGCCTTTCGCATCGCGCTGCTGTCCTGTTGAAATAATCGAATAGTTAGCAACTATCATCATACTGAATAAAGAGAAGGGAATTTAAATAACGATATTTTGTGATTCACATCAATTAATTCGCCACGATAAACCAGACGACTACCGTTTCTCTCGCCGATAAATGCCCGCTCTTAATAATATTTTTTAAAACGGGCAAAAATGAAGAATAAGTTACTACTGCCCGTTTTCGTGGCAATAATTTAATTCGGGCATTCAGTCTGTGGTTTTTTAAATTAAACATCTCAAACGGTCATTTTTTTATGGAAATTAAAGTGATGATAATCACAGAACGCTCTGCTCTCAGGTATAAATGTGACCGCCATCATATTAAAAGGCCTTTTTTATTTGAAAATGAATCCATGAGTTCATTCCGGACGCCAATTTATTACCGGAAAGAAAAGCGAACTCACCTAATTTTACGGTCTGGTGACCAGAACCGACCGCACGCAAAAGCTTCTGAACCGATGAGGATGCTATGGGAAACACAACAATACAAACGCAGAGTTTTCGTGCTGTGGATGCAGAGCAAAGCAAGAGCAAGCGCTACATTATTCCATTCGCCTTACTTTGCTCGCTATTTTTTCTGTGGGCTGTCGCCAATAATCTGAATGACATTTTACTACCGCAGTTTCAACAAGCTTTTACGCTAACTAACTTTCAGGCCGGACTTATTCAGTCAGCCTTTTATTTCGGTTATTTCGTCATTCCAATTCCTGCTGGGATTTTGATGAAAAAACTCAGTTATAAAGCAGGGATTATCACCGGGCTTTTTTTGTATGCTGTTGGCGCCGCATTATTCTGGCCTGCCGCCGAGATAATGAATTACACATTATTTTTAATTGGCCTGTTTATCATCGCCGCCGGTTTAGGCTGTCTTGAAACTGCAGCCAACCCTTTTGTTACGGTATTAGGTCCAGAAAGCGGCGGACATTTCCGGCTTAATCTGGCGCAAACTTTTAACTCCTTTGGCGCTATTATCGCCGTTGTGTTTGGGCAAAGCCTTATTTTGTCTAACGTGCCGCATCAATCGCAAGAAGCGCTTGATAAAATGACGCCGGATCAGCTTAGCGCCTATAAACACAGCCTGGTGTTATCGGTACAAACGCCATACATGATTATCGTCGCCATCGTATTAGTAGTTGCGCTGCTGATTATGCTGACCAAATTTCCGGCCCTGCAAAGTGACGATCATAGCGATGCTAAACAAAGCTCTTTCTTATCTTCTCTCTCCCGACTCATCCGTATCCGCCACTGGCGCTGGGCGGTGCTGGCGCAGTTCTGCTACGTGGGGGCGCAAACCGCCTGCTGGAGCTATCTGATCCGCTACGCCATTGAGGAGATCCCTGGAATGACGCCCGGTTTCGCCGCCAATTACCTGACCGGCACTATGGTGTGCTTCTTTATCGGCCGTTTCACCGGGACCTGGCTTATCAGCCGCTTCGCGCCGCATAAAGTGCTGGCCGCCTACGCCCTGTTTGCCATGCTCCTGTGTCTGATTTCCGCCTTTAGCGGCGGACATATCGGCCTGCTGGCGCTGACGTTGTGTAGCGCATTTATGTCAATCCAGTACCCAACCATCTTCTCGCTGGGTATCAAAAATCTGGGACAGGACACTAAGTACGGCTCGTCTTTTATCGTCATGACCATTATTGGCGGCGGTATTGTCACGCCAGTAATGGGCTTCGTTAGCGACGCCGCAGGCAAAATCCCGACCGCCGAACTGGTTCCGGCATTGTGCTTTGCCGTCATCTTCATTTTTGCCCGTTTCCGTTCACAAGCGGCGACAAACTGAACATTTATCCGAATAACGTGAGGAATCTGTCATGAAAAAAATCAGCTTACCGAAAATCGGTATCCGCCCGGTGATTGATGGACGTCGTATGGGCGTACGCGAGTCGCTCGAAGAGCAAACCATGAACATGGCGAAAGCGACGGCGGCGCTCATTACCGAGAAAATCCGCCACGCCTGTGGGACACAGGTGGAGTGCGTCATTGCGGATACCTGTATTGCCGGAATGGCGGAATCCGCCGCCTGTGAAGAAAAATTCAGTAGCCAGAACGTGGGCGTGACCATTACCGTTACGCCGTGTTGGTGCTATGGCAGCGAAACCATTGATATGGACCCGATGCGTCCGAAAGCCATCTGGGGCTTTAACGGCACAGAGCGTCCTGGGGCGGTTTACCTTGCCGCGGCGCTGGCGGCGCACAGCCAGAAAGGCATTCCGGCGTTCTCCATTTATGGCCATGACGTGCAGGATGCCGACGATACCTCCATTCCCGCCGACGTCGAAGAAAAACTGCTGCGTTTTGCGCGGGCAGGGTTAGCGGTAGCCAGCATGAAAGGCAAAAGCTACCTCTCCGTCGGCGGCGTGTCGATGGGGATCGCGGGTTCCATTGTCGATCATAACTTCTTTGAATCCTGGCTGGGCATGAAGGTGCAAGCGGTAGATATGACCGAACTGCGCCGCCGTATCGATCAAAAAATTTATGATGAGGCCGAACTGGAGATGGCGCTGGCGTGGGCGGATAAAAACTTCCGCTACGGCGAAGATCAGAACGCCTCGCAGTATAAGCGCAATGAAGCCCAGAACCGCGCGGTGCTAAAAGAGAGCCTGCTGATGGCGATGTGTATTCGCGATATGATGCAGGGCAACAAGACGCTGGCGGACAAAGGGTTAGTTGAAGAATCGCTGGGCTACAACGCTATTGCCGCCGGCTTCCAGGGCCAGCGCCACTGGACCGATCAATACCCGAACGGCGATACCGCCGAAGCGCTGCTCAATAGCTCTTTTGACTGGAACGGCGTACGCGAACCGTTTGTCGTCGCCACCGAAAATGACAGTCTGAACGGCGTAGCGATGCTGTTTGGCCATCAACTCACCGGTACCGCGCAGATATTCGCCGACGTGCGAACCTACTGGTCGCCGGAAGCCGTAGAACGCGTCACCGGCCAGGCGCTCAGCGGCCTGGCGGAACACGGCATTATTCACCTGATTAACTCCGGTTCTGCCGCTCTGGACGGTGCCTGTAAACAGCGCGACAGCGAAGGCAAGCCGACCATGAAACCACACTGGGAAATCAGCCAACAAGAGGCGGATGCGTGTCTGGCGGCCACTGAATGGTGCCCGGCGATTCACGAATACTTCCGCGGCGGCGGCTACTCATCCCGTTTCCTGACCGAAGGCGGCGTGCCATTCACCATGACCCGCGTGAATATCATCAAAGGCCTGGGACCAGTACTGCAAATCGCCGAGGGCTGGAGCGTCGAACTGCCGAAAGCGATGCACGATCAGCTCGATGCCCGCACCAACTCTACCTGGCCTACCACCTGGTTTGCGCCGCGTCTTACCGGCAAAGGCCCGTTTACCGATGTCTATTCGGTGATGGCGAACTGGGGCGCTAACCACGGCGTACTCACCATCGGCCATGTAGGGGCGGACTTTATTACTCTCGCCGCGATGCTGCGTATCCCGGTATGTATGCACAACGTGGAGGAGGCGAAGATCTACCGTCCTTCCGCCTGGGCGGCTCACGGTATGGATATCGAAGGCCAGGATTATCGTGCCTGCCAGAATTATGGCCCGCTGTATAAACGTTAATGCGGCTTAGCCCGGTGGCGCAGGCTTACCGGGCCTACGGGCGCGTGAACCGTAGGCCGGATAAGCGTAGCGCCATCGGGCGGCGTTTATGGAGTTATCTATGAAACAAGACGTTATCCTGGTTCTCGACTGCGGTGCGACTAACGTTCGGGCGATCGCCGTTGATCGCCTGGGGAAAATTGTCGCCCGCGCCTCAACCGCTAACGCCAGCGACATTGCCGCAGAAAATAGCACCTGGCATCAGTGGTCGCTGGACGCCATCCTGCAACGTTTCGCCGATTGTTGCAGGTCACTTTCCAGCGCCCTGTCGGAGTGTGTTGTTCGCGGTATTACGGTGACTACGTTCGGCGTCGATGGCGCGCTGGTCGATGCGCAGGGCGAGCTGCTCTACCCGGTCATCAGTTGGAAATGCCCGCGAACCGCTGCCGTGATGGAAACGATTGGGCGCTTTATCTCGCCCCGGCAATTGCAGACGCTCTCCGGCGTCGGCGCGTTCAGCTTTAACACGCTGTATAAACTGGTCTGGCTTAAAGAGAATCATCCGCGCCTGCTGGAACAAGCTCACTGCTGGCTGTTTATCTCGTCGCTGATTAACCACCGTCTGACCGGCGAGTTTACGACCGATATCACTATGGCAGGCACCAGCCAGCTACTGGATATCCATCAGCGCGACTTTAGTCCGGAAATCCTGCAGGCGACGGGCCTGGCGCGCCGCCTGTTCCCGCGTATCGTGGAAGCGGGCGCCCAGATAGGCACGCTACAGACAGACGCGGCCAGGCTACTCGGTCTCCCGGCGGGTGTGCCGGTGATCTCTGCCGGACACGATACTCAGTTCGCGTTATTCGGCGCTGGCGCGCAGCAAGGTGAACCGGTGCTCTCCTCAGGAACATGGGAGATTCTGATGGTGCGCAGCGGTCAGGTGGATACCTCGCTGCTCAGCCAGTATCCAGGCTCGACCTGTGAACTGGACAGTCAGTCGGGGCTTTATAACCCCGGAATGCAGTGGCTGGCCTCCGGCGTACTCGAATGGGTACGAAAACTGCTGTGGACGCCGGAAACGCCATGGCAAACGCTGATCGACGAAGCGCGCGCTATTCCCGCTGGCGCGGAAGGCGTGCGGATGCAGTGCGATCTGCTCGCCTGCCAAAATGCAGGCTGGCAGGGCGTGACGCTCAATACCACCCGCGGCCATTTCTATCGCGCCGCGCTGGAAGGCCTGACGGCGCAACTTCAGCGTAATCTGCGCACGCTGGAGAAAATCGGCCATTTTAACGCCACAGAACTGTTACTGGTTGGCGGCGGCAGTCGCAACGCTTTATGGAATCAAATTAAAGCGAATCAGCTTGATATCCCTATCAAAGTGCTGGACGACGCGGAAACCACCGTGGCCGGCGCTGCCATGTTTGGCTGGTACGGCGTAGGCGAATTTAATAGCCCGGAACAGGCGCGTGCGCAGGTCAATTATCAGTATCGCTATTTCTGGCCGCAAACCGAACCTGAAATTATTGAGGGAGTATGAAATGCTAAAAACCATTTCACCGTTAATTTCCCCGACACTGCTCAAAGTGCTGGCCGAGATGGGCCACGGGGACGAAATCATTTTTTCCGACGCTCACTTTCCCGCGCATAGCCTGGGCCCGCAGGTGATTCGCGCCGATGGTCTTAGCGTCAGCGATCTACTGCGGGCAATTATTCCGCTCTTTGAGCTGGATAGCTACGCCCCGCCGCTGGTGATGATGGCCGCCGTGGAAGGCGACACGCTCGATCCCAGCGTTGAAGCGCGCTATCGCGATGCCTTGTCATTAGAAGCGCCGTGCCCGGATATCGTTCGTATCGACCGCTATGCGTTTTATGAGCGGGCGCAAAAAGCGTTTGCGATCGTTATCACAGGTGAGTGCGCGAAGTACGGAAATATTCTTTTAAAAAAAGGGGTAACGCCGTAATCTCTTGCCGGTGCGCCCGCATAACGCGGGCGTTCATCGAATGATGGGGTGAGAAAAATGAAAGCGGCACGCCAACAAGCGATAGTCGATCTGCTGATCAATCATAAAAGTCTGACCACCGAAGCGCTGGCCACCCGGCTTAACGTCAGTAAAGAGACCATCCGCCGCGATCTCAGTGAACTACAGACGCAGGGAAAAGTGCTGCGTAATCACGGACGAGCTAAATATATTCATCGTGAAAATCAGGACAGCGGCGATCCATTCCATATCCGCCTGAAAAGCCATTATGCGCATAAAGCCGATATTGCCCGTGAAGCGTTAGCGTGGATAGAAGAAGGAATGACGATTGCGCTGGATGCCAGTTCAACCTGCTGGTATCTGGCCCGCCAGTTGCCGGATATTCCCATTCAGGTTTTTACCAATAGCCATCCTATCTGTCAGGAGCTGGGAAAACGCGAACGCATTGCGCTGATAAGTTCCGGCGGCCAGCTTGAACGTAAATATGGCTGTTACGTTAATCCGTCGCTTATCTCACAGCTAAAATCGCTTGATATCGATCTGTTCATCTTTTCCTGCGAGGGGATCGACGGCGGCGGCGATCTGTGGGACTCCAATGCGATCAACGCCGATTTTAAATCTATCCTGCTCAGGCGCGCCTCGCAGTCTTTATTATTGATTGATAAAAGTAAATTTAATCGTTCAGGAGAGGCGCGCATCGGCCATCTGGATGACGTGACGCATATTGTTTCAGATGCGCCGCAGTCATAGGCCGGATAAGCGTGCGCCATCCGGCGCTGATGACGCGCCGGATGACGGCAGCGCGTTTTTACCGCTCGTCGCGACGTCCGCCAACAGCCGCCCACAACCGACGCACGTGTACCGTCACTTCTTCGCGATCGTGATAAAGCTGACGCGCCTGGATCTGCGCATTAACGCCATGCTCATCCAACTGCGCCTGAAGATACGCCAGGTTATGCGACACCTCTTCATAGCGTTTTTTCATCGGCAGTTTAAGGTTAAAAATCGTCTCCCGACACCAGCCGTTCACCAGCCACTGCGCCATTAACGCGGTGACTTTGGCCGGCTTCTCCACCATATCGCAGACCATCCATGAAATATTATTCCGGTTCGGACGGTACCTGAAGCCATCCTCACGCAACCAGGTCACCTGTCCGGTGTCCATCAGGCTTTGCGCCATCGGGCCGTTATCTACGGAGTAGACCCACATATTGCGCTTCACTAACTGGTACGTCCATCCGCCGGGACAGGCGCCCAAATCCACCGCATACATGCCGTTCGCCAGACGTTCATCCCACTCATCTTCCGGGATGAAAACGTGGAGCGCCTCTTCCAGTTTCAGCGTTGAGCGGCTCGGCGCATCAGACGGAAACTTCAAACGCGGGATGCCCATATAAAACGGTGAATTGTTATGCGCGAACGAATAACCGGTATAGCAGCATCCTGGCGCGATAAAAAAGACATGAACGACCGGACGCTTCGGCGTTTCATAATTCGTCAATACGCCCGCATCACGCAAAGCCGCGCGCAGCGGCACCGTAAATTTGCGGCAGAACTTCATCAGTTCTTTACTTTCATTGGTGTCGGCGACTTCAACCCGCAGCTCGCCGCCCTTTTCCACTACGCCCTGCAACATGCCGACAATCGGCGTAATTCTGTCTTCCGGCGGTAAATGTTGCAGCAGTTCACCCACCACAAACCACTGGCGGGCGAAAATCAACGAACTGAACGGCAGTTCTGAAATCAGCTTTTCGCCATCTTCCGGCTGATAGCATTCATAAATGACATAGCCTGCGTTCTCTTTTACGCGTGCAAAACCAAATATTTCCCGTTTTCCCGCCTTATCGGTAATTTCTGCAGCGCACTCTTTTTCAAACCCCGGACGGCAGAGCAATACAACTTTATTCATGGCTCGCGCCCTTACGTTTCATACGAATGGCGCCAATCAGTAATAGCGCCCAGCCCACCAGGAAACTGACGCCGCCGACAGGCGTGATATACGCCCACAAGCGCAGATGCGAAAGCGCAAGGCAGTACAGACTGCCGCTAAACAGCACCGTGCCCAGCGCCAGAAAAACGCTGCTCCAGTAAAACCAGATGCTGATACGGCGCTGCATCGCCACCGCCAGGCCAAAGATCGCCAGCGTATGGAACGCCTGATATTGCAGGCCGGTCTGAATCCAGCCCATTTCAACCACGCCCAGGGTTTTACTCAAAACATGCGCCCCGAACGCGCCCAGAGCAACGTAAATAAAACCGCTGATAGCGGCGACAATCAGCATAAAACGGCTGGTCATGGTCATACCCTAAGTTAATTATTGTTCGTAACGAAAACGGAATTTTTCTTGCTCCGTCGCCGCCTTCGCCAAAATCCACTGACGGAAGGCGGCTATTTTACCCAGTTCTGCCTGGCTGTCATGACAAACCAGATAAAAAGCATTCTTACTCACCAGAACATCGTTAAATGGACACACCAGTCGCCCGGCTTCAATTTCCGACTGCGCCATAACATTATTCGCCAGCGCGATCCCCTGTCCGTGAATAGCGGCCTGTAACACCATCGCGCTGTGGCTAAATATCGGCCCTTGCTGAACGTTAATATGGTTGAGCCCTAACTGACGAGTATAGGCCTGCCAGTCACGCCGGGAAGCATCGTGCAATAACGTGTGTTTCGCCAGATCTTCCGGCGTTTTTAACGGTTTTTCGCCTGTGAGCAATAAAGGAGAACAGACGGGCAGTAAATATTCTGCGTATAATTTTTCGACGCGCAAGCCCGGCCAGTTTCCCCGGCCATAAAAAATCGCGACATCGACATCGTCTGCCAGTTTATCTTCCTGACGGTCAACGGCTTGTATCCGAACGTCAATTCCCGGATAAGCTGAGTTAAAGCTGGAGAGTCTGGGCACCAGCCACTGGATGGCAAAACTGGGCGGTAAACTCACCGTCAGCGCCCCTTTGGCACTGCGCGCCTGGAGCTTACGCGTTGCTTCCGTGAGCTGGGAAAATATCTCTTTAATGTCGAGAAAATAGCTTTGGCCTTCTTCCGTCAGCAGCAGCGAACGATTGCGGCGGCGGAACAGTTTTAGCCCCAAAAAATCCTCAAGTGACTTAATTTGGTGGCTTACTGCGGCCTGCGTCACAAAAAGTTCTTCCGCTGCTCGCGTAAAGCTCAAATGGCGCGCGGCAGCATCAAAAACGCGTAACGCATTTAAAGGAGGTAATCGTTTTGACATGGCCTCTGGACTTAATGTCGAATGAATTTAACAAATAGGTAACAATATGTAACCTATTAGTTTTTTTAATCTGAGACATTATAAATTGTCCGTTGAGGTTCTACCAGCAAATACCTATAGTGGCGGCACTTCCTGAGCCGGAACGAAAAGTTTTATCGGAATGCGTGTTCTGATGGGCTTTTGGCTTACGGTTGTGATGTTGTGTTGTTGTGTTTGCAATTGGTCTGCGATTCAGACCACGGTAGCGAGACTACCCTTTTTCACTTCCTGTACATTTACCCTGTCTGTCCATAGTGATTAATGTAGCACCGCCATATTGCGGTGCTTTTTTTTGTATAACAAACGGTTAGTTTTCCAGAGCCACCATCTCTTTCACGTCAGTACGATTGATCTGCTGTTTGTTGCCATTAGCGTCTTTATACGAAATCATACCGGTATCGTTATCGGTCTGGGGTTTACCGTCGGTCACAATGCTACGTCCATCATTGGTGTGCATAACGTAATTAGGACCGGAACAGGCGCTCAGGGCAAAAGTCAGCATACATGCAGAGATAATTGCGGCAGTCTTTTTCATCTTCTTCTCCTTAAAGCTGTTTGTGCTATTTAAAGCGGACTCCGTAACAGGCTTAAACATTCGCCTAACATTATTCAGCATAACCTCCTTTACATAATTCGCCAGGATATACAGACGATTCCGATGGTTAGGACAAACCTTGTATCAGCCGCGCTTTTACGCCACGATCGGTAAACTGAACCGAGGAATATCATGAACGCTTTTAATCCCACGCAGTTTCGCGCGCAGTTTCCCGCGCTAGCCGATGCGGGTGTTTATCTCGATAGCGCCGCCACGGCATTAAAGCCACAGGCAGTCATTGACGCCACGCACCAGTTTTATTGTTTGAGCGCCGGTAACGTTCATCGTAGCCAGTTTGCGCAGGCGCAGCGCCTGACGGCGCAATATGAAGCGGCCAGAGCAAAAGCGGCGCGACTGTTAAACGCGCCCGATGAAAAAAGTATCGTCTGGACACGCGGCACCACCGAAGCGATCAACATGGTGGCGCAGTGTTACGCCCGTCCTCGTCTGCGCCCCGGCGATGAAATTATCGTTAGCGTCGCCGAGCATCACGCCAACCTTGTGCCCTGGCTGATGGTGGCGCAACAAACCGGCGCGCAGGTCATAAAACTGCCGCTTAATGACCGGCGTCTTCCTGATGTTGAGCGTCTGCCGGAACTGATCACGTCGCGCAGCCGGATTCTGGCGCTGGGGCAAATGTCGAACGTAACGGGCGGCTGTCCGGATCTCACAAGCGCTATCAGCGCCGCTCACGCAGCGGGAATGGTAGTGATGGTAGATGGCGCGCAAGGCGCGGTACACTTCCCGGCGGATGTCCAGCAGCTTGATATCGATTTTTATGCTTTTTCCGCTCACAAACTGTATGGCCCGACCGGTATCGGCGTGCTGTACGGTAAGCCGGAGCTTCTTGAGGCGATGTCGCCCTGGCTCGGCGGCGGCAAGATGATCCGTGACGTTAGCTTTGAAGGCTTCACCACTCAAAGCGCTCCCTGGAAGCTGGAAGCGGGGACGCCGAACGTCGCCGGGGTCATCGGCCTGAGCGCTGCGCTGGAATGGCTGTCCGATATCGATATTGAACAGGCCGAAAACTGGAGCCGGGGGCTGGCGACGCTGGCGGAAGACGCACTGGCGAAACGCCCGGGCTTTCGTTCGTTCCGCAGCCAGGACTCCAGCCTGCTGGCCTTTGATTTTGTCGGCGTGCACCACGGCGATATGGTGACACTACTGGCGGAATACGGTATTGCGCTCCGGGCTGGGCAACATTGCGCCCAGCCATTGCTGGCGGAACTTGGCGTCACAGGGACTCTGCGCGCCTCTTTTGCGCCGTATAATACCCAACATGATGTGGATGCGTTGGTTAACGCCGTTGACCGCGCGCTGGAACTGCTGGTGGATTAATGACAAACCCTCTTTATACCGGACACCCGTTCGGCACAACGGTAACGGAAGAGACGTTACGCGCTATCTTTCTCCCACTGACCCAGTGGGAGGATAAATATCGTCAGTTGATTCTGTTAGGAAAACAGCTCCCCGCTCTGCCGGATGAATGCAAAGCGCAGGCGAAAGAGATAGCCGGCTGCGAGAACCGCGTCTGGCTGGGCTTTACCCGATCAGATAACGGAACGATGCACTTTTTCGGCGACAGTGAGGGGCGGATTGTCCGCGGCCTGCTGGCGGTATTGCTCACCGCGGTGGAAGGAAAAAACGCCGCCGAATTACAGGCTCGTTCACCGCTGGCGCTGTTTGATGAGCTGGGTTTACGCGCCCAGCTTAGCGCCTCACGCAGTCAGGGGCTGAACGCGCTGAGCGAAGCGATTGTTGCCGCAACGCATAAGGGTTGAAATAGCGTAAATATTCTGTCGCCTGACAGCGCCGTCCGCGGCGGTCAGGCGATGCAGATAAAATAATCCAGTCACTTTATTAGTTTCGGCGTCAGATTTCCCTGATAAACATTCTTTTGATTTTTATCAGCTATCACAATGAAATTACAATGTTAGAATCCATGTTAAAACGGCGTGAAGATTTTAGAGTAAATAAAGCCACTCGATGTAGCGTAGCAGGAGAACTGGAAAATTCATACGCATCGGGTGAAGTTATAACAGGATATGGATAAGTGGAAAAATATCTGCGTAGCGGTACCATGTTTGTGGTACTGGCATTTATATTATGGGGGTTAACACCTTTATATTATCAATATTTATCAGGGGGAAATCTCGCACAAATATTGATATACCGGGTGTTCTGGTCAATTCCATTATTACTGGCAGTAAGATTGTTATTTCGGCAGCGAACGCGATTTCATGATGCCTGGAAAGATAAAAAATCTTTTTTCTTCTGCATGATCGCCGGACTTTTGATGATTGTCTCATGGTCATCTTTTATTTATGCGCTAACCCATCATCTGGTACTTGATGCCAGCCTCGGCTATTTTATCAACCCGCTATTTGTTATTGCGCTGGGATGCATTTTTCTTAAAGAAAAACTGTCGTTGTTTCAGGCCATCGCCGTTTTTTCTGGTGTCTGTGGCCTGACTTTTCAAATTATCATGCTACGGCATTTCCCGGCGCTGGCGCTAACCATGGGATTATCATTTGCGCTATATGGTCTGGCGCGAAAGTTTATACATTATGATGTGATGACATCGATAACGATTGAAACATTATGGGCATTGCCTGTCTCACTATTAATTTTTCTCTTTAGCGACACTGGACCAATTATATCCGCTAATACTCCTTTCTTTTTGTATGTTATGACGGCGCCAGTGACAATCATTCCACTGGTATTATTTGCCATCGCGTTAAATCATACCTCGTTGATTGTCACCGGACTGGCGCAATATATAGAGCCGTCTTTACAGTTCTTACTTGCCATTATGATATTTGGCGAGCACATTAATTACGCGGAACTGCTCTGCTTTTGTGCAGTATGGTTCGGGTTGTTTCTATGCATATCTGAAAATTTATATTCCCATTATCTCCGCGCCCGTCTGAAACCGGTGTTCGGCAGGGTACAGCGCTTCTTTCGCTAACAAAGAGCGCAGGGCCGGATACGCGTCTGCGTGACACTCCACCCCGTCCTTTTATTCTTGTCGCGCCGCTTTAGCCATGATCTTCTTCAGCGCATGGGAAACGGCGACAAAACCGAACGTTGCCGTCACCATCGTCGCCGCGCCGAAGCCAGAGGCGCAATCCATCCGTTTTGGCCCTTCTGCGGTAGCTTTCATCGCGCATACGGAACCGTCCGCCTGTGGGTAAACCAGCGCTTCAGTGGAAAAAACGCAGTCCACGCCCAGCTTACCTTTACTGTTCTTCACTACGCCAAAATTATGTTTCAATCTCTCACGCAGTTTTGCCGCCAGCGGATCCTGGATGGTTTTCGCCAAATCAGCGACCTGGATTTGCGTCGGATCGATCTGCCCGCCTGCGCCGCCAGTGGTCACTAAAGGAACCTTATATCGGCGACAGTACGCAATCAGCGCGGCTTTTGGACGAACGCTGTCAATGGCGTCAATGACATAGGTAAAACCCGCGTTCATATAACCCGCCACATTATCCGGCGTGATGAAATCATCGATAACCGTTACCCGGCACTCCGGGTTAATTTGACGAATCCGTTCGGCCATCACTTCCGCTTTCGCCAACCCAACGTTATCACGCAACGCATGGATCTGGCGGTTCGTATTGGTCACGCAGACATCGTCCATATCAATCAGCGTAATCGCGCCGATGCCCGTACGCGCCAGCGCCTCTGCCGCCCATGATCCCACCCCGCCGATTCCCACGACGCAGATATGCGCCTCAGCAAACCGCTGCAGCGCTTTTTCACCGTACAGACGCGCGGTGCCGCCAAAGCGTTGGCGCCAGGCATCACTTATCACCACTGACATATGACCTCAGAATAAAAAAAGGTGAGGTTATTCCTCACCCCTGCTCACTATTTTCAGGCCCGATAGCGATCGCGTTATCGGGCAATCCGGTTGTCGCAGAATACCACAATCAGCCGCTAAACACGTTACCGGCGCCCGGCGCGCTTTTTAACACCCAGACGCGACCATAGTGATTATACCATCCGGCACGATGCCCGGCATCCGGGCCAATCCCCTGGT
Organism: Salmonella sp. A7; assembly: GCF_020181675.1. NCBI lineage: Bacteria > Pseudomonadati > Pseudomonadota > Gammaproteobacteria > Enterobacterales > Enterobacteriaceae > Salmonella > Salmonella sp. A7. Next base: position 886,315 of record NZ_CP084001.1, on the reverse strand, counting down.
AAATATCAAAGTGCTGGCCTTTAATCGCTCCGCCGACATCCAGCGCGACCATCAAACGTAGCTCATACTGACCGCTAAATTTACCGTTGTTATCCAGCAACGGTACTTCCGCCAACAAGGTCGTGCCAGGCGGAATGATGCTGCGGTCGGAAGCGACGGATGCTCGCCCAATCAGCGGTACGGCGCTGGCGCCTTTGACCGGCGCAAAAGATTGCGGCTTAAAGAAGACGAACGACGGGTTCTGCTCCAGTAATTCACGCACTTCCGCTTCGCTGTGCTTCTCTCCCCATTCGCGTATAGCCTGCATCGACATATCTTCTTTTTTCACTTCACCGCGATCGATAAGTACTTTACCAATACTGCGATAAGGCCAGCCGTTTTTACCAGCATAACTAAAGAAGTTCAGCGGACTACCATCACCGAAATCAATATAACCGCTGCCCTGGACATCCATAATAAAGTTATCCATCAGCGAATTACTCCAGGCCAGGATGTACTTATCGCTCAGCGCGCCTGCGTAGATCTGAGCGCGGGACGGTAAGCGTCCGCGTTTTGGCGGCATACTATAGATAGGGTACTGGAACGCGCCCTGCCGCGTATGGCGAGCCTGAACGACGGGCGTATAGTAGCCCGTGAACTGGACGTTACCGTAGTTGTCGGTGCCTTCCATCTGCCAGGCATCGATACCAAACTGGCGCATAGTGCGCGTATCGCCTCCGGAACGTAACCAGTTCTGGACAGCGTTATAGACGTTGCTTTGATTGGTGTATAAACGTGGCGACGCGGAACGGATCTGGTCGACCTGCTCGGCAAAGTCACCAGCATTAATCGGCGCGCCCACCGCGTCCGGCTGGTTTACCAGGGAGAAGGGCTGGGTAAATTTCCCGTCCTTATATTGCTGACCGCGATCGGTCGGTTTTGATGAACAGGCAGCCAGCATTGCCAGCATTACGCCTGTCGCCACATATTTTGCCCAACGTCCTTTCATGGTGTCTCGTCTTCTGCGTAATCGAAAGTGCCCGGTGAAGATAACAAACCGTCCGAAGTAATGAAATGCGATCGCGATCTCATTATGTAAATTCGTTTAAAAATCGCGCTATCTGCGGTGTATTTGCGCAATTCATGAGAAATTAGCGATTTATATGAAAAAAGGGTTGCAACAAAAGCTCAGCGGAGTATAGTGCGCATCCACGGACGCGGGGTGGAGCAGCCTGGTAGCTCGTCGGGCTCATAACCCGAAGGTCGTCGGTTCAAATCCGGCCCCCGCAACCAATTACAATGAGAATGCAAGTTTAGACGGACGCGGGGTGGAGCAGCCTGGTAGCTCGTCGGGCTCATAACCCGAAGGTCGTCGGTTCAAATCCGGCCCCCGCAACCAACTTAATGAACACCCTTACGGGTGTTTTTTTGTATCTGTCGTCTGGTCCGCAACGACAGTGCGGGCAGCATCCTACTTACCCGCGTAATAAACTCGCCGTCATCTCAGGTTAACTTCTTCTCGCCAGCGTCGCCCCATCGGCAAAATACGCTTTAATGCCCGCCAGAATCGACTCTGCGACCTGTTGCTGGAACGTCGCGGTCTTGAGCTTGCGTTCTTCTTCAATGTTACTGATAAACGCCGTCTCGACCAGAATAGACGGAATATCGGGCGCCTTTAACACCGCAAACCCCGCCTGCTCGACCTTGTTTTTATGCAGGTCATTAATTTTACCAAGCTGCTTCAACACCGCTTTACCGAATTTCAAACTATCGGCAATGGTCAGCGATTGCACCATATCGAACATCGTATGGTCGACATAACGGTCACCGCTTTTGCTCACGCCGCCAATTAAGTCCGAGGCGTTCTGCGTTTGCGCCAGATATTTCGCCGCGGTACTGGTGGCGCCTTTGGTCGATAGCGCGAATACGGATGAACCGCTAGGCTGCCGGCTGGTGAAGGCATCCGCATGAATAGAGACAAACAGGTCGGCGCGCTGTTTCTGCGCTTTCGCCACCCGGACTTTTAACGGAATGAAGATGTCTTCATTGCGCGTCATATAGACCTTCATGTTGCCTTCTTTTTCGATCAACGCGCGCAGGCGGCGGGCTATCTGGAGCACCACGTCTTTTTCACGCGTTTTGTATTTGCCTATCGCACCGGGGTCTTCGCCGCCGTGTCCCGGATCAAGCATAATGACAATAGGACGATCGCGCCCCGCTTTACCGGGCTGCGGCCCGCTTTGCGAAGGCGGCACCTGTTTATCCAGATCGCCTTTATTGTAGTCTTCCAGCAGCGCCAGCAGCGGATCCTGCATATCCTGCGCATTGGCAGGATAAAGATCCATCACCAGACGTTCTTTAAAGCCTGCCACAGGCGCCAGCGCAAATAGCTGCGGCTTCACGTTTTGTTTTAGCTCAAAGACCATACGCACAGTCTTAGGATCAAACTGCCCTACCCTTGCGGATTTGATATACGGATCGTCGCTGCGAATCTGCGCGCCAATGCCTTTAAGCACCGAGTTCAGATTCACATCCTCAATATCTACTACCACGCGGTCCGGGTTACTTAAGGCAAATTGTTTATATTTCAGCAGACGATTCGACTCTACCGTGACGCGGGTATAGCTGGACGCAGGCCAGATACGCACCGCAACGACCTGGCTTACGGCAGCCAGCCCGACCTGGCTCACGCTTAATAGCCACATGGCGCCCGCGCCTTGTAGTAAACGGCGACGGCTGATTGCTGAATTGGCTCCCGACATGCTTCTCCCGAGCAAAAACTAAATAGAGATCATACAAAGTTCATCCAAATTGACCGGAAACTTTAGCGAATGACGCATAATCTGTCATCTATAAAAGGGTAAACATTCTTTTTATATTCACGGCATTACTAAGAAAAGCGATCGGACCGCATAAAATTTACGCTTGCACAGAGGGCAAAAACAGAATAAAAATACGCTAATTTCGAATAATAATTCACTAGTAGGACGCGCAATGATAAAGGAACGTAAAACCGAACTGGTAGAAGGGTTTCGCCATTCAGTTCCCTATATCAACACCCATCGCGGAAAAACCTTTGTCATTATGCTCGGCGGCGAAGCCATTGAGCATGACAATTTTTCCAGCATCGTTAGCGATATCGGGCTACTGCATAGCCTCGGTATTCGCCTTGTCGTGGTGTATGGCGCGCGACCGCAAATCGACGCCAATCTGGCCGCGCATCATCATGAACCGATTTACCACAAAAACACGCGGGTGACGGACGCCAAAGCACTGGAGCTGGTGAAACAGGCCGCCGGTTTACTCCAGCTTGATATTACCGCCCGTCTGTCGATGAGTCTGAACAATACGCCGCTGCAGGGCGCGCACATTAATGTCGTCAGCGGCAATTTCACCATTGCGCAGCCGCTGGGCGTTGATGATGGCGTGGACTACTGTCATAGCGGCCGTATCCGGCGCATTGATGAAGATGCGATCAACCGCCAGCTGGATAACGGCGCGATCGTTCTGATGGGGCCGGTCGCCGTCTCAGTGACCGGCGAAAGTTTTAATCTGACCTCAGAAGAGATTGCCACTCAACTCGCCGTTAAACTGAAAGCGGAAAAAATGATCGGTTTCTGTTCTTCTCAGGGCGTTACCAATAGCGAGGGCGGCATCATTTCTGAACTCTTCCCGAATGAAGCGCAGGCGCGGGTGGAAGAGTTGGAAGCGCAGGGCGATTACAACTCCGGAACCGTACGTTTTTTGCGCGGCGCGGTAAAAGCCTGTCGTAGCGGCGTTCGTCGTTGCCATCTGATCAGCTATCAGGAAGATGGCTCGCTATTACAGGAACTGTTCTCGCGTGATGGTATCGGTACGCAGATCGTCATGGAGAGCGCCGAGCAGATCCGCCGCGCCACCATCAACGATATTGGCGGTATTCTGGAGCTTATCCGCCCACTGGAACAGCAGGGCATTCTGGTACGCCGTTCCCGTGAACAACTGGAGATGGAGATCGATAAATTTACCATTATTCAGCGCGATAATATGACTATCGCCTGCGCGGCGCTGTATCCTTTTGTGGAAGAGAAAATAGGCGAAATGGCCTGCGTTGCGGTGCATCCGGATTATCGCAGCTCATCGCGTGGAGAAGTGCTTCTGGAGCGGGTTGCCGCCCAGGCGCGGCAAATGGGGCTGAGTAAATTGTTTGTGCTGACGACGCGCAGTATTCACTGGTTCCAGGAGCGCGGTTTCACGCCTGTCGATATTGAGTTACTGCCTGAGAGCAAGAAAAAAATGTATAACTATCAGCGACGTTCAAAGGTGCTGATGGCGGATTTAGGATAACAAGAGGGGCCTGATGGCGCTGCGCTTATCAGGCCTACGCTCGAAAGCATCATTTGGAGGCCGGATAAGACGCTACGCGTCGCCATCCGGCGAGAACTCGTCTTATCCGGTACGACTGACTTCATCAAATAAGGTGGCTAATCCGCTGCGCCGCTCCGTACGTGTCACAATCGCGCTTGCCAGGATCCGTTCATCGGCATACAGAGATAACCGCCGCCGCGCCCGAGTAACAGCGGTATACACCAGCTCCCGCGTCACGACCGGCGAACGCTGGCTGGGTAAAATCAGCGCGGCGTGATCAAATTCAGACCCCTGAGATTTATGTACCGTCATCGCCCAGGTTGTATCATGTTCCGGCAGACGGCTGGGCTGAACGGACTTGATCGTGCCGTCCGGCATCACAAACCAGACGCGTAACCCCTGCCCGCGATCGAGCGCAATACCAATATCGCCGTTAAATAGCCCCAACGCGCTGTCGTTGCGCGCAATCATTACTGGACGCCCTTCATACCAGCGAGAATGCGGATGCCGCTGAATTTTTCGTTGCTGCACCATCGCCTGCTCAATGCGGTCATTCAGTCCCCTCACGCCAAATGGGCCTTCGCGCAGCGCGCAAAGCAGTTGATACTCATTGAAAGCCTGAAGGATTGCCTCCGGCGTCGCTTTCTCATGCAGCAACCGCAGGTAGCGACCATAGCCCGCCAGCGCTTCATCCAGCATCCCGGCATAATCGTCGCTGCTTTGCAATGTACGCTTCTCTATATCGCTAAACCCCTGCTGAAAAACAGCCTGGATTGCCGACCTGTCGCCGCAGTTAATCGCCGCCGCCAGCTTGCCGATGCCAGAATCGCTGCCGAAACGGTAGCTCTTTTGCAACAAACAGAGGCTATCGCGTAAAGACGCGGCTTGCGTTCCGGCCCCCGCCGGAATGGCGCTCCCTGTTAGTCGACTTAGCTGTCGGGCGCGTTCCGCCGTAAACCCTGCGTTGACATAGGCGCAAATATCGCCCAACACAGCGCCCGCCTCCACGGATGCCAACTGATCGCGATCGCCAAGAAAAATGACCCGCCCGTGCGGCGGCAGAGCGTCAATCAAACGTGACATCATCGGCAAATCAATCATTGATGCTTCATCGACCACCAGCACGTCCAGATGCAGCGGGTTGCCCGCATGATGGCGTAATCGCTGGCTGCCGGGCTGTGCGCCCAGCAGTCGGTGCAGCGTACTGGCGTCCTCCGGTATACGCTTTTTCTGCGCATCGGTAAGAGGAAGCTGACGCAACGCCGCGCCGAGCGACTCCGTCAGGCGTGCGGCCGCTTTCCCGGTCGGCGCCGCCAGCCGGATACGGCAACGTTCGCCATCCGCCATTTGAATTAATGCCGCCAGCAGCTTCGCGACGGTGGTGGTTTTACCGGTGCCGGGACCGCCTGAAATCACGGAGATACGGCGAGTTAGCGCTACGGCGGCGGCCACCTTTTGCCAGTTCACCTCGTCTGTCGGAGGGAATAGCGCGTCCAGAATACGGGATAACTGATCTTCATCTACGGCGATGGCCTGGTTAACCTCGTTAAAAAAGCGCGCAACCGTACGCTCGTTGCACCACATGCGATTCAGGTAGAGGCGATCGCCGCACAGAATTAACGGCGCGGGGCTATCGCCGCAGCTAACCGCCGCAGACGCCAGTAACCGCTTTTTCCAGTCAATTGGCGTAGCCGTTTCGCTTATCCAGGCGACCAGTAAGGGATGCGCCTCCTCCGTTAACGTTAAACGCGACAACGGCAGACACACGTGACCTTCACCTGCGTCATGACTAAGCAGCGCTGCCGCCAGCGTCACGGCGGGATCGTCGTTACCGGCGACGGTTAAAGCAAACTGGGCATCAATGGGCCGTAAGAGTTTTTGTTCAACGGCCTCCAGCAACCGCTCCTGGATTGTCATTGCGCCTCCTCACTCATTTCACCTGCAAACATATCATCCAGTTGGTTAATTAACGCCGCCGCAGGACGAGTGGTAAAAATACCCTGCTGCGGACGTTCGCTATCCACCCCGCGTAAAAAGAGATAGATGACGCCGCCGAAATGGCGTTCATAGTCGTAATTCGCCATTCGATGACGAAGGTAACGATGCAATGCCAGCGTATAAAGCTGGTACTGCAAATCATAGCGATGCGCCTGCATCGCCGCAGCCATCGCCGTCTGGGTATAAGCGGCGCTATCCTCGCCCAGCCAGTTAGATTTATAGTCGAGCAGGTAATAGCGCCCCTCATAACGGAACACCAGGTCGATAAAGCCCTTTAACATGCCGCGAACCTGCATGAAATCCAGAGCAGGGCAACCTGCTGAAAGCGGGTCGTATCGACGAATCAACGCATCCAGCTCTCCGGCGGTAAGCGGCTGGGCAATCGGCAGATAAAACTCCATTTCGACCTGTTTTTCACGCTCGGTCAGCACGCTCAGACTAACGCCCGTCTCGTTAAGGGGAACGTGTAACACGGTGTCCAGCCAGCGGGTAAGTACGGGCTCCCATCGCGTTTCAAAACCACTCAGCTCCAGTTTTTCCTGTACCCATTGGGGGTCTATCGGTTGAGTAAAATCAAGCTCTTCAAACAGGCTGTGCAAAAATGTTCCCGGCGATGCCCCGCGAGGAAAGTGATGCGGCGTCATTGCCGGCGCTTCCGCCGCTTCGCCAACGCCTGCGGCGTCAATGTCGAGACGAGGAATAAGATCTTGCGCCACGCTATGTCCCCGCTGCTGCAAACCGGAATAACTGGTAACGCGCCAGCTATCATAAAGCAGACGTTGCAGCGTTCTGGCGCTGAGTTCCGCGTGCGATGCAGCGGCAATTTGCCAGCGGTCGTTATCCGTACTGCCTGGCGTTCGACACACGATATCCTCGTCGCATAGCGCCTCAATACAGGCGCGAAGGCCTGCGGCATCCATCGGTTCGCCTTTTTGCAGGAGTCGCCCAAGCGCGCTTTGGTGCACATCCGTCTCGCCTTTCTTATCGCTGCGACGCCGCACCAGCGGCGCGACGCCGAGGCTGCAATGCCACACTGCACGGGTCAGCGCGACATAAAGTAGGCGCAGGTCTTCCGCCAGGCGTTCGGCTTCCGCCAGTGCTATGCTCTCTTCGGCGTGACTAAGGTCCAGCACCGCCTCGTAGGAGTGCCTGTCGTGATAAAAAGCCTGGTCCTGCACGCGGAAATGGGTGATAAAAGGTAGCCAGACTAGCGGGTATTCCAGACCTTTCGATTTATGAATGGTGACGATTTGCACCAGATGCTTATCGCTTTCCAGACGTAGTTGCTGGCTGGAAGCATTGCTATCGGGTTCAAGGATATGTTGCGTCAGCCAACGCACCAGCGCATGTTCGCTTTCCAGCTGCGAACCGGCTTCCTGTAACAGTTCGCTAATATGCAGAATATCCGTCAGCCGACGTTCGCCTCCCGCTGTCGCCAGCAGGTTTTCAGCAATATTGCGCGCCGACATTAACGCGCGCAGCATAGGCATGACGCCGCGTTTATGCCAAATCTGTCGGTAGCCATCAAACTCTTCAACAACCGCATCCCACGCATTTTCATCATTGTTAAGCGTTTCGATATCCAGCGCGGTAAGGCCCATCATTGATGTCGCCAGAGCGCTACGCAGCGTATTCTCACGTTCGGGCGCCATCACCGCCTGCAACACCCACAGCATTTCCTGCGCTTCGAGCGTTTCGAATACGCTGTCGCGGTTAGAAAGATAGACGGAGGGGATCGCCAGTAAGGTCAGCGCATCCCGTATCAGCGCGGCCTCACGCCTGCTGCGCACCAGCACGCTGATATCCGAGGCGCGAACGGGCCGCGACGAATCGCCATTCGTCAGCAGCGCGTCGCCCGTTTGTCCGGCGCGCAGCCAGTCGCGAATTTGCGTGGCGCACACCTGCGCCATATAACTTTGATAATCACCCGAACCGCAGCTTTCCCCCTCCATTAGCCACAGGGTCATCGCCGGTTGAGGCGCGTCATTCACTTTAAATTGCAGCGACTGGTTTCTGGGCGCAAACTTTACCGGACTGAAGGGAATATCGCGGAACATAAAGGCGTCGTTCATCTGACTGAACAGCTTGTTAACGCTATTCACCATCCCCGGCGCGGAGCGCCAGTTAGTGTCAAGCGTATAGTGCGCGCTCACTTCGCTGCGAGCCTTCATGTAGGTAAAGATATCCGCGCCACGAAACGCATAAATCGCCTGCTTAGGATCGCCAATCAGCAATAGCGCCGTATCGGGTTGATGTCGCCAGATACGGCGAAAAATACGGTACTGTTGTGGGTCGGTATCCTGAAATTCATCGATCATCGCCACCGGAAAACGGGTACGAATCGCCGTAGCCAGCGCCTCGCCGCTTTCACTACGCAGCGCGGTATCTAAACGGCTGAGCATATCGTCAAACCCCAGCTCGCCGCGCCGTCGTTTTTCCTGAGCCACCGTTTCACGGATCTCTGAGAGCGCTCGGGTAAGAACCAGATCTTTAATCGATAGCGGTTCGCCCAACAGGTTATCAATGGCGACAAACAATGGGTGCTGGGGCGTCACGCCGCCAGCTTTGGTGCGCTCAGCTAAAAAACGCTGTGAAAATTTTCCCAACGCCTCGGGTAATTGATAATTTTTGGTCTCTTCTTGCGCCCACGCGGTGATCTTTTCGATCCATTTCGCCTGATTGCCGCGGTTGAATTTTCTGCGATCGATGCCGGATGATTCGATTAGCGCGTCCAGCTCGCTAACCGCCTCACACCACTGCTGCTTCACCTGGTTGATGCGCGCCAGGATCTGTTCATGACGCGATGCCAGCGTCTCCTCCTGCGATGGCGGCGCTTTAATGACCGGCGCTTCGCCCTGCAGATAACGATCGATATCCTTTAAGAGCGTCTTCGGCCCCTTCCATACGTCAAACACCACCTGCGCGATGTCGCGCGGCAGCGGATAGCAATGACGCCGCCAGAAATCGGCGCAGGCCTGATAACGCAACAAAGATTCGTCTTCAATAAGCTGTTGCTCAAACAACATACCGGATTCGAAAGCGTTCAGGCTGAGCATACGCTGGCAAAAACCGTGGATGGTAAAAACCGCGGCCTCATCCATTTGTCGTTCCGCCAGTAATAACCACTGCGCGGCCTGCTTTTTGTCGCTAATTTCTTCCAGCAAGCGGGCATACAGCGGATTATCCGTGCTTTCTCGCAGACAGGCGATGCGCAACTCATGGATATTACTGCGAATTCGCCCACGCAGCTCTTCAGTGGCGGCCTCCGTAAAGGTTACCACCAGCAGTTCTTCAACGGTCAACGGACGGGGAAATGCGGCACTGCCGCCCAGACCGAGCAATAACCGCAGATACAGCGCCGCGATAGTAAACGTTTTGCCTGTGCCCGCTGATGCTTCAATCAGACGCTCGCCTGTCAGGGGCAAGCGCAGAGGATCAAGAGTCTCGGCGACATCATTCATTCTTTTCGCTCATTAGAGGTAACGTTTGCTGCAATGCGCTGACGTTATCCCACACTTTCCAGCCTGTCGGATGCACGTATTCTGCTTTTCCATTCTGGCTACCGGCAATCTGTGACAATATTGCCATACCTTGTGGTTCCACCACCGCCTGGTGGAAGAAGTCGGCAAGCTTTTGTGGCGTCAGCAATTTTATCTGAGCGATGATTTTATCACGCGAGTCAAAGCGCATATTACCCCGATCGAAATCCTTGCTTAAACGGGATGCTTCTTCGCCCAACGTTTGCGGCGCCTGGCGCATTTGCGTAATGATCGCCTGCTGAATTTGGGCGAACTCTTCCGGCTTCATCGCCCTCAGCTTCGCCTCGGCGTCAGGGAAAAATGCCTGATAGCGTTGCCACAGGTAAGAGGGCTGTTTATCGTTGCTCTGTAGCAGGAATCCCATTCCCCACTGACGGCCAACGCTCATCGGAAAGGCGAAAACGGCGTATCCCAGTTGCTCTTCGGTTCGTAGCTGATTGTAAAACCACGGTTGAACAATCTGACCTAACATCGCGCTGTAGGCGGCGCTGACGTACTCGTCGTAGCCGACCGGGACAAAGACCGCTGCTAACGCGGAGTCGGTGCTACTGCCCGCTTTTTCAAATATTACGGACTGCTTTTTCTCAACCACCACGTCTTTGTTGCGACACCACGCCGATCCGTTCGCCGCGAGCTGTTTTTGAACATCTTGCGCCAGAGAGGTCGCCTGGGCTTCGCTCATATTTCCTATAACCAGAAATTCCGGACGAGCGCCCGTTTTTAACGCATTACGATAGGCCATCACCTCTTTCAACGTAATGGACGGCAGCAAAGCGCGACGTTCATCACGGGAAAAATAAGGCACCTGCGAAATCATCTGCACCGGCATAATCGCCTGCTCGTAGGCTTTTCCCTTCTCCGCAGAATCCATCATCTGCGTATACCAGGATTTCGCCTGCGCCAGCTGTTCTTCCGTGGCGTCGTAGCTAAAATATCCTTCCAGCAACGCCAGGAAAAGCTGCGGCAAACGCTGGGTATAACCGTTCGCAGTGACCATCAGACCATTGTTGGCGTTAGTAGAAAAGCTAATGCCGCCCACTGCCGCCTGGTTGCTGAGCTGATCGAGCGCCATTCCCGCCAGATAATCATTAAGGGCGAACAGTACCTGATTGCGGGCGCTGTCCATCGCCTGCGGGTTACGCAATACCACGCTCACGTCAGCTTTTGGCTCGCTGGCGAAATAACGACTCGGCGCATAAACCACGCGCAAATCCGCTTTATCGACAATCAGTTCTGGCCGCACGTAGTTTTTGTCATTCTTAACAAGCGTAAAATCATCAGGAATATAGGGGTTTAACTCCGGCAGCGACAACGCAATGCCCTGTGCTTTTTGCTGCCAGTTTTTAAACGTCTGTTCGCTAATCTTATCGACCTGATAAGGCGCATCCACAAAATACGCAATCTTATTATGGGGTTCCTGGGGACTAATGTACCAGATGCGCGCATTCTGCGGCGTCATCATCGCCAGGCGATTTTTGATAGCGGCAGGATCGTAACGATCGGCGATATTCGCCGCATCCAGCGTATGCGCTACCGGGACGCGGATCATAGTGTCCGCCAGCCATTCGACATAGTCCATATCGCGGGTAATCGACGGATAGCGGAAGTCGAGATCCAGCACATGCGCCAGCTCGTCAAAGTAACGTTTATCTATCCCTTTATCACGTAACGTATTGAGATAGCTAAAGATAGCTGCGACGACTTCATCACGATTGGCCAAACCTTTATCGGTCAGCGTTGCCGAAATGGCAAATACGCCGCTGTTACCATTAACAATTGGATCGGAATCCGCGCTAATACCTTCGACCAGTCCTTGTTTTTGCAGCCAGTCAGAGAGCGTCCCCGGGCTACGATTGCCAATCAGATAAGAGACCAGTTCATCGGTCTTGCTACGGAACTGCGCGCTATTGTTATCAATACGAAACTCCACGCGCAGCACTTTACGCGGTAGCGCCGGCACGTAATGAATAATGATGCCCTTCTGCGCCTCGGTGATGACAGGTACGTTAATTTCCGGTTTTTTAATCTGTTTATTCGGCACGCGACCATAGGTTGCGGCGGCAATACGCGCCAGTTCCGGCAAGGGTTTATTACTGTAAATCACCGCCTTCATCAGATTAGCTGAATAGTATTTTTCATGAAAAGCGATCAGCGCCTGTTGCACCGGATTGCCCGGCTTATCGCTTAGCGTTTCCAGATTGCCGCCAGAAAAGTGCGAGCCTGGATGCGCCGGGTTAATGGTTTCGGCGCTTACCTGCGCCATACGCATACCGTCGCGGGTACGCGCCATCGTCAGCTCGGCATTCACCGCGTTTCGTTCGCGTTCGGCATACTTTTTATCAAGCAATGGCGCGGCAATAGCGTCGGCCAGGCGATCTACGGCGCCTGGAAGCGCATCGTTTTCAACCTCCAGGTAGAAGGCTGTTCGATAAGGCGCAGTGCTGGCGTTATGGCTACCGCCATGTCTTTTAAGGTATTCGGCAAGGCTATCCGCCTGCGGATATTTTTTTGACCCCATCAGGCACATATGCTCAAGATAATGAGCAAGCCCCTGATGAGCCTCAGGATCTTCAAGCGATCCAACGGGCACCACTAACGCTGAAAGAGACTTTACAGCCTGCGGATCGGATACCAGCAACACCACCATGTCATTATCAAGACGTATCGCCTGATACTGCCGAGTATCTTTATCGCTTTTACGGATAGTTTCTTGCAGCGGTTGCCAACCGATATCCGCCTGAACTGCAGGCCCCCAGAGGGCGACCAATAACAATAACGCTTTGAACCAGGTGCTGCGGGGCATTCACGGACCTCATCATTAACTTTCATTCCCACTCATCTGTATGGTCACGTAAACCATCGACCTGAGCAGAACGGGATATTATTGTGCTGAACCAGGCAGCATCTTTTTATCAGTCATCAGTCCGTGACGAAGAGCGCATCATAGTCGAAGCCTTTTAATGGCGCGATTTTCATACAATCAACGAGACTGATTAAAACGAAACAGCGGTAACAGGTAATGCCGGGACTGCGCAATGATAGCCTGCAACGTTTCAGATTCCAGCTGACGCCAAAGACGTTGATACCAGATATCTTCGCCTTCGCCGCTCACCATTATGTTGCCTTCATAAGCCTGTAAAAACTTTGTCCTGGCCTTCTGTAAGGTATCATCGTCGTCTAACATGACATCATTTTCAGCGTCATAACAGGCTTTTATCCATGCGCCGCCGCTTTCCGGCAGTACCAATAGCGGAGAAGACATGCCTTCCCGGTAGCCTTCAATCAGTTGCGCCAGGTAAGCCATTGCCTGCGCTTTATCAAGTGGCGGAAATCGCCACTCTCCCTCTTTGCGCAAAAACAGGCGACTTTCGCCACTCCCGCCGCTGGCACAATAGACAAGGTGTTCCAGCCAAAGTTGCACACCTTGCGCAACGCTGATTAAAGCGGGACGCCAGCGCAATAATCCATCCTCCTGTACCTGCGGTAGCCAGCCGGTTAGCTGAACGCCATTACAAAGCAGATCCACTTCCAGGCTTTGGCTCGGCTTACGGCAGGCGATGACCCGGCTTGCCAGTTGCTGCATCTCCTGACATTGCGCATCCCAGAATATTTCGCCAAACGCGCCGTAAGGCAACTCTCCCGCAGCCCGGAAACGGCGGAACAAGCGTTCGGCGTCGTCTTCTTCAACCAGCGTATTGAGCAACTGTTGGTTAAGTTGATATCGAGTCAATCCCTCTAATTCAAACGGTTCCGCATCAGGAATCTCACTCTCTTCCGAGCGGAAATTAACCTGAAGCCGCATCTGAAAAAATGCGCGTACCGGATGGGCCCAAAAACGCTGCAGACTTTCCAGAGTCAATGTTTCCGGCATCGTAAAAGGAAGCGGCTGCACAAAGTCAGAATGCGCTTTTCCCGACTGACTCGCCGCAGGCAACCACTCTCTGGCATAGCTTTGCTGTTCGCCGGGTTGGTAATTTTGCGCATCAAAAGGCATACGGGTATGCAGACGCGTAATATGCGCTTTGACTCGTGCTTCGCTCTCATCACAGGTCAGCGTTTCGTCGCCCGGCAAATAGTGGCTTTGTCCGATGTAATCCACCAATTCTTGCACCAGTACAGAGGGAAAGCGTTCGCTATTATCCTGGATGGAGCGACCGATGTAGCTGATATACAGCGTCTGCTGCGCCGAGATTAACGCTTCCAGAAACAGATAGCGGTCATCGTCGCGACGGCTTCGATCCCCGCGCATGGGTTTTTGGCTCATCAGGTCAAAGCCCAACGGCGCAAGCTGGCGCGGGTATACGCCGTCGTTCATTCCCAGCAGGCAAACGACTCTGAACGGAATGGAACGCATCGGCATCAGCGTACAAATATTGATGGGGCCCGCCAGGAAGCGCTGGCTAATACGTTCCTGATCCAGACGCTGCGCCAGCTCATCCCGCAGTAGCGAAATCGGTACCGCGTCGCCATATTCCGCCGCGACGCCTTCGGCGATAATGGCCTGCCACTGCTGTTCAATCAATGTCATTGCCGCTTCCGTGTCCGCATCGGGCAGGAAGAAATCATTGAGCATATCGCGACAAACGGGCAACCACTCTTCCAGCGGTCGCTCCTGCGCCAGACCGCGCCGCCAGATATTAAGCTGCATCAGCAGAGAAGCCAGATGCCCGACCAGCTCAGCAATCAGACCGCTGGATTCGTCATAAGGCAGAACCGACTGCCACTCGCCCTGGGCGCTTTCCATCGCATACCCCAGCAGCATACGCGTCAGGCCAAATTGCCATGTATGCTGTCCCGTGGCAGGAAGTTCCAGCTCGCGTACGTTGTCATCGTCAATTCCCCAGCGAATGCCTGACTCATTGACCCACAAGCGCAAATAACGCAGCCCTTCTTCGTTGATCGTAAAGCGGGCAGCCAATACCGGTACGTCTAACAACGCCAGAACATCCTCGGAGACGAAGCGGCTGTCCGGTAACGAAAGTAGGCTGATAAATGCCTGTAACACCGGATGTGACTGACGCGCCCGCCGATCGGAAATGGCATAAGGCAGATAGCGCTCCGTTGGCGCGCTACCAAATACCGCCTGGATAAACGGGCTATAGCTGTCAATATCAGCCACCATAACGATAATGTCGCGCGGCGTTAGCGTCGGATCGGCTTCCAGCATCGCCAGAAGGCGATCGTGCAGTATCTCCACCTCGCGCTGCGGGCTGTGACAAACGTGAAAAGAGAGGCTGTTATCTTCGGGATCGAGCAGACGCTTATTGTCGCTGCGCGAATACTCCTCAAGGTTTACGCCCGCCACCGCATGGCTTTCCAGTTCAAGAATATCCGCCTGAATCCGATGCAAAAGATTATCTGGCGTAATATCAACAAACGCATCCAGCTCCTGGCTGTTTTCCAGTTCAGATAGCAGGTAGATATAATCCCGCCCCAGTTTTCCCCATGAGGCCAGTAGCGGATTACCGATATCCTGTTCACCGTCGCTGTTAAATAAGGCTTCCGGATTCTGGTTTTCACGGAACAACGGTAAATGACGGTCTTCAAAACTGTGACGACGCTGGCGAGCCATGAGTTTTGCCAGCCAGGCTGGGTCTTTAATGTCCCCCCAGTAATACCGACACGGATTAGTAAAAAGGAGATGAATTTCAATATGTTTGCCCAGCGCCTGCAACGCTCTGAGATACACTGGCGGTAACGCGGAAATGCCGCAAATAAAAACGCGGGACGGCAACCCTGGCGGGCAGGCGGTCGCGCTTTCCAGCGTTTGAATAAAGCGTTGGTAGAGATTGGCGCGATGCCAGCGCGGCTGCCCCAGCGCGGCGGTATATTCCACCAATGCTTTCCACAGCGGCGCCTGCCAGTTTTGCGCCTCCCCCAGACCTTCCACGGTTTCTCCCGCCTCCCACTGCGTAAGCCAGTCAGGCCGATAAACCAGATACTGATCGAACAGGTCGGCGGCGCGCGCGGAAAGCTGAAAGAGTTTGCGTTTATCAGTGTCGTCGGTCAGATAATGGCGCAGCAGTACAAACTCATCCTTATCCAGCAACTGCGGCAGCAAGGTCATCAGTTTCCAGCTCATGCTTTGTTTGCTGAAAGCGCTTTCTTTGGGGATATCCGGCAACACGCGGACAAACATCTCCCAGATAAAACTCGCCGGTAACGGAAAAGCGATATTCGCCGCAATACCAAACTTTTGTGAAAGGGTCATCTGCAGCCACTGCGCCATACCCGTGCTTTGTACCAGAATCATTTCTGGTTCAAAGGGATCATCCAGCCGCTCGCGTTCGACGATGAACTCCATCAACGCTTCCAGCACATCCAGACGATTGGAGTGGTAGACCCTTAACATAATTACTCCTGACGATTAACGATTTGGACAATGCAAGCGCGTCATCTGCCCCTGCTTGCCAGAGGGTGAAACCATCGTGACGCTGATGCTGACACATCCCGATTGCATTGTCTGCATCCGGTTGGCCTTCCACCCTTCAGCAGGCGAAAATGGATACAGCGCCGTTTGCTGCCACGCCTGCCGCCAGATCTGGAGATACTGGTGTCGTAATGCAAAACTGTGCATTAATACCCGCTGATAGCCTGACAGCGCGGTGACGATCATTACCATTAGAACCATCGCCACTAAAACTTCCGGGAGGCTAAACCCGCGTTGTAAATTCAGGGGATGCGACATAACGCCACCTCTTTTAACGGACAAAAATCACTCCAGCCGTGGGGAGAAAAGACAATACTTCCCTGAATGACGTTGCCCAAACGCCATAACGTCATGCCGTCATCTTGCGCCGCCATCACCACCTCATCCCCCGATAATCTCCGCAAACAGACTCTTGCTCCTGAAGAGGAATAGCGCCGACATTCCATTTCGGTTACGCCTGACCATAGCTGCCCCCGCCCCCATTCCAGCGCCGACTGTACGAGCGCCTGGCGTTGTATCGCCATGCTCTGCGTCGTCACGCGGGCGGCATAGCTGGCCTGCTGCTGATTTACGCCTTGCAGTAGCAGACTACCCAGAATCAGTATTAAAAGCGCCAGTATTATCGAAGAAGCGCCACGTTCCCGATTCACAGATTAAATCCCGTTACGCTGTATTGCGCGTCAATAACCGTCTGAGGCTCGGCTTTGCTGGCGCCGCGCAGATGCAGCATGAGCACTGGCGAGAATCCCGTTATATCCCGGCGCTCAACGGTAAACGCCGTGATGAGTACCGTATTGGGATCGGTCATTTTTTCCCATCCCTTACCCTGGCAAGATGTTGCTCCGCGTAATGTCTCCAGAACGTTATCCTTCACACGAAACCCGGTCTGGTCGGCCTCTTTCGCCGGTATGGTATCCCAGACACCGTTATTATTCCCGTCCCACTGAACGATGACACATTGCCCCTGTTCAGCAAGATGTAACCCTTCGCCAATACAGTGGCCATGACAGTAACCCGCACGTTGAAGATGCTTCGCTACGGTATAGGTTCGCTGCCAGATTTCATCTTCCAGCGATAACTGTCGCGTGTTGTGCCAGATCTCACGCTGTAGCGCCGGTAAAAATCGTGCGGACCCAAGCAGTAAAATGGAACCTATCGCCATCGCCAGCACAACCTCCAGTAGCGAGAACCCCCGCGTGGTTATTGACACGTGGCGGCCTCGTTACGCTCGCATAGCCTGATTCGCCCCCAGGAGGAGACGACCAGACGCCACTCTCCGGCAGCGTTTTTCAGTACGATGTGCCCTGCCCATGCCGTATTGCGCAGGCCAAAGAAGGCTAACGACGGCGTGATATCGGCAAGGACGACATCACGCCAGTCGGGCGTAAACACAAAGGGGGAAGATGGCGTACACGATGTTTGCGTAGCAACAGAGCTGACAAAGCACCATGAACCACCTTCGCTGACCACGCGAAGAATGTGATCGCGGTTATGCCAGTGAGCGTCCTCACGAAGTTGCAGCAGGTAATCCCGCACCTGACATGCGGTTTGCCACAGGCGCTGTTGCTGCTGCCAGCGTTGCCAGCCATAAAGTCCTGTGGCGCTGAGAATGATAATGAGCGACATCGCGACCACCGTTTCAATGAGCGTATAGCCCTGTTGTTTTTTCATGTCGGCAGTATGGCGGGCGGAAGAAAAATAACGAGCGCCAAATACAGATTGTTCGGCGCGTTACGGAAAAAAGTTCATGTCTTGCAGCGCGTTGCAAAATTTCAGGAATCCGCGCCGAAGATTGAGACAAAGGGTAAAAAAAACCGACGCGCGATGACGTCGGTTATGGCAGGATCGTCAGCGCTTAGATAGCGACCGGCGCTTTAATACCGGGGTGCGGATCATAGCCTTCAATTTCGAAATCATCGAACCGGTAGTCAAAAAGCGAATCAGGTTTACGCTTAATGACCAACTTCGGCAGCGCGCGCGGTTCACGGCTTAATTGCAGGTGCGTCTGCTCCATATGGTTGCTGTACAGGTGCGTGTCGCCGCCGGTCCAGACAAAATCGCCGACGTCCAGGTCGCACTGTTGCGCCATCATATGCACCAGTAACGCGTAGCTGGCAATGTTGAACGGCAGACCGAGGAACACATCGCAGGAGCGCTGATAAAGCTGACAGGAGAGTTTTCCATCTGCGACATAAAACTGGAAAAAGGCGTGACACGGCGCCAGCGCCATCTTATCCAGCTCGCCGACGTTCCACGCAGAAACGATAATACGACGAGAGTCCGGATCGTTTTTAAGCTGGCTTAAGACCGTGGCGATCTGATCGATATGGCGGCCATCCGGTGTTGGCCATGCACGCCACTGCTTACCATAAACCGGGCCTAAATCGCCGTTCTCATCGGCCCATTCGTCCCAGATGGTGACATTATTTTCGTGCAGGTAAGCGATGTTGGTATCGCCCTGCAAAAACCATAGCAGTTCGTGAATAATTGAACGTAAATGGCAGCGTTTTGTCGTCACCAGCGGAAAGCCTTCCTGCAGGTTAAAACGCATCTGATGGCCAAAAATGGAAAGCGTGCCGGTGCCGGTACGGTCGTTTTTCTGTGTGCCTTCATCCAGCACTTTTTGCATCAGTTCTAAATACTGTTTCATGGTTCCTCAGGAAACGTGTTGCTGCGGGCGGCGGCGATATGCCCAAACCATCATGATCGCGCCAGCGATAATCATCGGGATAGAGAGAATCTGCCCCATGCTGATGTACTGTACCCACGCGCCGGTAAATTGCGCGTCCGGCTGGCGGAAGAATTCAACAATGATACGAAACGCGCCATAGCCAATCAGGAATAATCCGGAGACTGCGCCCATCGGACGCGGTTTGCGAATAAAGAGATTAAGGATGATAAACAGCACCACGCCTTCTAATGCCAGCTCATACAACTGGGAAGGGTGGCGCGGCAATACGCCGTAGGTATCAAAAATAGGCTGCCATTGCGGATGTGACGGCAGCAGCGCAATATCTTCCGCGCGTGAGCCAGGAAAGAGCATGGCAAACCGGAAGTTAGGATCGACGCGCCCCCACAATTCACCGTTGATAAAGTTGCCCAGACGCCCGGCGCCCAGGCCGAACGGAATTAACGGCGCAATAAAATCAGACACCTGAAAGAACGAGCGCTTCGTGCGCCTGGCGAAAATAATCATCACCAGTATCACGCCGATAAGCCCGCCGTGGAAGGACATGCCGCCGTCCCAGACGCGGAATAAATAGAGCGGGTTATCCAGAAACAGAGGGAAGTTATAAAACAGGACATAGCCAATACGCCCCCCCAGGAAGACCCCCAGGAAACCTGCATAGAGTAAATTTTCAACTTCGTTTTTGGTCCAACCGCTTCCCGGACGGTTAGCACGACGCACCGCCAACCACATCGCGAAAACGAACCCCACCAGATACATCAAGCCATACCAGTGAAGCGCGACGGGCCCAATTGAGAAAATGACCGGATCAAAGTCCGGAAAATGCAGATAGCTACTGGTCATCTGTCACCACAATTTCTTGTTATTTCGCTGAAGAGATAGCGATTGATAAGCGCGCCTGCGCGTTGCAGACGCTCCAAAGGTGCGAATAATAGCACAAGGGTTAAAAGCGAGATGCCGATTACCGTTAAAAGATATGTATACCCTTCATACTTCAAGTTGCTTATGTGTTGGCTACGGATTACTCGGCCCATCCATGGGCCTCGCCCTGACGGGCCGTCGCACGCGACGTTCAAATCTGCTCCCGGCAGATTTGTCGCTCACCCCAGTCACATAGTTATCTATGCTCCTGGGGACTCACTCCCTTGCCGCCTTTAAGCAACTCGAATTATTTTGGGTATATACGCATTGTCTTTCATCTTGCAGGCGTGTTGTCTGCGCCGTGAATCCACAGTCACTCTCTTTTCCCGCTCCAGTCGTTACAACCCTCCTCGAATCAATCCCCCCATCCCGCGGCGCTCCATAAACGCCGCCACCTGATGACGCACCTCGGTCGCCATCTGCGCCTCAAGGCTGCGTCTGGCAAGGGTTTGCGCGTCTTCAAAATCGATATGCCGCAGCAGATATTTCACACGCGCTACCGAACGGCCATTCATCGAAAGATGGCGATATCCCAGACCGATAAGAATCGCCACGCACATCGGATCGCCCGCCATCTCGCCGCACAAGCGAAGATCGAGACCATGTTTTTCGGCTTCCTGTGCAATCATGGACAGCGCGCGCAGCATAGCCGGATGCAGACTGTCATAAATACTGGCCACGCGAGTGTTGTTGCGATCTACCGCCAGGATATATTGTGTTAAATCGTTGGTACCGACCGAGATAAAGTCGATCCGGTTAGCCAGATGCGGCAGCATAAATACCATTGACGGTACTTCCAGCATAATGCCGATACGCGGTTTCGGGATCGCATAGCCGATCATCTCCTCGACCTCGCGCCCGGCGCGTTCGATCAGACGCCGCGCTTCATCGACTTCATCAATACTGGTGACCATCGGCAACAAAATACTGAGGTTGCCAGTCGCCGCATTGGCACGCAGCATCGCGCGGACCTGGATCAAAAATATCTCCGGCTGATCCAGCGTAATGCGGATCCCGCGCCAGCCCAGACACGGGTTCTCCTCGCTGATCGGCATATAGGGCAGTTGCTTATCCGCTCCCACATCCAGGGTCCGCAGCGTCACCGGTTTATCGTTAAACATTTGCAGCATCCCTTGATACTGCGCCACCTGCTCTTCTTCCGAGGGAAACCCGCTTTGCAGCATAAAGGGAATTTCAGTACGGTACAGGCCGATACCGTCGATCCGACTGCCTAACTTTTCCTCATGCTCGGGACTGAGCCCGGCATTCAGCATCACTTTGACTCGCTCGCCGCTTTTCAGTTGGGCGGGAAGATTGACGTCGTCCTCCGCCAGACGACTGAGTTCTATCTCTTCACTAATGAGCCGCTGATATTCCTGAATAAGCACGGGTTCAGGATCGACCAGTAATTCACCGCGATAGCCATCCACCACCAACGTACGGCGATGTAGCACCGAAGGTTGGATATCCGCGCCCATGACGGTCGGGATACCGAGCGCGCGCACCATAATCGCCGCATGCGAGTTTGCCGCGCCGTCGCGCACCACAACGCCCGCCAGCCTGTCCTGCGGCAGCTCCGCCAGGGTGGTCGCCGACAGCTCATCCGCGACCAGAATAAAACGTTCCGGCCAGGCGTTTGGCCCCTGAACTGAATCATCAAGGTGGAATAACAGCCGCTGCCCCAGCGTGCGTAAGTCTCCCGCACGTTCTTTGAGGTAGTTATCGGTTAGCGCCGCAAATTGCTCGGCAAATTTTTCGATGATTTTTTTAACGGCCCACTCCGCAACAGCGCCTTTGTCGACCTCGGCGAAGAGTTCGCGACGCAGTCTGGCATCTGAAAGCAGGTGTGAGTACAGATCGAAAATGGCCGCCGTCTCTTTTTGCGCGCCGGCGGCAAAGCGTTTGCTGTATCGTCGGAATTCGTTCGCCGCCTCTTCCAGCGCGCCGGTCAGTCGTTCGCGTTCAAGAGAGGTATCCAGCGTAGACGCTTCGTAAACCTGTTCCATCAGCGGCATGGTCGCGTCTTGCCAGCCCGTTGCGATAGCTACGCCCGGCGCCGCAGGAAGCGCGCGGATTCGCGTCTGCCGGTATTGCCCGAACAGCGCTGTGACCTGCGACTGTGACAGGATAGCCGCCATCTGCGTAGCGAGCGTGACGAGGAAAGACTCTTCGCTTTCATCGTACTGGCGCAATTCGCGCTGCTGTACGACCAGCACGCCGAGAAGTTGGCGACGCTGAATGATCGGCACGCCGAGAAACGCGCGAAAACGTTCCTCTTTTACCGAAGGAATGTATTTAAAGCTGGGATGTTTTTGCGCATCGGCAAGGTTAATGGGTTCCGCCAGCCTGCCCACCAGACCGACGATCCCCTCATCAAACGCAAGCGCAACGGTTCGACCACGCGGTTTTTTCAACCCCCGCGTCGCCATCAGGTAATAACAGCGTCGGTCATGATCGGCCAGGTAAACCGAGCAAACCTCTGTATCCATCGCAAGACAGATATCCGTGACCAGAATATTCAGCGCCTCGTTCAGACGCGGCGCACTGGCCACTTTTTCGACTATTTCGCGCAGGCGAGTGAGCATAATTTGCGTGGCTTAACCTCTTTTACGTCGATAAGCAGGCGCGCTTTGTAGCTTAGGGGGATTATCCTGAAGCGCCATGACAACACTTGCAAACTCTTTCATTACCCTGCGGTAGACATCGCGTTTAAATGACACCACTTGTCGAACCGGATACCAGTAACTTACCCAGCGCCAGCCGTCAAACTCCGGCGTACTGCTGGTTTGCATATTGATTTCGGCGTCGGCGCTCATTAACTGCAAAAGAAACCACTTTTGTTTCTGGCCGATACATACCGGCTTTGTGTCCCAACGCACCAAACGTTTTGGTAACTTGTAACGCAACCAGTTGCGAGTAGAAGCAAGGATCCGCACATCTTTACGGCTTAACCCAACTTCTTCAAACAGTTCCCGGTACATCGCCTGTTCTGCCGACTCCCCTGGATTTATCCCGCCCTGCGGGAACTGCCAGGAGTGCTGACCAAATCGCCGGGCCCACATCACCTGCCCCTGACGATTACAAATTACGATACCTACATTTGGGCGGTAGCCATCGTCATCAATCACCGGACTACCTCAACATAAACCTTATATATGAACGATTGTTTCATACTCCAGTGAGGCGGTAAACCACTCTGTAATAGTGACACAGCCTAATAACAATTGAATAACTCACAGTAAATAGCCGAGTTATAAACAGATGATGACGCCCTTGCGCCATTTTATTCACCTTTTCTGTGGATATAGTTGTGAAGAAGTATGGAATTACCACGGGAAAACCCAGAACAGTCTGAATTCCTCATACTGGAGGCAGTAAAAATAGTTCCTTATATTCATTGTGTTATAGACAAACCTTACATGCCACCTTCATAAAGCGTGACCAGCATCACATCTAAGATCCTTATGCTGATGAAAGATCAACCAGCGCCGGTTTTATCCACAGATTGTGCCAATAACTTACGCACTATTTGTCTGAATTTTCGATTTTCGTCGCACGTCAAGGCTGTAAATGGAAACAGTAGTGGTGGTTTTACACAGTTATCCCAACTTTCTGTGGATAACATAGTGTAAGATCCTGTTTATTGTCAGTGACCAGAATTGGAAAACCCGCTTCAGCGTTGCGCAACACGAAGAAACAACACAAAAAAGGCAATAAAAATCAGTCTATTGAATATAAGACACAGAAAAAGATAAACTCTGCCCATACGGTATAAAATCACTGCTCACTTTTTGACCTAAGGTAATTGTCATGTCCGCTCTTTGTCCGCTACTGACTCCGCCTGCTTCGGAAGCATTGCTGTTAGCCCAGGCGCGGCAGCTTTCCGGCTATACGTTAGGCGAGCTGGCGGCGATGGCCGGCATTACCACGCCTAAAGATTTGAAGCGAGACAAAGGCTGGATCGGCGTCTTGCTGGAGATCTGGCTCGGCGCCAGCGCCGGGAGCAAGCCGGAGCAGGATTTCGCCGCGTTAGGCGTAGAACTGAAAACCATCCCGGTGGATAGTCTGGGTCGTCCTCTGGAAACAACCTTTGTTTGCGTGGCGCCGTTAACCGGTAACAGCGGCGTGACCTGGGAGACAAGTCACGTACGGCATAAATTGAAGCGCGTGCTATGGGTACCGGTCGAAGGCGATCGCAGCATACCGTTAGCCGAACGCCGCGTAGGTTCGCCGCTACTCTGGAGTCCGAGTGAAGAAGAGGACAGGCAGCTACGCCTCGACTGGGAAGAGCTGATGGACATGATAGTGCTGGGCCAGGTGGAACGCATTACCGCCCGCCATGGCGAAGTCTTGCAACTGCGACCCAAAGCCGCCAATGCCAGGGCGCTCACCGAGGCTATCGGCGCGCGCGGGGAACCTATTTTGACGCTACCGCGTGGATTTTATCTGAAAAAAAATTTTACGCAGGCGCTGCTGGCTCGCCATTTTTTATTGCAGAATCCGTAACGTCCATTACACGCAAATGCGCCTCCGCTATGGCTACGCATCGGGCCGATGCCGGATAAACGTAAGCGTATTGTCGCCGCTATTTTACACCGTTCCTGGTTGCGCAAATTCAGCCTGGGCTTTCGCCCGTCACTCGACGGGCCTATAATTACCGCTTCTTTTTTTGGCAGGACTTTGTTCGATGTTATTTGCATGGATAACCGATCCTAATGCCTGGCTGGCGCTCGGTACGCTGACGCTGCTGGAGATTGTACTTGGGATCGACAACATTATTTTTCTTTCTCTGGTGGTAGCAAAACTTCCTACGGCGCAACGGAACCACGCACGGCGGCTTGGGTTGGCGGCGGCGATGGTTATGCGCCTGGCGCTGCTGGCGTCAATCGCCTGGGTCACTCGTCTGACTAATCCGCTGTTTGAGCTTTTCGGCGAAGCGATTTCCGCCCGCGATCTCATTCTGTTACTGGGCGGGTTATTTTTAATCTGGAAAGCCAGCAAGGAGATCCATGAGTCCATCGAAGGCGAAGAAGAAGGGTTAAAAACCCGGGTTTCTTCTTTCCTGGGCGCAATAGTACAGATTATGCTGCTGGATATTATTTTCAGCCTTGATTCAGTTATCACAGCGGTTGGCCTCTCCGATCATCTGTTTATTATGATGGCGGCAGTCGTTATTGCCGTGGGCGTCATGATGTTTGCGGCACGGCCCATCGGCGAGTTTGTCGATCGCCATCCGTCGGTAAAAATGCTGGCGCTCTCCTTTCTGATCCTGGTTGGCTTTACCCTGATTCTGGAAAGTTTCGACGTTCACGTTCCGAAAGGGTATATCTATTTCGCCATGTTCTTCTCTATCGCAGTAGAGAGCCTGAACCTGTTGCGTAATAAAAAGAATCCGCTGTAATCCTGTCTCGCTCCCCCGCCGGGGAGCGAATACTCACTTTATTTCCTTTCTTCTCACAGATTAAGATTTTGCTGCTTCCGACATGCAGATCTGCGCGTTATTACTAGACTATTATCAGACATATGATTAACAGACTATTATCAGATGCAGGCTACGTGAGGACAAACGGATGAAAAAGTGGGCAGTTGTAATTTCCGCAGTAGGGTTGGCTTTTGCGGTATCCGGATGCAGCAGCGATTATGTAATGGCGACGAAAGATGGTCGTATGATCCTGACCGATGGAAAACCGCAAGTTGACGATGATACCGGTCTGGTCAGCTATACCGATGCACAGGGAAACGAGATGCAAATCAACCGTGACGAAGTGTCTCAAATCATCGAACGTTAAGCGGTGGCCTGTGATCGAGGTCAGCGTTCTGCAAGCCTTCAGGCTGCGTCCCGTAACGGTGCGTGGCGACCACGCCCGGTAACAATTACGCCGCGCAGCCTGCAATTTTACTTTCCCTTTTGCCTTCCCTCTGCCATTTTTATTGTCCTTTGTCGGGAATTTCTGACTTCATAATAAAAAGGAAACGGCTATGCACTATCACCGTATACCCCACAGCTCGCTCGAAGTAAGTACGCTAGGGCTGGGCACAATGACATTTGGTGAACAAAACAGCGAAGCCGACGCTCACGCACAGCTCGACTATGCCATCGCAAATGGCATTAACCTTATCGACGCCGCCGAGATGTATCCGGTACCGCCGCGCCCGGAAACACAAGGGCTGACGGAATCCTATATCGGTAACTGGCTCGCCAAACGCGGCAACCGTGAAAAACTGATCATCGCCAGCAAAGTTAGCGGACCGGCACGTAATAATGATCAAGGCATCCGGCCTCATCAGGCGCTGGATCGTAAAAATATTCGCGAAGCGCTACACGACAGTTTGACCCGGTTGCAGACCGACTATCTGGATTTGTATCAGGTGCACTGGCCGCAGCGCCCCACTAACTGCTTCGGTAAACTCGGCTATAACTGGACGGACTCCACGCCAGTAGTAAGTCTGCTGGAGACGTTAGACGCGCTAAGTGAGTTTCAGCGAGCGGGTAAGATTCGTTATATTGGCGTTTCAAATGAGACAGCGTTTGGCGTTATGCGCTATCTGCATCTGGCGGAAAAACATGACCTGCCGCGTATTGTCACTATCCAGAACCCCTATAGCCTGTTAAACCGCAGCTACGAGGTCGGACTGGCGGAAGTCAGCCAGTATGAAGGTGTTGAATTGCTCGCCTATTCCTGTCTGGCGTTTGGCACATTAACCGGTAAATACCTGAACGGGGCCAAACCCGCAGGCGCGCGGAATACCTTGTTCAGCCGCTTCACACGTTACAGCGGCGAACAGGCGCAAAAAGCCGTTGCCGCCTACGTCGATATCGCGAAGCGTCACAATCTTGATCCGGCGCAGATGGCGCTGGCCTTTGTTCGCCGCCAGCCGTTTGTCGCCAGTACGTTACTGGGCGCAACCACGATGGCGCAGCTCAAGACGAATGTGGAAAGTCTGCATCTGACGTTAAGCGAAGAGGTTCTGGCGGAGATTGAGGCGGCGCATCAGGTTTATACCTACCCGGCGCCGTGACGGTCAGTGCCCGGTGGCGCTACGCTTCCGGGCTTACAGAGACAATGTAAGCCGGGTAACGCGCGCTCGCCGCCCGGCATATTCACTCAGTATGATGCCTGCCGGCGCTGCCAGATCCACAGCGCCGCGATCGCCAGCGCGAACAGCACGCCAAAGCCGATACCTATCGCCACTGCCGGAACGCCAACCAGCACCGCCAGCGAGTACAGTCCCAGCATTAATAGCATGGCGCTATTCTCGCCCAGATTTTGTACGGCAATGGCATTCCCGGCGCCAACGCTCTTCTTACCGCGCTCCTGGAGCAAGGCGTTGAGCGGCACCACAAAAAAGCCGCCCAGCATACCTATCAACAGCAACAAGGCATAAGCAGGCAGCAATGCGTGCTGTAATGAGAAGATCGCAACCACAACGCCAATCAAAATCCCGGCGGGCATACAGCGCGATACGGTCTCCAGCGTCACCAGTTTTGCTGCCGCGCCCGCGCCGACCACAATGCCTACCGCCACCATGGCGTTCAGGTAAGTCGGCGTGGCGTTATCCGTAATACCCAGCGCCACCGGCACCCACAGCACCAGCAGAAAACGCAGCGTCACGCCTGCGCCCCAGAATAGCCCGGTCCCCACCAGCGAAAAACGCGTTTCACCGTTACGCCAAAGGACAACGCAAGCGCAGAAGAAGCTACGCGTCATCGCCGACAACCGCCAGGATTGTCCTGGACGCGCCGCCACAAGCTTCGGGATAAACAGGTTCGCCGCCACTGCGCCAGCGTAGGCCAACGCGCAGGCAACCAGCGCGGCGATAACATGCCAGTCGGCCAATACGCCGCCCGCGACGGAACCGAGCAAAATCGCCGCAATCGTAGAGGCTTCCATCAGGCCATTGGCTTTCACCAGCTTATCGCCCGTCGTCAATTCGCCCAGAATACCGTATTTCGCCGGAGAATAAGCCGCCGCGCCGATCCCGACCAATGTATAACCGACAAAAGGATTCACGCCGAGGCAGATACCTGCCGCTCCCGCCAGTTTAAGACCATTGGCGACCATCATCACCCGGCCTTTGGCAAAGCTGTCCGCTATCTGGCCGACAAACGGCGCAAAAAGAATGTAAGCGCCCACAAACACCATTTGCAAAACAGGCTGGCTCCAGTCCGGGTAAAACTGAGCTTTCAGCAGCGCCAGCGTCGCGAACAGCAGCGCATTATCGCCAAAAGCCGAGAGAAACTGCGCGACAATCACCGACAGCATCCCTTTCGACCAGATGGAGGTGTTAGTACGTACTGACTCACTCATGATGTTGTTCCGGCGCATCCACCCAACTTTTCAGCGTCACAAAATCGGGTTTCCCGCTGCCAAGCAAGGGAAGCTGTTTCAGATAACGGATATCACGCGGGACGGCAAGTTCCGGAATACCGTGTTCACGGGCATAGTGCTGTAACTTTTCTCGGGTGAGTTCGCTGTCAGTCGTAAACAGTACCAGCGCTTCACCTTTGCTGGCATCGCTTTTAATGGCGGTAGCGTGCATTTTGTCCGCCGAAACGCCAAGCGCCAGTTGCTCGACCATCTCCAGCGAGACCATTTCGCCAGCAATTTTCGCAAAGCGTTTCGCGCGCCCCTGAATCTGCACAAAACCATTTTCATCGAAGCGTACAATATCGCCCGTGTCGTACCACCCGCGCTCGGTTTCGCCTCTGGCGTTTTCCGCTGACGGCACCTCCAGCACGCCCGGTTTTTCCACGCGCAGATAGCCATTCATGATATTCGGCCCTTTCAGCTGTAGCCGACCGCCGTTTTCAATACCGGGCACCGCCAGCAGACGCGCGTCCATGCCAGGCAGAATGCGGCCAACAGTGCCCGGCTTAGCCGCCATCGGCACGTTAATCGAGACTA
This sequence comes from Salmonella sp. A7, assembly GCF_020181675.1. Lineage (NCBI taxonomy): Bacteria > Pseudomonadati > Pseudomonadota > Gammaproteobacteria > Enterobacterales > Enterobacteriaceae > Salmonella > Salmonella sp. A7. The sequence goes on along the minus strand of NZ_CP084001.1, from coordinate 857,506 downwards.
CTGGCGCGCATTCCGTTACCCCGTAGCCCTCAAGAATGCGCAGACCGAATTTATCCTGCCACAGTTGTTTGGTGCTCTCCTGAAGTTTTTCCGCACCGGCCACCACATAGCGCAGGCGATAAAAATCATACGGATTGGCAAAGCGCGCATAGTTGCCGAGGAAGGTTGATGTACCAAACAGCACGGTACAGTTACGGTCATAGACCAGTTCCGGCACAATGCGATAGTGCAGCGGACTTGGATAAAGAAACACTTCCGCGCCGGTCAACAACGGCGTAAACAGGCCCACCGTCAAACCGAACGAGTGAAAGAGCGGCAGCGCCGACATAAAACGGTCATTGGCGGTGAAATCCGCAATCGTTTTTATCTGCTCGACGTTCGCCAGAATGCTTTTATGGCTGTGCACCACCCCTTTCGGGTGCCCTTCCGAGCCGGAGGTAAAAAGAATGATCGCCGCGTCTTCCGGCTGCTGTTTTACCTGTGCCAGTCGCGGCGCCAGGAGGTGGGCAAAAATCCACAGCTTGTCGGCGGGTGTGACGTCCGCTTTTAAATCTTCCAGGTAAACCCAGCGAACCTGCGTTAGCTGTTCCGGCAGGTGCCATAATTTACCTTTATCGAGGAACTGGCGGGAGGTAAAAATCGTTTTAATTTCCGCCGCGGTAATCGCGCTGGTCAGCCCTTTTACCCCCGCTGTGTAGTTCATCATGGCCGGAATGCGGCGACGAGAAACCGCGCCGAAAATCACCGCCGCGCTGATGGCGGCATTCGGCAGCATTAAACCGATTTTCTCGCCCTCAACGCTGTACTTTTCCAGAATCCGGCCAACAAAAAGCGTCTTGGTCAGTAACTTACGATACGTATCCGGCGTAAAGTTAATGTCCTCAATACAGTTTTTACCTGCGCCGTAACGATATTGCGCCGCCAGCAACGATTCGTATAACGTCTCGCGCGGGCGCACCGCCATACGCGCTTCCATCATGATCTGGTGCAGCATCTCACCCGCTATCTTACGTCTGTCGCGCGCGCGCGGCGCTTCCGGCATCGGTATTTGCGTCGGCGGTAAAATATGAAGCTGAATGCGGGGGAATAAGCGCCGTTTAACCAGACCTTTAAGGCGACTGAAAGGCGTAAGCTCCGCGCCGTCAATACGGAGCGGAATGACGGTTGCGCCCGATTTTGCCGCCACAAAGCCTGCGCCGTCATAAATTTTCATCAGCGAGCCGGTCACGGAAATCCGCCCTTCCGGGAAAATCACCACTGGACGCCCCTGCTCCACCAGACGCACCAGGTGTTTAATGGACATGGGTTTAGTGGGATCGAGCGGCACAAAATCGATCAGCGGCGTTAACCAGCGCATATACCATTGCTGGCTGATGGAGGTATATACCGCAAAGACAGGCCGTACCGGCAAAAACAGCGCCAGTAGCATACCATCGATAAATGAAACGTGATTGGGGGTAATTAAGACCCGGTTCCCCTGTAGCGCCCGGACATCGCCAGTGACGCGCACACGATAAAGCACGCGAAACAGGTTACGGAAAAATCCAAACAGCATTTCAACTCCCTTTGGCCGACAATTCGCTAAAACATGAATTGTGGCAGATTACACGAGTTGCGTAACAGGAGCGATAGCAAAATAGGTTCGAAAAAAAACCTGCGCATCCGCGCAGGTTGGTGCAAGAGACAGGTACGAAGAGCGTACCGAATAATCTCACCAATCAATACCTCTGGGATCTTGATTGTGGGCTTCGCGCGTCTGCATCGCCAGTCCGAAAACGCAAAGGAATAAACGGAAATGCAACGAGTTGTGTAAATTATCCGTTACTGTTACAGGTTCAGGCGAAACAAAAAAAAACCTGCGCATCTCTACGCAGGTTGGTGTAATTCGTGTGATCAACAATGACGTTGATTCCACCTATCAATACCTCTGGGATCACCACTCTATCAACCTGACTCGCTGGCCTGCCAGCAGACAATCGCAACAGCGCTTCGCAAACTGTAACGAAAGATTTGTATTGTCACTTTACAGACGCATTTCTCCCGTGCAGGTCACATTTGCCCGACACGGCGGGGCAAGAGGCTTGAACAGACGTTCATTTTCCGTAAAACTGGCGTAATGTAAGCGTTTACCCACTATAGGTATTATCATGGCGACCATAAAAGATGTAGCCCGACTGGCCGGTGTTTCAGTCGCCACCGTTTCTCGCGTTATTAACGATTCGCCAAAAGCCAGCGAAGCGTCCCGGCTGGCGGTGACCAGCGCAATGGAGTCCCTGAGCTATCACCCTAACGCCAACGCGCGCGCGCTGGCACAGCAGGCAACGGAAACCCTCGGTCTGGTGGTCGGCGACGTTTCCGATCCTTTTTTCGGCGCGATGGTGAAAGCCGTTGAACAGGTGGCGTATCACACCGGAAATTTTTTACTGATTGGCAACGGGTATCATAACGAACAAAAAGAGCGTCAGGCTATTGAACAGTTGATTCGTCATCGTTGCGCAGCGTTAGTGGTACACGCCAAAATGATTCCGGATGCGGACCTGGCCTCATTAATGAAGCAAATCCCCGGCATGGTGCTGATTAACCGCATTTTACCGGGGTTAGAACACCGCTGTGTCGCGCTGGATGACCGTTACGGGGCATGGCTGGCGACCCGACATCTGATCCAGCAAGGTCATACGCGTATTGGGTATATCTGTTCCAACCACACCATCTCTGATGCCGAAGATCGCCTGAGGGGCTATTACGATGCGCTGGCGGAAAGCCATATTCCGGCTAACGATCGGCTGGTGACGTTCGGCGAACCGGATGAAAGCGGCGGCGAGCAGGCGATGACTGAGTTATTAGGCCGCGGCAGAAATTTTACCGCGGTGGCCTGCTATAACGACTCGATGGCGGCTGGCGCGATGGGAGTATTAAATGATAATGGCGTGGGGGTGCCGGGCGAAGTATCGCTCATCGGTTTTGATGATGTACTGGTCTCACGCTATGTGCGTCCCCGACTGACCACCATTCGGTATCCGATCGTCACCATGGCGACACAGGCGGCGGAGCTGGCGTTAGCGTTGGCGGGGAAATGCCCTACGCCAGAAGTAACTCATGTATTTAGTCCGACACTGGTACGCCGACATTCGGTATCCACGCCGACGGATACCGGACACCTGTCGACAACCGATTAATCAGGGTAGCATGATGGCGACAATGCTGGATGTTTCCCGCCATGCGGGCGTATCAAAGGCCACCGTCTCACGAGTGCTGAATGGGACGGGGCAGGTAAAAGAAAGCACGCGCCAGAAAGTGTTTACGGCGATGCAGGCTCTGGACTATCGCCCCAACCTGCTGGCACGCTCGCTGGCGAATCGCACCAGCAACAGCATCGGTCTGGTCGTCTCTACGTTTGACGGCTTCTATTTTGGCAGTTTGTTGCGCCGGGCGTCGCGCCAGGCGGAGTTTCATAACAAGCAGTTGATCGTCACCGATGGTCACGATACGCCGGAACGAGAGCAGAAAGCCGTACAAATGTTGGCCGACAGACAGTGCGACGCTATTATTCTTTACACTCGCTATATGGATGAGCCGGCGATTTTGTCGTTGATTGACGCCACGGAAATGCCGCTGGTGATTATTAATCGCAACGTCACTCAGGCCCGCGATCGCGCTATTTTCTTCGAGCAGGAGACGGCGGCATTCCAGGCGGTGGAATATCTGATTACGCAGGGCCATCGCGATATCGCCTGTATTACGCTGCCTGTTCATACTCCCACCGGCACATCACGCGTAGCGGGTTATCGCAAGGCGCTGGAAAAATATGGCATTCCCTGGCAACCGGCAAAAGTGAAATACGGCGATTACACGCTGACGCGCGGCTATGACGCCTGCCGGGAATTACTGGAGGAAGGCGTCACGTTTAGCGCGCTATTCGCCTGTAATGATGACACGGCGCTGGGCGCGGCAAAAGCGCTGCGCCAGGCCGGATTACGCATCCCGCAGGATGTGTCGCTGTTTGGTTTTGACGATGCGCCGGGCGCAACCTGGCTTGAACCGGGGCTTTCAACAGTCTATTTACCCATCGAGGATATGATAGCCACCGCAATCGATCAGGCCGTTCGTCTGGCGAACAGCGAGCCGGTCGCCCCGATCCCGCCCTTTACCGGCACGCTGATTCTGCGCGAGTCCGTCGCCGCGGGCCCGTTTTTTCAACGTCCGGCCTAATGATGCGCTTCAGAACATCTCCAGCGCTAACAGCTCTTCAATGGTCTGACGACGGCGGATCAGCCGCGCCTGTCCATTGTCAAACAGCACTTCCGGCAGGAGCGGGCGGCTGTTGTAATTCGATGACATAGACGCGCCGTACGCGCCGGTATCGTGCAATACGAGGTAATCGCCGGGGATGACCGCAGGTAAGGCGCGTGTTTCAACCATTCCCCCTTCCTGCTGCGTAAAAACATCGCCTGATTCGCATAGCGGCCCGGCGACCACCGTCTCGACCCACGGGCCATTTTCAAGCGCGCGACCATCCGCCGCCAGCGCCGAAATACGGTGATAGCTACCGTACATCGCCGGGCGCATCAGATCGTTAAAACCCGCATCTACCAGCACGAAATGGCGGCTTCCCATCTGTTTTACGCTACGCACCTGCGTTACCAGCACGCCCGATTGCGCCACCAGAAAACGTCCGGGTTCGATCTCAAGTTTGACCGCATGTCCCAGATGGCGGGCGATTTGCTCGCGCGCTGCGTTCCACAGGCCATAGTAATGGCGCGTATCAACGGGCTCTTCTCCCTCACGATAAGGTATCGAGAGTCCGCCGCCTGCCGAAATCGCCTCCACATCCTGACCACATTCCAGCACCTGGCGTACCATCGCGCCGCAAACCTGCTCCAGATGGCCATAATCGACGCCGGAACCAATGTGCATATGGATACCGACAAGTTTCAGTCGGTATTTCTGCATTACCGCCAGCGCCGCTGGAAGATCGCTATGCCAGATGCCGTGTTTGCTGTTTTCGCCCCCGGTGTTGGTTTTCTGGCTGTGGCCGTGACCAAAGCCAGGATTCACGCGCAACCAGACGCGATGCCCAGGCGAAACCTGACCAAGCTGCGTCAGCATATCTACCGAGCCGGCATTGACCGGAATATGCAGTTCACTGACGCGCGCCAGCGTGGCGGCATCAATCACATCGGCGGTAAAAACGATATCATCAGGGCACGTTTGCGGATCGTAGCCCGCCGCCAGCGCACGTTCGATCTCTCCCAATGAAACAGAATCCACCTTGACGCCCTGCGCGCGCATTAAGCGCAGGATATGAATGTTCGAACAGGCTTTTTGCGCAAAACGCACGACGTCAAACTGCTGCAGGGCGGCTATCTGACGGCGAATAATGTGCGCGTCATAGACCCAGACCGGACAGCCGAATTCAGCAGGCAATCTGAGCAAATTTTCAGCGTTAAGGTCAGTTTCAGCGTAATAATGCGACAATGACATAACAAACTCCGGAACAGGCTTTTTAACGATTACGCCATACCTTAGAAAGAATAAAAAATATCGTTTTATTGTCAGTCTATGCAAAAATGATATGGGATAAATGATTCAGGAAAACGTATGGCTGCCGTTAATTTACGTCACATTGAAATTTTTCATGCCGTAATGACCGCCGGAAATCTCACCGAAGCGGCGCGGCTGCTGCATACCTCGCAGCCTACCGTCAGTCGCGAGCTGGCGCGTTTTGAGAAAGTGCTGGGATTAACGCTGTTTGAGCGCACACGCGGGCGTTTACATCCGACGGTGCAAGGGCTACGCCTGTTCGAAGAGGTACAACGCTCCTGGTATGGGTTGGATCGCATCGTCAGCGCGGCGGAAAGTCTGCGCGAGTTCCGTCAGGGCGAGCTCTCTATCGCCTGCCTGCCGGTCTTTTCACAATCCTTTTTGCCGCCGCTACTACCGCCTTTTCTGGCGCGTTATCCGGATGTCAGCCTGAATATTGTGCCGCAGGAGTCGCCGTTGCTGGAAGAGTGGCTCTCCGCCCAGCGCCACGACTTAGGGCTGACAGAGACGCTTCATGCCCCGGCAGGAACAACCCGTACCGAGTTACTAACGCTAAATGAAGTGTGCGTACTGCCCTGCGACCATCCGCTTGCCGCCAAAACGGTACTGACGCCAGACGATTTTCAGGGGGAAAACTTTATCAGCCTCTCCCGCCTGGACAGCTATCGACAGTTGTTGGATACGTTATTTGCCGAACATCAGGTGAAGCGCAGAATGGTGGTGGAAACGCATAGCGCGGCCTCCGTCTGCGCGATGGTGCGCGCCGGGGCGGGCGTTTCGATCGTTAACCCGCTAACCGCGCTGGACTATGCCGCCAGCGGCGTCACCGTTCGCCGCTTCAGCATTGACGTGCCCTTTACCGTCAGCCTGATTCGCCCGCTACACCGCCCCGCCTCCGCGCTGGTTGACGCCTTCAGTAAGCATTTACAAACGCACCTTTCGCGCCTGGTCGAACCGCTGGAGGTTATTCTGGGGCCGATGACGAAAGCATAAAGCTCACGGCATCTGCGGCATGAATTGCCGTGGTATCGAAAACCGGTAGCGCGCTTTGCGTCTGGGGAACAAGCAAACCTATTTCAGTGCAGCCAAAAATAACGCCCTGCGCGCCTTGCGCAGCCAGTTGTTCGATAACCTGTAAATAATAGTGGCGCGACGCGTCAGTGAATGTCCCCTGACAGAGCTCGTCAAAAATGACCTGATTGATACGCGCCCGATCGTCCGCCTCCGGCACGATGGTCTCAATCGCAAATTGCTGTTCCAGCCGCCCGCGATAAAAATCCTGCTCCATCGTATAGCGAGTCCCTAATAGCGCCACGCGATGCAACCCCTGACGGGCGATAGCTCGCCCGGTAGCATCCGCGATGTGTAGAAAAGGCAGAGAACAACGAGATTCAATAATGTGCGCGATTTTATGCATGGTGTTGGTACACAGCACAATGCCTTCTGCGCCCGCCTGCTGTAACCCCTGCGCGGCCTGCGCCAGGATATCGCCCGCTTTATCCCACTCGCCGCGGCGTTGACATACTTCAATATCGTGGAAATCTACGCTATGCAGCAGTAAGCTCGCCGAGTGCAGGCCTCCCAGCTGCTGTTTAATGCCTTCATTGATTAAACGGTAATAAGGGATAGTCGATTCCCAGCTCATCCCCCCCAACAGCCCGATCGTTTTCACTGCGCTCTCCTTTTTTTAAAGCATTATGGCAGTGAAGCAAACTTACACATCCGTTTCCAGTCTATTTTTCATCATGCCGGATAACAGGCGTCATCCGGCATGGGAGGGGTGATTACACGCCAATATTTCTTAGCTTCTCGCCCGCCATCAGCTTGCGTTCGATGTGCTCCAGGGTGACATTTTTGGTTTCCGGAATCAGCCAGAAAGTGATGCCGATAAAAGCGATATTCAGCGCGGTGTAAAGCCAGAATGTACCTGCCGCGCCAATGCTGTCCAACAGTGTCAGGAATGTCGCGCCGATGATCATGTTCGATACCCAGTTTGTCGTGGTTGAACAGGTAATGCCAAAATCACGGCATTTCAGCGGCTGGATTTCCGAACACAGTATCCACACCACCGGAGCGGCGCTCATCGCGTAACCGGCGATACACATCATCGTCATCCCAACGGAAAGCCAGGAGAGGCCGCTTGATGCCGTACCGTTATCAAACTGCATCAGGCAGTAGCCCAACACCAATGTCCCTAACGCCATTACGCTGAAACCGATTTTTAACGCCGGTTTACGCCCGGCCTTATCTACCGTAAAGACGGCGATAAACGTCGCGAACATAAAGGTCAGTCCGACCACCAGCGTAGCGATCATTTGCTGTTCCATGGTGGTAAAGCCGGCCATTTTAAAAATGCGCGGCGCATAGTACATAATGATGTTCATGCCGGTGAACTGCTGCATTGCCTGTAGCAGCATACCGAGGAACACGGCGCGGCGAACATTGCGGTTAGCTTTAAATAATGCCCACCCGCCCTGCTTGAGTTTGAGGCTTTCCCGAATCTCATTCAGTTCATCACGGGCTTTTTCCGAGGTATCGCGCAGCATACGCAGCACCTCTTCCGCTTCAATATGGCGACCTTTTTGCGCCAGCCAGCGCGGACTATTCGGCAGGAATACCACCAGAATAATGAGCAACACCGCAGGCAGCGCCAGTACGCCCAACATCGCGCGCCAGTTGCCGCTGTAGCTGAATGCCGTATCGGATAAAAAAGCCAGCACAATGCCTAACGTCACCATCAGTTGATACATACTGATCATTTTGCCGCGAACATTTTCACTTGCCATTTCAGATAGATAAAGCGGCGCGGTATAGGAGGCAATCCCTACTGCTACGCCCAGTATCACGCGGGCACCAATCAATACTTCCACGCTGGAAGCAAACGCCGACCCCAGCGAGCCGAGCACAAACAAAATCGCGCCAGCCATCAGGCTATACTTACGCCCCAGCCGGAATGAAAGCCAGCCGTTAAATAATGCGCCAATTGCCGCGCCAAGCATCATACTGCTGACGACCCATTCCTGCAGCCGGCTGGTCAGTACGAAATGGTCGGTAATAAAAGGCAGCGCCCCGGCGATAACGCCGATATCCAGACCAAATAACAGTCCCGCTACCGCTGCAGAAACCGAAACAAACATATTCATACGTCGTGTGTCGCGAAGCGAACGCGGCGTTAAAGCAGAGTCATGATTAATAGAGACCATATTTTCCTGCCACAACAGAGTAAGACATAGCCTGAAAGTACGGGATACTCTTCCTCAAGTGTCAGGCTGGAAACGGCATAAATATGGATTAAATGGCTACGCTATAGCGATATGTGATGGATATTACACTTTTTAAATTTAACGCCGTTGCCGGGTATTCTTTTAAACCACCAATATTTCAATGAATTAAAGCATTGATCATAGCTATTATTTAACAATATATGGATTAAGTTAAACCCCCAATATGGACTATGCTAATGAGATCATAAAAAACCCTGTACCAGGACAGGGCTTTATCAGTTTTTCGGCCAAAGAGTCGATTTTCCCAGAAACGCATTTGTCAGTAGCGGATTAACGCGCCAGCCAACCGCCATCTACCGCTATGGTATAGCCGTTAATATAATCAGCGGCGCTGGATGCCAGGAAGACTACCGGGCCCATTAAATCGCCCGGTAGCCCCCAACGACCAGCCGGAATACGGTCGAGAATTTCGGCGCTACGTTGTGCATCAGCGCGCAATTGCTGGGTATTATTCGTGGACATATAGCCCGGTGCGATGGCGTTCACATTGATATTGTGTTTCGCCCACTCGTTCGCCATCAGACGTGTTATTCCCATTACGCCGCTTTTCGACGCGGTATAAGACGGAACGCGAATGCCGCCCTGGAAGGAGAGCATAGACGCGATATTAATAATTTTGCCGCCGTTGCCCTGGGCAATAAAATATTTTGCCGCCGCCTGAGACATAAAGAACACGCTCTTGATGTTCAGGTTCATGACGTCATCCCAGTCTTTTTCCGTGAAATCAATCGCATCTTCACGACGGATCAAACCCGCGTTATTCACCAGAATATCAATATGACCGTATTCCGCCACCGCCCGTTCCAGTAATGCCGGAATACCATCGATTTGACGCAGATCGGCTGTCAGGCTTAAAAAACGACGTCCCAGAGCGGTGACGCGCGCAATAGTGTCCGTCGGTTCAACAATGTTAATACCGACAATGTCACAGCCCGCTTCCGCCAGCCCTAACGCCATCCCCTGCCCCAATCCGGTATCGCACCCCGTCACAACCGCGACTTTACCCTCAAGAGAAAATGCATTCAAAATCATTGTTAATCCTTATTTTTGTCATGCCTGTCACGCACAGGCGTTATCACCGGTCGCGACTAGCGCAGATCTTGTACCGCAACGTGATCCATGTCATCGAAGACCTGATTTTCTCCCACCATGCCCCAAATAAACGTATAGGCTTTGGTGCCAACGCCGGAATGTATTGACCAGCTTGGGGAAATAACCGCCTGTTCATTACGCATCACAATATGACGGGTTTCCTGAGGCTGCCCCATCATATGGAAAACGCAACTGTCTTCTTCCATATTGAAATAGAGGTAAACTTCCATACGGCGCTCATGGGTATGGCATGGCATGGTGTTCCATAGATTGCCGGGCGCCAGTTCGGTGAGTCCCATACTGAGCTGACAGGTTTCCAGTACATCCGGTACGAAGTATTTATTGATGGTGCGACGGTTACTGGTGAGGTTATCGCCTAAGGTGACGGGCGCAACGTCGGCAGGCGACACTTTTTTCGTCGGATAAGCGGTATGCGCTGGCGCGCAGTTGTAATAAAACTTCGCCGGTCTGCTCGCCTCATTGCTGACGAAGACCAACTCTTTCGCCCCTTTACCAATATACAGAGCATCACGATGACCAATGTCATGGCGCTGCCCGTCAACGATAATGGCGCCCGCGCCGCCAATATTAATGACGCCCAGCTCGCGGCGGTCCAGTAACCGGGAAACGCCAAGCTGTTTACCCACCTCTCCGCCGATTTCAACAGAATGGCTGACGGGCATAATGCCGCCGACAATAATACGGTCGATATGGCTGTAGACCATCGTATATTCATCAGCGACAAAAATATTTTCTATTAAAAACTCGCGTCGCAGCGCCTGGGTGTCCAGCGTTTTAGCGTGCTCGCTATGGATGCTTTGCCTTACGTCCACTTTTCCCTCCAATGATAAATCGATCGCAACGGCATAAAATCAAAACACTGTTTTGATTTATTTAACGGCATCATAGTCGCCTGGATGAAGGTTTTCAACAATAAATAAAACAACGTTTCATTTATATGGTTGGTTATTTTTAAAACTGCTGTAGCGATCACGAACGGCGCTAAAACTTACACACATGTCTGATTTTCAGACATGTGCGCCAGATGCTGTATGCGGTTACTCAGATAAAAATTGAAGCTTGTTTTAGAACGAGGTCTGATGTGCGAATTGAATTAAAAGCGGTATGCGTCTGCAATGCCCGACGCGGCAAGACGTTCCGCGCTATAACGAAAAAGGGGGTTCTGTTACTGGCTTTGCCCTCGTGATAGAGGGCTTTTTATGACGGAATAATGAAGCAGAAAAAGGATGGCTGGCGCAGGATCAATCGCGTTCAATGGTTAAAGCAACGCCCTGGCCGCCACCAATACACAGCGTCGCCAGGCCTTTTCGCGCGTCGCGTTTAACCATTTCGTGCACCAGTGAAACCAGAATTCGACAGCCGGAAGCGCCAATAGGATGCCCCAGCGCAATCGCGCCGCCATTAACGTTTACCCGTCGCTCATCCCATTCCAGCATTTTTCCTACCGACAACGCCTGGGCGGCAAACGCTTCGTTGGCTTCGATAAGGTCGACCTCCGCCAGTTGCCAGCCGGCACGCTCCAGACAGCGCCGGGTAGCATATACCGGCGCAATCCCCATTAGCGCAGGATCGACGCCGACGCTGGCAAACGCGCGGATGCGCGCCAGCACCGGCAGCCCCAGCGCCTGGGCTTTCGCCTCGCTCATCATCATCACCGCGGCGGCGCCATCGTTGATTGAGGAGGCATTACCCGCCGTCACCGAACCTAAACTATCAAACGCCGGATGCAGCAGGGCTAACCCCTCCGCACTGGCGTCGGCCCGCGGTTGTTCATCCGTATCGACAATTGCGGTCTGCCCATTACGTTGCGTGACGATGGGGACAATCTCATCTTTAAAACGTCCGGTATCAATCGCGGCCCTGGCTTTTTGTTGCGAACTGAGCGCATAAGCATCCTGTAACTCGCGGCTGATGCCATATTCCCGCGCCAGGTTTTCTGCCGTCACGCCAATGTGATAATCGTTGAAGGCATCCCATAAGCCATCATGTACCAGACTATCCACCAGATTGTCGGCATCAGGCAACGCGCCGGTACGGCTGTCATTGAGGACATGCGGCGCACGGCTCATATTCTCCTGCCCGCCCGCAATAACAATGTCCGCTTCGCCGCACTGAATAGCCTGCGTCGCCAGGTGCAACGCTTTTAAACCGGAACCACAAACGTCATTAATGGTAATGGCGGAAACGGTTGTCGGCAGCCCTCCTTTGATGGCTGACTGGCGCGCCGGATTCTGCCCGGCGCCAGCCGTCAGTACCTGACCGAGGATGACCTCATCGATAGCGTTAGCGTCCACGCCGGTGCGCTCAATTAACGCTTTTACGACCATGCTCCCCAGCTCGACGGCGGAATGACGGGCCAGCGTTCCCTGAAAACAGCCGATGGGTGTCCGTAAAGCCCCCACTATCACAACCTCTTTCATTACCACCTCAGCGCAAAATGACACCGCCATAGTAGAGCATTGTTAAAATTAGTTATCTTGATTGTTTAAAAAAAGTGAGTTTTATCACAAAGGAAATGACGCTGATTTGACGGTGACGCAGCTTATTTCTGCTGCAAATGGTAGCGAAGCCAGTTCCCCGCCGTTCCGGGCGGCGTTTTCTTGTTCCACAGCAAATCAATAGCAATCGCCCTCGGCCAGCCAGGAACATCCAGCTGCGCCAGCGGTTTTTCCGCCGCAAACTCTTCCACCAGCGCGCAGGGCAATACGCACCAGCCAAATCCCTGAACCGCCATGCTCAACAGCAATAAATAGTTTGGCGCTGACCAGGCCGGGCCGCGCGTAATGTTGGCGTTAGATTCAAGGTAGGTATTCAGACGCAGCTCGCGCCAGGTATGCAGTTGCTCCCATTGCAGGTTCGTCTGCGACGCCAACGGATGCGTGGTCGCCACATAAACCCCCATCCAGCTTTGAACAGGCAGACGCGTCGCGCCAATGTTTGTGGGATAGTCATCACGCGCTTCAATCAGGCCTATCTGGGCGCGCCCTTTTTGCAGCAGGTCGATGACATCATCATTTTCTCCGATCAAACATTCAAACTCGGTATGCGGAAATTGACGATCAAACTGCGCCATTAACTCTTCCAGACTGTCAGGGTGCAGGGTATCAGAGAGGACGAACGTGAGCCTTGCCTCCGTCTCGCCGGATAACGTCAGCGCCACCTCATCCAGACGGTCGCTCGCCGATAAAATAGCCTGAACATAGCTAAGCACCCGTTTTCCTTCTTCGGTCAGAACGGGCTGGCGCGAAGATCGATCAAATAATGAAAATCCCAGATCCGCCTCCAGATGCGCAATGGCGGTACTAATGGTGGACTGGCTTTTACGCAGGCGGCGCGCCGCCGCAGAAAACGAACCGCAAGAGACGGTCTCAACAAATGCCATTAACGCTTCAGGTGAGTAACGCATAACATATCTATTTTATCGATGGATGTTATCTTTTAGGTATCACATTAAACGATAAAATAGCGGAAATTTCTTTAGTTTGATTAAGAGTAAGGTTTTTTCGTTTATGCAACATGACGCCATACAACGTCGCTCGCTGCCGGAGCGTATTCTCCATGCTGTCTGTTTTGAAGGTATTGCGACTGCGATACTGGCGCCAACGACCGCCTGGCTAATGCAGCGCTCGGTGCTGGAGATGGGCGGCCTGACGATATTGCTGGCAACGACGGCCATGATCTGGAATATCATTTATAACGCTCTGTTTGATCGACTGTGGCCTGCGCATCAGGTGAGACGAACCGCCAAAGTGCGCGCACTCCATGCGTTAGGATTTGAAAGTGGGTTTATTGTCATTGGCGTGAGTATTGTCGCCTGGGTACTGAATGTCAGCCTGCTACAAGCATTCACCCTGGAAATTGGTTTCTTCCTGTTCTTTTTGCCGTACACGATGCTGTACAACTGGGCGTACGATGTTTTACGCCAGCGAATAGTGACCCGCCGCCAACAGCGCGTTAGTGCATGATATTGCTCTTTTTTGCCGGGATCGCAACGCTCCCGGCCCTCCTCCTCCACGACATCCATCTGCTTAAAACGCCCCCAACTGACGCTATTTATGGTAAATTGCGCTTCTTTTTGTGTGTTTTATAGTTGATAAATTCAAATAATGTCTAAAATTTGGTCAAAAGATGAGACTCTCTGGAGTTTTGCATTATACGGAACGGCTGTAGGCGCAGGCACTCTTTTCCTTCCCATCCAGTTGGGATCGGCAGGCGCAATCGTGCTATTTATTACCGCGCTGGTCGCCTGGCCTCTAACATACTGGCCGCATAAGGCGCTGTGTCAGTTTATTCTTTCCTCAAAGACTTCTGCCGGTGAGGGAATTACTGGCGCCGTTACTCATTATTACGGCAAGAAAATCGGCAATATTATTACCACGCTTTATTTCATTGCGTTTTTTGTCGTGGTATTAATTTATGCTGTGGCGATTACCAATTCCCTGACAGAGCAATTAGCGAAGCATATTCAGATAGATATTCGCATCCGGATGGCAGTTAGCTTCGGCGTAGTACTTATCCTGAATATGATTTTCTTAATGGGAAGACATGCCACTCTTCGCGTAATGGGCTTTTTAGTCTTTCCACTTATCGCTTACTTCTTGTTCCTTTCGCTCTACTTAACCGGAAGCTGGCAACCCTCGTTACTGACCGGGCAGATGTCATTGGATAGTCACACGTTGCATCAGGTATGGATTTCTATTCCGGTGATGGTTTTTGCTTTTAGCCATACGCCCATTATTTCGACGTTTGCCATCGACAGACGGGAAAATTTTGGCGATCAGGCCATGGATAAATGCAGAAAGATCATGAAGGTCGCCTACCTGATTATCTGCCTGAGCGTGCTATTCTTTGTCTTTAGCTGCCTGCTCTCCATTCCGCCGTCATACATTGAAGACGCGCGCAACGAAGGCGTTACCATCCTTTCCGCGCTCTCGATGATGCCCAATGCGCCGGCCTGGCTCTCTATTTCCGGTATTATCGTTGCCGTCGTGGCCATGTCGAAATCTTTCCTCGGCACCTATTTCGGCGTCATCGAGGGCGCAACCGAAATGGTAAGAACCACCCTACAGCAGGTTGGCGTGAAAAAAAGCCGGGCGTTCAATCGCGCGCTGTCTATCATGCTGGTTTCCGGGATTACGTTTATTATTTGCTGTATTAACCCGAATGCCATCTCTATGATTTATGCCATTAGCGGCCCGCTCATTGCGATGATTCTGTTTATTATGCCCACGTTGTCAACGTACCTGATACCGGCATTGAAACCCTACCGTTCAGTAGGTAATTTCATTACGTTGGTCGTCGGTTTACTTTGCGTATCGGTGATGTTTTTCAGCTAAAGTAAAAGATAGCCGGGATATAACTCCCGGCTATTTTATATAAGAATCCAGCACCTTTAATATTACGTCCAGATCTTCTTCACGTCTGGCTTCATCACTCTGATGAACGATATGCTCGGTCAGATGCCCTTTAATCACCTCGCGCATTAAGCCATTTACCGCGCCGCGAATCGCCGCGATCTGTTGTAACACGGCCGCGCATTCATGCGGTTCATCCAGCATTTTTTTTAGCGCTATCACCTGTCCCTGAATCTTGCTGGTTCTGGCTTTAAGCTTTTGTTTGTCCCGGATGGTATGTGACATTGCAACACCTCACTAACATTAACGAATACAAATTATAGCATTACGATGCTACTGGGGGGTAGTATTCCATACTGGGGGGGAGTAGAATGACACCCACATAAAACAACTAAGAATCATTCTCATGGGTGAATTTTCGACACTTCTTCAGCAAGGAAACGGCTGGTTCTTCATTCCCAGCGCCATTTTATTAGGTATTTTGCACGGGCTTGAACCAGGGCACTCCAAAACTATGATGGCGGCTTTTATCATTGCCATTAAAGGTACGGTTAAACAGGCCGTCATGCTCGGTCTGGCAGCAACGCTTTCTCATACCGCGATCGTCTGGTTAATCGCGCTGGGTGGGATGTATCTTAGCCGGGCATTCACCGCACAATCAGTGGAACCATGGCTGCAGTTAATTTCTGCGATTATTATTCTGAGCACCGCGTGCTGGATGTTCTGGCGGACATGGCGAGGCGAGCAGCAGTGGCTGGCGGGAAACCACCATCACGACCACGACCACGACCACGACCACGACCACGACCACGACCACGACCATCATGGTCACATACATCCGAAAGGCGCAACGTCAAAAGCGTATCAGGATGCCCATGAACGCGCCCATGCTGCCGATATTCAACGCCGTTTTGATGGTCAAACAGTGACTAATGGACAGATCCTGCTGTTCGGCCTGACCGGAGGGCTTATCCCCTGTCCGGCTGCGATCACCGTTTTACTGATTTGTATCCAGCTTAAAGCGTTTACGCTGGGCGCCACGATGGTGCTGAGCTTTAGTCTTGGCCTGGCATTAACGCTGGTGACGGTAGGCGTGGGCGCGGCGATAAGCGTTCAACAGGCAGCAAAGCGCTGGAGTGGTTTTTCGACGCTTGCCCGGCGGGCGCCCTATTTTTCGAGCATTCTGATTGGTCTGGTCGGCGTGTATATGGGAATTCATGGCTATACCGGGATCATGCAGTAAATATATAACGCTTCTGCTCAGGCCGTATCATTCACTTCGGGTTTCATTCCAGAAGCGTTTTTACTTATCAAACGGTATGAAAGGCCATACATTCAGCGTCCCGCCTGAATTCTGTATTTTACTCCACTACACCACAGGCAAAACATGCCCCACCGCCACCGGGTGTAGCCGGAGTGTCAGTGTTTCTGGATAGGGTCGCCGGAGGCGGGTTATTGCGGAGCGATAAACGGAGTTCGCTGCAGTGATTTACAAAACCGGGTACCAAACAGCAGTTCCCGTAATCGGTTCCGCATTCCCAGCTTCACCAGTAACCGGTATTTGTCCTGCCAGATTTGCTTCTCCTGCGTATTCAGCCTTCCACACAACGCTGACAACCTTCCCCGTCCACGGTAAACTTCCTGAAGCAAGCGTAACTGGGCCAGGCTCACTCCGCATGCCAGTATCTCCCGGTGCATCAACTGGTCCATATAGTTCATCAACCGCTTCGGATTGTTAAATATCGCTGGCACTTCCAGAAAGCCCGTCACCGGAGCCGGAGATAACAAAAAGGCGTCCAGCTCTCCTGTCCTGCGCAGGCGTGCCCCCCCGGCCCACTGTTCATCCCGCCGCCACCGAATAAGTATCTCCGCCAGTTCCTGCTCCAGCAGTGCCGGGATGCCGCCGTATACCTTCAGTACCACCCGGTCGCTGAAAAACAGCTCATCGCTGATAATCATAACCGGGTAGTCCGGCAGTATCTGTCTCAGGGAATAGAACAAAAAGAGATGTTCACGGGGACGCAGACACAGTATCAGTATGGCCTCCGGTTTCCGACGTAATTGCTGCAACAGAACAGGCAGACTGTATGCGGTTTCACAGTTGCAGCCCGGCAGAAATCTCCGGATCAGGTGTGCCACGGCGATCGTCACCGGCCAGCAGTCACCGTAAACGATAATCTGCCGGGCCGGTATCCGGTTATGTTCCGTCATCCTCATCCTCATCCTCCTTCTTTTTCAGGATCTTCCCCGCATTTCTGTTACTGCACAGCCGGTTCCACAGTTCATTTGCCATCGACCTGTCACCATTACCGACCCGGCGTTTTGATACCGGCGGCGGTCCGGCTTTTTCACGGCGCGTGGACGGGGTGGGACTGTCAAGAACCCGGATAACATAAATCTCATAGCGTCGTGCTTTATTGGGCAGGGTCTGGTGACGGCAGATGCTGACCACCCGCGATGTTTTGCTTCGCAGATAGGCAATCAGGTAGCTGGCCCGTCTGGCCGTGATGTGAAACGCCTCTGCTATCTGGTTACGCTGAACCCAGTTCTGCTGCAACAGGCACCAGTGTGCCACGATGATATACAGGGGCTCGCCGGCATACTGGCGGACACTTACCGGAATAAAACAGGCATCATGGTTGGTCTGTCCGGGATAATGAATATCGTTACCTGAAAAAACTATCTTCCCTTTTGATTTATCAGAAGACATGCAAACTCTCCGTTTTTTTAGTGAAAAAGACCGAGAAGAAAAAATAATCATAAAGATAAATTTATAGCTATTTTTTAATTAACTATCAGGAAATGGTATTTAATCCTGCTAATTGTAAGTAACAATCACTGTCATTGCGGCTGAAAAAGCACCTGTTTTAATTACCGCACCGGGTATAGCTTCGACCTTTGCTTTATACTGTTTTATAATTCTGCCACCGGCACCGTTATCAAGATGGATAGATCCCATATCTGTTTTCACATTAAATTTAACTGGTGTGTTATTATCCACATCCATTACCGACAGTCTGAAACCATTGTTTTCTTGTTTATTATTCTTAAGAATCACGGTGCTGTCAGCATCTGCCAGTGTCAGACCGTTGGTCCTGAACTCTATAGCCAGTGGGGCGACGAATGGGATCTGCGTTCCGACATTCTGTTGTGCTGTAACGGTGAAAGGTACTTCCCTGGGCACCAGGGTTTCCTTATATTCCGTATAAAAACGCCCCATATTGATAGTATTAGAAGGAGAGATAATAACCTTGCCTGAGTTGTCAGGAATAAACCTGAGATTAAACGCAGAAACAGTTAAAGGTCTGAATGGAACAGTCGGTGGTTCAACAGACAGTCCGGGTTGTGACGGGCTATAGGGATATATATTAATTTTACTTCCCGGAATGTTTATGTCCAAAAAATTATTATTGAAAACCTGTTCGACAAAAATATGTACTGTAATCGTTCCGCTCCGGTTATATGTTTTTTGCGCTTCCATACGTTGCCCGAATGCTTTTGAACTGGACCAGCCTGAAAACCCTGCCTGTATATCCCTCCACGTAAATGTCACGGGAGTCAAGCTCCCTTCCTGAACAACGATATCCATTCCAAGACCGCGATCTTTTAGCGCAGTGGCTACCTGTCTCATATCGGAAAGCGAAACTGCTGTAGAGTAAACAAGTGAATTAAAACTGCTCCATGTTGTAGTACAGGTATAACTTATGGGAACAGTAATCTTCTGCAGTTCCTGCCCTTGTAAATATTGTCCTCCCTTCAGACTGATATTCTGAATATTTACATTTCCATTGGCATCACATTTTGACCAGTCATAGTTTGCCCTCGCAGAATCACAGACAGCAAAGAAAAGAAACACACCTGACAGTATCAGTGATTTCATATTGAATAATCGTCCTGTCATGATGTCGCCCCTGCGTCCTTAAACGCGCAGTTCAGGGCATCGCAGGCGTAGCGGTTCATCTGCAGTCCACCGTAATCATCAATATACCCCACCCACAGCGTCCGGGTTTCTGCCGGCAGAACAGCCTTTAAAGGCAGGCTCCCCAGGGGCGGCACCATCACGCCCTCGCGGAAACCGCTGAGCCTGTGGCTACGGTCTGCTCCCAGCCACGCCACAGTGATGTAGTACGGCGTCGGGTTTCTGAGGGTCAGGTGTCCCGCATTCCGCTCAGCGGTCAGCTTTCTTTCCGGCTGGTCATTGCTGCTTCTGATAATGGCTTTCGGACGGTAAAACAGTTTCAGCTGGCTCTGCATGGCCAGCTGCAGGACGTTGTCGTCTTCCGGCTTCGGGGGAACGCCCCGCACGTTAAACCAGAACAGCGTTTCCCTGTCCTGAGGGAGCTTATCTGTCAGCCCACGAACCTGGGTGATACGGACCTGGGATTTCTGTCCGGCATCAATACGCTGCAGCGGCGGCAGCGCCATCAGCGCATCGGTTCTCACCCCGTCAGCATCCGTCACCCAGGACTGCGCCAGGAACGGCGTGGTTTTGTCATCGTTATTCAGCGTGATGGCCACCGTTTTCTGCGGCGCATCCATGATAATACGGGTCCGGTCGACATTGACGGCCGCCGGGCTGCACTGGCTCCATGCTGCCGCCAGCGCGAGTAAAATCACACGGCTTCTTCTGCTGTTTTTCACCTGTTTTCTCCGTTAGTCCTGCTCTGTGACAGGGATATTTTTATCTGCAGGGCAGTAACAGCGGCCCCCAGCTGAGTGTCACCGTTTCCGGCAGGGTGAGTCTGCACTGCACCCGGCCATCCCAGGACACATTCAGGGTCCGGCGGTCTTCCCCGCTGAGACCTGTCAGGTAGGCCAGACCGCCATCTCCGACCATCCCCGCGGTTCTGCCGGTTTTCCCGGACACCACCAGGGCGCCAAACGGCGGACTGGCGCCATCAGCCAGCCGGATATGACCGAGCACCTGCTCCCCCTGGCTGGCGTCAATCTTCCGGTAGCCCACCGCGCCTTCCGTCAGTACCTGACTGATGACGGAGCTGCTGACGTCCACGTCCTCCGGCAGGGCGGCCACATCAACCGAAATATCGCTGCGGCGATAGCTGCTGCCGGCGCTCACCACGCCCACCCCGAAGCGGTTGGTCACCCCGCTGTTGCCGTTCACCGGCACACCGGCCACGTCTCCGGTATCTATCATCATGCGGGGCTCATTCCCGGCCATCGACTGGCTGAAAGCGGCGCCGTGGGCGGTGGCGGTCACCGAGCCGTACCAGCTCAGGCCCAGGCTGCGGTACTGTCCGGGCTGCAGGGTGGCGTCCGCTGCCGCCTGGCCCCACGGTAGACGGCTCTGCACACTGCCGCTAAAGCTGCTGTTACTACCAGTGTCATAGCGGTTATGACCAGCGCTGATGTTCCATGTGGTGTCCGGGTTATGGAAATCGCTGTAATTCACGGTCTGCTGCAGGCCACCCCGGTTATCCTTCTGCACGCTGTAGCTCACCTGGCGGCTGTCGCCCCACGGGATACTGATGGTGGCGTAGACCTGGTTCTGGCTCCCCCCGCCGGTGTACTGGTTACGGGCAAACGACACCGAGGCCGAGAGCCCCTGAAGCTCGCCGAGACTGAACACTTTGTTGAAGCTGAGCATGTAGTTATTGTTGGACTGCGCATTCCAGTAATTGAGCCGGCTTACCGAGAGGGCCGCGCTCATATTGAGTACCGGAACGGACTGGCTATAAGTCACGGTGTAGCTCTGTTTTTCATGCCATGCATCGCCGCCGTCGGTGGCCCGACGCTGCAGGTACTCCGGCATGGACAGAAAATGGCGGTCCGAGAAGCGGTATCCGACGAACGCCAGGGTACTGCCGGTTTTATCAAACGTTTTGGCATAGTTGATACGGTAGCTGTAACCGGACTGCTTCTGCCCGTGCGGCAACCGTGCATCTGAGCGGGTGACGTCCGCAGACAGAGCGCCCAGCAGCCCCATATTCTGGCCGATCCCGAGCGCCGCGGACTGGTAGTCGCCGGTGGAGGCAATGAGGCCGCCATACAGCGACGTGTTGTTAAATGCTCCCCAGGTGGCCTCCCCGAGCAGAAAGTCAGGGCTGACCGTGCTGTTGTTATGCGTCCCGCCGTACAGCGGACGTCCGGCGGCCACCTTATAGCGAACCTGTCCCTGGCGTGCCATAAAGGGGACGCTGGCCGTGTTGACCTGCCATGTCCGGACGCTACCGTCGCTTTCCCGGACGCTGACATCCAGGTTGCCGCTGATATTCTGGCTCAGGTCGGGAAGCTCAAAAGGCCCCGGCGACACCCGGGTCTGGTACAGAATGCGGCCATTCTGGCTGACGGTAACCTGTGCATTACTGTTCGCAATGCCGCTGATTTTCGGGGCATACCCCTGAAGAGAGGGCGGTAGCATGCGCTCATCGCTGGCCAAAGTGAGCCCGGCAAAGCGGAAGGAATCAAAAATAGCGGAGCTGAGGTACGTCTGTCCGAGCGTCAGTTTTGAGCGCAGTGCTGGCAGGGCACGGAACAGATACGTCTGCGGCAGATAAAAATCGGACTGTGATGCGCCCTGCCCACTGTCAAAACGGCTGTACTGGTAATCGCTCCGCAACCGCCAGGCGCCGAGATTAAACCCGGCGGTGCCGTAGAGGCTGTAGCTGGTAGAGGTCTCCCCCTGCTGCGGCATATAGCGGTTGGCCATCAGGCTGTAATCGAGCAGGCCGGCGGTGACGCCGTCGCTCCAGCGTGAAGGGGGGACCCAGTCCGGGTCCTGATATCGCATCCAGGCCTGGGGAATAATGAAGGTCAGACGCTGATTTTCAGCGCTGTACCGTACCTGACTGTCAGCGGAGCGCAGCTCAAGGCATTGCCCGTCCGGGATACCGGTAACGGGTTTCAGGCCATGAATAATCTTATCCTTAAGACCCAGCATGGCCACCATGTCTGTTGTCACACAGATGACGGCCGCGTCGCGTCCGGCAACCGGTACAACTCTGACCGGATACTGTTCCCGTACCGGCTGGTCATTGAGCCAGATATCGAGAATATAGTTACCGGGCGCCACATACCCCTCGCGGCTGAAGGCCGTGAGGTCCACGTTGGACAGGTTCCCGCTGTCCAGCAGGCTGGCATTGAACTCCGTGGCCTGCGACTTCAGGACGGAAAATGTCAGGGTAATCAGAATGGCAAGCCGGGTAATTTTCATGGCATGGCGCTTTCGTGTTGTCGTCCGTGTAACAGACAGCCCGCAGGCATGGTCAGATATAAAAGCCGTCCGAACCCCTCCGTGGACGGCTTCTCCCTGTCGTTATTTACCGCGTAAAATCACAGGTATTTCAGGGTGTAGGTGACAGATGCGTTAACATCGCCAGGAGTTGCGGCATTTGTCAGGGCTATCAGGCGGGCAAAGAAGTTAAGTTCGTTATTCCCGGCTTGCAGTTGCTGAGCTTCGCCATCCGGCATCGGGGTATTGGGTGTAATCAGTGAGGTATTGTCACTTTTCAGAAGCTGCACACCAACATGCTGGGCACTGCCGGTGCTGACGTAAGCTTTACCTGAGGTATCAGCTGTGCCACTGAAAGAGACGGTTACTTTAGACATTTTCCCTGCGGAGCCAGCAGGATTTGAACCTGCATCATTCGGATCGAAAGCACAGTTCTGCAGATGAATGGTGAACGGTTTTGAGTCCGTGGTTGCGTCGGCGGTATTCAGTTTACGGTAAGAAATCTGTCCAAACGGAACGGTGATCGCATCGTCGCCCGGTGCGATATCACAGGGGGAGTTGGTGATGGTGCCAGTAAAGGTAATTTTACCTGAGCCGAACGGGCCTGCTGTTGGTGGATCGACTGCATATACAGAAGCGCCATACATCATACCGGCAGCCGCCATGGCAAGTATTATTTTATTACGCATAGATAATATGTCCTTTGGGTGAATGAGAATTATTTTGCAAAGGCTGAAAACAAATCTGAGGGTATTAATGAAAGCGTTCAGAAAAGATTCGTATGAATAATAAACGCCTGGTGTTAAACGAAGCACCTGAACTTTCCATCGAAAAATATTGATTTCAGCTAATGCCTAATCAGTTGTAAGAAAATTCTTATTCAAATTAAAACAATAAAAATAGATCGATACGATCGATGATTATGATCGTAATTTAAGAATAATCATCAAAGAAATACTTTTTAATGTAATTATAAGCGGATGAATACCTAACAGACAGATATTCGCAGCGGACATGAAATATTTTGTAATATGTTATCGGGAATGTATGTTTTGCTTTTCCATCACACTGGATATTTACAAAACATAATACTAACCATATATAACAATGAAACTACTGGTAGCATAAAAAACTAGATATAACGCAAGTAAAAGGCATTTAATTCCAAAACATTAACTTAATAAATCATTATGAACCATCATAAGCGGAAGGGATAAAAAATAATAAATGAAATGATATTCTTCTGTATTTGTGATGAGCATCACAATAGATATGAATGCAGGTACCCTGACATTACTGAACTTCACGGATGAAATTTAAAAACAATGCCGACAGCACAGAACAAACTGGTAATAGCTGTCAGACATAATGCTGCCTGCTGTAATATATACAGCAGGCTGGGGGATATTAATGCGCGGAATCGTGCTGCACGGGGGCCGTGGGTAATTCCTGAACTGACTGAGAATCCACAATTATGCCATCCTGAGCTGATTTTAGTATCAGACCTGCCTGATAGTATTTTCCTTCGTTCATCAAGGAAAGCGCTGTGGTCACATCCTTACGGGTTTGCTGAAGAGGAATGAGTTCCTGATTTTCAATCATACTGACGCCTGCTAGTTTCAGGGCCTCTATAGTCCCTTTTTTATCTCCTTCTTTCATTTTCTGGTTTGCTTTATTAATAGCATCATTTTTCTGCCCCGCAGGGAGATAATCTTCGGCTACCGTAATCGATGAATTTATCCGAATATAGCGGTCTCCTTCAACTGGGGCTTTTTTATCTGATTTGACATACAGATTCCAGTCAGTGCTGTCATCGTTCAGGAGTTTTTCTGCTTGCGCAGCCAGTTGTTCCGCCTTTTGGGTTCGACCATTAAACAACTCGAATCGCGACATTCCGATATCACGCATGGCCTGCCAGGCCTGTCCGGATATCTTGTCATTATTCAGAGTAACATTATCAGTCATGTTTGTTGCGGCCATAACATTTCCTGAAAACAGGATAACCATCAGCGCAACGCCTGGCATAATATGGCTTTTCATAATCCATCATCTCCACAAAGTAACATTTTTTATCGAATTATCCTATTCAGAACCGGTAACCCACGCCAAGATTAAAGCCGTTGCTATTAAGGCTTCCGCTGTTATGGGTAGCATCAAAATCCGCACCCTCATAACCCAGATTTATAGCGACATTACTGACCGGGGTATAAGCCACGCCTGCAGAATAACCATATCCGACCTTACTGTCAGACTCATTTATTCCGTGATCACGCTGATGCAATAATACGGGGCCCACTTGACTATACAGGCTTAACTGGTTATTTATTTTCCATGAAGGGCCTGCAAGCAGGGAGTAATAACGGGTTGTTACACGACCATTACTGCTTTCATCGGAATAGCGCTGGCTTCCATTTAGCCAGGCAAATGAGGTTGTCAGCCCCCAGTCCGGTGACATTTCATAGTTGTTTGCCAGCCGAACCCCACGCAACGTCCCGGCGTGATTAGTATGGGACTGGGCGTATCCAAGTGAAAATGTACTGGCATTATCGTCTGCCCATACCGGACTGGCTGCAGCAGACAGCAGAACAATACCGGCACTTCCGGCTAATAGCATTTTGTTCATCTTCTTCTCTCCGGTTATTTTTACCTGATGCCTTACTGGCATGTATTAAGTTAAAATCTTTCCGTGATAACAAACTATAAATAAATCTTTTAAATTATGAGCGCTGTTACGCCAGCAAATATCTTTGTCTGCGGCTGTCGGGAGGCTATTCACGAAAATATATCCAGGCCAGAAACAGCATTTAATAATAAATAAACTGAAAAATAAAAACTGACAAAAATAGAAGTTCACTGATATATACCCAAAATAATTTGAGTTGCTTAAAGGCGGCAAGGGAGTGAGTCCCCAGGAGCATAGATAACTCTGTGACTGGGGTGAGCGACAAATCTGCCGGGAGCAGATTTGAACGTCGCGTGCGACGGCCCGTCAGGGCGAGGCCCATGATGGGCCGAGTAATCCGTAGTCAACACATAAGCCACTTGAAGTATGAAGGGTATATAACGGGAAAGAAGTCATATCGGCCTGGTAAACCAACGTCTGTGACTTAGTTGCAGGAAACGGCTATGGAGAGGGGATGCGGCAGTTATCGGGCAGTAACGGCATTGTTCAGTGAGTATCCAGGAAACAAAAAAAGAAGGGAGCGGTACTCCCTTCGTAAACATGTCAGAATACGACATTTTGGTACTCTTTTATTTATTATCTGGCCGTAAAAGTTATGCTGTTGGCAGGTATCTCCAGTCAACATAAAAAAATACCACCAGCTAAAAATGTGATGCAAACCACCATTAAGCAGGTAACCAAACTGACTGTGCCACTAAATCCGGAAAAGAGTTTGAATCCGGGGATAACATCTGATGCAGAAATTAGCACCAGTCTTCGATTCGGATACCCGGAATGCGTTCAAACTCGCGGAGATTGTTTGTGACGACGACCAGTCCGCGGCTACGGGCATGGCCAGCAATCATCTGGTCATAAGGCCCGACAGGTGTTCCCTTGCGGGCCAGTTCGGCACGGATTTGACCGGTATGTATCGCCAGCCTGAAGGGGCATGTTGGCTTTGACGATCAGGCAAAAAACAACTGCGAATAAAGTCGTATGATGATCTTCACATTTATCATCATCAGCGTTCATATTACTCAACCTGTAATCAACCTCTGGCGTTTTTCTGTATCCATCACAACCATTTCCGGTAAAGGTAAAAAAGGGATTTGAACCTTTCCGGAGATGATAATGAAGGTAAATACATGGACAATTTTGCTTATGTCGGCGCATCTGACGGCCTGTACCGTCCCTGGCACAGAAAAATATCAGACCAGCATGGACAGCGTTACGGCAGAAAAAGTAAGCCGGATTATCCAGTCGGATGTCATTCCTTATAAAGGCGAAAACCATGGAGAAGTTATCAGCCGCGTATCGTCTGCTTTTCTCGGAACACCTTATCAGGCAAATACGCTCATCGGTGGGCCCGGCACACCCGAAGTCCTTGTAGCGAATTTCAACGGCGTGGACTGCTTTACCCTGGCTGATTACGTTGAGGCCCTGGCCCGCAGCGATAATCAGAAATCGTTTCTGCATAATCTTGCCAGGACTCGCTACGCCGCAGGCAAAGTTGCTTATCTCAGCCGCCGGCACTTCTTCTCTGACTGGTTCGCCGCAGTACCGCGTAATGCACGGGATGTAACGCCGTATATCAGCCCTGATTATATCGTTGTTGACAAGCAGCTTAACCATAAACCTGATGGCGGCGAGTACATTCCTGGTCTGGGCATCCATCCTCGTAAAATAAATTATATTCCCGGAAGAGCCATCAACCAGCAGGTCATGAACCACCTAAAAAATGGGGACTATATCGGTGTCTACTCCCCGCTTGACGGGCTGGACGTTTCACATGTGGGTATCGTAGTTCGCCATGATGAACAGGTGTGGTTTCGGAACGCCTCCTCATTGGCCGCAAACAGAAAAGTGGTGGACACACCGTTTATGGAATACATGCATTCCAGACCAGGCATCGTTGTACTGCGGGCTGAATGATAAAGTCATTACCAGAGTCGCCAGAGCCGTCCGACATAGGCATTGAAACCCTGTTCACTGTGGGGCCGACAGGAAAAATTGCTGTAAATTCGTGGGGTTAGTAAATATTAGAAGATATTTGTCTGGAGCGGGCGAAGGGAATCGAACCCTCGTATAGAGCTTGGGAAGCTCTCGTTCTACCATTGAACTACGCCCGCTTTGAGATGCGTAAGGCATTATAAACCTTAAGTTCTGGTTGGCAAGAGACTTACTGGCTGACTGGCGATTAATTCACCGTCAGCACTTCGGTTTACTCCCCTGCGGCGGCAGATAACGCAGCGGATCGATGGCCGTCGCCCGGTAGCGAATCTGGAAGTGTAGTCTTACGGATGCGGCATCCGTGCTGCCCATCGTAGCGATTTTTTGCCCCGCTTTAACGCTTTGCCCATTATTAACCAGCATGGTGTCATTATGAGCGTAAGCCGTAATGTAATCTTCATTGTGCTTAATCATGATGAGATTGCCGTAACCGCGCAGCTGGTTCCCGACATAGACAACTTTACCCGCTCCCGCCGCATAAACAGGCGTTCCGCGCGCGCCCGCAATATCGATGCCCTTATTTCCGCCCTCTGCGGTGGAATAAGGTAAAATCACTTTACCGTTGGCAGGCCATACCCAACAGCGCTGCCCCACCGGCGGCCAGGAGGATTTTGGCACCGAAGATGACGGTCTGACCGCGGCAGTTTTTGTTGCTGTTTTATTGCTGGTTTTGCGTGTTGAACTGCTACTCTTTGCACTGCCGCGCACTTTAATTCGCTGCCCCACCTCAATAGTATAAGGCGGAGAAATGCCATTCAGTCGGGCCAGTTCTTTCACGCTGGTTCCCGTGGCGCGCGATATACGATACAACGTATCGCCGCGCTTAACGGTATAGACGGAGCCGGAATACGTTCCTGAGCCGGAATTACTGGAACACCCCGCCAGCAGCAGCCCTGTGCATAACAGCACCGCAATACCCAGGCTATTTTTGTTCAGGCGTCCTGCGCTCAAAACCATTCCTCACTCTATTGACAGACGCCTTATGATAGCAGCCAAATGCCGTATGCCCAATCCATTGACGCCGGAAAGGGTCCGCGCGGATGATGATGCCGCGAATATCCGATATGCCAGCATAATATCGACTCACGGCGCAATGGCGCTCGTCTGCGTTCTGTCAGGGCCTGTTTTGGTAATGCCTTTCTTTCTGTTATGCGCTACGCTGATCGTCTGAGTATATGGCCTGGCCATGCTGCCGGGCCATTTTAATTTTCAGGAGCTTTCATGACTGAGGAACATGTCGTTTTATTGGATGAGCAGGATAAGCCTTCCGGCACACTGGAAAAGTATGCGGCTCATACGCTTAATACGCCTTTGCATCTGGCTTTCTCCTGCTGGCTATTTAACGAAGATGGTCAGTTGCTGGTAACACGACGGTCGCTGAGCAAAAAAGCCTGGCCAGGCGTGTGGACGAATTCGGTTTGCGGTCATCCGCAACAAGGCGAAACCACCGAAGAGGCGATCATCCGCCGTTGTCGGTTCGAACTCGGCGTGGAAATTACCGATCTCACCCCCGTCTATCCGCACTTCAGCTATCGGGCGACAGATCCAAACGGTATTGTGGAAAATGAAGTCTGTCCGGTATTTGCCGCGCGGGCAACCAGTGTGTTGCAGGTTAACAGCGAAGAGGTGATGGACTATCAGTGGAGCGAATTTAAAAGCGTATGGAAAAGCCTTCTCGCTACGCCGTGGGCATTTAGCCCGTGGATGGTCATGCAAGCGTCAGACGAACAAGCGCGTGAACGACTGCTCAATTACTGCCAGCGTTAAAGATTGCCTGATGGCGCTACGTCTGAACGAAGAGATGCCGGATGGCGGCTAATGCCCCATCCGGCAATTTACATCTTATTTCACCGGACGCATCGCCGGGAACAGAATAACGTCGCGAATCGTGTGGCTGTTAGTAAACAGCATCACCATACGGTCGATACCAATTCCCAGACCCGCTGTCGGCGGTAAACCGTGTTCCAGCGCCGTCACGTAGTCTTCGTCGTAGAACATGGCTTCGTCATCGCCTGCCGCTTTTGCATTAACCTGATCCAGGAAACGCTGCGCCTGGTCTTCCGCATCGTTCAACTCGCTAAAGCCATTACCGATTTCACGACCGCCGATAAAGAACTCGAAGCGGTCAGTGATTTCCGGGTTCACATCATTACGACGCGCCAGCGGAGACACTTCAGCCGGATATTCGGTGATGAAGGTCGGCTGAATCAGATGCGCTTCAGCGACTTCGTCAAAGATCTCGGTGACGATACGGCCCAGACCCCAGCTCTTCTCGACGTGAATGCCGATGCTTTCAGCAATCGCCTTCGCGGAGTCGAAGTTGTCCAGATCAGCCATATCCGTTTCCGGACGATATTTCTTGATCGCTTCACGCATGGTCAGTTTTTCGAACGGCTTACCGAAGTCAAACACTTCATCACCGTACGGAACCTGGGTGGTGCCCAGAACATCCTGCGCCAGCGTACGGAACAGAGACTCCGTCAGTTCGATCAGGTCTTTGTAGTCCGCATACGCCATATAGAGTTCCATCATGGTGAACTCAGGATTATGGCGCACGGAGATGCCTTCGTTACGGAAGTTACGGTTAATTTCGAATACGCGTTCGAAGCCGCCAACCACCAGACGCTTGAGGTACAGTTCCGGCGCGATACGCAGGTACATGTCCAGATCCAGCGCGTTGTGATGGGTGATAAACGGACGGGCAGACGCGCCGCCTGGGATCACCTGCATCATCGGCGTTTCGACTTCCATAAAGCCGCGAGCAACCATAAACTGGCGAATACCGGCCAGGATCTTCGAACGGGTTTTGAAGGTGTTACGGGATTCATCGTTAGAGATGAGATCCAGATAACGCTGGCGATAGCGCGCTTCCTGGTCCTGCAGGCCGTGGAATTTATCCGGCAACGGACGCAGCGCTTTCGTCAGCAGGCGCAGTTCGGTGCAGTGGATAGACAGCTCGCCGGTTTTGGTTTTGAACAGCTTACCTTTCGCGCCGAGGATATCGCCAAGATCCCACTTCTTGAACTGCTCGTTGTAAACGCCTTCCGGCAGATCATCGCGCGCCACATACAGCTGAATGCGGCCGCCTACGTCTTGCAGGGTAACAAAAGAGGCTTTACCCATAATACGGCGAGTCATCATACGGCCCGCGACGGACACTTCAATATTCAGCGCTTCCAGTTCTTCAGCTTCTTTCGCGTCAAACTCTGCGTGCAGTTGGTCTGAGGTACGGTCACGACGGAAATCGTTCGGGAACGGGATACCCTGCTCACGCAGTGCAGCCAGCTTCTCGCGACGTGCCTTCATTTCATTGTTAAGATCGACTACCTCGTCAGCGCCCTGTGCGTTTTGTTCAGACATGTTGATTCCTCATAGCCCTGCTTTCAAACTTGCTTCGATAAATTGATCCAGACTACCGTCCAGTACCGCCTGTGTATTGCGGGTTTCCACCCCAGTACGCAGGTCTTTAATGCGGGAATCGTCCAGGACATAGGAACGAATCTGGCTTCCCCAGCCGATATCGGACTTAGTGTCTTCCATCGCCTGTTTTTCAGCGTTCTTTTTCTGCATCTCCAGTTCATAAAGCTTCGCTTTCATCTGCTTCATGGCCTGGTCTTTGTTTTTGTGCTGCGAACGGTCGTTCTGGCACTGCGTCACAATCCCGGTGGGAATATGGGTGATACGCACTGCGGATTCAGTACGGTTAACGTGCTGACCGCCTGCGCCAGACGCGCGATAGACGTCGATACGCAGATCCGCCGGGTTAATGTCGATATCGATATCGTCGTCCACTTCCGGGTACACAAACGCGGAGCTAAACGAGGTATGACGGCGACCGCCGGAGTCAAACGGGCTTTTACGCACCAGACGATGTACGCCGGTTTCAGTGCGCAGCCAGCCATAGGCATATTCGCCGGAGATTTTGATAGTCGCGGACTTAATGCCGGCGACTTCCCCTTCCGACTCTTCAATGACTTCCGTCTTGAAGCCGCGCGCTTCCGCCCAACGCAGATACATACGCAGCAACATGCTGGCCCAGTCCTGCGCTTCAGTACCACCAGAACCGGCCTGAATATCGAGATAGCAATCGGCGCTATCGTACTCGCCGGAGAACATCCGGCGGAATTCCAACTGCGCCAGTTTCTCTTCCAGCGTATTCAGCTCCGCGACGGCTTCGTTAAACGTCTCTTCGTCGTCAGCTTCTACCGCCAGTTCCAGCAGCCCGGAAACGTCGTCCAGCCCCTGAGTCATTTGATCAAGCGTATCGACGATCGCTTCGAGCGATGAACGCTCTTTTCCCAGCGCCTGCGCGCGCTCAGGTTCGTTCCAGACATCCGGCTGTTCCAGCTCGGCGTTTACTTCTTCCAGACGCTCTTTCTTAGCATCGTAGTCAAAGATACCCCCTAAGAACGTTGGTGCGTTCCGTGAGGTCCTGAATGCGGTTATTCACCGGGTTAATTTCAAACATGGTCTGATTTCTTTTATTTGACTTGTCAAAATGCGGTTATAAGGGCGAAATATTAGCGGATTTCGCCCCTTAATTACAGCGAAAGTGTTGTTAAATCGCCCCGATCATAGCGGCCAAATATCATCGATAATAATCTGTAAACTACGGTTGCCGCGAAACTCGTTAATGTCCAGTTTATAAGCCAGTTCTACCTCCCGCACGCCGTTATCCGGCCAACAGGTCGTATCAATATTAAATGCGATGCCATCCAACAGCGGGCCGCCGCCGACGGGCTCCACCATCACCTTGAGGTGGCGCTCGCCCACCAGACGCTGTTGTAGCAGACGGAAACGACCATCGAATAACGGTTCCGGGAACATTTGCCCCCACGGTCCGGCATCCCGCAACAGTTGCGCCACTTCCATAGACATCTCCGCCGCGCTTAATGGACCATCGGAGATCACTTCGCCTTGCAACAGGGCAGGATCGAGCCATTCCGTTACCAGCTCGCCAAAACGTTGCTGAAACTGCTCGAATTTATGCTCTTCCAGCGACAATCCCGCCGCCATCGCATGACCGCCGAACTTGATCATCAGATCAGGGTAAAGCGTATCCAGCCTTTCCAGCGCATCGCGCATATGCAACCCCTGAATCGAACGGCCTGAGCCTTTTAGCGTGCCGTCGCCCGCAGGCGCAAAGGCGATCACCGGGCGGTGAAAACGCTCTTTAATGCGCGACGCCAGAATTCCGACCACGCCCTGATGCCATTCAGGATGATACATCGCCAGACCGCCCGGAAGCGTTTCACTACTGCGCTCAAGCTTTTCGCACAGGATAAGCGCTTCCGCCTGCATCCCCTGCTCTATTTCTTTGCGCGTCTGGTTAAGCGCATCCAGCTCGCTGGCCAGAACACGCGCTTCGCCGAGGTTGTCGCACAACAGTAACGCCACGCCAACGGACATATCATCCAGCCTGCCGGCGGCATTCAGGCGAGGCCCCAACGCGAAGCCTAAATCACTGGCGGCAAGCTGCTGCGGATCGCGATTCGATATCTCCAGCAACGCTTTAATTCCCGGACGGCATTTCCCGGCACGAATACGACTTAGCCCTTGCCAGGTCAGAATACGGTTGTTAGCGTCCAGCGGCACAACGTCTGCTACCGTTCCCAACGCCACTAAATCCAGCAGCTCCGCCAGATTCGGCGGCGCGATGTTGCGCTCGTCGAACCATCCTTTGTCGCGCAAAAATGTTCGCAACGCCAGCATCAGGTAAAACGCCACGCCGACGCCCGCCAGCGACTTAGACGGGAATTCGCAGTCGCGCAGATTAGGATTAATAATCGCTTCGGCATCCGGCAACGTGTCGCCTGGCAGGTGGTGATCGGTCACGATCACCGGAATCCCCAACGTCTTTGCATGCGCTACGCCGGCGTGGGATGAAATGCCGTTGTCTACGGTGACGATAAGCTGCGCGCCGCGCGCCTTCGCCTGATCGACCACTTCCGGGCTTAAACCGTAGCCATCTTCAAAGCGATTAGGCACCAGATAACTGATGTTGTCACATCCCAACGCACGCATTCCCAATACGCTTAGCGCAGTACTGGTCGCGCCGTCGGCGTCAAAATCGCCAACAACAATAATGCGGGTACCTTCGCGAAAGGCGTTGTAGAGGATCTCCACCGCGTTATCTATGCCGCTAAGCTGTTGCCAGGGCAGCATTCCTTTCACGCTGCGCTCCAGTTCGCGGGCGCTACGAACGCCCCGGCTGGCATATAAACGTCGTAGTAATGGAGGAAGATCGGCGGGGAGTTCCGCTGTCTCATCAGCCTCACGCCGACGAAGTTGTCTCTGTTGTTTCACGCGTATTATTTACCACTGGTCTGTTTTTGATGCTCATCAAGAAACGCTTTCATCTCTTTCGGTCCCTGATAGCCAGGCACCACATAGCCGTTACTCAATACAATGGCTGGCGTACCGCTAACGCCCAACTGCACGCCCAACGCATAATGATCAGCAATGTTCACGTCACAGCTTGCCGGTTTCACGCCCTTACCTGCCATGGCGTCATCAAACGCTTTGTTTTTGTCTTTGGCGCACCAGATAGATTTCATATCCTGCTCCGCCTGGCTTTCCAGCCCCTGGCGCGGGAAGGCCAGATAACGTACCGTGATCCCCAACGCGTTATAATCTTTCATCTCTTCATGTAGCTTATGACAATAGCCGCAGGTGATATCGGTAAAAACAGTAATGACATGTTTCTCATCCGGCGCTTTATAGACGATCATCTCTTTTTCCAGCGCATTTAGCTGGCTCATCAGCAGTTTGTTCGTCACGTTTACCGGATGCGCGCCGCTCACGTCATACATCGGCCCTTGAATAATATGTTTGCCGTCGTCAGTGACGTACAGTACGCCGCTGTGAGTGAGGACGGTTTTCATTCCTGCCACTGGCGAGGCCTGAATTTCCGTACTCTGAACGCCCAGCTTAGCCAGCGACTGACGGATAGCCGCATCATCCGCATGGGCCACGCCTGAAAACGCCGCCGCCAGTAAAGTGAACATCATAAAACGCTTTTTCATAAACTATCCTTTCCTGTCAGCACTCATGCCCGCGGATGGTGCTGTTGATGAAGTTGACGCAAACGCTCCGTTGCGACATGCGTATAAATTTGTGTCGTCGAAAGATCGCTATGCCCAAGTAGCATTTGTACAACGCGCAAGTCGGCGCCGTGATTCAGCAAATGCGTGGCGAAAGCGTGACGTAAAACATGCGGCGATAGTTTTTCGCTATCGATTCCAGCCAGTACCGCATAATGTTTAATACGGTGCCAGAAGGTCTGCCGCGTCATCTGCTGCGCACGCTGGCTGGGGAACAATACGTCAATCGATACGCCATTGAGTAACCAGGGACGCCCATGCTCCAGATACGTTTCCAGCCAATATACCGCCTCTTCGCCTAACGGCACTAACCGCTCTTTATTGCCTTTACCGATAACCCGCACCACGCCCTGCCGCAGACTGATATCGCTCATTGTCAGCCCCACCAGTTCCGACACGCGCAAACCGGTGGCATACAGCACTTCCAACATAGCTTTATCGCGCAACTCCAAAGGTTGATCAATAAGCGGCGCCTGCAAGAGCCGTTCAACCTGTGCCTCGCTAAGGTCTTTCGGTAAACGCTGCGGAAGCTTAGGCGAGGCCAACTGCGCGCTCGGATCATCCTCACGATACTTTTCACGGTACAGATGCTGGAAAAAGCGCCGCATAGCGCTTAACAGGCGTGCGGAACTGGTCGCTTTGTATCCGCCCTCCACCCGTTCAGCCAGCAGCGTTTGTAAATCATCAGCCTGCGCCGTCGCAAGCGTTTTTCCGCGATGATGCAACCACGCAACGACCATCGATAAATCGCGACGATACGCGCTTAATGTATTTTCCGCCAGATTTCGTTCCAGCCACAGGGCATCCAGAAACTGCTCAATACGCGCTAAATCCTGTTCCATTCGCGCTCCCCACTTCACGCTGACTTTGGGTGCATTATGCCTCATTGTGCCGTGAATGCAGCGATTCTGTTACACTACCCGCAACGCTATAGCAGAATCGAGATGTAACGTAATGAACATGGGTCTTTTTTACGGTTCCAGCACGTGCTACACCGAGATGGCCGCAGAGAAAATTCGCGATATCCTCGGCCCGGAGCTGGTGACATTACATAACCTTAAGGATGACGCCCCCGCCTTAATGGAGCAGTACGACGTGCTCATTTTAGGCATTCCCACCTGGGATTTTGGCGAAATTCAGGAGGACTGGGAAGCCGTCTGGGAGCAACTGGACGATCTCAATCTGGAAGGCAAAATCGTTGCGCTTTACGGTATGGGCGACCAGCTCGGCTACGGTGAGTGGTTCCTGGATGCGCTGGGTATGTTGCATGACAAACTTGCCCTCAAAGGCGTTAAATTTGTCGGCTACTGGCCCACAGAAGGCTACGAATTTACCAGCAATAAACCGGTCATTGCGGATGGGCAACTGTTTGTCGGCCTGGCGCTGGATGAAACGAACCAGTACGATCTCAGCGATGAGCGTATACAGACCTGGTGTGAACAAATTCTCGGCGAAATGGCCGAACACTACGCCTGAAACCTTACTCGCTGTATTTCCCTCTCGACGGAACCGCGTTTACGCCGTTCCGTCAGTGTTGGCGCGATATCGGCTGCTGTAACAGTATCCGACGCAACTCACGCCATTCCGCTTCTTCCATGCTATCCGCCGCCAGCCATAAATGCTGATGACGTCCAGACTCTGCGCGTAAACGCAACACCATCCCGCTCTTCAGTAACCAGGGCGGACGCAAGAGCGTCCAGTCCTGCCCCTGCCAGCGTAAGCGCCCGTCCATGAGTAGCTTGATCTCTCCCTGACAGGTATTAATCCTGCGCTGGCTACGTACACAGTCAAACACGACCAGCGACAGTAGTATCATCCATAACGGGGTATAACTCAGCGGCCAGGGCATCAATAAAATCACCGCGGCAACCAGCCCATGAATGAGCAATGAGATCCACTGAGCGCGCCATGAGACGCGTAAATCAGATTGCCACAGGACCACGTTCCCGATTCCGTGTCTGAATGAGTCGGACCATCTGTTCCAGTTCAGCGTCAGCCGGTTTACCGTGATTCATTAACCAGTTAAATAAATCCGGGTCATCACTCTGCAACAAACGGACAAAAATACGCTTTTCTTCATCACTTAAACTATCGTACTCATGTTCAAAAAACGGCATGATGGAAATATCAAGTTCGCGCATACCGCGACGACATGCCCAGTGAATACGTGCTTTATTGTGAATATCCATGTTCTTCCTGCCTCGCGAAAATGAAGTACCGGGCTATTGTAACGTGTTTTTGGCGTTGTTTTACGGGAATCTCAGTAATCTGGAACGCGATCGCGAAATAAAAGGCTGGGAATCAATACGTTCATCCGTTTTGGATACCGCCTCGCAAAACGATCAATCCGCTCTCAATGGGCTATTTAAAGCACTTGCAATGACCGATGGCTCTTTTACCATTAACCATTATTGTTGCAGCTAACCAGGACATTATTTATGGCTTTTATCTCCTTTCCGCCACGTCATCCTTCATCGTCAGCCCGCCTGCCGCTGACGCTGATCGCGCTTGACGACTGGGCGCTGTCGTCCATCACCGGCGTAGACAGTGAAAAGTATATTCAGGGCCAGGTCACCGCTGACGTAAGCCAGATGACTGAACAGCAACACCTTCTCGCCGCCCACTGCGATGCTAAAGGTAAGATGTGGAGCACTCTGCGCCTGTTCCGTGAGCGCGACGGTTTCGCCTGGATTGAACGCCGTAGCGTGCGTGAAGCGCAATTAACGGAGCTGAAAAAGTACGCCGTATTTTCCAAAGTGGTCATCGCGCCAGATGACGAACGCGTATTGCTTGGCGTGGCAGGTTTTCAGGCCCGCGCGGCGCTGGCTAATGTCTTTAGCGAACTGCCCAATAGTGAAAATCAGGTGGTCAGAGACGGCGCCTCCACGCTGCTATGGTTTGAACATCCTGCGGAACGATTCCTGCTTGTCACTGATGTCGCGACGGCCAACATGTTAACGGAGAAGTTGCATGGCGAAGCCGAACTGAATAACAGTCAACAGTGGCTGGCATTGGATATTGAAGCAGGCATTCCGGTGATTGACGCGGCGAACAGCGGTCAGTTTATCCCCCAGGCGACTAACCTACAGGCGCTGGGCGGCATCAGCTTCAAGAAAGGCTGCTACACCGGGCAAGAGATGGTCGCACGGGCAAAATTCCGCGGCGCCAATAAACGCGCGCTTTGGTTGCTGGCGGGCAAAGCCAGCCGGGTACCGGAAGCAGGAGAAGATCTGGAGCTACAGATGGGCGAGAACTGGCGTCGTACCGGCGCTATTCTGGCGGCGACGCAGTTGGACGATGGTCAGTTACTGGTTCAGGCCGTCATGAATAACGATTTAGAAGCCGAAAGCGTCTTCCGCGTTCGCGACGATGCCAACACCCTGCATATCGTCCCGCTGCCCTACTCGCTGGAAGAGTGATATCACGTTAAAAGCCGGATAGCCTGATAGCGCAACGCCATCAGGCTCGCACGTGCTATTCTCGTAGGCCGGATAAGGTGCGACAGCGCCGCCATCCGGCACGGGCATCCGGGAATTACGCCTGTCCCACATACAAATAGATGGCCAGGAAGTGGCACACGCTGCCACCCAGCACAAAGCCATGCCAGATGGCGTGGTTATAAGGTATGCGTTTGCAAACATAGAAAATTACGCCCAGCGAGTAAACGACGCCACCTACCGCCAGCAGCGTCACGCCGCCTATCGCCAGCTTAATCGCCAACTGATAAACCACTATCAGCGACAGCCAGCCCATTGCCAGATACGTAACCAGTGAAAGCACTTTAAATCGGTGCGCAATCGTCAACTTGAAGAGGATACCGAATAGCGCCAGGCTCCAGATCACAATCATTAGTCCGCGCGCCAGCGGCGAATCCAGACCTACCAGCAGAAATGGCGTATAGGTTCCGGCAATGAGCAGATAGATAGCGCAGTGATCAAATTTCTTTAACCAGATTTTTGCCCGCTGATGAGGAATGGCATGATAAAGCGTTGAAGCAAGAAAAAGCAGGATCATGCTCCCGCCATATAAACTGTAGCTGGCGATAGCCGTCATACCCGCATTCGCCTCTACCGCCTGAACCAACAACAGCACCAGGCCGACAATACCAAATACCAATCCAATGCCGTGGCTAATACTGTTGGCGATTTCCTCAGCCAGCGAATATCCCTGCGTCATTAATGGTTTTTGCACCATAACTTACTCCGGAGAAACGTTCATAACGATGAACTGCGCCTCTAGCGTAACTGAGAATGGTTCCAGTGAACACATGTTAGCTAAAATAAATTCGCAAAATTAAATTTTCTTTCTTATTCAAGAAGTTAATTACAAAAACTCAACTAACACGCGTTCATATTTATCAAAGACATTTAAAATCAATCACATAAAATTGCGTCTGGTTGGGATAGATTTCAGCAATGACCCGTTTCAGCTCATCAAGCGACATATTTTCCTGTTGCGCATGTTTTTCGTTCAGCGTATCCAGCGTCACAGTTGACGTTCCTGTCACTTCGATTGTGCAAAAATAGCCATCATCTTCGAACCGTCCCACGCGTAGCACATCGCCTGCTTTAAAGTGGGACTCGGAGGCATCACGAATAGTGATGGTTTTACGCCCTGCCAGAATGTCATTCTGGAAACGTTGAAAGAAAGTAATGTCGTTTGGCTGCATGTGGTTATCCCCCTGAATATGGCCTCTTGAAGTGAATGCTACGATCTGAATATGTTCCTGCCCCGACACGCGAGCATCCTGGAATTTTGCGTACGCTTTACATGTCATTTGGTGCAGAATGAATGATAACAGACTAAATAAATTGAGATTATGCAACAATGAGAAAACTCACCTTGCCAAAAGATTTTTTATGGGGCGGCGCGGTTGCTGCACACCAGGTTGAAGGCGGCTGGAATAAAGGCGGTAAAGGCCCCAGCATCTGCGACGTGCTAACCGGCGGCGCACACGGCGTGCCACGCGAAATTACCCAGAATGTCGTTGCTGGCAAATACTATCCGAACCACGAGGCGGTGGATTTTTACGGACATTACAAAGAAGACATCCGTCTTTTCGCCGAAATGGGGTTCAAATGCTTCCGTACCTCTATTGCCTGGACGCGTATCTTCCCGAATGGCGACGAATCCCAGCCAAACGAGGCCGGTCTGAAATTCTACGACGACATGTTTGATGAATTGCTCAAATACAACATCGAACCGGTCATCACCCTTTCCCACTTTGAAATGCCGTTACATCTGGTCCAGCACTACGGCGGCTGGACCAATCGTAAAGTCGTTGATTTCTTTGTCCGTTTTGCTGAAGTCGTGTTTGAACGCTACAAGCATAAGGTCAAATACTGGATGACCTTCAACGAAATTAACAACCAGCGAAACTGGCGCGCGCCGCTGTTTGGCTACTGCTGTTCCGGCGTGGTGTATACCGAGCATGAGAATCCAGAAGAAACCATGTATCAGGTCTTACATCATCAGTTTGTCGCCAGCGCCCTGGCGGTGAAAGCGGCACGTCGTATTAATCCACAGATGAAAGTTGGCTGTATGCTGGCGATGGTCGCGCTGTATCCTTTCTCCTGTAAACCAGAAGATGTGATGTTTGCTCAGGAGTCGATGCGTGAACGCTACGTCTTTACCGATGTGCAGCTGCGCGGCTATTACCCGTCCTATGTGTTGAACGAGTGGGAGCGCCGCGGATTTAACATCAAAATAGAAGATGGCGATCTTGAAGTGCTGCGCGAAGGAACCTGCGATTATCTTGGTTTCAGTTATTACATGACCAACGCGGTCAAAGCCGAAGGCGGTAGCGGCGATGCGATTTCCGGTTTTGAAGGCAGCGTACCGAACCCCTATGTTAAAGCATCTGACTGGGGCTGGCAGATTGACCCGGTGGGCCTGCGTTATTCATTGTGTGAACTGTACGAACGCTATCAAAAGCCGCTGTTTATTGTCGAAAACGGTTTTGGTGCTTACGACAAAGTAGAAGAAGATGGCAGCATCAACGACGACTATCGCATTGACTACCTGCGCGCCCATATTGAAGAGATGAAAAAAGCGGTGACTTACGATGGTGTCGACCTGATGGGCTACACGCCGTGGGGCTGCATCGACTGCGTGTCGTTCACCACCGGGCAGTACAGCAAGCGCTACGGCTTCATCTACGTGAACAAGCACGATGACGGTACGGGCGATATGTCGCGTTCGCGTAAGAAGAGCTTCAACTGGTACAAAGAGGTGATTGCCAGCAACGGCGAGAAGCTTTAACTCCTGCACGTTACCCGCCAGTCGGCGGGTAACACTTTGAACGAGTCTTACCAGGTCTTACCTATTTTAAATTCCCAGCGTACATCTTCCATTTTGGTTGGCGACTTCGCTTCCTGCATTACCGGGAAGAAGGCTCCGGCACCAAACCATAATTTCAGTGAATCAACGGCAATATTAAATGACGGACCAACAACCCATTCGGTAGTTCCAGAATGGTTATTAATTACGCTGCCATTAGACAGTTTTTTCGTTCCAGAGGCATTATTGCTGTAGGCACTTTCCAGACCAAGATCCAGCGGTAAATCGCTAAACATATACCGCACCTGGGTATTCCACTGGAATTCGTTACCTCGTTTCACGTCCTGGTTACCGCGCTCAAATGGTCCCTGATATACAAAACCCATATCCCCTTTAATGTTAGGAGTAAATAATTTTGTTAAAGTGAGTGTTACTCTTCCTCCCCAGGCGCTATTCCCAGGCAAATGATTATCTCCATCTTGCCCGGTGGGTAGTAATAATGCCCCACCTACCGTAACCCAAAACGGATCACCTCTTCGCTGGCTCATTAAAGCATAATTGACCCCCACCGATTGGTCGCCCATTCCCTCTATGTGCTCAGGAGACAGATTGTCTCGTTTGTTATTGATATAGGAACCCACAGTTGATAATTCCAGTCTGTCGGTCAAACCGTAACGAATCTTCAATAACCATATCTGGGAGTAAACATCCGGACTTCCGTGCCCCTCGATTTGATGATCTTTATCGCGAAATGAGCTATTCACGGCGGTTAATAACTTTCCTTCCGGCAATACTGAACCACCAGAAATAGCGGTATTAACAGGTGCACCTAATAGATTACTGGGATTATTTTCTCCGTCAGCTGCCATTGCATTCATTAATATAAAATATGTCATTAATGGCAGAAATATAAATCGTTTCATTATTCCCTCCAGGTATAAAAAACAAAGCACTAAGTTAATAAATATTTACGTTATTTATGGTTATTTTTAATTTATAATTTAAATTAATAACTTGATGAATTTAATATACGGAAATTTTTGTAACTATATTGAGAGGTAAATAACGATTCCGGAGAGAAACTATTTGTAATCACATGTAAATACACCGTGTTATTTTGATTAAATAACAGCAAGGTAAAAATGATGCACAATGAATCATTAGACTCTAAAAAACCGGTAATTTAATTCTGGCTAATACACTGATACAAACGCCAGGTTACCTGACAGGAGCCAACGATTTACTGTAATATATTGAATTAGTAACACTTTGTAGCCTGAATAAGGCACTCACACTGTATCCGACATAAACAAAGCGCACTTTATTAACAAGCTGAAAAGGCGCCGAAGCGCCTTTAGAAGACAGTCGAATCAGTAAATTACTGGTAGTCGCTAATCGGTACGCAGGAGCAGAACAGGTTACGGTCGCCATAAACATCATCCAGACGTTTCACCGTCGGCCAGTATTTGTCTGCCACGCCTGCCGGGAATACGGCAACTTCACGGCTGTACGGATGCGCCCACTCGGCGACCAGTTCGTTCTGAATGTGCGGCGCGTTCACCAGCGGGTTATCTTCCAGCGGCCAGACACCGGCTTTCACCTGGTCAATCTCTGCGCGGATAGCCAGCATCGCATCGATAAAGCGATCCAGCTCGGCCTTACCTTCAGATTCCGTCGGCTCTACCATCAGCGTGCCCGCCACCGGGAACGACATGGTTGGCGCATGGAAACCGTAGTCGATCAGACGCTTGGCAATATCCAGCTCGCTGATGCCGGTTTCTTCTTTCAATGGGCGAATATCAAGAATACATTCGTGCGCCACACGGCCATCGCGACCGGTATACAGTACCGGGTACGCGTCTTTCAGACGGCTGGCAATGTAGTTAGCGTTAAGAATCGCGACCTGGCTTGCCTGCTTCAGGCCTTCTGCGCCCATCATGCGGATGTACATCCAGCTGATTGGCAGGATAGAGGCACTACCGAACGGCGCGGCAGACACCGCGCCCTGACGGGTGAGCATCCCTTCGATTTGCACCACGCTATGACCAGGTACAAACGGTGCCAGATGCGCTTTCACGCCGATCGGTCCCATGCCTGGGCCGCCGCCGCCGTGCGGAATGCAAAAAGTTTTATGCAGGTTAAGATGCGAAACGTCCGCGCCAATAAAGCCCGGTGAGGTGATGCCGACCTGGGCGTTCATGTTCGCGCCGTCAAGGTAAACCTGACCGCCGAACTGGTGCACAACTTCACACACTTCACGGATCGTTTCTTCATAGACGCCGTGGGTGGACGGATAGGTCACCATGATGCAAGAGAGGTTCGCAGCATGTTGTTCTGCTTTTGCTCGCAGATCGTCCAGGTCGATGTTGCCGTTCTTATCACACGCCACAACCACCACCTGCATTCCTGCCATATGTGCAGAAGCAGGGTTAGTGCCGTGAGCAGAGGCCGGAATCAGGCAGATATCGCGATGCCCTTCGTTGCGGCTTTCGTGATAGTGACGAATCGCCAGCAGCCCCGCGTATTCCCCCTGTGCGCCGGAGTTAGGCTGCATACAGACGGCGTCGTACCCGGTGAGTTTCACCAGCCAGTCAGAAAGCTGGCTAATCATCTGATGATATCCTTCGGCCTGTTCCGGCGGGCAGAACGGGTGCAGTTCAGCGAATTCCGGCCAGGTGATAGGAATCATCTCGGCGGCGGCGTTCAGCTTCATGGTGCAGGAACCCAGCGGGATCATCGCCTGATTCAGCGCCAGATCTTTACGCTCCAGCGAGTGCATGTAGCGCATCATCTCGGTTTCGCTGTGGTAACGGTTAAATACCGGATGCGTCAGAATCGCATCGTCACGCAGCATACTTTGCTGAATGGAACGGCTATCAAGCGCCACGTCTTTATCCAGTGTTTCAATGTTCAGACCGTGGCTGTCGCCCAGCAAAACATTGAACAACTGCGCCACATTCTCACGGGTGGTGGTTTCATCGAGCGTAATACCAACCGCGTTATGAATATCGCTGCGCAGATTGATCTCCGCCGCTTCCGCACGCGCCAGTACCGCAGCTTTATCAGCCACTTCCACACACAGCGTGTCAAAGTAATGCGCATGACGCAGCTTTAAGCCTTTCTGCTGCAGACCTGCCGCCAGAATATCGGTCAGGCGGTGGATACGATTAGCGATGCGCTTCAGACCGACCGGACCATGATAAACGGCATACAGACTGGCGATGTTAGCCAGCAGTACCTGCGAGGTACAAATATTGGAGTTCGCTTTCTCACGACGGATATGCTGCTCGCGAGTCTGCATCGCCATGCGCAGTGCGGTATTGCCCGCCGCATCTTTTGAGACGCCGATAATACGGCCTGGCATGGAGCGTTTAAATTCGTCTTTGGCGGCAAAGAACGCCGCGTGCGGGCCACCGTACCCCATCGGTACGCCGAAGCGTTGCGCAGAGCCGAAAACAATGTCCGCGCCCTGTTTGCCCGGAGCCATCAGCAGC
This sequence comes from Salmonella sp. A7, assembly GCF_020181675.1. NCBI lineage: Bacteria > Pseudomonadati > Pseudomonadota > Gammaproteobacteria > Enterobacterales > Enterobacteriaceae > Salmonella > Salmonella sp. A7. The sequence goes on along the minus strand of NZ_CP084001.1, from coordinate 813,477 downwards.
ACCAGCGCCATAAAATCGGCGGCGACGCTGACCACAACTTTACGGGATTTCAGCTCAGTAATCAGTGCGCTGTAGTCGTGAATTTCGCCCGTGGTGCCTACCTGTTGTAACAGCACGCCAAACACATCCTGGTGATCCAGTGCTTTCGCCGCGTCATCAACAATGACGTCAAAGCCAAAGGTTTCGGCGCGAGTACGCACGACGTCCAGAGTTTGCGGATGGACATCAGAGGCGACAAAGAACCGGTTGGCATTTTTCAGTTTGCTGACGCGCTTTGCCATCGCCATCGCTTCAGCGGCGGCGGTCGCTTCATCCAGCAGCGAGGCGGAAGCCATGTCCAGCCCCGTCAGGTCCAGCGTCACCTGTTGGAAGTTGAGCAGCGCTTCCAGACGCCCCTGAGAGACTTCCGGCTGATAAGGAGTGTAGGCGGTATACCAGCCTGGATTTTCCAGCATGTTGCGCAGGATAACCGGCGGTAGCTGCACGGCTGTGTAGCCCATGCCAATGTAGGACGTGAAGCGCTTGTTACGCCCGGCGATGGCTTTTAATTCCGCCAGTGCGGCATATTCGGTTGCCGCCTCGCCAACCTGCGGCGGAGTCGCGAGCTGAATGTCTTTCGGCACAATCTGACCTGTCAGCGCGTTTAACGACTCGGCGCCAACCGCATTCAGCATCTCTTGCTGCTGCGCGGCGTCCGGTCCGATGTGGCGTTCAATGAAAGCGCCGCGGTTTTCAAGCTGGCTTAACGTCTGTGTCATGGGCGATGGTTCCTGAAACGTGCAGTGAATCGTAGGTGTCTCTAACTCAATTGCCCGGTGGCGCTGACGCTTACCGGGCCTACGCGTGCGAAAACGAATACGCAAAATCATTCGCGTTGCAGTGAGTAGGCCGGATAAGCATTAGCGCCATCCGGCACAACATTATTCGTCTTCTAACAATGCCTCATACGCGGTGGCATCCAGCAGCGATTCAAGTTCGCTTTCATCGCTGGCTTTGATTTTAAAGATCCAGCCACCGGCATACGGTTCGCTGTTCACCAGCTCCGGGGAGTCGCTCAGCGCATCGTTTACCGCCACGATCTCGCCGCTTACCGGCGCATAAATGTCGGACGCCGCTTTTACGGACTCCGCCACGGCGCAGTCGTCGCCCGCGCTTACGGTCGCGCCGACTTCCGGCAGATCAACAAAAACCATATCGCCCAACAGCTCCTGAGCGTGTTCAGTAATGCCAACGGTGTAAGTGCCATCCGCTTCTTTACGCAGCCATTCGTGTTCTTTGCTGTATTTCAGTTCTGCGGGTACGTTGCTCATCAATTAATCTCCAAAAAAGGATGAATCACGCGACGGCTTTGCCGTTACGCACAAAAACAGGTTTAGTCACTTTTACCGGCATTTCACGGTTACGAATTTGTACAATCGCCGTCTCGCCGATGCCCGCCGGAACGCGCGCCAGCGCAATGCTGTAGCCCAACGTTGGGGAAAACGTCCCGCTGGTGATAATGCCTTCTTGCTGATTGCCCTGCGCATCGGTAAAACGCACCGGCAGTTCATTACGCAATACGCCTTTCTCGGTCATCACCAGACCGACAAGCTGCTCATGGCCTTTTTCACGCTGCATCTCCAGCGCCTCACGGCCAATAAAGTCGCGGTCAGCAGGTTCCCAGGCGATAGTCCATCCCATATTAGCCGCCAGCGGAGAGATACCTTCATCCATCTCCTGACCGTACAGGTTCATGCCTGCTTCCAGACGCAGCGTGTCGCGCGCGCCAAGACCGCACGGCTTCACGCCCGCCTCCACCAGCGCACGCCAGAAATCCGCCGCTTTTTCATTCGGCATGGCGATTTCATAGCCCGCTTCGCCGGTATAACCGGTGGTGGCGATAAACAAATCACCCGCCTGTACGCCGAAGAACGGCTTCATACCTTCTACTGCATGGCGCTGTTGGTCAGTAAACAGAGTCGCCGCTTTTTCCTGCGCATTCGGCCCCTGTACCGCAATCAGCGACAGGTCGTCACGAACGGTGATGTCGATGGCATAAAGTTCAGCATGTTGGGTAATCCAGGAGAGGTCTTTTTCGCGGGTGGCGGAGTTAACAACGAGACGGAAGAAATCTTCAGTGAAGTAGTAGACGATAAGGTCATCAATCACGCCGCCCGATGCGTTAAGCATACCGGAGTAGAGGGCTTTACCCGTCTTCGTTAGCTTCGCGACGTCGTTTGCCAGCAGATAACGTAGAAACTCTCGTGTACGGCTACCATGAAGATCGACAATGGTCATATGCGATACATCAAACATCCCGGCATCGGTGCGCACAGCGTGGTGTTCATCAAGCTGAGAGCCGTAATGCAGGGGCATCATCCAGCCATGAAAATCGACCATGCGGGCGCCGCATAGCGTGTGTTGTTCGTACAAAGGCGTCTGTTGGGCCATCTTTTCCTCGTTGAATTAGCGGGGGCTAACAACCATTTTCATGGGAAATCTTCGCCACGAAACCTGGCATCGACGCCCTTTTTCCTGCGCCGACGCAAACGTTCTCTTGCTCCTGAACTTACCACCGAACCAGGCGCTAAACCATAAGGCTGAATTTACCATCACATTAGCTTATGACTAAAAAACGCTAAAATCCCATCAGCACAAAAAACCACTATTACGCTAAATAACCGTCATAAAAAGGAAGCTGATACGATTTACCACAACATAAATTAATATTAAATGCGGAAAAAATGTCGAAAATCGCGTTCAACAAAAATAGTGGCATTAGAAAATATAATGCTAAATAGGCGGTGAAATTAGATTATTTCAAACGAGGAAAGCCCCCCGGCGCGATAGCCGGGAAAGCAAAGTGTGACGGGTTTCAAACTCTTGCTAGCGTGCAGTCAGACGCTTAACGAAGCCATTGCGGAAGGTCGTTTAGCCCCATTGCCTGGCGAAGCAGTTGGGGTTTGACGCCGGGGAGCGTATCCGCCAGTTTCAGTCCGATGTCGCGCAGCAATTTTTTTGCCGGGTTTTCGCCGGCAAACAGGTCACGAAAACCTTGCATCCCGGCAAGCATCATCGCCGCGCTATGTTTACGGCTACGCTCATAACGACGAAGATAAAGATGTTGACCAATGTCTTTGCCCTGGCGCTGAAGCCGGCGCAGATCGTCCACCAGTTCGGCCGCGTCCATAAAGCCGAGGTTGACGCCTTGCCCTGCCAGCGGATGGATGGTGTGCGCGGCATCGCCGACTAACGCCAGACGATGCGCGGCAAACTGGCGAGCATAGCGGCCCGTCAGAGGAAAAACCTGCCGTTCGCTTTCCAGGCGGCATAAGCCCAGCCGATTATCGAAGGCGATAGTCAACGCCTGGTTAAACGCCTCGTCGCCGCTCTGTTGCATACGCTCCGCATCCTGCGGAGAAAGCGACCAGACAATGGAACACAGATGCGGATCGCTTAACGGCAAAAACGCCAGAATACCTTTACCATGAAACACCTGGCGAGCAACCGCGCCGTGCGGCTCTTCGGTGCGGATAGTCGCTACCAGCGCATGGTGACGGTAGTCCCAGAAAGTTAAGGGAATATCCGCTTTGTTACGCAGCCAGGAGTTGGCGCCATCCGCGGCAATCACCAGACGCGCGGTTAACATCGCGCCGTCTTTTAAAGTCAGGAAGGCGTCGTTCTCCCCCCAGGCGACCTGCTGTAACTCTGCTGGCGCCATTAAGGTGATATCCGCCGCTTGCTGCGCTTTTTGCCACAGTGCGTAGTGAATGACGCTGTTTTCAACAATATGCCCCAGATGGCTATATCCCATGCTTGCGTCATCAAACGTAATACGGCCAAAGCTGTCTTTATCCCAGACTTCCATACCGTGATAGCAACTTGCCCGTCGCGCCACAATGTTTGACCATACGCCAAGACGGGTAAGCAGTTTTTCGCTGGCGGCATTAATCGCCGACACCCGAAGCTGAGGCGGCGCATCGTTCGCCAACGGCTGGGGGACAATGTGATCCAGTACCGCAACGCGCAAACCGCTCCCCTGCAAGCCGCAGGCGACAGCCAGTCCCACCATGCCTCCGCCAACTATTGCTACATCAACACTTTGCACTATTTACTCCTGGAAACCGGAACAATCAAAACCGTAGGCCGGATAAGGCGAAGCTGCCATCCGGTATTTTTACGAACACGATGCCGGATGGCGGCGTAAATGCCTTATCCGGCCTACAGATCGGCTTAACGCGCAACCCAACCTAAGGTCCGCTGTGCCAGCGCATCGCGCGCAGGCGGTAATAATTCCATCGCCATTAAACCGATATTGCGCCCAATAACCAGCGGCGCCCAACGATTTGCAAATAGATGGACCAGACCGTTCGTTACGCCAATCGTCGTATCCCGGTCAACCTGACGACGCTGCTGATAGCGCGATAACACGTGCCAGGCGCCAATATCCTCGCCCGCGTCCTGTGCCGCGACCAGCGTTTCCGCCAGGCTCATGACATCGCGCAGACCGAGATTAAACCCTTGTCCGGCGATAGGATGCAACGTCTGCGCCGCATTGCCGACCACGACAGTCCGGTGAGTAAACACTTTTGCCGCCGTAGTAAGGGCAAGCGGATACGCGCTGCGCTTACCGGCCTGAGTAATTCGCCCCAGCCGCCAGCCGAACGCGGCCTGCAACGCATGACAGAACTGCGCGTCGGACCAGCTCAGCACCTCATCGCGCTGGTCGAGCGGGTGACACCAAACCAGCGAACATCGGCCATGCGACATCGGCAACATCGCCAGCGGGCCATTGGGGGTAAAACGTTCAAAGGCGCGTCCCTGGTGCGGGATAGCGGTCGCGACATTCGCTATCACCGCTAACTGTTCGTAAGGCTCCTGATGCCAGTCAACGCCGCAGGCTGACGCGAGCGCAGAGTGGGTGCCGTTAGCCGCCACCAGCACGCTGCCAGCTATCACATTGCCGTTTTCCAGAGTGACGTTAACCTGCTGTTGGGTACGCGACACGCTGGCCACGCGCTCCGGGCAGTGCAGCGTAACGCCCGGCGCTTTACGCAAGAGCGCAAACAGACGCAGCCCGATATCATGCAGCTCCGCAACGTGACCCAACGCTGCCAGGCTGTAATCCTGCGCGTCGAGAGTCACAAATCCGGCATGACCGCGATCGCTGACGTGTACGGTGTTGATTGCCGTTGCGCAATCGGAAATCGCCTGCCAGACGCCAATTCGCGCCAGTTGCTGGCAAGTGCCCGCCGCCAGCGCAATCGCTCTGGCGTCAAAACCGGGATGACCGTCGGCTTCAGGCGCTTTCGCTTCAATCAGGTGTACCGGCAACGTCCCATGACTGAACTGAGAGATGGCTAGCGCCAGCGTTGCGCCTGCCATGCCGCCGCCAACGATAATGACGCTCATTGCTGCCGCGCCGCCGCCATTAATGCCTCAATGTCATCCGCCTTCTTCACAACGCCAGCGGTCAGGTTTTCATTACCGGTTTCGGTAATGACAATGTCATCTTCAATTCGAACGCCAATGCCGCGATACGCTTCCGGCACGTCGGCATCCGGCGCGATATAGAGGCCTGGCTCTACGGTCAGCACCATGCCCGGCTCCAGGATGCGGGAGCGATCCGGCCCATAAACGCCGACATCATGAACATCCAGCCCCAGCCAGTGGCTCAAGCCATGCATAAAGAAAGGACGATGCGCATTTTCGGCAATCAGTTGATCAACCTCTCCTTGCAAAATCCCCAGCTTCACCAGCCCGGTTATCATGATGCGCACGACTTCGCCGGTCACCTCCTGAACAGAGGTACCAGGACGGAACAGTCGCAGGCTGGTCTCCAGCGATTCCAGAACGATGTCATAAATTTCACGCTGAGCTGGCGTAAATTTCCCGTTCACCGGGAAAGTACGCGTGATGTCGCCCGCGTAACCTTTATATTCACAGCCCGCGTCGATAAGCACTAAATCGCCGTCGCGCATTTCACTTTCGTTTTCAGTGTAATGCAGGATACAGCCATTTTCGCCGCTGCCGACAATGGTGTTATAGGAGGGATAGCGTGCGCCGTGGCGGTTAAATTCGTGGTGAATTTCACCCTCCAGCTGATACTCAAACATCCCCGGACGACATTTTTCCATCGCGCGGATATGCGCCAGCGCGCTAATTTCCCCGGCGCGGCGCAGGACAGCAATCTCTTCCGGCGATTTGAACAGGCGCATCTCATGGACAATCGGTCGCCAGTCAGTCATGGTGGCCGGCGCGGTCAGATTCTGGTGAGAGCCTTTACGCAGCTTCTCCAGCGCAGCCAGAACAACCTCGTCGGCATACGCATATTCGCCCTGCGCGTGGTACACCACATCCAGACCATTAAGCAACTGAAAGAGTTGCTGGTTGATTTCGCTAAACGCCAGCGCCCGGTCAACGCCCAGTTTTTCCGGCGCGGCATCCTGTCCTAAACGGCGACCAAACCAGATTTCCGCCGTCAGGTCGCGAACGCGGTTGAACAAAACGCTGTGGTTGTGGGTGTCATCACTCTTAATCAGTACCAGCACGGCTTCCGGTTCGTTAAAACCGGTGAAATACCAGAAGTCGCTACTCTGGCGATACGGATATTCACTGTCTGCGCTGCGCGTCGCCTCCGGCGCGGCAAAGATCAGCGCGGCGCTGCCGGGCTGCATTTGCGCCAGTAATGCCTGGCGACGGCGTTGGTATTCCTGCTGAGTCATGACATGGCCTCCATTTCGTTTTTTCTTAGTGTAGCGTCGGTTTACGCACTTCCGGCGCGGTCGGCTGTTGGCGCGTGAAAGTGTCATGACATAACAGCGCCGCAACACGGACATATTCGATGATCTCTTCGAGCGACATCTCCAGCTCTTCCTGATCTTCGCTCTCATCATAACCAAGCTGCGCAATATTACGCAGGTCGTCAATCGCTTCACCCGTTTCGCCGGTGACTTTATCAAGTTTAGGCTGCGTTACGCCGAGGCCAAGCAAAAAGTGGTTAACCCACCCGGCTAATGCATCTGCGCGATCGAATACGCTGACATCGTCGCCTTCAGGCAGATAAAGCTGAAAAAGAAAGCCGTCGTCTTCCAGCGCGTCGCTGGTCGCCGCGTGCATTTTGCGCAGCGCCTGAGCAAGCTCATGCCCGAAGGCCAGACCTTCGTTCGTCAGGTCGTGCAACAGCGGCTGCCATGAGCTGTCGTTGTTGCCGCCGCAAATCATCCCGCTGATTAAACCATGCATTTCAGCCGGGGTCAGACCGGCCCCTTGTTGATTCAAAAACCGGTTCATTTCGTTGTAACCAGGCATTTCGTTCTGTATAGACATAAGCATTCGTCATCAAAGGGAGGATATTCATGATATGCTACCACTTTGGACCCTGGTGAACCAGAAAAGGGCTTGTATCTTCACACCAGGGTAGCTATAGTGTCGCCCCTTCGCGGACCCTGGGTCTGGAGACGAAGGCAGCGCAGTCAATCAGCAGGAAGGTGGCATGTCTGCACAACCCGTCGATATCCAAATATTTGGCCGTTCACTGCGAGTGAATTGCCCGCCTGACCAAAGGGATGCGTTGAATCAGGCTGCGGACGATCTGAATCAGCGGTTGCAAGATCTGAAAGTTCGCACTAGAGTCACAAATACTGAGCAGTTGGTTTTCATTGCCGCATTGAATATCAGCTATGAGTTAACTCAGGAAAAAGCGAAGACCCGCGATTACGCGGCGAGCATGGAACAACGTATTCGGATGCTACAACAGACCATCGAACAGGCGTTGCTTGATCAAGGTCGCATAACCGAAAAAACGGGCCAAAACTTTGAATAACACTTTTCGCTTTACTATGGTAAAGTGATTGTGAAAACAGAATTTCTCTGAGATGTTTGCAAGCGGGCCAGTCCCCTGAGCCGATATTTCATACCACAAGAATGTGGCGCTCCGCGGTTGGTGAGCATGCTCGGTTCGTCCGAGAAGCCTTAAAACTGTGACGACACATTCACCTTGAACCAAGGGTTCAAGGGTTACAGCCTGCGGCGGCATCTCGGAGATTCCCCTTCTGACTGGCGACAGCCATGACGCAACTTCCCGAACTCTCTTTATCACGACAAGAAATCCGCCGAATGATTCGGCAACGTCGCCGCGCGCTGACGCCAGAGCAGCAACGCCGCTTTGGTCAACAGGCCGCCGCCCGAATGCTCAGCTTTCCTCCCGTCGTGATGGCGCACACTGTCGCCGTGTTTCTCTCCTTTGATGGCGAACTCGACACCCAGCCGCTGATTGAACAGCTATGGCAAGCGGGCAAGCGCGTCTACCTTCCGGTTCTTCATCCCTTCAGCCCCGGCAACCTCCTGTTCCTGCACTATCATCCGCAGAGTGTGCTGGTGACCAACCGCTTAAAGATTCAGGAGCCACGGCTTGATGTCCGCGACGTATTGCCGCTGGCAAAGCTGGATGTGCTGGTAACGCCGTTAGTCGCGTTTGACGAAGACGGGCAGCGTTTAGGTATGGGCGGCGGTTTTTATGACCGCACGCTACAAAACTGGCAGCAGCATAAGATCCTACCTGTGGGCTACGCGCATGATTGCCAGTTAGTGGAAAAACTGCCGGTTGAAGAGTGGGATATCCCGCTGCCTGCGGTGGTAACGCCATCCAAAATTTGGGAGTGGTAGCCGTGTTTTGTCGATTGACAGCGTCGCTTTTTTGACCTAAATTTCTCGGTGAAGGGTGAGGGAGGCGAACCTCCCTCCTGCGTACTCACTGTTAATATGCTGGGCAAGCGATGATTAACAGGATCAGCAGCATGATGACGTATCTCATCATCGTCCCTTTCCTTTTTAGAGCCCCTGCTTCGGTAGGGGCTTTCCCGTTTCAGCGCTATGCTGAGCCCTTATCGTAAATTCCTTTTATTGCTGTACAACACGCAACGCTGCCTTTAATTACCAATTGCGGCAAGGCTCGAAAACAGAATGTATGCGTTACACGAAGAGATGTTGAGGCAGGGAAACCAGAGAAAGGATGGGCAGGTCATCTCCTGCCCATTTAGAGGAAATTAGTACAGTAGACGGGCGCGAATGGTGCCCGGAATCGCCTTCATCGCCAGCAGCGCTTTCTCCGCTACATCGCCATCGGCTTCTATATCAATTACCACATACCCCATTCGGGCGGAGGTTTGCAGATACTGTGCGGCAATGTTAACGCCCTGCTCGGCAAAGATCTGGTTAAGCGCGGTCAATACGCCCGGGCGGTTTTCGTGGATGTGCATCAGGCGACGACCACCGTGCAGCGGCAGCGACACTTCCGGGAAGTTCACGGCGGAAAGCGTCGAGCCGTTATCCGAGTACTTAATCAGTTTTCCTGCGACTTCCAGACCGATGTTTTCTTGCGCCTCCTGCGTCGAGCCGCCGATATGCGGCGTCAGGATCACGTTATCGAATTCGCACAGCGGAGAGGTAAACGGATCGCTATTAGTGGCCGGTTCCGTCGGGAAGACGTCGATAGCCGCCCCCGCCAGATGTTTCGTCGCCAGCGCGTCGCACAAAGCCGGGATATCCACTACCGTACCGCGCGCGGCGTTAATCAGCAGCGAACCCGGCTTCATCAGGGCTATCTCTTTTGCGCCCATCATGTTTTTGGTGGAGGCGTTTTCAGGTACGTGCAGACTGACCACATCGCTCATATTCAGCAATTCAGACAGGTGCTGCACCTGAGTTGCGTTACCGAGCGGCAGTTTATTTTCAATATCATAGAAATAGACATGCATCCCCAGCGATTCCGCCAGAATGCCCAACTGCGTTCCGATATGGCCGTAGCCGATAATGCCAAGCTTTTTACCGCGCGCTTCGAACGATCCCGCCGCCAGTTTATTCCATACGCCGCGGTGCGCTTTGGCGTTCGCTTCCGGCACGCCGCGCAGCAGCAGCAATAGCTCGCCAATCACCAGCTCCGCCACGGAACGGGTATTCGAGAATGGCGCGTTAAAGACCGGAATACCGCGTTTTGCCGCCGCATTTAAATCCACCTGGTTGGTGCCGATGCAAAAACAGCCAATCGCCACTAGCTTCTCTGCGGCGTTAATCACTTCTTCTGTCAGATGAGTACGGGATCGCAGACCGATGAAGTGAGCATCGCGGATGGACGCTTTCAACTGTTCAGCGTCCAGCGCGCCCTTGTGATATTCAATGTTGGTGTAACCTGCCGCACGAAGGCTTTCCAGCGCCTTTTGATGCACCCCTTCAACCAGCAGAAATTTAATTTTATCTTTCTCCAGCGATACCTTTGCCATTTCCCCGATCCTGTCTTTTTTTGCCATCTGATGTTGTGTGTGGATTTGCATCCGTCCTTCAACATATCAAAAAAAATTATCACGGCAATATGAACGTTTGCGCCAGCGTCGTGAAGGAATCGCATACAGCGGGAAATAGCAGATGAAAATACCGGGAATAACTTTTTCTTTGGAGGGATCGGCAGGGCAAACGATTAAACGTGATACATGTCACCAAATTTGCCCTGACCGAATTTTTTACGCGGCAGGAAATACGCCTGGCGGGATCATTTTACGATGGTTTTCACCCCGTCCGGCGTGCCGATCAGTGCGACATCGGCGCCACGGTTGGCGAACAACCCTACGGTCACGACGCCCGGAATCGCGTTAATGGCGTTTTCCAGCGCGATGGGATCAAGGATTTCCATACCATAAACATCCAGAATCACGTTGCCGTTATCCGTGACCACGTTCTGACGGTACTCCGGACGCCCGCCCAGCTTCACCAGTTGACGAGCGACCGCGCTGCGCGCCATCGGAATCACTTCGACCGGCAACGGGAATTTGCCAAGAATATCTACCTGCTTAGAGGCATCCGCAATGCAGATAAATTTCTCCGCCACGGAAGCAATAATTTTCTCACGGGTTAATGCCGCGCCGCCGCCTTTAATCATCTGCATATGACCGTTGATTTCGTCCGCGCCATCGACATAGATACCCAGGCTATCCACTTCGTTGAGATCAAACACATGAATACCGAGGCCTTTGAGTTTTTCAGTCGAGGCGTCCGAGCTGGAGACCGCGCCTTCAATCTGGCCTTTCATTGTGCCCAGCGCATCAATAAAGTGTGCGGCCGTTGAGCCTGTACCAACGCCCACAATGGTGCCGGGCTGTACATACTGAAGTGCCGCCCATCCTACCGCTTTTTTCAGTTCATCCTGCGTCATAGATCGTTTCGCCTGTGGTGTGAAAATACAGCCGCATTATAGAACATTGTCGGGAAAAATCTCCGTGTCCGTACACAGGCTACGGATTTCATCTGTACCGACGGCAAATTTATGTCATAGTGCGGAAAAAAATAACAGGAGCATGACACAACAATGAAACGTCCGGACTACAGAACACTACAGGCGCTGGATGCCGTTATACGTGAACGAGGATTCGAGCGCGCCGCCCAGAAGCTGTGCATCACGCAATCCGCCGTCTCACAGCGCATAAAACAGCTTGAGAATATGTTCGGACAACCGTTGTTGGTGCGTACCGTTCCTCCTCGCCCCACGGAGCAAGGGCAAAAATTACTGGCTCTGCTGCGTCAGGTTGAACTGCTGGAAGAAGAGTGGCTGGGCGATGAACAAACCGGCTCTACGCCGCTGCTGCTGTCGCTGGCGGTTAACGCCGACAGTCTGGCGACCTGGCTGCTTCCGGCGCTGGCGCCGGTGCTGGCGGACTCCCCTATCCGTCTCAATTTACAGGTGGAAGATGAAACGCGCACGCAAGAACGTCTGCGTCGCGGCGAGGTGGTGGGCGCGGTGAGTATTCAGCATCAGGCGCTGCCCAGTTGCCTGGTAGACAAACTGGGCGCGCTCGACTATCTGTTTGTCGCGTCAAAGCCGTTTGCCGAGCGCTATTTCCCCAATGGTGTTACCCGGTCGTCGCTGCTGAAAGCGCCCGCCGTCGCGTTCGACCATCTGGATGATATGCATCAGGCCTTTTTGCAACAGAATTTCGATCTACCACCCGGCAGCGTGCCGTGTCATATCGTTAATTCATCCGAAGCGTTTGTACAGCTTGCGCGTCAGGGCACGACCTGCTGCATGATCCCTCACCTGCAGATTGAGAAAGAGCTGGAAAGCGGCGAGTTGATCAACTTAACGCCTGGTTTGCTACAACGCCGGATGCTTTACTGGCACCGCTTTGCCCCGGAAAGCCGGATGATGCGCAAAGTGACCGACGCGCTACTGGAGTACGGGCACAAGGTGCTGCGTCAGGATTAGCCTCTCAATGAATGCCGGATGGCGGCGTGAACGTCTTATCCGGCCTGCATGACCCATTATTCCCCCGTCGCTTCTTTGAAATTCATCACAAAATCATTGCGTTCAGGCGGCAAAAAACGAGAACACCGGGAGAAAACGCGGCCTGGAAGCGCCCAGGCCGGGCGAGATTACTGCGTGCTGGCGGCCGTTGTCGACGTCTGCCCTGTTCCAGGTTCAAGCTGGAATACCACATCGACCTGATCGTCGAACTGAATAGTCGGCTGCTCGTAAGTTTCCTGCGCGGATACCGGCGCAGCATCTGCGGCTTTCATCATTCGCACCACCGGACTCGGCTGATAATTAGAGACATGGTAACGAACGCTGTAAACCGGCCCCAATTTGCTGTTAAAACCGGCTGCCAGCGCTTGCGCCTGATGAATCGCGTCATCAATGGCGGCTTTGCGGGCCTTGTCTTTATAGGCGTCCGGTTGCGCCACGCCCAGCGATACCGAACGAATCTCGTTCAGACCCGCCTTCAGCGCGCCGTCCAGCAGCGAATTGAGTTTATCTAACTGACGCAGCGTCACTTCAACGGTTCGCACCGCGCGATACCCTTTCAGAATGCTTTTACCGTTTTGGTAATCATAATCCGGCTGCGTGCGCAGATTCGCCGCGCTAATGTCTTTTTTCGCAATCTGATTTTGCTCAAGGAAGGAAAGATATTGCGCCACGCGCTCATCGGCCTGCTTCTTCGCCGTCGCCGCATCCTTCGCCGCGACGTTCACTTCAATCGCTAAGGTGGCGATATCAGGCACAGCATCGACGCTTGCCGTACCGGAAGTCACGATGTGCGGGCCTTCCGGCAATTCGCTTGCCTGCGCCGACATTGCACTTAAACCCACTAATGCCGCCAGGGCCATCACTTTGAACTTCACAGTCTCTCCTCCATATTGCAGTCATTGCCCTGATATACAGGGCGCATGCAGGCAAGCTTAGCGGATATCGGCCTGTTGTCCATCAGACAACGCTTAGTTGAAAAGCGCGTGCATATGCGCGACGCCTTCCCGCGCCAGTTGGAAGGCGATAAGCCACATCACCACCCCAACCAGAATGTTGATAATGCGTTGAGCTTTCGCCGTACGCAGTCGAGGCGCAAGCCAGGCCGCCAGTAGCGCTAACCCAAAAAACCATAAGAACGACGCGCTAATCGTGCCGAGAGCAAACCAGCGCTTTGGCTCCATAGCCAGTTGCCCGCCGAGACTGCCCAACACGACAAACGTATCCAGATAAACGTGCGGATTCAGCCACGTTACCGCCAGCATCGTAGCAATAATTTTCCAGCGCCCCTGCTTCATAACCTCGGCGCTGGCCAGCTCCAGATTACTGCTCATTGCCGTTTTCAGCGCGCCAAAACCGTACCATAACAAGAACGCGACCCCGCCCCATGTGACCAGCGCCAGCAGCCACGGCGACTGCATCAGCAACGCGCTGCCGCCAAAAATACCGGCGCTGATCAGGACTAAATCACTTAACGCGCAAAGCAGCGCTATCATGAGGTGGTACTGGCGACGAATTCCCTGATTCATCACAAACGCATTTTGCGGGCCAAGCGGAAGGATCATGGCGGCGCCAAGGGCAAGCCCTTGAAAATAATAAGATATCACGTTAACTACCCTGAGCTGTTTTTCTTAAAGGCAGACTATAGCGCGGGAATATTATTAGCGGAAATTGATAATTTTAATCACTAATAAGAAAAGCTAATGAAGAGACTGAATAACGGATGGCGGCTACGCTTATCCGCTCAATAACCAGAGAATACTGGAGGCGGATAAGCGCAGCGCCGGCAGGCAGCGCGGGAGAAAAATTACTCCGCGGCGTTATCTTTCACACGTTTAAAATTGACGTCCATCTGCGGGTACGGGAAGCTAATACCAGCGGCGTCGAATTCACGTTTAATACGTTCCAGCACGTCCCAGTAGACATTTTGCAGGTCGCTGCTTTTACTCCAGACACGCACCACAAAATTAATTGATGAGGCGCCCAGCTCATTCAAACGTACCGTCATTTCGCGATCTTTTAAAATACGATCGTCGGACTCGATAATCGTCGTTAGCAGCTGTTTCACCTGATCGATATCCGAATCGTAGGCCACCCCAATAATGAATTCGTTACGGCGAACCGGCTCACGAGAATAGTTGATGATATTTCCCGCGATAATTTTGCCATTCGGAATCACAATAATTTTGCCGTCTACCGCGCGCATTGTCGTGGAAAAGATTTGCACATTCAGTACCGTACCGGCAACGCCGCCCAAATCGACATACTCACCGGCGCGAAACGGACGGAACATAACCAGCAATACCCCAGCCGCAAGGTTAGAGAGCGATCCCTGTAATGCCAGGCCAACGGCTAAACCGGCGGCGCCCAGTACGGCAATAACCGAGGCGGTTTGAACCCCCACGCGACCCAGAGCCGCAATCAGCGTAAAAGCGATAACCCCATAGCGCACCAGCGCAGAAAGAAAGTCGGCCACTGTCGCATCAATATGACGCGCACGCATCAGACGATTTACCGTATTGGAGATCACGCGCGCTACAATCAAGCCGATGATGATAATAGCGATAGCCGCAACAATATTCACAGCATAGCTGAGCAATAACGCCTGGTTGCGTACCAGCCAGGTGCCCGCACCATTTATGCTGTCGACAACATTCAAATCTTCCATTCAATATTCCTTGGTCATAGCAAAACAAGCAAATGAGATCATTCTCACGAAAAGAACTTTTTAAAGGTAAACAAAAACAGAGGAATATGCCATTTTTCGGCATCATCCCCAAAAAGGCAGGTACACTGTGAGTTGGCCGGATGAAAGCGCTAACGCCGCTCTCCGGGAATAACGATAAAAAAATGGCTTCCCAAGGGAAGCCATTTTAATCAACAGACTACATTACAGAACGTCAATCGCGTTCAGTTCTTTAAATGCTTTTTCCAGACGAGCGATCATCGAAGTCTGGCCAGCACGCAGCCATACGCGTGGGTCATAGTATTTCTTGTTCGGCTGATCTTCGCCTTTCGGGTTGCCCAGCTGACCTTGCAGATACGCTTCGTTTTCTTTGTAGTAGTTCAGAACACCTTCCCAGGTTGCCCATTGGGTATCGGTATCGATGTTCATTTTCACTACGCCGTAGCTTACGGAGTCTTTGATTTCCTGAGCGGTAGAACCGGAACCACCGTGGAAAACGAAGTTCAGGCTGTTGTGCGGCAGGTTGTGTTTCTTAGAAACATAGTCCTGAGAATCACGCAGAATGGTCGGGGTCAGAACCACGTTACCCGGCTTGTAAACGCCGTGTACGTTACCGAAGGAAGCGGCAATGGTGAAACGCGGGCTGATTTTGCTCAGCTCAGTGTACGCGTAATCAACATCTTCCGGCTGGGTGTACAGGGCAGAAGCGTCCATGTGGCTGTTGTCCACGCCGTCTTCTTCGCCACCGGTGCAACCCAGTTCGATTTCCAGAGTCATGCCAATTTTGGACATGCGCGCCAGGTATTTGGAGCAGATTTCGATGTTTTCGTGCAGAGACTCTTCAGACAGGTCGATCATGTGAGAAGAGAACAGCGGTTTACCGGTCGCTGCGAAGTGTTTTTCACCCGCGTCCAGCAGACCGTCGATCCACGGCAGCAGTTTCTTGGCGCAGTGGTCAGTGTGCAGGATAACCGGAACACCGTAGTGCTCAGCCATCTGGTGAACGTGATGCGCGCCAGAGATAGCGCCCAGGATTGCCGCGCCCTGAGGTACGTCAGTTTTCACGCCTTTACCCGCGATGAAGGAAGCACCGCCGTTGGAGAACTGAACGATGACCGGTGCTTTAACTTTTGCAGCGGTTTCCAGAACAGCGTTGATGGAATCAGTGCCCACGCAGTTAACTGCCGGCAGAGCAAAATTGTTTTCTTTTGCTACCTGGAACACTTTCTGTACGTCATCACCAGTGATCACGCCTGGTTTTACGAAATCAAAAATTTTAGACATGTTTCGTTGTCCTGTATCGTCGGGCTTTGGGAAAAAACACGGGCCGCCCTGAATGTCAGATCGGCAATAAATCAACGGGCAGGAATCCCTGCCCGTAACGATTACTTCTTAGCGCGCTCTTCGAGCATCGCTACGGCTGGCAGAACTTTACCTTCCACGAATTCGAGGAATGCGCCGCCGCCAGTAGAAATGTAGGAAATTTTGTCAGCAATGCCGAACAGGTCGATTGCCGCCAGGGTGTCGCCGCCGCCAGCGATAGAAAACGCTTCGCTATCAGCGATGGCATTCGCCACGATTTCAGTCCCTTTACGGAAGTTCGGGAACTCAAACACGCCAACCGGGCCGTTCCACAGAATGGTTTTGGCATTCTTGAGGATTTCAGCCAGCTGCTGAGCGGAAGCATCGCCGATATCCAGGATCTGCTCGTCTTCTTTCACGTCGTTAACGGATTTCAGAGTCGCCGGTGCGGTTTCGGAGAACTCGGTGGCAACGCGAACATCGGTCGGAACCGGGATATCGCAAGTGGTCAGCAGACGTTTTGCTTCGTCAACCAGGTCAGCTTCGTACAGGGATTTACCGACGCTGTGGCCCTGAGCGGCAACGAAGGTATTGGCGATACCGCCGCCGACAATCAGCTGGTCAGCGATTTTAGACAGGGAATCCAGAACGGTCAGTTTGGTAGATACTTTAGAACCACCAACGATAGCCACCATCGGACGAGCCGGCTCTTTCAGCGCTTTACCCAGCGCATCCAGTTCAGCGGCCAGCAGCGGGCCTGCGCACGCGACGTCAGCAAATTTGCCGATACCGTGGGTAGAAGCCTGCGCGCGGTGCGCAGTACCAAAGGCGTCCATCACGAATACGTCACACAGGGCGGCATATTTTTTAGACAGCGCTTCGTCGTCTTTCTTTTCGCCTTTGTTAAAGCGAACGTTTTCCAGAACCACCAGCTCACCTTCGGCCACGTCAACGCCGTCCAGGTAATCTTTGACCAGGCGAACCGGGTTAGACAGTTTGTCTTTCAGGTAGTTAACAACCGGCAGCAGAGAGAATTCTTCGTTGTACTCGCCTTCGGTAGGACGACCCAGGTGGGAAGTTACCATCACTTTCGCGCCCTGTTTCAGAGCCAGTTCGATGGTCGGCAGAGAGGCGCGGATACGCGCGTCGCTGGTCACTTTCCCTTCTTTAACAGGTACGTTCAGATCCGCACGGATAAAAACGCGTTTCCCGGCCAGATCCAGATCGGTCATCTTAATTACAGACATGGTGAATCCTCTCAATGATGCTTAAAGTTTTGTCGACGCTGACGCGTCGAGCCTGAAACCAACTGCGGCCATCGCTAACGTGGTGTCGAGCATCCGGTTAGCAAAGCCCCATTCATTATCGCACCAGACCAGCGTCTTGATCAGGTGGGCGCCACTGACCCGGGTTTGCGTGCCATCAACAATGGCGCTGTGCGGGTCGTGGTTAAAATCTATCGAGACCAACGGTGATTCCGTATAGTCAACTATACCATGAAATGCACCTTGTGCTGCTTTTTGCAGCAACTGGTTGACTTCACTGGCTTTTACTGGTTTTTTCACCGTTACGCTTAAATCGATCGCCGTCACATTAATGGTTGGAACGCGCACCGCAATCGCCTCAAAACGATCGTTAAACTGCGGGAATATACGCGTAATGCCTGCCGCCAGTTTTGTATCTACCGGGATAATCGACTGGCTGGCCGCGCGCGTGCGCCGTAGATCGGAGTGATACGCGTCGATCACCTGCTGATCGTTCATCGCGGAGTGGATCGTCGTGACGGTACCAGACTCGATGCCGTAAGCATCATCCAACAATTTAATGACGGGAATTATGCAATTCGTGGTACAGGACGCGTTTGAGACAATACGATGTTCCGCACACAGTTGGTTCTGGTTCACGCCAAAAACGACGGTGGCGTCAAGATCGTTGCTGCCCGGATGAGAAAAGAGCACTTTCTTCGCGCCAGCGGCAATATGCGCCTCGCCATGCTCCCGGTTGCCATATACGCCCGTACAATCCAACACGATATCCACGCCCAGTTCGCGCCACGGCAGATCCGCCAGCGTTCGTTCATGCAGAATACGAATGACATCGTCGCCGACAAAAAGCTGCTCGCGCTCATGGCGAACCTCCCATGCAAAACGCCCGTGGCTGGTATCGTATTTCAACAAATGCGCCATGCCTGCGGCATCCGCCAGCTCGTTGATGGCCACCACGGTAATTTCCGCCCGACGTCCGGATTCATACAAAGCACGAACCACGTTACGCCCGATGCGACCAAAGCCATTAATCGCTATGCGTACGGTCATAGGTCTCCTGCAAGGCTATCCCGATTCAGATGAGGCTGACAGAGTAATGCAGCTCATCGTCGAGTAAAACCTCACCTGTCGCAAACTGCGACTGATTGGTTAATTGTCGAACATTTAATTAACTGAAACGCTTCAGCTAGAATAAGCGAAACGGGGAATAAAAGGAATGTTTGTCCAGTCGAAGAAGACAGTTATCTGACCTGCATCACATTTCAAGGCCGCTTACGCTGCAATTTATTCCATATTTAAGAATCACCAGTACATCCGTCAGATCTTTTCATCGCCGCGTCACAAATACTGATTTATATCAGAAAGCGCTGCCGCCAGCGTCTATATTATCAGCGCCACGTCCGAGTCTCGGAGTCCTGTAACGATGACTGTATCTCACCACAATGCCTCTACAGCGCGCTTTTACGCGCTTCGTCTGCTTCCCGGCCAGGAAGTGTTTTCCCAATTACACGCCTTTGTGCAACAGAACCAATTACATGCCGCCTGGATTGCAGGGTGTACCGGCAGTCTGGCCGATGTTGCGCTGCGTTATGCCGGGCAAGAGGCGACCACATCGCTCACCGGCACGTTTGAAGTTATCTCGCTAAACGGCACGCTTGAATTGACCGGCGAGCATCTGCATCTCGCGGTATCAGATCCCTACGGGGCCATGCTCGGCGGCCATATGATGTCAGGGTGTACCGTGCGTACCACGCTGGAACTGGTTATCGGCGAGCTGCCAGCGCTGACGTTCAGCCGTCAACCGTGCGCCATTTCCGGTTATGACGAACTGCATATTTCTTCCCGTTAATTGACGACTCTTTAAGAGGTACTTTATGGCGCGTCGCCCGTTTTCCAGCCAGTCTCTGGTGCTGATTGTCATCGCTATTGCCATCAATATGATTGGCGGACAGCTTATTAGCATGTTGAAGCTGCCTATTTTTCTCGACTCGATCGGCACCTTAATTAGCGCGGTACTGTTAGGACCGTTCATCGGCATGTTGACTGGGCTTCTGACCAACTTGCTGTGGGGGCTGCTTACCGATCCTATCGCTGCCGCGTTTGCCCCGGTAGCGATGGTTATCGGCCTGGTCGCCGGGTGGCTGGCGCGCGCAGGCTGGTTTCGTACCCTGCCCAAAGTGATCGTCAGCGGCGTCGTCATTACGTTAGCGGTGACGCTGGTTGCCGTACCGCTTCGTACCGCGCTTTTTGGCGGCGTTACCGGCAGCGGCGCTGATTTATTCGTCGCCTGGATGCATTCAATGGGCCAAAACCTGGTAGAGTCGGTCGCGATTACCGTCATAGGCGCTAATCTGGTCGATAAAATTCTGACGGCGATCATCGTTTGGGTGTTGCTGCGTCAGCTACCGTTACGTACGACACGGCATTTTCCTGCGATGTCAGCCGTACGCTAAATGCATCCGTTTACCTCGTTAACCTTATGGGCGCTGGCGGCCTGCACCACGCTGCTACTCCCTGCGCAGACCGTGCTCCCGGTTTATAGCGCGGCGGCCTTCCTCTGTCTGCTGGCGCTGAAATCAACGCGGCAGCGGGCGAAGTATGTCGCCTGGCTGATGCTGTCTTTAGGGTTTGGGCTATGGCTGGTACATGGCGGTTGGCTAACAGAATGGATAAGCGGGCAGCCTCGCGATCCGCAGCGCTGGATATATGCCGTTACGCTATGGCTACGCCTGCTGGCGATCGTGTCGACGTCGCAGCTATGGATGCAGTATGTGCCGGTTCAGCGGTTTATTCGCGCCCTGTTCGCTTCACGTCTGCCCCCCGGCATCGCTTACCTGTTCGCTGGCCCTCTGCTGGTCGTCGAACAACTCAAACGACAACTGACGATCGTTCATGAAGCCCAGCGCGCACGCGGCGTACCGCTGGATGAAGGCTGGTATCAGCGGCTACGGGCAATGCCTGCGCTGATCGTGCCGCTTACGCAAAATGCGCTTAACGATCTGACAATACGCGGCGCGGCGTTGGATATGCGGGGGTTTCGGCTGCATCGCGCCCGAACCACGCTGTGGGCGCCGAAAGATAGCGTGTTACAACGGGTTGCGCGGTATGGCATGGTATTGCTAATACTGGCGGAAGCGGGAGTATGGATATGGTTACGTTAGAGCAGTTTCGTTATCTTCCGTCCGATGCGACACGCCCGCCGGCATGTTTTGATTTCCACTATTCAACACCCGGAATAGTGGCGATAGTCGGCGATAACGGCAGCGGAAAAAGTACGCTGGCGCAACTGATGGCTGGCTGGTATCCGGATTATCTCCCCGGTGATATTGACGGCACAGGCTTACTGCTTGGCGTCCCTATCGGGCGGCTCCCGCTGGTAGAACAGTCGCCCACCATCCAGTTGGTGCAGCAATCGCCATATTTACAGCTTTCCGGCTGTACCTTTAGCGTAGAGGAAGAGGTGGCGTTTGGCCCGGAGAATCTCGGCCTCCATGAAGCGGAAATTCTACGGCGCATTGACGAGGCGCTGACCCTGACAAACTGCCAGTCGTTACGCCATCGCCATCCCGGCACGCTCTCCGGCGGCGAAACGCAGCGGGTAGTGATTGCCAGCGCGCTTGCCATGCAGCCCAGGCTATTAGTTCTTGATGAAGCCTTCAGTCGGCTGACGTCAGCGGCCACCGGGACGCTGCTGGAACGGTTACAACAGTGGGCGCTGGAACGTCATTCTCTCATTGTGCTTTTTGAGCGTAATCATTTTCCTTTTCTGACGCGATGCCAGCGGGTATGGCAATTGCGTGACGGAGCGCTAACCCCATTATGTTGACGTTAAATCAGGTCGCTTATCGCTGGCCGAATGCCGCAGCTGACTGTCTGCACGCTATCTCGCTTGAACTTCAGGACGGCGAATGGCTGGCGTTGACCGGCGATAACGGCGCGGGAAAATCAACGCTGTTACGGATTATGTCCGGCCTGCTTTCCCCCACTTCCGGCTCGGTAACGCTTAATGGAGAGCCGATTTCGCAGCTTAAAAATCGTCAACGCGCCGCCGCTATCGGCGTACTCTTTCAGGAAGCGGAAAACCAGATTTTCCACAGCAATGTCGCGCAAGAGGTCGCTTTTGGGCTGAAACTACAACGCTTATCGGCGGAGGAAATTTCACGGCGCACGCAGGCCGCGCTGCGGTTATGTCAGCTAACGGACGTCGCCGAGGCGCACCCGCTCGATCTGCACGCCGCGCAGCGCCGGATGGTGGCGGTCGCCAGTCTGGAGGCGATGGCGCCGCCTGTGCTATTGCTGGATGAACCCAGCCGGGATTTTGACGCCCACTGGCTAACCATATTTGAACACTGGCTGGCGACATGCCGGGCACGGGGAACCAGCGTCGTGGCGATTAGCCATGACGCTGCGTTTACCCGGCGTCATTTTTCACGGGTGGTACGGCTGCATAATGGCGCGATAACGCCGCGTAACATCATTAAGGACACGCCATCCGATATTCGCCCGTAGAGGTCATTTCCAGCATGAGATCGGCTGGCAGGCTACTTTCCAGCACCCGGCGCACATTTGGGCCGTCGGTGCGTTCATAAAAGGTTTCCGCCTCCGCCTGTGATAATCCTCCCGCCAGTTTACGTCCAATCAACCGGGCGCGTAAGGTTTCCGCCGGGGCGCGAATAAATAATGAGAAATCGCAAAACTCCGCTAACGCGCGCCATCTGTCGTCATCCCGCAGGAGCCAGTTTCCTTCCACAATCACGATCGGCGCCGTGACCATAACAGCGTGTTCCACCGGGTCGTGCCGCTGTCGGTCGTACTGCGGCCAGGTCGCTTCGCCAGCCCGCACCAGACGCAGATTTTCCGCCAGCTTATCAACGTCAAAGGTTTCCGGCGCGCCTTTACAGGCACGTAAATGATGCGCCTCCAGCCAGCGGTTATAGTAATGAAAGCCATCCATGGGAAGCGTTTGAATTTCCGGCAGGCCAGCATCCTGACGAGAGAGATATTCCCAGAAGGTGGTCAGCGTGGATTTGCCTGTGCCGGGCGGCGCGCTAAGAAAAACGATGGTACGGCGCTCAGGTTTAGCGGCATGTATTTTAGCCAGTTGTTGCAGTAAGGGCTTGTGAACCTTCTCTATTTCATCATCATGATAATGTGCTTCAACGTGCAGCCCATTAACCGTTAATGCGATTTTCACGGCGTTAATTCCTTTAAAATTGTCGTTACCGCCAGCGCCATCGCCGTTTTGACCATACCGGTAAAACGCACCTCAGACCACGCGGCGAAGTCGGCAAACTTCATCGACTCCAGCGCGCCATATAAGGGCGCATTACGGGTAATACAGTTAACGTTACTGATGAAGTCCCAGGTAATGTCGTCGGCAAAACCGGGAATCGCGTCCTGTTCATGCAGGTACTGATAAAACTGAGAAAAATGGGTGATGTCAGCGTAGAGCCATTTATCCATTTTCCCCAGCGCATAAATCAGACGTAATGCAACGTCGATATCGTCAAGCGGCCCGCTTTGGGCGAGTAACGGCTTCACTGCATATTCCACAATTTCTTCATCATTATCGACAAATAGCGACGGCAGAAAGCGCTTAATGCCCTGGAGCAAAATGTTATGTGCCGTCGTCATAAACGAAAGTAAATTATTTTGAGCATCCAGTTGCTCAAGCACATCGTCTTCTGTCAGCGTCGTCATTTGTGTCCCGATATACTCATCGTCTTTCAAGCTACAGGTGGGCGTGGACTTGCCACCGTCCTTTATCCTGAAAAGCCCAGAGTATATACCCTAAATAATTCGAGTTGCAGACAAGCGGCAAGAGAGAGAACCACCAGGAGCTTACATGAGTAAGTGACTGGTGTGAACGCGCGTCGCCAACGTACTTGCAACGTGAAGAATGACGGGGATAAGTCACCATGAATGCAGAGAGTCTATAATATTACACGTTCGATCTGCGCTACCAATCAGTAAAGTTTGCGTGCGCACACCGTTCGCAACCCGTTGGATCCCGTTAACCAGATCGCCGCCCGTAACGCCCGTCGCGCTAAAGAGAATGTCGTTACCGGCAGCCAGCTCATCAAGGGAGTAGACACGGTTAACCGCAACGCCCATTTCTTCGCAGCGTTGACGCTCCTGTTGCGCCACCAGGCGGTTGTCAGCGTTGTCCCCTTTCGCTTCACAAAAGTCGAGTAGCTCCGCCTGCATATCACCGCCCAGCGCTTTTACCGCACAGGCGGAAATTACGCCTTCAGGCGCGCCGCCAATGGTATACATCAGATCATAAGGGTTATCCTGCAAACAGGTCAGGACGCTGGCCGCTACATCACCATCGGGGAGAGCGAATACCTTAACCCCAAGTTGCGTCGCCTGTGTAATGGCCGGTTTCAGCCGCGGTTTATCTAACGTGACCATACGCAGATCCTCCAGCGGCTTATTTAGCGCCCTGGCGACATTTCGCAGATTATCGGTTAACGATAACGCCAGATTGATCACGCCTTTCGCCTGCCGATTTACAACCAGCTTTTTCATATACATATCGGGCGCATGTAACAAGCTGCCCCGGGGCGCAAACGCCATGACGGCCAGCGCATTACTTTGTCCCATGGCGACCATTCGGGTGCCTTCTATAGGATCGACGGCGATATCCACCTCCGGCCCCTCGCCGTTACCCACCTCCTCGCCAATCCATAACATGGGCGCATGATCGATCTCCCCCTCGCCGATGACGATCCGCCCACGGATGGCGATATCATTCAATGCCTGTCGCATCGCGGTAACAGCCAGCCCATCAATTCTGTTCTTATCGCCGCATCCCGTTTGCGGCCAGGCAGCCAGTGCTGCCTGCTCCGTAATGCGAAATAGCGGCCATGCCAGAGACATCATGCCGCCTCCCCGATATCCACGCCAAATTGCGCCAGCAGGTATCTTTCCGCTTTTTCGTTCCAGATGCCGTGCGTCTCTTCAACCAGACGCGCCAGCTCCCTGAACAACGGATCCGTTTTTCCTTTTTCGGCGAAATCAGTAATCGCCGTCAGCGGCATGGTGACGCCGTTATAGATAAGCTTCTTACCGCCGGGAATATCCGGCAGGTTGAGTACGGTGTCCGGTACTGCATCCAGCCCACCAATATGCGTCACCATGAATGAAGGCTGAAGCTGTCCTGTTGCGCTTAACGTAATAGCCTCTTTCATATCCTCCGTGGAGCCGCCGGATGTCCCTACGACATGGGTACTGTTGTAATGCACATTGTAGAAATTAAACGGTACCTTGAACTGGCTATCTGTCGGCCCGGCAAAGAAATTCAGGCAACCGTCTTCGGCGAGAAGATCGTCAGCCATTTCAACGACGGACGGAACGGCGGCATAAACAAAGACATCATCAAATCCTGCGCCATCGGTTAATGTCCGAAGTTGCGCAGCAGGATCAGCCATGCCCGCGGTATTCACATAGATAAGCTCAATGCCTTTCTCGGCGGCCTGTTTGACCGGCAGCAGTTTTTTCGCCTGCGCCAGGCGGGCTTCATCGATATCTACCACCACAACTCGCGCCGGCTGGATCCCGCCGTTAATGGCATAATCAATCGCGCCAATGCCCATCGGTCCGGCACAGGCCAGGAGCGCGATATTACCGCCGGGTTTGACTCCCATCCGATGTTCATAAACATAAGGTGTTGTATGGTAATTGGCGTTATAAGCGCCAATAATGCAGCACATCGGTTCCGCCAGCGATGCCGCGGCAAAATATGAGCCGTGATACGGTAAAACACAGCCCAAATTAATCGCTACTTCCGGGATTATCATGTACGTGGCGTTACCGCCAAAATATTCGTAACTGTAGCCAGCAGAATAACCGCTCGGCAGGCCCATCGCCGGTTGTAAAACAAAACGCTGTCCTTTTTTATATTTATCAGTCAGATTTTTTCCTACTTCGACGATAATTCCAGCACATTCATGCCCCGTAATGACTGGATGATTTTCCAGATCATCTGGCACTCGTTTATGTTCACTGCCTAATAAAGCGGCTTTCCAGGTAGAGAGACATACGCTGTCGGAAATTACGCTTACGAGCAGTTCATTCTCCGTAATGTCGGGTAATTCAAACTCACGGATACGGACATCCCGCTTGCCATATATAGCAGCTACTTTCGTTTTCATATTTACTCCAGAAACCTGAAATATTAATTCGATGTCAAATGGTTAAATAAATCATCAAGGCACGGATCGCCAATATAGTTTTTAATAAGTATTAAGGGCTTATCGCTGACTCGCTTAACACGTCCTTCAAGGCTGGCGTGGGTAACGATAATATCGGCATCATCCGGTACATTTTCGATAGCGTAATGTTTAACGTCGATAGTCAGGCCCGCCTTTTCCAGACGTCGGCGGAACGTTGTGGCGCCCATTGCGCTGGAGCCCATCCCCGCATCGCAGACAAAGGCGATACGTTTCACGTCGCGATATGAAAATTTGCCTTCTTGCTTCATGGCTTTCACCGCTTTAGCGGAATCACTAAAAGTATCTTCGCTGTCGGCTTCGCTACTTTTTTCCATTTTCAAAATGAAAGCGGTGATAATAAAGGTCACTGCCGTTCCCGCCGTTACGCCAGCAATCGTAGCAAGGAAAGAACCTTTCGGCGTCAGCGCCAGGTAAGCGAAAATTGACCCCGGGCTTGGCCCTGCAACCAGGCCGCCATCCAACAGGTTAAACACCCATGTTCCGCTCATCCCGCCGGCAATCATGGCGATGAGTGTTAATGGCTTCATCAGCACATAGGGGAAATAGAGCTCATGAATCCCCCCGAGGAAATGGATAATCATGGCGCCAGGCGCAGATTTCTTTGCCATTCCTTTGCCGAATAGCGTAAAGGCAAGCAGCAAACCTAAGCCAGGCCCCGGGTTAGAGGCCACCATAAAGAAAATGGACTTTCCGGTTTCCGACGCCTGTTGCATTCCCAACGGATAATAAACGCCCTGATCGATGGCATTGTTCAAAAAGAGGATTTTTGCCGGTTCATTGATTAAAGACAGCAGCGGCAGATAGCCCGCATGTACCAATGATTCAATACACTCCTTCACAAAGTTATTGGCAATAAGTACCGCCGGACCAATCACTTCAAAACCCAGCAGGCACAAAATCATCCCGGCGATACCCAGCGAGAAGTTATTAATCACCATCTCAAAACCGGCGGGAATCCGCTTTTCCAGCAACCGATCAATATATTTAATGACCAGACCGCCGAGAGGCCCCATAATCATTGAGCCAAGAAACATGGGGATATCAGCGCCGATGATAACGCCAATGGTGCCAATTCCCCCCATCACGGCGCCACGCTTTCCACCGACCAGATGTCCACCGGTAGAACCAATCATCACCGGCAGTAAATAAGTAATCATCGGGCCGACAATTTTGGCGAAATGCTCATTTGGCATCCACCCGGTTGGAATAAATAATGCAGTGATAAAACCCCAGGCAATAAAAGCGCCGATATTGGGAATGACCATCGCGGTCAAAAATCCCCCAAAAGCCTGGACCTTTGCACGAGCAGACTTGTGTTCCATATTAATATCCTGTAAAGGAGAGAATAATTATGCGCGAACTATAATATCCGCCAGCTCTTTTTCTGATTTCGCAGCTAATAACGCCGCTAAAACATCCTCTTCACATAATAGTTCGCTTAACGCCTGAATAGCGCCAATATGTGAATCTGAATCTGCTGCTGACAGGCCGATTAATAATTTTATGCCGTCATCCTCGTCGGTAAACTGCACATCCTGCCTGAGCAATGTTAATGACATCCCGGTTTTTAACGCGCCGCATTCGGGGCGAGCATGAGGCATCGCGACACCAGGTGCCAGAATATAGTAAGGACCATTACTGATTGTTGAATCTTTGATAGCCTGAATATAATTTTCATTTATATAACGATTAGCCAAAAGAGATGACATGGAAAAATCAACAGCTTCCTGCCAATTTTGTGCCAATGGCCTTATTGTAATAGATGCTTCAGGAAAATAATCTATTAACCGCATAAACTATCCTTATTTTATTTTTAGGGTACAACTTGTCGTTAAAAATAAAATACGCGGGCGGCAAAATGAAATCAATCCAGGCGAAAAAGCGAGCGCTTAAAATGACATGATTATAATTTATCTATAAAACAACCTGTTATAATTATAAAAATAAAAAGCAAGCTTCATTTTGTGATGTTAATTGCAAATTCAATAAATAATAAAATATCAAAATTGTGATAAAAATCACAAATAAAGCCTTGTTAGCAATAAAATAAATGTATCTAAAAAAACGGGTCGCCGAAGCGACCCGTTTCATGCCGTATTAAGGATTACAGCAGCGCTTTCGCTTTGGCGATCACGTTGTCCACCGTGAAGCCAAACTCTTCAAACAGCAGCTCTGCCGGGGCGGATTCACCGAAGGTGGTCATCCCGACAATAGCGCCGTTCAGGCCGACGTATTTGAACCAGTAGTCAGCGATACCCGCTTCAATCGCCACACGCGCAGAGACCGCCTTCGGCAGCACGGATTCACGGTAAGCCGCATCCTGTTTGTCGAACGCGTCGGTGGACGGCATGGAAACCACGCGCACCTTCACGCCTTCGGCAGTCAGTTTTTCGTAAGCGGCAACCGCCAGCTCAACTTCTGAACCAGTCGCAATGAAGATAATCTGCGGCTGGCCCGCACAATCTTTCAGTACGTAACCACCGCGGGCGATATTCGCCAGTTGCTCTTCAGTACGTTCCTGCTGCGCCAGGTTCTGACGGGAGAGGATCAGCGCGGTTGGGCCATCCTGACGCTCTACGCCATATTTCCACGCCACTGCGGATTCCACCTGGTCACACGGACGCCATGTGGACATGTTCGGCGTTACGCGCAGGCTTGCCACCTGCTCGACCGGCTGGTGCGTCGGGCCATCTTCGCCCAGACCGATGGAGTCGTGGGTGTACACCATCACCTGACGTTGTTTCATCAGCGCTGCCATACGCACTGCGTTACGGGCATATTCGACGAACATCAGGAAGGTGGAGGTGTACGGCAGGAAACCGCCGTGCAGGGCGATACCGTTGGCGATAGCGGTCATACCGAATTCACGCACACCGTAGTGAATATAGTTACCCGCTGCGTCTTCGTTGATAGCCTTAGAACCGGACCACAGGGTCAGGTTAGACGGTGCCAGGTCTGCAGAGCCGCCGAGGAATTCCGGCAACAGCGGACCGAAGGCTTCGATGGCATTCTGGGACGCTTTGCGGCTGGCGATTTTCGCCGGGTTAGCCTGCAGTTTAGCGATGAATTCATTCGCTTTCGCATCGAAGTCAGCCGGCATGTCGCCTTTCATACGACGGGTGAATTCAGCAGCTTCCTGCGGGAAGGCTTTCTCATAAGCCGCGAATTTCTCGTTCCATGCGGATTCTTTCGCCTGGCCGGCTTCTTTCGCATCCCACTGGGCGTAGATTTCAGACGGGATTTCGAACGGCGCGTATTTCCAGCCCAACTGTTCGCGGGTCAGCGCGATTTCCGCGTCGCCCAGCGGCGCGCCGTGGGAATCGTGGGTACCCTGTTTGTTCGGCGAACCGAAACCGATGATGGTTTTGCACATCAGCAGGGACGGTTTGTCAGTCACGGCGCGAGCTTCTTCCGTGGCGCGTTTAATGGCGTCGGCATCATGACCGTCAATGCCACGGATAACATGCCAGCCGTAGGCTTCAAAACGTTTCGCGGTGTCATCGGTGAACCAGCCTTCAACATGACCGTCGATAGAGATACCGTTGTCATCATAGAACGCGATCAGTTTGCCCAGTTTCAGAGTACCAGCCAGAGAGCACACTTCGTGAGAAATGCCTTCCATCATGCAGCCGTCGCCCATAAAGACGTAGGTGAAGTGGTCAACGATGTCGTGGCCAGGACGGTTAAACTGCGCCGCCAGAGTTTTCTCGGCAATCGCCATCCCGACGGCGTTGGCAATACCCTGACCCAGCGGGCCAGTAGTGGTTTCAACACCAGCGGTGTAGCCCACTTCCGGGTGACCAGGGGTTTTTGAATGTAGCTGACGGAAATTCTGCAGTTCGGACATCGGCAGGTCATAGCCGGTGAGGTGCAGCAGGCTGTAAATCAGCATTGAGCCGTGGCCATTGGACAGCACAAAGCGGTCACGGTCGGCCCAGGACGGGTTGGTCGGGTTGTGGTTCAGGAAATCACGCCACAGGACTTCGGCAATGTCAGCCATACCCATCGGGGCACCCGGGTGACCGGATTTGGCTTTCTGTACTGCGTCCATGCTCAGCGCACGAATAGCATTGGCAAGCTCTTTACGTGAGGACATTTTGACTCCAGATCGGATGTTGAAAGGCCATGCCCGTAACGACTTGACGACAGCGCGTTTTGGGCTACGCCGGAAAATTTGCCAACAATTTACCCCAAGCCGCGCGTCATGTACATGGAACATCCTTTTACCGCTTCAGAAATCTCCGGATCGTGCTCGCATGTTGCGCAATTAGCTAACTTGCCTGCCATGCTTTTCTTTATACTTAACCCAGGCGCTAATTCATCTGCAACGGGCGCATTTCAAAATAATATTAATTCGTATGGAAGAGAAAAATGAAAATTCGCGCTTTACTGCTTGCTTTGGGCATGGCGACGGTGCTGACCGGTTGCCAGAATATGGACTCTAATGGACTGCTTTCTTCGGGCGCTGAAGCTTTTCAGGCCTATACGTTAAGCGATGCGCAGGTAAAAGCGCTGAGCGATCAATCCTGTCAAGAGCTCGACAGCAAAGCGAAAATCGCGCCGGCGAGCAGCGAATACGCTAAACGACTGACAAAAATTGCCGCCGCGCTGGGGGATAACATTAACGGCCAGCCGGTGAACTATAAGGTTTACGAGACGAAAGACGTCAACGCGTTTGCCATGGCGAACGGTTGTATCCGCGTCTACAGCGGACTGATGGATATGATGACCGACAACGAAGTTGAAGCCGTGATCGGCCATGAAATGGGCCATGTCGCGCTGGGTCATGTAAAGAAAGGGATGCAGGTCGCGCTGGGCACTAACGCCGTGCGCGTCGCGGCGGCATCGGCAGGAGGAGTTGTCGGCAGCCTGTCGCAATCACAGCTTGGCGATCTTGGCGAAAAACTGGTGAACTCGCAGTTCTCTCAGCGTCAGGAGTCCGAAGCGGATGATTATTCTTACGATCTGTTGCGCAAACGCGGTATCAGTCCGGCAGGACTCGCTACCAGCTTTGAGAAACTGGCAAAACTGGAAGCGGGTCGTCAAAGCTCAATGTTCGACGATCACCCGGCGTCCGCCGCACGCGCACAGCATGTGCGCGATCGTATGAGCGCGGACGGGATCAAATAACCCCCGAACAGTGCCGGATGGCGGCGTGAACGCCTTATCTGGCCTACAAGCATCAATCAGCTGTAGGCCGGATAAGCGCAGTGCCATCCGGCAAAACAACTTACTCGCCCTTCTTCGCCGCCTGGATATAGAGCATTTCTAATGCCAGCGTCGCGGCCGCCAGAGCGGTGATCTCTGAATGATCGTAAGCCGGCGCGACTTCCACTACATCCATACCGACAATGTTCAGATCTTTCAGACCGCGTACCAGCTTAATGGCGCGATCGGAGGTCAAACCACCGATCACCGGCGTACCTGTGCCAGGCGCAAACGCCGGGTCCAAACAGTCGATATCAAAGGTCAGATAGACCGGCATATCGCCGACGATCTGTTTCACCTGAGCGAGAATATCATCCACGCCGCGATCGTTGACCTGGCAGGCATCCAGCACGGTAAAGCCATTGTCTTTGTCAAACTCAGTGCGAATACCGATCTGTACCGAATGATGCGGATCGATCAGGCCTTCTTTCGGCGCGGTGTAGAACATCGTGCCGTGATCGAATTCGCAGCCGTTAGCGTAGGTATCGGTATGCGCGTCAAAATGTACCAGCGCCATTTTGCCAAAATGTTTCGCGTGGGCGCGCAGCAGCGGCAGCGTGACGAAGTGGTCGCCGCCGAAAGAGAGCATACGCTTGCCTGCAGACAGCAGTTTTTCAGCGTGCGCCTGTAATTTTTCGCTCATTTCACGGGCATCGCCAAACGCATACACTAAATCGCCGCAGTCTACGACGTTCAGGCGCTCGCGCATGTCAAAATTCCACGGGAAACGGTGATGTTCCCAGGCGAGGTTGGTCGACACCTGACGGATCGCCGCCGGGCCATGACGACCGCCAGCGCGACCGGACGTTGCCATATCAAACGGTACGCCAGTGATCACCCAGTCGGCATCGCTGTCATACGGCTGGAAGTTCATTGGCAGACGTAAAAAACCAAACGCATTAGAAACCAGTGAGTTATCGTACTGATGACCTAAGGTGCTCATGTCCTGACCTCTTTTAGAGTCGTTGCATTAAAACAGATGAAAAAAAATCCCCTCCGCGTCGTTAAACCCGACGAGGAAGGGATTGATTTGTAAATCGCTATTGCGGCGAATTATCGCCGTTAATTCATACGGGTTCAAGTGAGTATAGCATTCTGCCGGGTGGCGGCTTTACCTTATCCAGCCTGCATTCGTAGGCCCGGTAAGCGCAGCGCCACCGGGCATCAACGGCTACTCATCTTCAAGATAAGTATAACCGTACAGTCCCGCTTCAAATTCCTCAAGGAACTGCTGCTGCAACGCATCGTCCAGATCCGTCTGTTTTACCTGGTCGCGGAAATGCGTTAACAGCGTTTTCGGATCCAGTTGCACATATTGCAGCATATCCGCAACGGTATCGCCTTCGTCCGACAGCTCAACCTCGACGCTACCATCCGGGAAAACAAACACATCAACCGCTTCAGTATCGCCAAACAGGTTGTGCATGTTACCGAGGATCTCCTGATAAGCGCCGACCATAAAGAAGCCGAGCATCGGCGGATTCTCTGGATCGTATTCCGGCATCGGCATCGTCGTGGCGATACCGTCGCCATCGATATAGTGGTCAATAGCGCCATCGGAATCACAAGTAATATCCAGCAGCACGGCACGACGTTCCGGTACCTGATCTAACCCTTCCAGCGGCAGTACCGGGAAGAGCTGATCGATTCCCCACGCGTCCGGCATTGACTGGAACAGCGAGAAGTTGACGTACATTTTGTCCGCCATCCGCTCTTGCAGTTCGTCGATAATCGGACGATGCGCACGGTTTTGCGGGTCCAGTTGCTTCTGCACTTCATGGCACATGCTGAGATAAAGTTGCTCCGCCCAGGCGCGCTCCTGCAAACTAAACGCGCCGGAAGAGTAGCCGATATGAATATCGTGCAGATCCATTTGGCTATCATGCAGCCATTCACGCAGCGAGCGGCGAGTGCCTGGCTTATGCATCTCCTGCCAGGTTTCCCAGAGATTTTGCAGCGCGCGCGGCGCATCTTCAGCAGGGGCAGTCGGATCCGTGTATTCGTTACGCTCCACGCCGATAATGTTAGAGACCAGTACCGTATGGTGCGCAGTGACGGCGCGGCCAGACTCGGTAATCACCGTCGGATGCGGTAAACCATGCTCTTCGCAGGCATCGCCAATCGCCCAGATGATGTTATTGGCATATTCGTTCAGGCCATAGTTCACCGAACAGTCGGACTGCGAGCGGGTACCTTCATAATCCACGCCCAGACCGCCGCCCACGTCGAAGCACTGGATATTCACGCCCAGCTTATGCAGCTCAACATAGAAACGCGCGGACTCGCGCACGCCGGTCGCGATATCGCGAATGTTCGCCATCTGCGATCCCAGGTGGAAGTGCAACAGTTGCAGACTGTCCAGACGCCCGGCGTCACGCAGGGTCTCCACCAGTTGCAGCACCTGGGTCGCCGCCAGGCCGAATTTTGATTTTTCGCCGCCGGAAGATTGCCACTTACCGGATCCCTGAGAGGCCAGACGCGCACGCACGCCCAGGCGAGGAACCACGTTCAGGCGCTCGGCTTCTTCCAGCACAATCGCGATTTCAGACATCTTTTCGATGACCAGATAAACCTTATGGCCCATCTTCTCGCCAATCAGCGCCAGCCGAATGTATTCACGGTCTTTATAACCATTACAGACGATCACGCTACGGGTCATGCCGGCATGCGCCAGCACCGCCATCAATTCCGCTTTTGACCCCGCTTCCAGCCCCAACGGTTCACCGGAATGGATAAGGGACTCGATCACGCGGCGATGCTGATTGACCTTAATCGGGTAAACGAGGAAGTAGTCGCCGTTATAACCGTAAGATTCACGCGCACGCTTAAACGCCGCGTTAATTGAACGCAAACGGTGTTGCAGGATCTGCGGGAAGCAAAACAGCGCCGGCAGACGCTGACCTTGCGCTTCGCGCGCTTTCACCAGTTTGGCAAGATCGACACGCGCTTCCGGTACGTCGGGATCGGGGCATACGCTAATATGGCCCAGCTCGTTGACGTCGTAGTAGTTATTGCCCCACCAGGCAATATTGTAAGTGCGCAGCATCTTGCTGGCTTCCTGGGAGCTCATTGCAACCTCCTGCATGGAGCGTAGTACACCCTGTTCGCCTGCTGACGAAGGCGAACCCATAGACATGTCGTCAGACATAGCGAACCTCAATTTTTATTAGCAAGTGTAAAACAGTTGACTACTATCGCAATCCGAAGACGCGATAACAACCCATAGACAAGCGGATTTTCCAGCAGATAGCGCTGATGCTCCGCCTGCGCGACCGGTTTCTTTTTCATATCATTGTAAACACGTAACCGAACTCACAGATAACGGTTCGGCGAAACCACGAGAAAACTCTTGCGTTAACAAGAGCGCCCTTGTTCAGTCTTCAGCGCCATTGCCGGCTCTGGAATCCTGAGAAGCGCCGAGATGGGTATAACATCGGCAGGTATGCAAAGCAGAGATGCAGATTGCGGGGGACATGCGCGCACCAGAACGATGCGACAGATTCAGCAGAATACAACGGTTCATTATCTCGTATCACCTCCACGGCCGCCTCGTAAGACGAACCCACAAGCCAAAGCAACGTTTTAACCCGGCTGGAAGTGGCGACACGAAGAAAACGTCGTGTGCTTTTGTATGAGCCGCGCGTCGCGTTTTATACCCAGAACGCAGAAAAAAAGCAAAGCATAAATGCGCATAATGTCAGCATTATCAGAAACGTTTACCGCCTGATTTTGACCGACATTGCGACGGCCTTCAAAAAAAGCTGGAAATTGGGCGAAGAAGTGACCTAAAATAGCCGTCCAGATGTTAATCCATCCATACTGATTAACACTCAGACTGCCAGTGTCAGTAACCTTCAGACTCATGGTAGAATCTTCTGTCATGACTATTCCGCACAACAGTTTGAGCTAACTAAATTCTCCTTAGGTGAAATTAAATATGGCAAAACACCTTTTTACGTCTGAGTCCGTATCAGAAGGGCATCCTGACAAAATCGCAGACCAAATCTCTGATGCCGTGTTGGATGCTATCCTGCAACAGGATCCGAAAGCACGCGTCGCCTGTGAAACCTACGTTAAAACCGGCATGGTTTTAGTTGGCGGTGAGATCACCACCAGCGCCTGGGTCGATATCGAAGAGATTACCCGTAATACGGTGCGCGAAATTGGCTATGTGCATTCCGACATGGGCTTTGACGCCAACTCTTGCGCGGTACTGAGCGCAATTGGCAAACAGTCTCCGGATATCAACCAGGGCGTTGACCGCGCAGACCCGCTGGAACAAGGCGCGGGCGACCAGGGCCTGATGTTTGGCTACGCGACAAATGAAACCGACGTACTGATGCCTGCGCCAATCACCTACGCGCACCGTCTGGTACAGCGTCAGGCTGAAGTGCGTAAAAATGGCACCCTGCCATGGTTGCGTCCGGATGCAAAAAGCCAGGTCACTTTCCAGTATGACGACGGCAAAATCGTCGGTATCGACGCCGTGGTTCTCTCTACGCAGCACGCAGAAGATATCGACCAAAAATCGCTGCAAGAAGCGGTGATGGAAGAGATCATCAAACCCATTCTGCCGTCTGAATGGTTAAATACGTCCACTAAGTTTTTTATCAACCCAACCGGGCGTTTTGTTATCGGCGGCCCGATGGGCGATTGTGGTCTGACCGGTCGTAAGATCATCGTTGATACCTACGGCGGTATGGCGCGTCACGGCGGCGGCGCCTTCTCCGGTAAAGATCCGTCTAAAGTTGACCGTTCTGCAGCTTACGCTGCGCGTTATGTCGCGAAAAACATCGTGGCGGCAGGTCTGGCGGATCGCTGTGAAATCCAGGTCTCCTACGCTATCGGCGTAGCGGAGCCGACGTCCATCATGGTGGAAACGTTCGGTACTGAAAAAGTGCCTGCTGAACAGTTGATTCTGCTGGTGCGCGAATTCTTCGACCTGCGCCCGTACGGCTTGATTCAGATGCTGGATCTGCTGCACCCGATCTACAAAGAAACTGCGGCTTACGGCCACTTCGGTCGCGAAAACTTCCCATGGGAAAAAACCGACAAAGCGCAACTGCTGCGCGATGCTGCCGGTCTGAAATAATCGCCCGCGCCTGACGCTGTTTTTCAGTCAGGTAAACCATACCGTACTTATCAAGGCCAGCGCCCTGCTGGCCTTTATCATTGCTGATACACGCAACGTTATCAGATGTTCCAGCGTGTATTTATACTGACCTTTTTGTGATGCGCAGCACAATCCACTCTCCCCTTTCGTTTCTTCGACTACACTTTTTATCATTCAGTTTCAGTCATCATGAAAGCGGTTACATTCATTTTCATTAAGAACTGACCGCATCACTATCGGTATGCTAATTCTGCGATGAAAATATTACATAATTTTTCAACTTTGTCTGAATACCAGGCGATTGATATGGTTATAAGATTATTAAAACTATTATTTTTCAGATAATTAAATAATCACCGAGATAAATAGTAGTGTAAACGATTACACCATTGTGATTAGCCTCACATCTTTTTACGGCGTACTCACCTACTCTTAACATCGATAAAATTGCTAACCCAACCGGAGGGCATAATGCCTGACAATAAAAAACAAGGGCGTTCCAACAAGGCCATGACATTTTTTGTCTGCTTTCTTGCAGCCCTGGCAGGATTACTTTTTGGCCTGGATATCGGCGTTATCGCCGGTGCTTTACCCTTCATTACCGACGAGTTTCAGATTACCGCACACACTCAGGAATGGGTGGTCAGCTCCATGATGTTTGGCGCGGCCGTCGGCGCTGTCGGCAGCGGCTGGCTCTCCTTTAAGCTGGGTCGTAAAAAAAGCCTGATGATCGGCGCTATCCTGTTCGTCGCCGGTTCGCTGTTCTCCGCTGCGGCGCCTAACGTTGAAGTCCTGATTATTTCTCGCGTGCTGCTGGGTCTGGCCGTCGGCGTCGCTTCCTACACCGCACCGTTGTACCTGTCCGAGATCGCGCCGGAAAAAATTCGCGGCAGTATGATCTCAATGTACCAACTCATGATCACCATCGGGATTCTGGGCGCTTATCTGTCCGATACCGCGTTCAGCTACAGCGGCGCATGGCGCTGGATGCTCGGCGTGATCATCATCCCAGCCATTCTGCTGCTGATCGGCGTCTTCTTCCTGCCGGACAGCCCGCGCTGGTTTGCGGCGAAACGCCGCTTCCATGATGCTGAACGCGTCCTGTTGCGCCTGCGTGACACCAGTGCGGAAGCAAAACGTGAGCTTGATGAAATTCGCGAAAGTTTGCAGGTTAAACAGAGCGGTTGGGCGCTGTTCAAAGAGAACAGCAACTTCCGCCGCGCCGTGTTTCTTGGCATTTTGTTGCAGGTAATGCAGCAATTTACCGGGATGAACGTCATCATGTATTACGCGCCGAAAATCTTCGAGCTGGCGGGGTACACAAATACCACGGAGCAGATGTGGGGCACCGTTATTGTTGGTCTGACTAACGTCCTGGCAACCTTCATCGCTATCGGCCTGGTTGACCGCTGGGGTCGCAAACCTACCCTGACGCTGGGCTTCCTGGTCATGGCGATTGGTATGGGGATTCTGGGTACGATGATGCACATCGGCATCCATTCGCCGTCTGCGCAATACTTCGCTATCGCTATGCTGCTGATGTTCATCATTGGATTTGCGATGAGCGCTGGTCCGCTGATTTGGGTACTGTGCTCCGAAATCCAACCGCTGAAAGGCCGCGATTTCGGCATCACCTGCTCCACCGCGACCAACTGGATCGCCAATATGATCGTCGGCGCAACGTTCCTGACCATGCTGAACAATCTGGGTAACGCCAACACCTTCTGGGTCTACGCTGGCCTGAACGTGCTGTTTATCCTGCTGACCCTGTGGCTGGTGCCGGAAACCAAACACGTTTCGCTGGAACACATTGAACGTAACCTGATGAAAGGTCGTAAACTGCGCGAAATCGGCGCCCACGACTAATCCCTCCACGCTTCCTCCTGCCACAGGAGGAAGCGTTTTTCTTGCAGTCCCTCTTCCGTCGCACTATTCTCTGCCGCTATGAAAACCCCTCGTCTCCCTATCGCTATCCAGCAGGCCGTGATGCGTCGTCTGCGGGAAAATCTCGCCCAGGCGAACCTCAAGCTCGATAGACATTATCCGGAGCCGAAACTGGTGTATACGCAACGCGGCACCTCGGCGGGCACCGCCTGGCTGGAGAGCTACGAAATCCGCCTCAACCCGGTGTTACTGCTGGAAAACATCGACACCTTTATAGCAGAGGTCGTGCCGCATGAACTGGCGCATCTGTTGGTGTGGAAGCACTTCGGACGCAAGGCTCCGCATGGCAAGGAATGGAAGTGGATGATGGAAAGCGTGCTGGGCGTTCCGGCCAGACGTACTCATCAATTTGCGCTGCAATCCGTACGGCGCAATACCTTTCCCTACCATTGCCAATGCCAGCAACATCAACTCACCGTCCGCCGTCATAATCGGGTAGTACGCGGCGAAGCGGTTTATCGTTGCGTTCACTGCGGCGAACCACTGGTCGCCGGGTAGTTCCCGAAACGTCCGGGAACTTTCCTGAGCGGACTGATTGCATACAGACACAACTTTCGTTACGTTGCGGGCTCGTTTTGCTATGGAGTGTGCAATGTACCGTAATTTTTCTTTTGCCGCTGCGTTGCTGGCCGCAGCGTTTTCAGGCCAGGCCCTGGCCGATGGCATTAACAATTTTTCTCAGGCCAAAGCGGCGAGCGTCAAAGTCAATGCTGACGCGCCCGGCAGCTTTTACTGCGGGTGCCAAATCCGCTGGCAGGGTAAAAAAGGCGTCGTAGACCTGGAGTCCTGCGGCTATAAGGTGCGTAAAAACGAGAATCGCGCCAGACGCATTGAGTGGGAGCACGTTGTCCCCGCCTGGCAATTCGGTCATCAGCGCCAGTGCTGGCAGGACGGCGGGCGAAAAAACTGCGCTAAAGATCCGGTCTACCGCAAAATGGAAAGCGATATGCATAACCTGCAGCCCGCCATTGGCGAAGTGAATGGCGATCGCGGCAACTTTATGTATAGCCAGTGGAACGGCGGCGAAGGCCAGTACGGGCAATGCGCCATGAAAGTGGATTTTAAAGCGAAAATCGCCGAGCCGCCCGCCCGCGCCCGTGGCGCAATCGCCCGCACTTATTTTTATATGCGCGACCAATACCAACTGAAACTTTCCCGCCAACAAACGCAGCTTTTTAACGTCTGGGATAAGCAGTACCCCGTTACCGCCTGGGAATGCGAGCGCGATGCGCGTATCGCGAAGGTCCAGGGTAATCATAATCCCTATGTGCAACGCGCTTGCCAGGCGCGAAAGAGCTAACCTACACTAGCGGGATTCTTGTTAACCCATGCCCTGGATAGCCAAACGCCGGGGCCATGACGCGGATTTTTTTATTATGCGTATTCCCCGCATTTATCACCCTGAATTGTTGACGTCCGGTACGCAGATTTCGTTATGCGAAGATGCGGCCAACCATATTGGTCGTGTACTGCGCATGGGACCGGGACAAGCGTTACAGCTGTTTGACGGCAGTAATCAGGTATTCGATGCTGAAATCATTAGCGCCAGTAAGAAAAGCGTTGAAGTGCAAGTGATGAAAGGCGAAATCGACGATCGTGAATCGCCGCTGCATATCCATCTGGGCCAGGTGATGTCGCGCGGTGAAAAAATGGAATTTACTATCCAGAAATCGATCGAACTGGGTGTAAGCCTCATTACGCCACTGTTCTCTGAGCGCTGCGGCGTTAAACTGGATAATGAACGTCTGAACAAAAAGCGCCAGCAGTGGCAAAAGATCGCCATCGCCGCCTGCGAACAATGCGGGCGTAACCGGGTGCCGGAAATTCGCCCGCCGATGGCGCTGGAGGCCTGGTGCGCCGAGCAAGATTCCGGGCTGAAGCTCAATCTTCATCCGCGCGCCCATGCCAGCATCAACACTCTGCCGCTGCCGGTTGAACGCGTCCGACTGCTGATCGGCCCGGAAGGCGGGCTGTCGGCGGACGAAATCGCGATGACCGCGCGCTATCAGTTTACTGATATTCTGTTAGGACCTCGCGTTCTGCGTACTGAGACAACCGCGCTCACCGCCATTACTGCGCTACAGGTGCGTTTTGGCGACTTAGGATGAAGCGTTAACGGAGAAAATAATGATCAAGCTCGGCATCGTGATGGACCCCATCGCACACATC
The DNA here is from genome assembly GCF_020181675.1 of Salmonella sp. A7. Taxonomy (NCBI): domain Bacteria; kingdom Pseudomonadati; phylum Pseudomonadota; class Gammaproteobacteria; order Enterobacterales; family Enterobacteriaceae; genus Salmonella; species Salmonella sp. A7. The sequence continues at coordinate 773,285 of NZ_CP084001.1, read as the reverse complement.
AACATCAAGAAAGACACCAGTTTCGCTATGCTGCTGGAAGCCCAACGTCGTGGTTATGAACTTCATTATATGGAGATGGCTGACCTTTATCTGATTAACGGCGAAGCCCGCGCCCGCACGCGAACGTTGAGCGTGGAGCAAAATTACGATAAATGGTACGAGTTCGACAGCGAGCAGGAGATTAAACTCGCCGATCTGGACGTCATTTTGATGCGCAAAGATCCGCCGTTTGATACCGAGTTTATTTATGCGACCTATATTCTGGAACGCGCTGAAGAGGAAGGGACGCTTATCGTCAACAAACCGCAAAGCCTGCGCGACTGTAATGAAAAACTGTATACCGCCTGGTTTTCCGACCTGACCCCGGAAACGCTGGTAACGCGCAATAAAGCGCAGCTCAAAGCGTTTTGGGAAAAGCACGGCGATATCATTATGAAACCGCTGGACGGTATGGGCGGCGCGTCCATTTTCCGCGTTAAGGAAGGCGATCCTAACCTAGGCGTTATTGCCGAAACGCTGACCGAGCTGGGCAACCGCTACTGCATGGCGCAGAACTATTTGCCCGCGATCAAAGATGGCGATAAGCGCGTACTGGTCGTCGACGGCGAGCCGGTGCCTTACTGCCTGGCGCGTATTCCGCAGGGCGGCGAAACCCGCGGCAACCTGGCGGCTGGTGGTCGCGGCGAACCCCGTCCGTTGAGCGAAAGCGACTGGGAAATCGCCCGCCGCGTTGGGCCGACGCTTAAAGCCAAAGGGCTTATTTTCGTCGGTCTGGATATTATCGGCGACCGCTTAACGGAAATTAACGTGACCAGCCCAACCTGCGTGCGTGAAATTGAAGCGGAATATCCGATCTCTATCACCGGGATGTTGATGGACGCCATCGAAGCGCGTCTGGCGAAGTAAAGGTTTATTGCCCGGTGGCGTGCGATTACCGGGCCTGAGCAATCACGCCGCCCCGGTCGGATAAGGCGGCGCATCAGCATCGCCATCCGGCAATCTATTGCCCGATAAGGCAGCCGTCCTTTGGCAAAAGACGGCTTATATGAGTGACAACCGTCCGCTTTCCCCACATACTGAACGCTGTCGTTTTTTTGAACCAGGAAACAGAACCTCTGACAATGAATTTACAGCATCACTTTCTTATTGCCATGCCTGCGCTCCAGGACCCGATTTTCCGCCGTTCCGTGGTGTATATTTGCGAGCACAACCAGGACGGCGCTATGGGGATTATTGTTAATAAGCCTTTGGAAAATCTGCAAATTGAAGGGATTCTGGAAAAACTAAAAATTACGCCGGAACCGCGCGATTCGTCAATTCGTCTTGATAAAGCCGTGATGCTCGGCGGCCCGCTGGCGGAAGATCGCGGATTTATTCTCCATACTCCGCCGTCACGTTTCACCTCCAGCATTCGTATCTCAGACAATACCGTGATTACCACCTCCCGCGATGTGCTGGAAACGTTAGGTACCCAACAACAGCCTTCCGATGTACTGGTCGCGCTGGGCTACGCCTCCTGGGATAAAGGCCAGCTTGAACAAGAGTTGCTTGATAACGCCTGGCTTACCGCGCCCGCCGATCTCAATATTTTGTTCAAAACGCCCATTGCCGAGCGCTGGCGCGAAGCGGCAAAACTTATTGGCATTGATATTCTGACCATGCCTGGCGTTGCGGGGCACGCCTGATGAGCGGCACCTTACTGGCCTTTGACTTCGGCACAAAAAGCATCGGCGTTGCAATAGGACAACGCATTACCGGCACCGCCCGTCCGCTTCCGGCAATCAAAGCACAGGACGGCACGCCCGACTGGACGCTCATTGAACGTTTGCTGAAAGAGTGGCAGCCGGACGAAATTATTGTCGGGCTACCGCTCAATATGGATGGCACTGAACAACCGCTGACGGCGCGCGCACGTAAATTCGCCAACCGTATTCATGGGCGTTTCGGGGTAACTGTCACGCTGCACGATGAACGACTCAGCACCGTTGAAGCACGCTCCGGTCTGTTTGAACGAGGTGGGTATCGCGCACTGAACAAAGGCAAAGTGGACTCGGCCTCCGCCGTGATTATCCTCGAAAGCTATTTTGAACAGGGGTATTAAAGCCGTTTTTGTCAGCAGGCGGATAACGCGGTCACGGTTGCCAGGCTTGCTGGGCAATACGCTGGTTTAATGCGTTCAACGCCTGTAAACGCGCAGCCGCCTCCGCCTCATCAATCCGCCACATTCCCGCAAAGGCCAGCGCTGCGGCGTGCTTGCCTAGCGGTTGCGCCATAGAAACTTCACCATCAGCGTGATGCCACAGCACGTATCCCCGCTGGCGCTGCTGCGCCACATGCGGTGCCAGATTACGCCACTGCTCCGGAGTAAAACGCTGCATTAGCGCCTCATCGCTTTCTGCCGCCAGTAACGCCACTCCTGTTACCGACTGCCAGGCCGGGCACATGCGAAACCCCGCCAGCGCCTGACTTCCCTGCGAACCCGGCGTAGAGTGATAAATATAGATAATCTGGTCTTCCCATAGCACGCCTAATGCCACCACGATGTCTTTGGGCGCATGGCGCTCAAGGATAGGCAACGCATGGGAGAACAGCGCTGAACCACGAATCGCCTGCGCCGCCAAAGCATGAATGCCTGGCCCGGGTAAATAGCGTCGGTGCTCATCCTGCATCGTGAGTCCAATAGAGGCCATCGTCATTAACAGGCGATTAACGCGCGTGGTATTAATATCCATCAGCCGGGCAAGCTCGCGACATCCGATAGCACGGTCGCTGGAAACCAGATATTGCAGACAGCGAATGCCATCTATCAGGCTTTGATTCGGTTGTGATGACATCGTTAAATGGCTTCGCTGTGGTTTTAACAAAGCTGCGATTTTAACGCCGGTTCGCCAGGATACAAGCCTGTATGCCGTTCAATCCACCGCGCCAGTCAACACTTTCCCCCCTACGCCGCCATCTTCGCTACAGCCGTCCCTGCGCCTGACGCCATTGCGCGCTCTGGGCGAATGTCATCATCCCCTGCTGCTGCCCGGTTTGTATCACGTGGGCCAACTGATGGAGTTTGCCTTCACGGATCAAATTCCCTGTGGCTGGCGTATTAATCAGTAATTCAAACAACGCCACGCGCCCATCCTGTCTGTCGACCTCCAGTTTTTGCGATAGTACAGCGCGCAGACTACCCGCCAGTTGACTGCGTACCGGTTCTTTTTCCTGCGCCGGAAAACTATCCACTAATCTTTCCACCGCCTGCGCCGCACCGCGAGTATGCAGGGTTGCCAGTACCAGATGCCCCGTTTCCGCCGCCGTCAGCGCCAGGCGAATGGTCTCGCTGTCACGCAGCTCTCCCAGCAAAATGACATCGGGATCTTCACGCAACGCCGCGCGCAGCCCGGCGGCAAAAGTGGCGCAATGCTGGCCGATTTCCCGCTGCTGTATCAGGCAACGCTTGCTGGTGTAACGGTACTCAATAGGATCTTCCAGCGTCAGGATGTGTTTATCGGCATGTTGATTAAGATGTCCCACCATCGCCGCCAGCGTGGTGGACTTCCCGCAGCCAGTAGCGCCAGTGACCAGAATCAGTCCGTTCTCGCTGGCAAGCAGTGCGGGTACTATCGGCGGCATCTGGATTTCCGCCAGATCAGGACAACGCTCGGGCAATAGCCGTAGCGCCAGCGACGTTCCCTGTTGATGTGTGAACGCACTGGCGCGTAGGCGCCGCGTGCCAGACAGCGAGACGGCGAAATCAAGCTGGCCGTGCGTTCGCCACTGATATTGTTGCGCGTCATTAAGCCAATCAAGCAGAAGCTTGTCGACATCTGGCGCGGTAAAAGGCGCGATCTCCATGCGTCCTTGTTTGCGCCATCGCGCAGGCCAGGCGTTACACAGGTGTAGATCCGAGACGTTATGCTTTACACTAAGCGTCACAATTTCTTCCATATTCATATAAACATCCTCGGAAAATGAACGATATCGCGCATAACCTGGCACACATCCGGGACAAAATCTCCGCCGCGGCGACGCGTTGCGGCCGCTCTTCAGAAGAAGTTACGTTGCTTGCAGTGAGTAAAACCAAACCTGCGAGCGACATCGCAGAAGCCATTGCCGCCGGACAACGGGCATTTGGTGAAAATTATGTACAAGAGGGGGTGGAAAAAATCCGCCACTTTCAGGAAGCGAAAGTGGAAGGCCTGCACTGGCACTTTATTGGCCCTTTACAGTCCAACAAAAGTCGGCTGGTGGCCGAGCATTTTGACTGGTGTCATACCATCGATCGCCTGCGTATCGCCTCGCGGCTGAGCGAACAGCGTCCGGATAATCTGCCAGCGCTAAATGTTCTGATCCAAATTAATATCAGCGATGAAAACAGCAAATCAGGCATTCCGCTGGCGGAACTGGATGAGCTGGCCGCGGCGGTGGCAACACTGCCGCGTCTGCGGCTTCGCGGACTGATGGCGATCCCGGCGCCAGAGTCAGATTATGTAAGGCAGTTTGAAGTCGCACGTCAAATGGCTGTAGCATTTGCCGGGCTGAAAGCGCGCTACCCTGACGTTGATACCTTATCTCTGGGTATGAGCGACGATATGGAAGCCGCGATTGCGGCAGGTAGCACAATGGTGCGCATCGGCACCGCTATCTTTGGTGCTCGTGATTACACAAAAAATTAAGGAAAACTGAGGAACGCCATGAATACGTTGACCTTCCTGCTCTCAACGGTAATTGAGCTGTATACCATGGTGCTATTATTGCGCGTGTGGATGCAGTGGGCCCGCTGTGACTTTTACAACCCTTTTTCCCAGTTCGTGGTGAAAATTACGCAGCCCATCATCGGACCGCTGCGTCGTATTATCCCGCCAATGGGGCCGATTGACAGCGCTTCTCTGCTGGTGGCGTTTATTCTTAGCGTTATTAAGGCGATAGTGCTGTTTAAGGTCATTACGTTTCAGGCGATTATCTGGATTGCCGCGGTGCTTATCTTACTTAAAACAATCGGCCTGCTGATCTTCTGGGTGCTGCTGGTCATGGCTATCATGAGCTGGGTGAGCCAGGGTCGTAGCCCGATTGAATATGTATTGATTCAGCTTGCCGAGCCGCTGCTCAGCCCGATTCGCCGTATACTGCCTGCGATGGGCGGCATCGACTTCTCGCCGATGGTTCTGGTGCTGCTGCTGTATGTCGTTAATATGGGGATCGCTGAAGTCTTACAAGCGACAGGCAACATGTTGCTGCCGGGGCTGTGGATGGCGCTATGAGTGCTGTGACTCGCTGCGAAGACGGTCTGGTGTTACGGCTTTATATTCAGCCGAAAGCCAGCCGCGACAGTATTGTGGGCTTACATGGCGACGAGGTGAAAGTCGCCATTACCGCCCCGCCGGTTGACGGTCAGGCAAACAGCCATCTGATCAAGTTTCTCGGTAAACAGTTTCGCGTGGCGAAAAGTCAGATCGTCATCGAAAAAGGCGAGCTGGGCCGTCACAAACAGGTAAAAATTATTCACCCGCAACAGATCCCGCCGGAAATTGCGGCGTTAACTGAGTAGGTATCCCATGCAAAAAGTTGTTCTCGCAACCGGTAACGCCGGTAAAGTGCGCGAGCTCGCGTCGCTGTTAAGCGATTTTGGGCTTGATGTGGTAGCGCAAACGGAACTGGGCGTCGATTCCGCGGAAGAAACCGGCCTGACGTTTATTGAAAACGCGATTCTCAAAGCGCGCCATGCCGCTAAAATGACCGGTCTGCCCGCCATTGCCGATGACTCCGGTCTGGCCGTTGACGTTTTAGGCGGCGCGCCGGGTATCTATTCCGCGCGCTATTCTGGCGAAAACGCGACAGATCAGCAAAATCTGGAAAAACTGCTGCATACTCTACGGGATGTTCCGGACGACAAACGCCAGGCGCGATTCCATTGTGTGCTGGTTTATTTGCGTCATGCCGAAGATCCCACACCGATAGTCTGTCACGGTAGCTGGCCTGGCGTCATTACTCGCCAGGCGGTCGGAAATGGCGGATTTGGCTATGATCCCATTTTCTTCGTACCGTCTGAAGGCAAAACCGCCGCAGAACTGACCCGTGAAGAAAAAAGCGCGATTTCCCACCGAGGACAAGCGCTCAAGCTGCTGCTGGATGCGTTACGCAATGGCTAAACTACCGCCGCTCAGTCTTTATATTCATATTCCCTGGTGTGTACAAAAATGTCCATATTGCGACTTCAATTCCCATGCGTTGAAGGGCGAGGTGCCACATGACGACTACGTCCAGCATCTGTTAAACGATCTGGATGCCGACGTCGCCTGGGCGCAAGGGCGTGAAGTAAAGACCATTTTTATTGGCGGCGGTACGCCAAGCTTGCTTTCCGGGCCGGCGATGCAAACGCTGCTGGACGGCGTGCGTGCACGCCTGAATCTGGCGGCGGATGCGGAAATTACCATGGAAGCGAACCCCGGCACGGTCGAAGCCGACCGCTTCATCGACTATCAGCGCGCCGGCGTAAACCGGATCTCCATTGGCGTGCAGAGCTTTAGTGAGCCTAAGCTGAAACGTCTTGGCCGTATTCACGGTCCACAAGAGGCGATGCGGGCAGCAAGACTGGCAAATGGGCTTGGGCTACGCAGCTTTAACCTCGACTTGATGCATGGATTGCCGGACCAAACGCTGGAAGATGCGCTGAACGATTTGCGACAGGCGATTGCGCTTAATCCGCCGCATCTCTCATGGTATCAATTGACGATTGAACCCAACACTTTGTTCGGTTCGCGTCCGCCGGTTTTACCGGACGATGACGCACTGTGGGATATCTTTGAGCAGGGCCACCAGTTATTAACCGCTGCTGGCTATCAGCAATACGAAACGTCGGCCTATGCCAAACCCGGTTATCAGTGCCAGCATAATCTGAACTACTGGCGCTTTGGCGACTATCTGGGGATTGGCTGCGGCGCCCACGGTAAAGTCACCTTCCCGGGCGGCAGGATCCTGCGCACCACCAAAACCCGTCACCCACGCGGTTATATGCAGGGACGTTACCTGGAAAGCCAGCGTGACGTGAGTGATGACGATAAACCCTTTGAGTTCTTTATGAACCGTTTTCGGTTGCTGGAGCGCGCGCCTCGCGCCGAATTTGTCGACTACACCGGGCTTACGGAAGCGGTTATTCGTCAGCCAATCGACGAGGCTATTGCCCAGGGCTACCTGACCGAATGCGAGCAATACTGGCAGATTACCCGGCACGGTAAACTGTTTTTAAACTCTCTTCTTGAGTTGTTTCTCGCGGAATAACAAGGAATAAGCCTGTAGCGCCAGCGGGTAAAATACCTGATGGCGCGACGCTTACCGATCTGTGGCGGTTAATGCGCCGCCGGCAAGCGCATTATTTAATAACGCCTTTACGACGCAAATCGTCCGTATCTTTTTTCCAGCGCTCGTAACCGTCATTAATATCCATGATTTTCATGCGGATATCACTCTGTTGCATCTGAAGTTTCTGTACCGCTATATTCAGCGGATATTGTCCTTTCTCTAACGTTATCCAGTCATTCTGCGCTTTTCGACGCAGCTCTTCTGATTTCAAAAATACCTGCCGCCGTTGCTCGTGTATGTCTAAATCTCTTTTCTGCTGAATAGCCGCTTCATTGCACGGCTCACTCTGCTTACGGCACGCGTCTAATGCCGGTTGATAGACCTCTTTTTCGTATTTCTCGGCATATACGCTGCTATCGTTGGCTTTTACATAATCATCGCGCTCTTTTAACGTCTTTTTAAACGCCTCGGCGCGGGTCAACGGTTTCCCATCAGCGCCTTTTCCCCAATATGCGTCGGCTTCTTTTTTAGCTACCGCTATTTTCTTATCCAGGGCAGAGAGTTGTTTTTCAAGACCGGGGATCGACGCTTTCTGCGCACGCCAGGAGGCTTCAATGTTGCCAAACCGATAGTTAAAGTCATCACTGTTGACGATCAGGTATTTATCATTCGTTTTAATGTCGTCAATAGCCCGGCCCTGATCGCTGGCTGCCATTTGTAATGAGTAATAGCTCACCGTCCAGCCAGAGGCTGGCGTCCCTTTGCTGGTCAACATGGCAGAAAATTTAACGGGACGATCTTTGGTCCAGGTTTTTTCAACAAAATAATAATCCGCCGCCATACCAACGCCGGTATACATATCTTCACGGGAAGAAATATCCCCTTCGGCAGACCAGGTGGCCTGATTGCCCCTCGAATCAAGATTTTTTAAGGTAATGGAATCCAGTTTAAGTATGCCGTGGTACTGCTTACTAAACTGTTCTTTTAAGATGTTATCGGAGGGTTGAGCAACCTCTGCCCAACTATAGCCTGAAATCAGGGCAAACAGCGCTGCGCCAGCAATCCATTGTCGAACCACTTGTGGACCTCCCGTCCAGAGACATGACGCCCACGATTATCATAACCAGGATGATAATTAGCAAGATAATAGTGTTGATTGTGCGAGAGGTCTTCCAAAGATAGCCCCGGCCTTCCGACCGGGGCATTATCTTTAATACTGATTGAACATCGTCTGGATCTGTTTTGGATCTTTAGTCTGGGTTAACGCCAGTTGCAGTAAGACACGCGCTTTTTGCGGGTTCAGCGTGCCAGAGGCGACAAAGCCGTATTTTGCATCGTCCACTTCCGCATCCTGCGTGGTTGCGCCAGTCGGCACACGTGAAGAACGCACCACTACCGTACCGTTGTGCGCAGCGGTCGCCAGGGTATCAAAGACCGTTTTATACAGGTTGCCGTTACCCACACCTGCGCTCACGATCCCGTCATAACCCGCGTCTACCAGCGCTTTTGCCGGCAGATCGGACGCATTCGCATAGTTATAAACGATACCGACTTTCGGCAACGCGGTCAGCTTCGACACGTCGAACGGGGTGGAGGTGGTATGTTTACGCTCTGGCGTACGCTGGTAGTCAATTTTACCGTTGTGGATATAACCCAGCGGGCCGTAGTTAACCGCTTTGAACGTCGCCACGTCAGTCGTATTGGTCTTAGTGACGTCGCGTCCGTCCATGACGGTATCATTCATTACCACCAGCACGCCGCGGTTGGCAGACTGTTTATCAGCCGCTGTTACTACCGCATTATAGAGGTTGAACGGGCCATCTGCGCTCATTGACGTGGAAGGGCGCATCGCGCCGACCAGTACCACCGGTTTATTGCATTTCACGGTCAGATCGAGGAAATAAGCGGTCTCTTCCATCGTATCAGTACCGTGGGTAATCACGAAACCGTCGGTGCTGTCGCACTCGGTATTGATTTTTTTCGCCAGCGTGAGCCAGACTTCATCGTTCATATCCTGCGAGCCAATGTTAACGACCTGCTCGCCTTTCACTACCGCAATGTCCTTCAATTGAGGAACGGCATCCACCAGATTTTCGACACCGACTTTACCTGCCGTATAATTTGATTTTGTTGCTGAATCACCGCCGCCAGCGATCGTTCCGCCGGTCGCTAAGATGGTGATATTCGGTAAAGCGAACGCTGCGCCGCTGAAACCCATTACCAGAGCAGCTAATGCCGTTTTCCTGAAAAACTCCATGTTATATCTCCAGTTATGTCAACTGGTCGCATTATCCCTATATTGCAGACGAATAATGTGACGCCATACGATTAACCAGCGATATATATCCAACAGAGAGTATTTTTTAGAGATGGATAACAAAATGCAGGAAAAAACAGAATAAAAAGGCGCAGATACGATCTACGCCATTGTTTAAAAAGGAAAGATTACTTCAGGCTGCCAACCAGCGCTTTGCGGCTATCTTCTAAGGTTACTACGCGGCTACAGACATCTTTGCCAAACTGCTGGAAATCTTTCTCCTGATTTTTCCATTCGTTCTGGATAGCGGTTTGCAAACCACCGAGGCTGCCCATCACGCCCTGTAAAGGATTGCCGCCGCCTTTAAGCACCGCTTTGGCGCCCATTTCGTTAATGCTGTCCTGCAAAATACCGCCCATCGCCTGATTCACCAACTGCTGACCGTCGGCACGCACCTGGTCGATAGCCTTATAGTGGAACGTCAGGCCGTCCGTACGATGTTCGATAATACGGTTCATTTGCGCTTTTAATTGCGCATCAAGCTTCGTCAGACGGCTACGCATGTTGCTGCTTTCGCCTACCTCTTTAGCGATGATTTTATCCAGCGCCACGCGGCCTTTTTCGACGCGCGATCGGGCGCCCTCATCAATCCACGGCAGCGCGCTTCGCAGTTCCGCCTGGTAATCTTTCGCTTGCTCGCGTTGCGCGGCGCTAAGGGTGTACTGCTTACCGTTGTACATCACATTGCCGTCCGGCGTGATCACCAGGTTGCCGTTTTCACCTTTCACCTGTACCGTTTGTGGACTCAGGATCACATCGTCACGCGGCGTGACACTGCATTTGTAATCTGCATGAGCGGCCATCGCCGTCAACGTTAGCACTGCCGCCAGCAGCGTTTTGCGCATCATAACTTTCCCTCAAGACAAAGCGGGCCGGCATTTGCCGACCCTGTACTCATTAGTCCCACCAAACGTCGAAAAGTTCGCTGGTTCGGACTTCTTCAAGGTTGCGCGCTTCCAGCCACTTACGCACAATCGCCTGATGTTCTTCGGTACATTTACCGATTTCCTGCATACAAATCAGCCCTTCCCAGGCCAGGTAGCCGCTGCCGTCAAACGCCAGTTTATTAGGCTCAATAACGTCATTAATAAAGTCATCGACAGTCTTATCGATCTGCTCTTCAGATGTACCTTCCGGAAAACGCCATGCCACCGAAAATCCTAATTCCTGGAATTCGTCAATGTGCATTTTTTTACGCAGACGACGACTACGGTTCTTTGCCATTATTTCACCCTCTCGAACATTAAGTCCCATACGCCATGACCAAGACGATGGCCACGTTGTTCAAATTTCGTTACCGGGCGCGATTCCGGGCGCGGTACATAATCATTGCTCTCTGACAGATTTTTGTACCCGTCGATAGAAGACATGACTTCAAGCATGTGTTCCGCATACGCTTCCCAGTCGGTCGCCATATGGAAAACGCCGCCCAATTTCAGCTTGCTCAATACCAGTTCAGCAAACGGCACCTGAACGATACGGCGTTTATTATGACGCGCTTTATGCCACGGGTCAGGGAAAAAGAGCTGAACCATCGATAAAGAATTGTCAGGAATCATTTTATGCAACACTTCTACCGCGTCGTGGCACATGACGCGCAGGTTTTCAACGCCCTCTTCATGAGCGGACGCCAGACATGCGCCGACGCCGGGTGAATGCACTTCAATGCCGAGGAAATTCTGCTCCGGGCGCGCTTTCGCCATCGCCACGAGAGACGCCCCCATGCCAAAACCAATCTCCAGCGTCACCGGCGCTTCGCGACCAAACAACGTGGCGAAATCTACCGGCGCTTCGCTGAACTCGACGCCCATCACCGGCCAGTAGTTTTCCAGCGCGTGTTCTTGCCCCTTTGTCAGTCGCCCCTGGCGACGAACAAAACTACGAATACGGCGCAGCGGGCGACCGTTTTCATCAAATTCCGGTGAAATGACGTCGTTTTTCATAAAAGTGTAGTCTGCTGTGTTTGAGTTCTGAAAACGGGCATTATCCAAAGTTAGTTGCCGGATGCAAGCATGAAGCGCACTGCGGAAAGTTCCGGTTTACACCCTGCGGCCTCTGTGCTGCAATCTTGCCCCCGGCAATAATGAATGAGTTTCCATGCAAGCGTCTCAATTTTCAGCCCAGGTTCTGGACTGGTACGACAAATACGGGCGGAAAACGCTGCCCTGGCAAATTAACAAGACGCCTTACAAAGTATGGCTCTCGGAAGTCATGTTGCAACAAACGCAGGTGACGACGGTGATTCCTTACTTTGAGCGATTTATGGCGCGCTTTCCCACGGTGACGGATTTAGCGAATGCGCCGCTGGATGAAGTGCTCCATTTATGGACCGGGCTCGGCTATTACGCCCGCGCGCGTAATTTGCATAAAGCGGCGCAACAGGTAGCGACGCTTCACGGTGGAGAATTCCCGCAAACTTTTGCCGAAATCGCCGCGCTCCCCGGCGTCGGACGTTCAACCGCCGGCGCAATTCTCTCCCTCGCGTTAGGTAAACATTATCCGATTCTTGATGGAAACGTTAAACGTGTGCTGGCTCGCTGTTATGCTGTTAGCGGCTGGCCTGGAAAAAAAGAGGTGGAGAATACGCTGTGGACGTTGAGCGAGCAAGTGACGCCCGCACGCGGCGTGGAGCGTTTTAATCAGGCGATGATGGATCTGGGCGCGATGGTTTGTACGCGTTCAAAGCCAAAGTGCACCCTGTGTCCGCTGCAAAACGGTTGTATCGCCGCTGCGCATGAAAGCTGGTCACGCTATCCGGGCAAGAAACCGAAACAGACGTTACCGGAGCGGACGGGTTACTTTTTATTGTTACAGCATAATCAGGAGATTTTCCTGGCGCAGCGCCCTCCCAGCGGTTTATGGGGCGGACTCTACTGCTTCCCGCAGTTCGCCAGCGAAGATGAATTACGTGAATGGCTGGCGCAACGGCATGTTAACGCTGATAATTTGACCCAGCTTAACGCGTTTCGCCACACATTTAGCCATTTCCACCTGGATATTGTGCCTATGTGGCTTCCCGTGTCGTCACTGGACGCCTGCATGGATGAAGGCAGCGCGCTCTGGTATAACTTAGCGCAACCGCCGTCAGTCGGACTGGCGGCCCCCGTGGAGCGCTTGTTACAGCAGTTACGTACCGGAGCGCCAGTTTAACGCTCCGGTCGATGAAGAGGATGACTTATGAGCAGAACGATTTTTTGTACTTACCTGCAACGCGACGCTGAAGGGCAAGATTTTCAGCTCTACCCTGGCGAACTGGGAAAACGTATCTATAACGAGATCTCTAAGGACGCGTGGGCGCAGTGGCAGCATAAGCAGACCATGTTGATTAACGAGAAAAAGCTCAACATGATGAACGCCGAGCACCGTAAGCTGCTGGAACAGGAGATGGTGAGCTTCCTGTTCGAAGGCAAAGACGTTCATATCGAAGGTTATACGCCGGAAGATAAAAAATAGGCCCGTTGCTGAATGAGGCTGCGCTTATTCGGCCTGTGAGTTATGCCGGATAAGCTCTTAGCGCCGCTGCCCGGCAACATGGCATAACGACAACACAACATGCACTCCCGGAATGATGAAAAAATTACTCGCGCTTGCTGTTATTGCGCCGTTGCTCATCTCCTGCTCCAGTTCGACCAAAAAAGGCGAGACGTATAATGAAGCCTGGGTCAAGGATACCAACGGCTTTGATATTTTGATGGGGCAATTTGCCAACAATATTGAAAATCTGTGGGGATATAAGGAAGTCCTGATCGCCGGGCCGAAAGACTACGTCAAATATACCGATCAGTTCCAGACCCGTAGCCACATCAACTTTGATGATGGGACCATTACCGTTGAAACCATCGCCGGGACGGAACCTACCGCACATCTGCGCCGGGCCATTATTAAAACGTTGCTCATGGGTGACGACCCAACCTCCGTCGATCTTTACTCCGATGTCGATGACATAAAAATTTCTAAAGAACCCTTCCTGTATGGTCAGGTCCTCGACAATACCGGCCAGCCTATTCGCTGGGAAGGCCGCGCCACGACATTCGCGGATTACTTGCTGAAAACGCGGCTCAAAAGCCGCAGTAACGGCCTGCGTATTATTTACAGCGTCACCATTAATCTGGTGCCGAACCACCTTGATAAACGCGCGCATAAATACATTGGCATGGTACGCCAGGCCTCCCGTAAATACGGCGTTGACGAGTCGCTGATTCTGGCGATTATGCAAACGGAGTCCTCGTTCAACCCGTATGCGGTCAGCCACGCGGATGCGCTGGGCCTGATGCAGGTGGTGCAACACAGCGCCGGGAAAGATGTTTTCCGTTCTCAGGGTAAGTCCGGCACGCCAAGCCGTAACTTCCTGTTCGACCCCGCCAGCAATATCGATACCGGCACAGCGTATCTGGCGATGTTGAATAATGTCTATCTGAGCGGTATTGAGAATCCGACGTCGCGGCGCTATGCGGTCATTACCGCCTACAATGGCGGCGCAGGCAGCGTATTACGCGTATTCTCGAACGATAAAATTCAGGCCGCGAATATGATTAACCGCATGTCGCCGGGGGATGTGTACCAGATATTAACCACCCGACATCCATCTGCGGAGTCGCGCCGCTATCTGTATAAGGTGAATTCCGCCCAGCGATCGTATCGCCGCCGATAAACCATCGCATCCCGCCTCTGGCTGGCACAGGACAGCGGCGGGAAAGGCAAAAGTGTTAACTCCGTCACCATTTTACCTTGCAATCAGAAATTGTTTGCAAATATTTGTCACAGGTAACAAAAAAAGCCCGCCTCTCATTGATAGAATCACACCAAATCACAACGGCAAATGTGCCTTTTAAAACATTCATCCGCTCTCAGGTGTGAGGAAATTAACATGAATCTTAAGCTGCAGCTTAAAATACTTTCTTTTCTGCAGTTCTGTCTGTGGGGAAGCTGGCTCACTACCCTGGGCTCGTATATGTTCGTCACCTTAAAATTTGACGGCGCATCTATTGGCGCAGTTTATAGTTCACTGGGGATTGCCGCCGTCTTTATGCCGACCTTGCTAGGCATTGTGGCTGACAAATGGCTGAGCGCGAAATGGGTCTATGCCCTGTGTCATGTTGTCGGCGCCATCACGCTATTCATGGCCGCGGAAGTCACTACGCCTGGGGCGATGTTCTTTGTGATCCTGCTTAACTCGTTGGCCTATATGCCGACGTTGGGCTTGATCAATACCATATCGTATTACCGCCTGCAGTCTGCCGGCATGGATATTGTGACTGACTTCCCACCTATCCGTATCTGGGGTACCATTGGCTTTATTCTGGCGATGTGGGGCGTGAGTTTCTCCGGTTTCGAGCTGAGCCATATGCAGCTTTATATCGGCGCGACGCTTTCTGTTCTGCTGGTACTGTTTACCTTTACCCTGCCGCACATTCCGGTGGCGAACCAACAGAAAAACCAGAGCTGGACATCAATGCTGGGCCTTGACGCTTTTGCGCTGTTTAAAAATAAGCGGATGGCGATTTTCTTCATCTTCTCCATGATGCTGGGCGCGGAACTGCAGATCACCAACATGTTTGGCAACACCTTCCTGCATAGCTTTGATAAAGATCCGCTATTCGCCAGTAGCTTTATCGTGCAGCACGCCTCGGTGATGATGTCGATTTCGCAGATTTCTGAAACGTTATTCATCCTGACCATTCCGTTCTTCCTGAGCCGTTATGGTATTAAGAACGTTATGCTTATCAGTATTGTGGCGTGGATGCTGCGTTTCGGCCTGTTCGCTTATGGCGACCCGACGCCGTTCGGTACCGTTCTGCTGGTACTGTCGATGATTGTGTACGGCTGCGCCTTCGATTTCTTCAACATTTCTGGCTCGGTGTTTGTCGAAAAAGAAGTACGCCCGGAAATCCGCGCCAGCGCGCAGGGGATGTTCCTGATGATGACCAACGGCTTCGGCTGTATCCTGGGCGGCATTGTGAGCGGTAAAGTGGTGGAGTATTACACTCAAAACGGCATTACCGACTGGCAGACCGTGTGGCTCATCTTCGCAGGCTACTCGCTGGTGCTGGCCTTCGCGTTCGTAGCCTTGTTCAAATACAAACACGTTCGCGTTCCGGCGGTTTCGCAACCCGTTGCACATTAATCCTTGCCCTGTTTCGCAGGCCGGATAAGGCGTAAATGCCTTATCCGGCCTGCAGGCAACGTTACTTTAAAACATATCCGTACAAGCGTTGAATTCCATCGGCATCGGTCTCGCTATATACCCCCTGCAATTCCGGCGAAAAACCGGGCAACAGATTGATGCCCTCTTCCAGCGCCAAAAAATAACGCTGCGCCGCGCCGCCCCAAATCTCCCCCGGCACCACGCACAGTACGCCCGGCGGGTATGGCAATGCCCCCTCGGCAGCAATACGCCCGTCCGCCTCGCTGATACGCACCAGCTCTACATCGCCGCGAATAAAGGCGCTGTTGGCGTCCTGTGGGTTCATCGCCACATGCGGCAGGCTTTCTTTGCGGAACATCGCTTTTTGCAGATCCTTAACGTCAAAGCTAACGTACAGGTTGTGCATCTCCTGACATAGCTCACGCAGGGTGTAATCGCGGTAGCGCACCGGGTATTTCTGAAAAACCGTCGGCAATACATCCGCAAGCGGCGTATCGTCTTCAATGTGCCGTTCAAATTGCGCCAGCATCGCGACCAGCCGCGCCAGTTTCTCTTCGCTCTCAGCGGGTGTCAGCAAGAACAGAATCGAGTTGAGATCGCACTTCTCAGGCACAATACCGTTCTCACGCAGATAGTGGGCGAGAATGGTCGCCGGGATGCCGAATTCGGTGTACTGCCCACTATCGGCATCAATACCTGGCGTGGTCAGTAACAGTTTACAGGGGTCGACAAAATACTGGTCATCCGCATAACCCTCAAAGCCATGCCATTTCGCCCCGGGCTCAAAACTGAAGAAACGACGATTGCTGGCAATGGTCTCCGTCGGATATGCCTGCCACGGCTTGCCGTCAACAACCAGTGGGATAAAGGGCTGAAGCAGTTTGCAACGGGCGAGAATGGCTTTACGCGCATCAATGCCCAGCGCAACGCACTCCGCCCACAGGCGGCGACCGCTCTCCCCTTCGTGGATTTTGGCATTGATATCCAGCGCCGCAAACAGCGGGTAGAACGGACTGGTCGAGGCGTGCAACATGAAGGCGTTGTTCAGGCGTTTGTGCGGGCAAAAACGCGCCTGGCCGCGAATATGGTTATCTTTTTTGTGGATCTGCGAGGTTTGTGAGAACCCCGCCTGTTGCTTATGTACCGATTGGGTCACAAAGATCCCAGGGTCGTTTTCATTAAGCTCCAGCCGCAACGGCGAGGTATCCGCCATCATATTGATAAACTGCTCATAGCCTACCCACGCGGAGTCAAACAGAATGTAATCGCAGAGATGCCCGATTTTATCCACCACCTGACGGGCGTTGTAAATAGTGCCGTCATAGGTACCCAGCTGAATGATCGCCAGGCGGAACGGACGCGATGCATCGGCGCTTTCCGGCATCACGTCACGAATCTGGTCGCGCAGGTACGTTTCATCAAAACAGTGCGCATCAATACCACCGATAAAACCAAACGGGTTACGCGCTGCTTCAAGATAGACTGGCGTCGCCCCGGCCTGAATCAGGGCGCCGTGGTGGTTGGATTTGTGATTATTACGATCAAACAGCACCAGATCGCCGCGCGTCAGCAGGGCGTTGGTGACCACTTTATTCGCCGCCGAAGTCCCATTCAGCACAAAGTAGGTTTTATCCGCATTAAACACTTTTGCCGCAAATTTCTGCGCGTGTTTGGCAGAACCTTCATGTATGAGCAGATCGCCAAGTTTCACATCGGCGTTACACATATCCGCACGAAACAGGTTTTCACCAAAAAAGTCATAAAAATGGCGGCCTGCGGGATGTTTTCTAAAAAACTCGCCATGCTGGTGCCCCGGGCAAGCAAAGGTACTATTCCCCATGTCGACATACTGGGTCAGGGTGCCATAAAAGGGCGGCAGAAGTTCTGCTTCGTAGAGACAGGCAGCGTTTTCCAGCTCCAGCCATTCCTGCGCGTTCCCACCTATTACCGCCGTAACGCCGACAGGCGCGCTGACGGGTTCATCCGCAAGCATAAACACCGGCAGGTGAAAACCGGTGCGTTTAAGCAACGCCAGAATACCGCTACGGCTGTCGGCAGTGGTAATGACGACTGCGGCCACATCGGTAAAGTCGGTACTGTCCAGCGCCACTACGTTTCGGTGGGTGGAGAGACGGGGGATGAGTTCACCGCTGGCGGCAATATTCATTGATTTCATAAGCGCAAATACCCGTTTCGGGAGTAGAGTAACCCCGGACAAAGCCCGATGCCTTGCCCAACGAGATGCCGGGTCAAACTGGATACCAGCTCCGACCGCCAGACATCAGTAAAAACAGACTGTTTCTGATTTTACTGTTGTCCTGCAGTGAGCGTGCGCTGCCCTCACCGCATAGCGGGGACGACAAAAAAAAGGAAAGAAAGGGGCAAACCTCGCGCAGTCAGGCGACAGTGAAGACAATATAAAGGCGCTATGTTCATCCCGGCGAGCCCCATGCTGGCAGGAGAAATTTCGCGCAATCATGGCACCTTTCACCAGACGGCGCAAGGTAAAATCAGCGCTCTATACGTCACAGATAGTCAAGCTATTAACAGCTTAATCGCGTGATAATAAGGCAATTTGAAAGACAAATAACAGGAGTCATTGTGGTAATTGGACCTTTTATTAACGCTGGCGCAATTTTATTCGGCGGCGTTATTGGCGCGCTGTTAAGTCAGCGTCTGCCAGAACGGATTCGCGTCTCAATGACGTCTATTTTTGGTCTGTGCTCTCTGGGTATTGGCATTCTGCTGGTGATGAAGTGCGCTAATCTTCCGGTGATGGTGCTGGCGACGCTGGTCGGCGCGCTTATCGGCGAGTTTTGTTTGCTGGAAAAAGGCATTAATGGCGCAGTCGCGAAAATCCAACAATTATTTATGGCATCGGGTAAGAAGCCAACACACGACTCATTTATTCAAAGTTACGTCGCTATCATTGTACTTTTTTGCGCCAGCGGCACCGGTATTTTCGGCGCGATGCATGAAGGGATGACTGGCGATCCAAACATTTTGATCGCTAAATCTTTTCTGGATTTTTTCACTGCCATTATTTTCGCCTGTTCGCTTGGCATCGCCGTTTCGGCGATTTGCGCGCCGATGTTGATTATCCAGTTAACGCTTGCCGCCTGCGCCACCCTCATTCTTCCACTGACCACGCCGGCAATGATGGACGACTTTAGCGCTGTAGGCGGACTGCTGCTGGTGGCGACCGGCTTGCGTGTATGTGGAATCAAAATGTTTCCGGTAGTGAATATGCTCCCGGCGCTGTTGCTGGCGATGCCGATTTCCGCCGCATGGGCGATGTTTTTTGCCTGATTCTGCGTGCAATAGCAACAAAGTGGTGATAGATTGTGCAGTCTACGTTGATTTGAAGAAATTTCGTTGACGAAGCGAGGCGATTACGGTTTAATGCGCCTCGTTGCCCGGATAGCTCAGTCGGTAGAGCAGGGGATTGAAAATCCCCGTGTCCTTGGTTCGATTCCGAGTCCGGGCACCACCTTTCCTTTTTTACGCTTTCTTATGAATTCCTCGATGTCTTCAAGTCAATAAGTTTGAACATAGACTCTTTCCAGAAATTATTGCCATATGATCTCCATTAGACCAATATAAACGGATGCGTGATCATAATAAAGGCAGTAATAGTAAGTTTTAACATTAAACATACTGCGAAATTTCAATTAAGTTTCCATCAGGGTCCCTGATGTAGATAGACATTATCTCGCCTGTGGCTCCAGTTCTCTCAACCGGGCCTTCAACAATGGGAATGCCTGCCTGTAAGATCTCAGACACAACATCATTTATCGGTGTCGATGTAATAAAACATAAATCGGCAGATCCCGGCGTTGGTCTACTCGCTTTTGGTTCGAACTCCATTTCTTGCTGATGGAGGTTAATTTTTTGCGCTCCAAATATTAACGCTTTTCTGTTTTGTTTAAATGTTACCGCAGAAAAACCAAGTACCTCTTCGTAGAATCTTATTGTGGTTGATATATCAGATACCGTTAATACAAGGTGATCAATTCTGTCAATTATCATTTGAATAGACTCATGATGTTTATATTTTAGGGATGCTACATTAAAAAATAGCATTAACCTACTTTTAAATCAGATGCATTTTTTTTGCATCTACTCTAAGTTGCTGCCGAAAATTGGGATGTGCCAATTCAATGATGCTGAGCGCACGCTCGGTTGAAGAGAGCCCCTTCAGGTTTACGGAGCCAAATTCAGTGACTATCCAGTGCGTATCCGTTCGTGGGGTTGTTACAGGCCCCTCAAGGCGGGGAACAATACGAGAAATCGTATCATTCGCGGCCGTTGAGCGGGTCGTAATAATGGAACGACCTCCTTTAGATGCATATGCGCCTCTGACAAAATCCAATTGCCCTCCTGAAGCGCTGTACTGGTGTCCAAGCAAATATTCAGAGTTACAGGCACCAGTGAGATCGATTTGTAAGGTAGCGTTAATGGAGACAACATTCTCATTTTGCGCAATGATCCCCGGATCGTTAACATAATCGACAGGCCGACTAAAAAAAGAGGGGTTGTCGTTGAGATAGTCATACATATCCTTTTGTCCCATAGCAAAAGTAAATACAGACATTCCCCGGTCGATATTTTTACGCTGGTTGGTAACGACGCCTTGTTGAATCAAACTTACCAACCCCGGATTCAGCGCCTCTGTATGGACCCCCAGATCATTATGTTCCTTGAGCGCATTACAGATGAGCTCCGGTAATGCGCCGACCCCCATCTGGAGACAAGCGCCATCTGGCACAAGAGAAGCGATAATCTGACTGATAGCAATATCTTCGGCTACGGCAGTACGTATTGGTAGTTCAATTAAAGGGACATGGTTTTCAACAATGGCGTCAATTTCTGAAATATGGATTGCAGCACCTTCTCCATGAACGCGCGGCATATATTTGTTAACTTCGACAATAAGCTTTTTAGCTGTCCTCGCAATCCGGGTGGAATAATCGTTTCCAGTTCCAAAATTAAAATAGCCATACTTATCCATAGGGGACACGGTGTGAATAAAGGTATCAATACCAATATCATCAGCCAGTAATCGCGTCGCCTGATGAAAATTTGAAGGTACATAGTTAACTATTTTTCGCCCGGAACTCTCAATCCCCTGACGTATTAAAGCCCGTTCAATACCGGTAATAAACATACTGTAGAGATGAATATAGTCACTTAGCTCATAACGGAAAATAGTGTTCCCGGCAATGCTGGCTGTTTCATAACAGTAAACCCGCAGATCGTTGATTTCTCCCCTTTTCGCTCGCTTTGCCAGCGCATTCAGCAAAGCTGGAGGCTCTGCTGCAAACATTCCCATAGAGAGGTGACTGCCGGAGGTAATTAAAGTAACCGCCTCGTCAGGCGTCACGCATTTTTCGGCATACACTGCATTAACATTCATCATGACTCTAAACCTCAGGGCGATTTCTCAATAAGCGGCGTCTTCTTCAGGCGAACATCCACAGCAATAAACTAACATTGTTCGTTCGAAGCGCATGACCTCTACACCATTCTGATTAATGCCACATGTCCGAACGGTAACGATGCCTTGTCCCGGGCGACTATTTGACAGGCGTTTGCTGAGTACAGTGCTTTCAGCATAAAGTGTATCCCCTGCGAAAACCGGATGGACGGCTTGTACCTTATCCCAGCCAAGATTGGCCACGACCCTGGCGCTGACAGTACGCACGCTCATACCGGTTAAAAGCGCCAGAGTGAACGTTGAATCAACCAGTAACTTTTTCCATTCCGTTTTGCTGGCGTAAGCCGCATCGAAATGGACCGGCTGCACATTGAGAGTGAGCAGGGTAAACCACACATTATCGGCGTCCAGAACCGTCCGGCCGGGACGATGTTCAAAAACATCACCGGGATGAAAATCCTCCCAGTAAAGACCCGAAATTTCTCGGTAGCGCCCCTCGCTAATGGTTTTATAAGCGGGTAATAACGTGTTCATAATCAATTCCTCTGTTAATAAAATCAGGAAAAGATCCCTGCCCGGGCGAGTAATCTCCGGGCCTGACGGGCAACGGCTGCATCTATCATCATGCCGCTAACGATCCCGACGCCTTTGGCATTCTCTGTCAGTACTGCACGAGCATGATTAATTTCTGCCGTTGTAGGAGTAAATGCGGCGTTGATTACACTAATCTGAGCGGGGTGAATAGCCGATTTTGCAGAAAAACCAAAACTGAGCGCCTGCAGCGTTTCCTCTTTCAGACCTGAAAAATCGCCTATATCAAAGAAGGGAGCATCTATTGCAAGAAGCCCTTTCATAGCGCAGGCAGCCACTATTCTGGCCCGCGCCAGCGCAAGAGGCTCCCAGGCGGGTGTGGCGCCAATGTCAGCCGCCATATCTGCGGCGCCAAACATCAACCCGCAGAGTCTGGGGGTGGCGTCCGCAATAGACTCTACGGCATTAAGTCCGACAACTGACTCAATAATGCCAATAAGGCGAGTATCAGAACCAGCCATCATGATAAGACTATCCACGATTTGCAGGTGCGCGGCTGACTCTGTTTTCGGAAGAATAATGTAATCAGGAAAAAAACGGCATTCCAGTAACATATGCAGGTCTTCAATGCCAGCATGAGTATTCATTCCATTAATTCTTAATGCTATTTTCAGCGATGAGTTTGGTCGGGATGAAAGGAACTGCATCGCAATTTTCCGGGCCTGCGCCTTGTCATTCGGGGTGACGGAATCTTCAAGATCGATAATAGAAATGTCCGCCGCACTTTCAACTGCTTTTATGAAACGTTCTGGTCGAATTGCTGGGGTAAAAAGCCAGCTACGTGTCGGTGTATGAGAAATATCGGGCATATTGCACCTCCTGTTAACCTCACTATGCGCTCGCTGGTTTCATTCTTCCAATATATGATGGTGCCATTCTTAATTGCTTTTGGAGATGAGGATGGAACTGCGCCATATTCGCTATTTTCTCGCCGTCGCTGAAGAGCGGCATTTCACGCGGGCTGCGACAAAAGTAGGCATAGGTCAGCCGCCGCTAAGCCAACAGATTAAGGATCTGGAAAGAGAGCTGGGAGCGCAGCTATTCCGGAGAGTGCCTCATGGCGCGGAATTAACCGAGGCTGGAAAAGCATTTTATGATGTTGTTAAAGGGATGCCTGCTACCGCGACAAGAGCCGTGCTGGCAGCGCAGCGTGTTGCCAGGGGGGAATCGGGCGTGTTAAGGGTGGGTTTTACTGCCTCTGCGGCATTTAACAGTGTGGTGCCCGGCGCAATCCGTACTTTCAAGCGGGCTTATCCTGACGTTCGTTTGCAGCTTGAGGAAGGAAATACAACTCAACTGGCTGATGAATTGAATGAAGGATCGCTGGATGTTGCCTTTCTGAGACCCGGTTTTACAGGCAATGAACGGTTCCAGCTCAGGTTACTGTCTGAAGAGCCAATGGTTATTGTGCTGGCAGAAACGCATCCTGCTGCGGCGTGTAAACAGATTGCACTCTCGATTCTCAAAGATGAGTTTTTTTTACTCTTCCCACGTGAAATCGGCCTGTCGCTTTATGACGTAGTGATCGAGGCCTGCGGTAAAGCGGGCTTTGAACCGAAAATTGGTCAACTCGTGCCGCAAATTTCGTCAGTCATTAACCTTGTGTCGGCAGAGATGGGCGTGTCGATGGTTCCAGATTCAATGAGACAGGTTAATGTCAAGGGAGTAGTATACCGCCCCGTTGCAGACCAGATGCCCGTCGCAAAGCTGGCTCTGGCATACCGGCGCGGCGATACATCACCAACGCTGAGAAACTTCATCCTGAAAGTCACTGGCTGAATGCGGTTATGTGAGCGTTGAATAATCATTTGAAACGTAACCAATAATTATTGGTCCGATTTTGTGTCTAAAGGAATCGCTAACGGAGCAGGAACTGGCTGCAATGTCTGTGGATCGACAGCCAGATAACGCCCGGTTTTACTGTCGATACCCACATAATCGATAAGCTTGCCTTTGGCATAAAGCACCATTGTCTGTTTTGCAAATGCCTCATATGCACTGCTCAGTATTTTCACTTTATCCACATAATCTGCTGCGAGATTATGCGTTTCCAGGGGGTCACGTTGCAGGTTGAATAATTCCCATGGCGCATTACCCGCCTGTGGGAATACTGTGACAAGACGACGCAATTTCCATTCCCCATCTATCCAGGCCGCCTGATTATGGAGTTCAACACCATATTGTGTGCGAGGCGCGTGCAGACTTTCACCGGTCAGATAGCGTTTAAAACTCACGCCGATCATTGGCAGTGTCGGTCTTTCAGATAATGATTTACTGACATCAATACCTGCAAATTCATAGAGCGTGGGCGCGACATCATACGCCGCCATTGTGGCGTTATCTATGGCGCCATTATGGATGATACCAGGACCGGAAATCATAAAACTGGTATTAATTCCCCCCTGACCGCTGGTCGTTTTGTGATAGCGACCATAAGGCGCATTGCTGACATCAGCCCAGTGTGGACCATAAGAGATAAATGAATTTTTACGACCAATATTTTCGTAACGATTATCGAATTGCTTCCAAAAATCCGGTTCAGATTCATAGTGAAAGCCCTCCGCCGGATTCACCCCATTATCACTTAAGAAGACCAGAATCGTGTTTTTATCGCGCCCGGTCTTTTTTAACGTCTCAATAACGGTACCAATCTGTGCATCCATATTGGCGATCATAGCAGCGTAAACCTGCATCACCTTCGCCGTATATTTCTGCTGTTCCGGGGTCATCGCCTGCCATTCTTTATCAAGTTCCAGTCCTGGCAGAGGTATGTCATCACGCAGGAAACCCAGTTTCTTCAAACGAGCAATACGCTGACGATAGACGTCTGCATAGCCCTGTTCATACTGATTTTTAAAACGACTAATCCATTCATCCGGCGCCTGCAGAGGATCATGTGGCGCAGTAAAGGCCAACCACGCGAAGATAGGTTGTTCCCGTGGCGTCTCGCTGATCCAGCGATTAATCTGGCTGGCATAGGCTTCGCTGGAGTAAAAACTGGAGGGCAGTGAAATGCGCTGATTGTCACGGGTATAATAGGTATGAAATATCTCCACGGTTCCCAGCGGCACGGCATCATCAAAGTGACTGGCGCCTCCCCCCATCAAGGCGAAAGAATGACGAAAGCCCCGATCTTTTGGCGTCGAGCCTGGCGTAAAACCAAGATGCCATTTACCCGCCATCAGCGTATTGTAACCAGCATCTTTAAAGCGTTCAGCCATGGTCGTCACCCGATCAGTCAGGCGCAATTCATAGCCTTCCTTACCTATGGTATTTTCATACCACCACATACCGCCTATACCCGCTTGCTGACTGGTGTTCCCGGTTAATAGCATCGCACGGGCGGGAGCAGACATGGGAGACGTGTAATATTGACTCATCCGCACGCCGTTCTCAGCCATCGCCTGCAAATTAGGCGTTGGGATTTCCCCACCGAAGGGAGTGATATCAGAATATCCCATATCATCAGCGATAATCACGATAATATCAGGACGTTCGTTTTGCGTACTGTGCGCCGTACCGGAGAAGATAATGCTGAGTGTGGCAAGTGTTACTTGTTTTTTCACGGCTTATTCTCCATTTCAGACTACGGATGTTGTACAAGAGCGGCGGGCAAATGCGGCAAGATGGACCATCAGCCCGAAAATCTGCCCATAACGTCAGCACGCCAGGCTTTCAGTCCATTCAGATTCCGGGGCCAGGCGCGTAGCGGAGCCAGAATCTCAGTGAAAAAAGAGTAATAGCCGCTACAAAGTCGGTTGTAGCCGGCACTGTTGATATGTGCGGGGCAGCCTCCCTGGCAGACTATTTTCACAGAACACCGTTGACACTCCCGGCGCTGGCTTTTCTTAATACCAAAGGGAAGCCGGGTTGCGGTATCTACGGCTGGCGCTAACATATTATTAGAAAGCTGTCCCAGGTAATGCTGGCTATTAATCAGATGATCGCAGGCATAGAGTTTGCCGTCCGGCTCCATGACCAGATTCGTTCCGCAGCGGGCGGAATGGACACAGGTGGCGCTGATATGCGTAAAATATTGTGCCCATGCCTGTTCAATGTTGATCACAAAAACCCGTCCCATATCGCCGCGTTTGCGCCATTGACGCCAGATATCAATCATGAAACGCCCCCAGTTATCCGCACTCAATTGGTAATTTTGCTGTAGGGCGTTGCCTTCGTTCATCAGTGGCTGAAATTGCAGATAACGAGCGCCAAGGCTAACAACATGATCGTAGATGGCTGCCGCATGGCTAGCCATGTCATCATGCACGACAATCAGTACGTTAAAATCGACTCGATAGTGTTGTAACAATGTGATTCCCCGCAACACCGCCGGATAACTGGACTCGCCGCGTTTGCCCGGACGATGGTAATTTTGCAAGTCTTCACTGCCCTCAAGACTGATGCCAATAGTAAAATTATTGTCGCGAAACAGACGACACCAGGCATCGTTTAACAACGTCGCGTTCGTTTGCAGACTATTACTGATCGTCACGCCGTCAGGCGCATATCGTTGTTGAAGCGCTATTACCTTTTTATAAAAACCGATTCCGGCTAAAAGCGGTTCACCGCCTTGCCAGACAAAATTAATTTCACGCGCACTGGCAGGTTGCGCCGCAATATAGCGACAAATAAAAACCTCCAGCGTTGATTCATTCATTTTTTCTACGGGCGTTTCGCCCTGTGGGTAATAACAATAGCGGCAGGCCAGATTACATGCAGGGCCTATGGGTTTTGCCAAAATATGAAAGGGTATCTGCGCGCGATATTCAGTCATTACGGGGATTTGTTGTTGCCGTAATGTGTTGAGATTCAACATTATTCTGTCCTGTAATTGTCATTTCTGATGCGGAGACATGACTCACATTTCGCAATAGCGTCCGTCTGGTGCTGCGGGCAGAATGCCGCAAGCAAGCTTTATCTATTGATACGCCGGTTTTCTGCATAGCGAATGACGCTATTGAAACGTTATTTAGCAAATCCTGTCTGAGCCAGAAATTAAGTCTCTGTTAACCTGCGCTATTACAGAAAATCATAGAACAGTCGTCTCAAAAGAATATCGTCCTGAAGGACGAGAACCCACGGCATTTTCAGGAGATGAGTCAACCGCGACAGAAAAAATTATATTAATAATTTTAAATTATTTTTTAGAAAACCAAACAGGATTTAAATTAAAACTGTTTTATTTCAAATATTTATAAAAAATACCGTAACACGCATCACATTATTAACATGTGAATGATTGTGTTAATCGAATGTAAATTGTATGTTTCAACATACCACTATTTTACTGCGTCCCGGCGCGCTCATCCGGATGGAAGGAGATAACATGTCAGCCTTATCAACTACTGGCCATAATGACGGGATCACTCTCCATTGCTTACAGAGCATTGCGCAACTCATTCCTCTGTCGTCGGCGGTTTTTTATCGTGTTAATGCTTATTTAAAGCCGGAAGCCTATGTTTTACATAACATTTCTAATAGCACACACCAACAATATCTGGAGCATTTTCAACCATTAGACCCGCTATCGCCTTCCCGGTTCGGCCAGCAGGTTATTACCGTAGCGACGATGACGCCCGGTATCTGTGCCCGTCATCGCCATTATTATCATGAATTTATGCTACCTAATCATGTGTGCGACATGATTGAGATCTTTATTCGTCGGGGCCATCGTATTATCGCGGGCATTTCATTAATGCGCGATATACCTTTTTCCAGCGAAGAGCGTTTGCGAGCCCAGGCAGTACAACCATTACTGGGACTGGCAATTCATGATTCTCTTCAGGAAGACAACAATCTGGCGTCAATATTGACCGCAAAAGAGCGTGAAATTGTGGGAATGGTCTGCGAAGGGGCCAGTAACAAATTGATTGCCCGTCAGTTGAATATATCTCTCTCAACAGTGAAAACGCATTTACGTAATATTTTTGCTAAAACAGAAGTGATAAATCGCACGGAACTGGTTTCCCGAACCAGAATGTCCTCGGTACAACATTCACAGCATATGTGAAAGCGTGCTTTTTACCCCGCGTCAATTGCGGGTCTTTTCCCCATGTGTCATATATGCCTGAATTAATACCACTCTCTGAGCTGATGCCTCAATAAAATGTCATATTATCTGGCGTCGGTATCCTGTTGCAGCCATTGATTCATGGCCTGATTGATCATATTTATCACACTCAGCAGAAGAACACGCTGGTGTCGCTCAAGCCGCAGATAACGGCGCAGCGGCGGCATTTTACAAACCACTTCGCTCGCAGCCCATAGCTCAATGCTGCAATACCATTCCTTATGATGTAAAACCAGCGTGAACCGACGATAATCCAGTTCACTCAGAGCCTGTTGTAAATTGGGGAAACGATTAAGATAGTTAATCAGCCCGGCGGTACTTTTGCTGCCAGTAAAAATGACGGGATAACGTTTCAGCCATCCGGGCTGATGAACGCGAATTTTGCCCTGCAAAGGATAATTGATTGTGCCTTTCACCCTGAATTCACAACTGTGAATACTGGCCATGAATAACCGTTTTTGCTGAACATGGCAGATAACCTGGGTAAATGCATTCAGATGCAGCACGGCGCTATGTTCGGTCAATTTTTCACAACGCCAGCCGCTCAAATCACGTAACACCATGTTCATTAATGTGCTCTTAAACCAGGGGACGGAGGACATCTGGCGTCATCTCTTCATTGTTTCGCTTTTCATAATTGCCCATCGCCCGTTCCACGACCTCTTCTACCGGAAGTGGGAGGAAAGGATTAACCCGTTGCACACATAATGTCCAGAATAAGGCATAGGCGGCAGTCAATCCAAGCATAATACCGAATGGTATAAGTACATCCCGACTGTTCATTCCTGGAGGCGCGATATTAATAATGGCGATAATAATACCCACGCTCGAAATAATCTGAGGTAAGGGGAACCAGGGGGCCCGGTAAGCGCGTGGCAAATCGGGGCGCCGAATACGTAAGATAACGACCGATAACGTTACCAGCAGATAAGCTACCCCCCAGGCGCAGACCGCAGCGAGGATCAGCGGAACAATGTGGTCGATATCACCGTTCAGATACCAGGCATGTAAACAGGGGATCGCAACACCGAATGCGATGGCGATGACCGGTGTTTTAAAGCGGGGGTGCAACCAGGTTAGAAACCGCGGCAAAGCGCCGTCCAGCGCCATGCCGTATATAATACGCGGTACTGCCGCCATCAGCGTATTAATTGTCGCACATCCCGCTAACAACAACCCCACGCCCAGCCAGTATTGCCCGACATGTCCCATGACACGATTGGCAAAGGCGGGAATAGCCATCGGCGTATCCAGTAAAAAGATATGGTTTGCCGCATCGACAACCACATTATTTACCTGCCGGTTAATCGCAGCGCCATAGAGGAACATACAACCTGCCACCGCTAAAAGGCCAAGCGCCATCGCTCTGGGGATCGTACGATGCGCTTTTTTAATTTCCGGCGCCATTGGCGTTACCAGTTCACAACCGACGAACATAAACATCGCCATGCCAATATAACCAAACAGGCCAGAAAGATTACTGACATCAAGCGGTGCGCCAAACCACCCAGAATGATGAGTGACCGGGGATAACAGGATCCCGCATAAACCGAAGATGGTCAGGGTAGTCCACATACCGAAAGTAAGAAATACTTCCACCTTGCCAAATACTTCAACACCAATGGCATTCAGTAACCCGAAAACCACTACCATGCCGACGCCAACCATCCAGGTATTGTGCTGCATGGCCACGTGTTCGCTAACAGACTCAAAGTTCACCAGCGCCATGACGCCAGCGAGAATCGTTTCTGCCGTGCCGGCAAAAATGTGTACGATCAGGTAAGCGCAAAGCGCACCGGTGATAGCGAAAAAACGCCCCATTCCGCAGGAAATATAGTCGTAGACGGAGCCAGTTGTGGGAATAAGCGTTGCCGCTTCGGCAAAGGTGGTAATCTGCGCTTGCATCATAATAAATGCCAGTAATACCGCAAGGGCAAAGGTATCTCCCCCTGAGCCAAAACCACTGGTCACGGTCAGGATCACCGGGCTTGCCATAATCAGCCCGACGGAGCTGGCAAGCGTCGTGGGGAAACCAATAA
This sequence comes from Salmonella sp. A7, assembly GCF_020181675.1. Taxonomy (NCBI): domain Bacteria; kingdom Pseudomonadati; phylum Pseudomonadota; class Gammaproteobacteria; order Enterobacterales; family Enterobacteriaceae; genus Salmonella; species Salmonella sp. A7. The sequence continues at coordinate 743,396 of NZ_CP084001.1, read as the reverse complement.
CGCCACGTTCAAGATGGCTGGCAAGTCTGTTTTTAAACATGGTCAACCTCTTCACTATTATTACAACAATAAATTACCGCTCCGGAATAACGCTTATTTATGGCAGGCAGCGCATCTAACAGGTATCGTCCTGAAGAGGGATAACGGTAAATAACGTTGTGACGCCGTCCCCGCATGCGCTAATAGCAAGTGGGGAGCGCGTTATTCTCCCCAGTGATGCCAACGCTACTGACGAACAATTAAAGGATTCAACCCTGTTTGTGGCTTTCAACGTTTGCCAGATAATGTTTTACAAAACGGGGCGTTAAAACTTTCCATGCCACTTCGGTTCCCTGTTCAACAAACCAACTATCGCCTGGTGAAAAACGTATCGGTTCCTGACCCGCAACAGTGAGTTCCACTTCCCCTTCCAGCACGGTTGCGTGCTCGGTAAAGGGATAAATCATAGTGAAACCGCCGCGGGTCGATGAAAACAGTCCACAGGTAAATACATCCTCAGGTTTACCGTAAATCATCGCAACGGCGACCTGGGGATCGCCTTCTGTTGGCAACGCCCCTAACAGGCTGACACTCCCGACTGGCTGTAATTCAGGAACAGGTTGATTGAGTTTAAAAGCGTGCATTAATGTTCTCCTGGTTAATTCCGGCCTTTCCAGAAACCGGCTGTTTGATGTATCAGTTTTCCCGCACTGACCAGCAATAGACGTAAACTGTCGCGACCATAAATTGTCGCGTGGGGAATGCTACTCATCAGACGATACCGCTCGGAACCGCCATTTATTCCTTCGGCCAGGATTTTGCATACAATATGGGAAGGCGTGACGCCAAATCCGGAATAACCCTGAACATAAAAAACATTATTGTGTTCACGAAGCGTGCCAATCTGCGGAAACAGATTCGCGCTACAGGCCATCGGTCCGCCCCAGGCAAAATCGATTTTAACGTCTTTCAAATAAGGGAAGACCTCCGTCAACAGAGTGCGGTTCCAGGCAGCAAAATCGTGCGGGGTATATTCAAGAAACCTTGTGGCGCTGCCAAACAGCAGACGGTTTTCTTTTGTGAGACGGTAGTAATTTATAACCGGGCGGATATCGCTAAAAGCCCCGCGCAAGGGACTGATCCGCTCAACAAGCTCGCTGGAGAGAGGTTCTGTAGAGACCTGATAAGAATAAGTAACCAGCGTTTTCTTATAAATTTCTGGTTCCAGATTATTGAGAAAACTATCACAGGCCCACAGCAATTTGGCTGCTTTTACGCTGCCCATCGCAGTACGTACCCGCACAGTTTTACCGTAACTGACCTCAACCACAGGTGAATATTCGAATATCTTCACCCCCAGCGAATTCGCAGCCTGAGCGGAGCCCAGCAATAAATTCAGCGAGTGGACATGCCCTCCCCCCATATGCTTGAGAACACCGCAGTAGACGTCGGAACCGATAACCTGCTGCACGTCTTTACCGGTATAGAGTTCAATATCGTCTTCCGGCGTAGCGGCTTTGAATTCTTTTTCCCATTGTTGCAGCGTTTTTAACTGCCGCTGGTTGTAGGCCAGATAACCATATCCGGGGACAAAATCAGCATCAATATGGTATTTACGAATTCGCTCCCGAATAATACCCGCGCCGAGGTTCGAGATTTTAAACAGCGTCTCCATTCCCGCTGCGCCTACATATTTTTTAACGGCTTCGATGTCGTGACCTATACCGGCCATTACCTGACCGCCGTTTCGTCCGGTGCCGCCATACCCAAGATGACGGGCTTCCAGAACGACAACATTAGTGATCCCCTGCTCCGCCAGTTCCAGCGCGGTATTGATGCCTGAAAAGCCACCGCCAATGATCACCACATCGGCATCAATATCCTCTTGCAAAGCAGGAAAATGCAACGGGTATTTTTTCGTCGCGCCGTAGTAATTCAACGCATCGATTTTTGTATTCATCGCGTTACCTTGTCATCACGCTTGACTAAGAGCGCTATCACAGCACGGTAACGTTTTACAAAATATCGTCCGGAAGAATGACGTTCTTTGGAACGATATTCAGCTCCGAAAAAGTATGTTGGGATGGAAAAACGTACATTCCTAACCTACAGGCACTTCTGATGAGCGATGTGACATTACTTGCCGAAGTAACGACTTTTTTACGCCAACGACACGGACAATTTATTGCAGGTGAACGTCAGGCCGGAAACGGCACGAACTTTTCGGTCACTAACCCAGCCACCGGCAAAATCATCGCCGACGTTGTGTCGGCAACCCCTGCGCAGGCAGAAGAGGCCATGCAGAGCGCCAGACGGGCGTTTGATGTCTGGCGTAAAATGCCAACGTTACAACGCGGCGCATTACTGCTGAAACTGGCTGATACTCTTGCCGCTCATCGTGAAGAGTTAGCTCAGCTGGAAAGCGTCTGTTCAGGTAAAACGATTCTGCTGTCGCGCGGTCTTGAACTCGATCAGTCAGTGGCCTTCCTGCGTTACTTTGCCGGTTGGGCAGGAAAAATAACCGGTGAAACGCTGAATGTCTCCCTGCCATCAATGGGAGAAGAGAGATACACAGCGTTTACCCAACGCCAACCCATTGGCGTGGTCGTCGGTATTGTGCCGTGGAATTTCTCAATTATGATTGCTATCTGGAAGCTGGCCGCAGCGCTGGTATGTGGCTGCACCATCGTCATTAAACCAAGTGAATATACCCCGCTGACACTGCTGCGAGTCGCTGAACTGGCTAAAGAGGCAGGTTTCCCTGATGGCGTAATTAACGTGGTAAACGGTGCTGGCGGTGAGATAGCGCAACAGCTGATCGCGCATCCAGATTGCGCCAAAGTGAGTTTCACCGGGTCAGTCGCGACAGGTGAGAAAGTCCGGCGTTCGGCAACATCGTCAGGAAAACGCGTTACCCTCGAACTGGGAGGGAAAAATGCGGCGCTGTTTCTCAATGATCTCTCGGCACAAGCCATGGTCAACGGTATTCTTGAAGCCGGTTATCTGAATCAAGGACAGATTTGTGCTGCCGCAGAGCGTTTTTATCTGCCCCAGGAAAAACTGGATACAGTCATGACGCTCCTCAGGCAACGGTTATCGGAGATCGTGCCCGGGTCGCCTTTAGATGAAAAAACGGTGATGGGCCCGCTGGCGAATCAGGTTCAGCTTGAAAAAGTGCTGCGTCTGATTCAAATCGCACGGGAAGAAGGGGATACCATTGTTTACGGCGGTGAAACTTTACCCGGCGAAGGGTACTTTTTACAGCCGACGGCGGTAAAAGTGCGTAGTAAAAACAGTACGCTGATGCACGAGGAGACCTTTGGCCCTGTCTGTAGCTTTATCGGTTATCAGAATGAAAAAGAGGCGCTTTCGCATATCAACGCTTCGCCATTTGGCCTTGCAGCAAGTGTGTGGTCGGAAAATATGTCTAAGGCATTACGCTACGCTGAAGATATTGATGCTGGCATGGTGTGGGTCAATATGCATACCTTCCTCGATCCTGCGGTACCCTTTGGAGGGATGAAAGGATCGGGCATTGGTCGTGAATTTGGTAGCGCGTTTATTGATGACTATACCGAACTTAAATCTGTCATGGTCCGTTATTAACCATCCTGAAAATGATGCAGGCAGATCAACCATACCGAAAGGTGGACTGCCTGCCTGATTATCAGGTTCGCTCGCTGCGTTTTATTGCTTTTGGGGTAATGTAAAACGCCCGGCCCGGCGTTCTTTTCTGCATTACTAGCGCCATCTACCGTTAGAGTAGGCTATCTCCAGTCTTAACGGTTCAGACTCATCCTGTAACATCGCTTCCAAAGACAACGCCAGCGTCTGATGATGGGCATCTTTTACACTGACTTTCAGCATGTTGATGCTCGGTTCATAACGTAAAATAGCAGCGCGAAGCTCACGGCAAAACCAGTTGAGAACCCGTTTGTCACCCACATTCACCTCGTGCCATTCCGGCATACCCCGAGTGAGCAGCGGCGGTAATGTCTCGCCACCTGCCACAGCGCAAGAGTTGAATAAACACATTAACTTGCGGCGTACCAATTCATGTGGGCTTATCCCCTCAACCAAGAGCCTGTCGAATAGCGCGACCGGAATGGTTGGCGTCATCATCATTTCCCTATCTGGTCCATCGCCAGATCCCATACTGACGTTCTGGACTCCTGTTGAGCGCCGTCTGATTTCTCGGCAGTGATTTGCCATTCGATTTTCGTGAAGTTCAGCGACATCGTTTCCACCGGCTTACCGCCGGCGCCGCCGCTAACACTGAGTTGTGATATCAGCACGTTTGTCAGGGTATAAACGATAAGCGACCGCATTTTGCCGTCGTCATTGCGGCACAACGTCAGCACCGCGGTTCTAATTAGCCTCCCGCTACAGCAGTACTCATTGAGCACAGGCGTGGCGAGGTCGACAAATTTGGTGAGCGACATTTCACCAACATGCGCACGCCCGGAAGTCCGCTCAGTGAGGCTAACATCGTTATTTACCTGCATTGCCACATTGTGGCTATAAGACATGATCTCTATCTGATCTTCAAAGCCTTCAACCTGGCTTTCGCCTTTGATATTGTCGAGCTTTAAAAAAATCGCATCCATGATTTATCTCCTTGTTGATCAGGTGGCAGTTCAGCAGCCAGACGAATACCAGCAGCCAACGCTTGTGACTCTTATTAAAAGCGCAACTACCAAAAAACACAGCGTGAAAAGCGCCAGGTTTGCAGGGATTTTACCAACGTTTACCCACGTCTGATAAACGTTATTCCGCTGGTTGCAATGCAATAGAGGGTTTTGGCCCGCTGTGGCCAAATACAATTGAGGTTATACTGAACGCTCTCTGCCATATTCAATCCCTTTTATCGCAAAGTATCCCTGGTGCCGGTATCACAGCGTCATTATTCAAAAATTGACATTTCAGAATAATAATCAGCTATATATAAAAAACACATCAAAAAGCAAATATCAACTTAATTTTTACTTATTTAATAAAAAAACCCAAATTGATTTACATCAATTAACACATACAAAAACACTAAAAATCAAAGCGTTAAATAAAAATTAATCACTATGGAAATTTTATTTTTCTTAATACTCACATTATAAATGTTATTTGCTTATTTTCCTGTGAACACTAAAAAATGATTTAAATCAAAAAACAAACTATTCTCGTTGATTAACGTTTTGACCGAAATAAAAAAGATTTTATACGTCCCGGGATAGTCTCCCTTTCTGATGGACAATATGCATTAACGAGCGGGCAAACAGGTAACTTCTGCCCGGGTAATCCGTTACCCGACTGATATTAACATTGTCATGAGGTGATATCATTTGCCTGGCCAGCCATAATCATCCGGAACCGGCGCTACGCCACGAACATCAGGACGGAGCATTTTTTGTCGATCCTCTTCGTCATCCACCCAGACACTGGCTATCTCTTCACAGGTTGCAAACCATACGCCATCATGCCCTTTAATATGTTCAATCAAGCGTGACAACATCATCATATGATGCCCATGACCGATTATCTGCGGATGAAGGGCCATCGCATATAAACCGTTTTCCTGATGGTTATAAGCATAGGTAAAAATATCCTTCCAGCGTCGCAGAACACCGTCAGTATCGCTCATCCCCTCCTGGTTGCCGGTATACGCCAGTGCGGGAAAATCATCCAGATACCAGCTAACAGGAATTTCCAGAATCGCGCTGGCCGGGCCTGCGATATTTCCCGTCTCCCAATTCACCTGCCAACGTTGAGGATGGTAAGGCACAAGATCTCTCGCCATCAGGCTACTGTCATAGAGAAAACCGGCTTCCTCCAGAAGATCCAGCGTATTCTCGCTATAATCCCAATAGGGAGAACGGTATCCCACAGGACGTATGCCGAAATGTCTTTTATAACAGGCGAACGCCAGATCCATAAGTCGGCGCTCTGTATCACGATTCACCAGCGTCGGATTTTCATGATAGTAGCCATGGTGAGCGATTTCATGCCCGGCATCAAAAATCGCTTTACTGATTTCCGGGAAGGTGTCTACAGTGTGTCCGGGAATAAAAAAGGTGGTTTTGATATTATTTTCTTTGAACAATTTCAGAAGCCTTGGTACGCCAACTTGTGCACCAAACTCTCCTCGTGACATAAAGGATGGCGACGGTCGATTAAATCCGCCCAGCCATAAAGACTGAGCATCTACATCGACACCAAGATTGACCGCAATCCTTTTACCCTCAGGTAATTTTAAATATCCCATAACGACCTCCAGCTAATACATAGAAGGGACACATTCTGTTATTTAATGTGTGATGGCCAGATATTATATATGCCTGCTTTTCTGCGTCTGTCCTTGAACGTTGTTGCTGCCCCACCGAGTCTATTTTCATATAGAACATCGAGGTTAATTTCTCCTGAAATGACATCCTCTTGATTGACGTGCGCCTCTGCGATAATACCTTGTGGATTTTTCCACACGACATCACAGGGGCTTAAAATTGAACTTCGGGCCCAGCAGCCTGGCAGTGGTCCACCCGGGTTTCCGCCCAGGCAACAGTGAACAAGATAAATTTGATTTTCAATACAACGTGCGTGGCAACAATGCCTGACTCGCCAAAATCCCTGTTCAGTAAACGTAGCGGAAGGCGTTAAAATTAACTCCACACCCTGTTCCACCAGCGTCGCGGCACACTCCGGTATTTCTGCTTCATAACAAATATTAAAACCCACCTTTGCAAATGGCAGTTGAAAAACAGCCATTTTATCGCCTTCCTGAGTATACCAACCCCGTTCAGCCGGAAAGATATGCGTCTTACTGTGAGCATAATGTTCGCCATCGGGTCCCCATATATGCGCAACATTCTCATAGCGATCTGCTCCGGTCTGCTCCAGATGAGAGCCAGCAATAATGAACTGTCCTCTTTCTTTCGCTTCCTGTTGAAAAAGCTGCTTATAGGCATCCGTGAACTGATCAATTAAAGTAAGGTGTGAAATGGGTCTTTCTTGCCATTTTTTCAATAGTGTAAATAGCTCAATGGTAAATAGCTCCGGGAAGATAACGACATCAGCTCCCTGACTTTTATTAAGAAGTATCCTTACCTTTGTTATGAAATCTTCAAAAGTGTTTATTTCAGTAACAATATACTGACAGGCTGAAACAGTAAAATTACGTGACATCGTGATATCCCCGGCATGAAATTTAAACTTAAATTAACGTATAGCGCATGGAGAATATTAGGGAGTGGGCATTACGACATCAGGTTATTTTTTGTGAAGCTACGCAAAATATATGGAGAAAAGAGTAGCAGCATTGAAGCTTTATTTACATAAAGGGGACTTTATCGATGATCGCAGCGAGACAGAGAGTCGATAAAAATCCAGGCGAAAAACAATAACCCTTACCACAATATTATTTTCATCATCTAAAAATAATCAGGCAAACTAAATGATAACGCGCTCGTATAAAACGAACGCGTATTTTTACCGACACTAGCTTGCAGAGTTGCATTTTAGTAGCCCGGTTAACATAGTTCTTAACGTCGTCGCAAAACTGACGTGCCGGGCATTCTCAGCAGAGCTGCTATCCGATAAAACACCATACGTGGTAGCTAATAATAGCCTTGCCGCCATTTCTTTATCCACATCGGCGCCAATTTCCCCCTTCGCCTGCGCATCGTTAAAACGTGCAACCAGCGAGGCGATAATAGTGTGGTATTTATTGGTTAGCATTTCCGCGACCTGAGGATTACGCATCCCTTCAGCCATAATCTCTACGACCAACGCCCGCTGCGCGCAGTCTTCACGCGTGACGGCAATAGTTGACTCCACCAGATAATCCACCAGCCCAACGCCCTCCAGCGGCTCACGAAAATGGGTTAGTGCTCTTTCCTGATCTTCTAAAATAATGGCTTCAATCAGGGCCTCTTTAGAGGGGAAGTGATGATAGAGTGTGCCGGGGCTCATGTCGCTGGCCTTACAGATCGTTTTCATTGATGTACTGTGAAAACCGTTTTCAGCAAAACACTGCCTGGCGGCGCGTAAAATTCGCATCCGCGTCGGTAGTGATTCGGTAAGTTTATTCTCCATTACGTTGACCCATTTTTCACTCTGCGTGGTGGCAGTGTACCCGGGCGCACTTCAGGCGCCTACTCTTCATCCTATTTTCTTTGATCCTCATGATATCCCTCCCGCCCCCTCCCCCTCACTTCCTGTATAAAAAACAGTAGAACGAACGTTCGATTGAACATTTTTTGCCATATGTCAACGGATGAAAATGGTTTTATGTGACAAAAGAAACAAAAATCAGGTTGCAATCCTGTTTTTTTTGATCCGCCTTAAGATCCTTCCTTTCTGCATTTTCCCTCTCGATCGCTGCGTGATAACTATTGCCTCAGACAACTGGTTAACTTGTTTTATTGCTGGTTGACCAATGAAAATTCATCAGGATTAAGGAGTGAACAATGTTACGTCCCGTAGAAACCCAGAGCCGCGAAATCAAAAAACTTGATGGACTGTGGTCGTTTTGCACGGATGCAGACGATTGCGGTATCGCGCAACAATGGTGGCGACAACCGCTCCCCCAAAGCCGCGCTATCGCCGTACCGGGTAGTTATAACGATCAGTTTGCCGATGCAGAGATCCGCAACTATGTCGGCAATGTCTGGTATCAGCTCAACGTCCGCATCCCCAAAGGCTGGGAGCATCAACGCATCGTTCTACGTTTTGATGCCGTCACGCATTATGGAAAGGTATGGGTAAATGACCACGCCGTGATGGAACACCAGGGAGGCTATACACCTTTCGAAGCGGATATCAGCCACCTGGCGGCAGCCGGAGAGAGCATACGTATCACAGTATGCGTCAATAACGAGCTGAGCTGGCAGACTATCCCTCCGGGGGTGGTGACCCGTGATGAAACGGGGAAAAGGCAGCAATCATACTTCCATGATTTCTTTAATTACGCCGGTATCCACCGTAGCGTCATGCTCTACACCACACCAAAAACGTTTGTTCAGGATATTACGGTGACGACGGAGGTCGCGAACGATCTCTCCCGGGCCACACTGAGCTGGCGGGTGGAGGCCAACGGTGAAGTACGCGTAGAACTGCGGGATGCCGGGCAGCATATTGTCGCCTACGGCGAAGGGGCAAAGGGCGAATTACAGATAGCAGCGCCACGATTATGGCAACCGGGCGAAGGATATCTGTACGAGCTGCGGGTTATCGCACAGCATCAGGACGAACGTGATGACTATCCGCTTCGGGTAGGAATCCGTAGCGTAGCGGTAAAAGGCGAACAGTTTCTGATAAATCATAAACCTTTTTATTTTACCGGCTTCGGTCGCCATGAAGATGCCGATCTACGAGGGAAAGGATTTGATAACGTGCTGATGGTACACGATCACGCGCTAATGTCGTGGATTGGCGCCAACTCTTATCGCACGTCGCACTATCCTTACGCCGAAGAGATGCTCGACTGGGCGGACGAGCATGGCATTGTCGTCATTGATGAAACAGCAGCTGTTGGTTTCAATCTCTCTTTAGGTATCGGCTTTGATTCCTGCGAAAAACCGAAGGCGCTATACAGCGAGGAAGGCGTCAATGATGAAACACAGCGGGCGCATCTCAAGGCTATTCAGGAATTGATCGCCCGCGATAAAAACCATCCCAGCGTGGTGATGTGGAGTATCGCGAATGAGCCGGATACCCGTCCAGAAGGCGCCAGAGACTATTTTGCGCCACTGGCGCAGGCCACGCGCGAACTGGACCCGACCCGCCCTATAACCTGCGTGAACGTCATGTTTTGCGATGTGGAAACCGACACCATCACCGACCTCTTCGATGTGGTGTGCCTGAACCGCTATTACGGTTGGTATGTACAAAGCGGCGATCTTGCGAAAGCAGAAAAAGTGCTGGAGAAAGAGTTACTGGCCTGGCAGGAGAAACTCCACCGCCCCATCATCATGACGGAATATGGTGTCGATACGCTGGCAGGGCTGCATTCGATGTACAGCGACATGTGGAGCGAAGAGTACCAGTGCGCCTGGCTGGAGATGTATCACCGAGTATTCGATCGCGTTAGCGCCGTTGTCGGCGAGCAGGTCTGGAACTTTGCCGATTTCGCGACTTCACAGGGCATTATGCGCGTCGGCGGTAATCGAAAAGGGATTTTTACCCGCGACAGAAGACCAAAATCGGCGGCCTTTATACTGCAAAAACGCTGGACCGGTATGACCTTCGGCGAAAAGCCACAGCAGGGAGAGAAATCATGAACCAGCCGCTTTCCTGGCGCGTTATCGTAGGCTACAGCCTGGGTGATGTTGCCAATAATTTCGCCTTCGCCATGGGGGCGCTGTTCCTGCTAAGTTATTACACCGACGTCGCAGGCGTCGGTGCCGCCGCTGCCGGTACGATGCTCTTACTGGTACGAATATTTGACGCCTTCGCCGATGTGGTGGCGGGACGCATAGTAGATAGTGTAAATACCCGCTGGGGGAAATTTCGCCCGTTCCTGCTGTTCGGATCGGCGCCGTTAATGCTGTTTAGCGTACTGGTATTCTGCGTCCCGGCAGAGTGGAGTCATAGCAACAAAGTTATTTACGCATATCTCACCTATATGGGACTTGGGTTCTGCTATAGCATGGTCAATATTCCCTATGGATCGCTGGCGACGGCAATGACTCAGGAACCGCGTTCGCGCGCCCGTCTCGGCGCGGCGCGCAGTATTGCGGCCTCGCTAACGTTTGTCTGTCTGGCCTTCCTGATCGGGCCGCGTATTACTCATTCCAGCCCGACAGAAATGGCGTCGGTCTACCTCTTCTGGACCATTATCCTGGCCATTGCCGGTATGGCGCTGTATTTCATCTGTTTTAAATCTACCCGCGAAAACGTGGTGCGTATCGTCGCGCAGCCGTCGTTAAAAATCAGTCTGCAAACGCTTAAACAGAACCGCCCGCTAATGATGCTTTGTACCGGCGCGCTATGCATTCTGATCTCGACCTTCGCCGTCAGCGCATCGTCACTGTTCTATGTACGCTATGTTTTGAATGATACCGCCCTTTTCTCGGTTATCGTGCTGGTACAAATGCTGGTAGGTTCTGTGGCGTCAGCACCTCTGGTTCCCCGTCTGGTGGCGAAGATAGGTAAGAAGAATACCTTCCTGGCGGGCGCCTTAATGGGCACCCTTGGGTATTTGCTTTTCTTTTATATGTCTGACCATTCAGTGCCCGTGGCCTTAACCGCTCTGGCGATTGCCGCTATTGGCCAGGGGATCACCATGACGGTAATGTGGGCGCTGGAGGCGGATACCGTGGAGTACGGCGAATATCTCACGGGCGTGCGCATAGAAGGTCTGACTTACTCGCTATTTTCTTTTACCCGTAAATGCGGCCAGGCTATCGGCGGTTCTATTCCGGCCTTTATTCTTGGGTTAAGTGGCTATATCGCCAATCAGACGCAGACGCCGGAAGTCATTACCGGTATCCGGATGTCTATATCGCTCATACCGTGCGGCTTTATGTTACTGGCTTTTATTATTATTTGGTTTTACCCATTAACGGATAATAAATTTAAGGAGATTGTTCAGGAGATAGATAAACGAAAACAGTCACAGCAACAACTTATTAAAGATTTTAATAAATAGCTTTTCGATAACAATAATATACAACAGGTTAAACAATGAAAAAATTCGCGAAGATAGCGGCTATTCCAATAGCAGTAGTCGCGGCCTGTCCTTCTGCCCTGGCCCTACAAATTTCTGATGATGAGTCCGCCTTACGTTTTAGACTGAAAAATGAGTTACGAAGAGCTGATAAGCCCAGCGCGGGCGCAGGCAGAGATATTTATGCCTGGGTTCAGGGTGGGTTAATTGATTTTAATAGCAGCTATTATTCACAACGGATCGGTGTCGAGGGTAGCGCGTATTATGTTTATAAACTCGGTGCTCGCGATAATATGAGTACACGCTGGTACTTAGACGGACACGAGAGTTTCGGCTATGTGCTTGGCGCAATAAAAATAAAGCCAACAGAAAATAGCCGCTTAAAAATAGGTCGTTTTGGCACCGATTATAGTTATGGCAGCCTCCCCTGGCGAATTCCACTCATCGCCAGCAGCTCACAACGCACGCTACCGACCGCTTCCGAAGGCGCGCTGGGCTACCTGGCGCTGACGCCAAATGTAGAGTTCTGGGCAATGTGGCGTACCCGCGTTTTTCAGTGGACAGACTCAACGACCGGTATTCGCAATGAAGGCGTCTACAACAGTAAAACGGGTCAATATGATCATCATCGTCCACGCGCATTTTTCGCCGCCAGCTGGCACGACGAGAGCAGCCGCTATTCCATAGGCGGCTCGCAGCAAAACGATGTCTCCCGTCAGGTACAGGGTATCTTTGAAAAACGGATACCACTAGACGATGGTTATGCCCTGAAAGGCGAGCTGCTCGGTTTTTACGCCCGGCTGGAGGGGCTAAGTCGTTCATCCACCCAGCCTAATGAGACCGGGTTGGTTAGCGCTCAGTTTACCTGGAGCGCCCCCTGGGGCAGCCTGTTTGCCAGTGGCGGCTATCTGCAACACGCCATGAACGGCGCAGTAGTCGATACCGATATTGGTTATCCCTTCTCTTTAAGCCTCGATCGCAACCGGGAAGGCATGCAGTCCTGGCAGGCGGGCGTTAATTACCGTGTTACGCCACAGCTCACCATGACATTCGCGCCTGTCGTCACGCGCGGTTATGAGTCCAGCCAGCGCGCTGTTCAAATTAAGGGGGTGGGTCTGCTGGGAGCCATAAATTATCGTATTGAAGAGGGGTCGCTAGAGGGCATGAACATTTTTCTTGCCGCTGACAAAGGGCGCGAAAAACGCGACGGTAGCGCGCTGGGCGATCGCTTGAATTACTGGGATGTGAAGATGAGCATCCAGTATGATTTTATGCTCAGGTAAGATGAAGACGGCCACCCGGAGGTGGCCGTTAGAGGCCGGTAGCGCTTTCGCTTATCAGGCCTGTGAAACCGAGACAGCTTTAGCGGTGAGACGCCAGCGGCTGTTCCGTCATTGGCGGGTGATGCTTTTCCGGATCTTTAATCAGTACCCACAGGATGATGGCGCCGATAATATCGAACAGACTGAGTGCAATGAAGAACGGGCCGTAACCGATAATAGCGACCAACGCCCCCATAAACAGGTTGAAGCTTAACTGTCCCATCCATGCCGCAGATCCTGCCAGACCGGCAACCGTCGCGACCTCATTTTTCTTGAATAGGTCAGCGCTCATGGTAATCACGACGGTAGACAGCGTCTGGTGCGCAAAACCGCCAATACTCATCAATGCAATGGCGACATACGGGTTAGTCGTAATGCTGACAAAACCGATCGAAATCATCAAAACAGCGCCGATGGTAAAGCTACAACGACGCGCATTGATCGTGGTCATGTGCATCTTTTCCATGAAGAACTTCGCCAGGAAACCGCCTGCAACGCAGCCAAAGTCCGCCGCCAGGAACGGCAACCAGGCAAACATGGCGATCTCTTTTAACGGCAGATGCATCACGTTAATCAGATACAGCGGCATCCAGAAACTCAGCGTTCCCCATGCCGGGTCAGCCAGAAAACGGGTAATCGCCAACGCCCAGAAGTTACGCTTTTTAACGATCTCTTTAACGGCCGGTTTTTTGTTATCGTCCTGGAGATAGCTTTCCTGGCCGTCTTCGATATAACGCAGCTCTTTGTGGGTGATCCACGGGTGTTTATTTGGCGAGTTATAAATCAGGAACCAGGTGATGGCGAACAGCACGCCGATCCCACCGGTAATCACAAACGCCATTTCAGTACCGATGCCGCTATCAGCAAAGGTCAGCATCGCCCAGACCACCAGCGGCGGCGCCAGCATCGCGCCAATCGAAGTACCGATATTAAACAGCCCCCCCGCAATACCGCGTTCTTTCGTCGGGAACCATTCGGCGCTGGCTTTAATCCCGGCCGGAATCGCCGACGCTTCGGTCAGCCCCATCAGACCACGCAGAAATGCCAGGCTTATCCAGCCGCCGGCCAGCGCGTGCGCCATGTTGATCAGCGACCACAACAAGGCAAAGATAAAGAAGCCGATTTTCAGTCCGATGACATCCATCAAATAGCCGGTGATCGGCTGCGCAATGGTGTAACAAAGCTGGAAGGCGCTCACCACCCAGGAATATTGTTGCTCATCAAAATGGAGTTCTTTCATCATCGCTGGCGCCGCAACGCTAAGCGAGCTACGGGACAGGTAGTTTACGATGGTCCCTACGCAGACCAGGCCGATAATCCACCATCTTAATTTTGTCATCTTCATGATAAAGCCTCGTTAAAAAACATTAGCTCCGCGCCGTCTGACCTGTAGCGGGAAAACTGAAATCACAAAAATTGGTTGACCAATCAATATTTTCTCATCCGGACCGGTCAAAATCTGGCGGCAACTCCCGCACTTAGTATTCTTGAAATAAATACATCAACTCATTTCAAGTTGAATGGTGAATGCTTTTCACCCAGTAAAAATTGACACAGATCAAATAAATAAAATTGGCAGACCGTGAATGATGATATTTGTGATTTGGTTAGCCAATTTAGACAATAAGGTTGACATGAGAAAATTTTTGGTTGAATTTAGGAGCCAGAACGGGTTTACAAAGCACGTTTCGATGTTGGCTGGCAATGGGTCAACCACGAAGACGTTATCGCAAGAAGAGGAAACGAGATATGAAACAAACCTGGCGCTGGTACGGACCTAACGACCCGGTAACGCTGTCAGATGTACGCCAGGCTGGCGCAACCGGCGTGGTAACGGCGTTACACCATATCCCGAATGGAGAAATTTGGTCGGTAGACGAGATCCAGAAACGTAAAGCAATCGTTGAAGAGGCGGGTCTGGAGTGGTCTGTGGTAGAGAGCGTACCTATCCACGAAGACATCAAAACCCACACCGGTCAGTACGATTTATGGATCAAAAACTACCAGCAAACGCTACGTAACCTGGCGCAATGCGGTATCTATACGGTTTGTTATAACTTTATGCCGGTGCTGGACTGGACACGTACGGATCTGGAATACGTATTACCGGATGGTTCCAAAGCGTTGCGTTTTGACCAGATTGAATTCGCCGCGTTCGAACTGCACATCCTGAAGCGTCCGGGAGCAGAAGCCGACTATACGGCAGAAGAGATTGCTCAGGCAGAGCGGCGTTTCGCCACCATGAGCGAGGAAGACAAAGCACGTCTGACCCGCAACATTATTGCCGGTTTACCTGGCGCGGAAGAAGGCTATACGCTGGAGCAGTTCCGTCAACACCTGGCGACGTATAAAGATATCGATAAAGCAAAACTGCGTGAACATTTTGCCTATTTCCTGAAAGCCATTATTCCGGTTGCCGACGAGGTTGGCGTGCGTATGGCCGTTCACCCTGACGATCCGCCGCGCCCTATTCTCGGCCTGCCGCGCATTGTCTCTACCATTGAAGACATGCAATGGATGGTGGAAACCGTTAATAGCATGGCGAACGGCTTCACCATGTGTACCGGATCTTACGGCGTGCGCGCCGACAACGATCTGGTTGATATGATCAAGCAATTTGGTCCGCGCATCTACTTTACGCATCTGCGCTCTACGCTGCGCGAAGAGAATCCGAAGACCTTCCACGAGGCCGCCCATTTGCACGGCGATGTGGATATGTATGAAGTCGTTAAAGCGATTGTGGAAGAAGAGCACCGTCGTAAAGCCGAAGGTAGCGACGATCTGATCCCAATGCGCCCGGACCACGGTCATCAGATGCTGGACGATCTGAAGAAGAAAACGAATCCGGGTTATTCCGCCATTGGCCGTCTGAAAGGGCTTGCGGAAGTCCGCGGCGTCGAACTGGCTATCCAGCGCGCTTTCTTTAGCAAATAACCTTCTTTCGCATGGCGCGACGCGTCATGCGATTTCCCCTACTCAATGCAATAGCAACATGCCTCGCCCCGGAGATCGCGGGCGAAGACGTCGAATGACAGGAGTTTGCAATGGAACAGAATATCGCCACCGCCCAGGTTTCCGTCGCCCGCCCAAACTGGGACAAATCACGTCTGGTATCCCGTATTGTGCATCTGGGCTGCGGGGCGTTTCACCGCGCGCACCAGGCGCTCTTTACTCATCATCTACTGGAAAAGAGCGACAGCGACTGGGGCATTTGTGAAGTGAACCTGATGCCGGGTAACGACGCGCGGCTGATCGCGAACCTGAAAGCGCAAAATCTGCTGTACACCGTTGCAGAACGCGGCGCAGAAAGCACCGAACTGAAAATTATCGGTTCAATGAAAGAAGCGCTACACCCTGAATTCGACGGTCATGCAGGGATTCTGGCGGCAATGGCGCGCCCGGAAACCGCCATCGTCTCCTTAACCGTGACCGAAAAAGGCTACTGCACCGACCCCGCCAGCGGCGAGCTTGATGTCAATAACCCGCTGATCCAAAACGATCTTGCCCATCCACAGCAGCCTAAATCCGCCATTGGCTATATTGTCGAAGCGCTAAACATGCGCCGGGAGCAAGGACTGAAAGCTTTTACCGTGCTGTCGTGTGATAACGTGCGCGAGAATGGTCACGTCGCGAAGGCTGCCGTCCTCGGTCTGGCAAAAGCTCGCGATGCCGCCCTCGCCGCATGGATTGCCGACAATGTGACCTTCCCCTGCACCATGGTTGACCGCATTGTTCCGGCAGCGACCGAAGAGACGCTACAACTGGTTGCCGACCAGTTAGGGGTTTATGATCCCTGCGCTATCGCCTGCGAACCCTTCCGCCAGTGGGTCATCGAAGATAACTTTGTGAATGGTCGCCCGGACTGGGACACCGTCGGCGCGCAATTCGTTGCAGACGTCGTACCGTTTGAGATGATGAAGCTGCGTATGCTTAACGGCAGTCACTCTTTCCTCGCCTATCTGGGTTATCTCGGCGGGTATGACACTATCGCCGATACCATGACCAACCCGGCTTACCGTCGCGCGGCGCTGGCGCTGATGCTTGATGAACAAGCGCCGACGTTGTCAATGCCGGAAGGCACCGATCTGGAAGGGTATGCGAATTTGCTGATTGCGCGTTTCACTAACCCCTCGTTGAAACACCGCACCTGGCAGATCGCGATGGATGGCAGTCAGAAACTGCCGCAGCGTTTGTTGGACCCGGTACGTCTGCACTTACAACAGGGCGATGACTATCGCCACCTGACGCTGGGCGTCGCCGGATGGATGCGTTACGTCGGCGGTGTCGATGAACAAGGTAAAACCATTGATGTCGTCGATCCGCTGCTCGCGCAGTATCAGGCGATTCATCAGCAATATCAGACGCCGGAAGAACGCGTTCGCGGGCTACTGGCCATCGAGTCTATCTTTGGCAGCGACCTGCCGAAGAACCACGAATTTGTGCAAGCCGTTACCGACGCTTACCAACAGCTATTGCAGAACGGCGCGAAAGCCACGGTAGAAGCGCTGGCTAAGTAAGGAGATAAATCATGGCTACGTTTATGACTGAAGATTTTCTACTTAAAAACGACATTGCCCGCACGCTGTACCATAAATACGCCGCGCCCATGCCGATTTATGACTTCCACTGCCATTTAAGTCCGCAGGAAATTGCCGACGATCGCCGTTTCGATAACCTCGGTCAGATCTGGCTGGAAGGCGACCACTATAAATGGCGAGCGCTACGAAGCGCAGGCGTGGATGAATCGCTGATCACCGGCAAAGAGACCAGCGATTATGAAAAATATATGGCCTGGGCCAATACCGTACCAAAAACGCTGGGTAATCCGCTGTATCACTGGACGCACCTTGAACTACGCCGTCCATTTGGCATTACAGGTACGCTGTTCGGACCGGATACCGCAGAAAGTATCTGGACGCAGTGTAATGAGAAACTGGCGACGCCGGCCTTTTCCGCGCGCGGTATTATGCAGCAGATGAATGTGCGGATGGTCGGAACCACCGACGACCCGATAGATTCTCTGGAATATCACCGCCAGATAGCCGCCGACGACAGCATTGATATTGAAGTCGCGCCAAGCTGGCGCCCCGACAAAGTTTTCAAAATCGAACTGGACGGCTTTGTCGATTACCTGGGGAAACTGGAAGCGGCGGCAGATGTCAGCATTACCCGTTTCGACGATTTACGTCAGGCGCTCACTCGCCGTCTCGACCATTTCGCCGCCTGCGGCTGCCGCGCGTCGGATCATGGCATTGAAACGCTGCGATTTGCACCGGTGCCCGACGATGCGCAGCTTGACGCCATTCTGGGCAAACGTCTGGCTGGCGAAACGCTGAGCGAACTTGAGATCGCCCAGTTTACCACAGCGGTGCTGGTCTGGCTGGGCCGTCAGTACGCCGCGCGCGGCTGGGTGATGCAGTTACATATTGGCGCGATCCGTAACAATAATACCCGGATGTTCCGCCTGCTGGGGCCGGATACCGGCTTTGACTCCATTGGCGATAATAACATTAGCTGGGCGCTCTCCCGTTTGCTCGACAGTATGGATGTGACCAATGAACTGCCCAAGACTATCCTCTATTGCCTGAACCCACGTGATAACGAAGTCCTGGCGACCATGATCGGTAACTTCCAGGGGCCGGGAATTGCCGGAAAAGTGCAGTTTGGTTCCGGCTGGTGGTTTAACGATCAGAAAGACGGGATGCTGCGCCAACTGGAGCAACTGTCGCAAATGGGACTGTTAAGTCAGTTTGTCGGGATGCTGACCGACTCCCGCAGTTTCCTTTCTTATACGCGACATGAATATTTCCGTCGTATTCTCTGTAACCTGCTGGGACAGTGGGCGCAGGACGGAGAGATTCCTGATGATGAAGCGATGCTAAGCCGTATGGTTCAGGATATCTGCTTCAATAATGCCCAACGTTATTTCACGATTAAATAATCGCTATTAATCTGTGAGCACAGGTTTCAGGTATTCCGAGGGGCAGGAAGGCGGTAAGAGAGTGAGAAATTTAGCAGTAACGCACTTTTCCAGCCAAAGTCTGGCCGCCGATAAAAAGCAAAGAGGTTGCTGATTAATCCCGAATCACTTACTAAGGTAAGTGATTCGGGTGAACAAACACAGCCATCTTCTGCGTCATGCTTCTTTTCTCTGTCCGGAATAACTCCAGTGCAGAAAGTGTGATACATCAGTCCTGTTGATGATGGCTCCAGTTGGTTATACGGTAATAACTCATGACTTCACAGTGTGGTTTCTTTTAACAAATCGACAGCCAGCATTTCCAGCTGGTTAACCACCTCATTACTGGATCGCTCCATTCTGTCGAGTTCTTGCGACATCGCATTCATATTGCCTGCGGCAAAATAGTTCAACGCAGAGTGACCAGCAGTATGCACCTCTTTATGCGGCGCTTCCAGACTACGGAAACTGTAGTAATTGCTAAACTGCTGCCCTTCAAAACCGTAGTACCATTTCCCCAGCCGACACTGATCGTGCATCGTTATTTTACTGTTTATGTCTTTATTTAAGAGTAATTTGTAGACTTCCATTTTCCAGATAACATGGTCAACTTTAACAATATTCAAAAACTGCACCGTAGAGATGTACTGCATGACCGATTTCATGCTCAGCGATTTATCGATGACGATGCCAATAGACTCCACAATTTGATTTATGTTAGTCGTAATATTATCAATAACCGGCTGTTGGTTATCCAGTACCTCACTCACTCTGGCCGTATTATCTTTGATTACAGAGGTTAACGTACTGACGCTTTTCGAACTGTGTTTAACATCTTCGGACAGGTTTTTCACCTCTTTCGAAATAACGCTAAAACCACGCCCGGCATCCCCTACGCGCGCGGCCTCGATCGCGGAGTTAATCGCTATCAAATTGGTCTGGTTAGCGATCTTCTGTATCTCTTTAATACACGCATTAATTTGCGTTAAGGAGGTATTTAAGTCGCCCATACGACAGCCAATATCCGATGAAGTCGTGCCAATTTCGGTGATAAATTCCACGAGCGATTTTAATGAACTTCTGGCTTTATCATTCTGTTCGTTAAGTTCATTAATGCGTTCTTTTTCAATGTTGAGCTGCTCACAGGACTTAATGATGGCATTACGAATGATATCGATCGTCGAAATCCCCATCAGAATTTTTTGACACAATATCCGCTCATAAGGCTCAGGAGTATCCACCACCACGTCAGACGCATTAGCGCCAGATTCTGCTGGCGGCGGTATTTTTACAACATTATTATTCCAGTGGCGCAAGCCTAATACTTTTTTAAACATATACCATTCTCCTTATTATATGTGGACATCCTGATCTATGCCTGGATAAAGTATTATCAACTCATGCTAACATAATGAAAAATCGGCTGTCATCTGCCATAACCATACGTTCACCAGAATAAGACAAAACGTCCACTAAACTTAAATAATTACAGAGTAAACTATTCAACAATACTATTAATAGTCATAATGGAAGTCGCTTCACTTTATACGGAAATATTATTTACAAGGCTGACAACAATAGCTGAATAATAATTAACTGCATTTACTTAGGTGTAGCTATATCTCGCCACGAAGATTGCAGACAGGGTTTAAACGCAAACTTTTGCAATAGAAAAATAACCTAACGTAAACTTTTTATATGACCAATAATATCATTTGGACTCATCAATATATTATGCTGTCCGTTTACCAGCCAAACAGGCATGACCTAAATCCAAAGGAATGGGGGCAGCGTAACCAGCCGCAAAAAGTATCGATTAGTCGAAAATCAGGAAACGGATGCGCCAACGCGGCGAGCGTCACCGCCTGCGTCAGAAAAGTTAAGAATAATTTGTGATATTATTTCTCATATGTTACCAGTAAATGGCAAGCTGAAAGCCGTTCGCTGGTAAACACAACAGGCGGGATATCGGCACCAACGCCGATATCCCGACGAGAATGACCCCGTTACGCTTTGATGACGATTAACGGTTCAATATCGCTCTCTTTTCTAATGACTAATGAATCATCGCCGCGCAGGCACGTACCGCCGTAGTTACCGCCCACGGTAAACGTACAGACCTGAATATACTTCCCGGCGACCTTCGGCAGGCACCACAACTGCTGATAGATATTTTTCTGCGTGGCGAACTTGCCGCTGGTTTTATCCAGGAGCTCTTCCTGATGGCTCACCAAATCAATATTACTACCGCAACGTCCGGCAATCGGTTTTACCGCATAGCCGGTCTGCACCAGCTCATCGTTAACGGTAAAATCCGTGTCGAGCAAATAGCGATGATGCGGGAAGAGCGACCACAGGATGGGCAGGATCGCTTTGTTACCTGGGATCACCGTCCACAGCGGTTCAAACACCAACACTTCCGGGCGCAGTAATACATCAATCAGCCGGACTTCATTTTTCGGGTGCCCGGTACGAATAGGCACTGCGGCATACTCCGTCTCGCTGACTTCGCGTATCTGCTCCATCGCCGTTTCCCACGCCCAGGTTTTCCAGACACAATTCACCAGCCGTCCGTCGCCATCAATCAACTGCCCGGCGTCATCCCAGCGCAACTCGCCCAGCCCGCGGAGAATTTTGCTCGCGAAGCCGGCCTGATGCAGCGCCTGCTGCATAAACTGCGCGTGATAGTCCTCCTCGATATCATCATCCTGCATGATATGGACGAAAGGACGCGCTTTACTGTGTTTCCAGGCGCCTGCCAGCTCGTTAATTAAGCCCTCCGCCGGGTTATGCCCTTTACCGGTATAGCCCTGCTCAGCCCATTTTTCGAGAATTAATCCCGCTTCGGTATGGCATGATGCGGAATCGGCATTGTATTCATAGACTTTCAGCCCGCGTTCATCCATGCAGAAATCCATACGACCGGTGATCATATGGTGACGACGGCGCTGCCAGGAGAGACGCAGGCGCGGCCAAAGAATTTTGGGGATATCGAATAGCGCCAGCAGATTATCGTCTTTTAAAACTTTGTCCGTGGCGTGCAGGTACATCAAATGCAACTCATTAGTCGCTTTGATAAGCTCCTGTTCAGCGCTCTCAGTGATGGTAAAATACTGGTACGGGTCCTGATTGATAACGTGTCCGTTCGCCTGTACATAGGCTTTTTGTAACGGATCGCACTCATCCAGCCACTGACCGTCAAACTGACCTTTCTCTGGCAGTCTTGCGCCGCGAATCGCCAGCGACTGATTCGCGATGTCAGGCTGTGACAAACTGTATTGCGTGTCGTCGGTCTGGATCATCCAGCCTAAAATCGTCGTGTCATCAAAGGTGTCGCGCAGGGTGTAACACCCGTTTTCTACGACCATTTCCAGTTCGCGAGTCCACTGCTGCCCTGGCGGCAATGGCGTGTGGATAACGTTTTGCTCAGCAATACGAATTTTGTTATCCAGGAGTTGGGTGATAATCGCGACGTGCCCGGTTTCGTTAAACTCGCCGCCCTTTTGCCAGATGAGCAGCGCCCCGGCCTCCGGCGCGCGCGGCGAACCGTTCGGGAAGGCCTGCAAAGGCAAAATATTGTCATTCACGACCTCGCGCAGAAAACGCAGCGAGAAGATTTCCCAGGCCATGCCGACGTCAGTAAAAACAACGCCATAATTCAGAAAGAGAAAACGGCGGGCAAATTCCACGCACTGCCATTTATGCCCCATGTATTCATCGTCGATGTAGCTACGAAAAGCTGCGTCGTCGTCGTCCCACGGATCGAGGGAATTGTAATCTGAAGAGTAGATCGCTACGCCGCCGGGGGCGTAACCCAATAATGTCCCGAAGGGGGCATCCTGACTGGTGGTTCCTTTGCTCATGCACTTACCTCAAAACAAGACCGCCTGAGCAGCCTGGCGTGATTTCGCTCTGATTGTCTGCTCTGTGACACTAACCGGACAGAGGTCGACATAATCATACACCTCAATAAGGCACACTGAGGCCAGAAGGTTAAAATTTCACTCGCCGGAATGTCCCAATCGGTTAAATGTCCGGTTAGCAAGCTGCTACACTGCTTCAACACCACCACAGTGAAGGCAGGTCAATATGGCAGATAATACTTATCAACCCGCAAAAGTCTGGACGTGGGATAAATCCGGCGGCGGCGCGTTCGCTAACATTAATCGCCCGGTTTCCGGCCCGACGCACGACAAAACGCTGCCCGTCGGCAAACATCCGTTACAGCTCTATTCGCTGGGGACGCCTAACGGCCAGAAAGTGACCATTATGCTGGAAGAACTCCTGGCGCTGGGCGTGACTGGTGCCGAATATGACGCCTGGTTGATTCGCATCGGCGAGGGCGATCAGTTCTCCAGCGGCTTTGTTGACATCAATCCGAACTCAAAAATCCCGGCGCTGCGCGATAATTCACACAACCCGCCGATTCGGGTTTTTGAGTCGGGCGCAATTCTTGTTTATCTGGCGGATAAGTTTGGCCATTTCCTGCCGCAGGATCTGGCTAAGCGCACAGAAACCCTTAACTGGTTGTTCTGGCTACAGGGCGCGGCGCCGTTCCTCGGCGGCGGTTTCGGTCATTTCTATCATTATGCGCCGGTAAAAATTGAGTACGCCATTAATCGCTTCACCATGGAAGCCAAGCGTCTGCTGGACGTGCTGGATAAGCAGTTAGCTCACCACCCGTATGTCGCGGGAGAAGAGTACACTATTGCCGATATGGCCATCTGGCCGTGGTTCGGTAACGTGGTGCTGGGGAATGTCTATGATGCAGCGGAGTTTCTGGATGCCGGAAGTTATCAAAACGTACAACGCTGGGCGAAACAGGTAGCCGAACGTCCGGCGGTAAAGCGGGGGCGCATTGTCAACCGGACCAACGGCCCATTGAACGAACAGCTTCACGAACGCCATGACGCCAGCGACTTCGAAAACCATACCGAAGATAAACGTCAAAGTTAAACCATAATGCCGGATGGGGTAGTAATGTCGTCATCCGGCATGGTATTCCCTGCTGACGCTTCGCTTATCAGTTCTGCGAGCGTGTCATATGCGGCGCTTCACTAAACCCATGTTGCATGAGAATCGACCTCGCCCGTGCTGATAGTAAAAAGTCGGCAAGCGTTTTTCCCTGCTCGCTCAGGCAGGCAAAGCCATATTCAGCCACGGGATTATAAGGTTCCGGGATATCAACCACTCGCAGCGAATTAACCTGCCGTAGCCTGGGAGCATAGCTGGCATAGCCGATAAAGATATCGGTGTAATCATGATTGATGAGCCATTCCGCCGCCAACCGGCCCGCCGGTAACGACAAAGTCTGCCTGCCGCCAACCAGCGCTACCGCGCGTTTTCGGACCGCTTCGCCCTCCTTGCCCATCCGCGAAAAAAGCTGCTGCGTATAATCGCCGGAAGGATCGCAACCTGCTGTTGAGGTGCCGATCCGCAGATCCCGCCGGGTTAATAGCGACAGCCAGTCCTCGCCTTCACGCATCGCCTGTGCCCGCACGCTCAGACACAAACGGTTCGTCGTAAAAGGCGCGACCCGCAGCGCCCGCCCGCTTTCCAGCAGCGCCTGCGGATGCGCCAGGTTCGCCGAAGCAAAAAAGTCGCACGCTTCGCCCGCTTCGATGCGTTCACGTAACAACCCCGCCGGACCGAAATCACATACCGCATCCGCCTGAAACGCCGCCATTAGCTGCGGCCAGACGACACGCAAGCTCCCCGCAGCCAGTATTCGCATCACTGTACGCCCTGATAGTCAGTACGGTAAAAACGTTGATACCAGTCGTTAGCGGCCTTTTGCATGTCAATATCGTGGAATTTTTCCGGATAGAGTTTTTTCGCCATCCACAGTTCGCCGATTCCCACCGCCTCCGGCATCGGATATCCCCAAGCTTTGGCATAATCCGGCATCAGGTAAACCCGATGATGCTTCACCGCGTCAATGACCTGCCACTGGGGATTGTGCAGGATCTCATTGACGACCTTCGGATAGCGATTCTGGACAAAGATCACCTGTGGATCCCAGGCGATCACCTGCTCCATTGTCACCTGCTTAAAGCCTTTCACCGAGGATGCCGCTACATTCAGCGCCCCCGCATGGGCCATCATCAGACCGGTATATTTACCGGAACCGTAGGTGGTTAGCTCCGGATTCGCCATATAGGCGCGAACCCGCTCATTTTCAGGAACCGACTGCAAACGGTCGCTGACCATTTTGCGACCTTTATCCATCGCCTCAATCAGCGCTTTCGCCTCCTGCGGTTTATTGACGATATCGCCAATCAGCGTTATTCCTTCACGCAGCCCGCGGTTGTAAGCCTGCTCTTCATCGGCCAGGGTCGGGTTCATTTTAGCCTGCTCGCCAACAACATCATGGCGCAGCGAAATCGCCACCACCGGAATGCCAAGACGGCTGATCTTGTCGATCATCTCCTGTGGAGCGTAATTCGTGACAAACACCACCTGCGGGCGCAGCGCCACCAGTTTTTCAGGATCAACTTGCGTTAGATCGCCCAGCGAGGCTTTTTGCGCCAGTTCCGGCGCCAGACGCGCATAGCCGTCGCCTAATTGCTGTTTCCAGTTCGCCATGACCCCAACGATTTTGTCAGTGGCATTCATCTGTACAAGGAGATTGAGCGTTTGATGCTGGAGCACCACCACTCTGTCGACGGTGTCGGGAACCGTGACCTGGCGGCCAATTTGATCGGTAAAAGTACGCGCCGCTTGTGACATTAACGACCAGCAAAAAAGCAACGCCAGCAGAGAGAGCTGGCGCAAAAATTTATTCATAGGTTTCGCCCCACAATCGATATATAAATAATTATACAACGATTGTAGAGCGATATAATAGAGGTGATTAAGGGATCACGCGCTGGTGATGTCGTACTCCATGCGGCGCAGCGCATCTAACGTGGCTTTCGCTTCGTCTTCGTCAATGATGCTCATCGCAAAACCAACGTGTACCAATACCCATTGCCCTATCAGCTCGGCTGGCTTACCTTCACAAATCAGAGCAATATTGACATCACGTTTGATGCCACACACTTCCACCTGCGCAAGCTGGTGAATATCATCTCCGACGGCCAGCACCTGACCGGGGACGCCAATACACATAATTAACCACCTGGAATAAAATGCGGGTTATTCGACCTCAATACTTTTTACTTTCAACGAATCGCCGGTATCCACCCGCAGGCGATCGCCATGACAATGCGGACATTGCGCGTCATGCCTGAGAATTTCCACCACCTGACTGCAATCCCAGCACCAGGCCTGGGCCGGTCTGTAGTCGATGTGCAATTCGCACCCTTGCGCTAAAGTCCCCTGGCAGGCGATGTCAAAGCTGAAACGAACCGCGCGCTCTTCAACGCACGAAAGCGCGCCTATCTCCAGCCATACGCCGGTGACGCGCGCCACGCCGTGCTGTTCTGCCTGCTGCTGAATAATTTCAACGGCGCTTTGGCAAAGAGACAGCTCATGCATTCTCACAGCTCCGACGGCCAAACAGCAACGCACGCCGGCTTGTCTGCGGTGCATCAGGATTGCTTACCGGCAGGGATAACAGCATCCGCGCGCAGTCATCCGCCAGCCGGACGCCCTCTTCCGGCGACAGGCTACGGGAAAGCGGTGACATCAACGAGCAGGCAAGATATTGCGAAACGCCTTCCAGTTCGCCAACGGTAAAGGTCATCGTGCCATAAGGCAGTTGCAGACCGAGTTTTTCACCGACGGTACGCCCGGGCCAGATCTGGTCCGGGCCAGGGAAGATTAATGCGCTTAACATCCACGGCGTAATTACCGTGCCCGTCCATTGTCCTTCAAACAACGTAAAATCAGAGACATGCACAGGCATAGTCGGATGCAGAAACGAAAGATCGTGCATCGAACGATGGGCTATCTCTTCAAACGCCGCCTGAACCCGGGCGACGGGCGCCGTGTCGAATCCGGAAAACGTTTCAGACATGCGCCGTCTCCTTAGGAATTGCTTCGACGCCGGATTCACGCAGCGCAGCAAGAACCTGCTCAAGCGCAGGTTCAATCATCGCCTCGACGGTTGGCGTTAAGCCGATGTGCGGTTCCAGCGACTGTGGAATAACGCCGACCAGGGTCAACTTCTTCGGAAACTCGCCGGTAAAGCGGAGGGCCGACAATACGTCGGCCAGTCCAAGCTGATGGGGGGAGATTTTGTTGGTGAACAACGCCGGAACTTCATCGTCGCGCAGTACCATAATGGTTCCCGGCGCGTTCTTTTTCGACACGATGGCGTCGGCAATGATCAAATGATCCCGATTCGCCATATCGCCAAGAAGTTCCATTCCCGCCGTACCGCCATCCAGAATCTCAACGAAATCCGGCAGGGTGTATCGTTGCTCTAACGCTTCAACAATACGCACCCCGATGGCTTCATCGGTCAGCAAAATATTGCCGACCCCTAAGACTAATATCCGCATTACAAAACCTTCACCGAGACCACTTCATTGCCATCGGCGTCCACCACGTGTACCGCGCACGCCATGCAAGGGTCGAAGGAGTGGATGGTACGTACCACTTCCAGCGGCTTCGCCGGATCGGCGATCGGCGTACCGACCAGCGACTGTTCGTACGGCCCCACGTCATCGTTGAAGTTACGCGGACCTGAGTTCCAGGTCGATGGCACCACTGCCTGATAGTTACTGATAATACCGTCTTTAATCACCATCCAGTGAGACAGCATACCGCGCGGCGCCTCCAGGAAGCCCACGCCTTTGAACTCGCCCGTCGCCGGAATGTTCGGCTTCACAAACGTGGTGTAATCGCCTTTGCCGATATTTACAATCAGCGCGTTGTATTGATCCTGCAATACGTTTTGCAGTTCACAACAGTGAACGGTACGCCCGATGATACGACCCAGCGTAGAGTGAAGTTGCGCCATTTCCAGCGTTTTGCCGGTCAGCTTCTGATAAAGCGCAATGATTTCATTGAGCTTGGTCTGGGTGGATTCACGACCTGCAGCCAGTTTACACAGCATGTTCGCCAGCGGCCCGACTTCGACGGTTTTGCCGTAGAATGTCGGCGACTTGACCCATGAGTATTTACCGTCATCCGACCAACCGTCGTAAGCCGGAATCGTGGTGCCTTCCCACGGTGCCTGCGGCGCTTCATCTTTATACCAGGCGTGCTTCGCGCTCTCCTGAATACCTTTAATCAGGAACTCGTCGGAGTGAGAGGTGATCGGACGGTATGTCGACAGATCGGCATTGGTAATGTAACCGCCCGGGAACAGGAAACTGCCGTTTTTACCGTCGGTCGGGAATTCCGGCGCGCTCAGGTAGTTCACCGCGCCTTTGCCGCGCTCCAGCCATTCCGGATAGTAGGCCGCGATGACTGCGGTATCCACTTTATACACCTGCTCGACAAAATCGCTCAGCTTATCGATAAACGATTTGATGTACATCAGGCGTTCAAGGTTCAACGTACCGATGCTGTCGAGATTGATCGGGTTCGCCACCCCACCGACCGCCAGGTTCTGGATATGCGGCGATTTACCGCCCAGCAACGCCACCACGCGGTTAGCGTCACGCTGACATTCCAGCGCCTGCAGATAGTGGGCGACCGCAATCAGGTTGACCTCCGGCGGTAACTGCATTGCCGGGTGCCCCCAGTAGCCATTGGCGAAAATACCTAGCTGACCGCTGGCGACAAGATCCTTGATCTTGTTCTGAACTTTCGTGAACTCTTGCGCGCTGTTCAGGTGCCAGCTCGACACGCCATCCAGCATCGCGGAGGCTTTTTCCGGATCGGCTTTCAGCGCAGAGGTAATGTCCACCCAGTCCAGCGCAGAGAGCTGGTAGAAATGGACAATGTGGTCATGGGTGGTATGCGCCGCCAGAATAATATTACGGATATACTGCGCGTTGACGGGAACATCAATATTCAGCGCGCTTTCCGCCGCACGAACGGAGGAGATCGCGTGAGTTGTCGTACAAACGCCGCAAATACGTTGCACAATCATCCACGCATCGCGCGGATCGCGGTTCTTCACGATCTCTTCCATACCGCGCCACATGGTGCCGGACGCCCATGCTTTGGATACGACGCCGTTCTCAATTTCGCAGTCAATGCGTAAATGACCCTCAATACGGGTTACCGGATCAATAGTAATTCTCTGGCTCATGCTTTGCTCGCCTCATGACGATTATGATCGTTTTGTTTTAAAGGAGGAAGTATCGGCAGTAGACGAATGAGTACGATGTATGCACAAATCTCAATGGCCACAAAACCAATAGAAATCAACAATTCTTCCCAGGTTGGGAAGTAGTGGTAGCCGCCACCCGGGTTGAATGCCACCAGCGAATAGGTCAGACGCCACGTCGCGCAGCCCAACAGCGCGCTCAGCGCCGACAGGTACAGCATACGAGAGTCATTACGCAGTTTCGCCACACGCAGCACCACTAACGGGAAGACCATCAGGACGACTTCAATCCAGAACATAGCGGAGTAAAAATCGCCGGCAAACGCATAGGACAGCTTGTCGCGATAAATCAGTTCGCCAAAGCGCAGGACGACGAAAATCGCCAGCAGCACGCTGATGGTATTCGTCAGCTTAACAAACAAATTTTTCTCATCCGGACCGTTTCCTTTCAGGCCTGCCTGAACCAGCGAACCCTCAAATATGACAATGGAGAAGCCCATGATAAACGCGGTCAGAACCGAGAACAGCGGCAGCATTTCATAGCTTTGCCATAGCGGATGTACTTTATAGCCCGCCGAGATCATCAATGACCCCATTGAGGACTGGTGCATCGTCGGCAGCAGCGCGCCCAGCGCGATAATAAAGAACATCACCTTATTCAGACGCTTGAGCGACACTTTCCAGCCCAGACGTTCAAACAGGGCAGGCGCAAACTCCAGCGCCATCACGCCGATGTAGATGGTCATACAGACCGCCGTCTCAAACAGTACCGAGTTCACGTTGAAGTGACCTGGAATGTAGAAGTACGGCAGGTTCCAGTAACGACCGACGTCGATAGTGATCGACAGGCCGCCCAGCGAGTAACCAAACAAGCTTGCCAGCAACGCCGGGCGCACCAACGGATGGTATTGCCCACGGTTAAAGACATACACCGCCCATGCCAACGCCCAACCGCCGCAGGCAAAGCCGGTGCCGATCAACAGGTCAAAGGCAATCCAGACGCCCCACGGGAAACCGCCGTTCAGGTCGGAAACGGAGCCCAACCCGAAGACCAGACGCTTCACGATAAGGAGCATACACAGGACGATTAACGGTCCAAAAATAATGACCGGTTTACTGATGATTTTTCCGCCCAGCGGTTTTGGATCATGACTCATGATCGTCTCCTCCATCGTGATGGTCGTTTTTGCTATTACGACGAACCAGCACGGTTAAGCCCGCCAGCGCAGCCAGGGGTAGTATCATGCCTTTATAAAGCGTGTGTTGAACATGCTCGGAGCGCGCTCCGGTTGAAAGGTCATCCAGCTTCGGCAGATCCAGATCTTCATAAGGAACGCCTGTCAGCACCAGCACCTGAGTACCACCGCCCTCTTTTTCACCGTAGAGGTGTGGGTAGTATTTAGGCACCGTATGCAGATAGGTGTCGTCCGTTTTCAACGTCTGGCGCGGATAGTGATATTCACTGCCTGGTTTGAGGGCCAGACGTTTTTTCGCTTCCGCCATCAGCTCTTCACGAGTACCGAAAATGACGGCCCCTGCCGGACAAACTTCCACACACCCAGGCAAACCGCCTTTATCCAGACGCTCAACGCCTTTCTGGTTACACAACTCACACTTGTGAAGCGCGCCAAACGGGTTGTTGTAGTCGTACTTAGGTACGTTGTACGGGCAGGCAACCATACAGTAACGGCAGCCGGTGCAGACATCTTTGTCATAGTGGACGATGCCGGTTTTCGGATCTTTTTTCAGCGCCGACACCGGGCAAACGGAAACGCAGTTAGGATCAACGCAGTGCATACACTGTTTCTTGATGTAGGCATAGCCGTTCTCTTCCTGATCTTTGTTCACGCCCGTGCCGCTACGCCATACCTGGATAATGTTATTGGTATACGGCGACAGCTTGTCGTTGTTCGACCAGGTCTGCTCCCCTTCCGGGTTACGCGCCGGGAAGTTGATATCCTGACACTTTGTGACGCAGGCCTGACAGCCCACGCACAGAGTGGAGTCATACAGCATGCCCAGCGAACCTGGAATTGGCGGACGGTTTTCTGCAGCCGCATGGCTGACAGACGGCGCGGCGCCCAACAGCAATGCTCCACCGGAGGCTGCTTTAATAAAGTCACGTCTGTTCACGGTTATTCTCCCCGTGAGTCAGCGTTATCTTTCTTTTGCTGACGCCCCAGTTCACGTACCGCCATCACGCTGACGCCGGCAACCAGACCGACTACGCCGCCAAGCAGACCGACAGCGCCCGCAGAGATATTGCCGCCTTCTTTCATATTGACGTCAGGTTTCTCTGAACGCGGAGTTTGGTTTTCGACATGAGCAAGCTGGTGAATGCCCTTATGGAAGCCGATACCTTCTTCGTTACAGCCATAGCAAGGATGACCGATCGCCACTGGCCAGACGCCGCCAACGTCACAGAACTGTAACGTAGAACAGTTGCCCCAGGTTTCCGGCCCTTTACAGCCAAGATGGTAGAGACACCAGCCCTGACGGTGGCCTTCGTCGCCAAATTCTTTGGCAAAACGGCCTGCGTCGAAGTGTGGACGACGTTCGCAATGCTCATGAATCAGACGGCCATAGGCAAAGGTTGGACGATTTTTCGCATCCAGCTTCGGCGGCGTGCCGTAAGTGATGATATGCGCGACGGTCGCCAGGAAGTTATGCGGGTTTGGCGGACAACCTGGAATATTGATAACCGTTTTGCCCGGTAAGACTTCCTGCAGACTGACAGCGCCGGTTGGGTTTACGCCAGCCGCAGCAACGCCGCCCCATGCCGAGCAGGAACCGATAGCGATAATCGCAGCTGCGCCGTCGGCGGCTTTGCGGATGTGATCCACGATCGGCTCGCCGGCAACCATGCAGTAGATACCGTTATCTTTTAGTGGGATAGAACCATCCACCACCAGAACATATTGCCCTTTATACTTCTCCAGAGCGTTATGTTTGTTTTCTTCGACCTGGTGACCGAATGCGGCGGAAAGTACCTCGTGGTATTCCAGAGAGATGGTCTCCAGAACGAGGTTTTCAACGGTTGGGTGTGTAGCACGAAGCAGTGATTCGGTACAACCGGTACACTCCTGAGCGCCAATCCAGATAACGGGCGGACGCTGTGGATTGGATACCGATTCTGCCATTTCTGCGGCGGCTTTGCTACTGAGCCCCATAGTAGCGGCCAGTGCTGCACAAAGCTTCATGAAATCACGACGGTTAATGCCGTGAGAAGTGATGAGAGTATTATCTCCAGTCATTTTATAGTTATTCCGTTACGAAGACCTGGCTTTTATTTTGCACTGTTCGCGAAGAAGTTATTGCGATCGGTACGCCATTTACCACACTTTTTTTATGGTTATGTGCGCCATAATACTTCGACGGAACAGTAAAACGAAGGGAAGAGGCGATAGTGTAATTAATTAAAGCAAGATAATACCCCTGTTGGATCAACCTTCGAGTCGATAACCGGCCATAAAGAAGCGAACCGCCATCCCGGAATGATTCTCTTTAAAGAAATCCATCACCATTTCTTTATCCAGACCATAGCGACGCGTCAGAATTCCGGCCTCCCACGCGCTAAGTTGACGATCGCCGGTCTTTTCGAACATACGGTGTGTAAAACCCAATACAAAGCCACGTTTATACTCAGAACAGAAATTCACCGCATGATGCGCGCTATATGCATATGGCGCGTGCAACCCAGCCATTAACCCTTTCCCAAAATGATTATTCATCTGACCTCCTTAGTCGCTATATAATAAATTATATAGCGACTGATTAAATGAAGGCCAGCGCATTACGCGCTTTTTTGCTTCACATCAGAAGGAAACCCATTCATCAGTAGACTGTGCGGGAGCCGACGCCATTCTCTGAACGCCAGGCGCCGCTTTCGCCGTTACGCATTGTTGCGGCTCACTAGCGGAAAGCCGGAACTGCTGTACGGAGCGTTGCAAATCCTCCGTCTGCCGTTCCAGCGCCGCCGCCGCCGCGGAAACCTGCTCAACCAGCGCGGCGTTTTGTTGCGTAACGCTATCCATTTGCGTGATCGCCACGCCAACCTGAGAGATACCTTTACTCTGCTCTTCGGAGGCGGACGCGATCTGTTTCATAATCGTCGTCACTTCCGTGACGCCGCGCAGGATGGCGTCCATCGTCGCGCCGGTCTCCTGGACCAACTGCGCGCCCTGCGCTACGCGACGTACCGATTCGCCAATTAAGGCTTCAATTTCTTTCGCCGCCCCCGCGCTGCGGCTGGCCAGGTTACGTACCTCACCGGCGACCACCGCGAAGCCGCGTCCCTGCTCGCCCGCTCTGGCCGCTTCTACCGCTGCGTTCAAGGCCAGAATATTGGTCTGGAAAGCAATACTATTAATCACGGTAGTAATTTCGGCGATCTGCTGCGAACTGGCGGAAATGCCGTCCATTGTTTCTACCACATCGGAAACCAGTTCACCGCCTTTTCCTGCCGTTAGCGAGGCGGCATCCGCAAGCTGACTCGCCTGGCGGGCGTGTTCGGCGTTCATTTTCACCGTTGCGGTAAGCTGTTCCATGCTGGCGGCAGTTTCTTCCAGCGCGGCGGCCTGTTCTTCCGTTCGGGAAGAGAGATCGTTATTACCGGTAGAAATTTCCGTCGCGCCGCGCCAGATATTGTCACTTCCGGCGCGGATCGTACTCACGGCTTCGCGTAAACTGTCCTGCATCGCGCGCAGTAGCGGCACCAACCGGCCTACGCAGTTACGCCCCAACGCTTCAATCGGCTGGCTAAGATCGCCTTGCGCGATGCGCTGAAATTGCTGGCGGATGCGCTCCAGCGGTTTCACCATCATTGCAACCAGATAGCGATCGGTAAAAATCAGGATGGCAATGCCCAGAATCACCGCCGTGATAAGCAGGATGCGGATGGTATAGGTTTTACCATCGACCATTACGCGGGTGTTATCCAGCATGGCGCCAGCTTCATGACTAAACCGTTCCGCGCTGGCGCCGAACGCGCGACTGAGTGCGGGCGTGACCGTACTGGCATGTTCGCTCCAGGCGGCCAGCGATCCTTGCTGCGCCAGTTGCATTTGAGGAACGACGCCTTTCTCCAGCAAGGCCTGCCAGTTGGACAAGACCTCCCTTGAGATATCAGGGTTCATCGGCCCTGGCGATAGCGCTTTCATCTCCTCCAGCTTCTGACGCATATTCTCGAGCGACTGCCGGGCGGGCGCAAAATCGGGCGTGCCGCCGCCGATTTTTACATCCATCGCGCGGCTAAGGCGGGTAACAAAGCGGAAATATTGATCGTTACCCTGGCTTAGCACCGTCATTTGCCGCACAAGATGCCGGTCAATATCATTTCCTTCCGAAACTTCGGATAAAGCATGGACGCTGTATAACCCCACCCCCGACCAGAGTAGACAAAAAAGTCCCAGTATCGTCAGCATGACCATACGAATAGTAAAGTTTTGCAGCAAACGCATATGAATTTCCTTGCTGAATATAAGAGATTAGTCATCAGACGATGACGCACTCTCGTTATCGGCAAGGCGCGGAGAATATATAATGCATTCTCCATTTTTTTACAGTTATCGCCGTTCACGTACCCGCAGATGTTATATATCTGTGAACGCAGAGAAAATCTTTTAGTCTTATTACTGGGTAAATGAATAGATGTAGTAAAAATATTGCGTAAGGCTGCAGGGAGGCGGTTATCCGCCGTTAAAGAAGTGCTGTTTTACAGCCGGGCTCAGTGTCCTTTGCCCGACTGCCCCGCCGTTGACGGCGGCTCAATGGTTATGCCGCGTCAATCTGTCCAGATAGCCCATCACGAACGCCGACAGGACAAAGGTCAGATGGATGATGACATACCACATTAATTTGTTATCCGGGACGTTTTTCGCGTCCATAAACACGCGTAACAGGTGAATGGAAGAGATAGCGACTATCGATGCCGCCACCTTATTTTTTAGCGAAGTCGCATCCATTTTCCCCAGCCAGTTCAGCTTCTCCTTGCCCGCAGAGATATCCAGCTGAGAGACAAAGTTTTCATACCCGGAGAACATGACCATTACCAGCAATCCGCCAACCAGAGTCATATCAACCAGCGATAACAGCACCAGGATCAGATCGGCCTCCGCCAGGGCAAAAACGTTCGGCAGAACGTGTAGAATTTCCTGGAAAAATTTTAGCGCTAAAGCGATCAGCGCCAAAGAGAGGCCAAAATACACTGGCGCGAGCAGCCAGCGAGACGCATACATTACATTTTCAAGAAAGCGTTCCATAGGGACCTGTCAGGTAACTAAAATCAGCAACAGTATATCTCAACCATGCAACATCAGATCAACATGCCAGTTAAATCTCATCCGGTTTAACCTGTGGACGCTGATATTCCGGCCATACCAGCGCGACCAATGCCGGGTAGGCCTCAAGACTGAACTCCCGAAAACACTGACGTAAATTCAGGACGTCCAAATCCGAATACGGCACCTTTTCTCCGTTCAGACAACGCTTCTTAATATTGTCGTAATACTTATAAACGGCAGAGTTAAGGTCGCTGCAACGACGCTGTGCGTCAAATAATCCAGGCGTTTCATTCAACTCAGTCATTGTCATTCGTTTTATCGTTGCATGAAGGAAATCGATATATTCATGGTTAACGCGCCAGTACCATACCGGCGTTATCGAATTCATTAATACTGAAAAATGATCTTCGCCCTCTTCCTTTGTCATGGGTTCAGTTTGATTTAAATTTACGATTTTTCCACCAGGACGTTTTTTATTAACCTCCCACATCAGGAAGAGTATCGCGCCGGTCAGTAATAGCAATATAATAACAGAATAAAAAATACTGTTCATAGCAGGCTCCATTTTTTTTGATTTTAAAATTACACCATGTTATTGTCAACGAAACCTACACTATTAAAAATAGTATGCCACTGATCGTAAAGGATATTTAGTCATGCTTCCTGAGCATCTGGTTTCCTCTCATTTTCGCCTGTCATCGCCGCCCCCTGAAGCCACAGAAAACAGTAAAAATTTGCCTAAGGGAAAGACAAAACTCAGCGATTACGAGCCTGATATTTTAATTAGCGCTAACGCTGCCGGGCAACACAGAAACGTATTATTTGAAGAACGCGACCGTCATATTAAAGAACGTCTGTATTGTGTGGCTAAAATTGAAACGTTTGCCCGCCTGATAAACGCACTACAGGCAGAAGGCGATATTGATGCCCAAACGCTAAGTAAAATACTGGCGGATAAAACCGCAATGATAAATGAAAAAGGCAATGCCATTTGGCTTAATTTAATCACTCGCGAAACCAATATGCCGCTATTTTATTCACTGGAAGATAAAGATGAAAGAAGTTGAAGACAATAACGTTTATTTGGCTTTAGACAACCATAAAAGTGATGAATTTATCTTAAAGCAAAATCTTGCAGCGCTAATCGCCAGTAAAAATGCCACCCTGGAAAAGGTAACGCAGGAGGTGGTATCCATACCGGCGGCGTTAGTACGCCTGAAGTGGCAAAACCGACGGGAGATGTATGCGTTACAGGTCAAAGAGGAGATTTATGGCGCGACCATCAATGCCATTATCGAGCAGCATCCTGAATTACGAGACAAAATTATGTCTCGTCTTGAAAGTGACTGGCAGCATCTGCTGGCTCGCGAGACGGCAACCTTACGTCTGACGCGTAAGCTTTCCGATGGCGACTACCGGACGCGCAACGTCACCACCGTCGCACGGCAAGAAAAATAACCTTCATGGCTAGTTAACTCTGTTGTGAATACGGGCGAAGCATAAGGATCGTTCTGATTCTCCCTCTTACGGTAGTAAAAGTGTCTACGCTTAAAGGGTGTTCAACCTGAAGGGAGAAGCTCAATGTCTCATCTATACGACCCTACCACGCAGTATTACACCGGCGAGTATCCTAAGCAAAAACAGCCGGCGCCCGGCGTCCAGGCGAAAATGACGCCTGTTCCTGACTGTGGTGAAAAAAGTTATGTCGGCAGTGGTCGCCTTAAAGATCGTAAGGCGCTGGTGACAGGGGGCGACTCCGGGATTGGGCGTGCTGCCGCTATCGCTTACGCGCGTGAAGGCGCAGATGTCGCGATCAACTATCTGCCAGCGGAAGAAGAGGACGCCCAGCAGGTTAAAGCGCTGATTGAGGAGTGCGGCCGTAAAGCGGTGTTATTGCCAGGCGATCTTAGCGACGAATCTTTCGCCCGTTCGCTGGTCCATAAGGCGCGTGAAGCGCTGGGCGGGCTGGACATTCTGGCGCTGGTGGCCGGTAAACAGACGGCAATCCCGGAGATAAAAGATCTGACCAGCGAGCAATTTCAGCAAACCTTCGCCGTTAACGTTTTTGCCCTGTTCTGGATAACCCAGGAAGCGATTCCGCTGCTGCCAAAAGGCGCCAGTATTATCACGACGTCGTCTATCCAGGCGTATCAGCCCAGTCCGCACCTGCTGGATTATGCGGCAACCAAGGCGGCAATCCTCAATTACAGCCGTGGCCTGGCGAAACAGGTGGCGGAAAAAGGAATTCGTGTGAATATTGTCGCGCCAGGCCCTATCTGGACAGCGCTGCAAATTTCCGGCGGTCAAACCCAGGATAAAATTCCGCAGTTTGGTCAGCAGACGCCAATGAAGCGGGCCGGCCAACCTGCAGAGCTGGCGCCGGTGTATGTCTATCTGGCAAGCCAGGAATCCAGTTACGTTACCGCAGAAGTGCACGGCGTGTGCGGCGGGGAACATTTAGGCTAACGCATGAAGTCGATTAAGATGGCGCACTTCTGTTAAGCAAGGCGCCATCTTAGGCAATAAAAAAGCCGGGTGGCGACTTCGCCTTACCCGGCCTACAGCGTCAGCAGAATTCTTATTTCGCTTTCGCGGTCTCTTCGCCGACCAGACCAATCTTGAGATAGCCCGCCTGATGCAGCATATCCATCACTTTCATCAGGGTTTCATACTCTACGGTTTTATCCGCGCGGAAGAAAATCGTAGTATCCTTTTTCCCTTCCGTCAGGGCCGTTAGCTCGGCAATCATCGTATCATCCGTCACCGGATCGTTACCGATAAACATGGTGTTATCCGCTTTCACCGACAGATAAACCGGTTTTTCCGGGCGCGGCTGTGGCGTACTGGTAGAAGCGGGCAGATTCACCTTGACGTCCACCGTCGCCAGCGGCGCAGCCACCATAAAGATAATCAGCAGAACCAACATGACATCGATAAACGGCGTCACGTTGATTTCATGCATTTCGCCGTTGTCATCCAGGTTCTCGTTAAGACGCATTGCCATGACGCATTACCCTACCCGTAATTTCTGCGCGGCGCGTACCGGCTGCGCACTGGCGCTCGCATTCAGATCGAGATCGCGGCTTTGCAGCAGCAATACCTGCGCCGCCACGTCGCCCAGCGTCGCTTTGTAACTGCCTATCTGACGTGCGAAGATGTTGTAAATGACAACCGCCGGGATCGCAGCCACCAGCCCAATCGCCGTCGCCAGCAGCGCTTCCGCAATACCAGGAGCGACCACCGCCAGGTTGGTGGTCTGCGTTTGCGCAATACCGATGAAGCTATTCATAATGCCCCATACGGTGCCAAACAACCCGACGAAGGGGGAAATGGCGCCGATCGTCGCCAGATAACCGTTGCCTCGTCCCATGTAGCGGCCAACTGCCGCGACGCGACGTTCCAGACGAAAGCCGGTACGTTCTTTAATCCCTTCGTTATCTTCGCTGCCCTGAGAGAGTTCCAGTTCATTCTGCGCTTCATTGATGAGCTGTGCGCTGAGACTTTTTGCACTGAAACCTGCCGCAATGTCGGAAGCCTGATCTAAAGAGCGCGCATCGGCTAATTGCAGTTGTTCACGCTTTAAGCGGCGCTTTTGAGTGAAAAATTCAACACTTTTACTGAAGAAGATAGCCCAGGTGACGACTGACGCCAGAATCAGACCAATCATCACGCACTTCACGACAATATCGGCGTGCTGATACATACCCCAGACGGAGAGATCCGTCTGCATCAAATTATTACCCACTCTGTATCTCCAGGACGCAAATCACAAAATCTGAGCATAATAATATCAAAACGGCGTCGAATTGATAGTCGTTCTCATTACTATTTACATACTGCCGCACCTTTACTGCTTTTTCTTTGCGCTTACGCATTAAAAAAGCCACCTGTTTTTATTTTGGCAAAATTTTCATCTGTATCACACGTCGCCAGGGTGCAGATGGTTATATTCATGCTAGTTTAGACATCCAGACGGTTAAAATCAGGAAACGCAACATGACGGATAAACAGTTGGATACCAAACTGGTAAACGCAGGACGCAGCAAAAAATACACGCTTGGCTCAGTGAATAGTGTGATTCAACGCGCTTCTTCACTGGTGTTTGACACCGTCGAGGCCAAAAAACACGCTACCCGCAATCGCGCCAACGGCGAATTATTTTACGGACGCCGGGGAACGCTGACCCACTTTTCGCTCCAGGAAGCCATGTGTGAACTGGAAGGCGGCGCCGGATGCGCGCTCTTCCCGTGCGGCGCGGCGGCGGTCGCCAACACCATTCTGGCATTCGTTGAGCAGGGCGACCACATCCTGATGACCAACACAGCCTATGAACCCAGCCAGGATTTCTGCAGCAAAATTCTCGGCAAACTGGGCGTGACGACAAGCTGGTTCGACCCGCTCATCGGCGCTGATATCACGCAACATATTCAGCCGAACACGAAAGTCGTTTTTCTGGAATCCCCCGGTTCTATTACCATGGAGGTACATGATATTCCGACCATTGTCAGTGCGGTCAGACGCGTCGCGCCAGAAGCCGTCATCATGATTGATAATACCTGGGCGGCTGGCGTTCTGTTCAAAGCTCTGGAGTTCGATATTGATATCTCTATCCAGGCGGGCACTAAGTATCTGATTGGTCATTCTGATGCGATGGTCGGTACTGCCGTTGCAAATGCGCGTTGCTGGGAACAATTGCGGGAAAACGCCTATCTGATGGGGCAAATGCTCGACGCCGACACGGCTTATATGACCAGCCGCGGTTTGCGCACGCTCGGCGTCCGACTGCGCCAGCATCAAGAAAGCAGCCTCAAAATCGCCGCATGGCTGGCGAACCATCCTCAGGTCGCGCGCGTTAATCATCCGGCCCTGCCGGGTAGCAAAGGTCATGCGTTCTGGAAACGAGACTTTACAGGCAGCAGCGGTCTGTTCTCCTTTGTGCTCAATAAAAAGCTGACCGAGGCAGAATTATCTGCCTATCTGGATAACTTTTCGCTGTTCAGTATGGCCTACTCCTGGGGAGGCTACGAATCGCTGATTATTGCTAATCAGCCGGAACAGATCGCCGCGATTCGTCCCGCAGGCGGCGTAGATTTTACCGGTACGCTGGTTCGGGTGCATATTGGTTTAGAGAGTGTTGATGATTTGATCGCTGATTTAGCCGCCGGCTTCGCCAGAATTGTGTAAAGTTGCCGGGGATGGACATATATGCAGACAATTTCCGTGGAAAAGTCTGCGTTTGTTGCGTCCGGGATCAAGGCATCCCGGACGATTCAGGAGTACAATAGGCAGATAAAAGCGTAAATGCTGTTCCACAGGAAAGTTCATGGCTGTCATTCAAGATATTATCGCTGCGCTCTGGCAACATGATTTTGCCGCGCTGGCGAATCCACACGTTGTTAGCGTCGTCTACTTTGTCATGTTCGCCACGCTATTTTTAGAAAACGGTCTGCTGCCAGCGTCATTCTTACCTGGCGATAGTCTGCTACTACTGGCAGGCGCGTTGATCGCCCAGGATGTGATGCATTTTTTGCCGACGATTGGCATTCTCACCGCCGCGGCCAGTCTCGGCTGCTGGCTAAGTTATATCCAGGGACGCTGGCTCGGTAATACGCGTACCGTCAAAGGCTGGCTGGCGCAGCTTCCGGCAAAATATCATCAGCGCGCCACCTGCATGTTTGACCGTCACGGTTTGTTAGCGTTACTTGCCGGGCGCTTTCTGGCGTTTGTCCGCACTCTGCTGCCAACAATGGCGGGTATTTCCGGCCTGTCCAACCGCCGGTTTCAGTTTTTTAACTGGTTAAGCGGCCTGCTGTGGGTGACTGTCGTGACCAGCTTCGGCTACGCGCTCAGTATGATCCCGTTTGTTAAGCGCCATGAAGACCAGGTAATGACATTTTTAATGATCCTTCCCGTCGCGCTACTGGTCGCCGGGCTGTTAGGTACGCTGGTCGTGGTGATTAAAAAGAAATACTGTAACGCCTGACGTATCCATAATCGGCCAGGATGGCCCGGTTACGCTTCGTTGCCCCGTGGCGGGATGCCCCACTTAGCTCCCTTGCATTGTCCGCATTCTTGCCGCATCTTCGCCCGGCGTAACGCCAAAATAACGTTTAAACTCCCGGCTAAACTGCGATGCGCTCTCATAGCCGACCCGCATCGCCGCGGCGCTGGCCTTCATACCGTCGTGAATCATCATCATCCGCGCTTTATGCAGTCGGTAGCTTTTTAAATACTGCAATGGCGAGGTGCTGGTGACCGCCTTAAAATTATGGTGAAACGCCGACACGCTCATGTTCGCTTCTGCCGCCAGTTGCTCAACATTCAGGTTCTCGGTGTATTTCATTTCGATCTGTTTAAGTACGCGACTGATCAGGCTAAAGTGCGTCTGGCGACTAACCAGTGCAAGCAGCGCCCCGCCGCGCGGTCCCATCAGCACATGATAAAGAATTTCGCGAATAATCTGTTTTCCCAGAATCCGCGCATCCAGCGGGCGCTCCATCACATCCAGCAATCTTTCCACCGCGCATAAAATCTCGTCCGACAGCGTGGCGGAGTTAATCCCACTGGCCGCCATCGGCAACTGGAAACGCTCATCTTCGCCAATGTCCATGAGCAACTCTTGCAGTTGCAGCACATCAATGTCGAGCCGAATACCGGCCAGCGGTACCTCCGGCGTCGCCCAGGTCTCGCATTCAAAAGGGAGCGGCACGGTCAGTAAAAGATATTCATTAGCGTCATAACGAAACTTGCGCTTGTTAATATAGCCAATTTTATGGCCGGAAAAGAGAAATATGATGCCAGGCTGATACATGACCGGCGTGCGCGGCCCCGGTTCAACACCATACAACAGACGAATGCCCGCCAGCCGCTCGCTGATTATTTTATCATTATTTTTTAAATGATTAATTTTATCCGCCAACTGTAAGCAAATTGCTTCACGATTCATAACGCGCCATTTTTTCATCAAATCCACTCCGCTGGATTGTGCGCATTTTTAGCGATTTTCTCCAGCATTCTGGAGAAATAGGCAAAACATTGGCAGAAATGTGCATTGAGAGACATCCCTCACAAGACCACAATGATGACCATCAGGCAGACAGCCGCCTGCCCTCTTTTTACCCACATAAGGGAATGAGCAATGAACAATTTCAAATTACATACCCCTACCCGCATTCTGTTTGGTAAAGGCGCTATCGTCGATCTTCGCGATCAGATCCCGCAGGACGCCCGCGTGCTGATTACCTATGGCGGCGGTAGCGTGAAAAAGACCGGCGTACTGGCGCAAGTTCAGGAAGCGTTAAAAGGACTGGATGTTCGGGAGTTTGGCGGTATTGAACCGAACCCGTCCTATGAAACGCTGATGAAGGCCGTGCAGCTTGTGCGCGACGAAAATATTACCTTTCTGCTGGCCGTTGGCGGCGGTTCCGTACTGGACGGCACCAAATTTATCGCCGCAGCGGCGCAATATACGGACGGCGTCGATCCGTGGCACATTCTGGAAACCGGCGGTACTGAGATTCGTAGCGCAATCCCGATGGGGTCTGTGCTGACCCTACCGGCAACCGGCTCAGAATCGAACGCCGGCGCAGTCATTTCCCGTAAAACCACTGGCGACAAACAAGCCTTCCACTCCTCGTTCGTGCAACCGGTGTTTGCCGTACTGGACCCGGTCTACACCTATACATTGCCGCCGCGCCAGGTTGCGAACGGCGTCGTGGATGCTTTCGTCCATACCGTTGAGCAGTACGTCACTTACCCGGTTAACGGCAAAATTCAGGATCGTTTCGCCGAAGGTATTTTACTCACACTGATCGAAGAAGGTCCCAAAGCGCTGCAAGAGCCTGAAAACTATGACGTCCGCGCTAACGTGATGTGGGCCGCTACTCAGGCGTTAAATGGCCTGATTGGCGCTGGTGTTCCGCAGGACTGGGCGACGCATATGCTGGGCCATGAGCTTACCGCGATGCACGGTCTCGATCATGCCCAGACGCTGGCTATCATTCTGCCTGCGCTATGGAACGAAAAACGAGACGTTAAACGCGCAAAACTCCTGCAATATGCTGAACGTGTATGGAATATCACCGACGGTTCCGACGACGAGCGTATTGATGCCGCCATTGCCGCCACCCGCCGTTTCTTTGAACAGATGGGCGTGCCTACCCACTTGTCCGATTACGGTCTGGATGGCAGCACTATTCCGGCGCTACTGGCTAAACTTGAGGCGCATGGATGCACAAATTTAGGTGAAAATCAGGATATTACGCTGGATGTCAGCCGTCGGATTTATGAAGCAGCGCGCTAAGGTTTTTTCGCCTCTGACTTTCGTTTTTGGCCATTTCGTCCAGACTTAAGTCACTTAGTCTCGCCGGCCCCGACTCCGGCGAGCCAATTAAAAGAGGAACACATCATGGCTAATCCAACCATTATCAGGCTACAGGATGGCAACGTAATGCCACAACTTGGGCTGGGAGTCTGGAAAGCAAGCAATGAAGAGGTGATCGCGGCGATTCATAAAGCGCTGGAGGTGGGCTATCGTTCTATTGATACCGCCACAGCATATCAGAATGAAGAAGGCGTCGGCAAAGCGCTAAAAGCAGCGAGCGTAGCGCGGGAAGAGCTGTTTATCACCACCAAGTTGTGGAATGACGATCAAAAACGTCCCCGCGAAGCCCTGCAGGAGAGTCTGAAAAAACTGCAGCTTGATTATCTCGATCTCTATCTGATGCACTGGCCCGTACCGGCTATCGATCACTATGTCGACGCCTGGAAAGGCATGATCGCGCTGCAAAAAGAGGGGCTGGTAAAGAGTATCGGGGTCTGTAACTTTCAGATCCATCACCTCCAGCGTCTGATCGATGAAACCGGCGTTACCCCTGTGATCAACCAGATCGAGCTTCACCCCTTGATGCAACAGCGCCAGCTACATGCGTGGAATGCGACGCATAAAATCCAGACCGAGT
This sequence comes from Salmonella sp. A7, assembly GCF_020181675.1. Taxonomy (NCBI): domain Bacteria; kingdom Pseudomonadati; phylum Pseudomonadota; class Gammaproteobacteria; order Enterobacterales; family Enterobacteriaceae; genus Salmonella; species Salmonella sp. A7. The sequence continues at coordinate 699,071 of NZ_CP084001.1, read as the reverse complement.
CCTGGAGCCCGCTGGCGCAGGGCGGCGAAGGCGTATTCGATCAGAAAGTGATTCGCGAACTGGCGGATAAATACGGCAAAACGCCCGCCCAGATTGTTATTCGCTGGCATCTGGACTGCGGGCTGGTCGTCATTCCGAAATCCGTCACCCCTTCCCGTATCGCGGAAAACTTTGCTGTCTGGGATTTCCGTCTCGATAAAGATGAATTAGGCGAGATCGCAAAACTGGATCAAGGAAAACGCCTCGGCCCCGATCCGGATCAGTTCGGCGGTTAAGCCGGATTTATCGCACGCCATGCCCGACGATGTCGTCGGGCTTTTTTGCATTCAGAAACATTAAGAAACAATTACGCGCATTTAACAGTATATTTCCCCCACACACAAGCGCAGAATTATTCTGATTTTGTGAATATTTATTCATATTTATTATGAATTTACTTAATACATATAAAATATTTATGGATGTGTGATTGTGGCGGAAAAAAAATCTCAGGGCGTCAAATGGCTCCCATTAATTCTTATTCTGGTTATCGCCGCCGGACTGTGGCAGCTAACGCCCCCTTCCGGGTTAAGCGCGCCGGCCTGGCATTCCGCGATTATTTTTGTCGCGACGATCGCCTCTATCGTGGCGAAAGTGCTGCCTATTGGCGCGGTCGGTATTATCGGCATCACCGTCTTTGCGCTCGCCTATGCTGCCGGCGACAAAACGGCCAGCGGCGCGATTACCACGGCGTTGAGCGAGCTGAACAGTTCGTTGATCTGGCTTATCGTCGTCGCCTTTATGATTGCCCGTGGGTTTATCAAAACCGGACTGGGTCGGCGTATCGCCCTACAAATGATCCGTCTGTTAGGTAAACGAACGCTGGGCCTGGCTTATGGTCTGGCGTTTGCCGATCTGATCCTCTCCCCCGCGATGCCCAGTAACACCGCGCGCTGCGGCGGCGTGATTTACCCGATCGCCGACTCGCTGGCGCGCAGCTTTGATTCACATCCGGAAGATGAGTCTCGCAGCAAAATCGGCACCTTTCTGATCACCTGTATTGGCAATGTTAACGACGTCACCGCCGCACTGTTTATGACCGGTTATACGGGTAACCTGCTGGCGGTAAAACTGGCGGCGAACGCCGGCGTTACGTTGAGCTGGGGAAGCTGGTTTATCGCCGCGCTCCTGCCTTGCCTGGTCTCTCTTCTTATCGTCCCGCTGCTGGTCTACTGGCTGACCCGTCCGGAAATTAAACATACGCCGGATGCGCCGGATCTGGCGCGCAAAGAGCTGGCGCAAATGGGCAGTATGACGCGCGGCGAGTGGCTCATGCTGGCGACCGTCGGCGTGTTGCTGGTGCTATGGATTTTTGGCAGCTCGCTCGGCGTGGATGCCACGACGGCCTCTTTTGTCGGTCTCTCTATTTTATTACTGAGCGGCGTGCTCACCTGGGAAGATGTTAAAAGCGAAAAAGGCGCCTGGGATACGTTGATTTGGTTTGCCGCGCTGCTGATGATGGCTAACCAGTTGAAGAAACTAGGATTCACCAGTTGGTTTGGCAACCTGATTGGCGACAGCATCGGCAGCACGATGCATGGAACCAGTTGGATAATCATCCTGCTGCTGCTTAACGCAGCCTATTTTTATACCCACTATTTTTTCGCCAGCGGCAACGCGCAAATCGCCGCGCTGTATGCGGTGTTTCTGGGTGTCGGTCTGCATCTGAATATACCGGCGGCGCCGATGGCGCTTATGCTGGCGTTTACCAGCAGCCTGTACTGCTCTCTTACGCAGTATACCCACGCACGCGGCCCCATTCTTTTTGGCGCCGGCTATGTACCGACGGGCATCTGGTGGCGAACGGGATTTATTATCAGTCTCTTTAATCAGGCGGTCTTTTTGACAGTCGGCCTCGCATGGTGGAAAGTGCTGGGTCTTTATTAAACTCAGTCGCGAAGATAATTGAGCGGTTAATCGTCTCTTCCGGCCCGACAATTGTCGGGCTTTTCGGAAATCATCAATTTCCCCCGTTAGCCCTCACTTGTTAATATTTACAACTCCGCCTCTTCATCAGGGATGTCATCATGAAAGCGTGGTCAACAGGGTTGTTGCCTCTGCTTCTTCTGCTATTTAGTACTGCGGTGTTTGCCGGAGAATCCCCGGCGCAGGCGATTACCCGACTGTATCAGCCGCTGGTGGAAAATAGCGACAAAATATTGTCAGGGGGATTTATCGTCGATTTACGGACGAATGCCAATGTGACAAAGGGAGGTACAACGCCCTGGCTGAGCAATAATCTTCTTTGCCGCTGTCAGGACGAGATGTTTGTCTCCGCCGAATTGATTGATACCACGCCGCTGAATGCCGGACGTATTCATGCTCTGGTACAACTGACGCTTAATAAAGAGAACGTCGGCGCTCATCGCTTGTTAGGGCTAACGCTGGTTCGCGATCGCGACAGCGAACTCTGGTTAGTGGAAGATACCGACGACGGAAGCGAACTCCCCAAAAGTCTGCGCAGTGAAATCCGTGAAGATACGAGGATAAAAAGTACGGCGACAAGTGCTGAACCGGGGAGAGATTCATTCTCCTGGCCGATATCTATGGCGGCCTTGCTGGCCAATCCAGAAAAATACCATCTGCAAAAAATAGTGGTCATCGGCGTCGGAAATATCGAATTTGAAGGTAACGCGCTATTCCTTGATAAAGACGCCTGGTTAAATAACGTTGACGGCAATAGCCTGTGGCTGGATATTGGCTTTCCTAACCCGGTCATTACCCTCGCCAAAGCGCGTCAGCTTAACGGCGATTATGTGATGATCGCGGGAACGTTCGATATGGACATGAACGGCCATTTCGGCGCGTGGCCCGGTGGCATTACCGATATCACACGCTACGGGCGCGTAGCAACGCGGGCGGAAAATGAACGTAAAAGGCAGCAAGATATTAAAGAACTCGAGGCCGAAATGGCTAAACAAAAGAGTAAAAAATAATACCGCTTACAGACTCAGATCGGATGGATTAAACCGGGAATAAGGAAACGCCCAATGAAGCATATATTCCTCTTGCTCAGTTTTTTTTTGACGATTCCCGCGCTGGCGCAAACGCCGCCGTTATCGCCAGAGCAGACGGTCAGACAGATTTACCATAGCTATGAAATAGAATCTGATTCCCTCTATTTTGGTGATACAACGGAAAAATCGCTTATTTCCACGCGGATGAAAAACGTCATTCTCCTGAACGATCGGTTGACCTTACCGGGCGATATTGGCTGGCTGGACTCCGATCCGCTTTGTGGCTGCCAGGAATATGACCACTTGGTTTTGGAAAACATAACCATTCATCAGACGGATGTCTCTCATGCTGACGCCACCGTACAGTTTCGCCCTTTCAAAGACTCTCCGGAAGCCATCACACAAACGCTGAAACTGATCGCCGAAGGCGACCGCTGGCTTATTGACGATATTATCAGCCCGCAAGGCAGTCTCTGGCAGGCAATTAATAGCGAAAACCAGAAAACCCTTGCGTCGCTGCGATCGCTGCAAAGAGAGCGCCCACAACATTTTGTCCGTGAACTTTTCAACCGTCTGGATGATTATAGCTGGCCGTGGACATGGGTTGTTTCCGCACAGTATCGCCAGGCGGTGAATGATTATTCTCAGGCAGCATATAAAAATAATGATATTCCTGCATTTGGCCGCCTTAGCCATTTTGCCTGGCCGTGGCGCTGGACGACGTCATCTGCGTATCGTAACGCCTTTCTTGCCGACGCCCCTATAACCGTCGAATCTGATAACAGTCAGTATATGGAAATGGAAACCGATAAGTTATATTTCTATGATAATCCGATATTTTTTGGCAAAGAATCGCAATTTGCCAGGTTGAATAGCATTCAGGTGATTGCAGAAAATAACGATCGCGCACGTATCCATGTCCGTTTTACGCTGACCGATTCGTCAACGAAAGAGCAGGATTTATTGCTTCACCGCACGCAGGGCCAATGGGAGATTGAAGACTTTATCCGCCCGGATGGCGGAAGCCTGCTAAAAGCAATGCAACAGACCACCCGCCGGCGCTTATCTACTATTTCACCCAAATAAGAGAAAATTAAGGAACAATAAATGAAAAAATTTTTACTGTGGGAACCATTATTCTGGCGACCAGTCTGTTAAGCGGTTGCGTGAATGAAGAAAGAGTTAATCATTTGTCCTCTGATATTCAGACTCTGAATGCCAAAATAGACAGGCTCCAGCGGGATATCAACGCCCTGCGCCCGGAGGTTTATGCGGCCAAAGCCGAGGCCAGTCGTGCGAACACGCGTCTTGATGCGAAGGATTTCTTCGATTGCCTGCGCCTGTATTCAGATTATTAAGCTGTTGCGTTGCTGGCTATCGCACAATAACAGGATATCGCCGGGTTCAGATCCATCCCGATAAACGAAGCGCCGTTTATTACGCTGGTACGGAGATTTCCCGCCAACAAACACAGGAGAAAATGATGACCGTTGCAGATACCGTATTGATTAACGGCAAAGTGGCGACAGTCGATCGTCATTTTCGTTTCACCCGCGCCATCGCGGTGAAAAACGGCTGGATCATCAACGTCGGCGAAGATGAAGAGATAAAAACGCATATCGGCCCCGACACGCAGATTATTGATCTGCAAGGCAAGCTGATTCTGCCCGCCGCCCACGATGCCCATGTGCACATTAGCTGGCTGGCGGCGAGCTGGAAATGCGTTAACTGCAGCACGGCACGCACACTGGAGGCGCTTTTAGCGCTGCTGCGCGAGCGAGCGGCAACTACGCCTCCCGGCCAGTGGATCCACGCCTGCGGCTTCAACCCTGCCATCATCGACAGTAGCCGCCCGCTGACGCGTCATGATATCGACAGCGCGACGCCCAACCACCCTGCCTTTCTGGCCCTCTGGGATGGTCACTCCTGTCTCGTCAACAGCAACGCGCTGGAGATCGTCGGCATCACCCGCGAGACGCAAGATCCCATCGGTGGGTACATTGGTAAAACGCCAGACGGCGAACCGGACGGCAACTTCCTGGATATCCCGGCGCTGCAATTGATTACACAAACCATGCCGCGCCCGACGGTGGAAGAACTAAAAGAAAACATTATCGCGGCCCAGCGCTTTATGAACCGCGAAGGCTATGCCAGCTATACGGAGGGCGCTTTGGGGCCGGGCGAGACGGGCGCCGCTGGCGTATGCGGCATTGCCGCTTACCGCCAGCTACTGGAAGAAAAAAAACTTACGGCGCGCGTCTCTATCGCCTTTTATGCCGCCGATAAAGGCGTTCAGTCTTATGAGATTTTAAAACACACGCTGGACGCCAGCGGGCTACCGGAATTCCCCGATAAAAACTGGCTGAACTGCCACAGCGTGAAGATATTCTGCGACGGCGTGCCGATGTCGCACACGGCGTGGATGAATCAGGATTACGCCGACAGGCCGGGCTGGGCTGGCCGTTCGGTATTTTGCGGCCCAATGGCCAGCGAAGAAGAACAAATTCAGGAGTTCCATAAAATGGCCCTGCTGGCGCATCAGCGCGGCTACCAGTTGGCCGTTCACGCGGTCGGCGATAAAGCGGTAAAGGTCACCATCAACGGCTTCATTAACGCCATTCAAACCTGCCCTGGCCCGCAGCGCCGCCACTATGTGCTGCATGGCTCAATGGGGGATCGCGAAGATTTCGTCAAGGCGGCAAAATACGGCATTATCCTGTCTGAACAACCCTCTCCCGGAGGATCGGCATACGACTACGAGCGCCGGGCGCAGGTCTGCGGAATCAAAGGCGAAATCGGCAAGGGGCTGAAAGATATCATCGACCTTGGCGTTACGGTGGCGGGCGGCTCCGACGGTATTATGGATCTCGTCAACTGGCGGCAAATGGTGCAGGCGGCGGTCACGCGCAAATCGGCATCCAGCGGCAAGATTATCCGGCCAGAGCTGGCGATAAGCGTGGCGGACGGCGTGCGAATGTATACCATCAATGCGGCGTATCAGGAGTTTCAGGAACAGGTTCGCGGCTCTATCGAAGTGGGAAAAGTAGCCGATTTTCAGGGGCTGGACAGGGACATTTTCTCGGTCCCGCATGAGGATATCGGCAATAGCCAGGTGCTGCTGACGATGGTTGACGGCAACATCGTCTGGCAATGCAAGGAACAGGTATTGCAGATAAGGAAAGGCGGATGAAAGCCGGGCGGCGGTGTTTTTTCTTGTTAATACTTTGCGCTTTTAGCCAGGGTGCGCAGTGCAGTGAAACGCTTGCGCAGGCGATTACGCGTATTTACGGCTCCCCACAGGATCGGATGAATTATGACATCTGGCTGCGCGGTGAGATGTTAGAGAACCACCGTACCGCATCCGTCACCAGTAAACCACTTTTTGACACGCTGGCTAATGCGCTGTGTTTTTGCCATAACCCAAACGATATCTCCGTTGAAATACGTCAGGCAAAATCCTTTACCGGTGATAAATTCGCTGAAGCGGAGATTACTCTGAAAGAGAAAAATCACTCGCACTGGCTAACGCTTCAGTTGCATAAACCGCACGATCGCTGGCTGATTGCCGATGTTGATAATATAGATGATCCGCTACCGTCACTGGGGCGACAGCTTCACGATAACACACAATTAAAATTATCAATCGCCCCGCAACTGGCAACCAATAATCAAAAAATCGCAGATGTGACTATTGCAGAATTACTTGCTCATCCAGACGAATACCATAGTAGAAAAGTTCGCGTTCGTGGTCTGGTCCTCACTGGCTTTGAGCGCCACGCTATTTATGGCGATCCACAGCAAGATGGATTATGGCTGGAAAATTTTCTCGTGCCCTATACCGTAAGCCGTAACCACACAGAGGAGTCGATGGTAGTTGAAGGCACCTTTGATATGCGTGTATCCGGACATTTAAGTCAATATCCCGGTGGAATAACAAATATTACCCATTATGAGAAAGTGCAGCCCACAAGGGCGAGTACTGTTACAGATATTTCATTCACCGATCTTCTTCAGCACCCGGATAATTATCATCAGAAAAAAATACGTTTACGCGGATACGTTATTCTCGGTTTTGAACATGCGGCGATTTATGCCAATAAAGATGCAATGCAGAGAGAAAATGGATTTTGGTTGGGAAACTTCGTCACTAATATTCCTCTCGACCTCCAGAAGGACGGAGGATACGAGGTGCTAATTGAAGGCTCTTTTAATAAAGACGAGCATGGTCATATGGGGCTCAGCGCAGGCGAAATAACCGACATCTCTCATTACGAGGCAATAGCGCTACCAGAAAACGTAATTCAGATTAAAAACCAGGGAGCAAAGGAATGAACAACCTCCTGATTTTAAATAGCAATAATATTTTCTCTACCGGGTTTATCGTCGATTTACGCAGTAATGCAAATGTCACTACAAGACGGCAGCCTGCTGGCGCAAATGCGCGCGGTAATCACCCGCATAGAAAGGAGTAAAAATATGTATCGTTCACTTTGCCCAATCTGCCGTGTAAACCGGCTAATGACGCCTCACGAAGTGTGCGACGTCTGTTTTAATAAGATAAAGAGGCGCTGGGTTCATTCCCGTCAATTCTGGGAGAACGATTTAGGAGAGAGCGAAGCACAACGGCGCGGCCACAGAGAAACCAGTGTAACGCAAGAGCAACATAAACATAACGTTGATTTTCGCATCAACAGCGAAATAGAACGCTGGAAAATCCGCACATCCCCCAAGTTAACCGCCGTCAGCGTAGCCATAGACATTATTGATGGCACGGGCGAGGCAATAATGGATTGCGGCGCAGAAAGTGAATTAGCCTGGCATTTACAGCGGCTTAATTTCGTCAGCGATTGTATCGACCGGCTTAATGACGATCTTTTTCTCCCGGCAAGCCGAGAGCAGCTCAACAACTGTAAGAAAATGGCCTTCGATTTCTGGCGTCAGAAAGACCCTGATGGCAATCTGCGTGAAATATCTCAATATATCCGTCATGTCACTGACGATAAACACCGTGCAAAATGGGATGCTAAAACGCTATTAGGCATGATGGCTTCAGACGTAGACGATCTGGATTTTATGTGGACACAATTTATTGAAAGCGCTGTGGCCTGCGTAGAAGATGAGTTCAGCACTGCAACATGGATGATGTTATTTGATAAACACTTTTCGGCTGAGATCCAGCAATGGGCCATATCAACAGAAGAGTCGTGGTGAGCTGTATTTTTAACCAAACTGTTATGAAGTGGTGATTATGCTCATTTCAGGTATGGTGTCCGGCGCAATAATGGGAGCGATGATAACGTATTTGCCGGGGTTACGAAAAGTGATGCGTGATAATAAACAGGATTAACAAATGAAACGGAAAAATTTAACACCAATACTCATCACCATTATGCTAAGTGGTTGCGCCAATCATGAAAAAATCGATAGGCTAGCTCGCGATATTCAGACATTGCAGGCCAGAGTTGCACAGGTGGAACAGGATATTAATGCGCTACGCCCAGAGGTTATCGCGGCAAGCACGGCGGCGGCACAAGCCAATTTGCGCCTTGATGCTGTCTGCATGCAGCCTGGTAGCCCTTGTTACCATCCACGTTTGTAGGCTGATAAGCGCAGCGCCATCAGGTTATTTTTAAACAAGATGCAGGCTTAGAAAAACTTAGCCCGGAATAAACCACAAGGAAGAAAAATGAATAAAACCATAATATTAATTTCGCTAACATTGTGTCTTAGCGGCTGTTCCAATAACGCAAAAATTGAACAGCTGGATCAAAATATTCAGGCATTAAATAGCAAAATTAATCAACTTCAACAGGATATTAATGCCCTGCGCCCGGAAATTCAGGCAGCAAAAGACGAAGCGGCAAGAGCAAATTACCGGATAGACGATCGTAACAGCCCATTCTCACCAAGATTATAAATCTCCCGGCAGCATTAACGCTGCCGGGATAACCTTCTTAACGACTTGCTGACGTTTTAGCGCGCTTTTTCGCACCTGCATTCACAGGACGAGATGGCGCAACCGGTGCTTTCTTTGCTCCCGCAGGCGTCTGCCGCTGATGTTCCACCGGCGTATGCTTGGTCAACGCCGGGCGCGTGTTGCGGTTCTGGCGACGCGCTTCGCGCATCTCTTCAATGGTCGGCGCAGGCACCAGACACTCACGGCGACCGCCAATCAAATGCTTTTTCCCCATCGCTTCCAGCGCCTGGCGAATCAGCGGCCAGTTCGCCGGATCGTGATAACGCAGCAGCGCCTTATGCAGGCGACGTTGCCTGTCTCCCTTCGGCACCACCACATCTTCACTCTTATAACCAATTTTACCCAGCGGGTTTTTGCCGGTGTAATACATGGTGGTCGAATTCGCCAACGGCGACGGATAGAAGTTCTGCACCTGATCCAAACGGAAGCGGTGGCGCTTGAGCCACAGCGCCAGATTCACCATATCCTCGTCCCGCGTGCCCGGATGCGCGGAGATAAAATACGGGATCAGATACTGCTCTTTTCCGGCCTGTTTAGAGTAAAGGTCAAATAACTCTTTAAAGCGATCGTAGCTGCCCATACCCGGCTTCATCATTTTCGACAGCGGACCTTCTTCAGTATGCTCCGGGGCAATCTTCAGATAGCCGCCCACATGATGGCTCGCCAGCTCTTTAATGTAGCGAGGATCTTCTACGGCGATGTCGTAGCGCACGCCGGAGGCAATTAAGATTTTCTTAATGCCTTTTAGCTCACGGGCGCGGCGATAAAGATTGATCGTCGGCGTATGGTCAGTATCCATATGCGGACAGATATCCGGATAGACGCACGACAGGCGACGACAGGTCTGCTCCGCACGCGGCGACTTACAGCGCAGCATATACATGTTCGCGGTAGGACCGCCCAGATCGGAGATCACGCCGGTAAACCCCGGCACCGTGTCGCGGATCGCTTCGATCTCGTTGATGATAGAGTCTTCCGAGCGGCTCTGAATGATGCGCCCTTCATGTTCAGTGATCGAGCAGAAAGAGCAGCCGCCAAAGCAGCCACGCATGATATTGATCGAAAAGCGGATCATCTCATAGGCCGGAATACGGGCATTGCCGTAAGCCGGGTGCGGCACACGCTGATACGGCAGCGCAAACACGCTATCCATCTCTTCAGTGGAGAGCGGTATGGCGGGCGGGTTGATCCAAACATAGCGGTCGCCGTGTTTTTGCATCAGCGCCCGCGCGCAGCCAGGGTTAGTTTCGTGATGCAGAATACGCGACGCATGGGCGTACAGCACCTTGTCGCCTTTCACCTTTTCAAAGGATGGCAGCAGGATATAGGTTTTTTCCCACGGCTTCGGACGCGGCGGCTGCACGGTAATCGCCTTAGCTTCCTGCTTTTTCGGCGCGACCGGCTTGTTATCCGCGCACGGCAGATCCTCGCCATAGGGATGGGGAATTGGATCGATTTTACCCGGCGTGTCCAGACGAGTGGAGTCGACGCCGCTCCAGCCAGGCAGAGCTTCTTTAACCATAATCGCAGTGTTACGCACGTCGCGAATCTGATCGATGGTTTCGCCCATTGCCAAACGGTGCGCCACTTCCACCAGCGGACGCTCGCCGTTGCCAAACATCAGCATGTCGGCTTTGGAATCGACTAACACTGAACGACGCACAGTATCAGACCAGTAGTCGTAATGCGCGGTACGACGCAGACTGGCCTCAATGCCGCCGAGGATCACCGGGACGTCTTTCCATGCTTCTTTGCAACGCTGGGTATAGACCAGCGTCGCGCGATCCGGGCGCTTGCCCGCGACGTTGTCCGGGGTGTAGGCGTCGTCATGGCGCAGCTTACGGTCGGCGGTGTAGCGGTTGATCATCGAGTCCATATTGCCGGCGGTCACGCCGAAGAACAGGTTCGGTTTACCCAGACGCATAAAGTCGTCTTTGCTGTTCCAGTCCGGCTGGGCGATGATCCCCACGCGGAAGCCCTGCGCTTCCAGCATACGACCGCAAATCGCCATGCCGAAGCTCGGATGGTCGACATAGGCGTCGCCGGTTACCAGAATGATGTCGCAGCTATCCCAGCCAAGTTGATCCATCTCTTCACGTGACATCGGCAAAAACGGCGCCGGCCCAAAGCAGGCGGCCCAGTACTGCGGCCAGGAGAAAAGGTCGCGATCCGGTTGGATCAGGGAGATAGCGCTCATAATGCTTCCAAAAAATTGGCAAAAAAATAATCAAAGGTCGGGGATTATAAGCCGGAATGGAAGAGAAATCGAATTGATTGGTGAGGCAGCACTCTGTAGCGGGGCCGATTGCCTGCCCCGCCGGTTATCGTACTTATGGACGAGCAGGCATATCTGCTACTTTGATAATAGGATTTTGTTCTTCGAGCAAATTCAACAGTACCGGCGTGACATGATACATGGATTCTGCAATCATGACTTTCCCTCGCAGGGTGATTCTCTCCCCTATAAACCGTTGATAATAATTGTATTTTTCAGGAGGAAGAATGAGCTGGACATAGCGATCCCAGTCAGGTTGGTCCATCATGGCCCCTGCCACACACTGAAGGTTTATTGTTTTTAATTCGAGATCTTTATCCGAGTGTTGGCCTTGGTTATCTTCAATGACGTGCTCGCGTTTGACCATCATACCTTCCAGTTCAATCGTGTCACCCTCTTTGTTGCAGGAAGAATCAAAGTTCACATAAGTGAGAACATATTTCCCTTTCTTTTCATCAAACTCAAAAGTGGAATTGTAATAAATACCTAAAGGTTCGCTGTATAAAAAGGAGTAGCGCTTATAGCTCTCGATATCGCGTTGACAGTTTCCGCCGCCATTGATCATTAAGTCTCTGTATTTTTGCCATACTTTTTCTAAATTGATTGGCTGATCTGCGCCAGTCGTAAGGTATTCTGCCGTATTGTCCATGACATATTTGATATTATTCGCTTTCAGCGCCTCACAAAAATCGGTTGTGTTCTGAATATACAGCGCCTTTTTACGCTGTGACTCAGGAGAAAGCAGCTCTTTGAGGAGTTTGATATTACGATGCTCTGTCTTGGTAATTAGGTAATCAACGTTCGCATAGCGTGGGCGATACCACGGCTGCTGTCGGAAGTACCGATCCATCTCACCGCCCGGTCTGAAAATATAACCGTGGCGAGCATAAATCTCATTAAGCATAATTTTAAGATCGGCTATCGAGGTTGCCCTGGTTTGCACGCTTCTTACAGGAAGCTAGGTCCGCGAGGCTTCAGGAAATCGGCCTTCCAGCGTGATGTGCTCTATCTGCGGTGCGAAAGCAAGATAGCTGCCGTAATCCATCAGCGTTCCCTTTGTCCCCATAGGAATGAGCCCTTTTCTTTTAGGCGTCACGAGAAAATCGATACAGCGCATATGTTCACTTCCAGTAATCACCGAATGATCATTCTCTTGTTCAAAAAACTGGATGTCACACCACGGCGCGCCATACATCGTAGAAAAATCGTCAGGAACCACGCGCTGCCATTTTCGAACGTCGGGCAACTCAGCGTAAAATCCGAGCCACTCATCTGCAGTGGCGGTATAATCATCGTTTTCGCTGCCATAAAAGGGTTCGCGACTGTCACCGAAAAAGGTAAAGTCATTTAGTGTGTAGTCTGTGACCTTGCCCTGAAAATAGATTTTTTTATTTTCGAACTCAGGGCGGGATTTTAGTTCCGCATTAGCTGAGAAGATAAACAGGCACACAAATATAAATAAAAAACATTTTTTCATTATTTACCACTCCCTGTATTTCTATTAACAATCAATGTAATTTCAATTATCAGAGCACGGCATATCAGTCTAAATCGGCGCACTGCTGTGCTAATTTTATACGCGCATTGGTACGCCGCGTATCTTCTGGTGGATACACCTTATCGATCATTGCGTTAAGCTTGTTACAGTCCAACCAAGCCATCCGGTAGGCAGTCATCAGGCTATGTATTTCATCCTGGTAATCAAGGCTGGCTACAATAAGGGCTTCCGGCAACGCCGTATGTTGCTGTTGCATACTTTGCAGTATCCCCGCCAGAATATCCGGCGGCAGCGCGTCCTCTTTCGAGGCTGTATGCAATGTGCGTGAAATCAGGAAATTCCAGCCGTCCGTCAACTTATCCTGAGGGATGTGCTGCCAGTTCAGCATCTGCCCTTTCACCAACGCACGCAGCGTCTCGCCATCCGCATCACTAAACAGCGACGCCAGCAGATTTTTATTCGGATAAAGTGATTGTCCCAGCACCTGCGGCGTCAGTTTTATCTGGGCAAGCAGCGCTTTAGTTTGCCCCTGCAACAAGAAATAATATGCGCGATACAGCGGATTTTGCGCTTCACGCCGCTGCCAGAAAAAGGCCAGAGTCTCTTTATCCTGAAGCTGTATCGCCCCCGAATAGGCTTCATCGGTGAGGAGATCGGGCATGACCCGTAGTAGAACGTCGGCCATCTCAAAAAAAGTCTGGCGAAATCCCTCAGGCTTAAAATGGGGCGTGGGGAGATATTCCAACGGATTTTGCTGCCGTACGATGGTGCGATTTGCCTGCGCCTGCTGAGAGTCGCCCGTGAGCTGCTCGCTAAAAATACGCACCGCAGTGATATTGCCACTCTCAAAAGCTGCAAAAAATGGCGCATTGACGAAATAGCCATCTTCCCGCGAAACACTAAAAGGCGATGCCACACGTGCAGTCAGAGCGCGCAAGTTTTTTTCTGATATGCCTGGCGCTTTTACCGCCTGAACCAGTGTCTGTTCCAACATACTGTTATCATGAATGCTCTCTAACTGGTCCAAGTCGCCTGCCTGAACCTGCCTGAGCAACTGCGCAATATTTTGCTGTTGCCATTGATGGCTAATAGCACGCCACAGCTCCGGCATCACCGGGCACAGCACCCCAATGAACACAATATGGCACAGTAGCCATGCGGGCCACGGCTTGCGCAGCCAGGTTCCCAGCAGCAGCGCGGGCAGCAAGCCCGCCCAACTCAGAATCGGCAACAGGAGCATCAACATCCATACCGTGCCTGTTTGGCTCAACAACTGGGTGTACTGCAACGTGAGTAACAGCAATACCACGACTGCCCACTGTGGTAGTAATACCCACAGCAAAATCTGTCGGCTGCGTTTTTTGGAAAACATCAGGATCAGCAGTGATGCCACCGCAGCGGCATACCCCCACGGTAGAATACAAAACATCAGCAGTTCAGAGCCAAGCCATCGATTAATATAATCCATTTACTATTCCTTTAGTCACTTCGCGACTGGACATAGCGCATTCAGCCGTTGCCGCGTATCGTTTCGTGCTTGTTCGCCCCCCGCCACTGAAGCATTCAACGCCTCACGCAATTGCTCACAGGAAAGCCCAGCCTGTAAAAAAGCGGCAGGAAACGTCGGTGTCCAGGGAAGATAGTGGGCGATTTGCTCGTTGGATAACGCTTTCTGCGCTTGCATCGCCTTAATGATCTGTATCAGCAATGCGTTCTCTAACGCTCCACCACGCAGTCGCAATATGGCCTGATGCAGAGGCTCATTATTTCCGTCTTCCATTGCTCGTTTCCAGTCCACTACGTTTGCATCAATAAGCGACTGAATCATTACCAGATTGCCATTGCTCAGTATGAAAGTGAGCAGGTTTTCACGATCCCACCTCTCAATCGGCGGTGTGATCAATATTTCTGGATTATGGGTTACCTCGCTTATTAGCGTTTCCGTTTTGGCTAACAACACCATCGCTTCGAGCCTGCGCAGAGGAATAGTGGGCGGATGTTTCTGCCAAAAATAAGCAACCAACTCGGTGTTACGTTGGATAATGGGATAAATATAGACAGCATCATTCAACAGTTCTGGCATAATATTCAGCAATAAATGACTAATTTCTAGCCTGTACTGCTCGCGATACTGTGATATATAGTTAGATTTATAAAGCGTCAGCAGTGGATTTTCTTTACGAGCGACAATGTTGCGATTCTCTCTGGCGGAAAATGTCTCGCCCACCAGTTGCTGGCTAAAAAAGCGTACTATCGGTACGTTATGTTGGCGAAGAGCGGTAACAAATGGCGTATAAAGAAATTCGGCATTCGGGATCGCCGCTTTAGGGCAAGATTCTGCCGCTGTCAAAAATGGCGAAATACCTCGTATTTTAGCCAGATAACGCAATAAATTTTCCGGTGTATCGCGGTGTTCTGCAGCCAGCGTCAAAACACTTGCCAATTGATAACAAGAGGCATCCTGCAAAACCTGAACATCCCCCTTCGCGCGCTCAAACAGTCGGGTAATTTTATAGTTATTCCAGTCTTCACCAATGTGATGCCATAATCGCGGGCCGTCCATCACATAAACGAAAACGAACAAAAAAATAGTATGGGACACGATAGTTCCCAGAATAAAAAATGGAGACTCTCGACTAGAAAAAATAGCAATTATTATCGAGGGCATCAATCCTAATATCAATAAATATACGATATAAATATTTTTTGAATCGATCCAGAATAATCCTCCCCACAATATACAAACAACGCTCACCTGCGGAAGAACAACACGCAAGAAAACCCGCCGATAGCGCAAAGAATCAAATGCGCCGACAATTAACCTCAATAATACGACGCCATAAATCCCCCACGCGCTCATCAATATTACTGAGTCCCACATCATCCACGCAAATGATTCAACCATAAAGCATCCTTACTTTCCATGCTCACTACCGAATTCAAATCTCTCGTTTCTATTTTCTGATAACACAGCGAGCTAAACGCACTAATAACTATAGCCAATACGATGATTGTATATATTGCCCAGCACGGTGGATATTATCATCAACAACAAACTCCATCCGTTTCCAAAATTCATTATTGCCCGTTATTTTTTCTGATGATAAAACACATCGAATTCAAACTGCCATGAGAAAGGTTTCGGTTTGTTGCTATTATCAAAGGCAACGGCTTGCGCATACAGTTCGTCCGTCAATAATTCCGGCACGACGCTAATCAAACTGGTACAAATATCTCGCGCCAAAAGTTATTGTTGCAGAAAAATTTGTTCGTCAGCCATACTATCATTAAAAATACGATTCAGTAGGTCCAATAATGGATTGTTTTGTAAGAGCTGATGCCGATATTGCTTTGCCTGTACAGAATCGCCAATAAACCAGGAGGCAAACGCCCCAACGGCAGGGCGATTAAGCCGGTCGATGGCCAAAACCAACCAAATTTTTTCAGCTCCGTCCGCAATATCAAAAGGGGAAATGCGTTTTGCGACTGCATTGCTTGCGACATCAAATGATTTAAAAAAGCGCGGTCATCGGTCGTATCGATTTTTTGTAACAGCGTTTCTTCCGCCGCCTGCTGTGCCCGATAGGCATCGCGCCGATGATGCCTCTCGAGAATATCCCCTATGTGCGCTAACAACAGCAGCAATACGACCGCATGGCACCCGGCCCAAAGGTGGTGTGGTTGGCGTAATCGGTGGCTAAACAGTAGCGCCAGCAATAAACTAAGCCCCAGTATCCACCCTGCGCCAATCGGGAAGAAAAGCGTTTCATCACCCGCAGCAAACCATAGCAAAAGAACCAGCGTAATCTGTGGCAAAGCAATCCACAGCAACACGCGACGAGGCGTTTGGAACAAAAAAGCCAGGCAAATAACAATGAAGAACAGAATAAGATAGCCGCTGCAGTAAACATCCAGAACGTCAGCAGCCGCCATCCCTCCTCACTGATTCTCATCGAATATCACTGGTCCGCCTTTACGACGCAGGATTCACCAGCATTTGCCCAATCGAGCCGCGGTCAGCCATTTCCAGCGTCTGGCTATTGAAATAGAACGGGAAGTGCGGCCAGGACGGCTGACCGTAGTAGACCAGCAGTTCGACTTGCCCATCCACCCAGACGGTATCTTTCCAGCCTCTATCTTCCGGGAACGGCATAGCGCCGTTGACGTTACGAATCAGGAAAGAGACGCCCTCAATATGGAACGACTGCGGCATATCGGCGCGTACCGTCCAGCGCTCCCAGGTGCCTTGTTGGGCGGTAATATCAATGCGATTCACATCCCACAGTTGGCCGTTAATCCCCGGATCGTCGCCAAGACTGATGTCCCGACTGCGGACAGGCGCGCCGCTCATGATCTCCGTCGGCAACAGACGCATCGGCAGATTATCGGTCACCAGCGGCAGCAATCCGGTTGGCCGTAACGTCAGCACCAGGGTAGAAACCAGAATACTGGAAGGCTCAAAGAAACCGCGAATCCGATCGACTATGCTGGCCGCCTCCCCGCAGGTGATCGAGACTTCGTCGCCGTTGGTCATATCAACCAGGATTTCACGTCGCTCGCCGGGCGCCAGTGACAACTGTTTGACGGAAACCGGCGCAGGTAAAAAGCCCTGATCGCCTGAAATCACATGCAGCGCCCGGCCATCGCTCATCTGAAGCTGATAGCGCCGCGAGTTCGAGGCGTTCAACAACCGTAACCGCACCCAGCCGCGGGACACTTCGACATAGGGGCTTTGCGCGCCGTTCACCAGCAGCGTATCGCCGACAAAACCACCGCTTCCCGGTTCGCTGTACTCCGGCGTCCCAAAGTTATCCAGCCGTTTATCCTGGATAATGACGGGAAAATCATCCACGCCGTAATGGTTCGGAATGGGCAGCGTTTTACTGATGTCGTCTTCGACCAGCCACATTCCGGCCAGGCCGTTATACACCTGCTGCGCGGTACGGTTAGGCGTGTTAGCGTGATACCACAGCGTCGCGGCGCTCTGACGAATCGGCAACACCGGCGCCCAGTCCGCGTTCGGCGACATCATACGCGCCGGGCCACCCATCAGCGGCCCCGGCACCAGTAAACCAGCAACCGTCATGGAGACATTTTCCGCCAGGCGGTTGCTATAGATGAGTTTAACGTCATCGCCTTTCCAGACGCGGATTGTCGGCCCCAGATAACGACCGTTCACTCCCCAGACCGGTGCGCGCGTGCCTTGCGTAAAGGACCAGTGCGCTCGCTGTAGCGTCATAAACAACGGCTGCCCGCGACGGGACTCCAGCAACGGCGGAACAGGCAACGGCTGTTGCTGACCGGCAGCATTCGCCCTGAGGGGAATCGCGCCTGCACATAGTGCGATTCCCGATGCCTGAAGAAACTGACGCCGACTGAATGACATATAAGCTCCATGTAAAACAGGCTAAAGAGTTGTGCCTGAAAAAATGATTTCTACAATAACAGAGTAAGGCTGCTTAAACCTTACCGGTCGCTTCACGTTCCGCAACCTCTTTATCAAGTTCCGCGATTTTTTGCTCCATTAACGCACGGCAGTGGGCCGCCAGCTCGCGAACCTGATCTTTACCATATTCGCTGACGTCGACTGGCGGCAGCATTTCCACAATAACCAGTCCGTTGTTCAGGCGGTTTAGATTGACTTTGTTAGAGGTGTTGGAAACGCAGACAGGAATGATCGGCACACCAGCCGCGATAGCCGCATGAAACGCGCCGGTTTTAAACGGCAGCAGACCGCGTCCCCGGCTACGCGTACCTTCAGGGAACATCCAGATAGAAATACGGCGCTTTTTAAAATGGTTAACCACTGCCGCAATGGTGCTATGCGCTTTGGCGCGGTTATTACGGTCAATCAACAGATTACCGGTCAGCCAGTACAGTTGCCCAAAAAACGGGATCCAAAGCAGGCTTTTTTTCCCCACCGTCACCGTTGGCGGCTGCACAATATTCGACGCCGTGACCATATCATAATTATTCTGGTGGTTAGCGATATAGATAGCATTGCCATAGCTTTCCGCGTCGGCGGGTTTGCGGCACTCCACTTTCAGGCCAAACAGCGGGGCCAGACGACCGAACATATGTCCAAACGTCGCCACGTGTTTTGGGTTACGTGGGCTGAAAAGGCAGTAAATAGAACCGAAAACACAGACCAGAATGGAGTAAATAACGGTAACAATAAGACGAAAAATATATAGCATAACAACCTCTGAAGGCCTAAGAGCCCGGCATTCTACGTCACCTGAAATTCAGGTTAGGATTTTGGTAAGTGTGGCTCTCTGGAAAAACGTATTGTTAATCGCAATGCACGAATAAACAACGGTTTTACGGGAAATTTTAATGTTAATCCGATCTGAAACCGTAGGCCGGATAAGACGCTACTGCGTCGTCATCCGGCAACGGCAGAGCGCTGGATGGCGGCTTAAATGCCTTGTCCGGCCTACGGGTGCCCCTGTCTTACTCTTCGCTGTCGCCATGACTTACGCGATGCGGTGAATCAATCTCAATGCGATCGATACGCTGCAGGCCGCGCATTAATGTGCCACGGCGTCCGCGTTCGCCGACCACCTTTTGTAACTCTTCAGGGCGCAGTTTGATTTTGCGCTTCCCGACATGGATAGTCAGAGTGCTTTGTGGCGGCAGCACGTACAGGTGCGCCAGTCCATCATCGCCTTTCGCCGCTTCCGCAGAGGGGATATTAATGATCTTATTCCCTTTGCCTTTCGACAGCTGCGGCAGAGAGTCAACCGGGAACATCAACATCCGTCCGGCCTGGGTAATCGCCAGCAGCATATCGTGCTCGTCTTCAATCACCAGCGGCGGCATGACGTGCGCATTTTCCGGCAGTGTAATCAACGCTTTACCGGCACGGTTACGGGCAACCAGATCGTTAAACGTACAAACGAAGCCATAGCCCGCATCCGACGCCATCAGCAGTTTCTGGTCATCGCCTTCCATCAGCATATGCTCTACGGTCGCCCCCGGCGGCAGCGTGAGTTTGCCGGTCAGCGGCTCGCCCTGCCCACGCGCCGACGGAAGCGTAATGGGATCAATAGCATAGCTGCGCCCGGTGGTATCAATAAACACCACCGGTTGATTGCTCTTACCTTTCACCGCGGCTTTAAAGCTGTCGCCCGCTTTATAGTTAAGCCCCGGCGCATCAATATCATGACCTTTGGCGCTGCGCACCCAGCCCATCTGCGACAGCACGATAGTCACCGGTTCGGACGGCAGCATATCGTGTTCGCTCATCGCTTTAGCTTCTTCGCGCTCACGCAGCGGAGAACGGCGATCGTCGCCATAGGCATCGGAATCTGCCTGTAGCTCTTTTTTCAGCAAGGTATTCATTTTGCGTTCGGACGCGAGAATGCCCTGCAACTGGTCCCGCTCTTTTTCCAGCTCGTCCTGCTCGCCGCGAATTTTCATCTCTTCCAGTTTGGCGAGATGACGCAGTTTCAGTTCGAGAATCGCTTCCGCCTGGGTTTCGCTGATGCCGAAACGCGACATCAGCGCGGGTTTCGGCTCATCCTCGTTACGGATAATCTCAATCACTTCATCGATGTTGAGAAACGCCACCAGCAAACCTTCGAGGATATGCAGGCGCTTAAGCACTTTCTCCAGACGATAGTTCAGACGACGACGCACCGTGTCGCGGCGGAACACCAGCCACTCGGTGAGGATCTCCAGCAGGTTTTTCACCGCCGGACGACCATCCAGACCGATCATGTTCAGGTTAATACGGTAGCTTTTTTCCAGATCGGTGGTGGCGAACAGATGGTTCATCACCTGTTCCATATCCACACGGTTGGAGCGCGGGACAATCACTAAACGCGTCGGGTTTTCGTGATCCGATTCATCGCGCAGATCGTCTACCATCGGCAGTTTTTTATTACGCATCTGCGCAGCAATCTGCTCCAGCACTTTCGCGCCAGAGACCTGATGCGGCAGCGCGGAAATTACCACGGCGCCGTCTTCTTTGGTCCATACCGCGCGCATACGCACGGAGCCACGCCCGTTTTCGTAAATTTTACGAATTTCCGCACGTGGGGTAATGATCTCCGCTTCGGTCGGGTAATCCGGCCCCTGGACGATATCCAGCAACTGATCCAGCGTCGTTTTCGGCTGCTCAATCAGCGTAATCGCCGCTTTCGCCACTTCGCGCAGGTTGTGCGGCGGGATATCTGTTGCCATGCCCACCGCTATACCGGTGGTGCCGTTCAGCAGGATGTTCGGCAGACGCGCCGGTAACATTTTCGGTTCCTGCATCGTGCCGTCGAAGTTTGGCACCCAGTCCGCCGTCCCCTGACCGAGTTCGCTTAGCAGCAGCTCGGCGTATTTGGACAGGCGAGATTCGGTATAACGCATTGCCGCGAATGACTTCGGATCATCCGGCGCGCCCCAGTTCCCCTGCCCGTCGACCAGCGGGTAACGGTAAGAGAACGGCTGCGCCATCAGCACCATGGCTTCATAGCAGGCGCTGTCGCCGTGCGGATGATACTTACCCAGTACGTCACCGACGGTACGGGCGGATTTTTTAAATTTAGCGCTGGCGTTCAGCCCCAGCTCTGACATCGCATAGACGATGCGGCGCTGTACCGGCTTCAGGCCGTCGCCAATAAACGGCAACGCACGATCCATGATCACGTACATGGAGTAGTTTAAGTAGGCGTTTTCCGTAAATTCATGTAGCGCAAGGCGCTCTGCCATATCGCTCATTAACAGGGGATCCTCAATCTGCATGCTGACCGTTCGGACGGCAATATTGCCGCAGATAATACCCTATCTCACGGTCTGAGTCACAAACCGTGAGACAGGTGGCAAGGAAGTTAACGAAGCGGCAGATAGATATCCGTCAGCAGCTCATGTTCCGCGACCTCATGGACGAAATTCAGGTACTGGAAGAAGACCGGAAAATCGCGCAGCGTCTCGCCGCTGGCCGGTAGCCATTCGCGGAATAAATACCACACGCTCTCCGGGAGGCTGTCGAGCGATCCCTGATGGCGTACCACCGCGCAGCGCCCGCCAGGAATCTCGCTATTCACCACGCCAACGTCATTTTCGGCTATCGGCTGGTGGACGCTGCCGCAGATATCAAAGCGGAATTGATCCGGCGGCGTCGTCTGCGGGTCGTGCCAGGCAATACCAAAAGTTTGACTGCTGGCAATCGGCGACTGGCCCGTTTCGCGCCGCCATGCAATAAATTTCGCCGCGCTGGCGTTGACCTTATCCGGATGCCCCAGATGCGTCAGCATCGCGACGCGGGTAGGTGGAAATTCAACGATTTTTACGTCCATGACATGCTGCTCCTGTAACGCAAGTTTAGGAACGCGTTGGTGCCAGGCCAGCCAGTCCGGCGATTGCCGAAACCGGCGCGGGCTTTGACCAAACGCGGTTTTGAAAGCACGTGTGAACGACTCCGGATTCTGAAACCCGGCATCCAGCGCGATATCGATAACTTTATCCTGCGGGTTAAACGCCAGCCGCCATGACGCGCGGCGCAAACGCAACCACTGGATATAGCGATAGAGCGGAAGCCCGCTCCAGGTGGTAAACTGCCGGTGAAAATGAAACGGCGAGCTGTGCGCCATCCGGCTTAACGCCTCAATCGACAGAGGCTCATCCAGATGACGCTCAATGTGGTCGCAAACGCGCCGCAGACGTTCGGAATAAGCCGCGCTGATCAGGTCATTCATCACTGCCTCCTTGTGGCCTATTCTGCCCACCGGGCGGCTGTGAATCCTGACCGATCTTGCGCAATGTGGGATTACGGATTCACTTTACGAATCTGTTTTACGTCGATTTCGACAGAGTTCCAGTCTTTATCCACTTCGCCCTGAATTTCAACGGTATCCTGCGGGGTTACGGTCAGGCCGTTCCAGCGCTTGTGGTCAATATCCACATTGATAGTACCGGTCGCATCTTTAAACACATACAGGTCGTCGGAAATGCGCTCGACGATATTCCCGCGCAGCGTTACCCACGCATCGTCACGCAGCGATTTAGCGCTCTCTACCGTCGTGCTGCTGCCGTTCGGGCCGACAAATCCGCCGCCTTGCGTTTGCGTCGCCGACGGGCCGGAGAAACCGCCCTGCTGAGCCGCCAGAACCGGGGTAGAACACAGTGCCATAACGGCAACGATTGCAGCTAATTTTTTCATGATTACTTTTCCCTTTCATGTCGTTTCAGATCCATTTAATAAGGTAATCCTTAACAACTTCTTAAGGCAAAAAAAGAATCTTTTTTTCTGTACATCGCCTGCGGCGACAAGGTTAACTGACGGTAACGCGAGTTACCGCAAGGAAGAACAGATGCGAATTTTACTGGTAGAAGATGACACACTTATTGGCGATGGCATAAAAGCGGGCCTGAGTAAAATGGGTTTCAGCGTCGACTGGTTTACCGAGGGACGTCCGGGCAAAGAGGCGCTTTACAGCGCGCCTTATGATGCGGTTATTTTAGATTTGACGCTGCCAGGCATGGACGGACGGGATATTTTGCGCGAATGGCGCGAAAAGGGTAAACAGGAACCGGTCCTGATCCTGACGGCGCGCGACGCGTTAGCAGAGCGCGTCGAGGGGCTACGTCTGGGCGCCGATGACTATTTATGTAAACCTTTCGCGCTCATTGAGGTCGCCGCCCGTCTGGAGGCGCTGGTACGCCGCGCCAGCGGTCAGGCCAGTAGCGAATTGCGCCACGGCCAGGTGACGCTCAATCCAGGCAATCTCGTCGCAACGCTTGCCGGCGAACCGCTGGCCCTAAAACCAAAAGAGTTCGCGTTGCTGGAACTATTACTGCGCAACAAAGGTCGCGTGCTGCCGCGCAAGCTTATTGAAGAGAAGCTGTATAACTGGGATGACGACGTGTCCAGCAATGCAGTGGAAGTCCATGTTCATCATTTACGCCGCAAGCTCGGCAGTGAATTTATTCGCACCGTACACGGCATCGGCTATACCCTGGGTGACGCAT
This sequence comes from Salmonella sp. A7, assembly GCF_020181675.1. Classification (NCBI taxonomy): domain Bacteria; kingdom Pseudomonadati; phylum Pseudomonadota; class Gammaproteobacteria; order Enterobacterales; family Enterobacteriaceae; genus Salmonella; species Salmonella sp. A7. Next base: position 675,363 of record NZ_CP084001.1, on the reverse strand, counting down.
GAAATTGACGCAACGTCTCAGCCTGCGCGTCAGGCTGACGCTTATTTTTCTGATTCTGGTCTCCATCACCTGGGCAATCTCCAGTTTTGTGGCCTGGAGAAAGACGACGGATAATGTCGACGAGCTGTTTGACACACAGTTGATGTTGTTCGCCAGACGGCTTAGCACCCTCGATCTTAACGAGATCAACGCCCCGCAGCGCATGGCGCATACGCCAAAGAAATTAAAACATGGGCATATCGATGACGATGCGCTGGCATTCGCCATCTTTTCCGCTGACGGCAAAATGTTGCTGCATGATGGCGACAACGGCCAGGATATTCCGTATCGCTATCGCCGCGAAGGTTTCGACAATGGCTATCTGAAGGATGACAACGATCTCTGGCGTTTTTTGTGGTTGAACTCGGCGGACGGTAAGTATCGTATCGTCGTCGGTCAGGAGTGGGATTACCGCGAAGATATGGCGCTGGCGATCGTGGCGGCGCAATTAACGCCGTGGCTGCTCGCCCTTCCCTTCATGCTACTGATTTTATTACTCCTGCTTCACCGCGAGCTCAGACCGTTGAAAAAACTGGCGCAGGCGCTGCGCTTCCGGTCGCCGGAATCGGAAACGCCGCTCGACGCCAAAGGCGTACCGAGCGAGGTTCGCCCACTGGTCGAAGCGCTTAATCAGCTTTTTAGCCGCATCCACTCCATGATGGTGCGCGAACGGCGATTTACCTCCGACGCCGCCCATGAATTGCGCAGCCCGCTGGCCGCGCTGAAAGTACAAACCGAGGTGGCGCAGCTCTCTGGCGACGATCCGCTATCGCGTGATAAAGCGCTGACCCAGCTCCATGCGGGGATCGATCGCGCCACGCGGCTGGTCGATCAGCTACTGACGTTATCGCGTCTCGACTCGCTCAATAATTTGCAGGATGTGGCGGAGATTTCGCTGGAAGAGCTGCTGCAGTCCGCGGTAATGGATATTTATCATCCGGCGCAGCAGGCGAATATCGACGTGCGTTTACAGCTTAACGCCCATGACGTCATACGTACCGGCCAGCCGCTACTCTTAAGCCTGTTAGTGCGTAACCTGCTGGATAATGCGATTCGCTACAGTCCGCAGGGCAGCGTCGTCGACGTTACCTTACACGCCCGCAGCTTCACCGTCAGAGATAATGGCCCCGGCGTAGCGCCAGAGATTCTGACGCATATCGGCGAGCGTTTTTACCGCCCGCCAGGCCAAAGTGTGACCGGCAGCGGTCTGGGATTATCAATCGTCCGTCGCATCGCTACGCTGCACGGCATGACGGTGTCGTTTGGCAACGCCGCGGAAGGTGGATTTGAGGCCGTAGTAAGTTGGTAACAGAGACTTTTGCCAAAAATGCAAAAGACTTTGCACATTTTGCTAATTTCACCGCACCGCCCGTCAGCGTAGAATCAGCAGCAAACGCATTTCTTGAGGACACAAAATGAGTAACATCCTGATTATCAACGGGGCGAAAAAATTCGCGCACTCCAACGGCCAGTTGAATGACACCCTGACCGAAGTTGCCGATGGGCTTCTGCGCGATCTGGGTCATCAGGTTAAGATCGTCCGCGCCGACAGCGACTATGACATTAAAGAAGAGGTGCAGAATTTCGTCTGGGCTGACGTGGTGATTTGGCAGATGCCAGGCTGGTGGATGGGCGCGCCATGGACAGTAAAAAAATATATGGATGATGTCTTTACCGAAGGTCACGGTACGCTCTATGCCAGCGATGGCCGCACGCGTTCCGATGCCGCTAAAAAGTACGGTTCCGGCGGTCTGGTGCAGGGGAAAAAATATATGCTGTCACTGACGTGGAACGCGCCGATGGAAGCATTTACCGAAAAAGATCAGTTTTTCCACGGCGTAGGCGTAGATGGCGTCTATCTGCCATTCCATAAAGCCAACCAGTTCCTGGGCATGGACGCGCTGCCAACGTTTATTGCCAACGACGTGATTAAAATGCCGGATGTTCCGCGCTATACCGCAGAATATCGCAAGCATCTGAGCGAAATTTTTGCTTAACTGGTCATCCTGGAATTAGAAGGAGTTAACCATGCTTACCGTCATTGCCGAAATTCGCACGCGTCCGGGCCAACATCACCGTCAGGCCGTCCTCGACCAGTTTGCGAAAATTATTCCAACCGTTCTTAAAGAAGAGGGGTGCCACGGTTACGCGCCGATGGTGGATCATGCCGCGGGCGTGAGTTTTCAGACTCTGGCGCCTGACTCGATCGTGATGATTGAACAGTGGGAAAGCGTTGCGCACCTTGAGGCGCATCTGCAAACCCCGCATATGAAAGCCTATAGCGACGCGGTAAAAGACGATGTGCTGGAAATGAATATTCGTATTCTGGAATCCGGCGTTTAAGTTATTACCCTCGTCTGACGTCGCCCTGATGCGATGCGCAAGTGTCGCCATCAGGCTGCGGCGTCATGTCGGATTCGCTTATCCGGCCTGCGGCATGCAGACCGGATAAAGCGTGCAACAACCGTTACACGTCGAGATCCGCGAGATCGCCTTTTTCCTGTAGCCAGTTGCGTCGATCTTCAGAACGTTTCTTCGCCAGCAGCATATCCATCATCGCGTTAGTACGCTGATCGTCTTCATCGTTAATGGTGAGCTGCACCAGGCGGCGAGTATTTGGATCAAGCGTGGTTTCGCGTAACTGCATCGGGTTCATTTCACCCAAGCCTTTGAAACGCTGTACGTTCGGCTTGCCTTTCTTACGCTTCAGTTGTTCCAGTACGCCCGCCTTCTCTTCTTCCGTCAGCGCGTAATAGACCTCTTTACCCAAATCGATACGGTATAGCGGCGGCAGCGCGACGTAGACATGACCATTCTTCACCAGCGCGCGGAAATGTCTGACAAACAGCGCGCAAAGCAGCGTAGCGATATGCAAACCATCGGAGTCCGCATCCGCCAGGATACAGATCTTGCCGTAGCGCAGCTGACTCAGATCGTCGCTGTCCGGATCGATACCGATCGCCACGGAAATATCATGCACTTCCTGCGAGGCCAGCACTTCATCGGAAGAGACTTCCCAGGTGTTAAGGATCTTACCTTTGAGCGGCATGATCGCCTGATATTCGCGATCGCGCGCCTGCTTGGCGGAACCGCCTGCCGAATCCCCTTCCACAAGGAACAGCTCGGTCCGATTAAGATCCTGCGCGGTACAGTCCGCCAGTTTCCCCGGCAACGCCGGACCGCTGGTGAGCTTTTTGCGCACCACTTTTTTTGCGGCGCGCAGTCGCCGCTGCGCGCTGGCAATCGCCATCTCTGCCAGTTGTTCCGCCGCCTGCACGTTCTGGTTCAGCCACAGGCTGAAGGCATCTTTCACCACGCCGGAAACAAATGCCGCACATTGACGCGACGACAGACGCTCTTTAGTCTGCCCGGCAAATTGCGGGTCCTGCATTTTCACGGAGAGCACATAAGCGCAGCGATCCCAGATATCTTCCGCCGACAGTTTGACGCCGCGCGGCAGAATATTGCGGTATTCGCAAAATTCGCGCATCGCGTCGAGCAGGCCCTGGCGCAGACCGTTGACGTGCGTCCCCCCCTGCATGGTCGGGATCAGGTTGACGTAGCTTTCCGTCAGTAATTCGCCGCCTTCCGGCAGCCACAATAGCGCCCAGTCAACCGCTTCCGTTTCACCGTTAAAATTACCGATAAACGGTTTTTCCGGCAGCGTCGGCAGGCCGTTTACCGCTTCGCCCAGATAGTCGTTCAGGCCATCCTGGTAGCACCAGCGCTGCTCGCTGTTATTCACTTCATCTTTAAAAGTGATTTCCACGCCGGGACACAGCACCGCTTTTGCTTTCAGAACGTGCATTAAGCGAGAGACAGAAAAACGCGGGCTGTCGAAGAAACTTTCGTCGGGCCAGAAATGGACGCTGGTGCCAGTATTACGTTTACCGCAGGTGCCGACAACCTGCAAATCCTGCACTTTTTCGCCGTTTTCAAACGCGATGTTATAGACCTGACCGTCGCGGCGCACGGTCACTTCCACGCGCTTTGACAGGGCATTCACGACCGAAATCCCCACCCCATGCAGACCACCAGAGAACTGATAGTTCTTATTGGAGAATTTACCGCCGGCATGAAGCCGACAGAGGATCAGTTCTACCGCCGGAACCCCCTCTTCCGGATGGATATCCACCGGCATCCCGCGTCCGTCGTCAATCACTTCCAGCGATTGATCGGCATGTAAAATGACATCCACGCGTTTGGCGTGACCTGCGAGTGCTTCATCCACACTATTATCAATCACTTCCTGACCCAAATGGTTGGGGCGGGTCGTATCGGTGTACATCCCCGGGCGGCGGCGTACCGGCTCAAGCCCAGTGAGTACCTCAATGGCATCAGCGTTATAAGTTTGCGTCATGGTTTAATTAGCAATTCGAATTGATTGTCAGCAACTGTGCAGTCCAAGAAAATCGACAATCTGGTTGAAATAATCTTCGAAGCCCGTGAATGCGTGATTACCACCCTCGGTCACTGTCTGACGGCAGGAGGCGTAATATGCCACCGCCTGGCGGTAATCCAGCACTTCATCGCCCGTCTGTTGCAGTAGCCAGATCAGGTCCGGCGCTTCCAGCGGGTCAATCTGCATGACTTTAAGATCATAAATATGGCGAGACTCTAGCACATATTGCTGCCCGGTGTAGGGGTTCTCGTTCTGACCGAGATAGTCGGTCAGTAATTCAAAGGGCCGCACGGCGGGATTCACCACCACAGCCGGCAGCATAAAACATTGCGACAGCCAGGTGGCGTAATAACCACCCAGCGACGATCCTACCAGCCCTAATGGCGCACCGCCATGCTCAAGCACGAGAGATTCCAGCAACTCCGCCGCATCGGCAGGATACGGCGGGAGTTGAGGGACGATCATCTCAACATGCGGATGACGCTCCGCCAGCCAGTTTTTTAGCTGGCACGCTTTTGCCGAGCGAGGGGAACTGTTGAATCCGTGCAAATAGAGAAGCGTAGACATCAGTATCCTTCCGAAGCGGTATCGGGTCGGAACCGGGTATCCTGCAGGCGATGCACTTCCGTCTCCAGGACGCCGTTCGCCCGGAGCTCCAGCGTACGCCAGCCCGGCGCGATAGTATCCAGCGTAAAGTTCGCGCAGTGTGGTTTGAACTGTACGCAGGTTGACGGCGACGCCAACAGACGGCGACCGTTCCAGTCAAGATCCAGCTCCTGGTGAATATGTCCGCATAACAGATATTTTACACGCGGGAAATTCGCCAGCACGCTATCCAGCTCACCGGCATTACGCAAGCTGTGCTGATCCAACCAACTGCACCCTGCCGGCAACGGATGATGGTGCAAAAGGAGCAATGTCTGTCTCTCTGGCGCATCGGCGAGCTTACGCTCAAGCCATTCCAGTTGGAACTCGCTCAGTTCGCCATGCGGAACGCCAAACACCTGGCTATCCAGCAACAAAATCTGCCATTGTTCACCGATTAACACGCGTTTAGCCGGGGAAATCCCCGCCTCTTGCAGCGCGCTGTACATTGCCGGCTGAAAATCATGATTGCCCGGTAGCCAAACGCAAGGCGCGCGAAAGCTTGCGATACCCTCAGCAAAATGCTGATAAGCCGCAGCGGATTGATCCTGCGCCAGATCGCCGGTGGCCACGATCAGATCATATTCATACTGTTGCGCCCGAATAGCCTCCAGCACAGCCTGGTAACTTTCCCAGGTATTGACGCCTAACAGCGTTTCATGCTTTTCGGCAAACAGGTGAGTATCTGTAATTTGTAAAATCCTGACTCGGGCCTCACCAGCCAGAGGTAGGGTTAACAGGCTTTCCAAATGGTGTCCTTAGGTTTCACGACGCTAATAAACCGGAATCGCCATCGCTCCATGTGCTAAACAGAATCGTAGCCAGTCGGCCAGAAACTGATTAATTTGATGCTTTTCGTCGCGTTGATGCAACTTTTTATTTGGATAATCATACCGCGCTTTGAAGCGAAAGATCTGCTGGCTTGAACACACTTCAGCCACCATCGCATCATGGTAGAGGCGCACCGTCAGCGACGGCAGGCTCCAGTAGGTGATGGCTGGCGCCGTTTGCTCGATCGTTACAAGCGTAGTGTATCGGGTCGATTCCACAATCGTTAACCGATATTGTACGTTGCCCACCTGATAGCTCACCGTTTCACCGGGGGCGTCATTGCGCGGCAGCAGGCGGCGCAATTGCGAAAAATTGGTTTCGCACAAACGCATCATTTCTGGGAAGTCAGGTGTATAACGCTTCATTTTTTCCACTCGTTTTTTAACTCTTGATGATGCAACTGAAGCCATTGCAAAGCGATGACTGCGGCTGCGTTGTCGATTTTCCCCTCTTCTACCCACTGGTATGCCTGTTCCCGGCTTACCACATGAACCCGAATATCTTCGTTTTCATCCGCCAGACCATGAATACCTGCCGCGGTCGTGGCGTCCACTTCACCCACCAGAATAGATGAGCGCTCGCTGGTTCCTCCTGGACTCGCCAGGTAACTGATGACCGGTCGGGTGCGGCCTACGGTCAGCCCCGCTTCTTCCATCGCCTCTCGCCGGGCGACCGCCTCAATGGTTTCGCCTTCTTCTATCATGCCGGCGACCATCTCCAGCAGCCACGGCGTAACGCTTGTGTCATACGCGGCAATACGAATCTGTTCGACCAGCACCACCTCGTCGCGTTCAGGGTCAAAGGGTAGCAAGACGGCGGCGTGCCCGCGCTCAAAAATTTCGCGCTTTACCTCGCCACTCATTTCTCCGTTGAATAAACGATGGCGGAATCGATACACATCCAATGAAAAAAAACCGCGATAGCGCGTTTCCCGTGCAATAATTTCTACATCGCTTTTGGTGAAAGTAACTGGCAAGTTGTCTGATTTACGCATTGTGCTGCCCTGCTAGCAATAATGATTAAATGATGAATTTCAAGGGTGGTTGACTGCTGTTTTATCACCCTTGTGGTAAATTGGTGCCAATTAAGGCTCGTATGGCACGTAACGCCAACTTTTTGCAGTGGCGGATTCTGCTAGAATCAGCAATTATTTTTACAAATTGATCAGCGCTAAATACTGCTTCACAACAAGGAATGCAAATGAAGAAATTGCTCCCCATCCTTATCGGCCTGAGCCTGTCGGGGTTCAGCACACTAAGCCAGGCAGAGAACCTGATGCAAGTTTATCAGCAAGCACGCCTGAGCAACCCGGAATTGCGTAAATCCGCTGCCGATCGCGATGCTGCATTCGAAAAAATTAACGAAGCGCGTAGTCCTTTACTGCCGCAACTGGGTTTAGGTGCCGACTACACCTACAGCAACGGTTATCGCGATGCGAACGGTATCAACTCCAATGAAACCAGCGCTTCCCTGCAATTAACGCAGACGTTATTTGACATGTCGAAATGGCGTGGGCTCACCCTGCAAGAAAAAGCAGCAGGCATTCAGGATGTCACCTATCAGACCGATCAGCAGACGCTGATCCTCAATACCGCGAACGCGTATTTTAAGGTATTGAACGCTATTGATGTGCTTTCCTATACCCAGGCACAAAAAGAGGCTATCTACCGTCAGTTAGATCAAACGACGCAACGTTTTAACGTGGGTCTGGTCGCCATTACCGACGTGCAAAACGCCCGTGCGCAATATGATACCGTACTGGCGAATGAAGTGACCGCCCGCAACAACCTGGATAACGCGGTAGAAGAGCTGCGCCAGGTAACCGGCAATTATTACCCGGAGCTGGCGTCGCTTAACGTCGAGCATTTTAAAACCGACAAACCCAAAGCTGTTAATGCGCTGCTGAAGGAAGCGGAAAACCGTAACCTGTCGCTGTTGCAGGCGCGTTTAAGTCAGGATCTGGCGCGCGAACAAATCCGTCAGGCGCAGGATGGCCATCTGCCGACGCTGAATTTAACGGCCTCAACCGGCATTTCTGATACCTCTTATAGCGGTTCTAAAACCAACTCCGCCCAGTACGACGATAGCAACATGGGGCAGAATAAAATCGGCCTGAACTTCTCCCTGCCGCTGTATCAAGGCGGGATGGTTAACTCGCAGGTAAAACAGGCGCAGTATAACTTCGTCGGCGCAAGCGAACAGCTGGAAAGCGCGCACCGTAGCGTGGTGCAGACCGTACGTTCTTCCTTTAACAATATTAACGCCTCCATCAGCAGTATCAACGCGTATAAACAGGCAGTCGTTTCCGCGCAAAGTTCTTTGGATGCAATGGAAGCCGGTTACTCGGTCGGTACACGTACCATTGTTGACGTACTGGATGCCACCACCACTCTGTATGATGCCAAGCAGCAACTGGCCAACGCGCGTTATACCTATTTGATTAATCAGTTAAATATCAAATATGCGCTCGGTACGCTGAACGAGCAGGATCTGCTCGCGCTTAACAGTACGTTGGGTAAACCTATCCCGACGTCGCCGGAAAGCGTAGCGCCGGAAACGCCAGAGCAGGATGCTGCCGCAGACGGTTATAATGCCCATAGCGCTGCGCCGGCAGTACAGCCGACCGCCGCTCGCGCCAACAGCAATAACGGCAATCCATTCCGGCATTGATAAGTTATTCGCTGGCGCTGCGCTTATCAGACCTGTGCCCTTGTAGGTCTGGTAAGCGCGGCGCTACCTGTCATAAAGCCACGCCTGAACGTAAGACAACGTAAAGATCCTGCTATTCCGCCGCATTCTCGCCTTTTCTCGCTTCAATTTCGACCAGTCATCCTCTATTCTGAACGCATGTTGTATTTACCACTGGGTCCTGGAAGACAAATATGAAACGGACAAAATCCATCCATCACGCATCATTTCGCAAAAGCTGGAGCGCGCGGCATTTAACGCCGGTCGCCCTGGCGGTTACGGCTGTTTTTATGCTGGCTGGCTGTGAAAAAAGCGATGAAACCGTATCGCTGTATCAAAACGCTGATGACTGTTCAGCGGCGAATCCGGGCAAAAGCGCGGAATGTACAACCGCGTATAACAATGCGCTGAAAGAGGCCGAACGTACTGCGCCTAAGTACGCTACACGCGAGGATTGCGTCGCTGAGTTTGGCGAAGGTCAGTGCCAGCAAGCGCCTGCACAGGCTGGCATGGCGCCGGAAAATCAGGCGCAGGCCCAACAATCCAGCGGCAGTTTCTGGATGCCGCTTATGGCAGGTTACATGATGGGGCGTCTGATGGGCGGCGGCGCAGGCTTTGCGCAACAGCCGCTGTTTAGCTCGAAAAACCCGGCCAGCCCTGCATACGGCAAATATACCGATGCGGCAGGTAAAAACTACGGCGCGGCGCAACCGGGCCGGACAATGACCGTACCGAAAACCGCGATGGCGCCGAAACCGGCCACCACAACAACCGTTACCCGCGGCGGTTTTGGCGAATCCGTCGCCAAACAGAGCACCATGCAGCGTAGCGCTGCCGGTACTTCAACACGTTCGATGGGCGGCTGATACGCATGGAAAGAGTCAGTATTACCGAGCGCCCGGACTGGCGCGATAAAGCGACTGAATACGGGTTTAATTTTCACACTATGTATAGTGAACCGTACTGGTGTGAAGACGCTTATTACAAGTTAACGCTCGCCCAGGTGGAAAAACTGGAAGACGTTACCGCCGAGCTGCACCAGATGTGCCTCAAGGTAGTAGAACGCGTCATCGCCAGCGATGAGCTGATGACGAAGTTTCGTATTCCAAAACATACCTGGGGTTTTGTTCGCCAGTCCTGGCAAACGCAACAACCGTCGCTCTATTCCCGCCTCGATCTGGCCTGGGACGGCATCGGCGAGCCTAAGCTGCTCGAAAATAATGCCGACACGCCAACGTCGCTGTATGAAGCGGCGTTTTTTCAGTGGATTTGGCTGGAAGATCAGATCAACGCGGGCAATCTGCCGGAAGGCAGCGATCAGTTTAATAGCCTGCAGGAAAAGCTGATTGAACGCTTTGCTGAACTTCGCGAGCAGTACGGTTTTCAGTTGCTGCATCTCACCTGCTGTCGCGATACGGTTGAGGATCGCGGCACCATTCAGTATTTACAGGATTGCGCGGCCGAAGCGGAAATCGCCACCGAATTTCTCTATATCGACGATATTGGTCTGGGGGAAAAAGGCCAATTTACGGATCTGCAGGATCAGGTCATTGCGAACCTGTTCAAGCTCTATCCGTGGGAATTTATGCTGCGCGAGATGTTTTCCACCAAGCTGGAAGATGCCGGCGTGCGCTGGCTGGAACCGGCCTGGAAAAGCATTATCTCCAATAAAGCGTTATTGCCGCTGTTGTGGGAGATGTTCCCGGACCATCCGAATCTGTTGCCTGCGTATTTCGCCGAAGACGAACATCCGCCAATGGATAAATATGTCGTGAAACCGATCTTCTCCCGCGAAGGGGCGAACGTATCGATTATTGAGAACGGTAAAACGATCGAATCCGTGGAAGGCCCGTATGGCGAAGAGGGTATGATCGTGCAACAGTTCTATCCGCTGCCAAAATTCGGCGACAGTTACACCCTGATTGGTAGCTGGCTGATTAACGATCAGCCCGCCGGAATTGGTATCCGTGAAGATCGGGCGCTGATCACCCAGGATCTCTCCCGCTTCTATCCGCATATTTTTGTCGAAGGATAGATTCTCCTGTAAGCCCGATGCGCGTAGCGCCATCGGGCAATCATTCCGCGCCTTATCCGGCCTACCCCACCTGCACCGACAACATACTTATACTGCCCATCTCAATACCGTCGACCGGGATGGTGATAGGCTCCTTGCCGTCCCAGGCGCCAAGTACATACAGCAAAGGTAAAAAGTGCTCCGGCGTCGGGTTCGATAAGGCCCCCCCTTCATGTTGCAGATAATTCACCAGCGGGTGCTGTTCTACCGGCCCCTGCCACGTCAAATTGGCTTTCACAAAGTCATTAAATGACGCCGCCCAGGGATACGGTATATTGTCACCGTGCCAACGCACAGTCCGCAGGTTATGAACCACATTCCCGCTGGCCACCAGCATCACGCCTTCGTCACGCAGCGTCGCCAGCTTACGACCCACCTCAAAATGCCATGCCGCCGGTTTGGTACTATCAACACTAAGCTGCACCATCGGGATATCCGCATTCGGGTACATCTTGATCAATACGCCCCAGGAGCCATGATCAAATCCCCACGCCTCTTTATCGAGCGCGACGGGAACGGGAGCCAACAGTTCAACCAAACGCTGCGCCAGCGCAGGCGATCCAGGGGCCGGATAATGCGTGTCATACAGCGCCTGCGGAAAACCGCCAAAATCATGGAGAGTTTGCGGCCTTTCCATCGCTGTGACGCCCGTCCCGCGGGTATACCAGTGCGCCGACACCACCACTATCGCCTGTGGTCGAGGCAGGGCTTCCCCCAATCGCCGCCAGGCGCGGGTATAATCGTTATCGTCCAGCACGTTCATCGGGCTGCCATGCCCCAAAAACAATGCTGGCATACACGTTAAAGACATGATGTTATCCTTACAGGAAAGACATTTTGTTAACATCACCATACGCTTTCTTCACAGAGGAAGAACTCAGATAACTATGATGAAGATCATCAGTTATTTTGAAGGTCAGGTTCGGACGGCAAATTGATAAGGAGTAATGGATGTCAGTACCACTTATTCTGACCTTACTGGCGGGCGCCGCCACCTTTATTGGCGCGTTTCTTGGCGTTCTCGGCCAAAAACCGTCTAATCGCGTGCTGGCTTTTTCTCTGGGCTTCGCCGCAGGGATCATGCTGCTCATCTCGCTGATGGAGATGCTGCCCGCCGCGCTTGATACCGAGGGAATGTCGCCCGTACTGGGCTACGGAATGTTTATTATCGGCCTGTTGGGCTACTTCGGGCTGGACCGCCTGCTTCCTCACGCTCATCCGCAGGATCTGGTGCAAAAGAGGCAGCAGCCGCTTCCCGGCTCGATAAAACGCACTGCGATTTTATTGACGCTCGGCATTAGCCTGCACAACTTTCCGGAAGGGATCGCCACCTTTGTCACTGCCAGCAGCAATCTTGAACTGGGTTTCGGCATCGCACTGGCGGTGGCGTTGCACAATATTCCTGAAGGTCTGGCGGTTGCCGGTCCGGTTTATGCCGCGACGGGCTCAAAACGTACCGCGATTTTTTGGGCCGGTATCTCCGGCATGGCGGAAATTCTTGGCGGCGTGCTGGCGTGGCTGATTTTGGGCAGTCTGGTTTCGCCAATCGTTATGGCGGCTATCATGGCGGCAGTCGCCGGTATTATGGTGGCGCTCTCCGTCGATGAACTGATGCCGCTGGCAAAAGAGATCGATCCTAACAATAACCCCAGCTATGGCGTGCTTTGCGGTATGTCCATCATGGGGCTCAGTCTCGTCATTTTGCAGACGATAGGTATCGGTTAAGAGAAACCTCGCGCCGGATGCAGGCCTTTAGCCAGGCAACATCCGGCTGCCCGTCAAGGATATGCGCTATTTCTGCTCATTCATCACGCTGTCGCCTTCGTTCGTCTGGCGAAAACGTTTCGTTCGCGCTTCAAGTAATGCATCTCTGTCTTGCCGAAACGCTCTGCAATAACGCTTCATATGGCAAATATACCCTACTACCACCAGAACGATTAATATTATCCAATACCAAGCAATAAACATCCTTTTTACCCTTAAAATTTAACATCACTAAACATTTAACGTTAAAATTTTACATACCCTTATTTTGACGTATTCATATACTGGCATATTTGTGGAACAAATAAATGATTTTGATCATATAAATCAGTGGTGAAACACAATAATGAAAGAGGTATTAAGCAGAAAACAATGTCGATAAGATCACACTTCGTACTAATTTATATTGTTCTTAAAATATCACACTCCTACTATCGACTCACTCAGGCAATTAAAAAATATTGATACAAAATATACTTTAAAATAAGTAATAGCATCATGACTTATATTTAAAGACCAATCATTTACCTCATTTATCATTAATAAAAACATAGTATATACAGAAGTATTATATTTAGAAGTTGTATATAAGGAGATATATCCATGTTTGACCAATACCGGAAAACAATACTTGCCGGTGCCGTCGCACTGACATGCGGACTCACCGCAGCCAGTACGTTTGCCGCAGGTTTTCAACCGGCGCAGCCCGCAGGAAAATTAGGCGCAGTCGTTGTCGATCCTTACGGTAATGCCCCTCTCACCGCACTGGTGGAATTAGATAGCCATGTTATTTCAGACGTTAAAGTTACTGTACATGGCAAAGGGGAAAAAGGCGTTCCCGTTACTTATACCGTTGGGAAAGAGTCTTTAGAAACCTATGACGGTATTCCTATTTTTGGCCTTTATCAGAAATTTGCCAACAACGTCACAGTAGAATATAAAGAAAACGGCAAAGCCATGAAGGATGACTATGTGGTGCAGACGTCCGCCATCGTCAACCATTATATGGATAACCGTTCTATTTCAGATCTCCAGCAAACGAAAGTTATTAAAGTCGCGCCAGGATTTGAAGATCGCCTTTATCTGGTAAATACCCATACCTTTACGCCGCAGGGCGCTGAATTTCACTGGCACGGCGAAAAAGATAAAAATGCGGGCATTCTTGATGCCGGTCCGGCGGGCGGGGCTTTGCCTTTCGATATCGCCCCTTATACGTTTGTGGTCGACACCCAGGGTGAATATCGCTGGTGGCTGGATCAAGATACCTTCTACGACGGCCACGATATGAATATCAACAAACGCGGCTACCTGATGGGTATTCGTGAAACGCCTCGCGGCACCTTTACCGCGGTGCAGGGCCAACACTGGTACGAGTTTGACATGATGGGGCAAATTCTTGCCGATCATAAACTGCCGCGCGGGTTCCTGGATGCGTCTCATGAATCCATCGAAACCGTGAACGGCACCGTACTGCTGCGCGTCGGCAAACGCGATTACCGCAAAGAAGACGGCATACATGTTCATACGATTCGTGACCAAATCATTGAGGTCGATAAGTCTGGCCGCGTAGTAGACGTTTGGGATTTAACCAAAATCCTCGACCCTATGCGTGATGCGCTGCTAGGCGCGCTGGATGCGGGCGCAGTATGCGTGAATGTCGATCTGGCCCATGCCGGACAGCAGGCGAAACTCGAACCGGATACGCCGTATGGCGATGCACTTGGCGTTGGTGCCGGTCGTAACTGGGCGCACGTCAACTCTATCGCTTATGACGCGAAAGACGACTCCATCATCCTTTCTTCCCGCCATCAGGGTATTGTAAAAATTGGTCGCGATAAGCAGGTGAAATGGATACTGGCACCGTCTAAAGGCTGGAATAAGCAGCTAGCCAGTAAATTGCTGAAGCCGGTAGACGATCATGGTAAGCCGTTGACCTGTGACGAAAACGGCAAGTGTAAGGACACCGATTTCGATTTCACCTATACCCAACATACGGCATGGCTTTCCAGCAAAGGCACGTTAACGGTCTTTGATAACGGCGATGGTCGCGGCCTGGAGCAACCGGCTCTACCGACCATGAAATATTCCCGTTTTGTCGAATATAAGATCGATGAGAAGAAAGGCACCGTACAACAAGTTTGGGAATACGGTAAAGAACGTGGATATGATTTCTATAGTCCTATTACCTCGGTTGTTGAATATCAAAAAGACCGCGACACCATGTTCGGCTTTGGCGGTTCTATTAACCTGTTCGATGTTGGTAAACCCACAGTCGGCAAACTGAATGAGATTGACTATAAAACGAAAGAAGTGAAAGTTGAAATTGATGTGCTGTCGGATAAACCCAACCAGACTCACTATCGTGCGTTACTGGTTCATCCAACGCAAATGTTTAAATAAATCACGGGAAGGAATTAATATGTCATCTAAATGGATTACCTCTTTATTTAAAAGCGTAGTATTAACCGCGGCATTGGTCACTCCTTTTGCGGCATCGGCTTTTACCGAGGGCACAGATTATATGGTTCTGGAGAAACCAATTCCTAATGCGGATAAAACGCTGATTAAGGTATTTAGCTATGCCTGCCCTTTCTGCTACAAATATGACAAAGCCGTAACAGGTCCGGTTTCTGATAAAGTAGCCGATCTCGTTACGTTCACCCCGTTCCACCTGGAAACAAAAGGCGAATATGGAAAACAGGCCAGCGAAGTATTTGCAGTCCTGATCGCCAAAGATAAAGCTGCCGGGATTTCGTTATTTGATGCTAAATCACAATTCAAAAAAGCGAAGTTCGCCTGGTACGCGGCTTACCATGATAAGAAAGAGCGCTGGTCAGATGGGAAAGATCCGGCAGCATTTATTAAAACCGGGCTGGACGCCGCAGGCATGAGCCAGGCTGATTTTGAAGCGGCGCTGAAAGATCCTGCCGTTCAGGAGACTCTGGAAAAATGGAAAGCCGCCTATGACGTTGCCAAAATTCAGGGTGTTCCGGCTTACGTCGTCAACGGCAAGTACCTTATCTATACCAAAAACATCAAATCCATCGATTCTATGGCTGAACTCGTCCGGGAACTGGCCACTAAAAAATAAGCAGGGAAACGATTATGGATTTTATTAAGGGATTATGGCGAGACCTACGCGCAAGACCAGTAGATACGCTGGTGAGATGGCAGGAACAGCGCTTTCTGTGGCTGTTAATGGCCATCGCGATGGGAGGGTTAATTATCCTGGCGCACTCGTTCTTCCAAATCTATCTCTACATGGCGCCGTGCGAACAGTGTGTTTACATTCGTTACGCGATGTTTGTGATGGTAATTGGCGGGGTGATTGCGGCGATAAATCCCAAAAATATCGTGCTGAAGCTGATTGGCTGCATCGCGGCGTTTTATGGCAGCATTATGGGCATTAAGTTTTCTATTAAGCTTAATGGTATCCATCATGCGGTACATAATGCGGACCCCGATTCACTTTTTGGCGTGCAAGGATGTTCGACTGACCCGACCTTTCCTTTCAACTTACCGTTGGCGGAATGGGCACCGGAGTGGTTTAAACCTACCGGAGACTGCGGTTATGACGCGCCTATCGTCCCTGATGGCGTAACGCTCAGTAGCGTACAGCAGTGGTTTGTCGATCTCTACCAGCAGTCCGAAGGCTGGTATCTGCTTCCGCCCTGGCACTTTATGAACATGGCGCAGGCATGTATGTTGGCCTTTGGGTTGTGCCTGATTCTGCTGCTGGTGATGAGCGGCGCCTGGGCATTGAAACTGGCCAGAGGAAAATAACCTGAATAGATAAACCAAAGCAGAGGTCTGCATTCAGGCCTCTGCTTTTCTCACAATAATTTTACCATTCAGCTTATTCGTCGTCCTTTGAAACTGAACAATATGGCACCGAAGGAATACAAAAAAGCCGATGACATCTCATCGGCTTTTTTCAACCATGATCCGTTCGATCAGCTGGCTTTGCGCTCATGCGCCTGGCGGTAAGCCACCAGATCTTCAATCGTGACCACCGCCATATTATGCTGGCCTGCAAACGCGATACACTCCGGCGCGCGCGCCATCGTCCCATCGTCGTTAGTCAACTCGCACAGTACACCTGCAGGTTTAAAACCAGCCAGCGTCATCAGATCGATGGTCGCCTCCGTATGACCGCCGCGCGTCAGCACGCCGCCCGCCTGAGCGCGTAGTGGGAAAACGTGCCCCGGACGGTTAAGATCGGACGGTTTTGCGCCATCCTTAATTGCCGCACGCACCGTAGTGACACGGTCAGCGGCGGAAACGCCGGTGGTCACGCCTTCTGCGGCTTCAATGGTCACGGTAAAACCGGTGCCGTAGGCGCTGGTGTTGTTTTCCACCATCATTGGCAAGTCGAGCTGCTTACGACGGTCTTCAGTAATACACAGGCAAACAATACCGCTACCGTGACGAATGGTTAACGCCATCTGTTCTACGGTCATCGTCTCTGCGGGGAAAATCATATCGCCTTCGTTTTCACGATCTTCATCATCAAGCACCATCACACCGCGTCCTTCACGCAGCGCATCCAGTGCAAGTTCAACACGTTCAAAAGGCGTACCAAAAGAGGAAAGTAGCGTCTGATTCATGGTAAAAAAACCTCATTAACATTATGGTTACCAGAATCAGGGCAGTCTTAGGAGTGCCGACAAGCGGCAAAAAAATAACGTGAGCGGGTCCATGCCCGACTGGATCGTTACCCTCTCCCATCCGGACTTTAACCGTCGGCCCCGGAATTACACCGGATCTGCTGACCTTTTCGCTATGGCAAAAAGCGCTCGCGGGCTTTCAACCTGCTCTCCGCGTTCCGTCACGGCGCGCCGTGATGAGAAATGCGTTAAACATCGCTGATTTACCGCCGGTGGGGAATTTCGCCCCGCCCTGAGAATAAGCGGGTTAACTATAACGCTATTGATTACCTTCATCAACGCCTTTACTCCGTATGACGTCACACAATTCTGGTTTATGGCGTCCACATATCGCACTACAATAAGAGCTAACACTTACCAGTTCAGGGAAACCACAATGATTGACCCGAAAAAAATTGAGCAAATCGCACGCCAGGTTCATGAGTCAATGCCGAAAGGTATTCGCGAGTTCGGGGAAGATATCGAGAAAAAAATCCGTCAAACGCTGCAATCTCAGCTGACGCGTCTCGATCTGGTGAGCCGCGAAGAGTTTGATGTCCAGACTCAGGTCTTGCTGCGCACCCGGGAAAAACTGGCGCTGCTGGAGCAACGCCTCAGCGAACTGGAAGCTCGTGACAAGCCTGAAGAAGTAAAACCTGCGCCCGCCATCCCGCCAGTCGATCCACAAGAGTAAAAACGTGAACGGGCCTGACGGCCCGCTCATATAAGATCTGAATAATGCCCTGCACCTGTAAAGGGAGCCTGCATTAGTGTTCTAATTCTAACCTTTTCGCCTGAGTCGCCTGCTGGCAGTAAAGCGCGTAACGCTTGCAAAACCAGTCGCGGTGCTCCTCGTCCATATTGCCGGTTACCGCCTGGATATCAACAGGACGCCCCTCCGCCTGCATTCTGGCAAAACTGCGCGCCAGAAAATCGAAATTATTTAATGAATAGACGTTATTGTTGTTCATCAGCATACCCTCCAGTTATTGAATTCTGTTAAGGCTATATGCTTTTTCTGATTTCAGTATTTCCCTATATGTACGGCGGTTTTATACATAACGTGCGCAAATTTAATGCGCAAAATCACAATATTCACCAAAGATAGCGACGGATAAATCGCTTTTCGGACTTAAGGAGATATGGGTCACATGATATTGTAACGCAATGAAATAACAAGCATGAAAATTATCACGCGAACCCCCTTCTGAAGGCGGCGACAAGGATAGAAAATATGACCTTATTTGCGGAGTATAACAGCCCCTATCTGTTTGCCATCGCGTTCGTTTTCTTTATCGGCGTGCTGGAGATGATTTCTCTGATTTTTGGCCACTTTCTTTCAGGCACGCTCGACGCCCATCTCGATCATTATGACGCCCTGTCATCTGGCCCTGCGGGCCAGGCGCTTCATTATCTGAATATTGGACGCGTTCCCGCACTGGTCGTCCTCTGTCTATTGGCTGGTTATTTCGGCCTCTTCGGTATCCTCATCCAGCATGGCGGGATCATGCTCTGGCAAGCGCCGCTCAGCAATCTGCTGCTGGTCCCGTTGAGCATTGTCCTGTCGGTCTTTGCCGTGCATTACAGCGGAAAAATCCTCGCGCCCTGGCTACCCAGAGATGAAAGCTCCGCCCTCAGGGAAGAGGAATTTATCGGCGGCATGGCGATTATTACCGGCCACGCCGCCGTCGCCGGTACACCTTGCGAAGGAAAATTTACCGATAAGTTCGGCCAGATTCACTATTTACTGCTGGAACCCGAAAAGGGAAAAGAATTTAAAAAAGGAGACAAGGTGCTGATTGTCTGCCGACTTTCCGCAACGCGTTATTTGGCTGAGCGTACCTTCTATGTCTAATTGAGAGGAACTTACATAATGGATGATGTTTTTGGCATATTGCCATCATGGATGTTTACCGCCATCGTTGCGGTTATCGTCTTACTAATTATCGGGATCATTTTTGCTCGCCTCTATCGCCGCGCATCTGCGGAACAGGCGTTTGTCCGTACCGGGCTTGGCGGGCAAAAAGTGGTGATGAGCGGCGGCGCTATTGTGATGCCAATCTTTCACGAAATTATTCCGATCAATATGAATACCCTAAAACTTGAGGTCAGCCGTGCTACCGTCGACAGCCTGATCACCAAAGATCGTATGCGCGTTGACGTGGTCGTTGCTTTCTTCGTGCGTGTAAAACCCTCTGTTGAAGGTATTGCCACCGCCGCACAAACGCTTGGTCAGCGAACTCTGTCGCCGGAAGATCTGCGTATGCTGGTTGAGGATAAATTCGTTGACGCCTTACGCGCCACAGCAGCCCAGATGACGATGCATGAGCTACAGGACACGCGTGAAAACTTCGTTCAGGGCGTACAAAACACCGTTGCGGAAGATTTGTCGAAAAACGGCCTGGAACTGGAAAGCGTCTCATTAACCAACTTTAACCAAACGTCCAAAGAGCATTTCAACCCAAACAATGCTTTTGATGCCGAAGGTCTGACGAAACTGACGCAGGAAACCGAACGCCGCCGTCGTGAACGTAATGAAGTGGAACAGGATGTGGAAGTGGCGGTGCGCGAAAAGAACCGCGACGCGCTTGAACGCAAGCTGGAAATCGAGCAACAAGAAGCCTTTATGACTCTGGAGCAGGAGCAACAGGTTAAAACCCGCACCGCCGAACAAAACGCCAAAATTGCCGCTTTTGAGGCCGAGCGCCATCGTGAAGCAGAACAGACGCGCATTCTTGCTGAGCGGCAGATCCAGGAGACGGAGATCGAACGTGAGCAAGCAGTACGGTCCAGGAAAGTTGAGGCCGAGCGTGAAGTACGTATTAAAGAGATCGAACAGCAACAGGTGACAGAAATCGCCAACCAGACGAAATCTATCGCCATTGCCGCCAAATCCGAGCAGCAATCACAAGCGGAAGCGCGCGCCAACGACGCGCTGGCCGATGCGGTTCGCGCCCAGCAAAACGTAGAAACCACCCGCCAGACCGCCGAAGCGGATCGCGCCAAGCAGGTCGCTCTGATCGCCGCGGCGCAGGATGCGGAAACCAAAGCGGTCGAACTGACCGTTCGGGCAAAAGCAGAGAAAGAAGCGGCAGAATTGCAAGCCGCCGCCATCATCGAACTGGCGGAAGCAACGCGTAAAAAAGGTCTGGCGGAAGCCGAAGCGCAACGGGCGCTGAATGACGCTATCAACGTACTATCTGACGAACAAACCAGCCTCAAATTTAAACTAGCGCTCTTACAATCGTTGCCTGCTGTTATTGAGAAGTCTGTTGAACCGATGAGATCCATCGACGGCATTAAGATTATTCAGGTCGATGGCCTCAATCGCGGCGCGACGGCGGGCGACGTCGCCGCTGGCGGCGCTAACGGGGGAAACCTGGCGGAACAAGCGTTATCTGCCGCGCTCACCTATCGTACCCAAGCGCCGCTGATCGATTCGCTGTTAAACGAGATTGGCATCGCTGGCGGCTCGCTAAAGGCGCTGACCACGCCGTTGGTTTCATCGACAACGGATGAGATTAATCGCGAAGCAACGGTAAAAGAGCAATAACCCCCGCCATATCTCCTGTCCCTGGTCATAAGACCGGGGATTTTTTTATCTTTTTTCCACCTTGTCTGTACAAAGCGTTATGACCAGCAGGCCGTTTTGCGTGGGCGATCCAGTAACGCAAAATCGGCGGGAGAAAGCCCTTGCGCCAGACAGGCCACTCACCAACAATCGCGATGTCAGCAAGGGGCTGAAACGGGAAAGCCCCTCCCGAGGAAGGGGCTTTAATAAGGAAAGGGTTATGATGCACCAGGTCATCATACTGATTGTTCTGTTACTGATAAGTTTCGCAGCTTACTAACAGCCAATCAGAGGGGGGAGAGATCCCCTCTCACCCTTATTCCTTTACTTTAGGTCGAAAAAAAAGCAGCGTCAACCGCGAGATACGCGTCGAAACAAAATGTCCGACGCGCCTTCAAAATCAGCGCCTGCAGCGTCTGTAACGCCTGATGACGCGGTTTTACTTCTCGCTCTCGGTCTGGATCTTTTTGATGATATTGGTCGTGGAACAACCATCTTCGAAGTTCAGCACCATGACTTCGCCGCCGTTGGCCCAGACCTCTTCGCTGCCCGCGATCTCTTCCGGCTTATAGTCGCCGCCTTTTACCAGCAGATCCGGCAGAATACCGGCAATCAGTCGTTGCGGCGTATCCTCTTCAAAAGAGACAACCCAGTCGACCGACTCCAGCGCGCCCAGCACAATCATACGCTGTTCGAGCGGATTAACCGGACGGCTGTCGCCTTTCAGACGTTTAGTCGAGGCGTCACTATTGACCGCAACAATCAGGCGGTCGCCCAGTTTGCGCGCGTTCGCCAGATAAGAGACGTGGCCCGCGTGCAGAATATCGAAAACGCCGTTGGTCATGACCACTTTCTCGCCACGCTTACGCGCGCTGGCGACGGCCTGTCTCAACTCCTCTTCGGTCATGACGCCGAAGCCGGTATCCGCGCGTCCGCGCACTGCGTTTTCCAGCTCAATAGGGGAAACCGTTGACGTCCCGAGTTTACCTACCACTACGCCCGCCGCCGCATTGGCGAAATAACACGCCTCCTCCAGGGTATTTCCCGCCGCCAGCGTCGCCGCCAGCACGCCGATCACCGTATCGCCCGCACCGGTAACATCATAAACTTCCTGCGCCTGCGTCGGCATATGTAGCGGCGCTTTATTCGGTTGCAGCAGCGTCATTCCCTGTTCGGAACGCGTGACCAACAGCGCGGAAAGGCCGTAATCGGCAATGAGCTTCATGCCGCGTTCAACCAGTTCGTCTTCGCTTTTACATTTCCCCGCGACCGCCTCGAATTCAGAAAGGTTTGGCGTCAGCAGCGTGGCGCCGCGGTAACGTTCAAAATCCGTTCCTTTCGGATCGATGAGCACCGGCACGCCCGCCTGGCGCGCCAGGGAAATCATAGTCTGCACGCTGGTCAGAGCGCCTTTGGCATAATCGGACAATACCAGCGCGCCGATCGATCCCAGCGCCTGGTTGATACGCTCATGCAACGGCTGCGGGTCCACGCCCTCAAAGCCTTCTTCAAAATCAAGACGAATGAGCTGCTGATTACGTGATAGTACGCGCAGTTTGGTAATCGTCGGATGCGTCGGCACAGAAACGAAGTCGCACTTCACATTGACCTCCGCCAACGTTTTGCTCAGCGCGCGCGCGGCGTCATCAATACCCGTCAGGCCGACCAGACGGGCGTTCGCTCCCAGAGACGCAATGTTCATCGCCACGTTCGCCGCGCCGCCCGGACGTTCCTCAACGGTATTTACCTTAACCACGGGCACCGGCGCTTCCGGTGAAATACGGCAAGTGGGGCCATACCAATAGCGATCCAGCATTACATCACCCACAACCATGACGCCTGCACGTTCAAACGCTGGCAGATTTACTTTCATTCCTGTCTCCTGAGAGATTCAAAATTTGCGCGCGATAATAGCATAATTCAAACGGCTACCAGCCACTTCCGCCAGCTTGCCTGCACCAGCGCGCGCTCTTTGCTAAAACACGTCTGCGCCACATGACCGGGAAGCTCCTGCAACGCCAGGTGGTGCAGTTCATCACGCAGTGTGGTGTAGGCTACCGTCAGCGCCTGCGCCTCGTGATCATCCATAATGCCGTTTTGCGCCAGAAGCTCCAGGATGCGCACGTTATCAGACCAGCGCGTTAATTTAGGTTTTTCATGAGCGTAGCGCAGTACCAGATATTGCGCGATAAACTCAATATCCGTAATACCGCCTTCATCAGCTTTAATATCAAAACGATCGCGATGCTTATTGCCGAGATGCGCCCGCATTTTCTCGCGCATTTCACGCACTTCAGTCTGCAATGTCTTGCCGTCGCGCGCCGTCGTCATGATAGTGCGGCGTACCGCATCAAACTGTGAGGTAAGCTGCGGGTCGCCATATACCACGCGAGCGCGTACCAACGCCTGATGTTCCCAGGTCCAGGCTTCATGCTGCTGATAATCGGCAAACGCGTCCGCTGAAGTCACCAGCATTCCCGCCGCGCCAGAGGGGCGTAGACGCGCATCTACCTCATACAAAATGCCGGAGGAGGTGCGCGTACTGAACAGATGCATAATGCGCTGCGCCAGGCGCAGATAAAACTGCCGCCCGTCGATTTCGCGTTCGCCGTTGGTCATGACGTCCATCGGACAGTCATGCAGGAAGATGAGATCCAGATCGGAACTGTAGCCCAGCTCCCATCCGCCCAACTTGCCATAACCGACAACTGCAAACCCCCGCCCCTGGCGCTCGTCCAGATGCGCTGGCTGACCATAACGCGCAACCATTTGCGTCCACGCCTGCTGCACCACAGCATCAATCATCGCCTCCGCCAGCCATGTGAGGTGATCGCTCACTTTCATCACCGGCAGCGTACCGGCAATATCCGCCGCCGCAATCCGCAAAAGCTGTGCCTGTTTAAACTGGCGTAATGCCTCCAGTTGTTGTTCTTCGTCTTCTTCCGGCACGCGCAGCAAATATTGGCGTAATTCGTCGCGGTAAGCGTCTGTAGCCGTCGGCTGATAAAGCGTGCCGGGGTCGAGCAGTTCATCAAGCAACAACGGATAACGCGCCAGTTGGCTCGCTATCATTGGCGAAGCGGCGCAGAGCATAATCAGGTGTTTCAGCGCGCCGGGAAATTCGCTCAGCAGCTCCAGATAGGTGGTGCGAGTGACAATCCCCGCCAGCAACGGCGTTATCCGCGATAGCGTAACAGCGGCGTCTTCGCGGGAACAAACGTCAGCAAGCAGGTGCGGCATCAGTTGGTCCAGCACTTGCCGCCCGCGCGGGCCGATAGGGCGTTTATCCAGTTCCTTACGGAAGTCAGCGATGAGGGTCAGAACTTGTCGCCGATCCTCATCGGCTAAATGCGCCAGCACTGGCGTCGAATCATCCTCCTGTAGCGCATCCTGCCATACTTCACGCCACGGCTCTGAACGTTCTTCCTCCTGCGGGGTATCGGCTTCATCATCGCCAATTAATTCGTTGAATACGCGGCGTACATTAGCCATATGATCCGTCAGTTCGCCAACAAGCTGCGGCCAATTCTCCGCCTTCATTCCCCAGGCCAGCCGCGCCCGATTCAGATCGTCGGCAGGCAGCGTTTGCGTCTGTTCGTCATTGATGCTTTGCAGCAGATTCTCCAGACGACGTAGAAAAAGATAGGCCACGCGCAGTTGCGCCACGTCATTCTCAGGCAGCAAATGCAGCGCAGCGATAGCATCCAACGTCGGCAGTAACGAACGCGACTGTAGCGACGGCTCGCGTCCGCCGCGGATCAGCTGGAATACCTGCACGATAAACTCAATTTCACGAATACCGCCCGCGCCAAGTTTAATGTTGTCTTTCAAACCGCGGCGTCGCACTTCGCGGGCGATCATCCCTTTCATATTGCGTAGCGACTGGATGACGCTGAAATCGATATAGCGGCGGAAAACGAAAGGTCGCAGCATGGCGCGTAATTCACGAGACCAGGCGTCGTCGTTATCGCCCATTAGCCGCGCTTTCACCATAGCGTAGCGTTCCCAGTCGCGTCCTTGTTCCTGATAGTAATCCTCCAGCGCGGCAAAACTCAGGACCAGCGGGCCGCTGTCGCCAAACGGTCGCAGGCGCATGTCCACCCGATAGACAAAACCATCCATTGT
Source organism: Salmonella sp. A7 (assembly GCF_020181675.1). Taxonomy (NCBI): domain Bacteria; kingdom Pseudomonadati; phylum Pseudomonadota; class Gammaproteobacteria; order Enterobacterales; family Enterobacteriaceae; genus Salmonella; species Salmonella sp. A7. The sequence continues at coordinate 650,578 of NZ_CP084001.1, read as the reverse complement.
GGGCTGATCCAGCGCTTTGATCAGCCGCTGCCCGAGACGCGTAAAAAACTGGGCGTTATCGAGTTCACGGCGCCCGCCCCGGGTCTCGCCATGTTCCGGCCAAGCGAAAATCAGATCGATATCAGACGAAAAATTCAGTTCGCCTCCGCCCAGCTTGCCCATGCCTAAAATCAACAGCGGCTGCGGAACGCCCTGCGGGTTACAGGGGGTTCCCCATTCGCGGCAACAGGCGGCATACAGCCAGTCACGCGCCCCCACGATGAGCGTCTCCGCCAGATGGCTCAACTGTTGTAAAATAGTCTCGTCGTCCACCAGCGACAGCGTCTGCGCCCAGGCGATGCGTATCATGATGCGACGACGAAAAAGCCTCAGTTCACGCATCAGCGAGGCGTCGTCACAGACACCTGCCAACGCCTCCTGTAACCAGCCAGCATAATGTCGCCATTCATCAGCCTGCGGCGATGCGGATTCCAGTTCGGCAAGCCACTCCGGATGCGCTATCACGCTATCCAGCGCAAAATCGCTAAATGTAAGTACTGACTTCGCCTGCACGCTAAGCGATGTCTCAGTAAATCCTTCTGGTAGGCGCTCAACAACGGTCTGCCAGTACTGCGATAAGGGTGAAGAGAGCGGCGTCATTTAGGGGATATCCTTTAAATAATGCCGGATGGCGGCGTTTCGCCTGATCCGGCCTACAAGTCCGCATACCGTAAGCCTGATAAGCGCAGCGTCATCAGGCGCTTTCTACGGTTCTGATTATCGTTTTCCGCTGTGCAACCAGAACGGCTGCTGGTTAATGGCCTCATTACGGAAATGTTCAATTTCAATACGTTGCCCGGTAATAATGGCGTGACGCAATCCCTGCCAGTTCTCCAGCCATGCCTGCGCGACCATCGCATCATAATACCCGGCCAGCAGTAAAACGCTGTCAATATCGCGAGTCAAACGCGGCAGCTGGTCGCGATACTTATCACCCAGCGGTTGTCCAAAAACTTTTTTTAATTCAGCAGCATGACGAGAAAGATGAATGTCGGCGAAACGCTTAAAAGAATCGGCCATTTTGGCCTGCGCCTTCGCGTCCAAAAATGGCTGCCAGGCTTTCGTCACCAGCCATTCCGTCAATGCCAGTTTCGCCATCGCCGTTTGCGTACTATAAACGGCTGTGACGGCGGACACCGCGGATGTCATCGTCGCTTCCGCCTGGGTAAGTAGATCACGTAAGTGAGCGCTCGCTTTACGTGGAACAATGCCCCCAAAGAGCATTAAGGCATGGCGCACTAACCCCATAGCATCCAGCACGTGTTCTTTCGCCGACTCGTCGCCGCGCAGCCAGAGCTCTTCATGGTACTGCCACTGTGACAACGCCAGATCCAGCGAGGCCTCCAGCCCTTGCTCTACCGTGGCTTTCGCGGCAGTCCGCAGAATTGCCGTTGGTGTATTCTCTCGCGGCGCATTCCCCTGCGCCAGGTGATAACCTCGCGCCGCCTTACTCAGACTGCCCTGACGCAAACCGGTTTGCGACAGCAGTTGCTTCGCCAGTTTTAACACGGCGCGCGTATCGCCGCGAAGCAACTCAAGCTCCAGCTCACAAATCGGTTCGGCAAACTCGCCCGCTTTTACGTCGCCGAGATCGAGCGCAATTTCAATCCTGCTGCCGTCAACGTCCAGACACCATTTTTCCCGGTAAAAATCGGTACTGAACAGCGGCTGTACGCTTGATGCCAGGCCGGCGGGCAGGTTGCCATCCGGCCAGACCTCCGCCGGAAGTTGCGTCAGATCCAGCACGGGTTCGCTTAGCGCGACATTGTATTCGGGTCGCTGGTGCAGCCCGCCCGTTACCCGGCCGGCAATTTTCATGGTCATTTCATAGCGCCCATTTTCACCACGAATACGTAGCCCCATATCATGGCGGCGTAGCCAGTTATCAGGCGTTTCGAAGTAGATATTCAGCAACTGGCTGGGCGCATGATGCTCACCGCCGAGCGTATGAAGATGATTTCGCAGCGCATCTACGGCGTCGTGATTGACGATAAACTTTAATTCGATTTCCTGAGCCATGGCCTTGTACTTATGGGTTATGTCACATCTGGGAAGATTCTTGGCGAACTTACCCGCATTATTTTTGTCAGTAGATAGTATTTTGCGCCAAATTGCCATGCAACGAGCAATTTGACGGGCGTAAAAGTTTGACGTAGCGGCAAAGGCGACACAGATGATTCCGATTGATGTCGACTGCTTTGCGTAGCGACACTGATGCCGTTACTATCGTTCCACTTTCTCTGACAATAACGACAGCCTGATGCCAAAATTACGCCTGATTGGACTAACTTTACTTGCGCTTAGCGCCACCGCCGTCTCTCATGCTGAAGAGACGCGTTACGTTTCTGATGAACTGAATACCTGGGTCCGCAGCGGTCCGGGAGATAATTATCGCCTTGTGGGTACCGTCAACGCCGGCGAGGAAGTCACGCTCTTACAGAGCGATGCCAACTATGGTCAAATCAAAGACAGTTCTGGTCGTACTGCCTGGATACCGTTAAAAGAACTGAATACCACGCCAAGCCTGCGTACCCGCGTGCCGGATCTGGAAAATCAGGTCAAAACGTTGACCGATAAACTCAACAATATTGATACCACGTGGAATCAGCGCACCGCCGATATGCAGCAGAAAGTGGCGCAAAGCGACAGCGTCATCAACGGGCTAAAAGAAGAGAACCAGAAGCTGAAAAACGAGCTGATTGTCGCGCAGAAAAAAGTTAGCGCCGCGAATCTGCAGCTGGATGACAAACAGCGCACCATTATTATGCAGTGGTTTATGTATGGCGGCGGCGTATTGGGTATTGGCTTGCTGTTAGGGCTGGTGCTGCCGCATATGATCCCAAGCCGTAAACGCAAAGACCGCTGGATGAACTAAATCGCCTTCTCTGCGGCACTGTCTTATCATTAGAGGATGATCGTTTTTAAAAGGAAAGTGGCGTGAAGATTTATCTGGTCGGTGGTGCGGTTCGGGATGCGTTGTTAGGGCTACCGGTTAAAGATAAAGATTGGGTCGTTGTCGGCGCCACGCCGCAGGAGATGCTTGATGCGGGCTACCAGCAGGTAGGCCGTGATTTTCCTGTGTTTCTCCATCCGCAAACTCACGAAGAATACGCGCTGGCGCGTACCGAGCGTAAATCCGGTTCCGGCTACACGGGCTTCACCTGTTATGCCGCGCCGGACGTTACCCTGGAAGCCGATCTCCAGCGTCGCGATCTGACCATTAATGCTCTGGCGCGCGACGATGACGGCCAGATTATCGACCCTTACCACGGGCGCCGGGATCTGGAGGCGCGTCTACTGCGCCATGTCTCTCCCGCGTTTGGCGAAGATCCCTTGCGCGTATTGCGCGTGGCGCGTTTTGCCGCCCGTTACGCTCATCTGAGTTTCCGTATCGCCGATGAAACACTGTCGCTAATGCGCGACATGACCGCGGCAGGCGAGCTGGAACATCTGACGCCGGAACGGGTATGGAAAGAGACGGAAAATGCGCTTACCACCCGCAATCCGCAGGTTTACTTCCAGGTATTGCGCGACTGCGGCGCCCTGCGCGTCCTGTTTCCGGAAATCGACGCCCTGTTTGGCGTACCCGCGCCGGCAAAGTGGCATCCGGAAATTGATACCGGAGTTCATACGCTGATGACGCTGTCGATGGCCGCTATGCTCAGTCCGCAGCTTGATGTCCGTTTCGCCACGCTTTGTCATGATCTGGGCAAAGGCTTAACGCCGAAAAACCTCTGGCCGCGCCATCATGGCCACGGCCCGGCGGGCGTGAAACTGGTCGAACAGTTATGCCAGCGTTTGCGCGTCCCCAATGACCTGCGTGATTTAGCTAAACTGGTCGCCGAATACCACGATCTGATCCACACCTTTCCGATACTCCAGCCGAAAACGATCGTTAAGCTGTTTGACGCCATTGATGCATGGCGTAAACCGCAGCGCGTCGAGCAGATTGCGCTGACCAGCGAGGCCGATGTCCGTGGACGTACCGGATTTGAAGCGTCGGATTACCCGCAGGGGCGCTGGCTGCGTGAAGCCTGGCAGGTGGCGCAGGCGGTACCGACGAAAGAGGTGGTGGAGGCCGGATTTAAGGGCATTGAGATTCGCGAGGAGCTGACAAAGCGACGAATTGCAGCGGTCGCCAACTGGAAAGAGAAGCGCTGCCCGAACCCCGCCAGCTAAACGCCATCCGGCACGATAAATTGCCTGATGGCGCTGCGCTTATCAGACCGACAAAACAGTTAGGCCGGACAAGGCGGTACGCCGCCATCCGGCAGGTCAATCATCAGAAGAAGACAACGTAAACGGCAGCCGCCACCACAAAGCGGTAAATCGCAAACGGAATAAACGAGATACGCTTAATCAGTTGCAGGAAGGTCTTGATGGCGATCAGCGCCACCACAAACGCCGTCACAAAGCCCACTGCGAACATCGGAATATCCGCTGCGGTCAGGAATGACCAACTTTTGTAGAGATCCAGAACCGTTGCGCCCATCATCATCGGCACAGCCAGTAAGAACGAGAACTCAGAGGCGGCGTAACGGCTGACGCCCATTAGCATCCCACCGGAAATGGTCGCTCCGGAACGCGAGAAGCCCGGCCACAGCGCCAGACACTGGAAACAGCCAATCATAAACGCCTGACGATACGTCATATCATCCAGCCCCGGCGCGCGCGGTTCTTTCGGCTTCAGGCACTCGGCGGCAATCAGCAACAGACCGCCTACCACCAGCGCGTACATCACGTTAATCGGGTTAAATAGCGACTTGATCGTGTCATGAAAGACTAACCCCAGCACCACCGCCGGAATCATGCCCAGCAGGATGTGAATCAACGTTAATCGACCTTTACTTTCACCTTCACGCTGTAGCGGGCGGCCAAAGTGAATACCGATGAGACCAAACAACCGCCGCCAGAACATCACCACGACCGCCAGAATAGATCCAAGTTGAATCACCACTTCGAATGTCTTGGCCGTATCGCCTTCAAACCCCAGCAGATGACCCACAATAATCATATGGCCCGTGCTGGATACCGGCAAAAACTCCGTCAATCCTTCGACCACACCCAAAATTGCCGCTATCAGCAGCGAGTGCATATCGCTCATCAATAAACCCCTAAAATGAAAAACACTGCAAAAATGGATCTCGCGTTAAGACCCCATATATAACCGTTTGGTTTAAAAAATATAAAATTATTTATTTTTATTTCAGATTATTGCCACGCTCAATAATTACCCCTACGTTCGCCGCGCGCGCGACGGCGCCAGGCTTGCTCAGTTTGATGCGAACCCACGGAGAATTAAATCGGCTAAGCAGCAGATCCGCCACCTCTTCCGCCACGCGCTCGACCAGAGCAAAACGCCCGCCTTCGACATGATTTATCACCGTGTCGGCGATATCCGCGTAACTTAGACAATCTGCGACATCATCGCTTTTCGCCGACTTACGGTTATCCCACGCCATTTCGATATCGAACACCAGTTTTTGCTCGATAGTCTGTTCCCAGTCGTAAACACCGATAGTGGTGATTACCGAAAGTTGCTCTATAAATACAATATCCATCACGACCTGCCTGCTTTTTGGCTAACCCGGATACCACTTCCGGCGAAATGTGCGTATTATCCACAGAAATAGTAAATAAAACGACACTTTCAATACGGAACAGCTTATGAGTGCAATCGCGCCTGGAATGATCCTCTTCGCGTACCTCTGCGGCTCAATTTCCAGTGCCATTCTGGTTTGCCGCATCGCCGGGCTGCCCGATCCGCGAGAAAGCGGCTCCGGCAACCCGGGCGCGACGAACGTATTACGAATCGGTGGCAAGGGAGCGGCTGTCGCGGTACTTATTTTTGACATCCTTAAAGGCATGTTGCCCGTCTGGGGCGCGTATGCGTTAGGCGTTACCCCTTTCTGGCTGGGGCTTATCGCTATCGCCGCCTGTCTGGGGCATATCTGGCCAGTCTTTTTTGGCTTTAAAGGTGGGAAAGGCGTAGCAACCGCATTTGGTGCCATTGCGCCCATCGGCTGGGATTTAACCGGCGTTATGGCTGGCACCTGGCTGCTGACGGTCCTGTTAAGCGGTTATTCATCGTTAGGGGCGATTGTCAGCGCCTTGATTGCGCCGTTTTACGTCTGGTGGTTTAAACCGCAGTTCACCTTCCCGGTATCGATGCTGTCATGTCTCATTTTGCTGCGCCATCATGACAACATCCAGCGTCTGTGGCGTCGCCAGGAGACGAAAATCTGGACGAAGCTGAAAAAGAAACGCCAGAAAGATTCGGAGTAGTTTTTTACGCTATGCCGTGCCTGCGCATCGCCGGATAAATAGCTCGGTGATAGGCGTACATATCGAATCCGCCGCGCGTCACCCTTCCACCATTGGCGTGGTTAGGCGCGATTTTCGGCCTGATCTTCCTGGTGCTGCTGATCGTCACCGAGCTGTTGTGGATGCCCGTCGTTTTACTGTAAACCCGTTGGGGCGGCATGATGTTGCCCCCCTTTTTCCGCTTTTACGCCGCCGGCAGCTCGGCCAGCGGCCAGCGCGGACGTACCGTTACGCCAAGATCCGCCGTAACGCCCGCCTTAAACCGCACCATTCCGGCATAGGCGATCATCGCCCCGTTGTCAGTACAAAACTCCGGACGCGCATAGAACACTTCGCCGCGGCGTTTTTGCATCATTTCGGCAAGCTTCGCGCGCAGCGTGCGGTTAGCGCTGACGCCGCCCGCCATGACCAGACGCTTAAAACCGGTGCTTTCCAGCGCGCGCTTGCACTTGATCATCAGCGTATCCACGACCGCATCTTCAAAAGCGCGCGCGATATCAGCGCGAGTTTGTTCGTCGTCGCCATTACTACGAATGGTGTTAGCGGCAAAGGTTTTCAGACCGGAAAAACTAAAATCCAGCCCCGGGCGATCGGTCATCGGGCGCGGAAAGACAAAGCGTCCCGCCGTCCCCTGCGACGCCATTTTCGACAGCATCGGGCCGCCAGGATAATCCAGCCCCAACAATTTGGCGGTTTTATCAAACGCTTCACCAGCGGCATCATCAATCGACTCTCCCAGCAGTTCGTACTGACCGATTCCGGTCACGCTAATGAGCTGCGTATGTCCGCCGGAGACCAGTAGCGCCACAAACGGGAAATCCGGAGGGTTATCTTCCAGCATCGGCGCCAGCAGATGACCTTCCATATGGTGTACAGGAATGGCCGGCACAGTCCAGGCAAATGCCAGTGAACGCCCGACGGTTGCGCCGACCAGCAGCGCGCCGACCAGGCCCGGGCCTGCGGTATAGGCCACCGCGTCGATATCGCTCGCCGTCAAACCGGCTTCTTTTAATGCCGCCTGAATCAGCGGCACGGTTTTACGCACATGATCGCGGGAAGCCAGTTCAGGCACTACGCCGCCGTAGTCAGCATGTAATTTCACCTGACTATACAATTGGTTGGCTAACAGACCTTTTTTGTCGTCGTAAATAGCGATGCCGGTTTCATCGCAGGATGTTTCAATACCCAGTACACGCATGACTTGTTTTACCTCGCTCTAATACCGCGCAGTGTAGGTCGAATGCGGGTGGATGTATACCCTCAGTCCCGACTTCGTGTATACTCCCTCACCTTATAAAAGTCCCGTTCAAAAAAGGCCGCGGTGCTTTACAAAGCAGCAGCAATTGCAGTAAAATTCCGCACCATTTTGAAATAAGCTGGCGTTGATGCCAGCGGCAAACCGAATTAATCAAAGGTGAGAGGCACATGCCGGTAATTAAAGTACGTGAAAACGAGCCGTTCGACGTAGCTCTGCGTCGCTTCAAGCGTTCCTGCGAAAAAGCAGGTGTTCTGGCGGAAGTTCGTCGTCGTGAGTTCTATGAAAAACCGACGACCGAACGTAAGCGCGCTAAAGCTTCTGCAGTGAAACGTCACGCGAAGAAACTGGCTCGCGAAAACGCACGCCGTACTCGTCTGTACTAATCTTTTGAGAGCGGGCTGCTCTCAATTCAGATCGAGTTGTAGTTGTAAGGCCGTGCTTCCGAAAGGAATGCGCGGCTTGTTTTCGTTTATGCATTAGCATATACACAAAATCATTCATGCTGCGTCCAGGCGGCAAGAGAGCAAGTCCCCGGCGCTTACGCAAGTCAGCGACAGGGGTGAGCGAACGTAGTCAACACTGCGGCAGCCTGAAGAATGACGTGTATAAAAGGGGCATATGGCTGGACGAATCCCACGCGTATTCATTAATGACCTGCTGGCGAGAACCGATATCGTCGATCTGATCGACGTGCGCGTAAAACTCAAGAAACAGGGCAAGAACTATCACGCGTGTTGTCCATTCCATAATGAGAAAACCCCTTCTTTCACCGTAAACGGTGAAAAACAGTTTTATCACTGCTTTGGATGCGGCGCACATGGCAATGCGATCGACTTTTTGATGAATTACGACAAGCTCGAATTTGTCGAAACCGTCGAAGAATTAGCGGCCATGCATAACCTGGAAATTCCCTATGAAGCAGGCACCGGGCTTAGCCAGATAGAGCGCCATCAACGGCAAAACCTCTATCAGTTGATGAATGGTCTGAATGACTTTTATCAGCAGTCGCTTACCCATCCTGCGGCAAAACCTGCGCGTGACTATCTGCAAAAGCGCGGTCTGAGCGCTGAAATTATTCAGCGTTTCGCCATTGGCTTCGCGCCGCCTGGTTGGGATAACGCGTTAAAGCGCTTCGGTAATAACAGCGATAACAAGGCATTGTTGCTGGATGCCGGAATGCTGGTCAATAACGAGCAGGGCAGCACTTACGATCGTTTCCGTAATCGGGTCATGTTCCCTATCCGGGACAAACGCGGCAGGGTGATTGGTTTTGGCGGTCGAGTTCTGGGGAACGACACGCCGAAATACCTTAACTCTCCGGAAACGGACATTTTCCATAAAGGCCGCCAGCTATATGGTCTTTATGAGGCTCAGCAATATAGTGCTGAACCGCAACGCTTGCTTGTGGTCGAAGGTTATATGGATGTCGTCGCACTAGCGCAATACGACATTAACTATGCGGTTGCTTCGCTGGGTACCTCAACCACGGCAGACCATATGCATATGTTATTCCGGGCGACGAACAACGTAATTTGCTGTTACGACGGCGACCGGGCTGGCCGTGATGCCGCCTGGAGAGCGCTGGAAACAGCAATGCCTTATATGACCGATGGTCGGCAGGTACGCTTTATGTTTTTACCTGACGGCGAAGACCCGGATACGCTGGTGCGTAAAGAAGGCAAGGCGGCTTTTGAAGCGCGGATGGAGCAGGCGCAGCCGCTCTCTACGTTTCTGTTTAATAGCCTCCTGCCGCAGGTGGATTTAAGCTCGCCGGATGGCAGCACGCAGTTAGCCGCACTGGCGCTGCCGCTCATTAATCAGGTGCCTGGCGACGCACACCGTATTCAGTTGCGCCAGACGTTGGGGCTGAAGTTAGGCATTTTCGATGATAGTCAGCTTGATCGTTTAGTGCCAAAACAGGCGGAAAGCGGCGTTTCCCGCCCGGCTCCGCAGCTAAAACGCACGACCATGCGTATACTGATAGGATTACTGGTGCAAAATCCGGATCTCGCGCCGTTAGTGCCGCCCTTAGACGCGCTGGATGAGAATAAGCTGCCTGGGCTTGGCTTATTTAAAGAATTGGTCAAAACTTGTTTGGCTCAGCCAGGTCTTACTACCGGACAACTTCTGGAACTCTACCGTGGCACAAATGATGCTGCGACCCTTGAAAAATTATCGATGTGGGACGATATAGCAGATAAGGCGATTGCCGAAAAGACCTTTACCGACTCACTCAACCATATGTTTGATTCGCTGCTGCAACTGCGACAAGAAGAGCTGATCGCTCGCGATCGCACTCACGGTTTAAGCAGCGAAGAACGCCGAGAGCTCTGGACGTTAAACCAGGAGCTGGCCAGAAAATGAATTTAACGGCTTAAATGCCGCATATCGATCGGGAAGCCCCCGACAGCCGCAGTGAGAGGCAGCGGCCAAAATATAAGTATGCCCTCGCTTTAAATGTCGACAGCTATACCGTCGACACCAATCAAACGAATAAGTGTGGATACCGTCTTATGGAGCAAAACCCGCAGTCACAGCTGAAACTTCTTGTCACCCGTGGTAAGGAGCAAGGCTATCTGACCTATGCTGAGGTCAATGACCATCTGCCGGAAGATATCGTCGATTCAGATCAAATTGAAGATATCATCCAAATGATCAACGACATGGGTATTCAGGTAATGGAAGAAGCGCCTGATGCCGATGATCTGCTGCTGGCTGAAAATACCACCAGCACCGATGAAGATGCGGAAGAAGCTGCTGCACAAGTTCTGTCCAGTGTTGAGTCTGAAATCGGTCGTACGACTGACCCGGTACGCATGTATATGCGTGAAATGGGCACTGTTGAACTATTGACCCGGGAAGGCGAAATCGACATCGCTAAACGTATCGAAGACGGGATCAACCAGGTTCAATGCTCCGTTGCCGAATACCCGGAAGCCATTACCTATCTGCTGGAACAGTACGATCGCGTTGAGGCTGAAGAGGCTCGTTTGTCCGATCTTATCACCGGCTTTGTCGATCCGAACGCGGAAGAAGAGATGGCGCCGACCGCAACTCACGTCGGTTCTGAACTCTCCCAGGAAGACCTGGATGATGACGAAGACGAAGATGAAGAAGACGGCGACGATGACGCCGCCGATGACGACAACAGCATTGACCCTGAACTGGCACGCGAAAAATTCGCTGAGCTGCGCGCGCAATACGTCGTTACGCGCGACACCATCAAAGCGAAAGGCCGCAGCCATGCTGCCGCGCAGGAAGAGATTCTGAAGCTGTCTGAAGTGTTCAAACAGTTCCGTCTGGTACCGAAGCAATTCGACTATCTGGTCAACAGTATGCGCGTGATGATGGATCGCGTGCGTACTCAGGAACGTTTGATCATGAAGCTCTGCGTTGAGCAGTGCAAAATGCCGAAGAAGAACTTTATCACGCTGTTTACCGGTAACGAAACCAGCGAAACCTGGTTCAACGCCGCTATCGCGATGAACAAACCGTGGTCGGAAAAACTGCACGATGTCGCGGAAGAAGTGCAACGCTGCCTGCAAAAACTGCGGCAGATTGAAGAAGAGACCGGTCTGACCATCGAACAGGTGAAAGACATCAACCGTCGCATGTCCATCGGGGAAGCGAAAGCCCGCCGTGCGAAGAAAGAGATGGTTGAAGCGAACTTACGTCTGGTTATTTCTATCGCTAAGAAATACACCAACCGTGGCTTGCAGTTCCTTGACCTGATTCAGGAAGGCAACATCGGTCTGATGAAAGCGGTTGATAAATTTGAATACCGTCGTGGTTACAAGTTCTCCACCTACGCAACCTGGTGGATCCGTCAGGCGATCACCCGTTCTATCGCGGATCAGGCGCGCACCATCCGTATTCCGGTGCATATGATTGAGACCATCAACAAGCTCAACCGTATTTCTCGCCAGATGCTGCAAGAGATGGGCCGCGAGCCAACGCCGGAAGAGCTGGCTGAACGGATGCTGATGCCGGAAGATAAAATTCGTAAGGTGCTGAAGATTGCCAAAGAGCCTATCTCCATGGAAACGCCGATCGGCGACGATGAAGATTCGCATCTGGGTGATTTCATCGAGGATACCACCCTCGAGCTGCCGCTGGACTCTGCCACTACCGAGAGCCTGCGTGCCGCCACTCACGACGTTTTGGCTGGCCTGACCGCTCGTGAAGCGAAAGTGCTGCGTATGCGTTTCGGTATCGATATGAACACCGACCACACGCTGGAAGAAGTGGGTAAACAGTTCGATGTTACCCGCGAACGTATCCGTCAGATCGAAGCGAAGGCGCTGCGTAAACTGCGCCACCCGAGCCGTTCTGAAGTGCTGCGCAGCTTCCTCGACGATTAATTCGCCATACAGGTATAAACGCCGCCGCAAGGCGGCGTTTTTTTATCAGGCCATGCGCAAGCGCCCTATTTGGCCTGCAGAATTTCTGCACAGCGCGAGTATTCGCGCCCTCATTCCCCATTGCTATAGCCCACGCATAATGAGCGCTTGATCCAGTTCGCGATAGGCCTCGACCAGTTTTTCCGTTTTAATTCGGTTTAAGCCGCTGGGATTCGGCAACACCCACACCATCGTCGCGCCAATGGCGATCTTTTGTTTACCCCAGGCGATACCACGCTGGCTGAATCCCTGTTCAAAAGCCTGTTTACCAAGCACCGCCAGCGCTGCGGGCTGGTAGTCCTCTATTTTTTCAATCAGGTTGCGTCCGCCGCTACGTAATTCATGCAACTTCACTTCAGTCGCTTGTACCGTCGGTCGATCGACGAGTTTCGTTACCCCGCAGCGAAAATCCAGTAATTTTTCCGCCTCTTCCGGTTTCAACTGTCGATCGGTGAAACCGGCCAAATGAATAACTTTCCAAAAACGATTCGCGGGATGCGCAAACGGAAAGCCGGTATTCGCCGAGGAGAGTCCCGGATTGATGCCGCAAAAAACCACCCGTAGCCCTGGCGCCAGTATGTCCTTAACCATTATTACTCCTGAGCAATACAACGTTCTTTAAGTATAACGGGTTGAAAACACATTGTTTATAAAAACAGCACCCGCACGGTTACGGCTGGATTACAGCGTAAAGTTACATTATAATCCACCGCCACGGCCCCTTAGCTCAGTGGTTAGAGCAGGCGACTCATAATCGCTTGGTCGCTGGTTCAAGTCCAGCAGGGGCCACCAAATTTTAGCTTTAAAATCATATAATTAAGCCACTCTAAAGAGTGGCTTTTTTGTTTCTGACAGGTTCGCCCCATACCGCTATTTACGATGCCAATAGGCTGCCGCACGTACCAGGTGTGGATCAAACTCCTTTTCAAAGCACTGACTTAAACGTTTTACCGTTTTGCCTTCGCCAGTAATCCAGATGAAATAGTCCGATTCTGGTATTGTCAGCTGCGACAGGCGCGTTTGCATTACCTGTTCATTGCCGCCAACAACATATTCCACAGTAATATCCGTCAAATGGGCGAGATAATCGCGATATGCGGCATCCTGAATGCTCACCAGCGCGGTTACCGCAGGGCGCGCAGGCAGACGACTAAGCGATTCCAGACGACGACGCAGCGCAGGCATACCGGACTCATCGCAGACATAAACCTGACAGGCATAATCTTCCGGCACCACCAGCGAACCGCGCGGCCCGCCAATCGTCAGTGTATCGCCTTCACGGGCTTCCATTGCCCAACGGCTGGCTACGCCGCCATCGTGGATAAAGAAATCCAGCGCCAGCTCGCGACGCGCCTCGTCATACAGCGGCGTGTAATCCCTGGAGACCGGACGAACGCCCTCCCCCCAGATAATGCCTTCCTCAGTGACTGTCGGGGGCGTAAAGCGACAGCCTGGCTCAGGGAAAAAAACTTTCGTGTGATCGTCAAAGCCCAGGGAGGTAAAGCCGTCCAGCGCCTCGCCGCCAAGTACGATCCGCTGAAATCCTGCGCTAATACGTTCTACCCGCAGAACGGTCAGCTCGCGAAAACGCAGTTCATTACGAACACGTTGTGGGTAGCGTACGGATGATGTCGTCATTTTTTGCCTTCGTGAAGTAATACGATATATCTAAATTAAAGTTTTAAATGATAATGATTGTTAATCAGTAAAAATGCAACTGTTTTTTGATAGTGTTCTGGCAACGAGTCGCTAACTATAACCTTAGAATAAAACGTTATAAATTAATAGATTATAGCAACAATCGCTTTTATCCTTGCTAAAACCCATCATTTAGATATAAATTAGATATATCTAAATAAGCAGGAGGCAATGATGCAAAATCAACATGAAGGGTGTTGCAAAAACCGGGATCATAAGCACGATGGTTGCTGCAAAGATCGCGAACATCAGCATGAAGGCTGCCATAGCGCGCATCAGCATGAGAACGCCAGTTGCGGCGGCGAACACCGTCACGGACACGGCTGTGGTCGTCATGGACAGGGCGGTGGTCGACGCCAGCGATTTTTTGGCCACGGGGAACTTCGGCTGGTCATTCTTGATATCCTGACCCGGGACGCCAGCCACGGCTATGAACTGATTAAAGCGATAGAAAACCTGACGGGGGGCGGCTATACGCCAAGCGCTGGCGTGATCTACCCTACGCTGGATTTTTTACAGGATCAGCAATTTATCACGATTAGCGACGAAGAAGGCGGGCGGAAAAAAATCGCGATTACCGCGAACGGCGCGCAATGGCTTGATGAAAATCGCGAACATCTGACGCATATTCAGGCGCGGCTAAAAGCCCGTTGTGTGGGCATGGAGTTACGTAAAAATCCGCAGATGAAGCGGGCGCTGGATAACTTCAAGGCCGTGCTGGATCTGCGGATAAACCACAGCGATATCAACGACGCGCAAATCAAACGCATTATCGGCGTGATTGATCGCGCGGCGCTGGAAATCGCCGAACTGGATTAAGCGGGCTGCGTGTCCTCTTCGCGGACGCGGAACACGTTAACCAGCTCTTTTAAATGTAACGCCTGTTCGTTCAGCGACGCCGCGGCGGCAACAGACTCTTCCACAAGGCAGGAGTTTTGTTGCGTGGCGGCGTCAATCAGGCCAATCGCGCTGTTAATCTGCGAAATGCCGTCAGTTTGCTCGCGGCTGGCCTGCCCAATCTCACGTAATATCACATCCATCTCTTCGACGTTATCCACCATGCCATTAATCAGGGCGCTGGCTTTCTCCACCAGGTGCATCCCTTCCTGAGTCTGACTGGTTGAATCTTCAATCAAATTACGGATTTCACTGGCTGACGAGGCGCTCTTTTGCGCCAACTGGCGAACCTCTCCGGCGACAACGGCAAAACCACGTCCATGTTCGCCCGCGCGCGCCGCTTCAACCGCCGCGTTCAGCGCCAGAATATTGGTCTGAAAGGCAATGGAATCAATGATATTGATGATATCTGACATACGATTTGCCGTATCGTTAATGACGCGCATTTTCTGCGTCACTTGATTCATCATCTCCCCATTGTTTTTCACCACGCTGGCGGCGCCGGCAGAGAGTTTGGTCGCTTCACTGGTATGGTCAGCCGTATTTTTAACCGTGGCGGTAATCTGTTCCATCGACGCCGCCGTTTCTTCAACCGAGCTGGCCTGCTCTTCCGTACGCGCCGCCAAATCCTGGTTACCGGCGACAATTTGCGCCGCCGCCGTGGAGATACTCTCCGAACCGTTTTGCACTTCCTGTACGATATCCAGCAGACGCGTTTTCATCGCCATTAATGCTTGCAGTAGTACGCCTGTTTCATCTTTATAGTCGGTGGTGATATGACGAGTCAGATCGCCATCGGCGATCGCCTCGGCAAAGCGTACCGCGTCATCAAGCGGTCGGGTAATAGAACGCACAATATACCATCCCATTACGCCTCCGGCGGCGATGCTTATCAGCGCCAAAGTGATTAACAGCGTCCGATTATTTTTAAAATCCTCTTTGACCTGCACGCTCGCTTCATGCATCTGCGCGTCCTGAACAGCGATAAGTTCCTGGACTTTGTCCTTATAGACTTTTTGCACCTGCACCGTTCTGGTCATCATCTCCTGAATGGCCGCCTGACGATTATTGCTTTGAATATCTTTCAAAATACGGAATCTGGACTCCAGATATTGCTGGCGCGCTTCACGGATCTCATTAATGATTTTCTGTGAATCCGCATCGTGACTATTTTCCCTGGAAAGCTCATCCAGTAACGCCGAAATGCGCTGGCTTATCTCACTGAGTTCTTTCTGCGAGCTCTGGCTCCAGCGCCCCTCTTCATCCAGTAACATGAGCTGCTGCGCGATGATGAAATCATTAAAATTATCGATTAATAGATTGGCTTTTACCGTGGTGGGATAATCATTGGTAATAATGTCCTGCATACCCGTATTAGCCCGATCAAGGCTAAACAAAGACAGAGCGGAACTCACCACCATGAGAACAATGAATAAGCCAAAGGCCATAAATAATTTTGAACGTATTTTAATGTTATGCAAAAACATATTTTCTCCCTGGGATTGCATATCCTCATACAGGAAGATTTATCGGCAATAATGTTACTAACTTTATGATATTGATCGCTTTTTATTTCGGAACATTATTAGTAAGTAATATTTATTGTTCACAGAAAGATGAACCAAAAGTGACATAAATTGGCACTAATAATGAAAGAAATACGCTAAAAGGTTAACCATTTCTTATTTATCAACTGAGCTTATACCTATTAATAGGTAGACAAGGGAGAAGGAATAAATATCACATTATTTTTAACATCACAGGCCACTGATACTCTCTGTGATGGCAGGCACCGCCTTCTATCAGAGCGCACCCGCCCGGTAAGTTTGTTGCTACCGGGCGGATGTCATTACCGTTGCGACCTACAAATAAACTTAATGCAGTACCGTGACCGCATCCTCCAGCCGGCTGGCACGGTGTTTTACCATTGCGGAGACTTGTGCGCTCTCTTCCACCAGCGCCGCATTTTTCTGGGTTATGCGGTTCAACTCGTCCACGGCGCGAGTCAGGCTGGAAAGCCCATCTGTCTGTTCCTGCGTCGACTGACTGATCCGTGCGATAAGCAGGGTGACATTTTGCACCTGGGCTACAATGTCATCCATGGTACGGCCTGCGGCGTGAACCTGCTCGGAGCCTGACTGCACCTTTGTTGCGCTGGCATCAATTAATTTACGAATATCGTTCGCCGCGTTAGCGCTGCGGCTGGCAAGATGGCGTACCTCGCCAGCAACCACGGCAAACCCTTTCCCCTGCTCGCCCGCTCTCGCCGCTTCTACCGCCGCATTCAGCGCCAGGATATTCGTCTGAAAAGCGATATCGTTAATTAGCGTGGTGATCGTCCCGATACGTTGCGTACTGTGAGCGATATCATCCATCGTTTTAATCACCGTATCCATCGCCTCACCTCCCTGAGTCGCCGCACTACTGGCCGCCATGGAAAGCTTATCCGCAGCGGAAGCCGTCTCGGAATTGAGCTTCACGGACTCCGCCATCTGGTTCATGGTCGTTACCGTTTCCTGAACATTCTCCACGGTCTGACAGGTGTGTTCGTTCAGATCATTGTTACCCTTCGCCAGCCTTTCACTGCCGTTTCTGACGCTGGAAACCTGACTTGATACGTCATTGATCAGCCAGCGGCACATCAAGCCAAGCTGCCCTACGGCCCTCAGCGTCAGCCCCAACTCATCGCTACGATTAAGATGTTGTACGCTGTTGCGTTCGCCGGTCGCCACTTTCAGCGCCTGCGTCGCCACATTTTCAATGGGACGCACAATTTGCCATTCAAATAGCGCCGTACCTGCCAGCATCGCCAACGCGCCCAACAGCAACGCCTGCCATGACGCATCCGTACCGAACAGAGCCAACGCCAGCATTACGGCCATTAGCCCCATAATGCTACGCACTCGCCAGCGAACAGGCATAGCGGGCAGTTTGCCCAGCAAACCCTGACGAACCACCAGGCCTTTATGAATACGTTTACTACACCGCCCTTCATTTAGCGCCTGATATAAAGGCTCAACGGCGGCAATCTCATCATCCGTGGCGCGGGTACGGATCGACATATATCCCGTCACACGCCCTTCACGTATCATCGGTACCGCGTTGGCCCGCACCCAGTAATGGTCGCCGTTTTTACGCCGGTTTTTCACAATGCCGCTCCACGGTTCGCCCTGTTTTAGGGTGTACCACATATCTGCGAAGGCAGCTTTCGGCATATCCGGATGACGCACCAGATTATGTGGCTGCGCCAGTAACTCGTTTAACTGATAGCCGCTCACCTGGACAAAAGTGTCATTGGCGTGAGTGATATAGCTTTCCAGGTCGGTCGTAGACATCAGAGTGGTATCATCATCCAGCGGGGTATTTAGCTGGCTGACGTAGGGATGAGAAGACATGATAGCGTCCTGTGCAGGTTATCTGGATGTTAATTTTTCGCTCAGATGTTATTTCGGCGCTAATCTATTTATCTTTAGTTGTTAAAATTGCTCTGGATCGCAATTTGCGGTTAATCCTTAATATTTGTACGATTTTCACCTCATCCTGCGCCTTATTTTCATTATGAAATTGTTTAGCATGGACAACCTTTTTCTTTAAAATCTGCCCTGGCTCACCTTTTTCTCACGCCGCTGCTAACGCAACACACCCTAAACCGTAAAACAAGATCTGCTCAAAATGCATTCAATTGTTAGCACATGACATTAAATGTTGTGTAAATGTGATTATTCCTGGTGTTTATCCCGATTTTCACTATGGGCTTAGACCCCCGCTAATCCCTGCAATACTTAATTCAGTATCATGTGATACACGGCCCTCTGGAGCTCATTTTGAACAGGTTACCTTCCAGCGCATCGGCTTTGGCCTGTAGCGCGCACGCACTGAATCTCATCGAGAAGCGAACGCTAAACCATGAGGAAATGAAAGCACTAAACCGAGAGGTCATTGACTACTTTAAAGAGCATGTAAATCCAGGATTTCTGGAATACCGGAAATCTGTTACCGCCGGCGGGGATTACGGAGCCGTAGAGTGGCAAGCGGGCAGTTTGAATACGCTTGTCGACACCCAGGGGCAGGAGTTTATCGACTGTCTTGGGGGGTTTGGCATCTTTAACGTGGGGCACCGTAATCCTGTTGTGGTATCCGCCGTCCAGAATCAACTCGCAAAACAACCTCTCCACAGCCAGGAGTTACTTGATCCCTTGCGGGCGATGCTGGCAAAAACGCTGGCGGCGCTGACACCGGGGAAACTCAAGTACAGCTTTTTCTGTAACAGCGGCACCGAATCCGTCGAAGCGGCGCTAAAACTGGCAAAAGCGTATCAGTCGCCGCGCGGCAAGTTTACCTTTATCGCCACCAGCGGCGCATTTCACGGCAAATCATTGGGCGCGCTCTCCGCCACGGCCAAATCCACCTTCCGCAGACCCTTTATGCCTTTACTGCCGGGCTTCCGCCATGTGCCGTTTGGCAATATTGACGCGATGAGCATGGCATTTAGCGAAGGCAAAAAAACGGGCGACGAGATAGCAGCCGTGATTCTGGAGCCTATTCAGGGTGAAGGCGGCGTGATCCTGCCGCCGCAGGGATACCTGACAGAGGTACGTAAGCTCTGTGATGAATTCGGCGCGCTGATGATTCTGGATGAAGTACAAACCGGCATGGGGCGTACCGGCAAGATGTTTGCCTGCGAGCACGAAAATGTGCAGCCTGATATTCTGTGTCTGGCGAAAGCCCTGGGCGGCGGCGTGATGCCGATTGGTGCCACCATCGCGACTGAAGAGGTGTTTTCGGTTCTGTTCGACAACCCCTTCCTGCATACCACCACTTTTGGCGGTAATCCGCTGGCTTGTGCTGCCGCGCTGGCGACCATTAACGTCCTGCTGGAGCAAAACCTCCCGGCCCAGGCGGAACAAAAAGGCGATACGCTCCTGGATGGTTTCCGACAACTTGCGCGTGAATATCCCAATCTGGTACACGATGCGCGCGGCAAAGGTATGTTGATGGCCATTGAATTTGTCGATAACGAAACGGGCTACCGTTTTGCCAGTGAGATGTTCCGTCAACGCGTGCTGGTCGCTGGTACGCTGAATAATGCGAAAACAATTCGTATCGAGCCACCGCTCACGCTAACCATTGAACTGTGCGAACAGGTATTGAAATCAGCGCGTAATGCGCTGGCGGCGATGCAGGTGAGCGTTGAAGAGGTTTAAAAACGATGCCGGATGGCGCTATGCTTATCCGGCCTGTTTTCCCCGGGTCGCGGCCTCTTTTTTGAATCCCATCACAATCACCACATTCCCCTTTTCCCTTTTACCTCGCGACGGCTACAGTAGTAACTCATCCGACCACATAACAATAATTTTACATACTGGATACGCTTATGAGCTACCCATCGCTGTTCGCCCCGCTCGATCTGGGCTTTACTACTCTCAGAAACCGCGTGCTGATGGGATCGATGCACACGGGTCTGGAAGAACATCCTGATGGCGCCGAGCGCCTGGCGGCATTTTATGCCGAGCGCGCGCGACACGGCGTAGCGTTAATCGTCACCGGCGGTATTGCGCCCGTTCCCTCCGGGGTCGTGATGACCGGCGGTGCGATGCTGAACGATGCCAGCCAATTAACGCCTCACCGCGTGGTGACCGATGCCGTACATGCGCAAGGCGGTAAAATCGCGCTGCAAATTCTGCACACCGGACGTTACAGCTATCAGCCGCACCTGGTCGCGCCGTCGGCAATTCAGGCGCCAATCAACCGCTTTATGCCGCACGAACTGACGCATGATGAAATCTTGCAGTTAATCGACGACTTCGCGCATTGCGCGCAACTGGCGCGGGAAGCAGGCTACGACGGCGTAGAGGTGATGGGATCAGAGGGCTATCTGATTAATGAATTTCTCACCCGGCGAACTAACCATCGCGATGACGAATGGGGCGGCGACTATACCAGCCGTATGCGCTTCGCGGTTGAGGTAGTACGCGCGGTACGCCAGCGGGTAGGGAACGACTTTATTATTATCTATCGCCTGTCGATGCTCGATCTGGTGGAAAATGGCGGCACGTTCGACGAAACGGTACAACTGGCGCAAGCCATTGAAGCCGCAGGCGCAAGCCTAATTAATACCGGCATTGGCTGGCATGAGGCGCGAATCCCGACCATCGCCACGCCAGTACCGCGTGGCGCCTTTAGCTGGGTGACGCGGAAACTCAAAGGTCATGTGTCGGTTCCGCTGATCGCGACCAATCGCATTAACGATCCGCAGGTCGCTGAGACGATCCTGACGCGCGGCGATGCCGATATGGTGTCGATGGCGCGTCCCTTCCTTGCCGATGCCGAATTCCTGACTAAAGCGCAATCCGGACGCGCAGATGAGATCAACACCTGTATCGGCTGTAATCAGGCCTGTCTGGATCGGATCTTCATCGGCAAAGTGACCTCCTGTCTGGTGAACCCACGCGCCTGTCACGAAACCCACATGCCGATAACGCCGGCCATACGCAAAAAGAATCTGGCCGTTGTCGGCGCAGGCCCGGCGGGGCTGGCTTTCGCGATTAACGCCGCGTCGCGCGGCCATCATGTCACGCTGTTTGACGCCCAGAGTGAAATTGGCGGTCAGTTCACTATCGCCAGGCAGATCCCGGGTAAAGAGGAGTTTTACGAAACGCTGCGCTACTACCGTCGAATGATCGATATTACTGGCGTTACGCTGAAACTGAACCAACAGGTGAACGCAGAGGATCTTCAGCCGTTTGACGAAGCGATCCTCGCCTGTGGAATAGTACCGCGCCGCCCGCCGATAGACGGTATCGATCATCCAAAGGCATTGACCTACCTGGAGGTATTGCGCGATAAAGCGCCGGTTGGTAAACGAGTGGCGATCATCGGCTGCGGCGGGATCGGTTTTGACA
The DNA here is from genome assembly GCF_020181675.1 of Salmonella sp. A7. NCBI lineage: Bacteria > Pseudomonadati > Pseudomonadota > Gammaproteobacteria > Enterobacterales > Enterobacteriaceae > Salmonella > Salmonella sp. A7. Next base: position 629,060 of record NZ_CP084001.1, on the reverse strand, counting down.
CGGCCATGTATCTGAGCCAGCACGGCGAATCCACCAGCCAAAATATTGCTGAATTTTGTACGGAATGGGGAATTGATACCAGCCTGCAGCAGGCAGGCGGTCTGCGCCCGGAAGGCCCACGCCTGGCACGTAGTCCACGGCAAATCGTCATGCTGCAACGCAAAGCCAGCAAGCCGGGCGAAGGATTAGGTAAAACCACCGGCTGGATCCATCGCGCGACGTTACTGGCGCGCGGCGTGAAGATGATCCCGGCGGTTAGTTACCAGAAGATCGACGACGACGGATTACATCTCTTGATCGGCGGCGAACCGCAGTTGCTGGAAGTGGATCATGTGGTGATCTGCGCCGGACAGGAACCTCGCCGCGAGCTGGCGGACCCGTTACGCGCCGCAGGTAAAACGGTACATCTTATCGGCGGATGCGATGTCGCGATGGAGCTGGATGCCCGACGGGCGATTGCCCAGGGCACCCGACTGGCGCTGGAGATTTAACGACTTTACCTGATGGCGCTGCGCTTATCGGGCTTACGCTGTCATACCGGTTTTATAGGCCGGTATGACGCTTGAGAGCCTTATCGACGGCGTCCCTGCTTCACCGCTTTCAAAATGACAAATTTATTGTTGGTTGCTATCGTCGCACAATTACCGAAAATCTTCTTCAGCTTGTGGAAATAGTCCAGATGGCGGTTCGCCACAATATACAGTTCGCCGTTGATTTTCAGGCAACGGCGGGCGTGATGGAACATCTCCCAGGCGATATTATCCGTCAGCGCATGTTTCTGGTGGAACGGCGGGTTGCAGAACACAGCGTTAAAACGGAACGGCTCCACACCGGAGAGCGCATTGTTGATCATAAATTCGCAGCGTTCGAACGCTTCCGGCAGGTTCGTTTCTACATTCAAACGGCTGGAATCTACCGCCATCGGCGATTCATCGACAAATACCACGTTCGCCTGCGGATTTTTCGCCAGTAAGCTCAGGCCAATCACCCCATTGCCGCAGCCGAGATCGACAATCTCCCCGTCGAGGTTTTCCGGCAAATGCTGCATAAAGAAGCGCGCGCCGATATCCAATCCGGTACGAGAAAACACATTCGCGTGGTTGTGAATCGTCCAGCCTGTATCTTCCAGTTTCCAGCTTAGCGTTTGCGGCGCGTCGGCCAGTTGCGGATGACTGAAGGTACAGTTAATCAGGCGCGCTTTCTTCCACGCCAGCGTCGTCGTGGTTGGGCCCAGCACTTTTTCAAACAGTTCCAGCGTAGAGGTATGAATATCACGCGCTTTCGCGCCGGCGATAATACGCGTTTGCGCCGTAACGACCTTACGCAAAGCGCGTAACTGCTGTTCCAGCAACGCCAGTGTTTTCGGTACCTTAATCAATACCACGCCCGGCGCCTGCGGGTAGTCAGCGGTACTGTCGAGAAACGTTACGCTGGACTCCGCGATGCCGTTATGGCGTAAATTCTCTCGCGTACCCAGTTCGCTTAAATATGAATCGCCAATACTGTATGGCGAATGCTCCGCCAGCGCACAGCTTAGCGCGCCAAACGTATCATTCAGGATCAGCACCGGGCCGCGAATTTCCGTCTCATCCAACTGTTGCAGCAGGTACTCATCGGCCGCCTCCCACGCCAGAAGCGGGTTAACATCATCCGTTTGCGGAAAACGTTTCAGCGTCAGTGAACGGAAACCGTCGTCTACGTGGCTCATTAGGCCTCCTGAATGGTAAAATTGCGGCGTTATCCCTGAAAAGGGTGCGTGAGTATACACTTTTTATCAGCAACATGGAGCTTTGATGACCTCACTAACTTACCTTCAGGGGTATCCGGAACATCTCCTTGCCCAGGTGCGCGCCTTAATCGCCGAGCAGCGCCTGGGAGCAGTGCTGGAAAAACGTTATCCCGGCGCGCATGATTACGCCACTGACAAAGCGCTATATCACTATACTCAGGAACTGAAAAGTCAGTTTCTGCGCAATGCGCCGCCCATCAATAAAGTGATGTATGACAGCAAGATCCATGTGCTGAAAAATGCGCTGGGACTGCATACCGCTGTCTCGCGCGTTCAGGGCGGCAAGCTCAAGGCAAAGGCGGAGATCCGCGTCGCCACCGTGTTTCGCAACGCCCCGGAGCCATTCTTACGAATGATTGTGGTTCACGAACTGGCGCACCTGAAAGAGAAAGATCATAACAAAGCGTTTTATCAGCTCTGCTGCCATATGGAGCCGCAGTACCATCAACTGGAGTTTGATACGCGCCTGTGGCTGACGCATCAGGCGCTGTCGGCACAATAAATTCTGAAAATGCCCCTTCCCCCGTATCTTTTTAACGGCGTGGGCATAAAATCGACGCGTTCACATTTCGCTCATTGCCTGCCGCCACGTCAAGGATGACGATCTGTAGAGGGTATTTTTTATCCACCGCCAACGGAACCGCGCAACGACCATGCTCTCACAATGTGCCCGTTTTATCCGCCGCCTCTGTTTTACACGCCGGGCGTTAACAGTGGCGTGTTTTCTGCTTGTCGCAGCAGGCGTCGCGCTTTTCTATTCCAACTGGCTTATCGTCAACGCCTCGCAGCATCTGACATGGAATGACATTCAGACCGTTCCCGCCCGCAACGTCGGGCTGGTGTTAGGCGCTAAACCCGGCAATCGGTATTTTACCCGGCGGATTAATACTGCCGCCGCGTTGTATCACGCCGGTAAAGTGAAGTGGCTGTTAGTCAGCGGCGATAACGGCAAAAAAGAGTACGATGAACCTTCGGCGATGCAGCAGGCGCTGATAGCGAAAGGTGTGCCGGAAGCGGCCATTTTTTGTGATTATGCCGGATTCTCCACGCTGGACTCCGTAGTTCGCGCCCGGAAAGTGTTTGGCGAAAGCCGCATTACGATTATCTCGCAAGCATTCCATAATCAACGGGCGATCTGGCTAGCGCAACAATATGGCATTGACGCTATCGGCGTTAACGCGCCGGATCTGAATAAAAGGCACGGAACCTACACACGACTTCGGGAAAAGCTGGCGCGGGTTAGCGCGGTGCTGGATGCCAAAATTTTGCACCGTCAGCCTAAATATCTGGGCGCTGGCGTCACTATTGGGGCTGATAGCGCACACGGGTGCCCTTCTCGCCAGTAAAATGCCAGAGTGCGTCGCAGCGCACTGGCAAGGGCGGAAAGGCGTGCTACATTGACGAAAAATCCCTTTCTGGAGTCCGCTGACGTTTATGATACGTTTCGCTGTAATTGGGACTAACTGGATCACGCGCCAGTTTGTCGACGCCGCCCACGAAACCGGCAAATTCAGGCTCGCCGCCGTTTACTCCCGTAGTCTTGAACAGGCGCAGTCTTTCGCAAATGATTATCCCGTCGAGCATCTGTTTACCTCGCTGGAAGCGATGGCGCAAAGCGACGCGATTGAGGCGGTTTATATCGCCAGCCCGAACTCCCTGCATTTCTCCCAGACACAGCGCTTTTTGCAGCATAAAAAACATGTCATGTGCGAAAAGCCGCTGGCTTCTAACCTGGCGGAGGTTGATGCCGCTATCGCCTGCGCGCGCGATAACCAGCGGGTACTGTTTGAAGCCTTTAAAACCGCCTGCCTGCCCAATTTTCTGCTGCTGCGGGAATCGTTGCCGAAAATCGGCAGAATGCATAAAGCATTCCTAAATTACTGCCAGTACTCTTCACGTTATCAGCGCTATCTGAACGGTGAAAATCCGAATACGTTTAATCCGGCCTTCTCCAATGGTTCGATTATGGATATCGGGTATTACTGTCTGGCGTCGGCGATCGCGCTATGGGGCGAGCCGCGCAGCGTTCAGGCGTCGGCGAATTTGTTGGAAAGCGGAGTAGATGCGCACGGCGTCGTGGTTATGGATTACGGCGATTTTAGCGTCACGCTACAGCATTCCAAAGTCAGCGACTCGGTACTGGCCAGTGAAATTCAGGGCGAGAGGGGATCGCTGGTCATTGAAAAGCTGTCGGAATGCCAGAAAGTGTGTTTTGCGCCGCGCGGCGCGCTGATGCAGGATCTGACCCAGCCTCAGCATATTAATACCATGCTGTATGAAGCCGGGGCGTTTGCCCAGCTTATTGAAAACCATGCCGTGGAACATCCGGGGTTGTCGCTAAGTCGCGCCACGGCAAAATGGCTGACAGAAATACGCCGTCAAACCGGGGTCATCTTCCCGGCGGACGATCTGACCCATCCCCTTACTGCGTAAAATTATGTAAATTATATGTTACAGGTCATTGACTCTACGCGTGGCCTGTCATACTTTGTTACGCGCAAAGGGGAGTAACTTCATTGCCGGTCGATCGTCATTACGATGTGTGCAAAACCACATCCGGTCACCGGGCAGCCATAAAGGAATGCGTCAGCGTATTCCTTTATTGTTGTAAGTGAGACCTTGCCGAATGGCAAGGTCTATGCATAAAAGCAGCGGCTAATGCCATTCGGCGTTAGCCGTTTTTTTTTGCATAGGGAGAAATAATGAATACTGTTGGTACGCCATTATTATGGGGTGGATTCGCGGTTGTTGTGGTGATAATGCTATCCATCGACCTGTTGTTGCAGGGACGCCGTGGCGCACATGCGATGTCGATGAAACAAGCGGCAGGATGGTCAATCCTGTGGGTAACGCTCTCGCTACTGTTTAACGCTGCTTTCTGGTGGTATCTGGCTGAAACGCAAGGGCGCGAAGTTGCTGACCCGCAGGCATTGGCGTTCCTTACCGGCTATCTGATTGAAAAGTCGCTGGCCGTAGATAACGTCTTTGTCTGGCTGATGCTGTTTAGCTATTTCTCCGTCCCTCCGGCTCTGCAACGCCGGGTGCTGGTGTATGGGGTTCTTGGCGCGATCGTGTTGCGTACTATCATGATTTTCGCCGGTACCTGGCTTATCACTCAGTTCGAATGGCTGCTGTATGTGTTCGGCGCCTTCCTGCTGTTTACCGGCGTAAAAATGGCGCTGGCGAAGGAAGACGAATCCGGCATTGGCGAAAAACCGATGGTGCGTTGGCTGCGCGGGCATCTGCGCATGACCGATACGATCGAGAACGAGCACTTTTTCGTACGTAAAAACGGCCTGCTGTATGCCACGCCGCTGCTGCTGGTGCTGATTATGGTTGAGTTCAGCGATGTGATCTTCGCCGTTGACAGTATTCCGGCGATCTTTGCGGTCACCACCGACCCGTTTATCGTACTGACCTCTAACCTGTTTGCCATCTTAGGACTGCGCGCGATGTACTTCCTGCTGTCCGGCGTGGCGGAACGTTTCTCGATGCTGAAATATGGTCTGGCGGTCATTCTGGTCTTTATCGGCATTAAGATGCTGATCGTCGACTTCTACCATATTCCTATCGCGATTTCGCTGGGCGTAGTGTTTGGCATTCTGACCATTACTCTGGTGATTAACGCCTGGGTTAACCATCAGCGCGATAAGAAACTACGAGCGCAATAATCTTTTATCGGGGTAAACCTGCCCCGTCAAAAACGCCCGGCAGCGCACACCTGCCGGGCGTTTTTGTTTAACATGTCACAATACTGTTAATATAAAGTTATAAAACATGATCACAGCAAAAAATCCAGGATATTTCGCTTCCCGAACCTTCAACTTTCCTTATACTCAACCAGGCAAACACTTTGTTACATCCTGAAAGATGCGCCGTAAGAGCGTGCAGGGGATGACCAGCAACACAATACAAGGAACATGAAATGGCTACGCAACGAGCATCAGGGCTACTGCAGCGTTTAGCGCAAGGCAGTCTGGTTAAACAAATTTTAGTGGGTCTGGTACTGGGGATTTTACTGGCATGGATTTCTAAGCCTGCGGCAGAAGCGGTTGGCTTGCTTGGCACCCTGTTCGTCGGCGCCTTAAAAGCAGTCGCCCCCGTTCTGGTGCTGATGCTGGTAATGGCCTCGATCGCCAACCACCAGCACGGTCAAAAAACCAATATTCGCCCTATTCTCTTTCTTTACCTGCTAGGCACCTTTTCAGCCGCGCTGGCGGCCGTTGTGTTCAGCTTCGCCTTCCCTTCAACCCTGCATCTGTCCAGTAGCGCCCAGGATATCGTGCCGCCGTCCGGCATTGTAGAAGTCCTGCGCGGTCTGCTGATGAGCATGGTGTCGAACCCCATCGACGCGCTGCTGAACGCTAACTATATTGGGATTCTGGTATGGGCCGTCGGTCTGGGATTTGCCCTGCGTCATGGCAATGAAACCACCAAAAACCTCGTGAACGATATGTCTAACGCCGTGACCTTTATGGTGAAACTGGTGATCCGTTTCGCGCCAGTCGGTATTTTTGGTCTGGTTTCATCAACGCTTGCAACCACCGGCTTCTCCACTCTGTGGGGCTATGCGCACCTGCTGGTCGTCTTGATTGGCTGTATGCTGCTGGTCGCGCTGGTGGTCAACCCGCTGTTGGTATTCTGGAAAATTCGTCGCAACCCTTATCCGCTGGTGTTCGCCTGCCTGCGTGAAAGCGGCGTTTATGCCTTCTTTACCCGCAGCTCTGCCGCCAATATTCCAGTGAATATGGCGCTGTGCGAAAAGCTGAATCTGGACAGGGATACTTACTCCGTTTCCATTCCGCTGGGCGCCACTATCAATATGGCCGGCGCGGCAATTACCATTACGGTTCTGACGTTGGCGGCAGTCCATACGTTAGGCGTCCCGGTGGATCTGCCTACAGCGCTGCTGCTGAGCGTGGTGGCCTCGCTGTGTGCTTGCGGCGCCTCCGGCGTGGCAGGCGGTTCATTGCTGCTGATCCCGCTGGCGTGCAACATGTTTGGCATTCCGAACGATATCGCGATGCAGGTAGTAGCGGTCGGCTTTATTATCGGCGTATTGCAGGATTCGTGTGAAACGGCGCTGAACTCATCTACTGATGTTCTGTTCACTGCGGCAGCCTGCCAGGCAGAGGACGAACGTCTGGCGAATAACGCCTTGCGTAGCTAAGTGATTATCGATGTCGGATGGCGTATGCCATCCGGCGTAACGATAGATCTGAATCTCCCAATCCATAGGCTGTGACCTAAAGCGAATTGATGTTCACGCGCGACATCCTCGCGTAACGTTATATGTAGATGGCGTCTGCCGCGGCGCTCGGTCAGCGTACAGTATAAAGTGTCAGCCTGTGTAAATCCTCTCGCCACCCTCCTTTGCGATAAGCAAAATCAAAGCTCAACGACGCGTAATTTCTATAACGGACTTCGTTGACCTTTGTTACAATTAGATGCATTTTGAATTTTTGTGTGTTAGTGCTTGCTTACTTCACAACTTAACAAGGAATAGTTCAGGCCGCGAATTTGCCGTTTCCGCAACGCTGATAAAAACTCCAACTCTGTTGCGGCAGTGCAAACCTCAGATCACCGGCGTGACGTTAACCGATTCTCCAGGAATACTGAATGGAACTACTGACTCAATTGCTGAATGCCCTGTGGGCTCAGGACTTTGAAACACTGGCCAATCCTTCCATGATTGGCATGTTATATTTTGTGTTATTTATGATTTTGTTTCTGGAAAATGGGCTGCTCCCTGCCGCCTTTTTGCCTGGCGACAGCCTGTTGATCCTGGTCGGCGTGCTGATCGCCAAAGGCGCGATGGGTTTTCCACAAACCATTTTGCTGCTTACCGTCGCGGCCAGCCTGGGTTGCTGGGTGAGCTATATTCAGGGCCGCTGGCTGGGGAATACCCGCACCGTGCAAAACTGGCTCTCTCATCTCCCCGCACATTATCATCAACGCGCCCATCACCTTTTTCATAAACACGGCCTGTCGGCATTATTGATAGGCCGTTTTATCGCGTTTGTCAGAACACTGCTGCCCACCATTGCCGGCATATCCGGCCTGAATAACGCGCGCTTTCAGTTCTTCAACTGGATGAGCGGCTTGTTGTGGGTGCTTATCCTGACGTCGCTGGGCTATCTGCTGGGCAAAACGCCCGTCTTTATGAAATATGAAGATCAGTTAATGTCATGCCTGATGCTGCTGCCCGTGGTGCTGCTCTTTTTTGGCCTGGCGGGTTCACTGGTCATGCTGTGGAAAAAGAAGTATGGGAGCCGGGGATAACTTATGCTTAAACCACGCATAACTGCCCGACAACTCATTTGGATCAGCGCTTTTCTACTGATGCTGACCATACTCATGATGACGTGGTCAACGCTGCGTCAGCAAGAGTCGACGCTGGCCATTCGCGCGGTTAACCAGGGCGCCAGTATGCCAGACGGCTTCTCAGTTCTGCATCATCTGGATGCGAACGGCATTCATTTTAAAAGCATTACGCCTAAAAATGACATGTTGCTCATTACCTTCGATTCCCCTGCGCAAAGCGCCGCAGCAAAAACAGTGCTTGATCAAACATTACCACACGGTTATGTCGTCGCTCAGCAGGACGATGACAACGAAACGGTACAGTGGCTGTCCCGCTTACGGGAAAGCTCCCACCGCTTTGGCTAATCTCCAGGAATCCGAATCATATCACTCACTTTGGTGATTTCATTGTTTAATGACTATGATTAATAAAGCGGTGTTTAACCCACCGCGTTATTATCGGGATCACCGCCCCGGACAACGGGTCCGAACATAAGGGAAAGTTCAGGAATGAAATACCGCATCGCTTTGGCTATCACGCTTTTTACACTTAGCGCCGGTAGCTACGCTAATTCGCTTTGTCAGGAAAAAGAGCAGGATATACAAAAGGAAATTAGCTACGCTGAAAAGCACAACAATCAGCGCCGTATTGAGGGTCTGAACAAGGCGCTCAGCGAAGTACGCGCTAATTGTACTGACAGCAAGCTACGCGCCGAGCATCAGAAAAAGATCGCTGAGCAAAAAGAAGAGGTAGCCGAACGCCAACGTGATTTAGCCGAGGCAAAAGCAAAAGGCGATGCGGATAAAATAGACAAACGTGAACGTAAGCTGGCCGAGGCTCAGGATGAGCTAAAAAAACTTGAGGCCAGAGACTACTAAATTAACGCCGAATGTAAATACTCACTCACCTGGAGAAAACTATGTCGAAAGATAACACTACGGAACATCTGCGCGCTGAGTTGAAATCCCTGACCGATACGCTTGAAGAAGTGCTGAGCTCTTCGGGCGAAAAGTCGAAAGAAGAGTTGAGTAAGATTCGTAGCAAAGCCGAGCGCGCGCTGAAAGAGAGCCGTTACCGCCTGGGCGAAACGGGTGATGTGATTGCCAAACAGACTCGCGTCGCCGCCGCCCGCGCCGATGATTATGTGCGCGAAAATCCCTGGACAGGCGTAGGCATTGGCGCCGCTGTCGGTCTGGTGTTGGGCGTACTGCTGACGCGTCGTTAATTATGGCGGACTCTCGACAGGCACAAGGACCAGGCAAAAGCGTACTGGGTATCGGGCAGCGGATTGTCACCATTATCGTTGAGATGGTGGAAACCCGGCTGCGACTGGCGGTAGTAGAACTGGAAGAAGAGAAGGCGAACCTCTTTCAGCTTTTGCTGATGGTAGGTCTTACCATGCTCTTCGCGGCGTTTGGCTTAATGAGCCTGATGGTTCTGGTCATCTGGGCTATCGATCCTCAGTACCGTTTGAACGCGATGATCGCTACCACAGTTGTGCTGTTAGTGCTTGCGCTAATCGGCGGCATCTGGACTTTGCGCAAAGCGCGTCAGTCCACGCTATTGCGCCATACGCGGCACGAACTGGCTAACGATCGGCAAATTCTGGAGGACGATCAGTCGTGAGCAGCAAAGGCGAACGCGAAAAACGTAAAGCGCTGCTTCTCAGTCAGATCCAGCAGCAACGGCTGGATCTGTCCGCCAGTCGTCGCGACTGGCTGGAGACCACCGGCGCGTACGATCGCGGCTGGAATACGGTGTTAAGCCTGCGCTCCTGGGCGCTGGTCGGTAGCAGCGTAATGGCCATCTGGACCATCCGTCATCCTAATATGTTGGTACGCTGGGCGAAACGCGGCCTGGGTATCTGGAGCGCCTGGCGCCTGGTAAAAACTACCCTCCGTCAACAACAGCTCCGCGGTTAATATCTTTTCTTTTATAGCATCGCGCCATCAGGTTATCGCCCTATTACACCTGGTGGCGCGATACTTTTATGCATATCGTCTCTTTATCAATCACTCAAATTTTTTGAAAAAATTTGGCAATTTTCCTTGCTAACAATTCCTGTACGCCACGTTTATGATTCTCTCCAGCGATAACAATGACGCGCTAAACCGCGCCATTGCTCATGAAAATAGCAGCAGCAGCCGAATCGGCCTCCTGGAGAATAAAATGAAAAAATTAGAAGATGTTGGTGTACTGATAGCGCGTATTTTAATGCCAGTTCTGTTTATTACCGCAGGATGGGGAAAAATTAGCGGCTATGCGGGCACACAACAGTATATGGAAGCGATGGGCGTACCAGGATTCCTGCTGCCGCTCACCATACTGCTTGAGTTCGGCGGCGGTCTGGCGATTCTGCTAGGGTTCCTTACCCGCACCACTGCGCTTTTCACCGCTGGTTTTACGTTGCTGACGGCATTGATCTTCCATAGCAATTTTGCAGAAGGTGTAAACTCGCTGATGTTTATGAAAAACCTGACCATTGCCGGCGGATTCGTATTACTGGCGTTAACCGGGCCTGGCGCGTTCAGCCTTGACCGTCTGCTGAATAAAAAGTGGTAAGCAATCTATACTCAATTAAAAAAGCGAGGGAATAGCGCCTCGCTTTTGTCATCTGAAGGAGAGAGACATGGGACAACTGATCGATGGCGTCTGGCACGACACCTGGTATGACACCAAATCTTCCGGGGGGAAATTTCAGCGTTCAGCGTCGGCTTTCCGCAACTGGCTTACCGCTGACGGCGCGCCCGGACCTTCCGGCGAAGGCGGATTCGCCGCAGAAAAAGATCGTTACCATCTGTACGTTTCCCTTGCCTGCCCCTGGGCGCATCGCACGCTCATTTTCCGTAAACTGAAAGGTCTGGAGCCATTTATTCCGGTTTCCGTCGTGAATCCATTGATGCTGGAAAACGGCTGGACGTTTGATGATACTTTTCCGGCGGCCACCGGCGATACCCTCTATCAGCATGAATTTCTCTACCAGTTGTATCTGCACGCCGATCCACACTACAGCGGCCGCGTCACCGTACCGGTCTTATGGGATAAAAAAAATCATACTATCGTCAGCAACGAGTCCGCCGAAATCATTCGTATGTTTAACTCCGCCTTCGATGGGCTGGGCGCTAAAGCCGGGGATTACTATCCCCCCGCGCTGCAAAGCAAAATTGACGAGTTAAACGGCTGGATTTATGACAACGTTAATAACGGCGTTTATAAAGCAGGCTTCGCCACCAGCCAGCAAGCGTATGATGAAGCGGTAGACAAGGTATTTACTGCGCTGGCGCGCCTGGAACAGATTCTCGGACAGCACCGCTATCTGACGGGCGACCAGTTGACCGAGGCGGATATCCGCTTATGGACGACCCTGGTACGCTTTGATCCGGTTTACGCGACTCATTTCAAATGCGACAAATACCGAATCAGCGACTACCTGAATCTGTACGGTTTCCTGCGCGATATCTATCAAATACCGGGCATTGCTGAAACCGTTAATATGGACCATATTCGTCACCACTATTTCCGTAGCCATAAAACGATTAACCCCACGGGTATCATTTCTATCGGACCGTGGCAGGATCTGCTCGAACCTCACGGGCGCGACGTGCGCTTTGGCTAATTTCAGGCGTCCTCCGGGACGCCTTATTAATTAATACCACAAATATTTACCAGCATTTCATTCGCGGCTATTCTTAGTTTGATTACTTTAAAAACAAGTGATTGAACCATTATTGAGGCGAAAATGGATTGGTATTTAAAGGTTTTAAAAAATTATCTGGGATTTGGCGGCCGCGCGCGACGCAAAGAGTACTGGATGTTTATTCTGGTCAATATCATCTTTACCTTTGTGTTGGGCCTGCTGGACGCCATGCTTGGCTGGCAACGCGCCGGGGGTGAAGGCGTTCTGACCACCATTTACGGCGTTCTGATCTTTTTACCGTGGTGGGCCGTGCAGTTCCGTCGTCTGCATGACACTGACCGCTCCGCATGGTGGCTACTGTTGCTACTTATCCCCATTATCGGCTGGCTTATCATCATCGCGTTCAACTGCCAGAATGGTACGCCAGGCGACAACCGCTTCGGCCCCGATCCGAAACGTTTTTCCTGATGGCGGCGCGGCGCCGCTTTTAAAGCGCCGCGCGCTATTTATTTTCCGGCGAATAGCTTAGGTATTTCCCGCAGGCACCAGGCTTTTGCCTCCCCCATACTGTCGCGCCGCCAGGCCATAATAATATCGATTTCGCTGGTCGATTCCGGGCTGACCACGCGTAGCCGCCCTTCGGCAATATCCTGTTCCACCATCGAATATGGCATAGTCGCGACGCCAAGCCCGGCCAGCAGCGCCTGACGTTTATCTTCAATCGTGCTTACCGTCAGACGTGGCTGCTTATCCAGCAGTTGCACCGTTAATACCGGCCGCTCGCGCGCGGTATCCGCTACCGCTACGCCGCGGTATTTAACCCGCGTCACTTCCGAAAGCGGCTCCGGCTCCTGATGAATAGGATGGTCAGGCGCAGCGACATACACATTCATTAACGTATACAACTTACGGGAGTTAATTTCCGACGACGATCGAAAATGCATATCCGGGGCGATAACGATATCCGCCCGTCCCTGCTCAAGCCGCTCCCATGCGCCAGCCAGTACTTCGGTAATCAATGAAAGCTGCGTATTGGCTTTAGCGGCCAGCCGGTCGATCAGCGGAAAAAAAGCAGGCGTCGGTACCAGAGCTTCAGTGACCAGCGTCAGATGCGTTTCCCAACCGCGGGCCAACGCTTCAGCATCCGTCGTTAACTTGTCTGCCGCTTCCAGCAATACCCGCCCGCGTTCCAGCAGCATACGTCCGACGTTGGTGAATTTTGTACGATGGCCGGAGCGATCGAACAGTACAACGTCCAACTCTTCTTCCAGCTTCTGCATGGTGTAACTCAGCGCGGAGGGCACCCGCCCCAACTCATCTGCCGCTGCGGCAAAACTGCCCCGGCGGTCAATGGCGTCCATCACACGCAATGCTTCAAGCGTCAGCGCTCTCTCTTTAGCCATAACGTTCTCATTCAGGAAATTTGAACATACCGGGCAGAATATCTGGCTAACAATGCAGCGTCCAGCCCCTTAACATAAAAGGAAGTAAAGAGAGGTTAATAACGATGATTACGACCCGAACCGCCAAACAATGTGGACAGGCAGACTACGGATGGCTACAGGCCCGCTATACCTTCTCCTTTGGACACTATTTCGACCCTACACTGCTGGGCTACGCGTCGTTGCGCGTACTGAACCAGGAAGTGCTGGCGCCGGGCGCCTCTTTTCAGCCTCGAACTTATCCAAAGGTGGATATTTTAAACCTGATTCTGGACGGCGAAGCGGAATACCGCGACAGCGACGGCAACCATGTACAGGCTAAAGCGGGCGAAGCGTTGCTGCTCGCCGCGCAGCCGGGCATTAGCTACAGCGAACATAATCTCAGCAAAGTTAAGCCGTTAACCCGAATGCAACTGTGGCTTGACGCCTGTCCTGAACGGGAAAACGCGCTGGTACAAAAAATCCCACTCCTGGCGGCGCAACAACAGCTTCTTGCCTCGCCCGACGGTGAGCAAAACAGCTTACAACTGCGCCAACAGGTCTGGGTACATCATATTACGCTGGAGAAAGGCGAATCGCTTAATTTCCAGCTTCACGGGCCGCGCGCCTATTTGCAGTCGATTCACGGTACGTTCCACGCGCTGACGCACAACGAAGAACGCGAGGCGTTAACCTGCGGAGATGGCGCATTTATTCGTGATGAACCTAACATTACGCTGGTTGCCGATACGCCGCTGCGCGCATTACTGGTAGATTTACCGGTGTAGCCAGCCAGAAAAGGAGTCGCAAGATGAGCAAAAAATCGGCGAAAAAACGTCAGCCCGTGGTAAAACCTGCCGTACAGGAGGCGATGAGCGCCACTGTGCCGCTGGGCTATGAAGAGATGCTAACCGAACTGGAAGCCATCGTGGCGGACGCCGAAGCCCGGCTGGCAGAAGAAGAGGCCGCAGCCTGAAATCATGCCGGATGGCGGCGCAAGCGCCCGATCCGGCTTAGAACAGGTAGACCCGATAAGCGCAGCGCCATCGGGCAACACGCTGCCCCGACGTCATGCCGGGGCGTTATTATTAATGCGCTTTACTGGCCATAATCTCGATGATCTGCTTGTCTGTCTGCTGCATTGAGCGACACGCCAGCGAACACAAATTCGCAATAGATTGTTCGACATTGTGCGCCACAATCCCTTCGTTTCCGGTCACCGCCGTATCATCCAACGCCATCAGTACGGCTTTCCACGCCGCCGACGCGCTGGTAGAGACTTTCATCGCACAGCTATTCGACGCGCCATCGCAAATCATCCCGCTGACATCGCCGATCATACTGCTGATAGCCATTGCGATAGTGTCATAACGACCATCTATCAGCCACGCCATACCCGCCGCCGCGCCCATCGCCGCCGTAGTTGCCGCGCACAGCGCCGACAAACGCGGAAGCTGATGGTGAATATAGATAGCGCTCAAATGCGATAACATTAGCGCGCGCGCCAGGCGCTCGTCATCGGCACCGACATGTTCAGCAACCACCATGACTGGCACCGTGGCGGTAATCCCCTGGTTGCCGGAGCCGGAGTTGCTCATCGCGGGCAACGTGGCGCCGCCCATTCTGGCGTCTGACGCCGCGCTGGTACGGATCAAAATCGCCGTGGAGAGATCTTTCGCCAGCAGACCGCGATCGCACTGTTTGGCCAGCGTCGAACCGATATGCAGCCCCCAGGAACCACGCAGTCCCTCCTGCGACAACGCGCCGTTTAGCCTGGCCGCATCCAGAATAAAGCGGATAGCGTCAAAGGGCACCGCATTCACAAACGCCAGGATCTCTTCCAGCGAGGTATGAGACAGCACTCCCAGCGGCGAGGTTTTTTCTTCTTCCTGCGCATTATCGGCCTGGGTAAATACCACGCCCTTGTCGGTTTCTATCCGCACAATGTTTGTATGATCGCCGACGATCGTGACACATGCCCAGCTATCGCCGCTATACACTTTCGCCCGTGAAAACAGGATATCGTTACATGGCTCCTGCAACATCACTGTGACATGTCCGGCGGCCAGCATCGCTTTTGCATTGGCAACGGCTTTAGCGGAAGCGTCTTTTAACACCTCCAACCCGGCTTTCGCATCACCGCCCAACGCGCCAAGCGCCGCGGCGATCGGTAGCCCTACCATTCCCGTTCCTGGAACGGTAACGCCCATACCATTTTTCATCAGATTAGGCGAAACCCACGCGTCAATGCGTTCAACTGTGCCGTCAAGTTCAGCCGCCGCCGCCGCTGCCGCCAGCGCCAGTGAAATTGGCTCAGTACACCCCAGCGCCGGTTTTACTTCTTCCTGTACGGCCAGGATAAAACTTTGCCACAATGGATTTATTTTAGATTCAAACATAACAACAACCTTAATCTCAGGTATATCAAGAGAATGCCAGGAACGGAGAAACGCATAGCAGCAGACCGGTAATAATAATCAGGTACAACGAAGCGCCTTTATATTTGTGCAATGCGGGAACCTTGTAGACCAACCATGCCGGAATTAAACAGCCCACCATACCGAAGATAGGGCTACAAATAGAGGTGAAGCTCAGTACCGGCGCGTTGAGCACAATGGCGCTCCAGGCCAGCAAAATAGCGAAAATCATAATGCCGCGCTGTACCAGATTTTCCTTAATCTTCTCGGCGGGCATTTTGCGGCGCAGGATATTCATCACAATGCCTTGCGTCGCTTCGCGGAATCCTAAGTAAACGCCAAAGAAGGCGGTCATGACGGCAAAGATGTTCAGAATTACGCTAACCACTTTGACCCAGCCAGCGCCATCGCCGCTAATAAACTGCGCGGCGATCGCCAGGGCGGAAATATTCTGCTCGTAGGCTTTCACCGCTTCGTCATGCCCCATCGCCAGGGTGAAGGAAACCGCATAGAAAAATACGGTAACGAACAAGACGCCAAACGCGATATTCATGGCGCGCAACGCTTTATGACGTGCGACCTCAATAGATTTTTCGCGTGAACGGTAAGAGATCACCATTGGGCTTAACGTCTGGATAAATAAAATCGAGGTCAGCGTAAATGGCAGGGTAATAATGGCGTTTTTAATCAGCAGGGCCATCGGCGGCAGCGCGCCAATGTTATACAGATGCCACATACCCACCATGGAGACGCCCAGCGCCGCTACTACCAGTAGCTTGGTCAGCACCATGCCGGTGGAAATTTTGAACAGTAATTTTTCACCGCGTGAGGAAATCGCCACCAGGATGCAGATCAGCACCAGACCATAAAACGGACTATCGGAAAGTAATCCTTCCGTTACGCCGAAAGTATGCAGATAAGAGGCGCTGTCGTTAGTAATCGCCGTAGAATAGACGAACATCCAGATGACGAGCATTACAAAGTACAGCGCGCCTAATAAAATACCCCAGTTTTTGCCCAGATAGCCGCTGATCACGCTGGGGTAGTCTTTACATTCCGGGGATTCCGCCAGCGTATTAATAAACAGCCGCTGGAACAGGTACATGGCCGGATAGCCAATAATAGAAGAGAGTAAAAAGACCCAAAGTCCCATCAGGCCAACCTGGACAGGAAGAAAAACGATCCCTGCGCCGATCGCCATCCCGATACTCATAATGACCCAACCGGTGTCGGTACTATCAAATTTGATGGCTTCACGCCATTCGCTTTCTGTCATCCCTGCCCGACGCGCCGGGGCTGATGCGTCGAGGATTACGCTGGTATTACTAGCCGATTCCATAAAATTCTCGCTCAATGTGTAGGTAGAGGTTTTTTTTATTTTTCGTGCCGCAGCAAGGCGATATGCAGAACGTGAGGTGCAGGTACTTTCTTGTAATAAGAAAATCATACGCGCACGATAAGAGAAAAACTTACCAATAAAACACCTGCATTTCTTGTGGGTTAAGAATTCTTTTCTATTTACTATTGGTTTAATGTTGTTATTTTCTCTATTTGACGCACATCACAACAAAAAAGGGCGCACATTGGTGCGCCCTTTTCTCAGCTTCTGTCTTCTGCGTTATCCCATAGCCTGCTCACTCTGCGCCTGTCGGGCCTATCCACAAACGACTTTAATCGCCAGACCGCCGCGCGACGTCTCGCGATATTTGTCGTTCATGTCTTTACCCGTTTCGTACATGGTTTCGATCACTTTATCGAGCGAAACCCGCGGCTCAGAGGTTCGGCGTAGCGCCATTCGCGCCGCATTTACCGCTTTAACGGCGTTAATCGCATTACGTTCAATACAAGGGATTTGCACCTGACCCGCCACCGGGTCACAGGTGAGGCCAAGGTTATGCTCCATCGCAATTTCCGCCGCAATACAGACCTGCGCCGGGCTACCGCCCAGCAGTTCTGTCAGCCCCGCCGCCGCCATCGAACACGCGACGCCAACCTCGCCCTGACACCCCACTTCCGCGCCGGATATCGAGGCGTTCATCTTGTACAGCATGCCAATCGCCCCCGCCGACAACAGATAACGGGCGATAGAGTTGGCATTGACCGGACGACGGAATTTGTCGTAATAGGCCAGCACCGCAGGAATAATGCCGCACGCGCCGTTGGTCGGCGCGGTGACCACTCGCCCGCCCGCCGCGTTCTCTTCGCTCACGGCCAGGGCGAACATGTTAATCCAGTCGATGACGTTCATTGGATCGCGGGAGAGATTATCGCTGGAGACCAGCAGACGCCGTAACGCTACCGCGCGGCGTGGAACGTTCAGCGGCCCCGGCAGCACGCCCTCAGTATTCATGCCACGTTCAATTCCGGTCGCCATCACCTGCCAGATGCGGGCAAAGCCAGCGTCAATCTGCTCTTTGCTCCGCAACGCCAGTTCATTTTGCATCATCAGACCGGAAACCGAGAGCCCCTGTCTTTCACACAGCGTCAGCAGTTCGCTGGCGGAATGAAAATCATACGGCACCGACTTTTCTACGTCGTGCGACTGACCAAAGCGTTCCTCTTCGACAATAAAGCCGCCGCCAATAGAGTAATACGTTTTGTGTAAAAGCGGCGTTTGTCCGTTCCAGGCGGTAATTCGCATACCGTTTTCATGGCGCGCCAGGGTTTCAGCGTGAAAGAGAATACTGTCGGCGACGGGAAAATCCACCACATGCGCGCCACCCGCCACCGATAAACGGCTGCTGCGGGCAACCTCCTGGATAAACGCCGGAATGCTATCAATATTGACATCCTGCGGCGTATTGCCCGCCAGGCCCATAATGATGGCGGTATCGGTCGCGTGGCCTTTGCCCGTCAGCGATAGCGATCCGTAAAGATCAACCGTGATGCGCGTCGTTCGCGGCAGGTCGCCGCTGTCGTTCAGCCGATCGATAAAACATTTTCCTGCATTCATTGGCCCTACGGTATGGGAGCTTGAAGGTCCAATGCCAATCTTAAAAATATCAAATGCGCTAATCATATCTCCCCCTAAGATTACCGTTCAGTGAAGATCCGTCGCGGGGCGATCCACACGATCGCCCCGTTCACGTTACATCGCCTGAGTAAAGGTGCGCGAAATAACGTCCTGTTGCTGCTCACGAGTCAGCGCATTGAAGCGCACGGCATAGCCGGAAACGCGGATCGTCAGGTTCGGGTAGTTTTCCGGATGTTCAATCGCATCCAGCAACATTTCACGGTTCATGACATTGACGTTCAGATGCTGCCCGCCTTCTACCTGTGCTTCATGATGGAAATAGCCGTCCAGCAGGCCAACCAGATTGGTTTTCCGCACCGCATCTTCTTTTCCGAGCGCCGCAGGCACAATCGAGAAGGTGTACGAAATACCGTCTTTGGCGTAGGTAAACGGCAGTTTCGCCACCGACGTCAGCGAGGCCACCGCCCCTTTGCGGTCACGACCGTGCATCGGGTTCGCCCCCGGCGCGAACGGCGTTCCGGCGCGGCGTCCATCCGGCGTATTGCCGGTCTTCTGCCCGTACACGACGTTCGAGGTGATGGTCAAAATGGACTGCGTCGGCACCGCATTGCGATACGTCGGCAACACACTAATTTTTTGCATAAAGCGTTTCACCAGGTCGCAGGCGATGCTGTCCACGCGCTCATCGTTGTTGCCGTACTGCGGATACTCGCCTTCAATAGCGAAGTCGATGGCAAGGCCGTTTTCGTCGCGGATCGGCTTCACCTGAGCGTACCTGATGGCGGACAGGGAATCCGCCGCCACCGACAGTCCGGCGATGCCGCACGCCATCGTCCGATACACATCACGGTCGTGCAGCGCCATCAGCGAAGCTTCATAGCTGTACTTATCGTGCATGTAGTGAATGATGTTCAGCGCGCTAATGTACTGCACCGCCAGCCAGTCCATAAAATGGTCGAGGCTCTCCATTACCGCGTCGTAATCCAGCACCTCATCCGTTAACGGCGCGGTTTTCGGCCCAACCTGGATTTTCAGTTTCTCGTCAACGCCGCCATTGATAGCGTACAGCAACGTTTTGGCAAGGTTGGCGCGCGCGCCGAAGAACTGCATCTGCTTACCGATGACCATCGGGCTGACGCAACAAGCGATGGCGTAATCGTCGCTGTTAAAGTCGGTACGCATTAAATCGTCGTTTTCATACTGCAAAGATGAGGTCACGATGGAGACCTGCGCAGCATATTTTTTGAATGCCACCGGCAACGCTTCTGACCACAGTATGGTCAGGTTCGGCTCCGGCGCTGGCCCCATCGTGTGCAGGGTATGCAGATAACGGAAGGAGTTCTTCGTCACCAGCGTGCGGCCATCAAGCCCCATCCCGCCAATAACTTCGGTGGCCCAGATCGGATCGCCGGAAAAGAGCGAGTCAAATTCCGGCGTGCGCAGGAAGCGCACCATGCGGATCTTCATGATGAAATGGTCGATCAGTTCCTGCGCCTGCTGCTCTGTCAGAAGGCCCGCGTTGAAATCGCGCTCAATGTAGATATCAAGGAACGAGGCGGTTCTTCCCAGCGACATTGCACCGCCATTTTGCGATTTTACCGCCGCCAGATAAGCGAAGTAGAGCCACTGTACCGCTTCCTGCGCGTTCCGCGCCGGGCGGGAGATATCATAGCCGTATTTCGCCGCCATCTCCTGCATTTGCAGCAGCGCGCGACGATGCTCCGCCAACTCCTCACGCAGGCGAATCGTCGCCTCAAGATTCTGTCCCTGCTCCAGATTCGACTGCAGATCGGCGAATTGCAGCTCGCGTTCGCGCACCAGATAACGGATGCCATACAGCGCGACGCGACGATAATCGCCAATAATGCGCCCGCGACCATAACCATCCGGCAAACCGGTTAATACGCCGGATTTACGGCAGCGCAGCATATCCGGCGAGTAAACATCGAATACGCCCTGATTATGGGTTTTCCGCAGGTCGGTAAAGGTATATTCAAAATCGGCGTCCATTTCGCGGCCATAAGCGTGGAATGAACTTTTGATCATGTTAACGCCGCCAAACGGATGCAAAGCGCGTTTAAGCGGCTTATCCGTTTGTAAACCGACGATTTTTTCCAGATCTTTTTCAATATATCCCGCATCGTGCGCGGTAATCGTCGTCGCGATGTTGGTATCGAAATCCACCGGCGCATGGGTCGCGTTCTCGATACGTATTCCCGCCATCACCTTTTCCCACAGCGCCGTGGTCGCTGGCGTCGCGTCGGCGAGAAAAGATTCATCCCCCTCATAGGGCGTATAGTTATGCTGAATAAAATCACGGACATTAATTTCTTCTTTCCAGTCCGTACCTTTAAAATCACGCCATGCTTCGGCATACAGCATATCGCTGGTATCGATATTTACCTTCATGAAAAATAATCTCTCTACAGAACAGCCGTTAAGTTATGCAAATTCCACTGGTGCTTTCACGTTGCCTAAATGAATGGCATCAAGAGCAATCATTTTCTCTTCATTCGTGGGAATAACAGCGCAAATAACCTGAGAAGGGTTAGCGGAAATAATGCGCTCGCCGTGAGAATTCGGCTGCTTATTCATTTCAACGTCTAACGTAAGCCCCAGCACGCCCAAATGTTCAATTACCAACTGGCGAATTAATACTGAATTTTCACCAATACCGCCGGTAAAAATAATGCCATCCAACCGATGTAACGATGCCGCGTGTCCGGCAATATGACGGGCGATACGGTGGACAAATGTTTTTATCGCTAACCGGGCGCGCTCATGTCCTTCGTGCCAGGCTTTTTCCAGGACTCTAAGGTCGGATGACAACCCGGAGATGCCGAGCAAACCGGACTCTTTATTCACCACTCGCTCCAGATCGCTCAACGTCTGCCCGGTTTCTTTGGCTATCCACGCCATCGCGCCGAAATCAACGTCGCCGCTGCGAGTACCCATCATCAGCCCCTCAAGCGGCGTCATCCCCATTGAGGTATCCACGCTCTGACCATTGCGTACCGCGCAGATAGACGCCCCATTGCCCAGATGCGCGACAATCAGACCCGAGTTTTTTTCATCGAGGTCAAGCAGTTCATACGCGCGCCGCGAAACATAGCGATGCGACGTACCGTGAAAGCCGTAGCGACGCACACCCAGACTGGAAAAATACTCCCACGGCAATCCGTATAAATAGGCTTCCGGCGCCAGCGTCTGGTGGAAACTGGTATCAAATACCGCCACTTGCCGCACGGCCGGGAAAAGGTGCCGCGCCGCGTCAATGCCGCTTAAATTAGCGTAATTATGCAGCGGCGCTAAAGGCGATACCCGACGAATATTATCGATAATCTCATCGGTAATAATGACGGACTGCGTAAATAGCTCTCCACCGTGCGCGATACGGTGACCAATTAATGCCACGCTATCCGTTAAATCACGTTTTTCCAGCTCAAAGGCAATGGCTTTTAACGCGTCCTCATAATTAGAGTGCGCGAGGTTTATCGGCTTATCGCCATTAATAGATAAAAAGGCGTTTTCAGTATTCATTCCATCTGCTATTCCCGCCATTAAAACATCACAGGTAGCGACATCCAGTACAGAGAATTTGATAGAAGATGATCCGCAATTAATGACCAGAACGACCGGAAATTCATTCATGTAGTGCCTCCGTCGATGTCAGCCTGCGTCCGCGCCCTGGGGTGGAACGCAGGCTAAACGTGAGGATTAGAACAATTTGTAGACAATATTCAGGATGGTCAGCAGACCAATCAGGGTGACGAACACGTTATCCAGACGACCACGGTACTTCGCCAGCGACGGCGCTTTACGAATGGCGTACATCGGCAGCAGGCATAACAGCGAGGCGATAATCGGCGCGCCCATCGCTTCAATCAGGTCCAGAATGTTCGGGTTTGCGTAAGCTACGACCCAGGTAGACCCCATAATGAAGATCATGCTGATGGTATTAAGCTTGCCCATAGAGACTTTGGTTTTATCGCCTTTATAACCGAATTTCAGCACCAGGCCGTTCAGCCCTTCCAGCGTCCCCAGGTAGTGACCGAAGAAAGATTTGAAAATAGCAACCAGCGCGATGATAGACGCGCCATACTCCAGCACCGTTGCAAAAGTGGATTTTGTCCCCGACAAAGAGGCGAAATGGTTGGCCAGGTAGGAAAGTACCGGAATGTTCTGCGCTTTCGCATCCGCCATGTTCTGTGGAGAGAGCGTAAACAGGCAGCTAAAGGCGAAGAACATCACCACGGCGACCATCAGCATACTGGCGCGCGAGATGATCTGTGAACATTTACGCTCGGTAAATTCGCGGCCAAACTCTTTCTCATACTCTTCCCGCTTAGACACCACGAAGGAAGAGACGATAGGCGAAAAGTTAAAGGAGAACACCATGATAGAGATGCCCAGCCACACCGTAACCAGTATGCCATCGTGCCCGGTCAGCGCGATATTACTGAGATCAACCTGATCAATAACCGCCGAGTTCCAGTAAGGAATCAGCGATAATGAGATTAGCACCAGACTGGCGATAAACGGCCATACCAGGTAACTCATCACCTTAACCATCAGATCTTTACCAAACCAGATCACAAAGGCCATCAGCAGCAGCAAGAACAGCGCCACGAAACCGCGATTCAACGCTGGCATCTGCAACTGGTTTTCCCAAAACGTCATGAACGTGTTAGTAATGGTGACGCCATAAATCCACAGCAGCGGACAAATCGCAAAGAAGTAAAGGAACGTGATAACTACCCCGCCCGTTTTACCAAAGTGCTCTTCGACCGTTTCCGTAATATTGCCGGACGGATTAGATCCGGATAAACACAGACGCGCCAGCGCCCGGTGACAATAGAACGCAATGGGGTAAGCTAAAACCAGCATCAGCAGAATGGGGATAAGCCCGCCAAACCCGGCGCGGATAGGGAAAAACAGCACCCCGGCGCCAATGGCGGTACCAAATAAACCCAGCGTCCACGTCGTGTCCGATTTACGCCATGACGACTGTTTTGCCTGGCTGGATACAATGCTATCAGTAGTACTCATATCCTATCCTCACGAAAAGATTAAGCGTCAACTAAACCCGTAATTTGTGATACACGAGAAAGATCGATATTGCCGCCAGAAATAATACTGACCGTTTTTCTGTTCTGAATATGGCTATCTAATTTCCCGCTTAATAGTGCAGCGCAGGCCAGAGCGCCAGCGCCTTCAGTAATAACCTTATTGCGCTGAATTAAAGCGATCATGCTGTTACGAATTTCATCTTCGCTAACCAGGACAATGTCATCGACTAATTCACGAACGATTTCATAGGTTAAATTACCCGGGCGGGAGACATCACAACCATCCGCCAGGGTGCCGGTCGTTCGGTGCGTGGTTATTTCGCCAGCGTAATAAGACGCCGCCATACCGTGAACATTTTCGGCCTGTACGCCGATAACTTTAATGGTCGGGTTAATCGATTTAATCGCAATGGCAATACCTGCAATTAAACCGCCGCCGCCAATAGGCACGATGACATTATCGACATCGTACAGATCTTCCATAATTTCCAGACCAATAGTGCCCTGTCCGGCAATGACTTTTGGATCGTCGTAAGGCGGAATAAAAATGCGGCCTTCGGTTTCGACAATTTCACTCACCTTAGCAATGGTGTCATTGAAGTTGTCACCGTGGAGCACCACTTCCGCCGAATAATCACAGGTGGCCGCCACTTTTGACTTTGGCGCGCCCTTCGGCATCACGACTTTGCCGTCAATACCCAGCATTGCGCAAGAAAGAGAAACGCCCTGTGCATGATTACCTGCGGAACAGGCCACGACGCCTTTACGTTTTTCCGCCTCCGTTAACGAGCTAAGTTTGTTAAAAGCGCCACGAATTTTAAATGAACCCGTACGCTGCATATTTTCAAACTTGAGAAATATTTCGCCTTTGCAACGTTCACTAAAATAGTTAGAGCGAGGCATTCCCGTTTTATATATCTTCCCCGCCAGTCTTTTTTTCGCTTCGAGGATATCTTCAATTGCAACCGGGAGATCGTATGTAATGTGCATTATAACCTCTTAACCTGGGTATTAAAAATAAGTTACCGTTGCCCACTGTTCAAAAGAAACAGGTGACGTCAATTTCGCTAAATATGTTTATTCCATATCATTCAATTTCTATTAACTGCCTGCGTCTGCATCCATTATATGATGAATATTGTTTAGCCAATTCTACTAATACTGAAGCGGCTTTTTTGATACGATAATTTTTAGACCATACCGCCGCATAACGTGCAACGGGTAATGTGTCTTTGATTGGTATCGTGATAAATTGATTAGAGCCAAAAGGCGTGGTCATATCGCAGGGAATAACAGTTAAGAAATCAGCATTGAGAACAAGATTATATATTGTGACGACGGAATCTGTTTTAACAATGTTTTCGATGCTGATGCCATTTCGTTGTAGAGTGGTGAGTAATTCGCTGTAGTAGCCCATATTCGTTTGCGGCAACACCCACTGTTCGTCTTTTAACGATTCCAGTGTGATGGTGCCGGTGCATGTTCGGGACTTGCTGGCTACCAGGACAAACTCTGATTCAAACAGCGGCTCGACATGCAGATCCTGTAGCTGCATTTCATTACTGAGCGTACCGATAGCAAAGTCCAGCCGCCCGTCGCGCAGGGCCGGCAGGAATGAAGAGAGCTGGGCTTCGTACATGGATACTTGCGCTTTTGGAAAGACCTCTTTGAACTTATGAATCATATCGGACATGAAGGTAAAGCCAATCAGCGAAGGAAAGCCAAACGAGACGTCGACAACGGTATTGCACGTCATACTGTTCATCTCGTTGATCATGTTTTTCATTTCGCGGGTGATAGATTCAGACCAGGAAAGCAGTACCTGTCCCGCTTCGGTCAACGTAACGCCGGTATTTTTGCGTACAATTAGCTCAACGCCAAAATAGGCCTCAACATCGCTAATGATTTTACTGACGGCGGGCTGGGTTAACCCTAACGATTTTGCGGCAGAACCGATAGAACCACTTCTAATGACTTCCTGAAAGACCACCAAATGCTGTGTTTTAGGGAGAACAAGAGTATTCATATCTACCGCTCTGAAATAACATTGTGAACGGCAGGAAGTGTAGCAAATTAAATCTTAAAGGTTATGTGCGACCACTCACAAATTAACTTGCCGCAATTTTTACATGGTCTTTATTAAATAAATAAAACCTATTATTTCAATAAGTTGCAAAAATAAAGCAGTAACTTAGTCTGATTTCAATCAAAAAACAGGGTCGGGATAACGATATATTATGGCGATAACCAGTCTATTTTACCTCCTATTTTCGACATCCTATGAAGACGATATTTCAATCAATTACGGGACATTTTATCGACAATTCCAGCGTTAAATTTAAAGCGTAATTTCTCAAATTTAAGTATAAACCGGAGGTAAATGCGCTTAAAAACCGTTACGCGTCACATTTTTTTACCTTATTTGTTTGTAAAGAAACATTTAATAAAATTTTAACCAAAATATTTCATACATTTAATTTTCATTTACAACAAATAATTTACACCGCTTTCTTGCTGTTTTTCAGGATGTAATTTTGTGAAAGAAATCGATTGCTTTTCACTTCAACTAAAAAGAGCGCAGTCTATAGCGTTTTGTGTTTCTCATCACAAAAACGAATAATATTATGTCACCACGGCTGTCAATTAATTGCCGGATAGTGACGCTGGCGTCTTCTGCAACCTCTATACCCTTCACCGGCCTGATAAGCAAAAACCCGCCAGCTTACACTGACGGTTTTTTGCATGAAGAGATGAAACTGACCGATAAGCCGCTTTCTTTTGGGTATAGTGTCGTGGACAGTCATTCATCCTGCCGCCCTGTAAAAGCAAAAACCCGCCAGCTTACACTGACGGGTTTTATGAAGAGGTGAAACTGACCGATAAGCCGCTTTCTTTTGGGTATAGCGTCGTGGACAGTCATCCATCCTGCCGCCCTGTAAAAGCAAAAACCCGCCGAAGCGGGTTTTATGAAGAGGTGAAACTGACCGATAAGCCACTTTCTTTTGGGTATCGCGTCGTGGACAGTCATTCATCCTGCCGCCCTGTAAAAGCAAAAACCCGCCAGCTTACACTGACGGTTTTTTGCATGAAGAGATGAAACTGACCGATAAGCCGCTTTCTTTCGGGTATAGCGTCGTGGACAGTCATTCATCCTGTCGCCCTGTAAAAGCAAAAACCCGCCGAAGCGGGTTTTATGAAGAAGTGAAACTGACCGATAAGCCGGGTTCTGTCGTGGACAGTCATTCATCTAGGCCAGCAATCGCTCACTGGCTCAAGCAGCCTACCCGGGTTCAGTACGGGCCGTACCTTATGAACCCCTATTTGGCCTTGCTCCGGGTGGAGTTTACCGTGCCACGGACTGTTACCAGCCGCGCGGTGCGCTCTTACCGCACCCTTTCACCCTTACCTGATCCCACTTGCGTGGGCCATCGGCGGTTTGCTCTCTGTTGCACTGGTCGTGGGTTTCCCCCCCAGGCGTTACCTGGCACCCTGCCCTATGGAGCCCGGACTTTCCTCCCCTCCGCCCGTCTCCCCGAAAGGACGACGACGAAGCGGCGACTGTCTGGTCAGCTTCGGCGCGAAGTATAGAGGGTTCGCGCGACTTTGTCACCCTGCGCTGCGCATTCCTATCGCCAGAGCGGCAGCAACATTTCTGGATGCCCGATAAATATTGTCAAAAGCGCCCCGAAAAGCCTCCTCCAGCGTCACGATGCGCGTGAGTACGCTAAAGACAGCGTCGATGCCATAGTGATGCACTATCCCTACATCGTGCGTCAGGCTGCCGGCAATGCCAATCACTGGCTTATGATATTTTTTCGCCACATTCGCGACGCCAATCGGCACTTTACCGCGAATACTTTGGCTATCAATCCGCCCTTCTCCCGTCACCACCAGCGTACAGTCGTGGATATGCTCCTCCAGGTTCAGTGCCGCCGTGACAATTTCGATCCCGCTGCGTAATTCCGCACCGAGAAAAGCCATTAACGCCGCCCCCATACCGCCTGCCGCGCCTGCGCCGGGCGCCGCCTTTACGTCGATATTCAGCGATTTTTTTATGATGTCGGCATAGTGAGCAAGATTTCTGTCCAGCTCAACAATGTTCTCTTCGGTCGCGCCTTTCTGCGGCCCAAAAATTCGTGATGCGCCGTTGTCGCCGATCAGAGGATTAGAGACATCGCAAGCGACACGAATAGCGCAGAGTTTTAAACGGGGATCGAGCTCTGAAATATCAATGTCGCTTAGACAATGAAGGCTTCCGCCACCGTAACCGATATCCGCGCCGTTTGCATCGCGCAGTTTTGCGCCTAACGCCTGCATCATCCCCGCGCCGCCATCATTTGTCGCGCTGCCGCCAATGCCGATAATGATATTGCTTGCGCCGCTTTCCAGCGCCTGCAATATCAGCTCCCCCGTTCCCCGCGAGGTAGTAATCAAAGGGTTGCGTTTTTCTGGCGGAACCAGCGCCAGTCCGCTGGCCGCCGCCATTTCAATAAACGCGGTTTTACCATCCCCGGACATTCCCCAGCAGGCTTTCACTTTTTCACCCAACGGCCCGGTCACCCATGCGGCGCGTTCAACGCCCTGCGTCGCGGCAATCATGGCTTCGACCGTTCCTTCGCCGCCATCGGCAACCGGAACAGAGACATATTGCGCATCGGGGAAAATTTCCCGAAATCCTTTTTCTATCGCCTGCGCTACCTCGGCGGCAGAAAGGCTTTCTTTGTAGGAGTCGGGGGCAATTACGATTTTCATAGTGGTAGCCTGTTACTGCACAACGCCGGATGGCGTTTCACTTATCCAGCCTGAAATTCAGGCCCGGATCGCTACACGCCATCCGGGCACAACGTCGTTAGCGAGTGACTTCCACTTTCGCCAGTTTTTCGTAGTAGCACGCCAGCGCGCTATGGTCGTCATTACCGTGTCCATCCGCGCGTAACGCCTGCATCATTTCCATAACGGCGGCGGTCAGCGGGAGCTGCGCGCCAACGCCGTGGGAGGTATCCAGCGCATTCGCCAGATCTTTAATGTGCAGATCGATACGGAAACCTGGCTTAAAGTTTCTGTCCATGACCATCGGCGCTTTCGCATCCAGTACCGTGCTGCCAGCCAGACCGCCGCGAATCGCCTGATAGACCAGATCCGGGTTGACGCCCGCTTTAGTCGCCAGCGTCAGCGCTTCAGACATGGCGGCGATATTCAACGCCACGATCACCTGGTTAGCCAGTTTTGTGACGTTGCCTGCGCCGATATCGCCGGTATGCACCACGGAACCCGCCATCGCTTTCATCAGGTCGTAGTACTTGTCGAAAATGGCTTTATCGCCCCCCACCATCACCGACAGCGTGCCATCAATCGCCTTCGGCTCGCCGCCGCTGACCGGCGCATCCAACATCTCAACGCCCTTCGCCTTCAGCGCATCGCTGATTTCACGGCTTGCCAGCGGCGCGATAGAACTCATATCAATCAATACGGTTCCCGGCTTCGCGCCTTCGATGATACCGTTCTCGCCCAGCGCAACCTCTTTCACATGCGGAGAGTTAGGCAGCATCGTGATGATGACGTCACACTGTTCAGCGATCGCCTTCGCCGTAGAGGCCGTTTCCGCGCCTGCGGCAATGACGTCGGCAATCGCTTCAGGATTACGATCGGACACCACCAGCGAATACCCTGCTTTCAGTAAGTTTTTGCTCATGGGCTTACCCATGATGCCTAAGCCAATAAAGCCAACTTTCATCGTCATAGCGTTCTCTCTTTCCATACCAGGATTATTTTTTAAAGGTGTCGGCAAGCTTCTGCGTGCTGGCGCGGAATGCGCCTAAATCGCTGCCAACGGCGACAAAGGTCGCGCCCCATTCCAGATAACGGCGGGCATCCGCCTCTACCGGCGCCAGAATGCCGCACGGTTTACCGTGCGCTTTAGCGCGGGCGAAAATATGTTGAATCGTCTGCTGCACGTCAGGGTGAGAAGCATTGCCGAGATGACCCAGCGCGGCGGCCAGATCGCTTGGGCCAACAAAAATGCCATCAACGCCTTCCGTTGCGGCGATGGCATCAACATTGTCGACACCCAACTGGCTTTCGATTTGAACAATAATGGTGATGTTTTTGTTTGACTGCGCAAAGTAATCAGGCACCGTGCCGAACATATTCGCGCGGTGAGAAACGGAGACGCCGCGAATGCCTTCCGGCGGGTAACGCGTCGAGGCGACGGCGCGAGCCGCTTCCTCTTGCGTTTCAACAAAGGGGATCAGGAAGTTATAAAACCCAATATCCAGCATCCGTTTGATAATGACCGGTTCATTGGTTGGCACACGTACTACAGGCGCGCTGGCGCTGCCTTTCAATGCCATTAGCTGCGGAATTAAGGTGGTCACATCGTTCGGCGCATGTTCGCCATCCAGCACCAGCCAGTCAAATCCCGCCAGACCGAGAACTTCGGTGGTGATTGGGCTTGCCAGTGCAGACCAGCAGCCAATCTGCACCTGTTGCGCCGCCAGCGCCGCTTTAAACTTATTAGGGAAAATAGCGTTATTCATCGCTTATACCTTCGCTTATTTCTTTAATTCTCTACATGTGATGCCGCCACCATAACTTATAGCAACGACAATAAAATGCTTATCTGAAATCAGAATGGATCTCCACATTC
This sequence comes from Salmonella sp. A7, assembly GCF_020181675.1. Classification (NCBI taxonomy): domain Bacteria; kingdom Pseudomonadati; phylum Pseudomonadota; class Gammaproteobacteria; order Enterobacterales; family Enterobacteriaceae; genus Salmonella; species Salmonella sp. A7. Next base: position 598,803 of record NZ_CP084001.1, on the reverse strand, counting down.
TATTTCTAATGTGGTACACATCCTGTAGCACAATATACCGTTCTGATATCTTTAGCGTCTTTTATTATTATCATGGTATTTTCAAATAACTCGTCAGATACACTGAATTCGCCATTCAGTATAAACAGCCTATGGCGGATAATCATTGTGCAAACGCTCATTAAAAAGGGATTATTTAACGCTTATTTTTGAGCATACGCCCATGATACTGGGCGCTAATGCACACATTTACGCTTTACCCGGCCTACATAAAAAATTTCATAATTTGCGGTGATCTGGATCACATTCTTATATTTATACTCCTGTCATTCTTATTTCATTATGCATGAACTTTATTTCTTATATTGAGATTTAACGATTTAACCATAACCAAAATAGATAATCCTATTTCTATCATCCAGGCTGGAGAATGTTGAACAATGGCCAATATCGAAATTCGCCAGGAATCGCCATCGGCGTTTTATATAAAAGTACATGAAACCGATAATGTCGCAATTATTGTTAATGACCACGGTCTTAAAGCCGGAACACGTTTTCCGGATGGCCTGGAACTGACTGAACATATTCCGCAAGGCCATAAAGTCGCTCTGACGGATATCCCCGCTCACGGCGAAATCATCCGTTATGGCGAAGTCATCGGTTATGCGGTACGCGACATCCCGCGCGGAAGCTGGATCGACGAGTCGCTGGTTGAACTGCCAAAAGCGCCGCCGCTGAATACGCTACCGTTGGCGACCAAAGTACCGGAACCGCTGCCGCCGCTGGAAGGCTACACGTTTGAGGGCTATCGTAACGCCGATGGCAGCGTCGGCACCAAAAATCTGCTTGGCATTACCACCAGCGTGCACTGTGTGGCGGGCGTGGTCGATTATGTGGTGAAAGTGATTGAGCGCGATCTCCTGCCCAAATATCCGAATGTCGATGGCGTTGTAGGGCTAAACCATCTGTACGGCTGCGGCGTGGCAATCAACGCGCCGGCGGCGGTCGTGCCGATTCGCACGATTCATAATATCGCGCTCAACCCCAATTTTGGCGGCGAAGTGATGGTGATTGGCCTCGGTTGCGAAAAACTGCAGCCGGAACGGCTGCTGGAAGGCACCGAGGATGTTCCCGCCATCGCCGTTGAAAGCGCCAGTATTGTGCGTTTACAGGACGAGCAGCATGTCGGCTTTAAATCAATGGTCGACGATATTTTGCGGGTCGCCGAACGCCATCTGACGAAACTGAACCAGCGCCAGCGCGAAACCTGCCCGGCCTCCGAGCTGGTCGTCGGGATGCAGTGTGGCGGCAGCGATGCGTTTTCCGGCGTCACGGCAAACCCGGCGGTGGGTTATGCTTCCGATCTGTTGGTACGCTGCGGCGCGACCGTCATGTTCTCGGAGGTCACCGAAGTGCGCGATGCCATTCATCTTCTGACGCCGCGCGCCATCAACGAAGCCGTGGGTAAACGCCTGCTGGATGAAATGGCCTGGTACGATAACTATCTTGATATGGGGAAAACCGATCGCAGCGCTAACCCGTCCCCTGGCAACAAAAAAGGCGGCCTGGCGAACGTCGTGGAAAAAGCGTTGGGCTCTATCGCTAAATCGGGTAAGAGCGCCATTGTCGAAGTATTATCGCCGGGCCAGCGCCCCACCAAACGCGGCCTGATTTACGCCGCGACGCCCGCCAGCGATTTCGTCTGCGGCACGCAGCAGGTCGCTTCCGGCATTACCGTACAGGTCTTTACCACCGGACGCGGCACGCCTTACGGGCTGATGGCGGTGCCGGTCATTAAAATGGCGACGCGTACCGAGCTGGCGAACCGTTGGTATGACTTAATGGATATCAATGCAGGCACCATCGCCACGGGTGAAGAGACAATCGAAGATGTGGGCTGGAAGCTGTTTCACTTTATTCTCGATGTCGCCAGCGGCCGGAAAAAGACTTTCTCGGACCAGTGGGGATTGCATAACCAGCTGGCAGTGTTTAACCCGGCACCTGTGACCTGATCTATTCTGGAAAGCGCCTCGCAAAACATGGCTTAAGGGCCATGTTTTCATATGTTTGATAAACTGCGCCATGTTCATACCGGATATGGCAAAAACACCCACTCCACCATAAAAGCATTAAAATTCAATAAATTGAAATTCTCTGCCAGGCGCAACATTACGTTTCTCACTAATTTGAGTCGCAGCACATGCAATTTGAGGTATGTCGAATATAACGACAGCCTATTAATCACCTTTACTCAATTCTGCTGCATCATCAATTCTTTAATTTGTGCCAGCGTGGACGTGCCTTCCATCGGCCCACGCGCAGAGATAGCCAGCGATCCTGCGGCATTAGCATGGGCTAAAGCATCGGGTACGGAATATCCCGCAAGAAACAGGCTAACAAAGGTTGCGCCAAAGCAATCGCCAGCGCCTGTAGGATCAACCACCTTCACCGGATACTCAGCCACATGATGTTGTTCGTCTTTTGAATAGTAACTGGCTCCACGGGCGCCACGTTTAATGATGACGTGGGCAATTCCACGCTTGTGAAGCCTTGCGACAATTTTCTCTTCATCGCGGGATTTACTCAGGCCGAAATAATCCAGTTCGCCATCGCTTGGCAGGAAGAAATCCGTGTAATCAAGAATGTATTCAAAGGCCTGCGACATTTCGCGGATCTTTAGCATCTCTTTACGGATATTAGGATCGAAAGAAATTGTGCCACCATTTTCTTTTACAATGCTAATCGCCTTGCGTACGGCATCGATCAAACGAAAGGAAAATAATGACGATCCCATAATATGAAAGTGGCGATATTGTCTGAGTAATGTTTCATCAAGGTGATCGGCACTCAGCAAACCGCACGCACTGTCCGGCATGTTGAAAATAAAATCGCGCTGGGCCTGGCTTCGGTAGCTGACAAAAGCACTGCCTGTTGTGGCGTTCGGCAGTACGGAAATTCCCTGTACATTTACGCCATCGCGCGACAAGCGGGTAATATTCATAACGCCAAAGGCATCGTTGCCAACACAGCTAAACAACAATGAACGAAAACCAAGTTTAGCAACCTGATCGGCAAATATGGCGGGCGCCCCACTGGGATACGGCCCCCAAAATTCTCCCGGAGAGGAAAATCCCTGGTTCTCTTTTTTTGCCAGAAACTCGACGAGCAATTCACCCAATGTTGCGATTGTTATGTTCATGCGTTGTCCTTCATCTTGCCTGATGCAGGGTCGGGTTTATCCAGGTCAGACATTCGTTATTGGTATAACTGTTGGTTAAGCCGTCGGCCAGAAACCGTGAGTGGTACTCAGCGGCGACAATCTGTGGCGTAATAATCGCGCTCAGCGTATTCAGTTTCCCTACCGGATAACGCGCCACATCATGAATCGGACGCTGCGCCACCACGGCAATACTCTGTCCACTAAGGCGCAGGCATTCACTTAGCAAAGCAGCTGCACTTTCGTTTTTCACGTTGAGCGTGCCATCCTCGCTGATATGGTCTACCATCACCAGACAACATGACGGTTGAAATTGTTGCAAAGATTGGATGGCGATTTCGCCCCCCAGCGCCTGGCCACTACGCCCCAGTACACCGCCCAACAACACAATTTCACCATCGATATAATCACGGGCCGGCGCAACATGGCTAAGATCGTTGATGATAAGGCACAGATCCCGATAATCGCCCAGGAAAGGAAGCGCTTTACGCAACACCTCTCCGGCCCCCAGAAACACGGTATCGTCGTCGCAGACCAGACGGGCAACCTGCTTAGCCAGTTCCAGCTCTACGCTATGCTCTAACGCCTGCGACTGCACCACTTCATGGCTTACCGCTGCTCTGACGGGTTGGGCCGTGTAAATCGCTCCGCCAAAGGAGCGTTTCAGATAGCCTTGTTGCTCCAGGTAATTGAGATCATTACGGATCGTTACCCCTGAAACCGATAACATTTCAGCCAAATCGTCTACTTTTATTTCGCCGTTTTTACGGACGATTTCGGCAATGTCCAGACGCCTTTTCAACAGGCTGGTAGATGGTTTTGCCACAACATACCCTTTTTTTCCGCTTCGTCGGGAAGTTATCCCGTGCTTTAACTTTCATTTTTAAACTTCTGACAGGGGATGTCAATTTTGCACCACGTCACCGAATGCTCAATGGAAAACATAACAATAAAATCAATTAATTATAGAATTTTCACGTCTCCTATTTACTTACAAAACAAAATTTAAATCCACATTTTTGCTTTCATTTAAGAAAAATTATCCTGCTTTTGTGTCGATGATCACAATCATGTGTGGCAATGATCGTTACATTACTTTCAAAACGAAGGTTATTTTTATTTTAAACTTTAATTTCGAAAGTTATAAACGGAGACCACTATGTTCATTATTTCCAGTAAAAATATGCTCCAGAAGGCCCAGCATGCAGGCTATGCCGTGCCAGCCTTTAACATCCATAACCTGGAAACCTTGCAGGTGGTGGTAGAAACCGCCGCAGAAATGCGCTCACCGCTGATCGTTGCCGGAACACCAGGCACGTTTAGCTATGCCGGAATGGGTAACATTGTGGCGATCGCGGGCGATCTGGCTCGTGAATACAATCTGCCACTGGCCATTCATCTGGATCATCATGAATCGTTAGCCGATATCGAAAGCAAAGTTATGGCAGGGATCCGTTCAGTCATGATCGATGGTTCCCACTTTCCCTTTGAAGAGAATGTGGCGCTGGTGAAAAGCGTGGTCGATTTTTGCCATCGCTACGACACCAGCGTGGAGGCAGAACTGGGCCGCCTTGGTGGGATCGAAGATGATTTAGTGGTAGACAGCAAAGATGCCCTTTACACCAATCCACAGCAAGCACGTGAGTTTGTGGCGCGCACCGGCATTGATTCGCTGGCGGTTGCTATCGGCACGGCACACGGCATGTATGCCGCTGAACCTAAACTTGATTTTGAGCGACTGGCAGAAATACGCGCTCTGGTGGATATCCCTCTGGTATTGCATGGGGCATCTGGTTTGCCGGAAAGCGATATTCGCCAGGCCATCAGCCTTGGGGTATGCAAAGTCAATGTTGCCACCGAACTGAAAATCGCCTTCTCCGACGCCTTAAAAGAGTATTTCCTGCAAAACCCGAAAGCCAATGATCCCCGCCACTATATGCAACCAGCAAAACAGGCGATGAAAGAGGTGGTACGCAAAGTAATTCATGTTTGCGGCTGTGAAGGGCAACTGTGAGGAATCGCCTGTGATCTACACGCTAACACTTAATAGCGCGATTGATATGAATATATTTAGCGATCCTTTACAGCCAAATATTGTCAATCGCACTCACCACACCGAGTTTTGCCCAAATGGTAAAGGGGTAAATGTTGCGCTGGTTCTGGATCACTTTCAAATACCTGCGCATATATTAGGAATTTTTGGAGGTTTCACCGGGCATTATATTGTAGAAAGCCTGCGTACCCGAAAAATGCCAGTCACACCAGCATGGGTAGAAGAACCCACGCGGATTAATATTTTCATTCATGACGGGCAGCAGGAATATAAACTGATCAACCCTGGCTCATATATTCCAGATGAATGTAAACAACAAATCATCACGATTATTTCTCAACTGCCCGATGCAGAATATCTGGTGATAAGCGGCAGCCTGCCACAAGGTATTGAAAGCCGCTTTTACGCAGAAATTATGCATATTTGTCAGCAAAAAAATATCGGCGTAATTTTAGATATTAGTCATCCGTCATTACGTCAGTTACTGGAGTTCAAACCGTTATTAATTAAACCAAATGATGAAGAGGTTAAAGCAATATTCGGTTTAACTGTCTCTGACGACAATGATGCGAAAAATACTCTTACCACTTTACATGCACTTGGTGCACAAAATGTTCTGCTAACCCTTGGCGCTAAAGGAATGTATTTCTCCAATGGGATTGATTACTGGTTTTGTAGCGCGCCAACAGTTGATTTGGTGAGCTCCGCCTGTGCAGGCGATGCTGCACTGGCCGCCTTTCTCAGCCAGTGGTTATCTACAGGAGAAGTGGAATATGCCTTATCTCTTGCCAGTGCAACAGGAGCTGATGTCGCAAGTTCTGCCGGATTAGGCCAACTTGCGGCAATAGAAACCTTACTTTCGCAAATCCACGTCAGAAAGCTGTAGGTTAAATTACAATTTAAGGTCTGCTTATGAAAAAGATCATTGCAGTGACCGGCTGCCCTACCGGTATTGCGCATACATTTATGGCTGAAGAAGCCTTAAAAAATGCCGCGAAAAAATTATCTGTTGAAATAAAAGTTGAAACCAATGGTGCCAGTGGCGTTGAAAATGCTATTCAACCTGCTGATCTGGTAGATATTGCCGGAGTCATTATTGCGGCGGATAAAGATGTCTTACCTGATCGCTTTAATGGTTTACCGGTTATTGAAGTACCGGTAAAAGAAGCAATCCATCATCCTGCGGAGCTGATTAACAAAGTTATTAATGGTGAAGCCCCAATACGTAAAGGCGAATCAACCACCAGAACGGAAATTATCGAAAAAGAATCGCTTGGGCGACAAATTTATAAACACCTGATGAGTGGTGTTTCAAATATGCTGCCTTTTGTAGTTGCCGGAGGCATATTAATTGCGGTGTCGTTTTTATGGGGGATTTATTCCGCTGATCCTAATTCAGCTGAATACAATGCAACCGCCGCTATGCTAATGAAAATCGGTCAGCAAGCCTTTTCGATTATGGTTCCGGTCTTTACCGCTTATATTGCATTCTCTATTTCTGGCAGACCAGGGATGGTGGCTGGATTTGTCGGCGGCTTACTGGCAAATGCTACCGGCGCAGGATTTCTCGGTGGGATAATTGCCGGATTCGCTGCCGGTTACCTGATGTTATGGGTAAAGAATCGACTCGAAGGCTTACCGCGTCAGTATGAAGGCCTGAAATCGATTTTTATTATGCCGCTCATTGGCGTACTGGTTATTGGCGTGTTGATGTCGCTGCTTGGGCAACCTGTCGCAGCTATCAATAATAGCATGATGAACTGGCTGGCATCTCTACAGGAAGCGAATCCAATATTGCTGGGTATTGTGGTGGGTGCAATGTGCTCCTTTGACTTTGGCGGCCCGGTAAACAAAGCCGCTTATGTCACCGGCACGCTTTTACTGGGCCAGGGCAACTTCTACTTTATGGCTGGTGTGTCTGCCGCATGTATTACTCCACCACTGGTAATTGCTCTGGCGACCACCTTCTTTCCAAAAGGTTTTAGCGAGGAAGAACGTGCCGCAGGCATGGTTAACTATATCCTCGGTTGTACACACATCACTGAAGGCGCGATTCCTTTCGCAGCGAAAGATCCTTTGCGTGTCATCCCGATGATGATGATTGCTTCCAGCATTTCCGCGGTACTTAGCTACAGCTTGCGTATTCAGGTTCCGGCTCCTCACGGCGGCTTCTTAATTTTACCTTTGGTGAGTCAGCCGCTGGCCTGGGTGTTATGTATCCTTGCGGGCTCTGCATGTGGTGCGGTGATGCTTGGCCTATGGAGATTGTGGGCTGTGCGCAAAAATTCAGTCAACACAACTCCTGTAGTAAAGGCTGGAGGTCAGAATGCAGCTCTGTGAACACGATATTTTTGTCAGCGATGAGCGCCTCGATAAAGTCACCGCTCTGCACCGTGTGGTGGAAAAGTTATCTGCGGCTGGCAATACCACGCCTGACTATTTACGCGGCATGTTGGATCGCGAAGCACAGATTTCCACTTATCTGGGCAATGGAATCGCGATCCCACACGGTACGCCAGAGTCTCGCGATGCGGTATTACAAACCGGTGTAAAGGTAATCGTTTTTCGCTACGGCGTTGACTGGGGTGACGGCAACACCGCGTATCTGGTCACCGGAATTGCCGCGCGCTCCAATGAACATCTTGAGATTTTGCGCCAACTGACTCGCGTGCTCAGCGATGACGCTATTCCGCAAGCATTGGCTAAAGCCGAATCCCCCAGTCAGGTTTTAACGCTACTGACTGGATCGACGACCAATACGCCAGCAGCCGTGGAGTTGCAGGAGGGTGAGCAGGCAACGTTTGTCATCCATAATCCGCATGGTTTACATGCCAGACCCAGTGCGGTGCTGGTGAAGTTTATCAAACAGTTTCAAAGCCACATTACGGTAGAAAATCTGGATAACGCTTCCGGCCCGGTGGACGGGAAAAACCTGATGCGGGTGGTGTCGCTCGGCGCGAAAAAGGGGCATCGCTTGTTGTTCCGGGCGCAGGGCGAAGATGCACAGCAGGCACTACGTGAAATCGAGGAGCTTATCGCCTCTGGTGCAGGCGAGATGATCACCGTTCCCGTTACCCCACCACCAGAAGTCATGCAGCCAAAGCGCAGTTGGCTATCTCGATTGTTTAATTAGCCTTCGTTTGTTCCTCCGTGCCCGCTCCGGCGGGTACGGTTTTTCATGACAAAGTGAAATCACAGACATTACATACCATTTCGTCATCTTACATTTTCTTTCGCAACTTTCATTTATCAGATCAAAATCACAAAACAACATTACGAAAGCCTATAAATTCTTTCGAAGAAAACAAACGAAAGAATTCGGAGATAAAAGTGAAAGGAATAATTGCTCGTCATAAAGCAGGAGAACATCTGGGCATCTGTTCAGTTTGTTCTGCTCATCCCCTGGTTATCGAATCAGCTCTGCTTTTCGATCTCAACACTGACAACAAAGTATTGATTGAAGCCACATCCAATCAGGTGAATCAGTTTGGCGGTTATACCGGCATGAAACCGGCTGACTTTCGTGATTTTGTCTATGGCATCGCCCAGGAAGTGGGATTTCCACGTGAGCGGTTGATTCTTGGTGGCGATCATTTAGGGCCTAACTGCTGGCAGAACGAACCGGCAGCGGCGGCAATGGAAAAGTCGGTTGAGTTAATAAAAGCGTATGTCGCCGCTGGTTTTAGCAAAATTCACCTGGACGCGTCGATGTCCTGCGCAGATGACCCGACACCGTTGGATCCGATGGTCGTTGCACGCCGTGCCGCCGTGCTTTGTAAAGCAGCAGAAGAGACCGCAAACGAAGAACAAAAATGCCATCTGACTTATGTCATCGGCACGGAAGTGCCCGTTCCTGGCGGTGAAGCCAGTACTATCGGCAGCGTTCATGTCACCCGCGAAGTCGATGCTGCCCGTACGCTGGAAACTCACCAAATCGCGTTTCGTGAATCAGGTCTGGAAGAAGCACTGTCACGCGTGATCGCCATTGTGGTGCAACCGGGCGTTGAATTTGATCATACCCAGATTATTCATTATCAGCCGCAGGCGGCACAGGCGCTCTCCGCATGGATAAAAGAAACGCCGATGGTCTATGAAGCGCATTCGACTGATTATCAGACGCGACAGGCCTACCGCGCCCTCGTTCGCGATCATTACGCCATTCTGAAGGTCGGCCCGGCGCTCACTTTCGCGCTGCGCGAAGCCATTTTCGCACTTGCGCAAATGGAAAATGAGCTGGTATCCCCAGAACAACGTAGCCGCGTGATGGAAGTTATCGATGAAGTGATGCTAAACGAGCCAGGCTACTGGAAAAAATACTACCGTCCAACCTGGAGCCAGGCGATGGTCGACATCCACTTTAGTTTGTCTGACCGTATTCGCTATTACTGGCCGCACCCGCGTATTCGTCAAAGCGTAGAGAAGTTAATCGCCAATCTGAACAACGTCACATTGCCGCTGGGATTAATTAGCCAGTTTATGCCCGTACAGTTTGAACGCCTGTCTGAGGGCGTGCTCACCCCCACGCCGCATAACCTGATTATTGACAAAATTCAGGATGTTCTGCGCGCTTATCGCTTCGGTTGCACGCCGGATGTCGCCTGAATAATGGAGAATTTATGAGCCAACTATTTGTCCGAACCGGAATCACATTCGACTCGAGCCAACAGGCGCTGTCGCACATTGGCAAAGAGATGCTGGCGAAAGGCGTGGTACATGACAGTTATCCGCAGGCGCTGGTGGAACGTGAAGCGTCTTTTCCTACCGGCATTGCGCTGGAGCGTCACGCCGTCGCTATCCCTCATTGCGAGGCGGTTCATGCGAAATCACCCGCTATCTATCTGATTCGTCCAGATAAGCCGGTCATGTTTCAACAGGCGGATGATGACGAAGAGATTGCCGTTTCGTTAATCATCGCCTTAATCGTTGAAAACCCGGCGGCACAGCTAAAACTTCTGCGCCGCCTGTTTAGTGAGCTACAGAACCCGAGCACCCTCGATGCCCTGTTAAGCGCGCCGGATGCCGAACTGGCGATACGCTTTCAGGAAACCATCCTTGAGCCTGAGCAGTGCGCCCAGGTTTGATAATAAATTGATAATAATGAGGAATACCCTATGAAACGTAAAGTAATTGTGGCCTGTGGCGGTGCGGTTGCAACCTCAACGATGGCTGCGGAAGAAATTAAAGAGCTATGTGATGCCAACCATATTGAGCTCGACTTAGTGCAATGTCGGGTCACCGAAATCGAAACCTATATGGACGGAGCCGATCTTATCTGTACCACTGCCAGGGTCGATCGCGCCTTTGGCGATATTCCCGTCGTTCACGGTATGCCTTTTGTTTCCGGCGTGGGTATTGAAGCATTACAGCAAAAAATTCTGTCCATTCTCATGGGGTAACGTATGTTTAGCGAAATAATGCGTTATATCCTCGACTTAGGCCCAACGGTGATGTTGCCCCTGGTGATCATCGTGTTCTCTAAACTGCTGGGAATGAAGCTTGGGGATTGTTTTAAATCGGGTTTGCATATTGGTATCGGCTTCGTGGGTATTGGTCTGGTCATCGGCCTGATGCTGGATTCTATCGGCCCCGCGGCAAAAGCCATGGCGGAACATTTCCAAATCAATCTCCACGTTATTGACGTCGGCTGGCCGGGTTCATCGCCCATGACCTGGGCGTCACAAATCGCGCTGGTCGCGATCCCTGTCGCTATCGGGGTTAACGTCCTGATGCTGGTGACCCGCATGACCCGCGTGGTGAATGTCGATATCTGGAATATCTGGCACATGACCTTCACGGGCGCCATGCTGCATCTGGCGACCGGTTCATACTGGCTGGGGATTCTGGGCGTTGTGGTTCATGCCGCCTTTGTCTACAAACTGGGGGACTGGTTTGCCAAAGATACCCGCGACTATTTTGGCCTCGAGGGGATTGCTATCCCACACGGTTCATCCGCCTACCTGGGCCCCGTGGCGGTGCTCGTTGATACCATCATCGAAAAAATTCCGGGCCTCAATCGTATTCACTTTAGCGCAGATGATGTCCAGAAACGCTTCGGACCGTTTGGCGAGCCGGTGACTGTCGGCTTCGTGATGGGGCTGGTGATTGGTGTGCTGGCAGGCTACGACGCCAAAGCCGTTCTGCAACTGGCGGTCAAAACCGCAGCGGTGATGCTGCTTATGCCACGCGTCATTAAACCTATTATGGATGGCCTAACGCCTATCGCGAAACATGCGCGTAAACGTCTACAGGCCAAATTTGGCGGGCAGGAGTTCCTGATAGGCCTTGATCCAGCGCTACTGCTCGGTCATACCTCTGTTGTCTCCGCGAGCCTGATATTCATTCCGCTGACCATCCTGATTGCCGTCTTAGTACCGGGGAACCAGGTGCTGCCGTTCGGCGACCTCGCCACCATCGGTTTCTTTATTGCGATGGCGGTTGCGGTACACCAGGGCAACCTGTTCCGCACGCTGATTTCAGGTGTCATTATTATGGGTATCACCCTGTGGATAGCCACGCAGACGATTGGCCTGCATACCCAACTGGCTGCCAATGCCGGAGCGCTAAAAGCTGGCGGACAAGTCGCCTCGCTGGATCAGGGCGGTTCTCCCATCACCTGGCTGCTGATTCAACTTTTTACCTGGCAGAATATCGTCGGCTTCGCCGTCATTGCCATTATCTATCTGGCCGGCGTACTGCTGACCTGGCGTCGCGCCCGACAGTTTGTTGCGGCTGAGAAAGCCACGGCGCTACAGCAAAATCAAATCGCCTCTTAATTTTAGGGGAGCAATCGCTCCCCTCACCTTCCTGGAGAATGTTATGAAATCAGTGGTTATTCACGCTGAGGGAGACGTGCGCGTTGAAGAACGCCCCTTACCACAACTGCAAGCCGAGGACGATGTGTTGGTCAAAGTCGTTAGCTCAGGGCTTTGCGGATCGGATATCCCGCGTATTTTCGCGCAGGGCGCCCATTATTATCCTATTACGTTAGGTCATGAATTCAGCGGCTACGTTGAATCCTACGGCACAGGCGTAACGGATATGCAGCCTGGCGATGCCGTCGCTTGTGTCCCGCTTCTTCCCTGCTTTCACTGCCCGCAATGCGAACGCGGTTACTTTTCTTTATGCAAACAGTATCAGTTTGTAGGATCGCGCAGCGAAGGCGGTAATGCGGAATATGTGGTGGTCAAACGGGCCAATCTTTTCCGCTTGCCGTCTGATATGCCGATTGAAGATGGCGCGTTTATCGAACCGATTACCGTGGGCTTACACGCCTTTCATCTGGCGCAGGGCTGCGAGGGGAAAAACGTAATTATCGTCGGTGCCGGGACAATTGGCCTGCTGGCCTTACAATGCGCGCGGGAACTGGGCGCGCGAAGCGTAACGGCGATTGATATCAATCCGCAGAAACTGGAACTGGCGAAAGCGCTCGGCGCAACGCATACCTGTAATAGCCGGGAAATGACCGCCGACGACATCCAGACCGCGTTGTCCGACATTCAGTTTGATCAACTGGTTCTCGAAACGGCAGGAACTCCCCAGACCGTCTCGCTGGCTATCGATATCGCCGGGCCGCGCGCGCAACTGGCGCTGGTGGGGACGTTACATCACGATCTCACCCTGACAACGCGTACATTCGGGTTAATTTTGCGTAAAGAGCTCACACTCCTCGGCAGTTGGATGAACTACTCCGCGCCATGGCCAGGAGAAGAATGGGAAACCGCAGCGCGCCTGTTAGCTGAAAAACGTCTTCAACTGACCCCTCTCATTGCCCATCGAGGCGATGCGGAAAGCTTTGCAGAAGCAGTCAAAGCGCTTAATGGCGCGCCCATGCAGGGCAAAATTTTACTTCAACTTTCCTGATGGTACGAGCCAGCAACCTGCGCTGGCTCACATTTCCTTTCGAAATTTAGCGTTCACCTTTCGCAATCCTTCGTTTAAACTAGTTACAGTTAATTATCAGGCAAATCAATATGAACTCATTTGAGCGAAGAAATAAAATTGTCGACCTGATTAATACGCAAGGCAGCGTGCTAGTGATGGACCTTTCAAATACCTTTGGTATTTCTGAAGTGACTATCCGTGCTGACCTGCGTCTGCTGGAAGAGAAAGGCCTTGTCACCCGTTTTCATGGCGGCGCGGCAAAACCGGGAAGTCATCTGGCGGAAGGCGACAATCAGGAAGTCATTCTGGAAGATCGGTATCAACTCGCCAGCGATCCGAAAAAGCGGATTGCCCAGGCGGCTGCGGCAATGGTTGAAGAAGGAATGACCATCATTCTGGATAGCGGGAGCACAACATTACTGATTGCGGAAGCGCTCGCGCGAAAAAGCAATATTACGGTGATCACTAACAGCTTGCCTGCCGCTTTTACGCTATCAGAAAATAAAGATCTCACGCTGGTGGTCTGCGGCGGTACGGTACGGCATAAAACCCACTCAATGCACGGCACGATTGCGGAACGATCGCTACACGGCATCAGCGCCGATGTCATGTTTGTCGGGGCGGATGGCATTGATGCGACAAACGGTATTACCACGTTTAACGAAGGTTATTCCATTAGCGGCGTCATGGCGGCGGCGGCACACAAAGTTATCGCGGTACTGGACGCGACCAAATTTAACCGTCGCGGCTTTAACCAGGTATTGCCGATGGACAAGATCGATTGTGTGATAACCGATGACACCATCAGCAAACAGGATAAAGCGGCATTAGCGAAAACAGGCGTGGAACTAATGATCGTCTAAAAAGGAGTCGGTTATGCGTTGCTGATCGCGAGAGTAAGCCCGAAGGAAAGGCCCGGCCCGCTATCACCGCCCAATGCCCCCATCACTTTACCCACATCAATCACCTGATTGAGTATTAACGCGATGGCGATAAAAGGCGGTTCCCGGGCGCTCGCTTTTACTCTTCCTGCTGCCCCAGCGCATATTTATACAGCGCATTTTTCTTCACGCTGTGAATTTCTGCTGCCAGCGCCGCCGCTTTTTTCAGCGGCAGTTCTGCCTGTAGCAGCGCCAGCGTGCGCAGCGCGTCGGCGGGCAGGTCGTCTTCTTGCGCTTTATGCCCTTCGACAATCAGCACCATTTCGCCTTTGCGACGGTTTTCATCTTCTTTGACCCACGCCAGCAGCTCGCCGACCGGCGCGCCGTGAATGGTTTCCCAGGTTTTGGTCAGCTCACGCGCCAGCACCACATAGCGGGATTCTCCCAATACCGCGACGATATCTTCCAGGCTATCTAACAGGCGGTGGGTTGACTCATAAAAAATCAGCGTTCGCGGCTCCGCTTCAATGGCTTTTAGCGCATCACGGCGGCCTTTGGATTTCGCCGGTAAAAAGCCTTCATAGCAGAAACGGTCGGATGGCAGGCCAGCGGCGCTCAGGGCGGCAATCGCCGCACACGGCCCCGGTAGCGGCACCACGCGAATCCCCGCTTCACGGCAGGTACGTACCAGGTGATAGCCGGGGTCATTAATTAGCGGCGTACCGGCGTCGGAAACCAGCGCAATGTTCTGCCCTTCTTTTAGCTTCGCGACCAGCGTTTCCGCTTTTTGTTGTTCGTTATGGTCGTGCAGCGCAAACAACCGGGCATTAATCCCAAAATGTTGCAGCAATAAACCGGTATGACGAGTGTCTTCAGCGGCAATTAAATCAACGGCTTGTAAAACTTCCAGCGCGCGTTGAGTAATATCAGCCAAATTCCCGATAGGAGTAGGTACAATAAAGAGTTGGCCCTGAGAATTATCCGCCGATTCGTTTTGTTTCATTGTGTCGTCCGTATTGCCGATTTAATATTGAGCATTGCGTAAAAAAATATCACTGGATACAGTATGGTACCCTCAACATTTTCTCGTTTGAACGCCGCGCGCGCGCTGCCTGTCGTCCTGGCTGCGCTACTTTTCGCCGGGTGCGGCACCCAGGCGCCAGATCAAAGCGCAGCCTATATGCAGGGTTCAGCGCAAGCTGACTCCGCCTTTTACCTGCATCAGATGCAGCAAAGCGCAGATGATAGCAAGACCAACTGGCAATTACTCGCCATTCATGCACTGCTGAAAGAAGGAAAAAGCCAGCAGGCCGTCGACCTGTTCAACCAACTCCCGCAAAATCTGAATGATGCCCAGCGTCGCGAACAGTCTTTATTAGCGGTAGAAATCAAACTGGCGCAAAAAGATGTCGCAGGCGCGCAGGCCTTGCTGGATAAACTAAAACCCGCCGACTTTGCGCCACATCAGCAAGCGCGTTACTGGCAGGCGCAGATCGTTGCCAGCCAGGGACGCCCGTCGCTTACCCTATTGCGGGCGTTAATCGCCCAGGAACCGCTACTGGCGGCGAAAGAGAAACAAAAAAATATCGACGCCACCTGGCAGGCGCTCTCCGCCATGACGCCGGATCAGGCCAGGACGCTGGTTATCAACGCCGATGAAAATGTGCTTCAGGGCTGGCTGGATCTGCAACGCGTCTGGTTTGACAACCGCAACGATCCGGACATGCTGAAAGCCGGGATCGCCGACTGGCAAAAACGCTACCCGCAAAATCCGGGGGCGAAAATGCTGCCGACGCAGCTCGTCAATGTACAACGTTTTAAACCAGCTTCCACCAGCAAAATCGCTCTGCTGCTGCCGCTGAACGGTCAGGCTGCCGTGTTTGGCCGTACCATCCAGCAAGGTTTCGAAGCCGCGAAAAACCTCGGCACCCAGGCGGTGGAAATGCAGCCTGCCGCCGCGCCTGACGCGCCGGTCGAACCTGGCGTGGAGGAGACGCAACCACAAATGACCAACGGCGTCGCCAGTCCGTCGCAGGCCTCGGTGAGCGATCTGACTGATGACGCTCCATCCCAGTCCGCTACGCCAGTCAGCGCGCCACAAACTCCCCCTGCTACAGCAAGCGCGCCGGCGGATCCCTCCGCTGAATTAAAAATCTACGATACCTCTTCCCAGCCGTTGGATCAGGTGCTCGCTCAGGTTCAGCAAGACGGCGCCAGTATCGTGGTCGGGCCGCTGTTGAAAAACAATGTGGAAGCGCTGATGAAAAGCAACACGCCGCTCAACGTGCTGGCGCTCAACCAGCCGGAAACTGTACGTAGCTTCCCTAATATCTGCTATTTCGCGCTCTCTCCTGAAGATGAAGCCCGTGACGCGGCGCATCATATTTATGACCAGGGCAAGCAGTCGCCGCTGCTGTTGATCCCACGCAGCGCGCTTGGCGATCGCGTGGCGAACGCCTTCACCCAGGAGTGGCAAAAACTGGGCGGCGGCATCGTATTACAGCAAAAATTCGGCTCCGTAGCCGAGCTCAAAATGGGCGTGAACGGCGGCGCGGGTATCGCGTTGACGGGCAGTCCGGTCGCCGCCAGCGTGCCTGCGCACCCGGGCGTCACCATTGGCGGTCTGACTATCCCTGCGCCGCCGACCGACGCGCAAATCACCGGCGGCGGACGCGTAGACGCGGTCTATATTCTGGCTACGCCGGAAGAGATTGGCTTTATCAAACCGATGATCGCCATGCGTAACGGCACCCAGAGCGGCGCGACGCTGTATGCCAGCTCCCGCAGCGCGCAAGGCACCTCCGGCCCCGACTTCCGTCTGGAGATGGAAGGTTTACAATACAGTGAAATTCCTATGCTGGCAGGCGGCAATATGCCGTTGATGCAGCAGGCGCTGAGCGCTGTACATAACGACTATTCTCTGGCGCGGATGTACGCCATGGGCGTGGATGCCTGGACGCTGGCGAACCACTTTTCGCAGATGCGTCAGGTGCAGGGGTTTGAGATCAATGGTAATACCGGCGCATTAACTGCCAGCCCGGATTGTGTGATTAACAGGAAGTTATCATGGCTCAAATACCAGCAAGGGGAGATTGTTCCCGCCAGCTAACGCGTAAACAGGCTGGCGACGCGTGGGAAGCTGCCGCGCGTCGCTGGCTGGAAAGCAAAGGACTGCGGTTTATCGCCGCCAACGTGCGCGAGCGCGGCGGCGAAATCGATCTGATCATGCGTGACGGAAAAACGACGGTTTTTGTTGAGGTCCGCTATCGGCGCTCCGGGCTTTATGGCGGCGCGGCGGCCAGTGTGACCCGCAGCAAGCAACACAAATTATTACATACTGCCCGCTTGTGGCTCGCCCGCCAGAATGGGAGTTTTGATACTGTGGATTGTCGGTTCGATGTGTTAGCCTTCACCGGAAATGAGATTGAGTGGTTTCGGGATGCGTTTAACGACCACTCATAATTGAAGATTTTAAGGATTAGCGTGCTCGAAAGAATCAAAGTTTGCTTTACAGAAAGCATTCAAACTCAAATTGCTGCGGCGGAAGCGCTTCCGGATGCCATTTCCCGCGCCGCCATGACGCTGGTTCATTCCCTGCTTAACGGCAACAAAATCCTCTGTTGTGGAAACGGGACGTCCGCGGCCAACGCACAGCATTTTGCTGCCAGCATGATTAACCGCTTTGAAACGGAGCGACCCAGTTTACCCGCCATTGCACTAAATACCGATAATGTGGTCTTAACTGCGATCGCTAACGATCGCCTGCACGATGAAGTTTATGCAAAACAAGTCCGGGCGCTGGGACATGCAGGCGATGTTTTATTGGCGATCTCTACGCGTGGTAATAGTCGCGATATCGTAAAAGCCGTTGAAGCAGCCGTCACACGTGACATGACCATTGTGGCGCTAACCGGGTATGACGGGGGTGAGCTGGCCGGACTATTAGGGCCGCAGGATGTTGAAATTCGTATCCCTTCACATCACAGCGCGCGCATTCAGGAAATGCATATGCTGACGGTAAACTGCCTGTGCGATTTGATCGATAACACGCTTTTTCCTCACCAGGATGATTAAGGAGTACACATGAAGGCATTTTCGCCGCTCGCAGTCCTTATTTCTGCGTTGCTATTGCAAGGTTGCGTCGCCGCCGCGGTAGTGGGTACGGCAGCCGTCGGCACCAAAGCCGCAACCGACCCGCGTAGCGTGGGCACCCAGGTGGATGACGGAACGCTGGAACTGCGTGTCAGCAGCGCGCTGTCGAAAGATGAGCAAATCAAAAAAGAGACGCGCATCAATGTCACGGCTTATCAGGGCAAAGTTTTGTTAGTGGGCCAGTCGCCAAACAGCGAACTCTCCGCACGCGCGAAACAGATAGCGATGGGCGTTGAAGGCACCACCGAGGTCTATAACGAGATTCGCCAGGGTCAGCCTATCGGCCTGGGGACCGCCTCTAACGATACCTGGATCACCACGAAAGTTCGCTCACAGCTACTGACCAGCGATCAGGTAAAATCGTCAAATGTGAAAGTCACCACCGAAAATGGCGAAGTATTCCTGCTGGGCCTGGTAACTGAACGTGAAGGTAAAGCGGCAGCGGACATCGCCAGCCGGGTGAGCGGCGTGAAACGCGTGACCACCGCCTTTACGTATATTAAGTAACCGGTGTGCCGGGTGGCGATAAAAATGTGTAAACCGCGTCGCCATCCGGTAAATCATCCGGCTTCGCTACCCCGCTTTTTCCCGCAGTTGCGATGAGGTCAGAATCGTCACGCCTTCTTGTGCTGGCGCCAGCGCTTCCGCCAGCATGGCCCGCGCCACATCCCGCGCATCAATCGATTTCCAGTTTCCGGGCAGCAGCCGGAATAGCGGAGCGAAAAGCGTTTCATTCACCCGCCGCGTTGTTCTGTCGCCGAGCAGCATAGAAGGCCGGGCAATCGTCAAACGAGGCCAATCTTGCGCGATTAACGCCTCCTCCATTTCTCCTTTCACCCGATTGTAGAAAAACGGAGAGTGCGCGTTTGCTCCCATTGCGCTGACCACCAACATGTGCTGCGCGCCCAGTCGACGCCCGGTCAGCGCGGTATCAACCACCAGCGTATAATCCGCATGAATAAACGCCGCTTTACTTCCCGCTTCACGCCGGGTCGTGCCCAGGCAGCAAAAAACAATATCTACCGGGTCGGTCACCTGAGCTAACGCGTCGGTAAGCTGCGGATCGTGAGGGTTATAAACGCCGACAATATCCGTCAGCGGACGACGCGTCGGCGCGGCGATAGCGCTCACCTGCGGCGTGTTGATTAACATTCTCAGCAGATGTCCGCCGACCAGTCCGGTCGCGCCGGTAATCAGTACCTGACTCATCCTCGCTCCTTTACAGATTTGTCCACCTTGCACTCTCGGCCCTATCGACCAGGCTTAATAGTCTACGAGGTAAGTATCCATCATTGTGGAAAATTTGCCTTACCCGACGCCACCACTGCGGAGGAAACGCATGAGTAAGAAAATTGCCGTTTTGATTACCGATGAATTTGAAGATTCAGAATTTACCTCGCCGGCTGCAGAATTCCGTCAGGCCGGCCATGAGGTCATCACCATCGAAAAAGAGGCGGGTAAAACGGTGAAAGGAAAAAAAGGCGAGGCCAGCGTCACCATTGATAAGGCTATTGATGACGTTCGTCCCGACGAGTTCGACGCCTTGCTATTGCCGGGAGGTCATTCGCCGGACTACCTGCGCGGCGACAGCCGTTTCGTGGATTTTACCCGCGATTTCGTTAACAGCGGTAAACCGGTTTTTGCCATTTGCCACGGCCCGCAGTTGTTGATCAGCGCCGATGTCATTCGTGGCCGCAAACTCACGGCGGTGAAACCGATTATTATCGATGTGAAGAACGCGGGCGCGGAATTTTACGATCAGGAAGTCGTCGTCGATAAAGATCAGCTGGTGACCAGCCGCACGCCTGACGACCTGCCGGCATTTAACCGCGAGGCGCTACGCCTGCTGGGCGCGTGAGTCGCGTAACCAGTGCAGTTTTTTACCAAACCCCAGCGTGTTGTCGGTGAATTTAATCTCATCCAGCCGGATTTCCCATACCGGCGCTGGCAGCACCCTGGCGACCGGGAAGCGACGAAGGTAAGCTTTACGCGCGGCGTCGCTCTCCTGCCCCTCCAGACGGCGAATTACCCCTTTAAACTGCACGCCGCGAATGCGCGCCACCGTTTTCGGCTGACCATTGACCGTTCCCGCAACTGGCGCGCACGCGCCGGACATTTGCGCATGGCGGGTTTTATCATCCGTTAACAGATACAGTGCGACGTTTTGCGCATCGAACAAATAAAACGCATTGGCGCACCACAGCTCTCCCTCATGGTGTACGCACCAGGTCACCACGTGTTGTTTCGCCAGCCAACGGCCAATAGCGGTAAGTGTGTCCATCTTTATTCTCGCTTATACTGGGAACCTGAAAATTATCATGCTGATGGCGACAATGACACCCTGGTATCTGTATCTGATTCGTACCGCAGACAATGCGCTTTACACCGGAATAACCACCGATGTGGCGCGTCGTTACAGGCAGCATCAAACGGGAAAAGGCGCAAAAGCATTACGGGGAAAAGGCGAGTTAACGCTGGCGTTTGCGGCGCAGGTCGGCGATCGCTCGCTGGCCCTGCGCATAGAGTATCGCATCAAACAGCTCACAAAGCGCCAGAAGGAGCGCCTTGTGACGGAACGCGAAGCGTTTGAGGCGCTGCTGTCCAGCCTGCAAACGCCGGTGCTTAAAAACGATTGAAGTGGTCGTGATACTCCACCAGCCCCGTCACGCCTTCCAGCGCATCCTCAGCCAAACGGTGTACCTGGAAAGCGCTTTCCGTACCGGGCCAACGGCAGTGAAGATCGTAATGCGCGGCCAGTTCAAAACCGAAGCGGCTATATAACGCCGGGTCGCCCAACGTCACGACCGCCGCGTAGCCGAACTCGTTGAGCGAATCCAGCCCTTCATACACTAACTGGCGCGCCAGCCCTTGCCCGCGATACTTTTCATCGACCGCCAGCGGCGCCATGCCGACCCACTGTAAATCTTCGCCCTGCACATCAACCGGACTAAAGGCGACATAGCCCACCACCTGGCCTTCATCATCCGTGGCCACCAGTCCGAGCGTCAGAAAACCATCTTCACGCAAATCGTGAACCAGCTTCGCTTCCGCATCGCTTTCGAATGAACGGCGTAACAGCGCATCAATACCAGGCGCATCAATAGGAATTTCTACTCGAATTAGCATGGTTCACCTACCGAGGTCTGTTTGGTTTCCGGCGAGTTTTTCATACCCGCCTCAACAAAATCCGCCAGTTGCAGCAGCATAACGCGTAACGCTTTCGGCATCTGCTCCAGTTCGATGGCGTCCATCAGATTCTTCACATACAACCCTAACTCAGTATCGCCTTCAATGACCAGTCGACGCTGGAAAAAGAGCGTATCCGGGTCCTGTTTACGGGCAGCTATCATTAGCAGATCGCTGGCGTCGGCGCTAAAACTGACGTCGGCATCCGCCTGCTGGCTAACGATCAGTTTTTCATTTTCAACCGTGGTATACCATTTTAAGTCGATGTCACGAACATGAATGCTTAACCAACGACCTTCGAGGAATTCCAGCTCTCCATCGGCCAGCGCCTGACGAAACTGCCAGCTCAGAACCTGTTCCAGAACCTGGCGCTTTAGCGCAAAGGGCGTCAGTTTAACCGGTACACTCATCAGAGACGGGCCAGCATGGACTAAGCGTGAACGCAGTTTATCTAACACGAGCTTTACTCCCTGTTTCAATAGTCCTGTTATTTTGCCATATCCAATAAATCACATGGCGGCGTAAATCAACAATTGGGTCTGATTTTCTACCCCATTATTGGTGTTACCAATACGCCTTTAACTGCCTTAAATCAAAAATTGTCGCAGCAAGGTTAACTAAAATCCCTGTTCGTTAACAATTTTGCGTCTCAGACGTAACCCTCAGGATAAATTATGGAGCTGCTCTGCCCTGCCGGAAATCTCCCGGCGCTGAAGGCGGCCATCGAAAACGGCGCTGACGCCGTTTATATCGGGTTAAAAGACGATACCAATGCCCGTCATTTTGCCGGCCTTAACTTTACCGAAAAAAAATTGCAGGAAGCGGTGAGTTTTGTTCACCAACATCGCCGCAAATTACACATCGCCATTAATACTTTTGCGCATCCGGACGGCTATGCCCGCTGGCAGCGCGCCGTGGATATGGCGGCGCAGCTTGGCGCCGACGCGTTGATTCTCGCCGACCTCGCTATGCTGGAATATGCCGCAGAGCGTTACCCGCATATTGAGCGCCATGTTTCCGTTCAGGCCTCGGCAACCAACGAAGAGGCGATTCGCTTTTATCACCGCAACTTTGATGTCCACCGCGTAGTACTGCCGCGTGTACTGTCGATTCACCAGGTAAAACAACTGGCCCGCGTCACGCCGGTGCCGCTGGAGGTATTCGCGTTTGGCAGCCTGTGCATTATGGCGGAAGGTCGCTGCTATCTTTCTTCTTACCTGACGGGGGAGTCGCCCAATACCGTCGGCGCCTGCTCGCCCGCCCGCTTTGTCCGTTGGCAGCAAACGCCGCAGGGGCTGGAATCGCGCCTGAATGATGTCCTGATTGACCGTTACCAGGATGGCGAAAACGCGGGCTACCCAACGCTGTGTAAAGGCCGCTATTTAGTGGACGGCGAGCGCTATCACGCGCTGGAGGAGCCAACCAGCCTGAACACGCTGGAACTGCTGCCGGAGCTCATGGCGGCGAACATCGCTTCGGTGAAGATCGAAGGTCGCCAGCGCAGCCCGGCCTATGTCAGCCAGGTGGCGAAAGTGTGGCGCCAGGCGATCGATAGCTGCAAAGCCGCCCCGCAAAACTTCGTTCCACAGCGCGACTGGATGGAGACGCTCGGCGCGATGTCCGAAGGCACCCAAACCACGCTTGGCGCATATCACCGTAAATGGCAGTGAGAGGAGCTATGAAATATTCCTTAGGACCGGTGCTTTATTACTGGCCGAAAGAGACGCTGGAAGATTTTTATCAGCAGGCCGCAAAAAGCAGCGCTGATGTCATTTATCTGGGCGAAGCGGTGTGCAGCAAGCGTCGCGCGACCAAAGTCGGCGACTGGCTGGAAATGGCGAAATCCCTCGCCGCCAGCGGTAAGCAGGTGGCGCTCTCCACCCTGGCGCTGGTACAGGCGTCATCTGAATTAAGCGAGCTGAAACGCTATGTGGACAACGGCGATTTTCTGCTGGAAGCCAGCGATCTTGGCGTGGTGAATCTGTGCGCCGAGCGCAAACTGCCGTTTGTCGCCGGCCATGCGCTGAATTGCTACAACGCGGTCACGCTGCGCCGGTTGCTGAAAGAAGGCATGGTACGCTGGTGTATGCCGGTGGAGCTGTCCCGCGACTGGCTGGTGAATTTGCTTAATCAGTGCGATGAACTGGGCATCCGTAATCAGTTTGAAGTGGAAGTGTTGAGCTACGGGCATCTGCCGCTGGCCTACTCCGCTCGCTGCTTTACCGCCCGTTCGGAAGACCGCCCGAAAGATGAGTGCGAAACCTGCTGTATCAAGTATCCAAACGGTCGTGACGTGCTCTCGCAAGAGAATCAGCAGGTGTTTGTGCTTAACGGTATTCAGACCATGAGCGGCTATGTCTATAACCTTGGCAACGAACTGACGTCGATGCAGGGATTGGTCGATATCGTGCGGCTGTCGCCGTTGGGGACGGAGACATTTGCCATGCTTGATGCCTTTCGCGCTAACGAAAACGGCGGCGCACCATTACCGCTTGCCGCGCATAGCGACTGCAACGGCTACTGGAAGCGGCTGGCAGGGCTGGAGCTACAGGCCTAGCCGGATGGCGGCATAAATACCTTGTCCGGCCTACAAATAGCGCTCCCGTAGGCCCGATAAGCGCAGCGCTATCGGGCATTGTTTTGCCGTCAGTCTCATAAAGCTCACTTTGTTAACAACATTCGCTAATCTTTAATGCAGTATTAAAAGATTAACCGGTAACAAAGTGAGCCGTTATGACTGACAAAACTATTCCGTTCTCGGTGCTGGATCTGGCGCCGATCCCTGAAGGATCTTCGGCAAAAGAAGCCTTCACGCACTCGCTTGATCTCGCACGGCTGGCTGAAAAGCGCGGTTATCACCGCTACTGGCTGGCAGAACATCACAACATGACCGGTATCGCCAGCGCGGCGACCTCGGTATTGATTGGTTATCTGGCGGCCAATACCACAACATTACATCTTGGCTCCGGCGGCGTGATGCTGCCTAACCATTCACCGCTGGTGATTGCCGAGCAGTTCGGCACGCTGAATACGCTCTACCCGGGACGTATCGACTTAGGGTTGGGACGCGCGCCGGGTAGCGATCAGCCGACGATGCGCGCGCTGCGTCGCCATATGAGCGGCGATATCGATAACTTTCCACGCGATGTCGCAGAGCTGGTGGACTGGTTCGACGCTCGCGACCCTAATCCGCATGTGCGCCCGGTTCCCGGCTACGGCGAGAAGATCCCGGTCTGGCTGTTGGGCTCCAGCCTGTATAGCGCACAGTTGGCGGCCCAGCTTGGCCTACCGTTCGCCTTTGCTTCGCATTTCGCGCCGGATATGTTGTTCCAGGCGCTGCATCTGTACCGTACCCAGTTCAAACCTTCAGCGCGGCTGGAAAAACCGTACGCGATGGTGTGTATCAATATTATCGCCGCCGACAGCAACCGCGACGCCGAATTCCTGTTTACCTCCATGCAGCAGGCTTTTGTGAAGCTACGCCGTGGGGAAACCGGCCAACTGCCGCCGCCGATTGAGAATATGGAGACCTTCTGGTCGCCATCCGAGCAGTATGGCGTGCAGCAGGCGCTGAGTATGTCGCTGGTCGGCGATAAAGCGAAAGTCCGCCACGGGCTGGAATCCATCCTGCGGGAAACCCAGGCGGATGAAATTATGGTCAACGGGCAGATTTTCGACCACCAGGCGCGGCTGCATTCGTTTGATTTGGCGATGGATGTGAAGCAGGAATTGTTGGGGTAGTGCGTTGTTTTGCCCGGAGGCGCTTCGCTTACCGGGCCTACAGCATCAAGTAGGCCGGATAAGGTGCAACCGCCATCCGGCACAATAACGTTACTGGTACACCGGCAGCAAATTAAAGCTCGACAGAATATGGATAACCGCGTTGCCGACACCGAAGACCAGAATCAGTACAATCATCGGCGTGCCGCCCCAGACGCGGAATTTCGGGCTGCCGAAACGTTCGCGAGATTTACGTGCTAACAGCGCAGGCACAATGGCCGCCCAGATAGTTGCAGCTAAACCTGCATAGCCAATGGCGTACAGAAAACCGTTCGGCCACAGCAGGCCACCGACAATTGGCGGCACAAACGTCAGCAGTGCGGTTTTAAAACGCCCCATTGCCGAGTCATCAAAACCAAACAGATCCGCCAGATAGTCAAACAGCCCCAGCGTCACGCCGAGGAAGGAACTGGCGACCGCAAAGTTAGAGAACACCACCAGCAGCAGATCCAGGCTGCGGCTGTTCAGCACGCCGCTTAACGCCTGTACCAGCACATCAATATTGCCGCCTTTCTGTGCAATGCCGATAAATTCTGGACGCGGGATGTTGCCCATCGTCCCCAGCAGCCAGACGGAATAGAGCGCCAGCGCCAGTAACGTTCCATAAATCAGGCATTTCACGATGGTGCGCGGATCTTTGCCGTAATATTTCATCAGGCTCGGTACGTTACCGTGATAACCAAAAGAGGCCAGACAAAATGGCAGCGTCATCAGCAGGTACGGCGTATATGACGCGTGGCTTTCAGCCACGTTAAACAACGTGGCAGGCTGAACGTGTCCTAACAGGCTGCCGAAGGTCAGGAAGAAAGTAATCACTTTCGCGCCCAGCACAATCGCCGTCATCCGACTGACCGCCTTCGTACTCAGCCACACGACAAACGCCACCAGCAGCGCAAAGGCAAAACCTGCCGCTCGCGCCGGAACGTTCAGCGACATCTCAGCAAAGGTATGATGCAGAATTGAGCCGCTCGCCGAGATATAGGCGTAAGTCAGGATGTAGAGCACAAAGGCAATAGAGATGCCGTTGACAATGTTCCAGCCTTTCCCCAACAGATCTTTGGTGATGGTGTCGAAACTCGAACCAATGCGGTAGTTAAGGTTGGCTTCGAGGATCATCAGCCCGGAGTGCAGCATACAAAACCAGGTAAAGATCAGCGCCGCCATCGACCAGAAGAACCACGCCCCGGACATGACCACCGGCAGGGAGAACATCCCCGCGCCAATGATGGTGCCGCCGATAATCACCACGCCGCCAAGCAGCGAAGGTGACGTTTGGGTGGTGGTAAGTGTTGCCATTCAGCTCTCTCTCCAGTCATTTATAGTGTGACTATCTCTCAATACGCTGCACTGTACCAGTACACGAGTACAAAAGAAATAAAAAAAGCCCCGATTGTGACGATCGGGGCTGTATATTTTACTTTACGCTGTGAATGCGCAGGTCAGCGCGAGTTACGCATCACCGCCGAAACGACGGCGACCGGTAGAGTCATCACGACGCGGACCACGGCTTTCACGACGTTCGCCGCTGAAGCGACGACCATCACCACGACCACCTTCACGACGTTCGCCGCTGAAATTACGACCGCCTTCACGACGTTCGCCACTGAAGCTACGACCACCGCCGCGACGTTCGCCGCCCGCGTGCGGAACCGCATCACCCAACAGCTGCATATTCATCGGCTTGTTCAGAATGCGGGTACGCGTGAAGTGCTGCAACACTTCGCCCGGCATACCTTTCGGCAGCTCGATGGTGGAGTGAGACGCGAACAGCTTAATGTTACCAATGTAACGGCTGCTGATGTCGCCTTCGTTAGCGATAGCGCCCACGATATGACGAACTTCAACGCCGTCATCACGGCCCACTTCAATGCGGTATAACTGCATATCGCCAACGTCACGACGTTCACGACGCGGACGTTCTTCACGGTCGCCACGCGGGCCACGGTCATTACGATCGCGCGGACCACGGTCGTCACGGTCACGGAATTCACGCTTAGGACGCATCGGCGCATCCGGCGGCAGGATCAGCGGACGCTCGCCCTGCGCCATTTTCAGCAGTGCGGCGGCCAGCGTTTCGAGATCCAGCTCTTCACCTTCGGCAGACGGCTGGATTTTCGCCAGCAGCGCACGGTACTGATCCAGATCGCTGCTTTCCAGTTGCTGCTGAACTTTCGCGGCGAATTTTTCCAGACGGCGTTTGCCCAGCAGTTCTGCGTTCGGCAGTTCCACTTCCGGAATGGTCAGCTTCATGGTGCGTTCGATGTTGCGCAGCAGACGACGCTCGCGGTTCTCAACGAACAGCAGCGCGCGACCGGCGCGACCCGCACGGCCGGTACGACCGATACGGTGAACGTAGGACTCGGAGTCCATCGGGATATCGTAGTTCACCACCAGGCTGATACGTTCAACGTCCAGACCACGTGCCGCAACGTCGGTGGCGATCAGGATGTCCAGACGACCATCTTTCAGGCGTTCCAGAGTCTGCTCACGCAGCGCCTGGTTCATATCGCCATTCAACGCGGCACTGTTGTAGCCGCTACGTTCCAGCGCTTCTGCTACTTCCAGGGTCGCGTTTTTGGTACGCACGAAGATAATCGCCGCATCAAAGTCTTCCGCTTCCAGGAAACGCACCAGCGCTTCGTTTTTACGCATACCCCAGACAGTCCAGTAGCTCTGGCTGATGTCAGGACGGGTAGTCACGCTGGACTGAATGCGCACTTCCTGCGGCTCTTTCATAAAGCGGCGGGTAATGCGACGAATCGCTTCCGGCATGGTGGCGGAGAACAGAGCGGTCTGATGACCTTCCGGGATCTGCGCCATAATAGTTTCAACGTCTTCGATGAAGCCCATACGCAGCATTTCGTCGGCTTCATCCAGCACCAGACCACTCAGTTTAGAGAGGTCGAGGGTGCCGCGTTTTAAGTGATCAAGCAGACGTCCCGGCGTACCGACAACGATCTGCGGCCCCTGACGCAGGGCGCGTAACTGCACGTCATAACGCTGACCGCCGTACAGGGCAACCACGTTTACGCCGCGCATGTGTTTAGAGAAATCCGTCATGGCTTCGGCCACCTGTACCGCCAGTTCGCGGGTTGGCGCCAGCACCAGAATCTGAGGTGCCTTCAGCTCAGGATCAAGATTGTTGAGCAGCGGTAAAGAGAACGCTGCGGTTTTGCCGCTACCGGTCTGGGCCATGCCCAGCACGTCGCGACCGCCCAGCAGATGCGGAATGCACTCTGCCTGGATTGGAGATGGTTTTTCGTAACCCAGATCGGTAAGGGCTTCAAGGATAGGAGCCTTCAGCCCCAGATCTGCAAAAGTGGTTTCGAATTCAGCCATGTAGTACGTGTGCCTCAAAATTAATGGCGGCCAGTCTACATAACTCATCATGAAATTGATCTGCAATTTTCATTGAAAAGTGTGAACCGGCTCAAAGTAGGTGTATTAACGAACAACAACGCCCTCACCCGCGAAGGTGATGGCAATCAAAAAGATTACGGGCTGATATGTTCGTCAGCTATTGCTGGTCCGATTCTGCCAGGTCATCTTGGTCCTGGCCCAGGAGCGATAATTCCAACAATGCGTATCGGTGCTCAACAAAGTTATGAACGTTGTTGGCCACCGCCAGTTTGAACAGAGCCGTGGCGCTGTCCAAATCCCCCAGACTTAGGTAATACTTACCTAAATAGAAGTTGGTTTCACTGAGATGCTCAGCGAGCGAGGTGTTATCCGTTGCGTCCGCCTTGAGCCTTTCCATCAGCGTTGCTTCGCTAATGTCGCCCAGGTAGAACTCGACAATGTTCCATCCCCATTGCTCTTTATCCGATTTTTCGAAGCGTGCTTTTAACGCTTCTTTCGCCTGCTTCTCATTAAGCTTCTGCTCAACAAGATACAGCCACAGGCTGCGGTAAGGATCATTGGGATCGTCTTGATAAAACGCCAGCAGATCATCTTGCGCTAACTTATCACGGCCGCCGTAATACAATGCGATACCGCGGTTTAAGTGCGCGTAGTTGTAAGTTGGATCAAGCTCTAGTACAGAATCAAACGCTTCATAGGCAGCATCAAAATTGCCTGCCTGCGTTAAATAAATGCCTAAGTAATTGAATACTTCAGGCATATCCGGTCTGATTGCCAGCGCTTGTGAAAAATCATTTCGCGCTAATGCCCTCAAACCAAGACTATCATACAACACTCCGCGCTCATATAAAAGCTGTGCGCGTTCGTCATCGGTTAAAGCCCGACTGGCAAGAATCTGTTCCATACGCGCCAGAATCACTTCCTGCTGTAAAGTCGGTTGCAATGGTACTGCGAGGACTTCACTTTTACGCCAGGCGGAATTACTGCATCCTGCAAGCGTAAGTGCTGTCGCAACGAAACACCAGCGCAAAAAAGGCTTCATTTCCCACTCCCGAAGACAACGATTGAATGAACGTCCTGTTCCCCGGTGGCTCAACAAGGCGTCCAGCCAGGTCTAAAGCCCTCCGCACTGCGGAGGGCAAAAGGCTACCTTACTCGGCCTGTTCGCTCGCCGGAGCTTCCGGCGCAGCCGCAGGTTGAGACTGCTCGGTTGCTTCTTTAATGCTCAGACGTACACGGCCCTGGCGGTCAACTTCCAGAACCTTAACCGGGACTTCCTGACCCATCTGCAGATAGTCGGTCACTTTCTCTACACGCTTATCCGCGATTTGAGAGATGTGAACCAGACCTTCTTTACCGCCGCCGATGGCAACAAACGCGCCAAAGTCAACGATACGGGTCACTTTACCATTGTAGATACGGCCGACTTCGATCTCTGCGGTGATCTCTTCGATACGACGGATAGCATATTTCGCTTTTTCGCCGTCGGTCGCCGCGATCTTCACAGTACCGTCATCTTCGATTTCGATGGTGGTGCCGGTCTCTTCAGTCAGCGCGCGGATCACAGAACCGCCTTTACCGATCACGTCTTTGATCTTGTCCGTGCTGATCTTGATGGTATGGATACGCGGCGCAAATTCAGAGATATCGCCGCGCGGCGCGTTGATCGCCTGTTCCATCACGCCCAGGATGTGCAGACGCGCACCTTTAGCTTGGTTCAACGCAACCTGCATGATCTCTTTGGTGATACCTTCAATTTTGATATCCATCTGCAGCGCAGAGATACCGTCGCGGGAACCCGCCACTTTGAAGTCCATATCGCCCAGGTGATCTTCGTCGCCCAGAATGTCAGACAGTACAACGTAGTTGTCGCCTTCTTTCACCAGACCCATAGCGATACCTGCTACGGCGGCTTTAATTGGCACGCCAGCGTCCATCAGCGCCAGAGAAGCGCCGCACACGGAAGCCATAGAGGAAGAACCGTTGGATTCGGTGATTTCAGACACCACGCGAACGGTGTACGGGAATTTATCCATGTCCGGCATCACTGCCAGCACGCCGCGCTTCGCCAGACGACCGTGACCAATTTCACGACGCTTCGGAGAACCGACCATGCCGGTTTCGCCTACGGAGTACGGAGGGAAGTTGTAGTGGAACAGGAAGCTATCAGTGCGCTCGCCCATCAGTTCATCAAGCACCTGCGCGTCACGAGCAGTACCCAGAGTCGCGGTAACCAGCGCCTGCGTTTCACCACGGGTAAACAGAGCGGAACCGTGAGTACGCGGCAGCACGCCAGTGCGCACGTCCAGACCACGGATCATGTCTTTTTCACGGCCATCAATACGCGGCTCGCCTGCCAGTACGCGGCTACGCACCACGTTTTTCTCAATAGCGTGCAGGATTTCGCCCAGCTCGTTAGCATCCAGAGTTTCATCTTCTGCAATAAGCTGCTCGATGGTTTCGGATTTGATTACGTCAACCTGAGCATAGCGTTCTTGTTTATCGGTGATGCGGTACGCGTCGCTCAGACGAGATTCAGCAAGCGCAGCAACACGCGCGTTCAACGCGTCGTTGACGGCTTCCGGCTGCCAGTCCCAACGTGGTTTACCGGCTTCTTTCACCAGATCGTTGATCGCCTGGATAACAACCTGCTGCTGCTCGTGACCGAATACCACCGCGCCCAGCATAGTGTCTTCGCTCAGCAGTTCAGCTTCGGATTCCACCATCAGCACAGCCGCTTCGGTACCGGCAACCACCAGGTCCAGCTTGCTTTCTTTCAGCTCGTCCTGGGTCGGGTTCAGCACGTACTGGTCATTGATATAACCTACGCGCGCCGCGCCGATTGGGCCGTTGAACGGAATGCCGGACAGCGACAGTGCAGCAGATGCGCCGATCATCGCCACGATATCCGGGTTAACCTGCGGGTTAACGGAAACGACGGTCGCGATAACCTGCACTTCGTTAACGAAGCCTTCCGGGAACAGCGGACGAACCGGGCGGTCAATCAAACGCGCGATCAAGGTTTCGCCTTCGCTTGGACGGCCTTCACGACGGAAGAAGCTGCCCGGGATACGACCAGCAGCGTAGGTACGCTCCTGATAGTTAACGGTCAGTGGGAAGAAGTCCTGGCCTGGTTTGGCTTTTTTCTGGCCGACAACGGTAACGAATACGGCGGTGTCATCCATGCTTACCATAACAGCGGCAGTGGCCTGACGCGCCATCATGCCAGTTTCCAGCGTAACGGTATGCTGACCGTACTGGAATTTACGAACGATCGGATTAAGCAAAATAATATCCTTTCCAATTTTTGACGGCATAATACGCGCCGTCGTTAATACCCGATCTTCTGCGCATCCTCGCGACTAATGACAACCCTAACCCTGATATGGGTAAAGCCTCTCATTAGCCGCGCGAACCTCTGCAACGGAAGATCATTCATAGCAACAATACATTAGTTTCCAGCGAATTGCTGCCATCTGCTGGAAAAAAGGGGCCATGAAGGCCCCCTCTTTCTGAAACTCGAAAGAATTAGCGACGCAGACCCAGACGCTCAATCAGCGCGGTGTAGCGTGCAACATCTTTACGTTTCAGGTAGTCGAGCAGTTTACGACGCTGAGAAACCATACGCAGCAGACCACGACGGCTGTGGTGATCTTTTTTATGCTCTGCAAAGTGCCCCTGCAGGTGGTTAATCTGTGCAGTCAACAGAGCAACCTGAACATCGGTAGAACCGGTGTCGTTTGCGTCACGACCGAACTCAGAAACGATTTTAGCTGTAGCTTCAGTACTTAGAGACATTTTAAAACTCCAAAGTATTTAAGAATGAGAGGACGCCGATCTCTAATTCAGCGATCCCAGTGTACGCCGCGTAAACTGTTAAATAATTTACGCGACGTTAAGCGGCGGTATTCTACTCGCAGCGCTCTCTTATCGCAAGATGAAGCGACATTACGCTGGGTACTCTACTACCAGCCGACGAGGCGCGACACGGCCTTCGTCGTCAATTTCGCCCATACCGATAAATTTACCGTCTTCACCTTCCGTCACACGAACCAGTCCCTTCAACGGCGCGCCCGTGGTACGAACCGGGTTGCCATTCTTGAAGTATACCGAAGATGTTAACGGTAGATTAACAACCGGATAGTCCGAAGCTGGACTGTCCATTGGCATCAATAATGGATCGAGCAACTGCGCCGCCGGAACGCCCTGCTGTTCCGCCTGTGCTACCAGCTCGCGCAAGTGCTCCAGCGTCACCATACGATCCACCGGATACTTGCTGACCGTCAGACGACGCAGGTACGTTACGTGCGCGCCACAGCCCAGTTTCTCACCTAAATCATCAATAATGGTACGAATATAGGTGCCTTTGGAGCAGTGAACTTCCAGCTCCAGCTCGTTACCTTCATGGCGAATAAACAGCAGCTCATAGACGGTAATCGGGCGGGCTTCGCGCGGCACTTCGATACCCTGGCGGGCATATTCGTACAGCTTCTTGCCCTGATACTTCAGCGCCGAATACATCGAGGGAATCTGTTCGATATCCCCACGAAAGGTCTCCAGCGCGCTCGCAAGCTGCTCAGCGCTGAAAGTCACCGGACGCTCCTGCACGATTTGACCATCGGCGTCAGAGGTATCCGTGCGCTGCCCCAGACGGGCAATAACACGATAGCGTTTGTCAGAATCCAGCAGGTACTGCGAAAATTTTGTCGCTTCGCCGAGGCAAATCGGCAACATGCCGGTCGCCAGCGGGTCCAGCGCGCCGGTATGCCCGGCGCGGTTGGCATTGTAGATGCGCTTAACTTTCTGCAGCACGTCATTGCTGGACATGCCCTGCGGCTTATCCAGCAGCAGAACGCCGTGAATGTCGCGGCCACGACGACGAGGACGACTCATCAGTCCTCCTTGCTGTCGTCCGGGTTCACACGACGTTCTTCGTCATGTTTCACCACGTTAGTCACCAGGTTGGACATACGCATCCCTTCCACCAGCGAGTTGTCGTAGAAGAAGGTCAGTTCCGGTACGATGCGCAGACGCATCGCTTTACCCAGCAAGCTGCGGATGAAACCAGACGCTTCCTGCAGGGCCTTAATGCCGTTTTTCACAGCCGCTTCGTCCTGATCGTTGAGGAACGTCACGAATACTTTGGCGTATGCCAGATCGCGGGACATTTCAACACCCGATACGGTGGTCATCATACCTACACGTGGATCTTTGATTTCGCGTTGCAGGATGAGCGCGATCTCTTTCTGCATCTCTTGCGCTACGCGCTGAGGGCGACCAAATTCTTTCGCCATAATAAATTCTCCAGAATAAAGACAAAAAAGGGGCCATAAGCCCCTTTTTAAATTTCTTGCCGGGTGGCGCTTCGCTTACCCGGCCTACGCCTAATCATCTTCTAAGGATTTTGGATTGCAACAAGGCGGCAAGCTCGTAAATCCCCGGGAGCATAGATAACTATGTGACCGGGGTGAGCGAGCGCAGCCAACGCCGTTGCGGCCCAAAAGACGACGAAGATTAAGCGATAGTACGTTGGATCTCGATAATCTCGAATACTTCGATCATATCGCCAACGCGAACGTCGTTGTAGTTCTTCACGCCGATACCACATTCCATGCCGTTACGGACTTCGTTAACGTCATCTTTGAAGCGGCGCAGGGATTCCAGCTCGCCTTCATAGATAACCACGTTGTCACGCAGAACGCGGATTGGGTTATGGCGTTTAATCGTACCTTCGGTAACCATACAGCCCGCGATCGCGCCGAATTTCGGCGATTTGAACACATCGCGTACTTCAGCCAGACCGATGATCTGCTGTTTCAGCTCCGGAGACAGCATACCGCTCATCGCCGCTTTCACTTCGTCGATCAAGTTATAGATGACGGAGTAGTAACGCAGATCCAGGCTCTCGGATTCAATCACTTTACGCGCAGAAGCGTCGGCACGAACGTTGAAGCCCACCAGAATGGCGTTGGACGCCGCAGCCAGGGTCGCGTCGGTTTCGGTGATACCACCTACGCCAGAACCGATGATCTTCACTTTCACTTCGTCGGTAGACAGTTTCAGCAAAGAGTCGGAAATCGCTTCCACAGAACCCTGTACGTCGGCCTTCAGCACGATGTTCACTTCGTGAACTTCGCCTTCGGTCATGTTGGCGAACATGTTCTCGAGTTTAGATTTCTGCTGACGCGCCAGTTTAACTTCACGGAATTTACCCTGACGATACAGAGCCACTTCACGCGCTTTCTTCTCGTCGCGAACGACGGTCACTTCGTCACCGGCAGCCGGAACGCCGGACAGGCCGAGGATTTCCACCGGAATGGACGGACCCGCTTCCAGCACTTCCTGACCCAGTTCGTTACGCATCGCACGCACGCGGCCGTATTCGAAGCCACACAGCACGATATCGCCCTTATGCAGCGTACCTTCGCGTACCAGAACGGTAGCCACCGGACCACGACCTTTATCCAGGAAGGATTCGATCACCGCACCGCTCGCCATACCTTTACGAACGGCTTTCAGTTCCAGAACTTCGGCCTGCAGCAGGATAGCGTCAAGCAGTTCGTCAATACCGGTACCTGCTTTCGCAGACACGTGAACGAACTGGCTCTCGCCGCCCCACTCTTCCGGCAGAATGCCGTACTGGGACAGTTCGTTCTTAACGCGATCCGGATCGGCTTCCGGCTTATCGATTTTGTTCACCGCAACCACGACCGGCACACCTGCCGCTTTCGCGTGCTGGATAGCTTCGATAGTCTGCGGCATCACGCCGTCGTCTGCCGCTACCACCAGAACCACGATATCCGTTGCCTGGGCACCGCGAGCACGCATAGAAGTAAATGCGGCGTGGCCCGGGGTGTCCAGGAAGGTGATCATCCCGTTGTCAGTTTCAACGTGGTAAGCACCGATGTGCTGGGTAATGCCGCCCGCTTCGCCAGAGGCTACTTTCGTGGAACGAATGTAGTCCAGCAGAGAGGTTTTACCGTGGTCAACGTGACCCATGATGGTCACAACCGGTGCGCGCGGTTCAGCCGCAGCGCCGGTATCACGGTCGCTCATTACCGCTTCTTCCAGTTCGTTTTCACGACGCAGGATAACTTTGTGGCCCATCTCTTCGGCAACCAGCTGTGCGGTTTCCTGGTCGATGACCTGGTTGATGGTGGCCATGGCGCCCAGCTTCATCATCGCTTTGATGACCTGAGAACCTTTCACCGCCATCTTGTTCGCCAGTTCGCCAACGGTGATGGTTTCACCGATCACCACGTCGCGGTTAACGGCCTGAGCGGGCTTCTGGAAGCCTTGCTGTAAAGAAGACCCTTTACGCTTGCCGCCTTTACCGCCGCGAACCGCAGCACGCGCTTCTTCGCGATCGGCTTTGGATTCGGCATGTTTGCCTTTTTTCGCCGGACGCGCCGCTTTTGCATTACGGCCACGACCACGACCGCCTTCAACTTCACGATCGTTTTCGTCTTCGGCCTGGCGCGCGTGCTGAGAAGTGGTGACATGATAGTCACTGGTGTCTTCTACTGGCTCAGGCGTTGCGGTCCATTTGTTTTCTTCCGCCATGCGGCGAGCTTCTTCTGCTACACGACGCGCTTCTTCTTCGAGTTTGCGACGTGCTTCTTCTTCCGCTTTACGCTTCAGCTCTGCAGCTTCATTCTCACGGCGGGCTTTTTCGGCCTGGGCGGTTTTGGTCATATCGTCAGTCTGTTGATTGCTCACTTTGTCTTTTTCCGCAGCTTCACGTTTCGCTTTTTCAGCGGCTTCACGCTTAGCTTGTTCTGCGGCCTCGCGTTCAGCTTTTTGTTGCGCCTCGCGTTTGGCCTGTTCTTCTGCCTCACGACGGGCTTGCTCTTCCGCTTCACGCTGCGCCTGCTCTTCCGCGGCCAGGCGTTCAGCCTCTTGCGGATCGCGTTTCACAAAGGTGCGCTTCTTGCGGACTTCGATTTGTACCGATTTACTTTTTCCACCGGTACCTGGAATATTCAGGGTGCTGCGCGTCTTACGCTGCAGCGTCAGTTTATCGGGACCAGAAACCGCTTCGCGGTTCAGGTGCGCCAGTAAAGTCTGTTTTTCTTGTGCGGACACAGAGTCGTCAGCAGATTTCCGGATACCTGCATCAGCAAACTGCTGTACCAGGCGATCCACGGAAACCTGTCTCTCTGCGGCCAGCGCTTTTAGGGTTACATCTGTCATGCTGTTCCTTCCTGCTACAGTTTATTACGCTTCGTCGCCGAACCAGCAAATATTACGGGCAGCCATAATCAGCTCACCGGCTTTTTCGTCGGTCAACCCTTCGATATCAGCCAGATCATCAATGCCCTGGTCGGCGAGATCTTCCAGCGTACAAACACCACGAGCCGCCAGTTTGAAAGCCATATCGCGATCTAATCCTTCCAGATTCAGCAGATCGTCAGCCGGTTTGTTATCACCGAGGCTTGCTTCCTGGTCCTGCGCCAGAGTGGCCAGTGCGTTTTTAGCACGCTCGCGCAGTGCTTCAACGGTCGGCTCATCAAGGCCGTCAATTTCCAGCAGTTCTTTCATTGGCACATAGGCCAGTTCTTCGAGCGTGGAGAAACCTTCTTCTACCAGAACGGTCGCGAACTCTTCATCAATATCAAGATATTTAGTAAAGATCTCGATAGCGGCATGTGCTTCAGCCTGATGTTTAGCCTGCAAGTCATCAACGGTCATTACGTTGAGTTCCCAGCCGCTCAATTGCGAAGCCAGGCGGACGTTCTGACCATTACGTCCGATCGCCTGCGCCAGATTACCGGCTTCAACGGCGATATCCATGGTATGTTTATCTTCGTCCACCACGATAGACGCGACGTCTGCCGGTGCCATCGCATTAATGACGAACTGCGCCGGGTTATCATCCCACAGCACGATATCGATACGCTCACCGCCCAGTTCGGTAGAAACCGCCTGAACGCGCGCGCCGCGCATCCCCACGCAAGCGCCGACCGGATCGATACGTTTATCGTTGGTTTTCACTGCGATTTTCGCACGAGAACCCGGATCGCGAGCCGCCGCTTTAATTTCAATCACTTCTTCGCCGATTTCCGGCACTTCGATGCGGAACAGTTCGATCAGCATTTCCGGCTTGGAACGGGTGACGAACAGCTGCGCGCCACGCGCTTCCGGGCGAACAGCATACAGCACGCCGCGAATACGGTCGCCAGGGCGGAAGTTTTCGCGCGGCAGCATATCTTCACGCAGAATCACCGCTTCAGCGTTACCGGCCATCCCTTCGGATTTAATTTCCAGAGAGATATTGTCGCGGTTCACTTTCTTCACCACGCCAGTGACGATTTCGCCTTCCTGGTCGCGGAACTGATCGACAACCATCGCCCGTTCAGCTTCACGGACCTTCTGTACGATAACCTGTTTCGCAGTCTGCGTGGTGATACGGTCAAAGGTGACAGATTCAATCTGATCTTCAACATAGTCGCCGACATTCAGGCTTTCGTCTTCAAAACGCGCCGCTTCCAGCGTAATTTCCTTCGTCGGCATGGTCACTTCTTCAACGATCAACCAACGGCGGAAAGTATCAAAATCACCGCTTTTACGATCGATTTCTACACGAACATCGATCTCCTGCTCATATTTTTTCTTTGTTGCTGTCGCCAGCGCACTTTCCAGCGCTTCAAAAATTTTTTCGCGTGGCAGCGCTTTTTCGTTGGAGACGGCTTCAACAACAGCCAAAATTTCTTTGTTCATCGCGGGCTTTTCACCTCATCCAGACTGTTAAAAGTGGGGAACCAGGTTCGCCTTCTGGATATTACTCAGCGCGAACACTTCATCTTTGCCTTCGACTGTGACGGTAATCATTTCACCGTCCACCGCTTTGATAATGCCCTGCCACTTGCGACGGTTCTGTACCGCCATGCGAAGAACCAGCGCGACTTCTTCACCCTGGAAACGCGCATAGTGATCGGCAGTGAACATAGGACGGTCGAGACCCGGTGACGAGACTTCAAGGTTGTAAGCCACGGAGATAGGATCTTCAACGTCCAGCACCGCGCTTACCTGGTGGCTCACATCAGCACAATCATCAACATTGATGCCATCTTCACTATCAATATAGATGCGCAGTGTGGATGTGCGACCGCGAATAAATTCGATGCCGACCAGCTCGTAGCCTAAGGCTTCAACTGGCGCTGTAATCATCTCTGTTAATTTTTGCTCTAATGTGGACAAGCCCACCCCCAAGACATAAAAAAAGGGCCTAAAGCCCAGTTATTCTGTAGTCAGATAACAAAAAACCCCGATAAATCGGGGCTTTAGATAACTGAACCCTATAACCGCAACGGCGGTCTGGTGTACCTTCCGAAAGAATTTTTTTCAAATCCAGCTACGAAGGACATAATCTTCACAGTATATTTGAAAAAGAACTCTAAGGGAAAGTGGTTGCGGGGGCCGGATTTGAACCGACGACCTTCGGGTTATGAGCCCGACGAGCTACCAGGCTGCTCCACCCCGCGCCTGAAACGTGGCAAATTCTACTCGTTTTGGGTAAAAAATGCAAATACTGCTGGGATTTGGTACCGAGGACGGGACGTAAAATCTGCGCACAGTATAGTGACCAGGCATGAGTTATGTCAACCCTATTCCCAATATGCAGATGAATGAATATCACTCTTCGTTATACTCATCCCACCTCTCCGGCTTATACACGCATTTCACAACGTTATTTCAGTAAACCTTCACTAAATGCTTCCTGTCTCTGCTAAAAGATGATTAAATGAAAACTCATTTATTTTGCATAAAAATGCACTAAAGCAGAAACCGATCTCATTATCAGTCAATCAAGCAGGGTTCTATTCTATGACGACGATTCTTAAGCATCTTCCAGCAGGTCAACGTATTGGTATCGCTTTTTCCGGCGGTCTGGACACCAGCGCCGCGCTGCTGTGGATGCGACAAAAAGGAGCTGTCCCATATGCCTATACTGCGAATCTGGGACAACCGGATGAGGATGACTATGACGCCATTCCTCGTCGCGCAATGGAGTATGGCGCAGAGAATGCTCGCCTGATTGATTGCCGCAAGCAGTTGGTTGCAGAAGGGATCGCAGCGATTCAGTGCGGCGCTTTCCATAATACGACTGGCGGACTGACCTATTTCAATACCACGCCGCTGGGCCGTGCCGTGACCGGCACGATGCTGGTCGCCGCGATGAAAGAAGACGGCGTGAATATCTGGGGCGACGGCAGCACCTATAAAGGCAACGATATTGAACGTTTCTATCGTTACGGCTTGCTGACCAACGCCGAGCTGCAGATTTACAAACCGTGGCTGGATACCGACTTTATCGATGAGCTGGGTGGTCGCCATGAGATGTCTGAATTTATGATTGCCTGCGGTTTCGACTATAAGATGTCAGTCGAAAAAGCCTACTCCACCGACTCCAACATGCTCGGCGCCACGCATGAAGCGAAAGATCTGGAGTTTCTTAACTCCAGCGTCAAGATCGTCAACCCGATTATGGGCGTGAAGTTCTGGGACGAAAGCGTGAAGATCCCGGCAGAAGTTGTGACCGTCCGCTTCGAGCAGGGTCACCCTGTTGCCCTGAACGGTAAAACCTTCAGCGATGATGTTGAGATGATGCTGGAAGCGAACCGCATCGGTGGCCGTCACGGCCTGGGCATGAGCGACCAAATTGAAAACCGCATCATTGAAGCAAAAAGCCGCGGTATTTATGAAGCCCCCGGAATGGCGCTGCTGCACATCGCTTACGAGCGTCTGTTGACCGGTATTCACAACGAAGACACCATTGAACAGTATCATTCACATGGTCGTCAGGTGGGTAAACTGCTGTATCAGGG
This sequence comes from Salmonella sp. A7, assembly GCF_020181675.1. Lineage (NCBI taxonomy): Bacteria > Pseudomonadati > Pseudomonadota > Gammaproteobacteria > Enterobacterales > Enterobacteriaceae > Salmonella > Salmonella sp. A7. Next base: position 558,486 of record NZ_CP084001.1, on the reverse strand, counting down.
CCGCTGGTTCGACTCTCAGGCGCTGATGCTGCGTGACGGCCTGCAACGTTGGGTCGCCAGCCAGATTACCGGTGAGGTCACACTCGAGTTGCGTCGCGGCAACGACTACTCCATCCTGAACACGGTGTCTGACAACCTGACCTATAAGGCTGAGCGTCTGACCATGGAGAAAGGCGAGTCCGTGTTCTCACCGGACGATCGTATCGGTCAATTGACCATGCGTAATCTGGACATTACCGATACCCGCGAGAAACTGTTCGGCTACGCGAAAGCGGGTCTGTTAACCGCCTCTTCCGCGACCGGTCTGCCGCAGGTTGAGAATCTGGAAAACAAAGCGAAGTAAACATTTATCATTTTAAGGCCGCGAAAGTGGCCTTTTTTATGCGCGGAATATAAGGTGTCTGTTGGCCTGATAAACGTAGCGCCATCATGGGTTGTAATAATGTCGGATGGCGGCGTAACGTCTTATCCGACCTACAGACAACCACAAATAACAAACGAAAAAAAAGACGCTTTTCAGCGTCTTTCTTTCGGAATATTGGTACCGAGGACGGGACTTGAACCCGTAAGCCCTATTGGGCACTACCACCTCAAGGTAGCGTGTCTACCAATTCCACCACCTCGGCACGGATACTGCTATTAGCGCGGGATATCGCTGGTCGGCTGGGCCGGTGCAGCAGGTTGAGTCTGCTCGGTCTTCGCCGGCGCGCTCAGATTTTCCCACTCGCTTCCTTTATTGGTTTTGTTACTATTGATATTACCCAACACCAGACTGATGATGAAGAACAGCGTCGCCAATACCGCCGTCATTCGGGTCATGAAGTTACCAGAACCACTTGAACCAAATAGCGTAGCGGAAGCGCCTGCTCCGAAGGAGGCTCCCATATCAGCGCCTTTACCTTGCTGCAGCATGATCAGACCTACAAGGCCAATTGCCACAATAAGGAAAACAACTAAAAGAGCTTCGTACATAATCAACCTGTTCCTTGCGGAGTTGCCGCGTACCAATGCTTCTACCAATAAAGCGGGATTTTTACTGTTTCCCACTGAAGCGGGTGTGAATACTAACCAAAGCGAATGACCTTCGCAAGGGCAATTTAAGCGCATTGTATCAACTGCGGAAAAAAACAGCAAAAGCGTTGTTTTTTGCGGGCCGTAAGGCGGCAACCGCCGCCTTTTTAGTCACTTAAACGCTTAAACGGCTTTTACCGCATCCGCGATACGATGGGCGAATGCCGTAACCTGTGCTTCATCCTCGCCTTCCACCATCACGCGAATCAGCGGTTCGGTACCGGATTTACGTAGCAGTACCCGCCCACGATTGCCGAGCGTGGCTTCTACGTCCGCCGTTACCGTTTTCACCGCTTCATTTTCCAGCGGATCGCCGCTACCGGCGGTGTAACGCACGTTAACCAGAATCTGCGGGAACATTTTCATACCGCTGCACAGATCGTGCAGACTCATATGATTACGCACCATCGCCGCCAGAACTTGTAGCCCCGCTACAATACCGTCGCCAGTGGTCGTTTTATCCAGCAGAATAACGTGACCAGAGTTTTCCGCGCCGATGCGCCAGCCTTTTTCCTGCAATTTTTCCAGCACGTAGCGGTCGCCCACTTTCGCCCGGGCAAACGGAATGCCAAGCTGCTTGAGCGCCAGCTCCAGCCCCATATTGCTCATCAGCGTCCCCACCGCGCCGCCGCGCAGTTGCCCCTGGCGCAGCCCTTCGCGCGCGATGATATACATGATCTGATCGCCATCGACTTTATTGCCTTCATGGTCAACCATGATGACCCGGTCGCCGTCGCCGTCAAGCGCAATGCCGAGGTCCGCCTTCTCCGCCAACACGCGCGCCTGCAACGCGCGCACGTCGGTCGCGCCCACTTCTTCGTTAATGTTGACGCCGTTTGGCTCACAGCCGATGGCGATAACGGTCGCGCCCAGCTCGCGCAGCACATTCGGTGCGATATGGTAGGTAGCGCCGTTGGCGCAATCCACAACCACTTTCAGACCGTTGAGGCTCAGTTCGTTCGGGAAGGTGCCTTTACAGAACTCAATATAGCGTCCGGCGGCGTCGACGATGCGGCTCGCTTTCCCCAGCTCGGCGGAGTCTACGCAGGTGATCTCTTTTTCCATTTCGGCTTCGATGGCTTCTTCCACATCGTCAGGCAGTTTCGTACCGTCGATAGAGAAGAATTTAATGCCGTTATCATAGAAGGGGTTATGCGAAGCCGAGATAACGATACCCGCCTCCGCGCGGAAAGTCCGCGTCAGATAGGCGACGGCTGGCGTTGGCATAGGTCCGGTAAACGAGGCCGACAACCCCGCAGCGGCAAGGCCCGCCTCCAGCGCGGACTCCAGCATATAGCCGGAAATACGCGTATCTTTACCGATAATGATTTTACGCGAGCCATGACGCGCCAGCACTTTTCCGGCAGCCCAACCCAGTTTAAGCACGAAATCAGGTGTAATGGGGGCATTGCCTACACGTCCGCGAATCCCATCGGTACCGAAATATTTACGATTACTCATAGCGTTTGTTTCCCTTTGCAGACAGAGTGGCTTCTACCACCCGCATCGCCTCTACGGTTTCTTTGACGTCATGGACGCGAATGATCTGCGCGCCCTGCATCGCGGCAATTACCGCGCACGCAAGGCTGCCGTTCAGACGGTCTGATGGTCCCACGTTAAGTAACTGACCAACCATCGTTTTACGTGACATTCCCACCAGCAGCGGCAGGTTAAAATGATGAAACTCACCCAGTCGCGCCAGTAAGGTATAATTGTGAGAGAGATTTTTACCGAAACCGAATCCGGGGTCGAGCAACAATTTCTCTTTTGCGATGCCGGCCTTCTCACAACGTGCTATTTGCTCAATAAAGTAGCGATTCACCTCGGCAAAGACATCGTCATATTTCGGCGCCTCCTGCATGGTTTTGGGGTTGCCCTGCATGTGCATAAGACTGACCGGCAAGCCGGTTTCCGCTGCCGCTTCCAACGCGCCGGGTTCGGAGAGCGAACGGACATCATTGATAATATGCGCGCCCGCCCTTGCCGCTTCACGGATCACCTCGGGTTTAGAGGTATCCACAGAAATCCACACTTCAAAACGTTGCGCGATTGCTTCCAGTACCGGAATAACGCGATCCAGCTCTTCTTCCACGCTCACTTCCGCCGCGCCTGGTCGCGTTGATTCCCCCCCCACATCAATAATTGTCGCCCCGGCATTCACCATTAAATTCGCATGTTTCACCGCCTCAATCAGCGTGTTATGCGCGCCGCCGTCGGAGAACGAATCCGGCGTTACGTTCAGGATACCCATAACATGCGGATGAGTGAGATCGAGCGTGGCGCCCTGAGCGAAGAGTTTCATGGTCAAAATCCCTGTTTTATTTATGGTGAGTTAAAAAAGAAAAACCCCGGGGCAAGCCCCAGGGTTTCGGTGAGCGCTAAACATAATGTTGTACAACAAACGCTTATTTGTCGCCCAGCTGCTCTGACATCGTGTTGCCCGGGTTCGGCGTGCGTGGTTCATCAACCGGACGCGGCGCCTGAGGCGTACCATTGCTGTCAGAGTTATTGGTGCCGTTTGGATCTTCCCAGCCCGCAGGCGGACGCACTTCACGACGCGCCATCAGGTCATCAATCTGCGGCGCATCGATGGTTTCATATTTCATCAGCGCATCTTTCATCGCGTGCAGAATATCCATATTGTCAGTCAGGATCTGACGAGCGCGATTGTAGTTACGTTCAATCAGCGCTTTCACTTCCTGGTCGATGATACGCGCAGTTTCATCAGACATATGTTTCGCTTTTGCGACGCTACGGCCGAGGAACACTTCGCCCTCTTCTTCCGCATACAGCAACGGACCGAGTTTCTCCGAGAAGCCCCACTGGGTGACCATGTTACGCGCCAGGTTAGTCGCGACTTTAATGTCGTTCGACGCCCCGGTAGAAACATGCTCAACGCCGTAGATAATCTCTTCCGCCAGACGACCGCCGTACAGCGTGCTGATTTGGCTTTCCAGCTTCTGACGGCTAGCGCTGATTGCGTCGCCTTCAGGCAGGAAGAAGGTCACGCCCAGCGCACGACCGCGCGGGATAATCGTCACTTTGTGCACCGGATCGTGTTCCGGCACCAGGCGACCGATAATCGCGTGGCCCGCTTCGTGGTACGCGGTCGACTCTTTCTGCGCTTCCGTCATCACCATGGAGCGACGTTCGGCGCCCATCATGATTTTGTCTTTCGCTTTCTCGAACTCAACCATCGACACAACGCGCTTGTTACCACGAGCCGCAAACAGCGCCGCTTCGTTGACCAGGTTCGCCAGGTCCGCACCGGAGAAGCCCGGCGTACCGCGCGCAATGATCGCCGCATCAATATCCGTCGCTAACGGTACGCGACGCATATGCACCTTCAGAATCTGCTCACGACCGCGAACATCCGGCAGGCCTACCACCACCTGACGGTCGAAACGACCAGGACGCAGCAGCGCCGGGTCAAGGACGTCCGGACGGTTAGTTGCGGCGATAACGATGATACCTTCGTTACCTTCGAAGCCGTCCATCTCAACCAGCATCTGGTTCAACGTCTGCTCACGTTCATCGTGACCACCGCCCAGACCAGCGCCACGCTGGCGACCGACGGCGTCGATTTCATCGATGAAGATAATGCACGGCGCCGCTTTCTTGGCCTGTTCGAACATGTCACGCACACGAGACGCGCCGACACCGACGAACATTTCCACAAAGTCAGAACCGGAAATCGTAAAGAATGGCACCTTCGCTTCACCCGCAATGGCTTTTGCCAGCAGGGTTTTACCGGTACCCGGCGGGCCGACCATCAGGACGCCTTTCGGAATTTTACCGCCCAGCTTCTGGAAACGGCTCGGTTCACGCAGGTATTCAACCAGTTCCGCCACTTCTTCTTTCGCTTCGTCACAGCCCGCGACGTCAGCAAACGTGGTTTTGATCTGATCTTCCGTCAGCATACGCGCCTTGCTCTTACCGAACGACATGGCGCCTTTGCCACCGCCGCCCTGCATCTGACGCATGAAGAAGATCCAGACGCCGATCAGCAACAGCATCGGGAACCAGGAAATGAAGATAGAAGCCAGCAGGCTTGGCTCTTCAGGTGGTTCGCCAACAACCTTGACGTTTTTAGTCAGCAGGTTATCAAGCAGCTTCGGATCATTAATCGGAATGTAAGTCGTGTAACGGTTACTATCTTTCTTGGTAACGTTGATCTCACGTCCGTTGATACGCGCTTCGCGAACCTGGTCCTGATTGACCTCTTGCAGGAAGGTAGAGTAATCCACCTTACGGCCATTAGACTCGCTGGGCCCAAAGCTCTGGAATACTGACATCAGCACAACGGCAATGACCAGCCAGAGTATTAGGTTTTTCGCCATGTCACTCAAGGGATTAACCTCTTATTACAACTGTGTTAAAAACAGCGTCAGGATACTCTATATCCAGTTTCTTTCAAACCTTACGTCTGAAATCTGCCGGTTATCACTTTCGCCCGGTCGCTACAATGTACACTTCACGCGAACGCGCACGCGAAGAGTCCGGCTTACGAACTTTAACCTTCGTAAACAGGGAGCGAATTTCCCTTAGATACTCATCGAAACCTTCGCCCTGGAACACCTTCACTACAAAACTTCCGCCTGGCGCCAGCACATCGCGGCACATCTCTAACGCCAGCTCCACCAGATACATGGCGCGGGGGATATCCACCGCCGGTGTTCCGCTCATGTTTGGTGCCATATCCGACATGACAACTTGTACTTTACTGTCACCCACGCGTTCCAGTAACGCTTTCATGACAAGTTCATCACGAAAATCGCCCTGAAGAAAGTCCACACCAACGATAGGATCCATAGGTAAAAGATCACAAGCGATGATGCGGCCTTTGCCGCCAATCTGCGTGACCACATACTGTGACCAGCCTCCTGGCGCAGCGCCGAGATCGACTACCGTCATTCCCGGCTTAAAAAGTTTGTCACTTTGCTGTATTTCATCAAGTTTAAACCAGGCACGGGAGCGTAGCCCCTTTTTCTGCGCCTGTTGAACATATTTATCGCTAAAGTGTTCCTGAAGCCAGCGGCTTGAGCTGGCAGAACGCTTTTTACCTGTCATTTAACTTTCCCGTCGGGGCAGTTCATCGTAGCCAATGGCGTAAATTTCTACACGCCTATTTGGCGATATAAGGGAGATGGCGGTAGAATGACCCGTTTTCAATCCCAACGTAAGCAAAAATATACGATGAATCTGAGTACTAAACAAAAACAGCACCTAAAAGGTCTGGCACATCCGCTCAAGCCTGTTGTTATGCTTGGCAATAATGGTTTGACCGAAGGGGTACTGGCCGAGATTGAACAAGCGTTAGAGCACCATGAACTTATCAAGGTGAAAATCGCCTCGGAAGATCGCGAAACAAAAACCTTGATCGTGGACGCTATCGTGCGCGAAACCGGCGCCTGTAACGTACAGGTCATCGGTAAAACGCTGGTGCTGTATCGCCCAACTAAAGAGCGTAAAATCTCGCTGCCGCGTTAAGGATATCCTAAAGTCGAACACAAAATCTGTGTAAAACGAGGGGTTTTCCACGAGCAGGAGAGCAAAATGCCACGCTCTCTCCGTTGATAAAAGGCCGCTATGCGGCCTTTTTCCTTTCTTTACAATACACCAACAATTTGCGTATTGAGTACTGCTTAAAGGTATTCCACTTTAAGCACTTCGTATTCCACATCGCCGCCAGGCGTTTTGATCACCACGACGTCATCCTGCTCTTTGCCGATCAGACCGCGAGCGATTGGCGAGTTTACCGAAATGAGATTTTGCTTAAAATCCGCCTCATCATCGCCAACAATACGATAGGTCTGCTCTTCATCGGTGTCCAGGTTCAGCACCGTGACGGTAGCGCCGAAAATCACGCGACCATTGTTCGGCATTTTAGTGACATCAATCACCTGCGCATTCGACAGTTTTGCTTCGATATCTTTAATGCGCCCTTCGCAGAAACCCTGCTGTTCGCGTGCAGCATGATACTCCGCGTTTTCTTTTAAATCGCCATGTTCGCGCGCTTCGGCGATAGCGGCGATGATTTCAGGACGGCGCACAGATTTCAGAAAATCCAGCTCTTCGCGCAGTTTTTCGGCTCCGCGTAAGGTCATCGGAATAGCTTGCATTTGTTATACCTCTTGAACATTCCTGTAGGGGGCAATGAACTCTACCCCGGCTGCTAAGCCAGCCCCGGCATATGCCATACCAGGGTCAGAAGCAAAAAAACACCAACCCGGGCGCGCAGTCCCAGGTCAGCTACAATTTCCTCTTTGATAACCATTTTACCCTGGAGTTCCCTATGGGTCATCGTTTACTTTTTAGGGCGTTGCGCCGTAGTATGACGGCTTGTTTCCAGGGTGTTAGCGCGAGATTATGCGATTTTCCAGATTTATCATCGGATTGACCACCAGTATAGCGTTCAGCGTTCAGGCCGCGAATATTGACGAATACATCAAACAGCTTCCGGCCGGCGCCAACCTCGCGCTGATGGTGCAAAAGATTGGCGCGCCCGCGCCAGCTATTGATTATCATAGTCAGCAGATGGCGCTTCCCGCCAGTACCCAAAAGGTGATTACCGCGCTGGCGGCGCTGATTCAACTCGGCCCGGATTTCCGTTTTACGACCACGCTGGAGACTAAAGGCAACGTCGATAACGGCATCCTGAAAGGTGACTTAATTGCGCGATTCGGTGGCGATCCAACGCTAAGACGTCAGGATATTCGCAATATGGTCGCGACGCTGAAAAAGTCAGGCGTCACGCAAATCGACGGCAATGTGCTTATCGACACGTCGATTTTCGCCAGCCACGATAAAGCGCCAGGCTGGCCGTGGAACGACCTGACGCAGTGTTTCAGCGCGCCTCCCGCCGCCGCCATTGTTGACCGCAACTGTTTTTCTGTGTCGCTTTATAGCGCGCAAAAACCAAACGATTTAGCCTTTATTCGCGTGGCCTCTTATTATCCGGTAACGATGTTCAGCCAGGTACGGACTCTGCCGCGCGGTTCGGCAGACGCGCAGTATTGCGAGCTGGATGTTGTGCCTGGCGATTTGAACCGTTATACGCTTACCGGCTGTTTACCACAGCGCGCCGACCCGCTGCCGCTGGCCTTTGCTATTCAGGACGGCGCCAGCTACGCGGGCGCGATCCTCAAGCAGGAACTGAAAGAGGCCGGGATAACTTACCGCGGCACGCTGCTGCGCCAGACGCAGGTTAACGAGCCCGGAACGATCGTCGCCAGTAAACAGTCGGCGCCACTGCACGATCTGCTTAAGATTATGCTGAAAAAGTCAGACAACATGATCGCCGATACTGTTTTTCGGATGATTGGTCATGTCAGGTTTAACGTGCCTGGCACCTGGCGGGCGGGATCGGATGCCGTTCGCCAGATCCTACGCCAACAGGCGGGAATTGATATCGGCAATACCATTATTGCCGACGGTTCCGGTCTTTCTCGCCATAACCTGATCGCTCCCGCCACGATGATGCAGGTGCTGCAATATATCGCCCAACACGATAACGAGCTGAACTTTATCTCTATGCTGCCGCTGGCGGGCTATGATGGTTCATTGCAATACCGCGCCGGGCTGCATCAGGCGGGCGTAGACGGTAAGGTTTCGGCGAAAACCGGGTCGCTGCAGGGCGTGTACAACCTGGCGGGCTTTATTACCACCGCAAGCGGGCAACGGATGGCATTTGTACAGTATTTGTCGGGCTACGCGGTTCCACCTGCCGATCAGCGTAATCGGCGTATTCCGCTGGTACGCTTCGAGAGTCGGTTGTACAAGGATATTTATCAGAATAACTGAGTGCATTATTGCCGGATGGCGGCGCTAACGCGTCTTATCCGGCCTACAACGAACATAATAAAACGGGCCGCAAATGCGGCCCGTTGGCTTTTGTAGGCCGGATAAGCGTTAGCGCCATCCGGCTACGAGATTAACGTTTGTAGATGAACTCGACGCCTTCTTCGTCGTCTTCATCCCAGTCGTCATCCCAGTCATCGTCTGCGTCTTCTTCCACTTCAGCCAACTGCTGGCGATGATAATCGTCCCACATGAACTCGACTTTTTCCGGCTGTTTTGCTTCTTCAGCCTGCGCGATCGGATTCTCGATGATAAAGGTCATCACATCCCAGCAGAGATCTTTCACCCCTAGCTGACTGGCGGCGGAAATCAGATAGTATTTCCCTTCCCAGCCCAACGCTTCGGCGATCGCTTTCGCTTTCTCTTCCGCTTCGGTTTTATCCATCAGATCGATCTTGTTGAACACTAACCAGCGCGGTTTAGCCGCCAGATCCTGGCTGTATTTTTCCAGTTCGCCAATAATGATACGGGCGTTTTCCACCGGATCGGAACCGTCGATCGGATCGATATCAATGAGGTGCAGCAGTACGCGGCAACGTTCGAGGTGCTTCAGGAAGCGAATCCCCAGGCCCGCGCCTTCCGCCGCGCCTTCGATCAACCCCGGAATGTCAGCCACCACAAAACTCTTTTCGCTGTCCATTCGTACCACGCCCAGGCTCGGCACCAGCGTGGTAAACGGATAGTCCGCGACTTTCGGTTTTGCTGCCGATACCGCACGAATGAACGTTGATTTACCGGCGTTTGGCATCCCCAGCATCCCGACATCCGCCAGCAGCATCAGTTCCAGCAGCAGGTCGCGCTTATCGCCCGGCGTACCATTGGTTTTCTGGCGCGGCGTACGGTTAACCGAGGATTTAAAACGGGTATTGCCTAACCCATGCCAGCCGCCCTTCGCGACCAACAGACGCTGACCGTGTTTGGTCATGTCGCCCATCGTTTCACCGGTTCCCTGGTCGATAACGCGCGTACCGACCGGCACTTTGATGGTCACGTCTTTACCGCGTTTACCGGTACAGTCGCGGCTCGCGCCATTCTGACCACGTTCAGCGCGGAACGATTTTTCAAAGCGGTAATCGATCAGCGTATTCAGGTTTTCATCGGCTTCCATCCAGACGTCGCCGCCGTCGCCGCCATCACCGCCGTCCGGGCCGCCTTTCGGGATATATTTTTCGCGGCGGAAGCTCACACAGCCATTACCGCCATCGCCTGCAACGACCAGAATCGATGCTTCATCAACAAACTTCATTTTATTCTCCGTAAATCATTCGCCTGAGCGGGGTTGCGAAACCACCGTTTCATGCTTGCGTAAACCGCCCCAAATACGATGACCAATGGCGGAATACATCGCGCCCGCAACCACGACAAACGCACCGAGATAACCTAAAAGGTTTAACATCGGTCTGGCGAAGAAATCGGGCCAGGCCATAGATAAAAGATCTGAAAACAGCAGGGTAAATAGCGGTGTAAGCGTGATTATCGCGCTCACCTGCGCCGCCTGCCAACGCGCCATCGCTTCCGCCAGGGCGCCATATCCTACCAGCGTATTTAGCCCGCAGAAAATCAAACAGGCGAGCTGCCAGTCGCTCAGTTGCGCTATCACCATCGGTTTTGCCAGCGGCAAGAGCGCTATCGTACATAAAGTGTACAGTAAAAACAGGATCTGCTGCGAGGCCAGACGTCGCAATAATACTTTTTGCGCCACGCCATAGCTCACCCACACCATCGCCGCGCCTACGCCAAAAATAACGCCCCAGGTGTAGTCGGTCAGTCGGGTAAAAATCTCGATCAGACTGGTGTTAAAAAACATCACCAGCCCGCTCAATAACATCAGCGCGCCAATCACCTGCGTACCGCGCATCTTTTCTTTCAGAATAAAGACGCTGGCGACCATCATGCCAACCGGCGAGAGCTGGCCGATAACCTGCGACGCGGTTGGGCTTAAATATTGCAGGGAAGAACTGAACAAAATGAAATTACCGAACAGTCCGCAGGTCGCTATCGCTAATAACACCAACCAGCGCGGCTTACGAAAAATACGCAGCGGCGGCAGCTTTCTTTTTACTGCCAGTATCGCCCCGAGGCCAATACTGGCCATTAAGAAGCGGTAGAAGACAATGGTTGAAGGCTCCATCACCTCCAGCACTTGCTTCATTGCTATTGGCAACGCTCCCCAGCACATCGCGGTAGTGAGCGCTAAAAGAATGCCAATGCCTGCCTGCTGCTTCATGCCGTGTTCCCTGCAAAGACCCGTTAACGGCATTCGCACAGCCACACGGGTATATTTTAGTCGGCCATCGAATGTAAAAAGCCCCGCAACAGGTGCGGGGCTTTCATCCGTTACCGGACCACAAAAAACTTACTCAGCAACGATGCTGATGTATTTACGGTTTTTCGGGCCTTTAACTTCGAATTTCACTTTACCGTCTGCTTTAGCAAACAGAGTGTGGTCACGACCGCAACCAACGTTGGTGCCAGCGTGGAATTTAGTACCACGTTGACGAACGATGATGCTGCCTGCCAGAACTGCTTCACCGCCAAAGCGTTTTACGCCCAGACGTTTAGCTTCAGAATCGCGACCGTTACGAGTCGAGCCGCCAGCCTTTTTATGTGCCATTTAATCTGCTCCCCTAATCTTAAGCGCTGATGCCGGTAATTTTCACATCAGTGAACCACTGACGATGGCCCTGCTGCTTACGGTAGTGTTTACGGCGACGAAACTTAACGATTTTAACTTTCTCGCCACGACCGTGGGCAACAACTTCAGCTTTGATTACGCCGCCATCAACGAAAGGAACGCCGATTTTGACTTCTTCACCGTTTGCGACCATCAGAACTTCAGCGAACTCGATAGTTTCGCCAGTTGCGATGTCCAGCTTTTCCAGGCGAACGGTCTGACCTTCGCTTACTCGGTGTTGTTTACCACCACTTTGGAAAACCGCGTACATAAAAAACTCCGCTTCCGCGCACACCTTTCAATGATTCAGAGCGCGCTATAAATATTCACAATAGGGCGCGAATATTACGCAAATTGCACGGCTTTGACAAGTGCTACCATCAATACATGAAGAAAAAAAACACAACGCATACGGTAACGTTTATCTGCGGCGTTTTTTCAGTACAATCAGGGTATATTTCTAACCATAAACCCTACGTTACCTCATTCAGACATGGGATAATCGGGGCGATAAGCCCGGCTTTTGCGATGAATTTAGAAAAAATCAACGAGTTAACCGCGCAAGATATGGCGGGTGTCAATGCGACAATCCTTGAACAGCTTAATTCCGACGTTCAACTGATTAATCAGCTAGGATATTACATTATTAGCGGCGGCGGGAAACGCATTCGTCCGATGATTGCCGTTCTTGCCGCGCGTGCGGTGGGTTATCAGGGTAACGCGCACGTGACTATCGCCGCTCTGATCGAGTTTATCCACACGGCGACGCTGCTACATGATGATGTGGTGGATGAATCCGATATGCGTCGCGGCAAGGCAACGGCAAATGCCGCCTTCGGTAATGCCGCCAGCGTGCTGGTCGGCGACTTTATCTATACCCGCGCCTTCCAGATGATGACCAGCCTCGGCTCGTTAAAAGTGCTGGAAGTGATGTCGGAAGCGGTCAACGTGATTGCAGAAGGCGAAGTGCTGCAATTGATGAACGTGAATGACCCGGACATTACCGAAGAAAATTACATGCGGGTGATTTACAGTAAAACGGCCCGTCTGTTCGAAGCCGCCGCCCAGTGCTCCGGTATTCTTGCCGGTTGTACGCCTGAGCAAGAGAAAGGGTTGCAGGACTATGGCCGCTACCTTGGTACGGCTTTCCAGCTCATTGACGATCTGCTGGATTACAGCGCCGACGGCGAGCATCTCGGTAAAAATGTGGGTGATGACCTCAATGAGGGCAAACCCACCTTACCGTTGCTTCACGCCATGCGCCACGGTACGCCAGAACAGTCAGCGATGATCCGTACCGCTATTGAACAAGGTAATGGTCGTCATCTTCTGGAACCGGTTCTGGAAGCGATGACCACCTGCGGCTCGCTGGAATGGACGCGTCAGCGAGCGGAAGAAGAAGCCGACAAAGCGATATCCGCGTTGCAGATATTGCCGGATACTCCATGGCGTGAGGCGCTAATCGGTCTCGCACACATCGCGGTGCAGCGCGATCATTAATGCCGTTCTCTTATCCCGCGTACTACGCGGGATATCCCATTAAGTTCCAATAAACTCCAGATACTTTGCTCCCTGTCTTTTCATATAGCCATATAGGGCTTCCCCTGGCATATTCTGAATATTGCCGCCACTTACATGAACTTTTTAGAACATTCTTTCACGAAGCGTTATAGTATCGAACGTCGTCGGGTTGTTAAAACCGTAAGTGATTAACCTAAGGAGTGATGGATGTATGGAAAGCAAGCTTATTGACTGGCATCCGGCCGATATCATTGCCGGACTACGTAAAAAAGGGACGTCAATGGCCGCTGAGTCACGTCGGAATGGATTGAGTTCATCCACGCTGGCCAATGCATTAACGCGCCCGTGGCCGAAAGGAGAGTTGATTATCGCGAAAGCATTGGGAACGGAACCCTGGGTTATTTGGCCATCGCGTTATCACGATCCGCGCACGCATGAGTTTATCGACAGAACGCGGCTTATGAGAGCGCGTAATAAAAACAAACAGAATGTAGAGTAAGTGCCTGTAAAACAACCCCCGCATCGCGTTCGCGGGGGTTATTCAGCGTACAGAAGGTTATTCGCCTTTCACGCGTTCAATATTCGCGCCTAGCGCGCGCAGTTTGTCTTCGATGCGCTCATAACCGCGATCGATGTGATAAATGCGATCCACAATCGTCGTGCCTTCCGCAATACAGCCCGCCAGCACCAGGCTCGCAGATGCTCGCAGATCTGTCGCCATGACCTGGGCGCCAGAGAGCGTTTCTACGCCATGGCATATGACGGTATTGCTTTCAATTTCCGCACGCGCGCCCATGCGGCTGAGTTCAGGCACGTGCATAAAACGGTTTTCAAAGACGGTTTCAGTGATAAAGCCCGTCCCTTCCGCCACCAGGTTCAGCAACGTGAACTGCGCCTGCATATCGGTCGGGAATGCTGGGTGCGGCGCGGTACGGACATTGACCGCCTTCGGTCGTTTGCCGTGCATGTCCAGACTAATCCAGTCCTCGCCCACTTCGATATCCGCGCCAGCATCGCGCAGTTTCGCCAGTACCGCGTCCAGAGTGTCCGGTTGCGCGTTACGGCAGAGGATTTTGCCGCGAGAGATCGCTGCCGCCACCAGGAAAGTCCCCGTTTCGATACGATCCGGCAGCACACGATAAACGCCGCCGCCCAGACGCTCTACGCCCTCGATCGTAATACGATCGGTGCCCTGCCCGGCGATCTTCGCCCCCAGCGTAACCAGGAAGTTAGCGGTGTCGACAATTTCCGGCTCGCGCGCGGCGTTTTCAATGATGGTCGTCCCTTCCGCCAGCGTAGCGGCGCACATAATGGTGACGGTCGCGCCGACGCTGACCTTATCCATCACGATATGCGCCCCTTTAAGACGTCCTTCGACGGAGGCCTTTACGTAGCCCTCTTCCAGCTTGATGGTCGCACCCAGTTGTTCCAGACCGGTAATATGCAGATCAACCGGACGCGCGCCGATAGTACAGCCCCCCGGCAGAGAGACTTGTCCCTGACCAAAACGGGCAACCAGCGGCCCCAGCGCCCATATCGAGGCGCGCATGGTCTTAACCAGATCATAAGGCGCGCAGAACACGTTCACCTGGCTGGCGTCAATGTGTACCGATCCATTGCGTTCCACTTTCGCACCTAATTGGCTCAGGAGCTTCATCGACGTATCCACGTCTTTCAGTTTTGGAACGTTTTGGATCTCTACCGGTTCTTCTGCCAGCAGAGCGGCGAACAGGATCGGCAGCGCGGCGTTTTTGGCGCCGGAAATTGTGACTTCGCCCTGGAGCGTCGTTGGCCCCTGTACACGAAATTTATCCATTATTGTATTCTCAGTTAAGCATTCATCTCCGCTACCGGCAGGTTACCCGTAGCTTAAAATCCGTTAAGTTTACGATCGCGCGCCCATTCCGCCGGGGTATATGCTTTGATCGATACGGCATGGATACGGTTGTCCGCAATGTACTCCATTAGCGGCCCATAGACCGTTTGCTGTTTCTTGACCCGGCTCATGCCGTCAAACATCTCGCCCACGGCAATAACCTGAAAGTGACTGCCATCGCCGGAGACGTGGACTTCCTGGAGGGAGAGGGCATTCATCAGCACACTCTGAATTTCATGATTTTCCATGGGTTCTTTATTCGTCAAATAGTGAAAACAGCCCAACATCTTAGAGCAAAGTCGCGCCGTCTTAAATAAGCAAAAGATTACGCTGATAAATCAGCGCGGTAAAAGTGCCGGATGGTGCTGCTAACGCAACTTATCCGGCCTACGGGGATCATGCGAAGTGTAGGCCGGATAAACCATCCGGCATTCATTACATACGGGGAAGTACGTCTTCGGGCAAGTTATATAATTGCGCCAGCGCGTAAACCTTGTCGTTAACGCCAGACAGCGACACGGCATTGCCCTGCTTTTTTGCCTGGTTCACAAGGTGCGCCAGCAGCGCCAGTCCCCCTGTATCCACCCTGGAGATCTGGCTCAGGTCGATACGGGTAACGCCAGTCATCGCTTCTACGCGCGCGTCCCATAGCGGCGCCAACACGTCCTGATCCAGCTCTCCCGCCAGCACCAGAGTGTCCGCCTCACGCGTCCAGGTGAGTTGCGGCGTCATTACTGTTTCTCGTCCAAAGTAATTTTCTGTTGAGAGATAGATTTCAGTTGTGCGGTCAGGCCGTCGATGCCTTTAGTACGCAGCAGATCGCTCCACTCATTTTGCTTGGTGGTGATCATGCTGACGCCTTCCGCAATCATGTCATACGCCTGCCAGTTGCCGGTCTGGGTGTTTTTGCGCCACTGGAAATCCAGGCGTACCGGCGGACGACCGTTGGGATCGATAATCGTTACACGGATAGGCACAATGGTCGCATCGCCCAGCGGTTGCTCAGGCGCTATCTGGTAAGTCTGGCCGTGGTACATCGCCAGCGCCTGACCGTAGGCCTGTTTCAGGTATTCGCGAAACGCTGCAAAATAGGCTTCACGCTGCGCCGGGGTCGCCTCTTTGTAGTAGCGGCCCAGCACCAGCGCGCCGGCATATTTTACCTGCACGTACGGCAGAAGTTCCTGATCAACAACGTCGCGCAGGTAATCCGGATTGGCACGAATTTTCGGCTGTTCGTTTTTTAGGCGATCAAAAGTTTTCTGCGCCGCCTCGTTCATCAGTTTATAAGGATTGCTCTGATCCGCTGCCGTTGCTGCGCTTAATGGCGCAATGACCAGCAGGGCCACCATCATCAGTCGTTTAAACATGCCTCAATTCTCCTGAGATTATTTCGTTTCGCCCGCGGGCGTTGTGGCTTCAGTATGGCCTTCCGTTGCGGCTGGCGCATCGCCAGAATTCTTATTGTCGTCGCCTTTGCTGTTATAAAGGAACTGACCAATCATATCTTCCAGCACCATTGCAGACTTGGTGTCCTGAATCGTACTCCCATCTTTGAGGATAGACGTTCCCAGCTCAGGATCTTCAAAACCGACGTTTAATGCCAGATATTGCTCCCCCAGCAGCCCGGAAGTACGAATACTCAACGAGCTGGTATCGGGAATATGGTTATAACGCTCTTCGATGTCGAGCGTTACGCGCGGCAGGTATGTTTTCGGATCAAGCGAGATATCTTCAACCCGCCCGACAACCACCCCGCCGATGCGTACCGGGGAGCGCACTTTCAGACCGCCGATGTTATCGAAGGTCGCATAAACCTTATAGGTCGGCTCCGTGCGCATAGAGGTCACATTTGCCGCCTTCAGGCAAACAAACAGCGCCGCCAGCAACGCTACCAGCAAAAAAACGCCTACCCAAATTTCATTTTTTTTCGTTTGCATGAACTCAATTCCCAAACATCAGTGCGGTCAGCACAAAATCCAGCCCCAGAACGGCCAACGATGCGTGAACCACGGTACGCGTCGTTGCCCGGCTAATCCCGGCAGAAGTCGGTATTGCGTCATAACCGTTGAATAACGCAATCCATGTTACCGTAATGGCGAACACCACGCTCTTTATCAGACAGTTCACCAGGTCCATACGCCAGTCAACGGCATTCTGCATCGCGGACCAGAAGAACCCGGCGTCGATTCCCTTCCAGCTTACGCCGACCAGCGAGCCGCCCCAGATACCGACCGCCACAAAGATAATGGTCAGTAGCGGCAACGAAATCACGCCCGCCCAGAAGCGCGGCGAAATCACCCGGCGCAATGGATCGACCGCCATCATCTCCATACTGGAGAGCTGCTCCGTCGCCCGCATCAGGCCGATTTCCGCCGTCAACGCCGACCCGGCCCGCCCGGCAAACAGCAACGCCGCGACCACCGGCCCCAGCTCGCGCAGCAGCGAAAGCGCCACTAACATGCCAAGACTGGTCTCCGCGCTGTAAGTAGTCAGAACCAGATAGCCTTGCAGCCCCAGCACCATACCGATGAATACGCCGGAGACAATAATGATAAGCATCGACAAGACGCCCACATTATAAAGCTGGCGCACCAGCAGCGGCGCATGTTTGCGAAACTCCGGCTTACCGATAATCGCATTGAATAACATTAACCCGGCGCGCCCGAATGTCCTGACGGTTTTGATCCCGCTGTGTCCGAGTGCTGCCAGCGCATTTAACAGCATGAGTGGCTTAACTCCCTGTTTCGAGTAAATCAAGGTGATAGTCGCCCGCCGGATAGCGGAACGGAACCGGCCCGTCGGCAATGCCGTCAAGGAACTGACGCACGCGCGGGTCCGTATTCTCCTGCAACGCCTGAGCGCTACCGTGAGCGACGATTTTTTTGTCCGCCATGATCCAGGCGTGATCCGCAATACTGAGCACCTCTGGCACATCATGCGAGACCACCACGCAGGTCACGCCCAGCGCGCTGTTCAATTCTGAAATCAGCTTCACCAGAACGCCCATGGTAATCGGGTCCTGGCCGACAAACGGCTCATCGAACATGATGAGATCCGGTTCCAGAGCGATGGCGCGCGCCAACGCGGCGCGACGCGCCATCCCACCGGAGAGCTCGGAAGGCATCAGTTTTGCCGCACCGCGCAGCCCGACAGCTTCCAGTTTCATCATCACAACGCTTTTTAGCAGCGGCGCGGGTAAATTGGTGTGCTCCCGTAGCGGATAGGCCACATTGTCAAACACGTTCATGTCGGTAAACAGCGCTCCCGACTGAAACAGCATACTCATACGTTTGCGGACGGTGTAGAGCCGCGAACGGGACATGGCCGGCACATTCTCGCCATCAAATAAGATCTCGCCCTTATCCGGCGGGATCTGTCCGCCAATCAGGCGCAACAGCGTGGTTTTACCGATGCCCGACGGCCCCATGATCGCCGTGATCTTCCCGCGCGGCACCGTCAGGGAAATATTATCGAAAATGCAGCGTTCGCCACGGGAAAAGCTGACGTCGCGCATATCGACTAAATTGGCCGCAGACTGACCCATTGATTCATCCTTCGTATTGCCTTGTTGAGGTAACCATGGCGCTGAATTTAACCATGGGTTCGACATAATTACAGAATATTAACTGACAGGGTTAGCGAAAGCTGGCATTCGTTTTACTTTTTAGCCGCATAAAGTCAAAATTAGGACTTCGTTACGGCTTCCAGATATCCCTTCCAGGGGACCGGCGAGTATACCTGAAGAAAGGACTTTAGATGCTTTTAGCGATGGCGCTACTCATAATTGGTTTGCTTCTGGTGGCCTACGGCGCCGATCGTCTGGTGTTTGCGGCCTCTATTTTATGCCGTACATTCGGTATTCCCCCGCTGATCATCGGGATGACGGTCGTGAGTATCGGCACCTCGCTGCCGGAAATTATTGTGTCGGCCGCCGCATCGCTACACGGTCAGCTCGATTTGGCCGTCGGCGCGGCGCTCGGTTCTAACATCACCAATATTTTGCTGATCTTAGGGCTGGCGGCGCTGGTTCGTCCATTTACCGTGCATTCCGATGTTTTACGTCGCGAATTGCCATTAATGTTATTTGTTAGCGTGGTAGCCGGTTCCGTACTGCATGACGGACAGTTAAGCCGCAGTGATGGTATCTTTCTCCTGCTTCTGGCTGTGCTATGGCTGTTATTCATTGTTAAAATCGCGCGTCTGGCCGAACGCCAGGGGAATGACAGCCTCACCCGCGAACAACTGGCGGAGCTACCGCGCGAAGGCGGGCTCCCCGTCGCGTTCTTATGGCTGGGCATTGCGCTGGTCATCATGCCGATGGCGACGCGCATGGTAATCGATAACGCTACGGTGCTGGCGAACTATTTCGCCATGAGTGAATTAACGCTCGGTCTGACAGTCATCGCCGTCGGCACCAGTCTGCCAGAACTGGCGACGGCGATTGCCGGCGTGCGAAAAGGCGAAAATGATATTGCCGTTGGTAATCTCATTGGCGCCAATATTTTTAATCTCGCCATCGTGCTGGGACTACCTGCGCTGATCGCGCCGGGGGAGATCAACCCGCTGGCGTTTGGGCGAGATTATAGCGTGATGTTGCTGGTTAGCGTGGTTTTCGCTTTACTTTGCTGGCGGCATCCGCGCCAGATTGGCCGGGGCGCAGGTATACTGCTGACCGGCGGGTTTATCGTATGGCTGGCGATGCTCTATTGGCTATCGCCACTTCTTGTTGGATAACTGGAAACGGATTATGTCGCATTTAGCGTTGCAACCGGGGTTTGACTTTCAGCAGGCAGGCAAAGAGGTCCTGGAAATTGAACGTGAAGGCCTGGCGGAACTTGATCAATATATCAACCAGGATTTCACGCTGGCCTGTGAAAAAATGTTCAACTGCACCGGAAAAGTGGTGGTCATGGGGATGGGAAAATCCGGCCATATCGGACGGAAAATGGCCGCCACGTTCGCCAGTACCGGCACCTCTTCCTTTTTTGTACATCCGGGCGAAGCCGCGCACGGCGATTTGGGGATGGTTACGCCGCAGGATGTGGTTATCGCTATCTCCAACTCCGGCGAATCCAGCGAGATCGCGGCGCTAATACCGGTGCTTAAACGGCTGCACGTGCCGTTAATTTGCATTACCGGGCGACCGGAAAGCAGCATGGCGCGTGCGGCAGATGTGCATCTGTGTGTTAAAGTGCCCAAAGAAGCGTGTCCGTTAGGACTGGCGCCTACCAGTAGTACCACCGCAACGCTGGTGATGGGCGACGCGCTCGCCGTGGCATTGTTAAAAGCGCGCGGCTTTACCGCCGAGGATTTCGCTCTGTCGCATCCTGGCGGCGCGCTGGGACGTAAGCTACTGCTGCGCGTAAGCGATATTATGCATACTGGCGATGAGATCCCGCATGTTAATAAACATGCCACCCTGCGTGATGCGCTGCTAGAAATTACGCGTAAAAATCTCGGTATGACCGTCATTTGCGATGAATCCATGAAGATTGACGGTATCTTCACCGACGGCGATTTACGTCGCGTGTTCGATATGGGCGGCGATATGCGCCAGTTGGGGATCGCCGAGGTGATGACGCCAGGGGGCATTCGCGTGCGTCCCGGTATTCTCGCTGTCGATGCGCTGAATTTAATGCAGTCCCGCCATATCACCTCCGTACTGGTTGCTGATGGCGACCAGTTACTCGGTGTGTTACATATGCATGATCTCCTGCGTGCAGGCGTCGTGTAGAAACTCAAGGATAATTAACGATGAGTAAAGCAGGTGCGTCGCTTGCGACCTGTTATGGCCCCGTCAGCACCCATGTCATGACCAAAGCGGAGAATATCCGCCTGCTCATCCTGGACGTGGATGGCGTATTGTCTGACGGCCTGATTTATATGGGCAATAACGGCGAAGAGCTGAAGGCTTTCAACGTTCGTGACGGCTATGGCATTCGCTGTGCTTTGACCTCCAATATCGAGGTTGCCATTATTACCGGACGAAAGGCTAAACTTGTAGAAGATCGCTGCGCCACGCTGGGGATTGTCCATCTTTATCAGGGACAGTCGAATAAGCTGATCGCCTTTAGCGATCTGCTGGAAAAACTGGCCATTGCGCCGGAAAATGTTGCCTATGTCGGCGATGATCTGATTGACTGGCCGGTGATGGAAAAAGTGGGGTTAAGCGTTGCCGTTGCGGATGCGCATCCGCTGCTGATCCCCCGCGCTGACTATGTGACGCACATTGCCGGCGGGCGCGGCGCGGTACGTGAGGTGTGCGATTTGCTGCTGCTGGCGCAGGGCAAGCTGGATGAGGCCAAAGGGCAATCGATATGAGTAAAACCAGACGTTGGGTTATCATTCTACTGTCGCTGGCCATTCTGGTACTGATTGGTATCAATCTGGCGGATAAAGACGATCCTGCTGCCGTGATGGTCAACAGCAACGATCCCACGTATAAAAGCGAGCATACGGATACCGTCGTATACAGTCCGGAAGGCGCGTTGAGTTATCGTCTGATCGCGCAGCACGTTGAATATTTTTCCGATCAGGCGGTCTCATGGTTTACGCAACCGGTATTAACCACCTTTGATAAGGATAAAGTGCCGACATGGTCGATCAAGGCCGATAAAGCCAAATTGACTAACGATCGGATGCTCTATCTGTATGGTCATGTTGAAGTCAACGCCCTGGTGCCTGACGCTCAATTACGCAGAATTACCACCGATAACGCGCAGATTAATCTGGTGACACAGGATGTTACCTCGAACGATCTGGTGACGTTATACGGCACAACATTTAACTCCAGCGGACTGAAAATGCGCGGTAACTTACGCAGCAAGAACGCCGAGCTGATTGAAAAGGTTAGAACCTCTTATGAAATTCAAAACAAACAAACTCAGCCTTAATCTTATGCTTGCCGGCTCGCTGCTGGCCGCCAGCATTCCGGCTTTCGCCGTCACGGGCGATACCGAACAGCCTATTCATATTGACTCGGATCAACAGTCGCTGGATATGCAAGGCAACGTCGTGACCTTTACGGGCAACGTGGTGATGACCCAAGGCACGATTAAGATCAACGCCGATAAAGTCGTGGTTACCCGCCCTGGCGGCGAACAGGGGAAAGAGGTGATCGACGGTTACGGCAATCCGGCCACCTTCTACCAGATGCAGGACAACGGTAAGCCGGTGAAAGGCCACGCTTCCCATATGCACTACGAGCTGGCGAAAGATTTTGTGGTGCTAACCGGCAACGCTTATCTGGAGCAGCTTGACAGCAACATTACCGGCGACAAAATCACCTACCTGGTGAAAGAGCAGAAAATGCAGGCCTTCAGCGAGAAAGGCAAACGCGTCACCACCGTTCTGGTGCCGTCGCAGTTGCAAGACAAAAACAAAGGCCAGACTCCGGCGCAAAAGAAGAGTAACTAATTCGTTATGGCAACATTAACTGCAAAGAATCTGGCGAAGGCCTATAAAGGCCGTCGCGTAGTGGAAGATGTCAGTCTGACCGTTAACTCCGGGGAGATTGTCGGGCTGCTCGGTCCAAACGGCGCGGGTAAAACCACCACCTTTTATATGGTCGTCGGTATCGTGCCGCGTGACGCGGGCAATATCATCATCGATGATGAAGATATCAGTCTGCTGCCGCTGCACGCGCGCGCGCGCCGCGGTATCGGCTATTTGCCGCAGGAAGCCTCTATTTTCCGCCGTCTCAGCGTATTTGATAACCTGATGGCGGTACTGCAAATTCGTGACGATTTGACCGCAGAACAGCGAGAGGACCGCGCCAACGAGCTGATGGAAGAGTTTCATATTGAGCATCTGCGCGACAGTATGGGACAGGCGCTGTCCGGTGGTGAACGCCGTCGTGTAGAAATAGCCCGCGCGTTGGCCGCTAATCCCAAATTTATCCTGCTGGATGAACCGTTTGCCGGCGTTGACCCGATTTCCGTTATCGACATCAAACGCATTATCGAGCATCTGCGCGATAGCGGGCTCGGCGTGCTGATCACCGACCATAACGTCCGTGAGACGCTGGCAGTCTGTGAACGCGCCTATATCGTGAGCCAGGGCCACCTTATTGCCCACGGTACGCCGACAGAAATCCTGCAAGACGAACACGTTAAGCGTGTATATCTTGGGGAAGACTTCAGACTCTGATAGGGTAGAGGGCTATGCTGCTCTAGCGGGAGAAAACGACTCTGAATATGAAGCAAGGTTTGCAACTCAGGCTTAGCCAACAACTGGCGATGACGCCTCAGCTACAACAGGCCATCCGTCTGTTGCAGTTGTCTACGCTGGAACTTCAGCAGGAACTCCAGCAAGCGCTGGAAAATAACCCGCTGCTTGAGCAAACCGATCTTCATGACGAAATCGACACTCAGCAACCTCAGGATAACGATCCTCTCGATACCGCCGACGCGCTCGAACAAAAAGAGATGCCGGAAGAGCTGCCGCTTGACGCCAGTTGGGATGAAATTTACACCGCCGGGACGCCGTCCGGCCCCAGCGGCGATTATATCGACGATGAGCTGCCCGTCTATCAGGGCGAAACGACGCAGTCGTTGCAGGATTATCTGATGTGGCAGGTTGAGCTAACGCCCTTCTCGGACACCGATCGCGCTATTGCGACATCCATTGTCGACGCGGTAGATGATACCGGCTATCTCACCGTATCCCTGGACGAAATTCGCGAAAGCATGGGCGATGTAGAGGTGGATCTCGATGAGGTTGAAGCCGTTCTGAAGCGCATTCAGCGTTTTGATCCGGTAGGCGTCGCGGCAAAAGATCTTCGCGACTGTCTGCTGATCCAGCTTTCACAATTCGACAAATCCACGCCGTGGCTGGAAGAGGCGCGGCTTATTATCTGCGATCACCTTGATCTGCTGGCCAACCACGATTTCCGCACGTTGATGCGCGTTACCCGACTAAAAGAAGAGGTGCTGAAAGAGGCGGTAAACCTGATTCAGTCGCTCGATCCCAGACCCGGTCAATCGATCCAGACCGGTGAGCCGGAGTACGTTATCCCGGATGTGCTGGTACGCAAGCATAACGGTCGCTGGACGGTGGAGCTTAATAGCGACAGTATTCCCCGTTTACAGATTAACCAGCACTATGCCGCCATGTGCAACAGCGCGCGCAACGATGCCGACAGCCAGTTCATCCGCAGTAATTTACAGGATGCGAAGTGGCTGATAAAAAGCCTTGAAAGCCGCAACGACACGCTGCTGCGTGTCAGTCGCTGCATCGTCGAGCAACAGCAAGCCTTTTTTGAACAGGGCGAAGAATATATGAAACCGATGGTACTGGCGGATATCGCCCAGGCCGTCGAGATGCACGAATCCACCATATCCCGCGTGACCACGCAGAAGTATTTGCACAGCCCGCGCGGTATTTTTGAACTCAAATATTTCTTTTCCAGCCACGTCAATACCGAAGGCGGAGGCGAAGCCTCTTCCACCGCGATTCGCGCGCTGGTGAAGAAGTTAATTGCGGCGGAAAACCCCGCGAAACCACTGAGCGACAGCAAGTTAACCTCTCTGCTGTCAGAACAAGGTATCATGGTGGCGCGCCGCACTGTTGCGAAGTACCGAGAGTCTTTATCCATTCCGCCGTCAAACCAACGCAAACAGCTGGTTTGACCCAACCGATAAGGAAGACACTATGCAGCTCAATATCACCGGACATAATGTCGAAATTACTGAAGCCCTGCGTGAATTTGTGACGACGAAATTCGCCAAACTTGAACAGTATTTTGAGCGGATTAATCAGGTATACGTGGTGTTGAAAGTGGAGAAGGTCACGCACATCTCGGATGCGACGCTACACGTTAACGGCGGCGAAATTCACGCCAGCGCGGAAGGCCAGGATATGTATGCCGCCATTGACGGCTTGATTGATAAACTGGCAAGGCAGTTAACCAGGCATAAAGATAAACTGAAACAACACTAATTGTCCGGGCAGTTAGCCAGTGCAGGACGGCCTGTTGTGTGACACAACGGGCCATTTGTACAGTTAGCGCTCCGAACCTGGCCATCAACCTGACAGGACAGGTTCTTAGGTGAAATTATGATAAATAACGATACGACTCTACAACTGAGCAGTGTACTTAACCAGGAGTGTACGCGTAGCGGCGTTCATTGTCAGAGTAAGAAACGCGCGCTGGAAATCATCAGCGAACTGGCGGCAAAACAGCTCAGTTTACCTCCTCAGGTCGTGTTTGAAGCCATTCTGACACGCGAAAAAATGGGCAGTACCGGTATTGGTAATGGTATCGCCATCCCGCACGGGAAACTGGAAGAAGATACCTTACGCGCCGTCGGCGTGTTCGTTCAGCTCGAAACGCCGATCGCGTTCGACGCCATCGATAACCAGCCGGTCGATCTCCTCTTCGCCCTGCTGGTGCCCGCCGATCAAACTAAAACGCATCTGCACACGCTGTCGCTGGTGGCGAAACGTCTGGCGGATAAAACGATCTGCCGCCGCCTGCGCGCGGCGCTGAATGATGAAGAGCTGTATCAAATCATTACTGACACCGAAGGTGAACAGAATGAGGCATAACAACTCAATGGCATTTATTTCTGTCGTTGTGAGGAGAAACGGTACATGGTACTGATGATCGTCAGCGGGCGTTCCGGATCAGGTAAATCTGTCGCTCTGCGCGCGCTGGAAGATATGGGATTTTACTGCGTGGATAACCTCCCCGTCGTGCTGTTGCCCGATCTGGCGCGAACGCTGGCCGATCGCCAGATTTCCGCCGCCGTCAGCATTGATGTGCGCAATATGCCTGAATCACCTGAGATTTTTGAACAGGCGATGAATAATCTGCCTGGCGCTTTCTCGCCGCAATTGCTGTTTCTTGATGCCGACCGCAATACCTTAATTCGCCGCTACAGCGACACGCGCCGTTTGCATCCGCTTTCCAGCAAAAACCTTTCTTTAGAGAGTGCGATCGATAAAGAGAGTGACTTGCTGGAGCCGTTACGCTCACGTGCGGATCTGATCGTCGACACTTCAGAAATGTCCGTCCATGAGCTGGCGGAGATGCTGCGTACCCGGCTGTTGGGCAAACGCGAGCGCGAACTGACGATGGTATTTGAGTCCTTCGGCTTTAAACATGGTATCCCGATTGATGCGGACTATGTGTTTGATGTCCGCTTTCTGCCCAACCCGCACTGGGATCCAAAACTGCGCCCCATGACCGGGCTTGATAAGCCGGTAGCCGCGTTTCTTGACCGACACACAGAAGTTCACAATTTTATCTATCAGACTCGCAGCTATCTTGAGCTATGGTTACCGATGCTGGAGACCAACAACCGCAGCTACCTTACCGTCGCTATCGGTTGTACCGGCGGGAAACACCGTTCGGTGTATATTGCAGAACAGCTGGCAGACTACTTCCGCTCGCGCGGTAAAAATGTCCAGTCTCGCCATCGCACGCTGGAAAAACGCAAAACATGACCGTAAAGCAAACTGTTGAAGTCACCAATAAGCTGGGCATGCATGCCCGGCCTGCCATGAAGCTTTTCGAACTGATGCAGGGTTTTGACGCCGAGGTGCTATTACGCAATGACGAAGGCACCGAAGCGGAAGCAAATAGCGTCATCGCTCTGTTAATGCTCGACTCCGCCAAAGGGCGTCAGATCGAAATTGAAGCCACCGGTCCGCAAGAAGTTGAAGCGCTGGCGGCGGTTATCGCGCTGTTCAATTCCGGCTTTGACGAAGACTAAACCTCCTCATATACCCTATTTTCCCCAACGCCGTCCCGGTATTTGATGACAATCATCCCAAAACCGGGCGTGTTACGCCTGCCTGCCACTTATCCCGCAGCCCCACCCTTTCGTAAGATTTGTACATTTCGTGCGCTTTACCTATGCATAAAAACATTAAGAAAACCTTAAAAAATTTCGTTTAGGTTTTATTTAAGTTCTTTGTCCATACTAAATTTATGTGAATAAATTTTTCCAGGACTTGCCATGATCTTCTTATCCAAACAGACTCCGCTGGGCACCGGTCGACATCGTAAATGCTATACGCATCCGGATAATGCCCGGCGTTGCATAAAAGTCATTTACAACCGTAACCACGGCGGTGATAAAGAGATTCGGCGTGAACTGAACTACTATGCGCATCTGTCCCGCTACCTGACGGACTGGAGCGCTATCCCCCGTTATTACGGCACGGTAGAAACCGATTGCGGCACCGGCTATGTCTACGACATGATTACCGATTTCAACGGCGCGCCCTCTATTACCCTGACCGAGTTCGCCGCGCAATGTCGTTATGAAGAGGATGTCGCTGTCCTGCGGCGGCTACTGAAAAAACTGAAACGTTACCTGCTGGATAACCATATTGTGACGATGTCGCTGAAGCCGCAAAACATCCTGTGCCAGCGTATCAGCGAGTCAGAAGTGGTTCCGGTGGTTTGCGACAATCTGGGGGAAAGTACCTTTATCCCGCTGGCGACCTGGTCAACATGGTGCTGTGAACGCAAACTGGAGAGGGTGTGGCAGCGGTTTATCGCCCAGCCTGCACTGGCCGTTGCCCTGGAGAGGGACGCGCAGCCAAAAGACAAGAAACGGCTGGCGCTTACTTCTCACGAAGCTTAATGGCCTGTGCTTATCAGGCCTGGACGACACAGATCGCAGGCCGGATAAGGCGTTCGCGCCGCCATTCGACAAAATTAATTAAGCTGGTTGCGCGTCATAAAAGATTCCCCGCCCAGTTGGCGCATCTGGCGCATAATCCACGCCTGCCGGCTACGCACATAGCCAGAAGGCGCATTCGCCTTATAGCGTAACGGATTTGGCAATACCGCCGCCAGCAACGCGGCTTCAGACACACTCAAGCGACTGGCAGGTTTATGAAAATACCGTTGTGCCGCAGCCTCCACGCCGAAAATACCATCGCCAAACTCCGCGATATTCAGATAAACCGTGAGGATGCGCTTTTTGCTCCAGACAGTTTCAATGCCCAGCGTTAGCCCAGCCTCCAGACCTTTGCGCACCCAACTGCGTCCATCCCATAAAAAGAGATTTTTCGCCGTTTGCTGCGAAAGCGTAGAGGCGCCGCGAATACGGCTCTCATTCCGCTCATTATGCGCCAGCGCTTTTTCAATCGCCGGAACATCAAAGCCCCAGTGCTCAGGGAACTTCTGGTCTTCCGCCGCAATTACCGCCAGCCCCATCCACGGCGAGATATCCGCCATACTGACCCAGTCAGAATGCGCCACATAACCGAACTCTCCGCCGAGCCAGGCGCTAATCTGCCGTTCCGCCATCACCGCCGAAAAAGGCACCGGAACCACGCTAAACAGCGCAATGCCGCCGCCCCAAAAGACGGCGAGCGCAGCAAGGATACGTAAAAGTAGACGGCGCAAAAACGTTAACGGCGCGATGCGTCGTTTGCTCATTCCGCCAGAACCAGCACGCGCGACACTAATTTATCAATGCCGCTTGCCGCCTGGGCGATATCCTGCGCCAGCATATAGGCAGGGGTGGTCACGACCTTGTTATCCTCGTCCACAACGATATCATCAACCGGGCAAGGTACGTGTTCGGCCCCCATCTCTTCAAGTACTTCAGCGGTATCAATATCCGTCCCTATTGTCAGACGTAGCGGGAAGTCAAAGATTTTCGGCAACATTGCGGGCGCGATACAGATGAATCCCAGCGGCTTGCCGGACTGGTGCATGGCCTTCGCCAGCGCGACGACATCGCTATCCACCCGGCATTCGCTCCCCTGGCTGGCGAAATTACTCAGGTTCTTCGCCGCGCCGAAACCGCCAGGCACAATGAGCGCATCCAGTTCCTCTGGCTGAGCCTGGGACAGGGGACGAATATCGCCCCGCGTAATACGCGCCGCCTCAATCAGAACGTTACGCGTTTCCGCCATCGCTTCGCCGGTCAGGTGATTAATAACATCCGCTTGTGGTTTATCCGGCGCGAAGCAGACAGCCTGCGCGCCGCTGCGGGCAATGGCCAACAGCGTCAGAACGGCCTCATGAATTTCGGCGCCGTCATAGACGCCGCATCCGCTGAGCACTACGCCAATTTTTTTCATGGTGAACATCCTCCTGCAACCGACTCAAGCCCATTAATAATTTTGATTAAAATGCTACGCTTCACACATTTAAATGATTCATGTAACAAATCATTTAGGATTTGCTATCTTAACTGCGTGCGGCCTGAAAACAGGACTGCGCCTTTGACATCATCATAATAAGCACGGCGCAGCCACGATTTCCCTGGTGTTGGCGCAGTATTCGCGCACCCCGGTCAAACCGGGGTCATTTTTTTTCCGCGTTTGCCACCCAGGCTTTCAGCACCGCGACATCGTGCTGCCACTCCTGCTTCATCTCTTCAATCCATTCCGCGACGTTATCTTCCCAGGCTGGAAGATCCGGCGACTGGATTTGCTGGCCAAGCTGTTGCAGATGACGCAGCCCTACCGAACCGGCGGCGCCTTTAATCTTATGCCCTTCCTCAACGACGCCTTTTTTGTCACGCGCCGTCAGATTGGACTCCAGCACGCTTAAATAGCCAGGCATCATTTTTTCAAACACCGCGAGACCGTCGGTGATCAATTTAGGCCCAACCAACTCGATGTATTGTTCCAGCATCGGGATATCCAGCAGCGCTTGCGCTTTATCGCTCTCTTCAGGCGTCACGGTACTCTCCTCTTTATCGGTGGCGTCCCAGAATTTTTTAATCATCGCGGTTAAGGCCGGCACCGACAGCGGCTTACTCAGCACATCGTCCATACCAGCGTCCAGATACTCTTTTTTATCTTTCAGAACGTTAGCCGTAAGCGCTACCAGCGGCGGTAAATCTTCCCGCGTGTGGCGACGGGTCAGTTCTCTGGCGATATCCAGACCCGTCATATCCGGTAGCTGAATATCTAGTAAGACCAGGTCATATTCGCCCGGCGCGAACATCTCCAGCGCCGCCTTGCCGGTCATCGCGACATCCACGCTGTTCCCCAGTTTTTCCAGTACCGAACGCGCTACGATCACGTTCAGTTCAATATCTTCGACCAGCAGAACATGCAGCGCGGGCAGCGGCATGTCGTCTTCATCAAAGGCGTCCTCCACCTCTTCCGCCACCGCTGGCGCATGAACCGTTAGCGTAAAGGTCGATCCTTTGCCCGGCAGACTGGAGACGGTAATATCGCCGCCCATATTTTTCGCCAGCCGACGGGAGACCGCCAGCCCGATACCGGTACCCGTCGCCGGCTTACCGCCATGACTGTCTTTCACCTGATAATACATGGCGAAAATTTTATCCTGCTCATCCTGCGGAATGCCGATCCCGGAATCTTCCACTTCAAAGTGCAGCATGTCGCCTTCATCATAGCGCGCCCGCACCGTCACCTGGCCCTGCTGAGTAAACTTCACCGCATTGCTGATCAAATTCCATAAAATCTGGCGCAGACGCGTTCCGTCGGTAATGACTTTGTGCGGCAGCGGCAACGTCGGCTCAAGCACAAAACGTAGCCCTTTTTGCTGCGCCTGCAAACCGGAAAGGTTTTCCAGATCGGCCATAAAGCTGGTGAAATCAACCGGTTGGTTATCAAGCTGAACCTTACGCCGCTCCATCTTATCCATATCAATGATGTCATTGAAAATATTGCCTAACGTCACGGCGGAGACATGGATTGTTTTAAGGTATTTTTCCTGTTCGGCGGTGAGATCGGTATCCAGCAGGATGCGGCTTAAACCGACGATGCCGTTAAGCGGGGTGCGCAGCTCATGACTGATGGTAGAGATAAACGTGGTCTTGTCGCGGCTGGCGCGTTCCAGCGCGTCCTGATAACGCTTACGTTCGGTAATATCACGACCAAATCCCATCAGGCCATGACGTTTACCGACACGGTCGTAATAAGGCACTTTACGAATTTCAAAGCAGGCTTTTCGTCCGTCCGGGTAATCCAGCCACTGTTCGTAGGTCAGGGAGACGTTATGGCGGAATACTTTTTCATCGGTTTCAATGACTTTCTCCGCCGCTTCGGGAGAGTACACATCTTCCGGCTTCAAATGCACCAGCTGTTTTTCGCTCTTGCCGGTTAGCAATTCCATTGCGCGGTTACAGCCGGAAAATTCTTTATCCTCATTACGATAAAAAACCAAATCCGGCGAGGCGTCCAGAAAGGAGCGCAGAAAAGAGGATTGCTGTTCTAGCTGGATTTGCGCTTCTTCACGCTCTTTAATTTCTACTTTTAGCTGTTCAAATGTCTCATGCAGCTCCGCTTCCGCTTTTTCGCGATCGGCAATTTCCTGATTAAGCTGGGCAATATTGTCCTTCAACTGTACGTTAAGCTTGAGATCGCGCTCGCGCATCTCCTCCAGCTTTTGCACCAGACGCGACAGTCGCTGCCTTGACTCTTCCAGTTGTTCAACAACAACGGATAAGAAATAGACCGCCCAGGGCGTAATTAACAGGCCAAAAAAGATGGAACGAATAACGTCGATACTTTCAACCTGACCATGCAGCACCATGGTCACCGCCATCTGCACGACAATCGCCAGCACCACCAATGCCAACGCCAGGAGCATGGAAAAGCGCACCAGACCCAATTTCATCATCAGGTCGACATAGTATTGCGCCAGCATACGAATTTGCTTCATAGAGGATTCCTTCACCACAACTTCGCACATAATACCCAATTATGGGAACCGCGTTGAATATTGTGCGAAATATGCGTAGCGCCCCTCATCACGCTACGCTACAGGTGGTATCCAGGGACGGGCCAGCGCAGAGCCCTGTACGCCATGCTCATTCAGGTATTTGTCCAGCTCAACCATCCCCGTCCAGCGATTCTCGCACCACAGCGGGGCAAGCAGCGTCGGACGGCGAGCGCTGGCTGAAATCCGGTGATAAATTAC
The DNA here is from genome assembly GCF_020181675.1 of Salmonella sp. A7. Lineage (NCBI taxonomy): Bacteria > Pseudomonadati > Pseudomonadota > Gammaproteobacteria > Enterobacterales > Enterobacteriaceae > Salmonella > Salmonella sp. A7. The sequence goes on along the minus strand of NZ_CP084001.1, from coordinate 526,614 downwards.
CTCCGGCGGCGTATGACGAATCATCTCACCTGCCGTTAGCGTGTAGTCGTCCAGTTCGATGCCGTTCAGCCGCCCCGCTTCCCAGGCTTTGGCCATCGTACTGCCTTTCACAATATGCAGCGGATGCAGTTTAAGGCCGTCTACGCCCGTCTCCACCACACGCTCCATGGTTTGCAGGCATTCTGCCTGCCCTTCTCCCGGCAGCCCCACAATCAGATGCGCGCACACTTTCAGCCCGCGCTCCCGGGCAATCCGGGTGGTACGCTGATAGCAGGCGAAGTCATGCCCGCGGTTAATTCGGCGCAGGGTTTTATCGTGCGCGGTTTGCAATCCCAGTTCCAGCCACACCTCGTAGCCTTGATCTTTATATTCACACAGTAAATCTACTACTGCCTGCGGGACGCAATCCGGACGCGTACCGACACATAACCCGACGATACTGGCCTGGCTGACCGCCTGTTGATACATGGAACGCAGCACCTGCACTTCCGCAAAGGTGCTGGTGTAGGCCTGGAAATAGGCCAGATAGCGTTTAGCGCGGTTCACCAGATGCGCCTGATGCGCAAGCTGCTCGGCAATGGAATGATGCTGCTGCGCCTCATCGGCAAAAGAGGCGACATTACAGAAGGTGCAACCGCCACGCCCGATGGTACCGTCGCGATTAGGGCAGCTAAAACCGCCATGAAGCGTCAGCTTATGAACCTTTTGCCCATACCGACGTAAAAGATCCCCACCAAACATATTGACTAATTTCTGTAACTGCATAATCTGATAGACCGCCTCTTAAAAAGAGGCCAAAGCCTGCCATTTTTAGTCTCCTTTGGCGATGACCTGGATCAATCGTCCCGGAAGGCTTTTATCCATTGCATAATCAAGCAAAATAAACGATATTTCATTCATAATCCCGCTGATGATTTTTCCTGATATTCCCCTCTTTTTTCAGCGTTTGCTGGGTCATCGATAAAAACAGTAGCATTCAATACTGCTCACGCTTAAAACAGCATAAAATGCCAAGATTTTTGAAAAAGCAAGGTCAGATAACGTCTGGCGAGCGGCTCTTATAGTGAGACAGATCACAGGCTTTCTGCCGCTCCGTATTAGCAGCCACTCTATAAAAAACCTTTTAATTTCAATATATTCAAAAAGTTATCTGTGCTGCAGCACACTTTTGCATAAATCAGTTTGCCATTTGACCTGGGTGTGGATTCCCGATAAGTTGGGGATCCGCTGGAAGCTTTCTGGATGAGCCGTCTGCTCATCATATTTATGCAGTAATTGAGATTCCCTCTTAACCGTATTTACCAATGCGCAAAGGACACAAAGAGGGCGAATGCGAGGTAAGCGTATGATGCGCCAGCCCCGTCGCCATGCTCTTGCTGTGCCCGCGCGCCGTCGGTTGGGAGAGCGTCCCGTAGAGCCTGGGGAGGTTCACTGATATGTTGTACGATAAATCCCTTGAGAAGGATAACTGTGGTTTCGGCCTGATCGCCCACATAGAAGGCGAACCTAGCCACAAGGTAGTGCGTACCGCCATACACGCGCTGGCCCGGATGCAGCACCGTGGGGCGATCCTTGCCGACGGTAAAACCGGCGACGGTTGCGGCTTGCTGTTACAAAAACCTGACCGTTTCTTTCGCATCGTGGCCGAAGAGCGCGGCTGGCGCTTAGCCAAAAACTACGCCGTCGGGATGATCTTTTTGAATAAAGATCCTGAACTGGCCGCCGCGTCACGCCATATTGTCGAAGAAGAATTACAGCAGGAAACCCTGTCGATTGTCGGCTGGCGCGATGTGCCAACCAATGAAGGCGTGCTCGGTGAAATCGCCCTCTCCTCCCTGCCGCGTATTGAGCAGATTTTTGTCAACGCTCCGGCGGGCTGGCGTCCGCGCGATATGGAGCGCCGTCTGTTTATCGCCCGCCGACGCATTGAAAAACGTCTGCAGGACGACAAAGATTTCTACGTATGCAGCCTGTCGAATCTGGTCAACATTTATAAAGGTCTGTGTATGCCGGCGGATCTGCCGCGCTTCTACCTGGATCTTGCGGATCTGCGTCTGGAATCGGCCATCTGCCTGTTCCACCAGCGCTTTTCCACTAACACCGTGCCGCGTTGGCCGCTGGCGCAGCCGTTCCGCTACCTGGCGCATAACGGCGAGATTAACACTATCACTGGCAACCGCCAGTGGGCGCGCGCCCGTACCTATAAATTCCAGACGCCGCTGATCCCGGATTTACAGTCCGCTGCGCCGTTTGTTAACGAAACCGGTTCGGATTCCAGCTCGCTGGACAACATGCTGGAACTGCTGCTGGCAGGCGGGATGGACATTATCCGCGCCATGCGCCTGTTGGTGCCGCCCGCCTGGCAGAACAACCCCGATATGGACCAGGATCTGCGCGCCTTCTTTGACTTTAACTCCATGCATATGGAGCCGTGGGACGGTCCGGCAGGCATCGTGATGTCCGACGGGCGCTTCGCCGCCTGTAACCTTGACCGTAACGGCCTGCGCCCGGCACGCTATGTCATTACCAAAGACAAGCTGATCACCTGCGCCTCCGAAGTCGGTATCTGGGACTATCAGCCGGATGAAGTGGTCGAGAAAGGCCGCGTCGGTCCAGGCGAGCTGATGGTGATCGACACCCGCGGCGGACGTATTCTGCATTCCGCGGAAACCGATGACGATCTGAAAAGCCGCCATCCGTATAAAGCGTGGATGGAAAAGAATGTTCGCCGTCTGGTGCCGTTTGAAGAGCTGCCTGATGAAGAAGTCGGTAGCCGCGAACTGGACGATGACCTGCTCGCCAGCTATCAGAAACAGTTTAACTACAGCGCCGAAGAGCTGGACTCGGTTATCCGTGTGTTGGGCGAAAACGGCCAGGAAGCCGTCGGCTCAATGGGCGACGACACCCCCTTTGCCGTGCTCTCCAGCCAGCCGCGTATTATTTACGACTACTTCCGCCAGCAGTTCGCGCAGGTCACTAACCCGCCTATCGACCCGCTGCGTGAAGCGCACGTCATGTCGCTCGCCACCAGCATCGGTCGCGAAATGAACGTCTTCTGCGAAGCGGAAGGTCAGGCCCATCGCCTGAGTTTTAAATCGCCAATTCTGCTGTACTCCGATTTCAAACAGCTCACCACCATGAGCGAGCATCACTACCGCGCCGACTGGCTTGACATTACCTTTGATGTCACCGAAACCACACTGGACGCGACGGTTAAGGCGCTGTGCGATAAAGCGGAACAGATGGTGCGTAACGGCACCGTGCTGCTGGTCCTCTCGGATCGCAATATCGGTAAGAATCGCCTGCCGGTCCCCGCGCCGATGGCGGTGGGCGCGGTGCAAACGCGTCTGGTGGAACAAAGCCTGCGCTGCGACGCCAACATCATCGTAGAAACCGGAAGCGCCCGCGATCCGCATCACTTTGCGGTACTGCTCGGCTTTGGCGCAACGGCCATCTATCCGTACCTGGCCTACGAAACGCTGGGGCGTCTGATTGATACCCAGGCCATCGCTAAAAACTACCGTACCGTGATGCAGAACTACCGCAACGGCATCAACAAGGGGCTGTACAAGATTATGTCCAAAATGGGCATTTCGACCATTGCCTCTTACCGCTGCTCCAAACTGTTTGAAGCGGTCGGGCTGCACGATGATGTGGTAAAACTGTGCTTCCAGGGCGTGGTCAGCCGTATCGGCGGCGCGAGCTTTGATGACTTCCAGCAGGATCTGCTGAATCTCTCCAAACGCGCCTGGCTGGCGCGCAAACCCATTAGCCCTGGCGGCCTGTTGAAGTACGTCCACGGCGGCGAATATCACGCCTATAACCCGGATGTCGTGCGTACCCTGCAACAGGCGGTACAGAGCGGCGAGTACAGCGATTATCAGGAATACGCCAAACTGGTCAATGAGCGTCCGGCGGCAACGCTGCGCGATCTGCTGGCGATACATCCAGACGGCGAGGCGGTGACTATCGACGAGGTTGAGCCCGCCAGTGAGCTGTTTAAACGCTTTGATACCGCAGCCATGTCTATCGGCGCATTAAGTCCGGAAGCGCACGAAGCGCTGGCGGAAGCGATGAACAGCCTCGGCGGCAACTCCAACTCCGGCGAAGGCGGTGAAGACCCTGCGCGCTACGGCACCAATAAAGTGTCGCGTATCAAACAGGTGGCCTCTGGTCGCTTTGGCGTGACGCCAGCGTACCTGGTCAATGCCGATGTGATTCAGATTAAAGTCGCGCAGGGCGCGAAACCGGGCGAAGGCGGTCAGTTGCCGGGGGATAAAGTCACCCCGTATATCGCTAAACTGCGCTATTCAGTGCCGGGCGTGACGCTGATCTCCCCGCCGCCGCACCACGATATTTACTCTATCGAGGACTTAGCGCAGCTCATTTTCGACCTCAAACAGGTCAACCCGAAGGCGATGATCTCCGTGAAGCTGGTGTCCGAACCGGGCGTCGGCACCATCGCGACCGGCGTGGCGAAAGCCTATGCGGATCTGATTACTATCGCCGGTTACGACGGCGGTACTGGCGCCAGCCCGCTCTCTTCGGTGAAATACGCTGGCTGCCCGTGGGAACTCGGACTTGTTGAAACCCAGCAGGCGCTGGTCGCCAACGGTCTGCGTCACAAGATTCGTCTGCAGGTGGACGGCGGTCTGAAAACCGGCGTCGACATCATTAAAGCGGCGATTCTCGGTGCGGAAAGTTTCGGCTTCGGCACCGGCCCGATGGTGGCGCTGGGCTGTAAATATCTGCGTATCTGCCACCTGAATAACTGCGCAACCGGCGTAGCGACGCAGGATGAAAAACTGCGTAAGAACCACTATCACGGCCTGCCGTTCAAAGTGACCAACTACTTTGAATTTATCGCCCGCGAAGTGCGCGAGCTGATGGCTTCGCTTGGCGTGACCCGCCTGGTGGATTTGATTGGCCGCACCGACCTGCTGAAAGAGCTGGAGGGCTTTACGGCGAAACAGCAGAAGCTGGCGCTGTCTCGTCTACTGGAAACCGCTGAACCTCATCCGGGTAAAGCGCTGTACTGCACCGAGAATAACCCGCCGTTTGATAACGGCGTGCTGAATGCGCAACTATTGCAGCAGGCGAAACCGTTTATCGATGCGCGCCAGAGCAAAACCTTCTGGTTCGACATCCGCAACACCGATCGTTCCGTCGGCGCGTCGCTTTCCGGCTACATCGCACAGACCCACGGCGATCAGGGGCTGGCTTCCGATCCGATTAAAGCGCACTTCAGCGGTACCGCAGGCCAGAGCTTTGGCGTGTGGAACGCGGGCGGCGTGGAGTTATATCTGACTGGCGATGCCAACGACTATGTCGGTAAAGGTATGGCAGGCGGTTTGATCGCCATCAGACCACCGGTAGGTTCCGCCTTCCTCAGTCATAAGGCCAGCATTATCGGCAACACCTGCCTGTATGGAGCGACCGGTGGCCGTCTGTACGCAGCGGGCCGCGCGGGCGAACGTTTCGGCGTGCGTAACTCCGGGGCGATTACCGTAGTAGAGGGCATCGGCGACAACGGCTGTGAATACATGACCGGCGGCATCGTCTGCGTGCTGGGTAAAACCGGCGTTAACTTCGGCGCGGGGATGACCGGCGGCTTCGCCTATGTGCTGGACGAAGATGGCGAATTCCGTAAACGCGTGAACCCGGAACTGGTAGAAGTACTGGACGTTGATTCGCTGGCTATCCACGAAGAGCATCTGCGCGGCCTGATCACCGAGCACGTGCAGCATACTGGTTCGCAACGCGGCGAAGAGATCCTGTCCAGGTGGTCAAGCTTCTCAACCCAATTCGCGTTAGTGAAGCCCAAGTCCAGCGATGTCAAAGCCCTGTTGGGCCACCGTAGTCGTAGTGCGGCAGAATTGCGCGTGCAGGCGCAGTAAGGAATTGAAATGAGCCAGAATGTTTATCAATTTATCGACCTGCAGCGCGTTGATCCGCCGAAGAAACCGCTGAAGATCCGTAAGATCGAATTTGTTGAAATCTACGAACCGTTTTCTGAAGGTCAGGCGAAGGCCCAGGCGGATCGCTGTTTGTCCTGCGGTAACCCCTACTGCGAGTGGAAATGTCCGGTACATAACTACATCCCGAACTGGCTGAAACTGGCTAATGAAGGGCGTATTTTTGAGGCGGCTGAGCTATCGCACCAGACCAACACCCTGCCGGAAGTGTGTGGCCGCGTCTGCCCGCAGGACCGCCTGTGTGAAGGCTCCTGTACGCTGCACGATGAGTTCGGCGCGGTGACCATCGGTAACATTGAGCGCTATATCAACGATAAAGCGTTCGAAATGGGCTGGCGCCCGGATATGACCGGCGTGCGCCAGACGGACAAACGGGTAGCAATTATCGGCGCAGGTCCGGCAGGGCTGGCGTGCGCCGACGTGCTGACCCGCAACGGCGTGAAGGCGGTGGTCTTTGATCGCCATCCGGAAATCGGCGGCCTGCTGACCTTCGGTATTCCAGCTTTCAAACTGGAAAAAGAGGTGATGACCCGCCGTCGCGAGATCTTCACCGGCATGGGTATTGAGTTCAAACTTAATACCGAAGTGGGCCGCGACGTCGAACTTGACGAGCTGTTGAAAGAGTACGACGCGGTATTCCTTGGCGTCGGCACCTATCAGTCGATGCGCGGCGGGCTGGAAAATGAAAATGCGGACGGCGTATTCGACGCTCTGCCGTTCCTGATCGCCAATACGAAGCAGATCATGGGGTTTGGCGAAACCAGCGACGAACCATATGTCAGCATGGAAGGCAAACGCGTGGTGGTGCTGGGCGGCGGCGATACCGCAATGGACTGCGTACGTACCTCCATTCGTCAGGGCGCAACGCACGTAACCTGTGCTTATCGTCGTGATGAAGAGAACATGCCGGGCTCCAGACGCGAAGTGAAGAACGCGCGCGAGGAAGGTGTCGAATTTCAGTTTAACGTTCAACCGCTGGGCATTGAAGTCAATGCCAACGGCAAAGTGAGCGGCGTAAAAATGGTGCGCACTGAAATGGGCGAACCGGATGCCAAAGGCCGTCGGCGGGCGGAGATCGTCGCCGGTTCCGAGCATGTGGTTCCGGCTGATGCGGTGGTGATGGCGTTTGGTTTTCGTCCACACAGCATGGAATGGCTGGCGAAACACAGCGTGGAACTGGACTCGCAGGGACGAATTATCGCGCCGGAACGCAGCGATAATGCTTTCCAGACCAGCAACCCGAAAATCTTCGCCGGTGGCGACATCGTGCGCGGTTCCGATCTGGTGGTGACGGCGATTGCCGAAGGCCGTAAGGCGGCTGACGGGATTATGAACTACCTCGAAGTGTAACCCTTCCGGCTCCCCGGTTGATGCCTTGTGCTGATGGCTGGGGAGCCGATATTCCTCTCCTCAATATCTCTCCTGCCGATTCTGGAAACCCGCTCGTAAATCGAGATGTAATGCCATGTAAAATCCGTTCATGGATTGATCCGTTTACGCCTGAAGCGTATTGATAGCGTTCTAATTTCATAATGAAACTATCACGTAAGGGATGACATGACGAATCCAACTTTAGCGCCACAGTCTGATGAATATCAGCAAATCCATGACGGAATTGTTCAACTGCTGGATACAGCGCGGACACAAACCGTTCGCAGCATCAACACCATCATGACAGCAACCTATTGGGAAATGGGTCGACGCATTGTTGAATTTGAACAAGGCGGTGAAGCCAGAGCTGCTTATGGTGAACAGCTAATTGATCGTTTATCACAGGATTTAAGCCAAAGATATAAACGAGGTTTTTCTGCCAGTAATCTATGGCAATTTAAAAAGTTTTATCTTTATTTTCAAAAAATTGAGATTCTCCAGACAGTGTCTGGAGAATCTCTCCATTTGGCGCAACTGGCTAAATCTTTCCCACTCCCCTGGTCGGCGTATGTCCGCCTCTTGTCGGTAAAAAATCCCAATGCCCGCACTTTTTACGAGAAAGAGACGCTACGTAACGGCTGGTCCGTACGGCAACTCGACAGGCAAATCGCCACTCAGTTTTACGAACGAACGCTACTGTCCCACGACAAATCTGCCATGTTGCAGCAGCCTGCACCCGCCGAGCCAAACGTTTTGCCGGAGCAAACCATACGCGACCCGTTCATTCTGGAATTTCTTAACCTGAAGGACGAGTATTCCGAATCAGATCTCGAAGACGCGCTGCTCAGCCACCTGATGGACTTTATGCTGGAGCTCGGTGACGATTTTGCTTTTGTTGGCCGTCAACGCCGACTACGCATAGACGATAGCTGGTTCCGCGTCGATCTGCTGTTCTTCCATCGTCGCTTGCGCTGCCTGTTGCTCGTTGACCTGAAGGTAGGCAAATTCGGTTATGCGGATGCCGGGCAGATGAATATGTACCTGAACTATGCCAAAGAGCACTGGACAATGCCCGGCGAAAACCCGCCAGTCGGCCTGGTTTTGTGCGCAGGGAAAGGCGCGGGGGAAGCGCATTACGCGCTGACTGGCCTGCCAAACACCATCATGGCGAGCGAGTACAAGGTGCAGTTGCCCGACGAAAAATTACTCACAGACGAACTTATTCGTTCGCAAACCATGCTGGAAACTCAACTCACACGCGGTGGTTCACTGACAACGGAGAAAAACTAGCGAACCATTAATGCCATGAATAATTATCAAAAAAATATCATACGAAAACGTTTGCTTTATTCTGAGAACTGTATATTATGCGGCGGATTTTTTGGGCAAAATTCATGGAGGCGTTGTGTCGCAGGACAACAATTATAGCCAGGGCCCTGTCCCTCTGGCGGCGCGGAAGGGCGTGATTCCACTGACGTTTGTCATGTTGGGTTTAACGTTTTTTTCCGCCAGTATGTGGACCGGAGGGACACTCGGCACCGGTCTTTCTTATAATGATTTCTTCCTCGCAGTTCTCTTCGGTAATCTCCTCCTCGGTATCTACACTGCATTTCTTGGTTACATCGGCGCAAAAACCGGACTCTCCACCCACCTCCTTGCACGTTACTCCTTTGGCGTTAAAGGTTCATGGCTTCCCTCCTTGCTGCTTGGCGGCACACAGGTAGGCTGGTTTGGCGTTGGCGTAGCGATGTTCGCTATTCCGGTCAGTAAAGCGACAGGCATTGATGCCAATATTCTGATTGCCGTTTCGGGTCTGCTGATGACCCTGACCATTTTTTTCGGCATCTCGGCGTTGACCATTTTGTCTATCATTGCCGTACCCGCGATCGTGATTCTGGGCAGCTACTCCGTCTGGCTGGCGGTCAGCGGCGTGGGTGGGCTGGAGCATTTAAAAACGATAGTGCCGCAGACGCCGCTGGATTTTTCCAGCGCGCTGGCGCTGGTGGTGGGCTCGTTTGTCAGCGCCGGTACATTGACCGCCGACTTCGTCCGCTTCGGACGTCATGCCAAAAGCGCCGTACTGATTGCGATGGTCGCTTTTTTCCTCGGCAACTCGCTGATGTTTATCTTTGGCGCGGCAGGCGCTGCCGCCGTCGGTCAGGCGGATATCTCTGACGTGATGATAGCGCAGGGGCTGCTGCTGCCCGCGATTGTGGTGCTCGGCCTGAATATCTGGACCACCAACGATAACGCGCTGTACGCATCGGGTCTGGGCTTCGCCAATATTACCGGTCTTTCCAGCCGCACGCTGTCGGTGGTGAACGGGATTATCGGTACCGTGTGCGCGCTGTGGCTTTATAATAATTTTGTCGGCTGGCTGACGTTCCTGTCATCTGCCATCCCACCGATTGGCGGAGTGATTATTGCCGACTATCTGTTGAACCGCCGCCGCTATGCTGACTTCAACACCGTGCGCTTTATTCCCGTTAACTGGATTGCTATTCTTTCCGTCGCGCTGGGCATCGCCGCCGGACATTATGTTCCTGGTATTGTGCCCGTCAACGCCGTACTCGGCGGCGTCTTCAGCTATATCCTGCTGAATCCACTTTTCAACCGCAGCCTTGCTAAATCACCAGAGGTCAGCCATGCAGAACAATAACATCACCATTCGTCAGGCGCGTCTGCAGGGACACGAAGGATTATGGCAGATTACGATTGAAAACGGGCGCTTTAGCCGGATTGATCCTCAGGAAGCCGCATCGTTACCGCAGGGCGAAGTGCTTGATGCCGAAGGCGGTCTGGCTATTCCACCGTTTGTTGAGCCACATATCCACCTGGATACCACGCAAACGGCGGGTGAACCGAGCTGGAACCAGTCCGGCACACTGTTTGAAGGGATTGAGCGCTGGGCAGAACGTAAAGCAATGCTCACGCATGAAGATGTGAAAGCGCGCGCGATGCAGACCCTGAAATGGCAGATGGCTAACGGCATCCAGTACGTTCGTACTCACGTTGACGTTTCAGATCCTACGCTCACCGCGCTGAAAGCCATGCTGGAAGTGAAGCAAGAGGTTGCGCCGTGGGTAGACCTGCAAATTGTCGCCTTTCCGCAAGAAGGTATTCTGTCTTATCCCAACGGTGAAGCGCTGTTAGAGGAAGCCGTGCGTTTGGGCGCTGACGTTATTGGCGCCATTCCGCACTTTGAGTTCACGCGGGAATATGGCGTTGAATCGCTGCACAAAACCTTCGCCCTGGCGCAGAAATACGATCGCTTGATCGATGTGCACTGCGACGAAATTGATGACGAGCAGTCTCGCTTTGTCGAAACGGTCGCGGCGCTGGCGCATCGTGATGGCATGGGGTCGCGCGTGACCGCCAGCCACACCACGGCTATGCACTCGTACAACGGCGCGTATGCGTCACGCCTGTTCCGCCTGTTGAAAATGTCGGGGATTAACTTCGTCGCCAACCCGCTGGTGAATATTCATCTGCAAGGGCGGTTTGACACTTACCCGAAACGTCGTGGCGTCACGCGAGTGAAAGAGATGCTGGAAGCGGGGATCAACGTCTGCTTTGGCCATGATGACGTCTTCGATCCGTGGTATCCATTAGGCACGGCAAATATGCTGCAGGTGCTGCATATGGGGTTACACGTTTGCCAGTTGATGGGGTATGGGCAAATCAACGATGGGTTAAATCTGATCACTACCCACAGCGCAAAAACCCTGCATTTACAGGACTACGGTCTGAGCGTCGGCAATGCCGCGAATCTGGTTATCTTACCCGCTGAGAATGGATTCGATGCGGTACGTCGCCAGACGCCTGCCCGTTACTCGATTCGCCACGGGCGGGTAATTGCCGAGACGGTGCCGAGCCAGACGACGCTGCACCTGCCCCAGCCGGAAGCCGTGACGTTTAAGCGTTAACCCGTCATACCCGCGCTCTCCGGCACATTCACCACGCAGCCCGTAAGGGGCTGCGTTCGGAAGACTGCTCCGGCAAGAGATTCAGGCCGCCAGCAGACTGGCGCGTACTTTCACTACCACTTTCTTGATGTCATCCGGCTCACCCACTGCACATCCCGGTTTATGCGGTTCTCCCGGCATAAACACAGCAAACATCCCCGCTTGCAGCGTAATAGTCTGCTCGTCGACAATTTGACTACAAAGCTGGTAATCCTCTTCAACGTGCATCTCCTCGCACTGGCGAGCGGCACCGGACATCCCAAACGCAATACGCTCGACGCCGGTTAGTAGTAGCTGAATATCAATGTATTGTTCATGCAATTCCGCTTTCTTCTCGGCCGGCATTTGCGTCGTTAACTGCATTACATTCATAAAGATATTGTCGCCCTGCAATTCATAGCGCCCCGGCGCTTTCTCCTGCGGCCTTGCCGCCAGCGCGAGAGTCAAGGCATCCAGCAGTCGCGGATGCAACCCGCAAGAAGGCAACGACTGTACTTCCCCCATCATCATAATGTGTCTCCTTGAGCTAACAAAGCAGCGCCTAATAATCCTGCGTCATGCCGATAGCGAGCGGCGCTCAGCGCCACGTGATAAGGCGCAGGCTCTTGCATCAAAAACGCGCGAACCTGCTCCAGGTAACCCTCAGCTAACCCTACGCTGCCGCCAATGACCACACACTGGCAGTCGGTAATCGCTTTCACATCGGCGATCATTCGCGCTATCACCTGCGCGGATTGGCTTACCAGATGTCGCGCCTGCTGATGACCTTCGCCAGCGCGAATAAATAGGGTTTTGGCGTCGCATCCCGCCAGATCGTCCCGCGCCGCCGCGGCCATCCCTCGTCCGGAGGCGATGGCCTCTACGCAGCCAACGCGTCCACAGCCGCATACGGGCCCGTGTGGGTCCGCCAGGGTGTGTCCCAGGTGCCCGGCCAGACCGCCTTTTCCGGTAAGGAGCTTGCCGTCGCAGACAACGCCGCCGCCAACGCCGGTTGAAACGGTGATAAATACCATATCGCGAATATCATCAGGGAGCGCGTGATACTCCGCCCAGGCCGCCGCCTGCGCGTCGTTCACCGCCAGCGTCGGCAGGCCTGCTATCGTTTCCAGTGTTTGTACTAACGGAAAGTGTAGCAAGCCGCCCAGATTATGGGGGTTTAGCGCCAGCAGCATCCCTTCCTGAATGATCCCGGTAGAAGCTATCGCTACCTGACGCGCCTCTGCCCGTAGTGGTTCAACCAGCGCCTTTAATGCTTCACGTAACGCATCCGGCGTTTTGCTCGCGGGGGTCGGTAGCTCGCGACGCTGGCTAATGCGCAAGTTGTTGTCGATGAGCGCGGCGGCAAGTTTAGTACCGCCAATATCAATTGCTAACGTAGTCATGACGCCGCCTTTTTTAATGCGTCGTTATACCATCCACAGATATGTTCCAGACGGGTAATGGCGGACCCCACCGTCACCGCCCATGCGCCATAGCGGATCGCCTCCGCCGCCAGTGCTGGCGAGTTATAGCGCCCTTCGGCTATTACCCGGCATCCGGCGTCATGCAACGCTTTGACTAAGGGCAGATCGGGTTCCTCCGGCGTATCGGGGGTGGTGTAGCCGGACATTGTCGTGCCGATAATGTCCGCGCCCAACCGTTGGCAGGCGAGACCATCGTCCACGGATGAGCAGTCGGCCATCGCCAGTAGATGGTGGTGATGAATGCGCGCCAACAACGCCTCAACGGCTACCGGCCGTTGCCGAGCGGTTCCATCAACGGCGATAATAGCTGCGCCAGCCTGCGCCAGCGCATCTACATCGTCGAGAAAAGGGGTAATGCGCACTGGAGAGTCGTCCAGATCGCGTTTGATAATGCCGATAATGGGTACCGAAACGAGCGAGCGGGCCACGCGCAGGTTGTCTATGCCTTCAATACGCACCGCAACCGCGCCCGCCTGTTCCGCCGCCAACGCCATTGCCGCTACAATCTCCGGCTTATCCAGCGGACTGCCCGGAACGGGCTGGCAGGAGACAATCAGGCCGCCAGAAGCGGCAATATTTTTATCCAGTTGTTCAAGTAACGACATACTACTCCCTTACAAATATTGCCCGGTTTAAAACCGGGCAAGCGGATTAACTTTTCGTTTTTACAAAGGCACCTTTACCACTGCCAAGCGGTACGGCTCCGCTGAACGGTTTGTCGTCGATAGCATCATGGGTGCGTAACGCTTCCGGACGTAGCCAACGCTGTACGCGAGACGGCATATCAAGCCCAATAAGCAGGATCACGACAAACGTCAGGCTGAAAGAGAGCGATGCCAGCGCAGTGCCCAGATCCAGACGTTGAGCGATCAGCGCTCCCAGGATCGGTGCCAGCGCGCCGCCGAGCGCGCCGACGTTATAAGTAAAGCCCAGCCCCGCCGCGCGCTGATCGGTATCGAAGTAACCGCCGATCAGCTTCGGCAGAATCCCGGCAATCCCCTGCCCCAACATCTGTTGGAAAAACAGTAGCAGACCCAGAACCCAGACGTTTGTGCCGCCAATCGCAAAGACCGGAATAATGAGGATTTGCGAGGCCAGCAGGCTACAGACATAGGCTTTACGCGTTCCCAGCCAGTCGCCAAGAAAACCGCCTACGCAGCAACCAACCGCCGCGCCAAATCCGCTAAAGAACAGGACATTCGCCACCGTATGCGGATCGTAGGCCAGCTCGGTTTTCAGATAAGTAGGTAATAGCGCCTGAATCGGCCAGGAATAGAGGAAAGCAAACAGTACCACCAGCATCAGCATGACGCCAGTGGGCCAGCGTTTACCGCTGCTCTGCACCATAAAACTGATAAAGATAACCGCGCACAGTAGTCCCAGCCCCGCCACAATCGCAGCATTTTGTAGGTTACCGGCAAAGCAGAACCACAGCGCAGCAGCGGCGGCGAAGGTCATTAAAATGTTGATGATGCGATGTTCGCCCCGATAAAGAATGTCAACCATCGTGCGTACCGGCGCTTTACCCGCGTGTTTCTCTTTCCAGTCTTCCGCTTCCGGAATGTTTTTCCGCAGCCAGAGGGCGAAGATAATTGGCAAAATGCCAATGAAAAACAGCGCGCGCCAGCCCCAGACAGGCACCACCAGGCTGTACACCTGCGCGGCAACGACCGCGCCGACGGAGAAGCCGGAAATCAGAAAACCGCTGGCTTTATTGCGTAAATGTTTTGGCCAGCTTTCAATCACATAGGTCGCGCTGGAACCATATTCGCCCGCCATGCCCATACCAATCACCAGTCGGGCGATGAACATGGTGGTGTAACCGGGCGCAAACCCGCAGGCCAGGGTTCCCACTGAAAACAGGATGATGCTGCTGACCATCGCCAGACGACGCCCATAGCGATCGCCCATCGCGCCCAGTAATAACCCGCCGAACCAGCGAGAGATAAAAGCCGCAGAAATCAGGCTTGCCGCCTGTACTGTCGTCAGCCCAAATTCGCTTTGTACCTCAGTCAGTACAAGAGCAATCAACACAAAATCAAAACCATCAAGCAGATATCCCAGCCAGGCAGCGGAAAATGCCCGCCACTGCGCCCGGTTGAGATGGCGATACCACGGGATGTTCTGGGTAGAAGTACTCATTTTACTCTCCCGACGATTTTTGTTGTCGTTATGCCGAATGGCGGCTCCGCCTTATCCGGCCTACCGCTCACACTGTTGTAGGCCGGGCAAGCGTAGCGCCCCCGGCATTATGCTGTTACGCCTTTTCTTCCATCAGTTGTTGAGCCAGCGCCTTGAGCGCCGGCAGATATTTTTCATCAACAGGCGCGAACGGTTTACGACACAGCGGCACCGATACCACGTCCATATAATGCAGGACCGTTTTCAGGCCGCGGAATACGCCGGTTTTAATCAGTAAATCAATAACCTTATTGCACTCGGTTTGCAGACGCTGCGCTTTCGCCACATCGCCCTCACGTAATGCCTGCACAATTCCCTGATAACGCCAGCCCATAATGTTGTATGTGCTGCCGATACCGCCGTCCGCGCCCGCCAGCAGACCGGAAGCGAAGATTTCGTCATAACCGTTGTACAGCACCAGATCCGGATGCGCGCGGCGGATCTGCTCCATCTGGAAGAGATCGCCGGAGGTTTGCTTCAGCGCGCTCACGCCCGGTAATGTCACCAGCGTATTGATCTGATCGAGGGTAAGTTTTACGCCGCTTAACGCCGGAATGTTGTATACCACCATCGGCAATCCATCTGCGGAATCAATGATTGCCCGATAATGGTCACAGTGCTCTTCAAAACTGAAAGGGTAATAAAAAGGCGTCACCGCAGAGACCGCATCAAAACCGTAACGCTTTGCGGCGCTGGCAAGCTGCTGGCTTTCTGCGGTGCTTACCGTCCCGACATGGGCGATCAACGTGATTTTTCCCTTCGCCTCTTCGGCGACAATCTCCAGTACCTGCTCTCTTTCAGCAAGGCTCTGTACGAATGCTTCCCCGGTGGAACCGCCAACGTACAGCCCGTCGATACCCTGGCCGATGTTAAAACGCACCAGACGGCGCAGGCTTTCGCTATCCAGTTGCTGCTGATGATCAAATGGGGTCAACAACGCCGCCATTACGCCTTGCAATGCTTTTGCCATACCTACCTCTACGGATGATGAATATATTAACTACCTACCTTTATACCTGTTATACCAGATCAAATAAGCAGCAAATAATACAGAACGCTTATAGTGCGATCTGCTTCACTAAACCGGGATCGGAGGTGCGATCGCTACCGCATTTTTTGACTTTTTTTACCGAGCGCGTGCCAGGTAGCGGAAACGCTATTGAGGTGGGTTTGCAGAGCGCGATCCGCTTTATCGGGATCTCGCTGGCGAATGGCATCAACAATCACAATATGCTGTTGATAACTCAAGTTATTATGTTCATGCAGCTCACGATCGGGAACGCTTGGGCGAGCGGCGATTAGCCAGTCCAGCAGAGCAACATGAATAGCCATAAAGATCGGATTGCCGGGAATTTCAGCCAGCACCCGGTGAAACTCGACATCCGAACGAATAAACAGCGCGTTGTCATCCAGCGACTGGCTATTAATTTCCAGTGCTTTCGTTAACAACGCGATCTGCTCGTCGGTGGCATGTTCCGCCGCATAGCGTACCAGGCTGGATTCAAAGAAAAGCCGTAGCTGTTCAAAGTGAGCGATGCCGCCAGGATGAGTAAGAAAATCTTTCGCCATACCCGACAGTTCGCTGATGATGGTATCAGCAGAGGGGCGCGAGACGCGGGCGCGTTCGCCGTTATTGATTTGCACCAGGCCTTTACGCTTCAGCGCAGCTAACGCTTCACGCACAGAGGGACGTCCCACATTGAAGAAGGCCATTAATTCACGTTCAGACGGTAGCTGTTCTCCCTCGCCAAACTCATGACGGCGGATCATCTGCTCCAGCTCTTCCTCAACCATTTCAGACAGTTTTTTACGCGCCAGCGGGCGGCGGCGCAAACTACGCCCGAGGGATGTCGGTGAATCTTCTGCTTGCGAATCAAATGCGTTCATAACGTCCATTCATGAGTGGTCGGTGGCAAATAATAGCAAGCTTATCGTAACACAGCTTCAAAAGCAGGGTGAACCCGCGAGGAGACCAAACAAAACAGGCCCTTCCGGGCCTGTTGGTTATTTTACTACGCGCAGCGCCGGACGTCCGCCACGCGGCGGAGGCGGCTCGTCATCAGGGCTACTGTCGTCATCGTGGTCGGGCTTATCGCCATCAATGACGGACATCACGGTCTCGCTTTCCGCGCCTGCGGTATTGTCATCATCATTTAAGCTGACAACGTCTTCATCATAGGCGGCTTCAGGCTCAAACATAGTGCCTGCGCCGTTTTCACGGGCGTAAATCGCCAGCACCGCAGCCAAAGGCACAGAAACCTGACGGGGAACGCCGCCGAAGCGCGCATTAAAACGCACTTCATCATTAGACAGCTCCAGATTACCTACCGCTCGCGGCGCAATATTGAGGACGATTTGCCCATCGCGCGCATATTCCATAGGGACATGCACGCCAGGCAGCATCACATCCACCACCAGATGCGGGGTCAACTGGTTATCCAGCAACCACTCGTAGAAAGCACGCAACAGATAGGGACGACGCGGCGTCAACTGTGACAAATCCATACAGGTTAACCCCGACCGAGGCGCATTTCACGTTCAGCTTCGGTTAAAGAAGCCAGGAAAGAATCACGTTCAAAGACGCGGGTCATATAGCCTTTCAGCTCTTTCGCCCCTGCGCCGCTGAATTCAATACCCAACTGCGGTAAACGCCACAAGAGAGGCGCCAGGTAGCAATCAACCAGGCTGAATTCGTCGCTCAGGAAATACGGTTTCTGACCAAATACCGGCGCAATCGCCAGCAGCTCTTCACGCAGTTGTTTACGCGCAGAGTCGGCCTCGGAAGCAGACCCGTTTACGATGACGTTCATCAGCGTATACCAGTCTTTTTCAATACGGTGCATGTACAGACGGCTTTCACCGCGCGCGACCGGATAAACCGGCATCAGCGGCGGATGAGGGAAACGCTCATCCAGATATTCCATAATGATGCGAGATTCCCACAGGGTCAGCTCACGATCCACCAGTGTCGGAACGCTTTGATTCGGGTTGAGGTCAATCAGATCCTGAGGTGGATTGTCCTTTTCCACATGTTCGATCTCAAAACTAACACCCTTTTCAGCCAACACAATGCGGACCTGATGGCTATAGATGTCAGTAGGACCAGAAAACAGCGTCATTACCGAACGTTTGTTGGCAGCGACAGCCATGAAAACCTCCAGGTATATTCAGAATTTTTACTGCTACCAGCCACAATGTGACCAGCCAGATGTTATGTCACCCAGGGCGAAAAAAGCCATCATTGCTCAGAAACGAGACAAAAAATGAACATTCCCCGCTATTTGGGCAGAAAATTGGATGATAGTTTACCAGATTTTGTGACCTTTGTGGTGAGTCGATTCTGGAAATGAGGAAAAAGAGATATTCCTGGTCTGAAATGCTCGTCCCACCTGAGATATTGTCTTTCGCCTGTTATGCCTGTACTACCGGTGCGCCCCAGCCATCAAAACTGCCGCCATGTTTTTCAGCCAGATCGGTAAGCTGGCAAGTGATTTCTGTCATATGCCATTGTTGCGGAGCATCGGTGCTGATAAAAGACGCCATAACCCCCTGTTGCGGGTCATTCATTCGAATACTGACCAGCGTTATGCCATACGGTAATGCAGCAATATCTTGCGCCAGGTCACGCGCTGCGACTTCTGTAGGCAATGTCGCATAATAATCAATAGCGCGCGGAAGCGTCAGATCATCACCTTGTTCCTGTAATCCCCGGCACACACGGGAATCGTGTATCCAGTTCCAGTCGTATCGGGTTGGATACAAGAACTGGCGGTAAAAGTTTCCTTTATCATTGTGACTCTCTCTATAACTAAAAGAGATTTCCGGGCCACCAGCGAGCAATTTATCCAGCGTCTTTTCCCAGTTAAGATCCTCTTCCGACATGAACACAAAATCGCGCCAGCCTTGTTGGGTAACCACACCCACCAGCCAGATCGGAAACGTCTTCCCCTTTTCATCAAGCCAGTCCTCTATACGATTTAAACGCTGTGTTTCATCGGGCTGCGGTAAACCATTTTCATAACAGTTTGTGTAATGAACACGTAAGAACCAGGTATGGATAAGGCGATCAAATTTTTCATCCTGAATAGCGCCGATATCCACACGTATACCCGTAACATGGTCATCCACCGTTGTTATAAAGAATTCCCATTTATTCGACAGCATTAACGACTCTTTCTTAGTAAACAATGCGTTAAAAAATCCCACTGCGACTTCCTTTTCTCTGAGCGTGCATGAAAGATGAATAAGATGAGAATAATGCTAAAGATAGGGAGGAAAAGAGACTGGATTCGGACTTTAGCCATAAAAAAACCCGCCGAAGCGGGTTTTTCGCTAACAGTTGTCTGCCGAAGCAGAAACCCATTAACGTTTGGAGAACTGCGGACGACGACGTGCTTTACGCAGGCCGACTTTCTTACGTTCAACCTGACGAGCGTCACGAGTAACAAAGCCAGCTTTACGCAGTTCGCCACGCAGGGACTCGTCGTACTCCATCAGAGCGCGGGTGATACCGTGACGGATCGCACCAGCCTGACCAGAGATACCACCACCTTTAACAGTGATGTACAGATCCAGTTTCTCAACCATGTCGACCAGTTCCAGCGGCTGACGAACTACCATGCGGGCAGTTTCACGACCGAAGTACTGTTCCAGAGAACGTTGGTTGATAACGATTTTACCGTTGCCCGGTTTGATGAAAACGCGAGCTGCGGAACTTTTGCGGCGACCAGTGCCGTAGTATTGATTTTCAGCCATTGCCTATAATCCCGATTAGATGTCAAGAACTTGCGGTTGCTGTGCCGCGTGGTTGTGCTCGTTGCCCGCGTAAACTTTCAGTTTACGGAACATAGCACGACCCAGCGGGCCTTTTGGCAGCATGCCTTTAACCGCGATTTCAATCACACGCTCAGGACGGCGGGCAATCATCTCTTCAAAGGTCGCTTGTTTGATACCACCGATGTGGCCGGTGTGGTGATAGTACACTTTGTCAGTACGCTTGTTGCCGGTTACAGCAACTTTGTCAGCGTTCAGAACGATGATGTAATCACCGGTATCTACGTGCGGAGTGTATTCCGCTTTGTGCTTACCGCGCAGGCGACGAGCCAGTTCAGTAGCCAGACGGCCCAGAGTTTTACCGGTCGCGTCAACAACATACCAGTCGCGTTTTACGGTTTCTGGTTTAGCTGTAAAAGTTTTCATTAAAAGCTTACCCAAATAAATAAGTTACACGTTGGTGAACACCCAAACGTTTAAATAGTTGAGGTTCACACGACAAAGTCCGGTAAACCTACCCCCTCGGATATGTTTGGCCGGCACAGAGAAAGTTTGGGAAAAAACTCTCTTGTAACGTGGGGTCGCAGGATTATAGAGAAGTCCAGGTCAAAGATCGACCCCTTTTTGCGATTTGCCGCGGGTTTTGTTCAGGCCTGGTTCACCCTCCGGTAGGGGAGGTTGCACAGATATGATACCGCACAATGCCGGGGCGCTGCGCTTGTCCGGCTTACGGCATATGCTCCCGCTTGAGATACTCCGCACTCTGCATCTCTTGCAGGCGCGACAGACAGCGCTGAAATTCAAACTTGAGCCGCTCCCCCTGATAAATTTCATATAACGGCGCGGCGGCGCTGACCACCAGCTTAACGTGGCGCTCGTAAAACTCATCCACCAGAGCAATAAAGCGGCGCGCTTCGTTCTCCATCAGCGGCGTCATGACCGGCACGTCAAACAGCAGAACCGTGTGAAATAACCTTGAGAGCGCAATGTAATCATGCTGGCTGCGGGCCTCGACGCACAGCGTAGCGAAAGAGACCGCTAACGTTTGGTTTTCAACGCCCAGGGTGGATAAAGGGCGATGATTGATTTCCAGCGTCGGAGCGTGCTCGCGCGCGGCCCCCGCTAACGCCAGCCACAGTTTATCCATTTGCCGCCGGGTTTCATCATTAAGCGGCGTTAGCCATAAATGGGCCTGCGTCAGCGTCCGCAGCCGGTAATCGACGCCGGCGTCCACATTCATAATGTCGCAGTGCTGTTTAATGGCATCGATAGCCGGCAGGAAGCGGGCGCGTTGCAAACCGTTGCGGTAGAGTTCATCCGGCGGAATATTGGAGGTCGCGACCAGCGTAATGCCGCGTGCAAACAGCGCTTTCATTAAACCGCCCAACAGCATGGCGTCGGTAATATCGGTGACGAAAAACTCATCGAAACACAGTACGTCCGTCTCGGTTTTAAACCGATCGGCAATAATGTCTAACGGATCGATCTGCCCCTGTAGCGCGGTAAGTTCTTCATGCACGCGCAGCATAAACCGATGAAAATGCAGGCGTAGTTTTCGCTCGCCCGGCAGGCTGTGGTAGAAGAGATCCATGAGCCATGTTTTGCCGCGCCCCACGCCCCCCCACATATACAGCCCGCGAACCGGTATTTGCGCGTCCGGTTCGTTTTTGCCTAATAATTTCCCCAGTCGCGCTATCAGACCGCCGGGTGGCGTAGCCGACGATTTTTTCGCGGTGAGCGCCTGATAAAGGGTTTCCAGACGGTCGACCGCCTCTTTCTGTACGTCGTCAGGCTGATGGGTGCCTTCGTTGAGTGTCTGGAGATAACGCGATGTAGGGGAAAGGCTTTGCATAATGTTATTGTTATTCCTTGAAAATCGATGTGCCGTCGTTCACGGCTGACGAAAAAAAGGCCGTTCTACACTACGCGATATGCTGTCGGGATTCCACTTCTACGGAATTAGCGGTTATAGTGGCATAATCAGGCGCGGGCATGGAGCCTGGAGCCAACACCCTACGGAAACATAAGACAACGGGAGATGTTCATGACCTGGGAATATGCGCTAATTGGATTAGTCGTCGGTATCATCATTGGTGCCGTGGCCATGCGTTTTGGTAATCGTAAGTTACGTCAACAGCAGGCATTGCAGTACGAACTGGAAAAAAACAAAGCTGAGCTGGAAGAGTACCGTGAAGAGCTGGTTAGCCACTTTGCCCGCAGCGCGGAACTGCTGGATACCATGGCGCATGATTACCGCCAGCTGTATCAGCATATGGCGAAAAGCTCCAGCAGCCTGCTGCCGGAAATGTCTGCGGAGTCGAATCCGTTCCGTAACCGTCTGGCGGAGTCTGAGGCGAGCAACGATCAGGCGCCAGTACAAATGCCACGTGATTATTCTGAAGGCGCGTCTGGCCTGTTACGTAGCGGCGCAAAGCGCGATTAATCGCACGCCGTTAAGAAATTTATCGGGCGCATCGCTTGCGCCCTCTCTCTATCTTTCCTGTCCCAGCTATTATCATTGTTACCAGGCTGAAAATTCAATAACATCAATCTGTTTTGAATTGTCTATCCGTTCATCCAAGGTACGAGAGCAGCATCCATGAAAAAACACACCCAGCTGTTAAGTGCATTAGCGTTAAGTGTCGGGTTAACTCTTTCGGCGCCGTTTCCAGCCCTTGCATCGATACCAGGCCAGGTGCCAGGCCAGGCGACGCTGCCAAGCCTTGCCCCTATGCTGGAGAAAGTGCTGCCTGCTGTCGTCAGCGTAAAAGTCGAGGGAACCGCCGCCCAGAGCCAAAAAGTGCCGGAGGAGTTTAAAAAATTCTTTGGCGAGGATCTGCCAGACCAGCCGTCCCAGCCGTTTGAAGGACTCGGTTCGGGGGTGATTATCGATGCCGCGAAAGGCTATGTATTAACCAATAATCATGTGATTAATCAGGCACAGAAGATCAGTATTCAACTGAATGACGGACGCGAATTCGACGCGAAGCTGATCGGCGGCGACGACCAGAGCGATATCGCTCTGTTACAAATTCAGAACCCCAGCAAGTTAACGCAAATTGCCATCGCCGATTCCGACAAACTCCGCGTCGGCGATTTCGCCGTGGCGGTCGGTAATCCGTTTGGCCTTGGGCAAACCGCCACCTCCGGGATTATTTCAGCGCTGGGACGCAGCGGGCTTAATCTGGAAGGGCTTGAGAACTTTATTCAAACCGATGCCTCTATTAACCGCGGCAACTCCGGCGGCGCGCTGCTTAACCTGAACGGCGAGCTGATCGGGATTAATACCGCGATCCTCGCGCCAGGTGGCGGGAGTATCGGCATTGGCTTTGCTATTCCTTCCAATATGGCGCAGACGCTGGCGCAGCAGTTGATTCAGTTCGGCGAAATCAAACGCGGATTGCTGGGAATTAAAGGCACTGAAATGACCGCTGATATCGCCAAGGCATTCAAACTGAACGTTCAGCGTGGCGCTTTTGTCAGCGAGGTTTTACCCAATTCAGGTTCGGCGAAGGCCGGGGTGAAATCCGGAGACGTGATTATCAGTCTTAACGGTAAGCCGCTGAATAGCTTTGCCGAACTGCGTTCACGTATCGCCACCACCGAACCGGGCACGAAAGTGAAGCTGGGCCTGCTGCGCGATGGTAAGCCGCTGGAGGTGGAAGTCACGCTGGATTCCAATACCTCTTCTTCCGCCAGCGCCGAAATGATCGCCCCGGCGTTGCAAGGCGCGACGTTGAGCGACGGCCAGCTGAAAGACGGGACGAAAGGCGTTAAGGTTGATAGCGTCGAAAAAAGCAGTCCTGCCGCGCAGGCCGGTTTGCAAAAAGATGATGTTATCATCGGCGTTAATCGCGATCGCATCAGTTCTATCGCCGAAATGCGCAAAGTGATGGCGGCAAAACCGTCCATCATTGCTCTTCAGGTAGTACGCGGCAACGAGAACATTTATCTATTGCTGCGCTAATCCTGTCTTAAACCGGGCATCAGCCTGCGATGTGATGTCCGGTTAACTCATGGTATGCTGCTGCCGTTCCCTTTTTTAACGACGCCTCCATCATGTTTGTGAAGCTCTTACGTTCGGTCGCAATAGGTTTAATTGTCGGCGCTATTCTGTTGGCCGTCATGCCTTCTTTGCGCAAAATTAATCCTATCGCCGTCCCGCAATTCGACAGTACCGATGAGACGCCAGCCAGTTATAATTTTGCGGTTCGCCGCGCCGCGCCTGCCGTCGTCAACGTCTATAACCGCAGTATGAACAGTACCGCGCATAATCAACTGGAGATCCGCACGCTGGGTTCCGGCGTGATCATGGATCAACGCGGTTATATTATTACCAACAAGCACGTGATTAACGATGCCGATCAGATTATCGTCGCGCTACAGGATGGCCGCGTCTTTGAAGCGCTACTGGTTGGCTCCGATTCGCTTACC
The DNA here is from genome assembly GCF_020181675.1 of Salmonella sp. A7. NCBI lineage: Bacteria > Pseudomonadati > Pseudomonadota > Gammaproteobacteria > Enterobacterales > Enterobacteriaceae > Salmonella > Salmonella sp. A7. The sequence goes on along the minus strand of NZ_CP084001.1, from coordinate 502,452 downwards.
GATCTGGCGGTGCTGAAGATCAACGCCACTGGCGGGCTGCCTACCATCCCGATTAATACAAAGCGTACACCGCATATTGGCGACGTCGTACTGGCTATCGGCAACCCATATAATCTGGGACAGACCATCACCCAGGGGATCATCAGCGCAACGGGTCGTATCGGCCTGAACCCGACGGGGCGACAGAATTTTCTCCAGACCGACGCCTCGATTAACCACGGTAATTCCGGCGGCGCGCTGGTCAACTCGTTAGGCGAACTGATGGGGATCAACACCCTCTCTTTTGATAAGAGTAACGATGGCGAAACGCCGGAAGGCCTTGGTTTTGCGATTCCCTTCCAGCTAGCCACGAAAATTATGGATAAGCTTATCCGCGACGGTCGCGTGATTCGCGGCTATATCGGTATTGGCGGACGAGAAATCGCACCGCTGCACGCGCAGCAGGGTAGCGGCATGGACCCGATTCAGGGCATTGTCGTTAATGAAGTGACGCCAAACGGCCCCGCCGCGCTTGCCGGTATTCAGGTTAATGATTTGATTATTTCGGTCAATAATAAACCCGCTGTGTCCGCACTGGAAACGATGGATCAGGTGGCGGAAATCCGTCCGGGCTCCGTCATTCCGGTCGTGGTAATGCGGGATGATAAGCAGCTCACGTTCCAGGTGACGGTGCAGGAATACCCGGCGTCGAACTAAAACGACGCGGCTTTTGCCCGCGTCGTTCGACGGCTAGTCAATAAAGACTGGCCCTGCCGGAAAATGTGCCAGGAAACTCGTGAAAATCAGCAGAGCGGGGAGACTTTTCTCCCCGACGGCCTCTTCACGCAGCGCCTTATCGAGTGCCAATAAGCCAGACTCGCCTCCTTCCCCCAGAATGCCGCCCATCCAGAGCAGTCGTTGCGCCTGTTGACGCGCATACTGCGATGCGCTTTTCCAGGCGATCAGATGCAGCAACGTTTGTAACAGCAGGATCCGAGATGCGTGACCATCGCGTTGTAATCGCCTGAATACGGGTAATGCAATACTACGTACCGTCGAGAAACCGCTCGCCGCCTCCTCCTCAATCGGCGATAAACCAACAGCCGCCTGTTTGACGAAATCGCATAACTGATTGTGTGTTAATGGCCGCTCGCCTGCGCTCATATACCCTGCGGCAAAACAGAGTAACCCGATACCCTGAGCCCAATCGGTCGATGGCAGAATCCCCTGCGGAACATTCGGTGCCGACGTCTGTGCGGCACAAAGCCCCTCGTCGTAACACTGTGCAAAACGTTGCTCATATATTGCTGAGTTGACGCCAGACCACGGCAGCAAATGCAGCGCTGGCTCAAGCTCAGTTATCTGATTCACCGTCTCAACAACATAATGCAAGATGGTTTCTCTGGATGGCATGGATGTACCTTGCCGAAACGCAACCATTTCACTCATTACTGTGTCCTCATTTTGCGGGAGCAGAATCACTGCCCCCGATTAGATTGGATTACATCGCCAGCACGTACTTCAGCATCACGCCCGCCGCAATCGCCGAGCCAATAACCCCCGCCACGTTCGGGCCCATCGCGTGCATCAGCAGGAAGTTCTGCGCGTCCGACTCCAGCCCCACCTTGTTCGATACCCGCGCCGCCATCGGCACCGCCGAGACGCCTGCGGAGCCAATCAGCGGGTTGATTTTGTTTTTGCTGCACAGGTTCAGCAGCTTCGCCATCAGTACCCCGGCCGCCGTCCCAATTCCGAACGCAATCACCCCCAGCAGCAGAATGCCCAGCGTCTGCGGCTGCAGGAACTTATCCGCCACCAGCTTGGCTCCCACCGACAGGCCGAGGAAAATGGTGACGATATTAATCAGCCCGTTCTGTACCGTGTCGCTCAGACGCTCCACCACGCCGCTTTCGCGCATCAGGTTACCGAAGCAGAACATCCCCAGCAGCGGCGCGGCGTCCGGTAGCAGCAGCGCCACCAGCAGCAACAGCACCACCGGGAAGAGGATTTTTTCCCGCTTGCTGACGGTGCGCAGTTGCACCATGCGGATTTTGCGCTCTTTCTCCGTGGTGAGCAGCTTCATAATCGGCGGCTGGATTAACGGCACCAGCGCCATGTAGGAGTAGGCCGCCACCGCAATCGCCCCCAGCAGTTCCGGCGCCAGCTTGCCCGACAGGTAAATCGCCGTCGGGCCGTCCGCGCCGCCGATGATGCCTATCGCCGCCGCCTGCGGCAGGGTGAAGGAAATCAGGCCGAAGTAGTTCAGCGTCAGCGCCCCCAGCACGGTGGCGAAGATACCGAACTGCGCCGCCGCGCCGAGCAGCAGGGTGCGCGGATTCGCCAGCAGCGGGCCGAAGTCGGTCATCGCCCCCACGCCCATGAAGATGACCAGCGGCGCGACGCCGGAGCCAATCGCCACTTTATAGAACAGCGCCAGCACCCCCGGCGTGTAGCCCATGTCCACCGCCAGGCTCTCCATCTGGCCCTGCACCGACGGCAGCGCCAGCGCTAACGCCTCCTTGATGGCGTGCACGTCCGGCGCGCAGTTAAGCTTCGCGGCAATCACCGCCAGCTGCCCGGCGTCGTGATGTGCCAGCAGGCTTTCCAGCGCGGTCAGCGCCATGCCCGCTTCCGGGATGTTGGAGAGCAGGCCGCCGAAGCCAATCGGCAGCAGCAGCAGCGGCTCGAACTTTTTCGCAATCGCCAGCCACAGCAGCAGCAGGCTGACCAGCAGCATGATGGCCTGGCCGATGCCGAGGTGCATCAGCCCCATGCCCTGAAGCAGGGCGTTCAGACTTTCCATTTCCGCTCCTCGTCCTTACGCCAGCGTCATCAGGGTGTCGCCGACGGAGACGGCGTCCCCGGACTTCACCGCGATACCGCGGACGGTGCCGGCCTGCGCGGCGCGGATTTCGGTCTCCATCTTCATGGCTTCCAGAATCAGCAGCACGTCGCCTTCGGCCACCGTCTGGCCCTCGGTGGCAATCACCTTCCAGATGTTGCCCGCCAGCGGCGCGGTGACCGGTGTGCCTGCGCCTGCCGGGGCGGCAGCCTGAACCGGTGCGGAAGAGGCCGCCGGAACAGCCGCAGTGAGCTGGCTGATATCGCCGCCGTCGCTGACCTTCACCACAAAGGCTTTGCCTTCCACTTCCACGGTGTAGATACCGGAGGCGGCAGGTTTTGCCGGGGCTGCGGCAGGCTGCGCGGCTTCCGCCTGCGGCACCGGCTCAAACGCCGCCGGGTTGTGGCGGTTCTCAAGGAACTTCAGGCCAATCTGCGGGAACAGCGCCACGGTGAGCACGTCGTCAATGGCGTTTCCCGCAAGCTGAATGCCCTTCTCCTGCGCCTGGCGCCTGACGTCCGCTTCCAGTTCAGCCAGTTCCGGTTTGAGTAAATCCGCCGGACGGCAGGTCACCGGGGCTGCCCCTTCCAGCACGCGGGCCTGTAACGCGGCGTTAACCGGTACCGGCGTGTGGCCGTATTCGCCCTTCAGAATGCCCGCCGTTTCTTTGGCGATGGTTTTGTAGCGTTCGCCCGTCAGCACGTTGAGCACCGCCTGAGTGCCGACAATCTGCGAGGTGGGGGTGACCAGCGGGATAAAGCCGAGGTCCTCGCGCACGCGGGGGATTTCCGCCAGCACCTGGTCGAGTTTGTCCGCCGCGTTCTGCTGCTTCAGCTGGCCTTCCAGGTTAGTGAGCATTCCGCCCGGCACCTGCGCCACCAGAATGCGGCTGTCGTAGCCCTTCAGCTGGCCTTCAAAGGCGTGGTATTTCTTGCGCACCTCGCGGAAGTAGGCGGCGATGCTTTCCAGCTTCAGGATATCCAGCCCGGTGTCATATTTTGTGCCGGCAAGCGTGGCGACCAGCGCCTCGGTGCCCGGGTGGCCGTAGGTGGCGCTCATGGAGGAAATCGCCGTGTCCACGCCGTCGACGCCCGCCTCGATGGCCTTCAGCAGCGCCATCTCCGCCATCCCGGTGGTGGCGTGACAGTGCAGGTGCAGGCGCACCTCAAAACGTTTTTTGATTTCGCTGACCAGCTCATACGCCGCCATCGGCGTGAGAATGCCGGACATATCCTTGATGGCAATCGAGTCAACGCCGGTTTCCAGCAGCTGTTCGGTCAGGTCCAGCCAGGTCTGCAGGGTGTGCGCCGGGCTGGTGGTGTAACTCAGGGTCCCCTGGGCGTGCGCACCGTGGCTGCGCACCGCCTGCAGGGCGGCTTTCATATTGCGCGGATCGTTCATGGCATCAAACACGCGGAAGACGTCCATACCGTTTTTCACCGCGCGCTCGACGAAGCGTTCCACCACGTCATCGGCGTAGTGGCGGTAGCCGAGCAGGTTCTGGCCGCGCAGCAGCATCTGCAGCGGGGTTTTCGGCATGGCTTTTTTCAGCTCGCGCAGGCGCAGCCACGGGTCTTCGCCGAGGAAACGGATGCAGGCGTCAAAGGTGGCGCCGCCCCAGCACTCCAGCGACCCGTAGCCCACGTCGTCGAGCTGAGCGGCAATCGGCAGCATATCGTCAAGACGCAGACGGGTGGCAAACAGGGACTGGTGGGCGTCACGCAGGACGACGTCGGTAATGGCAATAGTCATGGATCCCTCCGGGAATTAAGCGTTAAGGCGGTGATGGTGAATGGCGGCGGCAATCACCGGCTTTAAGCGGGTGAAGTCGTCAGCGGGCGCGGCGGCGGCAGGTGCCGCCTTCGGCGCCGGGACCGGTTCGGGGAAGAAGCGGTTGACGGCGGCGGACATGCCGCGGATGGCGAAAATCAGCAGGAACAGAAACGCCAGCACGAACCCCATGCCGAGGAACATCAGGGTGAAGCCTTCACCTAATAGCAGAGCTGCATCAGTCATAAAATAGCCTTCAGGCAGGAGGCACGATAATGGTGCTATTTATGACGATGAAATAATAAGGGTGGATTTCCCTGAGCCGCCCCCGGCCAGAGCCCTTGGTTATTATTATCGTCATAACGTATTACCACCATTATCGTGCAATTTACGTAATCAGGTTTATTTGATGAAACTTACGTTCTGGCATATTTCATCAGCGACAATCTCTTTACGCTGATTAAAAATAATTTTGTTCTGTTCAAACAGATTATTCCCATGGGTATCAATAGAAACAATCAGCGGGCCAAACTCTTTAACCCGGCAGACCCACAGCGTTTCCGGCATCCCCAGATCGCGCCATTGGGCATCTTCAATTTCTTCCACGCACACGGCGGCTACAACCGCACAACCGGCAGGGAATACGCAGTGCAGCGCTTTGTGTTCAGCACAGCCCTCTTCCGTGCCTTTGCCCATTCCACCTTTACCCACAATTAATTTCACGCCGGTCTGCGCAATAAACTCTTTTTCGAATTTCTCCATACGCATGCTGGTGGTTGGTCCAACGGAGACCATTTCAAACTTATCGTCTTCGCCTTTAATTGGGCGGACAATTGGGCCAGCGTGTAAAATAGCGCCGCCGCGAACATCTACCGGAAGTTCGCGACCACCTTCAATTAAACGGCGATGGGCTACGTCACGGCAGGTAACAATATGACCGTTGAGATAAATAATATCGCCAGCCTTAATATCCGCTAAATCTTCATCTTTAATTGGCGTAGTCAGGATTTTTTTAGTCATCAGAAATTCACTCCGCTGTGAGACGTAATGGTGTAATTCAAATCTTTATCGAAAACGATATGCCCTTTACGGTGCGACCAGCAGCCGACGTTTACCGCCACGCCGATGGTAGAAGGATGACGCGCGGTGTTTTCAATGTTCACGCCCATAACGGAGGTATTACCGGACATCCCCTGCGGCCCCAGGCCAATTTTGTTAATGCCGTCTTCCAGCATTTTTTCCAGCGAGGCTGCACGCTCATTCTCGTTATGCGAACCGATCGGACGCATCAGCGCTTTTTTCGATAGCAGTGCCGCCGTTTCAACAGAGGTCGCTACGCCCACGCCAACCAGCAGCGGCGGACAAGCGTTGAGGCCGTAGCTGGTCATCACATCCAGTACAAAGCGGGTCACACCTTCATAGCCTGCACCCGGCATCAGCACCATCGCTTTCCCCGGCAGAGAACAACCACCGCCCGCCATATAGGTATAAATGCTGCACTGATCGGAATTGGGAACGATCTCCCAGAAGACCGTCGGCGTACCTTTACCCACGTTTTTACCGGTGTTGTATTCATCAAAAGTTTCTACGCTGTTGTGGCGCAGCGGAGAATCTACAGTTGCTTTGATCACCGCCTCACGCAACAACGCTTCCAGCTCGCCAATCAGCGGAAAGTTCGTCCCGCACTCCACCAGAAACTGAATGACACCGGTGTCCTGGCAGGAAGGACGATCCAGCTCTTTCGCCAGACGCTGGTTCTCAATCATGGTAGTAAAGATGACGTCGGCCAGTTTACTGGTCTCTTTCTTATGCAAATCTTCCAGTTTTGCAGTGACATCATCAGGCAAAACTTTGCCGGTATATCCCACAAACTTGGCCATAACGTCGGTCATATGGGATATCTGTTCACTTTTGCTCATAAATGCTCCTTAGTCAGAACAGCTTCCGTTAATTACGGATGAAAAGGGAAAAGGATTGGCAGCAGGATCAAGCTGACAATGGTTGAAACGATAATCAGGGGGATACCGGCCTTAGCGTAGTCGACAAATTTATAGCCACCCGCAGAGAGCACCATCATGTTGGCAGGCATACCGATAGGGGTTGCGTAGGCGCAGGAACCGCCAATGACCGTCGCCATCAGAACCGCACGCGGGTCGGCCCCCATACCTGCGGCAATGGACAAACTCACCGGCACCAACAGCGCTGTCGTTGCGGTATTGGACATAAAATTGGTCATCACAACGGATAAGGCGAAAACGGCGATCAGCAACATGAACGGTGAGGAGTTTTGCCCCAGCATGCCGATTACATAGTCCGCAACCAGCTTGCCTGCCCCGGTCATTTCCAGCGCTTTTGCCAGCGCCAGGGTGCCGCCAAAGATAAAAATAGTCTGTGAATCAATGGCTTTATAGGCCTGTTTTTCCGTGAGTACGCCGCTTACTACCAGCACAAGAGCGCCAATACAACCGGTCACGGCCAGGCTGACACCGATCTTCTTCTCAAAGATCATGCCGAGGATCGTTGCGATCAACACCACGAGTGAGAGCCGTTGTTTCCACTGTGGAACATGGCTGTAGTCACGTTGCTCCCCGACGCTCCCCACCTCACCGCCGGTCGCATTATTCGGCAGAAAGCGATAGCCAATAGTCAGGAAGTAGAGAATGCCGCAGATGAGCATCGGGAGACCGATTTTTGCGTATTCAAAAAAGCCAAAGCCGCCGCCAATATTCTGTAGCGCAGACTGCGCGATAAGATTTCCCGGCGCGCCAATTAACGACAGGTTACCGCCCAACGCAGCGGCGAAAACCAGCGGCATCAGTAGACGAGAACGCGAGAAGCCCGATTTTGCCGCCACGCCGATCACCACCGGAATCAAAACCGCAGCGGTACCGGTGTTAGAGAGGACGCCAGACATCAACCCCACCACCACCATAATGGTGAAGATCAGCTGTTTTTCTGTTTTCGCGAAGCGCGTGATGACGCCGCCCACTTTGTTTGCCATACCGGTCTCGAACAACGCACCGCCTACGATGAACATCGCGACAAAGAGGATGACGTTAGTGTCGATAAAGCCAGCAAAGGCCTGTTTGATATTCAGAACGCCGGTGATAACTAAGGCCACGCAGACAATCATGGAAGTGACGGCCAGTGGCACTTTTTCCCATACAAACATGACGATAGCGAACACCAATAAACATAAGGTAAGGGTAATGGGTTCCATATTTATAATTATCCAATCAATGATATATGATATTGTATCCAATGCTGACAGTGAGAAATTATTCCCATACAAAAACTAAGTCAAATCGTTTCTCAGGAAAAATGCAGGAGTGGGATCTACATCAAGATCGTAGTTGGATCGTTACTGGACGTGATTAATAGAATTGAAGAATTGGTTGAAACGCCTGCGATGCTCACGCAGGCGAAAAGATCAGGCAGAAGGGTCACCAACATAGCGGGTCAGCATATTCTCCATCGAGCGAATAATGTGTTCGCGCATGCGCTGGCGTGCCAATGTTTCATCATGAAGTTCAAGAGCTTGCAGAATACTTTTATGTTCCTGAATGGAAATCACGGCATACTCTTCTTCGGTGACCTTATGGCCCATCGAAAGGCCGTTCCACATATTACAGAGCAACATTTTCATTTTTTCGTTGCCAGCAACATTCCATATTTCCATATGAAATGCCTGATTCAGGTCGGAGTATTCCGCCGAGTTATTTTCCGCGAGAGCCTTTTCAGCGGCATAATGCACCTGGGCTATCCGCGAGATATCGGTGCCGGGACGAGAAGCTTTAGCCACCGCCTCACTTTCTAACAGCGCGCGAATTTCATAGTGTTCACGGATCGTTTGTTCATTGATGCCCAACACCACCGCCCCTTTATTAGGGCGCACTTTTATCAGCCCATCCGCCGCCAGAATCTGAAACGCCTCGCGCACTGGCATACTGGACACGCCGACCATTCCGGCAATGCCTTCTAACGTAATCTCCTGCCCTTCCACTAACTCCCTCGAAAGAATCGCTTTACGCAGCACCGCCGCGACCTGTTCTTTCGCTGAAAGAAGCTTAATCTTCCCTAACTTAGGCTTCTGCACTTTCCCAATCCTTCATATGTTGACGCATTATTTCTGCTAAAGAGAGGAAATAACGCTGCATAACTTGCCCAATCTCATCACGCCGCCCCTGGCGTATGACGTCAGCCAGTTCAGCGAAAAGCTGCGCCGACTCCTGATTATCTTTTTTCAGATGCAAAATAACATAAGAGACATAACCGTCCAGGAACTGCTGATACACCTTTTCCAGATAGCGGTTATTCACATAAGAAATCAGCATCGCATGACACTCCAGTTCGCAGGATTTGTCTTCTGCGACAGCCAGCGCTTGCGCACGTATCAGGAGGGCATCGCCTACTTCGCTGGGTATCAGCGAAAACATTTCGGCGGCCATCGCGGCAATCACGCGAAAAATATGACTCACGCGATCGGCCTCAAGATGCGCGACCTGCATGTGCCTGTTGGGCAGTCGGATTAAAAAACCTTCCTGTTCGAGTGACTGTAGCGCTTCTCGAACCGGCATTCGTGAAAGACCGAGCTGCTCCGCAATACTTTCCTGCGCGAGTTCTTCTCCCGCTTTTATATTGCCGGAAAGAATTTCATAGCGAAGCATTTGCGTAATGTGATCGCGGGTTTGCGTTCTTTGGATCTTTTTCACGACGTTCTCGTTAATAACCGATAAGACGTGAGGAGTTTAGCAGATTTAGTACTTGATTTCGTGGCTTGTTTACAGTCAAAGAAGCCGGAGCAAAAGCCCCGGCATCGGGCAGGAACAGCTTATTTATTAATAAAATCTTCACCCAACTGAATATCTTTTTTCAGCGTATCCAGCATAGCGTCCAGCGAATGTTGCTCGAAAGCGCTCAGTGTGCCGATGGATTTACGCTCTTCTACACCGTTTTTACCCAGCAGCAGCGGCTGAGAGAAGAAACGGGCATACTGACCGTCGCCTTCCACATAGGCGCATTCCACCACGCCTTTTTCGCCCTGCAGAGCGCGAACCAGAGAAAGACCGAAACGTGCGGCAGCCTGACCCATAGAGAGGGTTGCCGATCCGCCGCCGGCTTTCGCCTCGACGACTTCAGTACCGGCGTTCTGAATACGTTTAGTCAGCTCGGCCGCTTCTTGTTCGGTAAAACTTACGCCTGGAATCTGCGACAGCAGCGGCAGAATCGTCACGCCGGAGTGCCCGCCAATCACCGGGACTTCAACTTCCGTTGGCAGCTTACCTTTCAGCTCTGCAACAAAGGTATTAGAGCGGATGATATCCAGCGTGGTGACGCCAAACAGTTTGTTTTTGTCGTATACGCCTGCTTTTTTCAGCACTTCCGCCGCAATCGCAACGGTGGTGTTCACCGGGTTGGTGATAATGCCCACGCACGCTTTCGGGCAGGTTTTAGCGATCTGCTGCACCAGGTTTTTCACGATGCCGGCGTTAACGTTAAACAGGTCGGAACGGTCCATACCCGGCTTACGCGCCACACCCGCAGAAATCAGTACTACGTCAGCGCCTTCAAGCGCCGGGGTTGCGTCTTCACCGGAGAAACCTTTGATTTTTACAGCGGTGGGGATATGGCTCAAATCAACGGCCACACCGGGAGTCACTGGAGCGATGTCGTACAGGGAGAGTTCTGAACCTGAAGGCAGTTGGTTTTTTAAAAGTAATGCCAGCGCCTGACCGATACCACCAGCAGCGCCGAGGACTGCGACTTTCATCCTAAACTCCTTATTATATGATTAGCTAAGTGTCTATTGCTCCGCGGCGGCGACCTTAATTCACAAATTCAATGATTACAATCCTCACTCATCAAGAATGCGGAGTCGCGCAATTTTGGCTTTTATGCATTTAATTTGCGTAATCCGGATCGGCTGCAACCAGAGAGCAACGTTCCTACAGGTGGTGACAATATACCCTACTATCCTCTCAAAACAACATCATTTTGATAACAATTAATTTACTTTTAATCTTATTTGCGAGGCGTGACACAGGCATGTTTCTTGATAACGAAATTTGATAAAATTCCGCTCTTTCATAACATTATTTCAGCCTTAAACAAGGCAGACTGTTTGCATAAAAATTCATCTGTATGCACAATAATGTTGTTTCTACTGCCATATTACGGGTGACTTATGCGAAGCTCGGCTAAACAAGAAGAACTAGTAAGAGCGTTTAAAGCGCTCCTCAAAGAAGAAAAATTCAGCTCACAGGGCGAAATCGTCCTCGCGTTGCAGGATCAGGGCTTTGAAAATATCAATCAGTCCAAGGTCTCGCGCATGTTGACTAAGTTCGGCGCAGTGCGTACACGTAACGCAAAAATGGAAATGGTGTACTGTCTTCCGGCTGAACTGGGCGTCCCAACAACATCCAGTCCGTTGAAAAATCTGGTGCTGGATATCGACTATAACGACGCTGTCGTGGTGATTCATACCAGCCCCGGCGCGGCACAACTCATTGCGCGCCTGCTGGATTCACTGGGGAAAGCAGAAGGTATTCTCGGCACGATTGCCGGCGACGATACTATCTTCACTACGCCTGCCAGCGGATTTTCCGTAAGAGATCTGTACGAAGCCATTCTGGAACTTTTTGAACAAGAGCTCTAGTCCCACTTCCTCCGTCGTCGTACGGCGGAGGCACCTTTTTGTCCTCTCCCCTCGCCGCTTTCCTGTACGGCTATCATTTGGCAAATCATGCCCTTAAACATTCACCACGTGAATGACAAATCAAAAAAACGCACAAAATGCCAAATTTCTTAACCAATTGATTTTCTTTTATTTTTTAAAAGACAGCGGCGAAAAACAGCAATTTTAATTCCATAACGTTATAAAAAATAAAATTTTTAATGTCTTTAAAAAGCAGAAACAATTAGCGTGGTATTAATTAATCGCGTGATTAGTGTATACTTAATTTTGTGATGAGGGTCACGAAACAAAGACCCCAGTAAAGGAATTCGACGAGGTAAAAATCATGAAAATCAAAACCACTGTTGCAACATTAAGTGTTCTGTCCGTTCTCTCTTTTGGCGCTTTCGCCGCAGAACCTATCAGCGCAGAGCAAGCGCAAAATCGTGAAGCAATCGGATCGGTTTCAGTCAGCGCTATCGGCTCATCGCCTATGGATATGAACGCCATGCTGAGCAAAAAAGCGGATGAACAAGGCGCTACGGCCTACCACATTACCGAAGCGCGTAGCGGCAGCAACTGGCACGCCACTGCCGAACTGTACAAATAAAATTCACCTGCCATCGCATATAACGTGTCGTTACTTCGCGGAGATATCGCATAAGAAAAGCCCATTAATCCGCGGGGTTGACCCTATAAAGGAATAAAAGACCATGAAAACGAAATACATTATCGCATCACTCGGCCTGGCCACTCTGCTCTCTTTCGGCGCAAATGCCGCAGTACACCAGGTCAACGCGGAACAGGCGCAGAATCTGCAACCGATGGGCACCATTTCCGTCTCGCAGATTGGCAGTACGCCAATGGATATGCGCCAGGAGATCGTCGCTAAAGCCGAAAAAGCAGGCGCTAATAGCTATCGCATCATCGAATTAAAAGAAGGTGATAACTGGCACGCCACCGCCGAGTTGTATAAGTAAACCCTCGTCGTCTAACCCGACGACTTGCCCCCGCCTGTCGGGGGCTTTTTTATGCTTTTTCAATGCCGGACATTAAACCGTAGCCGCCCCTCCAGCTCTTCTTCCGCTTCATCAAAGAGTAAAATCAGCGCCCCGTAGCGCCTGCGCAGTTTATCAGGCAGGTGAACAAACTCAATCTCTAGCGGTAGGGGTAAGGTATCGCTCATTACCGCATCCCATAATGTATCAAGATCGCTTACTTTCTCACTGGCAAGACCAAACGTCTGCGTAAACTCGCGATAAAAATCGCTTTGGTTTTTAATATCATTAAAATCAAAAGTATAGACATTCATAGCCAGCCACCATCCCCGACAGACAATTGTCTGTTTTACTACAAAGCATCATTATGCAGAGGTTTCACTTCCAGAAACGCTTTTAGCCCCGGAGCACTCTTGCGCTGTTTTTGTATCTCAAATAAGTATAGTCATAAAAAAACCGACGCTTTTGGCATCGGTTCTTGTGGGTTAGCTATCGGTAAGCGCGTTCTGGTATTTATGTAACATGCCCGTCAGGCGTTTAACCGGTTCCGTCACCTGCGGCGGCGCCTCCCAGATACGTAATTTCTCCTGATAGATATCCAGCTCATCCAGCAACTGACCAAAGTAGCGTCGCCGTTTATCATCGCTTCCGGCGGAAATAACATGGTCTGCGGTACGACGAAGCTGGCGGTGGAACACTGACAGATCCTCATTAACCGGTATCGGCGCGTCGCGCAGACGTTGATGAGCAATGATCATCGTTAGCGCCAGGCGAAACTTCGGCAAATCGCCAGGGAATTTATTCATCAGCAAAAAGAGTTGCTGATATAACGCAGGCAGGCGGTTTTCTTTACGACGTACCACGTTGGTCGTCATTGCCGAGACCGCAGCGGAAACAAACTGATTAAGCAGCACGCGACCGGTTCGATCTTTGGATTTATCACGCACCAGCAGGATGACGATAAACGCCAGCATACAGCCGACAATTTGCCCCAACGCGCTGTCGAGGAACTGGCTGAAATGGAACGTCATCGGATTATCCAACACAATAATGTTAATCGTACTGGCCAGCGCCCCCATCGACCCCAGACGCCGTTTCTGGACCTCAATGCCGATAAAGAACCCCAATACCGCCAGGCTCAAACATAACAACAGCATACTTTGCTGCGTATTGGGAATAATCACCAGGAAATAGAGCAATCCCAGCGGCAACGCCGCCAGAGTGCCATAAATAAAATCAATGCAGACCATGCGCGGATTGGGTAAACGCATCGCCAGCGAGGTCACCACGGCAATCATCACCATCGCGCCATTACCCGATGTCCAGCCGGTCCATAGCCAGAATAATGTCCCCAGAATGCAGGAAAGCGTGGTGCGCCAGAAGTTCACCATCGCATGGTGGCGTTCAGCGGATTCCACTTTAACCACGGGTTCGCCTTGCAGGATCTCTTCTTCCGTCGCGCTGATTTTGGTGTTGCTGATCACGCCGCGTTTAAGCAGCAGATAGCGCGTCGCAGCGCCTACCCAGCTATAAAGCGTGACGGGCGTTTCGCGCTCACCGGTCCAGACAATGACACGCCGCATCCGTTTTAACTGCCTGTGGACGTCCTGTACCGTTTCAACCGGCGTCTCGAACAGTTCCCGGAATGTATCGGTAATCAGTTCCGGCCGCGTGTTTTGAATAAGATAAGTTTCACAGGATTGCGTAATCAGCGTGAGCGAAAGCGTATTCAACGCTTTCAGGCGGCGGTTAGCGCGTACCCAGCGCGAAGATTCCATATTCAGATTACTTCGCATCCCCTCCAGCGCCGCCGTGCGTCGCACCAGATCGCCCCAGGCGTTGTCGACTTCTTCGCTGTCGCCATGCTTAATACAAAGTTGCATTAGCTGATATTGCGCTACCAGTAAACTGTCCAGTTCGCGATCAACCTCCTGCTTTATCGATCGCGGCGAGAAAAGCAGATCCGCTAAAATAGCGCAGCCAATGCCGATGACGATTTCGCTACAGCGCTCAAGCGCAAATTGCGGCGTGAGCAGCGGCTCCGTCTGAATGGTAATCACAATGATCAGCGCAGTATAACCTGACAGTCCCCACGCATAAGAGTTTTCGATCCGTACTAAAGAGGAGATCCAGGTACAAAAACCGGCCCAGACACAGCACACCAGAATCATCAATAGCGGCGCGCGGATCATAGAGATAATAATGATAAGCGCGGCGATACAGCCAATAAACGTCCCGATAATACGCAACATTCCGCGATAACGGATAGCGCCGGAATAGGGTTCCCCGCCGGCGGCAAATGCCGGGCCTGCCGCCACGATCGCGGCGGTCAGCACCGCCCAACGCGGCGTCTCCAGTTGAAAATGGAAGCCGATAAATAATGCCAGCACAATGGCGCACGCCAGCTTTACCGCAAAACGAATGTGCTGGTTGGCAATGGAGAAAATGCCCATGACGATTAACCGAATTCGCGCAGCCGGTGCGCCAGTTTACGGAAGAAGGAGTCCTGGCTTGCGTCACGATCCTGCTTACCGGTGATCACGACGGTTGCCGTCGTACCGGCAGGCCACAAATTTCCCTGCTGCTCGTCAAGCCGGATGCGCACCGGAACACGCTGGGCCAGACGCACCCATTCGAGGTTAGAGTCTATCGTCGCCATCCCTTTCGCATCGCTGGTACTGCTGGCATTCGTTACCCCTGCCGCCACGCTATCGACGGTACCTTTTAATACCCGGTTGCTGCCAAGCGGCGTGATTTCGGCACGATATCCCGGACGCACGCCTTCCAGCTTGGTCTCTTCCATATAGGCCTGCACGTAAAAAGAGTTCTTTTTCACCAGGGCGACGGCTGTGGAACCGCGGGTAATAAATTCACCGGCATAAACATTGAGGTTAGTCACCCAGCCGTCGGCAGGCGCGCGAATGACGGTGCGTTCCAGATCGAGTTTAGCCAGATCGCGCGTCGCCTGGGCTTTAGCCAGTTGATGCAGTACAGTCTGCAAAACATTGTTCGCCTGATCGATCTCTTCCCGGGACATCGCCTGTACGCCGAGGCGATTACGGCGACTGGCTTCCTGGCGTTTTTCCTGCGCCAGGACCTGATAATAGGCTACATCAGCTTCCGCTTCCGCCAGCGCTTTTTGATAGCGTGGCTGATCGATGGTAAACAGGACCTGATCCTTTTTCACCAGTTGGTTATCATGCACGTTTACATGGGTAATCAGGCCCGCGACATCCGGGGCAATAGCGACGACATCGGCGCTAAAACGCGCGTCACGCGTCCAGGGAGATTCGGTGTAATACACCCAGGCGCGGAAAATGGCGATAAAGGCCAGAATAACCAGTACGAGGGTAATGGCCGTACGGGAGAGTTTTCTTGTTAGTGTTTTCACTTCAACCTCAAACGAACAGGCGCGATATTAAATAAAACAGACAACAATACAGCGCGGTATTGAACAGAGCCGGATGCCAGACAAAATCATAGATGCCCGTCGGCACAAGCATCCGACGCACCAGCCAAAAAATAGCCAGTGACAAAAGCAATTCGAAAAATATCGGTGGGAAGGAAAGACCAAACACCACGATAACGGGAAACAGACTCATGTTGACCTTGATTTCTGAGAGAGAGCAGGCGATAGATTGTTAAGCTACATCGCCGCAGAGAAGGGCAAGAGACGCCAGGCGAGAGCGACATAGCTCTTATTCGAATAATAGTATATTAACGTAATTGTTATGCTGTTATCTATATTATGTGATCTAAATCACTTTTAAGCCAGAGTGAATAATGGAACGATTAAAACGAATGTCGGTATTCGCCAAAGTTGTCGAGTTTGGCTCTTTTACCGCCGCAGCCAGACAGCTGCAAATGAGCGTATCGTCCATCAGCCAGACTGTGGCGAAACTGGAAGATGAGCTTCAGGTTAAATTGCTCAACCGCAGCACACGCAGCATTGGGCTCACCGAGGCTGGAAAAATCTATTATCAGGGCTGTCGTCGTATGCTGCATGAAGTGCAGGATGTTCATGAGCAGCTTTACGCTTTTAATAACACGCCTATCGGTACATTGCGTATCGGCTGTTCTTCAACCATGGCGCAAAATGTGCTGGCCGGGCTTACCGCAAAATTATTAAAAGAGTATCCCGGTCTGGCGGTCAATCTGGTGACAGGAATTCCGGCCCCGGATTTAATTGCCGACGGGCTGGACGTGGTGATCCGCGTGGGCGCGCTGCAAGACTCCAGCCTGTTTTCCCGTCGACTTGGCGCGATGCCGATGGTTGTGTGCGCCGCCAAGCCCTACCTCGCTCAGTACGGCGTCCCGGAAAAACCCGCCGATCTCAGTAGCCATTCCTGGCTGGAATATAGCGTGCGCCCGGATAATGAGTTTGAACTTATCGCGCCGGAAGGAATTTCTACCCGACTGATTCCACAGGGGCGGTTCGTCACTAACGATCCGATGACGCTGGTACGCTGGCTGACCGCCGGAACCGGAATCGCCTATGTGCCGCTGATGTGGGTGATCGATGAGATCAATCGTGGCGATCTGGAGATCCTGCTGCCTCGCTATCAGTCCGATCCCCGTCCGGTGTACGCGCTGTATACCGAAAAAGATAAGCTGCCGCTTAAAGTGCAGGTAGTGATTAACGCGTTAACTGACTATTTTGTCGATGTCGCACACCTGTTTCAGGGGATGCACGGGCGAGGGAAAGAAAAATAAAAACACCGGGTAATTGCTGAAGACGATTGTAGCCAGATGCCACCCGAGGCTGACATTGCCTGATGGCGCTGCGCTTATCAGGCCTGGGCGGCACACACCACAGGCCTGATAAGGCGGACAGTTATGCGGTGCCGCCAACCGTCAGGTTATCGACTTTCAGCGTCGGCTGGCCTACGCCTACCGGCAGACTTTGACCCTCTTTACCGCAGACCCCCACCCCGTTATCCAGCTTAAGGTCGTTGCCGACCATGGAGATCTGTTGCATCGTTTCAATGCCTGATCCAATCAACGTCGCGCCCTTCACCGGCGTCGTGACTTTGCCGTTTTCAATCAGATACGCTTCCGAGGTAGAGAACACAAACTTGCCGGAGGTGATATCCACCTGACCGCCGCCAAAGTTAGGCGCATAGATGCCGTACTCAACGGATTCGATAATTTCCTGCGGCGTTGACTGCCCCGCCAACATATAGGTATTCGTCATACGCGGCATCGGCAGATGCGCATAAGATTCGCGACGCCCGTTACCGGTCGGCGCAGCGCCCATCAGGCGCGCGTTCAGCTTGTCCTGCATGTATCCTTTCAGCACGCCATTTTCAATCAATACGTTGTACTGGCCTGGCGTACCTTCATCATCGATAGCAACGGAGCCGCGACGGTTCATCATTGTGCCGTCGTCCACTACGGTGCAAAGCGCGGAGGCAACCTGCTCGCCGATCTGACCGCTAAACACAGATGTCCCACGACGGTTAAAATCACCTTCCAGCCCGTGACCGACCGCTTCGTGCAGCAATACGCCCGGCCACCCGGCGCCCAGAACCACCGGTAACGTCCCCGCTGGCGCAGCGACCGCGGAGAGATTAACCAGCGCCATGCGTACCGCTTCTTTCGCCCACGCGTCGGCGCGAACCTCGCCGTCGAGATCGGCAAGAAAATACTCATAACCAAAGCGACCGCCGCCGCCGCTGGCGCCGCGCTCGCGTTTACCGTCTTCTTCCACCTGCACGCTAACGGACAACCGCACCAGTGGACGGACATCCGCCGCCAGAGTCCCGTCGGTCGCCGCCACGAGGATTAATTCATATACGCCGGTCAGGCTGGCGTTAACTTCCTGCACGCGTTTATCGGCTTCTCGCGCCGCTTTATCAACGCGTCTGAGGATATCCAGCTTCTCTTCGCGGCTCATACTTTGCAGCGGATCAAGGGTGGTGTAGAGCGGCTGATGCGCTACGGCGGCGAGCGTTTTTACCTTGCCTTCGCCGTTCTCGCGTACAATGGTTCGCGCTGCCTGCGCACTCTGCTCCAGCGCCAGGAGGCTTATCTGGTCAGCATAAGCAAAACCGGTTTTTTCGCCGCTAATGGCGCGAACGCCAACGCCCTGGTCGATATTATATGAACCATCTTTAATGATGCGGTCTTCTAAAACCCAGGATTCGTGATAGCTCGACTGAAAATAGAGGTCGCCATAATCAAGACGGCGTTCGGCCAGTTGGCCCAAAATAGCGAACAGATCCTGATGGTTCAGGCCATTCGCCGCTAGCAATTGTTCACTTACCAGGTTCAGACTCATCGTTTTTGCTACTCGTTGATTTCTGCCGGATGGCGGTTCACGCCTTATCCGGACTACGTTGTTAGATTGTACAAACCGGATAAACGCAGCGCCGTCCGGCATGACTATTTACTGAGAGTGGGGCAATTCCTCGCCCCCGTCAAATCATTGCTGGCTTTCTTTTCTCGGTTGGCGCAGAACTTCGTTGATCTGCGGCGCATCGACCGGACCGGTAATGCGATAACGCAAAATGGAGACCTTGCTCCATAGCGGCCCCAACACTTTACTGGCGGCAAATACCGCCGCGCCGACAATCGGGTTAACGGCAAACGCGGCAGCGACGCCCACGGTGGCGGAAATTTCCGGCGCGACAACGGCCTCCATATCAAGACGACGACGCACCAGATCAACAGAACCTTTCATTGCAATATCCGCTTCCAGCCCATCCACCAGCGTATCGTCAGTATGCAGGACGCCATCTTTAATCCACGCGGTACTATGAATAGAGTCGAAATAGAAGCCCTCGCTAAAGGTATCTCTGAAGTCAAACCGCAGCTTACGCAGCAACGCATCAAAACTGAGCAGCCGCAGTAACTGTCCGGCATGACCGCTACTGAGATCAGTAAACTCGCCTTTGCCCAGACGCGTGCGTAAAATCCCGTTGAGCGTGGCTTCCTCAGGTTGCCAGGGCGGGTTTCGCCAGTGCAGATCGTAATCTACGTTAAAAGACGCGTTCTGGATTGGCGTCGAGATGCCGAAGAACCCGGCAGCCGTGTCGAGGTTACTACCATGCAGACTACCTTTCAGCGAGGTTCGTTCATTACCCGGCGCATTCACCCACTCGCCGTTCGCTTTCAAACGGGCGAATCCGGTATCGATCAGGCCATTCGCCAGAGTCAGCGTATTGCCTTTGATGGCGAAATCGCCATCAATACGCCCATATTTTTGCCCCCACAGCCAGCACTCTTCGCAGCGAAGCTGTAAGTCCGGCCAGCCGCGGAAGCTAATCGTGTTCGCCGAAGCCAACGGCGATGTCGGCGTGGGTGACGAGGCGTGCGTTTTTGCGACGCCAGGGTTGTAGTACAGGTACTTAATGTTCGCCAGCCACGGCGCATGGTTGCGCATGAGCAGCGTGGCGTTCACCTCACGGCCCTGCGCTTCAATTTTTGTTCCGTTCAGCGAGGGGGCTGAAACGACGCTCAAATTGTTCCACTGCTGGCCGCCCAGCGATAGCGCGGGAGTACGCAACGTGATGCGTTGAGGAAACTCGGCCGAACTGCTCACGTTATCCGCCGCGCCTTTCTGGAATAACGCCAGCCACTGCGCGCCATCCAGCGCCGGCAGATTGAGCTCAACGCCTTGTTGAGCAGGTAATGGCGGAATCGTCCGGCTGTCCGTCGTCCAGATAGCCCGATCCAACGTCAGCTTCTGATTTAATAACCAGCGGCTGTTAAAGTGATTTTTACTCCCTGCGCTCCCCGTTAGCGCAAAACTTTTCAGGTTGCCGTCAGCCTGAATGTTCACCGGAATGGCTTCGCCTGCGGGTTTATTTAGCGGAGAAGGTAAGTGACTGCTCACATTTCTCAGATCGCCGTTCAGCTCGATGTGATAAGTGGTGTCAGCGTGATACGGAAGATCGATGCCGACTTTACCATTCCACGTCACGCTGCCGCTCAGGGCGTCATTCAGTTGCGGCGGTAAGACGCCCATACGCGTTGGCTGCCAGTTACCGTTCAGGTTGACGGCGACCTGATAGGCTTTTGCCCCTTCCGTCGTACTGAAATCCAGGTTAAGCGGCTGATTAAACCAGTTTGCCGTCAGCGGCCCGCTTTTTAGCGCGCCATTCACAAAGCTGAATTTACCGTTCAGATTTTTGAGCGTGCTGTTTAGCGGCTTAATAAACAGACTGTTATTACGCAACGAGACATCGCCCTCAGCGGTAACCTGTTCGCCATCCAGCGGAATATCAAGATGTAAGCGAGCATTCACATCGCCATCTAATTGGAGCTCCGCCAGCGTCGAGCCAAGCGAGTCTTTTAGCGGCGTCTCGTCAAAATAAGGCCCAACGGCTTTTCCCGGCCCGTTAATATCGGCATCAATGAGCAGTTTCTCTTTGGAATAATCCGGAATCGCCGCCGCGAGTTTGCTGGCCTTCACCCCGCCCAAATCGACGCTATCCGAACGCATCCACAGGCCGTCGTTCAGGAAATCCAGTTCAATGTTGAGATTTTTTAGCGCCGGCCAGTCGGGTTGAAAGGCAAACGTCGCATTGCGCAGCGGCACCAGCACTTCAAACTGACCTTCGTTATGCTTATAGGGAAAGAGGTGCGGGTTACCACCGTAAACCAACGTGGCGTTATCCGCCTCGCCGCCCTGAATCGCGCCGCTAAGGTAATCGACCAGCGCTTTGCCCATCAGGTTTTCCGGAAAATAGCGCCACGCCTGAGATCCATCGTCGGTACTGATGCCGGCCAGAATGCCCAGCCACGGTTCGTCGCCCGTCGGTTGCAGATAGCGGAACCCGCCGCGCGCATGTACCGCCTTTGCTTTGACGTCAATGTCGCGGCCATCAAGCTGAAAGCCGTTCTCATTCTTCAACCAGCTAAGCGTCGCGACGCCGTTTTCAATTTCCAGCGGCGCGCGAAAAACGGTTTCATAGGGCATTTTAGCCTGCTGCATCGCAACCTTCATCTGCCCGTCTTCTACGCTTCCCGCCAGCGTACCGGAAAAATGTTCCGCGCCGGGCAACAGCTTCCACTGTTTCCAGGCAAGATTTTCCCACGATGCCTGAAAACGCGTTTTTTCGGTCGCCTGTAGCGGAATATCCAGCGCCAGTGTGGCGATCTTTCCGCTCGGCTGCGTAGCCTGCCATATTTCGCCCAGCACAGGCGACAGTTTAGCCGCCAGCGGACGTAATGCTTCCAGCCCCGCCAGTTCAAGGTTACTGGCGCGAATGCGTAGCTCATCGCTACGTGTGTGATTCTCGCCGCCGACGTCCTGCTGCGGGAGCCAGGCCACTGTTAAGGCTCCGCTCGGCCAGGATTTACCATCAAGCGTAATCCGTGTGTCCGGAATATAAAACTGCCAGCCCGGCTGCTCACGGCTAATCTGCGCCGTCAGGTTATCGACAGACAGCGTGTGCGTCGTGTTATCGCCCAGCCAGCTTGCGCCGCCCTGTTTCAGCCAGACGTCTCCTCCGGCGATTTCGCCTTTACTGAGCGTCATCCAGCCTTCCAGACTGAAACGCGCCGTCTGGAGCGCCACATTATCCTGCATCCATTTGCCCAGCCACGGCTTGACGTCAATATCGTCGGCCTGTAACCAGACTCTGCCGTTATTCAGCAAACCGTCGTCATCGCGTAAATCCATCCGCACCTGCATCACGCCGTGCTGCCCGGTCAGGCTGGAGAGGCTGACCTCGCCTTCGGCGCGGTGTCGCTCTTTGCCGTTTAGCCAGGTAAGCTGTGGGATCGCCAGCTCCGCGCGTTGTCCGGAAAGCGTCAGAAAACTGATTTGGCTATCGCGCAGATCGAAATGATCGAACTGCCGCAGGAAAAGATCGCTTAAACGGCTGGTTTCGATGCCTTCGCCGTCGCTGCTTTGAAGAGGCGTGTTGGTGCGGAAATTGAGTTGCCAGAAGGTCAGGTCGCGAAACTGCCAGCGCATATGCAACAGGCTTTGCCAGACGTCCAGCGCCAACGTAACGCGTTTTATCGACAGTTCGCCGCCATCTTTCAGGGCGGCATGAATATTATGCGCTTCCAGCGTAGGGCCAAAATTTTGCCAGCTTGCGGAGAGTTGGCTGGCGGCCACCGGCACGCCGGTCACAGACTCAATTTTATTCAGGATAGCCGGACGCCAGGCGTCAAGATGAGGCAACGCCAGGCGCAGCCCGCTAACCAGCAGCGCTGCAATGACGATGAGCGCGGCTCCAGTGAGCAATAAAATCCCCGGCAATCGCCTCACGCGTCTCTCCTTGTCTGCCAAAAAATACGACTCACACCCTTGCTTTGCCGGACGGCGGCGCTTGCGCCTTATCCGGCCTACATGCGCTGGTGCTACTACTCAATTACATCATTACGACGTCAAACTGCTCCTGGTTATAAAGCGGTTCGACCTGAACTTTAACCTGTTTGCCGACAAAGATTTCGACTTCCGCCAGCGCGTGTGATTCTTCGCCTTTCAGCGCTTCCGCCACCGCAGGAGAAGCATAAACCAGGAAGCGATCGGAGTCATAAGCGTGATGAACACGTACAATTTCACGCATGATCTCATAGCAGACGGTTTCCACCGTTTTTACCGTCCCGCGGCCATGACAGGTTGGACATTCGTTACAAAGCACATGTTCCACGCTTTCACGAGTCCGTTTACGGGTCATTTCCACCAGTCCCAGCGGCGAAAAACCGTTAATACTGGTTTTCACGCGATCCTTACTTAACGCCTGTTCCAGCGAATGCAGCACCCGGCGGCGATGATCTTCATTATTCATGTCGATAAAATCGATAATGATAATGCCGCCCAGATTACGCAGGCGTAGCTGGCGGGCAATGGCCTGAGTCGCTTCAATATTGGTATTAAAAATGGTGTCGTCGAGATTACGGTGTCCGACAAACGCGCCGGTATTGATATCTACCGTCGTCATCGCTTCGGTTTGGTCGATAATCAGATAACCGCCGGACTTGAGTTCAACCTTACGCTCCAGCGCGCGCTGGATTTCATTTTCCACGTCATAAAGATCGAAGATCGGCTGATGGCCACTGTAATGCTCCAGCTTACTGGTCATTTCCGGGATGTATTCTGCGGTAAACTCCAGCAGCGACTCATAGGTCAGACGTGAGTCGACGCGAATTCGGTCCAACTGCGCATCGGCGAAATCGCGCAGCACGCGCTGCGCCAGCGCCAGTTCGCCATACATCTGGTAGCGCGTTTGCGGACGCTTTTTGCGCTCCATGACTTTCGTCCAGACGCGCTTGAGATAGGCGGCGTCAGACGCGAGATCCTCTTCACACACGCCTTCCGCCGCGGTACGGATAATAAACCCGCCCTGTTCGTCGCAGTATTCCGCCACCACCTTTTTCAGGCGCTCGCGTTCACTTTCGCTTTCGATACGCTGGGAAACGCCAACGTGTGACGCGCCGGGCATAAAAACAAGGTAACGGGAGGGCAACGTGATGTCCGTGGTCAAACGCGCGCCTTTCGTGCCGAGCGGATCTTTCACTACCTGCACCATCAGATCCTGTCCCTGACGCACCAGTTCGGAGATATCGCGCACGGTAAACTGTTTTTGCTCGTCGCCCGCCACGCATTCGGTATGCGGCATAATATCGGAAGCGTGAAGAAATGCGGCTTTATCCAGCCCAATATCTACAAAAGCCGCCTGCATACCTGGAAGTACACGACTTACACGACCTTTGTAGATATTGCCTACGATTCCGCGTCGCGCTTCGCGCTCAATATGGATTTCCTGAAGAATACCGCCATCAATGTACGCCACGCGCGTTTCCGATGGCGTTACGTTTACCAACAATTCAGCCGTCATGTTTATCCCTTTTATCACGCAGTGCGTTAAAATGACTCAACAACTCATACGTTTCAACCAGCGGTAAGCCGACCACGGCGTGATAGCTGCCATTTATCTTCCTGACAAAACAGCCACCCCGCCCCTGAATACCGTATGCACCTGCTTTATCTAAAGGCTCGCCGCTGGCGACATAGCCAGTAATATCCTGCGCAGAAAGCGTGCGGAAAGTCACCTCCGTTACCACCAGACAATCCAGCGTCTGCTGCGAGTCCGCAAGCGCAACAGCAGTCATCACCTGATGCGTATTTCCGGAAAGCAAACGCAGCATTTCTGCGGCATGAGCGGCGTCGCGCGGCTTTTCCAGCACCTCGCCGTTTAACACGACTATCGTATCCGCGCCCAACACCGGCAGATCACGGGGAACCAGCGCCACGCCAGCCTGCGCCTTTTCGCGCGCCAGCCGAACAACATACTGCTGCGCGCTTTCCTGAGCACGCCGTTGCTCTTCAATACCAGGCACGACCTGCTCGAATGAAAATCCAAGTTGAGTCAATAATTCCTGGCGACGCGGGGAACCGGAAGCAAGATACAGAGTTGTCATATCGACCTTTATTGCACAGCAAACTGCTGGCGTACTTTACGCATCAGCAAAAAGAGCCAGGGCCACAGCACGCCATTGACTACACTACTCCAGAACACTTCCGGTCTGAAAGAGACGTTGATCACTAAAAACTCGGCCCAGAAAACAATAATGTCCACGGCCAGTGAAAGCAACATTACCACCAGCG
This sequence comes from Salmonella sp. A7, assembly GCF_020181675.1. Taxonomy (NCBI): domain Bacteria; kingdom Pseudomonadati; phylum Pseudomonadota; class Gammaproteobacteria; order Enterobacterales; family Enterobacteriaceae; genus Salmonella; species Salmonella sp. A7. The sequence continues at coordinate 477,622 of NZ_CP084001.1, read as the reverse complement.
CCTGCTGCCAGAGCGCCAGGTTACGGAAGAGCTGGAATTTCAGAGCGACCAGGTAGGCGACAATACTCATCGACAGAGCGCGCACGCCAAGTGTGGAACCGCTGATGAGATCAAGTATGGCACCCATCACAAATCCCGTCCCCACATTTACGCGGTGCGGCAGGGCCAGAATCCAGTACAGTAAGATGAGCAAAACCCAGTTTGGCCGGAAAACAATGATGTCGTCCGGCCAGGGCATGATTTGCAGCAACAGCGCAATAAGAAACGAGAGCCAGATAACCCAGCGCCCCTGGCTACGATAGCTCGCCACCATTACCCTCCCGGCGCACGCGCAGGCGGCGTGGTCGCGCCCGAAGGCGATGGTTGCGTTGATACCGGCGCCGTCTGGCCCGCAGATGGCTGAGTAATCCCCGTCGCCGGGTCCGGCACTGGCGCCGGCGGCCCCATCGCATCTGGAGAAGGCAACACCTGCGGCATCATCTGCATCAGGCGCTCATTGGCGACGCGGTGAACCTCTTCCGGCGTCATCGGATTGGCGCCGTTACGATCGGCTCCCCACAACAGCAGCAGATAGCGTAAACGCTGCAAACCCGCGGTTGGACGTGCCTGAATGACGGTATAGGCGCGCTGAGTGTCCAGCTTGACGGAGGAGACCACCGCCACCGGATACCCTTCCGGGAAACGCCCACCAAGTCCGGACGTTACCAGCACATCGCCAACGCGAATATCGGTATTGGCGGGCAGATGTTCAAGCTGAAGATCGTCAGTGCAGCCGTTACCGGCGGCAATCACGCGGATGTCATTGCGCAGTACCTGAATCGGCAGCGCATGAGTCGCATCGCAAATCAGCAGTACGCGACTGGTCAGTTTCGCCACGGCGACAACCTGCCCTACGACGCCTTTGTCGCTAATGACCGGTTGACCTTCATATACGCCATTAACGCTGCCTTTATCGATAACGACCTGATCGCTGTAAGGATCGTTAACCGTTGAAATAACCTGCGTCACCATTTTCTGCTCGTCCTGACGCAGCGGAGACCCCAGCAGCTCGCGCAACCGCGCGTTCTCCTGTTTGTACTGCCCCAGCATCAGCAGGTCGCTGTTTTTTAGCAGTAATTCCTGGCGCAGCGCCCGGTTTTCCAGTTCAAGCTGGTCGCGAGAAGCCAGCGTTTGTGACACGCTGTCGAGCAGTTCACGAGGGCCGTTTGAAATAAAATAGAAAGGACTGACGGCAGTGTCCATGTACGTTCGGATTTGACTGAACGTCCCCAGGCGGCTGTCGGCAATGATAACGCCGAGCGCCACCAGCACCGCCAGAATAAGGCGAATCTGTAGCGACGGGCCACGGCTAAAAATTGGCTTCATAGGCTATGCGTATTCTCGCGTCGGAGAGGCAGGACAATCCAGGGATAATCCTGCCCGTATCCAACTACTCTTCGCTGAACAGGTCGCCGCCGTGCATATCGATCATTTCCAGCGCCTTGCCGCCGCCGCGCGCCACACAGGTCAGCGGATCTTCAGCAACCACGACAGGAATGCCCGTCTCTTCCATTAACAGACGGTCAAGGTTACGCAGCAGCGCGCCGCCGCCGGTGAGCACCATACCGCGCTCGGAGATGTCTGACGCCAGCTCCGGCGGACACTGTTCCAGCGCTACCATTACCGCGCTGACGATACCGGTCAACGGTTCCTGCAACGCTTCCAGAATCTCGTTTGAGTTCAGGGTAAAACCGCGTGGAACGCCTTCCGCCAGGTTACGGCCACGCACTTCGATCTCACGGACTTCGTCGCCCGGATAAGCGGAACCGATTTCGTGTTTAATACGTTCTGCGGTAGCTTCACCGATCAGAGAACCGTAGTTACGACGAACGTAATTAATGATGGCTTCGTCGAAGCGGTCACCACCAATACGGACAGAAGAAGAGTAAACCACGCCGTTCAGGGAGATCACGGCAACTTCAGTGGTACCACCACCGATATCCACAACCATTGAACCGGTTGCTTCAGAAACTGGCAGACCTGCGCCGATCGCGGCCGCCATCGGCTCTTCGATCAAAAAGACTTCACGGGCGCCTGCGCCCTGAGCGGATTCACGAATCGCGCGACGTTCTACCTGCGTCGCGCCGACCGGCACGCATACCAGTACGCGCGGGCTTGGGCGCATGAAGCTGTTGCTGTGCACTTGTTTAATAAAGTGCTGGAGCATTTTTTCGGTCACAAAGAAGTCAGCGATAACGCCGTCTTTCATCGGACGGATCGCAGCGATATTGCCCGGCGTACGGCCCAGCATCTGCTTTGCATCATGACCGACTGCAGCCACGCTTTTCGGCGAACCGGCACGATCCTGACGAATGGCCACAACGGAAGGCTCATTCAATACGATGCCTTGTCCTTTTACATAAATGAGGGTATTCGCGGTACCCAGGTCAATGGACAGGTCATTGGAAAACATGCCACGAAATTTTTTCAACATACTAAGGGATAATCCTGAAAGCTGGGGCGGAAAACAAAATCCGCTTACTTTACCAACCACACGCAGCAGCGACAAGGCGCAAAAATCATCTGCTACGGTGAAAATTAGTGCAGTTCGTTTCCTTTGTTACAAATCTCGGCCTGAGTCCCTCAGGGCTGAAAAAATCAGCAGCAATCCTCGCCTTCGTTTGCAACCTGTCAAAGGTCATTCACCTGCATATTTGCTGCAACAATCTGGCGAGCAGACAAGCACACCCCCATGAGGCGCAGCGCGCGTTATTCTACGTGAAAACAAATTAAACGGCAGGTTAAACCGAGTATCTTTGCGAATATTTTTTCACGTTTGTGTCAAGTAGTTGGGAGGAGGCAAAAAAATCACCCTGCCCGCCAGCCACGCCGCGTTTTGTCAGCGTCTGCCACTCGCCGCGCGAACGGACGCCCGTCGCGTAAACCTGCGTAGGCGTACCCGCGCAGGCCTCTACCAGACTTTGAACCAGAAGCTGGTTTTCCGTTCGCTTCTCAATGTTTCTGACCAGACTCGGATGCAGCTTGAGTAATTCCACATTGAGCGCTTTAATCCAGCTCGTGCTAACCAGCGTCAAACCCGCCTGTGTCACCGCCACCCGAACGCCAAGCGCATTGACTAAGCGAAGGATGGGTTGTAACCGACTGATGTGTTGACAAACATCTGCCTCCGCAAGTTCAATAATTATGCGATTTCGCTGTGATTTTTCACACTGCATTAACGTATCGCGCAACCAGCGCTGAAAACGCGGACGAATCAGCGACTCAACCGTCAACTGCATTGCCAGATTTTCATCCGGCCAGTAGCCCAGCAACGTAATCAGGCGGCTAATTTGTAATCTGTCATACTCTTCCGATAAACCAAATTGCAACACCATCGGCATATACTCCGCCGAGCTCACCTCTTCTTTACCGTCATAGATGCGACACATCAATTCCCGATGATGCACACGACCTTCTCGCGTGACCGCCGGTTTTTGATAAAGTCGCGGTCCGCCCCGGTTCAGCATCTGCTCAATCAATGTGCGCCAGCGCACATTGCCGCGCCCTTTTTCCGGCAAAGTGTCGTCGTAGATAGCCCAGCTATTTCCCCCCTGCAGGGCGGCGTTCCGCGCCGCGGCTTCAGCATGTTCCATCACCTGCTCGGTGGACTGTCCGCTGCGCCAAGCGCAAATGCCGATATGTACCATATCGTCACGATCGAGCATTTTGTTAGCCGGTAGCGCATCGACAGCTTTTAAAAGTTGTCCGGCAATACTTTCCGCTTCTTTCAGCGTTCGATGCGGTAGCAGCACGGCAAAGTCGCTGCGGTGATAACGCGCCAGCAGCGAGCCTGGGTAACGCATAATAAATGTCGATAGCAGATTGATAAGCATAAACATCTGCTCTTCCGCCTGATTGCCTCCCAGGCTGTCGCGCAGAAGATTGAAGTCTGGCAAGCGGATCATCATCACCACGCCATGCACTCCCACTTTTTCCTGATCTTCCAGCAGCGTCGCCAGTTGGTTATCAAAAAACAGACGGTTACCGAGCCCGGTTTTGGTGTCCTGCGCGGCGTAGGAGCGAATGAGGGTGTCCAGGCGACTACGCTGTTCGTGAGCAAACTGAATTTCGGAAAGCAATACATCAAGCGCGCTACTGGTGCGCGCTGGCCATTCGTAAACAGAACCGCGGACATTCGCCCCGCGTTCGCCGTTCAGAATACGCGTTGAGCGAATTTCCAGAAGCTCTTGCCCGGAAAGCTGCCGCTGCAGCCAGCGCACCGATAAAAACAAAATCAGAACGATAAAACCGATCGCCAGCGTCAGCGGCGCCGTGGTGATCAGTGAGTGAAAATAGTTACCCATCGGGTCCTGATAAACCAGACGTAGCGACATTCCTGGATGTTTTATCAGCGGTACGACCAGCTCGCGATACATGTCGCTGGTGCCGGCTGGCCGATAACCTCTGGCGCGAGAATGGCTGTAGACGCTGCGCTCCCCCTGCAACAGATCGACACGCACAATATCGGAAGCGATCATGAGCTCGTCGATTTGCGGCGTCAGCGAGACAATATCATGGGTCACCAGGTGCGTATCAATGGCTGTCGCCGCCGCCTGCACACGGCTGACATACTTAGACTGTACGGCGTTATAAAAGCTTAGCGAGCAACCTATCAGAGTCACGAAGATCGTTAACCCCGTGAGCAGCGTGATAAAAGCTGAGAATTTCGTCGTTAATCGCATCCTTGAGTTAACTCCGACGGTTATAAACAGTATGAAAAAGCGAATCTGAAGACGGAATTCGCCACGGCGCGCAATGAAGCAGGCATACTACCAAAATGGATCTATCTGGCAATTTATTGCGTTGCATCGGCATCACGTTTTAATTAGCGAGTATAGTCTTCGTAGCTATTTTTCCAATCTACCATGTAAAGTGAGGACAGGTTATGCAGGCGTTGATCTTAGAACAGCAGGACGGTAAAACCCTCGCATCCGTGCAACATCTCGAAGAGAGTCAACTGCCGGCAGGTGATGTGACGGTGGATGTCCACTGGTCCAGCCTGAATTATAAAGATGCTCTGGCTATCACCGGAACAGGGAAAATTATCCGTCATTTTCCGATGATTCCTGGTATTGATTTCGCCGGCACCGTTCACGCAAGCGAAGATCCTCGCTTTCATGCAGGCCAGGAAGTACTACTGACTGGCTGGGGCGTGGGCGAAAACCACTGGGGCGGCCTGGCCGAACGCGCACGCGTTAAAGGCGACTGGCTGGTCGCGCTGCCTGCGGGACTGAGCAGCCGTAACGCCATGATCATCGGCACCGCCGGTTTTACTGCCATGCTGTGCGTCATGGCGCTTGAAGATGCAGGTATTCGCCCGCAAGACGGTGAGATTGTCGTCACCGGCGCCAGCGGCGGCGTGGGCAGCACTGCCGTTGCATTACTGCATAAGCTGGGCTATCAGGTTGCAGCAGTATCAGGACGTGAAAGCACCCACGGCTATCTTAAGAGCCTGGGAGCTAACCGTATTCTCAGCCGCGATGAGTTTGCTGAATCTCGCCCGTTGGAAAAACAGCTGTGGGCCGGTGCAATTGATACCGTTGGCGATAAAGTGCTGGCGAAAGTGCTGGCACAGATGAACTATGGCGGTTGCGTGGCCGCCTGCGGCCTGGCTGGCGGCTTCGCGCTGCCGACCACCGTTATGCCATTCATTCTGCGTAATGTGCGTTTGCAAGGGGTGGACTCGGTGATGACCCCACCGGCACGTCGCGCAGAGGCCTGGGCGCGTTTGGTTAAGGATCTGCCGGAATCGTTCTATGCTCAGGCCGCCACAGAGATTACGCTGGCGGATGCGCCGAAGTTCGCCGATGCCATCATCAATAATCAGGTTCAGGGCCGTACGCTGGTGAAGATAAAATAACGTCACGTATAAAAAAATTTACACTTAATTAACTATTTATTTTTACACATTGACACACTCCCTGTCATATTCACTACACGCCATGTTGTGGTGGGTAGACCGGGAGTCTGTGATGAAAAAGATACGTCCATTAACAGAAGCCGATGTGACTGCGGAATCGGCTTTTTTTATGCAGCGCCGACAGGTGCTAAAAGCATTAGGCATCAGCGCGGCCGCCTTATCCTTACCCTCAACGGCGCAGGCCGATCTCTTCAGTTGGTTTAAAGGCAACGATCGTCCGAAAGCGCCTGCCGGTAAACCGCTTGAGTTTAGTCAGCCTGCCGCCTGGCGAAGCGATTTAGCGTTAACGCCGGAAGATAAGGTGACGGGCTACAACAATTTCTATGAGTTTGGCCTCGATAAAGCCGACCCGGCGGCCAATGCCGGGAGTCTGAAAACCGAACCGTGGACGTTGAAAATCAGCGGGGAAGTCGCGAAGCCATTTACGCTGGATTACGACGATTTAACACATCGTTTTCCATTAGAAGAGCGTATCTATCGAATGCGCTGCGTCGAAGCGTGGTCCATGGTCGTGCCGTGGATTGGTTTCCCTTTATATAAGCTACTCGCGCAGGCACAACCCACCAGCCACGCTAAATATGTGGCATTCGAAACGCTATACGCGCCGGATGATATGCCAGGACAGAAAGATCGCTTTATTGGCGGCGGACTGAAATACCCTTATGTCGAAGGGCTACGTCTGGATGAAGCTATGCATCCGCTGACTCTGATGACCGTTGGCGTCTATGGTAAGGCGTTACCCCCGCAAAACGGCGCGCCCATTCGACTCATCGTTCCATGGAAGTATGGTTTTAAAGGTATTAAATCTATCGTCAGCATTAAACTCACCCGCGAACGTCCGCCAACCACCTGGAATTTGTCGGCTCCCAACGAATATGGTTTTTACGCCAATGTGAACCCGCATGTGGATCATCCACGCTGGTCTCAGGCTACCGAACGCTTTATTGGTTCAGGCGGTATCCTTGATGTGCAAAGGCAGCCGACGCTGCTGTTTAACGGCTACGCCAATGAAGTCGCTTCGCTGTATCGCGGTCTCAATTTGCGGGAGAATTTTTAAGTGCGTCTGACAGCAAAACAGATAACCTGGCTAAAAGTTTGTCTGCATCTTGCCGGTTTTTTGCCGCTTCTGTGGCTCTTTTGGGCGATAAATCACGGTGGACTCAGCGCAGACCCGGTAAAGGATATCCAACACTTTACCGGCAGAACCGCGCTCAAATTTTTGCTCGCCACCTTGCTGGTTTCACCGCTGGCGCGCTACGCTAAACAGCCATTATTGATACGCACACGCCGCCTGTTGGGGTTATGGTGTTTCGTTTGGGCTACGCTGCATTTAACCAGCTATGCCTTACTGGAACTGGGGATACATAACCTGGCGCTGTTAGGAAGCGAGTTGATTTCACGCCCTTATTTGACGCTTGGGATCATTAGCTGGCTGGTGTTATTGGCGCTGACGTTGACCTCAACGCAATTTGCGCAGCGTAAATTGGGCAAACGCTGGCAAACATTGCATAACGTCGTCTATCTTGTCGCGATCCTGGCTCCCATACATTACCTGTGGTCGGTAAAGATTTTATCACCGCAACCGGTCATCTACGCGGCATTAGCGTTAGCCCTTTTAGCGTTGCGTTACCGGAAGTTTCGCCAGTGGTGGCGCTAGTTTGGTGAACTGTGCGGTCGATTGCAAAACGCAAAACAGGTAATGTCCTTTTTATGTTTCGGGTTGATTATCTTCCCTGATAAGACCAGTATTTAGCTGCCAATTGCGACGAAATAGTTATAATGTGCGACTTTACATTGCCCAACGGCGATTTTCGTTCGCAGAAAGGGTGACAATCGTGCAATGAAGGTATATTTTGTTTTTTGCCCGAAAATGGCAGAAGATAGCCACACAATGACTGGCAAATCATGAATTTCACCTTCGGGTGCTACGGCATAACAGGCAAATCAAAGATGCGCGGTATTTTACTCGCGGCAGTCATTCACATGCTTTACAGACGGCGCTAAAACGCCTGTCACAATCACACTAAACAAAGAGTACGGAACCCACTCATGGATATTCGTAAGATTAAAAAACTGATCGAGCTGGTTGAAGAATCAGGTATCTCCGAACTGGAAATTTCTGAAGGCGAAGAATCTGTTCGCATCAGCCGCACAACGGCAAACGCCGGTTTTCCGGTGATGCAGCAGGCTTATGCGGCGCCGATGATGCAGCAACCCGCTCTGTCTAACGCTGTCGCGCCAACGGCTACTCCAGCAATGGAAGCGCCTGCCGCAGCGGAAATCAGTGGTCACATCGTACGCTCCCCAATGGTTGGTACTTTCTACCGCACCCCAAGCCCGGACGCGAAAGCGTTCATCGAAGTGGGCCAGAAAGTGAACGTGGGCGATACCCTGTGCATCGTTGAAGCCATGAAAATGATGAACCAGATCGAAGCAGACAAAGCAGGTACTGTGAAAGCGATTCTGGTCGAAAGTGGTCAACCGGTAGAATTTGACGAGCCACTGGTCGTCATCGAGTAACGAGGCGAACATGTTGGATAAAATTGTCATCGCCAACCGCGGCGAGATCGCATTACGTATTCTTCGAGCCTGTAAAGAACTCGGCATCAAGACCGTCGCTGTGCACTCAAGCGCGGATCGCGATTTAAAACACGTATTGCTGGCGGATGAGACGGTCTGTATTGGTCCGGCACCGTCCGTAAAAAGTTATCTGAACATCCCGGCTATCATTAGCGCCGCTGAAATCACCGGCGCGGTGGCAATCCACCCGGGTTACGGCTTCCTTTCTGAGAACGCCAATTTTGCCGAGCAGGTTGAACGCTCCGGCTTTATCTTTATCGGCCCGAAAGCGGATACCATCCGCCTGATGGGCGATAAAGTGTCCGCGATTACCGCGATGAAAAAAGCGGGCGTGCCGACCGTACCAGGATCTGACGGCCCGCTGGGCGACGATATGAATGCGAACCGCGCTCATGCCAAACGTATTGGCTATCCGGTGATCATCAAAGCGTCCGGCGGCGGCGGCGGCCGCGGTATGCGAGTAGTTCGTAGCGATGCTGAACTGGCGCAGTCCATCTCCATGACCAAAGCGGAAGCGAAAGCGGCTTTCAGCAACGACATGGTATACATGGAAAAATACCTGGAAAATCCACGCCACATCGAAATTCAGGTGCTGGCGGACGGCCAGGGCAACGCTATCTATCTGGCGGAACGCGACTGTTCCATGCAGCGTCGCCACCAGAAAGTGGTTGAAGAAGCCCCGGCGCCAGGCATTACGCCGGAACTGCGTCGCTATATCGGCGAACGCTGCGCGAAAGCGTGCGTAGACATCGGCTATCGCGGCGCAGGGACGTTCGAATTCCTGTTCGAAAACGGCGAGTTCTATTTCATCGAAATGAACACCCGTATTCAGGTTGAACACCCGGTGACTGAAATGATTACCGGCGTCGATTTGATCAAAGAGCAGTTGCGCATCGCGGCGGGTCAGCCGCTGTCGATCACACAGGACGAAGTTGTCGTTCGAGGCCATGCGGTAGAATGCCGTATCAATGCCGAAGATCCGAACACCTTCCTGCCAAGCCCTGGCAAAATCACGCGCTTCCATGCGCCTGGCGGCTTTGGCGTTCGCTGGGAATCTCATATCTACGCGGGCTACACGGTGCCGCCGTACTATGATTCCATGATCGGCAAACTCATCTGCTACGGTGAAAACCGCGACGTGGCGATTGCCCGTATGAAAAATGCCCTGCAGGAACTGATTATCGATGGTATCAAAACCAATATCGATCTGCAGACCCGCATCATGAATGACGAACACTTCCAGCACGGTGGAACTAACATCCACTATCTGGAGAAAAAACTCGGTCTTCAGGAAAAGTAATCGCACGTTAATCTCAAAAGGCCGGTGAATCCGGCCTTTTTTATTTCTGGGGATAGCGATGCCCCATCATGTACAATTCCCGCTTTCTTCACCCATAAGGGACAAAAAATGGACGCTCGTTTTGTTCAGGCCCATAAAGAGGCGCGCTGGGCGCTGTGGCTGACCCTTTGCTATCTGGCGGCATGGTTAGTGGCTGCTTACTTACCTGGAGACTCGCCGGGAATTACCGGTCTGCCGCACTGGTTCGAGATGGCCTGCTTATTGACGCCGCTGGTCTTTATTTTGCTGTGCTGGGCGATGGTGAAATTCATTTATCGCGATATTCCGCTGGAGGATGACAATGCAGCTTGAGGTCATTCTACCACTGGTAGCCTATCTGATCGTGGTCTTCGGAGTCTCGATTTACGCTATGCGCAAGCGTACCGCCGGCACCTTTTTAAACGAATATTTTCTTGGCAGCCGTTCGATGGGCGGGATCGTGCTCGCGATGACGCTTACCGCCACCTATATTAGCGCCAGTTCCTTTATCGGCGGTCCCGGCGCGGCTTATAAATACGGTCTGGGCTGGGTCTTGCTGGCGATGATCCAGCTTCCCGCCGTCTGGCTTTCACTGGGTATTCTGGGTAAAAAATTCGCTATCCTGGCGCGTCGCTATAATGCCGTCACGCTTAACGATATGCTATTCGCTCGTTACCAAAGCCGCCTGCTGGTGTGGTTGGCAAGCCTGAGTTTATTGGTCGCGTTTATTGGCGCAATGACCGTACAATTTATCGGCGGCGCGCGACTGCTGGAAACCGCGGCGGGAATTCCCTACGAAACCGGCCTGCTAATATTTGGCGTCAGTATCGCACTCTATACGGCGTTTGGCGGCTTTCGCGCCAGCGTACTTAACGATACGCTACAGGGCCTGGTGATGCTGGTCGGCACGATAGTGCTGCTGGTGGGCGTGGTCCATGCGGCGGGCGGTCTAAGTCAGGCCGTTGACACGCTGCACGCTCTCGACCCCAAACTGGTAACGCCGCAGGGTGCCGATGACATACTTTCTCCCGCTTTTATGACCTCTTTTTGGGTACTGGTCTGTTTTGGCGTGATTGGCCTGCCGCATACGGCGGTGCGCTGCATCTCCTATAAAGACAGTAAAGCGGTACACCGGGGCATTATTATCGGTACGATTGTCGTGGCGATTTTAATGTTCGGGATGCACCTTGCCGGCGCGCTGGGTCGCGCGGTGCTTCCAGATCTGACGGTGCCGGATCTGGTGATCCCAACGCTAATGGTGAAAGTTTTGCCGCCGTTTGCCGCCGGGATCTTCCTCGCTGCGCCAATGGCGGCGATCATGTCAACAATTAACGCCCAACTGCTGCAAAGTTCCGCGACGATCATTAAAGATCTCTATCTCAATCTACGCCCCGATCAGATGCAAAATGAGATCCGGCTGAAGCGTATGTCGGCAGCGATTACTTTACTGCTAGGCGTGCTGTTGCTGCTGGCCGCATGGAAACCGCCAGAGATGATCATTTGGCTCAACCTGCTGGCGTTTGGCGGCCTGGAAGCGGTGTTCTTATGGCCGCTGGTATTGGGCCTTTACTGGGAGCGGGCAAACGCGGCAGGCGCGCTAAGCGCCATGATCGTGGGCGGCGTGCTATATGCCCTACTTGCCACATTTAATATTCAGTACCTGGGCTTTCATCCGATTGTGCCCGCGTTACTGTTAAGTTTATTGGCTTTTCTGATCGGAAACCGATTCGGCTCTTCCGCTTCGCAAGCCACCGTATTGTCTACTGATAAATAAAGAGTTTTGCCATGCCATGGATCCAATTGAAACTGAATACCACCGGCGCGAATGCTGAAGAGCTGAGTGATGCGCTGATGGAAGCGGGCGCCGTTTCCATTACCTTTCAGGATACGCACGATACGCCGGTTTTTGAGCCGTTGCCGGGCGAAACCCGTCTGTGGGGCGATACCGATGTGATCGGTCTGTTCGACGCCGAAACCGACATGAAAGACGTTGTCGCGATTCTGGAGCAACATCCGCTGCTGGGTGCCGGATTTGCCCATAAAATCGAACAACTGGAAGATAAAGACTGGGAACGCGAATGGATGGATAATTTCCATCCGATGCGTTTTGGCGAGCGTCTGTGGATTTGTCCCAGCTGGCGTGACATTCCGGACGAGAATGCCGTCAACGTGATGCTCGACCCGGGACTGGCGTTCGGTACGGGTACGCACCCCACCACTTCTTTATGTCTGCAATGGCTGGACGGGCTCGATCTCAACGGCAAAACCGTGATCGACTTTGGCTGCGGTTCAGGCATTCTGGCGATTGCCGCGCTGAAGCTGGGAGCGGCAAAGGCGATTGGTATTGATATCGATCCGCAAGCTATTCAGGCCAGTCGCGATAATGCCGAACGCAACGCCGTGTCTGACCGGCTGGAGCTGTACCTGCCGAAAGACCAGCCAGAAGCCATGAAAGCCGACGTGGTCGTCGCTAACATCCTGGCAGGCCCATTACGCGAACTGGCCCCGTTAATCAGCGTACTGCCCGTTGAGGGCGGTCTGCTGGGGCTTTCAGGTATTCTCGCCAGCCAGGCGGAAAGCGTCTGCGATGCTTACGCCGAGCTTTTTACTCTCGACCCGGTCGTCGAAAAAGAAGAGTGGTGCCGCATTACTGGCCATAAGAAATAATTCTTGTCAGCGTGGTCGCCCGGCCACGCTTTTCTCCACACAACTGCCTTAACGCCTTTCAGGCACCGAGACATCATTAAATTCATCAAATGAATGCCTGAAATGACTTCTTTGTCACTATCCGTCTGGATGATCAGCTGCTACCAGCGGACAAAAGGTACTGGCGTTTTAACGGGTCACAGCCATCCCCCTCGTGCTTAGTAATGCTGTCCGGGTTGTTCTGCAGCATCCGCTAACGCGCTCTTCAGCACAGCTGGAAAAATTTATGCGTGCCATTCATGAACACAAAAGCGCGTCTGTGCGCCCCCTTCCGACTGACAATGGAGAAAAATCACGCGCAGCGGGAAGTGATCTTGTCCTGAAACGAGACGGCGATCCCATTCATTTGGGGTAATTAGCTTATAAAAAAAGCAGATTATTCCGTTTATCTTGTTTCTGGACGAAGAAATAGAGAGAAGTTACGGGAATTTGTAAGCGCGTACAAAACCGCCGACAATAAATAACTCTTTGATTTTACTGAATTATAAATTTATTTTGCTGTTTTTAAGCACGATTCATTGATCTACAACAGTGGATTGTTCAAAGTTTGGCCTTTCATCTCGTGCAAAAAATGCGTAATATACGCCGCCTTGCAGTCACAGTATGGTCATTTCTTAACTCATGCGCATCGGACAATATCAGCTCAGAAATCGCCTGATCGCAGCGCCCATGGCTGGCATTACTGACAGACCTTTCCGGACGCTGTGCTATGAGATGGGAGCAGGATTGACAGTATCCGAGATGATGTCTTCTAACCCGCAAGTGTGGGAAAGCGATAAATCTCGTTTACGGATGGTGCACGTTGATGAGCCAGGAATTCGCACGGTGCAAATTGCCGGTAGCGACCCTGTTGAGATGGCCGATGCCGCACGTATTAACGTGGAAAGCGGCGCCCAGATTATTGATATCAATATGGGGTGCCCGGCGAAGAAAGTGAATCGTAAGCTGGCAGGTTCAGCCCTCTTGCAGTACCCGGATTTAGTGAAGTCTATACTCATCGGGGTCGTAAACGCGGTGGACGTTCCTGTGACTCTCAAGGTTCGCACCGGCTGGGCGCCGGAACACCGTAACTGCGTAGAGATTGCCCAACTGGCTGAAGATTGTGGTATTCAGGCTCTGACCATCCATGGCCGCACCCGCGCCTGTTTGTTCAACGGAGAAGCTGAATACGACAGTATTCGGGCAGTTAAGCAGAAAGTTTCCATTCCGATTATCGCGAATGGCGACATTACTAACCCGCATAAAGCCAGAGCTGTTCTCGACTATACAGGGGCGGATGCCCTGATGATAGGCCGCGCAGCTCAGGGAAGACCCTGGATCTTTCGGGAAATCCAGCATTATCTGGACACTGGGGAGCTGCTTCCGCCGCTGCCGCTGGCAGAGGTAAAGCGCTTGCTTTGCACGCATGTTCGGGAACTGCATGACTTTTACGGTCAGGCAAAAGGGTACCGAATCGCGCGTAAACACGTCTCCTGGTATCTCCAGGAGCACGCTCCAGACGACCAGTTTCGGCGCACATTCAACGCTATTGAGGACGCCAGCGAACAGCTGGAGGCGTTGGAGGCATACTTCGAAAATTTTGCGTAAACAGAAATAAAGAGCTGACAGAACTATGTTCGAACAACGCGTAAATTCTGACGTACTGACCGTTTCTACCGTTAACTCTCAGGATCAGGTAACCCAAAAACCCCTGCGTGACTCGGTTAAACAGGCACTGAAGAACTATTTTGCTCAACTGAATGGTCAGGACGTTAATGACCTGTATGAGCTGGTACTGGCTGAAGTAGAACAGCCCCTGTTGGACATGGTGATGCAATACACCCGTGGTAACCAGACCCGTGCTGCTCTGATGATGGGCATCAACCGTGGTACGCTGCGTAAAAAATTAAAAAAATACGGCATGAACTAATTTCGATTAGCTAACTGCTTGTTTAAAAAGGCGCTACTCGGCATGGGGAAGCGCCTTTTTTATACGCATCACATGGAATTTGGTCATGAAAGCGGAATGTGAACCTCAGTACTTTGGCGATGAATCGAAGAAGATTATTCACGGTGACGCGCTAACAGAACTTAAAAAACTGCCTTCTGAAAGCATTGACTTAATTTTTGCCGATCCGCCTTACAATATCGGAAAAGATTTCGACGGTATGGTCGAATCCTGGGACGAAGCGTCTTTTCTGGCCTGGCTGTATGAATGCATTGATGAGTGCCACCGCGTACTGAAGAAACACGGCACCATGTACATCATGAATAGCACAGAAAATATGCCGTATATCGATCTCAAATGCCGAACGCTTTTTACCATCAAAAGCCGTATCGTCTGGTCCTATGATAGTTCCGGGGTGCAGGCGAAAAAATACTTTGGTTCTATGTATGAACCGATCCTGATGATGGTAAAGAACCCGAAAAGCTATACCTTTAACCGTGACGCGATTCTGGTCGAGACCACCACGGGCGCTAAGCGCGCGCTAATCGATTATCGAAAAAACCCGCCCCAACCATACAATCAGAAAAAAGTGCCGGGCAACGTCTGGTCATTTCCTCGCGTACGTTATCTGATGGATGAATATGAAAACCATCCTACGCAAAAGCCCAGCGCGCTGTTAAAACGGATCATACTGGCCTCTTCTAACCCGAGCGATACTGTATTGGACCCTTTCGCGGGCAGTTTCACCACAGGCGCTGTCGCAGCGGCGTCAGGTCGTAAGTTTATCGGTATTGAACTCAATAATGAGTACGTAAAAATGGGGCTCAGAAGATTGAGCGTCACTTCGCATTATTCAGAAAATGAACTTGCAAAAGTCAAAAAGAGAAAAACACAAAACCTGTCCAAAAAGCAGCGAAATGTCGGGATAAACGCGCTATCTTCAGAGAAGTAAAAGCATTGTAAGTCCGCTTTTCAGCGTCAAAATTTCATGTATATTCCCAGCACGCATGGGCATGAATACACAGGATTTGACGATGATACGTAAGTATTGGTGGCTGGTTGTTTTTGCCGTCTCCGTTTTTCTTTTTGATGCGCTTTTGATGCAATGGATCGAATTGATGGCAACTGAACAGGATAAGTGCCGAAACATGGATTCGGTTAACCCTCTCAAATTGATCAATTGTACCGATCTGGAGTAGCGAACCGGGCGATTTAACCTATGATTATTTATCACCCGGATTTCTTTTATCCCTTATAAAAACAGGGAATTAAAACACGTTGAGGATAAAAGAAGGGGTGATACTGTCTCGTCCTGTTCTTTTCCTGCATAACCAATGAGCTAGTGATACATGCCGGTTAGTGAGTACAACCACATCCTTGTGGCGGTTTCATTTGCTGTCGCTATTTTTGCGTCCTATACCGCATTAAATATGGCCGGACGCGTAGCCGGAAGCGCCCGATCAAACGCCAGAATATGGCTAATAGGCGGCGGCTTCGCGCTGGGCGTCGGTATTTGGGCGATGCATTTTGTCGGGATGCTGGCGATGGATCACGCGATGAACATGCGCTTCGATCCGTTCCTCACCGGCCTCTCCATGCTGATCGCGATCGGCTCCTCCCTGTTTGCGCTATGGCTGGTCAGCGCTGAAAAACTGCGCCTGCGCCGTTTACTGCCGGGCGCGCTGGTGATGGGACTGGGCATCAGCGCAATGCATTATACCGGGATGGCGGCGCTGCAATTTGCTTCCATTATCGTCTGGAATAGCGCATGGGTTGCCCTCTCTATCATTATCGCGCTACTGGCGTCCTGCGGCGCGCTGTGGCTCACGTTCCGCCTGCGTCATGAGGGAACAGATGTCGCCCTGAGGCGAGCAGGCGCTGCGGTATTAATGGGGATAGCTATCGCCGGCATGCATTACGCCGGCATGAAGGCCGCACACTTTCCCCAAAACTGGCCGATGGAGCATCGTGGCGTCGATAGCAACTGGCTGGCTGTTCTTGTCAGCGTAGTCGCGCTGACTATCCTGGGCATTACTCTTCTGGTTTCTTTATTTGACGCCCGGCTTCAGGCCCGCACCGCACTACTTGCCTCTTCGCTGGCGCAGGCGAACCAGGAACTAGCGCAGTTGGCGCTGCATGATACGCTCACCCGTTTACCAAACCGGGTACTCCTTGAAGATCGTCTGGAACAGGCCATCAGCAAAGCGAATCGGGAAAGCACGTCTTTCGCGCTACTGTTTATGGATCTGGATGGCTTTAAAGCCGTTAATGACGCTTATGGTCATGATATCGGCGATAAGCTACTGGTAGCGGTCACGCATCGTCTGAACCAACCGCTGAGCGGGCAGTTTACCCTGGCGCGGATTGGCGGCGACGAATTTGTGCTGCTTGCAGAAGTCAGCGCGCCTGACGAAGCGGCTTCCCTTGCCAGCGCGCTGGTACATTCGATAGATGCGCCCTTTACGATAGATCCGTATGAACTGGTCGTCACCCTTAGCGTGGGAATAGCGCTCTATCCGCTGGACGGAAAAAACGAACGGGAACTGATGTTCAACGCCGATGCCGCAATGTACCACACGAAACATACGGGGCGTAACGGATACCATTTCTTTCAGCCATCAATGAATATGTTGGCGCAAACCCAGCTTCAGCTAATGAATGACCTGTGGCTGGCGCTGGAAAGACAAGAGCTCAGGCTGGTGTACCAGCCTAAATTTCAGGCTCCTGCCGGCCCCATTGTAGGATTTGAGGCCCTGTTGCGCTGGTATCATCCAAAACAAGGCGTACTGAATCCTGACCAGTTTTTACCGCTGGCGGAAAAAACGGGTCTTATCGTCACTATCGGTAGCTGGGTGATAGACGAGGCGTGTCGACAGCTACGCGAGTGGCACTTACAGGGATACGCCTTATGGTCAGTGGCGATAAATCTTTCCGCCTTACAATTTGAGCAGCCCGGCCTTGTGGACACCATTACGCGGAGCCTGGCCCGACACAGTATCCGTCCCGATTTATTGATTCTGGAAATCACCGAAACCACGGCGATGAACAAGCCAGAGCAAAGCGTCGCTATACTCACCAGATTAACGGAAATGGGGGTTAAGGCCTCTATTGACGACTTTGGCACCGGTTATTCCAGCCTTCTCTATCTGAAACGTCTTCCGGCGTGCGAACTAAAAATTGATCGCGCTTTCGTACATGAACTCAGCGAGGCAAGCGACGGCGCGACCATTGTTGCGGCTATTGTCGCGCTGGCGAAAGCGTTAAATCTGCAAATTGTGGCAGAAGGGGTAGAAAATGAAACGCAGCAACAATTTTTGACCCAGTTAGGATGCCATACACTTCAGGGGTTCCTGCTTGGCAAGCCGCGTACGGCAGAGGAAATTGCTCGCGATATTCGGAACCCTGCCAATATATTCACAAGGTCAATATATAATATCAACTCAAAATAATCTCAGGCTTCTTCCGCCTGTTGTTCATTTGGCATTAATTGCCTCACACTGCCATCCGGGCTTAGCATTTTTAATACATTATCGACTAATGCAGGCGCCTGCTTATAAAGATCATAACTTGTGGGATTCATTAACCAGTTCTTTACTATTCCGCTAAAACTACCATGCAGAATAATTAATATGACATCCAGATCAAGACTGCCTGAGATCAGCTTTTTATCCATACATCGCTGTAATACTTCAAGCAGCGACTGATGATGGAAACCCATCTTCTCCCGAATGGCCTGTTCCGATATCATACCATTATGGAATTCACATTTATGATATAAAATCTGCATTAATGCCTGCTGACGAGGCACTGCCGCAATATATTGTAAGGCTGCAATAAATTTCTCTCGTAGATCCTGTAAAGGATTATCATTCCAGCATCCCGTAAGCCTATCCTGAATAAGTTCACGTAAAGGTGGTTGCTGTAACCAAACCTCATTAAACAACTGCGTTTTATTCTCAAAGTGCCAGTAGATGGCGCCCCGCGTGACATCAGCGGCATCAGCGATATCATTCAGCGTCGTGTTGGCAACGCCGCGCAAAGCGAACTGCGCAATAGCGGTTTCAATCAAGTGTTGCCGCGTTTTAAGCGCATCCGCCTTCGTTTTCTTCGCCATAATTAAGATATCCTGGACCATAAAAACGATAAATACGCTGATAAAATACTCAGCACAAAAAACAACTTTATCATGTCCTTTTTAGTCAGACGAGAGACAGCTATTTTTATTTCGCACAATATCGCCAAATCAATAATAAAAACAAATAAATTAATAAAACATATTCATATAAAATATATATTTCTATTTATGTTATTCAACATCATGATTTTACTAATCGGGACATTATGAAACGACAGGGAATAGTTCTTTTTTTTTGCTTTTATGTGCCGTGAACCCCATCCCAAAATAAGTATTGCTTACATCACAAGCTAATAATTTGTAGGATACCCCACTGCTATTCTATTTTTCGCGCGTTAACGCCTTACCGTTATCCGGTGAATAACGAGCTTTCGGTTTTTTAAGGAACAGTAATGACGAAACATGCCAGGTTTTCACTCCTGCCCTCATTCATCATATTCTCTGCTGCGCTGCTGGCCGGTTGTAATGACCAGGGAGATACCCAGGCTCATGCCGGCGAGCCGCAAGTCACCGTCCATGTGGTCGAAACAGCGCCGCTAGCCGTAACGACCGAACTTCCCGGACGTACGTCCGCATTTCGCATTGCGGAAGTTCGCCCCCAGGTGAGCGGGATCGTGCTTAAAAGAAACTTCACCGAAGGTAGCGATGTAGAGGCCGGGCAGTCGCTTTATCAGATCGATCCTGCCACCTATCAGGCCGATTATGACAGCGCTAAAGGCGAACTTGCTAAAAGCGAAGCGGCTGCGGCTATCGCGCACCTGACGGTCAAACGCTATGTTCCACTGGTCGGCACAAAATATATCAGCCAACAGGAATATGATCAGGCGATTGCCGACGCCCGCCAGGCCGATGCCGCCGTTGTGGCGACAAAAGCCGCTGTTGAAAGCGCGCGTATTAACCTTGCGTATACCAAAGTCACCTCGCCCATCAGCGGGCGTATAGGAAAATCTAATGTGACTGAAGGCGCGCTGGTGACTAATGGCCAGTCAACTGAACTGGCTACCGTGCAACAACTCGACCCGATTTATGTCGACGTGACGCAATCAAGCAACGACTTTATGCGACTCAAGCAATCCGTCGAACAAGGTAACCTGCATAAAGACAGCGCCAGTAGCACGGTTCAACTGGTAATGGAAAATGGTCAGGTCTACCCGATTAAAGGCACGCTGCAATTTTCCGACGTTACCGTAGATGAAAGCACCGGCTCTATCACGCTCAGGGCAGTTTTCCCTAACCCGCAACACAGTCTGCTTCCCGGTATGTTTGTGCGCGCCCGCATTGATGAAGGCGTCCAGCCCAATGCCATCCTTGTCCCCCAGCAGGGCGTAACCCGCACGCCGCGCGGCGACGCAATGGTGATGGTGGTTAACGATAAAAGCCAGGTTGAAGCCCGCAATGTCGTGGCGGCTCAGGCTATTGGCGATAAATGGCTCATCAGCGAAGGGTTAAAACCGGGCGATAAGGTCATCGTCAGCGGCTTACAAAAAGCGCGACCGGGCGTCCAGGTGAAAGCCACTACCGATGCTCCTGCAGCGAAAACGGCGCAATAAGGTAACCGTACATGGCAAACTTTTTTATTAGACGTCCTATTTTCGCCTGGGTTCTGGCCATTATCCTGATGATGGCTGGCGCACTGGCAATAATGCAACTTCCCGTTGCGCAGTATCCAACCATTGCGCCGCCAGCGGTTTCTATTTCTGCAACCTATCCTGGCGCGGATGCGCAGACGGTACAGGATACGGTTACTCAGGTTATCGAACAAAATATGAACGGTATCGATAACCTGATGTATATGTCCTCTACCAGCGACTCTGCTGGTAGCGTGACCATCACCCTGACCTTCCAGTCCGGAACCGATCCGGATATCGCGCAGGTTCAGGTGCAAAATAAATTGCAGCTCGCCACGCCTTTACTGCCGCAAGAAGTCCAGCAGCAGGGGATTAGCGTTGAAAAGTCCAGCAGCAGCTTTTTGATGGTCGCCGGGTTCGTCTCGGATAATCCGAACACTACCCAGGACGACATCTCTGACTATGTCGCCTCTAACATTAAGGATTCTATCAGCCGTCTGAATGGTGTGGGCGACGTTCAGCTATTTGGCGCACAGTACGCCATGCGTATCTGGCTGGATGCGAATCTGCTAAATAAATACCAGCTCACGCCAGTTGATGTCATCAACCAGTTAAAAGTACAGAACGACCAGATTGCGGCAGGCCAACTGGGCGGCACGCCAGCATTACCGGGCCAGCAGCTTAACGCCTCAATCATCGCCCAAACGCGTCTGAAAGATCCGCAAGAGTTCGGCAAAGTTACGTTGCGTGTCAATACCGACGGTTCTGTCGTCCATCTCAAAGATGTCGCGCGTATTGAGCTTGGCGGTGAAAACTATAACGTTGTAGCGCGCATTAACGGTAAACCAGCCTCCGGTCTCGGTATTAAACTGGCGACCGGCGCTAACGCGCTGGATACCGCAACCGCAATCAAAGCGAAACTGGCGGAACTGCAGCCTTTCTTCCCTCAGGGAATGAAGGTGGTTTATCCTTATGACACAACGCCCTTCGTAAAAATATCTATCCACGAAGTGGTAAAAACGCTGTTTGAAGCGATTATTCTGGTGTTCCTGGTAATGTATCTGTTCTTACAGAATATCCGGGCAACTCTGATTCCTACCATTGCTGTTCCTGTCGTGTTGCTAGGCACTTTTGCGGTACTCGCCGCCTTTGGCTACTCCATCAATACCCTGACGATGTTTGGTATGGTACTGGCGATAGGGCTATTGGTTGACGATGCGATAGTGGTCGTAGAAAACGTTGAACGTGTAATGATGGAGGATAACCTTTCTCCCCGAGAGGCGACGGAAAAATCCATGTCGCAGATTCAGGGAGCGCTGGTAGGTATCGCGATGGTACTGTCTGCGGTATTTATCCCGATGGCCTTTTTTGGCGGCTCGACCGGGGCAATTTATCGCCAGTTCTCTATTACTATTGTTTCAGCAATGGCGCTATCCGTTCTGGTTGCGTTGATTCTGACGCCAGCGCTGTGCGCTACGCTGCTTAAACCTGTATCTGCTGAACATCACGAGAAAAAAAGCGGCTTCTTTGGCTGGTTCAATACCAGGTTTGATCACAGCGTTAACCACTATACTAACAGCGTAAGCGGTATCGTGCGTAATACGGGTCGCTATCTCATTATCTATCTACTTATTGTAGTCGGAATGGCGGTTCTGTTTTTACGCCTCCCAACCTCCTTCCTGCCGGAAGAAGATCAGGGGGTATTCCTGACTATGATTCAGCTCCCCTCTGGCGCTACGCAAGAACGTACGCAGAAAGTGCTGGATCAAGTCACTCATTACTACCTGAATAATGAAAAAGCGAACGTCGAAAGCGTGTTTACCGTAAACGGCTTTAGCTTTAGCGGTCAGGGACAAAACTCAGGGATGGCATTTGTCAGCCTTAAACCCTGGGAAGAGCGTAACGGTGAAGAAAATAGCGTCGAAGCCGTTATCGCCAGAGCGACACGTGCCTTTAGCCAGATTCGCGACGGGTTGGTGTTCCCCTTCAACATGCCGGCAATTGTCGAGTTAGGTACCGCGACAGGTTTCGACTTTGAACTGATTGATCAGGGAGGACTCGGTCACGATGCGTTAACAAAAGCGCGTAATCAACTGCTGGGTATGGTCGCGAAGCATCCTGATCTATTAGTGCGCGTACGCCCGAATGGGCTGGAAGACACGCCACAGTTCAAGCTGGATGTCGATCAAGAAAAAGCGCAGGCGCTCGGTGTTTCGCTGTCTGATATCAACGAAACCATCTCCGCGGCGTTGGGCGGCTATTACGTTAACGACTTTATCGATCGCGGACGAGTGAAAAAAGTATACGTTCAGGCTGACGCTCAGTTCCGTATGCTGCCGGGAGATATCAACAATCTTTATGTTCGCAGCGCCAATGGCGAGATGGTGCCCTTCTCTACCTTTAGCTCAGCACGGTGGATTTATGGTTCGCCACGCCTGGAACGCTATAACGGAATGCCGTCAATGGAACTGCTCGGTGAAGCAGCGCCCGGACGAAGTACCGGTGAAGCCATGTCGTTAATGGAAAATCTGGCTTCACAGCTGCCAAACGGTATTGGCTATGACTGGACAGGTATGTCGTATCAGGAACGGTTGTCAGGTAACCAGGCGCCGGCGCTGTACGCAATCTCACTCATTGTCGTTTTCCTCTGCCTTGCCGCTCTGTATGAAAGCTGGTCAATTCCGTTCTCGGTAATGCTGGTCGTACCGCTCGGCGTGGTTGGCGCTCTGCTTGCAGCGTCATTGCGCGGTCTGAACAATGACGTTTACTTCCAGGTTGGCTTGTTAACCACTATTGGCCTTTCTGCTAAAAACGCCATCCTGATTGTTGAGTTCGCCAAAGATCTTATGGAGAAAGAAGGACGTGGATTGATTGAAGCGACGCTGGAAGCATCCCGTATGCGTTTACGTCCTATTCTAATGACCTCGCTGGCCTTTATTCTCGGGGTAATGCCGTTAGTTATCAGTCGTGGCGCAGGTAGTGGGGCACAGAACGCAGTAGGCACAGGGGTTATGGGGGGAATGTTAACCGCAACCTTATTAGCTATCTTCTTCGTGCCAGTATTCTTCGTTGTTGTAAAACGCCGATTTAATCGCCATCATGATTAACCGGTAAACAGAGGCGTCTTCGGACGCCTTTTTAAACGGTACGTCTTTATCTCCGCTATTCCCCCCTCTCCGCTTACTTTTTCATTCTCCATAGTTTTTACAATTCACATGAATTGAGATGATTCCTCATGTCGGCCATTTTTTCTGTGGTGGTAAAATAACTCCCGTTTTCGCAGCGGTTAGAGCCAGCATTTACGTTGCTGTACTTCGCGAAACGCTG
Organism: Salmonella sp. A7; assembly: GCF_020181675.1. Taxonomy (NCBI): domain Bacteria; kingdom Pseudomonadati; phylum Pseudomonadota; class Gammaproteobacteria; order Enterobacterales; family Enterobacteriaceae; genus Salmonella; species Salmonella sp. A7. The sequence goes on along the minus strand of NZ_CP084001.1, from coordinate 454,102 downwards.
ATTAATGAGGTAACACCATGAAAAGACTAATTCCAGTTGCATTGCTTACCACCTTATTGGCAGGTTGTGCACATGATTCTCCCTGCGTACCGGTTTATGACGATCAAGGGCGGCTGGTTCATACCAATACATGTATGAAAGGTACTACGCAGGATAACTGGGAGACAGCAGGCGCTATTGCTGGCGGCGCTGCGGCGGTAGCAGGGTTGACGATGGGTATCATTGCGCTTTCTAAATGATACATGCAGGCGCGGCAATGCCGCGCTTTCAGTAATAATATAAAGGTCGTAAGGATACTCAGCGACGTAATCTGTTCAGCCTATCCCCCGAAAGTTAACACGATAAAACGCTCTCTTTTCTTACTCGCCCATCCCGATAGTATTTATTCTATTCCTTGTCCGATGCAGACAAAATTGTAGCTTGATAGCATCGTAAGCCGCATTACAAACAGGCTTTATACAGTAAGACTTAGAGCGTGATCATTAGGCGTAATTATTACAGACAGTCTGGATATAAACCGGAGCATACACGTAATACATGAGGATTTTGAGCACTGTCCCAGGGCCAAACTGGCAAATAAAATAGCCTAATGGGCCAGACTCTTAGTCCTCAGCGAATATCTCTATTGCTTATTAGAGGCGTAAGTAAAAGCCGTTTGTACATCTACGTCAGCACGGTTCACATTCGATGGTTCAGGCGGATATATGGCGGGAAATCACGTTTACTAAAACGGTTTTTATCCACCCTACGAAGATGTTATATACCCAAAATAATTCAAGTTGCTTAAAGGCGGCAAGGGAGTGAGTCCCCAGGAGCATAGATAACTATGTGACTGGGGTGGGCGACAAATCTGCCGGGAGCAGATTTGAACGTCGCGTGCGACGGCCCGTCAGGGCGAGGCCCATGAATGGGCCGAGTAATCCGTAGCCAACACATAAGCGACTTGAAGTATGAAGGGTATAAACCAAATATAAAACGCGTCGGCGCCATTATCCGATAACTTTTTCCATAGAAAGATAAATGCAAAAAGGCCCAATCTTTCGATTGGGCCTTTTGCTTTATTTGATGTCTGGCAGTTTATGGCGGGCGTCCTGCCCGCCACCCTACGGGCCGTTGCTGCGCAACGTTCAAATCCGCTCCCGGCGGATTTCTCCTCCTCAGGAGAGTGCTCACCGACAAAAAACAGATAAAACAAAAGGCCCAGTCTTTCGACTGAGCCTTTTGTTTTATTTGATGTCTGGCAGTTCCCTACTCTCGCATGGGGAGACCCCACACTACCATCGGCGCTACGGCGTTTCACTTCTGAGTTCGGCATGGGGTCAGGTGGGACCACCGCGCTACTGCCGCCAGACAAATTCTTTTTCAAATGCCGAACTTTAACCGTATTAAGTGGTGCTGATACCCAGAGTCGAACTGGGGACCTCACCCTTACCAAGGGTGCGCTCTACCAACTGAGCCATATCAGCACACTAAATTTGATGCCTGGCAGTTCCCTACTCTCGCATGGGGAGACCCCACACTACCATCGGCGCTACGGCGTTTCACTTCTGAGTTCGGCATGGGGTCAGGTGGGACCACCGCGCTAGTGCCGCCAGGCAAATTCTTTTATGCTCAGTACGCAATTCTTTATCACATCAGCGGCGTTGCCTGCGCTCGTAAAGTCAGTCACATACTTCTGTATGCTCCTTCCTTTCCTTCGCTTGCCGCCTTGCTGCTGCGCAAATTATTGCGTACTCAACTCTGAATCAGTGCTGAAAATCGTCTCTCAACCGCCAAAACATCTTCGGCGTTGTAAGGTTAAGCCTCACGGTTCATTAGTACCGGTTAGCTCAACGCATCGCTGCGCTTACACACCCGGCCTATCAACGTCGTCGTCTTCAACGTTCCTTCAGGAGACTTTAAGTCTCAGGGAGAACTCATCTCGGGGCAAGTTTCGTGCTTAGATGCTTTCAGCACTTATCTCTTCCGCATTTAGCTACCGGGCAGTGCCATTGGCATGACAACCCGAACACCAGTGATGCGTCCACTCCGGTCCTCTCGTACTAGGAGCAGCCCCCCTCAGTTCTCCAGCGCCCACGGCAGATAGGGACCGAACTGTCTCACGACGTTCTAAACCCAGCTCGCGTACCACTTTAAATGGCGAACAGCCATACCCTTGGGACCTACTTCAGCCCCAGGATGTGATGAGCCGACATCGAGGTGCCAAACACCGCCGTCGATATGAACTCTTGGGCGGTATCAGCCTGTTATCCCCGGAGTACCTTTTATCCGTTGAGCGATGGCCCTTCCATTCAGAACCACCGGATCACTATGACCTGCTTTCGCACCTGCTCGCGCCGTCACGCTCGCAGTCAAGCTGGCTTATGCCATTGCACTAACCTCCTGATGTCCGACCAGGATTAGCCAACCTTCGTGCTCCTCCGTTACTCTTTAGGAGGAGACCGCCCCAGTCAAACTACCCACCAGACACTGTCCGCAACCCGGATCACGGGTCCACGTTAGAACATCAAACATTAAAGGGTGGTATTTCAAGGTCGGCTCCATGCAGACTGGCGTCCACACTTCAAAGCCTCCCACCTATCCTACACATCAAGGCTCAATGTTCAGTGTCAAGCTATAGTAAAGGTTCACGGGGTCTTTCCGTCTTGCCGCGGGTACACTGCATCTTCACAGCGAGTTCAATTTCACTGAGTCTCGGGTGGAGACAGCCTGGCCATCATTACGCCATTCGTGCAGGTCGGAACTTACCCGACAAGGAATTTCGCTACCTTAGGACCGTTATAGTTACGGCCGCCGTTTACCGGGGCTTCGATCAGGAGCTTCGCTTGCGCTGACCCCATCAATTAACCTTCCGGCACCGGGCAGGCGTCACACCGTATACGTCCACTTTCGTGTTTGCACAGTGCTGTGTTTTTAATAAACAGTTGCAGCCAGCTGGTATCTTCGACTGACTTCAGCTCCATGAGTAAATCACTTCACCTACGTGTCAGCGTGCCTTCTCCCGAAGTTACGGCACCATTTTGCCTAGTTCCTTCACCCGAGTTCTCTCAAGCGCCTTGGTATTCTCTACCTGACCACCTGTGTCGGTTTGGGGTACGATTTGATGTTACCTGATGCTTAGAGGCTTTTCCTGGAAGCAGGGCATTTGTTGCTTCAGCACCGTAGTGCCTCGTCATCACGCCTCAGCCTTGATTTTCCGGATTTGCCTGGAAAACCAGCCTACACGCTTAAACCGGGACAACCGTCGCCCGGCCAACATAGCCTTCTCCGTCCCCCCTTCGCAGTAACACCAAGTACGGGAATATTAACCCGTTTCCCATCGACTACGCCTTTCGGCCTCGCCTTAGGGGTCGACTCACCCTGCCCCGATTAACGTTGGACAGGAACCCTTGGTCTTCCGGCGAGCGGGCTTTTCACCCGCTTTATCGTTACTTATGTCAGCATTCGCACTTCTGATACCTCCAGCAACCCTCACAGGCCACCTTCGCAGGCTTACAGAACGCTCCCCTACCCAACAACACCTGAGTGTCGCTGCCGCAGCTTCGGTGCATGGTTTAGCCCCGTTACATCTTCCGCGCAGGCCGACTCGACCAGTGAGCTATTACGCTTTCTTTAAATGATGGCTGCTTCTAAGCCAACATCCTGGCTGTCTGGGCCTTCCCACATCGTTTCCCACTTAACCATGACTTTGGGACCTTAGCTGGCGGTCTGGGTTGTTTCCCTCTTCACGACGGACGTTAGCACCCGCCGTGTGTCTCCCGTGATAACATTCTCCGGTATTCGCAGTTTGCATCGGGTTGGTAAGCCGGGATGGCCCCCTAGCCGAAACAGTGCTCTACCCCCGGAGATGAATTCACGAGGCGCTACCTAAATAGCTTTCGGGGAGAACCAGCTATCTCCCGGTTTGATTGGCCTTTCACCCCCAGCCACAGGTCATCCGCTAATTTTTCAACATTAGTCGGTTCGGTCCTCCAGTTAGTGTTACCCAACCTTCAACCTGCCCATGGCTAGATCACCGGGTTTCGGGTCTATACCCTGCAACTTAACGCCCAATTAAGACTCGGTTTCCCTCCGGCTCCCCTATTCGGTTAACCTTGCTACAGAATATAAGTCGCTGACCCATTATACAAAAGGTACGCAGTCACCCCACCACTAAGCCCCCTCTGCTTCTTTTGAGGTTGAACGTCGCTTTCGCTCCGTTAACCGTATCCTCAGCAAAGGATGCGTATGTGGAGTTCACCACTGGCTTAGTGGTGGGGCTCCCACTGCTTGTACGTACACGGTTTCAGGTTCTTTTTCACTCCCCTCGCCGGGGTTCTTTTCGCCTTTCCCTCACGGTACTGGTTCACTATCGGTCAGTCAGGAGTATTTAGCCTTGGAGGATGGTCCCCCCATATTCAGACAGGATACCACGTGTCCCGCCCTACTCATCGAGCTCACAGCACATGCGCTTTTGTGTACGGGGCTGTCACCCTGTATCGCGCGCCTTTCCAGACGCTTCCACTAACACACATGCTGATTCAGGCTCTGGGCTCCTCCCCGTTCGCTCGCCGCTACTGGGGGAATCTCGGTTGATTTCTTTTCCTCGGGGTACTTAGATGTTTCAGTTCCCCCGGTTCGCCTCATTAACCTATGGATTCAGTTAATGATAGTGTGACGAGTCACACTGGGTTTCCCCATTCGGAAATCGCCGGTTATAACGGTTCATATCACCTTACCGGCGCTTATCGCAGATTAGCACGTCCTTCATCGCCTCTGACTGCCAGGGCATCCACCGTGTACGCTTAGTCGCTTAACCTCACAACCCGAAGATGTTTCTTGCGATTCATCATCGTGTTGCGAAAATTTGAGAGACTCACGAACAACCTTCGTTGTTCTGTGTTTCAATTTTCAGCTTGATCCAGATTTTTAAAGAGCAAATATCTCAAACGTGACTCTTAAGTCAGTTTTGAGATACTGATGGCAACGCCTTTCACACATTACCGCGCAAGTGGCGTCCCCTAGGGGATTCGAACCCCTGTTACCGCCGTGAAAGGGCGGTGTCCTGGGCCTCTAGACGAAGGGGACGTATCAGTCTGCTTCGCAAGACGCCTTGCTATTTACTTTTCATCAGACAATCTGTGTGAGCACTGCAAAGTACGCTTCTTTAAGGTAAGGAGGTGATCCAACCGCAGGTTCCCCTACGGTTACCTTGTTACGACTTCACCCCAGTCATGAATCACAAAGTGGTAAGCGCCCTCCCGAAGGTTAAGCTACCTACTTCTTTTGCAACCCACTCCCATGGTGTGACGGGCGGTGTGTACAAGGCCCGGGAACGTATTCACCGTGGCATTCTGATCCACGATTACTAGCGATTCCGACTTCATGGAGTCGAGTTGCAGACTCCAATCCGGACTACGACGCACTTTATGAGGTCCGCTTGCTCTCGCGAGGTCGCTTCTCTTTGTATGCGCCATTGTAGCACGTGTGTAGCCCTGGTCGTAAGGGCCATGATGACTTGACGTCATCCCCACCTTCCTCCAGTTTATCACTGGCAGTCTCCTTTGAGTTCCCGGCCGGACCGCTGGCAACAAAGGATAAGGGTTGCGCTCGTTGCGGGACTTAACCCAACATTTCACAACACGAGCTGACGACAGCCATGCAGCACCTGTCTCACAGTTCCCGAAGGCACCAATCCATCTCTGGAAAGTTCTGTGGATGTCAAGACCAGGTAAGGTTCTTCGCGTTGCATCGAATTAAACCACATGCTCCACCGCTTGTGCGGGCCCCCGTCAATTCATTTGAGTTTTAACCTTGCGGCCGTACTCCCCAGGCGGTCTACTTAACGCGTTAGCTCCGGAAGCCACGCCTCAAGGGCACAACCTCCAAGTAGACATCGTTTACGGCGTGGACTACCAGGGTATCTAATCCTGTTTGCTCCCCACGCTTTCGCACCTGAGCGTCAGTCTTTGTCCAGGGGGCCGCCTTCGCCACCGGTATTCCTCCAGATCTCTACGCATTTCACCGCTACACCTGGAATTCTACCCCCCTCTACAAGACTCAAGCCTGCCAGTTTCGAATGCAGTTCCCAGGTTGAGCCCGGGGATTTCACATCCGACTTGACAGACCGCCTGCGTGCGCTTTACGCCCAGTAATTCCGATTAACGCTTGCACCCTCCGTATTACCGCGGCTGCTGGCACGGAGTTAGCCGGTGCTTCTTCTGCGGGTAACGTCAATTGCTGCGGTTATTAACCACAACACCTTCCTCCCCGCTGAAAGTACTTTACAACCCGAAGGCCTTCTTCATACACGCGGCATGGCTGCATCAGGCTTGCGCCCATTGTGCAATATTCCCCACTGCTGCCTCCCGTAGGAGTCTGGACCGTGTCTCAGTTCCAGTGTGGCTGGTCATCCTCTCAGACCAGCTAGGGATCGTCGCCTTGGTGAGCCGTTACCTCACCAACAAGCTAATCCCATCTGGGCACATCTGATGGCAAGAGGCCCGAAGGTCCCCCTCTTTGGTCTTGCGACGTTATGCGGTATTAGCCACCGTTTCCAGTAGTTATCCCCCTCCATCAGGCAGTTTCCCAGACATTACTCACCCGTCCGCCACTCGTCAGCAAAGCAGCAAGCTGCTTCCTGTTACCGTTCGACTTGCATGTGTTAGGCCTGCCGCCAGCGTTCAATCTGAGCCATGATCAAACTCTTCAATTTAAAAGTTTGATGCTCAATGAATTAAACTTCGTAATGAATTACGTGTTCACTCTTGAGACTTGGTATTCATTTTTCGTCTTGCGACGTCAAGAATCCGTATCTTCGAGTGCCCACACAGATTGTCTGATAAATTGTTAAAGAGCAGGTGCGACGCGGCTTTCAGCTCACCGTCGCGAGGTGGCGTATATTACGCTTTCCTCTTTCAGAGTCAACCCTGAATTTCAGGATTTTTCTCTTCAACCGACCGGCTGTTTGTGTGAAGTGATTCACATCCGCCGTGTCGATGGAGGCGCATTATAGGGATCCCATTTTTTTGCACAAGCGTTTTTTGGATCTTTTTTTCTGTTTGTTGATTTTTCATCCCTTTCGCTCCATTCCTGCACAAAGTGGCGATTTTTTGATGCTATCTCCCCTTGCACAACGCCATTAAAGCAACCAAAGTCTTCATGACTATTCATTTATGATGAGGTAGACATGTCTGACACATTACGTCCTTATAAGGATCTTTTTCCTGAAATCGGTCAGCGCGTGATGATCGATACCAGCAGCGTGGTTATTGGCGATGTCCGTCTGGCGGATGATGTCGGGATCTGGCCGCTTGTGGTGATTCGCGGCGATGTGAATTACGTTGCGATAGGGGCTCGTACGAACATTCAGGATGGCAGCGTTCTTCACGTAACCCACAAGTCTCCATCCAATCCACACGGCAACCCATTAATCATTGGCGAAGATGTTACCGTTGGCCATAAAGTTATGCTGCACGGCTGTACCATCGGTAACCGCGTACTGGTCGGTATGGGCTCCATTGTGCTGGATGGTGCGATAATAGAAGATGACGTAATGATTGGCGCGGGAAGCCTGGTGCCGCAGCACAAACGGCTGGAAAGCGGCTATTTATATCTTGGCAGTCCGGTAAAACAGATCCGCCCCCTGAGCGATGCTGAGAGATCGGGTCTGCAGTACTCCGCCAATAACTATGTAAAATGGAAAGACGACTATCTTTCTCAGGATAACCATATCCAACCGTGATCGTCTTCCTGCTGGGCCAGGATTAATGCTTCCGCCTCTTCTTCCAGGTCCCAGCGATACTCACGAAAAATGGCCAGCCATTGCTCCACTGTTTCTCCACCAAAGCGATACGCCAGTACATCTTTTTTTATTGCACACGTGAGTTGCATCCCATTGACCATGGCGGGAAAGATGACAGCGCTGGCGGCAGTATCCCATTCTTCGCGGTCAGGAAATTGTATGGCCTGGTTCACGCTAATAATTCCTGCTGTAGCAGCTCAATCACTGGCTCGACCTGCGGTAATACACCGTGCCAAAGCAAAACGGCGTGTGCAGCCTGCCCCACCAGCATTCCCAGCCCATCTGCGTAACGTTTTGCGCCCTGTTGTACACACCAGGAGAGAAATGGCGTATTCCCTTTTTGATAGAACATGTCATAGCAACAGAGGGAAGGGTGAATAAGTGACGCCGGAATCGCCGGGATTTCGCCCCGTATGCCGCTGGAGGTCGCATTAATAATCAGGTCAAACTCACAACTATCCAGCTTGTCCATATCCATGGCATGAACGCTGCCGGTATGAGCAAAGATTTTCGCCAACGCTTCGGCACGCGAAGCTGTACGGTTGGTGATAGTGACCGCGCAATCCAAAGAAAGCAGAGGTAACAGCACGCCCCGGGATGCGCCGCCCGCGCCAATCAGCAAAATACGCCATCCTGGGCGGATAAAATTTAAACGTTTGAGATCGCTTAATAAACCGATACCGTCAGTATTGTCGCCAAGCAAACGACCATCTTCCAGCCGTTTTAATGTATTGACTGCTCCCGCCAGCGATGCTCGTTCCGTTAACTCATCCGATCGCGCAAACGCCTCCTCTTTAAAAGGTACTGTGATGTTTGCGCCTTTTCCCCCTGCCGCGAAAAAGGCATCAAGCGTATTAATGAAATTATTAATAGGGGCCAGCACGCGACCATAGGGGTGAACAATATCTAGCTGCTGAGCAAACTGCTGATGAATAAATGGCGATTTGCTGTGAGCAATCGGATTTCCAAAAACAGCATAGGTTTCCATCATATTACCCCTGTCGAAACAGTTCGCCCGTCAGAGCATCGCGAATTTCTGAAGGATTTAAACGCCCACCCGTTGCGCCTTCAACCACCGGAAAATCATCGCCAAATTGCGCACGTACCTCTTCAACGGTACGACATGGCGGTAATCCGCTCAGATTGGCGCTGGTGGAAACCAGCGGTTTGCCATACGCATTGCATAGCGCGACCACCAGCGGGTGGTTGGTAACACGAACGGCCAGGGAATCAAAACGTCCCGTGAGCCAACGCGGCGTTGTCGCGGGCGCAGGAAAAACAAACGTTACCGGCCCGGGCCAGCAATCAAATACCGCTTTACGCTGTGCGGCGGTAAGTATGCTGTCATCAATATAAGGTTTTAACTGCTCAAAGCTGGCGGCAATCAAAATGAGTCCCTTATCGACGGGCCGTTGTTTTAACGCCAGCAGGCGCGTAACGGCTGTTTCACTATCGGGATCGCAGCCGACGCCGAAAACGGCTTCTGTTGGATAAGCGATGACATTTTCTTTATTCAGGAGATCTACCGCTGCGACGATAGATCCTGTTGGCAGGTTATTATTCACTTGTTTATTCCACCGGAACCGGCTTTCCACATTGTTTACTGGCGCAAAAGCGCTTCACGCCCTGCGCGGTTTTCTTTTCGATGAGTAGCGGATAATGGCACTCGGGGCATTCCCCCGCAACCGGTGTGAAGTTAATGACGAACTGACATTCCGGGTAGCGATCGCAGGAATGAAAGATTTTACCGTAACGAGAACGGCGCTGGACCAAATGTCCTTGCTGGCAGGCTGGACAGGCAATCGCCGTTTCATCCGGTTTATCAATAACCACTGTATGTTCACATTGCGGATACTGACTGCATCCGATGAACATACCAAAGCGCCCCTGACGCAGCACCAGTACGGCGCCACACTCAGGACACAGTTGCCCCTCCAGAATTTTAACGATATGTCCGTCCGCCTGACTTTTCAGCGGACGAACGTAATCGCATTCCGGATAGCGAGAACAGCCGAGAAACGGACCATGTTTCCCGGAGCGAATTACCAGTTCGGCCCCGCACTGCGGGCAGGGCTCATTTTTACGCACCGAAAACAGTGCTGATTTAGCCATATTCACTCATGCAGCATTAACACCTATCAATGCAGCATACCTTCATTTACCTCAAAGAGTAATTCTTCCATTTGCTGATAGGCGTTTTCACAGCCCGGAATGTTGAATAACACCATCAAAATAACCCATTTCAAGTCTTCCAGGTCAAACTCTGCGGTATCCAGCGCCAGCACACGCTCAATCACCATTTCTCGTGTTTCGAGGTTTAGCACCTGAATCTGCTCAAGGAATAACAGGAACCCCCGGCAACTGGCATCAAGCCTTTCACACTCTTCAACCGTATAAATGCGCATTGAAAGAGGGTCGGAAGCAAGTTGCATGGGTTCCGCGAGGCCATCTTGATAGTCAGCGAGTTTTTCCAGCCACAGCAGCGCATTGTAGATGTCTTCGCGATCAAACCCGGCGTCGGTGAGATCACGCTCCAGTCTGTCCTGATCCACGCGCAGCTCGGCTTCGTTATGGATGTATGTTTCAAACAAATACATTAGTACGTCGAACATGGCTTGCCCTCCTTAATCGGACATAGCCGCCGGGTACAGCTGCGATCCATCCTGCTAACTCCAGTTCGAGTAGCTGAGCCACTACCGCTGGCACAGGTTGGCCGGCACGTTCAGCGACGACGTCAACAGGTGTTACCTCATCTCCTACGTTAGCCAGGAGCTCAGGAAATGGCAATGCCGCCTCATCCTGATTTAGTGAATAAAGTGAATTTTCCGCCGTAGTTGGCAACCAGTGTAAGCCGTATTGCAAATTTTCCAGAATATCCTCCGGCGTCGTCACAAGCGTAGCCCCTTGTTTAATTAACCAGTGCGTGCCTTCGCTTCCCGGACTACCGATAGGACCTGGTAATGCAAAAACGTCCCGCCCCTGTTCAAGCGCGCAGCGCGCCGTCACCAACGAACCGCTGCGCAACGCCGCCTCAATCACCAGCACGCCTTTGCTCAGTCCGCTGATAATGCGGTTTCTGCGAGGAAAATTTTGCGGTAGCGGAGGCGTTGAAAGCGGAAATTCTGAGATCACTGCGCCGCCGGTGGCAATCAAGTTTTCAGCCAGCACGGCATGTCGGCGAGGATAAATCTTTGCCAAACCATTCCCTAACACCGCTACACTTTTTCCCCCCATACTCACCGCGGCGTTGTGTGCTACGCCATCAATTCCCCGGGCAAGGCCGCTGGTGATCGTCAAACCGCTTTTCGCAAGGCTTTCGCAAAGCAGACGTCCCCAGCGTTCTCCATACCAGGAGTGGCTCCGGCTCCCTACGACGGCAAGTTGGCAGGTATGCAGACAGGCAGGATCACCGTCAATAAAAATAGCGCCGGGATAATCGTCAATAGCACGCAGTTGGGGAGGATAAATTTCACTATCCGCACACAGAAAATAGTGCTGCGGTAGTTCAAGCCAGCGTAACGTCTCATCAAGCACACCTGCTGGAAGCTGTAAAAAACGTTCAGCTTGCCGCGCGGTAAGACCAGCCTCCTGAAGGTGCGTGCGATTTATCTGAGGCTGGCGAATAAGCGAATTCGCCATGTTCAACATCGCCTCGCCATAAAGGTCGCCGACGTACATTAAACGTAACCAAATTTCGGTACGGGCCATCCTTTCCCTCCCCTGCCACAAGCAGTCTGAACAATCTTTGCGATTGGTCACTGATGCTGTCAATCAGGTGGGGATTTGTCTAGAATAGAGGTAATAATCTTTTCAACTCCTGAACACAACTCTGGATAATTATGTCAGTTTTGCAAGTGTTACATATTCCGGACGAGCGCCTTCGCAAAGTCGCAAAGCCGGTTGAAGAAGTGAATGCAGAAATTCAGCGTATCGTCGATGATATGTTCGAAACGATGTACGCCGAAGAAGGTATCGGTCTGGCTGCAACGCAGGTCGATATCCACCAGCGAATCATCGTGATTGACGTTTCGGAAAACCGCGACGAGCGCCTGGTACTCATTAACCCGGAATTGCTGGAGAAAAGTGGCGAAACGGGTATAGAAGAAGGCTGTCTGTCGATTCCGGAACAGCGCGCTTTAGTGCCGCGCGCCGAGAAAGTGAAAATCCGCGCGCTGGATCGCGACGGCAACCCGTTTGAGCTTGAAGCGGATGGTTTACTGGCAATCTGCATTCAGCATGAGATGGATCACCTGGTCGGTAAACTGTTTATCGATTATTTGTCGCCGCTGAAGCAACAACGTATTCGTCAGAAAGTAGAAAAACTCGACCGCCTGAACGCCCGGGCTTAAAGGACAAGAACCAACGTGTCAGATTCACTACGTATTATTTTTGCGGGTACACCTGACTTTGCAGCGCGTCATCTCGACGCGCTGTTAACTTCTGGACATAACGTTGTCGGCGTATTTACCCAACCCGATCGTCCAGCAGGTCGCGGCAAAAAGTTGATGCCCAGCCAGGTAAAAGTGCTGGCGGAAGAAAAAGGCCTGCCCGTTTTCCAGCCCGTGTCGCTTCGTCCTCAGGAAAACCAGCATCTGGTTGCTGACTTACATGCCGACGTCATGGTTGTCGTAGCATATGGTCTGATTCTCCCAAAGGCAGTGCTGGATATGCCCCGTCTCGGATGTATCAACGTTCACGGTTCGCTGCTTCCACGCTGGCGCGGCGCGGCGCCTATTCAGCGCTCACTCTGGGCAGGCGATGCGGAAACCGGCGTCACAATTATGCAGATGGATGTAGGGCTGGATACCGGCGACATGCTGTATAAACTTGCGTGCCCGATTACCGCAGAAGATACCAGTGGCTCACTGTATAATAAGTTGGCTGAACTTGGCCCGCAGGGGTTAATTACCACACTAAAACAACTGGCGGACGGCACAGCGACGCCTGAAGCGCAGAATGAAGCGCTGGTCACTCATGCGGAAAAGCTCAGTAAAGAAGAAGCGCGTATTGACTGGTCTCTCTCCGCAGCACAGCTGGAGCGTTGCATTCGCGCCTTTAATCCGTGGCCAATGAGCTGGCTGGAAATCGACGGTCAGCCGGTAAAAGTCTGGCAGGCGTCCGTCATTGAGGACGCCACGCAGTCGCTGCCGGGAACTATTCTGGCCGCGACGAAACAGGGCATTCAGGTTGCAACAGGCAAGGGGATATTAAATTTGCTTTCGCTTCAGCCTGCCGGCAAAAAAGCGATGAGCGCCCAGGATCTGTTAAATTCACGCCGGGAATGGTTTATTCCTGGTAACCGTCTTGCCTGACGGTCACGCCTTTATAAGCCCGGTGTTACCGGGCATTTTTATTTTATACATATGAAAAAACAAAACAATTTACGTAGTCTGGCAGCACAGGCCGTTGAACAGGTCGTCGAGCAGGGACAATCATTAAGTAATGTGCTCCCGCCGCTGCAACAAAAAGTCGCCGATAAAGACAAAGCGCTACTTCAGGAGCTGTGCTTTGGCGTCCTGCGCACTCTTTCACAGCTGGAATGGCTGATCAATAAGCTGATGTCTCGTCCAATGACCGGCAAGCAGCGTACTGTGCATTACTTAATTATGGTCGGCTTTTATCAGTTGCTGTACACCCGCGTCCCTCCCCATGCGGCGCTGGCTGAAACCGTTGAAGGCGCGGTCGCCATCAAACGTCCGCAGTTGAAAGGGTTAATTAACGGCGTCCTGCGCCAGTTCCAGCGCCAGCAGGAAACGTTGCTTAATGAGTTTGCGACCAGCGATGCGCGCTTTTTACATCCCGGTTGGCTGGTAAAGCGTTTGCAAAATGCTTACCCCACACAGTGGCAACGCATTATTGATGCGAATAACCAGCGTCCGCCTATGTGGCTACGTGTAAATCGTACACACCATACCCGCGACGGTTGGCTTGGCTTACTTAAAGACGCAGGCATGAAGGGATATCCGCATCCCGATTATCCCGACGCTGTACGTCTGGAAACGCCAGCTCCGGTACATGCTTTACCCGGTTTTGCTGAGGGTTGGGTAACTGTCCAGGATGCCTCTGCGCAGGGATGTGCGGTTTTTCTCGCTCCTCAGAACGGTGAGCACATTTTAGACTTGTGCGCCGCGCCCGGCGGTAAAACCACGCATATTCTCGAAGTGGCCCCCGAAGCAGACGTGTTGGCGGTTGATATTGATGAACAACGGCTCTCCCGCGTTTACGACAACCTAAAGCGTCTTGGGATGAAAGCGACAGTTAAACAAGGGGATGGACGTTATCCCGCCCAATGGTGCGGCGAGCAGCAGTTTGACCGTATTCTGCTGGATGCGCCCTGCTCCGCAACCGGCGTCATTCGCCGTCATCCAGATATCAAATGGCTGCGTCGCGATCGCGATATCGCGGAACTGACGCAATTACAGGCGGAAATTCTTGATGCCGTCTGGCCGCGCCTGAAACCCGGCGGGACGCTGGTTTACGCCACCTGCTCCGTACTGCCGGAAGAAAACCGCGATCAGATCAAAGCCTTTTTGCAACGCACTCCCGATGCTGCGCTCAGCGAAACGGGAACACCTGATCAGCCAGGACAGCAAAATCTGCCGAGCGGCGAAGAAGGTGATGGGTTCTTTTACGCTAAGCTAATCAAGAAGTGATGAGATAACGGGCCACGACTGATGAAAATTATCATACTGGGCGCAGGGCAAGTTGGCGGAACACTGGCGGAAAACCTGGTCGGCGAAAACAACGACATCACGGTGGTTGATACCAACGGCGAACGGTTACGCAGTTTGCAAGATAAGTTCGATCTACGCGTAGTTCAGGGGCATGGTTCGCATCCCCGCGTGTTGCGCGAAGCGGGCGCTGACGATGCGGATATGCTGGTCGCTGTCACCAGTTCAGATGAAACTAATATGGTTGCCTGTCAGGTAGCCTATTCACTCTTCAACACTCCAAACCGTATCGCTCGCATTCGCTCCCCGGACTATGTTCGCGATGCGGATAAACTCTTTCATTCTGAAGCGGTTCCGATTGATCATCTGATCGCGCCGGAGCAGTTGGTTATCGATAATATTTATCGTCTGATCGAGTATCCGGGAGCATTACAGGTTGTAAACTTTGCCGAAGGGAAAGTCAGTCTGGCAGTAGTTAAAGCCTACTATGGCGGTCCACTAATAGGTAACGCGCTCTCGACAATGCGAGAGCATATGCCGCATATCGATACCCGCGTTGCCGCAATTTTCCGCCATGACAGACCAATCCGTCCCCAGGGCTCGACTATCGTGGAAGCAGGGGATGAAGTCTTCTTTATTGCGGCTTCACAGCATATCCGTGCAGTAATGAGCGAATTACAGCGTCTGGAAAAACCCTACAAGCGCATCATGCTGGTGGGCGGCGGCAATATCGGCGCCGGGCTGGCAAGGCGTCTGGAAAAAGACTATAGCGTTAAATTGATCGAACGCGATCAACAACGCGCCGCAGAACTGGCTGAGAAACTGCAAAACACGATCGTCTTTTTTGGCGACGCTTCCGATCAGGAATTGCTGGCGGAGGAGCATATTGATCAGGTCGATCTCTTTATCGCGGTCACTAACGATGATGAAGCCAATATCATGTCCGCGATGTTGGCTAAGCGGATGGGTGCCAAAAAAGTGATGGTGCTGATTCAGCGTCGAGCTTATGTCGATCTTGTGCAGGGTAGCGTTATAGATATTGCGATTTCTCCGCAGCAGGCCACCATCTCTGCATTACTGAGCCATGTGCGTAAAGCAGATATCGTCGGCGTTTCCTCACTACGTCGCGGGGTTGCCGAAGCCATCGAAGCCGTCGCGCACGGCGATGAAAGCACTTCCCGCGTGGTTGGCCGCGTCATTGACGAAATTAAACTGCCGCCAGGCACCATTATTGGCGCGGTCGTTCGCGGTAATGATGTCATGATTGCTAATGACAATTTGCGCATTGAACAAGGCGATCACGTCATTATGTTTTTGACCGATAAAAAGTTTATTACCGACGTCGAACGTCTGTTCCAGCCAAGTCCTTTCTTCCTCTAATTTAAGGGGCGCTCATTCAGCGCCCTTTTTAATTCCCTTTATTTATCAAGGTTTAATTTATTTCGCTAAACAGAAGCCGTAAATGGAAAATGCCTTAGCATTTGTTAAACTTATAACGTCAGCTGCATAGGGAGAATAAAAATGAGTTTTATTAAAGAATTTCGCGAATTCGCGATGCGCGGGAATGTTGTGGATTTGGCAGTGGGTGTCATTATTGGCGCGGCATTCGGTAAGATTGTTTCTTCACTGGTTGCCGATATCATTATGCCGCCGTTGGGATTGTTAATCGGCGGGATCGACTTTAAACAATTTGCTTTTACGTTACGCGAAGCGCAGGGAGATATTCCGGCGGTCGTCATGCATTACGGCGTGTTTATCCAGAACGTATTTGATTTTGTGATTGTGGCCTTTGCTATCTTTGTTGCCATTAAGCTTATCAACAGACTCAACCGTAAAAAAGCAGAAGAGCCGGCAGCTCCGCCAGCGCCTTCTAAAGAGGAAGTGTTATTGGGCGAAATCCGCGATCTGCTGAAAGAACAAAATAACCGTTCTTAATAAGCAGAAGGCCAGTGGTAAAAAAGTCACTTACTTTCTTGCCACTGGCCTCCCAGTTCCCTCGATTACCGTGTTTACCTTTACGCAGATAACTTCCTTTGCCTTTCTTATTTTTTTCAACGCGTTGCCTGAACAGTGGATCATGCAGTAATGCCTCAATGGCATTGTCCTTTATCTGCCCTTTCTTATGTTGATAACGACTCATAATGTCTCCCGATTGTATAAATTAACGGCGCGAGTGTAGCCCCGCCGGTTCAATAAATCAACATCCTGATTTCGCTCCACTGGCCCCCTGCTCCAGGGCTTCCAGAATGGAACAATAGACGCTACTGTGGGCCGTTCCGCAACAAGCATCATTAAGCCTTTGTAACGAACGCTGCATCGTTTGCAGTTCCGCAATCCTGGCTTCAACCTCCTGCAATCGCTCTTGCACAATACTTTTTGACTCCTGACAGGTATGGTGCTCAGGATCAATTCGGATCGATAAAAGTTCGCGGATCGAGTCGAGCGTGAAACCCAACTGTCGCGCATAACGAATAAATTTGAGACGCTGCAGATCGTTTTCGGTATACAGACGAAACCCGCCTTCAGTACGTACCTCATGATCCATCATCTGCTGTTTTTCATAGTAGCGAATGGTATCAGGCGTTACGTCTGCCAGCTTTGCCAGCTCACCAATGCGATACATACAAGCTCCGTTAATTATCGTTGATTTTATGCAGCAGTTTTTGTGCATACTCACCGTGTAAAAAGTCGGTACTCAACCCAGCCTGCCGAAGTTTTAGTTCAAGCAGCGAGAGCTGGCGACTAACCTGATGGTATCGAGGGTCATCTTCCCGGATACTGTTGAGGATATCAAGTAACTGAATAGCGTCTCTGCGCTGCTCCAGTTCAGGGGGAAGACAGCCCGCATTCTTGAGTAAGCGATAACCCGCACGAAGTTCCGCCGGCACATGAGAATCATCATCCAGAATAAGCGGCTCGCCGCGGCCAGGCAGATTATCCAACTCGCCTTTACGCTGTGCCTCGATAATATGACGCTCTGCCCACTGGTCAAGTAACCACATACGTCGCTCCAGGGATTGAACGAAAAGAATACAATTATTGTAGATATATGGGGTTCAGGAGGGTATAAAAAAACCCGCCGAAGCGGGTTTTTTTACGTTACTACAGATTACTCTGCAGCAGCTTCTGTTTTCTCTGAACGATCAACCAGCTCGATGTATGCCATCGGCGCGTTGTCGCCTGCACGGAAGCCACACTTCAGAATGCGAGTGTAACCACCGGCGCGGCTCGCGAAACGCGGGCCCAGCTCGTTAAACAGTTTTGCCACGATCTCGTTATCACGAGTACGGGCGAATGCCAGACGACGATTAGCAACGCTATCAGTCTTGGCAAGAGTAATCAGCGGCTCAACTACGCGACGCAGCTCTTTCGCTTTAGGCAGGGTCGTCTTGATGATTTCATGACGAACCAGTGAACCTGCCATGTTGCGGAACATAGCCTGGCGATGGCTGCTGTTGCGGTTCAGTTGACGACCACTCTTACGATGGCGCATGACCTTATCCTTCTCAGTAAAACCTTAACCTGTGATCCGGTTACTCGTCAGCGATGCTTGCCGGTGGCCAGTTTTCCAGGCGCATACCCAGAGACAGTCCACGGGAAGCCAGCACGTCTTTAATCTCGGTAAGAGATTTTTTACCCAGGTTAGGCGTCTTAAGAAGCTCAACCTCGGTACGCTGTACCAGATCACCGATATAGTGGATAGCTTCTGCCTTGAGGCAGTTAGCAGAGCGGACAGTCAATTCCAGATCGTCAACAGGGCGCAGCAGGATCGGATCGAATTCTGGTTTCTCTTCTTTCACTTCCGGTTGACGTACATCACGTAAATCAACGAAAGCTTCCAGTTGTTCAGCCAGGATGGTTGCCGCACGACGAATCGCCTCTTCAGGATCGATTGTGCCGTTGGTTTCCATTTCGATGACCAGCTTGTCCAGGTCGGTACGCTGTTCTACACGCGCTGCTTCAACATTGTAGGCAATACGCTCTACAGGGCTGTAGCAGGCGTCGACCAGCAGACGGCCGATTGGGCGCTCATCTTCTTCCGAATGAATTCGGGTAGAAGCCGGCACATAACCACGACCGCGCTGAACTTTGATACGCATACTAATAGACGCGTTTTCATCGGTCAGGTGGCAGATCACGTGCTGCGGCTTGACGATTTCGACATCCCCATCATGGGTGATATCGGCTGCAGTCACAGGGCCAATGCCAGATTTATTCAAGGTAAGAATAACTTCATCTTTACCCTGAACTCTCACCGCCAGCCCTTTCAGGTTGAGCAGGATTTCCAGGATGTCTTCCTGAACGCCTTCTTTGGTGCTGTACTCATGTAGTACACCATCAATCTCAACCTCGGTCACCGCGCAACCCGGCATCGATGAGAGCAGAATACGGCGCAGTGCGTTACCCAGAGTATGGCCGAAGCCACGCTCTAAAGGCTCAAGGGTCACCTTGGCGTGCGTCGAACTCACTTGCTCGATATCTACCAGGCGCGGTTTTAGAAACTCTGTCACAGAACCCTGCATTGTGTCCTCTCTTTGGTACTAAGCTTTACTTGGAGTAAAGCTCGACGATCAGGTGTTCGTTAATGTCCGCAGACAGATCAGAACGCTCAGGCTTACGCTTGTACGTACCTTCCATCTTGCCAGCATCAACTTCCAGCCAGGTTGGCTTTTCACGCTGCTCAGCCAGCTCCAGAGCGGCTTTCACGCGAGACTGCTTCTTCGCTTTCTCACGAATGCTAACAACGTCATTCGGACTAACCTGATAAGAAGCGATGTTAACAACACGACCGTTTACCATAATTGCTTTATGGCTAACCAGCTGACGTGCTTCTGCACGAGTGGCGCCGAAGCCCATACGGTATACAACGTTGTCCAGACGACCTTCCAGCAGAGCCAACAGGTTTTCACCGGTGTTGCCTTTCAGACGTGCTGCTTCTTTGTAGTAGTTACGGAACTGACGCTCCAGCACACCGTAAATGCGGCGAACTTTTTGCTTTTCACGCAACTGCACACCATAGTCAGACAGACGCGGCTTACGCGCACCGTGCTGGCCAGGAGCTTGTTCAATTTTACACTTGGTATCGATCGCGCGAACGCCAGACTTAAGGAATAAGTCGGTGCCCTCACGACGGCTCAGCTTGAGCTTAGGACCCAAATATCTTGCCATTTTCTTTCTCCAACTAACCTGGAAAACGAAGCGTTATACGCGACGTTTTTTCGGCGGACGACAACCGTTATGAGGGATCGGAGTCACATCAGTAATATTAGTGATGCGGAAACCAGCGGCGTTCAGAGCACGAATAGTAGATTCGCGGCCTGGACCCGGACCTTTAACCATAACTTCCAGATTCTTGATACCGTATTCTTTCACGGCGTCAGCGCAACGCTCTGCTGCAACCTGAGCTGCAAACGGAGTGGATTTGCGAGAACCACGGAAACCGGAACCACCGGCTGTTGCCCAACCCAGCGCATTACCCTGACGATCGGTAATAGTCACGATGGTGTTGTTGAAAGAAGCATGGATATGAGCCACGCCGTCAGAGACTTGTTTTCTTACACGTTTACGTGCGCGAACTGGTGCCTTTGCCATTATTCAATCACCCCGATTATTTCTTGATCGGTTTGCGCGGACCCTTACGGGTACGAGCGTTGGTCTTGGTACGCTGACCGCGAACCGGGAGACCACGACGATGACGCAAACCGCGATAGCAACCAAGATCCATCAGGCGCTTGATGCTCATGCTGATTTCACGGCGCAGATCACCTTCAACGACAAATTTGGCAACTTCGTCACGCAGCGTGTCGATTTGTTCTTCAGACAGCTCACTGATCTTAACATTTTCAGCGATACCCGCTGCAGCCAGGATGGCTTTAGAACGGGTCTTGCCGACACCGTAGATCGAAGTTAACGCGATCACGGCGTGTTTCTGATCAGGAATGTTAATGCCTGCTATACGGGCCACTATGCACTCCTACTATTTAATATGTACGTACCATGCTGAAAAGCCCGTTTTCAGGATACTCAAATGGAAACGTACAGACATACAAAAGATTGGCTGGCTAATCTAGCCAGCTCAACCCAACTTTGCAAGAAAAATATGCGAAAAAATCAGCCTTGGCGCTGTTTATGCTTCGGCTCGGCACTGCAAATCACACGGATGACACCATCACGCTTAACGATTTTGCAGTTACGGCATAATTTCTTGACGGAAGCACGAACTTTCATTTTTACTCTCCGTAACTTCTCAGGCGACCAATTAACGGCCGTAGCCTTTCAGGTTCGCCTTCTTCAATGCAGACTCATACTGACTGGACATCATCAGAGTTTGCACTTGAGCCATAAAGTCCATAATCACGACAACAACGATAAGCAGTGAGGTCCCACCGAAGTAGAACGGCACTTTCATTGCATCACGCATGAACTCCGGGATCAGGCAGATAAAGGTAATATACAGCGCACCAACCAGGGTCAGGCGGGTCATTACTTTATCGATATACTTCGCCGTTTGCTCTCCCGGACGAATTCCTGGTACAAATGCACCGGACTTCTTCAGGTTATCTGCTGTTTCACGCGGGTTGAAAACCAACGCCGTGTAGAAGAAACAGAAGAAGATGATTGCAGACGCATAGAGTAACACATAAAGCGGTTGCCCAGGCTGCAAATACAGCGAAATTGTTGTCAGCCAGTTCCAACCAGTACCGCCCCCGAACCATGACGCGATGGTCGCCGGGAACAGAATAATACTGGAAGCGAAGATTGCCGGGATTACCCCCGCCATATTCACTTTCAGCGGTAAATGTGTGCTCTGTGCAGCATAGACACGACGACCTTGCTGACGTTTGGCGTAGTTTACCACAATACGGCGTTGACCACGTTCAACGAATACTACAAAGAACGTCACTGCAAATACTAATACTGCAACCAACAGCAACACGAGGAAGTGCAGGTCGCCTTGACGCGCTTGCTCGATAGTATGGGCAATGGCTGGCGGGAGTCCCGCAACGATACCAGCGAAGATGATGATTGAGATACCGTTACCGATACCGCGCTCAGTAATCTGTTCGCCGAGCCACATCAGGAACATGGTTCCTGTAACCAGACTTACAACAGCGGTGAAATAGAATGCAAAGCCTGGATTCATCACCAGGCCCTGCATACCAGGCATATTCGGCAAACCGGTAGCAATACCGATCGACTGGAATATCGCCAGCACCAGAGTACCGTAACGGGTGTACTGGCTGATCTTACGACGACCAGACTCCCCTTCTTTCTTAATTTCTGCCAGCGTTGGATGAACCACCGTCAACAGCTGGATAATGATCGACGCCGAAATATACGGCATGATCCCCAGGGCAAAGATAGAAGCACGGCTGAGAGCACCACCAGAGAACATGTTAAACATTTCAATGATGGTGCCTCGCTGTTGCTCAAGCAGTTTGGCAAGTACAGCGGCATCAATACCAGGGATCGGAATAAAAGAGCCAATACGGAACACAATCAGCGCGCCGATAACAAACAGCAGTCTGCGTTTCAGCTCACCTAAGCCACCTTTGGCACTTTGAAAATCTAATCCCGGTTGTTTAGCCATCTGCTACTTATTCCTCGATTTTACCGCCAGCAGCTTCGATAGCAGCACGAGCGCCTTTAGTAACACGCAGGCCACGAACAGTTACCGGAGTAGTGACTTCGCCAGCCAGGATCACTTTCGCGAACTCGATCTGGATACCGATAATGTTTGCCGCTTTCAGCGTGTTCAGGTCTACAACGCCGCCTTCTACTTTCGCCAGGTCAGACAGACGAACTTCGGCTGTAATCGCTGCTTTGCGAGAAGTGAAGCCGAATTTCGGCAGACGACGGTACAGAGGCATCTGACCACCCTCGAAACCGCGACGTACGCCACCGCCAGAACGAGACTTCTGACCTTTGTGACCACGACCACCGGTTTTACCGAGGCCAGAACCGATACCACGACCCAGGCGTTTACCCGCCTTTTTGGAGCCTTCGGCCGGAGACAGAGTATTTAAACGCATCTCTTACTCCTCAACTTTAACCATGAAGGAAACCGCGTTGACCATACCACGAACAGCAGGAGTATCCTCGCGCTCTACGGTGTGGCCAATACGACGCAGACCCAGGCCAAGCAGCGTTGCCTTGTGTTTCGGCAGACGACCGATTGCACTGCGGGTTTGAGTAATTTTAATAGTCTTTGCCATGGTTTATTTCCCCAGAATTTCTTCAACGGATTTACCACGCTTGGCAGCGACCATTTCTGGAGAATTCATATTTTCCAGGCCATCAATAGTTGCACGAACCACGTTGATCGGGTTGGTGGAACCGTATGCTTTAGCCAGAACGTTATGAACCCCAGCAACTTCCAGAACGGCGCGCATTGCACCACCGGCGATGATACCGGTACCTTCGGAAGCTGGCTGCATGAATACACGAGACCCCGTGTGAACACCTTTAACCGGGTGCTGCAGGGTGCCGTTGTTCAGCGCGACGTTAATCATATTGCGACGGGCTTTTTCCATCGCTTTCTGGATCGCTGCTGGAACTTCACGCGCTTTACCGTAACCAAAACCTACGCGACCGTTACCATCGCCTACTACAGTCAGAGCTGTGAAGGAGAAAATACGACCACCTTTAACGGTTTTAGATACGCGGTTTACCGCGATCAGCTTTTCCTGCAGTTCGCCAGCTTGTTTTTCGATGTGAGCCATCTTACACCTCTACCTTAGAACTGAAGGCCAGCTTCACGGGCAGCATCTGCCAGTGCCTGGACACGACCATGATATTGGAACCCGGAACGGTCAAAGGACACATCTTTGATGCCTTTTTCCAGAGCGCGTTCAGCGACAGCTTTACCCACAGCTGCAGCCGCGTCTTTGTTACCGGTGTACTTCAGTTGTTCAGCGATAGCTTTTTCTACAGTAGAAGCAGCTACCAGAACTTCAGAACCGTTCGGTGCAATTACCTGTGCGTAAATATGACGCGGGGTACGATGTACCACCAGGCGAGTTGCGCCCAGCTCTTTGAGCTTGCGGCGTGCGCGGGTCGCACGACGGATACGAGCAGATTTCTTATCCATAGTGTTACCTTACTTCTTCTTAGCCTCTTTGGTACGCACGACTTCGTCGGCGTAACGAACACCCTTGCCTTTGTAAGGCTCAGGACGACGGTAGGCGCGCAGATCTGCTGCAACCTGGCCGATCACCTGCTTATCAGCGCCTTTCAGCACGATTTCAGTTTGAGTCGGACATTCAGCAGTGATACCTGCCGGCAGCTGATGGTCAACCGGGTGAGAGAAACCTAAAGACAGGTTTACTACATTCCCTTTAACCGCTGCACGATAACCTACACCAACCAGCTGCAGCTTCTTAGTGAAGCCTTCGGTAACACCGATAACCATTGAGTTCAGCAGGGCACGCGCGGTACCAGCCTGTGCCCAACCGTCTGCGTAACCATCACGCGGACCGAAGGTCAGTGCATTATCTGCATGTTTAACTTCAACAGCATCGTTGAGAGTACGAGTCAGCTCGCCGTTTTTACCTTTGATCGTAATAACCTGACCGTTGATTTTGACATCAACGCCGGCAGGAACAACGACCGGTGCTTTAGCAACACGAGACATTTTTTCCTCCGATTAGGCTACGTAGCAGATAATTTCGCCACCAAGACCAGCCTGGCGCGCTGCACGATCAGTCATAACACCTTTAGAGGTAGAAACAACTGCGATACCCAGACCGGCCATAACTTTCGGCAGCTCATCTTTACGTTTGTAGATGCGCAGACCTGGGCGGCTGACACGCTGAATGCTTTCTACAACAGCTTTACCCTGGAAATACTTAAGAGTCAGTTCCAGTTCCGGCTTGGTGTCGCCTTCAACTTTAAAATCTTCAATAAAACCTTCTTCCTTCAGCACGTTGGCAATTGCCACTTTCAGCTTGGAGGAAGGCATGGTGACCGCAGCTTTGTTCGCGGCCTGACCGTTACGGATACGGGTCAGCATATCCGCGATCGGATCTTGCATGCTCATCTGTCTTTACTCCCGTGATTCAATTGGTGACAATTACCAGCTAGCCTTTTTCAGACCCGGAATTTCACCGCGCATAGCGGCTTCACGGACCTTAATACGGCTCAACCCGAACTTCCGCAGGAAAGCGTGCGGACGACCAGTTTGACGGCAGCGGTTACGCTGACGTGACGGGCTGGAATCACGCGGCAGAGTCTGCAGCTTAAGAACCGCATTCCAACGATCTTCGTCGGTTGCGTTCACATCAGAGATGATCGCTTTCAGTTCAGCGCGTTTCGCGAAGTATTTATCAGCTAAAGCTACGCGTTTTACTTCGCGTGCTTTCATTGATTGCTTAGCCATTTAGTAACCCTACCTTACTTGCGGAACGGGAAGTCAAAGGCAGCCAGCAGAGCACGGCCTTCTTCGTCAGATTTCGCAGTAGTGGTAATGGTAATATCCAAACCACGAACGCGGTCGACTTTATCGTAGTCGATTTCTGGGAAGATGATCTGCTCACGGACACCCATGCTGTAGTTACCACGACCGTCGAATGACTTAGCGGACAAGCCACGGAAGTCACGGATACGAGGAACAGCAATAGTGATCAGGCGCTCAAAGAACTCCCACATGCGTTCGCCACGCAGAGTTACTTTACAGCCGATCGGATAGCCCTGACGGATTTTGAAGCCTGCAACAGATTTGCGTGCTTTGGTGATCAACGGTTTTTGACCGGAGATTGCTGTCAGGTCTGCTGCTGCGTTATCCAGCAGTTTCTTGTCAGCGATCGCTTCACCAACACCCATGTTCAGGGTGATCTTCTCGACCCGAGGGACTTGCATGACAGAATTGTAGTTAAACTCAGTCATGAGTTTGTTAACTACTTCGTCTTTGTAGTAATCATGCAGTTTCGCCATCGTACTACTCCAAATTACTTGATAGTTTCGCTGTTAGACTTGAAGAAACGGACTTTTTTGCCGTCTTCGAATCTAAAGCCTACACGGTCAGCCTTGCCGGTTGCCGCATTGAAGATTGCAACGTTAGAAACCTGAATTGCAGCTTCTTTTTCAACGATGCCGCCCGGTTGGTTCAGAGCCGGAACCGGCTTCTGGTGTTTCTTAACCAGGTTGATACCTTCAACAATGACCTTGCCGGAAGACAGGACATTCTTAACTTTACCGCGTTTACCTTTATCTTTACCGGTTAACACGATAACTTCGTCATCACGACGGATTTTCGCTGCCATGATTCGCTCCTTAGAGTACTTCTGGTGCCAGAGAGATAATTTTCATGAACTTCTCGTTACGAAGTTCACGAGTTACCGGCCCAAAAATACGCGTACCGATAGGCTGCTCGCTGTTATTGTTTAAAATAACGCATGCATTACCATCGAAGCGAATGACAGAACCGTCCGGGCGACGAACACCCTTCTTGGTGCGCACCACTACCGCCTTCAGCACATCACCTTTTTTGACCTTACCACGCGGAATCGCTTCTTTGATGGTGATCTTAATGATGTCGCCTACGCCTGCGTAGCGACGGTGCGAGCCACCCAGAACCTTGATACACATTACGCGACGTGCACCGGAGTTGTCGGCGACGTTCAGCATAGTCTGTTCTTGGATCATTTTAGTGCTCCGCTAATGTCAACTACTACTGAGACCCGAAAATCAGGTCGTTAAAAAAACCCCATATCGAGGGCGCGGCATTATAACACCGCAAATCAGATATGGGTAGAAAAAATAAACGGCCCATCGCTGAGCCGTTTATTCGTTGAGAATGCGTACTGTATTACAGAACCGCTTTCTCTACAACGCGAACCAGAGTCCAGGATTTGGTCTTGGACAGCGGACGGCATTCGCGGATTTCAACCACGTCGCCGATACCGCATTCGTTGTTCTCGTCATGTACGTGCATTTTGGTCGTACGCTTGATGAATTTACCGTAGATCGGGTGTTTCACAAAACGTTCGATAGCAACAACAATGGATTTCTCCATTTTGTCGCTAACCACGCGACCTTGCAGAGTACGGATTTTATCGGTCATTACGCACCCGCCTTCTCAGTCAGTAAAGTCTTAACGCGTGCGACATCACGACGCACTTGCTTCAACAGGTGAGACTGTTGCAGCTGGCCACTTGCAGCCTGCATACGCAGGTTGAACTGCTCACGCAGCAGGTTCAGTAGCTCGGTGTTCAGCTCTTCAACGCTCTTCTCACGCAGCTCTTTTGCTTTCATTACATCACCGTCTTAGTTACAAAGGTGGTTTTAATCGGCAGTTTCGCTGCTGCCAGCTTGAATGCTTCACGGGCCAGCTCTTCCGGTACGCCGTCCATTTCATACAGGACTTTACCCGGCTGAATCAAGGCAACCCAATACTCCACGTTACCTTTACCTTTACCCATACGCACTGCCAGCGGCTTTTCAGTGATCGGTTTGTCCGGGAATACACGGATCCAGATCTTACCTTGACGCTTAACTGCACGGGTCATAGCACGACGTGCTGCTTCGATCTGACGGGCAGTCAGACGACCACGGCCAACAGCTTTCAGGCCGAAGCTGCCGAAGCTAACATCCGCGCCTGCAGCCAGACCACGGTTGCGGCCTTTGTGCATTTTACGGAATTTTGTACGCTTTGGTTGTAACATCAGCGACGCTCCTTATTTACGGCCTTTACGCTGCTGCTTTTTCGGTTGAGCAGCCGGTTTTTCCGGTTGTTCAACAGCAGCCATACCACCCAGGATCTCGCCTTTGAAGATCCACACTTTAACGCCGATTACACCATAAGTGGTGTGCGCTTCAGAGGTGTTGTAGTCGATATCAGCACGCAGAGTGTGCAGCGGTACGCGACCTTCGCGGTACCATTCGGTACGTGCGATTTCCGCGCCGCCCAGACGGCCGCTAACTTCAACTTTGATACCTTTAGCGCCCAGACGCATGGCGTTCTGTACAGCACGCTTCATCGCACGACGGAACATAACGCGACGTTCCAGCTGAGAAGTGATGCTGTCAGCAACCAGTTTAGCGTCCAGTTCAGGTTTACGAACTTCGGCGATGTTGATCTGTGCAGGAACGCCAGCGATATCCGCTACGACCTTACGCAGTTTTTCTACGTCTTCACCTTTTTTACCGATAACGATACCCGGGCGAGCGGTGTGAATAGTCACACGGATGCTCTTAGCCGGACGCTCGATAACGATACGAGATACAGACGCTTTAGCCAGTTCCTTCGTCAGGTACTGACGTACTTTAAAATCGCTGTCCAGGTTGTCAGCGAATTCTTTGGTGTTCGCAAACCAGGTAGAGTTCCATGGTTTTACAATACCCAGGCGAATACCATTAGGATGTACTTTCTGACCCATTGCTAGTCTCCAGAGTCTCAGCGATCGGACACAACCACAGTGATGTGGCTGGTGCGCTTCAGGATGCGATCTGCACGACCTTTTGCACGCGGCATAATGCGCTTCATGCTCGGGCCTTCGTCTACGAAAATTTTCGTAACTTTCAGATCGTCAATGTCAGCGCCATCGTTGTGTTCAGCGTTAGCAATGGCAGATTCCAGAACTTTCTTGACCAGTACAGCCGCTTTCTTGTTGGTGTAGGTCAGAATATCCAGAGCCTGCGACACTTTCTTACCGCGAATCAGGTCAGCAACAAGGCGAACCTTCTGAGCAGAAGAACGAGCATGGCGATGTTTAGCGATAGTTTCCATCTCTTCCTCCTACCTTATTTCTTCTTCGCTTTTTTATCAGCAGCGTGGCCGCGATAAGTACGAGTCGGTGCGAATTCACCCAGTTTGTGACCGACCATTTCGTCGGAAACAAATACCGGAACGTGCTGACGACCATTATGGACAGCGATGGTCAAACCGATCATGTTAGGAAAGATCGTTGAACGACGGGACCAAGTGCGCAGGGGCTTCTTGTCTCCGCTTTCCACCGCTTTCTCTACCTTCTTCAGCAAGTGCAGGTCAATAAAAGGACCTTTCTTGAGAGAACGTGGCATGGCTTATCCTCTAAAATTATTTGCTACGGCGACGTACGATGAATTTATCAGTACGCTTGTTGCTGCGGGTCTTCTTACCTTTGGTCTGAACGCCCCACGGAGTTACCGGGTGCTTACCAAAGTTACGACCTTCACCACCACCATGTGGGTGGTCTACTGGGTTCATCGCAGTACCGCGAACGGTAGGACGAACGCCACGCCAGCGTGCAGCACCTGCTTTACCCAGAACGCGCAGCATATGCTCAGCATTGCCAACTTCGCCCAGGGTTGCACGGCAGTCTGCTTCGACTTTACGCATTTCACCAGAACGCAGACGCAGGGTGACATAAGCGCCATCGCGAGCAACGATCTGAACGTAAGTACCAGCGGAACGCGCCAGCTGACCGCCTTTACCTGGTTTCATTTCTACGTTATGAACGGTAGAACCAACCGGGATATTGCGCATCGGCAGGGTGTTGCCTGCTTTGATTGCAGCATCAACGCCAGACTGAATCTGGTCGCCAGCTTTCAGGCCTTTCGGGGCCAGGATGTAACGGCGTTCGCCGTCTTTGTACAGAACCAGCGCGATGTTCGCGGAACGGTTCGGGTCGTACTCAAGACGTTCAACAACTGCCGGGATACCGTCTTTGTTGCGTTTGAAGTCAACAATACGATAAGCCTGTTTGTGACCACCACCGATATGACGAGTGGTGATACGGCCATTGTTGTTACGACCACCGGATTTGCTGTTTTTTTCAACCAGCGGAGCAAAAGGTTTGCCCTTGTGCAGCTCTGGGTTGACCACTTTAACGACGTGGCGACGACCCGGAGATGTCGGTTTACATTTAACAACTGCCATTGTATTACTCCTCCGACTTACTCAGCGCCGCCGACGAAGTCCAGATTCTGGCCTTCTTTCAGGGTGACGTAAGCTTTTTTCCAGTCGCTACGACGACCGATACGCTGTCCGTGACGTTTAACTTTCCCTTTAACAACCAGGGTGTTAACGACTTCGACTTCGACTTCAAACAGTTTCTGCACAGCAGCTTTGATTTCTGCTTTGGTCGCGTCTTTAGCAACTTTGAGAACGATGGTGTTAGTTTTTTCCATCGCAGTAGACGCTTTTTCAGAAACGTGCGGTGCGCGCAGCACCTTCAGCAGACGTTCTTCACGAATCATGCCAGCATCTCCTCAACTTGCTTAACAGCATCAGCAGTCATTACGACTTTGTCGAAGGCGATCAGGCTAACCGGGTCGATACCAGTCGCATCGCGTACGTCAACCTTGTGCAGGTTACGTGCGGCCAGGAACAGGTTCTCGTCCAGCTCACCGGTGATGATCAGCACATCTTCCAGAGCCATGTCTTTCAGTTTCTGTGCCAGCAGCTTAGTTTTCGGCGCTTCTACAGAGAACTTCTCGACAACGATCAGACGATCCTGACGTACCAGTTCGGACAGGATGCTTTTCAGCGCGCCGCGGTACATCTTCTTGTTAACTTTTTGACTGTGGTCCTGCGGACGAGCAGCGAAGGTCACGCCACCGGAACGCCAGATCGGGCTCTTGATAGAACCTGAACGCGCACGGCCAGTGCCTTTCTGGCGCCACGGTTTTTTACCGGAACCAGTTACTTCAGCACGAGTCTTCTGAGCACGAGTACCCTGACGAGCACCAGCTGCATAAGCAACAACAACCTGGTGAACCAGCGCTTCGTTGAAATCACGACCGAAGGTAGTTTCGGAAACAGTCAGCGCGCTCTGCGCGTCTTTCAATACTAATTCCATTGCTATCCCCTTACGCCTTCACAGCTGGTTTAACGATCAGGTCGCAACCGGTTGCACCCGGAACACCACCCTTAACCAGCAGCAGGTTGCGCTCAGCGTCAACGCGTACTACGTCAAGGCTCTGAACGGTTACGCGCTCATTACCCATCTGACCTGCCATTTTCTTGCCTTTGAACACTTTGCCCGGAGTCTGGTTCTGACCGATAGAACCCGGAACGCGGTGAGACAAGGAGTTACCGTGAGTAGCGTCCTGGGTACGGAAGTTCCAGCGCTTAACGGTACCAGCGAAACCTTTACCTTTAGAGGTACCGGTTACGTCAACTTTTTTAACGTCAGCAAACAGTTCAACGCTGATGCTCTGACCTACGGTGTATTCTTCGCCTTCAGCCAGGCGGAATTCCCACAGACCACGGCCAGCTTCTACGCCAGCTTTAGCAAAGTGACCCGCTTCCGGCTTGGTGACACGGTTAGCTTTTTTAGCACCCGTAGTAACCTGAACAGCGCGGTAGCCATCGTTAGCCAGGTCTTTAACCTGAGTAACACGGTTTGCTTCAACTTCGATTACGGTTACTGGGATAGAGACGCCATCTTCAGTGAAGATGCGGGTCATACCCACTTTTTTACCGACTAAACCAATCATTGTATCAACCTCTCAATCGCTCGATGACCTGATTAACCCAGGCTGATCTGCACGTCTACACCGGCAGCCAGGTCCAGACGCATCAGAGCATCAACGGTTTTCTCGGTTGGCTCAACGATGTCAACCAGACGCTTGTGAGTGCGAATTTCGTACTGATCGCGCGCATCTTTGTTAACGTGCGGAGAGATCAGAACGGTAAAGCGCTCTTTGCGGGTCGGCAGCGGGATCGGACCGCGAACCTGCGCACCAGTGCGCTTGGCAGTCTCGACGATTTCCGCGGTTGATTGATCGATCAGACGATGATCAAACGCTTTCAGGCGGATACGGATTCTTTGGTTCTGCATGAGACCAGAGCTCCAATTATTTTATAAACGAAAATGATTACTCCTCACACCCATTACGATTGATGGGAGAGTGTAACCGTTCTTACGTAGCTCCCCGATTGGGAGCATTGTTAAATAGCCAAATCGGCTATTCGAGGTTCAAATCGAACCTGCCGTCAATTACGACAAGCCCGCGCATTATACGTAAATCTCAGCCTGACGCAAGTGTCGGATAGAAATTAAGCGCTTTATTCTTATGCGAGCATGATTCCAGATGGTACGCATGGGATGGCAACGCGCATCTTTTCTTTGGAAGGCATCAGGCAAATCTGGCGATACGTCGTTGTCGCTGTCGCATAAATCTATAAAGGTGAGCACAAGCCTTGACGAGGATTTGCTTATGTTTGTTGCCCTCCCCTTTCTCATTTTTTATGCGTCGTTCTCTTTATTACTTGGCATATACGACGCGCGTACCGGTCTGTTGCCTGACCGGTTTACCTGTCCATTACTGTGGGGTGGTCTGCTTTATCACCAGATTTGCCTGCCGGAGCGTTTACCGGATGCGCTTTGGGGTGCTATCGCCGGCTATGGCGGATTCGCGTTAATTTACTGGGGCTATCGCCTGCGTTATCAGAAAGAGGGGCTTGGATATGGCGACGTCAAGTACCTTGCAGCCTTAGGAGCGTGGCATTGTTGGGAAACACTGCCGTTACTGGTTTTCCTTGCCGCCATGTTGGCCTGTGGCGGGTTTGGCGTCGCGCTACTGGTGAGAGGTAAATCGGCATTAATAAACCCGCTACCTTTTGGGCCATGGCTGGCGGTGGCGGGTTTCATAACAGGTTGGAAAGTTTTCTTTCCAGACGGTTAATCGGTAACCTTAATTTGTGATTGCAGATAATTTTGCATACCAAGTTTGGCAATCAAATCCAGCTCAGTTTCCAGCCAGTCGATGTGGCCTTCCTCGTCGGCAAGAATTTCAATCATCATATCCCGGCTGACATAATCATGAACGCTATCGGCATAGGCTATTGCCTCACGTAGATCTTTTGCGCCTTCCAGTTCGAGCCGGAGATCCGATCGTAGCATCTCTTCGACATCTTCACCGATGCCCAGCTTGCCCAGATCCTGTAGGTTCGGTATGCCTTCCAGAAATAAAATACGCTCAATATACTTATCGGCGTGTTTCATCTCATCAATGGATTCATGGTACTCAACATCATTAAGCCGGGTCAGCCCCCAGTTTTTGAACATACGGGCATGAAGAAAATACTGATTAATTGCGACAAGCTCATTTCCCAATAGTTTATTGAGATAATTTATGATTTTAACATCACCTTTCATTTTATAGTCCCTCCGCTTCCACTCTCTAGAGCGTAGATGGGGCTACAGGGATGTCAAAAAAAAGAGTGTGACTCAGGCGATCTCTTTAAATTCCGGCATTTGCGTTAACTCATCCTGCATCACTTCTCGCGCGGCGCGAATACACTTACCACATTGATTTCCCACAGGAATAAATTTGCGCAACTGTTGAAATGACTGTGGATGAAATTGTCGTACAGCCTGGCGGATTTTTTTATCGCTTATACCATTACACAAACAAACGTACATGATCGCTCCCGTTCAATTTCTGCACAAATTGTAAATGAGAATGGTTATGATTACAATAGCACAAAGCGATTTACGCCACGGGAGAAGCGTTAAAAAAGGCAAATAAATATAACAGCGGCTAAATAGCAGGCAACAAAAAGGGCGCCGAAGCGCCCTCTTCAATTCAAAACTAATTAACGAGTAATTAGCCCAGAACTTTAGCAACAACGCCCGCGCCAACGGTACGGCCGCCTTCACGGATTGCGAAACGCAGACCGTCGTCCATCGCGATCGGGTGGATCAGGGTAACAACCATTTTGATGTTGTCGCCCGGCATTACCATCTCTACGCCTTCCGGCAGTTCGATGGTACCAGTCACGTCAGTAGTACGGAAGTAGAACTGCGGACGGTAGCCTTTGAAGAACGGAGTATGACGGCCGCCTTCATCTTTGGACAGAATGTACACTTCAGATTCGAACTTGGTGTGCGGCTTGATGGTGCCCGGCTTAGCCAGTACCTGACCACGTTCGATTTCTTCACGTTTGATACCACGCAGCAGAACACCTACGTTCTCACCGGCACGGCCTTCGTCCAGCAGTTTGCGGAACATTTCAACGCCAGTACAGGTAGACTTCTGAGTCTCTTTGATACCAACGATTTCAACTTCTTCGCCCACTTTGATGATACCGCGTTCTACACGACCGGTAACAACGGTACCACGACCGGAGATGGAGAATACGTCTTCGATCGGCAGCAGGAACGGCTTGTCAATCGCACGCTCTGGTTCCGGGATGTAAGAATCCAGGAAGCCAGCCAGTTCGATGATTTTCGCTTCCCACTCTGCGTCGCCTTCCAGCGCTTTCAGAGCAGAACCACGAACGATCGGCGTGTCGTCGCCCGGGAAGTCGTACTGAGACAGAAGTTCACGAACTTCCATTTCAACCAGTTCCAGCAGCTCTTCGTCATCAACCATGTCGCATTTGTTCAGGAACACGATGATGTACGGAACGCCTACCTGACGACCCAGCAGGATGTGCTCACGGGTCTGCGGCATCGGGCCGTCAGTCGCAGCAACAACCAGGATCGCGCCGTCCATCTGCGCAGCACCGGTGATCATGTTTTTAACATAGTCGGCGTGCCCCGGGCAGTCTACGTGTGCGTAGTGGCGGGTCGGGGTATCGTATTCAACGTGAGAAGTGTTGATGGTGATACCACGCGCTTTTTCTTCCGGAGCGTTATCGATCTGGTCGAATGCACGAGCAGCACCGCCGTAGGTTTTAGCCAGTACGGTGGTGATTGCAGCGGTCAGGGTAGTTTTACCGTGGTCAACGTGGCCGATGGTGCCGACGTTAACGTGCGGTTTTGTACGTTCAAATTTTTCTTTAGACACGGCTATATTCCTTACTATAGCGCTCTCCCCTTCAGGAGAGAGCACGGGATTTTGGTTTTTAACCCTGCGGCTTATTTACCACGGGCTTCGATTACGGCCTGAGCAACGTTGTTCGGCGCATCATCATACTTCAGGAATTCCATAGTGTACGATGCGCGACCTTTGGTCAGAGAACGCAGCTGAGTTGCATATCCGAACATTTCAGACAGCGGTACTTCAGCGTGGATCTTAACGCCTGTAACTTCAGATTCCTGACCTTTGAGCATACCACGACGGCGGCTAAGGTCGCCGATAACGTCACCGGTATTCTCTTCAGGTGTTTCTACTTCAACCTTCATGATCGGCTCAAGCAGAACTGGTTTTGCTTTCTTAAAGCCTTCTTTAAAGGCGATAGACGCAGCCAGTTTAAACGCCAGCTCAGAGGAGTCAACGTCATGGTAAGAACCGAAGTGCAGACGCACGCCGAGATCAACTACCGGATAACCCGCCAGCGGGCCAGACTTCAGCTGCTCCTGGATGCCTTTATCAACGGCCGGGATGTATTCGCCAGGAATTACACCACCTTTGATGTCGTTGATGAACTCGTAACCTTTCGGGTTAGAGCCCGGCTCCAGCGGGTACATGTCGATAACAACATGACCATACTGACCGCGACCACCAGACTGTTTCGCGTGTTTACCTTCGATGTCGGTAACTTTCGCGCGAATCGCTTCGCGGTAAGCAACCTGAGGTTTACCCACGTTAGCTTCAACGTTGAATTCACGCTTCATACGGTCAACGATGATATCCAGGTGAAGTTCACCCATACCAGCGATGATGGTCTGGTTAGATTCTTCATCAGTCCATACGCGGAATGACGGGTCTTCTTTCGCCAGACGGCCCAGAGCCAGACCCATTTTTTCCTGGTCAGCTTTGGTTTTCGGTTCTACCGCGATGGAGATTACCGGCTCAGGGAATTCCATACGTTCCAGAATGATCGGGTTTTCCGGATCACACAGGGTGTCACCGGTAGTCACGTCTTTCAGGCCGATAGCAGCCGCGATGTCGCCCGCGCGAACTTCTTTGATCTCTTCACGTTTGTTGGCGTGCATCTGAACGATACGACCGAAACGCTCACGTGCGGTTTTCACGGAGTTCAGTACGGTATCACCAGAGTTAACCACACCGGAGTACACACGGAAGAAGGTCAGGTTACCCACAAACGGGTCGGTAGCGATTTTGAACGCCAGCGCAGAGAACGGCTCGTCGTCGCTTGCGTGACGCTCAGCCGGAGTATCTTTACCGTCGTCCAGAATACCGTTGATCGCAGGTACGTCTACCGGGGATGGCAGGTAATCAATTACCGCATCCAGCATCGCCTGAACACCTTTGTTCTTGAATGCAGAACCACAGGTTACCAGGATGATTTCGTTGTTCAGAACGCGCTGACGCAGAGCTTGTTTGATCTCTTCTTCAGTCAGTTCTTCACCACCCAGGTATTTTTCCATCAGCTCTTCAGAAGCTTCTGCGGCGGACTCGATCAGGTTCTGGTGCCATTCGTTAGCCAGGTCCTGCATGTCAGCCGGGATATCTTCGTATTCGAAGGTAACGCCCTGGTCGGCATCGTTCCAGTTGATGGCTTTCATTTTCACCAGGTCAACAACGCCGGTGAAACCTTCTTCAGCACCAATTGCCAGCTGCAGCGGAACCGGGTTCGCGCCCAGACGGGTTTTGATCTGACCAACAACTTTCAGGAAGTTCGCGCCCATGCGGTCCATTTTGTTAACGAACGCAATGCGCGGAACTTTGTATTTGTTTGCCTGACGCCATACGGTTTCAGACTGCGGCTGAACACCACCAACTGCGCAGTAAACCATTACCGCACCATCGAGAACACGCATGGAACGTTCTACTTCGATAGTGAAGTCAACGTGCCCCGGGGTGTCGATGATGTTGATGCGATGCGGTTCATACTGCTTAGCCATACCAGACCAGAATGCAGTAGTCGCTGCGGAGGTGATAGTAATACCACGCTCCTGCTCCTGCTCCATCCAGTCCATGGTAGCTGCGCCGTCATGAACTTCACCGATTTTGTGGTTTACACCGGTGTAGAACAGAATACGTTCGGTAGTAGTGGTTTTACCGGCGTCGATGTGCGCACTGATACCGATATTACGGTAGCGTGCGATGGGTGTTGTACGAGCCATTTGATTCCTCGTTGATATCTTTAGGCGTTCAGTTAAGTTATCCAAAACGGGCGACTTACCTGAAGCGCCCGCCTGGTGACTATGACTCCGAAGGGATTACCAACGGTAGTGTGCGAACGCCTTGTTGGCTTCTGCCATACGGTGAACGTCTTCACGTTTCTTAACTGCAGTACCTTTGTTGTCTGCAGCATCAGAAAGTTCGTTCGCCAGGCGCAGAGCCATGGATTTATCACCGCGTTTACGAGCAGCTTCTACGATCCAACGCATTGCCAGAGCATTACGACGGACCGGACGGACTTCAACTGGTACCTGATAAGTAGAACCACCTACACGGCGGGATTTAACTTCTACAGTCGGGCGAACGTTTTCGAGAGCGACTTCGAAAGCTTCCAGTTCAGATTTACCAGAACGCTGAGCCAGGGTCTCCAGCGCGCTGTATACGATTGATTCTGCAGTAGATTTTTTACCATCTACCATCAGGATATTGACAAATTTAGCCAGCAGTTCTGATCCGAACTTCGGATCCGGCAGAATTTTACGCTGACCAATGACGCGACGACGTGGCATGGAAATACTCCGTTGTTAATTCAGGATTGTCCAAAACTCTACGAGTTTAGTTTGACATTAATTTAAAACGTTTGGCCTTACTTAACGGAGAACCATTAAGCCTTAGGACGCTTCACGCCGTACTTAGAACGAGCTTGCTTACGGTCTTTAACGCCGGAGCAGTCAAGCGCGCCACGAACGGTGTGGTAACGAACACCCGGGAGGTCTTTAACACGACCGCCACGGATCAGGATCACGGAGTGCTCCTGCAGGTTGTGACCTTCACCACCGATGTAGGAAGTCACTTCAAAACCGTTAGTCAGACGAACACGGCAAACTTTACGCAGTGCGGAGTTCGGTTTTTTAGGAGTGGTAGTATATACACGAGTACATACGCCACGTTTTTGCGGGCATGCCTCCAGCGCAGGCACGTTGCTTTTCGCAACTTTGCGAGCACGTGGTTTGCGTACCAGCTGGTTAACTGTTGCCATTAAATAGCTCCTGGTTTTAGCTTTTGCTTCGTAAACACGTAATAAAACGCCCTCACACAATATGAGGACGCCGAATTTTAGGGCGGTGTCGAAAAGGTGTCAAGAAATATACAACGATCCCGCCATCACCAGGCCATCTGGTTGGCATACTTAACCGTGAGTCTGACAAACTCAGTATAGTCAACCCTGACGACACTGTCTGAAATTTGACCCCCCAGGCCGCGGGCGTCAATGTCTTCTTTCAAGGCATAGACCGTTATGGGGGCATCGCGCAGACTTTCAAGGAAGCGGTTACCTTCAATCGCGACGGTAACGCCATCCTGGAGCAACAAAAGCGCATCGCCCTCTTTTAGCAGGCGCAGCAAAGCGGGAAAATCAACGCCCGAAGCGCAATGAGGTAAGGTATGCAGCATAAACGCCTCAGAATCTCAGGATGACATCATAGTTGCCAAGCTCGCGGCGTAACGCCACGGGTTCCAGCGGCGTGGCGTCTACCACAAAATTAACGTTTTCCAGACCACGCTCGCGCAGCGATGCCGCGCAGATCCAGCATTGATCAATATCGTACAAATCAAAGAGCTTGAAAGTAGCAATATAGTCACGCGCCAGCACAGCGTCTGGTTTTTGTCCCGGTAATAACTGAAAGACGCCGTCGCTGATAAAAAAGACGCCCAGCGCTTCCGTTAGCGCTGACGTCGCCAGCAGCGCATCCAGCCCTTCACGACCTGAGGCGCTACCATGTGGCGCGGTGGAAAAGACAAATGCAATACGTTTCATTAAAACTGCACCACCCGATCGCAGGTGAGAGATGCCTCCGCCAGCGCGCCCAGTCCGCTTAGCGTAAAGCCCGGCTGAAGATTGGCGGACGGCAACGCCAGTCTGCCGGCTTCAGTTTCATCAATAATACCGCGACGAAGCGCCGCCGCGACACAGATGTTCAGCGCTACGCCATGCTGCGTATTCAATTTCTGCCAGGCGCGTACCAGATCATATTCATCGCTCGCCGGCGAGGTCAGGAGATTGGCGTTATAGACACCTTCCCGATAGAAAAAGACGCTGGCTAACTCATGCCCCTCATTGAGCAGCGCGTGGGCGAACTGCAATGCGCTGCTGGCCTGCTGGGTGCCATATGCCGGCCCGGTGACCATAATGGCATAACGCATTATTTATCCTGCCCCTGAAAATCGCCGCTTTTGAACTGGCGAATATAGAGGTAAACCGTATGTTTTGAGATATTCAGACGATCGGCTACCTGGTTAATGGCGTCTTTAATATCGAAAATGCCTTTTTCGTACAGGTTAAGGACGATCTGACGATTTTTCGCATTGTTAGAGACATTACGATCGGCATTCACTTCTTCGATCGTGAACTCCAGCGTCTGGGTGACTAAATCTTCGACTGAGGAGGCAAAATTAACCGCTGAGCCGACTTCCGGCGTTTCCGGCGGAATAAAGGTATTCATAATCTGTGAAAATGGCACATCAAGATTCATGTTGATGCACAGTAGACCAATGACGCGCTGCTCGCGGTTGCGAATGGCAATCGTCAACGACTTCATCAAGACACCGCTTTTCGCGCGCGTGAAATAGCATTTCGACACGCTACTGTCCGCCCCTGTCATGTCGTGCAACATGCGCAACGCCAGGTCGGTAATCGGCGAGCCAATTTTACGGCCCGTATGTTCGCCATTGGCAATACGAATGGCTGAACATTTTAGATCCTGCAAAGAGTGCAATACGATTTCACAATGGGAACCTATAAGCATCGCTAACCCGTCCACTACCGCTTCGTAGGATTTCAGAATATCGAAGTCGGTTTGCTCGAAGGGACGCTGATCCAGCAAATCAAGTTCACTGGTTTCGTTGGTTAAAAGCGACCTGGACATGAAAAAAAACACTCCTTTTCAGGAGCCTGTCGTTATGTTTTCAGGGCAGGCTCATTATTTACGCGGATGATTAAATTAATACAGTGAGGGTTCATCTTTCCAGTACTAATTTGTTCGTCTATTTCAGGCTACGTGTGCGTTGGCGGTCATTCAGCCTACGGTCTCGCCCTTAACGACCAGCGCAAGCGCCGTTATCCGCAAATCAAATTATGGTGAGTAATATATCCGGCCTGCATAAAAAAAACCGCCGCTATTACAAGCGGCGGCTCTCAGTTTTTATTTTTTAGCAGCATCTGCGGCTTTAGCGTCAGCCGCATCGGCAGGTTTAGCATCCGCTTTCGGCGCTGGTTTGATATCCAGCAGCTCTACGTCGAATACCAGGGTGGAGTTCGCCGGGATACCCGGAACGCCCGTTTTACCGTAGGCCAGCGCCGGTGGGATAACCAGCTTGATCTTGCCGCCTTTCTTAATATTTTTCAGGCCTTCAGTCCAGCCAGGGATAACGCCGTCCAGACGGAAGGAGAGCGGTTCGCCGCGCGTGTAAGAGTTATCAAACTCTTTACCGTCGATCAGCGTACCTTTGTAGTTCACCACAACGGTATCGCTATCTTTCGGCGCCTCGCCTGTGCCTTCTTTCTCTACTTTGTAAAGCAGACCGGTAGAGGAGGTTTTCACGCCTTTCTCTTTAGCAAAAGCGTCGCGGAACGTTTTACCTTTTGCTTCGTTATCGGCAGCGTCTTTTTCCATCTTCGCCTGAGCAGCGCTCTTCACGCGTGCTTCAAACGTCTGCAGCGTTTGCTCAATTTCCTGATCGGACAGTTTGCTCTTATCGGCAAAGGCATCCTGAACGCCGGCAATCAACTGATCTTTATCCAGTTTGATGCCCAACTTTTCCTGCTCTTTAAGCGAATTTTCCATGTAACGACCCAGCGAGGCGCCCAGCGCATAAGCCGCTTTTTGGTCGTCGTTTTTAAATGCTGCTTTGCTATCAGCGGTAGCTGCCGGTTTCGCCGCATCAGCAGCAAAAGTGATCGGTGCGTGCATAGCAACGGCCATCGTAGTTGCCAGCAGCGTGGCTTTAAACAGTGATTTCATCCATATCTCCAGGGCCGGGGCATCTCGCCCCATGTTAACTTACGTAAGAAGCGTACTATAAATCGTTGCAGAACAAATCAACATACGAACACGCCCTATTATCACTTCTTTTCAGACTCTTTTTGTTTAAATTAGTTTCGTAGGGCGCGTAATGGTTGCTGTGAAAGCCGGTAAAGTTAAGTAGAATCCGCCGACGGAGACAACATAAAGAGGTACATCATGCAGGATATCACGATGGAAGCTCGTCTGGCTGAACTGGAAAGCCGTCTGGCGTTCCAGGAGATTACCATAGAAGAACTAAACCTGACGGTAACCGCACATGAAATGGAGATGGCGAAGCTGCGCGATCATCTGCGTTTGCTCACGGAAAAGTTAAAAGCCAGTCAGCCGTCAAATATCGCCTCTCAGGCAGAAGAAACGCCGCCGCCGCATTATTGAGACGAAAAAAAAGCGGGGTTAACCCGCTTTTTTTGTGCCCGATGATTTATCGAACCAATGATAATACCCTAAGGATTTCGAGTCACAGCAAGGCGGCAAGCTTGAAAATTCCCCGGGAGCATAGATAACTATGTGACCGGGGTTTGAAAGCGTAGCCAACACCGCGGTGGCTTGAAAGACGACGGGGATTAGTGGCAACCGCAGCCGCCTTTACCACCGCCACCGCAGCAGCCTTCGCCGCCGTGCTCGTGACCATGGTCATGACCATGACCGCCACAGCAGCCGTCTTCACCGTGATCGTGGTGGTGATCGTGCGCGCCGTGAACATGACCGTGAGCCAGTTCTTCTTCAGTCGCTTCACGAATCGCAACAACTTCGACGTTAAATTTCAGATTCTGGCCCGCCAGCATGTGGTTACCATCAACCACAACGTGATCGTCTTCCACTTCGGTAATCTCTACCGGTACCGGGCCCTGGTCGGTTTCAGCCAGGAAACGCATCCCTACCTGCAGTTCATCAACGCCCATAAAGACGTCTTTAGGCACACGCTGCACCAGATTTTCGTCATACTGGCCGTAAGCGTCGTTCGCGCCAACAGCGACATCAAATTTGTCGCCAACTTCATGGCCTTCCAGCGCGGTTTCCAGACCAGAGATCAGGGAGCCGTGACCGTGCAGGTAATCCAGCGGCGCACTCACCGGAGACTCATCAACCAACACACCGTCTTCTGTACGTACCTGATAGGCCAGGCTGACCACCAGGTCTTTTGCTACTTTCATGATATCTCCTGAGCATGGGAAGAATAGTGGCGCAGATTGTAGCGGAATTCTGCAGCCGTGTACCCCTTAGCTTAAAAAAACCTGCGGCATATCGCTAGTCCGGATGAAAAATCCCGATCACTTGCTCTTCTTTGCGAACATGCTCGCGAACGTCTTTATCCGCTTCCCGCATTTGATGCCCGCACTTAACGCATTCAACAATATCGACATTATTTTCACGCCACATCGCCATTGTATCCTGCGCCTGACAGGCCGGACATTTCGCGCCTGCAATAAAACGTTTACGGATTGCCATTGTTCACCTCTACTCAAATTCATCCCAGCCATCCAACTGGCGCCGTTCCTGTTGCATTTCGCGCTGAAAAATCTCCTCCAGCTCGCGTCGGGCCTCTCTGGCGCGCGAAATCTGTACCATGTCGCTATGCTCCGGGATCAGCTCCCGCAACATTCGCATATCCAGCCGACGAAAATGCAACTGCGCGCGTTGCGCCTGATGCGGATGCATACCTAACGACACCAGAGTTTTACGTCCCAATTCCAGCGCGCTGGAAAACGTTTCACGGGAAAACTGCGTGACGCCAGCCTGTAATAACTCATGGGCCTCCACACGTCCACGCGCTCGCGCAAGAATATGCAGATGAGGAAAATGCTGCTGACACAGCGCCACCAGCTTCATCGTGTCTTCCGGTTCATTACATGTGATGACTATCGACTCCGCCGCCTCCGCGCCCGCAGAACGCAGCAGCTCGACTTGTGTAGCGTCGCCGTAATACACTTTATAACCATATTTGCGCATCAGATTAACGGCGCCGATATCGCGTTCCAGCACGGTGATACGCATCTTATTCGCCATCAATAAGCGAGCGATCACCTGACCAAAACGGCCAAAGCCGACGACAATCACCTGGGGCTTATCATCCTCAACCCACGGCTTTTCATCATTCTCTTCCGGGCCATTAAGGCGGCGCGATAACCACTTATCAATCCCTTTCATCAGTAGCGGCGTGGTCATCATTGATAACGTGACAGTCACCAATAATAACGCCATCTGATCGCCCTGAAACAGGCGCTGAGAAGAGGCGGTAGAAAAGAGCACAAAAGCGAACTCGCCCCCCTGACTCAGCACGCTGGCAAACTGCATCCGTTCAGAACTTCTTATTCCATATAGCCGCGCCAGCAGATACAGCGTCAGCATTTTTATGGCGACCAGAATAACAACGCTCGCCGCCACCCACAGTAAATGGGTATAAAGTACGCCGAGATTTAGCGACATACCGACGGAGATAAAGAACAGCCCAAGCAGTAAACCTTTAAAGGGATCGATAGCGTTTTCCAGCTCATGCCGGTATTCGCTCTCTGCCAGTAAAACGCCGGCAATGAAGGTTCCCAGGGCCATCGACAGTCCCAGCGCGTCCATAAATAAGGCGGCGCTCAACACCAGCAACAACGTCGCGGCAGTGAAGACCTCCCGCACGCCGGACGCAGCAATAAAACGAAATACCGGGCGCAACAGGTAACGACCGCCAATCAGCA
The DNA here is from genome assembly GCF_020181675.1 of Salmonella sp. A7. Taxonomy (NCBI): domain Bacteria; kingdom Pseudomonadati; phylum Pseudomonadota; class Gammaproteobacteria; order Enterobacterales; family Enterobacteriaceae; genus Salmonella; species Salmonella sp. A7. Next base: position 410,976 of record NZ_CP084001.1, on the reverse strand, counting down.
TTACCGCGAAGGCCAATACCTTCATTGCCACTTTAAACCAGTCGAAATGCTCGTCGGCCGATCCCGCCAATAAAGGCACCAACGCCAGTGCGGGGATCACCGCTAAATCCTGAAACAGTAAGACGGAAAACCCTAACTGCCCGGACTCGCTACGGTTCATGCCTTTCTCGCGCATCAGTTGTAGCGCCATCGCCGTCGAAGACATCGCCAGGCCAATCCCGCCGACGACCGCCGCCTGCCATAAGAAATCAGCAAGCATCAATAACCCCGCCAGCACCGCCGCGCTTAACAGCACCTGAGCAGCGCCGACGCCGAAGATAGAGCGCCGTAGTTGCCAAAGCCGGGACGGATTGAGTTCGAGACCAATGATAAACATCAGAAACACGACGCCCAGTTCGGAAAAGTGCAGGATCTCGTCAACGTCGCTGATAAATCCCAGCCCCCACGGACCGATGGCGATTCCCGCCAGCAAATACCCTAGCACCGCGCCGATGCCCAGCCTGGCCGCCAGCGGCACCGCCGCCACCGCCGCGAAGAGAAACAACACTCCCGCTGTCAATAAATCAGCACCTTCCATCAATAGCCTCCCGCGCTCACAGGATTCGCCAGCCACTCGCCATAGGCTTTCGCATGACTGGCCAGCGTCTGCGGCGACTGGCGCCGCGCCCAGTACACAATAATGGGCGGCATCCAGTGCATCCGGCACATGGCCGCGGTCAATTCAAAGGGGCGCAGTACATCGCTCATTGGATAGCGGTTTAGCGCGTCATACCGGTAAGCGCTCTCCGGCTCGCCGGTCGTAATCACGCTACGCCAGTACTTTCCCACCAGTTGGTTTCCCCCTGGTCCGCTGGCGAACCCCCGACTCAAAACGCGATCAAGCCATTCTTTCAGTAAAGCCGGACAGCTATAGGTGTAAAGGGGATGCTGAAAAACAATGACGTCGTGCTCACGTAACAGGGCTTGTTCATAGGGCGTGTCGATAAAAAAATCAGGATAGCGCGCATAAAGATCGTGCACGGTTACGTTATTGTGCTGTATGGCCGGTTTAAGCAGTACCCGGTTAGCAACCGAGTCCTGAGATTCCGGATGGGCATACAACAGCAAGACTTTCGCTGGCTGAGACATCAATCCCCCTCCCGGTTGTTTTGGGTCGATACATGCCATTCTTCAGGCCGCTTCTACGTTGACAGTGTTTGTTCAACTCAGGAACGTACTCTATGTCCGCCGCTGGAGATTAATGAGAGATATTCTTGTCCCTCACCAAAGGCGGCCTGAATGATTTTGTGTATCGTTGTTGTTTTGAGCTACCATTGCGCTCCAGCGCGGCGGTACGCCCGAATATTACATTATCATAATGATAAATTAACATAGTCTGAACATACGGCGCCTTATGATTGTTTTCTCCTCGTTACAAATTCGTCGCGGCGTGCGCGTCCTACTGGACAATGCCTCGGCTACCATTAATCCAGGCCAGAAAGTCGGCCTGGTGGGTAAAAACGGCTGCGGTAAATCTACCCTGCTGGCATTGCTAAAAAATGAAATCAGCGCCGATGCCGGGAGTTTTACCCTGCCCGGAACCTGGCAATTAGCGTGGGTGAATCAGGAAACACCTGCGTTGCCTCAGCCAGCGATTGAGTATGTCATTGATGGCGACCGTGAATACCGGCAGCTGGAGGCGCAGCTTAACGACGCCAACGAACGTAACGACGGACATGCTATCGCCTCCATACACGGCAAGCTGGACGCTATCGACGCATGGACAGTTCGCTCGCGCGCCGCCAGCCTGCTACACGGCCTCGGCTTTTCTAACGATCAGTTGGAACGTCCGGTCAGCGACTTTTCCGGCGGCTGGCGGATGCGCCTTAACCTGGCCCAGGCGTTGATTTGCCGTTCCGATTTACTGCTGCTCGACGAACCGACCAACCACCTCGATCTGGATGCCGTTATCTGGCTGGAAAAATGGCTGAAGAGCTATCCGGGCACCCTGATTCTGATTTCCCACGATCGCGATTTTCTTGACCCGATAGTGGATAAAATTATCCATATCGAACAGCAGACTCTGTTCGAGTACACCGGCAACTACAGCGCGTTTGAAGTTCAGCGCGCCACGCGCCTGGCGCAACAGCAGGCGATGTATGAGAGTCAGCAGGAGCGTGTGGCGCATCTGCAAAGCTACATCGACCGTTTCCGCGCCAAAGCGACCAAAGCCAAGCAGGCGCAAAGCCGTATCAAGATGCTGGAGCGTATGGAACTGATTGCGCCGGCTCATGTCGACAACCCGTTCCATTTCAGCTTCCGCGCGCCGGAAAGCCTGCCGAACCCGCTGCTGAAGATGGAAAAAGTCAGCGCAGGTTATGGCGATCGCATCATTCTGGAATCCATCAAGCTGAACCTGGTGCCCGGCTCGCGTATCGGCCTGCTGGGCCGCAACGGCGCGGGGAAATCGACGCTGATCAAGCTGCTGGCGGGCGAACTGGAACCGTTGCACGGTGAAATTGGCCTCGCCAAAGGCATTAAGCTCGGCTACTTCGCCCAGCACCAGTTGGAGTTCCTGCGCGCCGATGAATCCCCGTTACAGCATATGGCGCGTCTGGCGCCGCAGGAACTGGAGCAGAAGCTGCGCGACTATCTCGGCGGCTTCGGCTTCCAGGGCGACAAAGTAACGGAAGAGACGCAACGTTTCTCCGGCGGCGAGAAAGCGCGCCTGGTACTGGCGCTGATCGTCTGGCAGCGTCCAAATCTGCTGCTGCTCGATGAACCGACCAACCACCTGGATCTCGACATGCGTCAGGCGCTCACCGAAGCGCTGATTGATTTTGAAGGCGCATTGGTCGTCGTGTCGCACGACCGCCACCTGATTCGCTCCACCACTGACGACCTCTATCTGGTGCACGACAAAAAGGTCGAACCGTTCGACGGCGACCTGGAAGATTATCAGCAGTGGCTGAGCGACGTGCAGAAGCAGGAAAACCAGGCCGACGACGCGCCGAAGGAAAACAACGCCAACAGCGCCCAGTCACGCAAAGATCAGAAGCGTCGCGAAGCCGAGCTACGCACTCTGACGCAGCCGCTGCGTAAAGAGATTACCCGTCTGGAAAAAGAGATGGAAAAGCTCAACGCCCAACTGGCGCAGGCGGAAGAGAAACTCGGCGACAGCAGCCTGTATGACCCCAGCCGTAAAGCGGAGATGACCGAGTGTCTGCAACTGCAGGCCAGCGCCAAATCCGGGCTGGAAGAGTGTGAAATGGCATGGCTTGAGGCGCAGGAGCAGCTTGAGCAAATGATGCAGAACGACTAACGCGCGGGGCGGACGATGAACCTGTCAATCACCGATGACATTACCTTCCGCAAGCTCACCATCTTCATGATGTTTGTGGAGAAAGGTAACATCGCCCGCACCGCCGAGGCGCTGAACACGCTGGAAGAGAACGTTCGTTGTCCGCTGTTCGTCCATAAAGGCCTCTTCGGTACTCGTCCCGATATAAAGGTTACCGTTGCGGTCGGCAGCACCGGAACAGAAGCCTGCGTTATGTGATTTAGCGGCAAAGGTTGCCGTGATTTATTTTCGTCAGCGCGTCGTTCACGCCAAATAATTTAAACGTCACCTCATCAACGCCAAGATTTTTCAGACGCGCAGTGTGTTTTTTAATATAAGCCTGCGCCGTTTCTTCGGATTCAAACAAGTAAATGCCGCCAGCTTGCTGGTTTTTCTCGCTTTCTGTCCAGATTTTCCAGATGAAGCCCGGCTCCTCATTGATAGACTCCGCCAGCCCGACCAGTTGCTGAGTCATCTCCTCGCCAAAAGGGCCGCTAAAGTTAAAATGGATCTGTAAAAGTGTTTTCGACATGCCTTCTCCTTGAGTCACATAACTATCGTGTTGCCACACTACCACGATTAATTCGGCTGATGCAGAGGTTCACGCGATTTCTGTGGGGTATTGCGCGCGCCTTGCATACCGCCCCCTCTGGTGAAATGAGGCGCAATTTTATTTCGCCAGACGACCAATTGAACGTAAAATCACATATTGACTAATCTGTGAACCTTATGCGCGGTATAGTATTGTTTCCAATTATCAATTGTTCTGGTGCTATGGTTGAGATCACGTCCACAGAAATGACCCCGCCTGTCAATGACTCGCATGAATTTATTCCCATGCGTGGCATTCGTAATCGCCATTTACAAACTATGCTGCCGCGCTTAATCCGCCGCAAAGTGAAGTTCAACGCCCACTGGCAGCGGCTGGAGCTACCGGACGGCGATTTTGTCGATCTGGCATGGAGCGAAGAACCGCAACAGGCAAAGCATAAACCGCGGCTGGTGGTCTTTCACGGTCTGGAAGGCAGCCTGAACAGCCCCTATGCCCACGGGCTGATTGAGGCGGCGCAAAAGCGCGGCTGGCTGGGCGTGGTGATGCACTTTCGCGGCTGTAGCGGCGAACCCAACCGTCTGAATCGTATTTACCACTCCGGTGAAACGGAGGACGGAGCCTGGTTTTTACGCTGGCTACAGCGGGAGCTCGGCGCCGTTCCGACAGCCGCCGTGGGCTATTCGCTCGGCGGTAATATGCTGGCGTGCCTGCTGGCGAAAGAAGGCCGCGATATTCCCATCGAGGCGGCGGTGATTGTTTCTGCGCCCTTTGTTCTCGAAGCCTGTAGCTACCACATGGACAAAGGGTTTTCCCGCGTCTATCAGCGTTATTTGCTTAATCTGTTAAAAGCGAATGCGTCACGCAAGCTGGCGGCGTATCCCGGGTCGCTGCCGGTGAATCTGGCGCAACTGAAATCAATGCGCCGTATTCGTGAGTTTGACGACCTGATCACCGCGAAAATTCACGGCTTTGCCGACGCCATCGACTACTATCGTCAGTGTAGCGCCATGCCGTTGCTTAACCAGATTGCTAAACCGACGCTGATTATTCACGCTAAAGACGATCCGTTTATGGATCATCATGTGATCCCTAAAGCGGAAGATCTGCCCCCGCAGGTGGAGTATCAGCTAACTGAGCATGGCGGACACGTAGGATTTATCGGCGGTACGCCGCTGCGCCCTGAAATGTGGCTGGAACGCCGAATTCCTGACTGGCTGACAACGTACCTGGAGGCGTCATCATGATCATTCCCTGGCAGGGGCTCGCCCCCGACACGCTGGACAACCTGATCGAAAGCTTTGTGTTGCGCGAAGGCACCGATTATGGTGAACATGAACGTTCGCTTGAACAAAAAGTCGCTGACGTAAAACGCCAACTGCAATCCGGCGAGGCCGTGCTGGTATGGTCTGAATTACATGAAACGGTCAATATTATGCCGAAAAAGCAGTTTCGCGAATAAAACGCCTTTGCCGACAATACATTATTACTAAAGCTCAATCATGGAGTTGCCATGTCAGCCAAACATCCGGTGATAGCAGTAACAGGGTCAAGCGGCGCGGGGACCACCACCACCAGCCTCGCGTTTCGTAAAATTTTCGCGCAGTTAAATCTGCATGCCGCCGAGGTGGAAGGCGACAGTTTTCATCGTTACACCCGCCCGGAAATGGACATGGCGATCCGCAAAGCGCGTGACGCCGGGCGGCATATCAGCTATTTCGGGCCTGAAGCCAATGACTTCAGCCTACTGGAACATACTTTTATTGAGTACGGGCAGACGGGTAAAGGCCAGTCGCGTAAATATCTGCATACCTATGATGAAGCCGTACCGTGGAATCAGGTTCCCGGCACGTTTACCCCCTGGCAGCCGCTTCCCGAACCGACCGATGTGCTGTTTTATGAAGGACTGCACGGCGGCGTCGTCACCCCGCAACATGATGTCGCGCGTCATGTTGATCTGTTGGTTGGCGTGGTGCCTATCGTCAACCTCGAGTGGATTCAGAAACTAATCCGCGACACCAGCGAGCGCGGACACTCCCGTGAAGCGGTGATGGATTCCGTGGTGCGTTCCATGGACGACTACATCAATTACATTACGCCGCAGTTCTCGCGTACCCATATTAACTTCCAGCGCGTGCCGACCGTCGACACGTCCAATCCGTTCGCCGCAAAGGGTATTCCCTCGCTGGATGAGAGTTTTGTGGTGATCCATTTCCGCAATCTGGAAGGGATCGATTTTCCCTGGCTTCTGGCGATGCTCCAGGGCTCGTTCATTTCTCACATTAATACATTAGTGGTGCCGGGCGGCAAAATGGGGCTGGCGATGGAGCTGATTATGTTGCCGCTGGTGCAGCGATTAATGGAAGGCAAAAAAATCGAATAACCGCGGTGAAATGCCCGATGGCGCTACGCTTATCGGGCCTACGAGATAAAAACGGGTAGGCCGGATAAAGCCACGCCGCCATCCGGCATCACATGTTACGCCGCAATCACTTCATACGAATGGGTAATATTGACCGCTTTTTCCAGCATTAGCGCCACCGAGCAATATTTTTCCGCGGAGAGATCGACAGCGCGCGCGACGGCAGCCTCTTTCAGATCGCTGCCGGTAACGATAAAATGCAGATTAATGTGCGTAAACAGGCGCGGCGCGTCTTCCCGGCGCTCGGATGTCAGCTTCACTTCGCAGTTGGTGACATTCTGACGGCCCTTTTGCAGGATTGATACCACATCAATAGCGCTACATCCGCCAGCCGCCATTAATACCATCTCCATCGGACTCGGCGCTTTGTCACCGGAGTTGCCATCCATTAAAATCTGGTGGCCGGAGGAGGACTCTCCGAGGAACGTGAGCCCTTCAACCCACTTTACACGCGCTTGCATATTTCGTAACTCCAATGTTTCAATTTTCCTGAAAGATTACGCGCATACAACAAAACTGGCAATGGAAGGCGACCTGGGTCATGCTGAAGCGAGACACCAGGAGACACACGGCGAAAGCTATGCTAAAACAGACAAGATGCTACAGTAATACATTGACGTACTGCATGTATGCAGAGGACATCACATTACAGGCTACAATCTATTTTCGTAGCCCCCTTCCCAGGTAGCGGGAAGTATATTTTTGCAACCCCAGAGACAGTGCCGTTTTCTGGCTCTGGAGACAGCTTATAACAGAGGATAACCGCGCATGGTGCTTGGCAAACCGCAAACAGACCCGACTCTTGAATGGTTCTTGTCTCATTGCCACATTCATAAGTACCCGTCAAAGAGCACGCTGATTCACCAGGGTGAAAAAGCAGAAACGCTGTACTACATCGTTAAAGGCTCCGTGGCAGTGCTGATCAAAGATGAGGAAGGGAAAGAAATGATCCTTTCTTATCTGAATCAGGGAGATTTTATTGGTGAACTGGGCCTGTTTGAAGAAGGTCAGGAACGCAGCGCCTGGGTACGTGCGAAAACCGCATGTGAGGTCGCTGAAATTTCCTACAAAAAATTTCGCCAATTAATCCAGGTCAACCCGGATATTCTGATGCGCCTCTCTTCCCAGATGGCTCGTCGCTTACAAGTCACCTCTGAAAAAGTAGGTAACCTCGCCTTCCTTGACGTCACCGGGCGTATCGCTCAGACGCTGCTGAATCTGGCGAAACAGCCCGATGCCATGACGCACCCGGATGGGATGCAGATCAAAATCACCCGTCAGGAAATCGGCCAGATCGTCGGCTGCTCCCGCGAAACCGTTGGTCGTATTTTGAAAATGCTGGAAGATCAAAACCTGATCTCCGCGCATGGCAAGACCATCGTCGTCTACGGCACCCGTTAATTCCGTCAGAATGGCGCGTTTTATCATGCGCCATTTTTGTTTGCATCGATGTGGCGAAGACTGATTTATCACCCAGAGATTAATTACGCACTACGGCAAACGCTGGTGCTGTGCCTGCCTGTGGCTGTCGGTTTATTGATAGGCCAACTACACCTGGGCTTGCTTTTCTCTCTCGTTCCCGCCTGCTGCAACATTGCAGGTCTGGATACCCCGCACAAACGTTTTTTTAAACGCCTGATCATCGGCGCGTCGCTGTTCGCCGGATGCAGTCTGGTAACGCAACTTCTGCTGGCGGAATCCATCCCCCTGCCGTTGATCCTGACCGGGCTCACGCTGGTGCTTGGCGTGACGGCGGAAATTAGCCCGCTTCACGCGCGGCTACTGCCAGCGTCGCTGATTGCCGCCATCTTTACCCTGAGTCTTGCGGGATACATGCCCGTCTGGGAGCCGCTGCTCATTTATGCGCTGGGCACGCTATGGTACGGCGTGTTTAACTGGTTTTGGTTCTGGCTATGGCGCGAACAGCCGCTGCGCGAGTCATTGAGTTTGTTATACCGTGAACTGGCCGATTATTGCGAAGCGAAATACAGCCTGCTCACCCAACATATCGATCCGGAAAAAGCGCTGCCTCCCCTGCTGATACGCCAGCAAAAAGCGGTCGATCTCATTACCCAGTGTTACCAACAGATGCATATGCTTTCGGCGCACAACAATAATGATTACAAGCGTCTACTGCGGGCTTTTCAGGAAGCGATGGATTTGCAGGAGCACATCTCCGTCAGCTTGCATCAGCCGGAAGAGGTACAGAAACTGGTAGAACGCAGCCATGCGGAAGAGGTGATTCGCTGGAATGCGCAAACGGTCGCCGCCCGCCTGCGCGTGCTGGCGGATGACATTCTTTATCATCGTCTGCCGACGCGCTTCTCCATGGAAAAACAGATTGGCGCTCTGGAGAAGATCGCCAATCAGCATCCTGAAAATCCGGTAGGCCAGTTCTGCTATTGGCACTTCAGTCGAATCGCCCGTGTGCTGCGTACTCAGCGGCCGCTGTACGCCCGCGACCTGATGGCCGATAAACAGCGTCGTCTGCCGCTACTTCCGGCGCTGAAAAATTATATGTCGCTTAAATCGCCGGCGCTACGCAACGCCGGACGCATCAGCGTGATGATGAGCATCGCCAGTCTGATGGGCAGCGCGTTGCACCTGCCTAAACCGTACTGGATCCTCATGACAGTGCTGTTTGTCACCCAAAACGGCTATGGCGCGACGCGCGTACGTATTCTGCATCGTTCGGTCGGAACGCTGGTCGGCCTGGTGATTGCCGGCGTCACGCTGCACTTACATATTCCCGAAAGCATTACGCTGGCGGTCATGCTGGTACTAACGCTGGCAAGTTATCTGATTATTCGTAAAAACTACGGCTGGGCGACGGTCGGCTTTACGGTGACGGCGGTATACACCATCCAGTTACTGACGTTAAACGGAGAGCAGTTTATTGTGCCGAGGCTGATCGATACGCTGATTGGCTGTTTAATTGCCTTTGGCGGCATGGTCTGGCTGTGGCCGCAATGGCAAAGCGGGCTATTACGTAAAAACGCCCATGATGCGCTGGAAGCCGATCAAGAAGCTATCCGACTGATCCTCAGTAACGATCCGCAGGCCACCCCGCTCGCTTATCAAAGAATGCGGGTCAACCAGGCGCATAACACGTTATTCAACTCGTTAAATCAGGCAATGCAGGAACCCGGGTTCAATACCCACTATCTGTCGGATATGAAACTGTGGGTCACGCACAGCCAGTTTATTGTCGAGCATATCAACGCCATGACGACGCTGGCGCGGGAACACACCATGCTGACGCCGGATCTGGCGCAGCGCTATCTGGAATCTTGCGAGATTGCAATTCAGCGCTGCCAGCAGCGCCTGGAGTACGACAGGCCAGGCGGCTCCGGCGATGTCAATATTCTGGAGTCGCCGGACATGCCGTCACATGGCTTATTGAGCACTCTGGAGCAACATTTACAGCGCATCATTGGCCATCTGAACACCATGCACACCATTTCGTCGATGGCCTGGCGTCAGCGTCCGCATCACGGTATCTGGCTGAGTAAGCGGCTACGGGATACAAAAGGTTAAGTCCGACTGCCGGATGCGCTACGCTTATCCGGCAATCCGCCATCAGGCCACCACCTTCCCTACCGCCTGCGCAAAGCGCTGCATTCCTTCATTGATATCCGCCTCTTCCACCACCAGCGACGGGGCAAAACGCATCACGTCGGCTCCGGCATTGAGCACCATCACGCCGGCCTCCGCTCCTGCGTACAGAAAATCGCGCGCCCGGCCTTTGTACTTCGGCTTCAGTTCCGCGCCAATCAGCAGCCCCATGCCGCGAATATCGCTGAAAATGTCAAATTGCTCGTCAATCGCCTGCAAATGTTGCACAAACTGTTGCCGCTTAGTGTGAATGCCTTGTAGTACCTCTGGCGTATTAATAATATCGAATGCCGCGCCAGCCACCGCACAGGCTAGCGGATTGCCGCCATAGGTTGAACCATGCGAACCGACATGGAAGGCCGAGGCGATCTCCTGCGTGGTCAGCATGGCGCTCACCGGAAAACCGCCGCCTAACGCTTTGGCGCTGGTGAGGATATCCGGCGTGACGCCGTAGTGCATATAGGCAAACAGGTCTCCGGTGCGCCCCATCCCGCACTGCACTTCATCAAACACCAGCAACGCCTGATGCTTGTCACACAGGTCGCGTAACCCTTTGAGGAATTCCGGTGTAGCCGCCTGCACGCCGCCTTCACCCTGAATCGGCTCGACCACCACCGCGCAGGTGTGGTCATCCATTACCGCTTTCACCGCATGGAGATCGTTGAAGGGAACGTGAATAATATCGGCGGGTTTCGGCCCAAAGCCGTCGGAATATTTTGGCTGCCCGCCGACAGAGACGGTAAACAAGGAACGGCCATGAAAGGCGTTATGGAAGGCAATGATTTTCGTTTTGAACGGGCTATGGCGCACGCAGGCATAATGACGCGCCAGTTTAAAAGCGGTTTCGTTCGCTTCGGTGCCGGAATTCATAAACAGCACGCGCTCGGCAAACGTGGCGTCGATCAGTTTACGTCCCAGACGCAACGCTGGTTCATTGGTAAAAACGTTACTGGTATGCCACAAGGTTTCCCCCTGGGATTTCAGCGCCTCGACCAGTGCCGGATGGCAATGGCCCAGCGCAGTCACTGCAATCCCGCCGGCGAAATCGATATACTCTTTGCCCTGCTGATCCCATACGCGGCTGCCTTTACCTTTGACCGGAATAAAGTCCGCCGGTGCATAAACAGGCAGAATCACCTCATCAAAAGTTGCGCGCGTAATAGCCGTTTGTTCAGTTGCCATATCATTACCACCCGGTTAAGTAGAAATGCCAGTGAAATTATAATCATAAAATATGAATAAAAAATCACTCAATAGCAACCACAAATCAACGCCGGAGGAAATTTTCCAGCAGAGCGTGTCCTTGTTCGCTGAGAATACTTTCCGGGTGGAACTGCACGCCTTCCAGATCCCACTCGCGGTGGCGAATGCCCATAATCTCCTGCGTTTCACTCCAGGCGGTGATCTCAAAACACTCTGGCAACGTGGCAGGGTCGACAATCAGCGAGTGGTAACGTGTCACGGTTAACGGGCTGGGCAATCCCCGAAACACGCCCTGTCCATTATGCGTAACAGGTGACGTTTTACCGTGCATCACTTTCGCTGCCCGCACCACCGACGCGCCAAAGGCCTGCGCCATCGCCTGATGACCCAGGCAAACGCCCAGCATCGGAATACGTCCGGCATAATGGCGGATAACCGCCAGTGAAATGCCAGCGTCATTTGGCGTACAGGGGCCAGGAGAGATAACGATTTTTTGCGGGTTCAAAGCGTCAATGTGCGCCAGCGTCAGCGCATCATTGCGCCGGACCTGCACTTCCGCGCCCAGTTCACAAAAATACTGGTAGAGGTTCCAGGTAAAGGAATCATAGTTATCGATAAGCAGGATCATGGCGGCTCCGGGTCAGTAGAACCGCACTATTTTACTCAGTTTCGCGAGCTTCGCTTATCGCTTTCTGAAAAATCGCCTGCAAAGCGGAGAGATCGCCCATCGCGCCGCTCTGGTTCGCCTGCTTCCATGTTTCAACCGCAATACCTTGCCAACTCAGCGCGTAGCCTGCATGTAGCGCCAGCTGTTCAAAGAAGATGCGCTGCGCCAGCCCGCTCCCCAAACGAAACGGATGAAGCACGTTAATTTCACAGTAGTAATGCGCCAGCCGCTCGACAAACTTCTCGTGCGCCAGACCGACCAGATAGCCCTCTTCTTCCAGATCCTGCATCAGAGCGTTGCCCTCTTTTTCGATATAGGCAAAGTGGCAGAAACGGGTATCGCCCTGGTAAATATCGACCTCCCGCAATTGCCCTGCCCAGTCGAAAATATCCTGATAGAGCTGGCGATGAATCGCGCACAGATGAGGCAAGCCGCGTACCAGCGGCCCCAGTTCAATCGTGGCGGCGCGGAGCGCGGTCATTTCATATGCCGCTTGCGCCAGTCGCTGGGCCTGATGAATCCCCAGCCGATTACGCATCACATTCAGCCCCGGATAGAGGTACGGATCGCGCCCTTCGCCAAATTTATCGCTCATAGTGCCTCCGAAGCTCGTCAAGACGTGCCAGCGCTTCATCGGCGGTCAGGGTTACTAAGGGGATCTCAATACCTTCGAGACGGCGGCTTTGCTGGAAGTTAACGTTGCGCCGCTGTTCCCAAAAGCGTGACTTTTGTTTATCGGTAAGTTTCTTCACCGGGCCTCCCTGAATATGTCTGTGCTTGACCACAAGTATAAGCAGCAATTTCAGGTTACGCTGAGACAGGGAGAAAACGCGGGCGGCTCGCACCCGCGCAGTCATATTTTATTTTATGGCAGGACTTTCGCGGAAAGGATAACGACTGGTTTTGTCGGCACATTCTGATAAGGCCCGACATCGTGCGTCGGTACCTGTGAGATTTTATCGGCGACATCCATACCTTTTACCACTTTTCCAAATACCGCATAGCCAAAGTCGCGCTGGCCGTGGTCGAGAAAAGCGTTATCCGCGACGTTAATAAAGAACTGGCTGGTGGCGCTGTCTTTATCTGCGGTGCGCGCCATCGCGATCGTGCCGCGAGTATTACGCAGACCGTTGTCGGCTTCATTCTTAATCGGCGGATTCGGTTTCTTCTGCTGCATCTGCTCGTTAAAACCACCGCCCTGAATCATGAAGCCAGGAATAACGCGGTGAAACGTAGTGTTGTTATAGAAACCACTGTTGACGTAATCGACAAAGTTTTTCACAGAAACCGGCGCTTTCTGGCTGTTCAGCTCCAGCTCAATATTCCCGGCGGAGGTGGTTAACAGCACATGAGGATCGCCTTTTGCTGCCAACGCTGCGGGAGAAAGAGCAGAAAGAGCGAAAACAGCTGCGACAGCCGCCAGAGTCGATTTGAGCATGAGATTTCCTTAAAGAGAGCAGAAATAAAGCAAGTGGAATGATTTTAAAGAGCCTTCCTGGGCCAGGCCAGCCCTTTACCTAATTTTACGTATATGAAACAAATGTAACGTTACGACGCAACGCCGTATTCTTGCAATATGATGTGACAAACATCACATTAAAAAATGTAATGAACATTACTATCACTAATAATTATTTAAATGCATCACAAAAGCGCCTAAAATCTGCCCGCTTAACGCGCCCTCCACGCGCTTCACTTCTCTTCAAGGCCAGACATGACTAACAGCAACCGCATCAAGCTCACATGGATCAGCTTTCTTTCCTACGCCCTGACCGGGGCGCTGGTGATTGTCACCGGGATGGTGATGGGAAATATCGCAGACTATTTTCAGCTGCCCGTTTCCAGCATGAGTAACACCTTTACTTTTCTGAACGCCGGGATTTTGATCTCGATCTTCCTCAATGCGTGGCTGATGGAAATCATCCCGCTGAAAACACAGCTACGCTTTGGCTTTATCCTGATGGTGCTGGCGGTGGCCGGGCTGATGTTCAGCCATAGCCTGGCGTTGTTCTCAGCGGCGATGTTTGTGCTGGGGCTGGTCAGCGGGATCACCATGTCGATTGGCACCTTCCTGATTACGCAACTGTATGAAGGGCGTCAGCGCGGTTCCCGACTGCTGTTTACCGACTCCTTCTTCAGCATGGCGGGGATGATTTTTCCTATGGTCGCCGCCTTCCTGCTGGCGCGTAGTATTGAGTGGTACTGGGTCTACGCCTGCATCGGCCTGGTCTACCTGGCGATTTTCATCCTGACCTTCGGCTGTGAATTTCCGGCGCTGGGTAAACATGCGCAGCACTCTCAGGCACCTGTCGCCAAAGAAAAATGGGGCATTGGCGTACTGTTTCTCGCCGTCGCCGCGCTGTGCTATATCCTCGGTCAATTGGGCTTTATCTCCTGGGTGCCGGAATATGCCAAAGGCCTCGGCATGAGCCTGAATGACGCCGGGGCGCTGGTGAGTGATTTCTGGATGTCCTATATGTTTGGTATGTGGGCGTTCAGCTTTATCCTGCGCTTTTTCGATCTGCAACGCATCCTGACCGTACTGGCGGGTATGGCGGCGGTCCTGATGTATCTGTTTATTACCGGCACGCAGGCGCATATGCCGTGGTTTATTCTGATGCTGGGCTTCTTCTCCAGCGCCATTTATACCTCCATCATTACGCTGGGATCGCAGCAAACGAAAGTGGCCTCGCCTAAGCTGGTTAACTTTATTCTGACCTGCGGCACCATCGGAACGATGCTGACCTTCGTCGTCACCGGCCCGATTGTGGCGCACAGCGGTCCACAGGCGGCGTTACTCACCGCGAATGGTCTGTATGCGGTGGTCTTTGTGATGTGCTTTGCGCTCGGCTTTGTGTCCCGTCATCGTCAGCATAGCGCGCCAGCGGCGCATTGATAATGATTGCCGGAGGGCGACGCGATGCGTCTTATCCGGCCTACAGCGTAAGCTGTTGGTAGGCCGGATAAGGCGACGTCGCCCTCCGGCACTCTATCCCCCCCTCCTGACGAGGTAGGCCTGTTGGTCTAAAAACCCCTCATTTTGTATGTTATTTGTACAAACCTGAAAAGCCTGACAATTCCGCCACTTATAAAAATCCAGACAAATCAGCCATATACCCATTAAGAGGTATATAAAGGTGAATTTGATTTACATCAATAAGCGGGGTTGCTGAATCGTTAAGGTAGGCGGTAATAGAAAAGAAATCGAGGCAAAAATGAGCAAAGTCAGACTCGCTATTATCGGTAATGGTATGGTCGGCCACCGCTTTATTGAGGATCTCCTTGATAAATCCGACGCTAGCCTGTTCGACATTACCGTGTTCTGTGAAGAACCCCGTAAAGCCTATGACCGTGTCCACTTATCATCCTACTTCTCTCACCACACCGCGGAAGAGCTCTCTCTGGTGCGTGAAGGATTTTACGAGAAGCACGGCGTGAAGGTACTGGTTGGCGAACGCGCAATTACCATTAACCGTCAGGAGAAAGTGATTCACTCCAGCGCGGGTCGTACCGTTTATTATGACAAGCTGATCATGGCGACCGGTTCATATCCGTGGATTCCGCCGATTAAAGGCTCCGAAACCCAGGATTGCTTCGTTTACCGTACCATTGAAGACCTCAACGCTATCGAAGCCTGCGCCCGTCGCAGCAAGCGCGGGGCGGTGGTCGGCGGCGGTCTGCTGGGGCTGGAAGCCGCTGGCGCGCTGAAAAACCTCGGCGTGGAAACGCATGTCATTGAATTTGCGCCAATGCTGATGGCGGAACAGCTCGATCAGATGGGCGGCGAGCAGCTACGTCGCAAGATCGAAAGCATGGGCGTGCGTGTACACACCAGTAAAAACACGCAAGAGATTGTTCAGCAGGGTAACGAAGCGCGTAAGACTATGCGTTTTGCCGACGGCAGCGAGCTGGAAGTCGATTTTATCGTCTTCTCTACCGGTATTCGCCCACGCGACAAGCTGGCTACCCAGTGCGGTCTGGCCGTCGCGCAGCGCGGCGGGATCGTGATTAACGACACCTGCCAGACGTCCGACCCGGATATCTACGCTATCGGCGAGTGCGCCAGTTGGAACAACCGCGTTTACGGTCTGGTCGCACCGGGCTATAAAATGGCCCAGGTCGCCGTTGACCATATCCTCGGCAGTGAAAACGCCTTTGAAGGGGCGGATCTCAGCGCCAAGCTGAAGCTGCTGGGCGTGGACGTCGGCGGCATCGGCGACGCGCATGGCCGCACGCCGGGCGCGCGTAGCTACGTTTACCTCGATGAAAGCAAAGAAGTCTACAAACGTCTTATTGTCAGCGAAGATAACAAAACGCTGCTCGGCGCAGTACTGGTCGGCGACACCAGCGATTACGGCAATTTGCTGCAACTGGTACTGAACGCCATCGAACTGCCAGAAAACCCGGATTCGCTGATCCTGCCGTCGCACGCGGGTAGTGGTAAACCCTCTATCGGCGTGGATAAACTGCCGGACAGCGCGCAGATCTGCTCCTGCTTCGATGTGACTAAAGGCGATCTGATCGCCGCTATCAATAAAGGCTGTCATACCGTGGCGGCGCTGAAAGCGGAAACCAAAGCCGGAACCGGCTGCGGCGGCTGCATCCCGCTGGTGACGCAGGTACTGAACGCCGAACTGGCGAAACAGGGTATTGAAGTCAACAACAACCTGTGCGAGCACTTTGCTTATTCTCGTCAGGAACTGTTCCACTTAATCCGCGTGGAAGGCATTAAAACCTTTGAAGAACTGCTGGCGAAACACGGTAAAGGCTACGGCTGCGAAGTGTGTAAGCCGACCGTCGGTTCGCTGCTGGCGTCGTGCTGGAACGAATACATCCTCAAACCGCAGCACACGCCGCTACAGGATACTAACGATAACTTCCTGGCGAATATCCAGAAAGACGGCACCTACTCGGTGATCCCGCGCTCGGCGGGTGGTGAAATCACCCCGGAAGGTCTGGTGGCCGTGGGTCGTATCGCCCGCGAGTTTAACCTCTATACCAAAATCACCGGTTCTCAGCGTATCGGTCTGTTTGGCGCGCAAAAAGACGATCTGCCGGAAATCTGGCGTCAACTGATTGAAGCGGGCTTCGAAACCGGTCACGCGTATGCCAAAGCGCTGCGGATGGCGAAAACCTGCGTCGGCAGCACCTGGTGCCGCTACGGCGTGGGCGACAGCGTCGGTTTCGGCGTGGAGCTGGAAAACCGCTACAAAGGCATTCGTACCCCGCACAAGATGAAGTTCGGCGTCTCCGGCTGTACCCGTGAATGTGCGGAAGCGCAGGGTAAAGATGTGGGTATCATCGCCACTGAGAAAGGCTGGAACCTGTACGTTTGCGGTAACGGCGGCATGAAACCTCGTCATGCGGATCTGCTGGCAGCCGATCTCGATCGCGAAACGCTGCTCAAGTATCTCGACCGCTTTATGATGTTCTACATCCGTACCGCCGACAAACTGACCCGTACCGCACCGTGGTTAGACAACCTGGAAGGCGGCATCGACTATCTGAAATCGGTCATTATCGACGACAAGCTGGGCCTGAACGAACATCTGGAAGAAGAGATGGCGCGCCTGCGCGCAGCGGTGGTCTGCGAGTGGACGGAGACCGTCAACACCCCATCCGCACAGGTTCGTTTCAAACACTTTATCAACAGCGACAAGCGCGACCCAAATGTTCAGGTTGTGCCGGAACGCGAACAGCATCGTCCGGCCACGCCGTATGAACGTATCCCGGTCACTCTGGTGGAGGAAAACGCATGAGCCAGTGGCAAAACATCTGCAAAATCGATGACATCCTGCCGGGAACCGGCGTCTGCGCGCTGTTAGGTACTGAACAAGTCGCGATTTTCCGTCCTTACCATAGCGATCAGGTATTCGCGATCAGCAACATCGACCCGTTCTTTGAAGCCAGCGTGCTGTCTCGTGGACTGATTGCGGAACACCAGGGCGAACTGTGGGTCGCCAGCCCGCTGAAGAAACAGCGCTTTCGCCTGAGCGATGGTTTGTGCATGGAAGACGAACAGTTTTCTGTGAAACATTACGACGCGCGGGTAAAAGACGGCGTGGTGCAGTTGCGCGGTTAATTATTTTTGGGAGGCGCAACGCCTCCCCTTTTTTGTATTTTTTTCATTTTAATTGTTATCACAAAATCATTTGTACTGCATCGCGGCGGCAACTGAGCAACAAATTCGTCAGGAACGAATTTGAACAGCCGCTGGCTGCCTTCGGTGAGGGACAAGGATGTCCCTCATTAATCCCCAGTCACATAGTTCACTATGTGACTGGGGTGAGCGAGGGCAGCCAACAAAGAGGCAGTGCAAAGGATGAAGTGAGAAAAGGATAATCAAATGTTTACAGACACTATCAATAAGTGTGCGGCTAACGCTGCGCGCATCGCACGCCTGTCGGCGAATAATCCGCTCGGCTTCTGGGTCAGTTCGGCAATGGCCGGGGCTTATGTCGGTCTCGGCATCATTCTTATTTTCACCCTCGGCAATCTGCTCGACCCGTCCGTGCGTCCTTTGGTAATGGGTGCCACTTTTGGTATCGCCTTAACGCTGGTCATCATCGCCGGTTCCGAACTGTTTACCGGCCACACCATGTTCCTGACGCTGGGCGTCAAAGCTGGCACCATCAGCCACGGTCAAATGTGGGCTATCCTGCCGCAAACCTGGCTCGGCAACCTGGTCGGCTCCGTCTTTGTCGCCCTGCTTTACAGCTGGGGCGGCGGCAGTTTGTTGCCGGTCGATACCAGCATCGTTCACTCAGTCGCGCTGGCGAAAACCACCGCGCCCGCCACGGTACTGTTCTTCAAAGGCGCGCTGTGTAACTGGCTGGTTTGTCTGGCAATCTGGATGGCGATCCGCACCGAAGGCACGGCAAAATTTCTTGCTATCTGGTGGTGTCTGCTGGCGTTTATCGCTTCCGGCTACGAGCACTCTGTCGCGAATATGACGCTGTTCGCCCTCTCCTGGTTTGGTCATCACAGCGACGCTTATACCTTGTCCGGAATCGGACACAATCTGTTGTGGGTCACTCTGGGTAATACTTTGTCCGGCGTCGTGTTCATGGGATTGGGTTATTGGTATGCTACGCCGAAATCGGAGCGTCCGGCTCCGGCAAAAATCAATCAGCCAGAGGCTGCTGCCAATAATTAAGGGGTAATGTCGTGGACCATTTGCCTATATTTTGTCAATTACGCGACCGCGACTGTCTGATCGTCGGCGGTGGCGATGTCGCAGAACGCAAAGCACGGTTATTGCTGGAAGCAGGCGCACGTTTAACGGTCAATGCGCTCACCTTTATTCCACAGTTCACCGTATGGGCAAATGAAGGCATGTTGACTCTGGTTGAGGGACCGTTCGACGAAACGCTTCTCGACTCGTGTTGGCTGGCGATCGCGGCTACCGACGACGATACCGTCAACCAGCGCGTCAGTGAAGCGGCGGAGTCACGCCGCATCTTCTGCAACGTGGTGGATGCGCCGAAAGCCGCCAGCTTTATCATGCCCTCCATTATTGACCGCTCGCCGCTGATGGTCGCCGTCTCCTCGGGCGGCACTTCTCCGGTGCTGGCGCGTCTGCTGCGCGAGAAACTGGAGTCGCTGCTGCCGCAGCATCTGGGGCAGGTCGCGCGCTACGCCGGGCAACTCCGCGCCCGAGTGAAAAAGCAGTTTGCCACGATGGGCGAACGTCGTCGCTTCTGGGAGAAATTTTTCGTCAATGACCGACTGGCGCAGTCGCTGGCGAATGCCGATGAGAAAGCGGTTAATGCGACAACCGAGCACCTGTTTAGCGAACCGCTGGATCACCGTGGCGAAGTCGTGCTGGTTGGCGCCGGGCCGGGCGATGCCGGACTGCTGACGCTGAAAGGATTACAACAAATCCAACAGGCGGATATCGTGGTTTACGATCGCCTCGTCTCCGACGACATTATGAACCTGGTACGCCGCGATGCCGATCGGGTCTTTGTGGGGAAACGCGCGGGTTACCACTGCGTCCCACAGGAGGAAATCAACCAGATCCTGCTGCGTGAAGCGCAAAAAGGTAAACGCGTGGTACGCCTGAAAGGCGGCGATCCCTTTATCTTTGGTCGCGGCGGCGAAGAGCTGGAAACGCTGTGCCATGCCGGTATTCCTTTCTCGGTCGTGCCGGGGATTACCGCGGCTTCCGGCTGCTCCGCCTACTCCGGTATTCCGCTAACCCATCGCGATTACGCCCAGAGCGTACGTCTGGTCACGGGTCACCTGAAAACCGGCGGCGAGCTGGACTGGGAAAACCTGGCGGCAGAAAAACAGACGCTGGTGTTCTACATGGGGCTTAATCAGGCAGCAACTATCCAGGAAAAACTGATCGCATTCGGTATGCAGGCCGATATGCCGGTTGCGCTGGTAGAAAACGGCACCTCCGTGAAGCAACGCGTCGTCCACGGTGTGCTGACGCAGCTCGGGGAATTAGCGCAACAGGTTGAAAGCCCGGCGCTGATTATCGTTGGCCGGGTCGTTGGTTTACGCGATAAATTAAATTGGTTCTCTAATCATTAATTAAAATAAGGCCCTGTTATTCAGGGCTTTATTTTACAACTACTCGTAACCCCAAATTATTTTTACTTAAAATTAAATTAAGCAATCCATTTTAAATACACCACGTGAATTTAAATATTAATAATATTGCGTAAAAACCCTTTTCTTCGTCAAATTCCCCTATCATTCATTCACCTAATAAATAACACCGTTAAGCACTCAATTTGACCTGACCTGGTTATCGGGTGATAAAATAAACACTAAAGCATAATTTTCTTCTGGCCATTTCATCATTGCCTGTATCGCTCTCTGCATATGTTTAGTACGCAAGGAAAATATTAATTAAGGATGAACCCTATGCAAAAGAAAAAACTTATTTCTATCGCGATCGCTTTAACGCTACAAAGTTATTACATTCCGGCCATCGCCGCAGAAAATAACGATGATGAAAAAGAATGTCCCAGTAATATCTCCTCCCTGCCTAAAGAAAAACGCGCAAAACTCTCACCGACCTGCCTTGCTACATTACCTGAAAATGATAATCACTGGGGCTGGGTTGCTGGCGGCGTTGCTGCGCTGGTCGCAGGTGTGGCTATTGGCGTTGAAAATAACGGTGGCGGAGATTCTACTCATTCTTATACCCCCCCTACGCCCGACAATGGAGGCAACGTCACTCCGCCCGACGATGGCGGCAGCGTCACCCCGCCCGACGATGGTGGCGATGACGATGTGACCCCGCCTGATGATAGCGGCGATGACGATGTCACCCCGCCCGATGATAGCGGCGATGACGATGTAACCCCGCCTGACGATAGCGGCGATGACGATGTGACCCCACCCGATGATAGCGGTGATGACGATGTAACCCCGCCTGACGATAGCGGCGATGACGATGTGACCCCGCCAGACGATAGCGGCGATGACGATGTGACCCCGCCTGACGATAGCGGCGATGACGATGTGACCCCGCCTGACGATAGCGGCGATGATGATGTGACCCCGCCCGATGATAGCGGCGATGACGATGTGACCCCGCCTGACGATAGCGGCGATGATGATGTAACCCCGCCTGACGATAGCGGCGATGACGATGTAACCCCGCCTGACGATAGCGGCGATGACGACGACACACCCACAGATAATTCTGTTACTACCTTCAGCAACGGCGTCACCATCGATAAAGGCAAAGACACCCTGGCCTTCGATAGCTTCAAACTGGATAACGGCAGCGTTCTCGAGGGCGCCGTGTGGAATTATTCAGAACAGGATGACCAGTGGCAGTTGACCACCGAAGACGGCAAAACGCTGAACGTCACCGGCTGGGACGTGACTGACGCCAATGCCGCCGTGATTGAAGGCACCCAGGAAAACGGTCTCTACTGGAAGTACGACAGCCGGGGCTATCTGATTATTGCCGACGATAACACCACGGTTATCACCGGCGACGGCGAATCGCATACCTCCGATCGCGGCATGGATATCAGCGGCCAGGATCGCACCGGCGTGATTATTTCCGGCGATCGAACCGTCAACACGCTCACCGGGGACTCCAGTGTGACCGACGGCGCCACCGGCATGGTGATCTCCGGCGACGGCACCACCAACACCATTTCGGGCCATTCAACGGTAGACAACGCCATCGGCGCGCTGATTTCCGGTAATAATACCACCACCGATTTTTCCGGCGACATTACCGTGAGCGGCGGCGGCACCGCCATCATCATCGATGGCGACAACGCCACGGTTCAGAATACCGGTACTTCCAGTATCAGCGGCGCAGGCTCCACTGGCACCACCATTGACGGCAATAACGCGCGCGTCAGCAACGACGGCGATATGACCATCACCGACGGCGCCACCGGCGGCCATATTATCGGCGACAACGCGGTTATCGATAATGTCGGGGACACCACCGTCAGCGGCGCGGGGTCCGCTGCGTTGTATGTCGATGGCGATAACACGCTCATTATCAATGAAGGCGATCAGACCATCTCCGGCGGCGCGACCGGTACGCGAATTGACGGCAGTAAGGCCCGTATCGCCAATACCGGCGATATCGCAGTGGATGGCGCAGGCTCTGCCGCTGTAGTTATCAATGGCGACAACGGCAGTCTGACCCAGGCGGGCGATCTGCTGGTCACCGACGGCGCGATGGGTATCATCACCTACGGCACCGGAAATGAAGCAAAAAATACCGGTAACGCCACCGTCCGCGATCAGGACTCGGTGGGTTTTGTGGTCGCTGGCGAACAAAACGCCTTCCGCAACAAAGGGAATATTAACGTCAGCCTCAACGGCACCGGCGCGCTGGTGAGCGGCAATACGTCACAGGTTACGCTGGATGGCGATATTAACGTTATTTCCGTGCAGGACAGCGATGGCGTATTCCGCGGCGCGACGGGCGTAAACGTGAGCGGCGACAGCAACACCGTCAATATCGCAGGCAACGTGAATATGAGCGCTGAGTTCGAGCAAAATTCTTTGATCGCCGGCGATACCCCGCTAACCGGCGTCACCGTTAACGGCGCCAACAACGATATCACCCTTGATGGCACATTTGACATCAACGTCGGCGATCTGTCGACAGTCAGTGGACAAGCGTTGAGCGTTATCGGTCTGAACGTTACGGGCGAGGGTAACAACGTAGATATCCGCGGCGGTATTAGCATTACCCATAGCCAGAATACGGATGGCTCGGTCAGCATCGTCACAGGCATCAATCTCAACGGCGACAGCGAAGTTACGCTAAGCGGTCAGTCCACAATAGATACAGCCACCATGATAGGAGGCGCTGTCACACTGGCCAAGGTCAGCAACGGCGGTTCTCTGATTCTGGATGACAATTCAATCATTGATATTAATGTCAATTATATAGATGTTAGCGCTTCCATTAACAATGCGCTATTAGTCGCTAACGGAGAAAATTCATCAATTGCGAACCAGGGCGATATCACAAGCCACGGCGTCTATTCCATTATGCGCGTCGACAATGGCGCAACTATCAGCAACAGCGGTGAGATCCTGGTTTACGCAACCAGTAACGGCGGCGGCGACGATCGTACTGCCGTTGCCCGCGCCGACGACGCAGGTTCGGTAATTCATAACCAATCTGGCGGTGATATCACCATCATATCTGACCAGCAACCTGTAAAATATAAAGGTTTTTCCTTTTTCCCGCTGAAATGGTACAACCATACCTTCTATGCAATGCTCGCTTCTGGATATGGCGATGTTGTCAATGATGAAGACGCCGCCATCCATTTGCAGGGCGCAGGCGTATATGGCGTTAGCGCCATCAAAGGAGCGGCGCTAAACGCAGGCGATATTTATCTGGATGGTTTTGTCCCGACGCTGGACGATGAAGGTGATATTACCAGCACAAGCTACTGGCATCCGTCATCGCTCTATCTCACCAGTGCAGGTATGGTCGCAGGCTCAACTGATGGCGGTGACGGCGACGCCACAGCCACCAATACCGGCACCATTAACGTAAATAACGCCGGGTTCGGCATGATGGCGCTCAATGGCGGCACCGCCATTAACCAGGGCACCATTAATCTCACCGCCGATGAGGGCGTCACCAAAATTGATGATAACCAGCTGGTCGGCATGGCGGCGCTCAACGGCGGGACCGTCATCAACGATACCACTGGCACCATCAATATCGATGCCTCTTACGGTAAACCGTTCCTGGCCGACAACAACAGCAGCGTGATTAACTACGGCACCGTGTGCTTTGACAGCAACTGTCAGAGCAGCGACCAGTACAACCCGACCGACAGCAACGTCTCCCTGGCTTTTGCTGATGGCGATGTCATTACCGCCGCAGGTGAAACGCTTACTGGCGAAACCATTATCACCAGTCCGATCGCAACGCAGACCGTACACGTCACCAACGCAGGCATCGTCAGCGGCGGCAAGGTCACCGTCAGAAATTACGGTGATGTCACCAACGAGTCCACCGGCAGCATCAGCAGCGTCGGCATCGACAAAGGCGGCGTCTATACCAACGAGGGAACAACGGCTGCCGTTTCCGTAGACGGCGGCGTGTTCAACAATACCGGCACCGTGACCGGGAAAACGGGGACCACGGTAGCGGGTTCCATTATCAACAACAGCGGCTCCATGAACGCGGTTGAGCAGTGGGCCAGCACCATGAATAACACAGGCACAGTGTCGGCCTGGGTCGGCGCATCGGGCAGTACGGTACTGAATAACTACTCAGGCGGCGAAATCGATAAGCTGAACTTTACCGGTGCCGCAACCGTTAATAACGCAGGGATCATCAACAATGGTTCTGTTGATAAAGGCGGTACGTTTAATAACCTCGAAGGCGGCGTTGTAACGCTAATAAACGACGGCCTGTGGGCTGGCGCCTTCAATAACTGGGGAACGGTGAATAGCGATGCCGATATCGCCACCGGCGGGAGCGGGCACACCCTGTATAACGGCAGCACCGGTGTTATTAACGGGCAGATCACCACGGCGAAAAATAACGGCGGCAGCAAGGCGATTAACGACGGCACCATCAACATTGATAAAACCGGCAATGTGGCGATGTCGGCGCATGGCAGCGCGAAGATGGTCAACAACGGTGAAATTAACGTCGGTACTAAAGGCACCACGCAGACCGGCATGGTCGGGATGCAGCTTGAGTCTGATGCCAAATCCGATGCGGTTATCGAAAACAACGGCACTATCAATATCTACGCCAGCAATTCTTATGCATTCAGTCAACTGAGCAGCAACGGCCATATCGTCAACAACGGTACGGTCTATATTGATGACAGCGTAACCGGCTCCGGCTTTATCAAGCAGAGCGGTAAAACCATCGAAGGCAGCGGTGAAAACGGCGACGGTACGGAAGTGCATTATGTTGACTTCATTGCGCCAACGGAACCGACCATTAACGATGGCATGGCGACCGTGACCACCGGCGACAGCGCAGGCTCATCCACCACCAACAACCTGTCCGGCTACGTGGTCGGCACCAGCGCCGACGGCAGCGCCGGTAAGCTCAAGGTCAGCAACGCCAGCATGAACGGCGTGGAAATCAACACCGGCTTTGCCGCAGGTACCGCCGACACCACCGTCAGCTTCGACAACGTGGTCGAAGGCAGCAACCTGTCTGACGCCGGCGCTATCCAGTCCACCACCGTGGTGTGGAACGCGCAGGGAAGCCAGGACAGCGACGGCAACGTTGACGTCACCATGACCAAAAACGCCTATGCCGATGTGGCGACCGACGCCAGCGTCTCCGGCGTGGCGAGTGCGCTCGACGCCGGTTACACCAACAACGAGCTGTATACCAGCCTCAACGTTGGCACCACCGCCGAACTGAACAACGCTCTGAAACAGGTCAGCGGCGCTCAGGCCACCACCGTGTTCCGCGAAGCGCGCATCCTCAGTAACCGCTTTAACATGCTGGCCGACGCGGCCCCGCAGATTAAAGACGGCCTGGCGTTTAACGTAGTGGCGAAAGGCGATCCGCGCGCTGAACTGGGCAACGACACTCAGTACGACATGCTGGCGCTGCGCCAGAAGCTGGATTTGACCACAAGCCAGAATCTGACGCTGGAGTACGGTATTGCGCGTCTGGATGGCGACGGTTCAAAAACCGCGGGCGATAACGGCCTGACCGGCGGCTACAGTCAGTTCTTCGGCCTGAAGCACAGCATGGCGTTTGAAGAAGGTCTGGCGTGGAATAACAGCCTGCGTTATGACGTGCATAACCTGGACAGCAGTCGCTCCGTCTCTTACGGCGACACCAACAAGGTGGCGGATTCCGACGTACGTCAGCAGTACCTTGAGTTCCGCAGCGAAGGGGCAAAAACCTTCACTCTGATGAGTGATACGCTGAAAGTCACGCCGTATGCCGGGGTGAAATTCCGCCACACCATGGAAGATGGCTACAAAGAGCGCAGCGCCGGAGATTTTAACCTGTCCATGAACTCTGGCAACGAAACGGCGGTAGACTCTCTTGTCGGTCTGAAGCTGGATTACGCCGGGAAAGACGGTTGGAGCGCCACCGCTACCCTGGAAGGTGGCCCGAACCTGAGCTACAGCAAGAGCCAGCGTACAGCGTCATTACAGGGTGCGACGGGTCAATCGTTCGGCATAGATGACGGTCAAAAAGGCGGCGGCGTTAATGGCCTGGCAACCATCGGCGTGAAATATAGCAGCAATGATACTGCGCTACATCTGGATGCGTACCAGTGGAAGGAAGACGGTATCAGCGATAAAGGCTTTATGCTTAACGTTAAGAAAACATTTCGTTAAATAAACGACATTATATAACACTAATACAGGCCGCTTATTATTAAGCGGCCTTTTTTAAATCAGATTTCCAGGTAAAGATGAAGTCCTTATTTGGACTACCTGCATGGTTTATTAATTGCTATCGTACTATACGCTAAATAGATCTTATATTTATTCCACCATTAGTGTTCGTTTTATCAACAAGGATTTTGACATGTTCAAATTTGTAAAAATTGCCATTGTGGCAGGGGTTCTGGCAACGCTCACCGCCTGTACCGGTCATATCGAAAACAAAAAAAACAACTGCAGCTACGATTATTTGCTGCACCCTGCAATTTCTATTTCTAAAATTATTGGTGGTTGCGGCCCGGCTGCCGATCAATAATAGAAACGACTGCGCAGATACAAAAAAACCGGGATTTTCCCGGTTTTTTTACAGGTCAGATAAACGGTACGGCGCAGATGCCTTGTCCAACTTACGCTCGTTTGTAGGCCCGATAAGCTCGCGCCATCGGGCACGCAATACCCCTTACGGTTTCGCCACAAAGCCAATGGCTTCGTAAACGGCTTTCAGCGTTTCGGCCGCACGTGCGCTGGCTTTTTCCGCCCCGTCTTTCATCACCTTCTGCAAGAACGCTTCGTCGTTGCGGAAACGATGATAGCGCTCCTGCAACTCAGACAACATTCCGGAAACCGCCTCCGCCACTTCGCCTTTCAAATGGCCATACATTTTACCTTCAAACTGTTTTTCCAGTTCAGGAATGCTCTGACCGGTCACGGCGGAAAGAATATCCAGCAGGTTAGAGACACCCGCTTTCTCTTTCACATCATAACGCACTACCGGCGGCTCGTCGGAGTCAGTGACCGCTCGTTTGATTTTCTTCACTACCGATTTCGGATCTTCCAGCAGGCCGATCACGTTATTACGATTATCGTCCGATTTGGACATTTTCTTTGTCGGCTCCAGCAGCGACATCACGCGCGCGCCGGATTTTGGAATAAACGGTTCCGGTACTTTGAAAATATCGCCATACAGCCCGTTGAAACGCTGGGCGATATCGCGGCTCAGTTCCAGATGCTGCTTCTGATCTTCGCCTACCGGCACCAGATTGGTTTGGTACAACAGGATGTCTGCCGCCATCAGCACCGGGTAATCAAACAGGCCGGCGTTAATGTTTTCCGCATAGCGCGCAGATTTATCTTTAAACTGCGTCATACGGCTCAGCTCGCCGAAATAGGTATAGCAGTTCAGCGCCCAGCCAAGCTGCGCATGTTCCGGCACATGGGACTGAACGAAAATAGTGCTCTTTTCAGGATCAATACCACATGCCAGGTACAGCGCCAGCGTATCCAGCGTCGCTTTACGTAGCTGCTGCGCGTCCTGACGCACGGTAATAGCATGTTGGTCTACGATGCAGTAGATGCAATGATAGTCATCCTGCATGTTTACCCACTGACGCAATGCCCCCATATAGTTGCCAATGGTCAATTCACCTGAGGGCTGTGCGCCACTAAAAACGATGGGCTTAGTCATTTTTTATTTCCTGGTTATCGCTATGCGGAAGCCCAAGTGCGGGCAAAAGATCGTTAAAACTGTCATAAATGACGTCCGGCTCGCTAAGAGCGATCGCTTCGCCATAATTGTAGCCGTATGTCAGGCCAACCGAAGGGCAGCCCGCCGCTTTTGCAGCCTGAATATCATTACGCGAATCGCCGACAAAAAGCATCTGCTCCGGCATCATGCCCAGCCGGCTTGCCACCAGCAACAGCGGCTCCGGATGCGGCTTCTTATTTTGCACATCATCGCCGCCGATAACCACACTAAAGTATTTGGCGATATCAAGCGATTCCAGCAACGGCGCGACGAACGGCGTCGGTTTGTTGGTCACCAAACCTAATGACAATCCGCTGGCGTGCAGCGCGCCCAGCGTGTCGGCGACATGCGGAAATAAAAAGGTGCCTTCTTCCGCCACTTCGCCATAATACCTGTCGAACAGTTTACGCAGAATGCGTACCTGTTCCTCGGCAGGAATATCTTCATCAACGGGCGGTTTCCCCATCGTCTTACGCAGCGTGGCGCGCTCCTCGCGAGCCCAGGTCAGCGCGCGTTCCATCAATACGTCTGCGCCGTTACCAATCCAGGTAATCACGCGCTCCTCGCCCGCGACCGGCAGTTCCAGCGCATACAGCGCCATATCCACCGCAGCGGCAAGACCCGGCGCGCTATCCACCAGCGTGCCGTCAAGATCAAAGGCGACGCCCCGAATATTCTGCAACTTATCCATGACTTACCTTTGCCAGCTCACTGCGCATTTCATCAATCACTTTTTTGTAGTCGGGCTTATCGAAAATTGCCGACCCCGCAACAAACATGTCCGCGCCTGCTGCGGCGATCTCGCCGATATTGTTCACCTTCACTCCGCCATCCACTTCCAGGCGAATGTCGTAACCGGACGCATCAATGCGGCGTCGCACTTCGCGCAGTTTATCCAGCGTCTGCGGAATAAAAGACTGGCCGCCGAAGCCTGGGTTCACGGACATCAGCAGGATCACATCCAGTTTGTCCATGACGTAATCGAGATAACTGAGCGGCGTTGCCGGGTTGAATACCAGCCCCGCTTTACAGCCGTGCTCTTTAATCAGCTGTAGCGTGCGGTCAACATGTTCGGAGGCTTCCGGGTGAAAGGTAATGATGCTCGCGCCAGCGGCGGCAAAGTCGGGCACGATACGGTCGACTGGCTTGACCATCAGGTGGACATCAATAGGCGCGGTAATACCGTACTGACGCAGGGATTTCAGCACCATCGGGCCGATAGTCAGGTTCGGCACATAGTGATTATCCATGACGTCAAAGTGTACAACATCAGCACCGGCAGCCAGCGCTTTGGCGGTGTCTTCACCCAGGCGAGCAAAATCAGCCGACAGAATTGAGGGGGCAATCAAATACTGTTTCATCCGCTTCTCCTTGAGAATTATTTTCTTGCAGGCGTGGCGACTCCTGGTTGGTACAGAGCCAGCAGTTCGTCCACCTTTTTACGTGTGCCGCCGTTGCTGCTTATACTGCGTCTAACTTTGACGACATGCAATTTTGCGAGTTGATACCACTCGCGTGTGAGCGCCGTATCATGGTTGGAAATGAGCACCGGTATCCGGTTACTGACCAGATTCTCAGCGATTTCCGCCAGATGCGCTTGTTGCGTCAGGCTAAAACTATTGGTGTGATACGCTGTGAAGTTAGCCGTGGCGGACAACGGCGCATAAGGCGGATCGCAATAGACCACCGACGACTTGTCCGCACGCGCCATACTGTCTGCGTATGACTCACAGTAAAAGAACGCATTCTGCGCTTTTTCTGCAAAGTGGTACAACTCCGCTTCCGGGAAGTAAGGTCTTTTATAACGACCAAACGGTACATTAAATTCCCCGCGCAAGTTATAGCGACAGAGTCCGTTATAACCGTAGCGGTTCAGATATAAAAACAGTACCGCCCGACGAAAGGGGTCCTGGCAGGTGTTGAACTCCTCACGGAGTTGGTAATAGACCTCAGCCTGGTTAGTTTCAGGCATAAACAGCTCGCGCGAAGCCTGTACGTACTCGTCAGTACGTAACTTCACGATGTTATAGAGGCTAATAAGGTCGCTGTTGATATCGGCGAGGATATAACGAGAAAAGTCGGTGTTAAGAAACACCGATCCGGCACCCACAAAAGGTTCGACAAGGCACTCGCCTTTTGGCAAATGTCGTTTGATATCATCAAGCAGAGGGTATTTTCCCCCTGCCCACTTCAAAAAAGCGCGATTTTTTTTCATGCTGACTAACTAATTACACCTTCTCCGGCTGTGGAGAAAGCTCCGACAGCATCCTGCGCTTTAGGCTGTGCCGCGTTGCTTTACGGCGCATTTGACGGTAGCAAATGCGCCCCTCGCGCCTGTCCTGAACAAAAATAGCTGTCAGCGACACTCACAGGCAATTGCAGGACACAGCCTGGATTATTTCAGATCGGCCTGAACCTGATGCAACGGTTTTGCCCACGGGTTTTTCGCCTGCACATCGGCAGGTAAGGTGGACACCGCACGTTTAGCATCTTCTTTCGAAGCATACATCCCCGTTACCAGCACATACCACGGCTGTCCATTACGCGTCGTCTCGTATACCACATAATTTTTCAGGTTCTCTTTCTTCGCCCAACCGTTCAGGTTGTCGTAATTTGAAGAACTACTGAGCTGCAATGTGTAGTGGCTGGATGGCGCGCTCTTTAACGCGCCAACGTTGCCGGCGCTTTTTCCGCCGCCTGCGACAGGCGTTGTCGAGGCTTGCGCTGGCTTCGCGGTTTGTACCGGCGCAGTGCTTGCCGTCGCTGTCGGCGCAGCCGTCGTGGTGGTCGCTTTCGGCGTCGCGGCTGGCGCTGCCGGTTCCGTGCGTTTCACTGGCGCGACCGGTTTCTTCGGTTCCGCAGTCGTGGTTTTCGCCGTGGTCTGCGGTTTCTTAGGTTCAATGACGGCCTGTTTACGTTCCGGACGCGTGGTATGACGCTCGGCAGGTTCGCTAACCGCCGCCTGACGCGTCGTGCTGCCATTGCGAACTGGCGCGACGGTGGCAGGCTCTGTCGGCAACGTAGAGTTCACCGCAACATTGTTCATCTGCTCTGGATTCTGCGTCAGCGCATTATTCAGATCGCCCTGCACTTCCACGCGCTGCTGACCGTCAGCGACCACAGGCGACTGTCCCTGCGTCGGCGTTGAAGAAATCGGCGGCAACGAAATATCCTGCGACGTATTGCCCGCGGTTTGTTCTGCGGAGGTGGCGCCCGGCGCAGGCTGGGTCGCATTCGCCTGATCGGCGGCGTTACCGGAAAGATCGATACTCTTTTCGCCAGAGGCCGACGGCTCGCTGGAAGACGTTGAGGGGGCTTTCAGCGCGGAGCCGATACCGATAATCAATAGCAGCAGCACCAGTACGCCAACGCCCATCATCATGTACTGACGAGAGGCTGGCTTATGGGCCGCTTTTTTACGCTTACGTGGACGGCGTTCAACACGCTCTTCGTCCACCGTATCGTCTTCATCGGATTCGTACTCTTCTTCAACTTCAGGTTCTTCACTACGCGCTTTACGCGTACGCGTCGGACGGCGATCGTCGGCATCCAGATCAACGTCATCAAAGTTGATCTGTGGCTCATTATCGCGTTCTGAAGATTGACGAGAACGACCAGTACGACGATCGCTGGGATCGGGTTTCAGCTCGTCTTCTGGTTTGAATTCATCCATTTAACACCCCACTCAAAGGTTAATGCTTACGACATTGCACATAACCTGAAGCTAAAAGACTGACATCTACGCAATATCAGTCTGACCTTTCTTATTGTTACGCCTGCTGACAGTCAGCAATCGCGCTAAGAACGACTTCGTGCGACACTCCGCCGCGCACTTCACTTTTCCCTATGGCCAGCGGAAGCACTAAACGCAGCTCCCCCGCTAACACTTTTTTATCTCGCAGCATGTGCGGCAAATAGTCCTGCGCGGACATCTCGCAAGGGCCATTGACTGGCAACCCGGCCCGTTCGAGTAGAGCGATGATGCGCTGCGTATCAGCAGAACTGAACTGCCCCAAACGCTCGGATGCGCGCGCAGCCATCACTATACCTGCGGCAACGGCTTCACCATGTAACCAATTGCCATATCCCATTTCCGCTTCAATGGCGTGGCCAAAGGTATGTCCAAGATTCAGTAAAGCACGTAAGCCCGCTTCACGCTCGTCGGCGGCAACAACTTCGGCTTTCAGCTCGCAACAACGACGAATACAGTACGCCATCGCCGGGCCGTCCAGACGCAATAGCGCATCCAGATTCTCCTCAAGCCAGGTGAAGAAGTCTGCGTCGAGTATAATGCCGTATTTGATCACCTCTGCCAGTCCCGATGCCAGTTCGCGTGCGGGAAGCGTTTTCAGGCAATCAAGATCGACAACCACAGAAGCGGGTTGGTAAAACGCGCCAATCATGTTTTTGCCAAGGGGATGGTTGACGGCGGTTTTCCCGCCCACGGAAGAATCAACCTGCGACAGTAAGGTAGTTGGCACCTGGATGAAACGTACGCCTCGCTGGTAGCTGGCCGCCGCAAAACCGGTGAGATCGCCAATCACGCCGCCGCCAAGCGCGACCAGCGTGGTATCACGACCATGCGGTTTTTTCAGTAACGCCGTAAACACCGTATCCAGCACCGTCAGGCTCTTATACTGCTCGCCGTCAGGAAGAATCACGCTGTCTACGTTAACGCCTGCCCGTTCGAGTACGCCGCGAACCTTGTCCAGATAAAGCGGCGCCAGGGTTTCGTTGGTCACTAACATGACCTGATCGCCTGATTTCAGCGGCAAGAATGAAGCTGGTTCGTTAAACAAACCAGCCGCGATGGTGATCGGGTAACTACGTTCCCCGAGAGTGACTGTAATCCTCTCCATGACGCGACATCCACCTTAGTTACTTGTGCCCGCTTACCCAGCGTATTCTGCTTGAATTAGTTGCTTTCCAGCATATGAATAATCTGGTTTGCCACAACCTTAGCGCTTTGATCGTCGGTGCGAATGGTGACGTCGGCAATCTCTTCGTACAGCGGATTGCGTTCGTTAGCCAGCGCTTCCAGAACTTCGCGAGGCGGTGCTTCAACCTGCAACAGCGGGCGTTTTTTATCACGCTGCGTGCGCGCCAGTTGTTTTTCGATGGTCGTTTCAAGGTAGACCACGACGCCACGCGCGGAGAGACGGTTACGCGTTTCACGCGATTTTACAGAGCCACCGCCGGTTGCCAGCACAATACCCTGTTTTTCCGTCAATTCGTTGATAACTTTTTCTTCACGATTACGGAAGCCGTCTTCACCTTCAACATCGAAGACCCAGCCCACATCAGCTCCGGTTCGTTTCTCAATCTCTTGATCAGAATCGTAAAATTCCATATTGAGTTGTTGAGCTAACTGGCGCCCAATAGTGCTTTTTCCGGCACCCATAGGCCCAACCAGAAAGATATTGCGTTTCTCTGCCATTTTTTCGGTACTACTAAGACTATTCGTTAATGGTAAACCCGCTTCACAGACACCCAGCGCAGCAGGACATGAACTGAAACCTCATAAGATATTGCGAGAGTCAGACTGAAAATTATCTCAATACTCAAGCGGGTTTGGCAACTGAATAAATCACCAAGCCTGATTGTTGCAAAACCCGAGTTAGCGTTGCCGGATGGCGACCAGAAC
Source organism: Salmonella sp. A7 (assembly GCF_020181675.1). NCBI lineage: Bacteria > Pseudomonadati > Pseudomonadota > Gammaproteobacteria > Enterobacterales > Enterobacteriaceae > Salmonella > Salmonella sp. A7. Next base: position 377,184 of record NZ_CP084001.1, on the reverse strand, counting down.
AACATATCCGGCCTACAAATTGCTCTACTTTCAAACAATTGTGCGCAATTCGCAGAACCAATACGTCTGCATCAGCGGACATTCAGCCGTTTATCATCGGTCTTATGCACACCTTCGGCAAGGCAAAGCGCATTAATCAATGCGTCAGCAACGAAAAGCACGACTCTCAAATCGGTACTCCTTGTATGCTAAATACATCCGCACGTCAAATCCCGCAGATGCGTTCAGTGCAAAAACAGCGCTTTTTTATGCATAAATTATTCTGTCGCCACCAGTCTGGGGGTGATAAACACCACTAATTCGCGTCGCTCGTCCTCTTTGCCGTCATGGCGGAAGAGCTGACCAAGCCAGGGAATATCCCCCAGCAGCGGCACGCTATCGCTACCCGATTTATTTTTTCGCGAAAAAATACCGCCCAGCGCCAGCGTCTCGCCGCTTTTTACCTCTACCTGCGTTTCAATTTCCTGTTTATCTATCGCCAGCACTTCACCATCAGCCTGTTGTAGTACCTGACCGGGGACATTCTGGCTGATATGTAACTTCAGGCGGATGCGCCCTTTTTGCAAAACGGTGGGCGTCACCTCCATTCCCAGCACCGCTTCTTTAAATTCCACGGAGGTCGCGCCGCTTTCGCCGCTGGAAACCTGATAAGGAATTTCGCTGCCTTGCTTGATACTGGCTGGCTGCAGATGGGAAGCCAGCAGCCGGGGGCTGGCGATAATATCCAACTGCTGCTTTTGCTCCAGCGCTGACAGCTCCAGATCCAGCAAGCGTCCGTTAATGCGCCCGATGTTAAACCCGACGCGTGAGGTGGCGGCGGCGACGGATAAATCACTGGAAAGCGTCGTCACGTCACCCACCGAGCCCGCTTGCGTCGCGTCAGCCAGCGTCCACTTTACGCCCAGTTCCCGTAGACTCTTTTCGTTAATGGTGACGATATGCGCCGCCAGCTCCACCTGCGCCACCGGCAGATCCATTTGCGATACCCATTTTTCCAGCTCCGCCAGGGCCGCGCGGTTATCGCGCAACAGCAGGCGGTTGGTGCGCTTATCTACCATGATGGTTCCCTTCGCGCTCAGGAGTTTCTCGCCCGCTTTCGCCAGTTCGGCGGCATCGGCGTATTGCAGGCTAATGCTGCGGTTTTCCAGCGGTAAATTAGCCTGAAGCCTTAACCGCTCGGCATCCTGCCGCGCACTGTGTTCTTTCTGCCAGGCCTGTGAATGAACATGAAGAATATTCCCCTCCTGACGCAGCACCAACCCCGCGCTATTGACCACCGTCTGTAGCGCCTGTTTCCACGGCACATCCGTCAGATGTAGCGATAATGTCCCGCTGACGTCCGGCGACACCACCAGATTCTGCCGATCCTGCTCGGCTAAAGTCTGCAAAACCTGCACCACAGGGACGTCGTCAACCACCAGCGTCACTTTCGCCGCTTTTCCCGCCTGTGCGGCGGGCATCAAGACTATCAGTATTATGGCTATCCATCGCTTCATTGCCCGCTCCCTGACGTAGCCACCGCCACTGCGGCGGCGCACAATTTTTACCGGTCGTTAACGTTAAGGCTTCCGCCGTCAGGCGGACAATCGTCCAACCGTTTTCCAGCGTCTGCCCTTCTTCCACTCGCCGCCATTTTTGCTGGCTGTCTTTAAGAATGCCTGTCCATCGCTCGCCTTTACGCACCGCGCCCTGATACCGCCACTGCGAGAGTTCGGCTATCCGGCAGCGATCTTCCGGCGGGCGGAAGGGATCGCGCATTCCTGTCAACGTCAGCAAACAAAAACAGAGCAATACACTACGGCTAGCCTTCATTCGCCAGGCGCTCCAGTTGCAGCGTTATCAATAATTCCGCCCCCTCTCTACGCAATGAAAACCGACTTACGCTCATCTCGCTTTCGGCCAACCGGACAAACAGTGACGGCACCGCATCCCAGGACGTTTTCAGCGCCATTTCTCCCCCCTGCGCCGATGGCTGCCAGTGCAGCAAACGCAGGGGAGGAGCCTGGAAATCTAACGGCGAAAAAGGACGCGGATTTTCCACGGTGCGCCCGAAAAGCGGTTCAGCCGCGACGCTCAGACGGCGCAGATGACGCCACTGTTGCCGGGCGGCCTCGCGCTTCTGGCTTAACCGCATTTGTTGCGTATCCAGCGTTTTCCAGCCGGGATAGCCCACAGATAACGCGACCATCAGCGTCAGGCACAGCACGCCTGCACACCAACAAAAAACCCGACCACGGCGCGACATCCCGTACCAGATATCAAAGAGCGCGTTCACGGGCGGCGCTCCTCGTTAACTGATAATGGAACTGCCAGCGCCCTTGCGCATCCTGCCGCGTGGTGCCCGTGCGGTTTAGCGGAAAACTGACATAGTGACGAAGCGATGTCTCAAGCGTGAGCAGGGCGTCAAACGTTCTCGCCAGCCCTTCCAGCTCTAGCGTCTCTTGCTGATAATTGAGGCTTGTCAGCCATGCCTGCTCTGGCAACAGGTTGGCAAGGTCAGTCAAGATAGATTGCCAGGCTTGCGTCAGTTCACGCTGCGCCTGACGTTGTAATCGCGCCTGTTGCTGCCGCTGACGCTGCTGCAACTGCGGTATGTTCGCCGCAAGCGCCGTCGTGCGTCCGTTTTCCGCCGTCAGTAGCAGTTCATTAATCCTCCCCTCCTGCCAAAAAACCAACCGGGCGATCGTCGCGAGGCTTGCTATCAGCAGCAGGGACGCGCCCCATACCACGCACCACAGCCGCAGACGCGCTACGTAATGTTGGCGCCGCCAGGGGAGCAAATTGACAGAATGCGCCATCAGCGTATCTCCCCCATGGCTAAACCCAGCGCAATCGCAAAGCGATAACCGTCCGGCGGAACCGGCGGTTGGCGGACGGTAACGACGCGCCAGGGGTCGAATTCGCCTTCGGCGCATAACGAAATATGTTCCGGCACGACGGATAACGTCGCGGCAAGATCATGCAGCGTCGTCGCCTCGCGCGCCGATTTACGCCCCCACGCATAGCGCGTCGCCCACAGCCACTGGCTCTCATCGCGCCAGACCAGACATTGCCGCCCCGAAGGTATAAACGGCAGCAAGCGCTGTAACGCGCAGGCATCGGGAGTTACAGCAGCGATGCGCACATTGAGCGTTTGCGCCAGCGTTAACAGCGCTGAAATTTCTTTGCTTTGCACGGCGGTAACGTTGAACGCGGGGCTCAGCGCATCGTCCTGAAAGTCGAAACGCAATAAGTCCGGATCCATATCCAGCTCACGCGCCATCGTTTGTGAAAGCCATGCGACTTGCTCACGTTCCCGCAGACGCATCGGCGGATGTGGAAAAGCGCGTTGCAATGTCCGATTTGCGGGAAAAGAGAGATAAATACGGTGACGTAGCGGCAGCTCGCGGCTCCAGGGTCGCAGTACGTGAGCCAGCGATTGCGGGTCAGGAATCGTACCCTCTGCCGTGGAGGCGTTCATCAGCGGCAGTCGCCACCAACGTTGCAGAGACCAGCCCGATGCGCCGCGAATAACGGCGATGGCCAGCGCTTCATGCTGCTGAATATGCAATCCTATTTGCCAGGTTTTAAAAGCCATAACGGTCGATCTCCTTATCACCCGTCGCGTTAACGGGTATATCAATGCGTCTGGCTTGCCTTTATACTACCGCGCGTTTGTTTATAAACTGCCCAAATGACACTAAATGGGAAATCTCCAGTGAAGTTCGTAAAGTATTTATTGATCCTTGCAGTATGTTGCATCCTGCTGGGAGCAGGCTCGATTTATGGCCTTTATCGCTATATTGAGCCGCAGCTACCTGACGTCGCGACATTGAAAGATGTGCGTTTGCAAATTCCGATGCAGGTTTACAGCGCGGATGGCGAACTTATCGCGCAATATGGCGAAAAACGTCGTATTCCCGTTACGCTCGATCAAATTCCGCCGGAAATGATCAACGCCTTTATCGCCACCGAAGATAGCCGCTTTTATGAGCATCACGGCATTGACCCGGTAGGTATTTTCCGTGCGGCCAGCGTCGCGCTCTTCTCCGGTCACGCATCGCAGGGAGCAAGTACCATTACCCAGCAACTGGCGCGAAACTTCTTCCTTAGCCCCGAACGCACGCTGATGCGCAAGATCAAGGAAGCGTTTCTGGCGATTCGTATTGAGCAGTTGCTGAATAAAAATGAGATCCTCGAACTCTATCTGAACAAGATCTATCTCGGCTACCGCGCCTATGGCGTTGGCGCGGCGGCACAGGTCTACTTTGGTAAGACGGTCGACCAGCTTAGCCTAAGCGAAATGGCGGTTATCGCCGGGCTACCTAAAGCGCCTTCTACCTTTAACCCGCTCTACTCGATGGATCGGGCGATAGCGCGCCGTAACGTAGTGCTTTCGCGAATGTTAAGCGAGGGATATATCACTCAGGCGCAGTACGATCAGGCCCGTAGCGAACCTATCGACGCAAATTATCACGCGCCGGAAATCGCCTTCTCCGCACCTTATCTGTCGGAAATGGTGCGCCAGGAAATGTATAACCGTTATGGCGAAAGCGCCTACGAAGATGGTTATCGTATTTACACGACCATCACCCGCAAAGTGCAGCAGGCTGCGCAACAGGCGGTACGTAATAACGTGCTGGACTATGACATGCGCCACGGTTATCGCGGCCCGGCGAATGTGCTATGGAAAGTGGGCGAAACGGCGTGGGACAGTAAAAAAATTACCGATACGTTGAAAGCGTTGCCGACCTACGGACCGCTGCTTCCCGCCGTGGTCACCAGCGCTAATCCGCAAGAGGCGACCGCTTCGCTTGCCGACGGTACGTCCGTTTCGCTACATATGGAAGGAATGCGTTGGGCGCGGCCTTACCGCTCGGATACACAGCAGGGGCCGACGCCGCGTAAAGTTACCGATGTCGTCCAGACAGGTCAGCAAATCTGGGTTCGTCAGGTGGATAACGACTGGTGGCTGGCGCAGGTACCGGAAGTGAACTCCGCGCTGGTTTCGCTTAACCCGCAAACAGGCGCAGTACTGGCGCTGGTCGGCGGTTTCGATTTTAATCAGAGTAAATTTAACCGCGCGACGCAAGCTTTGCGTCAGGTGGGGTCGAACATCAAACCGTTCCTCTACACCGCCGCAATGGATAAAGGGCTGACGCTCGCCAGTATGCTCAACGATGTGCCGATTTCCCGCTGGGACGCCGGGGCAGGTTCAGACTGGCGTCCGAAAAACTCCCCGCCGCAGTACGCCGGACCGATTCGTTTACGCCAGGGGCTGGGGCAGTCGAAAAACGTGGTGATGGTACGCGCCATGCGCGCCATGGGCGTCGACTATGCGGCGGAGTATCTGCAACGCTTCGGCTTCCCGGCGCAGAATATCGTGCATACCGAATCGCTGGCGCTGGGCTCCGCCTCCTTCACGCCGATGCAGGTTGCGCGCGGTTATGCGGTGATGGCGAACGGCGGTTTCCTGATCGACCCGTATTTCATCAGCAAGATTGAGAACGATCAGGGCGGCGTGATCTTCGAAGCGAAACCGAAAATCGCCTGCCCGGAGTGCGATATCCCGGTCATTTACGGCAATACGCAGAAATCCGACGTGCTGGAAAACACCAATGTGGAAGAGGTCGCGGTTTCGCAAGAGCAGCAAAACAGCGCCGTACCGATGCCTGAGCTGGAACAGGCAAACCAGGCGCTGGTCGCGCAAAACGGCACGCAGGAGTACGCGCCGCATGTGATCAATACGCCGCTGGCGTTTCTGATCAAAAGCGCGCTGAACACCAATATCTTCGGCGAACCCGGCTGGATGGGTACCGGCTGGCGTGCGGCGCGTGACCTTAAACGTCGCGATATCGGCGGCAAAACCGGTACGACCAACAGCTCGAAAGACGCATGGTTCTCCGGCTATGGTCCTGGCGTCGTCACTTCCGTATGGATCGGCTTTGACGATCACCGCCGTGATTTAGGCCGCACTACCGCTTCCGGCGCGATCAAAGATCAAATCTCCGGCTATGAGGGCGGCGCGAAGAGCGCGCAACCTGCATGGGACGCCTATATGAAAGCCGTGCTGGAAGGCGTGCCGGAACAGCCGCTAACGCCGCCGCCGGGCATCGTCACGGTGAATATCGACCGCAGTACCGGACAACTGGCGAGCGGCGGTAACAGCCGTGAAGAGTATTTCATCGAAGGCACGCAGCCGACACAACAGGCGGTACACGAGGTGGGAACCACCATTATTGATAATGGTGAAACACACGAACTGTTCTGATCAAAAAAGGCGCTCCGGCGCCTTTTTTATTGTGTTTAGCGGATGACGGCGAACGGGGAGACGAACTTTCCGTTGGCTTGATCAACGCCGCGCCATCAGGCAATTCGGCCCTGCGCTTTCAACCACTCGCGTACCAGAAACAGCGCGCTGACGTTGCGGGCCTCGTTAAAATCGGGGTCTTCCAGCAGATCCATTAAATGCGCCAGCGGCCAGCGTACCTGCGGCAATGGCTCAGGCTCGTCGCCTTCCAGCGACTCCGGATAGAGATCTTCCGCCACCACGATATTCATTTTGCTGGAAAAATAAGAGGGCGCCATGCTGAGTTTTTTTAAGAAGGTCAGGTTATGCGCGCCAAACCCGACCTCTTCTTTGAGCTCCCGGTTCGCCGCTTCAAAAACGGTCTCGCCCGGGTCGATCAATCCTTTCGAGAAGCCCAGCTCATAGGATTCGGTTCCCACCGCATACTCACGAATAAGAATCAGATGCTCATCAACGATCGGCACAATCATTACCGCCTCACGGGTTGATGGTCGCATACGTTCATACACGCGACGCACGCCGTTGCTGAACTCCAGATCCACGCTTTCTACGTTAAACAGTCGGGATTGTGCGACGGTTTCCACTTTCAGAATGGTGGGTTTTTGTAATGATTTGCTCATTGTGAGAATCTTTGCAGTGTAATCTGTGGTCATTGTGCGACATACCGCACGGTTTCGGCAATGCGAATTGCCGTTTATTTACATTTATGTAACGTAATAAAAATTAATTCTTATTTCAAATTAAAAGTCAATAGGTTGAAATAACTCCAGGAATTTGCTGATATTCCGTTTTTGGTGGTATTGCTATGATTTGCCTTCACTGGGATGCGCTTTACAATGCTCAAGTTCAACTCCACGCTTGCCGATAGCCAACCACAGAAAAATGTTTATTGGACAGGGTGCGACTGACCACGCCTGACAGACTTAGTAAGATGGGGAAAGCATGAGCACCATTCTGATTTTTATAGCTGCTTTGCTGGCCTGCTCTCTACTGGCAATATGGCGGTTCCGGGTAAAGTCCAGACGAGGGAGCTTACCGTGGATCAGCGCCTTTCAGGACGCGCAAACGCGTAAACTGTTGCCCGAAGAGCGCAGCGCGGTAGAAAACTATCTCGATAACCTTAGCCAGATCCAGCAAGTTCCGGGGCCGACAGGCGCCAGTGCTGCGCCCATCTCGCTGACGTTGAACGCGGAAAGCAACAGTGTCGTGATACTGACCCACTCCATCACCCGCTACGGCATTACCACTGACGATCCTAATAAATGGCGCTACTACCTCGACTCCGTCGAAGTCCATCTGCCGCCTTTCTGGGAACAGTACATCAATGATGAAAACAACGTTGAGCTGATCCTCACGGATACGCTGCCGCTGGTGATCTCTTTAAACGGCCATACGCTGCAAGAGTATATGCAGGAGTCGCGCGGTTACGCGCTACAGAATACGGCCTCTACGCAGGCGTCGATTCGCGGCGAAGAGAGCGAGCAGATTGAGCTGTTGAATATCCGTCAGGAGACCCACGAAGAATATGCGCTCAGCCGCCCGGCTGGCTTGCGCGAAGCGTTGTTAATCGTCGCCTCCTTTTTGTTATTCTTTTTCTGTCTGATAACACCAGACGTTTTTGTACCGTGGATGATAGGCGGCGCGATCCTGCTGCTGGCAGCCGGACTTTGGGGACTTTTTGCTCCGCCGTCGAAAAGCGCGCTGCGGGAAATTCACTGTCTGCGGGGAACGCCCCGCCGCTGGGGACTGTTTGGGGAGAATAATCAGGAGCAGATTAACAATATTTCGCTGGGCATCATCGACCTTATTTACCCTGCCCACTGGCAACCCTACATTACGCAGGATCTTGGGCAACAAACGGATATTGATATTTATCTTGATCGCCATGTCGCCCGCCAGGGCCGGTTTTTATCCCTGCATGATGAAGTGAAAAACTTTCCGTTGCAGCACTGGTTACGCAGCACTGTTATTGCTATCGGTTCGCTGCTGGTGTTGTTTATGCTGCTGTTCTGGATCCCGCTGGATATGCCAATCAAGTTCACGCTATCGTGGATGAAAGGCGCGCAAACCATTGAAGCGACAACGGTAAAACAGCTTGAAAAAGCTGGCGTGCGGGTGGGCGATACGCTGCACCTGAGCGGTAAAGGAATGTGTAATATTCATTCCGGGGCGACCTGGAGCGGCCAGTCTAACTCACCGTTTATGCCGTTCGATTGCTCGCAAATCATCTGGAATGACGCGCCTGCGCTACCGTTGCCGGAATCAGACCTGGTGAATAAAGCGATGGCGCTAAGCCAGGCGGTAAATCGTCAGCTCCATCCAAAACCCGAAGACGACTCGCGCGTCAGCGCATCTTTACGCTCCGCGATCCAAAAATCGGGCATGGTATTATTAGATGATTTTGGCGATATTGTTCTGAAAACCGCTGATTTGTGCGCGGCGGAAGACGAGTGCGTGCGTCTGAAAAATGCGCTGGTTAATCTCGGTAACAGTAAGGACTGGAACGCGCTGGTGAAACGCGCGAACGCCGGCAAACTGGACGGCGTCAACGTGCTGCTACGCCCCGTAAGCGCAGAGTCGCTGGAAAATCTGGTCACGACCTCAACGGCGCCGTTTATTTCTCGCGAGACCGCGCGTGCCGCCCAGTCGCTGAATAGCCCCGCTCCCGGCGGATTCCTGATCGCCAGCGATGAAGGCAGCGAACTGGTTGATCAGGCCTGGCCGTCAACGCCGCTGTATGACTATCCCGCGCAGGAACAGTGGAGCGCCTTCCAGCGTCTGGCGCAAACGCTCATGCAGACGCCATTTAGCGCCGAGGGCATTGTCACCAGCGTGTATACCGATGCCAACGGCACGCAGCATATCAGCCTGCATCGTATCCCCGATAAATCCGGCTGGTGGCGTTACCTCGGTACCACGCTGCTGATGCTGGCAATGATAGTGAGCGCGGTCTACAACGGCATTCAGGCGTTCAGACGTTATCAACGCCACCGTACCCGTATGGCGGACATCCAGGAATACTATGAAAGCTGCCTCAATCCCAGGTTAACCGTCTCTCCGGAAAATCTCATCTGATCGCGCCGCCGTGCGACAGGGTATGCTACCCTGTCGCGCAAATTGCGTTACCCTGGAGTTCCCCATGCATATTGATATTGACTGGCAAAACGTGGATACCGTTTTGCTGGATATGGACGGCACGCTGCTCGATCTCGCGTTCGATAACTATTTCTGGCAAAAGCTGGTACCGGAAACCTACGGCGCGCAGCAGGGTATTTCGCCACAGGACGCGCAGGAATATATTCGTCAGCAGTATCATGCCGTACAGCATACGCTAAACTGGTACTGTCTGGATTACTGGAGCGAGCGTCTGGGTCTGGATATTTGCGCTATGACGACGGCGCAAGGGCCGCGCGCCGTTTTGCGCGACGATACCGTACCGTTTCTGAATGCGTTAAAAGCCAGCGGAAAACGTCGGATTCTGCTCACCAATGCGCATCCACATAACCTGGCGGTGAAGCTGGAGCATACCGGTCTGGCCTCACACCTTGATTTATTACTTTCCACCCACACATTTGGTTATCCCAAAGAGGATCAGCGGTTATGGCGCGCTGTCACTGAGGAAACGGGAATAAGCGCAGAGAAAACGCTGTTTATCGATGACAGCGAACCGATTCTCGACGCCGCCGCCCGGTTTGGTATTCGCTACTGTCTTGGCGTGACGAATCCTGATTCCGGCCTGGCGGAAAAGCACTATACGCGCCATCCGTCCCTGAACGACTACCGCCGTCTGATCCCCTCGCTGATGTGAAGGAGACGCCATGAAAGAAAAGTCCTCCGTTGAGGTCAGACTGGATAAATGGCTGTGGGCCGCGCGTTTTTATAAAACCCGCGCGCTGGCCCGCGAGATGATTGAAGGCGGTAAGGTGCATTACAACGGCCAGCGCAGTAAGCCGAGCAAAATCGTCGAGCTGAACGCTACCCTTACCCTGCGTCAGGGAAATGACGAACGGACGGTGATCGTTAAAGCCATCACCGAACAGCGCCGTCCGGCCAGCGAAGCCGTCGCTCTGTATGAAGAGACGGCGGAAAGCGTGGAAAAACGCGAAAAAATGGCGCAGGCGCGCAAGCTTAACGCCCTGACCATGCCGCATCCGGACAGGCGACCGGACAAGAAAGAGCGCCGCGACCTGTTACGATTTAAACACGGCGACAGCGAATAACTGTCACCCGCAAGAGAGATGATTATGCCGCAACATGACCAATTACATCGTTATCTGTTTGAAAACTTTGCCGTTCGCGGCGAGCTGGTGACCGTTTCGGAAACCTTGCAACAGATCCTCGACAATCATACCTACCCGCAGCCGGTGAAAACCGTACTGGCCGAACTGCTGGTCGCCACTAGCCTGCTGACCGCGACGCTGAAGTTTGCCGGTGACATTACGGTACAGCTCCAGGGCGACGGGCCGTTAAGCCTGGCGGTGATCAATGGCAATAATCAGCAGCAGATGCGCGGCGTGGCTCGCGTTCAGGGCGACATCCCTGACAATGCGGATCTCAAAACGCTGGTTGGCAACGGCTATCTGGTGATCACCATTACGCCGGAAGAGGGTGAGCGCTATCAGGGCGTGGTGGGTCTGGAAGGCGATACTCTGGCGGCGTGCCTGGAAGATTACTTCCTGCGCTCCGAGCAGTTGCCGACGCGCCTGTTTATCCGTACCGGCGATGTCGACGGTAAACCGGCGGCAGGTGGAATGTTGCTTCAGGTGATGCCGGCACAGAATGCGCAGGCGGAAGATTTCGACCATCTGGCTATGTTGACGGAAACCATTAAAAGCGAAGAGCTGCTGACGTTACCGGCAAATGACGTGCTGTGGCGTTTGTATCACGAAGAAGAAGTCACGCTCTACGATCCGCAAGATGTTGAATTCAAATGCACCTGTTCACGCGAACGTTGCGCGGGCGCGCTGAAAACATTGCCGGATGAAGAAGTGGACAGCATTCTGGCGGAAGAAGGCGAAATCGATATGCACTGCGATTACTGCGGCAATCATTATCTGTTCAATGCGATGGATATCGCGGAGATCCGTAACAACGCCTCTCCTGCCGATCCACAGGTTCATTAATCGCCTTTCAGTCGACAACATCATTGCCTGATGGCGGCGCTTATCTGGCCTACAGCATCCCGCTCCGTAGGCCGGATAAGACATTTATGCCGCCATCAGGCAAAAAGCTTACTCGTTGTAGTAATCCACATCCAACCGCTGACCATCAACAATGATATCGCGCCAGGCTTTGGGGGCTGAGTCTAACCGATGCCCGGCAATCGCGTGCAACAGTTGCGTCTTAGAAAACCCGTCCGGCAATCGGGCGAACGCTTTCTGCGTCCATTTCCCCTCTTTTAAGCCGTAGACCTGGCTCTCGGCAACAATAAAGTTATACAGCACCTGCTCAGGCTGACCGTCGCCGTTAAGATCCTGACTCACCAGCACGCAGGCATCCGGTTCAAGGCAGGAATCGTCCGAATAACTCTGCTCTTTGACAAACGCCCAAAATGCGGCATCCGGCTTCTGGCTACCGGGCGCAATCATCACCACCCGCGCTAAATCGTCCGCCGTCGGAGAGACCTTATTTCTCTGCAAAAACGTCATCAGTTCACGATTGCGCTTTCTGTTCTGCGTAAACGCCTCGTCATCCCGCAACGATTTCAGCGCTTCCTGGCCAGGTTTGCCGCTGTGATCCAGCATATACAGGCTGATCTGATCCGCAGTAATTTTACCGCTATGGTAACGCACCATATGGCTGTTGACGCTAATACGCCAGACATCAAGTACAGGCGAGGCCAGCAACAGCAATATCACCAGCGTTAACAAAGAGACGCTCAGTATCACCTTGCCTTGCCACTCACCAGGGTCGCGTCCGCGGCGTAACAGACCGATCAGATAACCGAAGGACCATACCAGCAAGACAGACGCCGTCAGCGCGCCATACAGACGATCCGGCGTCCAGCCGTATTGCTGAATGCGTACCCATAACGCCCAGCCCGCCAGCAGCATATATATCGGGGCAACGCACAGCGAGGCGCTAATCATGCCGCGTAGTACGCGCGGATAGGGTAATACGCGCTTTTGCGGTTCGTTGACAATCGCCACGAGGAGCAGCAGCATCAGCGTCAGCGTGGATAGCAGCCCCGCAGCGGAAACACGCGCAGAAATCGCCTCCAGTCCGGTAAAGGGTAACGTCACAATAAACAGCAATGCCAGCAGCGACACCACCGGCAGTAAACCCGTCGCGATCAGCGTCAGCAGCTTTTGCACCGCCGCCACAAGGCGCGACTGCGTGCGGGCGAGAATGACCGCCAGCGCCGTAATCAGGCCGATGGTCACATAAATAAAGGCTTCAGTTTCAAAGAAAAGGGTGCTGAAAAAGCGGATGCCCACCAGCCTGAATAGCGCGCTCCAGAGCAGAAGCACCAGCCAGAACAGTCCGTTGGCGACCAGGACGATAAACAATGTCAGTACGTTATGCCATAACCGCAGATAAAACTGGGGATAACGCGCCGAACCGGTTTGCGAATGTAGCTGATATTGCATCCAGGGCAATACCAGCATCGCCATCAACACAAGCCGGAGACCATACAGCCAGAGGAGCTCAGCCAGGCGCCATTTCTCCACCGCCTCAACCTGCCATTTCAGCCAGCCGCTCATTGCCAGCACGACCACAAAGATCAGCCCCAGCCAGCCCCACAGCGCGCGCTGTTTAAAAGAGACCACGGTAAGCAATAGCATTGACGACAACGCTATCGTCGCAGGCATACCATAGAACAGCCAGTCGCTATTTTGTGGTACCAGCCAGGCCATCAGCAGGTAGCACAAGACGCCCTGCAGCAAACCGGTGAGCAACATACCCCAGCGAGTAGTACGTGAAAGCGCTACACTTTCCATGTCGTTATCCAGAATGATGAGAAAGTCGCATTATTGCATCATCTGTTCACCGCCAGGCGTCGTCATGCATAATTCAGAAAAAAACGCAGAGAGGTGAATCGATATTGTTAATGTTGGTGTTACGTAACTTTCTTACATGAATGCGATTACAGTCACATTATGTCGGTCAAAAACACTTCCTTTTAACGTTTTCAGAACATTTTCCACAACAAAAGTAGGTTTCCTGCCATAATAACCGCCGCTGCGTGACAGGAGTCACAGTGTTTTTCGTCAATCGTGATTTTGTCCAGATACGTAAATCTATGAGCCTTGTCGCGGTTAACCAACCTCAAAAAACCTTACTATTTTCGGTAATATATATTGGCTAAGGAGCAGTGATATGCGCGTTAACAATTTAACCCCGCAAGATCTCAAGGCTTATGGTATCAACGACGTCCAGGATATCGTTTACAATCCCAGCTACGACACCCTTTATCAGGAAGAACTTAATCCTGGTCTGGAAGGCTATGAGCGTGGCGTGTTAACTAACCTGGGCGCTGTTGCCGTTGATACCGGTATTTTTACCGGTCGTTCGCCTAAGGATAAGTACATTGTTCGCGACGACACCACGCGTGATACGCTGTGGTGGTCCGATAAGGGTAAAGGTAAAAACGATAATAAGCCGCTTTCTCAGGAAACCTGGCAACACCTGAAAGGTCTGGTGACGCATCAGCTTTCCGGTAAACGCTTATTCATTGTTGATGCGTTCTGCGGCGCAAATGCCGATACGCGTCTTTCCGTGCGCTTTATTACGGAAGTCGCCTGGCAGGCCCACTTCGTTAAAAATATGTTCATTCGCCCAACGGACGAAGAGCTGGTAGGCTTCAAACCTGACTTTATTGTCATGAACGGCGCGAAGTGCACCAACCCGCAGTGGAAAGAGCAAGGGCTGAACTCGGAAAACTTCGTGGCGTTCAACCTGACTGAACGTATTCAGCTTATTGGCGGCACCTGGTACGGCGGCGAAATGAAAAAAGGGATGTTCTCGGTAATGAACTACCTGCTGCCGCTCAAAGGTATCGCCTCAATGCACTGTTCCGCCAACGTGGGTGAAAAAGGCGATGTCGCGGTCTTCTTCGGCCTTTCCGGTACCGGAAAAACCACTCTGTCCACCGACCCGAAACGTCGTCTGATTGGCGATGATGAGCACGGTTGGGATGACGACGGCGTGTTCAACTTTGAAGGCGGCTGCTACGCCAAAACCATCAAACTGTCGAAAGAAGCGGAGCCAGAAATTTATCATGCGATTCGCCGTGATGCGCTGCTGGAAAACGTCACCGTGCGCGAAGACGGCACCGTTGATTTCGATGATGGTTCCAAAACCGAAAACACCCGCGTCTCTTACCCGATCTATCATATCGATAACATCGTTAAGCCCGTGTCCAAAGCAGGTCACGCCACCAAGGTTATCTTCCTGACGGCGGACGCCTTCGGCGTGTTGCCGCCGGTTTCCCGTTTAACCGCTAACCAGACGCAGTACCACTTCCTGTCGGGTTTCACCGCTAAACTGGCCGGCACCGAACGCGGCGTCACCGAACCGACCCCCACCTTCTCCGCCTGCTTCGGCGCCGCGTTCCTGACGCTGCACCCGACGCAGTATGCTGAGGTGCTGGTGAAACGTATGCAGGCAGCAGGCGCGCAGGCTTATCTGGTTAACACCGGCTGGAATGGCACCGGCAAACGTATCTCCATCAAAGATACGCGCGCGATTATCGACGCCATTCTGAACGGTTCTCTTGATAACGCGGAAACCTTCCGTCTGCCGCTGTTCGATCTGGCGATCCCGACTGAACTGCCAGGCGTGGATACCCACATTCTCGACCCGCGTAACACCTACGCGTCGCCGGAACAATGGCAGGAAAAAGCCACCGCGCTGGCGAAACTGTTCATTGAGAACTTCGAGAAGTATACGGATACCCCGGCAGGCGAAGCGCTGGTTAGCGCCGGACCGAAGCTGTAAGGAACAGGCCGGATGGCGGCTTTGAACGGCGTCATCCGGCGTTAAGAAGAAAGGGAGGGTAATACCTCCCTTTCTTATGCCTCTTTTGTCGTCCCCTGGACGCGAGCCACAGGAACCGGTAGCCAGGCGCGAATTGACAATCCGCCACGCTCGCTGGTGCCAATCTCCAGCATCCCGTTATGGTTATCGATAATGCGCTGCACAATCGCCAGCCCCAGCCCTGTGCCGCTGGTGCTACGGGCGCTGTCGCCGCGTACAAAAGGCTGGAACAGATGTTTACGCTGCTCCGGCTTAATGCCCGGCCCGTCATCTTCTACCTGGAACCAGGCGCGATGCGACTCGGTGCCGCTACTGACCTTAATCCAACCGTTGCCATAACGGGCAGCATTAACCACCATATTCGCCACCGCGCGCTTAATCGAGAGCGGGTGCATTTTCACCTGGATACTGCCTGCCTGAAGCGCAGTGTTAATCTCACGCTCATAGCCGCTTTCCGCCGCAATCACCTCGCCCAGTACGGAATTGAGATCCGCCATCTCCATTGGCATTTCCTGACCGGTACGCAGATAGTCAATAAACTGTTCGATAATGGCGTTACACTCTTCGATGTCTTTATTGATCGACTCCGCGAGATAACCGTCTTCCTCGCCCATCATCTCCGTCGCCAGACGAATACGGGTCAGCGGCGTGCGCAAGTCGTGGCTGACGCCCGCCATCAATAGCGTACGGTCATCAGCCAATTGTTTCACGCCGGCTGCCATATGGTTAAACGCCCGAGTCACAGAGCGCACCTCAGAGGCGCCATATTCACGCAGCGGCGGCGGAATAATTCCCTTCCCTACCTGCAGGGCGGCATGTTCAAGATCCACTAACGGTCGGTTCTGTATACGAATAAACAGCCACGCGCCGCCTATCGCCAGGAGCATAATCGCCAGCGTGTAACGGAAAAGCGGAGAAAAATCGCCCTGATGAATCTCGGTCAGCGGCACGCGCACCCAGATATTGGGCGACAGCCAGGTTTTGAGCCACACGACAGGCGAGCTTTTGTTGACCTCAACGCGCACTTCCGTCGGGCCGCCTAATTGCTGCGCCATCTGGTGGCTTAAGAATTCGTAGTGTTGCGCCCAACGCAGCCCGGCCTCTTCGGCGGCTTCGTTGGTGTAGAGAGAGATCCCCAGCTCGCGATAGATTTCCCGACGAAACGCAGGCGGCACGACTAACTGCGTGCCGTCCTCCAGTTGCAGCTTATCGGTCATCAGCATACGGACTTCGTAAGCCAGAACCTTATTAAACTGCTGGAGGCTCGGCAAAATCGCGAAGTTCAGCACCACCAGGTAGGTCGTCACCAGGCTGACGAACAGCAAAGTGACGATGAGCAACAGCGTGCGGGCAAATGAACTTCGCGGCGAGAAGCGCATTCGCCTCATGCTTTAGAACCGTCCGGTACGAAGACGTAGCCCAGGCCCCAGACGGTCTGAATATAACGCGGATGCGCCGGATCTTCTTCCACCATACGGCGCAGGCGGGAGATCTGGACGTCGATGGAGCGTTCCATCGCGGAATACTCGCGGCCACGGGCCAGATTCATCAGCTTATCGCGAGAGAGCGGCTCGCGCGGGTGGCTTACCAGCGCTTTCAGTACCGCAAACTCCCCGCTGGTCAGCGGCATCGGTTCATCTTCACGGAACATCTCGCGCGTACCGAGGTTCAGTTTAAACTTACCGAACGCGATAACGGCCTCTTCCTGCGACGGCGCGCCGGGCAGTTCGTTTGCCTGACGACGTAGCACGGCGCGGATACGCGCCAACAGCTCGCGCGGGTTAAACGGTTTAGGAATGTAGTCATCGGCGCCGATTTCCAGCCCGACGATACGGTCAACCTCTTCACCCTTCGCCGTGACCATAATGATCGGCATTGGATTACTCTGACTACGCAGGCGACGACAAATCGACAGACCATCTTCACCTGGCAGCATTAAATCCAGTACCATGAGATGGAAAGATTCACGGGTCAGCAGACGATCCATCTGCTCGGCGTTAGCGACGCTTCGAACCTGGAAGCCCTGCTCGGTCAAATAACGTTCCAGTAGCGCCCGCAGACGCATATCGTCATCAACCACCAGAATCTTATAATTCTCTTGCATTGTCTGTACTCCCAAAGGTTCGCAACAAATGTAAGTGTGTATTCTTAAAAAAGCTCACGTGAGTCACCAGCAAATTCTGGTATGAATTTCAGGCTAAATTGTTACAAAGCATATTTAACAGCAGCTTAAATATACAATTAATCGGCAACCCCATTATTTATTCTGTCGGGACGATCACGTTATACCCCGTGTGCGCAATATCGACAGCAAAGGTAAATCAACGAGATGAAAACGCCCCTGATCACCCGCGAAGGGTACGAAACACTCAAACAAGAGCTCAATTATCTCTGGCGTGAAGAGCGCCCGGAGGTCACCAAAAAAGTGACCTGGGCTGCGAGTCTGGGCGACCGCAGCGAGAATGCCGACTATCAGTATAATAAAAAGCGCCTGCGTGAGATCGACAGACGCGTCAGATATCTGACCAAATGCATGGAAAATCTCAAAATCGTGGATTATTCCCCGCAGCAGGAGGGCAAAGTCTTCTTCGGCGCCTGGGTGGAAATTGAAAATGATGACGGCGATACGCTGAAGTTCCGCATTGTCGGCTACGATGAAATTTTCGGACGTAAGGATTACATCTCTATCGACTCGCCGATGGCGCGGGCGCTACTGAAAAAAGAAGTGGGCGATCTGGCGGTGGTCAACACCCCTGTCGGCGAAGCAAACTGGTACGTCAATGCGATCGAATACGTCAAATAAGACAAGAAGAATCCTAAGCCCCCGCTGATGGCTGGCATTTTTGCCAGCCAATCCGTATAACTATCCCCTGATTTTTATCCTGAAGACGAAGCTAACCCATGATGAATGATTCTTTCTGCCGCATTATTGCGGGTGAAATCCAGGCAAATGCCGGGCAGGTTGAAGCTGCCGTTCGCCTGCTTGACGAAGGGAACACCGTGCCGTTTATCGCACGTTATCGTAAAGAAATCACCGGCGGTCTGGATGACACGCAGTTGCGTAACCTGGAAACGCGTCTGGGCTATCTGCGTGAGCTGGAAGACAGACGTCAGGCCATCCTCAAGTCCATTTCCGAACAAGGCAAACTGACCGATGAGCTGGCTGGCGCCATCAACGCTACGTTAAGTAAGACCGAGCTCGAAGACCTCTACCTGCCCTATAAACCTAAACGCCGCACCCGTGGACAAATCGCCATTGAAGCCGGCCTTGAGCCGCTGGCCGATCTGCTCTGGAACGAACCGTCCCACGATCCTGACGTGGAAGCGGCAAAGTACATTGATGGCGACAAAGGCGTGGCGGACACGAAAGCCGCGCTCGACGGCGCACGCTACATTCTGATGGAGCGCTTTGCCGAAGACGCCGCATTGCTGGCGAAAGTGCGTGATTACCTGTGGAAGAACGCCCATCTGGTCGCCACAGTCGTGAGCGGCAAAGAGGAAGAAGGGGCAAAATTCCGCGACTATTTCGACCATCATGAGCCCATTGCTAACGTCCCGTCTCACCGTGCGCTGGCCATGTTCCGTGGTCGTAACGAAGGCATTCTGCAACTTTCGCTCAATGCCGACCCACAATTTGATGAGCCGCCGAAAGAAAGCTACTGCGAGCAAATCATCATGGACCATCTCGGCCTGCGGCTGAATAACGCCCCGGCGGATAGCTGGCGCAAAGGCGTAGTGAGCTGGACGTGGCGTATCAAAGTCTTAATGCACCTCGAAACCGAACTGATGGGCACCGTGCGCGAACGTGCGGAAGATGAAGCGATTAACGTGTTTGCCCGTAACCTGCACGACCTGCTGATGGCAGCCCCCGCAGGCCTGCGCGCCACGATGGGCCTTGATCCTGGCCTGCGTACCGGCGTAAAAGTCGCTGTCGTTGACGGCACCGGCAAGCTGGTGGCGACGGATACCATTTATCCGCATACCGGTCAGGCGGCCAAAGCGGCTACCGTGATCGCCGCGCTGTGCGAAAAATACCACGTCGAACTGGTCGCGATTGGCAACGGTACGGCCTCGCGTGAAACCGAACGCTTCTATCTCGACGTACAGAAACAGTTCCCGAACGTGACGGCGCAGAAAGTGATCGTCAGCGAAGCGGGGGCGTCCGTGTATTCCGCTTCTGAGCTGGCGGCGCAGGAGTTTCCGGATCTCGACGTCTCCCTGCGCGGCGCGGTCTCTATCGCGCGTCGCCTGCAGGATCCGCTGGCGGAACTGGTGAAAATCGATCCGAAATCGATCGGCGTCGGCCAATATCAACACGATGTCAGCCAGACGCAGCTGGCGCGTAAGCTGGATGCGGTGGTCGAAGACTGCGTAAACGCCGTCGGCGTCGATTTGAATACCGCCTCCGTACCGCTGCTGACCCGCGTCGCGGGCTTAACGCGCATGATGGCGCAAAACATCGTCGCCTGGCGCGATGAGAACGGTCAGTTTCAGAACCGCCAGCAACTGTTGAAGGTGAGCCGTCTGGGGCCGAAAGCGTTTGAGCAGTGCGCGGGCTTCCTGCGTATTAACCACGGCGATAACCCGCTGGATGCCTCCACCGTCCACCCGGAAGCCTATCCGGTTGTCGAACGCATTCTGGCGGCGACGCAGCAAGCGCTAAAAGATCTGATGGGCAACAGCAACGAATTGCGTCACCTCAAGGCCGCTGATTTTACCGACGATAAATTCGGCGTGCCGACCGTGAGCGATATCATCAAAGAGCTGGAAAAACCGGGCCGCGACCCGCGTCCTGAATTTAAAACCGCGCAATTCGCCGATGGCGTCGAAACCATGAACGACCTGCTGCCGGGGATGATTCTGGAAGGGGCGGTCACTAACGTCACTAACTTCGGCGCGTTTGTCGATATCGGCGTTCATCAGGATGGCCTGGTGCATATCTCCTCGCTCTCGAATAAGTTCGTTGAAGATCCGCACACCGTGGTGAAAGCGGGCGACATCGTGAAGGTGAAAGTGCTGGAAGTGGATCTGCAACGTAAGCGTATTGCGCTGACGATGCGTCTGGACGAACAGCCCGGCGAAACCGCCGCTCGCCGCGGCGGCGGTGCCGATCGCGATCAGGGCAACCGCCCGGCATCTAAAGCGGCGAAACCGCGCGGTCGTGACGCCCAGCCAGCCGGTAACAGCGCCATGATGGACGCGCTGGCAGCCGCAATGGGAAAAAAACGCTAATCGGGTAATACGCAGGCCGGGTTACTTCTTATCCGGCCTGCGATTTTGCAATACGCCCAACCCTTTCTTTTTTAATTAACAATTAAATCTTACCCATTAGAATCTGTTAATTAATTTCCTTCTGCTATCCGCACTATTAATTATCACTTTATTAACAGATGAAACCTTAATTAAACATTAAAAACGGTGAATATTTGCACATTAGGGGTATTTGCAAAAAGACAAATAAATGTTGAGCCATATCAACATCGGCGCAAATTATCGCTTATTTGTACATTCCGTCACATTTTAATCGTTGAAGATAGAAACCATTCTCATTATCATTGTGTTGTTGATTATTTACTCTTTCCTTCGTTGGCTAAACATCGGGTCTCCTGCCGCCCCCCTGAGCGCCGCATGAGGTATACATCCAGTTAGTAAGAAACAAGTAGGTCGTATGCAATTCACTCCTGACACTGCGTGGAAAATCACCGGCTTTGCGCGTGAAATCAGCCCGGCGTATCGTCAAAAGCTGCTTTCGCTCGGCATGTTGCCCGGTTCTTCATTTAATGTCGTCCGCGTCGCGCCCTTAGGCGATCCGATCCATATCGAAACACGACGCGTGAGTCTGGTTTTGCGTAAAAAGGATTTGGCGTTAATAGAAGTGGAAGCGGTTTCCTGTTAATACAGTGAGTCTATAAAAATGAAAAAATTAACCATTGGTTTAATTGGTAATCCTAATTCCGGCAAGACCACCTTATTTAACCAACTCACCGGCGCGCGTCAGCGCGTGGGGAACTGGGCGGGCGTCACCGTCGAGCGTAAAGAGGGCCAGTTCGCGACAACTGACCACCAGGTCACGCTGGTAGATTTACCCGGCACCTATTCTCTGACGACCATCTCGTCACAAACCTCTCTCGACGAACAGATCGCCTGCCACTACATCCTGAGCGGCGACGCCGATCTGTTGATAAACGTTGTAGACGCCTCCAATCTGGAGCGCAACCTCTATTTGACGCTGCAGCTGCTGGAGCTGGGTATCCCCTGTATTGTCGCGCTCAATATGCTGGATATCGCTGAAAAACAGCAGGTTCGTATTGATGTCGACGCTCTGTCCACGCGTCTGGGTTGTCCTGTCGTACCGCTGGTATCGACTCGCGGTCGCGGTATCGAGGCGCTGAAACTGGCCATTGACCGTCACAACGCTAACGACAACGTCGAACTGGTGCATTATGCCCAGCCGCTGCTGCGCGAAGCGGATTTCCTGGCCGACGCGATGGCCCAGGAGATGCCTTTACAACAGCGCCGCTGGCTGGGTCTGCAAATGCTGGAGGGCGATATCTACAGCCGGGCTTACGCAGGCGAGGCGGCACAAAACCTGGACACCTCCCTTGCCCGTCTGAAGGACGAAATGGACGACCCGGCGCTGCATATCGCCGACGCCCGTTATCAGTGTATCGCCGCTATTTGCGACGTGGTCAGCAATACCCTGACAGCCGAACCCAGCCGCTTCACCAGGGCGGTCGATAAAATTATCCTGAACCGCTTCCTCGGCTTACCGATTTTTTTGTTCGTGATGTACCTGATGTTCCTGCTCGCCATTAACATCGGCGGCGCGTTGCAACCCCTGTTTGATGCCGGTTCCGTCGCCATCTTTATTCATGGCATTCAATGGATTGGCTACACGCTGCACTTCCCGGATTGGTTAACCATCTTCCTGGCGCAAGGTCTTGGCGGCGGGATCAATACCGTCCTGCCGCTGGTGCCGCAAATCGGGATGATGTACCTGTTCCTCTCTTTCCTTGAAGACTCCGGTTATATGGCGCGCGCGGCCTTCGTCATGGATCGCCTGATGCAGGCGCTGGGACTACCGGGTAAATCCTTCGTGCCGCTGATTGTCGGCTTCGGCTGTAACGTACCTTCCGTGATGGGTGCCCGCACGCTTGACGCTCCGCGCGAACGCCTGATGACCATCATGATGGCGCCGTTTATGTCCTGTGGCGCGCGCCTGGCGATTTTCGCCGTCTTTGCCGCCGCCTTCTTCGGGCAAAACGGCGCGCTGGCGGTCTTCTCGCTGTACGTGCTGGGTATTGTCATGGCGGTATTAACCGGCCTGATGCTGAAGCATACCATTATGCGCGGCGAAGCCTCTCCGTTTGTGATGGAGCTGCCGGTTTACCACGTCCCGCATATCAAGAGCCTGATCATCCAGACCTGGCAACGCCTGAAAGGTTTTGTACTACGCGCCGGTAAAGTCATTATCATCGTGAGTATTTTCCTGAGCGCGTTTAACAGTTTCTCGCTGAGCGGCAAAATCGTCGATAACATTAATGACTCCGCCCTCGCCTCCGTAAGCCGCATCATCACGCCAGTCTTTAAACCGATCGGCGTCCATGAGGATAACTGGCAAGCGACCGTGGGTCTGTTTACGGGTGCCATGGCGAAAGAAGTTGTCGTCGGTACGCTGAACACGCTCTACACCGCCGAAAATATTCAGGACGAAGCGTTTAATCCTGCCGACTTCCACCTCGGCGATGAACTGCTGGGCGCGGTTGACGATACCTGGCAAAGCCTGAAAGACACCTTTAGCCTGAGCGTACTGGCTAACCCGATCGAAGCGAGTAAAGGTGACGGCGAAATGGCGACCGGCGCGATGGGCGTGATGGATCAAAAATTCGGCAGCGCCGCAGCGGCGTACAGTTACCTGATTTTCGTCCTGCTTTACGTACCGTGTATCTCGGTAATGGGCGCTATCGCCCGCGAGTCCAGCCGCGGCTGGATGGGCTTCTCCATCCTGTGGGGGCTGAATATCGCCTATTCGCTCGCCACGCTGTTCTACCAGGTTACCAGCTTCAGTCAACACCCGACATACAGCCTGATCTGTATTCTGGCAGTGATCGTCTTTAACGTTGTGGTGTTAAGCCTGTTGCGCCGCGCCCGCAGCCGTGTAGACATTGAACTGCTGGCAACCCGCAAAAACGTCAGTTCCTGTTGTTCGGGCACTGCGGGCAATTGTCACTAAGGGATGTAAAAAATGGCTTCATTGATACAGGTTCGCGATCTACTGGCGCTACGGGGGCGTATGGAGGCAACGCAAATCAGCCATACGCTGCACGCTCCGCAGCCCATGATCGACGCCATGCTGAATCAACTGGAGATCATGGGTAAAGCGGTACGTATCCCGGAAGAACCGGACGGCTGCCTTTCAGGCAGCTGTAAAAGTTGTCCGGAAGGTAAAGCCTGCCTGCGCGAATGGTGGGCCTTGCGTTAGCCTTCGCCGGGTAGCGACGTAACGCGTCTTATCCGGCCTTTATCCCGCGTTATGTTGCCCGGTACGCGTCACGCTGCCGGGCAATTTTGCGTCATGCCTTCCACAAAGATGAAAGCGTTACCGCCGTGCGCATTTATCTCCCCATGCGCCTCGCAAGCGCACTAATCCTCTACTGCAATCAGCCCGGTCTGCGCGTAGTGTCACGCCATTGAACTTCACCGATGACGGATCGATATGGCGACCTCAACAACATCCACGCCGCATGACGCGGTATTCAAACAGTTTTTATGCCACCCCGATACTGCACGGGATTTTTTGGAAATTCATCTCCCGTCGACATTACGTCAAATCTGTAATCTGAATACGTTACGGCTGGAGTCCGGTAGCTTTATTGAAGAGGATTTACGCCCCCATTATTCCGATATTCTTTGGTCGCTGGAAACAAGTGAAGGTGAAGGTTACATTTACGTGGTTATTGAACATCAGAGTACGCCGGACGCGCATATGGCATTTCGGCTGATGCGTTACGCGATGGCTGCAATGCAACGGCACCTGGAGGCCGGGCATAAGACGTTGCCGTTAGTGGTGCCAATGCTGTTTTACCACGGAAACCGCAGCCCGTATCCGTTCTCATTATGCTGGCTGGATGAATTTGCCGACCCGGTGATGGCGCGTAAGCTATACGCCACCGCCTTTCCTCTGGTCGATATTACGGTCGTGCCGGACGACGAGATTATGCGGCACCGACGCGTCGCGCTGCTGGAACTCATACAAAAACACATCCGCCAGCGCGATCTGATGGGGCTTGTCGAACAGCTGGTCGCCCTACTGGTTAAGGGATACGCTAATGACACCCAGCTTCAAAGTTTGTTTAATTACATGATGCACACTGGCGACGCCGCGCGCTTCAATACGTTTATCCGCCAGGTGGCTATGCGTATCCCACAGCATAAGGAGAAGATCATGACTATCGCAGAAAGATTACGTCAGGAAGGGCATCGTAACGGGTTACAGAAAGGGTTACAGAAAGGGCTACAGCAAGGCAAACAGGAAGGCCAACGGCTCGCCGCATTGCGCATTGCCCGCTCCATGCTAAACGATGGTTTCGATCGCGATACCGTGCTTAGGGTTACCGGGCTGGCGCCTGCCGATCTGGCATCTGAAAACCATTAATCTGGCAGAATGGTCCGGGCCCGGCAACGCCCTGGTTACAGCGATGATTTTAGCGTCATCAGCGCCTGACAAAACGCCGCCGGATGCGAGATAAACGGCGCATGGGCCGCCTTCGCCATTATCTGTGATGTACTGTGCGGCCATAACGTATCGAGCAAAGGCACAATTTTACGCGGCACCAGACCGTCCAGATAACCATACAAACGCAAAAACGGCATGTTCACATTTTTAAGCGCTTCTCGTAGATCGACCGTTTTTAAGATTTCCAGTCCGCCATTGAGCACGTCTACATCCGGCATAGGCTGCGCCAGCACCACGCTTTTTAAGGTGCGGGCATCCTGACGCGCCGTCTCCGTCCCTAACGTTTGCAGCGCCAGAAAACGCTCCACCGTGCGCTGAAAATCGTCGCTAAGCTGCTGCTGGAATCCACCGAGGATTTCCGGTTTTATTCCCGGCCACCCCTCACGCGCGCTAAAGCATGGCGAAGAGGCGACTGTCACCAGCGCCTGAACGCGTTCAGGGTGTGTGAGCGCCATCTGACTCGCCACCAGGCCACCCAGGCTCCAGCCAAGCCAGATAGCCTGGTCCGGCGCGTTCTTCGCTACCTGCGCCGTCATCTCTTCAAACGTCATAGCGCCAAACCCCGAACTACGGCCATAGCCCGGCAAGTCGACCAGATGCAGCGTAAAATGCGAGCCGAGTTCCTCGCGAATGCAATGCCATACCTCCGCGTTCAATCCCCATCCGTGCAGCAGCACAAGATGACAATTTCCCTCGCCGTAGGTCTGCCACCAGATGTCATTCATCAGTTACTGTTCTCTTTTGTCTAACAAGGATGCACCTATGCTAACAGTACCAGGATTATGCTGGCTATGCCGAATGCCGCTGGCGTTAAGCCACTGGGGGATTTGTTCCGTATGCGCGCGCGCCGTTCGTCAGCGCGTCAGCCTGTGTCCGCAATGCGGATTACCTGCCGCGCATCCTTCGCTCCCCTGCGGTCGCTGCCTGCAAAAACCACCGCCCTGGCAGCGTCTGGTGAGCGTCAGTGACTATACGCCGCCCTTGAGTTTACTGGTGCATCAGCTTAAATTTACCCGCCGCAGCGAAATTGCCGCCGCTCTGGCGCGTCTACTGTTGCAGGAAGTACTCATGGCGCGCCGCAGCACTGGCTTGCAGCTTCCCGACAGAATCGTCAGCGTTCCGCTCTGGTCGCGCCGACACTGGCGGCGGGGATTTAACCAAAGCGATCTGTTATGTCAACCGTTAGCGCGCTGGCTTGGCTGCGCGTGGGACAGCCAAACCATCACGCGGGTACGGGCGACCGCAACACAACATCATCTCAGCGCCAGGTTACGTAAGCGCAATTTGAAAAACGCGTTTCGCCTTGAATTGCCGGTACAGGGTCTCCATATGGTTATTGTGGATGATGTCGTCACTACCGGAAGTACCGTCGCGGAAATCGCGCAACTGCTTTTGCGCAACGGCGCAGCGACTGTCCAGGTATGGTGCCTGTGTCGAACCTTGTAGAGCCTCGATGATGGGCGTATTATAACCAACTAAAATAGTCAACTATTAGGCCATTACTATGATCCGTATTTCCGATGCTGCACAAGCGCACTTTGCCAAACTGCTGGCAAATCAGGAAGAAGGGACGCAAATCCGCGTATTTGTCATTAATCCCGGCACTCCTAACGCAGAGTGCGGCGTTTCTTATTGTCCGCCCGACGCCGTAGAAGCCACCGATACTGCACTGAAATTTGACCTGTTGACCGCTTATGTCGACGAGCTGAGCGCGCCCTATCTGGAAGACGCGGAAATTGATTTCGTGACCGACCAGCTAGGTTCTCAACTTACATTGAAAGCGCCAAACGCGAAGATGCGCAAAGTGGCCGATGACGCGCCGCTGATGGAGCGCGTGGAATATGCTCTGCAATCGCAGATTAACCCGCAGTTGGCGGGCCACGGCGGTCGCGTCTCGCTGATGGAAATTACCGATGAAGGCTATGCAATTCTGCAGTTTGGCGGCGGTTGTAACGGTTGCTCGATGGTTGACGTCACGCTGAAAGAAGGGATCGAGAAACAGTTGCTGAATGAATTCCCGGAACTGAAAGGGGTTCGCGATCTGACCGAACACCAGCGCGGCGAGCACTCATACTACTAAGATTTTCCCCGCATCCATGCCCGATGGCGCTTGCGCCTGTCGGGCCTTGTCTGCGCCACCGTAGGCCGAATAAGGCGTCTACGCCGCCATTCTGCGCCATCAGCCACATCTCAGAACGATGGTCCTTCTTCTTTCGCCGATAACATGACCTGTGTCTCATAATTTAAATTTTGCCTGCCAGGGTCATTTTCAACACCCATATGTTACCCGTATCATTCTTATGGGCACCTAACATCCATATAACATCTGACTACGCTCATTCGTTTCAACGGTAATCAGTATTGGTGCTATTGCGACTCTGTTCCCGTCGGGAACAACAGGAATTTGTCGTCGAAACAATGACGTTACCCATAACAAAGTAAAGGCCAGGTAAATCATGCCATTAGTCATCGTTGCTATCGGTGTTATCTTGTTACTTCTTCTGATGATCCGCTTCAAAATGAACGGATTTATCGCCCTTGTCCTGGTAGCGCTCGCTGTCGGGTTGATGCAGGGAATGCCGCTGGATAAAGTCATCGGCTCCATCAAAGCCGGTGTCGGCGGTACGCTTGGCAGTCTGGCCCTGATTATGGGGTTCGGCGCCATGCTGGGCAAAATGCTTGCCGACTGCGGTGGCGCTCAACGTATCGCCACTACCCTGATCGCGAAATTTGGTAAAAAGCATATTCAGTGGGCCGTAGTGTTAACCGGCTTTACCGTCGGCTTCGCTCTGTTCTATGAAGTGGGCTTCGTTCTGATGCTGCCGCTGGTATTCACCATTGCCGCAGCGGCGAATATCCCGTTACTGTACGTCGGCGTGCCTATGGCCGCGGCGCTCTCCGTCACACACGGTTTCCTGCCGCCGCACCCGGGCCCAACCGCGATCGCCACGATTTTCCATGCCGATATGGGTAAGACGCTGCTGTTTGGTACGATTCTGGCAATCCCGACCGTGATCCTTGCCGGCCCGGTTTACGCCCGTTTTCTGAAAGGCATCGATAAGCCGATCCCGGAAGGCCTGTACAGCGCGAAAACTTTTACGGAAGAAGAGATGCCGGGCTTTGGCGTCAGCGTCTGGACGTCGCTGGTTCCGGTGATTCTGATGGCGATGCGTGCGGTTGCCGAGATGATTCTGCCAAAAGGCCACGCTTTCCTGCCCGTTGCCGAGTTCCTGGGCGACCCGGTAATGGCTACGTTAATTGCCGTACTGATTGCGATGTTCACCTTTGGCCTGAACCGCGGGCGTTCCATGGATCAGATTAACGATACGCTGGTCTCTTCCATCAAAATTATCGCCATGATGCTGCTGATCATCGGCGGCGGCGGCGCGTTCAAGCAGGTGCTGGTCGATAGCGGCGTGGATAAATACATCGCTTCAATGATGCATGAAACCAATGTCTCTCCGCTGTTGATGGCGTGGTCTATCGCGGCGGTGCTGCGTATCGCGCTGGGCTCCGCGACTGTCGCGGCGATTACCGCAGGCGGCATTGCGGCGCCGCTGATCGCCACTACCGGCGTTAGCCCTGAACTGATGGTTATCGCAGTCGGTTCCGGGAGCGTGATTTTCTCTCACGTCAACGACCCGGGCTTCTGGCTGTTCAAAGAGTATTTCAATTTGACTATCGGCGAGACCATTAAATCCTGGTCGATGCTGGAAACGATCATCTCCGTCTGCGGCCTGATCGGCTGTCTGCTACTGGGTATGGTGGTTTAAGCGAGGCGGCTTGTAGGCCGGATAAGGCAGCAATGTGCGCCAGGATTGCCTGATGGCGCTGCGCTTATCAGGCCTACGTGCTCTCACCATCATAAAGCCGGGGAAATCCCCGGCTTTATTACTTCTTCTTCGCGGCCGCTTTTCGGCGCTTATCCAAATCCTTAATCAGCTTGTTTACGCCCTCATCGGCAAACATCTGCTCCAGCGTGGCGGTGAGCTTCCGCCGCCAGTTTTTATACTGATCGCTGGTGCCCGGTACGTTAACCGGATCGGCCATATCCAGCCAGTCCTCCGGCTGAAGCCCCAATAGACCGCTGTTACTGTCGGCGATATAGCGCTGAAGTCCGCGATTTAGCGTTGGCGTCATCGACATTAACGATGCCTTATGCCCGGCGCGTTTTGGCAGACAGCCATATTTATGCAGCGCGTCCAATAGCCCCTGTTTCGCCCGCTCGCGATCCTCATACAGCCCGCGCAGAATCACTTCATCCGGATAAAGCCCCAGAGCTTTACCCAACGTCAGGTCACCGCATTCCCAATAGCCGCGCAGCGTGGGGAGATCGTGCGTCGAGGCGACAGCCATCGATTGTTGCGGATACGCGCCTGGCGCGCGGAAGTTTTTCTCAAGGTCATTTTCAAACCACAGCACTTTATAAGAATAGACCCCGCTATCGCGCAGCTTGCCGACAATCTCAACTGGCACCGTCCCCAGATCTTCGCCTATCACCATACAACGGTGACGTTGGCTCTCCAGCGCCAGAATAGCCAACAGATCGTCAACCGGATACTGAACATATGCCCCGCGATCCGCGGTTTCGCCATACGGTATCCACCACAGACGCAGCAACGACATGACATGGTCAATGCGCAACGCGCCGCAGTTTTGCATATTGGCGCGCAGCAGGTCGATAAAGGGCTCATACGCCCGGGCGACAATGATATGCGGGTCCATCGGCGGCAGCCCCCAATTCTGACCGAGCGGGCCGAGGATATCCGGCGGCGCGCCGACAGATGCTTTCAGGCAGTACAGCTCCCGGTCGCACCAGGTTTCCGCGCCGCCTTCCGCTACGCCAACCGCCAGATCGCGGTACAGACCAATCGGTAGTTTAAAACTCTGGCAGGTATCCCAGCAGGCGGCGAATTGGCGCCAGGCCAGCCACTGAAGCCAGAGGTAAAACTCCACCTCTTCGCGGTGCGCTTCACAGAATTGTTTTACAGCGGGAGACTCTACCGACTGGTACGCCTCCGGCCAGGCTGGCCAGCCCCAGCGCTGCTCATCCTCTTTCACCTGATACGCATGCAGCGCGTCGAATGCCGCCTGCCAGTAAAGGCTCTCGCCTTCACGGGCGATAAAGTGACGAAACTCCGCCATTTGCGCATCGTCGCGAGCGGCAAAGCGCGTCCACGCCATCCGCAGCGCCGTGATTTTCAGCGCGGTAACGGTAGCGTAATCCACCCATTGCGCATCGCGCGCCTGTCGCAGCTTTTGCTGTGTGGCGGGCATTTGCCACCATGCCTGCGCCTCTTCGCTCAGGCGGAAATCTTCGACGGCATTGACGTCGATATATATCACGTTCAGCCAGCGACGAGACGAGGGGCTGTAGGGACTGGCGCTCTCCGGATTCGCCGGATAAAGCGCGTGGATCGGGTTCAGGCCGATAAACGCGCCGCCGCGTGTCGCCACGTCGACCAGCATCGACTTTAAATCGCCGAAATCGCCAATACCCCAGTTTTTTTCTGAACGCAGAGTATAAAGCTGGACGCAGGCCCCCCACAGTTTTTTCCCTTCCAGTAGCGCCTGCGGCTCATAGCATCGCGGCGGGGCGACGATAATACGGCAGTGCGTACGCTGTTCATCCTGGGTCAACGTCAGGGTGTGGTAGCCCTCCGGCAATGTAGCCGGAAGGTTAAGTTTTTTACCGCCCGTCACGCGCCCTTTGTAATGCACGCCCTCTTCCGTAGTCAGCAGCCAGGCAAACTCACCGTGCCCCTCTACCGGCAACGCCATTTTTTTACCCGCGGTATAAACCTTCACATTCGGCACGACCGCCTGTGGTCCTGTTGTCGTGCCGTGCATCGCCGCCAGCAAACGTCTCTTGGTTTCAGCGCCAATAGACTGCGGTTTGCCATGAGCATTGATGTAACTGGGGCTGATCCCCGCCGCCAGCGCGGCACTATCGAGACGTTTATTTTCCATCGCGCTCCCTTAGCGTTTTGCCTGCCAGATACGGGCCTGATAATCGCGAATAGAGCGATCGGAACTGAACATACCGCAGCGCGCGGTATTGAGGATCGCGGCGCGCGTCCACGCTTCCTGGTCGCGATACAGTGCATCCACCTGCTTTTGCGCCTCGACATAAGCGGCGAAGTCCGCCATGACCAGGTACGGATCGCCCCCCTGTTTGCCGAGGCTATGCAGCATCTGGTCAAAGGCATGTTTATCGCCATCGCTGTATTGACCGCTTTCCAGCTCTTTTAGCACCGCATCCAGCACTTTGTCTTTTTTACGCCATTTCACCGGATCGTAGCCTTTGGCTTTGAGCGCCTTGACCTCTTCCACAGTATGGCCAAAGATAAAGATATTCTCTTCACCCACCTTCTCAGCGATTTCAACGTTAGCGCCGTCCAGCGTTCCCACTGTCAACGCCCCGTTCAGCGCCAGTTTCATGTTGCCGGTGCCGGACGCCTCTTTCCCGGCAGTGGAAATTTGCTCGGAAATATCCGCCGCCGGAATGAGCATTTCCGCCGCCGAGACGCAGTAATCCGGCAGGAAAACCACCTTCAGCTTATCACCCACCGCCGGGTCGTTATTAATGGCTTCCGCAACCTTATTGATAGCAAAAATGATGTTCTTCGCCAGGTAATAGCCCGGCGCCGCCTTCGCGCCAAACAGGAATACGCGCGGTACGCGGTCGGCCTGCGGGTTTTCGCGGATCTCTTTGTACAGCGCCAGAATATGCAACAGATTCAGATGCTGACGCTTGTACTCGTGCAGACGTTTGATTTGAATATCAAAAATCGCATGGCTCGAAATCTCAATCCCGGTACGGGCCTGGATAAATTTCACCAGGCGCTCTTTGTTCGCCCGTTTGATGTCGCGATATTGCTGACGGAATTTGGCGTCGTCAGCGTATTTTTCGAGGTTGATCAACTGGTCGAGATCGTTAGCCCACTCTTTTTTCAGCGTTTTATCCAGCAACGCCGCAAGCTGCGGATTGCACTGTTTGATCCAGCGACGCGGCGTAATGCCGTTGGTGACATTGTGGAATTTGTTCGGCCAAAGCTGGTGATATTCCGGGAACAGATCTTTCACCACCAGATCGGAGTGCAGCGCCGCCACACCGTTGACCGCAAAGCCGCTGACCACGCACATATTGGCCATGCGCACCTGACGGTCATGCACCACCGCCAGTTTTGCCCATACCTGCTTATCACCAGGCCAGGTGTTATCGACCAGCGTCTTAAAGCGGTCGTTAATCTGCTTGATAATCTGCATATGACGCGGCAGCAGCGCTTTCACCAGCTTCTCATCCCAGCACTCCAGCGCTTCCGGCATCAGGGTGTGGTTGGTGTAGGCGAAGGTTTTGCTGGTGATAGCCCAGGCGTCATCCCAGCTCAGTTGGTGCTCGTCAATCAGCACGCGCAGCAGTTCCGGAATGGCGATGGTCGGGTGAGTATCGTTCAACTGAATGACCTCGTAATCCGCCAGCTCATGCAGTTTGCGTCCGGCCAGATGATGGCGACGCAGAATATCCGCTACCGAGCAGGCGCACTGGAAGTATTGCTGCATCAGACGCAGTTTTTTGCCCGCCGTGTGGTTATCGTTGGGATAAAGCACCTTCGTCAGTTTTTCCGCATCGATACCCTGCTGTTCCGCCCGCAGGAAAGCGCCATCGTTGAATTTGGTCAGATCAAACGGATGCGCGTGGGTCGCCTGCCACAAACGCAGCGGTTGCGCGACGCCGTTACGATAGCCTAACACCGGCAGATCCCAGGCCTGGCCTGTAATCACAAAGCCTGGCTCCCAGCGCCCTTCTTTGGTGACTTTACCGCCGATCCCAACCTGGACGTCCAGCGCCTCGTTGTGGCGGAACCACGGATAGCTGCCGCGATGCCAGTCATCCGGCGCTTCCATCTGCTTGCCTTCAACAAATGACTGACGGAACAGCCCATACTGGTAGTTCAGACCATAGCCCGTAGCGGACTGCCCGACGGTGGCCATCGAATCGAGGAAGCAGGCGGCCAGACGTCCCAAACCACCGTTGCCGAGCGCCGGATCGACTTCCTCTTCCAGCAGATCGGTCAGATTAATATCGTGCGCTTTCAGCACATCGCTAACGTCCTGGTACCACCCCAGATTTAACAGGTTATTTCCCGTCAGGCGGCCAATCAAAAATTCCATCGAAATGTAGTTCACATGACGCTGGCCTTTTGTCGGCTGCGCTACCGGTTGCGCGCTCAGTAATTCCGCCAGCGCGCCGCTAACGGCCTGCCACCACTGACGAGGCGTCATGTCGGACGCCGACAGTAAACCGAAACGCTGCCACTGACGCGTCAGGGCGGCCTGGAATTGATCTTTATTGAAGGTTGGCTGTGACATAGGAAATCCGTCCTCGGGTAATAAAACAACGTTATCGCTAGTTTGCCAGGCTCGATGTTGACCTTCCTCCTCCCGGCAATGATTAGGGAGGGAGGAGGAGCGGGGATGAGCATAAAAGTGTGATCGCCGCCACTAACCCCTGTATAAACGCGCCGATTCCTGTCAACGACACTCAGTGTTACGCATAATCAAATGAATAAACAGAAATAACAGTAAATCGCGAAGGGGTATTTTCGAAGATTATATGAACGCCGAAATAGTTTCTTATCTGAAATATTCAGCGGCGGGAGATTCACTAACTAAACATAATTAATTAAACGCCTGGTATCGTCATTGTGTTAAATCCGCATCATGTCCAGGACATTATTTACAATAACGAAAATATGACCTCAGCCCAGCTCTGACGCTCGTTTCAACCGCGCTGAATACTTTTTTAATACCGTTATTTAGAATTGTGACAGAGTGCAAATTCAGACACATAAAAAGTCTGCTTAGCTTGCATTAAAATGCTTTCTGGCCGACCTTATATCTATTAATTACGAAGCGCAAAAAAAATCGCAGTTCCCCCCATTTCCCACAGTGAAGTGATTGCTATGTTGATTCCGTCTAAATTAAGTCGTCCGGTTCGTCTCGACCATACCGTGGTTCGTGAGCGGCTGTTGGCTAAACTTTCCGGCGCGAACAATTTCAGGCTCGCCCTGGTAACCAGTCCTGCTGGCTATGGGAAAACCACGCTTGTCTCACAGTGGGCGGCGGGCAAAAATGAATTAGGCTGGTACTCTCTCGACGAAGGCGATAACCAGCAAGAGCGGTTCGCCAGTTACTTAATTGCCGCAATCCAACAGGCCACCGGCGGACACTGCTCTACCAGCGAAGCGATGGCGCAAAAACGTCAGTACGCCAGCCTGACGTCCCTCTTCGCACAGCTCTTTATTGAACTGGCGCAGTGGCATCGCCCGCTTTATCTGGTGATTGACGATTACCATTTGATTACCAATCCGGTGATTCACGACGCGATGCGCTTTTTCTTACGTCATCAGCCGGAAAATTTCACCCTGGTGGTGTTATCGCGTAATTTACCGCAACTGGGCATCGCTAACCTGCGCGTGCGCGATCAGCTGTTGGAAATCGGTAGCCAGCAGTTGGCTTTTAACCATCAGGAAGCAAAGCAATTTTTTGACCGTCGTCTTTCGTCGCCCATTGAAGCCGCTGAGAGCAGCCGCATGTGCGACGATGTTGCCGGTTGGGCCACTGCGCTACAGTTGATCGCCCTCTCCGCGCGCCAGAACCATACCTCTGCGCATCACTCCGCCCGCCGTCTTGCTGGGATTAATGCCAGCCACCTTTCTGATTATCTGGTGGACGAAGTACTGGATAACGTGGATGTCAGCACCCGACATTTTTTACTTAAAAGCGCGATCTTACGCTCAATGAATGACGCGTTGATCGTGCGTGTGACCGGCGAAGAAAACGGCCAGATGCGGCTGGAGGAGATTGAGCGCCAGGGGTTATTCCTACAACGCATGGACGACACGGGCGAGTGGTTTAGCTATCACCCGTTGTTTGGTAGCTTTCTGCGCCAGCGTTGCCAGTGGGAACTGGCGGCGGAACTGCCGGAGATCCACCGCGCGGCCGCAGAAAGCTGGATGGAACAAGGTTTTCCCAGCGAAGCTATACATCATGCGCTGGCGGCGGGTGACGCGCAAATGCTGCGCGATATCCTGCTTAATCATGCGTGGGGGCTGTTTAATCACAGTGAACTGGCGCTGCTGGAAGAGTCATTAAAAGCGCTGCCGTGGGAAAGCCTGCTGGAAAATCCGCGGCTGGTGTTGTTACAGGCCTGGCTGATGCAAAGCCAACACCGCTACAGCGAAGTGAATACGTTGCTGGCGCGCGCCGAGCAAGAGATCAAAGGGGTCATGGACGGCACGCTGCATGCTGAATTTAACGCGCTGCGCGCTCAGGTCGCCATCAACGACGGCAATCCGGAAGAGGCAGAGCGGCTGGCGAAACTGGCGCTGGATGAGCTTCCTCTCGCCTGGTTTTATAGCCGCATTGTCGCGACCTCCGTTCACGGCGAAGTGCTGCACTGTAAAGGCGATCTCAGCCAGTCTTTATCGCTGATGCAGCAAACCGAACAAATGGCGCGCCATCATGACGTCTGGCATTACGCGCTATGGAGCTTAATTCAACAAAGTGAAATTCAGTTCGCCCAGGGATTCCTGCAGGCCGCATGGGAAACGCAGGAGAGAGCCTTCCAGTTGATCAAAGAGCAACATCTGGAACAACTGCCGATGCATGAGTTTCTGGTACGTATCCGCGCGCAATTGCTGTGGGCGTGGGCGCGCCTTGACGAAGCGGAAGCCTCGGCGCGCAGCGGTATCGCTGTGCTGTCCACCTTCCAGCCGCAACAACAGTTGCAGTGTTTGACGCTACTGGTGCAGTGCTCGCTGGCGCGCGGCGATCTGGATAATGCCCGTAGTCAGCTTAACCGACTGGAAAATTTATTAGGCAATGGTCG
Organism: Salmonella sp. A7; assembly: GCF_020181675.1. Lineage (NCBI taxonomy): Bacteria > Pseudomonadati > Pseudomonadota > Gammaproteobacteria > Enterobacterales > Enterobacteriaceae > Salmonella > Salmonella sp. A7. The sequence goes on along the minus strand of NZ_CP084001.1, from coordinate 341,286 downwards.
TTATCACTGCGACTGGATCTCTAACGCCGATAAGGTGCGTGTCATTTACTGGCAGTTAACCGGCGACAAAAAATCCGCCGCCAACTGGTTACGTCATACGCCCAAACCGGCGTTTGCCAATAACCATTTTCTGCAAGGGCAATGGCGGAATATCGCCCGCGCGCAGATCCTGCTGGGCGAATTCGAGCCTGCGGAAATCGTGCTGGAAGAGTTAAATGAGAATGCCCGTAGCCTGCGCTTAATGAGCGATTTAAACCGCAATCTGCTGTTACTCAATCAGCTTTACTGGCAATCCGGGCGGAAAAACGACGCCCAGCGCGTATTGCTTGATGCCTTACAGCTCGCCAACCGCACCGGATTTATCAGCCATTTTGTGATTGAAGGCGAAGCCATGGCGCAACAATTGCGTCAGCTTATCCAGCTCAATACGCTGCCGGAGATGGAGCAGCATCGCGCGCAGCGCATCCTGCGAGAGATTAACCAACATCACCGGCATAAATTCGCCCATTTTGACGAAGGCTTCGTCGAGCGCCTGCTTAACCATCCGGATGTCCCGGAGCTTATTCGCACCAGCCCGCTCACCCAGCGTGAATGGCAGGTGTTAGGGCTTATCTATTCCGGTTACAGCAACGAACAGATTGCCGGCGAACTGGCGGTGGCCGCGACCACCATTAAGACGCATATCCGCAACCTCTACCAGAAACTCGGCGTCGCGCACCGTCAGGACGCGGTACAGCACGCGCAGCAGTTGCTGAAGATGATGGGGTACGGGGTTTGACGTGTGCCTGATAAGACAGTCTCTTTAGCACAGCTCTAATTGAATATGGTGGTCGGCAATCACCTGCATCACGCCCGGCGGCGGCAGGGTATCGGTGTAGACCGCATCGACCATACTAATGCTGCCCATGTTTACCATCGCGTTACGGCCAAATTTAGAGTGATCCACCACCAGCATCACATGGCGCGAATTTTCGATAATCGCGCGCTTGGTGCGTACCTCATGGTAGTCAAATTCCAGCAACGAGCCGTCGCTATCAATACCGCTAATACCGAGAATGCCGAAATCGAGACGGAACTGGGCGATAAAGTCCTGCGTCGCTTCGCCAATAATGCCGCCGTCGCGGCTGCGGAGTTCACCGCCGGCGAGGATAATACGAAAATCCTCTTTCGCCATTAGCGTGTTCGCTACGTTCAAATTGTTGGTCACGATCCGCAAATTACTGTGCCCTAACAGGGCGTGCGCTACGGCTTCCGGCGTCGTGCCGATATCAATAAACAGCGTTGAACCATTGGGGATCTGGGCCGCGACTTTGCGAGCGATGCGCTCTTTTTCTTCCGTTTGCGTCGCCTTACGATCGTGCCACGGCGTGTTCACCGAGCTGGAGGGCAACGCCGCGCCGCCGTGGTGGCGCAAAATCATATTCTGTTCCGCCAGATCGTTAAGATCCCGACGAATGGTTTGCGGGCTGACAGAAAAATGCTCCACCAGCTCTTCCGTACTGACGTACCCCTGTTTTTTCACCAGTTCAATGATCGCGTCATGCCGTTGTGTTTGTTTCATGAATAATCTCTGAAAGTAACCAACCTTGCGCCGGATAGCGGCATTCGCCCTACCCGGCCTGGAAAAATATCTCGACCACAGGCCGGATACGCCTCACGTTCGTTTTCGTGCATTCAGCGTATCAACAAAGGCCATCGCTAAACCGACGATAAGCCCGGCGATGTGCGCGCCGTTCGCCATAGACATGCCAAACCAGTCAAACCAACCAGCGACTATCCACAATAATGCAAAAATAATTAAGCCGCGCTGGAGGTAAATTCCGCTTTGCGGATCGCGCTCTCCGCGCAGCCACACGTAACCCATCAGCGCATAGACGACGCCAGACAGCCCGCCAAACCACGGGCCGCTAAATTTCTGCTGTACATAGCCGCTTAGCAGCGCGCTTATCACCGTAATGACGATTAATTTACCGCTGCCCAGGCGCTTCTCTACCGCCCCGCCGAGATACCACCACCACAGCAGGTTAAAAAGAATATGCATCAGTGAGAAGTGCATAAAGATATGGGTGAAGTAGCGCCAGAATTCAAATTTTAAAACCGGATCGAACGGCCACGCCAGCCACACCATCACCGTCTGATCGCCGATGAGACTCATCGCGATATAGACCAGCACGCAGGCGAGCATCACGATCCAGGTAACAGGGCCGGCTCGTTCACGCAGCGTGGCGAGAAAGGGAAAACGGCGGTAGCGTAGCCCGCTGTTCGTCTGCCCGGACTGCCAGCTAGCCGCCAGATAACGCGGATCGCCGGGATTTTCTATAAACCGCGCCAGCTCGACCCGCACACGTTCGGCCTGCGATTCATCTGCCAACCAGATATCGCTTTGATTATGTTGCTGAATAGTAAGAATGACGCCCTGGGTGGCCATGTAATCAACAAATGCCTGCGCCACGCGAGGATTCGCAAAGGAAGTAATCATCAACATTATTGCTGTCGCTTAGTCCATACAAAAGAAGACAGTATATATACCCTTCTCGTCGGAGGCTGCATCTTTATGGGATTACGCGCCATTCGCGACATCGGCAGGGAAACGGCGATGCCAGGCCTCAAACCCGCCATCAATGCTGTAAACCGCATCATAGCCTTGCTGGAGCAGATACTGCGCGGCGCCTTTACTACTGTTGCCGTGATAGCACATTACCATCACGGCGGTATCGAAACCATGCTCACGCATAAACGCGCCCAGCGTATCGTTAGTCAAGTGAAACGCCTGCGGCGCATGACCCATGGCATAACTTTGCGGATCGCGAATATCGACCAGCACCGCCGCGCCCTGGTGCAGTTTCTGATACGCCTCTTCTACAGTGATACATTCAAATTGTTCCATGAATCGCTCTTTCATTATTGCCGGTGAAGCCAATTAAGGCATTTTATCGCCCAGTGTACGTTGACGGAGTAGCTTAACGCCATAATGTTATACATATCACTCTAAAATGTTTTTTCGATGTTACCAATAGCGCGTTTCTTTGCTATTATGTTCGATAACGAACATTTTTGAACTTTAACGAAAGTGCAAGAGGGCAGCATGGAAACCAAAGATCTGATCGTGATAGGCGGGGGCATTAACGGTGCAGGCATCGCGGCTGATGCCGCCGGACGCGGTTTGTCCGTACTCATGCTGGAAGCGCAGGATTTGGCCTGCGCAACCTCTTCCGCCAGTTCGAAACTTATCCACGGCGGCTTACGCTACCTTGAACACTACGAGTTCCGTCTGGTCAGCGAAGCGCTGGCAGAACGTGAAGTGCTGTTGAAAATGGCGCCGCACATCGCCTTCCCGATGCGTTTTCGTCTGCCGCACCGCCCGCATTTACGTCCGGCCTGGATGATCCGTATCGGTCTGTTTATGTACGATCACCTCGGAAAACGTACCAGTTTACCCGGTTCCACCGGTGTGCGGTTTGGCGCAGATTCGGTACTCAAACCTGAAATCGTGCGCGGATTCGAATACTCCGACTGTTGGGTAGACGATGCGCGTCTGGTGCTGGCTAACGCACAGATGGTGGTGCGTAAAGGCGGCGAAGTCCTTACCCGTACTCGCGCAACCGCCGCTCGTCGGGAAAATGGCCTGTGGATTGTCGAAGCGGAAGATATCGACACCGGTAAAAAATATGTCTGGCAGGCGCGCGGACTGGTTAACGCCACCGGACCGTGGGTCAAACAGTTCTTCGACGAAGGGATGCATCTGCCGTCACCGTATGGCATCCGCCTGATCAAAGGCAGCCATATCGTCGTGCCGCGCGTCCATAATCAGAAGCAGGCGTATATTCTGCAAAACGAAGATAAACGTATCGTCTTTGTCATTCCGTGGATGGAGGAGTTTTCGATCATTGGCACAACCGATGTCGAATATAAAGGCGATCCGAAAGCGGTAAAAATCGAAGAGAGCGAAATTAATTACCTGTTGAAGGTCTATAACGCGCACTTCCAGAAACAACTGGGGCGCGATGACATCGTCTGGACGTACTCCGGCGTCCGTCCGCTGTGCGATGATGAGTCCGACTCACCGCAGGCGATCACTCGCGATTATACCCTGGATATCCATGATGAAAACGGCAAAGCGCCGCTGCTTTCCGTGTTTGGCGGTAAGCTCACGACCTACCGTAAGCTGGCCGAACACGCGATGGAAAAACTGGCGTCTTATTATCCAGGCATCGGGCCGGCATGGACCAAAACGTGCGTACTGCCCGGCGGCGACATCGACGGCAGCCGCGAAGATTACGCGGCGAAGCTGCGTCGTCGTTATCCGTTCCTGACGGAATCGCTGGCGCGCCACTATTCGCGCACTTACGGTAGCAACACGGAGTGGATTCTCGGCGAAACTACGTCACTGCTTGATTTAGGCGAAGATTTCGGTCATGAGTTTTACGAAGCGGAACTCAAGTACCTGGTGGATCACGAATGGGTGCGCCGTACTGAAGACGCTATCTGGCGTCGCACCAAAGAAGGCATGTGGCTGACCGCCGAGCAGCAATCCCGCATCACCCAGTGGCTGGCGGCGTATGTTGAGAAACACCAACTTTCACTGGCGTCGTAATAAAATCCGGGGCGGTTTATACCGCCCTTTTCGCCACATACTGCATTCACTCGCCGGGTTTTGTACAGCCGTGCATATGATTAGTGATACGGTAGCGCTCGACACTTATTTTGGTAATAAAGAAGGGTTTTGCCAGCGCTTCGCTATTCCAGAGAGTTTTCCCCGTTTTACACCAGCTTTTATGAGTAAAGTTGGCATAATGAACCACGCTCTCCTCCCCCAGCCCCCTTTCAAAATGCGCGCGTTTATCACCGTCGGCCACGCTAAAGTCAGCATAAAAAAGATTGCTGTCCAGGTTAAACGTCATTTCTATTTCACTGGCGGACGATGGAAAGAACACAGGCAGCCAGGTCCAGATACCGGACTGCTCGGGTATGGCGGCATAATCAGGAAAATAGCTTACCAGGCGATCATCGCAGGCGGTCAGCACAGCGATGATGCTCAATGCAGCGCCCCACCTCACCACACCGGTAGCCGCCGTTTCTCAAACGGCCAATATACAAAGCGCGCCTGAGCAGCATTGAGGCGAATAAAGACCTCACGCGGCAAATGAAAGCCAGGCCTGGTACACAACTCCTGACAGCTCGTACAACTTTCCTCGCAACCGCTTTTAGCCTGATAGAACCGGGCGTATAGCGTCAACGCCGACTGCTTTTTCCTGAATACCCTCAGGCTATTGTCGTTGTGGTATTTCAAGGCGTCCTTAAATACCTGAAAGATAAAAATATCAGTCGCATCGCTGTACTCACGAAGGCCACGCGTGGCTATCACGCTCCGCTGCTGATGAAAACCCTGCGCGGAAAAAATGACCGTGAAATCATCGAGTGTTTTGATATCGCAGGTATGAGCTGGCACCACATCAATATAAGGATCGAAGTCCAACGACGCACCGCAGGCGCTAATACGGCTAATCGTATCAGGCTCAAGAGAAAATCCAGGCCAGATACCACTAGATGTTAAGCCAATCCCTAACATGACATCATATACATGCAGCCCTTCCAGCCCCTGCGCGCCCATGAATGCTTCACTCTCGTCGAGGACCTGATTAATCAGCTCAGCAACAATATCTTTATGCCACGAAGTGGATTCACGCCGTGCAATACGAATATCAGCGTCGCTGGCCGGGTCTACGCCTACCAGTTCCACATATAATTTAACCTCTTCCATTTAGTCCCTTTATTTCGCGGCCGGATACAGCGGTACATATCCCACATCCTGCACCAACTGTTGTCCCTGCGGGCTTAGAAACCAGTCCACCAGCTTTTGTGTTTCCGCTGTGGGGTGTTCACGGGTGACCATATAAACATCAACCGTGTACGGGTAACTGCCGTTACGAATATTTTCAACCGTCGGCGCAACATCGTTTATCGCCAGTAATTTAATCTCTTTATTGCTGTGCATCTGCGTAGCGTAATAGCGGAAGGCGTAGCCAATTGCGCCGTGAGTGTTGCGATATTCGGCAATTACCTTAATCATGCCGTCCATTACGCTCACTACTTCAGTTTTCTGTGGCGACATCATCCGGGTATTTTTCATTACTTTCGCCAGCATCACCGTCTGGCTGCCAGAATCTATAAGCCTTTCAGACCGCTGACGAAGCTATTGGCGCTGTTTGATGTTGGGTTACGCTTCGCCCCACCCAACAAGTCCAAAATATCAATGCGTTACAAATTTTCGTTGGATGCAATCCAACATTTACTAGGCTCCGGCGTTTGTCAGTAGCCTCCTTTATCTGGAACTTTGCGAATAAGCACTAACTCATTGCCATTGAGAAGATAATAATCATAAGACTTCTCCAACGACTCAGTGGTTTTATAAGCTACCAGCAATCGACTCTTTTTATCCATATACAGAATCTCTTCACCTATAGGCTGCGGCTCTTCGTCCGTCCCGCTATAATAGACCTGAAAGGTGTGGGATAACGCGCGCCCTGTTCGCTTGTTGATAAAAGCAATAACATGACACCCAGAACCGCCGCAGCCCCATTCGGTCTGGGCATACTCACCCGCAAAAACTGCGTCGTTCTGCAATGCTTCTTTGAAACGTGTGTGGAACATATTGGTGAACTCATCCGTGCGGTCTACGCTTGTCGCCGTTTTCCCATGATAAATAACCGCAGGGTAATCTTTACCTTTTGGTAAGGCGTCTTCTGCCAGGCCCAGCGGTGAAATCATCTCCAGCAACAGAATTGAAGAAATAAATGCAATAGCCTGTTTTTTCACAGTCCATAAATATTTATTTAATAAATCAGCATCCATACAATTATTCATCCTAAATATAAAAATGGGCAATCGCGATATTCGCTACCACCCATCTTAATAGCTTAATAAAAATATTAAGTCACATCGGAAAAATAATCACAACCGCACCGGATCAATATGCCAGATATTTTCGGCATACTCTTTGATGGTTCTGTCCGATGAGAAGTAGCCCATATTGGCAATGTTGAGCATCGCTTTCGTCGTCCATTCTTCCGGGCGACGATACAACTCATCCACCTTATCCTGGCAGTCCACGTAGCTGCGGTAGTCCGCCAGCACCTGATAGTGATCGCCAAAGTTAATCAGCGAATCTACCAGATCGCGGTAACGACCTGGCTCTTCCGGATTAAAGACGCCGCTACCAATCTGCGTCAGTACCTGATGTAGCTCTTCATCTTTTTCATAATAGTCGCGAGGCTTATAACCCTGCCTGCGCAACGCTTCCACCTCTTCGGCAGTATTACCGAAGATAAAGATATTCTCCTCGCCGACATGCTCCTGCATCTCAACGTTCGCGCCATCCAGCGTACCAATGGTGAGCGCGCCGTTCAGGGCAAATTTCATATTACTGGTGCCGGAAGCTTCTGTCCCTGCCAGCGAAATCTGCTCAGACAGGTCAGCAGCGGGAATGATTACCTGCGCCAGGCTGACGCTGTAGTTCGGGATAAACACTACTTTCAGCTTGTCGCCAATCTGCGGATCGTTGTTAATCACTTTCGCTACGTCGTTGATCAGATGAATAATGTGTTTTGCCATGTAATAGGCGGAAGCCGCCTTACCGGCAAAAATATTCACCCGCGGCACCCAGTCGGCCTCCGGATTTTCTTTAATGCGGTTATAGCGGGTAATGACATGCAGTACGTTCATCAACTGCCGCTTGTATTCGTGAATACGCTTAATCTGCACGTCAAATAACGCTTTAGGGTTTACCACCACATTCAGTTGTTGCGCTATCACTACCGCCAGCCGTTTTTTATTTTCCAGCTTCGCCTGACGCACCGCATGATTGACCAGCGGATAATCACAATGCTGTTTCAGCTCGCTGAGCTGACTAAGATCGGTACGCCAGGTACGACCAATATTCTCATCCAGCACGTCAGACAGCGGCGGGTTTGCCAGCGCCAGCCAGCGGCGCGGCGTAACGCCGTTAGTGACGTTACAAAAACGGGTCGGGAAAATCTTCGCAAAATCCGCGAACAGCGACTGCACCATCAGGTTGGAATGGAGTTCAGAAACGCCGTTGACTTTATGGCTGACCACCACCGCCAGCCAGGCCATCCGTACCCGGCGACCGTTCGACTCATCAATAATCGACGCGCGACCAAGCAGGCTGGTATCGTTGGGATATTGCTCCTGCAACGTTTTCAGGAAATAGTCGTTAATCTCGAAGATAATCTGCAGGTGACGGGGCAGAATTTTCCCCAGCATATCGACAGGCCAGGTTTCCAGCGCCTCGCTCATCAGCGTATGGTTGGTATAAGAGAAGACCTGACAGCACACCTCAAACGCGTCGTCCCAGCTAAATTTATGTTCATCGATCAGCAGACGCATCAGCTCCGGAATTGACAGCACCGGATGGGTATCGTTGAGGTGAATGGCGATTTTATCCGCCAGATTCTCATAGGTTTTATGCAGTTGATAATGACGGTGCAGGATATCCTGCACTGTCGCCGAGACCAGAAAATACTCCTGACGCAGGCGTAGCTCTCGTCCGGAATAGGTGGAATCGTCCGGGTAGAGCACCCGTGAAACGTTCTCAGAGTGGTTTTTATCTTCCACCGCCGCAAAGTAGTCGCCCTGGTTGAATTTACCGAGGTTGATTTCACTACTGGCCTGCGCATTCCACAGCCGCAGTGTGTTAGTGGCGTCGGTGTCGTAACCGGGGATGATCTGATCATACGCGACGGCCAGAATCTCTTCCGTCTCAATCCAGCGCGCTTTTTTACCTTCCTGCTGAATGCGCCCGCCAAAAAGCACTTTATAGCGTGTATTGTGGCGCTTGAACTCCCACGGGTTGCCATATTCCAGCCAGTAATCCGGAGATTCTTTTTGCCGCCCGTCGACAATATTCTGCTTAAACATGCCGTAATCGTAGCGAATGCCATACCCGCGACCCGGTAATCCTAGCGTCGCCAGCGAGTCCAGGAAGCAAGCCGCCAGCCGTCCTAAGCCGCCGTTGCCAAGCCCTGGGTCATTCTCTTCATCGATCAGCTCTTCGAGATCTAAGCCCATGGCCTCCAGCGCGCCTTTAACGTCGTCATAAATGCCCAGCGAGAGCAGCGCGTTAGAGAGGGTACGACCAATCAAAAACTCCATCGACAGGTAATAAACCTGCCGGGTTTCCTGCGATAATTGGGCTCGATTAGAACGCAGCCAGCGCTCCACCAGACGATCGCGCACCGCGAACAATGTGGCGTTCAGCCATTCATGTTTATTGGCAATGACCGGGTCTTTACCAATCGTAAACATCAGCTTATAGGCAATAGAATGCTTAAGCGCCTCAACGCTGAGTGTGGGCGATGCATAAGTAAACGGAGCATTCATATAAATGATTCCTGGATGACTATTTCAAGCGATAGTACAGCTCGCGGTATGATTTCGCGGCAACTTGCCAGCTAAAATCCATCGCCATCGCCTGCCGTTGTACAAACCGCCAAAGCGAAGGCCGTGACCACAACACAAAAGCACGCCGAATCGCGCGTAGCAACGACCAGGCGTTACTGTCTTCGAAGACGAAACCGCTGGCGATACCGTCCGCCAGATTTTCCAGCGAACTGTCGGAGACCGTATCGGCCAACCCCCCGGTACGCCGCACCAGAGGCAGCGTGCCATACTTTAAGCCATATAACTGCGTTAAGCCGCACGGTTCGAAACGACTGGGCACCAGAATGACGTCCGCGCCGCCCATAATGCGATGCGAGAAAGCTTCGTGATAGCCGATCTGTACGCCAACCTGCCCTGGGTGTTCCGCCGCCGCCGCGAGGAACCCCTCCTGAAGCACCGGATCGCCCGCGCCGAGTAGCGCCAACTGCCCGCCCTGCTCCAGCAGCCCCGGTAACGCCTCCAGCACCAGATCCAGACCTTTCTGGTTGGTCAGACGGCTTACCACGGCGAACAGCGGCACTTTGTCGTTAACCTTCAACCCCATCGCAATTTGTAGCTGACGTTTGTTTTCCGCCTTCTCTTCCAGGGTATCGCGCGTGTAGCGCGACGCCAGCAGCAGATCGGATTCCGGGTTCCAGATCTTCTCATCCACGCCGTTCAGTATGCCGGACAAGCGCCCTTCCAGATGACGCTGACGCAGCAGGCCTTCCATACCATAAGCAAACTGCGGTTCGGTAATTTCACGCGCATAGGTCGGGCTCACCGCCGTAATATGGTCGGCATAGTACAAACCGGCCTTCAAAAAGGAGAGTTGTCCGTTGAACTCCAGCCCATGCATATTAAAGAATGACCACGGCAGTTCGATGTCATCCATATGCTTTGCATAAAACATGCCTTGATAGGCCAGGTTGTGTACGGTAAAGACCGATTTCGCCGGCCGCCCGCGCGCCGCCAGATAGGCGGGCGCCAGCCCGGCGTGCCAGTCATGGGCGTGCACCACGTCGGGGCGCCAGAATGGATCAAGTCCGCAGGCCATTTCACAGCCGACCCACCCTAACAGGGCAAAGCGCAGCACGTTATCGGTATAAGCATATAAATTCGTATCGTGATAGGGACTGCCTGGACGCTCGTACAGATGCGGCGCGTCGATCAGATAAATGCCCACGCCGTTATAATGCCCGAACAGCAGCGATATCTTACCGGCGAAAGTATCGCGGCGGCTCACCACATGCGCATCGGGTATCCCCCGACGGATATCGGGAAACCCTGGAAGCAGAACGCGAACATCAACACCATCCGCAATTTGTGCCGCAGGCAACGCGCCTATCACATCCGCCAGCCCCCCAGTCTTCAGCAGGGGGAACATCTCTGAACATACATGTAAAACCTGCATTATCGCTCCTGTTTGACCTGCAGTTTGCGCAGCATTTCACGCGTGACCAGTACAATACCTTCTTCTGAACGGTAGAAACGACGAGCGTCCTCTTCCGCATTTTCACCAATCACCATGCCTTCCGGGATAATACAGGCACGGTCAATAACACAGCGACGTAAACGGCAGGAGCGCCCTACCCAAACCTCAGGTAACAACACTGCCGAATCAATATTACAAAAAGAATTTATTCTCACCCGTGGGAAGAGCACAGATTGCACCACCACCGAACCGGAGATAATGCAGCCGCCGGAGACCAGCGAGTTCAGCGTCATACCGTGGCTACCGGAGCGGTCCTGCACGAATTTCGCAGGCGGTAGCGATTCCATATGCGTACGGATAGGCCAGTTCTGGTCATACATATCCAGCTCCGGCGTCACCGAGGCTAAATCCAGGTTCGCCTTCCAGTAAGCTTCCAGCGTACCTACATCGCGCCAGTACGGTTCGGCTTGTGGATCGGACTGCACGCAGGAGAGCGGGAAAGGATGCGCGTAAGCCATACCTTCGCGGGTGATTTTGGGGATAATGTCTTTACCGAAATCGTGGCTGGACGCGTCATCTTTATCGTCTGCCGCCAGCAATTCATACAGGTAATCGGCGTCAAAAACGTAAATGCCCATACTGGCCAGCGATTTGCTGGCGTCACCAGGCATTGCGGGGGGATTCGCCGGTTTTTCGACAAAATCAATAATCTTGTCGCTTTCATCGACCGCCATCACGCCGAACGCCGTCGCTTCTTTGATCGGCACCGGCATACAGGCCACCGTGCAACGCGCGCCCTTTTCAACGTGATCGATCAACATACGCGAGTAGTCCTGCTTATAGATATGATCGCCTGCCAGGATGACGACATATTCCGCTTTATAGCGACGAATAATATCCAGGTTCTGGGTCACCGCGTCTGCCGTGCCGCGATACCAGTTTTCGCCCTTCATACGCTGTTGGGCTGGCAGCAGATCGACAAATTCGTTCATCTCTTCGCTAAACAGTGACCAGCCGCGCTGAATATGCTGCACCAGCGTATGGGACTGATACTGAGTGATCACGCCGATACGGCGAATCCCGGAGTTCAGACAATTAGATAAGGCGAAATCGATGATGCGGAACTTCCCACCAAAGTGGACGGCTGGTTTGGCGCGTTTGTTCGTTAAATCTTTTAGACGCGTGCCGCGGCCGCCGGCCAGGATTAGGGCAACAGATTTCAATGGCAGCTGGCGCGCCAACATTACACGATCGTTCTTCTCTAAACTCACCATGATTAACTCCTTTTTTATCCTCTCTGGAACACACACAGTCCATGCGCAGGTCCCTGCCAGACCGCCGTTATCACCGGATTATCCTCTCCAGCGAATGGGGGAACGGCGCGCCATTCCCCTTCGGGTAAAACTATATCTGTCACCTCAAGCGTGGCATTTATCGCAATCAGAAAACGGTCCGACAACAGAATTTGCATCAGCTTAGGCCCGTTTTGCCACTCATCCGCACTCAAGGGTTGTGCTTTTTTATTCAGCCAACGCACGTTGCCATCGCCTTCTTCCCACCAGCTATTGCCGGTTAAAGCCGGTATCTGCTGACGCAAACGAATCAGCGCGGCGGTAAACGTGGTTAACCCACGGTTTGCCTGCTGCCAGTCCAGCCAGGTTAAGGCATTATCCTGACAGTAGGCGTTATTGTTGCCGTGCTGGCTATGGCCGTGTTCATCGCCTGCCAGCAGCATCGGCGTTCCCTGAGAGAGCAGTAGCGTCGCCAGCAGGGCATGAATGCTGTCGCGCCGCCGCTCCATTAAATCAAGCGGACCGCCTAATCCTTCTTTACCATGATTGTCGCTGTAATTGCTGTTGGTGCCGTCGCGATTTTCCTCACCGTTCGCCTCATTGTGTTTCTGATTGAAACAGACGCAGTCCCGGAGCGTAAAACCGTCATGCGCCGTGAGCAGATTGACAGAGGCGCCGGGCGTGCGGCCATTGCGTTTAAACACATCGCTGGAAGCGGCGAAACGACAGGCAAATTCCCCCGTCGTCAGGTTACGCGGCAACCAGAATCGGCGGGCCGCATCGCGAAAATGATCGTTCCACTCGGCAAACGGTGGCGGAAAATTCCCGACCTGATAGCCGCCCTCGCCAATATCCCACGGTTCAGCAATCAGCTTGACCGTTGATAACACAGGACACGCTTTAATCGCGGCGAACAGCGGCGCATCCTGGCGAAACGTCGGCGTGCGCCCCATGACGGACGCCAAATCAAAACGAAAACCATCGACATGACAGGTTTCCACCCAATAGCGCAAACACTCGCACGCGTATTCCACCACGCCAGGATGGCTTAAATTGAGCGTGTTGCCGCACCCCGTCCAGTTGTGATAATCGCCATCGTCCCTTATCCAATAATAGCTACGGTTATCAATTCCGCGCAGGGAGAAGGTTGGACCGTCCAGATCCAGCTCGGCGCTATGGTTTAATACGATGTCCAGAATGACCTCAATCCCCGCGCGATGCAGCGCTTTCACCGCGTCGCGAAACTCGTCCAGCGCCGTCTCGGGCGAACTGGCCCAGGCGGGATGCAGCGCGAACATCGCCATCGGGTTATAACCCCAATAATTGGTCAGTCCCATACGTTGCAGGCGCGGCTCGCTGGCAAACTGCGCCACCGGCAACAGTTCCAGCGCCGTAATGCCAAGCTGTTTGAAATACGCCACCATGACCGGATGACCGAGCGCTTTATAGGTGCCGCGTATCTCCTGGGGGAGTTCCGGATGCAGGTAGGTCAGCCCTTTGACATGCGCTTCATAGATGACCGTTTTTCCCCACGGCGTGCGCGGCGCGGCGTCATCTTCCCAGTCATAATGGTCGCTGATTATCACGCTTTTCGGCGCCACCGCCGCGTTATCGCGGTAATCCGGTTCATCGTGTCCGCCGTGCAACAGCGGATGATCTTTTAGTTCGCCCTCCACCCGGCGCGCATAAGGATCAAGCAGTAACTTCGCCGGATTAAACCGATGCCCCTGCGCTGGCTGCCACGGGCCATGTACGCGATAGCCATAGCGCAAACCAGGCCTGGCGCCTGCCAGATAACCATGCCAGACATCGCCGCGACGTCCTGGCAGGTCATAGCGGCGCTCATTCCCTCGGGAATCAAAAACGCACAGCTCTACGCGCTCCGCATGGGCGGAAAAGAGCGTGAAATTCACGCCATGACCGTCATACGTTGCGCCATGCGGCGTTGCTTCGCCGATCGCAAGCTGCGTCATTCCCCCTCCCGCATCAGCCAGATCGTCGCCAACGGCGGTAACGTCAGGCTAAGAGAGTGCTGACGGCCATGGCTTTCGATCTCATCGCTGTGCACCACGCCGCCGTTGCCGGTGTTGCTACCGTGATAATGCATCGAATCAGTATTGAGAATTTCACGCCAGCGTCCCGGCTGGTTGATGCCAAAACGGTAGTCGTGGCGAGGAACGGGCGTAAAGTTGCTGGCGACGATGATCTCGTTACCGGCTTTATCACGGCGTACAAAAATCAGTACCGAGCGTTCATTGTCATCGACCACCAGCCACTCAAAGCCGTAAGCATCAAAATCCAGCTCATGCAACGCTTTATGGTGGCGATAGGTGTGGTTGAGATCGCGTACCAGACGCTGAACCCCGTGGTGCCAGTTATCGCCCCCCTCCAGCAAGTGCCAGTCGAGGCTGGCGTCATGGTTCCACTCGCGTCCCTGGGCAAACTCATTCCCCATAAACAGCAGTTTCTTGCCGGGGAAGGCCCACATCCAGCCATAGTAGGCGCGCAGGTTGGCGAATTTTTGCCACGCATCGCCCGGCATACGATCGAGAATGGATTTCTTGCCGTGAACCACCTCATCGTGCGACAGCGGCAGAACAAAGTTTTCGGTATGGTTGTACAACATACCAAAGGTCAGCTTGTCGTGATGATACTGGCGGTACACTGGGTCCAGCTTCATATAGTCCAGCGTGTCGTGCATCCAGCCCAGGTTCCACTTGTACCAGAACCCCAGGCCGCCCGTTTCCGGTGGACGCGTCACGCCAGAGAAGTCTGTCGACTCTTCCGCCATGCTGACCGCGCCGGGCACCTGCTCGCCAATAATGCGGTTGGTATTGCGCAGAAACTCAATGGCTTCCAGGTTTTCACGACCGCCGAACTCGTTCGGTATCCACTCGCCCTCTTTGCGGCTGTAGTCGCGGTAGATCATAGAGGCCACCGCATCGACACGCAGCGCATCAATCCCAAAACGCTCCATCCAGTACAGGGCGTTGCCCACCAGATAATTACTGACTTCACGACGACCATAGTTGTAGATCAGCGTATTCCAGTCCTGGTGATAGCCCTCGCGCGGGTCGCTGTGCTCATAGAGGTGGGTGCCGTCAAACTCCGCGAGGCTAAATTCATCGGACGGGAAATGGCCCGGCACCCAGTCGAGAATGACGTTAAGGCCCGCCGCATGGGCCGCATTGATGAAATAGCGGAAGTCGTCCCGCGTACCAAAGCGGCGGGTCGGCGCGTAGAGACCGGTCGGCTGGTAGCCCCAACTGCCGTCAAACGGATGTTCGTTGACCGGCAAGAGTTCAAGGTGCGTAAAGCCCATCCATTTGGCGTAAGGCACAAGCTGATCCGCCAGCTCACGATAGCTCAGCCAGAAATTGTTATCCGTATGGCGGCGCCATGAACCTAAATGCACCTCATAAATCGAGATCGGCGCATCAAACTGATTGGCTTTTTGTCGTTCTTCGCTTGGCGTCACTTTCTCCGGCAGTCCGCAAATCATCGACGCCGTTTCCGGACGCATCTGCGCCTCAAAAGCATAGGGATCGGCTTTAATGCGCAGATTACCGTTCGCATCAAGCAGCTCGAATTTATACAGTTGTCCATTATGCGCGCCGGGGATAAACAGCTCCCAAATACCGCTCTCTTTGCGCAGACGCATCGGGTGGCGACGCCCATCCCAATAGTTGAATTGCCCGACAACCGAAACGCGACGAGCATTAGGCGCCCAGACGGAGAAACGGGTGCCGGTGACGCCATCCATCGTATCGGCGTGCGCGCCCAGCGTTTCATAAGGACGCAGGTGGGTGCCTTCCGACAATAGCCAGGCATCCATTTCCTGTATTAATGGACCAAAACGGTAAGGATCGTCGATGAGGTTCTGCTGTCCGTGCCAGGTCACGGCGAGCTGATAGCGAAAGAAATTTTTACGTCGGGGTAAAACGCCGCAGAAAAAACCGCGAGCGTCGAGACATTCCAGTTTGCCGACTTTACGTCCGGTTTTGGGCTCAATCACCCATACGTCGGTGGCGTCAGGTAATAGGGCGCGGACTTCTAGTCCGGCTTGGGTCTGGTGCATTCCGAGTACGGAAAAAGGGTCCGCAAAATGTCCTGCAATTAGCGCATTAATCACGTCTCTATCGATACGACTGGACATGGTTTGTCATCCTGTTTTGTGGCGTCACTCCATCTCACTGAATTCAACATCAGGTAGTGACACTTCTTTGACCTGAACGGCGCAGCACACTGTGCATCCTATCTGCGTCGTCCTACCTTCAGGTTAGGCTTAATACCCGTGGGATTAAGCTACCCTTAAAGAATAGCCAATGCTCTGCTTAACTCCTGATAAAAATGAAACATCTGCGTTTACTCCTGTATTACGCAAAAAAAAGGGTGACGATGCACCCTACATATCAATCTGACGTCTGCTTGCCGACTACACCTTATCTGGCGGATATTGCTGGATGGCGGCGCTGACACGCCTTATCCGGCCTACAGAACCACACGCAGGCCCGATAAGCGCTGCAATAGCTACTACGCCAACTGGCGCAGCATTCGACGCAGCGGCTCGGCGGCACCCCATAACAACTGGTCGCCTACGGTAAACGCCGACAAGAACTCTGGCCCCATGTTCAGCTTACGCAGACGACCAACCGGCGTAGTCAACGTGCCGGTCACCGCCGCCGGGGTTAATTCGCGCATAGTGATATCACGATCGTTCGGCACCACTTTCGCCCACGGATTATGTGCCGCCAGCAGTTCTTCCACCGTCGGAATGGATACCTCTTTTTTCAGCTTGATGGTGAACGCCTGGCTGTGACAGCGCAGCGCGCCGACGCGCACACACAAACCATCAACCGGGATCACAGAGGCAGTATTGAGGATCTTGTTGGTTTCCGCCTGGCCTTTCCACTCTTCGCGGCTTTGGCCGTTATCGAGCTGTTTGTCGATCCAGGGGATCAGGCTTCCCGCCAGCGGTACGCCAAAGTTATCAACCGGCAGCTCGCCGCTGCGGGTCAATGCCGTAACTTTGCGTTCAATATCAAGAATTGCGGAAGACGGCGTCGCCAGTTCATCGGCGACATGGCCATACAACTGACCCATTTGGGTTAACAGCTCGCGCATATGGCGCGCGCCGCCGCCGGAGGCGGCCTGATAGGTCGCGACGGATACCCAGTCAACGAGATTATGGGCAAAGAGACCGCCCAGCGACATCAACATCAGGCTAACGGTACAGTTACCGCCCACAAAGGTCTTCACGCCATTGTTCAGGCCGTCGGTAATCACGTCCTGGTTGACCGGGTCGAGAATAATAATGGCATCATCTTTCATGCGCAGCGTAGAAGCTGCATCAATCCAGTAACCCTGCCATCCGCTTTCGCGCAGCTTTGGATAAATTTCGTTGGTATAATCGCCGCCCTGGCAAGTCACGATGATATCGAGCGCTTTTAGCGCATCCAGATCAAAAGCGTCCTGTAGCGTGCCGGTGGAGGTGTCGCCGAAGGTGGGCGCCGCCTGTCCAAACTGGGAGGTAGAAAAGAAAACAGGGCGAATAGCGTCGAAATCGCGCTCCTCTACCATGCGTTGCATGAGAACAGAGCCGACCATTCCGCGCCAGCCGATAAAACCAACATTTTTCATAGCGTTTTTTTCCTGCAAAGAGATGTGCTGTGTATGCGCGCCAGTATCCTGTGGCGCATCCTTCACCATACAAAAAGCAGCCAAAGTCGCAAGTGAAATTAATCAATGATAGCGAAGCCATCAGTAATGCGACTTATCCTGCCTTACCGCGCAAGCAGAAAGTCCAGTGGCGATTATCAGGGAATTTGCGTTAGGAAGGGAATCATTTCCGTCGCTGTTTTATTGATCCTAATTATGGATCAGCGTAGAAATTTGCCTGCTTTTATGCGCGTACTGAAACATGGCGAGGCAAAATGTCGTTGGGCGATTGCCATGCACACCTCAATAAAAAAACCGGGTAGCGATTACGCCTTACCCGGCTTACGGTGTCGATATGTGCCCGTTTCCAGGCCCGGTAAGCACAGCGCCACCGGGCAACAAGACTCAGCTCAGCAGTTGGAAAGCAATCATTCCGACAATCGCGCCGACCGTGCCGAGGATAGTTTCCATCATCGTCCAGGTCTTCAGCGTCTGCGCTTCGGTCGCGCCGGTAAATTTACCGAACAGCCAGAAGCCGGCGTCGTTAACATGAGAAACCACAATTGAACCGCCGGCGATACAGATAGAGAGCGCCGCCATCTGCGCGCCGGAGAAATTCAGTTGCTCAATGACCGGCATCACCAGACCGACCGCGGTTAAACACGCCACGGTCGCGGAACCCTGAATGATGCGCACCGCCGCCGCCAGCACAAAGCAGGTAATGGCAATCGGCAGCCCCATGCCGGTTAACGCTTCGCCCAGCGCCGGGCCGACGCCGGAGTCAACCAGTACCTGTTTGAACACCCCGCCTGCGCCAATCACCAGCAGAATAATGCCCGCCGGTTGCAGCGCGTGGCCGCAGATTTCCATCACTTTGTCTTTCGGCATCCCCTGACGCATCGCCAGGCCGTAAATCGCTACCAGACAAGCGACCAGAATCGCAGTGAAGGGGTGGCCGATAAACTCAAACCATTCGTAAGCGGTGGAACCTTCCGGCACAAAACGCGCGGCGATCGTTTTCAGTCCTACCAGCACCAACGGCAGCAGGATCAGCGACAGGCTGAAGCCGAAAGAAGGCATTTTGCCTTCGCCCAGATGCGGCTCGGTAATGTCGTCAGGAATACGCAGCTCAACGTAACGGCTGATAAAATTCCCCCACAGCGGCCCGGCGATAATCATGCCAGGAATGGCGGCGCACAGCCCAATCAGGATCATCCAGCCGAAATCAGCATGCATCTGGGAAGCCAGCAGCATCGGCGCAGGCCCAGGCAACAAAAACGCCGCGGCTGCCGCCACGCCCGCAAACAGCGGAATGACCAGCTTCACCAGGTTTGTGCCGGTATGACGCGCCATTGAGAACGCCACGCTTATCAGCAGCACAATCGCCACTTCAAAGAACAGCGGGAGCGCGCAAATCAAGCCGGCCAGGCCAATCGCATAGTGCGCGCGGTTATGGCCAAAGGATTTAAGCATCTTGACGGCTATCTGATCGACCGCGCCGGTTTCATGCAGAATTTTACCGAACATCGCCCCCAGCGCGACCACAATCGCCAGGAAGCCCAGCGTGCCGCCCATCCCTTTTTCCATGGTCGCGGCGATTTTATCAAGCGGCATCCCTGAAAAAAGCCCCGCGCCCATTGAGACGACCATTAACGCGACGAAGGCGTGCATACGCGCCTTCATCACGAGAAACAGCAGCAGTAAGACGGAACCGACGGCGGTTAAAACCAGTGTTAATGTACTCACAGCGTACTGCCTTTATTGATGACCTCAATGGTGCTCGCCACGACGCCTTCCAGCGGCTGGTCGATATCCACCACCAGAACATCGCGTTCGTCGGCACCCGGCTCTTGCAGCGTTTCAAACTGCGTCACCAGCATCTGGGTTTTGAAGAAATGACCTTTGCGCGCTTTCAGACGGCTTTCAATGACGTCGAAATCACCTTTCAGATAGATAAAAGAGAGGTTCGGGTTTCCCTCGCGCAGCAGGTCACGATAATGTTTTTTCAATGCGGAACAGACAATCAGCGAGATTTTATTGGTACGCTGCATCGCAAAAGCGGCGTCGTTCAGCGCCTGTAACCACGGTTTGCGGTCATCATCATTCAACGGCTCGCCGGAAGCCATTTTTTCAATATTGCAGCGCGGATGCAGAAAATCGCCGTCCAGAAACGCGGCATGAAGCTGATGCGCCACGGCGCTTGCGACAGCGGATTTACCGCTGCCTGATACGCCCATCAGAACGTAAACGTGGTGATCATGATTAGTCGTGCTCAAAGCGGGCCCCCACTCTACAAGTTGCAAAATTTGTTACGGGTAACTGTTATCGGTAACATTGTCCAACCGCACCATTCACGACGCAATGACCATTCGTGCCAAAAGTGAATAAGTGTGAGCTACTTCAAAGTTGTCAGACTAAATAGATCCGCCCGGTGACAAGGTGAAACCTAAATCTAACATTTTCGGCGTGACCGTTTCGCCGCGAATGCGGGCCAACAGACGTTCCGCGCCAATGCTGCCCATTCGCTCGCGCGGCGTCAGGACGCTTGCCAGACGCGGTTCCATCACCTGGCCGATGTCATGACCGTGGAACCCGGCGATCGCCATGTCGTCCGGGATTTTTAGCCCCAGGCGCTGGCATTCGAAGGCCGCCCCCACCGCCAGGTCATCGTTGGTGCAAAAAATACCGTCAAGCTGTGGGTATTCGCGTCGCGCCTGGCGCATGAGTTCGATACCGGAAGAGTAGGATGAAGATTGCTCCATCATCACACTGTAAGGAACCAGGCCTGCGTCCCGCATCGCCTGTTCATAACCCTTCTGCTTGATGATAGTACGTTCGTCGAGGCGCGCCCCCAGATAGGCGATATGACGATGACCGCGCGCGATAATCGCGGCGGTCATCTGGCGCGCGGCCTCGAAGTTGTCAAAACCAACGGCAATATCGAGACACGGCGACTGGCTGTCCATCAGTTCCACCACCGGAATCCCGGCGACTTCGATCATTTTTAAGGTGCGCGGCGTATGGGTACGCTCAGTGAGGATCAGGCCGTCGATATTCCAGGAGAGCATCGATTCCAGGCGCTCCTGCTCCATCTCCGGTTTATAGCCGTAGTGCGCCAGCATGGTTTGATAACCATGCGCGTCGGTGACAGCCTCAATGCCGCGTAACACTTCCGCAAAGACCTGGTTGGTTAAAGACGGCAGCAGAACGCCAATGGCGCGGCTGGTGGCGTTGGAAAGAATGTCAGGCGCGCGATTAGGAATGTACCCGAGCTCATCAAGCGCAGCCGCAATTTTACCCCGCAGCGCGACGGAGACCTGCTCCGGATTACGCAAAAAACGGCTGACCGTCATTTTGGTCACGCCCACACGGTCGGCCACATCCTGAAGTACGGGTCTTTTCTTTTTCATCGTCCTGAAAGGTATAAAAGGGATAGATTTGCCCAGTTTACCACGGACGTGCGGAATTAATGACAAACGATGAAAAGCCGGATGGCAACGCTTTCGCGTCTTATCCGGCCTACAAAAGGTTACAGCACGTTAGACTGGCGGCAAGTCAAACAACAACACTTCGCTGTCGCTGTCGGCATGAATCGAGATTGCCTGCTCATCCCAAATCGCCAGGCCGTCGCTGGTCGTCGCTTTGGTACCGTTAATGGTCACGTTACCTTTTACCACCTGGATCCAGACGCGGCGTTCAGCGGCAATCTGATGCACCGACTGTTCATCTTTGAGCAGCGCCCAGCGGTACAGCTCCATATCCTGGTGGACCTTCAGCGAACCATCGCGAGCATCTGGCGAAAGCACCAGTTGCTTGCCCTGCGCGGCGTCGAAGCGACGCTGTTCGTAGCGCGGCGTGATGCCGGTTTCTTGCGGAATGACCCAGATCTGATACAGCCGCAGACGATCCGTTTTGCTCGGGTTGTACTCGGAGTGGCGAACGCCGGTCCCGGCGCTCATAATCTGGAATTCACCGGCCGGAACCTGTTCTTTATTGCCCATACTGTCCTGGTGTTCTACGGCACCTTCCAGCACATAGGTCAAAATTTCCATGTCTTTATGCGGATGCGTGCCGAACCCCTGGCCTGCGTCGATCACATCGTCGTTAATCACACGCAGCGCCGAGAACCCCATAAAGTTCGGATCGTAATAATCGGCAAAAGAAAAAGTATGCCAGGAGTCAAGCCAGCCATGATTCGCATGACCGCGGTCGTTTGCTTTGCGTAAGTAGATCATTGTATTCACCCCCAGATGTTTTCGATGGAATAAGTGTGGACTCATTCCGTCCGGGATCATAGAGGGTGAAAATTGACTCCTCTGTTCAAAAAATATGAATAAGCGCAGAGGAGTCTGTAATGGCTATTTAGCGAGGGTTATCGTCGCAGGCGATGCCTGTTCGAAAGCACGTTCGAGGATTTCCAGATTGGTAAGAACTTCAGATTCCTTGACGTAATTAGGCATACCGACGGTCAACGTCTGGTACAGCGCATCATAAACACGACCATAGTCACCCGTTTCCGGTTTCACCTCTTCTTTCACCGTAACGCCGTCGTCATTGACATACTCCAGCACACCGACGGATTCGTCAGCGGCGAAACCGGGTTCACCGGGCATAATGTTCGCTTTCAGGCTGGTTTCTTGTTGATCGATACCGTACTTCACAAACGAACCTTTAGTCCCATGCACGATAAATTTCGGGTAATCAATTTTCACCAGATGGCTGGTTTTAACGATAGCCTTCAAATCGCCATAAAACAGTTGCGCTTCAAAGGTGTCATCCGGATTCGCTTTATTACGCAGGCTACGAATGTCATACGCGACATGATCCGGGCGGCCAAATAGCGAAATAATTTGATCCATGGTGTGGACGCCAAGTCCGTAGAAAGCGCCATCCTGCGGCAGGCCCGGTTTGGTTTCCGCCACGGGTCGGTAGTAGTCAAAATGGCTTTCAACTTCGACAATCTTGCCCAGTTTCCCGCTCTCAATCGCTTTTTTAGCCGTGAGAAAACAGGAATCAAAACGCCGATTCTGATATGGCGTGACGGTCAGTCCTTTGCTTCGCGCCAGGTCGAACAACACTTTTGCCTGCGCCAGCGTCGGCGTGAAAGGTTTCTCAACCAGCACATTTTTACCCGCTTCCAGCGCGCGTTTGGCGTATTCGAAATGGCTGTCAGCATGCGTACAGACGATCACCAGTTTTACCTGCGGATCGCCCAACACCTCATCCAGATCGCTGGTGAAGTGAATATGCGAATACTGCGGCGCCTGCTCTTCCGGTTTAGCGTGACGACGGAAAATATGCGCGACATGCCAGGCATCTTTCCGATTCAGAACGTAGGGGAGATGGTAACGGGTGGTACTTTTGCCGAATCCAATAAATGCGCAGTGTAAGGTCATGAGACGATCCTTTTGAAGATGATTGTCTACACCATAGCGCAAAGCGTGAAGAGACTGAATGTTGGATTCTTTGCCGGATGCGGCGTTGCCTTTTTGGGCCTACAAAAGCAGATGCCTCAAGATCGGCCGTCGGCGTCGCGGTCAGTTTGTTCACGGCAAGCGCGCAGGGCCCGGAGCGTACTAAATGTACGTGGGGAGCACGAGCACTTCCCGGGGACAAAATGACAAGTAAGCCAGGCTGAAACAAAACCCAAAAAAAAAGCCAGCAAAAGCTGGCTAAAATAATACTGGAAGCAATGTGAGCAATGTCGTGCTTTCAGGTTCTCCGTAGGGGTTTCCCTGAACGCAAGGCAATAATAATCATTCTCATTCGCACTTGTCTACTTCTTTTTGCAAAAAAATGCGGTTGACGGAATTTTCTTTCTCAGCGAGTGTAAATACACAATTAACCCTGCAGGAGATAAGGAATGAGTGAAATAGTGATACGCCACGCTGAACCGAAAGATTACGACGCCATTCGTCAGATCCACGCCCAGCCGGAGGTGTACCACAACACGCTACAGGTTCCTCATCCTTCCCTCGAAATGTGGCAGGCGCGGCTAACCGAGCAAGCCGGGGTTAAACAACTGGTTGCCTGCATTGACGATATTGTCGTTGGCCATCTTTCTATTCAGGTCACCCAACGTCCCCGCCGCAGCCACGTGGCCGATTTTGGTATCTGCGTGGATGCCCGGTGGCACAATCGCGGTATTGCCAGCGCGCTGATCCGCACGATGATCGACATGTGCGACAACTGGCTGCGCGTCGAGCGTATTGAGTTAACGGTGTTTGTTGATAACGAGCCCGCCGTGGCGGTGTATAAGAAGTACGGCTTTGAAATCGAAGGCACCGGTAAGAAATACGGCCTGCGCAACGGTGAGTACGTTGATGCGTACTTTATGGCGCGCGTGAAATAGCGCTTCCCCGCCCCACCCTGTGGGGCGAAACGTCACAAACCTTCACAATATTCCAGTTATTGCAACCTACTTCCCCTATATCAAAACAATAACCATCTGAATTTCATGGTTATTGCCGCTTTAAGCTTTATCACCGTTTTTTCCGTAATTTTAGCAATATTAATATTACATTTTTGTTTTTTTTTGGTTTCTGCCATCACTTTATGGTGACAATCACAACAATATACTTCTCCCGGGACTAATTTAACCACGGTGAGGTAAAAAATGAAATTTGAACGCCATCATAGAATATTGAAGGAACTCAGTATTTCGGGAGTTGTAAAAGTTTCAAATCTGGCGAAAAGTCTCAAGGTAACAAAGGAAACTATTCGTTCAGATCTCAATGAACTTGCCGGACAGGGATATCTTACTCGCTGTCATGGTGGTGCATTTATTACCCTTGATTCTCTTGATAACGTCGCAAAAAATGAAATTGCTTATGTGCTGGAAAAATATGAATCAGCGCAGAAAAATAAAAAAGGTCTCTCTGCCATGAAAAATAATGTATGTGTTATTGGCTCGTTCAATGTTGATATTATCAGTTATCTACCGAGATTACCCTCAACGGGAGAATCATTGCTGGCCGATAAATTTATTTTTTCACCCGGCGGTAAGGGATGTAATCAGGCATTAGCAGCAAGCTATGCCGACTCTGATGTGCATTTTATTACTAAAGTCGGCTCAGACCATTTTAGTGATTACGCCATTAATTTTATAAACTCATCAAAAATCCATAAAAGTGTTATCTACCAGACCAAAGAAACACAAACAGGTACAGCAACCATCATGGTGAATGGAGATACCGGAGATAACGTCATCGCTATCTACCCTGGCGCCAACATGACAATTTCCCCTGATGAAATCACCATTCAGAAAGAAGCCATTATTCATTCAGATATTGTTCTTGTCCAACTGGAGACGAATTACGAAGCGCTGCAGCAAACAATTCGTCTCGCACAAAAAAATGACATACCGGTCATCATCAATCCAGCGCCATACAATGACATGGTTAACACCATCATTGATAACATTGACTATATTACGCCAAATGAAACGGAAGCAGGCCTGCTGGCCAATATGGCGGTTAATGATATCGAATCAGCCAAATGCGCGGCCAAAATTATTCATCAGAAAGGCGTCAAAAATACCATTATTACATTAGGTAGCAAAGGTTCGCTTGCTTATGATGGCACACAATTCATCTATTCCCCGGCATTTCCGGCAGTTGTAAAAAATACGGCGGGAGCGGGTGACGCTTTCAATGGCGCCCTCGCATCTGGTCTTGCAAAAGGAAAGTCACTGGCATCCGCATTGTGCTACGCCAGCGCATTTGCCTCACTTGCGGTTGAAACGCCTAATGCCTCTGATATGCCGGAAAACGACTCCGTTCTTCATCGTATTCAGGGTTCACATTACAAACAAACTATCTCTACTCACTAAATCAAGGAGCAGACTATGAACAATACGCAGAAAAAACTAAAGGTGCTCTTTATTGGAGAATCCTGGCATATTCATATGATTCATTCAAAAGGTTATGACAGTTTCACCTCCAGTAAATATGAAGAAGGCGCTACATGGTTACTGGAATGCTTGAGGAAAGGCGGCGTTGATATTGATTACATGCCTGCCCACACGGTACAAATTGCCTTTCCAGAGAGTATTGACGAATTAAACCGTTACGATGTGATTGTTATTAGCGACATTGGTAGTAACACCTTCCTGTTGCAAAACGAGACATTTTATCAGCTAAAAATAAAACCAAACGCTCTGGAGTCCATTAAAGAGTACGTCAAAAATGGCGGAGGACTACTCATGATTGGCGGTTATCTGTCATTTATGGGTATTGAGGCAAAAGCCAATTATAAGAACACCGTTCTTGCTGAGGTTCTGCCAGTTATTATGCTTGATGGCGATGACCGGGTAGAAAAGCCAGAGGGTATCTGTGCTGAGGCTGTCTCACCTGAACATCCTGTTGTTAACGGGTTCTCAGATTATCCGGTATTTCTTGGATATAACCAGGCCGTCGCCAGAGACGATGCCGATGTCGTATTAACAATAAATAATGACCCATTGTTAGTGTTCGGTGAATACCAACAGGGTAAAACCGCCTGCTTTATGAGTGACTGCTCCCCACACTGGGGAACCCAGCAGTTTATGTCATGGCCATTTTATACCGACCTGTGGGTCAACACGCTTCAATTCATCGCCAGAAAATAAAAAACAATGGAGTAACGAAAGTTACTCCTTTTATAAAATATAAGGATTGATGTATGAACAAGAATAAGTACTCAACCCCCTTACTGATGCTTGCCACCATCTTAGCCGGTATGCTTTCCCCGATGCAGTCTGCCGTTAATGGGCAGTTAGGACATTGGTTACAAGACGGTAATGCTTGCGCAGTAATCTCGTTTGCCAGCGGTCTGGTCGTCATGTTTTTTATTATTATTGCGCGCAAAGAAACACGCCAGCAATTCGCCTCAATCCCTACTCTGATTAAAAAGAGAAAAATCCCGCTATGGAATTGGTTTGCAGGATTATGCGGGGCTATGGTCGTATTTTCTGAAGGCGCATCCGCCAGCGCGCTGGGCGTTGCCACCTTTCAAACGGCATTAATTTCTGCCCTGCTTCTTTCCGGCCTGCTGTGCGACCGTTTTGGCATCGGTGTGGAGGAGAAGAAATATTTTACGCCATGGCGCATTACTGGCGCATTGTTCGCCGTTATCGCCACCATTTTTGTCGTGTCGCCACAGTGGCACTCAACCTCGTTTATCCTGCTCGCTATCCTCCCCTTTTTGGCAGGGTTACTCGCTGGCTGGCAGCCTGCGGGGAATGCGAAAGTCGCCGAGGCAACGGGCTCCATGCTGGTGTCCATTACATGGAACTTCATCGTCGGCTTTTGTGTCCTGGGCGCAGCGCTGGCGATACGTATCGCATTAGGCCATGTCACCATCCAGTTACCCGATACATGGTGGATGTATCTCGGTGGTCCGCTGGGTCTGCTGTCCATCGGGCTAATGGCGATTCTGGTGAGAGGCTTAGGACTATTGATGCTGGGCGTAGCGTCAACAGCAGGCCAACTGCTTGGCTCAGTGCTAATTGATGAATTGATCCCTTCATTAGGCAATACGGTCTACCTGGTCACCATCATCGGTACGCTGTTCGCGTTAGTCGGTGCGATTGTGACCACCATCCCTGAATACAGAGCATCCAAAATGGCGCAAAGAATGGAGGTGTCAGAATGAAAGGTTTCCTGCAAACCGTAACAGGCCCGGTGGCGCATACGGATATGGGGCTGACGCTACCGCATGAACATCTGTTTAACGATCTGTCTTCGGTCGTAGACGAGCCACATTATACTTTTTCACAGCAACTGGTGGGAAAGAAAGTCAGTGCTGACCTGCAGTGGGGGTTGAAACACGACCCATACTGCTGCGCCGATAACATGGACCGCAAAGAGATTGATGATGTTATCTTCGAAATCAATAACTTTATGTCTTTGGGCGGCAGGACGATTGTCGACGCCACCGGTTCAGAATCCATTGGGCGGGATGCCTCAGCGCTACGAGAAGTTGCCTTAAAAACGGGTTTGAATATCGTTGCGTCATCCGGACCTTATCTGGAGAAATTTGAAAGTACCCGGATCCATAAACCTGTTGAGCTGTTAGCCTCACTCATTGATAAAGAACTGAATCAGGGTATTGGCGAGACGGATATTCGCGCTGGCATGATCGGTGAAATCGGCGTATCTCCCGCGTTTACCCAAGCGGAGCGTAACAGCCTGCGGGCAGCGTCTCTGGCACAATGTAACAACCCCCACACGGCGATGAATATCCATATGCCAGGGTGGCTGCGACTGGGTGATGAGGTGCTGGATATCGTGCTGGAAGAAATGAACGTTTCTCCGGCAAAAGTCTCGCTGGCGCATTCGGACCCTTCAGGAAAAGATGTCGTCTATCAACGTAAAATGCTCGACCGTGGCGTATGGCTTGAATTTGACATGATTGGTCTGGACATCACCTTCCCAAAAGAAGGTGTCGCGCCGGGCGTTCAGGAGACCGCAGATGCAGTAGCGAATCTGATTGCACTGGGTTACGCCGACCAAATCGTTTTAAGCCATGATGTTTTTCTCAAACAGATGTGGGCGAAAAATGGCGGAAATGGCTGGGGGTTTGTCCCGAATGTCTTCCTCGCCTATCTGGCTGCTCGCGGAGTAGACAACGATACTCTGCGCAAGCTTTGTATTGATAATCCAGCCCGATTACTCACGGCATAATCTGCAAATAGCCCGGTGTCTGACACCGGGCCTGGAATTAAAAATCAGTATCCCGCCGTTAAATCATCCACCGAACGCGGGTCAGACGCGCCGTACAGTTCGCCATCCGGTCCAACCATAATACTTTGGGTGCTGCCCATCGCTTCTTTCAGCGCGACTTTCTGCCCTTTCTGTTCCAGCAACTTCAGCGTATCGGGGCTGAAGCCCTTTTCTACCCGCAGTTCGTCCGGCAACCATTGATGATGGAAACGCGGCGCGTTGGTCGCTTCGGCGACGTTCATACCAAAATCAATGCTGTTCACTACCATTTGCAGCACGGTAGTGATGATTCGACTCCCGCCAGGGCTGCCGGTCACCAGCCAGGTTTTGCCCTCTTTAACGACGATAGTCGGCGACATCGACGACAGCGGACGCTTCTTCGGACCGACCGCGTTAGCATCGCCGCCCACCAGGCCATAAACATTAGGTACACCGGGTTTAGCAGAAAAATCATCCATTTGATTATTCAGCAGAATACCGGTATTTCCCGCCACAATTCCTGTGCCGAAGGTGGTGTTCAGGGTATAGGTCACCGCCACGGCATTGCCGTCTTTATCCACCACCGAGAAGTGGGTGGTCTGGTTGCTTTCATACGGGGCGAGCTTGCCCGGTTTTATCTGGCTGGAAGGTTTGGCCTTGTTGATATCAATTTGATCGGCCAGCGTTTTCGCATAGGCTTTGTGGGTCAGCGCCTGCCACGGCACTTTCACAAAGTCCGGATCGCCCAGATACTCTGAGCGGTCGGCATAGGCGTATTTTTCCGCTTCCGCCATGATTTGCATGGCATCGGCGCTGCCAAAGCCGTACTTCTTCATGTCGAAATTTTCGAGGATATTCAGGATCTGTACGATGTGAATACCGCCCGAGGATGGCGGCGGCATGGAGAAGACCTGATACTCGCGATAGTCACCACTGATTGGCGTACGCTCAACGGCTTTATAGCTGGCTAAATCCTCTTTGGTCATCAGACCGCCGTTCTTCTGCATTTCCCCGGCAATCTGGTCGGCAATCGCCCCTTTATAAAACACATCCGGGCCGTTTTCGGCAATCATTTCCAGGCTTTTCGCCAGATTCTTCTGGACCAGCTTATCGCCTTTTTTCAGCGGCTCGCCGTCTTTCCAGAAAATGGCTTTGCTGTTTTCATGATTAGGGATCACTTCGCTGCCGTAAGTTTTTAAGTCGTCGGCCAGCGCATCGTTAACCACAAAACCCTCTTCCGCCAGCTTCATCGCCGGACGCACCACTTTATTCAGCGGCATCGTGCCGTATTTCTCCAGCGCCAGCGAGAACCCCGCCACGGTACCCGGCGTACCGGATGCCAGATGCGACGTCAGCGACTTTTTCGCATCGGCGTTACCCTGCTCGTCGAGGAACATATCACGGGTCGCGCCAGCAGGCGCCATTTCACGAAAATCAATCGCCGTAGTAGCGCCATCTTTAGTGCGCAGCAGCATAAATCCCCCGCCGCCCAGATTCCCGGCTTGCGGATGCGTGACAGCCAGCGCATAGCCCACGGCGACGGCGGCATCCACAGCATTACCGCCCTGCTTTAAGATATCCACGCCAACCTGCGTCGCCATTGCATCCACGGACGCCACCATCCCTTGCGTCGCCCGCACAGGATGAAAGACATCTTCTTCAACACCATAGGAGACTGGCGGCGCGACGGGAGGATTGGCCACCGCGCTAAACGTCCCCCCGGCCAGCAGAGCGGCGATCGCCACCCAGCGCATAAACGTTGGTTTCATCGTTGTTTTTCTCCAGATAAATGGGTGTATGTCCCGTTTAATCCTGGTCCACAACGCTTAAAAAATCATCATCATGGCGAAATAGAGGTACACTTAAAAAGAGGCCTCATCGGGAGGAGACGACAATGAAACGCTTACTACTTATTACGGCTTTGTTACCCTTTGCTGTATTGGCCCAGCCAATTAACACTATGAATAATCCTAATCAGCCAGGTTATAAGATTCCCAGCCAGCAGCGTATGCAGACGCAGATGCAAACGCAGCAGATTCAGCAGCAGGGTATGTTGAAACAACAGATGCAAACGCAGGCGCGCAGCCAGCAGCAAAATCTACAGTCGCAGTTGAATGCCAATACGCAGCGGGTTCAGCAGGGACAGCCGGGCAACGGTATGCTCGGTCAGCAAACGCTGCCCAATACGCAGGGCGGAATGCTCAGCGGCAGCGGAAATCCGGACCGGATGCTAAACCATTCCCAGCCAATGTTGCAGCAGGGCAGCGGTACGCCGCAGCCTGACATCCCGCTGAAAACCATCAGCCCTTAAAACTGACGGCCCTTAAAACTGAAAGTGAGGGCCGATGTCATCAATGCGATCGGTGCAGATACAATCCACGCCCCAGCGCAGCAGCTCTGCCGCCCGCTGGGGCTGATTGACGGTATACACCAGAATCCGCAGACCCGCGGCCTTAATCTCTTGCACTCGCGTCTCATCGAGTAATTTATGGTTGAGATGGAGGGAAACACAGCCCAGACGGGTCGTCAGTTCACGCCAGTCTTCACGCCATTTATCCAGCAGTAACCCGCGCGGCAGTTCAGGTGCTGCCGCCTGCGCCGCTTCCAGCGCCTCTATCTCAAAGGAAGAAAGCAGCGGCGGCGTCATCCTGGCCCACAGTTCGCGGGCGGCCAACGCCACGACGCGTCCTGTTAGCCTTCCGCTCCCCGTTGTCGGTTTGATCTCAATATTCGCCATCATGCCGTGTTTACGGCAGCGCTCCGCCACCTGCGAAAGCAACGGCAGCGGCTCGCCTTTAAATTCGCCGCTAAACCAACCGCCAGCGTCCACACGCAATAAATCCTGCCAGTTCAACTCGCCCGCCACGCCCCAACCGTTGCTGGTGCGCTCCAGGTTATCGTCATGCAGCAGGAAAATTTCGCCGTCTTTCGACAGCTTGGCATCAAACTCAATCATGGTGTGCCCGTATCGCGCGCCCACGTCAATCGCCGCCAGAGTGTTTTCCGGCGCCAGTTTACCGCCGCCGCGATGGGCGACAATGTGGGGATAAGGCCAGTTACTCATACACGTTGTCCTGTTTCGCCATCAAAAAGATGCCGCTGATGTTCCGGCAGATGCAGCCATAGCGTACTGCCCGCTGCCGGGCGCTGCTGATGCGCCAACCGCACCACCAGTTTCTGATCGCCCCAGCGCCCATGCGCCAGATTATCCGCGCCCAGAATCTCCAGCGTGTCTACCGTTAACGGCACGCCGCCTTCCGCCTGCGAGCTTAACGCAATATGCTCCGGGCGGATACCTAGCGTCATTTTACGTCCGGCATGACCCCGATAGCCCGCACCTATCGGCAACGCCAGACCGCCAGGCAATTCGAAACGGTCGCCGGAAGCGCTGATAACGCCGTCCAACAGGTTCATCGCCGGGCTGCCGATAAAGCTCGCCACGAAGCGACTGGCCGGTTTTTCATACACCTCTACCGGCGTGCCAATCTGTTCTGCGACGCCTTTATTCATCACCATCACCCGCTGGGCCAGCGTCATCGCCTCTACCTGATCGTGAGTAACATAGAGCGAGGTGGTACGAAGACGACGATGCAGATGTTGTAACTCCAGACGCATCTGCACGCGCAGCTTGGCGTCGAGGTTAGAGAGCGGTTCGTCGAATAAGAAGACTGCCGGCTCGCGGACGATCGCGCGCCCCATTGCCACGCGCTGCCGTTGACCGCCGGAAAGCTCGCGTGGACGGCGTTTAAGCAGGCCGTCCAGCTCCAGAATGCGCGCCGCCTCCCGCACGCGTTCTTCAATATGCGCTTTGCTCATACCGCGAATTTTTAGTCCCCACGCCATGTTCTCCTCTACGCTCATATGGGGATAGAGAGCATAGTTCTGAAATACCATCGCGATGCCGCGATCTTTGGGCTCCATCTCGGTGACCCGTTTGCGATCAATCCAGATATCGCCGCCGGTCACGCGTTCCAGACCGGCCACCATCCGCAACAACGTTGATTTGCCGCAGCCGGACGGCCCGACCATCACGATAAATTCGCCATCCGCCACGTCCAGCGTTAACGGTTGAATGACCTGGGTTTTGCCGTCCCAGCTTTTGGTTACTGCCTGTAGTTTTAAACCAGCCATTTTTATTTCTCACTGTCCACTAAACCACGCACAAACGCCCGTTGCATGGCTAACACAATTACGACCGGAGGGATAAGGGTGAGCAGCATTGCCGCCATCACCTGGTTCCATTGCGTGGTACCTTCGCCGGTAGCGATCATCCCTTTGATACCCGCTACGGCAGTGCCAAGATTCACGTCGGTGATAATCAACAGCGGCCACAGATACTGGTTCCAGCCGTAGATAAAGGTGATGACGAATAACGCCGCCAGGTTGGTTTTTGACAGCGGCAACACGATGTCGCGGAAAAAGCGCATCGGCGACGCGCCGTCAATACGGGCCGCCTCCACCAGTTCATCCGGAAGCGTCATGAAGAACTGACGAAACAGGAAAGTGGCGGTAGCGGACGCCATCAGCGGTAGCGTCAGACCAGCATAGCTGTCGAGCATTTTCAGGTTGGCGATCACTTCCACCGTCGGGAAGATACGTACTTCAACCGGTAGCATCAGGGTGATAAAAATCATCCAGAAGAACAGGTTACGCAGGGGAAAACGAAACCAGACGATGGCGAATGCGGAAAGCATAGATACCGTGATTTTGCCTACCGTAATGCTGAACGCCATAATGAAACTGTTAAGCATCATCAGCCAGAATGGCGCGCTATTAACACCGACGCCGTTGACCCAAATAGTTTTGATATTCTCCAGTAACTGCGTGCCGGGAAGCAGCGTCATCGGCGTCTCAAACACCGCGCGGTCGTCCAGCGTTGCCGCGACAAACGCGACATACAGAGGAAACAAAATGACCGCGATCCCCAGAATCAGCATGGTATGGCTGAATATTGTCAGCCCGCGACGATTCTCTATCATTGGTAACGCACCTTACTTTCCACATAGCGGAACTGCACCACCGTCAGAATGATGACGAGGAACATCAACACCACCGACTGCGCGGCGGACGCCGAGAGATCCAGACCGGTAAACCCTTCGCGATAAATCTTATAAATCAGCGTCGTGGTGGCTTGTACCGGCCCGCCGGCGGTCGCGGCGTCGATCACCGGGAAGGTGTCGAAAAAGGCATACACCAGGTTGACCACCAGCAGGAAGAAACTGACCGGCGCAATAAGCGGCAAAGAAAGCCGGAAGAAACGACGAATCGGCCCGGCGCCGTCAATGGCCGCCGCTTCCACCAGCGAGCGGGGAATAGATTGCAGCGCGGCAAAGAAGAATAAAAAGTTGTAACTAATCTGCTTCCAGACTGACGCAAATACCACCAGGAACATCGCCTGACCGCTGTTTTGCGCGTGGTTCCAGTCATAGCCGAATTCGCCGAGGAAATGGGTGATTAATCCCCGCCCCGGGTTAAACAGGAAAATCCACAATACGGCGGCGACGGCGGGCGCGACGGCATAAGGCAGCAGCATCAGCGTCTGATAAAAACGGCTGCCGCGCACCACGTAATCCACCAGGGCGGCGAAAAACAACGAGACCAGCAGGCCGCTAAACGTGACCAGCGCGCTGAATTTAATCGTAGTCCAGAAGGCGTCGAGATAATAACTGTCGTGAAAAAGCGCGACGAAATTCTCCAGCCCGACAAATTGGCTGGAAAAACCAAACGGATCGACGCTTTGCAGCGAATACCACAGCGCTTCGCCCGCAGGCCAGATAAAGAAAATAACGGTGATAACCAACTGCGGGGCAACCAGTAAATACGGCAGCCAGCGCGAGCGGAACACCGGACGGGATGATGACATGAAGGTTCTTTTCCTGGAAGGTGTCGGATGGCGGTGCAAGCACCTTATCCGGCCTACAAACGCTGTAGGCCTGATAAGCGCAGCGCCATCAGGCACTTATACACTTAAGATTTGCTCGCTTTCTCAAAACGACGCAGTAACTGATTCCCGCGATCCACCGCGGTATCCAACGCCTGTTGTGGGGTTTTCTTCCCGGTCCAGACGCTTTCCAGCTCTTCGTCCACGATAGTACGAATCTGCGGCATATTGCCCAGACGCAAGCCTTTGGTGAAGGGTAACGGCGGCTTATTCAACATCTGGCGAGTGGCGATATCCGCACCGGGGTTTTTATCGTAATAACCCTGCTCGCGGGTCAGCTCGTAGGCGGCGGTGGTAATCGGCAGGTAGCCAGTTTTTTGATGCCATTCAGCAGCGTTTTCCGGTTTTGCCAGGAAGTCGAGGAATTTGGCGACGCCGGTATAGGTTTCTTTATCTTTACCCTGCATGACCCATAGGCTGGCTCCGCCGATAATGGCGTTTTGCGGCGCGCCCTTGATATCAGCGTCGTACGGCATCATACCCACGCCATAGTTAAATTTGGCATACTGGCGGATATTGGCGAGCGAACCGGAGGACGCGGTTGTCATCGCGCAGTCACCGTTATAAAACTTCTCGGTAGACTCGTCCTTACGCCCAACATAGCTAAAATCGCCTTTTTTATTCATCTCTTCCAGCAGCGCGATATGTTTCACCTGCTCTGGCTTATTAAACTCCAGCACCGCATCTGTACCGTCAAATCCATTGTTTTTACTGGCGAAGGGGAGACCGTTCCAGGCGCTGAAGTTTTCCAGTTGGATCCAGCCTTGCCAGCCGCTGGCGTAACCGCATTTCATGCCTGCCGCTCTCAGTTTCGCGGTATAGTCAGCCAGCTCCTGCCAGGTTTTCGGCGGCTGTTCCGGATCTAAACCGGCTTTCTTAAAGGCGTCTTTGTTGTAGTACAGTACCGGCGTGGAGCTGTTAAAGGGCTGGGAGAGCAGATGCCCGCTTTTAGCATCGGTGTAGTAGCCTGCAACGGTTGGTACAAACTGGGACTCGTCAAAGTTAATACCGGCGTCTTTAAACACTTCATAAACCGGCTTAATGGCTTTCGAGGCCATCATGGTCGCCGTCCCAACCTCATAAACCTGCAATATTGCCGGCGCGTTGCCGGTACGGAATGCCGCGATCCCGGCGCTCAGGTTCTGTTCATAGTTCCCCTTATAGACCGGAACGATTTTGTAATCCGGATTGGCCTGGTTGAAACGTTGCGCCAGTGAATCAACTTCTTTGCCTAACTCCCCTTCCATTGAATGCCAGAATGGAATAGTGGTGACGGCCAACGCCTGACCCGTAAATGCCAGACTCAGCGCCAGTCCTAAAGCTGTATGTCGTAACGATATCATCGGTTATCTCTCTTTTTGTGCCGGGATGCGCGATATCACGCGTTTTATGTTCGCGGGGGTAACATGACATGCTCGAATGACAGAAAAATAACTTTTTTA
This sequence comes from Salmonella sp. A7, assembly GCF_020181675.1. Taxonomy (NCBI): domain Bacteria; kingdom Pseudomonadati; phylum Pseudomonadota; class Gammaproteobacteria; order Enterobacterales; family Enterobacteriaceae; genus Salmonella; species Salmonella sp. A7. The sequence continues at coordinate 305,398 of NZ_CP084001.1, read as the reverse complement.
TTACAAAAAAAAGATAGTAAGGCGACAGAGAGATGGCAAGGCAGTGAAAGCGCCGGAAAAGAAAAGTGGGAGCTACGGCACGTCTGACAGCGTAATGCTGACCAGACATGCGTTATTTGGCTGGCGTCAGCAGTTAATCACGATGAGAATACTTTTTGTACTGATTTTGTAAGCGCCGCTGATCTCGCCGCTCGCGTTCACGCTGAATGTCGGATTTTTCATCCTCCCACGTTGCACAATCCGGATGATGACGCACTTCGCAGGTCGTTGCGGCCAGTGGATTAGGCGTTGCGGTTTCTTCTTGCCAGATAGCAGGATCGCGGGGATCAAAATCGTTTGAGGTTAAGGCGTTAACACTGAACGAAGCCGCGAACAACAGCGTTCCCATTATGCAGGCGCCTGAACGTATCATCCTTGCTCCTTCTTCGGTGGTTATAGTTGATAACTATTCTCAACTATAACATATTGGTACGAAAAATGTTCTACTGATTTGCCGAATGGCGAGTAATCCGCCAGGTCCGGTAAGCGGTAGCGCCACCGGGCGCGTTTGCCAGATGGCAGCTGTAAACTGCGCCTTATCCTCCCAGATAGGCGCTGCGCACCGCTTCGTTCGCCAGCAGTGCATCACCGGTATCGGATAGCACCACGTGGCCGTTTTCCAGCACATAACCGCGGTCGGCGAGCTTCAGCGCCTGGTTAGCGTTTTGCTCGACAAGGAAGATGGTCATACCCTGCTCGCGCAACTGCTCAATGGTGTCGAAGATCTGCTGGATGATGATCGGCGCCAGCCCCAGCGACGGTTCATCCAGCAGCAATAGCCTCGGCTGGCTCATCAGCGCGCGGCCAATCGCCAGCATCTGCTGTTCGCCGCCGGACATGGTACCCGCTCGTTGGATACGGCGTTCATGCAGGCGCGGAAACAGCTCGTACACCCATTTGATACGCTCCTGAAACCGATCGCGCTCGGCAAAAAAACCGCCCATCGCCAGGTTCTCTTCCACCGTCATCCGCGAGAAGACGCGCCGCCCTTCCGGTACTATCGCCACCGCTTCACGCATGATTTTCGCCGTCTGCCAGTCGGTGATGTCTTTACCGTCAAACACCACCCGTCCGCTGGAGGCGCGCGGATCGCCGCACAAGGTGCCAAGCAGCGTCGTTTTCCCCGCGCCGTTAGCGCCAATCAGGGTAACGATTTCCCCCTGGTTGATGTGCAGACTGACGTCGTGCAGCGCCTGAATCTTGCCGTAGTGGGCGCTGACTTTTTCAAACGTTAACATCGTTTTTTCCATCTTATGCCTCACCCAGATAAGCGCGGATGACGTCCGGGTTGTTGCGGATCTCTTCCGGCGTGCCGTTCGCCAGCGGCGTGCCCTGGTTCACCACGTAAATGCGATCGGAAATGCCCATCACCAGCTTCATATCGTGTTCAATCAGCAGGATAGTGGTGTTGTGATGGTTACGTAGTTCGGCAATCAGCTCATCCAGCTCTTTGGTCTCTTTCGGGTTAAGACCAGCCGCCGGTTCGTCGAGCATCAGAATTTCTGGCTGCGTCACCATGCAGCGGGCAATCTCCAGCCGGCGCTGGTCGCCGTAGGCCAGATTACTGGCCTGGCGGTTGGCATGTTCCAGCAGGCCAATACGCTCAAGCCAGGTCGCCGCGCGGTCCAGCGCTTCACTTTGCGCGCGGCGGAAAGCGGGCGTTTTCAACAGGCCGGAAAAGAGGCCCGTTTTCAGTTGCTGGTGCTGCGCCACCAGCAGGTTTTCAATCACCGTCATTTCTCGAAACAGGCGCACATGCTGGAAAGTGCGTACCACGCCCATGCGGGCGATCTGCTGGCCCGGCAATCCTTCCAGATGCCGCTCGCGCAACGTGATCGTACCGCCTGTCGGCTTATAAAAACCGGTCAGGCAGTTAAACACCGTCGTTTTACCCGCGCCGTTAGGGCCAATCAGCGACACAATTTCCCGCTCACGCAATTCCAGCGATACATTGTTGACCGCCAGCAAACCGCCAAAGCGCATCATCAGGCCGTTAACCGCTAATAATGGCTGACTCATGCCTGCTCTCCTTTCGCCTGACCACTTTTCAGCTTCAACTGCGGACGCGTCATCGGCAGCAATCCCTGCGGGCGCCAGATCATCATCAACACCATCAAACCGCCGAGCATCAACATGCTGTATTCGTTGAAATCGCGCATCAACTCGCGCGACACCACCAACAGAACCGCCGCCAGGATCACCGCAAACTGCGAGCCCATTCCGCCCAGCACCACAATCGCCAGCACGAAGGCGGATTCGGCGAAGGTGAAGGATTCCGGGCTGACAAAGCCCTGGCGGGCGGCAAACAACGTCCCGGCGAAACCGGCAAACGCGGCGCTGATAGTAAAAGCGGTCAGCTTGATGCGCGTCGGGCTTAAACCTAATGAGCGACAGGCGATCTCATCTTCACGCAACGCTTCCCACGCCCGGCCCAGCGGCATACGCAGCAGGCGGTTAATGACAAACAGCGACAGGACCACCAGCAACAGGGCCACCAGATAGAGGAAAATGACCCGGTCGGATGGGTCGTACTTCACGCCAAAGAAATTGCTGAAGGTATCCCAGCCGCCTTCGCGGGTGTTGCGGCTAAACTCCAGACCAAACAGCGTCGGTTTGGGGATCTGGCTGATACCGTTCGGGCCGCCGGTAATTTCAGTGTTGTTGAGCAGCAGGATACGGACGATTTCGCCGAAGCCGAGCGTCACAATCGCCAGATAGTCGCCGCGCAGGCGCAGTACCGGGAAGCCGAGCAGGAAACCAGCGGCGGCGGAGACCAGTCCCGCCAGCGGCAGGCAGGTCCAGAAACCCAAACCATAATAGTGGTTGAGCAGCGCAAAGGTATAAGCGCCGATGGCGTAAAAGCCGCCGTAGCCCAATACCAGCAGGCCGGACAGCCCCACCACCACGTTCAGCCCCAGACCGAGGATGATATAAATCATGGTCATAGTGGCGATATCCACGCTACCGCGCGACACCATAAACGGCCACGCCACGGCGATAACCAGCAACGCCATCAGAAACAGCTTTTGCTTAACGGTAGAGCCATCGATCGCCGGCAGAATAAACTTCGGTCCGGAGACGTGCTTCACCGCTTTCTGGAACATCGGACGCAGCAACTGAAAGAAAAAAACCACTGCCGTACCGATAAAGATCCACTGCCAACGGATGTCGGCGGCGGTATCCACCACCAGTTTGGTGCCGTCCAGCTCCAGTTGTACGCCCATGAAGACGCCAGCCAGAACGAAGAACATCGCCGCAGAGAACAGAGCCATCGCAATATGCATCGGTTTCATACTTTCTCTACCTCCGGACGCCCCAGGATACCGGTCGGCATCACCAGCAGTACCAGAATCAGCAGAGCGAACGACACGACATCTTTATATTCGGTACTTAAATATGCAGACGAGAGCGCTTCGGCAACGCCCAAAATCAGACCGCCGATCATCGCGCCCGGAATGCTGCCAATACCGCCCAGCACCGCCGCGGTGAACGCTTTCATCCCGGCCATAAAACCGATGTAGGGGTTAATCACGCCGTAAAATTGCCCAAGCAGCACACCCGCCACCGCCGCCATTGCCGCGCCGATAACAAACGTTAGCGCAATGACGCGGTCGGTATTAATGCCGAGCAGGCTGGCCATTTTCAGATCCTCCGCGCAGGCGCGGCAGGCGCGGCCCATCCGGGAGTAGCGAATGAAAATGGTGAGCGCCAGCATAGCCAGAAAGGTGACTATCCAGATAACCGCCTGCATGGTGGTGATGGACGCGGAAAAGTTTTCGCTGCTGCCCACAATCCACTGGCCGTTAAACAGGCTGGGTAACGCCACGTCGCGCGAACCTTCCGTCAGGCTGACGTAGTTTTGCAGAAAGATAGACATCCCGATGGCGGAAATCAGGGCGATCAGGCGCTTGGAGTTGCGCACAGGCCGGTAAGCGACTCGCTCGATACTCCAGCCGTAGGCGCTGGCAATAATAATCGCGCCGATAAATCCGGCGGCCACCAGGAGCCAACTGGTGTCTATTCCCATCATCATTAGCGCGGCGATGATCATAAAAGAGACGTAGCTGCCGATCATATACACCTCGCCATGAGCGAAGTTGATCATGCCGATAATGCCGTACACCATCGTATAACCGATAGCAATCAGCGCGTAGGTGCTCCCCAGCGTGACGCCGTTAAACATCTGCTGCAAGAAATAGAGAAACTGCTCGGACATAAGGTAACCTTTTTAAACCCGCCCGGCGTGCGGGCGGTGGGATAACTTATCTTCTGGCATTACTTCGCGACGGTTGACGAGCCGTCGGCGTGCCACTGGAAGACGCCAAATTCAAATCCCTTAAGATCGCCTTTTTCATCCCATTTCAGCGGCCCAATAACGGTATCAGCCCCGTTAGCTTTAAGATCTTTCACCAGATCCAGCGGAGCATGGCTGGCGCTACGCGTCATTGCGGTCGCCAGTGACTGGACGGCGGCGTAGGTGATCCAGACATACGGACCGCTGGGATCTTTCTTGTCGGCTTTCAGCGCCTCGACAATCGCTTTATTCGCCGGGTCCTGGTCATAACGTTTTGGCATCGTCACCAACATGCCTTCCGCCGCACCGCCCGCAATATTGGACAGCGACGCGTTACCCACGCCTTCCGGCCCCATAAATTGCGTTTTCAGGCCATTAGCCCGCGCCTGGCGCAGCATCTGCCCCATTTCCGGGTAGTAGCCGCCGTAATACACAAAGTCGATATTCTCTTTTTGCAAGCGAGCAATCAGGGCGGAGAAATCTTTTTCACCGGCGGTAATACCATCAAAAAAGACAATATTGGCATTGCCCTGCTTCAGACCATCCTGCACGGAGCGCGCCAGTCCTTCGCCGTATTGCTGTTTATCGTGAATGATAGCGATGCGCTGCGGTTTCACCGTTTCCAGGATATATTTCGCGGCTGTTGGCCCCTGGGAGGAGTCCAGGCCGGCGGTACGCATAATGTACTGATAGCCGCGCTGGGTCAGCTCCGGGTTAGTCGCCCCCGGGGAGATCATCAGAATACCTTCATCTTCATAGATATCGGATGCTGGCTGAGTAGAAGAAGAACACAAGTGACCAATAACGTACTGAATACCGTCGTTAACGATTTTGTTGGCCACCGCCACCGCCTGTTTTGGATCGCAGGCATCATCGTACTCTACGCCGACCAGCTTATCGCCTTTAATACCGCCTTTAGCGTTGATGTCTTTAATGGCCTGGCGCGCGCCGTTAAATTCCATATCGCCCCATTGCGCTACCGGGCCGGACATCGCCCCGACTATGGCGACTTTAATATCATCTGCCATTGCCCCCTGCGAGACTGCTAATGCAACAATCCCTGCGATTATTGTTTTCGCTTTCCGTTTCATGTGCCTGTATCCCCATTCGTGATGTTATATGTTTTGTTTTTTGCTGGTTAAAAAGCAGACTGTACTTTTTATAAATGGTGCGCTTTTTACTGACTCATTAATGAGTTAGCGCAGCATTTAAAGCATAATAAGATTAAAATCTCTATTTTTCAGTCTATTAAGGAAAGATAATATTCTGCTTTTCGCTATAGATAAACAAAAAAAAGCACGCTTGTCAGCATAAAATAACGGCATATTAAGCGGAATAATTCACTAGCATTCAGGGAATTATGCTGCCTGTTTTCCATTCTCTAATGCTTCAAACTGTAATTATCGTTGTTAAAAAATTAATAACCTGGTAAATGACACAAAAAAGAGAAAGCATCTGGCCTGCCTGTTTCGGTACACTGATCGCATCTTTTGAAATCGGGACAAGCCGTCGATGAAGCTGACTATCCTTCGTTTAGAACACTTTAGCGCTCAGGATCAGATCGATCTGGGCAAAATCTGGCCGGAATATTCCGCCTCCTCATTAAGCGTAGATGAAACGCACCGGATTTATGCCGCGCGGTTTAACGAGCGTTTGTTGGGCGCCGTAAGAGTGACGCTGAGCGGAACGCAGGGCGCGCTGGATTCCTTACGCGTGCGTGAAATCACCCGTCGTCGCGGCGTCGGGCAATACCTGGTAGAAGAAGTCATCCGCGATAATCCCAACGTCTCGTCGTGGTGGATGGCGGATGTCGGTGTTGAAGACCGCAGCGTGATGGCCGCGTTTATGCAGGCGTTAGGTTTTACCGCCCAGCATGACGGCTGGGAGAAGCGCTAAAAGAAAGCCGGATGGCGCTGACGCTTATCCGGCCTACATGCCGGGAGAAAAGATAAAAACCACCTCGCAATTTTCCAAGAATTTCGCGTTGCAGGCAGGCGGCAAGTTATGAAATCCCCGGGAGCTTACATAAGTAAGTGACCGGGGTTGAATAACGTAGCCAACGCACCTGCAGCGCGAAAGGCGCCAGGAAAATTACTTAGCGTCTGTCGCCGTACCGTTCGCATGCCAGTCAAATACGCCGAACTCAAATCCTTTCAGATCGCCTTTCTCATCCCACGACAGCGGTCCCATTACGGTGTCGACCGTGGCGCCTTTCAGGTATTTGGCAATTTCCGCCGGATCGTCGGAGTGGTTCAGCCCCGCCTGTAAGGATTGCAGCGCGGCGTAGGTGGTCCACACGAATGCGCCGCTAGGATCTTGTTTCTTGGCTTTGATGGCATCCACAATCGGTTTGTTCGCTGGCACCTGATCGTAGTTCTTCGGTTTGGTGACCAGTAAGCCTTCCGCCGACTCTCCGGCGATGTTAGACAGCGAGACGTTCGCGACCCCTTCCGGCCCCATAAACTGAGTTTTCAGCCCTGCGGCGCGGGACTGGCGCAAAATCTGCCCCATTTCCGGGTGATAACCGCCGTAGTAGACAAAGTCGATATTCTCTTTTTTCAGACGCGCTACCAGAGTGGAGAAATCTTTTTCGCCGGCGGTGATGCCGTCAAAGAATACGACGTTAACGCCGCCTTTCTTCAGACCGTCCTGCACCGCGCGCGCCAGCCCTTCGCCGTACTGCTGCTTATCGTGGATAATCGCGATGCGCTGCGGTTTTACCTTCTCCAGAATATACTTTGCCGCCGTTGGCCCCTGGTCAGAGTCCAGACCGGTGGTACGCAAAATCAGGTTATAGCCGCGTGCGGTCAGCTCCGGCGCGGTCGCCGCCGGGGTTATCATCAGGATGCCTTCGTCTTCGTAGATATCAGACGCTGGCTGTGTGGAAGAGGAGCATAAGTGACCGATAACATACTTGATGCCGTCGTTCACCACTTTGTTAGCGACAGCTACCGCCTGTTTCGGGTCACAGGCGTCGTCATATTTCACCGCGACGAGCTTATCGCCTTTAATACCGCCTTTCGCATTGATATCGGCAATTGCCTGTTCCGCACCGGTAAACTCCTGATCGCCATACTGCGCTACCGGACCGGACATCGCGCCGACAACCGCGACTTTAATGTCCTCTGCGAATGCCATATGGCTTAATGACAGGGCGATACATCCTGCCAATAACGTTTTACCCTTCATATTCATCCTGATAATCCCCATTATTCTGGTTGTTACGTGTGTTGTGGTGTTATTGTTCAGCACTTTATTTCGATTATTGGCTAGCTAACCGTGCTTTAGCAGCATACTCTGCTAAAACATACCCGATTTTTATTACTTTGGAATAGCTAAATTTACATTCAGATAACAGATTTGTGTCGGTGGGGGAGAGGAAGGGCCCGTAGGCCCGATAAGCGAAGCGCCATCGGGCAAACGTGTTGCCGGATGGCAGCGTAAACGCCTTATCCGGCCTACAAAAAACAAAACCCCCGAATTCACATTCGAGGGTTCATTGGCAATTCGCGAAGATTACGCTTCGATCGCAGCGCGAAGCTTTTTCATGGCGTTCTTTTCAAGCTGGCGCACACGCTCAGCGGAGACGCCGTAACGATCGGCCAGCTCCTGCAACGTAGACTTATTGTCTTCGTCCAGCCAGCGAGCGCGGATAATATCCTGGCTACGCTCGTCGAGCCCCTGCATCGCATCGGTCAGTCGGTTGGCGGCCTGCTCTTCCCAGTTATCGTCTTCAATGCCGTCGGCAAAGTTAGACGATTTATCCTGCAGATACAGCACCGGCGCCATTGGCTGGCTGTCGGACTCATCGTCCGAAGACATGTCAAACGTCATGTCCTGCGCCGCCATACGCGACTCCATCTCACGCACGTCTTTACTGGAAACACCCAGTTCGCGCGCCACCATTTCAACCTCATCCTGATTAAACCAGCCCAGACGCTGCTTGGTTTTACGCAGATTAAAGAACAGCTTACGCTGCGCTTTCGTGGTTGCGACTTTAACGATACGCCAGTTACGCAGCACGTATTCGTGAATTTCTGCTTTAATCCAGTGTACGGCGAAGGAAACCAGGCGCACGCCTACTTCCGGGTTAAAACGACGTACGGCTTTCATCAGGCCGATGTTGCCTTCCTGGATCAAATCCGCCTGCGGCAGACCATAGCCCGCATAGTTACGAGCAATATGAACAACAAAGCGCAGGTGAGACAGGATCAGCGTTTTAGCTGCTTCCAGATCGCCCTGGTAATGCAGCCTTTCAGCCAATGCCCGCTCCTCGTCAGCCGATAACATCGGCCACGCGTTCGCCGCCCGGATATAAGATTCCAGGTTGCCAACAGGGGCTAAAGCTAAATTTTGCATTTCTTTGGTCATTCAAATCCTCTCAATCAGTATTGCCTGGCACCGTCAGCGAGCAACAACCGTGCCAAAGCCGATGAGCAACGAGAATATCACCCACTCTTTTATCAGACAGTGATTTTATCCACAAGTTCAATGTAACACTGTGCATAATTTGCACAAATCTTGTGACATAAAGATGACGCGCGGGGAAGAGACAACAGGGACTCTTTCCCTGCGAACGGAAGCCCATTGCAGGGAAAGATTATACCACGATTTTATCAATCGGGAGTAAAGTGACGTAAATGTTGCACCGTGGCCAGCCAGGCGGCGATCCAGCCAATCATGGAACAGACCAGCAGCAGCAACAGGCACTCATCGAACGATAAGCCATTGAGATCAAACTTCGTGCCGAAGACCTGCGCCACTTCAGTCACCGCCGATGATAAACGCATCACCAAAATTTCAGACAATATCAGTGAAAGAAACGCGCCGGAAAAACCGAGCAACGCGCCGCCATAGAGGAACGGACGCAGGATAAAGCCATCGGTCGCGCCAATCAGCTTTTGCACGTTAATGGTATCGCGACGGGCAAAAATGCTCAGGCGCACGCTGTTGCCGATAACGAGGAAGACCGCCGCGACCATCAGCACGCCAATCATCGCCGACACGCGGCCCACCAGCCCGGTGAGCGCCGCCAGGCGCGCAAACCAGCTATCATCCATGCGGACTTCGTCAATGCCGTTAATCTGCGAGATACGGTCGCGCAGCGTATTAAGCGAGGCGGTACTCTGGAAGTCCAGCTTGGGGATCACCACCGCCACCGCCGGCAGCGGGTTCTCTTCCAGCATATCCAGCGCGCCGCCAAAACCCGACCAGTTGCGGAATTCTCCCAGCGCGTCCTCACGGGACAGGTAGTTGACCTTCTCAACGCCCTGCTCGGCCTGAAGCTGCCCAACAACCCGCGCCGCCGCGTCATCATCCAGCGTTTTTTGCAGATAAACGGTGATCTGCGGCGACGGATAGTACTGAGTCGCCGCCTGGTTGACGTTCTTATAGACCATGTAACAGACGCTGGGCAGCGTCAGGGAGATGGCGATCACCATCACCGTCAGAAACGTCGCCAGCGGTTTGCTTTTCAGATCTTGCAGCGCGCCGTGCCAGGCATAGCGCACCTGTTCATTAAAGACATTTGTTTTACGTGAGTTCGGTTTCGGCGTCGGCTTCTGGCGTCCTGGCGCGTTGCGCCCGCCGCCTGTTCCGCCGCGAGACTTACGCAGTCGATCCAACCGTCCGCCGAACTGCCTGATTTGGTTAATCGCGTCGCGCCTATTCATTGGCCAGGCCTCCATGCAGATGTCCATCGCTCAGGACGAGCTGCCTATAGGAACGACGGGAGATAAGTCCAATATCGTGCGTCGCCATCAGTACCGTCACCCCTACGCGGTTAAACTCTTCAAACAGACGTAAAATCCCTTCCGACAATGCGTCGTCCAGGTTCCCGGTCGGTTCATCCGCCAGCAATACCGCTGGCTTATTGACCACCGCGCGGGCGATGCCCACGCGCTGTTGTTCGCCTCCGGAGAGTTGAATCGGGAAGTTTCTCGCTTTGTCCAGTAGTCCAACCTTATCCAGCGCCGCCGACACACGACGACGGATATCATCGCCGCTGGCACCGGCAATGATTAACGGTATCGCCACATTGTCATAGACCGTGCGATCCATCAGCAGATGGTGATCCTGGAAAATCATCCCAATCTGGCGGCGCAAAAACGGCACTTCGCGGTTTTTCAGGCGCGTAATATCATGCCCGCTGAAGAAGATTTTGCCGGCGCTGGGCCGCTCAATCCCACAGATTAGCTTCAGCAGGGTACTTTTCCCCGCGCCGGAGTGGCCGGTCAGAAACGCCATCTCGCCTGGCCGCATATGGAATGTCACTCCCTGCAGCGCTTGTCTCCCGCCGAGATAGGCCTTGCTGACATGTTCAAAGCGAATCATTGTTAATCCTCTCGGGCAAAAAGTGCCTCAATAAAATCGTCCGCCTTAAACGGACGCAAATCCTCGATACGTTCGCCCACGCCAATGTAACGAATAGGAATGCCAAACTGGTCAGCTACCGAGAAAATCACCCCGCCTTTCGCCGTACCGTCCAGCTTGGTCAGGGTAATACCGGTTAAGCCTACCGCTTCATGGAACAGTTTGGCCTGGCTTACCGCGTTCTGTCCGGTGCTGGCGTCAATGGTCAGCATAACTTCATGTGGCGCTTCTTCGTCCAGCTTTTTCATGACGCGAACGATTTTTTTCAGCTCTTCCATCAGGTGCGACTTGTTCTGCAAACGCCCTGCCGTATCGGCAATTAATACATCCACATTACGCGCCTTCGCGGCCTGGATAGCGTCAAAAATCACCGAGGCGGAGTCCGCGCCGGTATGCTGGGCGATAACCGGAATGTTGTTACGCTGTCCCCAGACCTGTAGCTGTTCGACCGCCGCCGCGCGGAAAGTATCCCCCGCCGCCAGCATCACTGATTTACCCTGCTGCTCAAACTGGCGCGCCAGTTTACCGATAGTAGTGGTTTTACCCACGCCGTTCACGCCAACCATCAGAATAACAAAAGGCGTTTTACCTTCAATATTAAGCGGTTCGTCTACCTTCGCCAGAATCTCGCCCATCTCGTCTTTCAACAGACCATACAGCGCCTCGGCATCTTTAAGCTGTTTGCGGCTGGCGCCTTCCGTCAGATTAGCGATAATCTTACGCGTGGTTTCTACCCCGACATCAGCGATGAGCAACTGCTCTTCCAGCTCCTCGAACAAATCATCGTCGATTTTCTTGCCGCGGAACAGACTGATAAATCCGGAACCGAGATTTTCTTTGGTTTTCAGCAGGCTGCGTTTCAGGCGGGCAAAGAAACCTTCTTTAGTCGGTTTTTCCTGCTCCTGAACGATCGCTTCCACCGGCGCGTCTTCTTCCGCTGGCGGAACAACCATCACCGCCTCTTCCGCCGCCTGAGCGGCCAGCGCCTGCGCTTCCAGCTCTTCGTCGGTGAATTTCGCCGCGTTTTCGCCCTCTTCTTCTACCGCGGCAATGACCTCTACGGTTTCCGCTTCGGCCTGCCACTCTTCCGGCGAGATAGCCTCGTCTTTGACCTCTTCCGGCAGCGGCAATTCTTCGCGTTCCACCGCGATCTGCGGCGCTGCCGTCTCAACAGCCGTCGCGGGCTCCGGCTCTACCGGCTGCGGTTTTTCGCTCTCCTGAACTTTCTCAGTAACGTCCACCACCTCTTCCGCAAAGGCTTCGGTTTCTGCTTTGCTGTGCGCGGGCGTTTGCGCATCTACGTCTGCCGCCGTTTCAACAGGGGGCTCAACCGGTCGTTGTTCCTCAACAATCTGTTGTTCTTCGGTCTGTTCCTGCTTCTGCTCTTTATCACCGAAGCCCAACCAGGAAAAGAAGCCACGTTTTTTCTGTTTTGCCATCTGCGACTACACCCCTCGCGGCGCTATATACATGGAAGCTAAAAAAATGATGAAATAGTCTATCACTTAACTTAATTCACATCACCGCCTGGAATAACTTGCAACAGGCGGTTCGAGCAAGAGAAATGAAAAAAACGACTCACTCTGGCAGCGGCCAAATCCGCATTATTGGCGGGCAATGGCGTGGCCGTAAATTACCGGTTCCGGACAGCCCGGGTCTGCGTCCCACCACCGATCGCGTGCGCGAAACGTTATTTAACTGGCTGGCTCCGGTAATGGTAGACGCCCATTGTCTGGATTGCTTTGCCGGCAGCGGCGCTCTGGGCCTGGAGGCGCTATCGCGTTATGCGGCCCAGGCAACGTTACTGGAAATGGATCGCGCCGTATCGCAGCAGTTGCAAAAAAATCTGGCGACGCTGAAAGCCAACAATGCTCGCGTCGTCAATACCAATACTCTGGCCTTCCTCAGCCAGCCGGGAACGCCGCATCACGTCGTCTTTGTCGACCCGCCGTTTCGTAAAGGGCTGCTGGAAGAGACGTTACAATTGCTGGAAACCCAGGGATGGCTGGCCGACGACGCGCTAATCTACGTAGAAAGCGAGGTGGAAAACGGTCTGCCGCCCGTTCCGGCGAACTGGGCATTGTATCGAGAAAAGGTGGCCGGACAGGTCGCTTATCGTCTGTATCAGCGCGACGCGCAAGGAGAAAATGATGTTGATTAATCTGGGCCGCTTATTAATGCTCTTCGTGTGGGCATTTTTGATTCTTAATCTGGTGCAACCCTTCCCGCGCCCGCTCAATATCTTCGTCAACGTGGCGTTGGTGTTCATGGCGCTGATGCACGGTATGCAGTTGGCGTTGCTGAAATCAACGATACCGAAAGAGGGTCCGCAGATGACGACGGGAGAGAAAATCCGCATTTTCCTGTTCGGCGTGTTTGAGCTGCTGGTCTGGCAGAAGAAGTTTAAGAACAAAAAATAACGTTTGCTGCCGGATGACGGTTTATTCGTTATCCGGGGTACGGCTAACAAACCCGACGAACCGCGTTCCCTTATAGCTCAGCGTACCTTGATCGCCCACCGTCAAAGCGTGGTACTGCTGCGCTTGTAAACGGAACGTTTTTTCCAGACCGCCATTGAGCGGCTTAAAACTTGCCTCATAGCGCATACTGGTTCCCGCCGGGCTCACTTCCTGCTGGCGAGAGCGTCGGTCATTAACCGGCTTCTCCCGTTTATTGCTGACCACGACCAGCTTTTGCTGTAACGGCGCCGCCTCATTAGCGGCTTTTTCCCGCCGTTGCTGAACGAAGCGGAACGACGCGGCAACTACGATTAATGCAATGATTATAATGAAGAAAAGCGGTGGCTTACTCATACTGTTAACCTGTCAGAAAATGCGGAAATAAGCATACCCTGCCCGTTATAGTGTTGTCATCTGACCGTCACGGCCTCTACACTGAATAATAGAGCCGCAAGCATACCGTTTGCGAAAAAATAACGAATTCAAGGAATTAAGATGCTTTGGTCGTTTATCGCTGTCTGCCTGTCCGCATGGCTGTATGTGGACGCCTCCTATCGCGGGCCAGCCTGGCAACGCTGGGTTTTTAAGCCCGTCACGTTATTACTGTTGCTGTTACTGGCCTGGCAAGCGCCGATGTTTGACGCCATCAGTTATCTTGTGTTGGCCGGGCTGTGCGCCTCGCTGGTCGGCGATGCGTTAACGCTCTTACCGCGTCAACGCCTGCTGTACGCCGTCGGGGCATTTTTCTTATCGCATCTGCTCTACACCATTTACTTTGCCAGCCAAATGACGTTGTCGTTCTTCTGGCCGCTGCCGCTGGCGTTACTGATAGTCGGCGCGTTGCTTATCGCCGTTATCTGGACGCGACTGGAGGAGCTACGCTGGCCGGTATGTACTTTTATCGCCATGACGCTGGTCATGGTCTGGCTGGCGGGCGAACTGTGGTTCTTCCGCCCAACGGCGCCAGCCCTTTCGGCCTTTACCGGCGCGACGCTGCTGTTTATCGGCAATATCGTCTGGCTGGGTAGCCATTACCGCCGCCGTTTCCGGGCGGATAACGCGATTGCCGCCGCCTGCTACTTTGCCGGACACTTCCTGATTGTTCGCTCGCTGTACCTGTAAATAATAGCGCTTGACTCTGGAGTCGACTCCAGAGTGTATCCTCCGGTTAATGAGAAAATTATCATCAACCGGAGGACGTTATGTCGACCCCTGATACCGATGGCAAAAAAGTCCCGCCCTTTACCTCCTTCAGATTAGCCCCGGCAATACAGAAGGCCGATAGCTGCTGCTGCGAAGAACATTGCGCGTCCAGCGCGCCTGTTTCTACTGCCGTGGCAGGCACGCGCTATACCTGGAAAATCTCCGGCATGGACTGCGCCGCCTGCGCTCGAAAAGTGGAGAATGCGGTACGCCAAATTCGCGGCGTCAACCAGGCGCAAGTGCTGTTCGCCACCGAAAAGTTAGTGGTCGATGCCGACACCGACCTCCGCGCGCAAATTGAACGCGCCGTACAGAAGGCGGGTTATACCTTGCGTAGCGAAGATTCGCGCGACGCCGCGCCTGAATCTCGTCTTAAAGAGAACCTGCCGCTTATTACGCTGATCATTATGATGGCGATAAGCTGGGGGCTGGAGCAATTTAACCACCCGTTCGGCCAACTGGCCTTTATCGTCACCACTCTGGTCGGTCTGTATCCTATTGCCCGCCAGGCGCTGCGGCTGATGAAAAGCGGCAGTTGGTTCGCTATTGAAACGCTGATGAGCGTCGCCGCCATTGGCGCGCTGTTTATTGGCGCGACGGCGGAGGCGGCAATGGTATTGCTGCTGTTCCTCATCGGCGAGCGCCTGGAAGGATGGGCCGCCAGCCGCGCCCGTAAAGGCGTCAGCGCGTTAATGGCGCTTAAACCGGAAACGGCGACCCGTCTGCGCGACGGCGTACGGGAAGAGGTCGCTATTAATACCCTGCGACCGGGCGATATTATCGAAGTCGCCGCCGGGGGGCGTTTACCCGCCGACGGTAAACTGGTTTCCGGTTTCGCCAGCTTTGATGAAAGCGCGCTCACCGGCGAGTCTATCCCAGTGGAGCGCGCAACGGGCGACAAAGTCCCGGCAGGCGCGACCAGCGTTGACCGTCTCGTCACCCTGGAGGTGCTATCTGAACCTGGCGCCAGCGCGATTGACCGTATCCTGACGCTGATTGAAGAGGCGGAAGAGCGCCGTGCGCCCATTGAGCGGTTTATTGACCGTTTCAGCCGCATCTACACGCCAGTCATTATGGTCATCGCGCTGCTGGTGACGCTTATTCCGCCGCTGATGTTCGATGGCGGCTGGCAGGAGTGGATTTATAAAGGGCTGACGCTGCTGCTCATCGGCTGCCCGTGCGCGCTGGTGATCTCCACGCCCGCGGCCATTACCTCCGGGCTGGCGGCGGCGGCACGGCGCGGCGCATTGATTAAAGGCGGCGCAGCGCTGGAGCAACTGGGCCGTATCACGCAGGTTGCCTTTGATAAAACCGGTACGTTGACCATCGGTAAACCACGGGTGACGGCGATTCATCCGGCAAGCGGTATCAGCGAGGCTGAACTGTTGGCGCTGGCGGCAGCCGTAGAACAAGGCGCTACGCACCCGCTGGCGCAGGCTATTGTCCGCGAAGCGCAGACACGCGATCTGGCGATCCCGACGGCGGAATCGCAGCGAACGCTGGCCGGCACCGGAATTGAAGCGCAGGTTAACGGCGAACGTATTCTGATTTGCGCGGCGGGAAAACAGCCTGCGGCAGCGTTTGCCGGGCAAATTAGCGAACTGGAAAACGCCGGGCAGACGGTGGTTCTGGTGCTACGTAACGAGACCGTTGTTGGCGTCCTCGCCCTCCAGGATACGTTGCGTGACGATGCGCGCGACGCCATCCGCGAACTGCATCAGTTAGGCGTTAACGGCGTGATTCTGACCGGCGATAACCCACGGGCGGCGGCAGCGATTGCCGGCGAGCTGGATCTGGCGTTTAAAGCCGGACTACTGCCGGAAGACAAGGTGCGGGCAGTCACCGCCCTTAACCAACAAGCGCCGCTGGCGATGGTGGGCGACGGCATTAATGATGCGCCCGCGATGAAAGCCGCCAGTATCGGAATTGCGATGGGCAGCGGTACTGACGTCGCGCTGGAAACGGCTGACGCCGCCCTTACTCATAACCGTCTGCGCGGGTTAGCGCAGATGATTACGCTGGCGCGCGCTACCCACGCGAATATCCGGCAGAACATCACCATTGCGCTGGGGCTGAAAGCTATTTTCCTGGTGACGACGCTACTGGGTTTTACCGGGCTATGGCTGGCAATCCTGGCGGATACGGGAGCCACGGTATTGGTGACCGCCAATGCGCTACGTTTGCTGCGTAAAAACTAATCTTCTCCCACCCGGCGGCGTCGTGTCGCCGGGTTATCCCGCGATATTCCTTTCTTTGTACATATTATTCACGCGAAAATTATTTATTTTCTATTACTTATCAAACCATTAATCAGAAATAGCGTGATTTGATGTAAGGTTAATTTTTATCCAACCGATATTGATCATACCGTCTACAAAATAAGGAATGTTAGGCACTATGAAAAATATCAAAGTCATCACCGGCGTTATCGCGACGCTGGGCATATTTAGCGCCTTATTGCTGGTGACAGGAATACTGTTTTATTCCGCCGTCAGCAGCGATCGGCTGAATTTCCAGAATGCGAGCGCGCTGAGTTACCAACAACAGGAACTGGGCGGCAGTTTTCAGACATTGATCGAAACCCGCGTTACCATTAACCGCGTGGCGATACGCATGTTAAAAAATCAGCGCGATCCCGCCTCGCTGGACGCCATGAACACGCTGTTAACCAACGCTGGCGCGTCGCTCAACGAAGCGGAAAAACATTTCAACAACTACGTGAACTCCGAAGCGATCGCGGGAAAAGATCCGGCGTTGGATGCCCAGGCCGAAGCCAGCTTTAAGCAGATGTATGACGTTTTGCAGCAGTCTATCCACTATCTTAAAGCCGATAATTACGCCGCCTATGGCAACCTTGACGCGCAAAAAGCGCAGGATGACATGGAGCAGATATATGACCAGTGGCTCTCTCAAAATGCGCAATTAATAAAATTAGCCAGCGATCAGAATCAGAGCAGTTTTACCCAGATGCAATGGACGCTGGGGATAATTCTACTTATCGTGCTCATCGTACTGGCGTTTATCTGGCTGGGGCTGCAACGCGTTCTACTCCGCCCGCTGCAACGGATTATGGCGCACATTCAAACTATTGCTGACGGCGATCTTACCCATGAGATAGAGGCTGAAGGACGCAGTGAAATGGGTCAACTGGCCGCCGGTCTCAAAACGATGCAGCAGTCGTTAATCCGTACCGTCAGCGCGGTGCGCGATAACGCAGACTCTATCTATACTGGCGCAGGCGAAATTTCCGCTGGCAGCAGCGACCTCTCTTCCCGTACCGAACAGCAGGCCTCGGCGCTGGAGGAGACCGCCGCCAGCATGGAACAGTTAACCGCCACGGTACGGCAAAACACCGATAACGCACGACAGGCGACGGGTCTGGCGAAAACCGCATCAGAAACCGCGCGTAAAGGAGGACGCGTGGTGGATAACGTAGTGAATACCATGAACGATATCGCCGAAAGCTCGGAAAAAATCGTGGACATCACCAGCGTGATTGACGGTATCGCCTTCCAGACTAATATCCTGGCGCTGAACGCCGCGGTAGAAGCCGCCCGCGCCGGCGAACAGGGGCGAGGATTCGCGGTCGTGGCCGGAGAGGTACGTACGTTGGCCAGCCGTAGCGCGCAGGCCGCCAAAGAGATCAAAGTGCTGATTGAAAACTCCGTGTCGCGCATTGATACCGGCTCTACGCAGGTACGCGAAGCGGGAGAAACCATGAAAGAGATCGTCAACGCCGTGACTCGCGTGACCGATATTATGGGCGAAATCGCCTCTGCCTCCGATGAGCAAAGCAAAGGCATTGAGCAGGTGGCGCAGGCGGTATCGGAAATGGACAGCGTGACGCAGCAAAACGCCTCGCTGGTAGAGGAATCCGCAGCAGCGGCAGCGGCGCTGGAAGATCAGGCTAACGAACTTCGTCAGGCGGTCGCCGCGTTCCGCATCCAGAAACAGCCTCGTCGGGAGGCGTCGCCAACGCCGTTAAGCAAAGGTTTAACGCCACAGCCCGCCGCAGAACAGGCGAACTGGGAAAGCTTCTAATCAGAATGTTATCTGCCGTGCGGTTAATGCGCTTTACGCAATAAATAGCGGTACGGCAGACCCTCCGTCTCTTGCGC
Organism: Salmonella sp. A7; assembly: GCF_020181675.1. Taxonomy (NCBI): domain Bacteria; kingdom Pseudomonadati; phylum Pseudomonadota; class Gammaproteobacteria; order Enterobacterales; family Enterobacteriaceae; genus Salmonella; species Salmonella sp. A7. Next base: position 286,913 of record NZ_CP084001.1, on the reverse strand, counting down.
CAGCAAATCGTGTTCCATAAAGGTACAGAACCCCGGAATATCACGCGTTGTCGCCGGATCGTCGGCGATAATCAGCAATGTTTCGCCAGTTTGCATGTTGCGCACCGTTTTGCGCACCATCATTACCGGTTCAGGGCAACGCAGCCCCAGGGCGTCAAGCGTATGGTCAGGGGAGGAAAACAGATCGCTCATCTTCGTCTCAATGGTAGAAAAACGGCGATATTTTACGCCCATCTTCGTCAGTAAGCCAGGCAGGTTAACGATTGCGTGAAAATTAGCCATTGCAATGCCAGCGCAAAACAGTATTATGCGGCGGTTCTTTATTGGGTTCCCTCACCCCATCCAACAAAAAGGTCACAATATGACTCCGTTTACACAATCACAGCGCATAAAAGCGTTGTTCTGGCTATCGCTATTCCATTTACTGGTGATCATTTCCAGTAACTATCTGGTGCAGCTCCCCATCACTATTTTTGGTTTCCACACGACCTGGGGCGCGTTTAGTTTTCCTTTTATTTTTCTCGCCACCGATCTTACCGTGCGTATTTTTGGCGCACCGCTGGCGCGCCGCATTATCTTCGCCGTCATGATCCCCGCGCTGCTGGTGTCGTATGTGGTGTCATCGCTGTTCTATATGGGCGCCTGGCAAGGTTTCGCCGCGCTGGCGAACTTTAATCTGTTTGTCGCCCGTATCGCCGCCGCCAGCTTTATGGCCTACGCGCTGGGACAGATCCTTGATGTCCATGTGTTTAACCGCCTGCGCCAAAATCGTCGCTGGTGGCTGGCGCCGACCGCTTCAACGCTGTTTGGCAATATCAGCGATACCCTTGCCTTTTTCTTCATTGCGTTCTGGCGAAGCCCCGATGCCTTTATGGCCGAGCACTGGATGGAAATTGCGCTGGTGGATTATTGCTTTAAGGTGCTCATCAGCATTATTTTCTTCCTGCCGATGTACGGCGTTCTACTGAATATGTTGCTGAAAAAGCTGGCAGATAAATCTGAAATTTCCCCATTACCGGCAAGTTAAAGGTTCGTTTTCCGAGTTGTGATAAGATGAGCGAATGAGCCGTTATGGCCGTTTATCGAAAGGAAGAAGTCAATGCGCAATTTGGTTAAATATGCCGGTATTGGCCTGCTGGTTATGGGGCTTGCGGCCTGTGATAACAACGATACAAAAGCGTCGGCAGAAAGCGCCGCCGCAGAAAGCCAGGCCTCCGGTCAGCCCATCAGCCTGATGGATGGCAAACTCAGTTTCTCACTGCCGGCGGATATGACCGATCAAAGCGGTAAGCTGGGCACCCAGGCGAATAATATGCACGTTTATTCTGACCCGACGGGCCAGAAAGCGGTGATTGTTATCGTCGGCGATAATACCGATGAAGCGTTGCCAGTGCTGGCGAACCGCCTGCTTGAGCAACAGCGTAGCCGCGACCCGCAGCTTCAGGTCGTCACCAATAAGTCTATTGAGCTCAAAGGCCATACGTTGCAACAACTGGACAGCATTATCTCCGCGAAGGGCCAGACAGCGTACTCTTCCATCGTGCTGGGCAAAGTGGATAACCAATTGCTGACGATTCAGGTCACGCTGCCTGCGGACAATCAGCAAAAAGCGCAAACCACGGCTGAAAACATCATCAATACGTTAGTTATTAAGTAACCTTTACGATGATGATGCGGCCTCCGGCAGTGCAGACGGAGGCCGTTTTTTTAAGCGCCAGGTCAGCAATAGCGCCATCGCTACCAGCCCGGCTGCCGCCAGATAAATCACCGGCACGCCCGCCCAGGTCATCACCAGCCCCGCCAGCGGCCCGGTAACCCCCAAAGACATATCCATAAAGACGGTATAGGTCGCCAGCGCCGCGCCCTGGTTCTGCGGCGGCACGGCTTTGACGGCCACCACGCCCAGCGCCGGAAAGACCAGCGAAAACCCCATCCCCGTGAGTAAAACGCCGATTTTTGCCATCCACGGCATGGCTGCCGTTCCCACCAGTAACAGACCAATAATCTCCACGCCAAAGCAGATCATGGCGACATTCAACCCGCCTAAACGATTGATGCCGTTAGGGAACAGCAAACGCGTGCCGACAAACGCGACGCTAAATAACGTGAGCGCAAAGGCGGCGCCATCCCAGCCTTTAGCATCATAAAATAAGGTAATAAACGTCGCGATGACGCCAAACCCTGCCGAGGCCAGCGCCAACGCCATACCATACAGCCAGACACGCCCCAGCACCGCGCGAAACGGCAGCGGCTTGCCTTTGTTCGCCTTCACCGACGGACGTGGAAGCGCTAACAGTATCGCCAACAGCGCCACGCCCATCACCGTTAGCGCCAGCCCCTGTAACCCGCCCCAGGCATAACACAGCACGCCCAGCGGCGCGCCCATCGCCATTGCGCCGTAGGTGACGATACCGTTCCAGGAGATAACCCGACCAATATGCAACGACCCAACGACGCCGACGCCCCACAGTGTCGAACCGGTGCCGGCAAAACTTTGCCCAATCCCCAAAATCACGCGACCCAGCCCCAGTAGCAACAAACTGATCATCGGCCAGGCGCTGGCGATATCCGCCAGCTGGTAGCCGAGTCCGCTTAAAAAACAGCCGCATAAGCCAAAGACAACGATTTTTTTCGGCCCTAATACATCCGCATACCGCCCGGCATGGGGACGGCTTAACAGAGTGGCGAAGTATTGCAGGCTGATAATAAGCCCCGCCCAGAACGCGCTGAATCCCATCGCATCATGCACATAGCCGGGCAAGACGGCGAGCGGCAGGCCGATGGTCAGGTAGCTGGCAAAGTTAAACATCACAATGGAGACAATACGCAGATTGAGGCGCAATCCGTTTAGCGCCGGTTCAGCGACGGGTTCGGGCATGAGTATCACCGCATTTTTACAACATGTTTTCTTTTCTATCATGGCGCGCGGTGAAAATCAGTAGTGAGATTCAGATTATCGGTATCAGGGCAGCCGCTACACTTAGAAAAAAACACAACAAGGAAAACTTCATGGCAACCGCTCAACCCGACAAAACGGGTATGCATATTCTGCTGAAACTGGCCTCCCTGGTTATTATTCTCGCCGGGATTCATGCCGCGGCGGATATTATTGTACAACTCTTGCTGGCGCTCTTTTTTGCCATTGTTCTTAATCCATTAGTGACCTGGTTTATTCGTCGGGGCGTGAAGCGACCGCTGGCGATTACTATCGTGGTGGTCGTCATGCTGATCGTGCTTACCGCGCTGGTGGGTGTGCTTGCCGCATCGCTTAATGAATTTATCGCTATGCTGCCTAAATACAGCAAGGAGCTGACGCGTAAAGTCTTACACCTTCAGGAGTTAATGCCCTTCCTGAATTTACATATGTCGCCGGAACGTATGCTCCGCGGGATGGATTCCGATAAAATCATGCTCTTCACCACAACATTAATGACCGGCGTATCGGGCGCGATGGCAAGCATTGTGCTGCTGGTGATGACCGTGGTTTTTATGTTGTTTGAGGTGCGTCACGTGCCTTATAAATTACGTTTCGCGCTAAACAATCCACAAATCCATATTGCCGGCCTGCACCGCGCCCTGAAAGGTGTCTCGCATTATCTGGCGCTGAAAACGCTGCTCAGTCTATGGACGGGCGCGATTATCTGGCTGGGGCTGGCGTTAATGGATATTCAGTTTGCGCTAATGTGGGGCGTACTGGCCTTTTTGCTCAATTACGTTCCTAATATCGGCTCGGTGATTTCCGCCGTTCCCCCCATGATTCAGGCGCTGTTATTTAACGGCTTTTACGAGTGCGTACTGGTCGGCGCGCTCTTTTTGGTGGTCCATATGGTGATTGGCAACATTATGGAGCCACGCATGATGGGCCATCGTCTGGGAATGTCCACGCTGGTGGTATTTCTTTCGTTATTGGTCTGGGGATGGCTATTAGGCCCGGTCGGGATGCTCTTGTCCGTTCCTTTGACCAGCGTCTGCAAAATCTGGATGGAAACTACTAAAGGCGGCAGCAAACTGGCGATCTTGCTGGGGCCAGGCCGACCGAAAAGCCGTTTACCGGGATGAGGCGACAGATGCTACAATCTCCTCTTCTTCATAGGCAACGTTGGTCCTGATATGTACCAGATCGTTCTGGGAAAAGTGTCAACATTAAGCGCAGGTCAATTGCCCGACGCGTTAATCGCTCAGGCACCGCAGGGCGTTCGCCGGGCAAGCTGGCTGGCCGGGCGCGTGCTGCTTTCCCGTGCGCTCTCGCCGCTACCGGAGATGGTGTATGGCGAACAGGGTAAACCGGCTTTTTCCGCCGGAACGCCGCTGTGGTTTAACCTCAGCCATAGCGGCGACACTATTGCTCTGTTGCTTAGCGACGAAGGTGAAGTCGGCTGCGATATTGAAGTGATCCGCCCGCGCGATAACTGGCGTTCGCTGGCAAATGCGGTATTCAGCCTCGGCGAACATGCTGAAATGGAAGCGGAACGTCCGGAGCGACAACTGGCGGCCTTCTGGCGTATCTGGACGCGTAAAGAAGCCATCGTAAAACAACGCGGCGGCAGCGCCTGGCAAATCGTCAGCGTGGACAGCACGTTGCCCTCTGCCTTGTCGGTCAGCCAGTGTCAGCTCGATACGCTCAGTCTGGCAGTCTGTACCCCCACACCGTTTACGCTGACGCCACAGACGATAACAAAAGCGTTATGACACATTAATTTTTCCCTCTGGCGGCGGACGTGTGTTACAAAATGCGGAGCTTCCCATGCGCCGACGCGCCATACCAAAAGGTTTAATTCAGATGCAACGTGTCACCATCACCCTTGATGACGATTTACTGGAAACGCTGGACAGCCTGAGCCAGCGACGCGGCTATAACAATCGCTCCGAAGCGATCCGTGATATTTTGCGCGGCGCTCTGGCGCAGGAGGCCACCCAGGAACACGGTACACAAGGTTTCGCGGTACTTTCATATGTTTATGAACATGAGAAACGGGATTTAGCCAGCCGCATCGTCTCCACCCAGCATCATCATCATGATTTATCCGTCGCCACGCTGCACGTCCATATCAACCACGATGACTGTCTGGAGATCGCCGTTCTGAAGGGCGATATGGGCGACGTACAGCATTTTGCCGATGATGTTATCGCCCAGCGCGGCGTGCGCCACGGCCACTTGCAGTGTTTGCCGAAAGAAGACTAACGCCCCAGCGCCTTACCGGGGGCGCTTCGCTTGCCCGGCCTACGCTCGCACGTCTGTCGTTTGTAGGCCGGATGAGGCGCAGCCGCCATCCGGCAATAATGTTTACGCCATCGTGCCAATCGTTTTTCTGAAGCGTAACAGCGCTATCAGGAAGAACACGCCGCCTATCGCCAGCAGGGTCAGGAACTGCGGCCAGACGATGCTCAAACCTGCGCCGCGATAAAGAATAGCCTGGGCAAGGCTGACAAAATGCGTCGTCGGCATGGTCAGCATAATATCCTGCACCGCCTGCGGCATACTTTCGCGCGGCGTGGAACCGCCGGAAAGCATTTGTAGCGGCAACAGTACCAGAATCATTAATAACCCCAGCTGCGGCATCGAACGGGCGATGGTGCCCATAAAAATCCCAATTGAAGTGGTGGCGAAAAGGCTCAGCGCCACGCCCAACATAAACAATGGGATCGATCCTTCAATCGGTACGCCAAGTACGCCTTTCACCATCAACATCAAAGACAAACCGGAAACCACCAGCACGACCAGCCCCATCGACCACACTTTCGCCATCATGATCTCAAAGGGCGTGACCGGCATCACCAACAGATGCTCTACCGTGCCGTGTTCTCGCTCGCGGATCAGCGCCGATCCGGTCAGCACTATCGCCAGCATGGTAATGTTGTTGATAATCGCCATCACGCCGCCAAACCACGCCGGGTCCAGATTTGGGTTAAAGCGCATCCGAATCTCCAGCGACACCGGCTGAACGTTATCTCCCCGCGCGCGCGCCACAAAGCTGTTGACCTCGCCGCTAATAATATTCTGGATATAACTGTTGCCGGTAAACGCCTGGCTCATGCGCGTCGCATCGACGTTAACCTGAATATCAGGCTGACGTCCGGCCAGCACATCACGCTGGAAATTCGGCGGAATATTGACCGCAAAGGTATAGCGTCCGGCATCCAGTCCGGCATCCATTTCCGTTGCCGTAATCATCTCCGGCGGCAGAAACCACGGGCGGTAAAAACTATTCACAATACGGTTCGACAACTGTGACTGATCCATATCGGCGATGGCTATAGGGGCAAGATGCAACGAACCGGGCAGGACGGTAGCGGAGGAGTAAACCGAAATCGTAAAGGCGAAGACGATCAGCGACAGCATCGCTTTGTCGCCCAGCAGACTGCGCAGTTCTTTGACGCCGAGGTTATAAATATTACGTAATCCGCGCATTACCCCTCCTGTTTTTTCAGCAGCAGAATGCTCAGACCCATCACCACCGGGACGGCAATCAGTAACGGCATAAATAACGGCCAGAGATCGGACAGATCCAACGCTTTGGAAAACGTCCCGCGCGCGATCGTCAGAAAATGGCTGGTCGGGTAGATCTCGCCGATCCATCTTCCCGGTCCTTCCAGCGAAGCCACCGGATCGATCATGCCGGAAAATTGTGTTGCCGGAATGAGGGTAATAATCGACGTCCCAAAAATAGCGGCGATTTGGCTCTTCATAAACGTAGAGATCAGCAGCCCCAGACCGGTGGCGATGATGACGTAAAGTAGCGCCGCGAGGGTAAGCGTGAGAAAGCTGCCTTTCAGCGGCACGCCGAACACAAAGACCGACAGCGCGCACAGTAGCAAGAAGTTCAGCATACCCAGCGCGATATACGGCAGTTGTTTACCCAGCAAAAATTCGCTGCGCGTCGTCGGCGTTACGTACAGATTAATTATCGACCCCAGCTCTTTCTCCCGCACCACGCTCAGGGCACTAAGCATTGACGGGATCATCATGAGCAGCAGCGGAATGACCGCCGGAACGATAGCGGGCAGACTTTTCACATCCGGGTTATAACGATAGCGCGTTTCAATGTTGAGCAGCCCGGTCTGTTTAACCGGGTTCGGCTGACGACTTGCCGCCTCCTGCAGCCAGCTTTGGTGCATCGCCTGAACGTACCCCTTCACCGTCTCGGCGCGGCTGGGCATGGCGCCATCCACCCAGACGCCAATCTGCGCTGGCGTACCGCGAGCAATATCGCGGCCAAAATTAGGCGGGATCTCAATGGCAACCGCCAACTCTCCCGAACGCATCCGCCGGTCAAGCTCGTCATAGCTGGCGAGCGGCGGCTGTTCGATAAAATAGCGCGATCCCGCCAGATTGAGCGACCATGCCTGGCTGCTGACAGTTTGATCGCGGTCGAGTACGGCAAAACGCAGGTTCTCCACGTCCATACTGATGCCATAGCCCATAATCAGCATCAGAATTACCGTTCCCAGCAGCGCCAGCGTCGAGCGTACCGGATCGCGGCGTAGCTCCAGCGCTTCGCGGCGACTGTAGCTGAACAAACGCCGGAAGCTCAATCCCTGCCACGACGGTTTACCTGACGCGGCGGGCGTCTGGGATGGCGGTATTGGGGTTTCAGGAGCCGCTCCCGCAGCTTCCTGTAGCCAAGAAATAAACGCCGCCTCCAGATTGGCCGCGCCCCGCTGTTGCACCAATTCCTGCGGCGTACCGCTGGCGAGCACTTTACCGGCGTGCATTAATGACATTCGGTCGCAACGTTCCGCTTCGTTCATAAAATGGGTCGAGATAAAAATCGTCACCTTATCCTGACGCGAAAGATCGACCATAAGCTGCCAGAACATATCCCTGGCGACCGGATCAACGCCGGACGTTGGCTCATCAAGAATCAGCATTTCCGGGCGATGGATCACCGCTACCGCCAGCGATAAACGCTGGCGGATACCGAGCGGCAACGAAGCGGGGAGCGTATCTTCCACCTCCGTTAGCATAAAGCGTTCGATCATCTGCGCGACGCGCGCCGGGATCTCCGCTGGCGGAATATGAAACAGGCGGGCATGAAGTTCCAGATTCTGCCGCACGGTGAGTTCGTTATAGAGCGAAAAAGCCTGCGACATATACCCGACCCGGCGACGGGTATCGATGTCGTTCGGGTCTACCGGCTGGCCAAATAGCCAGGCCTGGCCTTCGCTGGCGGGAAGCAGACCGGTCAGCATTTTCATGGTGGTCGATTTGCCGCAACCGTTTGAACCAAGGAAGCCAAAAATCTCGCCGCGCGGAATGCGGAAATTAACATGGTCAACCGCGACGAACTTACCGAAGCGCATGGTCAGATCTTTCGCCTCAATGGCAATCTCTTCCTGCTCAGCGTGATAGGGCGGGATCACCACTGGCTTATGCGCCTGGCGCTGCGCTTCTGGCAACAGGGCGATAAACGCCTGTTCCAGCGTCGCGCTATGGGTTTTTGCCCGCAGTTGCTGCGCGCTGCCGGTTGCCAGTACCTCGCCCGCATTCATCGCCACCAGCCAGTCAAAACGCTCCGCCTCTTCCATATAGGCCGTTGCGACCAACACGCTCATATTGGTCTGCCGTTGGCGGATACTGTCGATTAAGTCCCAGAACTGAGCGCGGGAGAGCGGGTCCACGCCGGTGGTAGGCTCATCAAGAATCAGCAATTCCGGGTCATGAATCAGCGCACAGCACAACCCCAGCTTTTGTTTCATCCCACCGGACAGCTTCCCGGCAGGACGGTCACGAAACGGCGCCAGGCCGGTGCTGTTCAGCAGCTCGGTAATACGCGCTTCGCGTTCAGCTTTGTCATGACCAAAGAGACGAGCGAAAAAATCGACGTTCTCATAAACCGATAACGTGTGATAAAGGTTTTTCCCCAGCCCCTGCGGCATCCAGGCGATGCGCGGACAGACGTCGCGGCGATGTTTCGCATCGCGCATATCGCCGCCCAGGACGATAACGTTCCCTTGCTCAATCACCCGCGCGCCAGAAATCAGCGACAGCAGGCTCGACTTACCCACCCCGTCCGGACCAATCAGCCCGACCATACTACGGGCGGGAATGTCCAGCGTGATATTGTTCAGCGCGACCGTTTTTCCGTAATGCTGGCTCACCCCCTCAAGCTGCGCCACGGGAGGAACAGGCACCAGCGTCAGCGACATCATTGCGACAACCTCACGCTTAGAGCGTCAGGCCAGGGCACGCGCTCATCCAGACGAACCCATGCCATTCCCGGCAAACCGGTTTTGACATATTCCAGATGCTGTCGCAGCAGCTCTGGCGGAATACGCGCTTTGACGCGGAACATCAGCTTTAACCGTTCATCGTGGGTTTCCACGGTTTTGGGTGTGAACTGCGCCACGCTGGCGACAAAACTGATCGTCGCCGGAATACGCAGATCCGGCGCGGCGTCCAGCACCAGTCGCGCTTCGCCGCCGATCTTCAACAACCCCGCCTGTTCGGTCGGCAGGAAAAATGTCATATAAACGTCGCTGAGATCGACCATGTTCAACACCCGGCCGCCAGCCGATAACACTTCGCCCGGCTCCGCAACGCGGTACTGCACGCGTCCATCGCGCGGCGCTTTTAATTCGCTGTCGTCGATGTCGGCGACAATACGCCGCTCGGTCGCCTGCGCCGCTTCCACGCGCGTTTGCGCCTGGATAATACTGGTACGCGCCGCCTCAATCGCCGCTTTTGCCGCAGATACCTGCGCTTTGGCGGTCTCCAGGGCGGCGCGCGCGCTTTCCGCCGCCGCGCGATCGTCATCTAACTGTTGTACAGATACCGCGCCACGCTGCGACAGCGAACGGGAACGCACGTGACGTTTAGAGACGGAGTCCAGCTCAGCTTCCCGCTGTTTGACGACCGACTGCGCGGCGCGCATTTCACTCTGGCGTTGCTCCAGCAAGGCGCGGGCGGCGGCAACTGCGCTCTCGGCCTCTTTAATCTGCGCAATCGCCTCCAGCCGCTGCTCCTGCAGCACGCGGGTATCCATTTTCGCCAGCACCTCGCCCTGACGAACGAACTGCCCTTCCGAAACGAGGATGGTATCAATACGCCCGGCAATCTTAGTGGCAATATCCACTTCGGTGGCTTCAATTCTGCCGTTGCTGGCGGCAAACCCCTCCGGTATTCCCGCAGGGCGCAGCATCCACCAGGCTATCGCGGCCACCGCCACAAGAATCCCCGCTCCCCACCACACCAGATGACGCTTCATTTTGTCCATAATCGACCCGCCGTAATCCCTGTTGTCTAACCATGCGTGTCACAAAGTCCGCCGGGCGTGCGCTCAGCGGGGGTTTCCATTCGGGATAAGAATGAAAAAAGAAAAGGGGCCAGACGACGAACAGACGCCGATGAAGCGCTCGCCGTCAAAGGGAGTGAATGATGTAGGTACCCGGAAAAGAGGGAGTAATGTTGTCATCATCAGCGTTCCTGGCCGTAAATGAAACACGCATACTCATAACTGCTATAAATCGATACTAACACCTCTGTCCGGGATGTCTATTCGCTTATTGTTTGTAATGGTACTTAGCGTTTTGCCGCCAAATCCTGCGCGCAGGCCCAGGCGCTCGACCACGCCCACTGGAAGTTATAGCCGCCCAACCAGCCGGTGACGTCCATCACTTCGCCGATAAAATAGAGACCCGGCACGCGGCGCGCTTCCATAGTCCGCGATGATAGTTCGTTTGTATCCACGCCGCCCAGCGTCACTTCCGCTGTCCGATAGCCTTCGGTGCCGTTAGGCTGCACTTGCCAGGCCGTAAGCGTGTCAACTAACGCCTGCTGGTCACGAACGTTCAACTGCCTGAGCGATACATCCGGGATGTGCCCCAACTGTTGTAAACACTCCACCAACCGTTTCGGCAAATGCATCGCCAGCGTGTTCTTCAGACTCTGGTTCGGGTGCGCGTTACGCTGTTCATTGAGAACGTCTTCCAGCGAGAGGTCCGGCAATAAGTTAATGCTCACTAACTCGCCCGGTTGCCAGTAGCTGGAAATCTGTAAAACAGCGGGGCCGGACAGCCCACGATGGGTAAAAAGTAGGTTTTCCCGAAATACCGTGCCATTGCGGGCGGTAATCACGCAGGGCACAGAGACGCCAGACAGCGTCTGGAGCTGTTCTAACAGCGGCTTATGCAGCGTAAAGGGCACCAGCCCGGCGCGCGTCGGCAACACCTTGAGACCAAACTGTTCGGCGATTTTATAGCCAAACGGCGATGCGCCAAGCCCCGGCATCGACAGGCCGCCGCTGGCAATCACCAGCTTTTGCGTAGTCACCGTCTCGCCGTTCAGCGCCAGTATGAAACCCGACTCATCACGCTCGACGCTCAGTACCTCGCTACGCAGGCGCATCGTTACGCCGCCTTTGTCGCACTCGGCAACCAGCATATCGACAATGCGTTGGGCGGAATCATCGCAAAAAAGCTGTCCCAGCGTTTTCTCATGCCAGGCTATCCCATACCTGCCGACCAGATCGATAAAGTCCCACTGGGTATAGCGGGCTAATGCTGATTTGCAAAAATGGGGGTTCTGGCTCAAATACGCAGCAGGCTCAACATAAAGATTAGTAAAGTTGCAGCGTCCACCGCCGGACATGAGGATTTTACGTCCTGGCTTCTTGCCATTATCGACGAGCAGCACGCGGCTACCCGCCTGTCCTGCCTGCGCGGCGCAAAACATGCCCGCTGCGCCAGCGCCTATAATAACGGCATCAAACCTTTCCACGTCGCCTTCCTCTCTCAAATTCGGGCGGGAATTGTAAAGTTTCCTCAGTGGTCGCACCAGCGCGAAAAGCGCCTGAAAATGGTATTCATCTGAAATATATAAGATAATTCTTTAGTGATATCAAACAAAGCACGAAGTACATCAAAAAAAGTCTATATTTCACTTTGCCCGCGCCGCCAAAGTCACTGATAATGCGCCGCGTTCATGTCCTCAAAATGGCGTAACGTCCTATGCTACATTTGTTTGCTGGCCTGGATTTACATACCGGGCTTTTATTATTGCTTGCTCTGGCTTTTGTGCTGTTCTACGAAGCGATTAACGGCTTCCATGACACAGCCAATGCAGTCGCAACCGTGATTTACACCCGTGCGATGCGTTCGCAGCTGGCGGTTGTCATGGCGGCGGTGTTTAACTTTTTTGGCGTTTTGCTGGGAGGTCTCAGCGTGGCGTATGCCATTGTGCATATGCTACCGACGGATCTCCTGCTCAACATGGGTTCCGCGCACGGCCTCGCTATGGTCTTTTCCATGTTGCTGGCGGCGATTATCTGGAACCTCGGTACCTGGTATTTCGGGTTGCCGGCGTCCAGTTCCCACACGCTGATTGGCGCCATTATCGGCATCGGTTTAACCAATGCGATGATGACCGGCACGTCAGTGGTGGATGCGCTTAACATCCCGAAAGTTATCAATATTTTCGGTTCACTCATTATCTCCCCTATTGTCGGTCTGGTATTCGCCGGCGGTCTGATTTTCTTGCTGCGCCGCTACTGGAGCGGTACTAAGAAACGCGCCCGTATCCACCTGACGCCAGCCGAACGTGAAAAGAAAGACGGCAAGAAAAAGCCGCCGTTCTGGACGCGTATCGCGCTGATCCTCTCAGCTATCGGCGTGGCGTTTTCGCATGGCGCGAACGATGGTCAGAAAGGCATTGGCCTGGTCATGCTGGTGCTGATTGGCGTCGCGCCTGCGGGTTTCGTGGTCAATATGAATGCCTCCAGCTACGAAATCACCCGTACGCGCGATGCTATCAACAATGTCGAAACGTACTTTGAGCAGCGTCCTGACCTGCTGAAAGCCGTCACCGGCGTTGACCAACTGATTCCCTCTCCGGAACCGGGCGCAACTGAACCGACTGAATTCCACTGCCATCCGGCTAACACCATTAACGCGCTTAACCGTGCGAAAGGGATGCTGGCAAACGTGGAAAGCTACGACAAGTTAAGCGTTGAACAGCGTAGCCAGTTGCGTCGCATTATGCTGTGCATTTCCGACACGACCGACAAAGTCGTGAAATTGCCTGGCATAAGCAGCGATGACCAGCGCCTGCTGAAAAAGCTGAAGACCGATATGTTAAGCACCATTGAGTATGCGCCGGTGTGGATCATTATGGCAGTGGCGTTGGCGCTGGGTATTGGTACGATGATCGGCTGGCGTCGCGTGGCGACCACTATCGGCGAGAAAATTGGTAAAAAAGGCATGACGTATGCGCAGGGAATGTCGGCGCAGATGACGGCGGCAGTCTCTATCGGTCTTGCCAGCTACACCGGTATGCCAGTTTCTACCACTCACGTCCTCTCCTCTTCAGTGGCGGGAACCATGGTCGTTGATGGCGGCGGGTTGCAGCGTAAAACCGTGACCAGCATTCTGATGGCCTGGGTATTTACGTTACCGGCGGCGATTATTCTTTCCGGCGTGCTGTACTGGCTTTCCCTGAAGATTATTTAAGCCAAATGGGCCGGATAGCGCTGTCGCTAATCCGGCCTGTCAGAATGAAGCAACACAGGCCTGACAGGCCGCTACAAGCGGCGTCATCCGGGAGGCTTATCTAACACAAGCGGGTCAGGAAACTGGCCCGCTTTTTTTATTCAGTGCCAAATCATGAGCGCAATCAAGCTCACCACCACCAAACCGCATAACGCGCTGGTCAGCAGAAACTGGCGGCGCACGCGTTCACAACGGCGAATAAATTCTTCATCATGATGATCGCGATAGCGCTGAGCGTAGATATACCATACCAGGCGCACCTGTTTGTTGGGCTGACCATGCGTGGTAAAGAAGCCGCCGCCATCGACATATTGATAGAGCAAAGGATCGCAACCACGAAGTACCACTAACAGTGCGCGTAGCGATGAGAAATAGCGCGCCATATTAACAATGCAAACGACACATAAAGCCCAGAATAGTGAGACGGTGCTTATCATATCTCCTCCCCGGCGACCCGCCCACGGAGTTCCTCTCCGGGACTACCGCTCCCCGATACCCTGCCAGACAATCAGTGAAAGAGTACTACGAAAGCCGTCCATATTAGCGCTCCGCATTCGAACGGCTCTTATACACATTGTAGGAGATCAGTTAATTTTTTTACCAGAAGGTTAATCACTATCAATGCAATTCCCTGAAAATTTTGTTTAACTAGCTGGCAAGCAAGGCAGATTGACGGATTATCTTGGTCGCTATAATGTAAGGATAGTTATGGTAAACGGCTGAGCTAGCCCCGCGCATAGAGTTCGCAGGACGCGGGTGACGCGGCGGCATAAGAAACGCCAGTAGCTCAATGGTCATCGACAACTTATGGAAGGAGTAACACTATGGCTTATAAACACATTCTTATCGCAGTTGATCTCTCCCCGGAAAGTAAAGTTCTGGTTGAAAAAGCGGTCTCTATGGCGCGCCCCTACAACGCGAAAATCTCCCTCATCCACGTTGACGTGAATTATTCAGACCTGTACACCGGTCTGATTGACGTCAATCTGGGCGATATGCAGAAACGTATCTCCGAAGAAACCCACCACGCGCTGACCGAGCTGTCTACCAACGCTGGCTACCCTATCACTGAAACCCTGAGCGGTAGCGGCGATTTGGGTCAGGTGCTGGTTGACGCCATCAAGAAATACGATATGGATCTGGTCGTTTGCGGTCATCACCAGGACTTCTGGAGCAAACTGATGTCTTCTGCGCGCCAGCTGATCAACACCGTTCACGTTGACATGCTGATTGTTCCGCTGCGCGACGAAGAAGAGTAATACTTGCCGTGCCGGCTGGCGGCTAAGACCGCATCTGGTCTATAGTCAATCAGGTTGGCCTGAACCATCAGGCAAATTCCGGCTCTCAACAACAACGCCCGCTTATGTGGGCGTTTTGTTTATCCCCCCTTCTTCGCAGTACTCAGTACATCATTCCATCACACCAAACATAATTAGTGTGATCCACTAATTAGTTTGCGTATCATTTGTATAATAACCTATTGATCAGGCTAATAACCGCAGTCTATATCAGGGTAAGTCTTTTCGGCGCGTTTTGATATACGCGCTCATACGTTTCGGGATGGCATTAAAAGGCGAAGGAATATGAATACAACTGCACCTACGGGCTTGCTGCAGCAACCTCGTCCATTTTTCATGATCTTTTTTGTAGAATTATGGGAACGATTTGGCTATTACGGCGTCCAGGGCATCCTGGCGGTCTTTTTCGTTAAACAATTGGGTTTTTCTCAGGAACAGGCCTTTATTACCTTTGGCGCTTTTGCGGCGCTGGTTTATGGCCTGATCTCCATCGGCGGCTATGTTGGCGACCATCTGTTAGGGACTAAACGCACCCTGGTCCTGGGCGCGATTGTGCTGGCGATTGGCTATTTTATGACCGGCATGTCGCTATTAAATCCCGATCTGATTTTTATCGCACTGGGTACGATTGCCGTGGGCAACGGGTTATTTAAAGCCAATCCCGCCAGCCTGCTCTCTAAATGCTATCAGCCTAAAGATCCCCGGCTGGATGGCGCTTTCACCCTGTTTTATATGTCGATTAACATCGGTTCTTTGTTATCGCTATCGCTGGCGCCGGTGATTGCCGATAAATTTGGCTATGCGGTGACCTATAATCTGTGCGGCGCTGGTTTAATTGTTGCGCTTCTGGTGTACTTCGCCTGCCGTGGCATGGTGAAAAATATCGGTTCTGAACCGGATCATAAACCGCTACGTTTTCGTAATTTGCTGCTGGTACTGCTCGGCACCGTCGTCATGATTTTCCTCTGCGCCTGGCTGATGCACAACGTTAAGATTGCCAATCTGGTGCTCATCGTCCTTTCTATCGTCGTCACTATTTTCTTCTTTCGCGAAGCGTTTCGTCTGGATAAAACCGGCCGCAATAAAATGTTCGTGGCGTTTATTCTGATGATTGAAGCCGTGCTGTTTTACATTCTGTATGCGCAGATGCCTACCTCGCTGAACTTCTTTGCGATTAATAACGTACATCATGAAATTCTTGGATTCGCCATTAACCCGGTGAGTTTTCAGGCGCTGAACCCATTCTGGGTGGTCGTCGCCAGTCCGGTACTGGCAGCGATTTACACCCGACTGGGTAGCAAAGGCAAAGATCTGACTATGCCGATGAAGTTTACGCTCGGCATGTTCCTCTGCGCGCTGGGTTTTCTGACCGCCGCCGCCGCCGGGATGTGGTTTGCCGATGCGCAAGGATTGACGTCGCCGTGGTTTATCGTGCTGGTGTATCTGTTCCAGAGTCTGGGCGAGCTGCTGATTAGCGCGCTGGGGCTGGCAATGGTCGCCGCTCTGGTGCCGCAGCATCTGATGGGTTTTATTCTGGGAATGTGGTTCCTGACCCAGGCCGCCGCCTTCCTGCTCGGCGGTTATGTGGCGACCTTCACTGCCGTACCGGAAAACATCACCGATCCGTTGCAGACGCTGCCAATTTATACCGGCGTCTTTAGCAAAATTGGTCTGGTAACGCTGGCGGTCACCGTGGTGATGGCCATTATGGTGCCGTGGTTAAACCGAATGATTAATACGCCAGATACCGAACAGTAATACTCAGTGCCGGATGCGGCTTACGCCTTATCCGGCCTACAAATAATTGAGAATCGTAGGCCCGATAAGCGCAACGCCATCGGGCAATCCGTTACTCCGTCAGAGGGGTTCCGGCATAAATATCAAACCGATGCCCTTTGGTAACGATGGCGTTGGGCGTCGCGACATCCGCCAGCGGCGGCGCATAATCGGGACGTTTGACCACCACGCGTTTGGTCGCCAACTGACGCGCCGGTTCCAGCAGTCCGTCGGCGTCGAGATCCGGCCCCACCAACGACTGAAATACCCGCATCTCTTTCTTTACCAGCGCGCTTTTCTGCCGGTGAGGAAACATCGGATCGAGGTAGACCACCTGCGGGCGCGGCGTGATATCGGTTAACGCCGTCAGGCTGGAAGCATGAATCAACTGCAAACGTTGCTGCAACCACGGACCGATGTCCGCATCGGCGTAGCCGCGCGTCAGACCGTCGTCGAGCAACGCGGCGACCACCGGATTACGCTCCAGCATCCGCACGCGGCAACCGACGGATGCCAGCACAAACGCATCGCGCCCCAGTCCGGCCGTGGCATCAACCACGTCCGGCAGATAATCGCCTTTGATACCAACGGCTTTCGCCACCGCTTCGCCGCGCCCGCCGCCGAACTTACGTCGATGGGCCATCGCGCCGCCGACAAAATCGACAAAAATACCGCCGAGCTTCGGTTCGTCGCGCTTGCGCAGCTCCAGATGTTGCGGCGTCAATACCAGCGCCATCGGGTTGTCTTCGTCATGCTCCAGTCCCCAGCGGGCAGCCAGAACAGATAAGGCGCCGTCTGTGGCGCCCGTTTCATCCATTAAGCAGATTTGCACGTAAAATCAGCCTTTAATCCCGTAATGCTCCAGCATCGCGTCCAGTTGTGGTTCACGGCCACGGAAGCGTTTAAAGAGTTCCATCGGCTCTTCAGAACCACCGCGAGTCAGGATGTTATCAAGGAACGACTGACCGGTCTCACGGTTGAAAATGCCTTCCTCCTCAAAGCGGGAATAAGCGTCCGCCGCCAGTACGTCGGCCCACAGATAGCTGTAGTAGCCTGCTGCATAGCCGCCAGCAAAGATATGGCTGAACGCGTGTGGGAAGCGGCCCCATGTCGGTGACGGCACCACGGCGACCTGTTTTTTAATTTCAAAGAGCGTCTCAAGAATTTTCGCCCCTTGCTGCGGGTTAAATTCCGCATGCAGACGGAAATCAAACAAACCGAACTCCAGTTGACGCAGAATAAACAGCGCCGCCTGATAGTTTTTCGCCGCCAGCATTTTATCCAGCAGTTCCTTCGGCAACGGCTCGCCGGTTTCATAGTGGCCGGAGATAAACGCCAGCGCTTCCGGCTCCCAGCACCAGTTTTCCATAAACTGGCTTGGCAGTTCGACCGCGTCCCACGGCACGCCGCTGATACCGGAGACCCCGGCGGTCTCAATGCGGGTCAGCATATGATGCAGGCCATGACCAAACTCGTGGAACAGGGTGATCACTTCGTCATGGGTAAACAGAGCGGGTTTACCGTTCACCGGACGGTTGAAGTTACAGGTCAGATAAGCGACCGGCTTTTGCAATGTGCCGTCCGCCTTACGCATCTGGCCGACACAGTCGTCCATCCACGCCCCGCCGCGTTTGTGTTCGCGCGCGTACAGGTCAAGGTAGAAGCTGCCGCGCAGCTCGTTATTTTCGTCATACAGTTCAAAGAAACGCACTTCCGGGTGCCAGACATCAACGTCAGTACGCTCTTTGGCGGTGATGCCGTAAATACGTTTCACCACTTCAAACAGGCCATTCACGGCTTTGTTTTCCGGAAAGTACGGGCGTAGCTGCTCATCGCTGATGCTGTACAGGTGCTGTTTTTGCTTTTCACTGTAGTACGCGATATCCCACGGTTGCAGCTCCTCAACGCCAAATTCGGCTTTGGCGAAGGCGCGCAGCTGGGCCAGCTCTTTTTCCCCCTGCGGACGGGCGCGTTTCGCCAGATCGGTTAAGAAATCGAGCACCTGCTGCGGATTTTCCGCCATCTTGGTGGCCAGCGATTCATGGGCATAATTTTCGAAGCCCAGCAGTTGCGCCAGTTCATGGCGCAGCGCAAGAATTTCTTCCATCACCGGGCTATTATCCCACTTACCGGCGTTCGGCCCCTGGTCGGAGGCGCGAGTGGAATAGGCGCGATACATCTCTTCGCGCAACGCCTGGTTGTCGCAGTAGGTCATGACCGGCAGATAGCTCGGGATATCCAGGGTCAGCAGGTAACCTTCCTGCTCTTTGGCTTCCGCCTGGGCTTTAGCGGCGGCGAGCGCGCTTTCCGGCATTCCCGCCAGCTCGGCTTCGTCGGTGATGAGCTTCGTCCAGCCCATGGTGGCATCGAGCACGTTGTTGCTGTACTGGTTGCCCAGCTCAGACAGGCGAGTGGCGATTTCGCCGTAACGCTGCTGTTTCTCTTTCGGCAGGCCGATGCCGGACAGTTCAAAATCACGCAGCGCGTTATCAACCGCTTTCTTCTGCGCGGTATTCAGAGTGGCGTAATGATCGCCGTCGCGCAGGTCGCGGTACGCATTGTACAACCCTTCATGTTGCCCAACCCAGGTGCTGTATTCAGACAGCAGCGGCAGCGTCTGTTCGTAGGCTTCACGCAGTTCCGGACTATTTTTCACCGAGTTTAAGTGGCTAATTGGCGAGAAAATACGCCCCAGAACATCGTCAGCTTCCGCCAACGGCTGGCAGAGATTTTCCCAGCTATACGGCGCGCCATGCGCCACAACGCCTTCTACCGCCGCCCGGCAATCGGCCAACGCTTTGGTGACCGCAGGCACCACATGCTCCGGTTTAATTGCAGAAAAAGGCGGCAGTGAAAAAGACGTTAGTAATGGATTGGTCATATGCGCAGTCCTGTAGAAGAAGGTGAGTGGAGCGCGCTTTTGGCGCTCTCGCGATGAGATCTAGAATGGGGGATAGTAAGGGGAATTTCAATGATGGACAGCGTACAGACGTGGGTATCGCTGCAATAAGCCGCCCCTTTAACATCATCCCGGCTTACGTTTTATAAGCCGGGTGACAACGTCAGCGCGTTTTTCTCGCCATCTCGTAAGCAGCGGACAGATCCAGACGCTGCCAGAACTGTTGATCCTCGGTCTCGCCCGACAACGGATATCCTGCCGGTAACGCCGTCTCTTCCATTAACGCCTGACGCTGCGCTGGCGACAGGTTCGGCAGCGCTGTCTGTAGCAGAACATCGGCGCCTTTTGGTATTTTCAACGGCTGATGCTCGCCTTTCTGTTGCGGCAGGTTATAAGTCATGGTGAAGCGGTAGAAGGTATGCATAGCCGGATCGCGATACGGATCGTCTTTTCCGGCCGATGCCGCGCATTCGACAATCGTCGTACCGCACTCTTTCACCAGCGCCTCGCGCAGTTGGGCGCGAGCTTCGTTGAATAACGTACGATAATACGGATCGTTAAGATAATGCGCGACATTACGCTGCGCGACCATCCGCGCGCCCATAACATCCAGCGGATAGTGTACGCCAAGGACCAGGCGAGAATAGCCATAACGCGCGCCACGAATCACCAGCGCATCAAAGCGTTCCGGGATCATTTCCGCCATCAACAGCGCATCCGTATAACCGGTATTCGTGTGTCCGCTGGGAAAAGCACCGCCACCTGCGGTATAAGGATGACCATCTTTTACCACCACATCATCCGGCGTCAAATGGATAGTATTACCCGGCACCTGGTAAGGACGCGGGTAATGAAAATATTTTTTCGCCGCGCCGGTGCTGACTTCCGAGGCTTTAATCAACGCTGCCGCTTTGCCCAACTCACCTTTATCATAAGCGGCGAGAAATGCCCGCCCCAGCCGCGGCCCCATTGCGTCGCTCAGGAAATAGAGATACTCCACGCTTTCCGCATCCGCCAGCGCCTGGTGACGGGTATTAACATCGGCATCGTGATTAATCGCCGTCACCGTCGCCAGATTGTCTTTCAATACTGCTTCCGGCAATGTATTGAAGGCGGAAAGTAGGGTAATCCCCATCTGTTGATTCTCAGTAGTATGAAAATCATAACCGCTAGCCTGTAACCAGGCATTATCCGCCTGGATGGAATTCTGTCGCATCTGAGCCAGGGCGTCGCGAGTCAACGCGGCGGTATCGCCTTGTAATGCCTTACGCAACTGTGTCAGCCATTGAGCCTCAAGGTCATTAAAGGCGACGCTCGCCGAGTCGGGCGTCACGCTTTTTGCTATCGACTCCGCCTGGGACAGGGGAATATCTTTCGCCAGTGCCGGCATCGCCAGCGCCAGAGATGACGCCAGTACAGTAATGTGTAGTTTCATTATGGTTCCTTTCATTAAAAATAACGCCAGGTCAAAACTACTACCTTGCCCACAGGCGATGCTGGCCTGCGCAGTTGACGGTTTGATGATACGAACACGTCTTGCAATACTTTCACAACGCGCGAAACAACATGGCGGTACTGGGGTAATCTGCGCGGATCTGCGGTAAACTATCGGCTAACTTGTTTACTTCCCGGAATATCTGCATCCATGCTCAGTTATCGTCACAGCTTTCACGCTGGCAACCACGCCGACGTCCTTAAACATACCGTTCAGAGCCTGATCATCGAGTCGCTAAAAGAGAAAGAAAAACCGTTTCTCTATCTGGACACGCACGCGGGCGCGGGGCGTTATCAGTTGGGCAGCGAACATGCTGAACGTACCGGAGAGTATCTGGAAGGCATCGCCCGTATCTGGCAGCAGGACGATCTGCCCGCCGAACTGGAACCGTATATTAGCGTCGTAAAACATTTCAACCGTAGCGGGCAGTTACGCTACTATCCGGGCTCCCCGTTAATCGCCCGCCAGTTGCTGCGTGAACAGGACAGTCTGCAACTCACGGAATTGCATCCCAGCGACTTCCCACTGTTGCGCGCGGAGTTTCAAAAAGACAACCGCGCCCGCGTGGAACGCGCTGACGGCTATCAGCAACTGAAAGCCAAATTGCCGCCGGTTTCCCGCCGCGGTCTGATCCTCATTGACCCGCCTTATGAAATGAAAACCGACTACCAGGCGGTAGTCAGCGGCATCAGCGAGGGTTATAAACGTTTCGCCACTGGTACATACGCGCTATGGTATCCGGTGGTGCTCCGCCAGCAAATTAAGCGCATGATTCATGAGCTGGAGGCCACCGGCATCCGTAAAATCCTGCAAATTGAGCTGGCGATCCGCCCGGACAGCGATCAGCGCGGGATGACGGCGTCCGGTATGATCGTGGTTAACCCGCCGTGGAAACTGGAGCAGCAGATGAACAACGTGCTACCGTGGCTGCACAGCAGGTTGGCGCCAAACGGTCACGGACACACTTCGGTAAGCTGGATCGTGCCGGAGTAATCACAGCCATCGGTGGAACCTTTCACCTTCAGGTATACAATCGCGAATATTTTGGCGGGTAGCGCAGAATCTATCCGTCCGACAACGAACATAAAGGAGCGGTCATGACCAAACACTATGATTACATCGCTATCGGCGGCGGCAGCGGCGGTATCGCCTCGATTAACCGCGCCGCTATGTACGGCCAGAAATGTGCGCTCATCGAAGCCAAAGAGCTGGGCGGCACCTGTGTTAACGTGGGCTGCGTGCCGAAGAAAGTGATGTGGCATGCCGCGCAGATTCGTGAAGCGATTCATCTGTATGGCCCGGACTACGGTTTTGACGCCACGATTAATCAGTTCGACTGGAGCAAGCTGATTGCCAGCCGTACCGCGTATATTGACCGCATCCATACTTCATACGACAACGTGCTGGGCAAAAATAACGTGGATGTGATTAAAGGCTTTGCCCGCTTTGTCGATGCCAAAACCATTGAAGTGAACGGCGAAACCATTACCGCCGACCATATTTTGATCGCTACCGGCGGCCGTCCAAGCCATCCTGAGATTCCAGGCGTGGAATACGGCATTGATTCCGACGGTTTCTTTGCGCTGTCGGCCTTGCCGGAGCGCGTCGCGGTGGTAGGCGCAGGTTATATCGCCGTTGAACTGGCTGGCGTTATCAACGCGCTGGGGGCGAAAACGCATCTGTTTGTCCGTAAACATGCGCCGCTGCGCAGTTTTGACCCAATGATTAGCGAAACGCTGGTTGAGGTGATGAACGCCGAAGGCCCGCAACTGCATACTCACGCCGTGCCGAAAGCGGTGGTGAAAAACGCCGACGGCAGTCTGACTCTGGAACTGGAAGATGGCCGCAGTGAAACCGTTGATTGCCTGATCTGGGCCATTGGTCGCGAACCGTCGACCGACAATATTAATCTGGCGGCAGCGGGCGTGAAAACCAATGAAAAAGGTTACATCATCGTTGATAAATGGCAGAACACGAACGTAGAAGGCATTTACGCCGTTGGCGATAACACCGGCGCAGTGGAGTTAACGCCAGTCGCCGTCGCCGCCGGTCGCCGTCTCTCCGAACGCCTGTTTAACAACAAGCCGGACGAGCATCTGGACTACAGCAACATCCCGACCGTGGTCTTTAGCCATCCGCCTATCGGCACCGTCGGATTAAGCGAGCCGCAGGCGCGCGAGCAGTACGGCGACGAGCAGGTAAAAGTCTATAAATCATCGTTTACCGCTATGTATACCGCGGTGACGACGCACCGCCAGCCGTGCCGTATGAAGCTGGTCTGCGTCGGGCCGGAAGAAAAAATTGTGGGTATCCACGGTATCGGCTTCGGCATGGATGAAATGTTGCAGGGCTTCGCAGTGGCGCTGAAGATGGGCGCTACCAAGAAAGACTTCGATAATACCGTCGCTATTCACCCGACCGCATCGGAAGAGTTTGTGACCATGCGTTAATATCTTGTGCGCCCATCTTCAAGGGTGGGCGCACAAGCCTGCATGATTAATACGTACTGAAATAACTCTGGATCAGTTCCGGATTACGCGTCTGAGTTAATGCCGTCATCAGCAAGACTCGCGCCTTCGCCGGGTTGAGCGAGTCAGACACCAGCCCTGGCTGCCCTTTATCCAACGGTACGACGCCGTTTCCGGTGCGGGAAGCGCGCACCACGATAATCCCGGCTTTCTCCGCTTTTTTAATCCCCGCGTCGCTGCGTACCGAGACCGAACCTGCGCCGGTTCCGGCATAAATAATACCGTCCGCGTGATGGGCGATCGCCGCATCATACATATATTCCGGGTCGTCCTGATAGCCGTAAATAATCACCACATTGGGTAATTTTTTGATATTACGTACGTCAAAAACAGATCGCAGGGTATGAATTTTTTCCACCCGCGTTTCGAACTGTGGCTGACCATTAACGATGACCCCCAGATAGCCCTCTTCCGGCGCTTTAAAGGTATCCAGAGTCGTGGCATTAGTTTTCGTCACAAAGCGCGCCGAACCAATACGATCGTTTAAAACCACCATCACACCGCGTCCCTTCGCATTCGGGTCAGCAGCCACCGTGACCGCTTCCAGCAGGTTCATTGCGCCATCGGCGCTGATTGCCGACGCGGGCCGCATTGCAGCGGTAAACACCACCGGTTTGTCGCTTTTCACGGTCAAATTAAGAAAGTAGGCGGTTTCATCGAGCGTGTCAGTGCCATGAGTAATAACCACACCGTCAACATCGTCCCGCGCCAATAACGCATTCACCTTCTGTGAAAGTTTCAGGATGATATCGCTGGTCATATTTTCGCTACCAATATTCGCCACCTGCTCGCCGTCAACGCGAGCGATATTATTCATTTCCGGCACGGCATTTATTAATGTTTGCACGCCAAGTTCACCAGATTTATATCCGGCGGTTTGCGTATTATTGGCTGCCGTCCCGGCGATAGTACCGCCTGTCGCGAGAATAACAATATGCGGTAGTGACGTTGTGCTAAATACACAGTGGCTGATGAGCAGCAACACGGTGGCCATGAAAACTCTAATTTTCATTTTCTTCCTCTGAATTAAAAATAATAAGTGACGTGTGCTATAAAAAATTTAATAACAATCAGGCCAGAACCATTTTTCCTATTAACAGCCCGACAATGACCGAGACAATCACGTTAACTAATCCCGGACGCATAAAACTATGGTTAAGCACATATTTGCCAATACGCGTCGTACCGGTATCGTCAAACGCCAGCGCCGCCAGACACTGCCCTGCCACCGGAATAAAGAAATAGCCGTTAACGGCAGGCCAGGAGCCGATTAACGCATAAGCGGGCAACCCTAACGCCAGCCCCAGCGGCAACAGAATTAACGTCGTTGCCGCCTGGCTGCTGACCATAGCGGACACGAAAAACATCATAATGGCGATAAGCCAGGTATGCTGTTGCAATAGAGTTTGCACTTCTGCCTTAATCAACGCGATATGACCATTCACGAACGTCTCACTCATCCAGGCCAGGCCGAAGGCGCAGACAATCGCCAGCGCGCCCGCCCGAAATACCGTACCGCTGATAATTTGATCGACCTGCGGCCGGCATAACAACACAATCAGGCAGGCAAAAGAGAGCATCGTAATCTGGATAGCGGCGGACATCGAAAGCGGTTGTAGCCCTTTCGCTGTCTCCACCATGGGCCGAAGCGCCGGAATCAATCCTAAGAGAACGATAACGATCGCGCTGGTCAGAAATAACGCCACCGACAATTTGGCGCGCGAAGTGACCACCGTATTTTTACTTTCTTTCTGCGCAGGTTTAATTAACCCTTCAGCAAGCCGACGTTGATATTCCGGATCGTCTTTTAACTCTTTTCCTTTATTAAAGGTCGCTATTGCCCCCATCGCTACGCCGATTAACGTGGCGGGCACGCAAATCATCATAATGGTTGAAATAGAGACGCCCAACGGCGCCATTAAACCAATCATCGCCGCCATGGCGGCAGATATAGGACTGGCGGTGATCGCCTGTTGCGATGCAATAACAGAAATAGATAAAGGACGTTCCGGTCGAATACCTGAATCCCGTGCGACTTCAGAAATAACCGGCAGCAAGCTATAAACGACATGCCCCGTTCCTGACATAAACGTGAAGATATAACAGATAAACGGCGCTAATAACGTAATGTAACGAGGGTGGCGACGCAGAATTTTTTCCGCCAGTTTGACCAGTAAATCCAGCCCGCCGGAGGCCTGTAAAGATGCGGCCGCCAGGACAACAGAAAGAATTATCAGAATAACATCAATCGGTGGCGTAGAAGGCGTCAGACCAAAAATAAAAACCATCACGCCGACGCCTAACCCGCCGACCATCCCTAAAAATACGCCGCCGATCCTGGCGCCTATCATCAGGGCCACAAGGATAAAACATAATTCCGTCCAAAACATACTTCCTCCTGGGTTATCTGGAGTGAGTGTCGCTTTACATTGAGGGACGTAACCTATTGTGCAAACGGTTTACCAAAACCAAATGCGCCGTAATGAGATAAAATCTGCGCCGCCGATTTCCCGCCCTGCCACATGGCGCGTAACACGCTTTCTTTATCGGGTTCCGCCATACCCGATTGCAAAATGGAAAGCAAAAAACCGGTTAAGAAGGCGTCGCCTGCGCCCAGCGTATCGACAGGTTCGATATAAACAGGTTGCCACTCCAGATAATCCGCGCCGGAAAAATAATAAACTTTTTCATGCCCGCAGGTGGCAATAATATGCCGACAGCCATAACGATAAAGTTTATTGAGTTTTATTTTGATTTCATCTGGCGATAACCCGCTGCAGGAGATAAATCCGTAATCTACCCACGGGCATACCTTTTCAAAATAGTCGTCTGTACCGCGCCCGGAAAAATCAAAAGAGAGTAAGACGGTTTGTTGTTTAATTTTCTCCAGCTCCGATTCCAGATGGCCGTTAATACTGGAATGGACTAATGTAAATTGTGATATATAGCGAAGATCATCGTCAGACAGGCTAAAAGGATGTTCCCGCAATACGCCGTTTTTGTTGCTGGCGACAAATTGTCGATCGCCATGCGAGAGACGGATACAAGCATATCCATTTTCGCCGGTATAATGGCGGCTGTGAGAGATATCTATCTGTAGCTGGTGTAATACATCCTGTACGTGCTGCGCGGCGTCGTCATTGCCAAACGCCCCCATAAACGCGCTGGGGATGTCTGCTAATTTCGCATAGACAGCAAAATTTAATGCATTACCGCCGGGGTACATGATGCCGGAATGCAGGTATTTATCGACAACGTTGTCGCCAATACCCAATACGCTGATGCTCATCATTATTCCTTGTTTGTCTTTACAATAAAAAGCGTCCCTGCTTTTTTATCCATCCTGATGTAATTAATATTCCACTTTCCACATATAGCGGCGCGTCGTTAACGGATGCTGGCGCGCCTCAGCTAACGCCCGATTGTAAACGGGATAAACGTTATTAAAGAGAGAGTGGTTAAAGTAATCAATAACCGTGGTTTTAATGGTCGATAGCCCCAGCTCTTTCGCATCGACAACTTCAATCCGGCGGCCATATTTTTTCAGGAAGTTTAACGCGCGTTCATCCACCGCCCGCGTATTGCCCTCGGAAAACTGGAAGAAGAAAGGCGTATTCGCATCGGTAATTTCAAACGGCCCGTGGAAAAACTCACCGCTATGAATACAGGCGGAATGTATCCATTGCATTTCCATAAAGATACAGATGCTCTGTAGGTAGGCTGCGCCATAGCCCGCGCCGCTGGCGACGGTGTAAATGACTTTATCGTCTTTATATTCCTGCGCGAACGCCTGCGCACGCTCCGCAACCTGCTCGCAAGCGCGCCAGACGATACGGTTGATTTTGCTGACGCCATCCTGAAAATCGTCGTAGTGCGCATACCCTTCCGTCTGCTGGAGCAGTTCGACCGCACTCAGCAGGCCTTTCATCGTTTTCTCTCCGGCAATATCTTTACCGTCGCCAAACGTGTACGTTTCCACATAGTCGCAATGCGCCACCAACGGTGAATCCATTACCCAGGTTAAACCAATGACCGGCGCGCCGTGTTGACGGGCGATTTCAGCCGCTTTAATTGTCTCTGGCGTATTACCTTTGTGGGAGGCGACAACCACAACGGCATTTTCTCCCAGCGCTACCGGCGGGTTGTTAATAAATTCTCCGCTGTTATACAGACCGACAGTCAACGCTTTCGCTTCTTTTTCTAAAAATGCTTTCGCCGGATAGAACGCCGCATAAGAACCGCCGCACGCCACGTAATAGACGTGTCTAACGCCCCCTTTCTCTGCCTGGCTGGTCACAATATTGCTAACTGTCTCTTTCATACCCATCATGCTTTCCTCTGGTTCCATCAATGATACAGGCGAGGATTCGCCATAAATGACTCATAATGTATTGTTATTTTTATATGACATTTAAAGACATTTGATCAAGATGGAAACCAAAAAAAATCGGGATCCGCGAGCTGGATCCCGATTCAGCCTGCTCTTCGTTAGCGTAATGCTGACATCATACGGTAAACCGTATTTTATCGCCGACAATCAACTGTTGCGAAACGCAGGAGAGTTCTCCTTTGTTATCAATCATTTCACTTTTTATCAGGATCAGCGGATAACCCTCGTTGACGCCAAGATAATGGGCGACTTCAAAGCTGGCATAAACCAGTTCGATCATCTTACGGGAGTGGGTAAACCATAAATGGTATTTCTCGCGTAAGCATTCATACAAAGAGTGATTATTAAGATCTTCGTCCAGCAAAAACGCAAAACGTGGGGGAAGATGTACGGTTTCCAGCGATACCGCCACATCGTCGGCATAGCGGATACGTTCAATGACGACCGCTTTTTCGCCATCGTTCATATTCAGTAACGCTTTTGTCTCATCGTCTACCGATTCAAAAACGGATTTGATGGTGCGTGACCCCGGGCGACGTCCCTGAGACTGGCATAACTCGCTGAAACTCATGATGCCGGTCATGCTGCGCTGAAATTTCTCACCAGAGACAAAGGTGCCTTTGCCGGAGACACGGGTCAGCAAATTTTCACGCGTCAGCGCATCCAGCGCCTTACGGACCGTGACCCTGCTCACCTGCCAGCGCGCGCTCAGTTCATTTTCCGTCGGGATCTGCTGGCCTGGTTTATACTCTCCACGCGCAATGGCCTCTTTTAAGGCGGCTTCAAGCTGCTTATAAAGCGGTTTGGCGCTTTTACTGTCGGGTTGCTCGATCATTTGTATCCATTTGTATTATCATGGTGCCATAGCTTGTATTATAACTATTTACGTTACCTTTGCTTGTGAATCCACGCCATGCGGCGATGTAGTGATACCGCTATGAAACGAATGTTCTGATTTTAGGTCTGGGACGGGCGCCATGAAAATAGGATTTTCGCAATATTATTCAGTAACTTATGAAGTGTTTTTCTTGAGAGGCAAATTGTAAAATGTGATCTACCGCACACTTTGCCACTCAGGTATCGAAGCGAATGTCTACGCTTAATAGACAGCCGGGCAACACCCGTATCTTTTACGACGCAAGCCGGAGGTCCTTGTCATTATGCTCAACCAGAAATTAAACCCCACGCCTTCTGAAGATCTGACTATTGATGTCGATCTGCTTTATGAAACAGACCCGTGCGAGTTAAAGCTGGATGAAATGATCGAGGCGGAACCGGAGCCGGAGATGATCGAGGGGCTTCCCGCCTCTGACGCCCTGACCCCTGCCGATCGGTATCTCGAACTGTTCGAGCATGTACAGTCAACAAAACTGTTTCCAGACAGTAAAACGTTCCCGGACTGCGCGCCGAAGATGGACCCGCTTGATATCCTGATCCGCTACCGTAAGGTCAGACGCCACCGTGATTTTGACTTACGCCGCTTCGTCGAGAACCATTTCTGGCTACCGGAAACCTTATCCAGCGAGTATGTCTCTAACCCCGAAAACTCGCTCAAAGAACATATTGACCAGCTTTGGCCGATACTGACGCGCGAACCGCAGGATCATATTCCGTGGTCTTCGCTGCTGGCGCTGCCGCAATCCTATATCGTGCCGGGAGGCCGTTTTAGCGAAACCTATTATTGGGACTCTTATTTTACCATGCTGGGTCTGGCGGAAAGCGGGCGCGAAGACTTACTTAAATGTATGGCGGATAATTTCGCCTGGATGATTGAAAACTATGGCCATATTCCCAACGGCAACCGGACCTATTATCTGAGCCGCTCGCAGCCGCCGGTTTTCGCCCTGATGGTTGAACTGTTCGAAGAAGATGGCGTGCGCGGCGCACGGCGTTATCTCGACCATCTCAAAATGGAATACGCCTTCTGGATGGACGGCGCCGAATCGCTGGCACTCAACCAGGCTTATCGCCACGTTGTGCGGATGCCGGACGGTTCCCTGCTGAACCGCTACTGGGACGATCGCGACACGCCGCGCGACGAGTCCTGGCTGGAAGATGTCGAAACCGCAAAACATTCCGGTCGTCCACCCAATGAAGTCTACCGGGATTTGCGCGCCGGGGCGGCGTCCGGCTGGGACTATTCTTCACGCTGGCTACGCGATGCGGGCCGGCTTGCCAGCATACGTACGACCCAGTTTATCCCTATCGATTTGAACGCTTTTCTGTATAAACTGGAGAGCGCTATCGCCAATATTTCAGCACTGAAAGGCGAACGTGACACCGAGGCGCTATTTCGCCAGAAAGCCAGCGATCGACGCGCCGCCGTGAACCATTATCTGTGGGATGATGAAAACGGCTGTTATCGGGACTATGACTGGCGACGCGAAGAAATGGCGCTCTTTTCCGCCGCCAGTATCGTGCCGCTGTATGTCGGTATGGCGAACCATGAGCAGGCCGACCGTCTGGCAAACGTGGTACGCAGCCGTCTGTTAACGCCCGGCGGGATTATGGCGACCGAATACGAAACCGGCGAACAGTGGGATAAACCGAACGGCTGGGCACCGCTGCAATGGATGGCGATTCAGGGCTTCAAACTGTATGGCGACGATATGCTGGGCGATGAAATCGCCCATAACTGGTTAAAAACGGTGAACCATTTTTATCAGGAGCACCATAAACTGATCGAGAAATACCATATTTCCGGCGGTACGCCCCGCGAAGGCGGCGGGGGCGAGTATCCGCTACAGGATGGATTCGGCTGGACCAATGGCGTGGTGCGCCGCCTGATTGGCCTTTACGGAGAGCCTTAACCTGCTCCGGCCTCAGTGAATCGCATCATAAATGGCTGACTGAATTTTCAGCCATTTTTTATTGTCTGCGCTGGGCCGGGCCTGAGCGCGCAGTCGGGCCTGCTCCGTATCGTGCTGCTGGCGCGTCACAACAGCCGGAACGGTGCAAAACGTTTGCAAATAGGTTTTATGCATCGCGGTCAGCGGCGCGCCGCTCGACATGTCATGACTTAACGTTGTGATAAATCGTCGGCAGGGTTTGACCTCATCCATCAGCGCGGGATAACGCAACAACAGTTGCAGCACCTCGGTATGTCCTGCCGCAAACGCCTGCTCCGTCCACGCGAGCTGCCAGTTCATTCCGCCCTGGAGGAACAGCGCCGTCACCCGCGTATCATTGCGCTCTATCGCCGCCCGCATGGTAAACGCATCCCAGGTAATCCCCATATGATTGAGCGTTTCCCGCGCGGAAGGCGCCTCGCGCGGCGGTTCATCCTGCGCCATTGCGGGAGCTTGCCCGTTATCGGAGCCTGGCGACGACGAACTAAATAGCCAGAACGCGCCCGCCAGTATCGCCAGCGTCATGACGCCAACCGCGCCCCACAAAGCGCCGGAAATAAGTTGCTCACGCTCTTCAGGCGTACGCGGAGGCCGCTTACGCGGTGGTTCTATGCTCTCGCTAATCTCATGCTTATCTCCCCCGGCCTGCCGATCTTTAAGCCGCGCGGTTTCCCAGAACTGGCGCAATTCACGTTCATCCGCCAGCAGAAACGAAGCGGGATTCACGCGGGTACGTTTTTCGGCATAGGCGCGCTGGATGGGCCGAACGATTTGCTGATACTGAACGTTTAGCAGCATAAGCTGCGCTGAGGTGAGCGGCTGCCTGGCGATAACCTCGTTTCGCGCGAGGCGACAATCATCCAGAAACATACGCAGAGTGGTGCGCGACTCGGCGAACAGCGTTAACGCTGAGGCGTCATTAAAAATTCTGACGTAATGACGGGCAAACAATTTTTTATCGACCACCATAAGCGCCAGTTCGCTGAACAACATGCCCTCCAGCGCATGTTGATCTTCTCCCTGTTTTAACCACTGGCGCAAACGGTCCGGGCCAAAATGTTGCTTGAGGTAGTGATTCAGCGACGCCCGATCCGGCCATGCGCGCGCAATAAGCGCTTTTAACGTCAGTTCTATCGCCCGAAGCTGACGCTGCGCCTCAAGATGCGCCTCCTGGTCGGGGTCTTCCAGCTCAGTTTGATACGTCAGTAGCGGCTGCTGCTGACGTAGATGTTCCAGCGAGGTGACAAAACGCAACGCGGCAAGGAGTTGATTTTCGCTCACCTCTTGCCCGCTGTCATACTGGGGAACATGCTGCTGAAGGTGACGCAGTTGCAGCATAAACTGGCTCAACTGCGCGTCATTTATCCGCAATTTTTTCGCCACCGCGCCCCAACCGCCCAGGTTAAGACGCGCCTGCTCAAGTTGTTCCATGAACCACCGGGGCTCTTTTCCCTCTGTGGTATGAATACCCAGCAGCAGCAGGATTTCTATTGATGCCTGGCGGATAATCCCCAGGCTATGCTCAAAAGGCGCGCGTGTCGCCTGCGAAGCGCTATTCGTCATTATCTTCCCTAAAAAGACGATCCCGCGACGAGATCTTCGTTTTCTTTTAATTATGTTTTTTCATAGATATAACAGATTTAGCCACATTTCAGTGACTTAATCTTAATGATTGCAAATTTATAAGAAGATCGGTTACTAACCAAAAACATCAGTTTTTCATTCTGTCAACGCGGCGTGACGCTGAACGGCATAGACCTTTTCCCTGCCTGCGTTTGGCCGTCTGACCGCTAGCCACGCGTGCAGCACACTTTATAATCGCGCTTTTTATGAGAAAGATGCCATGCCGCACATTTCATCTCGCTTTAGCTCCGCCTGCATCGCGTTTATTAAACAGTGGCAGGGTCTGTCGCTGGAAAAGTATCGCGATCGGCAGGGTAACTGGGTGATTGGTTACGGGCATATGTTGACGCCGGATGAGACGCTGACGTTCATTACGCCCGAACAGGCGGAGGCATTCTTGCTGGATGACCTCAATAGCTGCGATATGCTGCTACAGAATTGTTTGCCGGAACTTAATGATCGGTTTCAACGCGAAACGCTTATTGCGCTGATGTTCAGCATCGGACATCAGCGTTTTTTATCATTAATCAATACGGGTGATATTTCACAGCCAGAAATAAGCGGACTGCGAATTTAACGTCGTTAATTCGATTCATTTAACATCATGGCGGCCTGGGTACGATTTTTTACATCCAGCCGCCGGTAAAGCGACTCCAGATGCGCTTTAACCGTCCCGGTACTAATATTTAACGCCCGCCCAATTTGTTTATTTGATTCTCCTGCGGCAAGCATCTGTAAAATTTCCCGCTGGCGGGCGCTTAACGCTTTTATATCACGGGACTCCAGCTCCGTTGAATTTAACCAATCCCCCGGTAAAAACATCATCCCGCGAGCGACAGCATTGAGCGCAAGGACAAAGGTTTCGGCATCAGAATCGCGTGGCACCACGGCCTGAACGTTAAATTGCATGACTTCATGCAGCCACTTTTGACTGCCATCCATCGCCGTGATAATAATCTTCACCTCCGGAAATTGCTGCGCGATTCTTTGTAACACCTCGCGGCAAAATTCAGCATCCAGGCCGCTATCCAGCATGACCAGCGCATCCGGCGCGCTTTCTATTTTTTGCCAGAGTTCTTCTGCCTGACCGACACTCTGGATACTTATTCCTGGAATGTGCTGCTGCAAACTGATTTTCATTCCATGAATAAATATTGACTGCCTGTCAAACATGATTACCTGCATTACTTTTCTCCACCTGGGTAAGATAATAGTCTCAAGATGAGGAAGGGTATTACCCGTAGGGTAAAATAAGAAGTCGCCATTTGGTATAGGCCATTTTACCGATAGTCATTGGTTGAGGAAGGGAAAGGTTATGAATATTTACAGCTTCAACATCGGGATTACAGAATTCGCTAAAATTAGCCTTTTAAAGTAAGGAATATCTTATTAGTACAAACAGACAAGGCTAATTTGAATATTAATTCAATGAAGAGTACGCCTGGCGCGTCACAAAGGAAATATCTGCTTTTCACCTGATGTGTTACAAAAAATAAAGTAGCACATTTTGTTAAAAAATTAATCAATCCGCCTAAAAACTGCGACGATGGGTCAATGACAATACCGTGTATGTACATGCATTTCTCTGCCCCACTACACCCGCTGTTATCGGCGTGTTTTACCGCCCTCGTCCCGTTTATCGGCTTTTTGACGCTAAAAAGCCTGGCCGGAAGGCGATAAATCCGCCGAGCAACGCGATCAGACGTATTCGTCACGCGAGCAATGATTGCGAAAGGGCTTATTAGATGCTAGAAAATCAATAAAACCAGCCGCTTCAGCGTCACTGTTTCAATAAAAACAATAATAGAGCCTGATGATGGATAAAATATATGCAATGAAATTGTTTGTACGCGTGGCGGAACGGGAAAGTTTTTCCCGCGCAGCAGAGGATATCGGCCTTCCCAAAGGCAGCGTCTCACGGCAAATACAAGCGTTAGAACATCAACTGGGCATCCGCCTGCTCCACCGCACCACCCGGCGGGTACAGCTTACTCAGGACGGAATGGTTTACTACGAACGGGCAAAAGATTTGTTGAGTAACCTGGATGAACTGGAAGGTCTTTTCCAGCCTGATCCCGCCAGTATCAGTGGCAAAATACGGGTAGATATACCGCCATGTCTCGCAAACAGCCTCATCATGCCGCGCCTGCCCACTTTTTTGCATCAGTATCCCGGCATTGCGCTGGAACTTTGTAGTAGCGATCGACAGGTCGATTTACTACGGGAAGATTTCGACTGCGTGGTGCGTACAGATCCGCTACATGCGCCAGGGATACTGACGCGCCCGCTTGGCAAACTGAGAAGGGTGAACTGCGCCAGCCCACAATACCTGGCGCGCTTTGGGTATCCAGAAAACCTTGACGATCTCGCCTCACATGCGGTGGTGCATTATTCATTGACGCCGGGAGTCTCTTCACCGGGTTTTGCCTTTGAAACTCCCCACGGTATGCAGTGGGTAAAAACCGGCGGAATGCTAACGGTAAACAGTACGGAGACCTGGCATACGGCCTGTCTGGCAGGATTAGGAATCATTCAGACGCCGCGCATTGCTGTACGGGAGGCGTTACGCGCCGGAACGCTCATTGAAATTTTACCGCAATATCGCGCCGCTCCACTGCCGGTGACGCTGCATTATCCCCATCGCCGTAATCTTTCCCGCCGGGTACACCTGTTTATGGTATGGCTGACTGAAACCATTAAAGAGGCCGCAGAGTAGCCGCATTTTCAGCATCCACCGGGGAGAAGCTATACTGACATATTCTATTAATGATGAAGGACTACCGACCTGATGACGCAGGAAAATGACGTAAAACGCCCTATTCAGGAACTGGAGCACGACCCGATACAAAAAATAGAAACGCAGCCGCATGACGCCCCGGAAAAAAACGAAAAGGCAAATCAGGCGTTGCATTCCGTCACCTCCCTGGTGCAAAAAATTCAGCGTCAACCAATGGTGGCCCACCTCATTCGCGCGACCGAACGTTTTAACGATCGACTGGGTAATCAGTTTGGCGCGGCTATCACCTACTTTTCGTTTCTGTCGATGATCCCGATAATGATGGTGTCCTTTGCCGCGGCAGGTTTTATCCTCGCCTCGCACCCTAATCTACTGGAAGATATTTTCAGCAAGATATTGATGAATGTGAGCGATCCTACGCTGGCGTCCACGCTTAAAAATACGATTAATACGGCGGTTCAACAGCGTACCACGGTAGGGCTGGTCGGACTGGGTATCGCGCTCTATTCCGGCGTTAACTGGATGGGCAACCTGCGGGAAGCGATTCGCGCCCAGTCACGGGACGTCTGGGAGCGCAAGCCGCAGGATCAGGAGAAAATCTGGCTCAAATATCTACGCGATTTTATCTCGCTGATTGGATTATTAATCGCTTTAATCATTACGCTGTCCATTACTTCCATCGCCGGTTCCGCCCAGCAGATGATCATCTCCGCCTTGTATCTCGACAGCATCGAATGGTTAAAACCGGCCTGGCATTTGATCGGTCTGGCCATCTCTATTTTTGCCAACTATCTGCTTTTCTTCTGGATTTTCTGGCGACTGCCTCGCCATCGTCCCCGTAAAAAAGCGTTGATTCGCGGGACATTTATTGCCGCTATCGGTTTTGAGGTGATTAAAATCATTATGACCTATACGCTGCCGTCACTGGTGAAATCGCCTTCCGGCGCAGCGTTTGGCTCCGTACTCGGTCTGATGGCCTTCTTCTACTTTTTTGCCCGTCTGACGTTATTCTGCGCGGCCTGGATAGCCACCGCCGAATACAAGGACGACCCGCGAATGCCGGGTAAAACGCAACGCTAGTCTGCGGCTTGCTGCCGAATGGCACGCACGGCGTCGTCATTCGGCCTACTGCTGTGTGTACCCAGGCCGGGCAAGCAAAGCGTACCCGGCGGTACAATCAGGCACGTCCTTCCGCCTCATCTCATTGTTTCAGCATATAAATCCAGTAATTAACTTTTATTTAACCAGAAACCAGTTTTATCCACCAATTCTAAAATTATGTGAAGCATTTCATAGACGCAAAATGGCTGGCTTAAACATTATCCCCTTTTTGCGCTTTTTTTGACCATTTTTGGCTTTTGTTACACATTGAAATATAACTTTTGCTGTGCGTAATATGGCTATTCGTTCGCTAAAAATAAGAAAATAGTATGCAAGCAACCGCCACAACACTCGACCATGAGCAGGAACATGTTCCGGTAAACTCACGCAATAAAGTCGTTATTGCCTCGCTTATCGGCACCGCAATTGAGTTCTTCGACTTCTATATTTACGCCACCGCTGCGGTGATCGTGTTCCCCCTTATCTTCTTCCCCCAGGGCGATCCCACTGCGGCAACGCTACAATCGCTCGCCACCTTCGCTATCGCGTTTGTGGCGCGTCCGATCGGCTCTGCGCTATTCGGCCACTTCGGCGACCGGGTAGGCCGCAAAGTCACGCTGGTGGCTTCGCTGCTGACGATGGGGATCTCCACGGTCATTATCGGTCTGTTACCGGGCTACGCGACGATAGGTATTTTCGCGCCGTTGCTGCTGGCGCTGGCGCGTTTCGGTCAGGGACTGGGGCTGGGCGGCGAATGGGGCGGCGCAGCGTTATTAGCGACGGAGAATGCGCCGCCGCGCAAACGCGCGCTGTATGGCTCCTTCCCGCAGTTGGGCGCGCCGATCGGCTTCTTCTTTGCCAATGGCACCTTCCTGTTGCTCTCCTGGCTGCTGACCGACGAGCAGTTTATGAGCTGGGGCTGGCGCGTGCCGTTTATCTTCTCGGCGGTGCTGGTGATTATCGGCCTGTATGTGCGCGTGTCGCTGCATGAAACGCCGGTGTTTGCGAAAGTCGCCGCAGCGAAAAAACAGGTAAAAATACCGCTGGGCACGTTGCTGACGAAGCATGTCCGCGTAACCATTCTCGGCACGTTTATTATGCTGGCGACCTACACGCTGTTCTATATCATGACCGTCTATTCCATGACTTACAGCACTGCCGCCGCGCCGGTGGGGCTTGGCTTGCCGCGCAATGAAATACTGTGGATGCTGATGATGGCGGTGATTGGTTTCGGCGTGATGGTGCCCGTCGCCGGCCTGCTGGCGGACGCATTTGGCCGTCGGAAAAGCATGGTCATCATTACCACGCTCATCATTCTCTTCGCGTTGTTCGCCTTTACCCCGCTGCTGGGTTCAGGCAATCCAGCGCTGGTATTCGTGTTCCTGTTGTTGGGCCTGAGCCTGATGGGGCTGACCTTCGGCCCAATGGGAGCGCTGCTGCCGGAGCTATTTCCGACGGAAGTGCGCTATACCGGCGCATCGTTTTCCTACAATGTGTCATCGATTCTGGGCGCTTCCGTCGCGCCGTATATTGCCGCATGGCTGCAAAGCCACTACGGGCTGGCGGCGGTAGGGGTTTACCTGGCGTCAATGGCGGCGCTGACGCTGATTGCACTGCTGTTAACCCATGAGACGCGTCATCAGGCGTTGTAATAGGGCGCCGGATGGCATCATCCGGCGCTACGTTTCACGTTACTGCTTCATCTGCGTTAAAATCGTCCGGCACTGATTGGCTTCGCCTTCAGAGGGCGAAATGAGCGCCAATAGCGCGGCGGCGGGCGTTACCAACGTCGCCAGCGCTGCCGCAACCGCGCCGCGCGCAATCAGCGGGCCGGGCTTGACGCCCGCCTGCGGATTTTTAAATGTCCCGCGCACGTACAGCGGCGATCGCAGCGTAATAATACGAATCCCTTTACTTTCCGGATCAATGGTTAAATCGAGCTGTTCAGAGGCGAAGCTCGCCGTACCGGTCACGTTAATCAACGCATTTTCTGTATCAAAAGCAAAAATTTGCGGTCGCGCCACGCCGTTCGCAATATTGAGATTCGCCGCCGCGCAGTTAACCCGCACTTCGTCATCGCCAAAAATCTGCCCGACAATATAGTTGCCGACGTTCAGCCCCACGATTTCCATCAGGTTGCGGCTAATCAATCCATCATTCATCAATAATTTCAGATTGCCGTTACTGTTGCCAAGCAGCGCGGCGACCGAGTTGCCCGTCCCGCGAATATCCGCATCGCCGTTCAGCTCGCCCAGCGTTTTCTGCATCAGCTCCACATCCGGCATCAGTTCTTTAAGCTTCAGCCGACGCGCCTGTATATCCGCCCGCCCCTGCATTGGCTTTTGATCCCCTTCCAGATGGATGTTGGAGACAATACTGCCGCCTGCCAGACCAAACTTCAGCGGCTGTAGACGTAAGTCGGCGTTTTTCAGGATGATATGGGTCGAAAGATCGCTAATCGGTAGACTGCCGCCATGCTCAATACGTCGGCCTTTAAACCGGACATCGGCGTCCATAACGTCCCATTTGTCGGTTTCAAAGCGATCGTAAGGCAACACTTTATCCGCCGGCTGAACATTCTTCTCGCCTTTGCGCTGTTCAGACCGTTTCGACTGCTCAGCGTCTTTCCCGGAATCCACGCCAATCAGCGGCCCAAGATCGGCCAGTCGTAACTGGCGCGATTCGACATCGCCTTCCAGTTTAGGGCGCGGTTTACCGGTGGTATAAGTGAGGGAGCCGTGGATATCACTGTCGCCAATGCGCCCGTTAAAACCGCGATAATCAAATACCGATGACTTTTCGGCGTCAATTTTCGCCACCAATCGCCCATCGGTCTCAAACGGCGGCGTATCCGGCAGCAGCACGCCGGTTAAATCATATAAATCGCCCAGTGAATCGCCAGAGAATTTAAGCCGCAGATCGACGCCGCCCATTTTCATCGGCTCGTTCACCACGCCGCTAAAAGCCACCCGCGTGTTGCCAGAGCGGAAATCGGCCTGCACAGGAAAAGGCATACTTTCGCTGCGTAGCGCCAGCATACCGCCTATTTTGCCCGTACCGGTCAACGGTTCCCCGTTATAACGCCCCTGCGCCTTTAGGCCGAAGACATAGTCGCCCACGCTGGATTTGTCTGCTTTGCCTTTCGTTCCCGTCACTTCGCTGAACGGCAACGGTTTGCCTAACGGATCGATCAGAATAGTGATATCCGCCTTGCTGACCTTATCATCGATCGCGATTCGCCCCTGGTCGAAGAGAATATTATCCAGCCGGAAGGACCAGGCGGAAGGTTTAGCATTGGGGTCCGTATTCTTGTCTTGCGCGAGGTTAAAGGTCCAGTTATTGGTTTTCTCGGACAGACGAATAAGACGCGCGTCGGGTTTCACCAGTTTGATCCACGGCAGCCAGACGGTTTTGGTCAGGAGCGCCAGCGGAGCAAGCGTCGCCTCAACGCGTGGCAGATGCACCATCGTGACTTCCGGAATATCCGGCGGATTGCCGAGAATGACGTCTTCCGCGTGAACATGCGGCCACGGTACCCAGCTTCGCCAGCCGGTCTCCTGTTTTTGGCGTTCCCACACCACGCCTAAATCGCCGCGAATAGCGAAAGGCCGGTTCAATTCGGTAGAGACTTTCTGGTTGATGGTCGGTTTGAGGCGGTTCCAGTCAAATGTTGCGATCAACAAAATCACTATGGCGATCAACAACAAGAAAGTCCCTGTGATGGCGGCGGTTATTTTGCCTGCTTTAGTCATGTGTTATTTCCTCACTTCTTCCCTTGCCTGTCCTAAAGATAGTTCAGCCAGACGAAAAAGGAGGATGACCGCGCCTCGTAATACCACGTATTACGGGAACAGTCTGGCATTACAGGGTCAGAATCACCTCTTCGAGCGATATCAGCGGCACGGGTCGAGAAAGAAAATAGCCCTGGGCGGCAAAGGCGGGCGAACGCTGCACATCACGCCACTCTTCCAGCGTCTCCACGCCCTCGACAATAACGCCGCGGCAGTAGCGGTTCATCAGTTGCAGCAGCAGAATGAACAGGTTGCGCCCCTCCGCGGACTGGCGCAGCATGACGAACAGCTCTCGCGCCACTTTAATGTAGTCATAACGCACTTCGCTCAGCGCTGAAAAATTGGCCATACCGGTACCAAAATCATCCAGCCACAGCGGGCCGAACT
The DNA here is from genome assembly GCF_020181675.1 of Salmonella sp. A7. Classification (NCBI taxonomy): domain Bacteria; kingdom Pseudomonadati; phylum Pseudomonadota; class Gammaproteobacteria; order Enterobacterales; family Enterobacteriaceae; genus Salmonella; species Salmonella sp. A7. The sequence goes on along the minus strand of NZ_CP084001.1, from coordinate 246,557 downwards.
CACACATCGAGGCGAAAGAGGAGTCTTTCGGCAAACGAATATGTTCCACCAGTTCGAAACGCAGCCAGGGTAAGCGCTCCATCGCTGCCAGAATGTCCGGCTGTCGTCGCATGGCAATCAGCGTAGGGCCGTCGACATTGACCGATGCCAATAAGTGATGGCGAGTGAAAAAATCCGCTTTTTGTTCAAGCTGATGAAGTTGTTCTTTCACTACGTCAATGCGGTGTCGAACCGCTAACTCCGCGAAATAACGATCCGGGGCAATACGTCTGGAAGGGTTATCAGGATGGGTGACGACAGTGAGAAGTTCAACCGCCATCAGACGGCCATCCGTCTGGTATATCGGCTGGTAAGTATAGGCACGCTCGCATTGCAGCCAATAGCGCCGTTCCTGCAAATTTTCTATACCTGCATCAGGAACGCGTAGCTGCTGGATAACCTGCTTTATCATCTCAGTTGTCCTGTTAATGGGAGTGTGACTGTCCGGACTCGTCAAAGGTTATCGGCGTTCAGGCAGAGAACTTTACCCTCGGTCCCTGGCAAAATAAAAACAGACCACGAAACTTGTCAAAAATACGCACTTGCTCAAAAAAATAATGGACCGATGTTTTAATATTATTGACCACTAAACATCCACAGCGCACACTAACGCTAATTTTTACAGATCAGGTTCACGACTATGTCTAAAAAGATTGCCGTGATTGGCGAATGCATGATTGAGCTGTCGCAGAAAGGCTCTGATGTTCAGCGCGGTTTCGGCGGCGACACGCTGAATACCTCCGTTTATATTGCCCGTCAGGTCGATTCTGCCGCTCTGGCCGTTCACTATGTGACGGCGCTGGGTACCGACAGTTTCAGCCAACAGATGCTGGAGGCGTGGCAGCATGAAAATGTGGATACCTCGCTAACGCAGCGGATGGAAAACCGCCTGCCAGGCCTCTATTACATCGAAACCGATGATACTGGCGAGCGTACCTTCTACTACTGGCGTAACGAAGCGGCAGCGAAATTCTGGCTGGAGAGCGAGCAGTCAGCGGCTATCTGCGAGACGCTGGCGACCTTCGATTATCTCTACATGAGCGGCATTAGCCTCGCGATTTTAAGCCCGACCAGCCGTGATAAGCTGCTGTCTTTATTGCGTGAATGTCGGGCCAACGGCGGGAAAGTCATTTTTGATAATAACTATCGCCCGCGTTTATGGACAAGTCGCGAAGAAACGCAGCAGGTCTATCAAAAGATGCTGGAATGTACTGATATCGCCTTCCTGACACTGGACGATGAAGACGCGCTATGGGGTCAGCAACCCGTGGAAGAGGTCATTGCCCGCACCCATGCGGCAGGCGTGCAGGAAGTGGTGGTAAAACGCGGGGCGGACTCATGCCTGGTCTCGATTCAGGGCGAGGCGCTCATTGACGTTCCGGCAGTAAAACTGCCGAAAGAGAAAGTGATAGACACCACTGCCGCAGGCGACTCCTTCAGCGCCGGTTATCTGGCCGTTCGTTTGACGGGCGGCAGCGCGACGGATGCCGCGAAGCGCGGACACCTGACGGCCAGCACGGTGATTCAGTACCGTGGGGCCATTATTCCGCACGACGCGATGCCGCAGTAAGTCATTCGCTCTTGCCCGGTGGCACTGCGCTTACCGGGCCGGCAGGCGGCAGCTTACTGTGCCGCCGGTGTCTCCGTCACTTCCGGATGCGTCTCATCTGCTTCAACAGCGGCGGCAGTTGTCGGGACCATGATTTCATCCCACGTCGCCTTTAACGCCTTCATATTAAATTCCGGCTCGCCTTGCGGTTGCAGCAAAATTAATGCCATCTCCTGCGATAGCTGCTGACGTAGATTCTGATTGAGCATATCGACGGTCAGGCTGTTGAGGAAATTCTGGCGCAGCTTCTGATACTGCTCCGGCGCGATATCCACCACCTGATTCTGCAGCGAGCGCATACGCTGTCCAGTCAAAATGTCAGTATCGGTACGCGCGTAGGTCGCGAACAGCTTTTGCAATTCGAGATTTTTCTGCGCCACCAGCGCAGTAAACTCCTCTTCCGACAAACCTTTGTCGCGTACTTTCGCCAGTTCATTCGCCACCAGGCTCAAATTGGTATTGAGCTTATCATTAGGTGATTCAATGTTGATGGCGCACTGCGCGCGCAGAAACAGAACCCGGCAGTCAAACCCCAGACCAATATCTTTCGCGTTATTTTTAGTAAGCTCTTGCTGGATATGCCAGAACAGCGCTTCGCGCGCCAGATCCGCCTGCCAGTAGCGCAACAGCGCCGCCGACTCGCGAATCGGTTGCCACGGCGTATCCCACATAATGGAGAGACGATCCTGGCGCACCGCATCGGTCATAATGCTCACTGATTCCGCCCGCAGCGGCGAAAGCGTCGGCACCGGGGCGGGCGTTTCGCGTTTACCTTTCAGCGTACCGAACGTTTTATTGATCTGCTCGGCGACGGAGCGCGCATCAATGTTGCCGACAACAATCAGCGTCATGGCATCCGGGGTGTACCATTTTTCATAGAAAGCCTGAATTTTGGCTGCGTCTACCGGCTGCTTTAACGGTTCCGCGGGATCGTGCCCCAATAACGCCGATCCTTTCAGCCGATAACGCCACCAGCCCTCTTTAGTATCTGCTGGCCACGTCGCAACCATATCTTCGCTGCTTAACGCATGATTCACCGTCTCTGGCGTAATGGTTAATTTACCGGAGACGTTAGCCAGATAGGTCAGCGCTTCTTTCAGCAGATCGTTACGGTTATTGGGTAAACTGAGGTTATAGAGCGTGGAATCATAAGAAACAATAACGGGCGGCATGGGACGTTTCGGATCAAACCCTTGCTGCCATAAAGAACGTGCCTGTGCGGCATCCAGACCACCGCTTTGCGTCAGCGCGATACGGGGAATTGCATGGCTGAACCCGCTCTGTTGCGTACTTTCGGTGAGCGAACCGGTATTAACCTGGAGACGAACTTCAATACGATCGCTGGGGCGCTGAGGCGTAGCCAACACTTGCCACTGTAACCCATTAGCCAGCGTCCCCTGTTGCCATGCCGGATCGGGCTGGAGCGCATCTGCCTGCACATAGCCGGCAGAGGCCAACATCAACAGACTGCCCGCTAAGAGTCGAATTTTTGTGCCCTGCATGTGAACCCCTGATCAACAATCCTGGTAATAAAAAGACAGCCCCGGCAGGGATGCCTGAATATGACGTAAAAACACTTCGTGTTAGACCGCGAGAACCTAAAAATGTCACGGAAGAAGTGAAATAATCCCTAAGCATCATGCTGTATGCTTTGGGCGCAGGGGTCAATTATGCGCAAACACCCGCAGTCCTGGAAGGGACTACGGGCATAAGTGGCGAGATTAGGAGGAAATTTCGTGCGTTTTGCCATCCGGCGCACGATTATTAAGCACATCGTCCAGCTTTTGGTGATCTAACTCTTTCACCCATTTGGCAACCACCACCGTCGCCACGCCGTTACCCACCAGGTTAGTCAGCGCGCGCGCTTCGGACATAAAGCGGTCGATACCGAGGATTAACGCCAGTCCCGCAACCGGTAAATGGCCTACGGCGGAGATAGTGGCCGCCAGCACGATAAAGCCGCTTCCGGTCACGCCCGCAGCGCCTTTTGACGAGAGCAGCAGCACGACCAGCAGCGTTATCTGGTGGAAGATATCCATATGGCTGTTGGTCGCCTGGGCGATAAACACCGCCGCCATCGTCAGGTAGATAGAGGTGCCATCGAGGTTGAACGAATACCCCGTCGGGATCACCAGCCCTACCACCGACTTACGGCACCCCAGTTTTTCCATCTTATCGAGCATACGCGGCAACGCTGACTCGGAAGAGGAGGTGCCGAGCACAATGAGTAATTCTTCCCGGATATAGCGAATAAATTTAAAAATGCTAAAGCCCGTTACCCGTGCAATCGTCCCCAGCACTACCACCACGAAGAGAATACAGGTGATATAGAAGCAGATAATGAGCTGCCCCAGTTGCACCAGGGAACCGACGCCGTATTTACCGATGGTGAAGGCCATCGCGCCGAATGCACCAATCGGCGCCAGGCGCATGATCATATTGATGATGCCGAAAATGACCTGCGAAAAACTCTCAATCACATTGAAAATGAGCTGGCCTTTGCTGCCCAAACGGTGCAGCGCAAAACCAAACAACACCGCAAACAGTAAGACCTGCAGAATGTTGCCGCTGGCAAACGCGCCGATCACACTGCCCGGTATAACATCCATCAGGAAGGCAATAATGCCCTGCTCCTTAGCTTGTGCGGCATAAACGGCCACCGCCTGCGCATCCAGCGTTGCCGGATCGACGTTCATCCCGGCGCCAGGCTGCACGACGTTGACGATGATAAGACCGATAATCAGCGCAATCGTACTGACAATTTCAAAGTAAAGCAGCGCGACCGCGCCGGTACGGCCCACCGCTTTCATGCTTTCCATGCCTGCGATGCCCGTCACGACAGTACAGAAAATGACAGGAGCGATGATCATCTTAATGAGCTTAACGAACGCGTCGCCAAGCGGTTTCATTTGTGCGCCCAGTTCAGGATAGTAATGGCCAAGGAGAATACCAATGGCGATTGCTGTCAGGACCTGAAAATAAAGACTTTTGAACAGAGAGGTTTTCATAGGGTGTCCTTGAAGTAAAAACCACAGGTCTTGTAAGGTTATGAGTAACCTGCGGCCTTAAAATAACACCCACACAACATGACAGAAATGCGCCAGGATCATAATTGAAACAAAAATGTTAAAAAGTTTGAGCTGGCTCGCACAAGCGCGACCTTTTTTAACTTTTGTAATCAGGATTTTCGTGCGACAGATACCGTTCTTCAAAGATATCCGCGGGAACGGGCCGAGCAAACAGGAAGCCTTGCGCGACGTTGACTCCCGCCTGTTCCAGCCACGCGCGTTGCGCCTCGTTCTCCACGCCCTCGGCAATCAATTGTAAATTAAGACTGCGGGCCATCAGGATAATCGCCGTCACCATACTGTGATCATCCGGTAACCCATCGACAAACATTTTATCAATTTTAAGGATATCGACCGGTAGCGACTTCATATGCTGTAACTGGCGCAGCCCCGCGTAACCCATGCCAAAATCATCCAGTGCGATACGCACGCCAGCATTACGTAACGGACGTAAGATAGCGACGGCAGCGTGCGGATCGTCGATACGGCGGCTTTCAGTGACCTCAAGAATCAGCGTACCTGGTTGAATACGATAGCGGTTTAACAATTCCAGCAGCTCCGACACCATGCCAGGGTGCATGAGCTGTAACGCGGAAAGATTGACGGAGAGCGGCAATGTCACGCCTCGCTCCTGCCAGGCGGCAAGCTGGCGACAGGACTCTTCCAGCACCCAATGGCCCACCGTGACCATCAGGCCGCAGGATTCAATGCGCTCAATCAGTCCCTCCGGTAATTCCCAGCTACCGTCCGGCTGCTGCATACGTAACAAGGCTTCGGCGCTTAATACGTTGCCGCTGCGCATCTCGACCTGCGGCTGCAGCCAAATGGCAAACTGATGGTTATCCAGCGCGGTAAGGATATCGCTCTCTTCGGTAAGGCGCTGTTGAGCGGCCTCCATCTGCGCCGGGTCAAAGAACTGGATCTGATTTTTACCTTTTCGGCGCGCGGTAAACGCGGCGGAGACGGCGCGACCATAGAGCTCTTCGGCGGTCAGATCGCCATAATACATCGCAATGCCAATACTGCAGCTTGGGCGCAGTTGAATACCCTGAATGGGTAGTCGTTCATTAATGATAGTGAGTATTTGCTGACCTAATGTGATGGCGTGCCACGGCTCTTTGACGCCGTGGGCGATAATGGCAAAGTCATAGCCGCTGACCTGCGTAAGCACCATGCGCGGCGCCAGCACCGACTTCAGCTTCTCAACCAACGTCAGTAATAGAATCTCCCGCTGCGTTTCTTGCAGCACGCCTGCCGTGTCACGCAACGTTTCGCACGTCACGATAATAAGCGCGGTGGTCTGTTGGCGGGTGATAACCTGTTCCAGCAGCGCCATTAAAAAGGCTTTATTGGGCAGCTCGGAAACCGGAAAACGCATCGCGTTGTCCGTTTGCTCCTCGCGTTGACGCTGCATAAGCTGCTGGTTGAGGTTATAGCTGCGCACCAGCATCCCAATTTCATCATCCTGATGCAGACGCGGCAACGCCAGCTGATGTCCGATCAGCTCCTGCTGCGGAATGTCGTTCAGCTCGCGGGCGATTTTGCGCAGCGGATGCACAATCAGGCGGTTTACGCACCAGGCGATGGCCACCGTCAGGATCAGCGATAAAAGTAAGTAAATGGTCACTAACGTAGAGAGCGCGCTCATGACGAATTTGTACATACGGTACGAATCCGCCTGCAATACAAGGTAGGCCAGCGGTTGCGGATTGGCGGGACGCTCCAGCGAATAAACCGGCAAAGAAATTTGTACCGGCAGTTCGAAGAGACGCGTCACCATAACCGGGACGGGGCGTTCAGGAATGAAGCGCTTACGCAACGCCTGGAACTGATTCGGCAATACCACATCGGCGCGACTCACCACGCCCGCAGGTTTAATACTTTCCAGAATGGTTTCCGCGCCGGGGAGATCCGCTTTTAAAATCGCGGAAGAAAGAGGTTCCCGAACAGATCGCGCGATGCTTTCCAGTTGCGTAGCCGTGTTGTAGCGGTTCTGCTGTACCAGATGGAACAACAAAACGGTGCAAAAGACAAAAACAAACACCATGACAACGGCCGCAACCATTGCCATCTGTTTAATTGTTAACGAGCGGCTGACGCGCAAATTGACTCTCCCTGGATATCCCGGACTGCCGCCTGAGTATACCCGATTGCTGCGGCATTAAGAGAGGCTGTATCTGAAAAGGACTTTTCTGAATAACGGTTAATGATAGCGTCTGATGGCGCTGCGCTTCTCAGGCCTACGATGCCTGTCAATTCGTAGGCCTGACGCAATGATTACCAGTCAGCGTAAGGCACCAGAGGCTGTGGCGGTAAATCCATATCCCCCTGCCAGCCCGCCGCGGAATAACGGACATACAGCAGCAGATGACTGGGGGTATAGTCTTTCGCCTGCTGAATATCGACAGCCGTACCCACAAACCAGTTGGCAGTGACCCGGCGTTCAATGAGCGCCCGTGCGGTATAGCCAAATCCCTGGCTGCTACCGCCGCCGTTGGTCTGGTCACGCGCATCCTCCTGATAATCCGCCGGGATCAAATTCATCAGCGGATAACGCGGCATGGTACGGTTGCGGGAGTGCGACCAGGATACCGAGCCGCCTAGCTCCCACGACCAGTTTTCCGTACGCTGCCGCCACATCACCGGCACCGCAAACGACAGGTATTCCTGCGGGCTATAATAACCGCCCTGACCCAGTGAATAACCGCTCAAATCCTTGTCGTAATGCCAGATCATGTTATTCAGCCCGACGGTAACGCGGCGGTTATTCTCGTTAATCACCTTATAGTAATAACCGGTCATCCAGCGCACGCGCCAGTTATCTTCCACATTTTTACCGCTCAACTGGTCGCCGCTGAGCGACGCCCAGACACCGTTTGCTTCGCCTTTATCATAGCTGAGACTGACGCCGCCGCCGTTGGCCCGCACGCCGCCCCATTTGGTGCCGGTATTGCTGCTGGCGTCCTTTTGCCCGCCAAACGCCAGCAGCGAGCTGGAGATCGGGCGACGATGCGCGTTCAGGGTATAACCCAACGGCCCGATATCGTCGCTATAGCTGACGCCGCCGACCACATCAACGACATTAAAGCCCATCGGCGTCGTGCCGATATCCCAGCGCCAGGTCTCATTCTGCCAGCCGACCGCCACGCTCGCGCCCGTATCGGCCTGGCTACGATGTCCGCTGCATTTCTCCAGCGTACAGGTACCCCAGTTATTATCGTATTTTCCATCCGCATCCGTAGAGAAGCGGCCAACATCCATATTCACCATATCAGTACGAAAGAACGCCCGCCCGTCCGACCAGGGCGCATCCACCTGAAGCATCGTGGTATGCGCCTTCAGATCGGAGTAGCCGCCAGTCCCGCTCGACCCCCAATAATCGTGCGCCAACGTGACATTGAGATCCTGCTGACGGTACAACTCCGCCGCATCGCTACGCACGCCGCGTTTTAGCCAGTCATCTTTTTCATCATTGCGCGTCAGGCGGGTAAAGGTATCGTTATCCTGGGGACGAACCGGCGTAATCGCCGCGGCGACCATTGCGTCTTTGTAGGTCTCCAGCGCCCGCTGCGGCTCGCCCGTTTGCGCCTGAAAAGCGGCGGCGTCACGCAATACCATCGCGCTTTCCATTGATGGCGGCTGTGCTTTTGCCTGCGGCGTAATGCGGTTGAAGGTCCGCGCCGCCGCCGTGATATCGCCAAGCTGGAGCTGCGCCTGCGCGACGCGGCGCTGCATGTTAAGAGAGGTGATTTGCGACGCAGGCAGCGCCGCCAGTTGAGCGCGCGCCGCAGCGTTATCGCCCTGTGCGATGTCGATTTCCACCCGCCCCAGCATGGCATCGACATTACCCGGCTCCCGCGCCAGAACGGCGTCATAAGCGGCGCGGGCCGCCTCATTATCGCCACGCTGCTGCGCCCAGTCCGCCAACGTTAACTCAATGCGCGTAGAGGGAGGCTGCTGACGTAACAACGCTTCCGCTTCGCGTTCTTTGCCGCTATCGCGCAAGCGGTTAGCGCTTTCCAGCACCTGGTTACTTTGCAATCGGCCCGCCAGTTCCTGAATATTGCTGTTCCACTGGCTGGTCGGCAGGGTATTGAGATGCGCCAGCGCCGCCCGGTCCCGATCGCTGCCGGAAAGATAAAGCCCATAAGCATAGACCTGTTCCGGATCGTTTGGCTTCTGCTGCGCCAGAGAGCGCATTTGCGCATCGGCCTGGGCGTGCTGCCCGGCCTGCCACAGATCGCGTGACAGTCGGTACGTCACCCACACGCTCCCCGGATCTAATGCCAGCCGACGACGGTGCAGTTCTGCGGCCTGCGCCCATTTGCCCTCGCTTTCCAGCGTTTCCGCCTGCTGCGCCAGACGGTCATTTTCCAGACTGCGTTCGATATCGTCGATACTGCGCCGCTGGCTGGCGGAAAGAGAAGCGATAAACGCGGCGGCTTTTTGCGGCGACTGCTGGCGATAAAGATTCGCCAGCCCGCGTACAGCATTTGTATTACCGCTATCCATACGCAGCGTCTGCTGATAATAACGTTCGGCGGCGGCATTATCTTTGCGCGCCATCGCCACATCCCCCAGCCCCAGCACCGCGTAGCTGTCGGTGTTATCCACTGCTCGCGCCTGCTGATAGAAACGCTCCGCCTGGGCTAGATTATTCGCTTTTAAGGCCGCGTCGCCCTGCTGAATTAACAGCCAGTAGCGATTGACCTTCAGCAGACTCTCCCACTTATCGCGGCTGCTGCTGTGCGGCGCCATCGCCAGCGCCTTTTCAAACTGCGCGACGGCGCGGGCGCGATCGCCACGCTGTGAGTATGCCTGCCCCAGCGCGCCGACCGCCTCGCTGTCGTCCTGCCGGGCGCTCACCGCCTGCTGCAATTGCGCAATGGCCTTACCGCCTTCTCCGGCATTAACCGCCGCGATGCCCTGCGAGCGCGCGCGGAACGCCGGATCGGCTAACTGTTTTTGCTGCTCGCTAAGCTGGGCGCGGGCGGCAGACACGCTATCGCCTTCGCTAAACTGCGTCAGATAGTCTTGCAACGCTTTTACGCTGGCGTCGCTCACCGGGAGATCTTTTATCTGCTGGTACCAGATGGCGGAGGCCGCGCTGCGTCCCGTACTGGATTTCGCCATCTGTTTTAGCACCGCAAATCCCTCATCGCGCCGCCCGCTGGCGAACAACAGTTGCGCCAGCGCATTTTGCAGAGCGTTATTACCCGGACTGACGGCATTGATTTTCTGTAGCTGGTTAATCGCTTCGTGACGGCGGGCGGGCAATTTCGCCACGGTCGTCCAGTATTCGACCGCCAGTTCGCCCTCCGGCGGATAACCTTTAAACAGCTTGTCGTAGCTGGCGATCGCTTGTTCAGTATGGCCGGTCGTCGCCAGTAAACGCGCCTCCTGCAAAGACTGACGTCCTTGCGGCGTGGAGAGCAGCATCGCGGTGCGGGAAGATTGATACGCCGTCGACTCCGGCGCCAGTTGCGCCAGCCGGTCAAGTAGCTTCTGCGCCCCGTCGCTATCCCCCTGGCGCAACAGATAGCGGAAACGGGCGGCGATAACCTGTGGATCATTGGGGTCGATCAGCTCCAGGCGATAGAGCGACTGACGGACTAAGTCCTCACGGTGCGTGGCCTCGCCCAGCCGAACCTGCTCCAGCAACTGTTGCTGCGCGGAGGTCGCTGCGCCGGCAAGCGGTGTTAGCGCCATACCAAGCGATAAACCCAACAATGCCCGAGAAACGCCCCTTTTGCCAGGTAAGGCGTTTCGACCTCCAGCCGGCAAAAAAGCGTGCATGAGACTTAACGTGAACTTACGCATTCCTGGCCCCAGTCAGGTAATAATTCACCTTTGACGGTGAAGCGAAAACGGTGCTGATCCCAGCCTTGTCCAAAGAGAGTCAGCACATAGTTGTAATAGGCATCGCTGCCAGGAAAATGGTCTGCGACCCGCTGTCGCTGCACGGCCTGGGCGTCGCGATTTTGCAGGAAAGGCAGTAAGGCGGCGGAAAACCCGACCGGCCCCGTCCCTTGCGCGTTCCCGCTGACGACATCCACTTTCTCCGGTGGAACGCCGTTTTTCATCGTTAACGTCGCCATCGGTTTAAATCGCGCCAGTAAACGCGCTTTTTGCGGATCGCCATCATGCATCATTCCCGCCCATAAATAGACGCGAATCGCATCGTAGCTACTGATCAGCGTCTTTTCCGCTTTCAACTGCCAGCCTTGCTTGCTTTCATAACGCACCCAGTCCGGCGAGAAACCTTTCGGCGCGGTTTCCAGCAAAAGCCGCAAATTGGTTTCCCGTAGCGTCGACCACGGCGCGCCAAAACGGCTAAAGTATTGCGCCAACTGCGGCGGCAGATAGCTTGGGTTAAAACGCCAGCTATTCGCCTCGGCAAAGCCGATTTTGCCAGGTAGCAGCATTGAGCCCAGCCCCGGCACATTCACGACCTCTTCGCGGGCGATGCGTTTTAGCAACGCCGTGCCCACCTCGGTATAACGCGTCTCTTTCCACAGACGACCGGCCTCCAGCAGCGACCATGCCATCCAGATATCGCCGTCGGACGCGGAGTTGCTGTCCAGCACCGACCAGGTGTCGGGATCTTTTTGCCCCCACAGCCAGGCGGGCAGATGTTCACGCAGCGATCCCTGCGCCAGATTGTTTTGCGTCCAGTTAAACAGTTGCGCGAACGCCGGTCGATCGTTCGCTGCCAGGGCAAAGAACATGGCGTAGCTTTGCCCTTCGGAGGTGGTAATTTTTCGCGCATCGCCCGGATCGATAACGCGTCCCTGCTGGCTAATGTAATCTTTCTTGAACTGTTCCCACGCAGGCCAGCTACAGGCTGCCTGCGCATTTATTGCCGTCAGCATGACGAGCATCGTTATCCATCCGCGCAGCATAGTCATCATGCGTTACTCATGGTCAGGGTCGAGACGACGGCGACTGAGAATACGTAGCAGACGCCACAATACCCACGCCAGTAATACCACACTGAGGGCCGCCAGTACCGCCAGCAGCACCGGGTGATTCGCCAGCGCATACCACAGCCGCTCAAACCACGGCAGATGTCCGACGTAATAGATATCGCCAACGCGCAGACTGTGAACGCCGGACTCGCGGATCACCGCCACGGAACCAAACATCGCGGCGCGTTTACCGCTGTCATTCACGGCGTCGTTCAGTAGCTGGTAGCCGCGTGGGCTGTCAGCCAGCAGAGCAATCACGCTGCGCTGATCATTAAACGGCGACTGGAAGCCCACCACCGCCGCCATCGGGCCGCTGGCGGTGACGGTGGACTGCGCATCCGCCGCACGATCGGCCTCATCCGGCATAATCGACGGGAAAGCGGTCTGCCGCATCGGGGTTTTTACCCAGCTTTGTGTCGCCTGCACCAACAGATCGATACGCTTATCATCTTTTAGCTTGCCCGGAATAGCGCCAATAATCAGCAGATCGGCGTCTTTGTCGGCTATCTGAGCGCTATCATCGGTGATGGTCAGATTAATTGCCGGGAAACCGGTCTGCCCGCCAATGGCGCCGACCGTATTCAGCAGCGTTTCCATTTGCGCTTCGGTTGGGGTCTTCGGCATCACCGCCAGCGTGTCAGACAGGTCGGCCATCCGGCTGAACGGGAAACCCGCATTGGCGAACGCGCGTAAATCCGGCATCGCGATAAAGTGGTAATATTTCGAAAAATCGATAGTGGAGTCATCCCCTATCACCACATGATTCGGTACCGGCTGGAAGGTAATACAGTTGTCCACCGACCCGCCCGGCATCGGGTTCATGTAGCGGAAGTCAAAACGTAGTTGGTTCATCGCCCCCAGTTTGAGCGCCGGAATAGACACATCCGTTTTACCATCCAGCAGTCCCTGAAGTACCGGCAAGCGCAACAGGAGTCGATTAGTTTCCTGCGTGCTATTAAGGCTAAAGGCTTGCAGGAACTGGTTATTCAGACTGATATCCAGCCGTGAACTGTCTTTGGTCGGCGGCGAGGTATAACGGTAGTTGAGATCCATATCAATACCGTTGCTACGCAGCAAATAGAGGTCCGGCGGCAGATTCAAAGAAACGTTGATGGGCGCCGGCTCCAGCCCACTCGACTGGAGCTGCTCTTCATAGGTTTTCAGCTCGCCAAAAGTGACCGGGCGATCGGTACGCACCCAGTTCGGCGCATCATACGGTTTGCGCGCCAGCAGCGGTTTTACATCGTTGACCACCACTCTGGAACCACGGAAGAGAATATTCCCTTGCGCGATACCTTTTGCCGCCTGCAACAGGTCTTTATCATCTCGACCAAACACAACCAGCAACTTCACATACGGATTATCCGGATGGCTCATCATCTCGATAACCGGCGCGTTAACCGCAGGATGATCGCGTAGGAAATCGGGGCGTCGATCGTTGGTGGCGAACACGATCGCATTGCGATCCGGCAGGTGATTATACAACACCGGGAAGCGCTGACCGCGCCAGCCCGCCCGCGAGCCAAACCAGGACGCGACAATAGAAGCCGCCTGCTGCTGCGTCAGATCCGGCATGTCAGCAAACACTATCGGCAACGTCACCGGACGGTTATCCCGCGGATCGAAAAACGGCACCGGAAAGTGGGACAGATCGTTATTCACCGCCAGCATGTTATAGGTCAGATCCAGGGCGCTATTTCGCCCGATGTCTAACCACAGAGTACTGCTGGCCGGGTTTTCACACACGTCGCGATAGTGGCCGACAAACTCCAGCCGCACCCGGTTAAAGTCGGTGATAAATAGCGGATTGATAGGTACCTGCGCCAGCGTCTTTTTCCCCAACTGCTCTTTTGTCACCGGCAGTACGCCCATCAGTTCGTCATTGAGATAAACCTTGAGCTGCGACTGAACCGGCAGGAGCGACGGCGAGGGCGTATATTCCAGATTCAGCACCGCTTTCGACGCCACTTCATCGCTGCGCATACCAAATTCAATGCCGCCGTTAGGGTTAACGCCACGCAGCGCCATACTACCCGGCGGCGGCGCGATTTGCGCAAAGGTCAGCTTGACCTCGCGCGAAGGCGCGGTCTGCGCCACGACGGGCGCCTCAGTTGCGGGCGACTGCGCAGGCTCGGTGGGTTCAGCATTTATCAATGGCGGCGTAGCAGGCGCCGCCGCCGTCATGAAAGCAGGAAACGCGCTTAATCCTATTACCGCCGCACACATCCAGGACAATTTTCTTTTCATCGCATTATCATCATTGTTGAGCCTGAGCCATAACCCGATCCGACGGCTGTATCGCCGCTTGCCGCTCCGGGCGACGCGGAATAAACGATACAATCCAGGCAATTAACGCCGTCAACGATCGGAAAATTACTTTTACTGAAGGCGGCGCGAATTCCGCGAGGTGGCGATATCCGCGGAAGCCCAGCTTCAGAATATCCAGCAAGCTTTCCAGCGGTTTATCTTCCGGGAAGCTATCTTGCCAAAGCGCCCACGTATCGGCGCGCGCGAAGGTACACTGCACAAAATCAATATGTTGTTTGGTGGTGAGCGGCATCAGTTGTAGTCCGACCTCATTGCCCGTTACGCGCACCACCTGCGTTGGAAAGACATATTCCTGCTGCCCGCGTTTAAGCAACAGATTCACTTTCTGCCCTTCCAGCACCTGCGCCTGACCGTTGATCTTGATGCCTAACCCGCCGTCGGAGAAGTCATGTACGGTACAGGAGAACAAATGTCCATCTTCGCGGGCGATGGCCCCCGGCATGGCAATCTCGACCCGATGCGCGCGCCTGACCTGTTTACTCTCTACCGAAACCGCAACCGCGCCGCCGAGAATGACCAGGTTGTAGAAGACCCACACCAGGCTAACGATGACGGTCAGCGTTTCATTTTCCGGCCCGTAATAGTATCGCCATACGCCCGCCGCCACGCCGAGCAGGTTAAGCAAGACAAGGAAGATATACGGACGCGAGATTACCCAGTCGACGTACTTCTCTTCCACCAGCCCGCCTTTCGCCGTGACGTTAAATTTCCCTTTGTGCGGATTGATCAACGCGACCAGAGTCGGCGGTGCGATATACCATGCCAGTACCGTTTCATAGATTTCACTCCAGAAAGAGTGACGATACTTGCCCTGAATCTTCGAGTTAGTCAGGCTGGCGTGGACCATGTGCGGTATCACAAATAGCGCAATCATCAACGCAGGCGCATAAATGATATAGGCGTGCAGCAGCAGAAAAGCCAGCGGCGCGGTCAGAAAGATCAGACGCGGAATGCCGGACAAGAAATGGAACATCGCGTTGAGGTAGCACAGCCGCTGCGCCAGTTTTAAGCCTTTACCAAACAGAGGGTTATCGAGGCGGAAAATTTGCACCATGCCCCGCGCCCAACGAATACGCTGCCCGATATGCGCCGACAGGCTTTCCGTCGCCAGCCCCGCCGCCTGCGGAATGCGCATATACGCTGAGGTATAACCTCGCCGGTGCAGCCGGAGCGAAGTATGCGCATCTTCCGTCACCGTCTCAACGGCGATACCGCCAATCTCATCCAGCGGCTTACGGCGAATCACCGCGCACGATCCGCAAAAGAAAGTGGCGTCCCACATATCGTTACCGTCCTGCACCAGTCCATAAAACAGCGTGCCTTCGTTAGGCGTTTTACGAAAACGTCCCAGGTTGCGCTCAAACGGGTCCGGGGAGAAGAAATGATGCGGCGTCTGCATCATCGCCAGCTGTTTTTCTTTCAGGAACCAGCCCATTGTCATTTGCAGAAACGAGCGTGTCGGCACATGGTCGCAATCGAAGATCGCCACAAACTCGCCTTTCGCGTGTTTTAGCGCATTGTTGATGTTGCCGGCTTTGGCGTGTTCATGCGTGGCGCGGGCAATATAATGCACGCCGACATGCCGGGCAAACTGACGAAATGATTCGCGTCCGCCGTCATCAAGGATCCAGATATTCAGCTTGTCCTTCGGCCAGTCAATGCCAAGCGAAGCGTAAATGGTATTTTTGACCACGTTAAGGTCTTCGTTATAGGTCGGTACAAAAATATCCACCGTCGGCCACTGCGACATCTCTTTCGGCAACGGCACCGGTTGACGATTTAACGGCCACACCACCTGGAAGTACCCCAGCACCAGCACAATCCAGGCGTAGGTTTCCGCAAACAGTAGGATCAGCCCGCACACCAGACTGACCGGGTCGTCCCAATTTAGCGTCGAGGTATAGCGCCACCAGATATAACGACAGGAGACCGTTAGCGACAGCACGATGAGCATCAGCGCGGAAAAGCGTCCCGGCATACGTCGTACCAACAGCGCAACGCCCCACAGCAATAGCAGAAAGATAAATTGCGATAGCGGGTTAAATGGCTGCGTAATACAGATCAGCGCCAGTATCAGTGAAAAGGTCACGATAACGCCCAGAATAAAACGCCGGGCGCCGTTGCTAAGATGTCCCAGCTCTTTTTCCTTTTCCAGGTGCGTTGTCTTTTGGCGCACCCGTTCCGGTAAGGTATCCATCCATTGATGGTAACGTCCACGAACGTCCTTCAGGCGCGCAAATGACCGCCAGCGCGGTTCATGACGTTCTTTAGTCGACGAGATCATCACCAGCCAGAGGGTCTGAATGAGGTAACGGGCCGGGTCCAGCGGGCGCGGGCGGGCGGCGTTAATATGCGGATAAAGCGCTTTATGCCCGTCGCGAATACGCTGCCAGCGCGGATGCTCAAGCGGAAACACTATCCACGCCAGAATCGTCCACAGGCAGCCGAGCGCTGCGCTAAACGGCGACGCGCCGTGGCGGCGGTAACCCTGATAGCGCTCGCTCAAGCGCGCGCTAACCGGCGGGATAAGCAGCCACCGGGAAAGGGCGCTCATCGCAGGCTCCCGGCGGACGTTTTGTCGCCCGCATCATGCAGCAGGCACCAGTTCGCCAGCGTTAACACCTCTTCGGCAGCTAACGAATCGCTGCGATATTCGCCTAACGGCTGTTTCGACGCCATGCACTCCGCCATCGCCTCATCGCGATGGATCACAATGGGCAGCAACCGGCGCTGGCTTTGCAGCCAGACCTGGTACAGATCGTCCTGTAACTGACTGCCAATGCGTAAGTCATTGATCAGAATATGCGCTCCGGCAGGCAACGCCTGCTGATGAAGGCGAATATGGCAGTTAGCGTCAACCCGGGCTACCGCCAGCGTATGGTCGCAGAGGCTCACCAGTTGCCGTGTCAGCGGTGACGCGCCGTAGGGCAAGTCCAGTAAAATCCAGCTATAACGTCCGCTCGCTTTCAGCGCCTGGATAGCCGATCCGATCTCTCCCAGAGTCTCCTGCCAGGCCTGCGGATTTTCCCGCTCTTGCGCGGTGAGCTGTCCAAACGGCAGTAGATCAAGCTGTGAGGTATAACGTAATCCGGCATCGCGCCAGTCCTGGCCGTCCAGCAACGATCGCGCCCAGCCACCCTGATGGACAAAGTCGACGTTAAACGACATGCGCAGCAGGTTATCGGGGCTGGCGTCAATCACCAGGACATTTTCCCCTAAGATTTGTAACGCCCAGGCGAGTGCTGCGGTGAGAGATGTGGTTCCCACCCCGCCGCGCACGCCCTGCAGTCCCAGAATCGCCATTCATGGCTTCCTTAATGAATGTGGTTGCGCAAATTCAGCCAGGAGTGGCCATCTTTTAATCGCCGCCGCCAACTGTTCGCGTTGGGAAATATCGGTATAATCTATTTCGGGTAGTGAAAACGCCTGGCTTAATGCCAGAAAATCATTTTGAAAAGTGTAGCCCAACGTTGGATCGGACTGAGCGCCAGGTTCATTGTTATACATTCTGGTTGCTCCTTTTTAAATATTTCTCACTGGCAGCATTACGCCCCGTCGTCAATACGGGAGAACGCGCATTTTTCATCTTTCCGTGACTTCATTTATAATGTGTAAAAATGCAAAGCGCAGAGTTACAGGGCATCCTGCCGGACAAATTGATTCACATGCTAAATCTGATGCGTTTTAATTTCAATGTTAGGTTTATTTCTGTGCTTTCGCTAGTAAACTGATAAACAGTTAAAATAGTGACATGAGGGACACTGTGGACCCCGTATTTTCTCTCGGCATCTCATCATTATGGGATGAACTGCGCCATATGCCAACCGGCGGCGTCTGGTGGGTTAACGCCGATCGCCAGCAAGATGCCATCAGCCTGGTGAATCAAACGATTGCGTCACAAACGGAGAATGCAAATGTCGCCGTCATCGGCATGGAAGGCGATCCTGGCAAAGTAATCAAATTAGATGAATCTCACGGTCCGGAGAAAATCCGCTTATTTGCCATGCCGGATTCAGAAAAAGGGCTATACTCTTTGCCCCACGATTTGCTTTGTTCTGTTAACCCGACGCATTACTTTTTCATTCTTATTTGTGCAAATAACACGTGGCGGAATATAACGTCAAAAAGCCTGCATAAATGGCTGGAAAAAATGAATAAATGGACTCGTTTTCATCACTGTTCATTGTTGGTTATTAACCCTTGTAATAATAGCGATAAACAGTCCTCGTTGTTGATGGGCGAGTATCGCTCACTTTTCGGCCTCGCCAGTTTACGTTTTCAGGGCGACCAACATTTGTTCGATATTGCCTTCTGGTGTAACGAAAAAGGCGTCAGCGCCCGACAGCAGTTATTGCTGTGTCAGCAGGACGAACGCTGGACGCTATCCCATCAGGAGGAGACGGCAATTCAGCCGCGTAGCGACGAAAAACGCATTCTTAGCCACGTCGCCGTCCTTGAAGGCGCGCCGCCGCTCTCGGAACACTGGACGCTTTTCGACAATAACGAAGCGCTATTCAACGACGCACGCACGGCGCAGGCCGCGACAATTATTTTTTCGCTTACACAGAACAACCAAATCGAGCCGCTTGCTCGTCGCATTCATACTTTGCGACGCCAGCGGGGAAGCGCGCTGAAAATTGTCGTGCGCGAAAATATCGCCAGTTTGCGCGCCACCGATGAGCGCCTGCTGCTGGGCTGCGGCGCGAATATGATCATTCCCTGGAACGCCCCGCTTTCACGCTGTCTGACGCTTATTGAAAGCGTGCAGGGGCAGCAGTTCAGCCGTTACGTACCGGAAGACATCACCACGCTACTGTCGATGACGCAGCCGTTGAAACTGCGCGGTTTTCAGCCGTGGGATACCTTCTGCGATGCCATCCATACGATGATGAGCAACACCCTGCTCCCCGCCGACGGGAAAGGCGTTCTGGTCGCGCTGCGCCCGGTGCCGGGCATTCGGGTTGAGCAGGCGTTGACATTATGTCGACCAAACCGAACCGGCGATATTATGACCATCGGCGGCAACCGTCTGGTGCTGTTTTTATCATTCTGCCGGGTCAACGATCTGGATACCGCGTTAAACCATATTTTCCCTTTGCCGACGGGCGATATTTTCTCTAATCGTATGGTCTGGTTCGAAGATAAACAAATCAGCGCCGAGCTGGTGCAGATGCGCTTATTGTCGCCGGAACTGTGGGGAACGCCGCTACCGCTGGCAAAACGCGCCGACCCGGTAATAAATGCCGAACACGATGGCCGCATCTGGCGTCGTATTCCTGAACCCCTGCGATTGCTCGACGACACCGCGGAGCGTGCATCATGATGACCATCAGCGATATCGTGCAAATTATTCTTTTTTGCGCGCTGATTTTCTTTCCGCTGGGGTATCTGGCGCGTCATTCACTACGCCGTATCAGTGATACGACCCGGCTGCTATTTGCCAAACCTCGTTATGTAAAACCAGCCGGAACTCTGCGCCGCGCTACGAAAGTCAAGGCAGACAAAAAATGACTCAGCATACTCAAACTCCTTCAATGCCTTCTCCGCTCTGGCAATACTGGCGCGGTCTTTCCGGCTGGAACTTCTATTTTCTGGTCAAGTTTGGCCTGCTGTGGGCAGGCTATCTGAATTTTCATCCTTTACTGAATCTGGTATTCATGGCGTTTCTGCTCATGCCAATACCAAAGTATCGCCTTCACCGGTTGCGCCACTGGATTGCCATTCCCGTCGGCTTCGCGCTGTTCTGGCACGATACCTGGCTGCCCGGCCCGCAAAGCATTATGAGCCAGGGGACGCAGGTGGCGGAATTCAGCTCCGGTTATCTGCTCGATCTGATCGCCCGTTTTATTAACTGGCAAATGATCGGCGCCATCTTCGTACTGCTGGTTGCCTGGCTATTTTTATCACAGTGGATTCGGGTCACGGTGTTTGTGGTCGCCATCATGGTATGGCTGAATGTCCTGACATTAACCGGCCCGGTTTTTACGCTGTGGCCGGCAGGCCAGCCAACCGATACGGTGACGACGACTGGCGGTAATGCAGCCGCTAACGTCGCGACAGCGGGCGATAAGCCGGTCATCGGCGATATACCTGCGCAAACCGCGCCGCCGACGACCGCGAATTTGAACGCCTGGTTGAACACCTTCTATGCCGCGGAAGAAAAGCGGAAAACGACGTTCCCGGCGCAGCTTCCGCCTGATGCGCAGCCGTTCGACCTATTGGTCATCAACATTTGTTCGCTCTCCTGGTCGGATGTCGAAGCGGCAGGCCTGATGTCACATCCGCTATGGTCGCACTTTGACATTTTGTTTAAACACTTTAATTCCGGCACGTCTTACAGCGGCCCGGCGGCCATTCGTCTGCTGCGCGCCAGCTGTGGTCAACCATCGCATACCCGACTTTATCAACCAGCCGATAACGAATGTTATCTGTTTGATAATCTTGCGAAGCTGGGCTTTACTCAGCATCTGATGATGGATCATAACGGTGAATTTGGCGGCTTCCTGAAAGAAGTTCGCGAAAACGGCGGTATGCAGAGCGAACTGATGAACCAATCCGGCCTGCCAACCGCCCTGCTGTCATTCGACGGCTCGCCGGTATATGACGATCTGGCGGTCCTGAACCGCTGGTTGACAGGGGAAGAACGTGAAGCCAATTCCCGCTCCGCGACTTTCTTTAACCTGCTGCCGCTGCACGATGGCAACCACTTCCCCGGCGTCAGCAAAACGGCGGATTATAAAATCCGCGCGCAGAAACTGTTCGATGAACTGGACGCCTTCTTTACCGAACTGGAGAAATCCGGGCGTAAGGTGATGGTGGTGGTCGTACCGGAGCACGGCGGCGCGCTGAAGGGCGACAGAATGCAGATCTCAGGCCTGCGCGATATTCCCAGCCCCTCCATCACCAACGTCCCGGCGGGCGTGAAATTTTTTGGCATGAAAGCCCCGCATGAGGGCGCGCCGATTGATATTAACCAGCCGAGCAGCTACCTGGCGATTTCCGAACTGGTCGTACGCGCCGTGGACGGTAAGCTCTTTACCGAAGACAGTGTGAACTGGAACAAGCTGACCAGCAATCTGCCGCAAACCGCGCCGGTTTCAGAAAACGCTAATGCGGTGGTGATTCAGTACCAGGGTAAGCCCTACGTTCGTCTGAATGGCGGCGACTGGGTGCCTTACCCGCAGTAAACCGAAAAAGGCCGCAAGGTTTCCCCTGCGGCCTGGTTCGGGCGCATGTTGCCATTACGGCGGACAGACGCTCAAAACGCGTTACTTCCTGTCACGTAGCCAGTTGACGATCACACTGGCGATAATGCCAGCAATGATCGGCGCTGCCAGATCGTGCCAGAAGGCCACGCCCAACTGCGTAAGCGTCATATAGCCGCCTTGTTGCAATGGCAACCGTTCGCGGCTATCCTTGATATGTTGAGGTTCAAGTTAGCCCCCGTCAGGTTGCCAGGTTTATACCAGTCAACGTGCGGGGGTTTTCTCTATCCAGCAACCTATGCCGCCGGGGATCAAGCCCCCGCAACATTGCGCCTCACCGGGTAAACCCGGCTTGCTGCTGATATTACGGCAAAATCCCCGTCCCGGCACGGCGCTAACGTACAATCTGCGTGACGCTTCGCAGACGATTATTTTTATTTGCCAGAATACATTCAGCATTTCTGAGGCTGGCAGTCAGCCGCTCAATTCTGTAAATTATGCCTCCTCGCGGCCAGTCCCGGTGATACCGAAACCCTCGTTCAGCATCCTGCGTCTATGACATATTCGCCTGTTGCGCCAGAGGAATGGCTAAAAGCAGGTATTACCGACGAACTTATCCGTCTTTCAGCGGGACCTGAAGATCCCGACGATATTATTCATGACCTTGAACGCGCCAGCAGAAAAGCAGCATTCTGACGATTGCTCGGCGAACCGCTGTCACCGGTTTGCCGCATCGGGTATCAAGGCACTATAGCCTGGTTATAGGCAGCATTCTTTATGAGAGAGCTGCCTATATTTTGGGCAGGGGGCTCTATGCAGGACGACACATTACCATTAAATAACAGTAACGCTACGACCACACCGCTTTCAACGAGATTACCGTTTACAAAATATGATTTTGGCTGGGTGCTCTTGTGTATCGGTATGGCGATCGGCGCCGGTACCGTCTTAATGCCAGTGCAAATCGGTCTCAAGGGGATCTGGGTATTTATTACCGCTTTTATCATCGCCTATCCCGCTACCTATATTGTGCAGGATATTTATCTAAAAACGTTATCTGAAAGCGAAACCTGTGACGATTATACGGATATTATCAGTCACTATCTTGGCAAAAACTGGGGCGTTTTCCTCGGTGTAATCTATTTTCTTATGATTATCCACGGGGTGTTTATTTACTCCCTGTCGGTGGTGTTTGATAGCGCCTCCTATATCAAAACCTTCGGCCTTACTGAGGCCGATCTTTCGCAGTCTATTATCTATAAAGTCGCGATTTTCGCCGTACTGGTGGCGATTGCCTCCGGCGGGGAAAAGTTATTATTTAAAATTTCCGGCCCGATGGTGGTGGTAAAAGTCGGGATCATTCTGATATTCGGTTTCGCTATGATCCCACACTGGAATCTTGATAATATTTCCGCCTTTCCCGCCGCATCGGTTTTCTTTCGCGACGTACTGCTCACTATCCCATTTTGCTTCTTTTCTGCGGTCTTCATTCAGGTGCTAAACCCAATGAACATCGCCTATCGTAAGCGCGAGCCTGACCGTGTGCTGGCCACCCGGATGGCGATTCGCACGCATCGCATTAGCTATATTACGCTGATTGCCATTATTCTCTTTTTCTCGTTCTCGTTTACCTTTTCGATTAGCCATGAAGAGGCGGTATCAGCGTTCGAGCAGAATATTTCCGCCCTTGCACTGGCAGCTCAGGTAATCCCTGGCCATATCATCCACATTACCTCTACCATCCTCAATATTTTTGCCGTACTTACCGCGTTCTTTGGTATTTATTTAGGTTTTCACGAAGCGCTTAAAGGTATTGTGCTGAATGTATTGAGTCGTATTATGGATGTCAAAAACGTCAACCCACTGTTACTGACATCTGGAATCTGTGTCTTTATCGTGGTGACTCTGGTTATTTGGGTTTCGTTTCGCGTCTCAGTATTGGTCTTTTTCCAGTTAGGCAGTCCGCTTTATGGCATTGTCGCGTGTATTATTCCCTTTTTCCTGATTTATAAAGTAGCGCAACTGGAAAAATTACGCGGCCTGAAAACCTGGCTTATTCTGTTATATGGAATATTGTTGTGCCTGTCGCCGTTATTAAAATTGATTGAATAAGTCGTACCGGAGAGCCATGCCCGGTGGCGCTACGCTTACCAGGCCTACAGGTACGGTGTAGGCTTGATAAGGCGCAGCCGCCATCCGGCATAAAACGCAATTAACTCAGCGGCTTCTGCGGGTTTTCATCCTGATCGACGGCAAAGCAGGCCACCAACTGGCCGTCGTACTCTTTAAGCTGCGGCTGTAACTGCGTACAGGGTCCGAAGCGACGGCGGCAGCGGGCGTTGAAGGCGCAGCCCGGCGGCGGGTTCAGCGGACTTGGCAACTCGCCGGTCAGCTTAATCCGCTCACGGCGATCGTCCGGATTCAGCCGCGGCGTGGCGGAGAGCAACGCCTGGGTATAGGGATGACGTGGATTGTTAAAAATCTGCTCTTTGGTCCCTTTCTCCACGCAGCGACCTAAGTACATGACCATCACTTCATCGGCGATGTGTTCCACCACCGACAGGTCGTGCGAGATAAAGACATAAGACAGCCCCATATCCTGTTGCAAATCCATCATCAGGTTCAGCACCTGGGCGCGCACCGACACGTCGAGCGCGGAGACCGGTTCGTCGGCAATCACTACGTCCGGATCAAGCATCAGACCGCGGGCGATAGCGATACGCTGACGCTGGCCGCCGGAGAACATATGCGGATAGCGGTCGTAGTGCTCGGTTTTCAGCCCCACCTTCGCCATCATCGCCAGCGCTTTTTCACGACGCTGCGCTTTACTCAGGCTGGTATTGATCAGCAACGGCTCTTCCAGAATTTTCCCCACTTTCTTGCGTGGGTTCAGGGAACCGTAGGGGTTCTGAAACACAATCTGAATTTTCTGCCGCCGCAGTTTCTGCGCGTGCGGATCGTGTTTGAGCAGATCCTGCCCCTGGTAATAAAGCTCGCCGCCGGTTGGCGTTTCAATCATCGTCAGCAGGCGGCCCAGTGTGGATTTTCCACAACCGGACTCCCCCACTACGGCCAGCGTTTTACCGCGTTCGAGATTAAACGACACGCCGTCCAGCGCTTTTACCAGCCGTTCCGGAGAAAAGATCCCCTTCTTCACCGGATAGTGTTTTTTCAGGTCGATAGCCCGCAACAGCGGCTGTTGCAAGGTGGCCTCATGCGTACTCATAGTGTGGGCCTCCCGGCATCATCGAGTGGGTAATGACATTTTGACTGACGTCCATCGTCCAGTTGGTTGAGAGCAGGTTCTTCCGCACGACATCTGTCCGTGGCGTAGGGGCAGCGCGGGTTAAGCAGACAACCCGTCGGTCGGTCATATTTCCCCGGCACCACGCCCGGCAGCGACGCCAGACGCGCTTTATCTTGCGCAAACTCTGGTAACGCACGTAGCAATGCCTGGGTATACGGATGACGCGGCGCGCGGAAAATATCCTGCGCAGCGCCTGTTTCGACGACCTGCCCGGCGTACATGACGATAATTTTGTGCGCCGCTTCCGCCACCAGCGCCAGGTCATGGGTAATCAGCACCAGCGCCATGTTCTCTTTTTGCTGCAACTCCAGTAGCAGCTCAATGATTTGCGCCTGAATGGTCACATCCAGCGCCGTGGTCGGTTCATCGGCAATTAACAGCTTTGGTCGACAGGCTATTGCCATCGCAATCATCACGCGCTGACTCATGCCGCCAGAAAGCTGGTGCGGATAGACATCCAGACGAGAAGCCGGATCGGGAATGCCCACCTGGTTCAACAGGTCAATCGCTCGCTGACGACGGGTTTTCTTGTTCCCGCCCTGGTGTACCTTGATGGCTTCCATAATCTGAAAGCCAACGGTATAGCAAGGATTGAGGCTGGTCATCGGGTCCTGGAAAATCATCGCCACTTCAGCGCCCACCAGGTTGCGACGTTCCTTCTCGGAAATGCGCTTCAGATCCTGTCCGTTAAAGAGCAGGTTTTCCGCCATCACGCGGCCTGGGTAATCGATAAGCCCCATAATCGCCAGCGAGCTGACGGATTTGCCGGAACCAGACTCGCCGACAATACCGACCACCTCACCCTGCTTCACGCTGTAGCTAATGCGGTCGACGGCTTTGAACGGTGTCCCTTCGTCGCCGAAGTGCACCGATAATTGATCTACATTTAATAACGCCATCTCGAACCTCTTACTGCTTCAGTTTGGGATCGAGCGCGTCACGCAGACCGTCACCCATCAGGTTAAATGCCAGTACCGTCAGCAGAATCGCCAGCCCCGGGAAGGTCACGACCCACCAGGCGCTTTGCGCGAACTGCAATACGTCAGAGAGCATGGTGCCCCACTCCGGCGTTGGCGGCTGTGCGCCCATGCCAAGAAAGCCGAGGGCGGCCATATCGAGAATGGCGTTAGAGAAACCGAGCGATGCCTGAACAATCAGCGGCGCAAGGCAGTTCGGGAAAATATTGACGAACATCTGACGCATTGCGCCTGCGCCCGCCACGCGGGAGGCAGTCACATAATCGCGGTTCACCTCTACCAGAACCGCCGCGCGGGTTAAGCGGACATAGTGCGGCAGCGCCACAAACGTCAACGCCAGCGCAGCGTTGCCGATGGAGGGGCCGAAGATCGCCACCAGCACCAGCGCCAGCAGCAGGCTCGGCAGGGCCAGCATAATATCGACCACGCGCATGATGATGTTATCGACCAGACCGCCGAAGTAGCCCGCGACCAGGCCGAGAATAATCCCCATTACCAGCGACAGGACGACCACCAGACAGCCGACCAGCAGTGACAAACGCGCGCCATACATCAGGCGCGAGAGGACATCGCGACCAACATCATCCGTTCCCAGAATATGCGCCCAACTGCCGCCTTCCTGCCAGACCGGCGGCGCCAGCAGCGCATCGCGGAACTGCTCTGCCGGGTTGTACGGCGCAATAAAGTTGGCAAACACCGCAATCAGGATCACGATGAGAACATACGCCAGCCCGACGACCGCGCCTTTATTGCGTTTGAAATAGTGCCAGAACTCCCGCAATGGCGTCATGGGCGCCGGTGCGGCATTAACATTATTTTCAGTAACCTGTGACATGATGGCCCCTTACTTCTTATGCCGAATACGCGGGTTCACCACGCCGTACAGCAGGTCTACCAGCAGGTTGACGAGAATAATCATCGTCGCTACCAGTAACACGCCGCCCTGCACTACCGGATAATCGCGGCGTTGCAGCGCATCGATCAGCCAGCGCCCCAGACCGGGCCACGAGAAGATAGTTTCTGTCAGAATCGCGCCCGCCAGCAGCGTCCCGACCTGCAGGCCGATCACGGTAACGACTGGCAGCATGGCGTTACGCAGAGCATGGACGATAATGACGCGCATCCTGGTCAACCCTTTGGCGCGTGCGGTACGGATGTAATCCTCCCCCAGCACTTCCAGCATCGACGAACGGGTCATACGCACAATGACGGCCAGCGGGATTGTGCCGAGCACCATCGCAGGCAGGATCATATGCGCCAGCGCATCAATAAAGTTACCCTCTTCGCCCCAGATAGCGGTGTCGATCAGCATAAAGCCCGTCAACGGATTGGTATCATCAAGGAACACCATATCGCTCACGCGCCCGGAAACCGGCGTCAGGTTCCAGTGGACGGAGACCAGCATGATCAGCATCATGCCCCACCAGAAGATAGGCATAGAGTAACCGGTCAGCGCCAGGCCAACGGCAGTGTGATCGAAGATAGAACCGCGCTTCACTGCGGCCAGCACGCCCACCGGAATTCCCACGGCGACGGCAAAAATCATGGCGCAGACGCCAAGTTCCAGCGTCGCTTTAAAGCGAGGTACGAACTCGTCCCACACAGGGATTCGGCTTTTCAGCGAGATGCCTAAATCGCCATGCATCACCCCCCAGATATAATGGAGGTACTGCTGCCACATCGGTTTATCAAGACCGAGTTCAGCCAGCAGTTGAGCATGGCGCTCAGGGGAAATACCTCGCTCACCCGCCATGATCATCACCGGATCGCCGGGGATCATGTGGACAAAGGCAAAGGTGAGAAGGGTAATACCGATAAACGTCGGGATAACGAGTCCCAAACGTCGGAGAATGAACTGCAACATAACCCGAATTCTCTCTCATGACGCACGGCCTGGAACCGTGAGTCTGTATTGCTCACAAATCTTATCCCACGCAAACTGCATCGCGGATAAAGCATTACGCCGGATGGCGCTGCGCTTATCCGGCCTACACAACACCGGGGCGCAGCGCTCTTTTAATTATTCGACAGAGACGTTTTCGAAGTGATGTTTGCCTAATGGATCAACCACATAGCCTTTAACTTCTTTACGCACTGGCTCATAAACCGTGGAGTGAGCGATGATCAGCGCTGGCGCCTGGTCATGCATCACGACCTGGGCCTGTTTATAGAGTTCAATACGCTTGTTGTGGTCATCGGTCGCACGCGCAGGCTGAATCAGGTCTTCAAACGGCTTGTAGCACCATTTTGAATAGTTGGAGCCTTGCTGGGCGGCATCGCAGCTGAACAGCGTGGCGAAGAAGTTATCCGGATCACCATTATCGCCGGTCCAGCCCATCATCACCGTCTGGTGCTCGCCATCTTTAGCGCGCTTGAGGTATTCGCCCCATTCATAGGTGACAATTTTGGCCTGAACGCCAATCTTCGCCCAGTCCGCCTGGATCATTTCCGCCATACGACGCGCATTCGGGTTATAGGGACGCTGTACCGGCATCGCCCACAGATCGATGGTGAAGCCTTTTTCCAGACCGGCTTCTTTCAGCAGCGCCTTCGCTTTTTCCGGATCGTAGCCGTAGTCTTTAATATCGTCGTTGTAGCCCCACATTGTCGGCGGGATCAGGTTTTTCGCCGCAACGCCCGCGCCCTGATAAACGGCTTTGATGATGGCCTCTTTATTCACGGCATAGGTCAACGCCTGGCGAACTTTGACGTCATCCAGCGGTTTTTTCTGTACGTTATAGGAGAGATAACCCACGTTCAGACCGGCCTGCTCCATCAGGTTGATGTTTTTATCTTCTTTCATGCGCGCAATATCCGCCGGGTTCGGATACGGCATCACCTGACATTCGTTCTTCTGCAGTTTGGCGTAACGCACAGAGGCGTCAGGCGTGATGGAGAAGACCAGACGGTCAATCTGCGGCTTCGTGCCCCAGTAGCCGTCAAAGGCTTTGTAGAGAATGCGGGAATCTTTCTGATATTGCACCAGTTGGAACGGGCCAGTGCCGACCGGGTTCAGATCCACTTTTTCCGGCGTACCGGCTTTCAGCATGTTGTCAGCATATTCTTTGGAAAGAATAGAGGCGAAGTCCATGGCTAAATCGGCAAGGAACGGCGCTTCCGGACGCGTCAGCACAAACTGCACCGTGTGATCGTCTACCTTCTTCACTTCGCTAATCAGATCCGGCAGCCCCATGCCTTCAAAGTATTCATAGCTGCCGCCAGACACTTTATGGTACGGGTTCTGCTCGTTTTTCTGCCGGTCAAAAGAGAACACGACATCATCGGCGTTCAGCTCGCGCGTCGGTTTGAAATCCTTGCTGGATTGCCATTTCACCCCTTTACGTAGGTGGAACGTATAGGTTTTACCGTCTTCGCTGATATCCCACTTCTCAGCAAGACCCGGGATCACTTCCGTGGTGCCGGTTTTGAATTCAACCAGACGGTTATAGATAGGTACGGAGCTGGCATCATAGGTGGTGCCAGACGTAAAGAGCTGTGGGTTAAAGCCTTCCGGCGAGCCTTCTGAACAATAAACCAGGGTTTTGGCCTGCACGCTGGCTGCAACGGTCATGGCCACCAGGCTCAAACCAAGCTTCAGCATCCCTGACTTCTTCAAGGAAATACTCATTCTTCTGCTCCAATAATTGTGATGTATGTTGTTTTGCCCTTTGCAAAGGCTTTTACCGCCCGGCCTTTTTTGTTTTTTACCTGGTCAGGTCAGTAGTGAGAGGTGGGGATTCCGTTCGCATAATCGACTGAGTTGCAGTGCGGATTCTCCATAAAATGCCCCTCATTCCCTACAATCTGTCAATAGAATGTCAAAACGTCAATACAGGTAACCAGCTTTTACAACAACGGTGAGAATTAACAAACAAAGATTAAAAAAAGTTCAGAAGGGTATTTTCAGCAGGGAAATTTGTGCTATAGGCAGAAAGGCAGAGTTATTCACTTAATATTTTGCAACAGTTAGTGATTAACAATTAGACATTAATTGAAAAATTTCTTTCGATATGTTGATTATCTGAGCGATTAATACCACTAACGCTAAAACGCACAGGCGAAAATGCTGAGGTTATCCATAAGCCGTGTGCAAAAAAGAGTTATCCGGACATTGAAAAACACCATCGAATATGTCACAAAATTGTAAATAAGTAGGCCGTCGTGCGGCCTACCGCGATCACAAAAACTAACTTTTGACCCTGGCCTGCGTGCGCTTTTCGCTCCAGTTAAACAACGAGTTCACCAGAATCGCCGTCAACGTCCCCGCTGCCATGCCGTTGCCAAAGACCATCTGTACGCCCGCCGGGAAATTCTGATACAGGCCGGGTACCAGTATAGGAAGCATTCCCATGGCCAGCCCCATCGCCAGCGCGTAGGTTTTACCCGGCGTATGCAGTGGCTCACGCGCAATCATATCAATGCCGATGACCCCGATAATGCTGAAGACAATCACCGCCGTACCGCACACCACCGAACCTGGCAAACAGGTCGCCAGACGTACCAGCGGCGCGAATATGGCAATCAGGATTAACAACCCTCCGGCAGCCGCAGTCACGAAACGCGATTTCACATTAGTAGTGCGTACCACCCCAATATTTTCGCCGGAGGTGATAATTAAGGAGGTGCCAAAAATCCCCCCCAGCAGCGACATTACCGCATCACCACGAATGGTGCGTGGAATCGCCTGCTGCACATTTTGCGTAGAATTGACTATTTCCGCGGTCGCAATCGTTTGCCCGGTTGCTTCAGCCATAGAGATGACCGCGTAAATCAGCAACGGCAGCGAGGCGGAGAGATCAAAAATCGGCCAGCCGAACGGCAAAAGCTGTGGGAAACTAAACAGCGGCCCGTGACCAACACCGCTAAAATCGGTGCTGCCCAGCGCCATTCCCAGCAACGTTCCCGCTAAAAGGCCGAACATCACCGCCAGCTGGCGCAAAATACCGCTAAACGCCAGCGCGAAAATCAGCGTTATCAGGATAGTCCCCAGCGATAAAATGATACTGGTTGGATGAGCGAAGTCGGCGCTCCCTGGCTGGCCAATGATCAACCCGCCGTACAGGCGAATAAGGTTAATCGACACCATTAGCAGCATGATGCCAATGATAAAGGGGGGAAAATGGTGCAGGCAGCGGCGGAAAATCGGCAACGCGATAAAGTAGAACAGCGAGGTCAGAATTACGGCGCCAATCGCGGTCTGGATATTGGTCTGTAAAGCGATCGCAACGAAAATCGCAATCGGCGCGCCCCCCGGTACCATAATAAACGGCAAACGCGCGCCCACCCCTTTCACACCCAGGCTTTGCAGAATAGCGCCCAGACCGCACATCAGAAAGGTCGCGCTAAGTACCGAGGCGGTCACCGTATCGGTAAAGTGGAGCGCTTTGGCGATCAGGAAGACGGAGGTAATGGGGGTGGCGGCAACGACCAGCACATGCTGAAGCGCCAAAAGTAAGGTGGTTTGCCAGGGTAATGCATCGTTATCCGGCGTAGTAAGGCCAGGTTGCGGCATGATTAACTCCCATAAAACATCAAAAAAATAACCGCCAGCGCGGGCTGGCGGTCTGTATTATTTCAACCAACTAATGGCATCAGCGGCATAGCGATGCGCACGGAAGGCGCTGTTCTGTTTTCCAGGAATAATGCCTTTACTGAGGTGCTCCGGATATTCATTAAAGAACGGAATGATATATTCCCATACCGTTTCGCCTTCCGGGGTGACTTCAAACAGGCGGCCAAACGCCGATTCACAGATAAAGGTGTTGCCGTTCGCCAGCCGCTGCGCGCTCCCCATATACGGCGAGAAAAACGCCGACGGGAAGATATCGCGATACTGCCAGGTAATCGCTTTGGTCTGCGGATCGAACTCCAGCACCGTGGAATGCGGCGAGGTGACGCCGGGACGCAGGTTGCCGTTATCGAAAACCAGAATCGACCCGTTCTCCATCTCAACCGGCGTGTGCTGCTGCGCTACCACTTCCGGCCCTGCATGCCAGATAACCTTCCCGCTCTCTTTATCCACGGCAATGACGCCAGACGTAGTGCGCAGGCTCATCAGCACCAGGCCATCACGGGTGACGGACAGGCCGTTAATCATCGGCCAGTGGCGGCGATCGAAAATATCATGAATCGGGAAATCTTCCGGATTCAAATGCTCCCAGGCACGCCATTCCCAGACCACTTCACCGTCGCGATTGACCTCTTTGACGACGTCGCTCTGAATCACGCCGTCCGGCGCATCGCGGCGCGGGTCGCCGCCGGTAACACGGGCGGCGATATCGGCAGGTAACTGCGACGCGGCGGTATACAGCAGATTACCGTTCGCCAACCATTGCGCATCATGGTGATGGTAAATATCTTCGTAATGCCAGACGATTTCGTTATCCGGCGTCACTTCGTAGAAGTCGCCGCCGTGCCAGAGATCCCACGCCGGATAGAGGTTCGCTGAAGTGCGGTGGCTGCCGTTATAACCCAGATTACCGTTCGGCAGCAGCACCGCATCACGCCCGGCGCGAACCGGAAGCTGCCACTGATGCGCGACTTCGCCCTGCTCGTCCACCAGGTAAACCCGCCCTTCGGCGGTTTGCGGCGCAAAAAGCGTATAGCCGCCAAAGCTCTTCGCTTTATCAGCGTAGATAAGGCCCGCCGGACGGCGTCCAAGGGTGAAAGTCGAATCCTGAGTTAAGTGTGCCACATCGCCTCCTGAGGAATAAATTTGCGCCAAAATACCCCATTAAAACGTTTTAATGAAGAGTTTTTTACGATCCTCACCGAAAAAAAGCAAACGTTACCGTCTGGTAAATATGCTACCCTGTGCGCAAACTTTCGAAGGTCAGGAAGCAGATGGCTGTTCAAAATAAAAAACGCGCAAAGTTGATTGATGTTGCCCGCCATGCAGGCGTGTCGCCAGGGACGGTATCCAATGCCTTGCACAACACCCGCTTTGTCGAGCCGCAGACGCGACGGCGTATTGAAGAGGCCATTGTTGCGCTCAACTACACGCCGAATATTCGCGCCCGCCAGTTGCGAACCGGCAAAACCAATACCATTGCCTTGCTCTCTTCGGTGCCGCTGGCAATTGCCTCCGGCGCGTCACGACTGGGATTTATGATGGAGGTGGCGTTAACGTCCGCGATGATGGCGCTGGAAAAACAGCATGCGCTGATTCTGGTGCCGCCGGGGGCAAATCCACTGGATGCCGTCAGCTTTGACGCGGCGATCCTGATTGAGCCGGCGGAGAACGACCCGCAGCTCCAGGCTCTGGCGCAAGCGGGCATTCCCTGCGTCACCATTGGCCGCACGCCGGGCACCGACACGCCTGTGCCGTGGGTTGAGCTGCACTCGGCGGCAACAGCACAGCTTCTGCTAACGCATCTGGAGGCCTCCGGCGCCAGCAAATATGCGTTATTTGTCGGTAACACACGGCGAACATCAGTTCTGGAGAGCGAAGCGGCTTACCAGCGCTGGTGCGCGGGGCGCCAGGCCCCCGTCGTCTACTCTCTCAATGAAAGCGAGGGTGAAAATGCCGGCTACCAGGCCGCGCAGCAGCTATTACAGGCGCATCCCGACGTTGACGGCGTGCTGGTGCTGATCGACACCTTTGCCAGCGGCGCGGTACGCGCTTTTCAGGAACAAGACATCGCCATACCTGAACAAATGCGAGTGGTTACCCGCTATGACGGTATCCGCGCGCGCGAATCGCTGCCGCCGCTGACGGCAGTGAATATGCATCTTGATGAGGTGGCGCGACAGGCAATCACACTATTATTTGATTTGCTGACGGGCAAGAAGGTCAGTCACAGCGACGGGATCATGCCTGAACTGGTGGTGCGAGCGTCAACCTGCCGGTGATAGAGGATGACTCGCCACTGCGTGGCTCGCCCTGCGGGCCGTTGCTGACGCAACGTTCTCTCGCTTCGCTCGGGTCGAACCTCTTGCCCCCGGAGGTTCTCATCCTCGTCAGGCTTCAGATACAAAAAAACCCTGCTCGTTGAGCAGGGTTTCTGAATTTGGTCGGTGATAGAGGATGACTCGCCACTGCGTGGCTCGCCCTGCGGGCCGTTGCTGACGCAACGTTCTCTCGCTTCGCTCGGGTCGAACCTCTTGCCCCCGGAGGTTCTCATCCTCGTCAGGCTTCAGATACAAAAAACCCTGCTCGTTGAGCAGGGTTTCTGAATTTGGTCGGTGATAGAGGATTCGAACCTCCGACCCCTTCGTCCCGAACGAAGTGCGCTACCAGGCTGCGCCAATCACCGAATGCGGGCGCATCTTACTGCTCAGGCGCACGCCCGTCAATCCCTTAGTCGCAAAATACAATTCAATCGGCGAGAAAGTCGGCAGACAACCTACTTCGCGGCGACTTTCTGCGCATCGGGAATATGGCACCAGTTGTTGTTCTGGTTAATGCCGCCATTCGGCGATGTATACCCCAGGCAACCCATTATCGTATCGTACAGCTCCACATGACGACGCGGCACTTTGATCTCCGCCTGCTGCTTCAGGTGAGCGAACATCTGCGCATGTTGCGGACTGGCAAGATATTTATCCGACATCCATACCAGCATCGGAACACGGAATTGCTCCGGCGGCGCCATATTGCGCGGCGTACCGTGCAAATGTTCGCGTTCGTTAATCGACTCGCCGTGGTCAGCCGCGTAGAACACAATCGCTTTTTTATCACGTAGCTGATCGAACACACTGGTAATAAAGTGATCCACATAGGTCACGGAGTTATCGTAAGAGTTGATCATCTGCGCTTTCGTGCAGCCGCTATCGACCCCAATACATTCGGGCTTCCACTGAGCGTAGCTGCGCGGATAACGTTGCGTATAGTTAAAATGCGACCCCTTAGTATGCAAGATAATCAGATGCTTACCCTCCGGATTCTGGGCAAGCGAGTTCTGCATCTCATCAATCAACAACATGTCATCAACCGTTTTACCGCGGTTACGCGGCTCGGCGCCGATCTGCTCGCGGTAGGAGATATTATCCGCCATGGTATTGCTATAGAACCACATCTCGCTCTGCATGGCGTACAAATCGGAACTGAATCCGAGCTGTTTGAGAACGGCAAACACATTCTGCTCTTTTAAGGTACGCTGCGGGTTATTATCCGCCCCGCCTTCCCGTACAAACATACAGCGTAAAGAAAGCTTCGTCGCGGTATCGCAGGAATAGCCGCGGAACGCCGCCAGATTTTTTTCCTGCGCCAGCTTCGGCGTGGTATTACGCTCGTAGCCGAAAATCCCCATGTGATCCCAACGGGTCGTCTCACCGATAATGAAAACAACGTAGGTGTCATCCCCATCCTTCGGCGCAACATAGGTAAATTTCCTGGCCGGGTTTATTAACGAATTATTGTCCGACGACTCATCTACCTGCGCCCAGGCATACAGCCCTAACGCAGATAACCAGTTTGAAGGCAGATAGGAGTTCGCCACCACGCCGCCATAGCTGGGTAAGTCGATACCTGTCGCCCGTTCAACCTTTTTTTGCTGTATATCCAGCAGGCGGATAGGCGCCCACACCATTACGCCTGCGAGTACCACTACAGCGGCGCTGCGAAAACGCTGCCCCGGCGTACGTAGCTGGCGCAACAACGTGTAGCGACAGTGGTTACTCCAGATAAAGATGAGCGGAAGCAGGCTCACGGCAATCAGCCACAATACGAAGTGCAGCCCCACCACCTCTTTCGAGAGATCGATATCGGTGGTCATAACAGACGCAATAATGCCGTAGCCAATCACCACGTTCAGGAAGGTCATGTAATAACTGGCGCCAGCGGAAAACAGCACCACCAGCGTGGCCAGCACACGCCAGACGCGTCGGCCAAACAGTGAAAGAAGACGAAGTAAGAAGAAAGTGACCAGCACCGTGGCGCCAAGTTCGACAACTGCGGAGAGGCCTTTCCAAATGGTAAATTCTTGCGCATAACTGCCGAAACGGCGGTAAAACACGGCGCAATTCATAAACAGACCGATATAGAGCGCAAGCAAGAAACTAAGTTTCTGCTGCGTCATCGATTTAATGTATCTCATGCAAACAAACCCTGGGAATCGGGATAAAAACGACCTGTACAACGATTTTTTAATCAAACAGGTAAATATGCGGCTAACGCAGATGTGAGAAAGTCTACCAGCGCGGCTAAGTAGACCACAGGAAGCGCAAAAAGTGTCTATAGAGAATGTGATTGACCTATATATTTTTGTAAATATATAGACAGGGTATTAGATGAACTTCTAATAAGTCCAGGCGGCGGTTTATCTCGTTAAAAGCGAGCGCTCACCCCCAGGGTATACAAATAATCGCTATCCGTAGCGCTATTTTCCGCCTGGGAAAACGCCGCATACGCCGCCATGTGCGGGTTAAGTAACACGTCCGCGCCTACGGTGACATCCAACCAGTTTCCCGCCTGATTTCCTGCGGTCATACGACTCAACCCGGACTGCGCTTTCCAGATATTTTCCCCAAACTGTTGGTTATAGCTGATTTGCGCCCAGGGACGGACATCGCCGAACTGCGAGTTTACCCGCCAGCCTAACGTACTGACGCTGGCGTGCCATAACGGATCGGTAAGCGCTAATGTCGTCGCGCTATCGCCATATTCGTTATACATTGATGACGTCGAACCGTCGTAATGCAGCGCCGCGACCGGCCCAGTGGTCACGCGTCGGGAAAGCGGAAAATTCCAGCCCATACTGATACCGCTGGTCGCATCAAGCGGGGTTTCATCCGCCAGGCTAAGCACCGGACCCACCGTATTTTGCGTAGACTGAATACGTTCGGCCAGTATGTCGTTGTAATTCGGTTGGTGATCGCTGTCCCAGGTATAGCGTTCCGTCGTATGCCCCGGAGCCGCTTCAGCGATATATTCTTGTTGCCAGGCATACGTGGTATTGATAAAAAACGAGCAGGCCATAAGGCCCGCCAGACAACGCAATGTCCGGCGACCACGGCGTTTTCTTACAATCATCAACGCGACTCCAGAGTAGAGCCGAATTCGGCGATATTATTGTCATTGAATGAAGGATGTCGGGCATCAGCCCTGTATTAACTATTGTCCTTTTAGCGGGCCCGTCAAGGCGGGTTGAAGGAAATTTTCGCGGTAACCACAATAACGAGGAAGTCTATGCAGCGTTGCGACTGGGTCAGCCAGGACCCCCTTTATATTGCCTATCATGATAACGAGTGGGGCGTACCGGAAACCGATAGCAGAAAGCTGTTTGAAATGATCTGTCTTGAAGGTCAACAGGCCGGTTTATCCTGGATCACCGTGCTTAAAAAGAGGGAGAACTACCGCGCCTGTTTTCATCAGTTTAACCCGGTACGCATCGCAGCTATGCAGGAGGAGGATGTTGAACGCCTGCTGCAGAACACGGGCATCATACGACATCGCGGTAAAATTCAGGCCATTATCAGTAACGCCCGCGCCTGGCTTGCGATGGAGCAAAACGGCGAGTCTTTCGCCGATTTTGTCTGGTCATTCGTTGATGGCCAGCCGCAGATCACCCAGGCGGCCAGCCTGGGTGAGATCCCTACCTCAACACCTGCGTCCGATGCGCTTGCTAAGGCATTGAAAAAACGCGGTTTCAAGTTTGTCGGTACGACTATCTGTTACTCCTTTATGCAGGCGTGCGGACTGGTCAACGACCATATTACCGGCTGTTTTTGCCATCCGGGAGAAAAACATGATTCGCAAATCCCAGAGTGAAGACATGGCGTCTATTCTGGCGCTGTGGATGAAAAGTACCATTTATGCCCATCCCTTTATCGAAGAACGTTACTGGCACGAGAGCGAAGCAATTGTACGCGACGTCTATTTACCCGCCGCGCAAACCTGGGTATGGGAGGAAAATGGACAACTGAAAGGCTTCGTCAGCGTACTGGAAGCCCGTTTTGTCGGGGCGCTATTTGTCGCCCCCGACGCGTTAAGACACGGCATTGGCAAAGCGCTTCTGGAATATGTCCAGCAACGTTTTCCTCTGCTGAGCCTTGAGGTTTACCAGAAAAATCAATCCGCCGTAAACTTCTACCATGCGCTTGGTTTTCGTATTGAAGATAGCGCCTGGCAGGAGGATACCGCCCACCCCACCTGGATTATGAGTTGGCAGGCGGATCAAACGCCGTAAGCGGTAGCGCCGGGCCGGTATATTTCTCAAACCAGACCAGCGCGGTGTTGCCCGCACAACCGTTCCCCAGCCGGGAACTGGGAAGATCTTTTGTCAGGACGTTTACCGCGCCGTTTTTGCATATGCCGCCTGCGGTAGGTTCAGGGTCCGGCCATGCGCCTTCGTGAATACAGATAACGCCGGGCCGAATTCCGTCGGTAACGACCGCGCCCGCCAGAACCTGCCCGCGATG
Organism: Salmonella sp. A7; assembly: GCF_020181675.1. Classification (NCBI taxonomy): domain Bacteria; kingdom Pseudomonadati; phylum Pseudomonadota; class Gammaproteobacteria; order Enterobacterales; family Enterobacteriaceae; genus Salmonella; species Salmonella sp. A7. Next base: position 208,696 of record NZ_CP084001.1, on the reverse strand, counting down.
ATTCCAGACGCGTACCGTATCGCCATCGACGATTCCACGCGTTGTCGCATCCTGCGGATGAATCGTCACCGGTTCGCGTCCGGCTACCGCATACCGCTCCCGTAACGAACTGTAGTTAAGCTGGCTATGCAGACGGTGCGCCGGATGCGCGGAAAGTAGCTGAACCTGCCCCGCATCAGCGTTCCCGTGCCACTCATCCGGCACCAGCCACATCGGATGGCCGGGACAATCCGCGTAACCATAGCTGGCAATGCGCGCAGAATAGATTTCGATTTTGCCGCTGGCCGTTTTTAGCGGATGGTTATCAGGATCGCGGCGAAAATCCGCGAAGCGCACAAACTGCGCGTTGGCGGGATTTTCCGGCATCTCCAGTAAACGGTTAGCCTGCCAGAATGCGGCAAACGGCGGCAGCGTCACCCCCTGGCTGGCGCCACGCTGGGCGGCAATATTGTAGAAAGTCTCCAGCCACGCCAGTTCACTTTTTCCTTCGGTGAACCGAGCGTAACCGCCGGCTTCCCACCGTTCGCTCAGTTCAGCAAAAACGTCAAAATCATTCCGCGCCTCCCACCGGGGCGACACGACCTGCTTCATCGGCGCCAAATGCTGATTGCTATAGTCGCCGGTCATGGTTAAATCGTTACGCTCATAGCTGGTGGTCGCAGGCAGAACAATATCCGCGTGTTTCGCGGCGGCCGTCCAGAAACATTCTGAGATAACGACCAGTTCCGGTTTTTGCCACGCGCGAATCAGACGGTTGGTATCCTGATGATGGGTAAAGTTCGCGCCACCCGCCCACCAGATAAAACGAATATCCGGGAAGCGGCGATCCATCCCATTGTGTTGGTAAAACCCACCGGGGTTTTCCAGCGCCTCGACAATACGCGCCACCGGTATTTTATCTACCGCATCGACCCCGCCAGGGAGGCTTCCCTGCATCGAGGCTAACACGGCGGCGCGGCGCGTCGGGTTTCCGCCGTTAGCAAAATGATAAGAAAAACCAAACCCGCCGCCAGGCGTACCAATTTGCCCCAGCATTGCGGCCAGCGTGACGATCATCCAGTGCTTTTGCTCGCCGAACTGCTGACGCTGCATTCCCCAACCGGCCATCAACATGGTGGTGTTATGATGAAATATTTCCGCCAGTTCACGAATTTTCACCGCAGAAACGCCGCAAATTTCCGCCGCCCATTCCGCTGTTTTGGCCGTACCGTCGGTCGTGCCCAAAAGATAGTCGGCGAAGCGGTCATAACCCGTCGTGCAGCGGGCAAGGAACGCTTCATCCTGCCAACCGTTTTCCACCAGCGTATGGGCGATTCCCAACATTAACGCCACATCGGTGCCCATATGTGGGGCGATCCACTCCATCTTATCGCCAAAAAAGTCGACGCTTTCCGATCGCATCGGATCGATGCAGATCAGGCGCTTGCCGCTTTGTCGCAACGCCGCAAAATAGTCGAGCCCCTGTTCATCCGAGGCATTCCAGGCAATTTTCAGAGTATTCAGCGGGTTCGCGCTCCAGAGCACCACCACCTCGCTGTGTTCCAGCACCACCGGCCAGCTAGTCTGCTGCTGGTAAACCTCGTTGCCACCCACCACATAAGGCATGATAGCCTGCGCCGCGCCGGTGGAATAATCGCCAAGATGGCCGGTATACCCTCCCGCCAGCGCCATGTAACGCTGCAATAGCGTAGCCGCTTTATGCAATACGCCGTTCGAACGCCAACCGTAGGAGCCGGCGAAGATGGACGATGGTCCATAACTTTCACGAATACGTTTGTGCTGAGCGTGGATCAGATCCAGCGCGTCATCCCAACTTACGCGAACAAACTCATCCTGCCCGCGTATGCCTTGCGGCTTATCGGGAGAAGCCAGGAACCCTTTACGCACCATCGGGAAGCGAACCCGCGTTTTACTGTGAACCTGGTCATGCACAACGGTTTGCAGGGAGTTTTGGTGTGCCGTCGGGAGTTCGCCATACGAGGCAAAAATGCGTTCTCCGTCGGTTTCAACGCGGACTGGCCCCCAGTGTGCGGCGGTCAATACCGAGTGACGCGATGGTGCGTGGGTCAAGGTTCGCTCCTGAATTATTGGGATTATTTATTTTGCCGATCAATGTTACTTACAAATTTCAGAGTTTTCCCTGGAATTTTCTTCATGTGCAGACGTCATAATCAACCGCCACGGTCGCTGTGGTAAAAATAAAAAAGTGATAAGGATTTAAGATGAAAAAACGTGTATTTGTGATTGCTGCCATCGTGAGCGGCGCCCTGGCAGTATCTGGCTGCACAACAAACCCTTACACCGGCGAACGCGAAGCAGGTAAATCCGGCATTGGCGCGGGTATTGGATCGCTGGTCGGCGCAGGCATCGGCGCGCTCTCCTCCTCCAAAAAAGATCGCGGTAAAGGCGCGCTGATTGGCGCGGCGGCTGGCGCGGCGCTGGGCGGCGGCGTGGGTTACTACATGGACGTACAAGAAGCAAAACTGCGTGACAAAATGCGGGGCACAGGCGTTAGCGTGACGCGAAGCGGCGATAATATCATTCTGAATATGCCGAATAATGTCACCTTCGACAGCAGCAGCGCGACGCTGAAACCGGCAGGCGCTAACACGCTGACCGGCGTGGCGATGGTGCTGAAAGAGTATCCCAAGACCGCCGTCAATGTGGTGGGCTACACCGACAGTACCGGTAGCCACGATCTGAATATGCGTCTGTCGCAGCAGCGTGCTGACTCCGTCGCCAGTTCGCTGATCACCCAGGGCGTCGACGCCAGCCGTATCCGTACCAGCGGAATGGGTCCGGCGAATCCGATCGCCAGCAACAGTACGGCAGAAGGTAAGGCGCAAAACCGCCGCGTCGAAATTACCTTGAGTCCATTGCAGTAAACTACCGTACCGGGTAAAGCGGTATGCTTTACCCGGCCTGCATTACTCCCTCGCCATTCCCTCGCCAAACCGGATACATCGCGCATCATTCGGTATTCATTCATCATTTACCACAACACGGCTGCCGACAGCGGGGAAATTGGCTGGTCGATGATGGCTAAACGGGTTAATAATAAGCCTGTTCCGGTTGGCGCATGCCGCGCTTACCTTTTGATTTACGGAGAGTCGCATGAAGCCGTCCATCATTCTCTACAAAACCCTGCCTGATGATTTGCTGCATCGCCTGGAGGCGCATTTTACCGTCACCCAGGTACCGAACCTGCATCCGGAAACGGTCGCGCGACACGCGCAGGCATTTGCCAGCGCGCAAGGCCTTCTGGGCGCCAGCGAAACCGTTAACCGCGCGCTGCTGGAAAAAATGCCGGCGCTACGCGCGGCGTCGACCATCTCGGTGGGATACGATAATGTCGAGGTGGACGCCCTTACTGCCCGCAAAATAGTCCTGATGCACACGCCTGCCGTTTTGACGGAAACCGTTGCCGATACGGTGATGGCGTTGATGCTGGCCACTGCCCGCCGCGTGGTGGACGTCGCAGAACGGGTTAAAGCGGGTGAATGGACGGAAAGCATTGGCCCGGCATGGTTTGGCGTCGATGTGCATCACAAAACACTCGGTATCGTTGGGATGGGGCGTATCGGGATGGCGCTGGCGCAGCGAGCGCACTTTGGGTTTACCATGCCGGTTCTCTATCACGCCCGTCGGCGGCATCAGGAGGCGGAAGACCGTTTTAACGCCCGCTACTGCGATCTGGATACGCTGTTGCAGGAGGCTGATTTTGTCTGCGTGATCCTGCCGCTAACGGCAGAAACGCGACATCTGTTTGGCGCAACACAGTTTGCCAGAATGAAATCGTCCGCCATTTTTATTAATGCCGGACGCGGCCCGGTGGTCGATGAAAACGCGCTGATTGCCGCGCTGCAAAACGGTGAAATATATGCGGCAGGTCTGGATGTTTTTGAACAGGAACCGCTATCCGTGGATTCGCCCTTGCTGAACATGTCTAATGTCGTCGCGGTACCGCATATTGGCTCGGCAACGCATGAGACGCGCTATAACATGATGGCCTGTGCGGTGGATAATTTGATTGATGCGCTGCAGGGAAAAATAGAGAAGAACTGCGTCAATCCGCAGGCGGCGGGATAACGCTACAGGCCCGATAAGCGCTGGCTTGCGCTTATCGGGCAGACTGTCATCACTGAGTCGCGTTTACCGCCGCCGTCCAGGCCTGATTAAACGCCTGATGCTGCGAGGCCAACGGCCCAATCAGCGCATTATATTGGCTGGCCTGCTGTGAGGTCGGGAACTGAATGCCGTTCGCGACAAAGCTCACCTGCTCGCCCTGTTGCGCAATATAATCGCCCACTTGTACCAACTGCTGCGTAAAGATCTGCGCCGCCGGGATCAGCGGCTGCAAAGCATCTGCCGGCACGGTGACTACTTTTTTGTAGACCTGATCAAACACAGGCTTCAGGTCATCGGCCTGCTTTAACGCGCCATGCGCGGCATCAGCCTGCAGTTTTGCATTCTGCAACTGTTGCGCCAGCACGCCTAACGAACCATTTGCCTGCCGCAGCGGCTCACGTTGCGTCATATAATCCTGCGGAACGCGGATGGCGTTAACGCTATCGACCACCGGGCGCAGACCGGAATCCATCGCCTGGTTTACCTGCTGCGAGTAGCCATACAGTATCGCGTAATCAGACACAAACGGACCAAACTGTTTTTTCTGATCGGCCGTCAGCGTTGGTAAACGCTCTCCGCTACGCATTGCTGTATTCTGCAGGAAATCGACAAACGCTTTGCGCTGATCGCCTTCTTTATCAAAACACCCGCTCAGGCTAAACACCATTAATAACGCCACAACAGGCGCAAACCAGCGAGAGCAGGACTTACCTGTCGCCATTGTTAATACTCCTTTCACCCAAAAATGCGCACAACGACACCTGCGTGCCTGACGGCTTACAAGGATAGTCCAGGTCAGGCTTGCAGGATACCCTTTCCACGCGATCTTGTAGCGGAAAATTATGTTTATCTGCATCAATGCTTAATTTGTTATTTTATTGTTAATTTTTAACCTGACACTGCGACAAAAAACGCGGCAAGAAAGCTTTCCAGCGGGGGATGTAATATTTTTTTAATCTTTACAATTATTTTCTGAAAGACGGATATACCTTCCTGGATCAAATTGTTAGCGTCCTAAAAGTCGCGTAGCGTAAGGCATCGAAACGAATCGATAGCGCTTCCTGGCGGCGCGTCGCCCCCCACCCGCAAGTTTCCCGACTATTCTTAAGAGGCTTCGATGCACTTCACGATCCCGCTGTGTGATTTACAGGAGTTCTCAATGGAATATAAAGATCCGATGTTTGAGCTGCTGAGCAGCCTGGAACAAATTGTTTTTAAAGATGAAACGCGAAAGATCACCCTGACGCAAAAACCCAATCCTTTTACCGAATTTGAACAGTTACGGAGAGGGACGGGACTAAAAACAGATGAATTCGCCAGAGCGCTGGGCGTAACGGTTGCCATGGTTCAGGAATGGGAATCGAAACGCGAAAAACCCACGCCAGCAGAGCTCAAATTGATGCGCCTGATACAGGCGAACCCACGCTTAAGTAAGCAATTGATGGAGTAATTTTTACCCCTCTCTGTTTTAACGGTCCTGCGTAAGGACCGTTTTCCCCGCCCGATTCCTGACCTGGAGAAATAAAGTAAAATAAAAGTTGCATCGCCCGGCATTACATGAGTTAATGTGCTCAACGGTTTGACGTACAGACCATTAAAGCAGTTTAGTAAGGCAAGTCCCTTCAAGAGTTATCCATTAGATACCCCTCGTAGTGCGCATTTCCTTAACGCTTAAAAAATCTGTAAAGCACGCCATAACGCCGAAAGGCACACTTATTTTTTAAAAGGTAATACACTATGTCCGGTAAAATGACTGGTATCGTAAAATGGTTCAACGCTGATAAAGGCTTCGGCTTTATTACTCCTGATGACGGTTCTAAAGACGTGTTTGTACACTTCTCCGCTATTCAGAACGATGGTTACAAATCTCTGGACGAAGGTCAGAAAGTTTCCTTCACCATCGAAAGCGGCGCTAAAGGCCCGGCAGCTGGTAACGTAACCAGCCTGTAAGCTTAAAAAGCTCAGAATTTTGAATCCCTGCCTGATGGCGGGGATTTTTTTATTCCAATTCCCCCTCTCCCCCAGCATAACTTTGCATTACTTTACCCTGCGTTCCTTTGACCTTTCCCTTAGGGGAACCCCTATAGTAGGCAGGGAGATTGTTCACAAGGAATTGAAGTTATGTCGAAATCATCATGGTTATTACTTTTGGGTTTATGCGCCAGCGGCTCCGCGCTTGCGGCATCCGCAGAATCCGCTTTTCTGGCGCAACATGGGCTGGCGGGAAAAACGGTTGAGCAGATCGTGGATACGATTGATCAGACGCCGCAGAGCCGTCCTTTGCCTTACTCCGCGTCGATTACCAGTACCGAGCTCAAATTATCTGACGGAGAGCAGATTTATACGCTACCGTTAGGCGACAAATTCTATCTCTCTTTTGCGCCCTATGAATGGCGGACACACCCCTGTTTTAACCACAGCCTTTCCGGCTGTCAGGGAGAAATGCCGAATAAACCGTTCACTGTAAAAGTGACAGACAGTAAAGGCGCTGTCATCGTACAAAAAGAGATGCAAAGCTATCGAAACGGATTTATCGGTGTTTGGCTACCGCGCAATATGGAAGGGACGCTGGAAGTAAGCTACAACGGTAAAACGGCGTCACATGCCATTGCCACCAGAGATGACAGCCAGACCTGTCTGACGGAATTACCATTACGTTAAAAAAATGCCCGATAACATAATGGGTTATCGGGCCTACAAAGCGCCAACAAGATAAAATTAACAGGGTGCCTTGAGAATGCATAACGCCACAAGAATGGCAGAGGTGGGCTCACTTTGTACTGACCCCAAAAACCTGGACAGATTAACCGAGGCATCAGAGAAAGAGTCCATTTAATACATGGGCTCTTTTTTGTTTCTGGCTATAACTAAATAACATTGTCCGCAATCGGAATATCCATTCCGTTGCTTTCTTGCATCACGCGGATTCCTGTCTCATCAATATTTTGTTCGTCGTATTCTTCCTGAATTTAACCTTAGACGTTCTATCAAATTATCGCTTATAGCGATTTGAACGTAACAGTCTTTGCATTCTATTGAGGGAGCCTAAGGAACAAAGTTCGCTGCTGAGTTTGTGATGATTTGAAACCATGGTGAATGTAGAAATTTTTGGCTTCTTCGGTAAGTGCATGAACCATGATTGCACGTACACCAATATTCTCGGCAACCCGATAGCAACGAAGCACTGCATCATGAAGTAAATCAGCACCAAGCCCTTTTCCATGGAATGAGAGATCGACAGCAAGACGGGCAAGTATAATGACAGGGATGGGATCTGGCATGTTACGCCGAAGGTTGCCTGTCGCTTCTGTATGGTTGACGCTACCGGTGGCCAGAGAGTAAAAACCGGCTACTTGCTTCGTGTCTTTCTTGCACACCACAAATGTTCTGGCCGCTCCGAGAGCCTGGTTTTTGAGGCCCTTTTGCTTCAACCAGTCATCGAGCACAGCTTCACCGCTGACGAACTCAGCTACCTGATGAAAAGCGGACAAAGGTTCTGGTGCTGTTACACGTCCCACTGAGGTTTCCTTGCCAGCAGTTTTTCGATAACAGGATCATCTGCGACCGGTGCATCAAGCAGATTGATGAACTCCTCATATTGCTCATCGTTAAAGTTAAATACACGGCGGTCAAGGATCACATTCTCGGCAGCCCGGCAGGCCGTTTCCAGAATGAAATCTGTACGTGACTTGTGAAGGATTTCCGCAGCTGCATCAATGAGCGCCCGCTGCGATTCCTTAGCTCTAAGGTTAAGTTGAACATCTGATTTCATGAGACACCCCTTGTATAGCATTTGCTTTACAATGATAGCACAACCACCATGTATAGCAAACGGTATACATCAAGTCGTCGTTTTTCATTTTTTGAATACTGATGTCCGCTTTGTGCCAGCAGCGGACATTACCAGAGCCCCATTATATTAATCAATAAGTCGCACATCGGCCTAGTGAGTTTTATCCAAATAAGATTTTACAGCCAGTTATCATGGTAAACGTCATTATCAGATAAAAGAACTGGCGTTGTGAAAGCGAGGGAAAGCAACCTTTTCTGGCCAGCGTATAGATGACACCTGAAAGTAAAATAAACGCAGTTGTTGAAGATGGGAGTTCACTGAGTAAAATCCAGAATGAGCGATCCATCAATACATTTCACCGTTGCCAAAACGGAATGTTATATTTTGTTTTCTGGTGTCCCTCACGCCTCCCATGCTGAGCAAATTTTCAACAACGGTGTTTATTGACGAGCTCGGTATTTCATCATTAAAGAATGATTGTCTAACTGGTCCTGAAACCAAATCGACATTATTTATTCTCTCAAATGACATTTTCCCTGAGAAGCCAGAACTGCATAGTGAATGAAGCTGAATACGGATGAAGCCACTGACATATGCAGCAAACCACGGCCTGCTGAATACCGTTGTGTATTTTTTTTCTGAGGGCCATAGGTAGCTGTCCAGTTCTCTGCAGTTGTAGTTCAGTGTGTTTCCATCAATGTGTAAATATCCATACATTCTGAATCCAAACCATGGAAAGCTAATATGAGGATTGACTGTGTTGGTACGGCCCGCCAGAGCTGTCCGTTTGGCAAGCAACACTAAACATCTGTCTGTTTCATCGAGTACTTCATACCAGGAAACCGGAGCTGGCTCTCCCCAGTATTCTTCGTTGTACAGGCAATTATAGATCTGAACGATATCCAGAGCGTTTAATGTCATTATACGGTCATTCACCACAGCCTCTATTAAGGTGCCCTTCAGCGCTGCTAATTGGGATAATCGTTGAAGATCAGATGCTGCCAGACGGTTTCTGTATGTCTGGAGTTCTTCTCGCATGTGAGCAACGATTTGCTGATCCTCGATAGCTATATCACTGGTGGTGTGATTTAGCAGATCTCCCCAGCTAGAAAACCGATAAAAATACGCGACCATCTCATAGGCATGGTTCAATTGAACATTGCAGTGATCCCTGAGAAAACGGGCTTGTTTGCGAAGCTGATCGAGTGAGGGGACATATCGGTGATTGTTAACATTGATGCGTGAGAGCATTGCATATGCCTTTTACAAATACTCTGCGGCCTGTAAACACAGAGCAAAGTTAAAAGGATATGCTCTGAAAACTAAGGGGTAAAAAGCGCGTTGGCGGATTTGTCTACAGGCTGACAGGTCTGCGCATAACCTGCTAATTAGGTTATTAAAAAATCCAGTTACAGTCAATAGTCTGTGTTAAATATGTGCTAATCACTTAACTGCCCCCCCAAGGCAGCTAAAGTTTCATAACCCGTTTTCTACATATTTTATTCTTAGGGAAAGTGAAGTGCTATCAACGTCCGCTCCTCTCTCATAGCAGACATTTGCGTAACCGTATCCACCAACGTTCAGGTTCCCTGATAGCATCCCTGTACAGACCTTGTTAATTTCTGCCTGGATAGCTCTTTAGGCGGTATTCAACCGGGCTGAGTCCGTTAAATCTAAGGCTAATTCGTCGGGTATTGTAGTATCGTATGTAATCCTCAATAGCTATCTTAAGTTCATCAATATCCTTAAATTTACTGGTGTAAAAACTTTCTGATTTTAAAGTCCCGAAAAAACATTCTGCACAGGCATTATCAAGGCAGTTGCCTTTGCGGGACATACTTTGGATGATGCCAAACTCTCGTAACTGGTACTGGTACCATCAATGACGGTATTGCCAGCCCTGATCTGAATGAAGAACCGGATTGGTACCCGCATCAAGTCTGGCAAATGCCTTCATGAGTATGTCATCGATCATCGGCATGGTTGGACGTTCTGAAATACTGTAGGGGATAGCTTCGTTATTGAAGAGATCAATAATGGGCGCAGTGCACTTTTGATTTATATACCCTTCATACTTCAAGTTGCTTATGTGTTGGCTACGCTCGCTCACCCCAGTCACATAGTTATCTATGCTCCTGGGGACTCACTCCCTTGCCGCCTTTAAGCAACTCGAATTATTTTGGGTATAGTCAGGTGGGGCTTTTCTCTGTCTGCCTTTTGATGAATACCTGAGACAAACAGTCTCAAGCACCCGCAGCTATTCTAACGCCAATATCCGTACCGCCAGCGTTAATGTATTCCTGAAATATTTTTGCCAATCAATAGAAATAACCGCGTCTATGAGTTACAGAATTATTAGCGAATCGACTAGCACTCTTTACGTTATAAAAAAACCTGCCCGAGAGCAGGTTTTTATTTATTTAACTGAACGCTTATTGCAGTAACGAAATATCCGCAACCTGCAGGAACAGTTCGCGTAGTTTCGACAACAGCGTCAGGCGGTTGATACGGATATCTTTCTCTTCCGCGTTAACCATGACATTTTCGAAGAATTCATCCACCGGCGCGCGCAGAGCAGCCAGCTCAATCAACGCTTCCTGATAACGACCATCGGCAAAGTACGGCTGAAGCTTATCACGCAGCACAACCAGATGTCTGGCCAACTCAATTTCCGCCGCTTCTTTCAGTACGGAGGCGTGGACGATATCGTTCAGCGGCTCAGTGGCTTTCGCCAGGATGTTGGAGACGCGCTTGTTCGCCGCCGCCAGCGCAGAGGCTTCTTCCAGGGTGCGGAAGTGCGATACCGCTTTCATACGAGCATCGAAATCTGCCGGACGGGTCGGACGACGCGCCAGTACCGCCTGGATGGTGTCGACGGTGTAACCTTCGTCCTGATACCAGGCGCGGAAGCGACCCAGCATAAAATCGATCACATCATCGACTACGTTGGCGTTGGTCAGCTTGTCGCCATACAGACGCGCCGCTTCTTCGGTCAGCGTTTGCAGATCAAGGTTTAGGTTCTTCTCAACGATGATGCGCAGCACGCCCAGCGCGGCACGACGCAGCGCAAACGGGTCTTTGTCACCTTTCGGATGCTGACCAATACCGAAGATACCCGCCAGAGTGTCCATCTTATCGGCGATCGCCAGCGCACAGGCCACCGGGTTAGACGGCAGGTCATCACCGGCAAAGCGCGGCTGATACTGCTCGTTAAGCGCCACAGCGACATCTTCCGCTTCACCATCGTGACGCGCGTAGTGCATCCCCATCACACCCTGGGTGTCGGTGAACTCGAAGACCATGTTGGTCATCAGGTCGCACTTAGAGAGCAGGCCCGCACGAGTGGCGTGGTTAACGTCAGCGCCAATCTGACCGGCAATCCAGCCCGCCAGCGCCTGAATACGGTCGGTCTTGTCGCGCAGCGTGCCCAGCTGTTGCTGGAACAGCACGGTTTGCAGACACGGCAGATGATCTTCCAGACGTTTTTTACGGTCGGTATTGAAGAAGAATTCAGCATCCGCCAGACGCGGACGCACCACTTTCTCGTTACCGGAGATAATCTGGGTCGGATCTTTCGATTCGATATTCGCGACGAAGATAAAGTTCGGCAGCAGCTTGCCCGCGTTGTCATAAACCGGGAAATACTTCTGGTCGCCCTTCATGGTGTACACCAGCGCTTCGGCAGGCACGGCGAGGAATTTCTCTTCGAATTTCGCCGTCAATACCACCGGCCATTCCACCAGCGAGGCGACTTCTTCCAGCAGGCTTTCGCTCAGGTCGGCATTACCGCCAATCTTGCGTGCTGCTTCTTCAGCGTCCGCTTTGATTTTGGCTTTACGCGCTTCGTAGTCCGCAATGACTTTACCGCGCTCCAGCAGAATTTGCGGGTACTGGTCAGCATTGTCGATAGTGAACTCAGGCTGACCCATAAAGCGATGGCCGCGAATGACGCGGTCAGACTGAATACCCAGAATAGTCGCCGGAATCACTTTATCGCCCAGCAGCAGAGTCACAGTGTGTACCGGACGCACGAAGTGGACGTCAGACGCGCCCCAGCGCATCAGTTTCGGGATCGGTAGTTTCGCCAGCGAGGTGGCTACCATGTTCGGCACCAGCGCTTCGGTACTTTCGCCCTTCACGTGGGCGCGATACAGCAGCCATTCGCCTTTGTCGGTCTTCAGACGCTCGGCCTGATCAACGGTGATCCCGCAGCCGCGCGCCCAGCCTTCTGCCGCTTTGCTCGGTTTGCCTTCGGCGTCGAACGCCTGGGCAATCGCCGGACCACGTTTTTCGACTTCGCGATCGGGCTGAGATTCAGCAAGATTCGCCACTTTCAGCGCCAGACGGCGCGGGGCGGCAAACCATTCAACGTTACCGTGCGCGAGGCCGGCGTTATCCAGCTCCGCAGTGAAGTTCGCAGCAAAGGACTCAGCCAAACTGCGCAGTGCTTTTGGTGGCAGCTCTTCAGTGCCGATTTCCACCAGAAAAGTTTTCTCAGACATGGCCGCCTCTTACTTGTCTTTGTTGCACATCGGGAAGCCGAGGGCTTCACGGGAAGCATAATAAGCCTCTGCCACTGCTTTGGTCAGGGTGCGAATACGCAAAATGTAGCGCTGACGTTCGGTGACGGAGATAGCTTTACGCGCATCCAGCAGGTTGAAGCTATGGGCGGCTTTCAGAATACGCTCGTAGGCCGGCAGCGGCAGCGGGTTTTCCAGTGCCAGCAGCTGCTGGGCTTCTTTCTCATACTGCTCGAAGCAGGTGAATAAGAAATCCACATCGGCGTATTCAAAGTTATAGGTGGATTGCTCCACTTCGTTCTGATGGAACACGTCGCCGTAGGTGGTTTTACCCAGCGGGCCATCGCTCCAGACCAGGTCGTAAACGCTGTCCACGCCCTGGATATACATCGCCAGACGTTCCAGACCGTAGGTGATTTCACCGGTCACCGGCTTGCACTCCAGGCCGCCGACCTGCTGGAAGTAGGTGAACTGCGTCACTTCCATGCCATTCAGCCACACTTCCCAGCCGAGTCCCCAGGCGCCCAGCGTCGGGTTCTCCCAGTTATCTTCCACGAAACGGATATCGTGAATGGTCGGGTCCATACCCAGCTCTTTCAGAGAACCGAGATACAGCTCCTGAATATTCTCCGGAGACGGCTTAATCACTACCTGGAACTGGTAGTAGTGCTGTAAGCGGTTCGGGTTTTCGCCGTAGCGGCCATCGGTCGGACGACGAGAAGGCTGCACATAGGCAGTCGCCATCGGCTCTGGCCCCAGCGCGCGCAGGCAGGTCATTGGATGAGAAGTTCCCGCGCCGACTTCCATGTCCAATGGTTGAACAATGGTGCAGCCCTGGCGAGCCCAGTAATCCTGTAAGGTCAGGATCAAGCCCTGGAAGGTCCTGGTATCAAACTTTTGCATATTATTTCGTGCTGGATACGTGTGGATTTAAAGGAAGGAGCCAGTATACCCGCTGGATGCGAGATATACAGTATGAAACCGGTTTGTTTAGCGAAAATTGCCGGATTTCGCGGCATCACACCTCACCAGGCGCGGCTTTTACCGCATAGAAAGATGTAAAAACTGCCCATCTGCATCAAAAGAGCAGACAAAACTCTCTTTACGGAAGGTATTACCACGCATCTCATAGCTCCCCTGAAACTGCTCGAAGCCGGTAACAGCAATTTTCTGTGCGCCAGTGTTGTAACGCTGCGCCGCCTGGGCTTTACACAATGCTTCCATATCCAGCGTGCGTGTTGGGCTCACTTTACTCTGCTGGGCTTTTTGCGTCGGTGGCGGTGTCGCTGTGCATCCCACCAGAGCGATGGCTATCATCACAGTACAGAAATACTTCATTATCATTTTTATTACCGTCTGGTTTGCTGGTCAGTCTTATTATTAAGGTTTGTGGGTAGCAGACACATTGTGCGAATCTCCTTACGCCATCACAAGATGTAGCGTAGAAAGTCAGATTTTTCCAGTGAGCCACCGCGCTGGAACTCTATTGAAACGGAAGCTGAGGAACTGATGCAGCCTAAAATTAACTGGATTGATAACCTGCGAGGGATCGCCTGTTTAATGGTAGTGATGATCCATACTACAACGTGGTACATCACCAACGCCCACAGCGTCAGCCCGCTAAACTGGGATATTGCGAATGTCCTGAATTCGGCTTCGCGCGTTAGCGTTCCCCTGTTTTTTATGATTTCAGGCTATCTTTTTTTTGGCGAGCGCTGCGCGCAACCGCGGCATTTTTTACGTATCGCCCTGTGCCTTATCTTTTACAGCGTTGTCGCCCTGGCTTACATTTCACTTTTTACTTCGATCAACGTCGAGCTTTCGCTAAAAAATGCGCTGCAAAAACCCGTGTTTTACCACCTGTGGTTTTTCTTTGCGATTGCGGTGATCTACCTGGTATCGCCATTAATCCAGGTAAAAAACGTGAGCGGCAAAATGCTCCTGACGCTGATGGTGGTCATTGGTATTATTGCCAACCCAAATACTGTGCCGCAAAAAATCGGCGGCGTTGAATGGTTGCCCATCAATCTGTATATCAGCGGTGACACGTTCTACTACATTCTCTACGGTATCCTGGGCCGCGCCATTGGAATGATGGAGACGCAAAAGTCATCGCTGACGCTTATCTGCACTGCCCTGTTCATCATCGCGGTATTTGTTATTTCTCGCGGCACATTGCATGAATTACGCTGGCGCGGAAATTTTGCCGATACCTGGTATCTGTATTGCGGTCCCATGGTGTTTATTTGCGCCGTCTCACTGTTCACGGTAGTTAAAAATAAGCTGAATGCGCGGACGTTACCTGGACTGGGGCTTATCTCCCGCCACTCGCTGGGTATTTATGGTTTCCACGCGCTGATTATCCATGCGCTACGTACTAATGGTCTGGAGTTAAAACGTTGGCCGCCGTTAGACATCGTGTGGGTTTTTGCCGCGACGGTGACAGGAAGCCTGCTACTTTCCATGCTGTTACAGCGTATTGATAAACGGAAATGGGTTAGCTAAACGACAATGATGGCTCCGGCCATCATTCATCATCACTGTAGGAAGCGTAAAGATCGGTTCCATATATACTGACCCCCAGCGCCACCAGACACAGTATTTTCAGCGCGCCCGCCAGCGCCAGGTTAAATACGCCGACCGCGACCATGCCGATGCCAAGCAACAGCAAAGATTTACAACGAGAAAGCAAGCGGTCATTCCCCGTGTGTTCCTGGCGAATTAAGACAGGAAAACCGCACATGACGATTGCCGCAAAAAAATATCCCTTTTCGCTTAATGTATGACAGCCTGGCCACAGTCCCACCAGGTATACCACTGCACCGACGACTAACATTCCCAGGCCGAATATCCGTTTCCTGCGCGCAACGTGATCGTCCATCTCACTCTCCTTGTGGTTGAGTGAGACACATTAAGCGAAGAAATAGCGATGAAAAAGGCGCCTGCTTAGCAATAATATAAAAATCAGAAAACACACATACTTACTTCGATATAATTCAATAGAATCAATATTTACGGGAAATGCCTTTCAGCCAAAACCGAAAGGCATTCTGACTTATGACATCAACGGCAACAGCTGCTGATAGAGTCGACGGAAGGTTTCACGACGTTGTTGATAAACCGCATGACGCTGCGCATCAGGATAATGCGCCTGCTCCAGCGGCAACTGCGGCAATACATCGGCGAGCGGAGTCTGTTTATTCACCGCAATTTGCGCCAGACGCGCCGCGCCCAGCGCTGGTCCCACATCGCCGCCAGTACGATAATCAAGCTGTAGCCCGCTAATATCAGATAGCATCTGACGCCAGTATTCGCTGCGCGCCCCGCCGCCGATAAGCGTCACGCTGGCGGGCTTGACGCCGCAGGCGTGAACCACATCCATGCCATCCGCCAGAGCATATCCCACGCCTTCCAGTACCGCCCGCGCCAGTTCCGCCGGGCCATGCTGATGGGTTAAACCAAAGAAAACGCCTTTTGCCTGCGGATTATTATGCGGCGTGCGCTCGCCGGACAGGTACGGCAAAAACCAGATCGGATCGGTATGCTCATCCGCCTGCTGTGCGGCGGCAATCAGCGCCGGGACGTTCTCCTGCCCGGTGAGTTTAGCCGCCCAGTCCAGACAAGAGGCGGCGCTCAACATCACAGACATTAAATGCCAGCGTTCCGGCAGCGCATGGCAAAAACTGTGTACTGCGCTCTCCGGTTTACTCAGAAAGCCGTCGCTGACGGCAAAATAGACGCCCGATGTTCCAAGTGAGAGCATCGCCTGTCCGGCATCGATCATTCCTACGCCGACCGCGCCAGCCGCATTGTCGCCGCCGCCCGCCACCACAGGTACTGCTGGCATTCCCCATGCGCTGGCTACCTCTGGCAGCAACGTTCCGGTAATGTCACTACCTTCAAATAACGCTGGCATCTGCTGTCGGGTTAAATGACAGGCGTTGAGCATAACGTCGCTCCAGTCGCGCTTTTTCACGTCCAGCCACATCGTTCCTGCCGCATCCGACATATCGCTGGCAAAGACGCCCGTCATTCGCAGCCGCAGAAAATCTTTCGGCAGCAGAACTTTGTCTATCTGGCGGAAAATATCCGGTTCGTGGCACTGCACCCAGACTAATTTGGGCGCGGTAAAACCGGGCATCATCAGATTACCGGTTATCGCACGCGACTGCGGCACCTTTTTTTCCAGCCAGGCGCACTCTTCGCTACAGCGTCCGTCATTCCATAAAATCGCTGGTCGCAGAACCTGCTGACGGCTATCAAGCAATGTCGCGCCATGCATTTGTCCGGCGATGCCCAACGCCCGAACGCCACTTAACGACTGTTGCCGACCTAAACCTTTAACCGCACGATCCGTCGCCTGCCACCACTGCTCTGGTTCCTGTTCCGACCATAAGGGATGCGGACGCGATACGGTCAGTTTTTCAGTATGCGTAGCCAGCACATCGCCCTGCTCATTCAACAGGATAGCTTTTACACCCGATGTACCAAGATCGATCCCGATATACATAGTGTGGGTTCCTTTACTGAAAGCGCCCGGCAGCGCTACGCTTACCGGGCTAATCACGACTACAGGCCGGGCTAACGCGGAGTCGCCCGGTAGATAGGGTTATTTATCAAACAGATAACGGTTAACCAGATTTTCTAACAGCTCCTGATGACCGCTTTGATGTACTGGCGCCAGATTATGCTGCTCCGCATACTGCGCCAGTTCGCCTAAGGAGAGTTGTCCTTTCAGAATCTGCTGCCCCAGCTCACCATTCCAGCCGGCATAGCGCTTCGCCACGCGTTTATCCAGCTCGCCGTCTTCAACCATACGCGCGGCGATTTTCAGCGACAACGCCATCGTATCCATCGCGCCGATATGACCGTAGAACAGATCGTATTTATCGGTGCTCTGGCGACGAACTTTGGCGTCGAAGTTGAGACCGCCCGTCGTGAATCCGCCCGCTTTCAGGATTTCGTACATCACCAGCGCGTTCTCTTCAACGCTAATAGGGAACTGATCGGTATCCCAGCCCAGTTGCGCATCGCCGCGGTTGGCGTCAACGGAGCCAAAAATACCCAGCGCGATAGCGGTCGCGATTTCATGGTGGAACGAATGGCCCGCCAGCGTGGCGTGGTTCGCCTCAATGTTCACTTTGATCTCTTTTTCCAGGCCGAACTGTTTGAGGAAGCCATAGACCGTTGCAACGTCATAATCATACTGATGTTTTGTCGGTTCCTGCGGTTTCGGTTCAATCAGCAGCGTGCCCTGGAAACCCATTTTATGTTTGTGCTCGACCACCATTTGCATAAAGCGGCCAATCTGTTCGCGTTCCTGGCGCAGATCGGTATTCAGCAACGTTTCATAACCTTCGCGCCCGCCCCACAGGACGTAATTTTCGCCGCCCAGTTTATGCGTGGCGTTCATTGCCGTAACCACTTGCGTCGCTGCCCAGCTAAAGACCTCCGGGTCCGGGTTAGTGGCGGCGCCTGCGCCATAGCGCGGGTTGGTAAAGCAGTTCGCCGTTCCCCACAGCAGTTTTACGCCGCTCTGCTCCTGTTTCGCCGCCAGCACATCCACCATCTGCGCGAAGTTGTTTTTATATTCTTTCAACGACGCGCCTTCCGGCGACACATCCACGTCATGGAAGCAATAAAAAGGCACATTCAGTTTGTGGAAAAATTCAAACGCCACGTCCGCTTTGCGTTTCGCCAGCTCCAGCGCTTCGCCCGGTTGCTGCCACGGACGATTAAACGCGCCTACACCAAACATATCCGCGCCGTTCCAGCAGAAGGTATGCCAGTAACAGGCCGCGAAACGCAGGTGATCTTCCATACGTTTACCTAAAACCAGCTCGTCGGGATTGTAATGACGAAATGCCAGCGGGTTAGTCGATTGAGGGCCTTCATAGCGAACACGATCGAGTTGGTCAAAATAAGCCTGCATAGTGAGCTCCATAATCAGATAAGACGGCAAGTAAACGACATAACGTCATACTGGAATTTCCTGATTTATTGCTCAATTACGTTATTTCACACCGCTATTAAGAGAATCCCCAAATGTGCTCTGGCTCTCAAAAAAACGCTGAAAACCACAGAAGAAAAAAGCGATCGCGATCGAATCCTGGCAAATAAACAAAAAACCGTAATATATAGATAAGAAATGACAATTGTCATCCGCCGTTTGCTGTGATGAATTTCGCATAACGTTTCAGGCGCAAAATAATTTGTCATCATTCGCCAGACCGTTATGTCAGCCGTTTTGATAGTATCCATGAGTCCAGGTTCACTTTTGCAGGATATATCCTCATGTTTGATAAACGTCACCGCATCACTCTGTTATTTAACGCGAATAAAGCCTATGACCGTCAGGTAGTGGAGGGGGTGGGTGAATATTTACAAGCCTCGCAATCCGAATGGGATATATTTATTGAGGAAGATTTCCGTGCCCGTATCGATAACATTAAAGAGTGGTTAGGCGACGGCGTTATTGCCGATTACGATGATGACGATATCGCTCAATTATTGGCCGATGTCGACGTACCCATTGTCGGGGTCGGCGGTTCTTACCATCTTGCTGAAAATTATCCCGCCGTTCATTACATCGCCACCGATAATCATGCGCTCGTTGAAAGCGCTTTCCTGCATTTAAAAGAAAAAGGCGTCAACCGCTTCGCGTTTTACGGTTTGCCCGACTCCAGCCGCAAACATTGGGCGGCGGAACGGGAATACGCCTTTCGTCAGCTGGTCGCCGAGGAAAAATACCGCGGCGTAGTCTATCAGGGGCTGGAAACCGCGCCGGAAAACTGGCAGCACGCGCAAAATCGCCTCGCCGACTGGCTTCAGACGCTGCCGCCGCAAACCGGCATCATTGCCGTAACGGATGCCCGCGCCCGTCACGTATTGCAGGCCTGCGAACACCTGCATATTCCGGTGCCGGAAAAACTTTGCGTTATCGGTATTGATAACGAAGAGTTAACCCGTTACCTGTCGCGCGTCGCGCTTTCCTCCGTCGCGCAGGGGGCGCGGCAAATGGGCTATCAGGCAGCTAAACTGCTGCACCGTTTGCTGGCGCGCGAAGAGATGCCGTTACAGCGCATTCTGGTGCCGCCGGTGCGCGTCATTGCGCGCCGCTCGACAGACTATCGCTCCCTGACCGATCCGGCGGTTATCCAGGCGATGCACTTTATTCGTAACCATGCCTGTAAGGGCATTAAAGTCGAGCAGGTGCTGGACGCGGTTGGGATTTCACGTTCAAACCTGGAAAAACGTTTTAAGGAAGAAGTTGGCGAGACGATACATGCGCTGATCCACGCCGAAAAGCTGGAAAAAGCGCGTAGTTTGTTGATTTCTACCACGTTGGCGATAAACGAAATTTCGCAAATGTGCGGCTACCCGTCACTGCAATATTTCTATTCGGTGTTTAAAAAGGAGTACGTCACTACGCCTAAGGAGTATCGCGACCAGCATAGTGAAGCGTTGTTGTAGTTTATCCAGCCTACAGATGCCTTGTAAGCCGGATAGCGTAGCGCCATCCGGCACACAGAATTACATATGCGCGGCGATCAGACGCTGGTTGTCCTGGTACATCGCGAACAAGTAGTTGTTATAGCGCGACCCCTGGGTAGAGTAACCCTTCAGCTTATGAATCATCGCCGTGGCGGTGACTTCCTGATCCGCCTTACGCAGTTGGGCGCGCGACTTGCGGAAAGAGGAATAAGCCGGATGCGTGTTCAGGTTGGCGACATACGCGCTCACCGACTCCTCAACCGACGCGAATTGCGAGTAACCTTTCACCTTACCCGGCGTATTGGTACAACGCCCTTTCGTACACTTCATGCCGAACAGGTTGTTGTTGCTACGCGCCAGTTTAGAGGTTCCCCAGCCGCTTTCCGCCGCCGCCATCGTCGCCACCATGCTGGTTGGGATAATGTCGACGCGCTCCAGCAATGTATTCCACGGAATACGACGCGTGTTGCCGGACCAGCTCACTTTATAGCGCTTCGCGATATCTTTCATACGCGCGCGCTCAGACGGCGACCAGCGGTTCTGGTACTGTTTTGAGATCAGCCAATTACGGTCCGCGGTAATCGCGGCATTTTGGCTGGTGATGTAAGGCATAACGGTCCGGAGAAACGCTTTTTTTCTGGGGGTTCCGGAAGGGTATTTTCGCAAATCAGGAAGTGAACTGCTCTTTGCACTATTGCGAGAATACTCTTGTTTACTGCTAACCTGTTTATAACTTTTCTCGGTTATGTGGGACTTTTGACTCGTTTGTGTTGCGTGCGTCTTTGCCAGCACCTCACCCGAAAATGCGATGGTGAGTAACATAAGAATCATTGCCCCATATCGTCGCATGGGAGTCAATATCATTAGGTCTCCTGGTCGGATTGATACATTCCAACACCTTTTATTTTTCACGAAGTTAAGGTTTGAACCCCAAATTCTAGCAAAAATAGGCTTAAAAAGCACCTCAGGGAATAGTCTTAATCCGAAACTATGTCAACTATTAACGATAACAGACAGCAATAATGCCAATAAAATGTGGTGCTTATCGCAAATAGAGGCGTTTTTTTGCGCCTCGTCGCTCACCCTCGCGCCTCCTCCTGCGCGACTCTCTGCGGGGGAGGAGTTCATTCGCCTAAAAACCAGGCAAGCTGATGAATATTGCCCACAAAGGATAGCGTGATGAAACTTGCCGCCTTCGCTCTGACGCTGATACCCGGTATCGCGATCGCCTCATCATGGACCTCGCCCGGTTTTCCAACGTTCTCGACGCAGGAAACCGGACGCTTTACCAGCCATGCTGCATTAACAAAAGGTACACGCGCGTTAACGCTCCATATTGACCAGCAGTGCTGGCAGCCCTCCGGCGCCATAAAACTCAACCAGATGTTGTCGTTAAAACCCTGCGAAGGCGCGCCGCCGCAATGGCGTTTGTTTAAAGATGGCGACTATACGATAACGGTAGATACCCGATCCGGTACGCCGACCCTGTTGTTATCGATAAAAACTGAACCTGAACGCACCGCGCAGCTCGCCTACCAGTGTCCCGTCTGGGATGGTTCGCCGCTCACGCTGGATGTTCGCCAAACCTTTCCGGAAGGGACGGTAGTGCGCGATTATTACAGTGGTCAAACCGATACCGTCCAAAACGGGCAAATCACGCTGCGACCTGCCGACAGCCACGGGCTTTTATTGCTGGAACGCGCGGAAACCCATGCATCAGCGCCTTTTAACTGGCGCAACGCCACCGTTTATTTTGTGCTTACGGATCGTTTTCGCAATGGCGATCCAACCAACGACCACAGCTATGGTCGCCATAAGGATGGTATGCAAGAGATTGGCACTTTCCACGGCGGCGATTTACGCGGGTTGACGAGTAAACTGGACTATCTACAGCAATTAGGCGTGAACGCCTTGTGGATAAGCTCGCCGTTTGAACAGATCCACGGCTGGGTCGGCGGCGGGACAAAAGGCGATTTTCCTCATTACGCCTATCACGGCTATTACACTCAGGACTGGACGACGCTGGATGCCAATATGGGCAGCGAAGCCGATCTCCGCGCGCTGGTCGACGGCGCGCATCAGCGCGGCATCCGTATTTTATTTGACGTAGTAATGAATCATGCCGGTTACGCCACGCTGGCGGATATGCAGGAGTATCAGTTCGGCGCGCTCTATTTATCCGGCGCGGAACGGCAAAAAATTCTCGGCGATCGCTGGACAAACTGGCGACCCGCCGCCGGACAAAGCTGGCACAGCTTTAACGACTACATCAACTTCAGCGACAGCGCCGCCTGGGAAAAATGGTGGGGGAAAAAGTGGATTCGTACCGATATTGGCGACTACGACAGTCCGGGATTTGACGATTTAACCCTGTCGCTGGCCTTCCTGCCGGATATAAAAACGGAATCTACTACGCCTTCCGGCCTACCCGCGTTCTATGCCAACAAGCCTGATACTAAAGCAAAGTTCATTGAAGGCTATACGCCACGGGATTATCTGACTCACTGGTTAAGCCAGTGGGTGCATGATTACGGCATTGACGGGTTCCGGGTCGATACTGCCAAAAATGTTGAGCTTCCTGCCTGGCAACAGCTAAAAACCCAGGCCAGCGCGGCATTACGCGAGTGGAAGCAGGCCAATCCGGACAAAGCGCTGGATGATAGCCCGTTCTGGATGACTGGCGAAGCGTGGGGCCACGGCGTCATGAAAAGTGATTATTATCGCTATGGTTTCGACGCGATGATCAATTTTGATTATCAGGAGCAGGCCGCGAAAGCGGTCGATTGCCTGGCGGAAATGGGGCCAGTCTGGCAGCAGATGGCGGATAAACTGCAGGATTTCAACGTATTAAGTTACCTCTCCTCGCATGATACGCGCCTTTTCCGTGAGGGCGGTGATAAGGCGGCGGAACTGCTGCTGCTTTCGCCGGGCGCGGTGCAGATCTTTTACGGCGATGAATCCGCTCGTCCCTTCGGCCCCACCGGCTCCGACCCCCTGCAAGGCACCCGTTCAGATATGAACTGGCAGGACGTGAGCGGAAAGTCAGCCGCAGCCGTCGCGCACTGGCAGCGTATTAGCCAGTTCCGCGCCAGACATCCCGCCATCGGCGCAGGCCAACAAACCACGCTGACGCTAAAACACGGGTACGGTTTTGTACGCCAGTACGGCGACGATACGGTGATGGTCGTCTGGGCAGGCCGCCGCTAATCATGGCGCTACCGGTCCCCTCGCGTACCGGTAGCCCCTTCAAAATAAAAAACTAACCTGATAAAAATTTGTAGCATAAAACATCAATACCACCGCCTGACCCCCATTTGCGCCCCGCCATTTGTAGCGTTATGGTTATCCACTTTGACAGACAGTTCGATAGATCACCCGTTATGACATTTTCACTTTTCGGCGATAAATTTACCCGCCATTCAGGCATTACCCGCCTGATGGAGGATCTCAACGACGGCTTACGCACCCCAGGCGCCATCATGCTTGGCGGCGGTAACCCGGCACACATCCCTGCAATGCAGGATTATTTCCAGACGCTACTGACAGAGATGGTAGAAAGCGGCAAAGCCGCTGATGCGCTTTGTAATTATGACGGTCCCCAGGGAAAAACGGCGCTACTGAATGCACTGGCCGTACTGCTACGTGAAACGCTGGGATGGGATATCGAACCACAGAATATTGCGCTGACAAATGGCAGTCAGAGCGCGTTTTTCTACTTATTTAATCTCTTCGCCGGACGTCGCGCCGACGGCAGTACGAAAAAGGTACTATTCCCGCTTGCGCCGGAATACATCGGCTATGCGGATTCCGGTCTGGAAGACGACCTCTTCGTTTCGGCGCGCCCGAATATTGAACTGCTGCCGGAAGGCCAGTTTAAGTATCACGTCGATTTTGAGCATCTGCACATCGGCGAAGAAACGGGGATGATTTGCGTCTCGCGCCCGACCAACCCAACCGGTAACGTTATCACCGACGAAGAGCTGATGAAGCTGGACAGACTGGCGAACCAGCACAACATCCCACTGGTGATTGATAACGCTTATGGCGTACCGTTTCCGGGCATTATCTTTAGCGAGGCGCGCCCGCTGTGGAACCCCAATATTATCCTATGCATGAGCCTCTCAAAGCTGGGACTGCCCGGTTCCCGCTGCGGGATTATCATCGCCAATGATAAGACGATTACCGCCATTGCCAACATGAACGGCATCATCAGCCTTGCGCCCGGCGGCATGGGTCCGGCGATGATGTGCGAAATGATTAAGCGTAACGATCTGCTGCGGCTGTCGGAAACGGTTATCAAACCTTTCTACTATCAGCGCGTTCAACAGACGATCGCGATCATTCGTCGCTATTTATCCGAAGAACGCTGCCTGATTCATAAACCGGAAGGCGCAATATTTTTGTGGCTGTGGTTTAAAGATCTGCCGATTACCACCGAGCTACTCTATCAACGCTTGAAAGCGCGCGGCGTGCTGATGGTGCCGGGCCACTATTTCTTTCCCGGGCTGGATAAACCCTGGCCGCACACACACCAGTGTATGCGGATGAACTACGTGCCTGAACCGGACAAAATCGAGGCGGGCGTAAAAATTCTGGCAGAAGAGATAGAACGCGCCTGGCGTGAAGGCTGACGGCTATTCCGGCCATCATGCAGGCCGGAACGACATTCAGAAAGGTTGAGAATAGAGGCGCTGGCGCTGCACGTGTGCTGCGTCAACGCACTGTAACGCACTGGTCGGGCAGGCTTCCACGCACGCCGGCCCCGCTTCCCGATGCCAGCAAAGATCGCATTTAATCGCCTGCGCGCCTGACGTGGACGCCACCACGGTCATCGCGCCAAACGGGCAAGCCAGCATACAGCTTTTACAACCAATGCAGCGCGATGGCGTCACGAAGATATGCCCCCGATCACGTCGAATCGCCTGTACCGGGCAGACATTCGCGCACGGCGCGTCCTCACACTGATGGCAGACCGTGGCCGTGGTGAAGCTATCCTCTTTTATCACCCGGATACGCGGCACAAAGTCCGCCGTCGTCACCGCCGCGCTATTCTGCTGTTCCTGGTGCGACACCACGCAGGCGACCTCGCAGGTACGACACCCGATACACGCCGACGCATCCGCCATAATAAACCGGTTCATTGTTCTCCCCCTGCGTTAAAACGCCAGAATGCCAGAGAGCCATTCCCCGCCGCTTTGATCCCACTACGCAAACGGACAAATTTTGTCAGATGCCTGATAAAACCTGGCGAGCTGTCTTATTCGCGAACGGTAAATCCCAGCTCATTAGAGATAGCCTGTGCGGTTTCACGCAACGGTTTGAGCAGATTTTTCTCGCCGATCTGTTTTAGCCGTGACGTCGACAGTGAAATAGAAATGGCGTAAGGCACTCGATGGTGAATATCAAACACAGGCACAGCAATACAGGAAACGCCCAGTTCATTTTCTTCGCGATCCATTGCCATGCTGGTTTCACGAATTTGCGCCAGCTCATCGTACATTGCTGGTAAATCGGTAATGGTGTTGCGAGTCAGCGGCTGGATCTGATCTTTATGGCTTTCCCAGTAAGACGCCACATAATCCGGCTGACCAAACGCCATATAAATTTTCCCCATCGCCGAGCAGTACAGCGGCATATGCTGGCCAATGTAGGCGCGCGTGCGCAGCATACCGGTGGTCGGTTCCAGCTTATAAATCAGGATAGCGTGATCATCTTCACGGCTGGAAAAATTCACCGTCTCGCCGGTGGTCAGGTTGAGCGCCTCAAGGTGCGGTGCCGCAACGTGGATGATATTCAGCGATGACAGGGCTTTTTGGCCGACGGCAATAAACTTTGTCGTCAGACGGTAGCTCCCGGCCGCCGGCGCTGGCGTCACGTATCCGCAGGATTGAAGCCCCTGCAACAAACGATGGACGGTACTCTTGTTCAACCCCGCCAGCTCCGACAGGTGCGCCAGCGGGCAACCGTTCGGGTAGTTACTCAAAATTTCTATCAACATCAGGCCACGAAACAGGCTCTGACTCCCCGCAGGCTTCTCTTTATCGTTGTTCTGGCTCATCAGAAAACTCTCTCCTTTCTTGGGCGATCAGATGGTAGCTCAAAGTGTGTTGCAGTTCACGATATCAGCATAAAAAACATAACCCGATGATTTTAATCGTTTTTAAAAACCTTCTCTGGCGTTGCCATGTCAATTTTTGATCTATATATTTGGAACTACATTTCGTATTATGAAATTTATCGACAAAAAAACATACTAAAATTTCTAACAATCGACCAGGAGAACAGGGATGAAAGTAACTTTCGAAGAGTTAAAAGGGGCCTTCTACCGCGTCTTGCGGTCGCGGAATATTGCGGAAGATACCGCCGACGCCTGCGCGGAAATGTTCGCTCGCACCACCGAGTCCGGTGTCTATTCCCACGGCGTGAACCGCTTTCCCCGCTTCATCCAGCAACTGGATAACGGCGACATTATTCCTGATGCTAAACCGCAGCGAGTTACCAGCCTCGGCGCCATCGAACAGTGGGATGCTCAGCGCGCTATCGGCAACCTGACGGCGAAAAAGATGATGGACCGGGCCATCGAGCTGGCTTCCGATCATGGTATTGGCCTGGTGGCGTTACGTAATGCTAACCACTGGATGCGCGGCGGCAGCTACGGCTGGCAGGCGGCGGAAAAAGGCTATATCGGCATTTGCTGGACCAACTCCATCGCCGTCATGCCGCCGTGGGGCGCGAAAGAGTGCCGTATCGGTACCAATCCGTTGATCGTCGCCATCCCGTCTACGCCGATCACGATGGTAGATATGTCGATGTCGATGTTCTCTTACGGCATGCTGGAGGTTAACCGCCTGGCCGGCCGCGAGCTTCCTGTTGACGGTGGATTTGACGATGAAGGTAATTTGACCAAAGAACCGGGCGTTATCGAGAAAAATCGCCGCATTTTACCAATGGGTTACTGGAAAGGCTCTGGTCTGTCGATTGTGCTGGACATGATTGCCACCCTGCTTTCCAACGGTTCTTCCGTTGCCGAAGTGACCCAGGAAAACAGCGATGAATATGGCGTCTCACAGATTTTCATCGCCATAGAAGTGGATAAGCTGATCGATGGCGCAACCCGCGATGCCAAACTGCAGCGGATTATGGATTTCATCACCACTGCTGAACGTGCCGACGACAACGTCGCGATTCGGCTGCCTGGCCACGAATTTACCAAACTGCTGGATGACAACCGCCGTCACGGTATCACCATTGACGACAGCGTCTGGGCCAAAATTCAGGCGCTGTAAGGAGCCACATCATGATTTTTGGACATATCGCGCAGCCTAATCCGTGCCGGTTACCGTCGGCCATAGAGCAGGCGCTCGATTTCCTGCGCAATACGGACTTTCGCACGCTGGAACCTGGCGTAGTGGAAATCGACGGCAAAAATATCTTCGCGCAGATTATCGATATGACCACCCGCGACGCTGCTGAAAATCGTCCGGAAGTCCATCGCCGCTATCTGGATATTCAGTTTCTGGCATGGGGCGAAGAGAAAATTGGGGTTGCCATTGATACCGGTAATAATCAAATCAGCGAGTCATTATTAGAACAGCGCGATATTATTTTTTATCACAACAGTGAACATGAATCATTCATTGAAATGATACCGGGAAGTTATGCCCTGTTTTTCCCGCAGGATGTTCATCGTCCCGGTTGTAATAAAAGCATTGCTACGCCGATACGGAAAATAGTCGTAAAAGTCGCCATAGACGTTTTATAAAATAGAGTTTACTGGAGCACAAAATGAAAAATAATACCGGTTATATTATCGGTGCGTACCCTTGTGCACCCTCATTTCACCAGAAGAGTGAAGAGGAAGAGACGGAATTCTGGCGGCAACTCTCTGGTACTCCGGATATCCGGGGGCTGGAGCAGCCTTGTCTTGAACATCTTCACCCGCTCGGCGACGAGTGGTTATTGCGCCATACACCAGGGAACTGGCAAATCGTGGTCACCGCGATAATGGAAACCATGCGCCGCCGTAGCGAAAACGGCGGTTTTGGATTAGCGTCCAGTGACGAGGAACAGCGTAAAGCCTGCGTGGAATACTACCGTCATCTTTATCAGAAGATCAATAAAATCAATGGGAACAATACCGGCAAAGTCATAGCCCTTGAGCTTCATGCCGCCCCGCTGGCGGGCAATCCGAACGTGGCGCAGGCAACCGACGCCTTTGCGCGCTCATTAAAAGAGATTGCCAACTGGGACTGGTCCTGCGACCTGGTGCTTGAACACTGCGACGCGATGACCGGCCCCGCACCGCGCAAAGGATTCTTACCGTTAGTAAACGTACTGGAAACTATTGCCGACTATGACATAAGCGTCTGCATTAACTGGGCGCGCTCGGCTATTGAAGGGCGGGATACCTCTCTACCGCTGATCCACACGCAGCAGGCCAAACATGCTGGAAAACTCGGGGCGCTGATGTTCTCCGGCACGACACAAAGCGGAGAATACGGCGAATGGCAGGACCTCCATGCTCCGTTTGCACCTTTCTGTCCACAAAGTCTGATGACGGAGAAACATGTTAAAGAACTCATTACCGCCGCAGCTCCCGAACGGTTGCAGTTTACCGGCATTAAATTGTTGGAAATCAATGCCAGCGCCGATATTAATCACCGCATAAATATATTACGTGATGGTATTAATATGATGAAAAAGGCCACACGCAGCTAACCTGAATTAAACATCATCACCTTAATCCTCGGCCTGCAACTCAACGTTGCGCCGACCTAATATAAACCAAACATAAGAAATTAAGTTCCACTATTCAGCATCGAAAGAAATAAGTTTCTATAACCTGATGGAGTCGTTATGAAGCGGGTACTTGAGGGCATACTTGCGGTATTAATTGCCGTACTTTCCTGCATTGTATTTATTAACGTTATTTTACGTTACGGTTTTGAGAGCAGTATTTTGTCGGTAGATGAACTATCACGTTATCTATTTGTATGGCTGACGTTTATTGGCGCCATCGTGGCATTTATGGATAACGCTCACGTTCAGGTCACTTTTGTGGTGGAAAAACTTTCGCCAGCGAATCAGCGTCGTCTCTCGCTGCTGACGCATTCACTGATTTTATTGTTATGCATCGCATTAGGCTGGGGCAGCCTACAAAAAGCACTGCAGGACTGGAGCGATCACTCGCCAATCCTCGGTTTACCGATCGGCCTGATGTATATCGCCTGTCTGCCCACAAGCGTTGCCATCGCGTTAATCGAGCTGCGTCGGCTTTATCACTTAATAACGCGTAACGATTCCTTTCAACAACCACAGCAAGGAGCCTAATCATGGCCGTGGTGATATTTCTCTGCTGCCTGCTCGGCGGGATCGCGATAGGTTTACCCATCGCCTGGTCGCTGCTGCTTTGCGGCGCTGCTCTGATGGCATACCTGGATATGTTTGACGTGCAGATTATGGCGCAAACTTTGGTTAACGGCGCGGACAGCTTCTCCCTGCTGGCCATTCCCTTTTTTGTTTTGGCCGGTGAAATCATGAACGCGGGCGGCCTGTCAAAGCGAATCGTCGACCTGCCGATGAAGCTGGTCGGCCATAAGCCCGGCGGCCTGGGCTACGTGGGCGTTATTGCGGCAATGATTATGGCCAGCCTTTCCGGCTCTGCGGTAGCAGATACCGCTGCGGTCGCCGCGCTGCTGGTGCCGATGATGCGCTCCGCAAACTATCCGATCAACCGCTCCGTTGGGTTAATCGCTTCCGGCGGGATCATTGCGCCAATTATTCCGCCCTCGATTCCTTTTATTATCTTCGGCGTTTCCAGCGGCTTGTCGATCAGCAAGCTGTTTATGGCCGGGATCGCACCGGGCATCATGATGGGCGCGGCGCTTATGCTCACCTGGTGGTGGCAGGCCGGGCGATTAAATCTCCCTTCTCAGCCTAAAGCAACACCGCGTGAAATCTGGCAATCATTGGTTTCAGGTATCTGGGCGCTGTTTTTACCGGTGATTATTATCGGCGGCTTCCGTTCCGGACTTTTCACGCCAACGGAAGCAGGAGCGGTTGCCGCGTTTTACGCCCTCTTTGTCGCCGTGGTTATCTATCGGGAATTAACGTTTTCCAGTCTCTACCACGTGCTGGTCAATGCCGCCAAAACGACGTCAGTCGTCATGTTTCTGGTGGCCGCAGCTCAGGTATCCGCCTGGCTGATTACGATCGCGGAATTACCCATGATGGTGTCAGATTTGCTGCAGCCGCTGGTCGACTCTCCGCGACTCTTATTTATCGTCATTATGATCTCAATTATGGTCGTCGGTATGGTGATGGACTTAACGCCAACGGTGTTAATTCTTACCCCTGTATTATTGCCATTAGTTAAAGAAGCCAATATTGATCCGATTTATTTCGGCGTCATGTTCATTATTAACTGCTCTATTGGATTAATCACACCGCCCGTTGGCAACGTCCTCAACGTTATTTCCGGGGTAGCAAAATTGAAATTTGATGACGCGGTAAGAGGTGTATTCCCTTACGTTGTCGTACTGATGTCGTTGCTGATTTTATTTATTTTTATTCCCGAGCTAATTATCACACCGCTTAAATGGATTAATTAAAGGATAATATTATGAAATTACACGTTATTGCTCGTTCATTATTGATAGCAGGTCTGACAGTTTTCAGCGTGTCGTCTCTGGCGGCACAATCTTTACGTTTTGGTTATGAAACACCGCAAACTGACTCCCAACATATTGCCGCGAAAAAATTTAACGAATTATTAAAAGAAAAAACCAACGACGAATTAACGCTAAAACTCTTTCCTGACAGCACATTAGGTAACGCCCAGGCAATGATCAGCGGGGTGCGCGGCGGAACTATTGATATGGAAATGTCCGGTTCGAACAATTTCACCGGCCTGGCCCCTGTATTCAACTTACTTGATGTCCCCTTCCTGTTTCGCGATACCGCGCATGCGCATAAAACGCTCGACGGCAAAGTCGGCGATGAACTGAAAAAATCACTCGATTCAAAAGGGTTAAAGGTCCTCGCCTACTGGGAAAACGGCTGGCGCGACGTCACCAACTCCCGCGCGCCGGTAAAAACGCCGGGCGATTTGAAAGGCTTAAAAATCCGCACTAACAACAGCCCAATGAATATCGCGGCCTTTAAAATCTTCGGCGCGAACCCTATTCCGATGCCGTTCTCCGAAGTCTATACCGGCCTCGAAACCCGTACGATTGATGCCCAGGAACACCCTATCAACGTCGTGTGGTCAGCGAAATTCTATGAGGTACAGAAATACCTCTCCCTCACTCATCACGCCTATTCGCCTCTGCTGCTGGTGATCAATAAAGCCAAATTCGACGCTTTAAGCCCGCAGTTCCAGGAGGCACTGCTGAGTTCCGCCAAAGAAGCGGGTGACTATCAGCGCAAACTGGTCGCCGAAGATCAGCAAAAAATTATCGATGGCATGAAAGAAGCCGGAGTTGAAGTCCTGACCGACATCGACCGTAAAGCCTTCAGCGATGCGCTGGGCAGCCAGGTGCGCGATATGTTCCTGAAAGACAACCCGCAGGGCGCCGATCTCCTGAAAGCCGTGGACGAGGTGCAATAAGTCATGAGTAACTACTGGCTGGGGTTAGATTGTGGTGGGAGTTGGCTAAAAGCCGGATTGTACGATGGCGCAGGCCGGGAAGTAGCGGTGCAACGCCTGCCGCTGCACGCTTTAAGCCCGCAGCCAGGCTGGGTTGAACGCGATATGACCGAACTGTGGCAACAGTGCGCCTCGGTCATCAACAAACTGCTGGCGCACACGGGGGTGAACGGTTCACAAATCCGTGGTCTGGGTATTTCAGCTCAGGGTAAGGGCCTGTTCCTGTTAGATAAAAGCGATCGGCCATTAGGTAAAGCGATACTCTCTTCCGACCGTCGCGCCATGGAAATTGTCCAGCGCTGGCAAAAAGAAGCGGTTCCGCAAAAACTCTACCCGCTGACCCGACAAACCCTGTGGACCGGGCATCCGGTCTCCCTTTTACGCTGGGTAAAAGAGAATGAGCCGCAGCGCTACGCGCAGATAGGCAGCGTCATGATGACGCATGACTATCTGCGCTGGTGCTTAACCGGCGTGAAAGGCTGTGAGGAGAGCAACATCTCCGAGTCCAACCTCTACAACATGGCGACGGGCCAGTACGACCCGCGCCTGACCGAGTGGCTGGGCATCAGTGAAATCGACAGCGCGCTGCCCCCCGTGGTGGGTTCAGCCGAAATATGCGGGGAGATCACCGCTCAGGCGGCCGCCATCACCGGTCTGACGGTGGGCACTCCCGTCGTCGGCGGCCTGTTTGACGTGGTTTCCACCGCCCTTTGCGCCGGTATTGAGGATGAATCAACGCTCAATGCGGTGATGGGGACCTGGGCCGTCACCAGCGGCATCGCTCACGGTCTGCGCGACCATGAGGCCCATCCTTACGTCTATG
Source organism: Salmonella sp. A7 (assembly GCF_020181675.1). Taxonomy (NCBI): domain Bacteria; kingdom Pseudomonadati; phylum Pseudomonadota; class Gammaproteobacteria; order Enterobacterales; family Enterobacteriaceae; genus Salmonella; species Salmonella sp. A7. The sequence goes on along the minus strand of NZ_CP084001.1, from coordinate 176,291 downwards.
GCCGCTACGTCAATGACGGGCAGTATATCGTTCACGAAGCCAGCCCGACCTCTTCCGGCAACCTTGAATGGTTCACCGCCCAGTGGGGCGACCTCTCTTTTGATGAGATCAACCAGGCGGTTGCCAGCCTGCCGAAAGCCGGTAGCGACCTCTTTTTTCTGCCGTTTCTCTACGGCAGCAATGCCGGACTGGAGATGACCTGCGGTTTTTACGGGATGCAGGCGCTGCACACCCGCGCGCACCTGCTGCAGGCGATTTATGAAGGCGTGGTCTTCAGCCATATGACCCACCTCAACCGCATGCGTGAACGTTTTACCGACGTTTGCGCCCTGCGCGTTACCGGCGGACCGGCCCACTCCGACGTCTGGATGCAGATGCTGGCGGACGTCAGCGGCCTGCGCATTGAGCTGCCGCAGGTGGAGGAGACCGGCTGCTTCGGCGCGGCGCTGGCTGCCCGCGTCGGAACCGGCGTATATCGCAATTTCCGCGAGGCCCAACGCGACCTCCGGCACCCGGTGCGCACGCTGCTGCCGGACATGGCCGCGCACGCCCTCTATCAGCGTAAATACCGCCAATACCAGCATTTGATTGAAGCACTACAGGGCTATCACGCCCGTATTAAGGAGCACGCATTATGAGCCGACCACTACTGCAACTAGCGCTCGACCACACCAATCTGGAAGCAGCCCAGCGCGATGTCGCCCTGCTACAGGATCATGTCGATATCGTTGAGGCTGGCACCATCCTCTGTTTAACCGAAGGCCTTAGCGCGGTGAAAGCCCTGCGAGCGCAGTGCCCGGAAAAAATCATCGTCGCCGACTGGAAAGTGGCCGATGCCGGTGAAACCCTGGCGCAGCAGGCTTTTAGCGCTGGCGCCAACTGGATGACTATCATCTGCGCTGCGCCGCTCGCAACCGTCGAGAAAGGCCATGCCGTTGCCCAGTCCTGCGGCGGTGAAATTCAAATGGAACTGTTCGGCAACTGGACGCTGGACGACGCCCGAGACTGGTATCGCGTCGGGGTTCGCCAGGCGATTTATCACCGCGGACGCGATGCGCAGGCCAGCGGGCAGCAGTGGGGAGAGGCGGACCTGACGCGTATGAAAGCGTTGTCCGACATCGGCCTTGAGCTGTCAATTACCGGTGGTATTACCCCGGCCGATCTACCGCTGTTCCGCGACATTAACGTTAAGGCATTTATCGCCGGACGTGCGCTGGCAGGTGCCGCCCATCCGGCGCAGGTCGCCGCCGAATTCCACGCCCAAATTGACGCCATCTGGGGATAACAACATGCGTAATCATCCATTAGGTATTTACGAGAAAGCACTGGCGAAAGATCTCAGTTGGCCGGAGCGGTTGGTGCTGGCAAAAAGCTGCGGTTTTGATTTTGTTGAGATGTCGGTGGACGAAACGGATGAACGTCTCTCACGCCTGGAGTGGACCTCGGCCCAACGCGCTTCGCTGGTGAACGCGATGCTGGAAAGCGGCGTCGCCATCCCGTCGATGTGTCTCTCCGCCCATCGCCGTTTCCCTTTTGGCAGCCGCGACGAAGCGGTACGCCAGCGGGCGCGTGAAATCATGACCAAAGCCATTCGCCTGGCGCGCGACCTGGGGATCCGCACCATCCAGTTGGCAGGTTACGACGTCTATTACGAAGAGCACGACGAAGGCACCCAGCAACGTTTCGCCGAAGGGCTGGCGTGGGCGGTAGAACAGGCTGCGGCTGCGCAGGTGATGCTGGCGGTGGAGATCATGGATACCGCGTTTATGAACTCCATCAGCAAGTGGAAAAAGTGGGACGAGATGCTTTCGTCACCGTGGTTCACCGTTTATCCAGACGTCGGCAACCTCAGCGCCTGGGGGAACGACGTGACCGCCGAACTGAAGCTGGGGATTGACCGTATCGCCGCTATCCACCTGAAAGACACGCTGCCAGTGACCGGTGACAGCCCCGGCCAGTTCCGAGACGTGCCGTTTGGCGAAGGATGCGTTGATTTTGTTGGCATCTTCAAAACGCTGCATGAGCTGAATTATCGCGGTTCATTTCTGATTGAGATGTGGACAGAGAAATCCAGTGAGCCGGTGCTGGAAATTATCCAGGCCCGCCGCTGGATTGAATCACGGATGCAGGAAGGAGGTTTCACATGTTAGAGCAACTGAAAGCCGAGGTGCTGGCGGCCAACCTGGCCCTCCCGGCGCACGGGCTGGTCACCTTTACCTGGGGCAACGTCAGCGCGGTCGATGAGACGCGCAAACTGATGGTCATTAAGCCTTCCGGCGTTGAATATGAGGTAATGACCGCCGACGATATGGTGGTGGTAGAGATCGCCAACGGCAAGATCGTTGAAGGCAACAAAAAACCGTCGTCCGATACCGCGACCCATCTGGCGCTCTATCGGCGCTATCCGCAGATCGGCGGGATCGTGCATACCCATTCCCGCCATGCGACGATCTGGTCGCAGGCCGGGCTCGATCTGCCCGCCTGGGGCACCACCCACGCCGACTATTTCTATGGCGCGATCCCCTGTACCCGGCTGATGACCGTTGAGGAAATTAACGGCGAGTACGAGTATCAGACCGGCGAGGTGATTATTAAAACCTTTGAAGAGCGCGGTCTGGATCCGGCGCAAATCCCGGCGGTATTGGTTCATTCACACGGCCCGTTTGCCTGGGGTAAAAACGCCGCCGATGCCGTCCACAACGCCGTGGTGCTTGAGGAGTGTGCCTATATGGGGCTGTTCTCGCGCCAGCTGGCCCCGCAGCTACCGGATATGCAGCCTGAACTGCTCAATAAACACTATCTGCGTAAACACGGCGCGAACGCCTATTACGGGCAGTAACAGCCTATGTCGGATGGCGGCTGCGCCTTATCCGACCTACAAGACTTGCAATATCAATACGTTGTGATGAACTCTTGTAGGCCCGATAAGCAAAGCGCCATCGGGCATTCAGTTTGCAACCGCGTTGTCAGAGGGCCAAAGATTATACTCAAGAATTAACGTGTTCCTTACTGTAGCGCCGCTTCCAGGCGGTAGGCGTCAGGCCGGTGTGCTTGCGGAAGATCTGGCGAAAGTAACCAACGTCATTAAAACCGCACCGCTCCGCCACCTCTTTTAACGAACGCGCGTCGCTAATCAGCAACTTTTCCGCCTCGCGCACCCGCTGGCGGTGGATGGCTTCCGTTAGCGTAAGGTGAAATACCCGCCGATAAACGCGTCCCAGATAATCCACATTGCAATGCAGTTCTTTCGCCAGAACTGAGCTGGAAAGCGGCAGGTGATAGTGCGTTCGAATCAGCTGCTGTACTTTCCAGGCCAGCGACACGCCAGCGGCCTCGGCGTTTTCATTCTGCCGGGCGTCAACGGTAAGCTGCTGCAAAATCAGCAGCACGATGAACTCCAGCGCCGGGCTGCGCTGGTGCTTTTCCTGCTCGTTCATAAACTGGCGAAAAAGCGCAATCAGCGCCTGCGGATCGGCAACCTGGGTATGCTGCGGCACGGAAAGATGCGTCAGCCAGCGCGGGTCGCTGTCCGGCGCTTTGACCTCAAAATGGAGCCAGTAAAATTTAAGATCGGCGGGAAACTCCTCAACGCCAATATGGCGGCGATGCGGCCAAAGCAACAGGCTTTCCCCGGCTTCAACACAGAAAACACATTCTTCTTCCTGAATTTTCAGGCAGCCTTTTTCCACAAATATAATTTCCCACGATTGCAGACGCCTGGCAGGATGACGCCCAATGCCGCGAGAAATAAATAATCCGCCGTTTTGGACTTTAATCGGTAATGTTATGGATAATTCGAGCATTAATATGTCATTTCCCGCTCATTCAGCACCGTATTTCATATTAGCCTTTGATTATTAACTAAAAATAGTCATTTCACTCGATCCATCTCACATTTTTAAATACGGGTCGGAATCGTCATCTTTTTTTACTCTTTTATCGCCTTGTCGCTCACCGCTATCTGGGCAAAATGAATCAGGTCATAACGCGAAAATAAAAATTACTGCCATAAAATACCCCGTCAGCGAGGAATATCTATGACCTCTACAGCCTTAAGGAGCACGAAATGAACGTACTGGAAGTCGATCTGCATAAACTGACGGTCAGCGATCCGTTCCTCGGACAGTATCAACAACTGGTTCGCGATGTGGTTATTCCTTACCAGTGGGATGCGTTAAACGATCGTATTCCAGAGGCTGAACCCAGCCATGCCATTGAAAATTTCCGCATTGCCGCAGGACAGCAGACGGGCGACTTTTACGGCATGGTCTTTCAGGACAGCGACGTGGCGAAATGGCTGGAAGCGGTTGCCTGGTCACTGTGCCAGAAGCCCGATCCCGCGCTTGAGAAAACCGCCGATGAGGTGATTGAACTGGTGGCCGCCGCACAGTGTGACGATGGCTATCTCAATACGTACTTTACGGCAAAAGCCCCGCAAGAACGCTGGAGCAACCTGGCGGAGTGCCACGAGCTTTATTGCGCCGGGCACCTGATTGAAGCGGGCGTCGCCTTCTTTCAGGCCACCGGCAAGCGTCGGCTGCTAGACGTCGTTTGTCGACTGGCCGATCATATCGACAGCACTTTCGGCCCTGGCGAAAATCAGCTGCACGGCTATCCGGGCCACCCGGAAATTGAGCTGGCGCTGATGCGTCTGTATGAGGTAACAGAGCAGCCGCGCTATATGGCGCTGGCAAGCTACTTTATCGGGCAGCGCGGTGCCCAACCGCACTTCTACGACGAAGAGTACGAAAAACGCGGCCAAACCTCTTACTGGCACACCTACGGCCCGGCGTGGATGGTCAAAGACAAAGCCTACAGCCAGGCGCATCTGCCAATTTCGCAGCAGCAGACGGCCATTGGCCACGCGGTACGTTTTGTCTATCTGATGACTGGCGTGGCGCATCTCGCTCGCCTGAGCAACGATGAAGGCAAACGCCAGGACTGCCTGCGCCTGTGGAAAAATATGGCGCAACGTCAGCTGTATATCACCGGAGGCATCGGTTCACAGAGCAGTGGCGAAGCCTTTAGCTGCGATTACGATTTACCCAATGATTCGATCTATGCGGAAAGTTGCGCTTCAATCGGCCTGATGATGTTCGCCCGCCGGATGCTGGAAATGGAAGCCGATAGCCAGTACGCCGACGTGATGGAGCGCGCGCTGTACAACACCGTCCTCGGCGGTATGGCGCTGGATGGCAAGCATTTCTTCTACGTCAACCCGCTGGAAGTGCATCCAAAATCGTTAAAATTCAACCATATTTACGATCACGTTAAGCCCATTCGCCAGCGCTGGTTTGGCTGCGCCTGCTGCCCGCCGAACATCGCCCGCGTGCTCACCTCCCTTGGTCACTACATCTACACGCCGCGTGCGGATGCGCTGTACATCAATATGTACGTGGGTAACAGCGTGGAAATACCGGTTGAAAATGGCGCGCTCAAACTGCGGATTGGCGGGAACTACCCGTGGCATGAGCAGGTGAAGATCGCCATCGACTCTGTGCAGCCGGTACGTCACACGCTGGCGCTACGTCTGCCGGACTGGTGCCCTGAGGCAAAAGTGACGCTCAACGGGCTGGAAGTGGAGCAGGATATTCGCAAAGGTTATCTGCATATCCGTCGAACCTGGCAGGAGGGCGATACGATAACCCTGACGCTGCCGATGCCGGTTCGCCGCGTGTATGGCAATCCGCTGGCGCGTCACGTCGCCGGTAAGGTCGCCATTCAGCGCGGGCCGCTGGTCTATTGCCTTGAGCAGGCCGATAACGGCGAAGAACTGCATAATCTGTGGTTACCGAAAGAGAGTGAGTTCCGGGTCTTTGAGGGCAAAGGGCTTTTTGCGCATAAGATGCTGATTCAGGCTGAAGGCGAGAAGCAAAGCGCCCCAGATGCGCAGCATCAGGCGTTGTGGCACTACGATAACGCGCCGTCATCGCGCCAGCCGCAGACGCTAACGTTCATTCCGTGGTTTAGCTGGGCCAACCGCGGCGAGGGCGAAATGCGGATTTGGGTCAACGAGCGGTAATACTGTGCCGGATGGCGGCTGCGCCTTATCCGGCCTACAAGATTTGCAATATCAGTACATTGCGATGAATTTTTGTAGGCCCGATAAGCGAAGCGCCATCGGGCATTACCACCAGGCTGATATCAATGCGGTAGGCCCGATAAGCGCAGCGCCATCGGGCATTACCACCAGGCTGATATCAATGCGGTAGGCCCGATAAGCGCAGCGCCATCGGGCATTACCTCTTGCGTCAGAACAGCCCCAGCGGCTTATCGGAATAGCTCACCAGCAGACACTTGGTTTGCTGGTAGTGTTCCAGCATCATCTTATGCGTTTCGCGCCCGATGCCCGACTGCTTATAGCCGCCAAACGCCGCGTGTGCCGGATAGGCGTGATAGCAGTTGGTCCATACGCGCCCGGCCTGAATGCCGCGACCCATCTTATAAGCCAGATTGCCGTTGCGGCTCCAGACGCCTGCGCCGAGGCCATACTGCGTATCGTTAGCGATTTCCAGCGCCTCCTCCATGGTTTTAAAGGTGGTTACCGCCAGCACCGGGCCAAAGATCTCCTCCTGAAAGACGCGCATATTATTCTTACCAAACAGGATAGTGGGCTCAAGGTAATAGCCCTCTTTAAGTTCGCCATCCAGCTCCTTGCGTCGCCCACCGGTCAGAATATCGGCCCCCTCTTTTTTACCGATATCGATATAATTGAGGATAGTCTCAAGCTGGCCGTGGGAGACCTGCGCCCCCATTTGCGTACCGCTATCTAGCGGGTTCCCACTGCGAATGCTCTCTACCCGGCGAATAGCGCGCTCCATAAAGCGCTCATAGATGGACTCCTGGACCAGCGCACGGCTTGGACAGGTACACACCTCGCCCTGGTTAAAGGCAAACAGGGCAAAACCCTCCAGCGCTTTATCAAAGAACGCATCTTCTTCATCCATCACGTCAGCAAAGAAGATATTTGGCGATTTACCGCCTAACTCCAGCGTCACCGGAATAATATTCTGCGTGGCGTACTGCATGATCTGTTGACCCACTTCCGTCGAACCGGTAAACGCCACCTTCGCGATACGTTTCGAGGTCGCCAGATATTCACCGATCTCGCCGCCCGCGCCGTTCACGACGTTGACGACGCCCGGCGGTAACAGATCGCCAATGACTTCCATTAACAGCAGAACGGAAAGCGGCGTCAGGCGTGCCGGTTTAAGCACCACGCAGTTACCCGCCGCCAGCGCTGGCGCCATTTTCCAGCTTGCCATCAACAACGGAAAGTTCCACGGGATTATCTGCCCCACGACGCCAAGCGGTTCGTGAAAATGGTAGGCCACGGTTTCGCTATCAACTTCGCTGATCCCGCCCTCCTGCGCACGTATACAGGAGGCGAAATAGCGGAAATGATCGATCGCCAGCGGTACGTCGGCGGCGCTGGTTTCACGAATCGGTTTACCGTTATCCCAGGTTTCCGCTGTCGCCAACAGTTCGAGGTTTTGTTCCATCCGATCGGCGATCTTAAACAAGATAGCGGCACGGTCTTGTACTGACGTATGCGCCCACTTATCTTTCGCCTTATGCGCGGCGTCGAGCGCTAAATCGATATCTTTTTTACCGGAGGAAGCGACTTCACATAGCGGCTGGCCGGTCACTGGCGTCAGGTTTTGATAATATTCGCCGTCGGCGGGCGCTACCCAGTCACCGCCAATAAAATTGTCATAGCGGGCTTTTAATTTCAGTGGGTACCCGTATTCACCTGGCTGAATACGTGTTGAAGGGGGATTGTTCGTCATGACCAACTCCTTATTGTAAAGGTACTCCACAAGGGTAGACGGTACTGGTGAATTTTTCGCCAATGGTTTTCCGCTTTACGACAGCAATCACGAATTACTTTCCTTTACGTTTCTCCGTCTGGTTTTAGCCATACTAAACAGGTGCCTGTTTAACGTACGGAGAACACTATGCAGCAATATATCGGCATTGATGTGGGAGGAACTCACGTCAAATATGGCGTGATTAACAGTGACGGCGAAGAATTAACCCATCATCAATTCGATACGCCAGAGGACGCCTCCACGTTTACCCGCAAATGGCAGGATGTGGTGGCGCGTTGCCAACAGGACTATGACATTGCGGCAATCGGGGTCAGTTTCCCCGGCCATATTAATCCCCATAACGGTCATGCGGCAAAAGCGGGCGCGCTGGCTTACCTGGATGACGTCAACCTGATGGAGTTGTTCAGCGGGCTGACCGATCTGCCGCTGGTCGTGGAGAACGACGCGAACTGCGCGGCGCTGGGCGAAATGTGGCGAGGCGCCGGGCAGCATTATGACAATCTGGTCTGTATCACCATTGGAACCGGCATTGGCGGCGGTATTATCGTCGGACGAGAGCTGTATCGCGGCGCACATTTCCATGCCGGTGAATTCGGCGTCATGCCGGTCGGGAACAATGGCGAAAGTATGCATAAAATCGCGTCAACCAGCGGATTAATGGCGTCGTGCCGCCAGGCGCTGGCGCTGCCTGCCGAAGAGATGCCGCCTGCGGATGTGATCTTCGAACGAATGGCGACCGATGTTCATCTGCGTGAGGCGGTCAATGACTGGGCGCGTTATCTGTCACGCGGCGTTTACAGCGTGATCTCTATGTTTGATCCGGGCGTGGTGCTGATCGGCGGAGGAATAAGCGAACAGGAAAAACTCTACCCGCTCCTGACGCGGCATCTTGAAACGTTTGAAATGTGGGAGGCGCTCCAGGTGCCGATTCAGCCCTGCCAACTGGGAAATCAGGCGGGCAGGCTGGGCGCCGTCTGGCTGGCGCAGCAAAAGCTCGACCGAAGCTAACGTATTACGCCTTATCCGGCCTGCATCGTCTACGCAGGCCCGGTAAGCGTCCGCGCCACCGGGCAAAGGCGTTACATCGCCGCGCGATAAATTTCCACAATCTCATCGTGAGTCGCCTGAATCGGGTTCGTCAGACCACAGGCATCTTTAAGAGCATTGGTCGCCAGAACCGGGATATCTTCTTCCTTCACGTTTAGCTCGCGCAGTCCCGCCGGAATGTTGACTTTCTGCGACAGTTGGCGAATGGCCGCCACACACGCCTGCGCGCCTTCCGCCTCGCTCATATCTGATACATCGACGCCCATCGCCGCTGCGCAATCACGCAGGCGAGCCGCCGCTACCTGGCTGTTGAATACCTGCACATGCGGCAGCAGAACCGCGTTACATACGCCGTGCGGTAGGTTGTAGAAACCGCCAAGTTGGTGCGCCATAGCATGAACGTAGCCCAGCGACGCATTGTTAAACGCCATTCCCGCCAGAAACTGAGCATAAGCCATCGCTTCACGCGCCTGGACATTGCTCCCCTCTTCAACCGCAACAACCAGATTTTCCGCAATCATCGTTACCGCTTTCAACGCGCAGGCATCGGTAATAGGCGTTGCCGCAACGGAAACATAAGCTTCAATCGCGTGGGTTAACGCATCCATACCGGTTGCCGCCGTCAGGGATTTCGGCATACCAACCATTAAAGAGGAGTCGTTGACAGAGAGCAGCGGCGTAACGTGTTTATCGACGATAGCCATTTTAATATGACGTTCTTCGTCGGTGATGATACAAAAACGGGTCATTTCAGACGCGGTGCCGGCGGTCGTATTAATCGCAATCATCGGCAACTGCGGTTTCGCGGAGCGGTCAACGCCTTCATAGTCACGAATATCGCCGCCATTCGCCGCCACCAGAGCGATACCTTTCGCACAGTCGTGCGGGGAACCGCCGCCCAGCGAGATAACGCTGTCGCAGCCATTTTCTTTCAGAAGCTTCAACCCAGCTGCCACATTGCTGGTGGTAGGGTTAGGCTGCGTACCATCATAAATCACGCTAAAAATATCACGTTCCTGTAGCGCTTTTTGAATATCACCCGCCATCCCTAATTTTGTCAGCATAGCATCCGTAACAATTAATGTACGGCGAAAACCATATTCCGCCATCGTATTCATTGCGTTCTTTAATGAATCGGCACCAATTACATTCACGGAAGGAATAAAAAACGTTGAAGCTGCCATTATACTGTCCTTAATTACCAGAATAAGGTGCGAAGAATACGGGTGAAATTATCCTAATAATATGATCACGATGACTATTTTAAGAAGTCAGAAAAATAAAAAGCACATTAGGTTAATTTCCTGATGTGCTTTTATAAATCAACTCAATAATTGTATTGATTCATTTCTGATTTAATTTAACCATTTCATTCTTTTTGCGGAAATAATAACGCATCACGTAATAAATGATCATTTCCACGACGCCGTGTAAATCCAATCCGGTCAAAATATTCAAGGATCTGAATAGCCAGTTTCCGCCCTACATTCAGCCTGTCGCGAAAATCCGCCGCACACGTTGATCCTCTCTCTTGATCCAGCTCGCGGATCATATTGGCGAAAGCGACAATCCGATCGTTACGATAGTACCGATCTTTTACGATCGCGGTAATGATGCCTTGCTGTGCCGCCTGCCGCAGCACGAGCCGCATCAATTGTTCTTCCGTTCCGGTCTCTTTCGCCAGATCGCGTACCCACCAAGGCTCATCGCCAAATAGCGGTTCAACTTTTTGCCAGACGGCCTGCTGCTCATCGCTAAATCCCGCTTTATGATCCGGCAGATGCAACCAACCGTGATGGCTATGAATCAGGCCGTCGTCGCGCATCCGCTCGATCAGCATCAGGACCAGCGCTTCATCTTCCATTGGCAGGGCCATGCGGCGTAAACGCTCGCGTCCCGGCCCCGGTTCATCGCGGTGCTGTTCGTGGTAGGTCGCCAGAGTATCGAGAATCTTACGCTGCCAGCGGGCGGCGACGGGCGCGCTTAGCAGATTGTCTCCGGCCTGGATAAAACCATGTTGCTCAATAAGCTGACGCATACCGAGAGGATTAAGCTGACGCGCCCAACCGAAATCCGGCAGGTTGACGGCGCCGCGTTCCAGATGAATGGCCAACGCCGCGCTATCGTCCTGCGCGGCGGCAAGCGTTGAAAGCCAGTGCAAATAATCTGGTTTACGTTTACCGCGACGCGGCGCCTTAAGCGTCACCACGCGTGCGCCGGCAAGGGTGGCGCGTGCGGAAATATCACGCAGCACCAGTCTGTCATTATCGGCCAGCCACAACGGCGTATCGAAGATCAGCTCGGCCAGCCCGCCTTCCAGCAAAGAGACGCGACCGGTCACATGGCTGGCGGCATGGTGAATATGTAGCGGCTGCCATTGGGAAAGCGGCGCATGAAGTGCCAGAGAAACGATCACCCGGGAAAAAGCTTCCCCCACCGGCGCATCGGAAAGCAGCCAGTCGCCGCGGTTAAGCTGCTCCTTCTCCGCATCGCCCGCAATATTGAGCGCAATACGTTGCCCGGCGTGCGCATGGTCGGTAGGCTGATTTTGTGCGTGCAGGCTACGCACCCGCATCGGTTTATTTACTCCGGTTAACCACAGCGTATCACCTACCTTCACCTCTCCGCTCAGCGCCGTTCCGGTCACCACCAGTCCCGCCCCTTTCACCGTAAACGCACGGTCGATAGCCAGACGGAAGCGATGCTGCGCGGCGTGCAAACGTGCAGGAAGCTGCTGTAAATGAGCGCGAAGTTCTGCAATACCGCGTCCTTCATTGGCAGCGGTGACAAATAAAACGGTATCGGCGAAGCCATAGTTGTCGAGCGCCGCCAGTACCTCTTCACGTACTTCACCGATACGCGCCTCGTCCACGCGATCGGCTTTGGTCAGCGCGACGGTGAGCTGGAGATTGCCCGTCAGTTGCAGGATCTGTAAATGCTCGCGCGTTTGCGCCATGACGCCGTCATCACAGGCGACCACCAGCAAAGCGTGATCGATACCGCCTACACCCGCCAGCATGTTAGAGAGGAATTTTTCATGCCCAGGCACATCGATAAAGCCCAGCACACGGCCATCCGGCTGCGGCCAATAGGCGTAACCCAGATCGATAGTCATCCCGCGTTTTTTCTCTTCCGGCAGACGGTCGGCATTGACTCCGGTAATCGCCTGGAGCAACGTCGTTTTACCGTGGTCTACGTGTCCGGCAGTTGCAATAATCATTTCAGCATCATCTCCATAAACCGGCTTTCGTCTTCAAGACAGCGCATATCCAGCCATAAACGGCCATCATAAATTCGGCCAATGACCGGTACAGGCAGCGTGCGCCAGCGAGCCGCCAGCGCCTCCAGCCGACTACCGCGCCCGTCGTGCGGGGTAAATGTCATGGCGGCGCTGGGGAGGCGGTCTACCGGTAATGAACCGCTGCCGATTTGCGACAGGCAGGGTTTAACCTCCAGCGCAAATTCATCGCCGTAACGTGCCACCAGCCGCGCCTGTAACCGCTGCGCTTGTTCGCGAATCGACGCTTCACTGCGGGTTAACAGACGCAGGGTGGGTAATTTCTCCGCCAACGCTTCCGGGTGCAGATACAGACGTAACGTTGCCTCCAGCGCCGCCAGCGTCATTTTATCCGCGCGCAGAGCGCGTTTCAGCGGATGGCTTTGCAGTTGGGCAATCATCGCTTTTTTGCCGACGATGATCCCGGCCTGCGGCCCGCCCAGCAACTTATCGCCGGAGAAGCTTACCAGGCTGACGCCTGCGGCAATGAGCTGCTGCGGCATCGGCTCTTTGGGTAAGCCATATTGACTTAAATCCACCAGTGAACCGCTGCCCAGATCCGCCACCACCGGAATATCCAGCTCTCGCCCGATTTCCGCCAGTTCCGCTTCCTCTACCGTTTTGGTAAAGCCCTCAATGCTGTAATTACTGGTATGCACCTTCATCAACAGCCCGGTATTTTCATTTACCGCCTGACGGTAATCTTTCGCGTGCGTCCGGTTGGTGGTGCCTACTTCATGCAGCGTACAGCCCGCCTGGCGCATAACATCCGGAATACGAAACGCGCCGCCGATTTCGACCAGCTCGCCACGCGAAACCACCACCTCTTTGCCGCTGGCGGTCGCCGCCAGCATCAGCAATACCGCCGCCGCATTGTTATTGACGATACAGGCGTCCTCCGCCCCGGTGATACGGCATAACAGCGTCGCCAGCGCCCGGTCGCGATGCCCCCGCCCGGCGCCATCCAAATCATATTCCAGCGTCACCGGCGCGCGCATCGCCTGCGTTACCGCCTCAATCGCTTCTTGCGCCTGCAATGCGCGGCCAAGGTTGGTGTGCAGCACCGTCCCCGTCAGGTTAATCACCGGGCGCAGCGCGCTTTGCGCCGCATTTTCCAGCCGGAGTTTCGCCTCTTGCGCCCAGTCTGCGTACCAGTCGGGAAGTGTTTGCGTATTCCGGATGACGTCGCGCGCGTCGTCAAGCATCCGCCTAAGCAGATCAACCACCTGGGTATGGCCATACCGATCGCGCAGAGAAAGAAAAGCGCTATCGTGCAATAAGCGATCGATAGCAGGAAGCTGGCTGTAGAGTGTACGCGTTTCGCTTGTCATGAAAATGCCTGGCTGTTGGTGGCCCTCTCCTGGCGGGAGAGGGATATCGACATAAGGGGGATTGTAACGTGAGTTTGCTCAGGCGGACATAATGCGCGTCAAGCCTTTGGCGCTTCGGTGCGGGCAAAGCTTTCGCGTTGAAAAAGCGTTTCGACCAGTTTGACCAGGTGGGGGCGGCTAACGCACCAGCCAGGCGCGACCCGGCGGAAGTTGAGATAGCCTACCGCACAGGCAATCGCGATAGTCGCCAGATTGACCGTATCCGTTTTTAGCGTCCCGTCGCTCAGATAACTTTCGAGCATATCCAGGCTGCGGTTGATTTTTTCCCGCTGGCGCAGCAGTTCCGTTTCCGATTGTTGCGCCGCCGGGCGCGCCTGTTCGCGTACAGACACCAACGCTGCATCCATAATACCGTCAGCCAACGCTTCGAGCTGGCGAATTTTAAGCGCTGCCATCGGGTCACGCGGGAGCATCGCTGGCGCGATATCCAGCAGCTCAATATATTCCGCGATGATCGGCGAATCGAACCAGTACTCCCCTTTCTCCGTCACCAGCGCTGGCACCTTACCCAAAGGGTTGTATTGCGCCACGCCGTTATCCGCCTCGTAGGGTAATTCATTAATAAATTCGAAGGTAATGCCCTTTTCGAGCAGCAGAATAGAGATTTTGCGCACAAAAGGGCTGGTGTAGCTACCGATGAGTTTCATGCCGTGTCCTTTTTGCCAACCAGTAAAAATCATAGTATGGCTCAAATAAGACGAAAAGAGACACAAAAGGAGGTTGCTGAATGACATAACGTGAGAGGACTCGCGACAAAATGTTTGCCGGATCGTATTGACGTTACCCGGGCTTAAAATTTCTTGTGAAGAAGATCACAAAAATTCAACAAAGCACCAAAATAAAAATGTGAAATATCTCACATAAAATTGCCTTTTAAGAGCTAAAAATTAGATTCGTTGTTTTTTTACACAGCCACTTTGTGATCAATATCACATCAATTACCTCTCTACCCCCTATATTTATGTGACACAAATCACATAAATTGTCCCTGTCTGGACAGTTGAACGATTCAGTGCCAGATTGCGCAGTATCTACACTACAGGGTCCGGCTACCTCTGCCGCTACATTAACAAACCTCGGGCTTTCAGCCTGCGCGACAGCAACAATAAGAAGGGGTGTTTTTATGTCATCCGATATTAAGATCAAAGTGCAAAGCTTTGGTCGATTCCTCAGCAATATGGTGATGCCTAATATCGGCGCGTTTATCGCGTGGGGTATTATCACCGCATTATTTATTCCAACAGGGTGGTTGCCTAACGAAACGCTGGCGAAACTGGTTGGTCCGATGATCACCTACCTGCTGCCGCTGCTCATCGGTTATACCGGCGGTCGTCTGGTTGGCGGCGAACGCGGCGGCGTAGTGGGCGCTATCACTACCATGGGCGTTATTGTCGGCGCGGATATGCCGATGTTCCTCGGCTCGATGATCGCCGGTCCATTAGGCGGCTACTGCATTAAGAAATTCGACAGTTGGGTAGACGGTAAGATCAAATCCGGTTTTGAGATGTTGGTGAACAACTTCTCCGCTGGCATCATCGGTATGATCCTCGCCATCCTGGCGTTCCTCGGTATTGGTCCGGCGGTTGAAGTCCTGTCCAAAATTCTGGCGGCGGGCGTTAACTTCATGGTGGCGCACGATATGCTGCCGCTGGCGTCCATTTTTGTTGAACCGGCGAAAATCCTGTTCCTCAATAACGCGATTAACCACGGCATCTTCTCACCGCTGGGTATCCAGCAGTCCCATGAGATGGGTAAATCCATCTTCTTCCTGATTGAAGCTAACCCGGGTCCGGGGATGGGCGTCCTGCTGGCGTACATGTTCTTCGGTCGTGGCAGCGCTAAACAGTCTGCGGGCGGCGCGGCAATTATCCACTTCCTGGGCGGTATCCATGAGATCTACTTCCCGTACGTGCTGATGAACCCACGCCTGATTCTGGCGGTGATTCTCGGCGGTATGACCGGCGTATTCACCCTGACCATCCTGAACGGCGGTCTGGTCTCTCCGGCATCTCCGGGTTCCATTCTGGCGGTACTGGCGATGACGCCAAAAGGCGCTTACTTCGCTAACATCGCTGCCATCGTGGCGGCAATGGCGGTGTCCTTCGTGGTGTCTGCAATTCTGCTGAAAACCAGCAAAGTGAAAGAAGAAGATGACATTGAAGCGGCCACCCGTCGTATGCAGGACATGAAAGCGGAATCTAAAGGCGCCTCTCCGCTGGCGGCTGGCGACGTGACCAACGACCTGAGCCATGTGCGTAAAATCATCGTGGCTTGCGATGCCGGTATGGGTTCCAGCGCGATGGGCGCAGGGGTACTGCGTAAGAAAGTACAGGATGCGGGCCTGAGCCAGATCTCCGTCACCAACAGCGCCATTAACAATCTGCCGCCGGATGTGGATCTGGTCATTACTCACCGTGACCTTACCGAGCGCGCGATGCGTCAGGTACCGCAGGCGCAGCATATTTCGCTGACCAACTTCCTGGATAGCGGCCTGTACACCAGCCTGACCGAACGTCTGGTTGCCGCACAGCGCCACAATACTAATGAAGAGAAAGTACGCGACCATCTGAAAGACAGCTTTGAGGAGGGTGATAACAACCTGTTCAAGCTGGGCGCGGAGAATATCTTCCTGGGCCGTAAAGCCGCTAACAAAGAAGAGGCGATTCGCTTTGCCGGTGAACAACTGGTGAAAGGCGGCTATGTTGAGCCGGAATACGTCGAGGCGATGCTGGACCGCGAAAAGCTGACGCCGACTTACCTCGGTGAATCCATCGCAGTTCCGCACGGCACGGTAGAAGCGAAAGACCGCGTGCTGAAAACCGGCGTGGTGTTCTGCCAGTATCCGGAAGGCGTACGCTTCGGTGAAGAAGAAGACGATATTGCCCGTCTGGTCATTGGTATCGCCGCACGTAACAATGAGCACATCCAGGTCATCACTAGTCTGACCAACGCGCTGGATGATGAATCCGTGATCGAACGTCTGGCGCACACCACCAGCGTGGATGAAGTACTGGAACTGCTGGCAGGTAAAAAAGCTTAACAGTTAAGTATCCCCAAAATAGTTCGAGCTGCAGGAAGGCGGCAACGCAGTGAATCCCCAGGAGCGTACATAAGTACGTGACTGGGGTGAGCGAGGAGAGCCAACGCATCTGCAGTTCGAAATATGAAGGCGATATCCTCTCCCTTGTGGAGAGGGTTAGGTTGAGGGAAAAGCCTCACCCCAGCCCTCTCGGGTAAAAACATTAATGAAGGTTAATACTATGAAAGCATTACATTTTGGCGCAGGTAATATCGGTCGTGGCTTTATCGGCAAACTGCTGGCTGACGCGGGGATACAACTGACGTTTGCGGATGTAAACCAGGTCGTACTCGATGCCCTGAATGCCCGTCATAGCTATCAGGTTCATGTTGTGGGTGAAAATGAGCAGGTGGATACCGTTTCCGGCGTCAACGCTGTCAGCAGCATCGGCGATGATGTTGTCGACCTGATTGCCCACGTTGATTTAATCACTACTGCCGTGGGTCCGGTTGTGCTTGAGCGTATCGCTCCGGCCATCGCTAAAGGGCTGGTAAAACGTAAGGCGCAGGGCGTGGATGCCCCGCTGAATATCATCGCCTGTGAAAATATGGTGCGCGGCACCACACAGCTCAAAGGTCATGTGATGAACGCGCTGGCGGATGGCGATAAAGCCTGGGTTGAACAGCACGTCGGTTTTGTGGATTCCGCCGTTGACCGTATTGTGCCGCCATCTGCTTCCGCCACCCATGACCCGCTGGAAGTGACGGTAGAAACCTTCAGCGAGTGGATCGTCGATAAAACCCAGTTTAAAGGCGCGTTGCCGACCATTCCGGGGATGGAGTTAACGGATAACCTGATGGCATTTGTCGAACGTAAACTCTTCACGCTGAACACAGGTCATGCTATAACCGCGTACCTCGGCAAATTAGCCGGTCATCAAACCATTCGCGACGCCATTCTCGATGAGAGTATTCGCGCGGTGGTTAAAGGCGCGATGGAAGAAAGCGGCGCGGTGCTGATCAAACGCTACGGTTTTGACGCCGACAAACATGCGGCATACATTCAGAAAATCCTCGGTCGTTTTGAAAACCCGTATCTGAAAGATGATGTTGAGCGCGTTGGACGTCAGCCGCTACGCAAACTCAGCGCGGGCGACCGTCTGATCAAACCGCTGCTTGGCACCCTGGAATATGGTCTGCCGCATGTGAATCTGGTCAAAGGGATCGCGGCGGCGATGCATTTCCGTAGTGAAGAAGATCCGCAGGCACAGGAACTGGCCGCGCTGATTGACGAAAAAGGTCCACAGGCCGCTCTGGCGCAAATTTCCGGGCTGGATGCCAATAGCGATGTGGTGGCGGAGGCGGTTAACGCTTATAACGCGACCAAATGACGCAGAACCCGGCGCAGGTTAGCCTGCGCCCAAATAACAGATTGTCAGATATGCAGGCAATAATGGAACAAACCCAGGCCTTTGAAAATCGTGTGCTTGAGCGTCTGAATGCTGGCAAAACCGTACGGAGCTTCCTGATTACTGCCGTCGAGTTATTGACCGAGGCGGTGAATATTCTGGTGCTCCAGGTGTTTCGCAAAGACGACTATGCGGTGAAATACGCTGTGGAACCGTTGCTGGACGGCGACGGACCGCTGGGCGATCTTTCGGTACGTCTGAAACTTATCTATGGCCTGGGCGTACTCAGCCGCACCGAATATGAAGATGCGGAGCTGTTAATGGCGCTGCGCGAAGAGCTGAATCACGACGGCAATGAGTACGCCTTTACCGACGATGAAATCCTCGGGCCGTTTGGCGAACTACACTGCGTCATGGCGCTGCCGCCGCCGCCGCATTTTGATACGTCCGACGCGGCGCTCTACGCCATGCAAATTCAGCGCTACCAGCAGGCGGTGCGTTCGACGATGGTTCTCTCCCTGACCGAGCTGATTTCTAAAATCAGCTTAAAAAAGGCCTTTCAAAAGTAAATCCCTCCGTTAACCTCTTTCTTCTTCTTTTGGTCGGTACAGCCGCCGGTAATATTCCAGACGCTGCAAATAAATGGGCGCGCTCTCCGACGGCACCTCGGAAGGAACATAATCACGCGGCGGCGTTTTATTCAGGTATTCACGGAACGCCTGGCTGGACGCCATAAAATCGACGGCTTTATCAATAAGAAGTGGTACGTTCTCACCTATTTTTGCCATGATAGATCCTCCATGTGTGACCCGCGTCTGACTCCCGCGGTCGCTTATTTGAGTTTAGGATCAATTTAGCGTTGTCATTGAGGAAAATGTGCTTAATCGCTTTTCTTGCCGGCAAAAAAGGCGCTTCATCTTTTCTTTCGAAAAAAAGATTTTATTCTCAAAGAGATAACTAAATAATTAGCGGTGTAATACTTGCCATAATTGATTATCTTTACGTCATGAGTTGTGAAGAATCACTCACTGCGCGCATACTATAGGGTATCTATCCCATTTCTATCAGAAGCAATCCCATGAAAGAAGTTGAAAAAAACGAAATTAAACGCCTGAGCGATCGTCTTGACGCTATTCGCCACCAGCAGGCAGGTCTCTCTCTGGTTGAATCCGCCGATAAATACGCGGAGCTGGAAAAAGAAAAAGAGACGCTGGAAGCAGAAATTATCCGTCTGCGCGAAGTACACAGCCAGAAACTGAGTAAAGAAGCGCAGAAGCTGATGAACCTGCCGTTTCGCCGCGCGATCACTAAAAAAGAGCAGGCCGATATGGGCAAACTCAAAAAAAGCGTACGCGGCCTGATCGTGGTGCACCCGATGACGGCGCTGGGCCGGGAAATGGGGCTCAAAGAGATGACAGGGTTCGCGAAGAGCGAGTTCTAAACCTTCCGCATCTCAGGCTCTCAGGACACCCGTGTACGGAGGATGTCTTGAGAGCATCGGGCTATATTCCGAATTTTTATCCAGACGTATTTACACCGCTTATATACAAGTTCATTTTTAACGGTAATCCCCGCTTTTTCGGGATGAAAAATTCCACTATCATGCCTATTTGTATTTATGCAATGAATTTTTTCATCCCCTTTCCTCATATCCCGCAGAATATGATTGACCCGCAAAATTAAATAACATTATCATCCATGAAAAAAAATGCTCATACATAAATATTATAATTATATTTTTATAAAGTATTGCTATGAATAATTGATAAACAACGTCTGGTATTTGCACATTCCTATAGAAACAATGAATGTTTTAATTATAACCATATATTAATGGCTATTGGCAATGCTCGCAAAATGATGAGTTAGCTGTATAAATAACAGGTTAACTATTTATATTATATAAATTATTAACAAGGATATTTTATATGCACAAAAATGGAAAATTTATCCCCCTGCTTGCGTTGGGATTCACATTCTTTTTATCTGGTTGTGATTACTTTGCAGATAAACACCTTGTTGAAGAACTGAAAAAACAACAAAAAGAACAAGAAACAAAGATAAATCTGTTAGAAAAACAACAAACTACGATTATCAACACGACCCAAAAGGTCGCCGAAGTCGTTGGCCGCGTTGAACGCAAACAACGGCTATTCGACTACACAGAACTGGATCCATCACAAACGCGCTATTTTATTATTAACAACGGCAATATCGGATTAGCCGGGCGTATTCTATCTATTGAGCCAATAGATGATGGAAGTGTTATTCATCTTGATTTGGTTAACTTACTCAGCATTCCCGTATCAAACCTTGCGTTTAATATGACATGGGGTACGAAAAAACCTTCCGAGGCAAAAGATCTGCCTCGCTGGAAACAACTCCTGCTTAACACGAAAATGGATTCGACAATCGAACTTTTACCGGGAACATGGACAAACGTCACGCTAACATTAAAAGGCGTATCGCCCAATAATCTTAAGTATCTAAAAATAGGTATTAACATGGAGAATGTCATATTCGACAGCATACAACCTATTAATGATACGAAAAAGAAGCCAAAAAAATAATAGCCATTGATACAACTATTTTAGAAAAGGAAAGCACTTATCCATGAACAGAATATTTAAAGTCCTCTGGAATGCCGCTACGGGAACATTTGTTGTCACCAGCGAAACCGCAAAAAGCCGCGGGAAAAAAAGCGGCCGCAGAAAGCTGGCGGTTTCCGCACTCATCGGTCTTAGCAGTATTATGATCTCAGCGGATGCGCTGGCCAAAGCAGGGAACGATACTGGCGCCGGCGTTACTCCAACGGGTACCCAGACTGGGGGAACAGGGTGGATTGCAATTGGTACCGATGCCACAGCCAATACTTACACCAACGTTGATGGCGCAAGCGCCGCAATGGGTTATAAAGCCTCCGCGATGGGGAAATGGAGTACCGCCATTGGATCTTACAGTGATTCATCTGGCGATTCCTCTTTGGCTCTGGGGGTAAAAGCAGCCTCCGCCGGAAACCGCGCCATTGCAATGGGAGCCTCATCATCCGCTGCTGGAAATTTTGCTATGGCAATGGGAGTTCTCTCCACTGCCAGCGGAGAAAACTCCGTAGCACTGGGTTATAAAGCTACCGCGAGCGGATCAACTGCCGTTGCATTAGGTTATCAAACCACTGCGAGCGGCGACGACAGCGCTGCATTTGGTAATGGCGCACAAGCGATAGGCACCAACTCAGTTGCCCTTGGCACAGGCTCTACCGCTCTGGAAGACAATTCGGTCGCCGTGGGTAACAGCACCACTCAGCGACAGATCACCTACGTTGCTAAAGGCGACATCAATGCCAACAGTACCGATGCCGTTACAGGCGCGCAAATTTATTCTTTAAGCCAATCCGTCGCCGATCGACTAGGCGGAGGGGCTTCCGTTAATTCTGATGGTACAGTGAATGCGCCCCTCTACAAGGTGGGCACAGGCATCTACAATAACGTAGGCAGTGCGTTAAGCGCACTTAACTCTTCTATCACGAATACAGAGGCCTCTGTCGCAGGATTAGCCGATGACGCGTTACTGTGGGATAGCAGCACAAGCGCATTCAGCGCTAACCACAGCGGAAGCGACAGCAAGATTACCAATCTGGCGGCAGGTACCCTGGCCGCAGACAGCACTGATGCGGTTAACGGCTCCCAGTTGTTTGATACAAATGAGAAAGTGGATCAGAACACCGCTGATATCACTACCAATACCGACAGCATTAACCAGAACACAACCGATATCGCCGCCAATACAGCCAGCATCAATCAGAACACCACTGATATCGCCACCAACACCACCAATATCAACAGCCTGAGCAACTCCGTTACCACGCTCACCGACGATGCCCTGTTGTGGGATAGCAGCGCAAGCGCATTCAGCGCCAACCACAGCGGAAGCGACAGCAAAATCACCAATCTGGCGGCAGGTACCCTGGCCGCGGACAGCACCGACGCCGTTAACGGCTCCCAGCTGTTTGCCACCAATGAAAATGTGTCTCAGAACACCACGGATATCGCTGCCAATACTGACAGCATTAACCAGAACACCACTGATATTGCCACCAACACCACCAATATCAACAGTCTGAGCAACTCCGTCACCACGCTCACCGACGATGCCCTGTTGTGGGATGCAGCCTCTGGCGCATTCAACGCTAACCACAGCGGAAGCGACAGCAAAATCACCAATCTGGCGGCAGGCACCCTGGCCGCAGACAGCACCGACGCCGTTAACGGCTCCCAGCTGTTTGCCACCAACGAAAATGTGTCTCAGAACACCACTGATATCACTGCCAATACCGACAGCATTAACCAGAACACCACTGATATCGCCACCAACACCACCAGTATCAACAACCTGAGCAACTCAGTTACCACGCTCACTGACGATGCCCTGTTGTGGGATGCAGCCTCTGGCGCATTCAACGCTAACCGCAACGGAAACGCCAGCAAAATCATTAATGTCGCCGCCGGGGACCTTTCTGAAGACAGTACAGACGCGGTGAACGGCTCCCAGTTGTATGAAACCAACCAGAAGGTGGATCAAAACACCTCTGCTATCGCAGATATTAATACGTCCATCACTAACCTTAGCTCTGACAACCTGAGCTGGAATGAGACAACGAGTTCGTTCTCTGCCAGCCACGGAAGTAGTACAACAAACAAAATCACCAACGTTGCTGCCGGAGAGCTGTCTGAAGAAAGTACCGACGCGGTTAACGGATCGCAGCTGTTCGAAACCAATGAAAAAGTGGATCAGAACACGACCGATATCGCTGCCAATACCACCAACATCACTCAGAACAGCACCGCGATTGAGAACCTGAATACTTCTGTCTCCGACATTAATACGTCCATTACCGGCCTCACTGATAACGCTCTGTTATGGGACGAAGACATCGGCGCTTTCAGCGCAAACCACGGTGGAAGCATCAGTAAAATAACCAATGTCGCCGCCGGGGCGCTTTCTGAGGACAGTACAGACGCAGTAAACGGCTCACAGTTGTATGAAACCAACCAGAAGGTAGATCAAAACACCTCTGCTATCGCAGATATCAATACGTCCATCACCAATCTTGGTACCGATGCACTGAGCTGGGATGACGAAGAGGGTGCGTTCAGCGCCAGCCACGGTACCAGCGGTACCAATAAGATAACCAATGTGGCAGCAGGTGAAATCGCCAGTGACAGTACTGACGCTGTTAATGGCTCTCAGCTTTATGAAACTAACATGCTGATTTCTCAGTATAATGAATCTATTAGCCAACTAGCCGGCGATACCAGCGAAACCTATATCACGGAAAATGGTACCGGCGTGAAATACATCCGTACGAATGATAGCGGGCTTGAAGGCCAGGATGCATACGCAACGGGTAACGGCGCAACGGCAGTGGGTTACAACGCCGTCGCATCCGGTGCTTCGAGTCTGGCGCTTGGAGAGAACAGCAGCAGCAGCATTGATGGCAGCATCGCTTTGGGCAGTGGCTCCACCTCTAACCGCGCTATTTCATCAGGTATACGAGCAACGAGCGTAACAAGCGATGGCGTCGTCATTGGCTACAATACAACAGACAGAGAGTTGCTGGGCGCGTTGTCATTGGGGACGGATGGAGTAAGCTATCGTCAAATTACCAACGTTGCGGACGGCTCTGAAGCGCAAGATGCGGTAACAGTTCGTCAGTTACAAAATGCCATTGGTGCGGTCGCCACTACACCGACCAAGTACTACCACGCAAACTCAACGGAAGAAGATTCACTGGCTGTCGGGACTGACTCACTGGCAATGGGTGCGAAAACCATCGTCAATGCTGATGCAGGTATTGGTATTGGTCTGAATACACTGGTGATGGCTGATGCCATCAACGGTATTGCTATCGGTTCTAACGCACGCGCCAACCATGCAAACAGTATTGCAATGGGTAATGGTTCTCAGACCACTCGCGGCGCACAGACTGACTACACCGCCTACAACATGGACGCACCGCAGAACTCTGTCGGTGAGTTCTCTGTCGGCAGTGAAGACGGTCAACGTCAGATCACTAACGTCGCGGCGGGTTCGGCAGATACCGATGCCGTTAACGTGAGTCAATTGAAAGTCACCGACAGCCGTGTTGCCGCAAATACCGAAAGCATTAATAACCTGAACACGCAGGTGAGTAGTCTTGATACTCGCGTCACCAATATTGAAAACGGCATTGGCGATATCGTCACTACCGGTAGCACCAAGTACTTCAAGACCAACACTGATGGCGTAGATGCAAATGCCCAGGGTAAAGACAGTGTTGCGATTGGCTCTGGCTCTATTGCTGCCGCTGAAAACAGCGTAGCGTTAGGCACAAATTCAGTCGCAGATGAAGCTAATACTGTGTCTGTCGGCTCTTCTACCCAACAACGCCGTATTACCAACGTTGCCGCAGGGGTGAACAACACTGACGCGGTTAATGTGGCGCAACTGAAAGCTTCAGAAGCAGGCTCCGTTCGTTATGAAACCAATGCAGATGGCTCGGTTAACTATAGCGTGCTCAACCTGGGAGACGGGAGTGGCGGTACTACTCGGATCGGCAATGTTTCAGCGGCGGTGAACGATACGGATGCGGTTAACTATGCGCAATTGAAACGCAGCGTCGAAGAAGCAAACACCTATACCGACCAGAAAATGGGTGAAATGAACAGCAAAATCAAAGGGGTAGAAAACAAGATGAGCGGCGGTATCGCCTCAGCGATGGCCATGGCCGGTCTGCCACAAGCCTACGCTCCAGGCGCCAACATGACCTCGATTGCTGGCGGTACATTTAATGGTGAAAGTGCCGTCGCTATTGGTGTCTCCATGGTAAGTGAAAGCGGGGGCTGGGTGTATAAATTGCAAGGAACCAGTAACAGCCAGGGCGATTACTCTGCAGCTATTGGCGCTGGCTTCCAGTGGTAATGGAGTAACCATACTCCCGACATCAAAGGCAATGGCATAATGCCATTGCCTTTTCACTTCCCTTTGTTGTACTCACCCCTTAATTGGCCCTACCAATTCCCGCTAAATCCGGCCACATGTTCACATTTCATTAAATTACCCCTACAATACCGTTGCCAATAAATAACATCTGGTTAACTATTTGTTGTCATTATCCATACACAACAATATTGGCAGGACCACTTTTACACATAATGTGACCCCAACGAGATGAGCAAAGATTCATCCCATTATGCGTGTGGTTCTCAGGAGACCTGCAATGAACCTCTGGCAACAAAACTATGACCCGGCGGGTAATATCTGGCTTTCCAGCCTGATCGCATCGCTCCCAATCCTGTTCTTCTTTTTCGCCCTGATTAAACTCAAGCTGAAAGGCTACGTTGCCGCTTCGTGGACAGTGGTTATCGCGCTCGCCGTCGCGCTGCTGTTCTATAAAATGCCGGTCGATCACGCACTGGCATCGGTCGTGTATGGCTTCTTCTACGGGCTATGGCCGATTGCCTGGATAATCATCGCCGCGGTCTTCGTCTATAAAATCTCGGTAAAGACCGGGCAGTTTGACATTATCCGCTCGTCAATTCTGTCGATAACCCCCGATCAACGCCTGCAAATGCTGATTGTCGGCTTCTGCTTCGGCGCGTTCCTTGAAGGTGCGGCGGGTTTCGGCGCGCCGGTGGCGATAACCGCCGCGCTGCTGGTGGGTCTGGGCTTTAATCCGCTGTATGCGGCAGGGCTGTGTCTGATTGTAAATACCGCGCCGGTCGCCTTTGGCGCGATGGGTATTCCGATTCTGGTTGCCGGACAGGTTACGGGCCTGGACAGCTTTGAAATCGGTCAGATGGTAGGCCGCCAGTTGCCATTCCTGACCATTATCGTGCTGTTCTGGATTATGGCGATTATGGACGGCTGGCGCGGCGTGAAAGAAACCTGGCCTGCGGTGATGGTCTCTGGCGGTTCATTTGCTATCGCCCAGTATCTCAGCTCCAACTTTATCGGGCCGGAACTGCCGGACATTATCTCTTCTCTGGTGTCTCTGGTGTGTCTGACGCTGTTCCTCAAACGTTGGCAGCCGGTACGCATCTTCCGCTTCGGCGATATGGGCGCGTCGCAGGTCGATCAGACGCTGGCCCGTACCCGTTATACGACAGGACAAATTGTTCGCGCCTGGTCGCCGTTCCTGTTCCTGACCGCCACGGTCACTCTCTGGAGCATACCGCCGTTCAAAGCGCTGTTTGCCCCCGGCGGCGCGCTGTATGACTGGGTAATTAACGTTCCGGTACCGTATCTCGATAAACTGGTCGCCCGTATGCCGCCGGTCGTACACGAAGCGACCGCTTACGCGGCGGTGTATAAATTTGACTGGTTCTCCGCCACCGGCACAGCGATCCTGTTTGCCGCGCTGTTGTCTATCGTCTGGCTGAAAATGAAACCCTCAGCCGCAATCCAGACCTTCGGCAGCACGCTGAAAGAGCTGGCGTTGCCGATTTACTCCATCGGCATGGTGCTGGCGTTCGCGTTTATCTCGAACTATTCCGGGCTTTCCTCCACGCTGGCGTTAGCGCTGGCGCACACCGGCAGCGCCTTCACGTTCTTCTCGCCGTTCCTCGGCTGGCTGGGGGTATTCCTGACCGGCTCGGATACCTCATCTAACGCGCTGTTTGCCTCTCTACAGGCTACCGCGGCGCAGCAAATCGGCGTTTCGGATGTGCTGATGGTGGCGGCAAATACCACCGGCGGCGTGACCGGCAAGATGATCTCGCCGCAATCTATCGCCATCGCCTGCGCGGCGGTGGGGCTGGTAGGGAAAGAGTCCGATCTGTTCCGTTTTACCGTCAAACACAGCCTGATCTTCACCTGTATGGTGGGCGTGATCACTACGCTTCAGGCCTATGTTTTAACCTGGATGATTCCGTGATTGTGATGCCAAAACGCCTGTCAGACGAGATTGCCTCTCGCGTGCGGGCGCTGATTGAAGAACAAAACCTGGAAGCGGGCATGAAATTGCCCGCCGAGCGCCAGTTGGCTCTACAGCTTGGCGTATCACGCAACTCTTTACGCGAAGCGCTGGCGAAGCTGGTCAGTGAAGGCGTGCTGGTGAGTCGTCGCGGCGGCGGGACATTTGTCCGCTGGCAACACGAAACCTGGTCTGAACAGAATATCGTTCAGCCGCTGAAAACCCTGCTGGCGGACGATCCTGATTACAGCTTCGACATTCTGGAAGCCCGCCACGCCATTGAAGCCAGTACGGCCTGGCACGCCGCCATGCGGGCCACCAGCGCCGACAAAGAGAAGATCAGACTCTGCTTTGATGCGACGCTCAGCGAAGACCCGGATCTCGCCTCCCAGGCCGACGTGCGCTTTCATCTGGCGATCGCGGAAGCCTCGCACAATGTGGTGCTGTTGCAAACCATGCGCGGTTTCTTCGATGTCCTGCAATCCTCCGTCAAACAGAGTCGCCAGCGTATGTATCTCGTTCCGCCCGTATTCTCAAAGCTGACGGAACAACACCAGGCGGTGATGGACGCCATTCTGGATGGTAACGCCGACGGCGCGCGTAAAGCGATGATGGCGCACCTCAGTTTTGTCCACACCACGATTAAACGATTTGATGAAGACCAGGCCCGCCAGGCGCGTATTACCCGCCTGCCCGGCGACCATAATGAGATGACCAGGGAGAATAAATCATGATTATTTCAGCAGCCAGCGATTATCGCGCCGCAGCTCAGCGCACGTTGCCTCCTTTCCTCTTCCACTACATCGACGGCGGCGCGTATGCGGAATATACCCTGCGCCGAAATGTGGAAGACCTGTCGCAAGTCGCTCTGCGCCAGCGCGTGCTGAAAAATATGTCCGATTTAAGCCTGGAAACGACCCTGTTTAACGAAACGTTGTCGATGCCGGTGGCATTAGCGCCGGTAGGCCTGTGCGGCATGTACGCCCGTCGCGGCGAAGTACAGGCCGCCGCCGCCGCAGACGCAAAGGGCATTCCGTTCACCCTTTCCACCGTCTCCGTCTGTCCGATTGAAGAAGTTGCACCAACCATTAAGCGCCCGATGTGGTTCCAGCTTTATGTACTGCGTGACCGGGGCTTTATGCGTAATGCACTGGAACGAGCAAAAGCGGCGGGCTGCTCCACGCTGGTCTTTACCGTGGATATGCCGACGCCGGGCGCGCGCTACCGTGACGCCCACTCCGGGATGAGCGGCCCAAACGCGGCCATGCGCCGTTACTGGCAGGCGGTGATGCACCCTAAATGGGCGTGGGATGTCGGCCTGAACGGTCGCCCGCATGATTTAGGCAATATTTCCGCCTATCTGGGTAAACCGACCGGCCTTGAGGACTATATCGGCTGGCTGGCAAATAACTTCGATCCGTCCATCTCCTGGAAAGATCTGGAGTGGATACGCGAATTCTGGGACGGCCCAATGGTGATCAAAGGGATCCTCGATCCAGAAGATGCCCGCGATGCGGTACGTTTCGGCGCTGACGGTATTGTGGTGTCGAATCACGGCGGCCGCCAGCTCGATGGCGTGCTCTCTTCCGCCCGCGCCCTGCCCGCCATTGCCGATGCGGTGAAAGGTGATATCGCCATTCTGGCGGATAGCGGGATTCGTAACGGGCTGGATGTCGTGCGTATGATTGCGTTGGGGGCCGATACCGTACTGCTGGGTCGGGCCTATCTCTACGCGCTGGCGACGGCAGGAAAAGCGGGTGTCGCCAACCTGCTGGACCTGCTCGAGAAAGAGATGAAAGTCGCCATGACCCTGACCGGCGCGAAATCCATTAGCGAAATCAGTGGCGATTCACTGGTGCAGGAACTGGGGAGAAGTTTGCCCGCCGCGCTGGCGCCAATGAGCAAAGGCGATGCCGCCTGAACGCCTGGCGCGTGAGAGCCCGGTAAATTTCTGCTATTCTGCCCCCCGCATTTAAGGGGGCATCATGCTTAACATCGTACTCTTCGAACCAGAAATCCCGCCGAATACCGGCAACATCATTCGTCTTTGCGCCAATACCGGCTTTCGTCTGCACATCATCGAACCGATGGGGTTTACCTGGGATGATAAGCGCTTACGCCGCGCAGGGCTGGACTATCACGAATTCGCCGCGGTTCAGCGCCATCACGATTATGCCGCCTTTGTCGCCGCTGAAAATCCGCAGCGCCTGTTTGCGTTGACGACAAAGGGGACGCCCGCCCATAGCGCCGTAAGCTATCAGGATGGCGATTATTTGATGTTTGGCCCGGAAACGCGCGGCCTGCCCGCCAGCATTCTCGATGCGTTGCCTAAAGAGCAGAAGATTCGCATTCCGATGATGCCGGATAGCCGTAGCATGAACCTGTCGAATGCGGTGTCGGTGGTGGTGTATGAAGCGTGGCGCCAGTTAGGATATCCCGGCGCGGTATTGCGCAGTTGATTTGTGCCGGATGGCGGCTGACGCCTTATCCGGCCTACATTAATATTGATAATATTCGTTTCGAGCGTTATCGGCGCAGCCAGATTGGACACGGACTGCGCTTGTCTACCTGAGCGTACACGCAATACGAGAGGATGACGAGCATAGCCCAGGTTCAATATGGCAAGTAAGATAGCTCGAAATCAGATGCCGTCGCCATACTCAAACGTATGGTGTAGCCCGTTGAAATGCTGGTCCATATCCATCGACGGCTTATCGCTGCCCGGCTTGCCGACAATACGCGCCGGAACGCCTGCAGCGGTAGTGTGCGGCGGGACAGGCTGTAAAACAACGGAACCTGCGCCAATTTTCGCGCCGCGCCCCACCTCGATATTGCCGAGAATTTTCGCGCCCGCGCCAATCATCACGCCTTCGCGGATTTTAGGATGGCGATCGCCGCTCGTTTTCCCGGTACCGCCCAGGGTGACGGATTGCAGAATCGACACATCATCTTCAATAACCGCCGTCTCCCCCACCACAATACCGGTGGCATGGTCGAGCATAATCCCGCGGCCAATTTTCGCTGCCGGGTGAATATCCACCTGAAACGAGACCGAAACCTGATTTTGCAGGAAGATAGCCAGCGCGCGGCGACCTTTATTCCACAACCAGTGACCAATGCGGTAGGCCTGTAGCGCATGAAAGCCTTTCAGATATAACAACGGCGTGGAGTATTTATCCACCGCCGGATCGCGAGTGCGCACGGCCTGAATATCGCAGGCTGCCGACGCGATCATTTCCGGGTCGGCGGCATAGGCTTCTTCAACTACTTCACGGATAGCGATAGCGGGCATGATGGGCGAAGCCAGTTTATTTGCCAGCATATAGCTCAGCGCACTGCCCAGATTTTCATGCTTGAGTAGAGTGGCGTGATAAAAACTGGCCAACATAGGCTCACAGTCAGCTAAAGCGCGGGCTTCAGCTTTAATATTCTTCCAGACGATTTCCAGTTCTTCACACGGCATGGCTTACTCCAGACGGGCAGAAAACGACCAACCCGTTCTGTGCGGGTTGGGTCGTTTATGCAAACAGTTCCTTACGGCTAGTGGCGACTCAGCTCTTCCTTGCGGGCGCGACCTAATAACGTTAATGCTGCCTCGCGCGCGTTTTTTCCGCAATACAATACTTGATAAATTTCCTCGGTTATTGGCATTTCAACACCAAAACGGTGCGCCAATTCACGAACTTCTTTCGTATTGCGATAGCCTTCGACCACCTGGCCAATCTTATCCTGCGCGCCTTTAACGTCCATGCCCTGGCCAAGCATCATGCCAAAACGACGGTTGCGCGACTGGTTGTCGGTACAGGTCAGCACCAGATCGCCTAAACCCGCCATCCCCATAAAGGTGGCGGGATCGGCGCCAAGCGCTGCGCCAAGCCGCGACATTTCGGTCAGTCCACGCGTGATTAGCGCCGTGCGGGCGTTCGCGCCGAAGCCGATGCCGTCAGACATCCCCGCGCCAATCGCAATCACGTTTTTCACCGCGCCGCCAAGCTGCACGCCGATAAAATCCGAATTGATATAGACGCGAAAACTTTTTCCGCAGTGCAACAGTTGCTGGAGATCGTCGGCAAAGGTCTCATCGGTTGAGGCCAGCGAGATTGCCGTCGGCAAACCCGCCGCCAGCTCTTTAGCGAACGTCGGACCGGAAATCACCGCCAGCGGGATTTGATCGCCTAACGCTTCGCGAGCGACATCCTGCAACAGGCGCCCCGTTTCCGCTTCCAGGCCTTTGGTCGCCCATACCAGACGCGCATCCGGACGCATCAGCGGTTTAATCTGCCGCAGCACGTCGCTGAAAACATGGCTTGGCACCACCACCAGAATGTTACGACTGGCCGCCAGCGCGGTTGCTAAGTCGCTTTCCAGGTGTAACGTATCGGGAAAAGGCACATCGGGAAGGAACGCGACGTTGCAGCGATCGTGCTCCAGGGTCGCGATATGTTTTGGGTCGTGGCCCCACAGGACAACCTGGTGGCCGTTTCTCGCCAGAGTGATGGCAAGGGCGGTGCCGTACGAGCCGGCACCGATGACTGTCATTGACGCATTACTTTGGTTCATCAGGCATCCTGATGTTCTTCAGTACCTTCGCCAGCCTGCTGCTGCAAATAGTTCATGAACAGCGCATCAAAGTTGACCGGCGCAAGGTTCAGTTGCGGGAACGTACCGCGTGAAACCAGGCTGGTGATGCACTCGCGAGCATACGGGAACAGAATGTTCGGGCAGTATGCGCCCAGGCAATGCGCCATCTGAGTACCTTCAATACCGCTGATGGAGAAAATACCGGCCTGCTGAACTTCGCACAGGAACGCGGTTTCTTCCCCCAGGGAAGCCGTTACGGTAACACGCAGCACAACTTCATAAACGTCATCCGCCAGTTGGGAAGATGCCGTATCAAGATCCAGTTTAACCTCTGGCTGCCAATCTTTCTGGAAAACATGTGGTGCGTTTGGCGCTTCGAAAGAAACATCCTTGGTATAGATACGTTGGATCTGGAAAGCCATTTCAGTGTTATTTTGTTCTGACATGTGTAAAACCCTTTAGTGTTGTCCTTAAATACTTGAGTACGCCTTAACGCAACAGCGGATCCAGTCCACCACGCGCATCCAGCGCATACAAGTCGTCACAACCGCCAATGTGCTGTGCATCAATAAAAATTTGCGGAACCGTCGTTCGGCCACTACGTTTGATCATCTCTTCACGCTTCACGGCGTCGCCGTCAATCGCAATTTCCTGGAAACTCACGCCCTTGCTGTTTAACAGCGCCTTTGCACGATGGCAAAACGGGCAGGTTGCTTTGGTGTAGATTTCAATATTGGCCATGACTTCGCTCCTGTTTTTTACCCGATGGATTTCATGTCGACGCAAGGGCAAGTCATTCCCCTTACGTCATGAAAACGACGGGTAATCACTTACCGCGCACCAGAGGCAGATTCTCGCCGCTCCAGCCTGCTACGCCTTCTTTCAACACAAAGACCTTTTCAAAGCCGGCTTTTGTCAGCGCGTTAGCGGATTCCTGGCACTGCATACCAGAACCGTCGACCACGATAATCGGCTTGTCTTTGTGCTTTTCCAGTTCGCCAACATTGTTGGCTTTGATTTCGCTCGGCAGCAAATTGGTCGCGCCAGCGATATGGCCTTTACGGAAATCATCACGTTGACGTAAATCCACAACAACGGCGTCCTCTTTGTTGATAAGGCGCGTGGCTTCGCCGCGTGTAATCACCTTAACTTTTGAAGTCAGACCTTTGAACGTGGTAAATAAAACCGCCACCAGTAACGCAATCCAGGCGATACTCAGTATGGGATGACGGCCAACAAATTGCATAATTTCTTGCATGGGGGGTAACAACTCCCGACGTAGTGATTAAAAAACCAGGAAAGGAGTATACCTGCGCAGTGGCGCAAATACAGCCAGAGCGTGCACTGGAATGCATTTTTGCGGGGCGCTACGAAAAAAAATCACGCTATTACTTGCCTTCTCACGCCAGCGCGATCCCTTTCTTTGATCTTCTGAGGCTATTTTATCGATTCAGCTGTAGTAAAATTACGCAATTATTTTGTCTATTGAGTATGAGGTTGTCGCAATGTCGGTTTCTAAAAAACCTATGGTACTGGTGATTCTGGATGGCTACGGCTACCGTGAAGAACAGCAGGATAACGCTATCTTAAACGCCAAAACCCCAGTGATGGATGCTCTGTGGGCAAAACGTCCGCATACCCTGATCGACGCATCCGGTCTGGAAGTGGGTCTGCCTGACCGCCAGATGGGCAACTCCGAAGTGGGCCACGTTAACCTGGGCGCAGGCCGCATCGTTTATCAGGATCTGACGCGTCTGGACGTTGAAATTAAAGAACGTACTTTCTTTGCTAACTCAGTCCTGACCAATGCGGTAGACCAGGCGAAAAACGCCGGTAAAGCGGTTCATATTATGGGTCTGCTGTCCGCGGGCGGCGTCCACAGCCACGAAGATCACATTATGGCGATGGTGGAACTGGCCGCAGAGCGCGGCGCAGAAAAAATCTATCTGCACGCCTTCCTCGACGGTCGCGACACGCCGCCGCGCAGCGCTGAAGCCTCGCTGAAAAAATTCGAAGACAAATTCGCCGCGCTGGGCAAAGGCCGCGTGGCGTCTATCGTCGGTCGTTACTACGCTATGGACCGCGACAACCGTTGGGATCGCGTGGAAAAAGCGTATGATCTGATGACCCTGGCGCAGGGCGAATTCCAGGCGGATACCGCTGTGGCTGGCCTGCAGGCCGCTTACGCTCGTGATGAAAACGATGAGTTTGTCAAAGCGACCGTTATCCACGCCGAGGGCCAGGCTGATGCGGCGATGGAAGACGGCGACACGCTGATTTTCATGAACTTCCGCGCTGACCGCGCGCGCGAAATTACCCGCGCTTTCGTTAACGCTGATTTCGACGGCTTTGCGCGTAAGAAAGTGGTTAATCTGAACTTCGTGATGCTGACCGAATACGCCGCCGACATCAAAACTGCCGTTGCCTACCCACCAGCGTCGCTGGCGAATACCTTTGGCGAATGGATGGCGAAAAACGACAAAACTCAGCTGCGTATTTCCGAAACGGAAAAATATGCGCACGTAACTTTTTTCTTTAACGGCGGCGTAGAAGAACCGTTTGCTGGCGAAGAGCGCATTCTGATCAACTCCCCGAAAGTGGCCACTTATGACCTGCAACCGGAAATGAGCTCTGCAGAATTGACTGAAAAATTGGTCGCGGCGATCGAAAGCGGTAAGTACGACACCATCATTTGTAACTATCCAAACGGCGATATGGTCGGTCATACCGGCGTGATGGAAGCCGCCATCAAAGCGGTGGAAGCGTTGGATAACTGCATTGACCAGGTAACAAAAGCGGTTGAGTCCGTTGGTGGACAACTGTTGATTACCGCGGACCACGGCAACGCGGAGCAGATGCGCGATCCGGCGACCGGTCAGGCGCATACCGCCCACACCAACCTGCCGGTGCCGCTGATTTATGTCGGCGAGAAAAACGTGAAGGCGGTTGAAGGCGGCAAACTTTCAGACATTGCGCCTACCATGCTGTCGCTGATGGGGATGGAAATCCCGCAAGAGATGACTGGTAAGCCGCTGTTCATCGTGGAATAATCCCTCCCCATGAGGGGAAAGGCGATTAACACCATTCAACAGGCCGTGAAACCAAGAACGTTTTCAGTCAGGCCTTTGTTCTACGCCAGCGTACTTAGCGCTGGCGTATTGTTGTGCGCCTTTTCCGCCCACGCGGATGACCGTGATCAACTCAAATCTATTCAGGCCGATATCGCCGCGAAAGAACGCGACGTACGCCAGCAGCAGCAACAGCGCGCCAGCCTCCTGGCACAACTGAAAGCCCAGGAAGAGGCCATCTCGGCCGCAGCGCGTAAGCTGCGCGAAACGCAAAGCACTCTGGATCAGTTAAACGCGCAAATTGATGAGATGAACGCCTCAATTGCCAAACTGGAGCAGCAAAAAGCCAGCCAGGAGCGTAATCTCGCCGCGCAGTTGGACGCCGCTTTCCGCCAGGGCGAACACACCGGCATTCAGCTTATTCTTAGCGGAGAAGAAAGCCAGCGTGGGCAACGCCTGCAGGCCTACTTCGGCTATCTGAACCAGGCGCGCCAGGAGACTATCGCCGAACTGAAACAGACTCGCGAACAGGTCGCCACGCAAAAAGCCGAGCTGGAAGAGAAGCAAAGCCAACAACAAACGTTGCTGTATGAACAGCGCGCCCAGCAGGCGAAGCTGGAGCAGGCGCGTAATGAACGTAAGAAAACGCTTGCCGGACTGGAGTCGTCTATTCAGCAAGGCCAGCAACAGTTAAGCGAACTACGCGCCAACGAATCACGCCTACGCAACAGTATCGCGCGGGCGGAAGCGGCGGCCAAAGCGCGAGCGGAGCGTGAAGCCCGCGAAGCGCAGGCGGTACGCGATAAGCAGCAGGAAGCCTCGCGTAAAGGCAGCACCTATAAGCCGACGGAAAGCGAGCGTTCGCTAATGTCCCGCACCGGCGGTCTGGGCGCGCCTCGCGGTCAGGCATACTGGCCGGTACGCGGCCCGATATTGCATCGCTATGGCGAACGGCTGCAAGGTGAGCTACGTTGGAAGGGGATGGTGATCGGCGCGTCGGAAGGCACCGAGGTCAAAGCCATCGCCGACGGCAGGGTGATTCTGGCGGACTGGCTGCAAGGCTATGGCCTGGTGGTGGTCGTGGAGCATGGTAAAGGCGATATGAGCCTTTACGGCTATAACCAGAGCGCGCTGGTCAGCGTAGGCGCGCAGGTGCGCGCCGGACAACCTATCGCCCTTGTGGGCAGTAGCGGCGGTCAGGGCAGACCCTCGCTTTATTTCGAAATTCGTCGCCAGGGTCAGGCCGTCAATCCACAGCCGTGGTTGGGAAGATAAGTTTTGCCTCAGTTTCGTCGCTCCATTCTCACGCTGGCCACTTTGCTGGCGTTTGCACATCCCGTTTTCGCTGGCAAGCTCGCCATCGTGATTGATGATTTTGGCTATCGCCCGCATACGGAAAACCAGGTTCTGGCGCTGCCGCCAAACATCTCCGTCGCCGTGCTGCCCAACGCGCCGCACGCGCGCGAAATGGCAACTAAAGCGCACAATAGCGGGCATGAGGTGTTAATCCATCTGCCGATGGCGCCGCTAAGCAAACAGCCGCTGGAGAAGGATACGCTGCGACCAGATATGAGCAGCGATGAGATCGAGCGCATTATCCGCGAGGCGGTAAACAACGTGCCGTATGCCGTCGGGCTTAATAACCACATGGGCAGCGCAATGACTTCCAGCCTGTTCGGTATGCAAAAAGTTATGCAGGCGCTGGAACATTACAATCTCTATTTTCTCGACAGCATGACGATTGGCAATAGCCAGGCGATGCGCGCGGCATCCGGTACGGGTGTGAAAGTGATCAAGCGCAAAGTGTTCCTCGACGATACGCAAAACGAGGCGGATATCCGCCGTCAGTTTAATCGCGCTATCGAACTGGCCCGTCGCAACGGTTCCGCTATCGCGATTGGTCATCCGCATCCCGCAACGGTTCGCGTGCTGCAACAGATGGTTTATCGCCTGCCGGCGGATATCACCCTGGTACGTCCAGGCAGCCTGCTCAACGAGCCGCAGGTAGATACGTCCCGACCGGGTGTGACGCCGCAGAAAATTGACGCGCCGCGCAATCCCTTTCGCGGCGTGAAGATGTGCAAGCCGAAAAAACCGCTGCAACCGGTCTACGCTACGCGCTTTTTCAGCGTCATCGGCGAGAGCATTACGCAAAGTTCCGTGGTTGTCTGGTTTCAGCACCAGTGGCAAGGCTGGGGGAAAATCGCCGCGCCTAAAAACGTGAGCGCTAAGACAGATTGAGCGCCTTACGGGCCATACGACGGTGCGACAAAGTTTTGTCGCGCCATTGCCACAGCCGGAAAGACCAGAGTAGCGTCTGATAAGCCGCTTTCGCGCTGCGGACGTTAGCCATCATCCGTCTATACATGCCAGAAGTAAAAATTTCGGCAATCATACGCTGGCGGGTCAAAATATCAGGTTCTTTACGCACCGCATGACAAACGCGTAACGCTTCCCAGGTAATTTGCTGGCGAAATTCCGGGTAAATCGGAATACGATGGGCATAATCACGATTGAGCTTTTCTAATAATCGCGTAATTTTAATATAATGCCGCTGATAATTAAGATTTTTATTGCCTTGTCTTTGCAAACGGCTTACCGAATTATCATGCAGGAAATATTTATATAATGATTGTTCGGTATAACGTACGCGCGTGGCATTAAACATAACTTCCGTCGACCATAATATGTCCTGATGATGTAGTCCGGGAACGAAAGTAATATTGTTATCGGTAATTAACGCACGTCGATACACGCCCATCCAGACAACATGCGTCCAGCGCCGCGAGGCCAGCGCCATACGCAACCAATCCGGTCCACTTAATACCCCGGTGGAACGCAGACGATCGGTCGGAATAGATTGCCAGGCGTGCCCGGTTTTTCGGACGCACCAGTCCGCATTACACTGCGCAACGTCCAGATCATCGTTAAGCGCCATGGTCATCAGCGTTTCATACATCTTCGGGTAGACCAGGTCATCCGCATCGACAAAGGCGACATAATCGCCGGTCGCCGCTTGCAGGCCAAGATTACGGGCGATAGATGCGCCAGCATTGGCCTGATGAAGCAGTCGAACATGCGGGTAATGTTCCGCGTAATGTTTTGCTATCTCAACGGAATGATCAGTCGATCCATCATTCACAATAATAATTTCCAGCGCCGACCACGTTTGCGCGATTAATGACGCCATGCAAGCATTAAAATCCGCTCCCGCATTATATAACGGGACAATGATACTCACTTTGGTTTTACTATTTTTCATAACGATTACCAGAAAAACCTTAATTTACCCTGCCTTTATACTGTGGCTCTATTAAGAAACTATTAAGTCGCCATAATTAATTTTTACAGTAAAAAGCAAGCACAAAACTCAGAGTAGAGCGTGACGTTAGCGAGTAAAATAAGAGTAAAGCGCAATTACGAATGCTTGATGTCTATGACAATTCTTTACGGCTTTCCAGATTTTCCCTAACAAAAAAGGTTGGCGAATGACACCAACCTTTTACGATGAAACGTATATCAGACCCGATAAAATTATCGGGTCTCTATACATATTAATCCCAGCTCAGAATAACTTTTCCTGACTGGCCTGAACGCATGGCGTCAAAACCTTTCTGGAAATCATCAATAGAGAAACGATGGGTGATAATCGGTGACAGATCCAGACCGGACTGGATCAGCGCCGCCATTTTGTACCACGTTTCGAACATCTCACGACCATAAATACCTTTAATGAACAAGCCCTTAAAGATAACTTTAGTCCAGTCGATAGACATATCTGATGGCGGAATCCCCAGCATCGCAATACGACCGCCGTGATTCATGGTGTCCAGCATGGTACGAAACGCCGGCGGCGCGCCGGACATCTCCAGACCCACATCGAACCCTTCGGTCATTCCCAGCTCCGCCATGACGTCGTTCAGGCTCTCTTTCGCGACGTTGACCGCGCGGGTGACGCCCATTTTACGCGCCAGCTCCAGACGGTATTCATTGACGTCAGTAATCACCACATGACGCGCGCCGACATGTTTCGCCACCGCGGCGGCCATTACGCCGATTGGCCCCGCCCCCGATACCAGTACATCTTCGCCGACCAGATCGAAAGACAGCGCCGTATGCACCGCATTACCAAACGGGTCGAAAATAGAGGCTAAATCATCAGAAATGTTATCCGGGATTTTAAACGCATTGAACGCCGGGATGACCAGGTATTCCGCGAAGCAGCCGGGACGGTTGACGCCCACGCCGGTGGTGTTGCGACACAGGTGAGTACGACCGCCGCGGCAGTTGCGGCAATGACCGCAGGTGATATGACCTTCGCCGGAGACGCGATCGCCGATTTTAAAGCCTTTCACTTCCTGACCGATGCCGACCACTTCGCCGACATATTCATGCCCCACGACCATCGGAACCGGGATGGTTTTTTGCGACCAGTCATCCCAGTTATAGATGTGAACGTCAGTGCCGCAGATGGCTGTTTTACGGATTTTAATCAGCAAATCGTTATGGCCGACTTCCGGTTCCGGAACGTCGGTCATCCAGATGCCCTCTTCCGCTTTCAGTTTGGATAACGCTTTCATCTTACATCCTCAGGCAATCACGCCCAGTTGTTTACCAATACGCGTGAACGCGTCTACCGCACGCGTAATTTGCTCAGGCGTATGCGCCGCAGACATCTGGGTACGAATACGCGCCTGACCTTTTGGTACGACCGGATAGAAGAAACCGGTAACGTAAATGCCCTCTTTTTGCAGTTCGCGGGCAAATTTCTGCGCGACAACCGCATCTCCCAGCATTACCGGGATGATGGCGTGATCCGCGCCTGCCAGCGTAAATCCCGCGGCAGACATCTGCTCACGGAACTGCCGGGCGTTCGCCCACAAGCGATCGCGCAGTTCTGCGCCCGCTTCCACCATCTCTAACACTTTAATAGAAGCCGCCACGATCGCCGGCGCCA
Source organism: Salmonella sp. A7 (assembly GCF_020181675.1). Taxonomy (NCBI): domain Bacteria; kingdom Pseudomonadati; phylum Pseudomonadota; class Gammaproteobacteria; order Enterobacterales; family Enterobacteriaceae; genus Salmonella; species Salmonella sp. A7. Next base: position 136,761 of record NZ_CP084001.1, on the reverse strand, counting down.
GTGAATTGGAAAACAGATATGGGCGGGAACGCTGACGCAACCACTCAACGACCTCTTTGCGCGCCGCGGTATAGCCGCCGGATGCGCCGCCTAACGCTTTGCCCAGCGTACCGGTAATAATATCTACGCGGCCCATTACGTCGCAGTATTCATGGGAACCGCGACCGTTTTCGCCGACAAAGCCTACCGCGTGAGAATCATCAACCATCACCAGCGCATCGTATTTATCGGCCAGATCACAGACACCTTTCAGATTGGCGATGACGCCATCCATTGAGAACACCCCGTCGGTAGCGATCAGGACATGACGCGCGCCGGCCTCACGCGCCTCTTTCAGCCGAGCTTCCAGCTCAGCCATATCGTTGTTGGCATAGCGATAGCGCTTCGCTTTACACAAACGCACGCCGTCAATGATAGACGCGTGGTTCAGCGCGTCGGAGATAATGGCGTCTTCCGCGCCCAGCAACGTCTCAAACAAGCCGCCGTTAGCGTCGAAACAGGAGGAATACAGAATCGCATCTTCCATGCCGAGGAAGCTTGCCAGCTTTTGCTCCAGCGCTTTGTGGCTGTCCTGGGTGCCGCAGATAAAACGCACGGACGCCATACCGAAACCGTGGCTGTCCATTCCCGCTTTTGCGGCATTAATCAGCTCAGGGTGATTCGCCAGCCCGAGATAGTTATTGGCGCAAAAGTTAATAACGTGGCTTCCATCCGCCACGGTGATATCCGCCTGCTGCGCAGACGTAATAATGCGCTCTTCTTTAAACAATCCTTCCGCCCGGGCGGTTTCCAGATCGTTGGTTAACTGTTTGTAAAAATCCCCACGCATTGCGATTCTCCAGACTGGGCAAATTTCAGCACATATTACCCAAAGCGATACGTTGATACGAGATGACGCGTCATCACTTCTTTAAAATGCAGCATAAATCACGCGTATCCTCACGGGTTATCAGTGAATGGATGAATAGTGTTATGATAAGAGCATTCATGTCTGAGACAGTCTCTGACACCATAATTCAAAGGTTACAGTTATGATCATCGTTACCGGCGGCGCGGGCTTTATCGGCAGCAATATCGTTAAAGCCCTGAATGATAAAGGTATCACCGATATTCTGGTGGTGGATAACCTGAAAGACGGCACCAAGTTTGTAAACCTGGTGGATCTGAACATTGCTGACTATATGGATAAGGAAGATTTCCTGATCCAGATTATGTCCGGAGAAGAGCTCGGCGATATCGAAGCTATTTTCCATGAAGGTGCCTGCTCTTCCACCACCGAGTGGGACGGCAAGTATATGATGGATAATAACTATCAATACTCCAAAGAGCTACTGCACTATTGTCTTGAGCGCGAAATCCCGTTCCTCTACGCCTCTTCTGCCGCCACCTATGGCGGTCGCACGTCTGATTTCATCGAATCGCGCGAATACGAAAAACCGCTTAACGTTTACGGCTATTCTAAATTCCTGTTTGATGAATACGTGCGCCAGATCCTGCCAGAAGCGAACTCGCAGATTGTCGGTTTCCGCTATTTCAACGTCTATGGACCACGTGAAGGCCATAAAGGCAGCATGGCAAGCGTGGCATTTCATTTGAATACACAGTTAAACAACGGCGAAAGCCCGAAACTGTTTGAAGGCAGCGAAAACTTCAAGCGCGACTTTGTTTACGTGGGCGATGTGGCCGCTGTTAATCTGTGGTTCCTGGAAAGCGGCAAGTCCGGCATCTTTAACCTGGGCACAGGCCGTGCGGAATCTTTCCAGGCCGTCGCCGACGCGACGCTGGCATACCATAAAAAAGGTAGCATTGAATACATTCCGTTCCCGGATAAGCTGAAAGGTCGCTATCAGGCGTTTACGCAGGCGGATTTAACCAATCTGCGCAACGCGGGCTACGACAAACCCTTTAAGACCGTCGCCGAAGGCGTCACGGAGTATATGGCCTGGCTGAACCGCGACGCGTAAGTATGAAAATTTTGGTCATTGGCCCGTCCTGGGTGGGCGACATGATGATGTCGCAAAGTCTCTATCGCACGCTTAAAGCGCGCTATCCCCAGGCGATAATCGACGTGATGGCGCCAGCCTGGTGCCGTCCGTTGTTATCGCGTATGCCGGAAGTTAACGAGGCGATACCCATGCCGCTGGGCCACGGCGCGCTGGAAATCGGCGAGCGCCGCAGATTGGGCCATAGCCTGCGAGAGAAGCGCTACGATCGCGCCTGGGTGTTGCCAAATTCGTTTAAATCGGCGCTGATTCCTTTCTTTGCCAATATCCCGCACCGTACCGGCTGGCGCGGCGAAATGCGCTATGGCCTGCTGAACGATGCGCGCGTCCTTGATAAGGACGCTTGGCCGCTGATGGTGGAGCGCTACGTGGCGCTGGCCTATGACAAGGGCGTGATGCGCACGGCGAAAGATCTGCCGCAGCCGCTACTCTGGCCACAGCTCCAGGTTAGCGAGGGTGAAAAGTCGCTGATGTGCAGCGATTTTTCGCTATCTTCTGAACGTCCTCTGATTGGCTTTTGCCCCGGCGCGGAATTTGGCCCGGCAAAACGTTGGCCGCACTATCACTACGCCGAACTGGCAAAACAGCTCATTAACGAAGGGTATCAGGTCGTACTGTTTGGCTCGGCAAAAGACCATGAAGCCGGAAATGAGATCCTGGCGGCGCTGAATAGCGAGCAGCAGGCATGGTGTCGCAACCTGGCGGGGGAAACCCAGCTGGAACAGGCCGTCATTCTGATAGCCGCCTGTAAAGCCATCGTCACCAACGATTCCGGGCTAATGCACGTCGCGGCGGCGCTCGACCGCCCGCTGGTCGCCTTGTATGGCCCAAGTAGCCCGGATTTCACGCCGCCGCTGTCTCATAAGGCCCGGGTGATTCGTCTCATTACGGGTTATCACAAAGTGCGTAAAGGTGATACGGCGCAAGGCTATCACCAGAGCCTGATCGATATCACGCCGCAGCGGGTTCTGGAAGAGCTTCATTCGCTGTTGTCGGAAGAGGGCGTTTAATGCGGATTTTGATCGTTAAAACATCATCAATGGGCGACGTATTACATACCCTGCCTGCGCTTACCGACGCGCAACAGGCGATTCCGGGGATTCAATTTGATTGGGTTGTCGAAGAAGGGTTTGCGCAAATTCCGTCCTGGCACAGTGCTGTCGATCGCGTGATTCCCGTCGCTATTCGCCGTTGGCGCAAGGCCTGGTTTTCCGCGCCCATCAAAGCGGAACGCACAGCCTTTCATCGGGCGGTATGCGCATACCAATACGACGCTGTGATTGATGCGCAGGGGCTGGTGAAAAGCGCGGCGCTGGTGACGCGTCTGGCGCATGGGATAAAGCACGGTATGGACTGGAGTACCGCCCGCGAACCGCTGGCCAGCCTGTTTTATAACCGTAAACACCATATCGCAAAGCAACAACATGCGGTTGAACGGACGCGCGAACTGTTCGCCAAAAGTCTGGGATACGATAAACCGCAGTCGCAGGGCGATTATGCCATCGCAAAACATTTCCTGCATTGCCAGCAGGCGGTTAGCGATCCGTATGCGGTGTTTTTACATGCCACGACCCGCGATGATAAACACTGGCCGGAAGCAAACTGGCGCGAGCTTATCGGCCTGGTGGGTAACACCGGATTACGGATAAAACTTCCCTGGGGCGCGCCTCATGAGGAGGCCCGGGCTAAACGACTGGCCGAAGGCTTTGACTATGTGGATGTGTTACCGCGGATGAGCCTGGAGGAGGTCGCCAGAGTGCTGGCTGGCGCAAAATTTGTCGTATCGGTTGATACCGGCCTGAGCCATCTCACCGCCGCGCTCGACAGACCGAATATTACGCTATATGGCCCAACGGACCCTGGGTTAATTGGAGGTTATGGGAAGAACCAAATGGCATGCTGCTCACCAGAACAGAACCTGGCGAATTTAGATGCCACAAGCGTATTTGGAAAGATTCATTAAAGAGACACTGTCTCATCCCAAACCTATTGTGGAGAAAAGATGCTAACCACATCATTAACGTTAAATAAAGAGAAATGGAAGCCGATCTGGAATAAAGCGCTGGTTTTTCTTTTTGTTGCTACGTATTTTCTGGATGGTATTACGCGTTATAAACATTTGATAATCATACTTATGATTATCACCGCGATTTATCAGGTCTCACGCTCACCGAAAAGTTTCCCCCCTCTTTTCAAAAATAGCGTATTTTATAGCGTAGCAGTATTATCATTAATCCTTGTTTATTCCATACTCATATCGCCAGATATGAAAGAAAGTTTCAAGGAATTTGAAAATACGGTACTGGAGGGTTTCTTATTATATACTTTATTAATCCCCGTACTATTAAAAGATGAAACAAAAGAAACGGTTGCGAAAATAGTACTTTTCTCCTTTTTAACAAGTTTAGGGCTTCGCTGCCTTGCAGAGAGTATTCTGTATATCGAGGACTATAATAAAGGGATTATGCCATTCATAAGCTATGCGCATCGACATATGTCCGATTCCATGGTTTTCTTATTTCCAGCATTATTGAATATTTGGCTGTTTAGAAAAAATGCAATTAAGTTGGTTTTTTTGGTGCTTAGCGCTATCTACCTTTTCTTTATCCTGGGAACCCTATCGCGAGGGGCATGGTTGGCGGTGCTCATAGTAGGTGTTCTGTGGGCAATACTGAACCGCCAATGGAAGTTAATAGGAGTTGGTGCCATTTTATTAGCCATTATCGGCGCTTTGGTTATCACTCAACATAATAACAAACCAGACCCAGAACATTTACTTTATAAATTACAGCAGACAGATAGCTCATATCGTTATACTAACGGAACCCAGGGCACCGCGTGGATACTAATTCAGGAAAACCCGATCAAGGGCTACGGCTATGGTAATGATGTGTATGATGGTGTTTATAATAAACGCGTTGTCGATTATCCAACGTGGACCTTTAAAGAATCTATCGGTCCGCATAATACCATTCTGTACATCTGGTTTAGTGCAGGCATATTGGGTCTGGCGAGCCTGGCCTATTTATATGGCGCTATCATCAGGGAAACAGCCAGCTCTACCTTCAGGAAAGTAGAGATAAGCCCCTACAATGCTCATCTCTTGCTATTTTTATCTTTCGTCGGTTTTTATATCGTTCGTGGCAATTTTGAACAGGTCGATATTGCTCAAATTGGTATCATTACCGGTTTTCTGCTGGCGCTAAGAAATAGATAAAAAAACGCGCTGATACTTATTACGGTATCAGCGCGTTTTCCATCGTCCGGACTCAATCACTTATCAAACCAGCTTTTCATTTGTTCCTCGAAACGCTGCGCTACATTTTCCCAACTGTATTTTGAAAACACCAGGGATTTTGCTTTTTCGGCAATCTGGTGGCGTTCCTTATCAGCAAGCGCACGGTTAATATCATTAATTATACTGTCGCTCGACATAGGTTCTGCGAGGTGATAGCCCGTTATGCCATCTAACACAAATTCGCTAATCCCCCCTTTTTTGCTGGCAAGAACCGCTTTTCCTGCTGCCATCGCTTCTACAGCTACCATGCAAAATGCTTCTTCAACCTGAGATGGCACAATAACCAGATCGGCTATATGATAGAAGTTATGCATCTGGTCGGGAGATTGCCCCCCAGCCATAATACAATCCGTTCCAATCTCTTTTGCGGCGTCCAGTACTTTCTTTTGATACTCTGCTTTTTCACCCTTGCGGCTTGCATAAGGGTCGCCAACAACGACAAGTTTAATATTACTTCTTAAGGTACGTAATTTTTTGAACGCCTGCAAAAGCAACAGGATGCCTTTATCAGGCGAAATTCTCCCGGCATATAAGAGAACGGTGGCATCTTCCGCAATATTTAATTGCTGACGAAGATTATCTTGTGGGTTTCTTTTATAAGTCTCAGCACAAAAACCATTAGGCACAATACTAACAGCAGCGGCAGGCAATCTTTCTTCATAAAACGCTTTAAGAAACTGACTGGGCACGATAATTTTTGCATCGTTATCAGGAAGTTCTGGTTCAAATGCGTTATGCATGTGCATAACCAGTTTTGCATTCGGATTGCGCTCTCTGATCTGCCGATACAGTTTCATACTATTATGAATAACAATGACGCTATCTTCCTGGGTAGTCACTTTATCTCTAATATTAAGGACGCGCTGGGAATAGGGTAGTGGGTCGAGACGAGTCCATTTCTGAAAAAGACGCTTATAAACTTTACTAAACCCAATGTAATGAATATCACAGTTATCGTTTATTTTATTATATTCAGGATAGCCAACATTCTTTATACAAGCAATAGCACTCGGTATTGATAGTCGTTTTGCAACCTGGTAAATCCAGGTTTCTACCGCAGCCGCACCACGAGGAGGAATTGAAAATATAGGAGTAACAGTAAATATGATTTTTTTAATCATAATAGCTATAATCCAGAATAGTTAACTTTATAGAAAAAGAAATGCGTGCCAAAGCAACGCAAAGTAATGATTTATCTAGTATCTAGACAATTTTATCGTAATATATTTCATCCTCAAGTTCCGAGGCTGTAATATATGGAATAATATCGTAATGAATTGCAGTATCATCTGATAAATTAAAGATATTTAAATCACTCACATTTTTTCTCATAAAAGTAAAAAATGGCAGTATTTTAAACAAGTCTTTACTAAGCTCAGATGGCATAGGGCTGGTAGATTCGTCATAGAAACGTGGGCAACTGCCTGTTAAGTCAAGCCCAGAACATATAATACGACCATACTTAAGGGAATAGGCAACCTGAATAGCGGTATAAGCAATAGTATGGCAAGAGCAATACCCGATGCTGATATCCTTGCAAAATCCAGCCAGTCGTCCTCTTTTCGAAAGGGGAACTGAAATAAGTAATGCTTTATGAACCCGCTTGAGGATATTAAATTTAATTTTCTTTAAAAAGCCCCCTTTTTCTCGGCGATAAAAGGAGCGAATAATTAAACAGTTTTCTTCAATATATTTTTGATCATCCACTGAAGCCTGTTCGTACACATCAAGATTGACGATAGTAAACTGACTGTTGCGGCTAAAGTTATAAAAATCTTCGCGCCGGCGATGGAGGAAGCGAACATCCGTCAGAAGGTACAAAAATGGCTTGACGTTATTGTTTAGCAAATATTGAACAGAACCATTGACTGCAATGACATCTTTCATTCGTAACAAGGACAGCGGCGTCTTTCTGGACGTAGGACCAGAAAGAAAAATAATACAATCTTCAGCCGTTCTTTTCGCAATAAGTTGCAGAACATCGGCGTGAGTTATGAAGTTAACGCTGCCCATAAAAAACTCGTATGTTTATCATGCAACCTATAAATAAATGTTATATTCAATAACTAATATTACATCTCAAATTCTCTCAAGTATGTCATAACGCTGCAGCAAATAAAAGTCAGTCAGCCCCTTAAATTAAACCAAACGTGCTACATTGATCAGCGCTTTTCCTTACCCTTAATACGACGAAGGAAATTTCGAAGTTTTTTCTTATAAATCAATAAGTAAAATCCGATATCTCTCACATTATTTTTGATACCATAATGTCTTTCTAAATCAATACGATCCTTTGCTTTCCGTTGCCTGGAAGGTCTTTTTCCGGACAAATCGATAATTCTGATCTCATTGCCTTGCAGGATAAAGTTACCTTTATGGGGATCGCCCGAAACCATACCATGCTGATGCAGAGAATATATCGACTGTTTGATTTTCCCTCTCACCTCGTCAGAAATTTCTGGCATATCAACAAGTTCAATACCTTCAATATACTCAATTATCATCACGTATGTTTTTACATAGCGTAATGTTTTAATTTCCGCCAGCAGGTAAAAATCATTAAGCGCCGCAAACCCTTCACGCCGCACACGATCTGTCTGATGAAAAAGCTTTTCGTAGTAATCCCCTTTTACTAACGATTTGAAAAAGCGTTCAGTATTTTTTACTTTTGGACTAAATACTTTGAGAATATATTTTCCGTAGTCTGTATTAATCAATACAACTTTTGTATCTTCTATATTACGGAAGACTTTAATAACCTGATGATTATAAGATAGAAAATCTTTAAATATCTCAATGTATTTTTCACCGTCTTTTTTGACAAAGACAGTATAGTTTTTAATCTTTTTTTCAATAATCATAATGGAGATTTAGGCAGGGGAATTATTTGTGGAAAAGTTTACGATAAAGATATGCGCTTCCAGCCAGAAGGCCTTTAAAATAATGCCCCTGCACGAGAAGATGTTTATATCGCTTCTTAAATTCAACTATGGTACGCGCATCTTTTGCAGGAGAATCTTTCCAGGGCGAATTCAACCGTGCATTTTTATAATAGATAACTGACGGATAATTTGCCCAGGCATGCCATGGTTTTGTAGCGCCCGTATAATGAATTAAAATAGTATTATCATTAATTATATTGCTATACTTTTTATGTGACTTATCTTTCAACTCACTTTTGATAGTATAAATGGTATTATACGGTCGTGGGAGAAAAATGACTTTATCCTGTAGGAGAATATTCAAAACATCCTGATCGGGATATTTAAAAGAGTCAGCTTCTTTACCTGCCAAAAGTAAAAATGCCTTTTCGGTTAAGGCATTCTCTTTCCATAATTTCAGGTTAACAAAAACCACGCCGGAGTTAAAATAACCACCTTGTAAATTAAATGCTCTTAATCTCTCATTTACCTTATTCTGGATGGAATCAACATCTTTTACGACCGCAGCAATCTTCTCTGTCAAATCAAGCTGTAGAAGATCTTGCAAAGATCCTTTGCATACAACATCGGCATCCAAATAAAGTAAGGTATTTACCTTCTTGCTGAGATAATCGAAAGCAAATAAACGAAAATACATTGCTCTCGACCATACTTTAGTTTGAGGCAATACCTCAAGGCTTTCTACTTTAATAAGATAAAGAGAAATTTTTATGTGATGCTGTACGGCTAAACGCTCTATATATTTTACAAAACACGGAGAATATGAATCACAAATAATGTGAAAAGCGAGCGGGATATTATTGTTTAGTACAACTGAAGCAATTGATACCCCTACACCATCAAGATAGTTTTCATCAACGCCATAAGAAATGTTTAATACGTTATCATCATTATTATTATTACTTTCATCAAAAACTTTATAGTCAGCTATTTCTATCTCAGGAAATGAATCCATTACATCACCTATGGGTTTTATTCAAGAAGTTTACGTTTAAAGTAGGCTATATAATAATTTATACCCGAAGTATAATGCTTCTGATTAAACATATGCTTTGCCGCATAACGTAACTGATGACTAGTGACTGGATTTAAAAGTGCACAATGAGACCATGGTGAGTTGCTCTTAGCCTGTAAAAAATATTGTGACACAGGATAAGCCCCCCAACTATGCCAGGGCTTCGTTGGTCCGATATAATGAACAAATACAGTCTCAGCATCAACTGGATTAATAACTGAATCTTTTAATTCATAGTTAAGACTAAATTGTGTATTAAATTTTTTATCAACAAAACGCGCTTTATTCACTAACAATATATTTAATACATCCTGATCAAGGTGCGTTATGCGCTGTACTACCTCCGGATCTTTTAGCATTTCAATCGCTTTCTTAGAGATATTTTCTGCGGTCCAAAGAGGTATGTTAATTAAAATAAAACCGGCATTAAAATAGCCAGAAACCAGCCCAGGCGTTGCCAGGCTAACCGAGCGCTTAGTCCACCATTCCAACTCGCCTTCAGCAACGACAGCCGCAATCTCATTTTCAGCGAAGTTAAGATCAATAAGCTCCTGAATACTCCCCTTACATGCAATATCTGCATCCAGATAAAGTACTCTATCTGTTTTATCTGAAAAATAATCGGCGATAATGAATCTAAAGTATGTTGCATAGGTCCAGTTTTTGGTACTGGGTAGCGATTTTAAGCGCTCACAGTCGATTAGGTAAACAACAATCTGCGTAGCGTACTGTTTTGCTAATGCCTCAAATCGCTGCTGGTCTTCAGAGTCAAAGAAATCGGTAAAAACATGGAAAGCTAACGCCTTCTCTGGGTTAGCGAGGAGAACCGATGCAATAGAGACACCACAGCCAAAAAGAAAGTTTTTATCAATCCCATAAGCTATATTAAATTTATCAGCATCACTATGTTGTGCATAGTTATAATCTAAAGTCTGTTGAATGACTTCTTCTTCAAAATATTTTCTGCTCATAGTGATCACTTTTGTAATTTCGAGAATATTGCATTATTAAAATTTTTAAAATATAGCACATCATAAAATCTCTCAATCGTGCCGGGAATAATATCATGCTGATATTTTACTTCACCAGAAATAACGCGATTAAGGTGTCCTACAAAATCATCTATAGCCCCCGGGGTGTAAAGCTCACCATTCAAGCCGGGTTTAATCATATCGCGCGGACCAGACATACAATCAGAACTAATACACGGAATTCCATATGACATTGCTTCCAGCAGGGTCATAGGAAATCCCTCAAATGCAGAGGTAAGTAGTAACGCGGTGACATTTTTTATTTTTTGCTGTACGACTTGCCACGGCGCGCTTTGCCAACCATACCAGATCACACGCTGCTCAATACCAAGCTCCCGACTATAGGCCTGGCACTTTTCAAAATCTGAGCCATCACCAATAATATGTAGCTGCCATTCTCCTGTCGTACGAGCTAAGCCATCAAATAGATCTTTAACTCTTTTCTGCCCTTCAAATTTAAGACGCCCTACATAGAGAAATACAGCGGGTTTATCGCGCTCAGGCGGCGGCACAATGATTGTTTTAATAGAGACAGGATTATAAACGACGCTAATATCTTGCGCTGAGATACCCCGTGCCATCATCTGTTCTTTAATACCACTACTGATGGCCAGATGATAATCCGCGTACGTTATACATTCTGCATGTTTTTTATGGTCGAGCGAAAAATGCGGCCACGAGAAAATAGTAAACTGTTTACCACTTTTCTTTCGTGCTTTATTGGCATAAAGACATGAGATGACATCAATACATATCACAATATCCGGTGACGTTTCTTTCAGCCACTGACTAAAATTATAAACATGCTTAGCTCGACGAAGAAAACTTAATTTTATATTTGAGAATGATTGCGCATATTTAATCTCTTTTAGCCATGCTTTATCCATTTTGTCATTACGACAAAAGAAAAACATTTCACAGTTGATTTTCGGAGAGCTATTTTCAAACGTATGGATAACGTTGCTAATAACGGTTTCCATCCCTCCAAAACCAGATACCGCTTCGCCTATAAATGCTATTTTCAATGAAGTCACCATTTGCTGACACTCATGTTATTCGGCTTCCTTCACTTTTAAAATTCTGTAAGAACAAACCCAATCAACACTATATTTATACTGAGACCTGATTAAAATCGAACCCCAGTCCATGATTAAAGCTATCTTTTAGAAAAGGGCTGGTTATTTTATAGTTTTTGATAGTTGAGATATTATTTAGGTTATACTGAACTGTGCTATTAAATCCATATATCTCTAATGATATCCCTTGCTCCAGATATTCTAAAATAATGTCCTCGGCTATCATTTCAGAGTTAACATTCAATACACCATTAAACTGATGAGAGTCATATCGAGGGTGAGGAATATATATATCAACCGCTTCTTTTTTAATAAACCGCTGAAGATGCTGAAGAAAAACACACTCATCTTCTTTATTTTTTAACGCATCAGTATATACTGTTCCCAATAATACTTTTTTAAAGCCATTATTCGTATCAGGAAGACCGTTATGGTGTACCAATATAATTCCTTCGGTCTTTTCAATTATGTTGGTTCTATTAGGAAATAGAGTATAATGTTTTGCGTCTAACTTTAATATTTCATCTTTATGATATTTACGCCCCATCAGCTTTCGTATTAACTTCGATGTGGCGCTTATATTCTTATTTTCATACATTATACTTTTCTGATTGATATTATTTGTACCATCATCAAAGGTTTTTATTTCAGAAAAAGTGATACAGGATAAAATATGGTGTATAAGCGGGACATGAAAATTCGCGAAGAAAACAATATGATATTCTCTGGCATACTTTTCCATGATTTTTTTAGCATACCGTGTTCTTTGAATCGTTTTAAATGTCGAAAATTTTGCTACCTGCGGGACGATGTCTGAGTGCCGACATAACGGCTGAATTTTTTTTAAATAGTACTGATTTTTTACGTTATCTACATCGCCAATAAATAAAACATCAACTTTTTTCAACTGCTCTTTTTCTATAATTGACCGTGCAATCAATAATTGCAAATTAGTCATGCATATGAATAGAAACATATAGCCTCTAAGCTATTTAAATATATAAATTTTATATTAAAGATTTTTTCTTATTGTTCTTTCTTTAATTCGAGCGGCTTTAACATCCGCCTGATGAATCAACCCCGATTCTTTTTGCAAAATCTCTCGCAGGGGGAGAGAGAAATACTCACGCATAAACCGGAATATATCTCGCTGAGTCAGGCCAATATTCATTGAAGAAAAATAAAGCCCAATTAAATCCTTGTCACGCCAGCGAAGGGGAACGTGCTGACGTATCTGCGCGCGATGCAGGTCGATTATGGAGATTTTTAAATCCTCTTCACGACCTGTGAAAGGTAAATGCAGAAGAAAGTGGCAAATATAACAGTCACGATGGTTAATTCCCCCGGCGTGCATTTTACGTACCATAGTCGCAACACGCTTAATAATCATCCACTTCACCTGCGCGTCCGGTGGATTAACAGCCCAGTCAGCACAGTAGTCTTCAAGGCTAATCGTGGGCGTTAAATCTTCGGTGATAATAAATGATGTTCTGGTTAGCGGATTTACGCCTTTTTCACCAAAACCAACGCCGTGCATCGTATCAACGCCCAGCTCATGTAGACGATGAATGGCGTGCCATTCTCTGTCAGCGCCCAGAACAGGCATACGTAACGAAATCAGGTTCTTCACAATTTCTTTCAGCGAAGTGCCTTTATGCCACTTCAGGAAGTAGCTTTTGCCGTCCAGCTCAAACCGCAATGTTCGACGCGTCTCCAGCTCTCTGAACACTTCGCCCTGTAACGTTTTCACTTCCTCAAAAGCATCTTTACCGCGCCATAGTGTGGTTAACGGCGCTTTCAGCTCAACCATCTAAATCACCTGTAATAATATCTGCGGCCTTCTCCGGTAAGCTGTATAAATCCTGGGTATCAGCATAATACCGCGCATTTTCAGCCCAGGCGCTGCGTAAGGAAGGCTGTGTCAGCGCTTTGAGTAAAACCTCATTTAGAGCATCCTGGCGGAATGGTTCAGTCATCGCTTCGCCACAGTTTGCATCCACAATATAATGTGCATAACCGCACACCGCGGTTGTCAGCACCGGCAAACCAGCAGTAATGGCTTCCAGCAAAACAATACCAGCAGCTTCCTGATAGGCTGGATGCAGTAAAAGGTCGGCTGCCGCCATTAACTCCGCGATATCATTACGTCCGGAGAAAAAATGCACATTCGTGCCGACGCCGCTTCTTTCAGCCAGCGCTGCAAACTTCTTCGGCTTATCCTGCCCAACAACATAGAGCACCGTATTTTGCCGTAAAGATTCGGGTAGCGATGCCAGCGCTTCAATAGAGCGATCCACACCTTTACGAGTAAAGTCAGACCCTACTTGCAACAGTAATTTTTGCTGTTCTGAGATACCATTTTTCTGACGATAAATTTGACGACTGTTTGGGATCTGTTGGCTATATTTTCTGTCCGGGTAAATCCCCGGAGGAAGAATATGGAAACGCTCCGCTTCAGTCTGATAATGTTTTTGGAAGTCAGCAATCTGCTTATTCGTCAGCATTAATAGTTGCGTCGGCTTGCCGTGTTCAAACGTGGCGCGTTCAAAAGCAGCATAATGCCGATAGCGTGATGTCAGGCGATAGAAAAATCCTTTTTCCTGTGCGACTTTTTCGGCGTAACACACGTCTGCGGCGTAATACACATCAAGGCCCGGCATCTTATTGAATCCAACCACCCGATCGACAGGGTGGTCGCGCAAATGGTGTTGCACCCAGGCATAATATTCTGCGTTACGACCGTGGTTCGTCCGGGATTTAACCGGCACGCGGATTAATTCAAAATTATCCGGGCATTCCCCTTCCCATGACTGAGTATAAACACGAACCTGATGACCTCGCGCCGCCACGGTTTGGGCAATGCGCATAAAATCACGCTGCAGACCGCCAAAAGGAAAATATTTATATAAGCAAAAGGCAACTCTCATAGCAGGTTGTCCAAATCTATGGGGCGTGCCTCATGCGGCAGCATTTTTTCCGTCGCGGCGATAACATCTTCAGCCGGAATCACGGAAAGGTATTTTTTATTACGATCAAGCTCATGCCGTTCAGGCATCGGCTGATAATTTCCTGCCCAAAACTGAATGATGTCGTCGGTCCAGGGACGCCAGAACACATGATCCGTCGCGCCGAAAAGGCAAATGACCGGCGTTTTGACTGCTGCGGCAATATGACCAGGGGCCGAATCAACGCCGATAAAGAGATCCGCATGGTCAATCAACGCGCCCAATTCAGGAAAGCGAGTTTTACCCGCCAGACCAGTAACCGGTTTTGTCTCACAGCCGCGTGCAATAGCATCCACGCAGGCCATCTCGTCTGCGGCCGGGCCTGACGTCAGTACAACCTGATAACCGCGGCGCTGCACGGCATCAATAACCTGAGAAAATTTATCATTATCCCAGCACTTAAATAGCTGCCGTGCCGTAGGCTGAATAACAACATATTGTCGGGTCACACCAAGTTGTTTGAGCTGTTGTCGCATGTTTTCCCAATGTTCCGGGCGATAGCTCATGGTGGTTTCCGTGACATACTGTTTTAACGCTAACGGCTTTAGCGCGGATAATGTGCGCTCAACAGCATGTTCTCCCGCATAAGGTACTAAATGCGTAAAGCTCTTTTTCCATAAAGCAGACTGACGATTACCGAAATCCTGCGAGATTTTTGTTTTTGCGTTTAAAAAACGCACAATGAGCGCCACGCTCCACTGATCGGTGAGATTGACGACCAGATCATACGAGTTAGCACGCAATTTTTTGATTAGCGATAGCGCGTTTTTAATCTTCTCTTTTGTTCCTGCGCCTTTGTTACTGATGCCGTAGAGTGCATTAATCTCCGGATTTTCCGACAATATCGGTATGGTGTTCTGGTAAAGAAGCACATCGATTTTTGCATCGGGATAATTCTGCTTCAGCGTACTGATGACAGGGGTGGTAAGTAACATGTCTCCATGAAAACGCATTTTTATAATCAGAATTCTTCGAAATGGCTTTTCCACAAGCGACTCTTTGGTTGAAATTGTCCGGATAAATAAGCAGAAAAAAGCACGCTACCGCCCCAGGCTTCACAGCAACCCGATGGCTAATACCGCACTCATTTTAGATGCGCTAGTGTAACACTTCTTTCGCAGCAATCCGATACGAATAATTTTTATACACAATCATTTTTTTAATTATAAATTCAAAGAGATAATAATTTATCCCTCTCTTGTGAATGGTCATTCCCATTGTCTGGGGCGACAAGGGCGGCAAATTTCAATGGATTGCGTAAAAATGCAAAAATAATGGGGTTCAGCGCCTGGAATCCTCGCTTCTGAGCCAATTTGGCGCAAAAATGGGAAAAGTAATGGTAAAGCCCAGGCTAAATACATAGAATCCCCAGCACATCCATAAGTCAGCTATTTACTATGCTCGAATTGCTTTACACCGCTCTTCTCTACCTTATTCAGCCTCTGATCTGGATACGGCTTTGGGTGCGTGGACGTAAAGCGCCGGCCTATCGTAAACGCTGGGGTGAACGCTACGGATTCTACCGCCGTCCGTTGAAACCGGGCGGAATCATGCTGCATTCAGTCTCGGTGGGCGAAACTCTGGCGGCCATCCCATTGGTCCGCGCTCTACGTCATCGCTATCCCGATCTGCCTATTACCGTAACGACCATGACGCCGACCGGCTCGGAGCGCGTCCAGTCCGCCTTTGGCAACGATGTTCAGCACGTTTACTTGCCTTATGATTTGCCCGATGCGCTCAATCGTTTCCTCAATGAGATTGATCCTAAGCTGGTATTGATCATGGAGACTGAGCTCTGGCCAAATCTGATTGCTGCGCTGCACAAACGTCATATTCCGCTGGTTATCGCTAATGCGCGGCTTTCCGCCCGCTCCGCCGCAGGTTATGCGAAGCTTGGCAAGTTTGTCCGTACGCTCCTGCGCCGTATCACCCTGATTGCCGCGCAAAACGAAGAAGATGGCGAACGCTTTGTGGCATTGGGCGCGAAGAACAATCAGGTCACGGTCACCGGCAGTCTGAAATTTGATATTTCAGTTACGCCGCAGTTGGCGGCTAAAGCCGTTACGCTACGCCGCCAGTGGGCGCCGCACCGTCCGGTCTGGATTGCCACCAGCACCCACGATGGCGAAGAGAGTATCGTTATCGCCGCTCACCAGGCGTTATTACATCAATTCCCGAATTTATTACTGATTCTGGTGCCCCGCCATCCGGAGCGTTTCCCGGATGCTATCAATCTTGTGCGTCAGGCAGGGTTAAGCTACATCACTCGCTCTTCGGGCGAAGTGCCGTCCGCCAGCACCCAGGTCGTGGTAGGCGATACTATGGGCGAATTAATGTTGCTCTATGGCATTGCCGATCTCGCCTTTGTTGGTGGTTCGCTGGTTGAACGCGGCGGTCACAACCCGCTGGAGGCCGCCGCTCATGCGATTCCGGTACTGATGGGTCCGCATACCTTTAACTTTAAAGATATTTGCGCCCGTCTGGATCAGGCGAGCGGACTTATCACGATTACCGATGCGGCTACGCTGGCAAAAGAAGTTTCCTCTTTACTGACCGATGCTGATTATCGTAATTTCTACGGACGTCACGCAGTTGAAGTGCTGTATCAAAATCAGGGCGCGCTCCAGCGTCTGCTGCAACTGCTGGAACCTTATCTGCCACCGAAAACGCATTGAGGACTGTCATGCAAAAACGGGCGATTTATCCAGGCACGTTTGATCCGATTACTAACGGTCATCTCGATATTGTGACGCGCGCAACGCAGATGTTCGACCATGTCATTCTGGCCATCGCCGCCAGCCCCGGCAAGAAACCCATGTTCACCCTGGACGAACGTGTGGCGCTGGCGCAAAAAGCGACCGCACACCTGGGTAACGTAGAGGTGGTGGGCTTTAGCGACCTGATGGCCAATTTCGCCCGCGACAGACAGGCGAATATCCTGATTCGTGGTCTGCGCGCGGTGGCGGATTTTGAATATGAAATGCAGTTGGCGCATATGAATCGCCATCTGATGCCGCAACTGGAAAGCGTTTTCCTGATGCCGTCCAAAGAGTGGTCGTTTATTTCATCGTCGCTGGTCAAAGAAGTGGCGCGCCATCAGGGCGATGTGACCCACTTTCTGCCGGACAATGTGCATCAGGCGCTAATGGATAAGTTGAAATAAGTTTCCTTCCTTGCCGGGCCTGGCGTTTTACTTCTGACAGTGACGGCAATAGAACGTCGCACGCTGTGCGTGTTTCGTTGCGACTATCGGCGTACCGCATACCCGACACGGCTCGCCTTTGCGCCCGTACACCTGCAACTCCTGCGCAAAATAGCCCGGTTTCCCATCGCTTTGCAGAAAATCCTTCAGCGTTGTCCCGCCTTGTTCAATAGAGCGCAGCAAAACGGCTTTAATCACCCGTGCCAGCAGATCGCACTCCTCTGTCGAGAGTGACGACGCCAGGCGGTCAGGGTGAATACCAGCGGCAAACAGCGACTCGCTGGCGTAGATATTCCCCACGCCGACCACCAGCTTGTTATCCATCAGCCAGGGTTTAATCGCCGTCTTCTTCTTCGCGCATTTCTGCTGCAAATATTCGCCATTAAACTCATCGCTTAGCGGCTCCGGTCCCAGATGCGCCAGTACGTTATGCCCTTCCAGCTCTTTGGTCCATAACCAGGCGCCAAAGCGGCGAGGATCGGTATAACGTAGAATTTTGCCGTTGCTCATCACCAAATCGACATGGTCGTGCTTTTCCGCCGGCAGCGCTTCCGGCAGTATCCGCAAGCTTCCCGACATCCCCAGGTGAATAATTATCCAGCCGTCAGGCAGCTCCAGCAGTAGATATTTAGCACGACGCTGAACGCTAAGGACGGGTGTATCGCTCAGACGATAAATTTCATCTGAAACCGGCCAGCGCAGACGGCCGTTACGGATATGGGCGTGCAGGATAGTAGCACCAACTAAATGGGGTTCAATACCCCGGCGGCTGGTTTCAACTTCGGGTAATTCAGGCATAACGTCTCCGGCTGTGTGGCAGGTCTCATTAATATGGGGACGGCCAGAAAACAAAAAACCCCGCCGAAGCGAGGTTTTTGTTACATCAAAGCGAGAATTATTTGATTTTCGCTTCTTTGTAGATCACGTGCTGACGGACAACTGGATCGAATTTTTTCAGTTCCAGTTTTTCCGGTTTAGTACGTTTGTTCTTCGTAGTGGTATAGAAGTGACCAGTACCAGCAGAAGAAACCAGCTTGATTTTCTCACGAATACCTTTAGCCATGATTTATTTCCTCTTAGTACTTAGTACTTTTCGCCACGGGCACGCAGTTCAGACAGAACTGTTTCGATGCCTTTTTTATCGATGATACGCATACCTTTAGCAGATACACGCAGGGTGACAAAACGCTTCTCGCTCTCAACCCAGAAACGGTGAGAGTGCAGGTTAGGCAGGAAACGGCGTTTAGTCGCGTTCAGTGCGTGGGAACGGTTGTTACCGGTCACCGGACGCTTGCCAGTAACTTGGCAGACTCGGGACATGTCTATTCTCCAAAAATCAAATTAGCTCGAGCTTCGTATGGGGTATCGGCGCCTCGTCAGGCTTTACAGCCTGGTCATCGCGCAGTTCTATTGAACTCTCGATTGCCAGGCCCAAATGCCAAACCCGAGATTCTCAAAGGTGGCGTAGTATACGCTGACCCGGCGATATGCTCAAGTCCCGAACAGACAAAGATCCCGATGGATCGCGCAAAGAATCTTAAATCCAGCCGCGTTCGGCAAAAGAAACGTACTCTCCGCGCCCAATTATCAGGTGATCGAGCACCCGGATATCCATAAACTGGCAACACTTTATCACGCGCTCAGTGATAAGTTTATCTGCTTTACTTGGCTCTGCGCAGCCTGAAGGGTGGTTATGCGCCAGAATGACCGCTGAAGCATTGAGTTTAATCGCTTCCCGAACAATCTCACGCGGATGCACCTCTACGTGGTTAAGCGTGCCGGAAAACAGGCGGCTGTGCTGAAGCACCCGGTGCTGGGCATCGAGGAAGATCACCAGAAAGATCTCACGCTCTTCGCCCGTAAGTTGGCTTTGCAGAAATTCCCGCGTCATTTCCGGACTCAGCAACGCACTTTCCTCATTCATGCGCACGCTGTAATAGCGCCTTGCCAGCTCAGCAATGCCTTTCAACTGCGCGAATTTCGCCAGGCCGATGCCGTTTACGCCGCGAAACTGCGCAAAGTCCGCCGACAACAGGCCATACAGCGACCCAAAGTGCTGCAATATCTCTTTTGCCAACGTCATAACATCTTTTCCCGGCGTGCCGGTACGTAAAAAAAGCGCCAGCAGTTCCACGTCGCTGAGGGAAGCAATGCCGGATCTGAGCATTTTTTCACGCGGTAATAATTCGTCCAACGTATCCATACGCGCACCTCCTTTTTTAAGGAAGCGGCATAGTGGCATAGCCTTTGGGAGAGATCGACGCCCCGATTTTGTTCTTGCGTAGCGCCTCGCAAAGTGGAGCGCAGGCAACGACACGACGCCGTAGAGATTGTGATAAAATAGCCGCCTTTCAAAGTCACCCAACAGGAAAGACATGATGAGCCTGGCCGGTAAAAAAATTGTTCTCGGCATTAGCGGCGGTATCGCTGCGTATAAAACGCCGGAGCTGGTGCGCCGTTTACGTGAGCGCGGCGCTGACGTGCGCGTGGCAATGACCGAGGCGGCAAAAGCCTTTATTACCCCCCTGAGCTTACAGGCAGTGTCGGGCTATCCCGTATCCGACAGTCTGCTTGACCCTGCCGCTGAAGCCGCGATGGGGCATATCGAGTTGGGGAAATGGGCCGACCTGGTGATTCTTGCCCCCGCGACCGCCGACCTGATCGCCCGTGTAGCATCGGGTATGGCTAATGATTTAGTCTCCACCATCTGCCTGGCGACGCCAGCCCCGGTGGCCGTTCTTCCGGCCATGAACCAACAGATGTACCGCGCTGCCGCCACGCAACATAATCTGGAGGTGCTCGCCTCTCGCGGTCTGTTCATTTGGGGGCCGGATAGCGGCAGTCAGGCGTGCGGCGATGTAGGCCCAGGCCGAATGCTGGACCCATTAGTTATCGTTGATAAGGCCGCCGCGCATTTCGCTGCCGTCAACGATCTGCGACATCTTAATATCATGATTACGGCAGGCCCGACGCGCGAACCGCTCGACCCGGTGCGTTATATTTCCAACCACAGCTCCGGTAAAATGGGCTTCGCTATTGCGGCCGCCGCCGCGCGTCGCGGCGCAAATGTCACGCTGGTCTCCGGTCCCGTTTCGTTACCAACGCCGCCTTTTGTAAAACGGGTTGATGTCATAACCGCGCTGGACATGGAAGCCGCTGTTCAGGCCGCCGTTCAACAGCAGCACATTTTCATTAGCTGCGCCGCCGTGGCTGACTATCGCGCAGAGACTATCGCCAGTGAAAAAATCAAAAAACAGGCGGCGCAAGGTGATGAATTACTAATAAAAATGGTCAAAAACCCGGACATTGTCGCCGGGGTGGCCGCACTCAGTGACAATCGACCCTACGTTGTTGGGTTTGCCGCGGAAACGAATAATGTGGAAGAATACGCCCGGCAAAAGCGTATCCGTAAGAACCTTGACCTGATTTGTGCAAATGATGTTTCTCTTTCAAATCAGGGATTTAATAGCGATAAAAACGCTTTACACCTTTTCTGGCAGGATGGAGATAAAGTCTTACCGCTTGAGCGAAAAGAACTCCTGAGCCAATTATTACTCGACGAGATCGTGACCCGTTATGATGAAAAAAATCGACGTTAAGATTCTGGACCCGCGTGTTGGTCAGCAGTTTCCGCTGCCGACTTATGCTACTTCTGGTTCTGCCGGGCTTGACCTGCGCGCCTGTCTCGACGACGCCGTAGAACTGGCGCCTGGCGCAACGACGTTGGTGCCTACCGGACTGGCCATTCATATCGCCGATCCATCACTGGCGGCAGTCATGTTGCCGCGTTCGGGCCTGGGCCATAAACATGGTATCGTGCTGGGCAACCTGGTCGGGCTGATTGATTCCGATTATCAGGGGCAACTGATGGTTTCGATCTGGAACCGTGGTCAGGACAGTTTTACCATTGAACCGGGCGAACGTATCGCGCAAATGGTGTTTGTTCCGGTCGTTCAGGCCGAATTTAATCTGGTGGAAGCATTTGACGCCACCGAACGTGGCGAGGGCGGCTTCGGTCATTCTGGCCGTAAGTAAATTTTACGCATCCCCATAACGTCATAATACTGCCGCAAGCGCTGAGTTTGCGGTTATAGCGTGGGTGCTCGCCTGGCAAGTGCTTATTTTCAGGGGTATTTTGTAACATGGCAGAAAAACAAACTGCGAAAAGGAATCGTCGCGAAGAAATACTTCAGTCACTGGCGCTGATGCTTGAATCCAGCGATGGAAGCCAACGCATCACGACGGCAAAACTGGCGGCCTCGGTCGGCGTTTCCGAAGCGGCGCTATACCGCCATTTTCCCAGCAAGACCCGCATGTTCGATAGCCTGATTGAGTTTATCGAAGACAGTCTGATTACCCGTATCAATCTGATTTTAAAAGATGAAAAAAACACCAGCACGCGTTTGCGCCTGATTGTGTTGCTGATTCTGGGTTTTGGCGAACGCAACCCTGGCCTGACGCGCATTCTTACCGGGCACGCGCTGATGTTTGAACAGGATCGCCTGCAGGGGCGCATTAATCAGCTTTTTGAACGCATCGAAGCGCAGCTCCGCCAGGTGCTACGAGAAAAAAGAATGCGTGAAGGCGAAGGCTACACGACGGATGAAAATCTGCTGGCAAGCCAACTGTTAGCCTTCTGTGAAGGTATGCTTTCACGGTTCGTGCGTAGCGAATTTAAATACCGCCCAACGGACGATTTCGACGCCCGCTGGCCGCTCATTGCCGCTCAGCTACAGTAACGCTGACTGGATAGTGGCTCACGCCTTATCCAGGCGACAGAAACATAGGCCCGGTAAAGCGCCACCGGGCAATTCGCTTACACGCCAAATTCTTCCCGGTATGCTCGCACAGCCGCCAGATGCTCAGCCATATCAGGTTTTTCTTCCAGATAGGCAATCAGGTCTTTCAGCGTAATGATGGAGATAACCTTACAACCATAGTCGCGCTCCACTTCCTGAATCGCGGAAATCTCGCCGCGGCCACGTTCCTGACGATCCAGCGAAATCAGTACGCCAGCCAGTGTAGCCCCGTGCGCCTGAATAATCTCCATCGACTCGCGAATCGCCGTACCTGCGGTAATCACGTCATCCACCAGCATCACGCGGCCCTGTAGCGCGCTGCCCACCAGACTCCCGCCTTCGCCATGATCTTTTGCCTCTTTGCGGTTAAAGCAGTACGGCAGGTCTTTATCGTGATGTTCCGCCAGCGCAACCGCCGTCGTCGTCGCGATCGGAATACCTTTGTATGCGGGGCCAAACAGCAGATCAAATTCAATACCGGAATCCACCAGCGCTTCGGCATAAAAACGGCCTAACAACGCCAGGTCGCGCCCGGTATTAAACAGCCCGGCGTTGAAGAAATAGGGGCTTTTGCGCCCGGATTTCAGCGTAAACTCGCCAAACTTTAGTACCTGCTTGTTAAGCGCAAACTCAATAAACTGGCGCTGATACGGTTTCATGGATTCGCTCCTTTTCTTACTTTCATCATTTACGAAATTTACGGACAAAAAAAAGGCGACTTTTCAGTCGCCTTAAAATCAATTTTCTAACGCCGCCTTCTGCGTCGCCACAATGGATTCAATTCCCCCTCGGGCCAGCGCCAACAAAGTGAGAAGTTCTTCATGGCTGAACGGCTCGCCTTCCGCGGTACCCTGTACTTCAATAATGCGGCCGTCTTCAGTCATCACGACGTTCATGTCGGTTTCTGCGGCGGAATCTTCAACATATTCCAGATCGCAGATCGCTTCGCCGTTAACGATGCCTACGGAAACCGCCGCCACCATGCCTTTCATCGGGTTGGTTTTCAGCTTACCGTTGGCAACCAATTTATTCAGCGCATCCGCCAACGCCACGCAGGCACCGGTAATAGACGCTGTACGCGTACCGCCATCGGCCTGGATTACATCGCAGTCCAGCGTAATGGTAAATTCGCCGAGCGTTTTCAGATCGACCGCCGCACGCAGCGCACGCGCGATCAAACGCTGAATTTCCATAGTACGACCGCCCTGCTTACCCTTTGCTGCTTCACGCGCGTTACGGGTATGGGTAGCGCGAGGCAACATGCCATACTCTGCGGTGATCCACCCCTGTCCTTGTCCTTTCAGAAAACGTGGGACGCCTTCTTCAATGGAGGCAGTGCACAACACTTTGGTATCTCCAAATTCGACCAGTACCGAGCCTTCAGCGTGTTTTGTATAGTTACGGGTCAGGGTTACGGGACGCACCTGATTAGCGCTACGGCCTGCTGGACGCATATTGAGATCTCCGGCTTAAAACGAATGTGGCTGCGCATTATACGGACTTCCGATGGTTATTCCTATCCTGACAAGGCCTGGATAGCTATAATCCCCTCATCTCTCCTTTAAAAACGGGAACATCTATGATCCGCAGTATGACCGCCTACGCCCGGCGTGAAATCAAGGGTGAATGGGGTAGCGCGACCTGGGAAATGCGCTCGGTAAACCAGCGTTATCTGGAAACTTACTTTCGTCTGCCGGAACAGTTCCGTAGTCTTGAACCCGTCGTGCGCGAACGCATTCGTACACGCCTGACGCGTGGCAAAGTCGAATGTATGCTGCGTTTTGAACCCGATGCCAGCGCGCAAGGCGAGCTTATTCTGAATGAAAAGCTAGCGAAACAATTAGTTAGTGCCGCAAACTGGGTCAAAATGCAGAGCGACGAAGGGGAAATCAATCCGGTTGATATTTTGCGCTGGCCAGGTGTCATGGCGGCGCAAGAGCAGGATCTGGACGCGATTGCCGCAGAAATTTTAGCCGCGCTGGACGGTACGCTGGATGACTTTATCGTCGCGCGCGAAACGGAAGGCCAGGCGCTGAAAGCGCTGATTGAACAACGGCTGGAAGGCGTCAGCGCCGAAGTAGCGAAAGTCCGCGCGCATATGCCGGAAATCCTGCAATGGCAGCGTGAGCGCCTGGTCGCGAAGCTGGAAGATGCTCAGGTTCAGTTGGAAAACAACCGTCTGGAGCAAGAGCTGGTGATGATGGCGCAACGCATTGATGTGGCGGAAGAGCTGGATCGTCTGGAAGCGCACGTCAAAGAGACTTACAACATTCTGAAGAAAAAAGAGGCGGTAGGTCGCCGTCTGGACTTCATGATGCAAGAATTTAACCGTGAGTCGAACACCCTGGCCTCCAAATCCATCAACGCTGATGTAACTAACTCCGCTATTGAATTAAAAGTGTTGATCGAGCAAATGCGCGAGCAAATCCAGAATATTGAATAATTCTGGCGCTCAATATGTCACAGAGCCCGCCTTATGCGGGCTCTCGCGTTTATCGGTAGTACGTTTTTAATTTCCGGCGAATAGCGTCGATAAGGCGTCGCTTCCACTCTACCGTTGAAGCCCGATACTGCATAAAAATAGCGCCTTCCGCCTGCTCCCCGGCAAGCGGCAGGACAAAAAGACCGCGCTTATCGGATAAATTTTCATACCAGGGGCGCGGTACAATCGCCATTAGCGGCGCCGACTGGACAGCAGGCGCAAGTTGACTGTAATCATGACAAACAAACGCCAGCGGACGTTCAAACCCGGCACGAGCCTGCTGCCTGTCCAGTTCGTTGTTCTCTTTTGTCCACGGCAAACAGTAAATGTGTTGATAATACTGTAGATCAGCAAAATTCAACTCTGCGGCATTCTCCAGACGTGAACGCAATGGCGCGCCATAAACCGCGATCAAACGCGTCGTCCCCACCCGCTCGTAATGCAGAGCGCTGACCTGCTTTTGATGGTCGCCAATTGCCAGCACCAAATCAACCGAGCTATCCAACAGTTCATCACGCCAGGGTCGGCGGGCAAAAGGAAGGCACTCGATCACCGCCTGATGAAGATGACCTTTCTCTGCGAGAACGGGCGTAAGCAGCGCGTTCAATGCGGGAGGAAGTACCACCCGAAAACAACGGGAGCCGTTCTCTTTATCGCCAAACAGCTCCTCATTAAGCGAAACAAACACAGGTGCCAATTTGTCACGCAGCGCCTGCGCATAAGGCGTAGGAATCTGGCGGTTCCCTTCCCGTCGAAACAACGGGTCGTTTAGCGCATCGCGCAATCTCATTAACGCATGACTTACCGCAGAAGGCGACAAAGCCAGCTTTTGCGCCGTTTTCCCCGTAGAGCTCGTCTCCAGCAGCACATACAGTACTTTTAACAGGTTCATATCCATTTGCAGCAAGTTCATTAAACGTCTCTCTTATTGAACCTGACTAAATTACTGCCAGGTATACTGCGGGCGCTTCAATCAGGAGAACATTATGAATCGCTATGCATTATTCTTTGTATGTATATTTTCAACATCAGCACTTCCTGCCATGGCGGCATTAGATCCTTCACAACCGTTATCACCCGCGCCTCCGTTATCACTGTTTAAAGCGTGGGCTAAGCCTATGAAGCCGTTTCAAATCACAGAAGGCGTGTGGTATGTCGGCACGGAAAATCTCTCTTCTATTCTGCTGACCACCCCGACAGGGCATATTCTTATTGATGCGGGATTGGATGAAAGCGCACCGCAAATTAAAGCGAATATTGAAGCGGCAGGATTCCGCCTCACAGACATACGCTATCTATTGAACAGCCATGCGCGGCTGGATCAAGCGGGGGGCATGGCACGTTTGAAAGCGTGGAGCGGCGCACAATTGGTCGCCAGCCAACCCAACGCCGATCAGATGGCGAGGGGTGGACGAGAGGATTTTGCGCTTGGCGATGCGCTCCCCTTCCCGCCCGTCACCACTGATAAAATTATCCACAACCAGGAAAGCATCAGCCTCGGAGGGATAACCGTGACAGCACTATTCACGCCCGGACATCTGCCCGGCTCAACTTCCTGGCGCGTAACGCTCCGCAACGGCAAGACGCTAATTTACGCAGATAGTCTCGCCACACCTGACTATCTGCTGATTAACAACAAAAATTACCCTGACCTGGTTACTGATATTCAGAGCAGCTTTAAGACACTGGCCGCCCAGCATGTTGATATCTTTATTGCCAACAAAGGTGACCGCTTCGGGCTACTGGAGAAACGACAGCAACTTCGCAACGGCGATACACAGGCATTCTTTGATTCCAATGGCTTGCAACAGTATGTGGAACGCTCACGTCAGCGCTTCATCACACAACTTACCGGACAGCAGCCATAATGAAATGACTCACCGGCGGCGCGTCCAGGGCGCCGTTCAGGTAATTTATCTAAGTCAAAACAGAAAAACCTTGCATACAATAAACCACAAAAATGATGTACAATTTATTGATATTTATAATAAATAATTATTAATCATAAATTTAAAATCATTACTAAAATTTATTAATCGTGTAATGCCTTAGAAAATCTCAATCGTGATACAGCGCACAAATCGTTAATCTTCGCCCCCAGTAAACTAGGGGGAAATCATGCTGTTGCACGTTCTTTATTTAATTGGCATCACTGCCGAGGCCATGACGGGCGCACTCGCTGCGGGTCGTCGTCGCATGGATACATTCGGTGTAATTATTATTGCTACCGCCACCGCCATTGGTGGAGGCTCGGTTCGCGACATTCTGCTCGGTCACTATCCGCTGGGTTGGGTGAAGCATCCCGAATATGTCATTATTGTGGCGACTGCCGCTGTATTGACCACTATTGTTGCTCCCGTCATGCCCTATTTACGCAAGCTTTTCCTGGTACTTGACGCGCTGGGGTTGGTGGTTTTCTCTATTATTGGCGCGCAGATAGCCCTTGATATGGGCGAAGGGCCAATTATCGCCGTGGTGGCCGCCGTCACTACCGGCGTCTTTGGCGGCGTGCTCCGCGATATGTTCTGCAAACGCATTCCACTGGTGTTTCAAAAAGAGCTATATGCCGGCATTTCGTTCGCCTCGGCGGTGCTCTATATTGCGCTACAACATTACGTCATGAATCCGGATGTCGTCGTTATCTCTACGTTACTGTTTGGCTTTACAGCAAGGTTATTAGCGCTACGTCTTAAACTTGGCCTGCCGGTATTTTATTACCGCCATGAAGGACACTAAGACCCAAATCCGGGAATATGCTGAGCAGCCAGCCATCTGCTCAGCGCTTTGATCTGCGGATTATCCCGCCAGTCGATAACTCTCCCGGCACGGCGCTCGCCCGTCGATGGCAACTGCCGCCAGTGTTGCTCTGTTCGCATTAATAACTGCTCCCATGAGCGATCGCCGCTGGCCTGTAATGCGGCCTGCGTTAAGGGGATATCCATCGCCATGATCCAGCGGGTAAACGGCTGCCGGCGAGCCAGGTTAAATTGCCGCCATATCTGCTCGCTTTTTCCTTTAGCAAAGCCTGGCGTGTTGGCTATTTGCGCTGACGTCAGGGCAAGCCAGGAGAAGATATGCTCAAAGCGATGCGTCTGATGCAAGGCCCGCCAGCTGGCTTCGCCCATTCCGTCCAGACCCAACGCCGACCGTGACCCCAACCATACCAGCCTGGAGATAAACTGTTCCTGACACGTTGCCGACGCGTAAAAGCAGGTCAGCGAGTTGAAATGGCTATCAGGCGGTACAGGCTTACTCCGCTCACGACTCCGCCAGACGACCTCATCAAGCCGGGGAATGCCTTGCCCGGCCAGACTCACCAGGATCTGATCGCCCGGCGCGATATCCCACGCTTCCCAACGCTTCACAGAACCGATATTGACCCGCTGAACCCGCTTATCATCCAACATAACGGGGACAAGCGACGCTACTACGGTAATTTTGCCGCTTTTACCCACCGAGAACTGAATAGCGCTCACTTGCGCGACCTGCGCTACTGGCGGATATTTCCATGCTGCCAGCCAGTCGCCCTGCCCGGGTCGCCAGTGTTGTGACGCGGGTTCTTTAGCCATGCGTATCACTACGCCATCCGTCACAAAGGGTAACGCTGACGTCAGCCATGACTGGCGCGCCCGCTCGACCTCGCTGGCATTTTTTACCGCCAGGGAATATTTCTTCGTCAGACTGAATCCAGCCTTAGCAAGTTGGCTTAACCTTTCGGGCATATTTGCCGGACCGTCCGGCCACGCCCAAATAAAAATACCCAACGAATTTAGCGCGGAGGCGTTATCCTGGCGCATTAACATTCCTGCGACTTTCGAGCGCGCATTCATCCCGCCCATCCGTTGCTGGATATGCCCCTCGCGCTGTAGAAAGATTTCGCCCTGCAACACCGCGTTAGCAAGCGTGCCTTGTGTTGTCTGCGGTATAGAGGGGATCAGGCGAATTTTTGGCGTCCAGTCCTCGCCTTGTAGTCCGTTACCCCGGCTGATAGCCCTGGTCAGTTTACCGTTTTGATAAACCAGCGTTACCGCTACGCCATCCACTTTTGGCTGTACCCAAAGCTCGCTGCGCCCGCGCATCCACTGTTCTACCGCCTGCCGGTCCGCGAGTTTACGTACGCCCGTATGCGCAACAGGATGCCTTGTTGTACCGTTTAACGGCGGTGAAACCGGAGTAGATGAAACATCCTGACCAACACAGCGTTGCCACTGAACCAGCCTTGCGCTGAGTTGGTCGTACACACTATCGTCAACCGCGCTAACACCTTGTTTCCAGTAGATGTCATTCCAGTCAGCGAGCTGTTGCTGTAAACGGGCGATTTCTTCAGCGGCCCTTGCTGGCGGCCAGGTCGGGCAAAGCGCCCCACTCTGCGAATGCCACAATAAAATTCCCCACGCCATGCTTTTCCATAATCTCATCACGACCTCCTGCGCACATTGCCCGGCAGGTATAGCGCTTTAGTGAATAAAAACCGACAGGTAAAAATGCATCATCCGAGCCACTTTCCAGATTTTTTGGTGGGTTGCTGCAACGACGCGATAAAAGCGGAAAAAGGGACGCAAAATGCAATAATCTGGCGCAAAAAGTGTGACAAAGACTACGTCGCATAACGGCGATGTGTATAATAAGCCCGTATCAAGGCTCTATTTCGATAATCACAGACGTAAGATACTCATGGCTCAAGGTACGCTTTATATTGTTTCTGCCCCCAGTGGCGCGGGTAAATCCAGCCTGATTCAGGCTTTATTAAAAACCCAACCGTTGTATGACACTCAGGTTTCCGTTTCACATACCACGCGCGCGCCGCGTCCGGGTGAAGTGCACGGTGAGCACTATTTCTTTGTAAATCATGATGAGTTTAAAACCATGATTGGCAGGGAGGCGTTTCTGGAGCACGCGGAAGTGTTTGGCAATTACTACGGCACTTCGCGCGAAACCATTGAGCAAGTGCTGGCAACCGGCGTTGATGTTTTTCTGGATATCGACTGGCAGGGCGCCCAGCAAATTCGCGAAAAGATGCCGCAAGCACGCAGCATTTTTATTTTGCCGCCGTCAAAGATCGAATTGGATCGCCGTTTACGCGGTCGCGGGCAAGATAGCGAAGAAGTCATTGCCAAACGAATGGCGCAAGCGGTTGCAGAAATGAGCCATTACGCCGAATATGATTATCTTATTGTGAATGACGACTTTGATACCGCGTTAAGCGACTTGAAAACCATCATTCGCGCTGAACGTCTGCGTATGAGCCGCCAAAAGCAGCGTCATGACGCTTTAATCAGCAAATTGTTGGCAGACTGAACCCACTTTCAGTATCATGCCCAGTCATTTCTTCACCTGTGGAGCATTTTAAGTATGGCACGCGTAACTGTTCAGGACGCTGTAGAGAAAATTGGTAACCGTTTTGACCTGGTACTGGTCGCCGCGCGTCGCGCTCGTCAGATGCAGGTAGGCGGAAAGGATCCGCTGGTACCGGAAGAAAACGATAAAACTACCGTTATCGCGTTGCGCGAAATCGAAGAAGGTCTGATTAACAACCAGATCCTCGACGTCCGCGAGCGCCAGGAACAGCAAGAGCAGGAAGCCGCTGAATTACAAGCCGTTACCGCTATTGCTGAAGGTCGTCGTTAATCACAAAGCGGGTCGCCCTTGTATCTGTTTGAAAGCCTGAATCAACTGATTCAAACCTACCTGCCGGAAGACCAGATTAAGCGTCTTCGGCAGGCGTATCTCGTTGCACGTGACGCTCACGAGGGCCAGACACGTTCAAGCGGTGAACCCTATATCACGCACCCGGTAGCGGTGGCCTGTATTCTGGCCGAGATGAAACTCGACTACGAAACGCTGATGGCCGCTCTGCTGCATGACGTGATTGAAGATACCCCCGCCACTTATCAGGACATGGAACAGCTTTTCGGTAAAAGCGTTGCCGAGCTGGTAGAGGGGGTGTCGAAACTTGATAAGCTCAAGTTCCGCGATAAGAAAGAGGCGCAGGCCGAAAACTTTCGCAAAATGATTATGGCGATGGTGCAGGATATCCGCGTCATCCTCATTAAGCTTGCTGACCGTACCCATAACATGCGCACGCTGGGCTCGTTACGCCCGGATAAACGTCGTCGTATTGCCCGTGAAACCCTCGAAATTTACAGCCCGCTGGCACACCGTTTAGGTATCCATCACATCAAGACCGAGCTTGAAGAGCTGGGTTTTGAAGCGCTGTATCCCAATCGTTACCGCGTCATCAAAGAAGTGGTAAAAGCGGCGCGCGGCAACCGTAAAGAGATGATCCAAAAAATCCTCTCTGAAATCGAAGGACGTTTGCAAGAGGCGGGAATTCCGTGTCGCGTTAGCGGTCGCGAAAAACATCTTTACTCGATCTACTGTAAAATGGTGCTCAAAGAGCAGCGTTTTCACTCGATCATGGACATTTACGCGTTTCGCGTCATCGTTCATG
Source organism: Salmonella sp. A7 (assembly GCF_020181675.1). NCBI lineage: Bacteria > Pseudomonadati > Pseudomonadota > Gammaproteobacteria > Enterobacterales > Enterobacteriaceae > Salmonella > Salmonella sp. A7. The sequence continues at coordinate 105,457 of NZ_CP084001.1, read as the reverse complement.
ACTCCGATACCTGCTATCGCGTACTCGGCCAGATGCACAGTCTCTATAAGCCGCGTCCGGGACGGGTGAAAGACTATATTGCCATTCCCAAAGCGAACGGCTATCAGTCTTTGCACACCTCAATGATCGGCCCGCACGGCGTTCCTGTTGAAGTCCAGATCCGTACCGAAGATATGGATCAGATGGCGGAAATGGGGGTCGCGGCGCACTGGGCGTATAAAGAACACGGTGAGACCAGCACCACGGCGCAGATCCGCGCCCAGCGCTGGATGCAGAGCCTGCTGGAGCTACAACAGAGCGCCGGTAGTTCGTTTGAATTTATCGAAAGCGTAAAATCCGATCTCTTCCCGGATGAGATTTACGTTTTCACCCCGGAAGGACGCATTGTCGAACTGCCCGCTGGCGCTACGCCGGTGGACTTCGCCTACGCCGTGCATACCGATATCGGCCACGCCTGCGTCGGCGCGCGTGTCGACCGGCAGCCTTATCCGCTGTCGCAGCCGCTTAGCAGCGGTCAGACCGTCGAAATTATTACCGCGCCGGGCGCGCGTCCCAACGCCGCCTGGCTGAACTTTGTCGTCAGCTCTAAAGCGCGCGCTAAAATTCGTCAGTTGCTGAAAAACCTCAAACGTGATGACTCCGTAAGCCTGGGCCGTCGTCTGCTTAACCATGCCTTAGGCGGTAGTCGTAAGCTGGCGGAAATTCCGCAGGAAAATATTCAGCGCGAATTGGATCGTATGAAGCTGGCAACGCTTGACGATCTGCTGGCGGAAATCGGTCTCGGCAACGCGATGAGCGTAGTGGTCGCGAAAAATCTGCAGCAAGGCGAAGCCGTGGTGCCGACCGTTGCGCAATCGAATCACGGCCACCTGCCGATTAAAGGCGCGGATGGTGTGCTTATCACCTTTGCGAAGTGTTGTCGTCCGATCCCAGGCGACCCGATCATCGCTCACGTCAGCCCAGGTAAAGGACTGGTGATCCACCATGAATCCTGCCGTAATATCCGTGGATACCAGAAAGAGCCAGAGAAATTTATGGCGGTCGAATGGGATAAAGAGACGGAGCAGGAATTCATTACCGAAATCAAGGTGGAAATGTTTAACCATCAGGGCGCGCTGGCTAACCTGACGGCGGCGATTAATACCACCACCTCCAATATTCAAAGCCTGAATACTGAAGAGAAAGATGGTCGCGTCTATAGTACCTTTATTCGCCTTACCGCACGCGATCGCGTACATCTGGCGAATATCATGCGCAAAATCCGCGTGATGCCAGACGTTATTAAAGTCACCCGTAACCGAAACTAGCGCCATGAATCCAAAACGTTATGCGCGTATATGCGAAATGCTCGCCAGGCGTCAGCCTGATCTCACGGTCTGCATGGAGCAAGTCCACAAACCTCATAACGTTTCTGCAATCATTCGTACCGCAGATGCCGTTGGCGTCCATGAAGTCCATGCCATCTGGCCTGGTAGCCGGATGCGCACCATGGCTTCCGCGGCGGCGGGCAGCAACAGTTGGGTACAGGTGAAAACTCACCGTACCATTGGCGATGCGGTAGCCCATTTGAAAGGTCGGGGAATGCAGATTCTGGCAACCCATCTTTCTGATAAGGCCGTAGACTTTCGCGAGATTGATTACACGCGCCCGACCTGTATTCTGATGGGTCAGGAGAAAACCGGTATTACTCAGGAAGCATTAGCCCTGGCGGATCGGGATATCATCATTCCGATGATCGGCATGGTACAGTCGCTGAACGTTTCCGTCGCCTCCGCGCTCATTCTTTATGAAGCCCAGCGTCAGCGTCAGAACGCGGGCATGTATCTGCGTGAAAATAGCATGTTGCCGGAAGATGAACAGCAGCGCCTGCTGTTTGAGGGTGGTTATCCGGTGCTGGCGAAAGTCGCTAAACGTAAAGGTCTGCCTTATCCTCGCGTCAATCAGCAGGGCGAAATCGACGCCGATGCTGACTGGTGGGCGACGATGCAGGCGGCAGGGTAATCACCATGTCAGGCCGCTTGTTAGACGCTGTTCCGCTCAATTCCCTGACAGGCGTCGGCGCAGCGCAAAGCAGTAAACTGGCGAAAATTGGCCTGCATACCGTCCAGGATTTGCTATTACATCTTCCTCTGCGTTACGAAGACCGTACCCATCTCTACCCCATTGGCGAACTGCTGCCTGGCATCTACGCCACCGTTGAAGGTGAAGTGCTGAACTGCAATATCACTTTCGGCGGTCGTCGGATGATGACCTGCCAGATTAGCGACGGTTCCGGCATTCTTACCATGCGCTTTTTCAATTTTAACGCAGCGATGAAAAACAGCCTGGCGACGGGGCGACGTGTGCTGGCCTACGGGGAAGCGAAGCGCGGCAAGTATGGCGCAGAGATGATCCATCCGGAATATCGCCTGCAGGGCGATCTCAGCACGCCGGAACTTCAGGAAACGCTCACCCCCGTCTATCCGACCACCGAGGGCGTGAAGCAAGCGACACTGCGCAAGCTTACCGATCAGGCGCTGGAGTTGCTCGACACCTGCGCCATTGCCGAACTACTGCCGCCGGAACTGGCGCAGGGTATGATGAGCCTGCCGGAGGCGCTACGTACCTTGCATCGCCCGCCGCCGACGCTCCAGCTCGCCGATTTAGAAACCGGCAAACACCCGGCGCAGCGGCGGCTTATTCTTGAAGAGCTACTGGCGCATAATCTCAGTATGCTGGCGCTTCGCGCAGGCGCGCAGCGCTATCACGCTCAGCCGCTAAGTACCAACAACATATTGAAAGACAATCTGCTGGCGTCGTTGCCGTTTAAACCCACGAGCGCGCAGGCGCGGGTGGTGGCAGAGATCGAACACGATATGGCGCTCGATGTGCCGATGATGCGTCTGGTTCAGGGCGACGTGGGTTCCGGTAAAACGTTGGTTGCAGCGCTTGCCGCCTTGCGCGCTATTGCCCACGGTAAGCAGGTCGCGTTGATGGCGCCGACCGAACTGCTCGCCGAACAGCACGCAAATAATTTCCGCAACTGGTTCGAACCGTTGGGCGTTGAAGTGGGTTGGCTGGCGGGTAAGCAAAAAGGTAAAGCGCGTCAGGCGCAGCAAGAGGCTATTGCCAGCGGTCAGGTGCAGATGATTGTCGGCACCCACGCTATCTTTCAGGAACAGGTGCAGTTCAACGGCCTGGCGCTGGTCATTATCGATGAGCAGCACCGCTTTGGCGTCCACCAGCGGCTGGCATTGTGGGAAAAAGGCCAGCAGCAGGGCTTTCATCCGCATCAATTGATTATGACCGCAACGCCCATTCCTCGAACCCTGGCGATGACTGCCTACGCCGATCTCGATACCTCAGTGATTGACGAGCTACCGCCGGGCCGTACCCCTGTCACTACCGTTGCTATTCCGGATACCCGTCGCCATGAAATCATTGATCGTGTGCGCAATGCCTGCACAACCGAAGGCCGTCAGGCCTACTGGGTCTGTACGCTGATTGAAGAGTCCGACCTGCTGGAAGCGCAGGCGGCGGAAGCTACCTGGGAGGAACTCAAGCTGGCGTTACCGGAGTTGAATATCGGCCTGGTACACGGCCGCATGAAGCCCGCCGAAAAACAGGCGGTGATGCAGGCCTTTAAGCAGGGTGAACTGCATTTGCTGGTCGCCACTACGGTGATTGAGGTGGGGGTCGATGTTCCTAACGCCAGCCTGATGATTATTGAAAACCCTGAGCGACTGGGCCTGGCGCAATTACACCAGCTCAGAGGGCGCGTTGGCCGTGGCGCGGTCGCATCGCACTGCGTGCTGCTCTATAAATCGCCGCTGTCGAAAACGGCGCAGAAGCGTTTACAGGTATTGCGCGACAGCAATGACGGCTTTGTGATTGCACAAAAAGATTTAGAGATTCGCGGCCCGGGGGAATTACTGGGCACGCGCCAGACGGGTAACGCCGAATTTAAAGTAGCTGATTTGCTGCGCGATCAAGCCATGATCCCAGAAGTTCAGCGTATTGCCCGTCATATTCACGAACGTTATCCGCAGCATGCACAAGCGCTGATTGAGCGCTGGATGCCGGAAACCGAACGTTATTCCAACGCCTAATGAGCACGGCGGCTTTAATGCCGCCGTACAAACTATTATTGCGCGAAAATCGGTAACAGCAGGTACAGCTTGATTACCAACGCATTAACGATATCGATAAAGAACGCACCAACCATCGGCACCACCAGGAACGCCATATGCGAGGGGCCAAAACGGTCGGTAATCGCCTGCATATTAGCAATGGCGGTCGGCGTTGCGCCCAGGCCAAAACCGCAGTGACCCGCCGCCAACACCGCTGCATCGTAGTTTTTCCCCATCATGCGCCAGGTGACGAAGATCGCGTACAGCGCCATGAAGATGGTCTGTACCACCAGAATCGCCAGCATCGGCAGCGCCAGCGACGCCAGTTCCCACAGCTTCAGGCTCATCAGCGCCATTGCCAGGAACAGTGACAGACTCACGTTCCCCAGCACCGAAACAGCACGCTCAAATACGCGATAAAAACCCACCAGCGCCAGGCCATTGCTGAGGATCACCCCAACAAATAGCACACAAACGAAGACCGGCAGTTCAAGCACCGTTCCCGCCAGTAGCTGCGCTACGATTTTGCCCACGGTCAGACAGATAGCAATCAGGGCGATGGTTTCGATTAGCACCAGAGAAGTGATCATACGGCCCACATCCGGCTTTTCAAAGGCTGTCGGCACGGCCTGATCGTCAGGCATTCCATCCGGCGTGGTGGAGTGTTTCACCAGATAACGCGCTACCGGACCGCCAATCAACCCGCCCAGCACCAGGCCAAAGGTTGCACATGCCATCGCAACTTCGGTGGCATTGGCAAAACCATAACGTTCGACAAACAGTTTACTCCACGCCGCGCCGGTGCCGTGTCCGCCGGACAGCGTAATTGACCCGGCAATCAGCCCCATTAACGGGTCCAGCCCTAACAGACTCGCCATGCCGATACCGATGGCATTCTGCATCAGCAGTAATCCGACCACGACGACCAGGAAGACGCCAACAACGCGTCCCCCCTTGCGCAGGCTGGCAAGGTTAGCGTTAAGGCCGATCGTCGCGAAAAACGCCAGCATCAACGGATCGCGCAGGGTCATATCAAAGTTGACCTCCCAACCGACGCTTTTTTTCAGTACCAGCAGAGCAACCGCGACCAGTAGCCCCCCCGCCACCGGCTCCGGAATCGTATATTTCTTCAGTAAGGAGACAGACTGGACCAGCTTGCGACCCAGTAGCAGCACCAGCGTGGCGGCGACAAGGGTCGATAAGGTATCGAGTTCAAACATTTAAAGCTCCTGTAGTGCGCTGTGACATGTGCGCACAAATCATTTCCTGTGTCAGTTTTTTTAGCTCTTTGCGAGTCTTCGGCATGGATTTTAAGCAGAAAAAGGCAAAAAGTTATATAAAAAGGTGCATTTATCTTTTTTAAATATTAAGAATATTCGCTCGCAATCGTTTGCTTTTACCACCTGGTCAGATAAAATCACCGCTTTTCCACCACGAGAATGTCCCTGATGTCCGTTAACGCCATCGAGCCGGCAGATGCGCAACCGGTTGCGCAGACGCAAAACAGCGAATTAATTTACCGTCTTGAAGATCGCCCGCCGCTCCCTCAAACACTTTTTGCCGCTTGTCAGCATCTGCTGGCCATGTTTGTCGCGGTAATCACGCCAGCGCTGTTAATCTGCCAGGCGTTGGGTTTACCGGCGCAGGATACGCAGCACATTATCAGCATGTCGCTGTTCGCCTCCGGCGTAGCCTCTATTATTCAAATCAAAGCGTGGGGGCCGGTAGGATCGGGGCTGTTATCCATCCAGGGAACCAGTTTTAACTTTGTCGCCCCGCTGATTATGGGCGGTACCGCGCTGAAAACCGGCGGCGCGGATGTCCCGACGATGATGGCGGCGCTGTTCGGCACGCTGATGCTGGCAAGCTGCACCGAGATGGTGCTTTCTCGCATTCTACATCTGGCGCGCCGGATTATCACGCCGTTAGTCTCCGGCGTCGTGGTGATGATTATTGGCCTGTCGCTGATTCAGGTGGGGCTAACCTCCATCGGCGGCGGCTATGCCGCCATGAGCGACAACACCTTTGGCGCACCGAAAAACCTGCTGCTGGCCGGCGTCGTCCTGGCCATTATTATCCTGCTGAATCGGCAGCGTAATCCCTACCTACGCGTGGCTTCTTTGGTTATTGCCATGGCGGCAGGCTATCTTTTGGCCTGGTTTATGGGCATGTTGCCTGAGAATAACGCGCCAGTCTCGCAGGACATCCTGATGGTGCCGACCCCGCTGTATTATGGTCTGGGCATTGACTGGAACCTGTTACTGCCGTTGATGCTGGTCTTTATGATTACGTCGCTGGAGACCATCGGCGACATCACCGCCACCTCTGATGTCTCCGAGCAGCCGGTATCCGGCCCCTTGTATATGAAACGGCTAAAGGGCGGCGTACTGGCTAACGGCCTGAACTCATTTGTTTCAGCGGTATTTAATACGTTCCCGAATTCCTGTTTCGGTCAGAACAACGGCGTAATTCAGTTGACCGGCGTCGCCAGCCGCTATGTGGGATTTGTCGTCGCGCTGATGCTGATTGTGCTCGGCCTGTTCCCGGCGGTAAGCGGTTTTGTGCAGCATATCCCGGAACCGGTGCTCGGCGGCGCCACGTTAGTGATGTTCGGCACCATTGCCGCCTCCGGGGTGCGTATTGTCTCGCGTGAGCCGCTGAACCGCCGCGCGATTCTGATTATCGCCCTGTCGCTGGCCGTGGGTCTTGGCGTCTCGCAACAGCCGCAGATCCTGCAGTTCGCGCCGGAATGGGTGAAAAATCTGCTCTCATCCGGAATTGCCGCTGGCGGCATCACGGCTATCGTGTTGAACCTGATTCTCCCGCCGGAAAAACCGTAAAAACCCTGCGGCGGCGACGCGATTCGCCGCTGCTGTAACGCTCTTTCACCATTCCTGTCTTGAGGATTGCACGCAAATCGTGCATAAATCCCCTATGTGCATTTCACGGGATGGAAGACCATGAAATTGATTGGGAGGTTGCTTCTCTATGTGCTGATCGCCTGTTTAGTGGTGATTTTCGGCTTTTATTTTCTGCTGCAAACGCGCTGGGGCGCAGATCACATCAGCAACTGGGTATCAGAGAACAGCGGTTATCACCTCACATTCGACGTGATGGATCATCGTTTTTCCGCCCCATCCCATCTTTTACTGGAGAATGTGACCTTTGGTCGTGATGGTCAGCCTGCTACCCTGGTCGCGAAAACCGTAGATATCGGTCTGAGCATTCGCCAGTTAACCGCGCCGCTGCATGTCGACACGATTCTGTTACAGGACGGCACGCTGAATATTTCAGTGCAAACCGCCCCTTTCCCGTTTGAGGCCGACCGCCTGCAACTTCGCAATATGGCGCTCAATAGTCCCGGCAGCGAATGGCGGTTGAGCGCCCAGCGCGTTAACGGCGGCGTTATGCCCTGGCGCCCCGAAGCCGGTCGGGTATTGGGCAATAAAGCCCAGATCCAACTGAGCGCCGGTTCGCTGACGTTAAACGACGTTCCCGCCACTAATGTGCTTATTGAAGGCAGTATCGACCATAATCAGGTGATGTTAAACACCGTCGGCGCCGATATGGCGCGCGGAGCGTTAACCGGCGTCGCCCGACGTAACGCTGATGGTAGTTGGGTCGTTGAAAATCTGCGGCTGAATGATATTCGGTTACAAAGCGATAAATCCCTGAGCGAGTTTTTCGCGCCGCTGACTACGGTTCCATCTTTGCAGATTGGTCGTCTTGAAGTGACGGACTCCAGCCTGCAAGGACCAGACTGGGCTGTCACCGATCTTGACCTGAGTTTGCGCAATCTGACTCTGCGCAAAGAAGACTGGCAAAGTCAGGAAGGTAAATTATCGATGAACGCCAGCGAGTTTATTTACGGCTCGCTACACTTGCTCGATCCAATCCTGAACGCCGAATTTTCACCACAGGGCGTTGCGCTACGCCAGTTCACCACCCGCTGGGAAGGCGGTATGGTCAGAACTTCCGGCGCCTGGTTACGCGAAGGCAAAGCGCTTATTCTGGACGATACCGCTATCGCCGGGCTGGAGTATACGCTGCCGGAAAACTGGAAGCAGCTATGGATGAAGCCGTTGCCCGACTGGTTGAACAGCCTGACGCTGAAAAAATTCAGCGCCAGCCGCAACCTGGTGATTGATATCGACCCGGCCTTCCCGTGGCAAATCACCGCTCTGGACGGCTACGGCGCAAATCTGGAGCTGGTACAACATCATCAATGGGGCGTCTGGAGCGGCAATGCGACCCTCAACGCCGCAGCGGCAACCTTTAACCGTGTGGACGTGCGCCGCCCGTCGCTGTCGTTGACGGCTAATGCCAGCACGGTCAACATCAGCGATCTGAGCGCGTTTACTGGAAAAGGGATACTGGAAGCCACTGCCAGCGTATCGCAACTGCCGCAGCGTCAGACGCAAATCAGCCTGAACGGACGCGGCGTACCAATGGATGTGCTACAGCAGTGGGGCTGGCCGGCATTACCGATTGCTGGCGATGGCAATATTCAGCTCACGGCCAGCGGCAATATTCAGGCCGATGCGCCGTTGAAACCGACGGTAAACGGGCAATTACACGCGGTCAACGCACAAAAGCAGCAGATAACGCAGACGATGCAAGCGGGCGTGGTGTCCGGCGGGGAAGTTACGTCAACGGAGCCAGCGCTGTAATTGAGGGCTTGCCCGGTGGCGATGGCGCTTACCGGGCTTACGGTTCTTGCTCATTTGTAGGCCGGATAAGCGCAGCTCACAGCACCATCCGGCGATTCAGATTTAAAGCGTAATCACCATCTCATTTCCCTGCGGGGTGATCACTACGCCCAGTTCACTTTCCGCATATGAACCGCATTTGGTACCGCTAATCTGCGTAATATTACGCAGACACAGCGTCCAGTTGCGCGCCTCGCCTTCGCCGCTCACCGTAATGGTATTGCCTGTGCGTTTCGCCTGCAGCGTAAAGATTGTCGAACCATCCGTAGCAGGGACTTCGCAGACCGCTTCGCAGCCGTCATCCAGATGGAATAACTGGAAGGCCGTACCCTCATGCCAGGCGTAATCGGGCTTCTGGCTATTGTTGCCCAGCGCCAGTAGTGTATTGTCACGCACGTACACTGGCAGGCTCAGGAAGCCATGCTGCTGTTTATGCCAGCGACTGCCCTGCACTTCATCGTTGCGCCACAGGTGCGTCCAGCGGCCTTCTGGCAGGTAGAACTCCACGTCGCCCGCTTCACTAAATACCGGCGCTACCATGACCGCATCTCCCAGCATGTACTGGCGATCAAGATAATCACACGCCGGATCGTCCGGGAACTCCAGCATCATCGCCCGCATCATTGGCGTACCGGCTTCGTTGGCGCGCGCCGCTTCCCGATACAGATACGGCATCATCCGGCACTTCTGTTCGGTGAAGAAGCGCACCACGTCACAGGACTCGTCGTCATAGGCCCACGGAACCCGGTAGGATTTGCTACCGTGCAGGCGGCTGTGGCTGGAGAGCAAGCCGAATGCGCACCAACGCTTGTAGACATGCGCCGGCGCGGTATTCTCGAATCCGCCAATATCATGGCTCCAGAAACCAAACCCTGACAGGCCGATGGACAGCCCGCCGCGCAGGCTTTCCGCCATCGATTCGTAGTTGGCGTAACAGTCGCCGCCCCAGTGCACCGGGAACTGTTGCGCGCCCACCGAGGCGGAACGGGCGAACAGCACCGCCTCTTCAACGCCGACGGTCTCTTTCAGCACGTTCCACACCAGTTCGTTGTAGATATAGGCATAATGGTTATGCATTTTCTGTGGATCTGAACCATCAAACCACTGCACATCCGTTGGAATGCGTTCGCCGAAGTCAGTTTTGAAGCAGTCCACTCCCATCTCCACTAGGCCCTTCAGCTTGTCGGCATACCATTCGCAGGCTTGCGGGTTGGTGAAGTCGTAAATCGCCAGTCCCGGCTGCCATTTATCCCACTGCCACAAGGAGCCGTCCGGGCGTTTAAGCAAATACCCTTTCTCTTTTAGCTCCTGGAAGACCGGGGATTTCTGGCCGATGTAGGGGTTAATCCACACGCAGACTTTCAGCCCTTTCGCTTTCAGGCGGCGAATCATCCCTTTCGGATCGGGGAAAGTCACCGGGTCCCATTCAAAATCGCACCACTGAAAAGCTTTCATCCAGAAACAGTCGAAGTGGAAGACGTGCAGCGGTAGATTGCGCTCGGCCATACCGTCGATAAAGCTGTTAACGGTCGCTTCGTCGTAGTTGGTGGTAAATGAGGTGGTCAGCCACAGGCCAAACGACCAGGCGGGCGGCAGCGCCGGACGCCCCGTAAATTGGGTATAGCGGTTCAGCACGTCTTTCGGGGTCGGGCCGTCGATGACGAAGTATTCCAGATACTCGCTCTCAACGCTGAACTGGACTTTGGAGACTTTCTCGGAGCCAATTTCAAACGACACGCACTGCGGATGGTTTACCAGCACACCGTAGCCACGGTTGGTGATATAGAACGGGATGTTCTTGTAAGACTGCTCGGTGCTGGTGCCGCCGTCGCGGTTCCAGGTCTCCACCGTCTGACCGTTACGCACCAGCGCGGTAAAGCGCTCGCCCAGCCCGTAGACGGTTTCGCCCACGCCGAGATCCAGACGCTCGAACATGTAGTTGCGCCCGCTATTGGTTTCCTGTACATAGCCGTTATTTTTCAACTGGCTACCGGTGATACGTACACCGTTGCGCAGAAAATCCAGTGACCAGAGCTCGCCTTTGGTGACGCGCACGCTCAGGCTGCCGCTCTTGAGTTCGGCAAATTCGGCGTTGTTCTGCATCTCTACGTTGATATCTTGCAAGACATTGAGTGGATAATGTGGGCCGTTATCCAAAGCGCCCTGGAAGTGTTCCATCCGTACACCTATCACTCCTTCCTGCGGCGAGAAAAAGCGCAAGGTAAACAACGGGGTATCCAGTTGCCAGGTTCGTTCGCGGACATCGCGCGGCGCGGCATAGACCACCATCTCATTCCCCTGCTGTTCAACGTCGAACACCTGAACCGGGTGAATCAAATTAAGGCCAGGCTGGATCAGCCAGTTTCCGTCGCTAATTTTCATAGTCTGTTCCTTTAGTTTTGCAATTCTTTATGGGTAAATTCTTGTTCGTTGCGGTGTGCGCCCTGCGCCAGTTGTTCCAGAATGGTTTTCAGGAACGGGCTTTTCAGGGTGTAGTAGCGTTTAGCGATCGCGGCGCTCAGCAGATAACAGATGGCCGGGACGATAGTGAACAGAGCGATGATGATGCTGATCGTGGCGCTGTTTTGCGTTTTCGCCGCCGCGTCGTAACCGCCGCCTGCCAGCATCCAGCCAATCAGCGCCCCGCCGAGGGCAAGACCCAGTTTCAGCACGAACAACGTGCCGGCAAAACTGATCCCCGTCAGGCGTTTGCCGTTACACCATTCGCCATAGTCGACGGTGTCAGACATCATCACCCACTGGATAGGCGTGACTAACTGGTGCAACACGCCAATCACGAAGATAAAGACGAACATAGCGATCGTGGCGTGCATCGGTACGAAGAACATCGCCACGCTGATTACTGCGAGTAAAGCGTTGGTCCACCAGAAAACGCTCACTTTGCATTTCCAGTCGGTCAACGGTTTTGCCAGCGCCGAGCCAATCAGGTTGCCGACGCAATAGGTGGTGAGGAAGGCGACAAACACGCCCGGCTTGCCCAATATCCAGGTGACGTAATACATCATCGCCCCGCCGCGCACGCATACCGCCAGAATATTCAGGATGGTGAGCAGGCCGACTATGCGCCACTGGTCGTTGTGCCAGATATCACGCAGGTCTTCACGCATGGAGGTATGGGTGGCAGGCGCTTCAACGCGCTCTTTGGTGGTAAAGAAGCAGAACGCCAGCATCAGGAACGCCACCACCGAGAGCGCCGCGATACCCCCCTGGAAGCCCAGCGCCTTATTCTCGCCGCCAATCAGTTTCACCAGAGGCATCATCAGTACGGTAGAGAGCATTCCGCCCGCCGTTGCCAGCACAAAGCGCCAGGATTGCAGGGAGATACGCTGCGTTGGGTCATTGGTTATTACACCCCCCAACGCGCAGTAAGGGATGTTGACCACAGTGTACAGAAGGGTGAGCAACGTGTAGGTGATGGCGGCATAAATCATTTTGCCGTTCAGACTGAGATCCGGCGTGCTATAAGCCAGCACACAAACGATACCAAACGGCAACGCGCCAAACAGCACCCAGGGTCGGAATTTGCCCCAGCGAGAGCGGGTGCGGTCGGCCAGCAGGCCCATGCAAGGGTCGGAGATGGCATCAAGCGCACGCGCCAGTAAAAACATGGTGCCGACAAAACCAGCAGGAATGCCGAAAATATCGGTATAGAAGAACATCATATATAACATGACGTTATCAAAGATGATGTGGCTCGCGGCATCGCCCATACCATAGCCAATCTTCTCCTTAACGGAGAGAATTTCACTTTTCATTACGCATCCTTAACGCTCACAACGCTCACTGATACCGGTTACAGTTTTTGTAAACCTTCCCTGCGAGCGTGAATATTCCGTTATTTAGTTATCAAATTACGATTCTTGTTTTCTGTGATCAGGGTAGCGTCAAAAAGTGTGATGAAATGTAACTAATGGATTTTATGGGGATTTACATGAAACCGATCATGGCAGAAGGAAAGGGAAGTTAAAAAAGCACGGGAGGGGATGTGGAAACGCCAGGAAGTAGCTATAATGCGCGCGCCTCCATGTAGCAATCGAGGCGCGGAAGATCGTCGTCTCCGGTGAGGCGGCTGGACTTCAAATCCAGTTGGGGCCGCCAGCGGTCCCGGGCAGGTTCGACTCCTGTGATCTTCCGCCAATTAACCTCTTCTGACCTCAATAAAATGAATCGCCACGCGCCCGTGGACTTCGGTATCCGACCCGAGCCTTTATCCCCACACGTTGCATCAACCACCAGACTTTGCTTACACCGCATTGTTCCTGATATCCCGCAGATCGAGACAGATCTTGCGATAGCCATAAACACAGCCCGATTCCAGCCAGAACTGCCTGTATGCCCCGTCAGATTCAGGTCAACATGATGCCGTCGTGAATGTGGCGGCTTTATCCAGGCGTAAAGACTATGGGTAGTAATATCAAGACGTGTTGCGACGCTGGAAACAGAATGGCCGCGCTCAATAACCTGTTTTACCGCTTTAATTTTAAACGCTTTGGGATAACATTTACCGCTCATGGGCTCCTCTCTTTAAGTCATCTTAAATGACTCTGCGGTGTCTGTTAAACCTGTGGCGATTCACTCCTCCGTTTTATCCAGACGAAATTATCCTGATAATGTGCTGTAGCGGCTGAATGACTTAATGTCACATCATCCTAAACATTGAATAGTTTCTCAGTTACCTGATTTTTCATTGTTATCTATTAGATACTGCAAGCATTTCATCTTTATACCCTTGTTCTCCATACGTCCTGTTTATTCGTAACCCCTCCCATTATTATATTTCAGTAGTAAAATATCCGTATACATTCTTATACCAGGTACTCATATTACTCCACATAATCGTGCTATTCACATTTAGAGATCACGTAATCGATCTACTGACGAAGACGAAGGAATCTCTATGCGTAAAGCCCGTCTCACTGAGCATCAGAACATCGCCGTAATTAAGTTGGTCGAAGCTGGACGAGCGGTTAAAGATATCTGCCAGGAGGCGAATATTTCTGAAGTAACTGACGACATCTATGGACATTAGGTTTGACCACATCCTGTTTCTCACTAATGTGCTCCGGGAAAGAGTTTTCATCAGATGAACAATTGAAAAGAGAAGCCAGAAGCTGAAGTTGCTTCGACCGATAACTCTGTCAGGTGCTCAGACCGTCACATTCAGAATTAAGTTAGATCAACTTATTGGCAAGGTATAACTCCCGGCGTTAAGTTACAAGATTTTCTCATGGCATTAGCATTACACCCTCTTAAAGTTTACATGTGTCTCTATAAAATAGTCTTAAATTTGTATATAAGAAGTTGATGAGAGCACAAATGTCACCATTAAGTCATTGAATAACAATGCAATAAAAGAAAAAATCTTAAATTAGGTTTTAATAATAAGAATTCATTACAGGTTTACAGGAATTACTTTTATATTTCATCACATCACTCCGATAGTGACGAAGGCAGCAGATAGATGGTATTGAGAACCGTTATTTATCACTCTCATGATTTAGCAAATAGTGCTGTTTTAAGATTTTTTATGATATTGGAGATTATGTATAAAAATCCCAATGGGTGAAATAAAAATCCGAAATGATGTATTACGACTGTCGGATCTGTCATGGTTCCTTAAAGCTGTATTTTAGGTCTTTCCAGGAGTTTATGACACTGACAATAATTCACGACTTTTGACAGCCGTAGCACTGTATATTATCTGGATTGACACATTTATTTACCAATGAAATATTAATAGAAACATCGACGGGAGTCGTTCAGGATGATGAGAAAGCCTTCACAAATTGTCCATTGCATTAGTTGCGATTTATCCTGTCAATTATTCCCTGACAGCGCAGTACGGGTGCAATACTGTCATAATGCGGCATTTTCCATCTGGCCAGATGGTAATGCTTTCCTGAAAAAAGGGTTTATTGAAAAGTTATTGCTTGATAGACACAACCATTTATCCAGCGGTTTTATCTTTGTTGATTTTTCTTTCCCGAATCTTCGACGATTTACCGATTTACAATGGGCTGACAGTCTGGCAAACAGTGGTATGCATATTGTTCTGATTTCTGACAGAAGTTTAACTCCGCTGGCCAATTACTGGATTTTGAAAAGCAATAAAATACAAGGAATTATTTATTCCGATGACGATGATATTGTGCAACAGCAAAAGATGCACCGCTTGTTTACCGGTCGGCTTGCCAACAGTAAACGTGGACGAACGCTTAACTATACGGAATTTATATTACTGAAGCGCTTTGTATCAGGAATAAGTATTCAGCAGATTGTAAATATTGACAATATTGATATTAAGAAACTTTATGTGCATAAGCTGCGGCTTGAAAATAAGCTAGGGCATAGCATTCATAAAATAATATCAAATATTTTATAGATCCGTTTCCATTTTTATTATTTCCATATTATTGCGATGTGGAAGACGCTTTACGCCATAATGCAGGAGGCAGAATGCCAACTCCCCAAAATTACTCATTCATCGCCATAGCGGTATCAGCAGCATTAGCCTCTATGGTATTTCCCTCCCAGGCGGCCTGGGTTGACGTTGATAGTCTGCCATCCAGTGGGCTGGTCAGCCAGTTGCCGCCGGAATTACAGGCTATTATTCCCGCTCAGGCCAGTACCGGTTTCACCAAAGTCGGTACCATGCCCAACTACGTTTATCAGTGGAACACCGGCACCATCCCGGTTTATGGCAATGGCCTCACGCTTAATGGGCCGGGCGCGGAGGCGTTTGAACACACTGTCACGGTTATTCAAAACAGCGGGACGGGAAGTCCGGGCGTGATTTTTGGCAACGACCTGACCATTCGGACGCAGTCGGCGAATGCCGCGAATAATGGTAGAGACGTCGATGGCATCCGTACTCACGGCGCGAATACTCCGGATAACCCGGTATTTATTATTACCGGTGACCGTACCCGCATCTACGTGGATGGTCAGGATGGTGACGGTATTAACGCCGGATATAACTCACTGGGCCAGGGTTGGACCGGATCGGCCAATATTTACGTCGGCGACGATCTGTATATCAAAACAACAGGTAGCCAGGGACGTGGAATTACAGCTAACGCCATGCGGGATGCGTCACGTGCCAAAAATACGATTGTCGTCGGCAATCGTGCACATATTGTTACTACCGGCGACAGTTCGGAGGGGCTGCGTACCGGACAAAGTGGTTCGTTGATTCGTCTGGGTGACGATGCAACCATCGAAACCTCCGGCGCATCCTCAACGGGGATTTACGCAGCATCCTCCTCCAGAACCGAGCTTGGCAACAACGCTACTATTACGGTGAACGGTGCCAGCGCACACGCGGTATATGCAACTAACGCTACCGTTAATTTGGGAGATAATGCCACTATTAGCGTCAACAGCGCCAGTAAGGCTGCATCCTATAGTAAAGCCCCTGCCGGTTTATACGCCCTCTCCCGAGGCGCCATTAATCTGTCAGGCGGTGCGGCTGTTACTATGGCGGGCGATAACAGTAGCGAAAGTTACGCCATCAGCACGGAGACTGGCGGCATTGTTGACGGTTCTTCAGGAGGACGTTTCGTCATCGACGGTGATATTCGTGCTGCTGGCGCCACCGCTGCCAGCGGTACGCTACCGCAGCAGAACAGTACGATTAAGCTCAATATGACGGACAACTCGCGGTGGGACGGGGCATCATACATCACCAGCGCTACGGCGGGCACAGGCGTTATCTCTGTACAAATGAGCGATGCGACCTGGAATATGACCAGCAGCTCAACGCTCACTGACCTGACGCTGAATAGTGGCGCAACCATTAACTTCAGCCATGAAGATGGCGAGCCATGGCAAACGCTCACCATCAATGAAGATTATGTAGGCAACGGCGGTAAGCTGGTCTTTAATACTGTGCTCAACGATGATGATTCCGAAACGGACAGGCTGCAGGTTCTCGGCAATACTTCAGGCAACACATTTGTTGCAGTAAATAATATTGGAGGAGCCGGGGCGCAAACCATTGAAGGTATTGAAATTGTTAACGTTGCTGGCAATTCCAACGGTACTTTCGAAAAAGCAAGCCGTATTGTTGCCGGAGCCTATGACTACAACGTGGTGCAGAAAGGTAAAAACTGGTATCTGACCAGCTACATTGAGCCGGACGAACCGATTATTCCTGATCCAGTAGACCCTGTTATCCCTGACCCTGTCATTCCCGATCCGGTGGACCCTGATCCAGTAGACCCGGTCATCCCTGACCCTGTTATTCCCGATCCGGTGGACCCTGATCCTGTAGACCCTGAGCCAGTAGACCCGGTCATCCCTGATCCGACAATTCCTGACATAGGGCAATCTGACACACCGCCGATAACAGAACATCAGTTCCGTCCGGAAGTGGGCAGCTACCTTGCCAACAACTATGCGGCAAATACGCTGTTCATGACGCGTCTCCATGACCGTCTGGGTGAAACTCAGTACACCGACATGCTGACGGGCGAGAAGAAGGTCACCAGCCTGTGGATGCGTAACGTCGGCGCCCATACTCGCTTCAACGATGGCAGCGGGCAGCTAAAAACCCGCATCAACAGCTATGTGTTACAAGTGGGAGGCGATCTGGCACAGTGGAGCACTGACGGTCTTGACCGTTGGCATATTGGTGCAATGGCAGGTTATGCCAACAGCCAGAACCGCACGCAGTCGTCCGTGAGTGACTATCATTCCCGTGGTCAAGTCACCGGTTACAGCGTCGGCCTTTATGGCACCTGGTATGCTAACAATATTGATCGGTCTGGGGCTTATGTGGATACCTGGATGCTGTACAACTGGTTTGATAACAAGGTGATGGGTCAGGATCAGGCCGCTGAGAAATATAAATCCAAAGGAATTACCGCCTCGGTTGAAGCCGGTTACAGCTTCAGGTTAGGTGAAAGCGCGCATCAAAGCTACTGGTTGCAACCCAAAGCGCAGGTGGTATGGATGGGCGTGCAGGCTGACGACCATCGCGAAGCCAATGGTACCCTCGTCAAGGATGATACCGCCGGTAATCTGCTAACCCGCATGGGCGTAAAAGCCTATATTAACGGCCACAACGCTATTGATAACGATAAATCTCGAGAGTTCCAGCCATTCGTGGAAGCGAACTGGATCCATAATACGCAGCCTGCCAGCGTGAAGATGGACGATGTCAGCAGCGATATGCGTGGTACGAAAAATATTGGTGAACTGAAAGTGGGTATTGAAGGACAAATTACCCCGCGCCTGAACGTATGGGGTAACGTGGCGCAACAGGTAGGTGACCAGGGCTATAGTAATACCCAAGGCCTACTGGGGGTTAAATACAGTTTCTGATTCAGGTAACAACAGAGCCGCTGATCTTCAGCGGCTTTTACCCGGAAGCGCCTTCATTTGGCTGATACGTTCCATGAACGGCTCCCAAAACCGCTTAATGTGTACAGAAAAATATCGGGCGTTTCCCGATGGTGAACATAAAGCCACGATGGCCCTGAGTCAGGATGGTGTAACTGATACTTTTCCCTGGATAGACATAAAAATCGGGTAAAACCGTCTCGATAACCGCATCGGACAGTGTTTCGTCACGCGTGACTTTGTTGATATCCGTCGATATAAAATGGGTGCTGTCTTTATTTTCACTCCATACATAGGAAACATCACGGCGGATCACACCGCTCATTTTATTATCGACGTAATACGTTCCGCTGATGGAAACCACCCCAGTGCGTTTTTTCAGCGAATACATAAAGTCCAGCGTCAGGTTAGCCTGAGTGTTGTTATAAAACACAATCACAGGCGCCGTACATTTCTCAGGATCCCGGTTCTTTTCCGTATATAAATGAACAAGATGCCCAAGCCCTACTCCCAGAAACAGTAGCGTCAGGCAGGCTAACATCAGTGCCTTTTTACCCATGTGTCACCCCGCGGAAAAAAAGCGTCACGCAGCCTGTATCACCGCGCGTTTTATAAGGTTGCTGACAAATCAATGCCGTAACCGCTGGGGTGCGACTGCTGGAAGGGAAATAGACCCATGGGTATTTCTGACAATCCATACCGGTTTTTAGAATCATTGACTTATAGCTTGCAAAGCGGCTACCGCTTTCGATATCTTCATTCCGCGAGAAAAAATGACAGCCCTGAGTTGTTTCAACCAGCGTGTAGCGATCATAAAAATCCTTATCAGGAACGGTTTGCCAGCTGATAGTGCCAAGCAAAATACCGACAGCAAATGTCCCGGTCATCCAAAGTACAGGTACATAATGTTTAAACCAACGCCCTGACGTACGCGGCGGCGCCTCACCCTTTTTTTCTATTGTCTGAGCGAAGTCTTTGCGGATAGTCATGAGGCTCACACCAGGCTCAATCTGAAAGCCTCTACGCGGAACCGTGATTATCAGCGTATCTTCATTTTCGCCAACGGTACGTAATCCGCGGCGAATAATGGAGATATTCTGATAAAGCGTATTTGCCGACACCACCATGCCGTCTTCTTCCCACACTTTTTGAAAGAATGTTTGTTGTGAGACGACAGAGGGGGCGTTTTCCAGCAGAAGGCGCAAGCAACGGCTGGCGGGCGTTGTCAGAATAATGTTGAGATCTGGCCTCGATAATGACGCCAGGCGATTCATTTCTGGATTAAATTCAATATTATCGTTAATTATCCATAACATCGCATTGTTACCATGCCAAAACATAACGTAGTTGGAGAGGGTTAATAGACACCACTGAGTATAGTCTGATGCTGTGGCTGCGTAGCAGGACATGGATTGTCCCCTGCACATACCGATCATATAGAAGAGCGAGAGGCATAAGACATTAACAGGTAAGCGTAAACACCGCTTTTCTCATTATAGCAGACTCAGGGGTGAAAGTACGTTTGGTTTTCTTGTTCGTTAAGTCACCTGTTTTGTATTGAGGTGAGAATATCACCTTTAATCAGGTGGCCAAATTTACTGTGCCGCTACGCTTTAATATCTCATATATAAATCATGAGAAAATATATCCTGACAATCTATATCATATGAAAGACAGGGTTTTATTTAAAGTGTTCTCTATAATGGCTTGTAATATCCAAAAAAGCAGCACTCGTTATGTAGGGATAGTTTTCAATTTATTAAGAGTTACAGTAGCCATACTTAATAGCAGCACGCTTCCCACTTAATATTTAAGCTACGCTTTATATTATTTAAATATAAATAAGTTAATCCTTAAATTGAACTATTTCAAATTTATACTAAATAAGTTTAAAACTATCTATCAGAAACAATTTGTAGGGACATAGTTTGTTTTTTCAATCAATAATTCTCTCTGACATGTAAAATAGAAACATTTATTCATAATATGAATATTGTTGTGATAACAAATTCGCGTGAAAGTAAATCGACTGAAGGTGATGCCGATGAATATTCCTTCAGAAAGAACTCAACAGGGTAATCCAAAATCGGCAACGGATTACTGTCATCAGCTTAAAAACGGAAATCGCCCCGGCGATTAATGACTTTAACACTGATAGTGATTATCAGTGAAAGGCAACAACAAGGAATGAATTATGTCTACACCCGCGAATTTTAACGGTCAACGCCCTGCCATTGATGCTAACGACGCAGTAATGCTGCTGATTGACCACCAAAGTGGCCTGTTTCAGACCGTCGGCGACATGCCGATGCCGGAATTACGCGCGCGCGCCGCGGCGCTGGCTAAGATCGCTACCTTATGCAATATGCCGGTCATTACTACCGCATCCGTACCACAGGGACCGAATGGTCCGCTGATTCCGGAAATCCATGCGAATGCGCCACACGCGCAATATGTCGCGCGTAAAGGGGAAATTAATGCCTGGGATAATGCCGATTTTGTACAAGCGGTAAAAGCGACAGGCCGTAAAACGCTGATCATCGCCGGTACTATTACCAGTGTCTGCATGGCTTTTCCAGCCATCAGCGCCGTCGCGGAAGGTTACAAGGTATTTGCGGTAATTGATGCCTCCGGTACGTACAGTAAAATGGCGCAGGAAATTACGATGGCCCGCGTGGTGCAGGCGGGCGTAGTACCAATGGACACCGCGGCGGTAGCCTCTGAGCTGCAACGTACCTGGAATAGGGAAGATGCCGCAGAATGGGCGGATGTATATACCAAAATATTCCCGGCCTATCAGCTACTGATTGAAAGTTATACCAAAGCGCAGGAAGTAGTAAAAAATAATGAACTGCTGGATTCTCAGCGCGCATAAATAACGCCCTGAAGCGGCTAAATAGCCCCATTTAATGGGGCTATTTTACTTGCCATTTTGGTCCTGGGCAGAAAATCCTCACGTACTACGTGTACGCTCCGGTTTTTGCGCGCTGTCCGTGTCCAAACTGGCTGCGCCAATAACGCCTGGTGGGATAGGCTCTTAATCAAATACGCCATTAATAATCGCCGTGACCACCGCGGTACTGAGCGCGATCAGCACCAGATTATCCCCAATGATTTTCCACTCATAGCCCGGATAATAAGGTAATTGTCCCAGCATAGACGCCGGCACCGTTTTTTTAGCGATTCCCGGCGGCAGCGGTTTTCCTCTCGCCAGATTTTTCGCAATCCCCGGAGGTAAAGACTGATAACCCGTCAGCCCTAAATTCACTGCCAGTTGCCTGGCGACAGCATAGCTAATGTCCGACTCGACGTGATCCGGTTTACCGCCATTTTTACGGTGTTCCGTTTTTTGCCCGGCATTTCCTTTATGTCCGTTACCGTTATTACCCTGATTAGCCGCGTTATTACCATGTCCGCCGCCATTGCCATTTCCCGGATTCGCCAGCACAGGCGTAGCGCTCAGGGAAAACGTAATCAACGTCGCCAGGACGGCGGTTAAACCACGACGATTATTCATGATATTGCCCTTCTGATGTGGGATACCATGAAAATAGCGCCCCGCCATAAAAAGAACAACTACATCGATTCTTATTTTAAGCGGGGCTCGCCAACAGCAGCTTATCGTATCCAGATAGTCAGTAAAATCAGGATGATTGCTATCAGGACAACCTGATAAAAAATTTTGTCCAACCCTCTTTTTTGCATGGCGTCACCTCGTTATAAAACGATTTGCCAGAGGGCTAAACACAACACCAACAGGCTAATCAGTAAAAATATCAGCGCGATGATTTTATCGGGTGAGCGATTCATCTGGGCGATCCTCAAACATCATTAAAACCACTGGCCAAAGCGTTTGATATAAAAGCGCTTCATGCCTTGCGCCACCAGACAGTAGCTCAATAATGTCGCCACCAACCACGGGAAGTAGCTCAGCGGCAGCGGCTCCAGTCCAACCATCGCACCCAAAGGTGAGAATGGAATATAAATGCCTATCGCCATAATCAAGCCGGTCGTCAATAATACCGGCAACGTCGCCCGACTTTGGATAAACGGTATTTTCTGCGTCCTTAGCATATGCACGACCAGTGTCTGCGAGAGCAGACCCTCAATAAACCAGCCGGACTGAAAGAGCGCCTGCGCCTCTACGTTATTAGCCGCAAAGACGTACCACATCAACGCAAAGGTTGTGATATCGAAAATAGAAGACGTTGGGCCAATCCATAGCATAAAACGACCAATATTTTTCGCGTCCCATTTCCGCGGCTTACGCAGGAACTCTTTATCCATTTTGTCCCACGGCAACGACAACTGCGAAATATCGTACATCAAATTCTGGATCAACAGATGAATCGCCAGCATCGGCAGAAACGGAATAAACGCGCTGGCTACCAGTACCGAAAAAACATTGCCGAAATTAGAGCTGGCGGTCATATTCAGGTATTTAATGATATTGCCAAAGGTTTCCCGCCCTTTGATGACGCCTTCCTCAAGCACCATGAGATCTTTTTCCAGCAGAATAATATCTGATGACTCTTTAGCAATATCGGCGGCGCTATCGACGGAAATCCCCACATCCGCATCACGAAGCGCGGGCGCGTCGTTGATCCCATCCCCAAGAAAACCAACGGTATGACCATTTTTCTGTAGCGCTTGCAAAATACGCGTTTTTTGTAACGGCGTCAGCCGGGCGAATACTGCGCGTTTCTCCACTTCAGACGCCAGTTCGGCATCTGACATCGCCTCAACCTGGGTTCCGGTCAGGATATCGTGCGTATCAATACCCACTTCCAGACAGATACGCGCCGTCACGACCGGATTATCGCCGGTGAGGACTTTGACCGCCACGCCGTTATCCCGCAACGCGGCAATCGCTTTTCCGGCGCTCTCTTTCGGCGGATCGAGAAAAGTGAGCATCCCTTCGATGGTAAGTTCGGTCTCATCCTCCACACTTAATGTCGGATTGTTCCCGGAACCATCCAGCTTACGTGTCGCTATCAGCAATACACGGAATCCCTGCGCATTGTAATCTTCGGTTTTCGCCAGCAGCAGCTCGCGGCGTGTTTCCGTCAGCGCCACCACACGATCGCCTTCGCGAAGATGGGTGGCTACCATCATCATCTCTTCAACAGCGCCTTTGCAGATCAGGCATCTGTCTCCATGCTGCGTATCCTTCACCAGGACCGATACCCGGCGACGTACAAAGTCGAATGGCAGTTCATCGCGTTTAATGAAGCGCGCTTTTGTCGATGGCGCGATGCGGCCCTCGCCAAAACGCAGTATGGCGCGATCCATCACATTCCGGGCACCGCTCTGGCTGCTACTATTCAGCCAGGCCAGCATCAATACCCGGCTGCTTTTTACACCGCTCACATCCAGATGATGCTCCAGAAAAATATTGTCCTGGGTTAAGGTGCCGGTTTTATCTGTACACAGCACATCCATCGCGCCGAAGTTTTGAATAGCGTTCAGGCGCTTGACGATCACTTTGCGCCGCGACATCGCAATCGCGCCTTTTGCCAGGTTGGAACTGACAATCATGGGCAACATTTCCGGCGTCAACCCCACCGCAACCGCCAGCGCGAACAGCGAAGCCTCTACCCAGTCTCCCTTACTGAAACCATTGATCAGCAGGACAACCGGCACCATGATCAGCATAAAGCGTATCAACAGCCAGCTCACGCTGTTGACTCCGCGATCGAAAGCCGTCTGGGTACGCGTACCCACAATGGATTTCGCCAGCGAGCCGAACCAGGTACGGCTTCCCGTCGCAACCACGACCGCTTGCGCTCTGCCGCTGGTTACATTGGTTCCCATCAGACAGATATTGCCCAAATCTAACAGGCTCTTATCTTTGTCAGGCAATTGCTCGCTGTCTTTACCTGCCACATCAGCCATAACATCGTATTTTTCTACGGGTAATGATTCACCACTAAGAATTGACTGGCTGATAAAGAGATCGCGCGACGCCAGCAGTCGAACGTCGGCGGGCACCAGATCGCCTGCGGCCAGAAAAACCACATCGCCCGGCACCAGTTCTTCAATGGGAATCTCTTCCTGCACCGCGCCTATATTGCCCGGCCCACGACGCAACACCGTGGCGGTGGTGCGCACCATCTTTTTCAGCGCCTGGGCTGCTTTGTTAGTGCGAAACTCCTGCCAGAAACGCAATAACCCGCTCAAACTGACCATCGTCAGAATAATCAGCACGCCGGTGAGATCGGTCTCTTCGCCACGGCGTAACGGGAGCCAGTAATCCGTGATGAAACTAACCCCTGCCAATGCCATCAGAACGTAAATAAACGGGTTATTGAATGCCTGCAGAAGTTGAATCAGCGCCGGAGGAACTTGCTCATGCGCCACTTCATTGCGCCCATACACTTTCAACCGTTCGCTGGCCTCTTCTATCGTGAGGCCCTGACGATGGCTGTTCAGCCGCGCCAGTGTCTCCTCCGGGCTATGAAAAGCTTCCGCTTCGATCGGAAATACTTTTTTATGCTGCTTATCATTTTCTGACGCCGGGCGATTGAGTTTCCGGTTTTCAATGTTCATGTCAGTCATGATGAATCCCCAAAATTAAGGTGTAGTGTTTCCTGCATATCACGCCCAGGGAATAGTAAACTCACGATTTGAAGGTGAATGCCCCGGGAGAATTATCTATGCATAAAAAAGAGTTATTACTTACTCACTATTTTGAGTGGGTTTTATTTTATCGACTCGGGAATAGCCATCATTCCCCCCTTATACGCCTGGCGTAATGTTGTAATTGAATAAAAAACTATTATTGACTATCAATGCTCCAGTGAATTGCGGTGATATTATCGTTATCACCTATTCTGGATATAATCAGTTCTCGCGTTTTACGATAATCAGCATGACCCACGAGCTCGGCACGGATTTCTTTATAGCCCTGTTCCTGAGCGGGGACCGAACCTAACCCTTGTAAACAGATCGCGGCCTCTTTTACGATATTCAGTAACCACTGACGAACCGCGCTCTCATCTTCTTTATTACAGGTTACTTTCAGGATATAACGTTTTTCTCCCTCGGCGGATACCGGGAGTTGATTTATACGCTGCGCCGCTTCACGCAGTAAAATATTGGCACAAAGAATAATGATCGTCGCCGCCAGCGCATTTTTGAACTGCCCTAAGCCGCATAACACGCCGATGCCCGCCGAACACCATAGCGTTGCCGCAGTGTTCAGTCCGCGCACATTCATCCCTTCGCGCATGATGACGCCCGCCCCCAGAAAGCCAATACCAGAGACAATCTGCGCCGCAATTCTCCCGGGGCTGTCTGGCGATGTCGTCATGGAGCTCAGAATAAAAACGGCGGCGCCTGTCGCCACCAGCGCATTAGTGCGTAATCCCGCCATACGTTGACGCCATTGTCTTTCCGCGCCAATCAGCGCGCCCAACAGCATAGCGGCCAGTAAATTCAAAATATAAGGAAACATTAACATACGTTCCTCCATTTTTTCTGGAAGAATAAGTACGTGCTATATTTAGCACACGACAAATTTCTGCCCTGAGGCAATTAGCGTCGTGTTGACGGCGGAGGAAATAAAGCGTGTTTAAACATGAACATGACGATTACCTCGCGACAATGCGCGTGTTGTAACATTATTGGGATGACAATCGTCACAAGGGGAGATTGCTGCCCACCGGTTCGGCAAGCAGCGCAGGAATAGCGTGCGTTAACTTGCCAGATGATTTACGTAAAAGTGACTGTCCAACATATTACTCCTGCATGAATTTGCGCTTATTATAGTCAGTCAATATGTTCTGTAAAGTGCAAAGGCGGGGATAGTGACGATTTGTTTAAGTTTGTTTGATATTTTCTATGACAAAAAAATGACAATATTATGTCAATAACAGGCTCGTCTGAAATCATTAAACAATAAATTCCTGCTTAATGCCGGCGATAGCTCTGTTATGATGCCTGCACGTAAAAAAATAAAACAACATGACGAGGAAAAAATGGGTTCCACCAGAAAAGGGATGCTAAACGTCCTGATTGCCGCCGTATTGTGGGGGAGTTCAGGCGTTTGCGCGCAGTACATCATGGAGCAAAGCCGTATGTCGTCACAGTTCCTGACGATGATACGTTTGTTATTCGCCGGGCTGATACTGGTGACCTTCTCCTTTATGCACGGCGATAAGATATTTTCGATTCTTAAAAACCGCAAAGATGCACTGAGTCTGCTGATTTTCTCCGTGGTGGGTGCGCTCACCGTTCAGCTAACCTTCCTGCTCACGATTGAAAAATCCAATGCTGCCACCGCGACAGTGCTGCAATTTTTATCGCCGACCATTATTGTAGCGTGGTTTGCATTAGCGCGAAGAACACGACCAGGCATTCTGGTCTTAACCGCCATTCTTACATCGCTTATCGGCACCTTTTTACTGGTGACTCACGGCAATCCAACATCGCTGTCGATCTCTTCAGGCGCGCTGTTCTGGGGTATCGCCTCCGCATTTGCCGCCGCCTTTTATACGACCTGGCCTTCCAGGCTAATCGCCCAATACGGCACACTGCCAGTGGTCGGCTGGAGTATGTCCTTTGGCGGCCTTATTCTGCTGCCCTTCTACGCTAAAGAAGGAACGCACTTTGCGGTGAGCGGCAGTCTGATTCTGGCCTTTTTCTACCTTGTAGTGATCGGTACGTCGCTGACGTTCAGCCTGTATTTGAAAGGCGCGCAACTGATTGGTGGCCCCAAAGCCAGCATTTTAAGCTGCGCGGAACCGTTAAGCAGCGCCCTGCTGTCGCTACTGCTGTTGGGGATTAGTTTTACCTTGCCGGACTGGCTGGGCACGCTGCTCATTCTCTCGTCAGTGATTCTAATCTCCCTCGATTCCCGTCGACGCGCGCGGGCCGCTTAACGCCGTTGATAATCACGATGACCGGGCGGAAGAGGGAAAAGTTTAATGGCGCTTTGCCTTAATCTCTTCGTCAGAAAGCCCGGTAATCATCAGCACCATCTCTCGCTCGATCCCCTGTTCCAGCATCGTATGCGCAATACGCAAGGCCTCCTCCTGCTTACCTTGATGTATACCTTGTTGCACGCCTTCACGCTTACCTTTTCTGCGCCCCGATTCACGTATTCTGTCTACGATCGTCATTAATCTCTCCTTGTGTTGGGGAACACGACGCGCCACCTCGCGGATAAACTTGCCAAAACGAGGCGTGCTGCCATGCTGTATTAGCAAATAATTAAACAGCGCTTTTAGCTGACTGTCATTAGCGTTTCCCGTAATCAGAAGTACCGCTAAGCGCTCGACCAATCCCATCAGGTCGCGCTGACGTATATGCTTTTGTACCAGCTCCAACATCGCGATACGTCGATGCTGCATAATCTCGTTATCCGGCACCACCGTAATGTCTACCAGTGGAAATGCCGTCGCATAAAGCTGACGCGCCAGTGCAGGATCGTCAAACTCATCCAGCCAGCACAGCGAAAAGGGATACGGGCTTTTCGCGCCATGGTAAAACAGCATGGGAATCACCAGCGGTAACGTTTTATGGCCAGCATCCAGATGGCGCTGCATCGCGGCAGTCGCGTAACGCATTAACCGGAACGCCATATGCGCGTCCGGCGTACTCTGATGCTCTATAACGACATAGATATAACCGTCGCCTTCACACGTTTTTAGCGACCAAAGGACATCGGAATAAAACGCGCGTAAATTTTTCTCGATAAAACTGTCTGGCGCCAGTTTCAACGTCGTCAGATCGCAACGTATTCTTAGCGAATGGGGAAGATGAATATTGAGAAAATCCCGCGCGGTATCCGGATGGCGTAAAAACGTTTTGAATACCGCATCATGGGGCGTGGACGTGGGGCTTTTTTTCATGGCGATCCGTCACCTGAGGAATAAGATGACGCCACTGTACTCGCCAAAAATACAGACAGCATTCAGGAAAATTTAACCCTGCGAGGAGGCCCGAAAGGGAATCACTGACGGCTGCAATACGTACATTTTTGCCCGGCCTGCTACGCATTATCGCCCGGTAGCGTAACGCTAACCGGGCCTACAAATACACGTCATCTGTAGGCCAGGTAAACGCAGCGCTCTTCGGCGATAAACCTCACACCAGCGCTTTGACTATCTCCATCAACCGAATGATGTCTTCGGGGCGCGTATTGCCGGTTTGCGGATCGATAATCGAGCTGTAAACATGCGGCATGACGCGCGGCACGCCTGCCTCCAGGCAGGTTTGCAGGATAATACCGAAATTATCCAGTGAGATACCGCCGGTCGGCTCGATGAGCGTCATGCCTTGGCGGGCGGCGGTTGTCGCCAGCGCATAGAGTTCCGGTAACGACTTCTCGCCGCCCATCGGGAAAAACTTCGCCGCATGTGCGCCCATATCCTGCATCATGCGTACCGCCGCTTCACAGGAAACGCGGGCTGGCGTTCCCTGGCTGCTGCTGACGCCGGTAGAAATCACCACCTCGCCAGGCGTTCCCGTCGGGCTGACCAGGGCGTTAATATGTGTTTGCTCGCCGCCTGTCGCCGCCAGTGCGCCCGCTGCGAAGCCGCTGCCGGTAAAGGTCTGGTTGACATGGGCCGGGTGAGTATGGGCGGCAATCATCGCCGCTTTGTAGTACTGCGCCGGGTCGCCTGCGCCCAGACCCACTGAGATAGACGGCACCTCCGCCATCCAGCGTTTCACCTCCGGCACGCCCTCTTCTACCGTAGCGAACTGCGCGGAAAGTACGCCAATGACCGCATGGCCTTCGGCGGCTTCATAGATAGCCTTCGCGTTGGCGATATCTTTCGCCAGTACGTTAATCGCCACCCGCTGACGATAAAAATTAATCTGCTGCATGTTCTGCAATCTCCCTGAGTCGCGCCACAATCAATGCCATTTCCCCTTCGGCTACCGTGCGTGGATCGAGGCTAAAAACCCCCTGATGAAGCTGATATTTGCGGGCGTAAATCGCTATCTCACCGCCGCGCAACTGCGCTTCGACGTCCTGCGCATTCAGTCCCAATTCAGATGCGTTCACCCGCACACGAATACGCCAGATTGCACGCCCGGCCTCATCCTGTTCGATATCGGCATAAAGCCCGCGAATGGCGGAAATCGCTTCCGCGACCGGCTGTAACTGTGCTGCGGTCACGGTCGTCTGGCCCTGGTGGTAATTCTCCAGCGCATACACCAGCCCAACCATGTTTTCCTTGCCGATTTTCATTGCCCTGGCAATCCCCTGGTGCTGCGCTTTGCAGGCGGCAATCCACGTTTTCCTACCAGTGATAAAGCCAGAGGTTGGCGCATTAAAGGCTTTCGCGCCGCTATAGATAACCATATCCGCGCCGCTCGCCACCCAGCCGCGCAAATCCTCTTCCGCCGCGGCATCGACAATCAACGGCAGGTGGTTGGCCTGCGCCACCTGTACAAAATCGTCAATGCTCAACATGCCTTTCTGTACGCAATGGTGTGATTTCACATACAGTAGCGCGGCGGTCTTTTCGTTAATGGCGCTTTCCAGTTGCCAGCGGGCCGCCAGATTGCTCGACCCCACTTCCACTATGCGCCCGCCGCCAAGACGAATGGCGCTGGTGACTGGCGCGCCGTAGTCCACATTATGCCCGCGCAGCATCACCACCTCATTGGCCATACCGCTACTGTCCGGCATCAGGGCGACGCGCGCCCGATCGCCGTGGGTGATAGCGGCAGCGACGGCAATGGCAATACCCGCCGAGGCGCACGAGGTGATATAGCTATCTTCAGCACCCGTATAGCGCGATACCAGTTCGCCGGTTTTTTCCACCAGCGCGTCAATCTCGACGAAAGCGGAAGCCGCGCGCGCGGTGGCCTGCATGACCTCCGGCGCGACGCTTGAGACGCCCAGAATGGTCATTTTGCCGCAGGCGTTAATGACCTTTTTCAACCCCAGTTGTTGATAGATATTCGGCGTCATGATTTACAGCACTCCCAACAACGAACAGACTATGCTCAGTGCGACAATCGACAGTAAAATGGTGGTGTAGCGCGGCCCTTTTTTTACCAGATAGAAGTAGATGGCGAATACCGCCGCCAGTGGCAGTAAGCCCGGCGCGATAGAGTCGAGGATCTGCTGAACCACCACTTCAGATCCTTTCAAAGCGCTAATTTTTAACGGCGTGGTGATTTTGACGTAGCTGGCGGAAAGCGCGCCCATCATGATCAAACCCAGCACGTTGGCCCCGTAGATCAGTTCTTTGATTCGCCCCCCTTGCAGCAGGCCGATAATCGAATCACGCCCCAGCGTATACCCCTTGTGGACCATGCCGTAGCTGATCGCCAGGGTGATCGCCGGGTAGAGAATCAGCGGGATAATACCGCCCATCGCGCTGCCATTTGCCGCGAACGGAATAAAGATCGCTATCAGCACCGGCATCACCGCCGCCCAGATAATCGAGTCGCCCATCCCGGCAAGCGGCCCCATCAGGCCAGTTTTAATGCCGGTGATAGACGAGTCGTTAATCGGCTCGCCGCGCGTTTTTTGTTCTTCCATGGCAATAGAGATGCCCTGAATCACCGCGCCGAAAGTCTGCTCGGAGTTAAAGAAGTTAAGGTGGCGTTTTAGCGCTTCTACCTGCTCCTCTTTTTGCGGGTAGAGTTTTTTGATGATCGGCGTCATCGAGGCGCAGAAAATCAGGCTTTGTAAGCGCTCATAGGAGCTGGAAACCTCGGCGCCCAGCCAGTAGATAAACCAGGCTTTGGTGATATCTGCTTTGGTCAGCGCCCCGCTTTCCCGCGCGCGCTCAACCAGTTCATGCTGCATTACGTCACTGCTCATCATGCTGCTCCTTCATTTTTCGCCAGGCCTTTAATCAGGAAGGCGACACAGGTGCCGAAGATGGCCATCGCCATGATGTCGACCTTGAGGTACAACACCGCGAAGAACCCGCCGATAAACCACGGCAACAGGCTCTTTTTACCGATCACCATAATGGTGATGGCAAAGCCCAGCGCCGGCAGAATGCCGCCCATGATTTCAAAGGAGTGGGTTAACCAGTGCGGCATCAGTTTAAGGAAACTTTCCACCACATCCTGGCCAAAGTAGTTAGCGGCAAAGACCACCGGGAAGCGCAGTACCAACCCCAGCAATGCCGGGTAAAGAAAGGCGCAACGCATGATGCCCGCCATGTTTGCCGTTTCCGCGTGTTTATCCGCCATATGCACCCAGGCGGCGTTCAGCGTGCGCCTAAGCTGATCGAGAAACACGCCAATCACGCCAAACGGGATTGCCAGCGCGATCGCCAGGTTTGGGTCCATACCGGCCTTCACCGCGATAGGAATGGAGATACAGGCCGCCAGCGCCGGGTCCGACGGCACGTTGCCGCCCGGCGTTGAGGTCACGCCCAAATAAACGAGCTGCATCCCTGCGCCGATAATCATCGCGGTCTGCATATTGCCAAGCAAAAGCCCGACAAATACCGCGATCACCACCGGTTGTAACAGCATCGCGGAGAAGGTGTAGCCGAGGCGTAAACGGGCAAACCAGTAATACAACCCCATCAGGCTTGCAAAAAGTAAGGTATCCATAGTGTTATCCTATACACTTCATCCTTCAGGCTGCCTCTTTGTTGGCTGCCTTCGCTCACCCCAGTCACTTACTTTAGTAAGCTCCAGGGGATTCACTCAGTTGCCGCCTCGATGCATCCAGAATGATTTTGTGTCTATTAAAGGGTTAGAATTTTTTCAGGATATCGTCGAGCGGCTGCGGCTTATCTTCCGGGATGGTCTGGAAAAATACCTGAACGCCACGGTTTTTCAGGTCGTTAAGAATGCCGACGTCTTTTTCATCCAGCGTAATATTCTGAAAAACCGCCTTGCGGTTTGGCCCGCCGCCGAGACCGCCAACCTGAATGCGGGTAACGTCAAAGCCCAGTTGTATGGCGTCCTGCACCGCCGCCAGTGAGGGAAAAAGCACCAGCACGTTACCGTCGCCAAGCTGATTTTCTTTCCATGCGGCGGCAAAACTCTGGTTGCCGAAGCAATCCACTTTGATATTTGGCGGCGCGGCCATCAGGTAGATATTTTTCATAAACGGATCGGCATCCAGTTCATCACTCACAACGGCTATCCGGTTCGCCTGAGATTGTCCGACCCACTTCGTGACAACCTGCCCATGAATGAGACGGCTGTCGATGCGGCATAAAACGATATTGGCCATGATGTTTTCCTTAGAGTGATTGTTGTAGCTGACGTACATGGGCGACCACATCCAGGCAGCTACTGCGCCCGGCCTCAACTAACTCATCCACGCAGGCGGTTAGCATCCCTTGTTCGCGCCTGTCCAGCGCCTCCAGCAGTAGCGACGCATTCAGTCCGGCAATCACCGCCACCGGATAATCGGCGCTTAGCCGCGCCGCGACGTTGGACGTCGTGCCGCCGACAAAATCCGTCAGGATCAGCGAGCCTTCCGGCAGCGTTTTCACCACGGCCTCGACGCGTTGATAAAACTCGCCCAGCGTATCGACAGGCATTAGCGCGATTTCCGTCACGCCTTTAATTTCGCCCGTGACCATACGCAGGCTGTTGCAAAGCGGTTGTCCCCAGCCGCCATGCGTCAGCAGCAGGATGTGGGGCAACGGTTGTGTGGTAGTCAAAATGGCCTCCTGGCGCAATTACATGAGGACACCGGCATATATTGCCCGGTGGCACTGCGCTTACCGGGCCTACAGGACACTCCCGGTAGGCCGGATAAGGCGTTTACGCCGCTATCCGGCATAACGCATCATCAGAAGAGCAAAGGTTGTGCCAGAATTTGTGTCACGCGAGGAAGAAGAAAGGTCTGGCGAGGCGCGAAGCCCCGCCAGTAAAAGGATTAGCTATAGAGCAGTTCGTAGATATAAAAATATTCCGCATCCGATAAACGGATGGCGTAGGCGTCTTCGATCGGCAGAAAAGCGGATTTGATGACACTAAACGCGCGCGCGTCCAGATTCGGCTGACTTTCCAGCGCCATCTGTAACGGTTTTCGGTTAATCACAATACGCTCTACCATACAGCAGCAGTGGATCAGGAAGCGTAGTGTCACCTGGCGGCTTGGTTTCAGGGAAAGCGAAGACGTCAGATGGTTAAAAACGCCCTCCATCTCTTTCAGAATACGCTGCGGGTTAAGCACGGAAATATGGTTGATGATGCTCTCCATCGTTAGCGCGCTGATAAAGCGCATCGCGCTGCGCTCCATCTCCAGACGGCGTTCAGCGTTGGACAGATCGGGCGTTAACAGGCTCAACACCAGTTCCGGCCCTTGTTCGGAGAAAAGCTCTTCCAGCGAAATAAACGGAATATCCGGCAGCCCCGGCTGGAAAGTGCCGACAATCCCCGCCAGCCGCTCGCTGGCATTCAATGCCTGCTGAACGCGCTCCAGACTACGTACCTCGTTATAATCAAGGATCACCATCCTGGTATCTTGCGACATCAGTTCGCCAAAGCTCTCCTCCAGCACCTTTTTGATTTTTTCCGCCGTTCCCATGCCGGTAATACAGGAGATGACCAGCACTTTGCCGCCGTTCTCCTGCTGCGGCGTACAAAGCTGGCAGGGGATATTTTTACTCTGCAGGAGCGCCGTCAGCTGTGGTAAATCGCTGGTTTCATAGCTTAAATCCAGCCCGACTTCCAGCAGACTGGTCAGCGTGATGTTCGGCATGAGCAAAACATCTATCTGGAATAACTTACTGATCGTAATGCCAAAATGGATCAATGAACCGATGTCCACCAACAGGATAAGCCGCCGATATTGGCGGGTTTGAATCATTTGGGTCAGCGTTTCCAGCGTGTCATGCACCGACTGTTCAAACGGCATGTCGATGGCGCTGAACAGCTCGCGCTCCAGCACACGGTTGACATATTGCGCCTGACTGGTGGCGGTGGTCGCGCCGTGGGCGATCAAAATGACCCCGCAGTCGGGACTGGCATCGATGCGCTGACGATAATGGCGGCACTCTTTCAGGAACAAGCATAGCCAGACCACTTCCGTCGCCGGACACTGAATATGCAGCAGTTCGTTGATTTTCCGACACAGCAGCGCGGCGTTGTCATATTCGTCTTTGCAGCGATCCAGGATCAAACTGGAAGAGTAAAGCTGCGGGATCAGGCCACGCTGCACGTAGCCTATCAGCGCCAGGAAGTGTTTACGCAGTGGGTTAACCAGATTTTCCGGCAGCGAAAAGCCCAACACCTGCTCTACGCAGCCAATCAGCAGCGTCACGCGCTCTTCAATCTGGTCGCCATAGCGCGGCGGATGCGCCACGCTGTCGCGGCTGTAGAGACCGTATTCAAAAATCGAGCTGAGTTTATTTTTCAGGATCGCCAGCGTCTCCGCCGGGGGGACGTTACTGTTGCGCAAATTAACATATTCGCGCGTCAGGAAGCTGTAAAAGAGGTCGCTCTCTTCAATTTCCGCCCCGGTCGCCAGCGACGTCTTCAATGCGGGCAGCGTGCGCGCGTCTATATTTAGCCGCGCTTTACCGTCAAACAGAGTATCCACCAATAGACGCTGTTCCGGCGTCGGGTTAACCGACATCTCCGCCAGCCGTTTATCCAGCTGTAGCGTGTCGTTATGCTCGGTCATTCCCGATGCCCACGCCTGAGCGCAAAGAAACTGAATATCGCTTTTTAGCTGACCGATATTGCCTTCCAGGGGTTTATTCAGCAACCAGAGCAACAACGGTTTATCAATGCTGACCGTGCGTTCTATTTTGCGGCTTTCCCGCTGTAAGAACCCCACGATCAGTTCGATCTGTTCTTCAACGGAGCGCTGGCGAATGCCCGGCAAATCAATGCATACCTGAATACGCCGCTGGAAAGTACGTAACAGCGCCGACCCGACCGGCTCGGTAGTGGCGCAAATCAGGCGTACCGAAATTGATCGCGGCTGGTTGCTCACGCCGAGCGGACGGTACTCGCCTTTATCCAGAATAGAGAACAGCTTTTCCTGCCCTTCATAAGACAGACGGTGCACCTCGTCCAGCAGCAGATAACCACCGTCCGCCTGCTCCACAAGGCCTGTTTTATGTTCATTCGCACCGGTAAACGCCCCCTGCCGATGACCAAACAGATGCGAGGAGAGCAGTTCCGGGTTATGGGCGTATTCCGCGCAGTTAAAGTAGACCAGCGGCGGGATAGCGCCGCTCGCCTGTTCACAGGCGAAACGGTGCATCAGTTCCGCAAAAAAGGTTTTACCGACGCCGGACGGCCCGGTAAGCAGAACGTGTAAACCGTGCGGATAGAGCACTGCCGCACGGCCTTTTTCTACCGCATCGCGCAGGCTGCGATCGTAACCAATCAGGCTGGTAAACGGATCGTCGGGCGCATAATGCTCTTCATGCGGCAGCACATCCGCCACCGACCGCACCTCGCGTTCAGACTCTTCCAGCTGTCGTCCCAGCAACGTTTCCAGCGCCTGGCGATGCAAAAAATAGACCGGGCGGCCACGGCTTTTGATTGCCAGGCCGTCATTCCATAACTGATTGAGATCTTTGCTGACGGAGTTACGCGCCAGCCCAAGATTGAAACCTATCGCCTCCGCCGTAAACGCCGTCTCCTGCGCCAAATCGGCAAGACATAGCCCGCGCGTCAGCCGTTCCAGCTCTCCCAGTACGATCTCAATACGTCTCATTACACTACCGCTTACGAAATAAAAGAGGGTTCAGAACATACACTATTCTGCCACGCAAGAAAGTGAAGGCGCAGCGAGAAACCGCCTTCCCACTTTTGCCTGACTTCAACGCCAACGGATAACACGCCCCGATGAGTGAACGTCGCACGGTCTACACTTACTCTTGAAAAAGTGCAAACCGATAAGGATACCGTTTATGAAACGAAAAACGCTTCTGCTTATTGCCGCGCTTGTCGCGCTACCGGGCGTCACGTATGCCGACTCTCCGTTTAGCTCGCTTCAGACGGCACATGAAAAAACCACGATTTTAAAGGATTTGCGCAAAATGTGTACGCCCAAAGGCGCGCTAACCGATGAAGCCTGGGAGAAAAAAATCATGGCGAGCGAGGGGAACCAGCAGCATATTCGTGAGGCGATGATCGCGATAGAGCGCAACAATCAGCATAACTACTGGCAGGCTCTCGGTAAGGTGGAATGCCCGGAGATGTAGCACACCTTTTCCGTTTTTTGGTCGCGAAAATGCGGACTGTAACCGGTTTCTGTTCGCCAAAAGCGCGTATTCTGGAGCGAATTTACGCGATCAAGGAGTACGACAATGCGATACCGTTTTCCCGATAACTTCTGGTGGGGCAGCGCCTGCTCAGCGTTGCAAACCGAAGGGGATAGTCTGAATGGCGGTAAAAGCCAGACCACGTGGGATGTGTGGTTCGAGCGCCAGCCAGGTCGTTTTCATCAGGGCATCGGTCCAGCGGAAACCTCAACGTTCTATCGCCACTGGAAGCAAGACATCGCGCTACTGAAACAGTTAAAACATAACAGTTTTCGCACCTCGCTAAGCTGGGCGCGGCTCATTCCAGACGGCGTAGGCGAGGTGAATCCACAAGCGGTGAGCTTCTACAATCACGTCATCGACGAGCTACTGGCACAGGGCATCACGCCGTTTATTACGCTGTTCCATTTTGATATGCCGATGGTCATGCAGGAGAAAGGCGGCTGGGAAAATCGCGACGTCGTAGAGGCGTTTGGTCGGTACGCGCAAACGTGTTTTACCTTGTTTGGCGACCGCGTGAAGCACTGGTTTACCTTTAATGAGCCGATTGTGCCGGTGGAAGGCGGCTATTTGTACGACTTCCACTATCCCAATGTGGTGGATTTTAAACGTGCGGCCACCGTGGCGTACCATACCGTGCTGGCGCACTCGACCGCCGTGCGCGCCTGGCGCGCCGGGCGCTACGACGGTGAAATCGGCGTGGTGCTGAATCTGACGCCGTCCTATCCACGCTCGCAGCATCCCGCCGATGTGCAAGCCGCGCATCATGCGGATCTGTTATTCAACCGCAGTTTTCTTGACCCGGTATTAAAGGGAGAATACCCGGCGGAGCTGGTGGCGCTGCTGAAAACCTATGACCAGTTGCCTGCCTGTCAGCCAGGCGACCGTCAGCTTATTGCCGATGGCAAAATCGATTTACTGGGGATTAACTATTATCAGCCGCGCCGCGTGAAATGCCGTGATACAGCGGTGAATCCGCAAGCGCCGTTTATGCCGGAGTGGTTATTTGACTATTACGACATGCCGGGGCGCAAGATGAACCCTTACCGCGGCTGGGAAATTTACGCGCCAGGAATTTACGACATCATCACCAACCTGCGGAATAATTACGGCAATCCGCGCTGTTTTATCTCCGAAAACGGGATGGGCGTTGAGAACGAGCAGCGTTTTGTGCAAGCGGGACAGATTCACGATGATTACCGGATTGACTTTATTTCTGAGCATCTTAAATGGCTGCATAAAGGCATTAGCGAGGGCTGTCACTGTCTTGGCTACCACATGTGGACCTTTATCGATAACTGGTCATGGCTGAACGGCTATAAAAATCGCTATGGTTTTGTACAACTGGATTTAGCCACCCAAACGCGCACGGTGAAAAAAAGCGGAGAATGGTTTGCCGCCACCGCAGAGCATAACGGTTTTGATTAAGCGTTTATTATTGCCGGATGACGACTAACGTCGTATCCGGCCTACAAATGGCAGCAATATCAACTCATTGGCGTAATACGGACTTTCGCCGCCACGACTAACGCCGTCAACAGCATCAGACCGCCGGAAAGCGCCAGCGGCGAAAGCAGCCCGAAATTGTCGAGCGCATAACCGCCCACCGCCGCGCCACAGGTATTTGCCAGTTGAATCACCGCGACCTGGATGGAACCGGCTTTTTCCGCCTGATCGGCAAGGGAACGAGTGATCCACGTTGACCATCCCACCGGCACCAGCGCAAACGCCAGTCCCCAGATAATCGCTATGACCGCCGCCACGGTTTTGTCGCTTCCCCACACAATAAGCGTCAGCGCGCTCAGCGCCAGTAGCAGCGGCGCACCGGCCAGCGCCAGTTTTACCGAACGTTTCAGGACATAAGATGAGAAAGAAGTGCCAACGAAGCTGGCAATACCAAAGCTTAGCAACACCAGCGTCAGACCATCAACGTCAAAGCCCGCCAGATTCATATAGACCGGGCGAATATAGGTAAAGAAAGCGAACTGCCCGGCAAAAGACATAAAGATGGCGATCATCCCGGCCATCACGCCAGGGCGTTGCAACAGGCTAAACATATTCTGTTTCTGGTGAGAAGGTTCGCCCGGCAGCGACGGCAGTGATTTCACCACCCAGATGACGCACAGTACGCCCATCACCGCAGCGGCGTTAAAGACATTACGCCAGCCAATAATACCGCCCAAAAAACTGCCCAGCGGCGCGGCGATCACTAACGCGATGGAAACCGCGCCAAAAATCACCGACAGCGCTTTCGGCACGGTACGCGCGGGAACCAGTCGCATGGTCAGCGACGCCGACATCGCCCAGAATCCGCCCAGCGCCAACCCAAGACAGGCGCGGCCCAGCAATAGCAGCGTAAAGCTGTTGGCAAAGGAGACCATCAGACAAGAAGCCGTCAGCAAAACGGCGAACAGAATAACGATATAACGCCTGTCGGTCGCCTGAATAATCTGGGTAATGAACAGGCTGGAAAACATCGCGACAAATGCCGTAACGGTGACCGACTGACCGGCGACGCCCTCGGAGATCCCCAGATCCTGCGCCATCGGCGTCAACAGACTAACGGGCAAAAACTCAACGGTAATCAGGCAGGCGACACAAAACGCTACGGCAAAAACGGCTGACCAGTTAGGCCTGGCAACCCCATCAGCGCGGAATTTTTCTGCGATATTTTCATTCATTGTGGTTACCTGCGTCGTTTTAGTGCGGAAAATTCATGCAGTGTAACATTACAAAATGTGATCTGATTAACGTTTTAGCAACTGACATTGTTGCGCTGCATTTTGCGAGGCTGGTCGAGCGTTGAGAATTAACTTCTCTCGCTGCGTGCAAAACCAAAAGGTAAGACATAGTGTATCACCTGGTGCTATACTTTAGATTACAGGATGTCAACCTGATGCGAATCTTCAAAACCAGGTGGTTTAACAGAGAAGCGAAGTCCCACACGATAAAAGATGACGAGTTAAGCGAGGCCATCAACGCCGTACTGCAAGGAAAAGCAGATAATCTTGGCGGCGGAGTTTATAAAAAACGTCTCAATCAAAATCGCGATCGCGCAATCGTGTTGGCAAAGGGAGGCGAGCATTGGTTTTACACCTTCCTGTATGCCAAACAGGATATGGCCAACATTAGCTATCGTGAACTCGCGGGTTTCCGTGAGTTAGCAAAACACTATGCTTGCCTGACCGAAGATCAGATAACGGCACTCATTAATAACAAAGAACTGGTAGAGGTGCGCCATGTCAGCAAAAACTAAATTCAAAAGCCCTGCCTTTGAAGCGATTCATAGCGCGGCATCTGGATTATTTAGCGTGGATGCCATTCCCCAGGAGACAATGCGCAGTTTTGACACGGCCTGCTTAAGCAGCATCAAAGATCTGCAGCCACTTGAAATAAAAGCGTTACGAGAAGAACTCAACGTTAGCCAGTCGGTTTTCGCTCGCTACCTGAATACCAGCGTATCAACGGTTCAAAAGTGGGAAAGCGGCGCCAAGCGTCCCAGCGGGATGTCACTGAAACTACTTAATGTTGTCCAAAAACACGGGCTAAAGGTGCTGGTATGAGGGTTTTACCGATGGTCTGTTAAGGCTAAGTCGGATGTCTGGGGTTGGGCAAAGTTAAAATGTCCGCTAAGCGCCAACAGCAGACGCTGCTCACTTTATCAATCATCGGGAAAGATTAATGAGTACTATAAGTTGTTAATCGACAGTATCATGGTTTTATGAATCAATTGATAGGCGTTATGACATGGATATTAATGAGTTTCCACCGGGAGTAATGGAACACCTTGGCTGGTATGTGTATCGATTAATTGATCCCAGGGACGGAAGTACCTTCTACGTGGGGAAGGGAAAAGGCAATCGTGTATTTGCTCATATGCGCGGTGAGGTCGCAGCAGTGGATGATGATGAGTTACTTAGTAACAAGCTCAAGCAACTTCGAGAGATAAGATTAGCTGGTCTTGAGGTCATTCATGTTATTCACCGACACGGTATAGCTGATGAAAAGACCGCTTACGAGGTTGAAGCCGCCCTTATAGACGCCTACCCCGGTTTAACTAATATCATGAACGGTGCTGGCAGTAATGAATATGGCGCTGCACACATCAAAGAGTTAATCGCCACGTACCAACCTGAAACAATTGTATTCCAACATAAAGCCCTGATGATCTCTGTTAACAGAAGTTCAAAAGATGTGGACCTTTATGATGCCGTACGTTTTAGCTGGCGGGTCAGCGTTGAGCGTGCCCGTAAGGCTGAAGTTATATTGGCTACAGTGAAGGGAATCGTAAGGGGTGTATATGTCGCTGATGAGTGGCTCAAATCTACCCGTGAGAATTTCCCAGAGATATCCTCATGGGATGAAGACGAGGAGTTTGAAGCTACTCAAAATTCCCGCTTTGGATTTCGAGGAAAAGTAGCGCCACCTGCGATAGCACAGCTTTATCTCGGTAAAAAGATTCCAGAGGATCTTAGAAAGAAAGGTGCGATGTCACCTGTGAGATATTCTCCTGGTTTCGATTCCTAAAGAGTCTGTCAGTAATTCTGTATAACTTTAAAGGTGATCGCTCAGGTGGTCACCTAACTTGAGAATAAAACGACTCACCGCCAGTTTTGGATCGGCATACTCCATTTTTTCGAACGTAGCAACAATTTCGCGCGGGGTCATCCCTTTAGTCAGTTCCGCCGCAAGGGCTTTGAGTTTCTTTTCGTCCATAATTTGCCTGTCCCGTTGTTGAAATGAGCACTTCAACAACGGGTAATTAAACAAATTTAATAACAGTCTCAGACGGGATTGTTTTCCGGGTGGAGACGATTCATACGATAATGAGTGCAGGAAGCCTCTACAACTTCCTGCGCCGTTTGACGGGAATTGCACTATACTGACTCACCAAAGCCATCAGCAAATGCAGATTTTAATTCATCCATAAAAGCCAGTTCATCCTGTCCATCACAAATTAAATCAATCATTGTGTTTCCCTTTACGCCAGCCCCCAAAATACTCATCATTCCTTTAATGGGAATTTCTTTGTCATTATTAACTAGCGTTAATGAAGACTGGTATTTTTTGACAATTTTCGCAAGCGTAGCGGCTGGCCGCGCATGAAGCCCCGTACTGTTCATAACGCGTACTGTTTGTCTAATCATATATTTTCCTTAAGAGACTTTGCGGAATGCTGAGTGATGTTTATTCATCATCTTAATTTTAGAATAAACATCATCCTCAACTGCCTGTTTTGCGTTCGCCATGACACGCGCCAGATTAGCCTCGTTGTTATTATTTACCCAAGCCTTACCAACAGTAGTAATAAAGGCTTTGCGCAAATCACTCGCAATATTCACTTTGGCTACTTTGTAATTAACAAAGCTGCGAAGAATATCCGCGTCAATACCAGAACCTCCATGAATAACCAAAGGGACCGGACTGACAGACGCGATGCGTTGTAATAGCGGGATATCAATGCGTGGGATATCTTCAAGACCATGTACATTACCAATTGACACTGCCAGCATGTCGCACCCTGTCTCCTCAACAAAGCGCTGAACCTTCTCAGGTTCAGTTTTGCAGTCAGCCTCGCTGACATGATCATCTTCCTTACCCAGAATAGCGCCTAATTCCGCTTCGACGGGAACACCAAATGATTTACAGAAATCGACGGCTTCTCGGGTAAATGCAATATTTTCTTCTAACGGTAGCGCCGCGCCATCAATCATTACTGAGGTAAATCCGGCCCGGACAGCCTGCTTAACATCTTCCAGAGTTTTCCCATGATCCAGATGCAGGCTGACAGGAATATCCATTTTATCGGCATGTCGCTTAACTATTTCATAAATGTAATCGTAACCTGAAAGCTGTGCATTAGTAGGAGCAATTTGAATAAAATTGGGCAATCCGGAACGTTCTATTGCATTAAGAATGGAAATTGTTGTCTCCAGGTTCGTTGTATTAAATGCCCCCGCAAGGACATGTTTTTCCTGAATACAATTGAGCAGGATCCTACCATTGACTAAAGGCATATTAACTCCAGATATTTATGTGAGCAGTGTAAGTAAATTATCGAACTATTGAGTTATCACAGTTATTCACCAATAAGCGCCCCTTCTTGCCGCAGTTTAAATTGATAAAATGACAGCCATTGCTGCTGATATATTTTCAACTTTGCAGAACGAACCGCGTCAGGAAAATATCGCTCAGCCACAGGAACAGTCGGGGGGACAACATTCGGACAGGCTATCAACAATGCTCCAAGGGAGACGGTTTCATCAAAAGCAATGGCCTCAATTGGACACTGGAGGATGTCAGCCTTCAACTGGAGCCAGTATGGGTTTTTCACCGCAGGGCCAATGACTTTTACTGTCCTGCCCGCCGGGATATTAAAGCACCCGTGACAGTGTGCAAACTCCATCGCCAGGCCGATAAAGACACTCTCAAGCAGAGACTCCGGAGGAAGTGAATCCGTCAGACCAAAAAGCAGGCCACGGGTGTGCCGATTTTTATTTGGCGAACCCGAGCCCCGCAAATGAGGAATAAATACCGGCACATGCTCGACAGACCAGGAAGGTTTGAGGTATTGCTCCATGGCTTTTTCCAGGCCTGTGCTTATTTCCTTATCAGTTAAACGAAAGGTTTTTTTCACCCATTCAAGCGCATAACCGCCGACAGGCAGAGAAGCGAAAAGCGTGAAAAATTCACCATCGGAGTAACAACCATTTGCCAGCTTATCCCTGCGAGCCTGCACATCAAGCGTTGGTTGTGTATTCAGCAGTAAAATACCCTCTGTCGTGCCGGTAGAATTCAGCACATCGCCCGGTTGCAGCTGTAATGCGCGGGCACCGACCATATGATCGTGCCCGGCCAGGGTAACTTTTACCTCATGAGAGAAGCCCAATTCCTCTCTAAGCGTTGCCGTCACCCATCCGGCCACTTCACCTGGCTTTATCAACGGAGCCAGTACACCGAACGGTATGCCGAGAATCCCGGCAGCATTACGAGACCAGGTACGGCGAGCAATGTCCAGACACAACGTTCTACTGGCCAGGGATATTTCCGTCTTTTTCGCACCTGTCATTCGCCACAACAACACTTCTGGTGCATGTAACCAGCAGATATCTTTTCTTTCATGCAAGGAGTAGTTATCAAGCAACCATCTCATTTTAAATGCTGAGTAATTACTGTGAGGTGGCAATCCCGTTATAGAATACAGTTCTTCAGCCTCTGCCTTGCTTAATGACGAGAGATAAGATTCACCACGTCGATCATACCAGGCCAGCATCGGGGTAAGAATGACGCCCTCCTTATCCACAAAGACACCAGACTCACCGAAACTCGCAATACTGATATTTTTTACCGGAAACGGTACTGAAGCCACCAGTTCAGCCATTACCAGTCGCAGTGCCTGCCACAGCGCTTCGATATCGAAATCTACCTCGCCTTTGTCCGACGATATTATTGGCGTCGGAAACTTGCGGACTTCCAGAACTGACACGTCATGACAGGAATAACAGCTGACTTTGCAGTTAGTTGTGCCAATGTCAATGACAAGCGCTGCGTGGTAATCAGGCATAGACCGTTCCTTTTGTCAGGCGAAAAACACCATAAATAATCAGCGCAAGCACAGGAATTAGCCCGATAGCAACAATATTTCCGTTGAATATTTCAAGCAGCCAGAAACGGAAGGGGTTACCGCCATCAAGGAAGCT
This sequence comes from Salmonella sp. A7, assembly GCF_020181675.1. Classification (NCBI taxonomy): domain Bacteria; kingdom Pseudomonadati; phylum Pseudomonadota; class Gammaproteobacteria; order Enterobacterales; family Enterobacteriaceae; genus Salmonella; species Salmonella sp. A7. The sequence continues at coordinate 61,403 of NZ_CP084001.1, read as the reverse complement.
TGATACCTGACCACTTGACCCCTCAGCCATTTTGAAATTGACATCTTTAGCCATACCGGTAATAAATGGCGCAATTTTGGTCGCAATCCACAAGTCGGCGACAATAACAGGAATTGCGGTTATCACAGCCCGGAAAATATTGCCACGACATGCCAGTACAATCATGGAAGCCATGACTGCCAGGTTCGCAAGGTCTCCGAGTGGCAGGACTTTATTGCCAGGAAGAAGGAATGCAATAAAGACAGAGATGGGTGTCAGAATCAGTGCTGTAGATATAATGGCTGGGTTACCTACTGCTACCGCGATATCCAGTCCGATAAAGAGATCATCACGGCCAGGATATTTGGCATTCAAATATTTCTTAATGGCTTCAGACAGAGGTAATAAACCTTCCATCAAAATTCGTACCATACGCGGAAGAATGAACATGACACCGCCAATGCTGATCCCCAGCAATAGGATATGTTTAAAGTCATACCCGGCAATGATGCCCAACAAGACCCCCAGAATAGTACCCACCATCATAGGCTCACCGAAGATTCCCATTTTTTTCTGAACGTTTTCCGGATCAATATGAATACGGTTAACGCCAGGGATTTTGTCGATAATTTTGTCGAACAGCAATCCAATCGGAAAGAAGACGACAGATGACAGGGTCGGAAGTGAAATACCTTCCAGACCGAAGTACTTTGCCACTAATGGCGCAGACCAGTCCGCCAGTTTGAGAACCACGATCGCGGCAATAGCGGCTGCGGACAGACCCAAAACAAAACTCCCTGTGCTGTAGTAAACCAGCGTTCCAGCCAGGGCAAAGTGCCAGTAGTTCCACATGTCGACATCAACAGTACGTGTCTTATTCAGAGCCAGCATGGCGACATTAATCAGCATCGTCAGCGGAATGACAAAGGGTGCGATTGGTGAGCCCCAGGTAATTGCGGCCAACGGTGGCCAGCCTAAATCGACCACAGGCAGACTAATACCAGTTCGCTCAACCATTGCCTGTGCAGCCGGGCCTACATTGCTGGTAAGTATGTCAAAGATGGCATAAATTCCGACAAACCCTATTCCGACAATTAATGATGAGCGAAGTGCTTTGGCGGGTTTTACTTTGAAGAACAATGCCAGGAAAAAAAGGACCAGCGGCAATAAAACCGTTGGGCCAAATCCCAGGACATATTGCACAACGGTATAGAGAGTATGTGCTATATCATTCATATCCGACCTCTTATTCAGATGTGACCAGACCTCGCGTTAGCGCCTGGGTAATTTATCTGTTTTTTATTTATGAAATCAGGCTTGGCCTTTAAGGATTGAAACTATTTTTTCAAGAACTTTATCTTCACCTACTCCGGTAATGATTGGCAGACCACTAACAACCGGAATATCCAGTTCATAAGGAACTTTCGTTGTTGATACAACCAAAGCTGCACCATCGGTATTGTTTGGCAATGAGGCTACATTAGTTTGGGAATAATTAACATCAAGCCCATTGTCTTTACAATATTCCATTACTTTTTCTGCCACAGCCGTGGAAGTAGCAACACCCGTTGCGCAAACAAATAGTATCATTTTACTCATACTTCACCTCTTTCAGATATGCGTGTGTAAATTGACTGATAAATTTCATCATCATTCATGACCAGTAACTGCTGCATAAAATCCTCATCCTGGATCACATCCATAATCCAACCCAGTACGTTGAGCTGCTTATTGCTTTCACCTAAAGCAAGCATAAACACCACCCTGACAGGTACGGGATCTGGTTCCCCGCCCATATCTTCGAAATTGACGGGTTCTGCCAGTATTCCAACGCTAATGGCGTTTTGGCGAACATACCTGTGATCAGTATGTGGAATAGCGACACCTACAGGCTCAACCGGTAGACCCGTTGGAAAATTCTGTTCTCGCGTAATGACGTGATCGGCAAAATCAGATACAACCATACCATCGTTAATTAACGGACTGGCAAGAGCCTTGATTATGTCATTCTGACTCACCTCTTTAGGGAGGTGGCGAACATAATGACGGCGAAAATGAATATCCTGCATAGATTCCTCTTTGCTAGTTAGGCATCCAGGCGCTGTAAAATAGTGCCAAGATAATATTTATTACCTTTTAACCAGACGTTACCAAAATCAATGGCCAATCCACTAGAGAAAAATACCAACTGTTCCAAATGCAAAACAGGTGCGTCTTCGCCAATATCAAGATAATGGCCTCGCTCATTACCAATTAATTTTGCTGCGTAACGGCTTTCAGAAAAACTTATTTTCTTATCGGATAATCTTTCTATTGCTGAAAATAAATTCTCCCTGGTAAAATCTACATCAATAATACCGGGGCAGAGATCAATGTTGATACGATTTTCAATCAACATGACTTTTTCATCGCCAATACAACGAAGGCGTTTAAGAAATAAAACATCTTGTCCCGGTTTGATACTCAGTTTCTCTGCTACAAAGCGGTTAGCGGGTTCCAGTCGGGAGGTTATGACGCTGGTTGTGAAGTTTATCTTCTGGCTGGCTAAGGCTTCAGCAAAGGAGAGCAAACCTTCACCCAGTGGGTAAGCAACATTTTCCTTCTTTACGAAAGTTCCTTTACCCTGCACTTGCACAAGAACACCTTCCCGGACAAGTTGGTCAACCGCTTTTTTAACGGTACCGCGACTCACCTCCAGCATATCCATGATTTGAAACTCTGAAGGTATCCGGTCATCCTCAACTAATTCTCCGCTATAAATACTTTCCCTTATCCACTCCACAACCTGTTGATACAGTGGGATGTGTGAACTTTTACTCAATGTTTTCATGGGGCGCGCCTAAACATTTAGAGTTGTCTATAGACAATCATGTACAACTTCGAGTTTATGATAAGAAATTTTGAGACAGGAGGTATGGCAAGGAGTCACAGTTTTGGTGTTCAAAACAAGATCACATTTCCGTGATATATGTCACGGAAATGATGAGCTATAAGTCTCTGACGTTTTGGCGTCGTTAGCGGTTATTCGGTGCGTTACTTCTGTGGTTCACCCTTAGCAAATACGATGGCGGCTACGCTTTATTTGGCTAACGATGAATCGCGCCATCTGGCCGTTAATCGTGGCTCGCCGCCCCTGCCAGCCTCATTCATCTCGTCTTTTGTTAACGAGATAGTGAAGAGTATCAATGCAGCCAGTGGACACCCTCTTCCGGCTGAAAAAAGGCGTTATAGCGCAGTTGAAACGCGTTGATCTCCTGCATATCGGGTTCCATTTCGCGCAAAAAACCCAGCGCCAGCCGTACCTGTGTATCGGTGATCGGCGCGGCTAAACGCGCTTTTTGCAGCAACCGATGCCACCGCTGCAAATTCTGATCGCCGCCATCGACAATCACCATTTGCCAGATCAGTAACACCTGAGCGGCATTTTGCAAATGCGACTCATCAGGGCGATGCAGATACTGTAAAAACTCACCGCCCGCCGTTTTACCCATCTGATCAATCATCGATTCTATCGGCACTACATCAATATTCAGACGTTCGCTCAGGCGGCGAATCGCCCGGCGAGTATCCGATGTCAACACCCGAAAACCCACAATAAACACCACCACAAACGTGGCCAGAATCAACCAAATCATGCGCACATCCGTCACCAAACAGGATGCCCATCATAACGGTAAATTTATAACTGTCGACGTTCTGGCCTGTCAGGATGTGATTTATTAACGCCTGTCTTCATTTACGCAAGACGCCGGATATCCTGTCTGACGAACGCAAGGCATAAAAAAGCCCGGCGTTAAGCCGGGCAAAACGTTACCAAATGCACACATTTAAGCGATATTGACTTGCTGAATTTTTTTCTCACGGCGGATTTTGCGCTCTTCCATCACGGCGACCATCGCCATCAGGCAGATACAGCCGATCGCGGCGGCGTCCAGCGCGGCGAAGGTGCCCGCCCAGCCGGTCAGACCAAAAACGGGGGTGCCGTCGGCAATCATGCCCAGACCCAGCTTGGCAAAGCTATCGCCGATAAGATAAGCGAAGGTTCCCTTGATACCGTCCGCAGCGCCGATAGCTTTTTTCGGTACGAAACCGACTGCCGCCACGCCAATTAACAGCTGCGGCCCAAACACCAGGAAACCGAGCGCGAACAGCGAGGCCAGATAGACATACTGGTTGCTGGCGTGCTGGTAGACGCCGAGGGTGGCGATGATTAACGCCAGCGCCACACAGGCTACCAGCGCACGACGACCGTTCGCCAGGTCAGAGAGCCAGCCCCACAGCAACGTGCCGACCAGCGCGCCCACTTCGAACAGGGTAAAGCCCTGAATCGCCACCTCTTTAGAAAGTTTCAGTTCCTGGAAGGCGTAGACGGTTGACCACTGGTCGATACCAATACGCACCACATACAGGAAGATATTGGAGAAGCACAGCAGCCAGATCACTTTGTTTTTCAATACATATTCAACAAAGATCTGCCACTTGGTCATTTCGTTTTCTTCAGTCTCTTTATCCTCTTCGCTGATCTCTTCGCCGAACAGTTCTTCAGCTTTACCCAGACCGTAAGACTCCGGGGAGTCGCTGCCAAAACGCAGACCGATAAAGCCAACAATCAGCGCGATAATCGACGGGAAGATAAACATGCCGATGACGTGACCGTCGAACAGGTAGTTGGCGCCGAACAGCGCCACGCCTGCCGCGCCCGCGCCGCCGAGGTTGTGGGAGATATTCCAGAAGCCGAGAAAGGTGCCGCGTTTACGACGCGGAGTCCATTTGGTGATGGTCGAGTAGCTGCACGATCCGCCGGTACTCTGGAAGAAACCGCTCAGGGCATAGAAAGCGATCATCAGAAACAGACTGGTTGACCCCGCGCCCATACTGGCGCTGAAGCCGAGCATACAGATAGCGGAGAGGATCAACATAAACGGTAGAAACTGCTTGGTATTTTTACCGTCAGCGTAGTAGGAAACCAGCGTTTTCCCCACGCCGTAGGTGATCGAAAAGCCCAGGCCAATCATCCCCAGCTCGGTCATGCTCAACCCGTAGGTAGAGATCATGTCGTTCTGCGCGATGTTAAAGTTTTTGCGGATCAGGTACATGGTCAGGTAGCCGATAAAAACCACCAGATAGGACTGCATGAACGGCTTGAACCACATTTTACGCCGCACATCGAGCGGCAGATCCAGGGTCGGCTTGCGCACCTGGTTTAAGAAGGCCAGCATGGATTACTCCTGAGCTAATTTTTATACCTGCGAATGGCAGGCATTGTAAAAATCCACAGGAAAAGTGGCCTGCGACAGCGTCCAGGCAAAACCGGGAAAATTTCTTAGTTTTGCCCCATTCAGCGCAAAAAGGTGAGGTGCGTCACGCTTCGCTGGTCTCGCGTGGGGCCTGGGCGTTCAGAAATGGCAGCAGCAATAGCGCGGAGATCCCCGCCGCGATGGCGATGACCGCAAAAAAACCGGTCCAGTGCCAGATCTCCAGCACTTTCGCTAACGGCCAGCCGGAAAGCGACGCGCCGAGATAGGCGAACAGGCCGACAAAGCCGGTGGCCGCGCCCGCCGCCTCTTTATGCGAGCACTCCGCCGCCGCCATGCCAATGAGCATCTGCGGGCCGAAAACAAAGAAACCGGTGGTGAAGAAACAGGCCGCCTGCATCACGTAACTGGCGAACGGCATCAGCCACAGCGAACCCACAGAGAGCAGAATCCCGGCGGCGAAGATTAAATTCATCGGTCCGCGGTTGCCGTTGAAGAGTTTGTCCGAGCCCCAGCCCGCCACCAGCGCGCCGATAAATCCCCCCAGCTCAAACATCGATACTGCCGTGTTGGCCGTGACCAAATCTACGCCCAGCGTCTCGGACATATACAGGTTGCCCCAGTCATTGATCGCCGCGCGCACCACGTACACTAAGACGTAACACAGCGAAAGCAGCCAGATATAGGGATTCAACAGCACATATTTAGCGAGGATTTCTTTGCGGCTTAGCCCCGCGCCCTCTTGCTGTTGGGCTACCTCCAGCGCATCGTGCCGCCAGTCGCCTACCGGCGGTAAACCAATCGCCTGCGGACGGTCGCGCAGCCGCCAGCAGAGGACCATGCCCACCCCGATGGCAAGCAATCCGGCCACCATCATTCCGACGCGCCAGCCATAATGCAGGGCGACAGCGGCCATGACGAGAGGGATCAGCGCCCCGCCGACATTATGCGCGGTGTTCCATAACGCCCACCAGCCGCCGCGTTCGGTACGCGAGTACCAGGCGGTCAGCAAACGGGCGCAAACCGGCGATCCAAACCCCTGGAAAAAGGCATTCAACGCCCATAGCAGAGCAAAGGCCCACAGCGAGGTCGAGAAGCCGAACAGAATATTCACTACGCCGGTCGCAATCAGCCCGATGCCCATAAAATAGCGAGCGTTGGAGCGATCGCTAACGATGCCGGAAACAAATTTCGACACCCCGTAGGTGATGTAAAACAGCGTCGCCAGCAGGCCGATATCGCTGCGGGTCAGAATGCCGCTGGCAAGGATTTCCGGCGCGGCGGCGTTAAAGCTTTTACGGGTGAAATAGAACAGCGCATAACCCAACCAAATGGTGATCAGGATGTGCCGCCGCCAGTAGCGATAGCGGGCGTCAACCTCGTGCTTATCGGTGATGAGCGGCGCGTTGGCCGGGGCTTTTAAAAACGAAAGCATTATCCTTCCTTAAACGTAACGCTGGGGCAACGAGACGCTCACCCGCGTACCGTGGGTACAAGAGATGGTTAGCGTCCCGCCGAGCGCCGACACGCGTTCGCGCATTCCGGTCAGGCCGAAGCCCTGCTGCTGAGAGCCCGGCGGCAGGCCGCTGCCGTCATCCTCAATCACCAACATCAGCCGCTCATCCTGCTGCCAGCCCTGGAGCGTCACCGCGCTGGCATTGGCATGTTTTACGATGTTATTCAGCCCTTCCTGACAGACGCGAAACAGCGTCACGCGCTGACTTTCACTCAGCGCCGTTTCGTCAATTCGCCAGTCGAGGTGACTGACAATACCGCGGCTTTCCAGCTCCATTTCGCGCAGCAGCGAACGGATGGCCTGCGCCAGCGTTAAGTCGTCTAGCTGGCGCGGGCGCAAGCGCCCCAGCAGGCGACGCACGGCGTCATACACGCCCAGCGAAAGCTGCTCGATAAGTTGCCCGCTCTGCTTCACGCCGCCGTTATCCGCCGCCAGTCGTTGCACAATGCCCGCCTGGGTTCGAATCGCGGTGATGGTCTGCCCGATGTCATCGTGAAGCTCACGCGCAACATCGCGCCGCACGCTCTCTTCGGTCTCCAGAAGACGCTCCGCCAGCCGATGGTTGCGCGCCAGCTCCTTTTGCAACGACTGGTTCAGCTCGCGCAGACGCTGAATGCCCGCGCCAAGCAGTAGCCCGGTCAGGCTTTGCGCCAACAGCGAAAGTAATAAATCGACAGGATGATCGTGCCAGGTCTGGCTGGCGATCAGCGCGATAGCGTTCATCAGTGTGGCAATGAGCGCGCCCTGCCAGCCATAATGCCAGGCGAGCGCGATAATCGGCAACGCCAGGCAGAACGGCGTAAAGCGCGAAAGTTCAGCAGGTAAACCCAGTTGCAGCCACAGACTGACGATAAACAGCAGCAGATACCAGATCAGATGCCGCCCGCGCCAGTTTACCGGCTGCGATACCAGCGATGGTCCCAGCGGCAGCCAGGTAGTGCTGGTGAGATAGTGCCAGAAAACCAGGCAGATGGGAGCCAGCGTCAGACCACCCGTGAGGGTCAGCAGTAGCGCGTTCCATGCCGCTTCCCCCTGCCCCAGCCAGGGCAGGGATTGCAGTAGCGCCGCGGCGGTGAGGGCCGCGCCCTGAAGCAATAACGTGCGCCAGTCGCGCTGATGGCGGTAACGCGAAGTCAGCGCCACGGGCAGTAGCGTCAACACACCACCGATCATCAAAAGCGGCAGATGGGCCAGCGCAACTTCCTGCGCTAACCAGTACACCAGTAGCCACTCCGCGCCCAGCAATACTGGCCAGTATCCACGCGGGCATTGCAGCATAAGTCCCAGGCGCAGGCCGAAGGGAAAGAGTAGCGTCGCCAGCTCCGGGCGTTCTACCAGATGCAGGCTGATGCTCCACAGGCAGAACCACGCGGCGGAGAAAATAAAAAAGCAGGCAGCAACGGTGATTAAACGGGAAAAAAAGGTGTTCATTACCAACCGTCAAACATGCGATGCGCCAGTTCAACGTCATTGCTGACGCCTAATTTTTCCAGCAGATTCGCGCGATGGACATGCACCGTTTTTGGCGACAGCCCCAGCTCGGCGGCAATCTCTTTTACCGCCATACCCTGGGCGAGTTTTTCCGCCACCTGACGCTCGCGTTTGGTCAGCGGATCTTGCCGACCCGCCGCCAGTTTCACGGCAATATCGGGGGTCAAATAGCAGCCGCCTGTCGCCACCGTATGCACCGCGGCGATCAGTTCATCCGGACTACAGCGTTTAGAGAGAAAACCGCGCGCGCCGGCGTTCAACGCCTGTTCCACCAGCGCCGGGCTATCGTGAACCGAGAGCATGATCGTCGCCAGCCCTTTTGGCAGTTGGCTTAGCAGCTCCAGTCCGGAAATATCCGGCATTGAGATATCGCAGATACATACCTGTACGCCGCGCCCCGGTAAGCCTGCCAACGCTTCGCGCCCGGAACCAAATTCGGCGACCACCTGCAAATCGGGTTCCAGCCCCAGTAGCTGTGCAAAGCCGGAGCGGACGATAAGGTGGTCGTCGATAAGGGCAACGGTAATCATGGGTTCTGTCCTGATGGATAAAAAAAACGCGCTTACCTTAACGATAAGCGCGCGGCTGTTCAAGCCTTGAGCGGTCAGACAATGCCTGTCGTGACGGTGAACGTCCGGGTTTGCTGCGGTTCCAGTTGAAGCAAGGTTCCATTTCGCTGCGCCGCGAGAAAACCTTCAGGCCGACAGGTCGCGGGCAGGGCAAAGGCGGCAACCTGCTGATCGCCGTTATAAAGAATCCAGCGGGTCACGTAATTCAGCTCCGCGCTGGCGAAACGTGTCACGAACGTGGTGCCATCCGGGGCGATCATACTGAATTCCGGGGTATCCGTGTATCTGTCCAGTTCATCGGCGAAGAACACGATTTCCGGGTCGTAAAAACCAGGTTCGTTAAGCGTTGCCAGCGAGGCTTCACCCTGCAAAAGTCGTTGATTAAACGCCAGCCACTGCGCCGTGGGTTTGACATGCGCCGGCACCGACTCGCGTAGCGTCAGCGCGGTATCCGGGATATTCTGGCGGAACGTGGCGTTCGGCACATAGGCATAGTTCATGTGGCACATGTACTGTAGCGGCATGGCGACTGAAGCCAGGTTAGTCACTGTCATCTGAATATCAAACAGCGCGCTTGCTTTACGCATTACCACCGCAGGTTGCGCCTGATAATGATGACCGAACCCCATCACATACTCGTAGCGCCCGGTCACGCGCAGACTGTCGCCCTCTAACTCCAGCCAGGCGTCGTCCATAGCAGCGCAGGGCATCTCGCCGTGCAGCGGATGTGTATCTTCCGGCGACGGGCAGCCATTCGCCAATAGTCCGGAATGGAAAGCAAAGCAACCATACGTTGCCACCACTTCCGCAGCCGGCTTCGGCTGGCGGAACATGTTGCGCATAGTCAGATCATGACCGTCAAACTGCGCGTCCCAAATCATCTGCCCCATCCAGGGCAGAATCACCAGATGACCGCGGCTGTTTTGTATTTTCAATCCTTCCACGCCGCTGGCGTAACGAAACGCCGTAACCGTAAAATCATCATTTTCCAGCAAGATACGCGGCTGCTCGTTAAAAAGCTCCCGCCATAATGTAATACGTGTTGTCATGGTTGATCTCCTCAGGACGCGGCGACTTCAGCCAGGTTGCCGCGCACTTTGCTTTCGCGCCAGAAGTAAACGCCAACGTAAACAAAGCACAGCATGGAAACCAGGAATGAGAGCTGTAGCGAGTGGAACATGTCCGCCACATAACCCTGAATCGCAGGAACCACCGCCGCGCCGACAATCGCCATCACGATCACCGCCCCCGCCATTTCGGTATGTTCGTTATCGACGGTATCGAGCGTTCCGGCATAAATGGTCGCCCAGCAGGGGCCAAACAGAACGCTGACCAGCACCGCCACGTATACCGCGCTAAAGCTGGGCGCCAGCGCCACGTAGGCCAGGAACAGCGCGCCGATCACAGAGTAAAGGATCAGGACTTTTTCCGGGTTGAAGCGTGTCATCAGAATGTTGGCGATAAACTTGCCGATAAAAAAGCAGGCGAAGCTGTAGACCATAAAGGTTGAGGCATCGCGCTCATTGATATCGCCTAACTCCAGCGCCAGACGGATAGTGAACGACCAGACCGCCACCTGCATTCCCACATACAGGAACTGCGCCACAATACCGCGACGGAAACGGGCGTTGCTGGCGAGATAGCGTAACGTATCCAGCGCCGAGGGGCGTTTATGACTCGCGGTTTGCGCGACTTTACAGGTCGGGAAACGCGTCAGCAGGAACAGTACCATCACCACTACCAGAACCATAATCATGTACTTATAGGGTTCCAGAGTGTTTTCTAGCATCAGCACCTTGAAGTTGTGGACTTGCTCGGCATTCATGCCCGCCATCTGTTTTTCCAGGCTTTCCCCTTCGGAAAAGACCAGATATTTACCCAATAAAATGCCTGCCGCCGCGCCGATCGGATAAAAGGTCTGGCTGATATTCAGCCGCAGCGTGGCGTAGGCTTTCGGCCCGATCATCGAACTGTAGGTATTCGCCGCCGTTTCCAGGAAACTCAGGCCAATCGCAATGGCGAAAATCGCCGCGAGGAACATGGTGTAGGTCGCCATGTGCGACGCCGGGAAAAAGAGCGTACAGCCGACAATGTATAGCGTCAGGCCGATAAGTATCGCCACTTTATAACTGGTTTTTTTAATGACCAGCGAGGCCGGAATAGCAATTAAAAAATAACCGCCATAAAAGGCGCTTTGTACTAATGCCGAAGCAAAGTTGCTCAGCGAAAATACACTTTTAAATTGCGTAATCAGAATATCATTTAACGCGGCTGCGCATCCCCATAATGGGAATAAACAGGATAACAAAATAAACTGGAACAGAGGTGTCTTATTCAGATACCCGTCGGGCATCTGAACGATGTTTTTATCGTTCATAGTGCTACCTTTAACAGTGCAGGGTGATTGTTATTCGTTCAACGAAAGATACTCATTAAATTGCTCAATGCTTGGATAAGAGGATTGGGTGCCTTTCCCGGTGACGCTGAAAGCGGCAAAGAGGACGGCTTTTTTCATGGCGGCTTCCACATCCCCGCTCTGGACATAGTAATGCGCGAAACAGCCGATAAAGGCATCGCCCGCGCCGCTGGTATCGACAGCGTTCACTCTAAACGCCGGAACATGGACTTCCTGGTCACGCGTCATCCACAGCGCGCCTTTCTCACCCATGGTGACAATAATATTGTTCAGCCCTTTATCTACCAGCGAACGTGCCGCTGCGCGAATATGGTCATAGGTATCCACTGGCATACCGGTTAATATTTCCAGCTCGGTTTCATTGGGTACAAAGAAATCGCATTTACAGGCATAAGACATATCTAATTCCCGTAATGCTGGCGCAGGGTTTAATAACACTTCAATCCCGTGTTTCTTGCCAAATTCTATTGCGTGATAAACCGTTTCCAGCTGAACTTCCAGTTGCAGAACAATAAGCTGGCATTTTTTTAAATCTTCCGCCGCGCGATCGATATCTTCCGGCGAGAGAAACTTGTTAGCGCCTTTGATGATCAGAATGCTGTTGCTGGAGTTGGCGTTGACGAAAATCGGCGCTACGCCGCTGCTGGTACACGGTACTTTTTCTACATACGTCGTATTGATCCCCCAGGATTCGAGATTACGAATGGTGTTGTCGGCAAAAATATCGTCGCCCACTTTGGTCAACATCAATACTTTTGAATTGAGCTTAGCGGCCGCCACGGCCTGGTTCGCCCCTTTTCCGCCGCAGCCGATTTTAAACGCCGGCGCTTCCAGAGTTTCCCCTTCTTTGGGCATCTGGTTGGTGTAGGTGATAAGGTCCACCATGTTAGAGCCAATAACCGCGATATCCATTTTACTCCCTCTCAGAAATCGTCACACGACAATGATATTAAAATAACATTATCATGTTACTTCCGTATCATTTGTGACTATGATCGCGATTAGAGGATCATTTTGCCATTTACTGCGTGAACAATCCCTGGCGGAACATACGCGCATCAAATCATTTTTAGGGTTACAATTTACTGAAAATTAAATATTTATTGTTATAAAACGCGAATAAACCCACTTTTATTTCCTGACGGCCAGACGTATAGTAGTGCCACACTGTAATGTTCTCAGAAACACATAAATGTTACTGATGGAACATAACAACATGATTTGCGGAGAGGGTGAATGGAGACCAAGCAAAAAGAACGTATCCGACGCTTGATGGAGTTACTGAAAAAGACCGATCGAATCCATCTGAAAGACGCCGCGCGGATGCTGGAAGTTTCGGTGATGACCATTCGCCGCGATCTCAGCCAGGATGATGACCCTTTACCGCTGACGCTGCTCGGCGGCTATATCGTCATGGTAAATAAGCCTACGTCTTCAACCAATATGCCGCTGCCGGCGAAAAAGACGCATCATCGGGACGACCTTCCCGTTGCGATCCTGGCCGCCGGCCTGGTGCGTGAAAACGATCTGGTTTTTTTTGATAACGGTCCGGAAATGCCATTAGTTATCAGCATGATACCGGATGATATTACCTTTACCGGGATTTGCTACTCGCATCGGGTATTTATCGCGCTGAATGAAAAGCCTAATGCCACGGCGATTCTGTGCGGCGGCACCTATCGGGCCAAGAGCGATGCCTTTTATGATGCCAATAATCCTTCGGCGCTGGATTCGCTCAATCCGCGCAAAGTGTTTATTTCCGCCAGCGGCGTACATGAACATTTTGGCGTGAGCTGGTTTAACCCGGATGATCTTGCCGCCAAACGTAAAGCGATGGAGCGCGGTCTGCGCAAAATTTTGCTGGCGCGTCACGCCCTGTTTGATGAGGTCGCGCCTGCCAGCATTGGTCCGCTTTCTGCCTTTGATGTCCTGATTAGCGATCGCCCATTACCGACAGATTATGCCGTTCACTGTCGGAATGGTTCCGTCAAAGTCATCACGCCTGATTCGGAAAGTGAATAACTTACTCAAAAAAGACGGCAATTTTATTGAACATGGTGGGATCGGACTGGTTTCGTACCACCTTCGCCACGTCTTCCAGTTTATCGATCTGACTGATCATCTGTTCAAGCCGCTGATCGTCATTGACCAGAAGCCAGATGCGGCTCTGATCGCTACCCTGAATCGGTAAACAGAGAATACCCTCAACGTTGAAAGCGCGTCGGGCGAACAGCCCGCAGACGTGGGTCATCACGCCAGGATGGTTGCGAACGGTCAGCTCCAGAATAACGTTATCATGTGATTGTTTCTGCATGGCTTATTCCCCCACCATCTCTGTATTTGCCGCGCCCGGCGGCACCATCGGATACACTTTTTCTTCCGCATCAATGCGCACGTGGATCAACGCCGGTCCAGGACGACGAATGATAGCCTGCAACGCCGCCTGCGGATCGGCTTCGTTATTCAAATCACAGGTGTCCAGACCAAACCCGGCGGCAATCTGCATAAAATTGATGCTTCCCGGATAGGTTGCCGCAAAAACGCCCTGTTTATAGAACAGACTCTGTTGCTGATGTACCAGTCCCAGCGCGTCGTTATTCATCAGGATGATTTTCACATCCAACTGGTTTTCGCTGGCGGTAGCCATCTCCTGAATATTCATCATCAAACTACCGTCACCGGAAAAACACAGCACCTTGTTGCCCGGATTCGCCAGCGCCGCGCCAATCGCCGCGGGCAGACCAAACCCCATGGTGCCCAGCCCGCCGGAAGTCAGCCACTGACGCGGACGGTTGAGCGGATAAGCCTGCGCGGTCCACATCTGATGCTGACCTACGTCAGTGGTAATAATCGCGTTGTCGTCCACACAGGCGGCGACTGCGTTAATCAGCCCATAGTGACTAAGCGGGTTATTTTCCTGGGGAATACTGCAGGGGAATTCTTGCTGCAAGTCCGCCACCAACTGATGCCATGCTTCCCGCGGCTGTGCCTCGATATGGGGAATTAACTGTGCCAGTACATCATCGACATCCGCCTGAATAGCCACATGCGGCTGCTTAATTTTGCCTAACTCGGCGCGATCGATATCCACATGGATGATTTTGGCGTTCGGACAAAACTGCTCCGTTTTGCCAATCGCCCGGTCATCAAAACGCGCGCCCAGGACAATCAGTAAATCGGCCTCTTGCAGAATAAAATTGGTACTGCGCGCGCCGTGCATCCCCAGCATTCCTAACGACAGCGGATGCGCCTTAGGCAGCATTCCCAGCGCCATTAAGGTCATTGTCGTCGGCAGTTGCGCTTTTTCCGCCAGTTCGCGCACGCGTGTCGGCGCATTGATCACGCCGCCGCCCAGATACAGCACCGGACGCTTCGCCGCGTTAATCATTGCGGCGGCCTCGCGGATACTCTCCGCGCTAAACTCCGGCGGGGGTGATTTTTCCGCCGGCGACGGCAACGCATCCAGCTCAATTGTCGCCGTCTGCACATCTTTAGGAACGTCTATCCACACCGGGCCGGGACGCCCCGACTGCGCCAGACGAAAAGCATCGCTCATCACCTGAGGCAGCTCATTGATATTTCTGACCAGATAGTTGTGCTTGGTGATAGGGATAGAGATACCGTAGGTATCCACTTCCTGAAACGCGTCAGTACCGATCATGGACGCCGGAACCTGCCCGGTAATGCAGATTAACGGAATGGAATCCAGGCGCGCATCGGCAATGGCCGTGACCAGATTGGTCGCGCCCGGCCCGCTACAGGCCATACAAACAGCAGGTTTACCCTCCGTCCGCGCCATCCCCTGCGCAATAAACCCCGCGCCTTGTTCGTGGCGCGCCAGAATATGACGGATTTGCGTGCTTTGGCTTAACGCGTCGTAAACGGGGAGGATCGAACCGCCGGGAATGCCGGTGACGATACGAATCCCCTGGCGCTCCAGAAAATGAACAATAAATTCCGCGCCCGTAAAGCGCTGAGGTGTAGATGTTGTGCCCGAACTTGCCATGCTCCATTCCTTTTATTCTGAGCCGACGTTCCGGGAAGGTGTCTTAAACAAAAAACCCCGCCCGGTTTGCGCCGGCGGGGTTTTGGAATCGTGTGTGTTCCGGACCCTACGGCGCATTGCCGACGACCACCACCACACGCACGACGACCACTGCGCGAGATGGCGCAGTTGTTAGTAGGGTCGCGTTCAGCATGGAAGGGTTCATTAGGGGCCTTGTCTGTTTGTTATTAACACGTTTTATACAAGCACAGCGCTTTCAGCATGACAACGGAAAAATTTTCATCTGCACAAAAATGCGTCAGCGATCACATTTTTCTACGAATTTACACGCTTTGAGTATAGGCGTGATAAGCGTAGCGCCCTCCGGTAATCGCCGGGATTGATGATCACGCGTTTCACAATGCCGGAAAACAAAAAACCTCGCCGAAGCGAGGTTCTTACAGCGTAATGCGGGTGGTAGCCGCGAAGCACACTGTGTTATGTCAACAGCAGAAGTATACGCGTTCTGTGCAGAACGCGCAATTTCGGCGCGAATTTTGATGAATTTGAGTATGGATCAGAAGCTCCGTTCTGTCTATAAATTACTGTTAATTTATACAGTACTTAACTATAATGTCTTTGACACAATGTGTTATGCGGGGGCCGCATCGTAAACCGGCGCAACGAAGTCCTGGCTGAAACGGGTGGTGCCGTCAGCGCCTTAACCCCCTCGTGAGCACACTGTGTTATGTCAACACGCACACTATTCCTCGCAAAAGGGATCGCGTGCGCAACAGCTGGCAACAGGCAGCGGAAAGGTACGTCGGCTGGCAGTGCTCCTTAACCACAGGAGACGCGTATGAGCGTAGTGGATATCACCATTCTTATCCTGAAACTCATTGTTGCAGCACTGCAACTGCTTGATGCTGTTCTGAAATACCTTAAGTAATTCAGATTCAAGCCGCACCGAAGGGGAGCGGGCAACCGCTCCCCTTTCACCTTATCCGCTGGTCTTTCGCTTCCCGGGTATGTTACGTTTTTATGACACCCTCAACGACGCCTGACGCTATGACCCTTTCCGTTTTCTGCATTTTGCTGTTCGCCGCGCTGCTACATGCCAGCTGGAACGCCATTGTCAAAGCGGGAAACGATAAGCTCTACGCCGCGATCGGCGTCAGCGGTTCCGCGGCGGTCATGGCATTGATCCTTTTGCCCTTCTCGCCGCAGCCAGCTCACGCCAGTATCCCTTTTTTAGCGGCCTCTACCGCGCTCCAGGTGGTGTATACCGTCCTGGTGGCGAAAACCTATCAGGTCTCGGACATGAGCCAGACCTATCCTCTTATGCGCGGCACCGCGCCGCTGCTGGTGGCGCTCATTAGCGTTCTGTTTCTTGGCGACAGCCTGTCGTCGATGGCCTGGATCGGCATCGCAGTGATCTGTATGGCGATACTTGGGATGGCCTGTAATGGCCGCGCCAGCTCTCAACGTGGTGTCGTGCTGGCATTAACTAACGCCTGTTTTATTGCCGGATATACGCTGGTGGACGGGACCGGCGTAAGACTCTCCGAAACGGCGCTGGGCTATACGCTATGGTCATTTTTTCTCAACGGCGCCTGCCTGTTAACCTGGGCGATGATTGCGCGGCGGCGGGAAGCGTCGCGTTATCTGGCGCAACAGTGGAAAAAAGGCATTTTTGGCGGGATTGGCACTATGGGATCTTATGGGCTGGCGCTATGGGCCATGACCCAGGCGCCGCTGGCGGTGGTCGCCGCGCTGCGTGAGACGTCGATTTTATTCGGCGCGCTGATAGCCTGGCTGCTGCTTAAAGAGAAAGTGGCCGGGCTACGTCTGGTGGCGGCTGGCGGGATTGCCCTCGGGGCGATTTTACTCCGTCTGTCATGATTGCCCAATAACAGCCGCAGACGTAACACATTCTCGGCAACATTTGTTGCCGCTTTTGTTTACATATGCTGCCGTTCCTTCGTCTGCCATTGCTGGTCGCTGTCTGGCCTTCTTTTTCTGGTGTGATAGATTCCTCTCGCATTTATGGGAATGCGCAGCAAGTTATTCTTATTTTTTCTTTTTTTGAAAAGTAATCAGCGAAATGAAAAGGCAGAGAAACGTCAATTTGTTGTTGATGTTGGTGTTACTAGTGGCCGTAGGGCAGATGGCGCAAACCATTTATATTCCCGCCATCGCCGATATGGCACAAGCGCTAAACGTCCGGGAAGGCGCCGTCCAGAGCGTAATGGCTGCTTACCTCCTGACCTACGGCGTCTCGCAACTGTTTTACGGCCCGCTTTCCGACCGGGTTGGGCGCCGCCCGGTAATCCTCGTCGGCATGTCTATTTTTATGGTAGCGACTCTGTTCGCCATGACCACGCATAGTTTGACGGTGTTGATTGCCGCCAGCGCCATGCAAGGGATGGGAACCGGCGTTGGCGGAGTAATGGCGAGAACGCTCCCGCGCGATCTGTATGAAGGAACGCAACTTCGTCACGCCAATAGCCTGTTAAATATGGGGATTCTGGTCAGCCCGCTGTTAGCGCCGCTGATTGGCGGTCTGCTGGACACCCTGTGGAACTGGCGCGCGTGTTACGCTTTCCTGCTGGTGCTTTGCGCTGGCGTCACCTTCAGCATGGCGCGCTGGATGCCGGAAACCCGCCCCGCCGGCGCGCCGCGTACACGGCTGATCGCCAGCTATAAAACGCTGTTTGGCAACGGCGCATTTAACTGTTATCTGCTGATGCTAATCGGCGGGCTGGCTGGCATTGCGGTCTTTGAAGCCTGTTCCGGCGTGCTGATGGGGGCAGTATTAGGTCTCAGCAGTATGGTGGTAAGCATTCTGTTTATTCTGCCGATTCCGGCGGCGTTCTTCGGCGCCTGGTTTGCCGGACGCCCGAATAAACGCTTCTCAACCCTGATGTGGCAGTCAGTTATTTGCTGTCTGCTGGCAGGCCTTATGATGTGGATTCCCGGCTGGTTTGGCGTGATGAACGTCTGGACGCTACTCATCCCCGCTGCACTGTTTTTCTTCGGTGCCGGGATGTTATTTCCACTGGCCACCAGCGGCGCGATGGAGCCGTTTCCGTTCCTCGCAGGCACCGCTGGCGCGCTGGTCGGCGGGCTGCAAAATATTGGTTCCGGCGTACTGGCGTGGCTTTCGGCAATGTTGCCGCAAACCGGTCAGGGCAGTCTGGGATTGCTGATGACCCTTATGGGATTACTGATCCTGGCGTGCTGGCTGCCGCTGGCGTCACGGATATCGCATCAGGGACAGACGGTTTAACGTTCCCCTCGCCCGGCTTTTTGCCGGGCGTTTCACATTCCGGCGCGATCATCGCATTGAGCAGGGGCTCCTGCGCCGGACGCCACGCTCCTTCTTCGCCGTCATAAAACTGAGTGTCCGCGTTTATCGCATACGGAATATGCGCTTTTTTCAGCTCGCAGGCCATAAAACGGGCAAACGCGAACTGTGAAGCGACCGGCGTTATTTTTATCGACTCTCCCGGCGCCCATCCGCCCACCCAGCTTGCATGGCCGGTCTTATGCTGCCAGCGAACTGCAGCGTTAATCCGTGCCCGAATCGCCGCTTTTTCCGCCGCCGTGCCTGACGTCCACGGATATTTACCGCCGCTTTTCAGGGGGCCCCACGGGAAGATGTGCCACTCCGCCAGTACATAGTTCTGGCTTTGCGCCGGCAGTTTAAGCGCCGACAAATCCTCCGGCGCGGCGCGCATGCGGGGGGCAACGAAAATCATCCGCTGTGGGTCAATGGCGTGAATCAGGCGGATGGTTTTGTCATATACGCGATTCAGCGACGCCATATTATGATTAAGTTTGTCGGCAGGCTCATAAATGAGATCGAACCCCAAAAGCGGGGATGTCTGACCAAAATAGCGCGCGACCACGCTCCACCAGTTGATCAGCTCCTTTTCATGGCTGGCGCTGGGATCGGTTTTATACGCATCCGCCTGATAGGCAATAATGGGTATGACGCCATAGTATTCGCAGGCCTCTACCAGCTTACGCAAATGGATGAGGCGCGCTTCCGTCGGCGCGCCTGCCACACGAATACGGACATGCGTTAACCCTTTTGCCTTAAAATCCCGCACGACCAGCGGATCAAACTCGCGAATACCCCGTTCCGTTCGCGCCCAGTCAACATCCATCCCAACGCCAAGCTGCTGCGCATAGCGCGCCGCCGTCAAAGGCATCGGTTTCGCATAGACGACCGCGCTGGTCAGCATGAGAGAGGCAATAAGCGGTTTAAACACGACGCCCCCTAAAATTTTTACCACGGTGATAGCACGTATTTAGCATATTCACTCCCGGCAGGTGTAGCGGCAAAGCGTAATAAATCTTCACACCTGTTCCTGCAACCAGCGAATAAATGCCTCGATTTTCGGCCACTGCCTGCCAGGCAGAGTGGTGACATAATAATGCTGATGACATTTCAGCCTCATGTCACCAAAAGGCGCAATCAGTTCGCCGCTGTCGAGACGCTTTTGCACCAGCCGTTTACGCCCCATCGCCACGCCAATGTGGTTCATCGCGGCAATCACCGCTAAATCAGAACGATCGAAGCCAATGCCGGATGAATCCGGCAAATTTACCGCAAAATGCTGCGCCCAACTGTGCCACTCATCGGTGCCCGAATCGTTACTCCACGCCTGTCTGTCGTGTAAGAGCGTACAGTGCCGCAAGTTATTCAGGTTGTCCTGCAAGGCGAAACGACGGGCGTAATCCGGGCTGCAAACGGGCAAAATTGCCTCATCCATTAAAAAATGGTGCGTGAGCTGCGCCGACGGCGCATCGTCAAAATAGATAGCCAGGTCAATGCCGGCACGCTGTAGGTTAACGTTATCGTTGCCGGTCAGCATAGTGAGAGAAATTGACGGATAGCGACGGGTAAAGTCCCCCAGCGCGGGCACCAGCCAGCACTGGGCGATAGAGGGACGGGAATACACGGTCAACGTGCCGGACAGTTCCTGATTTTTGATATCGAGGATTTCCTGATTCAACGTATCCAGCGACGATTTCAGCGCCCAGAATACCCGTTTGCCTTCATGGGTAAGCTCCACTTTACGGTGAGAGCGGACAAATAGCTGGATTCCCAACTCGACTTCCAGTTGATTGATACGATGGCTTACCGCACTGGGGCTTAACGACAGCTCATCTGCCGCCAGAGCAAAGGACTGGTGTCTGGCCGCGACTTCAAAAGTATAGAGTTTGGATAACTGCCAGCCGTTGAGTAAGCGGTTTCGGGTATCGCGAAGGGGTTCCATGGCAACCTCAGTCATCTTTTAATTTCCCGAAGTGTAAAAAAACACGCTGAAAAAATCCGCACATAGATGAAGCAAAATGAACCATATCGCAAAATAAAGGCAATATTAGATGGAAATCACATAGTTGATTCAATTTACATCATGTGAATGGCAAATTATATCGTTTGTCAGGAGGTGCTGTTTTTCTGTCCAATAAGAACAGATTAATCACAGGGTAGGTGAGATATGCACGCTCAAATCTGGGTAGTGAGCACGCTGCTGATCAGCATCGTGTTAATCGTATTGACCATCGTGAAGTTTAAATTCCACCCCTTCCTGGCGTTACTGCTCGCCAGTTTCTTTGTCGGCGCGATGATGGGCATGGGGCCGCTGGAGATGGTCACGGCGATAGAAAACGGAATAGGCGGTACGCTCGGTTTTCTGGCCGCCGTTATCGGTCTTGGCACCATCCTCGGCAAAATGATGGAGGTTTCCGGCGCGGCGGAACGCATCGGGCTTACGCTCCAGCGCTGCCGCTGGCTCTCAGCTGACGTGATCATGGTACTGGTAGGGCTGATTTGCGGAATCACGTTGTTCGTGGAAGTGGGCGTCGTGTTGCTCATCCCACTGGCGTTTTCTATCGCTAAAAAGACCCATACCTCGCTGCTGAAGCTGGCCATTCCGCTGTGTACCGCGCTGATGGCCGTCCATTGCGTGGTACCGCCGCATCCGGCTGCGCTGTTTGTCGCAAATAAACTGGGGGCGGATATCGGCTCGGTGATTGTCTACGGTCTACTGGTCGGGCTGATGGCCTCATTGGTCGGCGGCCCGCTGTTCTTAAAGTTTCTGGGTAATCGTCTGCCGTTCAAGCCCGTACCGACAGAGTTTGCGGATCTTGAAGTGCGCGCCGAAAACACCCTGCCGTCGCTGGGCGCAACGCTGTTTACCGTTCTGCTGCCGATTGGCCTGATGCTGGTGAAAACCGTCGCTGAACTGAATATGGCGAAAGACGGCACGTTGTATACGCTGCTGGAGTTTATCGGTAATCCGATCACCGCGATGTTTATCGCTGTCTTTGTGGCGTATTACATACTCGGTCTGCGCCAGCATATGGGGATGAGCGCGCTACTTACCCACACCGAAAACGGCTTTGGCGCCATTGCGAACATCCTGCTGATTATCGGCGCGGGCGGCGCGTTCAACGCCATTCTCAAAAGTAGCGGGCTGGCGGACACGCTGGCGGTGATCCTCTCAAATATGCATATGCACCCGATTCTGCTGGCATGGCTGGTAGCGCTGATTCTGCACGCGGCGGTCGGCTCTGCGACGGTGGCGATGATGGGCGCCACCGCGATTGTTGCGCCCATGCTGCCGCTCTATCCTGACGTCAGCCCGGAGATCATTGCGATTGCCATTGGTTCCGGCGCCATTGGCTGCACGATCGTGACCGATTCCCTTTTCTGGCTGGTCAAGCAGTATTGCGGCGCTACGCTGAATGAAACGTTTAAATACTATACGACGGCCACGTTTATCGCATCTGTCGTTGCACTGGCTGGCACATTCCTGCTTTCCTTTATCATCTGATCGTAAAGAGACGTACTATGGAAAACATACAAAAGCTCATCGCCCGGTATCCTTTGGTCGAGGATCTGGTCGCCCTCAAAGAAACCACCTGGTTTAACCCGGGCGCCACCTCTCTTGCACAAGGTCTACCGTATGTCGGCCTGACGGAGCAGGACGTAAACGCCGCCCATGACCGTCTGGCGCGCTTTGCGCCGTATCTGGCGAAAGCGTTTCCGCAAACCGCTGCCGCTGGCGGCATGATCGAATCTGACGTGGTCGCTATTCCGGCCATGCAAAAGCGGCTGGAAAAAGAGTATGGGCAAACGATCGACGGTGAAATGCTGTTAAAAAAAGACAGTCACCTGGCAATCTCTGGTTCCATTAAAGCGCGCGGCGGCATCTACGAGGTGCTAACGCACGCGGAAAAACTGGCGCTGGAGGCGGGTCTGTTAACCACCGACGATGACTATAGCGTGTTGCTTTCGCCGGAATTTAAACAATTCTTCAGCCAGTACAGTATCGCCGTCGGTTCAACCGGCAATCTGGGGCTATCGATCGGTATCATGAGCGCCTGCATCGGTTTTAAAGTGACGGTACATATGTCTGCCGACGCCCGCGCCTGGAAAAAAGCGAAGCTGCGTAGCCACGGCGTGACGGTCGTGGAATACGAGGATGATTACGGCGTGGCGGTTGAGCAGGGCCGAAAAGCAGCACAATCCGATCCAAACTGTTTCTTTATCGACGATGAAAACTCCCGCACGCTATTTCTGGGCTATGCGGTAGCGGGCCAGCGCCTGAAAGCGCAATTCGCGCAACAGGGACGCGTCGTTGACGCCAGCCACCCACTGTTTGTTTATCTGCCGTGCGGCGTTGGCGGCGGCCCTGGCGGCGTCGCCTTTGGCCTGAAACTGGCGTTTGGCGACAACGTCCACTGTTTCTTTGCCGAACCGACCCATTCACCCTGCATGTTACTCGGCGTTTATACCGGTCTGCACGATGCCATCTCAGTACAAGATATCGGTATTGATAACCTGACGGCGGCGGACGGCCTGGCGGTAGGTCGCGCTTCGGGCTTTGTTGGTCGGGCAATGGAGCGCCTGCTTGACGGCCTCTATACCTTAGACGATCAAACAATGTACGACATGCTGGGCTGGCTGGCGCAGGAGGAAGGAATTCGACTGGAGCCATCAGCTCTGGCGGGGATGGCCGGGCCACAGCGCATTTGCGCCGCCACCGAGTATCAGCAAAGGCATGGATTCAGTCAGACGCAGCTCGGCAACGCGACGCATCTGGTATGGGCAACCGGGGGCGGCATGGTGCCGGAGGATGAAATGGAACAATACCTGGCAAAAGGACGCTAATACTCGCTCAGTGCCGGAAAGACGGCAGCGCCATCCGGCACGCCATCGCCTGATGGCGCTACGCTTATCAGGCTTACGACGCTAACGCAGCATCGCCATCAACTCCTCCGGCGAGCGATGCTGCTTCAGTAAATCCCGCATCACCCGCATATGCGGCGAAGAGTAGTTAAAAAAGGTCTGGTAGCCCTCGCAAAGCTGATTTTTCCCCTGGCTATCCCGATGCTCAGGGCATCCGCCGCCGCAAAAGTGCAAGAAAGAGCACTTCTGACATTCAGCGCTTAGCGGCGCCTTGTCCGGCGCTTCAACGCCATTCCTGCCGCCGCACCACTGCTGTAGCGTCTCATCAAAAAGGCGGACCGAGATACGCTGAATATCTTCACGTACCCAAATATCAAATACGCTATTTAAAAACCGCCCCCAGTCTGCTGAACACAATGAATCCTCGGTCAACATTCCGTTCCGGTCATGTTCCAACAATGGGATAAAATGGACATTGCGAATGCCGAGCCGTTGTAAGTTACGGTACAGTTGCTGAGGGCGCTGGCTATTCTGGCGATTTACGACGACCTGAATCTGGTCATCACTCACGACAATGTCCTGACGTCCTGTCATATAAAATTCCCGATAAATGCAATAAGTTGGCGAATATGGGTAACAGCAAACAGGATTGCGAGCGACAACACCGCGAGGGAGATCAAAAATTTGTCACGCACGACATGAGTTTCGGAAAAATCGCTATGCGCGACATCCATCAAATTACGACTCAGGGTATAACGCCAAAGAATCACCGCCACTATCGCCAGAACGCTGATTGACACCCAGAACAAGAACCCCGCCTGATGCCAGTGGTGCCTGACGGCTAACGCCATTAACGCCCCGTATCCCAGCAGCGTGCGAAACCAGGCCAGTGACGTACGTTCCGGTTGCAGTCCCGGATCGTTTTGCCGACGGGCTTTACGACTATCCGGCATACAGTACCAGCCCCATCACAATCACCGCGACAATCATCAAAATAACGCTGATGATCAACAGGCTATGGGTATAAGGCAAATCCTCTTTCAGACGCATCGCTTTTTCATTACGTAACCAGCGTAGATAGCCATAAATCGCCAGGCCGCCCGCAAACAGACAGAGTAATAACGCCAGCAGTTCACGGATCACTGGCGTGGCAAAATCCGGGGCGAGCTGATCAAGACCGACGCCTGCCGCCAGAAATCCCAGCGAGGTGCGAATCCACGCCAGAAAGGTACGCTCATTTGCCAGCGAGAAGCGATAATCCGGCGCTTCTCCGAGGCGGGAAATCTTCATGACGACTCCTTTTACGTTCTTATGTATTCCCGTTCGTTTTCAGAATACCACTCACGTTGTTGCTGATATGCTTCACATTATCCCGCAGCAAGGGAATCTTATTGCAAAATAACTGTAGTTCACTGGTGACGTGTTTCGGCGCAACCGCGCTCATTCCCGCTATTTTTCATTTCAGTTACGACCTTTTTCAACGCCACCGCCAGGAAAGGCATTATTGCCGGATTAAAAGCTGAAAAACCACCCGTCGCGACGAAAAAAAAGGCGAAGAAGATTGATAACTAACTGAAACAAATTGGAATTATGCTCGTTGCCATTACGCTGATTAGCGCGTTCATTGAGGAAAGAGATAAGAAGAAGAGCAGAAGTGTGACCGGTGCGGCGCGCGTTATCCAGCCTGGATTTAACACAGTGCATAGGCCGGATAAGCAACGCGCCATCAGGCGCTAACCCATTCCCCAAAAAATCACCGCCAGCAGTTGTGGCGTGATAATACGCAGGAACATCACTAACGGATAGACGGTCGCGTAAGAGAGCGCCGCCGCGCCGCTGGTGGCATGAAGATTGTTGGCAAATGCCAGCGCTGGCGGATCGGTCATCGAACCGGCCAGCATCCCGCACAGCGTCAGATAGTTCATTTTGGCAAAAATCCGCGCCAGCAAACCGACGGTAATCAGCGGAATAGCGGTGATGAAAATACCATAGCCAATCCAGCTTAATCCTTCGCCCTGCGTCAGCGTATCGACAAAATCGCCGCCGGATTTCAGCCCAACGACCGCCAGAAACAAAACGATGCCTAACTCACGCAGCGCGAGGTTGGCGCTCGGCGGCATAAACCAGTACAGCTTACCGATGCTACCGATACGCCCCAAAATTAGCGCCATGATCAGCGGCCCGCCGGCCAGCCCCAGTTTTAACGCGACCGGGAATCCCGGCACAAACAACGGGATTGACCCAAGCATAACCCCTAATCCGATGCCGATAAACACCGGCAGCATCTGCACCTGCTGGAGTTTTTGCTGCGCGTTGCCGACCACATTGGCTACCGCATCAATCGAGGCTGGACGCCCCACCAGATTGAGAATGTCGCCAAACTGCAGGCTAGCGTCACTACTGGCGACCAGCTCAACGCCCGCGCGGTTAAGACGGGAGATAACCACGTCATAACGCTCTTTAAAGTGCAAATCGCGGATACGTTTGCCGAGCACTTTTTCGTTGGTGACGACCACACGCTCGACGCGTAAATCCGTGCCGCGCGTCGACAACGAGGTGTCCACTTCCTTGCCGATCACCAGTTGCGCGTTATGCAGGTCGGTAGATTGGCCGACGAGGTGCAGCAGGTCGCCTGCCTGGATAATCGTCCCCGGCGACGGCACCATCAGCGTGTCGTCGCGTTTCAGGCGTGAGCAAATGATTTTATCGCTGTTCAGGATCGGCACATCCTGAATAGCCATATTATTGAGGTTCGGATTCTCGACACGGATATTCATTGTTTGAATTAATGAATGACCGTTAGCGAGAGAGGATTCGTGCTTCTGCGCTTCCGCCTCGACGTTAACGCGAAAAATCAGCCGCATCAGCCACATGGTGAGCAAAATACCGCAGATGCCAAACGGATACGCCATCGCATAGCTCATCCCCATCTGATCCACCAGATCCACTGGCGTTCCCAGATCGCGCAGGATTTGCTGACCCGCCCCTAACGCAGGCGTATTGGTGACTGCGCCGGAGAAAATCCCCAGCACCACTGGCAGCGGAATAGCGAAAATTTTATGCAGAATCGCGGTGACCAACCCGCCCATAATCACAATCAGAACAGCAAACAGATTGAGACGCAGCCCGGAAACGCGCAGCGAGGCGAAAAATCCCGGCCCCACCTGTATGCCGATGGTATAAACAAAAAGGATCAGGCCGAATTCCTGGATAAAGTGCAGCATATCGCCGCTCAGCGTCACCCCAGCCTGATCGACGAAGTGGCCGACGATAATACCGCCGAACAGAACGCCGCCAATACCAAAGCCGACACCGCGCACTTTAATGTTGCCGATCCATAAACCGACAACCGCCACCAACGCCAGAACGCTGACCGTCAATGCGATATCACTCATCTTCTCTTCCCTGTGAGTAACATTTCAATTTATAGGGATTATGACTGAACCGTTAAGGCATATATACAGCATGGCGCACATTCTCATGTTACAAAACCGCCCAGACGTCCTGACTTCGGCAGCGTCTTACCCTTTTTCGTGGCACAAAAAAGCCCCGCCATCTCTGGCGGGGCAAGGCAAGGAGCTCATTAGCTATTTAATGCGGAGCGTTCGTTAATGGCGATACGCTGCGGCGCAATGGTTTCCGGCTCGTTGCGGGTTAAATCAATATGCAGCAGGCCGTTGGTAAACGTCGCGCCGGAAACTTCCATATTCTCAGCCAGCGTAAAGCTCAGGCTAAAAGGCTGCATGACCAGGCCCTGATGTAACCATTTGGGCTCGTTTTCCGGCTGTTCCGGCGTGCCTTTCACCGTCAGGCGCGTGCCTTCCAGTTGAATATCCAGATCTTCCTGACGGAAACCGGCTAACGCTAAGGTAATGCGATAATGGTTATCGTCGCTTTTTTCGATGTTATAGGGCGGGAAGCTCTGGCTTTCGCCGCTGTTTTGCAGCGCATTGGCCAGCTTGTCAAAACCGATCCATTGACGCAGCAGTGGGGATAAATCGTAGTTACGCATAATCATTTCTCCTTCTAAGAAGCGAGTTTTTACCTTCACACTTTACGTGCGAATATGCTCCCTGACGGCGAGCATGGGATGACAGGCCGCGCAACGCGACCCGACGGAATCAGTTAATTTCGATACGGCGCGGTTTGTTCGCTTCCGGAATCACGCGCTCCAGTTCGATATACAGCAGCCCGTTGACCAGGTTTGCGCCGCGAACGTGAATGTTCTCCGCTAACTGGAACTTACGTTCAAAGTTACGCTCGGCAATGCCCTGATACAGGTAAGTACGCTCTTTCTGCTCGTCCGCATGAGCGCCTTTTACCACCAGTAAATTATCCTGGGCAGTAATCTCCAGTTCGCTTTCCGCGAAACCGGCAACGGCAATGGCGATGCGGTAGTGGTTTTCGTCTACCAGCTCAACGTTGTACGGAGGGTAGCCGCCATTACTTTGGCTTTGGTTATTTTCAAGCAGGTTAAACAGACGGTCAAAACCAATGGCAGAACGGTACAGCGGGGATAAATCAAAGTTACGCATAATCATAAACTCCTGAAATCAGCGAGAATGTCAGACCTTCCATCATGGACAGGCCAGGATTGCCAGAACACCCATCAGGCGTGCCCTTCTATTCACTACGTCTTATAAATGGGTCTGAATACGTACTTTTCAAGTATTTTAATCCGACTTTTTTTTGCAGTTTATTGGCTATTGCATAGACTGGTTGGGACAGCACTGATTGTTAAAGTGCGATTACCGCCACAGTGCCACGTACTGGTGATGTTATTTTTAGCAACGGATCGCTATAACTCATCATGCAAATAACGACAACCAACAGATGAATGAGTGATGATAAAAAACGTGTTGTTAACGCTGATAATATGGAATGGGATGCTTTTATTAGGCGGTTGTTCAAGCGTCATGTCGCACACCGGCGGTAAAGAGGGTACTTATCCTGGCACGCGCGCCAGCGCTACGATGATCGGTAACGATGAGACAAACTGGGGCACCAAATCGTTGGCCATCCTGGATATGCCATTTACCGCCGTGATGGATACGATCCTTCTGCCGTGGGACATCTTCCGCAAAGACAGTTCGGTAAGATCGCGCGTAGAGAAAAGCGAGGAGGAGACGAAAATGACCAATGCCGTCATCCCCCCGGCGAAGATGCCTCCTCCCTGATCTATCGCCCGGTTTCCGTCACCCATAGCTGACGGAACCCTTTCACCTCTTCCATCCATGCGACGTGTCGCCCATCTGGTGAAAAAACGACGGCGTCCGCAGACGGCGGGTTGTCGTGCCTGGCGGTTAAGAAGTCGATCCTCCCACTTTGTGCGTCGCAGCAGGCAATCCGATTTTCCAGCACCAGTCCCAGCCATTTACCCGACGGATGCCAGTTAAACGCTGACTGTACGCCGGTCGCATGATGCGTTAACTGCCGGGGCTCGCCTCCCTGCGGCGATATCAGCCACAGTTGCGCTACGCCGTTATCGTCTCGCATCAAAAAGGCGATCGCCGTCGCCTGCGGATTACTGCGGACCCAGTGGCGTGGTTCGTTAGTGAGCCCAGGGTAAACACGCTGGTGAGTAAAGGTAAGACGCCGCTGAACTACGCCCAACGGCGGCGATGGCATCGTTGATTCGGTTCCCGTCAGCGGCGTGTCGCCTGCCTGTTTCCAGCCGTTTTCATGACACGGTAAATCGACAATAAACAGCTCCGGGACTTTTTTGCCCGTCAGCGACAGCGTATCGCCAATAAAGGCGATCTGGCGGTTGCCCACCCAGCCCTCTTCATAGGCGCGGTTAATGTCATCGCTGCCAGGTCTCGGCGCAGGCGTCGTGCGGCTAACCAGTACGCACCAGTAGCTACCGCTGTATTCGCGCGGATGCTGAGCCGGTACCGTAACCGGCCCATACGGCACAGCCACGCCGACATTACGCAGATCCAGCGCCGGATC
This sequence comes from Salmonella sp. A7, assembly GCF_020181675.1. Classification (NCBI taxonomy): domain Bacteria; kingdom Pseudomonadati; phylum Pseudomonadota; class Gammaproteobacteria; order Enterobacterales; family Enterobacteriaceae; genus Salmonella; species Salmonella sp. A7. The sequence continues at coordinate 32,031 of NZ_CP084001.1, read as the reverse complement.
TCGCTCATGCAGAACGTGGTCATTATAGGTAAAACTCACCAGCTCGCCGTTCGGGCTAAATACATGGACGTGGCTGCCGCCGCGCAGCGCGCCGGGAGTATACGGCGCAGTAATATCCATCGCATCGAGGTTAGTCACGCCCCTCGGCGTTGCAATAACGCCCCGGCGGTGGTGAAAATCGTAATGCCACGTCTCATCAGGGTTTTCAGGGCCATGAATAAACACATAGTGATTGTCGGCAGGATGCACCGTCACCACGCCGACATGCGCGCCCTGCACGGCGCGATAAATCACCTCCACGTCGCCGGTATGCACATTGACACGCTCAATAGTCTTGCCCGTAAATGACGCGCCTGAAGGCCGCACATCAAAGACCAGCCACTGGCTGTCAGGTGTCCAGGTATTGGTGTTGGTAAGCTGGTGATGGCGCGGCGTAAAGGTGATTTGTTTCATGGGATGTCCTGATAAGAGACGATGCTCGCCATCATACTTCACACGGGCTTTACTTTCAGGCTTTAGCGTATCGTTGAGATAGCCAGGCCCGGTGGCGCCACGCCACCGGGCCGTCAGGGCATTATTTCTCCTGCGCCAGCCGGATACTGCGCTCTATCACCGCCCGCCGGGCGTCACCCGCCGGCAGCAGCTTCAGCATCATCTCCCAGGCCGCCACCGCCTCGCCAAAGCGCTGCTGCTCAAAGGCGCTGAACGCATACAGGCTTAACACCCGGATATCCGTGTGGTCGCGGCTCACCAGCCGGCGCAGCAGCTCCCCGCCGCGGCGGTTATCCTCCGGGTCGGACGAGCGCGTCAGCGCCTCCGCGTAGCCCAGCGCCGCATCGCTGTTTTTCGGGTCCAGGCGACAGGCGTTCGCATACGCCCCGGTGGCGGTACCGGCATTACCCAGTACCATACCGATGCGCCCCAGCATGAGCCAGCCCTCAACATTGCCGGCATCATTCTGCAGGCGGGTGCGCAGCCCCAGCGCCAGCCGCGCCATCTCCTCTTCATTCAGCGGCTGCGCCTGCGGGTCCAGCGCCCGCGCCAGCAGCCCGGGCGTCTGCGCCGTCGCCTGCTGCCAGGCCCTGACCTGCTGATAGCTGCCGGTCTGTGAGTAACTGATGGCGGCCACGACCAGCGCCATAACCACGCCCGGAAGATACACCCCCACCCCTGCGCGTGGTCCCGCCGCCGGAATGGCGTCAGCCAGGACGTCCTGTCTGATACGCACCCGCCGGCGCGTGCGGGCAACGATTATCCACCCGCCCGCCACGATGGCGGCCAGCGGCAGCACCCACAGCAGCACCGTCAGCGGGGTCAGCGGCGGGTCGTAGGTGACAAAGTGGCCGTAGCGCGCCACCATGTAATCGATGATTTCCTGGCGGCTCTTCCCCTCCTGCATCAGGTCATACACCCTGCGGCGCATGTCGGTGGCTATCATCGCGTTCGAGTCCGCAATGCTGTTGTTCTGGCATTTCGGGCAGCGCAGCTGCTCCGTGAGCTGGCGGAACTGCTGCTCCTGTGCTTCATCTTTAAACGGCATCACGTCGGTGGTCGCCCGCGCTGACCCGGCGATAACCAGCGCCAGCATCAGCATCACCATGCCCGGTAACAGTCTCATTGCGCCGCCTCCCGGCTGTATCTGTCCCACAGCGGTTTCAGTTCACTTTCCCATACCCGGGCATTCAAATCGCCCGCATGGCGGTAGCGGATAATCCCCCTGCCGTCGATGAGGAAGGTTTCCGGCGCGCCGTACACGCCCAGGTCCAGCCCCAGCATCCCGTCGCTGTCCGATAAACTCAGCGCATACGGGTTGCCCAGTTCTTTTAACCAGGCCACCGCCTTCGCCCGGTCGTCCTTATAGTTCAGCCCGACCACCCGGATACCCTGCGCAGAAAGCTGGTTCAGGTACTGATGTTCGGCGCGGCAGGTCGGGCACCAGGTGGCCCAGACGTTAAGCAGCACCGGTTTCCCCTGCGTCAGCACCTCCGCCTCATAGTACTGACCCGGCGTCTCCAGCGATTCCAGGCGGAACGCCGGCACCGGCTTTCCGGTCAGCGCCGATTCGAGATTCGTCGGGTCATCGCCCTGCGCGTTGCGCGCCAGCTGCCACAGCAGCGCCGCGGCAATCAGCAGAAAAATCAGCAGCGGTAATAACAGTACGTTGCGTTTCATCCGGCCTCCGGCAATGGTTTACGGCGGCGGTAGCGCGGGTCCGCCAGGCACAGCAGCCCGCCCAGCGCCATCAGCAGCCCCCCGGCCCATATCCAGCGGACAAACGGTTTGTAGTACAGGCGCACGGCCCACGCGCCGTTGTCCAGCTCCTCCCCGAGCGCGGCGTACAGGTCGCGGGTCAGCCCGCCGTCAATCGCCGCCTCGGTCATCACCATCCGGCTGGTGTTGTAGAGCCGTTTCTCCGCGTGCAGCACCGCCTCCGGCTCGCCGTGGCGCGTCACCCCGATGAGGGCCACCCCGCCGCGGTAGTTGGGGCCGGTGATGTCCCGCACCTCCCGGAAGGTGAAGCGGTAGTCGTGAATGGTCACGCTGTCGCCCGCCCGCATCCGCACGTCACGCTCCACGCTGTAATTCTGGCTGAAGGCGATGCCGGTAATCGTCACCGCCAGCCCGAGGTGCGCCGCCACCATTCCCCAGTAGCTGAGAGAGGTTTTCGTGCCGCGGGACACGCGCTGTACGGCTTCGGCCACCGCCAGCACCGTAATCCAGCAGGCCATCGCCATCCCGGCCACCGCCATGGCGGCGATGCGGTCCTGCAACAGCCACGGCAGCAGTACCGACAGCGCCAGGGTGGAGACCAGGGCGGTGAGCAGCAGCGCCCTGATGTTACGCGGCCGGTCCCGGCCCCAGCGCACCAGCGGCCCCACCCCCAGCAGCAGGGCAAAGGGGACCATCAGCCAGGTGAACATGGTGTTAAAGAACGGCTCCCCCACCGAAATGCTGCCCAGCCCCAGCTGTTTGTGCACCAGCGGCAGCAGGGTGCCCAGCAGCACCACCAGCATGGCGGCCATCAGCAGGACGTTGTTGCCGAGCAGCAGCGACTCGCGCGACCACAGCGTGTTGTTCACCCGCGAACGCACCCTGTGCCCGCGCACGGCGAACAGCAGCAGCGAGCCGCCGGTGACCAGCACCATAAAGGCGAGGATAAACATCCCGCGCGCCGGGTCGGAGGCGAAGGCGTGCACCGACACCAGCACCCCGGAGCGCACCAGGAAGGTGCCCAGCAGGCACAGCGAGAAGGCGCAGATGGACAGCAGCAGCGTCCACGCCTTAAAGCCGGCGCGCTGTTCCGTGACCGCCAGCGAGTGCAGCAGGGCGGTACCCGCCAGCCACGGCATAAAGGAGGCGTTCTCCACCGGGTCCCAGAACCACCAGCCGCCCCAGCCCAGCTCGTAGTAGGCCCACGCCGAGCCGAGCACGATGCCCAGCGTCAGGAACACCCACGCCGCCAGCGTCCACGGGCGGGCAAAACGGGCGAACGCGCTGTCCAGACGCCCGCTCAGCAGCGCGGCGATGGCGAAGGCGAAGGCCACCGAGAAGCCGACATAGCCCATGTACAGCAGCGGCGGGTGGAAAATCAGCCCCGGGTCCTGCAGCAGCGGGTTCAGGTCGCGCCCCTCCACCGGAAAGGCCGGCAGCGTGCGGGCGAACGGGCTGGAAGTGAACAGGATGAACACCAGAAAACCGGCGCAGACCATTCCCATCACCGCCAGCACCCGGGCGACGATATCCGCCGGCACCCGCCGGCTGAACACCGCCACCGCCAGGGTCCAGCCGCTCATCAGCAGCACCCACAGCAGCAGCGAGCCCTCGTGCGCTCCCCAGGTGGCGGCCACCCGGTACCACACCGGCAGCTGCGTGTTCGAGTTGCCGGCGACATAGGCCACGGTGAAGTCGTTAACCACAAAGGCGTGCACCAGCACGAAAAACGCGCCCGCCACGCAGATGAACAGCAGCCAGGCGAACACCCCGGCCGACGCCATCATCCGCGCGTCGCCGCGCGCCACGCCCCACAGCGGGTAAACGGACAGCAGCAGCGCCACGCCGAGCGCCAGGCACAGCAGCGCGGTGCCGTATTCAGGCATCATGATGAGGTGTCCTTATCAGCGCGTTGCGGGCGGCGGTGGTTTTCCTGCATCGCCTTTTCCACTTCCGGCGGGGTGTAGTTCTCGTCATGCTTGGCCAGCACCTCCTGCGCCAGGACGTGGTTGCCCTTCTCCAGGGTGCCCTGCACCACCACCCCCTGCCCCTCGCGGAACAGGTCCGGCAGTATCCCCTCATAGCTCACCGTCACCGACCCCTCGGCGTCGTAGAGGCTGAAGTTCACCTTCAGCGAGTCCGGGTCGCGCCTGACGCTGCCGGGCATCACCATCCCGCCGACGCGCAGGCGCTGGCCCGCCGCCGGCAGCTGCTGCGTCTCGCGCTTGCCGTAGAGAATTTCGCCGGGGGTATAGAACAGGTCGATATTCGCGCGCAGCGCGTACAGGACCAGGGCGGTGGTCAGCGCCAGGCCTGCCAGCACCGCGCAGACCACCCATAGCCGGTTTTTACGTCGCAGGTTCACGCCGCCTCCTGTTGCGCCTGTGCGGCACGCATCCGCGCCTCGCGCGCCCGCTGCTGCGCCACGCCGCGCAGAATGGCCCGGCGCTGCAGCACCGTGTGCAGCGCCAGCAGCGCCAGCGGCGCCACGGTCATCGCCACCGCCAGCCAGACAAAAAAGGCGTACCCGCCCATGGCGAAAAAATCGCTCCACGATGAAAATGCCGGACTCACCGGTGCCCCCTTTTCAGTATCAGTTCGCTCACCCACGGGCGGCGTTTTTCCATCAGTAAAATCAGGTTGCGCATCCGCATCAGCGACAGCGTCATAAAGAGCAGCAGGTAGCCGGCGATGGCCCAGCGCAGCGGCGAGCGCATCGCCGGGTCGATACTCTGCTGCATCTGCGTCGAGCCCTGGTGCAGGGTGTTCCACCACTCGACGGAATAGTGGATAACCGGCAGGTTCACCACGCCGACCAGCACCAGAATGCCCGCCGCGCGCCCGGCCATTTTACGGTCGTCAAAGGCGTGCCACAGGGCGATGACCCCGGCGTAGAGAAACAGCAGCACCAGCTCCGAGGTCAGGCGCGCGTCCCACACCCACCAGGTGCCCCACATCGGTTTGCCCCACGCCGCGCCGGTGACCAGCGCGATGAAGGTGTACACCGCCCCCACCGGCGCCATCGCCGCGACGGCAAGGCTGGCCATTTTCATCTGCCAGACCAGCCCGGTAAACGCCGCCACCGCCATCGCCGCATAGATACCCATTGACCAGATGGCCGCCGGGACATGCAGGTACATAATGCGGTAGCCCTCCCCCTGCTGGTAGTCCGCCGGGGCGAAACCAAAGCCCCGGATCCAGCCGGTGGCCAGCGCGATGATGCCGGCCGCCGCCAGCCACGGCACGAGCCTGCCGCAAATCTGATACAGCCGGGGCGGCGCCGCCAGCTGATGAAGGGTTTTCCACATAGTCGTCACCTGACCTCCTGAAACCAGTAAAATGTCCGTCGCGCCGGGGCGCTACTGCACGCTGAGGCGCAGCGCCGCTGCGGTGGCGAACGGGCTTAACGTTGCGCTGCCCGCCAGCAGCGCCCCCAGCACCGCCAGATAGCCGTCAGCGGGTAAATGCATCGATGCCGCGTCCATCGCCGCAGCGGCGAAAATCAGCACCGGGACACTCAGCGGCAGCACCAGAATGCCCAGCAGGACACCGCCGCGCCGCAGGCCGGCCGTCAGCCCGACGCCCGGCGCGGCGAGAAACCCCAGCGCCGGCGTGCCGAGCAGCAGCGTCAGCGCCATGATTTTCCAGCCGTACACGTCCATCCCCAGCAGCAGCGCCACCAGCGGGGAGAGCATAATCAGCGGCAGGCCGGTCACCGCCCAGTGGGCCAGCACCTTCGCCAGCACCACCGCCGGCAGCGGCACCGGCAGCAGCATCAGCTGCTCCAGGCTGCCGTCCTGCAGGTCGTCGCGAAACAGCCGCTCCAGCGCCAGCAGCGAGGCCAGCAGCGCCGCCACCTGGATGATGCCCGGCGCGATACGCGCCAGCAGCTGCGGCTGCGGCCCGACGCTTAACGGAAACAGGGTGATGACCATCAGGAAGAACCACAGCGGGCCGGCGATGTCCGCGCCGTGGCGGAACGCCACGCGCAGCTCGAGACAGAAGACACGCCACATCACAGCCCTGCCTCCCCGCCGGTCAGCGCCAGGCGGCGGACGGTGTCCGCGGCCCCCGGCAGCGGCTGGTGGGTGGTGAGAATGACCATCCCGCCCTGCGCCGTGTGCGCCGCCATCCGCCGGGTGAGGCGCGCCACGCCGTTAACGTCAATGGCGGTGAACGGCTCGTCGAGTACCCACAGCGCGGCGCGGGTCAGCCACAGGCGGGCCAGCGCCACCCGGCGCTGCTGCCCGGCCGAGAGCCGGGCGACCGGCACGTCCTCAAATCCCGCCAGCCCGGCCTGCGCCAGCGCCTCCGGGAGGCGCGCGCCGTCGCCGGGGTGGAAGAAGTGCAGGTTCTCCCGCGCCGTCAGGCGGGATTTAATCCCCGGCTGGTGCCCTATCCACAGCAGGCCGGAATGGAAGCTGTCGCGCACGCGGCGCAGGGGTTCGCCCTGCCAGTACACCTCCCCGCCGTCCGGGCGCGCCAGCCCGGTCAGCAGGCGCAGCAGGGTGGTTTTTCCCGCGCCGTTGCCGCCGGTGACCTGCACCCACTCCCCGGCGTCCACGGTGAACGACAGCCCGCTGAACAGCGTCCTCTCGTCCCGCTCGCAGTACAGATCTCTGGCTTCAAGCATCATTGTCATTGCGCATATTCAGGTTGATATGGCGTATAAACACCGGTCAGGCTTTCCAGGAAGGCGACGATATCGTCAATATCGTTTTGCGGCAGATCGGTGCCAACCTGGTAACGCAGCATCAGTTTTACCGCGCCATCCAGCGTCGGTACGTCGCCCCGATGGAAATAAGGCGCTGTTAACGCGACGTTGCGTAAGCCTGGGACTTTTTGCCGTAATTTATCGCGAACCTCTTTGGTGACGTTCATACGACCAATATCCGCTGCGGTAATTTCACCAAAATTAAAGTCTCGCTTTAATCCCAATGGTTCAAAAGAGCGCCCGCCTAAAATGATACCGCCGTGACAGGTTGCACATTTATTCTCTTTAAATAATTGATAACCGTGTTTCTGTTGCGCGGTCAGCGCATTTTCATCTCCACGTAGCCATTTATCAAAGGCGGAATCCGGCGTTATCAACGTTTTTTCGAATTCGGCGATCGCATCAGTAATATTTTCCCCGGTAAATCCTTGCGGATAAACCGCCTGGAAATCTTTTTTCAGGACAGGATCTTTATCAAGCTTGCTAATAATTTCATCCCAGGATTTAGAAGCCATTTCAATAGGATTTAACGGCGGTCCGCCTGCTTGCTCCTGCAGGGTTGCAGCACGACCATCCCAAAATTGTTCGATATTAAATACGGAGTTGAATACCGTCGGCGCATTTATTGGTCCTACCGCACCGCCAACGCCAATTGAGGTTTTTCTGCCATCGACACCGCCCGCATTTAACGCGTGACAATGCGCACAGGATATTGTGCTGTCGCCGGATAAACGTTCATCATGATAAAGACGGAAACCTAAGTCGACTTTTTTCGCATCGACGGGAATATTGCGCGGAATAGGCTGAACGGGTTCATTCCGGTGCGCGGCGTCGGTATCGGCGCTGGCATAGTTGCGCTCACGCTGATCGGCTATCCAGTTCAGGATGTCAGTACGCTCTTTATCGCTGACGCCCCCCGCCCAGTGCAGCGCGACATAGCGGGTTGGCGGCATAGTCTGATGTTGCATAACCCATTCAATTTTATTCAGTTCGCTTTGCGGCACCGGCGTATCCGCAATCAGGGCGGCCCGTACCGCCTCCAGGTTAAACGATTTGTAGCCGAGCTGGATATCGTAATCCATTAGCTGCTTTGCCACCGGAAAAGAGGAATAAAAAGGTAATTCAGCGGAAGGCGTATGACAATAATCACATCCTTTCTCCCTGAAATAACCCAGTATTTTATTATTTTCACCCACAACCGAGGCCTGCACATCGCTTTTTTTACTGCGCTGTTTGTCGTAATACCATACATACCCGGACAAACCTAAATAACATAACAGCCCAACGGTGATAACCGTTGTCGCATAGAGGGTAATTTTTTTCATATCACTATCCTTATGGGGTATTGCGGCATGATTAATTAAATTTTATTTTTTTACTCATGAGGCCCGTCAATACTAAATACAAACCCATCATGGATATTGATTGGTATCAATAATTACAATTGGCTAAACCTATAGATATGATAACCCCCGACTATCGTAAGATTTATTTTGCGATGCCCGTCACAGGGTTTATTCAGCCGCAACAATGGATAAATCCTCTTTTCCGTCATCAAAACGAACGATAGCCAACAATAATTGACTTAACGCAGCATAAAAACCATAGGAATCATGCTTAAAGCAATTATTTGTAAATTCCGGAAGCCATTCCAGTAATGACGACAATGTTTTCTGGCGTAATTTATTCATTCTCCGTTGTTGGAACGATTCACCCAATGAAAAATGTAAATGGCTGAGTAATTCCAGATAAATCGCCAGGTGGTCGGTCGGCTCTTTAAAATCGTCGTTGACCTCCATCCCGGCTTCAAGCAATAAATGTTTAATCATGCCGGGTTCCTGCTGCGGGTATTGCGAGGCGTAGGGCAAGGCCGATTTTTTATCCGTCATCAGGAACAATCCGCAAAAATCTGCGGCCAGCTCCAGCTGCGCATCCTGGCGTAGGCTAAGCGCGGCAATTTTTTGTTCGAGTAACGCCACCGACGCCGCCAGCGCAGGCTGACGCTTTAACAGCGCCAGCCAGTCCGCGATTTCCGCGGACTGTAATTGTATTAACCCTTCATCATCCACTTCCCGGAAAAAGAGTAACGCCAGCCATGCATATACGCAGGCGTACTGTTCCTGAGCAAGCGCTGGCTGCTTATTCATGCGGATTCCCCTGCGATGCGGGTACATATTCACACTGCGCGACCATCTCGACCGGACCGTTAAACGCCGTGACGTTATCAATAGGGCCGGTATATTTTTCAATTTCCACCAGCGTCGTATGCGCGCTGGTCGCCTGCGCGAGCTGTGATGTACCGATATCCAGCGTTAATACGTTAGGGTTGCCGTACTTACACAACGCATTGATGTCGCCGCCTTTATCAGGATCGTACCAGGCGCCTTCATGAATTCGCGCCACGCCCGGCGCATAGCGATCGGAAACTACCGCCCCCGCCAGTACCTGCCCGCGTGCATTGAATACCCGCACGATGTCACCGTTGCGGATCCCGCGCGCGCTGGCATCCTGTGGGTTAATAAAGACCGGCTCCTTGCCGCCAACGGCATATTGCTGACGCAGCGCTTCCGACTCGCACAGTTGGGAATGCAGACGGAAATCAGGGTGGACGGATTGTAAGTGCAGCGGCCAGCGCTGCGATCCCGGCCCGCCATGCGAGCGTTCGATTTTTTCGAACCACATGGGATGGCCCTGACAATCGTCGTATTGCATGTCGGCGATCGTTTTGGAGTAAATCTCGATCAAACCGCTTGGCGTGCCCAACGGCTCCAGGTCCGGATCTTCACGGAAAGCCTGATGGCGCACAAACATCTGCGGATGATCAAACTCGATGTACTCCTGTTGATTCCAGAACACCTCGAAAGTCGGTAAGTGGATACCGCGACCTTTTCCCTGCTGGCTCCCTTCCTGCCAGATGCGTTTCAGCCAGCCCATTTCATCAAGACCTTCCGTGAATGCCGCTTCACGGTTAAAGCGTCGGCAGAGATCGCGGAAAATATCAAAGTCGTTACGCGCTTCAAACTGCGGCGACACCACCTGTTTCATGGCGATAATGCCGCGGTTAGAGTGGTTGCCGAACTGATCGAGGTCGTTACGCTCAAATTGGGTGGTAGCCGGCAAAACGATATCCGCAAAGCGGCAGGTCGACGTCCACTGGTTATCAATAGCGATGACCGTTTCCAGCTTGCGCCAGCCTTCAATTATGCGGTTAATTTGTTGGTGTCGGTGGAACGGGTTGGTCCCGGCGAACACGCACATCTTCAGCGGCGGTAATTTAACCGATTTGCCGTTCCAGTTAATGACCTTGCCCGGTTCAAGAATGGCATCCATAAAACGCGCAATAGGAATGGTGCTGCTGTAGCCTTTGTAATCCGTGCTGTCGTGTACTGGCGGAACGGTCGTCGAACCGGAAAAGCCGCTTAAAATGATCCCTTTACGACCAGGCGTCCCGGCGCCGTTGTAGTGCCAGCCAAAACCAAAGCCGCCGCCCGGTAAACCAATCTGTCCCAGCATTGCCGCCAGCACGACGACCATCCATGACCACTGTTCGCCATGCTGCATACGTTGTACGCACCAGCCAGCGATGATTTGCGTTCTGTCGCCCGCCATCTGCCGCGCCAACGCGCGGATGGTGTCGGCGTCAATACCGCACAGTTTTTCCGCCCAGGCGGCATCTTTGGGCTGTCCATCTTTTTCACCCAGCAAATAGGGTAGGAACTGGTCAAAACCGACGCAGTAGTTATCGAGGAAATTTTTATCGTACAGTTTCTCGCTGTACAGGGTATGCGCCAGCGCCAGTTGTAACGGGACATCCGTCTGCGGGTTAATGGCGATATGTTTGACCTTATCGCGCCCCAGATAATCGTGCGTGGAGGTGACGACCGGGTCGATGCTGATGACCGAGATAGCGCCGCTGGCAACTTTTTCTTTTAATTGTTCATAGTACTGATAGACATCGTGATCCGGGCACCACCAGTTTGCCTGCTGGTTTTTCACCATATCAGAACCCCATAGCACAATCGTTTTACTGTTCTGTAAAACCAGAGGCCATGACGTTTGCTGCTCGTACACTTCCATTGAACCCACCACGCGCGGCAGAATCACCTGCGCCGCGCCGGTCGAATAGTCCCCTCCCGTGCTAACGCTATTGCCATGTAGCGCAATCGCGCGCGCCAGCATCCCGGAGGCGTTATGGAACATGCCAGTAGATTGCCAGCCGCTCGCCGTCAGTAGCGCGCTCGGCCCGTAGGTTTTTTGCACCCGCTCCAGTTCCTGATAGAACAGATCCAGCGCTTCATCCCAGGAGACGCGCACAAAACGATTATCGCCGCGCTGCGAGGTGTCGCTTTGATGACCTTTGCGCATCCAGTCGACGCGCACCATCGGATAGCGAATACGCGCCGCGTTGTGGACGTGATCGGGCAGACCGGCGATCATTTTGGACGGGTATTTATCCTGTTCAAACGGTTTTGCCGCCACAAATCGACCGTCAACCACCGTGGCGCGAATCGCCCCCCAGTGAGAGCCGGTAAGGATACCCTCTTTCGTCGCGGCGCCTGGCGCAGCGGCATCCGCCGCGCGGGCGCTACGGGGCGTCAGTAGTGACGGCCCCAGCATTCCTGCCACCGTCAAGCCGCCAAGCTGCGCCAGAAAACGTCGACGAGAGACGTGTAACGAGTCCTTATTTTTCATTGTGTTCTCCCTTATCGCTGTGCGGCGTGTTGGTGGTATCAGACGCATTCATCTGGAGATATTTCAACAAGGTACGTTCTTCACGCTTATCCAGACTGGTGAAACCGATCATGCCGTTGAGCGTGCCGATCCAGCCGTTAGCGTCAAAGTGCGCTTTGTCCGGCGCGCCGTGACACTGATTACAGGTGCCGTTATAGAGGGAGTCGGCATAGGCCCAAATCGGTTTAATGTCATTTACCATGTCGCCTTTTTGCATCCACGCGGTTGCCTGTAATTTGCTCCACTGAGTATTGGTCGCCGCGACGGTGGTCTCTTCCAGCGTTTTCACATGCTGTTGCACATCGCCACGAATCGAGGCGACAAAAATACGTTTACCGGGCAACTGCGTCAGCACGCGCTGGCGACCGTCCGTCTCCGTCCAGCCTTCGATTTGTACTTGCAGCCAGTCACCGTCCCGTTTAAGGACTTTCACTTCAGAAGCAGGTAACAGCGAACCTGCCGGTTCTTTATCGCCTTTAGCGGCGTAAATCGGCTTGATATCCAGCGAATAGAGCGTATCGCCGTCATTATGCGTACTGGCGCTGGCGCGCAGTTCATCAAACTGTTTGCGGAAACCGCTGCTCATATCCGGTAGCTGGTGGGCAATCCCTTTATGGCAGTCGATGCAGGACTGATTTTCTTTCGCGGCGATTTTCATTTGCCGCGCCGCTTCCGGGTTCTGTTTCGCGTGATCCATCGCATCGTAGTTATGGCAGGAACGACAGGTCGCGGAGTTATTCTCTTTCATGCGCGCCCATTCACGCTCGGCAAGCTCGGCGCGTTTGGCTTCAAATTTTTCCGGGGTATCAATCGAGTGGGCGATAAATGTCTGGTAAAGATCGTTGCTGGCTTCCAGCTTACGTTTCACCATGCCTGGAATATCAGGGGGGATATGGCAATCGTGGCATTCCGCGCGTACGCCGGAAGCGTTCTGGAAATGTACGGACTGTTTATATTCCTGATACACCGGCTGCATACTATGGCAGCTGACGCAAAACTCTGTCGTACTGGTCAGTTTGATACCGACGTGAGGTAACACGATCAGCGCAACGCCGATCACAATCCCGACAATGACCAGCGCCAGTATCGACCAACGGGCGCTTGGCCTGAGTAGCGCTCTCCAGAGTTTTCGCATAATAGCCCCTGTAATTATATGGTTTAATGCGCAGATCTTATTCCGCAAATATGAACAGCGTCACTGGTCAGGATGAACGGGATACGGCAATATATGAACAGATATGAACAGAAAGAGACCGCGCGCAGGATGTCACATCACATTGTTATTGTTGAGGATGAACCTGTTACTCAGGCCAGATTACAGGCCTATTTTGAGCAGGAGGGGTATCGCGTTTCGGTGACCGACAGCGGCGCGGGCCTGCGCGACATCATGGAGCATGAGCACGTTTCGCTGATCCTGCTGGATATCAACCTCCCCGATGAAAACGGGTTGATGCTGACCAGGGCGCTACGAGAACGCTCCACGGTGGGCATTATTCTGGTGACGGGGCGTTGCGACCAAATCGACCGCATCGTCGGACTGGAGATGGGCGCGGACGACTACGTCACCAAGCCGCTGGAACTGCGCGAGCTGGTAGTACGGGTGAAAAATCTTTTGTGGCGCATCGATCTGGCCCGCCCCACGCCGCAAAATGCCAGTGAAAACTGCTATATGTTTTCCGGTTACTGCCTGAACGTGATGAATCACACGCTGGAGCACAATGGTGAAGCCATTAAGCTTACGCGCGCGGAGTACGAGCTACTGCTAGCCTTTGTGACCAACCCAGGCAAAGTGCTGCATCGTGAACGCCTGCTGCGAATGCTTTCCGCCCGCCGCGTAGAGACTCCGGATCTCCGCACGATTGATGTCCTGGTTCGCCGCTTACGCCATAAAATTACGCCGGAACTGTTGGTCACACAGCATGGCGAAGGCTACTTTTTAGCCTCGGAGGTGTATTGATACAGATAGACGGGCCGAAATCCCGGAGGCGATAGCGAACGACGAACGCGCGCGCTGTCAGCGTTGTTATGCGTCAAAATAAGCACCGGCGGGCTGATATTTTCAGGTACCGGTTGCCCCTGTAAGACCTTAATCGACTGCGTTATCGCTAATTCTCCCTGCCAGGCCATCTGATCGCTGAGCGCCATCAGGATATGGCCGCGTTTTAAACCGCGATAAACCTGATGCGTCAGATAAAATGAGACGATCGTGAGCGGAGTCGTCAAATTTCGCCCTTCGCCCATCGCCGCCTCCGCCGCTATCGCCGACCCGGCGACCACATTGGCGTCCGGATGACGCTCCAGCATTTCCTGGAGTAAGTTTCGCTGCACTTCAATGTCGTTATCGCCCCAGGCGATATCCACAATGTTGATGGCGCTGCCTTTAATTGCCTGACGAAAACCCGCCACCATCTCCTGACTGCCGCCGGCTTCTTCCGGCCCCGGGAAGAGTAAAACGTTAAGCGCTTTTCCTTTGTTCCACTGCACCAGAAAACGTCCCGGCAGATACCCCATCTGAAACCACGGCAGACCAACGCGGGTTGCGACACTGGCATCGTGAATCATGTTCACCAGTTCAATAACCGGCACATTACCGGCAAACCGTTCCAGCTCCGGGAAACGATCGGTACTGCTGCCAAGCAGAATAGCGTCGGCACCCCACTCCCGGCACTGCATCATTTGCTGTTGTTGCGTCGCCAGTTGCCGATAGCCATTCGCTTCCAGCACTTTTAAATCAACGCCATACAATTTGGCCGCTTTTTGCATCCCGTAGTTGACGGACAACCAGTAAGAATCTTTCAGGCTGGGGTATAATGCGCACAGTTTCCAGGGTTTACTCGCATTGACTGACGTTTGCCGCCAGGGAATCGCCCGATCGGCGCGCGTCCAGTGTAGCAGTCCGGTTTCGGCTGACGCCGTTTCTACATTCGAGACGATGATTATCAAAAAAAAGAACGAAATAAGCGCGCGCATGATAGCCCCACCAGCAACAAGGTTTTATCCTAATGGTTTTTCCGGCGGCAACTCAACCCATTTCACCCGCGGCGCATAAATGTCAACGCCTTCACTGACCCGCAGATTATGGCTGGCCTTCGCCCTGATGGCGGCACTCACCCTGCTCAGCACCGTGATCGGCTGGATAAGCCTGCGCGTCATTAGTCAGGTGGAGCAAACCAATACGCAAGCGTTGCTCCCCACGATGAATATGGCCAGGCAGTTAAGCGAAGCCAGCGCTTACGAGCTCTTTTCCGCGCAAAATCTGACCAATGCCGACAGTGAGGGCGTTTGGCTGGCGCAGGGGAAGATGCTGAAAGCGCAAAGCCTTAAAATTAACCATCTTTTGCAGGCATTAAGCGAGCAGGGATTTAATACCTCGGCCATCGCCCGGCAAGAAAAAGAGATTGCGCAAACGCTTGGGCAACAGGGAACACTGGTCGGTGAAATTCTCACGCTGCGCGCACAGCAACAGCAGTTAAGCCACCAGATTGCGGAGGCGGCGGAAAGCATTGCCGCCCAGGCTCACGGTCAGGCCAATAATGCAGCGACATCTGCGGGCGCCACCCAGGCCGGTATTTACGATCTTATCGAAAGCGGTAAAGGGGATCAGGCTGAACGCGCGCTTGACCGACTGATTGATATCGACCTTGAGTATGTGAATCAGATGAATGAGTTGCGGGTCAATGCCCTGCGGTTTAAGCAGCTCATTGTGACCTTAAAAGACGCGCAAGGGCTGAGCGATGCCGAGGACACCGATGAAAAACTTAATCAGTTGGTTAAAATTTTATCCCGCCGCCAGCAGCGTATAGAAGATCCTACCGTTCGCGCCCAAATCGCCGACGCGCTGGAGAAAATAAACCAGTACACCACACTGGTTACCCTGTTTCGTAAGGAAAATGCCATCCGCGACCAGCTTCAAACGCTTATGGCCAATAACCTCTTTCAGTTTACCCGCTTCAGTACGGAAGTGTCGCAGTTGGTGAACGCCATCGAAAAACGAAACGAGGCTGGGTTAGCGCGCCTTACACACGCCAGTCAGCGTGGGCAAATAGGGTTAGTGATCTTAGGTATCCTGGCGCTGTGCTCATTAAGTTTTATCCTTTGGCGAGTGGTTTACCGTTCCGTATCCCGCCCGCTGGCGCAACAAACGCAGGCCTTACAGCGGCTACTGGAGGGCGATATTGACTCACCGTTTCCGGAGGCGGCTGGCGTCAGCGAACTGGATACCATCAGCCGTCTGATGGAAGCGTTTCGCGCCAACGTGCGCAAATTAAACCGCCATCGTGAGGATTTGGCGGAACAGGTGCGATCGCAAACGGCGGAGCTTCATGCGCTGGTGCTGGAACACCGGCAGGCGCGCGCCGAAGCGGAAAAGGCCAACGAGGCGAAATCGACGTTCCTTGCCGCCATGAGCCATGAAATTCGCACGCCGCTTTACGGCATTCTCGGTACGGTACAATTGCTGGCCGATAAACCGCTCATGGCAAACTACCGCGACGACTTACAGGCCATTAATGATTCAGGCGAATCGCTACTGGCGATTCTTAACGATATTCTGGATTACTCGGCGATTGAAGTAGGCGGCACCAACGTTTCTATTAGCGAGGAACCGTTTGAACCGCGACAATTGTTGAATAGCGCGCTGCATTTAATGCACAGCCGCGTGCAGGTAGCGCTCATCGCCGACTTTAGCGAGCAACTCCCCTCCACGCTACAAGGCGATCCGCGCCGGATACGTCAAATTGTGATTAATCTTTTAAGTAATGCGGCGAAATTTACCGATCGCGGCAGCATAGTGCTGCGCACGTTTTGCGACGATCAGAGCTGGTTTATTGAGGTTGAAGATACCGGATGCGGTATCCCTGAAGCAAAGCTGACGGCTATTTTCAAACCGTTTGTGCAGGCGACAGGACGCCGGGGCGGGACGGGCCTGGGGCTGGCTATCAGCGCCAGCCTGGCAGAGGCGATGGGCGGGACGCTAACCGTCACCAGTACGCTTCATGTTGGCAGTTGTTTTCGCTTACAACTGCCGGTTCGCCACCCCAGACCCGCAAGCAAAAATGCGTTCAGGGAACCGATAAATCTTAACGGACTACGCCTGTTGCTGATTGAAGATAATATGCTGACGCAGCGTATTACCGCTGAAATGCTCACGGGTAAAGGGGTGAAGGTCTCAGTAGCTGAAAGTGCGAATGACGCGCTACGCCGTTTAGCCGAAGGCGAGCCCTTTGATGTGGCGCTGGTGGATTTTGATTTACCGGATTATGACGGCTTAACCCTGGCGCAGCAGTTGATGAGTCAGTATCCCGCCATGAAACGCATTGGTTTTAGCGCGCATGTGATAGACGATAATCTTCGTCAGCGTACCGCCGGTCTTTTTTGCGGGATTATTCAAAAGCCCGTTCCCCGCGAGGAGCTTTACCGCATGATAGCGCACTATTTACAGGGCAAATCTCACAACGCGCGGGCGATGCTGAATGAACATCAGCTTGCCGGCGATATGGCGTCTGTCGGCCCGGAAAAACTCCGGCAATGGATCGCGTTATTCAAAGACAGCGCGCTGCCTTTAGTCGAGGAGATCGAGGCGGCGCGCGCCATGAATGACGACGTTAACATTAAGCGGCTGGCGCATAAATTAAAAAGCGGCTGCGCCAGCCTGGGGATGACGCAGGCAACCGAAGCCTGTCGGGAGCTGGAATTACAACCGCTTAGCGATATAGATATTAAAACTATCGTGACGCAGGGAGTGACGGCGCTCGACGCATGGATAGCCGGTCATCCTTCGCCATAATAGCTTCCGGCTCGCCAAACGACGCGTTTCACATCGCCAGTGATCAGGACATAAAACAGTACGCCGAGGGTATAAGAGGGAAATAGCCTACGGCTACTGCCTGTTTAATGATTCTGTGTTTTTTCGTCCTGTAGCCGTGCCTGCTCCGCCAGGGCGGCAAAATCTTTTTCGCTGTAATAGTGCGCGGGAGGCGGTAGCTGCGCCATATCCTCGCTGGGCCACAATTGTAGTTGCGCCAGCGTGCTAAGCTGGATACCGCGCCAGCGATGGGGCAAGCTCAGCGGCAATAGCGGCATTATCTCGCCAGGAATGGCGGTCGGCAGGCGGTCATCGCCCATCTGATAATTACGATGCAGCACCAGATATTTTTCCGGTACCCGCCGCTGGCTGTTCCACCAACGGCCATCAAGCATATCAAACTGGAAACGGGTGATCTGCGCCGGCTGCGCTGCCAGCTGCGTCAGCGCTTGCCGCAGCGCGGTTTCCATCGCCGTGTTGTACATCTCTTGCGTTTTCGTCTGGCCGCCGACAATTAAAGACGCTGCCAGACGGGCTCCCGCGAGGTTAGAATAGAGATCTTCCGGCGAAAAAGCCGATACTCCCTCAGAAAATCCGCGAACAGACTCGAAACCGTACCATTGGGCGATTTCGTGCCACTCCGCCACCTGGAACGCCAGATGCGCCGACAGCCAGGCGGCCAGCGTGTAACGCTCGCGTGCATCGACCGGAGGGGTAAAAGCAGTAAAAACCAGACGCCGTTCGGCCAGCTCCTCGCCCAGATTCAGCGTAAAAGCCTGCCCCAGCTTTGGTAGTAGTTGGCTGAAGATATACACTGTCATATCAGCGGTATCCCGCACATGTGCGGTGTCGATGAATCCGCCACGCAAGGTATACACAATACCGTTATTCTCACCGCTAAGGCCAATCAGGTTTGCCACGCCCGAGTACAGATGGTCGTTGTACTGATGATGCCCCAGCGAGTCCACCGTCACGACGTTATTTAACTGATAGAACGGAACCGGCAGTCCCAGCAGCTCGGCATGCAGGTCGTAACCAAAAGCACAACACGGCCGCAACCCCTTTGGCAGCGGCTGCGGCGGCATCGTCGGCCAGGCTTCACTGGCAGCAGGCGTTGGGTGAGTGGACAGATAGAGCGTCAGTGGTAAGGCGGCGCGGGCGCTCCCCGCCAGAAACAGCAGCGCCAGAAAGATAACCCGAACGACGGACCTCAAAATGCTTCTCCTACCTGAAAATAAAAACCGCTGCTAGCTTTGCCCACGCCGTAATCCAGCCGCACGTTGACGCGCGGCTTGAACTCAAAGCGATAGCCCACGCCCGCAGAAGGCAGCCATCGCCCGTCATCCAGATGGTGCAAAGACGATCCCATGGTGCCCTCGCCCACCCAACCGACAACGCCATGCCGCCAGCTCAGCTTATGGCGATATTCCAGCTGACCGCTGATAGCATTTTTATCGCGATAGCGCCCTTCATAATAGCCGCGCATACGATGGTTACTGCCCAGCAGCGGCAGCATATTCCACGGCACGTCGCCCTGGGTAAAGGCGCCGTCAGCTTCCCAGGCCAGCACGTCTTTATCATTGACGGCATGGTAACGACTATAGTGCAGTTGGTATTCATCAAACCGCGTATCGCTACCGACGTCCGGTGCGAAGTGGGTATAGCGAAGGGTGGCATACTGCCCTTTGCGTGGGTTAGGTATAAAATCACGATCATCCCAGCTAATCTCAACGCTACCGCCGTTACTCAGTGAAGAACAGCCCTGCGCTGTTCTTTGAATTTTGGGCGGATCGGTCTCATCAATTTGCGCGGCGTGCTGTACATCCAGCGTCCAGCCAACGCCAAGATAGATATTGTTAACAAGCCGACGATACAGCATGGGTTGCAGATCCAGCACCTGCGCAGTATAGGCCTGCTTATGGCTGTCTTTATCACCAGCGGCAAAACCCTGTCCCCAATAGTAAGTGGGCGTGTCGCTCAATGCGCCAGTGAGGAAGAAACGCCAGCGATCTTGCGCGAAAAAAGCGTAATTTTGCAGGCTTACGCCAAAAGCGCCTGTGGAGCTGAAATAGCTGCTCAGCGACAGCGTGGATACCTGGCTAACCTTATCGGCAGGATCGGGGCGATACATACCGACGATAGCGGTGCCGATGCCCAGCCCCAGTTCAGGGGTATAAAATGGCCCGGGCATTACTCCCCAGTTGACGCCTTTGGCGGCATCGTAAGTATCGCTATCCCCCATTTGTTGTAGCCAGCCGTCCACCTGACTGCGGCTGGGCAGCGACGCCTGCGCCACGCCGGACAGCACACCGGCGACGCAAAGCAACTGTCGGTAATGGCAGCGATTCAAAAGCGGTACTCACCGGCCACAAAGAAGCTATTGCGCTCGGCAAAGCCAAACTCGGTGGTAACGTTGAAATGGCGGGTTATTTCATACTGAGCGCCCAGCAGCATGTTCCACGGTGATTGTAGATGCTGTTTGACGTCAAAGCGGCCGTTATTGTTATAGTTAGCCATACTCACCAGCCTTTGTAGCGTCGCTGACGGCATGGTCAGGTCGTCGAGGCTGCCTTTAAACTCCTGCTGCACATCCTGATACATGCTGCCGACCCAGACGTTTAGCTTGCCCGACGGCAGATGCATCTTATCTATACCCGGGGTGGTAAAACGGTAACCAACGCGAGGTGAGACGGTAAAGGCGTCGATGCTGCCATCAAGAATATCGAACTGTGTCTGGGTGTAGTTAGCATCAACAGCGGTAAACCAGTTACCTATGCCGCCGACCAGCGTGGTGCCGATGCCATAGGTAGTGCCTTTAAAGTCGAGTTTAAATTTGAGGTTTTGCAGATCGGCGGGATGAAAAACGTGGCCATTTTTCGTCATCAACCCAACACCAATTTGCGAAACGGAATGACCATCGGTATAGCCCACCAGGCCGTACACATTCATAAATGGCAGCAGCCAGGCATCCAGCTTGACCGTTTCGGTCTTGCTCTTTTCACGGGTATGACCGACGTTAATTTTAAATGCGTTATCTAATGGAATTCCCCCGTTGGGACCTAAAGCCAGGCCATTAAAGTTGATGCTATCAACGTTAATATTCTGCCCAATATTCATGTAGTTAATATTGAGGCCAAATGGCTCGGGAAGCTCATAGCCACGCTTTCGGGCTTCATCACCCAGAAAAGGCAACACTGATGTACTGGCAGGCTTTGCCACCGGCGTTGTCGCGACTGGCGGTGTGGCAGCAGATGGGACGTCATCCTGATAGCTATAAACAAGCGACAGGTTCGCCGGGGGGCTGGTAGCCGCCCAGGTAGAAAAAGCCATAGCGGGCAGCGCCAACAGCAAAAGGGAGCGTTTTTTCATAATGATGAAGCGTTTATTCTGGCGAGAAGCGCCGCCGGATCGAAAGGAGGAGGGAGAATATAGTAATCGTCGCCTGGTGGGCGGGATTTCTGTGCGAATTAATCTTTTGAAATAAAAAACTATTTTCTACAACGTCTTTGTTGCAACACATTAGCTTCATGGGTGGAACTATCGGCCCGACGGCGATCGGGCCGGAGTGAATCAGGACAGAACATGTTGTTCAATCGCCCAGGCAACACCATCTTCAAGGTTCGATTTAGTCACAAAGTTAGCCACCTCTTTGACCGACGGAATGGCGTTGTCCATTGCCACGCCCATACCGGCGTATTCGATCATCGCAATGTCGTTTTCCTGATCGCCAATCGCCATCACCTCCTCTGGCTTAATACCCAGCGCCTCGGCCAGTGATTTTACGCCAGTGCCTTTATTAACCCGTTTATCGAGGATTTCAAGGAAGTACGGCGCACTTTTCAGCACGGTGTACTTTTCCTTCACCTCTGCCGGTATACGCGCAATCGCCCGGTCGAGAACGGCAGGCTCATCGATCATCATAACTTTCAGGAACTGGGTGTTCGGGTCCATCTTCTCCGCTTCACAAAATACCAGCGGAATGGTCGCCACATACGACTCATGCACCGTGTAGTAGCTGATATCGCGGTTAGCGGTATAAAGCGTATTTCGGTCTAATGCGTGGAAGTGAGAACCCACCTCACGGGACAGTTTTTCCAGGTAACGGTAGTCATCATAGCTGAGCGCCGTTTGCGCAACCGTACTGCCGTCCCCTGCTTTCTGCACCAGCGCCCCGTTATAGGTGATGCAATAATCACCGGGCTGTTCCATGTGAAGTTCTTTCAGGTAACTGTGCACACCCGCATACGGACGGCCTGTGGTCAGCACCACGTTTACCCCTTTTTCACGCGCAGCGGCAATCGCGTTTTTAACCGCCGGAGAAATGGTGTGATCGGGCAGCAGAAGGGTGCCATCCATGTCGATAGCAATAAGTTTGATAGCCATGAAATCCCCGCATTAAATGAGTCCTGACTCATGCTAACGCGATTCCGCTCAAAAAACAGTAAAGAATCCGAGAGAAAGGGGGATAAGATTCACAAACGGGATTCCCCTTTTCAGGCCGTATTCTCCCTCCTGATGTATTAGATAACCTCATTAATCAAACAGAAAATACCGTTTTTCTAAAAGAATGTGTATTGCTACTTTGGACATCATCACTTAGAGCCTAATGGGATTGGTTCTTAATCAGTAAAAATCAACAAAAACTTATATTTTAAAATAACCTTATCCGATGAGAAGGAGATCGCTAATGTCGATGGCCCTTACCGCCCCCCCAACCAGGAAAAGATTTTTAATCGTTGCCTGTCTGTTTATTGGAATATTTATTGCTTATCTCGATCGCGTTAATGTTTCGGTATTAGCCGCGAATGAACCCTTCTTAGCCTATATGGGTATTGAAGGTATGCCATTGCAAATCGGCATGATGATGACCGTCTTTCTGGCCGCTTATGGTATCGCTAACGTTGTATTATCACCGCTTGGCGATTATCTCGGCCCCAGAAAAGCAATGATGCTTTGTATTCTGATCTGGACTATCGCTTTAATGGTTGGCGGCGTAGCAACATCATTCGCTCTAATTATTATTTGCCGTATATTACTGGGCATCGGAGAGGGATTTTATTATCCACTGCAAAGCGTATTTATTAAAAACTGGTTCCCGAAGCAGGAGCGCGGCAGAGCAAACGCGGCGTGGATCGTCGGCCAGTCGGTGGCACCCGCCATTGCGATGCCTTTTTTCACCTGGTGGATAGGCACCCACGGCTGGCGTTCCAACTTCTTTTTATGCGCCGCTCTCGGGTTAATCCCACTCTGGCTACTCTGGCGATATGTTGCTGATAAACCAGAACAACATAAAAGTATCAGCGAACAGGAACTGGCTTATATCAAAGCCGGACAGGAAACGGAAAGCGCAGGCAACAGCGAAAGTTTTATGTTGCGGGTCAAACCGGTGATCACCAACTATTGCTACTGGTTGCTGGTGCTGTGGTACCTGTGCCTGCAATGCCTGTACTGGGGGATGATTACCTGGCTGCCGACCTATCTTAAATCAGCCAGAGGATTTAGCTGGGCGGAAATGGGCTGGCTGGCGTCGCTTCCCTTTGTCCTGTCAATATTTTCTAAAGCCGCTGCGGGGATCTTCGTCGATAAAATAGGACGCAGCGCCCCCATATTAATGGTATTAATGTTTTTCGCTGGCGTCAGTATCTATTTCGGTACCATAACCGAACATAAATATATGTCAGCGGTACTCCTCTCCTTTGCTGTTGCTTTCTGTACGATGGGTACGCCCGTTGCCTGGACGTTATTACAGGGAATGATACCCGGAAAATCTATTTCCGCCGCCAGCGGCGTAATGAACGGCGTCGCCAATGGACTCTCTTCATTATCTCCCGTATTTATCGGCTTATTTATTTCTATCACTGGAACTTATACCGGCGGCTTACTATGCCTGGTTTTTATCAGCGCTATCGCCGTGGTATCGGCATTAATCTTAACGATTAAAAAATATTAATTACGAGGAGTAAATGATGAAAATTACCAGCGTTGATATTATTGATGTGGCGAACGATTTTGCGTCCGCCACCAGCAAATGGCGTCCGGTGGTGGTAAAAATTAATACCGACGAAGGCATTTCCGGTTTTGGCGAAGTCGGGCTGGCTTACGGCGTCGGCGCCTCTGCGGGCATCGGCATGGCAAAAGATTTAGCCGCCATTATCATCGGCATGGACCCGATGAATAACGAAGCTATCTGGGAAAAGATGCTCAAAAAAACCTTCTGGGGGCAGGGCGGCGGCGGCATCTTTTCCGCTGCGATGAGCGGTATTGATATCGCGCTGTGGGATATCAAAGGTAAAGCGTGGGGCGTACCGCTGTATAAGATGCTCGGTGGTAAAAGCCGCGAGAAAATCAGAACCTATGCCAGCCAGCTACAGTTTGGCTGGGGGGACGGCAGCGATAAAGATATGCTGACCGAGCCGGAACAGTATGCGCAGGCGGCACTGACCGCCGTCAGCGAAGGCTATGACGCGATAAAAGTGGATACCGTCGCAATGGATCGCCACGGCAACTGGAACCAGCAAAACCTCAACGGGCCGCTCACCGACAAAATCCTGCGCCTGGGCTACGACCGTATGGCCGCCATTCGTGATGCGGTCGGCCCGGACGTGGATATCATCGCCGAAATGCACGCCTTTACGGATACTACATCCGCAATTCAGTTTGGTCGCATGATAGAAGAACTGGGTATTTTCTACTACGAAGAACCAGTCATGCCATTAAACCCCGGACAAATGAAACAAGTGGCTGATAAAGTTAATATTCCACTGGCGGCTGGCGAACGCATTTACTGGCGCTGGGGATACCGTCCTTTCCTGGAAAACGGCAGCCTGAGCGTGATTCAGCCCGATATCTGCACCTGCGGCGGCATCACCGAAGTGAAGAAAATCTGCGATATGGCGCACGTTTACGACAAAACGGTGCAAATCCACGTTTGCGGCGGGCCGATTTCCACGGCGGTGGCGCTGCATATGGAAACCGCAATCCCTAACTTCGTCATCCACGAACTGCACCGGTATGCGCTGCTGGAACCGAATACACAGACCTGTAAATACAACTATCTACCCAAGAACGGCATGTACGAAGTCCCGGAGCTTCCTGGTATCGGCCAGGAGCTGACCGAGGAAACCATGAAAAAATCACCAACCATCACCGTAAAATAAGCCAACTGTCTGCCTGCGCCGCAGGCAGACCCCCTGTATTTGCGAGTCGTATCAACACGACCTTATCCAGCCTGAGATAAAATCCTCTCTGTAAAGGGGTAACACAGGTGGCAAATGAATTTAACTATCCGGCAATTTCGCGCGTTTCTGGCCGTCGCGGATTTGCGTAGTTTTACCGCCGCCAGCAAATATCTGTGCATCACGCAGGGCGCCGTTAGCGGTTTAATCAACGAAATGGAAAGCCAGATGGAGGTTTCCCTTTTCGACCGCACTTCGCGCGTGGTGAAGCTGTCGCCCGACGGCGAAAAGTTTTTACCCGCCGCCATGCGGGTTGTTGAAGAGTTTCAACGGGCCGAAAATTATGCCCGCGACCTGAAAGAGATCAAAAAATCCCTGGTGCGGGTTGTTGGCGCACCATTAATAGCCTGTGCCTTTTTGCCGAAAATTATCCATGCCTTTAAGCGGCAGCACCCGCATACCCATGTACAGCTTATTGATAAGCCCATGTCGCAATTACAAAAAAGCATTATGCTGGGAGAAGCGGATTTCGGTATCGGCCCTGAGCGACCGCTGGAACCGGAAATCGATAAACAAACGCTGTTCACAACGGAAATCGCCCTGTACTGCCATCCGGACTATCGGCTGCATAAAAAAGCGGTACGCTGGGAAGAGATTCAGAGTGAAGAGCTGATTGCCGTCGGCAACGAATCCATTCCGATGATCTCCGCGACCGCTGGCGTGCGCATTAAGCCCAAAATGACGGTGGAGCATATGGCGACCGCCATGTCGCTGGCGGCGCAGTGTGAAGGCGTGGTGATCGCCGGAACCTTTTCCCGCCATTACGCCAAAAGCTACCAATTAGCGACCTGTTCGCTCACGCCTCCGCTGCGGCGCAATATGAACCTTTATTTCCATGCGTGGCGCGCACAAACGCCCGCCACGCAGCGCTTTAGAGATTTTTTATTTAGCTATGTCGATGAACATCATGATGCCCCGGCCAACCAGCGGTAGGCCGGGGATTAAGGCAGGTTAAATATCGATATTCGCTGCTTTCAGGGCGTTCTCTTCGATAAAGGCACGACGCGGCTCAACGGCGTCGCCCATCAGCGTGGTGAACAACTGATCGGCAGCAATCGCATCTTTAACGGTCACACGCAGCATACGGCGGCTTTCCGGGTCCATGGTGGTTTCCCACAGCTGATCCGGGTTCATTTCACCCAGACCTTTATAACGCTGGATAGCCAGACCGCGACGTGATTCTTTCACCAGCCACTCCAGCGCCTGCTCGAAGCTGGTTACCGGCTGGCGACGCTCGCCGCGTTCGATGAACGCGTCCTCTTCAATCAGACCGCGCAGCTTCTCGCCCAGCGTGCAGATACGACGATATTCCGCGCCGGTCACAAACTCGTGATCCAACGGATAGTCGGTATCCACGCCATGCGTACGCACGCGAACGATCGGCTCGAACAGATTCTGTTCCGTATTAGTATGAACATCGAACTTCCACTGGCTGCCGTGCTGCTCTTTCTCGTTCAGCTCGGTAATCAGCGCATTCACCCAGCGCGTTACAGTCTGCTCATCAGAAAGATCGGCTTCGGTCAGAGTTGGCTGATACACCAGCTCTTTGAGCAGCGCTTTCGGGAAGCGACGCTCCATACGACCAATCATTTTCTGCGTGGCGTTATATTCAGAGACCAGTTTTTCTAACGCTTCGCCGGATAGCGCCGGCGCATGGGCGTTCGCGTGCAGAGTCGCACCGTCAAGCGCGATGGAAATCTGGTACTGATCCATCGCTTCATCGTCTTTAATGTACTGTTCCTGCTTGCCTTTCTTCACTTTGTACAGCGGCGGCTGGGCAATGTAAACGTGGCCGCGTTCAACGATTTCCGGCATCTGACGATAGAAGAAGGTCAACAGCAGCGTACGGATGTGCGAGCCGTCGACGTCCGCATCGGTCATGATGATGATGCTGTGGTAACGCAGTTTGTCCGGGTTGTACTCGTCGCGACCGATACCGCAGCCCAGTGCGGTGATCAGAGTCGCCACTTCCTGAGAGGAGAGCATCTTGTCGAAGCGCGCTTTCTCGACGTTGAGGATTTTACCCTTCAGCGGCAGAATCGCTTGGTTCTTGCGGTTACGCCCCTGCTTCGCAGAGCCGCCCGCGGAGTCCCCTTCCACCAGGTACAGTTCGGACAGCGCCGGGTCGCGTTCCTGGCAGTCAGCCAGTTTGCCCGGCAGGCCCGCTAAGTCCAGCGCGCCTTTACGACGGGTCATTTCACGGGCGCGACGCGCCGCTTCACGCGCACGCGCGGCGTCGATAATTTTGCCGACGACAATTTTCGCGTCAGATGGGTTTTCCAGCAGGTATTCGCTCAGCAGTTCGTTCATCTGCTGTTCTACCGCCGATTTCACCTCGGAAGAGACCAGCTTATCTTTGGTCTGCGAGGAGAATTTCGGGTCCGGCACCTTCACGGAAACCACCGCAATCAGACCTTCACGGGCATCGTCGCCGGTGGCGCTGACTTTGGCTTTTTTGCTGTAGCCTTCTTTGTCCATGTAGGCGTTCAGCGTGCGGGTCATCGCCGCACGGAAGCCTGCCAGGTGAGTACCGCCGTCGCGCTGCGGAATGTTGTTGGTAAAGCAGTAGATGTTTTCCTGGAAACCATCGTTCCACTGCAGCGCTACTTCCACGCCGATACCGTCTTTTTCGGTGGAGAAGTAGAAGATATTCGGGTGGATCGGCGTTTTATTCTTGTTGAGATATTCAACAAACGCCTTGATGCCGCCTTCGTAGTGGAAATGATCTTCTTTGCCATCGCGCTTGTCGCGCAGGCGGATGGAGACGCCTGAGTTCAGGAATGACAGTTCACGCAGGCGTTTCGCCAGGATCTCATATTCAAATTCAGTGACGTTGGTGAAGGTTTCGTGGCTCGGCCAGAAACGTACCATCGTACCGGTTTTATCGGTATCGCCAGTGACGGCCAGGGGTGCCTGCGGCACGCCGTGCTCGTAGATCTGACGGTGAATTTTGCCATCTCGCTGGATAACCAGTTCCAGTTTTTGCGACAGAGCGTTGACTACCGAGACGCCCACGCCGTGCAGACCACCGGAGACTTTATAGGAGTTATCGTCAAATTTACCGCCCGCGTGCAGAACGGTCATGATCACTTCCGCCGCCGAGACGCCTTCTTCCGGGTGAATCCCGGTCGGAATGCCACGGCCATCATCCGTTACGGACACGGAGTTATCGGCGTGAATAGTCACGACGATATCTTTACAGTGACCTGCGAGCGCTTCGTCGATAGCGTTATCTACCACCTCGAATACCATGTGGTGCAGACCGGTGCCGTCATCCGTGTCGCCGATATACATACCCGGGCGCTTACGCACCGCATCCAGCCCTTTCAGGACTTTGATACTGGAGGAGTCATAAGAATTCGACATCAACGTTTCTCGCTCATTTAATCTTGGGTTAATCCGTTATTTTACCCTTTTCCACGGTAAACATCTTCGAATTTTCATCCGACATGTCTATAACGTGTTCAGCGCTAATTGCGCTGACAAAGACCTGCGATTGCGTGGCTTTTAAGCGGCTGGCCAGCAGTCCGCGACGCGCATCGTCAAGTTCAGAGGCAAAATCATCTATCAGGTACAGGCAGCGCCGCCCGCTTTCGCGGGTGAGGAACTCGCCCTGCGCCAGACGTAAGGCGCACATCAATAACTTTAGCTGCCCGCGCGACAGGGTATCTTCCACCGGCGCGCCGTCAGCGCGAATGCGAAAGTCCGCTTTATGCGGCCCGTGCGCGGTGTAGGTCAACATACGGTCACGCTCAAAGCTTCGCTCCAGCACGTCCGCATAGTCTGTCTCTTTCTCCCAGCCGCGCTGGAAAGAGAACGTCAGGGAAAATTCAGGTAAAAACTGCTGACAGGTATCCGCCATGTCCTGTGCGATAGCGATGCTGTACTCCGCCCGCCAGGTACTAATTTGTTCCGCCAACGGGATCAGCTCTTTATCCCACGGGCGCAATTGCTCATAACGACTCACCTGGCGCAGCGCAGCATTACGCTGTTTCAGCAATCGTTTCAGGTTACTCCAGGCGGTGAAGAATCCGGCTTCGTTGTGAAAGCATCCCCAGTCAAGGAACGCTCTTCTGTATTTGGGGCCGCCGTTGAGTAAAGTAAACCCCTCCGGCGTAATCAACTGCATCGGCATTAAATGCGCCAGCTCCGCGATCTTGTGACCGTCGGTACCGTCGATACGGACTTTGCTGTCGCCCTGCTTATCTTTGGTTAAGCCAATCGACGTCTCACGCTCTTCGCCCTGTAATCGCCCGTGGAGAACAAACGCTTCCTGCTCATGACGAATCACGCGGCCAGGCTGCAAACTGCGAAACGCCCGACCGTGGCCAAGCGTATAGATAGCTTCCAGCACGCTGGTTTTGCCGCTACCGTTGGCGCCAACCAGGAAGTTAAAGCCGGGGGATAAAGCGAGATCCGCATTTTCTATGTTGCGGAAGTCTTTGATTAGCAGTCTGGATAGCGACATATCAACTCATAACCAGGGCGTTATCGGCGCAGTTAGTCTGGTTACGGCCAGCGCACAGCAACCGGAGCGTACTGGAGTACGTGAGGATTGCTCGCTGCGCTCGCCCTTCGGGCCGTCCATAAGACGTCCAAAATACTTCGTATTTTGTGCGAGCACTGCCCGGAGCCAGAATAACAAGTAAGATAGCCCGATATTCTTTACAAGCGCATTGGCATAACAACATAGGCAGCCGACTGTGACGCCGCATCCTCAATCTGTACGCTGGATACGGAATCCGTCAGCATAATGCGCACGGTTTCGCACTTCAGCGCATTGAGCACGTCCAGCACGTAACTGACGTTAAAGCCGATTTCCATCTCCGTCCCGCCGTAGCTCACGTCCAGAATCTCTTCCGCTTCTTCCTGTTCCGGGTTATTGGCGGTGATTTTGAGCTGATTCTCACTGACATACAGACGCACGCCGCGGAATTTCTCATTCGAGAGGATTGCCGCGCGGGCAAACGCCTGCTTGAGGATATCGCAGCCCGCTTCCAGATGTTTATCCGGATTCTTCGGCAGAACGCGACGGTAATCCGGGAAACGACCATCCACCAGCTTCGAGGTAAAGATAAAGTCGCCGACGTGCGCGCGGATATTATTACTGCCGATCTGCACGCGCAGCGGGTTTTCGCCGCCGTCGAGCATACGCATCAGTTCAATCACGCCTTTACGCGGCACAATCACCGAGTGGCTGGGTAAAGACGCCTCCAGCGGCATTGAGCACACCGCCAGACGGTGGCCGTCGGTCGCAACAGTGCGCAGTTCGCTGCCTTCCGTTTCAAACAGCATACCGTTTAAGTAGTAGCGCACATCCTGATGGGCCATCGAAAACTGGGTCGCTTCAATCAGGCGCTTCATCGTGGCCTGCGGCAGCGTAAATTCAACTTCGCTTTGCCAGTCGTCAAGATTCGGGAAATCGGCGGCAGGCAGCGTAGACAGCGAGAAGCGGCTACGGCCAGAACGCACCAGCATCCGATCACCTTCCAACTGAACGGCAATCTCCGCGCCCTCCGGCAGGCCGCGGCAGATATCAAAGAATTTCCGCGCCGGCACGGTAGTAGCACCCGGCTCATGCGGCTGAGAAAGCGTAACGCGCGCGACCATCTCCATTTCAAGATCGGTGCCGGTCAGAGAAAGCGTACCGTCCGCTACCTGGAGGAGCAGGTTACCGAGAATCGGCAGCGTAGGACGACCGCCCAGCGGGCCGCTGACCTGCTGAAGCGGTTTTAATAAATGTTCACGTTCAACGGTAAATTTCATAGGATCACGACGACAATGTTCTGATTAAATTCGAAAAATCTTCTTTGATATCGTGGCTTTCTTCACGCAGTTGCTCAATTTTACGACAGGCATGAAGTACGGTAGTGTGGTCGCGCCCGCCAAACGCATCGCCGATTTCCGGCAGACTGTGGTTGGTGAGCTCTTTTGCCAGCGCCATAGCCATCTGGCGCGGACGTGCTACCGAGCGAGATCGACGCTTAGAAAGCAGATCCGCAATTTTGATTTTGTAATACTCCGCCACCGTCTTCTGAATATTGTCGATGGTGACCAGTTTTTCCTGCAACGCCAGTAAATCGCGCAGCGCTTCGCGCACAAAGTCGATAGTAATCGCCCGGCCGGTAAAGTTGGCATTGGCGATCACCCGGTTCAGCGCGCCTTCCAGCTCACGCACGTTAGAGCGTAGACGCTTGGCGATAAAGAACGCGACCTCGCCTGGCAGACGAATATCATTTTCGTCCGCTTTTTTCATCAGGATCGCCACGCGGGTTTCCAGTTCTGGCGGTTCGATCGCCACTGTTAGCCCCCAACCAAAGCGGGACTTGAGACGATCCTCAACGCCGTTGATCTCTTTCGGATAGCGATCCGACGTCAAAATGATCTGCTGATTGCCTTCCAGCAGAGCGTTAAAGGTATGGAAAAACTCTTCCTGGGATCGTTCTTTATTGGCGAAGAATTGAATATCGTCGATCAGCAATGCGTCAACGGAGCGGTAGTAGCGTTTAAACTCTTCGATGGCGTTATTTTGCAGGGCTTTTACCATGTCCTGCACAAAGCGCTCGGAGTGCATATACACGACTTTCGCGTTGGGTTTGCGCGCCATAATGCCGTTACCCACCGCGTGCAGCAGGTGAGTTTTACCCAGACCGGTGCCGCCATAGAGGAATAACGGGTTATAAGCGCCGCCAGGATTATCCGCCACCTGACGTGCCGCCGCGCGCGCCAGTTGGTTGGATTTACCTTCGACGAAGTTATCAAATGTATGCTTAACATTGACGTTGGAGCGGTAGGTCGGCTCCGCCGGCGCTGGTACGTTATCCCAGCCCGAACGGGCCGCAGGCGCTACGCGCTGCGGCTGCGCTGTCGTTGTCTGCGCAGGCGCGACAACGTTATGCACAGGCGTTTTTAGCGTTTGCGTAACGGGCTTTGTTCCCACTTCAAAACGCAGTTGTGGGGCATCCGCGCCGCAGAATGTGTTGAGTAATCCATTGATATTGTTGAGGTACTTATCTCTTACCCAATCGAGCACAAAACGGTTTGGCGCATACAAAGCCAGCGTGTTATCGCTCAGTTCCGCCTGCAACGGGCGTATCCACATACTGAATTCTGTGGCTGGTAACTCATCCTGCAATCGGGCAAGACACTGCTGCCAAAGCGAAAGTGACACGGCGGACTCCACTCGAACAAAAGTCGATAAATGACAAAGGCTGATACATTAATGATTGTTGGCGCACGTCGATAAGACCCTGCATGAAGGGTGACGCACGAACCGCTGTCTGCGGTTTTCACGGATCTTTCAAACGATCGCGACTTCACGCAGTCTGAAAGATTTC